>NZ_JANUQM010000020.1 GCF_030386795.1 Streptomyces sp. S.PNR 29
CGCGACGTATGGGGGTGACGGCGACTTCACCGGTTCGACCGGTACCGACACCCAGACGGTGACCGCGGCGGGGACGACGACGACGGTGACGTCGAGTCCGGATCCGTCGGTGGTGGGGGAGCAGGTGACGTTCACCGCGACGGTGGCTCCCGTCGCCCCGGGTGGTGGGTCGCCGACGGGGACGGTGACGTTCGACTTCGGTGACGGCAGCGCGACGGTGGCGGTTCCGGTGGTGGGCGGTGTGGCGACGGCCACGCACACCTACACCTCGACGACGGGCAGTCCGTTCACTGTCACCGCGACGTATGGGGGTGACGGCGACTTCACCGGTTCGACCGGTACCGACACCCAGACGGTGACCGCGGCGGGGACGACGACGACGGTGACGTCCAGTCCGGACCCGTCGGAGGTGGGGGAGCAGGTGACGTTCACCGCGACCGTCGCTCCCACCGCCCCGGGAGCCGGGTCGCCGACGGGGACGGTCACCTTCGACGTCGGGGACGGCAGCCCCACCCAGACCGTGCCGGTCTCCGGGGGAACGGCGACGATCACCCACACCTACACCAGTACCTCCGGCAGCCCCTACACCGTCACCGCCACCTACAACGGTGACGCCGACTTCAACTCCTCCACCGGCACCGACACACACACTGTGGAAGCGGCGGGAACCACCACAACGGTCACCACCAGCCCCGATCCCTCGGTGGTCGGCCAGCCGGTCGACATCTCCGTGGCGGTGGCCAGCGATGTACCCGGCGCCGGAACACCGACCGGAAACGTGCTCGTCACCTTCGGGGACGGGACACCGGCCGAGACCGTGACGCTGGTGGGCGGCGAGGCGACGGTCACCCACACCTACACCAGCACTGTGGGCAGCCCCTACACCGTCACCGCCACCTATGCCGGGAACGGCGACTTCAGCGCCTCCACCGGCACCGACACGCAGACGGTCAACCAGGCCGCGACGACCACCACGGTCACGTCGACCCCCGATCCGTCGGTCGTCGGCGAGCAGGTGACGATCACCGCCACGGTGACGCCCAACGCGCCCGGAGCCGGTACGCCCGGCGGGACGGTGTTCTTCGTCATCAGCGGCGGACCGGTCCTCAGCGCTCCCGTCACCGCGGGCACCGCCACCGTCACCACCAGTGCCCTGACCGTCGGTCCCCACACCATCACCGCCATCTACACCGGCAACAGCAACTTCGGCCCGTCCGTCGGCACCGACACCCACACGGTGAACCAGTCGGCCACGACGACCGTGGTGACGTCGGCACCCGATCCGTCGCTGGTCGGTGAGCAGGTGACGGCCACGGCGACGGTGACCGTGGACGCGCCGGGTGCGGGGACGCCGACGGGAACGGTCACCTTCGACTTCGGCGACGGCTCCACGCCGGTCCCCGGAGTCGTCGTGGGCGGCGTGGCCACGGCCACCCACACCTACACGACGGCGACCGGCAGCCCGTTCACCATCATCGCCACCTACGGCGGGGACACCAGCTTCGCCGGCTCCTCGGACACCGACCCCCACACGGTCGGCGCGGCGGACACCACGACCACGGTGACCTCCACGCCCGATCCGTCGGTGGTGGGTGAGCAGGTGACGGTGACGGCGGCGGTGACCGCGGACGCCCCGGGTGCGGGGACGCCGACGGGGACGGTCACCTTCGACTTCGGTGACGGCAGCCCGGTCGCGACGGGGACCCTGGTGGGCGGCGTGGCCACGGTGACGCACGCGTACGCCACCACGGCGGGCAGCCCGTACACCATCACCGCCGGTTACGCCGGGAACGGCGACTTCAACGCCTCCACCGGTACCGACACCCAGACCGTGGGCCAGGCCGCGACGACCGCCACGGTGACCTCCACGCCCGACCCGTCGGTGGTGGGCGAGCCGGTGACGGTGACGGCGACGGTGACCGCGGACGCCCCGGGTTCGGGGACGCCGACGGGGACGGTCACCTTCGACTTCGGTGACGGCAGCCCGGTCGCGACGGGGACCCTGGTGGGCGGCGTGGCCACGGTCACGCACGCGTACGCCGCCACGGCGGGCAGCCCGTACACCATCACCGCGACCTACGGCGGGGACGGCGACTTCGCCGGTGCCTCGGGCACGGACACCCAGACGGTGAACCAGGCCACGACCACGGCCACGGTGACGTCCGCTCCCGATCCGTCGGTGGTGGGCGAGCCGGTGACGGTGACGGCGACCGTCACCCCGGACGCTCCGGGCGCGGGGACACCGTCGGGGACCGTGACCTTCGACTTCGGTGACGGGTCGCCGGCCGTCACCGAAACCCTCGTCGGGGGAACCGCGACGACCACCCACACCTACACGGACGCGTCAGGGAGCCCCTACACCATCAGCGTCGCGTACGGCGGGGACGGCGACTTCGCCGGTGCCTCGGGCACGGACACCCAGACGGTGAACCAGGCGGCGACCACGGCCACGGTGACGTCCGCTCCCGATCCGTCGGTGGTGGGCGAGCCGGTGACGGTGACGGCGACCGTCACCCCGGACGCTCCGGGGGCCGGGACGCCCACGGGGACCGTCACCTTCGACTTCGGTGACGGGTCGGGGACGGTTCCCGCGACGGTGGCAGGCGGGGTGGCCACGGTCACCCACGTCTACGCGGACGTGACCGGGAGCCCGTACACCATCACCGCGACCTACGGTGGAGACGCGAACTTCGCCGGGGACACCGCTACGGACACCCAGACGGTGAACCAGGCGGCGACCACGGCCACGGTGACGTCCGCTCCCGATCCGTCGGTCGAGGGCGAGCCGGTGTCGGTGACGGCGACGGTGACCGCGGACGCTCCGGGTGCGGGTACGCCGACGGGGACGGTGACCTTCGACTTCGGTGACGGGTCGCCGGCCGTCACCGAAACCCTGGTCGGGGGAACCGCGACGACCACCCACACGTACACGGACGATGCGGGGAGCCCGTACACCATCACCGCGACCTACGGTGGAGACGCGAACTTCGCCGGGGACACCGCGACGGACGGTCACCAGGTCGAGCCGGCCGCCTAGCAGCCGGACAAGTGCGCTGTGCGCTCCCACGATCCGTGGGAGCGCACAGCGCCGTTCGGCGCTCAGGCCACTGTGGCGTGCAGTTCGTCGGCGAAGCCGTTGACCGGCCGCAGCACGCCGGAGAGTTCGAGGAGGAACAGGGGGACCCCCAGGGCGTCGGCGCGGGCGCGGGCGTCGTCGGCGTACCCGGCGAGGGAGAAGTAGACGCACGCGGCGGACTCCGTCATGGCCGTCAGCCACAGGCATTCCACGTCACGCACCGAGGCCGGGCGCACCGACGGGTCGACCTGGGCCAGGATCCCGGAGGCGGCGAGCCCGATGCCGGCCGTGGGCCGCTGATCCGCACGACGGACGTCCAGGTAGCCGAGCCACCGCAGATACAGGGCCACGGCCGTGACGGCGTCGCGAGCGGTACGCACCGGGACGGGCCGGTAGGCGGGGCGCCGGGGCGTGGGGGCACGCCGCGTCCTGCCGACGGCCGCGCGCGCGACCGGCACGCGCAGCACCGTCCCGCAGGGGCAGCCCAGTTCCGGACGCGGCCACTCGTCCTTGCGCCCGCAGGCGGGGCAGCGCACGGTCACCCACTCCTCGTCCCACGCCCGGTGGGTGACGGCCGTCGTGACCCCATGCCGGTCGAGGGGCGGGGTGACGGGCGTGCCACAGGCGCACGGATACGACGGCGGGGCGTAGCGGTGCTCCCGCCCGCAGGCCGGACAGGGCACCGAGATGCTCTCGGACATGGCCCTCATCGTCCTCCAGGAAGCCCCCGGTTGTCCGTCGCTTTGGGGCTCTTGACGGCCCTGCACGCCCCCTTTACCTTACTTCCACATAGCAGAAGAATAATTCCGCTATACGCTCCCGAACCTGTGCGTCACGGGCCAGGCCCCGACCGCCGTGTTCCACAAGGAGGACTTCCAGGCCGTCGACATCGCCTCCATCGCGGGGCCGGTCACGAAGATGGCGGTCACCGTCCTGGAGGCCGGGCAGGTCCCCGGCGTCTTCCAGCAGGCCTTCCACCTCATGCGCTCCGGCCGTCCCGGCCCGGTCCTGATCGACCTGCCGGTCGACGTCCAGCTGACGGAGATCGAGTTCGACCCGGAGACCTACCAACCGCTCCCGGTCTGCAAGCCGGCCGCGAGCCGCCCCCAGATCGAGAAGGCGTTCGGCATGCTCAACGCCGCCGAGCGGCCCCTGATCGTCGCAGGAGGCGGCGTCATCAATGCCGACGCGGCCGAACTCCTCGTGGAGTTCGCCGAGTTGAGGGCGAAGGGCGAACTGCCCGACCGTTCCGGCTGGGCCGCCGCGGCGCAGGAGCGGAAGGCACGCCTCCAGCGCCGTACGCACTTCGACGACATCCCCATCAAGCCGCAACGCGTCTACGAGGAGATGAACAAGGCCTTCGGCCCCGAGACCCGGTACGTCTCGGCGATCGGTCTCTCACAGATCGCCGGCGCCCAGCACAGGATCCCGTACGTGCATGTGCTGGTGAACAACTCCTACCTGGGCCTGATCCGGCAGGCGCAGCGTGCGTTCGACATGGACTTCCAGGTCAGGCTGGAGTTCGAGAACATCAACGCGCCCGAGCTGGGCGTCTACGGCGTCGATCACGTCAGGGTCGCCGAGGGCCTCGGCTGCAAGGCGATCCGGGTGACCGACCCGGAGGAGCTGGGTGCCGCCTTCGAGCAGGCCGGGAAGCTCGCGGCCGAGTACCGGGTGCCGGTCGTCGTCGAGGCCATCCTGGAGCGCGTCACCGACATCGCCATGTCGGCCACCAACGACATCAGCACCCTCTGCTCAGTACGAGCCGCTGCCGCAGGAGGCTCCGCAGGAGTAGCCGCGGCCTGACGAGCCGCCCCCTCCGCCGCGCGAGGAGTGCCGCAGCATCCCCTTGTCCGCCACGTCGGCCCGTGGGATCAGCCCCGCCCGCAGGGCGAAGCGCGGGACGAGCACCGGCAGGGCCGCCTCACCGTGCAGCGCGACGGCGACCAGCTTGTCGTGGTCCGTCAGTCCGCGTCGGCTCCTGGGCAGGGGGTGTTGCTCCTGCAGATCCCGCACATGGCGGCGGGCGCCGCGTGTCGGGCCGAGCAGCGGGTAGCGCAGCAACCCGGCCTTCGCGAGGGGGATGCGCATCAGGGCCACCGCCAGCCGGATCTCCGACCGCCTCACCAACTCCCGCAGCCCGCAGGGCTTCTGGAGGGACGCGTACACCGCGCCCTCCAGCGGTGGCAGGGCCGGCGGCGACTCCTCCGAGTCGGTGACCGCCTCCAGCGCCCGTATCGTCCCCGTCCGGCCGGCCTGAGCAGCGCCCCGCAGGTACAGGCCCACCACGGCGACCGTGACGGCGGCGCGGGGCCCGCCCCGCAGGAGCGCCATCTCGTGCGGTTCCAGCCGGACCGGCTCCGCGCCGCCCATCACATCACCCCCGTGCCGGGGCCCGCCGCCCCCGTGCCGGCGGGCCCCGTGTGAGGAGACTGTGCCCCAGGCAGGGGGCCGTCGAAGCCTCGCCGTGCCGGTTTCAGAGGTTGATTTGAGCATGTCGTAGCCGGCCTACGTCCCGTGACGTACGCGCCTAGTGTTCGCGGTGTTCGTGGTGCTCGGACAGCCCCGGCCAGTCGTCCGGCCCGCCGCCCTGCCACTCGATGAGGTCGCTCTCCGCGACGTCCGTGACGTACAGGTCGGCCAGCCGCAGGATCTCGCCGACATCGTCGACGTGCGAGGCGACGCCGAGTGTCTCGTCGCCCTCGGTGACCCGCCGGGAACCGTCCAGGGCCGGGGCGTGCACCACGATGTGCGGATGCTCCGTCGGATGTGCCATGCCTTCAGGCTGCTGCGCGCCGACCGGATCCGCACCCCCAGAGGGAGGACGTCAGACCTGGGCGCCCGAGAGACGCTCCACGCCCCGCAGCAGCGCCGAGTGGTCCAGGCCGACGTCGCCCTGCGCGCGCAGGGACGCGACCAACTGGGCGACGACGCGGGAGTTCCGTGAAAGACCTGTCAAGGGGCCCGCAAGCAACGCGCGCGGTCAGAGGGCGTCGACGGCGCTCACCTTCCAGCTCTCCGCGGTGCGCGTGAGTGTCATCCGGACGCGGTTCAGATCCAGACGCGGCCCGGAGACCTGGGTGCTCCGGGTCACCTGGTTGACGAAGAGCAGCACCACGACCCGGTCCGGCGAGGCCGACACGACGGAGGCCGCGGGGGCGCCGCCGCCCGGCGGCTCCACGACCGTCGCCTTCACCACCCCGTGGTACTTCTTCGCCGTCGGCGCGACCACGGTCCTGGTGGTCTTCGCGTACTCGTCGCGGAACTTCCCGGTCAGATGCGTGCGGGCGCGTGCGAAGTCCCGGTCCAGATGGCGGTAGTCGTACGACAGCACCACCGGCGCCGCCTGCCGCGCGGCCGTCAGTGCCTGGTCCCGGGCGTCCTGGGCCCGCCGCCCCTCCCGGTACTGCCACCCGAGCACGGCGACCGCGACCAGACCGGCCACGAGGACGAGCGCCAGTACCAGGGTGTACAGCCTTCGCCGGGGCCGCTCCAGCGGAGTTTCGGCCGGCTCCGGGGACTTCGGTGACGGCTCGGGCGGGTCGTCCCAGCCGTTCCTGGCCTCGATCACCGCGGCCGGCCCGGACCGCTGCTCCTCCGGCCGGTCGTCGCCGGTCTGCCGGGGGTGTTCCGCCCGCTGGGCGCGCTTGGCCGCCGCGCGCTTGGCCGCCGTCATGGTGCGGTTCGCCATGGTCCTGCTCCTCACTCGTGTGCCGGTCAGCCGACGAACTCGACGTCGGAGGTCAGCCAGCGGCCGTCCCGGTGCACCAGGTCGAGCTGCAGCCGATAGGTGCGCGCCTCCCCGTCGGGTGCGGCGGTGTTGGTCACCTTGCTGTCGGCGACCACCAGGACGCGGGCCGAGCGCGCGTCGGACCGGACGATGCCCGCTTCGAGGACTTGTCCCTCGGAAACGGATTTGTTCTCGGCGACCAGCTTGGTCAGCTGCTCGGTCTGCGCGGCGAACTCCTTCCTGAAGTCGCCGGTGGCGCCCCGGAGCACGTTCGCGCTGTCCCGGCCGTAGTGCCGGTAGTCGAGCGAGGTGAAGTTCAGCGCCGACTGGCGGGCCGCGGCCAGGATGTCCTGGCGCCGCTGGTCCGCCTGACGCTGGTCGTGCAACTGGAGGCTCAGCCACACCGCCAGCGCGCTCGTCAGTGCCGTCGCGGCCACGAGAACCGCCGACAGCACCCGGCGCCGCCGTCCGGACTGTGGTGTGCTCCGCCCGCCGTCCGCGCGTCCGGTGACCAGCCTCCGCAGCCGCAGCAGCGGTCTGAGTGCCCGTGCGAGAAGGGCGCCGCGGGGTGCGCGGAGCCCTCCGCTCATGCCATCGGTCCGACGAGCAGCCATTGCCACGACTCCTTTCCGAACGTGTTCCGTTCGCCGCCGGTCGAGCCGATCTCGACGGGCCTTCCCTCCGGGCCGGTGGCGCCGCCGGTCTCCGGGTCGTACGGGGTGACGTACGCCGCCTGGCTTCCCCTGCCCGTGCGGGGCGCGGCGCCGGGGGCGTTCTGCGCGCCGCGCACCGAGATGTCGCCGCCGCGCGGTGCCGTGCAGCGGGCGTCGGTGTTCGCCGGGCGCGTGCTGGTGTCGGCGGGGTCGCGCCGCCGGGTGTCGTAGCCCTGCGTGCAGGGCGGCGGGTCGTCGGCGTTCAGGACCAGCCCGAAGTGGGTGGTGCCGTCGCCGGGGATGACGGTGTAGCTGCCGGCGACCACCACGGGGAAGGTCACCAGGGCCTGCTCCACGCCGGGCAGCCGCGCCAGCGTCACCTGGCCGCCGCTGATGAGGTTGGCGAGCAGCACCGGCAGGGTCGGCCGGGTGGACTTCAGCAGCGAGTTCACCTCCACGGCGGCGGGAGTCGCGGTGTCGATCAGCCGCCGCAGGTCCCCGTCGCTCGACTTCAACTGCGCGGTGAGCGCCGCCAGGTCACGGGAGAACGATCTGATCGCCGAGCCCTGGTCGGCCTGCGTCCTGAGCACCGTCCGCGAGTCCTCGATGAGCGAGACGGTCTCCGGGAGCGCGTCGGACGCCGACTCGACGAGCGCGTTGCCGGAGTCCACCAGGCGGCCGAGGTGCGGTCCCGTGCCGGCGAAGGCCTTGCCCAGTTCGTCGACGGTGGTGCGCAGATCGTCCTTGCCGACCGAGTTCACCAGCCGGTCGAGGCTGAGCACGAGGTCCGTGGTGGCCAGCGGCACCCGGGTGTGCTCGCGGGGGATCGCGCTGCCGTCGAGCAGGTACGGGCCGCCGTTCCGGCGCGGCTGGAGGTCGACGTACTGCTCGCCGACCGCCGAGCGGTTGGCCACCACGGCCAGCGTGTCCTGAGGGATGCGCGGTGCCCCGTCGTCGATCTTCAGGGCCACCGACACACCGGAGGCGGTCAGCCGCAGCGGGCCCACCCGCCCCACCGGCACCCCGCGGTAGGTGACCTCGGCACCGGAGAAGATCCCCCCGGAGTCGGCGAAGTCGGCCCGCACGGTGTACCCGCGGTCGAGGAGGGCGTCCGTGAGACCCGTGTACCGGGCTCCCACGTAGGACACCCCGACCGCGGTGATGGCGGTGAAGGCGAGCAGCTGGGCCTTGACCGTACGTGTGATCACGGCTGTATCCCCTTCAGCATCAGCTCGGCGAGCGCGAGGTCGATCCCCGGCGGCAGACCGTCCGCGGGGGTGCCGTAGCCGGCGGTGCACACCGGTGGGCACAGCACGCCGCCGTCCGAGGACGGCGCCGAGGGCGCCTCGGGTGCCTCGGGCGCCTCGGGGAGGCCCGGCACGCTCGGCGTGGCCGTGGGCAGCGGGACGTCCGGCAGCTTCGGCAGGTCGGGGGTGCCGGGGGTGTCCGAGCCGTCGTCGCCCTTGTCCTGGCCGGGTTTGCCGGTGAGGTTGCCGTAGATGCCCGCCAGGTCGAGGTCGGCGGTGACCTTGAGGTTGACGTAGTCGCCCTTGACGGCGTCCGTCGCGTTGCGCGGGAACGGATAGGTGGTCAGCAGCTCCAGGGAGTCGGGCAGGTCGTCGCCCGCCTTGTTGAGCTGCTCCAGGATCGGCCGGAGCCGCTTGAGGTTCGCGACCGTGTCGTCCCGGGAGGCGTTCACGACCCGGGTGCCGGTCCTACCGAGCTTCGACAGGGCCGTGAGCATCTTCGTCAGGTCGCGTCGCTGGTCGGCGAGGACCTTCAGCGCGGGCGGCATGGTGTCGACGGCCGTGGCGATGGTCCGCTTCTCCTTGCCGAGCCGCTTGGCGAGCCGGTCGATGCCGTCGATCGCGCGGACGATCTCCGCGCGCTGGTCGTCCAGGCCGCCGACGAACGTGTCGAGCTCCTTCAGCAGCGAGCCGACCCGGTCCTCACGGCCTTCGAGGGCCTTGTTCAGCTCGACGGTGATCGTCTTGAGCTGGGCCACCCCGCCGCCGTTGAGCAGCGCGGACAGCGCGGAGAGCACCTCCTCGATCTCGGGGTTGCGGCCACTGCGGGACAGCGGTACGCGGTCGCCGTCGCCGAGCCGTCCGACGGGTGCGACACCCGGCGGCGGGGACAGGGCCACGTACTTCTCGCCGAGCATGCTGGTCTGCCGCAGCTCGGCGACCGCGTTGGCGGGCAGCTTCACCGAGTCGGCGATCCGCAGCCGCACCCGGGCGTGCCAGCCGTCCAGTTCCACCTTCTCGACGGCACCCACGGTGACGTCGTCGACCTTCACGGCCGACTGCGGCACCAGGTCCAGCACGTCCCGGAACTCGACGGTGACGTGGTAGGCGTGGCCGTCCGAGGCGGCACCGCCGGGCAGCGGGACGTCGTACCAGCCGTTGAAGTCGCAGCCGGACAGCAGCAGCGCGCCCACCGCCGTCCACGCGGCCACCTGACCCTTGCGCGGCACGCTCATGCTTTCGCCCCCAGGATTCCGCCCAGCGTCCGGTCGACCGTCCCGGACGCCGACGGCGCCGTCGGCACCTCGGGCAGGGAGTCGAAGAGCCCCCGCAACTCCCGGCAGTCGCGGTTCTTCCCGCCCTCGTCCCCCGTCGTCTTCAGCAAGGAGCACAGCACGGAGGCCGGATCCTGCCCGCCGTTCATGTTGTTGCGGGTGTCGAGGGTGCCGGCGGCGGCGTTGTAGGCGTTCTGGAGGTTCGACAGGCCCGTCGGCGCGACCTCCAACAGCTCCTCCAGCGCGGCCCGTTGGGTGACGAGCACCTTGGTGACCTTGCTGAGGCCCCGCACGTTCGAGGACAGCGACTTCTTGTTCTTCTTCACGAAGTCGGCCACGTCCCCGAGGGCGGCGCCGAGGTTCTTCAGCGCCGCCGCGAGGTCCTCGCGCTCCCCGGCGAGCTGTTCGGCGACCTTGGCGAGACTGGTGTTGAAGGACCGCACGTCCTTGTCGTCGGCCGCCAGCGCGGCGGTGAACACCTGGAGGTTCCGCACGGTGCCGAACAGGTCGCCCCGCCCGTCGGACAGGGTGGTGACCGCCTGCGAGAGGTCCTCGACCGTCCGGTGGAGGTTCTTCCCCTGGCCGTCGAGGTTGTCCGCGCTCACCCCGAGCAGCCGTGACAGGGCACCGTCCTTGTTGGCGCCCTTCGGGCCGAGCGCATCGGCCGTGGTGTGCAGGCTGTCGAAGATCCGGTCCAGCTCGACGGGGACGGCCGTGCGCGACTCGGGGATGACGTCGCCGCTGCGCAGCACCGGGCCCTTCCGGTACACCGGCAGCAGCTGCAGGTAACGGTCGCTCACCACCGAGGAGTTGACGATCGCGGCCTGCGCGTCCGCCGGGACCTTGCGGCCCTCGTCGTACTCCAGCTCCACCCGCACCCGGTCGCCCTCCGGCGTGATCTTCCTGACCTCGCCGATCCGGACGCCGAGGACCCGTACGTCCGAGCCGGGGTAGATGCCGACCGTGCGCGGGAAGTACGCCGTGACGCGCACCTTCTCCGGATGCGGCCACAGCGCGTACACGAGCGCGGCGACCAGGGCGAGGGCGGCGACCAGGGCCACGCGCTTCTTCAACGGAGCGTTCACCGGGAGCCTCCCGTCCGCGGCACCACCGGGGCGGCGACCAGGTTCTGGATGTAGCCGTCGAACCAGCGGCCGTTGCCGAGGGTGTTGCTGAAGACCCGGACGTACGGCGCGAGCAGCCTGACGCTGCGGTCGAGGCTCGCCTGGTTGCGTTCGAGCATCGTCACGAAGGTGTTGAGGTTCTTCAGCGCGGGACCGATCTCCGCGCGGTTGTCCTCCACCAGCCCGGACAGCTCGATGCCGAGCGCGGCGGAGGACTGCAGCAGCTTGTGGATCGCCTGGCGGCGCTTGCTGATCTCCCGCAGCAGCTTGTTGCCGTCATCGACCAGAGCCGTGAAGTCCTTGGAGCGCTCCGCCAGCACCCCGGTGACCCCGTTGGCGTGGTCGAGGAGTTCACTCAGCGCCTTGTCGCGGGAGGCGATCGTCCGGGAGATCCTCGACAGGCCCTTGAGGGAGGCGCGTACCTCGGCGGGCGAGTCCTGGAAGGTGGTGGAGATGGTGTCCAGCGCCTTCGCGAGCCGCTCCGTGTCGACCTCCTCCGTCGTGGTCGTCAGGTCGCTGAACGCCTGCACGATGTCGTACGCCGGGACCGTGCGTGCGAGCGGTATCTCACTGCCCGGTTTCAGCTGCCCCGGCCCCTTCGGGTGCAGGGCCAGGTACTTGGCGCCGAGGATCGTCTTGACCCGGATCGACGCGCCGGTCGCCGTGCCGAACCGCGGCTCGCCCTTGAGCTTGAAGGTCACCTTGACGTGGTCGCCGTCGAGATCGACGTCCTCGACCTTGCCGACCTTGACCCCGGCGATCCGCACCTCGTCACCCGGCTTGAGGCCGCCCGCCTCCGAGAAGGCCGCGCTGTACGTCTCGCCGTCGCCGATCACCGGCAGGCTGTCGGCGTTGAACGCGGCGACCGTCAGCAGGGCGAGGGTGGTGAGGCCGACGGCGCCGATCACGACGGGGTTGCGCTCGCGGAACGGGAGCAAACGTGGGCGGCGCATCCGCGGAAGCCGTAGGCGGGGCGGCTCGATACGGACCTTCATCAGCGGTTCCGGGCGGCGCGGGCGCGGTGCCCGGCGCGGGAGCCGCCATGTCCCCGGCAGCTTCGGCGGATCGATGCGGACCTTCATCAGCGGTTCCGGGCGGTTCCTGCGGGTCATGCGCCGCACCTCGCCCGCGCCACGTGCATCTCCGGGGTGAGCACCTGCTTCGTCTTCGGCAGCACGATCCGGCCGTCGAAGTCGCACAGGTAGAAGTTGAACCACGAGCCGTAGGACGCCGTCCCGGTCAGCTCGTTCAGCTTGTTCGGCAGCCGCTTCAGCACACCCTCCACTGTCTTGTCGTTCCTGTTCAGCGTTCCGGTGAGCCGGGACAGCTCGGCGATGTCGTCCTTGAGCGGCGGACGGGCGTCCTTCAGCAGCCCCGACGTGGCCTCCGTCAGGTCGCCGATGCTCACCAGGGACTCCCCGAGGGGCTTGCGGTCGGCGGACAGCCCGGAGACCACCCGCCGCAACTCCTTCAGCAGCCCGGAGAAGCGGCCGCTGCGCCGGTCGAGCGTCTCCAGCACGGTGTTGAGGTTGCTGATCACGGAGCCGATCAGCTCGTCTCGGTCGGCGAGCGTCGAGGTGAGCGACGCGGTGTGCGCGAGCAGGCTGTTCACCGTGCCGCCCTCGCCCTGCAGCGTCCTGATGATCTCGGTGGCGAGCTGGTTGACGTCGTTCGGGCTGAGCGCGGCGAACAGCGGCTTGAAGCCGTTCAGCAGCGTGTTGAGGTCCAGCGCGGGCTGGGTCCGGGACAGCGGGATGGTGCCGCCCGGCCGCAGCCGGGTGCCGTCGCCCGCGCCCTCGGTGAGCGCGATGTAGCGCTGCCCGACCAGGTTCCGGTACCGCACGACCGCGCCGGTGCTGGCCAGCAGCGGCCGGTCGGCGCCGACCGTGAAGGTGACCTCGGCCAGCGTCCGGTCCTTGATCCGGATGCCCTCGACCTGCCCGACCCGCACGCCGGCGATCCGGATGTCGTCGCCCTCCTCCAGGCCGGTGACGTCGGTGAACACCGCCCGGTAGGTGTCCTTCGGGGTGAAGGAGACATTGACGATGGTCGCGGCGAGCAGGGCCGTCGCCAGGATCGTCACCAGCGCGAACAGGCTGAACCTGACCAGGGGTGCGGCAGTCTGCCGGGCTCCTGACGACTTCATGCGACGCTCACCGCCGTTCCCCGGGCCAGCGGACCGAACAGCAGGGTCGTGACCGGCGGCACCTCGTCCGCGGGCACGCCCAGCACGGGCGCCACGAGCGAGCCGACCGCCCGCTGTTCGGCGGATGTGGCGGACATCGGCGGTGAGCCGCCCGCACTGCCCGCGGACGTACCGTCGTCGAGTTTCGTGTGCGGTGCGGGCACCTGCGGATGCGGCAGTCCCCGGCAGTTCGGCCCGGACCGCTCGCCGTAGCGCGGCTCCTCGCCGGGCGCGTACCCGGGCCGCTGCCGGACCACCTCCAGGGTGATCCGCATCTCGCCGCCCCGGAACGTCTGCTCCGCCGCCGCCTCCTGGTGGACCAGGCCGGCCAGCAGGCACGGGTACTCGGGGGAGTAGCGCGCGAACAGCTCCAGCGTGGGACGGGAGACCCGGCCCAGGGTGATCAGCCGGTCGCCGTTGTCGTCGAGGAAGCCCCGCGCGGTGTCCGCGACCGTGGCGGTGCTGCGCAGGGCCGCGGCCAGGCGGTCCTGCCGCTCGACGAGGGTGCGGCTGGTGGTGACGGTGTTGCGCAGGATCCGCATCAGGTCGGGCGCCGCGTCGCCGTACACCTCGGCGACGTCGGCGAACCGCGCGATGTCCTCCTTCAGGGACGGCAGATGCGGGTTGAGACGGCGCAGATAGCCCTCGACCCGGACGAGGTTGTCGCCGATCCGGTCGCCGCGGCCCTCCAGGGCGGAGGCGAACGCCGAGAGCGTGGCGTTCAGTTCGCCCGGCTGGACGGTCCGCAGCAGCGGCAGCAGGTCGTTCATCAGCTCCTGCACCTCGATGCCGACCCTGGTCCGGTCCTGCGGGATGACGTCCCCGGCGCGGATCGGCCGGGTCGAGGAGCGGGCGGGCGCCACCAGGTCGACGTACTTCTCGCCGAACAGCGTCTTGGGCAGCAGCCGCGCCCGCACGTCCACCGGGATGAACGCGACGTACTGCGGCTTGAGCGCCAGGCCGAGCGTCGCCTTCACCCCGTCCGCGTGCACCGTGCGCACCTCGCCGACCAGCAGCCCGCGCAGCTTGACGTCGGCCCCCGGATCGAGCTGGTTGCCGAGCCGGTCGGCCTGGAGCGTGACCCGCACGACGGGCGTGAACGCCTGCCGGTAGACGGCCACCGCGAGCGACAGCAACAGCGCCAGCACGGCGAGGAAGGCGATGCCGTACAGCCTCAGTCTCAGCACTCTCACCGGTCTCACCCCGCGATCCGCACGGTTGTGTTGGCGCCCCAGATCGCCAGCGACAGGAAGAAGTCGAGGACGTTGATCGCCACGATCGAGGTCCGCACCGCACGGCCCACCGCGACGCCGACCCCGGCCGGACCGCCGCTCGCGTGGTAGCCGTAGTAGCAGTGCACCAGGATGATCAGCACCGCGAAGACGATCACCTTGCCGAACGACCAGAACACGTCGACCGGCGGCAGATACTGGTGGAAGTAGTGGTCGTACGTGCCCGTCGACTGCCCGTAGTAGCCGGTCGTGATGGTCCGGGCGGCCAGGTACGAGGACAGCAGCCCGATCACGTACAGCGGGATGACGGCGACGAACCCGGCGATCATCCGGGTCGTCACCAGGAACGGCAGCGACGGCACGCCCATGACCTCCAGGGCGTCGGTCTCCTCGCTGATCCGCATCGCGCCGAGCTGCGCGGTGAACCCGGCGCCGACGGTCGCGGACAGCGCGAGCCCGGCCACCAGCGGTGCGATCTCCCGGGTGTTGAAGTACGCCGACAGGAACGCCACGAAGTTGGAGGTGCCGAGCTGGTTGAGGGCCGCGTAGCCCTGCAGGCCCACCTCCGTGCCGGTGAAGAACGACAGGAAGGCGATCACCCCGACCGTGCCGCCCACCACGGCCAGCGCGCCCCGGCCGAAGCTCACCTCGGCCAGCAGCCGCAGGATCTCCTTCTTGTAGCGGCGCACCGTACGGCCCGTCCACGCCACCGAGCGGCCGTAGAAGGAGAGTTGGGTGCCCAGCTCCTCCAGACGATTGAGCAGCGCCATGCCTCAGCCCCTCTGCGGAACGACTTGGAAGTACACGGCGGTCATCACGAAGTTCGTCACGAAGAGCAACATGAAGGTGATCACCACCGACTGGTTCACCGCGTCCCCCACGCCCTTGGGGCCGCCCTTGGCGTTGAGCCCCTTGTACGAGGCGACGATCGCGGCGATCGCCCCGAACACCAGTGCCTTGATCTCGGCCGCCCACAGGTCGGAGAGCTGGGCGAGGGTGGTGAAGGAGGCGAGATAGGCGCCCGGAGTGCCGTTCTGCAGGACGACGTTGAAGAAGTAGCCGCCCGCGACACCGACCACCGACACCAGCCCGTTGAGCAGGACCGCCACCACCATCGACGCCAGGACCCGCGGTACGACGAGCCGGTGCACGGGATCGATGCCGAGCACCTGCATCGCGTCGATCTCCTCCCGGATTTTCCGCGCCCCCAGATCCGCACAGATCGCCGTGCCGCCCGCCCCCGCGATCAGCAGGGCGGTGACGATCGGCGAGGCCTCCCGCAGCACCGCCAGCACCGAGGCGGCACCGGAGAAGGACTGGGCGCCCAGCTGCCGCGTCAGGCTGCCGATCTGCAGCGCGATGACCGCCCCGAAGGGGATCGAGACAAGGGCCGTCGGCAGGATCGTGACGCTCGCGACGAACCACGCCTGCTGGATGAACTCCCGCGCCTGGAACGGCCGCCGGGGCATCGTCCGCAGCACGTCCAGCGCCAGCGCGAACAGGTTGCCCGAGTGCCGCAGCGCCCCGGTGGGGGACAGGCTCATGCGCCGGCCACCTCCTTGCGGTGCAGCGCGGCCTCCCGTCTCGCGATCTCCTCCCAGCGGGGCGGGCGGGTGATGCCGGGGCTCGGCAGCAGGCGGGGGGTCAGGTGCTGGACGGGCGCCCCGTCGACGAGCTGGGCGAGTTCCTGTTCGACCTGAGCGGCGTCCTTCTCCTCCGCCATGCCGATCGGCCCCTGCATCCGGCCGTTCAGAAACTGCCGTACGACCGGCTCGTCGCTGGTCAGCAGCTGCTCCCGGGGCCCGAACATCACCAGTTCGCGCCGGAACAGCAACCCGATGTTGTCCGGTACCTGGCGGGCCGAGGCGATGTCGTGCGTGACGATCAGGAAGGTCGCGTCGATCTGGGCGTTGAGGTCGACGATGAGCTGGTTGAGGTAGGCCACACGGACGGGGTCCAGGCCCGAGTCGGGCTCGTCGAAGAGGATGATCTCGGGATCCAGTACCAGCGCCCGTGCCAGCCCGGCCCGCTTGCGCATCCCGCCGGAGATCTCGCCGGGCAGCTTCTCCTCCGCACCGATCAGTCCGACCATGTCCATCTTCTCCAGCACGATCCGCCGGATCTCGCTCTCGGACTTCCGGGTGTGCTCGCGCAGCGGGAAGGCGATGTTGTCGTACAGCGTCATCGAGCCGAACAGCGCGCCGTCCTGGAACAGCACGCCGAACAGCTTGCGCACCTCGTACAGCTCGTGCTCACGCAGCCTGGTGATGTCCCGGCCCGCGACCGTGACCGAGCCGCGGTCCGGCTTCAGCAGTCCGACGAGTGTCTTGAGGAACACCGACTTGCCCGTCCCCGAGGGGCCGAGCATGACGGAGACCTCCCCGGCGGGCAGCGTCAGTGAGACGTCCTGCCAGATGACCTGGTGACCGAAGGACTTGGTCAGCCCTTCCACACAGATCTCGACACCCATCCGGTCCACCCTTCGCCTGTGCCCTCGCCCGTGAGCGGCTTCGACATCTGCTCTACGGGGAGGGGCGGGGCGTCCGTCGCGGAGACGGCCGATTTTTTTCGGACGGGTTTGCGGACGGGGTCGCGGGTGGGTGTGCGGGCGGGGTTACGGCAGCTGCGCCGCGGGCGTGCCTGCGGTGCTCTCGGTGGGTACGGAGAGCGGGGCGGACGGCAGGGCGGACGTGTCCGGAGCCGAGGGAACCGCCGGAGCCTCCGGGACATCCGGAACCTCCGGGACATCCGGAACCGACGGAACGGCAGACGTGACCGGTATGTCCGGCACGTCCGGCAGGCTCGGCACCTGCGGGACCTCCGCCTCCGGCAGCGAGGGAAGCGGGGACACCTCGGGCAGCGACGGCACGGACAGCGGCAGCAGCGGCCCGGAGGTGGGGGACGCCGTCGCGTCACGCCCGGAGCCGGCCGATCCGGGCGCGGATCCGCGCGACCCCGGAACGCGCGCCTGACCGGTGCCGTCGGTGCGGAGCGCCTCCGCGCTCCGGGAGGCGGGGGGCCGCGGTGCCGGATCGTTTCCGCCCCCGTCGAGCGCGTACGGCAGCACGAATCCCGCCACCGCCAGCGTGGCCGCGGTCGAGGCGACCGCCGCCGCCTGCACCTTGCCGCCGGCCCGCGTACGCCCCCGCCCGAACAGGAACAGTGCGAAGCCGAGCGTGCCCGCGAGGGAGTTGCGCAGCGTCCGCCGGGCCCGGGCCAGCAGCGACTCGACCGTCCGGTAGCTCAGCCCCATCCGTACGGCGACCTGGCCGACGTCCAGGTCCTGCGACTTCAGCCGCAGCGCCTCCGCCTGCCGCGCGGGCAGCTCACCGCTGCGCACCGCCAGCCACCGGGCCTCGGCCCGGTCGCACACCGCCTCCTCGACGGGCACCGGGCCCGGCGCGACGAGCGTGGGGCTGGTGCGCACCTCGGCCTCACGGTTGACCTGGCGGTACCGGTCCACGCACAGCCGCATGGTCACGGTCGTCAGCCAGGCACCGAGGCGCTCGTCGTCCAGGTCGGGGCGTTCCGCGGCGCGCAGCATCGCCTCGTGCACCGCGTCCTCGGCGTCCTCCAGGCTCATCGACCGGCGCCGGGCCACCTTGAGCAGCTGCTCCCGGTGGCTCCACATGCGCTCCCAGCGGTCGTCGGCCGCTGATGTCTCCGCAGGCATGTTCGTCGCCATGAGGGCCCCTTCGCGCTCACCCACCGGTTGCGTGCCGTCCGGCGGGTGGCGACATTACCGCCCGGTAGCCGCGGTTGTGGAGGGGGTGGCGGCCATTGATGCCACACCGTTGCTGGTCAGCGGTTCCCCGCTGGGGAGGAGGTCGCCGCCGGGCAGGCCGAGGCTCGGGGCGGGCGCGGGGAGTTCGGGCTCGGGTGTCCTGGTGGACGGCCGGGACGGGGTGGGGGTGGGCGGGGGTGGGGTGGCTCTCGGACGGGGGGACGGACTCGGCTTCGGCGTGGGTTTCGGCCGCGACGGCTCATGACGTGCCGAGGGCTCCCCGGAACCGGAATCGGAGACGGAGCCGGGGCCGGGGCCGGAACGGTCCGGCACCACTCGATGCCCGGACAGGAAGTAGCTGTACCAGGCCCGGACCGTGCGCAGATATGCCGACGACTGGTTGTAGCCGAGGATCGCCCGGTCCAGCTCGGCGGAGTCGGACAGGTCCCGTCCGCCCGCGCACAGATACCGCCCGGCGGCGAGCGCGGCGTCGAAGACGTTGCCCGGGTCCAGACGGCCGTCGCCGTTGCCGTCCGCACCCCAGCGGGCCCAGGTCGACGGGATGAACTGCATGGGGCCGACCGCACGGTCGTAGACGGCGTCCCCGTCGTAGGCGCCGCCGTCGGTGTCCCGGATGAGGGCGAAGGCTCCGCCGTCCAGCCGCGGTCCGAGGATCGGCGTGCGCGTCGTCCCGTCCGCGGTCACCCGGCCGCCCCCGGCCTGTCCCGACTCCACCTGTCCGATCGCGGCCAGCAGCTGCCACCGCAGGTGGCATCCGGGAGCGGTGCGGGCGAGCTCCGCCTCGGCGTGCCGGTAGGCGGCGAACACGCTCGCCGGCAGCGCGGCGCCGGACGTCGGCGTTCCGCCTCTGCGCCTCTCTGCCCGCAGCGGCGGGAGATCGGTGCGGTACGGGGTGTCACCGGACACGCTCGGCCCGTGGTCCGCGGGTGCCGGCCGTACGGGCGCCGAAGCCCGCGCCGGTACCGCCCCCGGCGCCTGCGACGCGGTGAGCGCCGCCATGGCCGCCAGCGCCACCGCCGTACCCCTGGTCCGTCTGACTCGCTGCCCTGCCACGTTCAGGTCCCCTCCCTGTGAGCTGCCGTCGTCTGCTCTACGGGCCAGGGCGGCGGGTCCGTCGCGGGGATCCCGTGGCCGAGGGGACTGCCCAGCCTCGGCGCCGCGCGTTAGGTTGAGCGCGTGCGACTGAAAGTGGAGTTCACGACCGAGCCCTTCGACCTCGACGAGGCGCCCGCGCACGCGCTGGTGGCCCGTGAGGTCATCGAGGCGGCTGACCTGGACGCGGTGGACGTCGGCCCGTTCGGCAACACCGCCGAGGGGCGCGCCGACGCGGTGCTCGGCGCCGTGGACGCAGTGCTGCGCAAGACCCTGGAGGCCGGTGCCACCCGGATCTCGCTGCAGGTCAACGTGGTCGGGGAGGACAGCCGGTGACCCGCACCGGGGACGAGCCGTTCATCGCGGCCGTGAAACCGCTGGTCGACGCCATGGGCGGCGAGATGCTCCCACCGGACGAGGCCGGCCCCGACGACGTCGTGCTCTCCTGGGAGGGCGCCGACGTCGTCGCCGTACGCCTGCCGCAGCTGGCCGACTCCCTGGACCACATCCTGGCCGCCATGGAGCGCAAGACGGGCAAACCGCTGGCCGAACTGGACCGCAAGGCCAAGCAGGAGGTCGTACGGACACTGGAGGCACGCGGCGCCTTCTCCGTACGGCACGGCGTGGAAACCGTGGCGAGCGCGCTCGGGGTGAGCCGGTTCACCGTCTACAACTACCTGAACCGGTCGTAGAGCCTCCTCTGTTCTCCGGTCTCTTCGCTCCCTCGTTTCCTTTGGATCGTTGACGAGTTGATTATTGGGGCCTACGGAGCAAGGTGTCCCCATGTTGCGATCACTGCGGGATCGTGCTGCGCTGAAAGGGTCTCTTTGCTGCTATGAAATCGCCGGACTGGTCTCCGTGGGAGTAACCGTCATGCGCATACGGAAAAGAATCTCGCGTATCGCGACGGTCACAACAACAGCAGTAACCCTGGTTGGTGGGCTTGTGGCGTCTCCGGCCAGTGCGGGCTCAACCAAGGGCTTGGAGTTCCAAGACATCCCGTGCAACTCGCTGCAGGGGTCAGGAACCTATTCAGACCCTCTGAGGCTCGGATCAGTCGGCCGTCCCATCTTCCTCTCGGAGTGTCCGCCCCTGCGCTCGGGTGTTGGGTACAACGTCAGATATTTCAGCTTCGAGTACGAGCAGAACCCTTCTCAGGATTCCTTCGCCGGCACTTTCTACATGGTGAGCGGGACGGGCGCGAGCGGTGTTCATCCGCGAATGTCCTTGAATGGGGTCACCATGAGGCATTCGCTCGACGCGAAGTTCACGCGGCTCGGTGATCTGGAAGGCTTCGCCCACGCGACGGCCGGCCTACCGGCTGAGGGGACGTGGCGTCTGGGCGCTGAGAAGCTGAGCAGCCCGCTGGGCTCTCTGGTGACTGAGGAATTCAATGTGGTGATCGTGCCGTAGAGGTATAGAACCACCTCGCGGAAAAGAAGGTTGTGGGGTGTCTCCCCGTGTCTGGATGGAAGCGTCATCTTTTTCTCGCCACCCTCGTTACGGCCCTGATCGGTGCCCCTGTCGTCCCCACCGGTGCGCTATCAACAGGCACCGATCCCGCCCCCATGGGGACAACAGCGACCGGGACATGGTGGAAGCCGTCAGAAGATGAATTCAGTGCCTCGTCGGTATGGTTCTTTGATCCAATTCGCGAGAAGATACCTTATGGTTGGCGGAAGGATTACCAACCCACAGGGTCGGTCGTCCCATTTGAGAAGCAATTCAGCTTCACATATACCTACCAGTGGCCGAATCAACTGCTGTTGACCTACCCAACCGGAACGCGGCAAACCCTGACCTTGCGTGAGTACGACAAGCCAAGTGATGCTCTAGAGGTCGATTGGAACGGTCACATCCAGACCTGGTATGGCTGTTCTTCTGGAAAGATGCCGGCTGCTGTGCAGGCCGCCTGCCGATAACGATCATTCAACGAGTGGCAGCCAGGGCGAGCGAACGCCTGATCGAACCCAAAACGGCCGCTGTGCAGGCCGCCTGCGGTCGACCTTCTTCGCAGGTCCCCTCGGCGGCAGAGCGGTACCCCAGGGCGACCAGTACCGTCCGACCCGCCACGCATCGGCCGTCACGCGTATGACCAGCGCGTTCGCCCCTTCGGGGGGTTTGAAGACCGCTGTCTTGTCGCTCATATGACTATCTGTCATGACTCCCCTAGTGGTTTCCGGCCACTTCCCTCGATGCCGGGTCGGCACGAGTCGCAGAGTCGGAGGCGGGCTCATGTCCCTGGCAGCGGCCGAAGTGGCCCAGATACTCATCGTCCTGACCGTCTTCCTGATAGCGGCGCACCTCGGCGGCTACGTCTTCGCGCTGCTGCGTCAGCCCCCGGTCATCGGGGAGGTCGTCGGAGGGCTGCTGCTCGGCGGCAGTGTCCTCGGCCTGTTCGTCCCCGCGGCCCCCGGCTGGCTGGGGCCCCCGGCCGGTCCCACCGCCCATGTCCTCGGTGCGGTCTACCAGCTCGGCATGCTCCTCATGGTGTTCCTGGCCGGTCTGGAGATGCCCGGGAGCGGCCAGGGCGGGGAACGCAGGACCATTGTCTTCACCACCGTCAGCGGCCTGGTGATTCCCTTCGCGGGAGGGCTGGCCGTCGCCCAGCTGGTCGACACCGGTGACCTGGCCGGACGCCACGGATCCGCGACGAGCATCTCGCTGGTCCTGGGACTGGCCATCGCGGTGACCAGCATCCCGGTCATCTCCCGCATCATGCTCGACCTGGGCATCCTGGGCAGCGTCTTCGCCCGGACGGTGCTGGCCGTAGCCGTCGTCGAAGACGTCCTGCTGTATGTCGTCCTGGCTGTGATCCTCGGTATCGCCCATGTCCAGGCAGGGGCCGCATACGGCTTGCCCACGCTGCTCCCCGCCGGCTCGGTCGGCTGGGAGGTGGCGTACTTCGCGACCGCGTCACTCCTGTTCTTCGCGATCCTCCTTCCCTGGGGCCGGCCGGCGTTCCGCCTTCTCACCTCCAGCCCCGTGGGCGTGCTGGAGCGGCGCAGTCCTGCGGCGTTCCGCCTGATGTTCCTGTTCGCGCTGTGCCTGTGCTGCCTGGGGCTGGGGATCGATCCGATCTTCGGCGCACTCATGGCGGGCATCGCCATGGCCGACCGGCAAGGGGAGCGGCGGGCGGGAACGGAGGCGCCGGAGCTGCGCGCGGTGCGAGGGTTCGCGCTGGCCTTCTTCGTGCCGATCTACTTCGCACTCGTCGGCTTCCGTCTGAACCTCGTCCGCGATCTGGACCTGCTCTTCTTCGGCTGGCTGTTCGTGCTGGCCTGTGCGATCAAGTTCGGCAGCGTGTGGCTGGGGGCGCGCCTGGCCGGCCGGAGTGCGGCGTGGTCCACCCATTTCGCCGTGGCGATGAACGCCCGCGGCGGCCCCGGCATCGTCCTGGCGACGGTGACCTTCGGGGCCGGTGTGATCAACGAGCGGTTCTTCGTGGCGCTGGTGCTGCTGTCCATCGTGACTTCGCAGCTGGCCGGCGCCTGGCTGATCCGGGCGATGACGAAGCACCCCGGGTTCGAGGAGGCGGACGCCGAGGCGGCCACCACGCCCGCGGCGCCGAGCGAGAGCGGCTGAGAGGCGGGCCCAGGGACCCGCACTTCCGGCACCGCCTATTTTTCAACAATCTGTTGACGTTCATGGTCCGGAGGGCGTTAGCTGGTCCCAGCCCGTCCAGCAACACGGCCACGGAGGCTCCCGTGACTTCGAGTTCTTCGACGCCGGGCCTCGCCCGGTTCAACGCCCTGCGGGAGCAGGCGGCGACCGCGCTGCTCCGCGAGGCGTGTACCTCGGCGGAGTGGGGGCGCAGACTGCTCGCGGGCCGCCCGTACGCCACGGTCGACGACCTCCTCGCCGCGAGCGACGCGGCCATGGCCGAACTGTCCGAGCAGGACCTGGCGGAGGCCATGGCCGGGCACCCGCCCATCGGCCGTCCCCAGCCGGGCGACCCGACGTCGGCCCGGGAACAGCGCGGCATGGCGGGCGCCTCCGAGCGGCTCAAGGCGGAGATGCTGGAGCTGAACCTGGCCTACCAGGAGAAGTTCGGCCATGTCTTCCTCATCTGCGCCACCGGGAAGACCGGCGAGCAGATGCGCGACGCGGTCAAGGAACGGATCGGCAACGCGCCCGAGCAGGAGCGCGAGATCGTCCGCAGCGAACTGGGGAACATCAACCGCATCCGGCTCACCCGACTCGTGGAACAAGAGGACGACGACCGATGAGTACCGCATCGGTGTCCACGCACATCCTGGACACCAGCATCGGCCACCCCGCCCAGGGCGTGCCCGTCTCACTGTCAGCACGCTCGGGTGCCGAGTGGACGATGCTCGGCGCCTCCGCCACGGATGCCGACGGACGCTGCAAGGACCTTCCGGCACCGCCGGCGGGCACCACCCACGTACGGCTCACCTTCGACACCGAGGCGTACCTCTCCGCGCACCGGGACAGCGGAGCGTTCTTTCCGGAGGTGACGGTCACCTTCGCCGTCGTACCGGGCGAGCACTACCACGTACCGCTGCTGCTCAACCCGTTCGGCTACTCCGTATACCGAGGGAGCTAGCGCACCATGCCCATCCTTGGACAGAACCAGTACGGCAAGGCCGAGAACCGGGTCGTGCGCATCACGCGGGACGGCGCCACCCACCACATCAAGGACCTGAACGTCTCGGTCTCCCTGAGCGGCGACATGGACGAGGTCCACTACTCCGGTTCGAACGCCAACGTGCTGCCGACCGACACCACCAAGAACACGGTGTACGCCTTCGCCAAGGAGTACGGCATCGAGTCCGCCGAGCAGTTCGGCATCCACCTCGCCCGCCACTTCGTCACCTCCCAGCAGCCGATCCACCGCGCCCGCATCCGTATCGAGGAGTACGCCTGGGAGCGCATCGAGCACTCCGGGAAGGGCGCGCACTCCTTCGTCAGGAGGGGCCAGGAGACGCGGCTGGCGCAGATCACCTACGACGGTGAGGCGTGGGAAGTCGTCTCCGGCCTCAAGGACCTGACGGTCATGAACTCGACCGACTCCGAGTTCTGGGGCTACGTCAAGGACAAGTACACGACGCTCCCTGAGGCGTACGACCGTATCCTCGCCACCGAGGTCTCCGGCCGCTGGCGCTTCAACTGGACCGGCGACGAGCAGCAGACGCCCGACTGGGACGAGTCGTACGCACAGGTCAAAGGGCATCTGCTCCGGGCCTTCGCCGAGACGTACTCCCTGTCGCTCCAGCAGACGCTGTACCAGATGGGCGCGCGGATCATCGACCACCGCGGCGAGATCGACGAGGTCCGCTTCTCCCTCCCGAACAAGCACCACTTCCTGGTGGACCTGGAGCCGTTCGGGCTGAAGAACGACACCGCCGACGGAGCCGTGTACTTCGCTGCCGACCGCCCGTACGGCCTGATCGAGGCCACCGTCCTGCGGGACGGGTGCGAGGCGAAGATCCCGGCGGACCTCACCAACCTCTGAAGGACGCACCATGGCAGCAGCCCAGCGCATCGTCATCGAGAACGCGGCGATCGCGACCGTCGACGCGAACGACACCGAGCACGCCTCCGGGTACGTCGTCCTCGCGGGCAACCGCATCGAGTCGCTCGGCGCGGGCAAGGCCCCCGAAGGCCTGGAGGACGTCGTACGCCGCATCGACGCCACCGGCCACCTCGTGACCCCCGGCCTGGTCAACACCCACCACCACTTCTACCAGTGGATCACCCGGGGCCTGGCCACCGACCACAACCTCTTCAACTGGCTCGTCGCGCTGTACCCGACCTGGGCGCGCATCGACGAGCCGATGGTGTACGCGGCGGCCCAGGGGTCGCTGGCGATGATGGCCCGCGGCGGAGTCACCACCGCCATGGACCACCACTACGTCTTCCCGCGCGACTCGGGCGACCTGTCCGGCGCCATCATCCGCGCCGCCCGCGAGACGGGCGTCCGCTTCACCCTCGCCCGCGGCTCGATGGACCGCGGCGAGTCGGACGGCGGCCTGCCGCCGGACTTCGCCGTCGAGAGCCTCGAAGGGGCGCTCGCCGCGACCGAGCAGACCGTCAAGGAGTATCACGACACCTCCTTCGACGCGATGACCCAGGTGGCCGTCGCCCCCTGCTCGCCGTTCTCCGTCTCCACCGAACTCATGAGGCAGGGCGCAGAGTTGGCCCGCCGCCTCGGCGTGCGCCTGCACACCCACGGCTCGGAGACCGTGGAGGAGGAGAAGTTCTGCCACGAGCTGTTCGGCATGGGTCCGACCGACTACTTCGAGTCCACCGGCTGGCTCGGCGACGACGTGTGGATGGCGCACTGCGTCCACATGAACGACTCCGACATCGCCGCCTTCGCCCGGACCAGGACGGGGGTCGCCCACTGCCCCTCGTCCAACGCCCGCCTCGCGGCCGGCATCGCCCGCGTCCCCGACATGCTGGCGGCCGGCGTCCCGGTCGGCCTCGGCGTCGACGGCACCGCGTCCAACGAGTCCGGCGAACTGCACACCGAACTGCGCAACGCCCTCCTCATCAACCGCCTCGGCGCCCACCGCGAGGCCGCCCTGGGCGCCCGTCAGGCGCTGCGGCTCGGGACGTACGGCGGCGCCCAGGTCCTGGGCCGGGCCGCCGAGATCGGCTCGCTGGAGCCGGGCAAGCTGGCCGACCTGGTGCTGTGGAGGCTCGACACCCTCGCCCACGCCTCGATCGCGGACCCGGTGACCGCGCTGGTCTTCGGCGCGGCGGCCCCGGTCACGGCCTCCTTCGTGAACGGCCGGCAGATCGTGGCGGACGGCCGTCTCCTCACCGCCGACGAGGACGCCATCGCCCGTTCGACGCGTGCGGAAGCACAGCGGCTGGCGAGGATCGCCGCACAGTAACCCCGCAGCCGGCCGTACGGACCGGGTATCGGGCCGTCGGCCTCCATGTCGACGCAGATGTGGAGGGCGGTCCTTCCCGCATCCGTCCGTCGACGCCGGGCCCGGAGGAGTCCGGACGGTCGTCGGAGTCGGCGTCGCCATCGCCATCGGCGTCCGCGGCGGCGGGCGCCGATGGCGGGACACCGGAAGCGTCAGGGCCCTCCCCGACCATCCCCAAGTCGCCGCAAGGCGTGCCGTACCCCCTCCGGCGGCTGGACGCGAAGACCTCGCTCGACTTCGAGGAGCCGGTCCAGCGCGAGGACCGCAAGGGGGACATCCGCTTCGACTGCGAGGAAGCCGGCTGCGCCTTGGAGAGTGACACGAGTGTGTTCGTCCAGCTGTTCGGCGCGTCGGGGGCCTCCCTCGACGAGTGCCGTCTTCTCCTCGCCAGTGCCGACAGCCACCGCCTCCCGCTGGCCGCGGCCGCGAACGGCAGCGAGATCTGCGTCAAGCACTCCTCCGGGGACATCGCGCTGCTCGTGCTCCGGACGAAGTCGACCGCGCTGCCGGAGATCGCCTTCCTGCAGCTGGACATGACGGTCTGGCGGGCGGCAGCATGAGCGTCCGCGCGACGCGAAGGTGAGCCACGGGCATGCCGTCCACCGTGGTGCGGGCGATCTCCCGTCTACAGCCCGAACAGGCCCGGGTCCGTCGCCAGCTCCTTGAAGTACTCCTGCGGATGCGCCACCATCCGCCGCTCCTTGAGGTCCAGCAGCCCGCCGACCGCGGTCAGCTCGGCCGCCACCGTGCCGTCCGTCTTGCGGATGATCTGCTCGATGCGGAACGTCTTGCCGCCGCTCCACTCGAAGGCGCACGTCACATCGACCTCGTCGCCGGCGAGGAGCTCGCGTTTGTAGCGGATGGTCGTCTCCAGGGCGACGGGGCCGACGCCCCTGCCGATCAGCCCGGCCTGGCTGATGCCCGCCGCCTGGAGCAGAGACCAGCGGGCGTGCTCCGCGTAGTTGATGTACACGCTCTGGTTGAGGTGGCCCTGTACGTCGGTCTCGTACCCGCGGACGGTGATCCGGACGGAGAACGGCTCGCTCACTGCTTCCCCTTGTCGTCGTGTCGTCGTGTCTCGACGAGAGATCGATGCCCCGGGCACCGATCGTGGCATGTTCCTCACACCCGGCGTGGGGAAGCCAGCAGATAGCGCGCTCGGGTTCGGGGATCGGTGTGCTCGCCGGCCTGCCAGCCCGCCTTCTCCAGGGTCGCCGCGCAGGCCCGCAGCGTCGCCTCGTCGGGGCCGCGCACGGCGACGGCCTCCGGCTGCGGGGTCGCCCTCACCCGGTAGCCGTCGGCGTCCGGCCCGGCGGGCTGGTGTCCGGCCGCCTCCAGGGCGAGTGCGGCGGCCTGTACGAGATGCGTCCGCTCCCAGCCGCAGGGCCGGTCCGTGGCGCCGTCCGGGTTGGTCATCCGGCGCAGCTCCAGCAGCCCCTGCCAGGCGCTGTGCACCTCACGCCGCCGGGCCGCCCCCATGGCCGGCGCCGCTTCCTCACCCCCGACCCGCGCGGCGAACACACCGGTGCCCGCGGGCGCCTCCCCTGCTGGCTCGGGATGCTGCTCCACGCCCTGCCGTATCCGGTGTCCCTCCGGCGTCAGGAAGCAGTCGTGCGGTGGCCGCGGGTGCCGGAAGGCGAGGCCCCGTTTCACCAGCGCCGCGAGCTGCGCCTCCGTCCCCCTCAGGCGCCCGGTGACCGGATCGGCGGCCTCGATGACACGCCGCTGGGCAGCAGTGGGCGGTCGTGTCACGGCGTGCTCCTCCCGTCGATCGGTCCGAACGGGACGTCCGGAAACGGCCCATTCGAAGCGTACGACGGGGGTCTGACATTCACCCCGCGAGCAGCGGCCGCCGCCTCACTGCCCCAGAGGCCCCTGCAAGGACTGAGCGAGTTGTCCCACGGCGACCACCAGCGGGGCCACGGGCTGGACGAACGCGTTCAGCCGGTCCAGAGCGCGCCGCAGGACCGTGGGCTGGGGCTCCTCCTCGTCGAGCTCCTCCCGCAGGCGTCGCAGCTCCCTGGTCGTGGCGTCGGGGTCGGCGAGTGCCGACCGGTGCTCCTGAAGCAACCGCTCGACGTGCAGGAGGAGCTCGGCCGTCCGGGCGGCCTGCTCGGCGTCCTGGTGCTGGAAGCCGACCGAACCGGAGAACGCCTGGGCGCGGTGGCCGACGGCCTGGTTGCCCACGTAGTGGGTACCGCCGTTGATCACGATGCCGTTGTTGGTGGGAGGATCGTGCCGCCCGTCGTCGCTGTGCATCAGGTAGCCCCCTACTTGTCGGCACCACCGGCGGCGCTGGGAGCGGCCGGGCCGGAGTGCTGCGTGACCTTCTGCGTGGCGCTCGCGCCGGCGCCGATCGCCTGGTTGCCGATGATGCTCATCCCACCCTGCTGGATGAGCCCCTGGTTGAGGATGGTCTGCTGCTGGCTGCGGAAGTCGGTGGTGTCGTAGCCGTGCGTGTCGAGGAACTCGCGGATGGCGGCGAGGGTGTGGCGTTCCACCGACGACGTGATCCGTCCGGCGTCCACGACCTGGAAGTAGTTGTGGTAGTCGGGACTCAGCGCCATCTCCCGGACGCTCAGCCGGGCACCGTAGTCGAAGCCCGGGTCCTGTTCCATGGCTTTGAGCTCATCGACCATCCGCCTGCTGTGCCGGGTGTCGAAGCGGGCGTGGCGCAGCGCTCGGAACGGTGCGGCGGCGAACGTCCTGCCGGTGTGGGAGAGAGCGGTCACCAGCAGCCCCCGCTTCCCCTCCGGGCTCAGTGGCCGGCCCATGCGGTCCACGACGTGGTAGGCCGCGTGCACCGGGCCGAGGACGTGGTTGTCACAGTGCAGGTGCAGCGTTCTGCCCGCGGTCGAGAAGTGCAGGAACACGCTCGGCACCACGTCTCCGCCCCACATCGGCACATGGATCGCCAGATAGTGGCGGACCGTGCCGGTCGGATGCAGCATGACCTGCCGGACCGCCTCGGCCGACAGTCGTGCCGACGGGGCCAGGCTCGTCTCCCTGACGAAGCGGTCGTCGTCGCCGATGGTCGTGCCGCTCGCGAAGATCCGGTCCTCGATGACGAGGGAGCCGAGGGCCTCCTCGCCGACCTGTGCCGCCCCGCCGGTGCCGCTGTGCTCGGCGACCGAGCGGAGCCGTTCGCGTACGTGATCGACGAGTTCGGAGACGGTGAAGGCATCCGGCGCGGCGGACCGCGGACTCATGCCGACGGGGTCGTCGGCGGGCAGCAGCGGCACGGCGAGCGACCAGTTGGAGGTCGTCTCCGAATAGCCGACGAACGGGGTGTATCCGCTGTACACGGTGACGTTGCCGTCCTGCGCCTCCCTGACGGCGGCGAGCCGCTCGGCCATCCATCTGCGCGGGGGCACGGAGAAGCGGGGCTGCCGGGCGAACGTCTCACGGCTCATGGTGGTGCGCAGCAGCCGGTCGGTGTCGAGGTCGTGCCGTACGACCGTCGCGTACGCGAACACCACCGCGCCGATGGACGTGAGAACGGCCGGTACTCCGGCCAGATAGGCGCCGAGCAGCCAGCCGACGAAACCGGGCAGGGGCAGTGTGGAGAGGACGAATCCGAGATAGAAGGCGAACAGCGCCAACAGCGCGGCCGTGATCCCGGTGCCCACCAGCACTTTCCTGTCGGGCAGGGGCCGGCCGCGGGTGGCCAGGGTCGGCTGGGAGCCGGCGTGCCGGGTGGTCGACAGCAGGACCATGACGAACAGCAGCCACAGCGGCGCGATGAGAGCCACGAGGCCGCACGCCACCGCCAGTCGCAGATCGCGGCGGTAACGGATCTCCTGTGCCGCCAGGCAATGGCGTACCACCGTCACCAGGTCGACATCGGGTGACGGCGCCACGGCGCTGACCTCGTCGGCCAGCACACCTTCCGTCACCCGGTCGGCGAACCCTTCGTCCACGTAGGCCGCGGCGCACAGATACCGTGTGACGTCACCCGGTGCGCTTCCGACCGGCATGGATACCTGCGGAGTCGTCATGCCGAGCCCCCCTTGGCTCCTCCGACGGAACGGCGCCGTCGTGGCGCCGAAGGACCTCGTGCGGTGTGTCCCCGGCAGCCCGACGGTCAGCAGTGCGAGCAGGACGCCGACCGCCAGGCCGAAGATGAGAGCGTTGCGCAGCAGGTGTTCCAGCAGCAGGTCGGGTGGCAGCAGCGTCACGTCGGGGACGAAGGCCTCGTGCAGGCCCCACCACGACAGGTTCGCGAGTGCCGACACCAGCACACCCGCGGCGAGGCAGCGCACCCAGCCCAATCCCCTGCGGGCCGGGCGCCGCGACGCGAAGAAGGCGAGCCCCGCGAGCAGTACCAGGGCGGCGAGATCGCTCACGACCAGCTGGGCCGTGCCGCCGTACTGCTCGGGAGACACTTCCCAGCGCGGGACGGACGTCGCCTCCAGGAGCCGGAGCATGGTCTCGGAGGCGGAACGTTCTACGTAGACCTTCCGTATGTAGAGGTCCGAGAGCGGCCGCTGCACCCATGGGCTGCCCGCGAGGAGAACGAGCAGGAGCAGCAGCGTGACGCGTCCGCGTGACGACGATGGCCTGCCCGAGGCACGCCGATGAGACAAGAACACCTGGGGTTCCCCCAATCCCCCGATCCCCGCGGCTCGTTGCCGCACCCTAAGGCATCCCCGTTCTCCGCCGCCACGAATCCGCGCACATCGGGGACTACTGACGGTATCCGCTGAGGAACCGCCCGATCCGCCCGATCGCCGCCTCCAAGTCGTCGGCGTAGGGAAGGGTCAGGATGCGGAAGTGGTCGGGGGCCGGCCAGTTGAAGCCCGTGCCCTGGACCACCTGGATCTTCTCCCTCAGCAGCAGGTCCAGGACGAACTGCTCGTCGTCGTGGATCGGGTACACCTTGGGGTCGAGGCGCGGGAACGCGTACAGCGCGCCCTTCGGCTTCACGCACGTCACGCCCGGGATCTCGTTGAGTTTCTCCCACGCCACGTCGCGCTGTTCACGCAGCCGTCCGCCCGGCGCGGTCAGCTCGCGGATGGTCTGGCGGCCGCCGAGCGCGGCCTGGATGGCGTACTGGGCGGGCGCGTTGGCGCACAGCCGCATGGAGGCCAGCATGGTCAGGCCCTCCAGGTAGTCCTTCGCGTGCTGCTTCGGGCCCGTCACCACCAGCCAGCCGGAGCGGAAGCCCGCCACCCGGTAGGTCTTCGACAGGCCGCAGAAGGTCAGGACGACCAGGTCAGGGGCGAGCGCGGCGGCCGCGTGGTGCACGGCGTCGTCGTAGAGGACCTGGTCGTAGACCTCGTCGGAGAAGACCATCAGGCCGTGGCGGCGGGCCAGGTCGAGGATGCCCTCGATCACTTCCTTCGGGTAGACGGCACCGGTGGGGTTGTTCGGGTTGATGATGACCACGGCCTTCGTGCGGTCCGTGATCTTCGACGCCATGTCGTCCAGGTCCGGGTACCAGTCGGCCTGCTCGTCGCAGTGGTAGTGGACCGCCTTGCCGCCGGCGAAGGTCGTCACCGCCGTCCAGAGCGGGTAGTCCGGGGCTGGTACGAGGATCTCGTCGCCGTCCTCCACCAGCGCCTGTACGGCCATCGAGACCAGCTCGGAGACGCCGTTGCCGAGGAAGACGTCGTCGACGCCGACCTCCAGGCCCAGCGTCTGGTAGCGCCCCGCGACCGCCCGGCGGGCGGAGAGGATGCCGCGGGAGTCCGTGTAGCCGTGCGCCTGAGGAAGCATCCGGATCATGTCCTGGAGGATCTCCTCCGGCGCTTCGAAGCCGAAGAGCGCGGGGTTGCCGGTGTTCAGGCGCAGGACGCTGTGGCCCGCCGCCTCCAGCGCGTCGGCGTGCTCTATCACCGGACCGCGGATCTCGTAGCAGACCTCGCTGAGCTTGTTCGACTGCCGGAACTCCATGCGCTCTCGCTCCTCCGGTACGTTGTGTTGCTTGGTTTTACCAAGTACCCACTTGGTAAGTCCAACGACATGTCTAGACTGCGTCGCATGTCACCTCGCCGAAGTTACGACCAGTACTGTCCCGCCGCCCGCGCGCTCGACGTCGTCGGTGACCGCTGGACCCTGCTGATCGTCCGGGAGCTCCTCGCCGGTCCGCGCCGCTACACCGACCTGCACGCGGACCTCCCGGGCGTCAGCACGGACGTACTCGCCTCGCGGCTGAAGGACATGGAGCGGGACGGGCTGACGACGCGGCGCCGGCTGCCGCCGCCGGGCGCGGCCTACGTGTACCAACTCACCGAACGAGGGCGGGAGTTGCTGCCCGTACTGCGGGCGCTGGGTGCGTGGGGCGCGGCCGAGCTGGGGGAGCGGCGGCCCACGGACGCGGTCCGCGCGCACTGGTTCGCGCTGCCGTTGCTGCGTGCCCTGGAAGGCGAGGGGCTGGTCGAGGTCCGGCTGGAGGAAGGGGTCTTCCACCTGTACGCCGGTGCCGGCGAAGGGCCCGTGTACGGCGACGGGCCCGCCCCCGTGGAGCCCGACGCCCGGCTGGCGCTGGACGCCGCGACGTGCGCGGCGGTCAGCCGGGGGGAGGTGAGCGTGACCGAGGCGGTGCGGGACGGGCGGATAGCGGTGACCGGCGACGGCACGCTGGCCAAGGAGCTCAGGGAGGCGTGAAAGAACGAAGGCCCGCTGGAAGCGGGCCTTCTGGTGGAGCGTCAGGCGGTCGGCGGCCGCCCGGACCCGCGCGTCAGCGCATATCCGCCGACACCCGCCAGCGCGGCCAGCACACCGCCCACCGCGGTCCACACCCAGCGGTCCGACCACCAGCCCGACGCCCAGCCGTCCTCGGGCTCCAGGTCGGCCAGCACGGCAGAGGAGTCCTCCTCCGAGTCGTCCGAGTCCTCGGACCTCGTCGCGACCCCCGGCACCAGCGGCTCGGCCAGCGAACCGTCCACCGCCGCGGCCCCGCCGACGTCCTTGGAGTCGACCCGGACCTCGGCGTCGACGGGGAGACCCAGGTCGGACGTGGGCAGATCCACGACCGTCAGCCGGATGTAGTACGTGCCCGGCAGCGGGTCGTTCGCCCACGGCTCCGACCAGGCGCGCACCGTACGCAGGACGCAGGCCAGCTCCACGGAGGACGCTTCCCCGGACGCTGCGGTGCGGGTCTGCGCACCGTACTGGCAGGACTGGCGGCGGCGCAGACCGTCGTACACGTCGATCTGCCAGGTCTGAGCGGCGTGCGTCTCGGGCAGCTTCACCGTCGCCTTCACGGTCGGGCGCTGTCCGGAGTCCGCCGGGAACGACCAGTACAGGTAGTCGCCCGCGGAGCCGTTCGCGGTGGCCCGCTGCCCCTGTGCGATCTCGGTCGCCGTACGGAACGACGTGCCCGCCTCGGTCGGCGCGCCGCCGTCGTCCGACGGGCTCGCCGAGGGCGAGGAGTCGGCCGCCGCCGGGGAGACGGCGAGCCCGAGCATCAGCAGCGCCGCGCCCATCACACGTGCGATACGCATCAGTTGGTCCTCCAGACCGCGATCCGCCAGCGCGACAGCCAGCCCCAGACGAGACCGGCGAGGAAGCCGGTGAGGATCAGCACGCCGAGCAGCCACCAGCCGCGCCCGAGGCCGAAGGAGGCCACGTCGCTCGCCTTGCCCGGCCCGTCCACGACGTCGACGGTCAGCTCCAGCGGCAGTCCCGGAGTGGTCTTCACCCCGGAGGCCGCCGAGAAGGAGTGGGTGACCTGCAGGCACACGGTCTCGGGGGCGGGCTTGTCGGCGTCCACGTCGTCCCGCTCGGGCTTCGGGTAGCGCAGCCCCGCCGACATCACGTCCGTACGGCCGTTGCCCGCCGCCTCCCCGCGCACGATCTCGCGTCCGTGTACCGTGACCGCCTTCAGCAGCACCCCGTACGAGGGGTTCACGGCCCGGTCGGCCGCCACGCTCACCGAGACGCGCAGCTCCTGGCCCGGCAGGACGTCCACCCGGTACCAGCGCTGCTGCCCGAACTCCTCGCGGTCGGTGTACAGACCGGACTTCAGCGTCGGCGCCTTCGCGCACTGGGCGGCGCCCTCGGTGGCGACCGGCGTCACCACCGGATCCGCCGCCCGGTCCACCAACTGGTTGACGCGGTCGGTGAGTTCGTCCGCGTGCTCGACCGAGGTGTAGGTCCCGCCGGTCGCCTCGGCGATGCAGCTGAGCTGCTGCCGCAGCTTGGCGTTGGGGACCAGACCGAGGGTGTCGATGGTCAGGCCGATGCCCTTGGCGGCGATCTCACGGGCCACCTCGCACGGGTCGAGCGGTGCGCAGGTGTCCTCGCCGTCGCTGATCAGCACGATGCGCTTGGAGCCGTTCCCGCCGTCGAGGTCGTCGGCCGCCTTCAGCAGGGCGGGACCGATCGGCGTCCAGCCCGTGGGTGCCAGCGTGGCGACCGCCGTCTTGGCCTCGGTACGGTTCAGCGGGCCGACCGGGTAGAGCTGCGCGGTGTCCTTGCAGCCCGTCTTCCGGTCGTCGCCGGGGTAGTCCGCGCCGAGGGTGCGGATGCCGAGCTGCACCTCCTCGGGCGTCGCGTCGAGCACCTCGTTGAAGGCCTGCTTCGCCGCGGCCATCCGCGTCCCGCCGTCGATGTCCCGCGTCCGCATCGACCCGCTGACGTCGAGCACGAGGTCGACCTTCGGCGCGTCCTCGCCCGTGGGTTCACCGGCGGCCGCACCGGCCGGGACGGCGAGCCCGGCCGTCAGCGCGGCGAGCAGGGCACACACGCCCGCCGCCAGCCTCTTTCTTGTGATCATCGGCGGATCTTATGGAGCGGAGGCGCCGGGCTCCAAAACGGACCGTCAGGAAAGGGCCGACCGCAGGGGATTGGGCAGTTCGGCCCATTGGTCCCCGGTCCCGTCCGGCGACAGCCGCATCAGCGTCAGCGCCTTCGCGGGCAGCGGCTCGTCGAGCAGCGCCGCGAGGTCCGGGGTGCGCGGCACGCCCCGTACGGCCGTCTCCAGCGCCTCCCGCAGGGCCGCGCCCGATCCCGCCGTGCCCGCCAGGGCACCCGCCACCAGCGAGCCGAACAGCTTGCGGCGCAGGGTCGTCACATCGTCCGTGACCATACGGGCGGGCAGGTCGGGGGCGGCAATGCCGTGCCGGGCCAGGCGGGCGGGGCTGACGCGGATGTCGGCCAGGTCGCGGTAGACCAGGCGCAGCGGGTCGTTCGCCGGCGACAGCACCACCAGCAGGTTCTGGCCGTGCGCCTCCAGGGCCGCGCCCAGCTCCAGCAGCCGCAGACAGACCGCCAGGGCGAGGCGCGCGAAACCGGCCAGCCAGGCGGGGGAGTCCGGCAGCCCGGTCGTCGCCAGCGCGGCCACCGGCACGACCCGCTCCCCGCTCCCGGTGTCGGCATACGTCAGCGGCGACTCCCGCACCAGGGCCGCCAGGTCGGGGGAGTGGGCCGTGGCCGCGCCGAGGGTGCGGGTGATGTGCAGCAGGCCGTCCATGCGGGCCGCCAGCGTCTCGCCGAACGCCGACAGGGTGGCCGACGCGGCGACCGAGGCGACGGACATGTCCCGCACCGAGGAGGTGAGCCGAGCGCTCAACGCGGTCTTGACGTGCCCTTGGCCGGGCAGGGCGAGGGTGCGCAGGGACATCAGCGGATGCGCGCTGAGCCGCTCGTCGCACGCCCGCTTGAGCACATGCGCCGCCTGCCACGGATGCACCGGGATCAGCACCCGCGCCCCGTCCCGCATCCCGTCCGGCCACGCCCCCGCCACCAGGCACTCCCGCACCGGCACCGGCACCAGCCCCAGCCCCACCAGCGGCCGGTGCTCAGGCCCGTAGGCCAGCTGCTCGGCCACCGAGAAACCCGGCCGGGAACGGCAGTTGGGATGGAACGGATGCCCGTCGACCACCCGCTGCTCCCACTCCCAGTCGCTCACGGGCCACTCGTCCGTGCGGTGCCCCTGACCCGCCCGGGACAGCGCCAGCGAGGCCACGCTGTGCCCGAGCTCGGCGGCGAAGCCCGCGGAACGGGGTACGGCGAGGTCCGTCATCAGCCCCGCCGGATCGTCGTACGGCACGTCGTCGAGTCGTACGACGGTGACGTACGCGTCGGTGCGGTAGGGGTCGGCGTACGGGCCGCGCAGTCGCCGGCCGTCCACAAGACGCAGGGTCATCCCGTCCCGGCCCCGCTCCCGGCCTGTCACCCACGGCAGCGGTTCGTGCGAGAGCGCACGCCACAGACGCGACAGCACGGCCGCGCGGGCCCCGGGCACCTCGGCCGTGTACCGCGGCACGAGGGCGGGGCGTACGGCGGCCAGCTCGTCGGCGACCTCGGCCTCGGCGGTGGAGGGACGGTGCACGGTCGGGCTCCTCGGGTACGAGTAGGGCGTCAGGCGGGGGACGACGACAGACTGTCAGGCAGGGGGACGACGACAGACATACTGATGATCGTCTCCACCGACAGAACGTAGGGAACGAGTGGATCGCGTGGATCTCCTGCCCCCGCCCGACGACGCCGGCGCCCGCGCCGATGTCGCCGCCCGCGCCGACGCGTACGCGGCCGCGCCGCTGCTGAACTGCCTGCTGCGCGAGGTGGCGAAACCGGTGCCGGGGCCCGGCGAGCGGCCGGTGTACCGCCTGCCCGGCGGGGGCCGCCTGCTGCGCGTGCGCGGGGGGCGGCGGCCCGCCGAGCCCGAGGTGTACGCGGCGGGCCGCTGGCACCGCGTCGGCCACACCGAACTCGTGAAACTCGTCGCCGAGGAGCTGCGCCGGCACACCGGCCTGTCCAACCACGAACTGCCCACCGAGATGATCGACAGCCGGGACGCGGTGGCCGCGCTGCTGACCGCACGCGCCCGGGCCACGCCGCCCGACGACCCGTACCTCGTCTCCGAACAGTCCCTGCTCACCGGCCACACCCACCATCCTGCGCCCAAGGCGCGCGGCGGCGGCCCGGCCGCCGGCTGGCTGCCGTACGCGCCCGAGGCGCACGCCCGCTTCCCGCTGGTGCTGCTCGGCGTGCGCGAGGACGCGGTGGTCGAGGAGGGCGACACCTCGGCCCTCGACACCCTCGGCGAGGCCCCGCCCGGCTACCGGCTGCTGCCCGCCCACCCCTGGCAGCTCGACCTGGTGGACCTCACGCGGGCCTTCGCCGACGGCCGTCTGATCCGGCTGGGCACGACCGCCTTCGACGCCTGGCCCACGGCCGCGATCCGCACCCTGTACGCGCCCGAGCGAGACCTGTCCCTGAAGTTCAGCCTCGATGTCCGCATCACCAACGACATCCGGCGGCTGTGGCGCCACGACCTGCTCGCACTGCGCCGCACCGACGCGGCGGTGACCCGGGCCTTCCAGGCGATCGAGGGCCCGGCCGCCTGGCTGAGCGACCGCGGCTACCGCACCGCCGGTTTCGCCTTCGAGGAGCTCGCCGTCCTGGTCCGCGACGGGCTGCGCGACCGCGTCCTGCCGGGGGCGACCCCGTTGCTCGCCGCGGGCCTGGTGGAGGGCTTCGACGGCAGCCCCCTCGGCGGTGCCGACCCGGCGGCCTGGTGGGAGGCGTATCTGCGCCAGGTCGTCCCCCCGGCGCTCGCCGCCTTCGCCGGCCACGGAGTCGTCCTGGAAGCGCACCTGCAGAACACCCTCGTCGCCGTGGACGCCGACGGCACACCCGTGCAGGCGCTGTTCCGGGACGCCGAGGGCGTCAAGCTGCTGCCGGACGTCTCCCGCGCGGCCGGCTGGGAGCGGCTGGTGTACTGCCTGGTCGTCAACCACCTGTCCGAGATCGCCGGCGCCCTGGCCGAACGCCACCCCGGCCTCGACCCCTGGCCCGCCGCCCGCCGTGAACTGGCCCGCCACGACCTCCCCGAGATCGACCGGCTGCTCACCTCGCCGACCCTTCCCGGCAAGACCAACCTGCTGCTGCGCTGGACCGGCGCGGACGGCGCCGACGCGCGCTACCTGCCGCTCCCGAACCCCCTGGCCGGAGCATGACACGACCGGCCGCAATCCCACGGCGGACACGCTGTTCGCGCGGACCTGCGGTGATGCGGCACCCCAGCGGCGCGGGCCCCCGACGTGGCGTCGCAGGTGAGCGAGCAGCATAAAGAGTGCCTGGCGGCCACAACGGGTACCGATGACGCTGCTGCGCTGCCCACTGGGGCGTTTTGTCAGGTCAGGTTCCTGCGCACGGGGCGCAGGTGGGCGAGGAGCCGTCTGCTTCAGCAGGTCCCGACCGCACCTCGGCCGTTCGGCGTCGCCGTCGAGTGCCGCGCTGGAGCACCGGCGGCTCGGCTACGTCCTCGCCGACCCGCGGGCAAGATCCCCTAGTACTGAGGCGTGCCGTCCCACCGCCACGAGTTCAGACGAGGCCGCCCGGGCAGCTCGGCGCGTCCGGTGGCCCACAGCAAGGTGGGCCAGGGGTCCGTGGTCCCCGGGGCGTTCGGAAACAGCCGGGCGAGCACCCGCGAGCACAGATCGGCGGGTGGGTTCCAGGCGAGCCCGAGTCCTTGGGCCAGGTCGTGCGTGTGAACCAGGGTCTCCACGATCCCCATCGCGGCGAAGCCCTCGGCGTCGGAAACGCCGAAGACGTGGTAGGCGCGAACCTCCGGAGACGTCGTGCGCACCATGGCGACCAGCAGCGCGCCGCTGGCCTCCAGCACCTGCAGCAGGCCGGCCGGCCCCGCCTTGCGGTCCGCGTGCACCGCGTTCGCCGGGCCGCCGGGCCGCCTGCTCTCCCACACGAAAGGCACCTCGCCGCCCAAGGGGGGCGTTCTGGGGCCCAGTTGCACGGCGTATGCGAAGAGGTCGTCGCTGAGGTGCTCGACGGTCTCCCAGCAGTCCCACTCCAACGGACCCGCCTTTCTCTCCCACGCGGCTGGGGGCGCCTCGCGAAGGACCGCCACCGCGAGTTGCACGGCACGGTCGAGGTCATCCGCCGTGACGGAGGACGGGGAGGGGCCGATGTCGGCTGATCGGGACATGGCAGGACGGTATCCCGACTGCAGGCCGGCGCGTAGGGTGCCGGGATGATCGTGATGCCGGAGGAGTTCGCACAGAGCACGGTCGACCGCGAGGGGGAGGCCGGGGCGGCGTGGCTCGCCGAGCTGCCCGGGACAGTGGAGGAGCTGCTGGGACGTTGGGGGTGCGTGCCGGATGGCGAGGTCATGCACGGGGGCGTCGGCGTCATCGTTCCGGTACGGCGGCGGGATGGGGAGAGCGCCGTGCTGAAGGTGTCGTTTCCGCACCCCGGCAACGTCCATGAGCCGGATGCGTTCGTCGCGTGGGGCGGGTGCGGTGCCGTCCTGCTGCATGAGCGCGACGACGAGCGATTCGCGATGCTGCTGGAGCGGGTTCAGTCATCGACCCTGGCGGAAGTCGAGGACGGCGACGAGGTGGTGACGGTCGCCGGGCGGCTCAATCGCCGCCTGGCCATCCCCGCACCGCCCGGTCTGCCCCGGCTGCGTGAGCAGGCCGATGCCTGGGAGGAGCAGCTGTGCAAGGATGCAGAGGAACTGCCGCATGCACTGCCGCGTCAGGTGCTGGATGCCGCCGTGGCGACCGTTCGGGAGCTGGGCCGGGCCCAGCCCGACACCCTCATCCATGGCGACCTCCATGCCCGGAACATCCTGCGTGCCGACCGGGAGCCGTGGCTGGCCGTCGACCCCAAGGGGTACGCCGGAGATCCCGCCTACGACGGCGGCACACTGCTGAAGTCCCGCGCGCTGACGCTCCTTGCGGCGGACGACCTGCGCAAGGCCGTCCACCGCGTCTTGGACGTCTTCGCAGAGGCCGCGGAACTCGACCGTGAGCGCGTCCAGCGGTGGGCCCAGTTCCACGCCGTCCAGGCTGCGTTCTGGGGCCGCCGCCACGGTTTTCGTATCGCCCGCACCGGACCACGGCTGGACTGGCTCACCGAATGCGCCGACCGCCTGGCGGAGTTGCTCACCGAACGCGTGTAGTGCGACGGCGCCGACCGGCTCCCGGTGGGTGGGCGAGTGCGGCCACCGTTGATCACCGTGATCAACGCCGCGGAAACGGTCACGCCCGAGTCGCCGGCGTACGCGAAAGCAGAGCTCGCCGCTCAGGACGCCTTCCTCGCGATGCGAACACTGCGGGGCGAGGAGACGGCCGGGGCGATCAGCGACGGTGACGCCGAGGCCGAGGTGTGTGTCGTGCAGTACTGCGACGAGGCCGGCTTCGAGACACTGACCCGTCAGGGCCCATCCGTGATCCAGAATGATCGGATGGTCACGCTTGAGACTCCTCGTTTGATCCTGCGTCGCTGGCGCGAGGAAGACATCGCTCCCATGGCTGCCGTCCATGCCGACCCCGAGGTCATGCGGTGGATCCGTGACGGCAGCGTCCGTGACGAACAGCAGACCCGCCGCGGGATCCAGGCATGGGAGAGCGAGTGGGAGTCACAGGGCTTCGGCCTGTTCGCCGTGGAGCTCCGGTCCACTGGCGAGCTGGCCGGATTCACCGGCCTGTCGGTGCCCCACTTCTTGCCGGAGGTACTGCCGGCGGTTGAGGTCGGCTGGCGGCTGGGACGTTCGCACTGGGGGCAGGGCCTGGCCACCGAGGCCGCTGCGGCCGCTGTACGGTTCGGGTTCGAAGAGCGAGGGCTGGAGCGGATCGTCAGCATCACTCAAGTGGGCAACGACGCCTCCGAACGGATCATGACCAAACTGGGGATGCGTCTGGTCCGTGAGACCGTCAATCCGACCTGCGGCCGGCGCGTACGGGTGTTCGAGTTGTCGTCGGACCAGTACCTCGCCACCACTCGTTGAGGGCGGCGACGAGGACGGTAGCCTCGGGAGGCCGGAGGCCGGAAGCAAGGGGCGGACGGCCAACGATGGACTGCTGGGGAGACAGGGAGATCCGCATGCCGGCTGAGCGTGGATTTCAAGGCTGAAGAGGCGGGTGGCCTGGGAACATGCTGAGAGAGGTCTTCGCGACCCGCTACGTCGAGCCTCTGCGCTCCGGCGGCTCCGTCCCCGGCGTCGTCGAAGCCGACGACCTGGGCACGTACGTCGTGAAGTTCACCGGCTCCGCCCAGGGGCGCAAGGCGCTCGTCGCCGAGGTGATCGTCGGGGAACTGGCCCACGCCCTCGGGCTGCGCTTCCCCGAACTGGTCCTGGTGCGCTTCGACCCGGCGATCGCCGAGCACGAACCCCACCAGGAGGTGCGGGAGCTGCACCGCGCCAGCGCGGGGGTCAACCTGGGCATGGACTATCTGCCGGGCGCGAAGGACTTCACGCCGGAGGTGGCCCAGGTCTTTCCCGTCGATCCGCTGGAGGCGGGCAGGATCGTCTGGCTGGACGCGCTGACCGCGAACGTCGACCGCACGATCCACAGCTCCAACCTGATGATCTGGCCCACGTTCGGCACCGCACCCCCGCACCTGTGGCTGATCGACCACGGTGCCGCCCTCGTCTTCCACCACCGCTGGGACGGCTCCGACCCCGCGAAGGCGTACGACTTCCGCCACCACGCCCTCGGCCACTACGGCCCGGACGTGCGGGCAGCGGACGGGGAACTGGCGCCGAAGGTGACACGGGAGCTGCTGCGGTCGATCGTGGCCGAGGTTCCGGACGCCTGGCTGGCCGACGAGCCCGGCTTCGCGACGCCGGAGGAGGCCCGCACCGCCTACGTGGACTACCTCCACGCGCGCGTGCAGGCGTCCGAGGCATGGCTCCCCACGGACTTCCCCAGCCGGGACCAACTCGCCGCCGAGGAGGCCCTCCGCGCGGCACGCACCCAACAGGGCCGCCCGGACTGGCTCAAGCGGGTCCCCGATCTGCACGGCAAACCGGCGGCGGAACAGGATTGGTCGGTGCACTTCGGATGACCCACACCGTGCAGATCGAGTACTGCACCCAGTGCCGATGGCTGCCGCGCGCCGCCTGGCTGGCGCAGGAGCTGCTGACGACGTTCGAGACCGAGCTGACGGAACTGTCGCTGAAGCCCGGCACGGGCGGTGTCTTCGTCGTCAGGGTGAACGACGAGGTGGTCTGGGACCGCCGTGAGCAGGGCTTCCCGGAGCCCACTGCGGTCAAGCAGGCCGTACGCGACCGAGTGGCCCCGGGGAAGTCCCTGGGCCACTCGGACAAGTGAGCCGGGTGGGCGTCAGCCCTTGAGCTGCTCGTACGCCGGCAGGGTCAGGAAGTCCGCGTAGTTCTCGTCGAGGGAGACCTGGAGCAGCAGGTCGTGGGCCTGCTGCCAGTTGCCGGCCGCGAAGGCCTCCTCGCCGATCTCGGCCTTGATGTTCGCGAGATCCTCCGCGGCGACCTTGCGGACCAGGTCGGCGGTGACCTTCTCGCCGTTGTCGAGGACGATGCCCGCGTTGATCCACTGCCAGATCTGCGAGCGGGAGATCTCGGCGGTGGCCGCGTCCTCCATCAGGTTGAAGATGGCGACCGCGCCGAGTCCGCGCAGCCAGGCCTCGATGTAGCGGATGCCGACCTGGACGGCGTTGACCAGGCCCGCGTACGTCGGCTTGGCGTCCAGGGAGTCGATGGCGATCAGGTCGGCCGCCTTGACGTCGACGTCCTCGCGCAGCCGGTCCTTCTGGTTCGGGCGGTCCCCGAGGACCCGGTCGAAGGACTCCATGGCGATCGGCACCAGGTCGGGGTGGGCGACCCAGGAGCCGTCGAAGCCGTCGTTCGCCTCGCGGTCCTTGTCGGCGCGGACCTTCTCGAAGGCGACCTTGTTGACCTCCGGGTCCCTGCGGGAGGGGATGAAGGCCGCCATGCCGCCGATGGCGTGGGCGCCGCGCTTGTGGCAGGTGCGGACCAGGAGTTCGGTGTACGCGCGCATGAACGGGGCGGTCATCGTGACCGCGTTGCGGTCCGGCAGGACGAACTTGGCTCCGCCGTCGCGGAAGTTCTTGACGATGGAGAAGAGGTAGTCCCAGCGGCCGGCGTTCAACCCCGAGGCGTGGTCGCGGAGTTCGTAGAGGATCTCCTCCATCTCGTAGGCGGCCGTGATCGTCTCGATGAGCACGGTGGCGCGGATGGTGCCCTGGGGGATGCCGACGTAGTCCTGAGCGAAGACGAAGACGTCGTTCCAGAGGCGGGCCTCCAGGTGCGACTCCGTCTTGGGGAGGTAGAAGTACGGGCCCTTGCCGAGGTCCAGCAGGCGCTGGGCGTTGTGGAAGAAGTACAGGCCGAAGTCGACCAGGGCGCCGGGCACCGGGGTGCCGTGCTCGTCGACGAGGTGGCGTTCGTTCAGGTGCCAGCCCCGGGGGCGCATGACGACGGTCGCCAGCTCCTCGTTCGGCCGCAGCGCGTACGACTTGCCGGTGCGCTCGTCGGTGAAGTCGATGTTCCGGGTGTACGCGTCGGCCATGTTCACCTGGCCGAGGACGACGTTCTCCCAGGTCGGCGCGGAGGCGTCCTCGAAGTCCGCGAGCCAGACCCTGGCGCCCGAGTTGAGGGCGTTGATGGTCATCTTGCGGTCGGTGGGGCCGGTGATCTCGACCCGGCGGTCGTTCAGGGCCTCCGGCGCCGGGGCCACCGTCCAGGAGTCGTCCGCGCGGATGGCGGCGGTCTCCGGGAGGAAGTCGAGCGTGGAGGTGCGGGCGATCTCGGCGCGGCGCTCGGCGCGGCGGGCGAGGAGCTCGTCACGCCGGGGCGTGAACCGCCGGTGCAGCTCGGCCACGAACGCGAGCGCCGCGTCGGTGAGGACCTCCTCCTGCCGGGGCAGGGGCTCGGCGTCGACGATGGCCAGCGGAGACGGCGCTGGTGCGGACATGAACGGTCACTTCCTTCAACGGGCTGGGGCTGCGCGGTACGGACGGTCCCGTGATACCGGATGTCAATGGATAATACTTTCCTCATTGTGGAAGTTCAATGATTTGTTGATGTCGAACTCCTCCGGAGCGAGTCACTCCAGATACGCCAGATCGGCCTCCGTGTCGATGTCGTACGGTCGCGCCACATCTCCGCACTCGACGAGCGTGATCGCCTCCGCGTGCTCCTTGAGATAGGCGCGTGCCCCCCGGTCCCCGGTCGCGGTCGCCGCGATGCCCGCCCAGTGGGCCGAGCCGAAGAGGACGGGATGCCCGCGCACGCCCTCGTACGCCGCGGAGACGAGGGACGTCTCGTCCCGGTGGGCGGCGAGCACCCGGGCCACCGCCTCCGGGCCGATGCCGGGCTGGTCCACGAGCGAGACCAGCGCGGCCCGCGCGCCCGTCCCGGCGAGCGAGCCGAGCCCGGCCCGCAGTGACGTCCCCATGCCCTGCTCCCACTCCGGGTTGTCCACCAGTACGCACCCGCCGAGCTCCGCCCGCTCCCGTACGGCATCGGCGCGCGCCCCCAGAACCACGTGCACGCGCGCGCAGCCGCCCGCCCGGAGGGCCCCGACCGCGCGTTCGACGAGCGTCTGTCCCCGATGTTCGAGGAGTGCTTTCGGACACCCGCCCAGCCGCCGCCCGCCCCCGGCCGCCAGGAGCACCCCGATGACCTGCTCTTCGTACTCCGTCATGCGTCCTGCATACCTGACGCTCCGGCGTCCGCCGGGATTCCTTGGGCTGAATTTCGGTCCGCGTGGTGGCGCGTCGCGCACGGGTGGCGTTTACTACCGGCGTCCCCGGAGCGCGCGACCCGCGCCACCGGGGCACTCGGCGCGACCACGACGTAGAGGCGCACAACGGCGTGCGAGGGGGAGAGCTGTGTTGCGGAGCTTGGGGCAGAGGCCAGTGACCGGCAGCGACGAGGATCCGAGGGTGGCGGAACTGCGGACCGCGGTGTCCCGGCTGCGCCGCGAACTCGCCGCGCATCCTGCGGAGTTTCCCGACCGTGCCATCGCCGAGGACGAACTCGCCGCCCTCGCCGCCATGGCCACCCACGGCGCACCCGAGATCCCGCGCCTGCGCCGCTCGCTGCTGCTGATCGCGGGCGCGATCGGGTCCGTCAGCGCCTTGTCGCGGGGGCTGTCGGAGGTCCGCGACGCGGTGGACCTGTTCGGGGAGCCGCCGCGCCGCTGAGGATGTGCGGCAGGGCCCCGTGATGCTCAGGCCGCCGGTCCGCCCGAGCTCGTCAGTGTCTCCGAGAGTTCCGCCGCCACCTGCTGCAGCACCGGCACGATCTTCTCCGTCGCCGCCTCGGTGACCCGTCCCGCCGGGCCGGAGATCGAGATGGCCGCCGCGGTGGGGGAGTCGGGCACGGAGACCGCGAGGCAGCGGACGCCCATCTCCTGCTCGTTGTCGTCGATCGCGTACCCCTGCCGCCGCACCTCCTCCAGCGCGGCGAGGAAGCCGTCCGGCGTGGTGATCGTCTTCTCCGTCGCGGCGGGCATGCCGGTCCGGGCGAGCAGGGCCCGCACCTCCTCCGGCGGGAAGCCCGCGAGCAGGGCCTTGCCGACGCCGGTGGAGTGCGGCAGGACGCGCCGACCGACCTCGGTGAACATGCGCATCGAGTGCTTGGACGGCACCTGCGCCACGTACACGATCTCGTCCCCGTCGAGCAGCGCCATGTTCGCCGTCTCGCCGGTCTCCTCGACCAGGCGGGCGAGATGGGGGCGTGCCCAGGTGCCCAGCAGCCGGGACGCGGACTCGCCGAGCCGGATCAGGCGCGGGCCGAGCGCATACCGGCGGTTGGCCTGCTGGCGGACGTACCCGCAGGCCACCAGGGTGCGCATCAGCCGGTGGATGGTGGGCAGCGGCAGCCCGCTGCTGGCGGACAGCTCGCTCAAGCCGACCTCGCCGCCCGCGTCCGCCATCCGTTCGAGCAGGTCGAAGGCGCGCTCCAGGGACTGGACGCCGCCGGTGGCGGGCCGGGCGGAGTCGGTGGTGCTGGCGCTGGACGTCGGCACGGCGCGTTCCTTTCGGGACTGGCGGAAGGGCAGAAGCCTACCCGGGGGTCGGTTGACTCCTCGCCCATGCATGGATACGTTCTGCTTACTGGAATTCCCATTCCGCTTCATGGAAAGGTCCAGGGTAAGGCTGTCAGGTGCACCCTGGACAAGTGTGCCCTTGACTGGCCCGGGAGCAGGGGTGAAGACTCCTTCAACAGAGTGTTGAAGCCCGTTGCCCGGGCGGCACGGCGGCAGAGAGGGGCTCGGGTGTCCGACGCTGAACTGGTGCTGCGCTCGACGCGCGTCATCACCCCCGAGGGGACGCGTCCCGCGACGGTCACGGTCGCGCACGGCAGGATCACCGCCGTCCTCGCGTACGACGCCGACGTACCGGCCGGAGCCCGACTGGAGGACTTCGGCGACGACGTCCTGCTGCCCGGCCTGGTCGACACGCACGTGCACGTCAACGACCCCGGCCGCACCGAATGGGAGGGCTTCTGGACCGCCACCCGCGCGGCCGCGGCAGGCGGCATCACCACCCTCGTCGACATGCCGCTCAACTCCCTCCCGCCGACGACGACGGTCGACCACCTCCGTACCAAGCAGGAGGTCGCCGCCGCCAAGGCGCACATCGACGTCGGCTTCTGGGGCGGCGCGCTGCCCGGCAACGTCAAGGACCTGCGCCCGCTGCACGACGCCGGCGTCTTCGGCTTCAAGGCGTTCCTGTCACCGTCCGGCGTGGACGAGTTCCCGCACCTCGAACAGGACGGCCTGGCCCGCTCCCTCGCGGAGATCGCCGGCTTCGACGGCCTGCTGATCGTGCACGCCGAGGACCCGCTCCACCTCGACGCCGCCCCGCAGCAGGGCGGCCCCAAGTACGCCGACTTCCTCGCCAGCCGCCCGCGCCACGCCGAGGACTCCGCCATCGCGGGCCTCATCGCGCTGGCGAAGCGGCACCACGCGCGCGTGCACGTCCTGCACCTGTCCTCCTCCGACGCCCTGCCGTCGATCGCCGCCGCGAAGGCCGAGGGCGTCCGCATCACGGTCGAGACCTGCCCCCACTACCTGACCCTCACCGCCGAGGAGGTCCCGGACGGCGCCAGCGAGTTCAAGTGCTGCCCGCCCATCCGGGAGGCCGCCAACCAGGACCTCCTCTGGCAGGCGCTGGCCGACGGCACCATCGACTGCGTGGTCACCGACCACTCCCCGTCGACGGCCGACCTGAAGACGGCGGACTTCGCGACGGCCTGGGGCGGCATCTCGGGCCTCCAGCTCAGCCTGGCGGCGGTGTGGACCGAGGCCCGCAGGCGGGGGCACGGCCTGGAGGACGTGGTCCGCTGGATGTCGACGCGCACCGCCCAGCTGGTGGGACTCGACGCCCGCAAGGGCGCCATCGCGCCGGGCCGCGACGCCGACTTCGCCGTGCTCGCCCCCGACGAGACCTTCACCGTGGACCCGGCGGCCCTCCAGCACCGCAACCCCGTCACGGCGTACGCCGGCCGGACCCTGTACGGCGTCGTGAGGTCCACCTGGCTGCGCGGCGAACGCATCGTCGCGGACGGAGAGTTCACCGAACCGAAGGGACGCCTGCTCACCCGGCCCAGCTGACTCACCCGCCCCCGCAGGCCGACTGCCGAAAGGAAGCCCTGATCACTGTGACGGCGACACCTCGATTCACCGGCGACGCGCATCCCTACGGTGGCGGTGACCCGTACGCGGACTACCGCACCGCCGACTTCCCCTTCACCCACCACGCCGACCTCGCCGACCGCCGCCTCGGTGCGGGTGTCATCGCCGCCAACGACGAGTTCTTCGCCCAGCGCGAGAACCTGCTGGTGCCCGAGCGGGCCGAGTTCGACCCCGAGCGCTTCGGGCACAAGGGCAAGATCATGGACGGTTGGGAGACGAGGCGGCGCAGGGGGTCCTCGGCCGACCACCCGTGGCCGGCGGCCGAGGACCACGACTGGGCGCTGGTCCGCCTCGGCGCGCCCGGAGTCATCCGCGGCATCGTCGTCGACACGGCCCACTTCCGCGGCAACTACCCGCAGGCGGTGTCGGTCGAGGGCACGTCGGTGCCGGGCACCCCGTCGCCCGAGGACCTCCTCGGTGACGACGTGAAGTGGACGACGCTGGTCCCGCGCACGCCGGTGGGCGGCCACGCGGCCAACGGCTTCGAGGTGTCCGTCGAGCAGCGCTTCACGCACCTGCGGGTCAAGCAGCACCCGGACGGCGGCATCGCGCGCCTGCGCGTGCACGGCGAGGTGGTCCCGGACCCGGCGTGGCTGGCGGTGCTGGGCACCTTCGACGTCGTCGCCCTGGAGAACGGCGGTCAGGTCGAGGACGCCTCGAACCTCTTCTACTCACCCGCCACGAACACCATCCAGCCGGGCCGCTCCCGCAAGATGGACGACGGCTGGGAGACCCGGCGCCGCCGCGACCAGGGCCACGACTGGATCCGCTACCGGCTCGTCGCCCGGTCCCGGATCCGCGCGATCGAGATCGACACCGCTTACCTGAAGGGCAACAGCGCCGGCTGGGCGTCGGTGTCGGTACGGGACGGTGAGGAGGGCGACTGGCAGGAGATCCTGCCCCGCACCCGCCTCCAGCCCGACACCAACCACCGCTTCGTCCTGCCGGCCCCGGCCGTCGGCACGCACGCGCGCGTGGACATATTCCCCGACGGCGGCATCTCCCGCCTGCGGCTGCACGGCTCCCTGACGGACGAGGGCATGTCGAGGCTGGCGGCGCGTCATCAGGAGCTGGGCGGCTGAGACCGGCGCCGGGGTTTCGACGCCGGTCACGGCGGCCTCAGCCCGTCCGGCGTTCGAGGACGAGGCCGTGACCGCCCAAGGCCTACGCCGCGTGTCCGCCGTCCACCGCGAACTCCGCGCCCGTCACATAGGCGGCCCCCGCCAGATGGGCGACCGTCGACGCCACCTCGTCCGCCGTCCCGAACCGCCCCAGCGCGGTCATCGCCGCCTGCCCCGCCGCGTACGGCCCGTCCGCCGGGTTCATGTCCGTGTCGATGGGACCCGGGTGCACGATGTTCGCCGTGATCCCACGCGGGCCCAGCTCCCGGGCCAGCGCCTTGGTCAGGCCGATCAGGGCCGACTTGCTCATCGCGTACAGCGTCCCGCCGGGACCCGGCACGCGCTGTGACATGCAGGTGCCGACGGTGATGATCCGGCCGCCGGAGGCCATGCGCGCGGCGGCCGCCTGGGAGGCCAGGAAGACACCGCGCACGTTCACGGCGAGGACCCGGTCGACATCGGTGAGGGAGAGGCTCTCCACCGGGCCGAGCAGCCCGACGCCCACGTTGTTGACCAGCACGTCCAGCCCGCCCAGCGCCTGGGCCGTACGCTCCACGGCCCCGGCCGCCTCCGCCGCGTCCGCCGAGTCCGCGCGCAGGGCCACCGCCCGGCGCCCCAGCGCCTCGACGGCCCGCACGACGTCCTCGGCCGCCTCCTTGCCGCTCACATAGGTGACGGCCACGTCCGCTCCCTCCCGGGCCAGCCGCAGGGCCGTCGCCGCGCCGATGCCGCGGCTGCCGCCGGTGACCAGGGTGACCTTGCCATGAAGTGTTCCTTGAGAAGTCATGAGCCCATCCCACCGGCCGCCGGCCGGACGCGCTGGCGGCGAACGGACGTCGACCTGGGCCGCGCTCCGCGCCTGCCGGAACTCATGCACCGGGAGGGGCCACCCGGCCGACCGATGAGTTGCGGGGGCAGGTGGGGTCTGAACTCATGACAGCGGACCCACCCGAGCACAGGAAGGCAGGCACCCGCCATGGGCAAGCTCGTCCTCACCAGCTTCGTCACCCTCGACGGCGTCTACCAGGCACCCGGCGGCCCCGACGAGGACACCCGCGACGGCTTCGACCAGGGTGGCTGGAGCGTCCCGTACGGCGACGAGGACTTCGGCCGGTTCGTCAACGAGGTCTTCGACCGCGTGGCGGCGTTCCTCCTGGGCCGCCGCACGTACGAGATCTTCGCCTCGTACTGGCCGAAGATCACCGATCCCGCAGACCCCGTCGCCGGGAAGCTGAACGCCCTGCCGAAGTACGTCGCCTCCACCACCCTCAGCCGGCCGGAGTGGGAGGGCACGACCGTGATCGGCGGCGACCTCGCCAAGGAGGTCACCGAGCTCAAGGAGCGCACCGCCGGCGAACTCCAGATCCACGGCAGTGGCGCCCTCGCCCAGTCCCTGCTGGCGCTCGACCTGATCGACACCGTCCACCTGCTGACCTTCCCGGTCGTGCTCGGCGCCGGCCGCCGCCTGTTCACCGAGGGCACCGTGCCGACCGCCTTCCGCCACACCGGCGGCCGGATCACCGCGGCCGGCGTCTCCATCCAGTCGTACGACCTGGCGGGCCGGCCCGAGTACGGCTCCTACGCGCTGCCGGAAAGCGGCGCCCAGGGCTGAGTCCGGTGTGACCCAGGTCTCCTCTGTTCCTTCGGGTGGGGCGGCAACCGGGGCCTTCGTCGCGCGTCGTGAGGGGTGAAGGCGCACTTCGGCGCCGCGTTGCCGACCTGGAGACGTACGACGTGAAGACCACGAACCCCCGCCCCCGCCCCCTCACGCGCGGCCTGGTCGCCGGCGGACTGCTGGTGACCCTCGCCGTTCCGGCGCTGGCCGGCACGGCCCATGCCGCCGAGCGGAACGCCACGCCGGCTCCGGTACCGACGGCCGAGCCGACGACAGCGGACACCGAGCCGACGACAGCGGACACCGAGCCGGCGGAAGCGGCCACTCCTGTTCCGACGACCCCGGGCCGGCCCACTCAGGCCCCCACTCCGGTTGCCTCCCAGGCTCCGACCACGGCCCCCGACGGCTCCGCGGACCAGGACGAACTGGCGCACACGGGCTCCTCCACCACCACGGCCGTCATGGGAGCCGGGGCCGCCGTCCTCGTCGCCGCGGGCGGCGGCGCCCTGTACGCCGTGCGGCGCCGCCGGACCCGCTGAGGTTCGAGCGGTCACGAGCACAAGGAACCGGTCAGGGAGCCCATGGACCACACCGCCGTACGGCCCTTCAGCACAGGTCGCCTCACCGTGCGCGACCTGTGCGGTCGCCTGCTGCAGCGCAGCGAACGCCTGGCGCGGTCCGCCAGGGACGTGGAGGCGTACGCTCCCGCACGGGGCGCATCGGGACGGGGTACCCACGAGTTCCCCGGCCCGGTCCGTCCGGGAACCGGCGAGGCAGCGCCCACCCTCAGCGAGCTCTACCACGCGCACCGGCTGAGGATGGTGCATCTGGCCGTGCTGCTCGTGGACGACCGGGCCACCGCCGAGGACGTCGTGCAGGAAGCGTTCACGGCGCTGTACCGGCGTCACGGGGAGCGGATCGACGAGATCGACAACGCGTTGGCCTATCTGCGTACCGCCGTCGTCAACGGCTCCCGTTCCGTCCTGCGCCGCCGCCGCACCGCGCGCGGCTACACACCGCCGTACGAGGCCGACGCGGCCTCGGCCGAGGAGCACGTCGTCCTCGCCGAGGAGCATCGCGAAGTGCTGGCGGCCCTGGCGAAGCTGACCCGTCGTCGCCGTGAGGTGCTGGTGCTGCGCTACTGGAGCAACCTGTCGGAGGCGCAGATCGCCGAGACGCTCGGCATCAGCCGTGGATCGGTGAAGTCCCTCGCCAGCCGTGCGCTCGACGCGCTGGAGAAGCTCCTGGAGGCCCCGGCATGAACCGCCACGTCCCCGCGGACCCCGAGCGCCACGTCGAGACGCGGCTACGACACGCCTTGGAAGCCCGTACACGCACCATCACCGCGGCCGACCTGCGACCGGCCGACCCTCCCCGGCCCCCGCCGCGCCGCTTCGTGCTGCCCCGCCTCACGCTGCCCCCGCGCCGTCTCGCACTGCCGCTGGCCGCGCTCGCCGCGACCGCGGCCACCGTGGTCGGAGCCCTGACGCTCGCCCCGGACACCGACCCACCGCGCCCCCACCCGGCGACTTCGCCCCGCCCGGCCTCGCCGCGCCCCGCCTCGCCGTCACCGACCCCGTCGGCCCCGGACACCCGGGAGCCCACGCCGTCCCCGCGGCCTTCGACGGACGGCAGACCGACCGAGGAGCCCTCCACCGCCCCGACGCCGACCACGCCGCCCACGTCAGGTTAACTCCCCGCAACATCATCGGACTTGAAGGAAAAATCCGTGGCGTTGTCATTGACATGCCATCATCTACGCGCGTCATGATGAGGGCCATGAGATTCCCCCCACGCGCCACTCGGATCGGCGCCGCAGCCGCTCTCCTGTCCGCCCTCCTCATGGGCGGCACCGTCTCCGCGACCACGGCAGACGCCGCCGCCACCGCGGTCGGCACCATCTGCTACGGCGACCTGCCCTCCCAGGCCCACGACACGCTCGACCTGATCGAGCAGGGCGGTCCCTACCCGTACTCGCAGGACGGCAGCGTCTTCCAGAACCGGGAAGGCATCCTGCCCAGCCGGTCGTCCGGGTACTACCACGAGTACACGGTCATCACTCCTGGCTCCTCCACGCGCGGTGCACGGCGCATCGTCACCGGCGAGGAGTACCAGGAGGACTACTACACGGCCGACCACTACGCCTCCTTCGACCTGGTCGGCTACGGCTGCTGACGCCGCATCAGGTCCTGGAACGGTCACCGTGCCACGGGTTCAGCCGGACTTGCGGCTCTCGGCGGCGGCGAACAGCGCGAGGCCCAGCACGAGCAGCGTGACGCTCGCGTAGATCTCGTAGCCGTCGAGGAAGCCGAGCCGTTGCACGAGGCCCCAGTCCCAGTCCGTGAACTCGTGCACCAGCCCCGCCACGCCCTGCACCAGGGCCAGGAATCCGAGAATCTCCAATAACTCCTTCATGGGTAAGACCCTCGCCCCGCGGACCCCCCACGCACATCGGCCGCGGGGCGAGGCATGTCCGACGGAAGTTCCCGCCCACTCCCCACCGGCAGCGCCGAAAGTCTGCGGTCGTACGACTTTGGTGGGCGATCCCGTGCGCGTGGCGGTGGTGACGGCCGGCGCTGCGTAGATTCGTCCACTGTGAGTGGTGACCAGCCGGCGCCGGAGCCGTCGGCCTTCCCCGAGCGACGCTGGCTCTTACCGGCGGCGGTGGCCGATGACCTCGCCCCCGGCGCGGAAAGGGCCGGAAGGCGGCCCCGGCGGACCGCGCGCGACTGGGTCGTCGACTTCAGCTGCTTTCTGTTCGCCGTCGTCCTCGGCCTGCTGGCCGCGGACGCCCTGGAGGACGTCCCCACCCCGTACGCCGTCGTCGTCCTCGACCAGTGGCTCGGAGCGCTCGCCTGCGCCGCGGTCTGGCTGCGCCGCCGCTGGCCGGTCGGGCTCGCCGTGGCGTCGGTTCCGGTCGGTTTCCTGTCGAACACCGCGGGCGGGGCCTGCCTGGTCGCCCTCTTCACGCTCACCGTGCACCGGCCCTTCCGGTACGTGGCCTGGGTGGGCGGGATCAGCGTCGCGCTGCTCCCGCTCTTCTTCCGGCTTCGCCCGGAACCCGACCTGCCCTACCCCCAGGCGGTCGTCCTCAGTGCCCTGCTCACCCTGGCCATCATCGGGTGGGCCATGTTCGTGCGGGCCAAACGGCAGCTCATGCTGAGCCTGCGCGACCGCGCCGGCGCGCCGAGACCGAGGCCGGATTGCGGGCGGAGCAGGCGCAGCGGCTCGCCCGCGAGGCCATCGCCCGGGAGATGCACGACGTGCTCGCGCACCGGCTGACGCTGCTGAGCGTGCACGCGGGTGCCCTGGAGTTCCGGCCGGACGCCTCTCGCGAGGAGGTCGCGCGGACGGCGGGCGTCATCCGTGAGAGTGCCCACGAGGCCCTGCAGGACCTGCGGGAGATCATCGGCGTTCTGCGGGCCGGGGAGCCCGACGACACGGGGCGCCCCCAGCCGACGCTCGCGGCCCTGGACACGCTCGTCACCGAGTGCCGCGAGGCCGGTATGAAGGTCACCCTCGCGCGCCGCGTCACCGACCCCGCCGCCGTCCCCGCCTCCGTCGGCCGCACCGCCTACCGGATCGCCCAGGAGGGCCTGACCAACGCCCGCAAGCACGCGCCCGGCACGGAGGTCACCGTCTCCGTCACCGGCGCACCGGGCGACGGTCTCGCCGTCTCCGTCCACAACACCCCGCCCGAGGGCGAGGTGCCCCACGTCCCCGGCTCCGGGCAGGGCCTGATCGGTCTGACCGAGCGGGCCACGCTGGCGGGCGGCAGGCTGGAGCACGGCCCCACGGCCGACGGCGGCTTCGAGGTGCGGGCGTGGCTGCCGTGGGCGTGAGGGGGCGACACCTCATGTACCCGTGCCGCCACGGCAGTTGACAACCCCGACCGCGCACGGCCCGGGACGTGATTACGTAAGCCCCATGACTGCGATCAGAGTGCTCCTCGTCGACGACGATCCCCTGGTGCGGGCCGGACTGTCCTTCATGATGGGCGGCGCGGAGGACATCGAGATCGTCGGGGAGGCCGCCGACGGCGGCGAGGCCGAGGCGCTGGTCGACCGCACCCGTCCGGACGTCGTCCTCATGGACATCCGGATGCCGGCGGTGGACGGCCTGACGGCCACGGAGCGGCTGCGCGGACGCAAGGACGCCCCGCAGATCGTGGTCCTCACCACCTTCCACGCCGACGAACAGGTGCTGCGGGCCCTGCGGGCCGGTGCCGCCGGATTCGTCCTCAAGGACACCCCGCCCGCCGAGATCCTCGACGCCGTGCGCAAGGTCGCGGCCGGAGATCCCGTGCTGTCGCCCGCCGTCACCCGCCAGTTGATGCGGCACGCGGCCGGTACCGCCGCCGACACACGCCGCACGCGCGCGCGTGCCCGCATCGACGTCCTCAACGACCGCGAACGCGAGGTCGCCGTCGCGGTCGGCCGGGGCCTCGCCAACGCCGAGATCGCCGGCGAGCTCTTCATGAGCGTCGCCACCGTCAAGACGCACGTCTCCCGCATCCTGGCCAAGCTCGACCTCAACAACCGGGTGCAGATCGCACTGTTGGCGTACGACGCGGGGCTGCTGGAGGAACGGGAGGCAGAAGGGCGCTGACGGGCCCTGGAGGTCACCCGAACGTCCGCTCGGCCTCGCCCGGGATCTCCGCAAGGCGTACCGGTCTGCGCGCGCGCCGGGACAGTTCACAGGCCTCGGCGATGCGCAGGGCCTGCAGCGCCTCGCGCCCGTCGCACGGGTTGGGCCGCTCGCCCCGCACCACTTCGACGAAGGCGTTGAGCTCCGCCTCGTAGGCGGGCCCGAAGCGCTCCAGGAAGCCGGTCCACGGCTTGTCCGCGGCCGGCGGCCCGGTCGGCTCGGTGGACGCGATCGGCGTCCGGTCGTCCAGTCCGACGACGATCTGGTCCAGCTCCCCGGCCAGCTCCATGCGGACGTCGTAGCCCGCGCCGTTCAGCCGGGTCCCGGTGATCGTGGCGAGCGTGCCGTCGTCGAGGGTGAGCACCGCCACGGCCGTGTCGACATCGCCGGCCTCGCGGAACATCGCGGGCCCGGCGTCGGACCCGACGGCGTACACGTCCACCACCTCGTGCCCCGTCACCCAGCGCAGGACGTCGAAGTCGTGGATCATCGTGTCCCGGTACAGCCCGCCCGACAGCGGCAGATACCCGGCCGGCGGCGGCGTCTGGTCGCTGGTCAGCGCCCGGACGGTGTGCAGCCGCCCGAGCCGCCCCGACCGCACCGCCTCGCGGGCCCCCGTGTAGCCCGTGTCGAAGCGGCGCTGGAACCCCATCTGCAGGATCGTCCCGGCCGTCTCGACCTCGGCGATCGCGCTTAAGGTGCCCGCCAGGTCCAGTGCGATGGGTTTCTCGCAGAACACCGGCAGCCCGGAGCGCGCCGCCCGGCCGATCAGCTCGGCGTGGGCCGGCGTCGCCGTCGTGATCACCACGGCGTCCACCCCCCAGCGGTAGATCTCGTCGACCCCCGGCGCCGCCGTCTCACCCAGCCGATGTGCCAGCTCCTGGGCCCGCGAGGCGTCCGCGTCCGTGAGGATCAGGGAGCCGACCTCGCGGTGACGGCTGAGCGTGTGGGCGTGGATGGTGCCGATGCGTCCCGTACCGATGACCCCGATGCGCATGGAAACAAAGTGCGTGCCGAGCCCGTCGCTGTCAATCCATATGTCCGGACAATCGAACTACACGACTTCCCGTCAACCTCCCACGGGGCTACGCTCAGCCCGTGCCGAAACCAGAAGTGGACCCGACCGTGTCGCTCGACCTCAGTGTGGACCGGAGTTCTCCGGTGCCGTTGTACTTCCAGCTGTCCCAGCAGCTGGAGGCGGCGATCGAGCACGGCGCGCTGACCCCGGGCAGCCTGCTGGGCAACGAGATCGAGCTCGCCGCCCGGCTCGGCCTGTCCCGTCCCACCGTTCGCCAGGCCATCCAGTCGCTCGTCGACAAGGGACTGCTCGTGCGCCGCCGCGGGGTCGGCACCCAGGTCGTGCACAGCCAGGTCAAGCGCCCGCTGGAGCTCAGCAGCCTCTACGACGACCTGGAGGCGGCGGGGCAGCGCCCGGCCACCAAGGTCCTGGTCAACACGGTCGTCCCGGCAGGCGCGGAGGTCGCGGCCGCGCTCGGTGTCGCGGAGGACAGCGACGTCCACCGGGTGGAACGGCTCCGGCTCGCGCACGGGGAGCCGATGGCCTACCTGTGCAACTACCTCCCGCCCGGCCTCATCGACCTCGACACCGAGCAGCTGGAGGCCACCGGCCTGTACCGGCTGATGCGGGCCGGCGGCATCACCCTGCACAGCGCCCGCCAGTCCATCGGCGCCCGTGCCGCCACCGCCGCCGAGGCCGAGCGGCTCGGCGAGGAGGAGGGCGCCCCGCTGCTCACCATGCAGCGCACCACGTTCGACGACACCGGCCGCGCGGTCGAGTACGGCACCCACACCTACCGCCCGACTCGCTACTCCTTCGAGTTCCAGCTGCTCGTGCGCTCCTGACCGGCACGCCGGATTCGTCGCAATGTCCGGACAAGGCGGCGGACTTCAGGGGCGCGCGTGCCGTGCGGACACGCGGCTGCGACCGCACGGCCGCGAGCCGACGCGGTGAAGGGGTGCCCCGGCAGATCACCCGGTACCGTCCCATCGCTCCCCGCCCCGGCATCCGGCGCACGCGTACGGCAGAATCGGGCCCGATGAGCACCTACCGCGACTTCACCGCCCCCATCGGCTCCCGCCGTGCCCCCGTGCTCCGGACGGTCGGCACGAGGGAGCGCCGCTCGCACCTGACGGCACCCCGCGTGCCGACGGTGGGCATCGACATCGGCGGCACCAAGGTGATGGCGGGTGTCGTCGACGCCGACGGCAACATCCTGGAGAAGGTCCGCACGGAGACCCCGGACAAGTCCAAGAGCCCCAAGGTCGTCGAGGACACCATCGTCGAGCTGGTCCTGGACCTGTCCGACCGGCACGACGTGCACGCGGTCGGCATCGGCGCCGCCGGCTGGGTCGACGCCGACCGCAACCGCGTCCTGTTCGCTCCGCACCTGTCCTGGCGCAACGAACCGCTCCGGGACCGCCTCTCGGGCCGCCTGTCGGTGCCCGTCCTGGTGGACAACGACGCCAACACCGCCGCCTGGGCCGAGTGGCGCTTCGGCGCCGGCCGTGGCGAGGACCACCTCGTCATGATCACGCTCGGCACCGGCATCGGCGGCGCGATCCTGGAGGACGGCCAGGTCAAGCGCGGCAAGTACGGCGTCGCCGGCGAGTTCGGGCACATGCAGGTCGTGCCCGGCGGCCACCGCTGCCCGTGCGGCAACCGCGGCTGCTGGGAGCAGTACAGCTCCGGCAACGCGCTGGTCAGGGAGGCACGCGAGCTGGCCGCGGCGGACTCGCCGGTGGCGTACGGGATCATCGAGCACGTCAAGGGCAACATCGGCGACATCACCGGCCCGATGATCACCGAGCTGGCGCGCGAAGGCGACGCCATGTGCATCGAGCTGCTGCAGGACATCGGCCAGTGGCTCGGCGTCGGCATCGCCAACCTCGCCGCCGCCCTCGACCCGTCCTGCTTCGTGATCGGCGGCGGTGTCTCGGCCGCCGACGACCTGCTGATCGGGCCCGCGCGGGACGCCTTCCGCCGCCATCTCACCGGGCGCGGCTACCGCCCCGAGGCCCGCGTCACCCGGGCCCAGCTCGGCCCCGAGGCCGGCATGGTCGGCGCCGCCGACCTGGCCCGCCTGGTCGCCCGCCGGTTCCGCCGCGCCAAGCGCCGCCGGGTGGAGCGGTACGAGCGCTACGAGAGGTACGTGGAGGCCCGCCGCGCGACCCGGGGGTCACTGTGACGGGTACCCTCCCGCATCAGCCCGGCCCCGCGGACCGGCCCGGGCGTCCGGCCGAGGACCGTCGCCACATGATCCGCCGCAGGGCGCTCACCCTGCTCATCATCGTGCTGCTGATCGGCATCCCGGCCGGCTACCTGGTGATCTCCGCCAACCAGAGCCGCGACAGCGGCAAGGACAAGGAGGCGAAGTACTCGGCGACCGGGCTGACCGCGGGCTGGCCGTCGAAGCTGCAGCGTCGCCTCTACCAGGTGCCGGTCCCGCACCCCTCCGGCCAGGTCGCCTACTACGAGACGAACAACTGGAAGACCAGCCGTCTCTACGTCCAGTTCCAGACCCCCAACGCCGGCCTCGACGCCTTCCTGGCCGGCGTGGGCGTCACCCGGGACGACCTGAAGAAGGGCGACATCACCATCGGCGCCCGCGACCAGCGGATCACCGGCTGGAAGTTCACGGGTCCGGGCCCGTGGCTGGGCCTCGTGCACCGGCAGAAGAACCCGGCGCCCACGCTGGACATCGTGGTGAGCATGTCCGACCCGAACAACCCGTTCGTCTACATCGTCTCGCGCACGGTCCCCTAGGTGTATTGACCTGGAGCGTTGTTCACGCGGCTGATCGGTGGCCGGCCGCCGGGGCCGATTGTCAGACCCCGCCCGTAGAGTCGAAGACATCTGAACCGACACACGGGCGGGAGGTGACAGGACGTATGACCGACACGGCCGCGCCGGCCGAGCGCACGGGGGAGATCGCCGTTCCGGTGCGGCTCCCGGCCGTCTTCCTGCCCGCGCCCCTGCCGCGCGAGGGCCGGATCGCCTTCTGGGACCCCGACGGCGGGGAGCTGCCCGCCGACGGCACCGAGCTGACAGTCGTACGACGCCACGGCACAGGAGTGCGGCGCAGGAGCACGCCGGCGCTGTCGCTCCCGCTCGGCGAGGCCCTGCCGCTGCTGGTGCGCGCCCGGCACGACCCGGCCGCCCACCCCGCCACCGCCTGCTGGGGCGCCGCCGCCCTGCACGCCCTGCGGCTCGCCGCGCGCGGCCGGCTGCTGCCCGGCCTCACGCCCACCGGACACGACGCCTGGCGTGCCGGCCCGCTGGAGCCGGACGACATCGCGCACCTGCGCGCGGTGGCAGCCGCCCTGCCGCCCGAGGGTCACGCGGTCCCGCTGCCCGGTCCGGGCCCCATCCGGCTGCCGGAGCCGGAAGCGCTGCTGCGTGCCTTCCTGGACGCGGTCGCGGACACCCTTCCCCGCACCCCGGCCGCGCCGCACGCCTCGGGGAAACCCTTCGCGGCCCGCGAGGCCCAGCTCCTGCCCGACGCCCACGACTGGGCCGCGGAGGTCGCCGCCGGCATGGACGCGGGCGTGCGGATCTCGCTGCGTCTGGACCTGTCGGCGTACGACCTGTTCGACGGTGACGGCAGCGGCGGCGCGCGCAGCGCGGGCGCGGCGATCGTCCAGGTGCACAGCCTCGCCGACCCCACCCTCGTGGCCGACGCGGCGGACCTGTGGGCGGGCGCCGCGGACGTGGCCTTCGGCCCACGCGCGCGCGTGGACGCGGCCCTGGCGGTGCGGCGCGCGGCCCGGGTCTGGCCGCCCCTCGACCGGCTCGCCGAGCAGGACGTGCCGGACGTCCTGGCCCTGTCCGAAGAGGAGTTGAGCGACCTGCTCGGGGTCGCGACCGGCCGGCTCGCCGCGGCCGGGGTCGCCGTGCACTGGCCCCGGGACCTGGCGCAGGACCTCACCGCGACCGCGGTGGTCCGGCCGGCGCCCGGCTCGGCGACCGACGGCACCGGCTTCTTCGAGAGCGAGGAACTCCTGCAGTTCCGCTGGCAGTTGGCGCTCGGCGGTGACGCCCTCAGCGAGGCCGAGATGGACGCGCTCGCCGAGGCCCACCGCCCGGTCGTCCGGCTGCGGGACCGATGGGTGCTGGTCGACCCGGCCCTGGTCCGCAAGGCCCGCAAACGCGAACTGGGCCTGCTCGACCCGGTCGACGCGCTGTCCGTCGCGCTCACCGGCACCGCGGAGGTCGACGGCGAGACGGTCGAGGCAGTACCGGTCGGCGCGCTGGCCGCCCTGCGCGAGCGCCTGACGGCCGGAGTGCGGCCCGCCGAGCCGCCCCCGGGCCTCAACGCCACCCTCCGCGACTACCAGCTGCGCGGCCTGGCCTGGCTCGACCTCATGACCTCCCTCGGCCTCGGCGGCTGCCTCGCCGACGACATGGGCCTCGGCAAGACGATCACCGTCATCGCCCTGCACCTGAAGCGGGCCCGCAGCGAGCCGACCCTCGTCGTCTGCCCGGCCTCGCTGCTGGGCAACTGGCAGCGGGAGATCACCCGCTTCGCCCCCGGCGTCCCCGTCCGCCGTTTCCACGGCCCCGACCGCACCCTGGAGGAACTGGACGGCGGCTTCGTCCTCACCACGTACGGCACCATGCGGTCGGCCGCCCCGGCCCTGGCCCAGCAGCCATGGGGCATGGTCGTCGCCGACGAGGCACAGCACGTCAAGAACCCGTACTCGGCCACGGCCAAGGCGCTGCGCACCATCCCGTCCCCCGCGCGCGTGGCCCTGACCGGCACACCGGTGGAGAACAACCTCTCCGAACTCTGGGCGCTCCTCGACTGGACGACACCCGGACTCCTCGGCCCCCTGAAGTCCTTCCGCGCCCGACACGCGCGCGCGGTGGAGACCGGCGAGGACGAGGAGGCGGTGGAGCGTCTGGCCCGCCTGGTCCGCCCCTTCCTCCTCCGCCGCAGGAAGTCCGACCCGGGCATCGTGCCCGAGCTGCCGCCGAAGACCGAGACCGACCACCCGGTCCCGCTCACCCGTGAACAGGCCGCGCTGTACGAGGCGGTGGTGCGGGAGTCGATGCTCACCATCGAGACCGCGCAGGGCATGGCCCGCCGGGGCCTGGTGCTGAAGCTCCTGACCTCGCTGAAACAGATCTGCGACCACCCGGCGCTGTACCTGAAGGAGGAGCACCGGCAGGGAGACGACCGGCCGGCCGCCCGCTCCGGCAAACTCGCCCTGCTGGACGAGTTGCTGGACACGCTGCTCGCCGAGGACGGCTCGGCGCTCGTCTTCACGCAGTACGTCGGCATGGCCCGCCTGATCACCTCCCACCTGTCCACCCGCGCGGTCCCCGTGGACCTCCTCCACGGCGGCACGCCGGTCCCGGAGCGCGAACGCATGGTGGACCGCTTCCAGAGCGGGTCGACACCGGTCCTCGTCCTCTCCCTGAAGGCGGCCGGCACCGGCCTGAACCTCACCCGCGCGGGCCACGTGGTCCACTTCGACCGCTGGTGGAACCCGGCCGTCGAGGAACAGGCCACCGACCGCGCCTACCGCATCGGCCAGACCCAGCCGGTCCAGGTCCACCGCCTCATCACCGAAGGCACCGTCGAGGACCGCATCGCCGAGATGCTCCAGTCCAAGCGTGCCCTGGCCGACGCCATCCTCGGCTCCGGCGAGTCCGCCCTCACCGAACTGACGGACCGCGAGCTGTCCGACCTGGTGTCCCTGCGGAGGCCGTCATGACACCCCGCCCGTCCGACGAGGCCCGCCGCGCCCTGAGGGAGGCGCGGGAGCGCGAAGGCGCGGTGCCGGGAAGTGCCGCGCGCCCCGAGGCGGCGCCGGACACACCCGAGCCGGTGCCGGGCACGCCCGAGCGTCCCGAGCCCCGGCCCGGTGACGCCGCCCGGGCGGCGCTGCGGCGTGCGGTGTCCGCCCGGCGTTCCGCGGCGAAGAGCACGGACGACATGGACGGGGATGCGGGGGGCCGTATGTCCCCGGAAGAAACGCAGGAACAGTCCCGAGAGCAGCCCCAACAGTCACGGGAACACCCCCAAGGAGAAGGGGACCGCTCCGAGGACGCGGCGGAGTCGGCCCCGGAGGCGGAGCACGGCGACGCCGAGCACGGCGGCGCACGCCCTGGGGACGCCGCGCGCGAGGCACTGCGGGCCGCCCTCCATGAGGCACGCCGCACCCGTGCGGATACCACGAACAAGGGGGCGGCCGAGGACGCACGCCGGTCCACCCGTGCCACGTCGTCCGCCTCCCCGGCCCGGGCCTCCTCACAGCACGCGGCCGGTAGACGGGCCCGCGACGTACGGGAGTTGCTCGCCGACGCGTTCCGGCTGCCCTCCGACGACGCGACCCCCGCCGGGGAGGGACCGGTCGCCACCACGTCACCCCAGGTGAAGCAGACCCCCTCAACCCCGCCCGCAACCGCGCGCACTCCCCACTCCATGGCCGCCCCCGGCCGCGACGGCGACCTGCGCCGCACCTTCCCGGCGTTCCCGCCCCGGACGCCGACCGAAGGAACCGGCTCCGCCTTCGCCGAGACCTGGTGGGGAAACGCCTGGGTCACCGCCCTGGAGGAGGGCGCACTGGATCCCAAACGGCTGGCGCGGGGACGGGGGTACGCCGAGCAGGGGCACGTGGACGCCATCACCGTGACGCCCGGGCTCGTGCTCGCGTACGTGCGGGGCAGCCGTCCGCGGCCGTACCGCGTGCAGGTGCGGCTGCGCACGCTGGACGACACCGACTGGGAGCGGTTCCTGGACGCCGCCGCCGAGCGGCCCGGACACATCGCCGCCCTCCTCGACAAGGAGCTGCCCCGGTCCCTCGCGGACTGCGGCGTCCCCCTTCTCCCCGGCCCCGGCGACCTCGTCCCGCGCTGCAGCTGCCCCGACTCCGGCCACCCCTGCAAGCACGCCGCCGCCCTCTGCTACCAGACCGCACGCCTGCTCGACGCCGACCCCTTCGTGCTGCTCCTGCTGCGCGGCCGCGGCGAACGCGAGCTGCTCGACGCCCTGTCCCGCCTCAGCGCCGCCCGCGCGGCCCGCGCCGCCCAGGGCAGAGAACCGGAAACCCTCCCCGGGGTACGGGCCAGCGACGCCCTCACCCCGCGCCCGCTCCCGCCCCTGCCGGCGCCGTTGCCCCCACCCCCGCATCCCGAACAGCCCCCCGTCTACCCGGCGGCCCCCGGCGGCCCGGACCCCTTCGCGCTGGACCAGCTGGCCACCGACGCCGCCGCCCGCGCCCACGCCCTGCTCACCACGGGCCGCGACCCCGTCGGGGAGCTGACACTGTGGCAGGACGCCGTACGCCTCGCCGCGGCCCGCCCCGGCTCCGGGCTCACCGCCGGCACCCGCGCGCTCTACTCCTCCCTCGCCTCCGCCGCGGGACGCACCCCCGCCGAGCTGGCGCGCGCGGTCGCCGCCTGGCGTCAGGGCGGCCTGGCGGGCCTCACCGTCCTCGAAGAGCCCTGGGACCCGCCGGCCGGACGCTTCGACCGCGCCCGCCCTCTCCTGCTAGCGGCCGACCTCCCCGCCTTCCGGCCCTGGCGCAACCACCTCACCCACCCCCAAGGCCACCTCCAGCTCCGCCTCGGCCGCGACGGCCTCTGGTACGCCTACGAGTCGGAGCCGGGCCGCGACGACTGGTGGCCCCGCGGCACGCCCGACCTCGACCCGGTCGGCGCCCTGACAGGCCTGGGCATACCGAGCGACCTCTGACCACCCCACCCCGCGGCCCTCCGGCCCTGTGAGGCGCACCTGTCGGGAGTGGCCCACCAGACCGGTCTCGTAGGCGGTGATGACCAGGTGGATCCGATCGCGGGCGTTGAGTTTGGCCGGCAGCCGGGTCATATAGGTCTTGGTGGTGGCCACGCTGATGTACAGCTCGTCGGCGATCCCGGTGTTGGTCAGCCCACGGCCGACCAGTGCCAGCACGTCGCGCTCCCGCTCCGCCTGCGTGCCGTTGCCGCGCTCGGTGATACGCCGGGTGGCCTCTATGCCGTCCATCGCGGGGCGCGCAGGGGCCCCAGGCCCAGCGACGCCGGGATGATCCAAACGACAGGGCCTAGGTGAAAGCCACTCCTCTCCGACTGGCGCACGACCCCCGGCTCGTCACCTCCAGATGGACCTCAGCTGCCACGCCTGCATGTGGTCGAGGGTGGCGGTGCCTCCTTCGGCGAAGACCTCGACGCCGGTGCTGGAGGGGTCGGGGAAGATCTGATCGGTGATCACGGCCTCGCCGTTGCCGCCGAAGACCTCCACGGACGACCAGTCGACCAGGATGCGCAGCTTGACCTTGCCGTTCTTGGCCTTCAGGGGCGCGGTCTGAACGCCGGGGAAGGTGCTGTTGAAGTCGCCGGCGCCGGAGCGGGTGCGGTCGACGTACAGCTCCTGGGTCGTGGTGTCGTAGCCGATGACGGTCTCCTCGCCGCCCGCGCCGGTGCGGACCTTCAGGCCGAAGCGGTCGGCGTCCTTGAGAGAGAAGGTCGCCTCGATGTCGAGTGACCTGCCCTTGGCCGTGGGGCCGGTCAGGGGCTTGGAGGTGCTCTTGACGGTGACGTCGGACGCGGTTGCTGCCGGGCGGTTGTAGCGGAGGGAGTCCAGGCTGCCCACCGGCTTGCTGGTCAGCCGGATCCGGCCGTCGACGGTGCGCAGGGCCATCTCCCGCGGAACGCTCTGCGCGCCGCGCCAGGGGGAGGTGGGAATGGACTGGCCGTAGTCCCAGTTGTTCATCCAGCCGATCATGTACCGCTTGCCGCCCGGTGTGTTCTCCCAGGACACCGCCGCGTAGTAGTCCTTGCCGTAGTCGGCCCAGTCGGCGCGCTGTACGACGGACTTGGCGGGCTTGTCGGCGGTGGTGAACTGGTCGGCCATGACGTGGCCCCAGCCGGCGGTGTTCATGTCGACGACCTGGATCTGAGCCTTCTTGCCGACGTACGGGCGCATGTCGAAGGACGCCCAGTCCAGGGTCTCGCTGTCGGCGCCGGTCGCGCTGCGGACGACCTTGCCGTCGACGAGCAGGTTGACGGACGTCTCCTGGGAGGCGCGCTGGGCCTGGGTGTCGGAGAGCACGATGTGGTCGACGTTGAGGTGGCCCCAGCCGCCGGTGTTGTCGTCGACGATCCTGATCCGCGCCTTCTTGCCGGCAAGGGCGCTGACGTCCCAGGACGCCCAGTTGAGAGCCTCGGCGTCCTTTCCAGTGGCGCTGCGCACCACCTGGCCGTCCACGAGGAGTTCGATAGCGGTGGGGTTGGCGGAGCCGGCCGGGTGGTTGCCGCCGCCGATGAGGAAGTCGATGTACTTCTTGTCGATGGTGAACTCGGGCGACGTGAGGGTGCCGGTGGTGGAGTCGCCGTTCAGGAAGGTGTTGACCAGCCCGCCTCCCAGGAAGCCGGAGACCTCCTGCTGGTTGGGGAGGGTGCCGGTGGCCGGTGCGGAGCCGAAGGCGTCGCCGGTCTTCGTCCAGTCGCCGTAGGTGCCGCCCTCGAAGTCGGCGAGGACCGTCCCCTCGGGCGCGGACCCGCCCAGGACGGTTCCGGCTTCGTGCGGATGCCGTCCGCCACCGATCTTGAAGTTCAGGTAGGGGCTGTCCACGGTGAAGGAGGGGGAGGTGAGGGTGCCGGTGGCGCCGTCGCCGCCGTGGAAGCTGTTGGCAAGGCCCTGGCCGTCGAAGCCGGTGACGGCCCCCTGCCAGTCCACCGCCCCGGTCGCCGGTCCCTGGCCGAACGCGGTTCCGGTCGTCGTCCACTTACCGAAGCCGGTGCCCTCGAAGTCCTGCATCACCGTGCCGGTGGGCGGGGTGTAGGTCCCCTTGTCGTCGGCGGTGAACTTCTTGCCGTCGAAGTCACCGACGAAGTACTGGGCGGCCGAACCACCCGCGATGCCCCCGGGGTTGATGTTGACGACCAGGACCCACTTGATCTTCTTCTTGTCCCCGTCGACCGCGAGGGGGAACAGGTCGGGGCACTCCCACACGCCACCGGTCGCACCGGCCGGCCCGAACTCGCTGAGGAGATCCCAGTCCTTGAGGTTCCTCGACGAATAGAACCGCACCTTGTGCTCGGCGGAGAGCGACACCGTCATGAGCCAGCTCTTGGTCGGCGCGTACCACTGGACCTTGGGATCGCGGAAGTTGGTGGAGCCGATGTCGATGACGGGATTGCCCTTGTACTTGGTCCAGGTGCGGCCTCGGTCGGTGCTGTAGGCGAGCGACTGGGCCTGCTTGCCGCCGTTCTTGTAGGCGCTGGTGTAGATCGCCACCATGGGCGGGTTCTTCTTCGTGCCGAACCCGGTGGTGTTGTTCCACTCGACGACCGCGCTGCCGGAGAACACCATCTCCTCGTCGTCGTGCGACAGGGCGAGCGGCAACTCCTCCCAGTGCACGAGGTCCCGGCTCACCGCGTGCCCCCAGGACATGTCGCCCCAGGTGTTCCCGTTCGGGTTGTACTGGTAGAAGAGGTGGTACTCGCCCTTGTAGTACACGAGGCCGTTGGGGTCGTTCATCCAGTTCTTCTCCGGGGTGAAGTGGAACTGGGGTCTGTAGGTCTCGGTGTACGCAGGGGTGTCGGCCGCGACGGCCTGGGGGGCGAGCGGTGCTGCGGACAGGGCGCAGACGGTCGCGACCGCCGCCATCATCCGTATACGGGCATGCCGGGATACGCGTGCAGAGCTCATGGTGTCTCCTAGTCCCGCGGCTCGTCGGCGCAGCACTGACTGCGGCCCCGGCGCGGACGGACCGAAAAGTGACATCCCAGCGGCGTCGACGTCCACGCAGCCGACTGGGGTACTGACGATGACTTGTGTCATCGATGACAGCGAGTGCCCGATTATGAAGCGCGATCCGGCCAGTCCGTCAACGGTGCGGGCGCGATTGTTCCGGTACGGGCCTGCGGTCCGTCGGGCGTCGTCGGCGTTCCCACGGGTACGGCCATGGCGGGTGGGGGCGGCATCCGCGCAGGTCAGAGCAGTAGCTTGAGGTGGCAACCGGAAGGTTTCCCGCGGCATCGTGCCAGACGGAGATCGGCCGGTTAACGAGTTGTTTCCGGGGTGTTGACCGGTAGGGCCTCGCGGTGCTTCACTTCCGGAACCGGTACCGAAACCGGTTCCGGGACCGATTCCGGTACCGGTTCCACAGGGCTCTGTACGATCGGCCCTTCGGTGCGGGAGGAAGTCTTCCGCCTCTGCAGGAAGGGAGGGGAGGTGACATGGGAGTCACGATTACCGACGTGGCCGCGCGGGCCGGGGTCAGCAAGACGACGGTCTCGCGGGTGCTGAACGGCAAGGGCGAGATCAACGAGAACACCGTCTTGAAGGTCCGCGAGGCGATCTCGGAGCTCGGCTATGTGCCGAGTGCCGGTGCTGTGGGGCTCGCGCGCGGCACGACACAGATGATCGGCATGCTGGTCCCCGATATGGCCTGGGCGTGGGCCGGCATCGTGCAGGCGGTCGTCGAAACGCTGGAGACCGAGGGCTTCGGGCTGCGCATGCTGACCGTGACCCGCGGTGAGGAGTCACTGCGCAGGCTGGGCCTGCAGGTTGCCGCCAAGTCGTTCGACGGCCTGCTGGTGATAGAGCCCGAGGGGGCCCTGGCAGCGATCACGGAACTGCACGAGGCCGGACTGCCGGTGGTGCTGATCGACGATCGCTTCCAGCGGCCGGGATTCCCCTACGTGGCCACCACCAACCGGGAGGGCGGTGAGCAGGCGGCGCGCCACCTGCTGGAACTTGGTCGCCGTCGCCCTCTGGTGGTGACCGGCCCTGACGAGTACGGCTGTACTCAGGAACGGCTGGGCGGCTTCGTCGACGTCTATGCGAAGGCCGGGATCGAGCTCGACCCGCGCAGCATCATCGTTGGTGACTTCTTGTTCGACAGCGCCCGGAGCGCGGTCGCGGGGGCTCTCGCGGACGGCGTGGAGTTCGATGCGGTCTTCGGGCACAACGACCCTACGGCAGCCGGCGCTCTCGCCGCCTTGCACGAGGCCGGCCTTCGGATTCCGCGGGATGTCGCCGTGGTGGGGTTCGATGACATCGAACTGGCGTCGTACACCTATCCGGCGCTGACCACCATCCGTCAGCCGATGCGGGAAATGGGTGAGGCGGCGGCCCGTCTGCTGCTCGACCACGTGCGCAGATCGCCGGAGGCCGCCCCCTCGCGCATCATTCCCACCAGCCTCGTGATCCGTGGCTCGACGTTGGAGCCGAGCTCGAACTGACGCGACGTCATCGCTACGCCCAAGCGATGACGCTCGCAGCCGGGCGGTGCGTTGCCGGTGACGCACCGCCCCCTGTCTCCTTGAAAACCTCGGCGAACCACTTCGGCCTCGCCCTCCTCACGACTCCTGGCGGCTGCACCTGCGTTCACGCGGCACCGCCCACATGCACCTTTCAGCCCGCGCGTTCCCGATCCGGACACCGAGCGGGGCGCCTGGCACACCCGCCCGGCAGCTACCCACTCCATGTCGGACGCTCCGGCCGCGACCTGCGACTGACCGCCGACACCGCTGTCACCACAGACGGTCTCCACGCGTGGGCCGACCCATCCAGGCACCCGCCCTTTCTTACCTTTCGCCGCCCCCCGCCTCTGTATCGCTCAACGGCTAGGAGCCGCACCATGCGTATATCCACCCGTCACGCTGTCAGAACCGTCCAGATGCTGTGCGTCACTGTCACGGCGGCCCTGGTGGCCACCGGCTGCGGCCGGAGCGAGGATTCCGGTCCCGGCAACGACGCGCCCGCGAAGGTCGGCGCCGGCAAGGCCAAGGGGACGGTGGTCATGTGGTCCTTGGGCGACCCCGACGACAACCTGAAGGACCTGGCCAAGAAGTTCGAGCAGGAGAACCCGGGCGCGACCGTCAAGATCACCGCGGTCCCGTGGGACGCCGCCCACGACAAGCTGACCACCGCGGTCGCCGGCGGCAACACACCGGACATCTCCATGGTCGGGAGCACCTGGATGGCCGAGATGGCCGCCATGAACGCCTTCCAGGCCACCCCGACGTCGATCAAGTCGTCGGACTTCTACCCCGGCCAGTGGGACACCACCAAGTACAAGGGCACGTCCTACGGCGTCCCGTTCATCGCCGACACCACGGTGGTCTACTACCGGACCGACATCACCACGAAGGCCGGTATCAAGGGTGCCCTGGCCGGCGACCGGGAGGGATACCTGAAGGACCTCAAGGCCATCCAGGCCACCGCCGGCAAGCAGAACCCCAAGCTGCGCCACGCCACCGGGCTGGTGATGGGCTTCAACTCCTGGATCTTCTGGCTGCCGATGGTCTGGCAGGAGGGTGGTGACATCTACGACGCCAAGACCGGGAAGTTCACCTTCGACACGCCCGAGGTCGCCAAGGCGCTGGAGTACTGGTCACGCGTTCCCAAGCAGGGCCTTGGACCGACCGACAGGTCGGACAACGTGCAGGGCTTCCGTGACGGGCTGATCGCCACCTACCAGGAGGCCGCGTGGGCCGGCGGCAGCCTCCACAAGGACGCCCCGGAGCTGGACGGCAAGTGGAAGACCATGCCGGTGCCGTACACCAAGCAGCCCGCCGGGTTCGCCGGCGGCAGCAACCTGGCGGTGTTCAAGCAAGCCAAGAACCCCGACGCCGCATGGAAGTTCGCCCGGTTCCTGACCGAGCCCGCCAACCTCGCGGCCTATGCCAAGGCCACCGGCAGTCTGCCCCCGTCGCCCCAGGCGTGGACCGAGGCGAAGCTGAGCGAGGACGAGAACATGAAGGCGTTCGACGAGCAGCTCAAGGTCAGCAAGGCGCCGCCCGCCATCACGACCTGGCAGCAGATCGCCGACGCCATCGACTCCGAACTGGAGAAGCTGGCCCTCGGCAAGGCCAGCGTCGCCGAGGTGCAGAAGACGCTGCAGTCCAAGGCCACCAGCATCGGCACCGGGCGCTGAGCGCCGCCGCCTGAGTACCCCTCGTACGGACAACCCTCGTACGGACGGATGACATCCATGTCCACGAAAACGCTCCCCGAGCGGGGCGATATCCACGATCAGAGCACCGCTGGGCGGGAACGGAGTGCCGGTCGCCGGCACTCCGGGCTGAGGAGCACGGCGCGGGGCAGGCAGGCGCGGGCCGCCTGGGTCCTCGCCGCCCCGTTCCTCGCGCTGTTCGCGGCCTTCATGCTGCTGCCGGTGGTGTGGTCGCTGCTGATGAGCCTGACCGACACCAAGAGCGCCGACCTGCGCACTCCCCTGAACGTGTCGTTCACGGGCCTCGACACCTACACACGGCTCTTCCAGGACGATCAGTTCTTCACGGCCCTGCGCAACACGGGCGTGTTCGTCCTGGTGGCCCTGCCCCTGACGCTGGGCGCCGGGCTCGCCGCGGCGGTTGCCCTCGACCGGGGCATCCGCCGCTTCCGCGCCGTCTTCCGGGTCGGCTTCTACCTGCCGGTGATCACGAGCATCGTGGCCGTCGCCGTGGTGTGGAAGACGCTCCTCGAACCGCGGGCGGGACTGGTGAACCTCGTGCTGGGCTGGTTCGGGATCGACGGTCCGGCCTGGCTGGCGGACACCCGCTTCGCTCTGCCCGTCATGATCGTGATGGCGGTGTGGCGCAACCTCGGCACCGTCATGATCATCATGCTGGCGGGGCTGCAGTCCGTCCCGCAGTCCCTGATGGAGGCGGCCGAACTCGACGGCGCCGGGCCCTGGCAGCGGTTCTGGCGGGTCACCTTCCCGCTCCTGCGCCCCGCCCTCCTGCTCACCGCGGTCACCACGGGCATCGGCTACCTGCAGTTCTTCGACGAGCCGTTCGTGATGACCGGTGGCGGGCCGCTGGACTCCACCCTGTCGGCCACCTTGTACGCCTACAACCAGTTCGGCAACGGCAACTACGACATGGCGTCAGCCGCCAGCTACGTCATCTTCGTCCTCATCGTGGCGCTGACCGTACTGCAGTTCCGCGTGCTGCGAGACAAGGACTGACGACCCATGAGCACCCTCTCCACCCTCCCAACCGCACACCCGGGCATGGACCGCACCCTCAGGCGTCGCCGCATCCGGCAGACCTGGGGCCAACCCTGGCTGTATCTGCCGCTCGCCGGCGCCCTGCTGCTGATGATCGCGCCGTTCCTGTGGATGCTCTCCGGCTCCTTCAAGCCCGAGGCCGACATCCGGCGAGTCCCGCCCGTTCTGATCCCCACGGCACCCACGACCGCCAACTACGGTGAGCTGTTCAGCACGCTCGACTTCACGAGCATGTTCGCCAACTCCGTGATCGTGGCACTGGCCGTCACCGCGGGCAACCTCATCTTCTGCTCGATGCTCGGATACGCCCTGGCCAAGCTGGAGTTCCGCGGACAGCGCGCCGTCTTCCTGCTGGTCATGGGGACGCTCATGATCCCCGGCCTGGTCACCTTCGTACCGCTGTACGTGCTCGTGTCCAACATGCAGCTGACCGGCTCCCTGCTCGGGCTGATCCTGCCGTTCCTGGCCGGCCCCTTCGGGGTGTTCCTGATGCGGCAGTTCATCTCCACCCTGCCCGACGAACTCATCGACGCCGCCCGCGTCGACGGCTGCCGCGAACTGGCCATCTTCGCGAGGATCATCCTGCCGCTGACCAAGCCGGCCCTCGCCACCCTCGGGATCATCACCTTCCTCGGCTCCTGGAACAACTTCCTGTGGCCCCTGGTCGTGGCCCAGAACGAGAGCCAGTACACCCTCCCCGTCGGGCTCGCCCTGGCCAGCAGCGGACAGTCCTTCACCCGCTTCGGCATCCTGCTCGCCGGCGCCGTGGTCGTCCTGCTGCCGGTGATGATCGTCTTCCTCCTCTTCCAGCGCCAGTTCGTCGCCGGCATCGCCACCACCGGCCTGAAGTGACAGGCCGGCCCTTACCTCACTGCCCTGCGCGGCGGGCAGCCGGTGCGCGCGCCCCGCCATGGCAGGCGGCAGCGCCCTTGCGACGAAGCGCTCGCCATCGCCGATCAACTCTCTGACTCCGTACGACTCATCACTTGGAGACCAAAGTGGGACAGCCGGTCCGCTCCGCGGCGTACCTGGATCCGGAAGCTTCCGTGGAAGCGAGGATCGAGGACTTGCTGTCACGGATGACCCTGCCGGAGAAGGTCGGGCAGTTGCTGATGCTCGACGCACAACACGGGGACCTGGCGGACATCGTGTCGGCCAAGCTGGCCGGATCGGTCCTGCATGTGTCTCCCGACCTGATGCCGCGGGCCATGGAACTGGCCCGGCAGACACGCCTCGGCATTCCGCTGCTGACCGCCGACGACGGCATCCACGGCCACTCGTTCTGGCCCGGCGCGACCATCTTCCCGACCCAGCTGGCCATGGCCTGCACATGGGACCCCGGTCTGCTCCACCGGGTGGCCCGTGCGGCCGCGACCGAAATCGCGGCGACCGGAATCCACGGGACGTTCTCCCCGGTGCTGTGCATCACCCGGGACCTGCGCTGGGGCCGGATCAACGAGACGTTCGGCGAGGACCCGTTCCTGATCGGTGAACTCGGAGCGGCGATGGTGCGCGGCTACCAGGGTGAGGGCCTCGGCGACCCGACAGCCGTGCTGGCGTACGCCAAGCACTTCGCGGGCTACTCCGAGACCCTGGGCGGGCGCGACGCGAGCGAAGCCGAGCTCAGCCCACGCAAGCTCCGCTCGTGGTTCCTGCCCCCCTTCGAGCAGGCCGTTCGTGCCGGCTGCCGCGGCATCATGCTCGGCTACCAGTCGATCGACGGCGTGCCCATCACCGCCAATGAGTGGCTGATCAACGACGTGCTCAAGGGCGAGTGGGGCTTCACCGGGACGCTGGTGACCGACTGGGACAACGTCGGCCGGATGGTCTACGACCAGCGGACCTGCGCCGACTACGCCGAGGCGGCGGCGGTCGCCGTCAACGCCGGGAACGACCTCATCATGGCCACCCCGGCGTTCTTCGAGGGCGCTCAGGAAGCGGTCGCCCGCGGCCTGATCGAGGAAAAGCAGATCGACGACGCCGTACGGCGGGTTCTGCGGCTGAAGTTCGAACTCGGGCTCTTCGAGGACCCCCGTACGCCCGACCCGGAGCGGCAGGCGCAGGTGATCGGCTGCCGCCAACACGCCGACCTCAACCTTGAGACCGCCCGTCGTTCCCTGGTGCTGCTGCGCAACGACGGCACCTTGCCCCTCGAAGGAGGGCTGACCGCGGACGGAACCGGCCGCGCCGCGAGCCAGGGCACCCCGCGGACGATCGCGGTCATCGGCCCCAACGCCGACAGCACGGAAGCGATGCTCGGCGACTGGGCGGGGGCTTCCGGCCAGGTCCCGTGGATGCCGGAAGGACATCCACGGGAGTCGGTGGAGACGGTGCTCGACGGCCTCCGCGCCGTCGCACCCGCCGACTGGACCATCACGTACGCCCGCGGAGCCGACATCGCAAGCCCCGACCAGGACACCGGGTGGTCCACCGGGCCCGACGGCCAACCGCAGCCCAACGTCTTCACCCCTGCCCCGGTCGACCAGGCACAGCTTCGGGAGGCCACTGCCGCCGCGGAGGCCGCCGACTACGCCGTCGTGGTCGTGGGGGACACCATCGCCCTCACCGGCGAGGTGCGCTCCACAGCCACACTCGACCTCCAAGGAGGCCAGATCGCACTGCTGGACGCGGTCGCCGCCACCGGCACACCCATGATCGTCGTCCTCGCCCAGTCCAAACCGAGCACCCTCCCGGACTCGGCACTGAACGCGGCAGCACTCATCGAGGCCTTCAACCCGGGCATGCGCGGGGGCCGCGCCGTCGCCGAACTCCTCCTCGGACTCATCGAACCCAGCGGCCGGCTCCCGGTCTCCTTCGCACGCCACGTCGGACAGCAACCGGTCTTCTACAACCAGGTGCGAGGCCAGCACGGCAATCGCTACGCGGATCTCACCCAGGACCCCCTGTTCGCGTTCGGCGAGGGCCTTACCTACACCACTATCACCTACTCCGACCTTGCGGTGCACGAGGACGACGTCTCCGCCGACGGAACCGTCCACGCGACGGTACGACTCACCAACAGCGGCAGCCGACCGGCCCTGGAGACGGTCCAGGCGTACATCAGCGACCTGACCACCAGCGTCACCTGGGCCGAGCAGGAGCTGAAGGGTTTCACCCAGGTCGAGATCGCTCCCGGTGAAAGCCTGGACGTCCGCATCGGCATCCCTGCCGCACAGTGCTCACTCGTCACGGCCGACAACCGCCGCGTGGTCGAACCAGGTGAGTTCGCACTCCGCGTCGGGCCCAGCTCACGGCGGGAGCAGCAGCTGAGCGCACGTTTCCGCATCCGAAGCTGACCGCATCCGGACCACAAGGCCGTATGCGGGCTTGAAGACCCCGCCCCGCCGGCCTGCCGCCCCGCCAAACCGAGGGCCGGCGGGACGGGACCCACAGACATACCGAAAGGCACGCGTGTGTCCACCGCACCCCGCGATCCGCACCGCCCCGTGGCGCACCTGCGCCCGTCCCGCAACTGGATCAATGACCCCAACGGGCTGGTCTTCCACGACGGCCACTACCACGTGTGCTACCAGTACAACCCGTACGGGGCGACCCACGCGAACCTCAACTGGGGCCACTTCCGCAGCCCCGACCTGCTGACCTGGGAGCCGCTGCCGATCGCCCTGTCCCCGACCCCGGGTGGCGTGGACGCCGACGGCTGCTTCTCCGGCAACGCCGTCTCCGACGGCGAACGGCTGGTCGCCTTCTACTCCGCGCACCGCGAGGACCGCTCGTTCCAGCACCAGCCGGTCACCTGCGCCTTCTCCGAGGACGGCGGCCGGACCTTCAGCCCGCGCGGGGAACTGCTCATCCGGGAGCTGCCCGAGGGCTGCACCATGTACCGCGACCCGTATGTCTGGCAGGACGGCGACGGCTGGCGGATGCTGGTCGGCGCCGCCCTCGCGGACGGCCGCGCCGCCGCACTGCTCTACGACTCGCCCGACCTGGAGAACTGGACCTACCGGGAGCCTTTCGCGGCCCGTCGCCCGGAGTCCGTCGGCGACACCGAGCTGCTCTCCGGCGAGGGCTGGGAGTGCCCCCAGTACCTTCCGGCGGCCGACGGGCGCGGCGCCCTCATTTTCGGTGCATGGACGGAACCCACCGGCCCGCTGAGCGTCGCAGCTCTGATCGGCGAGGAGCACGACGGCCACTTCAAAGCCGGCCCGGTGGTGCCCGCCGACCACGGCCCTGACTGCTACGCGCCGGCTCTGCTGCGCGCACCGGGGAACCGGTGGCTGTTGTGGGGCTGGTCATGGGAGGCTCGCGACGAAGCCTGGGCGGTCGCGGACGGTTGGGCAGGCGTCCTCACCCTGCCTCGCGAGATCCATGTCGACGACGACGGCATACTGCGCCAGCAGCCCGCCACCGAACTGCTCGCCCTGCGCGGCAGGCACGCCATCCACGCCGCAGGCGCGGCGCACGGCCAGCAACCGATGCACCTCGGCAGCGTGGGCCACGCCTTCGACCTGCCGGCACGTCTGGAGCCGACCGGAGACGCCGGGCTGCGGTTGCTCACCACCCCGGACGGCTCCGAGTACCTCGACATCCGTCTCGACGTCGAGGCGGGCGAACTGGTCGTCGACCGCGACCATGCCTCACTGGACAGCCGGGCCCGCGGCGGCGCCTACCACATGCCCTGCCCAACCGGCCGGCCCATCGACCTGCGCGTGGTCGTCGACCATTCCATCGCCGAAATCTTCCTGATCACCACCGGCCAGGTTCTCACCCTGCGCTTCTACCCCACAGGGCAGAGCCCGTGGCGACTGCAGGCCCGCACCGCACCGGGGACGCGCCTCGGCTTCGCGGTGGATGCCTGGGAACTGCACCCGCTCGTGATCAAGGAGCCGAGCACCGGCGCCGCAGAGTCGGCGCCGGCGTCGCCGTAGAACCGGCCCCAACCGGTCGATCCCCCACCTCGGCAATGTGTCCCACCCTCTCTCCCAAGTACTGAACAAGCAGGTCCGAAGGAGGATCTTCCATGAGCTCGTACGGTCTCGGACGACGCCAGTTCCTGGCCACCGCCGTCGGTGTCGCCGCCGCGTGGACCCAGGTTTCAGGGAACGCCGTCGCCGCCCCCCAGTTGAAGCAAGCCTCACGTGACAATTCCGTCCGTGTGTGGCTGACGGACGTATCGGCCGACAAGTGGGTCGCCGGCCAGGACGATGTGCTGTTCAAGGCGAGGAGAACGGCCAACCCGCTGACGATCAAGATCGACGACACCGTCAAGTACCAGAAGGTTCAGGGCTTCGGCGCGGCCATGACCGACTCATCCGCTTGGCTCATCGACAAGCTGTCCGCTGCTGAGCGGACCAAGCTGATGACGAAGCTGTTCGATCCCTCGAAGGGAATCGGCCTCAGCCTGCTCCGCTCGCCGATGGGCGCGACGGACTTCAACGCGTCCGGAAACTACTCCTACAACGACATGCCGAAGGGTCAAACGGACCCGACGCTGTCCAACTTCTCCGTCCAGCATGACGTGCCGTACATCGTTCCCGCCTTGCGGCAGGCCCTCTCGCTCAACCCCTCCCTCAAGATCATGGCCAACCCGTGGAGCCCACCAGGCTGGATGAAGACCTCCGACTCCATGATTGGAGGCACCCTCAAGAGCGAGTACACCTCCACACTCGCCAACTACTTCGTCAAGTTCATCCAAGCCTACGGCGAAGCCGGCGTGCCCATCTCCTACATTTCCCCGCAGAACGAACCCATGGGTACTCCCACCTGGCCGGGAATGTTCCTGTCCGCGTACCAGGAAGCCGACCTGATTCAGGAGATCGGCAAGGCGTTCGAAGCCAACGGAATCTCCACGAAGATCCTGGCCTGGGACCACAACTGGGACGTGCCCTCGTACCCGGAGACGGTCTTCAGCGACCCCGCAGCATCCAAGTACACCGCGGGAACCGGCTGGCACATCTACAGCGGCAACCCGAACTACCAGACGCTGGTCCACAACGACTATCCGAGCAAGGAAACCTTCATCACGGAAGCCACCGGGGGCGTCTGGCAGGACAGCAATCAGACGGCGTTCAGCGAAGCCCTGGGTACGTGGATCATCAACGGCACGCGCAACTGGGCGAACGGGGTGATGCTGTGGAACATCGCACTCGACCCCGACAGGGGCCCGCTCAACAGCGACACCGCCGGCATACCCATGCTGCGGGGTCTGCTCACGATCGACCCGGCCGACGGGCGGGTGACCTACAACGTGGACTACCACGCCCTCGCTCACGCCAGTAGGTTCGTCAAGCCCGGAGCACGCCGGATCTACTCGAACACCTTCGGGGAAGGCGGCATAGAGAACGTCGCGTTCCAGAACCCGGACGGATCGAAGGTCCTGATCGCGCACAACTCGGGAAGCGCGGCGAAAACCTTCAGCGTCGCCGACGGGACACACTCGTTCGACTACACGCTGAACGCCGGCGACGCCGTCACCTTCATGTACTCCGGGCCTGCGCAGAGCGGCCGTACCCCCGCAGCGACCAAGGCTGCGGATCCGACACACGACTTCACGTTCACGTCGGCATCCGGTCCGGTCACCGTCACGTACGACCCGGCACTGCTGCCCTACCAGAACTCCATCCGCACCGGAAACAAGCTGATCACGTACTCCTTGCCGATCGGAGCTTCCGTCCAGACGACAGGAAGGGCGCTGAACCGCAGCAAGTGGACCGCCACGGCTTCCGCGCAGCCGGACTGGGGTGTGGCCGCGAACGCGATCGACGGCGACATCAACACCAAATGGAGCCTCGGGCACGGGACGACGAGCGGCGACTGGTTCCAGATCGACCTGGGGACCCCCACGAGTTTCAATAAGATCGTCCTCGACACCGGCGTGAACAATTCGTTCGACTACGTCACGAAGTATCAGATCTACGCGTCGAACGACGGCGTCGATTGGGGCAGCGCGATTGCGAGCGGCAGCGGGGGAATCGGAAAAATAGCCGTCACGCTGCCGACCCTTACGGCACAGTACATTCGCATCGTCAGTACCGCGGCATCCGGTTTCTGGTGGGCCATCAGCGACATCGAAGTGTATGGGTCCTCGCGCGGAACCGGCTCGATCACAGCTCCGACAGCGGTATCGAACGGCCTCCAGATGAAGACCTGGACCAGCAAGGAGGGGGAGCAGGTCACCGTAGTCTTCAACGGGACCAGCGACAGCAAGAGTTTCAAGATGTCGACCGACGGCTCGTACACCTATACGCTGCCGGGCGGCACCTCGGCGATGTTCACGACCAAGAAGCTGTCGAGCTTCCCGTCGCCGACCTTCAGCGATCTGAAGCCGGAACGAGGCATCCCGCGCTCCAAGTTCACGATTCGGGGTTCTGGTTTCGGCGATGCACAAGGGCTGGGTACGGTGTATGTCGGATCGAGCTATGCCGAAATAGACACCTGGTCGGACACCAGCATCAGCGCCTACGTTCCGAAGGGGCTGCCGGCGGGGAAGGTCACGGTTTCCGTGAAGGGAGCCAGCGGAGCAGACGCAGGTGGATCCTCGTTCGACGTCATAGATCTCGGACCTGCCTTGCCGCGGACGGGGTGGACCGCAAAGGCTTCGGACGCGGGCCAGTGGGATGCGCCCGGAAACATGCTCGACGGCAACGCCGACACCCGGTACAGCTCCGGGACAGGGCAGTACGACGGCCTCTGGATCCAAGTGGACATGAGGCAAACGCAGACCTTCAACAAGATCGTGTTGGATGTCGGTGGCAGTGTCAACGACTATGCGCGCAGCGCAGACGTATACGTATCCACAGACGGAACCGACTGGACCAAGGTTTCTTCCACGGCGGACGGCCAACGAGTCCACCTGATGTCCTTCCCCACGCAGACAGCTCGCTACATCAAGGTCGTCAACACCGGCGACGTTGCGCGCAGCTGGTGGTCAGTCGCAGAATTCAACGTCTACAACTGACCTCGGGCTTTCGTCGGGGAGGCGTTGCGGTGTCGCCCGTGGACGCGGGGCTGGTGTCGGACTGGACTGAGGCGCACCAAGGGTTGGAGCGTCGAGCAGCCCAACATGGGGCTGGGCCAGCCGCAAGGGATCGCACAAGCGCGTGCGCGGGCACCGGGATTCTGCTTGTGCCCGGACCACACTCGATGCTGTAACCCGCATCACCTGGATGTCACGAGTACACGCTGGAGAACACGTACCCGGCCCCCCGAGGCTTCCGGCAGTGCCGGGCCTGTCGTAGCGAGAGGAACAAGAGCCGTTAGGTTGGGACCGGCCATGTGAGATCCCGTGAGAGATGAGAGGGTCTGACGGGTGAGCGAGACAGCACCGAACACCCTGCAATACCGCTTTGACGGGCCAGAAGAGGCTCCCGTCCTGATCCTGGGTCCCTCCCTGGGCACCACCTGGCACATGTGGGACCGGCAGGTTCCGGAGCTGATGAAGCAGTGGCGCGTCTTCCGCTTCGACCTTCCGGGACACGGCGGCGCCCCCGCCTACCCCGCGGGCTCCGTCGCCGACCTCACGGCACGCCTGCTCACCACCCTCGACGGACTCGGCGTGCACCGCTTCGGCTACGCGGGCTGCGCGCTCGGCGGCGCCATCGGCGTCGAGCTCGCCCTGCGCCACCCCGAGCGCCTCGCCTCGCTCGCGCTGATCGCCGCCTCGCCCCGCTTCGGCACGGCCGACGAGTTCCGGCAAAGAGGCGTGATCGTACGGACGAACGGCCTCGACCCCATCGCCCGTACCTCGCCCGACCGCTGGTTCACCAGCGGGTTCGCCGCCGCGCAGCCCGCGATCACCGAGTGGGCCGTGCAAATGGTGCGCACCACCGACCCCGGCTGCTACATCGCCGCCTGTGAGGCGCTCGCCTCCTTCGACACACGGGCGGAACTCGCCCGCGTCGGCGTCCCGACCCTCGTCCTCGTCGGCTCCGACGACCAGGTCACCGGCCCCGCCGAGGCCCGCACCCTGGTCGCCGGCATCCCGGACGCACGCCTCGCCGTCGTCCCCGGCGCTTCCCACCTGGTCCCCGTGGAGCAGCCGGCGGCCGTCACCGACCTCCTGGTCCGGCACTTCTCCACCGCCTGGCAGCCCGCCTTCGACCACTCCACCGGCCAGACGGCGATTCCGGCCGCCCCCGTGAAGCCGGTCCTGGCCGCCGCGCAGCCGCAGACCGCGCCGCCCAGAGCCGAGATCGCCCCGGCCGCCGTGCCGCCACAGCCGCCGGGGCGGCCCGACCCGTACGACGCGGGGCTCAAGGTGCGCCGCGAAGTGCTCGGCGACGCGCACGTCGACCGGGTGCTGGAGCAGGCCGACGACTTCTCGGGGGACTTCCAGGAGTTCGTCACCCGGTACGCCTGGGGCGAGATCTGGGACCGGCCCGGCCTCGACCGCCGCACCCGCAGCTGCGTCACCCTCACCGCCCTGGTCGCCGGCGGCCACCTGGAGGAACTCGCCTTCCACACCCGGGCCGCCCTGCGCAACGGCCTCACCCCGGGCGAGATCAAGGAGGTGCTGCTGCAGGCGGCCGTCTACTGCGGCGTACCGGCGGCGAACAGCGCGTTCCGGGTGGCCCAGCAGGTGATAAGGGAGGAGACCACGCCCACCGAGTGAGCCACCCGCCCGGCAGGCGTCAGAGGCAGGATGGATCCATGAAGCTCACGAAGAAGTCGCACGCCTGCATCCGCCTGGAGAAGGACGGCCGGACACTCGTCGTCGACCCGGGAGGATTCAGCGAGGAGGACGCCGCGCTCGGCGCGGACGCCATCCTCGTCACCCACGAGCACCCCGATCACTTCGACGAGTTCCGGCTGCGCGCCGCGATGGAGAACAACCCGGCCGCGCAGATCTGGACCCTGAGGTCGGTCGCGGAGAAGATCTCATCGGCCTTCCCGGGCCGCGTGCACACCGTCGGCCACGGCGACACCTTCACCGCCGCCGGCTTCGACGTCCAGGTCCACGGCGAACTGCACGCCGTGATCCACCCGGACATCCCGCGCATCACCAACGTCGGCTACCTCGTCGACGGCGGCAAGGTCTTCCACCCCGGCGACGCCCTCACCGTCCCCGACCACCCGGTCGAGACGCTGATGCTGCCGGTCATGGCCCCGTGGAACAAGATCTCCGAGGTCATCGACTACGTCCGCGAGGTCGGGCCGCAGCGCGCCTACGACATCCACGACGCCCTGCTCACCGACCTCGCCCGCCCGATCTACGACCGCCAGATCGGCGCTCTCGGCGGCTCGGAGCACCTGCGGCTGACGCCGGGCGATTCCGCGCAGGTGTGAGGGCACCCCGGGCGGGCCGCGTTGTCAGACCCGCCCGGTAGGTTGTGACGCATGCGCATCGCGACCTGGAACGTGAACTCGATCACCGCCCGTCTGCCGAGGCTGCTGGCCTGGCTGGAGAGCAGCGGCACCGACGTGCTGTGCCTGCAGGAGGCCAAGGTCGCCGAGGAGCAGTTCCCGTTCGACGCGCTGCGCGAGAGGGGCTACGAGGCGGCGGTCCACGCGACCGGCCGGTGGAACGGCGTGGCGGTGCTCTCCCGCGTCGGCATCGAGGACGTCGTCAAGGGCCTGCCCGGCGACCCCGGTTTCGACGGCGTCGAGGAGCCCCGAGCCATCTCCGCGACCTGCGGCCCGGTCCGCGTCTGGTCGGTGTACGTGCCGAACGGCCGCGAGGTGGACCACCCCCACTACGCCTACAAGCTCCAGTGGTTCGAGGCCCTCAGGGCGGCCGTCGCGGGCGACGCCGGCGGCAGCCGCCCGTTCGCCGTGATGGGCGACTACAACGTCGCCCCGACCGACGACGACGTCTACGACCGCTCCGCCTTCGAGGGCTCCACCCACGTCACCCCCGCCGAGCGCGCCGCCCTCTCCGCCCTGCGCGAGGCCGGCCTGAACGACGTGGTCCCGCGCCCCCTGAAGTACGAACAGCCCTTCACCTACTGGGACTACCGCCAGCTCTGCTTCCCCAAGAACCGCGGCATGCGCATCGACCTGGTCTACGGCAACCAGCCGTTCGCCAAGGCGGTCACCGACGCGTACGTGGACCGCGAGGAGCGCAAGGGCAAGGGCGCCTCGGACCACGCGCCGGTCGTGGTGGACCTCGACGTCTAGGTTCTGTCCGAGGCCGGTCTGGAAAGAGCCGACCTCCTCGGGAAGGTCGCGCCAGGGCGAGTTGGTGCGGTACTTCCACGCGATGGCCTCAAGAGTGCGATGGTGGTCGGCCCATCGCCGTCCGCGGACCGGATCCGCCGGCATCAGCGGCTCGATCCGGTCCCACATCGCATCAGTGATCACTAATCGGACAGACACATCCGATCAACTGACTAACCCATCAAAGAGACAGGCCCTGGTCTAGGCGCGGTACGGCTGGCCCGCGCGGTGGCGGCCGAACTGGAGGCCGGGGGCGTCATCGGGTTCATCCTGTCCGGGTCCGTGCAGCCGATCCCGGGACTGACGATCTCCAACGGGCTGCGGCCCGGCCTGGCCGGCTTCGCGAAGTCGCTGGCGGACGAGCTGGGTCCGCGCGGGATCCGGGTGGTGGGGCTGCTGCTGGCCCGGATGGGCGCGGACCGTGTGCGCGAGCTGGACGGCATGTCGGCGAACCCCGAGGCCACGCGCGCGGCCAACGAGGCGCGGATCCCGCTGCGGCGGTACGGCACCCTGGAGGAGTTCGGGCGCACGGCGGCGTTCCTGCTGTCCCCCGGGCCGCCTCCTACCTGACTGGGATCATGATGCCGGTGGAGGGGGGATGCGGCACGGGTTCTGCATCCGTGCCTGCGGGCCGTCCGGCTTCCGGATGATCCGTCCCGCACGGGTGACTTCGCTGCCGCCGTCGGCGCGCGACGGCCGTCAGTCGAGCAGGATCATGCGGAGGTTGGGGACGAGGTGGCGGATGAGATCTTCGTCCGGCATCGAGGCCAGGGGTCCGCTCTTGAAGACGTACCGGGAGAACGTCACGCCGATGAGGTAGGCGCCCACGGAGGCGACGCGCTCCTCCAGTTTCGGGCCGGGGATCACGTGCCGGTACATCTCGAGACTGTCTTCCTGCATTGCGGCGAAGAGTCGTTTGGCCGTCTCCTCGTCCGTGGCCACAGCGCGCAGCAGGGCCACGAAGGGGTCGTTGCCGCCGCTGACGGCCATGCGCCGGACGTAGGACCGGGCGACGCGTGTCGGCAACGTCCTGGGGTCGCCGGCCACTTCCTCCATCAGTGTGCGGGGGCTGGGCACTGCGGCGAGGAACAGCTGCTCCTTGGATCCGAAGTGCCGTATGACCAGGCCGTGCGTCACTCCCGCCCGGCGTGCGACCTCGCGGATGGTCGTCTTGCCGAAGCCCAGCTCGGCGAAGGCGGCACGCGCGGCCTCGACGATGGCGGCCCGGCGCTCTTCGGGTGCGCGCCTGCGCCTGGCCGGGGTTGCGGCGTCGTGATCGCTCGCGGCGGTGTCCGTCGGCGGTGACTCGTCCATTGCGCAAGTGTACATGTGGTCATCAAGTTATTCACCAAGTGGTCAGCAGGTGCGGCGCAATTTAGCTCATAAGCGGCGTCGTTCCTCACAAACCCGGCCATTTCTCAAGGGCTATAAGTGACCATCTGGACACTATCTGGTGGGGTCTGTACGGTCGGCGATGACCGAGCGGACACCAGCGAGCAGCGGCCCCTTGTGCCGCTGCGCGATCCCTTCGTCACCGTCCGCCTCCCTCGACGAGAGGTCCTCTCATGGCGCCTGAGCCCCTCACCCCTGCCAACACCACCGTCGTCCTCGTCGACTACGCCGTCGGTTTCGCCGGCCTCCTGCGCTCTCACGCCCTCGCCGAGCACCTCAACAACGTCGTGGGCCTGGCGAAGACGGCGAAGTGGTACGAGAGCGGCCTGGTGGTGACCAACGGTCAGTCCGGCAAGCCGTCCGGCCCGCTCTACACGGAGCTGCTGGAGGCGCTCGGTGACCAGCCGGTCATCGAGCGCCCGAGCGACTTCAACGCCTTCCTGGACGAGCCATTCGCCCAGGCGGTCCGGGCGGAGGGCCGGCCAAACCTGGTGATCGGCGGCATCGCCACCGACGGGTGCGTACTGCAGACGGTGCTGGGCGGCCTGCGGGAGGGCTACCGCGTGCACGTGGCGGTCGACGCCTCCGCCAGCCCCTCACTCGAGGCCCACAACACGGCGATACAGCGCATGATCCAAGCCGGTGCCGTCCCGGTGACCTGGTTCTCCCTGGCCGCCGAGTTCCAGCTCGACCCCGCGTTCCACGATGCCCCGCACCGCATGCGCCTGATGCAGGAGAACGTGCCCGCCATGGGCATGAGCGCCCAGTCCTTCGTCAACGCCGTCGAGCTGGGCAGGCGCGCCGCCACGGCTGTGTGAGCCCCCAGGGGCGGGTACAGGCCCGCCCCTCGCCTCGGACCTCATGGGCATGAGGTGTCCGCGGAAACCATTCGTCCGAAGCATCGGGAGATGTGCTCGTGCAGTTACCCAGTCTGTTGCCCCGCGCGGTGCCGAGAGGCATGGCCGTCCTGCTGGCCGGAGGACTACGCCGCGGCCGCCGCCGAGGACGTCGTCGTCAGTTACACCGTCGCGGGGCTGGATCCGAAAGTCCTCCGGGAGGAGATCGCGCGGCAGCAGAAGCCCGGCGATTCGCTGAACGACAGCGCGAAGCGGAACATCGCGGCGTACGACATGGAGATGCCGGGCCAGCGGCTCGAGCAGTTCGACTTCGAGTACAACGGCACCATCATCCCCAGATCGACCGGCCTCTCGGTCGTCCTCCCGAAGGACGAGGTGCAGACGTCGTCGAACTGGTGGCGCGGGGCCGTGGCCACGCTGCTCGGCGTGGCCACGGGAATCGGGTCGGGACGCTGTGGTTCCTCGCCTTCCCCGAGGCCGGACCGGTGGCGACGATGATCTGTGAGGCGCTGGCCGCCTTCACGACGGGCTTCCTCAGCACGATGCTGGCGGCCGTGTTCAAGGGTGAAGAGATCAACGCGGACGTCTGGGGCGAAGCGGTCGCCAACGGCGTCATCTCGGCGGTCGGGGCGGCCGCGTGGGGGCGCTGGATCGCGCCGTGGGCCAAGGTCGGCGGGCTCGCCGATGTGTTCCGGAAGACCGCCGACGCCGTACGCGCCGCCGGGCGGCAGATCGAGCGCTGGGCGGCTGCCCTCGTCGGGGACGGGATCGACGGTGTCGGCACGGTCATCTACGCGAAACTGCTGGAGGCGGCGCGCCGACTCGGCTGGTCGACGGCGGCCGGCGACCTGCGCGTCATGCCCCTGGGCGACTCGATCACCTTCGGCCAGGGAGTTCCACGGGGAACGGCTACCGGTCCCACCTGTGGGACAGCCTGACCGGGGGATCGCGCACCGTGGATTTCGTCGGTACCCAGAGGCGCGGGACGTTCGCCGACCCCGACCACGAGGGCCACCCCGGTGACACCATCGACGAGATCGCGGACAACGCCTACTGTCCCGTGCGGCACTACCGGCCGAACGTAGTCACCCTGCACGCGGGCACGAACGACATGAACGAGGCACTCGACCTCGAAGACGCCCCAGGCCGCCTCGGCTCGCTCATCGACCAGATCCTGCGGAACGCGCCCGACGCGACCGTGCTGGTCGCCACGCTCGTACCGTCGTACAAGACGGGCCTGCAACCTCGCATCGACGCGTACAACGCCCAGTTGCCGGCGATCGTGGAACGACGGCGGGAACAGGGCGGGCAGGTACGGCTGGTGGACATGGGCGAGGTCACCGCCGACGACCTCGTCGAGCCCTCACACCCCGGCGACAGCGGCTACGTCAAGATGGCCGATGCCTTCCACGGGGCTCTCGCCCAGGCCGAGGCCGAAGGCTGGATCGACGACCCGGTGCCCGCGGACAGCACGGCGCCGTGCGACGTCGCGGATAACGAGCCCGTGAGCGGGGTCGGCCCCGGCTGGCGCTCTCTCGGCGTCATCGCCTCCGGGATGCAGTCCCCCGCGGGCCGCACCGACCTCGTCGAGCTGAACGGCGACAACCGGGCCTCGGCGGCATCCCGCGCGAAGCCGTCCGCTTCGCCGACATTGACGGCGACGGCCGCGACGATCTGCTGCGGATCGGCGCCAACGGTGCCATCCACGCGTACGTCAACACCGGTACGGGCTGGGAGGAGCACCTCGACTGGGCTCCCGGCGTCAATGGCGGCTCCCGGCACGACCTGCGCCTCGCCGACGTCAACGGCGACCGCAAGGCCGACTACCTCATGGTCCAGCCGAGCGGCACGGTCAACGCTTACCTCAACAACTGGGACCGGAGCGACCCCGACGCCCCCGGGCCGCCGGTTCACCGAGGTACGCAACTTCGTCAACGCCACCCACTACCCCGCCGATAAGTCCACCTTCCGCGACATCGGCAGCGACGGACGGGCGGACTACGTCGTGATCTACGACGGCGGCGCGATCCGCTGCTGGCTCAATCGGGGCGGCAACACGGGGCAGTGAGGCCGGACCGGGCAGTGCGGCCGGATCGCGGGCCGTGGCACGATCGGCGGCCCGCGATCCGGGGTCCGGACGGGCCCGCGTCCCACGCCGCGGTCGGGGGCAGCTGACCCGTTCCGCCCGGTGTTTCGATGTCCGCACTCGCACCTCTGAGCTTGTTCTTTATGGTCTGACCTCGAACGATGCCCCGAACATGATCACTCATACAGGGATTCCGGGCACGTGAACACGGCCTCCATCTGATCATGTGCTCCGACCAGAGAGGCACTTGACCAGTACGAAGGCCGTGGGGGAAAGCGGGCGCTCCTCGGACCATTTCGTTCCCGGCTGGCCCTACTCGTTCGTCGCCGCGCTGGAGTCGGGCCGGACCTCGTGGTGTCAGATCCTGGATGTGCTGCGGCTGGGACCGTCCGAGGACATCGCCGAGGTTACCCCTGCCCAGGTCCGCCGTGTGGTCGAGGACCTCATCGACATGGGTCGTTGGCAGGCGGGTGACCGCGACATCCTGGTCGTCTTCGACGCGGGCTATGACGCTTCGCGCATGGCCTATCTGCTGGAAGGACTGTCGGTGGAGGTCCTGGGCGGATGCGCACGGACCGTGTGATGCGCAAGCCGGTCCCGGTGGCGGGCGAGGGACCTCCGCTCCCCCTGGGAGAGGCCGGCCGAGCCCGGCCGGCTCACCCCCGCCCGGATCCGCCGGGGGTTCAGGAACCTCCGCCCGAACCTGCCTTGCCCGGCGCGTGCACCCAAACCCAGTCGGCCGGGCCCCGGCAGGCCACTCGGCTCGAAAAACCGGCACCACTCCGCCACCCGCTACGACGTGGGCAAGACCACCAGACGCCCCGAAAGCTCACCGAACGCGATCAGCTTAGAGACGGAGCACGACGTCAAAATGGAACAGCCAGCCCGGCCTCGCGCAATCGAAGCAGTGCCATGCCCATGCACTCGGCGACCGAGGCCCCGTCGGCCCTCATCCCACCGTCCAGCGGCCCACCTGAAGCGGCGAATGTCCACGCCGGCTGACCGTCACGCATGCGCTCCGCGTCGACCCGGATCATGGCACCGACTCCCTGCTCGCCAAGCCACTCCAGAATGGACAGCGTCACGTCCTCGACGCCGCTGTCCAGGTCCACCTTGGGTCGCTGCCCCATCCCCTCGGTCATGACCACAACCCTACTCAGCATCTGATCGGTCGCGTCCCGCACTCACCAGGCGGCTCAGACCATAAGGAACAAGCTCAGATGAACGGCGATGAGCAGCTGCTGAACGGACCACACCGCACCTACGCCGAACTGGTGGGCGGGCCCCTGGACGGCCTGCTGGTGGACATCCACGGATGGCGGACCGAAGAAGCCGAAGACGGCGTGGCCCTGTCCACCGAACTCGGACGGTGGCCCGGCGGCCGCGCCCTGTACGACCCGCGTCCTGGCGAACCCCGCACACCCGGCCCGGGTGTGAGCTGCCGCTTCTACTAGTGTGGCGACACACCCTGACCGTCGCCCCGACCACGGCAGGCCAGAGCGCCGCTCGCCCCCACAGGCTTACCTACGACCGGCCCTCGGTCAGCTGGATGGCGGTGTTCTCGATCCACAGCAGCGCCATTCGACGCCGGCCTGCCCGGCGCGGATGTGGCCGAGGGTGCGTACTTGTGGCCGCGCCGCGAGCATGAGGGTATGGACGCACGTCTCAAGGTGTCCGACACCGTCGCCGCGGCTGTATTGCAAGGGATAGGTTGGGCCAACCTTCGGGCTCAACCCGGGCAGCCGGGGACCGATACACGGAATCTTCCAGATCCCAACCGGGCAACAGCCGACCAGCATCTGGGTCCTGGGTCACCTCCAGCACAACCATCGCAACGATTGACGGCGTGCAGCCGGGCTACCTAGTACTCCTCAAGTGAGGCACTTGCGTCACCTTGGAGCCCCAACTCGTCGGTTCCTCACCTTCTCCGCAGCTGGTCATATCGTGAGGTCACCGCCCTGGAAGGCACGCCAAAAGCTCTGGCCAGCCGCCTGAAGCAGGCCGCCGAGCCGTTCGTCGACGCTCTGACCGAGTGGTCAAGGCGCAGGCCGACACCACTGGCTTCGTCGTCCTGCGCCGGTGGGCGGAGATCCTGGAGCGGTACTTCCCGCCGGAGTTCCCCGACCCTGGCCACAGCACCGAATAGACCGACCACGCTGCCACCAACCCCGACCATGACTCCGACCACGGCTGGTCAGGGGAGCATGGCCGGACGCCCGCAGCGCTACGAGTCGGACTCCTGACGCAAGTCAAGGAAGCAGCGCAGCCGTACACCGGGTGTCTACATCGGCGGTGGCTGGACGATCGACGCTCGCCGGCCCGGCACCAAGGTCCGCTATTCCCCCATGGACTCGATGACGGACGGTGGAGTCTTTTGGCGAGGGCTCGCTGGCTGCCGTGGATGGCGAGCAGCCGTTGCAACGCGCTGGCCTCGTCGAGCTCTTCGAGGTCCTGGCGGTGGATGTTCGGACGAGCGCAGATTCGAGCAGTTCCTCCGGGGCTGCCGCTGTTGTTCATCGGGGCCGACAACTGCACCGAGGACGCCGCGAAGATGGCGGCGAAGTTCGACAAGTACATGCGCCACTTCCACCGCAAGGTGAAGGACACCGACGGCCAGGACAAGCCGATGTGGCGCACCGCTGGTCCGCGCCTGATCGACAGCCTCGGTGGGCAGCCCCGTCGCGGGCCAGAAGCACGGCTTGTGGCGTGCCGGCCGACCGGCCGCAGATCGTCTTCCGTTGAAGGCGTGGGTGGCGGTGCTCATCGGGCGGGCTCCTGCCGAGGATGCGCCGAGGACGTAGACGAACAGCAGCAGGAATACCACCGGGACCCCGGCGGCGGTGAGGGTGAGCGTCGGGTAGCGCAGCATGTGCCGCAACTGGCGACGCTGTGGACCTGGAGTTCGTCTACGGTGAGCGAGGCGCGGTCGAGCCAGTCATGGAGTGCACGCAGCGACCGGACGTCGCCCCGGCTGGCGACCTGCAGAGTGAGTGCCTCATCGCTGCGGGACACCACGTCCAGGGTCTGGGCCGCGTAGACGGCTACACAGCGTGTGCGGGTTCAAGAGCCCGCCGACTACGAACGTGGCTACCGAGCCACCCTCGCCGAGGGACTGACTGCATAGATCGTCTCCACGCTGCGAGGGGATTGACATCACTAACGAGGGCAAGGCCGCCACCAGCTTTAAGCAGTCCACTTTGGTTCGCCCGAACCAAAGCCATGTCAAAAGCGATGCGCCACATGGATAGCTAGATCATCCGAGAGATCGGCCGAAAGCGCTTTCTTGACTGTTGGTTCACCGTCATGCCGCACAGCGGCTGCCCGGGTCGTCTTGACGAACACGAAGAATGCACCTGGCTCAGTCAGGTGTGTGGCCGAAGGGGGTGTCCATCACGGGTTAGCCCCCGGCGGTGAATGACGGCGCGGGGCGGGAGGGGGTGTCAGAGTGCTGGACAAGATCGAGGTATTTGTGCAGCTCAGAGTAGGTAGCACGCGTGGCGATCCGTCCGCCGGCCGCAGCTCAGTTCGGACTTGCCAGCCACTGCGGCCGCAGGTGACGCCCGCCCGGCGGAGCCCTGTGCGTCATTGGTGGTTCGCGATATGACTCGCGACGGGGTTCGCACATGCGGCATGTGCGCGTCAAGCAAGCGCTTTCGGTCGATTGATCGAACTTGCTTGCGAACTCGGTAGAGGGCCTGCTTGAGTGCTCTCGGTAACACTGAGAGCACTCAACGCAAGGAGAGCAAACGTGCGCAGGAACCTCGTCGGGGCAGTTCTGGCCGGGGCGCTGATGACAGCAGCCAGTCCGGCGGTGGCTGACGCCCAGTCGCCGCAGAGCAGTGACCCGACGGCCATGACGCGCGCGGACATCCAGTCCGCGGCGGCCGTAACTTACCGGATCAAGAACACCAAGTCCCAGAAGTACCTGCAGTCTTCAGGAGGTGGCAGCGCCGTCGGCACCAAGATCGTTCAGCAGCCCTTAAGCTCCTCCACGTCGCAGCGCTGGGGGATCGTCGAGGATGGCAGCTTCATCAGCTTCTGGACCCCCACTGCAGACAAGAATATGGGCATCGATCGCGGGAGCAAGGAAGCCGGCGCGGCGGCCATCCTGGCGAACCCGTCCGGCGACGAAAATCAGGACTGGACCCTTAAGTGGCGCTCAGACACCGTCTTCGAAATGAGGAACCGCAACAGCGGCCTGTGTCTGGGCATTTCGGGCGCCAGCGAAGACAACGGCGCACAGGCAGCCCAGTTCCCCTGTGACGGGAAGGCAAATCAGGGCTGGGCGTTCACCAATTAGCCACGGCGGCTAAGGCGAAGAAGCAGCCCTGAGAAGGCCGCCAAGAGGAAGACGTCGGGGCTGCGACCGTGCAGTGCTTCATCTCCCGGGGCAGGGCCGTCACCCGCTGCCGCGCCGATCATTGGGCTGCGGCCGTGAGGTGGGAACATCTGCCGGGCGCTGTCGGTTGGTGAAGGGGGCAGTGTCCCCAGGGGCTCATCTATTGCCCTTGAGGCCGATCGTGCGGCTGAAGTCTCATGGAGCGTAGGTGACCGCCGTTCACGACCACGCACGCTGGTCATCCTCGACCCGTGCCCTCGCCGGCCGGGGCTGATGCGTTTCAAGGAGAACCCGGCAAATGTGTCGGGTTCTCCCCGCCCCATCCAAGTTGATCAAAGCGTCGGAGAACACCGCGCCGCTGCAGTCCATGTCGACCTACGATGGGTGCCACGGCGCGGGCCAGCGGGGCCAGGAACGGGGCGAATGGATTGCCTACCAGTGCAATCCGAGCTCCCTTGACTGGAACCTCTGGGTCCTCTACCCGTAGTTGATCTTACAGTGAGTCGGCAGGTGTGCTCCGTACTGCTCCAGGCGCTCGTGCTGTCCGTCCATCAGCCCTGCCAGACAGTGTGCTGCCTGCGTCGCTGGAGCCCTTGCCGACGTCCTGTCTCTGGACCGTGACCCCGGGCAGGACATGTGCCTGGCGCTCCTCGCACAGCAGCTTGCGCACGGCCGTGTAGTGGCGCTGCGCCGGCCGCGCCGGGTGCAGTGCTCGTCCAAGGCCTCCAGCGCGACCTGAGGCGGCCGACTCAAGACGCGACTGTGTGTAGTTGGCGGATGGCCTTTGCTGATGCTGCGTCCGTGTAAGTGGCTTCCTGCGGGTGAGGGCGGTGTCGCGGAGGGCGGTGACGGCCCGGCACGATGGCTCGCTATGGACCTTCAAGGAGTTGGCGCCCTGGCTGCCGCGGGTGTGGCCGCCGTTGGCATACCCGCGGCCCTGATCGTCGGTCGGTGGCAGCTACGTGCCGCTCTGCGCAGTGCTGAGGCAACCAGCCAGACCGGCATCGCCCAAGCCGAAGCCACCTACCGGGCTGCCCTCGACCAAACCAAGGCACAGAACACCGCGTCATACCAACAGTGGAGGCGGAACATCCGCCGTGACGCATGGTCGAAGTTTCTTCTCGTCATCGAAGACGCGGTGCATACAGCGGAGCGGGCACTGACCGGACAGCCGACAGACCTGGCCATAATCCGGCGCGACTCGGGGGCAGCCTTCGTGGTCCTAGAGCTTGAGGGCCCGCCCTCGGTCGTGGCCGCAGCCGAGCTCCTGGTGGAGAGATGCCGCGAACTTCTGGGACATGCAGCTCATGACGAACAAGCGTCATCAGCCTGGCGTGCACTCGAGGCAGCGATGGAGACTGAGCGAACCCATCCGAACCGGCCTGCCTTCGAGCGCTCCAGCCTCAGCCGGGACACATGGATGTCGGCCCATTACGCCCACACCGCACTGGAACACCTCCGTACCGTTGCTCAAGCCGTCCGTGACTCGGCTCGCGGTGAAGACACTCAGCCGCTCGGCCCCAGGTACCCGGACGCTGCCGCCGCGTACGAAGCGTTGGAAGCCGCTCACACGGCAGCCACCGAGGCGCTCGCCCGATGCAATGCGATCGACGATCAGCAGGCTCAGTCGCTTATCAACGACGCTGCCAACAACGGCCGATTCGTGATACTCGGCGTCCTCCACTTTGCACGCCAACAATTGAACCAAGCCCGCACTGATTTCATCTCCGGCGTACGCAGTCACCTAGACGGCGCGGAGGAGCCGGCATGAGATCCGCGCGGGCTGCCTCGGCGACGGCCGTCCGCCTGCGCTGAAGCAGATAGAGAAGCTCGCTGACCTCACCCGTGAGCACTGGCAGGGCCAGTGGGCCGAAGGCGGCTTCCACCTCTACAGAGGGAAGATGCCGATCGTGGCGACCACGCTGGATCTGCTGCGCGAGCACGGCCCGGCCGGGCCCGCGTTCTGGCGCCTCGGCCGCGAGGACCGACAGAATCTCTGGGACGCGATCGGCAACCCCCGCCGGGACGCCGCTCTCGCCCGCCGCGCCGAAGAGGAGCGGCGCCGCAAAGCGCAGGAAACAGCCGAACCCGAGGCTCAGCGCCCGGTGTGCGCGGACTGCGGCACCAAGTTCACCGGCGACCGGTGGAAAGTCAGCATCGCGGTCACCTGGGCCGCGGGGACAGCAACCCGCACCTGTGCTACGACTGCAAGGCGAGGGCGCCCGAAGCGGAATGGCAGGCGGAACAGGCCGAACGCGAGCGCCAGGAGCAGGAGCGCCAGGAGGCGGAGGCGGCGCAAGCTCGAAGGCCGGCGGCTGGCTCGGACGCTGGCGCAGCTGACACGGGCAAGCCCCGTTTGTCGGTGGCGGCTGCGAGGCTGAAAGACATGGACAGCGACGATGAGCAGCTGCTGCGCGGCCGGATCTACGGAGCCGACCACGACCACCCGGGCCCGAAGCCAGGGCACAGCTACGCTGAACTGGTGGGCGGACCGCTGGACGGATTGCTGCTCGACATCACTGGCCGGAGGCTATCGACGACGGTGTCTTCCTCCTCACGGAGCTCGGGCAGTTCGGCCCCGAGGGCCGGGCGTTGTACGACCCGCGCCCAGGCGATCCGGCCCGCTGGGACTGGGGCGGCGACAGCCCCTGACGGCCTGCCACTCGGTCGGGTGAAGACACGGCAGAGGCGGAACTCTCCCTGGGCGCCCAGGCGTAGTGCCGTAGATGGATCCGATCATCGAGGCACACGTGCGTGACTCGGGCCTGGTCGTCGTCGACGTCGCGGCCGCCGACGACGCCCCCGCCCTGGCCTTCCAGCAGATGCTCGCCGACCGGTGGGCGAGGGCGACAGCGGAACACACGACCCGGGACGCGGGCGAGCCCGGCGTACGGCTGCGCTGCTACCTGGACCTGAATCAGCCGGTCGGCTGGGATGCGCCGGCCGACGCGCCGCCGCAGGTTCTCGCAGAGGTACAGCAGGTGCATGTACACGTAGCGGTCGGCGGCGTGGACCTGCACGGCGTTGAGGCGGTCGACGAAGAAAACTGGGGGACGGTGAGCATGACGTCCTCGGGACCCAAGGACAGCATGTGCTGTGGGCCGATGGGAAGTACGAGGGTCTGAGCGTCACCGAACGCCATGCCGTACATGGTGCGGCCTCCCTCCACGGACAGGGTCAGGGCCGGGTTGTCGCCGATCAGGAACTGGCCCGTCTCGGGCGTGATCACCTCCAGCCGCCGTGTCGACGCAAGGTCCCGCATTTTGTGGAAGGTGCCCTCGATGCTGGTGCGGAAGAGCTTGCTGCGGGGCTCCAGGCGGTGCGGTTGTCCTTGCCTTGATCGGCGCGCAGTTGAACATCGGTGGGCCACTGAACGTGAAGACGGGTATGGAAGCCTCCCACCGCGTCGAGCCTGCGTTGCGGCCGTCACCCTGTGCACTGCAACGATCACCCGCACGTCGGGCGTCGGCGGGTCCAGCGCGGCTGGGCTGGCTGGATGCGTTGCGCGGAATCGCGGCGCTCGTCGTGGTGTTCGACCACTCGTCGTATGCCTTCATGGCGGAATTCCGGGGCGATTTGATGCCGGAATTCAACACCAGTAGGTACGGCATCATGGTGTTCTTTCTCGTGAGCGGTTATATCGTTCCCGCCTCGCTGGAGCGGCGGGGCTGTGTCCGGACCTTCTGGATTGGACGGATCTTCCGTATCTATCCGTTGTGGGCGGCTGTCGTCGCCGCGGTCCTTGCTGCTAACGTGCTGGGGATCGCACAGATCCGTGACTTCGGCGGGCAGAGCTTCGCCACGGTGGCCGCCGCCCATGTCACTTTGCTCCAGGAGCTGCTGGGAACGCCCAACCTCCTGCTTGTCCTATGGACACTCTCGTACGAGATGGCCTTCTACCTGCTGGTAGTGGCTCTTTTCTCGCTGCGGCTTCACCAGCGGTCAGCACCGGTCGCCGTGACCCTGGCAGCGCTGGCCGCAGTGAGCGTGACCGCGGCGAGTGCACTGCCCGTGTCCGCTCTCACCGATTGCGTCGGAACCGGCCCGCTGGTAGCCGTCGCCGCGACCGCCATGGTGGTCGCCATTTGCTGTGCGAGCGGCACACCAGCCGCGCTACGGGTGTCGGGGGGTGTACTGGGCGGGGTGTTGGGGCTTGTACTGGTCGCCTTCAACAGCACTGTCCCCATGTGGGAGGGGCTGGTGATTCTTGCCGTCATGTTCCTGGGCACCGCTGTGTACCGAGCCGAGAGCGGTCAGAGTACCTGGAGGTATGCGGCTTGCACCGCGATCGTCGTAGTGGCCTGCGCGATAGGGGCGGCCTACACCTACGGCGACGGAGCCCACTTCACGCGGCGCGCCTGGATCGTGTCGTTCCTCCTGGCCGTGCTCACGTTCGGCGTCGGGCTGGCGTTTCGACGGCGTCTGATTCCGCGCTGGCTGACATGGCTCGGGACGATCAGCTACTCGGTCTACTTGGTGCATCCAGTCCTGCTGGCGGTCACCGACGGCACGATCGGCCGCTGGCGGGAGAACAAGCCCTTGCTCGAGCTGGCCTTCTACGCCGTGCTCTTGCCTCTGTGCGTACTGACCTACCGTTACATCGAAGCGCCTGGGCAGACGTTGGGGCGAAAGGTGGCGCAGCGCTTTCGGCGGCCGTGACGAGAGTCCGTGCCACCAGGGGCGGGACGTCGTCGGAGAGGCACCGTTCAGCCGCGCCCATTCCGCTTGGAGCACGGGAGGTCCCGGACCAAAAAGGTTGGGCCGGTTCGTATCAGCCGGGATGGCCCGGGATGGCGCCCCAGTTCACCGCGTCGATCGCATCCAACGCGAAAGCATGCTCGCACCTGCCCCCGTTATTTTCTTCGCGGTCCTGCAAGAGGGCCGCTGGCCTCCGGGCCTGGCATGACTGTTGCCCCCTGTCGATCGAATGACCTGGAGGGTGTCACCAGGTCCGAGGGGTGCCGTCGGAGACGCTGATCAGAGGTCCGGTCCCTGCCCGGTCCGGCGCAATGCGGGCAGCTCGCGGCGGCAGGTCGGCATAACGTGGATGCGCGCGAACGGCCCTGCCGCCGAGGCCGGCACAGCATCGACGCATGTGGGGGCAGAGTGATCGACATCGATGAGACGGGCGTTTCGGCTTGGACGTCGGCAAGAGCAGCCATCACGGCCACGGGCTCCCCTGCGGTTGACATGCAGGATCGCGATGACGATCTCTCGTAGTCGTGCACCCGAGCTGCCGTGCCGGGCCCTGTCCGTCTCGCCCGCCAAGAGGTGAAGACCGGTTCGACCAAGGCCCATCGGGCATCGGACACATCCACGCGATACGGGCGCCGAGCACTCACGCCTCATGCAGCGACCATCAACGGTGCAAGGCAATGGCAGCTGAGGCCCTGGCAGCGGCTGCCACTGCGGCGGTCGGCGGTGGTACGTGATCACGCCAGTGAGGTTCGCCAAGTAAGCGTTTTCAGCCTAAGTCATCGAACGAGATAGCGAATCCCTCGATGGGCTGCTTGAGTACTCGCCGCAACATCAACTCAGCCACCACAAGGAAATGTGTCATGCCCACAACACGCAAGAAGACCGTCGCGACCATGCTGGCCGGAGCGCTGCTGGCGGTGGCCAGCCCGGCACTTGCACACGCTCAGTCGTCGCCCAGCGGTGACCCGACAGCGAGGCCGGCGTCGGCGTCCGGTGAGCTGGTCGGCGCTACCCGGCTCAAGAACCGCAAATCAGGGAAGTACCTGCAGGCCGTGAGTACCGCCAACGGCGCAAGGGTTGTTCAGCAGTCGTACAGCGACTCTCGCCTGCAGACCTGGGAAACCTACACGTTCGACGGCTACTACACGTACGAGAACTCCGCAGCGGGGCGGAACCTGGGAATTGACGGTGCCAGCACCGCGTCCGGCGCGGCGGCCATCATTGCGAATGGTTCCAGTGACCTCAACCAGGACTGGGAGAGGGACTGGACCGACAACGGCTACTTCAGAATGATCAATCACAAGAGCGGCTTGTGCCTGGGTATTTCGGGTGCGAGCACCGCGAACGGCGCCCAGGCCGCACAGTTCCGCTGCGACGGATCCACTAACCAGCAATGGACAAGTGAAGGATAGGGGCGTATCGACGACGGAAAGACCGAAGCCGGTGGAGCCGCACAATCAAACGGCCATCAAGGGTTCCGGCCCGTGTCCTCCATCGCCTTCGGTTGGATTCCCGGGCTAGGTCCTGTCCTACCGTTCATCCGATCAACCGACTAACCCATCAAGGAGGCACGCTCTACTAGTGCTTCGTTAGCCTCGAAGTTTTGTGACGGTCCGCCGACGGAGTCGGTGGACCGTTTTCGTGCCGCGATCTGAGTTGTATATGCCCAGGACCCGAGTGTCGTCTCGGGGTGGCGCCGGGTTCCACTGCTCCGGGCGTTGAGCCGCTGTCGTGGGGACGGGGAATCCGCCGGTCAGCCGGGGTTCGGCAGGAGTGCGAGGCATTCGAGTGCGGTAGTGATGTGACGGGTCCAGGGCCAGTGCCGGGCCAGGCGGAGGATCCGCCGACGGCCGGTGGTAACGAGCTGTCCGACCGTGGTGAACAGGCGGAGCCGCAGGCGGCGGGGCTCCCAGAGCCTGGCCTTTCCGGTCAGCGCGAGCATCGGCATCCAAGCCAGCAGATCCAGTGCGATCTGCACGATCTCCAGCCAGATCCGGTTCTGGGCCGTGCGGTGCAGAGGGAGATTTTGCAGTCCGGTGGCCCGGGCGGCCCGGATGCAGTCCTCGGCCTGGGCCCGCAGCCGGTGACGGAGCTCGAGCTCGGCGATCGGCCGGCCCAAGGTGTTGGTGGCGAAACAGGTCAGTCGCATGCCGTCCGCGTCCGTGAGCCTCAACTGAGCACCAGGGTGCGGCCGTTCCTTCCTGACGATCAGCCGCATGCCCTTCGGCCAGCCGTCCAGGACGTCGCCGGTGAGTTCGGCGACCCAGGCCCCGTCACGGATCTCGCCGTCTGCCTCGACGGCCGCCGTCCAGGCTGATGCCGGAACCTTCAGCACGTACTCGTGGATCGCCTCGGTGATCACCATGCCGACCGAGTAGGACAGCCACCGTCCCCGCCGGGCCAGCCAGGCGACGAAGTCATGAGTGCCGCCGGCTGAGTCGGTGCGGATCAGGGTCTGCCTCCCGCGCCGGTACTTCTTCGGGAGCTGGGCCAGGGCCAGTTGGGCGGCTGTGATGTGGTCGGCGGCCGTGTTCGAGCCCGCGTTCCCCGGCCTGAGCAGGGCCGCCACCGGCTCCCCGGTGCCGCCCGGTCCGTGGTCGATGAAGCCCATCAGCGGGTGGTGACCGTAGGTTTTCTTCCATGTCGCAGCGGCGTCCTCTTTGTCCGAGTGCGCGATCACCAGCACCCCGTCGAGGTCGACAGTCACCGACCCGACCGCGTCAGGCGCTTTCCGGTCGGCCAACCGCCAGACGTTTTCGCGCACTTCGGCCCGTGCGGCACGGATGGCCTGCAGGGCTTTCTCTCCGGATCCGGCGAGGGTGTCGACCACGCGCGAGACCGTCGGGTCGGAGGCGACCAGCCCGAACACGGCAGGCGCGGCCCGCAGCATGCCGACATCGGCCAGGCAGTCCCCGCCCAACGCGACCGCCAGTGCGACGTCCAGGAGGACCTTCCCGGGATCATGGACGGCCCGCGGCTTCCGCCACGGCGCCAGTGCCACAGATATCGCCCGGTCAAGGCCGACCTTGCGGACCGTCTCCACCAGCAGGACCGAGCCGGCCTGCGAGACCACCTGGCGGCCGCCCCCCTGGACACGGACACGCGGGTACGACGCGATAGGCTCACTCACCTGGAAAGTGCTCTTCTCCTCGCAACCAACAGGACCCTCAGCAAGTCCTATCGTTGCAGGTCAAAGGCACTTTCCGTGTTTCTGGTCAACTCTTGGACAGTCCACCTCGGAAAGCGCGGGGTTATGAAACGCCCCTGCGCAACGAATCGATGAGGCGGTCAAGGTCCCCGCGTGCCGTGTACGTACGGATCGGGTCGATGTAGTCGCGTGACTCGATGATCTGACCGTCCCGCACACGCATGACGAAGATGCAGGGCACCTTGGCCGTGGAGTCGTCCGGCAACGTGAACTCGTAGGCGAACTCGGCGACGATCACTTCAGGATCGGCAGTCTCGTGAACGACGACATCGACGACACTCCTCTTCGGCAAGGACTCCCGAGCTTCCGGCGGCACTGTGAAGTGCTCCCGGAGCGCACGCCGACTCATCAACGGCTCGGACTCCGGCGTCGCCATCGGATGCCGGACATCGGTGGCCTCGCCATACAGGTCAGGCAACTCGCTTAAGTTCCCGTCGGCGACCCCATGAACAAGCCGGAGAAACACCTCACGCGGACTCAGACTCACAAGACCCCCCAAGTAATACGCACAGGCAGCTAACGATCATTATCGCCCGATGCGGGCTGGTACTGCTGACTGTCTCGGCCAACGGCACCCTCACCCGTCCGACCCCACCCGTGGCGCTGGACGCGGACATGCGGATATAGGTCAGCACTCTTCACCTAAGAAGTGCTCCTTCGTCGGCAACGGCCAGGACCCTTCACCAGTCTCATCGTTGCAGGTCAGGAGCACTTCTCCCGTCTCCGAGCAGCGGTAGACGGCACCGCTCGTGAAAGCCCGAGGTTAGGTTCTGGGTTGTCTATGGCTCCGAGGGCTGGGCAGGGGGCGTCCGCAGGTGGTGCAGGTGCCGGTCCAGCACCTCAGCAGGTCCTGAAGAACGTCGAGGACCTGGTGGAGAGTCAGGCCGGTGTGCGGACTTTTGGGTCGTGCCGCCTGAGGGTGAGGAAGCCCTGGGCGGCGGTGACGAGGGTGACGTGGTGGTGCCAGCCGCGCCAGGTGCGGCCCTCGAAGTGGTCCAGTCCGAGGCCATGCTTGAGCTCGCGGTAATCGTGCTCGATCCGCCAGCGCATCTTGGCCCACCGCACCAGGTCAGCGGCCGGTGTGGTGGCGGGCAGGTTCGATATCCAGTAATCCGTCGGGGTGTCCTGGCCGTCTGGCCATTCGACGAGGAGTGTCTGGACGGGCAGGACGCCGTCCCACAGGTTGCGGCCGCCGCCGGTCTCCTGAGCCGCAGCCAGGGACTGCTTGCCTGCGGGCCGCACTGTCAGCACCGCGAACCGTGAGGTCATCGCGCCTTTGCTGCCCTGTCTCCAGGTCACCTCGGTGAACCGCTCCGCACCCGCCTCCGCGGCGAGGACGCGGACGGCTCGCGGTGGGGTGCGGTAGCGGGGAAGGGTGGGTGGTCCGAGCCCGCCATAGGCAGGCTGGTGCGGCTCGGCATCCTCCGGGTGGGCGACTTCCTTCCCGTTCAGGGCCAGGACATAGGACAGCCTTCGCTCCTCGAGGCCGAGCCGGAACGGGGTGCTGACGCCGTAGCCGGCGTCGGCGACCACGACCGACGCCCGCGGAAACGACCCCGAACACATCGGCAACGAACTCCGCCAACTCGCCCGGAGCCGTTCCACTTCCCCCAACCTCACTCCGGGAAGCTGCCCCACGATCAGCCGATATCACTCAACGTATCGAAGCATTACTGGCCGTCACAGCAGCCGCAGGTCCACCGACTCCGCCAGGGCCGCCAGCCCCGCGTCCCCCGGATGCAGGTGGTCGCCGCTGTCGTACTCGGGCAGGATCCGGGCCGGCCGCTGCGGGTCCCGCAGGACCGCGTCGAAGTCGAGCACGCCCTCGAACGTCTCGGCGTCCCGGAGCCACTCGTTCACCGCGACCCGCTCGGCATCCACCGCGGCCGTGCACCGCGCCTCGCCCTCGCACGGCAGGATCGTCGCCGCCAGCATCCTGAGGCCGCGCGCGTGGCCCCGGTCCGCGAGCTCCCGCAGCCCCGCGATCACCTGCTCCGCCGACGCACCCCACCGCACGTCGTTCACGCCCTCGAACACCACCGCCGTACGCACCGACGTCTGGGCGAGGACATCGCGGTCGAACCGGTGGAGGGCGCTCACCCCGGCCGTGTCCGTGGAGACCCCGTCGCCGGGATAGCGGTCGGTGACCACACGGTTGCCCGAGATGCCCTGGTTGAGCACCCCGTAGTGCGGGACCACATCCTGGCGCAGCAGACGTGTGGCCAGCACATTGGGCCACCGCCGGTTCGCGTCGAGCGTGGACTTGTCGCCGTCGGTGATCGAGTCGCCGAGCAGCACCACGGACCCCGGGCCGCCGCCGACGTCCACCCCGGTCAGCAGCGGCCAGCTCGTCAGGACCGAGGTGTACGCGTCCGGGGAGCCGTCCGCCGTGTGATCGCCCGGCTCGCTGATGTACGACCGCTGCTGCGCGAGCCGGTGCACCGGCGCCGCCGGCACCGCCTGGGGCAGGTGGAAGCTCACCAGCAGGTTGGCGTCGGCCGGCACCTCGAAGGCGAGGGGATCACTGTAGGCCTGCGCCCCCGCCGGCACCTCCACGCCCGCCGCCCCGCCGAACGACAGCGCAACCGGCGCGCCCCGAGCCTCGGCGCCCGCCGCCTGCACCGCCACCGTCGCGCTGCCGATCCGTACCGGGCCCGCCGCGAACGTGTTGTCGAACCGCAGCCGCACCCGAGGCCCGCCGGTCGAGGTGTGCACCACCAGCCGCAGTGTCCGGTCGGTCCACGGACCCACGGCGGTGCAGCCGGACGTCGACGCCGCCCAGCTGCCCGTCCAGCCTCGCGCGACGGACCGCACGGACAGCGCGAACACATGCAGGCCGGCCGCGCGGGGCAGCCGCACCGAGACCACCTCGCGCTCCGGCGTAAGCGGCACGGTCACCACGTACAGCCGTGCCTTCTCGGTGAGTTGGCCGCCGGGCGTGTTGACGTGCGGCAGGGCCACCACCTTTGTGGCGAGCGGGCCGGTGCGCCAGTCGGGGGCGGTCAGCCGGTACGGGGAGCGGGTGCCGTCCGCGTACGCCACCGTGCCCGCGCCGCTCACCTGGCCGCCGTCGGTGCCCGCGACCAGGAAGGCGAGGGCGTCGCCGCGCCCGGTGACGCGTACCGCCTGCCCGTCGGCCCGGACGTTGTCCGGCTCGCCCGCCTGCCGGCGCGGCCAGGTCAGCCGGGCGCCCTGCACGGTGAGCGTGCGGCCGGGCGTCCAGCCCGCGGCCCCGAGGTCCTGGGCCGACAGCGAGGCGCCCGAGCCGTCGAAATCCGCCTCGCCGGGCCGGCTGTCGTCGCTGACGGCCGTGTTGTCGAAGAGCCGCTCCAGCGGGAGCGGCCCCGGTCTGCCCGCGCCGTCGGCATCGGCGGCCCGCGCGGAGGCGGCCGGTGCCAGGACGGCGAGCAGGGCGAGGACGACCGCGGAACTCCAGCCACTTCGGCGCACGGCCGACTCCTCCCGCACACGGGACACGACGCGACGAAAGACGCATCGCGACGCTAGGGAGACCCTCGTGACCCGTCAACGAATCATGCGGGAAGTCGGCGTGAAGTCGACCGGTCGACCGGAATCGACCGTCCGCGCGCCTGTGGTGCGCACGGCGGTACGAATGACAGGCTGGAGGTATGAACATCCCCTTCCTGGGCAACCGGCGCGAGAAATCAGCGGCCCCCGATCCCGAGGGCATCGCCGATCTCCTCGCCGAGTGCGAACTGCTCCGCTCCCAGGCGTCCCGGGAGGGCGTCCGACTCGACGACTCGGCGGCCTCGCTGGAGGCGCTCGACCAGCTGGTGCCGCGCTGGCGGGACGACGAGGAGATCCTGCCCTGGCTCGGCAACGACGCCGGTCTCTACCTGGGCACCGTCATCGTGCGGACCGTGCCCGGCGCGGCCTGGCGGATCTGGCCGGACGGCCAGCCCGTCGTCCGGCTGGCCTCCGGTCGCGAGTTCGACGTCGTGTCCTCAGGGCACGCGTGGGCCGTCAGCGGCGTGCCCGAGCTCTCCCAGCTGTACGCGGAGGTCGCCGAGGCGTGAACCCCTGACCCGGACCACCGTGAGGCCGACCGTGAGGAGGGCTGGGTATGGTCTTCGATCCGTTGATCGAGATGCGTGACGTCAACAAGTACTTCGGGGAGCTGCACGTCCTCAGGGACATCAACCTCACCGTCGGCAAGGGGGAGGTGGTCGTGGTCATCGGCCCCTCGGGGTCGGGGAAGTCGACCCTGTGCCGGGCGATCAACCGGCTGGAGCCCATCCAGTCCGGCACGATCGTCCTCGACGGGCAGCCCCTGCCGGAGGAGGGCAAGGCCCTCGCCCGCGTGCGTGCCGACGTGGGCATGGTCTTCCAGGCCTTCAACCTGTTCGCCCACAAGACCGTGCTGCAGAACGTCTCGCTGGGGCAGATCAAGGTCCGCGGGCGCCGGAAGGAGGACGCCGACCAGCGCTCCCGCCGGCTCCTCGACCGCGTGGGCCTCGCCGACCAGGCCGGCAAGTACCCGGCGCAGCTGTCCGGCGGCCAGCAACAGCGCGTGGCCATCGCCCGGGCCCTCGCCATGGAACCCAAGGCGATGCTGTTCGACGAGCCCACCTCCGCCCTCGACCCGGAGATGATCAACGAGGTCCTGGAGGTCATGCGGCAGCTGGCCTCCGAGGGCATGACGATGGTCGTCGTCACCCATGAGATGGGCTTCGCCCGCGGAGCCGCCAACCGCGTCGTCTTCATGGACGAGGGCCGCATCCTGGAGGACCGCGGCCCCGACGAGTTCTTCACCGACCCGGAGAGCGACCGGGCCAAGGACTTCCTCTCCAAGATCCTCAGGCACTGACCGGGGGAGTGGGACGCGTCCGTGCCGCCCGGTGGCAGCCGGAGATCACTGCTCGCGCAGCGGAATCGACACGTACGACGGGTCGTCCGCCGGTGAGGAGAAGGTCAGCCGCGCGCCGGACGGGTTGTGCTCGATGTAGAGCGGGTCGACCGTGTCGACGACCAGGGCCAGCCGGTGCCCGGCCGGGACGTCGTAGGCGGTGGAGAACAGCTCCAGGTCGACGTCGAACGGCTTCCCGGGCGTGCGCCCGTGGAAGGTGTACGGCGCGTTGCTGACCAGCTTGCCGAGGCCGAGCGGTCCCACGTCGTAGAGATAGGCGACGAGGGTGCCGCTCTCCTTGGTCGGGGTGAGAGTGGTGTGCAGCTCGGCGGTTCCCCGGACGCGTTGGGCCGTGGCGTACTTCTGGGACTGCCACACGGCCGCCCAGCGGCGGGGGAGGAGCGGGATCGAGGCGACCGGGGGCAGCTGGGCCACCTGGTCGAGGATGCTGGAGAGGAAGAGGATTCCGCCGTCCGCGCCGGAGTCGACGTTGGCGTGGATCGTGGTCGTGCCCGCCAGCGCGATCTTCCGGCTGGTCGCGCCGACCGACTTCCAGTCGGGGTAGCTCTCGTAGCCGCCGGTGGAGCGGGACTTGAGCTGCACGGGCTGCTCACGGTCGATCCCGTTGTCCTCGCCCTTGAGGTAGTGGTCGAACCAGCGCTCGGTGTCGGTCCACACGTCGTTGGGGAGCCCGAACAGCCCGGTCAGCTCGGCCGTGGCGTGGTCGCCGGGGCGCAGCTGAAGTCGCTTCGGGCCGGTCAGCTTCTCGTAGAAGTCCGCGTACTGGTTGGGAGGGAAGACCGTGTCGCCCCAGGCGTTGGCGAGGAGGACGGCCGCGCCGTTTTTGTTGATCTGGTCGACGTATGTCGCAGCGGAACGTTTCTTCCCCCAGGTGGCGATCTCGTCCTCCTTGGCCAGGTTGGAGGAGTAGAAGTCGTCGAAGATCTGCCGGAGTTCGGCGCTCTGACGGCCGGTGACCAGGCTCGCCCCGTCCAGCAGGGCGGCCGCCTGTACATGCTGGGTGCGGCCGGAGTAGATCGAGTCGATCAGGTCGGCCCAGCCGCTCAGCGAGGCCACCGCCCGGATCCGTTTGTCGTGTGCGGCGGCGAGCAGGCTGATGCCCGCGCCGTACGAGACGCCCCCCATGCCGATGTGCCGTGCGTCGGCAGGGGTGTTGGCGAGCGCCCAGTCGATGACCCGGGACGCGTCGGCTATGTCGGGAGGGCCCGCCACTTCTATCTCGCCGCCCGACTGCCAGAAGCCGCGCACGTTGTAGGTGAGCACGATGTAGCCGGAGTTCGCCAGCTTCTGCGCCTGCGCGAGGTACTCGACCTGGGGCAGGCCCCAGCTCGTGGGCATGACGAGCAGGGGGTAGCGGCGCGTGCCGTCGGCGCCCGCCGGGGTGATGACGTTGGCCTTGAGGACCGTGCCGCCCTCGCCTTGGATGTCGACGAAGCGAATGCCGGGTGTGGCCGCCTGGGCGGTGGGGGCGAGGCCGAGGGCGCTACCGGCGATCAGGGTCGCCGAGACGGCACCCACGGCAGTGGTGCGCAGGGCCTTGCGATGGTGTCCCACGGTCACTCCTCACTCGTGTCAGTGCAAAGTGACCAGACGGTAACCGCGCCTGCTTACCGAAGGTAACCCATCGGTAAGTTACGTGGTAGTAACGATTGTTGAGGTGTGCGGAAACTCAGGAGGCGCGGTGGGTATTGCGGGGAGCCTGCGTCGGCAGCGGGGTCGTCGCGGCCCGGGTCACGTCGGCCACGAGCTCGACGACGTCCGGGCCGTACGCCTGTGAGTTGACCACCTTCAGCAGCAGGGCGAAGGAGCCGGTGCCGTGCTTGCGGGCCAGCCGTTCGTGGTTGCGGGCGAGGTAGCGGGTGGCGGCCTGGTTGGTGATGGCGGTCTGGCCGCAGAAGAGGAAGACGGGGCGGGTGTTCCGGTTCTGGCCGACGGTCAGCCGGGCGAGGAGCACGTACTCCTCCCTGCCCGGCTCCACGCGATAGCGCTCGGAGCCGATCTGGAAGGCGCCCCGGTCCGGGCTGGGCTCGGCGTCCACGTTCACCCGCACGCCCGGCAGCAGGGAAGCGAGGTGCGCCGCCATACGGCGGTTCGACGCCGGGCCGCCGACACAGAACTCGGTGCGCTCGCCGAAGCCCTGACGAGCCATGTCGTGCGGGACGACCTGGGCGTGGGCGCTGCAGTCCTTGATGAGGGCGGCGAGTTCGAGGAGCGCGAAGACGTCGTAGCGCATCACCGCCAGATCCGGTCCGGCCGCACCGCGGTTCACCACCAGCAACGACTCGGAGTTGTCCGGCAGCCCGAAGAAGGCCTGCTTGCGGCGGAGTTTCCGCTTCCACAGGTAGGTCCGGGCCACCCAGCCGAGCGCGGCACTGATGCCGGCGGCCATCACGCCGAGGACGATGTTGCGCACGTCGTCGTTCATGGGCGGGCATGGTAGCGCCGCGACCGCGCAGGTGTTCGCCGTACCGACGGGACCACCCCGCCCCGCCTCGTCGATCACGGGGCGGGCGTGGCTCCCTGACGCGGTCATGATGATGGATTAGGCTGCGCGAACGGCCTTTCACTGGAGGTGCGGATGCGTCGTCCTGTCGCTCGGAATCTGACGGTCCTGGCGGTCTCGGCCGCCGTGGTCTCGGTGGGGGCGGCAGCGCCACCCGCCGCGCAGAGCAAGCCGGTCGGGACACCACCGAAGGTCCCGGTCGCCGTCGGCTACGGCGGCGCGGTCGCGAGCGTCGACGCGGACGCCTCCGCCGCCGGGATCGAGGTCCTGAGGAAGGGCGGCAACGCCGTCGACGCGGCCGTCGCGACGGCCGCCGCGCTCGGCGTGACCGAGCCCTACTCCGCCGGTATCGGCGGGGGCGGCTACTTCGTCTACTACGACGCCAAGTCCCGTACGGTGCACACCATCGACGGCCGCGAGACCGCGCCCCTGACCGCGACCTCCGACCTCTTCGTGGAGAACGGCAAGCCGATCGCCTTCGCCGACGCCGTCAGCAGCGGCCTCGGCGTCGGCACCCCGGGCACGCCCGCCACCTGGCAGACGGCACTGGACAAGTGGGGCAGCAGGAAGCTCGGTACGGTCCTCGGGCCCGCCGAGCGGATCGCCCGCAACGGCTTCACCGTCGACGACACGTTCCGTTCGCAGACCGCCGCCAACGAGACCCGGTTCCGCTACTTCCCCGCCACCGCCGAACTGTTCCTGCCGGACGGTCAGCTCCCGGTCGTGGGCTCCACCTTCAAGAACCCCGACCTCGCCCGCACCTACCAGGAGCTGGCCCGCAAGGGCGTCGGCGCGATCTACCACGGCGACCTCGGCGACGACATCGTCGACACCGTCAACAAGCCGCCGGTCGACCCGGCCTCGGGCTGGAACGCCCGCCCGGGCAAGCTCTCCGAGAAGGACCTCGCGGCCTACCGCGCCAAGCTCCAGGCGCCGACGAAAACCTCGTACCGCGGCCTCGACGTCTACTCCATCGCGCCCTCCTCCTCCGGCGGCACGACCGTCGGCGAGGCCCTCAACATCCTTGAGAAGACCGACCTCTCCAAGGCGAGCGAGGTGCAGTACCTGCACCGCTACATCGAGGCGAGCCGTATCGCCTTCGCCGACCGGGGACGCTGGGTCGGCGACCCCGCCTTCGAGGACGTACCGACAAGGCAACTGCTCTCGCAGAAGTACGCCGACTCCCGCGCCTGCCTCATCAAGGACGACGCGGTGCTCACCAGCCCCCTCGCGCCGGGCGACCCGCGCAACCCGGCGGCCTGCGGCACGGCGGGCACGGCCGCCCCGACGACGTACGAGGGCGAGAACACCACGCACCTGACGGTGGCCGACAAGTGGGGGAACGTCGTCTCCTACACCCTCACCATCGAGCAGACCGGCGGCAGCGGGATCACCGTCCCCGGCCGTGGCTTCCTCCTCAACAACGAGCTGACGGACTTCTCCTTCACCCCGGCCAACCCGGCCGTGCACGACCCGAACCTGCCGGGTCCGGGCAAGCGGCCGCGCTCGTCGATCGCGCCGACGATCGTGCTGGACAAGCACGGCAAGCCGGTCGTCGCGCTCGGTTCACCGGGCGGCGCGACCATCATCACCACGGTGCTGCAGACCCTCACCGGGTTCCTCGACCGCGGGCTGCCCCTCGTCGACGCGATCGCCGCGCCCCGCGCCAGCCAGCGCAACGCCGCCCAGACCGAACTCGAACCCGGCCTCTACGACAGCGCTCTGCGGAAGCAACTGGAGGCCATCGGGCACTCCTTCAAACCGAACCCCGAGATCGGCGCGGCGACGGGCGTGCAGCGGCTGCCGAACGGCAGGTGGCTCGCCGCCGCCGAGAAGGTACGGCGGGGCGGCGGCTCGGCGATGGTGGTGCGCCCGGCGCCGTGACGGCGCCCCGGGTCACAGCTCGGGGGAGGGCTGCTCCTGCGTGCGGAACGCGAGCCGCCCGTCCTCGACGTCGACCGTCACCCGGCGGCCCTCCTCCACGCGGCCGTCGAGCAGCAGCCGGGACAGCTGGTTGTCGACCTCCCGCTGGATGGTGCGGCGCAGCGGGCGGGCGCCGTACTCGGGCTGGTAGCCGCGCTGGGCGAGCCAGTCCACGGCCGCCTCGGTGAAGTCCACCGTGATGCCCTGGGCCTTCAGCAGACGGCGGGTCTGCTCCAGCAGCAGGTCGGTGATCTGCCGCAGCTGCTCGGCGCTGAGCTGCCGGAAGACGACGATCTCGTCGATGCGGTTGAGGAACTCCGGCCGGAAGTGCTCGCGCAGCGGCCGCAGCACCTGCTCCCGCCGGGCCTCCTCGTCGGCGTCGCTGCCGCCCGCGCCGAACCCGATGCCGGCCCCGCGGCGCGTGATCACCTCGGAGCCGAGGTTGCTGGTCATCACGATGACCGTGTTGGCGAAGTCGACCGTCCGGCCCTGAGAGTCGGTCAGCCGCCCGTCGTCGAGGACCTGGAGGAGGATGTTGAAGACGTCCGGGTGCGCCTTCTCCACCTCGTCCAGCAGGAGCAGCGAGTACGGGTGCCGGCGCACCACCTCGGTGAGCTGGCCGGCCTCCTCGTGCCCGACGTAGCCGGGCGGGGCGCCGACCAGGCGGCTGACCGTGTGCCGCTCCTGGTACTCGCTCATGTCGAGGCGCACCATGCGGTCCTCGCTGCCGAACAGCGCCTCGGCCAGCGCCCGCGCCAGCTCCGTCTTGCCGACGCCGGTCGGGCCGAGGAAGAGGAAGCTGCCGATCGGCCGGTTCGGGCTCGCGAGCCCGGCGCGCGAGCGCAGCACCGCGTCGGCGACCACCCGCACCGCCTCCTCCTGGCCGATCACCCGCTGGTGCAGGTGCTGTTCCAGACCGAGCAGCCGGTCCTTCTCCTCCTGCGTCAGGCTGCTGACCGGGATGCCGGTCTGCCGGGACACCACCTCGGCGATGGCCTCCGCGCCGACCACCAGGTTCTGCCCCTCGTCGGCCTCTCCGTCGCCGGACTCGGCGATGCGCCGCTTCAGCTCGGTGATGCGGTCGCGCAGCTGCGTGGCCTGCTCGTACTGCTCGTCCGCGACCGCCTGGTCCTTGTCCCGGATCAGCTGCTCGACCTCACGCTCCAGGGCCCGTACGTCCGTGCCCTTCGTACGGGCGTGCAGTCGCACGCGCGCGCCGGCCTGGTCGATCAGGTCGATCGCCTTGTCCGGCAGGCGGCGGTCGGTGAGATAGCGGTCGGACAGCTCAACGGCCGCCACCAGCGCCTCGTCGGTGTAGCGGACCTGGTGGTGGGCCTCGTAGCGGTCGCGCAGCCCGCGCAGGATCTCCATCGCGTCCGCGGTGGTCGGCTCCGGCACCAGGATCGGCTGGAACCGGCGGGCCAGCGCCGCGTCCTTCTCGATCCGGCGGAACTCCTCCAGCGTGGTGGCGCCCACGATGTGCAGCTCGCCGCGGGCCAGGGCCGGCTTGAGGATGTTGCCGGCGTCCATCGACCCGCTCTCGCCGCCACCCCCGGCGCCGACCACGGTGTGCAGCTCGTCGATGAAGATGATCAGCCGGTCGGAGTGGGCGCGGATCTCGCCCACGATGTTGTTCAGCCGCTCCTCGAAGTCACCCCGGTAGCGGGTTCCCGCGACCACACCGGTCAGGTCCAGGGCGACCACCCGCCGCCCGATCAGCACGTCCGGCACGTCCCCGTCGGCGATGCGCTGCGCCAGGCCCTCCACGATGGCCGTCTTTCCCACGCCCGCATCACCGATCAGCACCGGGTTGTTCTTGCCGCGCCGGGAGAGGACCTCGACGGTCTGCTCGATCTCCTCGTCCCGCCCGATCACGGGGTCGATACGGCCCTGCCGGGCCAGGTCGGTCAGATCGCGGCCGTACTTGTCCAGCGTGGGTGTGTTCGTGGGCCGTGGCCGTTCCGCGCCGCGCGCGGCCTGCCCGGTGTCCGGTGCCTCGGGCGGCAGGCCGGAGGGGGCGAAACGCGCCGCGTTCAGGATGTGCCCGGCGGCCGAGTCCGGGTTCGCGGCCAGCGCGCTCAGCACGTGCTCCGGGCCGATGTACCCGGCGCCGCTCGTCCGGGCCAGCTCGTGCGCGTCCAGCAGGGCCCGCTTGACGGCCGGCGTCAGGGAGAGCGAGGTCGGCGCCGGCGCCTCGTTCTTCGTGTGCTGGACCGGGCCGGACCGCTCGTCGATCTCCGACGCCAGCGAGTCGGGGTCCGCGCCGGCCCGGCTCAGCAGACTCCGGGTCGGCTCGGTCGCGAGCGCGGCCCGCAGCAGGTGCTGGGTGTCCAGATCCCGGCTGCCGTGCTCGGCCGCGTACTGGGCGGCTCCGCGGACCAGCTCCCGGGCCGGCTGGCTGAGCAGTCGGCCGATGTCTATCTGCCGGGGGCGGGGGCCGCCGAAGAAACGCGCGAGGAATTCTGCGAAGGGGTCGCCCTCCGGGCCTATGTAGCCGCTCGTCATGGTTTCCGTTCCTTCGCTGACGACTTGCCGGAGCCGGGTAACCGTGTGAGGGGTCGCTCATGCAACGATGGCACGATCCTCTGCGAGGGGCATGTGCAGCGGCGCCCGCTGTTCGGGGGGTACGGGTTTGCCGGCGGCCGCGGGTCGCGTGTGGTTGCTCGCGCCCAGGCGGCGGAGCCGCGTGGCGAAACAGTGCCGCGCCGCTCAGGGCGTCACCTCCCGCTCCGTGACATGCGGGCCTCTTCCCTCGCTGTCAGGATGCGGGGACCGTCCTGCGTGATCGCCACCGTGTGTTCCGCGTGGGCGGCTCTGGAGCCGTCGTTCGTGCGGAGGGTCCAGCCGTCCCGTGCCGCGTGGTAGTCGTCCCCGCCGCCGGCGATCACCATCGGCTCGATCGCCAGGACCATGCCGTGGCGCAGCCGCGTGCCTCGCCCGGGGCGGCCCTCGTTCGGTGTGGTTGCTCGCGCCCAGGCGGCGGAGCCGCATGGCGAAACAGTGCCGCGCCGCTCAGGGCGTCACCTCCCGCTCCGTGACATGCGGGCCTCTTCCCTCGCTGTCAGGATGCGGGGACCGTCCTGCGTGATCGCCACCGTGTGTTCCGCGTGGGCGGCTCTGGAGCCGTCGTTCGTGCGGAGGGTCCAGCCGTCCCGTGCCGCGTGGTAGTCGTCCCCGCCGCCGGCGATCACCATCGGCTCGATCGCCAGGACCATGCCGTGGCGCAGCCGCATGCCTCGCCCCGGCCGGCCCTCGTTCGCCACCGGAGGGTCCTCGTGCATCCGTCGGCCGATGCCGTGGCCCCCGAAGCCGTCCGGGATGCCGTAGCCCGCAGCTCGGCAGACCGAGCCGATGGCGTGGGCGATGTCGCCGAGGCGGTTGCCCACGACGGCCGCCTCGATACCGGCGGCGAGGGCGCGCTCGGCGGTGTCGATCAGGCGCACGTCGTCGGCGCGCGGGCGGCCGACGACGAAACTGATCGCTGAGTCGCCGGCCCAGCCGTTCAGTTGCGCGCCGCAGTCGATGGAGACGAGGTCGCCGTCGCGCAGCCGGTAGCCGTCCGGGATGCCGTGCACGATCGCGTCGTTCACCGAGGCGCAGATGACGGCGGGAAAGGGAGTCGGCGCGAAGGCGGGCCGGTAGCCGAGGAAGGGTGAGGTCGCTCCCGCCCCGCGCAGCACCTCCCGTGCCACCGCGTCCAGCTCAAGCAGGGAGACGCCCACGTCAGCGGCCTGCCGTACGGCGGTCAGGGCTCTGCCCACGACCTGGCCGGCCTCGTACATGGCGTCGATCGATGTGTCCGTCTTCAGCTCCACCATGCCAATTACTATACCGGTATTAGAATGGGGGCATGGTGCGCACCCCACTGACCCCGGAAGAGCGTGAACGCGGAGAGCGGCTCGGGCGGCTGCTCCGCGAGGCGCGCGGCGACCGCAGCATGACGGAGATCGCGGCGAGGGCCGGCGTCTCCGCAGAGACCCTGCGCAAGATCGAGACCGGCCGCGCCCCGACCCCGGCCTTCTTCACCGTGGCCGCGCTGGCCGGCGCACTCGGTCTGTCGATGGACGAGCTGGCCGGACAGTGCGTGCTCGCGCCGGTTTGACCGGGTGGAGAGCCGGTCTTGGCCACCGCTTTGACCGCCCGTGCAACGATGCCTCCGCACACCCACGAAAAATCGGCGTAGCACTCCTGTAACACGGCTGGTGTTCGCTACCGGACGGAGTGCTCCAGTCTGGCGGGAGTTGGGCGATGACCGTGGATCGGCTCCCGGCTCGGGTGCGGGAGTTCGCGACGTACCTGGACGGCCTGTTGGCGCGCCTGGACCAGGGCGGCGGCTGGTGCGGTGTGTTCTGGCAGCGCGACCCGGACGGCATGCAGGCCTGTCTCGACGGGCGGGAGGTGCCGCCCTGGGACGTCGTGGAGGCGCTCCTGCAGGATCTCGCCGCCGCCTACGGTCCCGGCGACGACGTCGTCCGCCCGGAGAGGGAACGGGCCCGCGCCCTGCACGCCGCCGCGCTCACCGCCCACGACGCCCGGCCCGGCGGGCGGGACGCCCTCGGGGACCGGCTCGACGTCATGCTCCGCGAGCAGAAGTACGCCGCCGAACGGCAGGCGGAACTGAGCCGCCTGCTCGCCTCCGCCGCCACCCGGGAGGAGGCCGACGCCCTCCGCCTCGACCTCGCCTGGGCCCGCGACGACCACGAACGGGCGACCGCCCGGTGCGCCGAACTGCGGGCGCGGATGGCGGAGCTGGACCGGCGGGCGCACGGCCTGGAGATGCAGCGGCGAGGCGCCACGGCGGACGGCACCGTGCACCGGATCGACCGCGGATTCCCGGCGGAGGATGCGCGTCCGGGCGGGCACGGTTCGTACGACGAAGGATTCCCGAGCATGCCGCGGCAGCGCGGCGCTTCCTCCCAGGGCGCGGCGGCGGACCGGCATGACGGCCGGCAGGCCACCGCCGGCGCCGCGGCGGCCGACCCGCACGACCCCCGCCACGGGCACCCGGCCCCCACCGGGAGCGCGCCCGGCGAGTACGGCAACGCCCAGCCCGCGCCCCTGGACCCCCAGCCCCCCGCAGCGCAGCAACCCGCCCCCAAGCAGCGCAAACGCCGACGCGGCAGCGCCCGCTTCGCCGGGATGGCCGAGGAGGAGGCCGCCCCCGTCGTCGTACCGCCGACCGCCGCACCGGCCCCGCCCACGTCGGCGCCCACCACCCGCCGTACCCCGCGCGGAGCCCGGTTCGCCGGGGCGGCGGAAGCCGTGGAGCAGGGGGCCTCGCAGGCCGAGGTGCTCGACGCGGAGGACTGGCGCGAGGTCGGCCGGACCGTCGAGACGCTGACGCGGCTGCGGAGCGAGGGACGCACCGGTGAGGCGCACGCGCTGCTGGTCGAGATCGCCTACTGGCCCGCCTCCCGCTTCCCGCTGCTCGCCGCCGGGATGCAGAGCGCCGGGCTGGGAGCCGACTGGGCGACCCTGCTGTGGGAGGCCGCCTCGCTGCCCGCCGGCCGGCTGGTCGCCGCCGCGGACGCGCTGGTCGAGGCGGGCCGCACCGAGGACGGCCAGCAGATCCTGCGGCAGGGCGTCATCCGGCCCGCCGCCGAGATCGGACAGTCCGTGCTCGGGCTGGTCGCCGAGGGCCGTCACCGCGAGGTGCGCGTGCTCCTCGACGCGTACGTCCGCGTCCGCACCCCGGAGGAGGCCGCCCGCAGCGTGGCACCCGATCCACAGGCGCTCGTGCCCCTGCTGCTGGAGGCCGCCCGGGGCGTCTCGGACGAGCGGCACTGGGACCTCGTGCACGCCCTCCGCGTCGCCGGCTTCCCGGCCTGACACCACCCCTGACCTCCTCACACCCGCCCCGTACCACTCACCCACAGGAGTCAGAAACGCCACCGACTTCACGGGTAAGCGACGATGGTCTTGGCAAGCCTGTCCCGGAGGCTTACGTTCATCCCTCTACGACCCGCGTCTACGGGCGTAGAGGCTCTGACGTCCCGTCGAAGGAGCAGCTCATGGCCGACGTCGTACGTGCCGCACTGGTCCAGGCCACCTGGACCGGCGACACGGAGTCCATGGTGGCGAAACACGAGGAGCACGCCCGCGAGGCGGCCCGGCAGGGTGCGAAGGTCATCGGCTTCCAGGAGGTCTTCAACAGCCCCTACTTCTGCCAGGTCCAGGAGCCGGAGCACTACCGCTGGGCCGAGCCGGTCCCCGACGGGCCCACCGTGCGCCGTATGCGGGAGCTGGCGCGCGAGACCGGCATGGTGATCGTCGTGCCGGTGTTCGAGGTCGAACAGTCGGGCTTCTACTACAACACCGCGGCCGTGATCGACGCCGACGGCACCTACCTCGGCAAGTACAGAAAACACCACATCCCGCAGGTCAGAGGCTTCTGGGAGAAGTACTACTTCAAACCCGGCAACCTCGGCTGGCCCGTCTTCGACACCGCCGTGGGCAAGGTCGGCGTCTACATCTGCTACGACCGTCATTTCCCGGAGGGCTGGCGGCAGCTCGGTCTGAACGGCGCCCAGCTGGTCTACAACCCGTCCGCCACGCACCGGGGCCTGTCGGGCCACCTGTGGCGGCTGGAGCAGCCGGCGGCGGCCGTCGCCAACGAGTACTTCGTCGCCGCGATCAACCGCGTGGGCCAGGAGGAGTACGGCGACAACGACTTCTACGGGACCTCGTACTTCGTCGACCCGCGCGGACAGTTCGTCGGCGAGGTCGCCAGTGACACCAAGGAGGAGCTCGTGGTCCGCGACCTGGACTTCGACCTCATCGAAGAAGTGCGGCAGCAGTGGGCGTTCTACCGCGACCGCCGCCCCGACGCGTACGAAGGGCTGGTGCAGCCGTGACCAAGGACCTGTTGTGGCGCCACCGGGCCGTCCTCCCGGACTGGCTCGCCCTCTACTACGAGGAGCCCATCGAGATCACGCACGGCGAGGGCCGGCACGTCTGGGACGCCGACGGCAACCGCTACCTCGACTTCTTCGGCGGCATCCTCACCACGATGACCGCGCACGCCCTGCCCGAGGTGACCAAGGCGGTCAGCGAGCAGGCCGGGCGGATCATCCACTCCTCGACGCTCTACCTCAACCGGCCGATGGTCGAACTCGCCGAGCGCATCGCCCAGGTGTCCGGCATCCCGGACGCCCGGGTCTTCTTCACTACCTCCGGCACGGAGGCCAACGACACGGCCCTGCTGCTGGCGACGACGTACCGCCAGAGCAACACCATCCTGGCGATGCGCAACAGCTACCACGGCCGCTCCTTCAGCGCCGTCGGCATCACCGGCAACCGCGGCTGGTCGCCCACGTCCCTGTCCCCGCTGCAGACGCTGTACGTCCACGGCGGCGTGCGCACCCGCGGCCCGTACGCCGCGCTGAGCGACGAGGACTTCGTCGCGGCCTGCGTCGACGACCTCAAGGACCTGCTCGGCCACACCCGCCCCCCGGCCGCGCTGATCGCCGAGCCCATCCAGGGCGTCGGCGGCTTCACCTCGCCGCCGGACGGCCTGTACGCCGCCTTCCGCGAGGTGCTGAACGAGCGCGGCATCCTGTGGATCGCCGACGAGGTGCAGACCGGCTGGGGCCGTACCGGCGACCACTTCTGGGGCTGGCAGGCGCACGGGCAGAGCGGACCGCCGGACATCATGACCTTCGCCAAGGGCATCGGCAACGGCATGTCCATCGGCGGGGTCGTCGCCCGCGCCGAGATCATGAACTGCATCGACTCCAACAGCATCTCCACCTTCGGCGGCACGCAGATCACCATGGCGGCCGGCCTCGCCAACCTCACCTACCTGCTGGAGCACGACCTCCAGGGCAACGCCCGGCGGGTCGGCGGGATGCTCATCGAGCGGCTGCGGGGCGTCGCCGCGCAGGTGCCGGCCGTACGGGAGGTGCGGGGCCGTGGACTGATGATCGGCGTCGAGCTGACCAGGCCCGGCACCGACGAGGCCGATCCACAGGCCGCGGCCGCCGTGCTGGAGGCGGCCCGCGCGGGCGGGCTGCTCATCGGCAAGGGCGGCGGGCACAACACCAGCGCGCTGCGCATCGCGCCGCCGCTGTCCCTCACCGTCGCGGAGGCCGAGGAGGGCGCCGCGATCCTCGAGAGCGCTCTGAGAAGCATCCTGTAGCAGCGCCCCGGAGGCGAACGGCAAAAAAAGGGGAATGCGCCATGACCACCACCTGGGAGCCCCTGGAACCGGCCCTGTCGGTCCGCCAGGTCCTCACGCTGGAGCGGGTCCTCGCCGGGGATCCCGAGGTGGTGGCCGGCGCGAGCCAGCTCGACCGGCCCGTGCGCTGGGTGCACGTCGCCGAGGCCGCCGACGTCGGCGTGATGCTCAGCGGCGGCGAGATGGTCCTCACCACCGGTGTACTGCTCGCCGGTGACGAGGAGAAACAGGCCGAGTACATCCAGTCCCTGTACCGGGCGGAGGCCGCGGCGGTCGTCCTCGGCCTCGGCCGCGCCTTCCCGGCCCCGCCCGACGTGATGCGCCGGGCGGCGGAGCGGTGCGGGCTGCCGATGGTCGTCCTGCACCGGCCCTTCCCCTTCGCCCAGCTGACCGAGGAGGTCCAGTCCCGGCTGGTGCGGCGCAAGTTCGCCGCCGTCAGCCTCTCCGAGGCCGTCCGCACCGAGCTCACCGGCCTCATCACCGCGGGCGCCCCGCTGCAACGCCTGCTCGACGAGGTGGCCCGGCACAGCGGCTGCCCCGTCGTCGTCACCAACCTCGCCCACCGCGTCCTCGCCACGGCAGGGGAGCGGCCCGCGGTCGACGACGTGCTGCGCGACTGGGAGCGCATCGCCCGGCAGGCCGGCGGCAGCGAGGGCGACGGCTGGATCCGCGCCGAACTGACCGGGCGCGGGGAGCGATGGGGCCGGATCGTGCTGTGCGGCTACCGCGGCGACACCGCCACCGGGCGGCTGCTCGCCGACCGCGCCGCCGAGGCCCTCGTCCTGCACCGCATGCTCAGCGGCAACGCGGCGTGCTCCTGGGAGGAGCAGTCCGCGCAGAGCCTGCTCACCGACCTGGTCAGCGGCGTCGTACCGGTACGGCAGCTGCTGCCCCGGGCGCGCGCGGCCGGACTGCCGGTGGGCCGGCGCAGCTTCGTCCCGCTGGTCGTCCGGCACGGCGAACCGGCCCGGCTCGACCGGGTCCTGCGCCTGCTGGGACTGTCCGGGATCGTCGCCGAACTGGCCGACGGAGCCACCGCCGTCCTGCTCAGCCTCGCCCGCGACCAGGACGCCGAGGCGCTCACCGCCCACTTCGCGGCCCGGCTGCGCTCGGAGTCCGGGGCGACGAAGACCGTGGTGGCGGCGGCCGACGCGCGCACCGCCTGGGACGAGGTACCGGCCGGCCTGCGCGAGGCACAGCACGTGGCGGACGCCGTCGCCGACTCCTCGGACGCCCTCGACCTCCCGGCCGTCGTCCGCCTCAGGGACGTCCACCTGCGCGGCCTGATACGGCTGCTGCGCGACGACCCCCACGTGCAGTCCTTCGCGGAGCGGGAGCTGGACGGGCTGCTGTGCGGGCGGGACGACGAGGCGGCGGCCCTGCTCGCCGTCCTGCGGACCTACCTCGCGACCGGACGCAACAAGTCCCGCACCGCCCAGCTCCACCACGTCTCCCGGCCCGCGCTCTACCGCCGCCTGGAGGCGATACAGGCCCGGCTCGGCGTGGACCTCGACGACTTCGAGCAGGCCGCCTCCGTGCACATCGCACTTCTCGCGCACGACGCGCAACAGCGGTGAAACACGCGGCGACCTGGGAAAACGGCGGTGAAACATGGGGCGCTTCGAGGGTGACACCGTGACACGCGGCACCACCGCAGACGTGACACCGTGCACCTCATACCGGCCATCCGGACTTCCTACGCTCAGCGCACACCGAGCGACCGGAGGTCCCGATGAGCAGAGTGATCCGTGCCGCCGTCTTCCAGACCGCCTGGACCGGCGACAAGGAATCCATGATCCAGGTACACGAGCAGGCGGTCCGGGACGCGGCGGCCCAGGGTGCCCAGGTCCTGTGCTTCCAGGAGCTGTTCTACGGACCGTACTTCTGCCAGGTCCAGGACCCGGCCTTCTACGAGTACGCCGAGCAGATCCCCGAGGGCCCCATCGTCCAGCGCTTCCAGGCACTCGCGAAGGAACACGGCATCGTCCTGGTGCTGCCGATGTACGAGGAGGAACAGCCCGGCGTCCTCTACAACACCGCCGCCGTGATCGACGCGGACGGTTCCTACCTCGGCAAGTACCGCAAGACCCACATCCCGCAGGTCAGGGGCTTCTGGGAGAAGTTCTACTTCCGCCCGGGCAACAGCGGCTGGCCGGTCTTCGACACCAAGGCCGGGAAGATCGGCGTCTACATCTGCTACGACCGCCACTTCCCGGAGGGCTGGCGGGCGCTCGGCCTCGCGGGTGCCGAGATCGTCTTCAATCCGTCGGCCACCTCGCGCGGCCTGTCCGGCTACCTGTGGCAGCTGGAGCAGCCGGCGGCGGCCGTCGCCAACGAGTACTTCGTGGGCGCGATCAACCGGGTCGGGGTGGAGGAGTACGGCGACAACGACTTCTACGGCACCTCGTACTTCGTGGACCCGGAGGCCCAGTTCGTCGGGGAGGTGGCCGGCGACAAGGAGACCGAACTCGTCGTGCGCGACCTGGACATGGCCAAGCTGCGCGAGGTCCGCGACCGCTGGCAGTTCTACCGCGACCGCGCGCCGGGTGCGTACACGCCGCTGACCGCCCCCTGACGGTCGTCCCGGCGCCCACCGCTCCCCCGGCGGGCGCCGGGCCGGCCCGTACGTCATCCGCACCGACCACGGCAGGACAGGGAGAGGGAGCAGCATGAGCAGCCGTACCGTCATCCGCGGTGGCCTCGTCATCACCGCGTCCGACGAGATCCACGCCGACGTCCTGATCGAGGACGGCCGTATCGCCGCCCTCGCCGCGTCCGGCACCCCGGCCGCCGGGGCCTTCACGGCGGAGAGGGTCATCGACGCGACCGGGAAGTACGTGATCCCGGGCGGGGTCGATGTCCACACCCACATGGAGCTGCCGTTCGGCGGCACCTTCGCCTCCGACACCTTCGAGACCGGCACCCGGGCCGCCGCCTGGGGCGGCACCACCACGATCGTCGACTTCGCGGTGCAGAGCGTCGGCCACTCCCTGCGTGAGGGCCTGGACGCCTGGCACGCCAAGGCCGAGGGCAACTGCGCCATCGACTACGGCTTCCACATGATCGTCTCCGATGTGAACCAGGAGACGCTGAAGGAGATGGACCTGCTGGTCGAGGAGGGCGTCACCTCCTTCAAGCAGTTCATGGCCTACCCCGGCGTCTTCTACAGCGACGACGGCCAGATCCTGCGCGCGATGCAGCGCTCCGCCGAGAACGGCGGGCTGATCATGATGCACGCCGAGAACGGCATCGCGATCGACGTGCTGGTGGAACAGGCGCTGGCCCGGGGAGAGACGGATCCCCGGTACCACGGGGAAGTGCGGAAGGCTCTCCTCGAGGCCGAGGCCACCCACCGCGCCATCAAGCTCGCCCAGGTCGCGGGGGCGCCCCTGTACGTCGTGCACGTCTCGGCGATGGAGGCGGTCGCCGAACTGGCCCGGGCGCGCGACGAGGGGCTCAACGTCTTCGGGGAGACCTGCCCGCAGTACCTGTTCCTGTCGACCGACAACCTCGCGGAACCGGACTTCGGGGGCGCGAAGTACGTGTGCAGCACGCCGCTGAGGCCCCGCGAGCACCAGGCCCAGCTGTGGAAGGGACTGAGGACGAACGACCTGCAGGTCGTCTCCACCGACCACTGCCCCTTCTGCTTCGTCGGCCAGAAGGAGCTGGGCCGCGGTGACTTCTCCAAGATCCCCAACGGCCTTCCGGGCGTCGAGAACCGCATGGACCTGCTGCACCAGGCCGTCCTCGACGGGCACATCTCCCGCCGCCGCTGGATCGAGATCGCCTGCGCCACCCCGGCCCGGATGTTCGGCCTGTACCCGAAGAAGGGCACCATCGCCCCCGGCGCCGACGCCGACGTCGTCCTCTACGACCCGAACGCCGAGCAGGTCATGTCCGCCGAGACGCACCACATGAACGTCGACTACTCGGCGTACGAGGGCAAGCGGGTCACCGGCCGTGTCGAGACGGTGCTCTCCCGCGGCGAGCCGGTCATCACCGAGCGGGAGTACACGGGACGCAAGGGTCACGGCGTCTACACCCCGCGCTCCACCTGTCAGTACCTCAACTAGGAGTGGCGCAGATGGACTTCGGACTCGTCCTGCAGACCGACCCGCCGGCCTCCCGTGTCGTCAGCCTGATGAAGCGGGCCGAACGCAACGGCTTCACCCACGGCTGGACCTTCGACTCCGCCGTGCTGTGGCAGGAGCCGTTTGTGATCTACAGCCAGATCCTCGCGAACACCACGAAACTGAAGGTCGGCCCGATGGTGACCAACCCGGGCACCCGCACCTGGGAGGTCACCGCCTCCACCTTCGCCACCCTCAACGACATGTTCGGCAACCGCACGATCTGCGGCATCGGCCGCGGCGACTCCGCCATGCGCGTCGCCGGCCGCAAGCCCAACACCTTGGCCCGCATCAGCGAGGCCATGAAGGTCATCCGGGCCCTGGGCAGCGGCGAGGAGGCCGACCTGGGCGGAGGCACGGTCGTCCGGTTCCCGTGGATCCGGCCCGGCGCCGAACTCCCCGTCTGGATGGCCGCGTACGGCCCCAAGGCCCTGAAGATGACCGGCGAGGAGGCCGACGGGTTCATCCTCCAGCTCGCCGACCTGTATCTGACCGAGTACATGGTCAAGGCGGTGAAGGACGCGGCGGTGGCGGCCGGCCGTGACCCTGACGAGGTGAAGATCTGCGTGGCCGCCCCGGCGTACGTCACCGATGACGACTCGCCCGAGGCGCTGGCCCACGCGCGCGAGCAGTGCCGGTGGTTCGGCGGGATGGTCGGCAACCACGTGGCCGACCTGGTCGCCAAGTACGGCGAGCACACGGGCGCCGTACCGGAGGAGCTCACCGACTACATCAAGGCACGCGAGGGCTACGACTACTCCCACCACGGGCGCAGCGGAAATCCCGACACCCAGTTCGTGCCCGACGAGATCGTGGACCGGTTCTGCGTCATCGGGCCGGTCGAGAAGCACGTGGAGAAGCTGAACGCCCTGCGAGAGCTGGGCGTCGACCAGTTCGCCGTCTACGACATGCACGACGCACAGGAAGCCGTCATCGACGCGTACGGATCGCAGGTGATCCCGGCCGTCAACGGCTGAACCCGTCCCCGTTGGTTCCTCCGATCTCCCCCTCCCCGGGCCCGGGGAGGGGGCCAGGGCGCATCCGCGCACCCCCCATCGGCCCGCACGGCCTTTCCCGACCCACCGCATTGATTGGCCTGCCCATGACCGACACCGCTCCCACGGCGATACCGCCGTCCGCCCAAGTCACCCTCCCCGACGGGCGCGTGGAGATCGCCCAGGGCTCCCCGCTGCCGAGCGGTCCGTACGCCAACGAGGACCTGCTGCCGGTCCCCGTCGAAAGGCGCACCTGGACCACGTACAACTTCTCCGCGCTGTGGGTCGGCATGGCCCACAACACGGCCTCCTGGACCCTGGCCTCCGGTCTGATCGCCGTCGGCATGGACTGGAAACAGGCGGTGTTCACCATCGCCCTGGCCAATGTGATCGTGCTGGTGCCGATGCTGCTCACCGGGCACGCGGGACCGAAGTACGGCATCCCCTTCCCGGTCTTCGCCCGGGCCTCCTTCGGCATCCGCGGTGCCAACCTGCCCGCGGTCGTACGGGCGTTGGTCGCGTGCGGCTGGTTCGGCATCCAGACCTGGATCGGCGGTGAGGCGATCTACTTCCTCGCCGGCAAGCTCATCGGCGACAGCTGGGCGAACGCCGCGAAGTTCGGCGGCTACGCCTGGACCATGTGGCTGTCGTTCGCGATCTTCTGGGCGCTCCAGGTCGTCATCATCTACCGGGGCATGGAGACGATCCGCCGCTTCGAGAACTGGGCGGCGCCCTTCGTGCTCGTCGGCGCGTTCGTCATGCTGTGGTGGATGAGCGGCAAGGCGGGCGGTTTCGGCCCGCTGTTCGACCAGCCGTCCAAGCTCGGCTGGGGCGCGGACTTCTGGAAGCTGTTCGCGCCCGCACTCATGGGCATGATCGGCTTTTGGTCCACTTTGTCGCTGAACATCCCGGACTTCACGCGGTACGGCAAGAGTCAGAAGGCGCAGACGTGGGGTCAGGCGCTCGGTCTGCCGACGACCATGACGCTGTTCGCGTTCCTGTCCGTGATGGTCACCTCGGGTTCGCAGGCGGTGTACGGGGAGGCGATCTGGGACCCGGTGCAGCTGGCCGCCAAGACGGACAACGTCGTGGGCCTGCTGTTCGCCCTGGTCACGGTCCTGGTGGCGACCCTGTCCGTGAACGTCGCGGCCAACCTGGTCTCCCCGGCCTTCGACTTCTCCAACATCGCGCCGCGGAAGATCAGTTTCCGGGCGGGTGCGCTCGCCACCTGCGTACTCGGGGTGCTCATCTTCCCCTGGAAGCTCTACTCCGACCCGCAGGGCTATATCTTCACCTGGCTCGGGCTGGTCGGCGGTCTGCTCGGCACGGTCGCCGGCATCCTCATCGCCGACTACTGGCTGCTGCGCCGCGCCCGGCTCGACCTCGTCGACCTGTACCGCACGGGCGGCCGTTACTGGTACGAGGGCGGCTGGAACTGGCGGGCCGTCGTCGCCTTCGCGACCGGCGGTGTCCTGGCGGTCGGCGGTGCCGACTTCAAGCCGCTGATCGACGGCCGGCCGATCCCCGCGCTGGCCGGCCTGGCCGACTACGGCTGGGCTGTGGGCCTCGGCACCTCGATGGTGCTGTACCTGGTGCTGATGCTGGCGCTGCCCCCGAGGAGGGCCGCCGTCTGACGCGTCCGCTGGAGGACGGTCAGCCCTGCTGACCGTCCTCCAGCGAGGCCACCGCTTCCTTCGCCGCCTTGATGGCCCCCTTGTTGATCACGTCCGTACCGGGTGCCTTCTTCGTCTCGAAGTCGCTGCCGTTGTAGGTGACGACCACCAGCGCGTTGGACGCGCGGACCACGACCACGCCCTCGCGTGTCTGCTGCTTGTCCTCGGTGGTGAGGTTCACGACGGAGTAGCCCGCGTCGCCGACGCCGGGGACCGGGCCTCCGCCGCTCTTCTCCTCGACGCGTTGCCGATAGGCCTTCTCGGCCGCCTCGTCCGTCTCCATGATCTCGTAGGAGACGTCCAGCCAGCGGTAGTCGTAGCCCTCCAACGCGTTCCACGAGCAGGTGCGGCGCACGCTGCGGTCCGTCGACGGGATCTCCTTCCCGGCGGTCTTGGCGCCCGGCACGAGCGACTTGATCGTCTTCTTCGCCAGGCTGGTGCACGGCGCGGGGGAGGAGGCGTACGTCTTCGACGCCGCCGAGGTCGCGGGGGCGGACGCGGACTGGGTGTCCGGCTGCTGCTCCGCCTTGTGCTCGACGGCCGGCGTCGCGGCGAACGGGCCTGACGACAGCGCCCAGCCCGCGACGGCGAGCACGGCCACCGGGGACAGACGTGCGGTCAGGGCGAGCGGCAGGGGAAGGGAACGCACGGCGCACTTTTCGTGGGGGACGGTGTGCGGAGAGGTCCGCACAGCGGACGGTATGACAGTGTCACATGCATCCTTGCGGTGCGGAAGGGTGAACTCGCTCCGTGCATGTGCGGTGACTGCGGCCTGTTGCGCCTCACCTCGTGCCTCTTGCCGCACCTATCGACATTCGATAGATTCCCATCGCAATTCGATAGGAGAGCGTCGATAGAGGGTGGGTCGTGGGAAAGCTGACAGTGCGTGCGCTGCGCGCCGTGCTCGCGGTGGTGCTCGCCGGCACGGTGTTCGTGCAGGCAATGATGGTGTGGGCGTTGGCCACCGACCCGGAGGACGGGTCGCTCCCGCTGACCCCACTGCGCGTGATCACGATCCTGGGCATGGTGTCGGTCCAGGTCGCCGTGGTCTGCGTATGGCGGCTGGTGACGATGGTGCGACGCGGAACCGTGTTCTCCCACGCCGCCTTCCGGTATGTGGACGGCGTGATCGGCGCGATCGTGGCGGCTGCTGTCCTGTGGTTCGCGGTCACGATCATCAACGCGCCGGGCCAGCGGGACGACCCGGGCGTCACCGTCATCATGGGCGGGATCGGCGTGGCCGTCCTGGGGGTCGCGCTCATCGTGCTCGTACTGCGGATGCTGCTCGCCCAGGCCGTCGCGCGCGATGTCGAAGCGGCGCGGATGCAGGCCGAGTTGGACGAGGTGATCTGATGCCGATCGCCGTCGACATCGACGTGATGCTGGCCCGGCGGAAGATGTCCGTGGGCGAGCTCGCGGACCGCGTAGGGATCACGCCCGCCAATCTGGCGGTGCTCAAGAACGGCCGCGCCAAGGCGGTGCGCTTCGCGACGCTCGACGCCCTCTGCGAGGTGCTCGAGTGCCAGCCGGGCGACCTGCTGCGCTGGGAGGCCGAGGACGCCGAGGACGGATGACGTGGATCGCCGATCGCCCCTGGGCAGGACGTCCCGCCGGTGATGCCGCCGTGCGGGTCGCGGACTGGGGCGACGGCCTGACCCGGTCCCCGGGATCTGTGAAGCCCATCCTTGAGAAGGGTCGTTTCTGCACGTCAGGGGCCCTGCCTTCACCCGCCTGAGTGATCCCCAACAGGAGACAGTCGCGGTTGAATCGCAGATGCCACAGGCGAAATCCCGTGGCATTCAAAAGGAAGGGCGAACTCTCCATGACCCTGCCGATTCGACAGCACAACCTCGTTGGACAGCGCATCCTTGCCCTCTGTGCCGCGCTCGCGGCGCTGATCGGGCTCGCGCTCAGCACTCCCGCCCAGGCGGCGCCCGCCGCCCCCGTTGCTCCCTCGGGGCCCGTGGTGATCACCAGCGTGGCCCACACCAACTACCTCATCCCGGACGACGCCGCAGGCGGCAACAACACCTACCTGCAGGTGTACTACCGGGCCGACCACCCGTTCCCGCGCACGTTCCGGTTCACCCCGACCCGGACAGCGCAGGGCGAGACCGTCTACGAGTGGACGATCACGACCACCGGTAACTGCGCGGAGGTACGAGGCGACGCCGGCACCTACGTCTACCTGGCCCCGTGCCAGTCCACGAAGAAGGCTCAGTGGTGGCGGCTGCGGCCCACCGTCGACGGTGATGCCTGGGCCCTGGTGCCCTACCTCAATGAGGACCTCGCGGTGACCGCCACCTACGGCGACGACAACGTTGCGCCGCTACGGGAGATGCCGGGCGGACGCGCAACCGCATCCCAGCTCTGGTTCCTGACCGGCTGACGGACCGGGACAAGGCCATCGCGCGCTCCTCGGGTCGAACCACCGGTTCACCAGGGGAACTTGCGCGGTGGCCTTCTCTTGTTCAGGGGCACAGGCCGATCGGTAGCCTGCTTGGTGATCAGGGGAACGCGGGTCCTGACTCGAACTCCCCAAAAACTCCCCAGGCCGGTTCCCGAGCGCCGATCAGAAGGACCGATGGGCACAAACAGCGAGGTGAGACGCCCATGTTCACCACCCGCCCCACCCTCCAGGGCACCTTCGGCATGGTGTCCTCCACCCACTGGCTGGCCTCACAGTCGGCGATGGCCGTCCTGGAGGACGGCGGCAACGCCTACGACGCGGCCGTGGCGGGCGCGTTCGTCCTGCACGTCGTCGAGCCGCACCTCAACGGGCCCGGCGGCGAGGTGCCGATCCTGCTCGCCCCGGCGGGCGGTGACGTGCGGGTGCTGTGCGGACAGGGCGTCGCACCCACGGGGGCGACGGTCGCGCACTACAGGGGACTGGGTCTGGAGCTCGTACCCGGTACCGGCCCGCTCGCCGCGGCCGTCCCCGGCGCCTTCGACGCCTGGATGCTGCTGCTGCGCGACCACGGCACCAAGTCCCTCGACGACGTGCTGAAGTACGCCATCGGGTACGCCGAACACGGGCACGCGCCCGTGGAGCGCGTCGGCGAGACCGTCGCGACCGTACGGGAGCTGTTCGAGACGGAGTGGACCTCGTCGGCGGAGATCTACCTGCCCGGCGGGCGGCCTCCACGGCCCGGCGAACTCTTCCGCAACCCCGCGCTCGCCGCCACCTGGAAGCGGCTGCTCGCCGAGACCGCCGGGGCGGGCGACCGGGAGGCGCGGATCGAGGCGGCCCGCGAGGTGTGGCGCACCGGATTCATCGCCGACGCCCTGGTACGGCAGGCCCAGCGGCCCACCCTGGACACCAGCGGCGAGCGCCACAGCGGCACCCTCACGGCCGCCGACCTCGCCGGCTGGTCCGCGACGTACGAGACGCCCGTGACATACGACTGGAACGGCTGGACCGTGTGCAAGGCCGGCCCCTGGAGCCAGGGACCGGTCCTCCTCCAGCAACTCGCGCTGCTCCCGCCCGAACTGCCCCGGTACGGATCCGCCGACTACGTCCACCTGCTGATCGAGGGCTGCAAGCTCGCCATGGCCGACCGGGAGGCCTGGTACGGGGACGCGGCCGAGGTGCCGCTCGGCGACCTGCTGTCGGCCCGGTACAACGCGGAGCGGCGCCATCTCGTCGGTGACAAGGCGTCCTTCGAGCTGCGGCCCGGCAGCCCCGGTGGGCGCACTCCGAGGCTGTGCGCCCACGCGCGCGTGGCGGCGGTCGAGGGACCCGGCTTCGACGCGCTGGGCATCGGCGAGCCGACGGTCGCCAAGAGCCCGGCCTCGCCGGTGCCGGGCGAACCAGACGCATTGGGCACTGCCGCCGACGGGAGCACGCGCGGGGACACCTGCCACCTCGACGTCGTGGACCGCTGGGGCAACATGATCGCGGCCACGCCCAGCGGCGGCTGGCTGCAGTCCAACCCCGTCGTGCCCGAACTGGGCTTCCCGCTCGGCACCCGGCTGCAGATGACCTGGCTGGAGGAGGGCCTGCCGAACTCGCTGACGCCGGGCCGTCGACCGCGCACCACCCTGACGCCCTCGATCGCCCTGCGGGACGGCGTGCCCGTCATGGCGTTCGGCACCCCCGGCGGAGACCAGCAGGACCAGTGGCAGCTGCACTTCTTCCTGGCCGTGGCACTGCGCTCCCCGGTGCGCGGCGGCCTCGACCTCCAGGGCGCCGTCGACGCCCCGAACTGGCACAACGACAGCTTCCCCGGTTCCTTCTTCCCGCGCGGCATGCGGCCGGGCAGCGTCACCGTGGAGTCCCGCACGGACCCGGCCGTCGTCGAGGAGCTGCGGCGCCGTGGCCATGAGGTGACGGTCGGCGGCCCCTGGTCGGAGGGGCGGCTGTGCGCGGTCGCGCGGGATCCGGAGACGGGGGTGCTGTCGGCGGCGGCCAATCCGCGGGGGATGCAGGGGTACGCGGTCGGACGGTGACCGTGCGCCCTCATGTTCATGGCGATTCCACCCGGAGTGCACCGGACGGGTGGGGATTGTCAGTGGCGCGTGCTCTCATGGAGTCATGATCGAAGACAGCGAGACCATCGACGAGTTTCTCGCCCAGCGCTCGGCCGACGTGGAGGAGGCGGTCCGCAAGGCGGCCGCGACCGAGATCATGCCGCGCTGGCGGCAGCTCGCCGAGCACGAGGTCGACCAGAAGGCGGGCCCGCACGACCTGGTGACGGACGCCGACCGCAAGGCCGAACTGCAGCTCACCGACGCGCTCGGTTCCCTCCTGCCCGGCTCCGTGGTGGTCGGCGAGGAGGCGGTGCACGCCAACCCGGCGTCGTACGAGGCGATACGGGGCGAGGCCCCGGTCTGGATCGTCGATCCCGTCGACGGGACACGGCAGTTCGTGCGCGGCGAGTCCGGGTTCTGCACCCTGGTCGCGCTGGCGCGCCGCGGAGTCCTGTTGGCCTCCTGGACCTACGCGCCGGCCCTCGACCAACTCGCCACGGCCGTGCGGGGTCAGGGCGCCCACCTCGACGGCGAGCGGCTCCACGCCGGCCCGCCGGAGCCCGGCCGGGACCTGCGGATCGCCGCCTCCCACCCGGACTACACGACCGACGAGGAGAAGCGCGCTCTCCTCGGCCTGTGGACGCCGGGCGTGGCACCGCGCCCCTGCGGCTCGGCCGGTCTGGAGTATCTCGCCGTCGCCCGCGGCGAGTTGGACGCCGTGGCGTTCTCCTGGGAAGCAGCGTGGGATCACGCCGCGGGCGTGCTGCTCGTCGAGGAGGCGGGCGGCACCCACCTGACCCGCGCGGGTGAGCCCTTCCGTATCACGGGCGGCAACGACCTCCCCTTCACCGCGGCCCGCGACGCGGCCACGGCCCGACGGGTGGCCGGTCTGCTCGCGGGCGGGGCAGTCTGATCGCGGGGGCGCCCCCTCGACCGGAGATTGTCAGTCCTCCGGCATATCCTGATCCTCAGTGGCCGTCGGCTGACGAAGGGGTCCGAAGGTGCCGTCGATGCTCGATGCGGTCGTGGTGGGTGCGGGGCCGAACGGACTGACCGCTGCCGTGGAGCTGGCCCGCCGCGGCTTCTCCGTCGCCATATTCGAGGCGCGTGACACCGTGGGCGGGGGAGCCCGCACCGAAGAGCTCACCCTGCCCGGCTTCCGGCACGACCCGTGCTCCGCGGCGCATCCGCTCGGCATCAACTCACCCGCCTTCCGCGCCCTGCCCCTGGAGCGCTACGGCCTTCAGTGGCTGCACGCCGAGCTGCCCATGGCGCACCCGTTCCCGGACGGCTCGGCCGCGGTGCTGGCGAGGTCGGTCGGCGAGACGGCCGCCTCGTTCGGACCACGCGACGCGGGCCGGTACCGCAGGCTGGTCGAGCCGTTCCTGCCTCAGTGGGACACGCTGGCCCGTGACTTCATGTCCCTGCCGCTGACCGCGCTGCCCCGTGACCCGGTGACCCTCGCCCGCTTCGGCCTCGTCGGCCTGCCCCCGTCGACCTGGCTGATGCGCCGCTTCCGCGACGAGAAGGCCAAGGCACTGTTCTCCGGCCTCGTCGCCCACGTCATGGCCCCGCTCGGCGGTTTCGCCACCGGCGCCATCGGCCTGGTGTTCGCCCTCGCCGCCCACGCCCGCGGCTGGCCCGTCGCCCGCGGCGGCTCCCAGTCGATCTCCGACGCCCTCGCCGCCCACCTCAAGGACCTGGGCGGCACGGTCCACACCGACTACGAGGTCAAACGCCTCGACGACCTGCCGCCCGCGCGTGCGTATGTCTTCGATACCTCGCCCACCGCCCTCGCCCGGATCGCCGGCTTCGGCCGGTACTACGAGGGCTATCGCTACGGCCCCGGCGTCTTCAAGATCGACTACGCCCTGGACGGTCCGGTGCCGTGGACCGCGCGGGAGGCCCGCGTCGCGGGCACCGTGCAGATCGGCGCGAGCAGCGCGGAGATCGGCACCGCCCTGCGCGCCGCCTCCCGCGAGGGCCGCGCGCCCGACAAACCCTTCATGATCACCGTGCAGCCCAGTCTGGTCGACCCCACCCGGGCCCCGGCCGGCAAGCACGTCTTCTGGGCGTACGGCCACGTCCCGAGCGGCTGGACCGGCGACCTCACCGACGCCATCGAACGCCAACTGGAGCGCTTCGCCCCCGGTTTCCGCGATCGCGTCCTGGCCCGTGCGACCGCGGGCCCGCCCGAGATCGCCGCCCGCAACGCCAACTACATCGGCGGAGACATCGCCTCCGGCGCGGTCTCCGGCCTCCAGCTCCTGCTGCGCCCCAAACTGTCCCTGTTCCCGTACACCACACCGCACCCGGCCGTCTTCATCTGCTCGTCGGCCACCCCGCCGGGGCCGGGCGTGCACGGCATGTCCGGACACAACGCGGCGAAGGCCGTCTGGAGGAGGCTGAGGCAGACATGACCAGCATCAGGCTCGTCCAGGGCGACATCACACGCGAGCGCGTGGACGCGATCGTCAACGCGGCGAACTCCTCGCTGCTCGGCGGGGGAGGCGTGGACGGCGCGATCCACCGGCGCGGCGGGCCCGCGATCCTTCAGGAGTGCCGCAGGCTCCGCGCCTCGAAGTACGGCAAGGGCCTGCCCACGGGCCAGGCGGTCGCCACCACCGCGGGTGAGCTGGACGCGCGGTGGGTGATCCACACGGTGGGCCCGGTCCACAGCCCGACGGAGGACCGCTCCGGCCTGCTGGCCTCCTGCTACCGGGAGTCCCTGCGCGTCGCCGACGAGCTGGGCGCTCGTACGGTGGCCTTCCCGGCCGTCTCCACCGGCGTCTACGGATGGCCGCTGGACGACGGTGCACGGATCGCGGTGGAGACGGTGGCGAACACGGAGACGGCCGTGGAAGAAGTGCGCTTCGTGCTCTTCGACGACCGGGCGTACGCGGCCTTCGCCGCGCACGTGGGCTGAGGGCGCGGCTGCCGGCCTGCCTCAGTGGTAGGAGTGGACGACCGCATGGCCCCTGCCGCGGCCGATCATCCACTTGTTCACCGGAGTGGTGATCAGGAAGGCCACCGCGAAGCCGCCCAGCAGGGCCGACCAGAACAGGCCGTCGGACAGGCCGGCGTCCATGGCGCCCGGGGTGAGGGCGACGATGGCGTTGTCGACCAGTTCCATCACGGCGATGGAGACGGTGTCCGCGGCGAGCGCGACCTTGATCGCGGACTTGAGGTCCAGGCCGGCCCGGCGCACCGCGAACAGCGTGAACGAGTAGCCGAAGAGGAACGCCAGCGCGATCGCCAGGATCATGGTGGGCACGTTGCCCCACAGCAGGGCCGTGCCGATGACCATGCCGAGGATCTCGCCGATGGCGCAGCCGGTCAGGCAGTGCAGCGTCGCCTTCGCGGCGGTCCCCCAAGGAGCCGCCATCTGGTCGTGGGCGGTGCCGGTGTGGTGAGCGCTGTGGTCCATGACCTCGACTGTATACCCCCTAGGGGTATGTGTCGAGAAGGTCAGCGCAGGGGCTGCGCCCGTGCGATCAGCAGGGCGACGTCGTCGGGGTCGTCGGGGTGCCGGAGGCTGTGGAGGAGCCGGTCGCAGGTTTCCTCCAGGGAGAGGTCCGGCGTGTCGACGAGCTGGAGGAGGGCGTCGAGGCGTTCGTCGAGGGGGCGGCGGCGGGTTTCGACCAGTCCGTCGGTGTACAGGACCAGCTCGTCGGCGGGGCCGAAGCCGACGGTCGTGGTCTCGAAGGGGACCCCGCCGACGCCGAGTGGCGTGCCGGTGGGCAGGTCGAGCAGCCGAGGGTGCCGGCCCTGGCGGACGAGCACGGGAGGCAGGTGGCCGGCGTTGGCGATGTGGCATTCGCCGCGGTGGGGGTCGTAGGCGGCGTAGAGGCAGGTGGCGATGTACTGCTCCAGCCGTGAGGTGAGCGTGTCGAGGTGCTGCAGGACCTGGGCGGGGTCGAGGTCGAGCTCGGCGAAGGCGGCGGTGGCGGTGCGCAGCCGGCCCATCGTGGCGGCGGCGTCGATGCCGCTGCCCATGACGTCGCCCACCACCAGCGCGGTCCGGTCGCCGGTCAGCGGGAGGACGTCGTACCAGTCGCCGCCGATCTCGTAGGCGGCCTGCGCGGGCAGATAGCGGGAGGCGACCCGCAGGCCGGGGAGCCGGGGCGGGTGGTCCGGGAGCAGGCTGCGCTGCAGCGTCTCCGCGGCGTTGCGCACGCTCTGGTGCGTACGGGCGTTGTCGATGCACACCGCGGCACGGGAGGCCAGCTCCGCCGCGATGGCGAGGTCGTCCTCGTCGAAGGGCCGTGGATCGCGGGCCCGGACGAGGCCCAGGAAGCCGAGGACCTGGCCGCGCGCGGTGAGCGGGACGGCCAGGTAGGAGTGGACTCCGGCGCGGGCCAGCAGGGTGGCGGCGGTCTCGTCGCGGGCGATGCGCGTCAGGTCGTTGCCGTCGGCGTGGCGGATCAGGACGGGCCGGCCGGTGCGCACGCACCAGGTGGCCACACGGTCGGCGCCGTACCAGGCGATCTGCCCGGGCGGATCGGCGGCGTCCACGGCGTCGGTGGGGTAGGCGGCCTTCACCGCGAGAGCGCGGAAGGCCGCGGGGCCTTCGCTCGTGGCCCGGCGGTGCTCGTCGATCGCGGAGTCGAGCACGTCGACGGCCGCCAGGTCGGCGAAGTCGGGCACGGTGACCTCGGCCAGCTCACGGGCCGTCTGGTCGACCTCCAGGGTGGTGCCGATCCGGGCGGTGCCGTGGGCGATCAGGGCCAGGCGCCGCCGCGTCTCGGTGGCCTCCTTGGCCGACTGGTACCGGTCGGTGACGTCCACCACCAGGTCGGCCACCCCCAGCACACGGCCCTGTGCGTCCTCCAGCCGGTACAGCGAGATCGACCAGGCGCGCTTGTCCTTCGGGTCGGCCGGCGTGGAGGCGACGACGGTGGACCGGTCGACCAGGGGAACCCCCGTCCGCAGGACCTGCCGCATCGCGGACTCGGCCGGCTCGAACCTCTTGTCGCGCATGATCTCGCGGTACGGGCGGCCGAGGTGCTGCTCCGCGGGAATGCCGTGCATCCGCTCCAGAGCGGGGTTGATGGCCACGTACCGCAGTTCGGTGTCGAGGATCGCGATTCCGATGGGGGACTGGGCGATCAGCCGGGTGGACAGGGCGGCGTCCCACTCGATCTCGTGCAGCATGGGGGAGTCGGTGCCGAGCCCCAGGGCGTAGAACTCGCCGCGGTCGTTCAGCAGGCGCATGGTGCGCAGCTCCACCAGCCGCGTGCTGCCGTCCTTGCACCGGACGGGGAACGTACCGTTCCAGCTCCGTCCGGTCTCCATGACCTCGGCGAACTTCTTGATCACCCAGTCCCACTGCTCTTCGTCGACCAGCAGGCGTGCGGCGAACTTTCCCAGCACCTCCTCGGCGCCGTACCCGTACAGCTCCTCGGCCTGCGGACTCCACAGCACGACCCGCCCGCCGGCGTCCACCAGTACCGCCGCCACGCCGAGGAGGTCCAGCAGCCCGCTCGGCTGCGTCGGCCCGCTCTCCGGGCCGCGGACGCCCGCCCAGCCGACGCGCGCCTCGGGCCATCCGGCTCCGCTCATCGCAGGCACTCCTTCCGCCTGCCCGCGCCGCACGGGGCTCCGCCGGACTGGTGGAAGCGGGGCCCGTCACTGTCTGCAGGCGCTTAGGCCTCCATCGTCCCCCCGGACGACAGGCCCCGTCCACGCGGCCGACGCCCGGCGCCCCCCTCGGCGATCCGGCGCCCTGCCCCGGATCGGCAACAGCCCCGCACGGGCCACCGGTTGGCCGAGGACGGCCGCCATCCGGCCGACTTGCCTCGATGGCCGTCAAAAGACTTGACCAGTTCCCTTTGCTTGTCCTTTACCATAGGGGCGGGTGATGACACCCGTACCGATACGCCGAACCGCGAAGGAGCCGGACTCCCGCAAATGGGTGAGCCTCCCAGTACCAGCCGCGCCACACCCCGCCCGCAGCCCCCGCTGCCCGAGCACGAGGGAGCGGGGGTGGCGCGGTGACCGAGGTCCTGCTGCTTCTGCTGGCCCTCCTCCTCACACTGGCCTGTGCCCTGTTCGTGGCCGCCGAGTTCGCGCTGACCACCGTCGAGCGCGGCGACCTGGAGAGGGCAGCCCAGGCGGGCGAGCGCGGCGCCGAGGGCGCGCTGAAGGCCGTACGCTGTCTGACCTTCCAGCTGTCCGGCGCCCAGCTCGGCATCACGGTGACCTCCCTGCTGATCGGCATGCTCGCCGAGCCGTCCCTCGCGGCGCTGCTGCGTGGTCCGCTGCAGGCCGCCGGCCTGGGCGGTGCCGCCTCTTCGGCGGCCACCGTGCTGGGCGTGGCCCTGTCCACCGTCGTGCTGATGGTGGTGGGCGAGCTCGTGCCGAAGAACTGGGCGATCTCCCGGCCGCTGGCCGTCGCCAAGGTGGTCGCGGGCCCGCAGCGCGGCTTCACCGCTGCCTTCGGCCCCTTCATCCACCACCTGAACAACACCGCGAACCGGTTCGTGCGCCGCGTCGGCATGGAGCCCGCCGAAGAGCTGGCCTCCGCCCGCACCGCCGAGGAACTGGTCGCGCTGGCACGGCACTCGGCCGCCGAGGGCGCCCTGGAGGCCGACTCCGCCGAGCTGTTCGTCCGCACGCTGCACCTGAGCGAGCTGACGGCCGAGAACGTGATGACCCCGCGGGTCGACGTGAAGGCACTCGAAGCGCGCGCGACCGCCGCGGACGCCGCGAACCTCACCCATGCCACCGGCCTGTCCCGCTTCCCCGTCTACCGGGACAGCCTCGACGAGGTCGTCGGCACCGTCCACATCCGGGACGTCCTCGCCCTGGACCCGGACCGGCGCGCGGTCACGCCGGTCACCGAGCTGGCCACCGCGCCCCTGCTGGTCCCCGACAGCCTCACCGCCGACCGGCTGCTGGAGCGGCTGCGCGCGACGCGCACCATGGCCGTGGTCGTGGACGAGTACGGCGGCACGGCGGGTGTGGCGACGGTGGAGGACATCGTCGAGGAGGTCGTCGGCGAGGTCCGCGACGAGCACGACCCCGTAGAGGCCCCCGACCTGCTCCCCGACCCGAGGTCCGAGGGCGGCCGTGCGGCCTGGGAGGCGGACGGCTCCGTCCGTATCGACCAGCTCGCCGCGATAGGGATGACGCCGCCGGAGGGACCGTACGAGACGGTCGCCGGTCTGGTCGCCACCCGCCTCGCCCGCATCCCCGTCAAGGGGGACGTCGTGGACCTGGACGACGGCTGGAGCCTGGACGTCCTCGCTGTGGAGCACCACCGCGCCGACCGAGTCCTGATCACCGAACCGGCCCGGGTCCAGGTGCCGGCCCAGGCAGGGGAGGAGCCCCGATGACCGTCCTGCAGCTCACCATCGGTGCCCTGACCCTGCTGACCAACGCCTTCTTCGTGGGCGGCGAGTTCGCCCTGATCTCCGTACGGCGCAGTCAGATCGAACCGCGGGCCGAGGCCGGCGACAAGCGGGCCCGGATGACCCTGTGGGGCCTGGAGCACCTCTCCGCGCTGATGGCCACCGCCCAACTCGGCATCACCGTCTCCTCGCTGGTGCTGGGCGCGGTCGCCGAACCCGCCATCGCGCACCTGCTGGAGCCCGCCTTCGAGGCCGTCCACCTGCCGCACGGCCTGGTGCACCCGGCCGCCTTCGTCATCGCGCTCACCCTGGCGACGTATCTGCACATGCTGGTCGGCGAGATGGTCCCGAAGAACATCGCGCTGGCCGCACCGGTCCCCACCGCGTTGCTGCTCGGCCCGCCCCTGGTGGCCCTCACCCGGACGCTCCGGCCGGTGATCTTCGGCATCAACGCCTTCGCCAACGTCCTGCTGAAGGCGCTGCGCGTCGAACCGAAGGACGAGGTCGAGTCGGTCTTCACCGACGATCAGCTGGCCCGCATGGTCGTCGACTCCAGCGAGGCGGGCCTGCTCTCGCCCGCCGACGGCGAGCGGCTGCGCGACGCCCTGGAGCTGGGCACCCGCCCGGTCGGCGAGATCCTCGTGCCCACGCAGCAGATGCGCACCGTCGGACACACCGTCACCCCGGCCGAACTGGAACGGGTCGCCGCCGAGGCGGGCTACTCCCGGTTCCCCGTCACCGGCGCGGGCGGCGCCCTGCTGGGCTATCTGCACATCAAGGACACCCTGGGCGTCACCGACCGGAACCAGCCGTTCCCCCGCAGCGCCCTGCACCGGGTGACCCGCGTCCGCATCGACACCCCGCTGGACGACACCCTCACGGCCCTGCGCGCCGACGGCAGCCACCTGGCCGCCGTGACCGGGGCGACGGGCGCCGTCCTGGGCTTCGTGACGATGGAGGACGTCCTGTCCGAGCTGGTCGGCCGGGCACCGGCCGCCACCTGACCGCCGGGCCGCTTCGCGCGCGCCCCCGCGCGAAGCGGCCCGGTCCGGCTGGTCGTTCCCGGCGCGGATGGCGACCACCGCACCGGGGGCGCGCTCGCCCCGGCCTCGCGGCGGCCCGGTGACGCCGTCCGCAGGCCGTCAGGCTGCCGGCGCCGTGCGCGCCGGTTACTCGGCGGCCGGTGGGAGGGCGCCCCGAGAACGACCGTCAGCGACGGCCGGGTTCGGCCGTGTGCGGCCTGAAGGCCCAGTCCATCCCCGGCTCCATGACGCAACGGAAGACCCGCCGGACCGGCGGGGTGCACAGCGCGGTGACGAGCGCCGCCGCGACGAGCGTGACCGTGATCTCGCCGAGCGGCTGATGGATCCAGACCGGGTCGTACCAGCCCCAGAACTTGGCGCCCTGGGCGAAGAAGCCGTGCAGCAGGTAGCCGTACAGCGTGCCCGCGCCCAGCGCGGTGAACCACGTCCGGCGCCGCGGTACCAGGGCGAGGAAGCAGGTGACCAGGACCATCGAGCAGCCGAAGGTGGCCAGCGTCATCAGCGGCCCGTACCAGGCGGGCGCGGCGAGTTCCGTGGCGCTGTCGTGGTGGTAGAACCAGGCGTACGACATCCGTGGCACCGCCCAGTACGCCATGGCCAGCGCGCAGACGAACACCGGCACGGCCAGCATGCGCACCTCGCGGCGGCGCACCAGCCGCAGGTGCTCCGGCTTCAGGCACAGGCCCACCACGAAGTACGGCAGGAACTGCAAGGTGCGCTGGAGGTCGAGGTCCTCGCCGATGGACGGCGAGAGGGTGGCCAGCATCGCCACGGCGAGCGCCAGCGGCAACGGCCAACGCACGTGACGCCAGAGGGGTGTGGTCAGCCGCCAGATGAACAGCGCCGCGAGGAACCAGGTCAGGTACAGGGGGTCCAGGAGGCTGATCGCGCGGTCCGGGGCGCTGTCGGTCCACCGGGTGTACAGGGTGTACGCCGTCTCGAAGACGACGTACGGGACGACGACACCGGTGACCAGGCGTTTGACGCGAGCGGGGCTCGGGTCGAAATTACGGGAGAAGTACCCGGCGATGACGATGAACGCCGGCATGTGCAGGGCGTAGACCAGCATGTAGAGCGCGGTCGTCGTGCGGTCGCCGGAGCGCAGCGGCTCCCAGGCGTGTCCCACCGCCACCAGCACGATCGCCAGGTACTTGGCGTTGTCGAAGAAGGCGTCGCGGTGCTTCGCCGGCCGGGACGCGGCCGAGGCCGCGGACGCCGGCCGGGGTGCCGCCCCGCCGTCGACGGCGGCCGCCCTCGCGGTGAGTACCGTCCCCTCGTCGTCGTGTGCGGTGTGGGTCGTGTCCGTCACCCTGCCCCCTCCACACCTCGTGGGAAACGGGCACGGGCGCATACGCCTCTTGCGGGAGTGACAGCCGGGATGTGGAGGGAGGACATCCCGGCCGCCTCACCACTTCTCGGCGATCTAAACCTCTCCGGCTCGCCCGATGTCCGCGAAGGCGCCGTCGGCGGAGAAGGCCAGCCGGGCGAAGCGTTCGCCGATGCGGCGATGGGTGGCGGCGTCGGGGTGGAGCTGGTCGGGGAGCGGCAGTTCGGCGAAGTCGGCCTCGCCGTAGAGATCGAGGCCGTCGAGGTAGTGCAGGTGGGGGTCGTCTTCCGCCCGCTGACGCACGATGCGGGACAGCTCGTCCCGGATGACGGTGAGGGTCAGTTTCCCCGCGGCGCGCTCGGCGGGGTCGCCGGTGGCCCGGAACCGCAGCTTTCCTTCACTGAGCGCGCTGAAGTCGAACGCCCCGGGGCCGGGGGTGTCCTCGTGGATGGGGCAGTAGAGGGGGGAGACGACCAGCAGGGGTGCGGTGGGGTGGCCTTCGCGGATGGTGTCGAGGAAGCCATGGACGGCGGGACCGAAGGCGCGCAGTCGCATCAGGTCGGCGTTGACCAGATTGATGCCCAGCTTGACGCTGATCAGGTCGGCGGGGGTGTCGCGCAGGGTACGGGCGGTGAACGGGTCCAGCAGGGCGCTGCCGGCCAGGCCGAGGTTGATCAGTTCCACGCCGCCGAGCGAGGCGGCGAGCGCGGGCCAGGTGGTGGTGGGGCTGGCCGCGTCGGATCCGTGGCTGATCGAGCTGCCGTGGTGCAGCCACACCCTGCGGCCCGGGTCCGGCGCCGGCTCGACCGGGGCGTCGGTGCGCAGGGCGATCAGTTCGGTGATCTCGTTGTGCGGCAGCCAGATCTCGATGTCCTTGACGCCCTCGGGCAGATCGGCGAAGCGGACGGTGCCGGGCGGGCCGGGCCGGTGCTCGGCGGAGCCGGTGGTCATGTCGATGGCCACGGTGTTGCCGCCCGTCGCGCTCGCCCGGCCGGTCAGGCGGCCGTCGACGAGCAGGTCGTACACGCCGTCCGGACGGGGCGGCGCGCCCACGTAGAGCCGCTTGGTGGGCAGCGTGTCCAGCTCGACGGTGGTGGCCCGGCTGCGGAAGGCGAGCCGTACGCCGGAGGGTTGGGCCTCCGCCATGGCCAGCTGGCCGTCGGCGCACTGGGCGCGGGCCCAGCCGGGCAGCCGGTGCGGCAGCAGGCCGTGCTCGGTGCGCTCCACGTCGAGGGCGCCGCGCAGGAGGTCGGCGGTGACGGGCGTGGTGATCCAGTCGTGCTTGGGGTGCATGGCCTCAACCTGTTGATCAAGTGGCTTCGTCGAATCCCGAACCGGATCAATATAGGGACGCGTGTCCAGGGCGACACAAACAGGACTGCACAAAGTCCGACGAGGTGATTGCTTCGTTTGTGTTCGGGTCCTAGGGTGACGCTGTCTCAGACGCCCCCGTGTCACCCCCAGTTGTGATCTGACCCATCATCAACTTCCGTCCGAGGAAGGCACGGTCATGCCGCACCCGCACGAGCTCAACGCCGATCACCCGTCCCGCCCCCGGCAACTGCTCAGCCGACGCCGTCTCCTGGAGTCAGGGGCCGCCGTCCTCGGCGCCCTCGCCCTGTCCGCGTCGCCCACCGCGGCGCACGCGGCCGGCCGGCGCACCGCGGCGGACGGCTCCCCGGAGTGGAACGACTTCGGCGTCTTCCGCATCGGCACCGAGCCGGCGCACACCACCCTCATGCCGTACGCGGACGTCAGAGGCGCCCTGGCCGCCGACCGCAGCCGCTCGCCGTACCGGATGAGCCTCGACGGCAAGTGGCGCTTCGCCTACGCCGACCGCCCCGACGAGCGGAACGCCGACTTCTACCGCACCGACGTCGACGACAGCGCCTGGGACACCATCCCGGTCCCCTCCTGCTGGCAGCTGCACGGCTACGACTTCCCGATCTACGTCAACATCACCTACCCGTGGTGGGGCCCCAACGGCCTCGGCGAGGAGGCGCAGCCGCCGGCCGCCCCGACCCGCTACAACCCCGTGGGCCAGTACCGGCGCACCTTCACGGTCCCCCGCGACTGGGCGGGACGGCGGACGTTCCTGCACTTCGAGGGCGTCAAGTCCGCGCACTACGTGTGGATCAACGGCGAGCTGGTGGGCTACAGCGAGGACTCCTACACGCCCGCCGAGTACGACATCACCGAGCATCTGAAGCCCGGCACCAACCAGATCGCCGTCGAGGTCTACCGCTACTCCGACGGCGACTGGCTGGAGGACCAGGACATGATCCGGCTGAGCGGCATCTTCCGCTCGGTCTACCTGTACTCCACCCCGGCCGTGCACCTGCGCGACTTCAAGCTCGACACCCCGCTCAGCGACGACTACAAGGCGGCCGGGCTGTCAGTGACAGCGAGCGTGCGCGACTACGGCGGCAACGGCGCCGGGAAGTACACGGTCGAGACGCAGTTGTACGACGCGCGCGGGCACGCCGTCTGGTCCCGCCCACTGCAGCGGTCCGCCGAAGTCCCGGCCGGCGAGGAGGTGACCGTCAAGGCCGACAGGGCCGTCCCCGCACCGAAGCTCTGGTCGGCCGAGCACCCGTACCTCTACACCGCCGTACTCCGGCTGCGCGACCCCGCGGGCAAGGTGATCGAGACCCTCTCGCACCGGGTCGGCATCCGCGAGTTCGCGCTCAAGGACGGGCTGATGCGCATCAACGGCAAGCCCGTCTCCTTCCGCGGCACCAACCGGCACGAGATGCACCCCGTACGCGGCTCGGCGCTCACCCGTGCGGAGCTGGTCGAGGACATCGAGATCATCAAGCGGCTGAACATCAACAGCGTCCGCACCTCGCACTACCCCAACAACCCGCTGTGGCTGGAACTCGCCGACGAGTACGGCCTGTACCTCGTGGACGAGACCAACCTGGAGACCCACGGCATCCGGGGCGAGTACCCGGGCAACCATCCCGAGTGGACCAAGGCGTGCGTGGCCCGCGCCCAGAACATGGTCCACCGCGACAAGAACCACGCCTCGGTGGTCATCTGGTCACTCGGCAACGAGGCGGGCGGCGGCAGCACCTTCAACGCCATGCACGACTGGATCCGTTCCTACGACCCCACCCGCGTCATCCAGTACGAGGGCGACGACCGCCCGGGGATCAGTGACATCCGCTCGGAGATGTACGACTCCCCCCAGCGTGTCGAGCAGCGGGCGAAGGACACCGGCGACACCCGGCCGTACGTGATGATCGAGTACTCCCACGCCATGGGTAACTCCAACGGCAACTTCAAGAAGTACTGGGACATCGTCCGCCGCTACGACGTGCTCCAGGGCGGCTGGATCTGGGACTTCGTCGACCAGGCCCTGAGCTGGCCCACCCCGTCGCGCAAGCTGCTCACCGAAACCGGACCGGCCGGGCTCGCCGGTGAGATCATCGCGCCCAGCGGCACCTTCGACCGCGCCAAGGGCGTGTCCGGCGGCACCCTCTTCGCCCGCGACCCGCGCCTGGACCTCACCGGCTCCCTCACCCTGGAGGCCTGGGTCACCCCGCATGTGACCGGCTACCACCAGCCGATCCTCGCCAAGGGCGACACCCAGTACGCCCTGAAGCAGACCGACAGGAACCTGGAGTTCTTCATCCACGGCGGCGGCCAGTGGATCACGGCGAGCTGGGCGCTGCCCGACGGCTGGACCGGCACCGAGCACCACATCGCGGGCGTCTTCGACGCGGACGCGGGCACCCTGACCCTCCATGTCGACGGAGAGGTGAAGGCCACCCGGACCACCACCCGGCGGCCCGGCAACAACACCGCGTGCCTCGCGCTCGCCACCGACGTCGACAACCCGACCCGGGAGTTCAGCGGCACCATCCGGCGGGCCCGGGTGTACGCCCGTGCCCTGAGCGCCGCCGAACTGGCCTCCGACAGCCGTGGTCCCGGCGACGACGGCGTGCGGTTCTGGTTCGATGCCGCCACCGTCGAGCTCGACGAGAAGCGGCCCCGCGACAGGACGTTCTACTCCTACGGCGGCGACTGGGGCGACAACCCGAACGACGGTGCCTTCGCCGGGGACGGCATCGTCACCGCCGACCGCGGCCACACCGGCAAGGCCGTCGAGATCAAGCAGATCTACCAGGCGATCAACGTCACCCGGGCCTCGGGCGGCCCCGGTGCGGTCACCCTCACCAACGAGTACCTGTTCACCAACCTCCGTGAGTTCGACGGCCGTTGGGAGCTCGCCGCCGACGGCAAGGTCGTCCAGCGCGGCAGGCTGACCCGCGACCAGCTGGACGTCGCACCGCTGACCAGCAAGGACATCACGGTGCCGGTGCGGCTTCCGGCACACCCGAAGCCGGGCACGGAGTACTTCCTGAACCTCTCCTTCACCACCAAGGAGCCCACGAAGTGGGCGAGGGCCGGCTTCGAGGTCGCCAAGCAGCAACTCCCCGTGGACGCGGACAGCCCCACCGTGCCCCTGGTACCGCTGGAGAGCGTCCCCGCCCTGCGGCACGACGACGGCGCGACCGCCGTCAAGGTGAAGGGCAGGGGCTTCTCGGTCACCGTGGACAAGAACAGCGGCACCATCACGTCCTACGAGGCCGGAGGCGTCCGCCTGATCACCTCCGGCCCGGTGCCGAACTTCTGGCGGGCGCCGACCGACAACGACCGGGGCAACGGCCAGCACACCCGCAACCAGACCTGGCGCGACGCCGGGGCCGCCCGCAAGGTGACGGACGTCAGCGTGCGCGCGGTGCGCGACCGGGCCGTCGAGATCAGGGTCAGCGGCACACTGCCCACCACGACCGAGTCGACGTACACCACCACGTACACCGTCTTCGGCAACGGTGAGATCAAGGTCGACAACACCCTGCACCCGGGCGCGTCGAACCTGCCCTACATCCCGGAGGTCGGCAACCTGCTGTTCCTGCCGCACCACCTGGACCGCCTGCACTACTACGGGCGCGGCCCCGAGGAGAACCACTGGGACCGCAACAACGGCACCGATGTGGGCCTGTACTCGGGCACCGTCTCCGGACAGTGGACCTCCTACCTGCGCCCGCAGGAGAACGGGAACAAGACCGACGTCCGCTGGATCGCCCTGACCGGCCGGGACGGTGCCGGCCTGCTGGTCTCCGGCGAACCGCTGCTGGAGGTCAACGCCTCGCACTTCACGCCCGAGGACCTGTCGGTCGGAGCACGGCACGACTACCAGCTCACCCCGCGCAAGCAGGTCGTCCTGCGCGTGAACCACCGGCAGATGGGCGTCGGCGGCGACAACAGCTGGGGAGCCCACACCCACGACGAGTACAAGCTCTTCGCCGACCGCGACTACGCGTACACCTACCGGCTGCGTCCGCTGACGGACGTGAGCAAGGCGATGACCGCCTCGCGGCGGCCGACGGCGACGGACTTCGGCGGGTAGCGCGGTCCGAGCGCATCCGCGCCGGTGTCCGGGCCCGGACACCCGTGGCGTCGGTCCACCCTCCGCTACCGGCAGGGGAGGGGGGCCGGTGCCCGGGTGTCACACCCCGTCCCGGACGGCGTCGAGAGGTCGTCGGCCTCCCGCATCGCCCCCGCCGGCAGCCCGCCCTGGTCGCGCAGCCGACGGCACACGTCCGCCAGGACCGTGACGCCGGAGTTCTCCCGGGCCGACTCGGGCCATGCCACCGCGAAGGTGCACGGTGCCAGATCGGCCACCGCCCGGTAGTGGATGTCCGGCCGGGGGAAGAGCTCTGCCGCCACGGCGGGCAGGAAAGCAATGGCCTCGTCGAACGACACGGCTGACAACAGTGACTCCACCCGGGTCACACGGTGATCGGTGTAGCGGACCGCGGTCCCGTCGGGACGGGGATCCGCGGCCCAGTAACGCCGTTCGACGGAGGAGACCTCCGGAGCCAGACCCACCATGGGCCGGTCGGCGAGGTCCGCCAGCCGCAGCGTCGGCCGCCGGGCGAGGGGGTCGCGGGACGACAGGCACACCACCCGCGGCTCGGTGGTCAGCGGCTCGGCGTGGAAGCCGGCGGGCGCCGGCAGATAGACGAAGGCCGCGTCGATCCTCCCGGCCGCCAGCGCCGACGGTTGCTCGGCAAGGTCCAGCACCCGGAAGTCCACCTCCAGACAGGGGTGCAGGGTGGTGAGCGCGGCGATCACACGGCGCGTGGCGGCCAGCGAGGCCGCACAGTCCGTGAGTCCCAGCCGCAAGACCAGCCCGTCATCGCCGGCCGTGGAGCGCCGCACGGCATCGCCCAGTTCGTCCGCCGCCTCCACCACGTTCCGCACGAGCGGAAGCAATGCCCGGCCCAGCGCGGTCAGCTCCACCTTCCGGCTGGTGCGGCTGAAAAGCCGTACGCCCAGGCGGCGTTCCAGGGAGCGGATCTGTGTGCTGAGGGCGGGCTGGGTGAGAAAGAGCCGTGCGGCGGCACGGCCGAAATGCAGCTCCTCGGCCAGGACAAGCAGCGAGCGCAGTTGGTGAACGGCCGGGTCGTTCGCACCAGGCACTGTCCGCGCCTCCCCTCGCTCCACCGCCAACTCCCCTGTCCATCAAGCATGTTAATCGATCGATGATTGCGCCGATCCGCGCGTCGGAGAGAAGCTTGCATCGCTTTCCGGAAAGCGTCTTCGAAAAGCCCACCAGAGAAAGCATGCCGTTGAAGCTCTTTTCCCTCATGCTCTGCGTATTCGGCATCACGACCGGTGAGTTCGTCATCGCCGGCATCCTGCCGGACGTCGCCGACGACCTCACCGTGTCGGTCCCGACAGCCGGGCTCCTGGTCACCGCGTACGCCATCGGCATGATCATCGGTGGTCCGGTACTGACCGCGCTCACCGCGCGCAGCGCACGTAAACCGCTCGTCCTGGGCCTGCTGGTGATCGTGGTCGCCGGAAATCTCGCCTCCGCACTGGCTCCCGCCTATTCCGTGCTGTTCGTGGCGCGTGTGGTGACCGCGCTGGTGACCGCCACGTTCTTCGCCAACGCGATCGTGATCGCCGCCTCCACCGCCCCGCCGGGAAAGCAGGCCTCGACCGTCTCCCGGCTGGTCTTCGGAATGAACCTGTCCATGATGCTGGGCGCGCCCCTCGGCACCCTCGTCGGAGACCGCTTCGGATGGCGGGCGACCTTCGGGGTCATCGCGGTCGTCTGCCTGCTGGGCCTGCTGATGGTGGTGTTCTTCGTCCCGGACGTGGGCCGTGCGACGCCCGCGAGTTCCGCGGTGGCGGAGCTGAGGGTGTTCCGCGACCGAGGCGTGCAGCTCGCGATCGTCATCACCGCCGTCACCAACATGGGCCTGCTGATGGTGTTCACCTTCTTCGCGCCACTCCTCACCACGGTCACCGGGTTCGCCGACGGCGCGATCGCGGTACTGCTGCTGCTGTACGGCGTCGGCGCGGCGGTCGGCAACCTCGTCGGCGGCCGGCTGTCCGACCGGGCCCTGATGCCGTCGCAGATCGGCCTGCTGGGGCTGCTCACCGCGGGGCTGCTGCTCACCTGGGCGGTCAGCGGCAGCCCGGTCGCCACGACCGTCATGGTGTTCCTGATCGGCGCGCTGGGCTTCTCGGTCATTCCGGGCATGCAGACCCGGGTCCTCGACTCCGCCGGTTCGGCGCCGACCCTTGCCGTCGCGGTGAACGCCTCCGCCTACCAGCTCGCCGCCGCGCTGGCGGGGTGGCTGGGCGGCCGGGTGGTGGACGGCCCGGGTCTGCGATCCGTGTACGTCGCCGCCGCCGCGATGACCGCTCTCGGCATCCTGCTGAGCTGGTACGCCTGGCACCGGGACCGCGTCATGTCCGCTTCCCGGCGGGAGGAGGAGGCGCGGACCGCGGCGGCCTGACCTCGTGCCCGGCCGACCGGGCACGCTCATCCGGCGTCGGCCGCGCCTTGCCGTGTGCCCGCTGCGGCGGCGATTACCGGCCTCACTGCCAGTGCCCTGTACTCCGGTTGGCCGGCATGATCACTTGGCGCCGAGCCGGTCATCCGGCGTCGTCCATGTCCCGCCGGGTGCCCGTCAGGACGGCGACCGCGGCCCCGCCGCCGGCGCCTCGTACTCCGGTCGACCGGGTACGGTCGCTCGTGGCCGAGCCGGCCGCCCGGCGTCGGTCGCGTCCTGTCGCCCGGTGTCGGTCGCGTCCCGTCGCGACGGCGGTCGGCGGGCTCCACTGTCGGCGTCTCGTGTTCCGGTTGACCGGGTACGGTCGCTCGTGGCCGAGCCGGTCATCCCGCGTCGGCCGCGCCCCGCCGGGTGCCCGTCAGGACGGCGATCGCCGGCCCCACTGCCAGCAGCACCGCCAGTGCCCCGTACCCGTAGGTCAGCGTCGCCGCCGCGGCCACCCCGGCCACCAGCAAGGGGCCGCCCGCGTCGCCCAGTTCGCGGCCCAGCTCGGCCGCGCCCATGGTCTGTCCCAGCCGTTCCTGAGGAGTGGCCGAGGCGAGGGCGGCGAAACCGAGCGGGGTGATCAGGCCGGTGCCGGTGCCGATCAGGGCGGCGGCGAGCAGGACGCCGGTCAAACCGGGCAGCGTCGCGCAGGCGAGGCCCGCGGCCGTGAGCAGCAGCCCGGTGGTGAGGCCGGCGCGCGCCGTGATCCGGCCCGCGTCCAACGCCCGCCCGGCGCGCGGCTGGACGACAGCCGCACAGGCGGCCAGCACCGACACCGCGGCGCCCGTCGCCACCGTGCCCAGCCCCGCGGCCGCGCCCGACACCGGCAGGAAACCGACGCCGACCGACAGCGCGGCGGTCGCCCCCGCGAGCGCGGCCGTCGGGACGAGGAACGCCGGGTCGGCGAGGCGGCGCGCCAGATCCAGCACCGTCTGCCGGGCGCGGGGGAGCGGCGGCACATGCGGTACCGCGAGCAGCGCCCACAGCGCCACCCCCGCGCCGAGCAGCGCCAGAACGGCGAACAGCAGCCGCAGCCCGCCCGCCCACGCCAGCAGGCCGCCGAGCAGCGGGCCCAGCGTGTAGCCGACCGACTTGTAAAAGCCGTAACTCCCGAACGCCCGGCCGTGTTTCGCCGCCGGGTTGAGCCGGGCCACCAGCGCCGAGGCCGCGGGGGAGAACGCCGAGGCCGCCGCGCCCTGCCCGAGCCGGGCGGCCCACAGCCAGCCGGGGCTGCCCGCCAGGGCGTACAGCGCGGACGCGGCCGCGAAGGCCACCAGCCCGCCGAGCAGCACCGGGCGCGCCCCGATCCGGTCGGCCAGCGTGCCGAAGACCGGCTTCAGCAGCACCTCCGCGCCGTCGTAGAGCGCGAGCAGCCCGCCGAGGACGAGCAGCGAGGTGACCGCGTCCTCGCCGGAGCCGCCGAGGTTCGCGGCGATGCCGTGCGCCCCGAACGCGGTGGTGAATCCGGCCGCGTACAGCGGCCACATCCGGCGCGCCGACACGGCCGGCGGCGCCTCACTCGGCGGTGTCACTGATCCCCAGGCGCAGATGCTCCACGTGGTACACGGCCTGGTCGAGCAGTTCGGCGACATGGTGGTCGTGCAGCGCGTACACCACCGACCGGCCGCGCCGCTCACCCACCACGAGCCCGAGGTTGCGCAGCAGCCTCAGCTGGTGGGAGCACGCCGACTGCTCCATCCCCACCTCGGCGGCCAACTCCGTGGCCGGCAGCGGCCCTTCGCGCAGCCGCGCGAGGATCAGCAGGCGTGAGGGGGTGGACAGGGCCTGGAGCGTGGTGGCGACCTTCGCGACGTTGTCCGCGTCCAGGCGTACCCGCTCGGCGTCCTGCGCGGGAATGACGGCTCCATGACCCATGGCCACATCTTACCCATCACGCATGAACGAATGAATGAGTCTTCATGTGTTCCTGTATGGTGGCCGGGTGTCTGCCACTCTCACCCCCACAGCCACGCCGTCACCCGTCCACCCGGCGCCCCGCCGCCGCACCCGCGTCCTCGCCCTGCCCGAGGCCCGCTGGGCGCTCGCCTCGCTGCTGGCGTTCCTGCTGGGCCTCGCCCTGGACCTCGGCGGCGCCCCCGCCTGGGCTCACGGAGTCCTGTACGCCGTCGCCTACGTCACCGGCGGCTGGGAACCGGCCCTCGAAGGCCTCAGGGCGCTGCGCGAGAAGACCCTGGACGTCGACCTGCTGATGATCGTCGCGGCGCTCGGCGCGGCCGCGATCGGGCAGGTCCTGGACGGCGCGCTGCTGATCGTCATCTTCGCCACCTCCGGCGCCCTGGAGGCCCTGGCCACCGCCCGCACCGCCGACTCCGTGCGCGGCCTGCTCGACCTCGCGCCCACCACCGCGACCCGGCTCACCGACGACGGCGAGGAGACGGTCCCGACGGCCGCCCTCGCCGTCGGCGACGTGCTGCTGGTCCGGCCGGGGGAGCGGATCGGCGCCGACGGCACGGTCGTCGAGGGCACCAGTGAGGCCGACCAGGCGACCATCACCGGCGAGTCCCTGCCGGTCGTGAAGAGCCCGGGCGACGAGGTCTTCGCGGGCACCCTCAACGGCACCGGCGCCCTGCGCGTCCGCGTCGACCGCGACCCGGCCGACTCGGTGATCGCCCGGATCGTGACCCTGGTCGAGGAGGCGTCCCGCACCAAGGCGCCGACGCAGCTGTTCATCGAGAAGATCGAACAGCGGTACGCGGTGGGCGTCGTGGCCGCCACGCTCGCGGTCTTCGGCGTGCCGCTCGCCTTCGGCGCCGACCTCACGGACGCGCTGCTGCGGGCGATGACCTTCATGATCGTCGCCTCCCCGTGCGCGGTCGTCCTCGCCACCATGCCGCCCCTGCTGTCCGCCATCGCCAACGCCGGCCGCCACGGTGTCCTGGTCAAGTCGGCCGTCGCGATGGAACGCCTCGGCGAGATCGACACCGCCGCCCTCGACAAGACCGGCACCCTCACCGAAGGCGCCCCCGAGGTGACGTCCGTACGGCCGCTGCCGGACTCCGGCCTGGACGAGGACGCCCTGCTCGCGCTGGCCGCCGCGGCCGAGCACCCCAGCGAGCATCCGCTGGCCCGCGCGATCGTGGCCGCGGCACGGGCCCGCGGTCTGCGGATCGCGCCCGCCGAGGACTTCACGGCCGCGCCGGGCCGTGGGGTGACGGCCACCGTCGAGGGCCGCGTGGTGGGCGTCGGCCGAGCGGACGACGCCGACAGCGACGCGACCGTCGTCCAGGTCACCCGCGACGGCACCCCCGCCGGGACCCTCGTCCTCACCGACCGCCTCCGCCCCGGCGCCGCCGCGGCCACCGCCGCGCTCACCGCCCTGGGCGGCACCGCTCCCGTTCTCCTCACCGGCGACAACGCCCGGGCCGCCGCCCGCGTCGCCGAGGCCACCGGCCTCACCGACGTCCGCGCGGACCTGCTCCCCGAGGACAAGGTGAACGCCGTCCGCGACCTCCAGCACGGCGGCCGCAAGGTCCTCTTCGTCGGCGACGGCGTCAACGACGCCCCCGCCCTCGCCGCCGCGCACGCCGGTGTCGCCATGGGCCGCGCGGGCTCCGACCTGGCGCTGGAGACGGCGGACGCCGTGGTGGTGCGCGACGAGCTGGCGGCCGTACCAGCGGTCGTACGGCTGTCCCGGACCGCCCGCCGCCTGGTGCTCCAGAACCTGGTGATCGCGGGCACGGCCATCACCGGCCTCGTCCTGTGGGACCTGCTCGGACATCTGCCGCTGCCGCTCGGCGTCGCGGGCCACGAGGGCTCCACCGTGCTGGTCGGCCTCAACGGACTGCGGCTGCTGCGGGAGTCCGCCTGGCGATCCGGGACGGTCCAGGACAGCTGAGGTCGATGTCGGATTCTCGCCAGCCCCGGCGCGGTCCGTAGTCGATGCTGGACGCATGCAGAAGGGGATGCACACCGACACCGAGCGCTGCGTGCGCGCCGTCCAGTCCAAGGACGCGCGGTTCGACGGATGGTTCTTCACGGCCGTCCTGACGACCCGCATCTACTGCCGTCCCAGTTGCCCGGTGGTGCCGCCGAAGCCGGAGAACATGGTGTTCCACCCGAGCGCGGCAGCCTGCCAGCAGGCCGGGTTCCGGGCCTGCAAGCGCTGCCGCCCGGACACCAGCCCCGGCTCCCCGGAGTGGAACCAGCGCGCCGACCTGGTGGCCCGCGCCATGCGGCTGATCTCCGACGGCGTCGTGGACCGCGAGGGCGTGCCCGGCCTCGCCGCCCGGCTCGGCTACAGCACCCGGCAGATCGAACGCCAGCTGCTCGCCGAGCTGGGCGCGGGCCCCCTCGCCCTCGCCCGCGCCCAACGCGCCCAGGCGGCCCGGCTGCTCATCGAGACGACGGAGCTGCCGATGGCGCAGATCGCCTTCGCCGCCGGTTTCTCCTCCATCCGCACCTTCAACGACACCGTGCGCGAGGTCTTCGCCCTCTCGCCGAGCGACCTGCGCGCCCGGGCACCGAAGAGGACCGCCTCAGGCACCCCGGGCGCGCTGACCCTCCGCCTCCCCTTCCGCGCCCCCCTCAACCCCGACAACCTCTTCGGCCACCTCGCCGCCACCGCCGTACCCGGTGTGGAGGAGTGGCTCCCCCACTGCCTCAACGGCGTGGGCGGTACCCCCATCGGCGCCTACCGGCGCACGCTCCGGCTGCCGTACGGACACGGCATCGTGGCGCTCACCCCGAACCCCGACCACATCTCCTGCCGCCTCACCCTCAGCGACCTGCGCGACCTGACCGTCGCCATCAGCCGCTGCCGCCGCCTGCTCGACCTGGACGCCGACCCGGTCGCGGTCGACGACCAGCTGCGCACGGACCCGGTCCTCGCGCCCCTGGTCGACAAGGCACCGGGCCGCCGGGTGCCGCGTACGGTCGACGAGGCCGAGTTCGCCGTACGGGCCGTACTCGGCCAGCAGGTCTCCACCGCCGCCGCCCGCACCCACGCGGCCCGCCTGGTCACCGCACACGGCGAACCGGTCGACGACCCCGAGGGCGGTCTGACCCACCTCTTCCCGTCGGCCGAGGCGCTGGCGTCGGTGGACCCGGAGACGCTGGCGATGCCCCGCACCCGCCGGACCACCCTCACCACCCTCGTCGGTCAACTCGCCGACGGCTCCCTTCACCTGGGCGTCGAGAGCGACTGGCCCGAGGCCCGCGCCCGCCTGCTCGCCCTCCCCGGCTTCGGCCCCTGGACGGCCGACGTCATCGCCATGCGCGCCCTCGGCGACCCCGACGCCTTCCTCCCCACCGACCTCGGCATCCGCCGCGCCGCCCGAGAACTGGGCCTGCCGTCGACCCCGGCGGCGCTCACCGCACGCGCGGCGGCCTGGCGGCCCTGGCGAGCGTACGCGGTGCAGTATCTGTGGGCGACCGACAGCCACCCGATCAACTTCCTTCCGGTCTAAGGGAACCCCGTGAAACAACACACCGTGATCGACAGCCCGTACGGCCCCCTCACTCTCGTCGCCGACGACGGCGTCCTGTGCGGCCTCTACATGACCGGCCAACGCCACCGCCCCCCGGAGGAGACCTTCGGGGCACGCGACGACACGCTCTTCGGGGAGGCCGAGGAACAGCTGGAGGCCTACTTCGCGGGCGAGTTGAAGGAGTTCACACTCCCACTGCGGCTGTCCGGGACCCCGTTCCAGCGCAGCGTCTGGGACCAGCTGTGCCGGATCCCCTACGGCGAGACCCGCACCTACGGCGACCTGGCCGCCGCCCTCGGCAACCCCACCGCCTCCCGCGCCGTCGGCCTCGCCAACGGCAGGAACCCCATCGGCATCATCGTCCCCTGCCACCGGGTCATCGGCGCGGGCGGCAGCCTGACCGGGTACGGCGGCGGCCTGGACCGCAAGAAGCGCCTGCTGGACTTCGAGAGCGGAACGGCGCTGTTCTAGGACCTGTCGTCTCCCAGGGCCTGTGGTGAGCGTGGCCCCTGCCGCGCGACGTCCGGCACGCCACAGGCCCTGGAGAAGAGGCCGGGACCCCACAGCGCGGCCGTCGCGTCGGCACCCCCTCCGACCTGGCTCACGCCGTGCGGACCGGCTGTCCGGCGACGAGCGGGTGGTCGCGCTCGACCGGGCCGAGGTTGCCGGCGCCGCCGGGCGAGCCGAGGTCGTCGAAGAACTCGACGTTCGCCTTGTGGTAGTCCGCCCACTCCCCGGGCACGTCGTCCTCGTAGAAGATCGCCTCGACGGGGCAGACCGGTTCGCAGGCGCCGCAGTCGACGCATTCGTCCGGGTGGATGTACAGGGACCGCCGGCCCTCATAGATGCAGTCGACGGGGCATTCCTCGATGCAGGCCTTGTCCTTGACGTCCACACAGGGCTGGGCGATGACGTAGGTCACGGATGCTTCCTTTTGTTCGGGTGGTGGTCGGTGTGCGGTTCCGTGGTGGGCGGGGTCATAGGAGATGTGCCCCGTGCCGCCCTGTTTCGTCGGCGGCGTCCTCTTCGTCCTGCCGCATCAGCTCGGCGAGCTTGAACGCCTCCTCGATGAGTGTCTCGACGATCTTCGACTCGGGTACGGTCCTGACGACCTCGCCCTTGACGAAGATCTGCCCCTTGCCGTTGCCGGAGGCGACGCCGAGGTCCGCTTCCCTGGCCTCCCCGGGGCCGTTCACCACGCACCCCATGACGGCCACGCGCAGCGGGATGTCCATGCCCGCGAGGCCGGCCGTGACCTCGTCGGCCAGCCTGTAGACATCGACCTGGGCGCGTCCGCAGGACGGGCAGGAGACGATCTCCAGTCCGCGCGGCCTGAGGTTCAGGGACTCCAGGATCTGGATGCCGACCTTGACCTCCTCGGCGGGCGGCGCGCTCAAGGAGACGCGGATGGTGTCGCCGATGCCCTGGGACAGCAACGCGCCGAACGCGACAGCCGACTTGACGGTGCCCTGGAAGGCGGGGCCCGCCTCCGTCACACCGAGGTGCAGCGGATAGTCGCACTGCGCCGCGAGCTGCTGGTACGCCTCGACCATGATGACGGGGTCGTTGTGCTTGACGGAGATCTTGATGTCCCGGAAGCCGTGCTCCTCGAACAGCGACGCCTCCCAGAGCGCGCTCTCGACCAGCGCCTCCGGGGTGGCCCTGCCGTACTTCTTCAGCAGACGGCGGTCGAGCGAGCCCGCGTTGACCCCGATACGGACCGGAGTGCCGTGATCCTGGGCGGCCCGCGCGATCTCGCGGACCTTGTCGTCGAACTGCTTGATGTTGCCCGGGTTGACGCGCACGGCCGCGCAGCCGGCCTCGATGGCGGCGAACACGTACTTGGGCTGGAAGTGGATGTCCGCGATCACCGGGATCTGCGACTTGCGCGCGATCGTCGACAGCGCGTCGGCGTCGTCCTGCGTGGGGCAGGCGACGCGGACGATCTGGCAGCCGGACGCGGTGAGTTCGGCGATCTGCTGGAGGGTCGCGCCGATGTCGGACGTGCGGGTCGTGGTCATGGACTGGACCGAGACCGGGGCGTCCCCGCCCACCGGTACGGTCCCCACGTGGATCTGACGGCTGGTACGCCGTCGGGCCGGCCTCGGCGGCACCGTCGGCACTCCGAGAGCGACAGGCATGGCAGTTCCCCAAGATGGTCGGCCGGTCCGGGCGGACCGGGTCATGGCTGATGACTGTGTGCCGTTGCGGGCCGTGGAGGTGCCGGCAGCCGGCCCCTCGGGCGGTCGGCGGGGTCGTCACCGTGCGGGTGGGCGCCGACCGCCCGTCGGGGTGCCCGGCTGTCAGCCGACGGCGAGGGAGGCGGTGGCTCCCTGCCGGGCCTGCCGTTTGGAGGGCAGGGCCTCCAGCAGCGCGTGGGTGAGATGGCGGGGGGTGAGGCCGCCGGCCTCCAGGACGTCGGCCCGTGAGCCGTGGTCGAGGAAGCGCTGCGGGATACCGAAGATGTGCACCGGCAGGCCCGACTTGGCGTCGCTCAGCGCCTGGGCGACGCGCGCCCCGACGCCGCCGACCCGGCCGCTGTCCTCGACCGTGGCGACCAGCAGGTGATCCAGGGCCAGCCCGGTCAGCTCGGGCGGCACCGGTTTGATCCAGCGGGGGTCCACGACGGTGACCCCGACGCCGTGCCCGGCCAGCCGTTCGGCGACGTCGAGGCAGGTGGCGGCCATGGCGCCGACGGAGACCAGGAGAATGTCCGGACGCTCGCCGCGGTGCAGGACGTCCAGATCGGCGTAGACGTCCACGGCCGGGATGTCCGTTCCGCTGGAGCCCTTGGGGAAGCGCAGGGCGGTGGGGCCGTCGTCGCAGGCCACGGCCTCCCGCAGGGCGCGGCGCAGGGTGGCGGCGTCGCGGGGGGCGGCCAGCCGCAGGCCGGGCACCAGGTTCAGCAGCGACAGATCCCACATGCCGTTGTGCGAGGGGCCGTCGTCGCCGGTCACGCCGGCCCGGTCCAGGACGAAGGTGACCGGGGCGCGGTGCAGGGCCACATCCATCAGGAGCTGGTCGAAGGCCCGGTTGAGGAAGGTGGAGTACAGCGCGACGACCGGGTGCACCCCGCCGAGGGCCAGCCCCGCGGCGGTGGTCACGGCGTGCTGTTCGGCGATGCCGACGTCGATGACGCGCTCGGGGTGGCGGCGGGCGAACTCGCTGAGCCCGGTCGGGTCGAGCATGGCCGCGGTGATGACCACCAGGTCCGGCCGGTCGGCGGCGAGGTCGGCCAGCTCGCTGCCGAACACGGACGTCCAGCTGGGTGCGCCCCCCGCCTTCCGGGCGGAGGCGGCGCGCACGGCGTGGAAGCGGTCCGTGTCGTCCTGCTCGGCGGGGAGGTGGCCGCGGCCCTTCTCGGTGACGCAGTGCACCACCACGGGCCTGCGCAGGGCGACGGCCTCGCGCAGCGCCGTCTCCACGGCCTCGATGTCATGGCCGTCCACCGGGCCGACGTAGGCGAGCCCCAGGTTCTCGAACAGCGCCCCCGGGGCCTCGCCCGCGCGCAGGTCGGCGAGGTGTCCGGCGATGGCGCCGGCGGTGGGGGCGTAGGAGCGGCCGTTGTCGTTGAGGACCACGACGACGGGGCGTTCGGGGGCCGCGCCGATGTTGTTGAGGGCTTCCCAGGCCATGCCCCCGGTGAGCGCGCCGTCGCCGAGCACGGCGACCACGGCGCGGTCGCTCCGCCCGAGCAGGGCGTTGGCGCGGGCGAGGCCGTCCGCCCAGGACAGGGCGGTCGAGGCGTGCGAGTTCTCGATGACGTCGTGCTCGGACTCGGCGCGGCACGGGTAGCCGGACATGCCGCCGGTGCGGCGGAGCGTGGCGAGGGCCTCGGCGCGGCCGGTGAGGATCTTGTGGACGTAGGCCTGGTGGCCGGTGTCCCACAGGATCTTGTCGCGCGGGGAGTCGAAGACGCGGTGCAGGGCGATGGACAGTTCGACGACGCCGAGGTTGGGGCCGAGGTGGCCGCCGTTGGCGGTGCAGGTGTCCACCAGCAGCCGCCGGATCTGCGGCGCCAGTTCACGGGCCGCCTGCGGGGACAGGGCGCGCAGGTCCTCCGGCCCCCGGATCTCCTCCAGGCGTGGCATGGCGCGACCCTCTCTCTCCAGTGGTGGATTCATCGCACCCCACCGGGTGCGGACGAGACCTCGCCGGCCAGCGGTGTCCGCGGGACGCGGCCTGTGACCGGGTCGGCCAGCCGGCCGGGCATGGAGAACACGACGTCCTCGGCGATGCCCCGCTGGAGCTCGACCTGGTCGAAGCCGAGTTCGGCGAGCCGGGCGAGGAGCCCGTCGACGAGGATCTCCGGGGCACTGGCCCCGGCGCTGATGCCGATCGACGACACGTCCTTCAGCCAGGCCGCTTCGAGGTGCTGTACGTCGGGCACCAGATGGGCGGCGGCGCCGTGGTCGCGGGCCACCTCCACCATGCGCAGCGAGTTGCTGGAGTTGCGCGAGCCGACGATCAGGACCAGGTCGTTGTCGCGTGCGAGGTCCTTGACGGCGTTCTGCCGGTTCTGGCTGGCGTAGCAGATGTCGTCGCCGGGGGTGATCAGGTCGGTGAAGCGGGCGCGCAGGGCCTCGACGACGCGCTCGGTCTCGTCGAACGAGAGGGTGGTCTGGGTGAGGACGGCGACCGGGGTGTCGTCGGGCAGGCCGAGGCGCCGTACGTCGTCCTCGGTCCCGATGACGACGATCCGGTCGGGGGCCTCGCCGAGGACGCCCTCGACCTCCTCGTGGCCCTCGTGCCCGACGAGGAGGACGGTGCGGCCGTCGCGGGCGAAGCGCACCGCTTCCTGGTGAACCTTGGAGACCAGCGGGCAGGTGGCGTCGATGACGTCGAGCTGCCGGCCGGCGGCGGCGGAGCGCACCGAGGGGGAGACGCCGTGCGCGGAGAAGACACAGACCGCGCCCTGCGGAACCTCCTCCTCGCTGTCGACGAAGACCGCGCCGCGTTTTTGCAGCTCCGAGACGATGTAGTGGTTGTGCACGATCTCCTTGCGGACGTACACCGGCGCCCCGTGCAGGTCCAGCGCCCGCTCGACGATGCCGATGGCGCGCCGTACGCCCGCGCAGAAGCCGCGCGGCTGGGCCAGGACGACGTTCCCTTCGCTCACGGCGCGTCACCCCCGGCCGGTGCGGGGACGGCGGAGGCCGTCCGGCGCGGGGTGCGTGCGTCCAGCCGCAGGCGCAGCCGGCGCGGGTGGTAGACGGTGGCCAGCGGGACCGGGCGGATGTCCATGCCGGGCTCGCAGGTGACCCGCCAGCGGCCGAGGATGGTGGCGAGCCCCAGGGTGGCCTCGGTGCGTGCGTAGAGGTCGCCGATGCACTTGCGGGCGCCGGTGCCGAACGGCACGTAGGCGTGGCGGGAGGCCGGCGCGATACGGTCCGGGAGCCAGCGGTCGGGGTCGAACTTCCCGGGGTTGTCGAAGGCGTCCTCGTACTGGGCGACCGCGGCGGGGCTGAAGACGACGGTGGAGCCGGTGGGCAGCCGACGGCCCGCGAGTTCGGTCGGGGCGGCGGTGAGGCGGGTGAACAGCCAGGCCGGCGGGTGCAGTCGCAGCGTCTCGGAGATGATCCGGTCGGTCAGGGAGAGGTTCGGCAGGTCGTCCCACTGCGGGGCGCGGCCGTCGAGGACGGTGTCGATCTCGTCGTAGAGCGCGGCCTCGATCTGCGGGTGCTGGGAGAGAAGGTAGAAGACCCAGGTGAGGGTGCCGGCGACGGTCTCGGTGCCGGCCGCCATGACGGTGATGACCTGGTCGTGTATCTCCTTGTCGCCGAGCCGGCCGCCGTCGTCGTCGCGGGAGGCGATCAGGGCGGCGAGCAGGTCGTCGCGCTCGGTGCCGGAGCTGCGGTAGTCGTCGATGAGCCGCTGGGTGGTCTCGTGCAGGAAGTTCAGATTGCTCCGGTAGCGGCGCTGGGACGGCAGGGGCAGCCGGCGGATCGAGGCCGGCAGGAACATCTGCCGGAACAGGCCGTTGAGCACCACGTCGAAGGAACGCTCCACCTTCGCCGCCAGCTCGGGGCTGACGGGTGTGGAGTACAGGGTGCGGCCGACCGTGCGCAGGGCCATGCCGTACATCTCCTGGAAGGCGTCGACGACCATGCCGTCGTGCCAGCGCGACGCCGTGGCCTCGATCTCGGCGTGCATGGCCTCGGCGTAGCGTTTGAGCTGGGAGCGGGTGAACGCCGACTGCATCAGCCGGCGCTGGCGGCGGTGGTCGGCGAACGGGCAGGTGACCAGGCCGTTGCCGGCGATGTCGCGGGCGCGGTCGTAGAACACGCCGCCCTTGTCGAAGACGCGGTCGTTGGTCAGGACGTGCCGCAGCAGTTCGGGGTGGGTCGGGACGTAGGCCGTCGTGGGTCCGATCTTGATCTCGACCAGGTCGCCGTGGGCCGACAGCGAGGTCATGAAGTTCACCGGGTGACGCATCATCTGGAGGGCGTGTCCCACGATGGGGAGCGCCCCGGGCGCCGCTCCCGCCGAGAAGGTGGTCTGCTCGGTCATTCGATTCTCAACTTCCCGTCTCTACTGATCTGTTGACGGCTGTTCCGGTCTGTTGACAGCTGTGCCGCCGCGACGGCCGGGCGCGGGTGCGTGGTGCTGGTGTGCGGTACTGCTAGCGGGCGGTGCTGCCGAGCTCCTCCAGGTAGCCCTGGGCACCGGCGGCGAGCGCGAACTCGGCGTCGTAGCGGCCCGAGGAGCGGTGCCAGTCGTAGGAACCCCTGATCACGGTGCGCACGGCGTCGTTGCGGTACCGCTCCAGGGCCTCGCGCTCGGCCTCGTCGAGCCGGTAGATGTCGCCGACCTGCGGCAGGCAGGACTCCAGCAGGAGGTACTGCTCCAGGCGGGCGCGCACCTCGTTCTGGATGTGGGAGATGCTGCGGGCCTTGGACCAGCCGTGCTCCCGGCGCAGGATCATGACCATGTTGTTCTGCTCGCCGCGGGCCTCCTCCTTCTCCAGCGAGGCGATGTCGTTGAGCAGCAGATTGACGTCGACGGCGATCTGGAGCATCGCGGAGAGCACGGCACTGTCGAAGACCCGGTGCGGCACCTCGAAGCGGCCCGCGCGCTCGGCGAGGTCGACCGTCGGCTGCACCCCGATGGTCTGCCGGCGCACGGCCAGGTACTGGGCCGCGGAGTTGTACGGAGTGTCCCAGAAGCGGCTCTCCGCCTCGTCGACGTAGCCGTCGAAGTAACTGCGCCAGTGCCGGGCGCTGCGCGCGCACCAGGCGGGCGTCATGCCCTCGCAGGTGCGCCGCCAGATGTCGGCGAAGCCGTGGGCGATGGGCGGCGCGGTGTCGGGGAGGGGGCCGTCCAGCGCCGCGGCGACCGCGTCCGTGAGCTGTTTGGCCTCCTCCGGGTTCTCGCCGCGCGGCCCGTCGAAGAGGTCGTCGAAGAGGAAGAACCACGACATCAGGTCGACGCCCAGGTCCAGGTCGGCGCCGGTGGCGTGCGGGTAGAAACGGGAGGCCAGGTCGGCGTAGCCACCGCGCAGATGACGCGTCGCCGCCGCCTCGGACTTGATCAGCCCGAGCGACCGCGGCCAGGCGAGCTGCTCGGCGTCGGCCCGCGCATGGTCCGGGCTCTGGCGGCCCGGCAGGGGTATGTAGAAGTCGACGTCCTGGGGCATGAGGGAATCCTTGGGAGTGGGTTGCGGAGGGACAGCGGGCATGGCGGTGCCCTGGCGGGGGCGCTGCGCTGATCGCAGCCTCAGAAGTCGGAAAGGGGCATACGGGTACGGGGGCGAACCCGGTCTCAGACCTCCCGGTCGACGACGAACCGCCCGAGCGCGAGGAGTTCGTCCCGCGCACCGGCGTCCAGCTCGACACCGCGCAGCGCGTCCTCGGCCAGTGCCAACCGCCGGGCGGCCTCGGCCAGCGCCCAGTCCCGGCCGCCGGCGCCCTCGATCAGGCCGGCCACGCGCCGCAGTTCCTCCTCGTCGGGTTCGCCGGGGGCGATGAGCCAGGCGGCCAGCTCGGCGCTGAGCGGACCGTCCTGGTTCAGCGCGTGGCTCACCGGCAGGGACTTCTTGCGGGAGCGCAGATCGGAATGGACCGGCTTGCCGGTGACGGCCGGGTCGCCCCAGATGCCGAGAACGTCGTCGACGAGCTGGAAGGCGATACCGACCTGGTCGCCGTAGAGCGCCAGCGCGTCCACCGTCGCCTCCGGTGCCCCGGCGAGGACGGCGCCGATCGCGGCGCTCGCCGACAGCAGCGCGCCGGTCTTGCCGGCGGCCATGTCGACGCACTCCTCGACCGTGACGTGCGAGCGCTGTTCGAAGGACAGGTCCTGGACCTGGCCGCGGATCAGATGCCGAGTCGTGCGTGCCAGCAGCCGGGCGGCGGGCGCCGCCGTCGGCAGCCCGGTGTCCAGCAGCACCTCCTGGGCGAGCGCCAGCATCGCGTCACCGGTCAGGATGGCGCTGGAGGGACCCCACAGCTTCCACACCGTGCGCCGGTGGCGGCGCTCCTCGTCGCCGTCCATCAGATCGTCGTGCACCAGGGAGAAGTTGTGCACGAGCTCCACGGCGACGGCCCCGGGCAGGGCGACCTCCGGCGGTGCGCCGACCGCCTCGGCCGACAGCAGCGCGAGCGCCGGCCGTACGGCCTTGCCCGCGTCGGCTCTGGTGGGCGCGCCGCCGGCGGTGATCCAGCCGAAGTGGTAGGCCGCCTGGTGACGTGAGCGGTGGTCGAGCCGGTCGACGGCGGCGCGCAGCGCCGGGGTGATCGTGTCCCGGCTGTGGCTGAGGCAGGCGGGAGCGGTGCTCATGCGGCGACCTCCGCACGCCAGGGGGCGGTCGGGTCGTCGAAGATGCTGACGACCTGGCGCATGATGCGCCGTTCGGCCGGGTTGAACGCCTGCTTGGCGTGGACGGTGCCGAGCTGGTCCCACATGACGATGTCCCCGGGCTGCCAGGTGTGGACGTAGGTGTACTGGGGCTTGCCCGCGTGCGACAGCAGTTCGTCGAGCAGCTTGCGGCTGTCGTCGGGGGACAGGTCCACGATCCGCTTGGTGTTCAGGGTGCTGATGTAGACCGACTGGCGGCCGGTGCGCGGATTGCGGGCGATCAGCGGGTGGATGGTGGAGGTGCCGTCCTCGGGCTGGATGTGTTCGGTGCTCTCGCCGAGGGACACCTCGCCCTGGAGCTCCTCTTCGATGGTCTCCTCGTACCCGGTGCGCAGGGCGTGGCGCACCCGGTAGGAGTGCAGGCGCCGGCGCTCTTCGGGCGACAGCGACTCGTACAGGGCGTACATGTCGGTGAAGAGGGTCTCCCCGCCGCCGGAGGACGGAACTTCCACGGCCTCCAGGAAGCCGACCTGGGAGACGCGGGGGCGGAAGGAGTAGTCGGTGTGCCAGCCCATCCACTCGGCGTCGCCGACGCCGATCTTGCGGCCGTCCTCCACCAGGTTGGAGACGATCAGGATCTCGTTGTGGTCGGGGTGGGCGCCGCTGGTCAGACCGGTCTTCGGGATGTACCCGAAGCGCCGGCCGAAGGCCAGGAACTCCTCGTAGGAAGGGGTTTTGTGGCCGCGGAAGACGAGTACGAGATGTGCGTCGAGCGCCGCCCAGATCTCCTCCAACTGGGCCTGGTCCATGTCACCGGTGACCGGGGCTCCGTGCACGACGGCGCCGAGAGCGGCGCCGGGTATCGGCGTTACGTCCATGGGCGTTGCCGCCTTTCGCAGAAGGGTGAGGTGGTCAGCGCAGTTCGAGACCGGCGAGGTCGCCCGCCTCCCGCCAGCGCCTGAGGATGTTCACGAACTCCACCGAGCCGCCGCCGTAGCTGGAGTTGAGCAGGGGCAGTCCCCTCGGGTCGCCCTCGTTGTTGTAGAGGCCGGGCGTGCAGTTCTCGAGGAAGTCGATGTCGTTGCTGGCGAGCCGGAGGATCTCCTCGACCCATTCCTTCTCGCCGGCCTCGGAGGCCTCCACGACCCGGTGGCCCCGCTCCTCGACGGACTTGACGATGTACGCGAGGTGCCGGGTCTGCTCGCCCAGCATGTAGGCGATGTTGACGTGCCGGCCGGCCTGGACCTTGGACAGGATGAAGCAGTTGGGGAAGCCGTTCACCTGGAGTCCGTGCAGGGTGCGCGCCCCGTCCGCCCACTTCTCCGACAGCTTCACGCCGTCGCGGCCGACGATGTCGTAGCCGGCGCGGTCCGTGTACGGGACGGAGAACTCGTGCTCGTAGCCGGTGGCGAAGATCAGGCAGTCGACCGGGTACTCCCGGCCGTTCGCGACCACCCCGGCCGGGGTGAGCCGCTCCACGCCCCGCCCCTGGGTGTCGACCAGGGTCACATTGGGCCGGTTGAAGGTCTGGAGGTAGCCGTCGTGGAAGCAGGGCCGCTTGCAGTACACGCGGTAGTACGGCTTGAGCGCGGCGGCGGTCGCGGGGTCGGTGACGACGCTGTCGATGCGGGCGCGCAGCTCCTCCATCTTGAGGAAGTCGGCCCGCTCGGCCGCGAGCGCCCGCTCCTTGGGATCGCCCCCGGTGTCGCCGGTGGGCAGGATCGCGGCGGCCAGCTTGGCCGTGGTCTGGGTCCAGCGGTCCTGGACCAGGTCCTCGTCCTGCGGGATACCTGAGGTCAGCGCGTGGAAGTTCTCCATCCGGCGCTGCTGCCAGCCCGGTTCGAGGCTCTCCGCCCAGCCGGGCGGGGTGGGCCGGTTGCCGCGGACGTCGACCGCGGCCGGGGTGCGCTGGAAGAGGATGAGCTGCTCGGCCCACTCGGCGAGGTGCGGGGCGAGCTGGACGGTCGTCGAGCCGGTGCCGATGACGCCGACCTTCTTGTCCTGCAGCTTGGTCAGGCCGCCGGTGCTGTCGCCGCCGGTGTAGTCGAAGTCCCAGCGGCTGGTGTGGAAGGAGTGCCCGGCGAACGTCTCCAGGCCCGGCAGCCCGGGGAGTTTGGGGCGGTGCATCAGACCGATCGACATGGCCACGTACCGGGCCCGGATCAGATCCCCGCGGTCGGTGCTCACCAGCCACTTCCCGGCGGCCTCGTCCCAGCGCAGCTCGGTGACGTTGGTCTGGAAGAGGGCGTCGCGGTAGAGGTCGTACTTGTGGGCGATCCGCTGGAGGTGGGCGAAGATCTCGGGCCCGGTGGCGTACTTCTCGGTGGGTATCGTGCCGATCTCTTCGAGCAGCGGCATGTAGATGTAGCTCTCGACGTCGCACCGGACGCCGGGGAAGCGGTTCCAGTACCAGGTGCCGCCGACGTCGCCGGCCTCGTCGATCAGCCGGATGCGCTTCAGGCCGGTCTCCTTGCGCAGATGGGCGCCGGTCAGCAGGCCGCCGATGCCGGCGCCGACGACGGCGACGTCCACCTCGTCGGTGAGCGGCTCGCGCTCCTGTCGCTCGGTGTAGGGGTCTCGCGCGTAGCGGCTGAAGTCACCGCGCGCGAACTGGTACGTGCGGCCGACGCTGCGCTTGTCGCGTTCCTGCCGGTATTTCTCCCTCACCGCTTCCAGGTCGATGGTCAGTGTTTCATCGCTTCGGTCGTCGCTTTCGGCGCGTGCCACAGCTCCTCCTCGGGGGAAGGGGGCGGAAGGGAAACATGACGCCATACGTCGTCGAACTGATCGCGCAGCCGCAGCGGCGCGTCGGAGTTGCTGAAGAGATAGAAGCGGTCGGAGCCGAGGGCCTCCCACACGAGTTCGGCGACGTCCTCGGCGCTCACCGAGGTGGCGCCGCCCGCGCCGCGCGGGGCCGTCAGGCCGTGGACCATGGGGGTGTCGACCCGGCCGGGACACAGCACTGACACCCGGACCCCGGTGCCCCGCAGATCGGCACGCAGACTGCGGGCGACCGCGAGGTCGGCGTGCTTGGAGGCGGCGTAGGCCGCGCTGCCGGCGCCGACGACGAAGGCGGACATCGAGGCGGTGTGGATCAGATGGGCGGGCCGGCCGCGCTCCAGCAGCCGGGGGACGAAGGCGCGGGCCACCAGGACGTGCGCCCAGTGGTTCACCTCGAAGACCTGCCGCATCCGTTCCAGCGGCACCTCCCACAGGGGCTGTCCCACGGGGCCGAGGACCCCGGCGTTGTTGCACACCACGTCGATGTCGCCGTGCAGGTCGAACGCCGCCTCCGCGAGCCGTTCGACGGCGTCCGGGTCGGTCAGGTCGGCGGTCACCGCGGTGACCTGAGCGCCCTGAGCGGTGAGTTCGGCGGCCCGGCGGTGCAGGGCGTCGCCTTCGACGTCCGCCATGACCACGCAGGCGCCGGCCCGTGCGAAGCGCGCGCTGAGGGCGAGGCCGATGCCGCTGGCCGCGCCGGTCACCACGGCTGTCCCGGTCTGTAACTGCGTCTGTAACTGCGTCTGTAACTGTGTCTGTGACTGCACTTGGCTGTCTCCGCTTCTGCGCGCGGGCACACCGAAGGACGGCGCGCCGTTGCCCACGAGAAGGTCTGGATCAGATCGCGCGGTCCGAGGGGCGCGGGCGTCAGCCGGGATCGGGGAGCTTCAGGCTGATCACGAGAACCGTCACCGAGAAACACGTCAACAGGGCGAGAACGAGCACGGCCGCCGACGCCGTCGACAGCGAACCGGCCAGGGAGACATAGAGGGTTCCACCGACGGTCGCGCCCAGCGCGGTCGCCATCTGCTGGCTGGTCACCAGCACACCGCTGCCCATGCCGGCCTGCGCGGGGGGCACGTCGGCGAGGATCATCCGGAACAGCGTCGGGCCGGTCAGCGCCGCGCCCACGCCGAACAGGCCGATCCCGACGAGCACGAGCGCCAGGGAGGGATGCGGCCAGCCCAGCCGGATCACCAGCGCCAGCAGCAGCAGCCCCGTGCCCTGGACGAGGGCGCCCAGGGTGACGATCCGGCCGCCCAGGGCCGCCGCGATCCTCGGGGTGAACAGCGTCACCACGAAGAACGCCGCGGCGAACGGCGTCAGCACCCCGCCGGAGGCGAGCCCGTCCAGGCCGAAGTGCCCCTGCGCGATCAGCGCGTAGACGAACAGGAAGGCGCCGAAGCCGGCCGAGAACGGCACCATCGCCGCCAGCCCTCTGCGCATCCCCGGATGGGACAGCACCGACGGGGACAGCAGCGGTGAGCCGCCCCGCGCCTCCAGTCCGCGTTCGGCCCGCACCAGTGCCAGCGCCCCCGCCGCGGCGACCGCGAGCAGCGACCACAGCCACAGCGGCCAGCCCAGGTCGGGGCCCGCCACGACCAAGGCCAGGAGACAGACCATGGTGACACCGAACAGCACGGTGCCCACCGGGTCGAAGCTCGGCTTCCTGTCGGCCCTGGTCGCGGGGACGCGCCGGACGGCCAGCAGCGCGGCCACTCCGATCGGCACATTGATCGCGAAGACCGACCGCCAGCCGATCCCGGCGACGTCCAGCGAGACCAGCAGCCCGCCCAGGATCTGCCCGGTGACCATGCCGAGGGCCGCGGTCGCGCCGTACATGCCGATCGCGCGGGCGCGCGCCTGGCCCTCGGTGGCCGCCTGGATCGTCGCCAGCACCTGCGGTACGAGCATGGCGGCGGCGGCGCCCTGCAGCAGCCGGGCCGCGACGAGGAACTCGATGGTCGGGGCGAGTCCGCACAGCGCCGAGGTGACGGTGAACGCCGCGAGCCCGTAGGCGTACAGGCGCCGTCTGCCGAAGGCGTCGCCCAGCCGTCCGCCCAGCACCAGGCCGAGGGCGTAGGTGAGGCCGTAGCCGGACACCACCAGCTCCAGTGCCGCGGGGCCGCCGTGGAGGTCGTCACTGATCGAGGTGAGCGCCACATTGACGATGGAGGCGTCCACGATGGACAGGGCGTATCCGGTGAGCACCACCACGAGGGCGATGCCACTGAGCCCCGCGGCGGCCGGTGTCGTGCCGGCCGAGGGCTCCGGTGTCGCGTTGGGCCCCTTCAGAGGGGGGAGGCCCTCGCGTTTCGTCATGTGCTGCCTACCAGGCGTTCGTGGGGGACGGTTGAGACGGGTGCGGGGACGACAACGTCACTCGACGGTGGTGGGAGTGCCGGTGATCTTCGACAGGATTCCCTTGGAGGGGTCCTTCGCGGACTCCGGCCAGGGGGTCAGGGCGTTGAACCCGCGGTGGGAGGAGGCGGGCTGGATGCGGGTGTCCATCGACATCCTCATGCCGGCCGGGTCCACCGAGACGTTCGGGATGGACTTGTGACACATGAAGGCGTGGAAGAGGATCACGTCGCCCGGTTCCATGGGTGAGAACAGCAGCTGCTCGTCCGCGCCGAACTCCTCCGCCGGGATACCGCGCACGGGGTGGCCGAAGCGGCGGAAGTTCTCGGTGACGACGTGCTGGCGCGGGCCCTTCTTGTGGCTGCCGTCGGCGACGGCGACGCCGCCTATGCTGCGGCTCGTCGGGAGCAGCGGTATCCAGGCGGTGCGGAAGTCCTTGTTCGGGCCGATGTAGAAGCCGTCCTGGTGCAGCGGGGTCAGGAAGCTCGGCTCCGCGGAGCCCGCGGCGGAGGGGTAGTAGCGGATCGTCGTCGACTTGAAGACGAAGACGGGCTCGCCGAAGACCTTCTCCCAGACCTTGAGGGTCGAGGGGTGGTTCCACAGGTCGTCGTACTTGACGTAGTCGTGCATCGCGACCTCGTCGACCGCCTCGAAGGACTCGATGGTGAGGGTGTCGAGCGTGGTGCCGGGGGCGGCGTGGCCGAGCGCGATCAGGCCCTGGAGCATCTGCTCGGCGGCGGTCCGCACGAGGTCACCGTCCAGAACGTCGCGCAGATAGAGGTAGCCGTGCTCGTCGTAGAACCGGTCGAGGGCCTCACGGTCGTCGAGAAGAGGCGTGCAGTCGACGTAGTCGCTGAAAGTGTCCGTCATGGTTCCTTGTCCTCGTGACGTCTGTGCTTGGGGGAGGGAGCGTCAAACATCGGGGCGGGCCGACGGCTTCGATGGCGCCGGGCGAGGGGGAGGTGACGAGGGACGACCGCCGGGGACGGCGGTGCTGACGTTCAGGAGGGTGAGGGCCGGGCCGGTCAGAGGGACGCAACCGTTGATACAGGCCCTGAACGGAGGACGGCTGTGTTCTCGCTCGTGCCATGCCACTCAGAAGGTGACGGGGATTTCATCGAACCCGCCGGTGATCCGGTGCTCCTGCCAGCGCAGTGACTCCTCGGGCACCGCGAGCCGCAGGTCGGGCAGCCTGCGGAACAGCCGCTCGAACACCGCGGTCAGCTCGATCCGGGCCAGCGTGCGGCCGATGCAGTGCCGGACGCCGTGCCCGAAGGCCAGGTGCGACTTGGGCTTGTTCCGGGCCAGGTCGAACAGGTCGCCGTCGGGGAACGCCCGGCTGTCGTAGTTGGCCGCGCCGATGGCCAGCATCACCGCGTCGCCGGCGCGGATGACCGTCTCGCCGACGGTTATGTCGCTGTGCGCGTAGCGGGGTATCAGCGCGTTGGATCCCTTGCCGCCGACGCCCAGACGCAGGATTTCCTCGACCGCGGCCGGCGCGAGTTCGGGATTCTCGGCCAGCAGGGCACGCTGGGCCGGATTGCGCAGCAGCAGCAGGGTGCCCAGGTCGATGCGCACAATGGTGGTCTCGTAGCCGAACAACAGAATGGCGTTGCCCAAGTGGGCGATGTCCGCATCGGACAGTGCGCCGTCTTTGTCGGCGATCAGCTCGGACAGAATGTCGTCGCCCGGCTCGACTCTCTTGCGCGCCACCAGGTCCGTCATGTAGTCGACAACCTGTTGAAAGGTGTTCGCCGAGTGCTGGTTGTCGCTCTGGTCGAATGTGCCTCTCGCCCACTGCCCGAACCGCTCCCGGTCGTCCAACGGCACGCCGAGCAGATCGCAGATCACCATGGTCGGCAACGGAAACGACAGCGCGCGGTGCAGGTCGACCGGCGGAGTGCTGGCGGCCAACTGGTCGAGCAGGTCGTCCACATGGTGCTCGATCCGGGTCTTCATGAGGCGCATCCGGCGCGTGGAGAACCGGGGCACGAGCAGCGAGCGCATCTGCGCGTGCCTGGTGGACTCGGTGTCGTAGTCGTCCCCGGCCATCAGCGCGACCATGAAGCGTCTGGCCGCGCTCTTTGCCGACTGCTCCGGGTTGGGATTGCTGAGACCGAGTCGACGGTCGGCGAGCAGTGTCCTCACCTCGTCGTAGCGGGTGACCAGCCAGGCGTCTTCACCGGGGGTCCGCACCCTGGTGATCGGCCCCTCCTGCTGCAGTGCGCGCATCTGGGGCGCGATGCCGATGATGTCCGGATTATCGAAAGGTAACCTGGGGAGTTCCTTCATGTAATCACGATCATATGCTCGGGTTTCTATGTCAATAAGTGCGAGTCAGGGATTTCGGCGGCAGAGTCGGAGTGGCTTGACTGTGACGACTGGCACGTGTGTGCTCGACGTCCGGTGGAATGCCGGAGCCGTTTCTTTGCAGCGGCGATAAATGGCAGCCCATCAGCTTCGCGGCGAATGCGCGGAAAGGATGTCGGGCAGGACGAATTCCGGTGCAATGCGCGAAGTGACTGACGGAACTACCTGATCGGTAATCAGTTGGGTCCCCGCTCGTCTTATGTTGGAGAATTGCGCCGACTCAGCCTCCGGGGAACTGCGACAACTGTACTTCTGCATGCCTGTCAGCGGCGGGGCCGACCGATTTCCATCGGCGGCCGCCGGCGAGCGCGGCGCGCCGTGCCGCAGGCACGGCGCAACGGCAGCCGCCCGTCCGGCGGACGGCTGCCATGGCGAGGAGAGGTGAGCAGGGGTCAGAGTGAGGTGCCGATCAGCTTGGCGAGGTCGATGAGGCGGTTGGAGTAGCCCCACTCGTTGTCGTACCAGCCGACGACCTTGACCTG
>NZ_JANUQM010000021.1 GCF_030386795.1 Streptomyces sp. S.PNR 29
CGCCCGCGACTCCGCCGACCAGGCCGCCCTCGACGCCGAAGCCGCCCGCACGGCCGCCTCCCAGGCCGAACAGGCCGCCAAGGACGCCCGCGCCGCAGCGGAGCGCGCCGACGCAGCCGCGACCGAAGCCGAGGAGGCCGCGAAGGACGCCGAGAAGTACGCCAAGGAAGCTCAGGAAGCAGCCAGCCGCACGGAGACAGAGGGCAAGAACAGCAGCATCCGGACAGGTGCGTCGGCTGGCGGCATCGGCAACCTCTTCTACGTCGACCGCATCGAGGTCATCGGCGATCCGGAGCACGTCAAGAAGGAAAACTGCGGCGTCATCATCCACACCGGTGACTGCCAGGTCACGGCCACCATCCGGCACAACGTCGAAATCGACGTGTACCTGTGCACGGCTCTGGACCTGCCCGCCCCGCAGGCGGGATGCCCGGAGTGGGAGACGTTGTTCCTCGGTACGCAGCTCGTCAAGAACCAGAAGAGCACGGTCACGAAGACCATCTCGATGGTCGAGTTCAACTCGGGCATTGACCCCGTGGACATTCTTTTGGGGCACTGGATCGACTGTGCCCAGAAGGTAGCCCCGGGTGGTGAGAGCGGGAATTGGGGAGGCTGCGGCTGGGCATCCTTCGACATCGCGGCATTCCTGTTCGGCGGCAAGATCACCCAGGCTGTGGTCGACGGCATCCGCGCACTCGACGCCTCACTGCGCACCGGAATCGGAGTCAGCGACGCCTACAAGGCGCTGAGGGTGCTGAACATGGACGCCGGCGCCCTCGCCAACATCGGGAGGACGGTAGCCGCATACCAGGACGACGTCGCGACTGCCTGCAAGGTAGGCAGCTCCCTGAGTCTCATGAGAGCAGCAGCGGCGAGCGGACTGCCCTGCAAGTTCTGGAAGCTGATCGACTACAACGGCCAGCGTGTGTACCAGCGGGACGATTTGATTCGTCCCGACTACGTGTCACCCAATGACAACTACGGTCGGACCAACCTCAAGAGGATGCAGCAGGGCCTGGCTCCGATGGGCCCGGATGACCAGCCTCTGAACCTGCACCATATGCTGCAGACGCAGGATGGGCCGATCGCCGAGGTGACGAAGAGGATGCACCTTGACGAGAATTATCATCAGCTCCACTGGAAGTCGGGCACCAAGATCCCCAGCGGAATCGACCGGCCAGAGTTCAAAAAGTGGAAGGAACAGTACTGGAAGGACAGAGCGAAGGGATTCAGCCAATGACGAGGGCCGTCGAGGCGAGCGAACAAGTGATCCGTCTGGTGCACGAGAACGAGGACATCGTGAACCATGCCGACGGCTGCGACGCTGGGGTACTCGCCGCTGCGGAACGTGAGCTAGGTTTCGCGTTCCCGCCGTCATATCGGCGTCTGCTCGAAGAGTTGGGCACCTGGGACATTGGTGGGACAGAGTTCCTCGGTGTGTACCAGACGCCTGCCAGGGGAGATGCCCTGTTGGGATCCGTCGAACAAACCCTGGAGGCTCGTAGCAGGACCGGACTGCCGCCTGACCTGATGGTTGTCATGGTCGATGACGTGTGGGGTTTCGTTGTTCTTGACACCTCCCAGGCGGACAAGGACGGAGAGTATCCGGTGTTCGCGTGGAACCCCGGGCTCCCTGACCGCGACAGCATGGAGAAGGTCGCGGACAACTTCGGTTCTTTCGCGCTTGAGGAGTGTCGGCAAGCCCTAAGGCAATAGGGGTGGCCGAGGTGGCGAAGAGACCTGGGCCGGTGCCTCGCACCGAAAAGACGCCGGCCCGGTGATCGTGTCTCGTTCATCGGATGAACTCCTGCGATCCCCGCAAGGGCAGGGGCCGGTCGGTGATACCGCGCCAGCCGCGGGAACACAGCTCGGGATCGCGGATAGGCTCCTCGGGCACGCCACCTACTTGCGGAGGGTGTGCCAGGGGTTGACCAACTCGCGGATCTCGCTGGCCAGTCGGCGCACGCCCTCTCCGGCACCCTGCTCATCGCCAGGTCGCGAGGGGCGCCATGGTGGATGCCAGTCGTCCCCTGCCCCAGCGGTACTGCCGTTTCCCGCGACCTCGCCTCCGCGCCCGCCGCCCGACGGCACGTGCGTGAAGCGGCGCGGGTGGGGTCCTGCCCCAGGGCACGGCGGACGACCTGGAGTCGATCACCGGCGAGCTAGTCGCCGAGACAGCCACGATCAGCGTGACCGGCGAGGGTGACGTGCATCGGCGCCGGGTCGCGTGGACCCGGCGCCCGTTGTCATTCCTTCGGTTCACCCTCCGGCAGTACATCCGGCGGCGGAGGCGCCGCAGGGCGCAGCTTCAGCCAGATCAGGAAGAACAGCCCGAGTGCCAGCATGCCCAGGCCGGTCCACAGGTTGATGTTGACGCCCTCCGCCTTGTCGATGTCGGCGTCCGATGCCGTGAAACCCGCGATCGTGACGATGACGCCGTAGATCACGAACAGCCCGCCGATGATGCGGCGGATGTCGAACAGCCGTGCGGCGGTCTGGGACTTGGTCTCCAGTTCGGAGACCTCCCGCTGGACGTCCCTCTCGGAGAATCCGGAAGAGCCGGAGGAGCCGGAGGAACCGGAAAAGTCAGACATGGTGTCTCCAATCCTCCCGCGTCAGAACGAGAACGGGATGTAGCAGGCGGCCGCCAGCACCACCGCGCCCCAGCCCAGCAGGGCCGGCTTGCGGTACCAGGCCTCGTCGCCCGGGGCGGGCGGTTCGGTCATGCCGGGGGAGCGGGTGCCGTAGACCAGGCCCTGGAGCTCCTCCACCGGCTTCGGTGCCGTGAAGAGGGACACGGCGACCATGACGACCGCGCCCGCGACGAAGCCGGCGATCGCGGAGACGAAGTTGGCGCCCTGGTCGGAGGGGATGTCGATGATGCCCTGCTTGTAGATGACGAAGTAGTTGACCATCGCTGCCGTGGTGCCGGCGATCAGGCCCCAGAAGCCCGACTTCATCGACGCGCGCTTCCAGAACATGCCGATGATGAAGACCACGAACATCGGCACGTTGAAGAAGGAGAACAGCGTCTGGAGGTAGGCCATGATGTTCGAGAAGGACCGCGCCAGGAACGCCGTGCCGATGGAGGCCAGGACGCCGATCGCCGTGATCAGACGGCCGAAGCGCACGTAGTACTCGTCCTCGCGCCCCCGGACGACGTACTTGGCCCAGATGTCGGTGGTGAACACCGTGTTGAAGGACGACACGTTGGCCGCCATGCCCGCCATGAACGCGGCGAGCAGGCCGGTCACCGCGATGCCCAGTACGCCGTTGGGCAGCAGCTGCTCCATGAGGTACGGGATCGCGTCGTTGTACTGGAGGTCCGAGCCGGAGGTGCCGATCTTCGGGACGAGCACGGCGGCGACCAGACCCGGGATCATCACCAGGAAGACGATGAAGATCTTCGGGAACGCGGCGATGAGGGGCGTGCGCTGGGCCGCCGAGAGGTTCTTCGCCGACAGGGCACGCTGCACCTCGGCGAAGTTCGTCGTCCAGTACCCGAAGGAGAGGACGAAGCCGAGGCCGAGGACGATGGTCAGCCAGTTGGCGCCGAGGGGGTTGGCCTCGCCGATGCCGGTGCCTCCCCAGGACGTCATGAAGTCCCCGCCGTGCGACCGGGTGAGGGAGTCCGACAGCCCGTCCCAGCCGCCGACCTTCTTCAGGCCGAGCACCGAGATCGGGATGAGGGCCGCGAGGATCACGAAGAACTGCAGCACCTCGTTGTAGATCGCGGACGACAGGCCGCCCAGGGTGATGTAGGCGAGGACGAAGAAACCGGCGACGACGATCGCCACCCACTCCGGCCAGCCCAGCAGCGCCTCCACGACGATGGCGAGGGCGTAGAGGTTGACCCCGGCGATCAGGATGGCGGCGAAGGCGAACAGGACCGAGCTGAGCAGGTGCGCTCCCCTGTCGAAGCGCAGCAGGAGGAACTCCGGGACCGAGCGGACCTTGCTGCCGTAGTAGAACGGCATCATCACCAGGCCCAGGAAGACCATGGCCGGGATGGCGCCGACCCAGTACCAGTGCGTGGTGTAGACGCCGTACTGCGCGCTGTTGGCGGCCATGCCCAGGATCTCGGTGGCGCCGAGGTTGGCGGCGATGAAGGCGAGGCCGGTGACCCAGGCCGGCAGGGAGCGGCCGGAGAGGAAGAAGTCGAGGCTGGTCTTGACCGAGCGGCGGGCGGCGAAGCCGATGCCAAGGACGACGACGAAGTAGAGGCCGAGGATCGTGTAGTCGAGCCAGTTGGTCGGGAGTCGTAGCTCTGCTGCCAGGTAGATGGGGGATTGTGTGGGGGTTTGTGTGGGGGTTTGCATAAGAACTCGCTTCGTTGCGCGAACTGATACAGGCCGGAACCTACGCCTCCAGGTTCAATAATTGAACAGGTCGGGTGATGTTCTTTGTTTGATTGTGATGCGCAAGCCCCTGGTGAGATGTGGCGTGTTATGTTTGATTGTGTTGAGTGATTGGGTGCTGACCTAGGGCATGCGCTAGGGCGTTCAAAGGGAGTCCCCGTGAAGAAGACCTCGACCCGGCTGGCCGACGGTCGCGAGCTCATCTACTACGACCTGCGCGACGACACCGTGCGCGACGCCGTCGACCGCCGTCCGCTGGAGCGGACCGTGACGACGTCCGAGATCCGTCAGGACGTGCTCCTCGGCGACTCCGTCGCGATAGCCTCGCACCGCCAGGGCCGCACCTACCATCCGCCGGCCGACGAGTGCCCCCTGTGCCCGTCGCAGGGCGAGCGGCTCAGCGAGATCCCCGACGCGTCGTACGACGTGGTGGTCTTCGAGAACCGCTTCCCGTCGCTGGCCGGCGACTCCGGGCGCTGCGAGGTCGTCTGCTTCACCTCCGACCACAACGCGTCCTTCGCCGACCTCGGCGAGGAGCAGGCACGCCTGGTCCTGGACGCCTGGACGGACCGTACGTCGGAGCTGTCGCATCTGCCCTCCGTTGAACAGGTGTTCTGCTTCGAGAACCGTGGCGCCGAGATCGGCGTCACCCTGGGCCACCCGCACGGGCAGATCTACGCCTACCCCTTCACCACCCCGCGCACCGCGCTGATGCTGCGTTCCCTCGCGGCGCACAAGGAGGCCACGGGGGGCGAGAACCTCTTCGACGCCGTCCTGGAGCGTGAACTCGCCGATGAGCGGGTCGTCCTGGAGGGCGAGCACTGGGTCGCCTTCGTGCCGTACGCGGCGCACTGGCCGTACGAGGTGCACCTGTACCCCAAGCGCCGCGTCCCCGACCTGCTGGGGCTCGACGAGGACGCGCGCACAGAGTTCCCCCAGGTCTATCTGGAACTGCTGAGGCGCTTCGACCGGATCTTCGACGGGCCGGGTGGAGGGAAAGAAGGGGCCGGTGAGCCTCCGACGCCGTACATCGCCGCCTGGCACCAGGCCCCGTTCGGCACGCTGGAGGAGTTCGACGGCGTGGTCCGCGAGGACTTCGCCCTTCACCTCGAGCTTTTCACCATCCGCCGCACATCCGGCAAGCTGAAGTTCCTCGCGGGTTCCGAGTCCGGCATGAACGTGTTCATCAACGACGTGCCGCCGGAGCGCGCGGCCGAGCGACTGCGAGAGGTAGCGAGTTCATGAGTGGGAAGTACCTGGTCACAGGCGGTGCCGGCTACGTCGGCAGCGTCGTCGCCCAGCACCTGTTGGAGGCGGGGCACGAGGTCGTCGTGCTCGACAACCTCTCCACGGGCTTCCGCGAGGGCGTGCCCGCCGGCGCTTCCTTCATCGAGGGCGACATCCGCGATGCCGCCAAATGGCTGGACTCCTCCTTCGACGGGGTACTTCACTTCGCCGCGTTCTCGCAGGTCGGCGAGTCGGTCGTGAAGCCCGAGAAGTACTGGGACAACAACGTCGCCGGCACCATGGCCCTGCTCGCGGCGATGCGCGACGCCGGCGTCCGCAGGCTGGTCTTCTCCTCCACGGCGGCAACGTACGGCGAACCGGACCAGGTCCCGATCGTCGAGACGGCCCCGACCCAGCCCACCAACCCGTACGGCGCCTCCAAGCTCGCCGTCGACCACATGATCACCGGCGAGGCGTCGGCCCACGGACTCGGCGCGGTGTCGCTGCGCTACTTCAACGTGGCGGGCGCGTACGGCGAGTACGGCGAACGCCACAACCCCGAGTCGCACCTGATCCCGCTGGTCCTGCAGGTGGCGCAGGGCAGGCGCGACGCGATCTCGGTCTTCGGCGACGACTACCCGACCCCCGACGGCACCTGCGTCCGCGACTACATCCACGTGGCCGACCTGGCGCAGGCCCACCTCCTGGCGCTGGACGCGGCCACCCCCGGCGAGCACCTGATCTGCAACCTGGGCAACGGCAACGGCTTCTCGGTCCGCGAGGTCATCGAGACGGTCCGCCAGGTCACCGGCCACCCGATCCCCGAGGTCGTGGCCCCTCGCCGGGGCGGCGACCCCGCGGTCCTGGTCGCCTCCGCGGACAGGGCCCGGACCCGGCTCGGCTGGAACCCGTCCCGCGCGGACCTCGCGGGGATCGTCGCGGACGCGTGGGAGTTCGCGCAGCGGCGCGGCAACTAGAACGTACGAAAGGGTCAGGGTCAGGCTATGAGTGAGGCTAGCGCGGCTGTCGCCGAGCGCTACAAGGAGCTGTACGGGTCCGAGCCCGACGGAGTGTGGGCGGCCCCGGGCCGCGTCAACCTCATCGGTGAGCACACCGACTACAACGACGGTTTCGTCATGCCGTTCGCGCTCCCGCACACCGCGGTGGCGGCGGTCGCACGCCGCGAGGACGGCGTGCTGCGCCTGCACTCGGCGGACGTCGAGGGCGGTGTCGTCGAACTCCGCCTCGACGCCCTGTCCCCGGAGTCGGACCGGAACTGGACGGCGTACCCGGCGGGCGTGGTCTGGGCCCTGCGCGAGGCCGGCCACGCGGTGACCGGCGCGGACATCCACCTGACCTCGACGGTCCCGGCGGGCGCGGGCCTGTCCTCGTCGGCGGCCCTCGAAGTGGTCGTGGCCCTGGCCCTCAACGACCTGTACGACCTGGGCCTGCGAGGCTGGCAATTGGCCCGCCTGTGCCAGCGCGCCGAGAACGTCTACGTCGGAGCCCCGGTCGGCATCATGGACCAGACGGCATCGGCGTGCTGCGAGCAGGGCCACGCCCTGTTCCTCGACACCCGCGACCTGTCCCAGAAGCAGATCCCCTTCGACCTCGCGGCCGAGGGCATGCGCCTGCTCGTCGTCGACACCCAGGTCAAGCACTCCCACAGCGAGGGCGAGTACGGCAAGCGCCGCGCGGGCTGCGAGAAGGGCGCGGCCCTGCTGGGCGTCAACGCCCTGCGGGACATCCCGTACGCCGAACTGGACGCGGCCCTCGCCCGCCTCGGCGACGAGGAGGAGGTACGCCGCCTGGTCCGCCACGTCGTCACGGAGGACGAGCGGGTCGAGCGGGTGGTGTCGTTGCTGGAGTCCGGCGACACCCGGGCCATCGGCCCGGTCCTGGTGGAGGGCCACGCCTCGCTCCGCGACGACTTCCGCATCTCCTGCCCGGAACTGGACCTGGTCGTGGACACGGCCCTCGCGTCCGGCGCGCTGGGCGCCCGCATGACCGGCGGCGGCTTCGGCGGTTCGGCGATCGTGCTGGCGGAGGAGTCCGACGTGGAGACGATCACCAAGTCGGTGGAGGAGGCCTTCGCCGCAGCGGGCTTCACCGCACCGCGGGTGTTCGAGGCGGTGCCTTCGGCGGGGGCGCGGCGGGTGCGCTGACGCGACGGCGGCGCCGGCTTGGGGCCGGCGCCGCCGTCTGTGGTCAGCGGTTGACCGACTGGATCTCCCGCACCGGCACGTCGGTGGTGGTGGCGAAGGTCCCGTTCGGCAGCTCGCCGCCCGTGCCGCCGGCGCCCTTCCAGGAGATCTCCCAGGTCAGAGTCGCCTTGAGGGCGTACGCGTCAGTGCCTGAGGACCGCAGGTAGGACACACCGCACGGCGGTGTCCGCTCGGCCTTGCCCTTGGCGTACGGCTCTCCGATCGACCCGTCGTCGTTGATGGCGCACTCGCCGGACGCCGGGAAGGTCTGCGCGTCGTCCGTGCCGGGATCGATGTGCAGACTGACCGGCTTCGCGGTCGTGGTCGCCCACAGCCCGGTTCCGGGCAGGTCGGCCGTCACCGACACGGTCCTGAAGGCGGCCTTGTCCAGCCAGACCCAGGTGGGCAGGTTCACCGTCGACCTGCCGTCCGGGGCCATGGAGATCCTGGTCTCGGGCACCCTGGTCCGCTGGTGGGCGAGCCCGGCGAGGGTTTCGGTGTCGATGGCTTGGGGGACTTCGGGGTTCTGGCCGTTGGGCACCCAGAAGGGGTCGCGGTCACAGGCCTTGGCAGCGACGTCGCCCTTGTTCTCCGGGTTCTCCACGGCCACCCACCACATGCCCTCGTCGTTCTTGTCCGCGTTGAAGTCCTTGTAGGGATGGCCGTTCTTGTAGCGGTCCTTGTCGTCCGCGATGCCCTCGGGCGCGCCGCCTGCGGACTCGTACATCGACCACTTGGCTTCCGTGAAGGTCTTGAAGTCCTTGGCCTTCCAGTACGGCTCGTACCAGCAGGCCGGCGGTTCCCAGTCGACGGAGGTGGAGGTGATCGGGCCGCCGTCCTTCGGCTGGGAGTCTCCTTCCACCTTGAAGCTGACGTGTGACTCCAGGAGGGGGCCCGAGCCCTTGCCGCTCGTCTGCACCTCACGGGAACCCGAGCCACCGCGTCCGCCTGCCACCGAGACAGGCGTGCTGACAAGGCAGAACAGAGCGGTCATCGCTGCCAACAGCCGATAACGACTCACGGCTGGCACTTCTGCGACCCCCGATCCTCGGTGAGGTTCCAGATCTGCCAGACACCATCCTTGTTCTTCTTGACCCCGGTGTTGTAGAAGACGTAGCTGTCCGCCGAGGTCTCCGTCTCCTGGACCGTATTGGTCTTCCGGTTCTTCAGGTTGGCCCGGCTCTCGTCCACGCAGTACGTCACGGCGGCAGACGTCTTGTTGAACACCGCCACCTCACGGTCGAAGTAGCGGACCGTGCCGGTCCAACTGATGTCCTTGGCGATGTTGTCCTTGGCGTACTGGTACACCCCCATCAGTGCGGTGTCGGTGTAGTAGAAGGCCATGCCCGACTTCTTCATGTCGCCGTACGCCATGGCCTGATCGACGGAGCTGACGGCCCGCTCGTTGTCGGCCAGGATCGCGTCCTTGACAGGGTCGCCGGTCTTGCGATCCTCGAAAACGTTCTTCATGTCGCCAGGAAGCTTGATCTCGGGCCGGTCGATCCCGTCCCCCGACGTGGACGGTGAAGGCGACGCCGACTTGCCCGTGTCCGCGCCGGCGATCTTGTCGGGTCTTGAGTCGTCACCTCCCCCCGAGCCGCAGGCGGTCAGCAGCAGGGCCGCGGATGCGGTGAGCGCGGCTGTCACGAGCCGGGCGGGGCGGTTCACTCTGGACTCCCGTTGCGGTGGGGTAACTCAAGCGAACCAACGCTATAGGTGAGGCGCACACCGACACCAACCAGGGGCTGTGAGCAGGGGTGTTGCCGGTACTCACCTCGGCATCCAGGGCCGTTCGCTCGGTCCGGAACGCGAACGGACGGGCTCACCCCAGCACTTTGGTCAACGTGTATTCCGTAATTCCCGGCGGATAGTCGGGTATCTCGCACACCACCTGATACCCCTTCTTCCGGTAGAACTCCGGCGCCTGAAAGTCCCACGTCTCCAACCGCGCGGCCCGGCACCCCCGTTCCTCCCGCGCCACGCGCTCCGCCTCCGCGAGCAGCCGGGAGCCCAGGCCCGTTCCGCGGTGCCGTTCGTCGACCCACAGGTACGCGACGTGGAGCCAGGTCGCCCAGGTGTGGCCGGCCAGGCCACCGGCCAGGGTGTCGGTCTCGTCCAACGCCCATATGTGGAGGGGAACTTCACGCTCGTCGGGCGTTCCGCGCAGGGCGCGCAGGACCGGGGAGGCCGCAGTGTTCGTGTCGCGCAGCCGGATACGGAGCAGATCGAGCCTGGCTTTGTCGACTTCTGTCTCAATACGAAACATGCGGCACACCATAAACGCGCTGGACCGCCAGTTCTGCAAATAACCTTCCGCTCCCGGCGCCCGGCCGTACCCTGATGAACAGCACCGGTGGGGGCCGGTGCTGTTCAGGGGGCGAGACAGTCGGGTACGGCGCCCGGGGTGGGGACAGCGGTTTGTGCACGGCGGCGGCCGTGCGGCAGCGGCGACCCGTCCCGGGCGTCGTATCCGCGCCGGTTCGTCTGCCGACGATGGGGTATCCCCTGCTCTTCGAGAGCGTGGGGAAGGGGGTTTCGTGGTTCGCATCCGAGTCCTGGTCGTCGACGACCATCGCATCTTCGCCGAGTCGCTCGCCGCGGCCCTGGCCGCCGAGCCGGACGTCGACGTCTCCGCCGCCGGCAGCGGCCCGGCCGCGCTGCGCTGCCTGGAGCGCGCGGCAGCCGAGGGCCGCAGGTTCGACGTGCTGCTCGTCGACGCCGATCTGGGCGGCAACCTGCCGGGGGTGCGGCCCGCCGTGCCGGTGCAGGAGGGCAGCGAGGACGGTGTCGTCGACGGGATCTCGCTCGTCGCCGGAGTGCGGTCCGCGCAGCCGAACGTGCGGACCGTCGTCCTCGCCGAGAAGGACGATCCGCGGCGGGCCGCGCTCGCCCTGCAGGCCGGAGCGTCCGGGTGGGTGGCGAAGGACTGTTCGCTGTCGCGACTGCTCACCGTCATCCGCGGTGTGCTGCGGGACGAGACGCACCTGCCGCCCGCCCTGCTCACCGGGGTGCTGAGGGAGCTCACGGCGGCCCGCAAGCACCGCACCGAGAGCGAGCAGCTCGTGGAGTCGCTGACACCGAGGGAGCGGGAAGTGCTGCGGTGCATGGTCGCCGGGCTGGGCAGGAAGGCCGTCGCCGAGCGGCTGTTCCTCTCCCCGCACACCGTGCGGACGCACATGCAGAACGTCCTCGGGAAGCTGGGCGTGCACTCCACGCTCGCCGCCGTCGCCCTCGCCCGGCGCGCCGGGGTCGGGCCCGTCGACCTAGCCGGGGATGTTGTCGAACGGGGCGGTCAGCTGGCGTAGCAGCCCGGCCAGCTCGCTGCGCTGAGCGCGGGAGAGTTCCGCGAGGATCGCCCGCTCCTGGTCCAGCAGACCGGCGAGTGCCTGATCGGCGCGGTCGCGGCCCTCGTCCGTGAGGCGGACCAGCACTCCGCGCCGGTCGCTCGGGTCGGGCAGGCGCTCCACCAGGCCCTTCTTCGCCAGGCGGTCGATGCGGTTGGTCATCGTCCCCGAGGTGACCAGGGTCTGCGTCAGCAACTGGCCGGGCGAGAGCTGGTACGGCGTTCCCGCGCGCCTCAGCGCCGTCAGGACGTCGAACTCCCAGGGCTCCAGACCGTGCTCGGAGAAGGCCAGCCGGCGCGCACGGTCCAGATGCCGGGCCAGTCTGCTCACCCGGCTGAGCACCTCAAGTGGTTCCACGTCGAGGTCCGGGCGCTCTCGGCGCCACGCTGCGACCAGCCGATCGACCTCGTCCTCCATGGCGATCAGTGTAGTGGTTGTGTCGATGTGAAGTCTCTTGACGTCAAGATGGTTGACGTCAAGCTAACTGTCGGGTGACGCTGGACGTACCCGCCGACCACGGTCACCGCCAGGAGGCTCCCATGCCCGCCACCCCCACCTGGGACCCCGCCCAGTACCTCCGCCACGCCGGCCACCGCGCCCGCCCCTTCACCGACCTCCTCGCCCGCATCCCCGGCCTCCCCACGCAACCGCCCGCAGGGCCCCGCATCGCCGACCTCGGCTGCGGCGCCGGCAACGTCACCGCCCTGCTGGCCGACCGCTGGCCCACCGCGCGGATCACGGGGTACGACAACTCGCCGCAGATGCTCGCCGACGCCCAGGCCTACGCAGGCCCCACCCCGGGCGGCGGCCGGCTCGACTTCGCCCACGCCGACGCCACGACCTGGACGCCCAGCGAGCCGTACGACCTGATCGTGTCGAACGCCGCCCTGCAGTGGGTCGACGGCCACCTCGACGCCTTCCCCGCCTGGCTGGACGGCCTCACCCCCGGCGGCACCTTCGCCTTCCAGGTACCCAACAACATCGACGCGCCCCTGCACGCCCTCATGCGCGAACTCGGCAACACCCCCCGCTGGAAGGACCGGCTCGGTCACGTCCTGCGCCACGAGGACTCCGTGCACGCGCCCGGCGTCTACCTCGACCGGCTCGCCCGGCTCGGCTGCGAGACGGACGTGTGGGAGACGACGTACCTGCACGTCCTCACCGGCGAGGACCCCGTCCTCGACTGGGTCAAGGGCACCGGCCTGCGCCCGGTGCTCACCGCGCTCGACGGCGACCCGGAGGCCCGGGACGCCTTCGTCACCGCATACCGCGACCTGCTCCGCGAGGCCTACCCGAGCGCCGGCTACGGCACGGTCCTGCCGTTCCGCCGCCTGTTCGCCGTCGCGCGGAAAGCAGCCTGAGCCACCGCGCCCAACAGGCCCTAGGACTTCCGGTGCCCGATCAGCCGCGGCTTCTGCTCCAGCCCGTCCAGCCCGTGCCACGCCAGGTTCACCAGATGCGCCGCAACTTCCGCCTTCTTCGGGCGGCGCACGTCCAGCCACCACTGGCCGGTGAGCGCCACCATGCCCACCAGGGCCTGCGCGTACAGGGGGGCCAGCTTCGGGTCGAAGCCGCGGCTCTTGAACTCCTTGCCGAGGATGTCCTCCACCTGCGTGGCGATGTCCGAGATGAGGGAGGCGAAGGAACCCGTCGACTGGGGGATGGGGGAGTCACGGACCAGGATGCGGAAACCGTCCGTGGACTCCTCGATGTAGTCCAGAAGGGCGAAAGCCGCCTGCTCCAGCAGTTCGCGGGGGTGGCCCGCGGTGAGCGAGCCGGTCACCATGTCCAGCAGACGCCGCATCTCGCGGTCCACCACCACCGCGTACAGGCCCTCCTTGCCGCCGAAGTGCTCGTACACCACCGGCTTGGACACCCCGGCCTTCGCCGCGATCTCCTCCACCGACGTGCCCTCGAAACCCTTGGCCGCGAAGAGGGTGCGACCGATCTCCAGCAGCTGCTGGCGGCGCTCGGCACCGGTCATCCGGGTGCGACGCGCTCGCCGCGGCTTGTCATTGCTGGGAGTGCTGCTCGAGTCGGTCGCCACGGCGACCATCATGCCGCCTTGACGGGCTCCTTCCCGTCCCGGGAGCCGCCTTCCCCGGTGTTACGGCGGGAATCGATACGCGAGCGTGACGGCCAGCGCACGTCGTACGCCCACCCGAGCATCTCGAACCAGCGGATGAACCGGGCCGAGGAGTCCAGCTGGCCGCGCTCCACACCGTGCCGCGCGGACGTCGGGTCGGCGTGGTGCAGGTTGTGCCAGGACTCGCCGCAGGACAGGATCGCCAGCCACCACACGTTGCCCGAACGGTCACGCGACTTGAACGGGCGCTTGCCCACCGCGTGGCAGATCGAGTTGATCGACCACGTCACATGGTGCAGCAGCGCCACCCGCACGAGTGACCCCCAGAAGAACGCGGTGAACGCGCCCCACCACGACATGGTGACCAGACCGCCGATCAGCGGCGGCACGGCCAGGGACACCACCGTCCACAGGACGAACTGGCGGGAGATCGTGCGCAGCGTCCTGTCCTTGATCAGGTCCGGCGCGTACTTGTCCTGCGGCGTCTGCTCCTCGTCGAACATCCAGCCGATGTGGGCCCACCACAGGCCCTTCATCAGGGCGGGGATCGTCTCCCCGTACCGCCACGGCGAGTGCGGGTCACCCTCCGCGTCGGAGAACTTGTGGTGCTTGCGGTGGTCGGCGACCCACCGCACCAGCGGCCCCTCCACCGCCAGCGAACCCATGATCGCCAGCGCGATCTTCAGGGGCCGCTTGGCCTTGAAGGAACCATGGGTGAAGTGACGGTGGAAACCGATCGTGATGCCGTGGCAGCCCAGGAAGTAGAAGAAGACCAGCAGACCGAGGTCCAGCCAGCTCACCCCCCACCCCCACGCCAGCGGCACCGCCGCGAGCAGCGCCAGGAACGGGACGGTGATGAACAGCAGCAGCGTGATCTGCTCGATCGAGCGCTTCTGCTCGCCACCCAGCGTGGCGGACGGAGCGGTTGTCTCATCGGGCGCCTTCGGGGCGTCTTCGATCACATCGGAACTCGTGGTCATGGGCGTCCCCTGTGGGGTCAGAGAAGTTGAGGCCGGTGCCGGGCCGCCGGAACCGTACTCCCTACGGTTCCGTAACCTACGGCGTCGTAAGTATGGCAGCGCGTTGCCCGGCGGCAAGAGCCCGACAGCCTGCGCGTCCCACCCGCCGCCTATCCTTGGAATCGGTCGGACAGCGCGGTCCGCTCTGATGTTCTTCCCGGATGCCCAGGCCCGTAAGCGGCACCTGCCGCGCGAGACACCGTCCGGGTTCCCCTCCCAGACGAGCTTCAACACTGCAAGGAGCCGCACCTGTGAGCAGTGCCGACGACCAGACTGTGTCCCCGGCGACCACCAGCACCGAGCTGCGCGCCGACATCCGCCGACTGGGTGACCTCCTGGGAGAGACCCTCGTCCGGCAGGAGGGCCCCGAGCTGCTCGACCTCGTCGAGAAGGTACGCCGCCTCACCCGAGAGGACGGCGAGGCCGCCGCCGAACTGCTGCGCGGCACGGAACTGGAGACCGCGGCCAAGCTGGTCCGCGCCTTCTCCACCTACTTCCACCTCGCCAACGTCACCGAGCAGGTGCACCGCGGCCGCGAACTGCGCGCCAAGCGCGCCGCCGAAGGCGGCCTGCTCTCCCGCACGGCCGACCGGCTCAAGGACGCCGACCCCGAGCACCTGCGCCAGACGGTCCGCAACCTCAACGTCCGACCCGTGTTCACGGCCCACCCCACCGAGGCCGCACGCCGGTCGGTACTGAACAAGCTCCGGCGCATCGCCGCGCTCCTGGAGACGCCGGTCATCGACTCCGACCGCCGCCGCTACGACACCCGTCTGGCCGAGAACATCGACCTCGTATGGCAGACGGACGAGCTGCGCGTCGTACGCCCCGAGCCCGCCGACGAGGCCCGCAACGCCATCTACTACCTCGACGAGCTGCACGCCGGCGCCGTCGGCGACGTCCTCGAAGACCTGACGGCCGAGCTGGAACGCGTCGGCGTCAAGCTCCCCGACGACACCCGCCCCCTCACCTTCGGCACCTGGATCGGCGGCGACCGCGACGGCAACCCCAACGTCACCCCCCAGGTCACCTGGGACGTCCTCATCCTCCAGCACGAGCACGGCATCAACGACGCCCTGGAGACCATCGACGAACTCCGCGGCTTCCTGTCCAACTCCATCCGCTACGCCGGCGCCACCGACGAACTCCTCCAGTCCCTCCAGGCCGACCTGGAACGACTCCCCGAGATCAGCCCCCGCTACAAGCGCCTCAACGCCGAGGAGCCCTACCGGCTCAAGGCCACCTGCATCCGGCAGAAGCTGGAGAACACCAAGCAGCGCCTCGCCAAGGGCACCCCGCACGAGCCCGGCCGCGACTACCTCGGCACCAGCGAACTGCTGAGCGACCTGCGCATCATCCAGGCCTCCCTGCGCGAACACCGCGGCGGCCTCTTCGCCGACGGCCGCCTCGCCCGCACCATCCGCACCCTCGCCGCCTTCGGCCTCCAGCTCGCCACCATGGACGTCCGCGAACACGCCGACGCCCACCACCACGCCCTCGGCCAGCTCTTCGACCGCCTCGGCGAGGAATCCTGGCGGTACGCCGACATGCCCCGCGAGTACCGCGCCAAGCTGCTCGCCAAGGAACTCCGCAGCAGAAGGCCCCTCGCCCCCACCCCCGCACCCGTGGACGCCGCCGGCGAGAAGACCCTCGGCGTCTTCCAGACCGTCAAGCGCGCCCTGGAGGTCTTCGGCCCCGAGGTCATCGAGTCGTACATCATCTCCATGTGCCAGGGCGCCGACGACGTCTTCGCGGCGGCCGTGCTGGCCCGGGAAGCGGGCCTCATCGACCTGCACGCCGGCTGGGCCAAGATCGGCATCGTGCCGCTGCTGGAGACCACCGACGAACTGAAGGCCGCCGACACCATCCTGGAGGACATGCTCTCCGACCCGTCCTACCGGCGCCTCGTCGCGCTCCGGGGCGACGTCCAGGAGGTCATGCTCGGCTACTCCGACTCCTCCAAGTTCGGCGGCATCACCACCAGCCAGTGGGAGATCCACCGGGCACAGCGGCGCCTGCGCGACGTGGCCCACCGGTACGGCGTACGTCTGCGGCTGTTCCACGGCCGCGGCGGCACCGTCGGCCGCGGCGGCGGCCCCACCCACGACGCCATCCTCGCCCAGCCCTGGGGCACCCTCGAAGGCGAGATCAAGGTCACCGAACAGGGCGAGGTCATCTCCGACAAGTACCTCATCCCCTCCCTGGCCAGGGAGAACCTGGAACTGACCGTCGCCGCCACCCTCCAGGCCTCCGCCCTCCACACCGCGCCCCGCCAGTCCACCGAAGCCCTCGCCCGCTGGGACGCCGCGATGGACGTCGTCTCCGACGCCGCCCACGCCGCCTACCGCCGCCTCGTGGAGGACCCCGACCTGCCGACGTACTTCCTCGCGTCGACGCCGGTGGACCAGCTCGCCGACCTGCACCTGGGCTCCCGGCCCTCCCGCCGCCCCGGCTCCGGCGTATCGCTCGACGGCCTGCGCGCCATCCCCTGGGTGTTCGGCTGGACCCAGTCCCGGCAGATCGTCCCCGGCTGGTTCGGCGTCGGCTCCGGACTCAAGGCACTGCGCGAAGCCGGCCTCGACACCGTGCTCGACGAGATGCACGAGCAGTGGCACTTCTTCCGCAACTTCATCTCCAACGTCGAGATGACCCTCGCCAAGACCGACCTGCGCATCGCCCAGCACTACGTCGACACCCTCGTCCCCGACGAACTGAAGCACGTCTTCGACACCATCAAGGCCGAACACGAACTGACCGTCGCCGAGGTCCTGCGCGTCACCGGCGAACAGGAACTGCTCGACGCCCAGCCCGTCCTCAAGCAGACCTTCGCCATCCGGGACGCCTACCTCGACCCCATCTCCTACCTCCAGGTCACCCTGCTCAAGCGCCAGCGCGACGCCGTCGCCGCAGGCGAAACCCCCGACCCGCTGCTCTCCCGCGCCCTGCTGCTCACCGTCAACGGCGTCGCGGCAGGCCTCCGCAACACCGGCTGACCGCCGCACACCACATGAGGGTGCCCCCGGGCCTCGTACGAGCCCGGGGGCACCCTCACGCGCTTCGTCAGCCCCGGTCCGCCCTACGGCGCCGGACGGCCAGGTAACCACCCGCCGCCAGCAGCGCGGCCGCGACGCCCGACAGCACGCCCACCGGGGCACCGTTGCCGGTCTCCGCCAGGTCACCCTCCGAGCCGCCCCCCGCCGACGGCGACGAGGACACGGACGGATCCGAACCCTCCGCCGGCGACGACGAGCCCGCAGACGCCGACGCCGTCACCGAACCCGACGGCGAGGCCGACGCGGACGGAGACGACGGGGACGACGACGGCGAAGCGCCGCCCCCCGCCCCGTCTTCACAATCCGACCAGAACACCTTGTGCTTGGCGGCGCCCTTCTCGCCGTCGAATTTCCAGAACAACTTGTAGTGACCGTCGGGCAGCGACAGATCCCCCGTACGGCCATGACCCTCGCCGTCGAGGGCGATGGCGCCGGACTTCACCGTCTCGCCCTTCGTCGCGGCCGTCGGAGCCCAGGCCTCGATGTGCCAGTCGACCTGCTGACCGCCGTCAAAACCGAAGGCGTCCAGGTAGAACGTGCACACATGCGGATCGTTGCGCCGCAACTCCTCGCCGGTACCGGCGTCATGGATCTTGACGGTCCCGTTGTCACCCGGAGCCGTGGCATGAGCGGCCGGCGCGATGAGGAACGCCGCCGAAGCGACGGCGGACACCGCGCCGACGCGGATGAGGGTTCGCATGAAGCAGTCCATCTTCGAGAGGTGAAACGGAAGATGTGGAGGGGGCGGCTCAGCTTCCAGTACCGACGGGTAGCCGGTCAATCACAAACAAGCAACAGTCGTCCTCCACAGATATGAAGAACGCGCGAACCCCTCAGACAGTCACGAAAGCAGCCGTCAGCAACGCGAACCCCGCCGCCAGCAACACCCACGCCGCCCGCGACAACCGCAGGCCCCCCGCCACCACCACCGACGCCAGCAACAACGCCCCACCCAACGGAACCCACGCGTACAGAACCCCGGCCGGCCCCGAACGCACCACGTCATCACTGCCCGGCTTCACGACGACCGTGTACGTCTCCCCCTTGCGCACCGCCACCGTGTCCTCGATGACCACCTGCCGCCGCGCCTGCGACCCCGCCGACATCGGCGTGTACGGCCCCGAACAGACATCCCCGGCACACCGCGTCACCTCGACCGTGCCCTGCTCCCGCCCCTTGGTGAGCATCACATGCTGCGCCGTCCCCCACGACGCCCACACGCCCGCGATCAGAATCAGCACCGCGACCGTCCCCATCGCCGCGACCCGGCCGAACCGCAGCACGGCGAACGAGGCCTGACGGGAGGAGACCGAGGAGAGGGCAGTGACAGGCATGGCCGGGATCATTGGCCATACCCGCACGGCTGGTCAACTCCCGGGGGTGCCACCTCAGGAGTTGTAGGTACCCTGCGCCCGCTCCAACCCCTCGATCACCAGACACTCCACCGCATCCGCCGCCCGGTCCACGAAGTAACCCAGCTCCTTGCGCTCGGAAGAGGAGAAATCCCTCAGCACGAAGTCGGCAACCGGCATCCGGCCCGGAGGACGCCCGATCCCGAAACGCACCCGGTGATAGTCCGACCCCAACGCCTTCGTGATCGACTTCAACCCGTTGTGCCCGTTGTCCCCGCCACCCAGCTTCAGCCGCAGCGCCCCGTAGTCGATGTCCAGCTCGTCATGAACCGCCACGACATTCGCCACCGGCACCTTGTAGAAGTCCCGCAACGCCGTCACCGGCCCACCCGACAGATTCATGTACGACAGGGGCTTGGCGAGGATCACCCGCCGGTTCAACGGCCCCGGCGGCCCGACCCGGCCCTCCACCACCTGCGCCTGCGCCTTCCCGTGCCGCTTGAACCTCCCGCCGATCCGCTCCGCCAGCAGATCCACCACCATGAACCCGACGTTGTGCCGGTTGCCGGCGTACTCGGGGCCCGGGTTGCCCAGCCCGGCGATCAGCCAGGGAGCACCCGCATCGGTCGTCACGTCCATGTCTCCTTCATACGCGTCGGCCGCTGCCCCACGGGAACAGCGGCCGACGAACCGTCGAAAGCGGTCGGCGAGGATCAGGCCTCGGCGACCTCTTCGCCCTCGCCCTCGGCGCCCTCCGGCGCCTCCTCGGCCTGAGCCGCCAGCACCTGCAGCACCACCGCGTCCTCGTCCACGGCCAGCGTCACACCGTTCGGCAGAGCGATGTCCTTGGCGTGGATCGAGGCACCGGCCTCCAGACCCTCGACGGAGACGGTGACGTGCTCCGGGATGTGCGTGGCCTCGGCCTCGACCGGCAGCGCGTCCAGGACGTGCTCCAGCAGGTTGCCACCCGGCGCCAGCTCACCCTCGGTGTGCACCGGGATGTCGACGTTGACCTTCTCGCCGCGCTTCACCAGCAGCAGGTCCACGTGCTCCAGGAAACCCTTGATCGGGTCACGCTGCACGGACTTCGGAATCGCCAGCTCGCGCGTCTTGCCGTCGATGTCCAGCGAGATCAGCACGTTCGGCGTACGCAGCGCCATCAGCAGGTCGTGACCCGGGAAGGTCAGGTGCAGCGGGTCCGAACCGTGCCCGTACAGCACACCCGGAACCTTGTCCTCACGACGGATACGACGCGCGGCACCCTTACCGAACTCGGTGCGCGACTCGGCGGTGAGCTTCACCTCAGACATGATCACTCCTCGTAGAAAGCTGAGAACGGACGTGGTCACCCGGCCACGAACGGCCTGCTACGAAGAGCGCGTCGATAACGGACCGCCGTACGAGCCTCTTCCGAAGCGGTACGGCCTCCCTCGCCGAGCAACTGCAGCAGTCTACTCGGCGAGGGAGGCCGCACCCAAAACGATCTTTCAGCGGATCCTCCGCCGAACCCTTACTGCTCGTCGAACAGGCTCGTCACCGAACCGTCCTCGAACACCTCACGCACCGCGGACGCGATGGTCGGCGCGATCGACAGCACCTTGATCTTGTCCAGGTCCTCGCTCAGCTCACCCGGCGTCGGCAGCGTGTTCGTGAACACGAACTCACTCACCCGCGAGTTCTTCAGCCGGTCCGCCGCCGGACCGGACAGCACACCATGCGTCGCCGTCACGATGACGTCCTCCGCACCGTGCGCGAACAGCGCGTCCGCCGCGGCGCAGATCGTGCCACCCGTGTCGATCATGTCGTCGACCAGGACGCAGATACGGCCCTCCACGTCACCGACGACCTCGTGCACCGTCACCTGGTTCGCCACGTCCTTGTCGCGCCGCTTGTGCACGATGGCCAGCGGCGCACCCAGACGGTCGCACCACCGGTCCGCCACCCGCACCCGACCCGCGTCCGGCGACACCACCGTCAGCTTCTCCCGGTCCACCTTGGCGCCCACATAGTCCGCCAGCAGCGGCAGCGCGAACAGGTGATCGACAGGTCCGTCGAAGAACCCCTGGATCTGGTCCGTGTGCAGATCCACGGCGAGAATCCGGTCCGCACCCGCCGTCTTCATCAGGTCCGCGATCAGACGCGCCGAAATAGGTTCACGTCCCCGGTGCTTCTTGTCCTGCCGCGCGTAACCGTAGAACGGCACGATGACCGTGATGGAGCGAGCCGACGCACGCTTCAGCGCGTCGATCATGATCAACTGCTCCATGACCCACTTGTTGATCGGAGCCGTGTGGCTCTGGATCAGGAAACAGTCCGCACCACGCGCCGACTCCTGATACCGCACATAGATCTCGCCGTTCGCGAAGTCGAAGGCCTTCGTCGGGACAACCCCGACACCCAGCTGGTGGGCGACCTCCTCGGCAAGCTCGGGGTGTGCGCGGCCGGAGAAGAACATCAACTTCTTCTCGCCGGTCGTCTTGATCCCGGTCACAGCACTTTCTCCTCAGAGGTGTCGCAGCTGGGTGTCGAGAAGCCGTCCCCGCTGGAAGCGGGCGGCCGTCTCAGCTGGTGGGGGTGCGGGTATGCACTTATCACCGTACGCCGTGTTCGGCGCGCCGGTTTCCGGTCAGCCTTCGCCTTCCGACTCCCGGGAAGCCGCCTCGGCCGCCTTCGCCGCAGCACTCCCCGGACGCTTACGAGCCACCCAACCCTGGATATTCCGCTGCTGACCACGGGCCACGGCCAGCGAACCGGGCGGCACGTCCTTCGTGATCACCGAACCGGCGGCCGTGTACGCACCATCCCCGACCGTGACAGGCGCCACAAACATGTTGTCCGAACCGGTACGGCAGTGAGAGCCGATGGTCGTGTGGTGTTTGTCCTGTCCGTCATAGTTCACGAAGACACTGGCGGCACCGATGTTGCTGTACTCACCGATCGTCGCGTCACCGACGTAGGAGAGATGGGGCACCTTGGTGCCCTCCCCGATGGAGGCGTTCTTCGTCTCCACATACGTGCCCACCTTCGACTTGAGCCCGAGACGGGTACCGGGACGGAGGTAGGCGTACGGGCCGACGGACGCCTGAGGCCCGACCTCGGCGCCGACGGAGACCGTGTTGTCCACGCGGGCCCCGGCACCCACCCGGGTGTCGGTCAGACGGGAATGGGGCCCCACCTCCGACCCCTCGGCGAGATGCGTGGAGCCGTGCAGCTGGGTCCCCGGGTGCACGACGACGTCCTGCTCGAAGGTGACGGTCACGTCGACCCACGTCGTCGCCGGATCGACCACGGTCACGCCGGCCAGCATCGCCCGGGTCAGCAGCCGGTCGTTGAGAATCCGACGCGCCTCGGCGAGCTGCACCCGGTTGTTGATACCGGCGATCTCCCGGTGGTCACCGGCCACCGACGCGCCGACGCGGTGACCGGCCTCGCGCAGGATGCCCAGGACGTCGGTCAGGTACTCCTCGCCCTGACTGTTGTCCGTACGGACCTTCCCCAGGGCGTCCGCCAGAAGCTGCCCGTCGAACGCGAACACCCCGGAATTGATCTCCCGGATCGCCCGCTGCGTGTCGGAGGCGTCCTTGTGCTCCACGATCGCGGTCACGGCACCGTTCGCCTCGTCGCGGATGATCCGGCCGTAACCGGTCGCGTCCGGCACCTCGGCCGTCAGCACGGTGACGGCGTTGCCGTCGGAGGCGTGGGTCGCGGCGAGGGACTGGAGCGTCTCACCGGTGAGGAGGGGGGTGTCACCGCAGACGACCACGACGATCCCGTCGACGGACCCGCCCAGCTCCTCGAGACCCATCCGAACGGCGTGCCCGGTACCGCGCTGCTCCGCCTGTACGGCGGTGCGCACCTCGGGGGCGATGCCGGCGAGGTGCGCGGTGACCTTCTCACGGGCGTGCCCCACGACTACGACAAGGTTCTCGGGCTGCAGCTCACCGGCGGCGGCGAGTACGTGGCCCACCAGGGAACGGCCACAGATCTCGTGCAGGACCTTCGGTGTGGCCGACTTCATACGGGTGCCCTCACCCGCTGCGAGAACGACGACGGCTGCCGGGCGAATGGCGCTCACGGGGTTGCCCTTCGGCTGTGGATGGGGGAGGGGTTGACATCCGCAGGATACCGGGGGGTTTTGTGGGGGAGATGGGTGCGGGCCCTGACCGGGGGTTGCCGGTCAGGACCCGAACCGAGTTTTGCGTTCTGTGAGCTCCCGGAGAAGGATTCGAACCCTCATTCAACGGACCAAAACCGTTTGTCCTACCCTTAGACGATCCGGGATTATTTGCCCGCTATGTCCGATTCGGTTGATCGGCTTCGCGTACGGACTCCACTATGCCGTACCAAGAGCCTTCGATGCGACGGTACAACTCGGCACCCTTCAGGACTTTGATGACCAAGCAACCCCGGTAGCAATCGCCGATGTTCTTGCGCACCGTCTTGGGGTTGTGCTTCTTGAGGGTCGTCTTGTTGAACGCCGAGCTGTCGGCGCCGACGAGGTCGGCCCAGTACTGCTCAGCGCCTGCGACGTCCGCACTCTCGTGAATCATGACGGTGTAGCGGAGGCGCTCGCGCTCGACTCCGAGCAGGTCGAGCCAGGCCAGGAAGACCTGGACCATGCTGGGGTCGCTGTTGACGAAGGTGACGTTCTCGCGGCGGTCGTACGGCTTGTCCTTGCCGCCCTCGGCCCAGTAGGGGCCCGCTCCGGCTTCGGCAGATCCCGCACCCACAACGAGATGGAACTCTTCGAGCACCCCGGCTCCACCTGGATCTGGTCGTACGTCCAGCCCTGCAGCCGCAGCTCCCTCGCCTTGTCCCGCAGGTCGTCCTTCGCGTTCGGGCGCCTGGTCCATTCGGGCGGCGCTCGCCCTCAAGGAGGCGGTTGAGGCGGTCGTTGTTGTCGACGTGCAGCCGGTCGCGGATCCGGCGTCGGCTGAGTCCCGCCCGCCGCAGCGCGACCGCCCGCTCCCACAATCCCTCGAAGTCCGCGTACTTGCCATGGGAATGTGCCATGAACATACCGTCCGGACGGAATGATCGGTTCCGGGGTCGAACGGTGTGCGAATCAGCAGTTCGAGGGATTTCGGGGCGTATCGCTGTCGTTCGGTCACGGAGTGTGGTGTGGACCAGTGCGGGAAACTCGCCGGAAAAGTGGCGACCGGCGCCCGTAGGCTGGAGTCATGACCACGACGGGGGAAGACCACGCGGCGGCCCGGGGCGGGCCATGGTGGTGGGCCAGACGGCGCAGTGCGGTGCTCGATGTGAGCCTGGGTGTCGTGTCCGCGTTGGAGTGCGGGTTCGAGGGCGTTCCGTTCGCCCGGGATGCGGGGCTCCCCGCGTCGGTGGGGATCGTGTTCGGGCTGCTGGCCGGGTCCGTGCTGGTGGTGCGGCGGAAGTGGCCCGTCGCCGTCGTGCTGGTGGCGATCGCCATCACCCCGGCTCAGATGGGTTTCCTGATGGGGATCGTCGGGCTGTACACGCTGGCCGCTTCCGAGTTGCCGCGGCGGATCATCGGCTCGCTGGCCGGGATGTCGTTGGTCGGCACGCTGGTCGTGACGTTCGTGCGGGTGCGGCAGGACATGGCGCGGGGGGATCTGACGCTCGGGGACTGGTTCGTGCCCTTCGCCTCCATCACGACCTCGCTCGGGCTGACCGCTCCGCCCGTGTTGCTGGGGTTGTACGTCGGGGCCCGGCGGCGGCTCATGGAGAGCCTGCGGGAGCGGGCGGACAGTCTTGAGCGGGAGTTGCAGCTGCTGGCCGAGCGGGCGGAGGAGCGGGCCGAGTGGGCCAGGGGCGAGGAGCGGACCCGGATCGCCCGGGAGATGCATGACGTCGTCGCGCATCGGGTGAGTCTGATGGTGGTGCATGCGGCGGCGCTGCAGGCGGTGGCCCGGAAGGATCCCGAGAAGGCTGTGAAGAATGCCGCGCTGGTGGGTGACATGGGGCGGCAGGCGCTGACGGAGTTGCGGGAGATGCTGGGTGTGCTGCGCAGTGGTGGGGGTGACGCGGCGCGGCGGGAGCGGGCTGCGGTGCCGTTGGCCGCGGTGGGGGTGGCGGCGGCCGCGGCGGCTTCTCGGGCGGTGGATGAGGAGGGCGGGCCTTGTCTGGATGAGATCGACGAGTTGATCGGGCAGTCGGCTGCCGCGGGGATGGTGGTCGATCTGTCCGTCGAGGGGGATGTGCGGTCGTATGCGCCGGAGGTCGAGCAGACGGCGTATCGGGTGGTGCAGGAGGCGCTGACGAACGTGCACAAGCATGCGGCGGGCGCGAAGACGTATGTGCGGCTCGCGCATCGGGTGTCGGAGATCGCGATGCAGGTGGAGAACGAGCCGCCGCCGGAGGCGGCGTCGTCGGCGCGGTTGCCGTCCGGGGGGAACGGGCTGGTGGGGATGAAGGAGCGGGTGGCCGCGCTGGGTGGGGTGTTCGTGTCGGGGCCGACGGACGCGGGGGGTTTTCGGGTGTCGGCGGTGATTCCGGCGTCGTAGGCGCCGTGGGTGTCGTGGGGGCCGGTGGGTGGGGTCAGCCCGCGGTGAGGCGTACGGGTTCGATGCCTGCGACGAGGGTGGCCAGGGCCTGGTCGATGTCGGGGCCGAGGTACCAGTCGCCGGTGTGGTCGAGGGTGTAGACGCGGCCTTCGGTGTCGATGGCGAGGAGTGCCTGGGTGTCGGTTTCGGCGCCGAGGGGGCTGACCTCGGTGCCGAGGGCGCGGCCGAGGTCGCCGAGGGTGCGGGCCATGTGGAGGCCGTGGAGGGGGTCGAGGTGGAGGGCGGCGGGGGCGATCTGCCGTCCGGGGCCGGTGGGGGTGATGTGGAGGCCGCCGAATTCGGCCCAGGCTTCCACGGCGGCGGGGAAGACGGCGTGGCGGTGTCCGGCGGGGGAGGTGTGGTCGCGCAGGACGTCGGCCCAGATTTCGGCTTGTTTGATGTCCCAGCGTCCGGGTTGCCAGCCGGCGGCGCGCAGGGCGGCGTCGACGGGGACGGGGAAGCGGGTGGTGGAGGTGCGGTCGGTGTGCATCTGCCCTTCGATCGTCGGTGCTTACGGGACGTGCGGGGGTGGGTTTCAGCTGTCGGTGGTGGGGTCGACGATGCGGACGCCGAAGTGGGCGCTGAGGGCGGTGCAGGCGCGGCAGGGTGCGGCGAAGCTGCCGTGGAGGGGGTCGCCGTCCTCGCGGATGCGGCGGGCGGTGAGTTTGGCCTGTTTGAGGGCTTTGCGGGCTTCGCCGTTGGTCATGGGTTTGCGGGCGGCGCGTTTGCTGCGGGCGGCGTCGGCTGCGGTGATGTGGCGTGAGATGAGGATGGTTTCGGCGCAGCGGCCGGTGAAGCGGTCGCGTTGGCCGCTGGTGAGGGTGTCGAGGAAGTCCTGCACGAGGGGGTGCAGGGTGGGGGGCTGGTCGCCGCGTGCGGCGGTGCCGGTGAGGGTGGCGCCGCGGACGGAGAGGGCGGCGGCGATGGTGGGGAGTATGCCGTCGCGGCGGTGGTGGAGGGTGGGGGTGTGGGGGGTTTCGGTGGCGCTCCAGCCGATCCGGGGGTCGCCGGTTCGGGGGTCGCCGGGCGTGCCGTTGTGTGGTCCCGTCTGTGTCACGTTCATGATCGCCTTCCCCTCCTGCGCATCCCCCCGGAGGTGACAGAGTGCCAAATGGGGAGGGTGGTGGGGAAGCTGGGGCGGTGGGAAACGCCCCGGTCGGGGCTGGCTGTCACGGTGGGGTGACGGCTGGTCACGGGTGGGTGGGGCTGCTTGACCGGTGCCGGTGACCGGGGTGGTCGTACCGCTTAGGCTGTCGGCACCGCGTTCCATGCGGTTGACGTGTGGAGACGGACGTGACAGTCGATACGGGTCGTAGCGTGCCAGAGGTGGTCGTACGGGCCGTACAGAATGCCGCAGGGGGCAACCGCCATGACGACAGGTCGGCTCGGGCAGCAAGCCGCGCCGCCGAACGCGGCCTATGCCGGGCAGGTCGTGCATTTCCCGGATCCGGTCCGGGCGGCCCGTCATCCGAGGGGGGTGCGGGTGGACGAGCGTGGTTTCCCCGACTTCTCGCCCTATGCGCGGGCGGCGGCGGAGATCGCGGAGCCGCCGGAGGGGTTCGGGGTCGACGAGTTGCGGTTGACGGACTATGTGTCGGCGAACGCGGTGCTGGCGGCGTCGGGGCACGAGTTGTGGGACACGGTGCCGGCGGTGGCGACGCCCCACGGCTGGACGTGGCATCACGTGGCGGGTTCGCGTCGGCTGGAGTTGGTGCCGGTCGAGGTGAAGGCGTTGTTGCGGCATCACGGTGGGATCGCGACGGCTGCGGTGGATCAGGGCAAGCGGGGGACGCGGCCGCTGCAGGAGACGCGTCCGGCGCATTTCGGGCTGCCGAAGTCGGGTGTGGCGGTGACGGAGCAGCAGGTGCTGGGGGTCGAGGAGGATCTGGGGTATCGGTTGCCGGGTGCGTACCGGTCGTTCCTGAAGGCGGCGGGTGGGTGTGCGCCGGTGGGGACGGCGCTGGACGCGGAGTTGGGGTTGCTGGTGGACCAGCCGTTCTTCACGGTGCGGGAGGAGGCGGCGGTCAATGATCTCGTGTACGTCAACAAGTGTCTGCGGGATCACTTGACGAAGGATTACCTCGGGGTCGCTTTCATCCAGGGCGGTCTGCTGGCGGTGAAGGTGAGGGGGGACCGGGTCGGTTCGGTGTGGTTCTGTGCGTACGACGATGTGCGGGACGTGGATCCGTCGTGGCCGCCGGCGGAGCGGGTGGAGCGGTTGCTGCTGCCGTGTGGCGATGATTTCGATGTGTTCCTGTCGCGGTTGGCGGGGTCTCCGCCGGAGTTGGAGACCGTGGCGAATCTGATGGTGGACGGCGGGTTCGCGCGTGCCGTTGCGGTCTCTTCCGTCTCTTCCGTGGGGGAGTGAGCTGGCGATGGTGACGTTCGCGCAGGCGCAGGAGCGCGCGGAGGAGTGGATCAACGGTGATGTGCCGTCGTACCAGCATCGTGAGGTGCGGGTGCGGGAGTTCGAGCTCGGGTTCGTGGTGTGGGCGGAGGACCGTGCGGACGGGCCGCGTTCGGACGGGGGCGCGCAGCGGCTGGTGATCGCGCGGGACAGCGGTGAGGCGACGCTGTGGCCCGGGTTGCCGGTGGGTGAGGTGATTCGCCGGTACGAGGAGGAGTACGGCCGTCCGGAGGCGGGCGGTGAGCCGGCGTCGGCGCCTGCGGCGCGGGTGGATCTGAATCAGACGTCGTTCCTGCTGAGTCCGCCGGAGTGGTTGCAGGAGGCGGCGGACAAGCTGGGGATTCCGGATCGGCGGGACGAGGGCGCCGGTGCGGCGTCCGGTGCTTCCGGGGAGCTTCCGCGGACGCAGGCGGGGGTGCCTGCCGGGGGCGCGGCGGCTGGTGCGCCCGGGAGTGGTGAGTCGTGGCCGGCTGCCGGGGCGGGCGACTCGGGAGCGGGTGCGGGGGCGCCTGGCGGGTCCGGTGCGCCTGCCGCGCCTGCCGGGGCGACGCCGTGGGCGGGTACGGACACCACTGCGGACGCCGGTGAGGACCGTTCCGTGCCGTTGCCCGAGACCGTGTTCGCGCCGCCGTTGAGCGGCGCCGACGACGACACCCCGGCGCCGCCCGCGGCGGCGCCGGATGCGAAGACGGCGCTGATGTCGGGGGGCAGTCAGCTTCCGCCTACGGCGGTGGCGCCGGCGGTCGACGATCGGCATGCGCCGGGGGCGCCGGGTACGCCGCCGCCCGCGGCTGCCGGGCCCGGGTACGGGTACCCGCCGGGGCCTGGCGGTGGGGCGGTGCCGGGTACGCCGCCGCAGGGTGTGCCTCAGGGGAGTACGCCTCCGCCGGGGGTGCCGCAGGGGCAGGGTGGTGCCGGTGCGCCGGGGCGGCCGCTCGCGCCGCATGCCGGGGACATCGCCGATGCCGCGACCAGCAAGGCGGCGCCGCCGCCGCGTCGGGGGCGGGGCGCGGGTGCGGTTCCGCCGCCTCCGCCGGGTGCGCCGGGGACGCCGGGTGCGCGGCCGGGGAGTACGCCGCCTCCGCCGTCCGGGCCGGGTGCGCCGGGAACGCCGGCGGGCGGGTACGTGCCGACGCAGTTCGTCTCGGCGCTGGAGCCCGATGGTCCTGAGGGGCCGGGTACGCCGCCGCCTGGTGCGCCGAATCCGCCCGGGGCGCCGGGTGCGCCGCAGCCTCCGGGGGCTCCGCAGCCGCCCGGTGCGCCGAACGCGCCCGGTGGTACGCCTCCGGGTGGGGTTCACCACGCCGCGACCATGCTTGCCGACCCCGGTCGGCCGGGCGGGGTCCCGCAGCCTCCGCAGCCTCCGGGGGCTCCCGGTGCCCCGGGGACGCCTCCGCCGCCGCAGGCTCCCGGTGCGCCCGGCGCTCCGCAGCCGCCCGGCGCGCCTGGTGCTCCCGGCGCTTCAGGGGGCGCGCGCGGTGCTGTTCACCATGCCGAGACCGTGCTGGCCGCGCCCCCGGTGGGCGCCCCCGGTACGCCTCCCCCGCCGCAGCCCCCCGGCATGCCCGGTGCGCCGCAGCCTCCGGGTGCCCCGGGTGCCCCGGGTATGCCTCCGCCGCCGCAGGCCCCCGGCGTGCCCGGCGGGCAGGGTGGGCCCGGCGCTCCGCAGCCGATGCCTCCGCAGCCGATGCCTCCGGGGCCGATGCCGCCTCCGGGTGCGCCCGTGCCCGGGCCGCCGCCGGCGTACGGCTATCCGCAGCAGCCGACCGGTCAGCCGACCGTCGGCCCCGGCTACCAGGCCGTGTTGCGCTACCGCGCGCAGGACGGGTCCGAGCAGCAGCTGATCCGGCGCTCGGCGCCGGGTACGCCGCACCCGGAGTGGCAGATCTTCCACGAGCTGCGGGCCATGAACGTGCCGCCGGACCAGGTGCTGGAGCTGCACACGGAGCTGGAGTCGTGCCAGCTGCCGGGTGCGTACTGTGCGCGGATGATCCGGGAGCAGTGGCCGCAGGCGCGGATCACGAGCATCGCCCCGTACGGCACGGATCATGCGAGCCGGCAGCAGGGGATGCAGCAGCTGCTGGCGCATCAGGGCGAGTTGCACCAGGTGGCGGACGGTCCGGCGCGTCCGGCTCCGGTGCGGGTGCCGGTGCCGCCGGTGCAGCCCGCGCCGCCGGTGCCGCCGGAGGGCGTCGCGCAGGAGCTGGCGGGCGCGTTCGGGCCGGGTGTGTTCCGGTTCGAGCAGGCCGCGGTGTCCCGGCAGGGCGTGCCGCCGATCGTGGCGCACACGCTGGTCGTGGCGGGCCTGCCGATGGACATGGGTCCGTTCTTCTGGGCGCAGGCCCAGCCGGGGCGGCCGGTGCCGACGCTGGCGGAGCTGGCGGCCGAGCGCGGGGTGCAGCCGGCGTCGGACGCGGGCTCGTACCTGGTCATGGGGACCGACTTCGGCAAGGCGATCTGCGTGCAGTACGGGACGGCGAACATCGTCGCCGTGCCGGTGGAGGCCGGGCCGGGCGGTGCTCCCGTCCCGCCGCAGTTCGTGAACACCGGTCTGCCGGAGTTCGTGCGCTGTCTGGCGTTGCTGGGGCGGATGTGGCGGCTGAGGTTCGGGCTGAACCAGGAGCAGGCGGGTCGCTGGACCGTCGACTTCCAGGCCCAGTTGGCCTCCTTGGACCCGGCGGCGCTGGGGTCGCCGGACAGCTGGTGGTCGGTACTGCTGGAGCAGATGTGGGACGGGCTGCTGTGATGCCCCGCCGTCGTCGCTGACGTGTTCGGCCGGATGCCGGACCCGGTCCTCCGACCGGGTCCGGCATTTCTTTTTTCCGGAGCCGGTGCCGGACGCGTTGCGGGACGAGGGCCCTTGCGCGGAGTGTCTGTTATGCACACTTCCGTCTGATCCATCAAGATGTGCGCGACATGGTCGTAGACGTCGTCGCATCGGACGGAACAACGGACGGGACAGGGGTTCCAGGATGAGCAGCGGATCAGTGTCGCCTCATGGCTTCGTGGCTGTTCGGGGGCGGGGGTACCGCCCTGAGCAGGTCGACGCGTATGCCGCGGCCCTCTCCCGGAATCGTGACGCCGCCTGGGAGAGAGCCGCGCGGCTCACCGTCCTCGCCCGGGAGATGGGGGAGGAGCTGGCGCGGCTGCGGGAGGCGGCGGCGCAGCTCGCTCCGCAGACGTACGAGACGCTCGGGGAGCGGGCGCGGCGGATCCACGAGCTCATGCAGGAGGAGGCCGCGGCGCTGCGGGAGAGCGCGCGGTGCGAGGCGGAGCGTCTGGTGGGGGAGGCCGAGGAGTACGCGACCGGCGTACGGGAGGCCGCGCAGGCGTACGCGGACACCGTGCGCGCCGAGGCCGACGAACGGTGCCGGCAGCGGCTGCTCGCGGCCGGGGCGGAGGCCGACGAGATCCGGGGCGAGGCCCGGCGGGAGGTGAAGGAGAGCCGGGGGGAGGCGATGGGCGCGTTGCGTGAGATGCGCAAGCGCACCTCCGGGATGCTGGCCGAGCAGGCCAAGGAGCATGCCGAGCGGTGGGCCGAGGCCGAGCGGGAGGAGGCCGAGCGGGTCGCCGCGCTTCAGGCGCGTGAGGCGGAGCTGCTGGCGCGGGCCGAGGAGGCGCTGGCCGACGCGCAGCAGGCCTTGGCCGACGCCGAGGACTCGGCTCGGCGTCGGCAGGAGGAGGCGCGGGCCCGGGCGGCGGAGGTCCTCGCGCAGGCGCGGGTGCGGGAGGAGCGGATCGCCCGGGAGACGGAGCGGGTGCTCCGGGAGCACGGGGAGTCGTGCGAGGTCGTGCAGGCGCACATGGACCATGTGCGCCAGAGTCTGAGTACGTTGATGCAGCAGGCGGCGATGGAGTGACGTGCCGCCGAGTGCGGTGTTCAGGCCCTCCTGCGTGCCGCCCCGGCGAGGATCCAGCCCTCCACGGCTTCGTACTGCCGGCGCTGTTCCGCGGCCTTCTGCCGGCCGGAGGCCATCGTGCCCAGCCAGCCGCAGGCGAAGCCCAGCGGGATCGACACCAGGCCCGTGGTGGTGAACGGGAACCAGTTGAAGTCGGCGTCGGGGAAGGCGGAGAGGGGGGAGCCGGATACCAGGTTCGTGCCCGGCATCAGCAGCAGGACCGCCAGGGAGCCGCCGATGAGCGTGCTGAGCAGGCCGGTTCGGGTGTAGCGGCGCCAGAAGAGGCTGTAGACCAGCGCGGGGGCGATGGCCGATGCGCCCAGGCAGAAGGAGAGCGTCACCAGGGGCTGGAGGCTGTGGTGCTGGACCAACGTGGCCAGCAGGATCGCCGGGACGCCGACCGCGAGCGCCGAGACGCGGGCCAGGGTCATCTCCCGGCGCGGTGACATCTCCCGCACGCGCGCCGCGAACACGTCGTGGGCGAGGGAGTTCGCGCAGGCCAGGATCATGCCGGCGACGGAGGCGAGCAGAGTGAGGAAGATCGCCGTGGTGACGGTGGTGAACAGGAAGGTCTCCGTGGTGGACACGGCCGGCCCGAACGCGGCCTGCGAGCCGAGCAGGTAGGCGGTGTTGCCCCGCGGGTCCGCCTGCGCGATCACCGCCCGTCCGATCAGTGCCGTCGCGCCGCATCCGACGACCGTGATGACGAGCACGAACAGCGCCACGCTCGACACCGCCCACGACATCGAGCGGCGCACCTGGCGGGCGCTGGAGGCGGTGTACATGCGCATGGTGACGTGCGGCAGGCAGGCGCCGCCGAGGACCACCGTCAGCTGCGAGGTGATCATGTCCAGGCGGGGGTTGGGGCCGTGGGCGAACTGCAGGCCCGACTCCAGGAAGGCGGGGCCGACGCCGCTCTTCGCCGCTGCCGCGTCGAACAGGGCGCCCGGGTCCCAGTCGAAGCGGTTCAGGATCAGTACGGCGACCACCGCTCCCGAGCCGAGCAGCATGATCATCTTGAGGATCTGGATGAGGGCGGTGCCCTTCATGCCGCCGATCGCCGCGTAGCTGATCATCAGGGCGCCCACTCCGATGATGCAGCCCGTCTGGAGCGTGTCGCCGCCGAAGCCGAGGAGGAACGCGAGGAGTTGGCCCGTGCCGGCGAGTTGGACCAGCATCAGCGGCACCAGGGCGGTGATGGTCACCGCGCAGGCGGCGATGCGGACGCTGCGGCCCGGCATGCGGCGGGTCAGGGCGTCGCCCATGGTGAAGCGGCCGGCGTTGCGCAGGGGTTCGGCCAGCAGGAACATCAGCAGCATCAGCGACAGGGCGGTGCTGAGCGCGAGGACGATCCCGTCGTAGCCGAACAGGGCGATCACGCCGCCCGTGCCGAGTACGGTCGCGGCGGAGATGTAGTCGCCGGCGATCGCCAGGCCGTTGCGCATAGGGGACAGGGAGTTGTAGCCGGTGTAGAACTCGTCGAGGTCGTCGCGGTCGGGGCCGGTCATCACGCACAGCAGCAGCGTGATCGTCGCGACGGCCGAGAAACCGACGAGGGACATCGCCTGGGCGTTGCCGCTGAACTCCGTCACCGTGCCGCCTCCCGCCTGGCCGGCTTGGCGTCCAGTGCGGCTTGCCTGCGGATGCGGTCGGCGAGCGGGTCGACGTAGCGGCGGGCGGTGTGCTCGTACAGGGCGATGGCCAGCCAGGTGACGGGGAGTTGGAGCAGGGCCAGCAGGAGGCCGGTGGGGAGTCCGTCGGTGACGCTGGTCGTCATGACGGAGGGGGCGAACGCGGAGAGGATCAGGAACAGGGTGAAGTAGCCGAGTGCGGTGAGGGTGGCGGTGCGGCGCTGCCGGCGGTAGGCGCTGCGCAGGATTCTGAGGTCGCTGTGGTGGCCCAGTGGGGGGTGAGGCGGGAGTGGGGGCCCAGGGGGTTGCCAGGGATAGGTGGCGTACGGCGGGGAGGCGTCGTGCGGGGGCGGGTACGGGTTGAAGGACATCCCGGTGCTCCTTGCGCGGCTCGGGTCCGGTGCGGCGGACCGCAGGGAGGTGGGGGGTGCGAGTCACGCACGCTACTCGGGTGGCCGGAAGCGCGCGACGGTTTCGACAAACTGAGTGGTCGGTATGCGCTTGCTCATGCCTGCTGCGGCCTGTGCGGGGTGGGTGGGGGTGCGTGTTGCGCCTGGTGTCCCCTGCTCGCCGTGGGCGGGTGCGGGTGGGCGGGAACTGGGGGTACCCCCTGCTCGAAGAGCTTGGGGGAGGCACCCCGTCGCGCCGGGCTGCACAACCCCGCCCGGTCACCGCAGCGCCGGATACGCCGTACACGACGGGTACGCGCAGTTCACAGGTCAGCCGCCGAGGTGTGCGCGTCGGTAGCGGAGGCCGGGGCGGTTGTCGAGGGTGATGTCCTGCACGGCGGTGAAGGCGTTGCGTTCGAGGACCGTTCGGGACGCCGGGTTGTCCAGCGTCGTGACCGCCATGAGGGAGACGAGCCCGTACGCCGTGGCGGCCAGCCGGCAGGCCTGTGCGACCGCTGCCGTCGCCACGCCCCGCCCCGCCGCGCGTTCGCCGATGCGGTAGCCGAGTTCGGCGCAGCCGTCCTCGACGTCGATGAGGTTGACCCGGCCGATGAGGGCGCCCGCGTCGTCGAGGACGACATGGAAGTGGCAGACACCGGCCTCCTGTTCGGCCAGCCGGGCCCTGTGGAGGGCCGCGAACTGCGCGAAGTAGGCGTCGCCGCGGTCCGGTACGGAGCGGGCGAAGTACGCGCGGTTGTCCCGCTCGAAGGCCAGCAGGGCGTCCGCGTGGTCGGCGCGCAGGCGTTCCAACGTCAGCATGGTGCGGCAGCATACGGACGGCTCAGTCCTTGAGCACCGGGAATTTCCGCGGCGCCAGCACCAGCAGCACCAGGAACGCCAGTGCGGCCGCGCACGCCGCGCCCAGGTAGACGGCGTGGACCGCGTCGGCGATCGCACGCCGCGTCGCCTCCGGGGCGGTGCCCGCGTCCAGTGCCCGCGTCACCGAGTCGAGGTCGCTCGCGCCGCCCAGCCGCGCGGCCAGTACGCCGTTGGCGACCGCGCCGAAGACGGACGCGCCGATCGTCTGGCCCGTCTGGCGGCAGAAGAGGACGGACGCGGTCGTCGTACCCCGCTCGGACCACCCCACCGTCGACTGGACGCCGACGATGAGCGGGAGCTGGAACAGGCCCAGGGCGGCGCCCAGCAGCAGCATGAGCAGGGCCGGCTGCCAGGCCTCGCCGGGGCAGGGGAGGAAGGGGAAGGCGAAGAGGATCAGGGCCGCCGCGCCGATGCCGAGCATCGCCGTGTCGCGGAAGCCGATCCTGCGGTAGACGTGCTGGCTGAGGGCTGCGGACACCGGCCAGCTCAACGTCCATACGGAGAGGACGAATCCGGCGGCCACCGGGGCGAGGCCGAGGACCGACTGGGCGTACGTGGGCAGGAAGACCGTGGGGGCCACCATCAGCAGGCCCAGCGCGCCCAGGGCGAGGTTGACCGCGGCGATCGTACGGCGGCGCCACACCCAGCCGGGGATGATCGGGTCCGGTGCGCGGCGCTCCACCACGAAGACCGTGACCGCCAGTGCGAGTCCTGCGGTGAGCAGGGCGAGTGAGGGCGGCGACAGCCACGGCCACGCCACGCCGCCCTGCACCAGGGCGGTGAGCAGGATGCCGCCGCAGGCGAAGACGGCGAGTGCCCCTGCCCAGTCGACACGCGCGCGCGTGCCGGTGGTTGTCCGTTCCGGCTCGTGCAGGTGACGGACGATCAGCCACAGGGCGACCGCGCCGATCGGCAGGTTGACCAGGAAGATCCAGCGCCAGTCGGCGTACGCGGCCAGCACCCCGCCCAGGCCCGGACCCGCGACCGCCGACACCGCCCACACCGTGGACAGTTTGGACTGGATCTTCGGGCGGTCCTTGAGGGGGTACAGGTCGGCGGCGAGCGTCTGCACCGTGCCCTGCAGCGCGCCTCCGCCCAGGCCCTGCACGATGCGGAAGGCGATGAGCGCGGCCATGTTCCACGCCAGCGCGCACAGCAGGGAGCCCAGCAGGAACAGCGCTGCCCCTGCGATGAGGACCGGTTTGCGGCCGAAGGTGTCGGAGAGCTTGCCGTAGACGGGGAGGGTGACGGTCACGGCCAGCAGGTAGCCGGAGAACAGCCAGGAGAAGACGGAGAAGCCGCCCAGGTCGCCGACGATCTGCGGGACGGCCGTGGAGACGATGGTTGAGTCGAGCGCCGCCAGCGCCATCGCGAGCATGAGGGCGGCGACGACGGCGCCGCGGCGACTGGTGGCGGACTGCTTTGTGGTGTCGAGTGCCGCAGGTCTCGTACCGCCCACCGGTCCCCTTCCCCGTGCCCCTTGCAGCTATCTGCCGACGGACAGCTTCCCACTTGACCCTGACGTCGCGGGAGGGTGGAGCCTGAGTGGACCGAGAGGTGGAGCGGACCCCGAGAAGGGCTCCCCCCGTCGGTGGACTGCCCCTAGGGGTACCTCCGTACTACGGCTCGGGGAGGGTTCGTACCGGCGGAGGATGAGACGGGACCGGCGCCGTCCTTAACCTGGCTTTACGCCGTCGGGGGGCGGTGTACCGCAGCTGTGGGGGTGGGGTTTTCCCCAGGAAAAGAGTGCGCTGAACACCAGCGCGCCGGGCCCTGTCCGGCGACGAGACTCATCGGCGTACCGCTTCGACCGAGCAGCACGCAGGGCGGGTTCGCGGATCCGCCTGCTCATCTGATGACCGACATAGGAGACTTACGATGACATCGGCCGTGACCATTCCCAGGCACGGGGGCACTGGAGGGCGTACGGCCGTTGCCGCGCGGGCGCGGCAGGTCGTGAAGGCGTACGGGGCCGGGGAGACCCGCGTCGTCGCCCTCGACCACGTCGACGTGGACATCGCCCGCGGCCAGTTCACCGCGATCATGGGGCCTTCGGGGTCCGGCAAGTCCACGCTGATGCACTGCCTGGCCGGGCTGGACACCGTCACCAGCGGCAAGATCTACCTCGACGAGACCGAGATCACCGGCCTGAAGGACAAGAAGCTCACCCAGTTGCGCCGGGACCGGATCGGCTTCATCTTCCAGGCCTTCAACCTGCTGCCGACGCTGAACGCGCTGGAGAACATCACGCTGCCCATGGACATAGCGGGCCGTAAGCCGGACCAGCAGTGGCTGGCGCGGGTCGTGGACACCGTCGGGCTCGGCGGGCGGCTCAAGCACCGGCCGACCCAGTTGTCCGGCGGCCAGCAGCAGCGTGTCGCGGTGGCGCGGGCGCTCGCGGCCCGGCCCGAGATCATCTTCGGGGACGAGCCGACCGGAAACCTCGACTCCCGCGCGGGCGCCGAAGTACTGGGCTTCCTGCGCCGGTCCGTGGACGAACTGGGGCAGACCATCGTGATGGTCACCCACGACCCGGTGGCCGCCTCGTACGCGGACCGGGTGCTGTACCTGGCGGACGGCCGCATCGTCGACGAGATGCACCAGCCCACCGCCGAGCAGGTCCTGGACCGCATGAAGGACTTCGACGCCCGGGGACGTACGTCATGACCGTCCTGAAGACCTCGATGCGCAACTTCCTCGCGCACAAGGGACGCATGGCGCTGTCGGCCGTGGCCGTGCTGCTGTCGGTGGCGTTCGTGTCGGGGACGCTCGTGTTCACCGACACCATGAACACGACGTTCGACAAGCTCTTCGCCGTCACCTCCTCCGATGTGACGGTCAGCCCGAAGGAGGCCAGGAGCGAGGAGACCGCGCAGAACGGCGTGCCGGAGTCGATGCCGGCGTCCGTGCTGGAGCAGGTCCGCCGGGCCGAGGGCGTCAAGTCCGCCGAGGGTGCGGTCGGTTCGGCGAACGTGACCGTCGTCGACAGCGACAACAAGAACATGGGGTCCACCAACGGGGCCCCCACGTTCGCCGGGAACTGGACGAAGAACGACCTGCGGTCCATGGAGATCACCTCCGGTCACGCCCCGCGCGGCCCCACCGAGGTGATGGTCGACGCCGACACCGCCGACAAGCACGGCCTGGAGCTCGGTGACGAACTGCGCACCATCGCGCAGACCGGTGACTTCACGGCGAAGATCGTCGGCATCGCCACCTTCAAGGTGACCAACCCCGGTGCCTCCGTCGTCTACTTCGACACGGCCACCGCGCAGCGCGAACTCCTCGGCGCCACCGGCCGGTTCACCCAGCTCAACATCACCGCCGCGTCCGGGGTCTCCGACGAGCGGCTCAAGCGGAACGTCTCCCAGGCGCTGGACGGCTCGTTCAAGATCCAGACGCAGCAGGAGAACGCCGACGAGAACCGCCAGGACGTCGGCGAGTTCATGAACGTCATCAAGTACGCCATGCTCGGCTTCGCCGGGATCGCGTTCCTGGTCGGCATCTTCCTGATCATCAACACCTTCTCGATGCTGGTCGCCCAGCGGACGAGGGAGATCGGCCTGATGCGGGCCATCGGCTCCTCCCGCAAGCAGGTCAACCGCTCGGTGCTGGTCGAGGCGCTGCTCCTCGGCGTCGTCGGCTCGATCCTGGGCGTCGGCGCGGGCGTCGGCATCGCCGTCGGACTGATGAAGCTCATGTCGATGGCCGACATGAACCTCTCCACGGACGACCTGACCGTGAAGACGACCACCCCGGTGATCGGCATGATCCTCGGCGTCGTGGTCACCGTGCTCGCCGCCTACCTGCCGGCCCGCCGCGCCGGCAAGGTCTCCCCGATGGCCGCACTGCGCGACGCCGGAACACCGGCCGACGGCCGGGCCGGATGGGTGCGCGGTCTGATCGGCCTGGTGCTCACCGGCGCCGGCGCCTTCGCCCTGTACGCGGCGGGCACCGCCGACAAGGCGAAGGACGGCTCCCTGTTCCTCGGCGGGGGCGTGGTGCTGTCCCTGATCGGCTTCGTCGTCATCGGCCCGCTGCTGGCGGGCGGGGTCGTGCGGGTGATCAGCGCGGTACTGCTGCGGGCCTTCGGACCCGTGGGCCGCATGGCGGAGCGCAACGCCCTGCGCAACCCGCGCCGCACCGGCGCCACGGGCGCGGCCCTGATGATCGGCCTGGCCCTGGTGGCCTGCCTGTCGGTGGTCGGCTCCTCGATGGTCGCCTCGGCCACCAGCGAACTGGACAAGTCCGTCGGCGCCGACTTCATCGTCGAGGGCGGCCAGCGGATCGTCCCGCAGGCCGAGAAGGCGATGCGGGAGACGCCCGGCCTCGCCCACGTCACCCGCTACAAGATGCTCGACGCCACGCTGACCTCGCCCGACGGCAAGACCGAGGACGACGGCATCACGGCCGCCGACCCGACGTACGCCCAGGACCTGCGCCGCCCCACGACGGCGGGCAGCCTCTCGGCCGCCTACGGCAAGGACGCCATGTCGGTCGGCTCGGAGTACGCCAAGAAGCACGGCGTGCACGTCGGCGACACCATCACCGTGGCCTTCAAGGGCGGCGAGACGGCGAAGCTGAAGGTCGCCGCCATCACCGACGACGACACCGCCCTCGACCAGGGCGCCCGCTACATCAGCATCGCGACGATGCAGAAGTACCTGCCCGCGGACAGGATCCCGCCCAACACGATCATGTTCGCCGAGGCCAAGGACGGCCAGGAGGAGCAGGCCTACGCGGCCCTGAAGAAGTCCCTGGACCGGTACCCGCAGTACCAGGTCCGTGACCAGACCGACTACAAGGAGGAGCTGAAGGACCAGATCGGCCAGCTGCTGAACATGGTCTACGGCCTGCTGGCCCTGGCGATCATCGTGGCGGTCCTCGGTGTGGTCAACACCCTGGCCCTGTCGGTGGTCGAGCGGACCCGCGAGATAGGCCTCATGCGCGCCATCGGCCTCTCCCGCCGTCAGCTGCGCCGCATGATCCGCATGGAGTCCGTGGTCATCGCCCTCTTCGGCGCCCTGCTGGGCCTGGGCCTGGGCATGGGCTGGGGCGCCACCGCCCAGAAGCTGCTCGCCCTGGAGGGCCTGAACGTCCTCGACATCCCCTGGCCGACGATCATCGGCGTCTTCATCGGCTCCGCCTTCGTGGGCCTGTTCGCCGCCCTGATCCCGGCGTTCCGCGCGGGCCGCATGAACGTCCTGAAGGCGATCGCCACGGAGTAGCCATCACGGGCGGGGAGACCCGGCGCCGAGAAGCCACGGGGGGCTTCTCGGCGCCGGCTGTTCTCAGTGCCGGCCGGTATTAACTCAGCCCGTCCGGCGTTTGAGGACGAGGCCGTCCAGGCCGAAGCGGGGTCTGGGGGCGCAGCTCCCAGCGGGGTCCAGGGGCAGAGCCCCTGGCGGGGTCCGGGGCAGCGCCCCGGGACGGGACGGGTAGGGGCGGCGGGGGCGAAAAACGTTCGACGCCGCCCGGAACGCCCGGCACCCGAAGAACGCACGTTATCCACAGCCCCCGACGCACGCCGGCGCAGCGTCGTACGCTGGACACCCCCGGCCCGCCCAGCGCGTCGGGCCCGTCGTGTTGCCCGCCCCCGGACGAAAGCCGCCCCCGAATGAGCCTGCACGGTCTGCTCGACGCCGTCGTCAAGGACACCGCCCTCGCGGAAGCGATCAAGGCCGCCGCAGACGGCAACCGCATGCACGTCGACCTGGTCGGCCCGCCGGCGGCCCGCCCCTTCGCGGTCGCGGCCCTGGCCCGCGAGACCGGCCGCCCGGTGCTGGCGGTGACGGCGACGGGACGCGAGGCGGAGGACCTGGCCGCCGCCCTGCGCTCCCTGCTCCCGCCGGAGGGAGTCGTGGAGTACCCCTCCTGGGAGACCCTCCCGCACGAGCGGCTCAGCCCCCGCAGCGACACCGTGGGCCGGCGCCTCGCCGTCCTGCGCCGCCTCGCCCACCCCACCCCCGACGACCCCGAGACCGGCCCGGTCTCCGTCGTCGTGGCCCCGGTACGGTCCGTGCTGCAGCCGCAGGTCAAGGGCCTCGGCGACCTGGAACCCGTCTCCCTGAAGACCGGCCGGACCGCCGACCTGAACGACGTGGTGGACGCGCTGGCCGCCGCCGCGTACGCGCGCGTGGAGCTGGTCGAGAAGCGCGGCGAGTTCGCCGTACGGGGCGGCATCCTCGACGTCTTCCCGCCCACCGAGGAACACCCCCTGCGCGTCGAGTTCTGGGGCGACGACGTCGAGGAGATCCGCTACTTCAAGGTCGCGGACCAGCGCTCACTGGAGGTCGCCGAGCACGGCTTGTGGGCGCCGCCCTGCCGTGAGCTGCTGCTGACCGAAGAGGTCCGCACCCGCGCGCGTGCCCTCGCCGAACAGCACCCCGAGCTCGGCGAACTCCTCGGCAAGATCGCCGAGGGCATCGCGGTGGAGGGCATGGAGTCCCTGGCGCCCGTCCTCGTCGACGACATGGAGCTGCTGCTCGACGTGCTGCCCAAGGGCGCCATGGCCCTGGTGTGCGACCCGGAGCGGGTACGCACGCGTGCCGCCGACCTCGTGGCCACCTCGCAGGAGTTCCTGCAGGCCTCCTGGGCCGCCACCGCCGGCGGTGGCGAGGCGCCCATCGACGTCGGCGCGGCCTCCCTGTGGTCCATCGCCGACGTCCGGGACCGGGCCCGCGAGCTGGACATGATGTGGTGGTCGGTGTCGCCCTTCGCCGCCGACGAGGAGCTCGACGCTGACACGCTCAAGCTCGGCATGCACGCCCCCGAGACCTACCGCGGCGACACCGCCAAGGCACTCGCCGACACCAAGGGCTGGCTCGCCGACGGCTGGCGCACGGTCTTCGTCACCGAGGGCCACGGCCCGGCCACCCGCACCGTCGAGGTGCTCGGCGGTGAAGGCATCGCGGCCCGCCTGGACGTCGATCTGACGGAGCTCAGCCCGTCCGTCGTGCACGTGGCGTGCGGCTCGATCGACTACGGCTTCGTCGACCCGGCGCTGAAGCTCGCCGTGCTGACGGAGACCGACCTGTCCGGCCAGAAGGCCGCCGGGCGCGACGGCGCCCGCATGCCCGCCCGGCGCCGCAAGACCATCGACCCGCTCACCTTGGAGGCGGGCGACTACATCGTCCACGAACAGCACGGCGTCGGCCGCTACATCGAGATGGTGCAGCGCACCGTGCAGGGCGCGACCCGCGAGTACCTGGTCGTGGAGTACGCCCCCGCCAAGCGCGGCCAGCCCGGCGACCGCCTCTACATCCCCACCGACCAGCTGGAGCAGATCACCAAGTACGTCGGCGGCGAGGCACCCACCCTGCACCGCCTGGGCGGCGCCGACTGGACCAAGACCAAGGCCCGCGCGAAGAAGGCCGTCAAGGAGATCGCCGCCGACCTCATCAAGCTGTACAGCGCGCGCATGGCGGCGCCGGGACACGCGTTCGGGACGGACACCCCCTGGCAGCGCGAGCTGGAGGACGCCTTCCCGTACGCGGAGACGCCCGACCAGCTCACCACCATCGCCGAGGTCAAGGAGGACATGGAGAAGTCGGTCCCCATGGACCGCCTGATCTGCGGCGACGTCGGCTACGGCAAGACGGAGATCGCGGTGCGGGCCGCCTTCAAGGCCGTACAGGACGGCAAGCAGGTCGCCGTCCTGGTACCCACCACCCTGCTCGTACAGCAGCACTTCGGGACGTTCAGCGAGCGGTACGCCCAGTTCCCGGTGACCGTGCGGGCACTGTCCCGGTTCCAGACCGACACCGAGGCCAAGGCGGTCCTGGAGGGTCTGCGCGAGGGCTCGGTGGACATCGTCATCGGCACCCACCGGCTGTTCTCCTCGGAGACGAAGTTCAAGGACCTGGGCCTGGTCATCGTCGACGAGGAGCAGCGCTTCGGCGTCGAGCACAAGGAGCAGCTGAAGAAGCTGCGCGCCAACGTCGACGTGCTGACGATGTCCGCGACCCCGATCCCGAGGACGCTGGAGATGGCGGTCACGGGCATCCGCGAGATGTCGACGATCACCACGCCCCCCGAGGAGCGGCACCCGGTCCTGACCTTCGTCGGCCCGTACGAGGAGAAGCAGATCGGCGCCGCGATCCGCCGCGAACTGCTGCGCGAGGGCCAGGTCTTCTACATCCACAACCGCGTCGAGTCGATCGACCGCGCGGCGGCCCGCCTGCGCGAGATCGTCCCCGAGGCGCGCATCGCCACCGCCCACGGCCAGATGTCGGAGTCGGCCCTGGAGCAGGTCGTCGTCGACTTCTGGGAGAAGAAGTTCGACGTGCTGGTGTCGACGACGATCGTCGAGTCGGGCATCGACATCTCCAACGCCAACACGCTCATCGTGGAGCGCGGCGACACCTTCGGCCTGTCCCAGCTGCACCAGCTGCGCGGCCGGGTCGGCCGGGGACGGGAACGCGGCTACGCCTACTTCCTCTACCCGCCGGAGAAGCCCCTGACGGAGACCGCCCACGAGCGGCTGGCGACCATCGCCCAGCACACCGAGATGGGCGCCGGCATGTACGTGGCGATGAAGGACCTGGAGATCCGAGGCGCCGGAAACCTGCTGGGCGGCGAGCAGTCCGGTCACATCGCGGGCGTCGGCTTCGACCTGTACGTCCGGATGGTCGGCGAGGCGGTCGCCGACTACCGGCGCCAGCTGGAGACCGGCGAGATCGAGGAGGAGCCGCCGCTGGAGGTCAAGATCGAACTCCCCGTCGACGCGCACGTCCCGCACGACTACGCCCCCGGCGAGCGGCTGCGCCTCCAGGCGTACCGCGCCATCGCCTCCGCCAACACCGAGCAGGACATCGCCTCCGTACGCGAGGAACTCGTCGACCGCTACGGCAAGCTGCCCGAACCGGTGGAGAACCTCCTCCTGGTGGCCGGTCTGCGCATGCTCGCACGCGCGTGTGGCGTCGGCGAGATCGTCCTGCAGGGCACCAACATCCGCTTCGCGCCGGTGGAGCTGCGCGAGTCGCAGGAACTGCGGGTCAAGCGGCTGTACCCCGGCACCGTCATCAAGCCGGCGGTGCACCAGGTGCTGGTGCCGCGCCCGAAGACCGCCAAGGTGGGCGGCAAGCCGCTGGTCGGGCGGGACCTGCTGGCGTGGGTCGGGGAGTTCCTGACGACGGTGCTCGGGTCGTAGCCCCGTTCCCGGGCGCTGTCAGGCCACCGGCCGTACGCGGGCGCCGGTGGCCTGACGCAGGGCCGCCGCCAGCCGGTCGCGCACCGCGACCTGCGCGGCGATCCGGGCGTCCATCACGGCGAGGCGTTCGGCGGCGACCTGAAGTGCCTTGTCCGAGGCGGGGCCGGCGGTGACGTCGCCGTCCAGGCACGGCAGGAACACCTGTACGTCGTCCAGGGTGAGCCCCGCGTCCAGGAGATACCGGATGTTGCGGACCCGGACGGCCGTACCGGCGTCGTAGAGCCGGTAGCCGTTCGCCGCGCGCTCGGAGGTGATCAGCCCCGCCTGCTCGTAGTGGCGCAGGGCGCGCGGTGTCGTACCGGTCGCCTCGGCGAGCTCTCCGATCCGCAGGGGGCGGGCCGTACGGGGCCGTTCCGGGTGATCCAGCCGTTCCATGCGGATCAGTGTCATGTGACGAGAGCGCCGCCGTCCACCGGGAGGACCACCCCGGTGATGAACGAGGCCTGCGGGGACGCGAGTTGGGTGATGGCCCAGGCGACCTCCTCCGGCCGGCCCACCCGGCCCAGCGGGGTGTGCTCCAGCTGCCACTCGCGGATGGCGGCGCGCTGCTGCGAGGTGTAGCCGGCATGGTCGCCGATCGGCGTCTCGATCGCGCCGGGCGCCACGGCGGCGACGCGGATCCCGCGCGGCGCCAGCTCGACCGCCCAACTGCGCGTCAGCACCTCCAGGGCCGCCTTCCCCGCCGCGTACAGGGAGTTGCCGGGCCAGCCGCGCTGCCCGACGGCCGTGGTCACGTTCACGACGGCCCCGCGGCTCTCCTCCAGGGCCGGGAGCGCGGCCTGGGTGAGCAGGACAGGGGCGAGGAGGTTGGTCGCGAGCAGGGTCTCCGCCGACGCGCGGGTGTACGTGCGCAGTGATTCGGTGGTGACGATCCCGGCGTTGTTGACCAGGACGTCGATGCGGCCGTGGCGCTCCAGCGCGGTACGGACGACGGTCTCGGGGCCGTCGTCGGCGGTGATGTCCGCCGCGAGCGGGGTGATGCGGACCTCGTCGTACGAGGCGGTCTCCGCGAGGGGCGCCGCGCGGCGGCCGACGGCCACGACGTGGGCGCCCTGAGCGGCGAACGCACGGGCGGTGGCGCGGCCTATGCCGGTGCCGGCGCCGGTGACGAGGACGGTGCGGGGCGTTGTCATGGGGGGATCGTCGGACCCTGACGCCGGTGTCAAGGTCAAGACAGCTGCGCGGCCTTGCCGGTGTACGACCAGGTCGTCACCCTCTCCGGCCCTGGCGGAAGGGCACCCAGCAGTGGGACGCTGCCCAGCGCATCGCCTTCGCCGACGGCCTTGTGCCGGTGGTGCAGATGTCTCACGGTGATGTGTCTCAGGAGCGGGGAATCCGTACCGTGAGGCGTGTTTCCCGTGCTCGGTAATGGTGGGTGGAAGGGTGGGGAAGTGACGGGACGGACGATCCGGGCTTCCGGTGTCAGGGCCGCCGGCTGTGTCGTGCTGGCGCTCGGGGCAGTGCTTTCAGGTTGCAAGGCAAGCGACCTGCCCAGCGGGAACGGTTCGCCGGAGGCCGGCCCGTCGGCCTCGGACAGCCGCGGTACCAGTCCTCTGGCTGACCCGGACGGCACGAAGCCCGGGCTGGCGGCGATCTCCTCCGAGAAGGACCGGGCGACGGCACGTCAACTGATCTCCAAGCTGTCCACCAAGGGGCGGGGACCGAAGACCGGGTACGAACGTGACAAGTTCGGGTACGCGTGGATGGACACGGCGGACGGCGTGCCGCTGGCGCGGAACGGCTGTGACACGCGAAACGACTTGCTGAAACGTGATGGCCAGGACGTTCGGTTCCGCGCCGGTTCCGACTGCGTGGTCGTCTCGATGAAGCTGCACGACCCCTACACGGGCAAGGACATCGCCTGGAAGAAGGCCCGGGCCACCGAGGTACAGATAGACCACGTGGTGCCGCTCTCGTACGCCTGGCAGATGGGCGCGGCTCACTGGGACAAGGAGAAGCGAGAGCGGCTGGCCAACGACGTGTTGAACCTGCTGCCCGTCTCGGGCTCCACGAACTCGGCCAAGCGGGACTCGGGGCCGGCGTCCTGGCTGCCACCCGACAAGGCAATCCGCTGCTCGTACTCGGTGCGGTTCGCGCAGGTGGCACTCAAGTACCAACTGCCCGTCACCACGGCGGACAAGAACATGATGCTCCAGCAGTGCGGCGCTTGAGCTTCCAGCCGTTGCGCGGCCATGCGGGCACTGCTGTCAGAGGGGTGTGCAACGGTGTGCGCCATGGGCGAGCTCGTGGAGCAGGTCGACGATCAGGACCGGGTACTCGGAGTCGTCGAGCGAGACGAGGCGGTGCGACGTGGGTGGCTGCACCGCGTCTCGACAACTGTCTGCCGTCGTCCTGACGGGCGGATCCTGGTGCATCGACGGCCGCGTACCGTGTCCCGCTTTCCCGGGCATTACAACTGGCTTGTGGGCGGTGCCGTGGACGTCGGCGAGTCCTACGAGGATGCGGCAGCACGCGAACTCGTTGAGGAACTGGGCGTCAGAGCGTCACCGAAGTTCCTCTTCAAGTACCTGTGTCGTGGGGCCATCAGTCCTTACTGGCTCGGCCTCCACGAAGCGGTGCTCACGGACGAGCTCGTTGTGGACCCCTCGGAGATCGCATGGCTCGAGTGGCTCACCCCCGAGGAGTTCTCCGAGGCCAGGCAGCGCTGGACCTTCGTCGAGGACGGGCTCGATGCGTGGCAGCGTTACCTTCAGCAGGCGGAGAGCACGCCGGGACGGCGTGGTGAGTCAGGGCCACTTCGACGATGAGCCCGCGGCGCTCCCGGGCGCCTTTGAGCTGCCTGAACCTCCGCCTCCGGCTTCGCCGACGACACGTGAAAACCGCTTTCGAGCGCCCGGATCGGTGCCTACGGTGAGCGCATGGAGCTGACGGTATCGAGCCTCGCCGAGCGTCCCGAGATGGTGCAGCCGGTCCTCGGGATGGCGGACAGCTGGCCGGAGTTCGTGGTCAACGACCCTGTGGGCAACGCCTATTACCCCCAGATCGCCACGGAGTTCCCGCAGTACGTGCTGTTCGCCGAGGACGAGCGGGGCGAGGTCGTCGCGCACGCCCACAGCGTGCCCTTCGCTCTCGACGTGGAGGGCCGCGGCGAACTGCCCGCCCGCGGCTGGGACGAGGTGCTCGTGTGGGCCTTCTCCGACCTGCGCCGCGGCATCCGGCCCGACACCGTCAGCGCGATCTCGATCGTCGTCGCCCCGCACATGCAGGGCCGGGGACTGTCCGCCCGGATGCTCGCGGCGATGCGCGACCAGGCCCGGTCGAGCGGCTTCCGCGAGGTCGTCGCGCCGGTCCGGCCCAACGCCAAACACCTGGAACCGCACACGCCGATCGAGGAGTACGCCCATCGCGTCCGCCCCGACGGTCTGCCCCACGACCCCTGGCTGCGCGTGCACGCCCGGGCCGGCGCCACCATCGACTCGGTGGCACCGGCGTCCATGACCGTGTCCGGCTCACTGGAGCAGTGGCGCCGCTGGACGGGGCTGCCCTTCGACACGGCGGGCGACATCGAGGTGCCCGGCGCACTGGTGCCGGTGCGCTGCGAGCCGGAGCGTGGTTACGCGGTGTATGTCGAGCCCAATGTGTGGATGCGGCACGGCTTGTAGTCCGTCGCGGTACGGCCTTCAAAGAGCTTCAAAGAGCTTCGAGGAGCTTCGAGGAGCTTCAAGGCACCTCAACCGTCAACCGGTCTTCTTCCAGTCCTTGCAGCCGGAGGTCTTGAAGTAGGCGTCCGAGGCGCTGATGGTGACGACGGCCGTGCCGTTCACGTTGTTGTTCGCGACGATCGAGTCGACCGAGTGGTCGGCGTCCTTGGCGCGCTCCCAGTAGCAGGAGTCATCGGCGTTGCCGGTTGACTTGTAGGTGCCGGGGGCGATGTCGGCACCGACCCTGAACATGCCGCCGTCACCGGCCATCTTCGAGGCGGGGGAGCCCTTCGCCTTCGGGTCGACGGCCTCCCAGTCGTTGCAGTCGCTCGACTTGAAGATCTTGTCGGTGGCCTTGACGGTGACGTAGCTGGTGCCGGTCACGTTGTCGTTGGCCAGCAGCGAGTCCGTCTCGCCGGAGGCGTCCTTGGCCCGCTCCCAGTAGCACATGCCGTCGGAGTTGCCGGTGGTGCGGTAGGTGCCGGGCTTGATGTCCGCACCGACCTGGAAGTCGCCGTCCCCCTCGAACGCGGCCTTCTTCTCCGCGGCCTGCGCCTTGCCCGTGTCCTTCTTGCCGCCCGGCTTCTGCTCGGCGGACGCCGGGGAGTCCTTGCCGCTACCGGAGCCGCCGCCGTCTCCGCTGCCACCGGTGTTCGCCGACACGGCACCGATGACGACGACCCCCACGACGGCGCCCAGCGCCACCTTGCCCTTCACGCCCATGACTATGTCCCCTCCCAAGGCGGCAACCGCCGCTGCTCGGCGATTGCTCGTTCGCGAGGTCAATGAGAGCAGAGCTTGTGAACCGAGTCAACACGGTTCACGGAGTTGGGTGAGTGCACGGCCGTGAATGCTCGGATCACGCGTACGCCGGTATGCTCGACGCCACACACGGGATGAGGGGAGCGTGGCGGGTGCAGGACAACGCGACAGAGGTGACCGCCGCCGGGATCGCACGGCTCGCCGGCGTCGGCCGCGCCGCCGTCAGCAACTGGCGCCGTCGGCACGCGGACTTCCCCAAGCCGGTGGGCGGTACCGAGACCAGCCCCTCCTTCGCCCTCGCCGAGGTCGAGGCGTGGCTGCGCCGGCACCGCAAACTCGCCGAGGTCCCCTTGCGGGAACGCGTCTGGCAGCAGCTCGCCGGGCATCCCGAAGGACCCGTCACCGCCCTCGCGCACGCCGGCTGTGTCCTGCTGCTCATCCACGACCGGCCCACGGTCTGGCTCGAGGTGAGCGCGGGCTCCGACGAACGGCTCGCCGCCATGCTGCCCGGTGCGCTGGAGCAGGTGCTCACACCGCGGTTCGGAGCGGCGCGCGGCGGGCAGCGGGTTCACAGCGAGTCGGCCAGGTCTCATGTTCACACCGGGGCCGCGGGGACGCCGGTTCACACCGGATCGGCCGAGCGGTCGGCGTCGACCGTGAATCGCTCATCTCCTGTGAATACCGAGCCGCCGGTTCACAAAGTGCCGCCGGCTGGCGGCGAGCCCGGTGTGAACCCTTCGCCCGGCGTGAACCCTCCGCAAGGCGTGAACCCCCCGCCCACCGTGAACGCCTCGCCCGGCGTCGCCTCAGCCGGCACCACCCCGCCCCCCACCCACACCCGCCCCGCCGCCCTGGCCCCCACCGGCCCCGAACTCCTCCCCTCCGCCCCCCTCCTCCGCGGCGCCGCCGAGCTGGCCGCCGAGCTCGGGGCCCGGCAGGCCTTCGAGTTCCTGCTCGGCCGGCACCTCGACGCCAACCCGCGCCAGTACACCCTCACCCCCGCCGACCTCGCCGGCCTCATGGCCGACCTCGCCGACCTCACCGGCCCCGCCCGCACCGTCCTGGACCCGGCCTGCGGCACCGGCGCCCTGCTGCGCGCCGCCGCCCCCCGCCCCGAACAGGCCGACCGGGAGCTGTACGCCCAGGACAGCGCCCCCGAGCTCGCCGCGCTCACCGCACTCCGGCTCGCCCTGCACACCCGGGCCGCCGTGCGCGGCGCCGTCGGTGACACCCTGCGCGCCGACGCCTACCCGGAGCTGCGGGCCGACGCCGTCCTGTGCCATCCGCCGTTCAACGAGCGCAACTGGGGCCACGACGAACTCGCCTACGACCCCCGCTGGGAGTACGGCTTCCCGGCCCGCAACGAGTCCGAGCTGGCCTGGGTGCAGCACGCGCTCGCCCGCCTCAGGGACGGCGGCACCGCCGTCCTCCTCATGCCGCCCGCCACCGCGTCCCGCCGCTCCGGCCGCCGTATCCGCGCCGACCTGCTGCGGCGCGGCGCGCTGCGGGCCGTCGTCGCCCTGCCGGTCGGCGCGGCACCGCCGTACAACATCCCGCTCCACCTGTGGGTGCTGCGGCGGTCCGAGAAGGCGCCCGCGCAGCCGGAGGTGCTGCTCGTGGACGTGGGGCAGTTCGGCGGTGAGGGACGCGGCGGTCCGGACTGGCGGAGCGTGCGGGACGCCGTCCTCGACGCCTGGCGTGTCTTCGACCGGGCCGGGCGGATCGACGAACGGCCGGGCATCGCCCGTTCCGTGCCGGTCATCGAACTCCTCGACGACGACGTCGACCTGGCCCCGGCCCGCCATCTCCCGCCCCCGACGGCCGCCGACGGCGCCGAACAGCTCACCGACGTACGCGCGCGTCTCGGCGAGACCCTGCGTCTGACGACCGACCTGACCCCGCCGCCCGCCGACACCGCGCGGCCCGCACCCCGCTGGCCGCACACCACCGTCAGCGAACTCGCGCGCGCAGGTGCCCTGGTGATGCGCACCGGCGGGAACGGTGGCCACGCGCGCGTGCCGGTCCTCACCGACCACGACGTGGTCTCCGGAACCGGCCCCTCCGGCACGCTGCCCGAGAGCGACGAGGAGGCCGTGCTGACCGAGCCGGGCGACGTCGTCGTCCCCGTGGTCGGCGGCGGCTCGGTGGCGCGCGTCATCGACGACACGACCGCAGGCGCCGCCCTGGGGCGCAACCTCGTGCTTCTGCGCCCCGATCCGGCGGCGCTCGACGCGTGGTTCCTCGCCGGGTTCCTGCGCGGCACCGCCAACAACCGCCAGGCCAGCAGCTATGCCTCCACGGCCACGCGCCTCGACGTGCGCCGCCTCCAGCTGCCGCGGCTCCCGCTGGACGAACAGCGGCGCTACGGCGCGCGTTTCCGTGCCCTCGACGAGTTCGAGCGGGTACTGAGGCTCGCGGGCCGGCTCGGCGAGCAGCTCGTGCGCGGGATGTACGACGGCCTCACGGACGGAACGGTGGCACCCGACTGAGTCCGTCCCGGCATCCGAGGCGATCAGGTCCCGGTGCCAGAAGTGATCAGCACGACAACGGTTCGGTACAACCCGTGACCGATTGTCCGTGTCGGCCTATACGCTCGGACTTCCAGCAGAGCACCCGACCTTTCCACCAAGCCGGTCCAGGAGCAGTCATGTACGGCCACGGCGCGGCGCCGCCCTCCCGCAGCGCGGCAACCGTCATCACCCTGCGCGTGCTGTTCGCCGCCGCCGGTTTCCTCACGTGCGGGGTGCTGGCCTGTGTTCCGCTGTTCCGGGTCGCGATCCTGCGCGGACGCACCCTGGACTGGGCGGCGGCCTGGGTGAGCCTGCCCCTGACGATCGCGTGCTTCGCGGTGGTCGGCTCGCTGCCGGAGAGCGACCGCCGGACCGACATCGCGCTGGCCCTGGTCCTGCTGATCGGCGCCGCCTCCACCGCCTACTTCCTGACCGTGGACATCCGCTTCCACCACGAGCTGGAGCAGACGGCGGGCCACGCCCCGGCCCGGGCCCCGGCCGTGCATTCCCCGTACGGCTACCCGCAGCCGGCGTCGCCGTACGCGGCCACGCCCGCCCCGCAGCCCCCCGCGCACCACACGCCCATACCCCAGGCCCCGACGCCGCCGGCCCCCGTACCGCAGCCGCCGTCGCCCCACGACGCCGTGCCCCCCGGCCCCGTGCCGCCGCCCCCGCCCCAGCGCCCCGCGCCCGCCCGCATCGACCAGGTACGCGCCGAACTCGACGAGCTCAGTGACTATCTGCGCAGGCAGGAAGGGCAGCACGGCGGCAACCACGAGGGCGGAAGGTGACCGTGGCGGCAGGACGAGTCGTGGCCGGCCGCTATGAACTGTCCACGCTCATCGGACAGGGCGGCATGGGACAGGTCTGGACGGCGTACGACCAGCGGCTCGACCGGCGCGTGGCGGTGAAGCTGCTGCGCCCCGACAAGGTGGCCGGCCAGGAGGCCGACGAGCTGCGCCGCCGCTTCGTGCGCGAGTGCCGGGTGACCGCGCAGGTCGACCACCCCGGCCTGGTCACGGTGCACGACGCGGGCAGCGAGGGCGAGGAGCTGTTCCTCGTCATGCAGTACGTCGACGGCGCCGACCTGTCCGACCACCTCGCCGAGCACGACCCGTACCCGTGGCAGTGGGCGGTCGCGGTCGCCGCGCAACTGTGCGCGGTGCTGAGCGCCGTGCACGCCGTGCCGATCGTCCACCGCGACCTCAAGCCGCGCAATGTGATGGTGAAACAGGACGGCACGATCACCGTGCTCGACCTCGGCGTCGCCTCCGTCATGGACGCGGACACCACCCGCCTCACCCACACCGGCACACCCATCGGCTCGCCCGCCTACATGGCCCCGGAGCAGGCGATGGGCGGCGCGGTCGGCCCCTACACGGACCTGTACGCGCTCGGCGTACTGCTGCACGAACTGCTCAGCGGCGACGTGCCGTTCGCGGGTTCCACGGCGCTCGGCGTGCTGCACCGGCACCTGTACGAGCCACCGCTGCCCGTGCGCCGCCTGCGCCCCGAGGTGCCGGAGGCCCTGGAAGCTCTCGTCCTGCGCCTGCTGGCCAAGGATCCGCAGCACCGGCCCGCCTCCGCGCAGGAGGTGTACGAGCACCTGGAGCTGCTTCTGCCCGCGCGCGGGACGCCGACCGGGGCGCCCCTCGACCCCACACGCCCCTTCCTGCGCCCGCACGCGCCCTGGCCGGACCGTGCCCGCACCCCCGCGCCCCAGCCCGCCCCGGCCACGCCCGTGGCCGAGACGGCCGGGAAACCGGACGTCGCCCGGGCCGTGGACGAGGTCAAGCGCCTGCTGGGCGAGGGCCGTATCACCCAGGCCGTCGACATCCTCGGCGCGATCCTGCCCGCCGCGGCCGAACAGCACGGCGAGCACTCCCCGGTGGTCCGCACCCTGCGCAAGCAGTACGCGGCCACGCTCATGGACGACGGCCAGTACCGGCGCGCACTGCCCGAACTGCGCCGCCTCGCCGACGAACGCGCCGCCGAGGCCGGCCAGGCCGACCCGCAGTCCCTGCGCTTCCGCTATGACGCCGCCCAGTGCCTGGAGCAGCTCGGCGAACCGGCGGCGGCGCTCGCCGAGTACCGGGCACTGCTGCCGTACTACGAGAACCAGTACGTCTCCGCCGGCGACCCGGAACTCGCCCACGACGTCCGCCGCCGCATCGGCCACCTCCTGCTCGCCCTCGGTGACCGCGCCGCCGCCCACGACACGCTGGTCCGGCTGCTGCACGACGTGGAGCGCACCCACGGCCCCGCGCACCCGCTCGCGGCGGAGATCCGGCGGACCCTGCAGTGGCTGGGACAGGTGCGCGGCTAGCTTTTGCCATGCGCTGGGGCAATCCTGAGCCGCAATGAGGACGGCGTTTTCCCAACCCGTCGGCCGCCGGGTTAGGTTGCCACCTGTTTTCACTCGCCGCACGTGCCGTCCCGGCCGTGCCCGGCGAGGTCATCGCACACGCACATCAGGGGTGGGGTCGGTCATGTCCAGCCATCGGCAGTCCAAGAAGCGCAGATACATCACCTGGGCGGTGGCGGGCGCCGCCGTCGTCGCCGGTGCCGGTATCGCCGCGCAGACCTCCATGGCCGCCACCACCTGGCCCGCCCAGCGCACCTACACCGGCCGCGCCTTCGACACCTGCGCCGCGCCTTCCCTGTCCGCGATGAAGGCCTGGCACACCGGCTTCTACGGCGCCGCCGCCGTCTACGTGGGCGGCAAGAACCGGGGCTGCGCCCAGCCCAACCTCACCGCCTCCTGGGTGAAGTCGGTCAGCTCGATCGGCTGGAAGCTCATCCCCCTCTACGTCGGCGCGCAGCCGCCCTGCCAGACGGGTTCCAGCCCGGAGAAGCTCACGGCCACCACGGCCGCCTCCCTCGGCGCACACGACGCCGCCGACGCCGTGGCCAAGGCCTCCGCGCTCGGCATGAAGGCGGGCAGCCCGATCTACCTCGACATGGAGCCGTACGACATCGCGGACAAGGCGTGCAACGACGCCGTGCTCACCTACGTACGGGCCTTCACCAAGGGCCTGCGCGCCAAGACGTACCGCGCGGGCCTCTACGGCTTCAGCAGCTCCAGCGCCAAGGCCGTCGCCACCGCCACCAACCGCACCGACCTGCCGGGCAACCTCTGGTACGCGCTGTGGGACAAGCAGAACACCACGACCGCGGACTGGCCGTGGAGCAAGACCCTGTACACCGGCCACAGCCGCGGCCACCAGTACATGGTCAACAGCAAGGAGACCCGCGGCGGCTACACGATCACCGTGGACCGCGACGCGTGGGACGCGCCCGTGGCGATCACCGGCTGACGGTCGTCGAGACCGGGCGGCGCGGCGGTGCCCGAAGTCGTCGCGAATCGTTGGTCGAATGGGTTGGCCAGAGCTTGGCCACTGCCTACCATCGATCACCGCAAGACTTTGTGCGCCCGCCCGTCGCCCGACCACCACCCCTCAACGAGGCGCTGCGCGCCGCACCTGTCTGTTGCAATCTCCTCGGGAGGTCTCCTTGCACCGCCGCCGTCGCACCGCGCTCCTCCTCACCGCCGCGATCGCCGCCGCGGCGCCCCTTCTCACCGCCTGCGGAAACGACGCGCGTCCCGGCGCGGCGGCCATCGTCGGCGGTCAGCGGATCACCGTCGCGCAGCTGGAGGAACGGGTCGGCGAGGTGCGCGCGGCGCAGCGGGCGGCCGTGCAGAACGACGCCCAGTACCAGCAGGCCGTCGCCCAGACCGGCGGCCTCACCCGCGACACCCTGCACAGCATGGTCCTGGACCGGGTGCTGCACCGCGCCGCCCAGGACGCGGGCGTGACCGTCACCCGCAAGGAGGTCCAGCAGATGCGGACGTCCCTGGAGCAGCAGGCCGGCGGCGCCGAGTCGCTTCAGGCGACGTGGCTGCAGCGGTACGGCATCGCCCCGGAGCGCCTCGACGAGAACCTCCGCCTCCAGCTGGAGGCCCAGAAACTCGCCGAGAAGCTCGGCACCGACACGAGCCGGCCGGCCTTCTGGAAGGCCCTGTCCGAGGCCTCCAGGTCACTGAACGTCGACCTCAACCCGCGCTACGGCACCTGGGACGTCCAGAAGAGCAGCCGCGTCGACGCGAAGACGCCGTGGCTGCGGGACGTCTCGGCGACGGGCACGCAGCAGACGGCGTAACGCCCCCCCCCGGGGCTGTGGCGCCCCCGGCCCTGTGGACAACCCATGGGGCTGTCCGCGGGGTGGGATACGTTCGAAGTGTGAACGCAACCAGTCCCACCAGCCCCGAAGACGCCGCCGGCCGCATCGTCCTGCTCACCACCAGCCACCGCGTCGCGCCCGGACTGCTGTCCTGGCCCGCCTGGCAGGCGCTGCACGCCGCCGACCGCGTGCTGTGCGCGGACGGCGCCCATCCGCAGCTGCCGTATCTGCGCGAGGCGGGGATATCGGTTCAGGAGGCGTCCCCGACGGCCGAGGACCTGGTCGACGCCTGCGCGGGCGGCCGCACGGTGGTGGTCGTGGCGACGGGCGAGGGCGAGCCGGTTCTGACGGACGGCCTGGCGCGCCTCGCGGGCTCCGGCCGGGTCCGCATGCCCGAGCTGGAGCTGCTGCCCGCCTCCTACGACCTGCCGGGCGCCCGCCTGCTCGACCTCGTCCAGGTCATGGACCGCATCCGCGCCGAGTGCCCCTGGTCGTCCCAGCAGACCCACAAGGGCCTGGCGAAGTACGGCATCGAGGAGGCCTACGAGCTCGTCGAGGCCATCGAGGACGGCGACCGCGACGAACTGCGCGAGGAACTCGGCGACGTCCTCCTCCAGGTCGTCTTCCACGCCCGCATCGCCGAGGAAGGCCGCCCGGAGGACGGGGCCGACCCCTTCTCCATCGACGACGTGGCGGGCGGCATCGTCACCAAGCTCATCCACCGCCACCCGCATGTCTTCGGCGACGAGACCGCCGCGACCCCCGAGGAGGTCAAGGAGCACTGGCGGCGCACGAAGGCCGTGGAGAAGCAGCGCACCTCGATCACGGAGGGCATACCCCTCGGCCAGCCCGGCCTGGCCCTCGCGGCGAAGCTGGCCTCCCGGGTGCGCACGGCGGGCCTGGAGGTGCCCCTCCCGCCGGTCGAGGGCATCGGCTACGAGCTGCTGGCCCTGGCGGTCCGTGCCGAGGCGGAGGGGGTCGACCCGGAGGCGGCGCTGCGGGCGGCGGCCCGTGCCTACCGGGACGCGATCAGGCAGAGGGAGGCGGGCGCGGAGGGCTGACACCAGTCGCCGGCGGGTGCCGCCCCCGCCGCCATGACGTCCCTCGGCGCAGCCCCCACCCCGCCAGCTACCGTCAAGGAGTGACCGACCAGCCCCAGCCCCTCAGCGCCACCCCCGAACCCCCCGACCTGTTCACCTGGGAGTTCGCCACCGACCCGTACCCCGCCTACGCCTGGCTCCGCAAGCACGCCCCCGTGCACCGCACGAGGCTCCCCAGCGGGGTGGAGGCCTGGCTGGTCACCCGGTACGCCGACGCCAAGCAGGCCCTCGCCGACCAGCGGCTCAGCAAGAACCCGGCGCATCACGACGAACCCGCCCACGCCAAGGGCAAGACCGGCATTCCCGGTGAGCGCAAGGCCGAGCTGATGACGCATCTGCTCAACATCGACCCGCCCGACCACACCCGCCTGCGCAGACTCGTCTCCAAGGCGTTCACGCCCCGCCGCGTCGCCGAGTTCGCGCCCCGCGTGCAGGAGTTGACCGACCAGCTCATCGACCGGTTCGCCGGCCAGGGCTCCGCCGACCTCATCCACGAGTTCGCCTTCCCGCTCCCCATCTACGCGATCTGCGACATGCTCGGCGTTCCCCGCGAGGACCAGGACGACTTCCGGGACTGGGCGGGCATGATGATCCGGCACGGCGGAGGGCCCCGGGGCGGGGTCGCGCGGTCGGTGAAGAAGATGCGGGGCTATCTCGCCGACCTCATCCACCGCAAACGGGAAGCGCTGCCCGCCGAACCCGGTCCCGGTGAGGACCTCATCTCCGGTCTCATCCGCGCCTCCGACCACGGCGAGCACCTCACCGAGAACGAGGCCGCCGCCATGGCCTTCATCCTGCTGTTCGCCGGTTTCGAGACCACCGTCAACCTCATCGGCAACGGTACGTACGCCCTGCTCACCCACCCCGGCCAGCGGGAGCGGCTCCAGAAGTCCCTCGCCGCCGGTGACCGCGGCCTGCTGGAGACGGGCGTCGAGGAACTCCTCCGCTACGACGGACCCGTCGAACTCGCCACCTGGCGGTTCGCGACGCGCCCCCTCACCATCGGCGGGCAGGACATCGCACCCGGCGACCCCGTCCTCGTCGTGCTCGCCGCCGCCGACCGGGACCCGGCGCGGTTCGCCGATCCGGACGTCCTCGACCTCGGCCGCCGCGACAACCAGCACCTGGGGTACGGCCACGGCATCCACTACTGCCTCGGTGCACCGCTCGCCCGGCTGGAGGGCCAGACCGCGCTCGCCACCCTCCTGACCCGCCTCCCGGACCTGCGTCTCGCCGCGGACCCGGCCGACCTGCGCTGGCGCGGCGGACTCATCATGCGGGGGCTGCGCACGCTGCCGGTCGCCTTCACGCCGACGGCTCGGACGACGAGGTAGACACAGAGCTACGACCCGACAGCCACCCGCTACCAGCGCAAACGTGACGCGCCGTCACTCTGTGATCTTCACGTGATCTGCGCGGCATTAACTTGTGACAAGTGATCGAGTGCCGATACGTTCACGGATCAACGCGGCGCCGAGTCCCAACCGCTCGCCGCGTCGCTCCTGCTGTCTCGGGAAAGGTTTCCGCATGCTCTCCGGGAACGGTCGTCACCGTCGCCCCCGCCAGGCTCCGGCTCTCATCGTCGCGGCCGGAGTGACCGGCTCCGCCATCGCGATCCCGCTCCTCGGAGCCTCCGGCGCCAGCGCGGCCGACGGCACGGCCTGGGACCGGGTCGCCGAGTGCGAGACCGGCGGCGCGTGGAGCGAGAACAGCGGCAACGGCTACTACGGCGGCCTGCAGTTGTCCCAGGAGGACTGGGAGAAGTACGGCGGCCTGGAGTACGCGGCCAGCGCCGACCAGGCCAGCCGGTCGCAGCAGATATCCGTCGCCGAGAAGATCCTCGCCGACCAGGGTGTCGGCGCCTGGCCCACCTGCGGACTGCTCTCCGGGCTGAGCAAGGACTCGGGTTCGGTGGACGTCGACACCGGGGTGGGGGACGAGGGATCTTCGGGCAAGTCGGACTCGTCCGACTCGCCTGGCCTGCTCGACTCTCTCACATCGCCCGATTCATCCTCTTCGTCCTCATCTTCATCGCCGTCGGCCTCACCTGACAAGTCGTCGGACACGAAGGGCGAAGCCGGGAAGTCCGGCACCTCCTCCGACTCCGGCCCTGACCCCACGGCGACCGACCGGACCGATTCCGCCCACCCGGGTGATCCGGCCGGTTCGGGGGAATCCGGTGGCTCGTCGTCGCCGTCGAATGGTGACGACTCGGACAAGTACGGTCAATACGTCGGCGTTTCCAGTCTCGTGGACACCGGAGCCATCGGAACCGGCCGCCATCGCGGTGACAGCGCGAAGGAGGCCGCGGCCGACAGTGACGCCGCCGCCTCCTCCGGTCGTCACGCCGCGCGCGGCGACGACGCGTACACCGTCCGCCCCGGCGACACGCTCGCGTCCATCGCCGACTCCCTTGACCTCCAGGGCGGGTGGCGCGAGCTCTATGCCCGGAACAAGAAGGCGATCGGGGACGATCCGGCCCGTATCGTCCCCGGTGAGACGCTCGCCGTCGGTGCCGAATCGGGCGAAAAGTAGCGGAAGAACAGGGGTAGTTCGCGCCCCGGTTCGCACTGAATGCCCGATTTAAAAGCGCTGAGAGATAGATCTCAGAAGCCCTGATCGTCTTTGAAAATCCGGGAATCGCATGCCTACGGTCATGACCGCTCGCCACCGCGGGCCCCGGCTGCCGCAACGCCGAATCCTGCCAGCGGCCGACCGGGAACAGTCGTCGCGTCAAGCGCCGTAGGCAGGAGCGGGGGACCCAAGGTAAGCGCCGCACCGGGCAGTTGAGCCCAGCGGCTAGGGGTGAAGCCGTGCCTCGCAAGGGGCGCGGCCGGGCAACTCGACCGGCCCGAACCCGACAGCTCACCTCGCAGGCGTCGGTGAGGGGATCCATCCATGCTGTTTTCCGGCAAGGGCAAGCACCGCCGTCCGTCCAAGGCCACCCGCGCCATCGCCGTCGCCGGTGTGACCGGCGCCGCCGTCGCCGCGCCGCTGATGGCGTCCGGCAGCGCCTCCGCCGCCACCGCTTCCGAGTGGGACGCCGTGGCCCAGTGCGAGTCCGGCGGCAACTGGTCCATCAACACCGGCAATGGCTACTACGGCGGTCTGCAGTTCTCCGCCTCCACCTGGTCCGCCTACGGCGGCACGCAGTACGCCCAGACCGCCGACAAGGCCACCAAGGCCCAGCAGATCGAGATCGCCGAGAAGGTCCTCGCCGCCCAGGGCAAGGGTGCCTGGCCGAACTGCGGCACGGGCCTGTCGAACGCCTCGTACTCCGGCGGCGACTCGTCGAGCAGCTCCGGTTCCTCGGACAGCGCCTCCTCGGACAGCGCCGCCCGCGAGACCGAGCAGCAGCCGGCCTCCCGCTCCGCCGAGCGTCCGGCCGCCGAGAAGACCGTCACCACCCCGACCGGCAAGAAGGTCGAGAAGGGCGACGGCGAGTACAAGGTCGCCGCGGGCGACACGCTCAGCTCGATCGCCAAGGAGCAGAACGTCGGCGGCGGCTGGGCCAAGCTGTTCGAGCTGAACAAGGACATCGTCGACGACGCCAACCTCATCTACCCGGGCCAGCAGCTGCACCTCAAGTAAGAGACGGCTCTGACCGGAATCACAGCGTCCTCATACCTGTGTCCCCCATAGTGGGGGCACGTGAGGGCCACCCCCCGGCCCCACGGTCTCCCCGCCCCGGTGCGTGTTCCCCCGTACGCACCGGGGCGGGGTTTTTTCCAGCACCGTCTTTGTTCCGTTCGGAAACAATTTACTCTCGGTTCCGTCCACGGGGTGGGCGACCCGGTGGCCGATCGGCCCGGGCCGGTTAGGCTCGTGTCGCAGCACCCACCGTGGTCCTGCTGTCCGCGTCACATCCAAGAAGGAGATGCTCGTGCCGTCCATCGACGTCGTCGTAGCCCGGGAAATCCTCGACTCCCGAGGCAACCCCACGGTCGAGGTCGAGGTCGGCCTCGACGACGGCAGCACGGGTCGTGCCGCCGTCCCGTCCGGCGCCTCCACGGGCGCCTTCGAGGCCATCGAGCTCCGCGACGGCGACTCGAACCGCTACCTCGGCAAGGGTGTGGAGAAGGCCGTCCTCGCGGTCATCGAGCAGATCGGTCCGGAGCTGGTCGGGTACGACGCCACCGAGCAGCGCCTGATCGACCAGGCCATGTTCGACCTGGACGCCACCGACAACAAGGGCTCGCTCGGCGCCAACGCCATCCTCGGCGTCTCCCTCGCCGTCGCCCACGCCGCCTCCGAGGCCAGCGACCTCCCGCTCTTCCGCTACCTGGGCGGCCCGAACGCGCACCTGCTGCCGGTGCCGATGATGAACATCCTGAACGGCGGCTCGCACGCCGACTCCAACGTGGACATCCAGGAGTTCATGATCGCCCCCATCGGCGCGGAGTCCTTCTCCGAGGCCCTGCGCTGGGGCGCCGAGGTCTACCACACGCTGAAGAAGGTCCTGAAGAGCAAGGGCCTGGCCACCGGCCTCGGCGACGAGGGCGGCTTCGCCCCGAACCTCGGCTCCAACCGCGAGGCCCTCGACCTCATCCTCGAAGCCATCAAGGAAGCCGGCTACACCCCCGGCGAGCAGATCGCCCTGGCGCTCGACGTCGCCGCGTCCGAGTTCTACAAGGACGGCTCCTACACCTTCGAGGGCAAGGCACGCTCCGCCGCCGAGATGACCGAGTACTACGCGGAGCTCGTCGACGCGTACCCGCTCGTCTCCATCGAGGACCCGCTGTTCGAGGACGACTGGGAGGGCTGGAAGACCATCACCGCCAAGCTCGGTGACAAGGTCCAGCTCGTCGGCGACGACCTGTTCGTCACCAACCCCGAGCGCCTCGCCCGTGGTATCGAGGAGGGCGCGGCCAACGCCCTGCTGGTCAAGGTCAACCAGATCGGCTCCCTGACCGAGACCCTGGACGCCGTCGAGCTGGCCCAGCGCAACGGCTTCAAGTGCATGATGTCCCACCGCTCCGGCGAGACCGAGGACGTCACCATCGCCGACCTGGCCGTCGCCACCAACTGCGGCCAGATCAAGACCGGCGCCCCCGCCCGCTCCGAGCGCGTCGCCAAGTACAACCAGCTGCTGCGCATCGAGGAGATCCTCGACGACGCCGCCGTGTACGCCGGCCGCAGCGCGTTCCCCCGTTTCAAGGGCTGAACGTCAAGGGCTGAACGCTGTCCCAGGAAGCGTCGTACGTACGTCCCCGTACCCGGTCCCGTACCGTGTCCGGGGACGTACGCGCGTATGAAGGGGAACGGGAGGCGGAGACATGGCCGTGAAGGACCGGGACCGTTTCTCCACCACGACCAGGATCCGGCTGCTCGGCGAACAGACGGCCGCCCGGGTCTACCGCTCCCAGACCCGGCGCCAGGCCCGCCGCTCCCGGCTCACCGGCCGGGCCGCGCTGCTCGCCATGGTGCTGTGCACGCTGATCGTGGCCCTCGCCTACCCCATGCGCCAGTACGTCTCCCAGCGCGCCGAGATCGCCGATCTGGAGCGGCAGAAGCAGCAGGCCCAGGAGCGGGTCGAAAAACTGCGCGACCTCAAGGCACGCTGGCAGGACGACGCGTACGCCGAGCAGCAGATCCGGCAGCGGCTGCACTACGTGATGCCCGGTGAGACCGGCTACATCGTGATCGATCCGCACGCGGCCCAGCAGTCGCGCGCCGACCGGGGAGTGGCCGACCGCCCCTGGTACGCGAACCTCTGGGACGGGGTCGACGAGTCCGACGCCGCCGGTCAGTGAGACCGACAGCCTCTGGGCCATGGCCCGCAGACCGACAGACCCGCAGACTTGCAGACCAGCAGACCAGCAGACCGACAAACCCGCAGACCCGCAGACCCGCAGACCCCATAGACCTATCAGCCCATAGAAAGACAGCCCGAAGACAGTCATGGAAACGCCCCCGCCTCCCACTCCTCGCACCGAGCCCACCGACGAGGACGTCGAGGCCTTCAAGCAGCAGCTCGGGCGTCCCCCGCGCGGACTGCGTGCCATCGCGCACCGGTGCCCGTGCGGGCAGCCGGACGTCGTGGAGACGGCACCGCGGCTGCCCGACGGCACGCCGTTCCCCACGCTGTACTACCTGACGTGCCCCCGGGCCGCCTCGGCGATCGGCACGCTGGAGGCAGACGGCGTGATGAAGGAGATGACCGAGCGGCTGGCGGCCGACCCGGAGCTGGCCGCCGCCTACCGCGCCGCCCACGAGGACTACATCCGGCGGCGGGACGAGATCGACGAGCTGAAGGGCTTCCCGAGCGCGGGCGGCATGCCGGACCGGGTGAAGTGCCTGCACGTGCTGGTGGCCCACTCGCTGGCGGCCGGCCCCGGCGTCAACCCGCTGGGTGACGAGGCGCTGGCGATGCTGCCGGAGTGGTGGCGCAAGGGGCCGTGTGTGACCACGACCGAGGAGGACGCCAAGTGACCCGTGTCGCCGCCGTCGACTGCGGTACGAACTCCATCCGGCTCCTGGTCGCGGACGCAGACCCGGACACGGGCGAACTCGTCGACCTGGACCGCCGCATGACGATCGTGCGCCTCGGCCAGGGCGTCGACCGCACCGGGCGCCTCGCCCCCGAGGCGCTGGAGCGGACCTTCGCCGCCTGCCGCGAGTACGCGGCGATCATCAAGGAGCACGGTGCCGAGCGCCTGCGCTTCGTGGCGACCTCCGCTTCCCGGGACGCCGAGAACCGGGAGGAGTTCGTGCGCGGGGTGCTGGACATCCTCGGCGTCGAACCCGAGGTCATCACCGGTGACCAGGAGGCCGAGTTCTCCTTCACCGGCGCCACGAAGGAACTGACGGGACGGGAGGACCTGCGGCGCCCGTTCCTGGTGGTGGACATCGGCGGCGGCTCGACCGAGTTCGTCGTCGGGGACGACCACGTGCGCGCGGCCCGCTCCGTCGACGTCGGCTGCGTACGGATGACCGAGCGGCACCTGCTGCGGGACGGTGCCGTGTCCGACCCGCCCACCGAGGAGCAGATCGCGGCGATGCGGGCCGACATCGAGGCGGCCCTCGACCGCGCCGAGGAGACGGTGCCGCTGCGCGAGGCGCACACCCTCGTGGGGCTCGCCGGGTCGGTGACGACCGTGTCGGCGATCGCGCAGGACCTGCCCGAGTACGACTCGGAGCGCATCCACCACTCCCGTGTCTCCCGCGACCGTGTCCGCGAGATCACCGACTGGCTGCTGCACTCCACCCACGCCGAGCGCGCGGCCGTTCCGTCCATGCACCCGGGGCGGGTGGACGTGATCGCCGCGGGAGCGCTGGTACTGCTGTCGATCATGGAGCGGATCGGCGCGGAGGAGGTCGTCGTGAGCGAACACGACATCCTCGACGGCATCGCGTGGTCGGTGGCGTAGGTCTCGTTTGTTACCTGTCGGTAGCCTTCGGGTGAGCAGGTCGAATAACGTATGAGCGCACTGGAGGGTCCCCTGGTGGGGCCCTCCGTGACGTCCCGCCGGAAAAGTTCGTGAAGTTCTTCACAAGGAATTGTCCCCGGTCGGGGCGCAAGAGGGCTCCCGTTGACCCGTCCGGGGGTCCAGAGGGCTCCTGAACATGTTCAGAAAGGTGGCGCAAGGGCAAACGGAGCGAGCCGGCGGAAGGTCGTCACAGCGGCCTCACAGAGGGGCCCGTCACTCAGAGAGGCAGCTCACGCGGCATTGACAACGGCCGGTCCTACACGATTGGTTCCCGGTTGTCGCCATGACCTCGATCACGTGAGCGCGGGAGTGTAACACAGGCCCTGCCCGAGCTTGTGAAGGGGCGCACGAGCTACCCCCCTGCGGCGGGTGGATACTCGATGGCATGAGCACCACGGAGCGTCCCAGGATCCTCGTAGTAGGCGGTGGGTACGTAGGCCTGTACGCAGCTCGGCGCATCCTCAAGAAGATGCGTTACGGAGAGGCGACCGTCACGGTCGTCGACCCCCGGTCGTACATGACCTACCAGCCCTTCCTCCCCGAAGCCGCCGCCGGCAACATCTCCCCGCGTCACGTCGTCGTCCCGCTGCGACGCGTGCTTCCCAAGGCGGAGGTCCTCACCGGCCGGGTCACCACCATCGACCAGGACCGCAAGGTCGCCACCGTCGCCCCGCTGGTCGGCGAGGCGTACGAGCTGCCCTTCGACTACCTGGTCATCGCGATGGGCGCGGTCTCCCGCACCTTCCCGATCCCCGGCCTCGCCGAGCAGGGCATCGGCATGAAGGGCATCGAGGAGGCCATCGGCCTGCGCAACCACGTTCTGGAGCAGCTCGACAAGGCCGACTCCACCACCGACGAGGAGATCCGCCGCAAGGCGCTCACCTTCGTCTTCGTGGGCGGTGGCTTCGCCGGTGCGGAGACCATCGGCGAGGTCGAGGACATGGCCCGGGACGCCGCCAAGTACTACAAGAACGTGTCCCGCGAGGACATGCGCTTCATCCTCGTCGACGCCGCCGACAAGATCCTTCCCGAGGTCGGTCCCAAGCTCGGCAAGTACGGCAAGGAGCACCTTGAGGGCCGTGGCGTCGAGGTCTACCTGTCCACCTCCATGGACTCCTGCGTCGACGGCCACGTGGTGCTGAAGAACGGCCTCGAGGTCGACTCCAACACCATCGTCTGGACGGCCGGCGTCAAGCCGAACCCGGTTCTGTCCCGCTTCGGCCTCCCGCTCGGCCCGCGCGGTCACATCGACTGCGAGCCGACGCTCCAGGTCAAGGGCACGGACTACATCTGGGCCGCCGGCGACAACGCCCAGGTGCCGGACCTCGCCGCCCGCAAGGCCGGCGTGGAGAACGCCTGGTGCCCGCCGAACGCCCAGCACGCGCTGCGTCAGGCCCGGGTCCTCGGTGACAACGTGATCTCCGGTATGCGGGGCTTCCCGCAGAAGGACTACGCCCACGCCAACAAGGGCGCGGTGGCGGGCCTCGGCCTCCACAAGGGCGTGGCGATGATCGTCATGGGCAAGATGAAGATCAAGCTGAAGGGCCGCCTCGCCTGGTACATGCACCGCGGCTACCACGGCCTGGCGATGCCGACCTGGAACCGCAAGATCCGGGTCTTCGCCGACTGGACGCTCGGCATGTTCCTCAAGCGCGAGGTCGTCTCGCTCGGCGCGATCGAGTCCCCGCGCGAGGAGTTCTACGAGGCCGCCAAGCCGGCACCGGTCGCCGCCGCGCCGAAGGAGAAGACCGAGGAGAAGGCCAAGGCCTCCTGACCCGCGGTCACTGATCCACCCGAAGGACCTCCCGCCATCCGTGGTGCGGGAGGTCCTTCGGCGTACGGCGCCTGCGGGACTGCGCCTCAGCCTTCTCCCGAGGCCCAGGGGTGCTGCGCCGGACGAGGGTGGCGCTCGAAGGTTTGCCCAGATGTAACGCGCGCCGGGGACTGCACCCCCGCCCCGCAGGTGTTTACGTGGTGTCGGACATTCCGGGACACTCACGGAGGTGCACACCATGGCAGACGCCGCGCCGCGACTGAAGGGCCTCTTCGAACGGTTGCTGGAATCCCCTCTCCCGGTGCGCATCCGCGCCTGGGACGGTTCACAGGCCGGCCCCCCGGACGCGCCCACCCTCGTCGTCCGCAACCGCAGGGCCCTGCGCCGCCTGCTGTGGAAGCCGGGGGAACTGGGCCTGGCCCGGGCCTGGGTCGCCGGCGACCTGGACATCGACGGCGACCTCTACACCACCCTCGACCTGCTCGCCGGCCACCTCTGGGAGCGCGGGGAGGGCGCCCGCACCCTCGGTCAGGCCCTGCGCGACCCCGAGGTCCGGGCCGCCGTGCGCGGCCTCGTCAAGCTCGCCGGCCCCCCGCTGCCTCCCGCCCCGCCCCAGGAGGAGGTCCGCAAGCCCCGCCGCCACCTCCACACCAAGCGCAGCGACAGACGTGCCATCAGCCACCACTACGACGTCGGCAACGACTTCTACGAGCTCGTCCTCGGCCCGTCCATGGTGTACTCCTGCGCCTACTGGCCCTCCCCGGACAGCACCCTGGAAGCCGCCCAGCACGACAAACTCGAACTCGTCTGCCGCAAACTCGCGCTGACCGCCGGTCAGCGACTCCTCGACGTCGGCTGCGGCTGGGGCACCATGGCCATCCACGCCGCCCGCGAGCACGGCGCGAACGTCGTCGGTATCACCCTCTCCCAGGAACAGGCCGCGTACGCCCGTAAGCGCGTCGCCGATGAGGGGCTCACCGACAAGGTCGAGATCCGCGTCCAGGACTACCGGGACGTCGCCGACGGACCGTACGACGCCATCTCCTCCATCGGCATGGCCGAACACGTCGGCGCGGAACGCTACCTGGACTACGCCACCGACCTCCACAGCCTGCTCAGGCCCGGCGGCCGCCTCCTCAACCACCAGATCGCCCGCCGCCCGCAGAGGGACGAGTCGACGTACCACATCGACGAGTTCATCGACGCCTACGTCTTCCCCGACGGCGAACTCGCCCCCCTCGGCACCACCGTCACCCAGCTCGAACGCGCCGGGTTCGAGGTGCGCGACGTGGAGTCGATCCGCGAGCACTACGCCCTCACCCTGCGCCGCTGGGTCGCCAACCTGGAGGCCGGCTGGGACCACGCCGTGCGGCTCACCAGCCCCGGCCGCGCCCGCGTCTGGCGCCTGTACATGGCCGCCTCGGCCGTCTCCTTCGAACGCAACCGCATCGGCGTCAACCAGGTCCTCGCCGTGAGGACCCCGGAGTCCGGCGACTCCGGTATGCCGCTGCGCTCCCGCACCTGGAACTAGCCCGGAAACAGAAGCAGGGCCCCGCCGCCCGGAAGCGACGGGGCCCTGTGTCCGGTATCCCTACTCCGCCTTGATCGCCTCCAGCATGTTCAGCCGGGCCGCCCGCCGCGCCGGCCACAGCGCCGCCAGGACGCCCACGGTGGCCGCCAGCAGGAGGAACACGGCGATCCGGGCCCAGGGCAGCACCAGTTCGTACGTCGCCATCCTGGAGGCCAGCAGCTCACCGGCCGCCCAGCCGAAGAACACGCCCAGGCCGATGCCCAGCACCGCGCCGAACAGCGAGATCACCAGCGACTCCAGACGGACCATCCGCTTGATGCCCCTGCGGTCCAGGCCGATCGCCCGGAGCATGCCGATCTCCTGGGAGCGTTCGAAGACCGACATGGCCAGGGTGTTGATGACGCCGAGGACCGCCACGATCACCGCCATCGCGAGCAGGCCGTAGACCATGTTCAGCATCAGCGTGAACATCTGCGCGATCTCGTTGGAGATGTCCTGCTTGTCCTGCACCTTGATCGCCGGGTTGGTGCCGAGGGCCTTCTCCAGCTTGTCCTGCGTCGCGCCGGACGTTCCGCCGGAGGTCTTCACCATGACCTTCATGTTGTACGGGTCCGCGTCGTGCGGGGCGAGGGTCGCCTGGTCGAGCAGGATTCCGCGCAGGAAGTCGTTGCTCTCGTACGTCCCGGCGACCGTCAGCTTCTGCTTCTTGCCGTCCGCGTAGGAGACGGTGAAGTCGGAACCGGCCTTCCAGCCATAGGACTGCGCGGTCTCGCTGTCCACGACGACCTGGGTGCCGCCGACCTTGAAGGACCCTTCGTCCACCTCGGGGCCGGCCAGCTCGCCGATCGCGGCGCCGTTGACGCCGGTCAGGTACTCGGTCTGGCCGTCGATCCGGGATTCGGCGTTGAGCATCGGGCTGGTGGCGCTGACGCCGTCCGTCTGCTCCAGCTTCTTCTCGACGTCCGGCGACAGCGGGTTGCCGTTCGCCATGGACACCACGTAGTCCGCCTTGATCGACGACGACGCCATCTTCTCGATGGCCTGCTGGAGACTGCCCGCCATCACCGTCATACCGGTGATCAAGGTCAGGCCGATCATCAGCGCGGAGGCCGTGGCGGCCGTACGGCGCGGGTTGCGCACCGAGTTCTGCCGGGCCAGCTTGCCCGAGACACCGAAGACGCGCAGCACCGGCGCCGCGGCGGCGATCAGCGGGCGGGACAGCAGCGGGGTCAGGATGAACACGCCGATGATCAGCAGCACCGCGCCGAAGCCCATGGGTATCTGGCCGTCCGAGCCGTCCATGGTCGAGGCCATCAGGACCACCGCGATCCCCGCGGCCGAGACCAGGGCGCCCAGCGTGTTGCGCAGCACCAGCGACTTGGTCGTGGCCTTCGCGTGCACGCTGTTCATGGCCGCCACCGGCGGGATCTTCGCGGCCCTGCGGCCCGGCAGCCACGCCGCCAGCATGGTCACCAGGATGCCGACGACGAGCGCGGCGACGATCGTGGCGGGCTTGATGATCAGCGGCCCGTCGGGCACGGTCGCGCCGAAGGTACCCATCAGCGAACGCAGTCCGGCCCCGATGCCGATGCCCGCGAGCAGACCGGCCACGGCGGCGACCGCGCCGACCACGAACGCCTCGATCAGCACCGACCGCGTCACCTGCCGGCGCGAGGCGCCGACCGCCCGCATCAGCGCCAGCTCCTTGGTGCGCTGGGCGACCAGCATGGTGAAGGTGTTGGCGATGATGAAGGTGCCGACGAACAGGGCGATGCCGGCGAAGACCAGCAGGCCCGTCTGCATGCCGCTCATCGACCGGGCTATCGCCTCGGCCTGGTCGTCGGCGAGCTCCTTGCCGGTGGTGGTCGCGACGGTGCCCTTGGGCAACGCCTTGTCCAGCTCCGCCTGCAGCGCGGTCTGCGTGACGCCCGCCTTCGCCTTGACGACGATCTGGTCGTACACGCCCGCCTTGCCGAACAGCTTCTGGGCGGTCGCCGTGTCGAACAGGGTGAGGCTGCCGCCGGCCGCGACGTTGCCGTCGTCGGTGGTGAAGATGCCGGTGATCTTCGGGGTCAGGACCGGCCCGTCGACCGACATGCGTACGGTGTCGCCGACCTTGTAGCCGGCGCGCTTCGCCGTCTCGGAGTCGATGAGGATCTCGCCCTGGCCCTTGGGGGCGTGGCCGCTGACCAGCGGGTAGCGGGGGTCCTCGGTACCCCAGTAGTTGCCGCCCTGCGACTGGAAGCCCTCGCCGATCAGCTTGCCGTCCTTGTCGGCGATGGCGGTGAAGCCCTGCACGACCCCGATGGCGGACGCGGCCCCGGGCACCCGCTCACTCCTGTCGAGCACGGACTGGGTCAGCTCGTGGACCTTGCCGACCTGGTCGCCCTCGGCGTCCTGGTAGTCCGCTGTCATGGCGACGTCGACCTGGTCGAAGCCCTTGGCGGAACTCTTCTGGAGGGCGTCGGAGATGGTGTTGGTGAAGACCAGGGTCCCCGACACGAAGGCCACGCCGAGCATCACGGCGAGGACGGTCATCAGGAGCCGGGCCTTGTGCGCGAGTACGTTGCGCAAGGCGGTACGGAACATGGGTTCTTCTTCTCAGTCCTGTCGGTCCTGACGGGGGATCAGCTGGTGCGGCCCTTGGCGTCGAAGGCCTTCATACGGTCGAGCACCGACTCCGCCGTCGGCCCGTACACCTCGTCCACGATCCGCCCGTCCGCGAGGAAGACCACCCGGTCCGCATACGCCGCCGCCACCGGGTCGTGGGTCACCATCACCACCGTCTGCCCCAACTCCCGTACGGAGTTGCGCAGGAAGCCCAGCACCTCCGCGCCCGCGCGGGAGTCGAGGTTTCCGGTCGGCTCGTCGCCGAAGATGATTTCGGGCTTGGAGGCCAGGGCGCGGGCCACCGCGACGCGCTGCTGCTGACCGCCGGACAGCTGGGAGGGACGGTGACCGAGCCGGTCGGCCAGCCCGACCATCCGGATCACGCTGTCCAGCCACTCCTTGTCCGGCTTGCGGCCCGCGATGTCCATCGGAAGGGTGATGTTCTCCAGGGCCGTCAGCGTCGGCAGCAGGTTGAACGCCTGGAAGATGAAGCCGATCTTGTCGCGGCGCAGTTTGGTCAACTGCTTGTCCTTCAGGGAGCCCAGCTCGGTCTCGCCGATGCGCACGGAACCGGAGGAGAAGGTGTCCAGCCCGGCCACGCAGTGCATCAGCGTGGACTTGCCGGAGCCGGAGGGGCCCATGATCGCGGTGAACTCGGCCTGCCGGAAGTCGACGGAGACCCGGTCGAGGGCGACCACCTGGGTCTCGCCCTGTCCGTAGATCTTCGACAGGTCCGTGGCGCGCGCGGCCACGGCGGTGGACCGGTCGGCGATGGATGCGGTGGTCACGGGAAAGGCGCTCCTGTCGGTACGACGGTGTTCTGGGGGACGTGATCCATCGTCCTGGCCGTGAGCCGCCGTGTAGTCAGCCGTAGTTCCGGTTCTGGGGGCCGACTCGGGTCGGACCGCGCGATGCCGTGTCATACCTGGGGAGGACGGCCGACCCTGAGCGGCGATTGTGTCGAGAACAGGTGGAGCGGCCTCGTTCGGGCGGTGAAATTCCGTCATTCCGCATGCGCGGCCGACCTTCACACGCAAGGCTATTGGCAAGTGCGGATGGCGCGTACCGGGTGCTGATGCACCCTCAGACGTCAATAAAATAAGACAACATCGGTCCGCCCGTCCGCTGTTCGGGGGATGTATCCCGATAGGCTCGTAACCTCGACGCGGAGCCCATGGCCTGCCCGGATGGTGGAATGCAGACACGGCGAGCTTAAACCTCGCTGCCCCTTCGCGGGCGTGCCGGTTCAAGTCCGGCTCCGGGCACCTCCACGTCGTTCGCATCGCTGCATCGTTCATTGAAGACTTCACGGCAAGCCCGTTGACAGCGGGCGTACGCGGTCGGAAACTCACGTCCGAAGCCGGTGAAGGAAATTTCACCACGCGAACAAAATCCCTCGCCGGCGAAGACGCCAACCGAAGGGAACGACCGATGCGCACCACCGTCGGCATCATCGGAGCCGGCCCCGCCGGACTCCTCCTCGCCCGGCTCCTCCATAACGCCGGTATCGACTCGGTCGTCCTGGAGAGCCGCGACCGCGCCTACGTCGAGCACCGGCAGCGGGCCGGGATCCTGGAGCAGGGCACCGTCGACGTGCTCCGCGCGGCCGGCGCGGGGGAGCGCATGGACCGCGAGGGGCTGCGCCACGACGGCATCGAACTGCGGTTCGCCAAGCGACGCCATCGCGTCGACTTCCCGGCCCTCACCGGCGGCCGGTCCGTGATGGTCTACGCCCAGACCGAGGTCTGCAAGGACCTCATCGCCCTCCAGCTCAAGGACGGCGGCCCGCTGCTGTTCGAGGCGGAGGCACTCGCCGTCGAGGGCGCCGACACCGCGAGCCCGCGCGTCCGGTTCCGCCATCAGGGCAGCGAGGACGTCCTTGCGTGCGACTACGTCGTCGGCTGCGACGGCTTCTGGGGCGTGGCCCGCAAGGCGATCCCCGCCGGACTGACCCAGGTGTTCGAACGGACGTACCCCTTCGGCTGGCTCGGCATCCTCGCCGACGTGCCGCCCTCGCACGACGAGCTGGTCTACGCCCGCCACGACCGCGGCTTCGCCCTGCTCTCCATGCGTTCCCCGTCCGTCTCCCGCCTCTACCTCCAGGTCCCCGAGGGCACGGACGCCGACGCGTGGGGCGACGAGGAGATCTGGGCGGAGCTGGAGCGCCGCTTCGAGACCGCCGACGGCTGGACGCTCCAGCGCGGCCCGATCACGCAGAAGTCGGTCACGCCGATGCGCTCCTACGTCCACGAGCCGATGCGGTACGGCCGCCTCTTCCTCGCCGGCGACGCGGCGCACATCGTGCCGCCCACCGGCGCCAAGGGCCTGAACCTCGCCGTAGGGGACGTCGTCACCTTCGCGCGGGCCCTCACCCACCAGAAGGAGACCGGCTCCGCCGATCTCCTCGATGCCTACTCCGCGACCTGTCTGCGCAGGATCTGGCAGGCCGAGCGGTTCTCGTACGACATGACGACGCTGCTGCACCGGGCCCCCGACGCCACCGCCTTCGACGACCGCCTCCAGCTCGCCCGCCTGGAGCGGCTCACGACCGCGCGCGCCGCCGAGACCGACCTGGCCGAGGGGTACACCGGTTTCCCGTTCGGGTGAGGGGTACCCCCGTCAAGGTGACGTCAGCTGCTGATCTCCGGCCGGTTCCGGACGTGTCGCAGCTTGGTCATGAATGGGCCCTGGTGGTGGTGGGAATCACGGATCCGCGTAGCGTGTTGCGCACCATGGCATGGGAAAGATCCTCCCCAAGCACTAGGGTCAATCCTTTGCCTTTCCATTACTCTTGAGCCAAGGCTGCGCAGTGTGGCCATGGAGGAGTGAAATGAGGAGCAGAAACCCGGTCTTCTCGCGACGGGGGTTCAGCCGCGACAACGGCTACGCGGGCTTCAACACCGCGCCGCAGGCCGGGGGTCCCGCCGTCGCCACGCAGGGCAACCCGTACGCCCAGCCGACGGGCAACCCGTACGCACAGAACCCGTACGCACAGAACCCGTACGCCCAGCAGGACCTGCAGTACGGTGCGCCGCCGCAGGCGCCGGTCACCACCGGCCGGATGACGATGGACGACGTCGTCATGCGGACGGCGACCACGCTCGGCGTGCTCATCGTCACGGCCGCGCTCTCCTGGGCGCTGCTGCCCGTCGACGACGCCAACATCAGCCGTAGTTACGGCATCGGTATCGGCGCCGCGCTGATCGGCATGGTCCTGGCGTTCGTGCAGTCCTTCAAGCGCAAGGCCTCGCCGGCGCTGATCCTGTCGTACGCCGCGTTCGAGGGCGTGTTCCTCGGTGTCGTCTCCAGCATCGTCGACAACCGCATCGCCGACGGCGCGGCCATGCAGGCCGTGATCGGCACCATGGCGGTCTTCGCCGGTGTGCTGGTGGCGTACAAGGCGGGCTGGATCCGCGTCAACCGCCGATTCGTCGGCTTCGTGATGGCGGCCGCGCTCGGCTTCATCCTGCTGATGACCGTGAACCTGCTGTTCGCGGTGTTCGGCGGCGGTGACGGCCTCGGCTTCCGCAGCGGAGCGCTCGGCGTCATCTTCGGCATCGTCGGCATCATCCTCGGTGCCTGCTTCCTCGCCCTGGACTTCAAGCAGGTCGAGGACGGCGTCGCCTACGGCGCCCCCCGTGAGGAGGCGTGGCTCGCGGCCTTCGGCCTGACGCTCACGCTGGTGTGGATCTACATGGAGTTCCTGAGGCTCATCTCGATCCTCAACAGCAATGACTAGCGCGTGACACGCAGCGCCGCATGACGAGTGGCATGACGAAGGGCCCCGGTTCGCCGGGGCCCTTCGTCGTCGTCCAGGCAGCGCGGCGCCTAGAGCAGTTTGCGCGCCGCCCTCCTCAGGTCGTACTCATGGATGATCGCCTTGGCGTGACCGTACGCGAGGTTGTGCTCGTGCCGGAGCCAGCTGACCTTCTCCTCGAAGCGGAAGAGAGCGGGGCCTTCTTCGACGGTGCGGAGCCAGTCGGAGATTTCACGACCGGTGCAGTGGGGGATGCGGGCTAGCAGGTTGCGGTGGGTCTCCTCGGAGAAGACTTGGGACATCGGCGCCTCCGTACGCATGGGATGTAAGCCGGTCCTTCAGGTCACGGTGCCTGAGCGTTCGCCCGTTGGCAACAGTCCGGGTGCGACGCGTACGCTCGCGACGTGGTTGATACGACGCCTCTGAGCCGTGCCGTGGATCACTTCGCCGATCGTCTGAGGGCCGCGCCGCAGAGCCGGTTGCAGCGGGGCGCCGCCGCGGAGGCGCTGAGTCTGGCCCGGGAGTTGGCTCGAAGGGCGCAGGTCCGCGAGACGCCCGGGGTGGAGCCCCGTGAGATGCCGGACGCCGGAATGTTCGCGGCCGCGGACCAGATCACCGTGGCCGGACACGACCTGGCGCTCGTGCTGACCGAGGCGGGTGAGGTCGAGGAAGCGGTGCGGCTGGTGGCCGAGGCACAGAAGCGGGCCGGGGTGTGACGGTTCGCTAGAGCGACGCTATGACCCGGTCGGCCAGGATGTAGACCGTCTCACCGCCGCACGCGAAGGTCAGCGTGTACGCGCCCGAGATGCCCGAGCCGCCCAGGAGGACCGGGGTTTCGCCGGCCCGGAGGGCCGAGGACAGACGTTCGGCCGTGTCGCGGTGGCCCGGGGTCATGCACAGGGTCGTGCCGTCGGCGAACACGTAGACGTCGAGGGTGCCCAGGGGGCCCGGGCGGACGTCGGTCAGCTCGACGCGGGAGGCGGCCAGCTCCTCCAGGGTCGCGACGGTGCGCTCGTGGTCGTTCACGACCGGTGACGGGTTCGGTACGAAGTCGGGGTGCGAGGGGTGGCGGCGGCGGGCCGCGGCCAGCTCGGGGGAGTCCCCGGGGTGCTCGTCGATGTCCGCGCTCGGCTCGGCGACCGGCTCCAGGCCCGCGAAATCGGCCTGCCGGGGCAGGAACAGCTCGCTGTCGGGCAGGCCCAGCAGGGAGGGGGCGTCGGAGGCCTCACGGGCCTCCTGGGCGGCCCAGAACGCCCGCGCCTCGGCGAGCTCCCGCTCCCGTTCCTCGGCGAGCGCCTCGGCCACGGCGGCGCGTATCTCGTCGGCGTCAGCGGCGCTGCGGGCGGCGGGAACCAGTCCCTGCGTCGTGGCGGCGCCGTGCTCGGCCAGCTGCGTGTGCAGGGCCGCGACCTGGCGGCGCAGCTGCAGCAGGGTGCGCAGGACGGCGACGCCCACGGCGCCGGTGGCGGCCGTGGTGAGCAGCAAGGCGATCGGCATGGCGCTCACTGACGTACTCCCGGTTCAAAGTCGACCCCCGACTTCCTACATCAGCTTGAAGGGCGGACTAGACCGCTGTCAGTGCGTAACGTCACGAAACGGACAGGATTTTGGGTCCGAGGCTTGGTGGTGCAGCGGCTCTGACCTGCGTAGATCCCTCCGGAGAGGGAGATAGGTCACATCCTGGGGGAGATTGGATCACAAAATGGCCCAGAACCCTGGTGTCGCCAGGGTTCTGGGGCCCCGATTTCAGCTCAGGCGCTCGATCACCATGGCCATGCCCTGGCCGCCGCCGACGCACATCGTCTCCAGGCCGAACTGCTTGTCGTGGAACTGGAGGGAGTTGATGAGCGTGGTGGTGATGCGGGCGCCGGTCATGCCGAAGGGGTGGCCGACGGCGATGGCGCCGCCGTTGACGTTCAGCTTCTCCAGCGGGATGCCGAGGTCGCGGTAGGAGGGGATCACCTGGGCGGCGAACGCCTCGTTGATCTCGACCAGGTCGATGTCGTCGATGGTCAGGCCGGCCCGCCGCAGGGCCTGCTGGGAGGCCTCGACCGGGCCGAGGCCCATGATCTCGGGGGACAGGCCGGAGACGCCGGTGGAGACGATGCGGGCGAGTGGGGTGAGGCCGAGCTCGCGGGCCTTGGTGTCGCTCATGATGACGAGCGCGGCGGCCCCGTCGTTGAGGGGGCAGCAGTTGCCGGCGGTGACCATGCCGTCGGGGCGGAAGACGGGCTTGAGGCCCTGGACGCCCTCCAGGGTGACGCCGGGGCGGGGGCCGTCGTCCTTGGCGACGACGGTGCCGTCGGGGAGGGTCACCGGGGTGATCTCGCGCTCCCAGAACCCGTTCTTGATGGCCTCCTCGGCCAGGTTCTGCGACCGCACGCCGAACTCGTCCATGTCCTGTCGCGTGACGCCCTTCCAGCGGGCGAGGTTCTCCGCGGTCTGGCCCATCGCTATGTACGGGTCGGGCAGCAGGCCGTCCTCACGCGGGTCGTGCCAGGTGGAGCCCTCGGACTGGGCGACGGCGGCGGTGCGGGCCTCGGCGTCGGCGAAGAGGGGGTTGTGGGTGTCCGGGAGGCTGTCGGAGTTGCCCTTGGCGTAGCGGGAGACCATCTCGACGCCGGCCGAGATGAAGACGTCGCCCTCGCCGGCCTTGATGGCGTGCAGGGCCATGCGGGAGGTCTGCAGGGACGAGGAGCAGTACCGGGTGACGGTGCAGCCCGGCAGGTGGTCCATGCCCATCTGCACGGCGACGATGCGGCCGAGGTTGTGGCCCTGCTCACCGCCGGGGAGGCCACAGCCGAGCATCAGGTCGTCGATGTCCTTCGGGTCCAGCTCCGGGACCTTGGCGAGGGCTGCCTGGATGATCGTGGCGGTGAGGTCGTCCGGGCGCAGGTCCTTCAGGGAGCCCTTGACAGCGCGGCCGATGGGGGAGCGGGCGGCAGAGACGATCACGGCTTCGGGCATCACGGCTCCATTGGCGTACGAGGGATGTGCAGGGCTCTCTGGGAAGTTACCCGTCCGTATGGCCGAGGTCACGGTTACGGCGGTGTGACTCGGACCGCACTTTCCAAGCGCTTGCTTTTCTCGTACGCCCGCCAGGTGATCGGCCCGGCGCCGGGCTGCCCGCCACGCTCCCGCCGGGTGCCCGGAGCGGACGCCATGGCGGGAGCGGAAGGGCGCGCCCCCGTGGCGGCGCGGGCGCTGCGGGCCGATGCGGGCTGGTCCTGACGGGAGCCCTAGGGCCCGGAGCCCGGCAGTCCGGCCCCTTCCCGGTCGGTGGGGTCGGGGGGCGTCGGAGCGGGTTCGGGTTCCGGGACGCGGCGGCGTCGGCGGCGTTTCAGGAGGGCCCAGGGGCCGCGAGGGCCGGTGGGCATCGCGGCCGTGACCTCCGTGCCGGCCTCCGAGGCCGCTTCGGCCGCGGCCCGGGCGACCGGGAGGAAGCCCTCGCGGCGGGAGGCGTCGGGGCGCTCCTCCTCCGCCGGCCACAGGCCGAGGGCCGCGCAGACCGTGGGGAGGACCGCCATGGCGGCGGTGGCGTAGCCCTCGGCCGAGGGGTGGTAGCTGTCGGGGCCGAAGAGCTCGCGCGGGTTCGCCGCGAACTCCGGGCCCAGCAGGTCGCCCAGGGACACGGTGCGGCCGCCCTGTTCGACGACTCCGATCGTCTGGGCGGCCGCCAGCTGGCGGGAGGCCCGTCGGGCCAGCCAGCGCAGTGGCTGGCGGACCGGTTCGATCGTGCCCAGGTCGGGGCAGGTGCCCACGACCACCTCCGCGCCGGCCGTACGCAGACGCCGTACCGCCGCCGACAGGTGGCGCACCGAGCGGGTCGGGGGCATACGGTGCGTGACGTCGTTCGCGCCGATCATGATCACGCAGATGTCGGGTACGCGGGACGAGTCGGACAGGACGAGCGACACCTGGCGGTCCAGGTCGTCCGAGCGGGCCCCGGGAACCGCCACCGAGCGCAGCTCCACCGGGCGTTCCGCCAGTGCCGCGAGCCCCGACGCCAGCAGGGCGCCCGGTGTCTGACCGGCCCGGTGGACGCCCTGGCCCGCGGCCGTGGAGTCGCCCAGCATCGTCAGCCGCAGGGGCGGTTCACCGGCCGGGTCGCCGGTGTCGCCGTACAGACCCTCCGCATTCGGTACCCGAGGAGGCGTGTTGTTGCCCACCCGACGCCTGGCCAGCTGCACTTCGGCCAGCAGCAGACCCACCGTGGCCGCCCCGGCCAGACCGATCCCGCCGCCGCCGTACGCCGCGCCGGCCGCGATGCGCCGGGCCACCCTCGCCCTCGACATGCTCGTCATGCGTAGCCGCCACCTCCTCGAACCCGTACACCCACTGCTTGCCCCGTACGGACGGTCGCCCAATCTCGACGGGGAGTGAACGACCGTCACGGGTCAGCGGCAGGCCATAGGCTGGCGGCACCAATCACGACCACATCTTTTGCAGCATCCGGAGACAACGGTGCAATTCCACGACTCGATGATCAGCCTCGTCGGCAACACCCCGCTGGTGAGGCTCAACAGCGTGACCAAGGGCATCAGGGCGACAGTCCTGGCCAAGGTGGAGTACTTCAACCCGGGCGGTTCCGTGAAGGACCGCATCGCCCTGCGCATGATCGAGGCCGCGGAGGAGAGCGGTGCGCTCAAGCCCGGCGGCACGATCGTCGAGCCGACCAGCGGCAACACCGGTGTCGGCCTCGCCATCGTGGCCCAGCAGAAGGGGTACAAGTGCATCTTCGTGTGCCCCGACAAGGTGAGCACCGACAAGATCAACGTCCTGCGGGCGTACGGGGCCGAGGTGGTCGTGTGCCCCACCGCCGTCGACCCCGAGCACCCGGACTCCTACTACAACGTCTCCGACCGGCTGGTGCGGGAGACGCCGGGCGCCTGGAAGCCGGACCAGTACTCCAACCCCAACAACCCGCTCTCCCACTACCACTCGACCGGCCCCGAGCTGTGGGAGCAGACCGAGGGGAAGATCACCCACTTCGTGGCGGGTGTGGGCACCGGCGGCACCATCTCCGGCACCGGGCGGTACCTGAAGGAGGCCAGCGACGGCCGCGTCCAGGTCATCGGCGCCGACCCCGAGGGCTCCGTCTACTCCGGCGGCTCCGGACGGCCGTACCTCGTCGAGGGCGTCGGCGAGGACTTCTGGCCGACGGCGTACGACCGTGACGTCGCCGACGAGATCGTCGCCGTGTCCGACAAGGACTCCTTCCAGATGACGCGGCGCCTCGCCAAGGAGGAGGGGCTGCTGGTGGGCGGCTCCTGCGGCATGGCCGTCGTCGCCGCGCTGCGGGTGGCCGAGCGGCTCGGCCCGGACGACGTCGTGGTCGTCCTGCTGCCCGACAGCGGCCGCGGCTACCTCAGCAAGATCTTCAACGACGAGTGGATGGCCGACTACGGCTTCCTGGAGGACACCGGCCCGAGCGCCCGCGTCGGCGACGTGCTGAACGACAAGGCGGGCGGCTCCATCCCCTCCCTCGTCCACATGCACCCGGACGAGACGGTCGGCCAGGCCATCGAGGTGCTGCGCGAGTACGGCGTCTCGCAGATGCCGGTCGTCAAGCCGGGCGCCGGCCACCCGGACGTGATGGCCGCCGAGGTCGTGGGGTCCATCGTCGAACGGGAGCTGCTGGACGCCCTGTTCGCCAAGCGGGCCTCCCTGGAGGACCCGCTGGAGAAGCACATGTCGCCGCCGCTGCCGCAGGTCGGCTCCGGTGAGCCGGTCGCGGACCTGATGTCCGTGCTGGGTTCGGCGGACGCGGCGATCGTGCTCGTCGAGGGCAAGCCGACCGGGGTGGTCAGCCGACAGGACCTGCTGGCCTTCCTCGCCAAGAGCGGGAAGTAGTTCCCCGACGGCGATTCAGCGGTGAACGTCCGGTGAACTGCCGGTGCCGGCGGCGAACTTGCGGTGATCAACGACGTTCGCGGACTTCGCGGAAGTGGTACGAGCGTGTCACGTCGGCGCAGCACCCGCTTAACACGCGTCGGGCACATTAAGGGGTGTCGGCAGGGCGGGAGCGGCTCCCCGCCCCGGCCGGCGGCGAACGGCGCCAAGGACCTCCGGAGCGGCTCCCGGACCTCCCTGACGCCTGGACGCGCAGCCCGGCCCTGACCCGGCCCGCGTCCCTCGCGGGGACCGCCGTCGTCCCGCCCCCCGGTGACGGGGGTGCGGCGGTCCCCGCGCACGAGGTTTCGGTGGGCGGTCCGCGTACGCGTCACACGCCGGCCGTCGCCCAACTGGCCAGCAACCGCAGCCGCTCCTCCGTCTCCGACCCCGGCTCCGGCGTGTAGACCACGATCGTCTGCTCCGGTTCCACCGGGACCGTCAATGTCTCGTAGGGGAGGGTCAGCAGGCCCGCCACCGGGTGGGCGATGCGCTTCACCCCGTGCATGCACGCCTTCACCTCGTGGTCCGCCCACAGGCGGCGGAAGTCCTCGCTCTTGACGGAGAGTTCGCCGACGAGGGCGCACAGCTCGCGGTCGTCGGGGTGGTGGCCGGCGTCGATGCGCAGGTGCGCGACGGTCTGGGCGGCCACGGCGTGCCACTCGGGGTAGAGGGCGCGGGCCTCGGGGTCGAGGAAGACGTGCCGCGGGATGTTGCGGTCCGCGGGCGCCTTGCGGCGGTAGCCGCTCACCGCGTCGCCGAGCGCGTTCCAGGCGAGGACGTCCATGCGGGGGCCGAGAACGAACGCGGGGGTGCGGTCCATGCTGTCCAGCAGCAGCTGGACGCCGGGGCGCACGCGGGGCGCGGCCGGGCGGCGCTCGTGCTTCCTGCGGGGGCGGGCCACCGTACGCAGATAGGCGTGCTCGGTGTCGTCCAGGCGCAGGACGCGTGCGATCGCGTCCAGTACGGCGTCCGACACGGTCGGCCCGCGGCCCTGTTCCAGCCGGATGTAGTAGTCGACGCTCACCCCGGCCAGCTGCGCCACCTCCTCGCGGCGCAGGCCCGGTACACGGCGCCGCCCGTACGAGGGCAGACCGACCTCCGCCGGCTGGATGCGGGCGCGGCGCGAGCGCAGGAAGTCACCGATTTCTCCGTCGATCCAGTCGCCGTCCATGCGGTCGATCCTAGGCGGGCGGCAAACGCCGAACCTGGTACTGGCAGACCCAGGAAAAGCGCGTCCCTGGGTAGCGCGGGCGGGGCGGCGGAGGGTGTTTCTCGTCGCCGGGCGGACCGGCGGCGCGATCACCGAAGGAGTGCTTCATGCCGTACGAGGGTTCTTACCAGGGGGCCTACGAGAGCCTGGCCGGTCGTACCGCCGTCGTCACCGGAGCCGCCAGCGGGATCGGCGAGGCCGTCGCCGTGCTGCTGGCCGCGCAGGGGGCGCGGGTGGCGCTGCTGGCCCGGCGCGGGGAGCGGCTGGACGCGCTCGCCGGGAAGATCCGGGCCGACGGCGGGCAGGCGCTCGCCGTGGTCGCGGACGTCACCGACGACGCGTCCGTGGAGGCCGCCGCGGCCCGGGTCCACGAGGCGTACGGGACCGTCGACCTGGTGGTGAACTCGGCGGGGGTGATGCTGCCCAACCCCGTCGGCGCCGGGCGGATCGACGAGTGGCAGCGGATGCTCGACACCAACGTGACCGGGGTGCTGCGGGTGATCCGGGCCTTCACCGGCGACCTGGTGGACGCGGCCGCCCGGGGACGCGCGGCGGACCTGGTGAACATCTCGTCCGTCGGCGCGCACGTCGCGTTCCCGAACTACGCCGTGTACGGGGCGACCAAGGCCGCGCTCACCTACCTCTCCCAGTCCCTGCGCACCGAGTTCGGGCCGCGTGACGTGCGGGTCACCAACATCGAGCCGGGGCTGACGGAGACGGAACTGAAGTCGCACATCGACAACGCCGAACTGGCGGGGCAGCTGGAGGGGATGTTCGCGGAGCTGGGCGGGCTGGCGTCGGAGGAGATCGCCGACGTCGTGGCCTACGTGGCGAGCCGGCCTCGGCGGGTGAACCTGCGGCAGGTCGTCGTGCTGCCCACGCGCCAGGTGTAGCGGCCGCAGTGGCCGGGGCCGCTCGGTGCGGCCGCCGTCAGACCTCCCAGCCGTCGTCCCGGGACGTCTTACGGCGGCCGAAGAGGCCGGGGTTGGTGCGGGCGACCTGGGCGACGTTGACGCCGACGATGCCCGCCCAGGCCACGAGGATCCCGGGGAGGTGGGCGAGTCCGCCGCCGATCGCGGACAACGGGATCGCGAGGACGAGGGAGACGATGCCGAAGCCGAAGCGCTCGCCCCAGGAGTCCGTGGGCTTCGGTGACCGGGAGTCCCGGGCCGCCGCCATCTGCTGCTCGGCGAGCTGCCGGCGCACCCGGCGCTCCACGGCGCCGTCGATGCGCTGGTCGACCTTCTCCAGGAACGAGTCGACCAGCGCCGACTCGTACTCCTCGCCCAGTTCCCTGCGGGCCTGCAGGGTGGCGTTGAGTTCCTTCTTCAACTCGGCGTCCCGCCCGTCCATTCCGGTCATGTCAGCCACGGTAGGGAGCGGGTGCGGCGGTCGCACTGGGGTTAGCCCCCCGGTTGGTGCTGGGGTCCGCCCGTCGGACCGGGTTCGCCGCGAGCACGCCCCGGCTGTATAACGGCATGCAGAACTTGCGGTATGTGAATAGGCCGAGGGGGAGCACGTCATGAGCGTGACCGACAGCCCTGCCGCGCGGCTGCAGGCGCTCTTCGAGGGGCACCGGCTGACGCCGACCCAGCGCCGCATCGCGCACAGCATGGTGCGGCGGGCCGCCGACGTGCCGTTCCTGTCCAGCGTGGAGCTGGCCGAGCTGGCGGGGGTCAGCCAGCCGTCGGTGACCCGCTTCGCCGTCGCCCTCGGTTTCGACGGCTATCCCGCCCTGCGCAGGCACCTGCGCGAGGTCGCCCCGGCGGAACCGGCGGCGGAGGCCGGCGCGTACAACGAGTACCAGCAGGCCGTCGAGGCCGAGATCGAGAACCTGCGGCACCTGGCGCAACTGCTCGCCGACCCCAGGCCCGTGCAGCGGGCGGGGCGGATCCTCGCCGGGAGCCGCCCGCTCCCCGTCCTCGGGCTGCGGGCGGCTGCCGCCCAGGCCTACGGCTTCGCGTACTTCGCCGCCAAGGTCCATCCGGACGTCCGGCTGCTGGGCGAGGGCGGCACGATGATCCAGGACCGTATCGACGGCGCGGTCCGGGCCGGGGCGACGGCCCTGCTCTGCTTCGCGCTGCCCCGGCACCCCCGCGAGGTCGTCGACACGCTCGCCTACGCCAGGGAATCGGGGCTCACGGTCGTGACGGTCGCCGACTCCGCCTTCGCGCCGGTCGCCAAGGTGTCCGACCTGCTGCTGCCGGCGGCCGTCGGCACCGGCCTGGCCTTCGACACCGCCTGCGCGCCGATGCTGCTCGGCCGGGTGCTCCTGGAGGCGATGTGCGACGGCCTGCCCGACGCCCAGGCCCGGCTGGAGGAGTTCGACGCGAAGGCGGCGGCGCGCGGGCTGTTCGTGGAGTGACCCACTGTCCTGACCGGCCGTTTTCTCAGGTTCGTCTCACCTTGTGTCGCTAGCGTGAGTGCCTTGGAGAAACCCTTCAGACGCTTCACAGATCACAGATCAGAGCTCATAGATCAGATTCACAGATCACAGACCTGAGACGGGAGGCTGAACGTGGCGCGCGGAGGAGCACAGGGGCTGGCTCGGGTGGCCGTCGTCGTACGTGCGGGGGCGGCACCGCTGTGGTGGCTGGGCGTGTTCGCGGCGGGCATCGGCGCCCTGGCGCCGGGACTGACCGGGCGCCGGATCGGCGCACTGGCCGGGGCCGTGCTGTTCATCCTGGCGACGGCCGTCGTGGTGTACACGCGCCGCAAGCGGTACGCCGCCCTGGCCCGCTCGGCCGCCCGCGCCGGCAAGCACGACGTGCTCCAGGACCGGGCGGTGACCACACGCAACTGGCGCCGCGGCCACCGCTGGTGGCTGCTGCTCGCCTTCCTCGCGGCCCTCGGCAGCGCCTTCGCCGCATCCGCCGCCGGCGGCCTGCTCCTGGCCGGCTGCGGCGCAGGCCTGTGGCTCAAGGCCGCGTGGATCGGGCGGCGGGAGCGGGCGGAGGAGGTCCTGCTGTGGGTCCGCGTGGACTGGCTCGCCGGCAACGGCGGACGCCCGGCGGGCAAGGCGGTCAAGGCGTACCGCAGCACGGGCATCGCGGCGGGGGACGCGGCACCGGGTGGGGCCCGGCGCAGGACAGCGGCGCTGGTCTGATCCCGCCCACCGGAGTGCCGTACGAACCCGCAGATCACCGACGGCCGATGCCCCCACGGCGCACCACGTCCGTGAGGGCATCGGCGTGCGTCCCTCCGGACTCGGCCACGATCTCCTCGACCGACTGCGCCTCCCGCACCACCGCGAAGGCAACACCTCCCTCCCCATCCGGCACGAACCCGTAAATACCGGGCCGGGCGAGGGAGTTGTACGCGTAGTGGTGCGCGAAGTAGTACGCACCGGTGTCCGGCGCCGCCGCATAGTCGCCCTGCTCAAGCAACGGCAACGCACGTCCCTCGGCCAGCAGGTCGCCCGCGAAACAGGCGGGACCGGCCACGTCCTGCACCACGGGCGGCCCCTGCTTCGGCCGCCCCTTCGCGTCGTACGCGGCGATCCGCAACGGCCACGCCCCCGGCACGTACACCGTCCGCGTGGCGACCTGCACACCCGCGTGCGTCACCGCGACCGGCCGGCCGCCGGAGACCTTCGCGTACTCCACCCGCGCCACCACCGTTCCGTGCTTGGCCAGCAGGGACCGCCCGAACTCGGTGACCAGCCCGTACCGCCCGTCGAACAGCCCCGGCACCGCCTCGCGCAGCACCCGCGCGTACTCCGCGTACGTCGGTGCCGTCGCGTCCGAGGCGAAGTTCACGGGCAGTCCGCCGCCGATGTCGATCGTGTCGATCTGCGGCCGCCCGATCCGCCGGTTGATCTCCTCGGCGAGCGCGTACGTCTCCGCCACGCCCTCGGCCATCAGGGACAGCGGGATGCCCTGGGACCCGGTGTGCGCGTGCAGCCGGGTCAGCCAGGGCCGGTCGGCGTACGCCCGGACGACCCACTCCCGCGCCCCCTCGTCCCGCAGCGCCACCCCGAACTTCGAGGTCGCCGTCGCCGTGGACAGCGCCTCGATGGAGCCACCGCCTACCTGGGGGTTCACCCGGATGCCGATGGGGGAGCTGCTGACCGCGGACCTCATCAGGCCGTCGATGCGTTCCAGCTCCTGCGGATTGTCCGCGTTGACGGTGATCCCCAGCTCCAGCGCCTCCCGCAGTTCGGCCGGTGTCTTGGCGGGCGAGTCCAGCACCGTCCGCTCCGGCGGCACCCCGGCCGCCCGCGCCAGCGCCAGCTCGCCCGGGCTCGCCACTTCGGCGCCGATGCCCTCCTGGTGCAGCAGCCGCAGCACCGGCACCAGCGGGGTCGCCTTCACCGCGAAGGCGTGCAGCACGGGTGTGCCCGGCGCCACCACCGCCTCGAACGCCGCCCGCAGCGCCGCCGCCGACTCCCGGATGCCGGTGACGTCGAGCAGGCCGATGATGGGGGTGCCCGGCCCCAGCAATCCCCGCTCCACGGCGGCCCGCACCGCCTCGTCCCGGCGCGCGGCCCGCTCCCCGTCGGCCTCGCTCAGGTGACTTTCGCCGGAGTCGTTCACGTCGTCCCCCGTCCCGTGGATGCCTGCGCCCATGCATCCAGCCAAACATCCGCGACGCGCCCGTGGGCGGCGGTCCCCGTATTGACTAGCTCTATTCATCGGGTCAGGATGTGAATATCCGTAGCCATATGTGCCGTGAGCGACCCACCAGGAGGCATTCCATGTCAGGACCCCGCCCCGTCCGAGCGCCGCGCGGCACGGAACTGAGCGCCCTGGGATGGCAGCAGGAGGCCGCCCTGCGGATGCTGCAGAACAACCTCGACCCGGAGGTCGCCGAACACCCCGACAAGCTCGTCGTCTACGGCGGCACGGGGAAGGCGGCCCGCGACTGGCGCTCCTTCGACGCCATGATCCGGACCCTCAGGACCCTCAAGCAGGACGAGACGATGCTCGTCCAGTCGGGCCGCCCCGTCGGCGTCATGCAGACCCACGAGTGGGCGCCGCGCGTGCTCATCGCCAACTCCAACCTCGTCGGCGACTGGGCCACCTGGGAGGAGTTCCGCCGCCTGGAGGCCCTCGGCCTGACCATGTACGGCCAGATGACCGCAGGCTCCTGGATCTACATCGGCACCCAGGGCATCCTCCAGGGCACCTACGAGACCTTCGCCGCCGTCGCCGCGAAGAAGTTCGGCGGCTCGCTCGCCGGGACGATCACCCTCACCGCCGGCCTCGGCGGCATGGGCGGCGCCCAGCCCCTCGCCGTGACGATGAACGACGGCGTCGCGATCTGCGTCGACTGCGACCCCCGCGCCATCGAGCGCCGCATCGAGCACCGCTACCTGGACGTGCGCGCCGACTCCCTCGACGAGGCCCTGCGCCTGGCCGTGGAGGCCCGCGACGCCCGCCGCCCGCTGTCCATCGGTGTCCTCGGCAACGCCGCCGAGCTCGTCCCGCAGCTGCTCGCCATGGGCGCACCCATCGACATCGTCACCGACCAGACCTCGGCCCACGACCCGCTGTCCTACCTGCCGCTCGGCGTCGCCTTCGAGGACATGGCCTCCTACGCAGCCAAGGACCCGGCCGGGTTCACCGTGCGGGCGCGGGAATCGATGGCCCGGCATGTCGAGGCCATGGTCGGCTTCATGGACGCCGGCGCCGAGGTCTTCGACTACGGCAACTCCATCCGCGGCGAGGCCAAACTCGCCGGCTACGACCGGGCGTTCGCCTTCCCCGGGTTCGTCCCCGCCTACATCCGCCCGCTGTTCTGCGAGGGCAAGGGCCCCTTCCGCTGGGCGGCCCTGTCCGGCGACCCCGCCGACATCGCCAGGACGGACCGGGCGATTCTGGACCTCTTCCCCGAGAACGAGTCCCTGGCCCGCTGGATCCGCATGGCCGGGGAGCGGGTCCACTTCCAGGGCCTGCCCGCCCGCATCTGCTGGCTCGGCTACGGCGAGCGGGACAAGGCCGGTGAGCGGTTCAACGACATGGTGGCGAGCGGGGAGCTGTCCGCGCCGATCGTCATCGGGCGGGACCATCTGGACTGCGGCTCGGTGGCCTCTCCCTACCGGGAGACCGAGGCCATGCTCGACGGCTCCGACGCCATCGCCGACTGGCCGCTGCTCAACGCCATGGTGAACGTCGCGTCGGGTGCCTCCTGGGTGTCCCTCCACCACGGCGGCGGCGTCGGCATGGGACGGTCCCTCCACGCCGGGCAGGTGACCGTCGCCGACGGCACCAGGCTGGGCGGGGAGAAGATCCGCCGGGTACTCACCAACGACCCCGGCATGGGCGTCATCCGGCACGTGGACGCCGGGTACGACATCGCCGAGTCGGTGGCGGCCGAGCGGGGCGTGCGGGTGCCGATGCGCGAGGGTGACCAGGCGTGAGCTTCCACAGCATGTGGGCGGAGCTGCTGCCGATCGGCCGCAGCTCCGCCTCCGGCGGCTACCGCCGCTTCGCCTGGACGGCCGCCGACGCCGAGTGCCGGGCCTGGTTCCAGGCGCAGGCCGAGACCCGCGGGCTCACCTACGAGGTCGACCGCAACGGCAACCAGTGGGCCTGGCTCGGCGATCCGGGCGCCGGGGACGCCGTCGTCACCGGGTCGCACCTCGACTCCGTGCCGGACGGCGGCGCCTTCGACGGGCCCCTCGGCGTCGTCTCCGCCTTCGCCGCCCTGGACGAACTGCGGGACAGGAACGCGCGGTGCGCCAAGCCCCTCGGCATCGTCAACTTCGGCGACGAGGAAGGGGCCCGCTTCGGGCTCGCCTGCGTCGGCTCGCGGCTCACCGCCGGGCAGCTCACCGTCGAGCAGGCGCACCGCCTGACCGACGGCGACGGAGTCACCCTGCCGCAGGCCATGGAGACCGCCGGACACGACCCCGACGCCCTCGGCCCCGACCCCGAGCGGCTCGCCCGCATCGGCGCCTTCGTCGAACTCCACGTCGAGCAGGGCCGCGCCCTCGACCTGTCCGGCGACCGGGTCGGCATCGCCAGCGCCATCTGGCCGCACGGCCGGTGGCGGTTCGACTTCCGGGGCGAGGCCAACCACGCCGGCACGACCCGGCTCGCCGACCGGCGCGACCCCATGCTCCCGTACGCCGAGACCGTGCTCGCCGCCCGCCGCGAGGCCCGGCTCGCCGGTGCCGTCGCCACCTTCGGCAAGATCGCCGTCGAGCCGAACGGCGTCAACGCCATCCCCTCCCTGGTCCGCGGCTGGCTCGACTCCCGCGCCGCCGACCAGGAGAGCCTGGACACGGTGGTCGCGGGTGTGGAGGAGGCGGCTCGCGCCTACGCCCAGGAACACGGCGTCGACCTGGACGTCGTCCGTGAGTCCTTCACCCCCGTGGTCGAGTTCGACCATGCCCTGCGCGACGAACTCGCCCGCATCCTCGGCAACGACACCGACCTCAAGGTGCCCGTCCTGGGCACCGGCGCCGGACACGACGCCGGAATCCTCTCCGGGAGCATCCCGACCGCCATGCTGTTCGTGCGCAACCCCACGGGCGTCTCGCACTCGCCGGCCGAGTTCGCCGCCGAGGACGACTGCGTGGCCGGGGTGACCGCACTCGCCGACGTACTGGAAGGACTGGCCCGCCCGTGACGCACCCCCGCACGCGGACGTACTGGCTGGAGCACGCCTGGCTCGGCACGCACGTCGAGCCCGGGGTGACCCTCGACATCAGCGACGGCCGCATCGCCGCCGTCCACACGGACGCCGTCACCCCGCCGCCCGGCGCCGAGATCCTGCGCGGCCTGACGCTCCCGGGACTGGCCAACGCCCACAGCCACGCCTTCCACCGCGCCCTGCGCGGCACCGTCCAGGTCGGCTCCGGCACCTTCTGGACCTGGCGCGAGGTCATGTACTCCGTAGCCGAACGGCTGACCCCGGACACTTACCACGAGCTGGCACGCGCGGTGTACGCCGAGATGGCCCTGGCCGGCATCACCGCCGTCGGCGAGTTCCACTACGTCCACCACGCCCCGGGCGGCACCCGCTACACCGACCCGAACGCGATGGGCGAGGCCCTGATCGAGGCCGCCGCCGAAGCCGGCATCCGGATCACCCTCCTCGACACCTGCTACCTCTCCTCCGGCTTCGGACAGCCGCCCACCTCCCACCAGCTCCGCTTCTCGGACGGGACGGCCGAGGCCTGGGCGGAACGCTGTTCAGTTCTCAAGGAACGGGATCACGCGCGGATCGGGGCGGCGGTCCATTCCGTACGGGCCGTGCCCGCCGACCAGCTGACGACCGTGGCGCGGTGGGCCGGGGAGCGGCGGGCCCCGCTCCATGTGCACCTGTCCGAGCAGACCGCCGAGAACGACGCCTGCCGGGAAGCCCACGGATGCACGCCGGCACGCCTCCTCGCCGACCACGGCGTCCTCGGGCCGCGCACCACCGGCGTCCACAACACGCACCTCACCGACGAGGACATCGCGCTGATCGGCGGCAGCGGCACCGGCACCTGTATGTGCCCGACGACCGAGCGGGACCTCGCCGACGGCATCGGGCCCGCCGCCGCCCTGCAGCAGGCCGGCTCCCCGCTCTCCCTCGGCTCCGACAGCCACGCCGTCGTCGACCTGCTCGAAGAGGCGCGCGCGATGGAGCTGAACGAGCGCCTGCGCACCCGTACGCGAGGTCACTGGACGGCTGCGGCCCTCCTGCGGGCGGCCTCGGCCGACGGCCACGCGGCCCTCGGGTGGGGCGACGCGGGCACCATCGAGAGCGGCGCGCTCGCCGACCTCACGACGATCGCGCTCGACTCCGTCAGAACAGCGGGGCCGCCGCCGAGGCTCGGCGCCGAGACCGCCGTATTCGCCGCGACGGCAGCGGACGTACGGCACACGATCGTGGGTGGGCGGCACGTCGTACGAGACGGGGCGCACACACTCGTACCGGACGCGCCGCGGGCGCTGGCGGACACGATCCGAGCCCTGTACGCCTGACCACCGCCACCCACGAGGACGCCATGAGCAGCAGCACCGTCATCACCAACATCGCCACGCTGGTCACCAACGACCCCTCCCTCGGTGACGGGTCCCCCCTCGGACTGGTCCGGGACGCGGCCGTCGTCATCGACGGCGACCGCATCGCGTGGACCGGTGGAACAAGCAAAGCACCCGCCACTGACAATCGGGTCGACGCGGGCGGCCGGACGGTGCTCCCGGGCTTCGTCGACTCCCACTCCCACCTGCTCTTCGCGGGCGACCGCACCGAGGAGTTCAACGCCCGCATGTCCGGCCGCCCCTACAGCGCGGGCGGCATCCGGACGACCGTCGCCGCCACCCGCGCCGCCGGCGACGAGGAACTGGAGGCCAACCTCACCCGTTACCTCGCGGAGGCCCTCCGCCAGGGCACCACGACCCTTGAGACCAAGTCCGGCTACGGCCTGACCGTCGCCGACGAGTCCCGCGCCCTGCGCATCGCCGCCCGTCACACCGACGAGGTCACCTACCTCGGCGCCCACATCGTGGCCCCCGAGCACGCCGAGGACCCGGCCGGCCCCGCGGAGTACGTGGCGCTCGTCACCGGCGAGATGCTCGACGCCTGTGCGCCGCACGCCCGCTGGATCGACGTCTTCTGCGAGAAGGGCGCCTTCGACGGCGACCAGGCCCGCGCGATCCTCACCGCCGGCAAGGCCCGGGGCCTGCACCCCCGCATCCACGCCAACCAGCTCTCCTACGGCCCCGGCGTGCAGCTCGCCGTCGAGCTCGACGCGGCCAGCGCCGACCACTGCACCCACCTCACGGACGCGGACGTGGACGCCCTGGCCAACAGCCGTACGGTCGCCACCCTTCTGCCCGGCGCCGAGTTCTCCACCCGCGCCGCATGGCCGAACGCCCGCCGCCTCCTCGACGCCGGGGTGACCGTCGCCCTGTCCACGGACTGCAACCCCGGCTCGTCCTTCACCTCCTCCGTCCCCTTCTGCGTCGCCCTCGCGGTACGGGACATGGGGATGACGCCGGACGAGGCGGTGTGGTCGGCCACGGCGGGCGGGGCGAAGGCCCTGCGCCGCGACGACATCGGCCGCCTCACGCCGGGCGCGTACGCCGACCTGGCGCTGCTCGACGCCCCGAGCCACGTCCACCTGGCCTACCGGCCGGGAGTTCCGCTGGTGTCCGGGGTGTGGCGGCGGGGCGTACGGGTCGTCTGAGCGGTCCCCGCGGACGTCTGTCCGGGCACGCGCCGAAGGGCGACCGGCCGTCGACGGGTCAGGTCGCCCTTCGGAAGTCCGTGGAGGACCGCCTTACTCCTCCAGTGTCAGCCCCTTGCGCAGCCGTACCAGCGTCCGCGACAGCAGCCGCGACACGTGCATCTGGGAGATGCCGAGCTCGTCGCCGATCTCCGACTGGGTCATGCCCGCGACGAAGCGCAGGGAGAGGATCTTCCGGTCCCGGTGCGGGAGTTCGGCGATCAGCGGCTTCAACGACTCGACGTACTCGATGCCTTCGAGTCCGTGGTCCTCGTAGCCGATGCGGTCCGCGAGCGCGCCCTCGGCGTCGTCCTCCTCCGGCTGGGCGTCCAGCGAGGAGGCGGTGTAGGCGTTCGACGCCGCCATGCCCTCGACGACCTCGTCGTTGGAGATGCCCAGACGCTCGGCCAGTTCGGCCACCGTCGGGGCGCGGTCCAGCTTCTGAGCCAGCTCGTCACCGGCCTTGGCCAGGTCGAGCCGGAGTTCCTGCAGCCGGCGCGGTACGCGGACGGACCACGAGGTGTCCCGGAAGAACCGCTTGATCTCGCCGACGATGGTTGGCATCGCGAAAGTGGGGAACTCCACTCCGCGGGAGAGTTCGAAGCGGTCGATCGCCTTGATCAGGCCGATGGTGCCGACCTGGATGATGTCCTCCATCGGCTCGCTGCGCGAGCGGAAGCGGGAGGCGGCGAACTTGACCAGGGCGAGGTTGAGTTCGACGAGCGTGTTGCGGACGTACGAGTACTCGTGGGTGCCTTCCTCCAGCGATTCCAGGCGCTCGAAGAGGGTCTTGGACAGGGCCCGCGCGTCCACGGGGCCGACCTCGTCGTACGGGGGGATGTCCGGAAGCCCGGCGAGTACGTCGTCCTGGTCGACGAGTACGTCGTGCTGCTCGATGGGATCCAGATGTTCCGGGAGGGGTGTCGACGTCGCTTTCTGGGTACGCGATGCGTCGAGCCGGGGTGACATGATGTCCTCCATCGTTCTCGGCATACGGCTGCCGAAGCCCATTAGGTGCACTGCGGTGTGCGGCGCCTCCAAAGCCGGCCGTGTTCGGTTACGTGTCTCTACTAGCCCTACCCGCTTCCCTGAGCCCACCGCAAGTGTGTTCTGTGTGGATATGTCCGTTTGTGTGGGGTTGTTCGGGTGTCGGAGTGTGGAGGGAAGGCGTAGTGTTCGAGGGCGTCAGCAAGCAGCCACGGACGTCGGGAGAGAGAGACGGCATGGACCGCGGGACGGTCGGCAGCGCACAGTCGGGCCGGCTTCTGGTGGAGGTGCGGGAAGAGGGCCCTAGTGCCGTCGTGACCCCGGCGGGTGAGTTGGATCACCACACCGCCGATCTGTTGCGTGAGCCACTCGATGACTGCCTCGCCAAGGGATTCAACCGGCTCGTCATCGACTGCGCACGTCTGGAGTTCTGTGACTCCACGGGGCTCAACGTGCTGCTCGGTGCGCGCCTGAAGGCGGAGGCCGCGGGGGGCGGGGTGCACCTGGTGGGGATGCAGCCCGTGGTGGCGCGTGTGTTCGAGATCACGGGGGCCGACGCGGTCTTCACGGTGCACGACACGCTTGAGGCGGCACTGGCCGACGAATCCGGCTGAGTAGGTACGTCGGGTCGGCGGCGAGCCCCTGGCGTCCCCTGGTGATCGGCGTTGCCCTCCCGTCACGTGTTTAGTGCGGAAATAGGGGGGTGTTCGGTCGGTCCGGTCGGGCAGGAGACATCCTGAACCTGTCGGCTGCCGGGGGTGGCGGGGACGCTGTGGAACTGACACACCGCCCTACTGCGTAACTGGCTGTGTACGACTGACTGTGCAACGACTGACTGTGTACGACTTTTGAATCGTGAACTGGTGAATCGGTGAGGTGAAGCGCTGATGAGCACCACCCGGCCCTACTCGCCGGGCGACCGCGGTCCGGAGCCCAGCGGCGCTTCCGGGGCGTCCGAGGGGGGCGTGTCGGCGGGAGCGTCGGAAGGTGGCGTGCCCGCGACCGGGGCGTCGGAGGCAGGCGGGGCCGGGTCGTCGCCCGCGCCGCCGGCGGGCCGGCAGGTCCGCAGACTGAGCTTCGACGGCGAGAGCGGTGTCGTGCCGCTCGCCCGCGACTTCACCCGCCAGGCGCTGTACGCGTGGGGCTGGCTGCCCGCCGCCACGGCCGACCAGCGGGCCGCCGCCGAGGACGTACTGCTGGTCGTCTCCGAGCTGGTCACCAACGCCTGTCTGCACGCGGAGGGGCCGGACGAGCTGTGGATCGCCTGCGACAAGAAGGTGATCCGGATCGAGGTCACCGACCGGGGTGTCGGCCAGCCGGCACCTCGTACCCCGCACCGCGCGGGGCGCCCGGGCGGCCACGGCATGTTCATCGTGCAGCGGCTGTGCTTGGACTGGGGCGTCGTACGGACCCCGGGAGTCGCGGGCAAGACCGTGTGGGCGGAGCTGGGGGCACCCGCCTGAGGCATCCGCCCAAGATGCCCGTCTGAGGATCCGCCCAAGGTGCCCGCCTGAGACGTCCGCCCAAGGCTCCCGGCCGGGGAGGCAGCTCCGTGTGCGCCGGAGCCTCACCTCGGATTACCCGCGGTCACCTTCTCCGCTCGCCCCCCTTCTCCTGCGCGCCGGATCGCCGCGATTCCGGCGTGCGACGTGTCTTCCCTCCTCACGGCGCCGGGCGTACCTTGACGGCCCGATCTGATGCGCCGTCAGGAATGAGGGGACCGTGTCGTACCAGAAGCGAACCGCCGCGCTCGCGTCCGTCGCGGCCCTGGCCGGCTCGGCGGTGTTGATGGCCGCCCCCGCTGCCCGGGCCGAGGTCGTCGAGGTCAACTACCAGTGCAGGACGCCCATCGGTGACAAGAGCGCCGTCTCGCCCATCGACATCAAGGGCGTGCAGAGCGGCAGCGGCTACAAAATCACCATGTCGTGGCAGAAGGGCGTCTCCTCCAGCCCGGTCGAACTGGGCAAGGGCGCGATGAACCCGAGCGCGACCATCGCGCTGGGCGGGGCCGACAACGGCACGCTGACGGTGACGGGTCCGCCGAACCAGGCGAAGATACCGGCGAACACCCCCATCAAGATCGACGACCTGAGCGGCACGTACACACCGAAGAAGACCGGCGAGGTCACCTTCACGGCGGGCGTGCTCACCATCAAGGCCCTCGGTACCACGACCACCTGCACGCCGACGAACGACCCGGGCCCGTCGCTGACCCTCGACGTCACCGCCGCGAGCGGCGGCGGAGCCACCGGCTCCACCCAGAGCGGCTCCGGCTCCGGCTCCGGCTCCGAGCTGTCCCGAACCGGCCCCGAGGACTCCGCGATCGCCCTCGGCACGCTCGGCGGCACGGTGCTGCTCGCGGGCGCGGCGGGCGCGCTGTGGCTGACCCGGCGCAACCAGCCGGCGCGGGCCCGCCGCTGACGGCACCCGCCGCCGTACGGCGGTTGAACCCCCGTATCCGAGCGTCGAGTCGACGGGAGCGGTGACGTGAACGGCACAGTGCGGATTCCGGCGGTGCTCGTGCTGGTCCTGGTACTGCTGACGGGGGCGGTGTCCGCGGCCGCGGCCGAGGGCCCCGCGGTGCGGCTCTCCGAGTCGCAGGCGGGGGCGGGCGGCGCGGTCACCGTCACCGGCAGCGGCTGGCGCCCCCGTGCCCTGCTGATGCTGCTGATCTGCGGCCAGTCCGTGGCGTCCCGGGGCGTGACCGGTGGCACCGACTCCTGCGCCAACGCCGACGGCAGAGCCGTCACCACCGACGCCGAGGGCCGCTTCCGCAGGACGCTGCCGGTCGCCGAGCCCCCGGTGCCCTGCCCGTGCGTGGTGCACGTGGCCACGGTGACCGGCCCGAAGGCGGAGGCCGACGCGGCCTTCCAGGTCGCCGGGCACGCCGTGGAACCGCTGCCCGCGGAGCCTGCCGGCGGCCGCCTGTCCGTCCTCACCGACACCCGGCTGGAGGGCTCCGACGGCCTGCTCACCTGGTTCGGTTCACCGCCCTCCCGCACCCTCGTCCTCACCGTCGGCAACGTCGGCACGTCAGCCGTGAAGAACCCGGTCTTCCGGGTCGGCACCTCCCACGGCGTGTTCGCGCCGCAGTGGGAGGAACAGCGCTGGCGCGGCACCGTCCAGCCCGGCGGCAAGGCGCGGATCGAGCTGCCGGTCGAGCTGGCGGCCGGGGCGCACGGCGACTACACCGTGACGCTCGCCTACGGCGGGAAGGTCCTCGCCGAACAGCCCTGGGACGTGGGCCGGCCCTGGGGCGTGACGCTGTTCTGGATCCTGACCTGCCTGGTCGTGCCGGCGGCCGTGTTCCGCGCCGGGATGGCCGCGGTGAACCGCGTACGGCCGCGCCCCGCCACCGTCGCCGGCCGCCACCGCGGGCTGCGCCTGCCCGCACCGGCCCTGCGCCTGTGGGGGCCGGCCTCTCCGGATCAGGCACCTTCCAGCCCCGCGCCCCTGCCGTGGTTCACCCCGGACTCGGATCCGGCACCTGTCCCGGAAACCCCGGAGGGCCACCGCACCCAGTGATGCGATGGCCCTCCCGAAGAGACCGTGGACGGACGTCAGCGCACGTCGCCCATGAGTTCCTTGACCTTGTTGCGGTACATCCACACCGCGACACCGGCGACCACGGCGAGCGCGGCCTCCAGGGCCACGATGCCCGTCTTGTTCAGATCGACGCCGGCGATGGAGAGCAGACCGGTCGTGGCGTCGCCGGCGGTGACGGCGAGGAACCACACGCCCATCATCTGCGAGGCGTACTTCGCGGGCGCCATCTTCGTGGTGACCGACAGGCCGACCGGGGAGAGCAGCAGCTCACCGACGGTCTGGACGAAGTAGATCGCCACCAGCCACAGCGCGGCCGCCTTGTGGCCGCCGCCCGCGATGGACAGCGGGGCCAGGAAGAGGAAGAAGGACGCGCCGACCAGCAGCAGGCCGGAGGCGAACTTCACGATCGTGCTGGGCTCCTTGCCGCGCCGGTTCAGCGCCAGCCAGATCCAGGCGAAGACCGGGGCCAGGGCCATGATCAGAACCGGGTTGACCGACTGGTACCAGGAGACCGGGAAGCCCCAGCCGAAGACGCTGTTCTCCGCCGACGAGTCGGCGAAGATCGACAGGGTCGAGCCGCCCTGGTCGTAGATCATCCAGAAGACGGCCGCGGCGACGAAGAACCAGATGTACGCGGACATCTTCGACTGCTCGGCGCGGTCCAGTTCCCGGTCGCGCTTGATCCGCACCAGCACCATCAGCGGGATGATCACGCCGAGCAGGGTCAGCGGGACCAGGATCCAGTTCAGCGTGTAGTGGCCGGAGAAGCCGACGATCGCGTAGAAGACGGTGGCGACACCGGCCCAGATCGCGGCCTTGCGCAGCGTCGAGGCCTTCTCGTCGGCGGACAGCGGCTTCGGGACGACGCCGGAACGCTCGGCGAGGTGGCGGCTGCCGAGCAGGAACTGGGCGAGACCCAGCGCCATGCCGAGCGCGGCGAGCGCGAAGCCGAGGTGCCAGTCGACGCTCTCACCGACGGTGCCGATCACCAGCGGCGCGGCGAAGGCGCCGAGGTTGATGCCCATGTAGAAGACGGTGAAGCCACCGTCGCGGCGCGGGTCGTCCGGGCCGTCGTAGAGGTGGCCGACCATCGTGGAGATGTTGGCCTTCAGCAGACCCGAGCCGATGGCGACCAGGCCGAGGCCCGCGTAGAACGTGCCCGAGGAGGGCAGCGCCAGCGTGAGGTGGCCGAGCATGATGACCGTGCCGGCGACGGCGACGGTCTTGCGCGGGCCCCAGACGCGGTCGCCGAACCAGCCGCCCGGCATGGCGAGCAGGTACACCAGCGACACGTACACCGAGTAGATCGCGGTCGCGGTGGCCGCGTTCAGGTGCAGGCCGCCCGGAGCGACGAGGTACAGCGGGAGCAGAGCCCTCATGCCGTAGTAGGAGAACCGTTCCCACATCTCGGTCATGAAGAGAGTGGCCAGACCCCGGGGGTGGCCGAAGAAGGTCTTCTCGGACCCGGGGGTGCCCGGACGGACCGAGTCCTTCGTCAGGCTGGACGCCATGGTCGTTCCTTGCTGGTCGGGACGCGCGTGCCTGAGCGGGGGCGCGCCCGTTGGGGGGAGAGCAGGGCTGGGGGACCAGCCCGCGCGCACAAAAGAGACCTTCGGCGCTCATCGCCGCCAAAGGTCCCCGCGATGCTACAGGCGTAGATTCACCATACGTCAGGACACCACCGCAAATGGCCCATTTGAGACGCGAATCACAGGTGTCGAGGGAACCAGGCGCATGGTTTCCAAGGTCACTTCCAGAATGGCATCCCACAGCCACAGGTCCGTCCACCGCCCCTCACCGCGCCCGCCCCAAGGTGAGAATCAGGAAAGACGACGGTAAGAATCCCAGGCCAGATCACACCCCAGCTCTGGTCGCGGGCGGTCTACCATCAGCTCATGACCCGTGTACTGCTCGCCGAGGACGACGCGTCCATCTCGGAGCCGCTGGCCCGCGCACTGCGCCGGGAAGGGTACGAGGTCGAGGTGCGTGAGGACGGACCCACCGCACTCGACGCCGGACTGCAGGGCGGCGTCGACCTGGTCGTGCTCGACCTGGGTCTGCCCGGCATGGACGGCCTGGAGGTGGCCCGCCGGCTGCGCGCCGAGGGGCACGCCGTGCCGATCCTCATCCTGACCGCGCGTGCCGACGAGGTGGACACCGTCGTCGGTCTCGACGCGGGTGCCGACGACTACGTCACCAAGCCGTTCCGCCTGGCGGAACTGCTTGCCCGCGTCCGCGCCCTGCTGCGGCGCGGCGCCGCCGAGCCGCAGCAGCCGCCCGCCACCCACGGTGTGCGCATCGACGTCGAGTCGCACCGCGCGTGGATGGGCGACGAGGAGCTGCAGCTCACCGCCAAGGAGTTCGACCTGCTGCGGGTCCTGGTCCGGGACGCCGGCCGGGTCGTCACCCGCGACCAGCTGATGCGCGAGGTCTGGGACACCACCTGGTGGTCGTCCACCAAGACGCTCGACATGCACATCTCCTGGCTGCGCAAGAAGCTGGGCGACGACGCCGCGAACCCCCGGTACATCGCGACCGTTCGCGGCGTGGGCTTCCGTTTCGAGAAGAGCTGAGCCCGGCGGAACGGGTCCTGGGTAAGAGAACATGCGCCGACGACTGATCCAGTCCACGCTCGCCGTGGTCCTCGTCGTGATCGCCGTCTTCGGTGTCTCCCTCGTCGTCGTGGAGAGCAGGACGATCAGCACCAGCGCCCAGGAGCGTGTGGAGCTGGAGGCGGCGCGGCTGGCCAGCATCGTGGACAGCCGCCTCCTCGGCACGGGGAACGTCACCGCGGAGGTTCTGCGGGACCAGGTCGCGCGGGACCGTTACGCCGTGATCCGGATCCCCGGGGAGCGGCCCATCGAGGTCGGCGACAAGCCGGTCGGCGACGTCATCCGCGGCGAGGCCACGGGCGAGGAGGGCGAGGAGGTTTTCGTCGAGGAGCCGCGCTCCGCCGTGACCCGGGAGGTCGGCCGGACGCTGGTGATCATCGGGCTGGTGGCGCTGATGGCGGTGGTGGCCGCGGTGCTGCTGGCGATCCGCCAGGCCAACCGCCTCGCCTCCCCGCTCACCGACCTCGCCGAGACCGCCGAACGCCTCGGTTCGGGCGACCCGCGCCCGCGGCACAAGCGGTACGGCGTCCCCGAGCTGGACCGGGTCGCGGACGTGCTGGACTCCTCCGCCGAGCGCATCGCCCGCATGCTGACCGCCGAGCGGCGCCTGGCCGCCGACGCCTCGCACCAGCTCCGTACGCCCCTCACGGCCCTGTCGATGCGGCTGGAGGAGATCACCCTCACCGACGACCCGGACACGGTGAAGGAAGAGGCGACCATCGCGATCTCCCAGGTGGAGCGCCTGACGGACGTCGTGGAGCGGCTGCTGACCAACTCCCGCGACCCGCGCAACGGCTCCGCCGTCACCTTCGACCTGGACGAGGTCCTCCAGCAGCAGATCGCCGAGTGGCGCCCCGCCTACCGCAGCGCGGGCCGCGCGATCGTCAGCTCCGGCAAGCGGCACCTGCACGCCGTGGGCACGCCGGGCGCGGTGGCGCAGGTGCTGGCCGCGCTGATCGAGAACTCCCTGATGCACGGCAGCGGCACGGTCGCGCTGCGCACCCGCGTCATCGGCAACCAGGCCGTCGTCGAGGTGACCGACGAGGGGCCCGGCGTCCCCGCCGACCTCGGGGCGCGGATCTTCGAGCGCACGATCAGCGGCCGCAACTCCACGGGCATCGGCCTCGCGGTCGCCCGTGACCTCGCGGAGGCCGACGGGGGCCGCCTGGAACTCCTCCAGACCAAGCCGGCGGTGTTCGGTCTGTTCCTCTCCCGCACACCGCCGTCGAAGAAGGAGCCTGCGGAGGACGAGCCGACGGTCCGCTGAGGACGGCCGGGTCTGGTTCAGACGCGCTGCCTGGTCTTCGGCCGCTTCGCCGCCGTCTCCCGCTTCAAGAACGATTCCGCGCCTGCCACGGTCTCCTGGCCTGCCGCCGGCTCCCGGCCCGGCAGCGCCCGGAACACCCACGTCCGGTAGGACCAGAACCGGAACAGCGTCGCGATGCCTATGCCGAGGAACTTGAAGATGTTGCTCTGCAGCGGGCTGTCCCAGCCGAAGCCGTACGTCGCCGTGTACAGCACGCCGTTCTCGATCACGAGCCCGACCGCGCTGAACAGCAGGAACAGCGACATCTCCTTCGTGCGGCCGCTCTTGTCGCGGTCCCGGTACGTGAAGTAGCGGAAGCCGACGTAGTTGAAGATGATCGCCACGACGGTCGCGATGACGCTCGCCCGCACCACCTGGAGGTCGGTCACATGCCGTACCAGGTTGAACACGCCGAGATTGACCAGAATCCCCGCGCCGCCCACCGCGCCGAACTTGGCGACCTCACGGACGAGCCGGTCGAATCGCTGCCGCACCGTACCGCCGGGTGCCGGGGAAGCCGTATCAGGCCCCGAGGAACCACGTTCCATGGTCGTGCAGGCCCCCGTCCGTAAGTAGCGTCAACCCAGTCATGCTAACCACCCTCCCGCGCGACCGCCTGCGGACCGGCCGACAGCCGGGAAAACGGCCACCATGGCCGGGAAGCACCCCACCTCGGCGCGGCCGATACCCTAGGGGCGTGACGTTCCCGGTAGTCGGCATGGTCGGCGGGGGCCAGCTCGCTCGTATGACACACGAGGCGGGCATCCCGTTGGGCATCAGGTTCAAGCTCCTCAGTGACACTCCTCAGGACTCAGCGGCGCAGGTCGTGAACGATGTCGTCATCGGCGACTATCGCGACCTGGACACGCTGCGCGCGTTCGCACGCGGCTGTGACGTGATCACCTTCGATCACGAGCACGTGCCCACCGAGCACCTCAGGGCCCTGGAAGCGGACGGCATCCCCGTCCGCCCCGGCCCCGACGCGCTGGTGCACGCCCAGGACAAGGGCGTGATGCGGGCGAGACTCGACGCGATCGGCGTGCCCTGCCCGAGTCACCGCATCGTGACCGATCCGCAGGACGTGGCGGCGTTCGCGGACGAGGGCGACGGTTTCCCGGTCGTTCTCAAAACGGTCCGCGGAGGCTACGACGGCAAGGGCGTGTGGGTGGTGAACTCGCCCGAGGAGGCGCAGGACCCCTTCCGCGCGGGCGTCCCGGTCCTCGCCGAGGAGAAGGTCGACTTCGCCAGGGAACTGGCCGCCAACGTCGTCCGCTCCCCGCACGGCCAGGCGGTCGCCTACCCGGTGGTCGAGTCCCGCCAGGTGAACGGCGTCTGCGACACGGTCATAGCCCCGGCCCCCGACCTGGAAGAGCCCCTCGCCCTGCAGGCCGAGGAACTGGCGCTGCGGATCGCCAAGGAACTGGACGTCGTGGGCCACCTGGCCGTCGAACTGTTCCAGACCCGCGACGGCCGCATCCTCGTCAACGAGCTGGCCATGCGCCCGCACAACTCGGGCCACTGGACGATGGACGGCGCGATCACGTCCCAGTTCGCCAACCACGTCCGCGCGGTCCTGGACCTCCCCCTCGGCGACCCGCGCCCGCGCGCGCCGTGGACGGTCATGGTCAACGTCCTCGGCGGCGACTTCCCGGACATGTACTCCGCGTACCTGCACTGCATGGCCCGCGACCCCCAGCTCAAGATCCACATGTACGGCAAGGACGTGAAGCCCGGCCGGAAGGTCGGCCACGTCAACACCTACGGCGACGACCTGGACGACGTGCTGGAGCGCGCCCGTCACGCAGCCGGTTACCTGAGAGGCACGATCACCGAATGAGCCCGGTTGTTGGCATCGTCATGGGGTCGGACTCCGACTGGCCCGTCATGGAGGCCGCCGCCAAGGCCCTCGACGAGTTCGAGATCGCCTACGAGGTCGACGTCGTCTCCGCGCACCGTATGCCGCGCGAGATGATCGCGTACGGGGAGCAGGCCGCGGAACGGGGCCTGAAGGCGATCATCGCGGGCGCCGGCGGCGCCGCCCACCTGCCCGGCATGCTCGCCTCGGTCACGCCGCTCCCGGTCATCGGCGTCCCGGTCCCGCTCAAGTACCTCGACGGCATGGACTCCCTCCTGTCGATCGTCCAGATGCCGGCCGGCGTGCCCGTCGCGACCGTCTCCGTCGGCGGTGCCCGCAACGCCGGCCTCCTCGCGGCCCGCATGCTCGCCGCGCACGACGAGGAACTCCTCTCCCGGATGCGCGAGTTCCAGCAGGACCTGAACGACCAGGCCACCGAGAAGGGCAGGCGCCTGCGATCGAAGGTGGAGGGCGCCACGAACGGCTTCGGCTTCGGGAAGTGACGGCCATGACCTCCCTGGAGGAAGCCCGGGAACTCCTGCGCGAGTTCCCGGTCGCCGACGGCCACAACGACCTGCCGTGGGCACTGCGCGAACAGGTCCGCTACGACCTCGACGCCCGGGACATCGCCACCGCGCAGAACGCCCATCTGCACACCGACATCCCCCGCCTCAGGGAGGGCGGCGTCGGCGCGCAGTACTGGTCGGTGTACGTCCGCGCGGACCTGCCCGAGCCGGTGTCGGCCACGCTGGAACAGATCGACTGCGTACGGCAGTTGCTGGCGCGTCACCCGGCGGACCTGGCCCCCGCCCTGACGGCCGCCGACATGGAGGCGGCGCGCGGTCAGGGCCGTATCGCCTCCCTCATGGGCGCCGAGGGCGGCCACTCCATCGCGAACTCCCTCGCCACGCTGCGGGCGCTGTACGCCCTCGGTGTGCGGTATCTGACCCTCACCCACAACCACAACGTGGCGTGGGCGGACTCGGCGACGGACGTGCCGGCGGTCGGCGGACTGTCGGCGTTCGGCCGTGAGGTGGTCCGGGAGATGAACCGCCTGGGCATGCTGGTCGACCTCTCGCACGTGGCGGCGACGACGATGCGGGACGCGCTGGACGCGACCGAGGCGCCGGTGATCTTCTCCCACTCGTCCTCCCGAGCGGTCTGCGACCACCCCCGCAACATCCCGGACGACGTGCTCGAACGCCTGCCCGCCAACGGGGGCGTGGCGATGGTGACCTTCGTACCGAAGTTCGTCCTGCAGGAGGCGGTGGACTGGACGGCCGCGGCCGACGAGAACATGCGCGCGCACGGCTTCCACCACCTCGACACCACCGCCGAGGCGATGAAGGTCCACCGTGCCTTCGAGGAGTCGCACCCGCGCCCCGTCGCCACGGTCGCGACGGTCGCCGACCACCTCGACCACATGCGCGAGGTCGCCGGCATCGACCACCTCGGCATCGGCGGCGACTACGACGGCACGGCCTTCACACCCGACGGCCTGAACGACGTCTCCGGCTACCCCAACCTGATCGCCGAACTCCTCGACCGCGGCTGGTCGAGGGCCGACCTCGCCAAGCTGACCTGGCAGAACGCGGTACGCGTGCTGAGCGCCGCCGAGGACGTCTCCCGCGACCTGCGGACGCGCCGGGCCCCGTCCAACGCGACGATCGAGTCCCTCGACGGCTGAACACGGTGGGGTACCCCCGAACGCCCCACCCACCAGGAACCCGCCCCCGCTCCATGCGACGGTGACCGTACTGCACGACGACCGTACGGAGCCCGTCATGGCAGACCTCGAGGACGACCTGTACCCCACCCCGGAGGCCGACGACGAGCCGTCGCAGCGGGCCCACGCCGTCCTGGCCACCCACCCCGTCGCCGACGGCTACAACGGCCTGTCCTGGGCCCTGAGGAACATGTCCCGATACGACCTCGAACTCGGCGAAAGCGCTGTCGCCACCGACGTACCGAGGCTGCGCCGCGGCCGCGTGGGCGCGCTGTTCTGGTCGCTGCACCTGCCCGAGGACCTTCGCGGCGATCGCGCGGTGGGCGCCACCCTGGAGCAGATCGACCTGGCCAAGACGGTCGCCCTGGCCCACCCGGAGGGCCTGCGCCTGGCCTACGACGCCGCCCAGACCACCGACGCCCGCAACTGCGGCCGCGTCGCCGTCCTGCTGGGCCCCGCCTCGGCCGCCGCCGTCGGCAACTCGCTCGGCATCCTGCGCTCCCTGCGCGCCCTCGGCCTACGCGTCCTGACCCTCACCGGGGCGTCCTGGGCGAGCGGAGAGGGCGGCGCCGGACTGACCCGCTTCGGCGAGGAGGTCGTCCGCGAGATGAACCGCCTCGGCGTCCTGGCCGACCTCTCCGGCGCGCCCCCGGAGACGATGCGCCGCACCCTCACCCTCTCCAAGTCCCCGGTGCTGTGCACCCGCTCCGGGGCCGGCACCCTGTGCCCCCACCCGGCCAACCTCTCCGACGACCTGCTCGCCGAACTCGGCGCCGCGGGCGGCCTGTGCATGGTGCCGCTGACGGCCGAGCAGACCGGCCCGACCGTACGGGACGTCGCCGACCACCTCGACCACGTACGCAAGATCGCCGGCCGCGACTGCATCGCCCTGTCCGGAACGTACGACGCCGGAGCCGACCACCCGGAGGAGCTCTCGGACGCCTCCAGTTTCCCCCGCCTGATCACGGAGCTGCTGCACCGCGGCTGGGAAGAGTCCGACGTGGCACTGCTGACCTGGGGCAACGTCCAGCGCGTACTGCGCGGCGCCGACTTCACCGCCCGAGCCGCCCAGCAGCGCCGCGAGCCGCCGGCCGTGACGATCACCGACCTCGACGACTGACGGCCCTCGAAACAACCTCTAACGGTGCTCGATCCGGCACAGGCAGAACGGATGCCCCGCCGGATCGGCGTACACCTGGAAGTCCTTCTTCTCCCGGTCCTCAAGGTCCAGCGGCCGCGCCCCCAGCGCCAGCACCTTCTCGTGTGCCGCGTCGATCTCCTCCCATGTGGACCCGGCGTCGAAGTCCAGATGGAACTGCTGGGCGTTCCGATCGGCCCGCGGCCACTCCGGCGGGGTGAGGCCGGGCGCCCGCTGGAAGGCCAGCCGAGGCCCGCCGGGCACCTGGAGGACGACCCAGTCGGGGTCCTCCTCCTCCGGCGTGCCACCCGCGACCTGCGCGTAGAAGCGGGCCAGTTCCCGAGGCTCGGGACAGTCGAGGACCACGGAACGGAAACGCGCCACGGATGCCATGAAACCTCCCGGTGTCAGCCGGCGCAGAGGCAGAACGGGTGCCCGGCCGGATCCGCGTAAACCCGGAACGAGCGCGACCGGTCCTCCACGTCCAGCGGCGTGGCGCCGAGCGCCAGCACGGCCTGCTCGGCCGCATCGAGGTCCTCGACGGTCACGTCCAGGTGGAACTGCTGCGAGTGGTCCGGTGAGGGCCACTTCGGCGGTACGAACCCGGGTGCGGCCTGGAAGGCCAGGGTCGGGCCCCCGGCCGGCTTCAGATCGACCCACTCGCCCTCGTCCACGATGGTTCCGCCCACCACCTCGGCGTAGAAACCGGCCAGCGCACGGGGGTCGGGACAGTCCAGGACGACGGCGCCCAGTGTGCCAAGAGCCATGACTTCCTCCTCGAAGTCTTCGGTCACCCACAGAGCGGTTACCCCGCAGGAACCCACAGGCTGGTTACCCATAGAGCTGGGCAACCGGTAACGCGGTTACTGCATACTCCCGCATTGGGGGTAACGTCGCAAGCATGAGTGAGAGATCGCCCGCCCCGGGGGCCCTGGCGCTGGTCCAGTCCCTGGTGAACACGCTGGACCTCGAAGGGGGCGCCGACTCGCTCGACACGGCGGAGGGCCGGGCACGTTTCGAGCTCACGGCGCAGGAGGTACCCCGGGCCCGTGAACTGCGCGAGTCGCTGCGCGCGGCGCTGCTCGCCCACGCCGGCCACCCCCCGCACCGCGAGGTGACCCCGCTCGGCGAGCTGCTGGCGGCCGCGCCGCTGGTGGTGGCCGTCGACGACACGGACGGCTCGGCCACCCTCGCCCCCGCCGGCGCCCGCCCCCTGCTGACCCGGGTCGCCGAGGCCGTCGCCGAGGCGCTGGTCGCGGGCACCTGGATGCGGCTCAAGGCCTGTGAGGCCGCCGACTGTCACTGGGCGTACTACGACCGCAGCCCCGCCGGACGCGGCCGCTGGTGCTCGATGCAGCTGTGCGGGGCCCGGGCGAAGATGCGCCGGTACCGGGCGAAGGGCTGACCGTCACGGCTCCTCGTGCACAGCGCCCTCCCTTCGAGGAGCCGCCGCACGAGACCCCACCAGCAGCAGGCACAGCACCGCCACACCGGCGACGATCCCGGCCAGGACGAGCAGGGGGTCGAGAGGGCGGGCCGTCGAGGCGGCAGTCTGGGCCTGCGGGGCCTGGGCCGCCTGGGCCGGCGGGGATGCCGTCTGCGGTGCGGCCGCCGCGGGGGAGGTGGTGGACGCCGACGGGCTCCTGGCCGGCCCGGCCGTCGCCGTGGGCCTGTGCGTGACGGTCCCCTGGTGTCCCGTCCCCTGGTGCTCCGCCGACGAGCCCGACGAGGACCCGGTGTGCTCGTGGGTCGGCGCCGCCGACGTCGCCGGTGCGGCGGCACGGACCACGATCCGGGCCGTCATGTTCGGATGCACGGTGCAGTAGTAGCCGTACGACCCGGCCGTGGTGAAGGTGAAGCTCCAGCTCTGGCCCTTGCTGAGCATGGGCGAGTGGATCGACACGGGGCCCGAGGTGGTTTTCACGTCGTGCGGTGCCGTGTCCTGGTTGGTCCAGGTGACCGTGGACCCCGCGGGGACGGTGAGGGTCGCGGGCGCGAAGGCGTACCCCTGCATGGTCACCTGGTAGCCGGCGGCCGACGCCTGCCCGGGCACGGCCGGCAGCAGGGGGAGGAGTACGGCGAGTACGGCCGCCGCCCGCCGGGCCGCCCTCACGAGAACTCCCCGGCGACCAGCAGCCGCAGCCGCGTCGCCGGGCACAGCCGCCCGGCCCGGAACCCGGTGCTGCGGCGCAGCAGCCGGTACGGCAGCCGGGCGGTGCCCACGACGAGCAGCCGGTCGTCGGCGCGCTCGACCACGCGCAGCCGCAGCAGGACAGGGAAGGCGACGCCGTTGAGCTCCAGGTCACCGGTCAGCCGGAGGCGGCCTTCGTGCAGCAGGCACTCCTCGGAGGTGAGGACCGCCTTGAGGCGGGGGTCGGCGAACGCGAACCGGAAGACGGGGCGCGCCGAGTCGGAGGACACCGTGAGGGACGCCTCCGCGAGCGCGACACGGCGACGCCGGGTCGGCAACGGGCCGTAGAAGGCGGTGAGTTCGACGAGCGAGCGGCCGGGGGCGACGGTGTAGTGGCCGGGCAGGGGCAGTGGGGCCGCCTCGTCGCGCGACGGAGGCGGGGCAGGGACGGTGGGCAGGGTGACGGTGGTCATCCCGGACTCCTTGGAAAGCGGTTCCCGAAGCGTGAGGGGAGTGTGGAGAATGGAGTGGGCGCCGCTCCGGCCGGCTGAGCCCCGGCCGGAGCGGCGCCCACCCTCGTATCCGCGGGTCAGCAGCTGTTGGTGAGGAAGCCCTCGGTCGGCGCGAGCATCTGCTCGGCCCAGACCGTGTGCATCTTCACGTAGCTGTCGGCGTTCAGCAGGTCGGTGACCTGCTGCCCGGGCGACTCCTCCAGGTGCGCCTTGTTGATGTGGTTCAGCAGCGCGCTGAGCGTGTCGTCGGCGACCGTGCCCCCGCCTTCGGTGGCGGGCGTCAGGATGCTCTCGATCCACACCGTGTGCGTCTTGATGTAGGAGTCGAGCGCGAGCGCGTCCTGCACCTGCTGGCCCGGAGACCGCTCCAGGTGCGCCGAGTCGAGATGCCGCAGGATCGGCAGCAGGACGTCCTGCACGCTGGCGCACTGCTCGTCACCACCGGAACCGCCACCGGACGTGCCACCGCTGGACCCGCCCGTCGAACCCCCGGACGAACCCCCGGACGTCCCACCTGACGAGCCACCCGACGAACCCCCGGACGTCCCACCTGACGAACCGCCCGACGAACCGCCCGACGATCCACCCGTGGAACCGCTGTCGTCCGCGACGACCTTCACCGACGCCACCATGTCCGGGTGCACGGCGCAGTAGTACTCGTACGTCCCGGGCTTTTTGAAGGTGAACGACCAGGAGTCGCCCTGGTTCAGCGTGCCCGAGTCGAACTTCTCCGGACCCTTGGTCGCGGTGACCGTGTGCGGCACGCTGTCGTGGTTGGTCCACCGGACCGTCTCGCCGACCTTGACGACGAGCTGCTTCCCGTCGCCGAACTTGTTGTTCATGATGTCGACCTGGTGGTCCGGCGCGGCGGTCGCGGCGGGCTGCTCCTGGGCCGCGGCGGCCGCGGGCGCCTGAGCCGCGCCCGCAACCGTCTCCGTACCGGTCTTCGTGTCGCCCGCGGCGGCCTGCAGCAGCCCCAGGCTGAGCACCGCGGCCAGCGCCGCGCCGAGCCCGGCGACCAGCAGGGTCCGGTTCCCGGCGGGCGGCCGAGGCCGGTGCTCAACGGTGTCATGGCTTTGTTTCAACGCAACTCCTTTGATTCTTATGGGAGTTCACTGGCCAGGGTTGGCCGTGACCAGCAGACTCGTCACAGCGAGCACGACGAGGACGAGCCCCGTCTCGGCCGCGACCGAGTAACCGAAGGGCCGCACGGTGGCGGCGTCGCCGCGCAGCAGCACGGCGAGATCGAGCCGGGTCCGCACCCACTGGCGGCTCGCGAACGCGGCCACCAGGACGACGGCGAGGACGGCCGTCTTGAGCAGCAGCAGACGCCCGTACGAGGTGTGCAGCAGAGCCCCGTACGACCCCACCACCTGCCAGGCCAGCACCAGCCCGGCGGCGACGATCGCCCCGACGCTCACGGCCGCGAGCCGGGAGTAGCCCGGCACCACCGCCGCCAGCTCACCGGGCAGGCGGCGCGGCAGCACGGCCAGCGCGAGCATGGCCAGCCCGCCGATCCAGAGGGAGGCACCGAGCAGGTGCACGAGGTCGGCGACGGCTCCCCAAGCCGGCTCACCGCCCTCGGAGTTGTGGCCCCCCATCCCTGTCGTACGCAGCAGCCCGAACGTCACCGCGAGGGCGCCGGCCCGCCAGCCGGGAGAGCGGGACGCGCGCTCCCCGCCCTGCAGCAGCGCGCTCAGCACCACGGCCGCGAGCACCCACAGCAGGCCCCGGGCAGCGAGCACGACGCCGGGTTCGGTGGCCAGGACGTCGGCGTACGTCGCCGGGCGCAGCGTGTCCCGCAGCCCGCCGAAGGCGGTGTACGCGCCCTGCAGGCCGAGACTCGCGACGGTCGACAGCAGTCCGCAGGTCCAGGCGAACCCCAGCAGCGCCCGGGCTCGCGGTTCGTGCGCGCCGCGCGGCCACAGCAGGGCGACGAAGGCGAGGCCGCCGATGAAGAGGGCGAGCGCGAGGTAGCCGGCCCAGCGGGCGGCGACGAGGCCCTGCCGCGCCGAGGGGGAGGGCGCGGGAGCGGGGGCCGCGGCCTCGCCGCCGCCGTCCTGGGCGGCCGATGGGGCCGTTCCGGCGATGGTGAACGCGATCCGGCCGGAGGAGGCGTGCCCGTCCTCCTCGTCGATGACGGACCACATGACGGCCGACTCGCCGGTCCCGGGATCGTCGAGCCCGACCCGCACCGTGTCGGTGCCGTGGCCCGCGACACGGGAGACCGGCAGCCGGTCGCCGTTCATGGTCATGACGCGTACGTCGTCGAGGGCGACGGGCTCATCGAAGGTGAGGGTGAGGTGGCCGGGCGCCCGCGTCAGCTGCGCGCCGTCCCTGGGAGCCGAGCGCACCAGCTCGGTGTGGGCGGAGGCGGTGGTAGGGGCGGCCAGCAGGGCGCAGAGGACGAGGAGGAGGAAGAGGGCACGGGACGTACGACGGCTCATGGCGTCACCTCCGGCGTGGGCGACGGGATGGCGGTGATGCCGAGCAGGCCGCCGGCGTCGACGGGGGCGAGCCCGACGCAGGGGGAGGCCTGCGGCGCGGCGGTCGGGTCCGCGTCGCCCGGGTCAGCCGTACCGCCCGTGCCGTCGAGGGCGCCGAGCAGGGGCTGGGTCAGGCCGGTGAGAAGCGGCTGGACGAGATGTACCTCGCCGTCCTCGCAGGTCTCGCCGTCGGCGGGTGGTGAGGCGGTCGCGGAGCCGGACGGGGCCGGGGAGGGCGAGGTGGGGGTGGCGGTGGTGCCGCCGTGCCCCGCGTGCCCGCCCGTCCCGCCGGGCACCGGCATCTCGCCGGTGCCCACCGGGAGGCCGGCGCCACCGGCAGGCGGGACCGCCGTGTCCCCGGGTGCCTGCGCGCCGGAGTCGTCGGGGATCTGCGTCGGGCTCGGCGGCGCTGTGGCCGCGGGCGGGGGCGTGGGGGGCGCGGCGGCTGCGTCGGCGCCGGAGGGGGCGCCGATGCCCGACGCGTAGCCCAGCACGATCACGACGGCTCCGACGAGCGCACCCGCGACCACTTCGTCGCGGTGGTCCCTCGGCCACTGAGCCCTGCGGAACAAGGGCATGGGTCACCTCTGGCATGGTCCGGACAATCGGGGCTGCATGCGAGTGCGATGACCAGTGGAGGGGAGCGCGGATTCCGCGTGGCTACACGTCAGTTAACCGAGTGTTGCCTGCCTCTCTTGCAGGGGTACCCCCGCTGTGAGAACGGTCGATCGACGTCATTCCGCGCAATGCGCCGTGAAGAACTCGCGTGGGCGGAACTGCAATTCCCTCACGTTCGTCTGAGGTGCCCGAAAAGAATTCGAACCGGGGTTCCCATGGGCCGGAGCCTGCCGGATCCTGCCGGAGCTTTTGAGGGAAGGAGAACTGGTCGGGCACCCCTGGCGTCGGCCTGCGCGACCCACCCCAACAGCGCAGCACCGCCCACGGCTTGAGCAGCCGTCCGTACATTCCGAGCGCCACAGAAATGCGCCCGGACGAAAAACACGCCCTCCCGGGAATTCAGACCCGAGGCCGCCCCATGGCCCGATAAATCCACCCGGCCCGCCGCCAGACCTCCGGGTCCAGCGCGTTGCGCCCGTCCAGGATGACCCGCTCCGCGGCGACCTCGGCCAGCGCCTCCGGATCCAGCTCCCGGAATTCCCGCCACTCCGTAAGATGCAGCACGACATCGGCGCCCCGCACGGCCTCCAGCGCGGACTCCGCGTACCCCAGCGTCGGGAAGATCCGCCGCGCGTTGTCCATGCCCTTGGGGTCGTACACCGTCACCTGCCCGCCCTGCAGATGGATCTGCCCGGCGACGTTGAGCGCGGGCGAGTCCCGTACGTCGTCCGAGTCGGGCTTGAAGGTGGCGCCGAGCACCGCGACCCGCTTGCCCAGGAACGGCCCGCCGCCCAGCGCCTGCCGCGCCAGCTCCACCATCTGGCCGCGCTGGCGCATGTTGATGGAGTCGATCTCGCGCAGGAACGTCAGCGCCTGGTCGGCCCCGAGCTCACCGGCCCGGGCCATGAACGCCCGGATGTCCTTGGGCAGACAGCCGCCCCCGAAGCCGATCCCGGCCCGCAGGAACTTCTTGCCGATCCGGTCGTCGTACCCGATGGCCTCCGCCAGCTTGGCGACGTCCCCGCCCGCGGCCTCGCACACCTCGGCCATCGCGTTGATGAAGGAGATCTTGGTGGCGAGGAACGAGTTCGCGGAGGTCTTCACCAGCTCGGCGGTCGGGAAGTCCGTCACCACGAACGGCGAACCCTCGGCGATGGGCGTGGCGTACACCTCCCGCAGCAGCTTCTCGGCCCGCTCGCTCCGCACGCCGATCACGATCCGGTCCGGGTGCAGCGTGTCCTCGACGGCGAACCCCTCGCGCAGGAACTCCGGGTTCCAGGCCAGTTCGGCGTCCTCGCCGGCCGGCGCGTGGTCGGCGAGGTAGGCGGCGAGGCGGTCGGCGGAGCCGACGGGCACGGTCGACTTGCCGACGACGAGGGCGGGGCCGTGCAGATGTTGCGCCAGAGAGGCGATCGCGGAGTCGACGTACGACATGTCGCAGGCGTACTCGCCGTGCCGCTGCGGGGTGTTGACGCAGACGAAGTGGACGTCGCCGAACGCGCCGACCTCGGCCCAGTCCTGGGTGAAGCGCAGCCGGCCCGTGGAGCCCTCGAACCCGGCGACATGCTTGCGCAACAGCTCGTCCAGGCCCGGCTCGTACATCGGAGCCTCACCGCGCTCCAGCTTCTCGATCTTCTCGCGCACGACGTCGAGGGCGAGCACCTCGAACCCGAGCTCGGCCATGGCCGCCGCGTGTGTCGCGCCGAGATAACCGGTGCCGATCACGGTGATCTTGAGGGCCATGGATGCTCCAGGGGTGTACGGCATTGATGCGCGCCCGAGCATAGCCGGGGCATGGGAAGGCGCTTCACCGGGCAACTTTTCCGCTGTCACCAAGCTCACGTATCACTCGCGTGGGCGACCCCATAAACTTTTGATTACTTAACGGTAGTTAGCGTCAGCATCGCAGCGTTGGAGCGTGAGAGACCTTGGCCGGATCGGCTGACTTCGACTTGTACCGCCCGTCCGAGGAGCACGACATGCTCCGTGACGCCATCCGCTCGCTGGCCGAGGCGAAGATCGCGCCGTACGCCGCCGTGGTGGACGAGGAGGCCCGCTTCCCGCAGGAGGCGCTTGAGGCGCTGGTCGCCAACGACCTGCACGCGGTGCACGTACCCGAGGAGTACGGCGGCGCGGGCGCCGACGCGCTGGCCACGGTGATCGTGATCGAGGAGGTGGCCCGCGTCTGCGCCAGCTCCTCCCTCATCCCCGCGGTGAACAAGCTGGGTTCGCTCCCGGTGATCCTCTCCGGTTCCGAGGACCTGAAGAAGAAGTACATGACCCCGCTCGCCAAGGGCGACGGGATGTTCTCGTACTGCCTCTCCGAGCCGGACGCGGGCTCGGACGCGGCCGGCATGAAGACGAAGGCGGTCCGCGACGGAGACCACTACGTCCTGAACGGCGTGAAGCGCTGGATCACCAACGCCGGCGTCTCCGACTACTACACGGTGATGGCGGTCACGGACCCGTCCAAGCGCTCGAAGGGCATCTCGGCCTTCGTCGTCGAGAAGTCGGACGAGGGTGTCTCCTTCGGCGCCCCGGAGAAGAAGCTCGGCATCAAGGGCTCCCCGACCCGCGAGGTCTACCTCGACAACGTTCGCATCCCCGCCGACCGCATGATCGGCGACGAGGGCACCGGCTTCGCCACGGCGATGAAGACCCTGGACCACACCCGCATCACCATCGCCGCCCAGGCCCTCGGGATCGCCCAGGGCGCCCTCGACTACGCCAAGGGCTACGTCCAGGAGCGCAAGCAGTTCGGCAAGCCGATCGCCGACTTCCAGGGCATCCAGTTCATGCTCGCCGACATGGCCATGAAGATCTCGGCCGCCCGCGCCCTCACGTACCAGGCGGCGGCGGCCTCGGAGCGCGGCGACGCCGACCTCACCTACCAGGGCGCCGCCGCCAAGTGCTTCGCCTCGGACGTGGCGATGGAGGTCACGACGGACGCGGTCCAGCTCCTCGGCGGCTACGGCTACACGCGCGACTACCCGGTGGAGCGCATGATGCGCGACGCGAAGATCACGCAGATATACGAGGGCACGAACCAGGTCCAGCGCATCGTCATGGCGCGCAACCTGCCGTGACCGGCGACGACCCGGGGTGCCGGTACCTTCCCGGCACCCGCGGGGTCAGTCCTCGAACCCCTCCGCGGCCCGCTTCTCCCGCAGCTCCAGGATCGCCCGCCGTCGGGCCAGGCGGTGGGTGCGCCGGATCTGGGCCTCCTGGTGGCGCCGCCTGTCCCGCTCGGTCTCCGGCAGTACCGGCGGCACCGGGCGCGGCTTGCCGTCCGCGTCGACGGCCGCGAAGACGAGGTAGGCGGAGCCGACCTGGGTGGGCGGGGTGGACTCGTTCCAGCGTTCGGCCAGGACCCGTACGCCGACCTCCATGGACGTCCGGCCGGTCCAGTTGACCTGGGCCTTCACATGGACCAGGTCGCCGACGCGGACCGGCTCAAGGAACGCCATCTCGTCCATGGACGCGGTGACGGCGGGACCGCCGGAGTGCCGGCCGGCCACGGCCCCCGCCGCGTCGTCCACCAGCTTCATGATCACCCCGCCGTGCACCGTACCCAGGAGGTTGGTGTCGTTGTGGGTCATGATGTGGCTGAGAGTGGTCCGGGAGGCCGAGGTGGGCTTGCCCGGGATATCCGGAGTGCCAGATTCCGCAGCTGGGGCCTGGTCTGTCATGGCGTCCACCTTATGCCGAGGTGACATGCGGGGGTTTTGTGTCAGCTTCGCCACAGCCCTGGCCTGATTTTCCGACGAACCTTGTAAGGCACCATGCCGCGCCGGGCACACTGGGGCGCATGAACAGGCCCCAGGGATGGTCCGACGACAACCGCGGCACCCCGTACGGACGCGGCAGCGCAAGCCCGCAGCCCGAGGGCGCGCGCGTCATGCGGCAGGTCCGCCGCGGTCCGGCGGCGCCGCCCGGCGCGGGCCCGTACGGCGGCGGGGTGCCGCCACAGCCGTCGTACGTGGACGGCCGTGGGTACGACGCCTACGGCGACACCGCCGCCGACGGATACGACAGCGGCTACAACACGGGCCAGGTCTACGGCGGGGGCCGCAGAGGCGGCGGCTTCGTGCCCAATGACAACGACCCGGATCCGCACCTCCAGCAGTACCGGGCCCGGCCCAACTGGCGCCGCCGTATCAAGGTGACGGCGATCACCGTGGTGACGGTGCTGGTCGCCACCACCATCGGCACCTACTTCTGGGCCGACTCCAAGCTCAACCGCGAGGTCGACCTGTCGAAGGTCATCGACCGTCCGTCGGCGGGCGAGGGCACGAACTACCTGATCGTCGGCTCCGACAGCCGGGCCGGGCTGTCCGACGAGCAGAAGAAGAACCTGCACACCGGGTCCGCGGAGGGCAAGCGCACGGACTCGATGATGATCCTGCACGTCGGTGACAACGGCGACACGCTGATCTCCCTGCCCCGCGACTCCAACGTGGAGATCCCGACGTACAAGGGCTCCGACTCGGGCAAGACCTACCCGGGCACCGGCCGTCAGGTGAAGCTGAACGCGGCCTATGCCGAGGACGGCCCCGAACTGCTGGTCCGCACGGTCGAGTTCAACACCGGTCTGCACATCGACCACTACGTGGAGATCGGCTTCGCCGGCTTCGCGAACATCGTGGACGCGGTCGGCGGTGTCGAGATCGACATCCCGCAGGACATCAAGGACACCAAGTCCGGCGCGGACTTCAAGAAGGGCAAGCAGACCCTGGACGGCGAGCAGGCACTCGCCTTCGTCCGCACCCGGTACGCGCTGGCGGGCTCCGACCTGGACCGTACGAAGAACCAGCAGAAGTTCCTCAATGCCCTGGCCAACCAGGTCGCGACCCCGAGCACCGTGCTCAACCCCTTCAAGCTGTACCCGACGATGGGCGCGGGCCTGGACTCGCTGATCGTCGACAAGGACATGGGCCTGTGGGACCTGGCGTCCATGTTCTGGGCGATGAAGAGCGTCAACGGCGGCGACGGCAAGTCGATGAACATGCCCATCTCGGGCAACGCCCCGAACGGCAACCTCCAGTGGGACTCCGCCAAGGTCAAGACCCTGGTGAGCCAGCTGAACAGCGACGAGAAGGTCACCGTCTCCGGCAACTGACCGGCGTACCAAGACCGAGGGCACCCCTGCCGGGGTGCCCTCGGCGCTGCCGGGCGGGAGTCACATCGTGGCGCCCGTCATCGTGCGGCAGCTCTCGGCGCAGCGGCGACAGGCCTCGGCACAGCGCATCATCTGCGGGTCGTCCGGCATGGACATACACGCCTCGGCGCACATGTCACAGGCCCTGGCGCACATCGCGCACATCTCGGCCGACATGGGGGAGCGGCGCATCATCATGTCCGCGCACATGCGCGTCGTCTCGGCGCAGTCCATCAGTGCGCGCATGATCTGCATCTGGTCCTGGCCGCCCCGCTGCAGGCAGGAGCTCATGGTCTCCTCGCACGCGGTGTGGCAGGCCATGCACGCCTGGACGCAGTCCTGCATTTCCTTGCTCAGCGGGGTCATGGCGGCGGGCTGCATGGTGACCTCCTTGGCCTTGGAGCGGTGGGACCGCGGCTCGGCCCCACCCTTCCGTGGTACGCCCGTCGGCCCGCGACCGCCACAGGGCGGAAGGGGAGAATCCGTGTGGGCGGGCCTACGGCTTCCGGCCCACACCGCCGAACTGGGTGACGTCGACGATCTCCTCCTCCGCGGCGTCGGGGCGCCAGCGTGAGCAGGAGACGACGCCGGGTTCGAGGAGTTCCACCCGGTCGAAGAGGCGGAGCAGCTCCGCGCGGCTGCGCAGGGTCATCGGGGCCGAGCCGTTGGCGTTCCAGTAGTCCACCGCCGTGGTCATGGCCTCCCCGTCGACCTCCGTCGTGGGGTGTGTGATGACCAGGTAGCTGCCGGAGGGCACGGCGTCCAGCAGCCGGTGCACGATGGCGACGGCCTCGTCGGTGTCCAGCACGAAGTTCAGGACGCCCAGCATGGTGATCGCGACGGGCCGGTCGAAGTCCAGGACGCGTGCGGCGCCCGCGAGGACCGCCTCCGGGTCGTGCACGTCCGCCTCGATGTAGTCGGTGACCCCCTCGGGCGTGCTGGTGAGCAGCGCGTGGGCGTGCGTGAGGACGAGGGGGTCGTTGTCGACGTACACGATCCGGGACGAGGGGTCGATGCGCTGGGCGAGCTCGTGGGTGTTGTCGGCGGTCGGGAGCCCGGTGCCGATGTCCAGGAACTGGCGTACGCCCGCCTCCTGACCCACCAGCCGTACCGCGCGGGCCAGGAACTGGCGGTCGGCGCGGGCCGAGCGGGGCAGCGCGGGCACGAAGGAGAGGATCTGGTCGCCGACCTCCTGGTCGACCGGGTAGTTGTCCTTGCCGCCCAGCCAGTAGTTCCAGATCCGGGCCGAGTGGGACACGTCGGTGCGCAGCCGGGCCACGCGGGCGACGCCTTCATCGGGGGAGGCGGTGAGGTCGGACATGGCGTCTGGTCTCCTTCGGACAGCACCGGTCGATATGTGCCACAACCTAGACACAAGTCCTGGCCCATGTCGGCCACTTGGCCAATTTCGCACGCCGCACTGCCGCCCGCACTGCCGCCCGCACCCCCGCCCGGACTGTCGCCGGACTGTGCGGTCTGTGGCCGGGTGGTCCGGACGCCTCAGCCGCACACCGCCTCGTCGCCCCGCATGACCCCGCTCTCGCTCTGCGCCGGCTCCGCCGCCCGCACCTTCCGCACCTGCCGGAAGTCGGACCCCACGATGACCTTCAGCGTGGGCCCCAGACCCTTCACCGTCCGCAGCTCACTGCCGGGCAGGGCCGCCGCGAGGGACTTGGCCGAGCGGTCCCAGCGGGGGTCGTGGGCGACGACGGTGCGCCGTACGCCGTGCTCCTTGGCGTTCACCGCCATCCCGGTCGTGCGGAATCCGGTGGCCGCCAGCTGCCGGTCCACCCGCTTGCCCAGCCCTGCCGTGTCCGTCCCGTTCTCCACCTGGACGCGGATCTGCTGCGGGTCCACCCCGACCGGCAGGCCCTTGGGCCGCGGCTGGTGCGGAGCGAGCGGCCGGTCCTCGCGCACGGCCCGGAAAAGGCGGCCGGCTTTCTTCCTGTCCCACTTCAGCGTCGATCCGACGCCCTTCACGGCGTATCCCATCTGCCCGATGGGCACGGTCGTGAACTCCGAGGAGGAGGGCGAGAAGTTCCGCATCGCCCGCCCCAGGGCCAGCAGTTCGTCCGTGCCGAACCCCTTGTCGGCCCGCACCGAGCCCAGCGCCGCCCGCGTCACGTCCCGGAACCTCATCGGGTTCAGCAGGACCCCGGAGGAGGTCGCCCGGTCGATGAGCGACGCCATGAAGCGCTGCTGCCGCTTCATCCGGCCGAGGTCGGAGGCGCCGTCGAGGTGCCGGGCCCGGACGTACTGCAGTGCCTGCCCGCCCATCAGCCGGTGCGTGCCGGCCGGCAGGTCGAGCCCGGTGTAGGTGTCCTTCAGCGGCCGGGCGGTGCAGATCCGCACGCCGCCGAGCACGTCCACCGTCTTCATGAAGCTGGTGAAGTCGATCTCCAGATAGTGGTCGATCTTCACCCGGGTCATGTGCTCGACGGTCCGCACGGTCAGCTGGGGCCCGCCCTCCGCGTACGCCGCGTTGAGCTTGATCGGGTGCCCGCCGTGCCGCCTGCCCGTGGTGCGGTCGGTGTGCGCGGGCGTCACGGCGTACGAGTCGCGCGGCAGGCTGACCACGCTGGCCCGCTCCCGGTCCGCCGAGATGTGCACGATCATGATCGTGTCGGTGCAGTGGCAGGGCGCGCCGCCCAGCCGGTACTTCCGCCGCAGCTGTTCGCTGACCTTGTCGCGTCCGTCGGTGCCGACCAGCAGCACGTTCATGCCGTGCCCCGCCTGTGGCCGGTTCTTCATGTCCTTGAAGGGGTCGACCCGCGTGATGTCCGCGTCCAGGCTGCTCATCACCGCGTGCCCGATCCCCGCCGAGGCGAGCACCACCACGGACAGCGTGGTCACCGCCCGCATGGCCAGGCGCGGCCTCTTCCGCCGTACGGGCGGCCGCGGTGCCCGGCGGGGCGGCTGCGGGCGGCGCTGTGGCGAGCCGGGGGAGCGGGGCGGCGTGGGCAAGGAGGACACCTCCGCGAGAGCCGTACGTGGGATCGTGAGCACCGTAGGCCCATACGATCTGCGGACCGGGGCAGCGGCCCCTGCGGCGCGCACCGGTGTCCCCCGTTCGCGGTAACGTGAGGACCGATGAACGCCAACTCCGACGTGCAGCTCCCCGCCGTTTCCGTGATCATGCCTGTCCTCAACGAGGAACGGCATCTGCGGGGAGCCGTCCAAGCGATCCTCGCGCAGGAGTACGCCGGCGAGATGGAGGTCGTGATCGCCCTCGGTCCGTCCACGGACCGCACGGACGAGATCGCCGCCGAACTCGTACGCGAAGACCCGCGCGTGCACACCGTGCCGAACCCCACCGGCCGTACGCCCGCCGCCCTCAACGCCGCGATCAAGGCCTCCCGCCATCCGATCGTCGTCCGCGTCGACGGGCACGGCATGCTGTCGCCGAACTACATAGCGACGGCCGTACGGCTGCTGGAGGAGACCGGCGCGCAGAACGTCGGCGGCATCATGCACGCCGAGGGCGAGAACGACTGGGAGCACGCGGTCGCCGCCGCCATGACCTCGAAGATCGGCGTCGGCAACGCGGCCTTCCACACCGGCGGCCAGGCGGGTCCCGCGGAGACGGTGTACCTCGGTGTCTTCCGGCGCGAGGCGCTGGAGCAGCAGGGCGGCTACAACGAGGAGTTCATCCGCGCCCAGGACTGGGAGCTCAACTTCCGTATCCGTGAGGCCGGCGGACTGATCTGGTTCTCGCCGGAGCTGAGGGTGTCGTACCGGCCGCGGCCCTCGGTGAAGGCGCTGGCCAAGCAGTACAAGGACTACGGCCGCTGGCGGCATGTCGTCGCCCGCTACCACGAGGGCTCGATCAATCTGCGCTACCTCGCCCCGCCGACGGCGGTGTGCGCCATCGCGGCCGGGACCGTGGTCGGCGCGGCCCTCACCCCGTGGGGCTTCGTCGTACCCGGCGGTTATCTCGCGGCGATCGTCCTCGGGTCCGTCCCTGCGGGCAGGGGGCTGCCGCTGAGGGCGCGGCTGCGGATCCCCGTGGCACTGGCGACCATGCACCTTTGCTGGGGCTGGGGTTTTCTGACCAGCCCGCGTTCGCTGGCCCGCAAGGTCATCGCGAGCCGGCGGCCCGCGGTCCGCGCGGACGCCGCCGCGGGGTGAGCGTCAGGACCAGGTGAACGCCGGGTTCACGTGCATGCAGGCCTTGTCGTCGGCGCCGTTGAGCGCCTCGGCCGACTCGGGGGTCCTGTTGTCCTCCTTGGGCGCCTTGTAGGCCTTGCCGGTACGCCAGTCGGCGCCCACGACGAGGGTGACCCCGGAGACGTTCGTGGACCGCTCCACCGAACTCAGCGGGATCCCCAGGGCCTTGGCGACCGCCTGGGCGTCGCCTTCCAGTTCGGCGCTCGGGTAGCGGACGACCGTCCTGTCCTCGCTCAGGGACGTGCTGCGGTCGGCGACCGCCTGGGTGAAGCCCTTGTCCAGCAGGATCCCGGCCACGTCGCCCGCGCGCCCGCGGGCCGCGCCGAGGGCGTCGGTGCGGGTGCCGTTGACGACCTGGACCGCGATCTCGTCGTCGCCGGCCGCCGGGTCGTCCGAGGCCTTCTCCTCGGTCTTCTTCGCGTCCTTGCCGTCCAGCGCGATGTCCTCCCGCACCAGCCGGAACAGCTTTTCGGCGTCCTCGGTGGGTTCCACACGCGCTCCCACGTACCGGTTCGGCATCGTGGTCATGGTGATGCGCTCCGGCTGCACCTCGCGCAGCTCGGTGCTGAGGTCGTAGAGCTTCTTCACGGTGTCGAGACCGGGGTCGACCGTGAGGGCCTCGGTGGCCTTCTCGACGAGTTTGCGCAGCTTGTTCGGGCTGCTCAGGGTGGCGTTCTCGCGCAGCTGACGGACCATGGAGTTCATGTACATGTGCTGCGCCTTGGCGCGGGCGAGGTCGCTGCCGTCCTCGAAGCCGTAGCGGGTGCGCAGCCACTGCAGGGCCTGCTCGCCCTTCACGGGGTGCGTGCCCTTCTTCAGCTTCAGCCCGGAGCCGTGGCCCTGGCTGTCGCGGGAGTGGATGTTGGCGTCCACGCACACCGGGACCCCGCCGATGGCGTCCGCCATGGACACCACGCCCGCGAAGTCGACCATCATGAAGTGGTCGATGTGGATGCCGGTGAGCTTTTCCCAGGTGGCCACCGTGCAGCCGGGACCGCCGTGGCCGAGGCTCTGGTTCGTCATCGTCCGCCCGTCGCTCGCCGGGTAGACCTTCCCGTCGTCCGGGTCGGTGCACTTCGGGATCCTGACGAGGGTGTCGCGCGGCATGCTGATGACCGACATGTTGGTCCGGTCGGCGGACAGGTGCAGCAGCATCTGGACGTCCGCCAGCGGTGTGGAGCCGAAGGTCTCGCGGGCGCCGCCGAGTTTCTGGTTCTCCTTGGTGTTCCGCGCGTCCGAGCCGATGAGCAGGATGTTCAGCGGGGTCTGGCCCGCGGCGTTGGGCGTCGGTTCGGCGACCTTGCTGTCGCCCAGGTTCAGCTCTTCCTGCTTGATGTTGTCGTTCAGGTGGCGGTAGTAGAGGTATCCGGCGCCGGCCGTGCCGAGTATGAGGACGGCGAGGGTGGCCGCGGACCATCGGAGCGCACGGCGTCCCCGCCGCGGCCCGCGTATGCCGTGCCGGGCGTCGCTCTCGGCCTCCCCGTCGGGGTCGCCCGGGCCGTCGTCCTGGTCGAGGTCATGACTGTGCCGTACGCGCTGAAGCGTCCCGTCCGCCCGCACACCGTTCTGCGTCACTTCCCCGCCCTCCCCGCCCTCTCGCCCTGGAACAGGCCTGTCGCTCGCCCTGTTAGACGCACGACAGGCCTGTCAGTTGCACTACGGGTTCATTACGGGTTCAGCCGGCGCACTGGACCTTGTCCGCGGTGGACTTGTCGATGTCCGGCGTCTTCGCCGAGGAGCCGTCGAGTTTCACCCCGGCGCCCTTGAAGTCCTCGCCCAGAGTGAGCGTCATCGTGGGCAGTCCCTGCGAGTTGGTCACGCTCTCGCCGGGCTTCATCGCGGAGCCGGACAGACCCAGGATGTCGGCGAGCCGGCGTGCCTGGTCGGCCTGGTCGGGGGCGTACTCCAGCGTCGTCCTGTTCAGCGTCCTGGGCGCGTTGCCGGCGTTCTCGGACTTGGTCACGCCCTCGTCGTTCTGCAGCCAGTACAGGGTCTCCTGTGCGCTGCCGGGCGGGGCGCCGCCGTTGAGGATGCGCACGCGCACCTCGGAGGCCGGGGCCTTGGTGCCTTTCAGACGGGCGGCGACGGCAGCCGCTTCCTTCTTCTTCTGCTGCTTGACCTCGGTGAACGAGATGTCGTTCTTGATCATGTCGAAGACCTGGGGAGCCGCCGACTCGTCGAGGACGACCGTCGCCTTGACCGTCTCGGCGGGGTTGTCGACGACCGGGACCGTGGTGAACGTGATGTTCTTCGTCGGCACCTTCTTCAGCTCCAGGGCGATGTCCTTGAGCGTGCCGACCTTGCCGATGGCCTTGTCCACGGTCAGCGCCTCGGTGGCGGCCTCGGCCAGCTTCAGCAGCTTCGTCGGGCTGGTGAGGGTGTCGCTGGAGGACATCTTGCGCATCAGCGAGCCCAGGAACTGCTGCTGCACCTTGATGCGGTCCAGGTCACCGCTGTTGCCGAAGCTCTTGCGGGTGCGGAGGAAGGCGAGCGCCTGCTCGCCCTCGACCGTCGACTCGCCGGCGGGCAGCTTGAGCTTGGACTGCTTGTCGTCGACGGCCTTCTCCACGCACACCTCGACGCCCTCCACCGCCGTCGTCAGGGTCTTGACCGCGTTGAAGTCGGCCATCATGAAGTGGTCGGGCGCGATGCCGGTGGCTTCCTTCACCGTGCGCATGGTGCAGCCCGCGTCCCGGCCGTTCTCGCCGAGGCTCCGGTTGAAGCGCACGCCCTGCAGCCCCGGTACGACCTTCTGAGAGCCGTCCTCCAGCGTCGTCGGGCAGTCGGGGATGTCCACGATCAGGTCCCGGGGGATGCTGAGCGCGGTCGCGTTCGAGCGGTCCTCGGCGACGTGCAGCAGGATCGTGGTGTCGGCGTGCCCGGAGCTGCCCTTGTCGCCGTAGCCCTCGTTGCCCGCGCCGGTGCGTTTGTCGGTGCCGATGATCAGGATGTTGAAGGCCTCGTCCTTGCGGAAGCTGCTCTGGCCCGCGCTGCCGACGTCCGTCGTCTTGACGTTGCCCTCAAGGTGCTTGAGATAGAAGTAGCCGGCCGTGCCGGTGGCGACCAGGACGAACGCCATGGTGCCGCCGGTCCACAGCACGACCTTCTTCGCCCTCGACTTCTGCTTCGCCGGCCGGCGGCCGCGCCGCCCCGGCAGCGGCTCCTCGGCGGCGGGACGGCGCCGGCGCTGAGGCGGGACCTCGCGGCCGGGGGCTGCCGTACGGCCCCGCCCCGCGCCGCCCGCCCGGGGGGCGGGCGGTGTGCGGGGTCCGGGAACGGACGACTGCGGTGCGGAAGAGGACAGCCGCAGCTCGTATTCACCGGTGTTCGGATTGATCACCCACTGGTCTGCGGGGTCGACGTTGTCCGCCCGCCCACGGCCTTGCGCGTCCACGATTGTCCGAATCCTCCGTCGGGGCCACGCGGCGCCAGGGCGGGCCGCGGTGTGGGGCACTGGATCGTTCACAATATCCGCCCAGTTGAGCGTCGAGTGGCGCCAGTGACAAATTGGCCGTCCCTACAACCGGGCAATACGTCCCAATTCCATGAACGGAACGGACTACCAGCGGTAGGGCGCGTAGACGTTCATGCACTTGCCGGTGTCCGAGCCGTTGAGGGCGTCGGCGTTGCCCGGCAGATCCCCCGCCTTCGGCGCCGACTGCTTCGGATAGGCCGTGCCCGTACGCCAGTCGGCGCCCACGACGACCGTGACGCCGGAGACGTCGGTCGACCGCTTCACCGAACCCGCCGGGATGCCGAGGGCCTTGGCGACCGCCTGGGCGTCGCCCTCCAGCTCGGCGCTCGGGTAGCGCACCACGGTCCGGTCCACGGCGAGCGGCGCCGAGGTGTCCTTCGTCGCCTTCGTGAAGCCCTTCGCCACGAGCGCCTGCGCGATCACGCCCGCGCGGCCGCCGACCGGGGCGAGCGTGGAGGTCTGGGTGGCGTTCTGCACCAGGACGCCGATCTCGTCGTCCGCCGCGGCGGGGTCGGCGGAGGTCTTCTCCTCGCCGCTGGTCTTCTTCTTCGCGCCCGAGTCGTCGTCCTTGCCGTTGTCGTCGAAGGGCACGTCGTCGCGGAGCATCTCCCACACCTTCTCGGCACGGGCGCCGTCCGCGACCAGGTGGTTGCGGTCCTGCGGGTCCTCGACGGTGGGCAGCGTCGTCATGGTGATGCGGTCCGTCGGCACCGTCTTGAGCTGCATGCCCAGGTGGTACAGCTTCTTGACCGTGCCGATCTCCTCCGACACCTTCAGCGACTTCGTGGCCGCCTCGGCCAGGTCCGTCAGCCGGCCGCTGTCGGTGAAGACGTTCTGCTGCCTGAGCGTGCGGATCATCGAGTTCATGTACATGTGCTGGGCCCTGGCCCGCAGCAGGTCACTGCCCCAGGCGTGGCGGGTGCGCAGCCACTGCAGCGCCTGCTCGCCCTCGACCTTCCGCGTGCCGGCCTTCATCTTCAGGCCGGAGCCGCCGGGCACACCGGGCAGCGGGCGGTCCCACACGTTCTGGTTCACGCAGACCTCGACACCGCCGATGGCGTCCGCCATCCGCACCACGCCCGCGAAGTCGATCGTCATCCAGTGGTCGATGTAGATCCCGGTGAGGTTCTCCCAGGTGGCGAGGGTGCAGCCGGCGCCGCCACGGGCCAGCGAGGCGTTGATGATGTCGTTGGTCGCCGGGTACCTCCTGTCCGTCGCCGGATCGGTGCACTCGGGGATGTCGACCCGGGTGTCGCGCGGGATGCTCACCACCGCGGCGCTCTTGCGGTCCGCTGCCAGGTGGATGAGCATCTGCACGTCGCCCCGCGGAGGGGTTCCGCGCGAGTCCCTGCTGCCGCCCAGCTTCACGTTCTCGTCGGAGTTACGGCTGTCCGACCCGATGAGCAGGATGTTCAGGGGCGTCTGCCCCGCGGCGTTCGGCTCCGCCTTCTTCGCCTTGGAGTCGCCGCTGCTGCGCTGGCCCTTCTGGATGTTGCCGTTCAGGTGCTGGTAGTAGAGGTATCCGGCGCCGGCCGTGCCGAGTATCAGCACGGCGACGGTCGTCGCGGACCACCGGAGCACCCGGTGCTTGCGTCTCGGACGCCGCCCGCGTCTGCCGCCCCCTCTGCCCCCGCCGTCCCCCTCCTGAGCGCCCCCCTCGCCCTGGTGGCCCGCACCATGACGGTGCCGGACGCGCTGAAGCGTCCCGTCCCCCTGCACACTGCTCTGCGTCATGTCCCCTGCTTCTCCCCACCCTCACGCCATCGACGGGCCCGTCCTACGCCCAGGAAGACGTACGACGGGCCCGTCAGGTCACTTGGCGCACTCGACCTTGTCGGCCGTCGACTTCTGAACCCCCTCCGGTGCCTTACCGGAAGAGCCGTTGAGTTTCACTCCGGCGCCCTTGAAGTCCTCGCCCAGGGTCAGCGTCATCGTGGGCAGACCCTGCGAGTTGGTCACGCTCTCGCCGGGCTTCATCGCGGAGCCGGACAGACCCAGGATGTCGGCGAGCCGGCGTGCCTGGTCGGCCTGGTCGGGGGCGTACTCCAGCGTCGTCCTGCTCAGCGTCCTGGGCGCGTTGCCGCCGTTCTCGGACTTGGTCACGCCCTCGTCGTTCTGCAGCCACGTGAGAGTTTCCTGTGCGCTGCCGGCCGGAGCACCGCCGTTGAGGATCCGCACCCGTACCTCGGAGGCCGCGGCCTTGGTGCCCTTCAGACGGGCGGCGACGGCGGCAGCCTCCTGTTTCTTCTTCTGCTTGACCTCGGTGAACGAGATGTCGTTCTTGATCATGTCGAAGACCTCGGGAGCCGTCGACTCGTTGAGGACGACCGTCGCCTTGACCTTCTCCGCCGGGTTGTCGATCACCGGAACCGTCGTGAACGTCAGGTTCTTGGTGTCGAGCTTGCCCAGCTCCATCCCGAGGTCCTTCAGCTTGCCGATGCTGTCCAGCTGGGAGTCGACGGTCAGCGCCTTGGTGCCCGCCTCGGCCAGCTTCAGCATCTTCGACGGGCTGGAGAGCGTGTCGTTCGACTTCAGCTTGCGCATCAGCGCGCTCAGGAACTGCTGCTGCAGCGAGATCCGGCTCAGGTCGCCGCCGAAACCGACGGCGTGCCGGGTGCGGACGAACGCCAGCGCCGTCTCGCCCGAGATGTGCTGCGTGCCCTTCTTCAGGTCCAGGTGCGAGTCCGGGTCCTTGATGTCCTTGGCGAGACAGACGTCGACCCCGCCGACCGCCGAGGTCAGCGTCTTGACCGCGTTGAAGTCGGCCACCATGAAGTTGTCGGGCTTGACCCCGGTCAGCTCCGTCACGGTCCGCATGGTGCAGCTGGGCGTACGGCCGTCCTGGCCGAGGCTCGTGTTGAAGCGGACGTCCTGCGTTCCCGGGATGACCTTCTGGCTGCCGTCCTCCTGCGTCGTCGGGCAGTCGGGGACGTCCACGATCAGGTCGCGCGGGATGCTGAGCGCGGTCGCGTTCGTACGGTCCTTCGAGACGTGCAGCAGGATCGTGGTGTCGGCGTGCCCGACGCTGCCGGAGTCGCCGTACCCCTCGTTGCCCTTGCCGGTGCGCTTGTCCGTGCCGATCAACAGTATGTTGATCGCCTTGTCCTTCTGGAAGCCACCGGTGCTCGCGCCGTCGTCGGCGACGGAGGTGATGTTGTCGTTGAGGTGCTCGATGTAGAGGTATGCGGCGCCCGCTCCGGCGACCAGGACGAACGCCATCACCCCGCCGGTCCACAGCAGGACCTTCTTGGTCTTCGCCTTCTTCGCCGGCCGGCGACCGCGCCGCCCGGGCAGCGGCTCGGGAGGCGCGCCGCGCCGCCTGCGCGGCGGCGGGACCTCACGGCCGGGCATGTCACGGCCGGGCGTGTCCCGGCCCGGGGCCGCGGTCCGGTTGTGCACCGGGCCGCGTCCCTCGGGGGCGGGCGGTCTGCGCGGACTGGGGACGGCCGACTGCGGTGCGGAAGGGCTCAGTCGCAGTTCGTATTCGCCGGTGTTCGGATTGAGTACCCACTGGTCTGCGGGGTCGATGTTGTCCGCCCGCCCACGGCCTTGCGCGTCCACGGTTGTCCGATCCTCCGTCGGGGCCACGCGGCGCCTTCCCCCTCCAAGGCGCTCGGGTCTCGGTCACAGTGCGCGACCCAGGACAGACCTCACGGTCGGGCACACCGGATCGCTCACACTAACCGCCCACTTCATCGTCCAGCAGCGTCGGTGACAAATTCCACGTCCATACAACTGGGCAATTCGCCCATTTCCATGGGCAAAAGTACGCTGCCTTGGCGGGTCCTTTACCTACAGGTGTCCTCGGCGGCCGTGTTCCCGCGGAACGTGGGCGCGGGGGAATCGGTGACGCCGGGCTCATCGGCCCGCAATTCACCGGACTTTCCGTTGTCAGAACCGTACGCGCCGTAATCGGACGGCTCGCCGTACGGCTCTTCGTGCGCGCCTTCGGAGCTGCCGGCCGCCGTATTGGGGCTTTCCGTCCCGGAATCCCGCGGAACTTCTCTCGCGACCACCACCGGCGCGTCCCGGCGCAGCCGCTCGAACAGCTTCTCCGCCTCCGGTTCCACGAGTTGGTCGCGATTGGCGTTGTAGACGTACGACTCCCGCGGAACGGTCAGGAACTGCACACGTTCCGTGGGAATCTCGCGCAGCCCGCGCACGAGGTCGTACAAGCCGCGCAGACTCGCCAGATCCGGGTCGGTCATGAGGGAAGACGTGGCCGCGTCCAGCACGGGATACAGCTTTACCGGATTCAGCAGCACGTCATTGCTCTGCACCTTGTTGACCAGAGCCCCCAGGAACCGCTGCTGCCGTTCCATCCGGTCGGTGTCGCTGCCGTCTCCCAGGGACTTGCGGGCGCGGACGTAGCCGAGGGCCTGCTCGCCGTCGAGCGTCACCCGGCCCGCGGGGAGCCGCAGCTTCGCTGCCTTGTCGTCGATCGGCTTCTTCAGGCAGACCTCGACGCCGTCGACCGCGTCGACCATCTCCTTGAATCCGTGGAAGTCGACGACGATGTGATGGTCGACGCGGATGTTCGTGAGCTTCTCGACCGTCCGGATGGTGCACGCCGAACCGCCCACCTGAAAGGCGTGGTTGAACATCGCGAACGTCGGCTCGGAGCGGGAGCCGTCCCGGCGGCGGCAGCCGGGCACGTCCACCATCAGGTCGCGGGGGATGGACACGGCGGTGGCGCTGCGCCGGCCCGCGGACAGGTGCAGCAGGATGGTGGTGTCCGACCGCTCGGTCCCCTCGTCCCGCCCGTAACGGGCGTTGCCGTCCCCCGACCGCGTGTCCGACCCGATCAGCAGGATGTTCTGCGCACCGCGGGCCAGCGTGGTGGGCCGTTCCTTCTCGTAACGGGCGAGTTCCGCCGCGGCCGCCTCGTCCGCCGTGATGTTCCCGTTCAGCTTCGTGTACAGCGCCCACCCGGCCCCCGCGGCGCCGACGGCCACGAACGCCACCACGAACCCCGAACGCCGCAGCCAGCGCCGCCGACGCATCAGCGTCCCTCCGGAGCCCGGTTCTGCGCTGTCGCTCACGTGTGCCCACCCCCTCGCGCCGTACGGGTGCCTCGTGCGTGCTGCCCTTACGACGATGCCGTGAGTGAGGGGTGGGGGGTGGGTGGAGGGGGGCCGAATGGGGGACGGGCGGAGGGGGAGGGGTGGATGGGGGCGGTCGTCCCGCGAAGCCGCGGGGGCGTGCGTGTCGCTGGGGCGGCACGGGTGGGCGGCTGGGGGTCCTCTGCTCGAAGAGCTTGGGGGAAGCACCCCGTCGTGCCGGGCTGCGCAACCCCGGCCGGGTGCCCGGCAAACGCACCCCACCCGCAGCTCAACCCACAGCCCCGCCCCTTACCTCGCCGTCGCCGTAACCCGCTCCGACTCGATCCGCTTGTCCAGCGCCGCCCCGTCCAGCCGCTCCAGATGCCGGCACAGCACCACCGACCCCCCGGTGGCCAACGGCCCGTACAACCCGGCGTTGACCCCCTCCCACGTGTCGTACGGCAACCCGGACAGAATCCGGGACCCCGGCCCCGTGAGCCCCAGCCCCGACGCCTCCGCCCGAGCCCGCTCGACCACCTCGGCCCCGGTGAACTCCCGCCCCGCCACGATCAGCGCGGGCTCCTCGGGATCGACCGGTACGTACGGCACGAACCGGTCCCCCTGCCCCGGCACCTCCACGGCATAGTCGGCGAAGCCCTCCGGCGGCTGCGGAAACCGCCCCCCGAGCGGCCGCAGCGCCAACGCCACCCGCGCCCCGGAACACGCCCGCGCCGCCTCCAGCGTGTCCGGACCGCTCACCACGAGGTCCGCCGCCCCCGGATCCCCCGCCATGTCCGCGACCACACCCACCGACGCGCACGCCAGCAGCCACACCGCCGTCTGCCAGTGCGCGGGCAACAGCAGCGCCACCCGGTCCCCGGGCTCGGCGGACAACTCGTCCTGCAGCAGGTTCGCGGTCTTGGCCACCCAATTGGCGAAGGTGGCCACGGACAGTTCGACCCGTTCACCGGTGGCGTCGTCGTAGAAGGTCACCAGGGGACGTCCGGGGTCCGCGGCGAGCGCGGAACTCAGCAGGTCGGCAGGGGTACGGTCGCTGGCGTTCACCCACGCAAGCGTACGCGGACACGTGCCCGCGCACCCACCGGCCGGGCCACCGGATCGGGCGTACGGACCCGACGGCCCGTCAACTCCCGAATGGACAGGTTTGAACGGTTATGTTCACGATCAGGGGCATGCGTGGATTCCTTGCTTCCTCAATCGGCGTAACGTGCGCGGCCGCTCTCGCCCTCCCGCTCCTCCCGCCCGCTCTCGCGGCGCACGCGAGACCGGCCCCGACCGCGGAAGCGGCCACGAAGGCGAGACCGGCGCCGCATGCGCCCGTGGCCCCGGCCGCGGGGCCGGCGGCCGAGCCCCGCGTCCCCGGCAACACCCGGTCCCTGCCCCTGCAACCCCTGGCCCGCGACCGCGCCCACGGCGCCGCCGAACAGGGCCTGCGCCCCCGCTCCGTACCGCGCTTCTCCCTCGTCGGGGTCGTCTGGAACGACCCGGACGCCGAACTGCGCGGCCGCGTCCAGGTCCGCGTCCGCGCCGCCAACACCCACACATGGTCCGGCTGGCAGGACATCGAGCCGCACAACATCGAACACGCGGCCGACCCGGGCACCCCCGAACACACCTCGGCCCGCGTACGCGGCGCCACGGCTCCCCTGTGGGTCGGCGACTCGGACGGGGTGGAGGTCCGTGTCCGCGCGGCGGCGGATCCGGGTCGGCACGCGGAGCCGAAGCCGGACTCCAGCTCGGGTTCCGATGCGGGTTCGGGCTCGGGCACCGCTTCGGACGGCGGCGGCCGTACGGAGCAGCCCCACCCGAGCCGGCCGACCCCGCCGGCCGCACCCCCGCTCCCCACCGGCATGCGCCTCGAACTCGTCGACCCGGGCGGGGACACCGCGCCGCCGGGCACCTCTACGGACGTTCCCCGCACAGGAGGCTCCCTCAGCTCCGAGTCGACCGAGGCCATCGCCGCCTCCGCCGTCAACGCCGACCTGGCACCGCTCGGCGCCACCGAGATCCGCGAGCTGAACCGCGCGGAGACCGAGAGCGAACTGTTCGTCCTGCGTGCCGGTGAACTGACGGAGCAGCAGCTGGCCAAGCCGTACATCGGCCCTCGCCCCCGCATCGTCACGCGCCGTGGCTGGGGGGCGAACGAGACGCTGCGCGAGAAGAAGTTCGCCTACACGAAGAAGGTCAAGGCGGCGTTCGTGCACCACACCGCCTCCGGCGGCACCTACGGCTGCTCCCAGGCCCCGTCGCTCATCCGCGGTATCTACCGCTACCACGTCAGGAGCATGGGCTGGCGGGACATCGGCTACAACTTCGTCGTCGACAAGTGCGGAAAGATCTACGAGGGCCGGGCCGGGGGCGTGGCGAAGCCGGTCCTGGGCGCCCACACCCGCGGGTTCAACTCCCACAGCATGGGGATCGCCGTTCTGGGCAGCTACGACGCCCGCAAACCCAGCTCCGCCGCGGTCAAGGCCGTCGCCCGGCTGAGCGCGTGGAAGCTCGGGCTCTACGGAGTGAATCCGCGCGGGAAGACATACCTGAAGTCCGGTGGTGGCAATCTCTACCGAAAAGGCAGGAAGGCGCGACTGAATGTGATCTCCGGCCACCGGGACGGATTTGCCACGAGCTGTCCCGGTGGCCAGCTCTACCGCAAACTCGGCGCGGCGCGCTCGACGGCCGCCCGATACCAGGGGCGTTGACGGGGAGGCACATTGCCGCCGTCAGGGGCGAGGGGGGCAGGGCGCCACACGGCCGTCGAACCATCGAAGGCGCCACGGAACGGTCTGGAACGGTCTGCATACACTGGCCGGTCGAAAGGCAGTTCGGCCGGTCCCGGCAGGAAGCAGAGACGACAGGTGACAGAAGCGATCCTTCTGGTCGGCGGCAAGGGCACCCGGTTGCGCCCGCTCACGGTGCACACGCCCAAGCCCATGGTCCGGGCGGCGGGGGTGCCGTTCCTCACGCACCAGCTGGCGAGAGCGAGAGCGGCGGGCGTCGAGCACATCGTCCTGGCCACCTCCTACCTCGCCGAGGTCTTCGAGCCGTACTTCGGCGACGGCTCCTCGCTCGGCCTTCATCTGGAGTACGTGACGGAGGAGGAGCCGCTGGGCACGGGCGGCGCGATACGCAACGTCGCCTCGCGGCTGCACTCGGGGCCGGACGACCCGGTGCTGGTCTTCAACGGGGACATCCTGACGGGGCTGGACATCAGGGCGCTGGTCCGCACCCACGAAGAGACCGGCGCGGACATCTCGTTGCACCTGACGAAGGTGACGGACCCTCGGGCGTACGGGCTGGTCCCCACGGACGAGTCGGGCCGGGTCCTGGCGTTCCTGGAGAAGCCGCAGACCCCGGAGGAGATGGTCACCGACCAGATCAACGCGGGGGCGTACGTGTTCCGCCGCTCGGTCATCGACACGATCCCGGCGGGCCGCCCGGTGTCGGTGGAGCGGGAGACGTTCCCGGACCTCCTCGCGGCCGGAGCCCACCTCCAGGGCATGGTCGACTCGACGTACTGGCTGGACCTCGGTACGCCGGCGGCGTTCGTCCGGGGCTCGGCGGATCTGGTCCTGGGCCGCGCCCCGTCCCCGGCGGTGCCGGGACGCTGCGGCGACCGGCTGGTCCTCCCGACGGCGACGGTCGCCCCTGACGCGAAGCTGACGGGCGGGACGGTCGTCGGGGAAGGGGCGTTCGTGGCGGAGGGCGCGCGGGTCTTCGGCAGCACGATCCTGCCGGGCGCCGTCATCGAGCCCGGCGCCGTCATCACCGACTCCCTCATCGGCACCCGCGCCCGCATCGGCGAACGCTCCGTCCTCACCGGCACGGTCATCGGTGACGGCGCGGTCATCGGCGCCGACAACGAACTGCGGGAGGGCGCCCGGGTGTGGTGCGACGCCCGGATCCCGGCGGGGGCGGTGCGGTTCTCTTCGGACCAGTAGCGCGCGGGGTGGGTGGGGGTGCGCGTTGCGCCTACGGTGCGTTGGGTGGGTCGGGGCCGCGCCGGGGGGTGTCCGTCCTCGGTCCGGCGGGGCTGTCTCCTACGGAGGTGGAGGGTGATGGACGCCGGCCGCTGCGGGCGGACACCCCCCGACACGGCCCCTTCTCGCCGTGGGCGGGTGCGGGTGGGCGGGGGTGCGCGCTCGATGCCGCGCGTGGCACCCGGGGTGCCGGTCCAACGCCGGGCACACAGGACCACGCACCCACCCCGAACCGCAGCCCCGCCGCCTCACAACCGCCCGATATCCCCCCGCGCCATCCGCGGAGCGCGCCGCGGCGGCACCCGCCCGCTCAGCAGGATCAACCGAGCCGCCCGATGCCGCTGCCCGGCATACGGCTCCAGCAACCGCAGCATGACCGAGTCGTCCGCGGACCGGTCCCCGGCCAACGCCCACCCCACGATCCCCGGCAGATGCAGGTCCCCGACGGTCACCGCATCCGGCGCCCCATGACTGCGCTGCACCACCTCCGCCGAGGTCCACGGCCCGATCCCCGGCACGACCTGCAACCGCGCCTGCGCGGCCGCCGGCTCCATCCCCACGGCCTCCTCCAGCCGCGCAGCGACCCGTACGGCCCGCAGAATCGTCGACGCCCGCTTGTTGTCGACCCCGGCCCGGTGCCACTCCCAGGAAGGGATCAGCGCCCACGTCCGCGGGGCCGGCATGACGTACATCCGCCCGGGCGCCGGCCCCGGCGCCGGGTCCCCGTACTTCCGTACGAGCAGCCGCCACGCCCGGTACGCCTCATCCGTCGTGACCTTCTGCTCCAAGATCGACGGAATCAGCGACTCCAGGACCAGACCGGTGCGCGTCAGCCGCAGGCCCGGCCGCCGGTGCCGGGTCAGCGCCAGCAACCGGTGCCGCGGCGCGAACGCCGACGGGTCGTCCGCGGCGCCCAGCAACTCCGGCAACCGCTCCAGCAGCCAGTCCGCCCCCGGCCCCCACGCCTCCCCGCGCACCTCACCGCCGCACGCGGACACCCGCAGCGTTCCCGGCCCGGCCGGCGTTCGGGTGGCCCGCCACACGGACCCGTCCGGCGTCGCCCGGAACGTCGGGTCGGCGGGGCCGCGCCTGAGCGGTCCGAGCACCAGACCGAGGTCGAGCGGACCTTCCGGCACCCACCTCCGTACCCGCGCCGGTGCCGCCGCCTGCCGCGGCACACCCGGGGGCACGGCGACATGCCCACCACGCACCGTCGTACGAGTGGGCCGAGGGGCGAAACGTCCTGCCACGAGTGAAGTCCCAGGAAGAGAAGCGGAGCCCTATGGCCGACCTGTGAAGCGTAAGCCCGTGTCAGCGCACCTCGATGAACGCCCCCGCATCCCGCTCCGGCCGCGGCCGGGGATCCTCCGCGGGGTGGCCGACCGCCACGGCCCCCATCGGGTCCCAGTCCTGCGGTAGGCCCAGCACCTCGCGCACCACGTCCCGGCAGAACATCGTCGACGACACCCATGCGGAACCGAGCCGCTCCCCGGCCAGCGCGACCAGCAGGTTCTGCACGCCCGCCCCGGCGGCGACCACGAACATCTCCCGCTCGGCCCCGTCACGCCGCGGGTCGCCGTAGGTGTGCGAACCGTCCATGACCAGGCAGGGGACCACCAGGTACGGCGCGTTGCGCAGGACGTCCCCGCGTCGTGTCCGCTTGGCGATGGAGTCCTCGCTCTTGCCGTCGCGGCGGAGGTCCGCGATCCAGGCGTCCCGCATCGCGTCCAGCAGCCGCGTCCGCGACTCCTCCGACTCCAGGAGTACGAAGCGCCAGGGGGTGGTGTGGTGCGGTGCCGGTGCTGTGACCGCTGCCGCCACCGCCCGGCGTACGGCCCCCGGATCGACCGGCTCGTCCGTGAACGCGCGGATCGTGCGGCGCTGGGTGACCGCCTGCCGTATGGCCTCCGAGGTGCCCAGCCGGAACATGTCGTCGCGCGCGCCGCGCACCATGGCCCGCGCCCCCTCTCCGTGGTCCTCCGCCACCAGGTGCGGCAGCCCGCGCACCACGGCGACGGGCAGCCCGGCGGCCTTGCCCTTCACCAGGTCACCCGCGGCGGCCAGTTCGTCCGCCGTGGCGACGACGGTGGCGCTGAGCTGATTGCCGTACGCGTCCGTGCCCCCGCGCAGATCGTCCAGCACGCGCACCCCGGCGGCGCCGATCGCGACATCCGTGAGCCCCGCGCGCCAGGGCCGCCCGAAGGTGTCAGTGACGATCACTCCGACGTTGACGCCGAGAGCGTCGCGCAGGCCGTCGCGGATCGTGCGTGCGGATGCGTCGGGGTTCTCGGGGAGCAGCAGGACCGTTCCCGACGGCGTGTTGGAGGCGTCGACGCCGGCGGCCGCCATGATCAGGCCCTGCCGGTTCTCGACGATGCGGAGGGGACCGCGGCGGGCCACGACCCGTACGGTTTCCGCGTCGATCGCGGCCTCGCGGTCGGTCGCCTCGACGACCCTTCCTTCCGCCTTGGAGACGATCTTCGACGTGACGAGCAGGACGTCCCCGTCGGCCAGCCCGGGTTCGGCGGACGCGATCAGTTTGGCCAGGTCGTCACTCGGCTGCACCTCCGGGATGCCGGACACGGCCCACACCCGGTAGCCGTCACTGGGTGCCCCTCTCATGACGCCCGGACCTCCTCCGCCAGCGTCAGCGCCTCCCTGGCCATCTGCGCGGCCGCGTCGACGTCGGTCATCATCAGCGGGACGGCCCTGCAGCGGATCCCCGCCGCCTCGATCCGTTCGACCGAGGCCGCGTCCACCGTGTCGACGAGCCAGCCGTCCAGCAGTCCCGAGCCGTAGTGCTCGGCCACCGCCGCCGCCGTGGACTCCACGCCGACCGCCGCCAGCACCTTGTCGGCCATGCCCCGCACGGGTGCGTCCCCGACGATGGGGGACAGACCGACCACCGGCACGCCGGCGTCGGCGATCGCCTCGCGGATGCCCGGCACGGCGAGGATCGTGCCGACGGAGACGACCGGGTTGGAGGGCGGGAAGAGGACGACGTCCGCCTCCGCGATCGACTCCAGGACGCCGGGCGCCGGCTTCGCCTGCTCGGCGCCCACGGGGACGACCGCCTGGGCGGGGACCGAGGCCCGCAGCCGTACCCAGTACTCCTGGAAGTGGACGGCCTTGCGCTCGCCGTCCACCTCGACGGCCACATGGGTCTCCACGCGGTCGTCGGTCATCGGGATGAGACGTACGCCGGGCTTCCAGCGGTCGCACAGCGCCTCCGTGACCGCGCTGAGGGGGTATCCGGCGCCGATCATCTGCGTCCGCACGATGTGCGTGGCGAAGTCCCGGTCGCCCAGCCCGAACCACTCGGGCCCCAGGCCGTAGGCCGCGAGCTCCTCCTTGAGGTGGAAGGTCTCGTCGGCCCGGCCCCAGCCCTGCTCCTCGTTGATGCCGCCGCCGAGCGTGTACATCACCGTGTCGAGGTCCGGGCAGACCTTCAGCCCGAAGAGGTGGATGTCGTCCCCGGTGTTGCCGATGACCGTGATGTCCGCGTCCGGCACGGCCCGCTTCAGACCGCGCAGGAACCGGGCACCACCGATGCCGCCTGCCAGAACCACAATGCGCATGAGAGCAGTCTTGCAGGCGGGTACGACAGCGCGTCAGGCAGTCACGTCGGCGGGTGCGGGCGTGCACCGGGCCGAGTGCGCCGAGTGCATCGGCATCTCGGTCAGCCCCGGGTAGTAGATGTGCAGGCTGACCGCCGGTTCCAGCGCGTCGTTGACCACCTCGTGCACGTACCCCGGCGCGAACACCCGCTGCGCGCCGGCGCCCAGGGCGCGTGTGCCCCGCTCGGTGCGCTCGGTCAGGGTGCCGTCGAGGACGGTCAGCACGCCGGAGGAGCGGCCGTGGTCGTGCAGCCCGCTGCCCTGTCCGGGCACCCAGGACAGCAGCCAGACCTCGTAGCCCGGGCCGGTGCGCAGCCGGTGGTACCAGCGCGTCGTGGCGTCGTACTGGACGAGGTGCTCCCACTGGGAGCGGTCGGCGGCGATGGAGCGGGCCAGACCGGCGAACTCGGCGACGGTGGCCGGGTGCTCGCGCGGGGCTTGGAGGAGGTGCGGGACTTCAAGGATGTCGCCGGCGATCTGCAGGTCGCTGTCGCTGTTCATGGGGTGCGGTGGTTCCTCGGCGGAAGAGTGTGGGGGATGGCTGGGTGTCGCTGGCCGTCCGCCCGGGTCGCGGGAGACGGGGGTGCCCTGGTGCGGGCGCGGGGAACAAGCAGCCGAGTCGCGTGGACTCAGGAGCAGCCGGAGCGCGTTGGGCTCAACAGCTGGGACAGCAACAGCTACAGCGAGCGCGGGCAGCACCGCGGGACCCGGCGGTGCGGGTCGTGGTGAGTGCCAAGTTCGCGAGCATGCCCACAAGGACACCGGTTCACACCTTCACTGTCAACTCGACGCCCGGTATGTGGGACATGGTTCACCTCATCCGGTTGGTCTTTTAGGTGAAAGGTTTGTGCAGCCGGTTTCCGGGACACATGGCGTGCCACCGGGCGCACGAGCGTCGTTGCGTTCCTGTGATCCGACTGTGATCCGGTTCGCTTCGGAGCGCGTGCCGCAACGAGATCGAACTGCCGGGCGTCCTTTTCCGTACAGGCTCTGTGCGGGGCCGACGGCCCTCCCGGGCCTCGTCCGTGTGTCAAGGTTTAGGGTGATTTGAACACTTTCCGCACGGGCTTGGTTCCGCAGAGTGAATAAGGGGCTCAATAGCAGATCTCGGCTTGACTCGCCCGGAGCAGCACACTTGTAATTTCACTCGTGTCGTTCAGCCGCGATCGGTAACGGCAACATCACGGGGACGCGAAAGACTGACGAGGGGCGCACATGACCGAGCTGGTGCAGCAACTGCTGGTCGACGACGCGGACGAGGAACTCGGCTGGCAGGAGCGCGCGCTGTGCGCCCAGACCGACCCCGAGTCCTTCTTTCCCGAGAAGGGCGGTTCCACCCGTGAGGCCAAGAAGGTCTGCCTTGCCTGTGAAGTCCGCTCCGAGTGCCTTGAGTACGCCCTCGCCAACGACGAGCGCTTCGGCATCTGGGGCGGCCTGTCCGAGCGGGAACGCCGCCGGCTGAAGAAGGCCGCCGTCTGAACGTCCGAAACCGAACGGCACGACGGACGTCGGCACGGACCGACGTCGGCACGGGCTGACGAGGCACGGACTGACGCGCGTACGGCCCGTCGCCGGTGGTTGTCCACAGGCGGCGGGCCGCCGTGTTGGGCAGCCGATAGTGTGGTCGCTCGTCCGAGACGCCCCGCTGCCCCCCGCGGGCACAGGCGTCCACCACAGTCCACCGAACCGGGGCCCGTACCTCGATGTCCGTGCACAGCCACACGGCAGCCCATCACGACACAGCTGCCACACCTGAGTTCCCGCGTCATGTGGTGACCGCGGTCCTCGTCTCCCACGACGGCGCCCGCTGGCTGCCCGACGCGCTCGCCGGGCTGCTCGGCCAGGAGCGCCCCGTTCAGTACGTCATGGCGGCCGACACCGGCAGCGCGGACGACTCCGCCCGGCTGGTCACCGAAGCCCTCGGCGACGACCGCGTGCTGCACCTGGCCCGGCGCACCGGCTTCGGCCAGGCCGTCGAGGAGGCCAACCGCACCGCCCCGGTCCTCACCCCGGACGAGCTGCCGTACCTGAAGCGCCCGAGCGGCTGGGACCCCGTCACGCGCACGTGGCGCGACGACGCCTACGACATGCCCGAGCTCCCGCACGGGGAGCCGGTGCAGTGGTTGTGGCTGCTGCACGACGACAGCGCCCCCGAACCCGACGCCCTCGCCCAGCTGCTGCGTGTCGTCGAGAATGAGTACGAGCTGGGGCGTGACGACGTGGCCGCCGTCGGCCCCAAGCTCCGCGGCTGGTACGACCGCCGGCAGCTGCTGGAGGTCGGCGTCACCATCGCCAACTCCGGCCGCCGCTGGACCGGCCTGGACCGCCGCGAACAGGACCAGGGCCAGCACGACCACGTCCGGCCGGTGCTCTCGGTGTCCACCGCCGGCATGCTGGTCCGGCGCGACGTCTTCGAACAGCTCGGCGGCTTCGACCGGCGACTGCCCCTGATGCGGGACGACGTCGACCTGTGCTGGCGCGCGCACGCCGCCGGGTACCGCGTCCTCGCCGCCCCCGAAGCGGTCGTACGCCACGCCGAGGCGGCCTCCCGTGAGCGCCGCACCGTCGACTGCGCGGGCCGCACCACCGCCTCCCCGCACAAGGTCGACAAGGCCGGCGCCGTCTACACCCTGCTCGTCAACACGCGTACGGCCGTGCTGCCCTGGGTGCTGCTGCGGATCGTGCTCGGCACGCTGCTGAGGACCCTCGCCTACCTCGTCGGCAAGGTCCCCGGACAGGCCGTCGACGAGATCCGGGGCCTGCTGAGCGTGCTGCTGCGGCCCGAGCGGATCATCGCGGGGCGGCGCAGCCGGGGCCGCCCGCAGATCGACAAGGGCGAACTGCGGGCGCTGTTCCCGCCGCCCGGCGCGACCATCCGCGTCACCGTCGAACAGGTCGCGAGCAACCTCGTCGGCCGCTCCGACCCCGAAGTGGCCTCCGGTGCGGGACGGCACGGCGGCGCGGTCGAGTCCGGGCCCGGCGGCGACGACGCGGACTTCCTGGAGATCGAGCAGTTCGCCCGCCTCAAGCGCATCGCCCGCAAGCCCGGCCCGGTGCTCTTCCTGGTGCTCCTGCTCGTCTCCCTGGTCGCCTGCCGCGGGCTCCTCGGCGGCGGCGCGCTCGCGGGCGGCGCCCTGCTGCCCGCCCCGGCCGACGCCGGTGACCTGTGGTCGCGCTATCTGGACTCCTGGCACGCCGTGGGGGCCGGGGGCACCGCCTCCGCCCCGCCGTACCTCGCGATCGTGGCCATGCTGGCCTCCCTGCTGCTCGGCTCGACCGGGCTCGCCGTCACGGTCCTGCTGGTCTGCTCGGTGCCGCTGGCCGGCTTCACCGCGTACTTCGCCTCCCGCCCGCTGGTCACCTCCCGCCTCCTGCGCGCGTGGGCGGCCGTCGTCTACGCCTTCCTGCCCGCCGCCACCGGCGCGCTCGCCGGCGGCCGTATCGGCACCGCCGTGCTGGCCGTGCTGCTGCCGCTCCTCGCCCGCGCGGGCATCGCGGCAAGCGGACTCGCGACCGCCTCGGGCGCGCGCGGCAGTTGGCGTGCCACCTGGGCCTATGCGCTGCTGCTGACGATCACCACCGCGTTCACGCCGATCGTGTGGCCCGTCGCACTGGTCCTGGGGATCGGGGTGCTGGCCCTGCGCCGCGCCGACATCACCGCCTACGGCCTGCGCTTCCTGGCCCAGCTGGGCACGCCGCTGCTGATCCTGGCGCCCTGGTCGCTCACGCTGCTCCCGTTCGGCTTCTTCGACGAGGCCGGGCTGGCGTACGGCTCCTCGGCCGCCTCCGCCCTCGACCTGCTCGGCGCGAGCCCCGGCGGCCCCGGGACGGTCAGCGGGCTGATGCTCATCGGCATCGTGCTGGCCGCGCTCGCCGCCCTGCTGCGCTCCGATCGGCAGACGGAGATCTGGACGGCCTGGGCGGTGACCCTGGTGGGCCTCGTCTTCGCCGTCCTGTCCAACAACTCGACCTGGGCCGGGCCCGCGACCCTCGTCTACGGCATCGCCCTGCTGTGCGCCGCCGCCCTCGGCGCCGACGGGGCACGCGCGCGCGTGGCCGAGCAGAGCTTCGGCTGGCGCCAGCCGGTGGCCGCGCTGATCGCCTTCTCCTCGGCCGCGGGCCCGCTGCTCGTCGCCGCGGGCTGGATGATCCGTGGCGCCGACGGGCCGCTGGAGCGCCGCGACCCGACCCAGGTGCCCGCCTTCGTCGCCGAGGAGAGCGGCACCCAGGACCAGGCCCGCACGCTCGTCCTCGACAGCGACTCCACCGCCCATGTCGGCTACATGCTGGTGCGCGGCTCCGGGGCGCGGATGGGGGACGGTGAACTCGCCGCGGTGGACGGCGAGAACGCCAAGCTCGACAAGGTGGTCGCCAACCTCGTCGCCGGCTCCGGCGCCGACCAGGCCGACCAGCTCGGCGGCTTCGCCGTGCGCTATGTCCTCGTCCACAAGGGCGCGCCCCGCCAGGTGACCCGGGTTCTGGACGCCACGCCCGGACTGAGCCGGCTCAGCCAGCAGGACGGCAGCGCGTTGTGGCGGGTGGACCAGGAGGTCGCCCGGGCGACCATTGTGGCGGGTTCGGATTCCGCTTCCGGTTCGGCTTCGAGGACCGGCTCCGGGGCTGGTGAGCCGCAGGCCGTCGCCGCCGGGCCCGTCGAGATCCACACCACGATCCCCGCCGGCTCCGATGGGCGCGTGCTGCGCCTTGCCGACTCCGCCGCCGAGGGCTGGACGGCCACCCTGGACGGCAAGCCGCTCACCCCCACCACGGTCGACGGCTGGGCCCAGGGCTTCGAACTGCCCGCCAGCGGCGGGAAACTGGACGTCACCTACGACGACCCGGTCGGTCACACCGTCTGGCTGTGGGCGCAGGGCTTCCTCGCCGTCGTCCTCGTCGTGCTCGCCCTGCCCGGCCGGCGCCGCGACATCGACGACGACCTGCCCGAGGAGCCGGCGGTTCCGGCGCAGGCCGTCGCCGGGGAGGGCCGCAGGGCCCGCCGTCTGCGGGCGCAGGCGGAGGCCGAAGAGGCGGCGCGGGCCGAGGAGTCCCCGGCCCCTGTGCAGGAGGAGACGCCGGTGGCGGTGCCGCAGCAGGGCTACGGAGACTGGGAGGCGGCGGGTTACGCGGGTGCGGAGTACGGCGGCTACGGCGGCGAGCCGTACCAGGGCGCCGGCCAGCAGTATCCGGCGGGCGCGTACGGGCAGCCCTATCAGGCGGATCCGTACCAGGCGGACCCTTATCAGGGCGGCCGGTACGACCCGTATGCCTACGGCGGCCAGTCCCAGCCGGGGACGTACGACCAGACGTACCAGCAGGGGCAGCAGGGGTACGACGGCACGTACGACCCGGAGCAGCCGCCCCCGCACGGCAGTGAGCGTCCCGACGGGAGTCAGCAGTGAACCGCACCACCCTGTCCCTCATCGCGGGCGCGACCGCGCTCGCCGCCGTCACCGGGTTCGCGGCGCTCAGCACGCCGGACGCCCCCGGTGTGTCCGGGGCCAAGGCCGCCGCCCAGCTGCCCGTGGAGCGCACGAGCCTGCTGTGCCCGTCGCCGAGCACCTCCGACCTCGCCGAGACCTCGTACACATCGTTCACGCCTGTCGTGAAGGGAACGGGGAGCGGTGGCAAGGCCGAACTCCAGTCCGCGGTGGAGCAGTCGGCGGACGGGGCGGGGGACGCGTCGGGTGACGGGAAGGGCGACGGGAAGGGCGACGGGAAAGGCGAGAAGCAGAACGACAAGCCCGCCCTGGAGCCCAAGGAGCCCGGCACCCCGGTCACCGGGGACAGCTCCGGGGGCGACGCGCCCGCGCTGATCGGTACGGCGGAGGGGCGGTTCGCGCCCGGCTGGACCGTCCAGGAGACCACGGAGGTCGCCGCTGGGACCGGTCGGGGACTGCAGGGCGTCAACTGCACCGCGCCGGACACGGAGTTCTGGTTCCCGGGAGCGAGTACGGCGGCCGACCGCACGGACTATGTGCATCTGACGAACCCCGATGACTCCGCCGCCGTGGTGGACATCGAGCTGTACGGCAAGGACGGCGCTGTGAAGTCCACGGTGGGGGAGGGCATCACGGTGCAGCCGCACGCCAGTGAGCCGGTCCTGCTGTCCACGCTGACCGACGAGCAGCAGGACAACCTCACCGTGCACGTCAGCGTCCGCAGCGGACGGGTCGGGGCCTCGGTGCAGGCCCTGGACGACAAGCTCGGCGGCGACTGGCTGGCCGCCTCCACGGACCCGGCGAGCAGTCTGGTGCTGCCGGGCATCCCCAAGGACGCCACGGCCGTGCGGCTCGTGCTGTTCACGCCGGGTGACGCCGACGCGGATCTGAAGGTGCGGCTCGCTTCGCCGTCGGGTCTGATCACGCCCGCCGGGCACGAGACGGTGCATGTGAAGGCGGGCATGACGACCGCCGTCGACCTCGGCGACCTCACGCGCGGTGAGGCGGGGTCCCTGGTGCTGACGCCTACGGACCAGGCCGTGCCGGTCGTCGCCGCGCTGCGGGTGGTGCGGGGCAAGGGTGCCAAGCAGGAGACGGCGTTCATCCCGGCCACCAGCCCGGTCCGGGCGCGGGCGACGTCGGCCGACAACAGCGGCAAGGGCTCGACCCTGTCCCTGGCCGCCGTCGGCCGCACCGCGAAGGTCAAGGTCACGGCCTCGGCGGGCAGCGAGGGCGGTTCGGCGGTGTCGAAGACGTACACGATCAGGAGCGGTACGACCCAGGACGTCGACGCACCGGTCCCCAGCGGCCTGAAGGGCACGTACGCGCTGACGGTGGAGCCCCTGTCGGGCGGGCCGGTGTACGCGGCCCGCACGCTGGCGGCGACGGAGGACGGCATACCGGGCTTCACCGTGCAGACGCTGCCGGACGACCGGGGGACGGTGGCTGTGCCGGAGGCGGAGGAGGACTTGTCGGTGCTGCAGAAGTAGGCCGGCGCCCGGGGCCGGGTGCGTCCGGCCGCGGGCTTGCGTGCCGCGCACCGCAACGCCGGGCGCCTCGCGAACCCCGCAGCGCACACGCGCCCCGAGCCGCAGCACCCGGCGTTCACCGGTAGCCCGTCGGCTCAGTCCTCCCCGTACCGCGGATCCACCGTCTCCGGTGTCAGCCCCAGCAACTCGGCGACCTGCTCGACGACGACCTCGTGCACGAGCGCAGCCCGCTCATCGCGCCCCTTGGTACGGATCTCGACCGGCCGCCGGTAGACGACCACCCGCGCGGGACGGCCCTCACGCGCCGGAACCGTGCCGCCCAGCGGAACCGCCTCGTCGTTCCAGACCCGCCCGGGCCCGTCCAACCGCGGCACCTCAAGCACGAGGAAGTCGATGTCGGCCAGCTGCGGCCACCGTCGCTCCAGCCGCTCCACGGAGTCCTGCACCAGGTCCGCGAACGCGTCGGCGCGGCTCGCGGCGAGCGGTACCTGGGGCGGTGCGATCGGGCCGCGCATGCCCCGGCCGTGGCGATCACGGCGGCGGGGCCCGGGGGCGGTGGCACGGGGCGTCACGGGATCGTCCATCACTGGTGAAGGGTAGTCCCCGCCGGTTCCGCGCGCCCGGCTCCACGCGGCATATCGGACAGCATGGGGCCGACCGGCACGGCATGTCGTGAGATGACCATTCCAGCCAAGGTTGGGCTCGATTCCGTACCTCTCCAGGAGCGTGGATCTCAAGGCAAATGACGGCTTTGTGTTGGATCGTGACCGGATCGGGGATCGTTCGGTATCTCGGCAAGCGATGTCCGCCCAGGTCAGCAGAGCGTGGCCGGAGAGGTGTGTGGGGCGTTTCACAGCACGACACGGTGGAGTGACCTGAGGGAGAGTCGTCGCGGCCCGCTCAAGAGTGCGGTACCGTCCAACATCGTGAGCCCTGTACGTCGCTGTTCGCGCACCGCCTGCGGCCGTCCCGCCGTCGCGACGCTGACGTACGTCTATGCCGACTCGACCGCGGTCCTCGGCCCGCTCGCCACCTACGCCGAACCCCACTGCTACGACCTGTGCGCCGAGCACTCCGAGCGCCTCACCGCCCCGCGCGGCTGGGAGGTCGTCCGGCTCCTCGACGGCTCGGCTCCCGCGCAGCCCAGCGGTGACGATCTGGAAGCGCTTGCCAACGCGGTGCGTGAAGCGGCCCGGCCCCAGGAGCGTGCCGCGGGAGCCGGTGGCGGGGGGCGTGCGGCCGACCCGATGGAGGTCGCGCGGCGCGGGCATCTGCGGGTGCTGCGCTCGCCCGACAACTGACGGATCATTTCTTCTCCTTCCGCTGATGCACGTCTTCTCCTCCCGCTGATGCACGGCCATTGACGGCTCCTTGGCGCGGACACGACCATTCCGGTACGGCTGCGAGAAGTCGCTTTCGCATGGCGGAATCCGGGGAGGCGCCCGTGTACGTCCAGGAACTGGAACCCGTCGCCGGCTCGCTCGGCCTGTCCGCCCTCGTGGCGGCCCTGCCCCTCGTGATCGTCCTGGTTCTGCTGGGCGGCGTGCGGGTCAAGGCGCATCTGGCGGGACTCACGGGCCTGCTGGCGGCCGTTCTCGTCGCCTGGCTCGCGTACCGCATGCCCTTGGAGCAGACGCTCTCCAGCGCCGCCCAGGGAGCCGTTTTCGGTCTCTTCCCGATCCTGTGGATCGTCGTCAACGCCCTGTGGGTGTACCGCATGACCGTCCGCACGCGGCACTTCGACATCCTGCGCCGGTCCTTCGGGCGGCTGTCCGACGACCCGCGCATCCAGGCGCTCGTCGTCGCCTTCTGCTTCGGGGCCCTGCTGGAGGCCCTCGCCGGGTTCGGGGCCCCCGTCGCGATCTGCTCGGTCATGCTCGTCGCGCTCGGCTTCGAGCCGGTGCGCGCCGCCGTCGTCGCGCTGGTCGCCAACACCGCGCCGGTCGCCTTCGGGGCGATGGGCACGCCGGTCGTGACGCTCGCCCAGGTGACCGGGCTGCCCCTGGACTCCGTGGCCTCCTTCGTGGGGCGTCAGACGCCGCTGCTCGCCCTCGTCGTGCCCCTGGTGCTGGTCGGGCTGGTGGACGGGCGGCGAGGACTGCGCGAGACCTGGGTGCCCGCACTGGTGTGCGGAGCCGCTTTCGCCGCCGCCCAGTTCGCCGCCTCGAACTACGTCTCCGCGCAACTCGCCGACATCGGAGCCGCCCTGGCCGGTGCGGGCGCCCTGGTCGCCGTACCGCACGCGCGGGTGCCCGCTGCCGAGTCCGTACGCGCCGCCGTGCTGACCGGCGTACGGAGCGAGGAATTGGACGATGCCGACCCGCGCGGTGAGGTGGTACGCGCCTACGCCCCCTACGCACTGATCGTCGCGATCTTCTCCGTCGCGCAGATCCCGGCCGTCAAGGACTGGCTGGCCGGAGCGACCCGGACGTACGACTGGCCCTTCCTGGACGTGGCCGGTCCGGACGGGGAGCCGGTCGGCGGCAACCTCTTCACCTGGCCCATCGTGTCCACCGGCGGCACGCTCGTGCTGCTCGCCGGAGTGTGCACGGCGGCCGTGATCGGGGTGCACGCGCGCGTGGCGGTCAGGGAATGGGCCGCGACCGTGCACGAGCTGAGGTTCGCGATCCTGACGGTGACCTCCGTACTGGCGCTCGCCTACGTCATGAACCTCTCCGGGCAGGCGGCGACCATCGGCCACTTCGTGGCGGCGGCCGGCGCGGGGCTCGCCTTCCTGTCCCCGGTGCTGGGCTGGTTCGGCGTCGCCGTCACCGGGTCGGACACCTCCGCCAACGCGCTCTTCGGAGCCCTTCAGGTGACCGCCGCCCGCGAGTCGGGGCTGTCACCGGAGCTTCTCGCCGCGGCGAACAGTTCGGGCGGTGTCCTCGGCAAGATGATCTCCCCGCAGAACCTCACCATCGCCTGCGCGGCCGTCGGCCTCGCGGGCCGCGAGGGGGACCTGCTGCGCAAGGTGCTGCCCTGGAGCGTGGGCCTGCTGCTGGTGATGTGCCTGATCGTGGTCGGTCAGAGTTCGCCGGCGCTGGACTGGATGCTGCCCTGACCTGAGGGCACGACTGGGGGTCCGCTCGGGTCCGCGCGGCCCGCTGTCAGCGGGTGCGGGTAGTTTGGGGCGACCGACAGTACTTTCAGGAGGGTTGGCCGTGGCTGCTGATCTGTCGCAGATCGTCAAGGCGTACGACGTGCGCGGCGTGGTCCCGGATCAGTGGGACGAGCCGCTGGCCGAGCTCCTCGGAGCGGCCTTCGCCCAGGTCACCGACGCGAGCGCCATCGTGATCGGGTACGACATGAGGCCCTCGTCACCCGGCCTGTCGCGGGCCTTCGCGCGCGGCGCGGCGGCGCGGGGCGTCGACGTGACCGAGATCGGCCTGTGCTCCACCGACCAGCTCTACTACGCCTCGGGCGCGCTGGGCCTGCCGGGCGCCATGTTCACGGCCTCGCACAACCCCGCCCAGTACAACGGCATCAAGCTGTGCCGCGCGGGAGCCGCCCCGGTCGGCCAGGACTCGGGCCTGGCCGAGATCCGCTCCCTCGTCGAGCAGTGGACCGCATCGGGCGCCCCGGAGCCCACGGCGACCCCGGGGTCGATCACCCAGCGGGACACCTTGGACGACTACGCGGCTCATCTCCGCTCCCTCGTCGACCTGACCTCCATCCGCCCCCTGAAGGTCGTCGTCGACGCGGGCAACGGCATGGGCGGGCACACCGTCCCCACGGTCTTCGCCGGCCTGCCGCTGACCGTGGTGCCGATGTACTTCGAACTGGACGGCACGTTCCCCAACCACGAGGCCAACCCGCTCGACCCGGCCAACATCGTCGACCTGCAGAAGCGCGTCCGCGAGGAGGGCGCCGACCTCGGCCTGGCCTTCGACGGCGACGCCGACCGCTGCTTCGTCGTCGACGAGCAGGGCGACCCCGTCTCCCCGTCGGCGATCACCGCCCTGGTGGCCTCCCGCGAACTCGCCAAGCACGGCGGCAAGGGCACGGTCATCCACAACCTGATCACCTCCTGGTCGGTCCCCGAGGTGGTGAGGGAGAACGGCGGCACACCGGTACGCACGCGCGTGGGCCACTCCTTCATCAAGGCCGAGATGGCCAGAACCGGCGCGATCTTCGGCGGCGAGCACTCCGCGCACTACTACTTCCGCGACTTCTGGAACGCCGACACGGGCATGCTGGCCGCGCTCCACGTCCTGGCGGCCCTCGGCGGCCAGGAACACCCGCTGTCCGCCCTCGTCGCCCAGTACGACCGCTACGCCGGCTCCGGCGAGATCAACTCCACCGTCGCCGACCAGGCCGCCCGCCTCGCCGCGATCCGCTCCGCGTACGAGGGCCGCGAGGGCATCGACCTGGACGAACTCGACGGCCTGACCGTCACCGCCGCCGACTGGTGGTTCAACGTCCGCCCGTCCAACACGGAGCCGCTCCTGCGCCTGAACGCGGAAGCGCGCGACGAGGCGACGATGACCAAGATCAGGGACGAGGCCCTGGCCATCATCCGAGCCTGACCCCTCCACGCCCCGCTGAAGGACCTCACCACCAGCGCCCGAACACCCCGCGCGACCGACAGCGAGACGCTGGGCGCGGCTTTGCGGGGTCGGGCCGCGGGGCTGCACCTCGCGAGGGCCCGGGGGCGCAGCCCCCGGCGGTGTCGAAGGGGCGGAGCCCCTGGGGACGGGAACGGGTAAGGGCGGCGGGGGCCACCCCCTCCACGGCACCCCAACCCCGCACAGCCACCAACCGGCCCCGCCCAACCCCCCGCACACCACCCCCACCGGCGGTACCCTGACCAGGCACATCCGCACACGAACGCACACGCCCCACCCCGAAGGGACCCCCCAATGCCGCTCGAAGCCGGCCTCCTGGAGATCCTCGCCTGCCCGGCCTGCCATGCCCCCCTCAAGGAGCAGGACACCGAGCTGATCTGCACCGGCCAGGACTGCGGCCTGGCGTACCCCGTCCGAGACGGCATCCCCGTCCTGCTCGTCGACGAGGCCCGCCGCCCCGCGTAACCGACGCCGTAGCCCCGCCCGGCGACGCACACCACGACGATCGATGCGGCGACCCGCGCACCGACCACGCGGCGAGCCACGCACGCACAGACGTCCCGCCGGCCCACGCAACGACGACGTGGCGCCCCGCACACACACCAGGCGACCCACGACCACGCAACACGCCCCGGCGACCGGAGGCTGCCGCCCATGCTCGACGAATCGCTGCTCGACTCCCCGGAGGGCCTGGCCGAGGCCGACCACCGCGGCCTCCTCCGCGGCGCCGCCGAGGCCGGCGCCCGCGTCCGCACCGCCGCCCGGCACTCCGCCGAGGCCGGCATCAACGACCTCAAACCCGACGGCCGCCCCCGCGCCGTCCTCATCGCCGGCCCCGGCGCCGCCGCCACCCACGCCGCCGACCTCCTCGGCACGCTCGCCGGCGCCGGCAGCCCCGTCACCCGCCTGGCCCCCACCGGCGTCGCCCCCGCCGCGGGCGCCCTGCGCTGGGAACTGCCCGGCTGGGTCGGCTCCGTCGACCTGCTGCTGATCGCCACCCCCGACGGCAGCGAGCCGGGCCTGTCCCTGCTCGCCGAGCAGGCCTACCGCCGCGGCTGCACCGTCGTCGCAGTGGCCCCCGCCCGCTCCCCGATCGCCAACGCGGTCAACGGCGCCCACGGCCTGTTCGTCCCGATGGCCATCGCCCCCTACGACCAGGACGAACCCCTCGCGGCATCCGCCCCCGGAGTCCTGTGGGCACTGCTCACGCCGTTCCTCGCGCTCCTGGACCGCACCGGCCTGCTCACCGCCCCGCCCGACGCCCTCGAGAAGGTCGCCGACCGCCTCGACCGGATCGCCGAAGTCTGCGGCCCCGCCATCGCGACGTACAGCAACCCCGCCAAGACCCTCGCCGCCGAACTCGCCGACGCACTGCCGGTGGTCTGGACGGAGGGCACCTCGGCCGGCCCGGCAGGCCGCCGTTTCGCCGCCGCCCTCGCCGAGCTCTCCGGTATCCCCGCGGTCGTCGCGGAACTCCCCGAAGCGCTCGCCGCACACAGCGCCCTGCTCGCCGGCCCGCTCGCCGCCGGCGCCGACCCCGATGACTTCTTCCGCGACCGCGTAGAGGAACCACCCGCCCTGCACGCGCGCGTGGTGCTGCTCCGCGACCGCCCGATCGGCGACCTCACCGCCGCCCCCGCCGCCCGCGACCTGGCCCTCAGCCACGACACGCCGATCAGCGAGCTGGAGCCGGAGCCCGGCGGCGAAGTGGAGACCCTCGCGGAACTGATCGCCATGACGGATTTCGCCGCCGTTTACCTCGCGCTCGCCTCAAGGGCCTGATCTTGCCCAGGACGCCCTGACCCTCGTACGCGGAGCAAGCCCGCGTCGTACGCAGAGAGAACCACCATGGACCGCCTCGACAACACCATCCGCCCCTACGCCTGGGGTTCCCCCACCGCCATCCCCGACCTGCTCGGCGTCGAGCCGACCGGCGAACCCCAGGCCGAGATGTGGATGGGAGCCCACCCCGGCGCACCTTCGCGCACCGGCCGGGGAACGCTCGTCGAGGTCATCGACGCGGACCCCGAGAAGGAACTCGGCCCGGCGTCGGTCGCCAAGTTCGGCCCCCGCCTGCCCTTCCTCCTCAAGATCCTCGCCGCCGGCGCCCCGCTCTCCCTCCAGGTGCACCCCAACCTGGAGCAGGCGGAGCAGGGTTACGAGGACGAGGAGCACCGCGGCATCCCCGTGGACGCCCCGCACCGCAACTACAAGGACGCCAACCACAAGCCCGAACTGATCTGCGCCCTCACCGCGTTCGACGGCCTGTGCGGCTTCCGCGACCCCCTCCAGGCCGCCGACCTGCTCGACGGCCTCGGCGTCGACTCCCTCAAGCCGTACGTCGACCTGCTGCACGCCCACCCCGAGGACGCGGCCCTGCGCGAGGTCCTGACCGCGATCCTCACCGCCGACCCCGAGGAGATGACCCGCACGGTCACCGCGGTCGCGGCCGCCTGCACCCGCCTCGGCGGCGCCTACGCCCCCTACGCCGACATCGCCCACCACTACCCGGGCGACCCCGGCGTCCTCGCCGCCATACTCCTCAACCACGTCCGCCTGCAGCCCGGCGAGGCCCTCTTCCTCGGCGCCGGTATCCCGCACGCGTACCTGAACGGCCTCGGCGTCGAGATCATGGCCAACTCCGACAACGTCCTGCGCTGCGGCCTGACCCCCAAGCACGTCGACGTCCCCGAGCTCCTGCGCATCGTCCGCTTCGAGCCCACCGACCCCGGCGTCCTGCGCCCGGAGGCGTCCCCGGAGGGCGAGGAGATCTACGAGACCCCCATCGACGAGTTCCGCCTGTCCCGGTACGTCCTGCCCGAGAGCTCCGCCGCCCACGACCTCACGCTCGCCACCCCGCAGATCCTGCTGTGCACGGCGGGCTCCGTCCGGGCGGGCGAGCACCAGCTGTCCCCGGGGCAGTCCGTCTTCGTACCGGCGGGCGAAAAGGCCGAAGTGTCCGGGACCGGCACGGTCTTCCGGGCCACCGTGGCCGCCTGATCCGGGCCTGCGGGCGACCGGGCACGCCACTGTCGGACCGGGCTGCAACAATGGCCCACCGGCAAAGGACGGGCAAAGCCACCCACAGGCCAAGCCCCCGGGACGGCGTACGTACGAAGGCGAAGGGAACACGCGGACACATGAGCGCGTCAGGCGGCACCAAGGCGATCGTGGCGGCACTCGGCGCCAACCTAGCGATCGCGGCATCGAAGTTCGTGGCGTTCGCGTTCAGCGGCTCTTCGTCGATGCTCGCCGAGGGCGTGCACTCGCTCGCCGACTCCGGCAACCAGTTCCTGCTGCTGATCGGCGGCAAGCGCGCCCAGCGCGAAGCCACCCCCCAGCACCCCTTCGGCTACGGCCGCGAGCGCTACATCTACGCCTTCCTCGTCTCCATCGTGCTCTTCTCGGTCGGCGGCATGTTCGCCCTCTACGAGGGCTACGAGAAGATCAAGCACCCGCACGAACTGAGTCACTGGTACTGGCCGGTGGGCGTCCTCGTCTTCGCGATCATCGCCGAGGGATTCTCCTTCCGTACGGCGATCAAGGAGTCCAACGCCCTGCGCGGCAAGCTCTCCTGGAAGGACTTCGTCCGCCGCGCCAAGGCCCCCGAGCTGCCGGTCGTCCTCCTGGAGGACCTCGGCGCGCTCGTCGGCCTGGTCCTCGCCCTCGGCGGCGTCGGCCTCGCCCTGCTCACCGGCGACGCCGTCTGGGACGGCATCGGAACTCTCTGCATCGGCGCGCTGCTCATCCTCATCGCGCTGGTCCTCGCCGTCGAGACCAAGTCCCTGCTGCTCGGCGAGGCCGCGGGAGTCGAGGAGGTCCAGAAGATCGAGGCCGCGATCGTCGACGGCCACACGGTCACCCGCATCATCCACATGCGCACGCTCCACCTCGGCCCCGAGGAACTGCTGGTCGCCGCCAAGATCGCCGTCCAGCACGACGACACGGCCACCGAGGTCGCCTCCGCCATCAACGCCGCCGAGGCCCGCATCCGCGAGGCCGTCCCGATCGCCCGCGTGATCTACCTGGAGCCGGACATCTACAGCGAGGCCGAGGCCGCCAAGGGCCCGGACCGTGAGGCGAGCCCCGGCGGCCCGGCACCGCACCCCGCCGGACACTGACCTCCTCCACTCCTACGGGGCCCGCCGAGCCTTCTCCGGCGGGCCCCGCCGCCTTCCGTCACACCTGCACGGGCCAGGGCGGCGCGGGCATCGCCCTCCTCTGCCGCCGTACGACGAACGCGGCGATCGCGAAACCAGACCGGCGAGAGCGACGACCAGCCCGAACAGCGCCAGCACCGCGAGCAGCACCGGCAGCGTCCAGTCATCCGTCAGCCGGCCCCGCACGACGCCGACCGGCACCGTCCCGTCGTGGTCGCTCGCGAAGAACCGCGACGCGCTGCATGACCCCGGAGCCGAACCGGAAGCGCTCCGGCGCCGTGTAGAGCACCACATCACCTCGCCGGATCTCGCCACCGCCGACTCCCTCGAAAATCACCCGGTCCCCGACGGCGTACGTGGGCGACATGCTCTCGCTCGGCACCGTCGCCCCCTGGAACCCCGACCGCAGCCACCAGACGGCCCCGATCACCAGCACCAGTCCCAACGGCCCCAACACCCATGCCGTGACCGCCAGTTTCCGCACCGTACCCATGACCCGCCCTGTCCACGTGCACCTTCTGGCGGCGGCAGAGCGTAACGGCCGTATACGAACTCCCTGTGCAGCACCTCACGTTTCGTGATCGGCCGGATGTGTTCCGGAGGCGGGCTGGGGACGGCAGGGGCCATCGGTGTAGCTTGGGACGGAGCCAGACGTCGCTGCTGATGGCGGTCGGGCGGTCCCGACGCGGACCGACCGAGGGAGAGAGGGCCTCCGACGGACTGCGCTGCGCGCACGCGGGCATGCCTGTGCCCTCTTCGGGCACCCCTGTGTCCGCCGCCGCGCAGGTCAGCCGTACCCACCCTCGACCAAACCCCGAGGAGCAGCTCGTAATGACGACTGTCGACCCGCGACAGGACTTCAAGGTCGCCGACCTCTCCCTGGCCGAATTCGGCCGCAAGGAGATCACCCTCGCCGAGCACGAGATGCCGGGCCTGATGGCGATCCGCAAGGAGTACGCCGAGGCCCAGCCCCTCGCCGGCGCCCGCATCACCGGCTCCCTGCACATGACCGTGCAGACCGCCGTGCTCATCGAGACCCTCGCCGCCCTGGGCGCGCAGGTCCGCTGGGCCTCCTGCAACATCTTCTCCACCCAGGACCACGCCGCTGCCGCCATCGCCGTCGGCCCGAACGGCACGCCCGAGAACCCGCAGGGCATCCCGGTCTTCGCCTGGAAGGGCGAGACCCTGGAGGAGTACTGGTGGTGCACCGAGCAGGCCCTGACCTGGCCTGACAGCCCCACCGGCGGCCCGAACATGATCCTCGACGACGGCGGTGACGCCACCCTCCTCGTCCACAAGGGCGTCGAGTACGAGAAGGACGGCAAGGTCCCCTCGCCCGACACCGCCGAGTCCGAGGAACACCGCGTCATCCTCGAACTGCTGACCCGCACCCTGGGCGAGAACCCCCAGAAGTGGACCCAGCTGTCCTCGGAGATCCGCGGCGTCACCGAGGAGACCACCACCGGTGTCCACCGCCTGTACGAGATGCAGCGCGAAGGCACCCTCCTGTTCCCGGCGATCAACGTCAACGACGCCGTCACCAAGTCGAAGTTCGACAACAAGTACGGCTGCCGCCACTCCCTGATCGACGGCATCAACCGCGCCACCGACGTCCTCATCGGCGGCAAGACCGCGGTCGTCTGCGGCTACGGCGACGTGGGCAAGGGCTGCGCGGAGTCCCTGCGCGGACAGGGCGCCCGCGTGATCGTCACCGAGATCGACCCGATCTGCGCCCTGCAGGCCGCGATGGACGGCTACCAGGTCACGACCCTCGACGAGGTCATCGACAAGGCCGACATCTTCATCACCACGACCGGCAACAAGGACATCATCATGGCCTCGGACATGGCCAAGATGAAGCACCAGGCGATCGTGGGCAACATCGGCCACTTCGACAACGAGATCGACATGGCTGGCCTCGCCAAGATCCCCGGCATCGTCAAGGACGAGGTCAAGCCGCAGGTCCACACCTGGACCTTCCCCGACGGCAAGGTGATCATCGTCCTGTCCGAGGGCCGTCTGCTGAACCTGGGCAACGCCACCGGTCACCCGTCGTTCGTGATGTCCAACTCCTTCGCGGACCAGACCCTGGCCCAGATCGAGCTGTTCACCAAGCCCGACGAGTACCCGACCGGCGTCTACGTGCTGCCCAAGCACCTCGACGAGAAGGTCGCCCGGCTCCACCTCGACGCGCTCGGCGTGAAGCTGACCACGCTCCGCCCCGAGCAGGCCGAGTACATCGGCGTGAAGGTCGAGGGCCCGTACAAGCCGGACCACTACCGCTACTGAGCCACACTGTGGTGAGCGCGTCCGTGCACTGACGCGCTCCTCAGCAGCAGATCCTCCGAGGCAGGCCCCCGCACCCCCGTGCCGGGGGCCTGCCCCGTTGGCCCGACCAGCGGCCGGACCAGCCCGTCACGACCCAGGACCCCCATGCCCCGCGGCCGTTATTCGCTCCACGATCCGCACGATCACACCCCCCTCGCAGAAGAGCACTTCCACTGCGCCGTCGGCCCCTCCGGCTGGCGCTATGTCTCCCAGCTCACCACCCCGTCCGGCGAGCACCACGGCTCCGTCGACCTCACCCTCGACGAACTCGGCCGCCCCATCCGCCTGGAACTCCACGCCGCCGACTGGCAGGTCCGCGGCGCCGCCCTCGACGGCGTCACCTGGGTCCGCACCGACCCCACCGGGGCTCACGCCACGGAGGGCAACGTGCGCGCCCATGCCTTCACCGGCGCATCCCCGGCATTCCTCGTCGCCACCACTCGTCTCCTGCGCCTCACCCCCTCCGGCTCTCCGACTCGCGTACGCCTCGTCGCCTTCACGGACCCGGTCCTCGCCCCGCGCACCGTGGACCAGTCCTGGGCACTGGTGAACAGAGAAGCACACGCCACTGACAACGCCCCCCTGACCGTGGACGAATACCAGGTCACAGCCTTGGACACGGGCGAGCAGCACACCGTCCACATCGCCGGCGACGTGGTGCTCGCAGCACCCGGCATCGAACTGGAGGACCTCGAAACCCCGCCGTCCGTGTTTCCGTGAGCCGAGCCGCCCTGGCCGCGGCCGGACAGACCGCTGATCTTGTACGCGGCGCCGGTCCTGAGGACTACGCAGGCGGCACGAAACCGGTGGCGGGACGACCCTCCGACGGCGAATCCCGCGGCACCGCGGGCCGGGCCTCCGCGGCCGGGGCCTCGGGCCGCCCCCCATCCGAAGCCGCCCCGCCGACGTGCGCGGCGGCCGAGGGAGAGACCGCCGAGGCCTGTGCGGCAGACGGCTCGTACGCGCTCGGCGTGGCAGCCACCGCCCCGGCACCGCCCGGTGCCCCGCCCGCAGCCGCGTCGTTCCCGAAAGCCCGCCGGGCCTCCCGGGCCTGTCGTTCCTGCATCACCGCCGCCAGATACGCCGCCGGCGGAACACCCTGCGGCGCCGGAGCGCCCGTACGAGCCGCGAGATCGCCGGCGAGCCGCTCCGCCATGGCCCAGCCGACCTGCGGGTCCAGCTGCCGCATCCGCGTCAGGTACTGACGAACGGCCAGCCAGAGATCATCCGGAACCGCCGACAGATCCAGCCCGGAGAACCGCCCGGCCAGCCACGGCGGAGGCGGAGGCACGAAGCCTGCCCGCGCGACAGGCACCCGCTCCCGGACGACCAGAGTCCCCGCGAACACATCCCCGATCCGCCGCCCACGTGCCGACACGAGCGAGGCGATACAGGCCACGACCCCGAACGTCATCAGGATCTCGATCACTCCGATCAAACCCCGCACCAACGCATGCCGGAACCGGATCGGCCCTCCGTCGTCCCGCACCACCCGCAGCCCGCAGGCCATCTTCCCGAGCGAGCGCCCGTGGCTGAGCGTCTCGACCGCGATGGGCCCGCCCACCAGCAGAAGTACGAACGTCGCGATCGACAGCGCGGTCTGCGCGGCATCGTCCAGGGAAGCCGTGGACGCCACCAGAGCGATGGACACGGCGACATAGGCCGCCACGACCACCACAAGATCCAGCAGCACGGACAGCGCCCTGCTGGGCAGCCTCGCGGGACGCAGTTCAAGCGCCACCGCCTCGCCCGTCACCAGCTCACTCACGCCTGCCGCCCTTCCCCTGACCTGCCCTGAACACGGCCAGTCTGCCAAGCTGAGGACGCATCGCGCTGCGGTACGACAAGCTGATCCACACCGAGCCCCCGAGACAGCCGAGGAGCAGGCAACCGATGGACCTCGACGTCTTCGTCTCCGCCCACCGTGCGGAGTGGGACCGCCTGGACGCACTGCTCCGGCGCCAGCGCCGCCTGACCGGCGCCGAAAGCGACGAGCTCGTCGCCCTCTACCAGCGCACCGCCACCCACCTCTCCCTGATCCAGTCCAGCGCCCCCGACCCACAGCTGACCGGACGTCTCAGCCAACTGGTGGCACGCGCGCGTAGCGCCGTGACGGGCACCCGACGCGCTTCGTGGGGCGATGTCACCCGCTTCCTCGTTGAGGGTTTCCCCGCCGCTGTCTACAGGTCACGCCACTGGTGGGTGCCCACCGCACTCCTGTCCACCGTCGTAGCGGCTCTTCTCGGCTGGTGGATCGGCACCCACCCCGAAGTACAGGCCTCCATAGCGGCCCCCAGCGAACTCCGCGAGCTCACCCGCCCCGGCGGCCAGTACGAGACGTACTACTCAAGCCATCCCGCGGCTTCCTTCGCCGCCCAGGTGTGGACGAACAACGCCTGGGCCGCGGCACTGTGCCTGATCCTGGGCGTCTTCCTGGGCCTGCCGGTCATATGGATCCTCTTCCAGAACATGCTCAACCTCGGCGTGGGCTTCGGACTGATGTCTTCGGCCGGCCGGCTCGACACCTTTCTCGGCCTCGTCCTCCCACACGGTCTACTGGAACTGACCGCCGTGTTCGTGGCCGCCGGCACCGGCCTGCGCCTTGGCTGGACCCTCATAGACCCGGGCCCGCGCAGCCGACGCACAGCGCTCGCCGAGGAGGGCCGAGCCGCCATCGGCATGGCGATCGGCCTCGCCCTGGTCCTCTTCGTCTCCGGCGCCATCGAAGGCTTCGTCACCCCGTCGGGGCTGCCCACCTGGGCCCGCATAGGCATCGGAGTCGTCGCCGAGTCGGTCTTCCTCGTGTACGTCTATGTCCTGGGCGGCCGCGCGGCCCGCGCCGGAGACACAGGTGACGTCCTGGCCGCCGAGCGCAGCGCCACCGTGCCGACGGCGGCCTGATGTGCGTGCACGCCTACGAAGCTGCTAGTCTCCTCTTCGCCCCACAAGAGCCGTTGACACGGAGCCTGTGGGGAGGTAGATTCACACAGTTGCCTGTAGATGGGGTCAACCCGCAGGGTGACAGTGAGTGTCTGTCGGCTTCACGGAACGTCGATTCCGAAGAAGCCTCCCGATGAATCGGAAATGGATGGCCGGTAAGAACGGCCTGACACCTCTGATAAAGTGGGAACCGCCGGAAAGGGAAAGCGCGAGAGCGTGAACTCCGGAAGGCGCCGAGGAAATCGGATCGAGAAAAGATCTGATAGAGTCGGAAACACCGAAGGGAAGCGCCCGGAGGAAAGCCCGAGAGGGTGAGTACAAAGGAAGCGACCGTTCCTTGAGAACTCAA
>NZ_JANUQM010000022.1 GCF_030386795.1 Streptomyces sp. S.PNR 29
GGCGGGTGTCCGCGCCGGTGGGGTCCCCGGAGCCCGCCGAGGCGGACCAGGACGCTGCACCTGTCGAGGCCGCCTCCGGTGGCGATGTCGAGGCCGCCCGCGCAGCCGCCGAGAGCGCCGAGGCGGACGAGGACGCCGCTCCGCGCCGGGGCCGGCGCCGTGCCACGCGACGCGTTGCCGCGCCCGCCGAGGCGGCCGGTGAGCCGGTGGAGGCCACCGAGGAGACGCAGGCCCCCCAGCCCGAGGCCGCCCCGGCCACCGCCGAGGTCCCCGCCCCCGCGGCACCGGCCGCCGAAGCGGCGGAGGACGCCGCTCCGCGCCGTACGCGCCGTCGGGCGGTCCGTAAGGCCGCCATCGGGTTCTCCGAACCCGCGCAGCCCGCCGCCCCGGCGCCCGCCGAGGAGGAGGCTCCGCAGCGTCCGGCGCGGCCCGCCGTGGCCCTGTTCCAGGCGCCCGTGTTCACCGAGCCGAAGTTCCAGACCCCGGAGCGGGCCGCCGCCGAAGCGGCTGCCGAGGCGGCCGGGGCCGAGGAGACCGACGAGACCGAGGAGTTCTCGGAGGAGCAGCCCACCGGGTCGCGCCGCCGCCGCAGGCGCCGGGGATCCGGCTACGGCGAGGAGGCCGAGGGCCGGGACACCGAGACCGCAACCGAGACCGCCGCCGAGAGCGCCGTCGAGGACGAGGCGGAGGACAGCGCCGAGCAGGTCGACGACGAGTCCGAGGACGCCGAGGAGACCGGCGCGCGCCGTCGCCGCCGCCGGGGTGGCCGTCGCCGCCGCCGCGGCGAGTCCGCCGAGGCCGAGTCCGGCGAGTCCACCGACGCCGACGCCGAGCAGGTCGCCGCCGAGCAGGCCGCCCAGGACGCCGAGGACACCGCCGAGCAGGCGGAGGAGGACGCGGAGGACGCCGAGGACCAGGAGGCGGCCGCCTCGGGCAGCAGCACCAGCCGGCGTCGTCGCCGCCGCCGTCGCCGTGCCGGTGACACCTCCGCCGACGCCGAGCCCGCCGCCGACGATCCCGAGCGCACCGTCGTCAAGGTCCGCGAGCCCCGTTCCCTGCGGGAAAAGGGGGCCGAGCCGTCCGACGAGGTGCAGTCCATCAAGGGCTCCACGCGCCTGGAGGCCAAGAAGCAGCGGCGCCGGGAAGGGCGTGAGCAGGGACGCCGGCGCGTCCCGATCATCACCGAGGCCGAGTTCCTCGCCCGCCGCGAGGCCGTCGAGCGCGTGATGGTCGTCCGCCAGCACGGTGACCGTACGCAGATCGGCGTCCTGGAGGACGGCGTGCTCGTCGAGCACTACGTCAACAAGGAGCAGTCGACCTCGTACGTCGGCAACGTCTACCTCGGCAAGGTGCAGAACGTCCTGCCGTCGATGGAGGCCGCCTTCATCGACATCGGCAAGGGCCGCAACGCCGTCCTGTACGCCGGTGAGGTCAACTTCGAGGCGCTGGGCATGGCCAACGGCCCGCGCCGCATCGAGTCCGCCCTGAAGTCGGGCCAGTCGGTCCTCGTGCAGGTCACCAAGGACCCGATCGGGCACAAGGGCGCCCGCCTGACCAGCCAGGTCTCCCTCCCGGGCCGTTACCTCGTGTACGTGCCCGAGGGCTCGATGACCGGCATCAGCCGCAAGCTGCCCGACACCGAGCGGGCCCGGCTGAAGACCATCCTCAAGAAGATCGTCCCCGAGGACGCGGGCGTCATCGTGCGCACCGCCGCCGAGGGCGCGAGCGAGGACGAGCTGCGCCGGGACGTCGAGCGGCTGCAGGCGCAGTGGGAGGACATCCAGAAGAAGTCCAAGAACGGCAACGCCCCGACGCTGCTGTACGGCGAGCCGGACATGACCGTCCGGGTCGTGCGCGACATCTTCAACGAGGACTTCTCCAAGGTCATCGTCAGCGGTGACGACGCCTGGCAGACCATCCACGGCTACGTCTCGCACGTCGCGCCGGACTTGGCCGACCGGCTGTCCAAGTGGACCTCCGAGGTCGACGTCTTCGCCACCTACCGCATCGACGAGCAGCTCGCCAAGGCCCTCGACCGCAAGGTCTGGCTGCCGAGCGGCGGCTCGCTGGTGATCGACCGGACCGAGGCGATGGTCGTCATCGACGTCAACACCGGCAAGTTCACCGGCCAGGGCGGCAACCTGGAGGAGACGGTCACCAGGAACAACCTGGAGGCGGCCGAGGAGATCGTGCGCCAGCTGCGGCTGCGCGACCTCGGCGGCATCATCGTCATCGACTTCATCGACATGGTCCTGGAGTCCAACCGCGACCTGGTGCTGCGGCGCCTGCTGGAGTGCCTGGGCCGCGACCGTACGAAGCACCAGGTGGCCGAGGTGACCTCGCTGGGGCTCGTGCAGATGACCCGCAAGCGGGTCGGCCAGGGGCTGCTGGAGTCGTTCTCCGAGACCTGCGTCCACTGCAACGGCCGCGGTGTCATCGTCCACCTGGACCAGGCGGCCTCCACCGGGGGCGGCGGCAAGCGCAAGAAGCGCGCGCGTGCCGGTGCCGCCGAGCAGCCGCACGAGCACGAGGCCGTGGCCGTCGTCGAGCCCGCCGAGACGGTGACCGTGGAGCAGGAGGCGGAGGCGGAGGCCGAGGCGGTCGCCGCCGAGGTCGCCGAGCCGGTCGCTCTTCCGGAGCCCGACTTCGCGCCGGACGAGGAGCTGTACAGCAGCGTCGCCGAGGCGGAGGCCGCCGCCAGGCGCGGGCGGACGCGGCGCCGGGGGAGCCGGCGGGCTTCGGCTCCGGCCGGTGCGCCCAAGGCAGACCAGGCCCCGACGGCGCAGGACGTCACCGCCGAGGAGGAGGCCGAGCGCCCGGTGCAGCCGGAGCCGGCCGCCGAGGCGCTGGCCGAACCCGCCGCCGTCGAGGACGCGGTCGTCGGTACTCCGGAGACCGAGGCCCCGGCGGCCGAGGAGGCCGCGCCCAAGGGCCGTACGCGCCGTCGGGTGACCCGCAAGGTGTCCGCGCCGGCCGGTTCGCCCGCGGGGGCGGAGGCGGCCGTGGTGACGGTCCCGGAGACCGCGGCCACGGCGTCCACGGAGGCAGCGGAGCAGGCCGGGCAGGTCCCCGCCGAGCAGGCCGAGCCGTCCGCCGAGAGCGCCGCCCCGGCCCGTCCGCGGCGCCGCGCCGTGCGGAAGGCCACCGCGCCGACCGCCCCGGAGGAGGCGGCCGTCGTGGTCGTTCCGTCGGCCGCGGACGCTCCCGCTGAGGAGGCTCCGGTCGCCGAGGGTGCCGCCGAGGCCGCCGAGCCCGCCGAGGAGGCGGCTCCGGCCAAGAAGACGGCCCGCAAGACGGCGAAGAAGGCCACGGCGAAGAAGGCCGCCACCAAGAAGACCGCGGCCAAGAAGACGGCCGCCAAGAAGACGACGGCCAAGAAGGCGGCGAAGACCACCAAGACGGCCGCCAAGACGTCCGCCAAGAAGACCGCGTCGAAGAAGACCGCGGCGGCGCAGCAGTCGCTGTCCTCCGTCACGGCCTCCACCGACGAGGGCTGACCGTCCGCCGGGGCGTACGCGGCACCGCGTACGCCCCGGACCGCGGCCGTGATCAGTCGCACACCGGATGGGCCCGGTTTGACCCCCTCGGCCGCAGGCCCGTAACCTTGACCGTCGGCGTGTCCACTGACACGCCACATCCCCGTAAACCTCTTCCTCCCGGGCACAGGGTTGGCCGGGAGAGGCCGTCCGCGGTGCCGGACGGCTGGCCTGCGGGGGTGCCGTTTCCCGAGCGAGAGAGTGAGTTCCGCGTGTACGCCATCGTGCGCAGCGGTGGTCGCCAGCACAAGGTTGCTGTCGGCGACATCGTCGAGGTTGACAAGATTTCCACCGCCAAGGTCGGCGACACGGTCGAGCTCTCGACCCTGCTCGTTGTCGACGGCGACTCCGTGACCAGCGACCCGTGGGTGCTGGCCGGCATCAAGGTCCAGGCCGAGGTCGTGGACCACCACAAGGGCCAGAAGATCGACATTCTGCGCTACAAGAACAAGACCGGCTACCGCCGTCGTCAGGGCCACCGCCAGCAGTACACGGCGATCAAGGTCACTGAGATCCCCACGGCTGCGAAGTAAGGGACTGAGGAGACATGGCACACAAGAAGGGCGCATCGTCCACCCGGAACGGCCGCGACTCGAACGCTCAGCGGCTCGGCGTGAAGCGCTTCGGCGGTCAGGTCGTCAACGCGGGTGAGATCCTGGTCCGTCAGCGCGGCACCCACTTCCACCCGGGCGCCGGCGTCGGCCGTGGCGGCGACGACACGCTGTTCGCGCTGCAGGCCGGTGCGGTGCAGTTCGGCACCCAGCGTGGCCGCAAGGTCGTGAACATCGTTCCGGTCGCCTGACCGAACGCTTCGCGAGGCGGACCTCACTTCCCGTGCGGGAAGGCGGGTCCGCCTTTCGCTTGTTGGACACTCGTTGAACAAGTAAATCTCGTACGTACTTCTGGAGGCACCCACCATGACCACCTTCGTGGACCGCGTCGAGCTGCATGTCGCCGCGGGTAACGGAGGTCACGGCTGTGCCTCCGTGCACCGGGAGAAGTTCAAGCCGCTGGGCGGTCCGGACGGGGGCAACGGAGGCCGGGGCGGGGACGTGATCCTCACCGTCGACCAGTCCGTGACGACCCTGCTCGACTACCACCACTCCCCGCACCGCAAGGCCACCAACGGCAAGCCCGGTGAGGGCGGCAACCGCTTCGGCAAGGACGGGCAGGACCTGGTGCTGCCGGTGCCGGACGGCACGGTGGTCCTGGACCGGCAGGGCAACGTGCTCGCCGACCTCGTCGGCCACGGCACGTCGTTCGTCGCCGCGCAGGGCGGTCGCGGTGGACTCGGCAACGCGGCGCTGGCGTCGGCGCGGCGCAAGGCGCCGGGTTTCGCGCTGCTCGGTGAGCCGGGGGACGTCCGGGACATCGTCCTGGAGCTGAAGACGGTCGCCGACGTGGCGCTGGTCGGGTACCCGAGCGCGGGCAAGTCGTCGCTGATCTCGGTGCTGAGCGCCGCGAAGCCGAAGATCGCGGACTATCCGTTCACGACGCTGGTGCCGAACCTGGGCGTGGTGACCGCCGGGTCGACCGTGTACACGATCGCCGATGTACCCGGGCTGATTCCGGGGGCCAGTCAGGGCAAGGGGCTGGGGCTGGAGTTCCTGCGGCATGTGGAGCGGTGCAGTGTGCTGGTGCACGTGCTGGACACCGCCACCCTGGAGTCCGACCGTGACCCGGTGTCCGACCTCGACGTCATCGAGGAGGAGCTGCGGCAGTACGGCGGGCTGGACAACCGGCCGCGGATCGTCGTCCTGAACAAGATCGACGTACCGGACGGCAAGGACCTCGCCGAGATGGTGCGGCCGGATCTTCAGGCTCGGGGATACCGCGTCTTCGAGGTCTCGGCGGTGGCGCACATCGGGCTGAAGGAACTGTCGTACGCGCTCGCGGAGCTGGTGGCCAGGGCGCGGGCGGCGAAGCCCAAGGAGGAGTCGACGCGGATCGTGATCCGGCCCAAGGCCGTGGACGACGCCGGCTTCACGGTGACGCGTGAGGAAGTCGGCGGCGAGCCGCTGTTCCGGGTGCGGGGGGAGAAGCCCGAGCGGTGGGTGCGGCAGACCGACTTCAACAACGACGAGGCGGTCGGGTACCTCGCGGATCGGCTGGGCCGGCTCGGTGTCGAGGAGGAGCTGATGAAGGCGGGGGCCCGGGCGGGCGACGGCGTTGCCATCGGGCCCGAGGAGAACGCGGTCGTCTTCGACTGGGAGCCGTCGGTGATGGCCGGGGCGGAGATGCTGGGGCGGCGCGGTGAGGACCATCGGTTCGAGGCGCCGAGGCCTGCGGCGCAGCGGCGGCGGGACCGGCAGGCCGAGCGGGACGAGGCCGAGCGGGAGTTCGACGGGTTCGAGCCGTTCTGACGCCTGTGGTGGACGAAGGGCTGTCGCCGGCGTGACGTGAGGCCTGCGCGCCCCGCGGCTGCGCCGGCCGGCGTTAACGGCCGGTGAAGTCATGACGTATGTCAGGGCAACCAAGCCGTTGTTCCGGGAGTCGTACTGGGCAGCGCGGATGAGGATCTTGTTGCTCTCCGCGGTCAACTGCCCCCTGGACTACCGGAGTCGACGTGTCCCAGCCCGCTCTGCCGAGAACACGCCGTGCCGTGGTCGTCGCGACCGCCGTGCTCGCCGCGGTCGGCGCCGCCGCCACGCTGCCCGCCGCGTCCGCCCACGCCGCGCCCTCGGTGACGTTGCGACAGGACTTCGACGGTGACGGGTACGAGGATCTGGCCGTCGCCGCGCCCGACGGCGATGTGGACGGCCGGCACCAGGCCGGATATGTCGCCGTGCTGTACGGGGATGCGAGCGGGCTGAGCGCCGGTTCCAGGAAGGTGTACAGCCAGGCCTCCACCGGCGTTCCCGGCACCCCTGAGGCGTACGACCACTTCGGGTCCCGGCTCACCGAGGCCGACCTGGACGGGGACGGGTTCACCGATCTGGTCGTCGAGGCCTCCGGCGAGGAGTGGGTGCAGGACGGCAACGCGCGGCACGGCAACCACACGGTGCTGTGGGGCGGGCCCGGCGGTTTCGCTTCCGGCAAGGTGCTGCCCGCCGTCGGCAGCGGTTCCTGGCAGGCCGGCCAGATCGTCGCCGGTGACTTCAACGGCGACGGCCATCAGGACCTGGTCGGCCCCGGGGGCGGGCCCGTGCGGTTCGGGCCTTTCGGGCGCGACGGCGTGCCCGCCTCCACCCAGAGCGGCGCGCCGCTCGTCGACGGCGACATGTACCAGCTCGCCACGGTGGCCGGGGACGCCGACGGCGACGGCATCACCGACCTGGTCACGATGTCCCGCTCGTACGACTGGGACGACGATCACGAGTACGGCTACTACCTCAACTACGTCCGCGGCAGCCGCGACGGTCTGCGGCCGCCCGTCATCCTGAAGGACGCGCAGGGCGAACACCTCGACCCGCAGAACGCCACGCTCGCCCTCGGCGACCTCAACGGCGACCGCCGGGCGGACCTCGTCATGGGCGGTTACGCCCTGAGGATCGTCTACGGCACCCCGAACGGCCCGGCCGCCGCGACACCCCAGGTGATCACCCAGGACACCCCCGGCGTGCCGGGCGTGCAGGAGGGCACCGACGACTTCGGTTCCGCGCTCTCGGTCGGGGACGTCGACGGCGACGGGTACGGGGACGTGCTCGCCGGCATTCCCCACGAGGACTTCGGGGGGCTGCAGGACGCCGGCACCTTCGCCGTCGTACCGGGCGGGCCGGACGGGCCGACCGGCGCCGGCACCAAGGTGCTCAGCCAGAACAGCGCCGATGTGCCCGGCACCGCCGAGAACGGGGACCTCTTCGGCGGCAACGTCCACCTCGTCGACGGCAACGGCGACGGCCGGGCGGAGCCGGTCGTGGCGGCGACCGAGGAGGACGCGGTCGCCGGTGCCGTGTGGGTGTTCCGGTCCGGTTCCGACGGCGTCACGGCCAAGGGTTCCTTCGCCTTCGGCCCCCGTGCCCTCGGCATGGCCCCGCCCGAGGGAGCCCGGCTCGGCGCCTCGTTCCCGCGCTGATCCCTCCCCCTCACCCCCCACCTCTTATGACAACGACAGGAGCAGCATGAGCAAGCGCAGGATCGGTCGGGGCATCGGACTCGCGGCGGCGGTCGCCGTCATCGGAGCCGTCATCGCCCCGGTGACCGCGCACGCGGCCGAGTCCCGGTCGGCCGCGACCGAGCTCCACGACGACTTCAACGGCGACGGCTACCAGGACGTCGCCTTCGCCGCCCCCGGCGCCAAGGTCGACGGCCAGGCGCGCGCCGGATACGTGGCCGTCGTGTACGGCTCAGCGAACGGCCTGAACCTCACACACCGGCAGGTCATCAGCCAGAACACGGCCGGCATCCCCGGCACCGCCGAGGCCGACGACCGCTACGGCGACAGCCTCGCCGCCGGTGACATGAACGGCGACGGCTACGCGGACCTGGTCGTCGGGGCCTCCGGTGAGGAGGTCGCCGGTGTAGCCGGCACCGGGTCCCTGGCCGTCGTCTGGGGCGGACCGCAGGGGCTGTCCGGCGCTACCGCCGTGGCCACCGGTGCCCTGGCCGGCGCCCAGAGTGCGATCGGCGACTTCGACGGCGACGGCCACCTCGACCTCGCCACCCCCAGCAGCCTTCTGACCGGCCCCTTCGACCGGACGACGGGCGCCGCGAGCGCCGCCCCCCTGCGGGTCGACACCGTCGACTACGCGACGAACACGCTCGCCGCGGGCGACGTCGACGGCGACGGGATCACCGACCTGGTGGCGCTGAACATCGACAGCACCGATGACGACTACTCCAACCCGGACCAGTACCACCGCCGCGTGCTGTACCTGCGCGGCACCGGGCAGGGCCTGAGTGCCCCCGTCACGTTGAAGAACGAGGACGGCACCGACCTGCGCGGCGGCGAGAGCCTCGGCATCGGCGACGTGGACCAGGACGGCTACGGCGACCTCGTCATCGGCCGTTCCCTCAACCACGACATCGTCGACGAGGACCTGCTGATCGGCGGTCAGATCGGCGTCGTGTACGGCTCCGCCGCCGGACCCGACACCTCCCGCGAGGCCATGATCACCCAGGACAGCCCCGGGGTTCCGGGCGCCACCGAGTGGGGCGACTCCTTCGGCGGCGGCATCTCGGTCGGGGACGTCAACGGCGACGGCTACGCGGACGTGGCCACGGGCGCCTTCACCGAGGGCCTCGGCGAGGAGTACGCGGCCGGCCAGGTGACCGTGCTCCGCGGCAGCGGGACCGGTCTGACCGGCGCCGGTGCCGTGGCCTTCAACCAGGACACGGCGAACGTCCCCGGCACCGCCGAGCGGAACGACTTCTTCGGCGCCAGGACCGCGCTGATCGACACCAACCGTGACGGCCGCGCCGAGCTGATCGTCGGCTCACCCGGCGAGAACCTCGGCGCCGGGTCCCTGTGGGCCTTCCCCAACCCCGGCACCGGCCCCACCGCCACCGGCTCGGTCAGTTTCGGCGCGGGCACCCTCGGCACCGTCGCGGACCGGGCCGGCCTCGGCTCCCGCATCGCCCGCTGATCACCCGATGCAGAACTACGTCAGGACTTCCATGCCTTCACGCCTCCACCGCCCCTCCCGCGGCGGACGACTGGCCATCGCCACCGGCATCGCCCTGCTCGCCGGCGCACTGGCGGTCCCCGCCGCCCATGCCGTCACCCCCGCCGCGACGACCGCCCCCAGCCCCAAGCGCCTGCACGACGACTTCAACGGCGACGGCTACCCCGACCTGGCCATCGGCGCGCCCGGCACCACGGTGAACGGCGTGCCGAAGGCCGGCGCGGTCAGCGTGCTGTACGGCTCCGCGAGCGGCCTGTCGACCTCCCGCAAGCAGGTGCTCCAATGGCCGGCCTCCCCGGACGCGGAAGGCAGCGCCTCGGGCGGGTACGGCACGAACCTGCAGAGCGCGGACCTCGACGGGGACGGGTACGCGGACCTGCTGTCGTCCGTCTCGGCCTACATGATGGACGTCGACAGCGGTTACGCCGTCGTCGTCAACTGGGGCGGCCCCCAGGGGCTTTCGGCCACGGCGACGGACTCACCTGGGCTCCGCAGTACGAGTGGAGCGGTCAGTTCACCGTCGCGGACGTCGACGGCGACAAGCACCCGGACCTCGTGACGGCGGGTGCCGACAACTGGCTGGAGGAGCCCGGCACGGACAACGGGGACGGCACGGTGCGGCACGGCCCGTTCACCCGTACCGGTCAGGCCGCGAAGAAGGACTACTTCTCCGTGGACCCCGACGGGCTCACGAACGTCAACTCCTTCACGGCCGGCGACGTCAACGGCGACGGCACAGCGGACCTCGCCGTGCGGATCAGCAGCACCGAGGAGTCCGACTCACGCGCAGTCGTCCTGCTCACGGGCGGTGCGAGCGGCCTCACCTCCAAGGGCGGCCTCCGGGACGCCCAGGGTCGCGTTGTCGGCGGCGAGGACGTCGCGATCGGCGACCTGAACAAGGACGGTTACGGCGACATCGTCGTCGGCCACTCCGACGACAGCTACGACAGCGACGTGGAACTGCCCACGAAGGGCGGCGCGTTGGGCGTCGTCTACGGTGGACCCGACGGCGTCTCCACCACCCGCAAGCCGGTGTGGATCAACCAGGACACCGCGGGAGTGCCGGGGGCGGGCGAGCGCGGCGACGGCATGGGCTCGGGCCTGTCGATCGGCGACACCGACGGCGACGGCTACGTCGACGTGGCGACCGGCCTGCCCGGTGAGGACTTCGACGGCATCACCGACGCGGGCAGCGTCCTCGTGCTGCGCGGCAGCGCGAACGGTCTGACCGGCACCGGCGCCAAGTCGTTCAGCCAGAACACCAGCGGGGTACCCGGCACCGCCGAGAAGGCGGACCGGTTCGGCGCGCAGACCGCCCTGGTCGACGCGGACGCCGACAACAGGGAGGGGCTGGTCGTGGGCGACCCGGGGGAGAACGCGAACAACGGTTCCGTCTGGGCCTTCTCCGCGGCGTCCGGCGGCATCACCGCGAGCGGTTCCTTCTCGTTCGGCTCGGCCACGATGGGGCTGCCCGCGACCGGGGCCCGGTTCGGGGCCTCGCTGGCGGACTGAAGCCCGGTCACGTCCTTGTACGCACACGACAGGAGAAAACAGAGATGAGCAAGTACGGACGGACGTGGCGCACCGGGCTCGCCGTCGTCATGGCGGTCGCCGGAGCGGTCGCCCTTCCCGCCGGTCACGCGGTGGCCGAGAAGAACAGCGTCGAGCTGCGCGACGACTTCAACGGCGACGGCTACGCCGACCTCGCGGTCGCCGCGCCCCAGGCGACGGTCGACGGAAAGACGAACGCCGGATACGTCGCGGTGGTGTACGGCTCGGCCGACGGGCTGAAGACCTCCACGAAGCAGGTGTTCAGCCAGAACACCGCGGGGGTGCCGGGCGCCGCCGAGACGGACGACCGGTTCGGCAGCGAGCTCACCACCGCCGACCTCGACCGGGACGGGTACACGGACCTGGTCGTCGGCGTGGGCGGCGAGGACACGGCGTCCGGGGGCACCAACTCCGGCTCCGTCCAGGCCGTCTGGGGTGGTCCGCAGGGGCTCTCGGGGGGCTCCTCGCTGGTCACCGGCCGGAGCGTCGAGGGCGCGTACGGCGGGCTCGGCAGCCACGGCTCCCTCACCGTCGGCGATGTCGACGGTGACGGCGCGACGGATCTGGTGGCCGTGGAGAACTACTGGAAGCTGCGGGTCGTCAAGGGCCCCTTCGGGCGGGACGGCGTCACGAACGGCGGGGAGCAGACCGTCCTCGACGACTCCGACCCCCGCTTCCTGGACCTGGCCACCGGTGACGTGAACGGCGACGGCATCGACGACGTCGTCGGGACCATGAACGACGGCGACGAGTACGACGCCCGCCGCATCACGTACTGGAAGGGCACCCCGGACGGGCTCGCCCAGGGTGTCTGGCTCACCGACACCGACGGCGACCGGCTCCAGGGCGGCGAGTCACTCGACCTCGGTGACGTCGACGCGGACGGCTACGACGACATCGTCGTGGGCCGCCACGACGGCCACGACAGCGACCTGCTCACCCCGATCCCCAAGGGTGGCCGGGTCGCCTACATCCCCGGTGGCGCGAACGGGCCCGCCGCCGAGAAGGCGACGTACCTCAACCAGGACAGCCCCGGGGTTCCGGGCGCGGCCGAGCTGGACGACGACTTCGGTGCCGACGTCTCGGTCGCCGATGTCGACGGCGACGGCTACGCCGACGTCTCGGCCGGTGTGCCCGGCGAGGACTTCGACGGCGTGGACGGCACGGGCGCCGTCGTCGTCCTGCGCGGCGGCGCGGGCGGCCTGACCGGCACCGGCGCCACGGTGTTCAGCCAGAACACCGAAGGCGTTCCGGGCACGGCGGAGAACCGGGACCAGTTCGGCCGCGCCACCCGCCTCCTCGACGGCAACGGCGACGGCCGCGCCGAACTCGTCGTCGGCGCACCGGGGGAGAACGCGGGCGCCGGTTCGGTGTGGGTGCTGCGCTCCACGGCCTCCGGGATCACCCCCACGGGCTCGTTCACCTTCGGCGCCGGCACTCTCGGCACCGTCGCCGCGAACGCGAGGCTCGGCTCGGGCTTCGCCTACTGATCACCCGTCAGACCTGCTGCGGCAACGGTATGTTCCCGTGCCGCAGCGGGTCTCCTGTTGTCCCCCTGTTTGTCATGCACGCGAACCCCGGTGTTCAGCGGGCGGACCGACCCGAAGGCGAGCTTCCCAGTGTCCATGAGGCCAGCGATGCAGGGGAGTTCGCCGATGACCGGAGCAGTTTCGCCCGACCGACGCCGCTTTCTGACCGCCGGCGCCGCCGTGCTCGGCGCCGCGGCCTCCGCCCAGCTGTGGCTGCCGACCTCGGCCCGGGCCGCTCAGACTCCACTGCCGGACGGTGTCTTCAGCCTCGGCGTCGCCTCCGGTGACCCGCTGCCCGACGGGGTCGTGCTGTGGACGCGGCTCGCCCCCGACCCGCTGAACGGCGGGGGCATGCCCGACCAGGCGGTGCCCGTGGAGTGGCAGGTCGCCGAGGACGCCCGGTTCAGAAAGGTCGTCCGCCGCGGCACCGCCCAGGCCCAGCCCGCGTACGGGCACAGCGTCCACGTGGACGTACGCGGGCTGCGCCCGGACCGCACGTACTGGTACCGCTTCCGCACCGGCGGGCAGATCTCCCGCGTCGGCCGCACCCGCACCGCGCCCGGCCCGTACAGCTCCGTCGGCTCCCTGCGCGTCACGCTCGCCTCCTGCCAGAACTGGCAGCACGGTTACTTCACGCCGTACGCCGACATGCTCGACCAGGACCCGGACGTCGTGCTGTTCGTCGGCGACTACATCTACGAGTCCACGCCGTCGGCGACGGCCCTGCGCCGTCACGAGGGCACCGGGGAGCCGTACTCGCTGGTGCAGTACCGCAACCGGTACGCCCAGTACCGCACCGACCCGGACCTGGCCGCGATGCACGCGAACGCGCCCTTCGTCGTCACCTTCGACGACCACGAGGTGGACAACGACTTCGCCGGCGAGATCCCGCAGGACCCGGACAAGCAGTCGCACGACGCGTTCGTGGCCCGGCTGACCGCGGCCTACCAGGCGTACTACGAGCACATGCCGGTCCGCGCCACCGCGATCCCGAACGGCCCGCACATCCGGATGTACCGCCGCCTGGAGTTCGGCCGTCTGGCCCGGCTCAACGTCCTCGACACCCGGCAGTTCCGCAGCGACCAGGCCACCAGCCAGGCGGGCGCCCAGGACCCGAAGCTGACGATGCTCGGCGCCGAGCAGAAGCAGTGGCTGCTCGGCGGGCTGCGGGACTCGCCCGCCCGCTGGAACCTGATCGCCTCCCAGATCATGATGGCCGAGACCGATCTGCAGGTCGGTGAGGGCAAGCTCTGGTACTACGACGCCTGGGACGGCTACCAGGTCGAACGCAACCAGTTCCTGGAGGAGTTCAAGCAGGTCCGCAACCCGGTCGTGCTCACCGGTGACCGTCACCTGACGATGATCAGCGACCTCAAGGAGGACTTCGCCGACCCCGACTCCGCGGTCGTCGGCGCCGAGTTCGTCGGCACCTCCATCTCCAGCAACGGCGACCAGGACCAGGCGGCCTTCCACAAGGAGTGGGACCCGCGGCTGCCGGACAACCCGCACTGGAAGCTGCTCGACGCCCACCGCGGCTACCACCTCTTCGACATCCGCCGCGACGGTATCGACGCGCAGGTGCGGATCGTGGACACCGTGCGGCAGCCGTCGGCGACCCCCAGCACCCTGGCCCGGCTGCGGGTGGAGTCGGGCCGGCCCGGCGTCCACGTCGTCTGACTCCCCAAATCACTCCCCAGATCACTCCCTGGATCACAGGAGCCTGGGACTCATCCCTGTCCCAGGCTCCTCTCAGGTCGTCCTCAGGGACTCCTCTTACCGTCCTCTGACCATGGAGACGGACTGTACGAGTCATGACCTTCCGGTGAACGGCGCGATCGCCCCGCTGCCCGCCGGCACCCGCCTGCTGCACATCGGCCCGCACAAGACGGGCACCACCGCCGTCCAGGGCGCGCTCTTCGCGGCGAAGGAGGCGATGCCCGCGTACGGCGTGGAGTTCCCGGCGCACAGCAGGCACCCCATGGAAGCCGCCCTCGCCGCCTGCGCCCGGCCCCCGATGATGGGCGACCCCGTGCCCACCGGCCGGCACTGGACACGGCTGCTGGAGCAGGTGGGGGCGACCGGGGAGCGCACCTCGGTCGTCAGCAGCGAGTTCTTCGCCGACGCCGGGGACGAGGCGACCGCCGCGCGGATCGTGGAGCAGATCGGCGGCGACCGCGTGCACGTCCTGGTGACGCTGCGCCCGCTGGCGAAGATCATGCCCTCCCAGTGGCAGCAGTACGTGCAGAACGGACTGCGCATGGGCTACGAGGAGTGGCTGGAGCACATGCTCCGCAAGGCCCCGTACGAGAAGCCCACCCCGAGCTTCTGGCGCCGCCACCGGCACGACCGGCTGGTCGAGCGGTGGATGCGGGCGGTCGGCCCCGAGCGCCTCACCGTCGTGGTGGTCGACGACCGCGACCGGGACGGCCTGATGCGCACCTTCGAGGCGCTCCTCGGGCTGCCCGGAAATCTCCTGCGGCCCGTCCCCGACACCGCGAATCGCTCCCTTACCCTCGCCGAGACCGAAATGCTGCGGAATCTTAATCAGCAATTCCGCGGCAATGACCTGCCGGAGGAGCTGTATTCCAGGCTCGTCCGCAACGGCGCGGTGCCGCATATGAAGAACGCGTGCCCTCCGTCGCCCCGCGACGTGAAGATCGGTACTCCCATGTGGGCCGCCGAGGCCGCCGCCGCGATCGGAGCCGAGATGGCCGGGAGGATGCGCGGGATGGGGGTGCGTGTCCTCGGCGACCTCCGACTGCTGTCCGTTATGACGGAATCATCCCCTCGGGGAGAGGTGCGTATCAGTCCCGAAGTTGCCGCACACGCCTTGTACGGAGCGCTGGCCGCGGCCGCCGTTCCCGCCGGATCGCGTACCGTTCACAAGACGCCGTCGAGGGAACTCGTCAAGGTGCTCGGTCACCGCTGCCTCCGGCGACTCGGGTGGCGCTGAGCCCGGTTGTGGAGTTACTCACAGCAATTCCACGGCTGTGGAGCCTCGACGGAACAGTCTCACGAATCACCAGGGGTGCAAGGTGAATGACAGGTTGCGCGCACATATGCGGCGGAGGGCGCTCACCTTGCACTGCGGTAACCACAAGTGGGACCATTTCCAAGTTCCCTGTCGCCCCAAGGTAGGTCACCTGTGTCCCAGCACATAGCCAAGCCCCGTACCACCGCAGTGATCCTGGCCGGTGGCACCGGTCAGCGCGTGGGTCTGTCGATCCCCAAGCAGTTGCTGAAGATCGCCGGCAAGGCAGTCATCGAGCACACCCTGACCACCTTCGAGAAGGCCGACTCCATCGACGACATCATCGTCCTGATGGCGCCGGGCTACGTCCCCGACATCGAGAAGATCGTCGCCAAGGCCGGGTTCCAGAAGGTCAAGAAGGTCATCGAGGGTGGCTCCACCCGGAACGAGACCACCGAGCGCGCCATCGCCGCCCTGGGCGAGGGGCTGGCCGAGGGCGAGGACCTCAACGTCCTGTTCCACGACGCCGTGCGCCCCCTGCTGTCGCAGCGCGTCATCGACGACTGCGTGGCCGCGCTGGAGCGCTACCAGGCCGTCGACGTCGCCATCCCGTCCGCGGACACCATCATCGTGACCCGCACCCACGGCGAGGACGGCGAGTTCATCACCGAGATCCCGGACCGCTCCCGCCTGCGCCGCGGCCAGACCCCGCAGGCCTTCAAGCTGTCCACGATCAAGCGGGCCTACGAGGTCGCGGCCGGCGACCCCAACTTCCAGGCCACCGACGACTGCTCCGTCGTGCTCAAGTACCTGCCGGACGTGCCGATCCACGTCGTCGCGGGCGACGAGTACAACATGAAGGTCACCCAGCCCGTCGACGTCTTCATCGCCGACAAGCTGTTCCAGCTCGCCTCCACCGCCGCGCCCGAGCAGAACGGCGAGGAGGCCTACCGCGAGCTGCTCACCGGCAAGACGGTCGTCGTCTTCGGCGGCTCCTACGGCATCGGCAAGGACATCTCCGAGCTCGCCGAGTCCTACGGCGCCAAGGTGTACGCGCTGGGCCGCTCCACCACCGGCACCCACGTCGAGAACCCGGAGGAGGTCGACGACGCCCTGTCCAAGGCCTACGCCGAGACCGGGCGCATCGACTACGTCGTCAACACCGCGGGCGTGCTGCGCATAGGGAAGCTGGCCGAGACCGACAACGCCACCATCGAGGAGGCGCTGAAGGTCAACTACCTGGCCCCGGTGCAGATCGCGCGCTCCTCCTACAAGTACCTGGCCGAGACCAAGGGCCAGCTGCTGCTGTACACCTCCAGCAGCTACACCCGCGGCCGCGCCGAGTACAGCCTCTACTCCTCCACCAAGGCCGCCATGGTGAACCTCACCCAGGCCCTGTCCGACGAGTGGGCCGGAGACGGCGTCCGCGTCAACTGCATCAACCCCGAGCGCACCGCCACCCCGATGCGCACCAAGGCCTTCGGCCAGGAGCCCGCGGGCAGCCTGCTGTCCTCCGAGGCCGTGGCCCGCACCTCGCTCGACGTGCTGCTGTCCGAGCTGACCGGCCATGTCATCGACGTCCGTCAGCAGGACCCGACGGCCGCCGCCGGCAAGGCCTCCGGCTTCGAGCAGGCGCTGGCCTCGGTGCTGGACCGTCAGGGCGGCATGTAATAATCGGCGGTATTCAGACTTCCGTCTTCTGTAATTCAGGCCTCTGTGATCGCTCGTTCGGCAAGAGTCGATGAGTGTTCGCAGAGGCCTGAATCCATCCGTCGGAAAATTTTCACAAACCCGCAGCAGAGCAGCACCAAACCGGCACTTCCCCTCCAACGAGCAGGTTTTCCGTGATATCCACCGCTATTCGCGTCGCCCGGGTGGGCAGCGCGGCCCAGCTGGCCGCGGCGGCCCTCATGATGCTGGGCTTCCCGGCGCTCATGCTGGCCGCGCTCGTCCCGAGCGTCCCTGCCTTCGCGGCCGCGGCCGCCGTGACGTACCTGGCGGACCACTATCTGCACCGCAAGGGCAGCTACCTGATCAACCGCCTCAGCAAGGTGCGGGCCGGCCTGTCGATCCGGTTCCTGATCCGTCAGCTGCTGCTGATCCTGCTACTGGCCCGCCTCTCCCTCGCGGACAACCTGATCTACTACGGCGCCATCGCCTGCTTCATCGCCTTCTACGGCCTGCAGGCCCCGCACGGCGCGCTGGTCACCCTGATCCGCAACCGCCGCCGTATGCCGGTCGCCACCCGCAACGTCGACCTCGCCTCGCGCATCCGCATCCCGGACGCCCCGCCGCGCCGGCTGCTGCACCGCTCCGCCGAGAAGATGCTGCACCTCGACCTCGCGGCGGTCATCGGCATCCTGGTCGCCGCGGCCGTGAAGTCCTCGCTGCCCGGCTTCGTCGGCATCGGCGTCACGGTGGTCCTGGGCTGCAGTTACGTGCTGGCCCTCATGCCGTACGTCCGCGGCCGGAAGATCCCGCCGAACGCGGAGAAGGTCCTGGCCGCCATCGACGACTGGCTGGGCGAGTACCGGCCGGAGACGGTGCTGTACTTCTCCGGGTCCAAGGACTCCGCGTACCAGGTCAACATGTGGCTGGACACCATGGAGAAGCTGGACTCCAAGCCGCTGATCATCCTGCGTGAGCGGGCCATCCTGAACAACCTGGCGCCCACCACGGTCCCCGTCATCTGCGTGCCCGGAGGGGTGCACCTGATGAACATGGACCTGTCCACCGTGCGCGTCGCGCTGTACGCGGCGAACGTCGGCAAGAACATCCACATGCTGCGGGTGCCGACCATGAAGCACGTCTTCATCGGCCACGGCGACAGCGACAAGCTCGCCAGCGTCAACCCGTTCAGCAAGGTGTACGACGAGGTGTGGACCGCGGGCCGTGCGGGCCGCGACCGCTACGCCATCGCCGACGTCGGCGTCCGCGACGACGACATCGTGGAAGTCGGCCGCCCGCAGCTGGCGCCGATCCAGCCCTGGCAGGGCGTGCCCGAGGGCCGTATCCCCACGGTCCTGTACGCCCCGACCTGGGAGGGCTGGGACGACAACCCCGGCAACACCTCGATCCTGCTCGCCGGCGAGAACATCGTGCGGAAGCTGGTCACGGCCGACCCGCCGGTCCGTGTCCTGTACAAGCCGCACCCCTTCACCGGCACCCGCAGCAAGGACGCCAAGGCCGCCCACCAGCGGATCACCGCCCTCGTCAGGCAGGCCACCGCCGAGCGCGCCGCCGACTCCCGGTTCCAGGCCGACACCGCCGCCGAGCAGCAGGCCAAGGCCGAGCTGGCCCGTATCGAGGCGCGGATCGCCCAGCTCGTCGGCACCGGCGACAAGGGCCGCGACGAGGCCGAGGCGACCCGCGACGGCCTGGTCGACGCAAAGAAGCACGAGGAGATCGCCCGGCTGCGCGCCGAGTGGAACGACGCCTACTGGCGTGCCTTCCCGACCTGGGAGCACCGGGTCATCACGGGCGCCGAACCGCGTCTGTACGACTGCTTCAACGTCTCCGACGCGATGGTCTCCGACATCTCCAGCGTCGTCTCCGACTTCATCGCGAGCGGCAAGCCGTACGCGGTCACGGACTCCGCGGAGCTGGGCGCCGAGGAGTTCAAGCGGCAGAACACGGCGGTGCGCGCCGCGGTGATCCTCACCAACAGCGCGGCCGAGCTGGGCGAGCTGCTCGCCGCGGTCCGTGACCCCGCCGCGGACCCGCTGGCCGAGGACCGCAAGGAGCTGAAGCGGTACCTGCTCGGCCCGGACGAGCCGCCCTCCATCGAGCAGTTCAACAGCGCGGTCGCGAACCTCGCGCTGAAGGCCGAGACGCGCAACCTCGGCCAGGAGTCCCGGATCACCGCCGGCGGCCCGGACGTCGAGCTGGCGGACGCGCTGCCCGGGCAGCGCACGTCGGCGGCCGGCGACACGGACGGCGTGTCCGCGGGCTGACACCCCGCCCCACCCGCGAAAAGGGCTCGGTCCCCGAGGAACGTTCCTCGGGGACCGAGCCCTTTTCGCGCCCTCGCCGTATTCACGGGTGCTCTTGTCGATGCCGCCTCCGACGGGACCTGTCGGTTTCCCGTGTGAGGTGGGTCACCAAATCACATGTTTGAGGCAACCGCTTCCCATGGACACCCGTCTACCTGAGTAGCGAATGAGGGGATACGGGGGAAATGTACCGTGACTAGGGGGAAGAGTGATCGTGACGCAGCCTGATGTGACGGTGATCATCGGGGCGTACGAAGCAATGCCGTACCTGGTCGAGTGCCTGGCATCGGTCGAGGCGCAGACCATCGACCCGGAGCGCATCGAGGTCATCGCGGTCGACGACGGCTCGACGGACGGCACGGGGGAGTACCTGGAGCAGTTCGCCGAGCGCGCGCCCATGCCGGTGACCGTGATCCGGCAGGAGAACTCCGGCGGCCCCAGCGGGCCCCGCAACGTCGGCCTGGGGAAGGCCGCCGGGCGGTACGTCTTCTTCCTCGACGCCGACGACCGGCTGGGCCCTCAGGCGCTGGAGCGGATGGTCGCGATGGCCGACCGCGCCGGCACCGACGTCGTCCTCGGCAGGGTCGAGGGCGTCAACCGCTCCGCGCCCAAGTCGATGTGGGGCAGCACGGTGGAGCGCACCGACGTCTTCTCCTCCAACATCAAGTTCACGCTCAGCGCCCAGAAGCTCTTCCGCCGCGAACTGCTGACCCGTCATGGCATGCACTTCGACGAGTCGTTGTTCACCGGTGAGGACGCGCTGTTCACGATGGAGGCGTATCTGCGGGCGAACGGCGTCTCCGTGGTCGCCGACTACACCTGCTATTACCTGGTGGGCCGCGACGACGGCAAGCACGTGACGAAGAGCGGGAACTACACCCTGCGCTTCGACTCGGCGCGGGCCCTGATGCAGCTGATCGCCGAGCACGTACCGGCCGGGGACCGACGCGACCTGCTCATGGTCCGCCCCTTCACCGTCACGCTGCTGCCGCAGTTCGGCCCCAGGTACCTCAAGGACAGCGAGAAGGTCCGGCGGCACAAGCTCGAACTGGCGAAGCCGCTGATGGACGCCTACTGGACCGCAGGCGTCGCCCGCCGCCTGAAGGTCAACGAGCGGCTCCGTCTGCACCTGGTGGCCGAGCAGCGCCCCGACCTCCTGAAGGACGTCGTGGAGTTCGTCAAGGCCAAGAAGCAGGCGGCCGCCCTCCTGGAGAAGAACGGCCGCCGCCTCTACCTCGCCTACCCGCACTTCCGCGACGCCGAGGCGGGGATACCCGACGCCGTCTACCTCGCCGGGCCGCGGGAGGCTCGTGCCTTCCCGGGATACCGGGAAGGCGGTGCCGAATCCTTCCTGCGGCGGGCGGTGCGCAAGGCCCGGCGGATGATGAACTCCCGCGGGGCCGCGCCGGGCGGGCGTGCCGCTGCCGCGTAAGCGTCACCTCACCTTTCGGATACGGCAGCCCTCGGCTCCCCCTCCCGCTGCGCCGGGATCTCCGACCGCAACCGCATGGCCGCCCGGGCCTGGTGATCCTGCGCCGCCCGGCACAGGGCGCGGACCGCTTCGGCGAAGCGGACCGTGGACGGCGGCTCCGCCGGCCCCAGCAGGCGCAGCTTCAGCTCGGCGCGGGCCTCGGCGAGGTCGTCCTTCTCCGGGTGGCGGACCGCGTCCAGCAGAGCCGGCACCCCGGCCGCGTCCGGTGACAGCACCGTCGCCGCCGCGACCGTCGGGAACGCCGCACGGAACGCGGGCTCCGGCAGGCCGCTGGTGTTCGCCACCGCGTACGGCTTCTCGCTCGCCAGGAAGTCGCTGATCACGCTCGACACGTCACTGATCAGCAGATCCGCCTTGTTGAAGCAGGCGTACAGCGCGGGCCGGGCGTCCGTGACGACCTGGTGCTCCCACTCCGGCAGCGAGGCCCAGTACGCCTCCTCCCAGGCTTCCGTCGCCCGCGCCACCGCCTCGGCCCGCCCGGGCTCGGGCGTCGACTGCAGCAGCATCCGCTCGACCTGGTCGGCACCGGCCCGGAAGTCGGCGATGGTGAGCCGGTCCAGCTCCCGTGTGCGCACGGCGAGTTCGGCCGCCGCGGAGGGGTCCGGACGCGGCCCCGTCCGCTCCCGGTTCGCCGCCCGGATCAGCTCCCGGATGCGCAGGTCGGCCGCTCCCGCCCGCGGGTCCACCGACCCCGTCAGCGGATGCGGCTTGTACAGCAGCCGGACGCCGGGGTCGGCGAGCAGGGCCCGTACGAGGTTCTCACCGGCCGCGATCACCGAGGTGTTGCCGGGGTTGCCGTCCCAGCCCTCCCAGGTCGGCGCGTACAGAACCGTGGCGTACGGGCCGGTGGGCGGGCCCGCGTACGGTCGTACGGAGTCCAGCTGCGGGCGGCCGATCTCCACGACGTCCTTGTCCTCGACGCCGACCTCGGCCAGCGCGTACCGCTCGCGCGCCGCCGGTCCGGCCACCCACACCTCGTCGTAGGCCTTCGCGTACGGGTTGCAGGAGGACAGCTTGTCGCTCTCCCCGTGGTTGACGAAGGTGTGCTTGATCGTGGGGATGCGCAGGACCTGGGAGGTCTTGCCGGAGTTCGAGGGGTGGATGAGGACCTGGAGCGTGGAGTGCTCCAGGCGCATCAGCGTGGACACCTTCGGCAGGCAGATGATCGGGATGTCGGTCGCCGCGATCTTCTGCACCATGAACCGCTCGCGCAGCACGATGACCGGCCGCCCGTCCAGCTGGGCGAGGGGCTCCAGCCACATGTTCGCCTGGTACGCCGAGGAGGCGCCGCCGGAGAAGTACAGGCCGACGGTGGGCCGGTACGCGGCCAGCCACGCGTCGAACCAGTCCAGCACCTCCTGCTCGCCCGCGGGGCGGCGGCCGGGCAGCAGCCTCAGCAGCAGTGCGCCGAGGCCGGTGAGACCCAGCCCGAGGGAGAGGGCGAGGCCGAGGGCGCCGTACCGCGGTGCGTCGCTCACCGCCGTCGCCAGCAGCCCGGCCGTCGCCGGCATGCCGAACACCAGCAGCCGGGGGCCGGGGCGGCGCAGCAGTGCGGGCGGGGCCGGGGTGAGGCGGAGCGCTGAGGCGTCGATGTTCCGGGTCACCACCGGCAGGGTGCGGGTGCGGCGGACCAGGAGGGAGGCCGCCTGGATCACGCAGTGCAGCGCGTAGAAGGCGAGCAGGCCGGCCACGAGCGGCGCGTACGCCGTCTCCCGGTCCTGCTCGCCGAGCCGCAGCAGCCCGACCACGAGCAGCAGGTCACGCAGGACGTGCCGCACGGTGAGGTCCGCGTGGGACTTGGCGAACAGCGGCACCATGCCGCGCTGCCACCGGTGCAGCACCGCCTCGGCGGCCAGGGAACCGGCGGTCGCGGCGAGCAGCAGCGGCACATGCGGCAGGAGCGCCGCGACGGTCTGCCCGGCGAAGGCGGTCGCGAAGAGGCCCGGCACCAGCGCGCGTGCCCCGGCGTGGCAGAGGGGGTGCCGCGCCGGGGCCGGCTGCCCGGCGGTCGTGGGCCGCCGGGGCCGGAGCCGTGCCGTGAAGCGGCGTTGGGGGAGGGATACAGGCACTGCGGTCACTCCAAGGTCGGCGCAGGACGTCGTGCGTCCGGGTTAACGCGCGCCGACCACCGGACGACACGCGCGTGACCGGGAGCCGTGGAGTGGCCGCGGGTACCAGGGATCTCACGGCCGGGACGTCACGGTGTGGGCACCGTGTCCTCGGGGGTGCTCGTGATGCCCTTGCAGGCGTTGGTGTTGTCGGACGTACCGGGCACCGCTGCCGCCTTCACCGCGGTGAAGTTGGTGACGTACGCGTCGTGGGCGGTGTCACTGTCCACCTTCAGCAGCGCCTCGTCGTTCTTGGTGAGGGCGGGGCCGGTGTAGTTGTGGCTGCCGGTCCACAGGACCTTCTGGCCGGTCACGCCGTCGTACTTGCCCTCGATCAGCAGGTACTTGGAGTGGACGATGCGCGCGGCGGTGCCGGGGTCGCCGTCGTCGTCCCAGTTGTAGCAGCGCAGGGTCGGGCCGCCGGAGGTGTGCAGGGTCTCCCATGTGCCGCTGGAGGAGCCGCTGTCGGTCTGCGCGTACACGATGTCGACGGAGCAGCCGGCCTTCTTCAGATCGACCAGTTTCTGGGCCACAGCCAGCCGCGTGAGCTTGAACATCGCCACCCGCACCTTGGTGCTCTTGCTGACGCCGCTCTCGGTGTAGGTGCAGGTGACGTTGTCGAGGACACCGGTGATGGTGTCGCCCGGCGACGGGTCGCTCGCGGGGCGCGGGAAGAAGTACGCCTTGTACGGGCTGCTGGTGGTGTAGCTGTACTGCCAGCTGTCCCAGTCCTTGCCCACCAGCTTGCCGAAGTACGTGCTGTACGCGGAGTAGATCGTCGCGTTGTTGGTGACCACGTACGCGTCGTTCCAGAACCTGCTGTAGCTGGACGGCGTCATGTTCGACGAGGTCTGCACCACGACGTTGTACGCCCCGTCGAGCTGGGAGAACAGCCAGAACTTGTTGTGGTTGATGGACGCGCCGAGGGAGGGGTCGCCCAGACAGGATTTGCCCACGGGGCACAGTCCGACGAAGGAGCTCCGGGTGGTGTCCGTACCGAGCGCGGCCGTCAGCATGCCGTAGGTGGGGTCGCCGGGATTGTCGCTGACGTCGCTCTCGTCGAGCATCAGCTGGATGTCGACGCCGCGGGCGCGGGCGTCCACGAGGGCTTGGGCCACCTCGGTGTCCCAGAAGTGGTAGACCGAGGCCTTGATGGAGGAACCCGCCGGTGACTGGCCTATGTAGTCCAGCAGTTGGGTGCGTATCGCCTGCTGCTCGGCCACTGTGCCGGTCGGCTTGTTGAAGACCGGGCCGGCGGTGACGGCGGCGGACGCGCTGCCCGCCAGGCCGAGTTGCAGCCCCGCGGTGAGCGTGAGCGCTGCGGCGACGGTGGTGACGGCGGCGGGATGACTGGATCTGTACCGCAGCGTGCGACGCATGGGACCCCCCTGGCGAAAATATGAGCCACTGCCTGTTGATGCTTGGCGTCCGGATCGTGCCAGAGAAAGGGCATGCCTGACCAGAAGGGATCGTTTAGGTTTCCAATACGTCCCATTTGTTGATCTAGTCGGCGCGATTCACCCATGGCTACACTCCGGCCACTCGTATGGAATCAGCCAGTCATGTGCCCGTTGCTTCCCGCAGGCTCATGATCATTTAGGCGGGGGTGGGGTCCATGAAGCCTGGTCGCCGAAGACTTTCCATGGTGCTCGTGAAGGCGCTGCTGGCCACATCGCTGGCCGCGTTGTCCCTGGCGCCGACGGCAGCGCTCGCCCTGCCGACGGGCAAGCGGCCGGACGTACCGGCCAGACCGCTCGGCGCGTCCGTGCCGCAGCGGGTCGAGAAGGGGATGACGAAGACGCCGAAGGTGGTCTGGCCGAGCGCCGGAAAGGCCACCGTGGACGTACCGGCCGCGGATTCCGCGCCCAGGGCCGCGAAGCCCTCGGGCGCCAAGTCCGCGGCCGTCTCCGTCCGGGCCGCCAAGAGCTCGGTCCGCTCCCTGGCCGTCGGCGGGCCCGGCCGGGTCTCGGTCGAGGTGCTGGACCGCGACAAGGTGAAGCCGTTCGGCGGCGTCGGCCTCGGCCTGCGGGTACGCCGCGCCGACGGCTCGATCACCGCCGGACCCGTCGACGTCCGCATCGACTACTCGGGCTTCGCCCACGCCTACGGCGGCGACTTCGCCGACCGCCTCCAGCTGATGCGGCTGCCCGCCTGTGCCGCGACCACGCCCGACGAGCCGTCCTGCCGTCAGGGCACGGTGGTCGACTCGCGTAACGACACCGGGCAGCAGACGCTGACCGCAACGGTCGACGCGGCACCGGACAGCGGCGCCTCGATGCTCGCCGCCGAAGCCGTCACCTACGCGCTGACCAGCGGTTCCTCCTCCGACAAGGGCGACTACCGGGCCACGCCGACCAACCAGTCCGGCAAGTGGAACGTCTCACTCGGCTCCGGTGCCTTCACCTACAGCGTCCCGATCGAGGTACCCAAGCCGCCCGTGGGCTCGGCGCCGGAGCTGGCGCTGAACTACAACTCCCAGTCCATCGACGGCCGCACGTCCGCCTCCAACAACCAGGCCTCCTGGGTCGGCATGGGCTGGGACCTCAACGTCGGCTACATCGAGCGCAAGTACAAGAACTGCATCGACGACGGCCACGGCCCCGACCAGGGACAGCAGTGGGGCGACCTGTGCTGGGACTCGCCCAACTCCACCGACGACCCCAACGGCGCCGTCTACCAGATCACCCTCGGCGGTGAGAGCTCCGAGCTGATCCAGGACGGCACCGGCACCGGCTCCTTCCACATGAAGGACGACAAGGGCTGGAAGATCCAGCACCTCAAGGGCAGCCCCAACAACCCGGACAACACCGACGAGTTCTGGGTCATCACCAAGCAGGACGGCACCCGCTACTACTTCGGCTGGGGCCGCTCCGAGCGCGACACCAGCCTGGCCACGCACTCGGTGCTCAGCGTCCCCGTGATCGGCGACGACGCCGGCGAGCCCTGCTACGACGGGGGCCAGCCGACGTACTGCAACCAGGCCTGGAAGTGGAACCTCGACCGCGTCGTGGACCCCAACGAGGTGGAGACCTCGTACTTCTACGACAAGGAGAAGAACTACTACCGCTCGGTCGCCGGCGCCGACAAGGCCCGCCCCTACGACGCCAGTTCCTACCTGACCCGCATCGAGTACGGCTGGTCCTCGCAGATCGCCGGCGCCCAGCTGCCCGCCCGGGTCGTCTTCCAGCACCTCAACCGCTGCAAGGAGCGTCTGGTCGAGCCGAACCCGCTGGACAACACCGCCGCGAGCTGCCCGACCATCGACTCCTCGCCGGACTCCTACCCGGACGTCCCGACGGACCTCATCTGCGACGGCTCCTCGGACGACTACGCCTGCGCCGGCAAGACGTACTACCCGACCTTCTTCCAGCGTGACCTGCTCTGGGACATCACGACCCAGGTCAGGGACAACGACGCCGCCTCCTGGGACACCGTCATGCAGTACCAGATGCGGTACGCGATGGTGAACCCGGAGGGCGAGGTCGGCGGCCAGCTCTGGCTGGACTACATCCAGCGCCGCGGCTACTCCGGCGGCGACATCACGCTGCCCGCCATCAACTTCGACGGCGGCTGGCAGGACAACCTCGTCGGCACCGGCACCCTCAACTTCCGCCGGGTCGAGCAGGTCGTCACCGACACGGGCTCGACGATCGACGTGACGTACGGCCACGCCACGGACGAGAACGGCACGGTCAGCCGCCAGTGCGACGAGAACAGCCCGCCGTCCTCGCAGTCGGGGAACGACTTCGAGTGCTTCTGGCAGAAATGGACGCCCGAGGGCGAGACCACGGCACGCACCGGCTGGTTCAAGAAGTTCGTCGTCACCCAGGTCAAGGTCGACCCGGGCACGTACGACGAAGGCGACCCCGCCATGACCACGACGTACGAGTACGACGGCACACCGGGCTGGGCGTTCACCGCGAACCCGCTGGTGAAGGACGAGGACGAGACCTGGTCCGAGTGGCGCGGCTACGGCAAGGTCCTGGTGACCACCGGCGCCGGCACCAACCTCCACTCGACCTACCACTGGCTCTACCGCGGCCTCGACGGCGACCGCACCTCCAAGACCGACCCGTCCCAGACCCGTTCGGTGAGCGTCACCGACTCCGAGGGCACCACCTGGACGGACTCCGCCTGGCTGGCCGGACAGGTCCTGGAGACCTCCACACGCGACGACAACGGCAAGTCGCAGAAGCGCGAGTGGCACGAGTACTGGGTGCACAACACCGCGCAGTACGTCGGCCTCCCCGACGCCCGCTTCGTGCGGGAGAAGAAGCTCCGCACGCTGGAGAAGGCCTATGACTCCAGCGACTCGGACCCGTCCACGTGGCGCGAGCACATCATCGAGACCGAGTACGACGACAACGAGGCCGCCTCCACCACCTTCGGCCTGCCGATGCGGGTGGACGACTGGGGCGAGAGCAACGTCTCGGACAACCACTGCACCGAGTACGGCCGCGCCTACAACACCTCCGACATGCCCGACGACAGCACCGGCACCATCCGCTGGATGGTGTACCAGGACGACGAACGGCACTACAACGCCGGCTGCACCACCGTCCAGAGCGACGAGACGGCCGGCACGCCCTACGCCCACCTGGACCGCCGCACGGCCACCTACTACGACGGCGCCACCACCTGGGACGGCAACAACACCGCCCTGGTGGACGGCAACGCCACCGAGGTGCGCGTCTACACGGACGCGGATGTGGCGAACGCGCGGGTGACGAAGGCGAACTTCGACGACGCCGGTCGCGTCGTGAAGACGTACGACGGGAAGAACAACGCGACCACGACCGCCTACAACCCGGCCACGTCCTGGCCCGTCAACGGCATCGTCACCACCACCCCGGACCCGGACGGCACCGGCCCCGGCACCCCGCTGACCTCCACCCAGTACTTCTCCCGCTTCTGGGGCCAGGCCTGGAAGACGGTCGACGCCAACGGCAACACCACCCAGGTCGTCTACGACGGCGTCGGCCGCGTCTCGAAGGTCTTCAAGCCGACCGAGTCCGCCAACTACCCCGACGGCACCGCGTCGATGACCTTCGCCTACCTGCTGCCGATGCAGAGCGCCACGGCGTCCATCCCCTACCAGGCCACGGGCGCACCACTGAAGGCCACGACGAAGGTGCTGCAGAGCGGGACGACGTACGCGAGCTCGTACGGCTGGGCCGACGGACTGGGACGGACCCTGGAACTTCAGGTTCCGGCGCCGTCGGGCACCGGGATGACGGTCGCCGTCACCCGTTACGACTCCTCAGGGAACGTGGCGGGCACCTCGCAGGAGTTCTACAACTCCTCGGCGGCCGGCTCCAAGGTCGTCAACCCGCTGGTCTCCGCCATCCCGTCCTACACGGACTACGAGGTGGACTGGGCCGGGCGCACCACGCTGACCCAGTACCAGGTCAACGGCACCCCGCAGGCGGCGGGCAAGGTCACCACCAGCTACAGCGGGGTGGACCTGGCCACGGTTACTCCGGCGGTCGGCCAGCCCGTCGAGACCTACACCGATGTGTACGGGCAGACGGTCAAGGTCGTGGAGCACGTGGGCGCACAGTCGAACGCCACGACGTACGAGTACACGCGCAGTGGATACCTGAAGTACATCCACGACGCGAACGGCAACAGCACCCACTACACGTACAACTTCGCGGGTGACCGCCTGACCACGGAGGACCCCGATTCGGGGGTCAGCAGCACCACGTACGACGCGAACGGCGACGCGGCCACCACCAAGGACGCCAACAACGCGGTGCTGACCTACGCCTACGACGCGCTCCGACGGCCCACCACCATCTCGCAGGGCACCACGGTGCTCAGCAGGACGACGTACGACAACGACAACGGCACAGCCGTCACCGGGGCCAAGGGTCTTGCCACGTCGACGACGTCGTACGACACGGCGGGCAACGCCTACACCAGCAAGATCACCGGCTACGACAAGCGCGGCAGGGTCACGGCGAAGAGCGTGATCATCCCGAACGCCGGTGACGGTGCCGGGCTGAACGGCACCTACATCTTCAAGTACGGCTACGACCTGGCCGACCACGCCACCTCGGTGGAGTACCCGGCCATCGGCGGACTGCCCGCCGAGACGGTCACCACCGCCTACTCCGGCCAGGGCCGCCTGACGAAGGTGTCCAGCGGCCTCGGCACCTATCTCGACAACGTCGGCTACGACGACTACGGCCGGGTCGTCTCCCGTTCGCTCGGCGTCTCCGGCACCAACACGAGCATGACCCGGACCCTCACCTACGACGACGCCAACGGCACGGGCTGGCTGAAGAACATCACCACCAGCACGCTGACGAGCGGCACCGCGACGAAGGTCCAGGACGACACCTACACCCGCAACAACAACGGCGACATCACCGCGCTGCGCGAGAACGTCACGGGCCAGCAGCAGTGCTTCACCTACGACGACCTGAGGAGACTCACCGGCGCCTGGACCCAGGCGTCCACGACCTGCACCACCAGCCCGGCCTCGGACTTCGCCGGACCGGAGCCGTACCAGCAGCAGTACACCTACGACAAGATGGGCAACCTGCAGTCGCTGACGGAGAAGACCTCCTCGTCGTCCGCCGTGGTCGCCCACGACTACCACTACCCGGGCTACAGCGCCGATGAGTCCACCTACACCCCGGACACCGCCCGCCCGCACGCGGTCACCAGCGTGGTCACCGGTTCGAGCACCGACAGCTACGGCTATGACAACGCGGGGCAACTGACGTCCCGCACTGTGAACGGCGTCTCCTCCACGCTCGCCTGGTCGCCGCTGCACCGGGTCGCCTCGGTGAAGACCGGCAGCAACACCACGACGTACGTCTACGACACGGGAGGCAACGTGCTGCTGCGCAACGCCCCCACGGAGAAGGTGCTCTACGTCGACGGCCACGAGATCCACAAGGCGGGCAGCGCCGCCGCCCAGGCGAGCCGCTACTACACGGCCGCCGGCACCAGCCTCGCGGTGCGCACGGCCGACAGCAGCACCAACGGCAAGCTGACCTGGCTGCTCGGCGACGGCCAGGCCTCGACCCAGCTCATGGTCACGGCCGTGGGCGGCGTGGTCACCCGGCGCCGCTACACACCGTTCGGCAAGCAGCGGGGCACCACGGCGAACCTGCCGGCCACGGTGGACCGCGGCTTCGTCGGACAGCCGGAGGACGACTCCACCGGCCTGTCGATCCTGGGCGCGCGCATGTACGACCCGAGCCTGGCACGCTTCCTCAGCCCGGACGCGGTCAACAAGCCCTACTCCCCACAGGAGATCAACGCCTACAGCTACTCGATCAACAACCCGGTCGCCTACAGCGACCCGAACGGCTACGAGCCGCACACCGGCGACCCCTGCCTCTACTCGCTGCGGGACTGCCCGAGGTCCGTCCAGGATTCGGTCGGCTACAACCGGAAGACCGGGAAGGTCGACTACACCAGAGGCACGACGGTCGGCGACGGCTCGATCGTGGCCATCAACGACGGTGCCACGGCGCAGAAACGCACCAAGATCAAGAAGGAGGTCTACAACTGGCTCAAGCAGGACCTCGGTTACCGCGGCAGTCCGTACATGACCCAGGGCGAAGCGAAGGCCTGGATCGACGCCATGAGCACGGACAAGGACTTGAAGGACCTACGAGAAGCCGCCGGGTCGTTCTACGGGTGCTTCACGAACAAGGTGCACGGCAGCAAGGGCTGCATGAAGGACGTGAAGGACAAGTACAAGGACAAGCTGGAGAAGGAGAGCGGCTGGGACAAGTTCTGGGGCAAGGCCAAGGAACTGGTAGGCCCTCTGGTCGGCGTAGCCTTCGGCGTCGGGTGCACCTTCCTCTCCGGAGGGATGGCCATCGCGGGATGCTTGGTCGTCGGCTCGATGATCTCAGGAGCCGTCAGTTACGGTCTGTCCGACGAGGAGAACAAGACGCTCGGTGGCTATGCCTGGGCGGCCGGCTCGGCGGGCCTGATCACAGTGGCAACCTTCGGCATGGAGAGGTACGCCGCGCCGATCAGGACGCGGTTCTTCAGCAACAACGACCTTTGGCGTATGGCCAGGTAACAGGTGCTGTCTTGCAGCCGGTGTCCGGGCGGTCGACGGTCGGTCGCCCGGACACCGGCACGGAACAGAGGAGGGAGTGGCACGTGGACGCGCTGAAGCGGGCGTTCCTGAAGTTCGACCGGCGTTTCGGCGGGACCGAGCCGCCCCCCAGGGCACAGGTGTTCCTGGCCCGCCACCCGGTGGGCACCGGCGTGGTCCTCGGCGTCGTGAACGGAATGCTGCTCGCCTGGGTTCTGTCCGCCTTCGACGATCCAGGACGCATGCTCCAGGCGGTGCTGTGGGGACTGGGCGTGGGGCTGTTCTTCTGGCTTCTGTGCCGCGTCGAACGCTGGCGGCAGGCACACTATGAGCGGACGGACGGGTTCCGGCCGACTCCCGCCGCACCTCCCGTACCGGAACAGGACCGGCCGCCCGTGTGGTTCGAGGGCGTGCACTGGCTCTGCCTCTGGGGGGCGCTCACGGTGCTGCTGTGGCTGGCGGGCCGGCTGAAGGACCCGCCGAACGACTGGCCGACGAGCGCGATCCTCGCCGGGGTCGCCGTCATCGGAAGCTGGGGCGCCCGGCTGCTCAAGGAGCGCAGGCGCCGCCGACCGCCGGGCGGCCGGAGCTGAACGACGGAAAACGCCTGTCCCTCGCCTTGGACGGCAGGGAGCAGGCGTTTTCCCTTACGGACGGCGCGGAGCGAACGCTACTTCCGCCCCGACTGCATCACCTTGCGAATAGGCCGCCCCACCACCCGCCGCGCTCGCCGGTACACCGAGGTCGGCGCCGATACGGCACCGGTCGCCTTGGCGCCGGCCTTGGCCCGCGCCAGCTCCCGCTTCAACCTCGTGTTGTCCGCGGACAGCTCGGTGATCCGGCTGTTCAGCCAGCCGAAGCGGGCGCCGAGCGAGGCCATGTCGGTGTCGTTCCACGGGCGGATACCGGCCGGGAACGTCAGCGACCGCATACGCTCGTCGAAGGCCACGCCGCCATCGCCGTGCGTGAACGTGTTCTCCAGGCCGTTCTTGTCCAGGAATGCCGTGAACCGCTCGAACCGCTCGTGGTGATTGCCCGTCAGCGCGCTGAAGTCGGCCTCCTCGTACAGCCGCGCCGGATCGATGTCCTCCGGCAGCTTGTCGATCCGCCGGTACGGGATCTCGAAGTACCGGCACAGCTCCAGTGTCCGCGAGTCCCCGCACAGCACGGTCGCGGGCGTACCCGCCAGCAGCGCCGCGATGTTGCCGTGGATGCGGGAGCCGAAGGAGTAGTCGAACGCCCGCAGGTCGTCGATCCACGTGACCGGGTCGATGTAGACGCGGACCTTGTCCTCGCGGTACATCGGATGGTCCGGGTGCGTCGGCATCGCCGTCACCCGGCCGTTCGGGTCCGACAGGTCCCGCCAGTGCAACTGCCGTGCGTCGCTGAGGTTCTGGCCGATGAAGCGCAGGTTGGGGTAGCGCTCGTGGGTGCGCCTGATGATCCGGTCCAGGCCCTGCTTCTGCACGGCGCTGTGCGAGCCGTTGATCGCGATCCACGAGTCGGAGGTCAGCTCCGCCTCCCGCTTCTGCACGGCCAGTTCCTTGCCGTACAGGAAGAGCGACGGGCAGCCGATGACCTCGACGTCCCGGAAGCCCATGTCCTTCAGGTACTTCTCGGTGAACTCGCCCCGCACCCCGATCGACGCACTGCGCTCCAGCACCGCCGAGACGAACGCGCGCACCGAGGGCTCCATCGGCTTCAGCCGCGCCGGGTTGTAGCCGAGCCCGGTCTGCGCGCCGATGCCCAGCACGACCACCGGGATCTTCAGCCTGCTGATCAGCCGGGTCAGCCGCTTCAGCTGGGGTTCGAACGAGGGCCGGAACGCGTTGGCCAGCGGTACGACGAAGGCGTCGTACTCCTCGTTGATCCGGCCCGCCGCGGAGGCGTCGGAGCGAATGCCGTTCGAGACGACCTCGGTGTGCGGTGTCTGGAGGATCTTGTGGGCGGCGTCACTGAAGATCAGATTCCCGGAGTTCGTGGCGAAGACGTCCTTGTGGAGGGCCTCTTCCACGGGCACGACGTCATACGGGCTCTTCCCGGACCGGATGAGGATGCGCTTCTGGGCGGTCGCGCGGCGGACTTCACGATCTTTAGATGACACAGCGTTCAAAATAAGTTTACGAGGCCTTTGATTTCCATACGGAACGAGCACAACCTTTTTGCCCTATGCGAAGCGTGAGCATACGGTTACGCGGTGCGTGTCCGGGGACTGAAACCGACGCGCGCCGCCCGATCCCCTTCGCGTAGATTGCCGGTTGGGGCGGCGATACGGCCCCGAGGCGGGACATGAGGGGAAAGAGCACAGGTGGCAGGGGCAAGGCAGGCTGTGGGCGAGGCCCGCAGGATCGTCGTCAAGGTCGGGTCCTCGTCGTTGACCACCGCGTCGGGCGGCCTGGACGCCGACCGGGTCGACGCGCTCGTCGACGTACTCGCCAAGAGCCGCAGCGGCGGGGAGAAGGAGATCGTCCTGGTCTCCTCCGGGGCCATCGCCGCCGGACTCGCCCCGCTGGGCCTGCGCCGCCGCCCCAAGGACCTCGCCCGCCAGCAGGCCGCGGCCAGCGTCGGCCAGGGCCTGCTCGTGGCCCGCTACACCGCCTCCTTCGCCCGCTACGGCGTCCGCGTCGGCCAGGTCCTGCTGACCTCCGACGACATGAGCAGGCGCTCCCACCACCGCAACGCCTCCCGCACCCTGGACAAGCTGCTGGCGATGGGTGCCTTCCCGATCGTCAACGAGAACGACACCGTCGCCACGGACGAGATCCGCTTCGGCGACAACGACCGGCTCGCCGCACTCGTCGCCCACCTGGTCCGCGCCGATCTGCTGGTGCTGCTGTCCGATGTGGACGGCGTGTACGACGGCGACCCGAGCAAGCCGGGAACGTCGCGGATAGCCCAGGTGCGGACGCCCGAGGATCTCGCGCACGTCGAGATCGGCAGCGCCGGCAAGGCCGGCGTCGGCACCGGCGGCATGGTCACCAAGGTCGAGGCGGCCAGGATCGCGGCCGCCGCCGGTATCCCGGTGGTGCTCACCAGCGCGATCCACGCGGCCGAAGCGCTGACCGGCGGCGACACCGGCACGTACTTCCACCCCACCGGCAAGCGGTCCGCCGACCGGCTGCTGTGGCTGCAGCACGCGTCCACCCCGCAGGGCTCCCTGACGTTGGACGACGGGGCCGTGCGCGCGGTCGTGGATCGCCGCAAGTCGTTGCTGCCGGCCGGAATCGCCGCCGTCGAGGGCGAGTTCACCGCCGGCGACCCGGTCGAGCTGAGGGACCCCCAGGGGCACGCGGTGGCCCGCGGGCTCGTCAACTTCGACGCCAAGGAGATCCCCCGGCTGATCGGCCGCTCGACCCGGGAACTGGCCCGGGAGCTCGGCGCCGAGTACGAACGCGAGGTCGTACACAGGGACGATCTGGTGATCCTGCACCCGTAATGGTCCGAAACGTCCCCGCACCGGTGGTGGACGTTCCGCAAAACCGCCCCACGAATGCTTGCGGCCTGCTCAACTTTGTCGCAGGGACACATTCGCCCGACCCCCGGGTCGATCCGTGCGTGAAGGAGGCCGTCGTGAGACGAGTGCGCCCTGGGGCGGTGGCGTCCCGTGGTGGTGCCGGCTCCCGGGCGGCCGGCGAGGAGCGCGCCCTCGCGAGCGTCGCGGCCGGGCAGCGGTTCGCGGGCGACTCGGGAGGCGAGGAGCCCGGTGACATCCCGCGCCTGTGGCACGTCACCCTCAGCGTCTCCGGGCGGGAGGCCCCGCTGAAGGAGGTCCGGCGCGCCCTGGAACAACTCGCGCACGACCATCCCTTCCTGCTGACCAGCAGATACGCGGGCGACCACGCGGAGATCCGCTACTGGGAGGAGGCCCGCGATCTGCACGACGCCGCCGCCGTCGCCCTGCGCCTGTGGGGCGAGCACCGCCAGACGGCCGGACTGCCGCCCTGGGAGATCGTCGGCCTGGAGGTCATCGACCGCGCGACCTACCACCAGCGCGTCGCCGAGGGGTGCGGGCTGCCGCCGGCCAGCCCCGTGGGTGTGCATCCGTTCTGAGCGGTTATGGGGTGCTATCCGCCGCCTTGATCCGCTCTTGATCGTTTTGTGCTGACCAGGCGAGTTTCCCAAGGCATGTCTCGGTGCGTGGGACAGCAGGTGGACCGGCCCTTCCGGCGCACTACCCTTCCCTCATGACCACGCTCTCGCCTTACGATTCCATGTCCCCGGTCACCGAGGCCGCCTACCGCGCCAAGGCCGCCGCCGCCACCCTCGCCCCGCTGCCGCGGGCCGAGAAGGACGACGCGCTGCTCGCCATCGCGGACGCGCTGGAAGTCCGTACGAGCGAGATCGTCGAGGCCAACGCCAAGGACATCGCCAAGGCCCGCGAGGCCGGCACCAGCGAGGCCATCATCGACCGGCTGACGCTCACCCCTGAGCGGGTGCGCGCCATCGCCTCCGACGTACGCGACGTCGTCGCCCTGCCCGACCCGGTCGGCGAGGTCGTCCGCGGCTCGACCCTGCCCAACGGCATCGACCTGCGCCAGGTCCGCGTCCCGCTCGGCGTCGTCGGGATCATCTACGAGGCCCGCCCGAACGTCACCGTCGACGCCGCCGCCCTCTGCCTGAAGTCCGGCAACGCCGTGCTGCTGCGCGGCTCGGCCTCGGCGTACGAGTCGAACACCGCCTTGGTCCGGGTGCTCCGGGACGCCGTGGGCGGCGCCGGGCTGCCCGCCGACGCCGTGCAGCTCGTGCCCGGCGAGAGCCGCGAGAGCGTACGCGAGCTGATGCGCGCCCGCGGCCTGGTCGACGTGCTCATCCCGCGCGGCGGCGCCTCGCTGATCAACACGGTCGTCCAGGAGTCCGTCGTCCCGGTCATCGAGACCGGCACCGGCAACTGCCATGTCTACGTCGACGCCCACGCCGACCTCGACACGGCGATCGACATCCTGATCAACTCCAAGGCGCAGCGGCCGAGCGTCTGCAACGCCGCCGAGACCCTCCTCGTCCACCAGGACATCGCCCCGGAGTTCCTGCCCCGTGCCCTGGACGCCCTCGCCGACGCCGGGGTCACCGTCCACGCGGACGAGCGCGTGCTGGCCTACGCCAAGGACTCCAAGGCGACCGTCGTCGAGGCGGCGACGGAGGACTGGGAGGCCGAGTACCTGTCGTACGACATCGCCGCCGCCGTCGTCGACTCCCTCGACAAGGCGGTGGAGCACATCCGGCTGTGGTCCTCCGGCCACACCGAGGCCATCGTGACGTCCTCCCAGCAGGCCGCCCGCCGCTTCACCCAACTGGTCGACTCCACGACGGTGGCCGTGAACGCCTCCACCCGCTTCACCGACGGCGGCCAGTTCGGCTTCGGCGCCGAGATCGGCATCTCCACGCAGAAGCTGCACGCCCGCGGCCCGATGGGCCTGCCGGAGCTGACCAGCACGAAGTACATCGTCACCGGAGACGGGCACATCCGGCGCTGAGACGCCGGGGCCGGCTGTGGGAGAGCTGTGGAAAGCCGGGAAAAACCCCCGGAAACCGCAGGAAAAGGCGTCTCATCAGCCGGTTGAATTTCCCTACCGTCTGCCCAAATTGACCCCCCAGGTCTACTCTGGATCCGTGCCGGAGGACGTGGGGGGCACGCCGTTCCCTGACGGCTGGATGCCCGACGACGACCACGACCGCGGGGTGTCGGACGAAGAGTTCGCCTCCGTGGTCTTCGACGAGGCCTTCGTACGGGCGGCCGTGGTGCACGAGCCGACCGCGGTGGAACGCCTCCTGGCCGCCGCCCAGGCCAGAGCCGAGGCCTCCGAGGCGGAGGCCCGCCGGGCCCACGGCGGGGGCGAGCGGTACGACGACGGGTACGACGGCTTCGGCCATGATCCCGACCTGGACGACCTGGACGACGCCGACATCCTCGAAGGCCGCTACGGCGCCCCGGGCACCTACGGCAAACAGGTCCGCTGGCACCGCCCCGTCGCCTGGGTGCTCGCCCTCGTGATGGGCATCGGCATGGTCGCGCTGGCCTTCACGGCGGTCTACCGGGGGGCGTCCTCCGGCAACAGCCGGGACCAGGTGCCGCATCCCGCCTCCACCGGCCTGGAACAGGGCAGCTCGGCGGCCCCCTCGGCCTCCGCCGACTACTCCCAGCCCGCGGTCTCGGTGATCCCGGGCACCCCCTGAGCGGGCCCGGAGCACCGGGCCGCCCCTGGTGAGAACATGTCAGAACTTGTCGTGTACCAGGGCGTTTACCGGGGCTTCCGGAGACCTACCCTGAAGGTATGGGAGGGCCTGGAGACCCACCCGAGGGCACACCCGAGGGCGGCCCCGGAGGTGGAGAGGACGAGTACCGATCCGTCGTCTTCGACGAGTCGTTCGTCCGCGCTGCCCGCCTCCAGGAGTTCTCCGCCCAGGAGCGCATAGCCGACCACGCGCCCGCCGTACGCCGCCGCCCGCCCCTGCGCCGGGGCCTGTCCCGGCAGGCGCTGATCCTGGTCCTGCTGATCGCCGTCGCCTTCGGCACCGCGATCTACATGGGCGTACGGCACCCCTACCAGACGCCCACCGCCCAGGAGCCCGCCGAGCCCGTGCGGATGACCGTCATCCCGCTCGCCCCCCAGGGCAAGGTGCCCGGCGCCGACGACACCGAGTACCTGTACGCACACAGCCCCGCCGCACAGTTCCGGATCGGTGCCGAGGGCATCACGCTGCCCGCCGCCCGGCGGACCTCGCACTTCTCGGACAGCCAGGTCCTGACCGCGCTGACCACGGCCAAGGACTACATCGTCCGGTCCGCGCTCGACCCCGAGGTGCTCACCGGCGGCGAGACCCGCTCCGTGCGTCTCCTGCTCGACCCCGACCAGATCGACCAGTTCGACCAGAGCTTCGAGCACCCCGCCGCCGACGGCCGGCACGCCCCCACCGGCTGGCTGGTCCGTTTCGACCCCTCCCGCGCCGAGCTGGCCGACGGTGAGATCCGCGTCCAGGGCACCCTGCAGGCCGCCGAGACCGACTCCGCCACCCTGGAGGTCACCGCCGACCACACCTCCGTGTACGCGCTGCGGCCCACCGGCGACGACGAGGCCGAGGCGTCGCTGTTCACCGTCCGGCGCGAGCTGCACTTCCGCTTCGACCGCGACGACCTGCGCCTGCACCAGGCCCAGCTCGTCGTCTCCTACGTCCAGGCGGGGCCGCTGTCCTGCGCGGAGAACCCGGTGAGCCATCTGCACCCGCTGCTCGCCGGGCAGACGGCCAAGGCGGGCGGCCCCGCCGGAACGGACCCGTACGCCACGGACAGCGCCACGGCCCTGTGCGGGTCGCTGGCGACGAGCGCACAACCCAAGGTGTGAGCCGGTCCGCCGTCCGGCGTGGTCCCCGGCGCCCCCGACCCGGCCGGGACGGCCGAGACCGGCCGGTCGGTGCCGGCGACACCGCGTACGCGGCCGCCGCCGACCTCGACGGTCACCTGCCGGCGGACTGCCGGCGCTCAGGCGCTCGCCGCCTCCGCCGCCAGTCGCGCGCTCGCGCCTGCTGCCGGCAGTGCCGTATCGGCGCCCTGCTGCCGGCGGTCACGTGCTCGCGGCCTGCCGTCCAAGGCCCAAGCGGCCGGGGAGTCACCTGACCGCCCCCGCCGGCCGAGGCCGGGGAGACGGCCGCCCGCAGGAGCCCGCGCCCGCCCGCCGACCGGTGACGCACACCCCCGAGGACCCTACGGTCAGTCCTCGTCCCGCGGCGGCGGGTCGGACGGCGGCTGGTCCTTGGGGGCGGAGCCCGTGAAGCCCTCGAAGCCGCGGCGCACCCGGCCGCCGAGGTCGCCCGCACCGTCGGCTATGTCGCTGACCAGCTTCATCAGCGGGTCCTTCGAGCTCTTCACATGGGTGGCGTAGTGGTTCGCCGACTCCCGCCAGGAGTCCTTGACCGAGGCGTCCTTGTCCTCGCTGCGCCGCGGGTAGTGACCGTCCATGATCCGCTGGTAGTCACGGGAGGCGGCCCACTTCTTCAGCTCGGCCGCCCGGATCGTGGCGAACGGGTGGGAGCGGGGCAGCACGTTGAGGATCTTCAGCACGGAGTCGCGCAGGTCGCCCCCGGCCTCGTACTCGTCGGCCTGCTCCAGGAACGCGTCCACGTTCATCTCGTGCAGGTGGTTCCCGCCCGCGATCTTCATCAGCCCGCGCATGGAGGCCTGCAGATCCTGCCCCACCAGAAGTCCCGCGCGGTCCGCGGACAGCTCCGACTTGCGGAACCACTCGCGCAGCGCGGTCACGATCGCCATGATCGCGAGGTTGCCGAGGGGGATCCAGGCGACCCGGACGGCGAGGCTGGTCAGGAACAGCAGGATGGTCCGGTAGACCGAGTGCCCGGACAGCGCGTGCCCGACCTCGTGCCCGATGACCGCCCGCATCTCCTCCTCGTCGAGCAGCTCCACCAGGCCCGTGGTGACCACGATGATCGGCTCGTCCAGGCCGATGCACATCGCGTTCGGCTGCGGGTCCTGGTTGACGTACATCGGCGGGACCTTCTCCAGGTCCAGGATGTAGCAGGCGTCCCGCAGCATGTCGTTCAGATGCGCGAACTGCCGGTCCGAGACGCGCACCGAGTCGGACAGGAACAGCAGCCTGAGGCTGCGCTCCGGCAGCAGCCCGCTCAGGGCCTTGAAGACCGTGTCGAAGCCGCTCAGCCTGCGCAGCGCCACCAGGGCGGAGCGGTCGGCCGGATGCTCGTACGCACGCGAGGAGATCCCGGGGAAGCGCCTGCGCTGCCTGCTCGGCACGTGCTCGTGCCCGTTGTGCTGGTGGCCGTCGGACATGTCTTCCCCCATGCGTGTGTGTGGCCCTTTACGTAGCCTTGTGCGTCCCTTTGTGCCCCCGAAGCAGAGCCCAGCCTAGGCGGAGATACGGTGGTCGGGCAGTACAGCGAAGGAGCCCGATCATGGAGCACAACCTGGCGTCCGCCTGGCTCACCGAGGCCGCGAGCGCCGCCGAGCGGCAAGGGCCGGGCAACCTGCTCCGCGTCGTCCTGATCGTGATGGTGCTGGGATGCGTGCTGACCGCGTGGTTCCTGCTGCGGGGCTACAGGCGGAAGGACGACTGAGGTGACGGGAAGGTTCCGCACCGCCCGGAGACCTCGTGCCGTGCGGCGGTCCGGGCACCCTGCGCCGTCCTGCCAATCGTGGAGTCGGGGTGATCGCTCGCGAGGGGCCCGCATACGATGAGCCGACGTCCATGTCCCGCCCACACGCGATAGGTCCTGCCGAAGATGAGCTTCCACAGCACCGCTGCCCAGTTGGTCACCCTCGCCGCCGAGGGCCAGGAGCACGGCGGCAACCACGAGAGCCTCAGCCCGTACCTCACCGGCGGCGGCGCGCTCTTCGCCCTGCTGCTCATGCTGTGGGTCACCACCCGCTTCAACCGCGACCGCTGAGCACCGGCCGGAGCCCTCAGCTCGGGCCGGTAGGGTCTGCACGCATGGGAGAGCAGGACATGCCTACCGGCCCGGTGAACGCCACGGCGGACGACACGGCGAGCGGCGCGCAGCGCCGCCCGGCGCCCGCTCGTGCCGCGGGCCCGGGCCGGGGCCCGGCGAAACCGGGCAAGCGCCGCCTGGGCGTCATGGGCGGCACCTTCGATCCGATCCACCACGGGCACCTCGTGGCGGCCAGCGAGGTCGCCGCGCAGTTCCACCTCGACGAGGTGGTGTTCGTGCCGACGGGACAGCCGTGGCAGAAGTCCCACCGCAAGGTCTCCGCGGCCGAGGACCGCTACCTGATGACGGTCATCGCGACCGCCGAGAACCCGCAGTTCTCGGTCAGCCGCATCGACATCGACCGCGGCGGCCCGACCTACACCGTCGACACCCTGCGCGACCTGCGCGCCCTCAACCCGGACACGGACCTGTTCTTCATCACGGGCGCCGACGCCCTCGCCCAGATCCTCACCTGGCGGGACTCGGAGGAACTGTTCTCCCTCGCGCACTTCATCGGGGTCACCCGGCCGGGACACCACCTCAACGACCCCGGACTCCCGGAGGGCGGTGTCTCCCTCGTCGAGGTGCCCGCCCTCGCCATCTCCTCCACGGACTGCCGGACGAGAGTCGCCAAGGGCGACCCCATCTGGTATCTGGTGCCGGACGGAGTCGTGCGCTACATCGACAAGCGCGAGCTGTACCGCGGCGAGTGAGCCGAGAGGGGCACCGGTGAACGACCGATACGACGCGGGGGCCGCAGAGTACGGGGCCGACCAGTACGAGCTCGTCGGCTACGACGAGTACGGCAGGCCTGTCTACCGGCAGGCTCCGGCACAGCAGGCCCAGCAGCAGACGTACGACCCGTCGTACGGGCAGCAGGGCTACGGCTACGACCCGTACGCCACCGGCGGGCATCAGCCCCCACCCTCGTACGACCCCTACGCCACCGGCCAGCAGCCGCCCGCCCCTGCCCAGGGGTCCTACGGCTCCTACGACCCGTACGCCTCCGGTGACGCCCCCGGCCCGCACACGGGCGGTGCGACCACGGCGCCGTACGACCCCTACGGCGAGAACGCGAGCAGCGGCCGGCAGCCCCGTGTCGCCGAGCAGACCCCCTACATCCCGCAGCAGGCCGGCCCGCCCGCCGAGCCGGAGGCCCCCGCCGACCGGCCGGAGCCGGAGTACCGCACCGAGCAGTTCTCCTTCGTCGAGGAGCCGAACGACGACTCCGAAGACGTCATCGACTGGCTGAAGTTCACCGAGAACCGCACCGAACGCCGCGAGGAGGCCCGGCGCCGCGCCCGCAGCCGCGTCGTTGCCCTGGTCGTGGTGCTGGCGCTGGCAGCGGTCACAGGCGTCGGCTACCTCTGGTACGCCGGAAAGCTGCCGGGCCTGTCGTCCGCCGACTCCAAGACCGGCACGGCGACGGCCGCCGGTGCGCAGAAGCGCGATGTGATCGTCGTGCACCTGCACGACACGAAGAAGGGCGGCACCGCCACCGCGCTGCTCGTCGACAACACCACCACCAAGCGGGGCACCACCGTCCTGCTGCCCAACTCCCTCGTCGTGACCAGCGACGACGGCACCACCACCACGCTCGCCAAGTCCGTCGAGGACGACGGCTCCGACGGCACCCGCGACGCGCTCGACTCGGTCCTCGGCACCGACATCCAGGGCACCTGGCGGCTCGACACCCCCTACCTGCAGAACCTCGTCGACCTCGTCGGCAACATCGACGTCGACACCGACACCGACGTGCCAGACCCGGACGCCAAGAAGAAGGGCGAGGCACCCCTGGTCAACAAGGGCCAGGACCAGACCCTCAGCGGCAAGATGGCCGTCGCCTACGCCACCTACCGGGCGCCCGGCGAGGCCCAGAACGCCCAGCTGGAGCGGTTCGGGCAGGTCATGCAGGGCGTGCTGCGGAAGATCACCTCCGATCCGGGCGCCGCGACGACCACGATCCAGACGCTGGGGCAGATCCTCGACCCGTCGCTGACCGACAAGGACCTCGGCACCTTCCTCGCGGGCCTCTCCGACCTCGCCAAGGGCGGTGACTACAAGACGGACCTGCTGCCCGTCCAGGCCGACGGCACCCTCAGCGCGCAGGCCAGTGCCGGCATCGTCAAGGACGTGCTCGGCGGCACCGCCAAGAGCCCCGACAAGGACGCGGCCGTCAGCGTCTCCGTGCAGAACGCCACCGGTGTGAAGGACAACACCGAGAAGGCCCGCGTCGTGCTCCTCAACGGCGGCTTCACCTTCCTGGACGGCGGCACCGCGTCCGCCACCCGGGCGGCGTCCAAGGTCACCTACGCGGACGCCGCCGACAAGGAGAACGCCACCGAGGTCGCCAAGACCCTGGGGTTGCCCACCAGCGCCGTCACCAAGGGCAAGGCCACCCCGAACGCGAACGTCACCGTCGTCCTCGGGCAGGACTACAGGCCCTCGTCCTGAGCCGGCCGGAGCCAGACCGTGTCACGCGCGCGTGACACGGTCCACCCGGTGTGCTCCGGTCATCACGTGGCATGTCCCCTCATCACGTGGGGTGTCCCCGGCGGTCCGTGAGACCCTTGATGAGAAGTGACCGCCGACGGAAAGCCGTGTAGTGACCGCAACCGACCGCTCTCTCGAACTCATCAACACCGCCGCCCAGGCGGCAGCCGACAAGCTCGCGCACGACATCATCGCCTACGACGTCAGCGATGTGCTGTCGATCACAGACGCCTTCCTGCTGGCCTCCGCACCCAACGACCGCCAGGTCAAGTCGATCGTCGACGAGATCGAGGAACGACTCCTGAAGGAACTCGGTGCCAAGCCGGTGCGCCGCGAGGGCGACCGCGAGGCCCGCTGGGTCCTGCTCGACTACGTCGACGTCGTCGTCCACGTCCAGCACAGCGAGGAGCGCGTCTTCTACGCCCTGGAACGGCTGTGGAAGGACTGCCCCGAGCTGGAGCTCCCCGAGGACGCCAAGGCCACCCGCGGCAAGGCCGAGGAGCACGCCAAGCTGCAGGCCGCCGAGGAGGCCGCGGAACCGGGCGGTGAGTGGCGGTGAGCGCCACCGGCGAGGTGACCGGCGGGAAACAGGGCCGGGGCCGCCGTGTCATCCTCTGGCGGCACGGCCAGACCGCGTGGAACGTGGAGCGCCGCTTCCAGGGCACCACGGACGTGCCGCTCACCGAGACCGGTGTCGCCCAGGCCCGCCGTGCCGCCCGGCTGCTCGTCGGCCTCCGGCCCGACGCGATCGTCGCCTCGGACCTGCAGCGGGCCGCGAACACGGCCGCCGAGCTCGCCGAGCTCACCGGCCTGGACGTGACCCTCGACGAGGGCCTGCGCGAGACCTACGCGGGCGCCTGGCAGGGGCTGACGCACGAGGAGATCATCGCCGGGTACGGCGAGCAGTACGCCGCGTGGAAGCGTGGCGAGCCGGTGCGCCGCGGCGGCGGCGAACTGGAGACCGAGGTCGCCGACCGCGCCGCTCCCGTCGTGCTGCGGCACGCCGAGAAGCTGCCCGAGGACGGCACGCTCGTGGTGGTCAGCCACGGCGGCACGATCCGCACCACCATCGGCCGTCTCCTCGGCCTGGACCCGCACAACTGGGAGAGCCTCGGCGGCCTCTCCAACTGCTGCTGGTCCGTCCTCGGCGAAGGCGCCCGCGGCTGGCGTCTGCTCGAGCACAACGCCGGCACGCTGCCGGAGCCGGTGCTCGGCGACGACGACTGAGCGGCATCGCCGGGCCGGGGGCCCGATTTCACTTTCCGGCAGGTCGCAGGCTAAAGTTCTTCTTGTTCGCCCCGCCGAGCGGGGCGAAACACCAAGCGGCTTCGCCGCGTGGCACAAGGGGCTATAGCTCAGTTGGTAGAGCGCCTGCATGGCATGCAGGAGGTCAGGAGTTCAATTCTCCTTAGCTCCACAGATCGGCACTCTGTTGAGTTGTCAAAGATCGGTTGTGCAAGATCCCACCCTCTCGCCGGGGGTGGGATTTTTCATACCCCGGCGACAACACCCCGGTCCGGACCGCGTTCTGCACCCGTCCCGAGCCGTGCCATCAGTAAAGCGCCCGGCACTGACAATCGGCCCCGGCCGCTGCTCGACGTGTCGAACTGCAGGGGTCCGGTGCGGGGTTGCAGCTGGTGATCGCCGGTGCGGGACGGTGCGGCGGCGCCCCGCTGAGCCCGCCCCACGTGCCTCCGGCACACTGTTCCCGAACCGGCTTGAGTCACTTGGGGCCTCCGGGGCGTATACCTCTGCGAAGGCGCTGTCGGCGTGCGGGGACGCGCCGGCCGGGACGGCCGCGGCGGGTGTCGTGTCCGGACTGGTACTACGGCGTCGCTGACCGTATTGGTCCGGCCGTGGCAGAATCAAACGGCCGGAAGGGGGCGCGGCCCGACGGGAGGAGTAGTGATGCCTGCGAGCATCCTCGAGGAGGTCGATCACTTCCTCGATGCGGCATTGTCACGGAACACCTTCACCCGGCTCAGCTGCCCTTCCTGCGGTTCCGCGCACGTGGCCCAAGTTCTCGGCGACAACGGCGGAATCTCCTACGTGTGCACGGCCTGCGGCCACAGCTGGAGCTGATCGATGGGTGCACACAGGCGAAAGTGCGACTGGTGCGGCAGCGGCACTCCGATCGTCCGTGACATGGAGCCGCTCAACCCGGACTACCAGTACTGGTGCGAGGAGTGCGCGCGGGCGCTGATCATAAAGGGCGACCCGATCGAGACGTACCGCGAGCTGGAGGGGGAGCCGATCTACGGCCGGCTCCTCGAAGAGCACTGCACGCTCAAGCGGTTCTACTCGTTCGTCACGGCATAGCAGGACGACATCGGGCCCATATCCGGACAGAACGGAAACGATTTGGTGTTGGGCCCGGTAAACCGTGTAATGTTGGCGTCGCCGCCAGGGAAACCGGGCGGAACATCGCAAGGGGCTATAGCTCAGTTGGTAGAGCGCCTGCATGGCATGCAGGAGGTCAGGAGTTCAATTCTCCTTAGCTCCACAGAAAACGAAGGCGGGTATCCGATCGGATGCCCGCCTTCGACGTGTGTACGTGTGCAAGGGACGTTCACGCGCGACCATGACGAAAGGCGGGCCACCCCTCGGGGGGCGGCCCGCCTTTCGTCTGCTCAGCGGCCGAGAGCGCGCCGTCCGCGGCCCTGGGAGAGGACCGGCAGGTTGCGGGACGGGGCCTGCCCGCGCGTGTCCTCCTCGATGCGCAACGCGAGCGCCGGGCAGCGGCGCACCGCACGCAGGGCCTTCGCCTCCGCGTAGCGCGGCACCTTGGCCTGCGCGACCGTCGGGAAGCCGTCGGCGCCCAGCTGGAAGACCTCCGGGAGGATGTCCGCACACAGGCCGTGGCCCCGGCACAGCGTCCAGTCGACGTAGATCTTCTGGCGGCTGGGGCCGTTCTCCTCCTCCTCGGCCGCTCCGCCGCCCGGGATGCCCGTAGGGGCCCTGCCGCCCTCGAAGAGCGGCAGAACGCCCTCCACGCGCCTTCCGCAGCCGTTCCCGAGGACATGGGCGGCGAGGTCGTCCGTGAACGCCTTGATGGTCGACTCCAGGAACATCGCGGAGCCGTCGGGGTGCGAGCACGCGCCGCGCCGCTTGACGTTCTTCGCGACCTGCTTGAGCGCCTCCAGGGCGGCCGGGCCGCCGCCGTTGAGGATGTCCTCCATGCCGCGCGCGGCGGCCGGCAGACCGAGGTAGCAGGGGCCGCACTGGCCCGCGCTCTCCTCGGCCAGCCACTGCGCCACACGCAGCGACTCGCCCAGCGGGCAGGTCTCCTGACTGATCGGCAGGATCGCGCCGGCGCCCAGCGCACCGCCGACCGCGTCCAGGGAGTTGCGCGAGACGATCGCCTCGTTGACGGTCGCCGCGTCGATCCACTTGCCGTGGTAGCCGCCCGTCAGCACACCCTGCGGGACGGGCGGTGCGCCGGCGAGCTGGAGGACGTACCGCAGCGGGACGCCCGTCGGCACCTCGATCACCATGGGGCGGGCGACCGCCCCGGAGACCGTGAGCATGACGGTGCCCGGCTCGTCGTACAGGCCGGTGTTGCAGTAGCGCTCCGGCCCGATCCGGGCGGCGATCGCCAGCTGGGCGAACGTCTCGGCGTTCGACAGCAGGGTGGGCGCGCCGCCGACGCCGTTCTGCGAGGCGCTGACCTTGCGGCCGGGCGGGATCGCCGGGCCGCCGTCGATGGAGCGGATCAGCGACGCTGCCGCACCGGTGACCATGCGCACCGGATTGCGCTGGACGAACGCGCGTAGCGCCGAACGGCGGCTGTTGCTGAGGCCGCGCTCGGCGAGCGCGGCCTCCATGGAGCGCTGGGTGGACTCCCGGGTGACCCCGATCACGAGGGTGCGGGCACCCAGCGCCTCGGCGCACAACAGCGCACCGTCCAGAATCAGGTGCGGAGCACGGTTGATCATCACCGTGTCCTTGCGGCAGGCAGGTTCGTCCTCGCTGCCGTTGACGACGACGACCGGCCGCACCCCGCGCTTGATCGCCGACTCGGCGACCGAGCGCAGCTTCTTGTGGAAGGGGAAGCCCGCGCCGCCGCGCCCCCTGAGGTTGATGCGTTCGGCGAGCTGCGCCAGCTGCTCGCCACCCATCGGTTCGAGCGGCCCGTGCACCTTCAGGTGCATGGGCATATCAAGTCTCTCGACAAGGTCGAAGCCCGACGTGAGCTGGGGAAGGCCGACCACGCGGACTTCGGGTACGTCGGGCAGGGCCTCGTTCACCTATAGCCTCCGGAAGGCGTGTTCCAAGGTTCGCCCGAACCCGGTGCGTCGAAGTCGTAGGAAGCACCGGGCGATGGTTCAGTGGCGGGACCGCTGTTGTACGTGTCGTTCGGGTTGTACGTGCCGTAGAGGGGGTTCGTCTCACCGGTGTCGTACACATCACTCGTGCCATAGCCGGCGGCGCCCGGATTGCCATAGGCCGGGACGGTGTATCCGGTGTCGGCGAGCGGGTCGTAGGCCGACGGCGGGGCCTCGCCGACCGGCGGCGGGGACGGGATCGGCCAGCTGCCGGAGGTGCTGCCGCCGCTGTCGACGCGCGGGATCGGCCCTGTGCCGTCCACGCGCGGGATCGGTCCCGTGCCGTCCACGCGGGGAATCGGCCCCGTGCCGTCCATGCGCGGCATCGCCTGCGTGGGCTGCATGTCCAGCGGCAGATCGATGCGGGTCTGGTCGGCGGCGGCCGTGAGGGGCTGCTGTTGCGGCTGGGAGACGGCGCGGTAGGCGGCCGCGAAGCCGTTCGCCGGCTCCGGGGCGGCGGGGCGCTCGGCCGTCTCGTACAGCGGTCCGGACGGTGCGGTGCGCGGTTGCGAGGCGCGGCTCCCGTAGCCCGGCAGGGCGGACTCGGCCGCGCGGGCGCGGCTCTCCTCCAGCTCCTCGATGCGCGACCGCTCCGCGCCGCCGAGGAGCGTGGTGATGCGGTCGGCGATCTTGCGCTTGACCGGGCGGGGCGCCGCGCGCAGGGCCAGCACCACCATGACGCCGAACACGGACAGGCCGTACAGGATGGTGAAGATCGGCTTCGCCGCACGACCCGCGTACAGGCCGTGGATCAGGGCCGCGCACCAGGCCGGGTAGGCCAGCATGTGCATGGCCCGCCAGCGGGCGGCGACGGGGGCCGGTGACGCGAAGCGGTTGCGCAGGACACCGGTGATGCCCACGAAGATCATGAGCATGCCGGCCATCGTGCCGAGGCCGATGAGGAAGGACCGGCCCAGCGCGTCGCCTCCCGCGAGGGCGAGCCCGAAGGGGATGAACGCGGCGATCCACGAGGTGTGGTCCAGCGCCAGCTTGACTCCGATGTGCACCAGGAGGAAGGCGATCGAGGCGACCGCCGTCGTCCGGTGCACCGCCTGCGCCATGATCCGCAGGCGCGTGTTGAGGAGCATCCGGTCCTGGGCGACGAGGCCCCAGATCACCGAGCAGCTGAGGCAGACCAGCGACAGGACGCCCGCACCGAAGTTGAGGAACTCCGCGAACGAGTCGTCCATCGTGCTGTCGTCCGTCATGAGGCACCTCCCGTCGGCTCGACGAAGGGAGTGAGCAGCAGAACGGCAGCCGACGCCGCCCCGGAGGCCGACCGGCCGGGTTGGGGGAGCGAGCTGTTACTGCGACGAGGGTTCATGGGGGCAACTCCGAGCGGTTCGGGAAAGCGGTCCCGCTGCCGCACTCTAAGCGGCGCCATACCGATGGGTACGTGGTTTGAGTTATTGCGTTGTTATCAAAGGACAATGGGCCTGGTGTGATGTCCCTTAGCGGCTGTTACGCGAAGTAACATTTGAACTTTGTTCAAGTATTTGAGGATCTCACACCCCGGATACGGCGGAGAACGCTCCGCCGTTCAGTGCCGGGTCCCTCCCTCGTAAGCCCGTCGCGGTGCGCTCGGGCGCTGCGGTACCCTGACGCCATGCGTGCCGTACGCCTTCTGCTTAGCGGGCCGCGCTGATCAGTCCCGACCACCGGCACATCGAGTGGTCGGAATCGGCGCGGCGTCCCCTCCTGTGCGAGGGGATTTTTCGTTTCCCGGATGACACAGCCGCTGGCAGAGACGATCGATGGAGCTTTGAGGATCATGAGCGAGACGAACCCCGCTGCCACCGCCGAGGTGGTTGCGCCGCACCGCTACACGGCCGCGATGGCAGCCGAGATCGAGGCACGCTGGCAGGACTTCTGGGACGCCGAGGGCACCTACGCGGCGCCCAACCCGAGCGGTGACCTGGCGGGCGGCCCCGAGCAGGTCGCCAGGCCCAAGAAGTTCATCATGGACATGTTCCCGTACCCCTCCGGTGCGGGCCTGCACGTCGGCCACCCCCTGGGCTACATCGCCACCGACGTCTTCGCCCGGTTCCAGCGGATGACCGGCCACAACGTCCTGCACACCCTGGGCTTCGACGCCTTCGGCCTGCCCGCCGAGCAGTACGCCGTGCAGACCGGCACGCACCCGCGCGTGTCCACCGAGGCCAACATCGAGAACATGAAGTCCCAGCTGCGCCGGCTGGGCCTGGGCCACGACAAGCGGCGGTCGTTCGCCACGATCGACCCGGACTACTACAAGTGGACCCAGTGGATCTTCCTGCAGATCTTCAACTCCTGGTACGACGAGGAGGCGAAGAAGGCCCGCCCGATCTCCGAGCTGGTCGCCCAGTTCGAGTCCGGTGAGCGCGCCGTACCGAGCGTCGACGGCCGTACGCGCGCGTGGAGCGAGCTGACCGTCGCCGAGCGCGCCGACGTCCTGGGCGAGTTCCGGCTGGCGTACGCCTCCGACGCGCCGGTCAACTGGTGCCCCGGTCTGGGCACCGTGCTGGCCAACGAGGAGGTCACCGCCGACGGCCGCTCCGAGCGCGGCAACTACCCGGTCTTCAAGGCCAAGCTGCGCCAGTGGAACATGCGCATCACCGCCTACGCCGAGCGGCTGCTGGAGGATCTGGAGGAGCTGGACTGGCCCGAGGCCATCAAGCTGCAGCAGCGCAACTGGATCGGCCGCTCCGAGGGCGCCCGCGTCGACTTCCCGATCGACGGCGAGCGCATCACGGTCTTCACCACCCGCCCGGACACCCTGTTCGGCGCGACCTACATGGTGCTGGCGCCCGAGCACCCGCTGGTCGAGAAGTTCACCCCGGCCGCCTGGCCGGAGGGCACCCACCAGATGTGGACCGGCGGCCACGCCACCCCGGCCGAGGCCGTCGCCGCGTACCGTGCACAGGCCGCCTCGAAGTCCGACGTCGAGCGGCAGGCCGAGGCCAAGGACAAGACCGGCGTCTTCATCGGCGCCTACGCGACCAACCCGGTCAACGGCGAGCAGATCCCCGTCTTCATCGCCGACTACGTCCTGATGGGCTACGGCACCGGCGCGATCATGGCCGTCCCTGCGGGCGACCAGCGCGACTTCGAGTTCGCGCGCGCCTTCGAGCTGCCGATCCACTGCATCGTCGAGCCGACCGACGGCCGGGGCACCGACACCTCCACGTGGGAGGACGCCTTCGCGTCGTACGAGGCGAAGATCATCAACTCCTCCAACGACGAGGTCTCCCTGGACGGCCTGGGTGTCGTCGAGGCCAAGGCGCGCATCACCGAGTGGCTGGAGCGCAAGGGCATCGGCGAGGGCACCGTCAACTACCGGCTGCGCGACTGGCTGTTCAGCCGCCAGCGCTACTGGGGTGAGCCCTTCCCGATCGTCTACGACGAGGACGGCGTCGCCCACGCCCTGCCCGAGTCGATGCTGCCGCTGGAGCTGCCGGAGGTCGAGGACTACTCCCCGCGCACCTTCGACCCGGACGACGCCGACACCCAGCCCGAGACCCCCCTGTCGCGCAACGAGGACTGGGTCAACGTCACCCTGGACCTGGGCGACGGGCCGAAGAAGTACCGCCGCGAGACCAACACCATGCCCAACTGGGCCGGTTCCTGCTGGTACGAGCTGCGCTACCTGGACCCGCACAACAGCGAGAAGCTGGTCGACCCCGAGATCGAGCGCTACTGGATGGGCCCGCGCGAGGGGCAGCCGCACGGCGGCGTCGACCTGTACGTCGGCGGCGCCGAGCACGCCGTGCTGCACCTGCTGTACGCGCGCTTCTGGTCCAAGGTCCTGTACGACCTGGGGCACGTCTCCTCCGCGGAGCCGTTCCACAAGCTGTTCAACCAGGGCATGATCCAGGCCTACGTCTACCGGGACAGCCGGGGCATCGCGGTGCCGGCCGCCGAGGTGGAGGAGCGCGACGGCGCGTACTACTACCAGGGCGAGAAGGTCAGCCGCCTGCTGGGCAAGATGGGCAAGTCCCTGAAGAACGCCGTCACTCCCGACGAGATCTGCGCCGAGTACGGGGCCGACACGCTGCGCCTGTACGAGATGGCGATGGGCCCGCTGGACGTCTCCCGGCCCTGGGACACGCGCGCGGTGGTGGGTCAGTTCCGTCTGCTGCAGCGCCTGTGGCGCAACATCGTCGACGAGTCGACCGGTGAGGTCACCGTCGTCGACGCCGAGCCCGACGAGGACACGCTGCGCGCCCTGCACAAGGCGATCGACGGCGTGCGCGGTGACCTGGAGGGCATGCGGTTCAACACCGCCATCGCCAAGGTCACCGAGCTGAACAACCACCTGACCAAGGCGGGCGGCGTGGTGCCGCGCTCGGTCGCCGAGGCGCTGGTGCTGCTGATCGCGCCGCTGGCCCCGCACATCGCCGAGGAGCTGTGGCGCAAGCTGGGCCACACCGACTCGGTCGTCCACCAGGACTTCCCGGTCGCCGACCCGGCGTACGTGGTCGACGAGACCGTGACCTGTGTGGTGCAGATCAAGGGCAAGGTCAAGGCGCGGCTGGAGGTCTCCCCGTCCATCTCCGAGGACGAGCTGGAGAAGGTCGCGCTGGCCGACGAGAAGGTCGTCGCCGCGCTGGACGGGGCCGGGATCCGCAAGGTGATCGTGCGGGCGCCGAAGCTGGTGAACATCGTTCCCGCGTAGGCGTGAGGGCATCGGTCCTGGCTCGGGGCAGTCCCCTACGGGCAGGTTCGGGGTTTTTCTGGAACTCCGGACCTGCCTGTTGCGTTTACCGTGGAAGAGCGGCGCGGCGGGTGCCGCGACGGGCCGGAGGGCCGAAGGAGGAGCCAGTGGAAGCAGTGATCGCAGTCGTCGCCCTGCTCTTCGTGCTCTTTCTGGTGCTCGGCGCCTACGCCACGGTGAAGGTGGTCGGCGCCGCCAAGCGCGGCGTGGACCGCACGATCACACAGGCCCGCCGCACGGTCGAGGACCACACCCTGCGCGCCAAGTCCTTCGCCCAGCCCGGACCGGCGGGCGAGGTCGCCCAACTGCGGCTGAAGCTGCGTACGTCGATGCGCGCCACCCAGGACGCGCTGCACGCGCGCGTGGCCGAGGACGAGTCCCTGAAGGAGTCCCTCGCCCTCTTCGAACGGCTCAGCGCACACGGGCACGAACTGGACGACGAGCTCAGGCGCCTGGAGTCCGAACCGGACCGCGCCGCGCTCGCCGAGCGCCTGCCCGCCCTGCGCGAACGCACCGAACGCATCACCCGGTCGGCCGACTCACTGCGCTGGGCGGCCCGCGACCGGGCCCGCCGCTTCGCCGAAGACGACCTGGACACGCTGAGCGCCCAGATCGACGTCGAGGCCGGCGCCCTGCGGCACTGGACGGAGACGGAACAGACCCCTGCTCCGCCCGCGTGGCCCCAGGCCCCGGCCGCCGATGGCCCGACGGGCCGGCAGACCTGGCCGGAAACCCCGCAGTCCCGCCCTGCGGAGGAAACGACGCGGCCCGCCATCACCCCGCCCGGCCCACGCCCCACGTACCCCTGGCAGAAGAAGACCCGTCCCGAGAGCACGACTTGATCCGGACGCGGCCGCTCCGGTGACGGGGGGCGGGCTGCCGTCCGGCCACTACGGCAGGTAACCTCCAGCTCATGTCCCGCCATGTCGCGATCGTCACCGATTCAACGGCCTACCTGCCGCCCCGGACGATGGAGCGCCACGGCATCACATCGGTGCCCCTGACCGTGGTCCTCGGCGACCAGGCACTGGAAGAGGGCACCGAGATCTCGACCCGTTCCCTGGCCCAGGCCTTGCAGAAGCGACGGTCGGTCACCACCTCCCGCCCCAGCCCCGAGCTCTTCGCCGAGACCTATCGCAAGGTCGCCGAGTCCGGCGCCACCGGCATCGTCTCCCTGCACCTCTCCGCCGAACTCTCCGGCACCTATGACGCGGCGGTCCTGGCGGCACGCGAGGCGCCGGTGCCGGTGCGTGTCGTGGACACCGGGATGGTCGCGATGGCGCTCGGGTTCTGCGCGCTCACCGCGGCGGAGGCGGCCGAGACGGGCGGCACGGTGGACGAGGCGGTGACAGCCGCGGAGAAGCGAGCCGAGAGCACGTCCGCCTACTTCTACGTCGACACTCTCGACTATCTGCGCCGCGGCGGCCGCATCGGCGCCGCTCGGGCCCTGCTCGGTTCCGCGCTCGCCGTGAAGCCGCTGCTGCAACTGGACGGTGGCCGGATCGAACCGCTGGAGAAGGTGCGGACCGCGTCGAGGGCGATCGCCCGGCTGGAGGAGATCGCGGCCGACCGGGCGGGCGCCGCCCAGGTCGACATCGCGGTCCATCATCTCGCCGCCTCCGACCGGGCGTCGGCCCTGGCGGACCGGTTGCGAGCACGGGTGCCCGGGCTGGCCGACCTGCATGTGAGCGAGGTCGGGGCGGTGATCGGGGCGCATACGGGGCCTGGGCTGCTGGGGGTTGTGGTCTCGCCCCGGTGACCTCCGGCGGGAAGACGGTAACTCGTGTGGGTGACGAAGTTGTCCACAACGGGCCGGTGATCCCCGGGAATTGAGCAAGATCATCGCGAGGGTGCCGAGGTGCCCGATCCTCGTCGCATGGCACTTCGATCACGTTCCCGCACAGCGACTGCAACCAGCGGCCCGGGCCGTGGACCCGCCTCCGACGGCCGCACGCGTCACCGCCGCCCGCACCGGCCCCGCGGCCGGGCACGGCACCGTCACGCGTCGGTGGAGGAACTCCGCCGACGCGCCGAGGTGCTCTTCGTCGAACGCGCCGGGGAGTGGCGGGAGTCGGCGACCGGGCCGCCCAGGACGCGACGCGACGCCGGGGGCGACGGAATCGACGCCCCGGATGCCGGTGCCTCCCTGGACCAGGAAGTCCCGCCCGCGGTTGCCGACGCCGGGGCGGACGCCCGATCCGATCAGGGCGCGGGAACTTGGCGCGGGCGGGCCGGTCTCGCCCTGCGGGAGCGGATGCCGGTGTGGCTGCAGACGAGGTGCGGCCTGGAACGGCGAAGCGTGCTCGCGCTCGCGGTGGTGCTCGTCATCGCCGCGGCCTTCGCCGCACAGCACTTCTGGACCGGCCGGACCCGGTCCGTGGCGGCACCCGAGGTGGTGCGAGCGGCGGCGCCGTACGGCGAACCAGGGCGGGCCGAGGCAGCCGAACCGGGTGCTGCGAGCGCCGCACCGACGACCACGGGCACGGCCGGAGCCGAGATCGTCGTGGACGTCAGCGGCAAGGTCCGCGAACCCGGGATCCACCGTCTGCCGGCCGGTTCGCGGGTCGCGGACGCGCTGCGCGCGGCCGGCGGGGTGCGTCCCGGCACGAGGACCGACGGCCTCAACCGCGCCCGCTTCCTCGTCGACGGCGAACAGGTGATCGTCGGTGCTCCCGCCGTCGGCACCGGGACCGTACCGGGTGGGGCGGCCGCCGGGGGCACGACCGGAGCGGTGGCGGGCGCGGCACCCGCGGCGCCGGTCTCCCTCAACACGGCCACCGTGGAACAACTCGACACGCTGCCGGGCGTCGGCCCCGTGCTCGCCCAGCACATCCTCGACTACCGCGCGCGGCACGGCGGCTTCCGCTCGGTGGACGAGCTGCGGGAGGTCAACGGCATCGGCGAACGCCGCTTCGCCGACCTGCGGAACCTCGTGCGGCCATGAGGCACGTCCACGATCCGCCGGAGCGCACGACACCCCGGGAGCCGGCCGGGCACGGCACACGACCGGCCGTTCACGCCGCCTCCGGGAAACGGCTCGGAGCGGCTCACCCACGACAGGAAGGGCCGACGGATCTCCGGCTCGTGCCGCCCGCGCTCGCGGCCTGGGCGACGGCGGCGCTGCTGGTGGACGCCCCGCCTGACCGGGTCGTCGGTGTCGTGGCCGTCTGCGTGGTCGCGGCCGGCGTGTCGCTGGGGCTGAGGCGACGCCGGTCAGGCGGCAGCCACCTCTCCACGCCGGGACGATGGGCATGGCCACGTCTCTCAGGGGCTGCCGTGCTGCTCTGCGTCGCCGCAGCCGCCGCCTCGGCCGGGTTGCACGGAGCGGATCTGCGCAGGGGGCCCGTGCCGGGGCTGGCGCGGCAGTACGCCACCGTGACCGCCGAGATCGAGGTCACCTCCGACCCCCGGCTCACCCGGCCCCGGATCAGAGGCGACCACGCGGCTCCGGCCGCCGTGCTGATCGAGGCCGACGTACGACGGGTCGATGCGGCGGGCGGGACGGCGGTGGCGACGCGGGCGCCGGTGCTGGTGATCGTCGACGTGGCTTCGAGAGCGGCCGACCAGGCCGCCGACGGCTCCTCCGGCGGCTCGCGGTTCTCCGGTGGCGGCGCGCGGGGCTCGCCCTGGCTGGGGCTGTTGCCGTCCACGCGGGTGCGGGTCACCGCGCGGCCGGCGCCCCCGATGGCCAGCGGGGACCGGGTCGCGGCCGTGCTGCGGGTGCGGGGTCGGACGGCACCGGACGTGGTGGGGGAGCCGTCCCGGGTGCAACGGTCGGCGGGGCGGCTGCGCGCCGGGTTGCGGGAGGCCACCGACGGTCTGCCGGCGGACGCGCGGGCGCTGCTGCCGGGACTGGTCGTGGGGGACACCTCGCGGATCACGCCGGAGCTGGACGAGGCGTTCAAGGAGACCGACCTCGCCCACACGCTGGCCGTCTCCGGCGCCAACTTCACCATCCTCCTCGCCCTGCTCATCGGGCCTCCCCGCTTGGCCCAGCGGGTCGAGCGGCGGGGTCTGGCACCCCGCCTCGGCATCTCCCTGCGGACCACCGCCCTGCTCGGGGGCGCGCTCGCGCTCGGTTTCGTCGTCGTGTGCCGACCGGACCCGAGTGTGCTGCGCGCCGCGGCGTGCGGAGCCGTCGCGCTGCTCGCCCTGGCCACCGGGCGCCGCAGGTCGCTGATCCCGGCGCTGGCGACGGCCGTCCTGCTGCTGGTGCTGTACGACCCGTGGCTGGCCCGTAGTTACGGTTTCCTGCTTTCCGTCCTCGCCACCGGCGCCCTGCTCACGCTCGCCCCACGCTGGAGTACGGCGTTGCAGCGGCGCCGGGTCCCTCCGCGGCCGGCCGAGGCGCTGGCCGCCGCGGCTGCCGCGCAGGCGGTGTGCGCGCCGGTGGTCGCCGTGCTGTCGGCGCGGGTGAGTCTGGTGGCGGTGCCGTGCAATCTGCTGGCGGAGTTCGCGGTGGCACCGGCCACGGTGCTGGGCTTCGGGGCACTGGCCGCGGCACCGGCGGCGATGCCGGTGGCCAAGGCGCTGGCGTGGTGCGCGAGCTGGCCCGCCGAGTGGCTCGCGCAGGTCGCCCGTACCGGCGCGGCGCTGCCCGGCGCAGGGGTGGACTGGCCGGGCAGCTGGGCCGGGGCGGCGCTGCTCGCGTCGGCCACCGTGGTCGTGCTGCTCGTCGGCCGGCGGCTGCTGAGACACCCCTGGTGGTGCGGTGCCTGCGGAGTGCTGCTGGTGCTGGCGGTGGTGCAGCCGCCGCCGCTGACCGGAGTGATCAGGGGCTGGCCGCCGCCGGGCTGGCGGCTGGTGATGTGCGATGTGGGGCAGGGCGACGCGATGGTGCTCGCGGCGGGTGAGGGCACCGGCGTGGTCGTCGACGCCGGCCCCGACCCGGTCCTCGTCGACCGCTGTCTGCGTTCCCTCGGCATCACCAGGATCCCGCTCGTGGTGCTGACCCACTTCCACGCCGACCACGTGGCGGGCCTGCCGGGCGTGCTGCGCGGACGCTCGGTGGGTTCGATCGAGACGACCGGCTTCGAAGAACCCGCGGACCAGGCCGAGTTCGTGCGCAGGGAGGCGGCGGCACGGCGCGTTCCCGTGAGGCACGCCGTCGCGGGGGAGCTGCGGCGCACCGGAGCACTGTCCTGGCAGGTGCTGTGGCCGCCACGCCCGGCGCCGCACCCGGAGGGGCCGAACGATGCCAGCGTCACCCTGCTGGTGCGCTCGGCCGGGCTGCGCCTGCTGCTGCTCGGGGATCTCGAACCCCCGGCCCAGAGGGCACTGGCGAGATCACCGGCAGCGGCGGCGCTGGAGGGGGTGGACGTGCTCAAGGTCGCCCACCACGGCTCGGCCTACCAGGACCCCGACCTCATACGCAGGGCGGCCCCACGGCTGGCGCTGATCTCCTGCGGTGAGGACAACCCGTACGGGCATCCCGCCCCCAGCACGGTCTCGGCCCTGCGCGCCGGGGGCGCGGTGGTGCTGCGGACCGACCGGGACGGGGCGCTGGCGGTGGCGGGTACGGGCGAGGAGCTGCGGGTGGCGGGAGACTGAGGCCATGAAAGCCGCACAGGTCGATGCCTATCTCCGCCGCCTGGGGACCTCGCGCCCGGCGTGGCCCACCGGCGACGCCCTGCGTGAGCTGCACCTGCGCCACCTGCAGACCGTGCCGTTCGAGAACCTGTCCGTCCACCTCGGCGAGGACATCGTGCTGGACGAGGACAAGCTGCTGGACAAGGTGGTGGGCGCGCGAAGAGGCGGGTTCTGCTACGAACTCAACGGCGCCTTCGGGGCGTTGCTCGCCGCGCTGGGCTACGAGGTCACGCTGCTCGCGGCGCGGGTGTACGGCAACGAGGGGCGGCTCGGTATCCCCTACGACCATCTCGCGCTGCGGGTACGTGCGGTGGACGGGGACGACTGGCTGGCCGACGTGGGCTTCGGCATCGAGCTCGGTGGTGTCCCGACGGTGCGCAAAGGCGCTCGTGAGGACGTTCGGGAGGGTGATCGGGAGGGGGGATCGGGAGAGTGATCAGGAGGGCGGCCCGGGAGAGGGCTGATTCGGCCCACACGGTGTCAGGTGTGCCCAGTCGCAGCACATGTGCTTACTTGCGCATAGTCCCAGCGCAAATGCTGGTTTTCCGTGATGTGGTCGCGAGTTGCCTCGAAAGCCTCAGGGGTGGTCGAATGCCTCTTCGACAACAGGTGATTTTCGGTCGCGCAGGGGTGTCGTAGATGATCGGCCGCTGGCTGGGAAACCGGGCGAACCGGGTGCAACGGGCGAGTGCCCTGGCGGCGGTGCCGACTCCGCCGAGTGCGGGCGTGCTGAGCTGCCGGGTGCTCGATCCGGTCAGCGAGCCGGTGACGCATGCGGAGTTCGCGGTCAGCGACGCCATGGGGCGCAAGGTGGTCGGCGGAGGTGCGGACCCCTTCGGGTCGTTCGTGGCGACGGTGCCCGCGGGGGAGTACCGGCTCGCGGTGTCGGCCGAGGGGTACACGCCGTACCGGGCGAAGGCGGTGGTCACGGAGAACGCGCTGGCGTCGCTCGGTGATGTGACGCTGCAGGTCGCCCAGCCGCCGGAGTTGCCCCCGCCGGGCGACTGGGAGGTCGAGCCGGCGCACTCCTCGATCGCGTTCACCGCGCGGCACATCGGGCTGGCCCGGATCCATGGCCGGTTCAACTCCTTCGCGGGCGTGGTGCGGATCGCCGAACAGGTGGAGCGGTCGGCGATGCACGTGGTGATCGACGCGGCGTCCATCGACACCAACGTGAAGATGAGGGACGACCATCTGCGGTCGGCGGACTTCCTGGACGTCGCACGTTTCCCGACCCTTGAGTTCTACAGTGACCGGTTCGTGCACAAGGGCGGTAACCGGTGGGCCGTCACGGGGGCGCTGTCACTGCACGGTGTGACGCGTACGGTCACGCTCGACACGGAGTACCTCGGGCTGGGCAACGGCATGGAGGGCGAGGTGCGGGCGGCGTGCCGGGCGACGACCGAACTGCACCGGGACGACTTCACGGTGAGCTGGCAGACGATGCTGGCGCGGGGGATCGCGGTGGTGGGACCGAGCATCGCGGTCGACCTCGACGTGCAGATCGTGCCCAAGGGCTGACGGCTGAGGGCTGAGGGCTGAGGGCTGAGGGCTGGGGGCTGAGCCGGTGGGTCGCCCCCGGCAGGGCTGCGGAGACCGGGACCGGACAATGGCTCCGTGAGTGATGTGAGACATGTGCTGGTGCTGCCCGATCGTGATGCCGCGGAAGAGGTGGTCGAGGCGCTCGGGGAGCGGTTCGGGATCGACGAGGAGCCACGGATCCTGCGGGACGCGCTGGCCGGTGAGGACGATGCCGAGGACGCGCAGTGGCTGGTCGCCCTGCGGGACGAGGAAGGGCGGCTGGATCCCGGCGAGCTGGACGAGTTCGTGGCGGAGTGGGACGGATGGCGGGAGGAGCCGTAGCCCCGGGGCGCTGAGGGACGCCTCCCCTCCGGAGGCCGGGGGCGTTGTCAGTGGGGCGTGGGATGCTTGTCGCGATGGCCAGGAAGACTGCGAATGACGACCCTCTCGCCCCCGTGACGCTCGCCGTGGGCCAGGAGGACCTGCTGCTCGACCGTGCCGTGCAGGAGGTGGTGGCCGCCGCCCGGGCCGCCGACGCCGACACGGACGTCCGTGACCTCACCCCGGACCAGTTGCAGCCCGGCACGCTCGCCGAGCTCACCAGCCCGTCGCTGTTCGCCGAGCGCAAGGTCGTGGTCGTACGCAACGCGCAGGATCTGTCGGCCGACACCGTCAAGGACGTGAAGGCGTATCTGGGGGCGCCCGCCGAGGAGATCACCCTGGTGCTGCTGCACGCGGGTGGCGCCAAGGGCAAGGGGCTGCTGGACGCCGCACGCAAGGCGGGGGCGCGGGAGGTGGCGTGCCCGAAGATGACCAAGCCGGCGGATCGGCTGGCCTTTGTGCGGGGGGAGTTCCGGGCGGCCGGGAGGTCGGCCACGCCCGAGGCCTGTCAGGCGCTGGTCGATGCGATCGGGAGTGATCTGCGGGAGCTGGCCTCGGCGGTGTCCCAGTTGGTCGCGGACGTCGAGGGCACGATCGACGAGGCGGTCGTCGGGCGGTACTACACCGGGCGGGCCGAAGCCTCCAGTTTCACGGTCGCCGACCGGGCGGTCGAGGGGCGGGCGGCGGAGGCGCTGGAGGCGTTGCGCTGGTCGCTGGCCACCGGGGTGGCGCCGGTGATGATCACCAGCGCGCTTGCGCAGGGGGTGCGGGCGATCGGGAAGCTGTCGTCCGCGCGTGGGGGTCGGCCCGCCGATCTCGCGCGGGAGTTGGGGATGCCGCCGTGGAAGATCGACCGGGTGCGGCAGCAGATGCGGGGGTGGACGCCGGACGGGGTGGCCATCGCCCTGCGCGCGGTCGCCGAGGCCGACGCGGGAGTGAAGGGCGGCGGGGACGATCCGGAGTACGCCCTGGAGAAGGCCGTGGTGACGATCGCGCGGGCGGCCCGGTCCAGGGGGCGGGCGTAGGGAGGGCTCTCGCCGGGTGCCGCTCGGCGCTGCGGCGGACCTGGATTCTCAGCGGTCTCGGACCGTTCTCCTCGCCGGTTCCCCGCCGGTTTCTCGCCGGTTCCGCGCCTTTGATCCATTCGCCGCTGTCACCCCGAAGAGGAGAATCATCTGTATCAGCCGTAATCGCCGATTTGTCGGAAAGGTGGCGATCGTCATGGCTGAGCATCCGCACGCCCTGCTCGTCCGCAAGGGCTACGACGCGTTCCAGCGGGGGGACATGGACACCCTGCGCGGCATGATGACCGGGGACTGCAAGCACCATGTGCCCGGCTCCCACCCGCTGTCGGGGGACTTCAAGGGGATCGACTCGATCATCGACGGGTACTACAGGCGGCTCGCCTCGGAGACGGACGGGTCGTTCCGGGTCGAGTTGCTCGACGTGTTCGTCGACGGCCGTGGGCACGCCATGTCCACGCACCACTTCACCGCCGACCGGGGCGACAAGCACATCGACGAGAAGGGCGGCATTGTCTTCCGGATCGTCGGAGACAAGATCACCGACCTCGACGAGTGCGTCGAGGACATCGACAAGGGCAACGCATTCTGGTCGTGACGACCACCGGCGGGCCGCACAGGCACGCCGAAGGCCCCGGCGCCCACCCTGGGGAAGGGCGAGGCGACGGGGCCTTCGGTTCACGCTCGTGGGGCCACGCCCGCGTGGCGAACGCAGGCCGCGCGTGGCACCCGGGGTGCCGGTCGGGAGCGGATGAGAGAGGGCCCGCTCTGGGTCCTTCCGGCGCTGGATCCACGGAGGACCCGGTCAGATCAGTGAAGGGGTTCAGCCCTTGAGGGACGCGACCTTGGCAGCCAGCGCCGACTTCTTGTTGGCGGCCTGGTTCTTGTGGATGACGCCCTTGGAGACGGCCTTGTCGAGCTGACGCGCGGCAGCGCGCTGGTACTCGGTGGCCTTCTCGACGTCACCCGCGGCGGCGGCCTCACGGGCCTTGCGGATCGCGGTCTTCAGAGAGGACTTGACGGCCTTGTTGCGCAGCCGGGCCTTCTCGTTGGTCTTGATCCGCTTGATCTGGGACTTGATGTTCGCCACGAATGAGCCTCTACAGGTTCTGGCACGGGGCCGCACGGGACCCGTACCGGTGATTTCTTGAAAGGTGCGTCTCCTGCGGAGAGGGCATGAGACACAGCCCCCCACAGTACCAGCGGGCCGTTCCGCGGCCCAAACCCGTCGCAGGTCCGCACCCGTGGGACCATGGAAGCTACGTATCGATCCGACCCGAGACCGCAGACACTGCGGACGCCTCAAGAATCAGGACCCTGCGTGCCCGCGATCCCTAGCCATGTGCCCGAGCCGAGCCGTACCGACCCGGCTCTGATCCGCAACTTCTGCATCATCGCGCACATCGACCACGGCAAGTCCACGCTCGCCGACCGGATGCTCCAGCTGACCGGTGTGGTCGAGCAGCGGCAGATGCGCGCCCAGTACCTCGATCGCATGGACATCGAGCGCGAGCGTGGCATCACGATCAAGTCACAGGCGGTGCGTCTGCCGTGGGCTCCCACCCACGACAAGGACAACACGCACATCCTCAACATGATCGACACCCCGGGTCACGTCGACTTCACCTACGAGGTCTCGCGGTCGCTCGCCGCCTGCGAGGGGACCATCCTCCTCGTCGACGCAGCCCAGGGCATCGAGGCCCAGACCCTCGCCAACCTCTACCTGGCGATGGAGAACGACCTCACGATCATCCCGGTGCTCAACAAGATCGACCTGCCGGCCGCCCAGCCCGAGAAGTTCTCCGAGGAGCTCGCCAACCTGGTCGGGTGCGACCCCGACGACGTGCTCAAGGTGTCCGCCAAGACCGGGCTGGGCGTCGAGGCGCTGCTCGACAAGGTCGTCGCCGAGATCCCGGCCCCGGTCGGCGTCAAGGACGCCCCCGCCCGCGCCATGATCTTCGACTCCGTCTACGACTCCTACCGTGGTGTCGTGACGTACGTCCGGGTCATCGACGGCCAGCTCAACAAGCGTGAGCGGATCCGGATGATGTCCACCGGCGCCACGCACGAGCTGCTGGAGATCGGAACCAACTCGCCCGAGATGCTGCCTGCCGACGGGCTCGGCGTCGGCGAGGTGGGCTACCTCATCACCGGCGTGAAGGACGTCAGGCAGTCCAAGGTCGGTGACACCGTCACCAGCCAGCACAAGGGCGCCGAGGAGCCGCTCGGGGGCTACAAGGACCCCAAGCCCATGGTGTTCTCCGGGCTGTATCCGCTGGACGGCTCCGACTACCCCGAGCTGCGCGAGGCCCTGGACAAGCTGCAGCTCAACGACGCCGCGCTCGTCTACGAGCCGGAGACCTCCGCCGCCCTCGGCTTCGGCTTCCGCGTCGGCTTCCTGGGCCTGCTGCACCTCGACGTGATCCGTGAGCGCCTGGAGCGCGAGTTCGGCCTCGACCTGATCGCCACCGCGCCCAACGTGGTCTACCGCGTGATCATGGAGGACGGCGAGGAGGTCACGGTCACCAACCCGAGCGAGTTCCCCGAGGGGAAGATCGCCGAGGTGTACGAGCCGGTCGTACGGGCCACGATCCTCGCGCCCACCGAGTTCATCGGCGCGATCATGGAACTGTGCCAGACCCGGCGCGGCGCCCTGCTCGGCATGGACTACCTGTCCGAGGACCGCGTCGAGATCCGCTACACGCTCCCGCTCGCGGAGATCGTCTTCGACTTCTTCGACCAGCTGAAGTCCAAGACCCGCGGCTACGCGTCGCTCGACTACGAGCCCACCGGCGAGCAGTCCAGCTCCCTGGTCAAGGTCGACATCCTGCTGCACGGCGACAAGGTCGACGCCTTCTCGGCGATCACCCACAAGGAGCAGGCGTACGCGTACGGCGTCCGGCTCGTCGCCAAGCTGAAGGAGCTCATCCCGCGGCAGAACTTCGAAGTGCCGGTGCAGGCCGCCATCGGCTCCCGGGTGATCGCCCGCGAGACCATCCGCGCCATCCGCAAGGACGTCCTCGCCAAGTGCTACGGCGGTGACATCTCCCGTAAGCGGAAGCTGCTGGAGAAGCAGAAGGAGGGCAAGAAGCGGATGAAGATGGTGGGTTCCGTGGAGGTTCCGCAGGAGGCCTTCATCGCCGTCCTGTCCAGTGATGACAGCGCGGGGTCGGGCAAGGGCAAGAAGTAATCGCGATTACCGTGGGTTACACGGCGAATCGGGCGTAACAGGGGCCCGTCGTGCGAAAGTGCGGCGGGCCCTGTGCGTACGCCGGGTAGCTCTCTGTAGGAACTGACAGGCCGCGGACCCTTACGCGGTGGCCGGTCGACCTTTACTCTGATCCCTGCTCGATAGTTACTCACGAGTTAAACAACGTCCGTGAGTAGAACCAGCCGCACCTGAGCCAGCCGCACTGTCGCGGGCCCCGGAGGATGTCGTGAGCGACACACAGACACTGATCGAGAACCGTCCGCCGACCGTGGCGGCCCTCTTCCTGGAGCGCGTGGCGGCCACCCCGGACGCCGAGGCATACCGCTATCCCGTCCCGCCGGCCGCCGGTGAGGGCCCGGACGACTGGAAGTCGCTGAGCTGGGCGCAGGCCGCCGAGCGGGTGTACGCGATCGCCGCCGGTCTGATCGAGCTGGGGGTGCAGCCGGAGCAGCGGGTCGCGCTCGCCTCCTCGACCCGCATCGAGTGGATCCTCGCCGACCTCGGCATCATGTGCGCCGGCGCCGCCACGACCACCGTCTATCCGCAGACCAACGCCGACGAGTCCGCGTACATCCTGTCCGACTCCGAGAGCCGGGTGCTCATCGCGGAGAACGCCGAGCAGCTGGGCAAGGCGAAGGAGAAGCGCGCCGAGCTGCCCGACCTGACACATGTCGTGGTGATCGACCCGGCCGGTGTCGAGACCGCCGACTGGATTCTCACCCTCGACGAGCTGGAGAAGCGCGGCGCGGCCCGCCTGGAGAAGGACCCCGACCTGATCAAGGAGCGGGTCGGCGCGATCACCAAGGACCAGCTCGCCACCCTCATCTACACGTCCGGTACCACGGGCCGGCCCAAGGGCGTCCGCCTCCCGCACGACAACTGGTCGTACATGGCGAAGGCGATCGCCGCGACCGGGCTGATCAGCGGCGAGGACGTGCAGTACCTGTGGCTGCCGCTCGCCCACGTCTTCGGCAAGGTGCTGACCTCCGGCCAGATCGAGGTCGGTCACGTCACCGCCGTCGACGGCCGCGTCGACAAGATCATCGAGAACCTGCCGGTGGTGCAGCCGACGTACATGGCGGCCGTGCCGCGCATCTTCGAGAAGGTCTACAACGGCGTCGCCGCGAAGGCCCGTGCGGGCGGCGGTGCCAAGTACAAGATCTTCCAGTGGGCCGCCGAGGTCGCCCGCGAGTACGCCAAGGTCGCCCAGGACAACTTCCGGCGCACCGGTACCGCCTCCGTGCCCTTCTCGCTGGGCGCCAAGCACAAGGTCGCCGACGCGCTGGTGTACGCCAAGATCCGCGAGGCCTTCGGCGGCAACCTGCGCGCGTGTGTGTCCGGCTCCGCGGCCCTCGCGCCGGAGATCGGCTACTTCTTCTCGGGCGCGGGCATCCACATCCTGGAGGGCTACGGCCTGACGGAGTCCTCCGCGGCCTCCTTCGTGAACCCCGGCGAGGCCTACCGCACCGGCACGGTCGGCAAGCCCCTGCCCGGCACGGAGGTCCGCATCGCGGACGACGGCGAGATCCTGCTGCGCGGACCCGGCATCATGCAGGGCTACCACAAGCTGCCCGAGAAGACCGCGGAGGTGCTGGAAACGGACGGCTGGTTCCACACCGGTGACATCGGGGAGCTGTCGCCCGACGGATACCTGCGGATCACCGACCGCAAGAAGGACCTCATCAAGACGTCGGGCGGCAAGTACATCGCACCGGCCGAGGTCGAGGGGCAGTTCAAGGCGGTGTGCCCGTACGTGTCCAACATCCTCGTCCACGGGGCTGACCGGAACTTCTGCACCGCGCTCATCGCGCTCGACGAGGTCGCGATCATGGAGTGGGCGAAGGAGAACGGGCTGGAGGGCAAGTCGTACGCCGATGTCGTCGCCGCCCCGGCCACGGTCGAGATGGTCGACGGCTATGTGAAGAAGCTCAACGAGGGGCTTCAGCGGTGGCAGACGATCAAGAAGTTCCGGTTGCTGCCTCGGGATCTCGACGTGGAGCACGGGGAGATCACGCCGAGTCTCAAGCTGAAGCGGCCTGTCGTCGAGCGGGAGTACAAGCACCTGATCGACGAGATGTACGACGGTACCCGCGAGGCGTAGAGGAGGGGCGGGAGCTGCTCGATGCAGCCCCCGCCCCTTTGAGTCACTCCTTTGAGTCACTTCGTGACCGCCTTCGAACACAGCTGTAGCACTGTTCTCACTCATCGCGGCCCACTTCGGTAACTCCCCGCTTATGGGTGCGCCCGGTCTGTCACCCTGTCCCCAGCGACTGTGGCGTATTCGTACGAACTGCTCGGGGAGCTGTCCATGGGGGCCATTCCGACGCAACGGGAGACGGTGTCCCCTGCCTGTGGGGCACCCGCCGAACAGGCGCACGCGCGGGCGCACGCGACCCTGTCCGGCAGCCCCCTCGCCCCGGGCACCGCCCGCGCGCTGGTCCGCACCGCGCTCGCCGACTGGGCCGGGCTCGCCCTGCCCGGCACCGAGCACCTCACCGACCGCCTCGCCGACGAGGCCCTGCTGGTCGTCAGCGAACTCGTCACCAACGCCGTCGTCCACGCCGGCACCGACGTCGAACTGACCTGCCGACTGCAGGAGACGGGCGCCTTCCTCGTCGAGGTCTCCGACCACCACCCCTCGCGCGCCCCGCGCGGCAGCGAGGCCGACACCCCGTACGACATCCCGGAGTACGGGCGCGGCCTGCGGCTCGTCGCCGCGCTGTCGGAGGCCTGGGGGATCACCTACCGCACCGGCACGAAGACGGTGTGGGCGCTGCTGCCCGCCGCGGGCAACCCGGCCGCCGAGGAGTTCGAGGGCTACGCCGGGGAGCGCGGGCTCCGGGTGGCCGAGATACTCGCCCCCGAACCTCAGCGGGCCGAGGGGGACCGGGACTGGCTGGGCCGCGGTGCCCTGTCCTTCCTCGCCGAGGCCTCCGACCTGCTCGCCGGGCAGCTCGACGAGGACCTGGTCGCCGCCCTCACCGGGCAGCTGATCGTGCCGCGGCTCGCCGACTGGTGCGCGGTGTGGCTGGAGGACGAGTCCATGGGCCGCGGCGGCGGATGGGGCGACGGCGCCGGGGCGCGGCTGGCCCGCGTCTGGCACGGCAGCGAGAACCGCATCGAGGAGTTGCGCCGGTCCCTGGAGAAGGACCCGCCGCGCACGCCCGACCCGTTGCGGTCGGGGCCCGTCGAGTACCCCTGGCCGCAGGAGACCCTCGGCGCGTACGGCGCGGCACTGGCGTATCGGCTCGTCGCGGGCGGGCGGCCCCTGGGCACCCTGGTCATCGGCCGGGCCGCGACGCCCCGCTTCCCCGACGAGATCACCGGGCTCGTGGAGGACCTGAGCCGCCGGGTGGCCCTCGCCATCGGCGCGGCCCGCCAGTACGCCCGGCAGGCCACCATCAGCGCCGTCCTCCAGCGCGGCCTGCTGCCCGGAGCGGTCGCCCAGATCCCCGGGTTGCGCAGCGCCCTGGTCCACGAACCGTGCGACAAGGGCGGCCCGAGCGGCGACTTCTACGACCTCTTCCCCGCCGGCGACGGCCGCTGGTGCTTCGCCGTCGGCGATGTCCAGGGCAAGGGACCCGAGGCCGCCGTGGTGATCGGCCTCGCGCGGCCCTGGCTGCGGCTGCTGGCCCGCGAGGGGTACGGCGTCGCCGACGTCCTCGACCGCCTCAACCAGCTCCTCCTCGACGACGCCACGGAGGCGGCGGACGCGGCGGCCCGGGCGCTCGTCCGCCCACTGGGCCCGGGCGACGGCCCGCAGACCCGCTTCCTCTCCCTCCTCTACGGCGAACTCGTCCCCTTCGACGGAGGCGTCCGCTGCACCCTGGCCTCCGCCGGGCACCCGCTGCCGCTGCTCCTCGGCCCCGACGGGACCGTCCGTACGGTCGCGCAGCCGCAGACCCTCGTGGGGGTCGTCGAGGACGAGACGTACACCAGCGAGACCTTCGAGCTGCGGGCCGGCGACACACTCCTCTGTGTCACGGACGGCGTCACCGAGCGGCGCAGCGGCTCCCGCCAGTTCGACGACGGGGACGGGCTCGCGGTGGCGCTCGCGGGCTGCGCCGGACTGGACGCGGAGCTGATCGCGGAGCGCATCAGACGGCTGGTGCACGAGTTCGGGGCCCGGCCTCCCGAGGACGATCTGGCGCTGCTGGTGCTGCAGGCGGAGTAACGCGGCCGGTACGGGACAATGGAGGACATGCCCTCCGCACTCCCCGACGGCGAACCCGTCCCCGCCGACGGCGCCCTGCCCGCGCCCGCGCTCGCCGGGGCCGCCGACCGTCCTCTCGGCTTCTACCTGCACGTTCCGTACTGCGCGACCCGCTGCGGGTACTGCGACTTCAACACCTACACCGCGACCGAGCTGCGCGGCACCGGTGGCGTGCTCGCCTCCCGGGACAACTACGCCGAGACGCTGATCGACGAGATCCGGCTCGCCCGCAAGGTCCTCGGCGACGATCCGCGCGAGGTCCGTACGGTGTTCGTCGGCGGCGGTACGCCGACGCTGCTGGCCGCCGACGATCTGGTACGGATGCTGGGGGCGGTCCGCGAGGAGTTCGGGCTGGCCGCGGACGCGGAGGTCACCACGGAGGCGAACCCGGAGTCCGTCGGCCCGCAGTATCTGACGACGCTGCGGGAGGGCGGCTTCAACCGGATCTCCTTCGGCATGCAGAGCGCGCGGCAGCACGTCCTGCGGGTGCTGGACCGCACCCACACGCCGGGGCGGCCCCAGGCGTGCGTGGCCGAGGCGCGGGCGGCCGGCTTCGAGCACGTCAACCTGGACCTGATCTACGGCACTCCCGGCGAGTCCGACGACGACTGGCGGGCCTCGCTGGACGCGGCCCTCGGCGCCGGACCGGACCATGTCTCGGCGTACGCCCTGATCGTCGAGGAGGGCACGCAACTCGCGCGGCGCATCCGGCGCGGGGAGGTCCCCATGACCGACGACGACGTCCACGCCGACCGGTACCTGATCGCCGAGGAGACGCTGTCGGCGGCGGGCTTCGCGTGGTACGAGGTGTCCAACTGGGCGACCTCACAGGCGGGGCGCTGTCTGCACAACGAGCTGTACTGGCGGGGCGCCGACTGGTGGGGAGCCGGGCCCGGAGCCCACAGCCACGTGGGCGGGGTGCGGTGGTGGAACGTGAAGCATCCGGGGGCGTATGCGGCGGCGCTGGCGGCGGGCCGGTCGCCCGGGGCCGGGCGTGAGCTGCTGACCGACGAGGACCGCCGGGTGGAGCGGATCCTGCTGGAGCTGCGGCTTCGGGAGGGTGCGCCGCTGTCGTTGCTGCGCGAGGAGGGGCTGGCGGCTTCGCGCAGGGCGCTGGCGGACGGGCTGCTGCAGGAGGCGCCGTACGAGGAGGGGCGTGCTGTGCTCACGCTGCGGGGGCGGTTGCTGGCGGACGCGGTGGTCAGGGACCTCGTGGACTGATCACGCTGGTGCACAACCGGATCGTGGTGGATGTGCAGGACCAGATCCCGCGCATGCACTGGGAGCGGCTCCAGACGACGGATGTGGACATCGTCGACGAGGCCAGTGAGCCCGTGCCGGACCTCTTGGTGGCTGGAGCCGCTCGGCGTCGAACTGGACACCGGCGAGTTCCAGACCCTCACCGGAGTTCGGCGTCACCACTTGCCGTGACGAAGTCGATCAGCTCCTCCACCCGCCCCAGCAACGCCGGCTCCAGGTCCTTGTAGGACCGCACCCCCGACAGGATCCGCTGCCAGGCCGCACCGGTGTTTTCCGGCCACCCCAGTGCGCGGCACACCCCCGTCTTCCAGTCCTGCCCGCGCGGCACGCGAGGCCAGGCCTCGATGCCCAGGGACGACGGTTTCACCGCCTCCCAGATGTCGATGTACGGGTGGCCCACCACCAGCGCGTGCTCGCTCGTCACCGCTTCCGCGATGCGCCACTCCTTCGAACCCGGCACCAGGTGGTCCACCAGGACCCCCAGGCGGGCGTCCGGCCCCGGTGCGAAGTCAGCGACGATCGACGGCAGGTCGTCGACGCCCTCCAGGTACTCCACGACCACGCCCTCGATGCGCAGGTCGTCGCCCCACACCTTCTCGACCAGTTCCGCGTCGTGCCGGCCCTCGACGTAGATGCGGCCGGCGCGGGCCACGCGCGCGCGTGCGCCGGGGACGGCGACCGAGCCGGATGCCGTACGGGTGGGACGTACCGGAGCTGACGACGACGGCCGGACGAGCGTCACGACCTTGCCCTCCAGCAGGAAGCCGCGCGGCTCCAGGGGGAACACACGGTGCTTGCCGAAGCGGTCCTCCAGGGTGACCGTGCCCGCCTCGCAGCGGATCACCGCGCCGCAGAAGCCGGTGCCGGGCTCCTCGACCACCAGGCCCGGCTCTGCCGGAACCTCGGGGACGGGCTGGGGCTTCTTCCAGGGCGGGGTCAGATCCGGCGAGTACTGGCGCATTCGGATGACGATAGGAACACTCCCGCTCTCAGTCACCCGACACGCCGAAACGGGCCGCCAACGCGTCCCGCTGGGCCCGGACGAACGCCGCGTCCACCACCGCCCCGTGACCGGGCACGTACAGCGCTTTTTCGCCACCGAGGGCCAGCAGGCGGTCCAGGGCCGCGGGCCAGCGGGCCGGTACGGCGTCGGGGCCCGCCTGGGGATCGCCCGACTCCTCGACGAGGTCGCCGCAGAAGACGACCTCCGGGGCGCCGGGGACCAGGACCGCGAGGTCGTGGGCGGTGTGGCCGGGCCCCACGTTCGCCAGCAGGACCTGACGGCCGCCGCCCAGGTCGAGGGTCCACTCGCCGCTCACCGGATGGCGGGGCGGGACCAGCGCGTCCACCGCCTCCCGGGCCGCCCCCTCGTCCAGGCCGTTGCGGACCGCGTCCGCGCGCAGCTCCTCACGGTCCCGTACGCGCGTGAACACCGCGTCCACGCCGACCGCCCCGAACACCTCCGCGCCCGCGAACGCCGCCGCCCCGAAGACATGGTCGAAGTGGGGGTGGGTCAGCGCGAGATGCGTCACACGGTGACCGGCGAGCCGCTGCGCCTGCGCCCGCAGCCGCGCGCCCTCGGCCAGGCTCGATCCCGCGTCGATCACGAGCACCGCGCCCTCGCCGGCGACCAGCCCCGCCGTGCAGTCCCACACCGGCAGCCGGCACCGCCCCACCCCGGCGGCCAACCGCTGCCACCCCAGCTCTTCCCAAGTCAGCGTCATACGGCGACGCTAGCGGTGGCCCACCCGTGCGGCACGGGGGCTCGCGACCTGCCTTGCCCGGGGCGCACCCCACCGCCGTACACTGGCCGGGGAAGTCTGGCACTCACGCGCGCCGAGTGCCAGGAAAGACCAGGGAAGACACCAGGCGGACGACTTCTGGAGGTGTGCGCGGATGCTCAGTGAACGCAGGCTTCAGGTGCTGCGCGCCATCGTCCAGGACTACGTCGGCACCGAGGAGCCCGTCGGCTCCAAGGCCCTGACCGAGCGGCACAACCTCGGCGTCTCCCCGGCCACCGTGCGCAACGACATGGCGGCCCTGGAGGAGGAGGGGTACATCGCCCAGCCGCACACCAGTGCCGGGCGCATCCCCACCGACAAGGGCTACCGGCTCTTCGTGGACAAGCTCGCGGGCGTCAAGCCGATGACCGCGCCCGAGCGGCGGGCCATCCAGAACTTCCTTGAGGGCGCCGTCGACCTGGACGACGTGGTGGCGCGCACGGTGCGGCTGCTCGCGCAGCTGACCCGGCAGGTCGCCGTGGTGCAGTATCCGTCGCTGACCCGGTCCACCGTGCGGCACGTGGAGCTGCTGTCGCTCGCGCCGGCGCGGGTGATGCTGGTGCTGATCACGGACACCGGGCGGGTCGAGCAGCGGGTCGTCGACTGCCCGGCGCCCTTCGGTGAGGCGTCTCTCGCGGATCTGCGCGCGCGGCTCAACAGCCGGGTCGCGGGCCGCCGGTTCACGGATGTGCCGAGCCTGGTGGAGGATCTGCCGGAGGCCTTCGAGTCCGACGACCGCGGTACGGTCTCCACGGTGCTCTCCACTCTCCTGGAGACCCTGGTCGAGGAGAACGAGGAGCGGCTGATGATCGGCGGCACCGCCAATCTGACCCGCTTCGCGCACGACTTCCCCCTCACGATCCGGCCCGTCCTGGAGGCCCTTGAGGAGCAGGTCGTGCTCCTCAAGCTGCTGGGCGAGGCGAAGGATCCGGGTGTGACCGTCCGTATCGGTCACGAGAACGCCCACGAAGGACTCAACTCCACGTCCGTCGTGTCGGTGGGCTACGGTTCGGGCGGCGAGGCGGTTGCCAAGCTCGGCGTGGTCGGACCGACCCGCATGGACTACCCGGGAACGATGGGAGCGGTACGCGCAGTGGCACGGTACGTCGGACAGATCCTGGCGGAGTCGTAGGTGGCCACGGACTACTACGCCGTACTCGGCGTGCGCCGTGACGCGTCGCAGGAAGAGATCAAGAAGGCCTTCCGGCGGCTCGCGCGCGAGCTGCACCCGGACGTCAACCCCGATCCGAAGACCCAGGAGCGGTTCAAGGAGATCAACGCCGCTTACGAGGTGCTGTCGGACCCGCAGAAGAAGCAGGTCTACGACCTCGGCGGCGACCCGCTCTCGCAGTCCGGCGGTGGCGGCGCGGGCGGCTTCGGGGCCGGTGGCTTCGGGAACTTCTCCGACATCATGGACGCGTTCTTCGGTACGGCGTCGCAGCGCGGGCCGCGCTCGCGTACGCGCCGGGGCCAGGACGCGATGATCCGGATCGAGGTCGAGCTCGACGAGGCGGCCTTCGGCACGACCAAGGACCTCCAGGTCGACACGGCGGTCGTCTGCACCACGTGCAGCGGTGAGGGCGCGGCGCCGGGGACCTCGGCCCAGACATGTGACATGTGCCGCGGCCGCGGTGAGGTGTCGCAGGTCACGCGGTCGTTCCTCGGCCAGGTCATGACCTCGCGTCCCTGCCCGCAGTGCCAGGGCTTCGGCACCGTGGTGCCGACGCCGTGCCCGGAGTGCGCCGGCGACGGGCGGGTCCGCTCCCGCCGCACGCTGACCGTGAAGATCCCGGCCGGTGTCGACAACGGCACGCGGATCCAGCTCGCCGGTGAGGGCGAGGTCGGCCCGGGTGGCGGTCCGGCCGGTGACCTCTACGTCGAGATCCACGAACTCCCGCACCCGACCTTCCAGCGGCGCGGCGACGACCTGCACTGCACGGTGACGATCCCGATGACGGCGGCGGCCCTCGGCACCAAGGTGCCGCTGGAGACGCTGGACGGCATGGAGGAGGTCGACATCCGCCCGGGCACCCAGTCCGGCCAGTCGATCCCGCTGCACGGCCGCGGTGTCACCCATCTGCGCGGCGGCGGCCGGGGCGACCTCATCGTCCATGTCGAGGTCACGACCCCGACCAAGCTCGACCCCGACCAGGAACGCCTCCTGCGCGAGCTGGCCAAGCTACGGGGCGAGGAACGGCCCCAGGGGCAGTTCCAGCCGGGGCAGCAAGGGCTGTTCTCGCGGTTGAAGGACGCGTTCAACGGTCGCTGACGTGGGCGGCCAGGTGGCCGGGGGTCCGGGGGTTGGCCCCCGGGTGGGCACAGTCAGCCGGGGCAGCAAGGGCTGTTCTCGCGGTTGAAGGACGCGTTCAACGGTCGCTGACCTGGGCGGCCAGGTGGCCGGGGGTCCGGGGGTTGGCCCCCGGGTGGGCACAGTCAGCCGGGGCAGCAGGGGCTGTTCTCGCGGTTGAAGGACGCGTTCAACGGGCGGTGACCGTTGGAAGGGGCCGGGTGCGTCCCGCCAAGTACTGGAGGCGCCCCCGAACCCCTTGTCACTGGCCTGTGCCAGACGGATGCCCCGATTCGGACCTCTCCGGAGGACGTGACAACATGCGGTCATGTCCTCCGCGCTGACCGATCTCTTCCCGCATCCGATCGTGCAGGCCCCCATGGCGGGTGGCGTCTCCGTGCCGCAGCTCGCCGCCGCCGTGTCGGAGGCCGGGGGGCTCGGGTTCCTGGCCGCCGGGTACAAGACGGCCGACGGGATGTACCAGGAGATCAAGCAGCTGCGGAGCCTGACGAGCCGCCCCTTCGGCGTGAACCTCTTCATGCCGCAGCCGGAGTACGCCGACCCCGCCGCCATCGACGTCTACGCCCACCAGCTGGCCGGCGAGGCCACCTGGTACGAGACGGAGCTGGGCGACCCGGACAGCGGACGGGACGACGGCTACGACGCCAAACTCGCGGTGCTGCTCGACAACCCGGTGCCCGTGGTGTCGTTCCACTTCGGCGTACCGAGCCGCGAGGTCATCGACTCCCTCCACCGCGCCGGAACCTTCACCCTGGTCACCGCGACCACCGCCGAGGAGGCCCGAGCCGTCGAGCGGGCCGGGGCCGACGCGGTGATCGCGCAGGGCGTGGAGGCCGGCGGCCACCAGGGCACCCACCGCGACATCCCGGAGACGGACGGTTCCGGCATCGGGCTGCTGTCACTGGTCGCCCAGGTCCGTGAGGCGGTGAGCCTGCCGATCGTCGCCGCCGGCGGCATCATGCGCGGCAGCCAGATCGCCGCGGTGCTCGCGGCCGGCGCGAGCGCGGCCCAGCTCGGGACCGCGTTCCTGGCCACGCACGAGTCGGGCGCCAACGCCCTGCACAAGCAGGCGCTGACCAATCCCCTGTTCGTACGGACGGAGCTGACCCGCGCGTTCTCCGGCCGCCCGGCCCGCGGCCTGGTCAACCGGTTCCTGCGCGAGCACGGCCCGTACGCCCCCGCCGCCTACCCGGAGGTCCACCACATCACCGCGCCGCTGCGGAAGGCGGCCGCCAAGGCCGGTGACGCGCAGGGCATGGCGCTGTGGGCGGGGCAGGGGCACCGGATGGCCCGGGAGCTGCCCGCCGGACAACTGGTGGAGGTGCTGGCGGCCGAACTGGAGGCGGCCCGTGCCGCGTTGCCGGGGGGTGGCGTCCGATGACCGCGCCGGTGTTCGTGGTCGACCGGCTGGACGGCATCGGGCCGGAGTACGTCCTCGACGGTCCCGAGGGCCGGCACGCCGTCTCCGTCAAGCGGCTGCGGCCCGGCGAGGACGTCGTCCTCACGGACGGGCGGGGGAGCTGGGCGGAGGGTGTCGTCAAGGCCGCCGAGGGCAAGGACCGGCTGGTCGTGACGGACCTGGAGAGCGTCCACGAGGAGCCGGCCGAGCAGCCCCGCATCACCGTCGTCCAGGCCCTCCCCAAGGGCGACCGCGGTGAGCTGGCGGTCGAGACCATGACCGAGGTCGGCGTCGACGTGATCGTGCCGTGGGCGGCCGCGCGCTGCATCACGCAGTGGAAGGGCGACCGCGGGCTGAAGGCGCTCGCCAAGTGGCGGGCGACGGCCCGCGAGGCCGGCAAGCAGTCCCGCCGGGTCCGCTTCCCCGAGGTCGCGGACGCGGCGACGACCAAACAGGTTGCCTCACTTCTCGCCGACGCCGACTTCGCCGCCGTACTCCACGAGAGCGGTGACGAACCGCTGGCGACGGCCGGACTTCCCGCCGAGGGGGACATCGTGCTGGTCGTCGGGCCCGAAGGGGGTGTCGCGCCCGAGGAGTTGGCGCTCTTCGCGGACGCGGGCGCGCGGGCCTACCGCCTGGGGCGCAGCGTGCTGCGCACCTCGACCGCCGGGACAGCGGCGGCGTCCGTGCTCCTCGCCCGCACCGGGCGGTGGTCCTGAACACCGGAGGTACACCGTGGAACTCGCACAGGTACGGCTGCTCGTCACCGACTTCCCCGCCTGCTACCGCTTCTACGCCGACGTCCTGGGCCTCAAGCCGCAGTCGGGCGCGGCGGACGGGCCGTACGAGAAGTTCAGCCCCATCACCGGCTCGGCGGGCATCGCGCTGCAGGACCGGCGGATGATGGCCGAGGTCCTCGACGAGCTGGGCGACTCGGCGACCGGGCACCGTTCCCTGGTGGTGCTGCGCGTCGACGACCTGGCCACCTACTGCGAGCAGATCACCTCCCGCGGCGCGACCCTCCTGCACGGCCCGGCCCCCATGACGGACCGCATGCGCGTCGCCCACCTCAAGGACCCCGAGGGCAATCTGGTGGAACTGCAGGAGTGGCTGCTGATGCGGACCTGAGGACCTGGGGGGCCGGTGCGTCGGCGAACGGCGCGAGCGTGACCGTATGCGCCCTACCGCACCGCCCGCGTCGGTGGCAGGCTCCCCTCCATGGGGGCATTGAGGCATGTGTCGGTCGTGGTGGGGTTCGCGGCGGTCGCCATGGTGGGGGTCGTCGCCTGTGAGCCGGGCGGGCTGAGTTCCGCTGCGGTGGCGTACACGACCGACGAGACGGTGACGAAGGAACTCAACCGGCAGAAGGCGGACGTCCGCTGGCTCACCTGCACCGCCTCCTACGGGGACCGTTCCCGGTCCGCCTCGCCCTCCGCGAGCGAGGACACCGTCGCCACCGTCGACTGCCAGGGCGAGACGGGCGACGGCAAGGACATCGACGTCACCGGCAAGGTCACCCACGCGGTGGACGGCGCCTGTGTGCGCGGGGACCTCACCGCCAAGGTGGACGGCAAGGTGTGGTTCCACGTCGACGGGCTCGGGGACTGCGACGCCACCAGCCCCCCGCCCGTCGGCAACCCGGCCCCGGGCCGGCCCGGCCCCACCGTCACGGTGACCGTCACCAAGACCATCTGGTGCCAGAAGAACCCCGAGTGCTGGCCCCAGGGGAAGTGACAAGTGATCCAAACCCCTGTCCGCCGGGCCCGCCGCTGAATAGGGTGACCGGGTGACACAGTCCGCACTGTCTGCAACGGCCGCATCCCCTGCGTATCTCCGTTTCCCCCACCTGCACGGCGAGTTGGTGGCCTTCACGGCCGAGGACGACGTGTGGCTCGCGCCGCTCGACGGCGGGCGGGCCTGGCGGGTCAGCGCCGACAACGTGCCGGTGACCCAGCCGCGCATCTCGCCGGACGGCGCCACCATCGCCTGGACCTCCACCCGCGACGGCGCCCCCGAGGTGCACATCGCCCCCGTCGACGGCGGCCCCGCCCGGCGCCTCACCCACTGGGGCAGCTGGAAGACCCAGGTCCGCGGCTGGACCCCGGACGGCCGGGTCCTCGCCATCACCACCCACGGCCAGGCCAGCCTGCGCCGCAGCTGGGCCCGCGCCGTCCCGCTCGACGGCGGCCCGGCCGACACCCTGCCGTACGGGCCCGTCGGTGACGTCGCGTACGGCCCGCACACCGTGCTGCTGTCCGCGCCGATGGGCCGCGAGGCCGCCTGGTGGAAGCGCTACCGGGGCGGTACGGCGGGCAAGCTGTGGATCGACCGGGAGGGCGAGGGCGAGTTCGTACGGCTGCACGAGGAGCTGGACGGGAACGTCGAGTATCCCCTGTGGGTCGGGGAGCGGATCGCCTTCCTCTCCGACCACGAGGGCACCGGCGCGCTGTACTCCTCCCTCGCCGACGGCTCCGACCTGCGGCGGCACACTCCGCTCGACGGCTTCTACGCCCGGCACGCGGCCACCGACGGCACCCGGGTCGTGTACTCCTGTGTCGGTGAGCTGTGGCTGCTGGACGACCTGGACGGGGCCGAGCCGCGCCGGCTCGACGTCCGGCTCGGCGGGCAGCGCGTCGACCTCCAGCCGTACCCGGTGAACGCCTCCCGCTGGTTCGGCTCGGCCTCCCCCGACCACACCGCGCGCGGCAGCGCCGTCTGCGTCCGCGGTGCCGTGCACTGGGTCACCCACCGCTCCGGTCCGGCCCGCGCGCTGGCCGCGCAGCCCGGCGTACGGGCCCGGCGGCCCCGCACCTTCCGCGCGGACGGCGAGGAGTGGGTGGTGTGGGTGACGGACGCAGAGGGCGACGACGCCCTGGAGTTCGCGCCCGCCACCGGCTCGATCCCCGGTGCGACTCCCCGCCGCCTCGCCGCAGGGCAACTGGGGCGGGTCCTGGAGCTCGCCATGGCGCCCGACGGCAGCCGGGCCGCGGTCGCCTCGCACGACGGGCGCGTGCTGCTCGTGGAGCGGGAGACCGGCGAGGTGCGGGAGGTGGACCGCAGCGAGGACGGGGACGTCTCCGGGCTGGTCTTCTCACCCGACTCGACCTGGCTCGCCTGGTCGCACCCCGGCCCGCGCCCCCTGTGCCAGCTGAAGCTCGCCAACACCACCGACCTGTCGGTCACCGAGGCGACCCCGCTCCGCTTCCAGGACTACGCCCCCGCGTTCACCCTCGACGGCAAGCACCTGGCGTTCCTGTCGACCCGCTCCTTCGACCCCGTCTACGACGAACACGTCTTCGATCTGGCGTTCGTCGAGGGCGCCCGCCCGCACCTCATCACGCTCGCCGCGACCACCCCCTCACCCTTCGGCCCGCAACGCCACGGCCGCCCCTTCGAGACGCCCGACCGTGAGGAGACCCCGGACAGCGAGGGCACCCCCACCACACGCATCGACCTCGAAGGCATCGCCGACCGCATCGTGCCGTTCCCGGTCGAGGCCGCCCGCTACTCCAACCTGCGGGCCGCGAAGGACGGTGTGCTGTGGCTGCGGCACCCGGTGATCGGCGTCCTCGGCGCCTCCCGGGCCACCCCGGACGACCCCGACCCCAAGACCGAACTGGAGCGCTACGACCTCGCCCAGCAGCGCATCGAGCACCTCGCGGCCGACGCCGATCACTTCGAGGTCAGCGGCGACGGCAAGCGGCTGCTGCTGTGGACCGACGGGCGCCTGAAGGTCGTGCCCAGCGACCGGCGGGCCTCCGGCGACGACGACAGCGACAGCAACATCACCGTCGACCTCGGCCGCGTACGGCAGATCGTCGACCCGGCGGCCGAGTGGCGGCAGATGTACCAGGAGACCGGCCGCATCATGCGGGACCACTTCTGGCGGCCGGACATGAACGGCGTCGACTGGGACGGCGTCCTCGACCGCTACCGGCCGGTGCTGGAGCGCGTCGCCACCCACGACGACCTGGTGGACCTGCTGTGGGAGGTGCACGGCGAGCTGGGCACCTCGCACGCCTACGTCACCCCGCGCGGCGGCTACGGCGGCGGCGCCCGGCAGGGGCTGCTCGGCGCCGACATCTCCCGCCACCGCGACGGCAGTTGGCGCATCGACCGGATCCTGCCCTCGGAGACCTCCGACCCCGAGGCCCGCTCCCCGCTCGCCGCGCCCGGCGTCGCGGTGCGCGCCGGGGACGCGATCGTCGCCGTCGCCGGACAGCAGGTCGACCCGGTGACCGGACCCGGCCCGCTCCTGGTCGGTACGGCGGGCAAGCCGGTCGAGCTGACCATCTCCCCGTCCGGAGGCGGCGACCTGCGGCACGCCGTCGTCGTCCCCGTCGCCGACGAGGAGCCGCTGCGCTACCACGCCTGGGTCGCCGACCGGCGGGCGTACGTCCACGAGAAGTCCGGCGGCCGGCTCGGCTATCTGCACGTGCCCGACATGCAGGCGCCCGGCTGGGCCCAGATCCACCGCGACCTGCGGGTCGAGGTGGCCCGGGAGGGCCTGGTCGTGGACGTCCGGGAGAACCGCGGCGGGCACACCTCGCAGCTGGTCGTCGAGAAACTGGCGCGCCGGATCGTCGGCTGGGCCGTGCCGCGCGGAATGCGGCCCTACAGCTACCCGGAGGACGCGCCCCGCGGCCCGGTCGTCGCCGTCGCCAACGAGTTCTCCGGCTCCGACGGCGACATCGTCAACGCGGCCATCCGGGCCCTCGGCCTCGGCCCGGTCGTCGGCACCCGCACCTGGGGCGGCGTCATCGGCATCGACAGCCGCTACCGCCTCGTCGACGGCACCCTCGTCACCCAGCCGAAGTACGCGTTCTGGCTGGAGGGTTACGAGTGGGGTGTGGAGAACCACGGCGTGGATCCGGACGTGGAGGTCGTGCAGCGGCCGCAGGACTACGCGGCGGGGCGGGACGCGCAGTTGGACGAGGCGATCAGACTGGCGCTGGAGGCGCTGGAGAACAGTCCGGCGAAGACGCCGCCCGGTCTGCCCAGCTGAGAGGCGCGGCCGGCCACGGAATACCCGCGGTCGGCGACGATACGATGCCCGTAAACGGCCCGACCCCCGGAGGGAACCGCATGGCAGGGGAACCGCAGGACGACTGCCTGTTCTGCAAGATCGTCGCGGGGACGATCCCGGCGACGATCGTCCGCGAGACGGAGACGACCGTGGCGTTCCGCGACATAAACCCCCAGGCGCCCACCCACGTCCTGGTGATCCCCAAGGCGCACTACCGGGACGCCGCCGCGCTCGCCGCAGCCGACCCGGCCCTCGCGGCGGACGTCCTGCGCGAGACCCAGGCCGTGGCGGACGAGGAAAAGCTGGAGAGCTACCGCATCGTCTTCAACACGGGCAGCGGCGCCGGCCAGACCGTCTGGCACACCCACGCCCACGTCCTGGGCGGACGCGGCATGGAATGGCCCCCCGGATAGACCTTCCTGGACAACTCACCGTGTCTGTACGCGAATTGGTGGTCCTCGGCACCGCCAGCCAGGTTCCGACCCGGCACCGCAACCACAACGGCTACCTGCTGCGCTGGGACGGCGAGGGCATCCTGTTCGACCCCGGCGAGGGCACGCAGCGCCAGATGCTGCGCGCCGGGGTCGCCGCGCACGACCTGAACCGGATCTGCGTCACGCACTTCCACGGGGATCACTCGCTGGGCCTCGCCGGGGTCATCCAGCGCATCAACCTCGACAAGGTGCCGCACGACGTCACCGCCCACTACCCGAAGTCCGGGCAGCGGTTCTTCAACCGCCTGCGGTACGCGACCGCGTACCGGGAGACGGTCCAGCTGATCGAGGCCCCGGTCTCCGCCGACGGCGTCCTCGCCGCCACCCCGGCGTACAGCCTCCAGGCACGGAAGCTGTCCCACCCCGTCGAGTCGTACGGCTACCGCCTGGTCGAACCCGACGGCCGCCGCATGCTGCCCGACCGGCTCGCCGCGTACGGCATCAAGGGGCCGGACGTGGGCCGGCTGCAGCGCGAGGGCGTGCTGAACGGCGTTTCCCTCGACGACGTCAGTGAGACCCGCCGCGGCCAGCGGTTCGCGTTCGTCATGGACACCCGGCTGTGCGACGGGGTGTACGCGCTGGCCGAGGGCTGCGACATGCTCGTCATCGAGTCGACGTTCCTGGACGAGGACGTCGATCTCGCCGTAGAGCACGGTCATCTGACGGCCGGCCAGGCGGCCGCGGTGGCCCGGGACGCGGGCGTACGGCACCTCGTCCTCACCCACTTCAGCCAGCGCTACACCGACCCGGAGGAGTTCCAGCGGCAGGCACGGGCCGCCGGGTTCGAGGGCGAGCTGACGGTCGCCCACGATCTGCTCAGAGTGCCGGTTCCGAAGCGACGGTGAAACCGCCGTACGATGCTTTGATGTCCCTCCCGAAAGCTGAACTGCACCTGCACATCGAAGGCACCCTGGAGCCCGAGCTGGCGTTCGAGCTGGCCGCCCGCAACGGCGTCGAGCTGCCGTACGCGGACACGGACGACCTGCGCAAGGCGTACCAGTTCGAGGACCTTCAGTCCTTCCTGAACCTGTACTACGAGCTCATGGCCGTCCTGCGCACCGAGCGGGACTTCGAGGACCTCACGAACGCCTACCTCGCCCGCGCCGCCGCGCAGGGCGTGCGGCACGCGGAGATCTTCTTCGATCCGCAGGCGCACACCGCGCGCGGCGTCGGCATCGGCACGGTCGTCGAGGGGCTGTGGCGGGCGCTGGGCCGCAGCGAGCAGAACCACGGCATCTCGACCCAGCTGATCATGTGCTTCCTGCGCGACGAGTCCGCCGAGTCGGCCAGGGAGACCCTGGAGGCCGCCAGGCCCTACCTCGACCGGATCGTCGGCGTCGGCCTGGACTCGGCCGAGGTCGGGCACCCGCCGGCGAAGTTCCGCGAGGTGTACGAGGCCGCCGCCGCCCTCGGCCTGAGGCGGGTGGCGCACGCGGGCGAGGAGGGCCCGCCGGCGTACATCACCGAGGCCCTCGACGTGCTCGGTGTCGAACGCGTCGACCACGGCCTGCGCTGCATGGAGGACCCGGCGCTGGTCGAACGGCTCGTGCGTGACCGGGTCCCGCTGACGCTGTGCCCCCTGTCCAACGTCCGGCTCCGCACGGTGGACACCCTCGCCGACCACCCGCTGCCCGCCATGCTGGACGCCGGCCTGCTGTGCACGGTCAACTCCGACGACCCCGCCTACTTCGGCGGCTACGCCGGCGACAACTTCGACGCCGTGCGCGAGACCCTCGGCCTGACCGAGGAGCGGCTGCGCGAGCTGGCCCGCAACTCCTTCACCGCGTCCTTCCTGGAACACGACGAGGAGCGGCGGGCGCGGTACCTCGCGGAGGTGGAGGCGTACGAGTTCGGGTAGCCGTCAGTCGGCCGAGGGGGCCGGGGAGGCCGCCGCCGTGTCGTAGGCGCGCCGGGCGGGAACGGCCGGGGTCTCCACCAGGATCTCGACGACCTCGGACACCTGGGCGTGCCTGCCCGTGCGCACCGCGACGGCGGTCATCGGAACGGCGACCACCAGCAGTCCGGCGCCGAGCACCGCGCCCATGACGGGGAAGCCCGCCTGCGCGGACAGCAGACTGCCGGTCAGCGGTCCCGCCGCCGTCCCCAGGGAGGACGCCGACCCGACGAGCACCGCCCAGCGGCCACGCGGGTCGAGGGAGGCGGCGAGGCCGATCAGGTACGACAGCACGATCGGGTAGAGCGTGTTCCAGGCGATCTCACCGGCCGCGAAGCTCACCAGCCCCGTCGCGGACGCGCTCAGTGCGATACAGCCGGCGATGAGCACCGTGCCCGCCCCGACGGGCACGGCACGCCCCAGCCGCGGTCCGAGCGCACCGGCCCCCACCACTCCCAGCAGGCCCGCGCCCAGCGCGACGGCGAAGACGGCACCGACGGTCGCCTCGCCGAGGTGCGCCTGCGTCAGCCCGATCCGGCCGCTCACGCCCCACAGGGAGTTCTGCGCGAGGGACCAGCACAGCATGGCGGCGGCGAGGACCGTCCCCGCACCCCGGTGGGGGAGCGGGTGGTGGTCCCGGCGGGCCCGTGAGGAGGGGGCACCGACGGGGATGCGGCCGGTCAGGGGCCACACGGCGAGCGCGGTGAGGGCGATCGCGGCCGGCGGGAGGCCGTGCCCCGGACCGAGGTGCGGGACCGTCAGATAGACGACAGCCGCGAGCGCGGAGACGCTGAGCAGCCCCAGCGTGGTCACCCGGTGGGGGTCCCTCTGCGCGGCGATCCCGGTGGCGGCGACCGTGGTGGCCGTACCGGACCCGAAACCGCCCACGATCATGCCGGCGACGACGGCGAGGACGTCGCCGGTGAGGGCGGCCGCGCCGTAGCCGAGGGCGGCGAGACCGAGCCCGGCCCGTGCCAGGGTCCGCGCCCCGATCCGCTCCACCCGGGAGGCCAGGACGAACCCGGCCGTCGCCGAACTGAGCAGCAGCGCACTGCCGACGGCACCCGCCTGCGTGGCGGTCAGCGGAAGTCCCGAGTCCAGCCTGCCCACGGTGGTCGGCAGCAGATAGGGAGCGAGGTACCCGGCCGTGAAAAGGGCGACGAGGGGCCAGGGGGTGGTGCGAGGGGCGAACACGGGCGTTCCCAGGGCATGCGAAAGAAGCGGCTCAGAAAAGGGGAGGGGGCGACGACCGTCGACGGACAGGAACGCGCGGGCAATTTGTATCAAGCGGCGGGAGTCATGATCGAGGCCGGAGGGTGTGATCTGGCGCACGCTTGTGTTTGAGCCTGAACGGACTGGGTAAAAGAGCGCGCTAACGCCAGTGCACCGACCCGCCCCCGCCGAGCGCGGTCGCCTTCACCGTCGCCTCCGCCTCAGCCCGGATCTCCCGCATCACCGTGACGATCCGCTCCTCGTGCTCCGGCGTCAGCCGGGCCACCGGCACCGAGCAGCTGATCGCGTCCTGCGCGGGGATGTCGTAGCGCAGCGCGAACCCGAAGCCGACGATCCCGGGCACGCCCTCCTCCCGGTCGACGGAGTAGCCCCGCGTCCGCACCCGGGCGAGGTCGGCCGCCAGCGCCTCCCTGCTGGTGTGCGAGCGGGGGGTCAGCGCCTCGTACGGCCCCTCGGGCAGCTCCTCGTCCGGCCGCTCCGCCAGCAGCGCCTTCCCCAGCGCGCCCACGTGCGCCGGCAGACGCCGCCCCACCCGGCTGATCGTGCGCAGGTACTCGTGCGACTCCCGCGTCGCCAGATACGCCACGTCCCGTCCGTCCAGCCGCCCCAGGTGGATGGTCTCGCCGAGCGCCTCGGACGCCTCGTCGAGATACGGCCGTACGGCCCGCACCCGCGGGTCGGAGTCGAGATAGCTCGTGCCGGTGAGCAGGGCGTGGATGCCGATGCCGTACAGCGAGCCGGTGACGTCGGTGCGGACCCAGCCGCGCGAGATCAGGGTCTGCAGCAGCGCGTACATCGAACTGCGCGGCACGCCCAGCTCGTCCGCGAGCTCCTGCAGTCGTGCCGGGCGGTCCCCGCGCGCGGCCAGCAGCTCCAGCAGCTCCACCGTGCGCGCGGCGGACTTCACCTCACGGATGCCGCCTGTCTCGCTCCCTGTCTCCGGCATGGGCCGATCGTAGAGGCGCGCCCGTTCCCATTGACGGCCGATGTTCACCTATCTAACCTCCATCTTCATACATGGATGGCGTCTACATGGGGAGATGGCGCCGTGACCTCCCCGCCGACCACCGGACTCGACCTCGTGGGAGCCGCTCTGTGAACCTCGCCATTACGGACGTACGGCTGACGCCGATCCTGGTCGCCGACCCGCCGCTGCTGAACACGCAGGGCGTCCACCAGCCGTACACCCCCCGGCTGATCGTGGAGGTGGTGACCGCCGACGGCGTCACCGGTGTCGGCGAGACGTACGGCGACACCAAGTACCTGGAGCTCGCCCGGCCCTTCGCCGAGAAACTGACCGGACGACAGGTCGGTGACCTGAACGGGCTGTTCGTCGTCGCGGACGAGGTGGCCGTCGACTCCTCGCGGGTCTCCGGCCAGGTCGACGTCGGTGGCCTCAGGGGCGTGCAGACCGCCGACAAGCTGCGCCTGTCCGTCGTCTCCGCCTTCGAGGTCGCCTGCCTCGACGCCCTCGGCAAGGCGCTCGGCCTGCCCGTGCACGCGCTGCTCGGCGGCAAGGTGCGCGACGCCGTGGAGTACAGCGCGTACCTGTTCTACAAGTGGGCCGGCCATCCGGCGGGCGTGACGGCCGAGAAGGACGACTGGGGTGCCGCGGTCGACCCGGCCGGGATCGTCGGGCAGGCCCGGAAGTTCAAGGAGCGGTACGGCTTCACGTCCTTCAAGCTCAAGGGCGGTGTCTTCCCGCCGGAGGAGGAGATCGCGGCCGTACGGGCGCTGGCGGAGGCGTTCCCCGGGCATCCGCTGCGGCTGGACCCCAACGGGGCCTGGAGCGTGGAGACCTCGCTGAAGGTGGCGAAGGAACTCGGGGACGTCCTCGAGTACCTGGAGGACCCCGCGCTCGGCACGTCCGCCATGGCCGAGGTCGCCGCGCGGACCGACGTGCCGCTCGCCACCAACATGTGCGTGACGACCTTCGCCGAGATCAAGGAGGCGTTCACGAAGGACGCCGTCCAGGTCGTCCTCTCCGACCACCACTACTGGGGCGGGCTGCGCAACACGCAGCAGCTCGCCGCGATCTGCCGCACCTTCGGCGTCGGGGTGTCGATGCACTCGAACACCCACCTGGGGATCAGTCTCGCCGCCATGACCCATGTGGCGTCGACCGTCCCCGACCTGCACCACGCCTGCGACTCCCACTACCCCTGGCAGTCGGAGGACGTCCTGACCGAGCGGCTCACCTTCGACGACGGGACCGTCCGGGTCTCCGACGCGCCGGGCCTCGGCGTCGAACTGGACCGGGACAAGCTCGCGTTCCTCCACCAGCGGTGGCTCGACGACGACGGCTCGCTCCACGACCGCGACGACGCGGCGGCGATGCGGGTCGCTGATCCGCAGTGGGTCACCCCGTCCGTCCCCCGCTGGTGACCTCCGGCCGTAGGGAGCGCCGGGCGTCTGGGGCGCGGTCGGGCTCTTTGGTCTGCGGCCCTCGGCCGGGGCGGTGCCGGGTGCGGGGCGCTCGGCCTGTCCGGGGCCGGCGGTGGCGTGGCGGGTGGCTCCAGTGTGAATCGACCGGGATGTCAGTGATGTGGTGCACACTGGGCAGATCCGCACCATGTCAGGGAGCGCACCGTGACACCGTCCATCGTGCCCGTCGGAAAGGGACCCAAGCTCACCGCTCAGGGACCGCATCGCCAGGCCCAGGTCGACCCCCTGGCCGCCCTGCGCGCACCGGACGATCCGCCCTGGGACGTGTACCTGACGGGCACCGTCTTCCTCGACATCATCTTCACCGGGCTCGACTCCGCACCGGTGCGCGGGACCGAGTCCTGGGCGCGGGGGATGGGGTCGAGCCCCGGCGGCGTGGCGAACATGGCGACCGCGCTGGCCCGCCTGGGCCTGAGAACCTCCCTCGCCGCGGCCTTCGGCGACGACCACTACGGCGAGTACTGCTGGGACGCCCTGGAACAGGGCGAGGGCATCGACCTGACCCCGTCGCGCACGGTGCCCGGCTGGCACTCGCCGGTCACGGTCTCGATGGCGTACGAGGGAGAACGCACGATGGTCTCCCACGGCCACGAGCCACCCCCCGAGGAGCCCGCCCCCGACTGCCCCCCACGCGCGCGTGCCGCCATCGCCGCCCTCGCGCCCGGCAAGCAGGCCCCCTGGATCGCGCAGGCCGCGTCGAAGGGCACCCGTCTCTTCGCCGACGTCGGCTGGGACGACACCGGCGCCTGGGACCTGGCGGGCCTGCCCGACCTCCGGCACTGCGAGGCCTTCCTGCCGAACGCCGAGGAGGCCATGCGGTACACGGGCACGGCCTGCCCCCGCGAAGCGGCCCACGCCCTCACCGAGTGCGTGCCGGTCGCCGTCGTCACCCTCGGCGCGCAGGGCGCCTACGCGGTCGACCGACGGACCGGGGAGACCGCCGAGGTCCCCGCCATCGCCGTGGAGGCCCTCGACCCCACCGGCGCCGGGGACGTCTTCGTCGCCGGGTTCGTCACCGGCAGCCTGGCGGGCTGGCCGCTGGCCGACCGGCTGGCCTTCGCGGGCCTCACGGCGGCCTTGTCGGTGCAGGAGTTCGGCGGCTCCCTGTCGGCCCCCGGCTGGTGCGAGATCGCGGCCTGGTGGCGCAAGGTCCAGTCGGTCGACGGCCAGGACCTGACGGCCCTGCGGCGGTACGCGTTCCTGGCGGACCTGCTGCCCGACGAGGTCGTCCGACCGTGGCCCCTGCGGCGTGCCGTGCCGACGATCGGCTTCCGCCGTTCGGCGTGAGGCGTTCACAGCCGCGGCCGGCGACGGGCGACCGTCCCGGCGTTCAAAACCTCCACACCTAAAAGCCCTACGGCGTTGTCGGTGCCCCGTCGTACCCTGGGAATCGCGAGGCCGCCCTCAGCTGTGCGGCCGTGACGAGGAGGAACCGCAGGCCTTAAGCGCCGGCCCATGACTCAGACACCCACAGCTCACACCCCCGCGCAGGAGCAGGCGAGAGCACAGATCACCGTCCCCGCCCAGCACCCCATGGTGACCGTGCTGGGTTCCGGCGACTCCCTTCTGCGCGTGATCGAGAAGGCCTTCCCGGGGGCCGACATCCACGTCCGGGGAAACGAGATCAGCGCGGTCGGCGACGCCCAGGAGGTCGCCCTCATCCAGCGCGTGTTCGACGAGATGATGCTGGTGCTCCGCACCGGGCAGCCGATGACGGAGGACGCAGTGGAACGCTCGATCGCCATGCTCAAGGCGAGCGAGAACGGGGAGAGCGAAGGCCAGGAGACCCCGGCCCAGGTGCTCACACAGAACATCCTGTCCTCGCGCGGCCGCACGATCCGCCCCAAGACGCTGAACCAGAAGCGGTACGTCGACGCGATCGACAAGCACACGATCGTCTTCGGCATCGGCCCCGCCGGCACCGGCAAGACGTACCTGGCGATGGCGAAGGCGGTGCAGGCCCTGCAGTCCAAGCAGGTCAACCGCATCATCCTGACCCGGCCCGCGGTCGAGGCGGGCGAGCGGCTGGGCTTCCTGCCGGGCACCCTCTACGAGAAGATCGACCCCTACCTGCGCCCGCTCTACGACGCGCTGCACGACATGATCGACCCGGACTCGATCCCGAGGCTCATGGCCGCGGGCACGATAGAGGTCGCGCCGCTGGCGTACATGAGGGGCCGCGCGCAGCCTGTATTCACCAACGTCCTGACCCCGGACGGCTGGCGCCCCATCGGCGACCTGGAAGTCGGCGACCTGGTCATCGGCTCCAACGGAGAGCCGACCCCGGTGCTCGGCGTCTACCCACAGGGTGAGAAGGACATTTACCGCGTCACGGCCCAGGACGGCTCCTGGACCCTGTGCTGCGGCGAGCACCTGTGGACGGTCAGGACGCGCGACGACAAGCGTCGTAACAAGCCGTGGCGGGTCCTGGAGACCCAGGAGATGATCGGCAACCTGCGGGCGGCGCACGCGCGCCGATACGAGTTGCCACTGCTCACGGCACCCGTGCAACTTCCCGAGCGCGAGGTCCCGATGGACCCGTACGCGTTGGGACTACTGCTCGGTGACGGATGCCTGACCGGTTCCACCACGCCATCCTTCTCCACGGAGGACCCGGAGCCGGCCACGGCTCTGGAGACGGTGCTTCCCGATGTCGCGGTACGGCACCGTGGTGGTCCTGACTACGTGCTCAATCGGGTCAAGGCACCGGGTGACGTGATCACGCTGGCGAATCCGGTCACTCGTGTGCTCAGGGAGCTGGATCTCCTGCGTACCCGCTCGCACACCAAGTTCATCCCGGACGACTACCTGCACAACTCGGCCGACGTACGACTGGGCGTGCTGCAGGGCCTCCTCGACTCCGATGGCGGCCCCGTCACGCAGAAGGACCGCACCTGCCGTATCCAGTACACGACGACGTCGATCATGTTGCGTGACGACGTGATCGCGCTCGTGCGGTCGCTGGGCGGTGTGGCGTACACCCGTCGGCGCGTCGCCGCGGGGCGTAAGCCCGGGCTGGCACAGGGACGTGACGTCGGTCACCGGCATGACGCCCACATCATCGACATCCGCCTCCCCGAAGGCATCGAGCCCTTCCGCCTCGCCCGTAAGCGCGACGAGTACCACGCGGCCGGAGGCGGCGGACGCCCGATGCGGTTCATCGACAGCATCGAGCCCGCGGGCCGGGAGGAGACGGTCTGTATCCAGGTGGCGGCCGAGGACTCGCTGTACGTCACGCAGGACTACCTGCTGACGCACAACACCCTGAACGACGCCTTCATCATCCTGGACGAGGCCCAGAACACGAGCCCCGAGCAGATGAAGATGTTCCTCACCCGCCTCGGCTTCGACTCGAAGATAGTGATCACGGGTGACGTGACGCAGGTCGACCTCCCCGACGGGACGAAGTCCGGTCTGCGCCAGGTCCAGGAGATCCTGGAGGGCGTGGAGGACGTCCACTTCTCCCGGCTATCGTCCCATGACGTCGTACGGCACAAGCTGGTGGGCCGTATCGTCGACGCGTACGAGAAGTACGACGACAAGCACGGCACCCAGAACGGCGCGCACAAGAGCCGCGGCAAGTCCGGGCACAAGGGGAAGTAGACCAGCACAGCATCATGTCGATCGACGTCAACAACGAGTCCGGCACCGAGGTCGACGAACAGGCGATCCTCGACATCGCCCGCTACGCGCTCGGGCGGATGCGCATCCATCCGCTCTCCGAGCTGTCGGTGATCGTCGTGGACGCCGAGGCCATGGAGCAGCTGCACATCCAGTGGATGGACCTGCCGGGGCCCACGGACGTGATGTCCTTCCCGATGGACGAGCTGCGTCCGCCGTCGAAGGACGACGACGAGCCCCCGCAGGGCCTCCTCGGCGACATCGTGCTGTGTCCCGAGGTCGCCGCCAAGCAGGGCGCCGAGGCGGAGACCCAGCACACCATGGACGAGGAGCTCCAGCTGCTCACCGTCCACGGTGTGCTGCACCTGCTGGGTTACGACCACGAGGAACCCGACGAGAAGGCCGAGATGTTCGGCCTGCAGGCGGCCATCGTGGACGGCTGGCGCGCGGAGAGGGGCCTGACCGGCCCGTCCCCGGCCCCGACCGTGTCATGAGCCTCCCGCTCGTCTCCGGCGCCGTCGCCCTGGTCGTCGTCGCCTGGCTCGCCGCCTGCGCGGAGGCGGGCCTCGCGCGCGTCTCCAGCTTCCGCGCCGAGGAGGCCGTGCGGTCCGGCCGCCGCGGCAGCGCCAAGCTCGCCCAGGTCGCCGCCGACCCGACCCGCTACCTCAACGTGGCGCTGCTGGTCCGCGTCGCCTGCGAGATGGCCGCCGCGGCGCTGATCACGTACGCCTGCCTGATGCAGTTCGCCGGCACCACCGAGGCCCTCCTGGTCGCCATCGGCGTCATGGTCCTCGTGTCGTACGTCGCCGTCGGCGTCTCCCCGCGCACCATCGGCCGCCAGCACCCGCTGAACACGGCGACGGCGGCGGCGTACGTCCTGGTCCCGCTCGCGCGGATCATGGGCCCGATCCCGTCGCTCCTCATCCTCATCGGTAACGCGCTGACCCCCGGCAAGGGCTTCCGCCACGGCCCCTTCGCCTCCGAGGCGGAGTTGCGCGCCCTGGTCGACCTGGCCGAGAAGGAGTCCCTGATCGAGGCCGAGGAGCGCCGCATGGTGCACTCGGTCTTCGAGCTGGGCGACACGCTCGTGCGGGAGGTCATGGTCCCGAGGACCGACCTCGTCGTCATCGAGCGCTACAAGACGATCCGCCAGGCCCTGACCCTCGCCCTGCGCTCCGGGTTCTCCCGCATCCCGGTCACCGGCGAGAGCGAGGACGACATCGTCGGGATCGTGTACCTGAAGGACCTCGCCCGCAAGACGCACATCAGCCGGGACGCGGAGAGCGAACTGGTGTCCACGGCCATGCGCCCCGCGTTCTTCGTGCCCGACACGAAGAACGCCGGTGACCTGCTGCGCGAGATGCAGAAGGAACGCAACCACGTCGCCGTCGTCATCGACGAGTACGGCGGCACGGCCGGCATCGTCACCATCGAGGACATCCTCGAGGAGATCGTCGGCGAGATCACCGACGAGTACGACCGTGAACTCCCGCCCGTCGAGGACCTCGGCGGGGACCGCTACCGCGTCACCGCCCGCCTCGACATCGGCGACCTCGGCGAGCTGTACGGCCTGGAGGCGTACGACGACGAGGACGTGGAGACCGTCGGCGGCCTGCTCGCGAAGGCGCTGGGCCGCGTCCCTATCGCCGGGGCGTCCTCGGTCGTGGACCTCCCCGACGGCCGGGAACTGCGCCTGACGGCCGAGGCGGCGGCCGGACGCCGGAACAAGATCGTGACCGTGCTGGCGGAGCCGGTGGGCCCGGCCGGCCCGCCCGAGGACGAGGAGACGAGGCCGGAGTGACCCCCGAGCAGCTGCGCGCGTTCTGCCTGTCCTTCAACGCGGCCGTGGAGGACTTCCCCTTCCGCCCGGAGATCTCGGTGTTCAAGGTGCGGGGCAGGATGTTCGCCCTCACGACGCTGGACGCGCGTCCGCTCACGGTCAACCTCAAGTGCGACCCGGAGGACGCCCTCCGCCTCCGCGACGAGTACCCGGGCCTGATCGCCCCCGGCTGGCACATGAACAAACGCCACTGGAACACGGTCACGGCCGACGGCGACCTCCCGGACGCCCTGGTCCGGGAGCTCATCGAGGACTCGTACGACCTGGTCGTCGCCGGCCTGCCCAGAGCCGACCGCCTCCGCCTCGACCGGCCCTGAGAGCCCGGGCGCCGTCACAGGTCCAGGTCGCGCAGCTCGGCCCGGCCCGTGACGCCCAGCTTGGGGAAGACCTTGTAGAGGTGGTAGCCGGCGGTGCGCGGGCTCATGGTGAGGCGGGCGCCGATCTCCCGGTTGGACAGGCCGCGCGCGGCGAGCCGGGCCACCCGCAGTTCCTGTGGCGTGAGCCGGGCCGCCGCGTCCCCGTGGCCATGGCGGGCGGAGGCGCCCGTGGCGCGCAGCTCGCCCCGGGCGCGGTCCCGCCACACCGGCGTGCCGATCCCGTCGAACAGGTCGACCGCGAACCGCAGCCGCTCCCGCGCGGCCACCGCCCGCCGGTCCCGGCGCAGCCGCTCCCCGTACGCGAGCGCGGCCCGGGCCCGCCAGAACGGCAGGCCGGCGAAACCGCGGTCCGCGGCGGCCCAGTGGTCGTCCAGGTCCCGCGGGTCCGTGTCGGGCGTGGCCGTCAGGAGCCGGCACAGGGCGGCCTGGGCGCGGGCCCACGGCAGTCCGCTGTGCTCGGCCCAGGCCGTGGCGCGCTCGGCCGTCCTGACCGCCGCCGCCCGGTCGCCGTCGGCCCACTGGGCCGACGTCAGGTCGGCGCTGCTCAGGCGGGCGATGCGGCGGTGCCCGCGGGCCGAGCCCGGAGTGTGCACGGGCAGCAGCCGCTCGTGCGCCTCGGCGTGGTCACCGCGGCCCAGCGCGAGCAGGGCCACGGCCCACGCGGCCTCGGCGGCCGCCGCGCGGTTGTTCAGCGGCAGCGCGGTGGCGGACGCCTCGTCGGCATACGTACGGCAGCGGGGTCCGTCGCCGTGCAGCGCGGCGACGCGGGCGAGCACGGCCAGGGCGTCGGCGGCCGACACGGGGTGCGCGAGGTCCCGGGCGAGCCGCAACGCCTCGTCGGCGTGCACGGCGGCCTCCTCCAGCCGTCCGGTGCGGCACTCCAGGTCGGCCAGCCACAGCAGCGGCCGGGGAAGCAGCGCGGCGACGCCGGCCTCCCGGATCCGCTCGCACGCGGTCTCGGCGAAGTCGCGGGCCCGCAGCGGGTCGGGTCCGTCCCGCGTGATCGCCAGGGGCCACAGCCAGCGGTGGACCCGGCTGGTGCCGAGGTCGTCAGGGGCGGCTCGGAGGACCGCCCAGGGATCGTGCGGTGCTTCGGGCGTTCCCTCGTACGCCACCGCCAGCAGGCGCCCGTACGACCGGTAGCGCGCGTCCACCCGCAACTCCGCGATGCGCGAGGCGGCCTGCCGCACAGCGTCGTCGTGGCCGGCGTGCTCGCCGGCGTCGCAGGCCATGAACAGCAGGGCGGCCGCGGCCTCGGGACGGTACGGGGCGTGTGCCTCGGCGGCCTCGGTCAGCTTCCGGAAGGCGTCCTCCTGGTCGCCGCCGGAGTGGGCGATCAGGCCGTGGAGGCGGGTGAGTTCGAGAGCCCCCGCATCGGTCTCGGGGCCCGGGTCCGGATGCTCGACGGCTGCCGCGCGGGCCACGAGGCGCCCGGCCGTATCCGGGTGGCCCGACTTCCACGCGGCGTGCGCCGCCGCCGCCAGGCGCCGGGTCCGGGTCCCCGGATCGGTGCCGAGTTCCGCGGCGCGGGCGAGGACCGCTGCCACCGCGGCCAGTCCGCCCCGCCCGGCGATGGCGTCCGCGTCCCGCTCCAGCGCGGCGGCCAGTTCCTCGTCGGGGCCCGTGCGGGCCAGCGCCCGGTGCCAGTGGGCGTCGTGCCCCGTCAGCACCTCGGCGAGCGCCAGGTGGGCGCGGGCCCGGTCCGGGAACGAGGCGTCCGCGTAGACCGCCGAGCGGACGAGGGGGTGCCGGAAGCGGAGGGCGGGGCCGGTGACGTGGAGCAGCCCGGCACGCTCGGCGGAGGCGAGCGCCACGTCGCCGGCCCCCAGCCGGGTCGCCGCGGCCAGCACCACGTCCGTACGGCCCCGGTCCTCGGCAGCCGCCACCAGCAGGAGCGTCCGGGCCTCGGCGGGCAGTGCGCGGGCCCGGTGGGCGAAGGCGTCGCGCAGCCGGGTGTCCAGGGGCAGCGGGCCGGGTGCCGTTCCGTCCGGCACGGGCAGCTCGGCCAGCGCGAGCGGATTGCCCTCGGCGGCGGCCAGCAGCGCGGCCGTGTCCACGCCCCGCACCCCGCGCACGGCGAGCAGCGCCCGGGCGGCTGCCGGAGCCAGGCCCGCCAGTTCCAGGGCGGGCAGATCGTGTACGGCCCGGTCCAGTCCGGGCTCGGCGCGCGCGGCGAGCAGTGCGGCGACGCGCGCGCCCGGGCGGCGGGCGGCGAACAGGACCGCCGAGCGGGTCGGGGCGTCGAGCCACTGCACATCGTCGACCGCGAGCAGGACCAGCCCCCCGGTGGCCAGGGCCCTCAGCAGCGACAGGACGGCCGTACGCACCGCGAGTTCGCCCGCCTCGGCTCCCCCGAGACCCAGGGCGCCTTCCAGAGCGGCTCGTTGGGGCGGTGGCAGCAGACCCGTGCGGTCCAGAACCGGAGCCAGCAGACCCAGCAGGCCGCCGAAGGGCGACGCCATGTCCGACTCGACCCCCGTGCACCGCAGCACGGTGGTCCCGGGATGCTCCCGTACGGCGTGGGCCACGGCGTCGTCGAGCAGTGCCGTCTTGCCGATGCCGGGCTCCCCGCGCAGGAACAGCGTCCGCCCGTGCCCGGCGGCCGCGTCGGCCAGGAGCCCGCGCAAGAAGGCCCGTTCGCTTTCTCGTCCGTACACCGTCCCTCGTTCCCCCACCCCTGGAGGCTAGGGGGTGTTTCGAAAGTCCCGCACACCCCTGGCCGACACCAGTCGAAGTGACAGATGCCCGCGCCCGGCCCGCCGGCGGAGAGTCGTATGCGTACCGACCGCCGTCGCATGCCGAAGGAACTCCACCGTGTCAGCATCCTCGTTCAGCCGTCGTGCCGCGCTCTCGGGAGCGCTCGCCACCGCCGTGGGAGTCGCCGCGGCCCCCCGGTCCGGTGCCGCCGAGCGGGGCGGTGGCCGTTTCGCCGGGAAGGTCGTCGCCGTCACCGGCGCCACCTCGGGCATCGGCCGTGCCGCCGCGCGGGCCTTCGCCGCCGAGGGGGCCAAGGTCGGCTTCTGCGGGCGCCGCCGTGCCCTGGGCCGCGAGGTCGAGCGGGAGATCCGGCGCGCGGGCGGCGAGGCCGTCTACCTGCACGCGGACGTCCGCGAGGCGGAGCAGGTCGAGGCCTTCGTCGACGGGGTGGCGGGCCGGTACGGCGGCCTCGACATCGCCTTCAACAACGCGGGGATCGAGACCTCCAGGAAGGTCCACGAGATGAGCGTCGCCGAGTGGGACGACCTGCTCGCCACGAACGAGCGTGGCGTCTTCCTCGCGGTGAAGTACGAGATCCCGCACCTGCTGCGGCGCGGCGGGGGAGTGATCCTGTGCACCTCGTCCGCGGGCGCCGAACGGGTCCGCCCCGGGCACGCGGCGTACGCGGCGAGCAAGCGGGGCGTCGAGGGGATCGTGCGGGCCGCGGCACTGGACTACGGTGACCGGGGCATCCGGATCAACGCCATCCGGCCCGGCACGACCGACACTCCGCTGGTGCGGCCCGCCGGGGTGGCGGACGCCGACTGGGAGGCGTTCAAGAAGGCGTGGGGGCCGTTGAACGTGCCGGGACTGGGGCGGATGGCCACGGCCGAGGAGATCGCCGGCGCGGTGCTGGCCCTGTCGTCCGACGAGTTCCCGTACCAGACGGGGACGGAGATCGCGGTGGACGGCGGCGCCACCGCGGGCGGTCCCCAGGTGTGGCCGCAGGGGTTCCCGAAGCCGCCGGGGGTGTGAGCCACCGCGGCCGGGCTTCTTCGTATGCTCAGGTCATGACCGACACCAGCGCGCTTGACCCCGAGGACCGCAAGATCGTGACCCTGGCCCGTTCCGCGCGGGCCCGCAACGGTGTGCCCGAGGGGGCCGCCGTCCGGGACGAGACCGGGCGTACGTATGTCGCCGGGACCGTTGCCCTCGACTCGCTGAAGCTCAGTGCGCTGCGGACGGCGGTGGCGATGGCGGTGGCGTCCGGGGCGACGTCGCTGGAGGCGGCGGCGGTGGTGACGGAGGCCGAAGGGGTGTCGGACGAGGACCGGGCCGCCGTACGGGATCTGGGGGGAGCGGAGACGCCCGTGCTGGTGGCCGGGCCTGACGGGGGCGTGCGGCTGACGGTTTCCGCGGGCTGAGAGCCGGACGGCCGGGAAGTCGTCCGGAATTCATCCTTGCCGTCCCTTGCCTGCGGGGCATCAATGGAACCGACGGTTTCTGATGGGCCGTCAGTTTCCGCTCGGTGCAGTGTGCCCGCACCCACCTGCCGGGCAGTTCCCCCCACGGAAAGGGAGCCGGAACCCCATGACAGGCAAGAGAATCGCAACAGGTGCGGCACTGGCGGCCGGGGCCCTCGCGGTCGCCGGGCTCGCCCTCGCGCCCACCGCCGTCGCCGTCACCCCACAGACGGCGACGATCACCGCCGACTGCGGATTCTTCGGCGGCGGCGAGGCCACCCTGACGGCGACGCAGAACGGCACCGCCGCCACCCTCACCCTCAGCTCCGCCGCGATCACCGCGCCCGTCGCACTGGGCGCGGACTCGATCTCCTCCACGCTCACCCTGGTGAAGTCCGGCGGCGGCACCGTCGCGTTCACCGGCACGAAGAACCCGGCGATGGCCGCCGGTGCCCCCGTCACGGTCGGCCCGCTCGCCGGCACCGTGGCCTCCGGCGACAGCCTGCAGGCCTACGGCGGCTCGCTGCGGATGACGGTCTTCGGCATCACCATCACCTGCACGGCGACCGGGCCGCAGTCACCGGGCCCGTTCGTGTTCGACTGACCCGCGCGCGGCCGCGGCCCCGGTGCTACAGCGCGTCGGGGCCGCGTTCGCCCGTCCGGACCCGTACGACCGTGTCGACGGGCAGTGCCCAGACCTTGCCGTCCCCGATCTTGCCGGTCTGCGCGGCCTTCACGACCGCGTCGATGACGGCGTCGGCGTCCGCGTCCTCGACGACGACCTCGATCCGGACCTTGGGTACGAGGTCCACCTGGTACTCGGCGCCGCGGTAGACCTCGGTGTGGCCGCGCTGCCGGCCGTAACCGCTCGCCTCGCTGACGGTCAGGCCCTGGATGCCCAGTTCCTGCAGGGCGGTCTTGACTTCGTCGAGGCGGTACGGCTTGACGATGGCGGTGATGAGCTTCATGCCTGGGACGTGACCTTCTGCGCGGTGGGGACGACGGACGAGGTGACCGGGGCGCCATGGCCCAGGACGCCGTGATCGTAGGCCGTCTCGGCGTGCACGGTAAGGTCCAGGCCGGTCTGTTCCTGCTCTTCGCTCGCGCGGAAGCCCATCGCCTTGTCGATCAGCTTGCCCAGAGCGTAGGTGACGGCGAAGGCGTACACCCCCACGACGACCACGGCCAGCAGCTGCTTGCCGAGCTGGGCGAGGCCGCCGCCGTAGAGGAGGCCCTCGGCGCCGCCGGTCATCTCCTCGACCGCGAAGACGCCGATCAGCAGGGTGCCGATGATGCCGCCGACCAGGTGGACGCCGACGACGTCCAGGGAGTCGTCGTAGTTCAGCCTGAACTTCCAGCTCACCGCGTAGGAGCAGAGGACACCGGCGGCCAGTCTGACGACCAGGGCGCCGAGCAGGGAGACCGAGCCGCAGGACGGGGTGATGGCGACCAGGCCCGCGACCGCGCCGGAGGCCGCGCCGAGCGTCGTCGGGTGGCCGTCGCGCTTCTGCTCGACGAAGAGCCAGCCGAGCAGGCCGGTGCAGCCGGCGGCGAGGGTGTTCAGGAACGCGGCGGCCGCGAGGCCGTTCGCGCCGAGGGCCGAGCCCGAGTTGAAGCCGAACCAGCCGAACCAGAGCAGACCGGCGCCGAGCACGACCATGGGGAGGTTGTGCGGCCGCATGGCCTCCTTCTTGAACCCGATGCGCGGGCCGAGGACCAGGCACAACGCCAGCCCCGACGCGCCGGAGGTGATCTCGACGGGCAGGCCGCCCGCGAAGTCGAGGGCGCCGAGCCTGTCGAGGATCCAGCCGCCCGGGCCCCAGACCCAGTGCGTGACCGGAACGTATACGAGCAGGGCCCACACGGGTACGAAGACCAGCCACGCCCCGAACTTGGCGCGGTCGGCGATCGCACCGCTGATCAGCGCCGCCGTGATGATCGCGAAGGTGAGCTGGAAGGTGGCGAACAGCAGGGTGGGGACGGTGCCGTGCACGCTGTCCGGGCCGAGGCCGCGCAGGCCGGCGTGGTCGAGTCCGCCGATGAGGCCGCCGCCGATGTCGTCGCCGAAGGCGAGGGAGTAACCGGCGGCCAGCCAGACCACCGTGACCAGGGCGATCGACACGAAGCTCATCATCAGCATGTTGAGGACGCTCTTCGTGCGGACCATGCCGCCGTAGAAGAGGGCCAGGCCCGGGGTCATCAGCAGGACGAGGGCGGTGGCGGCGAGCAGCCAGGCGGTGTCGCCGGTGTCGACGCTTGCGGCGAGGGTCACGGTCGTCTCCAACGGTGCGGGGGCTCGTCAGAGGGTCACGGGCGCGCGTTTCCGGTTGCCTACAGATGTGTTTCCTGGGTGTTTCGTGTTGCGTGGGCGTTTCCAGAAGCTCACCGGGGAAGCCGGGGCGCACACGGTGCGGGGGAGCCTTGTGGATCAGGGACAATGATGGCCATGAGCGTTCGCAGTCAGTCATCCGAGCCGTCGGAAACGTCCGAGGCCGTCCACCGGGCGGGCTTCGCCTGTTTCGTGGGCCGTCCCAACGCGGGTAAGTCCACCCTCACGAACGCTCTGGTCGGGCAGAAGGTGGCGATCACCTCGAACCGGCCGCAGACGACCCGGCACACGGTCCGGGGAATCGTGCACCGCCCCGACGCGCAGCTGATCCTCGTCGACACCCCGGGGCTGCACAAGCCGCGCACGCTGCTGGGCGAACGCCTGAACGACGTCGTACGCACCACATGGGCCGAGGTCGACGTCATCGGCTTCTGCCTCCCCGCCGACCAGAAGATCGGCCCGGGCGACCGCTTCATCGCCAAGGAACTCGCCGGGATCAGGAAGACCCCGAAGGTCGCGATCGTCACCAAGACGGACCTGGTGGACTCCAAGGCCCTCGCCGAGCAGCTGATCGCGATCGACCAGCTGGGCAAGGAGCTGGGGATCGAGTGGGCCGAGATCGTGCCCGTGTCGGCCGTGGGCGACAAGCAGGTGAACCTGCTGGCGGACCTGCTGGTCCCGCTGCTGCCGGAAGGGCCGGCGCTGTACCCGGAGGGCGACCTCACGGACGAGCCCGAGCAGGTCATGGTCGCGGAACTGATCCGTGAGGCGGCCCTGGAAGGCGTACGGGACGAACTCCCGCACTCCATCGCGGTCGTCGTCGAGGAGATGCTCCCGCGCGAGGACCGCCCCGCCGACAAGCCCCTCCTCTACATCCACGCCAACCTGTTCATCGAACGCCCCAGCCAGAAGGGCATCATCATCGGCCCCAAGGGCAAGCGGCTGAAGGAGGTCGGCATGAAGTCCCGCAAGCACATCGAGGCGCTGCTGGGGACGCCGGTCTTCCTCGACCTGCATGTGAAGGTGGCGAAGGACTGGCAGCGGGACCCGAAGCAGCTGCGGCGGCTGGGGTTCTGACCTGCCCGTCCGGGGCGCGCGGACCCCTCAGTCGCCGCCCCGAGCCGGCCGGCCCGCAGCCCGGATCAGGTCCCGGTACCAGCCGTACGACGCCTTCGGCGTGCGCTCCAACGTCTCGAAGTCCACGTGCACCAGCCCGAACCGGCGCGCGTACCCCTCGGCCCACTCGAAGTTGTCCAGCAGTGACCACACGAAGTAGCCGCGCACGTCCACGCCCGCTTCCACCGCTCGGTGCAGTGCCCGGATGTGCCCGTCGAGGTAGGTGATGCGGTCCTGGTCGTCGATGCCCTCGTAGCTGCAGCCGTTCTCGGTGATGACGACCGGCGGGAGCCGGTCGCCGTAGCGGTCGCGGAAGCCGGTGAGGAGTTCGGTCAGGGCATCGGGGACGACGGGCCAGCCGAAGTCCGTCACCGGGTGGCCCTCGATCTCCCGTACCGAGAAGGGGAGTTCGGCGGGCAGTGACAGGCCGCCGAACTCGATCCGGGTGCCCTGCGGGGCGCCGACCCTCGTCGGCGCGTAGAAGTTGATGCCGTACCAGTCGATCGGCTCCGCGATGACCTTCAGGTCCGACTGCACGTCCCCCGGCATCAACTCGCCCACGCCCTCCGGGTACCGGCCCAGCAGCAGGGGGTCGGAGAACAGGCGGTTGAGCAGCACGTCGTAGAACTCCGCCGCCTCCAGGTCCGCCGGCTCCCCGGACGCCGCCCAGGTCGGGCCGTGCGAGTTGGCGATCCCGATGTCCGTGGCCCCGGCCGCGCGCAGCGCCCGTACCGCCAGGCCATGGGCGAGGAGCTGGTGGTGAGCGACGGGGAGGGCGTCGAAGAGCAGCTGCTTCCCGGGGGCGTGGGCGCCCAGGGCGTGGCCCAGGAGGGTGTGCTCGGCGGGCTCGTTGAGGGTGATCCACTTCTTCACGCGGTCGCCGAGACGGTCGGCGACGTCCGACACGTACTCCGCGAAGCGGGACGCCGTGTCCCGGTCCAGCCAGTCCAGCCCCAGGGGCAGGTCCCAGTGGAAGAGGGTCGGGACCGGTCGCACGCCCGCCGCGCACAGCTCGTCCACCAGACGGTCGTAGAAGTCCAGGCCCTTTCCCGAGCGCACCCTCGGCCAGGAGACGGAGAAGCGGTACGCGGTCACGCCCAGGCCGGCCAGGAGGGCCACGTCCTCGCGGTAGCGGTGGTAGTGGTCGCAGGCGACCGCCGCCGTCGAGCCGTCCTTCACCCGTCCGGGCTCGGCCGTGAAGGCGTCCCACACGGACGGCTCGCGCTCGTCCGCCGCCCCCTCGATCTGGTGGGCGGAGGTCGACACGCCCCACAGGAAGCCGTCGGGGAACGCCGGGAACTCGGGTGTCGGGTTGGTCGCCATGCGCCGGATCATCCGTACCAGCGGTAACGGAAGTCAACCGGCAGGTGGGAACTGCCGGTTACGCGCCCTCCTTCAGCACGCGCGAGATCAGCTTCCGCTGATCGTCCGTGAGCCGGGGATCGGACGCGTACACCGTCTGCCCGTCCACCGTGATCTGGTAGCTGAAGCCGTCCGGAACCCCGATCGGGGGTGTGCCCCGGCCGGCGGCCACCGCCTTCTCGGCCAGGGCGTGCCACTCGTGCGCGTCGGGGCGCCCCGAGGTGTCCACCTCGGCATGGCGCTCGATGCCCGCGAACCCGCCCGTGCGCCTCACCTGAATACGCATGGGTCCCTGTCTAGTACGGAACTACAGGGTCCGCACCCCGACCTGCTCCCAGGCCTTGCTCACCGCGTCGAGCTCGTCGCCCTGCCCGTACCGCTCCCGCGCCGCCTTCACCGTCAGCGTGGCGAAGTCCACGAACAGCGCGTCCTGCTTCAGCTCACCCCCGGTCAGCACGTCGTACCAGATCTGCCCGGCCCGTTCCCAGGCATGGCCGCCCAGCGCCGTGGCGGCGAGGTAGAAGGCGTGGTTGGGGATGCCGGAGTTGATGTGGACGCCGCCGTTGTCGCGGCCGGTGCGGACGTAGTCGTCCATGGTCGCGGGCTGCGGGTCCTTGCCGAGGACGTCGTCGTCGTACGCCGTGCCCGGTGCCTTCATCGAGCGCAGCGCCTTGCCCGTCACGCGCGGGGCGAGCAGGCCGGCGCCGATCAGCCAGTCGGCCTCGGCGGCGGTCTGGCCGAGCGTGTACTGCTTGATCAGCGCGCCGAAGACGTCCGACATGGACTCGTTGAGGGCGCCGGGCTGGCCGAAGTAGGTCAGGTTGGCCGTGTACTGGGTGACGCCGTGGGTGAGTTCGTGGCCGATGACGTCGATGGGGATGGTGAAGTCGAGGAAGATCTCGCCGTCCCCGTCGCCGAAGACCATCTGCTCGCCGTTCCAGAAGGCGTTGTTGTAGTCGCGGTCGTAGTGGACCGTCGCGTCCAGGGGGAGTCCGCTGCCGTCGATCGAGTCGCGCTCGTACGCCTTCAGGAACAGCTCGAAGGTGGCGCCGAGGCCCGCGTAGGCACGGTTGACGGTGGCGTCCTTGCCGGGCTCCGCGCCCTCGCCCCGCACCTTGCGGCCGGGCAGGTCGGTGCCGTGCCGGGCGTCGTAGACGGTGCGGTGGGGTTTCGCGGGCTCGGCCCCGGCGGGCGGGGCGACGGACGGGGCGCCGATGACCGTGGTCAGGCGGCGCTGGGTGCGCTCGTAGGCGTCGCGCTGGAGGGTCTGGCGGGCGGGGCGGGACAGGGCGGGGTCCTCGGCTTGCGCGAGCTTGTCGAGGACGTGCGGCGGCACGATGGTGCAGAAGACGGGCTCGAAGCCCCCGTTGGTCGTCATGCACGGCACCCTTGCACTGTGTTATGCCGCTGTCACTACCCGCAACCATGATTGGTGAAATGGGGCGGCGAGGCGCCCCGGGTCCGGTGCGGGAGTGGTATAGGGCACTTTTTGTCCCGTTTATGCTCCGGGTCCCGCATACTGATACGGACCCACGTATCCGGAGGGGCTCCGCTAGCATGCTCAGCATCATGCGTTTCGGGCTGCTTCTCCTTAGCTGCCGCGGCGAGGGCCTGTAGTCGAGGCCGACTCCCTCCCCGCGGAGCTTGGCGTTGCGTCGTCGGCCGTCCTTCCGGACACCCTGAGGAGCCCCCGCATCATGGCGAACCGCCAGCAGCCCAGTTCCATGCCGATCCACAAGTACGGCAAGTACGAGCAGGTCGACATCCCCGACCGGACCTGGCCGGACAACCGGATCACCGTCGCCCCCCGCTGGCTCTCCACCGACCTGCGCGACGGCAACCAGGCCCTGATCGACCCCATGTCGCCCGCGCGCAAGCGCGCGATGTTCGACCTGCTGGTCAAGATGGGCTACAAGGAGATCGAGGTCGGTTTCCCGGCCTCCGGCCAGACCGACTTCGACTTCGTGCGCTCGATCATCGAGGAAGAGGGCGCGATCCCCGACGACGTCACGATCTCCGTCCTGACCCAGGCCCGCGAGGACCTGATCGAGCGGACCGTGGAGTCCCTGAAGGGCGCCAGGCGCGCCACGGTCCACCTCTACAACGCCACCGCCCCGGTCTTCCGCCGGGTCGTCTTCCGCGGCTCCAAGGACGACATCAAGCAGATCGCCGTCGACGGCACGCGGCTGGTCATGGAGTACGCCGAGAAGCTGCTGGGCCCGGAGACCGAGTTCGGCTACCAGTACAGCCCGGAGATCTTCACCGACACCGAGCTGGACTTCGCGCTGGAGGTCTGCGAGGCGGTCATGGACGTCTGGCAGCCCGGTCCGGGCCGCGAGATCATCCTCAACCTGCCCGCCACCGTGGAGCGTTCGACGCCGTCCACGCACGCCGACCGCTTCGAGTGGATGGGCCGCAACCTCTCCCGCCGCGAGCACGTCTGCCTGTCCGTCCACCCGCACAACGACCGCGGTACGGCCGTCGCCGCCGCCGAGCTGGCGCTGATGGCCGGCGCCGACCGCGTCGAGGGCTGCCTGTTCGGGCAGGGCGAGCGCACCGGCAACGTCGACCTGGTCACCCTGGGCATGAACCTGTTCTCCCAGGGCGTCGACCCGCAGATCGACTTCTCCGACATCGACGAGATCCGTCGTACGTGGGAGTACTGCAACCAGATGGAGGTCCACCCGCGCCACCCGTACGTGGGCGACCTGGTCTACACGTCCTTCTCCGGCTCCCACCAGGACGCCATCAAGAAGGGCTTCGACGCGATGGAGGCCGACGCGGCCGCCAAGGGCGTCACGGTCGACGACATCGAGTGGGCGGTTCCGTACCTGCCGATCGATCCCAAGGACGTCGGCCGGTCCTACGAGGCCGTCATCCGCGTCAACTCGCAGTCCGGCAAGGGCGGTATCGCGTACGTCCTGAAGAACGACCACAAGCTGGACCTGCCGCGCCGGATGCAGATCGAGTTCTCGAAGATCATCCAGGCGAAGACGGACGCCGAGGGCGGCGAGGTCACGCCGAAGGACATCTGGGCGGTCTTCCAGGACGAGTACCTGCCCAACCCCGAGAACCCCTGGGGCCGCATCCAGGTGAAGAACGGTCAGTCCACCACCGACCGGGACGGCATCGACACGCTCACCGTCGAGGCCACCGTCGACGGCGAGGACACCGTGCTGACCGGCACCGGCAACGGTCCGATCTCGGCCTTCTTCGACGCCCTGCAGTCCATCGGCATCGACGTACGCCTCCTGGACTACCAGGAGCACACGATGAGCGAGGGCGCCTCCGCGCAGGCCGCCTCCTACATCGAGTGCGCCATCGACGACAAGGTCCTGTGGGGCATCGGAATCGACGCGAACACCACCCGGGCCTCCCTGAAGGCCGTCGTCTCGGCCGTCAACCGGGCGACTCGCTGACCAGCCGCAAAGGGCACGCGGCCGGAGGCCGCTGAGGGAAGCCGCACGGGCCCTGTCCGCCGTACACCGGCGGGCGGGGCCTCGTCACATATGAGCCAATCCTCGTGGAGGTCACGGAAAGGTCACCTCCGGGGTACTGACTCCACCTCGGTGATGTGGCTAACATCACGCCAGCGCGACGACGATGCCGCGGGCTTACGGAGGTGCGACGTGCTGCCAGGACGGGGACGAAACGGCCGTGCCGCCAGGCGTGCCCGCATCCTGGGCACCCGTACCGCATGGACGGCCGTAGGAGACGGGGAGTTCTTCTGCCCCGGCTGCGGAGGCGACCGCAACTACCAGCGCCTCACCGGCCGCCGGCGCTTCACCTGCCTCGGCGTGCCCGTGCTGCCGCGCGGTGAGACCGGACCGGTCGTGGAGTGCGCCGCCTGCCACCGCCACTTCGGCACCGACGTCCTGGACCACCCGACCACCACCCGCTTCTCCGCGATGCTCCGCGACGCCGTCCACACCGTCGCCCTGGCGGTGCTGGCAGCGGGCGGCACCTCCTCCCGTACGTCCCTGGAGACGGCCGCGAGCGCGGTGCGTGCCGCCGGCTTCGACGACTGCACGGAGGAACAGCTCAGCGCCCTCGTCGAGGCGCTGGCGGCGGACACCGGGCGGGTCTTCGAGGAGCCGTGCGGGGCGGGCCTGGCCATAGAGCTGCACGAGGCGCTGGACCCGCTGGCCCCGCACCTCGCCCCCGTCGGCCGCGAATCGATCCTGCTCCAGGGCGCCCGCATCGCCCTGGCGGACGGTCCCTACACGCCCGCCGAGCGCGACGCCCTCGCCACCGTCGGGGCGGCCCTGACCATCTGCGCCGACGACGTGAAACGGCTGCTGGAGGCGGCGCGTACGCCGTCGTAGGACCGCTACCGGGTGCCCACCGCCGTGAGCACCGAGCAGGAAGGCCGCGACGGCCCCGATACCGTCGAGCACGAGCAACCCGGCGGCCAGGGGTGGGGGCGGTCATGGGCACGAACCTGCCTCGAAAGCCGGGCCGGGGCCTGAGTACGGGTACCTACAGCAACCCCGCCGCCGCCAGGTACTCCCGTACTCGTTCCACCTCCTCCTTCGACAACGGCACCTGCGGCTCGGCCGTCACCGGACAGTCGATGACGCCCCGCAGGTGCAGCGCGGCCTTGAAGGCGCCGATGGCCGAGGAACTCGCGCCCATCCGGGCGGGGTCCGCGACGCGGACCATGCCGAACAGCGTGCACAGGCGTTCCTGTTCGGCCCGGGCACCGTCCCGGTCGCCGGCCCGGCAGAGGCGGTCGAGGCGGACGTAGCCGTGCGGGTCGACGTTGGCGAGGCCGGGCACGGCCCCGTCGGCGCCCAGTGCGAGGGCCGCGTCGACGGTCAGCTCGGAGCCGGTCAGCGCGCTGAAGCCGGTGATGCCGGGGTGCGTACGGGCGCCGGTCACCACGTCCCGGAAGCCGGCCAGGTCGCCGCTGGAGTCCTTCAGGCCGGCCAGGACACCCTCGGCGGCCAGCTCCAGCACCACGTCGGCGGGCAGCTTGGTGTGCACGCCGGACGGAAGGTCGTAGGCGACGACCGGGACCGGGGAGGCGGCGGCGACGAGGCGGTAGTGGCGGGCGATCTCCGCCGGGTGGGTGCGGGTGTAGAAGGGCGCGGTGACGACGACGGCGTCGGCGCCCGCCGCCGTGACGGACGCGACGTGGTCCAGGACGCGCGGGGTCGTCATGTCGATGGCGCCCGCCAGGACGGGGAGCCGACCGCCCACCTGGGCCACGGTCGTCTCCACGACCAGCCTGCGCTGCCGGTCCGTCAGATACGCCGCCTCCGATGACGTGCCGAGCACGAACAGCCCGTGCACCCCGCTCTCCACCAGGTGGTCGATCAGCCTGAGCAGCGAAGGGACGTCCACCTCGCGGTCCGGTGTCAGGGGCGTGCAGACGGGCGGGACGACACCGGTCAGCGGGGCGGGGAAGGTCATGAAGGCTCCCTGGCGTAGCGGCTGTGCTCCTCCCCTGGATGGTGACATCGGGACCGGTTTCTCACGCCCGACGCGGCCGAAAAGTCCGGGATCCGAGCAGCGCACCCGGGGAGAATGGCCGGCGTCCACCTGCTCGGCGGGCAACTTCCGCCTCCCTGCGGACCGGGCGGACGCGCGTGCCGCGCTGAGGGAGGCCTGGGAGCGGGCGGGGACGGAACGCGTCGAGGTCGCGTGCGGTGGCGGGCGCGGGCGGACGGGGACGGCCCTGGCCTGCCTGGCGGTGCTGGACGGCGTACCGGCCGAGGAGGCGGTGGCGTACGTGCGCCGGGCCTACGACCGGCACGCCGGAGACGCCGTGGCAGCGCAGGTATGTACGCCGGTTCGGCGCCGCGTGAGGGCGGCGCCGAAGGTCGCCGGACCGCCGACCTTGGTCGCGGTGCCGTAGACCGACGGGCGATACGCGGGGGGTGCCGGGCTCGGCACAGTGAGCGCATGGAGAACACGAAGGGAATCAACCGGGCGCAGTTCCTGGCCGGGGCGGCCGCGGTCGGGCTCGCGGGGGCGGTGCTTCCCGCGGGCCGGGCAGAGGCCGGCGGCCGGGCGGGTCTGACCCGACGGGGCGTCGTCTACACCGTCGGCGCGGGGGAGACGCCGGGGACCGCGTGGAGCGCCGACCGGATGCGCGCCGACATCCGCGCCATCAGCGACGACCTGCACGCCGACGCCGTCGAGATCACCGGCGACGGTGTCGAGCGCCTCACGGCCACCGCCGCCGAGGCGGCCGAGCGGGGACTGCACATCTGGCTGCAACCGAAGATCGGGGACATCCCGCAAGGCGACATCCTGGAGCAGGTGGCGGAGACGGGCCGGTTCGCGGAGCGGTTACGCCGGCAGGGTGCGAGCGTCGAGTTCGGCGTCGGCTGCGAGTTCCAGCTGTTCGTGCCGGGGATCGTGCCGGGGGAGACGGTCCTGGAGCGGGTCGAGAACCTGCTGAACGGCACGGTCGACCGGGAGCGGATGCAGCGCGGACTCGACCGGTTCACGGCACGGGCGGCGAAGGTCGGCCGGTCGGTCTTCCGGGGCCGCCTGGGCTACGCGGCCGGCTCCGACGACAAGGTCGACTGGGACCTCTTCGACATCGTCGGCCTCAACTACTACTCGTACTTCCCGCGCCACGAAGACTACGTACGGGACGTGAGCAAGTACCTGATCCGGGGCAAGCCGCTCGCCATCACCGAGTTCGGCAGCTGCACGTATGCCGGCGCCCCGCAGGACGGCGGCATGGGCTGGTACTCCGTCGACCACGGCAAGACCCCGCCGGAGATCAAGGGCGACCTGGTGCGCAGCGAGCGCACCCAGGCCGCCTACCTGATGGACCTGCTGGACGTCTTCGAGTCGATGGGCCTGTACGCCGCGATGGCGTACGAGTTCGTCAGCCCGGACTCACCGCACCGCCCCGACAACCCGCGCCACGACCTCGACATGGCGAGCTACAGCATCACCAAGTCCGTCAAGGACCGCCCCGACGACCCGGCCTCCGACTGGCACTGGGAGCCGAAGGAGGCCTTCCACGCCCTGGCTCGGCGGTACGGCAGGGCGTGCCGGGCGTCCGGTCAGCGGCAGTAGAGGTCCTTGGCGGGCCGCTCACCTGTCGCCAGGAACCGGGAGACCGTGTGGTCGCCGCAAGCGTTGCCGTTGGCGAGGTAGGCGTTGTGGCCGGTGGAGTTCACGGTCACCATGACGGCACGCCGGCCGAGGGCCTCGCGGAGCTTGAGGGCGCCGCTGAGCGGGGTGGCCACATCACGCTCGTTCTGCACGAGCAGGACGTTGGACGGCCCTCGGTCGGTGATCTTCACCGGCGCCTCCTTCTGCGGGTACGGCCAGGCGGCGCAGAGCATCGCGTTGCGGGGCATGCCCGCGGTGAGCGGGTACTTCGCACGGCTCTCGGCGACGTCCTTCTCGTACGCGGCGGCCGACCTGGGCCAGACGCTGTCCCCGCAGATGGTGGCGGCGCCGACCGCGGTGACGTTCTGCAGCACGGCCTCCGGCGGGCTCTGGGGCGCGGGCGGCACGGTGCCCTTCTCGGCGGCCAGCATCAGCTTGGCCAGCGTGGGGTAGCGGTCGGGGTCGTACAGGGCGGTGAGCATGGCCTGACGCAGCTCGGTGCCGTTCAGCTCCGCCGGCTCGGCGCCGGGCCAGGGGAGGGGCTCGCGGTCGAGACGGGCCGCGAGCCGCAGGAACAGCGGCCGCACCTCGGCCGCCGTACGGGCCACCCGGTCCGGGTTGCCGGGTGCGGACGCCCACCTGGCGAACTCGGGGAAGTTGTCCTCGACCCCGGCCTCGAACGCGGCGAGCCAGGCCCGCTGCACCCGGACGGGGTCGGGATTGTCGTTGCTGTCCAGCACGACGCGGTCGGTGCGGTGCGGGAACAACTGGCTGTAGACGGCGCCCACATAGGTGCCGTACGAGACGCCCCAGGCGGACAGCTTGCGCTCGCCGAGCGCGGCTCGGATGCGGTCGATGTCGCGGGCGTTGGTGGCGGTGCTGATGTGCTGCATCAACTCGCCGCCATGGCGGGCGCAGGCGTCCGAGATGCGCCGCGCGGTGGCCATGTTCCCCTCGATGGATCCGTCCGGAGCGGGCCAGGGCCGCAGCTTGGAGGCGGCGAGATCGGCCGGCTCCAGACCGCAGCTGACGGGGGTCGAGGGGGCGTTCCCCCGCGGGGCGAACCCGATGAGGTCGTAGGTGTCCCGGACGCTTTGCGGCAGCTTCTGCGCCTTCCCCGAGGGGTTGGCGAGGCTGGAGCCACCGGGGCCGCCGGGGATGAGGAACAGTGCGCCGCGGCGGGCGGCCGGGTTCTCGGCGGGGATACGGGAGATGGCGATGCCGATCTCGGGACCGTCGGGGTCGGCGTAGTCCATGGGGACCTGGACGGTGGCGCACTGCTGGCGGGGGTCGAGGCCGGTGCCGTCGCACGCGGACCACTCAAGGGGCGGGGCGGCGGCCGGGCCGGGGACCGCGGAGGCGGCGAGCGGTGTGGTGACGGCGAGGAGGAGGGCGGAGGTGGCGATGAGGGAGGCGTGACGCGTGGTCTGCTTCATGCGAACGAGCCTCGCGAATCGTCACCGCCGACCACATCCGGGCAACGCCCTTGTTTCTGCGGGGGTTTACCCCAGGGCTCACTACGGGGCAGGGGGCACCTGAGTTCCCGGTGTCCGGCGGTCGTTCAGGCCGTCAAAGAGCCCTCGCACTGCTGCGGAACGTTCGTGTACTGCTGAGGACTCAGGTCGCTGAGCGCCTTGTTGCAGGACTTCCATTGCGCCGTCGGTGGCTTGTCGTTCTCCCGGAACGTCGTGACCACGACTCTCAGCTGGACCAGGACCGTCGTGGCCGTGTTCCGGGCGCCCGCCGTCGTCTTCGTGTTGACGATGATCTTCGTCACGATCTGGATCGGCGCCGTGAGGTTCGAGAGCTGGGTCTTCTTCTTCTGCGAAGTGCCCGCGCTCCGGATGGTCTTCAGCGTGGCGGTCCCCTCCCGCACACAACCCCTGATTGCCGTCTTCGTCTTCGGCGGAAGTTTGGGCTGTGTCAACGCCTGCACGGAGACCTTCACGTCGACCGAGACCTTGACCAGCGCCTGCCGCACCTTGGCCGACACCTTCACGTCCACGATCACCTGGATCGAGGCCGTCAGCTCGTTGACGCAGTTGGAGATCGCTTTCTTGTCCGGCGCGGAAGTCGCCGGGTTCTTGAGCGCGTCCACAGCGACGAACACCGACACACTGACGTCGACGGCCGCTTGCTTGACCTCCGGCGGTTTGTTCTGGGCCTCGTCCAACAAGGTGGACACCTGAGCGAGATCGCTCTTCACCGCGGCGGGCGTATCCGGATCCCGGCTGAGTTCCTCCGCCTCGTCTTTCGCCTCGGCGGGTGTGGTGGGCTGCGGCGTCTTTCCGGGCTCGGTGGGTGTCTCCTCGGTTTCGGTGGGTGTTTCCTCGGTGGGTGTTTCTTCGGTGGGCGTCTCCTCGGTGGGAGACTCCTCGGTCGGTGTTTCTTCGGTGGGCGTCTCCTCGGTCGGTGTTTCTTCGGTCGGTGTCTCCTCGGTGGGAGACTCCTCGGTCGGTGTCTCCTCGGTCGGTGTCTCCTGGGTCGGTGTTTCCGGGGCGGGGGACTCTTCGGTGGGTGTCTCCTGGGTCGGTGTTTCCGGGGCGGGAGACTCCTCGGTCGGTGTCTCCGGCTCGGGCGGCGTGGGAGTGGGCTGGGCTGGTGCCGCCGTCCTGGCTTGTGCGGTGCCTTGGAGGGCCGCCACCGTACTGGCCGCACCTACCGGCAGCGCGAGCGCCGCGGCCAGGCAGGACGCGCAGGCTTGACGGGAGAAATGCCGACGGGTGTTTCTGGGCATGCTGGTTCCAGGTGCGCTGTGCGATGTCCTGATGTGCCCTTGCGGACCGGAGGCCTGAGGACCACGACGGTCATGGTCGGCGAGATCCATGACCCGATGGCGCAGGCGATACACGAACCACTCTTCGCCCGCTCACTTCCTTCCGCAAGTCGGGCGCGGGGAAGTTCCCGATTCAATGGACGCCTTGGAACCGTCGGTTTGTAGTGCCGGGTCAATCCGCGGTTCCACACCCAACTGAGGTTTCCCCATGGTCTGTTCGAATTTCTCGATTTCCTCGATGTTGCCACCGGAGACAACATCGGCCATGGTCAACCCCCCTGTACAGCCCTGCACTTGTAGGGCGCAGACTCCTGTTGAGTGTAGGGGTGAAAAGGTGCTCTTGAGGTGGGAAGCGTGAAAGCCGAAAAGGAGGGGGAGCACGGTGAAGGCACAGCACTCCCGGTGCTCTGCGTCGAAGAAGCGGAGGAAACGGTGGAAGAATTGCGGACGGCGTTCACGAACGCGGGAATTATCGTGCCGTCACCCGGGCCCGACCCGGTAAGTCTTGCGCAGACGGCCCCGCGGCTCGTGGCGGTGCTCCGGTGAAGCCCCCGGTCGGCTCGTACGTCGTCGACACCCGGACCGGACGGCTCGGCATCGTCATGGGGCACGAAGGGCCCTACGTGCAGTTGAGGCCGTACGGGGGCGGGAGGGAGTGGGACGCCGAGCCGGAAGCCATTCGTTGCGCCACCCCGGCCGAGCGACTCAGCGCGGCCACCGCCTACGCCAACGCACGCAGCCGCGGTGAAGTCCCTTGACCTCTGCCGGACCCCTCAGTGGGCCAGCAGGACCAGGGCCAGGCCTACGGCCGCCGGGAGGGTCTGGACGAAGACGATCCGGCGGCCGGCGGTCGCGGCACCGTACAGGCCGGCCACGGCCACGCACACCAGGAAGAAGACCTTCGCCTGGAACCCCACGGGATCCGAGGCCACGGCCCCCCACACCAGACCGGCGGCGAGGAAACCGTTGTAGAGGCCCTGGTTGGCGGCCAGCGTCCTCGTCTCCTCGGCGAAGGCCTGCGTGGTGCCGAAGGCGGCGCGGGTGCGCGGCCGGGTCCACAGGAACATCTCCAGGACCAGGATGTACACGTGGAGCGCCGCGATGGCCAGAACCACGGCGGTGGCAAGGATCGACATGGGGGCATGATCGCAGCCCGGACCCGGTACCGGGCACCCGGCCCCGGGCACCCTGTGCGTGCGCGAGAATGGCTCCATGAGTCTGTTCCGCGACGACGGCATCGTGCTGCGCACCCAGAAGCTGGGTGAGGCGGACCGGATCATCACGCTGCTCACGCGCGGGCACGGCCGGGTGCGGGCCGTGGCCCGGGGCGTGCGGCGGACCAAGTCGAAGTTCGGGGCCCGGCTCGAACCCTTCTCCCACGTCGACGTGCAGTTCTTCGCGAAGGGCAGCGAGCTGGTCGGCCGCGGGCTGCCGCTGTGCACGCAGAGCGAGACCATCGCTCCGTACGGCGGCGGGATCGTCAGCGACTACGCGCGGTACACCGCCGGTACCGCCATGCTGGAGACGGCGGAGCGGTTCACCGATCACGAGGGGGAGCCGGCCGTGCAGCAGTATCTGCTGCTCGTCGGCGCACTGCGCACCCTCGCCCGCGGTGAGCACGCCCCGCACCTCGTCCTCGACGCCTTCCTGCTGCGCTCCCTCGCCGTCAACGGCTACGCCCCGAGCTTCGGCGACTGCGCGAAGTGCGGCATGCCCGGGCCGAACCGGTTCTTCTCGGTGGCGTCCGGTGGCTCCGTCTGCGTCGACTGCCGGGTCCCCGGCAGCGTCGTACCCTCGCCGGAGACCCTCGAACTGCTCGGCGCGCTGCTTACGGGAGACTGGGAGACGGCGGACGCGTGCGAGGCGCGATACGTCCGGGAGGGCAGCGGGCTGGTGTCCGCGTACCTGCACTGGCATCTGGAGCGCGGGCTGCGTTCCCTCCGGTACGTAGAGAAGTAGAACCGAGAAGCAGAACCACACAACAGATCCACGCAAGGAGCGAGAGACACATGGCCGTACGCGGGATCCTGGGGCGTCAGCGCCGGGAGTACAGGACGCCGCAGCCGCACCCGTCCGGCGCGCGGCCGCCGAAGCTCCCCGGGGAACTGGTCCCGGGCCATGTGGCGATCGTCATGGACGGCAACGGGCGCTGGGCCAAGGAGCGCGGGCTGCCGCGCACCGAGGGACACAAGGTCGGCGCCGAGCGTGTGCTGGACGTGCTGCAGGGCGCGATCGAGATCGGCGTCGGGAGCATCTCCCTGTACGCCTTCTCCACCGAGAACTGGAAGCGGTCACCGGACGAGGTGCGCTTCCTGATGAACTTCAACCGGGACTTCATCCGCAAGACCAGGGACCAGCTGGACGAGCTGGGCGTGCGGGTGCGCTGGGTGGGCCGTATGCCCAAGCTGTGGAAGTCGGTGGCCAAGGAGCTCCAGATCGCCCAGGAACAGACCAAGGGCAACGACCGGCTCACGCTGTACTTCTGCATGAACTACGGCGGCCGTGCGGAGATCGCCGACGCCGCGCAGGCACTGGCCAAGGACATCAGGGCCGGCCGGCTCGACCCGTCCAAGGTCAGCGAGAAGACCTTCGCCAAGTACCTGTACTACCCGGACATGCCGGACGTGGACCTGTTCCTGCGGCCGAGCGGCGAGCAGCGGACCTCCAACTACCTGCTCTGGCAGAGCGCCTACGCCGAGATGGTCTTCCAGGACGTGCTGTGGCCGGACTTCGACCGTCGTGACCTGTGGCGGGCGTGCCTCGAATACGCCTCGCGGGACCGCCGCTTCGGCGGCGCGATCCCGAACGAGGAACTCCTGGCCATGGAAGGGCGAGCCCCGGACCAGCAGGCCACCTCGTAGCAACCCCCTTGCGGAATAGGGCGTGCGCGTGTGCGATTTAAGATCGTGAACGACTGATCGCTCTCGCACTGGGGTTCCGCTTGTTCGCTTTTGTGATTCCGGCACACAACGAAGAGGCCACGGTGGCCACGATCGTCGGTCAGGCCCTCGACGCCGCGCAGCCCGGCGACCGGGTACTGGTCGTGGACAGCGGGTCGACCGACGACACGGCCCGACGGGCACGCGAGGCCGGTGCGGAGGTGCTGAGCGGCCCGGTCGGCAAGGGCGCGGCCATGCAACTGGCCGTGTCGGCGGTGGACAGCGAGTGGACGTGCTTCCTCGACGCCGACCTCGTCACGTCGGAACGGAACGTCGCCGCGCTGCTCCGTGAGGCCGCGGCCGGCGGCACGGCGGACCACGTGGTCGGTGACTACGAGTACGACCATCCGGGCACCATCCTGGCGTCCACGTTCACCATCTACGAGCCGCTCACCGCCCGGTTCTTCCCGGAGGTCGGCTTCCACGGCGCCAACGCCCTCACGGGCTACCGCGCCGTCCGTACCCGTCTTCTGCGCGCCGCCCCGCTGCCGCCGGACTTCGGGGTCGAGACCTTCCTCAACATCTCCGTGGCCCTCGCCGGCGGGCAGGTGAAGGTGTGTCACCTCGGTGTGATCGGCAGCCGCTACCGCTTCCACGGGGGCTCGATGGCGACGGAGATAGGCACCAGGATCCTGGACATGGCCGAGGCCCACGGGCGCCTGGACCCGGCCGACCGGCCGGAGTGGGACCAGTGGCTCAGGGCGGGGGTGGACGCCATCGCGCCGAACACGGCGGACCAGGGCCGCTCGGCCGTCCTGGCCCGGCTGTTCAGCACCGTCCGCAGGCCGATGCCGGTGAGCGGGCCGTCGGCGCCGGTTCACGTCACGAGCCGGTCGGGAGCCCGAGGGTGAGGCGGCGGTCGCGGCGGTGACGACCGACGACCAGAGCCGGGGACCGCGGCGGCGGCCCCGGTGCCGGGCTCAGTTCGCGGCGCAGTCCGCGCACGTGCCGAAGATCTCCACGGTGTGCGCCACGTTGACGAAGCCGTGCTCCGCCGCGATCGCGTCCGCCCACGTCTCCACGGCCGGGCCCTCGACCTCGACCGCCTTGCCGCAGCCGCGGCAGACCAGATGGTGGTGGTGTTCGCCGGTGGAGCAGCGGCGGTAGACGGACTCGCCGTCGGCGGTGCGCAGGACGTCGACCTCGCCCGCGTCGGCGAGGGACTGCAGGGTGCGGTAGACCGTGGTGAGCCCGACCGAGTCGCCCTTGTGCTTGAGCATGTCGTGCAGTTCCTGCGCGCTGCGGAACTCGTCGACCTCGTCCAGGGCAGCCGCCACGGCGGCACGCTGCCGGGTGGCGCGGCCCTTCACGGGCGGTCCAGCGGTCGTCACCGGTTGCCTCCTCACGTGTCTGCGCCTTGCCGGGCCATTGTGCCAGCCCGGTCTGTCAGCGGTCAGACGCCGACCTCGCCGTCGGCCCCCCTGGTGGCTGGAATCGTGCACTCGGCGGGGTCCCCGGAGGGCTGCGCGGCGGCCAGTGCCCGCGCGCGTCGGCGGGCCAGCGGGGCGGCCAGCGCGGTCATCAGGATGAAGGCGCCGATGGTCAGCAGCACGATCGTCGCGCCGGGCGGCACGTCCTGGTAGTACGAGGTGACGGTGCCGCTGATGGTCACGGTCACGCCGATCGCCACTGCGATGGCGAACGTGGCCGCGAAGCTGCGGCTGAGCTGCTGGGCTGCGGCCACGGGGACCACCATCAGGGCGCTGACCAGCAGCAGACCCACCACCCGCATCGCGACCGTCACCGTCACCGCCGCCGTGATCGCCGTCAGCAGGTTCAGGGCGCGCACCGGCAGGCCCGTCACCCGCGCGAACTCCTCGTCCTGGCTGACCGCGAACAACTGCCGGCGCAGACCGAGGGTGACCAGCACCACGAAGGCCGCGAGGACACAGATCGCCGTCACGTCCGAGTCCGAGACCGTCGACAAGGACCCGAACAGGTAGGAGGTCAGGTTCGCGTTCGAGCCCGTCGGCGCGAGGTTGATGAACATCACGCCGCCGGCCATGCCGCCGTAGAAGAGCATCGCGAGGGCGATGTCGCCGCGCGTCCTGCCGTACCAGCGGATCAGCTCCATCAGCACCGCGCCGAGGACGGAGACGGCCGTGGCCATCCACACCGGGGACGTGGACAGCAGGAAGCCGAGGCCGACGCCGGTCATGGCCACATGGCCGATGCCGTCGCCCATGAGCGCCTGGCGGCGCTGGACCAGATAGATGCCCACCGCCGGGGCCGTGATGCCCACCAGGACGGCGGCGAGCAGCGCCCGCTGCATGAAGGCGTAGTCGAGGAGTTCCATCAGCTCAGCAGTCCCGTGCGGATCGGTTCGGCGCCCGCCGGTGCGTGCGGGTGTACGTGGTCGTGGCCGGGCAGGGCGTGCTGGCCGACCGCCTTCGGGGGCGGGCCGTCGTGCAGGACGCAGCCGTCGCGCAGGACGACCGCCCGGTCGATCAGGGGCTCCAGCGGGCCCAGTTCGTGCAGGACGAGCAGGACCGTCGTGCCCTGGGACACCTGGACCTTGAGCGTCTGCGCGAGCACCTCCTGGCTGGCCAGGTCGACCCCCGCCATCGGCTCGTCCATGATCAGCAGGTCGGGTTCGGCGGCGAGCGCGCGGGCGATCAGGACACGCTGGTGCTGGCCGCCGGAGAGGGCGTCGACGGAGTCCTTCGCCCGGTCCGCCATGCCGACCAGCTCCAGCGCCCGCCGTACGGCCGCCCTGTCGGCCTTGCCGAAGACGCCGAAGCGGGCCCGGGACAGGCGGCCCGAGGAGACGATCTCCGTCACCGTGGCGGGCACGCCGCCCGCGGCCGTGGTCCGCTGCGGTACGTAGCCCACGCGCGCCCAGTCGCGGAACCGGCGTCGCGGGGTGCCGAACAACTCGACCTCGCCGGCGCTGACCGGCACCTGGCCGATCATGCTGCGCACGGCCGTGGACTTGCCGGAGCCGTTCGCGCCGAGCAGCGCGACGACCTCACCGCGGTGCACGGTGAGGTCGATGCCGCGCAGGACGGGGCGCGAGCCCAGCTCGGCGCGGACGCCGCGCAGCGATATGACGGACTCGGTCATGCCGCCCTCCGATGGTTGATCACTTGGCTCCCAAGGCCGTCTGCAGTGCCTTGAGGTTGGACTCCATGACCTGGAAGTAGTCGTCGCCTCGGGACTTCTTGGTGATGCCCTCGATCGGGTCGAGGACGTCGGTCTTCAGGTGCGAGTCCTGGGCGATGGTCTTCGCGGTCTTGTCGCTGACGAGCGTCTCGTAGAAGACGGTGGTGACGCCGTCGGCCTTCGCCATCTTCTCAAGGTCCTTCACGCGGGAGGCGCTGGGCTCGGACTCGGGGTCCAGGCCGTTGATGGCCTCCTCGGTGAGGCCGTAGCGCTCGGCGAGGTAGCCGAAGGCGGCGTGCGTGGTGATGAAGACCTTGGTCTTCGTGTTCGCCAGGCCCTGCTTGTACTGGGTGTTGAGCCGGTCGAGCTTCTCGACCAGGGCCGCGGTGTTCTTCTTGTAGTCGGCCGCGTGGTCCGGGTCGGCCTTCTCGAAGGCCTTGCCGACGCCCTCGGCGACCTGGGCGTACCGCACCGGGTCGAGCCAGATGTGGGGGTCCTTGCCGCCCTCCTCCTCGCCGTGCTCGTGGTCGTGCTCGGCCGCGTGGCCGCCCACCTCGTTGCCGTGCTCCTCCAGGGAGGTCAGGGTGGCGGCGTCGATCTTCGTCTTCACCCCGGACTGGGCGACGGCCTTGTCGACGGCGGGCTGGAGGTTCTTCAGGTAGAGGACCGCGTCGGACTTTTCGAGCTGCACGGTCTGCCGGGCGCTGATCTCCAGGTCGTGCGGCTCCTGGCCCGGCCCGGTGAGGCTGGTGACGTGTACATGGTCCCCGCCGATCTGCTGAGCGAGGAAGGCCATCGGGTAGAACGACGCGACGACGTCGAACTTGTCCGTGTTGCCCGCCGCCGCGCTGTCGCTGGAGCAGGCGGAGAGGGTGCCGAGGCCGAGAGCGGTGGCCGCGGTCACCGCGGCTGCGGGTATGAGGCGCCGTCGTACGTTCATGACAGTCATTTTCAACAAATATGGAAACCGTTGTCAACAAACCACCTGAGCGGTCCCTGAGGGACACCGATTTGGTCGCGGGGCCGTCCCCGCCGGTAACCTGAAGCATTCGCTGGAAGCATCTCGCTTCGTCGCCCGTCGTCGTAATGAAGAGAGCACCGTGGCCGCCGACAAGATCGACACCATCGTCAGCCTGAGCAAGCGCCGTGGCTTCGTATTCCCCTGTAGTGAGATCTACGGCGGTCAGCGCGCCGCCTGGGACTACGGACCGCTGGGTGTCGAGCTCAAGGAGAACCTGAAGCGCCAGTGGTGGCGCTACATGGTGACGTCGCGCGAGGACGTCGTCGGTATCGACTCGTCCGTGATCCTGGCCCCCGAGGTCTGGGTCGCCTCCGGCCACGTCGCCACCTTCACGGACCCGCTCACCGAGTGCACCTCCTGCCACAAGCGGTTCCGCGCCGACCACCTGGAGGAGGCGTACGAGGAGAAGAAGGGCCGCGCCCCGGAGAACGGTCTGGCGGACATCAACTGCCCGTTCTGCGGCACCAAGGGGCAGTTCACCGAGCCCAAGCAGTTCTCGGGTCTGCTCTCCACCCACCTCGGCCCGACGCAGGACTCCGGCTCCGTCGCCTACCTGCGGCCCGAGACCGCGCAGGGCATCTTCACCAACTTCGCCGCCGTGCAGACCACCTCGCGCCGCAAGCCGCCGTTCGGCATCGCCCAGATGGGCAAGTCGTTCCGCAACGAGATCACGCCGGGCAACTTCATCTTCCGCACCCGTGAGTTCGAGCAGATGGAGATGGAGTTCTTCGTCAAGCCGGGCGAGGACGAGAAGTGGCACGAGTACTGGATGGAGCAGCGCTGGAACTGGTACACCGGCCTGGGTCTCCGTGAGGAGAACATGCGCTGGTACGAGCACCCCAAGGAGAAGCTCTCCCACTACTCCAAGCGCACCGCCGACATCGAGTACCGCTTCAACTTCGGCGGCAGCGAGTGGGGCGAGCTGGAGGGTGTCGCCAACCGCACCGACTACGACCTCGGCGCCCACTCCAAGGCCTCCGGCCAGGACCTCTCCTACTACGACCAGGAGGCCCAGGAGCGCTGGACGCCGTACGTCATCGAGCCCGCGGCCGGTGTCGGCCGGGCGATGCTCGCCTTCCTGCTCGACGCCTACGTCGAGGACGAGGCGCCGAACGCCAAGGGCAAGATGGAGAAGCGGACGGTGCTCCGGCTCGACCACCGTCTGGCGCCGGTCAAGGTCGCGGTTCTGCCCCTGTCGAGGAACCCCGAGCTGTCCCCGAAGGCCAAGGGCCTCGCCCAGGCCCTGCGCCAGCACTGGAACATCGAGTTCGACGACGCCGGCGCGATCGGGCGCCGTTACCGGCGCCAGGACGAGATCGGTACGCCGTACTGTGTGACGGTCGACTTCGACACACTTGAGGACAACGCCGTCACGGTGCGTGAGCGGGACTCGATGAAGCAGGAGCGGGTGTCTCTCGACCAGATCGAGGGGTACCTGGCCGGGCGGCTCATCGGCTGCTAGGCGGTTGTGGCGGGTCAGCGTCCGCCTGGCTCGCGTTGTTGGCCGGCCGCGGGTTTCACCGTGGCCGGCCGCGCAGTTCCCCGCGCCCCTGGAGGGCGTCGGGGAACTCGCGTTTTCACAGGTCGAGGTCGGCGTACAGCGCCGCGTGGTCGGAGGCCTGGGTCGCCTTCGACGTCACCGTCGGGAACGACTTGAAGGTCCTGGGGGCCCAGATGCCCCGCCGCTCCACCTCCACGTGTTCGACCCGGTCCCACAGCTTGGGCGAGAACATGAGGTAGTCGAGCTTGTCGTCGTCTCCCGTGCCGGGGCCGTGCGTGCCGGGGTCTCCGGTGTACGTCGGGTGGGTCATCGCGTCCTTCAGGCCCGCGTCCAGCAGCGTCCTGACCGGTGGGCTGGCCATGAAGTCGTTGAGGTCACCGGCGACCACGACCCGTTCGGACCGCCGGAGAGCGGCCTCGTAGATCTCCCGTACCCGCTGCGCCTGACGGGCGCGCAGTCCACCGCCGCCGCCCCGTTTGCTCTTGAAGTGGTTGCCCAGGATCCACAGGGGCGTGCCGTTGACCGCTATCTCGAACTCGGGGCAGTCCCGGCTGAACAGCCGCCGGCCACCCTGCCCGGGGTCGAACATGTGCGACCGCACCGAGGTGATCGGGTGGCGGCTGAGGATCCCCACGTCGATGCCGCGGGGGTCGTTGCCGTCGATCAGCAGGTTGAAGGCGTACGGCTGATGCCCCAGCGTCTCGCCGAGGACGTTGTCGTTGAAGCGCTCCAGGGTGAGGCGGTCCTCGGCCTCGACCATGAGCAGGATGTCGGCGTTGACCTCGGCGACCACGCGTGCGGTGTTCTGCACGGCCGTCCAGCTGAGGTCACCGCGGACCAGCTCGGCCCAGCCGGGCCAGTCGCCGCGGCCGTCCGCCACGATCGTGATGGCGGGATCGGCCGGCGGGCCGCTCACCGTGAAGAGCTTGGCTCCCGTCCCCTTGAGTTCGTTGATGAAGAACGGGCGGGGGCTGTCCTTCTCGCCGTTGTGGACCTGGTGCTCCTTGATGATCGCGGCGATCCGCTGCTTGTCCGCCGGCTCGTAGGTGTCCTTCTCCAGGAGGGAGACCAGCTCGTTGAAGTCGCTGAGGATCTTGTCGCGCCTGGCGTCGTCCTCCAGGGAGAAGACCTTGGGCCGGCGGAAGAGGTTCTCCGCGTTGAAGGTGCCGATACGGATGGACATGGCGTGCCTCCCTCGGCGGCGCAGAGGACCGCACGGCCGGCGGCAGGCGCCGCCGGGGAGACTGCTCACCGGCACCTTCCATTCTCGGAGCGGGAGTGAAGCCTGTCGAACGGAGTGGCGGTTGTTGGCGATGGGGCAAAGGGGGGCGGAGAGCCTGGCAGGGGGACTGACACATGGCAGCTGACAGATATTGAAATCTGTCAGCTGTCATGTCAGAGTGGGGGCATGACGATGCGAACACGCTCTCTCGGAAGCACCGGCCCCCAGGTCTCCGCCATCGGTCTCGGCTGCATGGGCATGTCCGCGCTGTACGGCGAGGCGGACCGGGGTGAGTCGATCGCCACGATCCACGCCGCGCTGGAGGCGGGCGTGACGCTGCTCGACACCGGCGACTTCTACGGCATGGGCCACAACGAGATGCTGATCGGCGAGGCCCTGCGCTCAGCGCCCGCCGCCCGGCGTGAACAGGCGCTGCTCAGCGTGAAGTTCGGCGCGCTGCGGGGCCCGGACGGCGTCTGGGCCGGGTACGACGGCCGCCCGGCCGCCGTGAAGAACTTCGCCGCGTACTCGCTCCAGCGCCTCGGCGTCGACCACATCGACGTCTACCGGCTCGCCCGACTCGACCCCACCGTCCCGATCGAGGAGACGGTCGGCGCGATCGCGGAACTCGTGGAGCAGGGGTACGTACGGCACATCGGCCTCAGCGAGGTCGGCGCGGACACCATCCGGCGGGCCGCGGCCACCGCGCCCATCGCCGACCTGCAGATCGAGTACTCCCTCATCTCACGCGGCATCGAGGACGAGATCCTGCCGACCGTCCGCGAACTGGGCATCGGCATCACGGCGTACGGGGTTCTCTCCCGGGGGCTGATCTCCGGCCACTTCACCGCGGACCGGCAGCTCGCGCCGAACGACTTCCGCGCGCACTCGCCGCGCTTCCAGAGCGAGAACCTCCAGCACAACCTGAACCTCGTCGAGGCCCTGCGGAAGATCGCCGAGCAGAAGGGCGTCAGCGTCGCGCAGATCGCGATCGCCTGGGTGCTGTCCCAGGGCCCGCGGCACACCACGGACATCGTGCCGCTGGTCGGCGCCCGGCGGCGGGACCGGCTCCACGAGGCGCTGGGCGCGCTGGACGTGACGCTGGACGAGGCCGACCTCGCCGCCGTCGAGGAGGCCGTGCCCGCCGGTGCCGCCGCCGGTGAGCGCTACGCGGCGGCGCAGCTGGCGCACGTCGAGCGCTGATGCCCGCTCCGGGTACCGTCTAGCCCATGGCACCGACCGTCGAGACCCTGACCGCCGAGCGCATCCTCGAAGCCACCGAAGAGGTGCTGCGCCGCCACGGCCCGGCCAAGGCCACCGTGGTGGACGTGGCCCGGGCGCTCGGAGTCAGCCACGGCAGCGTCTACCGGCACTTCCGTACGAAGGCCGCGCTGCGGGAGGCGGTCACCAAGCGGTGGCTGGACCGCACGTCCGAGGCCCTGTCCGGGATCGTCGCCGAGAACCGCGACCCGGAGGCCCGGCTGCGGGACTGGCTCACCACCCTCTTCGACGCCAAGCGCCGCAAGGCGGGCGACGACCCCGAGCTGTTCGCCACCTACATGGTCCTGACCGACGAGAACGTCACGGCGGTCGGCGAACACGTCACCGACCTGACCGCCCAGCTGACCCGGATCGTGCGGGCGGGCATGGACGCCGGCGACTTCACCCCCGCCGACCCGGCCACCACGGCCCGCGCGGTCTTCCAGGCCACGGGGCGCTTCCACGACCCCCGTTACGCACGGGAGTGGGAACAGCCGGGAATCGAGGGCGAGTTCGCGGCTGTGGTGGACTTGGTGGTGCGGGGGCTGCGGGCCTGAAGCGCCGGCTCCTGGCTCAGCAGTGGAGTGCAGTCGCTCATGCCGCCCTCGGGTCCACCGTCGCCTGGTGGGCCTCGGCGAGGTGTTCCGCAGCCTTCAGCAAGGGCTGGAACGGTGCGCCCCGGCGCCAGCCGCACGTGTCGCACCTGATCCTGCGCTGTAAACCCGAGCGCAGGACGCGCACCACGTGCTCCCTGCCGTGCTGGTCCCAGCGGCTGACCGTGCCGCCACCCAGGGCGTACCGACGCACCATGAAACCCACCCCTGTTGATGCCGGTCTCCTGCACACTCCTTGCCGCACCCTAAGGGGTCAGCCGACCGTCCGCGGCAGTCGCAGGCTCAGCAGGCCGGTCAGGGCGATGCCCGCCAGCTGGACCAGCAGTGTCGTCACCAGGGCGTCCCGCATGCCCATGGCCGGGATCAAGGACAGGAACAGGGAGCCGAGCAGGGCCACGCCCAGCGCCAGGGCCGCCTGCTGGGTCGTGGTCATGACGCCACTGCCGACGCCCGCGCGGGCGGACGGCACCTCGGACAGCACGATGCGGAAGACCACGGGAAGCTGAAGCGCCTGGCCGGCCCCGGCGACCGCCGCGCCCGGGAGCAGCTCGACGAAGCCGAGGTGCGGCCAGGAACGCCAGGCGGCCAGCGCCATCGACGCCACGCCCACGGCCTGGAGCACCGCGCCCGCCGGCACCACCCGCGTGCCGTACCGGGTGACCAGCCGCGGACCCGCGAGGGAGAAGACGAAGAACACCACCGCCATGGGCAGCAACGCCAGACCCGCGGCGACCGGGCCCAGGCCCGCGCCCTGCTGCAGCGCCACCGCGATCACGAACATGAAGCCGCTGAAGCCGATGGAGAAGGGCAGGATCATCACCAGTCCGCGCCGGAACGAGGTGAGCGCGAACAGGCTCGGCGGGACGAGCGGCGTACGGCCCTGACGGTCCGCACGGCGTTCCACCACGTAGAACACCGCCGCCGTGAGCGGGAACGCCGCCAGCGACAGCCAGGTCCACAGCGGCCAGCCCGCCGCCCGGCCCTCGGTGAGCGGGGCCAGCAGCGTCAGCAGGGAGACGGCCAGCAGCACCGTGCCCGGCACGTCCACCGGCTCCGGGCGCTGCGAGCGGGTCTCCGGGACCGTGCGGACGGCGAGGAACAGGCCGGCGAGCACCACCGGCACGTTCACCAGGAACACCGAGCGCCAGCCGGTGCCGAAGAGGTCAGCCGTCACCAGGACCCCGCCGAGGATCTGGCCGACCACCATGGACAGGCCGGCCGTCGCCCCGTACAGGCTCATCGCCTTCGCACGCCGGGGCCCGGACGTGGTCGCCTGGATGGTGGCCAGCACCTGCGGCAGCATCGCCGCCGCCGAGGCGCCCTGCGCCACCCGCGCCGCCACCAGCGACCAGGCGCCGGGCGCCAGCCCGCACGCGAGCGAGGTCAGCCCGAAGGCCGCCATGCCGGCGAGGAAGAGCCGCCGCCGGCCGAACAGATCGCCGAGCCGGCCACCGAGGACGAGCAGGACGGCGTACGACACCCCGTACCCGGCGACGACGAGTTCGAGGACCGCCTCGCTCGCGGACAGGTCCGCGCCGATGGCCGGCAGGGCGACGTTGACGATGAAGAAGTCGATGAGAGGGAGTGCCGCGGCCAGCAGCACCGTGAACAGTCCGGGGCCGCTCAGCGCCGGTGATGCGGCCGGTGAGCGGAGAGTGCGGGGGACGATGGTTTCGGTCACGGTCATCAGCCTGCTGCGGCGCTCAGGCTGGTACCAGAGTCTTCTTATCCTGGTACAACCGCTACCTGGCAACAGGGTCCGGGCGGCGGCAGGCTGGAAGGCATGACCACCATGGCCCAGGAGACCGCGGTACCCGAGCCCGGCACGCCCCGCGAGTCCGCCTCGGCGATCCGGCGCCACGAACTCGCCGGCTTCCTGCGCAGCCGCCGGGAGCGCATCACCCCCGAGCAGGTCGGCCTGCCCCGGGGCCCCAGACGCCGCACGCCGGGCCTGCGGCGCGAGGAGGTCGCCCAGCTCTCCGCCGTCGGCGTCACCTGGTACACGTGGCTGGAGCAGGGCCGGGACATCCAGGTCTCCGTCCAGGTCCTCGACTCACTCGCCCGCGCCCTGCTGCTCGACCCCAGCGAGCGAGCCCACCTCTTCCAGCTGTCCGGCGCCGTCGACCCCACGCCGGCGACCGTCTGCCCGTCGGTCACCCCGGCGATGCGGGCCGTGCTGGAGCAGCTGGAGCCCTATCCGGCCTGCCTGCAGAACAGCCGGTACGACATCCTCGCCTACAACCGCACGTACGCACTGCTGCTGTGCGACCTGGACGCGGTGCCGCCCGAGGACCGCAACTGCATCCTCCTCACCTACACGCACGCGCAGTGGCGCTCCTCGATCGTGCACCTGGAGAAGACCCAGCGGCTCATGGCCGCGCGGCTCCGCGCCATGATGGCCGGGCATCTCGGCGAGCCCGCCTGGAAGATGCTGCTCAAGCGGCTGCGCACCGAGTCCCCCGAGTTCCGCGAGATCTGGGACCGGCACGAGGTCGAGGCCCACCGCGGCAAGCGCAAGGAGTTCCTCAACCAGCACGTCGGCCGGCTCCTCGTCGACCACACCGACCTGTGGATCAGCCCGGAGACGGGGCCGCGGATGGTGACGTACGTGCCGTCCGACGAGGAGACCCGCAGACGGCTGGAGCGGCTGCACGCGATCGCGCTGGAGCGGGGGAGCGCGGCCGGCCTCTGAGCCGTCGTTCCCGATCGGGAACATCGTCGGGATGACCCTCCGAAGTGCGGGAACACGGATGTTCCGGAAACCGACGTTCCCACATGCGAGGACAGTCATGGCTGAGCAGAAGCCGGCACAGGAGCGCCTCCCGCAGCCGTTGCGCACCGCCGCCGCGACACTGCAGAAGGTGCCGGGCGCCCAGATGGTGGGCAGGGCCGCCGAAGGGACGCTCGACAGGATCGGAGCCATGTCCCCGCGCGGGCGGCGCATGGCCGTGTACACCGGGGCCGGGGTGCTCGGCGTCACCGGTGTCGTGGAGTGGCCCGTCGCCCTCACCGGGGCGGCCGTGGCATGGCTGACGCAGTCGCGGCCCAAGGAGACCGCGGAAGCCGAGGCGGTGACGGGCGCCGCGGAGAGCCCGGCCGGCAGGGTCTCCGACCGCGACGGCACGTCCGCCGCGGAGCAGCCGAAGGCACCCTCCGACACCTCCGACAAGAGCACGACCGCGTCGGCGTCGCGTACGCGAAAGGCAGGCTGAGAACTAGCGATGGGCGGATTTCTGACGCGTTCCCCGGGTGCCGTGGCCGGGCTCGTCCTGGCCGGGCCACGGCTGCTCGCGCGCGGCACCGCGCCCGCGGTGGGCGTGGCCGCCGGGGCGGCGGCGGGGACGGCGCGGGCCGGCGTGCGCAGCGCGGACTT
>NZ_JANUQM010000023.1 GCF_030386795.1 Streptomyces sp. S.PNR 29
ATCCTCGCCCTCGGCCTGGTGGCCCTGGTGCGCTGGCTCGGCTCCGGCCGGCAGGAATCCCTGCTCTCGGTCGAGAACACGGTCGGCGTCGCCAACCCCGGAGGCGACGCCGTATGACCACCGCCACCGCTCAGCGGCACCTGCTGCTGAACATGACCGACAACGGCTCGCTCGCGCTGCCGGGTCAGGAACTGTTCGTCGTCCGCCGCGGCGAGGGCCCGTACGTCGATGACGCGGAAGGCAGGCGTTACATCGACGGCCTGTCAGGGCTGTACTGCTGCCAGCTCGGCTACTCCTACGGCCCCGAGTTCGCCGAGGCCGCCGAACGGCAACTGAGCGAGCTGTGCTACAGCCCGCTGTGGACCGGCTCCGCGCATCCCTCGGCCATCGAACTCGCCGAGCGGCTGTCCCGGATCGCCCCCGTCGACATCGAGCACACCTTCTTCTCGAGCGGTGGCGCCGAAGCCGTCGAGACCGCCTGGAAGATAGCCCGGCGCTACCACGCCCTGCGCGGCGAGCCGGGCCGCACCAAGGCGATCGCCCGGCGCGGCGCCTACCACGGCCTGACCGTAGGCGCGCTGTCGTTCACCGACGACCCCGGCCTGACGGAGCCGTACGGCCCGCCGGCGATCGACACCCGGTTCGTGTCGAACACCAACCGCTTCGGCCTGGCACCGGAGTTCGCGGACGACGAGGTGTACACGACGTGGCTGCTCGCCGAGCTGGAGGCCACGATCCTGGCCGAGGGCCCGGAGACCATCGCCATGCTCATCGCCGAGCCGGTGCAGAACCGCGGCGGCTGCATCACCCCGCCCCGGGGTTACTGGCAGGGGCTGCGGGCGCTGGCCGACCGCTACGGCTTCCTGCTCGTCGCCGACGAGGTCATCACGGCCTTCGGCCGGGTCGGGGAGTGGTTCGGCGGCGACCGCTACGGTGCCCGCCCGGACATGGTCACCGTCGCCAAGGGCATCACCGCCGGATACGCCCCGCTGGGCGCGACCCTCGTCGGCACCAAGGTCACCGAGGTCATCAACCGGCCCGGCGCGGTCCTCAACCACGGCTACACCTTCGCCGGACACCCGCTGAGCGCGGCCATCGCCCTGCGCAACCTGGAGATCATGGAGCGGGACCGGATCCTGGACAACGTCCGCGGTCTCCAGGGCGACCTGGCCAAGCGCATGGCAGCCCTCAAGGCCCTGCCCATCGTCGGTGACGTCCGCGGTACCGGGTTCTTCTACTCCTGCGAACTCGTCGGCGACCTCGACGACGGCGGCTTCAGCGCCGGCGCCCGAGCCGACCTGATCCTCGACCTGATCCCGCGCCGACTGCGCGAGTCCGGCCTGCTGGCCCGCGTCTACGACCGCTCCAGGCCGCTGGTCCAGATCGCGCCCCCGCTGATCAGCGACCGCGCGGTCCTCGACCGTATCGCCGCGATCATCGCGGGCACCCTCGCCGAGGCGTCCGCCCGCATCTGATCCACGTTTTGGGAAGGAACCACATGTACTCCATCGGTCCGCTGACCGTCGCCCCGGGCGAGCGCGCCCATGGCCTGATCCCGGTCGGCACCAGCAGCTACGGCGTGGAGCTCGGGATTCCGCTGATCGTCGTCAACGGCGCCCAGGACGGCCCGGTCCTGTGCGTGGACGCGGGCGTGCACGGCGACGAGTACGACGGCCAGGAGGCCATCCGCCGCGTGCTCGCCGACCTCGACCCGGCCACCCTGCGCGGCACCGTCGTCGGCATCCCCTGCCTGAACACCCCCGCCTTCGAGGCCGCAGCCCGCGCCAGCGGCATCGACCACCTCAACCTCAACCGCATCTTCCCGGGCGACGCGGAGGGCTCGTACTCGCAGCGGCTGGCCGCCACCTTCGTTGAGCAGGTCGTCCCCGCCGTCGACGCCGTGGTCGACCTGCACACCGGTGGCGCCTACGGCGAGATCGCCCCGCTGGTCATCCTCCAGGGCGGCTACGAGGACCTGGCCACCGACCTCGCCCTCGCCGCCGGGCACGAACTGGTCTGGAAGGGCGGGAAGTGGGGCGGCACGGTCCGCCACCCCGTCCTCGAAGCCGGCAAGCCCGCCATCACCATCGAGTGCGGCGGCGCCACGTACCGCGAGACCAACGTCGAGCACCACATGCACTCGGTCCGCAACATCCTGCGCCGGCTCGGGATGATCGACGGCGAGGCGGAGCTGCGGGACACCTACACGACGGTCTCCGGCACGTTCGCCCGCTCCGCCGCCGGCGGCTTCTTCGTCGCCCGCGCCGAGCCGGGGGAGACCTGCAAGGAAGGCGACCTGATCGCCACCATCACCGACCACTACGGCAACACGCTGGAAGAGGTCATCGCCCCTCAGGAGGGCATCGTGCTCTGGGTGCGCCGGATCCGCACGGTCCGTCCTGGCGACGAGGTCGTCATCTTCGGCGAGGTGCTGGGGGAGATCCAGCCATGACCGGCGAACTCCAGCTGACCGAGCTGCTGATCGACGGCAAGCAGGTGCCGGCCGCCGACGGCCGCTCCTTCACCGTCCTCGACCCGTCCAACGGCACGGCCATCGCCCAGGTGGCGCTGGCCGGCCAGGCCGATGTGGACCAGGCGGTGGCCGCCGCGCGCGCGGCCTTCACCGCTCCCGAGTGGGCCCGGATGCGGGCCGCCGACCGCGGCCGGATCCTGTACCGGATCGCGGAGGCCATCCGCTACCAGGGCGAACGGCTGGCCCGCCTGGAGAGCCAGGACGTCGGCAAGCCGCTGCGTCAGGCGAAGGCCGATGTCGAAGCGGCCGCCCGCTACTTCGAGTTCTACGCGGGCGTCGCCGACAAGCTCGGCGGCTCGACGATCCCGCTCGGCCCCGGCCTGCTCGACTACACCGTCCGTGAGCCGATCGGCGTCTCCGGCCACATCATCCCGTTCAACTACCCCCTCCAGAACACCGCGAGGGGCTCCGCCCCGGCGCTGGCCGCCGGCTGCACGGTGGTGCTCAAGCCGTCGCCCGAGGCGCCGCTCACCCCGCTGGAGATCGGCAGGATCGCCCTGGAGTGCGGTCTTCCGCCGGGCGTGCTGAACGTGGTCCCCGGCGACGGCGAGACCGGCGCGGCCCTCGCCGGTCACCCGGGCATCGACCAGGTCACCTTCACCGGTTCGGTGCCCACCGGCATCAAGGTCGCCCAGGCCGCCGCGGCCAACGTGGTGCCGTCCGTGACGGAGCTGGGCGGCAAGTCGCCCGTCGTCGTCTTCGCCGACGCCGACTTCGACCTGGCGCTCGGCGCCGTCGCCGCCTCCGCCTTCGGCAACGCCGGACAGACCTGCTCGGCCGGCACCCGGCTGCTGCTCCAGCGCGGCGCCGAGGAGTTCCTGGACAAGCTCGTCGCGCACGCCGCGTCCCTGCGCCTCGGCCCGGGTCTCACCGACCCGGACGTCGGCCCGCTCGTCGCCGCACGCCAGCGGGACCGGGTCCTCGGCTACCTGGAGCTGGCGCGGGAGGAGGGCGCCGTGGCACGGGCCGGCGGAGGCGCCCCCTCGGACCCCGCGCTGGCCGACGGCTACTTCGTGGAGCCGACCGTGCTGACCGGACTGGACAACCAGGCCCGTTGCGCCCGCGAGGAGATCTTCGGTCCCGTCGTCACGGTCATCGAGTTCGACGACGCGGCCGAGGCGCTGGAGATCGCAAACGACAGCCCGTACGGCCTCGCCTCGTACGTCTGGACTCGCGACATCGACAAGGCGATGCGCATGGCCGAGGGCATCCGGGCCGGCCAGGTCTACGTCAACGCCACCGGGATCGGCACCGGCGTCGAGCTCCCCTTCGGCGGCTACAAGCACAGCGGCTGGGGCCGGGAGAAGGGCCTTGAGGGCCTGGCCAGCTACCTGCAGACCAAGAACGTCTGCATCGGGTTCGGCAACCGGTCATGAGGTACCGTCCGCTCGGAGCGCGCGGCCCGACCGTCTCGGTGGTCGGCGTGGGCGGCAACAACTTCGGCAGCCGTCTCGGCGAGGACGGCACGAAGGCCGTGGTCCACGCCGCTCTCGACGCCGGGATCACCCTGTTCGACACCGCCGACATGTACGGCGGGTCCGGTGAGCGGGGTGGCTCGCGCGGCGACGGCGAACGCCTGCTGGGCGCCGCCCTCAAGGGCCACCGTGACGGCATCGTGCTCGCCACCAAGTTCGGCATGGAGATGAGCCGGGACGCCGACCTGTACGGTCCGCGCGGATCCCGTGCCTACATCCGGTACGCGGTGGAGGCGTCACTGCGCCGGCTCGGCACCGATCGGATCGACCTGTACCAGTACCACGAACCGGACGGCGTCACGCCGTTGGAGGAGACGGTCGCCGCGCTCCGGGAGCTGGTCGACGAGGGCAAGATCCGGTACATCGGCTGCTCCAACCTCCCGGCCGAGCAGGTCACGGACGCCTTCGTGTCCACCCAGGCGCGCTACCACCTGCTCGACCGCGGTGCGGAACGGGACCTCATCCCGGCCTGCCTGCACCACGGCCTCGGCCTGCTGCCGTACTACCCGCTGGCCAACGGCCTGCTCAGCGGGAAGTACCGCCGCGGCGAGGAGCCCCCGCCCGGAAGCCGCCTGTCCTGGCGGCAGGGCTGGCTCACCGACGCGGCCCTCGACAGGGTCGAGGCGCTCACCGCATACGGCGCCGAACGCGGTCTGACCCTCCTCCAGGTCGCGGTCGGCGCACTGGCGGCCCTGCCCGCCGTCGGCTCCGTCATCTGCGGCGCCATGACACCCGACCAGGTCACCGCCAACGCGGCGGCGGCCGACTGGACACCGAGCCCGGCCGACCTGGCCGCACTCGACGCCATCGTCGCCCCCGGCGAACGCGTCGTCTGAAGCCCCACCCCCTTTTAAAACCGCGAGAGACCAAGGCTGGACACCATGCGAGAGATCGTCACCTTCGACGCCTACGCCACCCTGATCAACTTCGAACTCGGCCCCACCACCCTGAAGGTCCTGGAGGACCGGCTCGACCTGGACAACCTGGATGTCGACGAGTTCCTCGACGACTTCCGCGTCATGCGCTTCCAGGCCGTTCTGGAGGCCTACCGCCCCTACCACGAGATCCTGCACTCCAGCCTGCGCAACGCCATGCGCCTGCACGGCCTGGAGTACCGCGAGACCGACGGCGAGGCGCTCGTGGACGCCGTCCCCACCTTCGGCCCCTGGCCGGAGGTCCCGGAGGCCCTGCGGAAGCTGAAGACCAAGTACGAGATCGCCATCATCTCCAACACCGACGACAACCTGATCGCGCGGAACGTCGAGAACATCGGCGTCGAGTTCGACTACGTCATCACCGCCCAGCAGGCCGGCGCCTACAAGCCGGACCGCCAGGCCTTCAAGCACGCCTTCCGGACCATGGGTGTCGAGTCGTCGCAGGTCATCCACGTCGCCCAGGGCTGGGAGTACGACCACATCCCGACCCGCGACCTCGGCCTGAAGCGCCGGGTGTGGATCAACCGCTACGGCCGCAAGGGCAGCGCCGACTACCAGCCCTACGACGAGCTGCCCGACCTGTCGGGCCTGCCGAAGCTCCTCGGCTGCTGACCGACGGCGCACCGGCGAAACAGACCGAAAAGACAGAGGACGCACGCCATGAAGCAGATCCCCTACTGGATGGACACAGCCCCCGCCCTGCCCGACCGCTCAGGGAAGGACCTGCCCGACGAGGCGGACGTGGTGGTGATCGGCGGCGGCCTCACCGGCCTGTCCACCGCTTACCACGCCGCCCGCAAGGGCGCCCGGGTCGTCCTCGTCGAGAAGGACCAGGTCGGTTCGGGCGCCTCCGGGCGCAACGGCAGCCACTGCAACCCCGGCATCACCATCAGCCCGGCCCAGGCCCGCCAGCGCTACGGGCAGGAGCGCGCCCGCGAGCTCTACGACGCGTTCCGCGATGCTGTGGACGTCGTCGAGGAGATCGCGGTCAAGGAGAAGATCGACTGCGACTTCCACCGTGCCGGGCGCCTCGGCTTGGTCTGCAAGCCCAAGCACCTCGAGGGCATGCACGCCAAGCAGCGCGACCTGGCCGAGAACTTCGGCCACGAGACGGTCGTCCTGAGCAAGAGCGAGCTGCGCGCCGAGCTGGGCTCGGATCACTACCACGGCGCCCTGCTCGACCCGCTCGGCGCAGCCCTGCACGTGGGCAAGTTCGTCGTCGGCCTGGCGGACGCCGCCGAGCGTGCCGGTGCCGAGATCCACGAGCGCAACGCCGCCACGGGCCTCACCCGCCTCCCCGGCGGCGGCTTCGTGGTGGAGACCATGCGCGGCACCATCCGTGCCAAGCAGGTCATGGCGGCGACGGATGCCTACACCGACAATTCGATGCCGTGGTTCCGCAAGCGGCTGATCAACGTCGGCAGCTTCATCATCGTCACCGAGCCGCTGGGGGAGGCGCGCGCCAAGGAGCTCATCCCCAACGGCCGCCTGCTGGTCGCCCATAAGAATGTCGGCAACTACATCCGTCTCACGCCGGACAACCGCCTCGCCTTCGGCGGCCGGGCCCGCTTCGCCCCCTCCAACCCGGCCTCCGACGTCAAGAGCGGGGACATCCTCAAGCGGGAGATGACCGAGATCTTCCCGCAGCTCGCGGGGGTGCGCATCGACTACGTGTGGGGCGGCATGGTCGGTTTCTCCTGGGACCGCATCCCGCACGCGGGCGAGGTCAACGGCCTGTACTACTCCATGGGTTACTGCGGCCACGGCGTCCAGATGGCCACGTACATGGGCCGCGCGGTCGCCGAGATGATGGACGGCAACCCCGAGGCCAACCCGATGCGCGGCTTCGGCTTCCCGAAGGTGCCCGTCCCCTTCTACAACGGCACACCCTGGTTCCTGCCGTTCGGCGGCGCCTATTACAAGGCGAAGGATCGCCTGCTCTGAGCAGGTACCGACGTCGGTGACACCACGGGGGCCTTCCGCACCACTGCACGGAAGGCCCCCACCATGCCTCCCGAGAGAAGGCCCCCAGCCTCATGAACGCCGCCACCCGCGTTGAGCACGACTTGCTCGGCGACCGGGATGTCCCCGCCGACGCCTACTGGGGTGTGCACACCCTGCGCGCCACGGAGAACTTCCCGATCACCGGCACTCCCATCTCCGCCTACCCGCACCTGATCGACGCCCTCGCCGCCGTCAAGGAGGCCGCCGCCCTGGCGAACGAGGAGCTGGGGCTGCTGCAGCCCGAGAAGGCGACCGCGATCGTCGCCGCGTGCCGGGAGATCCGGTTCGGCAAGCTGCACGAGCAGTTCGTCGTCGACGTCATCCAGGGCGGTGCCGGCACCTCGACGAACATGAACGCCAACGAGGTCGTGGCGAACCGGGCGTTGGAGCTGCTGGGCCACGCGAAGGGTGAGTACCGGTTCCTGCACCCGAACGAGGACGTCAACCTGGGTCAGTCGACCAATGACGTGTACCCGACCGCGGTCAAGATCGCGACGGTGTTCGCGGTGCGCGGGTTGCTCAAGGCGATGGCTGTACTGCAGGACGCCTTCGCCGGCAAGGCCGTCGAGTTCCGCGACGTGCTCAAGATGGGCCGTACACAGTTGCAGGACGCGGTACCGATGACGCTCGGGCAGGAGTTCTCGGCGTACGCCGTCATGATCGAGGAGGACCGGTCACGTCTTGCCGAGGCAGTCGAGCTGATCCATGAGATCAACCTGGGCGCGACGGCCATCGGAACGGGGCTGAACGCCCCGGCCGGATACGCGGAAGCCGCCCGCAGGCATTTGTCCGACATCACCGGCCTGCCGCTGGTGACCGCGGCCAATCTGGTCGAGGCCACCCAGGACTGCGGGGCGTTCGTGCAGATGTCCGGGGTGCTCAAGCGGATCGTCGTCAAGTTGTCCAAGAGCTGCAACGACCTGCGTCTGCTGTCGTCGGGGCCGCGTGCGGGCCTGGGTGAGATCAACCTGCCGCCGGTGCAGGCGGGTTCGTCGATCATGCCCGGCAAGGTGAACCCGGTGATTCCCGAGGTCGTCAACCAGGTCGCCTTCGAGGTGATCGGCAACGATGTGGCCATCACCATGGCCGCCGAGGCCGGACAGCTCCAGCTCAACGCCTTCGAGCCGATCATCCTGCACTCCCTGTCGGAGAGCATCGCGCACCTGCGCAACGCCTGCCTGATCCTGGCCGAGCGCTGCGTGAACGGCATCACCGCCAACACCGAGACGCTGCGTGCGACCGTCGAGAACTCCATCGGCCTCGTCACCGCCCTGAACCCGCACATCGGGTACACGGCGGCCACCGACATCGCCAAGGAGGCCCTCGTCAGCGGCCGGGGTGTGGCCGAACTCGTCCTCGAGAAGGGCCTGTTGCCCGCCGAGACGCTCGCCGGCCTGCTCCGCCCGGAGGTCGTGGCCGGCAGTGGTCAGGTACTGGCCTGACGCGCCCGACCTTTCGGCAGCAGTGCGTCGAGGACGGCCCGGCAGGTTTCCTCCGGGGTCCGGGCGGGGCCTGCCAGGGCGTCGTGCAGCATGGGTGCGCAGGGGGCGACGTCAGAACGCTCGGAGTTGCGCAATGACGTCGCCCAGGGGTACGGCCATGGCCCGCCCGACGTTGATCCAGTCGTCCTTGGCGTGGCCGAGGAGGTAGTCGCGCCGTTCTGGTACGCGCTCCGCGCGCCAGTTCGTGATCAGCGCGCGCAGCGTGAGTCGTGCCAGCGCGGCAATCGGCAGCAGCGGAAGTTCCCAGTCCGCGATGGGGCGTGCCCGTTCGTAGCCGGCGACGAAGGCGCAGGCATCCAGCCAGGGATGATCCGGCGCCCGCCCGAGCAGGTTCGCCAGGGAGACAGCAGGGTCGAAGATCACGGCAGTGCGCATAGTGTCACCGAAGTCGATGACGCCGGTGACAAAGTCGTCGCTTCGCGGATCCACCACAACGTTGTAAGGGCTGTAGTCGCCGTGGATCACCTGCGTTTCGAGATCATTCAGCCTCGGGACGATGGCTCCGTCGAAAAGCCGGAAGACCTCCTGAGCCAACTGACGGTGCTCGGTATTCGGCGTGTGCTCGACAAGTCCGGTCAGCTGGTGGAAGTGCTGAATGTCCCATACCAACCCTCGTCGGTCCGCAGGGTGCTCAAATGCTTTCAGTGCCACGTCGATTCGGCCCAGCATCTCGCCCACCTTGGCGAGCTGTTCCGCGGTTGGATGCGTTCGTGCCAGGACCGGACCTTCGACGAAGTCGAACACCCGCAGGACCCGAGTCCTGCCGTCGTTCGTTCTGATGGCCACGCGGTCGTCTCCGTCGACGGTCAGCTTCACCCGCTGGACCGGCAATTCCGGAGCGGCGCCTTGGAGAAAACGCATCACGGCGGTCTGCAGAGCGACAACCCTCTCTGCCTCGTCAGGGGGTGAAACCTTCACGAGGTAGTCGTTCGAGTCGGTCCTGAGTCTGAACGTGTCGTCCTTCTCCGTCGCCAGTCGCTCGAGACGTCCGCCGAGGTGGTAACGCCTCTCAAGCAGGGCGCTCACCAGCATGACGTCGATGGGCTCGTGAGACGATGCCAGGCCGCTCTCCTCGAAGAGCCGTTGAGCGATTCTCATTGCCGGTGAGGTGTTCATGATCAGTTCCTTGGCCAGCCTGCTACAGACGGTCCTTCGCGACCTCGGAGAAGGTCTCCAGGAATCGGGTCACATCGGCGGAGGTGAAGGCCAGCGGAGGGCGGATCTTCAGAACGTTCGCCGCTTTGCCCGTGCCGCTGATGAGGATCCGACGGTCGCGCATGTCGTTGATGACGTCTTCGGCACGTGAGCGGTCGGGCTCCAGCGTCTCCCGGTCCTTGACGAGCTCCACACCGACGTAGAGACCGCTGCCGCGCACCTCAGCTATGTAAGGGGAATCCTTCGTGATCTCCTGGAGCCCTGCGCGCAGAGCCGTACCGTTCTCGAGAGCGCGCTGCTGCACGTTCTCCTTCTCGAAGACATCCAGTACTGCGGCGCCGGCGGCCACAGGGATCGAGCTGCCGGCGAAGGTGTTGAAGTAGCGAACGTTCTGTCCGAACTCTTCGCAGACCTCGGGGCGGAAAACCACACCGGAGATCGGCAATCCGTTACCCATCGGCTTACCCATGGTGACGATGTCCGGCAGCACACCGTGGCGGCTGAAACCCCACATCGACTCCCCGAGCCTGGCGAATCCCGACTGTACCTCGTCCGCGATGTAGACACCGCCGGCCGCGTGCACCTCCTCCACCACGGCCTTCATGTAACCGACCGGGTCCGTGAAGATTCCATCGCTGGAGTAGGCGCAGTCGGTGATCAGCGCCGCGAGGCGGTAACCGTGGCGCTCGAGGTCGTCGATCGCGCCGCGCACCTGGTTGCGCATGTGCTCGGCGAGCGTGGATCCGGGCGGGACGAGGCGCGGGTCAGGAGGATCGATGAGCCGGACGTTCGGACCCAGCGGTGATCCCGTGCCCAGAGTCGGCGAGAAGCTCGCCACCTCACGAGTGAGGCCGTGGTAGGCCCAGCGGGTCACGATGATTCCCTCACCGCCGGTGTGGAACCTCGCCACCCGCACCGCGAGGTCGTTGGCCTCCGACCCGCTGCACGCGAGACTCAGCTTCGACAGCTCCTCGGGGAAGGTCGCGAGAAGCCGCTCCGCGTAGTCGACCAGCGACTCCTGGACATAGCGGGTGTTGGTGTTGACTGCCGCCATCTGGCGGGAGACGGCCTCGGCCACGTGCGGGTGGGCGTGCCCGACGCACGGAACGTTGTTGTACGCGTCGAGGTAGTCGTTGCCGTCGCGGTCGATCAGGTGGGCGCCGTGACCGGAGACGAACTCGACCGGCTGCTTGTAGATGAGCGTATAGCCAGGACCGAGCACTCTGTTCCGGCGTCGGATGGTCTCCTGGAGGTGTTCGGGGAGCTCGCTCAGTCCGCCCGGGTCGAACCGGTTGGGGTAGTGGGCGAGGGCTCGGCTCAGCGTCGAAGTCATCGTAGGCACACCTTTCGTCCTGGTTCCGTCGGAGGTGCTCGCTGCTGTGGCTGAGATCCTACCATTTTTAGTTCCAGTTCCAAACTGAAACAATAACCGTCGGAGGGCGTTCGACCCCCTGCCGGGCCCGGCTCGCTCGGTGTATCGGGCTCGATATGGTCATGAGGTGACCAGCAACCCCACATCGCGCGACTACAACAAGGCCTCGGTCCTTGATGTGGTCCTGACCCGGGCGCCCTTGACGCGGAACGAGCTCATCGAGCTCACGGGCTTGAGCAAGGCCACGGTGTCCCGAGCCGTGGAGGAGCTTCGGGCGGATGGCTTCGTCATCGACGGCGGAGTCGATGAGGTTGTCGGCCGCGGCCGCCGGTCCACCTATCTGGACGTGCCCGGCACGACGGGGCACGTGGTCGGTATCAGCTTCGGCGCGCAGACCACCTGCGTCCTGGTGACCGATCTGAGGGGCCGCGAGGTCCACCACGTGACGGTTCCCACCGAGGACCACGACGCGGTCAGGACCGGCGCCGAATGGCTGGTCGGCTTGATCGCGAAGGCCAGCGAATCCGCACAGGGACCACTGCGCCAGGTCGTCGCCGCGGTGCCGGGCCGGGTCCGGGACGGCAAGGAGATCTTCGGCCCGGCGGAGCCGATGAAGATCTTCGCTGGCTCTGATCTTCAGCGAGCCATGGAAGACCTGATCAATGCTCCCGTGCTCATGGACAGTGACGCCAATGCGTCCTTGCTCGGGATCCTCACGAACGACCCCACCGTCAGGAACGCCGCGCTCTTCAGCCTCAGCACCAACCTGAACTTCGCCAGCTGCACAGATCACGAGCTGGCCCGCGGGCGGACGCCTGCCTTCGGGGACATTGGCGTGCTCTCCTCCGGGGTTGACGATGAGATCCTCGACGAGCTGCTGAGCACAAGAGGTCTTCTTCGCTTTGCTCGTGGGCGCGGACTCCACCTGGAACGCATCGAAGATCTCTGGCTGGAGCCGCACGAAGAGATGCCGCACGCCGAGGTGCTGGAAGCGTTCACCACGGCGATCGCGACCGCTGTCAGCGTCGTCGCCGTGATGCTGGATCCTGAATCGGTCTATTTCGTGGGTCGATTGCGCCCGCTCGTCGAAGAAGTGCTTCCCGAGGTGCGCAGACGACTGGACCAGAGCCTTCCGGCGGTCCCGGAGATCAGGACGGTGACGCAGGTGCTCGGCCTGTCGACGGCAGAAGGCGCGGTGTACGCGTGCCTGGCCATGGCTCAGGACCGGCTACGAGACGCTGTGCTCGGGGCACGCCGCCAGAGCCGGCCTACAGAGCGCTCCGCACCAGCCTTCTGACTCGGCCACCAATCCCACCTGTCGTAGGCGTTCGTAGGGGCCGGCCGGAGAGGGCGCCGTGGGGGCGATGGTGGTTGTAGTAGTCCTCCCACTCCTTTGCCGTTGAAGAGGTTGAGTCGATGGGTTGTCGGCGCCATGTCCACGCAGGACTGCGGGTTGGCGGAGATGATCCGGCTGTCGGGCCAGGAGGTCAAGGCTCATGCCGACCGCATTCTTCACGCTGTGTGCAACGTTATATGTCTGAAACGACTCAACCCTGATGCGGACGTCAGCCAGCCGCGTCGTCGGCGGTGTCCGTCCGACGTGGTTCCGCCCGCCTCGTCGTGAGAGGGCGTGGCTGTTGATCAGGCGCGGGGCGGTGCCGTGCTGCCGCGCGTCACCAGGTGCGGTGTCGAGGCCATGACGACCGCACGGTCACGCCGCTTCTCGATGCGTTCCAGCAGCAGCCGGGCCGCGGTCTCGCCCATCATGGCGCCCGCCTGGTCGACGCTGGTCAGGCTCACCGGCGCGAGGGCGGCCACGGAGGTGTTGTTGTATCCGGCGATCGAGAGGTCGTCGGGGACGCGCAGGCCGAGTTCGGCGGCGGCCCTGAACACACCCGTCGCGGCGACGTCCGCGCCGGCGAAGACCGCGGTAGGCGGGCGGGTGGAGGTGAGCAGTTCCCTCGCGCCGCGATAGCCGCCCTCGTCCGAGTATCCGGAGTGCACGACTCGGGCCAGGTCCGTCAGACCGTGGCGGGCCATCGCCGCATGGTAGGCGGCCCGGACGTGATGCTCGGGCCGCTGCTCCCACTGGCTGCCGCGCACGGTCGGATGCGAGATGTGGGCGATGTCCCGGTGCCCGAGGCCGACCAGGTGGTCGACGACGAGGTCGACGCCGGCCCCGTCCTGGTTGACGACGCAGTCGTACGCCGGCGAGGGGTCGTGGTGGCCGATCACCACCGTCGGCACCTCGGACGCGATGCGCACCACCTCCGAACGGGGGACGGCGGGCGCGATCAGGATCAGGCCGTCCATCTGCCGGTCCACCATGGCGTGGATCAGCTTGGTCTGGTCCTCCAGCTCCGAGGAGACGCTGGAGCCGATGAACAGCGCGTACTCGGTGTTCCGCAGTTGCGCGTCCACCCCTTCCAGGAGGTCGGCGTAGAAGGCGTTGCGGATGCTCGCGAGCAGAACGCCGATCGTGTAGGTGCGGCCCCGCATACCCCGGGCGGCCGCGTGCGGGCGGTAGCCCAGCTCGGCCATGGCCGTCTGGACGCGCTCCCGCATCGCGGGGCTCACCCCGTAGGCGTTGCGCAGCACCTTCGACACCGCGGAGGTGGACACGCCCGCGCTGCGCGCGACGTCGGTGATGGTGACCCTTTTCGAGCCGCCTGCCGGTTGCATGGGGCCCCCTCCGTTGTCGTGCGCCGCTCTGCCCCTGTTGGTGTGTCCGGAACGTTACTCGCCGATGGCTTGACGGCTCCGGCCTGTTCGCTTCAACCTTTGGGGCATCCCTTCGTGGAACGTTACACGAAGGGATGCGCATGACAGGGCCCGTCGATGGGTGATTGCGGTACAGCCGGTTCGCCCAGGGTGTCAGCCGCCGGCCTCGCCGCCCTGTGCTCCTCGGGTCGGCCCGTGCCGGCGTTCGTCGCGTCGCTGCCTGAGGTGTCGCACCGACTGATTGAAACGATTCACCCTCCAAGCGAAGGATCATCCATGAGGTGAACCACTGGGCCCATCCCGGCCCGCCCGGAACCGACACCTCTGTGATCCCCCCGCGACCACCCCCTCGAAAGCAGGAGAGCCCGCCATGCCTGACATCTCGCGTCGGTCCGCTCTGTGCTCGGCCATAGCCGTCGCCCTCGCTCCGGCCCTCGGCTCGGTGCTTCTGCCGGGGCTCGCTCCCGCTGCGGCCGCCGCGGTGTCCTGGGCCGCGAAGTGGATCTGGGCACCGTCCAGTTCGGCGAACCAGTGGGTGGCCTTCCGCAGATCGTTCACCCTCGCTTCGGCGCCGTCGAAGGCGGTGACGCAGATCGCGGCGGACTCGAAGTACTGGCTGTGGGTGAACGGCACGCTGGTGGTCTTCGAGGGCGGACTCAAGCGGGGCCCCAACCGTACGGACACCTACTACGACGAGATCGACCTCGCCCCGTACCTGAAGGCCGGTGGCAACACGGTGGCGTTGCTGGTGTGGTACTTCGGCAAGCAGGGCTTCTCGCACAACAGCAGCGGCAAGGGCGGGCTGCTCTTCCAGTCGGACATCGAGGTCGGTTCCACGACCACCCGGCTGGTCAGCGACACCAGCTGGAAGCACACCGTCCACCCGGGCTACTCGAACAACACCAGCGGTACGCAGGTCAACTTCCGGCTGCCCGAGTCCAACGTCTACTACGACGCCCGCAACGCCACGGGTATGGCCGACTGGCAGTCCTCCGGATTCAACGACAGTTCCTGGAGCGCGCCGACCGACTTCGGTGCCGTGGGCTCCGCGCCCTGGAACGCGCTCGTGCAGCGGCCGATCCCGCAGTTCCGCTACTCCGGCCTCAAGACGTACGCCAACGCCTCGTCCCTCCCGAGCAGCGGGCAGGGCTTCACCGCGATCTCGGCCACCCTGCCGTCCAACCTCCAGGTCACCCCGTTCCTGAAGGTGGACGCGCCGGCCGGTGCGGTGATCGGCATCCAGACCGACCACTACGACGACGGTGCGGGCCTGGTGGGCATCGAGCCGGGGACGCAGTACAACATGCGCGCCACCTATGTCTGTGCGGGCGGTGTGCAGGAGTTCGAGTCGCCGGCGTGGATGAGCGGTACGGCCGTGCGGTACACGATTCCGGCGGGTGTGACGATCCTGGAGCTGAAGTACCGCGAGTCCGGCTACGACACGGACTTCGCCGGGTCGTTCAGCAGCAGCGACGCCTTCCTGGACACCCTGTGGACCAAGGCCGCCCGCACCATGTACGTGAACATGCGGGACAACTACATGGACTGTCCCACGCGTGAGCGGGCCCAATGGTGGGGAGATGTGGTCAACCAGCTCAAGGAGGGCTTCTACACCTTCGACACCAGGTCCCACGCCCTCGGCGAGAAGGCCATCGCCCAGCTCGCCGCCTGGCAGAAGTCCAGCGGTGCGCTGTACTCACCGGTCCCCTCGACGATCTGGACCGCCGAACTGCCCGTGCAGATGCTGGCGTCGGTGTGGTCGTTCTGGACGTACTACCTCTACACCGGCAACGCCGATGCCGTCACTGTCGCCTACCCGGCGGTGAAGCAGTACCTGAACCTGTGGAGCCTGGACAGCGACGGCCTGGTCAACCACCGGGCCGGTGACTGGGACTGGGAGGACTGGGGCAGCAACATCGACGCCCGCGTCCTGGACAACTGCTGGTACCACCTGGCTCTGGACACCGCGGCCAAGCTCGCCGGGCTCAGCGGCAACAGCGGGGACGTCGCCGGCTGGAAGGCCAGGCGCGACAGCATCAAGGCCAACTTCGACCGCGTCCTGTGGAACGCGTCCAGGAACGAATACCGCTCGCCCGGCTACACCGGCGACACCGACGACCGCGCCAACGGTCTCGCCGTCGTCGCCGGGCTGGCCCCCGCGTCCCGCTACCGGGCGATCACCGAGGTCCTGCGCACCCACCTCAATGCCAGCCCGTACATGGAGTTCTACGTCCTGGAGGCGCTGTATCTGATGGGCGCGGCCACGGTCGCCGAGGAGCGGATGCGCAACCGCTTCGCCGCCCAGGTCGCCGACCCGGCCTGCCACACCCTGTGGGAGGTGTGGGTCAAGTCGGAAGGCACCGACAACCACGCCTGGAACGGCGGCCCGCTGTACGCGCTGTCCGCCTACGCTGCGGGTGTCCGCCCCACCAAGCCCGGCTGGGAGACGTACGAGGTCATCCCTCGCACCGGCACCCTCAGCAAGATCAACACCGTGACGTCCACCGTCGAGGGCGACATCCGCTTCGGCATCACCCGCGACGGCACCAAGGTGACGCTGACGCTCACCTCGCCGGACGGGACGACCGCGCGCGCGGGTGTCCCGACCTACGGAGGCCCGTCCCCGGTCATCAAGGCGAACGACATCACCGTCTTCACCGGCGGCTCCTCCACCGGCAGCGTCGGCGGACTGTCCTACGACGGCAAGGACTCCGCTTACGTGTACTTCGTCGTCCAGCCCGGCACCTGGACGTTCACGGCGACCGGCGTGGGCCGTCTGGACGACCTCGCCCTGAATCGGCCGGTCACCAGCAACAACAGCCTGGAGAACAGCAACTGGGGCCGGAACCGGCTCACCGACGGCACACTCACCAGCGTGAACGGGGCCAAGGGCTACACCAGCAACGACTTCCCCTCCGCCGACGTGAGTGCCAACCCGGTGTGGGTGGAGATCGACCTCGGGGCCGACACCGACCTCGACGCCGTACGTCTCTTCCCCCGAACGGACACCGCTGCGGCGGGCGGGGGCACGGCGGGCTTCCCGGTCGACTTCACGATCCAGACCCGGCCCGACGGATCCAGCACCTACACGACCGTCCGCACCGTCACCGGGCAGGCGAACCCCGACGGGCTGGTGCAGACGTACGGCTTCAGGACCACCACCGCCCGCTACGTCCGCCTCCAGGCCACGAAGCTGGGCACCCCCGCCTCCGACGAGAACACCAAGTACCGCCTCCAACTCGCCGAACTCACCGTCCCCACCGCCGGCACCACCGTCACCGCCAACTACACGCTGGAGAACGCCGACTGGGGCAAGACCCGGGTCCTGGACGGCACCCTCACCAGCGCGGCCGGCGCCAAGGGCTTCACCAGTATCGACTTCCCCTCCGCCGATGTGAGCGGCACACCGGTGTGGATCGAGGTCGACCTCGGCGCCGACCGGGCCATCGGACAGGTCACCCTCCACCCCCGCACCGACACCGGCGGAGCGGGCGGCGGTACGGCGGGCTTCCCGGTCGACTTCACCTTCCAGACCCGCACCGACGGCGGAACCACCTACACCACCGCCCGCACCATCACCGGTGAGCCCAACCCGAACGGAGTCGCCCAGACCTACACCCTGACCTCCGCCAACGGCCGCTACCTGCGCCTGGGAGTCACCAGGCTCGGCAGGCCCGCCTCCGACGAGACCAGCAAGTACCGCCTGCAGCTGGCGGAGATCCGCATCAAGTAACACACCCTCCCCTCAACGGTCCGGCCGATCAGACCCAGCCCAGCCGGGCAGCCTTGACCCCCAGTTCGAACCGGCTGCGCGCATCGATCCGGGAGAGCATCTCGGCGACCATCCGGCGCTCGGTGCGCACAGAGACGCCGAGCTGCCGGGCGACCACTTCGTCCTTCTCGCCGTCGGCCAGCAGGCGGAGCAACTCCCGCTCCTGCGCACTGATCCCGTCGAACGGTCTCCCGGGCGGTTCCTCGAACAGCTCGGCGTCCTTCCAGTGCGCCTCGAAAAGCGCGTGCAGGGCGCGGACCACCGGAGCGCTGCGGATGACCAGTGCGGTGGCCCGCGCCGACACCGGATCGCCCGGGATGACGGCCGTCTCACGGTCCACGACGAGGAGGCGCATGGGGAGGGTGGGGGCCAGCCGGACCTCACTGCCGAGTTGCCGCGCCCGCCGTACGTACCGGTACGTCGCCCGGTCCTTGGTGATGCTCTGCAGATAGAGGCTGCGGAACCTGACCCCGCGCAGCATGGCCTTCTCGTTCAGCGGCTGGCCCGCCTCGATGGCCTCGGTGGGCAGAGCCCCACCGGGGAGGAAGGAGAGGACCTCCTCGGCGCATTCGCTGGCGAGTGTCTCCAGACGCGTGCGAATGCGGTCGATGCCCAGCAGCAGTTCGCTTCCCTCGTAGCCGCTGCTCTCCTCGTACGCGGAGTACTCCGCGGCCAGGGTGTCCAGGGCCGCCCGCGTCTGGCCGATGCGCTCCTGCCGTAACGCCAGTTCCTGCTGCTCACGCTGGAGCACCAGCTCCAGACCGATCTGTGGGCTCACCGCTCGGACCGTGTCCGGGTGTTCCCAGGAGGGCCTCAGCATGGAGAGGGCGACGAGCCTTTCCACGGAGGCCCGGATCTCGGCCTCGGACACGGACAGCCGCTCCGCCAGGCGTCCCACGTCGTGTTGCCGGTGAAGCAGTATGGCGCGGTAGACGGCGAGGTCCTCCGCGCTCAGTGCCGAGGGTTCTGCCATGTGGACGCGTCCTTCCCGGGCCTCCAACAGCTTCGTCCGGGCGGTCATGGTCCCACAGGGCCTGGACCGGCACCTCCCGGGAATCGGACACTCCCCCTCCTTGTCCGCTTTCCGCCTCCTGCCGTCCCGCCGCCCCGCTGTCAGGAAGGTGCATGGCATCTGTATGCCGCACACATGGGCTTACCGGCTCCGGCGCCCGCTGCTTGACTCCCTTCTCGACGACGCCGGCATCACAGTGCCGCTCAGTTGCCGGTACGGCACTCCGAGGAGGACTCATGACAGCGTCCCGTTCCCGTACCGCCCGGGCCACCACCGCGGGCCTCACCCTGGTCGCCGTGCTGGCCATCGGCCTGTCCCTCGGTACGAGCACCGCCGCCCCCGGCTCCGGCCCGCACGGCACCGGCGAACACGTCACCCGGACGACGACGGTGGACTTCACCTGGCCGGCGCCCACACCGGCCCCCGGCAACCCGGTGGCCCCCGGCACAGCCGGTGTTTGAGCCGCTGTCCGGTCCGGCCCGCAAGGTGGCGCTGGTGGTCGGTGGCTACAGCGCCGTGGGGCGGATCGTGTGCGAGCGGCTGATCACCGACGGGTTCACGACCGCCGTGGCGGGGTCGACGACGGACGCCGCCCGGTTGTACGGCGAGGCGCTCGCCGGTGAACAGCCACGTGTCCTGCCGTACGTCGCCGACCTGGCCGAGGGGGACAGTGTGGACAAGGCCGTTGCGGACATCCTCGCGGAGTTGGGCCGCATCGATGTGGTGGTGGGCCTGACGTCCGCCGGCGCAGGACCCGCGGCAACCAGCTCCGACGCGACAGGTTCCGACGTGACAGGTTCCGACCCGGCCGGGCCCGCGGCCCCTGGTTTCGACATGGGGGAGACGCATCACCCCGAACTGACCGGGATGTACCGGCTGGGCCAGGCGGCCGTACGCGCCATGCCTGCCCCGGCCCGTCCCGGCCGCATCGTGCTGCTCGCCACCCCCACGCACCGGCAGGGCGTCTGGTGGCCCGCGGGGGCGGTCCTCGCCGCCGGCACCAGCTCCCTGGTGGCCGGCTGGTCCGCTCTCCTCCCGGCGACCGGTACAACGGTCAACGCGGTCGTACCTGGACGGAACGCGGCCCCCGATGCCATCGCCGCGGCCATCCTGCTGCTGTTGCGTCCGGACGCGCACGGCATCACCGGTCAGTCGGTCCATGTCCGTGGTTAGCCCTTCCCCGGCCGGACTGTGCGGTGGCGTCTGGGGCTATCACGACCTTCCGTACGCGCAGGCCGGCAGCGATCCCCGTCTCCTGCTGCCGACGGAGGCCGTGGCCCTGGGCCTCACCTTCACGGGAAGCGTCCACCTGTCCGACGCGGCGGTGCGAGGCCCAGCGGCCGGATTCACCTCCTTCGTGGCCGGTCCGCACAGCGGGGCCCTGGTGTACGACCACGACGACGGGCTGACCGGGATCGGGGTGTTTCTCGCCCCCTGGGCCGCGTACACCCTGTTCGGCATCCCCATGGACGGGCTGGCCAACACGGTCGTCCCCGCCTCCGAGGTCCTCGGCGCCAGGGTCGACACGCTGGTCCGCGAGCTCCGCGAGGCGCCGGACCGGCAGGCCCGGTTCCGCCACCTCGACCGGGTCCTGGCGCGTTGGATGTTCCGGGGCCCGGCACACGCGGCACCGGTGGAACAGGTGTGGTGGCGACTGGCGCGCAGTCGTGGTGACACCCCCGTACCGGGTCTCGCCCGCGAAGTCGGCTGGTGTCAGCGGCAGTTGGAACGGCGCTTCAGGGAGCAGGTCGGTCTGTCCCCCAAAGTCGTCGCCCGCATCATGCGCCTGCGGCACACCGTGCGGCTGCTCCTGGAGGGCCGGCTCGTCTGCGACGCGGCGGCCGAGGCCGGCTATCACGACCAGTCCCACCTCAGCCGCGAGTTCAGGAGGATGACCGGCCTCAGTCCACGCCGTTTCACCGCGGGGGCGGGAAAGGGCGAGAACGGCGGACCGTACGGCTTGATTGCCGATCGGCCGGACTTGGCTGCCGCACTCCACTGAACAACGGGGCGATTTTTTACAAGACCGACCCGGAAGCTTTCCAGGAGAATCGAAGCAACCGGAACAGCCCCGGTCGGGACATTCCTCGTCCGGGAAATACCGGAAGACCATTCGGAGGAGAAAAAATGCTCAGTAAGCTGGAAGCGATGGGAAGCCGGCTCCTCGCCCGTCTGGTGCCGGGCACCGAGGCATCAGCGGCCACCGCGGCCTGCGGCTGGAAGTACTTCCCGCAGTGCATGGAGTGCAACTACGGTCCCTGCCGCGGCTACTGCTGCGACGGCTCGGGCTGCTCCGAGGTGCGCTGCTCCTGATCGCCGTCCTCGGTGCCGGACGGTGCCCACGGGCACCGTCCGGCACCGGACCTGCCGGGTCTCACACGGCGACAACGCGCTTCGACGCGGTTTCCACGTGTTCCATTGAGGAGTAAACGGTGCTGTATCTGGCCCTGGGGCTACGATTTCTCGTGGGCGGAGTATTCCTGCTCTCCTTTCTCACCAAGGTCAGCCGTCGCGCTTCGTTCAGAGAATTCGTGGTCTCGGTGCGGGGCATGCGTGTTCTGCCAGACGCACTCGCCGTGCCGGTCGCCACGGCGGTCGTCGCCGTGGAATTCCTGATATGTGTGCTGCTCGCCTTTCCGGCGCAGCGTGCCGCCCTCGTCGGCCTGGGGCTGGCGGCCGGCACGCTGTTGTCGTTCGCGCTCGGTATCGCCGGGGCCGTACGCCGGGGCGCACACGAGCCGTGCCGGTGCTTCGGTGTTTCGCGGACACCGCTCGGCCACCGGCACGTCGTACGGAACGTCACACTCGCCGTGCTCGCTGCCGCCGGAGCCGCGGCCTCCTCCGCCGACGGTCGTACGAGCGCCGACGGAGCGAGCGTGGCGGTGGCCGCCGGCCTGCTGCTGGCCTGGCTGGTGGTGGTCTCCGACCACATTCTCGACCTCTTCCGGCCCGCACCTCCCCCGCCGGGGAGCGCGAACGGGCGCCGCCTTTCCGCCGTACCGAAGAAGGAGACGTCATGGCTGTTCTGATCGCCGTTCTGGTACTCGTGGGCTCCATCGCCTTCGTCGACCTGGTCCTCACCCTCGGGGTGGTCAAACGCCTGCGGGAGCACACCGAACTCCTGGCGGGTGCCGGTGGCATGCCGGTGACCGTGGCCGTCGGCGAGGAAGTCGGCGACTTCACCGCCACATCGGTCGACGGCGATGTGGTGAGTTCGGCGCTGACGGCGGCGGACACCGTGGTGGCCTTCTTCTCACCCACCTGCCGGCCCTGCAAGGACAAGCTGCCGAAGTTCACCGAGTACGCGCGGTCCCTGCCCGGGGGACGAAGCCGGGTGCTCGCCGTCGTGGTGGGCAGCGCGGAGGAGGGGGCGGAATTCATCGAGCGTCTCTCGCCGGTGGCCCGGGTCGTGGCCGAGAACCGGGAGGGCCCCCTGCACGCGGCCTTCGGGACCGCCGCCTACCCGACGCTCCTGCGGGTGACGACCGAGGACGACGGGCGGCTCGTCGTCGCGGAGAACCACATCGAGCTGGATCGGCCCTTCCCGGCGCTGACATGAGCCCCGGTCCCCGCGCCGGGCTGGAACACGGGCTCGCCGCCTGCTCCCTCGCCACCGCGGCGGCAACGGGCACCCTGGCGCTCTACGCCCTCCTCACCCTGACCGCGGGCGGGCTGCCGGTGGCCCTCGCATGGCTGACGAAGGTCCTGCTGGACAGTCTGCTCCACGACGCCCCCGCCGGGACCCTCGCGGTGGTGGGCACGGGGCTCGCCGGGGCCGGGCTTGTGGCGGCCTTGGTACCACAGACGGCGCAGTACCTGCGGGCGGAGATGGACCGCAGGGTGGGTCTGCTCGCCCAGGACCGGCTGTTCGCCGCGGTGGAACGGTTCTCGGGCATCGGCCGGTTCGAAGACCCGGAATTCCTGGACCACCTGCGGCTCGCCCAGCAAACCGGCCGGACGAGCCCCAGCCAGGCGGTGGACGGCCTCCTGGGCGTGGCCCGTTCCCTCCTCACGGCCTTCGGCTTCGTCGGATCCCTCGTGCTGCTCAGCCCGCTGATGGCGACCCTGGTCATGCTGGCGGGGCTCCCGGCGCTGGCCGCGGAAATCGCGCTCTCGCGGCGGAGGGCGAGGGTCTTCTGGGACGTCGGCCCCGCCGAGAGACGGGAGTTCTTCTACACGAACCTCCTGTCCGACATCGAGGCGGCCAAGGAGATCCGGCTGTTCGGCACCGGTGCCTTCCTCCGCGGACGCATGCTGGCGGAGCGCCGCACGACGAACGCGGCGAAGCGGCGCCTGGACCGCAAGGAGCTCGTGACCCAGGCCGGACTCGGCTTCCTCACCGCCCTCATGGCGGGCGGGGGACTGCTGTGGGCCGTCCGGGAAGCACGGACGGGCGCCTTGTCCGTGGGCGATGTGACGGTCTTCATCGCGGCGGTCGCGGGCGTACAGAGCGGCCTCGTCGCCACGGCCAGGGAAATGGCCCGCTCACACCAGGCACTGCTCATGTTCGACCACTATCTCGTGGTCACCTCGGCGGGCCCGGACCTGCCCCCGCCCCCCGACCCCCGTCCGCTGCCCGCCCTGGCCGGGGGACTGCGCCTGCAGGACGTGTGGTTCCGTTACTCCGACACGCACCCGTGGGTGCTGCGCGGCGTCGACCTCCATGTTCCGCACGGCAAGACCCTGGCCCTCGTGGGCCTGAACGGAGCCGGCAAGTCCACGCTGGTCAAGCTGATCTGCCGGCTGTACGACCCCACCAGGGGGGCCGTCCTCTGGGACGGCGTGGACTTCCGGGACGTCGACGTGAAGGAGATCCGTGAACGGATCAGCGTGGTGTTCCAGGACTACATGGAGTACGACATGACCGCGGCCGAGAACATCGCCCTCGGGGACCTGACGGCGCTGTCCGACCCCCGGCGCATCCGCGCGGCGGCGGAACGGGCCGGGATGCACCCAACGCTCATGGGGCTATCCCGGGGGTACGACACACTGCTGTCCCGGATGTTCTTCATGGAGGCGAAGGGCGGGGGCACGGAGACGGGTGTGCTGCTGTCGGGCGGCCAGTGGCAGCGCCTGGCCCTCGCCCGTGCGCTGCTGCGCGACGACCGGGACCTGATGATTCTCGACGAGCCGTCCGCCGGTCTGGACGCGCAGGCCGAGGAGGAGATCCACAGCGCGCTCGTACGGCATCGTCAGGGGCACACCAGTCTGCTCATCTCCCACCGGCTCGGCGCCGTGCGGGACGCGGACATCATCGCCGTCCTGCGCGACGGCCGTGTCGTCGAACAGGGTGACCACGCTTCCCTGATGGCGGCCCGGGGCGAATACGCGCGGCTGTTCGCACTGCAGGCGTCCGGCTATCGGCCCGCGGAGCCGGGCACCACCTCCGTGACCGGTGCGGCATGAGGCCCGCCTCGGCGAGCCGGGAAGGCGCCCGCCGGTGCCCCGGAGCGCCCGGTGGCGGGGCCCGTGCGGAGTGGGCCGCCGCGTGCGGCCTGCTCGCCTCACTGACCCTGGCCGGGGCGGCGCTGCACGCGGCGCTCGGACGGCGGCTGGTGGTCGTCACCGTACGCGGCGCGAGCATGGAACCGCTCTACCACGATGGTGAACGGGTGCTCGTCCACCGGCGCCCTTCCTTGACGCCGGGGCAGGTGGTGGTCGTCGAGAAACCGGCGCCCGACGCCACGAGGTTTCCCGCGCCGCCGCCCCTGGCGGCGTCCTCCCGCGTCGTCACCGGCCGCCACTGGATGATCAAACGCGTCGTCTGCCTGCCGGGCGACCCCGTCCCCACGACTGGCTTCCCCGCGCTCGTGGGACTGACCGGACGACCGGTTCCGCCGGGGAGACTCGTCCTGGCCGGGGACAACGCCACCGTCAGCGTCGACTCCCGACAGCTCGGTTTCTTCCCCGTGAACCGCTTGCTCGGGAGCGTCGTGTGCAGACTCTCCCGCTTTTGAGTAGGCGGCGTCCTCGTGCTCGATGTCCACACAGCGGCCCGAGGACGCGCCGAATTTGTTCTCCAAGGGCGTCACCATCCGGAAGTTCCGAGCCAGTGCCTCAAGTTACTGATGGGGAGACTAGGGTCTGCCTTTGAATACGGATCTCCACCAGAGCGCCGGACGGGCGCGTCGGGACAGGGGCGGGGTCCGGAGTCCGTTGTGTTCGATGTGAACGTGGTATTCGGAGTTGGCGTGCAGAAGTCAGGTGACCTGGTCGAGGAGGCAAAGGCGGCTGTCGCGGCTCCCGCGGCGGCCGATGACGCTTCCGCGGGCCGGCCCCGCTCATGGTCACTCTTGTTATTGGCGGCGGCCACTCTTCCCGGTACGGCGCTCTTCGTCATCGGCCGGTGGGGGGACGAGCCGGCCATGCAGGCATGGCGGACCGTCTGGCTCGCCATCACCGTGCAGGCGCTGCCCTTCCTGCTGTTGGGAACGGCCCTGTCCGGCGCGATCAACGCGTTCGTGCCGGAACGTCTGTTCAGCCGGATGCTGCCGCGGCGGCCCGTGCTCGCGGTCCCGGTCGCCGGAGCCGCGGGGGTCGTGCTGCCCGGCTGTGAATGCGCGTCGGTACCGGTGGCGAAGAGCCTGATCGGCCGGGGCGTCCCTCCGGCCGCCGCCTTCGCGTTCCTGCTGTCGGCGCCCGCCGTCAACCCCGTCGTACTGACCGCCACGGCCATCGCCTTTCCCGGGAGTCCGGCCATGGTGGTCGCCCGGCTGCTCGCCTCGCTCGTCACCGCCGCCGTGATGGGCTGGCTGTGGCTCGTCCTGGGCCGCGAGGAGTGGCTACGGCCGATCGTGCGGCACACCGGGCACCAGCCGGGGCACAGCCGCTGGACGGAGTTCCGGTACGGCTTCCAGCACGACTTCCTGCACGCGGGCGGTTTTGTGGTCCTGGGGGCCATGGCCGCCGCCACCTTCAATGTGGCGGTCCCGCGATCCGTCCTCGACGTGTTCTCCGGCTCGCTCTGGACGTCGGTGCTGTTCCTTGCCGTGCTCGCCATCGTGCTCGCGGTGTGCTCCGAGGCCGACGCGTTCGTCGCGGCCTCGCTCACCGGTTTCTCCCCTCTCGCCCAGCTGACGTTCATGGTGGTCGGGCCGATGGTCGACCTGAAGCTGATCGCCCTTCAGACGGGAGCGTTCGGCCGGGCCTTCGCGCTCCGTTTCTCCGCTGCCACGGCCGTCGTCGCGGTTCTGTGCAGCGTGCTGGTCGGAGGGATGCTGCTGTGAAACGGCCCCTGCAGGTGATCCTGCTCCTCCTCATGGGCCTCGGCCTGCTGTACGGCTCGCTCTTCACCGACCTGTACCTCAGGTATGTGAAGGAGGGGATGCGTTTCATACTGGTCGCGTCGGGAGCGCTGCTGCTCCTGTTGGGAGTGGCCGAGGCGTGGTCGCACCGCAGGCCGGGCGGGGGAGTGGGGCATGGTGAGCCCGGGGGGCACGACGACAGCGACCGTGGTCACGGCCATGGGCACGACCACTCCGCCGTGCCGCATGTCGCGTGGCTGCTGTTCCTCCCCGCGCTGAGTCTGCTGTTCTACGCCCCACCGTCCCTCGGCGCGTACACCGCCTCCCGTGAGGCGGCCAAGGCGGTCACGGACCAGGAACACTTCGATCCGCTGCCCGATACCTCTCCGGTCCCGATGACCCTCACCGAGTACACCAGTCGGGTGCAGCAGGACCGCGAGCAGGCCATCAAGGGACGCAGTGTCCGGATGATCGGTTTCGTCACGCCCGGCAAGCGGGGTGACGGCTGGTATCTGACCCGGACCATCTTCATGTGCTGCGCGGCGGACGCCCAGTTCGTCAAGGTGCGGATCCACGGCACGCCAGCCCCGCCCGCCAATACCTGGGTGTCGGTCACGGGCACCTGGCACCCCGGCGGGACTTTGGGCACGAAGTCCGCGCCGGCCGCGCTCGACGCCCGTACCGTCAAGAAGGTCGCCCGGCCGGTGAACGCCTACAAGGACGCCCTGCCGCTCACTCCCTCCCGATAGGCACCCGAGCGGACGACAAGATTCCCTATGTGCCCCAGGCCTTGCGTACAACCTCCCGGCGGCGCAGGCCGTCTGACCCGGCGTCAGAGTTACGTGACCAAGCGCGACCAAGCGCGACCGAGGGGGACATGATGCGACGTATCGGAGCGGCACTGGCGGTGCTCGCGCTCGCGGGCGCCACGCTGGGGACGGCGGCGACCACCGCGGGCGCGGCCCCGGCGGAGGGCTCACGCGCGGCGGCTGCCTGCCCGACGGGCTGGGGCAGCGGCGCGAAGGGCGGTGCCGCCATGGGGGCCGATCACCTGGAGGACATCAGGACCGGACAGCACGAGTGCTACGACCGCATCGTGTTCGACGTGCCCGGCGGCGGCGACCAGATCGGCTACCACGTCCAGTACGTGGACCGGTTCTACGCGGACCCCTCGGGCGAGTACATACCGGTCGCCGGCGGGGCGATCCTCGACATCCGCGTCGGCGCGTGGAGCTACAACCTGGAGGCCGGCGTGCCGTCCTACCCGGGCGAGGTGGGCAAGTCCCTGCCAGGCGTGAACATCAGCGGGTACCGCACCTTCCGGGACACCCGGTTCGGCGGCACCTTCGAGGGCCAGACGCAGGTCGGTCTCGGTGTGCGCGCCCGACTGCCGTTCCGTGTGATCCAGGCGGACGACCGGATCGTGGTGGACGTGGCCCACAGTTGGACAAGCTAGGCCGTGTCCGCTGACTCGTGGTCCACGGTCAGGGTGGGTGAGCGAGCGCCCATACGCTGAGCGACCTCCACGTTCTGGGTCGGTCTTGTGAACGGTCACCGTGCGGTCGTCAGCCTTGCGATCGCGTGTGCCGCGGTGGTGTCGCCGGCCGCGGCCGGCGACACCGAGCTGGTCGGCGCTGCCGGTGCCGGCGGCGGCCCCGCCGATGACCGTGTCCGATCTCGCCGCCCGCGGGCCGGGCGAGGCGTGGGCGACCGGGTACGAGCACGCCGCCGATGGGCTGCGGCCGATGCCGTACCGATGGGACGACGCGGCCGTGGCACCGGGTCACGACGTTCCCCGGTGCCGGTGAGCTGGCCGGCTCGGCAAGGTGCGGTTCGTCGGCGAGGGGGTGTGGATCGACCCCGCCGTCCACGACAGCCTGGAGGAGGCCATCGGTGAGACCGAACGCCTCGGCCGCATGCTCCAAGGACTGCTCTCCCTGGCCCGCCTTGAGGCCACCGCCACCACGCCCGAAGCCGCCGACCTCGACGCCTTGGTGGAACAGATCAATCGACAACCTGCTCGCCAACGCCCTGCGCGCTCCCCTTCCGGCATCCACCACGACGGCACCGGCCTCGGCCTGCCCATCGTCGAACAACTCACCCGCGCCGGCGGCGGCCACATCACACTGGAAGCCGCCCCCGGCGGTGGCCTCGACGCCGTCGTACACCTCCGCCCCACCCACACCGACACCCCCCCGCCCGCGCGTCAGCACCCCGGAACTGCGGCCTCCTGAAGCTGCGCGACGTGGCCGGCCTTCAGTTCCAGGTGCCTGCCGGTGAAGCGGGTGCGCGTGCGGCGGTCGTGGGTGACGATGACGATCGCGCCTTGGTAGCCGGTCAGGGCTCCTTCCAGTTCCTCGACCAGGGCCGGGGAGAGATGGTTGGTGGGCTCGTCCAGCAGCAGCAGGTCGACGGGTTCGCCGACCAGGCGGGCCAGTTCGATCCGGCGCCGCTGTCCGTAGGAGAGCTCGCTCACTTTCAGGCGCAGGTCGGCGGGGCCGAACAAGCCGAGGGACAGGAGGTGATCGGTGTGCTCATCCAGGTCGCCCCCGCGGCCGTCGGCGAACGCCTGCGGGACCGTCAGGCCGGGCGGCCACGGTGTTTCCTCCTGCCTCAAGTGCCCGACTCGGCCCCGCGTGCTCACCGTCCCCTCATCGGGCCGCAGTTCACCCGCCAGCACCCGCATCAGGGTCGTCTTGCCCGCCCCGTTGGGCCCGGTGACCAACAGCCGCTCCTCGCCGCCGATCCGCAGCGACGGCACGTGCAGCCGGTCCCCGACACGGACGCCGGTGAGTTCCGCCGCCGCCTGCGACGTCTGTCCGTCGGCGGTGGTCATGCGTGCGGCGAGAACCAGCGGCTCGGGCGGCGGCGCGACAGGATGGGCCGTCAGCCGTTCGACACGCTCCTTCGCGTTGCGGATACGGCCCATCGCCCCGTGACCACGGCTGCGGGTACGGAAGGCACCGTGGCCGAACACGGCAAACGGCAGCTTGCGCGGGATGGCCTCCAGCCGTGACACGTTCGAGGCGGCCAGCTTCTGGTTGCGGGCCAGTTCCGCGCACCAGTCCGCGTACTCCTGCAGACGGCGCCGCCGCTCGGCGGCCTTGGCCGCGAGGTAGCCGTCGTAGCCGTCGCCGTAACGCGTCACCTTGCCCTCACCGACCTCCAGGATCGTGGTGGTGACCCGTTCCAGGAACACCCGGTCATGAGTGACCGCGAGCACCGTGCCGCGATGAGCCCGCAGGTGCGCCTCCAGCCAGCGCACCGCCTGGTCATCCAGATCGTTGGTCGGCTCGTCCAGCAGTAACAGCTCCGGCTGGGACGCCAGCGTGGCGGCCAGCGCCAGCCGTGACCGCTCACCGCCCGACAGCGTGCCCAGGGTTCTGTCCCGGGCCAGGCCCGGCAGACCGAGCCCGTGCAGGGCGATGTCCACCCGGGCATCCGCCTCGTAGCCGGCGCGCGCCTCGTACTGGGCGACCAGATGAGAGTAGGCGTCCAGCGGGCGGTGAGTTCCGCTCCCGCCAAGCTCTTGAGCCCGGCTTCGGCCTGACGCATCCGCGCTTCGAGATCACGCAGACCGGCGAGAGCGACATCGACCGCGTCCTGGACGCGGGCCTCGGGAGGCAGAGCCAGCGACTGGGGGAGATGACCCAGGCCGCCTGGAGCGATCACGGTCAGCTCGCCGTTGTCGGGCCGGTCGTGCCCGGCGATCAGCCGCAGCAGGGTGGATTTTCCGGCCCCGTTGTCGCCGATGATGCCGGCCTTCTCACCCGGCTTGAGGCTGAAGGACACGTCGTCCAACACGACATGGTCGTTGTAGCGGCGGGTGACGTTCTGCAGAGACAGTTGCGCGGTGAGCATGGAGTCCCCTGTTCTCTCGGCCGACCGATCGGCACGGGTGGACGGACGTATCCGCGCACGCCGGAACACTCCGCGGCACGCCGGACAGGCGGCATCAGGGGAGTGCGGAAGCGCGGATGAGAACGCGCGACAGCGGAGCCGAGCTCAACGCGGTCGCACGGGGACTGTCACAGGGAACCCATGAACAACACCGTAGGCCGGCAATTCGCGCGCCTGCAAGCCATTTCCTCGGGGAGGCGCGGTCCAAGCTCGCCAACCCGACGTTCGCCTGCGCCGTTTGCCGAGGCGAGAAGGAGCGTCAGGCCATCAATGACTCCGCGACCGCATGCCGCAGGCGGGCCGGTCGACGCCGTGAGCCTTCACCGGTCCCCGGTCGCCCCGCCCTGGCCCCGCTCGAGATGCCGGCGCTGTGGCGTCACGACGTACGCCGGGTCCTCGGCGGACGCCATCCCTGCCGCGAAGACTCCGAACCGCGTGCACAGTCCCGCAGCCAGGTAGGACGCTCCGGCCAGAAGCGGGGCCGCCCGGCGATCCGCGAGAAGTGACAATCCCGCCCCGGCCGCGGCCAGGCCCTTGCTCAGGGTCAGCAGCCGGCCGGGCCGGCCCGTGACGTAGGGCTCACCGACCAGCCCGAGCCGCCGCCCGATGCGGCGCATCGCGGCGAGTTCCAGCGCCGTGCCGAGGAGACCCATCCGGGTCGGCGGTCCGTGGTCCGCGCCGGGCGCGCAGAGCAGTGCGGCACCCGCGGCACTGGTCAGCGCGCTGCCCGCGAACACGTACGGCAACTCCGGATACGCCTCGTGCCACGCCGGCACCGCGGTGTCGGACAGCAGCACCGCGGTGTAGGTGCACATCGCCGGCCCCAGCGCGCCGGAGCCGAGTCCGGCGAGCCGGCCGAGCCGCGGCAGCCGTCCGGTGGCCTGCGAGGCGGCCGAGGCGGTGGCGAGCGCGGAGAACGGCGCGAGGATCCAGGAGCCCACCGACAGCGGCGAGGTGGGCTTGAGGACGCGCAGCATGTGCGTGAAGCGCTCGGGGCGGCCGAGGTCATGGACCAGGGCGGCGACGCTGGTCACCGACGCGGCGGCGGCGACCCACCGGCCCGCCCCGGCCAGTTCCCGACGCCCGGTCAGCTCGGCCACCGCGGCCATGGACGCCGCCGCACCGGCCGTTCCTCCGAGGAACAGATACCCCGGCACGTCCGGCACCTTCCAGGTGGGACGCTTGAGGATCGGCCGGCCATAGTACGACCGGAACTCCGCGCGCGCGACCATGGGCCGCTCCCGCCCACCGCTGTCCGTCACGGCTTCCTCCTGCCAAAGGACCCCCGCTCCAGGAAGGACAGCGCCACGCTCACCGCCACACCGACGGCGGCCGCCGCCGCGTGCCGCCACATCGACGGCAGGTCACGGGTGGTGACCACCGGGTCCGGCGGCAGCCCGTACACCTCGGGCTCGTCCAGCAGCAGGAAGAACGCGCCGTCACCGCCGACGCCGTCCTGCGGATCCCGGCCGTACAGCCGTGCCTCGTCCACCCCGCGCTCGTGCAGCTCGGTCACCCGCCGGTCGGCCCGCTCGCGCAGTTCCTCCAGGGGACCGAACTGGATGGAGTCGGTCGGGCAGGCCTGGGCGCAGGCCGGCTCCCGGCCCGCCCCCAACCGGTCGTAGCAGAGGGTGCACTTGAAGGCCCGGCCGTCGCCGGGGCGGATGTCGATCACCCCGTACGGGCATGCCGGCACGCAGTACCCGCAGCCGTTGCAGATGTCCTCCTGCACCACCACGGTGCCGAACTCGGTGCGGAACAGCGACCCGGTCGGGCAGACGTCCAGACAGGCGGCGTGGGTGCAGTGCTTGCACACGTCACTGGACATCAGCCAGCGCACCTGGCCTTCCGCGGCCTCCACCCCGGGCTCGGGCGGCCCCATGGCCGGCATGCCCAGATCGACCGGCGGCCGGTCCGGTGAGGGTGCGGCCGGCTGCTCGATCCTCTGCTCGATGAACGCCACGTGCCGCCAGTTGTCGGCGCCCAGCGCGCCCGTGTTGTCGAACGACTGCCCCAGCAGGTCGAGTTCCCCGGTCTCCGCCGGAACGAGGTTCCACTCCTTGCACGCCACCTGGCACGCTTTGCAGCCGATGCAGACGGAGGTGTCCGTGAAGAACCCCATCCGGGGCGGGTGGGTGTCCGGATAACCCGCGTCCGCGCTGGGGTCGGCCAGCGGGCCGGACAGGCTGTTGCGGTCGGAGGTCATCACTGCCCCTCTCCGGTGCTCGGCGGTATGTCGTCGGGCAGCCCCGCGCGCCGCCGGTACGCCGCCACATGGGCCCGCAGCGCCGGACCCCTTGGACGTCTGCCGGGCCGGATGTCACAGGTGGCCGCCTTGGACTCCTGGATGCGCACGTTCGGGTCCAGCACCACGGACAGCAGGTCGTTCGCCGCGTCACCCGTGGACAGTCCCTCCCGGCCCCAGTGGTAGGGGAGACCCACCTGGTGGATGGTGCGGCCCCGGACCCGCAGTGGTCTGATCCGCTCGGTCACCAGCACCCTCGCCTCGACGGCTGTGCGGGCCGTGGTGATGGTCGCCCAGCCCAGGTGCTCCAGGCCGCGCTCCGCGGCGAGTGCGGGCGAGACCTCGCAGAAGAACTCCGGCTGCAACTCGGAGAGATAGGGCAGAGTACGGCTCATGCCACCGGCCGTGTGGTGCTCGGTGAGCCGGTAGGTGGTGAACGCGTACGGATACACCTGGCCGGCGGCCGGGTGGTAGCGGTTGGCCGGGCGGTCGTGGGCCTGGAGCGCCGGGTTCGTCTGCTGCCCGTACAGGGGGTTGTCCACCGGCGACTCATACGGTTCGTAGTGCGCGGGCAGGGGACCGTCGGCCAGCCCGGCCGGCGCGAACAGCCAGGCGCGGCCGTCGCTCTGCATGATGAACGGGTCGGTGCCGGCCAGGGCGTCCTGGGCTTTCGCGCCCGGCGGCGGCCGGTAGCCGGGCGGCTTGTCCACCTCGAAGTCCGGGACGTCCTCCCCGGTCCACCGGCCCTGCCCGGCGTCCCACCACACGTACCGCTTGCGTTCGCTCCACGGCCTTCCCTCGGGATCGGCCGACGCCCGGTTGTAGAGGATGCGGCGGTTGGCGGGCCATGCCCAGCCCCAGTCGGGGGCGACGCGGCCCTGTTCCCGGCGCGGCCGGCGGTTCGCCGCGTGGTTGTGCCCGTCGGCGCGCACCCCGCAGTAGATCCAGACTCCGCAGGCGGTGGAGCCGTCGTCCCGCAGCTGGGTCGACGTCGACAGCGGCAGCCCGTCCGGCCTGTATCCGTTGATCTCGGCCTGCACGGCGTCGGCGCTCGGTTCGGCCAGCGGCCCTTCGGTCGGATAGTCCCAGGTGAGGTCGAGCAGCGGGCGGTCGCGCGGGTCGGTGGAGCCGCTGAGCTTCTCCCGGATGATCCGGCCGAGGTGGTAGTAGAACCACAGGTCGCTGCGGGCGTCCCCCGGCGGGGCGAGGGCCGCGTGGTGCCACTGCAGCAGCCGCTGGGTGTTGGTGAAGCTGCCGTCCTTCTCCGTGTGCGCCGCGGCCGGCAGGAAGAACACCTCCGTCGGGATCTCCTCGGTGCGCAGCTCGCCGGTCTCGATCTCCGGCCCGTCCTTCCAGAAGGTCGCGCTCTCGATCATCCGCAGGTCCCGCACCACCAGCCAGTCCAGGTTCGCCAGGCCCAGCCGCTGCAGCTTGCCGTTGGCCGAACCGACCGCCGGGTTCTCCCCGACGAGGAAGTACCCCTTGCACTCGCCCGAGATCTGGTTGAGCACCGTCCGGTAGGTGCCGTGGTCGCCGGTCAGCCGCGGCAGCCAGTCGAAGCGGAAGTCGTTCTCCTCGGTGGCCGCTTCCCCCCACCACGCCTTGAGCAGACTCACCACGTACGCGCGCATGTTGCCCCAGAAGCCGGTCGTGCCGGCGTCCGCGGCCACGAACGCGTCCAGGTCCTGGTGCTGGTGGGCGTGCGGCATGGGGATGTAGCCGGGCAGCAGGTCGAACAGCGTGGGGACGTCCGTGGAGCCCTGGATGCTGGCATGGCCGCGCAGTGCCAGGATGCCGCCGCCCGGTCGCCCTATGTTGCCCAGCAACGCCTGAAGGATGGAGGCGGTACGGATGTACTGCACCCCGACGGTGTGCTGGGTCCAGCCGACGGAGTAGCACAGCGCGGTGGTGCGTTCGCGTCCCGAGTTTGCGGTGATCGCCTCGGCCACCCGGGCGAACAGCTCGCGGGGGATGCCGCAGACGTCCTCGACCAGCTCCGGCGTGTAGCGCGCGAAGTGCCGCTTGAGCACCTGGTACACGCAGCGGGGGTGGCGCAGCGTCGGGTCCATCGCCGGCTGCGAGTCCAGGGCGGGGCCGCCCGCGCCGTACGACTCCGCGCGGGCGGTCTCGCGCTGCTCCCTGCCTCCGTGCTGCCGGGCGGCCGTGTCCTTCTCGCCGTCGCCCCCCGGTGCCGTCCACCGGTCCCGGTCGCCGGCCGCGGCCGAGGCCTGCGCGCCCTCGTACATCCAGCTGGTCGTCTCGTAGTGGTGGCTGTCCGGCGCGAAGCCGGAGAACAGCCCGTCCAGGTCCTCGGTGTCGGCGAAGTCCTCCCGCAGGATCGCCGGCGCGTTGGTGTAGGCGACCACGTACTCGCGGAAGTCCTTGCCGTTGCTCAGCACATGGTTGATGAGGGCGCCGAGGAAAGCGATGTCCGTCCCGGCCCGCAGCGGCACATGGACGTCCGCCAGCGCGCTGGTGCGGGTGAAGCGGGGGTCGACGTGGATGATCGTGGCGCCCCGTTCCTTGGCCTCCATCACCCACTGGAAACCGACCGGATGGCACTCGGCCATGTTCGAACCCTGGATGACGATGCAGTCGGCTCGGGCCAGATCCTGCTGGAACGTCGTGGCTCCGCCACGGCCGAACGAGGTCCCCAGACCGGGAACCGTGGCGGAGTGTCAAATCCGCGCCTGGTTCTCGATCTGGATCGCGCCCAGGGCCGTGTAGAGCTTCTTCATCAGGTAGTTCTCTTCGTTGTCCAGCGTCGCTCCGCCGAGCGAGGCGATGCCGAGCGTGCGCCGGACGGGAACCCCCCGATGCGTGTCCTGCCAGGTCTGCCGGCGGGTCCTGATGACCCGGTCGGCGATCATGTCCATGGCACGGTCGAGCGGGATCCGCTCCCACCCCGTGCCGTGCGCGGGCCGGTGGAGGACGGCGCTGATCCGGCCGGGGCCGGTCACCAGCTGCTTGCTGGCCGCGCCCTTCGGGCACAGCCGGCCGCGGGAGACGGGTGAGTCCGGGTCGCCCTCGATCTGCGTGACCTTCTCGTCCTTGACGTAGACCCGCTGGCCGCAGCCCACGGCACAGTACGGGCACACGGACCGTACGACCCGGTCGGCCTGCTCGGTACGGGCGGACAGGCGCTCGGTGCCGCGCGAGCGTGCGGCGCTGCCCCGGCCCAGCGCGTCGTCGCCGGTGAGCTGCCGGTACACCGGCCAGCCGTCGATCCACTGCCGCAGGCCCATGGCGATCTCCCGCCTCGCGCCCTTCCGCCGTCGCAGCCAACGTAACGCCGGGGCCCGCCGGGAGCATGTCGAGCGCCGATCACCTCGGCGCGGTACGCACCCGCCGGGTGTCGTCGGACAGCCGTTCGGTGACACCCCGGCGGTCCAGCAGCTCCAGCAGGGGCACCGCGACCCGGCGTGTGGTGCGCAGCGCCTGCCGGGCCTGGCTGAGGGTGAACGGCTGGGGCAGTTCCGCGAGCACGTCGCCGGCCCGTGCGTCGGCGTCGGGCAGCAGGAACACACCGTCGGCCACTTTCAGCAGGCGGCCGGCCCGCATCGCGGCGGCCAGCTCCCTGGTCCCCAGCCGCAGTTCCGCCAGCCTGGCGGCGTCCGGTGCCGCGAACGGGGCCTCGCGCAACGCGGCGGTCAGTGCGGCCACCGCCGCCTCGACGGGCCCGGGAAGCACCCCAGGGCGGCCCGGCGCGCACACCCGCCCGTCCACCACCGGCAGCGACGCGGCGTCGGCCAGCCGTTCCACCACACCGGTGCCGGGCAGCCGCAGCCGCTGCCGTACCGCCTCCACGGGCACGCCGGACTCCAGTGGGTGATCGTCGCGCCACTGGTCCACCACAGTCCGCACGGAGCCGAGCAGCTCGCGCCACACGCTCGGATGAACCCTCAGATCGTCACCCACCGGCTCGCCCACCTCGGGCAGTCCCATGGCGTGCAGCTCGCCCACGGTTGCGAAGCGCCGCCGGAGCAGTATCGCCCCGGCCACCGCCTTCGGCGGCGCGTCGGTCAGTGCGGCCAACTCCGCGGCGCGACGCCGCGCGGCTCCCCGCCGGCGCAGCTCGGGGGGCGTCACGTCGAGTACGTCGACACCGGCGGCGATGCGGTGCCGCCCGGGGTCGCGCAGCAGCGCACGGTCGCCGACGCGCAGGGGCAGGGGCCGGGCCGGCCGCAGCCGGGCGCTGCCGACCCCCAGGGGCCGGATCCGGGCGGCGACCGATGCCGAGCCGATGTGCAGCACCAGCTCTTGAGGGAGGTCACGGCGCTCACCGGCGTCAGCCCTGTCATCACCGACGCTGCGCAGCGCGACGTCGACCTCGGAGGTGGTCAGCCACCTGCCCGGGGTGAGCAGCGCGTCGCCACGGCCGACCGCATGCTGGTCGACGCCGCGCAGATTGACCGCCACCCGGGCCACGGCACGGACCTCGGGCGTGTCCCGGCCCAGCGCCTGCAACCGGCGTACCCGCACCACCGCCCCGGTGGACGCCAGCTGAAGCTCCTCTCGCGCGCGCAGGGTGCCGGCCGTCAGCGTCCCGGTGACCACCGTGCCCGCGCCGACGATGCTGAACGAGCGGTCCACCCACAACCGGACATCGGCGTCCGGATCGGCGGGGGGCAGGGCTCCGACCAGCCGCACCAGTCCGGCGCGCAGCCGGTCCAGGCCCTCGCCGGTGCGCCCGCTCACCGTCACCGAGCCGACCGGCCCCACGCCGGTCACCGCCATACGGGCCAGCGCCTGCCGCCGCGCCGGTTCCGGGTCGGCCAGGTCGCAGCGGGTGACGGCGAGCAGCACATGCCGCACGCCCAGCGCCTCCAGTGCCTGCAGATGCTCGGTCGACTGCGGCATCCACCCCTCGTCGGCGGCCACCACGAACAGCACGGCGGGGACCGGGCCGACGCCGGCCAGCATGTTGGGCACGAACCGCTCGTGGCCGGGGACGTCGACGAACGCAACCTCCGGTCCACCGGGGAGGGTCGTCCAGGCGAAACCGAGGTCGATCGTCAGACCACGCCGGCGCTCCTGCTCCCAGCGGTCCGGCTCCATCCCGGTGAGCAGCCTCACCAGCGTCGACTTGCCGTGATCGACATGACCGGCGGTGGCGATCACCTGCACGGCGGCTCCCTCCGGTGGTCGTCACCCCGACCGCCTGCGGCGGCGAGTACGGCCTCCAGCACCGACTGCTCCTCCTCCGCCCCGACCGTGCGCAGGTCCAGCAGACAGCGTCCACGCTCCAGTCGGCCGATCACCGGGACAGCACCGGTGCGCAGCAGCGGGCCGAACCGCGCGGGCAGGCCCACGGCCGCGCTGGGCAGGGTCACCTCCGGCGCACCGCCTCCGCCCACGGCCGCCTCCGTGCGCAGCACCTCCGCCGGTACTCCCTCGGCCCGCAGCCGTTCGGCCAGCCGGGAGGCGCGCTCGCGCAGCACGGCCTCGTCGGCGGCCAGCGCGGCACGCACGGGCGGCTCCGGACCGCGCAGCGTCGCCTCCAGCGCGGCCAGGGTCAGCTTGTCCACCCGCAGGGCCCGTGCTGCCGGATGCCGCCGCAGCCGCTCGACCAGTCCCGCTTCGCCGAGCAGCAGCCCGGCCTGCGGACCGCCGAGCAGCTTGTCCCCGCTGGCGGTCACCAGCGCCGCCCCGGCGCGCAGCGCGGTGGCGGCGTCCGGTTCCCGGGGGAGCAGCGGGTGCGGGGCGAGCAGGCCGGAACCGATGTCCACCACCAGCGGGGGGCCGAGCCTCGCCAGTTCGCTCATGTCCGCTGCCGCGGTGAAACCGCTGATGTGGAAATTGGACGCGTGAACCTTGAGCACGAAGGCGGTGTCGGGGCCGATGGCCTCGGCGTAGTCACGCACATGCGTGCGGTTGGTGGTGCCGACCTCGCGCAGCCGCGCGCCGGTGGAAGCCAGCAGCTCCGGGATACGGAACCCGTCGCCGATCTCTACCAGCTCGCCCCGGCTGATCACGATCTCCCGCCCGGGGGCCAGCGCCAGGGCGCACAGGAGCAGCGCCGCCGCGTTGTTGTTCACCACGTGCACCGCCCGGGCGTCGGGCACGGCCTCGGCCAGCGCCGCGAGCGCCCCTCGTCCGCGGCGGGCCCGACGGCCTTCCGTGAGGTCGAACTCGACGTCCGTGCATCCGGCAGCGGCCATGACCGCGTCCCGGGCGGCTCCCGACAGCGGCGCGCGGCCGAGGTTGGTGTGCACCAGCACCCCGGTCGCGTTGATCACCGGCCGCAGTCCGCAGGCCCGCTCGGGAAGGTGGCCGACCGCCGCGTCCACCACGTCCTCGGGCGCGATCTCGCCGGTCCTCGCACGACGCTGGGCCTCGGCGACGGCCGCTTTCACCAGGGGACGCCCGAGGGTCCGTACGGCGGCGGCGATGCGCGGTTCGGCCAGCACGGAGTCGGTGCCGGGGATGAGCCGACGGGGATCGCTCATGGCACCTCTTCTCCTCGCCGTGACCCTCCTGGGGGACGTGGCGGAGGCGGACGGGAATCGAACCCGCCAACGGCAGCTCCTGCCGTTCAACGGTTTTGAAGACCGGGCCGGTCACCAGGCCGGATACGCCTCCCCGGGCCACGCGGCCATCTTCGCAAATGCCCTGTACGGGCGCTAATGGGGTATCTGCGGAATCATGGTCGACGTGACCTCACTGGCGTCGTCTCCTCCATCCGTCCGCCTCACCCAGTACGCGCACGGCGGCGGATGCGCCTGCAAGATCCCGCCGGGCGAGCTGGAGGAAGTGCTGCGGGGCCTGGGAGCCGCCGCCCCGGTCCGCGACCCCGCGGGCGAACTGCTGGTCGGGCTGGACGACGGCGACGACGCCTCCGTCGTCCGGCTGCCGGACGGCACGGCGGTGCTGGCGACCACGGATTTCTTCACGCCCGTGGTCGACGACGCCTACGACTGGGGCCGGATCGCCGCGGCGAACGCACTGTCGGACGTGTACGCCACGGGTGGCCAACCCCTGCTCGCCGTGAACCTGCTGGCCTGGCCGCGGGGCGTGCTCCCCCTCGAACTGGCCCGCGAGGTCCTGCGCGGCGGCCTGGACGTGGCCGCGTCCGCCGGCTGCCACCTCGCCGGCGGCCACAGCGTGGACGACCCCGAGCCCAAGTACGGCATGGCCGTTACCGGCCTGGTCGACCCGGACCGTCTGCTGCGCAGTGACGCCGGCACGCCGGGTGTGCCGCTGTCGCTGACCAAGCCGCTGGGCATCGGCGTGCTGAACAGCAGGCACAAGGCCACCGGCGAGGAGTTCCCCCAGGCGGTGGAGGCCATGACACGGCTCAACCGGGAAGCGGCCGAAGCGGCGGTGGCCGCCGGGCTCACCTGCGCGACGGACGTCACCGGGTTCGGGCTGCTCGGACATGCCTGCAAACTCGCGCGGGCGAGCGGGGTCACCGCGCTGATCGACTCCACCGCCGTGCCCTACCTCGACGGCGCCCGGCAAGCGCTGCGCGAGGGATACGTCAGCGGCGGCACCCGGCGCAATCTGGAGTGGGTACGCCCGCACAGCGACCTGTCTGCGGTGAGCGAGGACGAGGCGCTGCTCCTGGCCGACGCCCAGACCTCCGGCGGACTGCTGGTGGCCGGCGAAATCCCCGGCGCCCCCGTCGTGGGCGAACTGCTGCCGCGCGGTGACCACGTCCTGGTGATCCGCTGAGCCGTCGGGCTCCCCGGGCCTGCCCTGCACAGCCCTTGATCGTCGGCGCTCGTCACGGCCGACCCGGCGCTCCCGGCGGTCACCATTGAGGAGTTCGCGGCCGGCTCGCCGCCGATGGAGACGCTGCGGGACCGTCTGATCCGCTGTCTGCCCGACCTGTCCGCCGAGATGCACGCCGAGCGTTCCGCCATCACGCGTCACCTGATCGTGCAGATGGTCGCCGAACCGGAGCGAGCGCTCGCGGACAACACCCCGACCCGGCATGCCGGTTGGCGTGAGACGGCGAGCGGCCTGATCGACGCCGTCGTCGCCCCGTGGCAGGCGCCGGTTACGCGCGAGGACTGACCGCCGGCCCGCCCGGCACGCTGTTGTGTGTCCGGCGGGCCGGTGCCGTATGACCGGCCGCCGCTGTCGAGGCAGATCCTGTCGGGTGCCAGGGAAGCGGAGCGGATGCGCCTGCACGACGACGAGGCGCTCGGCAGGCTCGACGCGGGCGCGGTCGTCATCGCATGGGATCCACACCGGCGACGCAGTGGCTGACCGGCTCGGGACTCTCTCGGCAACGGCGTGGAGTGCGGCGGCGCTCACTGCCGGGCCGCTCCCGGCATCTATGCCGCCGCAACCCGCACTTCGACCGGCGGATCCGTCGATCCTGCTATGGCGTGGATCACAGCGGCTGGATTGAGTCGGACACCAGGGGCACTTCCGTACTCTCCACGTGACGTGGGAGACCCGGACTGCGAGGATGAGGCGGCCATGACTGCTGGGGGGTGTTCTCGCACGCTCAGGGCCGCTGTGTTCACGGCCGTCTGCGTGCTGCTCGCCTCCCTGGGCCACGTCATGATGTCGGGGACCGCGGTGCCCTGGTGGGCCATGGCCGCGGGGGCGGCGGTGACCGGCGGCACGGCCTGGCGGCTGGCCGACCGGGAGCGCGGGCCGGTCGTGGTTGGCTCCGTCATGGTCGCCGCCCAAGCCGTACTCCACTCGTCGTTCTCGCTCGCCCAGGCAGTCGTGCATCCGCAGACATCCGGTGGCAGGGCGTTCGTCCAGCAGTGGCTGGGCCGGCTGCTGTGTGGTTCGCCGCCGGACCCGGGCACGGCGCATGGCGCGACGGGCACCACGCACTCCATCGGGTCGATGGACCACATGGGGGCCGCACATCCCCTTGACCACGGCATGGGCGGCACGTCCTCGACCGGCATGCTCGCCGCCCACCTGCTGGCCGCGCTGCTGTGCGGCCTGTGGCTCGCCCACGGCGAGCGCGCCGCGTTCCGCATCCTGCGGGTTCTGGCCGGATGGCTCGTCACTCCGCTGCGCCTGATCCTCCGGCTGCCCGCGCCCCCGCACCGGCCACGCGTCCGCGCGCGCCGGGGCGGTTCGGATCGCAAGCCGCGGCAGCTTCTCCTCACCCACACGATCACTTCTCGGGGGCCACCCACGGGGACCGCTGTCGCCTGACGACAGCCGGCTTCCCAAGGCCGTGCACGGAGACGACGAGTCGTCGGCTCCGCGCCGCGACGAGGAGCATCGGCCGCGCACACCCGTGCCCGGCCGTTCATCCCATCACGCCTTCGCTCTTCGCCCTACGTTCTTCACCCTTCACCTTTCGCCTTTCGCCTTTCACCCTTCTCCGCTTCCGCCGTGCCGCCGCCAACTGCTCGGCGTCACCCCATCGAAGGAGTTCTCAGTGCGCCGCCCGACCCTGGTACGCAGCCTGCGCCTCACCGGCGCCCTCTCAGCAGTCGCGTTCGCGGTCGCTGTCGCCACCGCCGGCCCGGCCGCGGCCCACACGGAGGTCGAAGCGGAGGGTGCCCGAGCCCTCGACCAGAACGTGGAGCTGACCTTCTCCGCCGAGTCGGAGTCCGCCTCGGCCGGGATCAGCAAGCTGGAGGTCATCCTGCCCGAGGGCATCACCCCGCAGGACATCAGTTATGAGAAGGGCCCCAAGGGCTGGAAGTTCGCCCCTACCGGCCGGGGCTACACGGTGTCAGGGCCGAAGCTCGCCGTGGGCGAGGACGCCGAGTACGTCGTGACCGTACGGCAGCTGCCGGACGCCAAGGAGCTGGTCTTCAAGACCCTGCAGACCTACAGCGACGGCAAGGTCGACCGCTGGATCGAACTGGAGGAGGAGGCCCAGGGCGACGGGCACGGGCACGGGCATCCCGCTCCCCGCCTGGAGCTGAAGGCCGCCGCACCGGGCGCCCAGTCGGTGAGTCCCAGCCCCACGGAGGAACCGACGGCCTCCGCTCCGTCGTCGGGCACCGCCTCGGACGAGCCCGCCGCCGAGGAGTCGCCCGCGGAGCCGGTGGCGGACAACACGGAGGACGACGACGGCATGTCCGTGGCCGTACCTCTGGGCATCGGCGCGGTGGTCCTCGTCCTCGGCGGCGGTGTGTGGTGGTTCAGGAACCGCCGGAGCGGATCTGCCTGAGACCCTCGGCCACGACCGGTCGCGCGCGGCGCGTCACCCATCGGCCGGTCCGTACGAGACGGTGCCGTGGCCACGAGAGCGCTGTGCACGCCGGACGGCGTGAGCCGGTGGCGGGGGCGTCGGTCCAGGGGCCGGCCGCGTGGGCGTGCGGGAGGTGCCGAGCGGTCCTCACCGCAGGGGAGACGGCCGGCCGGGCGCCGGGCCGACGGCGGTCTCATGGCCACGGTATGGGCGGTCGTCCTCGAGTGGCCCGTCGGCGCCGGACCCCAGAGCCGTGACGATGTCGTCGATGTGGCGTAGCAGTAGGTGACTCGCGGCCGACCACCTGGTGTTCTCGCGGCAGGTGAGGGTGACCCGGACATCTCGCTGCTGCTGCTTCACGGCCAGCATCAGCGGTGCACCTCGGTGTCGCTCCGGGCCTTGGTGGATCCGGGAGTCCTCCTCGGCGTCGGCCGGCGCTTCCGCCGCTCCGGTGTAGAAGTTGAAGTAGGCACCCATCACATCGAGGGACTTCGCGGCAGGCAGCCGCTCCGCGATGAGCGCGTCGACCTGGAGACGGTCGGCTTCGGCGGCCATGTGCGCACGCATCTGCTGCGACGCCAGGTCCGCGGCCAGCTCCGGCAGTCCCCTCTCACCGGGGCGACGGACGACAACGGGCGCTTGCATGAACATCTTCGCCGCCGACCGCTGCCGGGGCGGGGACGGGCGGTTCATCGCCAAGGTCAGGATCCCGATGGCCGGGTGCTTGTTCAGGGAGCACAGAGACAGGCCGTAGGCCAGCAGGAACACCGTGGACAGGGGGACTCGCAGACGGGTCGCGGCCCGCTGCCCGGAGGCGAGCAGAGCCCGGGAGGTGAACCAACGCGACCGGTAACGGGCCTCGTTGTCGGCCTCGTCGAACGGGGGAGCGCCATCGAGCACCAGGTCACCGAGACACTCACCCAGACGTGTCACCTGCGCGTCCCAGAAGCGCAGCGCCCGCGTCAGATGCCGCTGCCCTTCCCGCGAAACCTCCCAGGCGGCCAGGTCGAGCGGCTGGCACACCTCGTCGTCGGACGCGCGGCAGGCCCCGGGATCGCTCAGGTACCGGCGCAGGTCGTCGTGGACGACTTTGGCACCCCAGGCGTCGGTGGCGCTGTGGTCGATCACGAAGCCCACCTCGTCCACCGTCTCGGCCGGGCCGCTCAGGCCGAGCACGACGCGTAGCGGCCACCCGGCCGCGAGGTCGAACGACGTACGCCGTACCTCCCCCAAGGCGTCGCGCGCCACTCGCCCGGGGACCATGGTGACGAGCGGCTCGACATCCGACGGCGTCCGCGGCGGAGAGGCGACCTGTTGGGTACCGCTGCGGCGGTGGTGGTCGTACCTCACGACGGTACGCAGACTCTCGTGCCGCAGGATCAGCTGATGCAGCGCGCGCAGGACGCACGGCAGCCGCGCCCCGCCACCCGGCACCACGAAGCACATGTTTCCGTCATGAGCCCTCGTCCTGTCGATGGGCTGGCCGATCATCCAGTCCGTCTGCGGCCAGTTGAGCCGGCCTTCACGTTGCGGCATGTCACGCACTCCCATCCCTATCGGACTTCTTTCCCAGGCGGACGACCATGCGGTGCGTGTGCCTATGCGGCGTGGTCCGCCGGGGAGGTCGGCTCCCGAGGCGGGCGTGTGGGAACTCGTGAGCTCCGGTGGCAGAGGACCCCCAGCCCGGCGAAGGCCAGGCCGGCCAGGCCGGTGAAGGCGAAACCCCACGCCGGTGAGGTGTGGTCGATGACGAATCCGACAGCCGGGCCGCCGAGCGCCGTACCCGTCCTGGTCGACGAATCCAGAAGTCCCATGGCTACGCCGCGCGAGCCGGACGGGGCCAGGCGGCTGACCGTCTCGCTGTTGGCCGCCAGGGCCGGAGCCGTCACCAGTGCCATCGGCACCAGGGCGAGACTCAGCAGCCACCAGGAGCCGCCGCCCACTCCCACGGGAACCACCAGAAGCCCGAGCAGCAGGCCCAGCACGCCCTGCGACAGGGAGCGGCGCATGGCACCGTGCGGAATGCCACCGATGATCGACCCGAGCGCCATGATGGCGAGCACCACGCCGGTCCAGGCCGTCTCGCCACCGGCCCGCAGCGTCGCGACCACGCACAGCTGCGTACCCGTCAGCGTCACCATGGCGCTGAAGCTGATGACCAGCGATCCGGTCATCCGGCCGTCCAGGAGGGTGCGCAGACGCGGGCGAGGCCCTGCCCCGGTCTCCCGGGACTCGTCGGCGCTGCGGACCGGCAGGTCGGTGGCCCAGAGTGCCACGGAGGCCAGTGCCAGCCAGACGCCGATGGCCGTCAGCACAGCGTCGGTCGAATAACGGGTGGCGGCCGCGACCGTGAGCGTCGGCCCGATGAGGAACGAGACGCCCGCCAGGACAGTGTCCAGCGAGAAGACGGTCCGCCGCTGCTTCTCGGGAACCAGGGCGGTCAGGAACTGGCGGGCCAGGGAGCTCATCGGCACGGTGAGCATGCCCATGGGGAAAGCGAGCAGTACCAGCGGCAGGTACGGAAGATGCGCGACGCCCAGCCAGAAGGCCGTGGTGAGCGTGCCGCAGAGGGCCACCACGCGCCTCAGCCCATGACGGTCGATCATCCGTCCCACCATGGGGGCGCCCACGGCCGTGCCCGCTGTCATCGCGGTGCCCACCAGGCCCGCTTCCCCGTAGGTGCGGTCGAGAGGACCCACGACGTGCAGCGTCAGCATGAGGCTCGTGACGGTCAGAGGCAGACGCGCCAGGAACATGAGTGCGATCGTCGACCTGACACGAGGCAGGGCGAGAACGCGACGGTATCGCTCAAGGAACATCGCTGACCGATCCAGAAGGGACGACGGGACTACCGCGACAGGCCCTGGGCGGCGGAATCCCAGCAGACGACGGTCTCCTCCCGGTGTTCGAGCAGGCGCCGCCACATGGCCCGGCGCTTCGGCTTGCCGCTCGTGGTGCGGCTGATCCAGCGCGACGGGGCGCTCAGCACGAGCACGCGCAGCTCGAAGCCGTGCCGCCTGAGCGCCTGCCCGATGACTTCGGCATGCTCCGCCGTGGCCTCCTCGACCACCACCACCGCGGTGTTGTGGCCGTCGAGATGCCCGAGCAGGCAGGTGGTGCGACTGGGCCGGGCCGACACGGAGAGGGCCACGCGCTCCACGTCCTCGGCGAACACCCACTGGCCGAACTGTTTGACGCTGTCGCCGAGCCGTCCGACCACGAAGAGCTCGCCGTCCATCCGGAACCCGGCGTCCCCCGTGTGCAGCACTCCGCCGAAGGGCTCCGACACGGTATACGGCTTGTCGAGGTATCCGTCGGCGACGCCGGGCCCGCGCACCACGATCTCACCGAGCACACCGTCCGCCACCCGTCGGCCGTCGTCGTCGACGACCGTGGCCTCCGTGCCGGCCAGGGGACGCCCGCAGCCGACGAACGTGGTCGTCCGAGCGTCGCCGACGGCCGACCGGACCGGGGACCCCGGCGCGAGAGAACCGACGTCGACCGTCATCGTCCGCAGGGGCTCCGCGTGCCGACGGCCCGTGACGGCCAGGGTCGCCTCGGCCAGTCCGTACGCCGGCAGGAACGCCCCGGCGTCGAATCCCGCCGGCGCGAGCAGGTCCGCGAACGCGTCGAGTACGGCCGCGTCGACGCGTTCCGCCCCGACGATGAGCGTGCGCCAGCGGGCCAGATCGAGCTTCTCCACGTCCTCGGGCCGGACCCGGCGCAGCACGTGCCCCAGCGCGAACATCGGCGTCGCGGCCGTGGTCACCCCGAACTCGGAGACGGTCCGCAGCCACCGAAGCGGCCGGCCGATGAACTGCTCGGGGCGCATCAGCCACAGATCCGCCGCGTTGGACATCGGAAAGAGCAGCGAGCCCACCAGTCCCATGTCGTGGTGGAGGGGCAGCCAGGTCGCGCACCGGTCCCGCTCGGCGTCGAAGCCCAGCCACTCGCCGATGGCCCCTACGTTGGCGGAGACAGCCGACATGCCGATGCGCACGGCTCGCGGTGGACCGCTGGATCCCGAGCTGAACTGCACCACGGCCGTCTGCGGCGGGGGCGCAGGGGTGAAGCCCGCCGGGGGCGTCTCGGGCAGGTCGAAGAGCAGCGCGCAGCCGTGCGCCTCCAGGGTCTCCCGGACGAACGGTGCCAGCTGGGGCACCGTCACCACGGCCCGTGCCCCGGTCAGGTCGAGCAGGTGGTCGAAGTGACGCCGGTACACCGACGGGTCGTCGAAGGCCGTGGGAAGCGCCGTGACCGACGGAGTGGCTCCGGCGAGGAGAGCGCCGAAGAAGGCTCCGATGAAACGGGGAGACGTGGGGCAGCCGATCAGCACCACGTCGCCGGGGTCGACGCCGGACGCTCGCAGGTGCGCGGCGGTCGCGAGGGAGAGCGCGGCCAGCCGCTCGTACGACCAGAACTCCCAGCCGACGCCGTCGTCCTCGGCGAACCGCAGACCGTGGCTGCTGGAAGGTTCCTCCAGCCAGCCGAGCACACCCGCCATCATCGATCCCCCCTTGGAGCCGCGGTCCTGAGGAGCTGGAGCTCCTCGAAATGCGCACGCACACCCGGGGTGAGCATGCCGATCTTGCCGAGATTGGAGACGATCTTCGAGAACATCGCCTGCCGGAACTGGATCATGAAGGGGTCGTTGAGCGTGTAGGTGATGCCTGCCGTGACATCGACGCCCAGGCGCTCCCAGACCTCCTCCATACGGAACCGGCGGGCCATCAGCAGCGCCGACTCCTTGACGAACTCCTCGCGTTCGGCGCGCTCACGACTCGACAACTCCCCGTACAGGTCCTTCAGTGCCAGCACCCCGAAGGCCACATGCCGTGCCTCGTCGCGTGCCACGAGCTCGGTGATCCGGCCGATGACCGGATTCTGCGGAGCTTTCCCCTCGAGCCGGAAGATGGCCAGGGCGAGCGCCTCCACGATGATCTGCATACCGAGGTAGACGATGTCCCACCGGCTCTCCGAGACGATGTTCTCCATCATGGTGCGCAGCGGTGGACTGATGGGGAACGAGTCGCCGAGCACCTCCACGTACCGCCCGTACACCTCGACGTGCCTCGCCTCGTCCGCCAGTTGGCTGGCCGCGTAGAGCTTCGCGTCGGCGTCCGGAACCGTCTCCACCAGGCGTGCCGTGCCGAGCAGTCCGCCGCGTTCCCCGTGCAGGAACTGGCTGACCGACCACGAGTGGTGGGCCCAGTGCAGGTCGCTCCACAGCGGCCGGGGCACCGGGCAACCGTCGGCTCCGCCCAACGGGCTCCGGGAACCCGACGTCATGGCGGGCAGTGGCTCACCGAAGTTGATCTCGTACGACCAGTCGATGTCCGTGTCGGCATCCCACTGCATCCTCTTGGCCTTTTCGTACAAGGCCCTCAGCTGTGGTGCCGTGGAGGTGGGCTGCTGCCAGGAGAACGTCACCGGGACGGTGACGTCGATGGTCGTCAGGTCTGCGTGATCCACCGTGTCCTCTCCGGCGCTCATGACTGCGTGACGGGTGTGGCCGCGGGATCGTCGACCACGCGGATCGCCATCGAGACGGGGACCGGCACGTCCTCGTGCACGGCCACCGGGCCGTCCTGGTCGGCCAGCCTGAGGAAGATCGCCCCCGGTGACCGGTAGGGACTCCATTGCGTGGGGTCCAGGGCGCCCCATTCGATCATCGCCTTGATCAGTACGGGGTCGGCCGGGACCCAGCGGCCGTCGGTGAGGATCTCGATCCAGTTGTGCGTGGCCGCGAAGGGCGGTACGGCGATCAGCCCGAAGGCCCACCGTGCCTGCACGCCATAACGGGCGGCCGCGTCCAGCAGCAGCGCTGTCGCCCCGGCGCAGTCGCAGACGCGGGCCTTGCGGATGAAGTCGAGGTCGTAGCGCAGGGACCGGGGCACGAACAGCAGGTCCAGGTCCGCCGCCTCGCTGAGCAGCGCACGGGCGGCGTCCGAGAACGGCGGCCAGTCCGTCTCGGGCGACACGGTGTCGCGGGCCAGGACGCGGCCGGCGGCGTCGACCAGCTGCTCGACCACGCCCAGCCCGGGGCGCGCGAGCCGGTACCGGCACACGCTGCCGTGTCCGGGGTCGGGGCAGGTGCCCTGATATTCGAGCCGGTAGTGCAGCCGGCCGGCGCGTGGCTCCAGGTTGAGCCCCGTGGCCCAGAAGCGGCGTGCCACGCGAGCCACCGGGCTGTATCCGAGGTGGAGCGCCACGCTCGTCATGTCCCGTTCGTCGTAGGCGACTTCGCCGTCCGGCCCGATGCCGCGGGACAGGCCGTGGGCCGCCATGAAGTCCAGTACGTCCAGCGGGATGCGATAGCGCTCCCGCACCTCGTCCGATGGGACGTCGAACGTCCTCGCCTCGTCCGGCACGCGGGTGATCTTCGCGAGCAGACGGAAGACATCGGCGCGAGCGACGGATTCTGTCACGTCGCTGACCTCCCGTGGTCGAGTCCGGTGCGTCACACGTTCCGCAGGGCGTCCTCGACCTCGTCCGGGGCCGGTGGTGTGCATCGCCCTTCGGCGATCAGGCCCAGGACGAAGTCCTGTAACTGCCCTACGGTCTGGATGGGTTGGACCTGGGCGGTGGTGAGCGTGTCCAGCTCGAAGAGCTCCTCGACGGCGAAGGTCAGCTCCACCAGCCGCAGCGAGTTGTAGCCCAGCTCCTCCGTCAGAACGCTCGACGTGGTGACCTCACTCGCCTGTACGGGCGCGTACGCCGAGACCAGGCGCAGCACGACATCGTGGATGTAGGAACGGTCGACGTCGACATCCGTCATGTGGATTCCTCCGGTTCTGTCCCCGGAAACGGCAAAACCCATGGAAGACCGGGTCTTTCTCCTGTGGGGCACGCCCGGCATCGCGCATGCCGGCAGATCCATGGGTGCGGACAAAGGCGTGGCGGAACACGAAGCTGTGCGAACGGGTTCCCCGACGCTACTTGACCACCGGAAATCTCTCAAGGTTCATGAGTCATGGCGGTGACAACTGCTTGCAGCTAGCATGGTCATCCGCGCTCGCTCACTGAGGCGTGTCGAAGCACCTCCTTTTTCGGTTTTCCGTGCCACTCGCACGGTCCGCAGGTGCCCACATCCATGCCATGGGGGAGGACCCATGTCGCCAAGGACGTCTCGAACGCTGAACGTCAAGGAATTCGCCGACATCAAACGCACGGTGGCGCTGAAGTCGGAAGCCCGCCGGCAGGCCCGGCTGGATCCGGCCTACGCGGCTCCATTACCGCAGGAAGTCTGCCTTCAGCTGACGTACCGGTGCAATTTGCGCTGCACGCACTGTTACCAGTGGGCGGAACAGGGATTCTTCCGGGACTACAGCCGTGAGAAACAAAGGACCGAGCTCGACATCGGCATTGTCGAAGACGTCCTGCGACTCACGGCCGAGCAGCGCTCGAAACTCTTCGTCTGGGGCGGCGAACCGCTGATGTACAGCGAGTTCCCCGCCGTGACCGATCTGCTCCGCCGCTATCCGCGCACGGTGAACATGTGCACCAACGGGCTTCTGCTGCAGCGCAACCAGAAGCACATGGTCGGCATCGACGACCTGAATCTGCTGGTCAGCCTGGACGGTCTGGCCGAGGACCACGACGCCCTGCGCGGTCGGGGCACCTTCGCGCGCACGGAGAAGAACATCCGGTCGATGCTCGACCTCAAGCGCCGCGGCGAGTACCTGGGGGAGCTCTCGCTGTCCTGCATGGTCTCGCACACCAACGTGTCCCGGATGTACGACTTCATGCAGTGGGCCGAGGATCTGGGGGTGCACACCGTGTACTTCCAGTTCCCCTGGTTCATCTCACCGGAAGTCGCCGAGGCGATGGACCGTGTCTACGAGCAGTGCTTCGACTGGCTGCCGCGCACGGGCGAAACCAAGCGGCCCACGTGGCACTCCTACACGTACCGGCTGCCGCCGGAACAGCTGCCGGCCCTGCGCACCTCCATGGCAAGGCTGGCCGAGCGGGAATGGAACATTCGCATCCGATACCAGCCCGAAGTGTCGGACGAGGAAATCGAGGACTTCATCCTGGGAACCCCCGCGCCGGTGCAGCAGCGCAGCCGCTGCCTGGCCGTGTACAACCGCATGGAAGTACACGCGGACGGCAACGTGAGCTCCTGCAAGTTCTTCCCGGAATTCGTGGTGGGCAATCTCTACGACACGCCTGCCGAGCAGCTCTGGCACAGCCCGAACTTCCGCAGGGTCCGAGAAATCCTCGCGGAGAACGGAATGATGCCGATCTGCTCGAGGTGTATTCTGCTCTATCTCAACGGAGTGTGACCAGCGTGCAGGACATCGCAGACATCACCAAGATCGAGGACACCGTCAAACAGGTATTGGCCGAGGTACTCGGCAACGGCACGACGGTCGAAATGATCCGGTCCGACGGCAACATGGTCGAGGAATACGGACTGGACTCTCTGCAGGCCATCTCCTTCCTGCTCTCCATAGAGGACGCGTTCGGCATCCAACTCGACTTCGAGAGCCTCTCTCTCGACCTGCTGCGGTCCGTCCGCGAGTTCGGCGAGTACGTCTCCAGCCAGTTGGCCGGGGCAGAGTGAGCGGCGCGGTACGCACGGCCCACCTGGGCACGTTCGACGCCGAGGCGCGCTGGCGGCCGGACGACCTCGCCCTGCTCCCGGCCGTCGCCGACGGCCGCGGCCGTGCCCAGGTCGCCGCCATGGACGAAATGCTCGCCGTCTTCTGCGCACCCGGTGATCTGCTGGTCACCCGCCATCCGGTGCCGTCGGTATTACGGCAGGTCTTCGCCGAGGCCGGATACGCCCCGCGCTACCTGTCGGCGACCGGCGCGGCCGAGGGCTCGCCCACCCAGGACCTCGAAGACACCGTGGAGCGGGTGCTGACCCGCAACGCTCCGATGCTCGCCGAGATCGCCGCCTGCCCAGCGCTCGCGCCCTACGCGGTGCTGCCCGACACCCGGGAACTGGCCGGCCGTACCGGCCATGCCGACCAGCTCCCGGATGCCGGCGTGGTGGCGAGGGTCAACTCCAAGGTGTTCTCCGACGACCTCGCGCACCGCCTGGGCCTGCCCGGCGGCCGCACGGTCCGCTCCGTGGCCGAGCTGACGGCCGCGGTGCAGGAGGCCGGCCCGACCGCAGTGATCAAGGACCCCTTCGGGGTGGGCGGCCGGGGCATCCTGGAGGTGGACGAGGACCGGCCGGCCATTCTCCGCGCCATCGCCCGGTCCCTTGAGCGGGAGGTCGCCAAGGGCAAGCGGGTCGAACTCGTGGTCCAGCCCAAGTGGGCCAAGCGCTGCGACTTCTCCGGATACCTGGACATCACCAGGGACGGCCGGGTCGAGTTCCTCGGCATGCGGTTCGTCGAGCACCGTGGACTCAGCCACGTGGGCGTCGGCCCGCTGCCCGGCGACCTCGCCGACGAGGCATACCGGCAGGGCTACCCGGAGACCCTCGTCCGACTCGGCGCCATCGTGGCCGCCGAGGGCTACTGGGGCCCGGTCGGAGTGGACTCGCTCCTGCTCGATGACGGGCGCATCGTGCCTGTCCTGGAGGTGAACGCACGCCGTTCCATCGGCATGCTCGGCATGGCCATGGAACGGCGGCTGGGCGCCGGCGACCTGTGTGTCAACCTGTGGCGGCTGTCGTTGGGCCTCGCGCACGAGGACGCCGTCGACCGGCTCATCGACAAGCTGGACAGCGACGGGGCCCTGCACACGGAGCGGGCGCCCGGCGGCATCCTGCCGCTCGGCACAACCGGCCTGCGTCCGCCTCGCGGCCGACTGGAATGCGCCCTCGTCTGCCCGCCGCAGGAGGTGGAGCACTGGCGGCAGCGCCTCACGGAGGCCGCCCAGGCCGTGGGGGCGACCCCGATGGGAGCTCCACCGGGCACCGCGCCCGCCGCCGGCTGAGAGTGACGACGACCCGATGGGAGAAACAATCCACATGAAGCTCGGCAACGAGCGTCAACAGGCCCGTCTCACCGCCGCCCTGGCGGCCGCGGGCGTCCCGTGGGACGACGTGGCCGACTGCCGGGAACTCGGCGGCGGCACCTTCAACACGGTCGTCCGCGTGCAGCGCACCGACGGCACGGGGCTCGTGGTCAAACTCGCGCCCGATGAGACCGTCCCCGTCCTGCGCTACGAGCGGGGAATCCTCGACACCGAGGCGTGGTACTACAGGACGGCGCGTGACGCGACGCGGGTCCCGCTGCCCGACGTACTGGCCGCGGGCGCGCAGGACGGTGCGGCCCCGGGCGATCACCTCGTCATGTCGGAGTGCCCCGGCACGCCCTGGTTCGAGCTGCTGGGCACCATGGACGCCAGTGCACGCGCCCGGCTGCGCACCGCGCTCGGTGGCCATGTGGCTGCCCTGCACACCATCACCGGCAACGAGGGGTTCGGCTATCCCGCGCGACCGCTGGGTCCCCTGCGGGCGACCTGGCGTGCGGCATTCCTGGAGATGGTGGACGCGGTCCTGGACGACGCCGGGCGGTTCGACGTCACCCTGCCCCGGCCGACGGACGAGATCCGCGCACTGTTCGCCGCGCAGAGCCCGGTGCTGGACGAGGTGACCGTCCCCAGGCTCGTCCACTTCGACCTCTGGGACGGCAACATACTCGTCGACCAGGGACCGGACGGGCCGAGAATCGGAGCACTGATCGACGCCGAGCGGGCCTTCTGGGGCGACCCCGTGGCGGAGCTGGTCTCGCTGGGCCTCTTCCACGACATCGAGCGGGACGAAGCCTTCCTGAACGGCTACCGGGCGGCAGGCGGTTCGGTGGTCTTCGACGCGTCCACCCGCACCCGTCTGGCCCTCTACCGGGCCTACCTCCACCTGATCATGTGGGTGGAGGCGGTGCCCCGGCAGTTCGACGCCCAGCATCGTGCCTGGCTTGAGCGGGAGGCACTGAAACCGCTCGCCGCGACGTTCGACGACTGGTCCGGCCGTAAGGAGGCGAAGACAGCATGATCGCCATCCTGACCTCCGGCGCCACTCTGGGCGTGCACGTACCGGGTCTCCTGCTGGCCGACCGGCTGCGCGAGCAGCACATGACCGCGGAAGTGCACGTGCTGGAGCGGCTGTTGCCGCAGGAGAAGCTGGCCACGATGGGCGACATGAAGTGGGCCTACCACCGCAGCTTCCGGTTCGCGCTCGCCGGGCGCCGTATGGAACGCGACACGGGCCTCGACCTCGACGAGGGTGCCGTACGGCAGCAGTGGAAGGAGTGGCAGGAGCGGGGAGTCCGGCACTTCGTGGTGCTGTCCGGCTACTGGCTGTCGATGCTGCGCGGATTCCGGGAGTTCATCGGGGAACCGATCGGTGTCGACCTGTGCCGGGGCGACGCCGCGCCCATGCAGTCCTTCCTCCTCGGCGGTGATCCTCCCCCGGAGGGCGCACGGGAGATCAACCTGGCCGACGGCGAACGGGGCGTTCTGCCCTGGACGATCCCGGTGAGCAGGAAGCCGCCCGTGCCCTGGGCGGAACGTGAGCAGCGCATCCTCGCCCACGGGGGCGGATGGGGGCTGGGCACCTATCGGGAGCGTGCCGACGAACTGTCGCGCCACCACTTCGGACTGGACCTGGTGACCTACGAATCGGCCGACGTGAAGGACGAGCGCCCCGGCGTGCGCCACTTCATGATCGACCCTCAGTGGCATCCCTGGCACGACAACGGCTACCCGCCGTTCGCCCGGATCGATCCGGCGGTGGGCGCGTCCGGGGCCGAGTTCACCCGCAGGACCGAGTATCCGCACGCGTTCGACCTGGCCCGCAACGGTGTCGCGATCATGAGCAAACCCGGCGCGGGGACCCTGCTCGACTCCCTCTGGGCGGCCACGCCGCTGATCGTCCTCGAGGCGTGGAGCGACTCGGAGAAGCTCAACGGGGAGCTCTGGCGGAAGCTGGGTTTCGGCATCACGTTCGAAGACTGGCAGGCCACGGGCTTCTCTCCCGACGTCCTCGCCGAACTGCACGAGAACCTCCTGCCGGCTGCGCGGAGCACCTCCGACTACTCGGCGGCGCTTGCCGCGCAACTGGCCGAGGAGGGTTCGGTGGTTACCTGACCCCGACCCCCACCAGAGCCCGGCGCGGCATGACGGCGACGAACCCGGCGTCCGCCCGGCGCACCAGCGGCATGCCGCTGTCCTCGTGACCGCGCAACCGTGCGGCGTGCTCTCCGATCAGCTCCCACAGCCTGGGCTGCCAGTCGGGAGCGCGCCGCAGCTTGAACAACCCGTACATCCCGGCCACGTACGCGCACAGGCCGCTGCGGGCGGCCTCCGCGGTGGGGCCGGTCACGCGGAACGGGTCGTACATGTCGCGCACCGTGGCTTCGCGGAACCCCACGGCGCGCAGGTCGTCCAGTAACTCCTCGCGTGTGAAGTGCTGATAGGCATGGCCGTTGGGGGAGTAGCGGTGGACGACGGTGGAGAACCACTGGGCGACCGCGCCGTTCTCCTCGAAGTCGTGCACCACGATCCTGCCGTTGGGCTTGAGCACCCGCAGGGCCTCGGCGTAGGCCTGCCGTCGCTCCGCTGCCGGAATGTGGTGCGTGCCGTAGGCGAGGATGACCGCGTCGAAGCTCGCATCGGGCAGCAGCAGGTGCTGGGCCGGCTGGCAGATCGCCGGCAGGCCGTAGTTCAGGGCCTCCAGCACCATGTGCCGGGACAGGTCGCTGGTCATGATGCACTGGCGGTGCCGAGCGGCATACGGTCGCAGGCGGGCGAGGGCGCGGGCGAGGGTGCCGTCACCGCCGAGCACGTCCAGGATGCGCAGATCATCCGGCCACTCCTGCGGAATGGGCCCGGCGAGAGCCAGTTCCAGAAGGGTCTGGATGCCGTGAAGTCTGATGTCGGGTGCGCGCTGGGCGACGCGATAGGAGTCGCCGCGGCCGTGCTGGTCCGTGTCGAACTCGTTTCCCTGCTGGATGATTTCCATCACCGGACCGAACGGTGGAGTGTCCGGGATCAACGGGTAGAACCTGGGAAAGCTCGCCATGCTCGCCCGGTAGGTCTCGAAACTCATTCCGGGCAGATATGCGCCCTCATCGGAATCCAGGTCCGTGCCACCGTGCGGCCAAAACTGCGGTTCGGTCGTGCGCTCGTCGCAACTCACGAGGTCCCCTTATTTCCGCCTGTCTGTGCAGGACCGACCGTACGTCACGGATCATTTTTCCGACAGGCGCCGCCGGGCTTTCGGTATTCGTCGGCGGCTGGCATTCTCTTGCCCGGGTACGGCACTTCCGGAAAGGTGGTCGACCCGGGACCGGAGTATGACTCCAGCGGGCTGCGACCGGATACTCCAGGCCTCCGAGGGCCGAGCGACCGGCTACGAGCGGCACGCACCACCATCCTCACCGGCGCCGCGGCTTCGATGCTCATGGTGTCGACCACTCAGGCACAACAGAAGGTCAGGAGAGTGTGATGCGTGTTGTCATCACCGGCGGGGCTGGCTTCCTCGGATCGCATCTGTGCGACGCGCTGGTGCTGCGCGGCGACAGCGTCGTCTGCGTCGACGACCTGTCGACCGGCCGGCTGGCCAATCTCCGGCATTTACGTGATCATCCCGGCCTGACGTTCGTCGAGTGCGACGTGACCCGCGGCGTCGACGTCACGGGACCGGTCGACGCGGTCGCCCACCTGGCCAGTCCCGCTTCGCCCCCCGACTACCTGCGGCGCCCGCTGGACACCCTCGCGGTCGGAAGCCGCGGCACCGAGCACGCCGTCTCCCTGGCCCAGCGCCACGGCGCCCGGTTCCTCCTCGCCTCCACGAGCGAGATCTACGGGAGCCCGGCACTGCACCCACAGCCCGAGGAGTACTGGGGGAACGTCAATCCCATCGGCCCGCGAAGCGTCTACGACGAGAGCAAGCGGTACGCCGAGGCGCTGACCGCGGCCTACGCCCGCACCCACGGCGTGAACACCGGCATCGTCCGGATCTTCAACACCTACGGGCCACGGATGAGGTCCCACGACGGCCGTGTCATCACCAACTTCATCTCCCAGGCACTGACCGGCCGGCCGCTGACCATCTACGGGGACGGCAGCCAGACCCGGAGTTTCTGTTACGTCGACGACCTGGTCGCCGGTCTCGTCGCGATGCTCGACGCCACCGAGCCCGGGCCCGTCAACCTGGGCAACCCCGAGGAGTGCACCGTTGCCGAACTCGCCCGGCTGGTACAGCGGCTGACGGGTACGGACGTGCCGATCGATCTTCGGCCCCTGCCCCAGGACGACCCGCCACGGCGCCGCCCGGTCATCGAACGCGCCACCCGCACCCTCGGCTGGCGTCCCGTCACCGGCCTGGAGGAGGGGGTGCGCAGAACGATCGACTGGTTCAAGGCGCGGCCCGAAGAACTCGGTGAACGAAAGCTGTCACGAACGAGTTCGACGACGTGAAGGGCAAGGAATGCCGACCGGTCCGAGCGATCGGACAACTGCGGAATTTCCTCAGTTGACAACCCGCCGCCGCGTGGTGCGGAGGCCGGCACACCTTGGCCGTATGTCGTCGTCAGGTCTTGGCGGCTGCCGTGTTCTCCAGCTTTCCCGCGATTTCCAGCCACTCACAGGCGTAGATGCGGGCCAATGCCGCCACCCTGGCCGCGCAGTGCGCCGGTATGGCCTCCATGACGTCACGGCTCAGCGCGCTGGTCGGCCTCTGGTGCAACAGGCGCAACAGTCCACGCCCAGTCGCGCGGTACTTGAGCGCAGGGTCCTGTCGGAGCTTCGCGAGGATGGTGTCCACGTTGGCCATGGTCAGGCGGGAGTTGGGGGCGTGGTCGGATGCCGGTGCCGAGGACGGGTCTTCGGACCCGGCGGGCGGCGTGCTCTCGGCCACGGCTTCCGCGGCCGGGGGCGTCGTATCCGCCATGTGCTCTCGCACTGTGCGGACGGTACCCGGGGCGGCACCGACCTTTCTGGCGATCTCGCGCAGGGGCGCCTCGGGCTTTGCCGCGAGCAGCTCGCGCGCCGCTTGTCCGGTGACGGCTGCGTTCACCGGGCGTACCCTTCCGTCGAGCCCGATGCGCCGCGCCGGCTGCGGCGCGCCGAGGCCCTCCCGGGTCCGCAGGGCACCGACGGTCTTGCCGGAGAGCCCGGCCGCCCTGGCGACGGCGCGGTCGGACCACTCCGGGTGCAGTTCGAGGATCTTCCGGGCCGCGGCTCTGCGGTCCGCCAATGACAAGGGGAGTCCATGAGCGATGTTCGCGCTGACGCCGTACAGGAAGGCCTCACGGTCGTCGACGTCCAGTAACTGCGCCTGTATCTTCGTCCGGCCGGCCGCTTGCGCCGCCCGAAGTCGGTGCATTCCATCGATCACGCGGAGGGTGTTTTTCTGAACGAGGAGCGGTGGCAGGTCGTCCCCACAGCTCATCAGAAGCCTGACGTGTTCTTCGTTGATTCCGGCGATACGAATATGGTGCGCGGGGAGAAGACCAGCGATCGTCAATGTGACCACCGGCAGCGCGGACCTTCCGGCAGGGCTCAGAGGAACGCCGTTCATCGACTGGGTCCACCCCCGGGGAAAAGGCGCTTGCGGTGTGCAGGAGTTCGGCATCCGATACTGTCGACCTACTCTCGAATCCATGTACTTCGAGGCGGATGGTGCACCGATGACAGAAACCGCTTGCTCAGTGATCAGCATCATGTAGGGTTCCGTCAACAGGGGTCAAGACGTTTGCGCCAGGGAAGTTGCGGCAAGTTTCAGCCATCACCGTCCCGCTCATGACCCCGCCTTCGTCCGCACCGCGGCCTCTGCGCCGGTGCCCGGTTCTCACCACCCGAAGCCGTGTGACGTGCGCGGTTGCCGCAATGGACCGGACACAGATCACCGCCGGCCCGGCCGGCGTGACGTGACCGAAGTACGACGTTGCTCTCCGATGCAGGAGAGGTCCGTGGGGGCCGTGAATCCCGCACCGGTTCCGACTGTGCTGAGGGGAATCAGTATGGCTGGTCTCATGCCTGGCAATCCGAACGTCCTGGCGACCGCTGTGGCCGACAGCCTGGTCGTCGCGGCAGATCCCGATTCCAAACGGTCGTGTCTGTACTACTGGGAGAAAGCGCGTCCATGGCTGCAGATCGTCGCCGAAGGGATTGAGAAGCACGAGGACGAGGAAATCCGCGCCCTCGGGCGGAAACTGCTCGATGCCCCGGCCGACCCCTCACATCACCGATCCCTGCGGCAGGCGCTCCTGCGCACAGACGCGAAATCCCCGTCAACGGCGTCGGTTTTCGAAGCGGCCTGGCAGGCCGAGTGCAACAACCGGCTGGGATATCACCTGGGTGAGCGGTACCGGAATGACGGAACCGAATCCGTGACACCTGACGACCTGCGAACCGTGCCGCCGGTGGCCGAACCGTCCGGCACGTCCGACGCCGAGGTCCTCGTCGTCATCCCGTTCCGGGACCGGAACACCGGGAACACGCGGCTGCGCAACCTGCTGGCGTGCCTGCTGTGTCTCGCGGACCAGTCCTGGCCCCGCCAGGACTACCAGGTCGTGGTCGTGGAATCCGATGAGAAGCCCCGATTCCGCCACATCATCGAACCGCACGTCGATCACTATCTCTTCGCCCCGAAGGCCGGCACCTTCAACAAGTCGTGGGCGGTCAACGTCGGAGTGGTCAACACCCCCGGTGATCCGGAGGCGATCTGCATCCTGGACGCGGACGTCCTCGCCGACCGCGACTTCATCGCGCGCAACGTCGCCCGTTTCCAGCGCCCCGGCACCAGCGGCCATCTCACCTACCGCAACATGCTCAGCCTCAGCGAGGCCGCCACCTCCCATGCCATCCGCCGGCGCCTGCTGGACCGCGCCGCGCAGGCGGACCCCGACGAACTGCGTGGGTTCTACCTGCGCCGGCCCCCGGGCTGCTGCGTCTGGGTCCGGGCGAGCGCGTTTCACCGCATCGGGGGAATGGACGAGCGCTACGAGGGCTGGGGCGGTGAGGACAACGACTTCGCCTACCGCATGGACTTCCACTGCGCCTTCGACGCGTACGACGACTGGCTGCTGCACATGGCCCACCCGGCGGCATCGGTGCTCAGGGAAGACGGCGAGCAGGTCAACTCCCACATTCCTGGGCTCAGTTGGCGTCCCGGCCAACCCATCGGACGTATGGACCGCTTCCACGACGAACAAGCCACGCACGAAGCGCACTGGGACCGCCCCGTCACGGCAGACGCACAGGGGCCGGCCGCGACCGGCTGAGCGGCCACCGCGAGGAGGACACAGTGATCGACCTGGTTCGCCGTGAGGTGCGGCAGGTGCCGTTCTCCGGTTCGCGGACGGCGAAGGGGCCTGCCACCTTCGGGCAGACCGACATCCTCCAGTGGTACGGCCAACAGCCGGATTCCCCCGATGTATGGGTGCCCGTCACTCTCGCACTGCCCCGCAACGGACAGAAGCTGGCGCATGTGCTGTCGGCCCTGGCGAGACTCGTCGAACGCCATGAGGTGCTGCGCACCGTCTACCCCGAATTCCCCTCGCCGGTGCAGCACGTGGTCGGTTCGGGTCGCCTCGGCGTCCACCTGTGCTCGCTGCCCCGGCAGGCGGCCGCGGCGGAGGTGAGCCGGACCGAGCTCGACGAGGCACTCAGGGCCTACGTGGTGAGCCGGCTGCCACGTCTCTACGACCACACGGAGCTCCCGCTGCACATCGCGCTCGCCCTGCGCGGAGACAGCGTCATCGCGGGGATCGTCGAGATCGCTCATGCGGCGGTCGACTATCAGGCGGCGGCGGTCGTGGGCGACGAGCTCGCCGTGCTGCTGCGTTCGCCGAGGACACCGTCCGGGGGCGCTCCGCCCTACCAGCCACTGGAACGGGCGGCGGACGAGCGGACCGGTGAAGCCGCCGGCAGCGCGGCCGCGGCTCTGAGGAACTGGGAGGAGTGGCTCAGACGCGTACCCCCCAGTCCCTACCCCATAGAGCGAACGGCCGAGGCCGGCACGCCGCTCATGGGCAAGCTGCACTCCCGTGCGCTGGCGATCGGCGTCACCCGGCTGTCCAGGCGCACCGGGCTCAGCAGGCCGAGTGTCCTCCTCGCTGCCGTGTCGGCGGTCCTGTCACGCCGTACGGGGTACGCCGAGACCGCTCTCACGGCCATGGCCGCGAACCGCAGTGGCCCCCGGCTGTCCGACTACGTGGGAACGCTCGCACAGGTCACTCCCATGACCGTCCGGGTGGCCGGTGCCGGCTTCGACGAGCTCGTCCGGCGGTCATGGGCGGCGACGATCAGGGCGGGGATGCGCGGAGCGTACGACGCGCAGCTGCGCCAGGCCATTGCCGCGCGCGTTCAGGAAGAGCGAGGGGTCGTCTTCTGCTTCGACCCGGTGTTCAATTACTACTCCGCCGCGGCGCATTCCGTGCAGGACGTCCCCTCCGGGCTGACCTGGGAGCCCAGGGGCGTCACCACCGAGGCCCCGGTCCGGTTCGAATGCTTCGACGCCACCGACCACGTGGTGCTGCGTCTGTGGGGCGGTCACCCCGGTCATCTCTCCCGAGCGGAGACCGAAGCGTTGTTGAGGGCGGTCGAACGGCTGGTCCTGAAGGCTTCGCTGCGGGATCTGAGCGCCGAAGAGGTGACGGAGGCGGTCGCGCTGCGCACCGTCGACCGCGGCGCGGACTGGGTACTGGTGGACTCCTGCTGGATCCAACTGAGCGAAGTGCAGCGCCTGCTGGACGACGTCTTCGGAGCGGGCAGGGCCCATGTGTCCTGTGACACCGGCCGGCAGCTCGTCGCCCATGTGCGTGCAGGCAGCACGGCGGCCTCGGCTCGGACGGCCCACCAGGCGTGCATGAAGGCCCTCCCCGGTCGCCTGAACGCCATGGCACCCGCCCGCTACATCCTGTGTGACGGCGCCCCCGGTCCCGCCGCCGCGTGCCACGGGCGCGTCGTGGACGACGGTTCCGGGCGCACACCGTCCGACTCGTCAGAACCGTGGAATTCAGGAGATGGGTTGCATGTCAGACATTGAATTGGTGGATTTCGGAGACGGGCTGCGGTGCTACGCACAGAGCCCCGACGAGGCATGGTTCCAGTACGAGGAGATATTTCTGCAGGGCTGCTACGGGAAGGTGCAGCTTCCGCCGGACGCCTTTGTGGTCGACGTGGGAGCGAACATCGGACTGTTCTCCCTCTTCGTGAAACGGCAGTGGCCCGACGCGGAGATCCTGGCCTTCGAGCCGATTCCCGAGTCCTTGCGGGTGCTCCGCCGCAATCTTGAACTGCACCGTCTCTCGGGCGTCACCGTGGAGAGCTGTGCGCTCGGACGTGAGCGGGAGTCCGATGTGCCCTTCACCTACTATCCCTTGATCCCGGGAAACGCCACTCGGTATCCCGCCGAGAAGGAATTCCAGAAGTCCGTGCTCGCGCCCATCGAAGGCGCGGACGTCATCGAACGCAAACACACGGGGTACGAGGTGCGTGCGTCGGTCGAGCGGCTCTCCAGCTTCCTCGGTGACCGGCCCAGACTGGACCTGCTGGAAGTCGATGTGGAGGGATCCGAGATGGACGTCCTCCTGGGCATCGACGCCGAGCACTGGCCGAGGATCGATCAGGTGATCCTGGAAGTGCAGGACATCGACGGCCGGCTGTCCGCCGTACGCTCCCTCCTGGACGACCGCGGCCTGGTGTCGACCGTCGACTACTCTCCCCTGCTGCCACCGGAACTGCTCACCTACGTGGTACACGCGGCCCGCACGTGACCCGGGACCCGACGCACCCCGGGCGGAATCACCGGCCGGTGACGGCGGCTTCGACCAGGACGTGCTCCATCTCGCGCAGGAACGCCTCGATGCGGTCGGGAGGCAGGTACCGCGTGTCCGCGGCGAGCGAGAGGCGATGGACCTCTCCGTTCGGATCGACGGTCCTGAGGCAGAAGTGGCAGCGCGCCTGGTGCGGGTCGTCGTCCCAGGTCAGCTCGGACTCCGTCAGGCGTGCCCTGATGAGGTGATCCGGCACCTCGCCGGACACGTCCCCGTCGTCGAGTCGCGCGTCGATCGCGTTGAAACAGCACAACGGATTGATGACGGCCCCCCGCTCCGCGTTGACCCGGCTCCTGGCGCGGTCGAGGGCGGCCAGCTCGTAGTAGCCGTACCGGTAGGTGAGCAACGCCGAAGCCTTCGCGGCCGGGACGATGTCGTTGAAACGCGACTTGGGGGGCAGATCGAGCACGAAGAGCCCGAGCTGGACCAGATTTCCCACGGTCCGTCGATACGCGGACTTGAAGCGGTTCCCGACCTGCACATTCATCGCGACGGCCGGGTGTCCGGTCCACGCCCCCAGCACCATCGCGGCCGCGGACATGAGCAGCGTGGTGGACGTGGTGCGATGCCGTGCGGCCAACCGCTCGACGGCGGCCCGCACGGCCGACGAGGTGAGGGTCGCCTGCTGGATCCTCGGCTCGTGGGCGGGGCCCACCGGCGTGAGTGTCGTCGGCGGTATCCGCCGAAGCTGTTCGGTCCAGTACCGCACCGCACGGTCCGTGATCGACCGCCCCTTGGTGCTCTCGTGCCGCGCGATGTCCAAGGGCTGCAGCCCGGGCTCCCAGGCGGGCGAGCCGGTCGTGAGCACATGGCTCAGGTCCTCCCGGGCCAACAGCATGCCCATGTTGTCCACGGCGACGTGAGAGAAGACGAAAACCACATAGCGGACGCGATCCTCCGCGATCACGAGAGTGATACGCACCGGCCATTCCGCGTCGAGGCGGAAAGGACGCCGGTTTCTCTCGTCGATCAGCCGCTCGGCGTGGTCCCTCGCCTCGGCCGCGGAACACAGAACCGTGGTCACCGGTAGCGTCCCGGAATCCACCACGCACTGCCGCGGCTCTCCGTCCACGACCCGGACCAGCGTACGGAGCGACTCGTTCCTGGCGATCACCGTCCCCAGCGAAGCCAGAACCGTCGACGCGTCGAGGTGCCGGTGCGTGAGATCGAGTGCGCAGGCGATGTTCCACGTCTGCCGGTTGCGCGCCATGGCCTCCACCATGGCGCGCTGTCCCCAGGTGAGCGGTCCCTCACCCGATCGCGATCCGGAGAACTTGATCTCGACGTCGGACTGCACGGCCTCAACCTCGCTTACCTGCGCTCTTGTCGGACTGGTGGGTAGGAGAGACCTTCGTCCCGAGCCGCTCCAGCGCATCGATCGCCTCGAACAGGCCGAGGCGATCGTCCTCCCCGCGGCGCATGGTCGTGAGCACGATGGCTCCACCGCCGCTGTCGTCCACCGACTGCTGCAGGGCCGGGGCCAGAACCGGATGGGCGCTGATCTCGACCAGCACCTGGTGCTCGGACAGGAGACAGTCGGTGGCCTGAGCGAGGAGGACGGGCTGCCGCAGATTGCGCACGAAGTAACGGGCCGTGACCTGCTGCCAGTCCAGCACGCGTCCCGTGACCGAGGAAGCCATCATGATCCGGCCCGGTCTGGGCGTGAGCGTCCCGATGGCTCGCTCCAGGTCGGCCGTGATCGGTTCGATTGCCGCGCTGTGTGCCGGAAGGTCGACGCGGACCATCGCCGACAGCACGTTGCGGTCCTGCAGTTCGGCGACGAACGTCTCAAGCGTGCGCCGGTCGCCGGCCAGCACCGTCGTCCGCGGTCCGTTCATGCCCGCGACGGACACCGTCCCGCCGTAGGGCCGAAGGTGCGGCGAGAGGTCGTGCGCGCTGAGTTCCACCACCGCCATACCGCTGTCGGGGCCGGCCACCCGGCGCTGCTGATCGCTGTAATGGTGGACGACGCGCACGGCGTCGGGCAGATCCAGAATGCCGGCGATGGCGCAGGCCGCGATTTCCCCCACGCTGTGACCGGCGACAGCGCCGGGCTTCACGCCCGCCGCCTCCAGCCACCGCGCGATGCCCACCTGGACGGCGAAGACGATGGGCTGCATGACCCCGACGTCACCGGTCCTCGCGTCCGGTTCGTCGAGGAACAGCTCGTGGATCAGCGACCATCCGGTGTGGCGGGAGAGCAGGGCGTCGCACTCCTCCAGTGCGGCGCGGAAGTCCGGCTCGGTGCGGAACAGGGTCCGCCCCATGCCGACCCACTGCTGCCCGTACGGCGAACAGACGAAGGCCACGCTCGGCTCCCCCTGTGCGGTGCCGGGCGTGAGCGTCCGCGCGGCGGCCGGACTCCTCCCGGTGCCCGGGGCCGCCGCTCGGGAGGCACCCGTCCCGTCCAGCCCGCTCAGGCGCCGGTCCGGCGACGCCGCGGCGTCGAGCACGGCCAGGAAGTCCCGCATGAGCTGCTCGGCCTGCTCCGGTGTGTACAGGTCCAGGGCGAACGTGAGGTTCGCGTCGATCCCCGCCGGCCGCCGGTCCTGCGTGAACCGTTCGAAGAGTTCGAAACGAAGGTCGAAGCGGGTGATTCCCTCCTCGACGGGTTCGGGCCGTACGTCGAGTCCGGGCAGGAGCAGTTCGGCGGCGTCGTTGCTCTGGAAGGCGAGCATGACCTGGATCAGCGGGTGCCAGGCCGCGGAGCGGGCCGGATTGAGCGACTGGACGACATGATCGAACGGAACGTCCTGGTGGGCGAAGGCCGCCAGATCGGTGCCGCGCACCCGGCGGAGCAGTTCCCGGAACGTCGGGTCGCCGTCCGTCCGCGTCCGCAGCACGAGGGTGTTGACGAAGAACCCCACGACGTCGTCCAGGTGGGGATCCGCACGCCCGGCCACAGGGATGCCGATGGCGATGTCCGTGCCCGCTCCCCGCCGGGTGAGCAGCGCCGCGAGCGCGGCCTGGACGGCCATGAAGACGCTGGTTCCGGTCTCGCGGGCCACCTTCTGGAGCGCGCGATGGGTCCGTGCCGGAACCCGTGCCACGGTCCGGCCGCCCCGGTACGAGGGGGTGAGCGGCCGCTGAGCCGTCACATCGATGCTCAGCCGGTCCGGCATACCCGCCAGCTCACGCCGCCAGAACCGGCCCTGCCGGCTCAGCAGGCTGTTCGGGTCCTCCGCGTCGCCCAACAGCTCGCGCTGCCAGAGCGTGTAGTCGACGTACTGCACAGGCAGTTCGGGCCCGTCCGGCCGCCGGCCGCGGCACCGGGCGGCGTAGGCGAACCCGAGATCCCGGGCGAGCGGCACCATGGACCAGCCGTCACAGGCGATGTGATGCACGGTCAGCAGCAGCACGTGTTCGTCCTCGGCCAGGCGGAACAGCCGGGAGCGCAACGCCGTCTCGGCGGTGAGGTCGAAGGCGTAACCGGCCTCGGCGGCAAGAGCCCGGGGCAGTTCCGCCGGGGTGACCACCTCGGTCGGCAGCTCCACCGGCACCTCGTCGGGTTCCAGCACCACCTGCTGCGGGTGGCCGTCCCAGTCCGGGTAGGCGGTGCGCAGGCTCTCGTGCCGGTGGACCAGGTCGGCGAGCGCGTCACGCAACGCCGAGACGTTCAGCTTCCCCAGGATCCGGTAGGCCATGGGCATGTTGTAGTTGGCGGCCGAACCGTGCAACCGGTTGAGGAACCACAGCCGGCGCTGGGTGTGTGAGAGGGGGATCTCCAGCGGCCGGTCCATCCGCCGCAGACGGGGGCGGCCGTCTCCTTCGCCTCGCTTCAGGTGCTCCGTGAGAGAGGCGACCGTCGGAGACTCGAAGATGGTGCGCAACGGTACCTCGGTGCCCAGCGCGGTGCGGATACGGGCGGACAGTCTGGTCGCCAGCAGCGAGTGACCACCCAGCTGGAAGAACGAGTCGTCGATGGTGACCCGGTCCACTCCCAGCACCTGGGAGAACAGGGCGCAGAGCAGCTCCTCCTCCGGCGTGCGCGGGGCACGGCCCGTGGCGACCCTCTGCGCGGCGGGAACGTCGTCGGGGAGGGCGTCGCCTGGGACCGGACGCGCGTGCGTGGCTTCGTTCACGACCCTGCCTGCCTCACCGTCCGGTACCGGCGCGCACCGGAGCCGGCCAGTTCTCGGGGACGACGCCGTACTGACACAGGAAGGCGTAGACGAGGCGCTCCAGCCCGAATCCGACGCACCCGCTCCGGACCGGTCCCTCGTCACCGTGCTCGATGCCGAAGGCCTGCCCGAACAGATCGTCGTGGAAGTTGAAGGACCCGACGGCCACAGTGCGGTCGGGGGCGACAGGGAGCTGCAGTTCGTACTTGAGCTCCAGCAGGCGCTGGGACCAGATCCGCCCGGAGGTGTCCGTGCCACAGAAGAACGGGTCGTTGCCCACCGCGCAGAAGCCGCTCAGCCCGAGCTCCTCGATGTAGGCGAAGACCTTGCGCATGAAGAGCTCGCGGGCGCTCAGAACCTCCTCCCGTGACCCCATGAACACGATTTCCCGGATGGTGAAGTCCCACAGCCGTTCCAGAGCGGCGGCGTAGGCGGCCTCGAAGCGGAAGGACTTCCCCCGGGCGGTGACGACGTGCAGCCTGCCCGGGTCCAGGGTCCGCCCCTTGTACTGGTGGAACGTGTGGTAGCACATGGTGGGCGGCAGGCAGTAGTCCACGTTGCCGCAGTGGTCCAGCACGGTGGGGTCGACACCTGTGTCGGCGTACGTCGTCTGGAAGGCGCGGTACACGTCGATGTCGTTGCGCAGCCGGCTGACGAACATCAGATGCTGCGGAAAGGACTTGAAGTAGCCGGAGGTCTGCAGTGCCGCGGTGCTGATGAGCGTGGGGTACCGGTATTCCACCGCGGCGAAGTCCCTCGCCAGGATCTCGCGCACGGCGGCGTCGAAGTACGCCAGGAGGGACAGCAGGGGCTCACCGACGGCGACCTGGCCCTCGCCCGCCTCGCTCACGGCGCCGTTCTCCAGGAGTTGCTCGAACACTCCGTCCTGTGGGGAGCGTTGATGCGGTGAGGTCCAGATGGCCTTGGGAGGGGTCACCCACTGCGTGCGGACGTCGTTGTCCACCATGTAGTTGACCTTCTCGGCCAGCACATCGCGGGCGGGGGAGCCGTTGGTGACCAGTGCCACGCCGTGGACTTCGCCCTCGGCCCGGACGAGTTCGAAACCGGTGATGTCCGGTGACACGAAGTAGAGACGGCGCTCGATCTCCGGTGCCAGTGCTTCGGGCAGCGGGGTGTGCAGGTCGACATGAGTGCGAACGACGGTGGTGCCGGCCGCCTCCGGACGGGTCTGTCGGGGGGTCGCATGCGTCACGCGGGTACTCCTCGCCGATGGGAGTGAACGAAGACGGCGGGCATGGCAGCCGTAGGGCCGCCACGCACGCCGGACAGGACTTAGACGCCGGTCTTCGAGGTGACGAGGCGGACGAGGCCGTCCACCGTGCGGAAATTGTCGAAGTCCATGTCTCCGGGCCCCAGGGTCAGACCGAAGTCCTTTTCCACGAAGAGCGCGAGCTGCATGGCGAAGAGGGAGTTGACGTACCCGAGGGCGAAGAAGTCGTCGCTGTCCGCGAGGGGCTGGCCTGCCAGCTGGGGGGCCAGGAACTCCCGGATGCGCTGTCGAGCGTCGTCGTGCGTCATGTTCGGCTCTCCTCTGCGATGAATGGTGTCAGTAGACGTAGAAGCCGCGTCCTGTCTTCCGCCCCAGCAGCCCGGCGTCGACCATCTTCTGCAGGAGCGGCGCCGGCCGGTACTTGGTGTCCCGGAAGCTCTCGTACAGGACCGTGATCGAGTTCAGGATCGTGTCGAGACCGATGAGGTCGGCGGTTTCCAGCGGGCCCATCTTGTGGCCGAAGCAACCCCTGAACATCTTGTCGACGTCCTCCGCCGACGCGACCCCGTCCTGGACGCAGAAGATCGCCTCGTTGATGGTCGGCATCAGCACCCGGTTGGTCACGAAGCCCGGGGCGTCCTCGACCACGATGCCTTCCTTGCCGAGCTCATCGAGCAGTTCCAGGGCGGTGCCGAGCGTGTCGTCCGAGGTGAAATGTCCCCTGACGACCTCGACCGTGGCCATCTGGGGCACGGGGTTCATGAAGTGCAGTCCGATGACCTCGGCGGGGCGCCGGGTCACCGAGCCGACCCGGGTGATCGGAACCGCGGACGTGTTCACAGCGAAGATCACCCCGGGACGGCAGAGCGTGTCGATCTGCTCGTACACCTCGCGCTTCACCGACCAGTTCTCGGTGACGTTCTCCACCACGAAGTCGACGTCGGCCAGCGGCGACAGATCGGTGCCGCAACGGATACGGGCCAGGACGGTGTCGACGTCGTCCTTCAGTGCGCTCACGCCGAGCATGTCGTTGACCAGCAGATCACGCCTCACCTGGGCCATCGCGCTGTCGAGCTGGCTTTGTGACACATCGACGAGGACCACCTCGACGCCCGTGTGGGCGAAGCACTGGGCGACGCCCCGGCCGATGGTTCCGGCACCGATCACCCCTACTGTGCGCATGCTCACGCCGTACCGCCTTTCTCGTGGGAGGGAATCGTCAGTGGCTCAGGCGTTTTCGCGGTCAAGGTGCTTGGCCAGTTCCGCGATCGTCACGTGCGCGTAGAGATCCGCCATCGACACCCGGATCTGCAGGACCTTCTGGATTCTCTGTGCCAGTCGCAGCGCCGCCAGCGAATCCACGCCCAGCGCGAAGGAACTGTCGTTCACGTTCAGCTCGCTGAGGCCGAGCTCCTTGGCCCAGATGCGGGCGAGCGCGCGCTCGGTTTCGCTGTACCCGCCTTTTTCCCTGCCGAGGAGCCTGAGCGCAGTGGAGTCGTCCGCGTGCTGCGCGATGTCCGTCGGACGGGCCGCGGAGCCCCGGGCGGACGCGACGGCCCGGCGAATCGGTTCGGACAGGACGAGGTGACCGCGGTCCACCAGCCCCGCGAGTGCGCCGTCGGGGCCGGCGAGCCGCGGATAGTTGATCTCTCCCACGATCACCGAGGTGTCCGACGAGGTGAGGATCTCCTCGAAACTGCCCAGCGCGTCCTCGACGGGAAGCGAGCGGAAGAAGCCCTGGTCCCGCTGCACCCCGTGGTCGAAGGCCATACCGACGTCGAGCCAGTCGCTCCAGCCGATCGTCACGGTACGACGACCGAGCGCCGTTCGCTCGTCGGCGAAGTGGTCGAGGTAGCTGTTCGCCGCGGTGTAATCGCCCTGGCCCGCCGCTCCGAAGACCGAGACCGTCGACCCGAAATTGATCATGAGCTTGGGCGGGGCGTCCCGGGTGACCATGTCCAGTACCGCGGTGCCGAGCACCTTGGGCGCCAGGGTGCGCCGGAAGGTCTCGGGGTCCTTGCGGAAGAGGAAACCGTCACCGGCTACACCGGCCGCGTGCACCACGTAGTCGATCCGTCCGAGTTCGCTCGTGACGAGCCGTACCACCTCCGTCATCTGCGCCGGATCCACGACGTCGCCGCGGTAGGCGCGCACCTGCGCTCCGCTGTCCGCCAGCTCGCGCAGGATCTCGACCCGCCGCCGCAGTCCGGGTTCGGCGACCTCGTCCCACCGCTCCCGCGGCGGCAGTCCGGTGCGGCCCACCAGGGCGAGCCGTACACCTGGGACGGTGCGGCTGAGATGACGGGCGACGGCCAGACCGAGACCACCGAGCCCACCGGTGATGAGGAAGACGTCACCCGCATGCACGCGTGGCGTGTCGGGGCGCCTCGTCAGCTGTACGGGAACCAGCTCGGCCACATGACGGACTCCGCCGCGCAGGGCCACGGTCGCGGAGGCACGCGGGCCGAGCAACTCGTCGCACACGGCGTCAGCGCTGGTGTCCTCCGAGACGTCGACGCAGAGCGGACTCACCTCGTCGTTCTCCAGGGCCGCCACCTTGGCGAGGCCGAACAGCGTGGCGTGCACGGCCGCCGTCGCGCCTTCCCGGCCCGTCACCCGGGCGACGGACGGGGCGACGACACTGAGCATGTCCGGCACGGCATTGCGCCCCGAGAGGCACTGGAGCAGATGGAACAGGCTGTGGACGCCCTGGGAGAGGTGCTGCTCCAGGACCTCCGGTTCGTCACGCACGCGCGGGTTCACCGGCCCGGCGACGTGCACGACCTCGTCGGGCAGCGTGTCGCCGAGCGCGTCGAGCAGCCGGCCGAACCCGTCGGGTGTCGGCGGTACGCGGTAGCGGCCCGCGGCCACCGCCGCCCAGGACTCGGCAAGCGTCACCTCGGTGACGTCCATGCCGCGTGCGCGCAGGGCATCGCCGATCCGTCCGACCGTACTGTGCTCCTCGCCGACCAGCAGCATGCGGCGGAGCGACGCCGGCTCCCCGGCGGGCGCGGGTGACGGGACCCATCGAAGGGCGTGGTGGCGGGAGTGCGGACGCAGTCGGGCCACCGTGCGCTGGGCGTCGGCGACGCGCTTGACGGTGAATCCGGTGATCTCGACGGCGACCGATCCCGACTCGTCGCAGATCAGGACGTCGGTCTTGCGTACCTCGCCGTCGCCGTCGTAGTCCGCGTGCGGTCGGATGAAGCTGATCCCACGCCGCGGGAGCCCGGTGTGAATGCGCAGCGACTCGTAGGCGATGGGCAGGAAGAAGCCACGGTCGTCGCGCGCCCGTCGGGAGTCGTCGGCGCTCTGCAGCACCGCGAAGCCGCCGAATCCGGTGGCCAGGTCGAGCAGGGCCGGGTGCAGGGCGTGGTCCCGGCACTCGGACGCGTACTGCTCGGGGAGGTCCAGCTCACCGAGCGCACAGCGCACGCCCACCCGCACCGTCCGCAGACTTCCCTGCCACCGGTGACCGAACTCCATGGTTCTGTGCTCGGCCTGATGAGCTTCGGTGTCCACGGTGTCCAGCACGCACTGAGCCCGCAGCGCCGCCACGTCCTGCTTCGGCGGTGTCTCCGGAAGAGGCAGCACGCTCACCGTCCCCTGGACGTGCATCGTCCATGAGCCGTCCCCCGGCTCCTGGCTCGCGACGGTGAACTCGGCCAGCCCGTCACCGACTTCTCTCACCGTGGTGTGCACGGTGCGGGATGTGCCCTCCTGCACCAGCAGCGGACGGAGGAAGGCGACCTCACGGATCTCGGTGGCAGGCCGCCCCAGGAGGATCTGCGCGGCGGCGCGGCCCATTTCGAGATAGGTCGTCCCCGGCACGATCGCCTCGCCGAGCAGTTTGTGCTCGGACAGAACCCAGTGCCGGTCCGAGGCGAACTCGGTGAGAAAGACGCACTGCCCCATCGTCCGCACCAGCAGCCTGTCCAGCAGAGGATGCGGACGGGGAGCGGGAGCCGGTGGAGCGGTCCGCGGGGTGGTTTTGTTGATCCAGTGGTGTTTGGGGTTGAGGGGGTGGGTGGGGAGGGGGATGCGGTGGCGGTGTTCTGGTTGGTAGTAGGTG
>NZ_JANUQM010000024.1 GCF_030386795.1 Streptomyces sp. S.PNR 29
GTTGCTGACGGCGGGGTTGGCGAGTCGGTGGGCTGGGCGGGCCCGGCTGTGGAACACCTACGGGCCGACCGAGGCGACCGTCATGGCGACGGCCGGTCCGGTGGATGCCGCGATCGGGGCGTCGGACGAGGCTCCGTCCATCGGGCGTCCGCTGGCGAATGTGCGGACGTTCGTGCTGGACGATTTCCTGCGGCCGGTGCCTCCGGGTGTGACGGGTGAGTTGTATCTGGCGGGTCCGGGGGTGGCCCGTGGCTATGTCGGCCGACCCGGCCACACTGGGGAGCGGTTCGTCGCGTGCCCGTATGTGCCTGGTGAGCGTATGTACCGCACGGGGGACCTGGCGCGTTGGACGCCGGACGGTGAGTTGCTGTTCGCGGGACGTGCGGACGCCCAGGTCAAGGTCCGTGGGTTCCGGGTCGAGCTGGGCGAGATCGAAGCCGCCCTGGCCGGACACCAGACCGTCGCCCAGGCCGTAGTCACCGCGCGGGAGTCGGAGGAGACCGGTGACAAGCGGCTCGTCGGCTACGTCGTCGCGAACGTGCGGGGCGAGGTCGATCCGGAGGAGCTGCGGACGTATCTGTCCGGCCGGCTCCCGGAGTTCATGGTGCCGGCAGCCGTACTCGTACTGGACGAGCTGCCGCTGACCCCCAACGGCAAGGTCGACCGGGCCGCACTCCCCGCCCCCGACTTCGCCTCACGTACCTCCGGCCGTGAGCCGCGCACCGAGACCGAGCGGGTGCTGTGCGAGCTGTTCGCCGAGGTGCTGGGCCTCGACCGGGTCGGTGTGGACGACAGTTTCTTCGCTCTGGGCGGCGACTCCATCAGCTCGATGCAGCTCGCCTCACGGGCCCGCCGCGCCGGACTGTCCCTCACCCCGCGTCAGGTCTTCGAGCAGAAGACGCCGGAACGACTCGCGACCGTCACGGAACCAGTTCAGCCGGAGACACGCCCGGAAGACGTGGGAACCGGTGAGGTGGCGTGGACCCCGGCGATGCTGGCGCTGGGCGAGGAGGCGGTGCGTCCGGGGTTCGCCCAGTGGATGACCGTGGGAGCGCCGGCCGGGCTCCGGCTGGACGTGCTCACGGCCGGTCTCCGAGCCGTACTGGACACGCACGACATGCTGCGGGCCCGTGCGGTGCCCGACGAGCTGAAGCTCGTGGTCGGTGAGCCGGGCACGGTGGACACGGCCGGACTCGTGACCCGCGTGGCGGCCGCGGCGACGGACGTGGACGAGCTGGCCCGCGAGGCGGCAGGCCGACTGGACCCGGTGTCGGGTGTGAACGTGCAGGTCGTGTGGGTGGACGCGGGGCCGGACGAGGTCGGCCGTCTGATCGTGGTGGTGCATCACCTGGTCGTGGACGGCGTGTCCTGGCGGGTGTTGCTGCCGGACCTCCAGGCGGCCTGCGAGGCGGTCGCCGACGGACGCGACCCGGTACTGGACCCCGTCGGCACATCCTTCCGGCGCTGGTCGCAGCTGCTGTCCGAACAGTCCACCGCCGAGGAGCGCATCGCCGAACTCGACGCCTGGAAAGCCCTGTTGGGCGAACCGGAAGCCCCCCTGGCCGGCCGCCCCCTCGACCCCGCCGTCGACACCGCCCGCACCCTGCGCCGCCGTACCTGGACGCTCCCGCCGGAGCACGCGGCGACGCTGGTGAGCCGTACCCCGGACGCGTTCCACTGCGGTGTGCACGAGGTGCTGCTCGCCGGACTCGCGGGCGCCGTGGCGCACTGGCGGCAGGACGGGGAGGGCGCCACCGGCCTCCTGGTGGACGTCGAAGGGCATGGCCGTGAGCCGCTGGGCGACGGCATGGACCTGTCCCGCACGGTCGGCTGGTTCACCAGCTCCCACCCCGTCCGGCTGGACGTGACCGGATGCGAGCTGCCGCAGGTTCCGGCGGGCGGCCCGGCCGCCGGCCGTCTGCTGAAGGCGGTCAAGGAGCAGGTGCGGGCGGTCCCCGGGGACGGACTCGGATACGACCTGCTGTGCCACCTCAACCCCGAGACCGCCCCCGTCCTGCGGACCGCGCCCACCTCCCAGGTCGGCTTCAACTACCTGGGCCGGTTCGGCGGCCGGGGACCCGGTGGCGCGGTCACCGCGTGGCAGCCGGCCGGGGAGTCGGCCCTCGGCGGCTCCGTCGACCCGGACCTGCCCGCCGGTCACACGCTGGAGGCGGGCGCGGTCGTGCGGGACACCGCCGACGGGCCCGAGCTGACGATCATTCTGAGCTGGCCGGAACGGCTGCTGGCGGAGGCCGACGCGGAGCGGCTGGGCCGCGCATGGCTGGAGATGCTGGGTGGCCTGGCCGGCCACACCGCCTCCCCCGGCGCGGGCGGGCACACGCCCTCCGACTTCCCGCTGCTCACGCTGACGCAGGACGACGTGGACGAGGTGGAGGCCGCGGTGCCTGCGCCGGCCGAGGTGTGGCCGCTGTCGCCGCTGCAGGAAGGCATGCTGTTCCACGCCTCCTTCGACGACGGGGGCCCCGACCTCTACCAGGGACAGCGGATGCTCGCCCTGGACGGACCGCTGGACGTGCCCAGCCTCCGCGCGGCATGGGACACGGTGCTGCGCAGGCACCCCGTCCTGCGGGCCGGCTTCCACCGCCTGGCCTCGGGCACGGCCGTGCAGGTCGTCGCCCGGGACGTGGTGCTGCCCTGGCGCGAGGCCGACCTCTCCGGCCGTACGGAGGAGGACGCGCTCGCCGAACTGCGGCGGCTGGCCGGCGAGGAACAGGCCGAACGGATCGACGTCACGCGGGCGCCGCTGCTGGGGGTGCTGCTGGTCCGGCTCGCCGAGGACCGGCACCGGCTGCTCCTCACCAGTCACCACATCGTCATGGACGGCTGGTCCCTGCCGATCCTGATCCAGGACCTGTCGGCGGCGTACGCCGCCCGCGTGAGCGGGAACACCGGCGAGGCCCTGACACCGGCCGCCTCCTACGGGGACTATCTCGCGTGGCTGCACCGACAGGACAAGGACGCCGCGCGCGCCGCCTGGCAGGCGGAACTCGCCGGGCTCGACGAGGCGACACTCGTGGCCCCCGCCGACTCGGGCGCCGAGTCCGTGCTGCCCGACCGGGTGCGGTTCGAGTTCCCGGAGAAACTGTCGCGGGCGGTCACGGACCTGGCCCGTACGCACGGACTCACCGTGAACACGGTGGTGCAGGGCGCGTGGGCGCTGCTCCTGGCGCGGCTGACGGGCCGTACGGACGTCGTGTTCGGTGCCACGGTGGCGGGCAGGCCCACCGATCTGCCGGGCGTGGAGTCGGCCATCGGCCTGTTCATCAACACGGTTCCGGTGCGGGTGTCCCTGGACCCCGGGCGGCCGGTCGCGGAGCTGCTCGCCGACGTCCAGGAACGCCAGGTCGGGCTGCTGGGTCACCAGCACCTGGGACTGGCGGAGATCCAGCGGCTCGCGGGCTCCGGTGCCGTCTTCGACACGCTGGTCGTGTACGAGAACTACCCGCACGCCCCCGCGGGCGCCCCCGACCCCGACATGCTCGCGATCCGTCCGATCGGCGCCCCGGACGACATGGGCCATTACCCGCTGACCTTCGTCGTCTCGCCCGGGGACCGCATGCGTGGCGACTTCGTCTACCGGCCGGACCTCTTCGACCGTGACCGGGCCGACGCCATGATCACCACGCTCGTGCGGGTGCTGGAGCAGATGGTCGCCGAGCCGTCGGGGCCCGTCGGCCGGGTGGAGGCCGTGAACGCGGCCGACCGCGAGCTGGTGGTGCGGGAGTGGAACGGGACCGGGGCGGCCGCCCAGGCCGTGCCGCTTCCGGAGCTGTTCGCACGGCAGGTGCGGCGCACCCCGGACGCGATCGCCGTCACCGCCGGCGAACAGGCCCTTACCTACGCCGAGTTGATGCATCAGGCCGGGCGGCTCGCGAGGTTCCTCATCGACCGTGGGGTCGGCCCGGAGTGCCGGGTCGCGGTCCTGGCGGAACGGTCGGTGGCCACCGTCGTCTCCCTGCTGGCGGTGTCGCTGGCGGGCGGGGTGTTCGTGCCCGTCGACGCGGACTATCCGGCGGAGCGGATCGCGTACGTCCTGCGGGACTCCGACCCCGGCCTGGTCCTGTGCACCGGGCGGACCGCGCGGGCCGTCCCCGGGGACACGGCGGCCCGGCCGACGGTGCTGGACGACCCGGCGGTCGCCGCAGCCGTGGCGAAGTACGCCGGCGGGCCGGTCGGGAACGGCGAACGGACCCTGCCGTTGCGGGCCGGCAACGCGGCCTACGTCATCTACACCTCGGGTTCGACGGGACGCCCCAAGGGCGTCGTGGTGAGCCACGCGGGGCTGGGGAACCTGGCCCGGGAGCAGATCGCGCGGTTCGCCGTACGGGACGACTCGCGGGTGCTGCAGTTCGCGTCCCTCAGCTTCGACGCCGCCGTGTCGGAGCTGTGCATGGCCCTGCTGTCGGGCGGCACACTGGTGGTGGCGCCCCCGGAGGAGCTGCCCCCGCGGACGTCGCTCGGGGAGGCAGTGCGCCAGGCGCGGGCCACCCATGTCACCGTGCCGCCGAGCGTGCTCGGCGCGGAGGAGGCGCTGCCGGACACACTGCAGACCCTGATCGTGGCGGGCGAGGCCTGCCCGCCGGGGCTCGCGGACCGCTGGTCGGCGGACCGGCGGATGGTCAACGCGTACGGGCCGACCGAGACGACGGTCTGCGCGGCGATGAGCACCCCGCTCGCACCGGGCGGCCGTGACCAGGTGCCCATCGGCCGCCCGGTCGCCGGCGTCCGGGCGTACGTCCTGGACGAGTTCCTGCTGCCCGTACCGGTCGGCGTGGCGGGCGAGCTGTACGTCACCGGGGCCGGGCTCGCGCGCGGCTACCTGGGCCGTGCCGGACTGTCGGCCGGGCGGTTCGTGGCCTGCCCGTACGGCAGCGGGGAGCGGATGTACCGCACCGGGGACGTGGTGCGGTGGACCGGCGACGGCGAGCTGGTCTTCGTGGGGCGCTCCGACGACCAGGTCAAGATCCGGGGTCACCGGATCGAACCCGGCGAGATCGAAGCCACTCTGGCCGGGCACCCCGAGGTCGCCCAGGCGGTCGTCGTCGCCCGCAAGGACCGGCCCGGTGAGAACCGCCTGGTCGCCTATGTCGTCGCGGACGCGCGGGGCGAGGTCGACACGGAGGAGCTGCGGGCCCATCTGACGGACCGCCTGCCGGAGCACATGGTGCCCACGGCGTTCGTCCCCCTCGACCGGCTGCCGCTGACGCCCCACGGCAAGGTGGACCGGGCAGCGCTGCCCGCCCCCGACTTCGCCGCCCGGGTATCGGGCCGTGAGCCGCGGACGGAGACCGAGCGGGTGCTGTGCGAGCTGTTCGCCGAGGTGCTGGGCCTGGAACGGGTGGGTGTCGAGGACGGCTTCTTCGAACTCGGCGGCGACTCCATCATGTCGATGCAGCTCGCCTCGCGAGCTCGCCGGGCCGGACTGGCGCTGACCCCGCGTCAGGTGTTCGAGGAGAAGACGCCGGAACGGCTGGCCGAGGTCGTGCAGCCCACCGAGGCGGGCACGGACGTCGCGGACGTCGGTGTCGGTGAGCTGGCCTTCACCCCCGTGATGCACGCGCTGGGGGAGCGGGTCACCGGCCAGGGGTTCGCTCAGTGGGTGGTGCTGGGGGCACCGGCCGGACTCGGGCTGGACGTGCTCACGGCAGGTCTCCGAGCCGTACTGGACACGCACGACATGCTGCGGGCGCGTGCGGTGCCCGGCGAACGGAAGCTCGTGGTGGGCGAGCCGGGTTCGGTGGACGCCGCCGCGCTGGTCGCCCGCGTGGAAGCGGGATCGCCGGAGGAGCTCGCACGGGAGGCCCTGACGCGCCTGGATCCGGCGGCGGGCGTGAACATGCAGGTGGTGTGGGTCGACTCCGGACCCGGCACGACCGGTCAACTCGTCATAGTCGCCCATCACTTGGTCGTGGACGGTGTGTCCTGGCGGGTGCTGGTGCCGGACCTGCAGGCGGCCTGCGAGGCGGTCGCCGACGGACGCGACCCGGTACTGGACCCCGTCGGCACATCCTTCCGGCGCTGGTCGCAGCTGCTGTCCGAACAGGCGGTGTCCGAGGAACGGATCGCCGAACTCGAAGCGTGGAAGGCCCTGTTGGGGGAGGCGGAGCCCCCTGTCGGCGGTCGCCCCCTCGATCCGGCCGTGGACACCGCGCCCACCCTCCTCCACCGTTCGTGGACGGTGCCGGCGGAGCAGGCGGCCGTGCTGGTGGAGCGGATGCCGGCCGCGTTCCACTGCGGGGTGCACGAGGTGCTGCTCGCCGGTCTCGCGGGCGCCGTGGCGCACTGGCGGCGGGCCCCGGGCGTGCTGGTGGACATCGAGGGGCACGGGCGTGAGCCGGTCGACGGGGTGGACCTGTCCCGCACGGTGGGCTGGTTCACCAGCTCGCATCCGGTGCGGCTCACGGTGCCCGTTGGTCAGTTGGACGAGGCTATGGCCGGTGGGCCGGCCGCCGGTAGCTTGGTGAAAGCGGTCAAGGAGCAGGTGCGGGCGGTGCCGGGGGACGGGCTCGGTTACGAGTTGCTGCGTCACCTCAACCCCGACACGGCACCGGCCCTGCAAGCCGCTCCGGCACCGCAGATCGGCTTCAACTACCTGGGCCGGTTCAGCACCGGCCGCAGCACGGGCCCCGCGGGGCCCTGGCAGCTGGCCGGAGCGGTCAGCGGCTCGGTGGACCCGGACCTGCCGGTGACCCACGCCGTGGCGGCGGCCGCCGTCGTCCGGGACACCGCGGACGGGCCCGAACTGGAGATCACGCTGAGCTGGGCCGGACGGCTGCTGGGGGAGGCCGACGCGGACCGGCTGGGCCGTACCTGGCTGGCCGTGCTGCGGGGCCTGGCCGACCACACCACGTCCGAGGACGCGGGCGGACACACCCCGTCCGACTTCCCCCTGCTCGACCTCGCACAGCACCAGATCGAGGAGCTCGAAGCGGCGTTCGGCCAGGGACACCGTCCCCGCTAGGCACAGGCCTGAGCACCACCGTTGCCGCACCAACCGTCGTTGAGGAGAAGGAGCGATGACGCGATCCCTTGTCGAGGACGTGTGGCCGCTGTCGCCGTTGCAGGAGGGGCTGCTGTTCCACGCCGCTCTCGCCGACGAGGGCCCCGACGTCTACACCGTGCAGTCCGCGCTGGACATCGACGGCCCCCTGGACGCGGCCCGGCTGCGCGCCTCCTGGGAGGCGCTCGTGGCCCGGCACACGGCGCTGCGGGCCTGCTTCCGTCCCGTCAGCGGCGCCCAGTTGGTGCAGGTCGTGCTGCGCGAGGTGACCGTCCCCTGGCGTGAGGAGGACGTCAGCGGGCTGACCGCTGCCGAGGCGGAGGAGGAACTGCGCCGGCTGGCCGAGAGCGAGACCGCGCAGCGCTTCGACACGGCGGTACCGCCCCTGATGCGGCTGCTGCTGGTCCGGCTCGGCGAGGACCGGCACCGCCTGGTGATGACGTTCCACCACATCCTCATGGACGGCTGGTCCATGCCGGTCCTGCTGGGCGAACTGTCCGAGGTGTACGCGGCCGGCGGCGACGCCTCCGGGCTGAAGCGGGCCGCGTCGTACGGCTCGTACGTGGCATGGCTGAACCGGCAGGACAAGGAGGCGGCCCGCGAGGCCTGGCGCACCGAGCTGGCGGGAACCGACGAACCGACCCTGGTGGCCAAGGCGGACCCCACCCGGCTCCCGGTGCTGCCCGAGCGGATCGTCGCCGACCTGCCCGAGGAACTCACCGCGTCCCTCGCCGGGCTGGCGCGCCGCCTCGGCGTCACCATGAACACGGTCGTCCAGGGCGCGTGGGCGCTGGTGCTGGCCCGCCTCGCCGGCCGGGCCGACGTGGTGTTCGGCAGCACGGCGGCGGGCCGGCCCGCGGACCTGCCGGGCGTGGAGTCGATGGTGGGTCTCCTCATCAACACGCTGCCGGTGCGGGTGCGCCTCGACGGTGGACACACCGTCGCCGAGATGCTGACCGCGCTGCAGGAGCACCACGCCCGGCTGATCGGCCACCAGCACGTCGGCCTGCTGGAGATCCAGAAGATCGCGGGTCCCGGCTCGGTCTTCGACACCCTGGTCCTGTACGAGAGCTTCCCGCACCCGCCGGAGGGCGCCGGCACACCGGGCGCGCTGACCATGCGGCCGTCGGGCATGGCCCAGGACGCCTCGCACTACCCGCTCACCCTCGTCGTGACGCCGGGCACCCGCCTGCACTGCAAACTCGACTACCGGCCCGACCTGTTCGACGACGACACCGCCCGCGCGGTGTTCGCCCGGGTCGTCCGGGTGCTGGAACAGATGGCCGCCGACCCGCAGAGGCGGGTGGCCGACATCGACCTCCTGGACTCCGAGGAGCGGTCGCTGCTCGTCGACGCGTGGAACGACACCGGCCGGTCCGTCCCGCCCGGCACCCTGGTCGACGCCGTCCAGAGCTGGGCCGCCCGCACCCCTCGGACCGTGGCCGTGCGCTGCGGCGACGAAGAGCTGTCGTACGGGGCACTCGACGAGCGCGCCGGCCGGCTCGCCGGGTACCTGACCGGGCTCGGCGTGGGCCGCGAGACCCGGGTGGGGCTGTGCCTGCCGCGCGGGGCGGACATGGTCGTCGCCCTCCTCGCCGTGTGGAAGGCGCAGGGCGCGTTCGTGCCGCTGGACCCCCGCCACCCGTCCGACCGGCTCGGCTACATGATCGACGACAGTGAGGCGGCCGTCGTCCTCGGCACCGCCGAGACACTGGACGGCGTGCCGCTCGGCACCGCACAGGCCGTCCTCCTGGACAAGGCCGAGCAGGCCCTCGCGGACCGGCCCGCCGAGGCGCCGCACGCGTCCCTCGAACCGGACCAGCTCGCCTACGTCATCTACACCTCCGGCTCGACCGGCCGCCCCAAGGGCGTGGCCGTCGCCCACCGCAGCGTGGCGAACCTCGCCGAGGCCATGCGGCCCGTCCTCGACGTCTCCGAGGGCGTCACCGCCCTGCAGTTCGCCTCCTTCAGCTTCGACGCGGCCGTCCTCGACGTCGCGACCACCCTGGCCGCCGGCGGCACCCTCGCCATCGCCACCGAGGACGAGCGCACCGACACCCCCGCCCTGACCCGCATGATCAGCTCGGCCGGCGTGAGCGCCGCCAGTGTCGTGCCCTCCCTGCTGACCGAACTCGACCCGGACGACGTGCCCGGGGTGCGCACCTGGGTCCTCGGCGCCGAACTCCTCACCGCGGACCTGGCCGCACGCTGGACCGGCCGGGCCCGGGTCTCCAACACCTACGGCCCCACCGAGACCACCGTCATCGCCACCGCCACGCCCCTCGACGGCCCGATCGCGCCCGGCGACCAGCCGCCGCCCATCGGACGGCCCGTCGGCAACACCCGCGTCTACGTCCTGGACGCCTTCCTCAAGCCGGTACCCGCCGGCGTGACCGGCGAGGTGTACGTGGCGGGCACGGGCGTGGCCCGCGGCTACACCGGACGGCCCGGCCAGACCGCCGAGCGGTTCGTCGCCTGCCCGTTCGCCGACGGCAGCCGCATGTACCGCTCCGGTGACCTCGCCCACTGGACGCCCGACGGACTGCTCCGCTTCGACGGACGCGCCGACACCCAGGTGAAGATCCGCGGCTTCCGGATCGAGCCCGGCGAGATCGAGGCCGTCCTCACCGCCCACCCCGCGGTGCGGCAGGCCGCCGTCGTCGCCCGCGAGGACCGGCCCGGCGACCGGCGCCTGACCGCCTACGTCGTCCCGTCCGACCCGGAGGCGGACCTGGCCGACGTCCGCGAACACGCGGCGCGCTCCCTGCCCGACTACATGGTGCCCAGCGCCGTCACCCTGCTGGACGCCCTGCCGCTCACCCGCAACGGCAAGGTTGACCGGGCCGCGCTGCCCGCGCCCGACTTCTCCGGACGCGTCTCCGACGTCGCCCCGCAGGGCGAGACCGAGGAGAAGCTGTGCGCCCTGTTCGCCGACATCCTCGGCCTCGAACGGGTAGGGGCCGACGACAACTTCTTCGACCTCGGAGGCGACTCCGGTCTGGCCATGCGGCTCGCCGCCCGGGTCCGCGAGGAGTTCGGCGTCGAACTGAGCATGCGGCGCCTGTTCGGCGAGTCCACCCCCAGGGGCGTGGCCCGCATGCTCACGGCGAAGGCACGCCCCGTGCTGCAACCCGTCGACGACCCGGACGAGATCCCCGCCACCGCGGCCCAGCAGCGCGCCTGGGCGATGAGCCGGCTGACCGGCGACACCGCCGCCTACCAGTCGACCATCGCGCTGCGCCTGGGCGGCGATCTCGACACGGACGCGCTGCGCGCCGCGCTCGGCGACGTCGCCCGCCGCCACGACATCCTGCGCACCACCTTCGCCCGCGTGGGCGGCGACCTGCACCAGCACATCCTGGACGCCGACGCCGCCCGGCCCGAACCGGCCGTCACCCCCACCACCGAGGAGGAACTGCCCGGCCTGCTCGCCGAGCACGCCACGGCCGGCTTCGACCTCTCCCGCGAACTGCCCTGGAAGCAGCACCTGTTCCGCCTCGGTGACACCGACCACGTCCTGCTGCTCGTGGTGCACCGGATCGCCGCCGACGACGCCTCCCTCGACATCCTCGTACGGGACCTGGCGGCCGCCTACCGTGCGCGGCGTGAGGGCCGGGCCCCCGAACGGGCGCCGCTGCCCCTGCAGTTCTCCGACTACGCGCTGTGGGAGCGGGAACTGCTGTGCGGTGAACAGGACCCCGACAGCCTGGTCAGCGACCAGCTCGCCTACTGGAAGGACACCCTCGCCGAGGCCCCCGTCGAGCTCCCCCTGCCCACCGACCGGCCCCGGCCGGTCCTGGCCTCCCACCGCGCGGACTCCGTGCCGGTACGGCTCGACCCCGACACACACCGGCGGCTGATGGCCGCGGCCGGAACCGACGGCACGACCGCCGCCATGCTGGTGCACGCCGCGCTCGCGCTGCTGCTCACCCGCCTCGGCGCCGGCACCGACATCACGCTCGGCACCCTCCTGCCGCGCCGGGACACCGAGGGCGACCTCGAAGGCGCGGTGGGGCCCTTCGCCGGACCGCTCGTCCTGCGCACCGACACCTCCGGCGACCCCACCTTCCTCGAACTCCTCGACCGGGTCCGGGAAACCGTCCAGGACGCACAGGGCTACGAGGACGTGCCGTTCGAACGCCTGGTGGACGTCCTCGCGCCGCCCGCCTCCGCGGCCCGGCACCCTCTCTTCCAGGTCGGGCTGGACGTGCACGACGACCGCACCGAGGAGTGGGACGCGTCGGAACTGCCCGGCCTGCACACCACCCGGCTGGACACGGGCGCCACCACCACGGAACTCGACCTGTCCTTCCGGCTGACCGAACGGCACCGGCCCGACGGCGACCCCGACGGCATCGACGGACACCTCCGCTACGCCACCGAGCTGTTCGACGCGTCGACCGTCACCGCGCTCACCGAGCGGCTCGTACGGGTCCTGGAGCAGGCGGCGGCCGACCCGGAGACACCCCTCGGCCGCTTCGACGTCCTCCTCGGCGAGGACGAACTGCGGCAGGTGCTGGAGACCGGCCACGGCACCGAGGCAGAACTCCCCGGCCGTACCGTCCTCGGGCTGCTGGCCGAGCGGACGGCCCAGAGCCCCGACGCGGTCGCCGTCACCGACGACGACGGCACCCTCACCTACGGCGAACTCTCCGCCGCCTCCGCCCGTCTGGCCCATCGCCTGGCCCGGCAGGGCATCGGAGCGGAGGACACCGTCGCCGTGGCGGTGCCGCCCGGCACCGGCCAGGTGACCGCCCTGCTCGGCGTCCTCAAAGCCGGCGCCGCCTGCCTCCTCGCCGACCCGGAACACCCGTTGCGGGACGCGGAGTCCGCCCTGCCCGGCACCGGCCCCGCCGCCGTCGTCGGTACCACGGCCACCCCGGCCCTGCTGCCGGAGGACACCACGGTTCCGCTGCTGACCCTGGACGCCGCCGCCCCGGTGGACGACACGGCGCCGAAGCCGGCGCCCCTCACGCCGCCGAAGCCCGGACAGGCCGCGCTCGTGCTCGGCACCGGCAGCCCCGCCGGCACCGTCGTCGAACACCGCACCCTGCTCAACCACACCGCGTACCGCATGCAGACCGTCCTCCCGGGCCGCCCCGCCGACCTGGACACGCGGGCACCCGCCGCAGCCCAGGTGACCCGGCTCCTCGCGGCGCTGTGCGCCGGCGCCGGCGTACGCTACGGCGGGCCCGGCACGGAGGCCGGCGGCGCGGGCCGGCCGCAGCTCATGCTGCTGGGCGGCGGCGGTGACGGCGGACCGGCCCGGTTCGACCTCCCGCCGGACGCCGCCCCGGCGAACGGCGCCGGCGCCCCGGTGACCCGCCTCGGGCTCCCGCCGGACGCCGTCCCGGTCAGCGCCCACGCCACCCCGGAGACCGCCGGGACCTGGCTCGACCTGCGCGTCCGGCCGGGCGAGGCGCCGTCCGCGGAACCGGTGTGGAACACCCGCGCCTACGTACTGGACGACTTCCTGCGCCCCGTACCCCAGGGAGCCGTCGGCGACCTGTACGTCGCCGGAGCCGCCCTGGCCCGCGGATACGCGGGCGTCCCCGGCGCGACCGGCGAACGCTTCGTCGCCTGCCCCTACGGACCCGAGGGCGAGAGGATGCTGCACACCGGCCGGCGCGCCAAGCGCACCCCCGCCGGGCTGCTCCTGGTCCGGGACGACGGCCCCGGCCGGATCAGCGGCACCCGCCGCGCCGGCCGCGGCACCGGCGACCTCGGCGTGCTGCTGCGGCTGCGCACCGAAGGCACCCGGCCCCCGCTGTTCTGCGTCCATCCCGCCATGGGCCTCGCCTGGGGCTACCGCTCCCTGCTGCGGCACCTGCCGACGGACCTGCCGGTCTACGGGCTGCAGGCCCGCGGCCTGGCCGGACCGGAACCCATGCCGCGCAGCTTCGACGAGATGGTCACCGACTACCTGCTGCAGATCCGGACCGTCCAGCCCACCGGCCCCTACCAGCTCATCGGATCCTCCTTCGGCGGACTGCTCGCCCAGTCCATCGCCACACGCCTGCGCGAGCAGGACGAGGACGTGGCGCTGCTCGGCATCCTCGACGCCTACCCCGGAGGCGTCGGCCGGTTCGTCACCTCCGAGGAACGCCCGCCGTCCGACGGCGACGGCCCGGACGTGCCCGACGACCGCGCACGCGCCATGCCGGCCGACATCGAGGCCGTCCGCATGGGCGTCGACGACCGCCTCCGCAAGAACATGGAGAAGGTCATCCGCAACGCCGCCGACTTCGCCCCCGACCACACCCCGCCGCACTACCCGGGCGACCTCCTGCTGTTCGTCGCCACCGAGGACCGGCCCGAGGAACTGCCGGTGCCGGCCGCGATCGACAGCTGGCGGCCCTACATCGCCGGGGACATCCACGCCCACGAACTCGCCGTCGGGCACTACGACATCTTCCAGCCGGAACCCTCCGCACAGATCGGGCGGGTCATCACCGCCGCACTCGACGGGACGGAGCCGGCCGATGCCTGACCAGCGCACACCAGCGGAGCAGCCCCCCGGCACCCGGGACGTTCCCGTCCACGAGCGCCGCGACGGGATCGACCCCCTGCCCGAACTGGGCCTGATGAGCCGGCAGACCCCGCTCGTCCTGATCGACGCGGCCAACACCGCCGAGCGCACCTGGCTCGCCGTCGGCCCCGACACGGTGCGCGCGGTACTCGGCGACGCGGAACGCTTCAGCACCCGGCCTCCCGCGGACACCGAAGCCGACTCCCGGCGCCTGATCCAGGAGGGCAACCTGCTCCAGTACGACCCGCCCGAGCACACCAGGCTGCGCAAGATGCAGGCACCGGAGTTCACCCAGCGCCGGATGCGCCGCCTGGAGCCCCTGGTCGAGAAGATCGTGGACGACCACCTGGACGCCCTGGAACGCGCCGGGCAACCCGCCGACCTCGTCCGGCACTTCGCCCAGCCCATCCCGGCCCTCGTCGGCTGCGTGCTGCTCGGCATCCCCCGCGACGACCACGCCGAACTGGCCCGCAACCTCGACCTCAGCCGCAGCGACAACCGCCCCAGGGAACAGCGGATGGCGGCCGGCAAGGCCTACATGGCCTACCTGATCAAGTTCGCCAGGAGCCGGCGCCGGCACCGCGGTGACGACCTGATCAGCGCGCTCATCCACGACCACGGCATGGACATGAGCGACGCCGAGCTGGCGGGAACCGTGGCCACCCTGCTGGCCCCCGCGATCCTGAACGTCACCGGAACCCTGTCGCTCGGCGTCCTCGCCCTGCTCCAGCACCCCGACCAGCTCGCCCTGCTGCGGGAGCGGGACGACCTCGTCGACCGGGCGGTGGAGGAGATGCTCCGCTACACCTCGGTCGTCTCGACCGCCTCGCCGCGCACCGCCCTGGTGGACGTGCCGCTGGCCGGGGAGGTCGTCAAGGCCGGTGACGTGGTGCTGTGCTCGCTGCTCGGGGCCAACCGGTCCGGGTGCCCGCACGCCGAGGACGCCTTCGACATCACCCGGGAGAACGCGGGCCACGTGGCCTTCGGGCACGGCATCCACCACTGCCTCGGCGCGCCGCTGTCCAGGCTCACCCTGCGGACCGCCGTCCACGCGCTGCTGCACCGCTTCCCCGGGCTGCGGTTGGCGGTGCCCGTGGAGGACCTGCGCTACAAGTCACCGTCCGGCATCTACGGCGTGGAAACACTGCCGGTGGCCTGGTAGGAGGCGGCAGCCATGGCCGACGACACACAGTCCCCGCCCGTCCACATCCGCCGCACCGGCTTCGACCCGGCGGACGAGCTGCGCCGCCTGACCGCCGGGCGGCCCGTAACCCGGATCGACGGCGACCCGGGGGCCGACGGCCGGCCCGTCTGGCTCGTCACCGGCTACCACGAGGTGCGCCAGGTCCTCGGCGACCACGTCCGCTTCTCCACCCGTCGCCGGTTCGGCACCCGCACCGGGGCTTCAGGCGACGACTGGCGGCCGGACGAGGCGATCGGCCAGCTCATGGACTACGACCCGCCCGAGCACACCCGGCTGCGCAAGATGCTCACCGCCGAGTTCACCCAGCGGCGCACCCGCCGGCTCGAACCCCGGATCCAGGCCATCGTGCACGAACGCCTCGACGCCATGGAACGCGTCGGGCCGCCCGCCGACCTGGTGCGGCACTTCGCCGACCCCGTCCCCGGACCGGTGCTCTGCGAGCTCATCGGGGTGCCCCGCGACGACCAGGCCGACTTCCTGCGCCGCTGCCACGCCCACCTCGCGACCGCGGGCCGCCAGGAACGCGCCGCGGCCGGGACCGCCTTCACCCGCTACCTCAGCGCGCTGATCACCCGCGCCCGCAAGAACCCCGACGACGGCTTCCTCGGCATGCTCGTACGCGACTACGGCGACGAGTTCACCGACAAGGAGCTGCGCGGCATCTGCGTCCTCCTCATGCTCGCCGGCCTCGACAACATCTCCGGCATGATCGGCCTCGGCACGCTGGCCCTGCTCCAGCACCCCGACCAGCTGGAGCGGCTGCGCGCCGAACCGGCGGAACTGGACCGCGCCCTCGACGAACTCCTGCGCTACCTGTCCGTGCCGCACGCCCCCACCCCGCGCACGGCCCTGGAGGACGTGACGGTCGGCGGGCAGCTCGTCCGGGCCGGGGAGACCGTCGTCTGCTCCATCCCCCTGGCCAACCGCGACCCGGCGCTCACCGAGGAGCCGGATCGCCTCGACCTCGCACGCGACCCCGTGGCCCATGTCGCCTTCGGCCACGGCGTCCACCACTGCCTGGGCGCGGCACTGGCCCGGCTGGAGCTGCGGATCGCCTTCACGGCACTGCTCGACCGCTTCCCCCGGCTGCGCCTCGACATCCCGGCCCAGGACGTGCCCTTCCGGGTGCTGTCGACCGCGTACGGCGTGCTGCGCCTGCCGGTGACCTGGTGAACGACCGACAACCTTTCCGAGATTGGGGTGGGACATGACGCACACCGACATACCCGGGGCCGGGGGCACGGCCACCGTGCGCAACGTCGTGATCGTGGGCGGCGGCACGGCGGGCTGGATGACGGCCGCCTACCTGACCGCCGCCTTCGGCGACCGGGTGACCGTCACGCTCGTGGAGTCCGCGGACGTCGGCACCATCGGCGTCGGCGAGGCGACCTTCAGCGACATCCGGCACTTCTTCGAGTTCCTCGGCCTCGCCGAGCGGGACTGGATGCCCGCGTGCAACGCGACGTACAAGCTCGCCGTCCGCTTCGAGAACTGGCGGGAGCCCGGCCACCACTTCTACCACCCCTTCGAGCAGCTGCGGTCCGTCAAGGGCTTCCCGCTCACCGACTGGTGGCTGCGCCACCCCACCACCGACCGGTTCGACGTGGACTGCTTCGTCATGGCCTCGCTGTGCGACGCCGGACGCAGCCCGCGGTACCTCGACGGAGGCCTGCTGGAACAGGAGTTCGTCGAGTCCGACGACCTGCCGTCCACGATCGCCGAGTACCAGGGCGCCCAGTTCCCCTACGCCTACCACTTCGAGGCGCATCTGCTGGCCAAGTACCTCACCAGGTACGCCACCGCCCGGGGAGTGCGGCACGTCGTCGACACCGTGCAGGACGTCGGCCTGGACGAGCGCGGCTGGGTGACGCATGTGCAGACCGCCGAGCACGGGCGCGTCGACGGCGACCTCTTCGTCGACTGCACCGGGTTCCGGGCGCTGCTGCTCAACAAGGCGCTCGGCGAGCCCTTCGTGTCGTACCAGGACACCCTGCCCAACGACAGCGCGGTCGCGCTGCAGGTCCCCATGGACATGGACAAGGACCCGATCCGGCCGTGCACCACCGCCACCGCGCAGGACGCCGGGTGGATCTGGACGATCCCGCTGGTCAGCCGGATCGGCACCGGCTACGTCTACGCCCGCGACTACCTCGAACCCGAGGAGGCCGAGCGCACCCTGCGTGACTTCGTCGGCCCCGCGGCGGTCGACGTGCCCGCCAACCACATCAGGATGCGCATCGGACGCAGCCGCCGCGCCTGGGTCAACAACTGCGTGGCCGTCGGGCTCGCCGGCGGCTTCGTCGAGCCCCTGGAGTCGACCGGCATCTTCTTCATCCACTACGCGATCGAGCAGCTGGTCAAGTACTACCCGGCGGCCGACTGGGACGCCTCGCTGCGCGACCAGTACAACAGCTCGATGGCGCACGTCATGGACGGCGTACGGGAGTTCCTCGTGCTGCACTACCGGGGCGCGAAGCGGGCCGACAACCAGTACTGGCGCGACACCAAGACCCGTACCGTGCCCGACGCCCTCGCCGAGCGGCTCGAACTGTGGCAGAGCAAGGTGCCCGACGCGAACACCGTGTACCCCCGCTACCACGGCCTGCCGCCGTACTCCTACAACTGCATCCTGCTCGGCACCGGCGGCATCGACGTCAAGCCGTCGCCCGCGATCGACCTCACCGACGAGAAGGACGCCCTCGCCGAGTTCCAGGCGATCCGTGACAAGGCACGGGCCCTGGTGGGGAGCCTGCCGACGCAGAACGAGTACTTCAAGAAGATGCGAGAGGGGCTCTGAGCGGGACCCATGAACGAGCGGGAGAGGTACCGGCCGCCGGCGCACAGCGGTCCGACGCTCGCGGACGACGCGTTCCGCGACATGATGGCGGCGTTCCCGACCGGTGTGTCCGTGGTGACCGCCCGGTCCGGCGACGCCCGCCCCTGGGGCATGACCTGCTCCTCGCTGTGCAGCCTCAGCGTCGATCCACCGACCCTGCTGGTCTGCCTGCGGACCCAGAGCCCGACCCTGCGGGCCGTCCTCGCCAGCGGCGCGTTCGCGGTGAACCTGCTGCACGGCGAGTCCGAGTGGGTCGCCGCCCTGTTCGCCTCCGGCGCGCCCGACCGGTTCGACCGGGTGGCGTGGCGGCCGTCCCGCCTCACCCGCAGCCCGGCGCTGATCGAGGCCGCGCACGCCGTCGCCGAGTGCGCCGTGGAACGCACCCACGGCGCCGGCGACCACATGATCGTGGTCGGGGCCGTGCGTGCCGTGGACCATCTGGACCACGACAGCGCGCTGCTGTACGGCTTCCGCCGGTACGGAGAACTGCCCCGGCCGGTACCGGCCGGGGCGGGCGAGCCCGGCAGCAGCGGCCCCGAACACACCTGAGTCACTCCTGGCACGTCCCTGAGGTGCGGGGACGCACCAGGAGTCCAGTCGAACACCCGACCGAAACTGCCGCGCCGCCCCAGGCGGCGCGGCCCTTCGGCATGCCCGGAAAAGCCCCGTCCGCCCATGTCAGAGCGCCTGTGCACGCACATGATTCTGTGTCCTCGGTGTGACCGGACGCTGCGTAGAACTTGGGACCATGTTCACCACCACACACAAGAAGACGGCCGTCCGGACCTTCGTCGCGGCAGCCGCTCTGCTCACCGGAACCCTGCTGACCGGCTGCTCCGACGACGACGCCGCCGCCTCGTCCGGCTCGGCGTCCCCGACCAGCGCGGGGGACCGGGCGCTGGCCTACTCGAAGTGCATGCGTGAGAACGGCGTGGCCAACTTCCCGGATCCACAGGCCGACGGCGGCGGCATCCGGATCAGCCCGCAAGACGGCCTCGACCCCAACTCCCAGGAGTTCAAGGACGCCCAGCAGGCGTGCCAGGACCTCGCCCCGCAGGGCGGCCCGGGCGGCGCCGGCGGTGGCGGGACGCTCGACTCGGCCAAGGTCGCCGCGTGGGCGAAGTGCATCCGTGACAACGGTGTGCCGAAGTTCCCGGACCCCGAGATCAACGGCGGCAGCCTGAACATCGACATCATGGGCGCCGGAGTCGACCCCAGTGACCCGAAGTTCCAGCAGGCCATGCAGACCTGCCAGAGCAAGTACCCGGGCGGCGCCGTCCAGTTCGGCAGGGGTGGCCAGTGACCAGTCACGACGAGAGCGAGGCGCGACCATCCCCGGGCGGTGACGGCTCCGGCGCCCTGGAGCGCCGCACCTCCCACGAGATGGCATCCCAGCAGGCGGGCGCCGTCGCCACCGCGAGCGACGACGAACGATCGCTCGCCCGGCGGGACGACGAGGAGCACACCCCCGTCGCGGCCGGTGAAGGCGGCGGGGACGGCACCCCCGAGGCACCGGCAGCCGGCCGCAAGCGCCGAGGGCTGCGCAGGGCCCTGATCCTGCTCGCCGCGATCGCCGTGGCCGCGGCGGCCGGCATCGCCGCCACCGGCGCCCTCGGCGGCGACGGCGGTGACTCGGGCAGTGCCGCGCCCACGGCGCCACCGGCCACCGCGAAGGTGCAGCGCACCACGCTGACCGACACACAGACCGTGGACGGCAACCTCGGCTACGGCAGCGCCACCACCGTGCAGGCCCCCGCCGCCCAGTCCGGCACCGGCTCCGCGAACGGCAACGGCCAGCAGGCACAGGGCGGTTCGGGCTCCAGCGGCATCATCACCTGGCTGCCCGACGAGGGGAGGGTCCTCAAGCGCGGCGACGCCGTCTACCGCGTCAACGAGCAGAAGGTGCCGCTGCTGTACGGCTCCTTCCCGCTCTACCGCACCCTGCAGACCGGCAGCGAGGGCGCCGACGTCGAGATGCTGGAGAAGAACCTCGACGCCCTCGGCTACGACGGCTTCACCGTCGACGACGAGTACACCTCGGGTACGGCCGAGGCGGTGCGGGAGTGGCAGGACGACCTGGGCCGGGAGGAGACCGGCACCGTCTCGCCCGGAGACGCCGTGGTCGCCTCAGGCGCCCGGCGCGTCGCCTCCCTCCAGACCGTGCCCGGCGCCGCGGTGAGCGGGGCCGTGCTGTCCTGGACCGACACCGAGCGGATCGTCAGCGTCGACCTGGACGTCGCCTACGAGGACCTGGTCGACGAGGGCACCAAGGCCACGGTCGAACTCCCCGACAACAGCACCGTCGAGGCCGAGGTGACGGACATCGGCACCCCGACCTCCGCCGGTGACGACTCCGGCGAGGGCGGCGGCTCGGGCGACTCCGGCTCCGGTGGCTCCTCGGGCAGCGACGACGCCACCCTGCCCGTGGAGCTGACCGTCAAGGACCCCAAGGGACTGGGCCGCTACCAGGCCGCGGCCGTCGAGGTCACCCTGAAGGCCGACAGCCGCAAGAACGTGCTCGCCGTGCCGGTCGAGGCCCTGATGGCCAGGCAGGGCGGCGGCTACGCCCTGGAGGTCGTCACCGACGGCGGCACCGAGATGCGGCCGGTCAAGCTGGGCATGTTCGCCAACGGCATGGTCGAGGTGTCCGGCACCGGCATCACGGAGGGCACGGTCGTGGGGGTTCCCAAGTGACAGCGTCCACCCCCCTGAACCCCACGGCCCCGCCACTCGTCGAACTGGCCGGGGTGTCCAAGACGTACGGCGACGTCGCCGCCCTGCGCGGCGCGGACCTCGTCGTCCGGCGCGGCGAACTCCTCGCCATCGTCGGCCCGTCGGGCTCGGGGAAGTCCACCATGCTCAACATCATGGGCACCCTGGACCGGCCGACGGCCGGTCTGGTGCGCATCGACGGGCACGACGTGGCCCGGCTCACCGACCGAGAGCTGTCCGCACTGCGCGCCGGCACCATCGGCTTCGTCTTCCAGCACTTCCATCTCGCCCCCGGGGTGCCGGCGCTGGACAGCGTGGCGGACGGGCTCCTCTACAGCGGACGCCCGCGCGGTGAGCGGCGGCGACTGGCCGAACGCGCACTGCGCCGGGTCGGCCTCGGTCACCGTCTGCAGCACGAGCCGCACCAGCTCTCCGGAGGCGAGAAACAGCGTGTGGCGATCGCCCGGGCGGTACTCGGCGACCCGCCGCTGCTGCTGGCCGACGAGCCGACCGGCGCCCTGGACTCCCGCTCGGGGACGGTGGTGCTCGAACTGCTCCACGAACTGCACGAGTCCGGGACGACGGTGGTGGTCATCACCCACGACCGGGACATCGCCGCCTCCCTGCCCCGGGAAGTGCGGGTCAAGGACGGCAGGATCGAGCACGATTCCGCCACCCCGGACACCGTCTCCGTGTCCCTCGTCCGCGAGGAGGCCGTGCGATGAGCGCGATCAGTGCCACGAAGCCGCCGGCCCTGCCGGAGGGCGGCACGCCGCCCAGGCGGCCCAAACCCGCCCGCATGTCCCCGGCCGACGTGCTGAGAGTGGGTGGCTCCGGGCTGCGCTCCCGGCCGATGCGGGTGTTCCTCTCCGCGCTCGGCATCGCCATCGGCATCGCCGCCATGGTCGGCGTGGTGGGCATCTCCACCTCCTCCACGGAGGATCTGAACCGGCGGCTGGCGGCCCTGGGAACCAACCTGCTCACCGTCACGCCCGGCACGTCCTTCAGCGGCGAGGGTGCCCATCTGCCCGCCGAGTCGGTCAGGATGATCGGCAACATCGACGAGGTCGAGTCGGTGTCGGCGATCGGCCGTACGGACGCCAAGGTCTACCGCAACGACCATGTGCCGAAGCAGGAGACCGGCGGCCTCACCGTCGCCGCCGCCCGCACCGACCTGCCGAAGTCCGTGGGCGCCGAGGTCGTCGCGGGCAACTGGCTGAACGCCGCCAGCAGCCGGTACCCGGCCGTCGTCCTCGGCTCCAAGGCCGCCGAACAGCTCGGCGTGGACCGCGTGGGCTCCGACGTACGGGTGTGGCTCGGCGGACACTGGTTCACCGTCGTCGGTCTGCTGGCCCCCAACGAACTCGTGCCCACCCTGGACTCCGCCGCACTGGTCGGCTGGCCCGTCGCGGAAAAGACGCTGGACTTCGACGGCTACCCCACCAGCATCTACACCCGCGCCGAGGAGTCCTCCGTCAGTGAGGTCCAGTCCATCCTGGGCGCCACCGCCAATCCCGAGACGCCCAGCGAGGTAGAGGTCTCCCGGCCGTCCGACGCGCTGGCCGCCAAGCAGGCCACGGACGACGCCCTCAGCGGCCTGCTGCTCGGACTCGGTGGCGTGGCCCTGCTCGTGGGCGGGGTCGGCGTGGCCAACACGATGGTCATCTCCGTGCTGGAACGCCGCTCCGAGATCGGCCTGCGCCGCGCCCTGGGCGCCACCCGCGGTCAGATCCGCACGCAGTTCCTGGCCGAGGCGCTGCTGCTGTCCGCGCTGGGCGGCCTCGGCGGCGTGATCCTGGGCATCGGCGTCACCACCGGGTACGCGGCCTACCAGGGCTGGCCGACCGTCGTCCCGGCCTGGGCGATGGCCGGCGGTGTCGGCGCGACCCTGATCATCGGTGGTCTGGCCGGCTTCTATCCGGCCGTACGGGCCGCCCGCCTCCCTCCGACGGAGGCGCTGGCGACCACCTGAGACCGCGGTGCCCCCACGACGTCCATCCCCCGTCGCGTGGGGGCATCGCACCTCGGCCGAGCGCGGGGGCGCGGCGCGGTCCGGTCAGTCCTCGGTCCAGCCGTGGTCCTTGCCGAACTGCAGCAGCCGGCGCCGGACCGCGAGGATCTGCTCCGCGGTCAGCGACGGCGCCGCGGCGAGCAGTACCTCGGTGACCTCATGCAGGTACTCGTCGGTGGTGAGCACGTCGCACAGCGAATCGTCGTCGGCGTGCCTGCCCCCACCGGGGGACGACGTCCTCGCCACGCCGTTCGGCGGCGTCACCGGCCTGCCGTCCGGCGTCACGGCCAGACGCACGTCCGACGCCTTCAGACCGCGCTCACCCTCCTCGACCGTGAACTCCACGGCCAGCCCGGGACGGACCTGCTGCTCCGGGATCCGCAGATCGTTCACATGCAGGAACACGTCCTCCCCGCCGTGGTCCGGAGCGATGAACCCATAACCCCGAAGACCGTCGAAACGCACCACACGACCGGCAACCACGTCAACTACCCCCAGTCAAAACCGGGCCCATCGCCCGGACACCCACACAACGGCAGCAGCTTACAAGCCGTCCCGTCGGGCGCCAGCCCCGGATGCCGGATGACCGGAGGAGGCAGCTGAGGGCACCCGACATTCAGCAAATCTGCACACCGTTCACCGGCAGGTCGGTGCGGGGGCTCAGGCGACACTGAATGGTCGACACACCTTTTCCGTGGTCCGAGGGTTTTGGCGCGAGAGGGGCCGTTTTTGGTATCCGGCGGCAACAGTCGTGCGTGCAGCGAGACGGAAGGGCGTGTGAAGGACTCGGCGCCTTCGGTCATCGCGTCGTCACACCGGTGAAGTCGCATTTCGCCCTGCATTCCGCTCGCACCTCGGGCGGCTGGTCGTCCCGTCGCCCACGTGCTTTGATCCTGTGCCTGGCGAAGTCGCCGCGAATGGTTTCCGGATCCGGGAATCGGGCGGACTCCGCCCTGCGGAAATGCTTATTCGAAGGGAATGCGCGTCATGAACGTTACGCCCCAGGTGGAAACCGCCGAGATGTCCGACGGCGACCTGGACAAGGTCTCCGGCGGCCTCGCGGGCGCCGGCGCCGGTAATCTCAGCCTCGAGACGCCGCTCGGGGACCTCTGCGCCGACCTCCTGGCCGCCGGCTCTGCCGAGGGGCTCGTGGCGGACGGGCACCTCCACGCCGGCACCCACTGAGGACCCGCTGCGCTCGTCCACGGGCCCCGGATCACTGGATCCGGGGCCCGTGGTGTTTCAGTGGTGGCGGACCGGCTGCTCCCCATCCTGCTGTGCTCGCGGCGGCAGCCCGATCACGCAGTTGATGGGCGCTCACCCGCGCACAACCCCGCCCCATGCGTGAATCTCCGTACGTAGTCGCGCACTTCCGGCCCACTCGCCCGCGTACGCCTGTCCGTCCCGTTGCGTGCACGCGCGGCTCTCGTGCCCATATGCCACCAGCTACCGCCTTCGTGGGGTTTCGTCACGGTCGGTGGCGGAGAGGCCGCGAGGCCGGCCCGCTATCCAAGTGAGGGACACCGGCCCGGCCCGCGAGAAGCACCGACCTCTCGGGCACGCCGGAACCGCACACCGAAGGAGAAAACCGCATGAGCCGCGCCGCCCTGAGCCGTCTGGCCACCCTGTTCAGCGTCCTGGCCGCAGTCCTCGTTCCCTTCACGGCGCCCGCGAGCGCCGCCCCCGGAGACCAGATCGGCCCCGTCACCATCGTCAACTCGGCCACCAGCGGCCATCTCGTGCCCAACGACCTGGGCGCCAACCACAACGACGACATCTGGATGTGGGCCTGGAACGGCGCCACCTACGGCAGCGACCAGTGGACGTTCGACGAGCAGATGAACGGCTACTACCTCATCCGCAACAACATCACCCGCAAGTGCCTCAAGCCCGGTCTCACCTACTTCGGCAAGACCTACGTCACCCAGGCGAACTGCAACAACAGCTACGAGTTCCAGTGGCTGCTGCAGTACTCGCCGTACACCGACCTCTACAAGATCATCAACCGCTCCACGCTCCAGGCCATCACTCCCTACCACAACTTGCCCAACCAGGTCGTAGTCCTGGACAACAACACCAGTGACGCCAAGAACTGGTGGTCGCTGACCGGCTTCTGACGCCAGGTCTCCGCGGGACGTCGCCACAGGAAGGTGGCCGGCACACAGCCGGCCACCTTCTTTCCGTGTGCCGCAGCCGGTTCGGGTGTTGGTGCCTGAGAATGTGACACCGCCGTAGCGGCGTGACGTGCTGGATTGCAGGGGGTGATGGCGGTGCCGCGTGGGGAGCGACCGCTGGAGACGAGAGACGACCCGTTGGTGCGGTTCGCCGCGGACCTGCGCAGGCTGCGGCAGAAGGCCGGCAACCCGCCGTACCGGACGCTGGCCGAGCGCGCCCACTACTCGATCTCGACGCTGTCGAGTGCGGCGTCCGGACAGCGGCTGCCGACGCTGGCGGTGACACTGGCGTACGTCCAGGCCTGCGACGGGGACGTGGAGGAGTGGGAACGTACGTGGCGGGCAGTGGCCGCCGAGGTGGGTGGCGTCACGGACCCGGACCCCACCGAGGCCGGGAGCAGATCGCCGTATGTGGGGCTGGCGGCGTTTCAGGCCCAGGACGCCGAGTGGTTCTTCGGCCGGGAGCAGTTGGTCGCCGAGCTGGCACAGCGGCTGGGACGGCAGCGGTTCGTGGTGGTGGTCGGGGCCTCGGGGTCGGGAAAGTCGTCGCTGCTGCGGGCCGGGCTGGTGCCCCGGCTGGCAGTGGCGGCCACGGTGGTGGTGTTCACGCCGGGTGCCCGGCCGCTGGAGGAGTGCGCGGTGCGGTTGGGCGCCCTGGCGGGGGTGACGCCGGGCGCGTTACAGGCGGAGCTGAGCACGGACGCGGAGAATCTGGGGCGGGTGGTCCGGCAGATCGCCGCGCGGGCCGAGAACGGCGGCGGTGAGGTCGTACTCGTCGTCGACCAGTTCGAGGAAACCTTCACTCTCTGCAAGGACGAGGCCGAACGGCATCGCTTCATCACCGCGCTGCTGACCGCCGCGGCCGCCGACGGCAGTCGCTGCCGGGTGGTGCTGGGGGTCCGGGCGGACTTCTACGCGCACTGCACCCGCCACCCGGAGCTGGCCGAGGCCATGCGGGACGCGCAGGTCCCGGTCGGGCCGATGACGCTGGAGCAGCTGCGGCGAGCGGTGGCCGGACCTGCCCAGCGTGCCGGGCTGACGGTGCAGGGCGCGCTGCTGGCCACGCTGACGGCCCAGGCGCACGGACAGGCCGGCGTGCTGCCCCTGCTGTCGCACGCCTTGCTGGAGACCTGGCGACGGCGGCGCGGCAACGCTCTGACCCTGGAGGCGTTCCAGGCGACCGGCGGCCTGGAGGGTTCTCTGGCGCGTACGGCGGAGGCGTTCTACCAGGGACTGGAGGGACGGCAGCGAGAGCTCGCCCGGCAGGTGTTCCTGCGGCTGACCGCGCTCGGCGACGGTACGGAGGACACGCGGCGGCCGGCACAACTGGAGGAGCTGGAGGGGCTGGCCGGCGCCGACGGCGACGGTCTTGGCGCCGTCCTGGACGGTGCGGCCCGTGCGCGGCTGCTGACGCTGGACAGGGACCGGGTGGAGCTGGCCCACGAGGCGCTGATCCGCTGCTGGCCCAGACTGCACGAGTGGCTGACCGAGGACCGGGAAGCCCTGCGGACCCAGCGGCAGCTCACCGATTCGGCTCAGGAATGGGAGCGGTTGGGGCGCGATGAGGGCGCGCTGTACCGCGGCGCCCGCCTCGCGTCGGCCGCCGGCCTTTCCCAGAGCTCTCTGTCCACCGGTGAGCGTGAGTTCCTCCGGGCCAGCCTGGCCGCTCGGAGGGCGGAAGAGGCGGCGGCGCGGCGCCAGATGCGCCGCCAGCGCCGGCTCCTGCTGACCCTGATCGTGCTCCTGGCCGTGACCGTCACCGCAGGGGCAGTGGCCTATGACCAGCGGTCGGACGCGTTGGTACAGCGGCGCGTCGCTCTGTCCCGGGCGATGGCCGCCCAGTCCGCCGCCATTGCGGAGGGGCAGCCGGAGGCGTCGATGATGCTGGCGGTACAGGCTTTCGGCACGGCTCGGACGACGGAGGCACGCAGCGCGTTGCTCAGTACCCAGTCCGAGTACTTCGACGGACGGCTCACCGGCCATTCGGGTCCGGTGAACGCGATCGTCTTCCGGCCGGGCGGAAGACAGGTGGCCACGGCGAGTTCCGACCGTACGGTCAGGATCTGGGATGTGGGCCGTCGCCGCGAGGTCGCCACGCTGCGCGGACACGCCGGGATCGTGCTTGCCATCGCGTTCAGCCCGGACGGCAGGCTGCTGGCGGCCGGCACCGCCGACCGGAAGGTCAGGGTGTGGGACGTCGACCGGCGGCGTTCCGTGGCCGTCTTCCCGGGCCGGGCGCGCGGCCTTGCCTTCAGCCCGGACGGCAGGTCCCTGGCCTACGGCGGATCAGACGGCCGGGTCACCCTCAGGCAGGTCGCCACGGGCCGCATCACGGCCGTACTGCGGGGCCACGGCGACTCGGTGAACAGCCTCGCGTTCGACCGCCGGGGAACGAGGCTCGCCTCGGGCAGCGACGACCACACGGTCAGGCTGTGGAGTCTGGCCCGGCACCGCACCCTGGCGGTACTGCGGGGCCACGGCGACGCCGTGAACAGTGTGGTCTTCAGCCCCGACAACAAGACGCTGGCCGTCGGGTACACGGACCACACGGTCAGACTGTGGGATGCGCTCGGACACCGTTCGCTCGCCCGTCTGCGCGGTCACACGGACCAGGTCAACAGCGTGGCGTTCAGCCATGACGGCAGCATGCTGGCCAGTGCCGGAGGCGAAGGCGTGGTGCGGTTGTGGGACGTGGCGGACCGCAGGCTGATCGCCGTGCTGCCGGGCCACACCGACTACGTGATGGACGTGGCGTTCAGCGCCACGGCGAACGTGCTGGCAAGCGCCGGCTTCGACGGCACCGTGGCGCTGTGGGACCTGGACAGGTCGGTCCTGATCAGCCATCCGCTGCGCGAGGTCGGCGCGCTGGCCCTCAGCCCGGACGGCCGCACGCTGGCCGTGGCGGGCGACAACCGGAAGGTGGAGCTGTGGGACCTGCCCGGCCGTCGGCGGGCGGCGACCCTGGCCGGGCACACGGGGGCCGTGCGGTCCGTGGCGTTCAGTCCCGACGGCCACGTCCTCGCCACCGCGGGCAACGACGGCACCACCCGGCTCTGGGATCTCGGCGGCCGCCGTACTACGGCGACCCTGGCCGGGCACACCGGTGCCGTGCAGTCCGTGGCGTTCAGTCCCGACGGACGCACCCTCGCCACCGCCGGCACCGACCGAACGGTCAGGCTCTGGGAGGTGGCCGGCGGTACGTCGACCGCGGTGCTGGCCGCACACAGCGACTTCGTCAACACCGTGGCCTTCAGCCCGGACGGGCGGGTCGTGGCCACCGCGAGTGATGACCGGACGGTAAGGCTGTGGAAGGTGACCGGCCGTCGGCCGACGGCGACCCTGACCGGACATACCGGGGCTGTGCGCTCCGTGGCGTTCAGCCCCGACGGGCACACTCTCGCCACCGCGGGCAACGACGGCACCACCCGGCTCTGGGACCTGACCGACCGTCGGTCGACGGCGACCCTGACCGGGCACACGGGCGCCGTGCGGTCCGTGGCGTTCAGTCCCGACGGACGCACCCTCGCCACCGCGAGCAACGACGGCACCACCAGACTCTGGGACCGTGCCGACGGCCGCATCGCGGCGACACTCACCGGCCACACCGCAGCCGTGTCGGCGGTGGCGTACTCGGCCACCGACACCCTCCTGACGGGTAGTACCGACGGCACCGTCAGGATCTGGGACATGGATGTGCGGCGCCGCATCGCGAACATCTGCCGAGCCATCGGCCCACCCGGCCCGGGGAAGGAGCCGAGCCTGGAGCCGGGCCACCGCGATGGCCTCGCCTGTCCCTGACGCGGCGACGGCTTCTCGGCCCGCCGGTTCGACAGCGGCGCTGATGTGTGCGGCATTTTTCGGCATCCGTTTGTTCGGCACCAGGAGCCGATTCCGAACAAACAAAGAGCAGGTACACCTTGGAGCGGCGGGCGCCCCACCTGCCCCGGTCGACGGCAGTGAGGGGCGTCCGGTACGGGCGAGCGTCGCCCGGACCACATCACCTCGGTGATCGAAGCTCCAGGGGGGAGTCACATGTCCGGTAGGAAGAACGCCAGCGCCACCAGATGGGCCGTCGCCACGACAGCGGTGATCGCGGCACTGCTGACCACCACGGTTCAGCCGGCCGTGGCCCGGCCGGCTTCCGGGATCGGTGAGGCAGCGTCCGACGGCCGGTCGGGGGAGGCGGCTGCCCTCGCGGCAGCCCCGCTGATCAGCCGCCAGGAGGTCATCACCCGGGCCCAGAGCTGGCTGCGGCCCTCGGTGCCGTACAGCCAGACCGCCACCCACCGCAACGAGTACGGCACTTACCGCACGGACTGTTCGGGATACGTGTCGATGGCCTGGGGCCTGCCAGGGCCCGGGCCGAACACCGTGGGTCTGCTGGACCACAGTTACCCCATCGCCAAGGGCGATCTGAAGACCGGCGACATACTGCTCGACGCCCAGGGCGATGCGAACACCCGCCATGTCGTGCTCTTCGACAGGTGGGCCGACAGCGCGCAGACCTCGTACTGGGGCTACGAACAGGCGGGGGACACCGGGACGGTCTACCGGAAGATTCCCTACCCGTACTTCAGTACGCCGAGCGATTTCAAGCCCTATCGGTACCGCAACATCATTGACCGCGGGTCGTCGCTGTCCGGTGACAGCAGGGACGAGATCGTCACGGTGCTGGACAACGGTGATGTGAAGGCGTGGCACAACGGCCGGGGTTTCAGTGAGATGCCGTGGGACCGTGATGTGGTGGTCGGGACGGGGTTCGCGAAGGACAACGTGCATTTCGCGGATCTGGATGGTGATGGGCGCTCGGAGATTGTCACGGTGCTGGACAACGGTGATGTGAAGGCGTGGCATAACGGTCGGGGTTTCAGTGAGATGCCGTGGGACCGCGATGTGGTGATCGGGACGGGGTTCGCGAAGGACAACGTGCATTTCGCGGATCTGGATGGTGATGGGCGGTCGGAGATTGTCACGGTGCTGGACAACGGTGATGTGAAGGCGTGGCATAACGGCCGGGGTTTCAGTGAGATGCCGTGGGACCGTGATGTGGTGGTCGGGACGGGGTTCGCGAAGGACAACGTGCATTTCGCGGATCTGGATGGTGATGGGCGCTCGGAGATTGTCACCGTGCTGGACAACGGTGATGTGAAGGCGTGGCACAACGGCCGGGGTTTCAGTGAGATGCCGTGGGACCGTGACGTGGTGATCGGGACGGGGTTCGCGAAGGACAACGTGCATTTCGCGGATCTGGATGGTGATGGGCGCTCGGAGATTGTCACCGTGCTGGACAACGGTGATGTGAAGGCGTGGCACAACGGCCGGGGTTTCAACGAGATGCCCTGGGACCGCGATGTGGTGATCGGGACCGGCTTCGCCAAGGACAACGTCCACTTCGCCTGACACACCGCGTAGCCGACGGATTCGCCGGCCGGGGTCCCCCTTCCGGGGGCCCCGGCTTTTTGCTGCCCGGCGCCTGTGCGCTTGTCGCGCACAAAGATGCGGCAGTTCGTCGTTGACCGGTCATCTGCGGAAACGCCAGTCTGGTGGAGCCATATCGGATTCCGATCACCCGTTTTCGGTCACCGGACTGCGTGCAGGAGGCCGTGATGCTCCAGACAGACACCCGTGAACACACCGATCCCGGGGAAGAGCGCGAAACGGCGGCCGCCGCCACTGATCTGCTCTTCCACCGCTGCCTCTGGTGCGGCACTCCGGCCTACCGCCGTTCGTTCTGCCGCGCCTGCGGGTCCATGGCCTTCAAAGGGGAGCGCAGTGCGGGCGCCGGGGTCGTCGTCCGCCGCAACGGCCCCTCCACGCAGAACACGTGGTTCGTCGCGATGGACGAGGGATTCACGCTGGTCTGCCAGGTCACCAGGACGGCGCCGGTCGCGGTCGCGGTCGGCGCGCGGGTGAAGGTCGTACGGGCCGTCGCCCACCTCGGTCAGGGCTTTCCCGTTGTCGAACTCACCTCGCCGGCGCCGCCTTCGGAGCGTTGGTGGTGACGGGAAAGAGAGGAGGGTGCGTGGGCACCCAGCACAACGCGCCGGACGGATGGGCCGGCGTTCTCCACGGAGCGGAGCGAGGCGCACTGGACGGTCTGCGCATCGCCGACTTCTCCCGGGTTCTCGCGGGGCCCTATGCCACCATGCTCCTCGCCGACCTCGGCGCCGACGTGGTGAAGATCGAGCGGCCGGGCACCGGAGACGACACCCGGGCCTGGCATCCCCCGGCGGACCACAACGGCACCTCGACGTACTTCCTCGGCGTCAACCGGAACAAGAGGTCCGTCGTCCTGGACCTTACGACCGACGCCGGCGTCGAGCAGGCCCGTGCCCTGGTCGCCGAGTCCGACGTCCTGGTGGAGAACTTCCGCCCCGGCACGATGGAACGGCTGGGGCTCGGCCCTGGCGAACTCCGCGCCCGGCACCCCGGGCTGATCTACTGCTCGATCAGCGGGTTCGGCAGCGGTGCGGGCGCGGCGATCCCCGGATACGACCTCCTCGTGCAGGCCGTCGGCGGTCTGATGAGCGTGACCGGGGACGCGGCCGGGGAGCCGATGAAGGCAGGCGTCGCCCTGGTCGATGTGATCACCGGTCTGCACGCCGCGCTCGGTGTCCTCGCGGCCCTCCGGCACCGGGACGCCACAGGCGAGGGGCAGCGGGTGGAGGTGAACCTCCTCGGTTCGCTGCTGTCGGCCATGGTCAACCAGGCGTCGGCGTTCGCCGTCGCCGGCGTGGTCCCGGGCCGCCTGGGCAACGCCCACCCGAGCATCGCTCCGTACGAGACGTTCCCGGCCGCCGATCGTCCGATCGCGATCGCGGTGGGCAACGACCGGCAGTTCGCGGCGCTCGCCGAGGTCGTCGGCGATCCCGGGCTCGCTCTCGACGACCGCTTCCGCACCAATGCCGACCGGGTCGCCCACCGCACCGAACTACGGGACATCCTGACCGAGCGGCTGGGCGCCGCAGACGCGGACCACTGGTCGGCCGCCCTGCTGGCCGCGGGAGTGCCCGCCGGAGCCGTCAACACCCTCGACGAGGCGTTCGCCTTCGCCCGGCAACTCGGCGTTCCCGGCATCGTCGACCTGCCCGCCGCACCCGCCGACGGATCGGGGAGCGGGCCCTCCCGCCAGGTCGCGAACCCCATCAGGCTGAGCGGCACGCCTGCCCGGTACCGCCTGCCGCCGCCGCGCCTGGGACAGCACACCGCCGAGATCCTCGACCACCTTTCCGACCACCCCCGCGCGCCGGAAGGACCGGCCACATGACCGTGCCCCGCGCAGGCACCACGACCGAACCGACCACCGCGACCAACAGGAGCTCACGATGACCCGCAAGCCGATGAAGGACCCTCTCGACCTGCTCGACCTCTCCTCCACCCTCACCGACGAGGAACGGGAGATCCAGGCCACCGTCGCCAGGTTCCTCGCCGACCGGGTGCGCCCGCACATCGGCGAGTGGTTCGAGAACGCCCACTTCGCCCGCGAACTCGCTCCCGAGCTGGGCAAGCTGGGCGTGCTCGGCATGCATCTGGAGGGCTACGGCTGTGCCGGCACCAACGCCGTCAGCTACGGACTGGCCTGTCTGGAGCTGGAGGCCGCCGACTCCGGCTTCCGCAGCTTCGTCTCCGTGCAGGGCTCGCTGTCGATGTTCTCCATCTGGAAGTGGGGCTCGGAGGAGCAGAAGCAGCAGTGGCTGCCCCGGCTGGCCGCCGGTGAGGCGATCGGCTGCTTCGGCCTGACCGAGCCCGACTTCGGAAGCAACCCCGCCGGGATGCGCACCAGAGCCGTCCGCGACGGCGACGACTGGATCCTCAACGGCTCCAAGATGTGGATCACCAACGGCGGCATCGCCGACGTGGCCACCGTATGGGCGCAGACCGAGGACGGCGTCCGTGGCTTCCTCGTCCCACGGGGCACGCCCGGCTTCACCACCCAGGACATCAAGCAGAAGATGTCGCTGCGCGCCTCCATCACCTCCGAGCTGTCCTTCGACGACGTACGGCTGCCCGACTCGGCCCGACTGCCGCTCGCCGAGGGCCTGCGCGGACCGCTGTCCTGTCTGAACGAGGCCCGCTTCGGCATCCTGTTCGGCGCGGTCGGCGCTGCCCGCGACTCGCTCCAGGCGGCCATCGAGTACGCCGACTCCCGGGTGCAGTTCGACAAGCCGATCAGCGCCTTCCAGCTCACCCAGAAGAAGCTCGCCGACATGAGCGTCACCCTGGGCAGCGCCGCACTGCTCGCCGTGCACCTGGGCCGGCTCAAGGACCGGCACCGCATCAGGCCCGAGCAGATCAGCGTCGGCAAGCTCAACAACGTCCGGGAGGCCCTCGCGATCGCGCGGGAGTGCCGCACCGTCCTGGGTGCCAACGGCATCTCCCTGGAGTACTCGCCGCTGCGCCACGCCAACAACCTGGAGTCCGTCCTGACCTACGAAGGCACCAGTGAGATGCACACCCTGGTCGTCGGACAGGCGATCACCGGCCACGCGGCGTTCCGCTGACCACCGAAGGCACAAGGAAGAGGGCCGTGAGCTGGGGCGCCACCTCGTAGCCGACTCAGTGGCCGGCCGAGACGCGGCGCGATCCGAACGCCCTGTCCGTCCGGACAGGCGCGGAGCTCGGAACGGCACTGCTGGTGTTCGAGTTACCTGCGAGTGCGCCCTGCCAGAGTGAAGGAAGGGGTGCCCGGGAACCGGCGCCCGGTCGGCATCGAGGCAGTCATCAAAGAGCCGGGAGAAGGCGTGATTGACCAGACGAGGCCCGAGAACGCGTCCGACTCCCCGGATACCGCACGTGTCGACGGCGGAATCGCCGTCATCGGCGTCGCCTGCCGCCCGCCCGGGGAGCCCCGGGACGCCGAGGCCCTCCACGGCCCCGGCCTGACCCCCCAGCAGCGGCTGGCGCTCGAACTCGCCCGCGAGGCCTTGAACAGTGCTCGCATCGTCCCGGAGAGCCTGACTGGCGGACCCACCGGCGTCTTCCTCGGCGCCACCGGCCTGAGTCGCGGGCGCCTCGCCCACCACGTCTCCCACGCCCTTGGCCTGCGCGGACCGAGCTGCACCGTGGAGCCCGAACAGGTCTCCTCCCTGTCGGCCGTGCACCTGGCCTGCGAAAGCCTGCGAACCGGAGAGTCCGCACTCGCCCTCGCGGGCGGAGTGCACCGTGGTCCGAAGCACGAGAACACGATGGCGGACGAGGAATCCGGCGGTCTGGTCGTCCTCAAGCCGTTACGCCGGGCCGTCGCCGACGGAGACACCGTCCACTGCGTGCTGAGCGCCGCCGAAACGAACACCGGCCTTCTCGGGGCGTCCGGCATCGTCGGACTCATCGAGACCGTACTGGCCAAGAAGCGGGCGTCCGTCGTGCCGTGGACGGTCAGTGGTCACACCCCGGAGGCGTTGCGAGGGCAGGCGGCCCGGCTGGCGCAGTGGGTGCGGGAGACCGAGGGGCTCGATGCCGGGCGTGTCGCGGGGGCGCTGGCGTCCTCCCGGCCGGTGTTCGAGCACCGTGCCGTGGTGCTGGGCAGTGGCCGAGAGGCGCTGCTCGCCGGCCTGGGTGAGGTCGAACAGGGTGTGCCCGGCGCCGGCGTGATCACGGGCGCGGCCTCGGTGACGGGCAAGGTCGCGTTGGTGTTCCCGGGGCAGGGGCCGCAGTGGATCGGAATGGGACGGGAACTGTATGCGGCCTCACCGGTGTTCGCCGCGCGGATCGATGAGTGCGCGCAGGCGCTGGCGCCGTACGTGGACTGGTCGTTGCACGAAGTGCTGGGCGGAGCCGCGGGAGCCGCGTCACTGGAGCGGTCGGATGTGGTCCAGCCGGCGTTGTGGGCGGTGATGGTGGCGCTCGCGGCCGTATGGGAGTCCCTGGGAGTCCGTCCCGATGCGGTGGTGGGGCACTCGATGGGGGAGACCGCTGCCGCGGTGGTGACCGGTGCGCTGTCGCTGGAGGACGGGGCCCGGGTGATGGCGCTGCGCAGCCGGACGGTCGTCGAGCTGAGCGGCCGGGGAGGCATGGTGTCGGTGGCGGCACCGGTGGAGCGCGTGCGGGAGTGGTGTGTGTCGGTGGGGGAGGGGGTGTCGGTGGCGGCGGTCAACGGGCCCGCGTCGGTGGTGGTCTCCGGAGAACTGGCCGCTCTGGACCGGCTGGTGGCCATCGGTGAGGGAGAGGGGGTGCGGGTCCGTCGGATCCCGGTGGACTACGCCTCGCATTCGGTGCAGGTGGAGCAGATCGCCGACCGGTTGGAGCGGGAGCTGGCGGGAGTGTCCCCGGGGGCCGCGCGGGTGCCGGTGTACTCGACGGTGGAGGCCGCTTGGGTGGACGGTAGTCGGCTGGACGCCGGGTACTGGGTGCGCAACGAACGTCGGCCCGTGCGGTTCGAGGAGGCGGTGCGCGGGCTGCTGGACGAGGGCTTCCGGTTCTTCGTCGAGTGCAGCCCCCACCCGGTATTGACCGTGGGCGTGGAGGAGACCGCCGCGGACAGGGGCGTGGCCGACGTGGTGGCCACCGGAACGCTGCGCCGGGACGAGGGCGGTCCGGAGCGTGTGCTGGCCTCGGCCGCCGAACTCTTCGTCCGCGGTGCGAACGTCGACTGGAACACCGTCACCGGCACCCCGGACACCCCCGTGGACCTGCCCCCGTACGCCCCCCAGCACCAGCGTCACCGGCTCGACGACGTCACTTCCGTACTGGATCTCGTCCGCACCCAAGCCGCCGTCGTGCTGCGCCACGCCACCCCTGACGAGGTGGACGCCGACCGCACCTTCAAGGACCTCGGTTTCGACTCGCTGATGGCCGTCGAGCTCCGTCGTCGTCTGAACGCCGTCACCTCTCTGAACCTGCCGACGAGTGTGGTCTTCGACCACCCGACGCCCGCCGCGCTCGCGACGGAGATCCAGTCGCAGCTGACCAGCGGCGGCAGCCCCGTCGACGAAGACGCGGAGCCGGTACCGTCGGCGGCCCCACTCCTCCCCGGCGACCCCATCGCCATCGTCGGCATGAGCTGCCGCTTACCCGGAGGAATACGGTCGCCACAGAACCTGTGGGCCTTCGTCACCGAAGGCGGCGACGCCATAGGGGACCCCCCGACCGACCGAGGCTGGGGCGCCGAGCCCTACCAGGGCGGCTTCCTCCACGACGCCGGTGCATTCGACGCGGCGTTCTTCGGTATTTCGCCGCGTGAGGCGGTGGCGATGGATCCGCAGCAGCGGCTGCTGCTGGAGACGTCGTGGGAGGCGCTGGAGCAGGCGGGCATCGATCCGCACTCGCTCCGGGGCAGCCGCAGTGGCGTCTTCGTCGGGGCCATGGCCGGCGACTACGCCCGTCATCTCCGCGACACCCCGGAGAACCTGGCCGGCTACCTGCTGACCGGCAGCGCGGGCAGTGTCGTGTCGGGCCGGGTGGCGTACGCGCTGGGGCTTGAGGGTCCCGCGGTGTCCGTGGACACGGCGTGTTCGTCGTCATTGGTGGCCCTGCACCTGGCGATACGGGCGCTGCGCAGCGGGGAGTGCTCGCTGGCACTGGCGGGCGGCGTGACGGTGATGGCGACACCGTCCATGTTCACGGAGTTCAGCCGACAGCGGGGGCTGGCGGCGGACGGTCGGTGCAAGGCGTTCGCAGCCGCGGCGGACGGCACCAGTTGGGCCGAGGGTGCGGGTGTGCTGGTGGTGGAGCGTCTGTCGGACGCGCGGCGTCATGGGCATCGGGTGCTGGCGGTGGTGCGGGGTTCGGCGGTGAATCAGGACGGGGCGTCGAACGGGTTGACGGCGCCGAACGGTCCGGCGCAGCAGCGGGTGATCCGGCAGGCGCTGGCGGATGCGGGCGTGGGGGCGGCCGAGGTCGATGTGGTGGAGGCCCACGGTACGGGCACGACGCTCGGGGATCCGATCGAGGCGCAGGCGTTGCTGGCGACCTACGGTCAGGGGCGGGACGAAGGCAGCCCGGTGTGGCTGGGCTCTTTGAAGTCGAACATCGGGCACACGCAGGCGGCGGCCGGTGTGGCGGGCGTCATCAAGATGGTGATGGCGCTGCACCACGGTGTGCTGCCGCAGACCCTCCATGTGGACCGTCCGTCGCCGCACGTGGACTGGTCCTCGGGCAGGATGGAGCTGCTGACGGAGGCGCGGCCGTGGCCGGAGGTGGGCCGGGCGCGGCGGGCGGCGGTGTCCTCCTTCGGTATCAGCGGCACCAACGCGCACGTCGTGCTGGAGCAGGCCCCGCAGGAGGCTGAGGGCGAGCAGCTCGTACGTTCGGGGGGTGTGGTGCCGTGGGTGGTCAGCGGTCACACGTCCGAGGCGCTGGCGGCGCAGGCGCGCCGGCTCCTGACGCACCTGTCCGGGCAGCCGGAGACGAGTCCGGAAGAAGTCGGGTACTCACTGGCGACCGGACGGGCAGCGCTGGACCAACGCGCCGTCGTGGTCGGCCGGGACCGCGAGGAGTTGCTCGGTGGTCTGGAGGCCCTGGCCGACGGTCGTTCCGCGGCGAACCTCGTACGGGGGCGGGCACGTGCCGGAGGCCGTATCGCGTTCATGTTCACCGGCCAAGGAGCTCAACGGCTCGGCATGGGACGGGAGTTGTACGACGAGTTCCCCGTCTTCGCCCGTGCATTCGACTCCGTGGCTGCCGAGCTGGACCAGCACCTCGGCCGGCACACGGGCCGACCGCTGCGCGAAGTGGTCTGGGGCGAGGACACAGACCTGCTGAACCGCACGGTCCACACCCAGGCCGCGTTGTTCGCCTTCGAGGTGGCGCTGTTCCGTCTGCTGGAGTCCTGGGATGTTCGTCCGGACTTCGTGACCGGACACTCGATCGGTGAGGTGGCGGCCGCGCATGTCGCCGGAGTGTTCTCCCTGCCGGACGCGGCCGCCCTGGTGGCTGCCCGCGGTCGGCTGATGGACGAACTGCCCGACGGCGGAGCGATGGTGGCCGTGCAGGCGGCCGAGGACGAGGTCCGGCCGATGCTCACCGACCGGGTCGGCATCGCCGCCGTCAACGGACCCGATGCCGTGGTGCTGTCGGGCGACGAGGACGCCGTACGCGACCTGGCGCTGCACTGGGAAGCGCGGGGAAGGAAGACACGGCGGCTTGCGGTGAGCCACGCGTTCCACTCGCCCTTGATGCAGCCGATGCTCGTCGCGTTCCGGCGGACAGCCGAGGGACTGGCCTACTCCGAGCCCGCCGTCCCGGTCGTGTCGAACCTGACCGGGACACCGCTCCCGGTGGAGATGCTGGGATCGGCGGATCACTGGGTGCGGCACATCAGCGAGACCGTACGGTTCGCCGACGGTGTGCGGTACCTCCGTGAGCAGGGCGTCACCCGCTTCGTGGAGCTGGGACCCGACGGTGTGCTGACCGCCATGGCCCAGAACTGCCCGGACATGACCGGCCACCTGGTGGTGCCGACAGGGCGACGGGACCGGCCCGAGGCGGTGGCGCTGAACCTGGCGCTCGGGCACCTGCACGCGGTGGGCGCCTCCGTCGACTGGCGTGCCTTCCACGCCGGATCAGGCACGCTCCGCACCGAACTGCCGACATACGCCTTCCAGCACGAGCGGTACTGGCTGGACCCGGCCTCCTCTGCCGCCGATGTGGAGTCGGCGGGCCTGGAGGCGGTGGAACACCCGATGCTCGGTGCGGCCCTGCCCCTGGACGACGGAGCCGTCCTGACGGGGCGGCTGTCCGCCCGAAGTGTGCCCTGGCTCGCAGACGGACGAGCAGGGGGAGCCGTCGTGGTGCCCGGCACCGGGCTGGCGGAGATGGCGCTCCGGGCGGGCACGCAGGTCGGTTTCCCGCGACTGGACGAGCTGCTCCTGCACGCCCCGCTGGTCGTCCCGGCCGAGGGCGCGCTGGATGTCCAGGTCCGGGTGGCAGCGGGCGGCACGCCCGCACAACGGCATCTGGAGTTGCTGGCCCGACCCGCGGGGGAAGCCGAGTGGGACCGGCACGCCTCGGGCGTGCTGGCTTCAGCGCCGGTCGCCCCGGACGAGCGGCTGGAGAGCTGGCCCCCGGTCGGAGCGGCGCCGGTCGAGCTGGACGGCCTGTACGAGCGGCTCGCGGCCGACGGACTGGAGTACGGCCCGGCGTTTCGCGGGCTGGAGGCCGTCTGGCACGGCACGGCCGAGGGCGAGGTCTTCGCGGAGGTGCGCCTGCCCCGGGGAGCGGCGGACCAGGCGGACCGGTATCTGGTGCACCCGGCGCTCTTCGAGGCGCTTCTGCACGCGGTGTACGCGAGTGACCTGCTGCCTCGGGCCGATGGGGGAGCGCGGCTTCCGTTCTCCTTCTCCGGTCTGGCTGTCCGGGCGGCGGGTGCTTCCCAGCTGAGGGTGAGGCTGACGGCCGTCGACGCGGACACGGTGTCCGTGTCGGCCTGGGACACGGCCGGGGACCCCGTGGTCACCGCCGGGACAGTCACATTGCTCCCGGTTCCGGGGCAGCGGATGCGGACGGCCGTGTCGCCCGCCCGGGACGTTCTGTACCGGGTGGTGTGGGAGCCTCAGGCATCCACGGCAACGGGTGCCGGGGAGCCGGAGAACCGGTGCGTGGTGCTGGCCGGAGGCAGCCTGGCCGGGGAGCTGACCGACATCGGCGTGGCGGCCGAGGAGCCACCGGCGGGTGCGCCCACCGGTGGACCACTGCCGGAGCAGGTGCGGGCCGGTCTGGCCGCTGCACTGGGCGTGGTGCAGTCATGGCCGGCCGACGGACGCTCGGCCGACGGGCGGTTGGCGCTGGTGACACGCCGCGCTGTGGCGGCCGTGCCGGGCGAGGACGTGGATCCGGCCCAGGCCGCGCTATGGGGTCTGGTGCGATCGGCGCAGACCGAGCATCCGGGCGTCTTCCAGGTGGTGGACCTCGATGAAGATCCGGTGTCGGTCGCGGCGGTGGCCGCGGCCATGCGCTCGCAGGAACCCCAGATCGCCATACGCGCCGGCGAACTGCGCATGCCACGCCTCGTACGGGCCGGCAGCCCGGGCCTGCGGGAAGAGACGCGGGCCGCCCCGCGTACCCGGCCGGGCGACCGCTGGAGCACCGCTTCGCTGCTGGTGACCGGGGCCGGCGGTGTCGTGGGCTCGGCACTGGCCCGGCATGCCGTCGCCGCTCAGGGAGTGGGCCATGTCATTCTGCTCAGCCGCCGAGGTGAACGGGCAGCCGGGACGGCCGAGTTGGCGACAGCATTGCGTGAGCTGGGCGCCTTGGTCACCGTCGAAGCGTGCGACGCCGCCGCACGGGACCAGCTGGCGGCGGTTTTCGCGCGGGTGCCGCAGGACTTCCCCCTGCGCGGGGTGATTCACGCGGCCGGTGTGGTGGACGACGCCGTTGTCCAAGCACTCACCCCCGACGGTCTGGAGACCGTACTGCGGGCGAAGGCCGATGCCGTGGCTCATCTGGACGAGCTGACGCGCGGCATGGATCTTGAATGGTTCGTGACCTGCTCGTCCGTCGCGGGCTGGTGGGGGACGGCGGGCCAGGCGAACTACGCGGCCGCCAACGCCTGCGTCGACGCGCTGGTACAGCGACGGCGAGCAGCGGGCTTCCCCGCGCTGTCGCTCGCCTGGGGACTGTGGGAGGAACGCAGCGGAATCAGCGAGAAACTCGATCAGGCGGACCTGCTGCGCCTGGCCCGCACCGGTATCGCCCCGCTGTCGACCTCCGACGCCCTGACGGCTTTCGACATCGCACTCGGCCTCGACGAGCCGGTACTGCTGCCGGTCCGCCTGGCTTTACGACACCTCTCCGACAGCATCACGGCGCCCCCCACCCCGCTGCTCACCAAGTACGCGCGCCGGCAGGCGAAACCCCCGGCGGCCGAGCAACGGAAGGCTGTACCGCCGGACGGCAGCACGCTCAAGGACCGCCTGGCGGCCATGACCGATCAGGAGCGGGTGCAGTCACTGCAACAACTGGTCCGCGAAGAGGCGGCGGCGGTGCTGAACCACAGCAACCCCGGTGCCGTGGACCTCGACCGCGGCTTCCTGGACATGGGATTCAGCTCGCTCACCGCCCTGGAACTGCGCAACCGGATCGGGGCGACGATCGGACTTCCACTGCCGCCGACCACCATCTTCGACTACCCCACACCGGGTGCCCTGGCGAAATACCTGTCCACCCAGCTCGTACCGAGCCGTGAGGACGTCTCCGCATCCCTCATCCGGGACATCGGCACGATGGCCGAACGATTCGAGACGATCGACGACGACACGGTACGCGCCCAACTGACACAGCGTCTTGAGGAACTCCTGAATCAATGGGCCAGCGGTACGGGCACCGGTTCCGGGCCGGAACCGTCGAGTGACGGCGATATCGAATCGGCGAGTGCGGACTTCATGTTCGATCTCATCGACAAGGAATTCGGCAAAGCCTGAGCTCCTGACCCGTACACAGCCCGCGCCTGGTTTCTGGAATCCCGAGGAGGATGAACTATGAGTGCGAACGAGGAGAAGCTCCTCGAATACCTCAAGCGCGTGACGGCTGACTTGCGGCAGGCCAACCGACGCCTGCAAGAAATCGAGGAAGAGAGCCACGAGCCGATCGCGATCGTGGGGATGGGGTGTCGTTTTCCGGGGGGTGTGTCCTCTCCGGAGGATTTGTGGCGTGTTGTTGTGGGTGGGGTGGATGCTGTGGGTGGGTTTCCCGCGGATCGGGGTTGGGATCTGGCGGGGTTGTTCGATGGGGATCCGGAGCGTGTGGGGGCGAGTTACGCGCGGTCGGGTGGGTTTCTGTATGACGCTGCGGAGTTCGATGCGGGGTTTTTCGGTATTTCGCCGCGTGAGGCGTTGGCGATGGATCCGCAGCAGCGGTTGTTGTTGGAGACGTCGTGGGAGGCGTTGGAGCGGGCGGGGATTGATCCTGGTTCGTTGAAGGAGTTCC
>NZ_JANUQM010000025.1 GCF_030386795.1 Streptomyces sp. S.PNR 29
GATGGGGGGCAGGTAGACGACGTCGAAGCCCATCGCGGCGATCGCGGGCAGCCGGCGGGCGGCGGTGCGGAAGGTGCCGTGCGGCTGCTCGGGAGTGCCCTCGGAGCGGGGGAAGAACTCGTACCAGGACCCGAACAGCGCCCGCTCCCGCTCCACCAGCAACGGCAGCGGCGACGACGTGGTGACCAGCTCTCGCAGCGGATGCCGGGCCAGCACCGCGTCGACCTCCGGCGTCAGCGCCGCCGCCAGACGGGCGGCGGGTGGCTGTGTGTCGTCCCGCAGCGCCTCGGCGGCCGTCAGCAGTACGTCCCGCCCCGCCTCCTTCGGTACGCCTGCCGCAGCCCGCTGGTACAGCGCGGCGCCCTCCTCCAGGACCAGACCGGTGTCGAGGCCGGCCGGGATCTTGATCCGGGCGTGCTGTCGCCAGGTGGTGACCGGGTCGCTCCAGGCCTCCACGCGGTACGTCCAGCGGCCCTCGGAGTCCGGGGTGACCTCGGCGCCCCAGCGGTCCGAGCCGGGGGCCAGTTCCCGCATCGGCGTCCACGGTCCGGGGCGGCCCTCCGGATCCTTCAGCACGACGTTGGCGGCGACCGCGTCATGGCCTTCGCGGAAGACGGTCGCGGTGACCTCGAACGTCTCTCCCGCGACCGCCTTGGCCGGGCGCCTGCCGCACTCCACGACCGGGCGTACATCCCGTACCGGGATGCGGCCCACCGCCGGATTCGTACCCATGAGTTCTCACCTCCGCCGTGCTCGATGCCGGGCGCGGGGCCCGGCCAAGTGGGTCAAGCTGCGCCGGAGGGGCTCTGCCTCCCCGCCGGGGGACGTCGGTCCGGGCTCGGCGGGCCTCGCCTGGCCGCGCCTCCCTTACGGGGCCGCTCGTTCTGCTCCTGCAAATAGGTGACGAGACTCGTCCGCAGATACCGTTCGGCGGCGTCCGCGGCCTCCCGCGCGCAGCGCTTTCCCATCAGCACGCAGAGGGTGTAGCCCGAGTCCTCGAAGGTGGCCCGCACCGCACGATCGGTGGGGGTGGCGAGCATCATGCGTTCCCAGGCCCGGTAACGCCGCAACTGCCGGGCGACTTCGGCTTTGGCGGGTAGCAGCATCGTGCCGTTCACCTTCCGGGACTCGCCGTTACGGCGATCGAGTTCTTCACACATGGTGCACGCGCGGCGACTCAGCGTCTTGTTAGAGCTTCAACCATTTCGACGGGTCGCTCGTGTTGCACGAACGGGTGAGCGCTCTCACTCTGGAGTGACTCAGAAGCGATACAAGCTCACGCTTCGTGTTCGGGGACGGGCCTGCCAAGGCCGAGGAGAAGCGAGAGCTTCGCGGTGAGGAGCCACGACGATGAAGACCGCAGTGCCCTGCTACTACCACCTCGACGTGGAAGTCAGCCCGGAACGGGTCGGACAGGTCAGGCGCATCCTGGCCGCTCACCTGAGGTTCTGGGACCTGGAGATCCTCGTCGAGCCCGTCTGCCGCGGCGCCGAGATGCTGCTGCGGGCGATCGACGAGCACGCCACCGACAAGAACACCTCGATCGAGATGTGGTGGAACGGTCAGCACCTCATCACGGCCGTCGGCGGCAACGACCACGCACTCCGCCCGGACCAGGACCTGCGCAGCTGTCTGCAGCACCTCGCCGCGACGAGTGACGGCTGGGGCTGCTGCGCCACCGAGACCGGCAGCAAGGTCATCTGGTTCTCGCAGCGCGCCCGCGCCGGCGAACGCGCCCCGCTGGTGCCGATCGCGCCCGCGCCGGAGGACCGGGAGGCGCTCCAGGTGCCCCGCGCGGTACCCGTCACCGGCCGGGCCGGCCCGGTGGATGCCGACGAGATCCTGGAGGAGGCCCGGTGACCGCCGCGCCGTCCGGCCGGAAGGGGGTGCCCGTCTGGAGCGGGCACCCCTACCCCCTGGGGGCCGCCCATGACGGACAGGGCACGAACTTCGCGCTGTTCAGCGAGGTCGCCGAACGGGTCGACCTCGTCCTCGTCGACGAGGACGGCCACCATGACCGCGTTCCGCTGACCGAGGTCGACGGTTTCGTGTGGCACTGCTACCTGCCCGGCGTCGGACCGGGGCAGCGCTACGGCTACCGCGTGCACGGTCCGTGGGACCCGGCCGGCGGCCACCGGTGCAATCCGGCGAAGCTGCTCCTCGACCCGTACACCCGCGCGGTGGACGGGCACGTCGACAACCACCCCTCCCTCTTCGAGCGCACTCCGGGCCGGCCCGACCCGGCCGACAGCGCCGGACACACCATGCTGGGCGTGGTCACCGACCCGTTCTTCGACTGGGGCGACGACCGCCCGCCGCGCCGGCCGTACGCCGACACGGTGATCTACGAGGCCCACGTACGGGGACTGACCCGCACCCACCCCGACGTCCCCGCCGAACTCCGCGGCACCTACTCGGGCCTCGCCCACCCGGCGGTCGTCGAGCACCTCACCTCGCTGGGCGTGACCGCCGTGGAGCTGATGCCGGTGCACCAGTTCGTCCACGACGGGGTGCTGCAGGACCGCGGCCTGTCCAACTACTGGGGCTACAACACCATCGGCTTCTTCGCACCCCACAACGGCTACGCGGCCCACGGCACCCGCGGGCAGCAGGTCAGCGAGTTCAAGTCCATGGTGAAGACGCTGCACGAGGCCGGGCTGGAGGTGATCCTCGACGTCGTCTACAACCACACCGCCGAGGGCAACGAGAAGGGCCCCACCCTCTCCTTCCGCGGCATCGACAACGCCTCGTACTACCGCCTGGTGGACGGCGACTGGGAGCACTACTACGACACCACCGGCACCGGCAACAGCCTCCTGATGCGCCACCCCTACGTACTGCAGCTGATCATGGACTCGCTGCGGTACTGGGTCACCGAGATGCACGTCGACGGCTTCCGCTTCGACCTCGCGGCCACCCTGGCCCGGCAGTTCCACGAGGTGGACCGGCTCTCGGCGTTCTTCGACCTGATCCAGCAGGACCCGGTGATCAGCCGGGTGAAGCTGATCGCCGAGCCGTGGGACGTGGGCGAGGGCGGCTACCAGGTGGGCAACTTCCCGCCGCTGTGGTCGGAGTGGAACGGCAAGTACCGTGACGCCGTACGGGACTTCTGGCGCGGCGAGGAGCACACCCTCGGTGAGTTCGCCTCCCGGCTCACCGGGTCCTCCGACCTGTACCAGCACAGCCGGCGCCGCCCGCGCGCCAGCGTCAACTTCGTCACCGCACACGACGGCTTCACCCTGCGCGACCTCGTGTCGTACAACGACAAGCACAACGAGGCCAACGGCGAGGACAACCAGGACGGCGAGAGCAACAACCGCTCCTGGAACTGCGGGGCCGAGGGCGAGACCAAGAACCCGGCCGTCCGTGAGCTGCGGGCCCGCCAGCAGCGCAACTTCCTGGCCACCCTCATGCTCTCGCAGGGCATCCCGATGCTCTGCCACGGCGACGAACTGGGCCGTACCCAGCGGGGCAACAACAACGCCTACTGCCAGGACAACGACATCTCCTGGATCGACTGGCGGCTGACCGGGGAGCAGCAGAACCTGCTGGCCTTCGCCCGGTACGTCATCGCGTTGCGCGCCGCCCACCCCGTGCTGCGCCGGCGCCGCTTCTTCCGCGGCGAGACGGTCACCCACGCGGGCCAGCCGCTGCCCGACCTCGTGTGGCTGCTGCCGGACGCGCAGGAGATGACCGACGACGACTGGCAGCGCTCCGACGCCCACGCCGTCGGCGTCTTCCTCAACGGCGACGCCATCGCCGAACCCGACCCGCGCGGCCGGGCCGTGGTCGACGACTCCTTCCTGCTGCTGCTGAACAGCCACTGGGAGCCGACGGAGTTCCGGCTGCCGAAGGCCACCTACGGTGAACACTGGACGACGCTGATCGACACCGCCGACCCGGAGGGCGTCCCCGACGAGGCGGAGCACAAGGCGGGCACGGCGCTGACCGTCGAGGCGCGCAGCCTGGTGCTGCTGTCACGGCCGTCCCGCACCGCCCGGTGAGGTGGTCAGCGTTCGCGGCGCGCGGTGACCGTGAACTGCGCGCCGTCGGCGTCCCGGAGCACGGCCTCGTCGCTGTCCATGGACAGGACGCTGCCGCCGTGCAGCTCCGCGGCCCGCGCGCAGGCCGACACGTCGTCGACCGAGAAGTGGACCTGCCAGTGCGGCCGGATCGTCGGGTCGGGTGCCGCACCCAGAGCCCCCGACTCGATCCGCGCCACCACGTCCCCCTGGCTGCGCAGCACGACCTCGCCGCCCTCGTAGTGCACCTCACAGCAGCCGGGCCGCTCCGTCGCCCACTCAAGGACCTCGCCGTAGAAGATGGCGGCGTCGAAGGCGTCCCGCGTGTGGAGCCTTATGAAGGCCGGCTGCGCGTGCCGCCAGGTCTCCCAGTCGGTGAACAGTTCCCCTTCCCACACCCCGAAGGTCGCCCCGTCCCGGTCGGCGAGCAGCGCCGCCCGCCCCGGCGGGATGGAGATCGGGCCGACCGCCGTGGTCCCGCCGCGCTCCTGGACCCGGCTGGCGGCCTCGTCCGCGCTGGGCACGGCGAAGTACGGCGTCCAGGCCACCGCCATCTGCCACATGGCGGCGACGCCCGCGATCCCGGCGACCGGCGCGCCGTCCGCCAGGGCGATGCGGAACCGGTCCCCGAGCCTGGTCGGCCGCCACTGCCAGCCCAGCACGGCCGAGTAGAACTCCTCGGTCGCCTTCAGATCACGGCTGGTCAGACTGACCCAGCAGGGGGCCCCGAAAACCGAGTGCGTGGAAAGGACCTTCTTCACGCCGGTGGTGGAGGTCATGTCGTCGTTCATGGCAGTAGCATCCTGATCTCGTCCACCGGCGGCCACCGGTCTCCCACCAGTGTCCAACCGGAACCGCTCCGGGCGCCTGTCGAGTACCCCGGCGGCGCCGCCGAAACGGTGGCGGACACGCCCCCGGACGGCCCAGTGGCAAGGGGTGGGGCGGACAGCGACGATGGATGCGTCGAGCAGTACCGCAAGGCACAGGGCACGCGCCGGACCCGGAGGTGACCATGCCCACGGACGGGGACTCGGAGCAGATCTTCGAGCTGCAGGAACAGATCCGGCAGCTGAAGGAGGCGGTCGTCTCGCATGCCGTCGTCGACCAGGCGATCGGCATGATCGTCGCGCTCGGGCGGGTGACGCCGGATCAGGGCTGGGCCGTACTGAAGGAAGTATCCCAGCACACGAATATCAAGCTGCGGAATGTAGCGGAACTGATACTGATCTGGGGGCGCACCGGGGAAATGCCCCGGGAAATTCGGGCCGAGCTGGAGGACGCCCTGGACCGCCACGGGCCCACTCAGATTCCCGGCGCGCCGCCGGAGCGCTGAATCCGCGCCGACGCCGAATGCGCACCGGCGGCGCCGGGCGCGGGGCTCCGGCTCAGCGCGTCTCGGTGAGGATCTCCTCGCGGAGCTGGGCGAAGCAGCCGCTGAGCAGGCGTGAGACGTGCATCTGGGAGATGCCGAGCTGCTGCGCGATCCGGCTCTGTGTCATGCCTCCGAAGAAACGCAGATAGAGGATGGTCCGCTCGCGCTCGGGGAGCGCCTGCAGACAGGGGGTCACCGCCACCCGGTCGACGACGGTGTCATAGCCCGGGTCGGGCCCGCCGAGCGCGTCCCCCAGCGCGTAGCCGTCGGTGCCCGGCATCTCCGCCTCCAGCGACAACGCGGAGAAGCACTCCAGGGCCTCCATACCGGTGCGTACCTCACTCGTGGTCAGATGCGTGTACTCGGCGATCTCCCCGATGGTCGGGGTGCGACCCGGTGTCGTCTGGGCCAGCTCCTTCGCGGCGCGCCGTACGCGATTGCGCAGGTCCTGGATCCGGCGCGGCACGTGCAGGCTCCACATGTGGTCGCGGAAGTGCCGTTTGATCTCGCCGGTGACGGTCGGTACCGCGTACGCCTCGAAGGCATACCCGCGTGCCGGGTCGTAGTGGTCGACGGCCTTGACGAGTCCGAGGGCGGCCACCTGGTACAGGTCCTCAAGGGTCTCGCCGCGTCCACGGAAGCGGACGGCGATCCGCTCGGCCATGGGGAGCCAGGCCTGGATCAGCTCGTCGCGCAGCGCCTTGCGTTCCGGGCCCTCAGGCAGTCCCGCGAGCCGCTCGAAGGCCTCGGCCGTGTCGGGGGCGTCGTCGTGAGGGTGCGGCTTCGTTCTGGTCGCGACACGCATGGTGCGCACCTCCCTCGGCAGGAGTGCTGGTGGACAGACACCATGGGAGGCGTGGCTCGGACGTCACGGAGAACACCCGGGGTCCGGCAGGCCGGCTCCCACGGACGTGCCTCCTGTCCGAAGCACTGAAAAGCGGATTCCCGGCGGCGACGATTCCGAAACAGTTCCAGGAATACGGTGACGCCCTGCGACCGGGCGATTCTGTATTGTCGACCGGCGGTACGGTAATTCTCGTTCGGACTCACGTTCCGAAATCGACGGAATTCGCTGCGTTGAATTCTGTGGACGCCCGGATCGGCCCGGCGTGCCGCTTGTGCACTCTTGACTGTTCCTTGCCGTTCCGTGGGTCGGTTAGCTCTGCTACAGAGCTAATCTCGGCCGCGTGGAACCCGAGACCTTCCCCGAGGAACTGGCCGACGCGCTCGTCGGGCTCCAGCGGCTGATCCGGCGCCGGCTGCGCCGGGAGCTGCCCGACCCGCCGCTGCGGGGTGCCGAGGTGGAGTTGCTGCGCCTGGTCATGGAGCGGCCCGGCATCGGCATCTCGGATGCCGCCAAGGAGCTGTACCTGGCCGGCAACTCGGTGTCGACGCTGGTCAACCAGTTGGTGCGGGCCGGGTACCTGGTTCGCGAGACGGACCCGGCCGACCGTCGGGCCGCACGGCTGCGGCCCACCCCGGCGGCGGAGACACGGCTGCGTGAGTGGCGCGGACGCCGCGCCGATCTCGTACGTCGCCAGGTGGCCCGTCTCGACGACGCGGACCGCGAGGCGCTGCGCGTCGCGGTTCCCGCCCTGCGCCAACTGGCCGTCACCCTGCACGAGGAGGCCGAGGACGCATGACACGTCACGCTGCCGGACCCGACGAGGCCGTCACCTGCACCGGGCTCGCCTACGCCTTCGGCGGGACCAACGCGGTCGACGGGCTCGACCTGACGGTGACCAAGGGCGAGGTCTTCGGGCTGCTCGGCCCGAACGGTGCCGGAAAGACCACGGCGATCCGCTGTGTCACCACGCTTCTGCCGGTCCCCGCCGGCATGGTCCGGGTCTTCGGCCACGACGCCGCGAGGGACCGGATGGCCGTACGGCGGCTGCTGGGCTATGTGCCGCAGCAACTGTCCGCCGACGCCGGTCTCACCGGCCGGGAGAACGTCGCCCTGTTCGCCCGCGTCTTCGACGTGCCCCGCCGTGAACGCGCCGAACGCGTCCGGCAGGCCCTGGCCGCCGTCGACCTCGCCGACGCCGCCGAACGGCTCGCCGGCACCTACTCCGGCGGCATGATCCGCCGACTGGAACTGGCCCAGGCCCTGGTCAGCGCGCCCCGCCTGCTGATCCTCGACGAGCCGACGATCGGCCTCGACCCGATCGCCCGCACCGGCGTGTGGGAGCACATCAGCGCCGTCCGGGAGGCCACCGGCATGACGGTCCTGGTGACCACCCACTACATGGACGAGGCCGACCAGTACTGCGACCGGGTCGGCCTCATGCACCGCGGCCGGATCCGCGCCCTCGGTACTCCCGCCCAGCTCCGCGAGGGGCTCGGCGCGCGCAGGCGCGCCGCCGGTGAGACCACGGACACGCTGCCGACGCTGGAGGACGTCTTCCGGGACGTGGCGGGCAGCGGTCTCGACGAGTCAGGAGATTTCCGCGATGTCCGAAGCACCCGCCGTACCGCGAACCGTGTCGGCTGACCGCGCCCCCACCGACGGCATCGGCCTGCTGCTGCGGCCGCCCGAGCCCCGGGCGGGCCGGCTGCTGCTGCCCGCCCGCGTCGGCGCGATGTGCGCGGTGGAACTGCAGAAGCTGCGCCACGACCGCACCGAGCTGTACACACGGGCTGTCCAGCCGGCCCTGTGGCTGCTGATCTTCGGTCAGACCTTCACACACATCAGGGCGATCCCCACCGGCGGCATCCCCTACATCGACTATCTGGCACCCGGCATCATCGCCCAGTCCGCGATGTTCATCGCCATCTTCTACGGCATCCAGATCATCTGGGAACGCGACGCGGGGATCCTCAACAAGCTCCTCGTCACGCCGACCCCGCGCCCGGCCCTGATCACCGGCAAGGCCTTCGCGGCCGGGGTGAAGTCGCTGGTCCAGGCCGTCGTCGTGATCCTCATCGCCGCGGTGCTGGGCGTGGCCCTGACCTGGAACCCGCTGAAGCTGCTCGGCGTCGCGGTGATCGTCGTCCTGGGCTCCGCCTTCTTCTCCTGCCTGTCGATGACCATCGCCGGCATCGTGCTCAGCCGTGACCGCCTGATGGGCATCGGACAGGCGATCACCATGCCGTTGTTCTTCGGCTCCAACGCCCTGTACCCCGTGTCCGTGATGCCCGGCTGGCTGCAGGCGATCACCTCGTTCAACCCGCTCGGCTACGAGGTGGACGCCCTGCGCGGGCTCCTGGTCGGCACGCACCACCATCTGGCGGCCGACTTCGCGGTGCTCGCCGTGGCCGCTGCGCTCGGCATCGCCGCGGCCTCGTCCCTCCTGGGCCGGCTGGCTCGCTGATCTTGGCGCAGAACGTGATGTACGGCACTCCAGGGCAAGCGCTTTCACGAGCGCTCGGCGGATTCTTCCTGCGCACGGCTTGATCGCCGATCAAAAGGGGTGAACTGCCTGGCCACAGCGCATTCTGCTCATTTGACAGTGCATCGAGCACACAGATAGGAAGCAGCTTCCAGAGGTCGAGAGGTGCACTGTGTACGAGCCGAACGTGGTCGGGGACTGGCAAGAGTACGACGAGCATGCCGGTCTGCGCGTCCGCGTCCATCGCCTGGAACTCGCGGAGCCGCCGCGGGGACGTGACGACGCCGCCGACGGGCAGACGTACTTCCGGCTCCGTGTGACCGTCGAGAACCGCGGCAGCCGGCACTACGGCATCCATCTGGAGGACGGCCAGCTCGACGTGCGGATCGGCCCCGACGGGGAGAGCGCCTTCATCGACTGGCGCAACTCCCAGTTCATCGAGGGCTTCGACGTCTATCCGCTGCGCCGGGCCACGGCCGTGCTGTACGCGGCCGGCCCGGAGGCGTCCCTGAGCCAGGTGGACATCCAGGTCCAGCTGCGGGTCGACGAGGAGTGGACCGACCGCCGGCTGTGGACGGGCGGCATCGGCGCGCACGAGGGGGCCGCCGGAGCCCAGCCGGGCGCCGGGCGGGAGAGCCTGGCGCACCAGGTGAGCGTCTTCCTGCGGGGTCAGGCCGAAGAGGGAACTGCCTGATCGGACGTCAGTGCGGGATGCCGTCGATGATCTCGCGGGCGCCCTGACGCAGCAGCGCGACGGCGACCGACGTACCGAGGGTGGCCGGGTCGAGCCGGCCCGCCCACTCGTGGGCGTTCAGCCGGGTCTTGCCGTCCGGAGTGAACACACAGGCCCGCAGGGACAGCTCCCCGCTGCGGTCCACGCGCGCGTACCCGGCGATCGGGCTGTTGCAGTGCCCCTGCAGGACGTGCAGGAACATGCGCTCCGCGGTGGCCTCCCGGTGCGTGTCCGGGTCGCCGAGGCCGCTGACCGCGTCGATCAGCTCGGCGTCGTCCTCCCGGCACTGCAGGGCCAGGATGCCCGCGCCGATCGGAGGCATCATCGTCTCGGGGGAGAGGACCTCGCTGATGACGTCCTGGCGGCCGATGCGCTCCAGGCCCGACACGGCGAGCAGCAGCGCGTCGGCCTCGCCGGCGGCCAGCTTCTCCAGACGCCGGTTGGCGTTGCCGCGGAAGGGCACGCAGTCGAGGTGCGGGTGCGTGGCGGCGAGCTGGGCGACGCGGCGCACCGAGGAGGTGCCGATCCGGGTCCCGGCCGGGAGCTCGTCGAGGGTGAGGCCACCCGGATGGACGAGCGCGTCGCGGATGTCGTCCCGCTTGAGGAACGCGGCGAACACCGTGCCCGCCGGGAGCGGACGGTCGGCGGGCACGTCCTTGACGCAGTGCACCGCGAGATCGGCCTCACCCGCCAGCAGCGCGGCGTCGACCTCCTTGGTGAACGCGCCCTTGCCCTCGACCTTGGACAGGTCGCCCATCCATTTGTCACCGGTCGTCTTCACCGGCACGACCTCGGTGCGCACACCGGGATGGAGGGCGGCCAACTCGGCCCGGACACGCTCCACTTGGGCGAGCGCCATGGGCGAGTCGCGGGAGACGATACGGATCAGTTCGGGGACGGACATGGGGACACGATAGTGCCTCACGGGCGGCGCTCGTGCCGTACCGCCCGGCCAACGCGACCACTCCTCAGCCGCTCCTCAGCCGAGCGGGTCGCTCAGTTCCACCGCGCGCAGGGCCGCGGCGAGCGCCCTGTCGTCGTCCACGTCCAGGGCCGTGTCGGTGAGCTTGATGACGTGCTCGTCGCCGTGGGCGAGGGCGCGTTCGAGGACCTCCCCTGCTGTGAGGCGGGCGGGCGGTGCGTAGGCGACCGGCTCCGCGGGGGCGTACATGGCGGTGACCGCCGCCGACGCCGTCCACGCCGCGTGCAGGCTCGGCGCCCACTGTGCGCGTGGCAGGGAACCGAGGGTGCGCAGCACGGCGTTGGGTGCCGTGGCCGCGTGCACGAGCATGGTCGCCTGGCCGTGGCCGTGGGTGGCGTAGCGGTGGGTCGCGGCCCGGACCAGTTCGGTGAGCCGTTCCCGGGCGGTGTCCGGGTCGGTCACCTCGCCCGCCCAGACCGGCAGTCGCCGTACGGCGGCAAGCCGGTCCGGGAAACCACCCCGTGCCTCGGGCACCGGGGGAACGGTGTCCAGGGACGCGGCGGCGGTCGCCGCGGCGGGCAGGGCGGTGATGTGGGAGACGGGGTGGTGCCGGGCCGCCCAGTAACCCAGGCCGTGCGCCAGTTCGGTCAGGCGGGGCGTGTTCTCGCCGTGTTCCAGGGCTCGTACGGCATGGCCGACCCGGATGACCGGGTGCGTGGAACCGCCGTACATGCCGGGCAGCAGTCGCGGCCACCACACGGCCAGGACAGTGCGCCACGGCTGCTCGGCGAGCGCCCGGGTGAAATGGCTGATCCAGTCCGCGGCGCGGCGCGGATCGCCCAGCGCCGAGCGCCAGTTGTCGTCCGTCACCGGGGCGACGGGGGTGGGGAAGTCCTCAAGTTTGCCCCGGTAGAGGTCCAGCCAGCGGTGCACGGAACCCGCCTGCCCGTGCGCGGCGAGTGCCTCGACGACCATGGGGGCGTGGTTGGTGAGCCGGCCGAGCCGCTCCGGTCCCGCGGCGTGCAGCCGTTCCAGGGCTTCTTCGAGCGTCCCGCTCGTGTCGTGGCTGTCCATGTGACGGGACGTTAGGCGGTGGCCGGGTGGCTGCGGATCGGGCGAGGGGCCGAAGCACACCGGTCCCGAGCCCTGGGCCGGGAGCCCGAGTACCTCTGCTCGGGCTCCCGGTGTGGTCAGGGTCAGGCGCCGGGGTCGAACGCGATGCCCGAGGGCTTGGCCGCCGACAGGTTCGAGGCGAAGTTGGCGTCCTTGAGGCCGAAGTTGGCGCTGCCGAAGTCGTAGGCGCTCAACTTGTCGCGCAGGCCCGCCGGGTAGCCGTTCCAGCCCACCAGGGGCGGGTACTGCCAGGTGCCCTTGTGGTTCTCCGGCGGCTCGTCACCCGAGCCGGCCAGCCGGAAACAGTGCGTGCTGATGCCGTCCTTGTGGTAGACGATCTTCGGGTGGGTGCCGTCGAAGCGGACCTGGGACCTCGCGTGCACGGTGTACGAGCCGTGGTTGGAGGTCGAGACGTACTGGACGGTGTTGTTCTGCACCCACACCACGACGTGCTCCCAGTCGTGGCGGTGCCCGCCGATGCTGCTGCCGGCCACGGCCTGGTCCTTCTCGAAGTACAGGCCGTACATGTAGGCGCACCAGCCGTTGTTGCACTTGTAGCGCGAGTAGCCGTTGGTGTTGTCCAGGTCCGAGGCGTCCCGGCAGCCGCCGCTGAGGGAACCGGTCGGGTTGAGGCCGCCGTTGATGGTGCCGTCCGGGCCTATGGCGGGCGTGGGGTAGCAGCCGTCCGTGTCGTAGTCGTAGGCGGGCTGGTACGTCCGCTCCTGCGGGTCGGCGTTCGCGGGCAGGGCCTGCGGCGGGGCGGCGAAGGCGGTGGCGGGGAAGGCGACGACGAGGGCGGCCGCACCGGCAAGGCCGGTGAGCCATCTCCTGCGACGGGTTCGGGACGTGCTCGACGGCACTGCGTCCTCCTCTTGTCCGGGCGCAGCCGGACGCCTGTGGGGGGTAAGGCAGTTCAGCTTCCATGCTTTTCATGTCCGCGCCAAGAGGTCGCGTGCGTCCCGGTGGTGAAGGACAGCCCCATAGCTGGCCTCAGAACCCGCAGGCCACGGGCATCTGATGCCGCTTCACACCATGTCGTCCGGAAGGTCGGCCACCGCCTCCTCGGGCGCGAGGTCCGGCCTGAGCCGCAGCCAGGACGGTTGCCGCAGCATCCCGTCGCGGGTGCGGGTGCTGTAACGGACCTCGCCGACCAGCCGGGGGACGACCCAGTGGGCGTCCCGAACCGGCGGCACGGGGTCGAACGGGCACACGTCCGTCGCGGCGGCCCGCAGCAACTCGGCGAGCTGGACGCGCTCGGTCTCGCTCCAGCCGGTGCCCACGCCGCCGACGTAGCGCAGCCGCCCCGCGGCACGCTGACCGACCAGCACGGCACCGGGCAGGCCCGTGAGCCGCCCCTTGCCGGGCAGCCAGCCGCCGACGATGACGTCCTCGCCGACCATGTTGCGGATCTTGATCCAGGCCCGGGAGCGCACCCCCGGCTCGTACACCGAGTCCAGCCGCTTGCACACCAGGCCTTCCAGACCGTGCTCGCGGGTCGCCCGCAGGGCCTGTGCGCCGTGGCCGACGAGCGCGGCCGGTGTCGACCAGAACGGCCCGTCGAGGCCCAGCCTCTCCAGCTCGCCGCGTCGCCGTGTGTAGGGGAGGGGGAGGAGGGAGCGTGGGCCGAGGTGCATCACGTCGAACAGCACGAGGTGAACGGGCGACTGCGCCGCCCGCCGGGCCGCCCTGCCGGGGGCGTGGGCGAGGCCCATGCGGGACTGCAGCAGCTGGAAGTCGGCGCGGCCCTCTTCGTCCAGGGCGAGGACCTCCCCGTCCAGCACCGCCGGCGTGGCGCCGAGCGCGGTGCCCAGCGGCCGCAGTTCGGGATAGGCGGCCGTGACGTCCTGGCCTGAGCGGGCACGCAGCAGCAGGCTTCCGTCGCCGGGGAGGTAGGCCACCACGCGCTGGCCGTCCTGCTTGGTCTCGTAGGCCCAGCGCGCGTCCTGCGCGGCGGGCGGCAGTGTGCCGGGCGTGGCGAGCATGGGAGGGATCAGCGGCAGGTCCACGGGTCAGTTGTGAACGCGCCCTCGCGCCGTCACGCGCGTTTCCCGGCAGGTTCCCCTGAACGGCGCCGAGGGCGTCCCTGATGCGGGGTCACCGCCCGCGGGGCAGCTCAACCTCGCCGACCGGGCTCGACATCTACCCGGTCCGGTCGGCGCCGCGACGCCGCAGGCCGAGCATGACGAGTGACCGTCATCGCTGCCGGCCATCCGCCTGCCACGAGCGTGCTCGGCCGGCCGGCCACGGCTGCACGGCTCCATGGAGGAGGACGCCGGCCACCACTGCTCCGGCGACACAGCTGGGGATGAGGTGACCGCGGCCACCAGTGCTCCGGCGTCGAAGCTGAGGGTGAGGACACCGTCGGCCACCAGTGCTCCTGGGCTGCGGGTGAGGGTGAGGTGACCGCGGCCACCAGTGCTCCCGGGCTGCGGGTGAGGGTGAGGAGACCGAGGCCACCACTGCTCGCGCGCACGAGCAGGCCCCCGGCCGCCGCGGTCGTGATCGTGCGACGGCAGCTCAGCAGCGGGGCGGGCGGCTGGTGGCAGGCGGAGGCGTGCCGGCCGCACCGGCCGCGCTGCGGCCGAGGATGAGGCGACCGCCGCCGCCAGTGCTCCGGCGTCGAAGCCAAGGGTGAAACGACCGCCGGCCACCAGTGCTTCCGCGCCCAAGCCGCCACCTGCCCGGTGATGCAGGCCAGTTGAGGCGGCTCCCAGCCTCGTCGGCGACCCGCACGCGCAGCCCGCGCCCGGCACGGGGGGGGGCGGGCCCCGGCCCCCTCGGCCCGCTGTGCTCGGCGGCCTCGGAACCGCACGAAGCCCGCCCGGCTCCGTCTGAGCGGGTCGCGGGGCCCGGCCGGCACGAAGGGCGGCCGGACCCGCGACCCGCTCAGCCCACCGACGCTTCGGCGGCGGCCGACGCCGTCATAGGCGCCGGGACGGGGCGCGGCCGCGGGATGAAGGAGGCGACCGAGAAGGCCAGCAGAGCCGCCCCGGCGCCGATGGCCATGACCACCTTGAAGCCGTTCTCGGACGGCAGGGCGTACCCGCCGACGCTGATGGTCATCTGGGCCAGGATCACGCCGGCGACGGCGCTGGCGACCGACGTGCCGATGGACCGCATCAGCGTGTTGAGACTGTTCGCCGCGGCCGTCTCGCTCGCCGGCACCGCGCCCATGATCAGCGCGGGCATGGAACCGTACGTGAAGCCGATGCCCGCGCCGATGACGCAGGAGACCAGCACGAGGTGCCACACCTCGGACATCAGCACGATGTTCAGTGAGTAGCCGGCGGCGACGATCAGGGCACCGATCATCAGGGTCACCTTCGGGCCCCTGGCCCGGGAGACGGCGGCGGAGACCGGGGCGAACGCCATCATCACCAGACCGGACGGCGCCATGACCAGGCCCGCGGCCAGCAGCGACCGGCCGAGACCGTACCCGGTCTGCTCGGGCAGCTGGAGCAGCTGCGGCAGCACCAGGGACATGGCGAACATCGAGAAGCCGACCGCCACCGAGGCGAGGTTGGTGACCAGCACCTGACGGCGGGCGGTGGTGCGCAGGTCCACCAGAGGCCGGGTGGTGCGCAGCTCCCACCGGCCCCACACCAGCAGGACCACGACGGCCGCCGCGAACAGGCCGAGGGTCGTGCCGCTGGTCCAGCCCCAGTCGGCGCCCTTGGAGATCGCCAGCAGCAGGGACACCAGGCCGGCCGCCATGCCGAGGCCGCCGAGGAAGTCGAAGCGTCCGCCGGTGCGCACCGTCGACTCGGGCACGATCATCGGGACCAGCAGCAGCGCGACGATGCCGAGGGCGCCGGAGGTCCAGAACAGCACATGCCAGTCGAAGTGATCGGCGATCAGCGCGGCGGCGGGCAGACCGAGCGCACCGCCGACGCCGAGGGAGGCGCTCATCAGGGCGGTGGCCGAGCCGAGCCGTTCGGCGGGCAGCTCGTCGCGCATGATGCTGATGCCGAGCGGGACCACGGCCGCCGACAACCCCTGCAGCGCCCGGCCGGCGATCATCGGGACCAGGGACTCGCTGAGTGCGCAGACCACCGAACCGGACACCAGCAGCACCAGGCTGGCCAGCAGCATCCGCCGCTTGCCCACCATGTCGCCGAGCCGGCCGACGACCGGCGTGGCGACGGCGGCGGCGAGCAGCGTGGCGGTCACCGCCCAGGCAGTGTCGGACGCGGGCGCGTCGAGCAGCTGGGGCAGCATCGGCACGATCGGGATGACCAGGGTCTGCATCAGCGAGACGACGATTCCGGCCAGGGCCAGCACCGCAACCACGGCGTTCGGCCGCGAAGGGACGGAGCTCTCGGCGTCGGCGGGTCTGGCGGGGGAATCGGGCATGGCAGTGCCTTTCGAAGGGTGACCGGACCGGAACCCGACCGAATTTAATTCAGTCGCTTGACGTACTGTACTGGTAGGGTCGCCCAACCCCGCGTCGGCGGTGCGCGATTGCGTAGGCTTCCGTCGGCTCGAACCCGCCGCGTCCGCGGCGGACCCACGGCGGCTTGAGGGACTGACTGTCGGAGGGTGCACGCAAGTCCCGGGGCGGTGGTGATCATGGCGGGCAGGGCGGTACGGGCGGAACAGGCCAGTGCGACCCGGGAGTTGATCCTGACCACGGCCGAGCGGCTGTTCGCCGAGCGCGGCGTCTACGCGGTGTCCAACCGGCAGGTCAGCGAGGCCGCGGGGCAGGGCAACAACGCCGCGGTGGGATACCACTTCGGCACCAAGACCGACCTCGTGCGCGCCATCGCCCGCCGGCACGCCGAGCGCATCGAGGAGATCCGCGTCCGGCTGCTGGCCGGCATCGGTGACTCCACGGACGTACGCGACTGGGTGGACTGTCTGGTGCGCCCCGTTCCCGAACACCTCGCGGCTCTGGGCAGTCCCACCTGGTACGCGCGGTTCTGCGCGCAGGTGATGACGGACCCCGCGCTGCGGCAGATCGTGATCGAGGAGTCGCTCACCTCGCCGTCCCTGCGGCAGATCGTCGAGGGGCTGGAACGCTGTCTGCCCGAGTTGCCCGCCGAGGTCCGTGCCGAGCGTGCCGACATGGCGCGTCACCTGATCGTGCACACCGCCGAGGAGCGGGAGCGCGCTCTCGCGGAGAACGCTCCCACCCCCCGGTCCAGTTGGCACGACGCCGCCGACGGCCTGGTGGACGCGATCGTCGGCATGTGGCTGGCGCCGGTCACCAGGCGTCAGTGACGTGGGACGCCAGGGCGCGCGCAGCCAACCCGGAAGTGATCGAGATCGAGCGAGCGCTCAATCGCATCACCTACCCGAGCACCCGTCACCGGCAGCACGACCGCCTGATGACCCTGGCGGGCGTCCCGCTCGACCGTGCCGCCGTGGCGCTGCTGCGGCAGGTCGCACCACAAGGGCGCGATCACCATGGCGGAGGACGAGCAGAGGAACGGCCGTAACGCGACGGCCACGCATCGAGCTCACCGACGCCGGCCGGCAGGCCATCGAGCGGATCCGTGAGGCAGGAGCCCGCGGCATGCAGCCGGCCCTGGCGGACTGGTCGTCCGAGGAGCTGCGGCAGCTCGCCACCCTCTTCCACCGCATGGTCGACGACTTCCTCGCCCACGCCACCGAGAACGAGTCCGAACCGCAAGCCGCCCCCTGACCCTCACCTTCGCCGCGCACCCACACCACGCGGGTCCGCAGGCTCGCCGGCCGCCTCCCCGGGCGCCGCGGGCTCACGCAGCCCGCACAGCAGCAGTCGGCCCAGGGCGGGCAGCGCGATCAGCGGGAGGAGCGCGACCTGTAGCGACGTGGCGTCGGCGAGCGCGCCGACCGCAGGGGCGGCGACACCGCCGACGCTCACCGTCAGCCCCAGCGTGACCCCGCTCGCGGTGCCCACACGCCGGGGCAGGAAGTCCTGACCCAGGGTGATGTGCAGGGAGAAGGGGACGTACAGACCCGCCGAGGTCAGGGCGACGAACAGGTACACCACCGGCCCCGGCACGAGGACCACGCCGGCGACGGCGAGGACGCTCAGCGCGTACGACCCCCGCACCACCGCCAGGCGCCCGTACCGGTCGGCGAGCCGCCCCCCGGCCAGAGTGCCCACGGCACCGCCCAGATAGAGCACGAACAGCGCCGCCGTCCCGGCCGCGCCTCCGCCGCCGGTCCGCTCACGGACATACAGCGACACGAACGCGCTCAGGCCGACGAAGACGACCGAACGGCAGACGACGGCGCCGGAGAGCCGAAGGAAGGACGGCCAGTCGTCGGTCCCCGCCCCCAGGCCCGTTCGGACGGCCGGTGCGCGCGTCCCGGCCGAGCGCACCGCCGCCGCGCAGAGGGCGGCCCCGGCGAGCGCCGGGACGACCAGCAGGGGAGAGGCGCGCAGGCCTCCGAGGGCCACGACCGCCGAGACGAGCAGCGGCGCCAGTGCGAAGCCGACGTTGCCGCCGAGGGAGAACCAGCCCATCGCCGTGTGACGGCCGCGCGCCGCGTCGCGGGCCGCCCGCGCGGCCTCCGGATGATAGGCGGCGACGCCGATCCCCGACACGGCCACCGCGAGCAACGTGAGCGCGTAGGAACCGGTGATGCCGCTGAGTGCCACCCCGGCTCCGGCGGTCAGCGCGCTCAGCGGCAGCAGCCACGGCATCGCCCACCGGTCGGTGAGCGCACCGAACAGTGGCTGCACCAGCGACGACAGCAGAGAGGCGGCAAGCACCACGCCGGAGGCGGCGGCATAGGTGTAGGCACGCTCGGAGACGAAGAACGGCACCAGGGCGGCCACGGCTCCCTGGTAGACGTCCACGCAGGCGTGCCCGAGGGACATCAGGGTGAGGGGACGGTTGCGGTTCGCTGTCACCCTGTGATCCTCACGGGACGCAGGACTGGCCCGCTTTCGATAATCTGCCGTCCTGTGTCGAACATCCGCCACACGCCGACGGCACCCACCCGCGCCCAGCACCTGGCCGCCGGGCAGCGCATCGACGCACACCGCCATGACGACCACCAGATCGTCTACGCCGGTTCCGGCGTCCTGGCCGTCACCACCGACGCCGGCACCTGGTTCGCCCCCGGCACCCGCGCCATCTGGGTCCCCGCCGGCACCGTCCACGCCCACCGCGCCCACGGCCGCCTCGACCTGCACCTGGTGGGCCTGCCCGCCGGCGACAACCCGCTCGGTCTGGACACTCCCACCGTCCTCGCCGTGAGCCCGCTGCTGCGCGAGCTGATCCTCGCCTACACCCGCGACCCCGACGACACCGGACCCGAACGCCGCCGCCTCCTCGCCGTCCTGTGCGACCAACTGCGCGCCTCACCCCAGCAGCCCCTGCGTCTGCCCGCCCCCGGCGACCCCCGCCTGGCCGCGGTCTGCGCCCTCGTCCACGACAACCCGGCCGAGCCGCGCACGCTCGCCGCCCTCGGCGCCGCCACCGGAGCCGGGGAACGCACCCTCAGCCGCCTCTTCCGCAGCGAGTTCGGCATGACCTTCCCCCAGTGGCGCACCCAGTCCCGGCTATACCACGCCCTGCGGATGCTGGCCGACGACACCCCCGTCACCACCGTCGCCCACCGCTGCGGCTGGTCCTCCGCCAGCGCCTTCATCGACGTCTTCCGACGTCAGTTCGGCTACACCCCGGGCACCCACAACCGACGTTCCTAGGGCCGGAGCACCCCGCTTGCCTACCGCCCAGTAGGATCGCGCGGCAGGTCACCAGAGGAGGAACCGTGCCACGGTCCGAACGCTCGTCCCTGCTGCTCGCCGGCCTGCTGGCCACCGCGGGCGTCGCCCACTTCGCCCGGCCACGTCAGTTCGACGCGATCGCCCCCCGCAGCCTGCCCGGATCGGCCAGGACCTGGACCCACGTCAGCGGCGCCGCCGAGCTCGCGCTGGCCGCGGGCGTGGCGCTGCCGCGAACCCGCAAGGCCGCCGCACTGGCCACCGCGGCCTTCTTCGTCGGAGTGTTCCCCGCCAACGTGCAGATGGCCGTGGACTGGCGGCACCGCCCGGCGCCGCAGAAGGCCGCCGCCTTCGGCCGGCTGCCGCTGCAACTGCCCCTGGTGCTGTGGGCCCGCAGCGTCGCCAAGAACGCCGAGAACGCCGAGAACTCCAAGAACTCCAAGAACTCCAAGAACGCGGAGGGCCGCTCGTGAGCAAGCGCATAGCCGTCGGCGACCAGGTCGAGGACTTCGAGCTGCCGGACGAGAGCGGCGCGCTCCGCCGCCTGTCCGAACTGCTCGCCGAAGGACCGGTCGTCCTCTTCTTCTACCCGGCCGCCCTGACCCCGGGCTGCACTGCCGAGGCCTGCCACTTCCGCGATCTCGCCGCCGAGTTCGCCGCCGTCGGCGCCCGGCCCGTGGGCATCAGCGGGGACCCCGTCGAGCGTCAGCAGGAGTTCGCCGGGCGCCACTCCCTCGGTATGCCGCTGCTGTCCGACGCCGACGGCACGGTCCGTGAGCGGTTCGGCGTCAAACGGGGCTTCTCCCTGGCACCGACCAAGCGGGTCACCTTCGTCATCGCGCAGGACCGCACGGTCCTGGACGTAGTGCACAGCGAACTGCGGATGAGCACCCACGCCGACCGCGCCCTCGCCGCGTTGCGCGCCCGCCCGGCGTAGACCGCCAGGGGTGCCGCGCCGCGGTTGATACAGCGGAGCAAAGGGATAATCCTGGACGACATGGAGGACGCCTCCGCCGCTGCGATCATCGATGCCCGTGGCATTGTGACGGGCTGGAGCGAGGGCGCGCGGCGGCTGACCGGATACACGGCCGAGGAGGCCGTGGGACGAGCCGTACGGGAGCTGCTCGCCGAGGACGTGCCGCCCGAGGCGGTGACCCTGCTGTCGGGCACCGTCCTGGTGCGGCACCGCGACGGCTCCCTCATCGGACTCCGCCTCAGGGCCTGCGCCGTCGCGGACGGAGACGGCACACCGGGCGGCTACGTGGTCACCGCCGAGCCGCCCGGCGGGGCGGAGACGTCGCTGGCGGGCCAGGCCTTCCAGCAGGCGTCCATGTCGATGTCCGTCTTCGACATCCGCCAGCGCTACCTGCGGCTCAACGACGAGGCCTGCCACGTGATGGGTGTGCCTGAGGAGGTCCTGCTCGGCCGCCACTTCCCGGACACGGTGGAGGAAGCAGAACACAGCCGTGGCTTCAACTGGCACCTGCGCCACGTCGTGGACACCGGCAGGCCGCTCCGCTACGAGAGCTACACCGGCGCACCCTCCCTGAACCGGGAGCATGCCTGGGTCACCGAGATGTGGCCCCTGCGGAACTCATCCGGCGAACTCGTGGGGACCGCCCTGGCGGCGTTCGACAGCACCGAGCAGTACTGGGCCCGGCAGCGACTGGCCCTGCTCAACGAGGCGGCGGCCACCATCGGCACCACCCTGGACGTGGTGCGCACGGCCGAGGAGCTGATCGAGGTCATGGTGCCGCGGTTCGCCGACTTCGCCAGCGTCGACCTGTTCGACTGGGTCCTCGGCGCGGAAGAACCCCCCACTGTTCCCGACGGGGACGTCGTGCTCCGCCGAGTCGCCCATGGCTCCGCCACCGAGGGCACCCCGGAAGCGGCCGTGCACCTCGGAGAGAAGGACTCCTACCCCCCGTTCTCGCCGCTCGCACGGGCGTTGCAGGACGGCCGGGCGACCCTCGGCCAGGCAGGGGAGCCCGCGTTCATGCGCTGGGTCGCGGAGCGCAACGCGCGGGCCCCGGAGGGACGTCGCTACCGCCAGGGCGTGCACTCGATGATGGCGGTGCCACTGCGGGCCCGTGGCATCACGCTGGGCGTCGCCGTGGCCGTGCGCATCGGGCAACCGGACGACTACGGCGCCGACGACCTGGTGTTCGCCGAGGAACTCGCCAGCCGGGCCGCGGTCTGCGTCGACAACGCCCGCCGCTTCGCCCGCGAACGCACCACCGCACTGGCCCTGCAGCACAGCCTGCTGCCCAAGGGGCTGCCCGGACAGGCCGCGGTCGAGGTCGCCCACCGCTACCTGCCCTCCGAGTCGGCGGCCGGCGTCGGCGGCGACTGGTTCGACGTGATCCCGCTGTCCGGCAGCCGGGTCGCCCTGGTGGTCGGAGACGTCGTCGGCCACGGCATCCCCTCGTCGGCCACCATGGGACGGCTGTGCACCGCCGTCCGCACCCTCGCCGACGTCGACCTGCCGCCGGACGAACTCCTCACCCACCTCGACGACCTGGTCACCCACCTGGCGACGGGCGACGACAGTGACGAGGTCGCGGAACTCGGCGCCACCTGCCTCTACGCCGTCTACGACCCCGTCGCCCGCCGCCTCAACCTGGCCGCCGCCGGGCACCCCGCCCCCGCCCTGGTGCTACCCGACGGAACCGCCCGGCTCGTCCCCATGAGCGCCGGCCCCCCGCTGGGCGTCGGAGGCCTGCCGTTCGAGGCCACGGAGCTCCAGCTGCCCGAGGGCTCCGTCGTCGCCCTCTACACCGACGGCCTGATCGAGGACCGCGACCGCGACGTCGACCACGCCACCGACGAACTGTGCCGCGCCCTGACCGTGCCCGCCGACTCTCTCGACGCCCTGTGCGACACCGTGCTCAAGGCCGTACTGCCGGAGGAGCCCAGTGACGACGTGGCCCTGCTGCTGGCCCGCACCCGAGCACTCGGCGCGGACCAGGTGGCCACCTGGGACGTCCAGCCGGACCCCGCGCACGTGGCCGCCACCCGGCAGTCCGCGACCGAGCAGCTGTCCGCGTGGGGACTGGAGGAGACCGCCTTCGTCACCGAACTCGTCGTCAGCGAACTGGTCACCAACGCCATCCGCTACGGCGAACCGCCCATCCAGCTACGGCTGATCCGCGACCGCAACCTCATCTGCGAGGTCTCCGACGGCAGTTCCACCTCCCCGCACCTGCGCCGCGCCCACGCCTACGACGAGGGCGGCCGTGGACTGCTGCTGGTCGCCCAGCTCACCCAGCGCTGGGGCAGCAGGCAGACCACGAGAGGCAAGACGATCTGGTGTGAACAGCCGCTCACACCGTTGCCGATCCCGGCGTTCTGACCACGGGGCTCAAGGGCCCCGGTCACCGAGGCTCACTCCTCACCGGCGTCCGCGGTGACCTGCGCGAGCGTACGGCCGGACACCGCCGAGCGGGCCCGCCGGGGGTCCGGGGTGCCGCTGGGGCCGTGCGCCCCTCCGCCTGCCGTCCGCACCAGCAGCCAGGCCTCCTCGGAGCCGTCGTCCTTCCCACCGCGGAACCGGGTGAGGGCATACTCCCCGTGCAGCTTGGAACCGCTCAGCCGGAACCGCGCATGACCCCGCGCGAGCGACTCGGCGAAGTCGACGGGCCGTCCTTCCCGGTCGTGGCTCAGCGGCTCGTAGGTGCCGTGATCCCAGACGATCACCGTGCCGCCCCCGTAGTCGCCCGCCGGGATCACGCCCTCGAACTCCTCGTACTCCAGCGGATGGTCCTCGGTGGGCACCGCGAGCCGCTTGTCCTTCGGGTCCGAGGACGGTCCCTTGGGGATGGACCAGGACCTCAGTACGCCGCCCACCTGCAACCGGAAGTCGAAGTGCAGGGTGCTCGCGTCATGGATCTGCACGACGAACCGGGGTTCGTCCCCGGAGGAACCCCGCTGCCCCTCGGGCTCGCCGGTCCGGCCGAAGTCACGTTTGCCGCGGTAGTCCCGCAGCCGGTCCCGCTCACCCACCTGCGACTCCTTCCTGTCCCGCGCGCCCCGGGTACCCCGCCGGGGGCGAGTCACAGCCCCGATCGCCGACAGCGGCAGCTCGGTCCGTGCACCGCGGAACTAGGATCACCGCATGCAGAACGTGCGCGTGGTGCTCATCGGGGGCACGTCCCACGCCGGAAAGTCGTCCGTGGCCCAGGCCGTCGCCGACCGGCTCGGGTTCGCCTACCGGTCCACCGATCTGCTGGCCCGGCATCCGGGGCGGCCCTGGCGGACACCGGAGCGCGAGGTCCCGCCGCATGTCGCCGAGCACTACGGGACCCTCCCGGTCGACGAGTTGATCCGGTCGGTGCTCGACCACTACGAGCGGCTCTGGCCCCGCATCGAGGAACTGATCGCCGAGCACGCGACCGGCGACGGGCCGGGCCTGGTCCTGGAGGGCTCCGCGCTCTGGCCCGCCCGTGTGGCCGGCCTGGGCGTCCCGCGCACCAGGGCCGTGTGGCTCACGGCGGACGACGCGGTCCTCAGCGACCGGGTGCGCGCCTCGGGGCGCTACGAGGAGTCGACGGACGACGAGCGGCACCTGATGGACAAGTTCCTGGCCCGCAGCGTGCGCTTCCAGGCGCTGATGACGGAAGCCGTCGAAGGACACGGCCTGGTCCGTCTCGACACCGGCGGTCGGTCAGTGGCGGAAGTGGCCGAGGCGGTCCTCGCCGCAGTGGGGGCACAGTCCCGCTAGCTCCGAGGCCCTGTCGCCACACCCGGCGAACGCTGTCACGATCTTCCATGGAGCCGGCCGTACGGAGCCGGTGCGAGGCGACCATCGGAGCACGCATGACGGACAGGGCCACCGCTGAGGGCACGGAACAGGCCGCCGGGATCGAGGTGAAACCGGCCGCCGGGCACATCGGAGCCGAGATCACCGGCGTCGACCTGGCCGGAGACCTCGACGACACCGTCATCGCAGCGATCAGGGCGGCGGTGCTGCGCTGGAAGGTGGTGTTCTTCCGTGGGCAACACCTCGACCACGCCGGGCAGGTGGTGTTCGCACGCCGGTTCGGGGAGCCGGTGGTCCTGCGGCGGCGCGGCAAGGCGTCACCGCCGGACGTCCCCGAGATCGAGACGACCGCCGACCGGCTGGAGCTCGGCGGACGGTTCGGCATGGAGCACGACGAGTGGCTGCGGCGGCGCCGCCACACCCTGCTGCGCGGGTGGCACTGCGACCACGGCGCCCGTATCGACCCGCCGGCCGCGACGATCCTGCGCGCCGAGACCGTCCCTCCGTACGGTGGCGACACCACCTGGGCCAACCTGGCGGCCGCGTACGCCGGACTGTCCGCCCCGGTCCGCGCGTTCGTCGACGGCCTGCGAGCCGAACACCGGCTCGGGGTCGGCTACCAGCCCCGGCCGGGCGACGACGCCTACGTCCGCCACCTGCTGGACCACCAGATCGCCACGCTGCACCCGCTGGTGCGCGTCCACCCCGAGACGGGGGAGCGGGTGCTGTACGTCAACGGCTACTACGTCGAGCAGATCGCGGACCTCTCGCGTGCCGAGAGCCGGGCGATCCTGGACATGCTGCTGGAGCAGGCCACCCGGCCCGAATACACGGTCCGCTTCCGCTGGGAGCCGGGCAGCGTGGCCTTCTGGGACAACCGGGCCACCATCCACCTGGCCCCGAGCGACACCGCCCACCTCGACCACCCGCGGATCATGCACCGGGTGATGCTCGCCGGTGATGTGCCGGTCGGCGTGGACGGCATGCCGTCGCAACCCATCGTGGGAACCGAGCCCGGGCGCTGGTGACGCTGCCGCCCGGGCGCGACCGGTCATGGTCGGACGCTGTCGCCGGGCGTGACCGGCCGAGGCCAGGCGGGCTCCGCACGGGTCACGAACGGACGGCCGTCCTTCGGCAGGAACACGACGAACTCGCGGGCGCCGTGGACCACGCGCGCCAGCCCCAGCCGCTCGTCCGCGCGCACCACGGCTTCGATCGGTTCACCGACCTCGACGATCCGGTCGACCTGCCCGTAGTGCCGTACCAGGTCCTTCGCCGGTCCGTTGATCCAGAGTGTGACGTCGGCCCCCTGCCACAGTGCCGCCAGCAGCTCCTCACGCAGCCGTCCGGGCACCGCGCCCCGGACCCGGTGGTGCAGGCGTTCCTGGACCCCCGGTTCGGTGGGAGCCTCGGCCGCCAGCTGCCGGCACCGGGGACAGGCCGTCTCCCGGGCCGGACTGAACGGACTCCGGTACACCGTGAGCCGGTCCCGGGGGATGCCGCACAGCGTGCGGCCCGCGGTCAGCCCGTGCCCCACGCCCGGAGCGTCGGTCTCCTCGCACGCGGTGAAGAACGCGGGCACGCGCGCGGAGGCGAAGCTCCAACCCCGCTGATCGGACGTCGACATGGTCAGCGGCCCCCCGCTGCGGGCCGCCAGCCCAGCGCCGGTCCGAGCTTGGTGGCCATATCGGTGAGGATCTGAACGTAGTCGTCGTGCTCGAAGGTGAACGGCAGCGCGAACGCCACCTCGTCGACCTCCCGGAACGCGGCGTGCGCGGACAGCTGTTCGGCGAGCTCCGCCGAGGTGCCGACCAGGTCCGGCGCGAACAGCAGCCGCGCCGGGCCCTGCGGAGACGTCGTGCGGGGCAGGCGTCCCGCCGCGTACTCCTCGTACTTCGCGCGCTGTTCGGGAGAGGCGGAGTCGGTGGGGATGACGACCAGGCCCTGGGAGACGCGGGCGGCCTCGCCGTCGGGGTGGTGCGCGCGGAAGGCGCGGATCTGCGAGAGCTGGATCTCAGCGAAGTCCGCGGTCCCCTCCGGCTCTTCGGCCTTCACGACACTGCTGGTGAGGAGGTTCATGCCATGTTCGGCTGCCCACCGCGCCGAGCGCAGACTGCCGCCGCCGTACCACAAGCGGCGGCCAAGCCCCGGGGAGTGCGGCTGCACCCGGTCGGAGAACACCTCAATGCCTTCGACTCCGCTGAAGTCGCTGGCCGGCTTGCCCCGCACCAGGTCCAGCAGCCGCTCCACCCGCCCATAGCCAAAATCCTCCGCGTCGGCCGTGCCCGGGTACAGCGCGTCCCTGACCTGCTCGAAGTGGGCCGGAGGGCCGACGCTCACCCCCGGGTTGAGGCGGCCCCCGGACAGGATGTCGACCGTCGCCAGGTCCTCGGCCAGCCGCAGCGGGTTCTCCCAGCCGAGGGGGGTGACAGCGGTGCCGAGTTCGATGCGGCGGGTGCGCTGCGAGGCCGCGGCCAGGACGGCCACGGGGGAGGAGATGCCGTACTGCAGATGGCGGTGGCGGAGCCAGGCGCTGTCGAAACCCAACTCCTCGCCCAGCTCGATCAGTTCGAGCGTGGACTCGTGGCCCCGGCGCGGGTCCGCCTCGTCGAAGAGCCCGATCGTCAGAAAGCCCAGCTTGCGCAAGGGTCGTTCGGTGGGCGGCACGGGCTCCTCCATGGTTCCTCGGTCCTGTCGTACGGCAGTGCCAACCGGACGCCGGACGACGGTGTTCCCGTCACTCCTGCGGGACCAGGGGAATCGTCACCTCGTCCTCGACGGGCGGGGCGAGTTCCTGCGCGCGGTTGCCGGTGGCCGCGTGGCAGCGCAGCCGGATGGCGTCCGGGCTGACGTCCAGGCGCAGGAAGCACTTGAAGAACGGCGGGCTGTACGTCGCCGAGCTGGGCGAGAACAGCTGCGTGTAGACCTTGCGTACGGGCAGCCGGAAGCGTGCCTTGCGGTCGGGGCGGCGGCCGGTGCCGAGCAGCGAGGCGACCAGCCGTGTGCGCCGGGTGACCCGGGCGCCGGCGCCCGGAGCACGGGCCGGGGTGATGCCGAGGCGTTGGGCGATCACGGCCGTCGCCTCCGCCTCGGTGAGGGTGAACAAGCGGCGCAGGCGCAGCCGCCGCCCGTAGAGCCTGCTGTAGAAGGCGAGGGAGTCGCCGCGCAGGGGATAGCAGCGGAAGTCCCGTTCGGTGACGTTCGCGACCGAGACGCGGGGGATGGTGTGGGTGGCGTGCATGAACGCCCCGCCGCCGCCCGAGACGACGTACTGGATGATGCGGCCGTCCACGTCCACCGGGTAACGCTGGTAGTTGTGGATGTCGCCGCCGATCGCCGCGACGTAGTGGTGGTCCGGGTCGCGGACGATGTCGTCGACGGTGCCACCGCCGTCGATGGGGCACGGATGGTGCTCGCCGTCCACGTAGAGGGGCGAACCGGTGACGAGGATCTTCGGACGGGGCCCCTTCGACACCTCGCGCAGCCATGCGCCCTGCTCGGCGTCGAGGGTCCCCAGCAGTCCGGTGTCGATGCCGATGATCCGTATCGGCCCGGCGTCGATCGCCCAGTACGGGCCCGGCTGGACAGCCTGCTGGGCGGGCGAGGACCGCAGCTTGCGGTCCTCGTCGAGGTGCCTGCCGTCGTCCGGGCGCGGCCGGTGCCACAGCAGGGACCGCAGCCAGGCCCGGGTGAGGGGGCGCGGCCCGGGCTCGGGCGTGAGGGGCGGGGCGTCGTCGCAGAAGACGCGCATGAAACCGCCGAGGTCCTCGTACCAGTCGTGGTTGCCGGGGATGGCGTAGATGGGCGCCTGGTAGTCCTGGTACGGGCGGAAGAACTTCGTGCCGTAGTCGTCGGCGCTGCCGACCGGGTAGATCACATCGCTGGCGAGGACGGCGAACCGCGTGTCCTGACCCACCTTCAGGAAGCCCGGCACGACGGCGTACTGCGGGTCGTCGCCTTCCCCGGTGTCACCGATGACCAGGAAGGAGAACCGGTCCGGATCGTCGCGCCGGATCAGCTTGTCGGCGGGTGCGCCGGCCGCCGCCCGCTGCGCCACCCAGCGGCCACGGGTGCGGCCCGTGGGGTCACCGAGCCAGGAGGCCAGCACGCCGTTGCGGGCGGCCCACAGCATTCTCGGATCGAGCCAGGAGATCTTCTCGGTCCGGCGCGGCATGAGCCGCGTGTACGCGCCACGTTCCGCGGTGCCCCAGCCCGCGCCTTCGGCGGTATCGCGTGAGGAGTCAGACACCCGGGCACCGTAACAACGGTGCAGGGCAGGGCGAGAGAGCGGGGGTATCGCGGGCGACCTCGCGAAGCGCGCCGTCGTACCGGCGCACTGCGACGCCTGGACCCACTTCGACACAGTGCGCCCCGCGGTGCCCTCTACGGGACTGCCGTCTGCTCCACGTGCGCGCGGAAGCTGCGCGGCCGACGGCCGGTGACGCGGAGGACGGTGTCGGTGGTGCGGTCCTCGGCTCCTTCGGCGATGGCCCGGTCCATGCCGGCGAGCATGGCCGCGAACTCGGGCGGCATCGTCCGGGCCAGATGGTCGCGCATCTGCTCGTAGGTCAGCTGCCGGTGGGTGACCGCGCGCCCGGTCACCTCACTGAGGACGGTCGCGACTTCGCTGTGACTGAGCGTCTCCGGACCGGTGATGACCAGGTCGGAATCGGGAGCCTGGACATCGGTCAGCGCGTGGACGGCGACGGCCGCGATGTCGTCGGCGTCGACGAAGGCCACGCGCCCCTCGCCCGCCGCGGTCAGGAGCACCCCTTCCTTGCGGATGCTCTGGGCGTGCAGGTGGTCGCCGGTGAAGTTCTGCATGAACCACGACGGTCGCAGCACTGCCCACTCGTCGAACAGGGCCGGCAGCGCCTGGTGCACCTGGCCGACGGCCGGGCCTCCGGCGGGGATCGCCGAAGAACTGAGCAGTACGGCGCGCCGCACTCCGGACGCACGGGCCTGCTCCAGGAAGGGGAGCATGATGTCGGCCGGGGCCGCGGAGGTCAGGGGCGGGACGAGGTAGACGCGGTCCGTGCCGCTCAGGGCCGGTTCGTAGGTCGTGCGGTCGTACCAGTCGAAGCGGACACTCGACCCGCCGTGGACGTGCGCGGTGCGTCGGCAGGCCGCCTTGACCCGGTGCCCTCGGGCGGCGAGACCCCGGGCCACACGGCTGCCGGTGGTGCCGGTGGCCCCGATGACCAGGGCGGTGACAGGCGTGGTCATCGGCCCCTCCGCGTGAAGTCGGCCGCGCCGTCCTGGGGGAGGGCGAGCGGGTTCCAGTAGTCGCGGTAATGAGTGATGCGGCCGTTCGCGACCGACACCACTGCGATGTAGGTCATGTCGAAGGGGTCCTGGCTGCGGACCAGTCGCCCCACTCCGCGCATCTCGACCACGATCGTCCCCGGATCTCCGGTCTGGTGGATCTTCAGGTCGGGGAAGTCGTGGAGTTCGATGTGATCGGGATAGCCGCGCATGTAGTCGGAGACTGCTGCTTTGCCCTCCAGTCGCCTCGGCCACCCTTCGGGAGCGAAGGGGAACTCGAAGACACCGTCGTCGTCCCATAGATCGACCCAGGCGGGGATGTCCTTGTCGAGCAACAACCGCAGGCTGTGACGGTACAGGTCCGCCGGTTGCGTGGGCGTGGTCATGCGGGCTCCTTCCGATACGATACGGACCCCGGGTCCGGTTAGCGAACGATACGGACCCTGGGTCCGTTTACGCAAACTGGAGGAACGCCGTGCCCGAACGCAAGCCCCGTGCGGACGCCGTACGCAACCGCGAGGCCGTTCTCGCGGCCGCCGACCGGCTCTTCGCCGGCTGCGACAGGCCCGAGCAGGTGACCATGGCGGACATCGCGGCCGCAGCCGGCGTCGGTAAAGCGACTCTCTTCCGCGGCTTCACCGACCGCACCGGTCTGATCCGCGCGCTCTACGAAACCCGGCTCGAACCGATTCGCCAGGCCATCGCGAACGGCCCGCGCCCGCTCGGCCCCACCACCCCGCCGATGGAGCGAGCCCTCGCGCTGCTCGATGCGATCCTGTGCTTCAAACTCGACCATCGGCACCTGTCCCTCGCACTGGAAGGAACGGGAAGCGACAGCCCTTACAGTGCGGAGCACTACGGCTGGTGGCACGACACGCTGCGCCGGATGCTGGAGCAACTTCCCCGATTCAAGGGCAGCGACTTTGCCGCGCACGCACTGCTCGCGGCCGTCCGCGCCGATCTCGTCGACCACCTCGTCGACCGGCGGCACATGTCTCGCGAACAACTGCGGGCGGAACTGGCCGCCTTCGCGACCCGGGTCCTGACTGACTCCAGCCCCCACGGGCCGAATGCCGAGGACTGAGCACTACTCGATAGGCGGCCGGGCGGAGCACCAAGTCAGCCGCTCCGCGTCTGGGCCGCGGCTCCGAAGTAGTCGCCACCCTTGCGCTTGACGTCGTCGGTGCCCCACGCCTGCTCGTCGTCGGTGCCTTGCCGCAGCGGTGCGCTGACCAGCCGCGGTATGTGTTTCGAGCAGTGGATGTATGCCTCGTCGACCGCCACTTCCACCCACATCTGGGGACGGCGGCCGGGCACCGGATCGATGGGGAGACCGGGATACCTCTGCCGCATCCGCTCATCAGCGACCAGCTGGGCACGGCCGTTGACATGCAGGCCGATGCGGTCCCGGGAGAAGTCGATCATCAGGATGCCGACGTGTGGGTTCTCCCGGATGTTGCCGAGGGACGCCATGACTCCGTTGCCCCGGTATTCCGGGTACGCCAGAGTCATGTCGTCCAGTATCTGCAGAAACCCGGGTGGGCCGGCCCTGAAGGTGCTGTCGCACTCGCCGCGGTTGTCCGCCGTGGCGAGGAAGAACATCTCCTGACGGCTCACGAACTCCTTCATCCGAGGGTTCAGCCGGTCGAGCACCTGCTCGTCGTAGAACCGGTCGGCTCGGCTTTCGGTGCCCAACTCACGCTGAAGGCGGTGCTCGCCGTGGCTTCCGGGCAGACCTGCCCGCTCGTCGTGGTCCAACGTTCCTCCCGGGATTTCCGTAAGGCACCAGTTCGTTGAGGCGCTCAGGCGAGCACGGCTTGAGACGGGGATGGCTCTGACCGTACACCTGATGCGGTCGGTGCCTCCGATGCCCTCGGTAACCCTGATGCCGTCTGCACCCCGGATGCGGTCTGTCAGAAAGTCCGCCCCAGAAGGTCGAGCAGAGCCGCCCAGTGCCGCTCGTCCGCCTCCTTGTCGTACGCGGCGGTGTCGGCCTGCGTGTAACCGTGCGCCGCACCGGTGTACACCTCGCAACGGTGGCGGACGCCCGCCGCCGTCAGCGCGTTCTCAAGGCGCTCGATCTGCTCCGGGGGCAGGGAGTGGTCCTGATCGGCGTGGCCGAAGTACAGCTCGGCGGTGACACGGCCGGCCACCAGATGCGGGCTGTCCGGCCCGTCGGTCGCCAGCCGCCCGCCGTGGAAGCCGGCCGCCGCGGCGACCCGGTCCGGATAGGTACCGGCGGTGAGCAGGGCGAGCCGGGCGCCCATGCAGTAGCCGGTCAGCGCGACCGGACCGTCGGCGGCCACCGGGCTGTCGGCCAGCCACCTCAGGTAGGCACCGGCGTCCCGCATCGCGAGCTCAGTCGTCAGGGACTGGATGATCGGTCCGATGCTCTCGAAGATCTCCGGACGCGCCGCCGGATCGATGAACTCGGGCAGTTCGACCACGGGTGCACGCCCGTGACGGTAGAACACATTGGGCACCAGCACGGTGTAGCCGGCGCCGGCCAGCCGGTCGGCCATCGACCGCAGGTACGGGCGCAGGCCGAAGGCGTCCATGTAGAGCAGGACCGCCGGATGCGGGCTTCCGTCACCGGGATGCGCCAGATACGCGTCGGCGGTGCCGTCCTCGGTGGGGATGTCGACAGCGGTTCCCTGTACGGCGGTCATGGCTGGGGCTGCCTCTCTGTGGAAGTGTCGTCCGGCGACCCGCCCGCAGGACCAAGCGGATCTTCGTCATCGTGACACGCCCGGTCAGGGGCACATCCCGCGCCCCTCTGCCCCTGACCGCGCCGTGAACGACCCTTGGTGAACGCGTTACTCGAAGCGTGACGTGTCGCCCGCTCCCTTCCGTACGATCTCGGCCTCCCCACCGGAGAAGTCGATGACCGTCGTCGGCTCGGTGCCACAGTCCCCGGAATCGATCACCGCGTCCAGGACGTGGTCGAGCCGGTCCTTGATCTCCCAGCCCTGCGTCATCGGCTCCTCCTCGCCCGGCAGCAGCAGCGTGCTGGACAGCAGCGGCTCGCCGAGTTCCGCGAGCAGGGCCTGGGTGACGACGTGGTCGGGAATGCGCACGCCGACGGTCTTCTTCTTCGGGTGCTGCAGCATGCGCGGCACCTCCTTGGTCGCGGGCAGGATGAACGTGTAGCTGCCGGGCGTCGACGCCTTGATCGCCCGGAAGACGTCGTTGTCGATCCGTACGAACTGGCCGAGCTGCGCGAAGTCCTGGCAGACGAGGGTGAAGTGGTGCCTGTCGTCCAGCTGGCGGATCGTCCGGATGCGGTCGATGCCGTCGCGGCTGCCCAGACGGCAGCCCAGCGCGTAACAGGAGTCCGTCGGGTACGCGATGAGCGCGTCCGAGCGGATGCTGTCGGCGACCTGGGCGATGCTGCGCGGCTGCGGGTTGTCGGGGTGCACGTCGTAGTACTTCGCCATCCGCCGAGCTTATGCCGCCCGCGTGCGAGGGCCGCGCAGGCGGGGGTGGATGCCGTGGGGGCCTTGTGACGGTCCCGCCACGAGCGGGTCTGCGAGGTGCTGGGAGAGGCACCGTCGAACGAGCGGCGGGCGGGGCCTGCGCGGGCTTCGGCGCACACGCAGGTGAGGTAACGTCCCCGACCGGTGGCCGAGGACGACGCGAGGAACGAGGAGACGGCCGAGGTGGCTGGCCGAGAGGACGGGACACGGCACGCGGGCGTGCCGGACGACGGACAGGCGTCGTGGGCCCAGGAGCTGCTGGAGCACCTGCGGCCGACCGGACGCGACCTGCGCAGGGTCGTCTCCTGGCTCGCCGGCACGGTGGAGGCGGCGGTGTCCTTGCAGGACGGCGACGGCGCCGTCCTCGCCGGGCGGCGGATCCCGCTGGACGAGCAGCTCGTCGCCGAGATCACCGCCGGCCGGATCGCCTCCGCCGCGTGCGAGGACCGGGGACGGCACGTGCGCCTCGTCAAAGTGGGCCGCCACCACCCGGCGCAGGCCGCGGTGCTGGCGGTGTCCCGCGAAACGCCCTTCGACCGGCGTGCCTCCGACATCGTCACGCACACCGCCCAGGTGGCCGAGCTTCTGCTGGCCGCACGCGAAACCACCGCGGCCGGACGCCGTCTGGAGCGGGCGACGTCCGATCTGCGGCTGGCGATCCTGCAACTGCTGATGGTGGAGGACACCGTCTCGGCGCGCCGGGTCGCCGCCGGACTCTGGCCGGGCCTGCTCGATACCGACACGGCGTGCGTCTACGTCCTCGAGGGGAGCCCCGAGGAACGGGACCGCATCGCCGAGGAGTGCCTGGACGTCACGGGCGAGCAGGCCCTGGTCGTGCGCTGCCCGGCCGTCGACGGCCACGTGATCGTCGTGACGCCCCGGGACACCGCGGGCGACGAACTCCGGTCACTGATCGGCCGGCGCCAGGACACCTTCATCGGCGGCAGCGTCCGGCAGAGCCTGGCCCGGACCGCCACCGCGTACGGGCAGGCCGTCAGCGCCCTGGCCGTCGCGCACTTCCGCCCCGACAAGGCGGCCGTGTACGCCGAGCGCACCCACCCCGAGCGCCTGATGGACCCGGCGGCGCTGCGCGGCTGGTCGGCCCATGTCCTCAGCCCGCTCGACGCGCTGCCGCACCACACCCGCGCCGAACTGCTCGCCACCACCCGGCTCGGCCTGGAGTTCACCGCCGTCAACGCGGCCAAGGTCCTCGGCGTCAGCCGCAATACGGTCCGCGCCCGTATGGAACGCGTCGAGGGCCTGCTGCGCACGGACTTCGCCGACCTCACGTTGCGCGCCGTCGTCCACCTCGCGCTCAGCTCCCAGGCCGCGCTCCAGGACGACCCGGCCCGAACCGGCGCCGGGCAGCCGGTCCCCCCGCACCTCGCCGACCTCCTGGCCGGACCCGCGCTGCGCGTCTGGGCGCACGCCCTGCTGGGCCGCCTGGACGCGGACGCCCGCCCCCTGCGCCGCACCCTGCGCACCTGGATCGCCGCCGGCGGCAACGCCGAACGGGCGGCGCAGGCCCTGGGTGTCCACGCGCAGACCGTGCGCGAGCACGTCCGCAGCGCGGAACCGGTCCTCGAACGCCAACTGCTCGCCGCCGGCAGCGACCTGTACGAGGTCGTCGTCGCCCATCTCGCAGTGGGGGACCTCGAACAGCCCGTCCTCCCGGGGACGAAATCGGGCCATCCGGACTCAGCTGTGCACGGGTGAGCCCTCCTGCCCCCACAGCGGGCATCGACGCGATTCACAACCACACCGGCGTGGACGTAAGTTCGACGCATCGCAGGGGCACGACCGGAACGGGGGACCGGTCGCGCCCCTGCCGTCGTTGTGGCAGGACAGCGGCAAGCGTCGGCTCAGCCGTGCGGCCGTACCGGAATCTCCTGCCAGCCGAACGCGATGAACGACGGCACCTGCCGCAGCCCCTCGGCGCCGACGGCGAGCCGCAGAGCGGGGAACCGGTCGAACAGCGCGGGCAGCGCCGTGAGGGCCTCCACGCGGGCGAGCGGCGCGCCGATGCACCGGTGGACGCCGATGCCGAACGCCATGTGGTCCTCGGCCCCTCGTGACGCGTCGAAGACGTCCGCGTCGGGCCCGTAGTGCGCGGGATCCAGCCCTGCGGCGGCGTACGTCGTGATGATGGCGTCGCCGGCTGGGATGGTGACGTCCCCGACGGTGAGGTCGGTGACCGCGAAGCGCAGCGGCAGCGAGGCGATCGACGGGTGCACCCGGAGCGTCTCGTCGACCACGGCGTCCCAGCCGATCTCCCCGGACCGCACGGCCGCCAGCTGCTCGGGGCGCTGCAGCAGGGCGACGACGGCGTTGCCGATGAGGTTGACGGTGGTCTCGAAACCGGCCCCGATGACGAGCAGCAGTGTGTACAGCAGCTCCTCGTCGCTGAGCCGGTCGCCGTCCTCGTCCCGCACCCGGATCAGCTCGGTGGTCAGGTCGTCGCCGGGGTGCTCACGCTTGTGGGCGATGAGCGCGGGCAGCACCGTGCCGATCTGCTGCTGCACGAACGCGGCGTGTTCCGGGCTCGGGTCGGAGGTGTCCATGATGGCCGCGATGAGCCGCGCGGTGTCCCCGTGCAGTTCCTCGGGCACGCCGAACAGCTCGCAGATGAACCGCATCGGCAGGGGGTGGGCGAACCCCTCACGGAGATCCACCACGCCGTCCTGGGCTTCGAGGGCGTCGAGCAGCTCCGCCGTGATCGCCTCGACCCGGGGGCGCATCGCCTCGGTGCGCCGGTGCGTGAAACTCGGCGCCACGAGTTTCCGCAGCCTCGTGTGGTCGGGACCGTACGAGGAGAGCATGTTCACCACGCCCACCCAGCCCATGATCCAGCCCCAGGACGGGTGTTCGCCGACCTCCGGCCACAGTTTCCAGTGCCGGCGTGGGTCTTTGCTCACCCGGGGGTCGAGTATCAGCTCCTTGAGGACGTCGTAGCCGGTGGGTGCCCAGGCGGGGATGCCGCCGGGCAGCTCCACGGGCACGATCGGGCCGAGGGCGCGCAGCCGGGCGCTCTCGCCCGGGATGTCGGCGCCGAGCGGGTCGAGGGCGATGCGGTCGGTGACGGTCACGACGGACCTCCTGGCTGGTCGGGTGAGCGGGGGCTGAAACGGACGGGCAGCGCGGTGAGCGAGCGGTGGAAGGGCCCGGGCCGCCAGGTGAGCCGCTCACGGGGCAGGACGGGTTCGAGGTCGGGCAGCCACTGGGTGAGCCGTTCGATCGCCTCGGTGACGATCAGCAGCGTGTGCTGCTTGACCGGGCAGGCGTGCGGGCCCGCCGACCAGGACAGGTGCGAGGCGTCACCCGGGCGGAGCGTCCCGCCGCTCGCATGCTCGGCGGAGTCGGCGAGCGCCCCGTAGGAGATCACCACCGGTACGGCGGCCCGGATCCACACACCATGGAGGGTGACGGGCGTGCGGGCGAAGTGGATGCCGTAGTTCGCCAGCGGTGTCTCGTGGTGCAGCACCTCCACCACGGCGTCCATCACGGGGCGGGCGCCGCTGGTCAGCGTCGAGTAGTAGGCCGGGTTGCCCAGCACCCTCGACAGCGCGTTAGACACGAGGTTCGCGGTCGGCTCGTGGCCCGCGCCGAGGGTGAGGAACACCTGCCAGGTGACCTCCTCGGCGGTCAGTCCGGCCGGGTGTTCCAGCAGCCAGCTGGGCAGGTCGTCGCCGCGCTGCTCGGTCTTGGCGGCGATCAGCTCCAGCACGTACCCGGCGAACTCCGCCTCGCCCTCGGCCGCGTGCGCGCCGCCCTCGATCAGCTTGCCCACCGCCGCGTTCAGCCGGTCACTGTGGCTGTCCGGCAGCCCGAACAGGCTGTTGAACACCAGCGTCATCAGGGGCCGCGCGAACTCGGTCACCAGATCGGCCTCGCCCTTGGGCCCGATCCGGCTCACCAGCCGGCGCACCGCCCGGTGCACCCGCGCCCTGAGGTCGTGCGGCTCGACCAGGTCGAAGGCGTCGATCAGCGCCGTGCGGTAGCGGACGTGGGCGTCACCGTCGGCGAACAGGGTGTTGGGCCGCCAGCGCATCATGCCCAGCACCGGCGAGTCGTCGGGGACGGTGGACTCCCACGGTCGGGGGTCGTGCGAGAAGGTCTCGGTGTCGTGCAGCAGGTCCAGCGCGGCCCGCCGGTCCGTGACGACGTACGCAGCGATGCCCGGCGCCAGCTCCGCCCAGCCGATCGGGCCCTGGGCGCGCAGAGCGGCGTAGTAGCGGTACGGATCCCGTGCGAAGCCGTCCTCCCACAGCCGTACCGGCGCCGAGAGGGAGAAGGCCTGCTGGGAGGGCGTGTCGGTGGTCACCGGTGCTCCGGGGGGTGGCGGTCGATCAGGTGCTGGACCAGCGCGAGCAGCGCGTCGATGGAGGAGTCGGCCTCGCGCGCGTCGCACGTCACCATCGGCGTCGCGGGTTCCAGGTCCAGTGCGGCGCGCAGTTGCCGGTCGGTGTAGTGGCGCGGCGCGTCGGGGAAGGCGTTGAAGGCGACCGCGTACGGCAGCCCTGTCTCCTCCACCAGCCCGAGCACGTCGAAGGACGCGTCGATCCGGCGGGTGTCGACCAGCACGAGCGCGCCGAGAGCCCCGTAGGCGATGTCGTCCCACAGGGAGCGGAAGCGTTCCTGCCCGGGCGTGCCGAACAGGTAGAGCACGATCCCACCGGGCAGGCTGATCCGGCCGAAGTCGATGGCGACCGTCGTCGTCGCCTTGTCCCGCACCCCGGCGAGGTCGTCCACCTGCGCGGACTCCTCGCTGAGGGGTTCCTCGGTGTGCAGCGGCCGGATCTCGGACACCGAGTCGATCAGGGTCGTCTTGCCCACCCCGAAGGGCCCGGCGACCAGGATCTTCACCAAGTCGCGGGCGGTGTCGGGCAGGTGGATGTGGTCAGCTGCGCTTAAGGGCGCGGAGGCCATCGGCCACTCTCTTCAGCAGGTCGGGGTCGAAGCGTTCGGCGGGCGGAATCGGCGGACGGGAGAGCACCAGGCCGCGGTCCACGAGACCGGCGGCCAGGACGCGCACCGCGGAGACCGGCAGTCTGAGCAGGGCCGCGGCCTCCACCACCGTCAGCGAGCCGCCTTCCAGGGCGTCCAGCAGGGCGAGTTGGGCGGCGGGCAGTCCCTCGGGCACCTCCTCGCCGCTGACGGTGAGCACCGACAGCCGCTCCAGGTGGGGGCGGCTGGGCCGGGCCACTCCGCCGGTGGCGAGGTACGCGGGGACCAGGGGGCGGCCGCCACGGCGGGCGGTCATGCCGGCGTGGTGTCGTCGGCTCCTCGGGGCGCGGCGGCCATCGCCTTCTCGCCCATCCGCGCCACCTGCGAGTGGACCCGGTGCGCGAGCAGGTCCAGGCGCACCTCGGGGTCCCCGTACGCGCCCACGCAGGTGCCGTGGTCGGTCGGCACGATGAGCACATATCCGTGGTCCGACTCGATGACGACCTGCCGTACCTCGGCGGTGTCCCGGTCGGCGAACGCGGCGGCCGCGGTCCGGCACGCCCCCTGCACGGTGCTGGTGATGGCGGCCACCCGCTCGGCCGACGGCCGCGACAGCGCGTCGGTGTAGCCCGTCACGAGCCCGTCCCTGGTCAGCAGGACGGCGGCGACGACGTGTGGCACCTGCAGGATCGGTTCGAGCACCCACGCCGTGTCGCCCGTATCGCGGCTGGTCATCGAGCCGCTCCCCCCTCGTGGTCGTTCTGGACGGTGTCGTCCTCTGCTTCTTCGGTCACTGGTTCTTCGGTGTGCTCCCGCCCGTGGATGGGTCCGGACGCGTCAGTTTCGGCCCTGGCGGCGGAGCGCGCGGCGGCGGTCCCGGACTGCAGTGCGCCGAGCGCGGCGGCGGCCTCCTCGGGACGCCGCGGCGGGCGGTGCGCGGGTGGCTCGGCCGGGGCGGCCGGGGCGGTGGCCCGGCCGCGGCGCC
>NZ_JANUQM010000026.1:0-16503 GCF_030386795.1 Streptomyces sp. S.PNR 29
GCGTTGCGTCATGGTGTGCTGCCGCGGACGTTGCATGTGGATCGGCCGTCGCCGCATGTGGACTGGTCTGCGGGCAGGGTGGAGTTGTTGGCGCAGGCGCGGCCGTGGCCGGAGGTGGGCCGGGCGCGGCGGGCGGCGGTGTCTTCCTTCGGGATGAGCGGGACCAACGCGCATGTCGTGCTGGAGCAGGCCCCGCGGGAGCCTGAGGGCGAGCACCTCGTGCGTTCGGGGGGTGTGGTGCCGTGGGTGGTCAGTGGTCATACGCCCGAGGCGTTGCGGGAGCAGGCGGCACGGCTGGCGCAGTGGGTACGCGATGCGACAGAAGTAGACGGTGTCGCGGGGACGTTGGCGTCTTCGCGGTCGGTGTTCGAACACCGTGCCGTTGTGGTCGGCCGGGACCGCGAGGAGCTGCTGAGCGGTCTGGAGAAGATCGAGCAGGGCATCCCGGGCGCCGGTGTGATCGCGGGTGTGGCGGACGCTGCCGGTGCCGGCACGGTGCTGGTGTTTCCGGGTCAGGGGTCGCAGTGGGTGGGGATGGGGCGGGAGTTGTATGCGGCGTCGCCGGTGTTCGCTGCGCGGGTTGATGAGTGTGCGCGGGTGTTGGCGCCGTGGGTGGACTGGTCGTTGGTGGATGTGGTGTGTGGTGTTGCGGGGGCTGTGTCGTTGGAGCGGGTGGATGTGGTGCAGCCGGTGTCGTGGGCGGTGATGGTGGGGCTGGCGGCGGTGTGGGAGTCGTTGGGGGTGCGGCCGGGGGCGGTGGTGGGGCATTCGCAGGGGGAGATCGCGGCGGCGGTGGTTGCGGGTGCGTTGTCGTTGGAGGACGGGGCGCGGGTGGTGGCGTTGCGTAGTCGGGTGATTGGTGAGGTGCTGGCGGGGTGTGGGGGGATGGTGTCGGTGGCGGCGCCGGTGGAGCGGGTGCGGGAGTGGTGTGTGTCGGTGGGGGAGGGGGTGTCGGTGGCGGCGGTCAACGGGCCTGCGTCGGTGGTGGTTTCCGGGGAGCCTGCGGCGTTGGACGGGCTGGTGGCCATCGGTGAGGGGGAGGGGGTGCGGGTCCGTCGGATCCCGGTGGACTATGCCTCGCATTCGGTGCAGGTGGAGCGGGTCGCCGACCGGTTGGAGCGGGAGCTGGCGGGAGTGTCGCCGGGGACTGGGCGGGTGCCGGTGTATTCGACGGTGGAGGCCGGTTGGGTGGACGGTGGTGGGCTGGATGCCGGGTACTGGGTGCGCAACCTGCGTCGGCCTGTGCGGTTCGAGGAGGCGGTGCGCGGGCTGCTGGACGAGGGCTTCCGGTTCTTCGTCGAGTGCAGCGCCCACCCGGTATTGACCGTGGGCGTGGAGGAGACCGCCGCGGACAGGGGCGTGGCCGATGTGGTGGCCACCGGAACGCTGCGCCGGGACGAGGGCGGTCCGGAGCGTGTGCTGGCCTCGGCCGCCGAACTCTTCGTCCGCGGTGCGAACGTCGACTGGAACACCGTCACCGGCACCCCGCACACCCCCACGGATCTGCCCACCTACGCCTTCCAGCGCCGGCGGTACTGGCTGGAGACGCCGGAGCGCGGTTCCGACCCGGCTGCCCTGGGCTTGGACGAAGTGGGTCACCCCTTGCTGGGTGCGGCGGTGCCGCTGGCTGATGGTGGCGGGGTGGTGCTGACCGGCCGGCTGTCCGCCGGCCGACCGGGCTGGCTGGCTGATCACCGGGTCGGTGGCACCGTCGTGGTGCCGGGCACCGCGCTGGTGGAGATGGTCGCCCGGGCCGGTGAGCAGGTGGGCTGCGTGCGGGTCGAGGAACTGGTCCTGCACACCCCGCTGGTCATCCCCGACGACGCGGCAGTCGACCTACAGCTCCGGGTCGGCCCGCGAGACGAGACCGGACGGCACGAGCTGGACGTCTTCGCACGCCGGGACGGCACCGAATCCTGGACCCGGCATGCCGGCGCCACAGTGGCTCCCGACCCGGCCGCCTCGGTCGAGCCCTGCCCGGCATGGCCTCCGGCCGGGGCGGCATCGGTCGCACTGGACGGTGTGTACGAGCGGCTGGCGGCCGGCGCATTGGAGTACGGTCCGGCCTTCCGGGGCCTGGAGGCCGTCTGGCGCGGAGCCCACAGCGGCGAGGCCTTCACCGAAGTGCGTCTGCCGCAACTGGTGGAGGGCCAGGCGGACCAGTACCTCATGCACCCGGCGCTGCTGGACACCGTGCTCCACTCGGTGGTGGCCGCGGATCTGCTGCCCGACGGGGAGACAGCGCGACTGCCGTTCTCCTTCACCGGCGTGACGGTCCACGCGGTCGGCGCTTCCCTCCTGCGGGTGCGCCTGACAGCGGCCGGTCCGGACGGCGTGGCGCTGTCCGCGTGGGATACCGCCGGGAACCCGGTGCTGACCGCCGACGCGGTCGTGATGAGACCGGTGTCGCAGAGCCGACTGCGGGCAGCGGTGTCGACGCACCAGGACTCCCTGTTCCGCGTGGCCTGGCAGCCCGCGGGCGGGCCTCTCCCCGCCGTGCCCGCCTCGGCCGCCTGGGGCCTGCTGAGCTCTTCCCATGACGCTCAGTCCGACCTGCCCGGCGCGTGCGCTGCCGCGCTACGGAACGCCGGTGTCTCCCCGTCACTCCTCGACTCCCTCGGCCCTGCCGACTCCCCCGCCGCCCTCGACGCACCGACAGCCCCCCACCCGGACCTCGTACTGGCTCCGTGCACGACCGCTCCCGTCACAGACGGAGCGGACCTGCCGGAGATCGCGCGAGCCAAGGTCAGCGCGGTGCTCAAGGACATACAGTCCTGGCTCGCACGCGAACGGAGGCCGGGGTCGCGGCTGGTGGTGGTGACCAGGAGCGCCGTGTCCACGGAGGCGGGCGAGCCCGGCCCCGACCCCGTACAGGCGGCCGTGTGGGGGCTCGTACGCTCCGCTCAGACCGAGCACCCGGATGCTCTCCAGCTGATCGACGTCGACACCGACCCGGCCTCGATGGCCGCCCTGCCTGCGGTCGTGGCATCGGGGCATCAGCAACTGGCCCTGCGGGGAGGTGAGCCGCGCGTACCGCGCCTGGTACGAGCCTCCTCCACCGCGGGAAGCGGCGCGTCGGCCCGGCTGCCTGTCCCGGAGAACGCCGCGCAGGGCGCCTGGCGGCTGGAAAGCGTGGCCAAGGGCACCCTCGACGGCCTCGCTCTCGTCCCCTGCGCCGATGCCAACCGGCCGCTCGCGCCCCACGAGGTGCGGGTCGCGGTGCGCGCGGCGGGCCTCAACTTCCGCGACGTCCTCATCGCCCTGGACATGTATCCGGGCGACGCGACTCTGGGCAGCGAAGCCGCGGGCGTGGTCACCGAGGTCGGCGACGGCGTACGCGAACTCGCCCCCGGCGACCGCGTGATGGGCATCGTTCCCGACTCGTTCGGTCCCACCGTCGTCGCCGACAGCCGACTCCTCACCCATGTCCCTGAGACGTGGTCGTTCGCCGACGCGGCCGCCTTCTCCATCGTGTTCCTCACCGCCTACTACGCCCTGACCGACCTCGCGCAGCTGAAACCCGGCGAGACCGTGCTCGTGCATGCGGCAGCCGGTGGCGTCGGTATGGCCGCCGTCCAGATAGCGCAGATGACGGGCGCCGAGGTCTTCGCCTCCGCCGGCCCGGGCAAGCGAGGCACGCTCCGGTCGCTCGGCCTGGACGAGGCACACATCGTGTCGTCACGGGATCTGGAGTTCGAGGAGTCGATAGGCAAGGCCACCGGTGGTCGCGGCCTGGACGTCGTACTGAACTCCCTCTCCGGAGACTTCGTGGACGCCTCGCTGCGGCTGCTCGCACCGGGCGGCCGGCTGATCGAGCTGGGAAAGACGGACATACGCACCCAGGAAGAGATCGCCGCCGGCCATCCGGGGGTGCGCTACCGGGCTTTCGAGCTCCTGGAAGCCGGGCCCGATCGCATCCAGGAGATGTTCACCGAGCTGCTGGCCCACGGTGCCCAGGGCACGCTGCGGGCCCTGCCCACCACCGCATGGGACATGCGCCGCGCCCCGGAAGCCTTCAGGTTCCTCAGCCAGGCACGGCATGTGGGAAAGCTGGTGCTGACCGTGCCACGCCCCATCGACCCCGAAGGCACCGTGCTGATCACCGGGGGCACCGGAACTCTGGGCAGGGCCCTCGCCCGACATCTGGCCGCCACCCACGGCGTACGCCACCTGCTTCTCACCGGGCGGCAGGGGCCGAACGCGGCCGGCGTGGACGAACTGCGGGACTCCCTGGCCGAGCACGGAGCCACGCTGACCGTCGCCGCCTGCGATGTGACCGACCGGGAAGCCCTGGCGGACGTCATCGCAGGCATCCCTTCCCGGCACCCACTGCGGGCGGTCGTCCACGCCGCGGGCGTACTCGACGACGCGGTGGTGACCTCGCTCGGCACAGGACACCTGGACCGAGTGCTCGCCCCCAAGATCGACGGCACGGTCAACCTGCACGCCCTCACCCGGCACCTCGACCTCGACGCCTTCGTGCTCTTCTCCTCCTTCGCGGGCACCGTCGGCAGTCCCGGACAGGGCAACTACGCCGCGGCGAGCGCCTTCCTGGACGCCTTCGCGTGCCGCACGGCCGCCGAGGGGCTTCCGGCCATCTCGCTGGCCTGGGGGTTCTGGGCCGACAGCAGTGGCATGACCGGGCATCTGGAGGACACGGACCTCGCCCGCATCTCCCGTGGAGGGCTGGTACCGCTCACACTGGAGGAAGGCCTCGCTCTCTTCGACGCCGCCATGGCCACGCCCGAAGCGCAACTGGCGCCCGTGCGCTTCGACCCCGCGCGACTCGCGGCGGGGCTCACGGCCGGAACGGTGCCGCGGCTGCTGGAACGGGTGGCCGGAACACCGGGCCGCCGCGGCCCGGTGCCGACGGCCGCCGGTCCGGGCCGACAGCGCGGACAGGGCGTGGACAGCCTGCGCGACCGCCTGATCAGGGCGGACCGAGCCGAGCGTGAGCGCCTCGTGCTGGACCTGGCGCAGGACCAAGCCGCGCTGGTGCTCGGGCACACCGGGCGGGACCTCATCAGCGCGGACCGGGCGTTCAAGGACCTTGGCTTCGACTCGCTCACAGGCGTGGAATTCCGCAACCGTCTCAACGTCGCCACCGGGCTGCGGCTGCCGGCCACCCTGGTGTTCGATCACCCGACCCCGCGCCTCCTCATGGCCCACCTGTGCGCCGAACTCGCTGCCCTGCCAGGTGCTGCCGGCAACGAAGGGTCCGACGACGGAGACGACAGCCGGGCCGCTTCCACGAGTGAACGAAGCGCTCCGAATGCCGATGACGCCGACATCATCGACACCCTCGACGCCGAGAGCCTGATCGCACTGGCGTACGGCGACTCCGCGTCCTGACGATTGCCTGAGCGAGGTCCTGATGAAGGAAGATGCGCCTGCCGACAGCAAGCTCGTCGACGCGCTGCGGACATCTCTGAAAGAGACCCGGCAGCTCCGAGAGGAGAACCGACGGCTTGTCGAGCAATCGCGCGAACCCATCGCGATCGTGGGGATGGGCTGCCGTTTCCCGGGGGGTGTGGAGTCTCCGGAGGCTCTGTGGGAGGTGGTTGCCGAGGGCGTGGACGCGATCGGTGACTTCCCCGCGGATCGTGGTTGGGACCTGGAGGGGTTGTTCGACGCGGATCCGGACCGGCCGAGGACCAGCTATGCGCGTTCGGGCGGTTTCCTGTATGACGCCGCGGAGTTCGATGCGGGGTTCTTCGGTATTTCGCCGCGTGAGGCGTTGGCGATGGATCCGCAGCAGCGGTTGCTGCTGGAGACGTCGTGGGAGGCGCTGGAGCGGGCCGGTATCGATCCCCGCTCCTTGAGAGGGACCCGGGCCGGCGTCTTCACGGGCGTCATGCACCAGGCATACGTGCCGGAGGACAGCGGCCTCCTGGCCGGTCTCGAAGGCTATCTCGGCAGCGGCAACGCGGGCAGTGTGGCCTCCGGGCGGGTGGCGTATGTGCTGGGGCTTGAGGGTCCTGCGGTGTCGGTGGACACGGCGTGTTCGTCGTCGTTGGTGGCGTTGCATTTGGCGGTGCGGGCGTTGCGGAGTGGGGAGTGTTCGCTGGCGTTGGCGGGTGGGGTGACGGTGATGGCGACGCCCGCGACGTTCGTGGAGTTCAGCCGGCAGCGGGGGCTGGCGGCGGATGGCCGGTGCAAGGCGTTCGGGGCTGGTGCGGACGGGTTCGGCCCGGCCGAGGGTGCGGGTGTGCTGGTGGTGGAGCGTCTGTCGGACGCGCGGCGTCATGGCCATCGGGTGCTGGCGGTGGTGCGGGGTTCGGCGGTGAATCAGGACGGGGCGTCGAACGGGTTGACGGCGCCGAACGGTCCGGCGCAGCAGCGGGTGATCCGGCAGGCGCTGGCGGATGCGGGCGTGGGGGCGGCCGAGGTCGATGTGGTGGAGGCCCACGGTACGGGCACGGCGCTGGGCGATCCGATCGAGGCGCAGGCGTTGCTGGCGACCTATGGGAAGCGGTCGCCGGATCAACAGCCGGTGTGGCTGGGCTCGGTGAAGTCGAACATCGGGCACACGCAGGCGGCGGCCGGTGTGGCGGGAGTGATCAAGATGGTGATGGCGCTGCGGCAGGGGGTCCTGCCCAGGACGCTGCATGCTGAGGAGCGCTCTCCGCATGTGGACTGGTCCTCGGGCGGACTGGAGCTGCTGACGGAGGCGCGGCAGTGGCCCGATGTCGGCCGGTCGCGACGGGCGGCGGTGTCGTCCTTCGGTATCAGCGGCACCAACGCGCACGTGGTGCTGGAGCAGGCCCCGCAGGAGGCTGAGGGCGAGCAGCTCGTACGTTCGGGGGGTGTGGTGCCGTGGGTCGTCAGCGGTCACACGCCCGAGGCGCTGGCGGCGCAGGCAACGCGGTTGGCGGAGTGGGCGCGGGGGACAGAGGCTGCGGACGCACAGGATGTCGCGGGGGCGTTGGCGACCTCCCGCTCGGTGTTCGAGCACCGTGCGGTGGTGTTCGGGGAGGACCGCGAGGAGCTGCTGGGCGGTCTGGCGTCCCTCGCCGACGGTGGTGCCGCGTCCAACCTGGTACGGGGACGGGCAGGTGCCGACGGCCGGGTCGCGCTGGTGTTTCCGGGGCAGGGGACACAGTCGGCGGGGATGGGACGGGAGCTGTACGACTCGTACCCGGCGTTCGCGCAGGCGCTGGATGAGGTGTGCGCGGCCGTGAACGGCCTGCTGGACCGCCCCTTACAGGAGGTGATGTTCGCTGAGGAGGGCTCCGAGGCGGGAGACCTCCTCGGCCGTACGGATTTCGCGCAGCCGGCGCTCTTCGCCTTCCAGGTGGCGTTGTGGCGGCTGTGGAGATCCTGGGGTGTGGCGCCTTCCTGGGTTCTCGGCCATTCGGTCGGCGAGTTCGCTGCGGGTCATGTGGCCGGGTTGTGGAGTCTCCAGGATGCGGTTCGGCTTGTGGTTGCCCGCGGTCGACTGATGCACGGGCTGCCGACGGGCGGCGGGATGGCGGCGATACGGGTGCCGACGAGGGACGTTGTCTCCTGGCTCGCCGATTTCGACCTCTCCCCTGGCAGGCAGGTGGAGATCGCGGCTGTCAACGGGCCGTCCTCTGCGGTGGTTTCGGGAAGCGCGGAAGCGATGGGCCGACTGACGGACGACTGGCGAGAACGGGGATGCAAAGTCACTCCGCTCCGGGTGGGGCACGCTTTTCACTCGCGGTTGATGGAGCCGATGCTGGATGAGTTCCGGCAGGTCCTGGCGACGGTGGAGTTCCGGCCCCCTGCCATCGGCTGGGTGTCCACGGTCACCGGGAGTTCGTCGCGGCCGGAGGAAGTGTGCGATCCGGAGTACTGGGTGCGGCAGATACGGCAGCCGGTGTACTTCTCCCGAGCGGTCCAGGAGCTGGCGGATGCCGGCGCGGAAGTCTGTGTGGAAGTCGGCGGGGACGCTTCGCTGAGTTCCATGGGGCCCGAGTGCGTTGCCGGGCCGCGGCCCCTGCATTGGGTGCCGTCGTTGCGTCGGCGTTCGACGGAACAGCGGGCGGTGGTACGTGCCGCCGCCGAGCTGTTCGTACGGGGTGTGGCTGTCGATTGGGCGGCGGTGCTGGGCACGGCAACCCCGCGGGGCCGCCATCTCGACCTTCCTGCCTACGCGTTCCAGAGGCAGCGGTACTGGCTACGGGATCGGGCAGGTCGGGCCACTGCCGACGCGCAGGCCCCCGCCGTCCTTGTGCCGGAGCCGGCCCAGCCCGCTCCTCTTGAGGAGCGAAGGCCGCTTCGGCAGTTGCCCGAACTGGCCGAGCACGAACGCCGACAGGCCCTGCTGGAACTGGTGCTGGCCGAGGCCGCGTCCGTCCTGGGCTACTCCACGAACCAGGCGCTGGACCCGGGATGTCTCTTTCGGGACGTCGGGTTCGACTCGCTGAGCGCGATGGCGATGCGGAACGGACTGGCGACCGCCACCGGGCTGGACCTGTCCGCGGCCATGGTGTTCGAGCATCCGACACCGTACGAGTTGGCGGACCACCTCTTGGCCGAGCTTTCCGCCCAGGGGACCGCAGTACCGGGAGGAGAGACGTCCCACCAGTCCGCACCGCGGACGGACGCGGACGAACCCTTCGGCCGGCTGTTCCGGCAGGCCCGTGCGGACGGTAGGACCGCGGAGGCGAACCGCCTGGTCGGAGCGGCCCTGCAACTGCGCTCCCATTCCGATGACACTTCCGCGCTGCTGGAGGGGCTGCGGCCGGTGCCCCTCTCCCCCGGCGACCGTGGGCCCGCTCTGCTGTGTCTGCCCCCTCTGGTCCCCGTGCCGATCGCGATGCAGTTCGGCGCCTTCGCGTCCGCGTACCGCGGAGCAGGGGCGGTCACGGCGCTGCCGCTGCCCGGCTTCGCGGACGGCGGTGAGCTGCTGCCGCGTGACACCGAAACGATGATCGGGGTCCAGGCGGCGGCGGTACGCAAGTACCTGGGCGACGAACCGTGCGTCCTCGTCGGCTACTCCTCCGGAGGCATGCTGGCACACGCGGTGGCCGGCCGTCTGGAGGCCGAGGGCGCCTCGCCGGCCGCCCTGGTGCTGCTGGACGCCTATGTACTGGCGGACATGCCGGAGCGCTTGATGCGGGCCATGAACTACGAGGTACTGGACCGCCGGGCACACTTCGCGGGCTTGGACTTCAGGGGCCTCACCGCCATGCGCCGCTACATGGACGCGTTCGCGCACTGGTCGCCCGGCCCCGTGCGGACCCCCACCCTCTTCGTACGACCGGCCCAGTGCGTTCCCGGCGTGCCCGGTGAAGCCCTGGACGACCACGAGTGGCGTTCCACCTGGAAAGGGGCCGACACCTACGTGGAGGTTCCCGGCGACCACTGCTCGATGATGACGGACCACGTCGAGGGGACAGCTCGTGCCGTGCAGGACTGGCTGCGCACAGGTGGGCGGTAGCGCTCCCGGAGCACACGCATCGCATCGGAACAGGAGAAAGCCCCATGGGTCTGCTGGAAGGCAAGGCGGCACTGGTGACAGGCGGTTCACGCGGCATAGGCAGAGCGATCGCGCTCCGTCTCGCCGCCGAGGGCGCGCGGGTCGCCGTGCACTACGGCGGCAACCGGTCGGCGGCTGCGGAGACCGTGGCGCGGATCGTGAACTCCGGGGGACAGGCGTTCGCCGTGCAGGCGAGCTTCGACGCGCCGGGCGGAGTGGACCGACTGTTCGAGGGCCTGACGGCGCGACTGGCGGGCGGGGGACTGGACATCCTGGTCAACAACGCGGGCATCTCCTCGGACAACCCGATGGCGCAGGTGACTCCAAAGGAGCTGGAGAGGCTGCTCGCGGTCAACGTCACCGCTCCGTTCTTCGTGACGCAACGCGCGCTGCCGATGCTGAACGACGGCGGGCGGATCATCAACATGGGATCGATCGCCAGCCGGATAGCGGTCTCCACGCAGATCGGCTACACCATCACCAAGGCAGCACTGGAGGCACTGACCCCCTCGCTGGCCAACGAGCTGGGCCGGCGCGGCATCACCGTCAACACGGTGGCACCGGGCGCGGTGCGCACCGACATGATCGAGCACTACACCGCCGTCCCCGAGGTGGTTGCCGGCCTGGAGGCGATCACCGCACTCGGCCGCCTCGGCGACCCGGAGGACGTCGCCGACGTCGTCGCCTTCCTGGTGAGCCCGCAGGGCCGCCACATCACCGGCCGGACCATCGACGTCTCGGGCGGGGCCTATCTGGGGCCGATCGTGGAAACCGGGCCGGCAGCCGCCCCGCAACTGCCCTGAAGAGGGTGCTGAACCTGAAGAAGGTACGTCGCCGGGTCCCTCACCCGACGCGGATGCCCACGATGCACGTGTCGTCGTCGGTGTCCGACCTGCTGTAGGTCAACAAACGGTCCAGCTGCTGGTCGAGTGTGGTGGGCGCCGTGCGGGCGGTCGTCAGCAGATGGGTCAGGGACTCCTCCACGGACCGGTCTCGGCGCTCGATCAGACCGTCCGTGTACATCAACAGGGTGTCGTCGGCGGCCAGTTGGATCTCGGTCTCCTCGTACACCGCCTCGGGCACCGCTCCGAGCAGCAAGCCCTTGACCAGGGGCAGCGGAGCCGCTTCGGAGTCCCGGACGAGCACGGGCGGCAGGTGGCCCGCCCTGGCCCAGCGCAGCGTCCGCCGGGCCGGGTCGTACAGACCGCACACCGCCGTCGCGGTGACGGCGCCCGTCAGATGGTGCGCCACGATGTTGAGCCACGACAGCAGCTGGCCCGGACCGGCACCGGTCACCGCCAGGCCGCGCAGCGCGTTGCGCAGGACGACCATGCTGGTAGCGGCCTCGATTCCGTGCCCGGCCACGTCCCCCACGCACAGCAGCACCAGCCGGGACGGCAGGACGACTGCGTCGTACCAGTCGCCGCCCACCAGTTGCTCGGTCTCCGCCGGCCGGTAGCGGACGGCCACCTGCAGGCCGTCCACCTGCAACGGCGCCTGGGTGGGAGGCATGATGGCGTGCTGCAGCTGCAGGGTCAGCCGGTTGCGTTCGGTGGCCTGCTGCTCGGTGTGCGCCAGCTGGTCGCGGGTGGCGGCGAGCGCCACCTCGGTCCAGTGCTGGGCCGAGATGTCCTGGCAGGCGCCGCGGATCAGGAGCAGCCGGCCGTCGGTGTCGAGCACCGGTTCGGCGACGATCCGGATGTGCCGGGTCACCCCGTCCGGCCGCTGCAGCCGGAAGGCCGCGGCCGCCGGGCGCCGGTGGTGCAACAGCGTGCGCAGGAAGCGGCGGATGGAGACGCCGTCGTCCGGGTGCGCATGGGCCGTCAGCTCTTCCAGGGGCACCGGGGTGCTCGACCGAGGACGCCCGTAGAGGTCGAACAGCTGCCCGTTCCAGGTGATCTCACCCGTCAGCATGTTCTCCTCGAAGCCGCCGATACGGCCCAGACGCTGGGCGTGCTGGAGCAGGCTCGCCAGTCGCGCCGTCTCGTCCTCGATACGCCAGATGAGGAGTACGGAGGAGCCGTGCCGGCTGATGCTGATGTCCGCGACCGCCGAGAGGGGGACCTGGTCGACGAGCGCCGTGAGGTTCATCCGACGGGCCCTGAAGGCCTCCCCGGTGGCGTACACGCGCTCGATGCGCTGGAACAGCTCGCTGTCCCCGGCGGCCATCGGGTACGCCTCAAGCAGCAGCGCGCCGTTGACGACCGCCCGCGGCCGGCCGGCCGGATCCAGGAAACGGCTGTTCACATGCTGGATGCGGAAGTCCACCAGGTGCCCGGCGGCGTCCAGGTGCGGCACCAGGACCAGGGCCGGATCGTGCAGCCCGTCGGCCAGATCCATCAGCTCCGCGGCGTCCGGCAGCACGCGCGGCTCCTGGACCCCGCCGTGCGGCGGCGAGTACGTCTCCAGCGTGTGGGCGCACAACTCGGCCAGGGCCTCCACCTGACGGACGATCTGTGGGGGCTGCGGTGCCAGGGGGGTCGGCCAGGCGATCTCCAGCACGCCGTGGATGCGCCCTCCGGTGCCGGCCGGCAGGGCGGCCCTGCCGCCTTCCGGATGGTGGTGCAGGCCGATGCTGGGCAGCCCGGTCTGCCCGAGGGAGGTGATCCACTGCCCCTCGCGCTCGGTGAGGCCGCGCCGCGCCACCGTCACGACGTCCGGTGGCACGTAACGCCAGCGCGTGGCCTCGGCCGGTGAGAAACCGGCGCTGCCCGCCAGTGTGAGCGAACCGTCGGAACCCGCGGCCCAGATGGCCACGGCCACCGCGCCGAGGGGGCGCAACGCCTGCTCCAGCAGGGCGTCGGCGACGGCCTGGGTGTCGTCCGCGGCCAGTACACCGCTCTCGGCCGCCCGGAGGCGTACGGCGGCCGACTCGGCCTCCGTTTCGTCGGCGGCCTTGGTGGCGGCGAGGAACGCGTTGGTCACCTCGGACATCCGGTCCCGGGCGGCCTGGTTGATGACGTCGACCGCGAACTCCAGGGGGGTGACCTGGGCCTGCTCGGCCAGCTCGGCGAGCTGCCGGGCGGCCTGGGCCGGTCCGCACTTCAGCCGTTCGACCAGGATGCCCTTGGCGAGCTCGATCAGGGCACGCCCCTCGGCCTCCGCCTGGGCGGCCCGCACCTCCCGGCTGAGCCGTTCCACCGTGGCCGCCAGTCTGCCCACCGGAGAGGCGGGAGAGTCGCCCACGACATCCGCGGACGGCCCGTCGGCGGTCACTGACAGACCGTCGGAAGCCACCGACAGCCCGTCAGGAGCCATCGACAGCCCGTCAGGAGCCACCGACGGACCGTCGGGAGCCACCGGCAGCTCGTGCGGAGTCGCCGATGGGAAGGAGGACGTCGGGACAGCGGCGGACGCGAGCCTCGGCTCACCGACCTGACCCGGTTCGCTCGGATGCTCGGACATGCTCACGGTGTGGATGCTCCTCGGCTGGAGCGCCCTGGGGCGCGGAACGGCAGGCGCTGCGGGGCGCCCGGCCCGCCGGCGTGCGGGACGGGCACCGGCGTACTCATGCGGGCAGCCAGCGCCGGACGCAGGAGATGAGGTCGCGGGTGTCGACGGGCTTGGTGACGTAGTCGCTGGCGCCCGAGGCGAGGCTCTTCTCCCGGTCGCCGGGCATCGCCTTCGCCGTGACGGCGATGATGGGCAGCTCGGCGTACTGCGGCATCCTGCGGATCTCGGCCGTGGCGGTGTAGCCGTCCATCTCCGGCATCATCACGTCCATCAGCACGAGCGAGACGTCCGGGTTGTTCACCAGCGTCTCGATGCCCTTGCGCCCGTTCTCGGCATGCAGCACCCGGAAGCCGTGGAGTTCCAGGATCCCGCTGAGCGCGAAGAGGTTGCGCGCGTCGTCGTCGACGACGAGGACGGTGCGGCCCGCCGCCACGTCGACGGGGGGCGGCGTCGGCTGCTGCGGTTCCTCGGGCCGGACCAGGGACAGCACGTCCCCGGGTTCCTCGGCCGACAGGTGCAGGGCGATGCGCTCGCGCAGTTCGTCGAGACTGGACAGGAACTCCAGTGCCCCGCCCGCCGAACGGGACCGCAGCGTCTCCTCCAGGGCCACGTCGGTGCGGTGACCGCTGTGCACCAGGACCGGAACGCTGGTCAGCGCCGAGTCACCCTCCAGAGCCTGGAGGAAACGGGACGCCTCGCCGTCCCGCATGCCCAGGTCCAGAACGACGCAGTGGCACGGTTCGGCCGCGAGCGCGCCCGCCGCCTCCTGTGCGCCGACGGCGGTGATGATGTCGACCGCGGGGCGCTGCCCACCGTCGTCACGGCCGTGCGTCAGATCGGCGACCACGCTCTCCGCCACGAGGGTCAGCAGACCGCGCGGCCGTTCCTCCACGACGAGCAGGCGCCGGGGCCGGGCCGGGGGCAGCGGCACCGGGCGGTACGACCCCTCGGGCAGGGGCTCGGCCGAGGCCCGTTCCGGAGTTCTGCCGTGGCTGATCAGGTCCTCGAAGTCGGCCCGGGCCACGGGCAGGAACAGCGTGAACGCACTGCCCTGGCCGGGCGTGCTGTCCACCGTCACGGCACCGCCGAGCAGTTGGGCGATCTCCCGGGTGATGGACAGACCGAGACCCGTGCCGCCGTACTTGCGGCTCGTCGTGCCGTCCGCCTGCTGGAACGCGCCGAAGATCGTCTCCAGTTGCTGCTCCGGGATGCCGATGCCGGTGTCCTTCACGCGGAACGCCACCACGGCGCCGCCCCGGATCACGCCCTCGGGCACCTCGTCGTCCGCCGCGGGCTCGATGCTCAGCTCCACGCCGCCCTGCTCGGTGAACTTCACGGCGTTCGACAGGAGATTGCGCAGTACCTGGCGCAGCCGGGAGTCGTCCGTGAGCAGGTCCGCGGGCGCGCCGGGCGCGGTCGTCACCGTGAAGTCCAGGCCCTTCTGCGTCGTCATGGGCCGGAACGTGGCCTCGACGTACTCGATGAGCTGCCTGAGCGCCACCCGCTCGGGCGTGACGTCCATCTTCCCGGCCTCGACCTTCGACAGGTCGAGGATGTCGTTGATCAGCTGGAGCAGATCCGAGCCGGCCGAGTGGATGATCTGCGCGTACTCGACCTGCTTCGGGGTGAGGTTGCGGGACGGGTTCTGGGCCAGCAACTGGGCGAGGATGAGCAGGCTGTTGAGCGGGGTGCGCAGCTCGTGGCTCATGTTCGCCAGGAACTCCGACTTGTACTTCGAGGCCAGCGACAGCTGCTGGGCGCGGGTCTCCAGTTCCTGCCGCGCCTGCTCGATCTGCAGATTCTTCGCCTCGATGTCCCGGTTCTGGGCCACCAGCAGCGAGGCCTTCTCCTCCAGTTCGGCGTTGGAGCGCTGCAGCTCCTCCTGCTGCACCTGCAACTCCGCCGACCGGGCCTGCAGTTCGGCCGTCAGGCGCTGCGACTCGACCAGCAGCTCGTCGGTGCGGGCGTTGGCCACGATCGTGTTGACGTTGACGCCGATGGTCTCCATCAGCTGGGCCAGGAAGTCCTGGTGGGTCTGGGTGAAGGGGGTGACCGACGCCAGCTCGATGACGCCGAGGACCTGGCCTTCGACCACGATGGGCAGCAGCACCAGCGCGGTCGGCACCACCTGGCCGAGCCCCGAGGAGATGGTCACGTAGTCGGGCGGCAGCTCGTCCACGGTGATGGTGCGCCGGCTGCGTGCCGCCTGGCCGACCAGGGTGCGGCCGAAGGCGATGCGGGTGGGCCGGCTGCTGTCCTCGGGGTATCCGTAGGAGCCGACGAGTCGCAGCTCGGGCCCGTCGTCGCCGTCCTCGGCCAGGTAGAAGGCGCCGTACTGAGCCGACACCAGGGGGACCAGCTCGTCCATGATCAGCTCGGCGACCACGGGCAGGTCGCGGTGGCCCTGCATCAGGCTCGAAATCCGGGCGAGGTTGGTCTTGAGCCAGTCCTGCTCCTGGTTGGCGCGGGTGGTCTCACGCAGGGACTCCACCATGGAGTTGATGTTGTCCTTGAGCTCGGCGACCTCGCCGGACGCCTCCACGGTGATCGAACGCGTCAGGTCGCCCTCGGCGACGGCGCTCGCGACCTCGGCGATCGCGCGGACCTGCCGGGTCAGGTTGCCCGCCAGCTCGTTCACGTTCTCCGTCAGACGCTTCCAGGTGCCCGAGACGCCCTCCACCTCGGCCTGTCCGCCGAGGCGTCCCTCGGTGCCGACCTCGCGGGCGACGCGGGTGACCTCGTCGGCGAAGGCGGACAGCTGGTCGACCATCGTGTTGATCGTCGTCTTGAGTTCCAGGATCTCGCCGCGCGCGTCCACGTCGATCTTCTTCGACAGGTCACCCCTGGCCACCGCGGTCGTCACCAGCGCGATGTTGCGCACCTGGCCGGTGAGGTTGTTGGCCATCGAGTTGACGTTGTCGGTGAGGTCCTTCCAGGTGCCCGCGACGTTCGGCACATGCGCCTGCCCGCCGAGGCGTCCCTCGGTGCCGACCTCCCGGGCGACGCGGGTGACCTCGTCGGCGAACGCCGACAGCGTGTCGACCATCGTGTTGATGACCTCGGCCAGGGCCGCGACCTCGCCCTTGGCCTCGACGGTGATCCGCTGCGACAGGTCGCCGCGCGCCACGGCGCTGGCGACCTGGGCGATGGAGCGGACCTGGCCGGTCAGATTGGACGCCATCACGTTGACGTTGTCGGTGAGGTCCTTCCAGGTGCCCGACACACCGCGCATCTGGGCCTGTCCGCCGAGGCGTCCTTCGGTGCCGACCTCGCGGGCGACGCGGGTGACCTCGTCGGCGAAGGCGGAGAGCTGGTCGACCATCGTGTTGATGGTGTTCTTCAGTTCGAGGATCTCGCCGCGTGCGTCGACGGTGATCTTCTGGGAGAGGTCGCCCTTGGCCACCGCGGTCGCCACCAGCGCGATGTTGCGGACCTGGCCGGTGAGGTTGCCCGCCATGAAGTTCACCGAGTCGGTGAGGTCGCGCCAGGTGCCCTTGACGCCCTTGACGTCCGCCTGTCCGCCGAGGCGTCCTTCGGTGCCGACCTCGCGGGCGACGCGGGTGACCTCGTCGGCGAAGGCGGAGAGCTGGTCGACCATCGTGTTG
>NZ_JANUQM010000026.1:16603-37199 GCF_030386795.1 Streptomyces sp. S.PNR 29
ATGGTGCTCTTCAGTTCGAGGATCTCGCCGCGTGCGTCGACGGTGATCTTCTGGGAGAGGTCGCCCTGCGCCACAGCCGTGGTCACCTGGGCGATGGAACGGACCTGGCTCGTCAGGTTGCCCGCCATGTGGTTCACGGAGTCGGTCAGGTCCCGCCAGACACCGGCCACTCCCGGCACCTGGGCCTGTCCGCCGAGGCGCCCCTCACTGCCGACCTCGCGGGCGACGCGGGTGACCTCGTCGGCGAACGCGGAGAGCTGGTCGACCATCGTGTTGACGGTCTCCTTCAGCTGCAGGATCTCGCCCCGGGCGGGCACGTCGATCTTCTGGGAGAGGTCGCCCTTGGCCACCGCCGTGGCGACCTGGGCGATGTCGCGGACCTGGGTGGTCAGGTTGCCCGCCATGGCGTTGACCGAGTCCGTCAGGTCGGCCCAGGTGCCCGAGACACCCGGCACCTCCGCCTGCCCGCCGAGTGTCCCCTCGGTGCCGACCTCGCGGGCGACCCGGGTGACTTCGGAGGTGAACACGGACAGCTGGTCCACCATGCCGTTGAAGACCTTGGCGATGTCACCCATGAGGCCCTCGGCGTCGTCCGGCAACCGGGTACCGAAGTCCCCGTCCCGTACCGCCGTCAGGCCCGCCAGCAGCCGCCGCAACTCCTGATCGCCCGGCACCGCATCGACGACTCCGGCGCTGTCGCTGGTCATGCGCACCCTCGTTCCGCTCCCCAAGAGTCCCCGCGAGCCGAGAACTCGGAACTCCCCCCGGACCGAATCGGCGGCCCGGCTGCCGTGCGTGCATTTCCGCAGTTCACGGATCTGCGCGATGAGAAATACGACGCAGGCTAACCCACGTTTCGGGCACGGAACAAAGCTCGGGGCCAACTTGGGAACCAGGGGATGCAGAAGGCGCGGATCGTGCATGCCCTGGCGTGAAAGGGGTACTGGGACGGGTTTCCGCCGGTGCGGTCGGCGGGCGAACCGTGACTCGCGTCCCTGATGCTCGTATCCTCGTAAATACCGGATATGTCGAACAGCGGATTATTCGACGCGCGAGTGAGGCGAAGCGTGGTTCGGTCCGACGAGGAGCCGATGCCGACGGGGCGTGCGACAGGCGGCATGGGACCCGCCCGTTTCCGTGAGCGGTTCATGCAGGGTGAGCCGGTCGAGGCGGGCGTGCGGACGTCGATCCTGCAGTCCTGGCAGCGCTGTCGGTCCCTGGGGCTCTCGCCGGACCAGTCCGACCTTCCGTTCCGTGCGGACTTCGACCCGGACGGCCGGATCGTCCGGGCGGCCCTTCCCGTGCTCGACCGGCTGCAGTCCAGGTTCGCCGGCAGCGAGATGAACATCTCCGTCGCCGACGCGAGCGGAACGGTGCTGCTGCGCCGTTTCGGAACGGCGTCGCTGGCCAGAAGGCTCCCGGCGATCCAGAGGGTCCCCGGATTCGTGTTCGCCGAGCAGTTCGCCGGCACCAACGGCATCGGCCTCGCCCTGGCGGAGCGGCGACTGATCCGGGTCTACGGTGCCGAGCACTTCGCCGAGCGCTCCCAGGGCAGTGCCTGCCGGGCACTTCCCGTCCGCGACCCCCTCAGCGGCCGCATCGAGGGCGTTCTGTGCTTCGGCTATCCCCGCAGCGCCGAGAGGCCGTGGCTGGACACCGTGATACGCAAGGCGGCGGAGGCCATCGAGCGGCGGCTGCTGGCGCAGAGTTCCGCGCGTGAGCGGGCCCTGCTGCAGGCGTACCGGGACCTCGGGGCCCCAGCCGGCGACGGCGTTCACGACGGAGTCGGAGTGGACGAAGTGGCCCTGGAACTGGGTCCCGTTGACCGGGCGATCCTCATGGAGAAGGCCGCCGAGCTGATCGCCCACGCACAGCGGGCCGCCGTCGAAGTGGCCCTGCTCGACGGCCGGCGGGTCACGCTCGTGAGTCACCCGACGACGAGTGCCTCGGGAGTGGAAGGGATCGCGATCGAGGCCGTCCTCCCCGGCACCTCGCCGCGCAAGCCCCTCGTCGTGCCGCGCCGGGTCGACCAGCCACTGGGCGTTCCCTCCGGGCTTGCCGTGGGGCCCGCCGGGCCTGCCGTTGCGCTCCCCTCGCCCGCCGCAGGGCCTGCCGTTGCGCCTGCCGAGCCTGCCGTCGGGCCTGGCGGGCGCGCCGATGCGCCCCCGGCGCCTGCGGTCGCGCCGTCCACGGACGCGTCCGCGCCCGGCCCTCACCCCGCCGCCGCACCGGGTCGGGCCGCCGCGGGCGGTGAGGATGCCCCGGCCGCCGGCACCGGTGACACGACGGAGGGCCGGCCCGGTTCCCAGGTCGTCGCCAGAGGTCTCGTGCTGGTGGGGGAGCCGCACGTGGGGACGTACGCCCTGGCCGCGCGACGCCGCCTGGAGCTGCTCTCCGAGGCCAGCGCCCGTATCGGCACCACCCTGGACGTACGCCGCACCGCCCAGGAGCTCGCCGAGACGGCGGTACCGCGACTGGCCGACTTCGTCACCATCGATCTGCCCGATGCCGTACTGCGCGGCGAGCAGCCCGCCGATCCCCGTGGTGACCTGCGTCGTACGGTGGTCCACGGCATCCGCGACGACTGCCCCTTCAGTCCGGTCGGCAAGCAGGTCGACCACGGCCCGACCGCTCCCCAGCTGCGGTGTCTGACCAGCGGGCAGGCAGTGCTGGAACCGGACCTGAAGGCCGCCGCGGGCTGGCTCGCGCAGGACGCGGAGCACTCCGAACGGCTGCTGGGCCACGTCCACTCCCTCATCGCGGTGCCCCTGGTCGCCCGCGGCGTCGTGCTGGGCGTCGCCTCCCTGTACCGCGCGCGGGATCCGGACCCCTTCGGCGACGACGACCTCTCACTGGCCCGGGAACTCGCCACCCGCGCCGCCCTGTCCATCGACAACGCCCGGCGCTACACCCGCGAACGCGCCATGGTGCTGGCCCTGCAGCACAACCTCCTGCCGCACGGCCTGCCCGACCAGGACGCCGTCGAGGTCGCTCACCGCTACCTGCCCGCCGAATCCGACGTCGGCGGGGACTGGTACGACGTCATCCCCCTGTCCGGCACCCGCATCGGCCTCTTCGTCGGCGACGTCGTCGGCCACGGCATGCTCTCCGCCGCCACGATGGGCCGGCTGCGCACCGCCGCACGCAGCTTCGCCGAACTCGACTTCCCTCCGGACGAAGTCCTCATCCACCTCGACAACCTGGTGGGCCGCCTCGACCGGGAGGGCCCCGCCGCCGACGGCACCGACATCATCGGCGCGACCTGCCTGTACGCCATCTACGACCCGACCACACAGCAGTGCACGATGGCCCGCGCCGGCCACGCCCCGCCGGCGTTGGTGCGTCCCGACGGCACCGTGTCGTTCCCCGACCTGCCCGCCGGGCCCCCTCTCGGCCTCGGGGGCCTGCCCTTCGAGACCGCCGAGGTTCCCCTGCCCGAGGGCAGCCAGCTGGTGCTCTACACCGACGGGCTCATCGAGGACCGGCACCGCGACGTCGACGTGGTCCTCGAACAACTGCGCGAGACCCTGGCCCACCCGGAGCGCACACCCGAGGAGACCTGCCAGGCGGTCCTGGACGCCGTGGCGCCCGCCCACCCGTGCGACGACATCGCCCTTCTCGTGGCCCGCACCCACGCCCTGGACCCCGACCGGATCGCCACCTGGGACCTGCCCGCCGACCCGGCCCTCGTCAGCGAGATCCGTGCCTCCGCCACCGAACGGCTGGCCGACTGGGGTCTCGACGAGGCCGCGTTCGCCGCGGAACTGATGCTCAGCGAGCTGGTCACCAACGCCATCCGCCACGGCGCCGGGCCCATCCGGGTACGCCTCCTGCACGACCGCACCCTCATCTGCGAGGTCTCCGACACCAGCAACACCGCCCCTCACCTGCGCCGTGCGGCCAGCACCGACGAGGGCGGCCGCGGCCTGTTCCTCGTCGCTCAGCTGGCGCAGAGCTGGGGCACGCGTTACACCTCCGAGGGCAGGGTCATCTGGGCCGAGTGCGGGCTCGACGCCATGTGAGAGCGCACATGAGGTAGATGTCCAAAATATTGTGATGCGTTCGGTAATATCCGCTGTGAACGTCGGGAAGAACTCGCCAGGCCGACCCCCGGAGATGTCCGTGCACGACGCTCCCGGCACCTCTGAGCAGGAACCTCTGGTCCGTATCCGCGGGCTCGCCAAGCGGTTCGGCGGAACCCTCGCCCTGGCCGGAGTCGACCTCGACGTCCACGCCGGCAGTGTCCTCGCCCTCCTCGGCCCCAACGGTGCCGGGAAGTCCACCCTCATCAAGGTGCTCGCCGGCGTCCACCACGCCGACGCCGGGCGGGTCACCGTGGAAGGGCACCCGCTCGGGAGCCACGCCGCCTCCCGCAGCATGTCCTTCATCCACCAGGACCTCGGTCTGGTCGAGTGGATGTCGGTCGCCGAGAACATCGCCCTGAGCACCGGATATCCACGCCGTGCCGGGTTGATCTCCTGGCGGCGGACCCGCGAGCGCTGCACCGAGGCCCTGCGGACCGTCGCCGGCCACCTCGACCCCGACGTGCCGATCGCCCGGCTCGCTCCCGCCGAGCGTTCGCTGGTCGCCATCGCCCGGGCCCTGGCGGCACGGGCGAGGTTCATCGTCCTGGACGAGCCGACCGCCCGCCTCCCCGCAGCGGACTGCGCCCGGCTCTTCCGCGTCCTGCACACCCTCCGCGACCGGGGGCACGGCATCCTCTACGTCAGCCACCGCCTGGACGAGGTGTACGAGGTCGCCGACACCTTCGCCGTCCTGCGCGACGGTCACCTCGTCAGCCACGGCCGGCTCGCGGGCCACAGCCCCGCCCGACTGGTGCACGACATCACCGGGGAGGAACCGACCGGCCACCGCCCCGCCACGGCCCCGGCCGGCGGCCCGGCCCTCCTGACCCTCGACGGTGCACGGGCCTCCGGCACGGGACCGGTCGGCCTGGAACTCCGGCCAGGGGACATCGTCGGCCTGGTCGGCCTCTCGGGCGCGGGACACGCGGATCTCGGCCGAGCGCTCGCGGGCGCCCAGCCCCTCCTCGGCGGGCGGGCGCTGCTCGACGGCCGCCCGTACCGTCCCCGCACGGTCGCCGACGCCGTCGGCCTCGGTGTCGCGTTCGTGCCCGGCGACCGACAGCGGGAGGGCTGCCTCGCCGAGCTGACCGTACGGGAGAACCTCCTGGCCAACCCCCGCGCGGGAGGCGCGGCGGCACCGCGCTGGATCAGCCCCCGACGCGAACGCACCGAGGCCGTCGCCCTGATGGAACGGTTCGCGGTGCGCCCGGTGGACAGCGAGGTCCCCGTCGCCACCCTGTCCGGCGGGAACCAGCAGAAGGTCATGCTCGGCCGGTGGCTGCGGCTCGGTCTGCGTCTGCTGGTCCTTGAGGAGCCGACCGCGAGCGTGGACGTCGGCGCCAAGGCCGCGGTCTACCACCTGCTCGACGAGGCGCTGGCCGCGGGCCTCGCGGTACTGCTCATCTCCACCGACTTCGAGGAGGTCGCGGGCGTGTGCCGGCGCGCCCTGGTCTTCGTCCGCGGGTCGGTGACGGCCGAGCTGAGCGGTCCGGCTCTCACCGTCGCCGGGCTCACCCGGGCGGCTTCGGCCCTTCCCCCCGGCGAAACCGCCGCGGACGCATGACCGGCACGCCGTCCCCCTCCTCGTCCCGGCCGGGTCCGCACCGCCCGGGGCGACTGCACGGCCGGGGCGGGCACCTCATCGGCGCCTACGGCCTCCTGGCCCTCACCGGCCTGCTCTTCCTGATCTTCTCCCTCGCCCTGCCGCGCACCTTTCCCACCCTGGACACCGTCGACTCGATCCTGTCCAACCAGTCGATCCCGGCCGTCCTCGCGCTCGCCGCCATGATCCCCATCGTGACCGGCGCTTTCGACCTCTCCATCGGCTACGGCCTCGGCCTGGCGCACGTCATGGTGATGCAGCTCGTCGTCCACGGCGGGTGGCCGTGGCCGCTCGCCTGCCTCACGGTGATGGCCTCGGGCCTGGTCGTGGGCGTACTCAACGGCGTCATCGTCGAGTTCGGCCGGATCGACTCCTTCATCGCCACGCTCGGCACCGGCAGCATGATGTACGCCGTGACCGGCTGGGTCACCGACGGCGGCAGGATCGTCCCAGGCCCGCAGGGCCTCCCGGCCGCCTTCACCGACCTCTACGACTCCACGTTCCTCGGCCTGCCGGTCCCCGCCTTCTACGTGGCCGCCCTCGCGGTCGTCCTCTGGCTGGTGCTGGAGCGGCTGCCGCTCGGCCGGTACCTGTACGTCATCGGCTCGAACCCCCGCGCCGCCGACCTCGTCGGCATTCCCACCCGCACGTACACCGTCTACGCGTTCGCCGCATCGGGGCTGATCGTCGGCTTCGCCGGGGTGCTGCTCGCGGCCCAGCAGCAGATCGGCAATCCGAGCGTCGGCCTCGACTACCTGCTGCCCGCCTTCGTCGGCGCCCTCCTCGGCTCCACCGCGATCAGACCCGGCCGCCCCAACGCCCTGGGCACCGTCGTCGCCGTCGCCGTCCTCGCCGTCGGCCTCACCGGCATCGGCCAGATGGGCGCCGACTTCTGGACGGTCCCGCTGTTCTACGGCGGCACCCTGCTCCTCGCCGTCGGCCTCGCCGGGTACTCCGCCCGCCGCCGGCTGCGCACCGGCGCCATGGCGGCCCGCGACGCACCCGCCGTGCCGCCGTCCTCCCCGACCGAGGACGGCGGCACGGCGGACAGCGCGCCATGACCCACGCCGCGGACATCACCACCGTTCCTCCCGCCCCTCCCTCCGCAAGGAGCCCCCGTGCACCGCAAACGCAAGGCCATCCCCGGCGCCCTCGCGGCCCGGTCCGCCGCGACCGCCCTGCTGGTGGCGGCAACCGCCCTGGCCGGGTGCGAACGCGGCTCGTCGAGCGGCCCGGAAGACACCACCACGGGGCCGAGCGGCTGCCCTGCGGCCCTCACCAGGGCGCAGGCCGCCGTACGACAGGCGGAGCGGACCGACGTCCCCTGGAACGGACCGACCAGCGGCCCCAGGGCCGTGTCCGGCAGGACCATCGTCTACGTCGCTCAGACCATGACCAATCCCGGAGTCGCCGGTGTCGCCGACGCCGTGCGGGACGCCGCGCGGGTCATCGGCTGGAACGTCCGGGTGATCGACGGCGGCGGCACCCCGGCCGGCATCCAGGCCGCGATGAGCGAGGCCGTGACCCTCAGGCCGTCGGGCATCGTCATCGGCGGCTTCGACCCCAACTCGACCGCACGGCAGGTCGCCCGGGCCGACGCGGCCGGCATCCCGCTCATCGGCTGGCACGCGGTCGCCTCTCCCGGCCCCAGCCGGCGGCCCGAGCTGTTCACCAACGTCACCACCCGGGTCGAGGACGTGGCCGCGATCAGCGCCCAGTGGATCATCGCGCACTCCAACGGCCGCGCCGGGGTCGTGATCCTCACCGACGCCTCGATCCCCTTCGCCAGGAACAAGTCCGAGCTGATCAGGAAGGAGCTGGCCACCTGCTCGGGCGTGACGCGGCTGGCGTACGTGAACATCCCGATCCCGGACGCGAGCAGCCGCACCCCGCGGGAGATCGCCTCCCTCCTTTCCCGCTTCCGGGACCGGTGGACCCATTCCGTCGCCATCAACGACCTGTACTTCGCCGACGCCGCCGCCGCCTTCCGCGCGGCCGGCCGGAAAGGCTCCGGCCCGCCCTTCAACATCGGCGCAGGCGACGGCGACCCCTCCGCCTTCCAGCGCATCAACAGCGAGCAGTACCAGGCGGCCACCGTGCCCGAACCGCTGTCCCTGCAGGGCTGGCAGATCGTCGACGAGTTCAACCGCGCCTTCTCCGGCCGCCCCGACAGCGGGTATGTGGCCCCCGTCCACATCACCACGGCCGACAACAGCGGCGGGGCCACGACCTGGGACCCCTCCGGCTACCGGGAGGCGTACCGGAAGATCTGGGGCAGGTGACCGCACCGGTGCGTCGCCCGCGCACGGCCCGCGGGTGTCAGCGCGTGGACGACGACGGGACGTACTGGGCGAGCAGAAGTGCGATGTCGTCCGCCCTGTCCAGGGACTGGCAGGCCTCCCGCAGCAGCCCGTCGGCCAGGTCCTCCAGGCGGCCTCCGCCCAGGCGGGCCAGCGAGGACCGGAGCCGGTCGATGCCGGAACCGATGTCCGAGTCACGCCTCTCGACCAGCCCGTCCGTGTACAGGGCCAGGATCGAACCGGGCCGGAGGCGCAGCTCCGACTCCCGGTAGTCGGGCATCGCCTCGACGCCCAGCGGGGGGCCGGCCGGCACGTCCAGGATGTCGGTACGCCCGCCGGGCAGGCGCAGCAGGGGCGGACAGTGTCCCGCGCGGACGATGCGCACCACCCCCGAGCGAGGATGGAGGCGGGCGTAGCAGCACGTGGCGAGGAGAGCGGGGTCCAGGTCCAGATGCAGCCGGTTGGTGCCGGCGACGACGTCGCACGGGTGCCGGCCGGCGGTGACGAAGGCCCGTACCGCGCTGCGCAGCTGACCCATGGCGGCAGCGGCGGCGACGTTGTGTCCCTCGACGTCCCCGACGATCAGCCCGATCTCCTCGCCGGTGGGGATGACGTCGTACCAGTCACCGCCGATGTCCATCCCCCGGGTGCCCGGCAGATAGCGCCCGGTGACGCTCAGGCCCGGCAGCGTGGGCAGCCGGTGCGGCAGCAGCGCGTTCTGCAGGCCACGGGCGAGGGCGGACTCGGCGTCGTAGAGCCGGGCGCGTTCGAGGGCCTGGGCGATGAGGCCGCCGAGTGCGGTGAGGACTCCCCGCTCCTCGTCGGGGAACCGGTGGACGTCGTCGAAGCCGAGCGTGCAGGCGCCGACCGGGCGGTTCGAGGCGATCAACGGCAGGAACGCCCAGGACTTGGCGTGGCCGACCAGTGTCCCGGGATAGGTCTCCAGGAGCTCCTCCCGGGACTCGACGAACAGCGGTGCACCGGAGGTCAGCGCGTCCGTCACGGGCAGCCGGGCATGCAGCGGGGTGCCGTCGAACCGGGCGAGAAAGCGTTTCGAGTAGCCGCGCTGCGCGAGCAGGTGCAGGCGCCGCTCCTCCACCACGGCGATCGCCACCTTCTGGCCACCGAAGGCGGGCAGCAGCTGATCGGCGACGACATCGCACACTTCCTGCGCGGTCACCGCCCCGGTGAGGGCGCTGCCCATCTGCAGCACGCGGTAGAGGGCACCCAGTCGCGGGGCTGCGGGCGGTGGCGACAGGGACAGCGGTGGGCCCTCCTCGGCGACGGGCGTTCCGGGTCCGGTGCCGGCCGGCACCGGCTGCCGTACGGGCGCCGCCCATCCCGTCATGCCCTGAGCGCCGGGATGGAGGGAGAAGACCAGCCACTCGCCGGGCGGCCGGCGGACCAGGAAGGACACCGGTTGCTGGGAGACCATGGCGGCCCGGTAGCGGTCCTCGTACACCGGATCGGCCAGCCAGTCCAGGACGTCCCAGGGGCGCTGACCGAGCAGTTCCTCCTGGTGGATGTGCAGCAAGCTCTCCAGGCTGTGGTTGGCGTAGACGACGCGACCCTCCGGGGACAGCGCGAAGAAGCCGTCCGTGAGCCGCTCGATCGCCGCCACGGCGGCCATGCCGCTCCCGGAGTCGAGTACGGCCCCGACCAGATGGGACGCCCGCGCACCGCCCGGGTCGGCGGGCACCCGGCCCCAGAGCTCGACGGTGTGGTGGCCCCCACCACCGATCCGGAGGCGCAGGCAGTGCGCGAGCACATGGCCTTCCTCGACCGCGGCACGGGCGGCGGACCGGAAGCCGGGCAGATCCGCGGGCTCGATCCTGGCCGCCAGAGTGGTCGCCCGTCCGTCGAACTCGCGGGGCGGCATCCCGAAGATCGCGCACAGCTCGTCGTCGGCCGTGAGGGCCCCGGTCGCGAGGTTCCAGTCGAACAGGCCCACCCGGATCACCGGCGCGGACGGCACGGAGACGACCAGCGGAGCCGACCGTTCGTCGTACTCGCCGAGTTCCCGCCGGGTGCTCAGCCTGGCGAGTGCGGTGCCCAGCCGGTCGGCCGCGGAGCACAGTTGCCGGCGCTGCGCCCTGGACAGGCCTGCTCCACCAGGCCTGGGCGCCCACAGCACGGCCATCGCTCCGAAGGCCTGCTCGCCCGCTCTCACGGGGACGGAGGCGGAGCCGAACGGATAGGGCATGGCGACCGAGAGCTGGGGGAAGCGCCGCATCGTCTCCTCGGCACCGGCCAGGTGGACCATGCGCCCGGAGCGGTGGGCCTCCGCCACCGGGACATGGCTGTTCACCGGGATCCGACGCCACCCGCCGAGCAGGGAGGGCGGTGTCCCGCACGCCGCGGCCAGCAGCAGCGAGCGGTGATCGCCGGAGAGCAGGAACACGCTGCCCGCATGCGCTCCGGTCACCTCCACGGCATGCACGACGGCACCGACCAGTGCGTCGTCGCGCTCGGTCGCTTCGGCGCCGCCCCCGGCGCCGAAAGGGTACGAGCTCGGTGGCACACCATTGGCCGACACGTTGCCCTCGATCACCCATGGGAAATTTATTCCATCTTAAGGTTTTATGCGGCTTTCCGAGGGGTTCACTTACCCCGGTGGGCCGGGGCGCGGGCCGCCAGCGCCTCCAGCAGCAGGTTTACCGCCTCCTCGAAAGAGCTGTCCGCCATCCCGGGCAGCTCAGGACGTACGGCGGTCAGCGCGGGGTATGCCGCCGGGTCCAGGCCCTGGTAGACCTCCCGCCACGCCCGCTGATCGGCCTCGCGCCGCCGGCGCGGGAGCGCCTGCAACGCCGCGTCCGTGGCAGCAGCCCCGAACGGCACCACCGGCAGCATCGCCGTCGGCAGTCGCCGCCACCCGCGTCGCCGGGAAACACCCGGGACCGGCGCCCCGGGCTCAGCCGACGGCGGCGCCGAACCACTTGGGCAGTCGGCTGAGCAGTTCCTGCTGATCGTCACCGACCCACGCCACGTGACCGTCCGGCCGCAGCAGTACCGCGGGCACGTTCAGCTCCTCGCTGACGTCGACGACGTGGTCGACCCGGTCCGCCCAGCCCGCCACCGAGAGCCGGCCGGTCTGGTCGAGCAGCAGCCCGCGGCCGCCGTGCATCAGCGCGTAGAGCCGGCCACGCTTGAGCCCCACGTCCCGCATCCGCCGGCCGAGCAGTTCGTGGCCCTCACCGAAGTCGTAGCGGACGTCGATGGCGGTGATCTTCTCGATCAGGTACCGGTTCACCTCATCGAAGTCCATCAGCTCCGACAGCAGCCGGCGGACCGCCTGGGGGCCCGGCTCGGTGGACATCAGCTGCATCTGCGCGCGGGTGTTGTCCAGCACGGCGGCGGCCACCGGGTGCCGTTCGGTGTGGTAGCTGTCCAGCAGCCCTTCCGGTGCCCAGCCGGCCACCTCGGCGGCCAGTTTCCAGCCCAGGTTGAACGCGTCCTGGATGCCCAGGTTGAGCCCCTGACCGCCGGTCGGCGGGTGGATGTGCGCCGCGTCGCCGGCCAGCAGCACCCGGCCGACCCGGTAACGCTCGGCCTGCCGGGTAGCGTCGCCGAAGCGGGAGAGCCAGCGCGGTGAGTGCACACCGAAGTCGGTGCCGGCGAACACCCGCAGCTGCCGCTTGAACTCCTCAAGGGTCGGCGGGACCGCGCGGTCCTCGGCCACGCCCTCGGCGGGCACGACGACGCGGTACACCCCGTCCCCGAAGGGCGCGGCACCGAACCGCAGTTGGGTCTTGCGGACTTCGGCCACCACGGCGGCCAGTGTCTCCGGCTCCACGGCGACCTGCATCTCGCCCAGCAGCGTATCGACCCTGCTGGGCTCGCCGGGGAAGCCGACGCCGAGCAGCTTGCGCACCGTGCTGCGGCCGCCGTCGCAGCCGACGAGGTAGCGCGCGCGCAGCTGCGTGCCGTCGGCCAGCTCGGCGGTCACCCCGTGCTCGTCCTGGCTCAGCCCGACCAGTTCGCAGCCGCGGCGGATCTCGGCACCGAGCTCGGTGGCATGCTCGGCCAGCAGACGGTCGGTGGTGGGCTGCCGGATGCCGAGGACGTACGAATGCGCGGTGTCCAGCCGGTCGGGCCATCCTTTGCTGATGCCGGCGAAGAAACCACCGACTTCGTACTTCCGGCCGAGCGCGAGGAACCGCTCCAGCAGACCCCGCTGGTCCATCACCTCGATGCTGCGCACGTGCAGACCGAGCGCGCGGACAACCCCGGTCGGCTCCGCCGCCTTCTCCAGCACGCACACGTCCACGCCGTGCAGCCGCAACTCGGCGGCCAGCATCAAGCCGGTCGGCCCGCCGCCGACAACGATCACGTCGATCATCAAACCCCCCATGGAAAGAAGCTGCATGTCGACCCGCTGCTGATTTCTGCAGGTCGTGGCTTCGGCCGAAGATTCTTCAGCACCACCGGGGTCTTGCCGCAAGGCCCCCACTGCGCTATATGTTGAGAGTGGCAAGGAGTAGGTGACTCCTTGCCTTTGCTTTTCTGCCGGGCATTGTTGACTTTGCCTCAGGGGCAGGCCTGATCCTTCCGGCATGAGCCGTGACGACGATGCACTGCCGGCGGAACAGATCGCCTACTACCGCGCAGGTGCGGCCGAGTACGACCGTCCGTATGCGGAGCTGGAGGAGCTGCAGCGCTTACTGACCATGGTCGACGGCCTCCCGGTCAGCGGGGATGTGCTGGAGCTGGCCTGCGGAACGGGCCAGTGGACCCCGCTGCTCGCCCCCCGGGCGCGTTCGGTGACGGCTGTCGACGCGGCTGCCGAGGTGTTGGCCATCGCTCGCGCGCGTACTCCCTTCCCCAACGTCCGGTTCGTCCAGGCAGACGCGGTTGCCCGGTTTCTGGAGCACCGTCGCTGCCATGCTTGCGCCCGGCGGCAAGGCGATCTTCATCGACGACGGTCCCGCCGCCGCGGCGAGCGAGGAAATCCTTCCGAAGGAGCCCGTGCCCGCGGTGCTGCGCAGTCTCGACGACGGCAGCCAGTACCGCATCGTGAAGGTCTTCCACGATGCCGGGACACTCGCGAGCGACCTCAGAGCACTGGGGTGGTCGGTCCGCGGCCGGTCCATGGGCGGAAACTTCATCGGCGTGGCAGAACCTCCGGCCGGTTGAGCCGTCGCTTCATCTTCTCCGCGACCATCCACCGCAGTCGACGACACGGCGGCCCGCCGACCGGAGGACCCCCGTGCCTTGTTCACGCAGTTTCGTGGTGGAGGGAGTCGAGGACGGTGAGTTCGTCACCGGAGAGGCGCAGCGAGCCCGCGGCCACGTTCTGGGCGAGATGGCCGAGGTCGCCGGTGCCGGGGATGGCGAGGACGTGAGGGCCGCGGTGCAGCGTCCAGGCCAGCCGGATCTGGGCTGTGCTCACCTCGCGGGCACGGGCGATGGCTTGCAGCTCGCCGCTTTCCTCGGCAGGCGCACCGGCCGTACGACCGCTGCCGGCGATCGAGTAGAACGGCACGAACGCGACGCGCTGTACACCGCAGATCCGCAGGAGTTCCTCCTGCGCAGGCGAGGCGCCGATGCCGTACATGTTCTGGACGCAGACCACCGGTGCGATGGCCTGGGCCTCGGCGAGGTGGTGCGGGTGGACGTTGGACAGGCCCAGGTGGCGGATGAGTCCGGCGTCCCGCAGGTCGGCGAGTGCGCCGAAGCGTTCGGCGATGGAATCGGTGCCCACGATGCGCAGGTTCACCACGTCGAGGTGGTCACGGCCGAGCTGACGCAGGTTCTCCTCGACCTGCCCGCGCAGTTGCCCGGGGGTGGCGTGGGGCAGCCAGTCCCCTGAGGGGTCGCGGCCCGGTCCGACCTTGGTCGCGATGACAAGGTCGTCGGGGTAGGGGGCCAGTGCCCGGTTGATCAGCTCGTTGGCGGAGCGCAGCGACGAGAAGTAGAACGCGGCGGTGTCGATGTGGTTCACGCCCCACTCGACCGCGCGGCGCAGTACAGCGACCGCCTGGTCGCGGTCGCGCGGAACGGCGTCGGGTGCGAACGCCTCGCCGTGCTGCGTCAGGCGCATCGTGCCGAAACCGATCCGGTTGACCGTGCGGTCGCCGAGCTTCCAGGTGCCGGATGCCGCCGCGGTGATCGTCTGTGAGGTCATGTTCGGGATGATCTTCGCCCGGTAGGCTGGCTGGCCACTGATTCACACATACCTGAATCCATCGAGGAGTGGTGGTCCTGGCAGAGCTGGCGTTCTCGGCGAGCGATCTGGCACAGGTGCGGTTCTCCGTCTCACCGATGTGGGAGGTCGCGCCCAGCTTCCGGCTGCTGCTGTCCGGCATGCCTCATCCGGTCCACCGGCTCTGGGCCGAGCAGGTGCGGCCGCGCGTGGTGGCCGCCGGGCTGGACCGGGGATGGCTCGCGGAGCTGATCCCGCCCACCGGCTACGTGCCCGACTTCCTCAATCCCGCCCCCGCCGGACCGGCCCCGGCGCCGGCGGCGGAGTGGGACGCGATCCTGGCCTCACCCGCCGACCGGGTACGCCAGGACCTCGACCACCTGGCCCGCCACCAGGGGCGTCTCGGCCCCCGACTGCGTACCCTGCACGCCGACCCGCCCTCCCGCTTGCCCAAGGTCACGCAAGAGATCGAACGGTACTGGGAGCTGGCACTGGCCCCCTACTGGGCACGGATCCGGGCAGTGCTGGACGCCGACATCTTCCACCGGGCCCGCACGGTCGCCGAGCACGGCGCGGGCCGCCTGCTCAACGACCTGCACTCCTCGGTGAGCTGGAACGACAACGCGCTGACGCTGGTCCGCGGGAAACGCACCATGCCACGCAAGTCCGCGGGCGCGGGACTGCTGCTGATCCCTTCAGCGTTCACCGGCCCCGGCCTGCGCACCCGAATGCGACCGCCGGACCCACCGCAGCTCGCCTATCCGGCCCGGGGCGTCGGCACCCTGTGGGAGACCCGGCCCGTCACCGGCGTCCGCGTCCTCACCCCTGTCCTCGGCCGCTCGCGAACCCTGCTGCTGACCGAACTGGCCACCCCGGCCTCCACCACCGAACTGGCCCGCCGTACGGGGCTCTCACCGGCCGGGGTGTCCCAGTGCCTCACCGCGCTGCGCAACGCGGGCCTGGTCAGCGCCCACCGCGCAGGCCGCTCCGTCCTCTACGCCCGCACCGCTGCCGCCGAAACCCTCCTCAGGGGTCCTTTCACTATGCCCGTCCGGGTCGGACGCTCATAGTGAAAGGACCCCTTACAGCCGCCTCCGACTGAGCTTCGGAGAGCAGCGCCTGCCCCGCTACGCCCGTTGGGACGCCGATGCTGTCCGCGACGGTGCACCGGTGGCGCACTCCGAAGAGGGCGCCACCGGTTTCGTGCGGTGTTCGGCCGTGTCGTGTCCTGCGCCGGCTCAGGCGTCCACCGTGTCCATGGCCTTGATCAGACTGGCCGGACGCATGTCCGTCCAGTTCTCCTCGACGTGAGCGAGGCACGCCTCCCGGGTGTCCGCGGTCTTCGCGACGGTCCAGCCCGCCGGCACGTCCGCGAACTCGGGCCACAGTGAGTGCTGGCCCTCGTCGTTGACGAGCACGAGGTAGGAGCCGTCGGGGTTCTCGAAGGGGTTGGTCATGACTCTTCCTCATTCCTTTTCTGCGGATTCTGCGGATGCGAGGGCTTCCCGGGGGAAGCCCTCCACGTCGATCGCGCCGATGTGCAGACCGGGGTCGGCCGCCAGCGCTTCCAGTACCTGTACGAGCCCAGTGGCCAAGGCCTGCGCCGTGCCCGGGTCGAACAGGTCCGTGTTGTACTCGACGAAGCCGTCCAGCCCCTGCGGCTCACCGTGCGGATCCTGCCGTTCGGTGAAACCGACGGACAGGTCGAAGTGAGCGACGCCCACCTGGACCGGCTCGGTACTGGCCCGCACACCGGCGAGGGTGAATTCCCGGTCCGGTGCGTTGTCCAGGGTCAACAGGGTCTGGAACAGCGGATGCCGGGCCGGCGAGCGGGTGGGGTTGAGGGCTTCGACGAGTTGTTCGAAGGGCAGGTCCTGGTGTGACCAGGCGGCGAGGTCGGTGTCGCGTACCCGCTGGAGCAGTTCGTGGAAGGTGGGGTCGCCGGAGGTGTCGGTGCGCAGTACCAGGGTGTTGACGAAGAAGCCCACGAGGCCGTCGAGGGCTTCGTCGGTGCGTCCGGCGACGGGGCTGCCGATCGGGATGTCGGTGCCCGCACCCAGCCGGGTCAGCAGGGCGGCCAGGCCGGCTTGCAGGACCATGAACACGCTGGTGCCGGTGTCCCGTGCCAGTTCCCGCAGCCGCCGGTGCGACTCCGCCGGCAACTGCACCGGCAACGCGTCACCCTCGTACGTCGCATGCTGGGGACGTGGCCGGTCGAACGGCAACGCGATTTCCTCGGGGATGCCGTCCAGGCGGGCCTTCCAGTAGGCCAGCTGGCGGGCGTACAGGCTGTCCGGGTCGGTGAAGTCGCCGAGGACGTCGCGCTGCCAGAGGGTGTAGTCGGCGTACTGCACCGGCAGCGGCGCCCACCCCGGCGTCCGTCCCTGGCACCGTGCCTCATAGGCCGTCGCCAGATCACGGGACAACGGTGCCATCGACCATCCATCGCCCGCGATGTGGTGCAACAGCAGCAACAACACGTACTCGTCCCGACCCACCACGAAGAGCGTGGCACGCAGCGGCAGTTCGGCGTCCAGAGCGAAGGCATGGCCGGCCGCGGCCCGCAGCATGCCGTCGATCTCCTCCGGGCCGCTGTCCACCACGGACAGCAGGTCCCAGTGGGCGTCAGGCTCCAAGATGACCTGCTGCGCGGCACGTGCCCTTCTCGGGAAGACGGTGCGCAGGCTCTCGTGCCGGGCCACCAGATCTCCCAGCGCCGCCCGCAGCGCGGCGACATCCACCGCGCCCGAGAGGTGAAGCGCGAGGGGGATGTTGTAGGTCGCGCTCGGTCCTTCCAGCCGATGCAGGAACCACAGCCGTCGCTGCGCGAACGACAACGGCACCACCTCCGGCCGCACCGCCGGCACGAGCGCCGGGCGCACCCCCGCATCTGCCGTACGCAGCCACTCGGCCACCCCCGCGACCGTCGGCGCCTCGAACAGCACCGCGATCGGCAGTTCCACGCCGAGTACCGTGCGGATCCGGCTGATCAGGCGGGTGGCCAGCAGGGAATGACCGCCGAGCGCGAAGAAGTTCTCGTCGGTACCGACCCGAGCGATGCCCAGAGCGTCCGCGAACAGCTCACACAGGATCTCCTCCTGGGGCGAGCGTGGTGCGCGTCCGCTGCCCGCCGTGCCGAAGTCGGGGGCGGGCAGGGCCTTGCGGTCCACCTTGCCGTTGGGTGTCAGCGGGATCGTGCCGAGGGCCATGATGGCGGCGGGAACCATGTACTCCGGCAGCCGCTGCTGCAGATGGTGACGCACCTCGGACGGATCGAACGACGCACCGGCGACCGGCACCACATGGGCCACAAGCCGTACCTCTCCCGACTCGACCTCATGCGTCCCCACCACCGCCTGCGCGACCGCTGGGTGCCCGGCCAGAGCAGCCTCTATCTCCGCCGGCTCGATCCGGAAGCCGCGCATCTTCACCTGCGTGTCGGCGCGGCCCATGTACTCCAGCTGTCCGTCGGCCCGCCACCGCGCCAGGTCACCGGAGCGGTACATACGGGACCCGGGCGGCCCGAAGGGGTCGGCCACGAACCGCTCCGCGGTCAGCTCCGGACGGTTCACATACCCGCGGCCCAGCCCCGCTCCCGCTATGTACAACTCGCCCACCGATCCAGGAGGAACCGGCCGAAGAGCGCCGTCCAGCACGTAGACACGTGTGTTCTCGATCGGCCGTCCGATGGGCACCGAACCCGCCACTTCGTACGGTGCGCGCATCGCATGGCGCGTGACGAAGGTCGTCGTCTCGGTCGGGCCGTAGAGATTGAACAGACCGGTGTCGGGACAGGCGTCCAGCATCTTCTGAACGGCGGTCGACGAGGCCGCCTCACCACCCGTCCACACCTCCCGCAGGCGGCCGAAACAGTCCGGGGACTCCTCCACCAGGAGGTTGAACAGTGCGGTGGTGACGAAGAGAGTGGTGAGCCCGTGCTGGTCGATGGCCCGGCGGTAGTCGTCCGTGGTGAGGTCGCCGGCCGGTGCCATGACGATGCGGCCACCGCCGAGCAGCGGCAGCCACAGCTCGAAGGTCGAGGCGTCGAAGGCGTACGACGAATGCACCAGGACCGTGCGCCCGGTGTCCTCCCAGCGATGGCCGGCGGTCAGGTTCAGCACATTCCCGTGCGTGATGCCGATGCCCTTGGGAGTACCTGTCGACCCGGAGGTGAACATGATGTACGCGAGATTGTCGGGGCCGCCCGGCACGTTCAGGTCGGACGGGTCCGCCTGGCCGAGCGCCTCTTCACAGTCATCGACGAGCACCACCGGCAGGTCGGCCAGCTCGTCGGGAACCGAAGCGTCGTGGCTGGTCAGCAGCACGCCGGCCGCGGTCTGCGTGGCGATCAACCGCATGCGCGCGGCCGGATTCCTCTTGTCCAGCGGGACGTACACCCCACCGGCCTTCAACACCGCCAGTACGGACACCACGAGGTCGGCGGAGCGCTCCAGCAACAGCGCCACCCGGGACTCCGGCAGCACCCCGTGCGCGACCAGCACGCGTGCCAGTCTGTTGGCCCGTGCGTTCAACTGCGCGTAAGTCAGGGACGTTTCGCCGCACACCAGGGCCGTGGCGTCAGGAGTCCGTGCCACTTCGGCCTGGAAGGCCGCCGCTATGGTGCCCCGCGGTACGTCGCGTGTGGTGCCGTTCACCGTGCCGAGCAGGAGCTCACGCTCTTCGGGTGTGAGGACGTCGATGTCCGCCAGGGTCTGATCGGGATCGCCGGCCATGCACCGCAGTACGTGCATCAGGCGAGTCGCCAGGGACTCGACGGTGCCGCGATCGAACAGGTCGGTGCTGAACTCGATGAATCCGTCCAGTCCGGCCGGCTCACCCTGGGGGCCGCTGCGTTCGGTCAGCCCGATGGACAGGTCGAAGCGTGCGGCACTGGCGTGCACCGGCTCGGGACGGCCTCGCATACCCGGCAGGGTGAATTCCCGCTCCGGTGCGTTGTCCAGGGTCAGCATGGTCTGGAACAGCGGGTGCCGGGCCGGCGAGCGGGTGGGGTTGAGGGCCTCGACGAGCTGTTCGAAGGGCAGGTCCTGGTGCGACCAGGCTGCGAGGTCGGTGTTCCGTACCCGCTGGAGCAGCTCGTGGAAGGTGGGATTTCCGGAGGCGTCCGTGCGCAGCACCAGGGTGTTGACGAAGAAGCCCACGAGTTGGTCGAGGTTCTGATCGGTGCGTCCGGCGACCGGACTGCCGATCGGGATGTCGGATCCGGCGCCCAGACAGCTGAGCAGCGCCACAAGTCCGGTCTGCAGCACCATGAACATGCTGGTGCCGGTCTCCTGGGCCAGCGCGTGCAGTTCACGATGAAGGTCCGCGGGAACGGCCAGCCGGATCGAGTCGCCCTGATAGGTGGCGTGCTTGGGGCGTGGCCGGTCGACGGGAAGCGTGATTTCCTCCGGAATGCCGTCCAGCTCCCGCTGCCAGTAGGACAGCTGGCGTCGGTAGACGCTTTCCGGGTCGGTGGTGTCGCCGAGGAAGTCGCGTTGCCAGAGGGTGTAGTCCGCGTACTGGACCGGCAGTGGCTCCCACGCCGGCGCCGTGCCCTGGCACCGGGCTCGGTAGGCGGTCGCGAGGTCGCGTGACAGCGGCCCCATGGACCACCCGTCGCCCGCGATGTGGTGCAGCAGCAACAACAGGACGTCATCGTTCGGTCCCAGCACGAAGAGGGTGACCCGCAGCGGCGGTTCGACGGTCAGGTCGAAGCAGTGGCGTGCCGCCTCCTTGAGCGCCGTGTCGAACGCCTCGGGCCGGATCGGGACCACCGACAGGCGGCTGGGGGAGACGTCCGGATCCAGCACGACCTGCCGCGGTTCGCCTGAGGTTTCGTGGAAGACGGTGCGCAGGCTTTCGTGCCGGGCCACCAGGTCGGCCAGTGAGCTCTCCAGGGCGTCCCGGTCGAGGTCACCGGAAAGCCTCAGCGCGAGCGGCACGTTGTAGGTGGGGCTCGGCCCCTCCAACTGGTGCAGGAACCACAGCCGCTGCTGCGCGTACGACAACGGCAACACCGCCGGCCGCGTCACCGGCCGCACCGCCGGTCGCGCCCCGGCGGTGGCGGAGCCGGAGAGATGTCCCGCGAGGGCGGCCACGGTGGGGGCCTCGAAGAGGGTGGCGATGGGCAGTTCCACGCCGAGTACCGTGCGGATCCGGCTGATCAGGCGGGTGGCCAGGAGGGAATGACCGCCGAGCGCGAAGAAGCTGTCGTCGATACCGACCCGGGGCAGACCCAGGATGTCGGCGAACAGCGCGCAGAGCATTTCCTCCTGGGGTGAGCGTGGTGCGCGTCCGCTGCCCGCCGTGCCGAAGTCGGGGGCGGGCAGGGCCTTGCGGTCCACCTTGCCGTTGGGTGTCAGCGGGATCGTGTCGAGGGCCATGATGGCGGCGGGGACCATGTACTCCGGCAGGCGTTCGCGCAGGTGGTGGCGGAGTTCGGTGGTCAGCGCGGCGGTGCTGAGGG
>NZ_JANUQM010000027.1 GCF_030386795.1 Streptomyces sp. S.PNR 29
GGGGCCGAGGACCAGGGCGTAGACCGCCGAACGCAGCGGGAGTTCGCTGCGGGTCAGGGCGGTCGCCGCGGTCACCCCGATGATCAGCGAGAAGAGGGTGCTCAGGCAGGCGACGAACGCGCTCAGTGAGAGGGCGGCCGGCCATTTGCTGCCGTCGGCGAACAGGGCCTTGTACCAGTTCAGCGTCCACGCCTGCGGCGGGAACGCGGCGAAGGCGTTGTTGCTGAAGGAGGTGACGAGGATGACGACGATCGGCAGCGCCAGGAACAGCAGGATCACGGTGGCGACGGCGGTCAGCGTGATCCGCCCGGCCAGGCTCTTGCGCAGCTCCATCATGACGCGCTCCTCTTCTTGGCACTGGCGCCGAGGGAGCTGATGAGCTTGACCAGCAGCAGTCCGGCGAAGGTGAGCAGCAGCAGGATGACTCCCTGAGCGGCCGCCCCGTTCCACTGGTTCTCTTTCGTCACCTGCTGGTTGATGAGGGTGGCGATCATCGTCTGCTTGGGTCCGCCCATCAGGGCGGGGGTGATGTAGTAGCCCAGCGAGAGGATGAAGCTGAGCAGTCCCGCGCTGGCCAGGCCGGGGGCGACCAGCGGCAGATAGACCCGGCGGAAGATCGTCACGCGTCCCGCGCCCATGCTGGCCGCGGCCGCCAGCAGGCGGCGGTCCACGCCGCGCATCACGCCGTACAGCAGCAGCACCGTGTACGGGAGCATCATCGAGGTGGTGCCGATGACCACGCCCAGCTCGTTGTAGAGCAACTGGAACGGCGCCCCCGGTACCCACAGGTGGGCCAGGGTCTCGTTCACCAGGCCCTTGTCACCCAGCAGGATGATCCAGCCGTAGGTGCGCACCAGAGCGCTGATGAAGTGCGGCACCACCACGACCAGCATGGCCAGGCCCGCCCACAGGGGCTTGAGCCGGGAGATCGCCTGGGCCAGGAGGAACCCGAAGACCAGGCTGAGCAGCGCCGTCTCGGCGGAGATCCGCAGCGTAGTGATCAGGACGGACAGGTTGACGCCTGTCAGCGCGTCGACGTACCAGTGCAGCGTGAACGATCCGTCGGCGTTCTTCAGGCTCAGCAGCAGCGTGGAGAAGATCGGGTAGACGAACAGCACCAGCAGGTAGACGACGACCGGCAGCGCGTACAGGATCCCGACCCTTGTCCGGCGGGAGGACAGCAGTTTGCGCGGGCGGGCAGGAGCCCCCGCGAGGGTGGCGGCCATGGCTCACCCTGCCTGTTCGGTCGGGAAGAGGTTGACGTCGTCGGGGTCAGCGGTGATCCCGACCCGCTCGCCGGCGACCGGGCCCCGGCCGGCGGGTACTTCCAGGCGCAGCAGCGGCGCCTGACCGCCGTCGATGCGCACACCGGCGCGCACCAGGGTGCCCACGTAGGTGGCGGTCTCGACCGTGCCGGTACAGAATCCGTCGTCGGTGGCACAGGCCCGCAGCCGGCCCGGCTGCACAGCGACCTTCACAGAGGTGCCGGGGGCCAGCTGGTGGCGGCGTGCCTTGAGCAGGCCGCCCGTGTTGTCGAGGCGGACCAGGGTGTGCTCCCCGTCATGCTGCTCGACGCGGCCGGGCAGGAAGTTGGCCGCGCCGAGGAAGTCCGCCACGAACGGCGTCTTGGGCCGCTCGAACAGCTCCCTGGGGGTGTCGAACTGCTCGATCAGACCGTTACGCATCACCGCGATACGGTCCGACATCACCAGCGCCTCTTCCTGATCATGCGTCACATAAATGACGGTCAGGCCCAGTTCCTGCTGGATGGTCTTGATCTCGACCTGGAGCTGGTCACGGAGCTTCTTGTCCAGCGCGCCCAGCGGCTCGTCCATGAGGATCACCGGCGGCCGGTAGACCAGCGCCCGGCACAACGCGACACGCTGCTGCTGCCCACCGGACAGCTCACGCGGCCTGCGGCCACCGAACCCGGACAGACCCGCGATCTCCAGCGTCTCCCCCACCCGGCGACGGATCTCGTCCTTCCCCACCCCGCGCAGGGTGAGCGGGAACGCGACGTTCTCAGCGACCGTCATGTGCGGGAAAAGCAGATACTGCTGGAAGACGAAACCCAGGCCCCGCTTCTGCGGCGCCAGCCGGGTGACATCCCGCTCCCCGACGGTGATGGTGCCGGAATCAGGTTCACAGAACCCGGCGATCATCATCAGCGTCGTGGTCTTCCCCGACCCCGAGGCGCCGAGGAAGGTGACGAACTCCCCCGCCGCGATCTCCATGGACGCCTCGTCGACAGCGACAACGTCCCCGTACGTCTTACGCAGAGCCACCACCGACAGCGACTTGCCGGTCGCGGTGGCCGGCTTGCCACCGGCCACCTTGACGGCCGGTGCCGCGACACCGAATTCAGCCACGAGCCCACTCCAACCAGCGCTTGGTGACGGCCGCTTCGTTCTTCAGCCACCAGTCGATGTCCGCGTCGAAACCCTTGTCGTAGTACTTCGGCGCCCCCGCGAGCGCATTGCGCTCATCCTCCGTGAGCTTGGCGTAGGCCAGCGGAGACGACGGGTTCGACGGGAAGGCCTTCGCCAAGGCTGCCTGGCTCTCCGCACGCAGCGAGAAATCCATCAGCTTGTAGGCGTTGTCCACATTCGCCGCACCCTTGGCGATGGCATAGCCCTGGAACTGGCGGCGCATGCCGTTGAGCTGCCGCTCCACCGGCACACCCTGCTTCTGCAGATCGGCGATCCGGCCGTCCCAGACCGTGGACATCGTCACCTCCTGACGGCTGAGCAGCACACCAGGCAGCGGGCCACTGTCCCAGAACTTCTTGATGTGCGGCCGCAGCCGGGTCAGCACCTTGAAGGCACGGTCCACATCCAGCGGATACAGCTTGTCCATCGGCACACCGTCGGCCAGCAGCGCGAACTCCAGCTCCGGCAGGTCCCCGTCCGGGTGGACCATCGCACGGTCGCCCTTGAACGCCCGGGTGTCCCAGAAGTCCGCCCACGACTCCGGCTTGCGACCGCCGAAGGCATCCGTGCGGTAGGCGATGCACTGGCCGTAGAAACTGCTGCCAATGGCATGGTCGGTGACCTGGTTCTCGGGAATCTTCGCGCTCTTCACGCTCTTGACCCGGTCGCGGTCCAGCGTCTCCAAAGCGTCCTGCGCCACGTACTTGAGGTGAGACATCATCGAGTTGTTGATGAGGTCACACTGCGGGCGGCCCTGCTTGATCTGCGCAAGGAGCGGGGCATCGTCCAGGTTCAGCACCTTGACGCTGATACCGGTCTCCTGCGTGAACGGCGTGTAGATCGCCTTCTGCAGAGCCGCACCATAGGAACCGCCGCTGTCGCGGACGACCACCGTCTTGCCGCCCTTACCACCGCTGCCGCCGACCGTCCGGCTGGTGCCGGTACCGCAGGCGGAGAGCGAGGGAAGAGCGGCGAGGGCGGCCAGGCCGCCTGCTCCACGCAGGAGCGCTCTACGGCCGATCTGGGGATCACTCATGACAAGACTCCTCATCTAGGGACGCGTGGGACCAGCTGTGCGGGGGCTTTACCTCGCAGGTGCGGGGGGGTGGATGGTGCAGGGCGGCGAATGACGCCGGCTGGAAGGCCCGGGTGAGTGGCGGGGGGGAAGCCAATGCCGTCGCAGGCGGTGACCGGCAGGGTGGCAGCGGTTTTCACCAGAGCCGCAGCATGAAGGCTTTGTGAGCGGTGAGGCGGAGCGGGGCATGCGGTTGAGGGAGGCGCCGAGCGGTCCATCGGCCGCGGCGACGTTGCTCAGCAGGTAGCTTCGCGAGAGGTCTCGAAGATGACCGGGTTGCGCAGCATCGGCATCACATCACGGTCACGTAGATCTTTGAGTCCGACGCTGCGGCGAGGAGATGGCAGAACTCAAAAGGCCCAGGTCTTCAAGGCGGGGTTGCCGGAGTTCAGGCGTTCCGGGAGCGGGCCGGACTCGGGCGGCGCGAAGGGGTTTGAGAGGTTGATACCAATCAGCGGGCGCCCGAGGCAGAAGGCGAGACGGAGAACAGTCGTCAGCCCCTTGCTGGTGGTGATGCCCAGCAGGGACGTTCAGAAGGCGGTATAGCCGCCGTCGACGGTCAGGACCGATCCGGTCACGTACGACGACTCCGACGATGCGAAGAAGAGCACCGCGTCGGCGACCTCTTCGGGGGTGGCGAGGCGTTGGAGCGGGATCTGGCTCTCGCGCTCACGGCGGTAGCCCTCGGGGTCGGGCCTGCGCTGGAACGCCGCTTCGATGATCGGGGTGGCGGTCAGGCCCGGAGCGACGACGTTGACCCGGATGTTGCGCGGGGCCCATTCGATCGCCGCGCCCTTGGCGAGCATGATGAGGCCCCCCTTGGCGGCGGAATACAAGACCTGCCCGGACATGCCGACCATGCCCAGCCGTGAACTGACGCAGACGAATGATCCCCCTGCCTCGGGCATCAGCGGCGCGAAGTGCTTCATCACCAGGAACGCGCTGAGCAGGTTGCTCTCGAGCACGTTCTTCGCGTCGTCGCAGGCCATCTCGGTGAGCGGACTGACAGCCTGCAGGCCGTGGTTGAGGACGACGACGTCGACGGTGCCGAAGGACTGGGCGGCCTGCTTGGCCAGGTGCTCGACGAACGCCTCGTCGTTGAGGTCTCCGGGAACATACAGGTCGTCGGGCTCAGCGCTGTCGAGCCGCTCCCTGCGGCCGGTGAGCAGCAGGCGCGCGCCCTCGCGCCGGAAGTGGGAACTCACCGCCTCCCCGATGCCACTGCTGGCGCCGGTCACCAGGGCGGCGACGTTCTTGAGTCTCATGTCGGACATTCCTTTACGGGGGGAGGTAGGTCGGGTTGCGCTCGGCAGGGGAATCTCGTCCCGTGCCGGTCAGTTGAGGAATCCGCGGGCGTCGACCGGCCACCGCTGCAGCGACGTGCCCGTGCTGTCGGTGACGATCAGTTCCTCGAAACCGAGGACGACCGGGCACACGTGGTTCGGCACGACCGGTATGACGCTGCCGACGCTGGGGCGGAACTCACCGTCCGGCAGCGGGAGGAACCCGTGGTACTCGTTGACCTTGGACAGGACCGCCTTCGTGCCGGCGATGCCGCCGTAGCCGATCTCGGGGCTGCCTTCTTTGCTGAGGGCCTTGTTGCCCACATCGACGATGACCTGGCCGGGGACCCAGTCACTGACCACAGTGCTGGCGACGAACAGCGCGATCTGGTCCTCCGTGCAGGAGCCCAACCGGGCGTTGTTCAGATCGCCGAAGACGTACTCGCCGGGACGGATCTCGGTGATCACGCTGCTGGTGGAGAACTCGAGGGTGGGAGTGGAGCCGGCGCTGACCACCTCAGCGGTGACCCCGACACCTTCGAGGCTGCGTACCGCGGTGGTGAGCGCGGCCTCCTGGTCCTGCGCGGCGCGCCTGCGAGCGTCCCGACCGGCGCCGCCGTGACCTGGATAGGTGAAGACGCCCACCGGCACCAGACCGCGCTTGCGGGCGGTGAGAGCAAGGTCGCCCGCAGCCTCGGGCGGCGCCCCGGAACGACGGGCGCCACAGTCCACCTCGATCACGACCTGCAGCCGCTCGGGTTCGTCTCCCATCGCGTCGGCGAGGGCCTCGATCGCCGCCGCGTTGTCTACGCCGACCCGCAGCCGGGCGGACTCGGCGAGCCGGCGGATCCGGGTCTTCTTCGTTCCCGAGGGCCAGATCGGGTAGGCGAGAAAGATGTCGTCGAATCCGGCCGCGGCGAAGACCTCGGCCTCACCGACATTGCCCGCGGTGATCCCCACCGCGCCGGCCTCGACCTGACGTCGCCCGATCTCCACACACTTGTGCGTCTTGACGTGCGGCCTGACCTTGAGCTTGTGCTGGTCGGCGAAGCCCTGAACGCGCTCGATGTTGCCCTGCATGACGTCGATCAGCACGATCGGCGCGGGGGTGTCGATCCGCTCGACCAGAGCGTCGAGTGCTCGTTGCAGCCGATTCACGCTGCCCTCCTTGTGGTTCTGCCTGGAATGATCGAGGGGCGCGGGTGCTCACTCCTCCTGGATGCCGACCGCGCGCGGCCCTCGATATCGCGCGCGCTTGCGTACATCGCCGGCGGCCCCGGCCTACACAGCGGTGCAGACCATCTGGATCTCGACCGGACTGTTGAGCGGCAGCCCGGCGACACCGATCGCTGTGCGAGCGTGCCGTCCGTTCTCGCCCAGCACCTCGATGAGCAGTTCACTGGCCGCGTTGGCGACGGTCGACTGCTCACCGAAGTCCGGCGTACTGGCCACGAATACCAGCATCTGCACGATCCGGACCCGCTCCAGATCGCCCACCGCCTGCACAGCGGCGGCGAGCGCGTTGAGCGCGGCATGGCGCGCGAACTCCCGCGCCGTCTCCACCTCGACGTCCCGGCCGACAATGCCCTGGCCCAGCAGCCAACCGTCCTTGTAAGGCAGTTGGCCCGAAATGTAGATGCTGGAATCCACACTCCGGTGGTGCACGTAGTACGGGTTGTCACGGAGCTCGGGGAGGTCCAGACCCAAGGCCTGGAGCCGATCGGAAGCCGAGCCGGTGTTGGCTGCCGAAGCCACGGGCCGGCTCACCGCGCCACCGCCGCGGACGGCACAGGGCACGAACCTTCGTAGCTGACCACGAGAACCCGCTTCGTATGAATCTTGATCATCTGTACTCGGGTCTCCTCTCGAGTACCAGTGCGGCGCGAAACGCCGCATGATGGCTTAAAAGTGCCATCGGATTGTCGTTTGTCGACGATATGGGTGCCTGTCGAGTGCTGTCAATAAGAACTTCAGCCGCGAGCAAGGCCAACGGGGATCAGTTCGAGGATGCGATGCGGCGGTTCAGGGCAGGCGCGCGGTGGCGTGAGATGCCAGGCGCGTTCGGGCCTGGCCGACCGTCTACGGGCGCTTGCGGGTCTGGCGGAACGCCGGCCGCTTCACCGCGCTGCTGGAAGGCCTGATCGTTGAAGTCACTCGCAGCAGTCGACGTCCTGGGCCCCCGGCGACCGACCCGTCATCGTTCTGCTCCTACGCCTTCGTGTCGCCCTCGGGTCGCGCCTCCAGCATGGCCGCACCGAGCCGTGACCACGACTGAGGCCCGGACGCCGCGCCAGTGATCCGGGACGGCGTCCGGGCAGGCCAAGAACGCGTACCTGGACGGACAGCGCGCGTTCGGCGACCGGTGATGCGTGGCGATAAGCGCACCATGCGGGTCAGTGCGTCGTCTCGGCCCTGTCGCAGGTGTGGCATACCACTCTGCGTGCCGGGATACGGCCGTACGAAGCACCCATTCCGATCTGGCGTGTTACCTGCACCTGACGTACGAGGGCGTGGTTCTCGCAGGCGGCCAAGCCGCAGCGCGAGCACACGCCGATGCCGGTGGTGTCGCTGCGCGCCTCCTGGAGGCAGTCGTAGCACCTCATGTCCAACTCCGATTTCAGTAGGGGGCCGGGTATGGCGGCCAACCAGCACGAACAAATCCACTCAGGCCGCGCACACCTACTCAAGGAGCTTGAAAACTAGATCCTAGTTTAGACATTGTCAATATCAAGACGCGATCGCATGACCGAGCGACGCGGACTGTGCTGTCGGTGCGCTCGGTCCTGGAAGACACAACACCCCTACCTCGCCCGCGCAAGAGCCGCACCAGGCATCGCTGTGATGACCCGCAGTCAGGTGATCGGCCTCGGGGAACATCGGTACAGCGGTTATCGGTGAGAACGATCATGGCCTTCTAGCACAGTGATCCCCTTCGCCGCTGAGCGTGGGGCGATGTCGCTGCCCTTGATCACTTTGGCGGACTCGGCGTCGAACCGCTCCTTGCCGACCTTCTCGGCGAACGTGGTCAGGTACTTCACCCGCGTGGCGATCGTTGGCTCCGTCTTGTGGTGAACTACGGCGGCCAAGCGCCCGCAACCAGCGTGCCGAGGGCCGTGCGCTGGTGGGTGACCGAGCGGCCTGCGCGGGTCGTCGTCGCCAGGCCTGCCGATCTCAGCGCGGCCGCGTGGGACGAAGCCGTCGCGTTGCTGACGTGGAGGGCGTTGGCCAGGGATGTCGTGGTGTGAGGCTCGGCTAGGAGGCGCAGGGCGTCCAGCCGGGTACGGCCTAGGATCGCGGCAAGGGCCTCGGCGGAGACGACGGGCCCCGCCGCGGTGGGCGGGAGCCCGGGACCGGCCGGGTACGTCAGGACCGTGGGATGGCCCGGGGTGTCCTGGAGAAGTGGGCCCGCCGGGTGGTGGAAGGTGGGCAGCAAGACCAGGCCACGCCCGTTGAGGCAGACGTCGCGGTCCGGCGCTGCGCCGGGCCATTCCCACACGCCCTCGTGGAGCCGGCTGCCCGGGGCCAGGCCGGTCAAGGTGACTGCCACGCCGTGCTCGGCGACCGTCAGGGCGTAGCGGGTGAATTCCTCACGGTGTAGATCCTGCACGACGGACCAGACCGGGGCGAGGACCGTCTCGAACGCGGTCTGCTGGGCGCGGTGCAGGGTGTGCCAGGCAATCTCGTCGCCCGCGTACAGGCCCCGGATCCAGCGAGGAACGGGCACCGCCCCGTAGACCCGCTCCAGCTCGACTCGGACGAGACCGGGGCTGGTGGCTCGGATCTGTTCGAAGCCGTCGGCCATGGTGTCGCCGATGACGTCGAGGAAGGAGGGCGGGCGGCCCGCGGGAACCAGATCGGCGAGCGGGCTGCTTGCGGCTGGGAGGGAGCGCAGGATGCGGCCGCGCCATGGCGCGAACAGCGGCCCGCCACTCTGGGTCATGGCTGTCGTCAGGGCTGCGTGCAGTTCCTGGAGCGGCGCCGGGCGGCGTGCGAACCGGATACGGGCGAAGTCCTCCGCGGTGAAGTGGACTCGCAGCACTCGCACAGCTCCTCGTCCTGGGCCAGCCTTTCGGCCAGGGCCTGAACCTTCGCGTCGTGACGGCCCCGCACCAAGGATGTTCGTATGACTTCGCGACGCACTCTTTTGAAGGGCACCCTATTCGGCAGTGCCGCCGCCCTGCTGCCCACGGCTGCGTCCGCATCCGGTGGCGGCCCGGCCCTCCGGCTGCCCGCGCCAGCTGGCCCCTACTCCGTCGGCATGCGGACGGTCCATCTGACGGACCCGTCCCGGACCGATCCGTGGGTGGGCGGTGTGCGGGAATTGATGCTGACCGTCCTGTACCCGGCCCGATCGGTACACGGGTTCTCCCGGGCCCCTCAGCTCACCCCCGCCGAGGCTAGGGAGTTCGCCGGCCTCGCGCCCCACATCCATCCCGGACTGCCGCAGTCTGGAATGGTGGACTGGGGCGCGGTCCTCACCCACGGGCACGTGGGCGCGCCGCCGCTTCCCGGGCGACGGCCGGTGCTGGTGTACTCACCGGGCGGCGGTGACTCCCGCACGCTCGGCACAACCCTCGCCGAAGACCTGGCGAGCCACGGCCGAGTGGTCGTCCTCGTCGACCACCCCGGTGACGCTTCCCAGGTGGAGCTGCCGACCGGGCTGCGGACGACCGTCTTGTTCGGGCCACCGGACCCGGCAACCTTCCGCACGATGGTGGACACCCGGATCGCGGACCTCCGGCTCGTCCTGGACCGGCTCAGCTACCTTCCGCTCGCCCGGGTCATGGACTCCCGCCGGATCGGGTTGTACGGGCACTCCGCAGGCGGCACGGCGGCGGTGTACACGGCCCGTGACGATCGCCGGGTCGGCGCGGTGGCGAACCTGGAGGGCTATCTCGACCTGTATCCGACGCTGGCCGGCCTCGACCAGCCGCTGCTGCTGTTCCGCACCGACGGATTCGACGGCGCCGCCCGGATCGAGTCGTCCTGGGCGGGCCTTCCCGGCCACCGCGTGCTGCTCCCCGACGCGAACCACTGGGCGTTCACCGACTACGGCTCGCTCGTCCCTCGACTCCAGACTTCCGGTCTCGTGACAGCGAGGGCGCGGACCGCGCTCGTTGGTACCGGCGACCCTGCGGTGACACTCGCTGAGGTACGGCGCCGGGTGGGGACCTTCTTCGCCCGTCATCTGTCGTAACGGGACTACGTGGCGGCGAGCCGCCCGCTCCAGCCCACAGGTGCATCGGCCGCCTGTCGGCAAACGAATCGTTTGACGACAGGCGGCCGACGTGTCCAATGAACCCGTGCAATCCGGGGGTTCGAGGCGGCGCGAATCCAATCAGATCCGATGGTGATTGCTGACAGAGTTTGACGACAGATAGGGTCCGATCCTCCGTACGGAAGGGGCCAGAAGTGGCGAACCTGGTCTACAAGCGGGTACCGACGGACCAGCAGTCCACCGCCCGGCAGGACCTCGTCCTAGTGGAGGCCGGGATCGAGGACCCGGTCTTCTTCGAAGAGGACCCGGGCACCTCCAGCCGCCTCCATCCGCTCCAGCGCCCGAAGTTCCGCGAACTGCTCACCTCCGCGCGGCCGGCGACACCGTGCACATCTCCGAGATGTTCCGTCTCGTGCGCGGCAACCAGCACATCCTCGACATCCTCGACGTGCTCGGCGTCCTCCACCGCGACCGCCTCGCCCTGCGCATCCACGACGGCTCGTTCTCCGCCATGGACCTCACCGCCCGCCACCCCCGCACCGGCGAACTGTTGTCCACCGTGAGGTTCATGGTGCAGACCCTCGCCGCCGCCGGCGAACTCCAACGCGACCTCCAGCGCAAGCTGACGTACGACGGCCTGCGCGCCGCCGAGGCCAAGGGCGCGAAGGGCGGTCGCCGCCCCGCCGTGGCGGCCACGAAGACCGACGACGTACGCACCGCGTACCTGGAAGGCCGCTCCATCGCGGCCCTTGCCCGCGACCACGGCGTCAGCCGCGGCGCCATCCGTACCGCTGTCGCCGACCTCCTGCCCGACCACACCACCAGCGAGGAGGACGCGCCCGCCCCGGAGCTGCCGGTCACCCTCGATATGCCCGGCAAGATCGCCGACTACTCCGCACCACCGAGCTGGAGCCCGCCGAGCGCGCCGCGCCCGACCAGGGCCTCACCGTACGGCGCGGCCAGGGCTACACCCTGCGCGTGACCGCCGTCCCCGCTATACACCGCCAGCTCCTTGCCCGCTGCCAGCCGCTCGAAGGTGGCCAGGGCCTCCCCGCACTCCCGGCCCAGCGCAAGGCCCGCCGCGAGTTCGAGAACCGGGTCAGCCGCTCACGCCCTGACCTTGATCGTTCTCACCGATAACCGCTGTACCGATGTTCCAAGCGCCGCCAATTGCATCGGATGCGAACTGGCCACGGTATGCGCATCGCGTCCGATGCGATGGGCGGCTATACGGCTGACCAGCGGCGTCGGACGTCTGGGTGGACTGTGACCGTAGTGTTTGGCGCAGGGCAGTGGCGAGCCCTTGTCACTCGTGGGGGTGGATGGTCTGCGGTTTCAGCTCCGGCTCGCATCTGATGCGGTTTCCTCGCATCAGATGCGAGTGACGGAGAGTGGTGGCCGGTGCGGTTCAGAGGGACGGTGCCTGGAGCGGCGACGCTGCACCTGGCAGACGGGGTCGCACTGCTGCGGCCGGAAGACCAGATTTTCAGCGCGATGCTGGGCGGATTCGCCAACCAGCAGCGCGCTCGGAACCTGGCCCGCTCAACGGTCGAGGGCCGGGAGAACACGGTGAAGGCGTTCGCCGCCTACGTGAACGCCTTCCCCTGGCAGTGGACGCCGGCGATGGTCGACGAATGGCTTGGTGACCTGCGCTCATTGCGTGACCTGAAGCGCTCGACGATCCGTTCGTACTCCGAGGCCGTCCGCGCCTTCTGCCACTTCGCCACCGATCCCCTCTACGAGTGGGCCAGCACCTGCGAAGAACGGTTCGGTTCCCACCAGTCCAGGTCGTGCACGAGTGGAACACGGCCGTTCACGTCCAGGACAACGAAGCCGACGCGAAGAAGCGGGCCTTCACCAAGGCAGAACTGCATGCCTTCTTCGCTCACTGTGACGATGAGGTTGCCCGCATCCGGGCCTTCGGCCGCAAGGGCTGGCTGCCAGCCTTCCGTGACGCGACCCTGTTCAAGACCGCGTACGCCTTCGGCACGCGGCGGAACGAGACTCGAATGCTGGACGCCGCCGACTTCGGCCACAACCCGCACGGAGCCGAGTACGGCGAGTTCGGCCTATGCCGGGTCCGCTTCGGCAAGGCCAAGAAGGGCTCCCCTCCCAAGCGCCGTTCCGTGCTGACCGTGTGGGACTGGACTCCCGACATCTTGGACGAGTGGTTCACCGAGGTCCGGCCGTTGTTCGGCGCTGAGGGCAACCCCGCGGGATGGCCCTCGGAGCGCGGACTGGGCATCGGCTGCCAGCGGCTCAACTCCCGCTTCATCGCCTACCGTCAGGCCCTCGGCTTGGACGAAGGGCTGGACTTCCACTCCTTCCGCAGGTCCTACGTCACGCATCTGATCGAGGACGGCTGGGACCCACGGTTCGTCCAGGAACAGGTCGGCCACGACCACGCCAGCACAACCTCGATTTTCACCTGCGTCAGCTCGGACTTCCGCACCCGCACCCTGCGGCGTCACCTCGACGGCACCGTCGCCGCCGCTCTGGAGAGCCCGAACCGGAGGCAGTCGTGAAACGCAAGGTCGGCTACATATGGAAGCTGCGTGAGGTGATGGCCGCGCACGGCATCTTCACCACCACCGAAGTGGTACCGATGCTGCGCGACCGGGGCATCGAGCTGTCCGCCTCGCAGATCCACCGCCTGGTCTCCGGCACCCCGGAGCGGCTCTCCCTCCAAGTACTGGCAGCGCTCTGCGACATCCTCGCCTGCACCCCGGCCGACTTGGTCGTGACAACCGCCGAGAACGCTGGCGTTCGCAAGACCGCGACGGGTGACGTGTCGGCCCCGCCGTCGGCGGTCGCGAAACTGCGGCCCCGGCCGGCCCGGATTCTGCCTGACGCGTGAGCCCGAACCACACCCCGGAAGAGTACGAGCGCTGGCACAAGAGGACCTGCGTCCGCTGCCTGCGGCACGGCTGGTTCGCCGCCCGCTGGCCTGATGGCCACGTCTGCCGCACCTGCCACGACAAGGCCCTTCTGGTCCGCGGCACCTGTCCCGGTTGCGGCGACGAGCGCGCACTTCCCGGCTTGCGGCCCGGCGACGGCACACGGATCTGCTCCGACTGCGCGGACTTCATGATGTCCTACCAATGCTCTCGCTGCGGAACGGAGGACAAGCTCCACCGCGCACGGCTCTGCGAGCCATTCCCGCAGGGCGTGGATGGGGCACAGTTCCTGGTCGGCGGGGGCGAGGATGCGCACCTCCTGGCCGCGCGCGGCCTGGTCGGCCTTGGACCGGCGGATCTTGATAACCAGGGGCTGGTGGGACCTCTTGCGGCCGTCCTCGTCCTCGATCTGCACGGTGCGGATCTTGGCGTCGTGGAGGTTGAGGCGGGCGGGCTCGGAGGCGCGGGCAGCCATCCACCAGGCGATGAGCAGGACGGCGGCGTCCCGCTTGCCGCGCGCGGTGGTGCGGTCCAGGGTGCGCACCATGAGGCGCAGTTCGTCCAGGTCGACGCCGTCCGCCTGCAGCGGGCCCGGCTCCACCAGGGGGTCGCCTGTCTCCTCGCCGGCACGGTGGCGGATGACGAGCTGGCGGGCCTTAACCTCCTTGTCCGACAGCGGCTCGCCCTGGATGGCGCGCATCGCGCGCAGGGCTTCAGCAGCAACGCGAATCCAAGCCGCGTCGCCTCGGGCGTTGGCTGTCGGGGGGCTTGTGCGCGGAATTCCAACCATCGCGCGCGTAAAGTCAACGACGCCTCGCGTGAAGCTGCCTACGGTCGGGATCCGAACAGCCCCCCAATTCGCGCGGGAGAGACTCCCGCACCGGGGGATCATCGGGTCGAGAGGATCGGTACACATGCCTGGAGTGAAGAAAGCTCTCATCGTTCTCGTGGCAGCTTCCACGGCAACGCTCATGGCCAGCACATCTGCGTCTGCCGGTGACGAGGGGTGGGAGGATGCGGGTTGGTACTCAGCCGACGCGGCTTTTCCGTCGGGAACGATTTGCGTCCCAGGGGATAGTGTTGGCAACCAGGCATGCTTCCGCAAGAACGGCGACCAGTGGTTTGTCTATGACGGAGAGGCGGATCTGCTCTCGCCTTACGTCAACTGGCAGAACCGGCTCTCCTACGACAACGGGTCCACCTGGCAAAGCATCCCCTATCGTAGCGGAAAATGCCGGAACTCATGGCCCAACGGCAATTGGGGCGTCTGCAATAAGGATTTTTACGAATCCTCCAGCCTCAACAAGATCGGGGGACATGGCAGCCAGGTCCGCTTCCAGCTGTGCCTGACCAGCGGCTTCGACGGCAACGGCTGCTACGCGTGGTCGAATTGGATCGACAACAACGGCTGATCGCCACATAGGCCCCGAACTCCTAGAGCGGGCCTGCGACGTGGACGGCCGCGCTGGCCGCGGATCGGCGGGATGGCATCGAGAAGCGGCAGTAATTTTCTCCGGCGGGTCCACCATGCCTGGTCATCCTGTCCGGCTGCGGCACCCAAGACGATGAACGCGACCACGCCTAGCCCTGTGATTCCGCGCACGGCTGTTGATGATTCGCGCACGCCAGGTACGGCAGGTTTCTGTAGTCTCGCGGCGGCATCCCGTAGGTGGCCCGGAACAGGCGGCTGAAGTGCGTCGGGTCGGTGAAGCCCCAACGGGAGGCGATGGCCTGGATCGGGCGGGCGTTCAGGCGAGAGTCGGCCAGGTCAAGGCGGCAGCGTTCCAGACGGCGGTGGCGTATCCAGGCTGCCGGCGACGTGTCGTCCTCGGCGAGCAACTGCTGAAGATGGCGCAGGGAGATGTGGTGGGCGTCCGCGATCGCCTGAGGGGTCATGGCCGGGTCGGCGAGGTGCTGCTCGACGAACGCGCTGATCTGAGCCCGCAGGGCGCTCCGGCGAGCCTCCGGGCTCAGCGTCTCCTCAGCCTCCAGACAGCGGCCGAGCGTGGACGCCAAGAGGTCCAGGGTGACCGAGGCGAGGGTGGGGATGTCGGCGGGGCTGAACTCGCCGGCGCGTACGTTGAGGTCGGTCAGCCAGCGGGCAAACACCCCACCCATGCCGCTGCGCCCGCTGATCGGGACAGCGAGCAGGCGCTGCACCGTCTTCTCCGGCAGCGGCAGCAGCTTGTGAGGAAGCTGCACAATCAGTTGCGACCAGCTGTCCTGAAGGGCATGGCGGTGGGCATCGAAGGGATGACTGCTGTCCAGCACCGTGAGGTCGCCCGCATGGAACGTCGTATCATTCCCGGCCTGGGAAAAAGCCCCCTCCGCACCGAGCATGTAACTGATCATGTACACCTCGGGGTCGGACTGCCGGATGATCTTCGCTGTCCGCGCGATCTCCAGATGCGGGAAGGACAGTGCGGACACCTGTAACTCCCCCAAGTCCAGGACCTGCATCCTGGCTCTGAAGTCGTCCTTGTCGTTGCTGCGCAGCAGATTGCGTAGGTGCGACTCTGCTGTGGTTTCTTCGAACAGCGCGAACCGCTCCGGCGCCGCCACTACCTCCGTGCTGAACTCCGTCACCAGCATTCCCAGCCCCCCGTAGCCGGTTCCTCTGTGGCTTCGAACGTGGCACGGGGAGGAACGCGCAGTCCAGCAGCACTTCGGTCACATATGCCGCCACGCACCTCCTTGCGGACAACGAAGTCTCAAGATCAAGACACATCGAGTTTTAGAAACACGCACTAACCTTGACATTTAACGACCGGCGTCGAACGCGACTCGAACTTGATCAGCGTTTTCGCAGTTGAGCGGACACGACGACCGCCGCCGGCGAACGTGATCCTCCCGCAGACCGGACAGGTCAGCAGCCGGATGATGCCGGTGTCGCCGTTCCATTCCGCCTCGGCGAGCATCAGCGCGAGCCCCATTATCCGGTCGGCCGTCCTGCGTGCCCGGTACGCATGGGCCCGGCATACGTCGTCGCAGTAGAAGCGCCGCGGCGAGGTGTGCCTCGGCAGTCGGGCCCCGCAGGAGGCGCAAGCGGATGCGGGCCATGCCTCCAGCGTCGCTCGTTTCCAGACGTCCGGCCCTCGGAGCCGCCGGGGGAGAGACGGGTGTGTCCGACTCCCGTGTATCAAAATAAGAGCAAACAGCCGAACGCCATGGTCACCGGGCGGTACCTGTCCGTACGCGGGTGCCCGAGCCCGGAGGGGCGCAATGTTCGTCTCGAACCTGCACGTTCCGAATTGGCTCGACACGAACCGAAACGATGGGCCAGCTGGACGACGGCCCGCAGTGATCACCTCGCGTACCCCCGAAGCCGTGCGGCAGGAGCTGTGGGCCCTGCTCGCGGTCCACCAGGCCATCCGCTGGCTTGCGCACTCCGCTGCGGCGAGGAGTCCAGTCGTTGACGCAGATAGGCTCTCCTACCTCCGCTGTGTGCGTATCGCACGCCGCAGCGTGCCGTCCCAACACGACGCCTCCGGGCGAAAGCTGACCAGAGCCTGGACGGAGGCCACCCAGGAAGCACGCTCCCGCCTGCTGCCACCGCGATCTAGCCGGTCCTGGCCACGCGCGGTTAAGAAGCCGCTGCGGTGGCCAATCCTGAGAACCCGGAGCGGTCGCAGCAAGGTCGACCCTGGCCGGTGGGCGCACAACCAGACCAGTAAGCAGCGTAAGCACAGGGGCGCTGGCCGACCCGTGGCATATGCCTTCCAGACTCCGCGTCCTCCCTGACGCGAATCCGCGACCGTCGCTGAGCGTGGCTCGTACGGCTCATGGCATGTCCCCTCTTACGGCTCAGGCGACTGAGCCGGTACGTTCTCAGGCGAAAATGCTGGACCGTCGTTGCTTTGCTGTAGGTGTTGCAGCCGAACCGGCCGATACCCGCGTGCCTCCAGGTCCTCCATGTCGATCTCGGTTCGCTCCCGTAGTGCGTGGAGGTACTCGCGAACGACCTTCCTGATGCCCAGTAGAAGCACGAGGGTGAAGCTCCAGCAGATGCAAAGCCACGACGTCCAAGCGAGCCAACGGGCGGGGCCGTGCGCATCGACAGCAGCCCAGAGGCAGACCAGGATGAGCACCCCGGCCAGCAGAGTGGCAGTAAACACGCCCAAAAGCGTGAAGCGCACTTGCGAAACAAGATGCTCATCGAACGACTCAAGCTGATCCCAGAGCTCGCCTTCCCGCTTCTCTCCTTGTTGTCTGGACTCCCGGCGCACCTGCCGTAGCGACTGCACCTTGCCCGCTTCCTCTTGCATGAGCAGGTGGAGCTCGACGAAGAGCAGAAGCAGCAGCGCGAGCAGAGCCGCCGAGGAGATGGCCGCGTAGTCGTCGCTCATGGCCAAGCGACGACCACTAAGGAAGAAGAGCCACAGCGGACCAAGAACAGCCAGGAGGAAGAACGGCCCCACCATGAGCATGACGGCCGCGATGGAGCCGAACAGATTGAACGGAGCTGAGTCTCTGAGCCGGTCCAACAGGTATTCCCCTTGCCGCCAGTCGAAGTCAGGTAGGTCTGCTACATCCAACTGACCATTGAAGCCGGTGCGTTGGCCGTATGTTGCCGGTCTGCGCCTACAAGAAGCGCTCTGCAGTCTGAGCCACCCGGGTACGCCGTGCATCTCCCCTTCGTGTGACCTAACGCAACTGCATTGGCCTTCGTCGGCCCCCGCACTACCGCTCCCCTCCGTACCGCCCGGCGCGGGCAGGAGGTGTTGGGCCGGGGCCGGAGCGCGCCGGACGGCATCGCGGCCTGGGTGGCTGGAGCTCGCCGCCGGGAGGAAATCGGCGGTGATGCGGCGGCCCGCCCGGCAGAATCGGGTGATCGACACGCCCTTTGGGGGAGCTATGCAGGAACTCCGCTTCGACGACGACATCCGGTTCACCGTGGCGGTCGGCAGCGACCAGACGTGGCTGCACCGCGCGTTGGGGGCCCACGAGCTGAGCGTCCAGCTCGCCGTCGGGGTGTCGCCCTTCACCGAGGCCGGGAAGATCCTCGCCCTGGAGGCGGACCTGTTCGGCTTCGAGGCGACGGGGCAGCGCTCCCGGCTCGCCCGGACCACGGCGAACCTGGCGTACACGCCGACGGTGACCGTCCATCGCGTGAACCTGTCGTTCCCGCTGACGTCGTTGCAGGTCCACGCGATCGAGGAGGGCCGTACCGGCGACGTTCGGTTCGAGATCGACCTCAACGCGACCCTGCCGCAGGCGCCCGGGTATCCGGGGAGCGCCCAGGAGACGGCGCACATCACCATCGCCAAGAGCCGGTGGGAACAGCAGCTCGCGCAGTTGGGGCCGTCCGCGGCGTTCGAGATGGCCGTGCCGTACCCGCTCGGCGATCCGGAGCGGGACGAGGTCGGACGGATGCTGCGGGAGGCGCAGAGGCTGCTGACCGCGGGCGAGGTCCGGGCGTCGATCCTGGAGGTCAGGCGGGCGCTGGAGTGGGTCAGGGAGAACGTCACCTGGGACAACCCCGGATCGAGGAAGCAGGCCAGCCAGTGCAACCAGACCGAGCGGTGGTGGCGGATCCAGGACGCCTTGTACAGCCAGACCTGCGGCGCCCTGCACAACGACGCGGTCACCAAGACCTTCAAGTACGACCAGGCCGAGGCGGAGACGCTCCTGGCTATGACCTCCGCACTGCTGCGCAACGTGCCCGTCACCGGCGCGTGACGGGGTCGGCCCGACGCCCGCCCCGCGACCGAAACGAGGACCGCATGTGCCGGTGGGCCCGCCCGGCGCGCAGCCGGTCCCCAATGCCGCGGTGCGCGCCTTCGCCGAACGCGCGGTGGGCCGCATCACTGACTGGGCGGATACGTCGTGGACACGGGTCAACAGCCGCGTGTGGCGGGCCACCGGTCGAGCCGGCGGCACCTGGTACGTGAAGATCCATCAGCGAGCGCTTCCACCAGCGGGAGGTGACGGCGTACCGCGAGTGGACCTGCGCGCTCGGCCACCGAGCCCCCCGCCTGGTGGCCGCCGACCCGCGGCACAGGGCGGTCGTGGTGACAGCGCTGCCCGGCCGCACCCTGTTCGGCGCGGTCCTGGACCGTGCCACCGAGCTGCGGGTGCATCAGGGTCTGGGGGAAATCGCCGCGCTCTTCCACCGCGCCGCACCGGCCCGGCAGCCGGACGCCCACCTGCCCTCCCCGGCCGCGAAATTGGAGCGTCATCTGGAGGCCGCCCGCCCGTATCTGCGCGACGGCGACGAAGCGCTGCTGCGCACCCTTGCCGCCCGGCACGCGGTCTTGCCGCCGTGCCACCAGGTGCCCACCATCGGTGATCTGCAGCTGCGCAACGCCCTGCTCGCCGACGACGGCTCCCTTGGCGTCGTCGACTTTGAGCGCGCTGAGTACGGGCCGGCCTTACGGGACCTGGTCCGCCTGAGCGATCACTGGGACGGCCGGGACGACCTGCGCGAGGCCTTCCTCACCGGCTACGGCCAGCCGCTGACACCGCACGAGGAGGAGCGGCTGGTGTGCGAGGCCGGCTTCGACGCGCTGTCCGGCATTCAGTTCGGCATGGCGCACGGCGATCCGGAGCTCGTAGAACGCGGCCGCCGCACCCTGACCCGCATCCACCGCCGCTGACGCGGCCGAACAGACCGGAAGGACCACGCGAGTTGGGACACAGCACACAGGCGGACTGGCACGCCCACTATGCCGCGGGGAAGGGCTACAGGCCGCTGACGGATGCCGAGCGGGCCCTGCTCGCCCAGCACGCTCCCGCCCCCGAAGCGGGCGGGCGGGCCCTGGACGTGGGCTGCGGTACCGGTGAACTGGCCGTACACCTGGCCGAGACGGGCTACAGCGTCGACGCGGTGGACTGGGCCGACAGTGCCCTGGCCCGGGCCGACGGCACGGCGGGCGTGAACTGGCTGCGGCTGGATGTCGAACGCGATGACCTCACGCCGCTGGCGGTGGACGGTTATGACCTGATCGCCCTCCGCCTCGTCTACGCCTTCTTCCACGACCGCATCCGCATCCTGCGCGACATGGCAGACCGGTTGCGCGGGCGGCGCCCTCGTCGTGATCACCCCGGTGGCCGCGAACACCCCGCCATCCCGGCGGGACATCGCCCTGGACGACGACGAGATCACCCTCCTCAGCGCGGGATGGGAGCAGGCCGAGCGGTTCGACGCGGACGGCCTGGCCGTCGTGATCCTGCGCGGCCCCGGCCACACCACGACGACGGTGGTGGACAAGCCACGGCCGACGGGGCACGCGGTATCAGCGCCACTGGCAACCCGCGACAGTTGAATACGCGAGCCCACCGGTTCCGAGGCCGGTGATGTCCGAGCGGGTGGTGGAACCGGTGATGACGGTGACCCGCCTGGACGGCACCAGCCGCACCGAGCTGTACCGCTCGCGCCCACTCCGCTGAACGTAGTGCTGTGCGGGCCGGTTCCTGCGCTCACGCGGTCGGCGCGGAGCGGCCACCTGCCACACGCTCCGCGCTCTTGCGACTGGGCAACCCTCACTCAAGATCCGCTACAAGATCGCGTCGACCGTGCGGGCCTGATCATTGGCTTTTCGGCATTGGTCTACAACGTCACGGTGGAGAGGGGGGCTTGGACACTTCGCGCAGGCGGTGTGGCCTCATGCACGCCGGGGCGTGCGGTCCCCTGGATCTCCGGCCTCGGCTCGCAGCCCCATGGGGAAATGGGCAGCCAGTTCCTGGCGGAACGCGTCGGTGTCGCCTTCCAGGGCAACCGCGGCCAACCTCTCGTGCTCGACGACCAATTGATGCGGGTCGTCGCTGTAAGTGCGGTGATCGACACTGAGGTAGAGGCGCAGCTTGGTCTCCCAGCCGTTCCAGAGGCCCTGCAGGATGCCGTGCCCCGAGAGATCGTAGAAGAGCCTGTGGAAGCGAAGGTGTGCGTCGATACTGGCCGGGATGTCGTTCGTCTCCATTGCCCGGCGGAGGTCCTCAACGGTCTGCAGCAACTGAGGCCGCTCAGGACCGCGTAGTGCTTCGGCCGAGAGCTCGGCGGCGTAGGGTTCGACCCGCAGCCGGACCGAGTCGATCTCGGCGACCTCACGAGCGCTCACCTCTACGACGAACGCCCCACGGTAGGGGATCTTGACGACGAGCCCTTCCTCCTCCAGCTTGGTCAGCGCCTCGCGCAGCGGGGACCGGCTGATCCCGAGATCCGCGGCGATGTGCGCCTCGCGCAGCTGGCCACCAGGAGGTACGGTCCCATCGAGGATGGCGGCACGCAGTGTGCGGTAGACGCCGTCCGGCGTCGTCGTCCGCTGCTCCTGCCACTCGAACTTGTGGTCCAACCCGTTGCCCTCCCTCGGCCACTGCCCGACCACTTGGTCGTTTGTCGACTATACCTCGCTGGAGTTCCCTGGGGCCGAGGAGCGAGGTGGACAGCGGGTCGAGGGAGCGCGCGACTGGTCCGTGAGGTTGACACTCGATTCCCTCTGGTCGACAATCGACCGCAAGATGGTCGACAATCGACCAGAGGAGCAGGCTGCTCCACTGAAAGCACCAGGAGGACCAATGGGATTCGATGTCAAGCCCAAGTTCGTGACGTTCGACATGAATGGAACGCTGATCAAGTTCAGCATCAACGACACGATTCGTGAGGTCCTGGGTGACCGGCTGCCGGCCGAGGTCGCCGATGAGTTCCTGCGGATCTGCAAGGCGTACCGGATCGACGAGTGCACGGGCGCGTACCAGCCGTTCCACCAGGTCGTCGCGCGTTCCATGGAACGCGCCTCGCGCAGGGTCGGTCTTGAGTACCGCGAGGACGACGCGCGGGCGGTGTACGACCGCATCCCCACCTGGGGCCCGCACCCCGGTGTCACCGAGGCACTGAACCGCCTGGCCGAGGAAGTCCCGCTGGTCATCATCACGAACAGCGACACCGCGCACGCCGTGCGCCTCGCGGAGAACCTCAAGGCCCCGTTCGAAGTGGTCATCAGTGCCGAGGAGATGGGCATCTACAAGCCGCGACTCGGCGCGTTCGACTACATGTTTGACAAGCTCGGCGTGACGCCCGACGAGCTCGTGCACGTCTCCGCGAGCCCGATGTATGACCTGCGCTCCGCGGCGATCATGGGCATCGAGAACAAGGTGTACATGGACCGCGGCTGGGAGCACGACGAGCACTGGCTCGGCTACGAGCGGATCACCGACATCGCCGACCTCCCCGTCCTCTTCGGTCTCCCGCGTCCCTGACGCCTGAGCCTGAGCGGAGAACTGAGGAAATGGTCCACAGCAAGACGGTGGCGGCATGAGTCAGCCCCTGCCTCAAACCGTCAAGGGTGACTCGGCTTCAGAAAGGCTCCAGGCCCTGGGACTGAAGCTACCCGTCCTCGCCGGCACGACGTACCTCGTGCCCCACCGGACGGTGGGCTCCACCATCCACCTCTCCGGCCAACTCCCCTTCAAGGACGGCGAGCTGCTGGGTCAGGGCATTGTCGGCCGGGACGTGGAGCTGGAGACGGCGCGGGAGTTCGCGCGCCATGCCGCGCTCAACGCGCTCGCCGCCGCTGTGCAGGCGGTGGGCGATCTGGAGCGGGTCCGGATCGTGCAGATGCTGGTCTTCGTGGCCAGTACGCCGGACTTCGGTGAGCAGTCGACCGTCGCCAACGCGGCCAGTGAACTGCTCATCGAGGTACTGGGGGAGAACGGACGCCACGCACGCACCGCGATCGGTGTCGCCGGGCTGCCGCTCAACACCCCTGTCGAGATCCAGGTCGTCTGCACCGCTGTGTAGCGGCGAGCCACTCATGAGCAGTGCGGCTGTGGCCCGGCTTCGACGGGCACTCGACGCCCTCGGCCAGCATGATCGACACCGCGGTGCAGATCCTGCTGGCCGACGCGAGGGGCAGATCCCGCTCCGGCACAGCGGCCACACCGCCTTCCAGCAGCGGCCCACGCGGTTCCCAGAGACAGATGAAGGACACACCATGAACGCCCTCGCGGCACCACCCCGAAACGGAGAACTCGGCTTCTGGGTGGCTCAACTGGCCGACAAGAAGCCCTCATTCCCCCGCTTCACCGGCCACGACTCCGTCGACGTGGCCATCGTCGGCGGCGGCTACACCGGCCTGTGGGCGGCGTACTTCGCCAAGAAGCTCGAACCGTCGCTCTCGGTCGCCGTCTTCGAGGCCGAACAGGTGGGCTACGGCGCATCAGGACGCAACGGTGGCTGGCTCTCGGCGATGCCTCCGGGAAACCGTGCCACCTTCGCCCGCACCGGGGGAGGGCTGGAAGCGAGCCGGGCACTGCAGCAGGAATTCGTCGCCGGCGTCGACGCGGTCCTGGACATCCTCCAACGCGAGGGCATCGATGCCGACCAGCACAAGGGTGGCGCTCTCGTCGCCGCTCACACTCGGGCGGGGCTGGGCCGGCTTGTCACCAGGCGTGATGCCGACTTGAAGTACGGGCTGACCGACGACGAGGTCCACCTGCTCGACCGGGAGGAATTCCGGAGCCGGATCAACATCTCCACCGTCCACGGCGGGCTCTTCTACAAGCACTGCGCGCGGATCCACCCCGCGAAGCTCGTCTACGGCCTCGCCGACACCCTGACCTCCATGGGGGTCAGGATCTACGAGGGCAGCCGAGTGGACAGTGTCGCGGGCAGGACCCTCACCCTGGCCGACGGACGTGTCACCGCGGCCAGGACGTTCATCTGCACCGAAGGTTATTCGGGACAGCTGCTCGGCCGACGGAGCCTGATCCCCGTCAATTCCTCGATGATCGTGACCAAGCCCCTGTCGGAGGAGGCATGGCGGCAGATCGGTTGGGACGGGCCCCAGTGCCTCAACGACTCCGCGCACACGTTCATCTACGCCCAGCGGACGTCGGACGGCCGTATCGCCATGGGGGGCCGCGGTGTCCCCTACCGCTTCGGGTCCGGCACAGGAGGCGCCGGTGCGACCGCCCAGTCCACCATTGACCTGATCTCGCACAAGCTCGGTTCCTTCTTCCCGGGCATCCCCTTCGAGGTGGATCACGCCTGGTCGGGAGTCCTGGGCGTCACGCGGGACTGGAACGGCGGCGTGCACTGGGACCCGGTATCGGGGATCGGGTCGTCCACCGGCTACGCGGGACACGGTGTCACGTCGGCCTACGTCGGCGGCAGGACTCTCGTGGAGCTCGCATTCGAGAAGGAAACCGAGCGGACCACCCTGCCCTGGGTCGGCTACCGGGCACGTAAGTGGGAACCGGAACCCATCCGCTGGCTGGGCGTTCACGCCATGTACCGGCTCTTCGGTATCGCCGACCAGTGGGAAGAGCGCAGGGGTTCCAGCAAGACCTCACTCCTGGCCAGATTCGGCAGCAGACTCGCCGGGCTTCACGAGTAAACGAAAGGGAAACCGCTCTCATGGACGCGCAACTCGCCGTCATCGGCCTGGGCAGCATCGGAAGCATGGCCCTGTGGCAGGCCTCCCGGCTGTCCGGCTCGGTAGTCGGTTTCGAGGCCGCCACCCCCGCCCACGGCCGCAGTGCCGTGGGCGGGGACACCCGCCTGTTCCGCATGGTCTACCTCGGGAAACCCGACTACTACCCCATCATGGAACGCTCCCGCGGCCTCTGGGCCGAGCTCGAAGCGGAAACCGGGCAGGAGATCCTGATACCTACCGGGGGCCTGTCCATCGGGACGGCGAACGGTAGCTTCATCAACAGCCTCCTCGAGGCAACGCGCATCACCGGAGCCGAGCACCGCGTCCTCAGCCGGGAGGAGATGGCGGAACGCTACCCCCAGCACAACCTCCGCCCCGACGACTGCGCCATCTACGACCCCCGCGCCGGTGTTCTGCGCACCGACCGGGCCGTCAGCGCCGCCATCTCGGCGGCCCAGGCAGGCGGCGCCACCGTCCTTCAGAACACGCCCGTGGACAGCATCACCGAAACCGACCACGGCGTGGTCGTCACCTCGGGTGACAGAACCTGGACGTTCGAGAAGGTCATCGTCGCCTCGGGCGGCTGGTCCCGAAGGCTCATGCCCGACCACCTCAAGGCCGTTACGGAAACCCATCGGATCGTCCTGACCTGGTTCATCGCCCAAGACGGGGCGCAGTTCTCGCCGGAGAGATTCCCCGTCTTCAGCCGGCTGTACGGCGACCGCTCCCTGTACGGCGCACCCGCCGTCGATGGCGTGACGGTCAAGGCATCGGTGGACGGACCGCTGGACGGGCGCGGAAGGGCAACGCCCGACCCGGACTCCGTGCCCAGAGAACTCACCCGGGAAGAAATCGACAAGGTCACCGACATCGTCACCGAATTCCTTCCCGGCCTCACCCCCACTATCGTGCGCTCCGACGCCTTCCCCGACCTTTTCACCGAGGACAGGCATCCGCTCCTCGGCCGGCTGGATGAGAACAGCAGGGTCTACTGTGCCACCGGCTTCTCAGGAAAGGGCTTCAAGATGGCGACCGGCTATGGCCACATCGCCGCACACGAGGCGCTCGGCAAACAGACCATCGAAGGCCTGGACTTCATGCGTCCGGACCGGTTCAGGAACAGGTAGCCGGCCAAGCTGTCAGCGCACCCTTCCCCGCGGTTTCAACGGCACTGGCGGCGGTTCCGGTGCGGGCAGGGGAGCACCGTCGTACCCCTTCACCTCCCCGAACCGAGAACCTTCCATCCAGTCCCGGCGGGCCTGCACGATCTCGTCCTGCGACCGAGCAACCTGTCGAAGTGCTCTCACTCGAACAAGATCCGTCATCGGTCGGCGGCGGGGCGGCAGTTGGAGGAGTCCGGGTTCGCGACCCAGGATGCGGCCGTCGAGCGGTTGACGGAAATCCACAAGGCGAAGAAGGCGGCGCCTCGGGGGCAGGCGAAGGCGGAGCGGATCGCCCGGTACGGTCCGATGCGGTTCGAGGAGTACGCCACCGGAAGGCCGACCAGCGGGATCTGGGTCCGGCCTCGGTGGTGCACCTGGAGTCGCTGCTGAACATCCATCTGCTGCCGCTGCTGGGCAGCCGGCGGATGAACACCTTCGACCACAAGGTCGTCGAAGGCTTCCCCCAGACCCTGGAACGAGGCGGGGTCGGCTTGGCCGCCCAGGCGAACGCCTTCGACAAGCTGAAGGCGATCCTGCTGGACGCGGACCGGCTGGGGCTGTTCGACGACAACCCCGTGTCCGGGATCAGGCCCCCGCAGTACGACCCCAAGCAGGTGGTGATCCCCTCACCCGAGCAGCTGGGTCAGATACGCACCGCCGGCGACGACAGCTTCCTGCTGGTCGCCGACCTGATGAGCGGATGCGGCATGCGCAACGGCGAGGCGTTCGCCGTCAACTTCAACAACATCGTCGCCGACGACGTCTACCGCATCGCCGAGCAGGTCAACCGGACCACCTGCCAGTACGAGCGTCTCAAGCACCGCAAGATCGGCGAGTACCGGGACGGCCGTGCAGGTCGCCCATGAGCCCGTCGAGCCGGAAGCTCGCGGGTGCGGTGCGCGGCCCGGACGATGCGCCGGTTCACGGCCAGGGCGAGGGCCCAGGCGAACTCGGCAACCGAGTAGGGCGAGTAGTACGACACCCTGGCCACCGTCAGTCCCAGCTCCTGGGCGGTGGCCAAGTCGATGTTGTTGCAGCCGGTGGACCGCTGCGCGATCAGCTTGGTGCCGTGCTTGGCGAGGTGGCGCAGCGCAGGTCGGTCTCGGCCCTTCGCCCGTCTGTCAGGGAAAGCCGTCCAGCCTGGGCATCGCCCACTATCGTGAGGAGGGAAGGCGCCTGATCCGGGTGCTTCCCGTCCGCGCCTACGGCGCGCTGGTGCGTGCCTCGGCCATTACGACCCCTTGTTCCGGGCGGACGGACTCCCGGAGAGTCCGTCACCACGATCATCACTCGCTGGGGCCGCAGTCACTAGGGCCGATCGGCCCAGACGTGGGACGGAGCGTACCTGCGCGGCCTCCGCAACGTGGGATCAACGCGGTCGGTACCTGGCTGACGAGGCCGCAGATGGGGCCGTTCGGCACCTGCGGCATGGACTTTCGGCACACAGCGGTAACCGAAGGGCCCGGCAAGAGTGGGAGATGTAAGGCGCGCTGCTTCGTCACCTCGGGAGGTGGAGATCATGCTCCGCACCATCACTGTTGGTCTGGACGGCTCACGTGAGAGCCGGGCCGCCGCCGAGTGGGCGGCCCGCGAGGCCGCGCTGCGCGGTCTGCCGGTGAAGCTCGCGCACGTCTGGGAGCCGGTCCCGGAGCCCATGGCGCGGGCGCCGCTGCTCGGTGCGGAGACGCATCAGCACTGGACCGAGCGAAGCGAGATGGGGGTACCCCCGGCCGAAGGCTGGGGGAGCATTCCCCGGGAGGCGGCGGAGGGACTCCGGCTTCGTCACCCCGGCGTCAAGGTGACGACCGAGCAGCTCGCCGGACGCCCCAGTGACGTGCTGGTCGAAGCGGCGGGGGACTCCGAACTGCTCGTGCTGGGCTCGCGCGGCCTGAGCGGGATCGGCGGGTTCCTGGTCGGGTCCGTCGGACTGGCGGTCGTGGCGCATGCCGAACGTCCAGTCGTACTCGTACGGGCCTGGGAGCAGGCGGCCGACGAGCACGAGATGGATCCTGCGGGTATCCCGTCCGCGGCCGCTCCCTTCCTGCCTGTCGTGCTCGGCCTGGACACCGAAAGCCCGGACCAGACACTGATCGCATTCGCCTTCGACACGGCCGTCCGCCGTGCCACGGCCTTGCGGGTCGTCCACGGCTGGACCCCGCCGCCGCACTACGGCCTGCCAACCGACCCACAGGCGCGCGAGTCGCTGGCGCGGCGCGAGGCCGCAGCCCTCGCGGAGGCTCTTCGTCCGTGGCGGCAGAAGTTCCCCGAAGTCGAGGTGGTTGAGGAATCGCGCTGCGAAAGCCCCGCGGTCGCTGTGGTAGCCGCCTCCGGAGCCGCCTCCCTGGTAGTCGTCGGCCGACGCATCCGCCGCAGTCCTGTAGGTGTTCACATCGGCTCGGTCACGCACGCGGTGCTGCATCACGCCGCCGCGCCCGTCGCCGTGGTTCCGCACGACTGATCCAGCGGCTCCCCTTCACTCTTTACGCAGGGCGGTGACAACGATGGACCTTCCCGTGGTCGTGGGCGTCGACGGCTCCCAGCCGAGCCTGCACGCCGTGGACTGGGCAGCGGACGAGGCCGCGCTGCGCGGGCTGCCGCTGCGGGTGGTGTACGCCTCGCTGTGGGAGCGGTACGAACGTGCCGTCTTCCCCACGTCAGGGGACAGGTCGGAGCAGATCCTCAACGGCGTCTTCGTGGCTGCCGCAGCCGAGCGTGCCCGAAAGCGCATCCCTGATCTGAAAGTGGCCATCCAGGTGATACCGGACGGGCCGACGCCCGTCCTGGTGCGTGAGGCACGCCATGCATCCCTGCTGGTCCTGGGGTCCCGCGGTCGCGGCGATGTCAGCGAGCTGCTCCTCGGATCCGTCAGCCTGACCGTGGCGGGACAGGCCGACTGCCCCGTGGTCGTGGTCCGTGGCGGCCACGACGACGGGGACCGGACGCACCGTCGCATCGTGCTGGGCATCGGCGAGGAGGCCGCAAGCACGAACGCCGTCCGCTTCGCCCTCGAAGAGGCAGAGCGACGCGGCGCCCCACTGGAGGCCATCCGCGCCTGGCGGCGCCCGGCGCACCAGACCATCGAACACCCGCTGCTCGCGGGAGAGCCGGCGCACGCGTACGAGCAGCAGGCAGTGGACATGCTGGAAGCCGCGCTTCGCGAAGCCCCTGCGGGCGTGGAACTGCACAAGCGCACGGCCGAAGGCTCCGCCCGGACTGTGCTCCTGGATGCCTCTCACGGTGCGGACCTTCTGGTCGTAGGGGCACGGCGCCGCCCTGGGCACTTCGGGCTGCAACTCGGCCGGGTCGCTCACACGGTGCTGCACCACGCCGCTTGTCCGGTCGCTGTGGTGCCCGAGCCGGTCTGAAAACGGCTGCGCGAACCTGCGGTGGCGGGATCTCATGCTGTTGTGGCGGCGGCATCGCCGTCGTCCACGGTGATCGCCGCCCGGCCGGCTTCCAGACGCGCCACCGGGACACGGAACGGCGAGCAGGAGACGTAGTCCAGCCCGGCGGCGTGGAAGAACGGGGACGCCGGACTCCTCGGTGACGGCCGCCAGCACGTCTTCCACTTCCTCGCGCACCAGCCGCAACTCCGTGACGTCACCGACGAGCGGCACCATGATCTCCGCCTGGGGCTCGCCGCCGGCCCGCGTGCGCTCCACGACAGCCTCAGCGACGGCCCGTACCTGCATGGAGACCAGGCCGGGAACGACCAGGCCGAGGCGCACTCCGCGCAGGCCGAGCATCGGGTTCTCACGCATGCGGCCCACGGCGTCCAGGAGCCGGGTGTCGTGCGGGTCCGGCTGCTCGCCGCGGGCCTCGGCGGCGGCGATGCGGACGGCGAGGTCGGTGCGGCCGGGCAGGAACTCGTGCAGCGGTGGGTCCAGGAGGCGGATGGTGACCGGCAGGCCATCCATCGCCGCCAGGATGCCGGCGAAGTCCTGCCGCTGGAGCGGTGCAGCCTCAGAATCCAGCAGCCTGAACCGGTTCCGCTCCCGTCAACGATCTGGCCGTCCGTCAAGGTGCGTGCACATACGGGCAGCCGGGCCAAGTCGGGACCGCTCAAATGCTCTCTGCGGTCATCCACCTGCGTTCGGTTAGTCGCGCGGGGGGCTGCTCCGAGCCCTCGAAGTCGGGGATGCAGCCCTGCGCGGTGTCGTCGTAGACCGCACCGGCCGCGTCGAGGGCCCTTCAGACCTGGGTCGCCAGCTATCGCTCGTCGGTAAGGCGCTGCCCCGTCAACCGCGCGCAAGCCACCGCAGGGGCAGCTAGGTTCTGTCTCTTTGGTCAGCGTCGGGTCCAGATGAGGATGCCTGCGAGGTGGAGTGCGGCCTGGTAGGCGATCGCGAGCTTGTCGGTTCGTGTGGCCAGGCCGCGCCACTGCTTGAGGCGGTTGATGCACCGCTCGACGGTGTTCCGCAGCTTGTAGGCCTCGCTGTCGAAGCCGGGCGGACGGCCACCGAGCCGGCCTCGCCGCAGGCGGTGTCCGACTTGGTCGGACGGCTGCGGGATGACCGCACGGATACCCCGGCGCCGCAGGTGGCTGCGGATGGCGCGGGAGGAATACGCGCGGTCCGCGAGAACGGCCAGGGGCCGGGTCCGAGGCCTGCCCGGGCCCCTGCGGGGCACGCGGATGCGGGACATCAGCGTCTCGAAGGCGGGTGCATCACCTGCCTGGCCTGCGGTGACGGTGAAGGCGAGGGGCCATGCGCGGCCGTCTGCGGCCAGGTGGACCTTGGTGCTCAAGCCGCCACGGGAGCGTCCGAGCGCATGATCGGCGGGCTCGCCGGAGCGAGCCGCCCCCTTTTGACTGCTCCGGCAGCGTGCTGGTGGGCCCGGACAACGGTGGAGTCCACCGACACCGTCCAGTCGATGTCGTCGTCGGCGTCCGCCGCCGCCAGGACGGCCGCGAGGATCATCTCCCAGGTGCCGTCGATGGCCCATCTGATCAGCCGCTTGTGAGCGGTCTGGAAAGAGCCGAGCTCCTCGGGAAGATCGCGCCAGGGCGAGTTGGTGCGGTACTTCCACGCGATGGCCTCAAGAGTGCGGCGGTGGTCGGCCCATCGCCGCCCGCGGACCGGATCCGCCGGCATCAGCGGCTCGATCCGGTCCCACATCGCATCGGTGATCACTAATCGGACAGACACATCCGATCAACTGACCAACCCATCAAAGAGACACGCTCTAGGCCGACACGCCGACGCCACGAGGCTGGCGGACGGAACCTCTTCCTGGTGAATCCACTCCCGCAAGCCGTCTCGCGAGATTTCGACCATGAAGAAATACCCCTGGGGGGTATATGGTTACTGGCGACGTCCTGAGCAGACCACGCCGGAAGGCGCGCGAAGACCAATGGGAGATGTCATGAGCGATCACTTCGGCCACGACCAGGCCAACCACGGCGTCCACGGCGTCCACGGCGTCCACGGCGGAGCCCAGCCCGGTGGCCTGTCGGTCTCCGAGAACGGGTACACCCTCGAGCTCGACTCGACGATCCTCACCGCCGGCGTGCAGCCGATCAGCTTCCGGGTGATCGGCCCCGACGGGCAGGCGGTGACCGAGTTCACGCCCGAGCACGAGAAGGAACTGCACTTCATCGCCGTGCGGCGCGACACGACCGGTTTCCAGCACGTGCATCCGGTAATGGACCAGAAGGGCACCTGGAGTGTCGAACTGTCGCTGGAACCGGGGGACTGGAGATTCTTCGCCGACATCCACCCGGCCGGCCACGACGGGACCATGACGCTCGGGATCGACGTCGCGGTCGCCGGGACGTACGACCCGCAGCCGCTCCCCGAGGCCACCCGGATCGCACGGATCGGCGAGTATACCGTCGCGCTCGACGGTGAACTCCTGCCCGGCGAGGCGAGCGAGCTGACCCTCACCGTCAGCCGGAACGACCGCCCCGTCACCGACCTGCAGCCCTACCTGGCCGCGTATGGGCACCTGGTGGCACTGCGGGTCGGAGACCTTGGTTACCTCCATGTCCATCCGGAGGGCGAACCCGGTGACGGCACCACCGCGCCGGGCCCCGAGATCGCCTTCATGGCGGTCGCGCCTTCGGCCGGCACCTACCGCCTGTACCTGGACTTCCAGCACAACGACGTCGTCCGAACGGCCGAGTTCACGGTTCAGACCACCGCGACCACCCCCCGCTCGGACGCGGCATCTCAGGCCGCACCCGAGCACAGAGGCCACCACCACAGCGGCCACGCACACCACTGACGCATGACCGGCGCCGATCGCCTGCCACGGCACACGGCACACCTAAGGTGCGCTCACCTCATCGAGCCCGCCGCCCCCGCGCATCTCCTCCGTCGGAAGGAGCGTCATGCCCCGCCTGACCCGACTCACGCCCGGCACGGCGGTCGGCGCCTCGCGCGACCTCCTCGCCGACCTGGTCTCCCGCCATGGCCAGATCGGTGACATGGTCTCCACGATGGCGCACTCGCCGGCCGTACTGGGCGGCTACCTCCAGCTGAGCCGTGCCATGGGACGAGCCAAACTCGACCGAAGGATCAGCGAACGGATCTCGATCGCCGTTCAGGCCCTGCAGGGATGCAGCCTGTGCCTCGACGCTCATGTCAATGCCGCGCGCGCCATGGGAGTGGACGAGGAGGAGATCGAGCGAGCCCACACGGGCACCTCGGCCGATCCCGCGATCGCGGCGATCCTCACCCTCGCCCTCCAGATCTATCGCGAGCCGACGTCGATCACCGACGAACAGGTCGTCGCGCTGCGTGAGTACGGCTACAGCGACCGCGCGATAGCCGATGTCGTCGGCGTCGTCGCACTCAACATCCTCACCGGCGCCTTCAACCTGCTCGCCGGTCTCACACCCGAGAGCGACACCAGTGTCTAGGGACATCCCCGCCTGTACTCGCGGGGCACGGCCTCCACTCCGAGCCCGTGCCCCGCCGCGTGGACACGGAAGGAACCAGCCATGCGTCTGTTCGCCATCCGCGACTACCGTCACCTGTTCAGTGCCCAAGTCATCGCCCTGTTCGGCACCGGGCTGACCACAGTGGCACTCGGACTGCTCGCCTACGACCTCGCCGGTCCGCGCGCCGGCATGGTGCTCGGTACCGCCCTGACCATCAAGATGGTCATGTACGTGACCATAGCCCCCTTGGCTGCCGCGTACGTCGACCGGCTCCCCCGGAGAACTCTCCTGGTCCTCCTCGACGTGGTCCGCGGTGCAGTGATCCTGGCACTGCCGCTGGTCACCGAGGTCTGGCACATCTACGTCCTGGTCGGCCTGCTCCAGGCCGCCTCCGCGGCATTCACCCCGACGTTCCAGGCCGTCATCCCCGAGATCGTCACCGACGAGTCCGACTACACACGTGCCCTGTCCGCGTCCCAGGTCGCCTCCACCATGGAGAGCCTGCTCAGCCCCGTGCTGGCAGCCGTCGCCCTGACGTTCATGAACTTCGGCCGGCTGTTCCTCGGCACCTCCGCCGGGTTCCTCATCTCCGCCCTGCTCGTCTTGTCGACGCGCATCCCCGACGCCCGCCCCAGCACCCACACCAAGGCGTGGGACAAGGCGGCAGCAGGGATCAGGACCTTCCTCCGGACGCCGCGGCTGCGCGGCATCATGGCGCTCAATCTCGTGGTTGCGGCGGCAGGGTCGATGGTCGTCGTGAACACCGTCAACTACGTCCGTGATGAGCTCGGCGGCTCGCAGTCGGACGTCGCCTGGATGCTCGCCGCCTCCGGCACCGGGACACTCCTGGCCGCCCTCGTACTCCCCCGCGTTCTCGACCGGATCGCTGCCCGCACCGTCATGATGACCGGCGCCGGAGTCCTCGTGGGCGGCACGACCGCCGCGGTGACGCTCATCGCGGCCGGTCTCACCACATGGACCGGTACGGCGATCATCTGGACCGTCGTCGGCATCGGCATGGCGCTGATCATCACACCGACCGGCAAGGTCCTGCGCGCCTCCGTCGGACGGAACGCGATCCCCGAGGCATTCGCCGCCCAGTTCTCTCTCTCGCACCTGGCCTGGCTGTTCACCTATCCCGTCGCGGGGTGGCTCGGCACGAACGCCGGCTTCACTCTCGCCTGGTCCCTCCTCGCGGTCCTGGCCGGGGCAGGAGCGATCGGGGCCCTCCTGCTGTGGCCGCGCCACGACGGACGAGGAGCCATGAGCAGACTCGCGGCACCCGAACGGCACGCGCCCGGCAAAGACCGGTCCGCCCTGGCCAAGGCCGCGTGAAGCACCGTGTACGGCGCCTTGGGCGTCTGCGTCGTGCACAGCACTTGCCGCTGGCCACCACCGCCCAGGCCATCACTGGTCTGACGGAAGCGGCAGACGCTCCCCCGAAGACGGACGCCATCTGACCCGGACCGCAAACACGTACGGCGGGATTCAGCCCGGACGCGCCCCCGGACAGACCCCGCCGTGCGTGTTCTCGCGGCTCAAGCAGCCACTGTTGGTGCACGCGAACCCAGCGCAGCGGCGCCGTGGTCAACTTCGGCATGGTTGCGATGTGGTAGCCCAAGTAGTCGTGGCCACTGCCCATCTCAGGCATCGTGACCGGCCCGCGCCGAGTGTCGGCGTCGCCACAGCCGCCCCCAGACAGCCACACTGTGGAATCGCCAAGCGCACCGGAATGAGTCGGCCGGCTGTTCGGACACCTTCACGCGGGCGGGTGAAAGACAGTGAGAAGCCCTCCACCGCCCTCCGCCCGGCTGTCACCGACGCCGATGCGTTCCCGCAGTTCAGCGGGCCCTTCCCCGCGGTTTCAACGGCACCGCCGGCAGCTCCGGCGCGGGCAGGGGAGCCCCGTCGTACCCCTTCACCTCCCCGAACCGGGAGCCTTCCATCCAGTCCCGGCGGGCCTGCACGATCTCGTCCTGCGACCGTCCGATCCAGTTCCAGAACATAGCGGATCCTGCGCGCTTTTCCGCAGGTCAGCGGTGTTCCGAACCGGTGAGGGTCAGCAAGCTGCCAGCATCGGTCGTGGAGGAGTCAGCAGCCATGGGTTCCGCTGTCCTGGTTCGTGGGATGGGGTCGTTTTTCAAGGAGTGTGAGCATCCGCGGTCGCGGTGGTCGAAATGCCCTCACCCTTACAAGGTCCGGTACCGGTCGGCGGCGGGGCGGCAGTTGGAGGAGTCCGGGTTCGCGACCCAGGATGCGGCCATCGAGCGTTTGACGGAAATCTACAAGAGGCCGGTGCGTCGCCGGGGATGACGACCCGCTCGCCATGCAACTGCTCCTCCTGGTCGGTGTACCACGACCCTACCCAGCCGGCTTAAACCACAGGGCCGCTCTCGACTGCCTGGCCGGCCTGAGCGGCGATACGGCGCAGCCATATGTGGGCCGGTTCCCGCTCATGGAGGGGATGCCACCACAGGGACTCCACCAAGTGGCCGATCTCGAAGGCGGGTTGGACGACGGTGATCGGTTGTCCGGAGAGGGTGGGGATCGCGGCCCGTTCGGGCATCAGGCCGATCCGGTCGGTCCCCGCGACCAGGTGGGGGATGGCCAAAAAGTTCTCCGTGACGATCTCCGCGTGCGGTTCGATGCCCTCGGCGTGCAGGCGGTTCAGGGGGGAGAAGACCGGCGACGGGTGACGGTAGGGCAACACCCAAGGGTGTTCCGCCAGTTCCTCCCGCCCGAGGACGGCCGGGGCGCGGTCGGCGGACATCACGCACACCCAACGGTCCTTGTACAGGTCGAAGGTGGGGATGTTCGACAGGATGCCCTGGGGCAGGACGAGGGCGTCCACCGTGCGCAGGTT
>NZ_JANUQM010000028.1 GCF_030386795.1 Streptomyces sp. S.PNR 29
TTCCTTTGTACTCACCCTCTCGGGCTTTCCTCCGGGCGCTTCCCTTCGGTGTTTCCGACTCTATCAGATCTTTTCTCGATCCGATTTCCTCGGTGCCTTCCGGAGTTCACGCTCTCGCGCTTTCCCTTTCCGGCGGTTCCGACTTTATCAGAGGTTCTGAGTCGGAATTTCCGTCCCGTCCGGTGAGTCACTCCGGCGCACGAGGTGGCCGGGTGCCCGTCTGGGAGGAGTTGTAAACGTACTGGAGCGGGGCGCCCCGATGCAAATCGAGGCGCCCCGCTCCCAGTTCACGCGGACGTCGGTCCGACGGTCCGTCAGACCTCCACCACCACAGGCAGGATCATCGGCCGGCGTCGGTAGGTGTCCGAGACCCACTTGCCCAGGGTCCTCCTCACCAGCTGCTGCAACTGGTGGGGTTCCACGATGCCTTCCTGGGCGGAGCGTTCGAGGGACTCCGTGATCTTGGGGATCACGTCGCCGAAGGCCGAGTCCTCGATGCCGGATCCACGGGCCTGGATGTGCGGGCCGCCCGTGATCTTGCCGGTGGACGAGTCGATGACCACGAAGACCGAGATGATGCCCTCGTCGCCCAGGATCTTGCGGTCCTTCAGGGCCGGTTCGCCGACGTCGCCCACCGAGAGGCCGTCGACGTACACGTAACCGGCCTGGACCTTGCCGGAGATCTTCGCCTTGCCCTCGACGAGGTCCACGGCGACGCCGTCCTCGGCGATGACGATGCGGTCGTGCGGGACCCCGGTGAGGGCGCCCAGTTCGGCGTTGGCGCGCAGGTGGCGCCACTCGCCGTGGACCGGCATCAGGTTCCTCGGGCGGCAGATGTTGTAGAAGTACAGCAGTTCGCCGGCTGAGGCGTGGCCCGAGACGTGGACCTTGGCGTTGCCCTTGTGGACGACGTTCGCGCCCCAGCGGGTCAGGCCGTTGATGACGCGGTAGACCGCGTTCTCGTTGCCGGGGATCAGCGACGACGCGAGGATCACCGTGTCGCCCTCGACGATGCGGATCTGGTGGTCCCGGTTGGCCATGCGGGACAGGGCCGCCATCGGTTCGCCCTGGGAGCCCGTGCAGACCAGGACGACTTCGTTGTCGGGGAGGTCGTCCAGTGTCTTGACGTCCACCACCAGGCCCGGAGGGACCTTCAGGTAGCCCAGGTCCCTCGCGATGCCCATGTTGCGGACCATCGAGCGGCCGACGAAGGCGACCCGGCGGCCGTACTCGTAGGCCGCGTCCAGGATCTGCTGGATGCGGTGGACGTGGCTGGCGAAGCTCGCCACGATGATCCGCTTGCGGGCACCGGCGAAGACCTGGCGCAGGACGTTGGAGATGTCCCGCTCGTGCGGGGTGAAGCCGGGGACCTCGGCGTTGGTGGAGTCGGCGAGGAGGAGGTCGATTCCCTCCTCGCTCAGCCGGGCGAACGCATGGAGATCCGTCAGGCGGTTGTCCAGCGGGAGCTGGTCCATCTTGAAGTCGCCGGTGTGGACCACCATGCCCGCGGGGGTGCGGATGGCGACGGCCAGCGCGTCCGGGATCGAGTGGTTGACCGCGATGAACTCACAGTCGAAGGGGCCCACGCGCTCGCGGTTTCCTTCCGCCACCTCCAGGGTGTACGGGCGGATGCGGTGCTCCTGGAGCTTGGCCTCGATGAGGGCGAGGGTCAGCTTGGAGCCGATCAGCGGGATGTCCGGCTTCTCGCGGAGGAGGTAGGGGACGCCGCCGATGTGGTCCTCGTGGCCGTGCGTGAGGACGATGCCCTCGATGTCGTCGAGACGGTCCCGGATCGACGAGAAGTCCGGCAGGATCAGGTCGATTCCGGGCTGCTCCTCCTCGGGGAAGAGCACTCCGCAGTCGACGATCAGCAAGCGGCCGCCGTATTCGAAGACCGTCATGTTCCGGCCGATCTCACCGAGACCGCCCAGTGGAGTGACCCGCAGGCCACCTTCGGGGAGCGGCGGGGGCGGGGCCAGTTCGGGATGCGGATGACTCAAAAGACTCTCTCCTCACCACAAGCGCCACGTACCGGTGAGGCACGTGGCGCGCGTGACGTTCGTGCAGAAGCAGTTGTGGTTGGGGCGCAGGCACCGGTGGCCTGCCTATTCAGTTGTGAAGCATGTCTGCGCGTGGCTCGCGCGAAGTCTGGTGCTAGAGCTGTACCCCGCCCGCGGCAAGATCGATCTTGAGCTGCTCGATCTCTTCGGGCGTGCACTCGACCATGGGGGCGCGCAGCGGACCGGCGGGCAGGCCCTGGAGGGCGAGCGCGGCCTTCGTCGTCATCACGCCCTGGGTACGGAACATGCCCGTGTAGACCGGGAGCAGCTTCTGGTGGATCTCGGTCGCCTTCTGGACGTCACCGGCGACGTACGCGTCGACCATGGCGCGCAGCTCGGGGGTGACGACGTGGCCGACGACCGAGACGAAGCCGACCGCGCCGACGGAGAGCAGGGGCAGGTTCAGCATGTCGTCGCCGGAGTACCAGGCGAGGCCGGAGCGCGCGATGGCCCAGCTGGCGCGGCCGAGGTCACCCTTGGCGTCCTTGTTGGCGACGATTCTTGGGTGCTCGGCGAGGCGGACGAGCGTCTCCGTGTTGATCGGGACGCCGCTGCGGCCGGGGATGTCGTAGAGCATGACCGGCAGCTCGGTGGTGTCGGCGATGGCCTTGAAGTGCCGGTAGAGACCCTCCTGCGGGGGCTTGTTGTAGTACGGCGTGACGACCAGCAGGCCGTGCGCGCCCACCCGCTGCGCCGCGCGGGCGAGCTCGATGCTGTGGTGGGTGTCGTTGGTGCCGACGCCGGCGACTACGTGGGCGCGGTCGCCGACCGCCTCCAGGACGGCTCGTACGAGATCCGATTTCTCCGCGTCGCTGGTGGTGGGGGACTCGCCGGTGGTGCCGTTGATGATCAGGCCGTCGTTGCCTGCGTCCACCAGATGGGCGGCGAGCCGCTGCGCGCCGTCGAGGTCGAGTGCGCCGTCCGCCGTGAAGGGCGTGACCATGGCGGTGAGGACCCTCCCGAAGGGGGTCTGCGGAGTGGAGGTCGGAGCCATGCTTACACGCTACTCGTTGCTCAGAGCGGGGTCTGCCCTCGGGGCAGGCGACAAGTCGTGACAGATGGGGAGCCCGGCACTGCCTGCTCGGGGGTTCAAGCAGTGCCGGACCCGTTTGATCAGGCTAGATGAACTTCTCTAAATGCCGCAATACGGACACTTCGCCTGATTGACCCGTACATCTGTGCCGGGCGGGAGAACCGGGGTGCGTTACGGCGCCACACGCCCGTTCGCGTTGAAGGCCGCGTACGTGAGGGGCATGAGCTTGGCCCACTCCGCCTCCATCTGCTCGCCGACCATCTCGATCTCCCGCTGCGGGAAGGAGGGGACCTTCGCCAGTTCGTGCTGGGTGCGCAGGCCGAGGAAGTGCATCAGCGAGCGGGCGTTGCAGGTGGCGTACATCGAGGAGTACAGGCCGACCGGGAGGACCGAGCGGGCGACCTCGCGGGCCACGCCGGCGGCGAGCATCTGGCGATACGTCCGGTAGGCCTGACGGTAGGACTCCTCCATGGCGTCCCCCACGAGCTGGTGCTGCTCGGGGGTGCCCTCGACGAACTCGTACTTGCCCGGCCGCCCCTGCTGGACCAGCTTGCGCGAGGCGTCCGGCACGTAGAAGACGGGCTGGAGCTCCCGGTAGCGCCCCGACTCCTCGTTGTAGGACCAGCCCACGCGGTGCCGCATGAACTCTCGGAAGACGAAGATCGGGGCGCTGACGAAGAAGGTCATCGAGTTGTGCTCGAACGGGCTGCCGTGCCGGTCCCGCATCAGGAAGTTGATCAACCCCTTGGAACGCTCCGGGTCCTTCTTCAGCTCGTCCAGGGACTGCTCGCCGAGGGTCGACACACGGGCTGCGAACAGCACGTCGGAGTCGGCGGCGCTGTGTTTCACCAGCTCAACGGTGACATCACCACGGAGGTCGATCTTGAAGTCTTCGTCGGGAGTCTCGGTCACGGTTTCGGCGGGCCTTCCCATCTCGTCTCTTGGCGACGCCACTCTACGACCCGCCACCCGCCCACCAAACGGTGCGTTCGGTGCCGTGCCGCTATGAAGTCGGTGAAACAGGGCACCCCTGGGGCAGTTCGTTCGTCTCTCTTGACGACAGTGATCTGTTCGACCCCCGAAGGAGATGCTCCCCAGATGTACCGCCGGCGCGAACCAGTTCCGTTCGCCTTCGTCGCCGAAGCCGACAGGTTCCGCAGCAATGTCACTCCCCCGCCCCCTGCGCGGGCGTCCGCCGGTCAGATAGCCGGGCGCTGGCTGCTGGGGCTGACGATCGTCGCCGCACTCGTGGGCTCCCTGGTGATCGGGATGCCGGCGCTGACGCTCGACCATTCCACCGCGCAGACGCAGCAGTCACAGGCGTCCGACAAGCACTGAGCCGGGACCGCGTCGGCGACGGCCGGCCATGACTCCATCCGGCCCCCGAAGGTGGTGACCAGGGACACAGGCGGATAACCTCACCGGGCACAGCCCACGATGGAACGAGTGAGGACCAGCCGTGCCCCTGCCCTTCCTGACGGCCGACCGCGCCTTCGAGGCGGCGGACGATGTCGCCCTGCCGCACGAAGACCGCGACCGCTGGCTGCGGCCCTACCGTCCCGGCCCGTGGCGTGTCGGGGCGGCGGCGCTGTTGCTGCTGCTCGCCTCGTTCGTGCTGTTCGCGGCGGTCATCATCGCGGCGACCGGGCCCCTGTCCGAGGGCGGGGTGGTCTTCGGCATCGCCCTGGCCTTCATCGCCGTCGCTCTGCGGCTGCTGCGCGTGGGCGTGTGGGTGAGCGCGCGCGGGCTGCGTCACGTCGGCTTCTTCGGCACGCGTACGGCGCCCTGGGAGCAGGTCGTCAGCGTGCGGACGCTGCAGCAGCCGGTGCGCTGGCTCGGGCTGCCGCGCACGGTGCAGGGGCAGGCGCTGGTGCTCGTACGGCGGGGGCGTGCGGCGGACGCCGTACCGCCGCTGCTGACCACGCACAACGCGGACTTCCTGGCCCGGCCCGAGGCGTTCGACCGGGCGGCCGACTCGGTGGAGGTGTGGGCCGAGGAATACCGGCGCTGAGCAGCCCCTTTTCATGCCGGCGGGGCCGGACCACGATCGTGGTCCGGCCCCGCCGGCGTGAGCGCGTGCGTCAGGCGGTCTCGGTCTGCCTGCCGTCATGCAGGGCGATGGCCTTCTGCATCGCCTTGCGGGCGCGCGGGGTGTCACGCGCGTCGTGGTAGGCGACAGCGAGCCGGAACCAGCTGCGCCAGTCGTCGGGGGCCGCCTCCGTCTCGGCCTTGCGCCGGGCGAAGACCTCGTCGGCCGAGTCGCGGTCGATCCGGCCGCTGGGGGTGCGTTTCAGCTCGTCGACGGGCAGGCCGCCCTCGGCGTCGAGCTCGGCGGCGAGCTGGTTGGCCTTGCGGACGAACTGGGTGTTCTTCCACAGGAACCACAGGCCGATCACCGGCAGGATCAGCACCGCGATCCCGAAGGTGACGGTGAGCGGCGTGCCCGTCTCGATGAGCATCACACCGCGGCTGCCGACCAGGAGGAAGTAGAAGACCAGGACGGCGGCCGTGACGGCGTAGGAGATCTTCGCGCGCATGACTGTCTCGCGGGTCCTGGTGTCAGCCGAGGTCCAGGAAGTGCTCCAGGCCGAAGGTCAGGCCCGGAGTGCTCACCACCCGGCGCGCACCCAGCAGGATGCCCGGCATGAAGCTGCTGTGGTGGAGGGAGTCGTGGCGGACGGTGAGGGTCTCGCCCTCGCCGCCGAGCAGGACCTCCTGGTGGGCCAGCAGGCCGCGCAGCCGGACCGCGTGCACCGGGACGCCGTCGACGCTGGCGCCACGGGCGCCGTCCAGGGCCGTCACCGTGGCGTCCGGGGCGGGGGCGCTGCCGGCCTGGCGGCGGGCCTCGGCGATGAGCTGGGCGGTGCGCGTGGCGGTTCCGCTGGGGGCGTCGACCTTGTTCGGGTGGTGCAGTTCGACGACCTCGACGGACTCGAAGTAGGGGGCGGCGATCTGCGCGAACTTCATGGTCAGGACGGCACCGATGGAGAAGTTGGGCGCGATGAGCACGCCCGTCTCCGGGGACTGGGCCAGCCAGCCCTTCAGCTGCGCGAGGCGCTCGTCGGTCCAGCCCGTCGTACCGACGACGGCGTGGATACCGTGGCGTACGCAGAAGTCGAGGTTGCCCATGACCGAGGCGGGCGTGGTCAGCTCGACCGCGACCTGGGCACCGGTCTCGGCCAGTGTCTCCAGCTTGTCGCCCCGGCCGAGGGCGGCGACGAGCTCCATGTCCTCGGCGGCCTCGACCGCCCGTACCGCCTCGGATCCGATCCGGCCCTTGGCACCGAGGACCGCCACGCGCAGCTTGCTCATCTCACTTGCCTTCTTGTCGAAAGGGGGCGTCAGGCGACGGCGTCCTGGAGCCGGGAGGCCTGCTTGTCCTTCAGCGGGCCGATGACCGACAGCGAGGGCCGCCGTCCCAGGATGTCGCGGGCGACCGAGCGGACGTCGTCCGGGGTGACCGAGGCTATCCGGGCCAGCATGTCGTCGACCGACATCTGCTCGCCCCAGCACAGCTCGCTCTTGCCGATGCGGTTCATCAGCGCGCCGGTGTCCTCCAGGCCGAGGACGGTGGAGCCCTGGAGCTGACCGATGGCGCGGCCGATCTCGTCGTCGGACAGACCGTGCTCGGCGACGTGGTCGAGTTCGTCGCGGCAGATCTTCAGCACGTCGTGGACCTGGTTCGGGCGGCAGCCCGCGTACACGCCGAACAGGCCGCAGTCGGCGAATCCGGAGGTGTACGAGTACACGCTGTAGGCCAGGCCCCGTTTCTCCCTGACCTCCTGGAACAGGCGGGACGACATCCCGCCGCCGAGGGCCGTGTTCAGCACGCCGAGGGACCAGCGGCGCTCGTCCGTGCGGGACAGGCCCGGCATGCCCAGGACGACGTGGGCCTGTTCGGTCTTGCGGCCGATGAGGTCGACCCGGCCGGCGGTGCGGACGGCGCGCTGCCCGGCGCGCGGGGCGACGGGGGTCGCGTCGAGGCTCTTGAAGGCGCCCGCCTTGTCGAAGGCGGCGCGGACCTGTCGTACGACCTTGTTGTGGTCGATGTTGCCTGCGCAGGCGACCACCAGGTGGGTAGGGTCGTAGTGCTTCTTGTAGAAGCGGCGGATGCGGTCGGCCGTGAGGGCGTTGACGGTGTCGACCGTGCCGAGGACCGGGCGGCCGAGCGGGTGGTCGCCGAACATGGTCTGCGCGAAGAGGTCGTGGACGCAGTCGCCCGGGTCGTCCTCCGTCATGGCGATCTCTTCGAGGATGGCGCCGCGCTCGACGTTGACGTCCTCTTCGAGGATCAGCGAGCCGGTGAGCATGTCGCAGACGACGTCGATGGCGAGCGGCAGGTCGGTGTCGAGCACGCGCGCGTAGTAGCACGTGTACTCCTTCGCCGTGAACGCGTTCATCTCGCCGCCGACGGCGTCGATGGCGGAGGAGATGTCCAGGGCGGACCTGCGGGTCGTCCCCTTGAAGAGCAGGTGCTCCAGGTAGTGCGTGGCGCCGTTCAGAGACGGGGTCTCGTCGCGGGAGCCGACGTGCGCCCAGATGCCGAAGGTCGCCGAGCGGACCGAGGGCAGGGTCTCGGTGACGATGCGCAGGCCACCGGGGAGGGTGGTTTTGCGGACCGTGCCGATGCCGTTGGTGCCCTTGATGAGGGTTTGGGTACGGGCGACGGCCCGCGCCTCCGAAGAGGTGCGGGCCGTCGCCTGGGCGTTACGGGACGTCACTTCTCGGCGTCGTCCTTCGCTTCGTCGTTCGAACCTTCCTCGCCCTCGATCACGGGGATGAGGGAGAGCTTGCCGCGGGAGTCGATCTCGGCGATCTCGACCTGGACCTTCTGGCCCACGCCGAGGACGTCCTCGACGTTCTCCACGCGCTTGCCGCCGGCCAGCTTGCGGATCTGCGAGATGTGCAGCAGGCCGTCCTTGCCGGGCAGCAGGGAGACGAACGCACCGAAGGTGGTCGTCTTCACGACCGTACCGAGGTAGCGCTCGCCGACCTCGGGCATCGTCGGGTTGGCGATGCCGTTGATCGTGGCGCGGGCGGCCTCGGCGGACGGGCCGTCGGCGGCGCCGATGTAGATCGTGCCGTCGTCCTCGATGGTGATCTCGGCGCCGGTGTCCTCCTGGATCTGGTTGATCATCTTGCCCTTGGGGCCGATGACCTCGCCGATCTTGTCGACCGGGATCTTCACGGTGATGATCCGCGGTGCGTTCGGGGACATCTCGTCCGGCGTGTCGATGGCTTCCATCATCACGTCGAGGATGTGGAGGCGGGCGTCACGGGCCTGCTTCAGGGCCGCGGCCAGGACGGACGCCGGGATGCCGTCCAGCTTGGTGTCGAGCTGGAGGGCGGTGACGAACTCCTTGGTGCCGGCGACCTTGAAGTCCATGTCGCCGAAGGCGTCCTCCGCACCGAGGATGTCGGTGAGGGTGACGTAGTGCGTCTCGCCGTCGATCTCCTGGGAGATCAGGCCCATGGCGATACCGGCGACCGGGGCCTTCAGCGGCACACCGGCGTTCAGCAGCGACATGGTGGAGGCGCAGACCGAACCCATCGACGTCGAGCCGTTGGAGCCGAGGGCCTCGGAGACCTGACGGATCGCGTACGGGAACTCCTCGCGCGTCGGCAGGACCGGGATCAGGGCGCGCTCGGCGAGGGCGCCGTGGCCGATCTCGCGGCGCTTCGGGGAGCCGACGCGGCCGGTCTCGCCGGTGGAGTACGGCGGGAAGTTGTAGTTGTGCATGTAGCGCTTGCGGGTCACCGGCGAGAGGGTGTCCAGCTGCTGCTCCATGCGCAGCATGTTCAGCGTGGTGACGCCCAGGATCTGGGTCTCGCCGCGCTCGAACAGGGCCGAGCCGTGGACCCGCGGGATGGCCTCGACCTCGGCGGCCAGGGTGCGGATGTCGGTGACACCGCGGCCGTCGATGCGCTTCTTCTCCTTGATCACGCGCTCACGGACCAGCTGCTTGGTGAGCGAGCGGTACGCGGCGGAGATCTCCTTCTCGCGGCCCTCGAACTCCGGCAGCAGCTTCTCGGCGGCGAGCTGCTTGACGCGGTCCAGCTCGGACTCGCGCTCCTGCTTGCCGGCGATGGTGAGCGCCTGGGTGAGCTCGGGCTTGACGGCCGCGGTGAGCGCCTCCAGGACGTCGTCCTGGTAGTCCAGGAAGATCGGGAACTCGCCGGTCGGCTTGGCGGCCTTGGCGGCGAGGTCCGACTGGGCCTTGCACAGAACCTTGATGAAGGGCTTCGCGGCGTCCAGACCGGCGGCGACGACCTCCTCGGTGGGCGCCTCGGCGCCACCCTCGACCAGCTTGATGGTCTTCTCGGTGGCCTCCGCCTCGACCATCATGATCGCGACATCGCCGTCCTCCAGGACGCGGCCCGCGACGACCATGTCGAAGACGGCGTCCTCGAGCTCGGTGTGCGTCGGGAAGGCCACCCACTGGCCGCGGATCAGCGCGACGCGGACGCCGCCGATCGGGCCGGAGAAGGGCAGACCGGCCAGCTGCGTGGACGCGGACGCGGCGTTGATCGCGACGACGTCGTACAGGTGGTCGGGGTTGAGCGCCATGATCGTGGCGACGACCTGGATCTCGTTGCGCAGGCCCTTCTTGAAGGACGGGCGCAGCGGGCGGTCGATCAGGCGGCAGGTGAGGATCGCGTCCTCGCTCGGCCGGCCCTCGCGGCGGAAGAAGGAACCGGGGATCTTCCCGGCCGCGTACATGCGCTCCTCGACGTCGACCGTGAGCGGGAAGAAGTCGAGCTGGTCCTTGGGCTGCTTGGACGCGGTGGTGGCCGACAGCACCATGGTGTCGTCGTCCAGGTACGCCACGGCGGAACCGGCGGCCTGCTTGGCCAGGCGGCCCGTCTCGAAGCGGATGGTGCGGGTGCCGAAGGCGCCGTTGTCGATGACGGCCTCGGCGTAGTGGGTCTCGTTCTCCACTAGCGTTTTCTCCTCGTCTTCGTCCCTCCTTGCCCGTGTGGCAGGGGGACGGTGGCGGAGAAGCGCGCCGTCTGGTGCGGGCCGGTCTTCGATCGAAGCACCCGGGGCTCACTTCCCCCCGGGGGCCACTACCGAGGACCGGCGGCGGCGAGGTGCGCTCCTCCTCGTTCGTCGTACGTGATGACGCCGTACCCATTTCGGGTAGGGCCTATCACGCTGTGTCATGCGTATTGCGTTGTGCTACCACACTACAAAGCGGCAGTGACAGTGCGCACGTACAGCAAAGGGAGCGGCCCCCGATCGATGGGAACCGCTCCCTTCACGGCGTCTTACTTGGCGCCCGCCGCACCGCGGCGGATGCCGAGGCGGTCGACCAGCGTACGGAAGCGCTGGATGTCCTTCTTGGCGAGGTACTGCAGCAGGCGGCGGCGCTGACCGACCAGGATCAGCAGACCACGGCGGGAGTGGTGGTCGTGCTTGTGGGTCTTGAGGTGCTCGGTCAGGTCGGAGATCCGACGGGACAGCAGAGCGACCTGGACCTCGGGGGAGCCGGTGTCACCCTCCTTGGTACCGAACTCGGAGATGATCTGCTTCTTCGTAGCGGCGTCGAGCGACACGCGTACTCCTCATAGTCTGTGAGTGGCCACCGAGTGCCCCCGGTCTTCTTCTCGGGGGATCTTCCGTGACTCGGAAGGCGGGGATCCGCTGGGCGCGGCCTCCAGAGCGGCGGGCTCCGGGGGTGCGTACACAAACGGCCGTCACTCAGGGTACCAGGCGGTTGCGGGCACCTTTGCCCTGGTCCCCGAACAGCGAAGACGGCACGACCAGGGGCCACTAGGGTGAGCGCCCGGAAGGTCGATCACGTCTGGAAGGGGCCGCTTCGGCATGGCGGAGACGGAAGAAGAGATCAAGGCGCGCAAGGAGCGGGAGCGGGACGAACTGTACGCCCTCGACATCTCGGGGGTCGAGTGGCACAGCGCACCGGGCACCGAGGAGCACGAGGAGCGGGTCGAGATCGCCTACCTTCCCGGCGGGGCCGTGGCCATGCGGTCGTCGCTCGACCCGGGCACCGTGCTGCGGTACACGGAGGCCGAGTGGCGGGCGTTCGTGCTGGGGGCGCGGGACGGGGAGTTCGACCTGGAGCCGGCGCCGCACGACGGCGGACCGGCCGCGGAGGCCGGTCGGTAACCGACGGTTTTGCGGGCGGGGTGGGATGCCAGGGCCGGCTTCCCACCCCGTTGCCGTGGGTGGATGGGTGTTTTGTCGGAGCATCAATGAGCTTGTCCCCTATGGGCGTTGACGCGCTGCTCCGATTCGGTTCCTGTTTGACTTGTTCACTGGTAACGACCGGTTTGTTCACCAATACGGGGGCTGTGTACGCCACTTCTGGGCATGCTGTGTCGCAGTGGGCCGTTGCTCGGGGGTGGGCGGGCCTGCCGGGGTGAGGTCCCTGGTGATTAGGCTGGGAGGGGCACGACGTCAGAACCCGTGGAGCGGGAGTCGGCGTCGCAGGGGGAGAGCCGGTGGATCGGACGACCTCGAACGACTTCAAGCGACTTCGAACGACAAGCAAGGGTCGCCCCAGCACGGCATGAGGGTGCTCGACCACACCAGGAGGAACTGTGAGCAGCGATCGGGACGGGATCCGCGGGGGCTGGGGGACACCCGGCGATGACCAGCCCGACGCGGAGTCCGCCGTGGAGACGACGGGCGAGTTCACCATCGACTACGCGCCGCCTGCCTGGTACACGCAGAACGCGTCGGGGGGTTCGGGCCAGGTGGCGGGTTCGGCAGGTGCCGCGGGTTCCGATGCGGGGGCTCCGGGGGCGGGGGGTGCCGGGGGTGCCGGTGGTTCCTCGTCGGCGCCGTCCGCTTCCGGTTCCGGTTCCCATGGTTCCCAGGGGCCTTCCAGGGGGCCGGTTCCTCCGTTGCCGGGGCTGACTCCGCCGCCGCATGCGGCGGGCTCGGCGGGCCCGTCCTCCCTTCCCACCCCGGCGCCCGGGGCTCCCTTCACGCCGCCTGCGCCGGCGCCGGGAGCGCCTTTCACGCCGCCTGCGCCTGCGCCTGCGCCTGGTGCGCCATTCACTCCTCCCCCGCCGCCCACCGGCGGGCCGGGGGCCGTGCCCAAGCTTCCCGTGGGGAGCGGCTTCGAGCCGCAGCGGCCGCAGACGGAGGCGCGGCCCGAGGCTCCGGCGGCGGATCCGGCCTCCCCGACGGCCGTGCCGAACATTCCTGTGGGCGGGTTCCAGTCGCAGTGGACGCCGTCGGCTCCGCCGGCACCGCCTGCTTCCCCGGATGCTCCGGGTTCCTCCGATGCCCAGGACGCCTCGAAGACTGAGGCGCCTTCAGATGCTGGTGCGTCTTCGGATGCTGCGGCTTCGTCCGTCTCCCCGGCTTCCTCCGTCTCCCCGGCTCCTTCGGCTTCCTCGAATTCCCCGGCTCCGTCGACTTCCTCGGCTCCGTCGACTTCCTCGGCTTTCTCGGATTCCGGGGAGCAGGGGTCCGGGAGCGGTGATCTGGAGAGCGGCGCCACCATGCGGTTCTCCGCCGTCGCCCTCAAGCGGGAGATCGCCGAGCGCGCGGCCGCCGAGGCGGGTGAGGCCGAGCGTGCCGATGGTGATGCCGGCGTGGATGTGGCGGACGCGGAGGCCGACGCGGTTCTCGACGATGCCGACGATGCCGAGGACAGTGCGGGTACGGCTGACGAGGCCGACGACTCCCGCGTGGCCGACGTGGTCGAACTCCGGCCTGCTTCCGAGCCCTCGTCCGAGGTGGACGACGACGCGTCCGGCGAAGCCGTTGAGGTGGACGCCGAGTCCGAGGAGGCGCAGCCTGTGGCGCCCGGGCCGGAGGACGCCGCTCCGGTGGAGGACGAGCCCGGGAGTACGGTCCTGGAGGAGGCCGAGTCCCAGGAGGCCTCGCCTCAGGACGCCGAGCCTGCGGATGCCGTGCCTACGGCAGCCGAGCCCGAGCCCGAGCCTGCGGACGCGGTGCCCGCCGACGCCACGCCGCAGGACGGCGCGCCCCAGGACGCCGCTCCCGGCGCCTCCGAAGCCCCGAGTGCCACGCCGCCCGCCTGGTCTCCGCCGACGCCGCAGGGTGCGGTGCCGCCGTTGCCGCCGTCGTACCAGCCCGCCGCGCCCGCGTCGGCGAGCCAGTGGCAGGCCCAGCCGCAGCAGCCCCAGCCCCAGCCCCAGCAGCCGGAGCAGACCGCGCCCGAACAGCCGCAGCCGGCGGCCGCGCAGGGTCAGCCGGCGGTGCCGCCCCAGCAGCCCCCCTTCCAGCCGCAGGCGCCGCAGCCCGCGCCCGCCGCGTGGAACCCGCCGACGGCGAGCCCGGCGCCCGCCCAGCCCGCACCGCAGCCCGGTTACGGCTTCCCGCACCCGGGCACGCCTGCTCCGGCAGCACCGCAGCCTCCGGCCCAGCCACCGGCCGGCCCGCCTGCCCAGACACCGAACGCACAGGACGGCTACGGCTTCCCCCAGCCCGGCGTCCCCAACCCCCAGGGCGGCTACGGCTTCCCACACCCCGGCGGTGCCCCCGGCGCCCCCAACCTGCAAGGCGGCTACGGCTTCCCGCCCGCCGCCCCGGCCCCGCACGCCCAGCCCGGCGGTTACGGCTTCCCGCAGCCCCCCGCCCAGCAGGGCCAGCCCGGCGTGCCCCAACAGGGCCAGCCCGGCGTGCCCCAGCAGGGTCAGCCGCAGCCCCCGGCGGCCGCGGCTCAAGGCGCCCCGCAGGGATTCGCACCGCAGCCCGGTCAGCCTCCGCAGCCCGGTCAGCCTCCGCAGGCCGGTCAGGCTCCGCAGCAGCCCGTCGACCCCCGTGCCGGTGCCGCCTGGCCGCAGCCCATGCAGCACGACCAGCGGCAGCCGACCAACCCGGGTGCCGCGCCGCTCGGTTACACCGCTGCCGTGGAACTGTCGTCCGACCGGCTGCTCAACAACAAGAAGCAGAAGGCGAAGAGCAGCCGCCCGGCGGCCGGCGGCGGACGGTTCAAGCTGGGCGGCAAGAAGGAGGAGGCCGAGCGGCTGCGGAAGCTGGAGCTGATCCGCACGCCCGTGCTGTCCTGCTACCGCATCGCCGTGATCAGCCTCAAGGGCGGCGTCGGCAAGACGACCACGACCACCGCCCTCGGCTCCACGCTCGCCACCGAGCGGCAGGACAAGATCCTCGCCATCGACGCCAACCCGGACGCCGGTACCCTCGGCCGCCGTGTGCGCCGCGAGACCGGGGCCACCATCCGTGACCTCGTCCAGGCGATCCCGTACCTCAACTCGTACATGGACATCCGCCGGTTCACGTCCCAGGCGCCGTCCGGGCTTGAGATCATCGCCAACGACGTCGACCCGGCCGTCTCCACGACGTTCAACGACGAGGACTACCGGCGCGCGATCGACGTGCTCGGCAAGCAGTACCCGGTCATCCTGACCGACTCGGGTACGGGTCTGCTCTACAGCGCCATGCGCGGTGTGCTCGACCTCGCCGACCAGCTCATCATCATCTCGACGCCCTCCGTGGACGGTGCGAGCAGCGCCAGTACGACGCTGGACTGGCTGTCCGCGCACGGGTACTCCGACCTCGTCGCCCGGTCCATCACCGTGATCTCGGGTGTCCGCGAGACCGGGAAGATGATCAAGGTCGAGGACATCGTGGCGCACTTCGAGACCCGGTGCCGGGGCGTGATCGTGGTGCCCTTCGACGAGCACCTGGCCGCCGGTGCCGAGGTCGACCTCGACATGATGCGGCCGAAGGTGCGGGAGGCGTACTTCAACCTCGCGGCGATGGTCGCCGAGGACTTCACCCGCCACCAGCAGGCGCACGGCCTGTGGACGTCCGACGGCAACCCGCCGCCGGTGGCCGCCCCACCGCTCCCCGGCCAGCCGGTTCCCGGTCAGCCGGTTCCCGGTCAGCCGGTTCCCGGTCAGCCGGTTCCGGGACAGCCCGCCCCCGGTCAGCAGCCGCCCGCGCAGCCCGGCCCGTACCCGCAGGCGCCGCAGCCCGGGCAGCCGTACGCCCAGCCCGGCCAGCCGCCCCAGCCGTACCCGCAGCCGGGTCAGCCGTACCCGCAGCCCGGATACGGCTACCCGCAGCCCGGTCAGCCGGGCGGCGGCCAGGCGCCGCCCCCGCCGCCTCAGCAGTAGCCCGGCACAACGAAGGGCGGCCGGTGCCCCTCAGGCACCGGCCGCCCTTCGGCGTCGTGGAACCGCTACTGGTCCGTCTCGGCCTCAGCCACCAGATCCCGGCAGCGCTTCACGTCCTCGGCCATCTGCTCCAGCAGGGCCTCCAGCGTGTCGAACCTCGCCTGGCCGCGTACGAAGGCCAGGAAGTCGACGGCGACATGGAGGCCGTACAGGTCGAGGCCCACCCGGTCGATGGCGTACGCCTCCACCGTGCGCTCGGTGCCGTCGAACTGGGGGTTGGTCCCGACGGAGATCGCGGCCGGCATCGCCTCACCCTGGGCGTGCAGCCAGCCGGCGTAGACGCCGTCGGCGGGGACGGCGGTGTGGGGCAGCGTCTCGACGTTGGCCGTGGGGAAGCCGAGCTCACGGCCGCGCTGGGCGCCGCGGACGACCACGCCCTCCACGCGGTGCGGCCGGCCGAGGATCTCGGCGGCGCCCCGGACGTCGCCCTCGGCGATCAGGCGCCGGGTCAGGGTCGAGGAGAAGGGCTCCCCGCCCCCGGCCTCGCCCGTCAGATACAGGTCCACGACCTCGACCTCGAAGTCGTAGATCTTGCCCTGTCCGGCCAGGAACTCGACATTGCCCGCCGCCTTGTGGCCGAAGCGGAAGTTGGGGCCCTCGACGACCGCTTTGGCGTGCAGCTTGTCGACCAGGACCTTGACGACGAAGTCGGCCGGGGACAGCTTCGAGAACTCGGTGGTGAAGGGAAGGACGAGGACCGCGTCCACGCCCAGGTCCGCCATCAGTTCGGCGCGGCGGTGGTGCGGGGCGAGCAGCGGCGGGTGGCTGCCGGGGCGGACCACCTCGCTGGGGTGCGGGTCGAAGGTGACGACGACAGCGGGAACGCCCAGCTCACGGGCGCGGTCCACGGCGTGCCGGATGATCAGCTGGTGTCCGCGGTGGACTCCGTCGTAGGAGCCGATGGTGACGACGCTGCGCCCCCAGTCCTCGGGGATGTCCTCCAAGCCACGCCAGCGCTGCACTGTGCCTGCTCCTTGTCGAGTGCTCGTCGAACCCGTGTCCGTGGTTGCCTCTTACGCAGGTCTAAGGGTGCCATGCCGCCCGCTGGGGACCCGCATCGGCATGGGGGCTGTGACCGGGCGCACGTGGGCGGCTACGGCTGTCATGCGGGAACCCGCACGCCGGCCAGGGTCTCGATCATCCGGCGGGTGCCGGGACCGACGAGCGCCACCCACTCCTCCGGGGCGTCGGTCAGCCAGCCGGTCACACGGAGGGCGAAGCCGGGGACATGGCGGCCCAGGTCGGCCAGGGCCCGGTCGAAGCGGGCGGCGCCGTCCGTGGTGCGGACCAGGAGGAGACCGGTGCGGTGGACGAGGTCGCGGAGGTCGTGGCCGCTGATCCGGGCGGCGGCGTGCAGCAGCGCGTCCAGGACGGCCGGGTCGTGCTCCTGGGCCAGGAGGTGTTCGCGCAGTTCCCGGCGGAGGTGGCGGGAGGCGGAGTTGCCGGGGGCGGCGAGTACGGCGGCGAGCGCGGTCCGCACCGGTTCCGGGCCGCCGTCCAGCAGGCCGGTGACCAGGGGCCGCAGCACGGCCCGGTCGGCGGGGCCCCGGTCGAGGCGCCGGTCGGCGTACGCGGCCACGTGGGCGGCGAGGTGCGGGGTGTGCGCCACGGCCTCCCCCACGAGGGCGGCGACCCGGCGGGCCAGCGTGGGTGTGGTGGCGTCGGCGAGGGTGCGCAGCACCTCTCCGGCGTCCGGTCCGCGCAACCGCGCCCGGAAGGCGTCGAGAACCGGCGTGGGATGGGTCGTGAGGGCCGCGACGATCGCGCTCGGCGGGATCTGCGGGTCGCCCGCCGCGAACTGCCGCAGCGCCTGCGGGAGGTGACGGGCGCGGGTGCTCGGGTCCCGTACGAGCAGCGCGAGCGCGCCGCCGTGCAGGCCGCTGTCGGCGGGCCGGGCGAGCAGGGTGAGGGCGGCGTGACGCAGCAGTGCGCGGTCGGCCTCGGTGCGTGCGTGCGGAGCGGCCCGCAGCCCGTGGGTCACCGCCGCCGCCCGCCGCGCGGGCCGCTCGTCGTGCGCCCATCGGCCGACGGCCCGGCAGACGGCGGACGGTTCCTCCTCCGCGAGGACGGCGAGCAGTTGGCCGGCCCGGCGGTGGGCCCGGTCGACGAGCACCTCGGTCAGCTCGTCCAGAGCCCGGCGCCGGTGCGTGTGCAGCAGCGCCTGCGCGGCCGTCGCCACGGTCGCGTGCGGGGTGGCGGGCAGCGGCCGCTCGTCGTCGAACCAACGGGTGAGGAGTGGTTGTACGGCGACGGCGTCGGCAGCGAGCAGCCGGGCCACGGCATCGAGGTAGCGGGGGCCGGCCTCGTCCGGGGGCCCGTCGGCGTGGACGAGCCGGCGGAGCAGGTCGAGGCGCGCCTCCAGGGGCAGCGAGAGGGCCGTCCAGAGGGCGGGCCCGAACTCCCCCGGCACCGGTCGCCCTTCGCTCCGCCAGGCCACGATCCGGTCGGCGAGCAGCCGCAGCACGTCCGTGTACGGTGCCGCGTCGGGCACGCCTCTGAGGACCTCGGCGACGAGTCGGGCGGCCCACCAGGAGTGCGGGTCGGCATCCAGGGCGTGCACCAACTCCTGCAGCTGGAGGGCGAGTCGGAGTGTGCCGTACCGGCGGGCGAGGAGCAGCAGGGCCTGGACAACGGGTCCGATGCGGTGGTGCGGTACGGGGAGGGGGTGGGCGTCCTGTGGGAGGCGGCAGCGGTGGACCAGGACGCGCAGGGCCTCGTCCAGGTCGAGGTGCGTGCCCTGGATCCAGTCGGCGATCTCCTCGTGGGCGAAGCGGTAGCCGTCGCCGGCCGGGACGAGGAGGCCTTCGGCGAGGACGGCGGACGCCCATCCGGTGCCGCCGCCGAGCCGGTCCGGGGCCGGCCCCCACGGGAACACCTCCTCGAACGACGCCCGGTCCAACCCGCCCTGCCCGGTGCCGATGCTGCGCCGGGCGGCCTCGTGGACCTGACCGGAGACCTTCGCCGCGAGACGGCGTACGGCGGTGCCGCGCAGGTCGTGCTGCGCGGCCAGGCGCTGCGCGATACGCAGGCACATCAGGTCGAGGTAGGCCGAGAAGACCTCGTGCCGGTCGGTGCGGGCGACGGCCGGGGGGTCGCTTTCGGCGGCCCGGACCTCCGAGAGCAGGCGGAGGGTGAGGGGGTGGCGGGCGTCGGCGTCCGGCAGTGCCCCTTCCGGGACGCCGTAGCGGACGCGTGCCTGCCGGGCCTCGTCCTCGGTCAGGTCGCCGAGCGGGACGCAGGGCGGGACACCGGGCACGGCCTCGTCCGCCGAGCGCCCCTCGTGCAGCAGCTCGGCCGGAAACTCCGCCCCTGCCCGTTCCCAGTACTCCACGCGGCACGCCACCACCAGCCGTGCCCCCGTCTCCCGTAGCCACTGTGCCGTCCCCTCGGCCCACTCGCTCAGGCGGTGGGTCAGGGCCGACGGCGTCTCCTCGGGGGTGTCCAGCAGGAGCAGCAGGGGGTGGCCGGTGTCCCGGGCGAGGCGGGCCAGGCGTTCCGGGGAGGTGTCCCCGAGGCCGGTGGCAAGGGGAACGCGGGTGGCGGCCACGATCCGCGCCGCGCGGGTCAGGGCCCGGCGTGCCGCGTCCGCCACCGAGGTGTCGTCGTCCCGCAGGTCGGCGCCGCGCAGCCACAGCGTGGGGGCGGAGTGGCGGCGGGCCGCGAGGGCGGCGAGTTCGGTCGTACGGCCGCTGCCGGGTGCCCCGACGAGGCCGAGGACACGGGCCGGGCCCTCGGTGAAGGCGGCGAACTCCCGTGCCGTCGCGGCCCGTTCGACGGGCTCGGCCGTGTGGCAGAGCCCCGGCCGCGCGTCGAGCGGGCCGTCCTGCGCCATCGAGGTGGCGGTGAGTTCCCGCACGCCGGCCAGGTTGAGGTCGGCGCCGTACGCGGGGACCGTCGCCCCGTTCGCCGCGAGCAGGTCGCCGAGGGGGCCCTCGGTGCCCGGGAGCAGCGGCACGGCGAAGCCGACCTCGCTGTGATCGGAGCTCAGGGCCGTGCCGAGGACGCCGAGCACGGCGCCGGTCGTGGCGTCGAGCACCGGTCCCCCGGCCGCGCCCCCTCCCAGGCGCAGCGCGTCGCGGCCGTCCGTGCCGATCGCCAACTCCAGGACGCCGTCCAGCCGGTGGAGGCGGCCCGTGGCCGTGTACGTCACGGTGGTCGTGCCGAGGATCCGCGCCTCGCGCCAGCAGCCGGCGGCGATCCGCACATACGTGCCGCAGTCGATCCGGTCCCGCGCGGTGACGGGAAGCGGTGCGACACCGAGGCCCCCGGTGTGGACGAGGGCCAGGTCCAGGGCGGGCAGGGGGGTCACCGCGGCGGCGGTCACGACGCGGCGGCGGCCGTCGGCGGTGTGCAGTACGAGCCGGGGCAGGCCGTCGACGGCTTCGTGGCTGGTGATCAGCGTGCCGTGCCGGTCGGCGACGAAACCGGTGCCCCGGGGGCGTCCGGCCGGGTCGTGGATGCGGACGAGGGCCTCGTCGGGCGCGTGCCGATCCGCACCGCCCAGGGCGTCGTCGAGACGAGCGTCCTGGGGGCCGTGTGCGCCGTCACGCGGGTGCGGGCCCCGTGCAGCCATCGTCGAACCTCCCGCCGTACATCTGTCCCCTGCTGTTCGACAGTAGGCGGGAGATGATCAGCGGGACAGATCGCTCGGCGAACGCGCCCCCTTCCGCTCCCCGGGTTCACTCCGAGCGCCTGCCCGGAGGGGTGAATGGGTGGGGATCGGTGGATACACCCTAGAGGTGGGGGAACCGAGGGGGGACCGTGGAGCGGCGACAGCGGAATGTCCCCGTGTTCGCCGCTCCACGGGCGAAGGCCCGGCCCTGTCTCAGCCGAAGACGGCCAGGCTCTTGGCCTTGCCCTTGTGTTCCTCCACGAGGGCGAGCAGGCGGCCCTCGGGGCCGAGGACGGCCACGGCGCCCGCGCCCGCGTACTCCTCGGGCATCTCCAGCCGTACGCCGTTGGTGAGCAGCCGGGCGCGCCGGGCGTCGACGTCCCAGCGCGGGAAGGCGGCTGCGGCCGCCTCGGCGATAGGCATCACGGTCAGCTCCTTCTGGAGCTGGTCCAGGGTCCGCGCGGAGTCGAGCTTGTACGGCCCGACGCGGGTGCGGCGCAGGGCGGTGAGGTGGCCGCCGACACCGAGGTCGGCGCCCAGGTCGCGGGCCAGGGCGCGGATGTAGGTGCCGGAGGAGCAGACCACCGACACGACCAGGTCGAGCACCGGGGTGCCGTCGTCGGCGACGGCGTCCCGCACGTCGTACACGCTGAACGACGAGACGGTGACGGGCCGGGCGGGAATCTCGAACTCCTCGCCCTCCCTGGCCCGCTTGTAGGACCGCACGCCGTTGATCTTGATGGCGCTGACCTTGGACGGCACCTGCATGATGTCGCCGGTCAGTTTGGCGATTCCGGCGTCGATGGCGTCCCGGGTGACCTTGGAGGCGTCGGTGGAGGAGGTGATCTCCCCCTCGGCGTCGTCCGTGAGCGTGGTCTGGCCGAGCCGGAGGGTGCCCAGGTACTCCTTCTCGGTCAGCGCGAGGTGCCCGAGGAGCTTGGTCGCCTTCTCCACGCCGAGGACGAGGACGCCCGTCGCCATCGGGTCGAGCGTGCCGGCGTGGCCGACGCGCCGGGTCTTCGCGATGCCCCGCATCTTGGCGACGACGTCGTGCGAAGTGAAGCCCGACGGCTTGTCGACGATGACAAGGCCGTCGGGCGTGGTGTGCTTCTGGGTCATTCGGCGGTGTCGTCCGTCTCGTCGGCGGGCTTCTTGTACGGGTCCGCGCCACCGGCGTAGGTGGCGCCGGCGGACGCCTCACGCACCTTGGCGTCGGACTGGCGCGCCTTGTCGAGGAGGTCCTCGATGGTCCGTGCGGTGTCCGGGAGGGCGTCGGCGACGAAGGTCAGGGTCGGCGTGAACTTCACGCCGGCCGCCCTGCCGACCTCGGAGCGCAGGATGCCCTTGGCGCTCTCCAGACCGGCGGCCGCGGCCTGCCGCTCCTCGTCGTCCCCGTACACGGTGTAGAAGACGGTCGCCTCCCGCAGATCGCCCGTCACCCGGGTGTCCGTGATGGTGACGTGCGAGCCGAGCCGCGGGTCCTTGATCCCGCGCTGCAGCTTCTGGGCCACCACCTCTCGGATGAGGTCCGCCAGCCTCTTCGCCCGCGCGTTGTCGGCCACTGGTCCGTCTCCCAATCTTCCTGTTCTACGTTCGGTCAGTCGTCGTCGCCGTGGAAGCGGCGTCTCACCGCGAGCAGTTCCACCTCGGGGCGGCCGGCGACCAGCCGTTCGCACCGGTCGAGTATGTCGGTCAGGTGCCCCGCGTCGGCGGACACCACCGCGAGCCCGATGCCGGCCCTGCGGTGGAGGTCCATGTGTTCCACCTCGGCCGCGCTCACCGCGTACTTCCGCTGGAGTTCGGCGACGATGGGGCGGACGACGGAGCGCTTCTCCTTCAGCGACCGTACGTCGCCGAGCAGGAGGTCGAAGGACAGCGTCCCCACGTACATGTGTGCCCGGATGACCCGCCGGTACGGGATCGAAGGTCCTGTAGAACCGTACATCGTCCCTGCCGGGGGCTCGACGGGGTTTTTCCTGGGGCTTTGCCCTAGGGCCCGGCGCGCGGTGGGGGTGCCTTGCGTCGTCCCGCGGGTGCGGGCCGGTGGGGCTGCCCCTGAGGCCGGCCCCGGTACACGGCGCGGTGGCCGACGGGAACACTGTCCCGTCGGCCACCGCGGACCGTGGCTGTTACACCCGCGGCTTCTCGCGCATCTCGTACGTCGCGATGACGTCGTCGACCTTGATGTCGTTGAAGTTGCCGAGGTTGATACCGCCCTCGAACCCTTCGCGGATCTCGGTCACGTCGTCCTTGAAGCGACGCAGGCCCTCGATGGTGAGGTTCTCCGCGACCACCTTGCCGTCGCGCAGCAGGCGCGCCTTGGTGTTGCGGCGGACCTCGCCGGACCGGATGAGCACACCGGCGATGTTGCCCAGCTTGGACGACTTGAAGACCTCGCGGATCTCCGCCGTACCGAGCTCGACCTCCTCGAACTCCGGCTTGAGCATGCCCTTGAGGGCCGCCTCGATCTCCTCGATCGCCTGGTAGATGACCGAGTAGTACCGGACGTCCACACCCTCGCGCTCGGCCATCTGCTGCGCACGCCCGGCGGCGCGCACGTTGAAGCCGATCACGATGGCGTCGGAGCCCATCGCCAGGTCGATGTCGGACTCCGTGACCGCACCGACGCCGCGGTGCAGGACGCGGATGTCGACCTCTTCGCCCACGTCCAGCTGGAGCAGGGAGGACTCCAGGGCCTCGACCGAACCAGAAGCGTCGCCCTTGATGATCAGGTTCAGCTGCTGGACCTCGCCGGCCTTGAGCACCTTGTCCAGGTCCTCCAGCGACACCCGGCGGGTGCGCTTGGCGAACGCGGCGTTCCGCTCGCGGGCGGCACGCTTCTCCGCGATCTGGCGGGCCGTACGGTCCTCCTCGACCACGAGGAAGTTGTCGCCCGCACCCGGGACGTTGGTCAGGCCCAGGACCTGGACCGGCGTCGACGGGCCGGCCTCGGTGACGTTGTTGCCGTTGTCGTCGAGCATGGCGCGCACGCGACCGTAGGCGTCGCCCACGACCATCGTGTCGCCGACCCGCAGCGTGCCTCGCTGGACGAGGACCGTCGCCACGGCACCGCGGCCGCGGTCGAGGCGGGACTCGATCGAGATGCCCTGCGCGTCCTGGTTCGGGTTGGCCCGCAGGTCGAGCGAGGCGTCGGCGGTGAGGATCACGGCCTCCAGCAGGGAGTCGATGTGCAGACCCTGCTTGGCGGAGATGTCGACGAACATCGTGTCGCCGCCGTACTCCTCGGCCACCAGCCCGTACTCGGTGAGCTGACCGCGCACCTTGGTCGGGTCGGCGCCCTCGACGTCGATCTTGTTGACCGCGACGACGATCGGGACGTCGGCCGCCTTGGCGTGGTTGAGCGCCTCGACCGTCTGCGGCATGACGCCGTCGTTGGCCGCGACGACCAGGATCGCGATGTCGGTCGACTTCGCACCACGGGCACGCATGGCGGTGAACGCCTCGTGACCCGGGGTGTCGATGAAGGTGATCTTGCGCTCTTCGTCGTTGACCTCGGTCGCGACCTGGTAGGCACCGATGTGCTGGGTGATGCCGCCGGCCTCGCCCGCGATGACGTTCGTCTTGCGGATGGCGTCGAGCAGTCGGGTCTTACCGTGGTCGACGTGACCCATGACGGTGACGACCGGCGGGCGGACCACCAGGTCCTCCTCGTCGCCCTCGTCCTCGCCGAACTCGATGTCGAAGGACTCGAGCAGCTCGCGGTCCTCTTCCTCCGGGCTGACGATCTGAACCGTGTAGTTCATCTCGCCGGCCAGGAGCTCCAGCGTCTCGTCGGAGACGGACTGGGTCGCGGTGACCATCTCGCCGAGGTTCATCATGACCGCGACGAGGGACGCCGGGTTGGCGTTGATCTTCTCCGCGAAGTCGGTGAGCGACGCACCGCGCGACAGGCGAATGGTCTCGCCGTTGCCGCGAGGCAGCATCACGCCGCCGACCGACGGGGCCTGCATGGCCTCGTACTCCTGACGGCGCTGCCGCTTCGACTTGCGGCCACGACGCGCGGGACCACCCGGACGGCCGAAGGCACCCTGCGTGCCGCCACGGCCACCGGGACCACCCGGACGGCCGCCGAAGCCGGGACGGCCACCGCCGCCACCGAAGCCGCCGCCACCGCCGCCACCGGGACGACCGGCGAAACCGCCACCGCCACCCGGGCGACCGCCGCCACCACCACCGGGACGGCCGGCGAAGCCGCCGCCACCGGGACGACCGGCGCCGCCGGGACGACCCGCACCGCCCGGACCGCGACCGCCACCGGGGCCGGGACGCGGGCCGGCAGCGGGACGCTGCGGCATCATGCCGGGGTTCGGACGCGGGCCGGCGGGGCCACCGCCGGGACGCGGGCCGCCGCCCTGCGGACGCGGCATCGAACCCGGGGTCGGGCGCTGACCGCCCGGAGCCTGCGGACGCGGACCGCCGCCCTGGCCGCCGGGCGCCTGCGGACGGGGACCGGCACCGGCCGGGCCGCCACCGGGACGCTGACCCTGCGGACGGGGCGCCTGCGGGCGCGCCATGCCGGTGGAACCACCGGACGTGAAGGGGTTGTTACCCGGACGCGGACCGGCCGGACGGGCACCCGGACGCGGCGCCGGGGCGCCGGGACGCGGGCCCTGACCGCCGGGGCGCTGACCGCCCTGCCGGTCCTGGCCGGAACCACCCGGACGGCCACCGCCGGGCTTGGGGGCACCCGGACGCGCGCCGGGCTTCGGCCCGGACTGGGCCGGGGGCGACGGCGGAGCGGTGAACTCCGGTGCCGCCGGAGCCGGGCGCGGCGCGGGCTTGGGGCCCGGCGTCGGACGCGGTCCCGGGGCCGGCGCGGGGGCCGACGGGGCCGGGGGCTGCTGAGCCGAAGGCTGCGGGGCAGCCGGGGGCTTGGGTGCGGCCGGCCGCGGGGCAGCCGGACGTGCCGCCTGCGCCGGAGAGGGCGCGGCGGGCTTGGGGGCGGCCTTCCTGGGCGCCCCGGGCTTCGCGGCGGACTTGCCGTTGCCGCCGCCCTGCTGGAACGCGTCAGTCAGTTTGCGTACAACCGGCGCTTCGATCGTCGAAGACGCCGAACGGACGAATTCACCGAGTTCCTGGAGCTTGGCCATGACGACCTTGCTCTCGACACCGAACTCCTTGGCGAGTTCGTAGACCCGGACCTTAGCCACTTCGCTCCTTTGAGGTCCGGGTTGCGGCCGGACCGTCGCTAGTTCATGGGCGTACTCATCGCGTACTCATCGAGTGCTCATCGCAATCTCGACCTGCTTTCGACTCGCGAGGTACCAGGCCGCACGGGGTTCCGTGCGGCACGTCTTTCTTACCGTGTTGCCCTTCAGCAAGCTGACAGCTGCTGCTCAGCAACCTTGTGCCTGCTCGACGTACCGGCGCAACGCCTTTACGTCGAGCGGCCCCGGGACACGCAGCGCCCGCGGGAACGCCCGGCGGCGTACCGCCTGGTCGAGACAGACCAGGGCGGGGTGCACATACGCACCCCGGCCGGGCAGCGTACCGCGAGGATCGGGGACGCATGCATCCTCGACCGCCACGATCCGCAGCAGTTCGATCTTGGCCGCTCGCTCCCGGCACCCCACACAAGTGCGCTCAGGGCATACGCGGGTATGCGTCCGGCCAGACACTCCTAAGTCTACCTCCCCGCACCGACCTCACCCCTGTCGGGCAAGAATCGAACGGCTGTTGTCGTGATCTAAGCGACCTGCGGCTCAGATCTATTCCCCGATCACTTTTCCGGCGCTCTTCCGGCGGTTCCCCGGCAGGCTCCCGGCACTCTTCCGCCGTCCGGGCGACTACTCGGACGGCTGCTCGGTGTCCGGGCGGATGTCGATCCGCCAGCCGGTCAGCCGGGCCGCAAGCCGGGCATTCTGCCCTTCCTTGCCGATCGCGAGCGACAGCTGGTAGTCCGGCACGGTCACCCGCGCGGACCGGGACGCCATGTCCACGATCTCCACCTTCGAGACACGGGCCGGCGACAGCGCGTTCGCCACCATCTCGGCCGGGTCGTCCGACCAGTCGACGATGTCGATCTTCTCACCGTTCAGCTCGCCCATGACATTGCGCACACGGCCGCCCATGGGGCCGATGCAGGCGCCCTTGGCGTTCAGGCCGGACCGGGTGGACCGTACGGCGATCTTCGTGCGGTGACCGGCCTCACGGGCGATCGCGGCGATCTCGACAGAGCCGTCGGCGATCTCCGGCACCTCCAGGGCGAAGAGCTTCTTCACCAGGTTGGGGTGCGTACGGGAGAGCGTCACGGACGGACCGCGGACGCCCTTGGCCACCCGCACCACGTACGAGCGCAGGCGCATGCCGTGCGGGTACGTCTCGCCCGGCACCTGCTCCTGCACCGGCAGGATGGCCTCCAGCTTGCCGATGTCGACCAGCACGTTCTTCGGGTCGCGGCCCTGCTGGACCACGCCGGTGACGATGTCGCCCTCGCGGCCGGCGTACTCGCCGAGCGTCGCGTCGTCCTCGGCGTCGCGCAGGCGCTGCAGGATGACCTGCTTGGCCGTGGTGGCGGCGATACGGCCGAAACCGGTCGGCGTGTCGTCGAACTCGCGGGGCTCCTGCCCCTCCTCCAGGTCCTCGGGGTCCTCCCTCGCCCACACGGTCACGTGCCCGGTCTCCCGGTTGAGCTCCACGCGCGCGTGCCGGCGGCTTCCCTCGGTGCGGTGGTAGGCGATGAGGAGGGCCGCCTCGATCGCCTCGACCAGCAGGTCGAAGGAGATTTCTTTCTCCCGCACCAAGCCCCGCAGGGCACTCATGTCGATGTCCACGGCTACGCCTCCTCTTCCTTCTTGTCGGACGGCTCGCCGTCCTTGCGGCCGAACTCCACCTGGACGCGTGCCTTGGCGACGTCGTCGAAGGCGAGTCTGCGGGCCGTGGCCTTGCGGCCCTTGACCCCGGGCACCTCCAGGTCGAGGCCGTCGTCGTCGACCTTGAGGATCCTGGCGACCAGCTCGCCGCCCTCGGTCAGCTGGAACTTCACCAGCCGGCCGGTGGCTCTGACGTAGTGCCGGTGCTCCTTGAGGAGGCGCTCAGCGCCCGGGGTGCCGACTTCGAGGGTGTACTCCCCCTCGCCCATCGCGTCCGTCTCGTCGAGCTTCGCCGAGAGCGCACGGCTCACATCGGCGATCCGGTCCAGGTCCGCACCGGTGTCCGAGTCGACGACGACGCGCAGCACGCGCTTGCGTCCGACCGAGTCCACCGCGATCTCCTCGAGATCCAGGCCCTGGGAGCTGACGAGCGGTTCCAGCAGTTCTCGCAGCCTCTCGCTCTGGGTGGTGCTCATCCGGGTGACTCCTCGGCCGCGTGTGCTGTTGTGGGATCGTCGCTGTCTGGTCAAAGGGTATCCGGTCCCAAGGGGTGTTGCCGTCCATCGGGCGTCCGTCGGAGCGCGGGCGGTGCCGCTGAGCGGTGCCGGACGAGTGCCCGGGTACCGTGATCACGAGCATGCCGCCCATTCGCTGTTTCTTTCGGTTTCTTCATTCGTACGAGTGCCCCGAGGACGTCTGCCGTGCCGTTCCCCCCATCACCGCGTACCCCCCCGGGGCCGCGCAGAAGGAGCCTGCTCGCCTCGGCCGCCGGGGCCGCCCTGCTCGTGGGGTGCTCGGACGGGTCCGACTCCGCCGGGACCGGCCGCGGCACGTCGGCCGCCGACCGGGCACGCGCGCGTGCGGCCCGGGACAGCGAGGGGCTGGCCGAGCGCTACGACGCGGTGATCGCCGCCCATCCGGGGCTGGCGGAGCGGCTGCGGCCGCTGCGGGACGAGGTCGTACGGCACGCTCGGGCGTTCGGCGGGGGCCGGAAGGCCGCCGAGGCGTCACCGTCCGTTTCGCCGTCCGTTTCACCGTCCGTTTCGCCTTCCGCGTCGCCTTCCGTCGCCCCCTCGGCCACCGTGCCGGGGAGCGAGAAGGAGGCCCTGGCCGGGCTCGCCGCCGCCGAGCGGGCGCTCGCCGACCGGCGGACCAGGGCACTGCTGGACGTACCGGGCGAGCTGGCACGGCTGCTGGCGTCCGTGGCGGCGGCCGGAGCGGCGCACTTGTATCTGCTGACGGAAGGTGACGGGTGAGCGAGGCGAAGGACGGCGAGCTGGACGCACTCCAGGCCGCCCTGGCGGCCGAGCACGCGGCCGTGTACGGCTACGGCGTCGTGGGCGGGCGCGTCGATGCAGGGCGGCGCACGGAAGCACGGGCGGCGTACGACGCGCACCGGGCGCGGCGGGACGCGCTGGCGCGCGAGGTGCGGGATCTGGGCGGCAGTCCGGTCGCCGCGGCCGCCGGGTACGCGTTGCCCTTCCCGGTGCCGGACTCGGCAGCGGCCGTGCGGCTCGCCGCCGAGCTGGAGGACCGGGTGGCCGGGGTGTACTCCGACCTCGTGCGGGCGGCCGGCGGCAAGCGGCGGGCCACGGCCGCTCAGGCACTGCGGGAGGCGGCGGTCCGGGCGGTGCGCTGGCGGGGCGGGAGCGTAGCCTTCCCTGGTCTCGCCGAGCGGGCGGGCACAGCCTCGGCGGCGCCCACGGCGTGACGCGGACTGGAAGGGAACGACTCGCGCATGGCTTTCGAACCGCCGCAGCGTCTGGTCAGGGCGCTCGGTGAGACGGCACCGGACGGTGACGACTGGTTGGACAAGCTGCCCGATCTGGCGCAGCAGGCCGTCGCGCTACGCGAGTTGACCGTCGAACGGGTGCAGGTGCCCGGGGGCCGCAGCAGCCTGGTGGTGCTGGTGCGGCGGGCGGACGGGACGCCTGCTGTGCTCAAGCTGGCGCCGCGCCGGGCCCGCCCGGAGAGCGAGCGGGCCGCGCTCGCCCACTGGGGCGGCCGGGGTGCCGTACAGCTGCTTGAGCCCTTCATGACCGAGGGTGTGTTGCTGCTGGAGCGGCTGCACCCGGATGTGTCGGTGCGGTCGCTGCCGGAGGCCAAGGCGTTGCTGGAGGCGGCGGGCACGCTGCGGCGCCTGTGGGTCGAGCCGCCGGCCGATCATCCGTTCGAGACGGTGGCGGGGCGGACCGGGCGGCAGGCCGAGGCGATGCGGGCGAGTGCCGCGGCGGACACCGAGGTGGCGCCGCTGGTCGACGCGGCGCTCGCGGCGCGCGAGGAGCTGCTGGCCATGCCGCCGGAGGAGCGGTTGCTGCACGGCACCTTCCGGCAGAGCAAGGTGCTCGCCGGGGAGCGCACGCCGTGGCTGGCCGTGGGGCCCGACCCGGTGGTCGGCGAGTGCGCCTTCGACCTGGCACGGCTGGTGCGGGACCGTGTCGAGGACCTGATCGCCCAGCCGTCGGGTGCTGCGACGACCCGGCGCCGCGTGAAGCGGCTCGCCGAGTCGCTGGAGGTGGACCAGGAACGGCTCCGCGGCTGGACGCTGTTCCGGGCCGTGGAGTCGGGCGTACGGGCACGCCGGGTCGGGCGGGAGCGGGACGCGGAGCTGCTGCTGGAGTTCGCGGGGTGGCTCTGACGACGCCGCCGTTCGCCCCGCCGCCGTGGGCGTGATCGCGGCGGGGCGTTCGCCGGCGGAGCTCCCTGAGGGGCTCCTTGGCGTGTTTACGCCGTCAGGCGTGCGATCGCCTCTTCCACCGTCAGTTCCTCGCGCTCCCCGGTCCGGCGGTCCTTGAGCTCGACGACGCCCTCGCCCGCGCGCCGCCCGGCCACCAGGATCCGCGGTACGCCGATCAGCTCGGAGTCGGTGAACTTCACGCCCGGGGAGACGCCGGCCCGGTCGTCCACCAGGACGCGGACACCGGCGGCGGCCAGCTTCTCGGAGACGTCGAGGGCCAGTTCGGTCTGGAGGGCCTTGCCCGCGGCGACCACGTGCACGTCGGCCGGGGCGACCTCCTCGGGCCAGACGAGGCCCTTGTCGTCGGCGTGCTGCTCGGCGAGGGCGGCCACCGCGCGGGAGACGCCGATGCCGTAGGAGCCCATGGTCACGCGGACCGGCTTGCCGTTCTGGCCGAGGACGTCGAGCTTGAGGGCGTCGGTGTACTTGCGGCCCAGCTGGAAGATGTGGCCGATCTCGATGGCACGGTCGAGCTTGAGGCCCGTGCCGCACTTCGGGCAGGGGTCGCCCTCCTGCACGACCACGACGTCGACGTACGCGTCGACCTCGAAGTCCCGGCCCGCGACCACGTTCTTGGCGTGGGTGTGCTCCTTGTTGGCGCCCGTGATCCACGCCGTGCCCGGCGCGACCCGCGGGTCGGCGATGTACCTGACCTTCTCCAGGCCCTGCGGGCCGACGTAGCCGCGGACCAGGTCCGGGCGGCCCACGAAGTCCTCGGCGGTGACCAGTTCGACGGCGGCCGGGGCGAAGTGGGCCTCGACCTTGTCCATGTCGACCTCGCGGTCGCCGGGCACGCCCACGGCGACGATCTCGCCGTCGACCTTGACGAGGAGGTTCTTCAGGGTGGCGGAGGCCGGGACGCCGAGGGAGGCCGCGAGGGTCTCGATGGTCGGGGTGTCGGGGGTGGGGATGTCCTCGGCCGCCGGGACACCGGAGGCGTCCACCGGCTTCAGCTCGTACGTGGTCGCCTCGGTGTTGGCGGCGAAGTCGCAGTTCGGGCAGTCGGCGAAGGTGTCCTCACCGGCGCCGGCCGGGGCGAGGAACTCCTCCGACTTGGATCCGCCCATGGCGCCCGCGGTCGCCGCGCAGATGCGGTAGTCGAGGCCGAGGCGCGCGAAGATGCGCTGGTAGGCCTGGCGGTGCAGGGCGTAGGACTCGGCGAGGCCCTCGTCGGCGAGGTCGAAGGAGTAGGAGTCCTTCATCAGGAACTCACGGCCGCGCAGGATGCCCGCACGGGGGCGGGCCTCGTCCCGGAACTTGGTCTGGATCTGGTAGAGGATGACCGGCAGGTCCTTGTAGGAGGTCGCCTGGTCCTTCACGAGGAGGGTGAAGATCTCCTCGTGGGTGGGGCCGAGCAGGTAGTCGCCGTTCCTGCGGTCCTTCAGGCGGAACAGTTCGGCGCCGTACTCGTCCCAGCGGCCGGTCGCCTCGTACGGCTCGCGCGGCAGCAGGGCGGGGAGCAGCACCTCCTGGGCACCGATCGCGTCCATCTCCTCGCGGACGATGCGCTCCACGTTGGCGAGGACCTTCTTGCCGAGCGGCAGCCAGCTCCAGATCCCGGCGGCGGTACGGCGGACGTAGCCGGCGCGGACCAGCAGTTTGTGGCTGAGGACCTCCGCGTCCGCCGGGTCGTCGCGCAGCGTCTTCGCCATCAACTGGGACATGCGCTGGACCGGTGCGTTCGCCATGGCTCTCGTATCTCCTGCTGCGAAAGGGTGATGGCAAGGAGGTTAGCCGGGCGGCGGGGGACGGTGGAAATCGGTTAGGGCCCTAACGGCGGCGCAGCGGCAGTGGCGCGCCCATGACGGCGTACGGCTTGGGTGCGCTGGGGAACAGCACCTGCCGGGCGAGGTCCTGGTACCCGAGGGAGCGGTACAGCGCCCGCGCCGGGCTCTCGATGTCGATCGCGGAGAGGATCGAGCGGGGTTCGGTGGCGCCGTCGGTGATCGTGGTGATGAGGGAGCGGCCGATGCCGCGTTTCTGGTGGCGCGGGTGGACGTGCAGCTCGGTGATCACGAAGGAGTCGTCGAGCCAGTTCTCGTGGCCCTGTGCGCGCAGGTACGGCTCGACGACGGTGGACCACCAGTGGGTGCGGTCGTTGGGCATGCCGTAGACGAATCCGACGAGCCGTCCGTCGGGGGTGGTGGCGCCGAGGGCGCGTGCTCCCGGGTAGGTCATGTGCCGCAACACGATCTGGCGGCGCACGGCGACCTCGTCGGCGCCGAGTCCGAAGGCGACGGCCTGGACGGCGAGGGCTTCGTCGACACGGTCGCAGAGGTCGAGGGGGCCGATCACGATGTCGTCGGGATGGGGGTTTCCGTGACCGGGAAAGCGCAGCATATCGGCGAGACTACAGGGCCTTCAGGCCTGTCAGAACAGCCCCGTTGGGCACTGTCAGAACAGCACGCTCATGAAGGCTCCGATCTCCTGGAAGCCCACCCTGCGGTACGTGCGTCGCGCCGCCGTGTTGAAGTCGTTGACGTACAGGCTCACCACCGGGGCCACGTCCGCCAGCGCGTACCGCAGCACGGCCGCCATGCCGGGGGCCGCTATGCCCTGGCCCCGGTACTCCGGCGCCACCCACACCCCCTGGATCTGGCAGGCCCGGTCGGTCGCGGCGCCGATCTCGGCCTTGAAGACGACCTTGCCGTCGGCGTCGAAGCGGGCGAAGGAGCGGCCGGAGCCGACGAGTTCGGCGACCCGGGCCTGGTAGAGCAGGCCGCCGTCGCCGGACAGCGGGGAGACGCCGACCTCCTCGGTGAACATCGCCACGCACGCCGGCATGATCGTCTCCATCTCGTCCTTGCGGACGCGGCGGACGTACGGGTCGGGCGCGATGTCCGTGGGCATGCGGTCGGTGACCATGAGGGGCTGGTGGGTGCGGACCTCGCGGGCCGGGCCCCAGCCGGGTTCGAGGAGCCGCCACAGCTGGGCGGTGGATTCGGCGGGGCCGACGATGGAGGAGCAGCGGCGGCCGGCCCGCCGGGCGCGGTCCGCGAAGGCGCGGACCGCCCTGGGGGTGGCGCAGATGGGGACGAGGTTGGCGCCCGCGTAGCACAGGGACGTCAGCATGCCGTCCTCGTACCAGCCCCACATCTCGCCGCCGAGCCGCCACGGGTCGAGTCCGGCGATCTGCACGCGGGACGTCACGAAGGCGTTCGCGACCGGCTCGCGGTCGAGGACGGCGAGCGCGGCATCCAGGTCGCTCGGTTCGAGCACGCGGGAGGTGGTCTGGGTCAACACGTGCGGGGCCTCACCCTGAGGGTCTACTGATCTCCGCACTGTACCTGCCGGGAATGTGCGGTGCCGATCCGCCGGAGGGAACCGGTGGCTGACGGGGTTGGAGTGCCCTCTGGGGGCTGCCGCCCCCAGTGGACCGGCGCTGGAGAAGGCCCGTCAGCCCGTGACCGACACCTCGGGCTCGCCCGACGCGACGCCGTCCTGCTCCATCTGCTCGGCGAGCTTCATCGCCTCCTCGATGAGGGTCTCCACGATCTTCGACTCGGGGACG
>NZ_JANUQM010000029.1 GCF_030386795.1 Streptomyces sp. S.PNR 29
ACCGGCGGGCTGCCACACGGGCTGCCGGCGCGCGGTGCCTACTACCCGCCCACCGTGATCAGCCGGGCTCCGGCGGGCAGCGACGTGCTCACCAAGGAGCTGTTCGGCCCTGTCGTCACCCTCCAGACCTTCACGTCGGAGGATGAGGCCGTGCGGTTGGCGAACGCCACCGAATACGGGCTGGCCGCCTCGGTGTGGACCCGCGATCTCGACGCCGCGCTCCGGCTCGCGCGGGGCATCGAAGCCGGCGTGGTGTCCGTCAACGCGTACAGCGAAGGCGACATCACCACCCCCTTCGGCGGGTGGAAGCAGTCGGGGTTCGGTGGCGCGGAGAGGTCCACCGATGCCTTCGCGCAGTGGACCAGAGAGAAGACCGTCTGGATCCGCACGCGTTGACGGGGTGGCCCGGTGGCGTGGTGGCCTGGCGATGCGTGGGCACTCGCCCTACTGTTCCGTGGCCTCCTCGCGCAGCCGGGCCGGGGTCACCCCGTGCCAGCGGTGCACCGCCCGCCGCAGTGCTCGCACGTCGGAGAAACCCGCCTGCCGGGCGATGTCACGCAGGGTCAGCTCCGGTCGGCGCAGCAGCTGCTCGACCCGCTCGCGGCGCACTCCGTCGACGACCGCCTCGTACGTCGTGCCGCACTCGGCGAGCCGACGGCGCAGTGTGCGCTCGCTGGAGGCATGCCGTCGGGCCTGCTCGACGAAGGACGGCACGTCGGGCAGGCTCTGTGCGATGGAGATCTCCAGCACCTCCAGCAGGTCCTGCTGATCGCGCCGCGACGCCGCCTGCTCCTCCAGGAGCTCCACGACGGCGGTGTAGGTGACCCGGTCGCGGCCCGGCATGGGCCGCCCGGCCCACACCGTGGGGAACACCAAGCGGTTTCCCACGGCGCCGAACCGTACCGGGCAGCGGAACAACTCGGTGAACGGCCCGGTGTCGCGTGGGGCGGGGAAGGCGAACTCTACGCTCTGCGGGGCGAATGCCTCCCCGGAACTCAGCCGGGTGAGGGTGACGACGCTGGCGAACGCCTCCTCGGCCAGGAAGACCGCGACCGCCGGATCGAGGGCGGGATCGGGCAGTTCGGCGCGCAGCACATAGCCCGCTTCCTCCGGCCCGGCGGACCAGACCACCATCGCCCCGGACAGGTTCTGGAAGCGCACGCCCGTCTCGATGGCCTCCCGCAGCGTGTCGGCGGCCATCTGGGCGAACCCCAGAAGTCCCCAGGAGGTCAGGTGCTGCGCGGCACCCACCCGCAGGCCGAGGTGGGCGTCACCGGTGAGCTCCAGCGCACGCCGGATGACGGCACTGCCCTGGCGGTAGGAGACCCGCAGCGCCGCCGAGCGCATCATCGCCTCGTCCAGGCCGACCCGGCTCAGCTCGGGCCGGAGATCGACTCCGTACCCGTCGGTGACCGGGGTGAGGCAACGCAGGATGTTCGGCGGGATGGTCGCCGACGTGCTGCGGCTGGTCCCCGGCGACTGCGCCGGGGCGGGGCTGTCGGGCATGGAGTTCCTTGTTGCCGGGCGTTGCTCGCTGCGCACAGAGTAGAAGGGTTTCTCTCCCGATCTCGCCCGGGCAGGGGGAGTCATGCTCAGGCGTGCCGGCCCAAGGGCCGACCGAACCAGGCCCTGAGGCCGAGCGCGGGGAGCCCGAGCCAGTCTCCCGAACCGGCGCACACACATGACTGCTGGGTGCCGTCCCGTCGGTGGCGGAGGGCAGTCCCCGTGGCTTGGCATGCTTTCGTGGGACTGCCCTCCGCCGGTCGGGCGTCTACTGCGCGACAGGGATCAAAGGGCTACGGCAGTGTGGTCCACTTCTGGTTGGCCTGGCCGTTGCAGGTCCACAGGACCAGCGGGGTCCCGTTCGCGGTGCCGCCCCCGTTGACGTCGAGGCACAGCCCGGCGTGGACGTTGCGGATCGACCCGTCGGCCTGCGTGGTCCACTTCTGGTTGTTCTGGCCGTTGCAGGGCCAGGTGATGACCCGGGTGCCGTTGGTGGTGCCCTGGTTGTAGGCGTCCAGGCACTTGTCTCCGAAAACGCGGATCTCACCGCCGGCCCACGTGGTCCACAGCTGGTTGGCGGCCGTGTGACAGTCCCAGATCAGTACCGTGGCCCCGGCCGCGGTGGAGGCGTTGTCCACATCCAGGCAGCGGCCGGATCCGTTGCCGCGCAGGCGTGCGGTGGTGGAGGCCAGCGGGCTGCCGCCGGTCATCTTGAACACGGCGACACCGTGCGCGGGGACGCTCGCCGAGATCTGTCCGGACGTGCTCGACGTGGCGCCGGTCCACAGGTCGGTGAGGGTGAACGGCCCGCCGGACAGACCGACTTGCGCGGCCGTGGCGGTGACCGTCGCGGTGCTCTCTCCCCGGTTGAACAGGCCGACCGCGACCGAGCCGTCGGACAGGGGCTTGGCGAACACCTCGGTGCTGCCGTCGTCGCGCACCCGGCGCCCGCCCGCGCCCAGCGCATCCTGGTTCACCGCCAGCAGGCGGGGGTTGCGCAGGATGGCGCTGACGTCGGCGGACATGGTGCGGATGTCGTTGCCGGCCATGAGCGGGGCACCCAGCAGCGCCCACAGGGCGAAGTGGGAGCGGGACTCGGTCAGGGACAGACCGGGACGGCCGACGACCAGCATGTCGGGGTCGTTCCAGTGTCCCGGACCCGACTGCGCGGCCAGCGGCGCGGTGATGTCGAGGACGTTGCCGACGCCCATCGGGTAGCTGTTGGTGTTGCCGTTCTGCCAGATGTCGAGCAGGTCCTCGGTCGTCCGCCACAGGTCGGCGACCTGGCCCCAGTTGTACTTGTCGCCTGTGGGGGCGTGGAAGCTGTTGGGGTTGATGCTGTAGACGATCGGGCGGCCGGTGGCGCGCAGGGCGTCGCGCATGATGGTGAACCGCGCGATCTGCTCGTTGAGGGTGCCGCTGCCGGAACACCAGTCGTACTTGAGGTAGTCCACGCCCCAGGAGGCGAACGTGGCGGCGTCCTGGGCCTCGTGTCCCTTGCTGCCGGTGGAGCCGGGGTAGGTGCCCACGCCCTGCGCGCACGTTTTCTCGTTGGGCGCCTGGTAGATGCCGAACTTCAGGCCCTTGCTGTGGATGTAGTCACCGAGCGCCTTCATCCCGCTCGGGAACTTCGTCGGGTTGGCCCGCAGGTTGCCCTGCGCGTCGCGCTGCGGGTCGAACCAGCAGTCGTCGACGACGACGTACTGGTAGCCGGCGTTCTTCATGCCGGAGGACACCATCGCGTCGGCGGCCTGGCGGACCTGCGCCTCGGTGATCCCGCATCCGAAGCTGTTCCAGCTGTTCCAGCCCAGCGGAGGGGTGAGCGCGGGGCTGCCCGGTGCGGCCTCGGCGGTCGTGCCGGCGGAGGCGGTGACGCAGGCGCTGAGCGTCAGTGCGGTGGCCGTGAGGAGACGCAGCAGTCGTCTGTGGATGGGAACCATGGGGGGCCTTTCCGGCCCGCACAGCGGAAGCCGCTGTGCGGGCCTTGGGGAAACGGTCACAAGTTTTTGATCACGGGCGCGTGGGTCAGCGCTGCAGGGTGAGCAGGCCCGGCCGGTACGGCAGTTGGATGTAGGGGGTGTTCGCCGGTGTGTTGGGGGACAGGCCCTGGTAGAGGAACTGCAGGTTGCAGGGGTCGATGGTCATGGTCTGGTCGGGGTTGTTGCGGACCAGGTCACCGTGGCTGATGTCGTTGGTCCAGGTGGCTCCGCTGTTGGCCTTGCCCGCGAAGGGGTTGGACTCGGTGGCGGCCTGCGGGGTCCACGGACCGTTCAGGCTGGTGGCCGTGAACGAGCGGAAGAAGCGCTGCTCATTCGCACCCCGAGCCTCAACGATCATGAGGTACTGGTTCTGGCCCTGGACCTTGTAGACCTCCGGTGCCTCGAACAGGTTCTTCACCGTGTCGCTCATGATCGTCTTGTACGACGAGCCGAAGCTGGCCGGGAAGTTCCCGATCGGCATGGTCGACTGGTAGATCTTGCCGTTGTCACCGGCGAAGAACATGTGCATGGTCGTGTCGTCGGCGATCATGGTCGGGTCGATCGCGCTGCCGTCGGGGAGGCTGCCGGTGAACAGCGGCTGCGGATCGGACCAGCCGTTGGGGTTGGTGGGGTCGCTCGACGTGCGGTAGACGAAGGGCCATTGGGTGCCCCACCCATTGGAGGTCAGCACCCAGATGTTCTTGGGCGCGAAGTAGAACAGTTTGGGAGCCACCGCGGACCGGCTCATCCCGGTCTGGCCGGCCGACGCCATGTCAGACCAGTTCGTGAAGGGACTGAACGCCATCGATTTCCACGACGATCCGTCGGAGTAGGTCGCGTAGACCAGGTGCTTGCCGTTGTACGTCACGGTGGTGAAGTCCTTCAGCGAGGCCCACCCGTTCGCCGGCTGCGCCAGCGGACCCGTCGAGGTCCACCGGTACGTCGACGGAAGAGCACACGTGCCGCCCGGCGGCGTGGACAGGCCGGTCCACTTCTGGTTGCTGCCCCCAGTGCAATTCCACAGCTGCACCGCCGTGCCGTTGGCCGTGGCGCCGCCGCTGACGTCCAGGCACAGCCCGGACTCCACGGCGACGATCGTGCCGTCGGAGTTCACCCGCCACTGCTGGTTCGTACCGCCGTTACAGGCCCAGATCACCGGCCGGGTACCGGCCGTGGTGGCGTGGCCCGGAACATCCAGGCACTTGTTGCCGTACACGGTCAGCTGGTTGTTGTCCGTCAGCGTCCACTGCTGGTTGGTCCCGCCGTGGCAGTCCCAGATCTGCAGGTTCGTGCCGTCGGTCTGGCTGGCGCCCGGCACATCGAGACACCGGCCGGAACCGACACCGCGCACGGCGCCGGTGGTGGCCGCCTGAGCCGGGTTGGCGACGAGCATCGCCGCCGCAGCGACCAAAGCCGCGAGCAGCACAGACAGATGTCTGCGGCTGAAAATAGGTCTGAGCACAGGGACCTCATTCCTTTGGGTGAGCGGTTCCGGTTGGCCCCGTCGGAGGCTGTCCGGACTGATGTGGTGCGACCCGACCCTGCGTTCGGAATGCCGAACGACGGTCGAAGCATCGAGCAAACTGAAGGGCGGAGAGCGACCAAGACCTGGTTCCGAGGCGGACTCAGTTCCTCAGGATGCGCCACCGGTTGTCGGCAGTGCCGTCGTCTGAGTCCTGGACTGCGAACGCGCCGACAGCGGTGGAGTTGTTCGCGATGGCGAGCAACTTGCCACTGTTCGCGTTGCGGATCTTGTAGGTCCCGTCTCCCTGGTCGAGCAGCGTCCATCGGTGGTCGGCGGTGCCGTTGTCCGACCACTGCAGGACGGTCGCGCCGTCCGCCGTGGACATGTCCTGAACGCCGAGCACCTTGCCGCTGTGGGCGTTGCGGAAGCGGACCGCGTTTCCGTCGGTGATCATTTGCCAGTTGTGGTCGGCGGTGCCCGAGTCGTTCCACTGCAGAGCGCGGCCACCGTCGGCCGTGGACATGTTCTGGATGCCCAGCACGAGACCGCTGCCTGCGTTGGCGAGACGGACGGTGCTGGCGCTGGTGTTCCAGTAGACGGTGTAGTTGTGGCCGTGCGCGTCGTGGAACGGGCCCAGGTTGACGGTGGAGCCGTTGGCGGTGGCGGTGAAGGCGAGTGACGTGCTGCTGGTCCGTGTGATCGAGGACGTGTTCAGCGTCGGGAGGGAGCTGAGCGCGGAGTCGCCGTAGTTGCCGGACAGGACCACCGGGCCGTAGGTGATCGCCGCGACGTTGGCGTTGTCGTTGGCCGCTCGCATGATGATCCGCATGGGCAGACGGACGGTGACAGTGTCGCCGGAGGTCCAGGAGCGGGTCAGGGTGGCGTAGCTGCCCGGCGTGGTGGGGATGTCCTGCCGCGTGCCGTTGACGCTGATGGTGGCCCCGGCGGTCCAGCTCGGGATGCGGATGCGCATCGCCCAGGTTCCGCTGACGTTGCCGGTGACCTGCAGGGTCGTGGTGTCGCTGACGGGGTAGGTCGTGGTCTGGGTGACCGTGATTCCGCGCTCCGACCAGTTGAGCACCGAGGGCACGAACATGTTCACGATCAGGGTGTCGTCACTGCGGAAGTAGATGGAGTCCATCAGCCTGGTGTGCATCTCCAGGCCCGTGCCCTGGCAGCACCAGAAGGTGCCGTAGTCGGTGCTCCAGGTGCCGCCGCCCCACGCCGGGCCCACACCGCGTCGGCCTCCTGGGTTGAGCGGGGTGAAATAGGTGACGTGGCCGTGGTCGTCGGCGGGGTTCTGCTGGCCGATCATCTGGTTCAGCCATGCCCGCTCGTAGTAGTCGGACAGCGCGACTCGGTTCGGGTCCAGGGCGAACAGTTCCCGGGTGAGCGTGAGCATGTTGAAGGTGTTGCAACTTTCGCACGTGTCCTTGTTCAGGAAGCCGGCGATGGCGTTGGGAGCGCGGAAATGCTCCGCCTGGCTGTTGCCGCCGATGGCATAGGTGTGCGAGTTGACGGTGATGTTCCAGGCGTTGGTGGCGATGTCCCGGTAGCGGGTGGTGCCGGTGGCCTTGTACTCCCGGGCGGCTCCGATCCACTTGGGTACCTGGGTGTTGGCGTGCAGCCCGTTGAGCTGGTCCTGGTTGGCAGCCAGGGGGTCGAACACCGCAGCGTGGTCGAACCGCCGGGCGACGGTGAGCCATCGCGCGTCGCCTGTCTGCTGGTAGAGATCGGTCAGCACGGCGTTCATGCCGCCGAACTCGGTTTGCAGCATGGTCTGCATCTGCTGGCTGCTCAGCCGGCCGGTGCGCCAGTCGACCCACCCCGCCAGGGCGAGCAGCACGTCACGGGCTTGCGTGCTGCCGATGTGGCGCCATACGTCCAGCAGGCCGGCGAGGGTCTTGTGGATGGTGTAGTACGGAACGTTGCCGTTGGTCAGGGTCCGCTGCTCGAGAGCGGTGAAGTCGGACTCGGGGTAGCCGGAGAGGTACCCGGCGTTGAAACCGGCGGCGCTGTTGTTGGCCTGACATCTGGCCAGCTGCGCCACCATGTGGGTCGCCTTGTCCCGGCAGACGGTGTCCCCGGTCGCGGCGTACAGCTGAGCCCATGCCGTGAGGAAGTGCCCTTGGACGTGGGTACGGAAGGGGAACGTCGGCGCGTCCCAGCCGCCGTTGGCAGCCGCGCCGTTGGTGGACAGCCGGTGATTGGCGCGGAAGTTGTACAGCAGCCGGTCGACATCGACGAACCGCAGGTAGTTCCGCGTACGGTTCTGGTTGTCCAGCCACCGGCTCGCGGTGAGCCGGACCTGGTCGAGTGCGAAGGGGTGAGCGGAGACCCCGATATCGGCCCTTGCGGGAGGGATGGCCGCGCGCGCGGGAGACGCACCGAGTAAGGGTCCGGTGGCAGAAGCGGCGGCGGTGGCCCCGACTGCTTGCAGGAGGCGCCGTCTGCTGACGGAAGAGGCCATCTTGCACCTTTCGTTGAGGCGAGAGGGACAGCTTGGTCGTCGGTGCGTTGGTTCATGTCTTCCGCGGTCGGCTGCAGCACGTCACGGGCTTGTCTGCTGCCGATGTGGCGGCGGGAACATGGGATGGATTAACGGATATGAACGGTGCCTCTGTCTAGTCTTGCGACACGAAATACTTGCTGCTCCCGGATGTGTGTCCGGATGAAGCCCTGACGCCGAGACAGACATTGGATGTGCGAGAGAGGGTGTGGAAAGTGCGAGAGCTGGGCAAGGTCAGCTCGAACTGTTGACGGGGTTCCAGCCACGCCTGTGCCGCTCCAGCTGAACGGGCATCAGGAAGTGGTGCGGTGGCAGCCGAGATCGCCGTCGGCCAACGGCGTATCGGCCGGGGAAGTTGACCGCCTTGACGGGCGTCAAGCGGGCCACGGTAGTAGCGCGCACGTAGTCCGGTTCCCCGGCGGACTGAGCCGACGGGCGGTCCGAGTCAATGCCCGACTCCTGAGGACCGTCCCCGTCCCAGGGCCTGCCGGTCCGTGTTTCCTCTAGAGTCGGCCGTATGACGCAGGCACCGGCCCAGGACCGCGGCGCGCGGTCCCGTGACGCGATACTGGACACCGCCGGTGACCTGATGTCGCGCTACGGCTACGCCGCCACGTCCATCTCGATGATCTCGACCGCATGTGGACTGCCGGTCAGTTCGATCTACTGGCACTTCCGCAGCAAGGACGGGATCTACGTCGCGGTGCTGGAGCGCGCCAGGACCGCGCTGCTGGCGGCCCTGCCCGCGGCCGAGGTGCCGGGCGCCGACGTCGCGCAGCGTCTGGACACCTTTCTCACCGAGGTCGAGGGCGCTTTCCAGCGCCACCCGCGAGGGGTCAGGCTGCTGTTGGGGCTGGGCATGGTGCAGCAGGACGCCAGTGCGGCGGCCGTGGCCGAGGTGCGTCTCTACCGCGACGAACTGGTGGCCTGGGCCCGGGATTCGGTGAGCTCGGTCTTCGCCCTGCGTGACCGCCCCGAGGTGGCGGACGAGCTGGCGCGCTTCACGCTGAGGATGGCGAGCGGGACCGCCGTGGCCCGTTGGTTCGAGCCGGATACCGTCCTGGAGACCGGACCGCTGCGCGTGGCGTTGCTGGCGCTGGCGGCCCACCACGGCGTTCCGGTGGGGGAGGTGCGCCCCTCGGAGTGAGGGGCGCGGGGTGTCCGGAGCGCCGACGTCATCCCACGGCGCCTCGGGGAACCGGGGCGGCGTGCCAGAACGGGCAGTGGTGGTCGGCCGCGAACCCGGTGGTCGGTCCCACCCGGTCCGGTGCCAGCACCTGGATGCCGTCCCCGTTGGCCGTGTAGCGCGGCCAGGGCGGAGTCCCGGGTGCGTTGGGGTCGCCGGTGGCCGCGAAGCGGGCCCAGTAGGCGGTCATCGTGGCCGACAGCCGCCGTTGGGCCGGCGTCAGGGGCGCCAGCGCCTCGGACGGGAAGAGATAGGCCAGTTCGGAGGCGTGGAAGGCACCTTGCGGCGTGTGCGGTGCCGGGACGAACGGCGGTGCCTGGTCGTCGGCGAACTCATAGGCGTAGACGGGCGCCCGGCTGCTGTACAGCCGGCTGTCCTCCCGAGCCGGGCAGGCGAACCGGTGGTCGGTGCCGACGGCGGAGTAGGCCAGGTTGGGGGACGGATACGCCGAGGCAGGATACGTGTCCAGGACCGCTGCCGCCCGGCTGCCGTGCTGGAGCCTGATGAGGGCGGCGTACGAGTCGGGGTTCAGCGGGCCGCCGCCGAGCAGGTCGACGTACAGCGCGGTGAAGTAGCGGTACTCGTCATGGGTGGTGCCGCTCAGCGTCGGGACCGCGTTCACACGTCCCTCGGCCCACGCCGTGCGCGGAGGTCGGGGAAGGACACGGGGGCCGGTGTTCGGGGCCCACAGGGAGACGTTCCCCGTCGCGGTGGTGCGGATGAGCTCGGTGGTGGGCACGGCACGCAGGCAGTCCGCCGCGGTCGTGGGGTCGGTGCAGCCGACCGAGGCCGCGATGTCGCTCCCCTTCCGCTCGGCCGCGTCGAGCGTGAGGGGTGTCAGCCCGCCGCCCCCGGCGCAGGCTCCACTCTGCTGGATCGCCCGGTGGAACAGGCCTTTCGCGGTCGGCGAGGCGATGTGCAGGCAGGTGTCCGCCGATCCGGCGGACTGGCCGCCGAGCGTCACCCGGTCCCGGTCGCCGCCGAAGGCCTCGATGTTGCGCCGCACCCAGTGCAACGCGGCCTGCTGGTCCATCAGGCCGTAGTCGCCGGAGGCGTGGTCCGCGCTTTCGGCCGACAGGGCGGGGTGGGCCAGGAACCCCAATGCTCCGAGGCGGTAGTTGACCGTCACCACGACCACACCCCGGGCGGCCAGCGCGGCGCCGTCGTAGTCGCTGCCCGCGCCGTATGCGTTGGCGCCGCCGTGCAGCCATACCAGTACCGGGAGAGACCTGCCGTTGCTCCTGGCGGGTGTCCGGACGTTGAGGTACAGGCAGTCCTCCACGGTGCTGCCGGTGCGGTTCGACTCGCCGGGCAGGACGGGGCCGCCGTCGGGGAGCAGCGTCAGCGGTACCTGGGGACAGGGGTGGGCCGGTGCGGTGGCGTCCCGTGTGCCGGACCACCGTGCCGCGGGCCGCGGCGGACGCCAGCGCAGATCACCGGTCGGCGGGGCGGCGAACGGGATCCCGTGGAAGACCCGCCCGCCGTCGCGGACGGCCGAGCCCCGGACCCAGCCCCGGTCGGTGCGCACGACCAGCGAGCCGGGACCGGAACCGGCGTGTGCGGCGGGCGGGGGAACGGTCAGTGACAGGAGCAGGGCCGCGAGGGCGGCAGTGGCGCGGGCCAGAGTGCGGGGCGGGCTCGGGGCTCTCATCCATCGCTCCAGGTGCCGTGTGGGGGCGGACGTCATGACGTTCGCTCGTAGGCGCCGATGTCGCAGGCGGCGCCCTGTGGGCGGGCGACGCCGCGCTGATCGGTGGCCGGGCAGTCGTCGGCCGCGTCCAGGGCGGGGCTGCCGGGCAGCAGAGCGACGGTGTCGGTGGGGCCGCCGTTGTCCGCGAGTGGTCCGATCAGCGGGGCGCGGCTGGGCAGATCGCCGGCCGCGGTGAGTCGGCAACTGCCGTCGCCGTCGAGGTTGCGGCCTTGCGACTCGATGGTGGCGAAGGCCCTCTTGCAGTCGGCGGGTGCGCCGTCGACGGTGTTGCCCGCGATGATGGAGTTGCGCAGCGTCATGTGCCCCAGGGGCAGATCGATGATGTCGGGGATCGGTGAGGGCAGGCTGTCGAGGTAGGCGGGGGCGATGTTGATCCCGCCCCCGCCATCGCTGGAACTGTTCCCGGTGATGGTCGAGTTGAGGATCTCCACGGGTCCCGTGCCGCGGATGTCGATGCCTCCGCCGTAACCGGCGAGGCTGCCGGGGCGGTCGCCCGGGTTCGTCACCCGGTTGTCCGCGATCGTCGAGTTGGTCACGGTGCCGGAGTCGTCGAACCTGATTCCTCCGGCCTCTCCCGCGACGTTCCCGCTGACGGTGCTGTCGACCAGGTCGAGGTGGGAGTCGGGGACGTTGAAGATGCCGCCGCCGTACCCGGCGGAGTTCCCGGTCACGGTGACCCGTCGCAGCGTCATGTGATGTCCGTTGGCGATCGCGCCACCACCGGTGTCGGTGATGGGCAGTTCGCGTTGTCTGGTCACTCCGCCGGTGATCGTCAGATCGGACAGCCGGGTGTCCGCCTGCATGCGGAAGGCCCGGTCCAGGTGGTTGGCGTCGATGACGGTGGTCCGTGCGCCGGCGCCCTTGATCGTGGTGGTGGCGGCGACGTTCAGGTCGCCCGTGGTGGGGTCGGGGTGGTCGCCGAGGATCAGCCGTGGGTCGGGCGGGATCGTCAGCCGGTAGTGCCCGGACGGCAGCGTGACCGTACTGCCCGGCCTGGCGTTGGCGGCCATCACCGCGGCACGCAGGCTGCAGGTGCCTGAGGCGGTGAGACACCGGCCGTCCGACGGGTCGGCGTCCACCGCGTCGGAGGTCGTGTCCACGGTGAACTCCGCAGGGCCTGCGGCTGGGGCCGCGGCGGCGGTGGCGGTGAGCGGCGCCGTGATGGCCAGGACGGTGGCGGCGAGTGCCACAGGGGTGACTCGGACTCTCATGCGGTGAACTCCTGACGACGAGGAATCGGGCCTGCGAGGAACCGATTGCTGCGAGAACCTCGCGCTGGCGGGATGTACGGCTCAGGCGGACAACGGGGCGGGGTTGCGCTGGAGCCGGCGAAGCCGACCGACGAGCCGAAGAAGAACCGGATGAGCGGGAGAACACATTCCGCGCCTCTGGAGGGAGCGTTCCATTCAGAGGGCATCGTGTCCACACGCCGGCAGAGAAAAGGCCGAATCGGCGCAACGCACCGATCCGGCGGGCAAGTTGCCGGTCAGGCCGCGCCGCTGGGGCTACTGCAAGTCGGAGAAGACGCGCGCGTACTGCACGTGATGCGCCGGCCGGACGGGATCCGATGCCCGACCGCGTCGCTGCCGTCGCCCGTGGAGCTGATGAACGATGACGAACGATCAGATCGGCGGCGCGCCGGCGCTCATGGACTCCATGACCGGGAGGATCTCGAAGGGACAGCGAGGTCCGGGCAGGTCTGGGCGTCCCGTGGTGAGGAAGCCCAGGTGCAAGAGGCCCGATGGGTGAGCCGGCGTCGAACGGCTGGGGGGAACCGGCGAGGAGGAAACCAGATCTCAGCCTGCGGAGGTGGAGGTTTCCGGGCCGTTGAGGACCTTCTCGATCACGTCGTGGTGGAAGCCCCGCACGTGTGCCTCCACGAGGCTTCCGGCGGCCTCGGCATCTCCGGCCTCGATGGCTTCGTAGATGCTGTGATGCTCAGCCCGCAGCCTGGCCGCGATCGTCTCCCAGTCGTCGATCTTGTGGAACGCCGTGAGCAGGGTGTGCCGCACCGCGTTGCGCACGGCGACCGTCATGTCCGCCATGAGCCGGTTGCCCCCGGCCTCGGCGATCGCGACATGGAAGGCGGTGTCGTAGTCGTTGAAGACCTCGCGTGGCAGGCCCGCTTCGTCCATGCGCGTCAGCGGTTCCCGCACCCGGTCCAGATCGACTTCGGCGATGCGCCCCGCCGCAAGGCGGGCACTCGCACGTTCGAGCGTGGCGCGGGCCTCGATGACATCGGCGAGGGGCAGGTTCGCCAGGGCGATGTGCAGCCGGAGCAGCTGGGTGAGGCCCTCGTCCGGCATGGCGGCGATCACGCTGCCCGACGAGGGTCCGGTACCCACGCGGGAACGCAGGACTCCCTGGGCCTCCAGGACGCGCAGCGCCTCACGCACCGCGGCCCGGCTCACCCCGAGCATCTCCACGAGCTCCCGCTCGGGCGGCAGCCGGTCGCCGACCCGGAGGTTGCCCGCCAGGATCTGCTCCTCGATCCGGGCCAGAACCAGCTCGAAGGTGCGCGAACGGGGCACCGGCTCCCAGCCCGTCGACTCCGCCACGGACAGCCCCTTCTGTATGCGACCCACTGATGATGTGCGGACATCCGATCATAGCTTGGCCGACTCAGGGCTTGGTCCGACCAAGCCGATTTTTTCGCTCCAGCCCGTGGACAAGCCGCCGAGAGACTGCCTAGCGTGGAAAGCCCAATGCATGGTCTGACCAAAGCCACAAAGCAAGGGTCTCTCATGTTCCAGCCTGATCTCTCCCCTCTCGGCGACAGCCTCGCTCTCTCCTCCCTGGTCGCCGCTCTTCCGCTGCTCACCCTCTTCCTGCTGCTCGGCGGCCTGCGGATGAAGGCGCACTGGGCCGGCCTCGCCTCACTCGCCGTCGCGGTCGTCGTCGCCGTGACCGCCTACGGCATGCCCGCGGACCTCGCCCTGCTGTCGGCGGGCGAAGGAGCGGCCTTCGGGCTGTTCCCGATCATGTGGATCGTCCTCACCGCCATCTGGGTCTACCAGCTCACCGTGGCCAGCGGCCGGTTCGAGGACCTGCGCAGGGCGTTCGGGCTGATCAGCGCCGACCCGCGCGTGCAGGCCATCATCATCGCGTTCTGCTTCGGCGGCCTGCTGGAGGCGCTGGCCGGATTCGGCGCGCCGGTGGCGATCACCGGCGTCATGCTCATGGGACTCGGTTTCGCCCCGGTGCGGGCGGCCCTGACGGTGCTGGTCGCGAACACGGCACCCGTCGCGTTCGGAGCCATCGCCATTCCGATCATCACCGCGGGCAACCTGACCAAGATTCCGTACACCGACATCGGCGCCTACGTCGGCCGCCAGACGCCCCTGATCGCCCTCTTCGTGCCGCTGTTGCTGGTCGCCCTGGTCGACGGCCGCCGGGGAGTGCGCCAGACCTGGCCGGTCGCCCTGGTATGCGGTGCGGTGTTCGGCCTCGCGCAGTTCGTCAGCGCCAACTACCTCTCGGTGGAGCTCACCGACATCATCGCCTCCCTCGCCGGCCTCGCCGCCGTCGTCCTCTTCCTTCGGGTGTGGCGGCCCGAGGGCGGAGAACGGGCCCTCGCGGACCTCCGGGAGGCGGCCGGCCCGACGGAGGGGGACAGCGGGGCCCCCGACGCGCCCTCGCCGCGGTCGTACGGCACCCCCGACAAGACGGACCGGCAGGCCGCCACGCGCACCCGCCCGGCACCCGAGGACACCGGGCCGCGCATGACGGGCTCCGCGATCCTGCTGGCCTTCGTGCCCTACCTGGTCGTCATCGCCGTCTTCTCGCTCGCCAAGCTGTGGCCGCCGGCCAAGGAATTCCTCGCCGCATCTGACCGGAAGATCAGCTGGCCGGGGCTCGACGGGCACGTCCTGACCGCCGCCGGGAAGCTCTCGACCACCACCGTGTACACCTTCTCCTGGCTCTCCTCTCCCGGCACACTGCTGCTGATCTCGGGCATCGTGGTCGCCGCCGTCTACGGCGTGTCGCCCGCATCGGCCGTGCGGGAGTTCGTGGGCACCGTGCTCAGGCTGCGCTGGGCCCTGCTGACCGTCGCCGCCGTCCTCGCCCTCGCCTACGTGATGAACCTGTCGGGGCAGACCATCACCATCGGCACCTGGATCGCCGGAGCCGGTGCGGCCTTCGCCTTCCTCTCGCCCGTCCTCGGCTGGCTGGGCACCGCCGTCACCGGATCGGACACCTCCGCCAACGCACTGTTCGCGACCCTGCAGCAGACAGCCGCGAACCGAGCGGGCCTGGATCCGACCCTGCTCGTCGCCGCCAACACCTCGGGCGGTGTCGTGGGAAAGATGATCAGCCCGCAGAACCTCACCATCGCGGCCACAGCCGTCGGCCTGGCCGGTCAGGAGTCCGTGCTCTTCCGGGCGGCCATCAGATGGAGCCTGCTGCTCCTGCTGGCCCTGTGCCTGCTGGTCTTCCTGCAGTCGAACGCACTCGCCTGGATGCTGCCCTGAGGCGCCGACGCGCCCCGTCCGCGCACCGGAGGAATCATGCGGATCGCGCTCTTCGTCACCTGCTTCAACGACACCCTGTTCCCCGCGACGGGCCGAGCGGTGGTGACCCTGCTGGAACGCCTCGGCTGCGCGGTGGACTTCCCGCGGGAACAGACCTGCTGCGGGCAGATGCACTTCAACACCGGCTACCGGCGCGAGTGCGTCCCCCTCGTGCGGCGCTTCAGCGAGGTGTTCACCGGCTACGACGCCGTCGTCACCCCGTCCGGCTCGTGCGCCGCCATGGTGCGTGAACACCACGGACGGGTGGCCCGGATGGCGGACGATGTCCGGCTGTCCGCGGCGGTCCGGGACACCCCGCCCGTGTACGAACTGTCGGAGTTCCTGGTCGACGTCCTGGGCGTCACGGATGTCGGGGCGTACTTCCCGCACCGGGTCACCTACCACCCGACGTGCCACTCGCTGCGCATGCTCGGCGTCGGCGACCGGCCGCTGGCCCTGCTGCGCGCCGTGCGCGGCATCGACCTGGCCGAGCTGCCCGCGGCCGACCAGTGCTGCGGCTTCGGCGGCACCTTCGCGCTGAAGAACGCCGACACCTCGGTGGCCATGTGCGCGGACAAGGTGCGGCACGTGCTGAACACCGGCGCCGAGGTGCTGTGCGCCGGCGACAACTCCTGCCTGATGCACATCGGGGGCGCGCTGTCCCGGCTGCGCGCCGGTGTCCGCACCCTGCACCTCGCCGAGATCCTCGCATCCACCGAGGACACACCGGCCGACGCACGCCACGTGCCCGTCTCCCGCCATCGCACCGAAAGGACCAGGACCCCGTGAAGAACGCGACGTTCCTGGGCATGCCGACGTTCCCGGACGCCGCGGAACGTGCCCTGGCCGACAGCCAGTTGCGCCGCAACCTGGCGCACGCCACCGCCACCATCCGCTCCAGGCGGGCCGCCGCCGTGGCCGAACTCGACGACTGGGAACGGCTGCGGGAGGCGGGCCGCGCGGTCAAGGAGCGCACCCTGCGCCGGCTGGACCGCTACCTGGTGCAGCTGGAGGAGCGGGTGACCGCGGCGGGCGGACAGGTCCACTGGGCGCGTGACGCAGAGGAGGCGAACCGGATCGTGGTGGACCTCGTGCGGGCCACCGGCGAGCGGGAGGTCCTCAAGGTCAAGTCGATGGCCACCCAGGAGATCGGGCTGAACGACGCGCTGGCCGACGCCGGCATCGCCGCGTACGAGACGGACCTGGCCGAGCTGATCGTGCAGCTCGGCCAGGACCGCCCCTCCCACATCCTGGTGCCCGCCATCCACCGCAACCGGGCGGAGATCCGGGAGATCTTCCTGCGGACGATGGACGCCTACGGCGCTCCCGCGCCCGCCGGTCTGGACGACGACCCCCGGCACCTGGCGGAGGCCGCCCGGCGGCACCTGCGGGAGAAGTTCCTGCGCGCCAAGGTGGCCGTCTCGGGCGTCAACTTCCTGGTGGCCGAGACGGGCACGGCGGTCGTGGTCGAGTCGGAGGGCAACGGGCGGATGTGCCTGACGCTGCCCGAGACGCTCATCTCGGTGGCCGGAATCGAGAAGGTCATACCCACCTGGCAGGACCTGGAGGTCTTCCTCCAGTTGCTGCCCCGCTCCTCCACCGGCGAGCGGATGAACCCCTACACCTCCACCTGGACCGGCACCACAGCCGCCGACGGACCCCGCGCCTTCCATCTGATCCTCCTGGACGGTGGTCGGACCGAGGCGCTCGCCGACCCGGTCGGCCGGCAGGCGCTGCACTGCATCCGCTGCTCCGCGTGCCTGAACGTGTGCCCGGTCTACGAGCGGGTGGGCGGACACGCCTACGGCTCGGTCTACCCCGGCCCGATCGGCGCCGTCCTCAGCCCCCAGCTGCGGGGCACGGCCTCGGACGTGGACCGCTCCCTGCCGTACGCCTCCACGCTGTGCGGAGCGTGCTACGAGGCCTGCCCCGTCAAGATCGACATACCGGAGTTGCTGCTCCATCTGCGCGCCCGGGTCGTCGACCAGCAGCGCGAGCGGCTCGTGCCGCGTCCGGAACGTCTGGGGATGACGGCCGCGCGGTGGGTGCTCTCCGCCCCGTGGCGGCTGGCCGCGGCACAGCGCGCGGGGGCGGTGGCCGCGCGGCTGGTCGGGCGCCGCGGGCCCGTCGGCCGGCTGCCCGGCCCGCTGTCCCGGTGGACCGACGCCCGCGACGCCCCGGTACCGGCCACGGAGAGTTTCCGCGCCTGGTGGAAGAGGACACGATCATGACCGTACTCAGTGGCAAGGGACGGACGACCGCACGGACCGAGGTCCTGCGAAGGATCCGGCACGCTCTGCGGGACATCCCCGAGAGCGAGCGTGACGAGGATGCCGTGGTCTCGCGGGACTACTCCCTCGGCGGGCCCCTGTCGCCGGGTTCGCCCGAGGCCGTGGATCTGCTGGCCGCGCGGCTGGCGGACTACGGAGCATCGGTGCGGCTGGTCTCCGGGAGCGACGTGGCCGCCACGATCGCACGGTCCGCCGGCAGCGGCGGCTCCGTGGTGGTGCCCGAGGGCTTCCCGCCCGCATGGCGGTCGGCCCTGCCCCCCGAGCGGGTGCTGACGGACGTGCCCCGCCTGTCCGTCGCGGAACTGGACCGCGTCTCGGCGGTGGTGACGACCGTGGCCCTCGCCATCGCCACCACCGGAACGCTCGTGCTGGACGGAGGGCCGGGCCAGGGCCGCCGCGCGCTGACGCTCGTACCCGACGTCCATGTGTGCGTCGTGCGGGCCGCGCAGGTGGTCGCCTCCGTACCGGAAGCCCTGGCCCGTCTGGAACCGGCACGGCCGCTGACGTTCGTGTCCGGGCCGTCAGCCACCAGCGACATCGAACTGGACCGAGTGGAAGGGGTGCACGGACCGCGCAGGCTGGACGCCTTCATCGTGGTCTGAGCACCGGCCTCGCAGGATCTGGACCTGCGGCAGGGAGTTGAGGAATCATGCTGGCCCTCCATCGAGGAGCGCACCAGCGCGTGGATCCGACGACACGGGACGCCGTGCACCGTCCACGGAACGCAACGGCGTACGCCTGCTGCACACTGCCCACCGAGACGCAGGCGGCCGCGCGCGCCAGGGCGTTCGCCCGGGCCCGGCTGGCCGCCTGGGAACTCGGCGGTGAGGTGGCGGAGGAGGCAGGCCTGGTGGTCTCGGAGTTCGTCACCAACGCCGTCCGCCACAGCGGCTCCCCCCGGGTGACCCTGCGGCTCGCCCGCTGCCCGGCGCACCTGTGGATCGAGGTCTGCGACACCGGTGTGTGGCGAGCACCGGCCGGTCCGCAGGACGACGGCGTCGCCGAGGGCGGCCGGGGCTTCTGGCTGGTGGAGGCGCTCGCCGAACGCTGCGGGATCCACCGCGAATCCGACGGCACGCGCGTCTGGGCGCTGATACGCCATGCGCCGTCCACCAGTCTGTGAGACGCGTCGTGGTTCGCGGCGCTCCACGACCGGGTCCGCGCCCAGCCACCCATGCGAAGGCGGACTGTTCACGGCGCGTGCGAGCATGCCGTACGAGGTGCGGGTGTACGGCGCGACGCCCGGGCTGGTGACCGGCGAGGACGGTCCGGTTATCAGGTCGCCGAGGGCCTCGACGCGCTCGCCCGGGCCGGCATCGTCTCCGTACCCGGCTACCGGTTCCCGACCGCGACGATCCGCCGCGGGGCTTCGCCCACCCCGTGATCGACCCGCTGGAGCCGCTCGCGAACGGCTGACCGGCACCCGACCTGTGATGCGGCCGTGACCCGGAAGTGTGGCCTCCACCACGGTCCGCTTGTGCCGGGCCTTGATGAGGTGGCCCCATGCGCACAGCCGCCCCCCTCTTACCGGCCGTCGCCTCGGCCCTCGCCCTCGTGGGATGCGGCGCCCCAACGCCCCGCCGGCACAGGCTTGGTGACGCTGGCCCTCTACGCCTCCGACCACTTCCGTTACGGCGTCCAGGACCCCTTGCAGGCCGCGCGGTACGGCTATCAGGGGGCGCGGGCCGACTACGAGCGCCGCTACCGGGAGAAGAACTGGACCCTGTCCGAATACCTCGCGCTCACCGGCGAGTTCGTCGGGGAGGATCCGAAGAGCGTGCACGGCCACCGCATCCCGAAGCGCGGCTGCCTCGGCGAGGCGGACCGCGCGATCTACGGGACGAATCCGCAGGACCGGAAGGATCCGGTCCTGGACCTGGAGACCAAGAGCCTTCAGCAGGGGAGGCGGGCTCCCGCCTGGAAGCAGGCGGACCGGACGTGGTCGGCCTGCATGCGCAAAGCGGGCTTCCACTACGCGACCCCCGGGGTCGCCGAGCTCGGCGAGGACCGCCGACGCCAGGAGCTGAAGGAGCGGATGAACGGATCGTCCCACGACCACGACGAGCCCTCCGCCCTCGAGAAACGGACCGCGACCGCCGACGCCCGCTGCAAGCAGCAGACCGGCTACGTCCGCACCGTGCACGCCATCGACGTACGCATCCAGAATCAGCTCATCGCCCGGCACCGGGCGCAGTTGGAGGCACAGCGCCGCTGGAACGAGGACGCGACCCGCACAGCCGGCGAGATCCTGGAAAACCGGGCGTGAACCGGAATCGACGGGCCCTCCGCCCGGCGTGTCCGGGCGGACACGTGCCGGGGGAGGGATGATGGTCATGGTCTCCCGGTCCGCAGAGAGGAAGTTTCATGGACGAGCAGGGCGAGCACTTCGACGTCGTCGTCCTCGGAGCCGGCCCCGGCGGCTACGTCGCCGCAGTCCGCGCCGCTCAGCTGGGCAAACGCGTGGCTGTCGTCGAGGAGAAGTACTGGGGCGGTGTCTGCCTGAACGTGGGGTGCATCCCCAGCAAGGCCCTGCTGCGCAACGCGGAGCTGGCGCACATCTTCACGCGTGAGGCGAAGACCTTCGGCATCAAGGTGGACGGTCAGGTCACCTTCGACTACGGAGAGGCGTTCCGCCGCAGCCGCAAGGTGGCGGACGGCCGGGTCAAGGGCGTCCACTACCTGATGAAGAAGAACGACATCACGGAGTTCAACGGACGCGGCACCTTCCTCGACCCGCACACCCTGCAGGTGGCCGGCTATGACGGCGACACCCGCACCATCGGCTTCGAGCACTGCATCATCGCCACCGGAGCCACGCCGAAGCTGCTGCCGGGCACCAAGCGCAGCGCGCGCGTGGTGACGTACGAGGAGCAGATCCTCGCCGAGGACCTCCCGCAGTCGATCGTCATCGCCGGTGCCGGGGCGATCGGCGTGGAGTTCGCCTACGTGCTGCACAACTACGGCGTCAAGGTGACGATCGTAGAGTTCCTGGACCGCGTCACGCCCCTGGAAGACGCCGAGGTCTCCGCCGAGCTCGCCAAGCAGTACCGCAGGCTCGGCATCGACGTGCTCACCTCCACCCGCGTCGACGCCATCGACGAGTCCGGCCCCCGGGTCCGGGTCACCGTCACCGCCCAGGACGGCTCCCAGCAGGTGCTGGAGGCCGACAAGGTCCTCCAGGCGCTCGGCTTCCAGCCGAACGTCACCGGCTACGGCCTGGAGAACACCGGCGTGAAGGTCACCGAACGCGGAGCGATCGAGGTCGACGGCCGGTGCCGTACCTCCGTTCCCCACCTCTACGCGATCGGCGACGTGACGGCCAAGCTGATGCTCGCGCACGCCGCGGAGGCGATGGGCATCATCGCCGCCGAGACCCTCGCGGACGCGGAGACCATGGAGCTCGACTACGTGATGATCCCGCGCGCCACCTACTGCCAGCCCCAGATCGCCAGTTTCGGCTACACCGAGGCCCAGGCCCGGGATCTCGGCCACGACGTCAAGGTGGCGAAGTTCCCCTTCACCGCCAACGGCAAGTCGCACGGCCTGGGCGACACCACCGGCTTCGTGAAACTGATCAGCGATGCGACCCACGGTGAGCTCATCGGCGGCCACCTGATCGGCCCCGACGTCACGGAGCTGCTGCCCGAGCTGACGCTGGCCCAGCAGTGGGACCTGACCGTCCACGAGGTCGCCCGCAACGTACACGCACATCCCACCCTGGGTGAGGCGGTCAAGGAGGCCGTGCACGGCTTGGCCGGCCACATGATCAACATGTGACACGGGAGCAGGCAGGCCACCACGACTCTGGTCAAGGAGAGCACGATGGGAATGTACGAGGACGTCTTCCGCGCCGGCCTCGAAGATCCGGAGAGCTTCTGGCTGCGGGCGGCGGAAGGCATCGACTGGGAGGTGGCGCCGTCCCGTGCCCTGGACTCCTCGGGCGCACCCTTCTACCGCTGGTTCCCGGACGGCCGGCTCAACGTCTGCTTCAACGCGGTGGACCGGCATGTGGAGGCAGGCCGAGGCGAACAACCGGCCCTCGTCTACGACTCCCCGGTGACCGGCACTCGTCGCACCTACACCTACAGGCGGCTGAGGGACGAGGTGGCGACCTTCGCCGGGGCACTCGCCGGGCTCGGTGTGGCACACGGCGACCGGGTGGTCATCTACATGCCCATGGTCCCCGAGGCCGCCATCGCGATGCTGGCCTGCGCACGCATCGGCGCCGTCCACTCCGTCGTCTTCGGCGGGTTCGCCCCACCCGAACTCGCGGTCCGTATCGACGACGCCACCCCCAAGGTGGTCGTGTCCGCCTCCTGCGGCATCGAGGGCAAGCGTGTCATCCCGTACAAGCCGCTGCTGGACCGCGCGATCGAACTCGCCGGGCACAAGCCCGAGAAGCGGGTGATCCTGCAACGACCGCAGGAGAAGGCCGACTTGGGGCCGGACGACCTCGACTGGGCCGGCCTGGTCGCCGACGCGCCGCCCGCCGCCTGTCTCCCGGTGGCGGCTACCGACCCGCTGTACATCCTCTACACGTCGGGAACGACCGGGAAACCCAAGGGAGTCGTCCGCGACTGCGGCGGCTGTGCCGTGGCTCTGCACTGGTCGATGGGTGCCGTGTACGACATCGGCCCGGGCGAGACGATGTTCACCGGGTCCGATGTCGGCTGGGTCGTCGGACACTCGTACATCGTCTACGGGCCGCTGCTGGCCGGTGCCACGAGCGTGCTGTACGAGGGCAAGCCGGTCGGCACCCCGGATGCCGGCCAGTTCTGGCGGGTCGCCGCCGATCACGGCGTCAAGACCATGTTCACGGCGCCCACCGCCTTCCGCGCCATCAGGAAGGAGGACCCTGAGGGGGCCCTCGCCGCCGACTACGACCTCTCCCGGCTGCGCTACCTCTTCCTCGCCGGTGAGCGCCTCGATCCCGAGACCTACCAGTGGGCGAGCGCCCTCCTGGGCATCCCGGTGATCGACCACTGGTGGCAGACGGAGACCGGCTGGCCGATCGTCGCCAACCCGGTCGGCATCGAGGCCGCCCCCGTCAAACCCGGCTCGCCCACCCGTCCACTGCCGGGCTGGGACGTCCGCGTCCTCGATCCTTCCGGACAGCCCGTGCCGCCCGGCGTCGACGGCGCGATCGTCGTGAAGCTTCCCCTGCCGCCCGGTTCGCTGCCCACCCTGTGGAACGACGACGCCCGCTTCGTCGCCTCGTATCTCTCCGCCTACGACGGCTACTACCTCACCGGCGACAGCGGGCACATCGACGAGGACGGCTACGTGTACGTCATGGGCCGCACCGACGACGTCATCAACGTCGCCGGACACCGGCTGTCCACCGGCAGCATGGAAGAAGCCCTGGCCGCTCACCCCGACGTCGCCGAGTGTGCCGTGATCGGTGTCCAGGACGCCCTCAAAGGACAGGTCCCGCGCGGCTTCGTCGTCCTGAAGGCGGGCACCGCCCGCGACCCCGGGGAGGTGGAGGCCGAACTGGTCCAGCTCGTACGCGAGCGCATCGGCGCCGTCGCCTCCCTCAAGGACGTCGCCGTCGTGGCCGCCCTGCCCAAGACCCGCTCGGGCAAGATCCTGCGCAAGACGATGCGCGGTATCGCCGACGGGCTGGACGAACCCATCCCGTCCACGGTGGACGACCCGAGCGTCATCGAGGCCCTGCGCCCGCTTCTCCACCGCGAGCAGACCGTTTGAGTGCGGGCTCGGCCGTGCCTGCTGGGAAGCAGGACGGTCAGCATCGCGGAACCGCGGCAGTACCCTGCGGCTGTCGCCGCGCGGGGCGCGGCAGATCCGCGCACGACCGATGAGATCGGCGCCGCGGTCCGGTCGTACCGAACGACGACCCGAGCGCGAAGGGAACTGCGACCATGAAACTGGCGACCGTCACGAACGTCTCCGTCGACGGAGTGACGCAGGGGCATCGGCGGATTCATGCGGGGAGCAGGTGCGAAGCCGGCGCGCCGGACGAGGACGGCAGCGGCGGCTTCCAGCGCTTCGGATGGGCCCCGCCCCTGCTCGACGACGCGGCCTCGACGTTCATCAGCCAGGCTTTCCAGCGCGCCGACGCGTTTCTGTTCGGTCGGCGGACCTATGAGATCTTCGCCGACTCCTGGGGAGCAGGCATGGATCCGGGAAATCCCGTCGGAGAGGCGTTGAACACCCGGCCCAAGTACGTCGCCTCGACCCGCTCACCGACCCGCGATGGGCGAACACGACCGTCCTGTCCGGTGACGTCGCGGGCGCCATCGGCCGGCTGAGGGCGGAGCCGGGCGGTGAGCTGCAAGTGTGGGGCAGCGGCACCCTGATCCGCTGGCTGCTCGACCGCCGGCTGGTCGACGAGATCGTACTGCTCACCTATCCCGTGGTCGTCGGTCAGGGCACGCGGCTCTTCCCCGCCACCGGCCCGGACATCGGACTTGAGCTGGTCGACTTGCAGTCCACCCCGAAGGGGCTCACGATCCAGACCTACCGCACCACCGGTCGGCCGCAGTACGAGACGGCCGCGACCTGAAGCGTGTCGCGCATATTCTGCCCATGGTATTCGGCCCCCGGGGAGGATCGCGTTGATCATTTGGGTGAACGGTGCGTTCGGCAGCGGTAAGAGCACGCTGGTGGACGAGTTGCGTCCGCGCTGGCCGGAGGCGCTGGTCCATGACCCGGAGATGGTCGGCTATCTGCTGCGGCAGATCGTGGAGGTGCCGACCGGCGACTTCCAGGATCTTCGGTTGTGGCGGCGCCAGGTGGCCGACCTGGCGGTGGGGCTGGTCGAGGAGTACCACCGTCCGGTCCTGGTCCCGATGACCTTGGTCAACCCCGGCTATGTCGATGAGATCTTCAGCGCGCTGAAGGACGCGGGCATCGGCGTTCACCACTTCTTCCTCAAGGTCTCCCGAGAGGTCCTGGAGAAGCGGATCGACGGCCGGAGCTTCACCCCGGACCACCCCGAGCAGGACGAACGGGTGCGGCGCTGGTGCAAGGACAGGATCGAGTCGTGCATTGCCGCGGCCGACGCCCTGCCCAGCGAAACGGTGTTCCTGGACGGCGAGTTGACTCCGCAGGAGCTGGCCGACCAGGTGATGGCCCGGGTCCGATCCAGTGGGACCTCCGGGGCGTGATCGTGGTGGTGGTCTGTAGTCGGAGAGCCGGGGATCGACGCAGGTCTTGAACGAGGCCGCAGGGCGGGTTCCCGCTCGCCGAACCCACCACGTGGGGCTTGGCGGG
>NZ_JANUQM010000003.1 GCF_030386795.1 Streptomyces sp. S.PNR 29
CTCGGCTTCGGCGTTCTTCCGGTGCTGCGCTGCCTCGGCCTGCTTGGCGGCGGCGGTCTCCTTCTCCGCCTTCGCCGTCTTCTCCTCGGCCTCCGCCGCGAGCCGCTCGGCGTGGGCCTCGGCGGCGGCTGCCTTCGCGTCGCCCTCGGCCTTCAGAGCCTCGGTGAGCTTGGCCTCCGCGGTCTCCTTGTCCTTCTTGGCGTTGTCGCGGTGCACCTTGGCCGCGTCCGCGGCGGCCTTCGCCTGCAACTCGGCCGCGTGTGCCGCTTCCTTGCGGAACTCCGCCTTGGCCTGCGCGGCCTGGGCGAGCGCACGCTGCGCGATGGTCTGGCTGTCACCGGCGGACGCGCGGGTGGCGGCCTCGGCGGTCTCGCCGGCCTTCACCATCGCCTCCAGCGCGGCTGCCGCGCCCTTGGTGACCTGGGCCTTCTGCTGGCCGACCAGCAGGCCACGGCCGCGCGGCGCGCCGGCCGCGTCCGCGACCGCGTAGGCGGCCTGCTCGGCCGCGTCACTGGTGGTTGCGGCCTTCTGCGCCGCAGCCAACTGCACCTTGAGGGCGTCGAGTTGCTTCTTCGCGCCGGCCCGGGCGGCGGCGATACCGGCATTCGCCTTGGTGAACTGGGCCGCCGGAGGAACGGTGCCGTTGTGGCCGGACGGCTTGACGGTGAACTTCTGCGGGTTGGTGCCGGTGCACGTCCACAGCCGCGAGTCCTGGCCGTTGTCGTACGTCCGCAGGTCCAGGCACTTGCCCGTGCCGACGTTCTTCAGGCTCGTGGTGGCACGGATGTCGTACTCCCACGTCTGTGCCGGAGAGCTGTTGCACGTCCAGAGCTGTATCTTCGTGCCGTTCGCCGAGCCGGTCCCGGACACGTCCACGCACTTCAGCGCGTTGACGTTGCGAAGGTGGAGGCCCTTGTCGTCGCCGTACACCTCCCACTTCTGCGCGGCCGAGCCGTTGCACGTGTAGAGCTGGACGGCTGTGCCGTTGGTCTTGCCGGCGCCCGCGGCGTCCAGGCACTTGCCCTTCGCGCCGTACGCCTCGATCACCGTCGGAGCGTCGCCGACGTAGCCGATCCCGCCCGCGGACCAGTAGTCCTGCCAGCGGGCGAGACGGTCGGCGATCCACGAGTGGCCGAGCATCTCGCCGAGGGCCTTCGCTCCGGAGGCGAGGGCCTTGGTGGCGTCCTTGTTCGCCGTCAGGATCCGGTTGCGCTGGGTGGCCTGCGAGGAGATCTCCTGCTGCCACTCGGTGGCGGCGACGGTGGAGACGGTGCCCAGTACCTTGTTCGGGTCGATCGGGTCACGCCACGCGCACGAGGCGAAGCGGGACTTCAGGTCCTCGACCGCGATGCGGTACTCGGCCGTGCCCGGCTGGGGAGCCGTACGGGGGAAGCCTCCGGAGGCCAGGAAGATACGGGCGTTGTCCGCACCCGTGGGCTCCAGCTTCCAGTCCGACAGGTGCTGGAATCCGTCCCGCTCGGCGAGCGCGCGGTTCCACTCGTCCCCGGGAAGACCCGGGTCGGGATCCTTGCCGTAGAGCGGAGTGCCGAGGGATGTGACGGCCTTGACCGTCGCTTCGTCCGCCTCGGGCGTGGGGTCGGCGTACAAGTCGCTCTCGCTCTTCCAGAACCGGTCGCTGATCCACTTGGTCAGGCCGGTCTGGGAGTGGAAGTCCTCCTTGCCGTCGTTGCTGGTGCCCGGCGGCCAATGGAAATCGGCCACCGTGAAACCGGCTGGAGTCTCCAGCCCGTCAAGAGGCTTCTTCCATCCCTCGCTCAGGGCCTGGAGGGCGGCCCCCTCCTTGGTCGCCGCGTCCCGGTCCTTTTGATACGCCGCGGCGAGCGGGGTGTCCTCCCAGTGCTGCCGGTTGGCCAGCGCATGCAGCTTGTCCGGGGGCTGGTTGAGGCCGTCCTGCGCGGTCGCGGCCATGTACGGTCCGCCCAGGCGCAGCACGTCGGCCATCAGGCACTGGTCCTGCCGCAACTGCTCGGCGGCCGTGTCCTCGAACCAGTCGTACGAGTCGGCCACCGGCTCGGCCCTGTCCACGGAGGGCCGGCCGGGCAGATCCGGGCGGGCGGCCAGGCCCGCGACGACCGCGACGGAGAGGAGGAGCGGAACGGCCCGGGCGGAGAGCCCGGATCGCTCTGGCCCGGGTCTGAAGAACGCTGGTGGTCTGGAACGCAAAGGTGCATCCCCTTCATGACGGAGAAGGTGACCGGAAATCAGCCGTTGGAGACTCAAGGCGATGAGGCTCTCAGGAGCCGAGAAGGATCGCTTGGCCGTCGTGGCGTCAGGAACGGCAGGAGCTGTCCGGCATGGGACGCACGGATGGCAGGTACTGCGATAGCGCGACGCGCCCCTCCCCGTGGCGACGCTGTTCCCCCGGTCGCTGATGGACATGCGCGATGACGGATTGGTCAGATCCGGTCAGGCGCGGCGCAACCTTAGGCATACGCCGACAGGCTCGGAAAGGGGCGGCGTGGGGGGCCGGAGGGGGTGGCGCGAAACCTCCTACCGACGGGTAACTCCTTCCGGACTGCACGATTCCCTCACACACCAGGGGCGTTCTGTGTGTTTCCTGTGTTCGAGGGTGAGGGAGTGGCGGGTGGCGCCGGGAAAAGATGACCGAAATCGATCGGCGGAGCGGACGTGTCCGCTCCGCCTGCGTGCGCCGGTGGGAATTTCCGATTTCGGGCACGCAGTGCCGGAATCGGGCGACGGACGGGACGTAGGCTGCGCCCCATGTGCGGAATCGTGGGATACGTGGGGTCGCAGTCGGCGCTTGAGGTCGTGATGGCCGGGCTGAAGCGGCTGGAGTACCGGGGCTACGACTCGGCCGGCGTCGCCGTGCTCGCGGACGGCGGGCTCGCCGCGGCGAAGAAGGCCGGGAAGCTGCTCAACCTGGAGAAGGAACTGGACGGCAGGCCCTTGCCGACGGGGACGACGGGCATCGGGCACACGCGGTGGGCCACGCACGGCGGGCCGACGGACACCAATGCCCATCCGCACATCGACAACGCGGGGCGCGTCGCGGTCGTGCACAACGGCATCATCGAGAACTTCGCTCTGCTGAGGGCCGAGTTGGAGGAGCGAGGCCATGAGCTGGCCTCGGAGACCGACACCGAGGTCGTGGCCCATCTGCTCGCCGAGGAGTTCTCCTCCTGCGCGGACCTCGCGGAGGCGATGCGGCTGGTGTGCCGGCGGCTGGAGGGCGCGTTCACGCTGGTCGCGGTGCACGCGGACGAGCCCGATGTGGTCGTGGGGGCGCGGCGGAACTCGCCGCTCGTGGTGGGCGTGGGAGAGGGCGAGGCCTTTCTCGCCTCGGACGTCGCCGCGTTCATCGAGCACACGCGGTCGGCGATCGAGCTGGGTCAGGACCAGGTGGTGGAGCTGCGCCGGGACGCGGTGACGGTGACGGGCTTCGACGGCCGCCCGGCGGAGGTCAGGTCCTACCACGTCGACTGGGACGCGTCGGCGGCGGAAAAAGGGGGCTACGACTACTTCATGCTCAAGGAGATCGCCGAGCAGCCCAAGGCGGTCGCCGATACGCTGCTGGGCCGCATCGACGGCTCCGGCTCGCTGACCCTGGACGAGGTGCGGATCCCTCCGGGGGCGCTGCGGGAGATCGACAAGGTCGTCATCGTGGCGTGCGGTACGGCGTTCCACGCCGGCCTGATCGCCAAGTACGCCATCGAGCACTGGACCCGCATCCCGTGCGAGGTGGAGCTGGCCAGCGAGTTCCGCTACCGGGACCCGATCCTCGACCAGCGGACCCTGGTCATCGCCATCTCGCAGTCCGGCGAGACCATGGACACCCTGATGGCCCTGCGGCACGCCCGTGAGCAGGGCTCCAGGGTGCTCGCCATCTGCAACACCAACGGTTCGACCATCCCCCGCGAGTCGGATGCGGTGCTGTACACGCACGCGGGGCCGGAGGTGGCCGTCGCCTCGACCAAGGCGTTCCTGACGCAGTTGGTGGCGTGCTACCTGGTCGCCCTGTACCTGGGGCAGGTGCGGGGCACCAAGTGGGGTGACGAGATCCAGGCGGTGATCCGGGACCTGTCGAGCATCGCCGGGGCGGTGGAGCGGGTCCTGGAGACCATGGAGCCGGTGCGGGAGCTGGCGCGTTCCCTCGCTGACAAGGGCACCGTGCTGTTCCTGGGGCGGCACGTCGGGTATCCGGTCGCGCTGGAGGGCGCCCTGAAGCTCAAGGAGCTCGCCTACATGCACGCCGAGGGCTTCGCGGCCGGCGAGCTGAAGCACGGGCCGATCGCGCTGATCGAGGAGGACCTGCCCGTGGTGGTGGTCGTGCCGTCGCCGCGCGGGCGGTCCGTGCTGCACGACAAGATCGTCTCCAACATCCAGGAGATCCGGGCCCGCGGTGCGCGCACGATCGTGATCGCGGAGGAGGGCGACGAGACGGTCGCCCCGTACGCCGACCATCTGATCCGGATCCCCGCCACGCCGACGTTGCTCCAGCCGCTCGTGGCCACGGTGCCGTTGCAGGTGTTCGCGTGCGAGCTGGCGACGGCGCGCGGGAACGAGGTGGATCAGCCCCGGAACCTGGCGAAGTCGGTGACGGTGGAGTAGGGGACAGGGGACAGGGGACAAAGGGACGGGGTCAGACCCGTTCCAGGGGGCGGTGCGGCCCGTCCGGGAGCTTCACGGCGATCGGGTCGCCGGGACGCACCACGCCGCCCACCCGTACGACGCTCATGATCCCGGCCTTGCGCACGATGTTCCCGGCCTCGTCGCGGCCGACGACCTGCTTCAGCAGGCCGTCCTGGAAGGTGTCGATCTGCAGGCAGGGGTTGCGCAGGCCGGTGACCTCCACGACGGCCTCGTCGCCGATGTGCAGCAGCGTCCCCACCGGCAGGGCGAGCAGGTCGATGCCCCTGGTGGTGATGTTCTCGCCGAGTTCGCCCGGAGCGACGGTGAATCCCCGGCCGCCCACTTCGGCGAAGAGCTCCTCGTGGATGAGGTGCACCTGACGCAGATTCGGCTGTGTCGGGTCCTGCGCGACCCGGGAGCGGTGCTTGACGGTGACACCGGCGTGTACGTCTCCCTCGACTCCCAGGCCGGCCAGCAGGGTGATGCTGGGGCGGTTGGGCTTGGTGAAGGAGTACTCGCTGTTGCTGCTGACTGCGGTTACCGTGGCGGTCATGGTGCGCGGGGCCCCTGTTCGGTGGTGTTGAGGTCGCTTCGAGGAGGGCCCTGACGGGCCCGGTGGACGGCCTTACGCGACTGTCCGGGCGAGCTTGCGGCGCTGGTTCGCCGTCCTGGTGCAGCGGATCAGGGTGTACTCCAGTACGCCGATGCCGAACACGCCCGGCAGGGGCGGCACACGGCCCTCGCTGATCCGGTCGACGATGAGGTATCCGCCGAGCATCGGCCACGCCACGGCCAGCGTGGCCAGCAGGACGACGGCGGCGGTCCAGCCACGGGCGCTCCAGGCCGCCTTCCTCCGTCGGCCGGCGGAGGGATCCGCCGGACGGGGCCGTTTGCGTGGCTGCGGGATGCGTTCCGGCTCGCGGGCGGGCATCGGGACCACCGCGGCGTGCGGCACGGCCGCGTCGATCGCCGCGATCCGCTCCGCCGTCACCCCCCGGTACAGCGTCGGCTCCACCGAGACCGTGAAGCCGTCCAGGCCGGTCAGCGCGCGGGCGCCGTCGGGGCGTGCGGTCATCGCCGCCACGGCGTCGTAGCGGACGGTGACCGGGCCGCCCGGCGTGCTCAGGCTGACGCCCTCGGTGCCGATGACCAGCGTGACCCGGTCGTCCTCCAGGGACGGGTGCCGGGTGCCGGTGACCACGTCCTGTGAGTACTGCGGGGCGAGAGTGAAGCCCGCCCAGTCGGCGCCCCGGCTCGGCACCTGGAGCAGGGCGCCCGCCCACACCTCGCGGGCCACCGCGCGCAGGTCGGCGAGCGTCACGGCCGCCAGTTCGGCCTTGTGCTGCTCGGGGCTGAGCATCCGGTGGCCGAGCAGCAGGTTCAGGGCGTACCCGGGCAGGGCGGCGGCGCCCAGGTCGGGAGCGTCGTACACCTTCAGGAACTTGCCGCGCGCCGAGTCCAGTTCGGACTGCTCGATGCGGCCCGCCCGCAGCCGCGCGAGGGTGTCGACGAAGCCGCCCACCACCGCGTCCTGCTTCTTCGGCAGCGCGTCCGCGTACGCCGTGAGGGTGGCGAAGCCGGCGTCGCGCGGGGTGTAGTCGGCCTCCGCCGTGTAGGAGAGGCCTCCCTCCTGGCGCAGGTCCTGGAACAGCGCGCGGCCGAGCACCTCGGCGAAGACCGCGGCGGCGGTCGAGCGGGGCACGACGGAGGTGAGGACGACATGGCCGTCGTCGCCGTGGATGTAGGCCGGTGTGACGGGCAGTGCGCTCGTCGGGGCGGGCGCCGGGACGCGCGTGCCGGCGGGCAGGGTGAGGTCGAGGCCGTCGGGCACGTGGTCGCTGGTGATCCACAGCACCGCGTTCTCCCGCGTGAAGCGGGTCGCGGCCCAGTGACGTACCTGCTCGGGCGTCAGGCCCCAGGTGCCCAGCTCGTCGTAGCTGGACAGGCCGTAGCCCTGGGCGCCGTAACGCCACAGCGGCATCTGGGAGTGGGGGCCGCCGCCCCGCCCGGCGGCCTCCGTGCGCAGGATCTCCTTCTCCGTCTCCAGCCGCTCCAGCGGCAGGTCGCGCAGGCCCGCGCAGACGGTGTTGAGGTAGGTCACGACCTCCTCCTCGCTGCCGGTGACGTGGAAGAGGGTGTAGGCGTTCGCCGTGGCGCCGTTGTAGTGCAGGTCGGACAGGCCGAGGCGGTACAGCGCGAGGTGCTCGACGAGGTGGGTGATCCCGGCCGTGGCGAGGGTCTCGTCGGCGCGTCCCACGCGGAAGAACAGGCCCGCGGTGATCTCGCCGGGCCGGGGCGCGTACAGCGTGGGAACGCCCTGCGTGGTGGTGTGGGAGACCAGCCCGTCGAGGGCGGCGAGGCCGGTGGCGTCGTGCAGTTCGGTGGTCATGTGTCGTCCCCCCTCAGAGTGTGGCCAGGGCGGCCTTGCGGAACTTCGCGAACTGGTTCCGCCAGTCGGGCAGGTACGCCCACGGGTACTCGGTGGCCCTGTCGCCGAGGGCCGCGAAGTGCCGGGCCGCGTCCTCGCGGTGGCCGCCGAGGGAGAAGGCCATGGCGAAGGTGCTGTGCGCGCCGATCCACTCCCAGCCGGGCCGGTGGCCGGGGTGCAGCACCGAGACCTCGGCGGCGTGTCGCAGGTCGTCGCGGACCGGCAGACCCCGCATGTAGGCCGTGTCCTCGCCGCTGTCCAGGTCCAGCCAGTGCTCGATGTGCGCGTCGGCGACCAGGACACCCGCGTCCGAGCCGTCCGGGGCGGCACTCGCGCACTCCCGTGCGAAGCCGTGCGCGGCCTCCCAGGAACCGCCCCACTTGGGGCACAGCTGCTGCAGGAGCAGTGACTGGGCGCGGTAGTGGTGCGGGTGACGTGCCGACAGGCGGTCGTAGCGGCGGCGTGCCTCGGACTGTCCCAGCTGCAGGCCGCGCGCGGTGATCAGACGGGCGGTCCAGGCGGGGGCGTACCCCGGCTGCTCGGCGCACACCTCGATCAGCAGCTGCTCGGCCTTGCGCAGCCAGGCGTGGAACTGGTCGAACTGCTCGCGTGAGACGTGCTCGGCGCGCAGGCTGCTGCGGATCTCCCAGCCGATGCGGATGTACCGCTCGGCGAGCAGCGTGCGCGGCAGCGGATCGCCGGGCCGTGCCGCCGCGGCCTGCTCCAGGTAGTGCTCGACCCCGGCCATGTCGGCCAGCAGCCCGGAGGCGAAGGAGACCTTGTCGGCCGAGTCGAGGCCGGCGAAGAACGCCTGGGTGCCGGCCCAGTCGCGGGCCTGCGCGGCGGTGCGCAGCGCGGCGAGTTCCGGCAGGTTGTCGAACGGGTCGGTACTCGGTCCCGGCCCGGTGGCGGTTCTGCCGCCGCTGGTCCTGCTCACGCTCGCGCCCCCCTGGCGTTTCCCCGTGCACGGCGCGCCGACCGGCCCCCCAGGGCGGTCGCCGTGGCTGACGATCCATCGATGTGGCTGATCTGTCGTACGCGTGTGCTGTACGAGTGAAGTCGCCGCAGGTTAGCAGCATGGTGTGACAGTCAGCCCGGCAATTGATCCCCGGCTCGGTCCGCGGCCGTAGGGTGCTCGGCATGAGCATCATCGGGGTCGGCATCGACGTGGCGGAGATCGAGCGGTTCGCGGAGTCGCTGGAGCGTACGCCCGGGCTCGTCCGGCGGCTGTTCCGGGAGAGCGAGTTGCTGCTGCCCAGCGGGGAGCGGCGCGGCGTTGCCTCGCTCGCCGTGCGGTTCGCCGCCAAGGAGGCGCTCGCCAAGGCGCTCGGTGCCCCGCCCGGGCTGCACTGGACGGATGCCGAGGTGTACGTCGAGGACAGTGGGCAGCCGCGGTTGCGGGTGACCGGGACGGTGGCGGAGCGGGCGGCGGAACTGGGGGTGCGGTCCTGGCATCTGTCGCTGAGTCATGATGCGGGGGTGGCCTCGGCGGTCGTCATCGCCGAGGGGTGAGGACCGCCGAGGCCCATCCCCTTACCGAGCGTCAGCAGATGGACTGGCTGGTGTTGACCCGGGTGATGTTGCGGAAGGTGGTGTTCTCGCCGCAGGGGCTCTCCCTGATGGCCGAGTTGGTGACCGTCAGGTTCTGGACGGTGATGTCCTTGTTGTTCGGGAACTCCGAGCGTGCCGCGAGCCGGATCTCGCCGCCGCCCGTGACGGTGCCGCTCTGGGCGGCGAGGTTCACGTTGTAGCAGTTCTCGATCAGGATCGAGTTGTTGCCGGTGTTGCTGAGGGTCACCTTGTCGATGACCGCCCCGCCGCTCTCCGAGACGCAGAACACGCCGCGTCCGCCGCCGCGGGCGATGACCTCGCCGACCCGGATGTTGGTGGGGTAGCCGCTGCCGACCCGGCCGTTGCGGTTGGCCATGCGGAAGGCGGCGTAACCGGTGCCGGTGCCCGCGTTCTCGGCGTCCACCTTGGTGACGCGGGCGTTGATGGTCTGGTTGAGCAGCAGGCCGGACTCGCCCACGTTACGGGCCGTCACCGTGCCGATGGTGAGGCCGTCGACGCCGTATGTCTCCACCGCGTGGCTGGAGGCGCCGGAGACGTACACGTTGTCGATGCGGACGTTCTTCGTCCACTGGCTGGTGTCGCCGCGGTTGTCGATGCGGACGCCGAGGCCGCGCGACAGGCGCATGTCGATCTGGCCCAGGACGACGTTCTGGACGTTGCGCAGGAAGACGCCGTAGAGCGGCGTGCCGGTGAGGTTGAGGTGCTGGACCTCCACGTCGCGGGTGCCCCGGGAGTAGACCGGTGCCTGGTCGCCGGATCCGGTGCCGGTGACGTTGATGGTGCCGCAGACGTCGAGCACGGTGTAGCTCGGGAGGGAGATGCGGGAGCCGGCGGAGACCGAGCCCGAACCGCGTACCACCACCCGTTCCTTGGCGGTGCGGCCGGACGTCAGGCTGTTGACGGCAGCCTGGACGGCGGCGCGCATGTCGGTGCCCGTGTAGACAGTGCTGCCGCCGCGCCGGGCCGTCCAGGTGCTGCCGCTGAGCACCGCCTCCGCCTGGTACATGCCCTCGCCGCAGGCGGCGGCCGCCTGCGGAGGGGCGGCGGTGGCGGTGGCAGGTGCCGTCAGGGCGCCGGCGGCGGTGAGGAGGGCGACGGCGGCCGCCACGGTCGTACCTGCGGGCTTGCGGGTGGGGAGTGCGGCTCTGGGTCCCATGGGGGTGGGTCCTCCGGTCGTCTGTCGAAACGATTCGAGTGAATCGATTCACCTGTGGGGGGCCGTGAGTTTGGCAAAGGCACGGCAAAGCGTCAATGGATGTGACGTCGCGATGTGACGGCGGATGTGACGCCGGATGTGACGCCGTTCGTCGTCGGTGACATACGGAGGCGGCCGTGCGGGAGACTCGACGGCATGCGTACTGCGTACAGCGTGGAGACGGTCAGGACGGCTGAGCGGGAGCTGATGGCGCGGCTTCCGGAAGGGGCGTTGATGCAGCGGGCGGCGGCCGGGCTCGCCGCCGCCTGCGCGGATCTGCTCGGGCGGGTGTACGGCAGCCGGGTGGTGCTGCTGGTCGGCAGCGGCGACAACGGCGGCGACGCGCTCTACGCCGGCGCCCGGCTGGCGCGGCGCGGTGCGGGCGTCACGGCGGTGCTGCTCGCGCCGGAGCGGGCTCATGCCGGGGGGCTCGCGGCGTTGCGGCGGGCGGGGGGCGTCGCCGTGGGGACCGGTGCCGCCGAGAAGTTGGTCGAGCGGGCCGATCTCGTGGTGGACGGCATCGTCGGGATCGGCGGCAAGGGCGGGCTGCGTCCGGACGCGGTGCCGCTGGCCGCCGCGGCGGAGCGGTCACGGGCCGCTGTCGTCGCCGTCGACCTGCCGAGTGGGGTCGATGCCGACACGGGGGAGGTGCACGGGGTCGCGGTGCGGGCCGATCTGACGGTGACGTTCGGGACGCACAAGCCGGGGTTGCTGATCGATCCCGCGCGGGAGTACGCGGGGTCGGTGCGGCTGGTCGACATCGGGCTGGAGCTGCCGCGGGAGCCGGAGTTGGAGGCGCTGCAGCACGTCGATGTGGCGCGGCTGCTGCCGGTGCCCGCCGCGGAGAGCGACAAGTACCGGCGGGGGGTCGTCGGGATCGCCGCCGGGTCCGCGCGGTACCCCGGGGCGGCGGTGCTCGCCGTGGCGGGGGCGTTGCGGGGCGGGGCCGGGGCCGTGCGGTACGTCGGGCCCGCCGGGCAGGCCGTGATCGCCCGGTTCCCCGAGACGCTGGTGTCCGACCAGGGGCCCAGGCGGGCGGGGCGGGTGCAGGCGTGGGTCGTCGGGCCGGGGGCCGGGGACGACGCGGCGACCGTGGCGGAGGTGCTGGCGGCGGATGTGCCGGTGCTGATCGACGCGGACGGGTTGCGGCTGGCGGAGGCCGGGGCGGTGCGGGGGCGTACGGCGCCGACGCTGATGACCCCTCATGCCGGGGAGGCCGCGGCGTTGCTGGGGGTGAGCCGGGAGGAGGTCGAGGGGGCGCGGCTGGCCTCGGTGCGGGAGCTGGCGGGGCGGTACGGGGCGACGGTGCTGCTGAAGGGCTCCACGACGCTGGTGGGGGACTCGGGGGGCGGGGCTGTGCGGGTGAATCCGACGGGGACGTCCTGGCTGGCCACGGCGGGGAGCGGGGACGTGCTGTCGGGGCTGGCGGGGTCGTTGCTGGCGGCGGGGCTTTCGGCGGTGGATGCGGGGAGTGTGGGGGCGTATCTGCATGGGCTGGCCGGGAGGTTCGCGGCGGATGGGGCGCCGGTGGGGGCACATGATGTGGCTGAGGCGGTTCCGGGGGCCTGGCGGGACGTTGTGCGGGGGTGAGGGGGCCGGGCGGTTGGTGGGTTGAGGTGCGGGGCTGGGTGCCGGTGGGTGGGGGTGCGGCGGGTGTTTCTCGCCCCCGCCGCCCCTACCCATTCCCATCCCCCAGGGGCTGCGCCCCTTCGACCCCGCCAGGGGCTGCGCCCCTTGGACCCCGGCGGGGAGTGCGCTCCTTGGACCCCGGTGGGGGCTGCGCCCCTTGGACCGGGGCGGGGGCTGCGTGCCCTGGACCCCGGTGGGGGCCGTGCGCCCTGCACCCCCGGTGGGGCTGCACCCCTTTGGCCCCGCCAGGGGCTGCGCCCCTTGAACCCCGGCGGGGAGTGCGCTCCTTGGACCCCGGTGGGGGCTGCGCCCTTTCGACCGCGGTAGGGGCCGTGCGTCCTGCACCCCCGCCAGGGGCCCCGCCCCTGGACCTCGGTGGGGGCTGCGTCCCCTGCACCCCTGCGGGGGGCCCTTGCACGCCGGTTGGGGGGCGGGGAGTGTGTCCCTGCACCCTTGCGGGGCTGCGCCCCTGGAGAGGGGGTGCCCCGGTGCCGGGCTGGGCCGTCGTCTTGCATCCCTCTGGGCGGCGTGGCCGCCCGGATGTGGGCCCGTCCGGGGTCGGTGGCTCGGGGAGGGTTGGGGGGCTCTGAGAGACTGGGCGGCGATGAGTGAGAGAGCAGCCGCGCGGACCGCGACCCTGCGGGCCCGCGCCGAGATCGACCTGGCCGCGTTGCGGGCCAATGTGCGGACCCTGCGTGCCCTCGCGCCGGGCGCGGCCCTCATGGCCGTGGTGAAGGCCGACGGGTACGGGCACGGGGCTGCGGCATGCGCCCGCGCTGCGGTCGCGGCCGGGGCGGACTGGCTGGGGACGGCCACGCCTCAGGAGGCGCTCGCGCTGCGGGCGACGGCCGGGCTGCCGGCGGACGTACGGATCATGTGCTGGCTGTGGACGCCCGGCGGGCCCTGGCGTGAGGCCGTCGAGGCGGACCTGGATGTCTCGGTCAGCGGGATGTGGGCGCTGCGGGAGGCCGTCGAGGCGGCTCGGCAGGCCGGTGTGCCCGCACGCGTTCAGCTCAAGGCCGACACGGGGCTCGGGCGGGGCGGCTGCCAGCCGGGGGAGGACTGGGCCGGCCTGGTCGGCGAGGCGTTGCGGGCCGAGGCCGAGCGGCTGATCCGCGTCACCGGGCTGTGGTCGCACTTCGCCTGCGCCGACGAGCCCGGGCATCCCGCCAACGCCGCCCAGCTCACCCGCTTCCGGGAGATGGTGACGTACGCCGAGGAGCAGGGCGTACGGCCGGAAGTGCGGCACATCGCCAACTCGCCGGCCACGCTCACCCTCCCCGAGTCCCACTTCGACCTCGTACGCACCGGGATCGCCCTCTACGGCATCTCGCCCATCCCCGAGGTGGGCTCCCCGGCCGACTTCGGGCTGCGGCCGGTGATGACCCTGTCGGCCTCGCTGGCCCTGGTGAAGCACGTACCGGGCGGGCACGGTGTCAGTTACGGGCACCGCTACACCACCCCGGGCGAGACCACCCTCGGCCTGGTGCCGCTCGGTTACGCGGACGGCATCCCGCGGCACGCCTCCTCGGCCGGGCCCGTCCTGGTCGACGGCAAGTGGCGTACGGTCGCGGGGCGGATCGCGATGGACCAGTTCGTCGTCGACCTGGGTGGGGACGAGCCCGAGCCGGGAGCGCAGGCGGTTCTGTTCGGGCCGGGCGACCGCGGGGAGCCCACCGCCGAGGACTGGGCGCAGGCCGCGGGCACCATTGCGTACGAGATCGTCACCCGGATCGGAACGCGCGTTCCCCGCGTCTATGTGAATGAGTGACGAAGGTCCGTGAAGGACGAACGAGACGGGTAACCCGCACAAGGACCCGTCCCGGGATGACACCAGTCACTCCGGTATCACCTGACCCATCGAACAGCAGTCCGGCGAAGAGGAGCGGTACGTGAGCGAGAGCAGTGCGGAGGTCGTCGCGGACGTGGCCGCGACGGCCGTCGCCTCCGCCACGGGGGCGGCCGCCGGAGGCTGGCGCCGGGCGACCGGCATCGCGGGCGTCGCGATAGGCGTGGTCGCGGCGGGCGCGGCCGCGGGCGTCGCCATCGAGCGGCTCACCGTCGGCCGGGGCATGCGGCAGAAGGCCCGGCTCGCCCTCGACTCGGCGGGACCGTACGGCGCGCTGCGCGGCTCGCCCGGCAAGGCGTACGCCGCCGACGGCACCGAGCTGTACTACGAGGTCGACGACCTCGACCCGGACGCCGCGCCCGCGCTCGGCCCGCGCCGCCGCCGGCTCTTCGGCCGCAAGGCACCCGCTCCCGTCACCGTCGTCTTCAGCCACGGCTACTGCCTCAACCAGGACTCCTGGCACTTCCAGCGCGCGGCGCTCAGAGGCGTCGTGCGGACCGTGCACTGGGACCAGCGCAGCCACGGCCGGTCCGGGCGCGGCGTGGCCCAGGTGGAGCGCGACGAGCCGATCACCATCGAGGAGCTGGGGCGCGACCTGAAGGCCGTCATCGACGCGGCCGCGCCCGACGGTCCGATCGTGCTGGTCGGTCACTCCATGGGCGGCATGACCGTGATGGCCCTGGCCGACCAGTTCCCCGAGCTGATCCGCGACCGCGTCGTCGCCGTCGCCCTCGTCGGTACGTCGTCGGGCCGGCTCGGCGAGGTCAACTTCGGGCTGCCCGTCGCCGGCGTCAACGCGGTGCGGCGCGTCCTCCCCGGGGTGCTGAAGCTGCTGGGGCAGCGGGCCGACCTGGTGGAGAAGGGGCGCCGGGCGACGGCGGACCTGTTCGCCGGGATCATCAAGCGGTACTCGTTCGCGTCCCGGGAGGTCGATCCGGCCGTGGCCCGGTTCGCCGAGCGGATGATCGAGGGGACGCCGATCGACGTGGTCGCCGAGTACTACCCGGCGTTCAACAACCACGACAAGACCGAGGCGCTCGCCCACTTCCGCGGCATGCCGGTCCTCGTACTGGCGGGCGTGCAGGACCTCGTCACGCCCAGCGAGCACAGCGAGGCGATCGCCGACCTGCTCCCGGACGCGGAGCTGGTGCTGGTGCCGGACGCGGGGCACCTGGTGATGCTGGAGCACCCGGAAGTGGTCACCGACCGGCTCGCCGACCTGCTCACCCGTGCGGGTGCCGTGCCCGCAGGGGCTACCGTGGGTGGCTATGGAAGCACCAGCAGCACCGCACAACCCGGCTGACGTCGAGCTGATCATCACCTCCCCCGAGCAGATGCGGGAGCTGGGCCGCAAGCTGGCCAAGCTGCTGCGCGCGGGCGACCTGGTGATGCTCACCGGGGAGCTCGGAGCGGGCAAGACGACCCTGACCCGCGGGCTCGGCGAGGGGCTCGGCGTGCGCGGCGCCGTCACCTCCCCGACCTTCGTGATCGCCCGCGTGCACCCGTCCCTCGGCGACGGCCCCCCGCTCGTCCACGTGGACGCCTACCGCCTGTCCGGCGGGCTGGACGAGATGGAGGACCTCGACCTCGACGTGTCCCTGCCCGAGTCCGTGGTCGTCGTGGAGTGGGGCGAGGGCAAGGTCGAGGAGCTGACCGAGGACCGGCTGCAGGTTCTGATCCACCGGGCCGTGGGGGACACCACCGACGAGGTGCGGCACGTGACGCTGACCGGGCTCGGGGAGCGCTGGTCGGCAGTGGATCTGAGCGTGCTCGCCGCCTGAACCGGCGCGGTCCGCCCGCGTTGTCGCGGTTTCATGAACGTTCCGACAAGGCGTCGGCAAGATGTTGCGTTCGGCGTCCCGCACGTGATGACATGGTATCCAGCCAGTAGTTAGGCGTGCCTAACTACGTCCGCCCCCGGCTCCCCAGGAGGCGTCCATGCCGGCCACAGAGAGCAAGCCGCAGCCGCAGCCGTACGCGGTTGCCGGGGTGTCCATGAGCGACCTGCTGGCGGCCTGCGCCGCCGCGAACGTGGTCTCGACGCCTCCGCGCGCCCCCGAGCCGGAGGAGACCAACCCGCCCGCCGCCCACCGGGAAGCCGCCTAGTTCCACTGGGCCTGTCGTTTGGATCAGACCGGCTCGCCCGCGCCGAGGACGCACCGTCGCCCGCCTAACGGACGACGACGACCTTCCGTCCGATCGTCGCGAACCTCCACATCGCGTCGCCGTCCGCGCGCGACTCCCGGATGCCGCCCGTCTTCATGCCCGGGTCGGGCGTCGCCACCGAGGTGTCCACCGCCGCGCTGAACCCGATGACCACACCGCCCACGCTGGTGAAGCGCACGACGTGCTCGACGGGGATGCCGTCGGAGCCGGTGACGCGGTTGGAGCGGGACGTCACCGTGTAGGTGCCGGGCGCCGGGTCGACCGCGCTGGGGGCGACCTTGAAGGTGCGCGTCACCTTGTCGGCCGCGCCGACCAGCCACACCCGGTCGCCGCCCACCGAGTACACCACCCGTTCACCCGAACCGGACCCGGCGGGCAGGGCGGCGGGATCGCTCTTCCGCGCGGGCGCCGCCGGGGCGCTCACCGTGGGCGAGCTGCTCACCCGCGGCCTGCCGAGGCCGGCCGGGACGCTCGCCGACGCCTGGTAGGCCAGGAAGCCGACCGCACCGAGGGCCGCCGCGGTGAGCGCGGCCACGATCCCCGAGCTGCTGCTTGCCACTGGTGACCACCTCTGTGTGCGTCCGTGTGCGTCGTATACCGCGCCTCGGGGCGACGGTAGCAGCAGGTGACGGCCCGGCCCGGGCGGCGATGCGGGGGGCGCGGGAGCCGTAGGCTGTTTGCGTGCTCTTGCTCGCTCTGGATACCGCCACTCCCGCCGTCACCGTCGCGCTGCACGACGGAACGGACGTCATCGCCTCGTCGAGCCAGGTGGACGCGCGCCGGCACGGCGAACTGCTGCTTCCGGCGATCGACCGCGTTCTCGCCGAGGCCGGCCCGGGGCTCGACGCCGTCACCGGCATCGTCGCCGGTATCGGCCCCGGCCCGTACACCGGGCTGCGCGTCGGCCTGATGACCGCGGACACCCTCGGCCTCGCGCTCGGCGTGCCCGTGCACGGCCTGTGCACCCTGGACGGCCTGGCGTACGCCTCCGACCTGGAAGGTCCCTTCGTCGTGGCGACCGACGCCCGCCGCAAGGAGGTCTACTGGGCGCGCTACGCCGACTCCCGCACCCGCGTCACCGACCCGGCCGTCGACCGGCCCGCCGACATCGCCGACCAGGTGGAGGGCCTGCCCGCCGTCGGCGCGGGCGCGCTGCTGTACCCCGGCACCTTCCCCAAGGCGCACGAGCCGGAGCACGTGTCGGCCGCCGCACTCGCCCGGCTGGCCGCCGAGAAGCTCGCGGCGGGCGAGGAACTCCCCGCGCCCCGGCCGCTGTACCTGCGCCGGCCCGACGCCCAGGTCCCCAAGAACTACAAGGTGGTCACCCCCAAGTGACCGAGCCCGTGACTGCCGTACTGCGCGAGATGCGCTGGTGGGACATCGACCCCGTCCTGGAGCTGGAGCGTGACCTCTTCCCCGAGGACGCCTGGTCGCGGGGCATGTTCTGGTCCGAACTGGCCCATGCGCGCGGACCGGAGGCGACCCGTCGCTACCTGGTCGCCGAGGAGAACGACCGGATCGTCGGATACGCGGGCCTCGCCACCTCCGGCACGGCGTCGGACAGCGGCTCCGCCGCGGGAGCCGACATCCAGACCATCGCCGTCGCCCGCGACCACTGGGGCACCGGCCTCGGCGGGCGGCTGCTGACCGAGCTGCTGAAGGCCGCCACCGCCTTCGAGTGCGCCGAGGTGATGCTGGAGTGCCGGGTCGACAACGTCCGCGCCCAGAAGCTCTACGAGCGCTTCGGCTTCGAACCCATCGGCTTCCGGCGCGGCTACTACCAGCCGGGGAACGTGGACGCCCTGGTGATGCGGCTGACCATGACCCCGGGCAGCGGCTCCGCCGAGGGCGCCGCTTCCCCGAACGACGTACAAGGAACCGAGATCCATGGCTGACGAACCCCTGGTCCTGGGGATTGAGACCTCCTGCGACGAGACCGGCGTCGGCATCGTCCGCGGCACCACCCTGCTGGCCGACGCCATCGCGTCCAGCGTGGACGAGCACGCCCGCTTCGGCGGCGTCGTGCCCGAGGTGGCCAGCCGGGCGCACCTGGAGGCGATGGTGCCGACCATCGACCGCGCGCTGAAGGAGGCGGGGGTGAGCGCCAGGGACCTGGACGGCATCGCCGTCACCGCCGGTCCCGGTCTCGCCGGTGCCCTGCTGGTCGGCGTCTCGGCGGCGAAGACGTACGCCTACGCCCTCGGCAAGCCCCTCTACGGCGTCAACCACCTCGCCTCCCACATCTGCGTCGACCAGCTGGAGCACGGCGCGCTGCCGGAGCCGACGATGGCGCTGCTGGTGAGCGGAGGGCACTCCTCCCTGCTGCTGTCGACGGACATCACCTCGGACGTCCGCCCGATGGGCGCCACCATCGACGACGCGGCCGGTGAGGCCTTCGACAAGATCGCCCGGGTGCTGAACCTCGGCTTCCCCGGCGGTCCGGTCATCGACCGGTACGCGCGCGAGGGCGACCCGGACGCGATCGCGTTCCCGCGCGGCCTGACCGGCCCGCGCGACCCGGCCTACGACTTCTCCTTCTCCGGCCTGAAGACGGCCGTCGCCCGCTGGATCGAGGCCAAGCGGGCCGCGGGGGAGGAGGTCCCGGTGCGCGACGTGGCGGCCTCCTTCCAGGAGGCGGTCGTGGACGTGCTGACCCGCAAGGCCCTGCGGGCCTGCAAGGACGAGGGCGTCGACCACCTGATGATCGGCGGCGGTGTCGCGGCCAACTCCCGGCTGCGCGCGCTGGCGCAGGAGCGGTGCGAGGCGGCCGGGATCCGGCTCAGGGTGCCGCGCCCGAAACTGTGCACGGACAACGGGGCGATGGTGGCCGCGCTCGGCGCCGAGATGGTCGCCCGCGACCGGCCGGCGTCCGGCTGGGACCTGTCCGCGGACTCCTCGCTGCCGGTGACGCAGCCGCACGTTCCGGGCCACGGCCATGTGCACGAGGCCGGCAAGGAGAACCTGTACTCGTGACGGTCGCGTTGATGTGGGAGGCGCGGGCGGTGCCCGGACGCGGGGAGGACCTGCTGGCCTGGGTCCGCGCACAGGGCCTGCCCCGGGAACCGCTGCGCCGGGAGACCTTCCGCGCCCCCCAGGACCGCGTCCTGGTCATCACCTGGTGGGACGCCGACCACGACGCCGCGCTGCCCGAACTCCCCGAGCCGGACGGGGAGTTGGTCACGCGGGCGGTGCATCGGTGGCGGTTCGAGTCGGTGGGCGCCGACTGACCGAGAGCTCCCACGGCTCCTCCGGGAGGTGGCCCCGCCACACCAGCCGGCCGTGCCGGCGCTCCCAGCGGGCGCACACCACGGCCCGCCCCAGCCACGCCAGCGCCGGCCACAGCGGGAACACGGCCATCCACGAGTCCCACAGGAGGGCCAGGGGCAACGTCATGGCCACGCACGCGGCGAAGAGCCGCAGGCCGATCGGGTGGCGGCGCAGCGAGTCGCCGGTGGGCAGCGCCGCGTCCGTGTCCTCCACGGGGACCGCCGCCTCGAACTGCTTCACCCCGCTGAACCACTTGAGGCGGGACGACCTGAGGAGCGTGTACACCGCCAGGAAGGCGAGCGCGAGACCGGCGAGCAGCGCCAGCCCGCTCGGCCTCACCGGCGAGAAGCCACGGACGCTCACCATCACGGCCACGTTGACGGCCGATGCGGCGAGCGCCGAGAAGACGTCCCTCAGTTCGTCGTGGACGTACCTGACCATGGCCATCGCATCCCCCCGTCCCCGGCACGGAGGGTCAGGCCGCCCGGGACACCTCCGCCTCGCACCTCAGCCGCCGGCCGGGGCCGAGCACCCGCAGCGGGCCCGTCAGCGTCAGGTGTGCCGTGTGGCGTACGTCCGCGCTGGATGCTCCCAACCGTAGTTCCAGGGCACCGGGTTCGACCACCCGCCGGCCCGAGCGGTCGGTGAACGCCGACAGGTCCGGGTGGAAGCGGAAGGTCACCCGCCGCGCCTCGCCCGCCGCCAGCTCCACCCGCTGGTAGCCGATCAGCCGGACGTCCGGACGCGTCACCGAGGCCACCGGGTCGTGCAGGTACAGCTGGACGACCTCCGTGCCCTCGCGGTCGCCCGTGTTGCGGACGGTGAGCGACACGTCGTACGAGCCGTCCGTGCCGATCTCCACCGGGCCGGCGCCGGCGAAGTCCTCCCAGGCGAACGTCGTGTACGAGCGGCCGTGGCCGAAGGGGTACAGCGGGGTCGGGTCGAGGTTGCTGACCTCGCCCGCGAGGCCGAGGGGCGGCTGGAGGTACGTCCAGGGCTGGCCGCCGGGGGTGTGCGGGACGCTCACCGGCAGCCTGCCCGAGGGGGTGACGCGGCCCGACAGCACTCCCGCCACCGCCGGGCCGCCCTCCTCCCCCGGGAAGAAGGCCTGGACGGCGGCGGCCAGGCGTCCGTGCCAGCGGCCGAGCGCGTACGGCCGTCCCGTCAGCAGCACCAGCACGACCGGTACACCCGTCGCCACCAGCGCGTCCAGCAGTGCCCCCTGCACGCCGGGAAGCCTCAGGTCCGTCGCGTCACAGCCCTCGCCGGAGGTGCCCCGGCCGAACAGGCCCGCCCGGTCGCCGAGCACGGCCACGCACACGTCCGCCTCGGCCGTCCGGGCCACCGCGTCCTCGAAGCCGGTCCTGTCCGGGTCGTCCACCCCGCAGCCTTCCGCGAACGTGACCTTGGCGTCGGGCAGTTCGGTGCGCAGCGCCTCCAGCAGCGTCGGGATCTCGATGCCCGTCTCCACCTCGGGATGGCGGGGGAGCACATGGGACGGGAAGGAGTAGCAGCCCAGCATCGCCAGCGCGTCGGCCGCCCTCGGGCCCACCACCGCGATGCGGGTGTCGGGGGCGAGGGGGAGGATCCCGTCCGGGTTGTCCAGCAGGACCACCGACCGCTCGGCCAGGCGGCGGGCCAGAATCCGGTTCGCGGTCGAGTCCAGCTCGATCGACTCCGCGTGCTCCGGGGCCCAGTCCTCGTCGAGCAGGCCCAGTTCGCACTTCTGGAGCAGCACGCGGCGGGCCGCACGGTCGATCAGTTCCTCCGGGACGTCCCCGGCGCGTACCGCCTCCAGCAGCGGTTTCCCGTAGCACTTCAGCGTCGGCAGTTCGACGTCGATGCCGGCCGCGAGCGCCGCGTGCGCCGCCTCGGCCGGGGTGCCGGCGACCCGGTGCAGGCTCTCCAGGAACCCGATGCCGAAGTAGTCGGCGACCACCGTCCCCGTGAACCCCCACTCCTGACGCAGCAGATCGGTCAGCAGCCCGGGATCCGCGGACACGGGGACGCCGTCGGTCTCGGTGTACGCCGCCATCACCGAGCGCGCCCCGCCCTCGCGCAGCGCCATCTCGAACGGCGGCAGCGTCACATCGGCGAACTCCCGGACGCCCGCCCGCACCGGCGCCAGGTTGCGCGCGCCGGCCGAGGAGGCGTACCCGGCGAAGTGCTTCAGCGTGGCGATGATCCCGGCCGACTCAAGGCCCCGCGTGTACGCGGCACCGATCGTGCCGACCAGATACGGGTCCTCGCCGATCGTCTCCTCCACACGCCCCCAGCGCGCGTCCCGTACGACGTCCAGGACGGGCGCGAAACCCTGGTGGACGCCGACCGAGCGCAGGTCGCGGCCGATGTGCCGGGCCATCTCCTCGACGAGCTCCGGGTCGAAGCTCGCACCCCAGGCGAGCGGCACCGGATAGGCCGTGGCCTTCCAGGCGGTGAAGCCGGCCAGGCACTCCTCGTGGGCGAGCGCCGGAATGCCGAAGCGGCCCGCCTCGGTGATACGGCGCTGGGCGCGCGCCAGTGCCTGCGCGCCCAGCGCCGGGTCCACCGGGGCCGTGCCGAAGGGGCGGGTGAGCTGGCCCAGGCCGTGGGTGATCAGCTCGTCCCAGTCGTAGTCGGTGGTCATCTCGCTCTGGAGCGGGGCGACTCCGTCGCCTTCCGTGTCGGCGCCCACCCACACGCCGTACAGCTGGGCGGTCTTCTCCTCCAGGGTCATCCGGGAGAGAAGGTCGTCGACGCGGTCGGCGGCGGGCAGGGCGGCGTCACGCCAGGGCGCGGTGGTCATGAAACTCCTGTCGGGGTCGAACGGCTCGAAGCCGACCGCGTCTCGCGAATGTTTCGGTCCATAATTCGAATGTTCCGGGAACCTATGGCTCCGCGAGGACTTCGTCAAGAGGTCCCGCAGGGATACGATCGCCGCCATGACATCCCCGGAGCCCGCTGAAACCCGGACGCAAGGGCGCACCGCGCAGACCGCGACCCTCGCCGAGATCGCCCGCGAGGCCGGCGTGTCCGCGCCGACTGTTTCGAAAGTCCTCAACGGCCGTGCCGACGTCGCCCCGGCCACCAGGGCCCGCGTCGAGGAACTGCTGCGCGCCCACGGCTACCGGCGCCGCCGTGCCGAGGCGACCCGGTCACCGCTGATAGACCTGGTCTTCCACGAGCTGGAGAGCGCCTGGGCGATGGAGGTCATCCGGGGCGTGGAGAACGTGGCACGGGACGCGGGGCTCAGTGTCGTGCTGAGCGAGAGCGCGGGACGGCTCACCCCCGGGCGGACCTGGGCCGACCAGGTCGCCGCCCGCCGCCCGCACGGCGTGATCCTCGTGCTGTCCGGCCTCGACGAGTCCCAGCGCGCCCTGCTGACCAGCCGCTCCATCCCGTTCGTCGTGATGGACCCGGCCGGCGACCCCGGCACCGACGTGCCGTCCATCGGCGCGACCAACTGGCAGGGCGGGCTCGCGGCCACCCGGCATCTGGTCGAACTGGGGCACCGGAGGATCGGCGCGATCAGCGGGCCGCCGCAGATGATGGGCAGCCGCGCCCGCATCGACGGCTACCGGGCCGCCCTGGAGACGGCCGGGCTGCCGGCCGACCCCGGGCTGATCATGCCCGGCGACTTCCACCACGAGGCCGGCTACCGGCAGGGCCTCGCGCTGCTGCGCCGCCCGGACCGGCCGACCGCCGTCTTCGCCGGGAACGACCTGCAGGCGCTCGGGCTGTACGAGGCCGCGCGCGAGCTGGGACTGCGCATCCCGGAGGACGTGAGCGTGGTCGGGTTCGACGATCTGCCGGTGGCCCGCTGGGTGGGGCCGCCGCTGACGACCGTACGGCAGCCGCTGACGGAGATGGCGGAGGCGGCGGCCAAGCTGGTCCTCGACCTGGGCCGCGAGGACGGCTCCCCGGTGGCGACCCGGGTGGAGCTGGCGACCAGCCTCGTGGTGCGCAGCAGCACGGCCGTGGCCGAAAGGTGACCTGTTGACGGGTGGGGTGCTCGGTCCCACACTCCTCCGAAGTCTATCGGTTGCACGACCGAAACTTTCGGAGACATTCCCACCATGAGAACCTCCAGATCCTCGTTCCGTGCACGCCTCGCCGCTTTCCTCACGTCAGCGGCCACCACCGGCGTCCTGCTGGCCGCAGGCGCCCCCGCCGCCCACGCCGCCGACACCCCGCTGCGCGACCTCGCCGCCGCCAAGGGCAAGGTCATCGGCACGGCGGTCACCGGCTCCAAGCTCACCGGCACCTACGGCGACACAGCGGGGCGGGAGTTCAACGCGCTCACGCCCGGCAACGCCATGAAGTGGGGGTCGGTCGAGCCGGCCCGGGGCACCTTCGACTGGGCCGAGGCCGACCGGATCGTCGACTTCGCCGAGGCCCACGGGCAGCAGGTGCGCGGCCACACCCTGGTCTGGCACAGCCAGAACCCGGGCTGGCTGACGAACGGCACCTGGACCTCCGCCCAGCTGAGCCGGCTGCTGAACGACCACATCGCCACCGAGGTCGGCCGCTACAAGGGCCGGCTGGCCGCCTGGGACGTGGTGAACGAGCCGTTCAACGAGGACGGCACCTACCGCGAGACCCTCTGGTACAACGGCCTCGGCGCCGACTACATCGCCCAGGCCCTGACCGCCGCCCGCGCCGCCGACCCGAGCGCGAAGCTCTACATCAACGACTACAACGTCGAGGGGGTGGGCGCGAAGAGCACGGCTCTGTACAACCTGGTCAAGTCCCTCAAGGAGCGCGGGGTCCCGATCGACGGCGTCGGCCTCCAGGCCCACCTGATCCTCGGTCAGGTGCCGTCGACCCTGCAGCAGAACATCCAGCGCTTCGCCGACCTGGGCGTCGACGTGGCGATCACCGAGCTGGACATCCGGATGCAGCTGCCGGCGACCGAGGCGAAGCTGGCCCAGCAGGCCGCCGAGTACAAGGCGGTCATGAACGCCTGCCTCGCCGTCTCCCGCTGCGTCGGCGTCACCGTCTGGGGCTTCACGGACTCCGACTCCTGGATCCCGGACACCTTCCCCGGCCAGGGCGCGGCGACCCCGTACGACGAGAACTACGCGCCGAAACCGGCGTACCACGCGATCGCCGAGGCGCTCGGCGGCACGACCACACCGCCGCCCACGGGCGCCTGCACGGCGACGTACAGCGTCACCGGTCAGTGGGACAACGGCTTCACGGGCCAGGTGCGGATCAGCTGCTCCGGGGCCTCACTGACCTCCTGGAAGGCGAGCTGGACCTTCGGCGCGGGCCAGCGGATCAGCCAGGCCTGGAACGCGAGCTGCACCCAGTCGGGGGCGGCGGTCAGCTGCTCCAACGCCTCCTACAACGGGTCGGTGCCGGACGGCGGTTCGGTGACGTTCGGGTTCAACGCCTCCTGGAGCGGGAGCAATCCCGTGCCCACGGTCACCCTGGGGTGAGGACGACCCGGGAAATCTGAGAATCTCCGAAGAAACACGGCCCCACGTCCCTGCTCGTCATAATTCGGACTTACGTTCCTCGTCGTGACGGCAGACGACGACATCGGGGGCAGACGCATGGGCCGGCGGTCATGGGTGCTGAAGGCCGCCGGCCTCACCCTGGCGGGTGCGCTGCTGCTGGGAGCCGCCGCGGCGGGCTGGGCCTACTGGCACCTGAACGACAACATCAAGAGCGTCGACATCGACAGCGCGCTCGGCGACGACCGTCCCGCGCAGCCGGTGACGGCACCGTCCCCCTCGACGTCCGCCACCACCTCCCCGCCGCCCACCGGCGCCCTGAACATCCTGGTCCTCGGCTCGGACTCGCGCAGCGGCAAGGAGAACCGGGAACTCGGCGGCGGAGACAGCTCCGGCGCCCGCTCCGACACGGCGATGGTCGTCCACCTCGACGCCGGCCGCACCAGCGCCACCGTGGTCAGCGTCCCGCGCGACACGCTCGTCACCCGCCCCTCCTGCCCGCTGACGTCCGGCGGTTCCACGACGGTGGCGTACAACGCCATGTTCAACAGCGCGTACGCGGTGGGCGGGCCGGTGTGCGCGGTCAAGACCGTCGAGTCGATCACGAACGTCCGCATGGACCACTACATCGAGGTCGACTTCGCCGGCTTCGCGAAGCTGGTCGACGCGCTCGGCGGGGTCACCGTCACCACCGACGAGAACATCGACGACGAGGACAGCCACCTGAAGCTGAAGGCCGGCACCCACCACCTCGACGGCACCGAGGCCCTGGCCCTGGCCCGCACCCGGCACGGCGTGGGCGACGGCAGCGACCTCGGCCGGATAAAGCTCCAGCAGAAGCTGGTGAAGGCGCTGCTGGAGCAGATCGCCTCGACCGACCTGCTCACCGACCCCGCCCGGCTGTACCGGGTCGCGGACGCGGTCACCGGCAGCCTCACCACCGATACGGGCCTGGACTCGCTGAGCGAGCTGACGCGCCTCGGCCAGAGCCTGACGGGCCTCACGGCGGACCGTGTGAAGACCGTGACGATGCCGGTCCTGCCGGCCCCCTCGAACGCCAACCGCGTGGTGGCGAAGGAGCCGGCGGCCGAGAAGTTGTGGGCTTCGCTGCGCTGACGGCCACAACCACCGCGCACGGCGACGAGTCTTTTGGGGTGACTGTGTCGCTGATGAGGGGGTTTTCCTGTGCCATTCACGCGTTCCTCTCCCCGTTGGGCCGTACCGGTGGTGGCGGGCCTGCTCGCCCTCGGCGCGCTCCCGTCGGACCTCTCGTACAGCGCACAGGCCGCGCCCCGGCCCCCCGTCCATGACGACTTCAACGGCGACGGGTACGCCGACCTCGCCGTCGGCGCCCCGGGCGCCACCGTCGGCGGCCAGGACAGGGCGGGCTATGTGGCGGTGGCGTACGGCGGACCGCACGGGCTGTCCGCCGGCCGGCGGTCCGTCATCAGCCGCGCCACCGACGGCATCCCGGGGTCCCCCGCCAAGGGCCAGGGCTTCGGGACACAGGTCTCCAAGGGCGACCTGAACGGCGACGGGTACGCGGACCTGGTCGTCGGGGTCGCGGCCCGGACGACGGACGCGGTCGTCGTGTGGGGCGGGCCGCGCGGCCTGTCCGGCGGCGGTACGTCCATCCCCGCCTCCCGCACGGTGACCGGCGACTTCGACGGCGACGGCCGGCTCGACCTCGCCCTGTTCCGCACCGGCGACTCACCCGGCGACGACCCCCTCGGCACCACCGCCACGCTGTGGACCGGCCCGGTCGGCCGCTCCGGGAAGCCGGCCCGCAGCACCGCCCTGGACCCCGACCACCTGCGGTACGTCGACGTCGTGGACGGCACGGCCGGGGACGTGACCGGCGACGGCCGGGACGAGCTCGCGCTCAGCGTCTACTGCGGTGACGGCGGCTACTGCACGGACTTCTACACCGGTGACTCCTCGGGCCTGACATACCGGCCCGGGACCGTCCCCAGCGGCGACGGCGGCGTCGCGCTGAGCGACTTCGACGGCGACGGCCACGCCGACGTCGCCGTCGGATCCGCCACCGACTCCACGGTCACGGTGGCCCTTGGCTCGGCCTCCGGTGTCCGTCCCCGCGGCACGTGGACGACGTACACCCAGGACACGCCGGGCGTGCCCGGAACGAGCGAGGCCAACGACCGCTTCGGCACGGCCCTGTCCGCCGGCGACATCACCGGCGACGGCATCGCCGACCTCGCCGTCGGCGCTCCCGGCAAGGAGCTCGGCTACGACGACGGCGCCGGCGCGGTCGTCGTCCTGCGCGGCAGCCGGGCCGGGCTGACGGGCCAGGGCGCCCAGGCCTTCACCCAGGACACGCCCGGTGTACCGGGCACGGCCGAGCCGGCCGACGCCTTCGGCACGGCGGTCGGGCTCCTCGACATCAACGGCAACGGCTACGCGGACCTGGCCGCGGCGGCCCCCGGCGAGGACGGCGGGAACGGGGCGGTGTGGGTCCTGCGCGGCCGGCCGACGGGGGTCGTGACGGACGCGGCGACCGTCATCGGGCCGAAGGCGATCGGGGCGCCGTACGCGAAGGCGAGGTTCGGGGCCGAGGTGAAGTAGCGCTCAGGGCATCGAGTGCTTCGCCACGTACGCGGCGAACGGCTCGATGCCCACCTCCGCGCGCAGTTCGTCCACACGCCCGGGCTCCCGGCAGGGCCAGGGGACCGGGGCGCCGTCCCGTACGCCGGCGATCTGGGTGCCGTAGATCTGCTCCCGCCCCTCGTTGACGAGGGTGCGGTCGCGCAGGAAGGCCAGCTCGCGGGGGCCTGCCTTGCCGTCCGCCACGGCCTGCTCCAGCAGCCGCAGCGCCCGCCGCTGGACGCCGAGCTGACGGTCGGCGTGCTGGGCGAGAAGCCAGGCGGCGCGGGCGGCCTCCGGGCCGACCAGGTCGGCGGTCGGCCAGCCGTGCACGTCCATGATCTCGTCGAGCCGGTCACCGTGCCGCGCGGTCAGCCGCCGCCAGGCCAGCTGCTCGGCGGGGTCGTCACTGCCCGCGTGCACGGTGGCCCGGTGGTCGGCCTCGGCCATGGCCGTGAGCTCGGCGGCCAGCGCGGCTATGTCCTGCGTCACTGTCAACTCCCTTATCTGCATGGCGCGTTGTGTGTCGAGCGGACACCACCCTAAAGCCGCATACGGAACACAAAGATCATTCCGGAGAACGGTGACGGGGACCGCCTCGCGGGGGGACAATGGATCTACCCCCTCTGCCACGGACCGCTGCCGCCTGCGAAAACGCGGCCCGGAAAAAAACTTCGAAGAAATCCGGGGAGTGTGTCGATCCGGGTGATCCTCGTTCGACGTACGAGTGAGAGGCCGGGAACCACCCGGCCCACCCGACACAGAGGAGTCACCATGCCCCGCTTCCTGTCGCTCGTGCGCGTCGACGAGTCCACCTCGCCCGCCCAGGGCCCGAGCCCCGAGCTGATGCAGCGCATGGGGGAGCTGATCGAGGAGATCACCAAGGCCGGCGTCATGCTCGACACGGCCGGGCTGCACCCGACGTCCCAGGGCACCCGCGTGCACTGGGACGGCAAGGAGGTCTCCGTCACCGACGGCCCCTTCACCGAGACCAAGGAGGTCATCGGCGGCTACGCGCTCATGCAGTGCAAGGACAAGGCCGAGGCGCTGGAGTGGGCCAAGCGGTTCGTGAAGGTCCACGAGGAGGAGTTCTCGCTCACCTGCGAGGTACGGGAGATCATGGAGGGCTGAGCCCGCTTCCTTGGCCTCCGCGCCGGTACGGGTGTCGAATGGGGGGTTGTGACCGCACAGCCCCCCGCCGACCCGGCCGGGACCATCGAGACCGTCTTCCGCCTGGAGTCCCCGCGCGTCATCGCCGGCGTCGCCCGTATCGTCCGGGACGTCGGCATCGCCGAGGAGCTCGCGCAGGACGCACTGGTCGCCGCGCTGGAGCAGTGGCCCCGGGACGGGGTGCCCGACAACCCGGGCGCCTGGCTCATGGCCACCGCCCGCCACCGCGCCGTCGACCTCGTCCGCCGCCGGGAGAACTACGCCCGCAAGCTCGCGGAGATCGGCCGGGACCTCTCGGACGCGGCCCCGCCCGAGGAGCCGGCCGACCCGGACGACATCGACGACGACCTGCTGAGGCTCGTCTTCACCACCTGCCACCCGGTCCTGTCCGCCGAGGCCCGCATCGCCCTCACCCTGCGCCTGCTCGGCGGGCTGACCACGGCCGAGATCGCCCGCGCGTTCCTGGTCCCCGAGCCGACGGTCGCCCAGCGCATCGTGCGCGCCAAACGCACACTCGCGACGAAGAACGTCGCCTTCGAGGTGCCGTACGGCCCCGACCGCGAGGCCCGCCTCGGCTCCGTCCTGGACGTCATCTACCTGATCTTCAACGAGGGGTACGCCGCCACCGCCGGCGACGACTGGCTCCGCCCGGCCCTGTGCGAGGACGCCCTGCGCCTGGCCCGTGTGCTGTCCGCACTGATGCCCAAGGAGCCCGAGGTGCACGCGCTGACCGCACTCCTGGAGTTCCAGGCGTCCCGCGCCGCCGCCCGCATCGGCCCCGACGGCGAACCGGTCCTCCTCAAGGACCAGAACCGCAGCCGCTGGAACCGCATGCTCGTCGCCCGCGGCGTCTCCGCCCTCGCCCGCGCCGACGCCACCTCGACGGGCGCCCCGGGCCCGTACGCCCTCCAGGCCGCCATCGCCGCCTGCCACGCGCACGCGTACTCCTACGAGGACACCGACTGGGCGTCCATCGCCACCCTGTACCGCCTCCTCGCGGCCCGCGCACCCTCCCCGGTCGTCGAACTCAACCGCGCGGTCGCCGTGTCGATGGCCGAGGGCCCCGCCCCGGCCCTGGAGATCGTCGACGCCCTGGCCGGCGAACCCGCCCTGCGGGACTACCACCTGCTGCCCAGCGTGCGGGGCGACCTGCTGCTGCGTCTGGGGCGTACGAGGGAGGCGAGGACCGAGTTCGTACGGGCGGCGGAGCTCACCCGCAACGAGCGGGAACGGCAGCTCCTGCTGGGCCGGGCGGGGGAGTGCGGCTGACAGGCCCGGACCAGCGGCTGGGCGTCACCCCGCCGGATGGCCCAGCAGCATGGCCGGGGCGCCGGCCACGCGCGTGAGGAAGACGGTCGCGGAGTGCGGGCCCTGCGGCTTGACCTTGCGGCGGAGTTCCTCCGGCTCCACGGCCGACCCCCGCTTCTTCACGGTCAGCGTCCCGACCTGCCGTTCCCGCAGCAGCGCCTTCAGCCTCTTCACGTTGAAGGGGAGCCGGTCGGTGATCTCGTACGCCGTCGCGTACGGCGTCGGCCGCAGGTCGTCCGCCGTGACGTACGCGATGGTCGCGTCGAGCAGTCCGCCGCCCACCTGGTCGGCGACCTCGGAGACCAGATGGGCGCGGATGACGGCGCCGTCGGGCTCGTACAGGTAGCGGCCGGGGGCGCGGACCTCGGGGTCGGGCAGGCCGCGGGAGAGCAGGGTGCGCGGGCCCGGCAGCAGGGTCGCCCGGACCGCGCCGGGCTCGGTGCCGAACCACAGCACCGCCTCCTTCACCTCGCCGCGGTCGGAGACCCACTCGGCCTCGGCCTCGGCGGGGATCGCCTCGTGCGGGATGCCGGGAGCGATCTTCAGCGCGGCGCGAGCGGCCCCGCGGGCTGCCTCGACCGCCCAGGACAGGGGCGGTGAGTAGGCCTCGGGGTCGAACACACGGCCCCGTCCGCCGCGCCGGCCGGGGTCGACGAAGACGGCGTCGTAGCCGGCCGTGTCCACCTCCGTGACGTCGGCCTCCCGTACCTCGATCAGCTCGGCGAGCCCCAGCGCCTCGGCGTTCGCGCGGGCCGTCGCCGCCGTCAGCGGGTCCCGGTCCACGGCGAGCACCCGGATCCCGGCCCGGGCCAGCGCGATCGCGTCGCCGCCGATCCCGCAGCACAGGTCGGCGACGGAGGTCACGCCCAGTTGTTTCATGCGCCGCGCGCGATACGCGGCCACGCTCGCCCGCGTTGACTGCTCGACCCCGTTCGGGGTGAAGAACATCCGCTGCGCGTCCTGCGGGCCGAACTTCGCCGTCGCCCGCTGCCGCAGCCGCGCCTGGCCGAGTGCCGCCGACACCAGCTCGGCGGGGTGCTCGCGCCGCAGCCGGGTCGCGACGGCGAGTTCCTGCGCGGGGTCGGTGTCGCGCACCTCGTCGAGGAGGGCACGGCCTTCGGGAGTGAGGAGGGCGTCGAGGTCGTTCACCGGCTCATTGTGGGCCAGTCGGTGGATGACGTGCCGCGGGCGGCGGTGTCGGTCGGGGGCGGGAGTCGTGGCCTGCGAGGATCCGGCACCATGAGGGCAGTAGGACAAAATGACAAAAGCCGGGTCGCGGGCAAGGCGTTTCGGGGGGCGTCTCCGGCGGCGCGGTTCCGTGGCGGCCTCGCCCTGCTCGCCGTCGCCGTCCTCGCCCCGGGCTGCGGGCGCAACGCCTCCGAGGTACGGCCCGCTTCCGGCCAGCAGCCCCTCAAGGCGCCCCCGGCCCGCGCGCTCGACGCGTACGCCGACCGGCTCAGTGCCGCCCACGCCGCCCGGGTCGCCGCCGCGAAGCGCTGGGGCCTGAGGAAGGTGCCGCTGACGGCTCCGCCGCCCACCGAGAGGCCGAGCATCAGGACCCGCAGGGGTTTCGAGGTCGACGGCCACGGGGAGCGCGGCCTCCCCCCGGTCTTCACCGCGGTCCCCACCCGGGAGAAGGTCGTCTTCCTCACCATCGACGACGGCGCCGAGAAGGACCCGGCGTTCCTGCGCATGATGAGCGAACTGCAGGTGCCGTACACCGCCTTCCTCAGCGACTACCTGGTGAAGGAGGACTACGGCTACTTCCGGCGGATGCAGGACCGTGGCGTGGGGCTGAACAACCACACCCTGCACCACCCCAACCTGCGCAAGCTGTCCTACGCCCGCCAGCAGCGCGAGATCTGCGGCATGCAGAACGTGATCGAGCAGCGCTACGGCAAGCGGCCGATCCTCTTCCGCCCGCCCTTCGGCACCTACGACGCGGGCACCCTGGTCGCCGCCAAGGCCTGCGGCATCCAGTACGTCCCCCTGTGGAACGAGGAGGTCTTCGTCGACCACTGGGAGTACCGCGAGGGGGACCGGAAGCTGCACCCCGGTGACATCGTGCTCACCCACTTCCGGGGCCGGGAGCACTGGAAGGGCACGATGCGCGACATGGCCCGCCGGTTCCTGAACAAGGTCACGGCCGAGGGATACGCGGTCGGGCGGCTGGAGGACTATCTGGAGGACCACCCGTGAGGGCGCGGGGGTGGGCGGCCGCGGTCCTGACGGCCCTGGTGCTCGCCGGATGCGGCCGGTCCACCGCCCCGATGCACGGCGAGCCGGGAGAGCATGAGGCGACGCAGGCACAGCGGGTGACCGACCGGCCCCCGTACCGCCGCTGGGGCCTCACGACCCCGCTGCCCCCGCCGCCGAAACCGTCCGCCCGCCCGCCGGTGCCGCCCGCCGGCCCGGGCCTCCCCCCGGTCGTCGACCACGTGCCCACCCACGACAAGGTCGTCTTCCTCACCTACGACGACGGCGTCGAACGGGACCCCCGGTTCGTCGACATGGTCCGCGAACTGCGGCTGCCGGTCAGCATGTTCCTCACCGACAGCGTGGTCGGACCGGCGTACGGCGACTTCGCCCGCCTGCGCTCGGTCGGCGCCGGCCTGCAGAACCACACCCTCGACCACCCCGCCCTGCGCGGTCTGCCCTACGCCGGCCAGCGCGCCGAGATCTGCGGCCAGCAGGACAAACTCCGCGCCCGCTTCGGTGTCCGCCCCCGCCTTCTCCGCCCGCCCTACGGCACCTACGACCGGACGACCCTCCGCGCGGCCGCCGACTGCGGCATCACCGCGGTCGTCCTGTGGCGGGCGTCGGTGGAGGGCGACGGCGAACTGACGTACACCCGGGGGCGACGCCGCCTGCAACCGGGTGACATCGTCGCCGTCGACCCGGACGACGCGACGGGGCTGTCCCTGCGGGACCGCACGACACGTGTGCTGCGGGAGATCAGGGGGAGGGGGCTGACGGTGGGGCGGTTGGAGGATTACCTCTAGCGGCGTCTCGTCGGCGCCGGTCAGGCAATCTTTCCGCCCGTCCGGCGCTTGAGGACGAGGCCGTTCAGGACGAAAGCGGGGGTCTGGGGGCGGCAGCCCCCCAGCGACGGTCACCCCGACGCCGGGCGCCGCACAAACGGACGTTCGCAGCGAACCCCGCGCCGCGCCGCACGGCAATTGGCACTCCGCTTGACCGAGTGCTAATCGCGGTCATAGTCTCGGCTCTGGCACTCGACAGAGGAGAGTGCCAACAACGCGACGGGCAGGTCCGGCACCCGCGACGACGGATCGACCTGGTCGCCACCTCAGACAGTTAACCCCGTGAGATCTCCGAAGGGGGAGGTCGGATCGTGACGACCGCCAGCAAGGTTGCCATCAAGCCGCTTGAGGACCGCATCGTGGTCCAGCCGCTGGACGCCGAGCAGACCACGGCCTCTGGCCTGGTCATCCCGGACACCGCCAAGGAGAAGCCCCAGGAGGGCGTCGTCCTGGCCGTGGGCCCGGGCCGCATCGAGGACGGTAAGCGCGTCGAGCTCGACGTCAAGGTCGGCGACGTCGTGCTCTACAGCAAGTACGGCGGCACCGAGGTGAAGTACAACAACGAGGAGTACCTCGTTCTCTCGGCCCGCGACGTTCTCGCGATCGTCGAGAAGTAATTCACCCGAGCACATTGCTTTGAGCTGCGCCCCTGGCCCCCCGCGACCGATAAGAAGCCGGGCGCCCGGGGCGCAGTGCCTTTAACCCAGATTCCGGAAGAGGGCTCACGCTCCCATGGCGAAGATCCTGAAGTTCGACGAGGACGCCCGTCGCGCCCTCGAGCGCGGCGTCAACAAGCTTGCCGACACGGTCAAGGTGACGATCGGCCCCAAGGGCCGCAACGTCGTCATCGACAAGAAGTTCGGCGCGCCCACCATCACCAACGACGGTGTCACGATCGCCCGCGAGGTCGAGGTCGAGGACCCGTACGAGAACCTCGGCGCCCAGCTGGTCAAGGAGGTGGCGACCAAGACCAACGACATCGCGGGTGACGGTACGACCACCGCGACCGTCCTGGCCCAGGCGCTGGTCCGCGAGGGTCTGAAGAACGTCGCCGCCGGCGCCTCCCCGGCGCTGCTGAAGAAGGGCATCGACGCGGCCGTCGCCGCCGTCTCCGAGGACCTGCTCTCCTCCGCCCGCCCGATCGACGAGAAGTCCGACATCGCCGCCGTGGCCGCGCTGTCCGCCCAGGACCAGCAGGTCGGCGAGCTCATCGCCGAGGCGATGGACAAGGTCGGCAAGGACGGTGTCATCACCGTCGAGGAGTCCAACACCTTCGGTCTCGAACTGGACTTCACCGAGGGCATGGCCTTCGACAAGGGCTACCTGTCGCCGTACTTCGTGACGGACCAGGAGCGCATGGAGGCCGTCCTGGAGGACCCGTACATCCTCATCCACCAGGGCAAGATCTCCGCGATCGCGGACATGCTGCCGCTGCTGGAGAAGATCATCCAGGCGAACTCCTCCAAGCCGCTGCTGATCATCGCCGAGGACGTCGAGGGTGAGGCCCTGTCGACCCTGGTCGTGAACAAGATCCGCGGCACCTTCAACGCCGTCGCCGTCAAGGCCCCCGGCTTCGGCGACCGCCGCAAGGCAATGCTGCAGGACATGGCCGTCCTCACCGGCGCCACCGTCATCTCCGAGGAGGTCGGCCTCAAGCTCGACCAGGTCGGCCTCGAGGTGCTCGGCACCGCCCGCCGCGTCACCGTCACCAAGGACGACACCACGATCGTCGACGGTGCCGGCAAGCGCGAGGACGTCGAGGGCCGCGTCGCGCAGATCAAGGCCGAGATCGAGGCCACCGACTCCGACTGGGACCGCGAGAAGCTCCAGGAGCGCCTCGCGAAGCTGGCCGGCGGCGTGTGCGTGATCAAGGTCGGCGCCGCCACCGAGGTGGAGCTGAAGGAGCGCAAGCACCGTCTGGAGGACGCCATCTCCGCGACCCGCGCCGCGGTCGAGGAGGGCATCGTCTCCGGTGGTGGCTCCGCGCTCGTCCACGCGGTGAAGGTCCTGGAGGGCAACCTCGACAAGACCGGCGACGAGGCCACCGGTGTGGCGGTCGTCCGCCGCGCCGCCGTCGAGCCGCTGCGCTGGATCGCCGAGAACGCCGGCCTGGAGGGCTACGTCATCGTCTCCAAGGTGGCCGAGCTCGACAAGGGCAACGGCTACAACGCCGCCACCGGCGAGTACGGCGACCTGATCAAGGCCGGCGTCATCGACCCGGTCAAGGTCACCCGCTCCGCCCTGGAGAACGCCGCCTCCATCGCCTCCCTCCTCCTCACGACCGAGACCCTGGTCGTCGAGAAGAAGGAAGAGGAGGAGCCGGCCGCCGCGGGCCACGGCCACGGCCACGCCCACTGAGCGACTCGCTCGTCAGGAAGCCCCCGTACCGCTGGAGCGGAACGGGGGCTTCCCCCGTTCTCGGGGACTACTTCTCCAGGGAGTCCAGCGCCCCCAGTTGCGCCATGAGCCCCAGCCGGTCGTAGCTCCACCACGTCTCGGCGATCTTCCCGTCCGGAGCGCACCGGTGGATGGACGTCCCGGTCATGGTGACCTCCCGCCCGGTGGCCGTGATGCCGAGGAACTCGCCCTTGTGGGTCGCGTTCCAGGTCCACCGGGTGGACACACGGTCACCCTGGGCGATCTGGTCCTCGACGCGGAACGTGAAGTCGAACCCGTTCCGCCACATCTCCACCTCACGCCGGAAGGCGTCCGGCCCGACGACGTCCTCGGCGTGGGAGGGATCGTTGTCCCGGTAGTCGTCGGTGAGCAGATCGCCGAACGCCGGCAGGTCGCCCTTGGCGGCGAGGGTCTCGAAGAACCTGCGCGCGTTGGCCGCGTACAGCTGCTCGTCCCGTACGACGTCCAGGTCCGTGAAGGTCGGCTCCTCCTCACAGAGGGCGACCATCTCCTGGAAGATCCGGTCGGTCTCCGGCAGTTCGGAGTTCCGCATCGCCTCCTCGTACGACGGAAACTCCACGATCTCGACGATGTGCGACGCGTCCGACCGGTCCTTCCCGACCAGACTGTGCGTCGCCGTCCGCTTCCCCTTGGTCTGCTCCACCCATGAGTCGAGCAGCCGGTTCATCTCGTCGAAGCGGCTGGTCTTGCAGTCGATGAGCTGAACGAAAGTCATGATCCGCCTCCGGCCCCCCTGGGTCCGGTCGAACAGCACCATTTTCCCACCGGGGAGCCGAGGCGTCCTTCGGGCCCACGGCCCGGCTCACTGCGGTCCGTACTTCCGTCCCGTCTTCGACGTGATCCCACCCAGCATCCCCCGGGGCACCAACTTCGCCGCCCCCGTGAGCGCCTTGTACCGCGCGTCCGGAATCGACAGCGTCTTCCCCCGCGCCAGATCCGCCAGTGCCGTCGCGACCAGCTTGTCCGCGTCGAGCCACATCCAGCCGGGGATGTTGTCCGTGCCCATCCCGGCGCGCTCGTGGAACTCGGTGCGCACGAACCCGGGGCACAGCGCCATCAGCCGTACGCCGCTCCCGGCCAGATCCCGGGCCGCGCCCTGGGTGAACTGCACGACCCACGCCTTGGACGCGCCGTACGTCCCGCGCGGCACGAAGGCCGCCACCGAGGCGACGTTGACGACCCCGCCGCGCCCCCGCTCCCGCATCGCCTCCGTCGCCGCGGAGGTCAGGCGCAGCACCGCCTCGCAGTGCACCTTCAGCATGCGCAGCTCGTCGGCCATGGGTACGTCGAGATAGCGGCCCTTGTTGCCGAAGCCGGCGTTGTTGACCAGCAGGTCGACGGGGTTCTTGCGGTCGCCCAGCCGGTCGGCCACCGCCTCGATGCCCTTGTCCTCGGCCAGGTCGGCCGTCAGCACCTCCGCCTCGATGCCGTGCCGGTCGTGCAGTTCGGTCGCCTGTTCGCGCAGCCGCGCGGTGTCGCGGGCCACCAGCACCAGGTCGTGCCCGTCGGCCGCCAGTCGCCGCGCGAAGGCGGCCCCGATGCCTGCCGTCGATCCCGTAATCAATGCCGTTGTCATGACGCAAGGTTAGTGACCCGGACTGTGCCCGTCCGCTTGCCCGGAGGCGAAACCGGGCACAGTGAAGCCACGTCAGGCCCCGTACTTCGTCACATACGTCCGCGCCGCCGCCAGCCACTCCGGATGCAGCGCCTCACCCGCCGCCAGCAGCCGCGGCAGCAGCTTCCGTTCGACCGTCACCGCCCGGAACTGCAGGGTCACCGTCACATCATGGTCGGGGCGGTGCACGATCTCGACCGGGTCGCCCGTCCGTATCTCACCCGGCGTGATCACCCGCAGATACGCACCCGGCGCACCCCGCTCCGTGAACCGCTTCACCCACCGCTCCTCCCCCACGTGCCCCTGGAAGGTCAGACAGGGAATCCGCCCGCAGGTCACCTCCAGCACCACCTCGGGGCCAATGCGCCAGCGCTCACCGATGCGCGCGCCGGACACGTCGAGACCCGACGTCGTGAGGTTCTCTCCGAAGGCGCCGTTCGGCAGCGTCCGCCCCAGCTCCCGCTCCCAGTCGTCGAGGTCCTCGCGCGCCACGGCGTACACGGCCTGGTCGTCGCCGCCGTGATGGCGCGTGTCGCACACCGTGTCCCCGGCCAGCCCGCTCGCGCCCACGCCCTTGGGCCCGGGCGCCGCCACCCGCACCGGCCCGTCCGCCGGCTGCTTGTCGATGCCCGTCACGCCCTCCGGCTGGTCCGTGTACGGCACGGCCTTCGGGCGGCCCAGGTTCACTGAGAGAAGCTTCATGACCGGCACGGTAGGGCACCGTCCGTCAAAGCGTCGACGCATTATTCGTCGTAGTGTCAAAGGCTCGCTTATCCTCGATGTGTGATCGAAGCCCGTCATCTCCGCGTGCTGCGCGCCGTCGCCGCCACCGGGTCCTTCTCGGCGGCGGGGCGTGAACTGGGCTGCACCCAGCCCGCCGTGAGCCAGCAGATGAAGGCCCTGGAGGCGTCCGTCGGCACCCCGCTGCTGGTCCGCAGCGGGCGCGAGATGCGGCTGACGCAGGCTGGCGAGGCGCTGGTGCGGCACGCCGCCGGGATCCTCGCCGGGCTCACCGCGGCGGAGGAGGAGGTCGCCGCCATCGCGGGGCTGCGGGCCGGGCGGGTGCGGCTCGTCTCCTTCCCCAGCGGAAGCTCCGCGCTCGTCCCGACCGCCCTTGCCGCACTGCGCGCCGCGCACCCCGGTACCCGGGTCTCCCTGGAAGAGGCCGAGCCGCCGCGCTCCGTCGGGCTGCTGCGAGAGGGCGACTGCGACGTGGCGCTCGCGTTCCGGTACGAGGGGGCGGCGGGCGCGGAGGAGTGGGACGACCTCGTCGTACGGCCGCTGCTGACCGACCGGCTCGTCGCCCTCGTGCCCGAACGGCACCGGCTCGCGCGCGCGACGTCCGTCGCCATCGGGGAACTGGCCGGGGAGCCGTGGATCGCGGGCTGCCCGCGCTGCCGGGGCCAGCTGGTCGAGGTGTGCGAGGCGGCGGGCTTCACGCCCCGCATCGACTTCGCCACCGACGACTACCCGGCGGTCGTCGGCCTGGTCGGCGCCGGTCTGGGGGTCGCGGTCCTGCCTCAGCTCGCCATCGAGTCCGTACGACCCCGGGGCGCGCGGACGGTCACGCTGGAACCGGCGGTGCGCCGGGAGATCGTCGCGCTCACGCTGCCCGACCTGGCGCAGGTACCGGCGGTGGCGGCGACGCTGGAGCAGCTGGGGCGGGCTGCCGTCCGCTGACGAGAGGGTCCTCCGGCTGACGAGAAGGTCCGTCGGCAAAAAAGAAGGGCACGCGTGCGCGTGCCCACCCTGCAGAATCGTTCTTTCAGCTGTTCGAGGCGGCGTGCCCGTTGCTCGTCGACACCAGCCGGTGGCGCGCCCTCCCCATCAGCTCCTCGCGCTCGTCCTCGGTCAGCCCGCCCCACACGCCGTACGGCTCGCGTACCGCCAGTGCGTGCGCCGCGCACTCGGCGCGGACCGGGCATCTCATGCAGACCTCTTTGGCCGAGTTCTCGCGAGCACTTCGAGCCGCACCGCGCTCGCCCTCCGGGTGGAAGAAGAGCGAGCTGTCCACCCCGCGGCACGCAGCCAGGAGCTGCCAGTCCCACAGGTCCGCGTTCGGTCCGGGAAGGCGGGAGAAATCTGCCATTGCGTGACCCCTTGCAGCCGATCTGGGCGGATCCGGTGTCTATGACCGTACAACTACGATCTAAGGAGATGAAAATATGACCCATTGCGAATCTAGCCGCAGACACCAGCAAACCGGAAGAAAAGGGGCTAAATGGGGCATAGGTTGTGATGAAAGTTCGAGGGTCTGTTGCGCGTACCTGCACCGTGTCCGTCCCCTCACGTAGAGTGCCGAAGATGACACACAGCCCCGTAACTCTTTCGAGTGACCGTCGTTGAGAGTGCGAGGCGGTTGAAGGAACCAGCGCTCGGGCCGGCGTCCGAGACGGTCGACCGCACAGGTGACGATTTCGTACCAGCCTGGAGGCTCAAGGTGACGCGCATCAGCTGCGGAGGGCGGTCATGACTTCCGTCCTCGTCTGCGACGACTCCCCGCTTGCCCGAGAGGCGCTCCGCCGCGCGGTCGCGACCGTGCCCGGCGTCGAGCGCGTGACGACGGCTGCCAACGGCGAGGAAGTCCTCCGCCGCTGGGGCGCCGACCGCTCGGACCTCATTTTGATGGACGTGCGCATGCCCGGCCTGGGCGGCGTCGAGACGGTCCGGCGGCTGCTGTCCGCCGACCCCGGCGCACGCATCATCATGCTCACCGTCGCCGAGGACCTGGACGGCGTGGCGCTCGCCGTCGCCGCCGGTGCCCGTGGCTATCTGCACAAGGACGCCTCGCGCGCCGAGCTGCGCGCCACCGTCACCCAGGCCCTCGCCGACCCCACCTGGCGGCTCGCCCCGCGCCGGCTGCGCTCCGCCGAGATGGGTGCCGCGCCGACCCTCACCGCGCGCGAGATCCAGGTCCTGGAGGGCATGAGCCACGGCCGCTCCAACGCGGAGATCGGCCGCGAGCTGTTCCTCTCCGAGGACACGGTGAAGACGCACGCGCGACGGCTCTTCAAGAAACTCGGCGCCTCCGACCGCGCACACGCCGTGGCACTCGGCTTCCGGTGGGGCCTGGTGCGCTAGCGCCTGTCGGCGGACCGGCTCGCGGAAGTGCGGCGGTACCGACATGACGCAGGTGAGCGGGGCACCGGGCATCACCCTGCCCGCGGGGCATCGCCTGCCCACCGGGCTTCCCCGACGGCAGCGCGATGACGGCCGAGCCGCGCCTCTCCGGCACGATCCGCCGGAGAGGTCCCGGACGCGTCCCCGTATGCGGCGGCGGGGATGTCGAAATCCCTGCTCAACGGCGGGTGCGCGGGGGCGGGGAAAGCAGCCGCCGGGTGCCCGCTGCTGGTTTCGCCGCGGATGCCGCATCCTTGAGATGTGGAGTCTCTCGGGGACGAGTCGGTCGAGCGGAAGGGGAGGGCGCAGGGAATGAGTGCCGGCGCACCTGCTCATAACGCTTCGGTGCACAACATCGGGCGCGGAGCCACGGACAGGACGGCCACAAGGCACCATGGACCGATGCGTGACGACGAGGCGGTCCCTGCGGAAGGGGCGATCGGTGGACTCGTCCATCGCGCCGTCGACGGGGACGAGCAGGCCACGCACGACCTGCTCGCCCATGTCCACCCCCTGGCGCTGCGCTACTGCCGCACCCGTCTGTCCCGTCTCCCCGGCGACGCGCGCCACTTCGTGGAGGACCTCGCCCAGGAGGTATGCGTGGCGGTGCTCCTCGCACTGCCCCGCTACCGGGACACCGGGCGCCCCTTCGAGGCGTTCGTCTTCGCCATCGCCGCCCACAAGGTCGCCGACCTGCAGCGCGCGGCGATGCGCCACCCCGGCTCGACGGCCGTCCCGTCCGACGAGATGCCCGAGCGGCCGGACGACTCGCTGGGCCCGGAGGAGCGGGCGCTGCTCAGCAGCGACGCCGAATGGGCCAAGAAACTCCTGGCCAATCTCCCCGAGAACCAGCGGGAGCTGCTCCTGCTGCGGATCGCGGTCGGCCTGACGGCGGAGGAGACGGGCCAGATGTTGGGAATGTCACCCGGGGCGGTACGGGTGGCACAGCACCGGGCCCTGAGCAGGCTCAGGGCGCTGGCCGAGCAATAGCCCTTCATTGAACAGGCGGTGCCTCGCTTCCGTACGAACATACGAAGCCCGGAGCCATCCAGAACCGTGGAATGGGACCACCGCGCTTCCCGTTAGCATGGACATCCGCACCGTTCAAGGCCATTTGGGGAAGGTGTCATGACTGCCAACGTCGACGGAGTGCCCGGTAAATTCGCGACACTCGGGCTGACCTACGACGACGTGCTGCTGCTGCCGGGCGCATCCGAAGTGCTCCCGGGCGCGGTCGACACCTCGTCCCGGATCTCCCGCAACGTCCGGGTCAACATTCCGCTCCTGTCCGCCGCCATGGACAAGGTCACCGAGTCGCGCATGGCGATCGCGATGGCCCGCCAGGGCGGCGTCGGCGTGCTGCACCGCAACCTCTCCATCGAGGACCAGGTCAACCAGGTCGACCTGGTGAAGCGGTCGGAGTCCGGGATGGTCACGGACCCGATCACGGTGCATCCGGACGCGACGCTCGCCGAGGCCGACGCCCTGTGCGCCAAGTTCCGCATCAGCGGCGTCCCCGTCACCGACGGCAACGGCAAGCTGCTCGGCATCGTCACCAACCGCGACATGGCCTTCGAGACCGACCGCACCCGTCAGGTGCGCGAGGTCATGACCCCCATGCCCCTGGTGACCGGCAAGGTCGGCATCTCCGGCCCCGACGCCATGGAGCTGCTGCGCCGCCACAAGATCGAGAAGCTTCCGCTGGTCGACGATGCCGGCGTCCTCAAGGGCCTGATCACGGTCAAGGACTTCGTGAAGGCGGAGAAGTACCCGCACGCCGCGAAGGACGCCGAGGGCCGGCTGCTCGTCGGTGCCGCCGTGGGCGCCAGCCCCGAGGCCCTGGAGCGCGCCCAGGCGCTGGCCGAGGCCGGGGTGGACTTCCTGGTCGTCGACACCTCGCACGGCCACAACAGCAACGCCCTCAGCTGGATGTCGAAGATCAAGTCGAGCGTGAACGTCGACGTGATCGGCGGCAACGTCGCCACCCGTGACGGCGCGCAGGCGCTGATCGACGCCGGTGTGGACGGCATCAAGGTGGGCGTGGGCCCCGGCTCCATCTGCACCACCCGTGTGGTCGCCGGCATCGGCGTCCCGCAGGTCACGGCCATCTACGAGGCCTCCCTCGCGGCCCGTCCGGCCGGTATCCCGCTGATCGGCGACGGTGGTCTGCAGTACTCCGGCGACATCGGCAAGGCCCTGGCCGCCGGTGCCGACACGGTGATGCTGGGCAGCCTGCTCGCGGGCTGCGAGGAGTCGCCGGGCGAGCTGCTGTTCATCAACGGCAAGCAGTTCAAGTCCTATCGCGGCATGGGCTCCCTGGGCGCCATGCAGTCCCGTGGCCAGGGCAGGTCGTACTCGAAGGACCGCTACTTCCAGGCGGACGTGGCCTCCGACGACAAGCTCGTCCCCGAGGGCGTCGAGGGCCAGGTCCCCTACCGCGGTCCGCTGTCCAACGTGCTGCACCAGCTCGTCGGCGGACTGCGCCAGACCATGGGCTACGTGGGGGCCGCCACCATCGAGGAGATGGAGTCCAAGGGCCGCTTCGTACGGATCACGTCGGCGGGCCTGAAGGAGAGCCACCCGCACGACATCCAGATGACGGTCGAGGCACCGAACTACAGCAAGCAGTGACGCACACGCGCGTTCTCGGCGCATGAGGGCGGCCCCGGGTGCTCCGGGGCCGCCCTTGTCGTACCCGTCGGGGATACTGGAAGGCGCTGAAACGCATCAGGGAAGGGCCACAACGTGACTGAGATCGAGATCGGGCGCGGCAAGCGCGGCCGCCGGGCGTACGCCTTCGACGACATCGCCGTCGTCCCCAGCCGCCGTACGCGGGACCCGAAGGAGGTCTCGATCGCCTGGCAGATCGACGCCTACCGCTTCGAGCTGCCGTTCCTCGCCGCCCCCATGGACTCGGTCGTCTCCCCGGCCACCGCGATCCGCATAGGAGAGCTCGGCGGCCTCGGCGTGCTGAACCTTGAGGGCCTGTGGACGCGGCACGAGGATCCCCAGCCGCTGCTCGACGAGATCGCCGGCCTGCCCGCCGAAGCGGCCACCCGCCGTCTGCAGGAGATCTACGCCGCCCCGATCAAGGAGGAGCTGATCGGCGCGCGCATCAAGGAGGTGCGCGACTCGGGCGTGGTCACCGCCGCGGCGCTCTCCCCGCAGCGCACGGCCCAGTTCTCCAAGGCCGTGGTCGACGCGGGCGTGGACATCTTCGTCATCCGCGGTACGACGGTCTCCGCCGAGCACGTCTCGCACTCGCACGAGCCGCTGAACCTGAAGCAGTTCATCTACGAGCTGGACGTCCCGGTGATCGTCGGCGGCTGCGCCACCTACACCGCGGCCCTGCACCTGATGCGCACCGGCGCGGCCGGCGTCCTGGTCGGCTTCGGCGGCGGCGCCGCGCACACCACGCGCAATGTCCTCGGCATCCAGGTGCCCATGGCGACGGCGGTCGCCGACGTGGCCGCGGCCCGCCGGGACTACATGGACGAGTCCGGCGGCCGGTATGTGCACGTGATCGCGGACGGCGGCGTCGGCTGGTCCGGCGACCTGCCCAAGGCGATCGCCTGCGGCGCCGACGCGGTGATGATGGGCTCCCCGCTCGCACGCGCGACGGACGGCCCGGGCAAGGGCCACCACTGGGGCATGGAGGCGGTCAACGAGGAGCTGCCGCGCGGCCAGAAGGTCGACCTGGGGACGGTCGGCACGATCGAGGAGATCCTCTGCGGCCCGTCCCACACCCCCGACGGCTCCATGAACTTCTTCGGCGCGCTGCGGCGGGCCATGGCCACGACCGGGTACAGCGAGCTGAAGGAGTTCCAGCGGGTCGAGGTCACGGTGGCGGACTCGCAGCACCGGCGGTAGGCGCAGGCCGTAGGGCTGGGCGGGGCCGGTCACTCCCGGGTGGGGTGACCGGCCCTTTTGCGTGTGATCGGCGACCCGGTTGTCTGGGGCGCCCCCTTCCAAGGACACGGTATTTCGGAAAGTGAGCGGCCGCCCCCACGACAACCAGGGGCGGACACCCGATCACTTTTCAGGAGCCCGTCGCAGTGGCCTCTGCGGTGGGCTCCACCTGTGGTACCGGCGAAGGATCCCCTCACGCCACCAGCCACCGAGGCTCGTACGACCCCACGCGCCCCCTTCACAACCGATACGCCACCCCCGTAGGCGTAGCCCCCCGCGTGTCCAGCAACAGCTGCGCCTTCACCGACAGCCCCTGCAGGTCGTACGTCCGATGCTGCTGGAGCAGGATCGTCAGGTCCGCCTCGGCGGCGGCCTCGTAGAGGGAGTCGGCGCGCGGGACCGGGCGGTCCAGGACGCTCCACGACGGCACGTGCGGGTCGTGGTAGCTGACGGAGGCACCCAGCTCCATCAGCCGGACCGCGATCTCCGTGGCGGGCGTGCCCTGCTGGTCGGCGAGGTCGGGCTTGTAGGTGACGCCGAGGAGCAGCACCCGCGCGCCGCGGGCCGACTTTCCGTGCTCGTTGAGGAGGGTGGCGGCACGCTGGACGACGTACCGGGGCATCCGGCTGTTGACCTGCTGGGCCAGCTCCACCATGCGCAGGGTGCGGCCGGCGTGGCCGGTGAGGTCCTGGGGGACGGCGTGGCCGCCGACGCCCGGGCCGGGGCGGAAGGCCTGGAAGCCGAACGGCTTGGTCTCCGCGCAGCGGATCACGTCCCACAGGTCGACGCCCAGGTCGTGGCAGAGCACGGCCATCTCGTTGACCAGGGCGATGTTCACATGCCGGTAGTTGGTCTCCAGGAGCTGCACGGTCTCCGCCTCCCGGGGTCCACGCGCGCGTACCACCTTGTCGGTGAGTCGGCCGTAGAAGGCGGCGGCCGACTCGGTGCAGGCGGGGGTGAGGCCACCGATGACCTTCGGGATGTTGGCTGGCGTGAAGTCGCGGTTGCCCGGGTCGACACGGCTGGGCGAGTAGGCGAGCTGGAAGTCGCGGCCGGCGCGTAGCCCCGAGCCCTCTTCGAGGAGCGGACGCAGGAATTCCTCAGTGGTCCCGGGGTACACGGGCGACTCAAGGATCACCGTGGTGTGCGGGCGCAGATGGGCGGCCAGGGCGCGGGCGGCCGTCTCCACCTGGCTCAGGTCGAGCCCGCCGTCCGTGCCCCGCGGGGTCGGCGCGCAGATCACCGCGGTGCGCACCCGGCCGAGTTCGGCCGGCCGGTCGGTCGGCCGGAAGCCCCCCGAGAGCATCCGGCGCAGCTCGGCGGGGCTCAGCGAACCGGCCTCGGGCCCGGTGCGGTAACCGAGCGTGGGGATGCCGGCGGCGACGGCGGCCTGGGCCAGCGGCAAACCGTACGGGCCGAGTCCGATGACGGCGAGATCTGCGGGCATGGCGTGGGCCGTCCTTCCCAGTAACCGACGCGGGACAGGTGCACAAGCCCTGTGGACAGGATGGGCGAGCACAACGTCAGACTAGGAGTAAATATGACCGATATGCGGGATTGGTCGGCCGAGTCTCGGCGAGTGTTTCGGTGCGCGTGGTCCATGGGGCAGCGGTGCGTGGTGGCTGAAGCCGGGCAAGCCGGTCAGAATTTTGGGCATAGGGGGTACGAACCGGGCTTCGCCCGACGGGTGCGGCCGACGCGACCGAGGAGCGGGAGGCAGCGGTGAGGACAGCGACACTGGGCCCGGCGCAGCGCGCCGAGTCACTCGCATCCATGGCCGAGCGCGAGCTGGACGTGCTGGTCGTCGGTGCAGGGGTGGTGGGTGCGGGCGTCGCGCTCGACGCCGTGACCCGCGGCCTGTCCACGGGCCTGGTCGAGGCACGCGACTGGGCGTCGGGCACGTCGAGCCGGTCGAGCAAGCTCATACACGGCGGTCTGCGCTATCTGGAGATGCTCGACTTCGCGCTCGTACGGGAGGCGCTGAAGGAACGCGGCCTGCTGCTGGAGCGGATCGCGCCCCACCTGGTGAAGCCGGTGCCGTTCCTGTATCCGTTGCAGCACAGGGCCTGGGAGCGGTTCTACGCCGGGTCGGGCGTCGCCCTCTACGACGCCATGTCCATGGCCCGCGGACACGGCCGCGGCCTGCCCGTGCACCGCCACCTGACCCGCCGTCACGCCCTCCGCGTCGCTCCCGCCCTGAGGAAGGACGCGCTGGTCGGGGCGTTGCAGTACTACGACGCACAGATGGACGACGCCCGCTATGTGGCGACGCTCGTGCGGACGGCCGCCGCGTACGGTGCGAAAGCCGCCAACCGCGCGCGGGTGACCGGTTTCCTGCGCGAGGGGGAACGCGTCGTCGGCGCCCGGGTGCAGGACGTCGAGGGAGGCGGGGAGTACGAGGTCCGCGCCAAGCAGGTCGTCAACGCCACCGGCGTGTGGACCGACGACACCCAGGCGATGGTGGGGGAGCGGGGACGGTTCCACGTCCGGGCCTCCAAGGGAATCCACCTGGTGGTGCCCCGGGACCGGATCCACTCCACGACGGGGCTGATCCTGCGCACCGAGAAGTCCGTGCTGTTCGTCATCCCCTGGGGCCGGCACTGGATCATCGGGACCACGGACACCGACTGGGACCTCGACAAGGCGCACCCGGCCGCGTCCAGCGCGGACATCGACTACCTCCTTGAGCATGTGAACTCGGTCCTCGCGGTGCCGCTGACCAGGGACGACGTCGAGGGCGTGTATGCGGGGCTGCGCCCGCTGCTGGCCGGCGAGTCGGACGCCACCAGCAAGCTGTCGCGCGAACACACCGTGGCGCACCCGGTGCCGGGGCTGGTCGTCGTGGCGGGCGGCAAGTACACCACGTACCGGGTGATGGCCAAGGACGCGGTGGACGAGGCCGTGCACGGGCTCGACATGCGGGTCGCCGAGTGCGTGACGGAGGAGATCCCGCTGCTGGGCGCGGAGGGGTACCGGGCGCTGTGGAACGCCCGGGCGCGCATCGCCGCGCGGACCGGCCTGCATGTGGTGCGCGTGGAGCATCTGCTGAACCGGTACGGGGCGCTGGCGGAGGAGCTGCTGGACCTCATCGCCTCCGACCCCTCGCTGGGCGAGCCCCTGCAGGCCGCCGACGACTATCTGCGCGCCGAGATCGTGTACGCCGCCTCGCACGAGGGGGCACGGCACCTGGACGACGTGCTGACCCGGCGCACCCGCATCTCCATCGAGACCTTCGACCGGGGCACGCGCAGCGCCCGCGAGGCCGCCGCGCTGATGGCGCCGGTGCTCGGCTGGGACAAGGACCAGATCGAGCGGGAGGTCCAGCACTACGAGAAGCGGGTGGAGGCCGAGCGGGAGTCGCAGCGGCAGCCGGACGACCTGACGGCGGACGCGGCGAGGCTGGGGGCGCCGGACATCGTGCCGCTGTAGGCCCTCTCGGTTCACTCGAACGAGTGGCACGGCGTGGGATCTTCGTTCGGGGCCGGCTCGTTCTACGGGGTGCGAGGGCAGAACTCGGCGGTGAGCAGCCGGGGTTCGAGGCCGGGGTCTGCGATCGCGTCCGTGTTCACCCGGAAGGTGAGGACACGGCGGCCGTCGACGGTGGCCGCGGTGCGCACATAGCTGCCCGAGATGTGCCCGTTGTGTCCCCACACCGTGACGCCGCACGGCAGCCTCTCGGGAAACAGCCCCATGCCGTACGCGCCATGTGCGGCACGGGTGTCGAGCATCTCGCGCAGCCGGCGCGGGGGCAGCAGCTCGCCGCCCAGCAGGGCCGCGTAGAAGCGGTCCAGGTCGGCGAGCGTGGTCACCAGCTCGCCGGCGGCCCCGGCCACCCGCGGGTCGAGGTCGGTGACATCGGTTCCGTCGGCGGCGTAGGCGCGGCCGTGCGGGGACGGAAGGGAGGTTCTGGGTCCGGGAAAGGAGGTGCCCGTCAGACGCAGCGGAGCGATGATGCGCCGCTCGGCCTCGGTGGCGTAGGAGTGCCCGGTGACCTGTTCGATGACCAGGCCGAGCAGGACGTAGTTGGTGTTCGAGTAGGAGAAGCGGCCGCGGTCGGCCGGGGGGTGGGTGAGTGCGATGCGTACGGCCTGACGAGGCGTCACGGGTTCGGCGCCGTCGGTGTCCGCGCTGAAGTCGTACAGGCCGCTGGTGTGGGTGAGCAGGGAACGCAGGGTCAGCGCGCGCCCGTCGTTGCCCGCCCCGCGCACCAGGCCCGGCAGGTGCTGCTCCACGGTGTCGGACAGCGACAGACGGTGCTCGGCCGCCAGCTGCAGCACGACCGTCGCGATGAAGGTCTTCGTGATGCTGCCGGCGCGGAAGCGGTCGTCGCGGGCGATTCCCCTGCCGGCGCGGGCGTAACGGGCGTGGGACCCCTCAACAGCCAGCAGGGCCGCGGCGGGAGCCCTGCCCCGGGTGACCAGCAGGGCAAGGATCCGGTCCGTGGCCGGGACCGCGGGCGGCGACGAGTCGGCCGGGGGCAGGACGAGCAGAGCCACAGCCACAGGGACGGCCAGCAGTGTCCGAAGTGGCGGCATCACGGGGCTCCGTACGTTGTCGGACGGCCCATCATGCAGGGTGGCCGAAACTCGCCCCTCGCCGGGTCCCCGGCACACGGGCCCCGGTGCACGTTCAGAGGCACCCTGGGCGTCGAGCACTTGTCGGGTGAGAGACAATGAAGGCTCTGTCAGGGCGGGTTGTTTGAGGGGACGCATGTCGGAGGCGGAGCGGGCGGGGACACCTCGTCAGGACAAGAAGGCACGCCTCCTCGCCGGTCGGTACCGGCTGGGAGATGTGCTCGGCCGCGGCGGCATGGGGACGGTGTGGCGCGCCGAGGACGAGACCCTGGGGCGCACGGTCGCGGTGAAGGAGCTGCGGTTCCCGGCGAACATCGACGCGGAGGAGAAGCGGCGGCTGATCACGCGCACGCTGCGGGAGGCCAAGGCGATCGCGCGGATCCGCAACAACAACGCCGTGACCGTGTTCGACGTGGTCCACGAGGACGACCGGCCCTGGATCGTGATGGAGCTCGTCGAGGGCAAGTCGCTCGCCGAGGTCATCCGGGAGGACGGCCTGCTGGAGCCGAGGCGTGCGGCCGAGGTCGGCCTCGCGGTCCTCGACGTGCTGCGGTCCGCGCACCGCGAGGGCATCCTGCACCGGGACGTGAAGCCGTCCAACGTGCTGATCGCCGAGGACGGCCGGGTCGTGCTCACCGACTTCGGTATCGCCCAGGTCGAGGGCGACCCGTCCATCACCTCCACCGGCATGCTCGTCGGCGCGCCCTCCTACATCGCGCCGGAGCGGGCCCGCGGGCACAAGCCGGGGCCGGCCGCCGACCTGTGGTCGCTGGGCGGACTGCTGTACGCGGCGGTGGAGGGCGTGCCGCCGTACGACAAGGGGTCGGCCATAGCGACGCTCACCGCGGTGATGACCGAGCCGCTGGAGGAGCCGAAGAACGCGGGGCCGCTGAAGGACGTCATCTACGGGCTGCTCACCAAGGACCCCGAGAAGCGGCTCGACGACGCGGGTGCGCGGGCGATGCTCAACGCGGTCATCCACGCCCCGGAGCCCCAGGAGCCGGAGCCGCTGGACGCGACCAAGGTCGTGCCGCTGCCGGCGCTGCCGGGCGGGCGTGCGGACAAGGGCGGTTCGGCGGGTGCCGGAAGCAAGCGGGGCGAGGAGGCCGGTGAGCGGCTGCGCGGGGCGCTGCGCTCCGTGCGGAAGGCCGCGGTCACGGCGGGAGCGGCCGGGGCGGCGGCCACGGCCCGTACCAAGTCCGGCAGCGGCACGGCGGTCTCCGGCTCCGGCTCCGGCGACACAGCAGCCTCGGCGTCCGGCGGTACGGCTGCCGCGGGCTCCGGCGGGGCCTCCGCAGGGGCGGCCGGAGGCCAGGGGACCGGTGCGTCCGCGTCGGCGGCCGGCTCGGGCAGTGGTCAGGCGACGACGGGCGGCCGTAGTTCGGGGTGGCCCGTGGTGCCGCCGCCGGATCTGCCGGCCAGGCCCGTGCCCCGGGCGCCGCTCACCGACGTGGTGCCGCGGCGGACACTGATGATCATCGCGGTGGCCGTGGCGCTTGCCGTGATCGGCACCGTGCTGGCCATCGCGTTCAGCGGTGATGACGACAGCGGCGCGAAGGGCGCCCCGAGCGGCGGCGGCAAGGTCGTCGCCTCTGCCGACGCGAGTGCCGACACCAAGGAGGACAAGGGCACCGGGACCAGCACGGACGGTGCCGCGACGGAGTCGGCGGCCACGGGCCGGACACCGCAGAACACGCCCAGCGCGTCCGGCGGTGCCGGCGCGGGCGCGGACGGCTCCTCCGAGGACGACCTGGAGGCGTCGCCCTACGAGGGGAAGCAGGGCTACCGCATAGGGCTGCCCAAGGGGTGGAAGTACCAGTCCACGGGCGCCGCGGGGGACCGGTTCACCGGACCCGACGGGCAGAAGCTGCTCATCGCGTGGACGACCACGCCGAAGAGCGACCCGGTCGCGGACTGGAAGAACCAGGAGCGGTACATGGTGCGCTCGCAGTACCGGAAGATCCGAATAGAGAAGGTGGACTACCGCGGCTGGAACACGGCCGACTGGGAGTTCACCTACGTGGACGGCGGGACGAAGTACCGGACCATCGACCGGGGCTTCGTCGTCAACGACCATCTCGGATACGCGCTCATGTACACCGCGAAGGCCGCCGACTGGGACAGCGCGCAGCGCAAGAACACATGGCGCACGCTGACGAAGAGCTTCGAACCGAAGTCGTGAGGTGACGGTCCCGGGTTTGGGAAGCCCGAGATCTGGAATCCCCTCAATGCGGGTTGCCTCCGGCACGTATCGTGAGTACTCGCGGACCGTACGCAGCCGGAACGGGACGCGGGGGGAACAGAATTGACCGACGGTCTGTCGGGGGAGGCAACGTGGACGACTATGCGGGACGGGTACTCGCCGACCGCTACCGCCTGCCGCTGCCGCCCTCCGACGAGTACGAACTGACCGAGACCCGGGCCTTCGACACCTACAGCGGGCAGGAAGTCCTGGTCAGGCAGGTGCCGTTGCCGGAGATCGTCGAGGCGGAGGTGCTCGACGCGGAGGGGCTGCCCGACGGTTTCACGGCACGGGACGGCGGTTCCCGGCGCCCCTCGGCACGCACGGGCCCGCGGCGGCCCGCCGATCCGGTGGTGCGGCGCGCCGTCGAGGCCGCGCAGGCCGCGGCCCGCATCCCCGACCACCCAAGGCTCGACCAGGTCTTCGACGTGTTCGCCGAGGGCGGTTCGCTGTGGATCGTCAGCGAACTGGTGGCGGCGCGGCCGCTCGCGGCGCTGCTCGCCGAGAAGCCGCTGACGCCGTACCGGGCGGCCGAGGTCGCCTCCGACGTCCTCATGGCGCTGCGGGTGCTGCACGCCCACGGCTGGGTGCATCGCAACATCACCGCGCGCACGGTCCTCGTCTGCGACGACGGCCGCGTGATGCTGACGGGCCTGGCGGTCGGGGCGGCCGAGGAGGCGCTGTGCGGGTACGACCCGGTTCCGGCCCCGGACGGGGACGGGGACGGGGGCGTCGAGGAGCCGGGCGACCGGCGAGGCGTGGGACGGTTCGAGGGCCCTGGTGGCTCCGGCGGGCCGGGCGGTGATGGCGGTGCCGGGTTCGCCGCCGATCCCGAGGCCGCCAGGCGGGCCGCCATCGAGGCGCGGGCAGCCGGAGGGCTGCCGGCCGCCGGGACCGAAGGACCCGCCCCCGGGGCCCTCGACGGCAGCGGAGACATCAGGGCGGCGCGGGCCGGGGCGATCGCCGCGTACCGTGCGGGAGCCCGGGCCGCGGCCCGGGTCCAGGAGGCGCAGAACGGACGGGCGGCACTGCCCGGCGCCCGGCCCGCCCCCGACAGCACTCCCGCCCCCCGCAGCCCCCACAGCCACGGCTCGGCACAGCCGCCGTACGCCGCCGGCCACGGCACGACCCCGCCCGGCACCATGCCTCCGGGACAGATAGCCGACCCCTACGGCGTGCGCCCCGCCGCCTGGCACGGTGCCGCTCCCCGCACCGCACCCGGCGGCAACGGCCCGGCCGGACCCGGCGGACCGGGACGTACCGCCCTCCCCTCCGGCCCCGGTGACGACCAGGGCACGCCCCCGTCCGGCGCCGTGCCCGGCCTCGCCGCGCCCCGCACCCCCGACGACCCGCCCTCCTCCGCCGCCCCCAGCCGCTGGGACGACCTGGTCGCCGACAGCTCGGCCCGCCGCGGCCCGACCAACCGGCTGGCCGCCGAGCGGGCGCGTCAGGCGCGTATGGCCGTCGTGGGCCCCGTCACCGAGCGGTGGGCGCCGGAGCAGGCGGGGCCCGTGCACGAGAACTGGCGACTGGCGCCGCCCATCGGCCCCGCCACCGACCTGTGGGCGCTCGGCGCGCTGCTCTTCCGCGCCGTGCAGGGGCACGCGCCGTATCCGGAGGAGTCGACCGCCGAACTGGTGCAGATGGTGTGCGCGGAGCCGCCGGCCTTCGCCGAGGAATGCGGGCCGCTCAGGCCGGTCGTGGAGTCGCTGCTGCGCCAGGACCCCACCGAGCGCATCGACTTCGAGGAGCTGAGCGGCTGGCTGCGTTCGCTGGTGCGCTCGGCGCCCGAGCCGGAGGCCGGCGTGCACGTGGTCCCGGCCCCGCCCGTCGACACCACCCGCCTGCCGGTCGTACGCCGCAGGGGCGAGCTGGTGCGCAGGCGGCGCGCCGGGCTGCCCGCGCACCACGGGCGGCACAAACGGGCGAAGCAGGAGACGAGGTCCCCGCTCCGCCTGGGCCGCATCCTGCTCCTGCTGATACTGCTCGCCATGGCGGGAGCGATCGCGTACGCCATGCTCTTCATGCCGAAGGCCGGCACCAACGGCGCGGGCAGCCCGGACCGGACCGGTGCCGCCGGTGAGGTCGGGCAGGCGCCCACCCGGTCGCCGGACGCCAGCAGTGAGCCCCGGCCCGAGCAGACCTCCCCGAAGGCGGACGGCAGCCCGTCGGAGTCGGCCGGCTCCACCGAGACGCAGACCACCGGCCCCGAGCCCGCCGACGGCTTCACCCTGCGCAAGGACACCGAGGGGTTCCGCGTCGCCGTCGCCAAGGGCTGGGAGCGCACGCCCGTCAACGGGCGCGGGCAGGTCGTGTACTCCAAGGGCGACTTCGAGCTCGTCGTCGTACCGGGCCGCGACGGCACGGACGAGTACGGCAGCGACCCGATGGCGTACCAGCGGGACAAGGAGCCCGAACTGCAGCCGTACCGGGACTCCAGCTGGGCCACCTCCACCGGCCTGAAGACCATCGAGGTGGGCGGGCGGACCATGGCCGAGGGACAGTTCACCTGGACCGACGGCGACGGGAGCGAGCTGTACGTGCGCAACCTCGCGATGCTGGTCGACGGGAAGTACCACGTGGTGCAGGTGCGCGGCCCGGAGACCGACCGCGACGAGGTGACGCGGCTGTACGAGCAGGCGGCGGCGACCTATCAGGTCACCGGCTGAGGCAGGCCCGGCGGCACCGGCCGACCGGCCGACACGGCACCCCGTGTACGCAGCCGTTCGCCCCTTGGTTCCCTCCTGTCCCGAGAAGCGACAACCGTCACAGTGCGGTCTCCTTGGCACCCCGCTTGTTCCCTGGACGCGGGGCGGTCCCTAATCTGACCCTGTCAAGACCATTGCGGGGCAACGTGAATCAGATACAGGGCCAGCTCGTCGCGGGCCGCTACCGACTCGGCGACTCCATCGGGAGCGGCGGCATGGGCCGGGTGTGGCGTGCCCATGACGAGGTGTTGCACCGGGTCGTCGCGATCAAGGAACTGACGGCCGCGCTCTACGTGTCCGAGAGCGAGCAGGCCATCCTGCTGGCGCGCACCCGGGCGGAGGCACGGGCGGCCGCGCGGATCAACCACTCCGCCGTCGTCACCGTGCACGACGTGCTCGAACACGACGGCCGGCCGTGGATCGTGATGGAGCTGGTCGAAGGCCACTCGCTGGCCGACGAGGTCAAGGAGCAGGGGCGCGTCGAGCCGCAGGAGGCGGCCCGCATCGGCCTGTGGGTGCTGCGCGCCCTGCGTGCCGCGCACACCGCCGGCGTCCTGCACCGCGACGTCAAGCCCGGCAACGTCCTCCTCGGCCGCGACGGCCGCGTGCTGCTCACCGACTTCGGCATCGCGCAGATCGAGGGCGACACGACCATCACCCGCACCGGAGAGGTCGTCGGCTCCGTCGACTACCTGGCGCCCGAGCGCGTACGCGGCCACGACCCCGGTCCCGCCTCCGACCTGTGGGCGCTCGGGGCGACCCTGTACACGGCGGTCGAGGGCCGATCGCCGTTCCGCCGCACCTCGCCGCTGGGCACCATGCAGGCGGTCGTCGAGGAGGAGGCCGCCGAGCCGCAGCACGCCGGCCCGCTCGCCCCCGTCATCGGCGCCCTGCTCCGCAAGGATCCGGCCGCACGCCCCGGCGCGGCCGAGACCGAGCAGATGCTCGCCGACGCGGCGGAGGGCCGACGGCCGAACGCGGCACAGGCCTACGTCTCGACCCAGCACGTCGGCATGCACACTTCCGGCCACCACCTCCCCCCGACGGCCACCGCGACCCCGTACCCCCCGGTGACCGGCCCGACGACGACCGGCCCCACGACGGCGCCGGGCCCGCAGCAGACCGCCTCCGCCCCGCCGAGGCGTCGCCGGCGGCTGCGCGCGATCGCCCTGATGGTCGCCCTCGCCGCCATCGTCGGCGGCGCCACCGCGGTGGCCCTGCAGCGGTGGGGCGACAGCCGGACGGACAACAGAGCGTCCACAGCGCCGAGTCCCAGCCCCACGTCGACGAGCGTCGACACCACGGGTGGATCCGTTCCGGCCGGCTGGAAGCGCTACGACGACCCGCTGGGCTTCAGCCTCTACCTCCCCCAGGGCTGGAAGCGGCAGGTCTTCGGCAACGACGGCGACCTCAAGCAGATCGACTACACCCCCGACGGCGGCAGGCACTTCGTCCGCATCGCCGTCGACACCTCGCCGGACTTCAACGACCCCTACGCGCACCAGCTCGACCTGGAACAGCAGATCCAGAAGCTGGCCGACTACAGGCGGGTGACGCTGGAGAGGAACCCCTACCGCGACCGCCCCGGCGCCCGGTGGGACTACACGTGGACCGCCCTGCCGACGGACCCGGGCTTCCCCGGGCCGCGGCGCGCCATGGAGGAGACGTACATGTCCCGGGGCGGCGTCGAGTACGCGATCTACATCTCCTCCCCCGCGAAGGACTGGCCGACCACCCGCAGGCAGTTCACGGCGGTGCTGCAGGGCTGGCAGGAGGCCCCCCTGACGAACCCGTGACAGGGTTGGCCGGTCACCGACCCGGAGCCGATTCGTCCGCTGCGGCATGATGGGGCTCATGGGGACCGAGGGAGCAGGCGGCCGCGTCATCGCGGACCGTTACCGGCTTCAGACCAGGCTCGGACGCGGCGGCATGGGCGTCGTGTGGCGGGCCACCGACCAGTTGCTCGGCCGTCAGGTCGCCGTCAAGGAACTCCCCGTCGACGACACCCTCTCCCCGGCCCAGGCCCGCTGGCGGCGAGAGCGCACCCTGCGGGAGGCCAGGGCGGTCGCTCAACTGCACCACCCGCACATCGTCGTCGTGCACGACGTGGTCGAGGACGACGAACGCCCGTACATCGTCATGGAGTTGATCGACGGAGGTACGCTCGCCGACCGCATCGCCACACACGGCCCGGTCGACGCCGCCGAGGCCGCCCGCATCGGCATCGCCCTGCTCGGCGCGCTGCGGACCGCGCACGCGGCCGGTGTCCTGCACCGTGACGTGAAGCCGTCGAACGTGCTGATCGCCGAGGACGGCCGGGTCGTCCTCACCGACTTCGGCGTCGCCCAGGTCGCGGGCGCCACCACGCTCACCGAGACCGGTTCCTTCGTCGGCTCGCCGGAGTACACCGCGCCCGAGCGCATGTCCGGGGACACCGCCAGGAGCGGTCCCGCGTCCGACCTGTGGTCACTGGGCGCGTTGCTGTGCACGGCCCTCAGCGGTGAATCGCCGTTCCGGCGGGACTCGTTGGGCGGCATCCTGCACGCCGTCGTGTCCGACGAGATCCGGCCGCCCGCGCAGGCCGCGCCGATCCTGCCCGTCGTACGCGGCCTGCTCGAACGCGATCCGGACCGGCGGATGGACGCGGCCGAGGCGGAGCGGCTGCTGCGGGCCTTCCTGGAGCTGGGCCGCACACCCGCGACGGCCCGCGCCGAAGTGCCCAGGCTCTCCACGCGGGGCGTGCTCATGGCCGCGTTACTGGTCGCCGCCATGGCGGGGGCGGGCGTGTCCGCGGCAGCGCTGCTCGGGGACGAGGACGGCGACGGGGGCGGTACGCCGACGACTTCGGCGCCCAGGACACCGACGGCGGCCAGCCCGTCTCCCGGCACCCCGACCGCGACCGTCACCGTGACCCGCACGCCCCCTCCTCCGTACCTGGACAGAAGATGAGCCACGTCGACAAGGAGCCGCTCGCCGGGGTACTCATGGGACATGAGCAACGACGGGGGCGGTAAGGGTGCCCAGGACCGGCTGGTGGGCGGGCGCTACCGGCTGATCGAGCGCATCGGCTCCGGCGGGATGGGAACCGTCTGGCGGGCGCTGGACGAGCTCGTGGAGCGCGAAGTGGCCGTCAAGGAGCCACGGTTGCCGGGCGATCCGGAGGACGAGAGTCACCGGCGCGCCGCCCACCGGCTCTACCGCGAGGCCCGCGCCGCGGCGCGCGTCGACCACCCCGCCGCCGTCACCATCCACGACGTCGTCGTCGAGGAGGAGGACGGACTCCCCTGGATCGTCATGGAGTTGATCCGCGGCGAGTCCCTGCACGAGGTGCTCCAGGGCGACCCGATGGCGCCGCCCGAAGCCGCCCGCATCGGCCTCGCCGTCCTCGGCGCCCTGCGCGCCGCGCACGCGGTCGGGATCGTGCACCGCGACGTGAAGCCCGCCAACGTCCTGCTGGGCCCGCACGGCCGCGTCGTCCTCACCGACTTCGGCATCGCCCATGTGCAGGGCGAGGAATCCCTCACCGCCGGAGGGGAGTTCGTCGGCTCGCTCGAATTCGTCGCCCCCGAGCGGATGTCCGGCCGGGTCGCCGGCCCCGCCTCCGACCTGTGGTCCCTGGGCGTCCTGCTGTACGCCGCCGTCGAGGGCTGGTCGCCCTTCCGCCGTACGACCGTGGAATCCACGCTCGCCGCGATCCTCTCCGCCGACCCGCCCGAGCCGGAACGGGCCGGACCGCTCGGGCCGCTGCTCACCCGGCTGCTGGTGAAGGATCCCGACCAGCGGCCGGACGCGGAGGAGGTCGCCAAGACCCTGGAGGCGGCGGCGGGACGGTGGCCGGAACCGGAGGCGGCGCCGGCCGGGGCGCAGAGCACCTCCGGAATACGTGAGTTCGCCGACGACGTGGGGACACTGCGACTCGGGACCGACGCCGTTCGTTCCCCCGACGAGGCCCAGCCCGACCCGGCCCCGGCAGGGGGGAGTTCCCTGGACCCGGCACCCGGCAGTCCCCCGGACCCGGCACGGGGGAGTTCCCCGGCCCCGGCACCCGGGAGCTCCCTGTCCCCGGACCCGGCACCCGGCAGCCCCCCGGCCCCGGAACACGCGCCGGCGCCCGAGGCCCCCCGCGCCGACGCTCCCACCCCGAAGCGCGGACGCCTCCTCCGTCCGGCTCCCCTCGCCCTGCTCGGCGCGCTTCTCCTCGCCGGGGGCATGGCGTCCGCCGCGTTCCTCGGCGGCCCCGGCAGAGGAGAGGCCGCCGAACAGACGGCCGGTGCCGCGCCGACCGCCGGCCGCTCGCCGTCCCCCACCGGTTCCGGCATCTGGACCGCCCACCGGGAGCGGGACATGGACGCCGTACTCACCCTCCCCAGCCAGTACTACGAGGTGACCAGGGACGGCAGCGCGAGCGACCAGCCCCGCATCGCGGTGTACGAGAACGACGAGAACGACGGCGGCGACATCCAGGTCCGGCTCACCCTCTGGGACAGGGCGCCCCGCTCCCCGATGGCCCAGGCCAAGGAGGCACACCGGACCTGGGACGAGTACGACGGGGACGCGCGCACCCAGTACACCAGCACCAGCGTCCGCGGAAACGAGGCCGTCCTCGCCGACACCACGTACGGCCTGGACGACGCCCCCACCCGCGTCATGCAGCTGATGATCCGCACCGGCGACGACCGCATGTACGAACTGCGCGTCGACATGCCCAAGGGCACCCCCGACGAGAAGAAGGGCACAGCGGTGTTCAAGGGAGCCCGTGACCGACTCGACATCGGGCAGCGCTCCGCCGGCACAACGCCCTGATCAGCGCATTCGTTGCCAGCAGCCACTGGCGCTGTGTGAGCGGTCGGTGAAGTCGCGTTACCGACGGGTACACAAACCTCCCCGCGCGGCATACCCTGCGCCTCATGACGGACGCGCACGCCCCGGAAAAGACCGGCACCAATCCCCTCGCCCCCGCCCCGGCGGGCGCCCGCACCGCGGCCGACGTGGTCACCCCAGAGCTGGTCGCCCAGCTCACCAAGGGCGTGGTCGGCTCCGGTCGCACCGCCAACCACACGCCGTTCACCGGCGAGAAGCTGGCCGACCTCCCGGAGTCGACGCCCGAGGACGTGACCCGGGCCTTCGAGCTGGCCCGCGCCGCCCAGTCGGTGTGGGGACAGACCCCGGTACGGCAGCGTGCCGCCGTCCTGCTGCGCTTCCACGACCTGCTCCTGGAACGCCAGGCCGAGGTCCTCGACCTGATCCAGCTGGAGACCGGCAAGGCCCGCCTGCACGCCCACGAGGAGGTCCAGGCCGTCGCCGTCGCCGCCCGGCACTACGGTCGCAGGGCCGCCGCGTATCTGAGGCCCAAGCGGCACGCCGGTGCCGTGCCGGTCCTCACCAAGGCCACCGAACTGCGTCACCCGCGCGGTGTCGTCGGCCAGATCGCCCCCTGGAACTACCCTCTGGAACTCTCCGTCGGCGACGCGCTCCCGGCGTTCGTCGCAGGCAACGCCGTGGTGATGAAGCCGGACACGGAGACCTGCCTGACCGCTCTCTGGGCCCGTGACCTGCTGATCGAGGCCGGGCTGCCCGCGGAGGTCTTCCAGGTCGTCCTCGGCGAGGGCCCGGTCGTCGGCCCCGAGGTGGTCCGGCACGCCGACTACGTCTCCTTCACCGGCTCCACCCGCACCGGCCGCGAGGTCGCGCAGGGCGCCGCCGCCCGCCTGGTCGGCGTCTCCCTGGAACTCGGCGGCAAGAACGCCATGCTGGTGCTGGAGGACGCCGACATCGAGAAGGCGGCGGCCGGAGCGGTCCGCGCCTGCTTCTCCTCCGCCGGCCAGCTGTGCATCTCCATCGAGCGGCTGTTCGTCCACGAGTCCGTCGCCGACGCCTTCCTGGAGCGCTTCGCCGCCCGCACGAAGGCCCTGCGCCTCGGCACGTCCCTGGCCTACGGCGCCGACATGGGCTCCCTCGTCGGCGAACGCCAGCTGGAGACCGTCGAGCGGCACGTGAAGGAGGCCGTCGCGAAGGGGGCCACGGTCGTCGCGGGCGGGGTCGCGCGCCCGGACATCGGGCCGTACTTCTACGAGCCGACGATCCTCGACGGCGTGACGGAGCCGATGTCCGTGTGCACGGAGGAGACCTTCGGCCCGGTGGTGTCGATCTACCGCTTCAAGAACGACGACGAGGCGATCGAACGCGCCAACTCCACCCCGTACGGCCTGAACTCCTCGGTCTGGACGAAGGACGCCCGCCGCGGCCGCGAGGTCGCCGCGCGCCTGCGCACCGGCACGGTCAACGTCAACGAGGGCTACGCGCCCGCCTACGGCAGCGTCCAGTCACCGATGGGCGGCATGAAGGACTCCGGCCTCGGCCGCCGCCACGGCTCCGAGGGCATCCTCAAGTACACCGAGGCCCAGACGGTGGCCCAGCAGCGGCTGCTGCCGATGGCGCCGTCGCTGGGGATGGACGACGAGAAGTACGCGCAGTTCATGAGCCGCAGTCTCCGGCTCATGAAGGCCTTCCGGTTCCGGTAACGCCCGTCAGGGGCGCGAAGGACGCGCGACCAGCCACAGACGGCCCGCACGCATCACCCGACGAGGAGAACCCGTGCCCCAGGACACCTACGACTACGACGTCATCGTCGTCGGCTCCGGCTTCGGCGGCTCGGTGACCGCCCTGCGTCTCACGGAGAAGGGCTACAAGGTAGGCGTCCTGGAGGCCGGCCGCCGTTTCACCCGCGAGTCGCTCCCCAAGAACTCCTGGGACCTGAAGAACTACCTCTGGGCCCCGAAACTCGGCATGCTCGGCATCCAGCGCATCCATCTCCTCGGCAACGTCATGGTTTTGGCGGGAGCCGGCGTCGGCGGCGGTTCCCTCAACTACGCCAACACCCTCTACGTACCGCCGAAGGCCTTCTTCGACGATCCCCAGTGGCGGGACATCACCGACTGGCAGGAGGAGCTGAAGCCGTACTACGACCAGGCGCGGCGGATGCTCGGCGTCCGGCTCAACCCGACCATGACCCCGTCCGACGTGCACCTCAAGGGCGCCGCCGAGCGGATGGGCGTCGGCGACACCTTCCACATGGCGCCGGTGGGCGTGTTCTTCGGCGACGGTGAGGACGCCGACGGCACGGTGAAGGCGAAGCCGGGCGAACAGGTCCCGGACCCCTACTTCGGCGGCGCCGGTCCGGCCCGCCGGGCGTGCGCCGAGTGCGGCGAGTGCATGACCGGCTGCCGGCACGGCGCGAAGAACACCCTGAACGAGAACTACCTGTATCTCGCGGAGAAGGCCGGCGCGGTCGTGCACCCGCTGACGACGGTCGTGTCGGTGACCGACGACTCCCGGGGCGGCTACGCGGTCGCCACGCTCCCCACCGGCGACCGCAAGGCGAAGGGGAAGACCTTCCGGGCCCGCCAGGTCGTCCTCGCGGCCGGCACGTACGGCACCCAGACCCTGCTGCACCGCATGAAGGCGAACGGCCAGCTGCCCTTCCTCTCGGACAGGCTGGGCGAACTCACCCGCACCAACTCCGAGGCCCTGGTCGGCGCCCAGACCGACAACCGGCGCTACCGCAAGGTCACCGGCGAGAAGAGGGTCGACTTCACGCGGGGCGTGGCCATCACGTCCTCCATCCACCCCGACGCCAACACCCACATCGAGCCGGTCCGCTACGGCAAGGGCTCCAACTCGATGGGCGGCCTGTCGATCCTCCAGGTCCCGTACGCCAACGGCGGCTCGGGCGCCTCACGGGTCCTCGGCTGGCTCGCGCACGCGGCCAGGCACCCGTGGCTCGTGGTCCGTTCCCTCTCCAACCGCCGCTGGTCGGAGCGGACCATCATCGGCCTGGTGATGCAGTCGCTGGACAACTCCCTGACGACGTACCTGAAGCCGGCGGGCGTCGGCAAGGGCCTGCTGACCGCCCGTCAGGGCCACGGCTCACCCAACCCCAAGCAGATCAAGGCGGCCACGGAGGGCGCCTCGGCGCTCGCCGCCGAGATCAACGGCTTCGCGGGCTCCAACGTCGGCGAGCTGATGGGCATGCCCCTGACCGCCCACTTCCTCGGCGGCTGCCCGATCGGCGCCTCCCGGGAGACCGGCGTGATCGACCCGTACCACCGCCTGTACGGCCACCCCGGCATCTCGGTCGTCGACGGCGCCGCGGTCTCGGCCAACCTGGGGGTGAACCCCTCCCTGACCATCACGGCGCAGGCCGAGCGGGCGATGTCGTACTGGCCCAACAAGGGCGAGCCCGACCCGCGCCCGCGGCAGGGAGCGGCGTACGAACGCCTCGCCCCCGTCGAGCCCAAGTCACCGGCGGTGCCGTCGGACGCCTTCGGCGCACTGCGGCTGCCGTTCCTGGGGATCCCGGCGGTGCCGCCCAAGAAGTGACCACACCTGTGCGGTGACGGAAACGAGAGAAGGACCTGTGCCCCCCTCCGAGCGCAGGTCCTTCTCTGCTCTTGCGTCAAGCCTTACGGGCGTGACTCACGCGTGTCTCAGGCGTCGGCCCCGGCCTTGCGCCGCCGCACCGCGAACACCGCACCGGCACCGGCGACGACGGCGAAGCCGCCCACGAGGCCGATCACCGGAAGGGCCGAGCTGGAGCCCGTCTCGGCGAGGCTGCCGTCGACCTGCGGCGTGTCACCGCTCGGCTTCTCGTCGGTGACGGGCGCCTTGCCGCCTTCCTGCGGCTTGGTGCCGTCGGTGTCCGTGCCGGCGGCCACGATCTGGAACTTGTAGGAGATCTGGCCGAAGCCGGTGCACTCGCCCTCGGTGTCGCCGTAGATGGTCGCGCCGAGCGAGAAGCCGGCGCCGACCGGGGCGGACGCCTTCACGTTGAGGCGCAGCGGAATGTCGACCTCGTAGTCGGGCTTGAGCTCGTCGGTGTACCCGACGTAGCCCACCGCGTAGCCGCCCTCGTCGAGGTCCTCCCAGATCTTGTCCTCGGGGTTCCAGGCCTGGAGCTGGACCTGCTTGCTCTTGAACAGGTCGTTGCCGTCCTTGTCGGACGAGGCCCCGGCGAAGAAGTCGAGGTCGTTGAGGGTGGAGTCGGAGTTGTTGAGCACGTTCAGCGAGAACTTGTGCCAGCCGCTGCCCGCGGAGATCTTGCCCGGCAGACCGGTGATGCTGACGTCGACCTTGGAGTCCGTGCACACGGACGGCTCCGGGTCCGGGGACTCCGACTCCTCGGGCGCGGAGGTGGTGGGCGCCGGGCTGGTCGCCGAGGCGGACGTGCTCGGGGCCACCGACGGCGTCGCGGAGGTGGTGGCCTCGGGCGCGGAGGTGGTGGGCGCCGGGCTGGACTCGGTGGTGGACGCGGTCGGGGCGGGCGACTCGCTCTCGGCCGGCGACTCGCTCGCGGAGACGCTCGGCGAGGGGCTGGACGACTCCTCGGCGTACGCAGCCGGTGCCGCAAGCAGCGCCACCGGGGCGATCACTGCCGTCGCGGCCGCTGCTGCCATGGCACGGCGAAGCTTCATGAAGACCTCGGGAAGTCCGGCGTACTGCGACCTCGCAGTACGCGTTGGGGGAGGCCTCCGCGTGTGGGGCGCGGGTGTGGCCCTTGGTTCGCCAGGTTTGATCAGTGAAGCCTGTGGATGGTTGCCCCCGCACTGACCAAATTCTTATGTGGCCTGCGTCACATCTCTGTCGGCATGCGGGGTCATGTGGTGCATATGTGCGGGCATGCGAAGGGCCCCGCGGGACGGAGCCGCGGGGCCCTTCTTTCGTCAGCACCGACGTCAGGGCAGCGTCGGTGCCTGTGAAGCGGCGCCGGGGGGTCGCGCCGCCGGCTTCGAGTGCCTCGGAGCGTGATTGGTCTCAACCTCTGGCAGTGGGTCAGTACAAGCCAGTGTCGTCGAACGCAGTGGTGCGCGGGGGGACTTGGGCTTTCTACGCATCGTGCTGGATGGGAGCGGCCTCCGCAACCGTTTGACCCGGACTCGGATATTTTCCGCCGGTCGGCCCCGGGCGTCCCCGGAGCCGACCGTTCACTTGGTGACCGGGCTGCTGTCCCCTGCCGTCCGGTCACTTCCCTGGAGCGAGGTCCCACGACGCACGGCACGATCCGTCCGTCTCATTCGCTCCAGCGAGCCACGCGTGGTTCTTTCGGGCCCGCCCCTGGCTGGCACGGACACCGGAACCAACGAGGCCTCAGCCGCAACGGTCACGCGCCGGACGGGTGAGAAATGATGCGTACGTCTGTACCGGGAACGCGGATTCAGATCTTGCCGCGGCACAGCTCCAGCAGGGTCATCGCCAGGGCCGTGCCCGGTTTGCCGAGCGCCTCCCTGTAGTGGCCGAGGATCTCCATCTCCCGGGAGAGGTTCACGCGCCTGCCGCCCGAGGCGATCCGTGCCTCCTGGACGACGGCGGAGACGGCCATCCGTTCCTGGATCAGACCGATGATCCGGTCGTCCAGCGCGTCGATGCGTTCACGGGCGCCGCTGATCACGCCGGCGGCCTCGGTGGTGTGGGCGCCGGTCACGTCGAGGGTGGTCATGTCGAGCTCCTCATCGGATGGGACGGGGTGCCCCGGAGCGGCAGGGCCCGGAAAACGCCAGGCGCCCCGGACCTTGTCGGCCCGGGGCGCCTGGGAAGTCGCTTGTCAGTTGCTCAAGCAGCACGACCATGGCAGCCGGCGGGCCGGGTGCCATAGGTAAAGAGGAAGGCCGAGTGCGTGAGCATGGGGCCAGTATGCCGTGGGGGAGGGGGAGGTCCAACGCCGTTCACATGATGAGACGGGGCGTCCTCCCTGCTGTGGCTGTCCTCTGTGGCCGTCCCCGGGAGCGACGCGAGGTCACTCGCGGCCACCCCGGTAGAATCGGCAAGCACAAGACCCCCGCCCGACCGCCGGAAGGCACCCTGTGTCATCAGCGACTCCCGCTGCCGCCGCCCCCGACACCGTCCTGGTCGTCGACTTCGGCGCGCAGTATGCCCAGCTCATCGCCCGTCGCGTCCGCGAGGCGCGGGTCTACAGCGAGATCGTGCCGAGCACGATGCCGGTCGAGGAGATGCTCGCCAAGAACCCGGCGGCGATCATCCTCTCCGGCGGCCCCTCGTCGGTGTACGAGGCGGGCGCCCCGACCGTCGACCCCGCGCTGTTCCGGGCCGGCGTCCCCGTCTTCGGCATGTGCTACGGCTTCCAGCTGATGGCGCAGTGCCTCGGCGGCACGGTCGACAACACCGGCGCCCGTGAGTACGGCCGTACGGACCTGCACGTCGCCAAGTCCTCCTCCACCCTCTTCGAGGGCACCCCGGCCGAGCAGGCCGTGTGGATGTCGCACGGCGACGCCTGCTCCGCCGCCCCCGAGGGCTTCACCGTCACGGCCTCCACGGACGTCGTGCCCGTCGCCGCCTTCGAGAACGACACGAAGAAGCTGTACGGCGTCCAGTACCACCCCGAGGTGATGCACTCCACGCACGGGCAGCAGGTGCTGGAGCACTTCCTCTACCGCGGCGCCGGGCTCACCCCGTCCTGGACCACCGGCAGCGTGATCGAGGAGCAGGTCGCCGCCATCCGCGAGCAGGTCGGTGACAAGCGCGCGATCTGCGGCCTGTCCGGCGGTGTGGACTCCGCCGTCGCCGCCGCCCTCGTCCAGAAGGCCATCGGCTCCCAGCTGACCTGCGTGTACGTCGACCACGGCCTGATGCGCAAGGGCGAGACCGAGCAGGTCGAGAAGGACTTCGTCGCCGCGACCGGCGTGCAGCTGAAGGTCGTGGACGCCGAGGAACGCTTCCTCAAGGCGCTCGCCGGGGTCAGCGACCCCGAGGAGAAGCGGAAGATCATCGGCCGCGAGTTCATCCGGGTCTTCGAGCAGGCCCAGGCCGAGATCATCGCGGACCAGGGGCCGGCGGTCGAGTTCCTCGTCCAGGGCACCCTCTACCCGGATGTCGTCGAGTCCGGTGGCGGCACCGGCACCGCCAACATCAAGTCGCACCACAACGTCGGCGGCCTGCCCGAGGACCTCGAGTTCAAGCTCATCGAGCCGCTGCGCAAGCTGTTCAAGGACGAGGTCCGCATGGTCGGCCAGGAACTCGGCCTGCCCGAGGAGATCGTCCAGCGCCAGCCGTTCCCCGGCCCCGGCCTCGGCATCCGTATCGTCGGCGAGGTCACCAAGGAGCGCCTGGACCTGCTCCGCGAGGCCGACGCCATCGCCCGCGAGGAGCTCACGGCCGCCGGCCTCGACCGCGACATCTGGCAGTGCCCGGTCGTGCTGCTCGCGGACGTCCGCTCCGTCGGCGTCCAGGGCGACGGCCGGACCTACGGCCACCCGATCGTCCTGCGGCCCGTCTCCTCCGAGGACGCGATGACCGCCGACTGGTCGCGTCTGCCGTACGACGTCCTCGCCCGGATCTCCACCCGGATCACCAACGAGGTCAAGGACGTCAACCGGGTCGTCCTCGACGTGACGTCGAAGCCGCCGGGGACGATCGAGTGGGAGTGACCCTGAGTGCCCCTAGGCGCGCTTGATCGTGCGCAGGGGCTCGCCGGGCTTCCAGACCTGGACGACGAGGTAGGTGTCGTCCTCGACGTAGGTCCTCACGACCTCCGTCAGCTCGGTGCGGAAGAGGTGGGACGGCTCCGGCGGTTCCACCTCTTTCCCGTATCCGGCCTTCGTCTCCGCGTCCTCGACCTCGATCGCCCGTCCGCAGATCCGGACGTCGCCGCCGCCCATGCCGGTGCCCTCCCCGGGGTTCGCCTGGAGCGCGAACCGCGGGTCCCGGCGCAGGTCGCGCGCCTTGAGCGAGCCCGGCATCATGCCGAGCCACAGCTCACCGTCCAGGAAGCGCACCTCCAGACCGGTGGTGCGGGGGGACCCGTCCTTGCGGAGGGTGGCGAGGACGTGGTGCGTGTACGCGCCGAAGCGCTCCTCGACGGTTCTGGCGAGGTCGGGTTCGGCGCTGGTGAAAGCGGCCCAGTTCGTGTGGTTCGTACGGCTCATACCGTGAGTGTGGCGCCGATACCCGACATCCTCTGTCCGATTACGCCGTGTGGGGCACGGGTCGTGCGAACCGCTCCCGTCCCGACTCGTCCCGCACCGGCGTGCACCCGGCGGCCGTCAGGCGCTCGGCCAGTCTGGCGCGCCGGGTCGCGTTGATCCGCAGCGAGACCAGCACGAACACCGGAGTCAGGACGGCGACCGGGAGGATGACGGCGTACTTGCCGGTCACCACGGCCAGCAGCAGGAACAGCAGCGGGAAGGCCCAGGCCATGGTCAGCAACTGCTTGCGGTTGGCGGCGGCGCCGGCGGCGTCGTACCGGATGAGCGTGGTGATCAGGTCGACGTCCGGCTGCGCCTCGGGGACCGGGGTGAGCGAGCCCAGGTACATCCCCGGCACCGGCCGCCCGGGGCCGGGGTCGGGGAAGGCCGACCGGTTGGCCGCCGCGCGCTGCTGTGCCTGGGGGCTGTCGTCCCGGACCAGGTAGATGTGCGCGATCCTGTGCTTGCCCACGAGACGGACGTCCGCGTACCGGAAGCCGTAGCACTCGGCGATGTACGCGAGCGCGCCGAACGTCTGCCACTCGGCGAAGGGATGGATCAGCTCGACGACGTCCTGGGTCGCGAGCTGCCGCATGAGGGCGGTGATGTGACGGTCGGCGAGGCTCACGGATGACTCCCTGGGCTTGAAACGGATGTTGAACTTCTGGTTCCGCACTCCAGACCCATCAGTCCCCGCGAGGGTTGCCCTCCTCATCTTTACAAAACAGCGCTGCCCTTTCGGGCCGACCGACGGTAACTTCGCGCCCCGTAAAGCCACCCAGTGCTGGAGGACAGATGTACGGCACGCCCGGGGCCACCCCACCCCCGCCGCTGCCCACCGACCGGCTGCAGTTCGCCATGCCGCCCATGCACGAGTCGGTCGAGGAGGAACGCCGGCACCGCAAGGAGCGACTCGCGGGCGCGCTGCGGATCTTCGGACGGTACGGATTCGAGGACGGGGTGTCGGGGCACATCACCGCCCGCGACCCCGAGTTCAGCGACTGCTTCTGGGTCAACCCGTTCGGGATGCCGTTCCACCACGTCACCGTGAGCGACCTGGTGCTGGCCAACGCCGACGGGCAGGTGGTCGACGGCCGCTACCACGTGAACCAGGCGGCGTTCACCGTCCACTCCCAGGTCCACGCCGCCCGCCCGGACGTCGTCGCGGTCGCCCACTGCCATTCGGTGCACGGCCGGGCCCTGTCCGCGCTCGGTGAGCTGCTCGACCCCATCACTCAGGAGAGCTGCGCCTTCTACGAGGATCACGCCCTGTACGACTCCTACACCGGTGTCGCCGTCGACGCCGAGGAGGGGCGGCGCATCGCGGCCGCACTCGGCTCCCGCAAGGCACTCGTGCTGCGCAACCACGGGCTGCTGACCGTCGGCGACTCGGTGGACGCGGCGGCCTGGTGGTTCCTGTCGATGGAGCGGTCCTGCCAGGTGCAGCTGACGGCGAAGGCGGCGGGCCGGCCGGTCTTGATCGACCACAGGCTCGCGGTGGCCACGCGGGAGCAGCTCGGCGGCGACCTGGTGGCGTGGATCAACTACCAGCCGCTGTGGCAGGTCATCAGCCGCAGCGAGCCGGATCTGCTGGGCTGACGGTTGTCAGAGCCTCGCGGGATCTCTGTCGGAAGCCCCGCAGGACGGCCGCCGGCGTCAGCGCGAACTCCTCGTCCGTGAGCACCCCGTCCAGGTGCCGTCCGTGCCTGCGTTCGGGTGCGAAGGCCACGCCGGCGACGGCTTCCAGCGGCACGGCGACCTCTCCGTACGTCTGCCGGAACAGCGGCACGGAACGGTGGAGACCCGGCGTGATCCGGACCGTGCTGCCGTCGAAGGCCCAGGTCCCGTCCCGCTGGATGATCTCGGCCATAAGGGAATTCTCGCAGCCGGGTCAACATCGCGGGCCGTAGTTCACCCGCGCTGACCACACCAGTCGGACGCGGGGTGGGCGGTGTAGGGCACAATTCGCTGTCGTCGCAGGTCAGTTGTTCTGCAGGTACGGGTACGGGTCGCGGGGAAGGCGGGCGTCGGGCGTGGCGGTGCAGGAGGCGAGACAAGGCGGCGCGGACGCGCACGGAGGCGGTTGCACCTGCGGGGACTGCCCGCACGGGGCGCGTGAGGGGCACCGGAGGGCCGTCGCCGCGTTCCTGCTCAGACGCGACGAGTTCGCGGCCGGACAGGGCCTGCCGGCCGCGGTGGCCCACTCGGCCTCCGCCTCCCGCCAGTGGGTCTCGGAGGAGCTCACGCAGTCCGCGGAGACCGTCGCCGAACGCGGCCGGGCCGAGGGCGAGGCATGGCTGGCCGGCCTCTGGCGCCGCACGGCCTGTGCCGTATGGGCGGCGGTCGTGCTGTTGCTCCTGGTCCAGGCGCTCACCGCGATCGGCGCCGGCTGGACGGCGGCGCGCACCGCCGGGCTGCTGGCCGCGCTGACGGTGGCCGTCGCCCTCACGGCGGCGTCCTGGTTCCACCGGGCGCGGGGCGGGGTGCTGGCGCCGGTGATCGGCGAGGACAACCGGCTGTCCACCTCGCGTGCCGTGGCCGCGGCCTGGGTGCTGTTCGTGGCCTTTGCCGTGCTGGTGCTGGTCGGCCGTCTCGCCGCCGCCTCCCACCACGCGGAGCGCGACGCGCTGATCTCCGGGCTCGAACTCGCCCGTGGCGCCGGCGTGGTGACCGTCCTCGCCGTGATGTGCGGGATCGCCGTACTGGTGCGGCGGGTCGTCGGGCTGCGAGTCCTGTCCCAACGGCTGCAGAAGGTACGGGCGGACCGCCCCCGGGCCGCCGACCTGCTGACCGACGACTCGGGCCGGGGCACCTTCGCCGACATCCAGTACGTCGTGATCAGCGCGGTCGCCCTGGTTTTCGCGGCGGTACGGCTGGCGCGGAGGCCGGACCAGCTGCCCGACCTGCCGTGGGGGCTGGCGGTGGTCGTGCTGGTGTCCGCGGCCACATACCTCGCCGGGAAGTACGCCGAGGGCGGCCGCCCGGTGATCCTCTCCGTCGTACGGGCGCGCGAGGCCGGCGACCTGGACGCCCCGATCCGCACCGGCGACGACATCGAGATCCGGGGCGCCGGATTCGTCCCGCCGGGCGCGCAACGCGCCGACCGCCTGTCCCGGATGGTCGTCCGCATCGGCGCCGTCCACGTCCACGTCCCGCTGGTACCGGTCACCGGAGGCTTCAGCAACCCCACCGACACCCTCCTGACCGTCCCGGTACCGGCGGACGTCGAACCGGGCCGCGTGGAGGTCCAGGTGGTCACGGCAGCGGGCGCCGAGACCAACCGGTACGCGATCGACGTCACGGAGTGACCCGGGTGGCGTGGCTTGTCTCCAGCCACTGGCCCGAGGATTGGCCATAAACACCGGATCTGTGTAAAAAACCTGCCGGGTCAGGATTGAGCGTGTCCTCCTTGTCGTACGTATGGTCTGCTGAGGGGTCTCGGCACGCTCGGGCGAGAGGCGGCTGGCAACGATGACTCAGGACATTCGCACGGACACGCAACCTTCCCACCACGACGGGGGCAGAGACTGGCGGGACGCCGCCACGCGCTACGCCCTCCTTCCCCTGCGCATCTTCCTGGGCGTCACCTTCATCTACGCCGGCCTGGACAAACTCACCGACAGCGCCTTCCTGAAGGAAGCCGGCGCCGGCTCCATCGGCGACATGATGCGCACCGTCCGCGACTCCTCGGCCATCCCCGGCCTCGTCGACCTGGCCCTGAAAAGCCCCGTCGGCTTCGGCTACGTCATCGCCTTCGGTGAACTGGCCGTCGGCATCGGCATCCTGCTCGGTCTGCTCGCCCGCCTGGCGGCCCTCGGCGGCGCGCTGATCTCCCTCAGCCTGTGGCTGACCGTGAGCTGGGCCTCCGACCCGTACTACTACGGCAACGACCTCGCCTACCTGATGGCCTGGCTCCCCCTCGTCCTCGCCGGCGCCCCCATGCTCTCCGTGGACGCCGCCCTCCGCGCCCGACGACGACAGGGGGCGGAGGAGTACCGGTAGCTCCCTTCTGGGGGTTACACGGGCGCGCCGTCCCACGGACGTATGCGTGCCGCCTGGTTCGTGTCGGTCGGACGTGCCGTCCGGTCCGGTGAGGCGGTGCTCCAGTGGCGGCCCGGTGTCTCTGTCAGCCCACCGTGTCCGCTCCGGCCTCGTCGGGGTCCGTGCGGCCGGCCCCGCTGCGGCGGCGTATGCCCCGGGTCAGGAACGCGACCGCACCTGCCAGGCAGAGGCCGCCTGTGACGACGGGTATCGCCACGAACCACGGCGTCTCCCAGGCGCCGGCCGCGTCACCGGCGTAGAGGACGCCCGCCAGGGTCAGGAAGGCGCCGGCGACCAGCCTCCCGGGCTGGAACTCATGACGCAGCACGGCTCACCTCCGCCTGTCCCACACCGACCTGGAGGTCGAGGTCGACCGTGCCGGCATCCTTGTCGCTCGTGGGCGGTGACAGGGTCACCTCCTTGTGCTTGCCCGGAGCCACGTCCACGTCCCTCTTGTCGTCACCCGGCAGTTGGATGTCGCCCATGCCGACGTCGATGCTCAGCTTCACCGTCACGTCCGGGGGCACGATCACCCGTATTCGGCCCGCTCCCACGTCGGCCCGCGTGGCCACCGTCTGCCCCTCGGCCAGTTGCAGCCGGGACAGGTCCAGGGTGCCGACGCCGGTGCCGAGGTCGTACTGGGGCCGTACCTCGGCCACCGCGGTCGGCTCCCAGGTCGTGCGCATCCACTGCGTACCGATGTCCTTGGGCAGCGCGGCGGATCCTGCCAGCAGGGCCGCCGTGATGATCGCCAGGAAGATCGATCCGGCGCCCGTGCGCCCCAGGAACGCGCTGACCGCTATGCCGACGCCGAAGACCACGAGCGCGCAGGACAGGCCGGCCTGCAGGCTGGTGCCCAGCGGGCGCTCGTCCCAGGTCAGGCTCGTGCCGAGACCGCCCGCGAGGAGGGCGAACAGGAAGACCCAGCCGCCGATCCAGCGGGGACCGCGCGGCTTCGGCGCCCGGGGACGCTGGACGCGGACGTCCTCCCTGCCACTCCCGTAGGTGCCGGCGCTGATGTTGACGGCCGCCGCGATGTCCCGGTCGCGGGAGTCCCGGGGGCCCCACAGATACCCCGTGCCGCCGACGTGCGTGCCGTCCTTGACGATGGGGTCGCGCCACCAGGAGGGGTAGGCGGAGGGCACCGGCGGCGCCTGGGCCTCCGGCGGCGCGTCGGCGACGGCCTGCGCGGCGAGCGGGTCGGGGCCGGGGGCGCCGCGCTGCCGCGACCAGTACCCGGCGCCCGCGAGCAGCAGGGACAGGACGACGGCGAAGGCCAGCACCCCGCCGTTGCTCAGCATCGTCAGGAAGACACCGCAGCCGACCAGCGCGAAGAGCACACCGGTCAGCGCCTGGCCGTCGACACGGCCGGTCAGCAGCTTGCGCACCTCGTTCTCGTCCTCGTCGTCGTACGGGACGAAGAGCCAGGCGAAGCCGTAGAAGATGAGGCCGATGCCGCCGGTCGCGGAGAGCACGGCGAGCGTGATGCGGAAGATCACCGGGTCCATGTCGCACTGCCGCCCGAGGCCGGCGCACACCCCGGCCAGCAACTTGTGCCGCCGATCACGCCGGAACGTGTGGGGAGGGCCGAGTGCGTCGGCCTCGCCGGGGGCCGGGTCCTGAGCCGGGGACGGATCACCGGCCGGGGCGGCCGTACCCGCACCGCCGGCTGCGGCCGAGGTCGCAGCCGCGTCGGGCTTCGCCGTCGCCTCCCCCTCTTCCCGTGCGCCCGTGCGCCCGTGCGCGTGCGCGGGGGAAGCCTTCCCGGCGTCGGCCGCCGTGTCCGCGCCGGTCTCCTCCCTCCCGTGGGACGCCCCGGCGTCGGCGCCCCGTGTCGCATCCGCGGCGGGCGCGGCATCCTGCGGCCCGGCGCCCGGGGCGGGGCGCGGGCCGGAGCCGGGTCCCGGACCCGTCGCGGCGTGCTCGTGATCTGTCATGTGTCCATGGTGACGGGCGCGACGCCGTCGCGGCAGTCGGAACGACCCTGGCCGGACCCTGATATCGCCCCTGAACCGACGCCGGGGAACCGTTCGACGACCCGCCCGTCGAAGATCAGGGGCGTCTCGGGGGACAACCCTGATGCCCCGGCTCTCCCACCGTGTGACCATCGTTGGCATGCCGGAAGCCGCAGCAGCGCCACTCGTCGAACCGCGGCCGCCGCGCAAGCTCTACCGCAGCAGTGACGGACGCTGGCTCGGTGGCGTGGCGCGGGGGCTCGCCGGGCATCTCGGGCTGCCCGTGATCTGGGTACGGCTCGTGTTCGTCGGCCTGTTCATGGCCGACGGCCTCGGCGCGCTGCTCTACGCCGCCTTCTGGTTCTTCGTGCCGCTCGGCGTCGGCGGCGTCGACGCGCAGAAGCCGCCGTCCCTGGTCACCACCGAGACCTCGCCGGACGGCCGCCGCAGACTCGTCGCCCGCAAGCCGGACAGGGGCCAGATCGTCGCCCTGCTCCTCATGGTCGTCGTGGCCATGGTCTTCGTGGGCAATGTGAACGTGGGCAGCGGGGCCAGGGCCTACCTCTGGCCGACCGTGCTCGTCGGCGCCGGCGTCGCCCTCGTCTGGCGCCAGGCGGACAACGCCCGCCGGGCCCGCTGGGCGGAGGTCGGCAGCCGTCGGCGCACGGTCACACTGCTGCGCGCCGTGGCCGGGGTGCTGCTGGTGACGGCCGGCGTCTCCGGGATCTTCGTCCTGCAAGGATCCGCGGCCCATCTCGGCTCGATCCTGCAGGCCGCCCTCGCGGTCCTGGTCGGCATAACGCTCCTCGCCGGTCCCTACCTGGTGCGCATGACCCAGGACCTCTCCGAGGAACGCCTGATGCGCATCCGCGCCCAGGAGCGAGCGGAGGTCGCCGCCCATGTGCACGACTCGGTGCTGCACACCCTGACGCTGATCCAGCGCAACGCGGACAACCCGAACGAGGTGCGCCGCCTCGCTCGCGCCCAGGAGCGCGACCTGCGCACCTGGCTCTACAAGCCCGAGGGCACCGGCAAGGACGAGGCCGACGAACCCACCACCCTCGCCGACGCGGTCCGGCGCAACGCCGCCGAGGTCGAGGACAAGCACGGCGTGCCCATAGAGGTCGTGGTCGTCGGCGACTGCCCGCTCGACGAGAGAGTCGGCGCGCAGATGCAGGCCGCGCGCGAAGCGATGGTGAACGCCGCCAAGTACGGTGGCGAGGGCGGCGCCGTACAGGTCTACGCCGAAGTCGAGGGCAGGACGGTCTTCGTGTCCGTCCGGGACCGCGGCCCCGGCTTCGACCCCGACTCGATACCCGCCGACCGTATGGGTGTCAGAGAATCGATCATCGGCCGCATGGAACGCAACGGGGGTACGGCGCGGCTGCGCGCGGTGCCGGACGGCGGCACGGAGGTCGAGCTGGAGATGGAGAGGGCGGAGACGTCATGAGCGACCCGACCGAGGCGAACGGAACGGCGGGAGCGGCGGAGGCCGCCGAGTCCGCCGAGTCCGCCGGGAGCGGCGCGGGCCGGCGCCATGTGCGCGTGGTCCTCGTCGACGACCACCGCATGTTCCGTACGGGAGTGCAGGCCGAGATCGGACAGACGGAGCAGACCGGCGTCGAGGTCGTCGGTGAGGCCGCCGACGTCGACCAGGCGGTCACGGTCATCACCGCGACCCGCCCCGAGGTGGTCCTCCTGGACGTGCACCTCCCGGGCGGCGGCGGTGTCGAAGTCCTGCGCCGTTGCGCCCCCTTGATGGCCGACGCCGAGCAGCCGGTCCGTTTCCTCGCCCTGTCCGTCTCGGACGCGGCGGAGGACGTGATCGGCGTGATCCGCGGCGGTGCCCGGGGCTACGTCACCAAGACGATCACGGGCTCGGACCTCATCGACTCCATCTTCCGCGTTCAGGAAGGTGACGCCGTCTTCTCGCCCCGCCTGGCCGGCTTCGTCCTCGACGCGTTCGCCTCCACCGACGCCCCGCCCGTCGATGAGGACCTCGACCGGCTCACCCAGCGCGAGCGAGAGGTCCTTCGCCTGATCGCCCGTGGTTACGCCTACAAGGAGATCGCCAAGCAACTGTTCATCTCGGTGAAGACGGTCGAGTCCCATGTCTCGGCGGTGTTGAGGAAGCTCCAGCTGTCCAACCGGCACGAGCTGACGCGGTGGGCCACGGCTCGACGGCTGGTGTGACGGCTCGCCCGCCATGCGGGCCAGCCCGACGGCGGCTTCTGTGCCGCGCGCGGCGCCGAGGTGCGGGCCGTCGTCGGCGCCGCCCCAGGCCGCACGCTTGTCGACGTCTCCCCGAACCGCACCTCGGACCACAACGTTCCCATGACCCGGCCGGCCGACCCCGCCGCAGTCGTTCTCGACCCGGTGCGATGCCGAGCCCCGGCGTCGCCCGGTGACGCCGGTTGATTCTCCGCGCCCAGAAGGAGTTGCTGTGCCCCGATCCCAGGCCCCGTCCATCCGGGAGATACCTGTGGCAGGCAAGGAGGCCGGGCCCTACGGCATCACGGCAGGCCCGGACGGAGCTCTGTGGCTGACCTTCGCCGGCAGTGGCCGGATCGCGCGTCTGACGATCGGCGGTGAACTCCGGGAGTACCCCCTGGACTCTCCGACGTGTCAGCCCACGATCATCACCCCCGGGCCCGACGGCGCGCTGTGGTTCGCCCGATCCCAGGATCACCGGATCGGCCGCGTCACCGTCGACGGTGAGACGCAGGCCTTTCCCTCGCCGACGCCGGGAAGCGGCCCCTTCGGCATCGCCGCCGGCCCGGACGGCGCGCTGTGGTTCACGCAGATGAACACCGACCGCGTCGGCCGCATCACCACCGCCGGTGAGATCACCGAGTTTCCCCTGCCCGTCGAGGGCGCCTTTCCCTCGGCGATCACGGCAGGACCCGACGGAGCCCTGTGGTTCACCCTCAACCGGGCGAACGCGATCGGCCGTATCGGCCTCGACGGCGACGTCTCCCTGCACTCGCTGCCCACCCCCGATGCCGGACCGGTGGGCATCACCTGCGACGGCGACGCCCTGTGGTTCGTCGAAATCGCGGCGGGCCAGGTCGGCAGGTGCTCCCGGGACGGCGTCATCGAGGAGTTCCCGCTCCCTGACCGCACCGCCAGGCCCCACGCCATCGCCGCTACTTCCGCCGGGGACTGCTGGTTCACCGAATGGGGAGCCAACCGCGTCGGTCACATCACCGCGACCGGCGAGATCGCCGAGTACGACCTGCCGTCACCCTCCTCGGAACCGCACGGCATCACCGTCGGTCCCGACGGCGCTCTGTGGGTGGCCCTGGAGACAGGTCAGGTCGCGCAGGTGGTCCCGTGACGACCGGCGGGGGATCGTCCCTCACACCACCCGTGTGGCCCCCGCGAACGGCATCTCGGTGATCGGGGCGACCCGCACCGGGGCCGACGGACGGGGTGCGTGGATCATCTGGCCGTTGCCCACGTAGATGCCCACATGGCTGATCCCGGAGTAGAAGAACACCAGGTCGCCCGGGGCGAGTTCGGACCGGGACACACGGCGGCCCGCGCTGATCTGGGCGTAGGACGTGCGGGGCAGGGAGACGCCCGCGGAGCGGTACGCGGCCTGGACGAGGCCCGAGCAGTCGAAGGCGTTCGGGCCGGTCGCGCCCCACACATAGGGGCTGCCGAGCTTGCGGTAGGCGTAGGAGACGGCTGCCGCCGCACGGGAGTCGGGGGACCGCACGGAACCGGGGGCCGCCAAGGACTGCAGTACGCCTGCCGAGGACCGTGAGGCACGGTCCGTGCCGGTGGTGAGCCGAGAGCGCTCCTCGGCCGTCAGCTGCGACAGCAGGCGCCGTGCGGAACCCAGCTTCCCGGTGATCGTCGCCCGATGCTGCTTCAGCTCCGTCCGCCGAGACTGCAGCGACTCCAGCTCGATGTGCGCGGCCCCGCGCAGCTGCTCGATCTCCCGCAGCTGCCTGCGGACGCGCCGGACGGCCGCCGTCTGTCTGCTGCCCGCCCGCTCGACGAACTCGGCCCCGTCGAGATACCGGCCGGGGTCGGAGGAGAGCGCGAGCTGCAGCGCCGGGTCGAGCCCTCCGCTGCGGTACTGCGCCGCCGCGACCGAACCGAGGGCGTCCCGCGCGGAGTTGAGCCGGTCCTCCTTGCGCGCCGCCTCGTCCCGCAGCTCCTTCAGCCGCTGCTCGGCCGACTCCGCCTCCTCCTTGGCACCGTTGTACTTCTCGGTGGCGGCCTCCGCCTCCTGGTACAGCTTGTCCACGCTGGACTTGACCTGCGCCGGCGTCAGCTCCGGTTCGGCGTGCCCGGTTCCGTCGAAGCCCGTCGTTGTCGCCGCGCCCGCAAGGGCGATCGTGGCGGCGGTACGGGCCGAGTTGCGGCCCACCAGGCGCTGCCGGGGCTTGCGGTGCGCTGCCACCTGGGCTCCACGTCCTTTCGTACGGCCGCCCAGCCCGTCCGTACGGCCGCGAGGAGGGGCACGACCGGTGAACGCGTCCGGCGGCGGCCTGCACAGGGGGAACGGGCCGCCGCCGGACCTTTTGGGCAGTGGTGCCGACTGCCGCCCCTGGCCCGGGCGGCGTGGGGAGCCGGGCACCTGGTGGAGGACGCTAAACCTTGCCGAGCCGGGCCGGTGAGGGAAAGCGCGGAACTGACGCGAGCGGTCCGGCGGGTGACCGTATGCGACCGTGATCCCACCTCGCGTCCGCCCGCTACACGCAGAGTGGTGACCGATGTACCGGTTTCGGGGCATGGGTGGGCGAGGGGGTGTTATGGGGGCGCATAAATGCACGCGTCGACCGCGCGCACGCTGAGGCGGCCCGGTGTCGGGCGGCCCCGGCCCCCTGATTAGGCTCCGGCGTCATGGACGTACTCATCCACCTCTTCGTCGGCCTGCACATCATCGGCATCGCCGCGCTCCTCGGCGGGTTCCTCACCCAGATGAAGGCGATGGGCCAGGGCGCCGCCCGCTTCACCCCGGCGATGCTGCACGGCGCGCTGACGATGCTGGTCACGGGAGCGATCCTGGTCGGCCTCAACCAGGCCGACGATCAGCCGGTCGACAACATCAAGATCGGCGTGAAGCTGGCGCTGCTGATCGTGATCCTCGGCCTCGTCTATGTGAAGCGGGACGAGGAGAAGGTGGACAAGAGCCTGTTCGGCCTGGTGGGCCTGCTCACCACGGCGAACATCTTCATCGCCGTGCTGTGGACCTGAGCCACGCGGTGAACCCGAACCACGCGCGCGTGTCCCGAGCAGGGGCACGCGCGCGTGCGTAGGGATGAGGGCACGCGCGCGTGGGAGCGAAAAGGGCCACGCGCGCGTGCGTGAGGAAGAGGGAAACGCCGTGGGCGCACACAGGCGCCGGGGGCTCAGGCCGGTCGTACCACGCTGTGGATCGACGACTCGCCGTCGTAGTAGATCGACTCCTCGCGGACGTACGCGCCGGGCTTGGGCGCGTGGATCATCATGCCGTTGCCGATGTAGATGCCGACGTGGCTGATGTCGTCGTAGAAGAAGACCAGGTCGCCGGGCTGGGCGTCGGCGAGCGAGACCGTCGTGCCGGCGTTGACCTGGTCGTAGGTGGTGCGCGGCAGGCTCACGCCCGCGGCCTTCCAGGCGGCCTGGGTGAGGCCGGAGCAGTCGTAGGAGCCGGGGCCGGTCGCCCCCCACACGTACGGCTTGCCGATCTGCGCGCGTGCGAAGGCGATCGCCTTCTCGGCCTTCGTGGCGTACGAGGAGTCGGAGGGCGGGGACGAGGGGGACGGCGCAGTCGTGGCCGACTCCGACGGGCTGGGGGTGCTGTCCTGCTGCTGCTGCTGTTGCTGCTGCGCCTCCTCCGCCTGCTGCCGGGCGAGCTCCGCGGCCTTGCGGGCGGCCTCCTCCTGCTTCTGCTTCTCGATCGCCGCCAGCCGCGCCTTCTCCTCGGCGGTCAGCTTCGACAGCAGCTCGCGCGCATCGGCGAGCTTCTTCTGGACGGTCGCCTTGGCCGTCTTCAGGTCGCCCTGCGACTCGGTGAGCGTCTCAAGGCTCTCGGTGGCCTCCTGACGCTTCCTCATCGTCTCGGACTGCTGCGTGAAGTAGGCGTCGACCGCCTCCTTCTCGCGGGAGGTCAGCCGGCCCATCAGCTGGTTCTGGTCGAAGTAGTCCTGCGGGGAGTCCGCGAGCAGGAAGGTCGCGGTGTCGGGGACGGAAGCCCCGGTGCGGTACTGGGCCGCGGCGAAGGAACCCAGCTCCTCACGCGCCTCGTTGAGTTTCTCGGTGCGCTTGGCGACGTCGTCGAGGAGGGTGTCGACGCGCTTGCGCTGCTTCGCGGTCTTCTCCTTGGCCGCGTTGTACTTCTCGGTCGCCGACCCCGCCTGGCGGTACAGGTCGTCGACCTTCTTCTCGACCTCTTCGAGGCTGGGCTTGTCGTCGGTCGAGGGGGCGGCGTTGGCCGACTGGGAGAGCAGGGCCACGGAGGTGAGGGCCGCTGTGGCGAGAGCGGGGGTCCGTATGCCTGCGACACGCGTACCCGCGGGACGCGACTTGCGGTGCGACGCCAAGGGAGGCGACTCCTTCCATGCTCCGCCTACCGGGTTAGCTGTCGGGTTCGGGCGGATGGTTCGGAAGGGTTGCCCTACGGCCCGCGCCCCGAAGGGCGGGGTGGGCCGATTCACCCCAAGGTCTCGGTGGGTCCCCGGCTCCGGCTGCCGTGCGGGCGCGCCGGACTCGGCGGAGGCCGTGCGGCCCGGCGACGTTCGCCGGTGGGGGTCGTACGGCCTGCCGGAACGGTAGCCAACTCGTGTGGCCGCTGTGAAGGTTGGTGGGCGATATGCCCGATACATTTTCGTGACCTTGGCATATTTGTCGCTCACGGTGACCTGTTGGAAGTGATCTGTTGCTTCCGGGGCGCGATGGGGCTGGTCACGGCATGTGGCGGAGCGGTCGTGGAGGGTGAGCGGGTGACGGGCCGGGCTTGTGCCGGCCGGGAAGTTCTCAGGGCGGCGGCGGGCTGTCAGTGGGGCGCCCTAGACTCGGAGAGCGATGAGCAGCCTCTTTGACGACAGCTTCCTGGCGGACCTCAAGGCCCCGCGGGGCCACGAGGAAGAACCCCCGCCGCCGCCCGAGGACGATCATGTACCGGAGCCGATTCCGGACGATCTGTTCGGCGGGAAGTTCGACGTGCCACCGGACCGGGACGCGTACTACCGCGACGGCGCCCCCCGCCCCGTGACGGACCCGGCCGCTCTTCTGGAGGGACTGAACGACAACCAGCGCGCCGCCGTCGTCCACTCCGGCTCCCCGCTGCTCATCGTGGCCGGCGCCGGCTCCGGCAAGACCCGCGTGCTCACCCACCGCATCGCCCACCTGCTGGCCGAGCGGGACGTGCACCCGGGCCAGATCCTCGCGATCACCTTCACCAACAAGGCCGCGGGCGAGATGAAGGAGCGCGTCGAGCAGCTCGTCGGCCCGCGGGCCCACGCGATGTGGGTGATGACCTTCCACAGCGCGTGCGTGCGCATCCTGCGCAGGGAGTCGAAGAGGCTCGGCTTCACCTCGTCCTTCTCGATCTACGACGCCGCCGACTCCAAGCGCCTGATGGCCCTGGTCTGCCGAGACCTGGAGCTCGACCCCAAGCGCTTCCCGCCCAAGTCCTTCAGCGCCAAGATCTCCAACCTGAAGAACGAGCTGATCGACGAGGAGGACTTCGCCGCACAGGCCTCCGACGGCTTCGAGAAGACCCTCGCCCAGGCCTACGCCCTGTACCAGTCGCGGCTGCGCGAGGCGAACGCCCTCGACTTCGACGACCTGATCATGACGACGGTCAACCTGCTGCGCGCCTTCCCGGACGTCGCCGAGCACTACCGCCGCCGCTTCCGCCACGTCCTCGTGGACGAGTACCAGGACACCAACCACGCGCAGTACGCCCTTGTGCGTGAACTCGTCGGCACCGCGGAACACCCCGTGGACGTGCCGCCCGGCCCGGACGACATCCCGCCCGCCGAGCTCTGCGTGGTGGGTGACGCCGACCAGTCGATCTACGCCTTCCGCGGCGCGACCATCCGCAACATCCTCCAGTTCGAGGAGGACTACCCGGACGCGACGACGATCCTGCTGGAGCAGAACTACCGCTCCACCCAGACGATCCTGAGCGCTGCCAACGCCGTCATCGAGCGCAACGAGTCCCGACGCCCCAAGAACCTGTGGACCAACGCGGGCGCCGGCGCGCTGATCACCGGGTATGTCGCCGACACCGAGCACGACGAGGCGCAGTTCGTCGCCGACGAGATAGACCGTCTGACGGACGCGGGCCAGGCGAAGGCCGGTGACGTAGCCGTCTTCTACCGCACCAACGCCCAGTCCCGTGTCTTCGAAGAGGTCTTCATCCGCGTCGGCCTGCCCTACAAGGTCGTCGGCGGTGTCCGCTTCTACGAGCGCAAGGAGGTCCGGGACGTCCTGGCCTACCTGCGGGTGCTGGCCAACCCGGAGGACTCGGTGCCGCTGCGCCGCATCCTCAACGTCCCGAAGCGGGGCATCGGTGACCGTGCCGAGGCCATGATCGACGCCCTCTCCCAGCGGGAGAAGATCAGCTTCCCGCAGGCCCTGAAGCGCGTCGACGAGGCGTACGGCATGGCCGCGCGCTCGGCGAACGCCGTGAAGCGGTTCAACACGCTGATGGAGGACCTCCGTACGATCGTCGAGTCCGGCGCGGGACCGGCGACCGTGCTGGAGGCCGTGCTCGAACGCACCGGCTACCTCGCCGAGTTGCAGGCCTCCACCGACCCGCAGGACGAGACCCGGATCGAGAACCTCCGGGAACTCGCCGCCGTGGCCCTGGAGTTCGAGCAGGCCCGCAGTGAGGACAACCCCGGCACCCTCGCCGAGTTCCTGGAGCAGGTCGCCCTCGTCGCCGACTCGGACGAGATCCCCGACGAGGAGGGCGACGGCGTCATCACCCTGATGACCCTGCACACCGCCAAGGGCCTTGAGTTCCCGGTCGTCTTCCTGACCGGCATGGAGGACGGCGTCTTCCCGCACATGCGCGCCCTCGGGCAGACCAAGGAGCTGGAGGAGGAGCGGCGCCTGGCGTACGTAGGCATCACGCGCGCGCGGGAGCGGCTGTATCTCACGCGGTCGACGATGCGCAGCGCCTGGGGGCAGCCGTCGTACAACCCGCCCTCACGCTTCCTGGAGGAGATCCCGCCCGCCCACGTGGAGTGGAAGCGCACCGGAGCGAGCGCGTCCCCGCCCTCCAGGGCGGTCTCGGGTGTGGCGGCCTCACTGTCGTCGTCCCGCTCCCGCTCGTCGGCGTCGGGCGCGTCGGGCTTCGCCACGAGCCGGTCCTCGGAGAAGCCGGTGGTCGCGCTGGCGGTCGGGGACCGGGTCACGCACGACCAGTTCGGGCTCGGGACCGTGGTCGCGGTGAAGGGCACCGGCAGCAACGCCGAGGCGACGATCGACTTCGGGGACGCGAAGCCGAAGCGGCTGCTGCTGCGGTACGCGCCGGTGGAGAAGCTGTAGTTCGGTGACGTGAGCCCCCCGCTGATCGGCGGGGGCCTGCCGGGACGTTACGTCGGGTCGAGGCCGTGGCTGCGCAGCCAGGGCAGCGGGTCGATCGCCGAGCCACCGCCGGGCCGTACCTCGAAGTGCAGGTGCGGGCCGGTCGAGTTGCCCGAGTTGCCGGAGTACGCGATCGGCTGGCCGGCCTTCACGGTCGTACCGGAGGCGACCCGGTAGCTGGAGAGGTGGCAGTACCACGTCTCCGTACCGTCCTTCGCGGTCACGATCATCATGTTGCCGTAGGCGACGTTGTACTGCGTACGGACGGTGCCGTCGGTCGCGGCCATCACCGTCGTGCCGTACGAGACGGGGAAGTCGATGCCTGTGTGCTGGGACATCCAGTTGATGCCGGACTGGCCGAAGTAGGCGCTGAGCCCGTGCTGGGCGACCGGCACGGCGTATTTCGGGCGCAGGCGCTCCTTGCGGGCCGCTTCCGCCGCCGCTCGCTTCTTCTCGGCCTCCTGCTGGGCCTTGAGGTCGATGCGTTCCTGTGTCCGGCTGGCCCGGTCGGCGAAGTCGTCGGCGCCCGCGGAGAGACTTTCGAGCTGGGTGTCCAGCTTGCTGTTGGCGGTGGACGGCTGCACCGGCGGTGCGTCCGCCGCGAGCGTCGAGGCGTCCGTGCTGTCGTCGGTGAAGCTGCCGACGGACGCGGCGGCGATCCCCGCGACACCCATCACGCAGGCCGAGGGAACGGCGATGGTCAGCAGCGCGGAGCGCTTGGCGGGTGGGCGGCGGCGGGAACGGGACGACCGGGAGGCCGCGCGCGGGGCCGGGGCGGCCTCTTCCTGGCCGTCGAGGAGTGGCGCCACGGCGGGCATCTCGCCGGTGGAGGCCAACTCGCTGTCGTCCGGGCGGGCCTGGTCATAGGTGGTGACGTGGTCGTACGAGGTGTGGTCGTCGTACGCGGCCGGTTCGCCGTAGTCGGCCTGCTCCGCCTGCTCGAAGACCGCGGTGCCCGGCTGGCCGAAGGATTCGCCTGGGGACTCGTACTCGTCGGCAGGCTGGTGGGTGCCGCCGGACGCGCCGTCGGAGTTCCACTGCGTGGCGTCGTAGGCGCCGGTGTCGAAGGTCTGCGTGCCCCAGTCCCACTGCTGGGTCTGGTCGGCCGGATTGCCGGACTGGTCGGGCTGGAGCCAGGCGTTCGCGTCCCACTGGCCGGTGGCGTCCGGGCTGGTGGCCTGGTGCGGGATGACGGACAGCGGCTGGTGGTCGTGCGTCCAGGAGGTCGTGTCGTAGGCGCCGGTGTCGTAGGCGGCGTGGTGGTGGGCCGCGTAGGCGTCGTAGTTCAGGGTCTCCTGGCTGCCGGTGGCCCATTGGCCGGTGTCGTACGAGCCCGTGTTCTGGCTCGGGAGGCTGCCGAAGAGGGGGTCCGTCTCGAAGGCCGCCGTCGCGTGGCCGCCCGCGTCGAATCCGGTGGTGTCGTAGCCGCCGTATGTGGTGAAGTCGCCGTACTGGGCTTCCTGGGTGCCGTACGACGCGTAGTGCGCCGAGGCGGCGTCGGAAGCCGGAGCCGGGGTCATGGTCCCCGACGGGTGACGGTCGTTCACCAACTTCTCTTTCGCCTCGACAACAGGGGCTGCCAGAGCAGTGCGGCGACTGTACCCGGCGGTACGCGGGCACGACAATCTTCGGCGGGTTTCGTGCGCGCAGGAAAAGGGCAATCGGCCGTGTTTCGGGGGAGTGCGGGCGCGAGTTTGGCCTTGTGTTCGAAGATTGTTCGATTTTGGTCGGGTGTCGGGGCGCTGTGGGCCGGCGGTGACGGGGTGGTTTTCGCGCCGCCCCGCTCATCCCGCCGTCATGCGACGGTCAGTCCGTCGGCGTGATCGGCGGACCCGGTTTCCGTCCCGGGCGTGTCGAGGGCCTGCCGTATCCCGGCCGCGACGGCGGGGTGTACGGGCAGGGCGAGATGGCCGATCCCCGTGACCTGCACGTTCTGCACTTTCAGGTCGGGGTGGTCGATGCAGGCCGACTCCAACGGGTCCATCACGCGGTCGAGGTCGCTCCAGAAGCTCACGAACTGCGTACGGCAGCCGGGCGCGGGCTGGGTCAGTTCCTCGATCACGGGGGAGTCGGGGCGCATCTGGCGCACGATCGGGTGCGCGTTCGCCAGCGGCGCCACCCGGGTGCCGGCATGCGGGGTGCCCAGCGTCACCAGTGTCCGGACGCGGGCGTCTCCACCGAGCCGCTGCACGTAGTACCGCGCGATCAGCCCGCCCAGGCTGTGCCCGACGACATCGACCTGCTCGTAGCCCGTGCGCTCGCACATCTCCTCTATGTGCCGGCCGAGCAACTCGGCCGCGGTGCGGATGTCGCAGGTCAGCGGCGAGTAGTTGAGCGACTCGATCTGCTGCCTGCCGTGCTGGGCGAGGCTGCGGCGCAGCAGGACGAAGACCGAACGGTTGTCGATGAAGCCGTGCAGCAGAACGACCGGGGGCTTCGCCTGGGCCGGCAGCCGGGCGGTGTCGGCGGGGTGCGGGGAGTCCGGTGACTCCAGGAGGTCCGGTGAGCTCGGCGAGGGGGGCGTGGGGGTGGGCCGGCGCTCATTGGTGATGCCGGAGGGATAGAGGAGCAGGTGCCCCGCGAGGATCGCGAACTCCAGTGCGGTCGCTTTCAGAAGGGCCAGGGACAGGCCTGCCAGTCGGCTCGGGAGGAGGCGCTGGCAGAACGGCAGGAAGGGCAGAGCCGCCCTGGTGACCTTCATTGGCCGACCTCCTGTCGGCACGCGGTGGAACTCCTCTGTTCCCCGTGTGCCCTCATGGAGAGCCGTGACACCAGATGCTGGATGGGGCATACGCGAGTAACGTGGGACAAGACTGGCGAGTGGCGCATGTGACGCCGGTGCTGCGAGGAGGGGCCCTGTCGGTGTGCCGATGAGAGGGTCCCCGCCGTCGTGTGCCCTGCCTGCCCTACGTGCCCCGCGCGCCCTCGTCGCGGCTCTCCTTGCGCGTGTCCCTGCCGTGGCCCCGGGTGCCGCGGGGTGTGCGGCGCGTGGGCCGCGGAAGCTCGGAACGGTGCGCGGCGAACGTGTCCCATTGTGTGATTTCCCCCTCGGTATCCACCGCGAAACTGCCGGTTGCGGGATGCTGGAGATAACGTTCGTTCACTTCCCCGGGACGGTGTGGTGCGGGGGTTCCGTGCTGTGGCGGCGCATCCGGTGCGGCGGGTGGTGGAATGTGACGTACGCGCGGACCGCGTGCCGCGCTGCTCTTGTATGGCGTGCGTGTCGCGCATCGCGTGCTCGATGTGTGTGATCTGCGTGGCATGTACGACATGAGTGATGTGTGCGGTACTTGTCGGTACGGATGGATGTAGTCGCTTCATGGAGGCAGTGATGGGTGTGGCAGCCGGTCCGATCCGCGTGGTGGTGGCCAAGCCGGGGCTCGACGGCCACGATCGCGGGGCCAAGGTGATCGCGCGGGCGCTGCGCGACGCCGGTATGGAGGTCATCTACACCGGGCTCCACCAGACCCCCGAGCAGATCGTCGACACCGCGATCCAGGAGGATGCCGACGCGATCGGGCTGTCCATCCTCTCCGGTGCGCACAACACGCTCTTCGCGGCCGTGATCGACCTGCTCAAGGAGCGGGACGCGGAGGACATCCTGGTCTTCGGCGGCGGCATCATCCCCGAGGCGGACATCGCTCCGCTGAAGGAGAAGGGCGTCGCGGAGATCTTCACGCCCGGCGCGACGACCGCGTCGATCGTGGACTGGGTACGGGCGAACGTACGGCAGCCTGCGCAGGCCTAGGTGGGCTGTCCGGGGACGTTGAGGGACGGGGTCGTGGCGGTGTGACGAGCCCGCCACAGGGCAGGCGCGGCGGCCACCTCGGCCGACGTCAGCTCGCTGGTGCCGCCCTCAACTCCTCGGCCATCGCCGCGCGCAGACGCAATGTCGTGACCAGGCGCTGGAAGGCCTCCGCCCAGTACCCGCCCGCTCCCGGCGACGCGTCCTCCGGTTCGTCCGGTATCGCCAGCAGACCGTCGAGCCGGCTCGCTTCGGAGGGAGCGAGGCAGCGTTCGGCCAGGCCCATGACTCCGCTGAAGCTCCATGGGTAACTCCCCGCGTCACGCGCGATGTTGAGCGCGTCCACGACCGCTCGCCCCAGGGGCGCGGCCCACGGCACCGCACACACTCCGAGCAGCTGGAACGCCTCGGACAGTCCGTGCGTCGCTATGAACCCGGCCACCCACTCCGCTCGTTCCCCTGCGTCCAGCGTGCCGAGCAGCTTCGCCCGCTCGGCCAGGGACACCGCCCCCGGACCACCGGCCTCGGCTGCCGTGGGCGTCCCGAGCAACGCCCGCGCCCAGTCGGCGTCCCGCTGCCGTACCGCCGCCCGGCACCACGCCGCGTGCAGCTCGCCCCGCCAGTCGTCCGCCACCGGCAGCGCGACGATCTCCTGGGGCGTCCGCCCGCCGAGCCGCCCGCGCCAGGTGCCGAGCGGTGCCGCCTCCACCAACTGGCCGAGCCACCACGACCGTTCACCTCGACCCGCAGGAGCTTTGGGTACGACGCCGTCACGCTCCATGTCGGCGTCGCACTCGTGCGGCGCCTCCACGGTGATCGTCGGTGCGTTCCCGGTGTGGTCGACGGCCACGCACGCCGAGGCCCGGACCGCCATCCGGGCGGCGAGCGCCGACCCGGGCAGCGCGGACAGCAGCTCCGCCGCCGTCGCCCGCACGTTGCGGCTCCGGTCGGTGAGTGCCTGCTCCAGGAACGGCTCGTCCTGCGGCCCCAGCCCCGTCCGCAGCGAGTCTAGGAACATCAGCCGGTCCTCGGCCCGCTCCGACGCCCAGGTGGTGGCGAGCAGTTCGCGCGCGGCGGCGGGCTCACGGGCGCGGATGGCGGAGAGGAGGGCGACCCGCTCCGCGAAGAGACCCTCCTGCCAGAGCCGGTGCACCTTCTCCGTGTCCTCGGGACGCGGCACCGCCGTGCCCCCGCCCGGCGTCGCACGCAGGGCGAACCGCCAGTCCGGGTTCAGCCGGGCGAGCCACAGCGCGCGCGGCCCGGCGAAGGTCAGCACCGCCGGCCGCAGATCAGTCCGCCCCCGTGCCGCGTCCAGCAGCGCGGGCAGCGCCTGCGGCGGAGCCGCGTAACCGTGGGCGTTGGCCGCCGAGAGCCACTGGGGCAGCAGCTCCATCAGGTCCGGTGTCGTGCCCCTGCGACCCCCGCCCGCCGTGCCGGGGCGGTCGGCCAGCAGCATCGCGAGTCTGCGGGCGGCCGCGGCCGGCAGGGGCGGGCGCGGGTCCTCGGGAGCCGGCGCCGGACGCTCCGCCGCCGGCGCCGGCCGCAGTCCGGCACGCCTCCGTACGGTCTCCGCGGCCGCCGCGTCCAGCAGGGCCACCGGTGCTTCCCGGCCCGGCTCGCAGTTCGGGGGCGTACGCCGCGCCGTGCCGAGCAGGGCCGCGGTGACGAGCTCCTCCCAGGCGCCCGGCGCGGGCGTGTCCGCGGGTGCGGAGGTCCTGGTCATGCGGTTCCTTTCCGTTGGGTGCCTGGGTGCCTGGGTGCCTGGGTGCCTGGGTGCTTGGGTGCTTGGGTGTCTGCGTACCTGGGTGCGTGGGTGCCTGAGGTGGCTGGTCCGGGGTGGCTGTGGTGCCTGGGGTGGCTCACGGCTCACCCGGTTCTGGGCCCGTGGGCCCGGAGGGCGTACCCGGGCGGCGTCCGGGGTGTGCCGGGGCCAGGGCGTACGCGGGTGGTGTCCTGAGGTGCCCGGGCCCGTGGGCGGGGCGTCGGCTCAGCACAGGGCCACCGCGTCGCCCGGCCCCTGCGGCCAGGCGGCCAGCGGGGTGAAACCACGGTGGCCGCACTCGCCGAAGACCTTGACCGGCGCGCCTCCCGACAGGGCGACGAGGCGCCACAGGCCCGGGCGGGCGCGGGCGGCCGGGGTGAGCGGGAGCGCCGTGTCCTGGTCGGCGTCCGCCAGCTGCCAGGAGTCGCCGTCCGGGGTCGGTATCACGCAGTCCAGGGTCACCGGGACCGAGTCCAGCCACGGGTCGTCGCGCAGAGCCTCGCCATAGAGGGCGGCCGCCTCGGCCGTCGTCACACCCGGCGGTCTGATCGGTGCCGGCGCGGGTGCGGCGAACTGTTCGCCCAGGGCAGCCCTCTGCCGGCCGGCGCCCGGGTACGCGGTCACCTCCGCCTCCAGGGTCAGCCCGACCGGCAGCGCCAGCTCAGGGGCGCGGCCGGCGGCACCGTAGGAGAGGAGCAGCGCGGTGCGGCCCGACTCGGCGCCGTAGAGCCATATCCGGCGGGTCGTCAGACGTGTGTCCGCCGTGTCGTACTGGGCGAGGACCAGCCAGCGGTCCCGCACCGGCGGGCCGTCCGCCGACGTGGGCAGACCGACGCGTGAGCGGACCGTCGCCGCCAGGCCGTCCGGCAGCCGTCCGCGGCGCAGCCAGCCCTGGTCGAGGAGGTGCAGGAGAGCACACTCCTCCAGCAGCCGCACCGGCCAGCCGGGGCCCGACGACGGGATCGCCCCCAACTCCCTCACCCGAGCGGCCAGCCCGGGCGCTTGGGCATCGACCATGCGGGCCGCCGTCTCCTCCCACAGCCCGTACCCCGCCTGCTCCGCGCCGGCCAGGCCGCCGCGCAGCAGGTCCACCAGACGCTGCTCCAGCTCCGTCGCCCCCGCGGTGATCCGCTCGGCCCGGCGCTCCGCTCTGCGCCGTGCCGCCTCCGGATCACCCGACCCGGAGGAGGAACCGGGCGCGCCCGCGGCCCGCTTCTCCTCCGCGCGCTGACGCCGGCCTGCCATCCACTGCTCGGCCCAGTCCGGTGCCTGTCCCCGCGGCACCGCACCGTCTCCGCCCGCCCACAGCAGCAGCAGCCCGAGCGCGTGCTTGCACGGGAACTTCCGGCTCGGACAACTGCACTTGTACGCGGGACCCGACGCGTCCGCGATATCGATGACCGTCTGATACGGCTTGCTGCCACTGCCCTTGCACAGCCCCCACACCGTCCCCTCGTCGGAACTCCCCGCCTCGGACCACGGCCCCGCCGCGCCGAGTTTGCTTCCCGCTTTGCGCGACGCGGCGTCAGGCGCCAGTGCCAGCACCTGGTCCGCGGTCCAGCGCACCCCCTGCTGAGTCATGCCAACGAAGGTAGATCCCACCACTGACAATCGGTCCGACGAGCGGCCTCGCGAGAGCGTTTTTGCAGGTCAGCACGGATTGTCAGTGGCGTGGTGCACGGTGGATACCAGATCCGAACCGGCCGAGCTGGAGGGGGAATCAGCCATGCCTGTGTCCGTTGAACCGACGTCCGTGGGACCGAGCGAGAGGGAGCTGCCCGAGGAGTTGCGGCCGCACGCCGAGGACGCCTTCGCCCACGAACTCGCCGCGCTGGCCGCGCAGGACGACCGACCGCGCCCGGACCGCTGGAAGCTGTCCCCGTGGGCCGTCGCGACGTACCTGCTCGGCGGCACACTGCCGGACGGCACGGTGATCACACCGAAGTACGTGGGCCCGCGCCGCATCGTGGAGGTCGCCGTCACCACGCTCGCCACCGACCGCGCCCTGCTCCTGCTCGGCGTGCCCGGCACGGCCAAGACGTGGGTGTCCGAGCATCTGGCCGCGGCGGTCAGCGGCGACTCCACGCTGCTGGTGCAGGGCACGGCCGGCACACCGGAGGAGGCGATCCGCTACGGCTGGAACTACGCGCAGCTGCTCGCCCACGGTCCCAGCCGGGACGCCCTCGTGCCCAGCCCGGTCATGCGGGCCATGGCGGAGGGCATGACGGCCCGCGTCGAGGAGCTGACCCGCATTCCGGCCGACGTGCAGGACACGCTCATCACCATCCTGTCGGAGAAGACGCTGCCGATACCAGAGCTGGGCCAGGAGGTACAGGCGGTCCGCGGCTTCAACCTGATCGCCACGGCCAACGACCGTGACCGAGGGGTCAACGACCTGTCCAGCGCCCTGCGCCGCCGCTTCAACACCGTCGTGCTGCCGCTGCCGGAGAGCGCCGACGCCGAGGTCGACATCGTCTCGCGCCGCGTCGACCAGATCGGCCGCTCCCTGGACCTGCCGGCCGCGCCCGACGGGATCGACGAGATCCGTCGCGTCGTCACCGTCTTCCGCGAGCTGCGTGACGGGGTGACGTCCGACGGGCGTACGAAGCTGAAGTCGCCGAGCGGCACCCTGTCGACGGCCGAGGCGATCTCCGTCGTCACCAACGGACTCGCGCTCGCGGCCCACTTCGGTGACGGCGTGCTGGGGCCGAGCGATGTCGCCGCGGGCATCCTCGGCGCCGTCGTCCGCGACCCGGCGGCCGACCGTGTGATCTGGCAGGAGTACCTGGAGACGGTCGTCCGTGAGCGCGACGGCTGGAAGGACTTCTACCGGGCCTGCCGGGAGGTGGGCGCGTGAACACCTCGATGTGGGGCGGAAAGCGCCAGGGAGCGTCGGCCTCCGGCACCGCGGGGCGGGCGGCGCGGCGGACGAGCGGGGACGAGGAGGCGGGCCGGGCCCGGCGGCGAGGGGGATCATGTGACGGGAGTTGAAAGGACCGGGGGCGGGGCCTTCGACGCGGGGCCGCTGCTGCTCGGCGTACGGCACCACGGACCGGGGTCGGCGCGGGCGGTGCGGGCCGCGCTGGAGACGGCTCGGCCCCGGGTCGTGCTGATCGAGGGACCGCCGGAGGCCGACGCGCTGATCCCGCTGGCCGCCGACGAGGAGATGCGGCCGCCGGTCGCCCTTCTCGCCCACGCCGTGGACGAGCCCGGCCGCTCGGCGTTCTGGCCGCTCGCCGAGTTCTCCCCGGAGTGGGTGGCGATCCGCTGGGCCCTGGACCACGACGTCCCGGCCCGCTTCATCGACCTGCCGGCCACCCACACGCTGGCGTGGCACAGCCCCTCTGCGCAGAAGGGGCCCGACGATGCCGCGTCCGAGGCGGACGTCCGGGTCGATCCGCTCGCCGTGCTGGCCGAGACCGCCGGTTACGACGATCCGGAGCGGTGGTGGGAGGACGTCGTCGAGCACCGGGGCGTGGGGGACGGCGACCCGCTCGCGCCGTTCACCGCGCTGGAGGAGGCGATGGGAGCACTGCGGGAGACCTGTGGGAGCGGCGGACACGACCGGGACCTCGTGCGGGAGGCCTACATGCGGCTCCAGGTACGGGCGGCGCAACGGGAGTTCGCCGACCAGGTCGCGGTGGTCTGCGGGGCGTGGCATGTGCCGGCGCTGCGGCGGAAGGCCACCGTCGCCGCCGACAAGGCGCTGCTGAAGGGGCTGCCCAAGGCCAAAGTGGACATGACGTGGGTGCCGTGGACCCACCGCAGGCTGTCCCGGAGCAGTGGATATGGCGCGGGCATCGACTCGCCGGGGTGGTACGGCCATCTGTTCGGTGCGCCGGACCGGCCGGTCGAGCGGTGGCTGACCAAGGTGGCGGGTCTGCTGCGGGAGGAGGACCGGATCGTCTCCTCGGCACACGTCATCGAGGCGGTGCGGCTGGCCGAGACGCTCGCCGCGATGCGCGGCCGTCCGCTGCCCGGCCTGAGCGAGACGACGGACGCCGTGCGGGCGGTGATGTGCGAGGGCTCGGACGTGCCGCTGGCGCTGGTGCACGACCGGCTGGTCGTGGGGAACGTGCTGGGGGAGGTGCCGCGGTCGGCGCCCGCCGTGCCCTTGCAGCGCGACCTCGCCCGTATCCAGCGGCGGCTGCGCCTCAAGCCGGAGGCGCTGGAGCGTGAGCTGGAGCTCGACCTGCGCAAGGAGACCGACGCCGAGCGCAGCAGGCTGCTGCACCGGCTGCGGCTGCTCGGCGTCGGCTGGGGCGAGCCGGCCGCCTCGCGGGGGAGCACGGGCACGTTCCGGGAGACGTGGCGGCTGCGCTGGGAGCCGGAGCTGTCGGTGCGGGTCGCCGAGGCCGGGGTGTGGGGTACGACCGTGCTCGCCGCCGCGACCGCCAAGGTGGAGGCGGACGCCGTCGCCGCGCAGGGCCTCGTCGAGGTCACCGCGCTCGCCGAGCGCTGCCTGCTGGCGGAACTGCCGGACGCGCTCCCCGCGGTGATGCGGATCCTCGCCGACCGGGCGGCGCTCGACGCGGACGTCGGCCATCTCGCCCAGGCCCTGCCCGCCCTGGTCCGCTCCCTTCGGTACGGAGACGTGCGCGGCACGGACACCGGAGCGCTGGCTGAGGTGGCCGCAGGCCTCGCGGAGCGCGTCTTCGTCGGCCTGCCCCCGGCCTGTGCCGCGCTGGACGCGGACGCGGCGGAGGAGGTGCGGCGCCATGTGGACGCCGTGCAGGGGGCGGTGGCGCTGCTGAGCGAGGCCGCTGCACCAGTGCAGGCCGTCTCGGGTGACGCCGGCGAGGCGGGGGCGGCCGCTCCGGACGGTGTCGTCGGTCCCGGGCCGGCCGCCTCGGGGGAGTCCTCGGTGGCCGGGCAGGGCGGTGCGAGGCGGGGAGCCTCACCGGCTTACGACGGCTTGCGTCGCCGTTGGCAGGCGGTGCTCCGGGTGCTGTCGTCGCGGGACACCGTGCCCGGCGTCATCCGGGGACGTGCCGTGCGGCTCCTGCTGGACGACGGGGAGTTGGCGCAGGACCAGGCGGCGCGGCTCATGGGGCTGGTGCTGTCACCGGGGACGCCTCCGGCCGACGCGGCAGCCTGGATCGAGGGCTTCGTCGGCGGTGGCTCCGGCGGCGGGATGCTCCTCGTCCACGACGAGCGGCTGCTCGGGCTGGTCGACGAGTGGCTGAGCGGTGTGCCCGCGGAGGCGTTCACGGACGTGCTGCCGCTGCTGCGGCGCACCTTCTCGGCGTACGAACCGGGCGTGCGCCGAACGCTGGGGGAACTGGTCCGGCGTGGACCGGGACACCGGGGCACGGTGACCGCCGGCTCCGGCATACCGGGCTTCGCTCCCGAGCTCGACAGCGAGCGAGCGGACGCGGTGCTGCCGGTGGTGCGGCTGCTGCTGGGGCTGGACGCAGGGGAAGAGGACATCGACAACAACCTCGTGGGGGTGGCGTGATGACGAGCGACTGGCTGAGCGAGCCGGGGGAGAGGGCCGAAACGGTGGACGCCGGGCGGGACGGGCGCGGGTGCCGGGCGGAAGACGGTCCGACGACGACCGTGCCGGTGATTCCGCTGTGGGAACGGCTCCGTACGGGGGTGCGCGGATGACAACCGGTCCGATGACGACCGAGACGACGACGACCGAGACGATGACGACCGGGCCGATGCACCCGGCAGCGGACCCGGCAACGGACCCGGCAACGGACCCGGCACAGGAGCGGCTGCGGCGCTGGCGGCTCGTGCTGGGCGGTGACGCGGCCGACGGCACCGGGTGTGCGCTGTCCGGGCAGGACGCCGCGATGGACGGAGCGCTCGGCGCGCTGTACGGAAGGGGGGACAAGCCGCAGGCGGGGCGGGACCGTTCGGCGGGGCTGGGCGCCTCGGCGCCGTCCGTCGCGCGGTGGCTGGGGGACATCCGGACGTACTTCCCGTCGTCCGTCGTGCAGGTCATGCAGCGGGACGCCATCGACCGGCTCGGGCTGGCCACGCTGCTGCTGGAGCCCGAGATGCTGGAGGCGGTGGAGGCCGACGTGCACCTGGTCGGCACGTTGCTGTCGCTGAACAAGGCGATGCCGGAGACGACGAAGGAGACGGCACGGGCCGTGGTGCGCAAGGTCGTCGAGGACCTGGAGAAGCGGCTCGCCACCCGTACCCGGGCCACCCTCACCGGTGCGCTCGACCGCAGCGCCCGTGTCAACCGGCCCCGTCACCACGACATCGACTGGAACCGCACGAGCGCGGCCAACCTCAAGCACTACCTGCCGGAATACCGGACGGTCGTGCCGGAGCGGCTCATCGGCTACGGGCGGGCGTCCCGGTCCGTGAAGAAGGAGGTCATTCTCTGCATCGACCAGTCGGGCTCGATGGCGGCGTCCGTGGTGTACGCGTCCGTGTTCGGGGCGGTGCTGGCGTCCATGCGGTCGATCAGCACCCGGCTCGTCGTCTTCGACACGGCGGTCGTCGACCTCACCGACCAGCTCGACGACCCGGTGGACGTGCTCTTCGGCACCCAGCTCGGCGGCGGCACGGACATCAACCGGGCGCTGGCGTACTGCCAGTCGCAGATCACCCGGCCCACGGAGACGGTGGTCGTGCTGATCAGCGACCTCTATGAAGGGGGGATACGCGACGAGATGCTGAAGCGGGTGGCGGCGATGAAGGCGTCGGGGGTGCAGTTCGTGACGCTGCTGGCGCTGTCGGACGAGGGGGCGCCCGCCTACGACCGGGAGCACGCGGCCGCGCTCGCCGCGTTGGGGGCACCGGCGTTCGCCTGTACGCCCGACCTGTTCCCGGAGGTGATGGCGGCGGCGATCGAGAAGCGACCGCTTCCGATACCGGACGCCGCGTGACATGGGTCACCGGACACGCCGTCATGTTCCCGCACGACAGGGCGCGGAGCGCACAACGCGGGCGCGACACGGCAGGAAACGGGACGCCCGGGCGACCGTTCGCTGACGATTTGTCGACCCGTCATCGTCTGACTTCGCCCAGCAAAGCGGACATGACTACCCATCGGTAACGGGGGGCTTGCGTAACCTCAGGAGTCACATGCAAGGATCGTCGCCTCAGAAGCGGTGCGTCGCGCTCCGCTCGTGACGCGTCATCCGTTCCGCCGCACGGGAGGAACCTCCCCCTCTTGATCTGGCCAGTAGCCCTGTCCGGTGCCGCTCTGCGCGTGATGCGTACGGCGGCCGGGCGGCGTGCGCTCCAGCTGGTGCTGCTGGTGGGCGGGGTGTTCGCGCTCGGGGTGCTCTGTGGGGAGCAGGCGCATGCGGCCGAGAGGGCTCCGTCGGCGACCTCCGTGGAGGTGGCGTCGTCGGCATCGGCGCTCGACGCGGACGGCGTACGGGTGGTGACCACCGGTTCGGCCGGTTCGGCCGTTACCGCCGGTGCGGCCGGGCGGCTGGGGGACACCACGGCCGACCCGGCATCCGCCGACGTTGCCGGGACCGGCGCCTCCAAGGCAGACGCTTCCGAAGGCAAGGCCCCCGAGGCGGACGCTTCTGGGGCCGATGCTTCTGGGACTGACGCTTCTGGGACCGATGCTTCTGAGACCAGTGCTTCTGGGACCGACGCTTCCGGCGCCGACGTCCCCACGGTAGGCAAGGGCGACGAGCACGGCACGCTCACCGGCGGTACGCGTCCGTCTCCGGTTGCCCCCGGCCGGGTCCTCCGACCGGTGACCGACCGCGCCATCCGTTCGGTGGACCCGGGCTCCTCGGACGTCCGAGTCGTGCGGCCGGCAGGTGACCTGGCCAGGTCCGTGACCGAAGGGCTCGCGGAGGCGGTGCGCTCGCTGCCGTCCCTGCCCGGTTCCCCGTCGGCGGGGCTGCCGGGTCTGCCGACGCTCCCCGGCGAGCCCACGCTCCCGGGAGCCCCGGGACTGCCCGGCCTGCCCTCACCGCCCGCCCTCCCCTCACCCCCCGGGCAACCGCTGCCCACGCCGGTCACCCCGGCCCCGCATCCGGGCTCCGAGGCCGCGCCGTCGGCCGACGGGCACGCCTCCGCCGGACGTGCCGGCGCGGCGGCGGCGATGGTCGCGTACGGGCCGCTCGCCGGTGGCGTACCGGACGCGCCGCACGCGCACGGACGTCGTGCCGCGTCCAGCGGGCACGCCCCCGCTCACCAGGCGCCCCCCGGTTATCCGAACGGCGCCCTGTGCAACGGCGCGGCGGTCGACAACGGCACGCCGCGGCACGGCGACGGACACGCCGTCACCTCGGGCCACCGGGCGCCGCTGACGCTGGTGCGCGGCGCCGCGGTGCGTGCCGACGCGGCCGAGACCCGGGACCGGTACCGGGACATTCCCGTCTTCCCCGCCTAGGGCAGGCCTTCCCCCGCTCTGGACCTGCCGCGCGGGGGCGGAACAGGTCTGCCCGCCCGTCCGGACACCCCTCCCTCCTCCGGACGGAAGCCGCCGGGGCCGTGTATCCACATCCGCCAGTCCCTGACTCCCGGACATACACCTGCCCCGACGCCGGAAATGTCTCCAAGCTCTCCGAAGTCCCGGAACTCCACGCAAAAGGAGCCCCGGAACTCCCAGGATCTAAGGATCTGACGCACGCATGAACAAGAACATCCGCCGCTCCATCGTCATAGCCGCCGGCGTCACCGGCGCCTGGGCGCTGGGCTCCACCGTGGCCAACGCGGACGAACTGCCGGCCTCCGCCGTCTCCGTACCGGACGCGACCCCTGACACGGGCGACGTCCTCGGCACCGTCACCGACACGGTCGACGGCGTCGTCTCCGACGTGCAGGACACCGTCACCGGTGTGACCGACGGTGTGACCGACGACGCGGCCGGGACGGTCCAGGGCACCGCCGGCAAGGCGACGTCCACCGTCACCGGCACCACCGACAGCGCGCAGAGGACGGCCTCCGCCGACACCGCCGAGCAGGCCCGCCGGTACGTCGACGCGAAGGTCTCCGTCCCGCACGCGGCCAAGGTCAAGGGCGCCGCCGCCATCCAGGGCGCCAAGGCCGCCCGCGCCGCGCAGGCCGCCGCCACCGCGCACTCCGCGCTCTCCCGGGCTCCGCAGGTGACCGCTCCCCAGGTCCCCCAGGTCCCCCAGACCCCGCGGACCCCCGACCACGGCATCGACTACCTCTTCGGCCCCCTCTCCGCCTTCGCCCCGGAACTGGAGCAGGCCCTGGCCGCTGCCCAGACCAAGCTCCAGGGCGCCCAGACGGCGGCCCGTTCCCAGGCGCAGGGCGTCGACGGCGTCATCCGGACGAAGGCGCTGCAGACGGTCGCGGGCGCGGGCCGTACCGCCGCCGGGGCGAACACCGCCGCGCAGACCGGAGCGGCGGGAGCACAGGACCGCGTCGGCGGCCTGACCGCCACCGGACAGGGCGAGGCCACCGAGGCCAAGACCGCCGCCGAGGCCTCCGTCTCCTCCGTCCCGAGCCACGTCACCGGCGCGGTCGGGGGCGTCAAGCAGCAGGTGGTCGGCACCGTCAGCACCGTTCCCGGCACCGTCACTCCGGTCGTCGAGGAGACGTCCGCCGCGGCCGTCCCGCCGGTGGCGAGCGCGGCGGTGGACGGTGTCGTGCCGGTCGCCGGTGCGGCCGTGACGGGTGTCGTGCCGGTGGCCGGGCACGCCGTCGCCGGAGCCGTGCCCGTCGCCACGCAGGCCGTCGCCGGTGTGGTGCCGGTCGCCGGACACGCGGTGGACGGGGTGACGCCGGTCGCCACCCAGGCGGTGGCCGGCGTGCAGCAGACCGCCGGGCACGCCGTGGCCGCCGCGACCGCGCTCGCTCACGGCGTCGCCGCCGATGTGCAGCCCGTCGCCGGCCAGGCCGTGTACGGCGTGCAGTCGGTCACCGGCGGGGTGGTGGCCGACGTCCGACCCGTCGTCACCGACACCGCGCAGGGCGTACAGCCCGTCGCCACCGGCGTGGTCGCCGACGTGCAGCCGGTGTCCCAGGGCCTGGCGGCGGACCTCCCGCCGTACGCCACCGGTCTGGCCGGCCAGGTCGCCCACGACACCACGGACACCGTCCTGCCGCCGGTCGCGAACACCGCCGTGCACGGCGTGGTGCCCGTCGCCGGGCAGGCCGTCGCGGACGCGGGCGGGCTGGCGTACGGCGTCGTGGGCGACGTGCGGCCCTTCGCCGGCGGTGTCGTCGGCGAGGTCGACCCGTTCGCGTACGGCGTGGCCGGGCAGGCCGCCCCGTTCGCCGAGGGCGTCGCGGGTGAGGTGCCGGCGTTCGCGCAGGGGGTCACCGGCGCCGTGCAGCCCGTCGTCGACACCGTCCACGACACCGTCCAGCCGTTCGTGCAGGGCGTCGGCGGCAGCACCACGACGCTGGCGTACGGCGCCGTGGGCCACGCGGCGCCCTTCGCCGGCGGTGTCGCCGGCGAGGTCGACCCGTTCGCGCACGGTGTCGCCGGACAGGCCGCGCCCTTCGCGCAGGACCTGACCGGGACCTTCGAGGCCACCGGAGGCCCGCTGACCGGCCACGCCGTCACCGGCGCACAGGGCGTCGGCGACTCGGTCACGCCGGGCTACGTGCAGCAGGCGACCTCGTACCGCGTCTGACCCCGCCGGGCCGTACGAGCGCACCCCGGCAGCGCGCCGGGCCCGTACGGCCCCCGGTACGCCCACACCCGCCGCGCTGCCCGCCCCGCCCATGACGGGGTGCGCCCGCGGCACACCACCCGACGCCGCGAGGTGTCAGGACCGGACAGCCGAAAGCCGTCGGCGCGTTCGGCCGAAGCCTCGCGGATGGGGCCGGGTGGTCCCCATTGGGGTGGGGATCAACCGCCCCGCACCCCCGAAGGCCGCTGAAGGCAGCTGAGGCATCGAAAGGCCGCTGACGTCGGCCGGCGTCAAGGCCTTTGCGCCCCTTCGGGGTTGTTCGACGGGCCTCACCGGGTCAACCCCAGCCCGGTGAGGCCCCTCACTCGTGACACGCGGTGCCAGAGAACCCGGCATCATGTGACAGGTATCACCGCTCAGGTGTGACCCCTGATTTAGAGAGCCTCCGCAAGCGGCGATAACCTGCGAGACGGACATGCCGCGCGCTCGGACACCGTGTGCGCCTCCCTTGTGACACATGCGGACGTCACGTTGCCCTTCGCGGCACGCCCACGCATCCAACGAACCGCGAGATCACTGATAGGGACGGAAGCGCGTGGACCTGTTCGAGTACCAGGCGAGGGACCTCTTCGCCAAGCACGATGTACCGGTGCTGGCCGGTGAAGTCATCGACACGCCTGAGGCGGCCCGCGCAGCCACTGAGCGCCTCGGTGGCAAGTCCGTCGTCAAGGCACAGGTGAAGGTCGGCGGCCGCGGCAAGGCCGGTGGCGTGAAGCTGGCCGCCACCCCGGACGAGGCCGTCGCCCGCGCGACGGACATCCTCGGCATGGACATCAAGGGCCACACGGTCCACAAGGTGATGATCGCCGAGACGGCCCCGGAGATCCTTGAGGAGTACTACGTCTCCTTCCTCCTCGACCGTGCCAACCGCACCTTCCTCTCCATCGCCTCCGTCGAGGGCGGCATGGAGATCGAGGAGGTCGCGGCCACCCGCCCCGAGGCCGTCGCCAAGATCGCGATCGACGCCATCGACGGTGTGGACCAGGCCAAGGCCCAGGAGATCGTCGCCGCGGCCAAGTTCCCGGCCGAGGTGGCCGACAAGGTCGCCGACGTCCTGGTCAAGCTGTGGGACACCTTCGTCAAGTCCGACGCCCTCCTGGTCGAGGTGAACCCGCTGGCCAAGGTCGCCTCCGGGGACGTCATCGCCCTCGACGGCAAGGTGTCGCTCGACGACAACGCCGAGTTCCGCCACCCCGAGTTCGAGGAGCTCCACGACAAGGCCGCGGCCAACCCGCTGGAGGCCGCCGCCAAGGAGAAGAACCTCAACTACGTCAAGCTCGACGGCGAGGTCGGCATCATCGGCAACGGCGCCGGCCTGGTCATGTCCACCCTGGACGTCGTCGCGTACGCCGGTGAGGCGCACCAGGGCGTCAAGCCCGCCAACTTCCTCGACATCGGTGGCGGCGCCTCCGCCGAGGTCATGGCGAACGGCCTGGAGATCATCCTGGGCGACCCGGACGTCAAGTCCGTGTTCGTCAACGTCTTCGGTGGCATCACCGCCTGTGACGCCGTCGCCAACGGCATCGTGCAGGCCCTGGAGCTCCTGGAGAGCAAGGGCGAGGAGGTCACCAAGCCGCTGGTCGTGCGCCTCGACGGCAACAACGCCGAGCTGGGTCGCCAGATCCTCGACGACCGCAACCACCCGCTCGTGCAGCGCGTGGACACCATGGACGGCGCGGCCGACAAGGCCGCCGAGCTGGCTGCTGCCGCGAAGTAAGGGACGAGGTACCAACAACCATGGCTATCTTCCTCACCAAGGAATCCAAGGTCATCGTCCAGGGCATGACCGGCTCCGAGGGCCAGAAGCACACCCGTCGCATGCTGGCCTCCGGCACCAACATCGTCGGCGGCGTGAACCCGCGCAAGGCGGGCACCAGCGTCGACTTCGACGGCACCGAGGTACCGGTCTTCGGCTCCGTCAAGGAGGCCATCGAGAAGACCGGCGCCGACGTCACGGTCATCTTCGTCCCGGAGAAGTTCACCAAGGACGCGGTCGTCGAGGCCATCGACGCCGAGATCCCGCTGGCGGTCGTCATCACCGAGGGCATCGCGGTGCACGACACGGCGTCCTTCTGGGCCTACGCCGGAAAGAAGGGCAACAAGACCCGGATCATCGGCCCGAACTGCCCCGGCCTGATCACCCCCGGCCAGTCGAACGCCGGCATCATCCCGGCCGACATCACCAAGCCGGGCCGCATCGGTCTCGTCTCGAAGTCCGGCACGCTGACGTACCAGATGATGTACGAGCTGCGTGACATCGGCTTCTCCACCTGCGTCGGCATCGGCGGTGACCCGATCATCGGCACCACCCACATCGACGCCCTGAAGGCCTTCCAGGACGACCCCGACACCGACCTGATCGTCATGATCGGTGAGATCGGCGGCGACGCCGAGGAGCGGGCCGCGGCCTTCATCAAGGAGAACGTGACCAAGCCGGTCGTCGGCTACGTCGCGGGCTTCACGGCGCCCGAGGGCAAGACCATGGGCCACGCCGGCGCCATCGTCTCCGGCTCCTCCGGCACCGCCCAGGCCAAGAAGGAGGCCCTGGAGGCCGCCGGCGTCAAGGTCGGCAAGACGCCGACCGAGACGGCCAAGCTGGCCCGGGAGATCCTCGCCGGCTGAGCGACCGCAGCGGCTGCTGAGCGACGGCTGAGCGACTCCTGAACGACGGTGGGCCCGTTCCCTGCACGGGGGGCGGGCCCACCGTCGTTCACCGCGCCAGCGGCGCCAGCCGCTCCGGCCCTCGCCGCCACTCCTGGCGCAGCTTGGCCCGCAGCTGAAGCTCCTCGGCCGACAGCGGCCCCGGCGCCACCCGCGGCGGAACCCCGCGAACCGTCTCCCCGGGAGCCACCGGCGCCTCGTAGTGCGTCGGTGCCGTGCGCAGCGTGAGCGCCGTGACGCCGATCAGGACGGCGGTGAAGGCGACGGCGGCGTGGGTCCGGAACCGGGCCCGGCGTTCGCAGCCCCACCGCACCGTCCGCGGCTCGGCCGTCCGCAGCCGCTCGGTGGAGGCCAGCAGGGCCAGACGCTGGTGGAGCACCTCGGGGTCCGACAGCTCCGGCAGGCGCGCGGCGACGATCTCACGCGCGTGCAGCAGCCGGTTCGCGGTCGCCGGTGTGCTCGCCTCCGTCTCCGCCGCCGTCTCCGGCAGGTCGAAACCGAGACCGTCGTACAGCAGGAGGGTGCGGCGGTACGACGGGGGGAGCCGCAGGAGTACGTCCATCAGGGCGCGGTCGGCGGGGTCGGCGAGCGGCGGTTCCGGGAACCGGCGACGCAGGCGGAACCGGTTCCACGGGGAGAGGGCGCAGTCGTACGCCGCCGCCCGCACCCAGCCCGCCGGGTCGCGGTCGCGGGCGACCTCGGGCCACTGCTCCCAGGCGAGTCGGAAGGCCCGCTCGACCGACTCGCGCGCCAGATCCCGGCGGCCGGTCAGCACGTACGTCTGCCGGACGAGGGCAGGGACACAGAACTTGTACAGGATGTCGAAGGCCTGATCGGGTGTCAGGGCGGGAGCCGGCTGCGGCTCGACGGGCGGGACCTCGGTCTGCCGTCCCGTCGCCGCGGCCGTACCGGCCCGCGTCTGACCCGCCGTCTCCTCGGCCAGCCTGCTCAGCAGTCGCACGTACGCCTCCCGGCTCCGGCCGCGCGGGGTCCTGCGGCCGGTCTCCCAGTCGCGCACCGTCGCGCGGGAGACGCCCACCCACGCCGCGAGCTGATCCTGCGTCAGCGACCCTGCCTCGCGCAGGCGTCGGCATTCCTGGGGTGGGGGAAGCGGGGTCGCAGGGCTGTGCGTCACCGGGTGCCCCACCATACGAAAAGGTGCATAAACGTATATTGAGTGACACGTCGACGGTTCGCGTGTTGCGACGGAACAGCGTGTGTCGTTGGGAGCATGGTGGGCGTGATCCGGATGACCGCTCGCCGATCGTCGCCGCCGCCCCTGTCCACCCGGGTCCGCGACCGATCACCCGGCCTGGCCGCCGGCCTTCTCGGTGGCGTGGCCGCGGCCGGGCTGGGGCTCGGCGCGATCGTCGTGCTCGTGATGGTGCTGTGGATCAGCTCCCCGTATCCCGACAGCGGACCCGGCGGTGCGCTGCACGTCGCCGCGGCGGTATGGCTGCTGGCGCACGGCGTGGAACTCATCCGCACCGACACGCTCTCCGGTGTCCCGGCGCCCATGGGCGTCACCCCGTTGCTGCTGCCCGTGCTGCCGGTGTGGCTGGTGCGCCGGGCGGCGCGGGACGCGACCGACGGCGGTGAGGACGGTGTGGCCGTGCTGCTGTCCGCCCGCACCGCCTGGACCGGCGTCGTCCTCGGGTACCTCGCCGTCGCCGCGCCGGTCACGCTGTTCGCGGCGGGGGGTGCGCTGCGGCCCTCGTGGGCGTGGGCGGGGGTGTGCGTGCCGCTGGTCGCCATGGGCGCGGCCGGGGCGGGGGTGTGGACGGCGTACGGCCGTCCGGTCGGGCCGCTGGAAAGGGTGCTGGGCCTGCTGCCGGCGGGGGCGCGGCAGTTGATCGTCGGTCCGGGCGCGCGCCTGGGGGGCGCCGGACTGGCCGCGCTGGCCGGGACGGTGGTGTTCGCCGGCGGCGGGGTGCTGTTGCTGGTGGTGTCGCTGCTCTGGCACGGCGGAGCGGTGCTGGGGTCCTGGCTGGAGCTGACGGAGGGAGGGCCGGGGCGGTTCGCCGTGCTGCTGCTCTGTCTGGCGCTGGTGCCGAACGCGGTGGTGTGGGCGGTGGCGTATGCGCTCGGCCCCGGCTTCGTGCTCGGCGCCGGTCACCTCGTCGGTCCGCTCTCCTCCGGCCCCGCGCCGATGCTGCCGCCGTTCCCGCTGCTGGCGGCTGTACCGGAGCCGGGGCCGGGGGTGGCGCTGCACTGGGCGGTCGTGGGTGTGCCGGTGCTGGCGGGGGTGACGGTGGGCTGGTTCGTGGCCGGGGCGGCGACGGCCGGAGGACCGGAGGGGACCTGGTCCAAGGGGCGGACCGCCGCCGGGGCCGGGTTGGCGGGCGTGCTGTGCGCGGTGGCGCTCACCGGGCTGACCGCGGTGGCGGGCGGGCCGCTGGGTGTCGCCGCGTTGGTCCGCTTCGGGCCGGTGTGGTGGCAGGTGGCCGCGGCGGTGCTGGGGTGGGTGTCCGTGGTGGGGGTGCCGGTGGCGTTGGGGGTGCGGGGGTGGCGGGGCCGGGCGGCGGGGAGCGCGAAGGTGCCGGGTGCGGAGTGGTGGCGGGGGGCGCTGTTGCCTCTGAGGGGCCGGAGGTTCTCGCTCGGGAGACGTGCTGGGCGTGGGGGAGCGGGGGCCGCGCGGTAATGGGTTACGGACCAGGGGCTGCCGCCCCCGGAACCCGTGCGCGGCCTGAACGGCGCCGTCCTCGGACGCCGGACGGGCTGAGACATGCCGACCGGCGTCGAGACGTGCGGATCAGGTCAGCCGTTCGTGCCCAGCAGGCCCCGCAGCTCCTCCGGCAGCAGCTGGGTGCAGGACTGCTTGGCCTCGCTGGTCAGGGCGTCGTTCACGCACGTGTAGTAGTCGCGGTAGACCAGCTGGGCGGTGAAGGACGCGGCGACCAGGGCGATGGCCAGGGACGCGGTGACCAGGCCGCTGACCGCTGCCGTGGTCTGGGGGCGCCCCTCCGCGGGGGCGGGGGCGTCGGGGCTGGGAGTGCGGGGCTTGGCCCGCAGCGCGCTGATACCCCAGTAGAGAGACAGGGCGCCGAGCAGCAGGGCCACGTACGGCCAGCTGAAGAGGGCGAAGAAGAAGGCCCACATGCCGGAGAGCAGGGCGTACCGGGCGCGGCGCTGGGCGGGGTCCGTGGGGTCCCAGCGCAGGCCCTGCCCGCCGGGTCCGCCGCCCGGGCCCTCGGGGCTCTGACCGCCGGGGCGCTCGCCGAAGCCGCCGGAGGAGCGGCCGGGCTGCCGGTCGCTCCACTGGCGGCCCCACGGAGTGCCGCCGCCCTCCTGCGAGCCCTCGGAGTCGTCGTCGCCCGACGGGCGCCGCGGCTGCCACGGACGGTCCGGTGTGCCCTCCGGCGGCGGCGCGAACGGGTTGTCCTCCTGGGCCCCGCCGCCCTGCCCGTCACCGTTCTTCCTGCCCGAGGGCGCGTCGGGCGGCGAGGCGGGGCGCTCCCGCAGCAGCAAGCCGCTGCGCTCCCCGCCCGGCGCCGACTGCTGGGGGAGCGTGAGGAGTCGCAGACTGCGGTCCGGCATCAAGTGAGCGTCTTCCCCTTGGTGAGTACGACGGTGGTTACGACCGGCCCGGAGCGGTCCCTGAAAGTCCCGGGATCCGGTTCCGTCATCCAGTGAACGGACGATGCCCAGGAGGCGTTCCCGAGCCGGCTCCTCCCCGACGCTACCTTCCGGCCACGCCCCCGTCCCGTGGGGGCCGCCCGGTGTGCCGGTATCGTTGCTGACGGTCGGCCGCTTCGTAGACTTCCCCGTATCCGGGAGCGCGAAGCACTCGTACGACTGTACAAACCAGCTGTACGGGCCGACTGTACGAACCCGTACAAACCCTCCCGAGAAAGGGCCCCACCGTGGCCGCCAAGCCCGTGGCCAAGCGCCTCGTCGTGCTGGTCTCCGGATCCGGCACCAATCTGCAGGCGCTGCTGGACGCCATCGAGACGACCGGGCCCGAGGCGTACGGCGCCGAGATCGTGGCCGTCGGCGCCGACCGCGAGGGCATCGAGGGCCTCGCCCGGGCCGAGCGTGCCGGGCTGCCGACCTTCGTGCGGAAGGTCAAGGACTACCCGAGCCGCGAGGAGTGGGACGCCGCGCTCGCCGAGGCCGTGGCCGCCTACGAGCCCGACCTCGTTGTGTCCGCCGGGTTCATGAAGATCGTGGGGAAGGAGTTCCTCGCACGCTTCGGCGGGCGGTTCGTGAACACGCACCCCGCGCTGCTGCCCAGTTTTCCGGGAGCCCACGGCGTGCGGGACGCGCTCGCGTACGGCGCCAAGGTCACCGGCTGCACCGTCCACTTCGTCGACGACGGCGTCGACACCGGGCCGATCATCGCGCAGGGCGTGGTGGAGGTCCGGGACGAGGACGACGAGAGCGCTCTGCACGAGCGCATCAAGGAAGTCGAGCGAAGGCTGCTCGTCGATGTCGTGGGGCGGCTCGCCCGCAACGGCTATCGCATTGAGGGACGAAAGGTAGTTATCCAGTGACCGCCACCGCCGAGAGCAACAAGCGGCCGATCCGTCGCGCGCTCGTCAGCGTCTACGACAAGACCGGGCTGGAGGAGCTCGCCCGTGGCCTGCACGAGGCGGGCGTCGAGCTCGTCTCCACCGGCTCCACCGCCGCCCGCATCTCCGCCGCAGGCGTCCCGGTCACCAAGGTCGAGGACCTCACCGGCTTCCCCGAGTGCCTGGACGGCCGCGTCAAGACCCTGCACCCCAGGATCCACGCCGGCATCCTCGCCGACCTGCGTCTCGACACCCACCGGCAGCAGCTCGCCGACCTCGGCATCGAGCCGTTCGATCTGCTCGTGTCCAACCTCTACCCGTTCCGCGAGACCGTCGCCTCCGGCGCGACGCCCGACGAGTGCGTCGAGCAGATCGACATCGGCGGCCCCTCGATGGTGCGCGCCGCCGCCAAGAACCATCCGTCGGTCGCCGTCGTCACCAGCCCGGCCCGCTACGCCGACGTCCTCGCCGCGGTGAAGACCGGCGGCTTCGACCTCGCCGCCCGCAAGCGGCTCGCCGCCGAGGCCTTCCAGCACACGGCCGCGTACGACGTGGCCGTCGCCTCCTGGTTCGCCTCCTCCTACGCGCCCGTCGACGACTCCCGATTCCCCGACTTCCTCGGCGCCACCTGGGAGCGCGCACACACCCTGCGCTACGGCGAGAACCCGCACCAGCCCGCCGCCCTCTACACCAGCGGCACCGGCGGCCTGGCGGAGGCCGAGCAGCTGCACGGCAAGGAGATGTCGTACAACAACTACACGGACACGGACGCCGCCCGCCGTGCCGCGTACGACCACGACGAGCCGTGCGTCGCGATCATCAAGCACGCCAACCCGTGCGGCATCGCCGTCGGCGCGGACGTCGCCGAGGCGCACCGCAAGGCGCACGCCTGTGACCCGCTGTCCGCGTTCGGCGGCGTGATCGCCGTCAACCGGCCGGTCAGCAAGGAGATGGCCGAGCAGGTCGCGGAGATCTTCACCGAGGTCATCGTCGCGCCCGGCTACGAGGAGGGCGCGCTGGAGGCTCTCACCAAGAAGAAGAACATCCGCGTGCTGCGCTGCCCCGACGCGCCCGCCAACCCCGTCGAGATCAAGCCGGTCGACGGTGGCGCCCTCCTCCAGGTCACCGACCGCCTCCAGGCCGAGGGCGACGACCCGGCCACCTGGACGCTGGCCACCGGCGAGGCGCTCACCGCCGAGGAGCTCCAGCAGCTGGCCTTCGCCTGGAAGGCCTGCCGGGCCGTGAAGTCCAACGCGATCCTGCTCGCCAAGGACGGCGCCTCGGTCGGCGTCGGCATGGGCCAGGTCAACCGCGTGGACTCCTGCAAGCTGGCGGTGGAGCGGGCCGGGGCCGAGCGGGCCCGGGGGTCCTACGCCGCCTCGGATGCGTTCTTCCCGTTCCCCGACAACATCGACGTCCTGGGCGCGGCCGGCGTCAAGGCCATCGTCCAGCCCGGCGGCTCCGTCCGTGACGAACTGGTCGTGGAGGCCGCGCAGAAGGCCGGCATCACCATGTACTTCACGGGGACGCGGCACTTCTTCCACTGAACCCGCCGCTGAGCCGTGACCGACAGGACGGGCGGCCCCGACATGACCGTCGGGGCCGCCCGTCCTGTCGCCAGGTGAGAGCCATGGTGCGCTGCGGGCCTGCGGGCCCTATGAGTTGTGAGGATGACCCCGAGCGCCGGAGCGTCGCACGGTGGTGGTGCACAGCGGGTCGCACGCTTCCGCGTCGCCGGCCCGACCGTCTCACCACACGGGGAGAACCATCCACATGGCTCGCACCACTCGTATCAAGGCACGCGGTCTGCTGACCGCCCTGGCCGCCGTCGCAGCCCTGGGAGCCACGGCTGTGCCCGCCGATGCCGCCGCGCAGGGGATCGAACGCTGGCACTACTGCTCGCTCGCACCGGACGGAGCCCTGGTCGCCGACTACGACACCGTCCACGGCGACGACTCGGACATGAGCGTCTGCTGGAGCGGATCGGGCCGGGCGACCAACCCCGACCGGCACGGTGAGCTCCGCCAGGTGCACACCGCGGACAACCGCGGCTCCCTGCAGCTGAAGACCGGCGCCAGGGTGTGGGACCTGCCCTTCGACCGCAACCAGACCCACGACATCCCGCAGGACACCATCCTGCTCGGACTGTCCCTGAACGAGTAGCGCAACCTCGGACGTCTCAGGGTCACGTCCTGCCGGGCGGGGTGTACTCCTTGAGGTAGTGGGCGACGCGGGCGGCGTGGTCACGGTACTTCGGGGGAACCCCGCCCGCGTCGTTCACCGTCTCGTAGGACGTGCGGTAGGCGACGGCGAGCAGGACCCGCCGGTCGCCGGACAGACCGGAGGACTTCAGGCGTGGCTCGATGAAGCAGAGGTAGCGGCTCACCGCCGGGATGGACTCGGAAGGGGTGAGGGGCGGCCTGGGCGTCTCCTTCGCGGGCACACCGTCCTCGCGGATCCACCAGCGCAGCACGGACGGGGTCCAGCGGGCGATGCCGTACTCGCCCTCCTCGCCCGCGTCCGGGTCGGAGAGGTCCGGGTCGAAGTCGCTCTCCACCTTCAGCAGCGCGGCGATCAGCGCGGGGGTGACCTCCGGCTGGACGCAGTCGTGGGCCGAGTCGACGATGAGCCGGCGGTAGGCCACGGGGACGCCCTTGTCCGTGCGGAGTTCGGAGGCGCCGTAGGTGGCGGGGGTGACCTTCTCGGTCTCGGCGCCGGTGGAGCCCTTGCCGTCGTCGCCGCTGCCCGGCCATCCGTCGAGGCCGTAACCGAGGGCGGCCACGGCGAGGACGGCGGCCGCGGCGCCCAGGACGGCCGTACGGCGGGAGCGGCGGCGGCGCAGGAGGAGGCGGGGCAGCCGGGGTGAGCGGCCCGTGCCGGCGGCGGCCTCGACCTGCCGCAGCAGCGCTTGGGTGCCGATGCGGTCGGCGTGCGTACGGGTCAGACAGGCCCGCACGATCTCCCGCCAGGCGTCCGGCAGTTCGGGAGACAGGCGCAGTTCGTCGGTTCCGCGCGCGTAGGCGGCGGCCGCGTCGCGGCGGGCCGTCGGGGTGCCGCCGGGCAAGGGGAAGGAGCCGGTGAGGACGAGGTGGGTGAGGACCCCGAAGGCCCAGACGTCGGCGGAGGGGCGGATGCGCCGGCCGCGTTCGCCGATCTCCGACCACAGGAGTTCCGGCGGGGTGTAGTCGGGGGTGGAGAAGGCGGGGGTGTAGGCGTGCGTGCCCTCCAGTTCCGCGGCCATGTTGAAGTCGGCCAGCCGGACCGAACCGTCCTGCATCAGCAGCACGTTCGCCGGTTTCAGATCGCCGTGCACCCAGCCCGCCCGGTGCAACTGGGCCAGGCCCTCGCAGATCTGTGCCAGCGACGCCGGACCGGACGCCGGGCGCGGGGACGCGGCGAGCAGCGCCGCCAGGGACCCCTCCGCCTTCTCCAGTACGAGGACGGTGGCGCCGTCGAGCCGGGGGTCGGCCGGGTCGTCGACGGTATGGGTCTCGTACATCCGGATCAGCCGAGGCTGCTTCAGCCGGCGGTGCAACTCGACCTCGCGCTCGATCAGTTCGCGCAGGTGGGCCAGCTGACGGGGTGTCCCGGTGCCGGTGGGCAGGAACTTCAGGGCGGCCGTGCGCGGCAGCTGGGCGCCCCCGCCCGTGCGCCGGGCCGCGTACACGCTGCCGAAGGCGCCCGTCGCGATGGGCTCCCGCACCTCCCAGACGCCGACCCGGTAGCCCTTGGGCACCGGCACGGCGTACGGCTCGGTCACCGGACCGCCCGTCCCGACGGTGCCGTCAGGACGACGAGGTCGTCCTCCCGGACCAGGTCGAAGCGGAGCGCCAGCGAGACCAGGGACTCCTTCTTGCCGTTGAGACGGGGGCCGGTGTCGGCCTCCTCCGGGCCCGGCTTCAGGCGCAGCTTCACGGCCAGGTAGTCGATGTTCCACTGCACCGATGTCCGGGACGCGGCCGGCCAGGCGGGACGCAGGCGTTCCACGACCTGGTCGACGGTCGGCAGCGGCGCGTGCGGATCGCCGCGCAGCCGGGGCTCGCACAGGGCGGCCAGGACCGCGAAGTAGCGCTTGGTGCGGTCGACGGAGAAGGCCGGGGCGGTGGTCCCGCCGGCGGGGTTCGCCTCGCAGTGCACATAGTCGTGGCGGGGCGCCCACACCTCCAGCGGCAGCAGGTCGCCCGCGGCCGGCAGCACGATCCGCGAGAACTCGAAGGGCACCGGTGCGTCCAGCCGCCCCGGCGCCACCTTGATGTGCTCGCCGGCGCCCTCCGGGTTCTCCACCACGTACGTCTGGTGGGAGGAGAGGTTGCTCAGCGCCCAGAAGGTGCCGTGGGCGGTGATCTCACCGGCTCTGCGGGACACCCCGTCGTGCCCGATGCGGAGGTCGTTGTCCCCGGACCGGCCGAAGCTGAGCCGCTCGCCGGGCGCGAGCCGGAGCTGGGCGCGGTCGGTCTCGTCCTCCGTGGTCGGCGGAGGTACCACGATGATGCTGTACAAGGTGCGTCTCCCCGTGCCTGACAGCTACCTGAGTCAGGGTAGGGGGACGCGCCAGGGCCGTGTCCCCCTCGTTCGGGTGAGACACGGCCCTTTCGGTGTGAATGGCGTGAAGCCTTCAGCGGGTGCCGGTTCGTCGCCGGCCCCGGAGCGTTCAGTAGCGCGGCCGGGTGAACCAGGCCTTGCCGTTCGCGTTGCCCACGAACACCGCGACCAGGATGGCGAGCACGGTGTGGACGAGGCCGATGACGACGAACGGGTAGAGGCCCAGGATCGCGGTGATGATGCCGAAGATCAGGGTCGTGATCCGCACGCCGTTGCCGCCGGTGTTGAACTTCAGCGCCAGCACGGCCGCGAACACGGCCCAGGCCAGCGCGAACACGACGAGGCCCCAGAGCATGCCGGCCGAGTAGTCGGCCAGCTGCTGGAAGGTGGCGTCCTCCTTGAGCGTCTCGTCGTTCTTGGCGGCGTTCACGCCCACCGCGGCGAAGGCGAACAGGGCCACGCCGAGGATCTGCAGGCCGACGATGACCCACAGCATCACGCGGGCGCCGCTCACCGAGCCCGGCATCGTTGTCGGCACCGGGGCGCCGCCGTACTGCTGCTGCACCGGAGGGGCCTGCGGGTAGCCGTATCCGGGCGCCTGCCCCTGCTGCGGGTAGCCGTAGCCCGGCTGCTGCTGCCCCTGGGGCGCGCCATAGGGGTTGTTGGGGTCGCCGAAGCTCATGGCGGTTCTTCCTCCGTTGTTCCAAGTGCGGGGACGACGCGCGGCACCGTACGGAGGAGAGTTCTTGATGTGCGGTACGTCCCCCCGATGAGCTGCCCGCGGCACTGTGCAGCTCATCGTTCTTCACCATCTACTGGCTTGTCCAGCCGCATTTCTCATGTGTTGTGCAAGTGCAACATCACTGATCATGAGGGGATACGGGGGGACGAACGCCGCGGTGCCCGGATGGTGACCGGATTGGAACCGGGGCCCGGTCATCCGCGAGGATGGGGCCATGACCGCCCAGATTCTCGATGGCAAGGCCACCGCAGCCGCGATCAAGTCCGACCTGACCGCCCGCGTGGCGGCGCTGAGGGAAAAGGGCGTCACGCCCGGCCTCGGCACGATCCTGGTCGGGGACGACCCCGGCAGCCAGAAGTACGTCGCCGGCAAGCACCGCGACTGCGCCCAGGTCGGCATCGCCTCCATCCAGCGTGAACTGCCGGGCACGGCGACGCAGGAGGAGATCGAGGCGGTGGTCCGCGAGCTGAACGAGGACCCGGCCTGCACCGGTTACATCGTGCAGCTGCCGCTGCCCAAGGGCATCGACGAGAACCGCGTCCTCGAACTCATGGACCCGGCCAAGGACGCCGACGGCCTGCACCCGATGAACCTCGGGCGGCTGGTGCTGAACGAGCCCGCGCCCCTGCCCTGCACCCCCAACGGCATCCTCACCCTCCTGCGCCGGTACGGCGTGGAGATCAAGGGCGCCGAGGTCGTGGTCGTCGGCCGTGGCGTGACGATCGGCCGCCCGATGCCGCTGCTGCTGACCCGGCGCAGCGAGAACGCCACGGTGACCCAGTGCCACACGGGCACGCGTGACCTGGCCGCCCACCTCAAGCGCGCGGACATCGTCATCGCCGCCGCCGGCTCCGCCCACCTGATCCGCCCCGAGGACATCAAGCCGGGCGCGGCCGTCCTCGACGTCGGCGTCTCGCGCAGCGCCGAGGGCAAGATCGTGGGGGACGTCCACCCGGACGTCGCCGAGGTCGCCGGCTGGATCTCCCCCAACCCCGGCGGGGTCGGCCCGATGACCCGCGCACAGCTGCTCGTCAACGTGGTCGAGGCGGCGGAGCGCAGTGTCGGCTGAGGAGAACCCGGACGGCCCGGGACACCCGGAAAGCTCGGAAGGCCCGGAAGAGATCGCGGTCCGGGACCCCGTCAGCGCGCCCGACGCCGAGGGCAGGCCCCGGCGCACGACGCGTCGCTTCCCGCTGTTCACCAAGGACACCGCGCGTCCCGAGGGCGGCGGCCGGGCGGCACCCGGCGACGCCCCCGCGCCCGCCCGGCAGTGGCCGATCCTCACCGTGCTGACCCTGGTCGGGCTCGGCCTGCTGATCACCGCGCTGGGCGTCTTCCGGTACGGGACGCTGCTGATCGGCGCCGGACTGCTGGCCGGTGCCGCGATGCGCTGGCTGCTGCCCGGCGTCGGCATGCTCGCCGTACGGTCCCGCTTCACGGACATCGCCACGTACGGCGTACTGGGCCTCGCGATCACCCTGCTGGCACTGATGGCGCAGCCGCATCCGCTGCTGGAGATCCCGTTCCTGAAGGACACGCTGCACTTCACGGTCAGCAGCTAGAAACCAGGTCTCCCGGGTCTCGCCGGGCGGCGGCCCGTCCTCTCCCCCGTGGGAGGACGGGCCGCGGCCCTGACCAACCTCCCGCACCTTGAACGGGCTGTTCAACGGCTGTCAGTGCGCTGTGGCACGGAAGTGACCATTCCGCTACGCAGGCGGGGGTGGGCGTGACATAGGTGCCGTGCGTTACCACATATGCGCGGTCCGTGCGTCGACGCTCCGACAAGTTCGCGGATGTGATGCGAATTCGTCCGACAACCGGGCTAGCGTGGCCAATCGGGACGGTCCGGGGCGTCCCGTACGGGTTCCAGGGTTCGTATTCGGTGGAGAGCGGTTGCCGATGGGACACTGTGCCGCAGGCCCGTAGGCGTGCGACGGTGCACGTCCGCGGCCGTTATGCTCCCGTGCGCCCCCACCCCGGGAAACTGAGACCCCGACCGGCCGCATCCCAGTGGGTAGCCAGGACGAGGACTCGGCCAAGGGCACCACGCACGGGGGAACGACCAGCACGAACCGGGGGGAAGAGGGGGGAGCAATGCCTCGTTGGAGAGCCTTGCCGGACGAGCTCGATCCGCAGATCCGGGAATTCGCCGGCCAATTGCGGCGGCTCGTGGACCGCAGCGGCCTGAGCATCGCGGCGCTGGCCGACCGCACCGGGTACAGCAAGACGTCCTGGGAGCGTTATCTCAACGGCCGGCTGCTGGCGCCCAAGGGCGCGATCGTGGCGCTGGCCGAGGTCACCGGGACCAATCCCGTGCACCTCACCACCATGTGGGAGCTCGCGGAGCGCGCCTGGAGCCGCTCGGAGATGCGGCACGACATGACCATGGAGGCCATCCGGATCTCCCAGGCGCGCGCCGCGCTCGGCGAACTCGCGGCGCCTCCGGCGAACGCCAAGGAGGACAGGACGGCCCGCAGGAGCGGCAGCGCCACGGTCACCCCCGGCATCGCCGGTCCCGCCGGGGTGGCGCCGACGGTGCCGCCCGTGTCGCCCTCGGTACCGCAGCAGCCGACCGCTGCCGAGAGCGCGGACGCGGTCGGTGGCGGGGCGCGGCTCGGGAAGTCGCCGGACGCTTCGGCGAGCGATACGCCGGGCGGCCCCTCCGACGGCAACTCGTGGGGACTGGCCGGGTACCGGGGACCGTCGCCTGCCGGCAGGCCCGGGGCCGGGGCGGCGCCCGCGCCCACGGCGCCCCTGGACCGGGTCGGCCCGGCCCCGGGCACGCCCGGTGAGCCGCCGCGGGGGCCCTCCCGTCAGCGGGGCGGCTCCTCCGCGGCGCGCAAGCGGCTGCCGATGTTCGTCGCGGGTGTGGTCGGTGTCGTGGGGGTGATCGCCGGGGCGTTCTTCCTGCTGGACGGCGGCGGCAAGGACAACGAGGGTGCGAAGGCGTCCCCTTCGCCGTCCGTGAGCGGCAACACCGATCTGCCGGCCGGGGTGAAGTGCAGCGGTGCCGGCTGCACCGGCAAGGACGCGGAGAGCATGGGGTGCAGCGGTGACCTGGTGACCACCGCCAAGACCGCGACCGTCGGCACGACCGTCGTCGAGGTCCGCTACAGCGAGACCTGCGGTGCGGCCTGGGGACGCATCACACAGGCCGCGCAGGGGGACGAGGTGCAGGTGACCGCCGGGAAGTCCCAGCAGACCGGCTCGATCACGGTGGCCGGGGACACCATCGCCTACACGCCGATGGTGGCGGTGAAGGGGGCGGCGGAGGCTACGGCCTGTGCGACGCTGGCCTCCGGGGAGAAGGGGTGCACGGGGTAGGGCGGCGCCGGGGGAGTTGAGCGGGGAGGCGTCCCCAAAGGGGCGGCAGCCCCCGGCAGACGGCCACTCCGGCGCCGGGAACAAAAGAATCGGCGTGACACACGCATGGGCGGCCTGATCCCGGGCACGCGATACGTACCCCCACGGGAGTCCGGCAACGGTATCCCCCCACGGCGGCCGCCTTGATCCCCCCTCTCCCGGACAGGCGGCCGCCTTTCCGTTGCCGTGTGCTGCGACTTGTGGGGTGGGCCACACCGACCCGGCCGTCCGGGATGCCGGATGCGCGATAGCCTGACGGCCGGATCTCTTGACGCCAAGAGATCGATCAGACGCACCGCTGATCGATCACCGCGGCGCGGATCCCGCACCCAGGGGCGGGAACGCCCCACCGCCAGCTGTCATACGGAGAACGCCATGACCCGCACTCCCGTGAACGTCACCGTCACCGGCGCGGCCGGACAGATCGGTTACGCCCTGCTCTTCCGCATCGCCTCCGGTCAGCTGCTCGGCGCGGACGTGCCGGTCAGGCTGCGCCTGCTGGAGATCACCCCGGCGCTGAAGGCCGCCGAGGGCACGGCCATGGAGCTGGACGACTGCGCGTTCCCGCTCCTGCAGGGCATCGACATCACGGACGACCCGAACGTCGCCTTCGACGGCACCAACGTCGCCCTCCTCGTGGGCGCGCGCCCCCGCACCAAGGGCATGGAGCGCGGCGACCTCCTTGAGGCCAACGGCGGCATCTTCAAGCCGCAGGGCCAGGCCATCAACGCCCACGCCGCGGACGACATCAAGGTCCTGGTCGTCGGCAACCCGGCCAACACCAACGCGCTGATCGCGCAGGCCGCGGCGCCCGACGTACCGGCCGAGCGGTTCACGGCCATGACGCGCCTGGACCACAACCGCGCCCTGACCCAGCTGTCGAAGAAGACCGGCGTCCCGGTCTCCGAGATCAAGAAGCTGACGATCTGGGGCAACCACTCCGCCACCCAGTACCCGGACATCTTCCACGCCACGGTCGCCGGCAAGAACGCCGCCGAGGTCGTGAACGACGAGAAGTGGCTGGCCGAGGACTTCATCCCGACCGTCGCCAAGCGCGGCGCCGCGATCATCGAGGCCCGTGGCGCCTCCTCCGCGGCCTCCGCCGCCAACGCCGCCATCGACCACGTCTACAGCTGGGTCAACGGCACCGCCGAGGGCGACTGGGTGTCCATGGGCATCCCGTCCGACGGCTCCTACGGCGTCCCGGAGGGCCTGATCTCCTCCTTCCCGGTCACCACGAAGGACGGCAAGTACGAGATCGTCCAGGGCCTGGAGATCAACGAGTTCTCCCGCGCCCGTATCGACGCCTCCGTCAAGGAGCTGGAGGAGGAGCGCGAGGCGGTCCGCGGCCTCGGCCTCATCTGATCCGACGCGGATCTCCTCACCGGTCCCCGGGCTGCTGCGGCGGCCCGGGGACCGGTGCGTTCCGGGAGCGGTGCGTTCCGGGACCGGTGCGTGGTGAAGACCTTGTGCGCATCCGCCGCCGCACAGCAGGCCTCCCGGCATTCCGGTTCCATGGGCCTCGCCGGTCACTCTATGCTGATGGCTCGTCAACTGAAGGTTGAACAAGGTTCTTTCCGCACATCGGGGGAGTGGCGTGAGCACCTCATACGTGCCGCAGCAACCGCAGCCGACACACGCCGGCGCACCACCGGCGCCGCCGCCCACACCCCCGCACGCCAGCGAGGCGACCCGGCTGCTGTGCGCGGGCACCTATCTGGACTCCGGTTACCGGGACCGCGTCATCGAGCAGCTGCATCTCAACGAGCAGCGGATCGTGGCCCCCTCGCTCGGCTTCGACGCGGCCCGCGTCCTCGCCCACGCCCTGCGGGCCCGGCGCCACGAGCTGCTGTGGGCCGGCGCGATCCTCGGCCTGTGGATCGTCGGCGCGGCGCTGACCGGGGGTCTGCTGGCCACCTTCCTGGGCCCCAGCCTCTTCCTCGCGATCGCGTCCTGGGTCAGGGGCAGCGCCGACCGGCCACCCCTGTACCGGAGGGCGCCGGCCTTCCTGCTCCGCTGGTGGGGCCGCATCGGCTTCGCCTGGCTGCTGGTCGCCACGCTGGTCGCGGCCTTCGGCGGCAACGACGACGGCTCCTCGTACGGATCGTCCTACGACTCCTACGACTCGTACGACTCCTCCGGCATGGACGGCTCAGGCTTCGCCGGCACGCCGGACCTGTCCGATGTCCTGCTCCCCACCTCCAGTGACATGGGTGAGCTGTTCGAGCCCTGGCAGGCCTGGCTCGCCCTGGTCGTGTTCGTGCTCATCGCGCTGTGCACGGCCGCGCAGCGCGGGCAGTTCGCCCGCGTGCTGGCCGCCGAACTGTCACCGCAGCGCTTCCCGGACGCCGCCGGTGATCCCGCGGAGCAGGCCGAGGGGCAGCGGTTCCAGCGGCTGAAGGACCGCATCCGGCTGGAGCAGCACGCCCCGCTGATCATGTACCACGAGGCGCGGCCGTTCTGCGGGGCCGGTGCGGCCTACGAGACCTGGGTCCTCGCCGTCGAGCTGCGGCCCGACGGCATGAAGAAGCAGCAGCCGATCAGCAACCGGACGGTGCTGGAGAAGATCCGGCCGCTGCTCGAACAACTGCGGCTGCCCTCCGAGTACGCCGGTCAGTCGGTGCGGGACCGGCTGCGCTGGCTGGAGGTCGACGAGTGCGTGTTCCTGCCCGCGGAGGGGCTGGGGCGGCGCGAGGAGGCGCCGTACCACCCGCAGGCCTTCGAGGAGCACCGGGCGCGCGCGGTCGAGGAGGGCGCCGAGAAGCGCCGGCACTTCCTGCGCATCCGCGTCGGCGGCTGGGAGGAGGAGCTGGTCGTCACGGTCTTCGTGCGCATCCACACCCAGGGCGGCATGCTCATGCTGGAGATCGCCCCGCATGTGCTGCTGCCGGTGCGCGCGGACTTCAAGGACGCCGACCGCACGGCCCACCGCTTCCGCCACAACAACGTGCTCGGCAAGGCTGCCTGGGCCGTCGCCCGGGTGCCCGGCTCGGTGGCCCGCTCGCTGGTCGCCCTGGGCAAGGGCGTGGTGTACGCGTGGCGGCTGCTGACCGGCGGCTACGCGGCGGCGCTGCCCGACGGGCCCGCCCTGTCGGTGCGGGAACTGGGCTCGGTGCGGGGCGGGTCCCTCTTCCAGGAGATGGACGTCCAGCGCTACCTCAAGAGCATCCAGGACCGGGTCGCGAACGGGGTGAAGGCCGCGATCGCCGACGCCGGTTACCAGACCGGCGAGTTCGTCCAGAAGATCGTCAACATCAGCAGCGGCGGCGTGAACATCGAGGGCGGAGTCGAGGGCAGCACCTTCGCCGTCGGCAGCCACGCCTCCGCCTCCTCCAGCACGACCGGCGGCGACGCGCCGCAGAAGGGATCCGACAGCGATGGCAACGGATGAGCCCAGCGTCAGCATCGGCGGCAACGTCGAGCGCAGCACCTTCGCCATCGGCAGCCACGCGCACGCCGAGAGCCACCACGGCATCTCGGCCCCGCGCGACGAGGCCGCCGAGGAACTGCTGAAGGCCGTACGGGAGCTGCGGGCCGACCTGACCCGGGTGCGGCAGAGCGAGGAGACCGCGCAGCTGGACACCGCCCTGGCGGAGACCGAGGACGAGATCAGCCGGACCGGACGGGCCGGTGAGGGCCGCCTCCAGCGGCTGCGGGACCTGCTCGGGGACGCCCAGACCGTCCTGACGCTGTTCGCGTCGGCCGGGACGGTGGCCGGGCTGCTGGGAATGTGACGTCCGGGGGGACGTGGCGTGTGGAGATGAGACGTCCGGCGAGGTGAGAGGAACGCTATGAGCGGGGGACAGCGGTACTGGAACGAGGAGACCCAGCGCTGGGAGGACGGCACCGAGAGGGCGGCTCAGGTCACCCCGCCGCCCCCGCCGCGCCCGGACTTCGTGCCCCTTGCACCGCACACGGCCGATCAGCCGGGCGGCGGCAGCTGGTCCACCCCGGAGCTGCCGCAGGATCCGCCGCCCGGCGGCGTCTGGCCGCCCGCGGACCCGACGGTGCCCGTACCGGCCGTCACCCGCGGGTACAGCCGCCGGCTCGTGTGGTCCGTGCTGGGCGGGGCCGCCGCGGCAGGGGTCGCCGCGGCGCTGGTGCTGACGCTGCCGGCCGGCGGTGACGGCAAGGACGACCGCGGCGGCAAGGCGTCGAGCGCGTCCCCGACCACCGAAAGCTCGACGTTCGCCACCGAGGAACCCGAGCCGACCACCGGCCGGACGGCCTCACCGTCCGACCCGGCCACCGAGCCCCCCGCCGGATACGAGCTCTACGAGGACACCGAGGGCTTCACCCTCGCCCGGCCCGTGGGCTGGACGCGGAAGGCGGTGGCCTCCCAGCACGGCATGGACGTGGTCAGCTACCGCAGCTCCGACGGCGAACGGCGACTGCAGGTGTTCGAGGTGGCGGAGGCCTCTCCCGACGAGTCCTTCGAGCTGTTCCTCTCCGACGACACCCCGAAGCCCGAGGGGTTCGAGGAGCTCGATCTTGACCACATGAACGACGGCGAGTTCGTCGCCGCCCGGCTGGAGTACCTCGCCGACTCCATCAAGGGCGAGCCCGAGGTCGGTACCTGGCACGTGGTGGACGAACGCTTCGTGGCCCCGGACGGCAAGGTGTACGCGATCGCCGCCTACGGCCCCGACGCGGACGGCCGCGACGACGAACACGAGCTGCTGGACATCGCGCTCGCCCACTTCTGCCCGCCGGACACGACCTGCGGGGCGGGGACGGACACCGGCCTGGGCTGAAACCCCTGAGATTTGTCCGGGTTTGCCCGCATGTTCAGTGACACAGCGCACTTTCGGCCACGGATCAGGCATGCATTCGCAGGTCGGGGGCAGGCGCTCACGGTCTCGGTGAGTGACACATGTGTGACACAGAGGCGCTGAACAGGAACGGAAGGCAATACCGGATCATGGCGGACAGTACGGAACCGAAGGCAGTCGAGGCACGCAGGACCATTCACGCGGGAGGGGAGTGGCTGGAAGCAGCCTCCGGCGCCACGCGCGAGATCATCGATCCCGCCGACGCTCTGCCGTTCGCCGTGGTTTCGGAGGGTGACGAGAAGGACACCGACCTGGCGGTCGCGGCCGCCCGCCGCGCCTTCGACGAGGGCGGCTGGCCGCGCACCCCCGTCGCCGAGCGCGCCGCGCTGCTGCGCCGCGTGGCCGACCTCCTGGTGCGCGACCGGGAGAAGATAGGCCTGCTGGAGAGCAGGGACGCCGGCAAGACCGTCGAAGAGGGCCGGGTCGACGTCGACTGCGTGGTCGACGCCTTCCGTTACTTCGCCGACCTGGTCGCCGCCGAGGCCCCCGGCCGGGTCGTCGACGCGGGCTCACCCGACATCCACAGCGTCGTCGTGCACGAGCCGATCGGCGTCTGCGCGATGATCACGCCCTGGAACTACCCCCTCCTCCAGGCCAGCTGGAAGGTCGCTCCCGCGCTCGCGGCCGGCAACACCTTCGTCATCAAGCCGAGCGAGATCACCCCGCTGTCGACGGTCGCCCTGATCGAGCTGCTGGTCGAGGCGGGCCTGCCCACCGGGGTCGCCAACATCGTCACCGGGCCCGGCCACACCGTCGGCGCCCGGCTCGCCGAGCACCCGGACGTCGACCTCGTCTCCTTCACCGGCGGCCTGGTCAGCGGCACCAAGGTGGCGCAGGCCGCCGCCCCCACCGTCAAGAAGGTCGCCCTCGAACTCGGCGGCAAGAACCCCAACGTCGTCTTCGCCGACGCCTGCGCCACCGACGAGGCCTTCGACACCGCCGTCGACCAGGCCCTCAACGCGGCCTTCATCCACAGCGGCCAGGTCTGCTCGGCGGGCGGGCGGCTGATCATCGAGGAGTCGGTCAGGGACCGTTTCGTCACCGAACTCGCCCGCAGGGCCGAGCGGATCCGCCTCGGCCGCGGCACCGAGGCCGGCGTCGAGTGCGGGCCGCTGGTCTCCGAGCAGCAGCGCGCGAAGGTCGAGGACTACGTCGCCTCCGCGCTCTCGGAGGGCGCGGTGCTGCGCTCCGGCGGCCGCCGCCCCGAACCCGGCGACGCACGCCCCGCCGACGGCTACTTCTACGAGCCGACCGTCCTCGACCACTGCCACCGCGACATGCGGGTCGTCCGGGAGGAGGTCTTCGGGCCGGTCCTCACCGTCGAGACCTTCCGCACGGAGGACGAGGCGGTCGCCCTCGCCAACGACACCGAGTACGGGCTCGCGGGCGCCGTCTGGACCGCCGACGCGGGCCGCGCCCGGCGCGTGGCCGCCCGGCTGCGCCACGGCACCATCTGGATCAACGACTTCCACCCCTATCTTCCGCAGGCGGAGTGGGGCGGCTTCGGCAAGAGCGGGGTGGGCCGCGAGCTCGGCCCCGCCGGACTCGCCGAGTACCGCGAGACCAAGCACGTCTACCAGAACCTCGCGCCGAAGCCGGTGCGCTGGTTCGCGGGCTGACCACCCCCGCTTCCCGGCCCGGCTCCCCATCGCGGCCCGACTCCCCCTGTCCGTCCTCACCCACAGCTTCCGACTCCTGATCCCCCCAGGGAGTACCACCTCCATGCCCGACAACACCCACGAGTTCGATTACGTCGTCATCGGCGGCGGCACGGCCGGCTCCGTCATAGCCTCCCGCCTGACCGAGAACCCCGATGTCACCGTCGCCGTCATCGAGGGCGGCCCCAGCGACAGAGACCGCGAGGACGTGCTGACGCTGCGCCGCTGGATGGGCCTGCTCGGCGGCGACCTCGACTACGACTACCCGACCACCGAGCAGCCGCGCGGCAACTCGCACATCCGGCACAGCCGCGCCCGCGTCCTCGGCGGCTGCTCCTCCCACAACACCCTCATCGCCTTCAAGCCGCTGCCGTCCGACTGGGACGAGTGGGAGGCGGCCGGCGCCAAGGGCTGGGGCGCCGTCCCGATGGAGGCGTTCTACGCCCGTCTGCTGAACAACATCGTCCCGGTCGACGAGAAGGACCGGAACGCCATCGCCCGAGACTTCGTCGACGCGGCCCAGCAGGCGCTCGGCGTCCCCCGCGTCGAGGGCTTCAACAAGAAGCCGTTCACCGAGGGCGTCGGCTTCTTCGACCTCGCCTACCACCCGGAGAACAACAAGCGTTCGTCGGCGTCGGTGGCGTACCTGCACCCGGTGATGGACGAGCGGGCCAACCTGACGATCCTGCTGGAGACCTGGGCGTACAAGCTGGAGCTGAACGGCACCCGCGCCGAGGGCGTCCATGTGCGCACCAAGGACGGCGAGGAACTCCTGGTCCGCGCCCGGCGCGAGGTGCTGCTGTGCGCGGGCGCCGTCGACTCGCCCCGGCTGCTGCTGCACTCCGGCATCGGTCCGAAGACCGACCTGGAGGCCCTCGGCATCCCCGTCGTGCACGACCTGCCGGGCGTCGGCGAGAACCTGCTCGACCACCCCGAGTCGGTCATCGTCTGGGAGACGAACGGCCCGATCCCGGAGAACTCCGCGATGGACTCCGACGCGGGCCTGTTCGTGCGCCGCGACCCCGCCGGCGCGGGCCCCGACCTGATGTTCCACTTCTACCAGATCCCGTTCACGGACAACCCGGAGCGACTGGGCTACCAGCGGCCGGAGTTCGGCGTCTCGATGACCCCCAACATCCCCAAGCCGAAGAGCCGCGGCCGGCTCTACCTGAAGAGCGCCGACCCGAACGAGAAGCCCGCGCTCGACTTCCGCTACTTCACCGACGAGGACGACTACGACGGCCGCACCCTCGTCGACGGCATCCGCATCGCCCGCGAGATCGCCAAGACCGAACCGCTGGCGGGCTGGCTCAAGCGGGAGGTGTGTCCCGGCCCCGACGTCACCGGTGACGAGGAGCTCAGCGAGTACGCCCGCAAGGTCGCGCACACCGTGTACCACCCGGCGGGCACGTGCCGCATGGGGTCGGCGGACGACCCCCTGGCAGTGGTGGACCCGGATTTGAAGATCCGCGGCCTCGACGGCATCCGCATCGCGGACGCCTCCGTGTTCCCGACCATGACCGCCGTGAACCCCATGATCGGCGTCCTCATGGTCGGGGAGAAGGCCGCCGACCTGATCGGAGGTGCTGCGTGATGGCTACGGCAGTGAAGGACAACAACGTGGGAGACGAGACCGCCGGCGCGCCGGTCTTCTCCGTGGACGGCCTGTGGAAGGTGTTCGGCCCGAAGGCCGGACGCGTGCCCGAGGACCCCGAGCTGACCGGACTCCCGCCCGCCGAGCTGCGCAGCCGCACCGGCTGTACGGCCGCCGTCCGGGACGTCAGCTTCGACGTGCGCAAAGGTGAGGTCTTCGTCGTCATGGGCCTGTCCGGCTCCGGCAAGTCCACGCTGGTGCGCTGTCTGACCCGGCTGATCGAGCCGACCGCGGGCACCATCGCCATCGACGGCGAGGACGTCCGCGCCATGGACAAGGCCCGGCTGCGCGAACTGCGCCGCCACCGCGCCGCGATGGTCTTCCAGCACTTCGGCCTGCTGCCGCACCGCACGGTCCTGGACAACGTGGCGTACGGCCTGGAAATCCAGGGCGTCGGCAAGTCCGAGCGCCGTGAGCGGGCCGCCGAGGTCGTCGCCAAGGTCGGCCTGGAGGGCATGGAGCAGCGCAGGCCCGGCCAGCTGTCGGGTGGTCAGCGCCAGCGCGTGGGGCTCGCCCGCGCGCTCGCCGTCGACCCGGAGGTCCTCCTCTTCGACGAGCCGTTCAGCGCCCTCGACCCGCTGATCCGGCGCGACATGCAGGAGGAGGTGATCCGGCTGCACCACGAGGAGGGCCGCACGATGGTCTTCATCACCCACGACCTCAGCGAGGCCCTCAAGCTGGGCGACCGCATCGCCCTGATGCGCGACGGCGCGATCGTGCAGCTCGGCACCCCCGAGGAGATCGTGGGCTCCCCGGCCGACGACTACGTCCGCGAGTTCGTCCGGGACGTCCCGCGCGAGCAGGTCATGACCGTCCGCACCGCCATGCGCACCGTGTCGGCGGACGACGCGGGCAACGGCCCGGCGGTCGCCCCCGACGCCACGGTGTCGGAGGCGATCGAGGCGGTGGCCCGGGCCGGAGCGCCGGCCCGGGTGGTGGACGGCGGACGGTGCGTGGGGGTGGTCGACTCCGACGCACTGCTGGAAGTCGTCGCCGGAACGGAGCGCCCCAAGGAGGCGGTCTGATGGCGACGATCACCGCACAGCCCCCGCGTATCAGCCTCTCCGGCATCCTCAGGCACCGCGCCGTCCGCAAGCTGCTGCTGCTCGCGCTCGCCGCCGCGATCCTCGTCCCGCTGGCCAACGCCCGCTGGGCGAGCGGCAGCTGGCCGGCCGCGCTCACCATCGACGTGTCCGGGCCGCTGACCAAGGCCAGCGACTGGGTCATCGACAACCGGGACAGCCACCCGCTGTTCCTGTACTTCCTCGGCCACGTCAGCAACGCCGTCGTCGTCTCCGTACGCGCCGTCTACCTCGCCCTCCTCGCCGTGGGCTGGGCCGGTGTCACGGCCGTCGGCGCCCTCGTCGCCTGGCGCGTCGCCGGCGTCAGGCTGGCACTCGGCACGGCGGTCGCGTTCCTGGCCTGCGGCCTGCTCGGCATGTGGGTGCCGACCATGCAGACGCTCGCGCTCATGGTGGTCGCGGTCCTCGTGTCGGTGGTCGTGGGTGCCCTGCTGGGACTGGCCGCCGGCCTGTCGGACCGGATGGACCGCGTCCTGCGCCCGGTCCTCGACACCATGCAGGTGCTCCCGGCCTTCGCCTACCTGCTCCCCGTCGTGCTGGTCTTCGGCATCGGCGTGCCCGCGGCCGTCCTCGCCACGGTGATCTACGCCGCCCCGCCCATGGCCCGGCTCACGGCGCTCGGCCTGCGCGGCGCCGACAAGGAGGTGCTGGAGGCGGTCGAGTCGCTGGGCGCCACCGCACGGCAGCGCCTGCTGACCGCCCGTATCCCGCTGGCCCGCAAGGAACTCCTGCTCGGCCTCAACCAGACGATCATGATGGCGCTGTCCATGGCGGTCATCGCCTCCGTGATCGGCGCCGGCGGCCTCGGTGACCGCGTCTACCAGGCGCTGGCCTCGGTCGACGTGGGCGCCGCGCTCGCGGCCGGCATCCCGATCGTGCTCCTCGCCGTCGTCCTGGACCGTGTGACGGGCGCGGCCGGGGAACGGCTCGCCGACCCGGAGCCGCGGCCCGCCACGGGCTGGCTGTACGTCCTGGCAGCCACGGCCGTCGTGGCCGTCGCCGGGCGTCTGGCGGGGCGCCTCGACTGGCCCGACGCCTGGACCGTGAACATCGCCGAGCCGGTCAACCGGGCCGTCGACTGGATGACCGCCCACCTGTACTCGGGCGTCCCGTACGTGGGCGGCACCGCCGACTGGGCGGGCCGCTTCACCACCTACGTCCTCGACCCCGTCCGCGGCGGCCTGCAGTGGCTGCCCTGGTGGTCCGTGCTGCTGATCGTCGCCGCCCTCGCCTGGCTGATCGGCACCTGGCGCACCGCGCTCACCGCCGTCCTCGCCATGGCCGGGATCGGTGTGCTCGGTGTGTGGAAGCCGTCGCTGGACACGCTCTCGCAGGTCCTGGCGGCCGTCGCCGTCACCCTCGTCATCGGCTTCGCGACCGGCATGGCGGCGGCCCGCAGCGACCGCTTCGAGCGGATGCTGCGGCCCGTCCTGGACGTCTTCCAGACGATGCCGCAGTTCGTGTACCTGATCCCGGTCGTCGCCCTGTTCGGCGTCGGCCGCGCCCCCGCCGTCGCCGCGGCGGTCGTGTACGCGCTGCCGGCCGTCGTCCGCATCACCGCCCAGGGGCTGCGCCAGGTCGACCAGGCCGCGTTGGAGTCGGCCCGCTCGCTGGGCGCGACCAGCGGACAGGAGATGCGGCAGGTCCAGCTCCCGCTGGCCCGTCCGGCGCTGCTGCTCGCCGTCAACCAGGGCGTCGTCCTGGTCCTCGCCGTCGTCATCATCGGCGGCCTGGTCGGCGGTGGCGCGCTCGGCTACGACGTCGTCTTCGGCCTCGCCCAGGGCGACCTGGCGACCGGTCTCGTGGCCGGCGCGGCGATCGTCTGCCTCGGCCTGATGCTGGACCGGGTGACGCAGCCGACCGAACGCCGCGCGGGGAAGGGAGCGTGACATGAGCCGTACGCGCATCACGGCGGCCCTCGCGGTCCTCGCCCTGACCACCGGCTGTGGCGCCGCCGACATGACCAAGCAGGCCTCGCCCTTCGCCAACGCGCAGGGCGCCAAGTCCGTGACCCTGTCCGTGCAGTCCTGGGTCGGCGCGCAGGCCAACGTTGCCGTCGCCCAGTACCTGCTGGAGCACAAGCTCGGCTACCACGTCGACACCGTCCAGGTCGACGAGGTTCCCGCCTGGGACGCGCTGAGCCAGGGCCGGGTCGACGCGATCCTGGAGGACTGGGGCCACCCCGACCAGGAGAAGCTGTACGTCCAGGACAAGAAGACCATCGCGCGCGGCGGCGGTCTCGGCGTCACCGGGCACATCGGCTGGTTCGTCCCGACGTACCTCGCCAAGCAGCACCCGGACATCACCAACTGGAAGAACCTCAACAAGTACTCCTCGCTCTTCCGCACCGCGGAGAGCGGCGGCAAGGGCCAGCTCCTCGACGGCTCCCCGTCGTACGTCACCAACGACAAGGCGCTGGTGAAGAACCTGAAGCTGGACTACCAGGTGGTCTTCGCCGGCTCCGAGGCCGCGCAGATCACCCAGATCCGGCAGTTCGCCAAGGAGAAGAAGCCCTTCCTGACGTACTGGTACATGCCGCAGTGGCTCTTCAAGAAGGTCCCGATGACCGAGGTGAAGCTGCCGCCGTACAAGGAGGGCTGCGACGCCGACCCGGAGAAGGTCGCCTGCGCCTACCCGCACACCCCGCTGCAGAAGTACCTCAACGCGGACTTCGCCAAGCAGGGCGGCAAGGCGGCGGCCTTCCTGAAGAAGTTCAAGTGGACGACCGAGGACCAGAACGAGGTCTCCCTGATGATCGCCGACCAGAAGATGACGCCCGAGGAGGCGGCGAAGAAGTGGGTGGACAGCCACGAGTCCACCTGGAAGGCGTGGCTGTCCTGAAACCCCTCTAGCGCAGGCCGGCGGCGACCTCCCTGAGCGCCGCGGCCGCCCTGCGCTGCAGCCCCGGCCCGAACGTGATCCGGGTGGCCCCGAGTTCGCCCAGCTCGCCGAGTCCGGTGGGCGAGGGGCCGTCCGGCACGGGCGCGCCGACGTTGATCGGCCCCTGGATCCCCGCCCGCAGCAGCGGCAGTACGGCGGGCGGGGCGCCGATCGGGTACACGCAGTCGGCGCCCGCGGCGACGTACAGCGCGGCCCGTTCCACGGCCCGGTCCGGATCGGCCACCCCGCGGCTGAAGGTGTCGATGCGGGCGTTGACGAAGAGCCGGTCGCCGGCGGCGTACCGCACCTCCGCCAGCCAGTCGGCGTGCTCCCGCGGGTCCTTGAGGACACCCCCGTGGGAGTCCTCAAGGTTGCAGCCCACGGCACCCGTCTCCAGGAGCCGCTCCACCAGTTCCTTCGGCGCGAGCCCGTATCCGCCCTCCACGTCCGCCGACACCGGTACGTCGACGGCCCGTACGATCCGCTTGACGGCCGCGAACATCTCCTCGGCCGGGGTCGCCCCGTCCTCGTACCCGAGGGAGGCGGCGACTCCCGCGCTGGGCGTCGCGAGCGCCGGGAACCCGGCCTCCTCGAACACCCGGGCGCTCGCCGCGTCCCAGGGGCCGGGCAGGACGAGGGGGTCGCCCGGGGGACGGTGGTGGTGCAGGGCACGGAAGGTGTCGGCCTTGTTCACGGTGTGTGGCCTCCTGGCGGGATACGGCGGCTCACCATCATCCGGTTCCAGTTGTTGATGGCGACGATCAGTCCGATGAGATGGGCGAGTCGGACGTCGTCGAAGTGCGCGGCGGCCCGCTCGTACACCTCGTCGGGCACGAAACCGTCCGTCAGGACGGTGACCGCCTCCGTCAGGGCGAGCGCGGCCCGCTCCCGCTCGTCGAAGACGTCCTCCGCCTCCTCCCAGGCGGCCAGCAGATCCAGCTGACGCTCACTCACCCCGTGCTTGCGGGCGAGCGTGAGGTGCATGTCGAGGCAGTACGCGCAGTGGTTGATCTGCGAGGCCCGGATCACCACCAGCTCGGCCAGGGCGGGGTCCCCGAGACCCTGCTTGGTGACGGCGCTGAGCGTGGACATGGCCCGGCCGACCGCCTGGTCGAGCAGTCCGGTCCGTGCCGTCACCTGTACTGCCCCGGCTGGTAGTGGCCCGGGGCCATCCGGGCGGTCACCCCGAACCGGTTCCATGCGTTGATCGCCGCGATCCCGGCGATCAGCTGTGCCAGCTCCGCCTCCTCGAAGTGCTGGGCGGCCTTCTCGTACACCTCGTCCGGGACGAAACCGTCCGTCAGCACGGTCACGGCCTCCGTCAGCTCCAGTGCCGCGAGCTCCCGCTCGGTGTAGAAGTGCCGCGACTCGTCCCACGCGGCGAGCTGGATGATCCGCTCCACGCTCTCGCCCGCCGCGAGGGCGTCCTTGGTGTGCATGTCGATGCAGAAGGCGCAGTGGTTGATCTGCGAGGCGCGGATCTTCACCAGCTCGTACAGCTTCGGATCGATGCCCTGCCTGACGGCCTTTTCCAGCCGGACCATCGCCTTGTAGACCTCGGGCGCGTGCTGGGCCCACTGCAGCCGGGCCGGTCGTTCGGGGGCGTACTCCGTGGTGGTCGTCTCATCTGTGTGCGTCGTCATGCACTCGACCCTAGGAGCGAAGCAGCCCAGGGGTATGGTCCAGTTCCATGCCGAAACGATGGGCCACTTTGGGCGTCGACCTGCACCTGGAGCCGACCGGTCCCGGTCTGCGCCGCGGCCTGACCGACGCCCTGCGCGAGGCCGTCCGCACCGGCCGCCTGGCCCCCGGCACCCGGCTGCCCTCCTCCCGTTCCCTCGCCGCCGACCTGGGCATCGCGCGCAACACGGTCGCCGACGCGTACGCGGAACTCGTCGCCGAGGGCTGGCTCACCGCCCGCCAGGGCTCCGGCACCAGGGTGGCCGAGCTGCCGGTGGCGGCCCCCAGCCGTCCCTCGGCGGCCCGCCGCCCCGAACCCGGCCGCCCCGCCCACGACCTGCGCCCCGGCATGCCCGACCTCGCCGCCTTCCCGCGTGCCGAGTGGCTCAAGGCCGCCCGCCGCGCCCTGGCCAAGGCCCCGAACGACGCCCTCGGTTACGGCGACCCGCGCGGCCGTACCGAACTGCGCACCGCGCTCGCCGGCTACCTCGCCCGCGTGCGCGGGGTGCGCGCCGACCCCGAACGCGTGCTGGTGTGCGGCGGGTTCAAGCAGGGCCTGCAGGTCCTCGGCACGCTGCTGCGGCGGCGGGGCGTGCGGACGGTGGCGGTCGAGTCCTACGGCCTCGACGTCCACTGGAACCTGCTGGCGGCGGCGGGGCTGCGCACCACGCCCCTGCCGTTCGACGGCCTGGGCACCGGCATGTCCGACCTGACCGGCGTACGGGCCGTGCTGCTCACCCCCTCCCACCAGTTCCCCATGGGCGTCCCCCTGCACCCCGACCGGCGGACCGCCGTCGTCGACTGGGCGCGGCGCACCGGCGGCCTCGTCGTGGAGGACGACTACGACGGGGAGTTCCGCTACGACCGCCAGCCGGTGGGAGCCCTCCAGGGCCTCGACCCCGACCACGTCGTCTACTGCGGCACGGCGAGCAAGTCCCTCGCCCCCGGTCTGCGGCTGGCCTGGCTGGTGCTGCCGCCGTCGCTGATGGAGGAGGCGGTGGCGGTGAAGGGCGGCGTCGACACGTGCGGGGTCCTCGACCAGTTGACGCTGGCGGAGTTCATCACCTCCGGCTCGTACGACCGGCATGTACGCGCCGCCCGGCAGCGCTACCGGCGCCGGCGGGACGCGTTGGTCGAGGCCCTGGCGGACCGCGCCCCCGAGGTCCGTGCCACGGGCATCGCCGCGGGCCTGCACGCCGTGCTCCGGCTCCCGCCGGGAACACAGCAGCCGGTGCTGCGGGCGGCGGCCTGGCACGGGGTGGCGGTGGACGGGCTGGACCGCTACCGCCACCCGGAGGCGGCCGGCGACCGGACGGACGCGGTCGTCGTCGGATACGGCACACCGCCGGACCACGCGTGGTCGGGAGCGCTGGACGCCTTGTGCGCGGTGCTCTCTTTCGGGAATTCGACGTCCCGATGACCATTCCCCGGATATATTCGCCCCATGAGCAACAGCGTTTCGAATAATGTCTCGGGCGGCAGCGCCTCCATATCCCGCGTAGCCCTCAAGAAAACCACACCGGACGTGTCCGCCGCGATGGGTTCCCTGCACGCCGCCGCCGTTTCGGCGGCGCAGGACGCCAAGATCGAACCGGAAATCCTGGAACTGATCAGGATCCGCGCCTCGCAGATCAACGGCTGCGCGTTCTGCCTCGACATGCACACCAAGGACGCCCGCGCGCAGGGCGAGACGGAACAGCGGATCTACGCGCTGAACGCCTGGCGGGAGACCCCCTTCTTCACCGGACGGGAGCGCGCCGCCCTGGCGTTGACCGAGGCCGTGACGCTGGTGCACGACGGGCATGTGCCGGACGCGGTGTACGCCGACGCCGCGGAGGTCTTCGACGAGGCGCAGATCGCGGCACTGATCTGGGCGGCCACCGTCATCAACGCCTACAACCGGATCGCGGTCGCGACCCGGATGGCGCCGGGGGCTTATCAGCCCGTACAGAAAAAGAACTGAAAGCAGGCCTGAATTCGGGCAGCGATCATTCCGCCGGGTCACGTTCCTGTGATCCGGCGAATTCCGTGCGTGCGGGTGTGTTCAGTCGCCCGGCAACGGCTCCATGAGCTCGTCCAGCCAGGTCCGCCATTCCGCGGCCCGAACCGCGGGTGCGGCTTTCATCGGCCGGCCCGTCCACTCCGTGACGGGCCGGATGCCGTGCAGCGCGTTGACCAGCCACACCTCCCGGCCCTCCAGCTCGTCCACCGTGCGCTCACGGTGGGCGATCCGGATCCCGGACCGCCGGGCCCGGTCCTGGATGAGGCCGGTGGTCACGCCGGGCAGGACGGGCAGCCGGGGCGGGGGCAGACACAGGGTGTCGTCCTCCCACCACAGCAGGCTGCTGGTCGCCCCCTCCCGCACCACCCCGGACGGGCCGACCAGCACCGCCTCGTCCGCGCCCTCGCCGGCCGCCCGACCGCGCACCCCGGCCAGGGTGTCCAGGTCCGGTCCCTTGCGGCGGGGGACGGTCCGCGGATCGGGCTGCCCGGTCGCCCAGACCCGCACGGCGGAGCCGAGCGGCGGCGCGTGCCGCAGCAGCAGCCGCAACTCCAGAGTGCCGGCGGCCAGTTCCACTCGGGGAAACCATGCGCCCGTGCGCGGCAGCGCGGCGGTCATGTCCTGCCAGAACGCGACGAGCCGACGCGGCGACCCCCCGCCGCACTCCGCGCACGCTCCCAGGAAGCGCTCCCGGTGCCGGTCGAAGCCGCGCACCCGGCCCTCCCGCAGCAGCCAGGAGTCCGCGACCAGCAGCTGCCCCGCGCTCCCCGCCGCCGGGGCCGGACCACGGGCCGGTGTCCACGCCAGCACTCCCTCGGCGATGGCCGGTTGTGTCACCACGCGCTCCTTCGTCAGTACTTGCCGCCCGCGACCGCAGGCGCGCCGTGCCGGGGCCCGTACGGCGCGTGCTCCAGCCACGACCCGCACCACGGCAGCACCGGCGCCAGGGCCGCCGCCGCGCGCTGCTTGACCCGGACGATCCGCCGCCGTGGCCGCAGATGGTCCAGCGCGGTACCGGCGGCGGCACTGTTGAACAGGCCCGCCGCACGCCGGACCTCGGCGAACTCGTCCACCGCCTCAGCGGTCCCCGCGGCGATCGCCCGCGCGGCCGCCGCCGCGTCCGCGATGCCGCTGTTCATGCCGCGCGCCCCGAAGGGCGGGAAGAGGTGGGCCGCCTCGCCGACGAGCAGCACCCGGCGGTGCGGATCGGTGAACGAGGCCGCGACCTTGCGCAGGAAGCGGTACGTCGACACCCACAGGATCCGCTCGCCGTACCCCTCGCCCACGACCGCGGGCAGCCACCGCCGTACGGCCTCCTCCGTCCCGTACTCCTCCTGCGCGTCGTCGTCCCGGCACTGCAGGTCGACCTGGAAACCCCCGGTGAACGGCACCCGCATCACACTGCGCCCGCCCACCCCCGGATGCTCGTAGTGGAAGACGCGCTCCAGCGGGGCCTCGGCACCCGGGAGGTCGGCGACGTCCACGACGACATGGAAACCCTCCCCGTGCGTGCCCTCCATACGGATGCCCAGCGCGGCCCGGACCGCCGAGCGGGCGCCGTCGGCGGCGACGACGTGCGGGGCGGCCCAGGTCCGCCCGTCCGCGGCGGTCAGCACGGCCTCCTCCGGGCCGACGTGCACGCCCGTCACCGCGGCGCCCCAGACGAACTCCACCCCGGCGTCCTCGCAGGCGGCGAGCAGGAAGCGCTCGGTGTCCACCTGACGCAGGCTGGTGAAGGGCGGCGTGCCGGACGGGGGCGGGAAGGTGCGGGCGTACACCTCGCGGCCCCGGTACAGGGTGCGCCGGGTGTGCCAGGTGCGCCCGTACGCCGTGATCTCGGCCGCCAGACCCGGCCGCATGCCGTCGAGCAGCCGCAGCGTCTCCCGGTGCACGAACAGCGCGCGGCTGCCCGGACGCCGGCGGCCCTCCGGGTCCGCTTCCAGGAGGACGACCGGCAGGCCGTGGGAGCGCAGGGCGAGCGCCGCCGACAGGCCCACGGGCCCGGCGCCCACCACGACCACCGGGCGCTGCCCGGGAGACCCGGGCGTCATGCGCGGACCCTCTCGGTGAGCATGCGGGTGATCTCCACCCGCTTCACCTTCCAGGTGGCGGTCATCGGCAGCTCCTCGAACCGCCACTGCCGGGGCTCGGCCATCGGCGGCAGGTCGGCGGTGGCCGCCCGCCACCGCTGCGGGTCCAGCGGCCGTTCGCCCCGGACGCAGACCACCGGCACCGGCTCGCGGTCCGCACCGGGCACGATGACCACCTCGCGCAGCTCCTCCAGCCGGGACATCAGAGTGTCCTCGACCTCCAGGTTGCTGTGCACGGCGTCGATCCGGTCGATCTCACGGTCGATCAGATACAGCCCGCCCAGACGGCTCCGGTACCCCATGTCGCCCATCTGCCACCACGCGCCGTCCAGTTGGCGCTCGTACCGCTCCCGTGCCCCGAGGTAGGTGAGGATGCGGCCCCGGGTACGGGCCTCGATCCGGCCCGGCGTCCCCGGCCGGACCGGCCGACCGGAGTCGTCCGTCACCCGCACCCGGGTGAACCCGGGTATCCCGATCCCCACCCGGCGGCCGTCCGCGCGGCCCGCGCTGCGCCGCGTGAACCACTGGAAGGCCACCGGCCCCGTCTCGCTCTGCCCGTACAGCTGGATGAGCCGGGGCGCCCGGCGCCGCGACGCGCCCAGCAGCCGCCGTACGGTGCGCGGATGGATCGCGTCGAACGTGGAGCCGTAGGAGCGGACCCGGGACAGCGGCGCACCGGGCGCGTCGGCCAGCTCCTCCCACAGCACGAAGGTGTTGGGGTGGGTCTCGACGATGCCCGGGCGGTGCCGGGCCAGCAGCGGGCCCACCGCGGCGGGGTCCGGGTCGGTGATCAGCACGAGGGGGCTGCCGAAGTGCAGCAGGACGCCGAGCAGGTGGTAGAAGCGGGAGTGCACGAAGGACATGTGCAGGGCCGCGGTCTCCCCGCGCGTGGGCCAGCCCATCGCCTTCTGCGGGACGAGCCGGTTCCACATGGTGTGCGCGCAGTGCACGGCGAGCTTGGGAACGCCGGTGGTGCCGGAGCTGTGGGTGATCAGGGACGGCTCCCGGGGGTGCAGCCGCACCGGCGCGGGAGGGGTGGCGCCGGCGTACTTCGCCAGGGGCACGGCGCCGGGCGCGTCGTCCACCGACAGGGCCTGCCGCACGAGGCCGTCGATGTCGTACAACGACCCCTCCAGCTTGGCGCGGTCGCTGATCAGCCAGGGCCGGTCGAGCCGTCCGAGCAGCTGTCCGACGACCGGACCGCTCAGGGTGGGCGACAGCAGCACCGGCACGGCGCCGATACGGGAGACGGCACAGGTCAGCAGTACGATGTCGACGTTGTCCGTCTTGTGGACGACCACCTGCTCCGAGGGCCGGACCCCGGCCTCCCACAGCCGCCCGGACAGCTCGTCGACGACATCCGCGAGCACCGTGTAGCTGAGGTCGACGCCGAGCGCGGGGGAGACGTCCAGCGGGCGGTCCAGGGTGACGAACACGGCTCCGTGGCGGTCGGCCGCCTGCCGGAACATGGGGCCGAGATAGAACCCGCGGTCGACGAGCAGAGGGTGCTGCGGCATACGACCGCTCCTTTCTGTCGGATGGGCCGGGCTCACCAGGCGCCCCGGCGGAGCAGGTGGCGGCGGAGCTTTCCGGTGGGGGTGCGCGGCAGTGACGGGACGAAGCTGACGCTGCGGGGGACCTTGAAGGCGGCGAGACGGTCGCGGGCCAGTTCGAGGAGCTCGCTCTGCAGGCCGGCCGCGGGCCGTGCGGCGGGTACGACGAAGGCGCGCAGCCGGCTGACGCCGAGCCCGTCGGTGACGGCGGCGACCGCGACCTCCCGCACCGCCGGGTGCCTCCGCAGCACGGCCTCCACCTCCAGCGGGGAGAGGGTGATGCCGCCGACCATCTCCATGTCGTCGGCGCGGCCCAGGTGCCGGTAGGTGCCGTCCGGTTCGAGGCGCGCCCGGTCCCGGGTGGCCAGCCAGCCGCCGACGAGCGTGCGGTCCGTCTCCTCGGGGCGGTTCAGGTAGCCGGGCGTCACCGTCGGCCCGCGCACCCACATCTCGCCCTCCTCGCCGTCCGGCACCGGGCGCCCGTCACGGTCCCGCAGCTCCACCTCGAAGCCGGGGACGGGGCGGCCGACGGTGCCGGGGTGGTGGTGGTCGAAGCTGTTGGCGCAGAAGGCGTGGCCGGCCTCGGTGGAGCCGATCTGCTCCAGCACCGGCGCGCCGAGCAGCTCGGTGACCTGCCTGCCCAGCCCGTCCGGCATGCCCTCACCGGCCGACACGGCGGCGCGCACCGAGACGAAGCAGGCCTCGTGCCCGCTGCCCCGGTCGGCCACCAGCGCGGCATACGCGGACGGCACGGAGTACAGCAGGGTCACCCGGTGCCGGGCGACGAGGTCGTCGACGACGGCCGGGGTGGGGCGCCGGTCGACCAGGACGGCGCTGGAGCCGGAGAAGAGCGGGAAGACGAAGGCGTTGCCGAAGCCGTACGCGAAGTACAGCTTCGACACCGACAGGGTGACGTCGTCCTCGGTGATCCGCAGCAGCCGGCGGCCGATCAGGTCGTGGTAGGCCTTCGGATCGCCGTGCCCGTGTACGACCCCCTTCGGGCGGCCCGTCGTGCCGGAGGTGTACTGGATGTACAGCGGGGTGTGCGCGTCGACCGGGTGGGCGGGGGCCGGGTCGGCGGCGGGGGTGAGCGCGGCCAGCTGGTCGCCGCCGAGCTGCTTCCTGTCGGGGAAACGGTTCTCCAGTCCCGGTCCGGTCACGCACAGCACGGCCCCGGTGTCCTCGGCCATGAACGTGTGCTCGGCCGCCGGGAGTTCCGGATTGACCAGGACCGCCACGGCCCCGAGGCGGGCGGTGGCGAGGAAGGCCGTCACCCACGTGACACTGTCGGGCAGCGCCAGCAGTACCCGGTCACCGGGGCGCACACCGCGCTCGGCGAGCACGCCGGCCGCGCGCGCCGCCAGCTCGTGCACCTCCCCGTGGGTCCAGACCCGGTGGCCCTGGTGAAACGCGGCCCGGCGGCCCCAGCCACGCCGCTCGGCGAGATCGGCGAGCTGGGCGGCCAGATTGCCGGGGGCGGCGGGGCCGGGTGGGGGTGGTGGGGAGGGGCGGGGGGCCGTGGATCGCTGCCGGGTCGGAGACTGCCGGAGCGTGGGCCGCGGGGACTGCTGGGTGGTGACCTGCCGAGCCGCGGTGTGCGGGCCGGCGGCTTGCGAGGGCTTGGCTTGGCGGTTCCCGGCTTGGGGGCCGGCGGTTTGCTGGGCCGGGGCCCCAGGGCCCTTGGCTTGGGAAGCCCTGGTCTGAGGTGCTCCGGCCTGAAGGGCCTTGGCCTGCGGGGTCCTCGCCCGGGGGATCGTCATCGCGCGGCCTCCTCGGCGGCGACCGGCAGGGCGGCGGGCTCCCGGCGGAGGCGCAACCGCGTCGAGGGGGGCTCTTTCAAAGGCCCCGTACGCGACACGGCGGCCCCTTGACCCGCGCCGACCCGTGCCGCGGCGGTCTCCTGAGGCCTCCCCGTCCGGTCGCCGGTGTGCTCCCGGAGGGCGCGCATCTGTGCCGCGGTCTTCAGCAGCATCTCGTCGTACTCGGCGACCGGGTCGGAGCCGAGGACGATCGCGCCGCCGGCGCCCAGGTGCAGCAGGCCGTCGGCGAGCACGGCGGTGCGGATGACGATGCTGAGGTCCGCGCCGCCACTGCACCCCAGGTAGCCGATCGCCCCGGAGTAGACGCCGCGGGCCTCGGTCTCCAGCGAGTCGATGATCTCCATCGTGCGCAGCTTCGGCGCGCCGGTCATCGACCCGCCGGGGAAGCAGGCACGCACGCAGTCCACCACGTCCGTGCCCTCGCGCAACCTGCCCTCCACGGTGGAGACGAGCTGGTGCACGGTGGCGTACGTCTCCGTGGCCATGAGCCGGGAGACACGCACCGTCCCGGTCCGGCAGACCCGGCCCAGGTCGTTGCGGAGCAGGTCGACGATCATCAGGTTCTCGGCACGCGTCTTGGCGTCCGCCGCCAGCGCGTCCCGTAAACCGGCGTCCTCCTCGGGCGTGGCGCCGCGCGGTGCGGTGCCCTTGATGGGCTTGGCCTCGGCGACGCCGTCCCGGGTGATCCGCAGGAAGCGTTCGGGGGAGGAACCGGCCACGTCGAGGTCCCCGTACTTCAGGAAGGCGGCGTACGGCGCCGGATTGACGCGGCGCAGCACCCGGTAGAAGGCGTACGCGTCGGGCGGCGCGGGCAGCCGGGCGGCGTTGGTCAGGCAGATCTCGTAGCTGGTGCCCGCCGCGAGCTCCCGCTTGCAGGCCTCGATGTCCGCGAGGTAGGTCGCCCGGTCCCGGACCAGCCACGGCTCGGCGGCGCCGGGATCCGGGACGGCCGACGCGGCGGAGGGCGCCTCGGCCGCGGCGGTGTCCGACTCCGTGGACACGCAGCTGAGCCGGGCCAGCGTGGCATCGAGCCAGTCGGCCGCCTCCCGGGTGGCCTGCGGGGTGTCCTCGGCCAGGCAGACGGCGTAGGTGAAGCCCTCCTGGTGGTCCACCGCGATCAGCCGGTCGGCGAACAGCCAGCAGGCGTCCGGGTTCGATGACCGGTGACGATTGTTCTGCGCACCGCAGTCGGCCTTCAGCTCGTAGCCGAGGTAGCCGACGTAGCCGCCGGTGAAGTCGAAGGGCAGGCCCGCCGCGTCCACGTGACGGCTCGCCAGCTGCCGTTTGAGGTAGTCGAAGACGCTCGCCCTGACCTTGCGCACCGGCCGCCCGGCCCGCTCGATCTCGCACACTGCGCTGTCGACGTCGTAGCGGACGAACTCGGCGAGCGGCCCGCTGCCGTCCCCGAGGAACGAGAACCGGGACAGGCCCCGCTCGACCCGGGAACTGTCCAGCCAGAACGCCCGCGGTGAGTCGGCGAACATCCGCGTGAAGGCGGCCTCGGTGTCGACCGCGCCGGCGATCCGGCGGGTGTGCAGGCGGTAGGCGGGCCGGCGGGGCCGCGCGGGGCGGGGGGCGGCGGCCGCGGACGGGGGGACCGCGGTGTTCTTCGTCCGCGGCCTGCGGGCCCGTTCCGCCGTGAGGTTCCGGAAGTTCACCAGCATGCGGTGGCCGTACTCGGTGAGGACGGACTCCGGGTGGAACTGCACTCCCCACAGGGGCCGGGTGCGGTGCCGCAGTCCCATCAGCACGCCGTCCTCGGCCCAGGCGGTGGCCTCCAGTGTCTCCGGCAGCGGTTCGCGCACGGACAGCGAGTGGTAGCGGACCGCGGTGAAGTGCTGCGGCAGCCCCTGGAACAGGTCCCGCCCGTCGTGCCGGATCGCGGACAGATGCCCGTGCCGCGGCTCGGGCGCGGGCTCCACCCGGCCGCCCTCTCCCAGGGCGACGCCCTGGTGGCCGAGGCAGACGCCGAGCACCGGGATGGTGGCCCCGGCGAGGACGGCGGCGCTGACGCCGAAGTCGCGCGCGGTGCCCGGATGCCCGGGGCCGGGCGACACGACCACGTTGTCGAACTCCCCGAGAAACCCCCCGAGATCCGGAATCCGGTCGGCGGCGTCGTTGTGGATCACCACCGGTTCCTCGCCGTTGACCTCGGCGATCAACTGGAACAGGTTGTACGTGTACGAGTCGTAGTTGTCGATGAGCAGGGTCTTCACCCGCCCACCTCCTTTTGATCGTTCTCGGACCTGTGCGGTCCGCAGACCTAGGCGGTCCGTTTTTTGTGCCGACCGCGGAGCGCCTGCAACGGGGGATACAACCATTTCTTGAAGAAAGCCTGGAGCCGGGGCATGAGAATCCAGGTCACCAGGGCCGTTACGGACAGACACAGCAGGAGTGTGCGGAACAGTGGATTGATGCCGTCGAGATAGGGCAGCACGGTCAGATTGAACAGAAGGACGGGTGGAAAAACCGCGCTCATATTCACAAACCACAGTTTCCATTTCGGGGGCGGCCGCGGGGCGGCCGGGGCGGGCGGCCGGGGGGTCTGGGAGTCGAACCAGGCCCTGGATCCCGCCATGCTGCGGCGCCTGGTCTCCCGGGCGAGTCCCTCGGCGCGAGCCGTCCACTGAACGTGGGCCAGGGAGTTCTCCCAAGCCCGGGCGGAAGCCTCGCTGTCGAAGCGGTAGACCACATGCCACTCCGCTTCCTTGTCGACCAGCACGCCACCCCCCAGAAACCCTGGCTGCTGCGCACTCGTACGCAGCAGGGCCCACCCCCATGAGTGGAAGTCGGCCTCACGCCCCGGCACCACCTGATAGGCCACGGTGACGGTAACGGGATTCCTGCTCACGTCTGGGAATACGGAAAGAATGCACTCGGCGTTCAATCTTCAACGAAGTTTTTCAGGTGTCCGGATCGTGGCCCTATGGTTGTCTTTAGCTGGCCTTGCGTGTTCTGTTGAGCGATGCCAGAGGTAAATTCCCGAGAATTCGCGGAAGCGATTGCTGTCGAGCTGCGGAAAAGGCATTGTCCCGGCGCCGCCCCACCCGCACCCCACTCCCGGTCCGGGCCGCCGCACCGAGGGTGACTAGGCTGGCCGCCGCACCCCGCGGACCGCGGGCACACCGGACAACGGCATCGACACGGCATCACCAACGGGGAGAAGGACATGGCGGAGACACGGCGACGGCTGCGGTCGAGCACGGTGGTGCTCGGCGGCATGGGAGTCATAGCGGCGGCCCTGACCTCCTGCGGCTCCGAGCCCGACCGCCGCTGCGTGGACCGCGACAGCTACACCTACGAGGGCTACAAGATCATCGCCGACAAGAACTGCGCGTCCGGCTCGTCCGGCACCTCGGCGGGCTCCTCCAAGAGCCGCAAGAAGACCGGCAGGACCAGCAGCGCCGACGCCGCCTGGTACTACGACGCCGACGTCAGCGGCGGCTACGCCGACTACGGCACCTTCAGCCGCAGCGAGGCCGTCGACCGGGGCGGTTTCGGCTGCTCCGGCTCCGGCAGCGGCGGCGGCTGAACGCGTCGTCGACCGGAGCCCGCGCCCATGGAACGCCGTACGATCGAGCCCCGCCCCGGCTGGCAGCAGACCGTCGAGGAGCAGGGGCTCGTCTACCCCCTCACCCGCTACCCCGACGGTTCCCTGCGCCCCTACTGGGACGAGAGCGCCTACTACGTCTTCACCCTCGACGAGGTCGAGGCGCTGGAGGAGGTCGTCGAGGAACTGCACCGGATGTGCCTGGCGGCCGCCGACCACATCGTGACAGCGGACCGCTTCGCCGACCTCGGCATCACCGACCCGCGCGTGGCCCGGGCGGTCGCCGAGGCCTGGCAGCGCCGTGCCGAACTCCCGTCCGTCTACGGTCGCTTCGACCTCCACTACGACGGCACCGGCCCGGCCAAGCTGCTGGAGTACAACGCCGACACCCCCACCTCGCTGGTCGAGGCCGCCTCGCCGCAGTGGTTCTGGATGGAGGAGCGCTTCCCGGGCGCCGACCAGTGGAACTCCCTCCACGAACGCCTGATCGACGCCTGGAAGAAGCAGGCCGGCCTCCTCCCGCCGGGCAGTCCCCTGTACTTCGCGTACTCCTCCGCCGACGAGCTCGGCGAGGACCTCATGACCGTCGCCTACCTGAAGGAGACCGCAGAGCAGGCCGGCCTCGACACCGACTGGATCTCCATGGAGGAGATCGGCTGGGACCGCCTCTCCGGCCGCTTCGTCGACACCCGGCTCCGCTTCATCCGCAGCTGCTTCAAGCTCTACCCCTGGGAGTGGCTCACCACCGACCGCTTCGCCGACCACGTCCTCGACACCCTCGACAACGGCGGCGGCACCGGCACGACGATGTGGATCGAGCCCGCCTGGAAGATGCTGCTGAGCAACAAGGCACTCCTGGCGATCCTCTGGGAGCTGTACCCGGACCACCCCAACCTGCTCCCCGCCCACCTGGACGGCCCCCGCGACCTGGCGCACACCACCGGCTACGTCGCCAAGCCCCTCCTAGGCCGCGAGGGCGCCGGCGTGACGATCCACGAGCCGGACACCTCGGGCGCCGCCCCCGCCGTGCGCGACGAACCCTGCTGCTACCAGCAGCTCGCCCCCCTGCCCGCCTTCGACGGCAACCACGTCGTCCTCGGCGCCTGGGTCGTCGAGCACGAGTCCGCCGGCCTCGGCATCCGCGAGTCCTCGGGCCTGATCACGGACGAGTACGCCCGCTTCCTGCCGCACGTGATCCTCTAGGTGTGCCGTCCGGACAGCACACCTAGGACCTGCCGTACGCCCCTTTTCCCCGGCCCGCATGGTGGACGTCGGCGCACGGCATGACCATGCGCCGGGTAGGCTGATCGCGGGCCGTGACTGGCGCGCTGGGATGGGACCGACCATCGGGGAGCGGCCCCTGGGTCCTGGGCCCTGAACGAGTGCCGTGCGCCTGGGCCGTACCGTGAACGCTGAACGCAACGTCCGGAGGTCCCCATGTCAGCCGAGCCCCTCTCCACCGCTTCCACCGCCTTCCGCGCGGCCCTCGACGTGATCCGCTCCGTCGAGCCGCGCGTCGCCGACGCCATCGGCCAGGAGGTCGCCGACCAGCGCGAGATGCTGAAGCTGATCGCCTCCGAGAACTACGCCTCCCCGGCCACCCTCCTGGCGATGGGCAACTGGTTCAGCGACAAGTACGCCGAGGGCACCATCGGCCGCCGCTTCTACGCCGGCTGCCGCAACGTCGACACCGTCGAGGGCCTCGCCGCCGAGCACGCCAAGGAGCTCTTCGGCGCCCGCCACGCCTACGTCCAGCCGCACTCCGGCATCGACGCCAACCTCGTCGCCTTCTGGGCCGTCCTCGCCCAGCGGGTCGAGGCCCCCTTCCTGGAGAAGACCGGCGTCCGCCAGGTCAACGACCTCACCGAGGCCGACTGGGCCGAACTCCGCCAGGCCTTCGGCAACCAGCGCATGCTCGGCATGTCCCTGGACGCCGGCGGCCACCTCACCCACGGCTTCCGCCCGAACATCTCCGGCAAGATGTTCGACCAGCGCTCCTACGGCACGGACCCGTCCACGGGGCTGCTGGACTACGACGCCCTGCGCGCCTCCGCCCGCGAGTTCAAGCCGCTGATCATCGTCGCCGGCTACTCCGCCTACCCCCGTCTGGTGAACTTCCGCATCATGCGCGAGATCGCCGACGAGGTCGGCGCCACGCTCATGGTCGACATGGCCCACTTCGCCGGCCTCGTCGCCGGCAAGGTCCTCACCGGCGACTTCGACCCGGTCCCGCACGCCCAGATCGTCACCACCACCACCCACAAGTCGCTGCGCGGCCCGCGCGGCGGCATGGTGCTGTGCGACGACTCCCTCAAGGACCAGGTCGACCGCGGCTGCCCGATGGTCCTCGGCGGCCCGCTCCCGCACGTCATGGCCGCCAAGGCGGTCGCCCTGGCCGAGGCCCGCCAGGAGTCCTTCCGTGACTACGCCCAGCGCATCGTCGACAACTCCCGGGCCCTCGCCGAGGGCCTGATGCGCCGCGGCGCCACCCTGGTCACCGGCGGCACCGACAACCACCTCAACCTGATCGACGTCGCCACCTCCTACGGCCTCACCGGCCGCCAGGCCGAGGCCGCCCTGCTCGAATCCGGCATCGTCACCAACCGCAACGCCATCCCCGCCGACCCCAACGGCGCCTGGTACACCTCCGGCATCCGCATCGGCACCCCCGCGCTCACCACTCGTGGCCTGGGAACCGCCGAGATGGACGAGGTCGCGGGCCTCATCGACCGCGTCCTGACCACCACCGAGCCGGGCACGACCAAGTCGGGCGCTCCGTCCAAGGCGGCCCACGTCCTGGACGAGAAGGTGGCGCAGGAGATCGCCCAGCGGGCGACGGACCTGGTGGCGGGCTTCCCGCTGTACCCGGACATCGACCTGGGCTGAGCCGGCCCGAAAGGGCGCGGGGAACTGCGCGACCTGCCCACCACGGTCCGCAGTTCCCCACGAACCGAACCCCCCTGGCTCTCTGCGACAATAAACACCATGGCCTCTGACCGACCTCGCGTGCTCTCCGGTATCCAGCCCACCGCCGGCTCGTTCCACCTCGGCAACTACCTCGGCGCCGTCCGCCAGTGGGTGGCCCTGCAGGAGACCCACGACGCGTTCTACATGGTCGTCGACCTGCACGCGATCACCGTCCCGCAGGACCCGAAGGACCTGCGCGCGAACACGCGCCTGGCCGCCGCACAGCTGCTGGCCGCAGGTCTGGACCCGGACCGCTGCACGCTGTTCGTCCAGAGCCACGTCCCCGAGCACGCCCAGCTCGCCTGGGTCATGAACTGCCTCACCGGCTTCGGCGAGGCCTCCCGCATGACCCAGTTCAAGGACAAGGCCGCCAAGCAGGGCGCCGACCGCGCCTCGGTCGGCCTGTTCACCTACCCGATCCTCCAGGTCGCGGACATCCTGCTGTACCAGGCGCACGAGGTCCCGGTCGGCGAGGACCAGCGCCAGCACGTCGAGCTGACCCGCGACCTCGCCGAGCGCTTCAACGGCCGCTTCGGCCGGACCTTCACCGTCCCGAAGCCGTACATCCTCAAGGAGACGGCGAAGATCTACGACCTGCAGGACCCGACGATCAAGATGAGCAAGTCGGCGTCCACGCCGAAGGGCCTCATCAACCTCCTCGACGAGCCCAAGGCCACCGCCAAGAAGGTCAAGAGCGCGGTCACCGACACCGACACCGTCGTCCGCTTCGCCCCGGAGACCAAGCCGGGCGTCAGCAACCTGCTCTCCATCTACTCGACCCTCACCGGGGCGGGAATCGCGGAACTGGAGCAGAAGTACGAGGGCAAGGGTTACGGTGCGCTCAAGACGGACCTCGCCGAGGTCATGGTCGAGTTCGTGACGCCCTTCCGGGAGCGCACCCAGCAGTATCTGGACGACCCGGAGAGCCTCGACTCGATCCTGGCCAAGGGCGCGGAGAAGGCGCGCGCCGTCGCCGCGGAGACGCTGGCGCAGGCGTACGACAGGGTGGGCTTCCTGCCCGCCAAGCACTGAACCGCACCACGGCCGTACCACCGCACAGCGCTGCACATCACCACGCTTGCGCCTGCCCGTGGCGGCGCCGTGGCCGTACAGTCGATAGCCGAGTGGCCGCACCGGCGGCCACCGCTGCTCACCATCGGGCGCGAGCTCGCCGACAGGACGGGCTCACCAACTGAAACGACAGGAGACCACGTGGGGACCGTAACGATCGGTGTCTCGATCGCGGTCCCGGAGCCTCACGGCAGCCAGCTCCAGCAGCTGCGCGCGGGCTTCGGCGACGCCGCGGCTCACGGTATCCCCACGCATGTCACGCTGCTGCCGCCGACGGAGGTCGACGCCGCCGTGCTGCCGGCCGTCGAGGCGCATCTGACCGAGGTCGCCGCGGCGGGCCGGCCGTTCCCCATGCGGCTGTCCGGCACCGGCACCTTCCGGCCCCTGTCGCCGGTGGTGTTCGTGCGGGTCGTGGAGGGCGCCGAGGCCTGCACCTGGCTGCAGAAGCAGGTCCGGGACGCGTCCGGGCCCATGGCGCGCGAACTGCAGTTCCCGTATCACCCGCACGTCACCGTGGCCCACGGCATCGACGAGGCGTCCATGGACCGCGCCTTCGAGGAACTCGCCGACTACGAGGCCCAGTGGCCCTGCACCGGCTTCGCGCTGTACGAGCAGGGCGCCGACGGGGTGTGGCGCAAGCTGCGCGAGTTCCACTTCGGCGGGTCCGTGGTCCCCCCTCAGGCCGGGAGCGTGGAGCGCGGCTCCCTGCCGACCCGGTAACCGCGTTCCCCCGGGCAGCCGACGACGGCCGGTGACGGGCCGCTACAGCGGCAGCCGCCGGAACACCGCCCGTGGCACGTGCCGCAGCGCCGACATCACCAACCGCAGCGCTCCCGGCACCCACACCAGCTCCGAGCGTCGCCGCAGCCCCAGCTCGATGGCCGTCGCGACCGCCTCGGGCGTGGTCGCGAGCGGCGTCTGCTCCAGACCGGCGGTCATCTTCGACCGTACGAACCCGGGGCGTACGACCATGACGTGCACGCCCGTGCCGTGCAGCGCGTCGCCCAGCCCCTGGGCGAAGGCGTCCAGCCCGGCCTTGCTGGAGCCGTAGATGAAGTTGGACCGGCGGGCCCGCTCGCCGGCGACGGAGGAGAGCACCACCAGCGAGCCATGGCCCTGCGCCTGCAAGGCCCGGGCGCTGACCAGGCCGGCCGACACCGCCCCCGTGTAGTTGGTCTGCGCGACGCGCACCGCGCTCGCCGGCTCCCGCTCGTCGTGGGCCTGGTCGCCGAGGACCCCGAAGGCGAGCAGCACCATGTCGATGTCGCCCTCCGCGAAGACCTTGCCGAGCACGCCCTCGTGGGACTCGGGGGAGAGCGCGTCGAAGGCGACGGTGTGCACCTCGGCCCCCAGGCCCCGCAGATGCCCGGCGGACTCCTCCAGGGCGGGCGAGGGGCGGCCCGCCAGCCATACCGTGCGGGTGCGGCGGGCGATCAGGCGGCGGGCGGTGGCCAGCGCGATCTCGGACGTACCGCCGAGGACGAGGAGGGACTGGGGGAAGCCGAAGGCGTCCTTCACGACAGCTCCTAGAGGTTGAGTCGGCGGGAGAGGTCCGAGGTGAACACCCCGCGCGGGTCCAGCTCCGCGCGCAGCGCGCGGAAGTCGTCGAGACGCGGGTACATCACGGCGAGCAGCTCCGGTCGCAGCCGGGAGTCCTTGGCCAGGTACACGCGCCCGCCCGCGGCGGCGACCTCCTCGTCCAGCTCGTCGAGGAAGGCGCCGAGGCCGGGCAGGCCCGCCGGGATGTCCAGGGCCAGCGTCCAGCCGGGCACGGGGAAGGAGAGCCAGCCGGGGTCGGCCTGACCGAACCGCTTGAGGACGGCCAGGAAGGACGGGCAGCGGCGCTGCGAGATGCGCCGCACGATCCTGCGCAGGGTGTCCTCCCGGCCGTCTCCGACGACGAACTGGTACTGCACGAAGCCGCCGCGGCCGTAGACGCGGTTCCAGTGGGGAACGCCGTCCAGGGGGTGGAAGAAGGCGGAGATCCGCTGCAGCTGACCGGTACGCGCGCGTGGTGCCTTGCGGTACCAGAGTTCGTTGAACAGGCCCACGGTGGTCCGGCTGAGCAGGCCCTCCGGGACGAAGGCGGGGGCGGCCGGGAGGCGGGAGGTCCGGAAGGCCAGCGGGTCCCTGCGCGCGCGTGTGCCGCTCGGCAGTGCCTCCACCGGGGCGTGGTCGCCGCGGGTGAGCACCGCGCGGCCGGTCGCGGCGCCGCGCGCCAGCAGGTCGATCCAGGCGACCGAGTAGCGGTAGTGGTGGTCGGTGGCGGCCAGGCGGGCCATCAGGTCGTCGAGGTCGCTCGCGCGCTCGGTGTCGACCGACATCAGCGAGGTCTCGACCGGCTGGAGCCGGAGCGTCGCGGTCAGGATCGCGCCGGTCAGTCCCATGCCGCCCGCGGTGGCGTCGAACAGGGGGGTGCCGCGGCTCACGGTCCGGATCCCGCCGTCGGCGGTGAGCAGCTCCAGCGCCAGGACGTGCCGGGAGAACGAGCCCGACACATGGTGGTTCTTGCCGTGGATGTCCGCGCCGATCGCCCCGCCGACCGTCACATAGCGCGTGCCGGGCGTCACCGGCACGAACCAGCCGAGCGGCAGCAGCACCTCCATCAGCCGGTGCAGGGAGACCCCCGCGTCGCACCACACGGTCCCGTCGTCGGCGTCGATGGCGTGGACGCGGTCCAGGCCCGTCATGTCGAGCACGGCCCCGCCGGCGTTCTGCGCCGCGTCCCCGTACGCCCGTCCCAGGCCCCTCGGGATGCTCCCGCGGGTCCCGCACCGCCGGACGGCCTCCGCGGCTTCCTCGTACGTCCGGGGGCGGACCAGACGGGCGGCGGTGGGAGCCGTACGGCCCCACCCGGTGACAGTGGACATGTCGGTGACCGTATCGCCCTTATGTGAGCGATCAGTTTTGAAACATGGAATTCCTCCCCGAAATGGGTGATTAATGGGATGTCGCTCAATATTGCCGGAGTTCCTGCCGGGTGGACGTGAACAGTGAGTCCACATGGACGACATGGACCACCGGATCGTTACGGCGCTCAGGGCGTGCGGCACCGACCCGCGCGTGGCCGACGCCGCGCGCGCCCTGTCGTGGGCGGGGGAGCACGGGGCGCTGTGGCTCGTGGCGGGGCTCGCCGGCGCCGCCGTGGACGGGGAGCGCCGCGGCGCCTGGCTGCGCGGAACGGCGCTCACCGCGGGCGCGCACCTCGTCAGCATGGGGGTGAAACGGGTCGTGCGCCGTCCGCGCCCGGCACATGTCGAGCCCCTGGTGCGCACCACGGGCCGGCACTCGTTCCCCAGTTCGCACGCCACCTCGGCCGCGGCCGCCGCCGTCGCCTTCGGCGCACTGGGCGCGCGTCCGATCCCGCCGCTCGCCGCCGCGATGTGCCTCGCGCGTGTGGTCGCCGGCGTCCACTACCCCTCCGACGTGGCGGCCGGCGCGGCCCTGGGCGCGCTCACGGCCCGGCTCGGCACCCGCTGGATGAGGGGAGACGCCCGTGGCTGACACGGCGGTCCTGCGGCAACGCACCCCCCACCGGCAGCCCGCGCCGCCCCCGAGAGGCGGCCTCCTGAGCGGCCTGCTCAGGACCGCGCGCCCCAGGCAGTGGGTCAAGAACGTCCTGGTCGTGGCCGCCCCGGCCGCCGCCGGCGAACTGTTCACGCCCCACGCCCTGAGCCGGCTCGCCCTCGTCTTCCTCCTGTTCACCGCCTGCGCCGCCGCGGTCTACCTCGTCAACGACGCCCGCGACGCCGAGGCCGACCGCGCCCACCCCGTCAAACGCCACCGCCCGGTCGCCGCCGGACAGGTCCCCGTACCCGTCGCGTACGCCGTCGGAGGCGCCCTCGGCGCCCTGGCGCCCGCCGCCGCGGCCTGGCTGTGCCCGGCCCCCGTCGCGGCTCTGCTGACCGGGTACATCGGCATGCAACTGGCGTACTGCGTCAGCCTCAAGCACGTCCTGGTCGTCGACCTCGCGGTCGTCACGACCGGGTTCCTGATGCGGGCTATGGCCGGCGGGCTCGCCCTCGGCATCCCCCTGTCGCGCTGGTTCCTGATCACCACCGGGTTCGGCGCGCTGTTCATGGTGTCGGCCAAGCGCTACTCCGAAGCCGTCCAGATGGCCGGAAAAGCGGGCGCCACGCGCGCGTTGCTCACCGAGTACACCCCCGGCTACCTCCGCTTCGTCTGGCAGCTCGCGGCCGGTGTCGCCGTCCTCGGCTACTGCCTGTGGGCCCTGGAGGAGGGCGGGGTCCCGCACACCAGCGTGCTGCCCTGGCGGCAACTGTCCATGATCGCTTTCATCCTCGCCGTCCTCCGCTACGCCGTCTTCGCCGACCGCGGCACAGCCGGCGAACCCGAGGACGTCGTCCTGCACGACCGCGCCCTCACCCTCATCGGCCTGGTGTGGGCGGCGATGTACGGCCTGGCGGTGGCGAATTGGTGACCCCGCGCGCGTGGACCCCCGCAGGTCCTTGTGGACCACCGCCCCCTGGGCCCGGCACCCGCGTGCGGGAGGGCCGGCGCGCATATGCAGCTGCTGCGGCGGATGGGCTTCGGTGCACGTCTGCTTGAGGGACGGCGGAAGGGGTTTGGTGCGTGTCTGCGCGAGGGACGGCGGATGGGCTTCGGTGCCGTGGGCGAGGGGTAGCGGATGGGTTTCGGTACGCGCGTGCGTGACGGGCGGCGCACCACTCTCGGTACGCGCGAGCGGCCGGCGCGGCGGACAGCTCTCGGCGCGCGTGCGTGGGTAAGGCGGCGTGAAGTGCTCGGCGCGCGTGCGTGGGCAAGGCGGCGTGAAGTGCTCGGCTTCGCCGCCGTGGGCCTGGTCGCCTACGCCGTCGACCTCCTGCTCTTCACCTACCTGCGCGGACCGGCCGCCCTCGGCCCCCTCACCGCCAAGGCGCTGGCCTTCGTCGTGGCCTGCACGGTGGCGTACGCGGGCAACGCGCTCGGCACCTACCGGCACACGCGGCCCAGCGGCCTGCGCCCGTACGCCGCCTTCTTCGCGGTGAACGTCGCCGGCGCCGCCGTACAACTGCTGTGCCTGGCCGTCAGCCACTACGGCCTCGGCTTCACCTCGCAACGCGCCGACATCCTCTCCGGCGCCGGAATCGGTATGGCGCTCGCCACTGTCCTCAGGTTTTGGGGCACCCGTACATGGGTCTTCCGCACCGAGGGCAGGTTCGGATCATGGACTGGCTGAAAAAGCTTCCCGTCGTCGGGCCGGCGGCCGCACGACTGATGACCACGCACGCGTGGCGGTCGTACGAGCGTCTGGACCGGGTGAAGTGGACCCGGCTGGCCGCCGCGATGACGTTCACCAGTTTCGTCGCGCTCTTCCCGCTGCTGACCGTGGGCGCCGCGATCACCGCCGCCACCCTCAGCACCGAACAGCAGAACACGCTGGAGGACAAGCTCGCCCAGCAGGTGCCCGGCATCTCCGACCAGCTGAACGTCGACGGCCTGGTGCAGAACGCCGGCACCGTCGGCGTCATCGCGGGCGCCGCCCTGCTGTTCACCGGCATCGGCTGGGTCGCCTCGATGCGCGACTGTCTGCGCGCGGTGTGGGAGCTGCCGGACGAGGACGAGAACCCGTTCCTGAGCAGGGCCAAGGACGCGGGCATCCTCGTCGGCCTCGGCGGCGCCGTCCTCGTCACGCTCGCCGCCTCCACCGTCGCCTCCGCGATGGTCGGCTGGATCACCCGGCAACTCGGCATCGACGAGGGCGGCTGGGGCGGAGTCCTGCTGCACATCGCCGCGTTCGCCGTCGCCGCACTCGCCGACTTCCTGGTCCTGCTGTACGTCCTGACGCTGCTTCCCGGCGTCGAACCGCCCCGCCACCGCCTGTTCGTGGCCGCGCTGACCGGGGCGGTCGGCTTCGAACTGCTGAAGCTGCTGCTGAGCGGCTATATGCAGGGCGTGGCCACGAAGAGCATGTACGGCGCCTTCGGGGTCCCCGTCGCCCTGCTGCTGTGGATCAACTTCACCTCGAGACTCGTCCTGTTCTGCGCCGCCTGGACGGCGACGCAGAGCAAGGAGACGGAGCTCACGGACGAGTCCTGCGGCGTACCAGATCCGGCAGCGGCCAGCGGCGGTTGACCAGGAACGCACCGCCCGCGAGCAGCACCAGCAGGCCGCCCGTGACGGCGAGCGCGATCCCCATGCCGCTGGTGCCGTCCCCGGCCGGGGCGCTCGCCACCGGCTCGGTCCCGCCCCCGCCCTGCCCGCTGCCGCCGGCCTCGCCGGAGGCATCCGGCTGGGCGCTCGCCCGGACGGCGCTCTTCGGCGGCACCAGCTCGCCCACCGGCTGCACCTTGCCGGCCGCCTTGAAGCCCCAGTCGAACAGGCGGGCGGTCTCCTTGTAGACCTCGTTGTGCTCTGCCTTCTCCGGGTGCATGACGGTGACGAGCAGCACCCTGCCGTTCCGCTCGGCGACACCGGTGAAGGTGGCCCCCGCGTTGGTGGTGTTGCCGTTCTTCACGCCCGCGATGCCCTGGTACTGGGAGATGTCGTAGTCACCGGTCAGCAGCCGGTTGGTGTTCTGGATCTCGAAGGACTCGCGGACCTTCTTGCCCTTCTTGTTCTTCTTCGTCTCGCCCGGGAACTTCGCGGTGAGCGTCGAGCAGTACTCGCGGAAGTCCTTCTTCTGCAGCCCCGAGCGGGCGAACAGCGTCAGGTCGTACGCGGAGGAGACCTGCCCCTCGGCGTCGTAGCCGTCGGGGCTGACGACGTGCGTGTCGAGGGCCTGCAGCTCCTCGGCGTGCTCGTTCATCTCCTTGACGGTGTTGTCGATGCCGTCGTTCATCTGGGACAGCACATGCACGGCGTCGTTCCCGGACCGCAGGAAGACACCGAGCCACAGGTCGTGGACCGTGTAGGTCTCGTTCTCCTTTATCCCGACCATGCTGGAGCCGCCGCCTATGCCGGCCAGGTCGGAGGGCTCGACCTTGTGCTTCATGGTCTTCGGGAACTTCGGCAGCACCGTGTCGGCGAACAGCATCTTCAGCGTGCTCGCCGGGGCCAGCCGCCAGTGCGCGTTGTGCGCGGCGAGGACTTCACCTGACTCGGCGTCGGCGACGATCCAGGAGCGGGCGGTGACGTCCTTGGGGATCACCGGTACGCCGCCCGCCAGGTTGACCTGTGTGCCGGACTGCCCGAGCCGGTTACCGCCCACGGTCGACATCTTGGCCGGGGGAGTGGCCGACGGACTCGCCGAGGGCTTCGGGGCGGCGAGAGCGACGGGCGCGGTGAGCGCGAGGGACGACAGGACGGCTGAGGTGACCAGCAGGGATCGCCTGATGGCCTTCTTGGGTGCGGGCACGACCGAGAAGGTACATGCCAGGGAACGGGAAGTCCCGCGCCCACCCCTACCCCGCAGAGGGAACCGGACACGGTCTGGCGATACTGGACGCATGCTGTGCTCATCCGGGGGACAACCCCCGGACCCCCGGCCGGCCCCGGGCGCCGGGCGCTGTGAGGAAAGGTCTGCTTGCGTGAAACTCAGCCGCCCCGTCTCCTGGTTCCTGCTCGCCTTCGGGGTGTGGAGCTGGGTCATCTGGATCACTTTCGTCAAAAACCTGATCAAGGACAGCAGCGGGCTCGCGTTCGATGACGGTCACCCGACGGCGTACTTCTGGGTGCACCTGACGCTCGCCGTCGTTTCCTTCGTATTGGGGACGGTCATCGGGGCCATCGGGTTGCGCGGAGTGCGGGCACTGCGCCGCACGTCATAGGAAACGACCGAGGGGATACGACGGCATGGTGGTCGTCTTCGTGCTCGTCGCGCTGGCCGTGGCGAGCGTGCTGGTGGCGGGCAACTGGTACATGTGGCGCCGCCTGTTCCGGGACACCACCCGTGGCCCGGGTCCCGTCCGCCGTACGGGCGCGGTGCTGATCGCCGGCGGCTGGGCACTGGCCGTGGGCGCCCTCGTCGCCGAGCGCACCGGTGCCCCCTTCTGGCTCCAGCGCGTCCTGGCCTGGCCGGGCTTCCTGTGGCTGGCGCTGTCGGTCTACCTGCTGCTGGCGGTGCTGGCGGGCGAGGCCGTACGACCGCTGCTGCGGCGGCTGCCGGCCCGACGGGCGGCCGCGACGGCCGCAGGGGAGCCGGCGCCGGCTTCGGCAGCCGCCCCGGAGCCGGTCCCGGCGGCAGCGTCGGCAAAGGCGTCCGGCGCGGAGCCGGATCCGGCGGGAGCGCGGCCGAAGAGACCCGGCGCTGAGACCGAGCCCCCGGAGCCGGCCCCCGGGGCCGACGCGCCCGATGCCGCACCGCGCCCCCTCGCCGCCCCCTCCCGCCGCCTGTTCGTCTCCCGGGTCGTCGCCGGTGCCGCCGCCGCGGCCGCCGTGGGGACGGTCGGCTACGGCACGTACGGCGTCCTGAACGGCCCGAAGGTCAAGCGGGTCACCGTGCCGCTGGCCAAGCTGCCGCGCGCGGCGCACGGTTACCGCATCGCGGTGGTCAGCGACATCCACCTCGGTCCGGTCCTCGGCCGGGGCTTCGCCCAGCGGGTCGTCGACACGATCAACGCGACCCAACCCGACCTCATCGCGGTCGTCGGCGACCTGGTCGACGGCAGCGTGAAGGACCTGGGCCCCGCGGCGGCCCCGCTCGCCCAGCTGACGGCCCGGCACGGCGCCTACTTCGTCACCGGCAACCACGAGTACTTCTCCGGCGCCGAGCAGTGGGTCGAGGAGGTACGCCGCCTGGGCCTGCACCCCCTGGAGAACGCCCGCACGGAACTGCCCCACTTCGACCTCGCCGGCGTCAACGACGTGGCCGGCGAGGACGAGGGCCAGGGGCCCGACTTCGCCAGGGCCCTCGGCGACCGGGACCCGGCACGCGCGTGCGTGCTGCTCGCCCACCAGCCGGTGCAGATCCACGACGCCGTCGAACACGGCGTCGACCTCCAGCTCTCCGGCCACACCCACGGCGGCCAGCTCTGGCCCGGCAATCTCATCGCGGCGGCCGCGAACCCGACCGTGGCGGGACTGGAGCGCTACGGCGACACCCAGCTGTACGTCAGCCGGGGCGCGGGCGCATGGGGTCCGCCCACGCGCGTGGGGGCGCCGTCGGACATCACGGTGATCGAGCTGGCGTCACGTCAGGCATGAGCCGCGCGGTGCCGGAGGTGGCACCGCGTGGCGCCACCGGCGCCGTCCCGGTGAGAACGGTGAGAAATCTGTCCGAAAGCCAGCTTGCGGTAAGGGTTTTCTCAACTCCCCGGTTTTTCCTTCCCTCGGCTCAAGGCCCTGTGATTGGGTGAGCCGCGCCACGAGGAATGTGGCCTATGCACGCAGGCCCCGGCACGCAGGGGCCCGGGGAGGGCAGGACCGATGCGTTCGGTGCGCATGCGGATTCTCGCGGCGCTGCTCGTGCTGGCGGCCGCGGCCGTGGGCGGCTGGCAGCTGTTGCCGTCGAAGAACGGCACGGGCAGGACGATCAGGGTCGGCACGACGGACGCCGTCACCTCGCTCGACCCGGCCGGTGCCTACGACGCCGGTTCCTGGGCTCTGTTCAACAACGTCTTCCAGTCGCTGCTGACCTTCGGCCCGGGCGGCGCCCAGCCCGTCCCCGACGCGGCGCAGAGCTGCAGGTTCGTCGGCAGTGATCTGCGCACCTACCGCTGCGTACTGCGCGAGGGCCTCACCTTCCCGAGCGGCCGCGCGATGACCGCCGAGGATGTGAAGTACTCCTTCGACCGGGTGAAGAGGATCAAGTCCGAGGTCGGGCCCGCCGCCCTGCTGGACACCCTGGCCTCGGTGGACGCCGACGGCCGGACCGTCACCTTCCACCTGTCCTCGCCCGACGCCACCTTCCCGTTCAAGGTCGCCACCGGTGCCGGTGCGATCGTCGACCACACCAAGTACCCGGCGGGCTCCCTGCGCACCGGAAACACCGCCGACGGCACCGGCCCGTACCTCCTCACGGCGTACACGAAGGGCAAGAAGGCGGCCCTCGCGCCCAATCCGCACTACAAGGGCGCCGTCCACCACACCGGCCCCTCCGTCGAACTGCGCTACTACGCGAACCCCGGCGCCCTCGACAGCGCCTGGAAGGCGAAGCGGCTCGACGTCGCCACCCGCCAGCTGCCGCCGAAGGTCCTCGCCGACCTGAACCCGAGCGACCCGAACGAGCGCGTCTTCGAGGCCGACGGCTCCGAGACCCGCAACCTCTACTTCGACACCCGGGCCGGCTCGCCGCTGCACGACACCAAGGTCCGGCAGGCCATGGCCTGGCTGATCAACCGCCCGGAGCTGGTCGACACCGTGTACGACGGAACCGTCGATCCGCTGTACTCGCTGATCCCCACCGGCATCACCGGGCACACCACGTCGTTCTTCGACGACTACGGCCAACCGTCCCCCGGCAACGCGCGCAAGCTGCTCACCGAGGCCGGTGTGAAGCTGCCGGTCCGCTTCACCTACGGGTACGCGATCGGCCGCGGCTCCGGCGCCGAGGAGGCTGCGGAGATCAAACGGGAGCTGGAGGCGACCGGTCTGTTCAAGGTCACCGTCAAGGGCTACGAGTGGACCGACTTCCAGAAGCAGTGGACGAGCGGCCGACTCGACGCGTACGCCGTCGGCTGGGTCCCCGACTACCCCGACGCGGACACCTTCGGCGCCCCGCTCGTCGGCACCGGCGCCACCATGAACACCGGCTACAGCAGCAAGACCGTGGACCGGTTCATCAAGGACAGCCGGCGGTACGCCGACCGCAGCGAGGCCGGTGAGGACTTCCGCGAGGTGCAGGAGACCATCGCCCGTGACGTGCCGGTCATCCCGCTGTGGCAGGCCAAGGAGTACGTCGTCACCAGCGAGGACGTCGGCGGCGGACAGTACCTGACGGACGGCACCGGGATCTTCCGGCTGTCGAGCCTCAGCTGGATCTGATCACTTCCTGGCCGGGTCGGGCAGCGCCTTCGTCATCCCCGGCAGGAAGTCCGTGAACAACTCGTGCACCTCCCGCACCAGCGGCCGCAGCACCCGGAACCGGGCCAGGGCGACCCCGCGCGCCGTGAGCCGCGCCCCGCGCTCGGCGAGCCGGTAGCTGCGCTCACGCCCCTCGGTCCGGTCGAAGATCCAGTACAGCACGAGCCCCATCTGCGCCAGCCACATCAACTCGGGCAGGGCGTCCCGGAGTTCCGCGGGCACCTTGGTCCTGGATCCCGCGAGCACCTTGCGGTGGACGCTGATGGCCTCCTCGCGCGCGCGTGCCGACTCGGGGGAGAAGGGGCTGAGCGGGCTGTCCGGGTCGGCGGCGTTCTTGAAGAACTGCACCGCGAACTCGTGGTACGGCGTGGCGATGTCCAGCCACGCCTTCAGCACGCCCGCGAGCCGCGCCTCCAGGTCGGTCTCCCGCTCCAGGACCTCACGGACCGCCAGCTGGTGCTCGGCGGCGATCCGGTCGTAGAAGCCCTGGATCAGGTGCTCCTTGCCCTCGAAGTAGTAGTACGCGTTGCCGACGGAGACCCCGGCCTCCTGGGCGATGGCCCGCATCGTCGTCCTGTCGTAGCCGCGCTCCTGGAACAGCCGCATGGCCGTCTGAAGGATCAGGGCCCGGGTCTGCTCGGACTTGCTGGGGGTGGGGCCGCCGTCGGGGCCGTCGTTCTTCGCGGACACGGGAGAAGAGCCTAACGAGTGACGCGGGGCCGCCGTCGGGCGACGTCACGGCCGTCGGCCGAGCTCCGGTCGCTTGGTGTAGTCGGTGAGACCGAAGACGTTCCCCCAGGGGTCGGCGAACTCCACGGTCCAGCCGGTGACCGCGGGCAACGGCTCGTCGAGCGGCGCGACACCGGCACCGGCCAGCTCCCGCGCCGCGGCCCGGGCGTCGGGCACCTCCAGCCACACCCGCGGCGACGGCCACGGAGGCGTCCGGTGCCCCAGTCCCTCCTCCACCCGCAGCAGAATGCCGGGCGTCTCACCCCCCACCTTCAGCAACGCGATCCCGCCCTCGTCGAACCGGAAGCCCACCACGAAGCCGGCCCGCTCGTAGAACCCCACGGCCTCGTCGAGATCCCCGACGGGCAGCAGCACGTTGTCGAAACCGAGCAGCTCGTACGACTCGTCATCTGACATGACGTCAGATTAGGTCATGACGTCTCCGGTCTCAGGCTCCGCAGCCGCCCACGCGCCGTGTGCTCAGCGCGATGTCGTCCATCCGGACCTCGTACGACGACGGCGTCGGGTCGGCCTGGTACAGCTGCCAGCCCAGCTTGAGCTGGTCGAAGGCGGGGAAGACGAAGGGATCCGATGTGCCGCCGTGGTGGTGGGTGGAGACGGTGAGGTCGGGCTGTTCGACGCCGTCGAAGTAGACGGTGACGCGGTTGTCCTTGGCGTCCAGATGGAATTCCACGCACTGCCACTTCGCGGCGGTCGCCGGCGCCGAGGTCTTCCACGCCGTCCAGTCGCCCGTGGGGCCCAGGTCGGAGCCGACGCCCCAGAAGTTGCCGTGGTCGGTGGGGGCGTACTGGCCGCCCAGAGGGCGGACGAGGGTGGGCGAGTCCGTGCCGGAGGCCTCGGCGATCGTCCAGTGGGCCCAGTCGGGGGCGGTTGGGAAGGCGTCGACCCGCAGGCGCAGGCGGGCCCAGAAGCTGTTGCCGGGCGGCTTGAGTCCGGGGAAGACGAGGAAGGCGCGGCCGTTGCCCTCGGTGCGGAGACGGAGTTCTCGGCCGTGGCCGGTGGAGCTGGGGGTGACGGTGAGGGTGCCGTTGGACGTGTCGGCGGTCCAGTCACGGCCGGATGTGACCGGGCCGAGGGGGAGGCGGTCGAAGGTCTCCCGGGCGAGGGGGGAGTGGGGGGTGGGCGCCGCCGGGGCCGCGGCGAGCAGGACGGAAGCCGCGGCCAGCAGTGTGGCGGCGGCTTTTCTCAGGGCTGCCATGAGGGCAGTCTGGCGACGGACGGTACGGCTGTGACAGAGGTTGCGCGCTAAGTGGCCGGTCGGGTTCCGTTTCTGTCCGGATCAGGTCAGTCGCTCTTCTTCGGCTGGTCCTGTCACGGACATCATCGCGAGGGCTGGACACCGCCGTGCCGTGAGCCATGCGAGTCACTCGATCGGTCTCCCCGAAGAGCCCGAAGGCCCCGCCCCGGCGTCAAGCCGGGAAACGGGGCCCTCGCGGACGTACAAGGACCGACGTCAGAAGCGGCGCGTGATCAGCGCCCGCTTCACCTCGGCGATCGCCTTGGTGACCTCGATACCGCGCGGGCAGGCGTCCGTGCAGTTGAAGGTCGTGCGGCAGCGCCAGACGCCGTCGCGGTCGTTGAGGATCTCCAGGCGCTGTTCGGCGGCCTCGTCGCGCGAGTCGAAGATGAAGCGGTGCGCGTTGACGATGGCGGCCGGGCCGAAGTACTGGCCGTCGTTCCAGAAGACCGGGCACGAGGTGGTGCAGGCGGCGCACAGGATGCACTTCGTCGTGTCGTCGAAGCGCTCGCGGTCCTCGGCCGACTGCAGACGCTCACGCGTCGGCTCGTTGGTGTCCTTCGTGATGAGGAAGGGCATCACGTCGCGGTACGCCTGGAAGAACGGCTCCATGTCGACGACCAGGTCCTTCAGGACCGTCAGGCCCTTGATGGGCTCGACCGTGATCGGCTTCTCGGGGTTGATGTCCTTGATCAGCGTCTTGCACGCCAGGCGGTTCTTGCCGTTGATCCGCATGGCGTCGGAGCCGCAGATGCCGTGGGCGCAGGAGCGGCGGAAGGTGAGCGTGCCGTCGACGTCCCACTTGATCTTGTGGAGGCCGTCGAGGACGCGCTCCTTGGGGTCGATCTCGATCTGGAAGTCTTCCCAGGTCGCGTCCGCCGAGACCTCCGGGTTGAACCGGCGGATCCGGAAGGTGACGGTGATGTAGGGGGAGTCGGCGAAACCGGGCTCGGGCTTGCCGGCCGCGTCTTCCTTGTCCAGAACAGGGGTAGCCATCAGTACTTACGCTCCATCGGCTGGTAGCGGGTCTGGACGACCGGCTTGTAGTCGAGACGGACGGTTTCGGAGCCGTCGGCGCCGACCTCGCGGTACGCCATGGTGTGGCGCATGAAGTTGACGTCGTCGCGGTTGGGGTAGTCCTCGCGGTAGTGACCACCGCGGGACTCCTTGCGGGCCAGCGCCGAGACGGCCATGACCTCGGCCAGGTCCAGCAGGTTGCCCAGCTCGATGGCCTCCAGCAGGTCCGTGTTGAACCGCTTGCCCTTGTCCTGGATCGCCACGTTCTTGTAGCGCTCGCGCAGCTCGGCGATCTTCTCGACCGCCGTCTTGATCGTCTGCTCGGTGCGGAACACCATGACGTTGGCGTCCATGGTCTCCTGCAGCTCCCGGCGCAGCACGGTGACCCGCTCGGTGCCGGTCGACGAGCGCAGGCGCTCGATCTGCTCGGCGACGAGGGACTCCGGGTTCTCCGGCAGCTCGACGAAGTCCGCCTTCTGAGCGTACTCCGCCGCCGCGATGCCGGCCCGCTTGCCGAAGACGTTGATGTCCAGCAGGGAGTTCGTGCCGAGACGGTTGGCGCCGTGCACGGACACGCAGGCGACCTCGCCGGCCGCGTACAGGCCCGGGACGACCGTGGTGTTGTCCGCCAGGACCTCGCCCTCGACGTTGGTCGGGATGCCGCCCATCGCGTAGTGCGCGGTCGGCTGGATCGGGATCGGGTCCGTGTACGGCTCGATGCCCAGGTACGTCCGCGCGAACTCGGTGATGTCCGGGAGCTTGGCGTCCAGCTGCTCCGGCGGCAGGTGGGTCAGGTCCAGGTAGACGTGGTCGCCCTCGGGGCCACAGCCGCGGCCTTCCCGGATCTCCGTGTAGATCGAGCGGGACACGACGTCACGGGAGGCCAGGTCCTTCATCACCGGCGCGTACTTCTCCATGAAGCGCTCGCCGTCCTTGTTGCGGAGGATGCCGCCCTCACCGCGGGCGCCCTCCGTCAGCAGGATGCCCATGCGCCAGATGCCGGTCGGGTGGAACTGGAAGAACTCCATGTCCTCCAGCGGAATGCCCCGCCGGTACACGGCCGCCTGGCCGTCACCGGTCAGCGTGTGCGCGTTGGACGTCACCTTGAAGAACTTGCCGCAGCCGCCGGAGGCGTAGATCACGGCCTTCGCCTGGAAGACGTGGATCTCGCCGGTCGCCAGCTCGTACGCCACGACACCGGCCGACTTCTTGACGCCGTCGACCTCGGTGATCAGCTGGTCCAGGACGTAGAACTCGTTGAAGAACTCCACGCCGTGCTTGACGCAGTTCTGGTAGAGCGTCTGCAGGATCATGTGGCCGGTGCGGTCGGCCGCGTAGCAGGAGCGGCGGACCGGGGCCTCGCCGTGGTTGCGCGAGTGACCGCCGAAGCGGCGCTGGTCGATGGTGCCGTTCGGGGTGCGGTTGAACGGCAGGCCCATCTTCTCCAGGTCGAGGACGGAGTCGATGGCCTCCTTCGCCAGGATCTCGGCGGCGTCCTGGTCGACCAGGTAGTCACCGCCCTTGACCGTGTCGAAGGTGTGCCACTCCCAGTTGTCCTCCTCCACGTTGGCCAGCGCGGCGGCCATGCCGCCCTGCGCGGCGCCCGTGTGGGAGCGGGTGGGGTAGAGCTTGGTCAGGACAGCGGTGCGGCTGCGCTTGGTCGCCTCGATGGCGGCACGCATACCGGCGCCACCGGCGCCGACGATGACGGTGTCGTACTTGTGGATCTTCATGATTCTCGCAGCCCCGTGCCTAGCGGATGTTCGGGTCGAAGGTGAAGATCACCAGCGTGCCCAGCAGGATGGTGAACACCGTGGCGGTGTACAGCAGGCCCTTCAGCCACAGCCGCGTGTTCGCGCGCTCCGCGTAGTCGTTGATGACCGTACGCAGGCCGTTGGCGCCGTGCAGCATCGCGAGCCACAGCATCAGCAGGTCCCAGACCTGCCAGAACGGCGAGGCCCAGCGGCCGGCCACGAAGGCGAAGCCGATCTTGGAGACGCCGCCGTCCAGCACGAGCTGGATCAGCAGGTGGCCGAGGACCAGGACGACCAGGACGACGCCGGACAGGCGCATGAACAGCCAGGCGGCCATCTCGAAGTTGCCCCGGGTGGACTTCGGGGTCTTCTTGGTGCGCTTGCGCGGGGCCTCGATGTAGGGCGCCGGGTTGTCGACGTTGTAGACGGAGCCGCCCTCGACGGGGCCGATACCCGAAGCGGTGGATTCAGTGGTGGACATGCGCGTCAGCTCCCGAACAGTTCACGAGCGGCGTGGCCGAGGACGGGGTAGATCGCCCCGAGCATCAGCACGACCCACAGGCCGACCACGGCCCAGAGCATCTGCTTCTGGTAGCGCGCGCCCTTGTACCAGAAGTCGACGGCGATGACGCGCAGGCCGTTGAGCGCGTGGAACAGGATGGCGGCGACGAGGCCGTACTCCAGCAGCGCGACGATCGGCGTCTTGTAGGTGGCCACGACCTTGTCGTAGGCCTCGGGGGACACTCGGACGAGCGCGGTGTCCAGCACGTGAACGAACAGGAAGAAGAAAATGAGGACGCCGGTGACTCGGTGAGCCACCCAGGACCACATTCCTTCCCGGCCGCGGTACAGCGTTCCAGCCGGCACGGAAGTTCCTCCGGGAGCGGGGATTGGGGCCGCGCCGGCTTGTGCTGTCGGTCGGGCCCGGCCGGGTACGGTCCACCGGCCCCCAGCATCGTAGCGAGACGCTGCGGCTGGGCTTACAGGGGCCCTACCGGTGTGATCAAAGTGGCATGCGGGCGGGGGGTATGCCGGGCTCTGGGTTGGGGTGTGCGGTTATGTGCCGGAATGCAGCCCCGCGCCCCTGAGGGTTCTTGCCAGCCTGCCCCTCGCGAGGCGCCGGAGTTCCTCTCTCGTCACCAGGCGTTCCTCCTCCGGGTCGTTCGCCAATCGTGACCGGATGGCCGCCAGGATGTGGTTCAGGGCCTCGCCCTCCGCCAGGCCGTCCAGGCAAATGACGAACACGTGTCCGAATCTGGCCTCGTATGCCGCGTTGGCCGCGCTCAGCGCCGTGTGCGCGGCGGCGTACGTGTTCTCCGGCAGCCTTGGCAGCGACTCGGAGGTCAGGGCCTCCGCCAGGTCCTCCGGTGCCAGGTCGTACGCGGCCTCGTCGGAGGCCGCGAGCAGGGCGTCCAGGTCGGGGTACGGGCGGTGGCCGGCGATGCGGTCGGCCCAGCTCCGGCTGTGCAGGCAGGCGAGCAGAGCGCGCCGGGCCTCGTCGGAGGGCGCGGTGTTGAAGTGCTCCAGGACGGTGGAAGCAGGCAGCGTGGGTCCTTGTGGGCGTCACGTGTGTGTCGGAAGGTGATCCTGTGAGAGGTGCGGCGATACGTTATCGAGTGGGGACTCGATGTGTCCGACGGATGCCCGAATTTCACTCGGAGGGGAGAGTTTCAGAACGCGTGGTGGACAGGTGGTCTTGGGTGACCGGTCGTAGGTTGGCTGAGTGAGTCAGCACAGGCGCCGGGCGTCGGCACAGAAGGTGAAGCAGCAGCGGGTGCTGATCGTGGCGGTGGCCGCCGCGGTGGCGGTGGTCGCGGCCGGGTTGGGCCTCGGGATCTGGGCGGCCTCCGGCGACGACAGCGAGGCGGCGGGTTCGCTGCCGCGGCCGCAGGGCTCGGCGACCGCACCGGGCCCGAGTGCGAGCCCCAGCCCCACCCGCTCGTACCCCCTGTCCGGGACGCCCCGCACGATCCCCGCCGTGAGCGCCCACACCCCCGCGCGCGGACCGGGCTGGAAACCGGAGCGCGGTGACCGCGTGGTCGTGAACGACGCCGAGCTGGCCGACGAGGGGCGGCTGATCGCCGGCGAGCTGGGACTGACGTACGCGGGCGAGCGGGGCGACGTGCGCGACGGGGACGTGCGGCTGGCGCTGAGCGACGACGAGGGGGCGAACCCGGAGTCGTACACCATGACCGTGCGCGGCGGGCGGGTGAACATCAGCGGGCCGGCCGACGCGGGCGTCTTCTACGGCACGCGCACGCTGAAGCAGGAGGTGCACGGCGGCGGTACGGCACCGGAGGGCGTCGTACGGGACGAGCCCGCCAAGCCGCGGCGCGGCTTCATGCTGGACATCGCGCGCAAGCACTTCACGGCCGACTGGATCGAGGACCGGGTCCGGGAGCTCGGCGACCTGAAGTACAACGAGCTCGGGCTGCACTTCTCCGACGACCAGGGGTTCCGGATCGAGTCCGACACGCATCCGGAGATCGTCTCCCGGCAGCACCTGACCAAGGCGCAGGTGAAGAAGATCGTCGACCTCGCCACGAGCCGGCACATCACCGTCGTGCCCGAGATCGACTCCCCGGGACACCTCGGCGCCGTGATCGCCGCACATCCCGAGCTTCAGCTGCGCAACGCCTCGGGCGTGCCCACGCGCGGCGCCATCGACATCTCCAAGGACGAGTCCGCCGAGATCGTCGACGACCTGCTCGACGAGTACGCCGGCGTCTTCCCGGGCGGCCAGTGGCACCTCGGCGGCGACGAGTACCAGGCGCTGGTCGTCTCCGACCCCGAGGCGTCCTATCCGCAGCTGGCCACCGCCGCGCGGGCGCGGTACGGCTCCGGCGCCACCGTCGCCGACCTCACCACCGGCTGGCTCAACGACCGGGCCGCCACCGTCCGCGCCCACGACCGGACGCCCCGGGCGTGGAACGACGGCTTCTTCCGGAACACGTCCGTCCGGCCCGACGGGGACCTGGAGGTCGCGTACTGGACCGGCAAGGAGATCGGCGCCCGGCAGCCGGCGGAGTATCTGAGCGCCGGCCGGAAGGTCGTCAACTACAACGACGAGTTCCTGTACTACGTCCTCGGGCAGCCGCAGACGTTCGTGTATCCGACGGGGGAGCGGATCTACGAGCAGTGGACGCCGCGGGTCCTGCGCGGGACCACGGCCGTGCCCGCCCAGTACGACGACCAGATCCTCGGCGGGAGCTTCGCGGTGTGGTGCGACCTCGCCGGCTCCCAGACGCAGGAGCAGGTCGCGGCCGGGATCCGGCTGCCGCTGCGGGCGACGATCCAGAAGCTGTGGGACGCCGGGCAGCCCGAGCTGTCCTGGCCGCAGTTCCGGGAACTGGCGGGCCGGCTCGGCTGAGCCCGGTGCGGATCGCCCCGTTTCGCTGCGAACTGGCGTACGGCTGTGGTGTATTCGCCCCGAGCCGCACCGACACGCCGGGGGGACCGGGACATGGGCTACTGGGGCTATTTCGTCGTGGGCCGCGCCGAGCGGCCGCTCGCCGAGCTGGACGCGCTGCCGGACGCCGACGGCATGGTGCTGCGCGAGTCGGCGCCGGGCGGCTGGCAGGTGTGGGAGTACCCGAGCAGCGACGGTGACGTCGGGAACATGAACGACCTGGCCCGCGAGACCGGCGCGCCCGCGCTCTTCGGCTACGTCATGGACAGCGACTGCGTGGTGCTGGAGGCGGCGGCGCCCGGGAGCGGGGCGTGGACGACCTGTCTGGCGCGGGCCGCGATGGCCGGGTACCTCGGCGTCGGCAAGGAGGGGAGCACGCTGGAGGACTACTTCCTGGAGCCCGCCGACGCGGCCGAGCGCGCGGTCGCCTGGGCCGCCGAGGCCGGGCACGAGGTGAACGCGGAGGAACTGCTGGACGTACTGACCTCGGACCCTGATCCGCTGGCCGAAAACCTTCTGTTCCGCTTGCTCGACCGTCTCGGCGTGGTGCCCCTGTGACACTCCGGGGACGTTGCACGCAGTAAGGGGAAGTGCGGGTTCCGTAAGGGAGGCGCCCGGACAGCGGCCTGCGGAGGCCCCGAGGGAGGCAGCGGATGAGCCTTGTGGAACTGATCGCCCAGGCCGACGAACGCGGTCTGGCCGCGAGCGGTCTGGCTTGTTTGGATCGGTGCATGCCCCTGCTGGGCGGCGACGACGAGATCCTCCGGCCGCTGTGGGCGAGCCTCGCCGACGGCGACGGCGACGGCGGCGACTGGGGCGAGCGGCTGGAGCAGGCGCGCGGCAAGCTGTCCGGCCCCGGTGAGTCCGAGGACGAGGCCGTGCTGCTGGCCCACCGGATGCTCGCCGCCGCACCGGCCGAGTGGTCCGCCCCCGGGATGCGGGTCTGGGCCGACGCGTGCTCCGTCGCCTCCCTCCGGATACACCGGCTCCTCGACCCGGCGAAGGACGAGGCGTCCTCGGACGAGGCCCTCCCCCGAGCCCTCTCCACGGTGCGGGCGGAGGGGACTCTCGTCGAGGGCCTCACGGAGCGCGTGTCGCCGCTGGTCGCCGCCGAGCTGCGCCGCCAGATCACCGTCCTGGAGCTGCTCGCCGGGCACGGTCCGGCGGGGTTGCGCCGGGCACTGGAGGTGTCGACGGAGGGGCGGCGGGTGCTGCGGGCGGTGGTGTCGCGGCGGGCGCGCGGGCGGAGCTGAGCGCAGGGTGGCCGTGGCAGGTCAGACGAGCAGCCACTTCACCACGGCGTCCCCGTGGTCGGCCGTCTGCCGGTAGAACGCGGTCAGGTCCCGGTGGGTCGCCGCGCAGACGCCCCGTGCCTCCGGCTCCGCGTCGGCGCCGCCGTAGCCCGGCAGCAGCTTGTCGCGGGCGCCGCGCCACAGCTCCTCGAAGTCGGCCGACGTCAGGAACGCGGCGACCCGGGCCACCTGTGCCGCGGTCAGCAGCAGGAAGGGGGGCAGGCCGTGGTCGGGCGGGGACAGCGGGCGGCCGCCGAGGACCACGTGGGCCCGTGGGCCGTCGGGGGCTTGGTGCGGGGGAGTTCCGGCGTACAGGAACTCGTAGCCGAGGTAGCCCTTGTCCAGCACCTCCTCGCGGTGCCGGCCGATCCGCTCCCGGACCGTGTCCCAGTCGTCCTCGAACAGCCGTTGCAGCCAGGTGGCGCTGTTGCGCAGGGCCGGGGGCGGCACTGCCCTCAGATGGAAGTACATGCTCATCAGTGACTGGAGCGCACGCGGGCACCGAACCGTCACTCTTGCGTAAACCTCGCTGGTGAAAGGGTCCTGTGACCGTCCTGCGGCAGGGATGGGGTGGTCCTGCACCGGTTGCGGGCAGCCCCCCGGAACCGCGTGACGGAAGGCCTTTGGGCAGCGCTTTAGCCGATGTGACGACACAGCAGGAAACCAGGCCCTCGGCTGCGGCGAAGCCGGTGCGGTGGGCGGCGGACGCGGTGGCGACCATGCGTGAGGGGGCGCGGCTGCGCCTCGACTACTCCGCGCAGAGCCTCTGGAGCGTCGACCGGATGATCGAACGGATACGGAACGAGGGGGCACCGTTCGCCGCCGTGGAGGCCGTGCTGCGCGGCTTCGGGGCGTACGCCGGTGAGGTGATCGCCCGTCAGTCGGACGGGGAGTGGTGGGCGACGGGCGGCGACCACTGGATCCGCACGCCCGACGGCCGCCTGTGGGACCCGATCGACGAGGCCCGCCGCTGCTTCGCCGGGCACGGCTCACTGCGGCTGCTGTGCCGCGACGCCACGAGCGCGCAGCGGCGGCCGTAACCCGCCGCCGGTCTCGGTTCCGCGTGTGTGGGGCATGGGCGGGCGGGGCGGGCGGGGGACCGGCTTCGGCTGCGCTCGCGGAAGTCGGGTGTGGGCAGGGAATCGGCGTGGGGGCCAGGCGCTTCCGGCCCGCGCGGCGGGAAGCCGGTCCCGGGTCCGCGTGCGTACGGCACGCGGCAGGGCGGCGGGCTCGGTGAGGGCGTTCAGCCGGTGCTCTCTGTCGTGCGCTCCGGGGCGGGCAGTTCTGCGGAGCAGGTGGCGCGGCCGTAGGCGCCGGACGCCGTGGCGCTCTGGACGTGCTTGCCGCGGACCGCGAGAGCGCAGCGGGCCTGGCCGCCCTTTCCGTCCAGGACGATGTTGACCGTCGGCGGCTTGCCGAGCGGTACCCGGACGGTCTTCTTCCAGGGCAGCTCGACGTTCTTCTCGACGGTGGCCCTGCCCGCCTCGCTGCGGGCGAGATAGCTGACCTCGACCCGGCCCTCGCCGGTGACCTCGTAGGTCACGGCGGCGGTCGGCACCCGCCGCTCGGGCCTGTCCTCCTCGCCCAGGCCGCCGAGCACACCGAACAGGACGAGCCCCAGGCACGCGGCCAGCACCGCGGCGCCGACGACAAGGGCGCTGCGGTCGCCGCCGCGCGGCTCCTCTTTCCCGGCCGGGTCCTGCGTTTCGGCCTTCGTTTCGACGTTCGTTTCGGTCGCTGACATGGCCCTGGCTTTCGTCTCTTGTTTCGGCGAACAGGTAATGGATGGTTAATTCACGGGTAATGCACGCCGCGCAATGCCGAGAGTGAACCGAGCGGTTATACCCCATCCAGAGCCACCCGTTCCACCCTCCGGATAAAACCGGCAAACCGGCTCACGGAATGCGGTACGATGCCGGACTCGCCGTCAAGTGCCCTCTATGTCCTCGTGCTTGACCTGCACCTTAACTTCCGTTTACACATGCGGCTCTTCGTGTCATGACACGAAGATGGCCGGTCGGGAATACCTGCCCGGCGGTTTGGTGTGCCCGAATTCCGGTGGGTTACCGGAGGGTACACCTTAAAACGGAAAGGGCATTGGACGTGAAAGTCCGATACGGGAGACTGATCTCCTGCCTTGTGGTTTCAGCGGTGGTGACCACAGCACTGCCGCAGCTCGCCTACGCCGCCCCCGCCGCCGCGTCGGACGGTGACGACAAGGGCGTCATCGACACGATCGCGGGCTGGTTCAGCGACGACGAGGACGACGCCAAGCCGCCGGTCGGCGGCAAACTGGAGATACCCAGCCGGCAGAAGCTGCCGAAGGGCAAGGCGCTGCCGCCCGCCAAGCGGGTCAAGGAGCTGAAGTCCAAGCGCACGGCGACGGCCCGCTACTGGCAGCTGTCCGACGGCCGGATCGAGGCCGAACTGTCGGCCGAGCCGCTGTCGTACAAGGACGGCAAGACCTGGAAGACCATCGACACATCGGTGGGCAAAAGCCGGGCCAAGGGCTACGAGTTCGCCAACACCACCAACTCCGGCCGCAGCTGGTTCGGTGACCGCAGCGACAAGCTCGTGCGCTTCAAGGCACCCGACGGCCGCGCGGTCACGCTCGGCCTGGCCGGCGCCGACCGCCCGCTGAAGCCCGTCGCCAAGGGCGCCACCGTCACCTACGAGGACGCCGTCGGCGGCGCCGACCTCGAATACAAGGTCGGCCGCGGGCAGGTCAAGGAGAACATCGTCCTCACCGAGCCCCCCTCAGGCCCGGTCAGCTACACGTTCACCCTGGACACCGACGGGCTGACGCCGAAGGCGCGCAAGGACGGCGCGATCGAGCTGTACGGCGAACTGCCGAACACCCCGGTCATGGTGATCCCGGCGCCCTACATGACGGACGCCAAGAAGGTCCCCGGCTCACCGACCGGCGGCACCTACTCCACCGCCGTCAAGCAGAAGCTCACCCGCGACGGCAAGAGCTGGAAGCTCACCGTCACCCCCTCGGCGAAGTGGCTGGCCGCCAAGGACCGCCAGTACCCGGTGAAGATCGACCCCACGATCACCATCGCGCCGACCCCCTCCAGCGCCCAGGACACCATGGTCCTGTCGGAGAACCCGACGACCAACTACGCCACCAGCTGGAAGCTTTCCGCGGGCAGGACCGACACCGGCGGCATCTCCCGGTCGCTGATCTACTTCCCGCTCAACGAGATCCCCTCCGGGACGACGATCGACTCGGCCCGCCTGGAGATGTACTTCGACCAGGTGCACGCCGGGGAGGCCAACGACGTCACCATGGAGGTCCACCGGGCCACCGGCTCCTGGACCGAGACCGGCGCGACCTGGAACAACACCTCCGGCCTGGTCGGTGAGCTGTCCGGCACCACCGTCCAGATCGACGACGGCGACACCGGAACCGCGGCGGTCGGCGAGTGGCCGCGCGCCACGACGACCGGCGGCGCCGCGGTCAACGACGACTACGCGTACAACAAGAACACCGCGACCGGCGAGACGTACACCTGGCAGCCGAAGATCAACGAGGAGGCCTCGTACCGGATCGAGGGGCGCTTCCCGCCCGCCTCGGACGGCGCGACGGCCGCCCCGTACACGATCACGCACCGGGACGGCACCGCCAACGCCACGGTCAACCAGTCCGGCACGACCGCCGCGTGGAAGGCCCTGAGCAGTACGCAGTACTACTTCAAGAAGGGCACCACGGGCAAGATCGTCCTCGGTGACACCGGCAGCTCGACCACGAAGAACATCGCCGACGCGCTGCGCCTGGTGAACCCGGCGCAGATCGTCAAGAACAAGGGCGAGCACAACCAGTGGCACAAGTTCGCCGTCACCGACACCGTCCAGAAGTGGGTCTCGGGCACGGCGACGAACTACGGCTTCGTCATCCAGTCCCAGAACGACACCTCGACCTCCGCGCCGGTGGGCGGTCCCCGCTACGAGTCGGGTGACGGCGCGTACGGCGGCGAGACGTCGAGCATCCCGCGGCTGACGGTGACGTACGGCAAGGTCGGCACGACCCTCAACTCGCCGACCGTCGTCCACTCCACGGGCCCCGAGCTGTCGTGGAAGGCGTACAGCAACACCTCCGGCGACCCGGGCCTGGACATCGTCGAGTACCAGCTGCACCGCTCCACGCAGCAGGCGTTCACCCCCTCGGCGGCCACCCTGATCGCGCCGATCGACAAGTCGGCGACGACCTACACCGACACCACCGCCGTACCGACCCCGGACTCCTCGGCGAACGAGATCGGCAAGTCGTACTTCTACCAGCTGGCCGTGAAGACCAAGGACGGGCAGCTGCTCGGCTCGCCCACCCGCACCGTGGGCATCCCCAAGGCCGGCCGGACGATGAAGATCATCCAGGGCGCGCAGAGCGGCGTCACCGATACCACGGTCTCCTCCACCAAGCCGGACACCAACTACGGCAACGGCCTGACCGAACCGGTCACGGGCACCTCGCAGACCTGGCTGGAGGTCGGCAACGACTCACCGACCTACGGCAGGACACGGGCGCTGCTGCAGTTCCCCACCAGCTCGATCCCCAGCACCGCCACGGTCCTGGACTCGAAGATGTACATGTGGGGCGCGGAGACCACCACCGGCTCCGACGGCGCGATCTACGAACTGCACGGCCTGAACCGGGCCTTCGACGAGGCGACGGCCACCTGGAACAAGGCCAACTCCACCACCGCGTGGACCACGGCCGGCGGTGACCTGTCCGCCACCGTCTCCGACACGGTCGCCAGCGTCTCCGACGTCGGCCGCCACTGGTGGGACGCCACCGGACTCACCCAGACCTGGGTCAAGACCCCGACCTCCAACAAGGGCGTCGCGGTCCGGCTGAAGGACGAGTCGTCCACCGGCCCCAAGGAGCACACCCTGTTCCTGTCGGCCGAGGCCGCCGACCCGCAGCTGCGCCCCTACATCCAGGTCATCTACGTCGACTCGACCACCGAGGACACGTACTACGCCCCGGGAACCCCCGCCCGAATGACCCCCAACTCGACCTACACGGTGGAGTTCACGGTCACCAACACCACGGCGACCGCCTGGGCGGCCGGCGAGCGCGAGCTGTCGTACACCTGGAAGCTGCCCGACGGCACGGACGTCACCACCGGCGGCAATCAGGTCGCCACGGCGATCCCGGCGCTGCTGCCGGGCAAGTCCGCGACCGTCCAGGCGCAGGTCAAGACGCCGATCAACTCGGACTCGGGCAGCAAGCGCACCGAGTACGTGCTCGGCTGGGACATCCGCAAGGTCTCCGACGGCAGCTGGCTGTCGGCGGGCACGGGCGGCATTCCGCCGCTGAAGCAGAACGTGGCGGTGGAGGACCCGACCTCCAACACGCTCGGCCTGGAGAAGTTCTACTCCTACGCGGGCAAGAACACCGGTGCCGGCTCGTCGCTGATGACGAACGTGGCCTCCGGCAACAGCGTCTGGCAGTACAACGCGATCAACAACCCGGGCCGCGGTCTGAACACCTTCGCCCGGATCGCCTACAACTCGCTGGACACCAGTGACACCGTCCTCGGCCACGGCTGGTCCGCGCAGATCTCCGGTCCCACCCGGCTCGGCGCACCGCTGGACTTCCACCCCAACCCGAACCCGACCGAGATCAAGCTCCCGGACGGCGACGGCACCACGCACGTCTTCCGCAAGCAGGCGGACGGCACGTGGAAGGCCCCGGCGGGCGTGCACTTCAAGCTGACGCCGAAGGCCAACCTGGACTGCACCCCGGCCAAGGACCCGATCCCGGACGCCTGGACGCTCACCCGCCCGGACGGCACGCGGTTCCTGTTCGGCTGCGACGGCTACATGACGTCGGCGGTCGACAACGACGGCAACACGCAGACGTTCACGTACGAGGAGCGCAAGTCCAACAACAAGCCGACCAAGTTCCTGACGTACATCACGGACCCGGCCGGCCGGCAGTCGCTGACGATCGACTACTACAAGAAGGGCGACGCGACCTACTCGTACATCAACGACACGGGCGCGAAGGTCAGCGGCACCAACCTCACCAACTCCAAGATCTACGACCACGTCAAGTCCATCACGGACATCTCGGGTCGCAAGCTGACGTTCTACTACACCGACAAGGGCCTGCTCGGCCAGGTGATCGACGGCGAGTCGGCGAGCCAGCCGAAGGTCTTCAAGTTCACCTACGACGCCACGCAGGGCAACAAGAACGTCAAGCTCGTCAAGGCCACCGACCCCCGGGGCAACGCGACCGACCTGGCGTACTACGCGCCGCAGACCGGTGACGACCCCAAGTTCCACTGGTGGAACAAGACGATCACCGACCGGCTGGGCTACCCGACGACGTTCGCCTACGCGCCGAACACCTCCAACACGAAGTTCGTCGACACCAAGGTCACCGACGCGGAGAACCACGTCACGACCCACGTCACCGACGACTTCGCGCGCCCGGTGCAGCTCACCAACGCCAAGGCGCAGACCACCAAGCTGGCCTGGGACGCCGACAACAACGTCACGTACCTGGAGGAGGCCAACGGGTCCAAGACGGCGTACTGCTACGACCCGAAGACCGGCTACCCGCTGCGCCAGTGGGACGCCGAGGTCACCAAGTCGTGGACGTCGTTCAACCAGACCGACTACTGCGACCCGGCGAAGTACCCGGCCAACGCCACCAAGTACGAGTACCAGACCCGGCTCGACGGCTACTCCGCCGACCTGTGGCGCAAGACCTCCCCGCTGGGCAACATCTGGGAGTTCGGCTACGACCAGTTCGGCAACCAGACGTCCGTGACCGACCCGGAGGGCGTCGCGTCCGCCACGGCCGGCGACTACATGTCGACGACCGAGTACGACGCGTACGGCCAGCCGAAGAAGGACACCGACGCCAACGGCAACGCCACCCTGTACGCCGAGTACGGCGCACACGGCTACCCGACGAAGATCACGGACGCCAAGCAGTCGACCACGGTCTTCACCTACGACGAGCGCGGCAACACCACCGAGGTCGTCAACGCCAAGGGCGCCAAGGTCACCCAGGCCTATGACTACTTCGGCCGCCCGCTGGAGAAGAAGGAGCCCAAGGACCAGTCCGCGGGCGAGTTCATCACCACTCCGGCCCCGGTCTACGACGCCAACAACAACATCACGAAGGCGTACGCGCCGAACGGCGCCGAGACCAGCTCGGTGTACGACGCGGCCGACCAGGTCACCGACGTGCTCACACCCAAGGACGTGAGCACCGACCCGGAGCGCCGCACCGTCACGACGTACGACAAGGTCGGCAACGTCAAGACGGTCACCGAGCCCAAGGGCGCGCTGACCACCACGGTCGGCGACTACACGACCACCTACTCCTACGACGAGATCTACCAGCCCGTCTCGGTGGTCAACGCCAAGGGCGACACGATCACCAGCGTCTACGACAACGTCGGCAACCTGGTCAAGGTCGTCGACCCCAGGAAGAACGCCACCGCCGACCCCGACGACTACACCACGAAGTTCGACTACGACCTGAACCACCGGGTCGTGAAGACGACGGACGCGGCGGGCAAGTTCACCACCGTCCACTACGACCTCGACGGCCGGACCGACCAGGCCACCGACGCCGAGGGCAACACCACGGAGACGACCTACGACCGGCGCGGTCTGACCAAGCAGGTCAAGGTCCCGTACTCCAAGGACGCCTCCGGCACCATCACCTACCGCACGACCCAGTTCGAGTACGACGAGGTCGGCAACCAGACCAAGGAGATCAGCCCGCGCGGCGTCGCCACCACCGACGACACGACGGACTACATCACCGAGACGGTCTACGACGAGCTGAACCGGGTCAAGGAGCAGCTGTCGCCGTTCGACAAGGACGACGTCCGCTACAACAGCCCCGACCGGACGTACTACTTCTACGACTCGGTCGGCCAGCTGGAGCGGGTCTCGGCACCGCCGTCGCAGGGCCAGACGGTCCGTAACGACACCACCTACAGCTACTACGACAACGGCTGGACCAGGACGGCCACGGACCCCTTCGGCATCACGACGAAGTACGACTACAACGTCCTCGGCCAGCAGACGAAGAACACGCTCATCTCCGCCGGCGGCTCCTCGCAGCGGACGATGACGTGGGACTTCTACCCGTCCGGCAACCAGAAGGCGCGCAGCGACGACGGCATTCCGGTGGGCAACCAGGTCGTGGTCGTCGACTCGTCCGACGTCAACAACACCGCCTCCCAGGGCAGCTGGAGCCCCTCCCAGGCCATGGGCCAGTGGGGCTACGACGTCCGGACCAACGGGGCGGGGACGGGCGCCGACAGCTTCACCTGGCAGCTGAACATCCCGCAGGACGGCACGTACGAGGTCTTCGTCCGGCACGGTGACGTGACCGGCGCGGCCACCGACGCGAAGTTCCAGATCACCCACTCCACGGGCTCGGTGACCAAGACGGTCGACCAGTCCACGGGGTCGGACACCTGGATCTCGCTCGGCTCGTACAGCTTCACCGAGTCCGGTACGCAGAAGGTCACCCTGACCGACGCGGCGAACGGCACGGTGGTCGCCGACACGGTCAAGCTGGTGCGCTCCAACACCGGGGAGACCGACAACGAGCGCAAGGACTTCACGTACAAGTACGACGCCAACAGCCTGCTGTCGGAGGTCAACGACCTCTCGCCCGGGGCCAAGGCCGACACGTACACGATGTCCTACGACGAACTCGACCAGCTGTCGAAGGTCGAGGAGAAGCTGGGCAGCACGGTCAGGAACACGACCGCGCTGACCTACGACGCCAACGGCAACCCGCTGACCACCACCCACGACGTGACGTGGTCGAAGGCGGAGTACGACATCCGCGACATGGTCAACAAGATCACCAACGCGGACTCGCCGACGGCGGGCAACCAGCAGATCACCACGTTCACCTACACCGACCGCGGCCAGCCGCTGAAGCAGACCAAGCCGAACGGCAACACGGTCGACTACGCGTACTGGCTCAACGGCGCGGTCAAGCAGCAGGTCGAGAAGACGTCGGCCGGCACGGTCGTGGCCCAGCACGACCTGGAGTACGACCCGAACGGGAACCGCTCCAAGGACACCGCGAAGGTCATGAACGCCGACAACTCGGCGGCGTACCTGAACACCGTCTCGACGTTCGACTACGACCCGCAGGACCGCATCCAGAAGGTCACCAAGACCGGCGACGCGGCGGGCACCGAGGAGTACTTCTACGACGGCAACTCCAACATCGTCGAGCAGACGGTCGGCGGCGTGAAGACGACGTCGACGTACGACCGCAACCGGCTGCTGAAGACGACGGCGGCGGGCATCGCGTCGACGTACAACTACGACCCGCTGGGGCGCCTGGACACGGTGTCCTCCAACGGCTCGACGCTGGAGAAGTACACGTACGACGGCTTCGACCGCATCGCCAAGCACACGGCGGGCAGCGGCACGTCGGCGAAGACGACGACCTACAAGTACGACGCCTTCGACCGCACGGCCGAGGAGACCACGTCCGGGACCAACGGCAAGACCACGCTCTTCACCTACCTGGGCATGGAGGACAAGGTGCTGCGGGAGGAGGTCGCCGGCAAGGCGACCAAGTCCTACCAGTACTCGCCGTGGGGCCAGAAGCTGACCCAGATCAAGCACAACACCGACGGCACGAAGGAGTACTCGCAGTTCCTCTACCACCCCAAGGGTGACGTGGAGGCCATCACCAGGGACAGCGGCACCACGCGTGCGACCTACGGCTACACGGCGTACGGCTCGGACGACGAGAAGCAGTTCACGGGCGCTGACAAGCCGGACTCCGCCAACCCCGACAAGGAGCAGTACAACGCCTACCGCTACAACGCCCAGCGGTACGACGACGGTTCCGGCACCTACGACATGGGCTTCCGGAACTACGACCCGGGCCTGAACCGCTTCCTGACCCGGGACATGTACGGCGGCGCCGCCGACGACATGGCCCTGGCCACGGACCCGTACACGGGCAACCGGTACGCGTTCGCGGGCGGCAACCCGATCTCCTTCGTGGAGCTCGACGGCCACCTCTTCGGCCTCGACATCTCGCTGTCCGACGTGGGCCACGCGGCCCTCGACGTGGCGGGCATGGTGCCGGTGATCGGTGAGGCGGCGGACGTCGCCAACGGCATCTGGTACGCGGCCGAGGGCAACTACACGGACGCGGCGCTGTCGCTGTCGGCAGCCATCCCGGGCGTGGGAATGGCGGCGACCGCTGCCAAGTACGCCAAGAAGGGCGCGAAGGCGGTCGACGCGGTCAAGGGAGGCAGCAAGGCGTCCAAGGGCGCGAAGGCGAGCAAGGCAAAGAGCAGCAAGCCGAAGCATGCCAAGCCCAAGCAGAAGAAGCCGAAGAACAAGGCCGGTCAGTGCAAGAAGCCGACGAAGAAGAACAGCTTCGTCCCCGGCACCAAGGTGCTGATGGCCGACGGCTCGACCAAGGCCATCGAGGACGTCAAGACGGGCGACCTGGTTCTGGCTTCCGACCCGGAGACCGGCAACCTTCAGGCCCGCCCGGTCACCGACACCATCACCGGTGACGGCGTCAAGCACCTGGTCACGCTGACCGTCGACCCCGACGGCAAGGACGGCAAGGCCAAGCCCAGCAAGATCACGGCCACGGCCAACCACCCGTTCTGGCTGCCCGACTACGGTAGGTGGGCCGATGCCGGTGACCTCGAACCGGGCATGTGGCTGCAGACCGCAGCCGGCACCTGGGTCCAGATCACCGCGATCGACGACGTCCATCACAGCCAGCGGGTCCGCAACCTTTCCGTGGACGGCCAGCACACGTTCTTCGTGGTGGCCGGCGGCTGGTCGGTTCTCGTCCACAACGACGATCCCGCCGAGGTCTGCAAGACTGACGCGGGCAAGGCCAGCTACAACCGGCTCAAGGACGCCGTGGCCCAGGCCGCTGCGCGGCCCGCGAGCACGGTGAAGTCCCGACTCAGTGCGGGGCAGATCGCCGCCGGTAAGAAGCTCCCCTTCCTCAAGAGGATGTTCATCGGCAGTGACATCGAGAAGGCCGCGGCGAACAACCCCGCTGTGCTCGCGGACCCGAACATCCGGCACATGGGTACGTCCGCTCCCGGTCAGTCGGTTCCCGACTTCACCATTCAGGACGGCACCAATGTGGTGAATATCGATGTCACGGGTGCCAGTGCCACTTCAATCTCGGAGCATCTCCGGCGTGACTACATCGACAGCCGAGAGCAGATTCTGGACTACCCGACGGTGTCCGACAGCTATGTCGATGACATCTTCGGCTGAGGTGGCAGCATGTCATTCATGGAACAGGTGAATGCGGCCACCTTCCGGTCTCAGAAGATCATCGGGGGACCCAGAGTCCTGGGGGACGTCGGTCTCACCCGCTGCACGTGTGTGGGTTCGACCCTCGCCCAGTTCGACGACCCTGGTTTCGGGTTCGTGGTCCAGGGCGTCGAGGCCCGGCGGTGCAAAGTGGACAACTGCGGTGCACACGGTGTTCTCTTCCGAGATGTACTTGTAGAGGACCTCTCGATTGCCGGGGGGCTACTCCTGGAGGCGTGCGTCTTCGACCGCGTCACCCTGCGCGGGAACATCGGGAGAGTGGTGACCACTCCTCCCAACGATGCCCTGCCGGAAGAGGTGCGGGAGAGCTTCGTGGCTGCCATGCGGGTCGCCTATCAGGAAGTGGAATGGGCGCTCGACATCAGAGAGGCGAAATTCAGTGACGCGGACTTCTACTACGTACCGGGCGAACTGATTCGCCGGGACGAGGAGACGCAGTTCCTGCTGCGGCGGGAGAGTTTCTCAGGGGTGAACCTGTCGGATCTGCCGGTGTATGCGGGTATCGCTGCCGGCCGGTTCGAGGTGAGTCCCTGGGACTCGATCGTCGCCGTGGCCCCACGGCGTTCGAAGAGCTTCGGTCAGGTGCTGTCCGAACTCAATGAGCTCCGCGGAATGGGGCTGGCGGAGTAGCGCTCCGCCCAGCGTATTTCGGCAATGTCATACGGCCGCACCGGAGCCACCGGTGCGGCCGTGTGCCGTTCTGGCACGGGGCGCAATGGTACGGAGCGGAAAGGGAAAGACATGAGCGTGCAGCAGCTTCAGGGGTACAAGCGGTTCGGCGTCGAACCGGAAGGCGGTATCCACCTGGTGGACGGAACGCCGTTCCTGGCCTTGGAAGGCTTCTGGGCAGCCTATTTCCTGTCGCAGGGCACCGAGGACGAAGACCTGGTGTTCGCCGTCTTCGAGGGGGAGGAGGATTCCGCAGTTCAGGTGCACCAGGAAATGCGGGCCGAGGGCGCCTGGCCCACATTCCGGATTCCCGCATTCGGCGGGCGGAGCGTGGTCGTCGTCTTCCGCAACTACCCGGAGGACGACGGTACCGACTACGTCGTCGACCCCGGGCAGGGCAAGGACTGCATTCGCATCGCGGCGGTCGAAGGGCATTTCATGGGTCCCGGAATATCCTGGGACGAGTTGGAGGCCCTCGCGAACGCGGGCGCCGGTCCGCTGGAGCGGGCCCGGCGGATGCTGCTCCTCGCACCCATGTACGCCGACGGACGCCATACGGACCGGGCCGCCGAGCAGTTCGCCGGGGCCCTGCGCGAGGTCGGGGCCACCGGTGACCCCGAGGATCTCGCCCGGCTCCTCGCCGAGGGCGGCACCATGTGGGGGGAGCCCGAGTGGTTCACGGGCAGCGACGGCGCCTGGACCTGCGAGGGTGAACTCAGCTTCCGCAACCCCGGCGGGCACAGCGGCCTGGACCTGGCGAGCCGACTGGAAGTGGACCGGGCGCTGCGCGGCTGACGGGGGGGGGGACGAAAAACGACTGAGGGGGCCGCGAGACCGCGGCCCCCTCACGTGCTTCCGCCGGATCGGGACTACGGCGTCAGCGTCTGGCCCAGGCGGCCGTCCGTCGGCGTTCCCAGCGTGGTCTTGCTGTAGATCACGGCGTCGGAGTAGCCGAGGCCCGTGCTGTTGCTCGGCAGGTGCAGGAGGATGCCGTCCGTGCCGTCCTCGCCGTCGGCGCCGAAGGTGAGGTCGGCGCGGCCGTAGCCGGACAGGTCCGTGAGCGACACCGAGGAGCCGAGGCGGTCGCCGGCCTCCGCGGTGCCGGGGACGCCCGAGGTGTCCTGCGAGACGGCCACCGAACCGGAGCCGGTGAGGCCGGACGCGGTGCCCTTGACCAGGATCGCGTCACCCGCGTCGGCGTAGTTCACGCCGCTGCGGGACAGGTCCTCGCCCGGGGCGCCCGCGAGGACGTCCGCGTAGCCGTCGGCGTTGTAGTCGCCGACCGAGACCGAGGTGCCGAGGGCGTCACCGGACTCGTTGCCGCCGGGGACGTACGCCGTGTCCTGGTGGATCGTCGTCATGCCGGTGGTGGTGAAGCCCGTCGACGTGCCCGGGACCATGGTGATCTGGCCGCCCGAGATGCCACCGGACTCGGAGGCGACGGGCTGGCCGATCACGATGTCGTCGTAGCCGTTGCCGTTGACGTCACCCGCGGCGATGGAGCGGCCGCCCTTGACGGAGATGACGCCGGCCTTGGTCAGGCCGCTCGCCGAGCCCGCGAACCGGACCACGCGGCCGATGCCACCGGTGTCGCGGTAGTTGAGGGCGACGTCCGCGTAGCCGTCCCGGTTGAAGTCGCCGGTCGCCGCGTCCAGGTACGCCACCGAACCCGTGGCCGTGGTCAGCGTGCCGTACTGGTACGTGCCGCTGTCCAGCCGGACGTTCCAGTTGCCGCCCTTGCCGGTGCCGGCCGAGAACACGTCCGCCTTGCCGTCGCCGTTGAAGTCGCCGACGGTGACCGTCGAGCCGAGCTTCGCCCCGGCCGCCGTGACGCCCGACGTGGTGTACGAGAAGCCGGTGGTGAGGGCCGGGCCGTACATCACCGTGACCTGGCCGCGGTCGGCGTTGCCGCTGGTGTCGTCCTCGCCGGGGGAGCCGATCGCGAGGTCGGCGTAGCCGTCGCCGTTGACGTCGCCCCAGGCGCTGGAGGCGCCGAACTCGTCACCGGTCTCGGAGGAGCCGGGGACGCCGGGGCTGCTCTGGGTGAGCGTGATCTTCGACGCGGGGGCGGGTCCGTCGATGCTGCCGGGGACCACCGTCACGCGGTTCGCCCTGGGGGTGCCCGCGACCAGGTCGCTCACCCCGTCCCGGTTGAAGTCCGAGGTGGCGAGGGCGTGCGAGACGCCCGGCGCCTTGGCGAGCTGGGCGATCAGGGAGAGCTTCGGGTAGAGGTTCTTGCCGGGGCAGGCCGTGGCGTTGGTGTCACGGTGACCGAAGACCCGCGGGAGCGTGATCGACGTGCCCTTCTCGACGAGGTTGCCGTCCTGGCCCTTCGGGCTGCCGGAGGTCAGCGTCACCTTGCCGGTCGGGTCGATGCCGTACATGCCGAACTTCCACGCCACGATCCGCGCGATCGCGTCGAGGGCGGCACGGCTCGGCTGGGCGGTCTCGAAGTTGCCGATGTACGAGATGCCGACGGTGTTGGTGTTGAAGCCGACGTCGTGGGCGCCGACCACCGGCAGGTCCATGCCGCCGCTGCGGCCCTCGAAGATCTCGCCGCACCTGTCGACGACGAAGTTGTAGCCGATGTCGTAGTAGCCGCGGGCGAAGTGCTCCTGCTGGATGGAGCGCATCCGGGCGCGGGACTGGGCGCAGGACAGGGTGTTGTCGCTGTCCATGCCGGTGTGGTGGATGACGGCGGCCTTGATCTCGGTGCCGTAGTTCGGCGTGCCGTCGTAGTCCGTGGACGCGCCCCACTCGGCCTGCGTGATGATCGGCGGCTTGACGACCGTCGAGGGCCGGGGCTCGGGAACGGTGGAGGACGGGGAGGGGGAGGCCGTCGGGGAGTCCGAGGCCGACGGGGAGGCGCTCGCCGTGTCGCCGGGCGTGCCGGTCGGCGTGGCGGTGTCCGTGGCCGTGTCCGTCGGGGCCGGGGAGTCCGTCGGTGCCGGGGGGTCCGTCGGTGTGGGGGAGTCCGTCGCCGGGGCCGTGGTCTCCTCCGCGAACGCGGCCGGGTCCAGGCCGGCGGAGGAGGGGGTGCCCTTGGGGTCGGTGCCCGGATCGAGCAGCTTGACGTCCAGGCCGGCCGGCTGGCCGCCCGCCTCGGTGCCGTCCGCGTTCACGAGGCGCACCTCGACGCCGTCGGCGTCCCCGGTCCACATCGACTCCGTGCCGCCGCGCAGTGCCGCCCGCTCGCCCTCCGCGCCGTCGGCCTGGCTGGGGTCGACGGCCAGCTTCTGCCAGCCGGACCACTTGCCGGTCTTCAGGTCCCGGGACCGCACCTCGGGCGTGCCCTTGACGTCGGCATCGGGGTCGTCCCAGGTCAGCAGCACCGCGCTGAAGCGGTCGGTGTCCTGCTTGGCCAGGCCCTTGCGGCCGCCGCCCTTGCTCTGCAGCTTCAGCGTGTGGATCGACGGCTTGCGGCTCTGGCCGTTGCCGTCGGGCTGCGCGGACGGATCCGCCATCGCGTACGTGACGACGCCGGCGGCGCTCAGGACGACGGCCCCCGCCGTCAGCCACGCCCGTCTCTTCAGACTGAGCGGTTTGTACGCACGCGTCCTGCGAGGACTCAACTGTCCCACCCCTAGAAAGTGAACACGGAAGCACCACAGATCACGGGTGCCACTTGAAGACAGCGCACGAGTCCGGCTGAACGTCACGCCTGGTCGGCGGCGTACGCCGTCCCTGACGTGCGAAATCGGAAAAGGTTGTATGGCGTCAGTGACTTTGCTGTGTGGCAATCACCACTTCCGTGACCAGTGATGTCCGTGACATCTCATGCGCTGGGTGAGCCGGGGGGAGCCGTGCGGAGGTCTCCTCCGGACGAGCGAAGGGGTGGGGCCCGGGATGGACGAGGTGAAGGTGCGTGTGCCGAGCGCACACGAGATGCGGACGTGCGCGACGGCGTTCGTCGCCCGTGTCACCGCCCGCAACCGGCTGCCGCTCGACTTCTCCGTGGCCAGCCTGCGCGTCGTCGACTTCCTGATCGACGGCCTGCGCAAGGGCGGCGCCGACCGGGAGCGGGCCGGCGGCACGCTGCTCGGGCTCGGTGCGTACGTCGGTGAGGTGCTCGTGCGCCGTGCGGGGGCGGTGTGGGTGGACTTCGACGCCGACCAGCGGGCCTACTTCGGGCAGTCGGCCGGGGTGCGGATGCCGGACGGCCGGGTCTGGAACCCGCTGGGCAAGGTCCTCAACCGCTTCGAGGTCGGCGGGCCCGAGGAGTCGCTGCAGACCTTCTACCTGACCCTGCACGGGCGGGCCCGGCGGGCCGTCGCATGAGGCGGCTGTGCACTGGGCGGACTCGCGTGCGCTGAGGTGACAGTGACACTTCGGTGAGTTCTGGCGCTGTTGACCGTGGGGGACGTGGGCACGGCCGGACGTGTCCCACGGTGCGGGCTCAGCGAGCTCGCGGTGAACTCGGTACGGACGAGGACGGTTCTTGGGCCACGCAGGGGAACCCCGCCGCGTACAGGCGTACGACGGCGATTTGGGCGCTGCCGTGGCGCGGGCCCAGGAAGGTGACGAGGCCGCCTTCGCGGTCGCGTACCGGATCGTGCAGCCGGGCCTGCTCGGCTATCTGCGCGGGCTGGTCGGTGACGACGCCGAGGACGTGGCCTCCGACGCCTGGCTGGAGATCGCCCGGGACCTCGGGCGGTTCAAGGGGGACGGCGCCGGCTTCCGCGGCTGGACGGCCACCATCGCCCGGCACCGGGCGCTGGACCATCTGCGCCGCCAGAAGGTACGGCCCCGGTCGGCGGCGCTGGAGCAGGACGTACTGGACCTGCCCGGCCCGCACAGCACCCATGACCAGGCGCTGGAGGCCATGTCCACCGAGTACGCCCTGGACCTGGTCCGCGGGCTGCCCCGCGACCAGGCGGAGGCCGTGCTGCTGCGCGTCGTCGTCGGCCTCGACGGCCCCAGCGCCGCACGCGTGCTCGGCAAGCGTCCGGGCGCGGTCCGCACGGCCGCGTACCGGGGTCTGAAGCGCCTGGCCAGACAGCTGGGCGTCGAAGGTGTGACGGATGAGGCGTCCCGAACGCTGGGTGAGTCGAGGTGAACAGCGTCGGCGAAGGGCCACGGGGCCGGGCGGTTCGGGCGGGCTGGCCGGAGCCGGCCGATGCGGCTGACGGACCGGTCGGCGGGACGGCCGGGACGCTCAGGCGGCCGAAGGGCCGGGCGGACCGGACGGTCGAGTCGGGTGGATCCGATGGCCCAGCCCGGGTGACCGTGCCGGACACGCCGGCAGAGACGGCCGGGCCGAACGCGCTCTGCGGGTTCGTCGGGTCGGTTCGGTCGGGCTGGTCCGGTGGGCCTGGCCGGTCCGGTGGTCCGGTTGGGTTGGTCGGGCTGAACGGGTCCGGAGGGTTCGTCGGGACGGTTCGGTCGGGCCGGTCCGGTGGATCTGGCCGGTCCGGTGGCTCGGTCGGGCGGATCGGGTTGGGTCGGTCCGGTGAGTCTGGCGGGCCGGCCGGGCTGAACACGTCCGGCGGGCTGGCCGGGTCGCTCCGGCTGGGCGGGTCCGGTGGATCCGGCGGGTCCGGTGGCTCGGTTGGGCGGATCGGGTTGGGTCGGTCCGGCGGGCTGGTCGTGCCAGGCGGGCCAGGCAGATTCGGCTCGTCCGGTGGGCTGGTCGGGCCCGGCGCGTGCGTTGGGGCTGTCGGGCTGAGCGGGCCCTGCGGGGCTGTTGACGGGACACCCCGGCCGGGCCGGTCCGGCAGATCCGGCGGGCTGGACGGGTTGGTCGGGCTGAACGGGTCGGGCGGGCGCTGCGTATCGGACAGGCGCCGAGGATCCGGGACGGCACATGGGGCAGGCAGGGCCGTCAGGCCCGGCAGGTCGAACCGGGCGGGCACGCCCAACGGAACGGACAGGAACGGAAGCGGACATGGGTGAACGGCAGAGCGACGGCAGGCCCGGGGGCCGTCGGCGTGTGCACCGTCACGGCGCCGTGTCCGGCCACCGCACGACGATCGACACCGCCGGGCTGGAGGCGTTGCTCGCCGCCGCCGTGCGCGCGGACCGCATCGACGCCGAGGCCGAGCAGCGGGCCGTGGCCGCGTTCCGGGCCGCCCGGGACGCGGGAGCCCACCGGACGTCACGCGCCCGCCGCCGGGACGACTGGCGCCCCCGGGAACAGCGGCGCGCGGGACGCCCGCTGAAGGTCACCCTCTCCGTGCTCGCCGCAAGCCTCACCCTCGGCGGCGCCGCGTTCGCGGCGATCGGCGCGGCGGGCTCGGCCGGCCCCGGCGACGACCACAAGGCCCCGCAGTCCTCGGCGAGTGCCCCCACTCGGCACACCCCGGAGCCCTCCACCACGGCGTCCGGCGCCGAGGCGGGGCCGGACCGCCCGTCCACGGCCCAGGACACCGAGGCCCAATGCCGCGCCTACGAGCAGGTCGACGACCGGGGCCAGGCCCTGGACGCCACGGCCTGGCAGCGGCTCATCGAGGCGGCGGGCGGCGAGGAAAAGGTCGCCGCGTACTGCACCGAACAGCTGGCGCGGGCGAAGGACAGGAGCAGCTCCGGCAAGAGTGGCGAAACGGCCGATCCGGGCGACAACGGCACCGGCGGCACGGGCAACGACAACTCGAACACCGGTACGGCCGGCAGCGGCAACTCCGGCAGCGGCAACGCCGGTACCGGCAACGCCGGTGCCGGCGACTCGGGTACCGACAACTCCGCCGGCTCCGGCGCCGACAACAGCCGGCAGACGTCCGGCCAGCCCAGCGGCGGCAAGAACAGGTGATCCACGCCGTCTCCGTCAGCACGGCGGCCGGTACCTGTGCTGAGGGAAGTACTGACGCCATTCGGCGCGGGTGACGGAGCGCGGGGCGGCACGGCAGATCCGTGCGGCGACGCGCTGCACGTCGGGGTCCCACAGCAGCGCCGTCCAGTCCTCGCTCCCGGTGGCCAGGGTCCGGCCGTCGGGGCTGAAGGCGAGGGTGTCCACGGGCTTGGTGTGGCCCACCAGAACGGCCAGTTCCCGGGAGTCCTCGCCGCCCACGTCGTACAGCCGCACGGTGTGATCCGAACTGGCGGCCGCGAGCATGCGCCCCCCGGGTGCGAAGGCGACGGACATGACGCCATCGGTGTACCCGGTGAACCGGTCCCGCAGGACGGGACGCCCCGGACCGGCGAGACTCCACACACGGACGGTGCGGTCCTCGCTGCCCGTGGCCAGGGCACGGCCGTCGGGGGCGAACGCGACGCTCTTCACCTCGCCGGTGTGCCCGGTGAGGACGGCCCGCCGGGTCGGGTGGCGGCGGCCGGTGACGTTCCACAGCACCGCCGTACGGTCGCGTCCGGCCACGGCCAGCGTGCGGCCGTCCGGGGAGAACGCCACCGAGTCCACGGCACCGGGCCCCGGTATCTCGGCCAGCGGCCGGGGGCGGCGTACGTCCGTCGTGTCCCACAGCCGTACCGCGCCCCGTTCGCCACCGGTGGCCAGGGTCCGGCCGTCGGGGGCGAACGCCACGGCGTTGACGTGTCCGATACGACAGGGAACGGCCGTCAGCGGTGCGGGACGCCGTCCTGCCGTCAGGCTCCACAACCGCAGCGTGCCGTCGGCGCTGCCACTGGCCAGGGTGCGGCCGTCCGGGTGGAAGGCCACCGAGTTGACGGGGCCGGTATGGCCGGTGAGCAGGACCGAGCGCCGGGGAGACCGCATGTCCGCCCTGTTCCACAGGCGCACGGTCCGGTCGTAGCTTCCGCTGGCCAGGAGGCGGCCGTCCGGGCTGAAGGCGATCGAGTAGAGCGAGCTGGTGTGGCCGGTCAGGGCCGGGTCGGGCAGGTCCCACAGGCGGGTCGTCCGGTCCTCGCTGCCGGTGGCCAGGCTGCGGCCGTCGGGACCGAAGGCCACGGACACGACACTGCCGGTATGGCCGGTGAGAACGGGCAGCGCACGGGCGGGGCCCGGACCGCTCACCTCCCACCTGCGGACGGTGGCGTCGGTGCTGCCGGTGGCCAGCGTGCGGCCGTCGGGGCTGAACCCCACCGCGTTGACCGCGTCGGTGTGCCCCTTGAGCACCTTCCGCAGGCGAGCGTCGCGCGGGCCGCCGACGTCCCACAGCCGTACCGCGAAGTCGGTTCCCCCGGTCGCCAGTCGGCGGCCGTCCGGGGCGAACGCCACGGCCTTCACCTCGCCACCGGGCGCGTCCACCGCCGACAGCTCGTGCACCTTGCCGTGCGGCCCGGCCGTCCGCCACAGGCGCAGGGTCCGATCAGCGTGGGCCGTCGCCAGCGTCCGGCCGTCCCGGGTGAACGCGGCCGCGGTCACCCCGGCGGTCATGTGCCGCACGGTGAGCGTGCGCGGCTGCCGGGGGGTCGCCAGCTGCCACAGCCGGATGCCGTTCCGGGTGACGGTCGCCAGGGTGCGTCCGCCCGGGCCGAACCCCAGGGCGACCACCGGTCCGGCCTCGGCCGGCAGACGCGTCGACAACCGGGGGTGCCGCTCGTCCTCGATGTCCCACACCGCCACCGTGCCGTTCTCGTCGCCCGCGGCCAGCAGACGGCCCTCGGCGCTGACGGCCACCGCGCGTACCGGCCCCGCCAACCGCACGGACGCGCTCGACTCGCGAGGGTGGTGGGGATCCTGTGCGCTGAACAGCCGCACCGTCCGGTCCGCGCCGCCGGTCACCCAGATCCGGCCGTCGGGGGCGGCGGCCGTCGTCAGGACCGCCGCGGTGTGACCTCCCAGCACCGTGGCGTACGGAGTGGCGAACATGCTGAGGACGCTGCCGCGCGCCGCCTCGGTGGGTGACAGGCGGTAGGCGGCCAGCGCCAGCTGAGCGGCCAGCGGCGGATTGAGCGTCCTGAGTCCCGCGGCCTTGTCGGCGGCCCGCTGCGAGCTGGCGGCGTCACGCTGGAGGTCCGCCGCTCGCTGGGCCCGCACGGCGAGGAACGCGGTCAGGCTCGCCAGCACGAGCAGCACGCTCAGCAGCGCCACGGCTCCGCGCTTGAGCTGCCCGTGGCGCCGCGCCGCCTGTCGCTCGGCCGTCCGGGCGGCCAGGCTGGCGAGGAGGAAGCGCCGTTCCTGTCCGGACAGTGCGGCGCGGTCGAGCGCCGCCGCCATGTCCAGGTGGGTGCCTCGGTACAGTGCCCCGGGATCCCGCCCCAGCGCCTCCCAGGTGTGCGCGGCGTCGGTGAGCCGGCGCAGGGTCCGTGCGGCCTCGCGGTCCTCGGCCAGCCAGCCGCTCAGCCGGGGCCAGCACCGGATCAGCGCCTCGTGGGCCAGTTCCACCCGCTCCCGGTCGAGCGTGAGCAGCCGCGCCGCGGCCGCACGCTCCAGTACGGTGCGGACATGGCCGTCGCCGGCACCGTCGAGTCCGTCCAGCTCAGCCCGGGGGGCCGGGCGACGGGTGTCCTCCGTGCCGTCGCCCGGCGCGGTCAGCCGTACGAACACGCGCCGGGCCGACTCCCGCTGTCCGGCTTCCAGCCGGTGGTAGAACTCCTCGGCGGTGCGGGCCAGGGCGCTTTCCAGCCCGCCCGCCGCCTGGAACGCGTCCAGCGTGAGCGCGTTGCCGCGCCGTCGCCGCCAGGTCTGGAGCAGGGCGTGTGACACGAGCGGCAGCACCGCGGCCTGGCCGTGCGCCTGCGCGGTCAGCGTCGCCAGCAGCGCGCTCTCGACCGTCAGTCCCGCCCGCCGGGCCGGCTCGACCACCACCCGGCGCAGCCCGTCGAGGCTCATCGGCCCGACCGGCACCTGCGCGTCGCGCATCGCCTCCACCAGGAAGCTGTTGCGGACGCAGTGGGTGTAGAAGTCGGCCCGCACGCCCAGGACCACCCGGCATCGGCCGGAGTCGGCCGAAGCGGCAGTGACCAGCGTCTCGACGAAGCGGTCCCGCTCGGCATCGTCCCGGCACAGGGTAAAGGTCTCCTCGAACTGGTCGACGATCAGGACCGCGTCACCGTCGCCGGCTCCCGAGCGCTCGGCGATCTGCCGCAGCAGGCGGCCCAGGTTCCTCGGATCCTCCTTCAGTTCCCGGTACAGACCGCCCGGGGTGGCCCCCGCCATCCCTCCCAGGCGCACCGCGCACTCCTCAAGCGGCCTCGGCCCCGGCGTCAGCACCACCACCGTCGCCGAGGTCCGCAGCCGCGGCACCAGCCCCGCCCGCAACAGTGAGGACTTGCCCGATCCGGAAGCCCCGGTCACCATCACGAACCGCTGTCGCCGCAAGCGGTCGGCCAACTCGTCGACCAGGTCCTCCCGGCCGAAGAACCACTGCGCGTCCTGCTCCCGAAGCGGCCGCAGCCCCACGTACGGAGAGCCCTCGGCGGACGCCTCCTCGGGCCCGGCATCGCCCTCGTCCCGCTCGGCCACCGCCCGCCAGCGGCGCTCCCACTCCTCGACGTCCCCCTCGCAGGCACGGACGTACGCCAGTGTCACCGCCAGCGTCGGGAGCCGTTGCCCGGAGGCCGCGGAGGACAGCGTGGAAATCGAGTAGTGCGCTCGCTCGGCGAGGCTCCGGTACGGCGGATTGCCTGCCTTCTGCCGCAGCTTCCGCAGCCCCGCCGCGAACTCCCATAAGGGTCCTTCTCCCGCCTCCAGCGGGCGCTCTCTGCGCGGCATCCACCGCACCTCCCCCGTCGCTCCCGTCACCGCCGAACCTCACACGACGGCGCCGCCGTATTTTTTCAGGGTTTGTTTGTTCGGCACCAGTGCCCCGAACGCGAACAATCCGCGAGTGGCTATACCTGGGCCGACGGAGTGTCGGATGCCCGTGGTGCCGGCCGATTCCGTGCTCGCCACGCCGACCGCTCGACGGCCCAGCAGGGCGGAATGGGGAATTCCTCGAAGGAAGCGGCAGATCATCCCGTCGCCTCGGCCCTCTTCGGTCGTCGCACGCTCCTCACCTCACCGCACAGCCAAAAGGCGAGACGGCGTCCGAGCCGTTTGCGCGACAAGCGTCGACAGGAGTCGATGCCTTCACACGGGGAGAAGCCTTTGCACGCTCATGCCCACACGCCCGGACGACCTCAGCGGATGCCCGGAGGGCAGGAGAACGGTCACGACAGGCCGTTGGGAGCCGAACTGCGCAGTGCACGCCTGAGACGGAAGGTGACGCTGCGGGAACTGGCCAGGCGGACGCACTACAGCCACACCTATCTGAGCAAGGTGGAGAGCGGACACAAGTCGCTGACGCCTGAGCTGGCCAAGCGATGCTGCGACGCGCTGGGCCCGGACAGCGCCCTCGCGGCCCTCGTGCACCGGGCGCAGCTGGCGCGCAGGCCCTGGCCACGGCCCCGGCAACTGCCGGCCCCTCCCGCGCACTTCATCGGCAGGGAGACGGAACTGGCCGACGCCCGGGCCTGGCTGCGCGCCCGCCACACCGCCCGGCCGGGCGTGCCCGTTCTGGCCGTGCACGGCCCGGCGGGCATCGGCAAGACGGCACTGGTGCTGCGCTGGGCCGCCGAGCACGCCGAAGAGTTCGCCGACGGCACGCTCTTCGCCGACCTGGGCAACGGCGAACGCCGCGTCGAACCCGCGGTGGTGCTGCGGGGATTCGTTCAGGCCCTCGGCATCGAGGCCCACCGGATCCCGGGGGAGCCGGACGAGGTGGCCGCCCTGTTCCGCTCACTCGTCCACGGGACCAGGACGCTGATCGTGCTCGACGGCGTGGTGGACACCGATCAGGTCGTCCCGATGCTGCCCGGGCCGGGCGACTGCGCGGTGGCCGTCACCAGCCGGCGGCGACTGGCCGCCGTACAGGCGCACTTCGACCCGCTGTCCATCCGGCTCGGGCGGATGGCCGTGGAGGAGGGGGCCGAGCTGGTGCGATCCCTGCTGGACGGCACACGGGTGGCGAGGGCCCTCGCCGAACAGATCCGGCACGGTTGCCCGAGGGACATCAGGCAACTGGTCGGCGACCTGCTGGCCGATCCGCGGAAACCGGCGGGGAACAGGCGCTCCGAAGGTCCGCGCCCCGCCTGATCGGCGTCGGGCGCACCTTATCCGAATTCTTGTGGCGCCGATACGGAACTATGCCCTGCACCGGCGGGAATTTGGTGCCCAATAGAGTCACCACCCTTTGTCTGGACGCCCATAAGGCCGGACGGCATGCTGGCCGGGAGTGCGTATTCCCGCACTCCGAAGCGGAATGAGGGAGTAATGGAGAAGAACGAAGAAGACGTGGTGACCGCATCGGTTTCGGAAACCGATATCGAGAACCTGGTCCAGCAGATCAAGGCCGACGACGCGGCGAACGCGAACCTTCAGGACGTCGACCTGTCCTTCGCGGAGATCTCCGGCCTCAGTGAGGAGGAACTGCAGCAGTTCCTGGAGGAGAAGGCGAGCGTCACCGCCGCCAGCGGTGTGCAGCAGAGCGTCATCGGATTCGCCGTCACGGTGGCCGTGCACTGCTGACCTGGCCGACACGATGAATCCGATCATCGATCACGATGAGCGGATGCGGGTCCGGACGCTGGGCTTCCACACCCGGCGTCCGGATCCTCATCCGCGGCCCCGCGCCGGGCTGGGCACCGGCCGTGACACGGTCGCGGACCGGGTACGCGCCCTGGACCTGGGCGCCCCCGTGAGCTGGGTACGGCACTGCGTCTCCCGCCGCACCGTCGTGCTGGCCGGCCTGGCGGACGGGCGGCACCTCGTGCTCAAGTGGCCCGACGACGACCTGGACCCCGCGGGCAGTCGCGAGGCGGACATGCTGTCGCTGCTGTGGTCCACCCCGATGACGGCCGAGGCCCGGACCGCCCTGCCGAGCGCCGTGCCGGTGACGGGGGGCGGGCAGATCACCGCCTACGACGCCCTCCACCCGGCCGCCAGCCTGCGCGAGCTGCTCGACACCGGCGCCCTGCGGACCGGCCACGTCGACACGCTGGCCACCGCGCTCGCGGGACTGCACACCGCTCGGTGGACGGCGGACGTACTGACCGACCCCGACCTGCGGATGAGCGCACCGGCGCCGCGGACCACACTGCTGAGCGTCGCCGAGTACGCCTGCGGGGTGGGGGCGGAGTTCGACACCTGGATCCGGGCCGTGCAGCGGCTGTCGGACGCCTTCGGCGAACTGCACCGGGGCTGGGACCCGCGCGGCCTCATCCACTTCGACCTGCGCGACGACAACGTGCTGTTCACCACCGGCACCACGGCGTCGACGGCGGTCCGGATCATCGACTGGGAGTTCGCCGCGGTCGGCGATCCGCACTACGACGTCGGCTACGTCGTCGCCCAGTTCGTGCTGCACGCGCTGCGAAGCAGCGGCAGACCCTCGATCCCCGCCGCCACCCTCCACACGATCGATCGCCTGGTCACGGTGTACCACTCCCAGGCCCCGGCGCCCGGCGCGGCGCTCCTCAAGACCGTGCGGTACGCGGGCCTGGTCCTGTTGCAGCAGGCCGGCGCGCGGCTGGAACTGTTCGGCTCGCTGGGCCGCACCGGCCATCTGAGCCTGCTGCTCGCCGAGGGGCTGCTCCGCCGGCCTCAGACGCTGCTGAACCGCCTGTCGCCGCAGGGAGCGCCATGACCGAGCACGAGGAGCTGTTCCGCACCATCGCCGCGGACCTGGAGGTGCGCACACCGGAGACCTTCCACCACCGCGAGTTCGGTGCGTTCACCCCGCCCAGGGACCTCGAAAGCACCTCCGCCCGGCCGCTGCTGGTTCCCCTGTGCCGCACCGTCTACCTCGTCTACCACTCCGGGGACCGGCCCTCCGCACGGCTCTTCCTGAGCGGCGGCCACGCCGCCCGCGCCGTGCACGAGCTGGAGGACGTCACCTACGCGGCGCGGCTGGACCACGCCGCCGCGGGGTACGGCGTGTGGACCGCGGGGTGGACCGTCGTCGAGCGGCGGGGGGCCGACGCCGTGGTCTCCCAGGACGGCCTGACGCTGCTGGCGCGGCCCCACGAGGTGGCGGTGCGGGCACCCCGGGTCGGCCAGGTCGTCGACATCCGGCTGCCCACCGAACGCCCTTACCGCGTTCCCGGCTGGTACTGCGTGGTGGGAGAGGCCGGCAAACCCGACAGCTCGGACCTGATCCGCGTCTACTTCTGTCTCGGGTCCGCGGAGGTGGCGCCCGTCCTGCTCGCGTCGGTGCTCGCCGAACTGAACGGACACAGGGTGGCGTTCGAGGCGAAGACCGTCAACTCGCCCGCGTCGCTGGTGCGCCGGGACTCCTTCGTGGTCTACCTGGAACGGGACCAGTGGGACCGGCACCGGCACTTCTTCACCGAGTTGCACCGGACGCACGAGGCGGACCTGCGCGACGACTACCCGCGCTTCGCCCTGCGCCTGGGCAAGGGCTTCTCCTTCGCGCAGGACCCGGACATCGACGAGGGGACCATGAGTTTCGGCGAGCACCGCAGTCTGCTGGTCGCCGAAGGTCTGCTCGACGCGTTCGAGGGCGGCGCGCTCACCGAGAGGGAGCGGTTCGAGGCCATCTCGGCACGCTACGAGGCTGCCGGACTGGACGTCCGGGCGCCCTACCTGAACCGGGAGCGGACGTGGTGACGGGGATCCGGCCGGCCCGCGAGATCCGGGGACCCATCGCGGACCGGCTCTGCCTGAGTGCCCCGTCCGGCCACGTCTGGATCGAGCGGTTGCACCGCCCCGGCGCGCAGTACCTGGGAGCAGACCAGATCTCGCTGCTGCGTACGGTGCTCCCGACCGCGCACCTGCCCCAGGTGCGGTCCGCGGAACTCGCCGTGTGGCCTGTGGTGCCGAGCCCGGAACTGCTCAGCGACCGCATGCTGACCCCGACGTCCGCCGAGGACGACGCCGGCTGGACGCACGTCCTGCGCGCACTCGGGCAGCACATCGCCGAGGTCCACCGGGTTCCGGTGACCCCCGCCCTGCGCACGGCGCTGCCGGACCGCGGCCGTGGCCCCGCGTGGCTCGACGACGAGGTCGTGGCCGCCGGCGTGCGCGCCTGGCGGGCCCGGCTTCCGCTGGACGTCGCGCCCGCGCTGGCGTCGTCCGCGCGGCGGGCGGGTGGCCCGGCACGGGTCACGCTGGTCCACGGCAGGCTCTCCGCGGGTGCCTGCGCGCCCGGCCCGGTACTGCTCGCGTGGCGGGAGGCGGGGGTGGGCGACCCGCTCCGGGATCTGGCGCACCTCCTCGCGGAACTGGTGGAGACCGCCGCGCTGTTCGACCGCCCCCCGTCGACGGTGGAGCTGCGCGCGCGGGCCTTTCTCGGCGCGTACCAGGAGGCACACGGCGAGCGCCTGACCGGGGACGAGCGGGCACGGCTGTGGGATCTGACCGCGCACCGTGTCATCGAGCACTACGCACAGGGGGCGTGGGCCTCCCAGGACGCGACCGGCGCCGCGGCGACCCTGCCCGCCGTCGAGCGATGCTGGGCGGCCGTGCGCACAGCGGAGGTGGCGCCATGACCGCCGACCGGGTGGACCTGTCCGGCGCACGGCTGGTGGTCGGTGTCAGCGGCTCCGTCGCCGCGCTGGGCACACCGCACCTGCTGACCTGGCTGCGCGCCCGGCTCGGGGTCACGGACGTGTGCGTGGTGCTCTCGGAGATGGCGCAGCGCTTCGTCACCCGGGAGTCGCTCCTGGCCGTCGCCGACTGCACCGTGGTGACCGGCTGGTCGGACCTCCCGCCCGGCGCCAGGTCCCACGTCGGCATCGCCGCGGGGGCCGACGTGCTGCTGCTGATGCCCGCCACGTCGAACACCGTCGCCAAGCTCGCTCACGGCATCGCCGACACCGTGCTCACCGCGGTGATCGCCGCCGCGACCTGTCCGGTGATCGTGGCCCCGTCGATGAGCGAGGCGACCTGGAACAAGCCCGCCACCCGGCGCAACGTCGCCCAGCTGGTCGCGGACGGCTACCAGGTCGTCGAGCCCAAGGACGGTCTGTCGACCAGTACGTCCGACGTGGAGTTCGGGTCCGTCGGCGACTTCCGCGAGCCGCTGCTGCGCGCGCTCATCAAGACCCGTATCGCACCTGCCAGGGGAGAGGAACGTCCGTGATCACCAAGGACACGGTGCTGACGAGGAGAGCCGATCTGATCGTCCAACTGGACGGCGCGAACACGGTCCGTGTGCACCACGGCCGTGTGGTGTCGGAGTTCGGCCGGCACGCGCTGGCCCTGCTGGACGCCTTCTGGCGACCTCGCACGGTCGCCGAAGCACTGCGTCTGCTCGGGCCCCGGCTCGTCGGCGGGCGTGCGCTGGACGAGGTGGTGAGCACGCTCGGGCAGCTCGTCTCGGCCGGGGTGCTGGCCGAGGAGCATCCCGTCGGCTTCACCGACCTGATGTTTCCCGTGGGCGGCTACGGCATGGCCTATCCGAACATCCGGATGCTGGACGACCCCCTGCGCAAGCGGCTGTTCGTACGCGCCGTCAAGGAGGTCGTGCGACCGGGCGACGTGGTGCTGGATCTCGGCACGGGATCGGGCATCCTCGCCGTCGCGGCCGCGCAGGCCGGGGCCCGGCGGGTCTATGCGGTCGAGCCCGCCCAGTCGGCCGGCCTGGCGCAGGCGGTGGCCGACCGCAACGGGGTGGCCGACCGCATCACCTTCCTGCGCGACTGGTCCACCTCGGTGGAACTGCCGGAGAAGGCCGACGTGCTCACCACGGACATCGTCGGCAACGACGCGCTGGACATGGCCATCTGGGAAACGGTGCAGGACGCGCGCGAGCGCCTGCTCGCCCCCGGTGCCCGGCTGGTCCCGGAGTCGATCACCGCCTCCGCGCGCCTCGTACGGATGCCGCCGGAACACGTCGCGGCACACCGGGTGGTTCCGGCGCACGTCGAGGAGTGGAACGCCCGCTACGGCATGGACTTCACCCCCTTGCTGGAGCACGACCGCGATCGGGTGGCCGGGTTCTACGAACCTCCCACGCTCGCCGCGCAGTGGCCCAGGCTCTCGCCGGCGACACCGCTGTACGAGGTGGACCTCCACCGCGACGCCCGCGTCTTCACCGGCACCGCCGAGGTCGTCGCCGAGCGGGCGGGCGTGGTCAACGGCGTGACCGTCCACTTCGAGGCGCGCCTGTCTCCCGGCACCGTCCTGTCCACGGATCCGGTCGGCGGCTGCGACAAGAGCCACTGGTTCACCGCCGGATGGGTCTTCCCCCAAGAGGTCGAGGTGGTGCCCGGCACCGCGGTCACCCTGTCCTACCACTACACCGGCGACGGCCGCGCCACGGTCGAACTCGCCGACCGCACCGCACCCCAGGAGGTGGGGGCATGAAGATGCGCGACCACGCACCGAAGTTCGCCGGCGCCGGCACGCACCGTGAGGTCTCCGCCGAGGAGACGGCGGCGCGCGTCTGGCCGTATCTGCGGCACGCGGGCATCACCCGGGTCGCCGACATCACCTGGCTCGACCGCATCGGCATCCCCGTCTACAACGCCATCTCCCCCAGGTCACGGGACCTCATCTCGGTCTACAACGGCAAGGGGCTGCGGCCGATCGACGCGAAGGTCTCCGCGGTCATGGAGGCGGTCGAGCGCTTCGCGGCCTGGCTGCCCCGCACCCCCGCCGCCGTCGCGTCCTACGCCGAGCTGGCCAAGGGCGGCTGCGCGGTGCTGAACCCGGCCGACTGCAACACCAGGCTGTCCGCGCACTACCGGGACGACGCCCCCGTCTCCTGGCTGTCGGGTTACGACCTGGTCCGCGAGGAGCCGGTGCTGGTGCCCATGCACGGCACCACCTACAGCGACCAGTTCCACGAGCCGCCGGTGTACAGCATCGCCTCGACGAACGGACTCGCCTCGGGCAACACCGTGGAGGAGGCCGTCACGCACGCACTGTGCGAGCTGATCGAGCGGGACTCGATGACCCTGGCCGAACTGGTGACCACCTACCTGGAGGGCGTGCTGCGCACCGGTACCTCGGTCCCGCGCCAGCCCGAGTCGGTGACCTCCGGGATGCGCTCACGGCACCCGCACTTCGTCATGGACCGGCTGCCGCCGCAGGTGGAGGCCGTGGTCGCCCGCTTCCGCGCGGCCGGCGTCGAGGTGCGCATGGTCGACATCACCTCCGAGCTGGGCGTGCCCAGCGTCTGGTGCGCCACGGTGGAGACCTTCGGGCCGACCGAGGGCCCGCAGGGGCACGGCGGGTTCGGCACGCACCCGGACGTGACGGTCGCGATGATCCGCGCGCTCACCGAGTGTGCGCAGAGCAGGGCCGTGGACATCCAGGCGATGCGCGAGGACATCAGCACCCCCGACGAGGAGGTGCCCAAGCATCTGGAGCACGTGCACCGGGTCAACACCGTCAACGCGTCCGGCTGGTGGTGGGAGCCCACGGACACCCGCATCACCGCCGCCGACGTTCCCAGTCATCCGTCCGAGGACGTCACCGAGGACCTGCGCCTGCTGCTGGACCGGTTGGTGGCGGGCGGACTCGACCGGGTGATCGTCGTCGACCTCAGCCCGCCGACGGTGCCCGCCTCGGTGGTCAGGGTGATCGTGCCCGGCCTGGAGTCCTGGTCGGTCGACCACAGCAAGCTGGGCGCCCGGGCGACCCGGCTGTGGAACACCGCCGTCGCCGGTCTGACGAGCCCGGCCATGGCGGCCGTACGGGGGGAGGGATGATGCGCGCGGTCGTGTTCTGCGGACCCAGCCTGAGCCACGCCGATGCCAGGCGGGTGCTCGACGCCGAATACCTGCCGCCGGTCGGCAAGGGCGACCTGGACCGGTTGCTGGCCGACGAGCGGCCACCGGACCTCATCGGCATCGTGGACGGGCGCTTCTTCCAGTCGCTGTCCGTCTCGCCCAAGGAGATCCTGCGCGTGCTCGACGCCGGGATCGCGGTGTACGGCTCCTCCAGCATGGGCGCCCTGCGGGCAGTGGAGTGCGCGCCGTACGGGATGGTCGGGATCGGCGCGGTCTTCGAGTGCTTCCGCTCCGGGGAGATCGACCAGGACGACGAGGTCGCGATCACCTACTCCACCGACACTCTCGCATCGCTGTCCGAACCTCTGGTCAACATGCGGTTCGCGCTCGCCGCCGCCGTCCGCGCGGGCGCGGCGGACGCCGCACTCGCCGAGCGTTTCCTGCGGGTGGCCAAGGAGATCTACTTCCCGCAGCGGTCCACCGCGGCCGTCATCAACGCGCTGCGGAAGGAGGTCGCGACGGCGGACCTGGAGGCTCTGGCCGCCTATCTGCGCACGAGCGCGCCGGACGCCAAGCGGGAGGACGCGCTGGCGCTGCTGCGCCGGATGGGCGCGGACAGGGCGGCGGCACGCGCTCGGGCGGGGGCACGCGGATGACGGCGGCCGGGCGGGACCTGAAGGAGCGGTGGGCCGCCGACGGCTATGCCTTCCCGGTGCCGCTGCTGGAGCCCCAGGAGGCCGGGGCGCTGCTGACCGCCGTGCGCCGGCACAAGGAGATCTCCCACCGGGTCGGCGGCCGGCTGGCGCAGCGGTGGAACTCGCCGAAGATCCACTTGCTGGCGCCCTGGGCGGACCGCCTCGTGCGCGACGACCGCCTGCTCGATGTGGCGACCCGGCTGATCGGTCCGGACCTCCTCGTCTGGTCCACGACGGTGTTCGTCCGGCGCGCGGGCAGCGCCGAGCGGCTCGCCTGGCACCAGGACGCTCTGCACTACGGCTGGGCGAACCCGCACGGCACCGCGGTGCGGGTGTGGCTGGCGCTGACGGCGGCGGGCCCGGAGAACGGCACGATGCGCTTCCTGCCCGGCCCGCACAACCACGCCCTGGTGCCGCATCGCCTGCGTGCGGGGCGTGCGGCGGACGGGCTGGAGGCGGACATCGCGGTGGACGAGGAGTCGGCGGTCGAGGTCCGGCTGCGCCCCGGCCAGGCGTCGCTGCACGGACCCACGACCGTCCACTCCTCCGGGCCCAGCGCGGCCGCGGCCGACCGGGTGTGCTTCGCCGTGGACTACATCAGCCCGGCGCTGCGGCAACTGCCCGGTGCGGACAGTGCCCTGCTCGTGCGCGGCAGCGCCGCCGCCGGCACGTTCGCCCTGGAGGAGCCTCCGGAGCACGAGTACAGCGCCGCGAGTCTGCGCCGTTTCCAGGAGGCGGTCGCCCTGCGGGACGAACACTTCCGCGCGGTCGCCCGTGCCGCGGCGGAGGCCGGGTGATGACGCGCACGGCGGCCGGCCTTCCGCTGCGGGCGAGCGTCGACCTCGCGGCGTTCCCGCCCGTGGAGGACCACCAGCGATACCCGACGTGCGCGGCGGCGGTGACCGCGGGACTCGCGGCGTTCCACGCGTACCGGGTCAGCGGCCGGGTGTGGCGGCCCTCGGTGTTGTTCAACTACGTCACCTCCCAGGTGGTAGGCGACTTCGTCCGGGGCGAGGGCTCGCGTGTGGACTGGTGCCTCGCGGCGTGGCGCCGGTTCGGCATCCCGGACGAGAACAGCTGGCCTTTCGAAGAGACGGCCCTGGGCCGGCTGCCCGACGCCCGTGCCTTCAGCCGCGCCAAGGCGTACCGGGGCATCGGCTACCACAGGCTCGACGGCGCGGACACCGCGCCCGAGGAGTGCCTGCGGCGCATCCGCGCGCACCTTGCCTCGGGTGCGCCGGTGACCTTGGACTACCCGCTCAATCCGGCGCAGGCCGACGCGGGCAGGACGGGCCTGCTGCCGGCCCTCGCACCCGGCGCCGAGCATTACGCGCGGCACGTCGTCCTCGTCGTGGCCTACGACGACGAGCGGCCCGCCGGGCGCGCCCCGGAGGGCGGGCACGCACTGCGCGGCGCGCTCCGGGTCCGCAACAGCTGGGGCACCGGCTGGGGGGAGGAAGGGCACGCCTGGCTGCCCTACCAGTACGTGCTCGCGCGCCTGACGAGGCATCACTGGACGGTCCGCATCGCCCCTGGAGGACATACATGAACGAGAAGGCTGCGGTGGTCACCGGGGCCAGCGCCGGGATCGGCGCGGCGACGGCGCTGGAGCTGGCCCGGCGAGGTCTGCACGTCGTGCTGATCGGTCGCGACGAGGACCGCCTGCGGGCGGTGTCCCGCGCCGTCGACGCGGCGGGTCCGGTGCGCTCGCGCTGGATCCGCGCCGACTTCACACGGCTCGACGACGTGGCCGAGGTGTCCCGGGTGCTGCACGACTCGTACCCGGGCATCGACGTACTGATCAACAACGCCGGCGTGTACACCAGGCGCTGGGAGCTGACCGGCGACGGGCACGAGGTCACCAACCAGGTCAACCATCTCGCGCCGTTCCTGCTGACCAGCCTCCTGTGGGACCTGCTGGACCGGCGCGCGGGCAGCCGGGTGGTGACGACCGGCTCGCTGCTGGCCGAAGGACTCGACCCCGACGACCTCGACCGGGTCCGCAGCAAGCGGGCCGGGTGGGCGGCGTACAAGGCGTCCAAGCAGGCCAACGCGCTGTTCGCGGTGCGCCTGGCCGAACTGACCGGGTCGCGGGGGCCGGTCCCGACGTGCTGTCACCCGGGGATGGTGCGCACCGGGTTCGCGTCCGGGTCCCGTCCGTACCGCACGTTCCGCCGCGCCCTTCCCTTCCTGTTCCAGCCGGTGGAGAGCGCGGCCCTGGCCCTGGTGAACCTTGCGACCGGCGACGACGGGGTCCGTCACCCGGGGGCACTGTTCAACGGGACGAAGCCGGTGAAGAGCCTCAAGCGGTGGCGCGATCCGGGTCTGGCGCGGCGGCTGTGGACGGCGACGGAGGACGCGCTCGGCTCGGACCGGCTCGGGACGATGCCGTACGGAGCCGATGCATGACCGCGCTCACGACACCGCTGGAGCGCTTCCTGAGGGCCGACATGTTCCACCGGGACATCCACCCCCTGCTGGCCGAGATCCGGTCGCGCACGCCGGTCGCGGCGGTCGACGTGCCCGCGACGGCCACCTCACCGCCCGCACAGCAGTTCTATGTGTTCTCCCACGCGCTCGTCCGCGAGGTGATGGGCGATCCGGAGCGCTTCTCCAACATCGCCTACGCCCCGCAGATGCGTCAGTTCGCGGGCCGGACGCTGCTGGAGATGGATCCTCCGGCGCACTTCGCGCACCGGGGGCCGATCGCACCGCTGCTGCGCTCGTCGATGGTGAGCGGACGCTACCGGGGCCTGGTGGAGGGAGTGGTCGACGCCGGGGTGAGACGGCTCGGGCGGATGCGGGAGGCCGATCTGCTCGCGGACCTCACCTCGTGGATCCCGGTGCGGGTCATCGCCGGTCTCATCGGGGTGCCCGAGTCCGATGAGGAGTACTTCTGCGCGCTCGCGACGCAACTGATCGACGTCGAGGCGGAGTGGTCGGCGGTGACGGCCGCGCGCACCGAGTTGTCCGGTTACTTCGCCGGCCTCGTCGAGCGCGGCCGGCGCGGTGGTGCGCCGGGCCTCCTCGACGATCTGCTCGCGGTCCGCGCGCCCCGGCGGCTCAGCGAGGAGGAGCTGGTGGCGTTTCTGCTGCTGCTCATTCCCGCCGGGATCGAGACCACGCACCGGGCCGCCGCCAACCTGCTGCTCGCCCTGTTCCAGCGACCGGGTCTGCACCGGGCGGTGCGGGCGGACCGTGCGCTGCTTCCCCAGGCCCTGGAGGAGGTGATGCGGTGGGAGCCCGCCGTCGGGGGCGGGCTGAGGATCGCCGCGCGGCCGACCACCCTGGGCGGTGTCGCGATCCCCGCGGGAGCACTGGTCTACACCTCTTTCCTGGCGGCCAATCGCGATCCCGCGCGGTTCTCCGATCCGGACACCCTCGACGTGCACCGAGCGGGTCTGCAGCACGTGACCTACGGGCACGGCCCGCACCTGTGTCTGGGCATGCACCTGGCCCGCTTCGAGGTCGTCACCCTCGTGGACCGCCTGTGCGACGCGTTGCCCGGCCTCCGGCTCGACCCAGAGCGCCCGGAGCCCCACTTCCACGGAAAGATCTACCGAACCCCCGACGCGCTGCCCGTCCTGTGCTGACCGAACGAAAGCGGGAGTCCCATGTACGTCCCCGAGTTCACCGACCTGGTCGGTGACGAGCAGGAGTTCTTCGCGTCCGCCTTCAACAGCAGGGCCGTCCTGCGCCGCGGAGCCCTGCGCGGCACCCACCAGCACCTGCTGACCGTCAAAGACCTCGACGGCCTGCTGAGGTCCGGCTCGGCGCGGCTGCCCTACGTCCGCGTCACCAAGGACGGCGACCCCCTGCACCCGATGAACTACACCAAGCTGCTGCGGGTGCAGGGCGAGTACTTCGCCGACGCCGTCGTGCCGGAACAGGTGCTGGGACTGTTCCGGGCCGGGGCGACGGTCACCTGGAACACCATCAACCATCTGCACGCGGGAGTGCGCGGGCTGACCACGATGCTGGCGGAGAAGTTCTCCACCAAGTGCGACGCGGTGGCCTTCCTGACCCCGCCGGGGACCGAGGGGTTCCGCCCGCACCACGACCCGGTGGACGTCTTCGTGGTGCACCTGCACGGGCGCAAGCGGTGGCAGGTGTGGCCGCTCCCCGAGGTGCGGAAGGGGGACGCGGCACAGTTCACGCGGGAGCAGCTGGGCGAGCCGCTGTTCACGGCGACACTGGAGCCCGGTGACGTGATGTACATGCCGTACGGGACCCCGCACGTGGCGATGGCCGAAGGGGGGACGTCGCTGCATCTGTCGGTGGTGGTGCGCCCGCGTATGTGGGGGGACCTGGTGCAGCAGACGGTGCGGGCGGTGGTGCAGCGGGATCCGCGTTTCGCGGTCTACCCCTACATGAACGCGTCCAACGCCGCACGGTTGGCCGCGGATCTCAAGGATGTGCTGGCCGCGCTGGCGGAGGAGCTGGGCAAGCAGGACCCGGACGACGTCGTGGCCGACCTGATCCGCTCGGGAGACGAGAGCGTGCGGCTGTGACGCCCGGCGAGCATGCCGGCGACGGCACGGCATGCGGGCAACGGCCGGGGCCGCCACCCCCCACAGGAGAGGCCCCGGCCGTCGCGCGGCACGGGCCGCGCGGCGGCCCGTACTCTCTACAGCGCCGCGCCTGCGTTTTCTGTCACACCTCGGCGCGTCTCGGACCGGTTGCATCTCCTGCGGACATGGACGAAGAGCGGTTTCAAGACGTAACGTGCCTTTCGCGCCGGACTGCGGAGGGCGATGCCCCCCGCTCCCACCTGCGGTGACCACCGCGACAACCTGCGGCGACCCACCGGGGTGACCTGCGGCGATCCAACGGGGTAACCTGCGGCGATCCAACGGGGAACCCGCGGTGACCACCGCAACCACCCACGGTCTCACAAGACCGCAACCATCAATTGAGCAACCACGACGGCGAGAACCCGGTCCGCGCGAGCGGCGCCGGTTGAGGCGCAGAAGGGCGCGCGCGGTGCTGGGGGACGACGCGGAGCTGACGGCCGCGGTGCGTGCGGCACAGGACGGGGACGAGTCTGCCTTCCGGACTGTGTACCGCGCGGTGCACCCGCGGCTGCTCGGGTACGTACGGACGCTGGTCGGCGATCCGGACGCCGAGGACGTGACGTCCGAGGCCTGGCTGCAGATAGCCCGCGACCTGGAGCGGTTCACCGGTGACGCGGACCGTTTCCGGGGCTGGGCCGCCCGTATCGCCCGCAACCGCGCGCTGGACCACATCCGCATGCGCGGGCGCCGGCCCGCGATCGGCGGCGACGAGACCGAGCTGACCGGCAAGCCCGCCGAGTCCGACACCGCGGGCGAGGCCATCGAGGCGCTGGCCACCGACACCACTCTCTCCCTGATCGCCCGGCTGCCGCAGGACCAGGCGGAGGCCGTCGTGCTGCGTGTGGTGGTCGGTCTCGACGCCAAGACCGCCGCGGAGACGCTGGGCAAGCGCCCCGGGGCCGTACGGACGGCCGCGCACCGCGGCCTGAAGCGCCTCGCCGAGCTCATCGGCGAGGATCCGGAATCCGCCGGCGTGCTCGACGCGCTGCCGCCCCAGCGAGAACCGCGCGGTCGTGCGGTGACGTCCGCCAGTGTGACGCACATGCGTGCGCGGACGCAGAAGGACATGTGATGGCCGACGAGCAGGACAGGTGGCTGGACCGCGAAACGGCGGAGCTCTTGCTGCGCGGAGAGTCACTGGAGGCTGTCGACGCCGACTCCCGGGAACAGGCCGAACGACTCGCCAAGACCCTCGGCGCGTTGTCCGTGCCACCCCCGCTGACCGGCGAGGAGCTGCCCGGCGAGGCCGCCGCGCTGGCCGCCTTCCGCAAGGCGCGCGCGGAGCGGGAGGGCGAGCGGGCCGCCACCGGCCGGTCCACCGACGAGCAGGACCCCGGCGCCGGGCTGGTCCGCATCGGCGGCCGTGACGGCGGCGCCCGGCGTTCCCGCTGGGGCCGTCCTCTGCGCTTCGGCCTGGCTGCCGGGCTGGCCGCCTGCATGGCCGGCGGGGTCGCGGTCGCGGCCGGAACCGGAGTCCTGAAGGTGCCCTTCACCAGCACCGCCGAACCCGAGCCGCTCGCCCCCGGCCCGTCCGCCGCGACGTCCGACCAGCCCCTCGTGTCGCCCTCGCCGCAGGAGACCGCGGAGGGCGGGTCCGTGCCCGGCACCGCCACGCCCGGCCCCTCCGGCGGCGCCGGAAGGGACGAGGCGCGCGGCGGCACGCCCACGGAGCGCGGCTCCGCGTCCGACGGCGGAAAGGCCCACTCCGGCGACAGGTGGCGGGACATCGCCTCGGCCTGCCGCGACGTGCGCGACGGCAAGGAACTGAACTCCTTGCGCAAGCGGGCGCTGGAGGGCGCGGCGGGCGGTACCTCACGCGTGTGGACGTACTGCAAGGGCGTCCTGGCCGAGTCCGGCGGCGGCGCCGAGGGCAAGGACAAGGGCGAGAACGGCAAGGGCAGGGAGGCCTCCGGCGGCGAGGACGGCCGGCCCGGCGGTAGCGGAAAGGGCGGCGACGGCGTCGGCCGCTACGTGCCCCGCGCGGCAACCACCACGCCGGCACTGCCGCTGAACCCCTGACCCTCCTCCGCCCCACCAAACGCTCCTGACCTGCGGATTCGCACCCGTCGCGGAACTCGCCGAAAAATCTTCGCCGCAGGTGTGACACTTTCGGCCGCCGGAGCGCAGTACTGAGTGAGCCGACTGGTCATCGGCCGTCGCACAGAGCCGGGGTTCCCCCCGTACCTGCGGCTCGTGCACCTGGCGCGGGCGGGACACGTTCCCCCGGTCCCGCCCGCGCCCCGTCTCACCAGTGGACGACGACCTTGTCGCCGTTCCTCACCTGCGCGTACAGCTCCGCGATCGCCGCCTCGTCCCGTACGTTGACGCAGCCGTGCGAGGCGCCGGCGTAACCGCGGGCCGCGAAGTCCTCCGAGTAGTGCACGGCCTGGCCGCCGCTGAAGAACATCGCGTACGGCATGGGCGAGTCGTAGAGCGTCGACCAGTGGTTCCGGGACTTCCAGTAGACCTGGAAGACGCCTTCCCGGGTCGGCGTGCCCCGCGAGCCGAACCGGACCGACATCGTCGACACGGTCCGCCCGTCCACCATCCAGCGCAACGTCCGGCTCGACTTGCTGATGCACAGCACCCGGCCGGTCATACAGCGCGCGTCGGGTGCGGCGGCCGGCTGCCCGCCCATCAGGTACAGGTCCCAGTGGCCCGGTTCACGGGTCATGTCCAGCAGCCGCTGCCAGGTGACGGTGTCGGTCTTCCCGGTCCGCGGCAGCCCGCGCTTGCCCTGGAAGCCCCGGACCGCGCGTTCCGTCAGGTCGTCGTACGTCCCGGTCGGCCCGTCGTGGAGCCAGGCGACCTGGCGCAGCCGGGCCTGGAGTTCACGGACGTCCCGCCCGGTGTCGCCACGGGACCACAGCACGGCGGGCTCCACACGGGTGGCCGGAGCGCTCGGCCTGTCCTCGCCCCCGACCTCACCGGCGTCGGCGTTTTTGCCGGCGTCGTCGTCGGCGGAGGGCGTGGCCGGGGGAGTGGTGGTGATGTCGATGCGGATCGGCGAGCGGTGCTTGCCGCCGCTGTCCGCCCCCTGCACCGTGCAGCCGCAGACCGCGGCCAGGCCCAGCAGCGCCGCGATCCATCTCCCCATGCCCGTAGTACGCACAACGGCCCCCCGTCGTCTCGGCGTCGACTCCGCGCTCTGCCGGGGATGTCCCCGGGACACCCCCCTTACGACCCCTGAGATTGCTGCCCGCGGATGACTGCCCGCGAACGAGACGGCATTGTTGTGACCGGAACCGCAACAAGGCTGTGAGGAAGGTCCCAGCGTGCTCCTGTCCAACAGGCGCACGCTCACCGCTACAGTCCGTCGAAGGTCGGTCTGTACTGGCGAGTAACCGGCGAGTAACCCGAGTAACTGCTCAGCGGGAGGCACACACCATGGCGCGCGAGTCGGAGTCCGGACTGCCCATCGAGCCGGTCTACGGGCCGGAGGACCTTGAGGGCTGGGACCCGGCCGAGAAGCTGGGCGAACCGGGCCGCTATCCCTTCACGCGCGGCGTGTACCCGACGATGTACACCGGCCGTCCGTGGACGATGCGCCAGTACGCCGGTTTCGGTACGGCGACCGAGTCCAACGCCCGCTACAAGCAGCTGATCGCCAACGGCACGATGGGTCTGTCGGTCGCCTTCGACCTGCCCACCCAGATGGGCCACGACTCCGACGCCCCGATCGCGCACGGCGAGGTCGGCAAGGTGGGCGTGGCGATCGACTCGATCGACGACATGCGGGTGCTGTTCGGCGGGATCCCGCTGGACAAGGTCTCGACGTCGATGACGATCAACGCGCCGGCGGCTCTGCTGCTGCTCCTCTACCAGCTGGTGGCGGAGGAGCAGGGCGTCAGCGCGGACAAGCTGACGGGCACGATCCAGAACGACGTGCTGAAGGAGTACATCGCGCGGGGCACGTACATCTTCCCGCCGAAGCCGTCCCTGCGCCTGATCGCCGACATCTTCAAGTACTGCAAGGCCGAGATCCCGAAGTGGAACACGATCTCGATCTCCGGCTACCACATGGCGGAAGCCGGCGCCTCGCCCGCGCAGGAGATCGCGTTCACCCTCGCCGACGGCATCGAGTACGTCCGTACGGCGGTCGCGGCCGGCATGGACGTCGACGACTTCGCCCCCCGCCTGTCCTTCTTCTTCGTCGCCCGGACGACGATCCTGGAGGAGGTCGCCAAGTTCCGGGCGGCCCGCCGGATCTGGGCGCGGGTGATGAAGGAGGAGTTCGGCGCGCAGAACCCCAAGTCGCTGATGCTGCGCTTCCACACGCAGACGGCCGGGGTTCAGCTCACGGCCCAGCAGCCGGAGGTGAACCTGGTCCGGGTCGCCGTCCAGGGCCTGGCGGCGGTGCTCGGCGGCACGCAGTCGCTGCACACGAACTCCTTCGACGAGGCGATCGCGCTGCCGACGGACAAGTCCGCGCGCCTCGCCCTGCGCACCCAGCAGGTCCTCGCCTACGAGACCGACGTGACGGCGACCGTCGATCCGTTCGCCGGCTCCTACGTCATCGAGAAGATGACCGACGACGTCGAGGCGGCGGCGCTGGAGCTGATGGAGAAGGTCGAGGAACTCGGCGGCGCGGTCAACGCCATCGAGCACGGCTTCCAGAAGAGCGAGATCGAGCGCAGCGCCTACCGGATCGCCCAGGAGACCGACAGCGGCGAGCGGGTCGTGGTCGGCGTCAACCGCTTCCAGCTGGACGAGGAGGAGCCCTACGAGCCCCTCCGCGTCGACCCCGCCATCGAGGCCCAGCAGGCCGAGCGGCTCGCCAAGCTGCGGGCGGAACGGGACCAGGCGGCGGTGGACACCGCGCTGGCGGCCCTGAAGAAGGCCGCCGAGGGGGAGGACAACGTCCTGTACCCGATGAAGGACGCGCTGAAGGCGCGGGCGACGGTGGGCGAGGTGTGCAACGCCCTGCGGGAGGTCTGGGGGACTTACGTGCCGTCGGATGCGTTCTGACCTGGGTGATTCCTCCGAATGAGTGATCGGGGGCGGAACCCGCACGCCCCCGGTTACTCTCGTGGAGAGTGGGCCCCGAAAAGGAGGACGCCATGGCCGTACTGCAGCAGGAGCTGACCCTGGGCGAGGCTGCCGACCAGCTTGCTCGGGCACTGCCTGGCCACCGCGTGGAGATTCTCCAGGGGAGGCTCACTGTGACACCGCCGCCGGACGGTTCGCACGCACTGTCGTTGACGAAGCTCGGCAGGGCTTTCGATCGGGCAGGGATCGTCGAGGCAGGGCACGAATACGTGCAAGGCATCGGACTGTGGCTGCCGACGTTGCCCGAGGACTTCGCGATCCCTGACTTCTCCATCGTCGACGAGGACTTCCGCGACGCTCATGTCAGGAAGAACTACTACGCCCCGAACGTCTTCCGCATGGTCGTGGAGGTGACGTCCTCGAACTGGTCCGACGACCTCGGACCCAAGGTCGAGTGCTACGCCCAGGCCGACATCCCCGTCTACCTCATCGCCGACCGCAAACACGACGAGGTCCTCCTCTACGCCGACCCGGCCGACGGCAAGTACCCCGACCCCCAGCGCTTCAAGCGAGGTCAGACCGTCCCGGTGCCCGAGTCCGTCGGCGTCAGCCTCGGACTCTCCGTCGACACCCTCCTCGACGGTGACGACTGACCGAACCGTGCCGCGTACTCCGTGAGCCCTGAGGCCGTGTCGCCCGCCCAGCCGACGTAGCCGTCCGGGCGGACCAGGAACACCCCCGGGCCGTACGACTCGGGGGCGGCCGGGAGCGCCCGTACCCCCGGGACGGGCACCGCCGCGCCGAGCAGCGTCCAGTGCGGCCCACGGAAGGCGTCGAAGAGGCGTACGCCGTTCACCGTGCCGTCGGGGGCGCGGTCGCCCGCGCGGATCGGGCCAGGGGCCGGACGAGTCTCCTCCGACAGCGACGACTCCCGATAGCCCAGGCCCAGTTGCCGGGTCGCCTCGCCGCGCCGGGTCTCGCCGCGGTGGACGCTCGTCGACAGGCCGAGCATGTCGGCGGCCACCCGGCGCCGTTCCTCCTCGTACGTGTCCAACAGGGCCGCCTCCGCCCCGTCCCGCAGCACCGCCCCCAGCTTCCAGCCCAGGTTGTAGGCGTCCTGCACGCTGGTGTTGAGGCCCTGCCCACCGGCCGGCGAGTGCACGTGCGCCGCGTCCCCGGCGAGGAACACCCGGCCCGCACGGAAGCGGTCGGCCAACGCCGCCCGCGGGCGGAAGTCCGAGGCCCAGCGCACCTGCGTCACGTCCTCGGGCGCGAGGTGGGAACGGGCGGCGACGACCTCGCGGATGCTGCCGAGGGAGACATCCACGACCGTACCCTCCGGGAACTGGGCCACCACCTGGAAGTCCTCCGTACCCGCCAGCGGACAGATCGCCAGGAAGCCGCCCGCCTCCCCGCCCGGCGGGAAGACGTGCCAGTTGTCGCGGTCCAGACCCGCGATCCGTACGTCCGCCACCAGCATCGGACTCGGGTCCACCGTCTCGCCGGTCATCGCGATGCTGAGTGACCGCCGCACCACCGAGCGGCCACCGTCGGCCGCGACCAGGTACCGGGCGCGGACCGGCTCCCCGGCGACGAAACGCGCCGTCACACCGTCCTCGTCGTCCTCGTCCTGCTCCACCCCCACCACCTCCCGCCCGAACGCCACCTTTCCGCCCAGCTCCTCCAGCCGCGCCAGCAGGATCTGCTGGGTCCGCCACTGCGGCACCATCCACGGCTCCGTGTACGGCGAGTCCTCCGTCGCCTCGGCCGGGTCGAACATCCGGTGCTCGCCCACGCGCCTGCCGTCCTGCCAGATCATCCCGACCGGATAGCTTCCGCCGGCCGCGCGGATCGCCTCCAGCACGCCGAGGTCGTCGAAGACCTCCATGGTGCGCGGCTGGATCCCCTTGCCGCGCGAGCCGGGGAACAGCCCGTCCGCCCGCTCCACGACGAGCGCGTCCACCCCGCGCCGGGCCAGATCGATGCCGAGCACCAGGCCCGTCGGCCCCGCGCCCACGATCAGCACATCCACGTCCATACGCCCACTCCCCTTAACGCTGTTAAGTCACCTCGCTCACGAGCCTGCCCTTAACGCCGTTAAGCTGTCAAGCGTGAGTACCGAACGACGCGCCCCGCTCGACCGCCGACGAGTCGCGGACACGGCGCTGAAGCTGCTGAACGAGGTGGGTCTGGAGGGCCTGACCCTGCGGGCCATCGCCAAGGAACTGGACGTGAAGGCACCGGCCCTGTACTGGCACTTCAAGGACAAGCAGGCGCTGCTCGACGAGATGGCCACCGAGATGTACCGGCGGATGGTCGCCGGGACGCCCCTCGGCCCGGACGACTCCTGGCGGGAGCGGTTGCTGAAGGCCAACCGGGGACTGCGCTCGGCGCTGCTCGGTTACCGCGACGGCGCGAAGGTGTTCAGCGGCTCACGCTTCACCGGCCTGGAGCACGCCGAGCAGATGGAGGACACCCTGCGCCTGTTCACGGCCGCCGGTTTCACGCTCGCCCAAGCGGTCCGGGCGACCTCGACGACGTATCTGTTCACCCTCGGCTTCGTCACCGAGGAGCAGGGCGTGCAGCCACTGCCCGGCGAACGCCGCGAAGGCTATGACGTCGAGGAACGCGCCCGCCTGATGGCCGACTTCCCGCTGTCGGCCGCGGCGGGCGCGGAGATCTTCGATGACTACGACCGGCACTTCGAGGAGGGGCTGGCGCTGGTCGTCGCGGGGATCGGGATGCGGTACGGGATCCCCTGACCGGGAAAAGCCCTAGGCGCGGCTCGCGCGGGCCCGTCGTACTGCCCTGGTGACGAGCGGGGGCAGCAGGTCGACGGCGAGGCGGCGGGCTCGGGAGCGGGGCGGGCGGGGGGACTGCTGCGGGGCCTTCTCCTGCCGGGGGGACGGGACCGCCGGAAGCCTCGGCTCCGTGTAGTGCCGGGAGTACGGGAACGGCGGCGGCTTCATGCCCTTGGACCGGGCGCGGACCAGCCGGTGCCCGGCGGCCCACTGCACGCTCAGCCCGCAGTCCGTGCGCTCCCTCAGCATGGCGAGCAGTTCCTCCTGGAGCGGCTCGGGGTCGCCCCAGGTGCCGTACAGCTTCTGGGTGCTCAGGCACACCGGCCGCAGCCCGCCGCTCAGCACGGCCTCCCAGGTGGCGACGGAGACGCCGGGGGTGTGCTCGGAGCGGAAGTCGTCGAGGACGACGATGCCCTCGGGCAGCAGGATGTCCCGGGCCGCCACGATGTCGGCCGCGACGTGCTCGTACAGGTGCGAGGCGTCGATGTGAACGAAGCGGCAGGTGCCGGGCGCGACCTCCTGGGTGATCACGGAGCTGGGCCCCTGGATCACCGTCGGCAGGGCGTCGTGGAAGGAGAGGTAGTTGCGCTCGAAGGCCTGCCGGGTGAGCGAGGCGTACGACTTCGTCGACTCGGCCTGGTTCGCCTCGTCCGGCGCGTCGCTCTCGAACAGATCGCACACCGTGAACTTCTCGTCGTCCCGCAGGTGGTGGCCCAGCAGGATCGCGCTCTTGCCCATGTAGGCGCCCAGTTCCAGCAGGTCGCCACGTATGCCGTTCGTCCTCTGCCGTTCGAGGAACCAGGTGAACAGGACCTGGTCCAGCGGCGGGAACCAGCCTTTGACGTCTTTCAGCTCGCCGGGGTACTGGTCGGCGGATTGTGCCTGTGCAGTTGCCATGAGGCGAGCCTGCTCACTGGGAGCGGGAAAAACTGTCCCGCGGCTGAACGTCCCGTGGAGGCTCAGTGCTCGCGGGAGAGCAGTGCGCGCAGCCGTGGGGTGAGCGGCTTCTCGACGTAACGATTCAGCAGCCAGGCCAGCAACAGCATCGACGCGACCGTCAGAGCGAAGGTCTCGGCCGACGGCAGGTTCAGGCCGCGGTGCAGGGCGTGGATCACCACCCAGCCGAGGTGCTCGTGGACCAGGTAGAAGGGGTACGTCAGCGCGCCCGCCACCGTCAGCCAGCGCCAGTTGGCCCAGCTCAGCCAGCCCAGCGCGATCGCGGCGACGGCCACGAAGCCGAACGTCACCACGAGCATGATCCCGAAGGAGGAGCGGTAGGAGAATCCGCCCGCGTCCGGGGCGTGCCACAGGCTCTGCACCGCGTAGTGCTGCCCGATCAGCCAGCTCACCGCCACGATGCCCCACGCGTAGGCGTCCCGCCGGTCGCGGTGGACGAGGTAGAGGCCGATGCCGCCGATGAAGAACGGGGCGTACTCGGGCATCAGGACGACGTCGAGCAGCGGTTCGTTCGCGCTCTGCGCGATCACCACCGCCAGCGTCCAGCAGGCGCAGAACATGATCACCCGGCGCCGGCTCGCCCCCGGCAGCACCACGCACAGGGCGAACAGCGCGTAGAAGCGGATCTCCGCCCACAGCGTCCAGCACACCCCCAGCACCCGGTCCACGCCCAGCGGCATCTGCAGCATGGTCATGTTCACCAGCGCGTCGCTCGGCGACACCGCCTCGTAGGCGACCATCGGCAGCGCGAACACCGCCGTCACGAGCACGACCGCCACCCAGTAGGCGGGCAGCAGCCGGGAGGCGCGGGAGGCGAAGAACGACTTCAGGGGCCGCCCCCAGCCGCTCATGCAGATCACGAACCCGCTGATCACGAAGAAGACCTGGACGCCCAGGCAGCCGTAGGCGAAGAAGGTGTGCAGCGTGGGGAACTGCCGCCCCGGCGAGCTGCCCCAGGCCTCGGTGACCTCACCGCCGCGACCGCCGTAGTGGTACGCCGCCACCATCAGCGCGGCCACCAGCCGCAGCCCGTCCAGGGCGCGCAGCCGGCTCTCCCGGCGCGGCCGTACCGGCTCCGGCCCCGGGGGCAGGTCGGGCACGTCGGCCACCGGGCGGACGGTCATGCTGGTCACGAGATCCCCCCGACGGGTGATGCGGATGTGCCTGTGGGTTCCCCAGCACGCTAGCCCGCTTCTCAGGCAGGCCCTGGTCGGGCGGCCAACGATTCGTCACGCGGTTCCGACGAGTTCACCTCGATGTCGTTTTGGTTTCCTAATTTTCTCGACATCCCCCCACCGTGCAGGAAACGCAACCAACGCTGATGCAAATACAGCCTTGAATTTGGCCAAACCAGGAGTGCCATGACGAGGGTCCAGAACAGACGTGCACGTGTGCGTGGAGGGGGGCTGGACGACTGCCTGCGCGCCTGCGCAGTACACAGTGGCAAACTCGTCGGCAGCGTCGACCGTCGCCGCACCGAGCTCGCCGAGCAGCTGAGGAAGCTGCTGGTCGTATGGGGCACCCACCACACCGCCGCCCCCGCACCCGCCCCGGCCGGTGCCACCGCCCTCCTCAAACGGGCCGTGAAGGGCGCGGCGACCCCCGCCGCGGCGATCTCCAACGAACTGCTCGACGCGCTGCTCGCCGTCGCCAACAAGGCGCTGGAGTGCGGCTACGACGACGAACTGAACCTCGCTCTCGTCATCAGCGACACCGTCCTCGCCGAGCGGAAGAACTCCCGCGCCGGCTGGCGGCTGCGCGCCCGGCTCCTCGAAGCCCTCGGTGACGAGACGGAGGCCGTGGACGCGTACGAGCGCTACCTCGCGCTCACCGACGACGACGGCTTCGGCGTCCGCGCCCGCGTCGCGGGCCTGCGCATCGCCGCCGAGAAGGAACGGGAGCTGCACGCCCTGCTGCGACGGCAGTGCCCGCGCGCCGAGGAGTTCACCCGCGGTCCCGCCACCGACGTCTGGGCCGAGGGCCTCGCCGCGCACGCCGTCGGTGACTGGGCGGAGGCCGAGCCCCGGCTCGTGGGAGCGCTCCTGCGGCTCGCCGCCGACGAAGCCCCGGTCGCCGACCGGCAGGAACTGCTCAGCCAGTACCTCGACCTGCGCACCGCCGTCCCCGGCGCCGACCTGCCCGCGCTCACCGAGGCCCTCGCCCTCTACGCCGAGCAGCGCCGCAGCCGGATGCGCGGCCCCGTCGCCGACCCGACGATCGGCGGCGTGCAGTGGATCAGCCTCGGCGAGTTCCGCAACCAGATCGCCGGCAAGTCGGTCTGCCTGATCGCCAACTCCGGCCGGGTCGGCGCGAGTTCGATGGGGGCCGAGATCGACGCCTACGACCTGGTCGTGCGCTTCAACTCGTACCGCATCGACCCGAAGCACACCGGCAGCCGCACGGACATCCACGCCACCATCCACAAGCACGGCTTCAACTGGGACCAGCAGGTCACCACCCGGCTGGTCTTCGGCGGAATCTCCGGCGACTGGAAGTGGTCGCTGCGCACCCGCCTCGTCCCCGGCGCCCAGACGTACCTCGGCGACGAGTCGCTGCGCTGGCCCGTCCGCAACATCGGCAGGCTCGGCGCCGACGCCTGGTCGGGCATCCCCACCACCGGCTTCAACATGCTGTGGCTGCTGGACTTCCTGGACGTCAGCCCGACCCTCGACCTGATCGGCTTCGACTTCTACGAGTCCGGCGCCTACCGCGTGCAGGAAGCGATGAAGATGCCCATCACGTCCGTGCACGAATACACCAGCGAGAAGGAATGGGTCATGCAGCGGGCCCAGCGCGTGACCGACATGAGGATCTCCCTGCGATGACCATCACCTCTCCCGCCGAGGCCCCGGCGCCCGCCCCCTCGGCGCACGCCCTCACCGGCAAGCGGCGCATCGCCTTCGCGTCCTACGTCGACGAGAACTACCTGCCCGGCTTCCTCGTCCTGCTGCGCAGCCTCGCCCTGTCCAACCCGGGCGTGTGCGAGGACTTCGTCGTCCTCTACGACGACCTGCGCCCCGGCTCCATCGCCCGGATCCGCGCCCTGCACCCGCGCATCGTGCTGCGCCGCGTCAACGACACGCACTACGACTCGTACCAGAAGGGCGACCAGGACAACTACCTGGTCCGCAAGGCGTACTTCATCCTCGACGTCTTCCGGCTGCGCGAGTACGACACGGTCATCACCCTCGACACCGACATGGTCGTCCTCGGCGACCTGGGCGAGCTCCTCAAGCTGCGCGAGGGGCTGGCGGCCGTCCCGCAGTTCTTCTACGGACAGCACAAGCTCAACTCCGGGCTGCTCGTCATCCAGCGCGAGTACCTGTCGGACGCGTTCTGCGCCAAGCTCGACGCCACCGGACGCAGCGGCGACTACGAACTCGACAAGCACGACCAGGGCATCCTCAACGCCGTCCTCGACGGCGACTTCATCCGCCTCGATGCGCGCTACAACTTCGTCAAGCGACGCCTGTCCGGCGACCTGCCCGTCCCCGACGACACCGCGATCCTCCACTTCACCGGCCGGCACAAGCCGTGGCAGGGCGGCGAGGCCGGCTACAGCCAGGCGGAGGAGGTCTGGCGGTCGTACGACCTGTCCGACGCCGACTTCCACGCCGCCTACCTGGAACGGCCCGGCGGCCTCCACCACGACCTGCTCGTGCACTACGGCACCCCGCACGTGAAGCGCACCGGGAACGTGGAGTGCGCCCGCAAGGTGGCCGCCGCGCACATCGCGGCCGGCGACTACCAGGACGCCGTCGACATCCTCAGCAGTGTCCGCATCCCGCTGGACGAGGCCTGGCCGCACGAGGTGCTCGGGCACGCCCTGATGAGCGTCTCCCGCTACGAGGAGGCCAAGGCGCAGCTGCTGATGGCCACCGCCGCCCCCAACCGGGCCGCCACCGCCTACGCCCGCCTCGCCCAGATGGCCTGGGTGCACGGCGACCACACCGAGGCGCTGAAGTACGCCACGGCCGGCATCTCCGTCGACCCCACCCACCGCTCAAGCCGACTGTGGGCGCAGCGCGCCGCCGCCATACCGGCCCAGGAACAGGGCGCCGCCGACCAGCAGCTCGCCCACGTCGCCTTCTACATGGACCGGCAGGGCAACGCGGGCGACAAACTGCTCCCGGAGACCGTGCGGCTGTCCTTCGGCCCCGACACCACCTCCCGCCGCTGGCACTCCGTCCACGCCCACCGCCTGTTCGACAAGGCCGCCCTGGACCGCGTCAACGCCCGGCGCGGCCTGGTCATCGGCGGTGGCGGGCTGTTCATCCCGGACACCATGCCCAACGGCAACAGCGCCTGGCAGTGGAACGTGCCCGACGAACACCTGGCCGGCATCGACGTGCCGATCGCCGTCTTCGCGGTCGGCTTCAACGCCTTCGACGGCCAGTCGTACCGGGCCGAGCGCTTCCGCTCGTCACTGCGTCTGCTGGTGGAGAAGTCCGCCTTCTTCGGGCTGCGCAACCACGGCTCGATCGAGAAGGTGCGCGCCATGCTGCCCGCCCGCCTGCACGACAAGGTGCGCTTCCAGCCGTGCCCCACCACGGTCAGCCGCCAGCTCGTGCCGGGCTGGCGGGACCCGCTCCACCGCGACGACACCATCCTGATCAACGCCGCCTACGACCGGGCCGGTCTGCGTTTCGGCCACGACTACGGCTACTTCCTGGCCCAGATGGCCCAGGCCGTCCGCGACCTCGGCGAGCTCGCCGAGGTGCGGTGTGTGGCGCACTCGCTCGACGACGAGAAGATCGCCTTCGACCTGCGCCGTGAGCACGGCATCTCGATGCCCGTCATCCCGATGTACGACTTCGAGAACGACGAGATCCGCGACCTGTACGCCCGCACCAAGCTGGTGATCGGCATGCGCGGCCACGCCGGGATGATCCCCTTCGGCGTCGGCACACCCATCATCAGCCTGATCTCGCACCCGAAGATGGCGTACTTCCTGCGGGACATCGACCGGCCCGAGTGGGGCGTGTCCGTGCACGACCGCCACCTGGCCGCCCGGCTCGTGGAACGCGCCCGGGACCTGCTCGCCGACCACGCGGCGACCGTCGCCGACGTGCACGGCCGGCAGCAGGAGCTGTGGAAGGTCACCGAGGCCAACGCCGCCGACCTGCGCATCATCCTGGGCGGCTGAGCCGTGCCGACCGCCCTGGCCGACGCGCCCGCCACGGCCGGGCCCAGCGTCCGCCGGTCACCCCTGTGGTGGCCGGTGGTCGCCCTGCCCGCCGCGGCGGCCGTGGTGTACACCGTGGCCACGCGGCGGCTCACCGGCGACCTGCACTACGTCCTCGCCGCCCTGCGCAGCGGCAGGGCGGCCGGCTACTCCCCGTCCGAGGTCTTCACCCACCGGCCGTTCTTCTACCGCTGGTTCATCGCGATCCTCGACCGCCTCACCTCCTTCGGCGATACGACGACGCGCGAGACCCTGATGGCCGCGGCGGGCGTGCTGCTCGCCGCCGCGGCCGCCTGCGCCCTGTACGCGACGCTGCTGCGCCGGGTCACCGGCCGCGAGGCGGCCCTCACCGCGGGCTCGGTCGGCCTCGCCCTCGCGCTGGCCCCCCGCAACGACTTCCTCCAGCCGGAGTGGGCGGCGGCGGTGCTGACGGTGTTCGCGATCGCCGCGGCACTGGGCCCACCGCGTCCGTGGCCGGCGGCCCTGCTCGCCGCCCTGCCCCTCGGCCTCGCGGTGATGATGAAGTACTCCACCGCAGCCACGGCCGCGATCGGGGTGCTGCTCGTGTACGCCGTGGACCGGGGCCGGGCGCTGAGGGTCACCCTTGTCGCGGTCCCCACGGCATTGGCCCTGTTCGGGCTGAGCCTGCTCGCCGGGTCCCACGAGTGGCAGTGGACCGAGGACATGCCGCAGATCAACCAGTCGGCCCTCAGCCGCACCGGCATCCGCCCGTCCTTCGTCCTCGAACGCTCGGTGGACTTCCTGGCCGACCGGGCCGTGGTCAGCCCGGTGCTGCTGCTCCTGCCGGGCGCGCTGCTGCTGGTCCTGACCCGTTCGCAGGGCCGGGCCCGCCGCACCGAACTGCTTGTGCTGACCCTGGTCATCGGCCTCGCCGCCCAGGCGGTCGTGATCGTGCAGGGCAACTGGTTCCTGTACCACGGCGCCCAGATGCCGGTGCTGGCCGCGGCGGTGTGGGGGCTGGCGGTCGGGGGCGCCCGTCGCTCGCCCCCGTGGTGCTTCGGCGCGGTGTCACTGCTGTACGGGGCGCTGCCGGTGCTGTACGCGCAGGCGCCGACCGAGCTGCAACGCCCCGGCGTGGCCGGGACGCTGGCCCTTCTCGCCATGTTCGCGGCGGCGGTGGACACGTTCCGTGCGCGGAGCCGGCGCCGCCCGGCACGCGCGGTGTGGCTGCTCGCCCTGACCGGCGTGGTCTGCCTGGCCGCTAGCAGCTGGCCCGGCGCCCCGCACCTGGTGCAGTACGGCAAGGTCAGAATGACCAGCGCCGAGTACCTGGCCGAGATGCGGCGCACCGAGGCGGAGGCGGACCGGCTGCGCGCCGAGATGCCGGCGGACGCGCCCGTCCTCTACCTCGCCTTCGGCGACACGACGTACTACGTCGACCACCCGGCCCGCTGCCGCTACCCGATCGCCACGTTCCTCCAGCGCACCCGCTACCTCCCCGACGTCGCCCAGTTGCCCTCCTTCCGTGAGAACGCCGGCTGCGTCGACCACACCCCGGCGCCCTACGCGGTCCTGGACCGCACCTGGTTCCGCCCCGGCAAGATCGACCCGGCCCTCTGGCGCCGGATCACCGCCGTGTACGACTGCCCACCCGCGAGCACCGGCACCAAGACGGTGCTGTGCGTACGGCGCGACTGAGGGGGTGTTGCCCACCCACCCGTCTCGGTCGGCCAGGAGGCGACCGACCAGGGCCCGCCGGGGCTTTGGGGCGGAGTCCCAAGGGCGGTCACCGCCTGGTCGGCCGAGGCGGGCGGCCGGTGCCCGGATCAGCGCAGCCCCAGTGCGGCCGTCACCTTCCTCGCCAGGGCCACCGAGTAGCTCTGCCCCCGGTCCTGCGGATAGATCTGGGCCATCGTCGCCAGCGTGACCCGGCTCATCGGCGTGTCGTGGGGCGGGATCAGGGAGCGGTACTCCGGCGTCACCACCGGCTGTGCGAAGCCGGCCTTCGAGAAGTGCCAGTTCTTGATCCAGGACTCGTCGAAGGCGGGATTGATCCGCCGCAGGTACGGGAGGAACGCCGTCAGCAGCTCGGCCGGCTCGGTCGTGAACCGCCAGTCGTCGCGCTCCACGTAGTTGCCCACGTAGACGATGTGCCGGCCGCCGTACACGGACGGGTCGATCATCTTCGTGTGCTCGACCACCGCGAGGAACGGGAAGTCCGGCTCGTTGATGTTGAGCCAGTAGTACGGGATCACGCTGCGGTCCAGCTCCAGCACGAAGCAGGTCGCCCCCAGGTACTGGTTCTTCCAGACCGTGTCGTCGGCCGGCAGCCCGGCCGCCCTGGCGAAGGCGGGCTGCGGAGTGGTGACGATCAGCTGGTCGAACTCGTACACCGAGCCGTCGGCGCAGCGCACCGACGCCAGCTCGTCCTGCCGTATGGACTGAACCGCCTTGCCGAACTCCACCTTGCCGCCCCGCTCCTCCACACCGTCCCGCAGCGCCGCGTACACCCGCTCGAACCCGCCGTCCACATAGCCGAGTTCGAACGTACGGCAGTGGATACGGGCCCACAGCCACGCCATCGACACCCGCTCCGCCCGGTCGCCGAACTTGCCGCGCAGCAGCGGCTCCCAGATCGCCGCCGTCGCCCTGCGGCCCGCCCACCGGCGCAACCAGGCCAAGGCCGTACGGTCGTTGAACCGCTCCCCGCCCCGCACCGCCTTCAGCACCGCCGACGACCCGGCGAACCGCACCGCGTCCAGCGGGGAGAACTCCGGGAAGCGCAGCATGTCGAGCGGAGTGGTGAAGTCGATCAGCTGCCCGCCGCGGAAGATGCCCGTCGTCGGCTTGTGGAAGCGCAGCGCGTCCCCGAGCCCCAGCTCCCCGATCAGGGCGATCATGTCCCGGTCGCTGCGGAAGATGTGGTGGTAGTAGCGCTCCAGCGGCACGCCGCCCACCTCCAGCGAGGAGGCCAGCCCGCCCAGTTCGCCGGCCGCCTCCAGCACGGTGACCCGGTGGCCGGCGCGTACGGCGTCCCAGGCGGCGGTCAGCCCGGTGGCGCCCGCGCCGATGATGCCGAGGTTCATGCGAAGCTCCACTTTCTGTTGAGCACGAACTGGAGCGCCAGAACCAGCGGCAGCGAACCCGCCTTGACGAGGTCGGCGTCGATCCCCAGTGAGTCGGTGAAGACGAGGAAGAGCAGGTTCGTCAGGGCGATCCCGGTCAGCCCGACGGCGTAGAAGCGCAGGAAGCGCAGGACGATCCGGTCGCGCCGCTCGAAGGTGAACAGCGCGTTGAGGACGAAGTTGTTGGTGATGCCGAGCGTGGTGCTGACGGCGTTGGCGATCTGCTCGTCCAGGCCCGCCGAGTTGTGCAGCAGCAGGAAGAGCAGCAGGTCGAGCGCGACGCCGCTGCCGCCGATCAGGGTGTAGCGCAGCAGCTGCCGCAGGGTTCCCCGGGCCGGGACGGTCCCGGCCGGGGTCTCAGTCGTCGTCATGGGACCGCTCCCGCTGGTCCGCGCCGATCACCTCGCGCACGAGGTACAGCGGACGCCCCTGCGCCTCGCTGTAGATGCGCCCGATGTACGCGCCGATGACCCCCAGGGACAGCATCTGGGTGCCGCCCAGGAACAGCACCACGACCATCAGCATCGTCCAGCCGGAGACGGTGATGTCGGGCCGGAAGAACTTCATGAACAGCGCGTAGAGGATGCCGAGCAGCGACAGCACGAGCACCCCGAAGCCCAGCCGCGTGATCATCTTCAGCGGGGCGGTGGAGAAGCTGGTCACCCCGTCGACGGCCAGGCGGGCCATCTTGCGCAGCGGGTACTTCGTCTGGCCGGCGAAGCGCTCGTCCCGGTCGAAGGCCACCTCCCTCTGGCGGTAGCCCATGGAGGCGACGATGCCGCGCACGAAGCGGCTGCGCTCGCGGTACTTGCGCAGCTCGTCGGCGACCCGTCGGTCGAGGAGCCGGAAGTCCCCGGTGTCCAGCGGGATGTCCACGTCCGTGGAGGCGCGCAGGACGCGGTAGTACAGGTGGGCGGTGGCCCGTTTGAACGCGGTGTCCCGCCGGCTGCGGCGGCGCGCGTGCACGATCTCGGCGCCCTCCAGCCAGGCGTCCACCAGCTCCAGGCTGACCCGCGGCGGGTCCTGCAGGTCGGTGTCCATGACGATCACCGCGTCGCCGCGGGCCAGGTCCAGGCCCGCGGTGATGGCGATCTGGTGCCCGAAGTTGCGGGCGAAGTCGACCACCCGGACCCGCCCGTCGTGCTCCGCGAGGTCCTTGAGGAGGGCGAGCGAGCCGTCGGAGGAGCCGTCGTTGACGTAGATCAGCTCGAAGTCGAGCTCCGCACGGCCGGCGAGCGCGGCCGTCAGCTCGGCGTGGAACGCCGCGATGCCGTCCTGCTCGTTGTAGACGGGCAGCACGTACGAGACCAGTGCCCGCCGGGCCGGCTCCACCGGCGCGAGGGCCAGGGGAGCCGGCGCGGACGGGCGGATGTCCTGCTGCGTCATCTGCGCCCGCCCGCCGAGTCGTCGAACGGGCCGGGCGTGAAAGCTGTTTGTACCATTCGGGGAAGCTATGGAGACTTTGTTAACCCCGCCCGAACACTCCGCTGCGGAAGCAGGTCTTCCCCGTTGCGCTTCACTTCCTGCGCACGGCGCGCTTGAGATTGCGTGCCTTGCGCGCCATCCGGCGCACGGCCGCGTTGCGCGGCAGGAACGACAGCTGGGCCGGCACCCCGCCCGGCAGCCCCAGTGATGTCAGCCGCTTCTTCTTGAAGTACCGCCAGGTGTGCTCGTCCAGCCGGTCCGTCAGGTACTGCTCGGCCTCGGCCCGCAGCTCCGGCAGGATCTTCGGCTGCATCGCGTACCCGACCACCCGTACCAGCTCGGCGAGCGCGTCGGTGTCCATGCTCGGGCGCTGCTCGTGCACGGCCGCGCGGTCGGTCAGCTCGGGCAGCAGCGCGTCGACGATGGTGACGGGGACGCGGTTGCTGTTCTCGTACGGCGTCAGCCGGTCCAGCAGCGTGTCGGTGCCGACCCGGGCGACCGGCAGGCCGTACAGCGCGGACGCGGTGAGCAGGCCGGTGGAGAAGCAGCCGACGACCAGCTCCGGACGCATCCGCTGGTACAGCACCTCGGCCAGGACCGGGGTGTCCAGGACGGTGAGGTCGACGCCGAGCCGGTCGGCCTCCTGCTCCAGGGTGCGGGTGAAACGGGCCGGGGCCGAGGGGTGCGGCTTGAACACCACGCGGGTGTGACCCAGGTTGACGGCGCCCTTCAGCATCCGCACATGCAGGTTCTCCTCCTGCTCGGCGGAGAGGATGTTCAGCGCGGACAGGTACTGGCCGAGCAGCAGCGCGGGCTCCTCGGATTCCTTGGCGTACGGCAGATCGGCGCCGGTGTCGACCAGTTCGGCGAGCACCTTGGTGAACGCGGCCGTCGGCACGACCTCCGGCTCCACACCGAACTCGGTCAGCAGCAGCGGCCTGAGCCCCGGCACCAGGTCCAGGTGGAGCAGCCGCTCGATGCGCGTGCCGACCAGCGGGTCGATCTTGTTGCGGGTGGGGCCGTAGCTCATCAGGCCGTCCGCGTAGACCGTGACGGGCGCCTCGGGGAAGATCTGCGCCACACCCAGCGCCGGGTGCACCTGGATCGACTCCACGGCGAGTGCCACGTCGTCGTCGCCGAGCCGCCAGGCCAGCCGCAAGTACCGTTCCCACATGGGCACGTCGTCCATGCGCGGCGACCAACCGCCCGGATGGAAGGGGAAGATGGCCTCGTTCCACGACACGACGTCGTCGAACCGCCCCCGCAGATGCTCGAACCCGGGCATCTCGTTCACGGCCGGGGCCGTCTCCGGATTCGTCGCGTTGTTGGAGACCAGCAGGATCCGCCGGTCGGCGGGGGCGAAGCAGCCGGCGTCGAGGGCGGCGGCGAGCGTGGCGGTGCCGTACAGCGTCGACGCCATGAAGATCTGCGTGGTCACGCCGCCACCTCCGTCGCCGGAACCGGACGGCGGCGCAGCCGGCGCAGCCGCGTGGCGCGCTCGGCGTCCATCGAGTCGAGCACCTCGTCGAGCGCGTCCTGCGGCATGCGCCGCAGCGCGGCGGTGCTCATCGACTTCAGTTTTCTGGCCACGGTCGGCTCGAACCTTTCGATGGAGCCAAGATGGTGGGAAATGATGGCGCAATAGGTGCGCATGGCCTTCGGCAGCAGATTCTTCGCGTCCGGATCCTCGGCGGTTTCCTGGATGACCTGGTCGAACGCGCGAATGAAATCGAGTTGCCGGGCGTCCCCGATCTGCGTCAGCGACGAGGACACTCCGCGCCGGTAGAACACACCGAGCAGTCCGGTCACCGCGAAGGATTCCGCCTCCCGGTGCAGCTTCCAGATCCACGGCCGGTCCTCGGCCGTGCGCAGCCCGTCGGTGAAGTGCAGCAGGCCGCGGTCGACCAGCCGGCGGTGGTAGATGCCCGCCCAGGCGTAGGCGTAGTCGACGGAGGTGGTCCGGTGGGCGGGCAGGATGGCCTCGCGCGGGTTCAGCACCGTGTTGCGCCGGCCGTACGGCACCCGGTGCACGGAGCGGGCCCGCGCGGTGCACTGCACATGGTCGGTGCGTACGAAGTCGCAGCCCAGTTCCTCGATCCTGGCGACCAACTGGGCGTAGTAGCCGGGGGCGAGCCAGTCGTCACCGTCCAGGAACGTGAGGTACTCGCCGCGTGCCCGGTCGATGCCGGTGTTGCGGGCGGTCGCCAGGCCGCCGTTCTGCTCGTGTCTGACCAGCACCGCCCCCGGCAGCTCGCGCTCCGCGCGCGCGAGGATGTCCGGGGTCCCGTCGGTCGAGCAGTCGTCGACGAGAATGAATTCGAAGTCCTCACGCGCGTTCGCGCGCAGACTCCTCAGGGCATCGGGGACGTATTGCTGCACGTTGTAGAACGGCACGATGACGGAGAGCTTGAGCACACACCTGACGCTAGGCGGAACCCCGGCCTTCGTCTTTACCTGTGATTTGACGCCGGGTGAACGAGATGTGGCGGGGCCGTGAAGCGGACGCTTTTGTGGACGCCGGACGGCCTGATTCGCCATTCGGCGATGTGCTGTTAACCGTTTGTTGCATTCGGGTTGGGCGGAACCTAGAAATGGCTTCCTAGCGTCTTCGGTGTGCCAGCAAGTGCAACGAAGTCACGGCGGATCGCCGTCCTCGCGGATTCCGACACCCGGTGGAAATGGGGCGCGCTCACCGCGAACCGTATTGCCCCGGATGATTCGGACATCCACCTGGACGGATATCTCCTGCGTGGCCGTGCGACTCCCACCCCCCGTCAGCTTCAGGAAGTCGGCGTCCAGGCGGACTCCCTCCGCGAGGTGACCGCGGTCGAGTTCCTGCGGACGATGGGCGAGGAGCCGTACGACATCCTGGTCCTCGCCCTGGTCGGCGGCGGAGTGCAGGCGATGCTGCACGGCCTCAAGCGCGTCTGGGAGGACCGCACCTCGCGGCCCGTCGTCGTCACCGGCTACGTCGGCGTCGTCTACGAGAAGCTCGCCGACGGCCTGCTGCTGCGGCACGGCGCCGACCTCGTCCTCGCCAACTCCCGCCAGGACGCGGACCGTTTCCGCGCCGTGTACGAGGGGGTCGGCACCGACGCCTCGTCGGTGACCGAGGTCGCGCTGCCGTTCCTCGGCGGTGCCGCCTACACCGGCGAGCACGACCCCTACACCGTGGTCTTCGCCGCCCAGCCCTCCGTGCCGGAGAACCGCAGGGACCGTACGTACCTGCTGAACCGGCTGGTCCAGCACGCCCGCCGGCACCCCCAGCGCGAGGTGCTGCTGAAGCTGCGCTCCAAGCCGGGCGAACACACCACGCACATCGAGGAGCTGCCCTACCAGAAGCTGGCGCAGAAGCAGGACCTGCCGCCCAACTTCCGCCTGGTGTACGGCCACATGGGCGAGGTGCTCGACCGCACCGACCTGCTGGTCACCATCAGCTCCACCGCCGCCCTGGAGTCGCTGCACCGGCGCATCCCGACGGTCGTCCTCACCGACCTCGGCGTGCGCGAGGCGCTCGGCAACCACCACTTCGTCGGCTCCGGCTGCCTCGCCTCCTGGGACCAGCTCGACGCCGGACACCGCCCGGTGCCCGACGAGGAGTGGGTCGCCCGGCAGGGCGTCGTGGCGGACGGCAGCTACGAGCGGGCCTTCGACGCGGCGCGCGAACGCATCGCCAAGCTGCTGGACCGCCCCGGCGGACTGCCGCCCCTGACCCCGTACTACACGCCCGCCACCGCCCCCGGCTACCTGCCCGGCATCCTCGCCCGCCACCACCTCGGCCCGGACGGCACCCCGCTGCCCGGCGCGCCCGCCGCCGACAAGGAGCCCGGACCGGTCCGGCAGGTCGTGCGCCGGGCGGCGCGCGGCGCCTACCGGCACGGCGTGCAGCGCGTGGCGCCCGTCATCCGGCGGATGGGGGAGCTGTGAGCCGCCCCGAGACACCTGCCCAAGGAGTAGACCCCATGTCCCACCCGGAAGCGGGCCGAGGCGCTGCGGTGCGCCGGGTGCTCGCGGTGATCCCCGCGCGCGGCGGCTCCAAGGGCGTGCCCGCGAAGAACCTCGCCCCTGTCGGCGGTGTGCCGCTGGTCGCCCGCGCGGTGCGCGAGTGCCGGGCCGCGCGGCTCGTCACGGACGTCGTCGTCTCCACCGACGACCAGGCCATCGCCGCCGCCGCCCGCGAGGCCGGCGCCGAGGTGGTGCTGCGGCCCGCCACCATCGCCGGGGACACCGCGACCTCCGAGGCGGCCGTGCTGCACGCCATGGACGCGCACGAGGCCCGCCACGGGGCGGTGGTCGACGTGGTGCTGCTCGTTCAGTGCACCAGCCCCTTCATCGTCCGCGAGGACGTGGACGGCGTCGCCGCCGCCCTCGTGGAGAACGGGGCGGACACGGCGGTGACCGTGGCGCCGTTCCACGGCTTCATCTGGCGGGATGCCGACGACGAGGTCAACTCCGAAGAGACGACCGGCGGTTACGGCGTCAACCACGACAAGTCCTTCCGCCCGCGCCGCCAGGACCGCCCCCAGGACCTGCTGGAGACCGGCGCCGCCTACGCCATGGACGCGGCGGGCTTCCGAAAGCACCAGCACCGCTTCTTCGGCCACACCGAGCTGGTGCGCACCGACCCGGCGCGCGTCCTGGAGATCGACGACCCGCACGACCTCGCACGGGCCCGCGCGCTGGCGCCGCTCTTCGACGCGGACCGGCCCGGAGCCCTCCCGACCGCCGACGACATCGACGCGGTCGTACTCGACTTCGACGGCACCCAGACCGATGACCGGGTGCTGGTCGACTCCGACGGACGGGAGTTCGTCTCCGTGCACCGCGGGGACGGTCTCGGCATCGCGGCGCTCCGCAGGAGCGGCCTGAAGATGCTGATCCTGTCCACGGAACAGAACCCTGTGGTCGCCGCCCGGGCCCGGAAGCTCAAGCTCCCGGTGCTGCACGGCATCGACCGCAAGGACCTCGCGCTGAAGCAGTGGTGCGAGGAGCAGGGCATCGCGCCGGAGCGCGTGCTCTACGTCGGCAACGACGTCAATGACCTCCCGTGCTTCGCCCTCGTCGGCTGGCCCGTGGCGGTCGCGAGCGCCCACGACGTCGTACGCGGCGCCGCACGCGCGGTCACCACCGTCCCCGGTGGCGACGGCGCGATCCGAGAGATCGCCAGCTGGATCCTCGGCCCCTCTCTCGATTCCCTCACCAGGTAAGGACATCCCCTGTCATGAGCACCAACTCCCGCATCCGCACGCTCGGTCCCCGCGAGGCCGGCCCCGGCCGCCCCGTCTACATCACCGGCGAGATCGGCATCAACCACAACGGCGACATCGAGAACGCCTTCAAGCTGATCGACGCCGCCGCCGAGGCCGGCTGCGACGCCGTCAAGTTCCAGAAGCGCACGCCCGAGATCTGCACCCCGCGCGACCAGTGGGACATCGAGCGCGACACGCCCTGGGGCCGGATGACGTACATCGACTACCGCCACCGCGTGGAGTTCGGCGAGGAGGAGTACGCCCAGATCGACGCCTACTGCAAGAAGAAGGGCATCGCCTGGTTCGCCTCCCCGTGGGACACCGAGGCCGTCGCCTTCCTGGAGAAGTTCGACGTACCCGCCCACAAGGTCGCCTCGGCCTCCCTCACGGACGACGAGCTGCTGCGCGCCCTGCGCGCCACGGGCCGCACGATCATCCTCTCCACCGGCATGTCCACCCCCAAGCAGATCCGCCACGCGGTCGAGGTCCTGGGCAGCGAGAACATCCTGCTCTGCCACGCCACCTCGACCTACCCGGCGAAGGCCGAGGAGCTCAACCTGCGGGTCATCAACACCCTGGAGCGGGAGTACCCGAACGTCCCGATCGGCTACTCCGGCCACGAGACGGGCCTGCAGACCACCCTGGCCGCCGTCGCGCTGGGCGCCTGCTTCGTCGAGCGCCACATCACCCTCGACCGCGCCATGTGGGGCTCCGACCAGGCCGCGTCCGTGGAGCCGCAGGGCCTCACGCGCCTGGTCCGCGACATCCGCACCATCGAGTCCTCCCTCGGTGACGGCGTCAAGAAGGTCTACGAGTCCGAGCTGGCCCCGATGAAGAAGCTGCGCCGCGTCACCGGTGTGGTCGCCGAGGCGGAGATCGCCGCGGCGGCGGGCGAGCCGGTCGCGGTCTGACAGCCCTGAACGCCTTACACGTCCATACCCCTGACGACGGGACGGTCGTACGCCGATGAGCCCCCGCGCCGGGTCAGCCGGCCCCCACACACTCGCGTTCGTCGAGAGTCCGGTACAGCTGCTGAACGTGCTGGAGTGGGCGCATGCGCGCGAGCATGCGCTGGGCGCGGGGCTCACGCTCGTGGTGCTGTCCCCGATCGATCCGATGACCCGCGGCCAGCTGCGCCGCATGTCGGAACTGGCCCGCGAGGAGGGCCACGAGGTCCGCTGGGAGGAGGCGCGGGGCGGCCCGGCGGCCCCGTTCCAGACCGTCGGCGGCCTCACCCCGCTCCTGCGCCGGGCCCGCCGGGTGGTGATGGGCGACCCCTTCTCGCGCTACGTCCAGCTGTTGCTGACCATCACCCGGGCCCGTGACCTGGTCGTCGTCGACGACGGCACGGCGACGATGGAGTTCGTCGCCCAGCTGGCCCGCGGTGAGCGGCTCGTGCGGTGGCACCGCAAGGGCGGCCGCCCGGGCCCGCGTGACCTGGTCTTCGCTCCCGTGTCGTCCTCGGCGCGCCGGCGTCTGACGCCGAGCGGACGGCGGACGGTGGAGATCTTCTCCTCCATGCCGATGGAGGAGACACCGGCGGGCGTGACGGTGACCGCGAACACCTTCGCCTGGACCCGCGCCCGCTTCGGCCCGCCCCGCATCACCAAGGGCGCCGACATGGTCGGTACGTCACTGGTGGAGACGGGCGTGGTCGACGGCGACCGCTATCTGGAGGCCGTCCGCGCCCTGGCCAAGGCCCACGGGGCGACCCGCTACTTCGCCCACCGGCGGGAGAGCCCGGAGAAGCTCCACCGGCTGGCGGTGGAGACGGGACTGGAGATCGTCCGCCCGGACCTTCCGCTGGAGCTGATCGCCCGCCGCGGCCCCATCGGCCGTACGGTGCTGAGCTTCCCGTCGACGGTCGTGCACACGTTGCCCCTCGCGCTCGCCGGTACTCAGGTGCGGGTGGCGGTGTGCGACATCGACCCCGCCTGGCTGACGGAGAACGCCTCGCCGCGGGCGCAGGGGTTCCTGTCGGGGGTGACGGGGACGGCACGCGATGTGCACCGGTTGTCGGCGGTCAGCGCGGTGTAGCCGTCACGCCGGCGGCCGGCGGGCCAGAACGAAGGCACGGGGGCGCTTCTCCTCCTCGTCGGGCTCGCGCAGGAACCGGGCCACGGGCTGGAGACCGGACTCGGTCAGGCGCGCGGCCACGGTGTCCGGGGTGCGCCAGTAGTAGTCGAGGCAGATGTCCTGGCCGAAGCGCTCCCTGAGGTGCAGGTGGCCGTCCTCGTCGCCGGACTGGAAGGCGAGCAGTACGTGGCCGCCGGGCGCGAGGACGCGGTGGAACTCGGCGAAGACGGCGGACAGGTGATCGTCCGGTACGTGGATGATCGAGTACAGGGCGCTGATCCCGCCGAGCGTCTCGTCCGGAAGGTCAAGGGACGTCATCGAACCCACGTGGAACCGCAGGTGCGGATGCGTCCGGCGGGCCAGCGCCACCATGCGGGGCGAGAGGTCGATCCCGAAGACCGGCAGGCCGAGGTCATGGAGCCGGGCGGTGATGTGGCCGGGTCCGCTGCCGACATCGGCGACCGGCGCGCTGCCCTGCGCCCGTACCAGCTCGGCGAAGGCGGTGACGAGGGCACGGTCCAGAGGGCGGCCGGCCAGCCAGTCGCCGCAGAAGTCGGTGAAGGGCTCCGCCATGGCGTCGTAGGAGGCTCGGGTGGCGTCCACGAAGCCGGCGGCCGGGGTGGCGTGGGGGTTGGTCACGCAGGCGCACCCTACCGGCGGTGCCGTGGGGCCGTCCGCCGGTTCGGCGCTAACCTGGGGTTTTCCCGGCACCGGCCGCGTGGGTCGGGCGGGGCGTGGTATCCGTCTGAGGAGGATGGGTGCCGGAGTGTGGCCGAGATCACTTTTCGATGTCACTCTCCGTGGATTCCATGATCCACTCGGCTCAAGAGGCGCGAGTTTACCCATCGCAGTCGTCAGCCATGCATCGAGCGGCCAGGTTTTCTTCCCCTGAGGGGCTGAACTTTTGTTGATCGAGGGTCAACCTGCCGCCCGGGCGTCCTACCCTTCAGAGGGTGAAGCAACTGATGTCTCCAGAGTCCGAGGCCGACCTTCCCGGTGAAACCGTGCTTCCCGGCGCGCTCCCCGAGCCGCTGCGTGCCGAACTCGTCGCGTTCCGGCGTGACTTGCACATGCACCCCGAGCTCGGCAACCAGGAGTTCCGTACGACCGCCGCGATCAAGGAACGGCTCGAAAGGGCCGGCCTCAAGCCGCGCGTACTCCCCCTCGGAACCGGGCTCGTCTGTGACATCGGCGTCGAGGGAGGGGAATGGGACGGGGGCCCCACCATGCTCGCCCTGCGGGCCGACATCGACGCGCTGCCCATCCCCGACACGAAGAGTGACTGCTCGTACCGGTCGACCGTGCCCGATCGGGCGCATGCGTGCGGGCACGACGTGCACACGACGGTGGTGCTGGGGGCCGGGCTCGTCCTCGCCGAGCTGTACAAGCAGGGGCTGCTGGCCCGGCCCGTACGGCTGATCTTCCAGCCCGCGGAGGAGGTGCTGCCCGGCGGCGCCGCCGACGCCATCGAGTGCGGAGTGCTCAAGGGCGTGCGGCGGATCCTCGCGGTGCACTGTGATCCGCGGGTGGACGCCGGGCGGATCGGACTGCGGGAAGGGCCCATCACCTCGGCGTGCGACCGGCTGGAGATCGCGCTCGACGGCCCGGGCGGGCACACCGCGCGGCCTCATCTGACCACCGACCTCGTCACGGCGGTCGCCCGGGTCGTCACCGATGTGCCCGCGCTGGTCGCGCGGCGGTTCGACAGCCGCAGCGGGCTCGCCGTGACCTGGGGACGGATCGAGTCGGGGCACGCCCCGAACGTCATTCCGCAGCACGCCGAGCTGGCGGGCACCGTGCGCTGCCTCTCGCTGGAGGCGTGGCGGCAGGCGCCCGACATCGTGGTCGCGGCGATCGACGAGGTCGCCAACCTGCACCGGGCCAAGTCCGAGATCAACTACGTGCGCGGGGTGCCTCCGGTGGTGAACGAGCCGGTGACCACCGAGCTGCTGCGGGACGCCATGGTTCAGCGGCGGGGTGTGGACTCCGTCGAGAGCACCGAGCAGAGCCTGGGCGGGGAGGACTTCTCCTGGTACCTGGAGCAGGTGCCCGGTGCGATGGCCCGGCTCGGGGTGCGCGCCCCGGGGGACCGGATCGTGCGGGACCTGCACCAGGGGGACTTCGACGCCGACGAGTCCGCGATCAAGGTGGGCGTCGAGCTGTTCACGGCGGCCGCCCTGCTGGACGTGACCGGCTGAGAACGCCGGCTGAAGGGGTGCCCCGGCCGGCACCCCTTCGCCCGCTTGTGTCACCCGGCCGACCGGGATCCGCCCCGTTCCCCTCCCCTTCTGCGCGCGCTACTGTGCGCCGCGATCGCCACTTGAGGCGGCACACCGGGAGCGAGCCGCCTCCCGGTGCCGTGGGAATGAGGGGTGCTCGCAGTGCGTCTGACATCTCGGAGGACCGGATCCTCCCGGGCCGCGGTGACCGTGGCGGTCATCGCGCGCCGATCTGCCCGCGGCGCGGGTCGGTGAACCGGAGCGCCGGCCCCCGCAACGCACCCCGCCCCCGTCGTTCCTTGCCTCCCCGCAAGGGCCGTATCGCTGTCCGTAACGCGGGTACCCCCGGGTGGCCACATCTCGATAACGGACCGGACAGAAGGGTTTTTCCGTCTGGTCTACGCGCGTTACGCTGCCGCGGAACCAGCGCCTGGTAGGGGCGCTTGCACAAAGGAGTCTCGTTCCATGCGCCGGGTGTCCCGTATCGCGGTTGCAGGCGTCGCAACCGCAGCCCTTGCCGTCACCGTGTCCGCCTGCGGCAGCTCCTCCAAGGAGTCCGCCGGCGGCGACAAGAACCTTGGTCTCGCCCTCGCGTACGACGTCGGCGGCAAGGGTGACCAGTCCTTCAACGACGCCGCCACCGCCGGCATGGACAAGGCCGACAAGGAGTTCGGCTACAAGTCCACGGCCGTCGAGCCGCAGGACGGTGAGTCCAACGCGGACAAGGAGCAGCGTCTGGAGACGCTCGCCAGGAAGGGCTACAACCCGGTGATCGGCGTCGGCTACGCCTACGCGCCCGCCGTCAAGGAGGTCGCCGCGAAGTTCCCGAAGGTGACCTTCGGCATCGTCGACGACGAGACCATCAAGGCCGACAACGTCGCCGACCTGGTCTTCCACGAGGAGGAGTCCTCCTACCTCGCCGGTGTCGCCGCCGCCAAGGCCACCAAGAGCAACGTCGTCGGCTTCATCGGCGGTGTGGACATCCCGCTGATCCACAAGTTCGAGGCGGGCTTCAAGCAGGGCGTCGCCGACACCAAGAAGGGCGTCAAGGTCAAGTCCCAGTACCTGACCGAGACGGCGCAGGAGGGCGGCTTCGCCAGCCCCGACAAGGGCGAGAACGCCGCCGAGGGCCAGATAGAGGCCGGCGCGGACGTCGTCTACCACGCGGCCGGTCTGTCCGGCCAGGGCGTCATCAAGTCCGCCGCCTCCCACAAGGTGTGGGCCATCGGCGTCGACTCCGACCAGTACAAGCAGGCGGCGCTGGCCCAGTACAAGAACTACATCCTGACCTCCGCCCTGAAGAACGTCGAGGGCGCGGTCTACGAGCTCGCCAAGTCCGTCAAGGACGGCAAGCCCGCGACCGGCGTGGTCCGCGGCTCCCTCAAGAACGGCGGCGTCGGCCTGTCCGACTCCAACCCGGCCTTCAAGGGCAACGCCGACATCCAGGCGGCCGTGAAGAAGGCCAAGGAGGGCATCGAGAACGGCACCATCAAGGTGAAGACCTCCTGACGTTTTCCGTCGGAGGCATTGGCCACCGGACGCTGCAATGACAGCGTTACGGCCACGGAACGGGGCACGGGGAGGATGCTCCCCGTGCCCCGTTCGCGCGGCAGAATGCTCGGACCCGGATCAGGTACCTGTACAAGGCCGATCAGGTCCGGGCACTATGTGAAGCAGGGGCACTACGCGCGTAGATCGGGCCCCTTTCCCAAGGAGAGTGCGCCATCGACGCGACCAGCAGCCCTCCGCTCACCGATCGGTCGACGATCGCGGTAGAGCTGGCGGGGATCACCAAACGGTTCCCGGGTGTCGTCGCCAACCACGACATCCACCTCGCTGTCCGGCAAGGCACCGTGCACGCCCTCGTCGGCGAGAACGGTGCCGGCAAGTCGACCCTGATGAAGATCCTCTACGGCATGCAGAAGCCGGACGAGGGCACCATCACCGTCGGCGGCGAGCAGGTGACCTTCCACAGCCCCGCCGACGCCATCGCCCGCGGCATCGGCATGGTCCACCAGCACTTCATGCTCGCGGACAACCTCACGGTCCTGGAGAACGTGGTGCTGGGCAGCGAGAAGCTGTACGGCATCGGCGCCGGCGCCCGCAAGAAGATCAAGGAGATCTCCGAGCGGTACGGCCTGAACGTCCGCCCCGACGCCCTCGTCGAGGAGCTCGGCGTCGCCGACCGCCAACGCGTCGAGATCCTCAAGGTGCTCTACCGCGGCGCGAAGACCCTGATCCTCGACGAGCCGACCGCCGTGCTCGTCCCGCAGGAGGTCGACGCGCTCTTCGAGAACCTCCGTGAGCTCAAGTCCGAGGGCCTCTCCGTCATCTTCATCTCGCACAAGCTGGGCGAGGTGCTGTCGGTGGCCGACGACATCACGGTCATCCGCAGGGGTACGACGGTGGGGACGGCCGTTCCCTCCGAGACCACCTCGCGTCAGCTCGCCGAGATGATGGTCGGCAGCGAACTGCCCACCCCGGAGACCGCCGAGTCCACGGTCACCGACCAGGCGGTGCTACAGGTCGAGGGCCTCACCGTCTACGCCGCCGGCGGCGCCTCCCTCGGCGCGGAGGCCGAGCCCACGGCCACCGGCCTGCTCACCGACCTCACCGATACCACCGCCGGTGACGTCAAGCGCGTCCTCGACGACGTCACCTTCACCATCCACGCCGGTGAGGTGATGGGCATCGCCGGTGTCGAGGGCAACGGCCAGACCGAGCTCATCGACGCGCTGATCGGCCTGAAGCACGCCGACTCCGGCTCCATCCGCTTCCTCGGCGAGGACATCACCCCCTGGCCCACCCGCAAGCGCCGCGAGCGCGGCGTCGGCTACATCCCCGAGGACCGCCACCGCCACGGCCTTCTCCTGGAAGCCCCGCTGTGGGAGAACCGCATCCTCGGCCACGTCACCGAGAAGCCCAACGCCAAGGGCTTCTGGCTCGACCCGAAGGCCGCCCAGGCCGACACCCGCCGCATCGTCGAGCAGTACGACGTCCGCACCCCCGGCATCGACGTCACCGCCGCCTCCCTCTCCGGCGGCAACCAGCAGAAGCTGATCGTCGGCCGTGAGATGAGCCACCGGCCGAAGTTCCTGATCGCCGCCCACCCCACCCGCGGCGTGGACGTCGGCGCCCAGGCGCAGATCTGGGACCAGATCCGCGAGGCCCGCCGCGAGGGCCTGGCGGTGCTGCTGATCTCCGCCGACCTGGACGAGCTGATCGGCCTGTCCGACACTCTGCGGGTGATCTACAACGGCCGGCTGGTCGCCGACGCCGACCCCGCCACCATCACGCCGGAGGAACTCGGCTCGGCCATGACGGGTGCCGCCGCCGGTCATCTGGAGCGCCACGAGGAGTCCGAGGAGTCCGGGAAGGACGAGACCCGATGAAGAAGTTCGACAAGGACCGGCTGCTCCTGGCGGTGGCCGGACCGGTCATCGCGCTGGTCTCGGCGATCCTGCTGACCTCGGTCGTGCTGATCGCCTCCGGCAAGAACCCGATCGAGCCGTACGGGCTGATGCTCGAACAGGTCGGCTTCTCCGACGTCCAGGTCCTGATCATCAACCAGGCGTCGCTGTACTACATCGCCGCCCTCGCGGTCGCCCTCGGCTTCCGTATGAACCTGTTCAACATCGGCGTCGACGGCCAGTACCGCCTCGGCGCCATGATGACCGCGGTGGTCGGCGCGCACGTCGCTCTGCCGTCCTTCCTGCAGGTCCCGCTGCTGCTGCTGGTCGGCGCCCTCACCGGCGCCTTCTGGGCCGGTATCGCGGGCGTGCTGAAGGTCAAGCGGGGCGTCAGCGAGGTCGTCGCGACGATCATGCTCAACGCGATCGCCACGAGCGTCATCGGCTACCTCACCCTCACCGACAACTTCGGCGTGCTGGTCGGCGACAACGCCACCACCGGCGAGATGAAGAAGTCCGGCTGGGTGCCCGGCATCAACCTGGGCACGGACGTCGGCGAGATCTACGGCCTGGTCTTCCTCGCCGTTGCCCTCGGCATCGGCTACTGGGTCGTCCTCAACCGCACCCGCTTCGGCTTCGACCTGCGCGCCACCGGCGCCTCCGAGACCGCCGCCGCGGCCTCCGGCGTCGACGCCAAGCGCATGGTGGTCACCGCGATGCTGATCTCCGGCGCCGTCGCCGGCATCTCCGGCCTGCCGATGCTGCTCGGCGACGTGCACACCTACAGCCTGAGCTTCCCGGCCGGGCTCGGCTTCACCGCCATCAGCATCGCCCTGCTCGGCCGCAACAACCCCGGCGGCATCGCCCTGGCCGCGCTGCTGTGGGCCTTCCTCGACAAGGCGTCCCCGGCCCTCGACTACGCGACCCCGGTGGCGTACGAGAAGGAGATCGCCACGATCATGCAGGGCCTGATCGTCTTCGCGGTCGTCATCTCGTACGAGGCCGTACGGCAGTGGGGTCTGCGCCGCCAGCAGAAGCAGGTCGGCGCGGAGCTCGCCGCGGAGGCCGCCAACAACAACGCGCCCAAGGAGGTGGCGGCCCGATGAGCACCGCGACCATCGCCAAGCCGCAGGCGAAGCAGCCCGGCAAGGGCCGCCGCCGTATCTCGCTCCCGGTACTCCTGCTGATCATCGCCGGTGTGCTGGTCCTCACCTCGGTCGTCCGCCTGATCAGCGGCGCCGACGGCATCACCTCCACCGGCCAGATGTCCACCGCGCTGCGCCTGGCCGTGCCGATCGGCCTCGCCGGTCTCGGCGGTCTGTGGGCCGAACGCGCGGGCGTCGTCAACATCGGCCTCGAAGGCATGATGATCCTCGGCACCTGGTTCGGTGCCTGGGCCGGCTACCAGTGGGGTCCGTGGACCGGTGTCGTCTTCGGCATTATCGGCGGCGCGCTCGGCGCCGTACTGCACGCCATCGCCACCGTCACCTTCAACGTCAACCACATCATCTCCGGTGTGGCGCTGAACATCCTGGCCCTCGGCAGCACCCGCTACCTGTCGAAGTTCACCTTCGAGAACGCCCCGCAGGGCTCCTCCAAGCAGTCCCCGCCGATCGACTCGCTGGGCACCTTCGACATCCCGGGCCTGTCGAGCGCCCTGGACACCCTCAACCAGAAGCACTGGTTCCTGGTCTCCGACATCGCCGGCCTGATCGGCGGCCTGGTCACCGACCTGTCCCCGCTCACCGTCGTCGCCGTCGCCCTCGTGCCGTTCACGTGGTGGGTGCTCTGGCGCACCGCCTTCGGCCTGCGGCTGCGCTCCTGCGGTGAGAACCCGGTGGCGGCCGAGTCCCTCGGCGTCAACGTCTACAAGTACAAGTACCTCGCCGTGATCATCAGCGGCGGCTTCGCCGGCCTCGGCGGCGCCTTCCTCTCGATCGTGGCGTCGAACGTGTACCTCGACGGCCAGACCGCCGGCCGCGGCTACATCGGTCTCGCCGCGATGATCTTCGGCAACTGGATGCCGGGCGGGCTCGCCCTCGGCGCCGGCCTGTTCGGCTACACCGACAGCCTCAACCTGCGCGGCGGCACCACCAACGTCCACGCGCTGATCCTGCTGCTGGCGATCCTGCTGGTGGCCGGGGTGGTGTACCTGGCGTGGAAGAAGAAGTACGTCCCCGCGATGATCACCGCCGTGGTCTCGGCCCTGATGTTCCTCTGGTACGCCACCACGGACGAGGTCCCGCGCCAGGTCGTGACGGCGGCCCCGTACGTCGTCACCCTGCTGGTCCTCTCGCTGTCCGCGCAGCACCTGCGGATGCCGAAGGCGGACGGCCTGCCGTACCGGAAGGGGCAGGGCAAGTGACCGGCGTCGACTGGGACGCGCTGCACGCCGCGGCCCGGGACGCCATGTCCCGGGCGTACGCCCCGTACTCGGGCTACCCGGTCGGCGCCGCCGCCCTGGTCGACGACGGCCGGACGGTGACCGGCTGCAACGTCGAGAACGCCAGCTACGGCATCGGCCTGTGCGCCGAGTGCGGACTGGTCTCGCAGCTGCAGCTGACCGGCGGCGGCCGGCTGACGCACTTCGTGTGCGTACAGGGCGACGGCGAGGTCCTCGTCCCGTGCGGCCGCTGCCGCCAGCTGCTGTACGAGTTCGGCGGCCCGGACATGCTCCTGGACACCCCGGCGGGGATCCGCACGCTGTCCGAGATGCTCCCGCAGGCCTTCGGCCCGGACCATCTCACCAAGTGACACTCCCGTACGGCCCCTCTGAGTTGCTGACCTGCTCGGAGGGGCCGCGCGACTTCTGGCACCTTCGGAAGGAACTCCATGGCCATGGACGCCATCTCCGTCATCCGCACCAAGCGGGACCGCGGTGAACTCAGCGACGAGCAGATCGACTGGGTCATCGACGCGTACACCCGCGGGGAGGTGGCCGACGAGCAGATGTCGGCCCTCGCGATGGCCATCCTGCTCAACGGCATGAACCGCGGCGAGATCGCCCGCTGGACGGCCGCGATGATCGCCTCCGGCGAGCGCATGGACTTCTCGTCGCTGTCCCGCCCGACCGCCGACAAGCACTCCACGGGCGGCGTCGGAGACAAGATCACCCTCCCGCTGGCGCCCCTGGTGGCGGCCTGCGGCGCCGCCGTCCCCCAGCTGTCGGGCCGCGGCCTCGGCCACACCGGCGGCACCCTGGACAAGCTGGAGTCGATCCCCGGCTGGCGGGCGCTGCTGTCGAACGAGGAGATGCTGTCCGTACTGGACGGCGTCGGCGCGGTGATCTGCGCGGCCGGCGACGGCCTGGCCCCGGCCGACAAGAAGCTGTACGCCCTGCGGGACGTGACCGGCACGGTCGAGGCGATCCCGCTGATCGCCTCCTCGATCATGTCGAAGAAGATCGCGGAGGGCACGGGCTCCCTGGTTCTGGACGTGAAGGTGGGCAGCGGCGCGTTCATGAAGACCATCGAGGACGCGCGGGAGCTCGCCTCCACGATGGTGGGCCTGGGCACGGACCACGGCGTGAAGACGGTCGCCCTGCTCACGGACATGTCGACCCCGCTGGGTCTGACGGCGGGCAACGCTCTGGAGGTCCGGGAGTCGGTCGAGGTGCTGGCGGGCGGAGGCCCGTCGGACGTCGTGGAACTGACCCTGGCGCTCGCGCGGGAGATGCTGGACGCGGCCGGCGTGGCCGGCGCCGACCCGGCCAGGGCCCTGGCCGACGGCTCCGCGATGGACGTCTGGCGCCGCATGATCAAGGCCCAGGGCGGCGACCCCGACGCCCCGCTGCCGACCTCGCGGGAGCAGCACGTCGTCAAGGCCCCGTCCTCCGGCGTCCTGACCCGTCTCGACGCCTACGGCATCGGTGTCGCCGCCTGGCGCCTGGGCGCGGGCCGCGCCCGCAAGGAGGACCCGGTGCAGGCCGCGGCGGGCGTCGAGATGCACGCCAAGCCCGGCGACACGGTGACCGCGGGCCAGCCCCTGCTGACCCTCCACACGGACACCCCGGAACGCTTCGCATACGCGCTGCAGGCGGTCGAGGGCTCGTACGACATCGCGGCGCCCGGGGCTGAGTTCACTGCGTCCCCCGTCGTGCTGGAACGTATCGCCTGACCTGGGGTTTTTTCTTTCGGGTGAACGGGATCGGCGGACCGCCGCCGGTCCCGTTCGGCATGCTGGGATCGGTGACGCACCGATAGGAGAACCGCCATGAGCGCACTCACCGTCAGCCAGGACCCCGAGCAGAGCTGGGACGACCTCGTCCGGTTCTGGGAGGAGATGGAGTGGCCTGAGGGCAGCAAGGTGGAGATCATCGAGGGGATCATCACCGTGTCACCCGCTCGCGCGTACCGCCACAACGTGATCGCGGCCCGCATCCAGCGTCGCCTCTACTCCGTGATCCCCGACAACTGGGAGATCTTCCAGACACTGGCGATCGCCGTGCCGTCACGACTGGGCATGCTCATCCCGGACCTGGTGGTGGCCCCGGTGCAGGAACGCCCGGAGGCGGAGTCCCACATCCCGGCCGCCCTGGCCGAGCTCGTCGTCGAGGTGACCTCCAAGTCCAACGCCCGGCACGACCGCATCAGCAAGCCCGCCGCATACGCCACCGCGGGCATCCCGCTCTACCTGCTCGTCGACCGCTGGGCTCCCGAAGGCCCCACCGCCACCCTCTACGGAGAACCGAAGGGCGACGTCTACCGCCCCCTCAGCACCGCCGAGTTCGGCGAGTCGCTCAAGCTGCCCGCCCCCTTCGACCTCGTCATCGACACCAGCGAGTTCCCGGCCGCCTGACCGCCCCACGGCGTCCGCGCCGATGACTTACGACCGCCCCGCCGGTCTACAGACCGTGGACGCCAAAACACCCGCCGTACTCGCGCTCGCCGGCCCCGTCACCCGGGACATGGTGCCGGTGCTGTGCGACGACGTGCGCGCGCTGCTGGAAGGCACCGGCGCCGGAGTCGTCGTATGTGACGTCGGCGGGCTCGGGCCGCCGGGCCTGGGCGTGGTCGATCTGCTGGCGCGGCTGGAGCTCACCGCCCGGCGAGCCGGAGGCCGGATACGGCTGCGCGACCCCGACCCGGCCCTACACGCCCTCCTCGACCTTGTCGGTCTCCGCTTCGAGATGGAGGGGCAGCCCGAACAGCGGGAACCACCGCTGGGTGTCGAGGAAGAAGTGGAACCCGGTGAGCCGGCCGTCTGATATCTCCAGGACCTGGATCGACCAGGGTGTGAAGCCGCCCGCCTCCGGGTCCGGCTTGTACTGGGCGAAGCCCGGCAGGCCGTTCACCTGGACGGGCAGCAGGCGGGAGCCCGCGCAGGCGGCGCCGAGGGTCGTCATGAAGCCGGTGATGTCCTGGTGGCCCGTCAGCCACAGGTCGAACGGCGGCATCGTCATGACCGCGTCCTCGTGCAGCAGGGCCGTCAGGGCCGTCATGTCGTAGCCCTCGAAGGCCGCGACATAACGCTCCAGGAGCTTCTGCTGCTGCTCGTCCAGGGGATCCGACACGGCCGCGTCGGCGCCCTTGTCCTGCTGCTCGGCGAGGGTCGCGCGGGCACGCTGCAGGGCGCTGTTGACCGACGCGACGGTGGTGCCGAGGAGATCGGCGACCTCGCTCGCCTTCCAGGCCAGCACCTCGCGCAGGATCAGCACCGCCCGCTGCTTGGGCGGGAGCTGCTGCAGGGCGGCCATGAAGGCGAGCCGCACCGACTCCTTGGCGACGGCGGCCTGAGCAGGGTCGTCGGTCGTCGGCAGGACGCGGGCGTCGGGCATCGGCTCCAGCCACGTGCTGTCCGGGCGGGGGGAGAGGGCCGCCCGGGCGAGCGGGGTCGAGTCCGTGAGGTCCACGGGGCGGGCGCGCTTGCTGCCTGCGGTCAGCATGTCCAGGCAGACGTTCGTCGCGATGCGGTACAGCCAGGAGCGGAGGCTGGAGCGGCCCTCGAACTTGTCGTAGCTCCGCCAGGCCCGGACGAGGGTGTCCTGGACGGCGTCCTCGGCCTCGAAGGAGGAGCCGAGCATGCGGTAGCAGTAGCCGGTCAGCTCGACTCGGTGCTTTTCCAGTGCGACGTCGAGATCCGTCGTCGCCGTGCCGTTGGTCATCGTCCACCCACCCCTGCGCTGTCCCGCCGAGCGCGTCTTCGCGCCCGCACTTCGGAAGCTACCGCAGCCCACTGACAACGGCCCCTCGGGTGAGGAAAGCCGCTGGTCGGTGGAGGTGTCAGGACGGCTGCCCACGACTGCCTACGCCGTCGCCGGCCCCTTGCGCCCGCGCGCCGCCACCGACCCGAACACCGTGATCGTCACGACGCCCAGCACCGCCAGCAGACCGACCCCCACGGTCCCGGCCCAGCCCCCGGAGTGGAAGGCCACCGCGCCCACCGTGCTGCCGGTGCTGGAGCCGATGTAGTACGCGGACTGGTACAGGGCGGAGGCCTGGGCGCGGCCGTGGGTGGCCGTCTTGCTGACCGCGGACGACGCCACCGCGTGACCCGCGAAGAAGCCCGCCGTGATCAGGACCAGGCCCAGCAGGACCAGCGGCAGGGACCCGGCCAGGGACAGCAGCAGGCCCGTCGCCGTCGTGCCGCCCGCCGCGTACAGCGCGCCCCGGCGGCCCAGGCGTCCGACCAGCCGGCCGGCCGTCGACGCCGACACCGTGCCGACGAGGTAGACCAGGAAGACCGACCCGATGATGCCCTGGGGGAGCCCGAAGGGGGCCTCGGTCAGGCGGTAGCCGATCACCGTGTAGACGCCGCCGAACACCGTCATGAACAGGGCGCCGATCGCGTACAGGCGGCACAGCAGCGGGTCGGCCAGGTGGTCGCGGACCGTACGGGCCAGGACGCGCGGACGCAGGGACCCCGGCCGGAAGTGCCGGGGGGCGGGCAGCAGGAGCCGGAAGGCCACCGCGCACGCCACCGCGATCGCGCCGATCGTGCCGACGGCGATCCGCCAGCCCCACTCCTGCGCGACCCAGCCGGTGATCACGCGGCCGCTCATCCCGCCGACGCTGTTGCCCGCGACGAACAGCCCGATGGCGGTGACCAGCGCCTTGGGGGTGACCTCCTCCGCGAGGTACGCCGTCGCCGACGCCGGCAGCCCGGCCAGCGCCGCCCCCTGGACGGCCCGCAGCGCCACCAGCGCCGTCAGCGAGGGCGCGAAGGGGACCAGCAGCCCGACCGTCACCGCGATCGCCAGCGACGCCGTCATGACCGTACGCCGCCCGAAGCGCTCGGACAGGGCGCTCATGGGAAGGACGAACAGCGCCAGCCCACCCGTCGCCGCGGCCACCGTCCAGCTCGCGTCGCTCGCCGTCACCCCGAGGTCGCCGGAGATGAGCGGCAGCAGCGCCTGCGTGGAGTACAGGAGGGCGAAGGTCGCGACGCCCGCGAGGAACAGGGCGAAGCTCATCCGGCGGTAGCCGGGCCCGCCCGGAGTCATCCGGGAGTCGGAGAGGGACGTTGCGGACGGTGCGGCGCCCATGGTGGTGGACGCCCCGGTACTGGCGGGAGACATGCTTCGAACTTACGCACGCCCCCACTGATCCGTCCAATGCATGGAATCGCCATAATCGTTCCCATGAAGCATCAGCAGAGGTCACAGGCGCGCCTGTCACCGTCCAGTGACACAGGAGACAGGGCTGATACGGCAGACATGGCGAAGGTGCTCGCGCCCCGCCTCGCGTACTTCGCCGGCGTCGCCCGCACCGAACACGTCACACGCGCCGCCCAGGAGATGCAGGTCCCGCAGTCCACCCTGTCCCGCGCCATGGTCCGCCTCGAACAGGACCTGGGCGTCGACCTGTTCGCCCGTCACGGCCGTACGGTGTCCCTGACCCCGGCCGGCCGCACCTTCCTCGCCTCCGTCGAACGCGCCCTCGCCGAGATGGAGCGCGCCGCCGAGGAGGTACGCGCCGACGCCGACCCGGCCACTGGCAAGGTCGCCTTCGGTTTTCTGCACACCATGGGGGCCGAGACGGTGCCCGGGCTGCTCCAGGCCTTCCGCGCCGACCATCCGCGCGTCCGGTTCAGCCTCGTCCAGAACTACGGCGAGGCGATGATCGAACGGCTCCGCGCGGGGGAGCTGGACCTGTGCCTGACCTCCCCGGTTCCGGACGCCCCCGACCTCGTCGCCCGCCGCCTCGACGAGCAGAAGCTCCGCCTCGTCGTCCCCGCCGACCACCACCTCGCCGCCCGCCGCCGCATCCGCCTCGCCGAGGCCGCCGACGAAACCTTCGTCACCCTGGAACCCGGCTACGGCCTCCGCCGTATCACGGACGACCTGTGCCAGGAGGCCGGCTTCAAGCCGCGCGTCGCCTTCGAGGGGGAGGAGGCGGAGACGCTGAGGGGCCTGGTGGCGGCAGGCCTCGGCGTCGCCCTCCTGCCCCCGCCCACCGTCCCCCGCCCAGGAGTCGTGGAACTGACGGTCACCGCTCCCCGAGCGGCCCGGGAAATCGGCGTGGCCTGGCTGGAGGGCCGCCCGGACACGCCACCGGTGGCCGCGTTCAAGAGGTTCCTGCTGTCGAGAAGGGGCAATTTGCTGCCAACCTGAGGGAACAGCCCACCCAGGGGCGCGGGGAACTGCGCGACCAGCCACGAACGACCCGCAGACCGCGGACCACCGCACGTCCCACGGCGGCTACCGCCTCGAAGGGCTGAACCCCGCAGCCAACGGCATCCGCAGCCCCAAAGGCGGCGGAGCCGCGAACGCGTCCTGCACAGGCCGCGAGAACGCGCACCCGAACAGCGCCCCCATGACGAAGTCCTCGGCCAACGCGAGGACTTCATCCCGGTACTGATGCAACCCGTGCCCATCGGTGTGCACTTCGAACCGGCACACATCCCGGTTCGCCTTCTTCGCCCGGGCCGCCAGCCGGAACGACAGCTCGGGGTCGGAGACCGCGTCATGCGTGCCGTGCACGATCATCACCCGCCGCCCGGCGAGCTGCTTCACCGGTTCGGGTGGCGCGGCCATGTCCTCCTCCGGCAGCCAGGGGGCGAGCGCCAGCACGGAGTTGACGGCCTCGTGTCCGCCCGCGTGCAGCGCCGCCCGCCCGCCCATGCCGATCCCGGCGAGGCAGACGGGGACGTCTCCGTAGAGCCGTACGGCCTCGTCGGCGGCCCAGGACGCGTCGTGCGCCAGATGCGCCGCACTGCCGTTCCAGCCGCGGTAGCGGTAGTGCACGACGTGGGTGGCCAGGCCCTCCTCCCGTCCCGCGCGTGCCAGACGGCGGCCCAAGGCCCGTACGGAGGCGGTCGCCAACAGGGGAGACGGTCTGCGGCTGGAGACCTCGTCGCCGCCGGGGAGCAGCAGCACCACCCCGCTCACCGCCGTCGGCTCCGGACCCAGTGCCCGCCCCAGCCGGGCCGTGCGATCCGGCGTCGCATGCTGTGCCATGACAGAACAGTGTCAGAAGTCAGGGTGTACGCCACCCGTCCACGCGGTCACCGTTACGTATCGACGGGACATGTACAGGATCCGGAAAGTGATGATCTACGCGCGTAGGAGTTAGAGTGCGGAGATGACGAGCCAGAGCACCGCGAAAAGCCCGACGCCGGAGCAGATCCGCCGGGCGCCCAAGGTTCTGCTGCACGACCACCTCGACGGCGGGCTGCGCCCCGGCACGATCGTGGACCTCGCCCGCGAGACGGGCTACTCCCACCTCCCCGACACCGACCCCGAGAAGCTCGCCGTCTGGTTCCGGGAGGCCGCCGACTCCGGGTCCCTGGAGCGGTACCTGGAGACCTTCTCCCACACCGTCGGCGTCATGCAGACGCGTGAGGCCCTCGTCCGGGTCGCCGCGGAGTGCGCCGAGGACCTCGCCGAGGACGGGGTCGTCTACGCCGAGGTGCGCTACGCCCCCGAGCAGCACCTTGAACAGGGGCTGACCCTTGAGCAGGTCGTGGAGGCCGTCAACGAGGGCTTCCGGGAGGGCGAGCGGCGAGCGAGGGAGAACGGCCACCGCATCCGCGTCGGCGCCCTGCTCACCGCCATGCGGCACGCCGCCCGCGCCCTGGAGATCGCCGAACTCGCCAACCGCTACCGGGACCTGGGCGTCGTCGGCTTCGACATCGCGGGCGCCGAGGCGGGCTACCCGCCCACCCGGCACCTCGACGCCTTCGAGTACCTCAAGCGCGAGAACAACCACTTCACCATCCACGCCGGGGAGGCCTTCGGGCTGCCGTCCATCTGGCAGGCACTGCAGTGGTGCGGCGCCGACCGGCTCGGGCACGGGGTGCGCATCATCGACGACATCCAGGTGCACCCGGACGGCTCGGTGAAGCTCGGGCGGCTCGCCTCGTACGTCCGCGACAAGCGGATCCCGCTGGAGCTGTGCCCCAGTTCCAACCTCCAGACCGGGGCGGCGTCCTCGTACGCCGAGCACCCCATCGGGCTGCTGCGCCGGCTGCACTTCCGCGCAACGGTGAACACGGACAACCGCCTCATGTCCCACACCAGCATGAGCCGGGAATTCGAGCACCTTGTCGAGGCATTCGGTTACACGCTCGACGACATGCAGTGGTTCTCCGTCAATGCGATGAAATCAGCATTCATTCCTTTCGATGAACGACTCGCCATGATCAATGACGTGATCAAGCCGGGATATGCGGAACTGAAATCCGAATGGCTGTTCCGGTAAATCGCCTCTACCAGCGGGTATGCGGCTGAGGATGGCTGACTCGGGGGCGGGCGAGCGCATGCGGGCGCGCATGCGTTCACAATCCGTCCGCATTTCGGTGTTTGCGGCGGACGGTGTCGCGTGTTTACGGTCGTGAACCGCTCTTCCCGTCATCAATTTTTCGAGGACGCAATTTCATGAAGCAGTCTGTTGCCAAGACCCTCGGTGTCGCCGCCCTCGGTGCCGCCTTCGCCGCCACCGGCGCGGGTGCCGCCAACGCGGCTCCGGCCGTTCCGGACGCCGCCAAGACGCTCGGCACCGTCACCAAGGCGGTTCCGGCGGATGCCGTCGCCGGGGAGACTCCGAGCTCGGGCGAGGCGCTGCGGCAGTCGCTCCTCAAGAACCCGCCGAAGCCCGGCGGTGGACTGCTCGGCGGGCTGCCGGTGAAGACGCCGGTGGGGCTGCCGCTCGCCTGAGCCGCGCGCCTGACGCGCCGATGGGGCGCACCCTCCGGACACGGGGTGCGCCCCATCGGCGTTGGTGCGTGCGGACGCCTCACCAGGCTTCGCGTGCCTTGCCCTCCGAGGGGAACAGGATCCACAGCGCGATGTAGAGCAGGAACTGCGGGCCCGGCAGCAGGCAGGAGAGCAGGAAGATCACACGCATCGTCGTCGCGGACGTGCCGAAGCGCCGTGCCAGCGCGGCGCACACTCCGCCGATCATGCGGCCGTGGGTGGGGCGGGCGAGGCGGGACATGGCGGCTCCTTCGTGAGCGTCGGTCAAAGGCTTCCTGGGCGGTCGCCTCATCTGACGTCCACGCTACGCAAGACGAAGGGGGCAAAGCGTCGCTCTACGGGGCGATCCCGACCCTGGGAATCGTCGGGGTCCGACCCTGAGACAGGCCCTCCTGAGGGACGGCCGTGCGCTGCCGGCGCTCGGACCTGCGGCGGAGCCAGGCGCGGCCCGCGGGGACGACGGCGAGATGCGCGAGGGCCACGCCCACGGTGTTCAGCAGCAGCGAGTCGACGTCCACGACCTGGCCGGGCACCCCGGTCTGCAGCAGCTCGATGCCCAGCGACATCAGGGCTCCGGCGGCGACGGTACGGAACAGGGACGCGAGCGGCGAGACCGTCAGCCTGCCGCTCGCCATCGGCAGCAGCACACCCAGCGGCGCCAGCAGGGCCAGCCCCTCGCCGATCCGGCGGGCCGCCTCGGCCCAGCCCAGCGCCAGGTCGGCGCGGATACCGGCGAAGGGGTGCAGGTTGGCCGGCATCACCCAGGGGACGTCCAGCGGTCGCAGCGTGAGCCAGGCGACGAACGCGAGGTGTGCGACGAGGAGGACACCCCCTGTCACACGGATGCGGATCACGGCGCTGCCGCCGATGGAGCCTTGACGCTGCACGACCCCCTAGACGCCCCCTCCGGCGGGATCGGTTCCGCGATACCACCGGGCACCGGGGTGAGGCATGCGCCACACGGCCGTTCTCCAGCCCTTTCGCCTCCGCCGCCGGGCCCGGCAGGCCGCTGGCCGCGGCCCGGCCGTAGGGCCTTGTGCTGCCGCGTCGGGCGCCTGTGCCGCGTGACCTGTCGGCGGGCGCTGCTCGGCCGAGGGGTGGCTCGCCCGGCATTGGCCGCGTCACCGGGGCCCGGCCGTAGGGCCTGTGCTGCTGCGTCGGGCGCACGCGCTGCACGGCAGAGGGACGGCCCACCCGGCACCGGCCGCTGCTCGGGATACCGGCCGCCGCCGCAGCCCCCGCATGCGGCGCAGTCGCCACGGCCGTCTGTTCGTCCGCGGGCCGCCTGGTCGATGACCCGCACCACTCGCCGCCGTCCGTTGGTGGGCCGCGGCCCAGCCGCGCGTCAGCCGTCCGCGACCTCGCTCGACGGCGGCTTCCTGTCGCGCGGGCGGGAGCGGACGTCGTCCGTGCACTCGTAGCGGCGCGGCCGGTCGTCGCCCGGTCCGCCCAGGATCACCGAGCCGTCGCCCTCGGCCGCGGCCGAGTCGGAGAACGTGCAGACGATCTGGGCGAGGGCGTACGAGGTGAGGCCACCGGGCGCGGAACTGAGCCGCAGAGTGTCCTCCGGGTCGCCGGAGCGCGGGCCGCTGACGGCCAGGCCCGCGCGCACGCCCGTGGTGTACCCGGCCTCCTTCTCGGCCGCCGACGGCGCCTCCGCGAGCTGGTCCAGCAGCCCCTGCGCCACCAGGACGCGCCGCTGCGAGTCCGGCGCCCCGTCCGGGACCCGCACGGTCCGGTCGACGGTCACCAGCGACGAGCCGCACAGCAGGAACACCTGCACCGGCATCCCGCGCGAGGCCTGCGCCGACACGTCCGGCTCGGTGAGCGAGCACCGCACCCGGGACGGCGCCGGCCCGAAGTCCGTCGGCACCTCGGTCGGCCGTATCCCGCACCCGGCGAGCACGGAGGCGAGCGCGGGCAGCGCGAGCAGACGGCACAGCCTCCCCGGGCGCACGCTCCGCCGGCGTACGTTTCCACGACGTACGGTCATCAGGCGTCCCCCTTCCCGTCCTCGCCCTTGCTCCCGTCGCCCCCGGCCTCCTGCTCCATCAGCGCCGACGCGTCCCGTGGCAGGCGCAGCGTGAAGACCGCGCCGCCCTCCGGGGAGTTCGCGGCCGTGATCTCGCCGCCGTGGATGTGCGCGTTCTCCAGGGCGATGGACAGGCCGAGCCCGCTGCCCTCGGAGCGCGGCCGGGAAGCGCTTGCCTTGTAGAAGCGGTCGAAGACGTGCGGCAGGACGTCCTCGGGGATACCGGGGCCGTGGTCCCGTACCTGGATCACCACCGAGTCGTCCGCTTCCCGCACCGACACCCGCACCGGCGAACCGCCGTGCTTGAGCGCGTTGCCGATGAGGTTGGCCAGGATCACGTCCAGGCGGCGCGGATCCAGTTGCGCGTGGATGCCGCGCTCGGCGTCCAGCTCGACCGCGTCCAGCCACGCACGGGCGTCGATGCAGGCGGTGATCTGGTCGGCGATGTCGACGTCGTCCAGGACCAGCCGGGCGGTGCCCGCGTCGAAGCGGGTGACCTCCATCAGGTTCTCGACCAGGTCGTTCAGCCGCCGGGTCTCGCTGACCACGAGCCGTACGGCTGGCTCGATCATCGGGTCCATGCTGCCGGTCTCGGCCTCCAGCTCCTCCTCCAGCACCTCCGTCACGGCGGTGATGGCGGTCAGCGGCGTCCGCAGCTCATGGCTCATGTCCGCCACGAAGCGCCGGGAGGCCGCCTCCCGCCCGGCCATGTCCTCCACCCGCTTCTCCAGCGCCTCCGCCGCGCTGTTGAACGTCCGTGACAGATCGGCCAGTTCGTCGGTGCCCGACACCCGCAGCCGGGTGTCCAGCTTGCCCTCGCCGAGCCGCCGCGCGGCGACCCCGAGCCGGTGCACCGGCTTCAGTACGGTCGTCGCGGCGGCCTGCGCGAGCAGCGCCGAGCCGATCAGCGCGAGGCCCGTCGCGATGCCGAGCGACCAGGCCAGCGAGTTGAGGTCCTTGGCCTCCGGCTCCAGCGACTTCAGCATGTACCCGGTCGGACCCCCGCCGATCACCTTCGTCCCGGCGACCAGATACGGCGTGTCGCCGTCGACTATCCGCTGCCAGTACAGGTGGTACGGGTGCTTGTTGGTGTCAGTGACCTTCTGCTTCTTGGTCACCGCCTCGCGCAGCGACACCGGCACGTCCTGCAGCGAGAAACCGCCGAGTCCCCCGGAACTGCCGTACACCGTCTTGCCGCCGGCGTCCTGGGCGACGAGCAGCACGCTGAAACGCTGGCTGCTGTTGGCCATCTGACCGGCGGTCCGCTGCAGTTCGTCCTGCGTGGGCTGCTCGGGCAGCGCACCCGCCCGGTTCTGCATCTCCTGCTGGAAGTCCCGCAGGACGGCGTCCTGGGTGCGGGTGAGCACGGCCTCCCGGTTGAGCCAGTACGCGATCGCGGACGCGGACACGGCGGCCGTCAGCGCCACCAGACCGAAGACGACGACCAGCCTGAGCCTGAGGCTCGTGAACCGCAGCCGCGACCATGCTCCCTTGCGCGCCGCGGACCAGCCGCGGACCCCCCCTTGGTGTTCGTGTGTCACTGAGGCGGGTCCAGCCGGTAGCCGACACCCCGCACGGTACGGATCAGCGTCGGGGACGACGGCACGTCCTCGACCTTGGCGCGCAGCCGTTGCACACAGGCGTCCACGAGCCGCGAGTCACCGAGGTAGTCGTGCTCCCACACCAGCCGCAGCAGCTGCTGCCGCGACAGCGCCTGACCCGGCCGCCGGCTCAGCTCCAGCAGCAGCCTCAGCTCGGTCGGCGTGAGCTGCAGGTCCTGGCCGTTCTTGGTGACGGTCATCGCCGAGCGGTCGATGACGAGGCTGCCGAACGTCGCCGAGTCGCTGGACTCGCGCTCCCCGCGCCGCAGTACGGCCCGGATCCGGGCGTCCAGCACCCGACCCTGCACCGGCTTGACGACATAGTCGTCGGCGCCGGACTCCAGACCGACGACGACGTCGATGTCGTCACTGCGCGCGGTCAGCAGGATGATCGGCAGCTGGTCGGTGCGCCGGATGCGCCGGCACACCTCGAACCCGTCGATGCCGGGCAGCATCACGTCCAGCACGATCAGGTCCGGCCGCTGCTCACGCAGCAGCTTCAGACCGTCCTCACCGCTCGCCGCGGTGGCCACCCGGTGTCCCTGGCGCGTCAGGGAGAGCTCCAGGGCCGTGCGGATGGCGTCGTCGTCCTCGATCAGCAACAGGGAAGGCACGGGGCTCATTCTGGCCCATGGTGGGGCGGGGTTTCGACTCCCGCACAGCTCCGGTACGGCTACGCGCCCGTAGCGCCGCTCTCTGTGACCGGACTGTGCGAACCCTGAGCGCACGGCTGGGGAACGGCCCCTGTGACAGGTCTGTGACAGTCGGCGGACACGGCCATGAAGTCGCCCCGGCAATCTTTTCGGCACAGGCAGGACGGCAACACCTCAGCAAGACCGAACACCGGAAGTCCACGACGGGGGGCGCGAGATGAACACGCTGCACGGCACCAGCACCAGCGCAGTGGTCACGCGTCTGCATGACGTGAACGCACACCGGGGTTCCGAGAAGTCGGGTGCCGATGGGGGCCCCTCCCGCGCCAACGGATTCGAGCGTGCGGGAGGGCGGGGGTGCGCTCGCGGCATCGGGCGTCAGCACACCGCCTACATCTCGGTGGTCGACGCGCACACGGGGGAAGCGCACGGGGGAGCAGCGTACGGGGAGGCCTCGGGGGAGCGCCGTTCCCTGACGGAGGCGGAGTTCACCGCCTACGTGCAGGAGCGCCGCGCCTCCCTGTACGCCACCGCCTACCACCTGACCGGCGACCGCTTCGAGGCCGAGGACCTGCTCCAGAGCGCCCTCTTCTCGACGTACCGGGCGTGGGACAGGATCAGCGACAAGGCCGCGGTCGGCGGATACCTCCGCCGCACCATGACCAACCTGCACATCAGCGCCTGGCGGCGCCGCAAGCTCAACGAGTACCCGACCGAGGAACTGCCGGAGACGCCCGGCGACACGGACGCGATGCGCGGCACCGAGCTGCGCGCGGTCCTGTGGCAGGCGCTGGCCCGGCTGCCCGAGCTCCAGCGCACCATGCTGGTCCTGCGCTACTACGAGGGCCGCACGGACCCGGAGATCGCGGAGATCCTCGACATCAGTGTCGGCACGGTCAAGTCCAGCATCTGGCGGTCGCTCCGCCGGCTGCGCGAGGACGAGGTCCTCAGCTTCGGCCGTGACGAGGAGGACGCCTTCGGCGAGTTGGTCGCCTGAGGCTGGGGGAAAAAAATCGGGGCCCCGGGTGTATCACCGGGGAGGGACGGGTCTCTTCATTACAGAGACCCGGCATCCGGGTCCCGGGGGGAACACGGGGGAAGCACCACCACGGGGGAAGTGGGGGACACGGGGGAGCACCACGGGGGAGCGGGGCTGGAGGGCCGGGGGGTCCGTCCAGTCCCGCTTTTTCGCGCGTAACGCCTGACCCCTTAGGTCCGTCTTCCCCGCGTACGTCCGTCAGACCGCGGCCCCGGGCCGCGCGCAACGCCCCGCCGCCGCGGCTGCCAGCCGGCCCATCGCCTCGTCCCGGTCGCAGGCGTACGCGCCCAGTGCCGTCTGGCGGGCCACGATGGAGCGCTCCGCGCGCATCAGGCGCCAGCCGCGGCGCAGCAGGAACGGCACCGATTTGCGGCCCTCCCGCACATCCCGCAGGAAGCGCCGGCGGAAGGTCTTCACCGGGCCGCGGCTCAGGCACAGCGCGTCGGCCAGCACGCCCAGCTCCCGGCAGCGCGTCACGATCTCCGCGGCGAAGACGCCCTCCGCGATGAACAGCGGTGTGCGACCGATGTCGACCGTGTCCTCGCCGGTGCGGGCGCTGAGCCCGATGTCGTACACGGGCACGTTCGTACGACCCGTGCGGCACAGCTCCGTGATCGCGGCGACGGCCGTGTCCGCGTCCCACGAGTCCGGGTGGTCCCAGTCGATGTCGGAGCTCCCGGTGACCAGGGGCAGCGTCGGGTCGTCGCCCTCCTTGTAGAAGTCGTCGAGCCGCAGCACCGGGAGACCGGAGCGGGCGGCGAGAAGGGACTTGCCGGAGCCGGAAGGGCCGCAGAGCAGCACGACTCGCGCGGGTATGGGCGGTTGGGAACTCACGGGACACCAGTGTGAGGCATCGATCGGGTGTCGTACGACCCAGCGGGTCGGCTTTGATGCGCGCATCACACCTCAACTACCCTTCGTGCTGTTCCGATTGCTCTGCGTGAGAAAAGGTGGCAGCAGGATGGCCCGACGTGTGTCTCTCCCCAGCCCGACCGCCCAGCGTGCGCTGGTCGCCCTCGCGACCGCCGGAATGGCCCTGGGGGCGGGCGCGGCGACGGCTTCCGCGGGCACCGAGACGCGGGCCGTGCGAGCCGTCGACACCGCACTCGGCAAGATCGACCCGCAGGTCGGCCTCCGGTCGACGGCCGGCACGGTCGGCCACGTCACGGGGCCGGCCGCGGAACTGCAGCCCAACCCGCTGGCCGGTACCGGCTCCGACCCGCTCGACAACGGCGTCAACACCCAGGTCGCCGACTTCAAGCCGGTGAACTCACAGGGGCTGACGCGTCCGGTCGCCCAGGCCGAGTCGGTCGGCGACATGCCGGCGGTCGGGCCGGCGGTGCGGCTGCCGGGCGGAGTGTCGCGCTAGTGCGCAAGGCCGCGTGACACCACCGCCGGCGTCGATGTGCGCGGCAGCTGCCCGTCGAGCAGCGCGAGCGCCGCGAAGACGTACGCATCCTGAAGGCGAGCGGGTCCTCGCGTCACCTTCGCCAGAACAGGTGGTGCGTCACGCCGCTCGGGCTGGGCACGACCTCCAGGTGGAACCGGTCGAGCAGCTCGTCGGGGGACTCCCAGAGGCGTAGTCCGGACCCGAGCTTCACCGGCGAGACCGCCACATGCATGGTGTCGACGAGGTCGGCATCCAGGAACTGCCGGATGGTGGTGACCCCGCCGCCGAGCCGGACGTCCTGGCCCTGCGCCGCTTCCCGTGCCCGTTCGAGGACCGTGGCCGGGGCGCCGTCGACGAAGTGGAAGGTGGTGTCGGAGAGCGTGAACGACGGACGCTTGTGGTGCGTCATGACGAACACCGGCGTGCGGAACGGGGGCTCCTCCCCCCACCAGCCGCGCCACTCGTGGTCCTGCCAGGGCCCGCGCTGGGGCCCGAACTTGTTGCGGCCCATGATCTCGGCACCGATGTTGCGTGCGAAGTCCCGCGTGAAGTAGTCGTCGAGGCCCCGGCTCCCCCCGGGGTCCGTGCGCATGGGCCAGCTCGCCGTGGCGCCGGCCCAGGCGAACAGCCTCTCGGGACGGTCGTGGCCGAACGGCCGCTCGAGACTCTGGTGCTCACCGGCACCGATGCCGTCGCTCGAGACGTTAAAGTTCATGACTCTCAGCAGCTGGTCCATGTGTTCCTCGTCAGGTCCTGTCGCGTCATCGTGCGGCGAGGCGCCGCACATCATGACGTCGAACGGGAAGCGACCGGATCGACAACGGCTCACGACTTTTCTGGCGGTGCTGCCATGGCGGACACGGACAGACGGAGAGCCGCGCCCTCCCCGGGTGGGGCGAGGGCGCGGCTCTCCGGTCCCGGGACGGCGCTCAGTACGAGGAGCCGGACGCGCCCAGTGAGCCCGTCGGGTGCCAGACCGTCTTCGTCTCCAGGAACGCCGTCAGGCGCTCGATGCCCGGCTTCGCGAACCAGCCCGCGTCATCCACAGGCTGTGGACGAAGAACACGCTTGAGGTTGTCCGCCGCCGCGATCTCCAGTTCCTTCGCCAGGACGTCGTCGGCGCCGGCCAGGTCGATGGCGTTGACGTCCTGATGGGCGGCGAGGGGCGCCGCGATCTCCGCCGTACGGCCGGAGAGCACGTTGACGACCCCGCCGGGCAGGTCGGAGGTCGCCAGCACCTCGCCCAGGGACAGCGCCGGGAGCGGGGACCGCTCGCTCGCGATCACGACCGCCGTGTTGCCGGTGGCGATGACCGGGGCGACGACGGAGACCAGGCCCAGGAAGGACGACTCCTGGGGCGCGACGACCGCGACCACGCCCGTCGGCTCCGGGGAGGACAGGTTGAAGAACGGGCCCGCCACCGGGTTCCCGCCCCCGACCACCTGTGCGATCTTGTCGGTCCAGCCCGCGTACCAGACCCAGCGGTCGATCGTGGCGTCTACGACCGCGGCGGACCTGGACTTCGACAGGCCTTCGGCGTCGGCCACTTCGCGGACGAACTGGTCCCGGCGGCCCTCCAGCATCTCCGCGATGCGGTAGAGGATCTGGCCGCGGTTGTACGCCGTCGCGCCGGACCAGGCGCCGAACGCCTTGCGGGCGGCTACGACGGCGTCACGGGCGTCCTTGCGGCTCGCCTGCGGCGCGTTCGCCAGCCAGTTGCCCTTGGAGTCCTTCACTTCGTACACCCGGCCGCTCTCGGAACGGGGGAACTTGCCCCCGACGTACAGCTTGTAGGTCTTGAGGACGGAGAGTCGGGTCGCGTCAGACATCGAGGTACGCCTCCAGGCCGTGGCGGCCGCCCTCGCGGCCGAAGCCCGACTCCTTGTAGCCGCCGAACGGCGAGGTCGGGTCGAACTTGTTGAACGTGTTGGACCAGACGACGCCCGCGCGGAGCTTGTTCGCCACGGCCAGGATCCGGGAGCCCTTCTCCGTCCAGATGCCGGCGGACAGGCCGTACGGGGTGTTGTTGGCCTTGGCGACGGCCTCCTCCGGCGTGCGGAAGGTGAGGACGGACAGCACCGGGCCGAAGATCTCGTCCCGGGCGATGGTGTGCGCCTGGGTGACGTTGGTGAACAGCGTCGGGGCGAACCAGTAGCCCGAGGTGGGGAGTTCGCAGGCCGGGGACCAGCGCTCGGCGCCCTCCGCCTCGCCCCGGTCGGCGAGCGCGGTGATCCGGGCCAGCTGCTCGGCCGAGTTGATCGCGCCGATGTCGGTGTTCTTGTCGAGGGGGTCCCCGAGGCGGAGGGTGGAGAGCCTGCGCTTGAGGGAGTCCAGCAGCTCGTCGTGGATCGACTCCTGGACCAGCAGGCGGGAGCCGGCGCAGCAGACCTGGCCCTGGTTGAAGAAGATGCCGGTCACGATGCCCTCGACGGCCTGGTCCACGGGTGCGTCGTCGAAGACGATGTTGGCGCCCTTGCCGCCCAGTTCCAGGGTGAGCTTCTTGCGGGTGCCGGCGACCGTGCGGGCGATCTCCTTGCCGACGGCGGTGGAGCCCGTGAAGGCGACCTTGTCGACGTCCGGGTGGGCGACGAGCGCGGCGCCCGTGTCGCCGTAGCCCGGCAGGATGTTGACGACGCCCTTGGGCAGGCCCGCCTGGCGGCAGATGTCCGCGAAGAAGAGCGCGGACAGCGGGGTCGTCTCGGCGGGCTTCAGGACGACCGTGTTGCCGGTCGCCAGCGCCGGGGCGATCTTCCACGCCAGCATCAGCAGGGGGAAGTTCCAGGGGATGACCTGGCCCGCGACGCCCAGCGGCTGCGGGTTCGGGCCGAAGCCGGCGTGGTCGAGCTTGTCGGCCCAGCCCGCGTAGTAGAAGAAGTGCGCCGCGACCAGGGGGAGGTCCGCGTCCCTCGTCTCCTTGATGGGCTTGCCGTTGTCCAGGGTTTCGAGGACCGCGAGTTCCCGGCTGCGTTCCTGGATGACGCGGGCGATGCGGAACAGGTACTTGGCGCGCTCCGAGCCGGGCAGCGCCGACCACTTCTCGAACGCCTTGCGGGCGGCCTTCACCGCGCGGTCGACGTCCGCCTCGCCGGCCTGGGCGACCTCGGAGAGGACCTCCTCGGTGGACGGGCTGATCGACTTGAAGACCTTGCCCTCGGCCGCGTCCGTGAACTCGCCGTCGATGAACAGGCCGTACGAGGGCGCGATGTCGACGACCGAGCGGGACTCGGGGGCCGGGGCGTACTCGAAAGCGGATGACCGCTTGTCCATGTTTTCCGTGGTCATGGTGATCAGTCCACCGTCACGTAGTCGGGGCCGGAGTAGCGGCCGGTGGCCAGCTTCTGGCGCTGCATCAGCAGGTCGTTCAGGAGCGAGGAGGCACCGAAGCGGAACCAGTGGTTGTCCAGCCAGTCCTCGCCGACGGTCTCGTTGACCAGGACGAGGAACTTGACGGCGTCCTTGCTGGTGCGGATGCCGCCGGCGGGCTTCACGCCGACCTGGACGCCGGTCTGGGCGCGGAAGTCGCGTACGGCCTCCAGCATGAGGAGGGTGTTCGCGGGCGTCGCGTTGACGGCGACCTTGCCGGTGGACGTCTTGATGAAGTCCGCCCCGGCCAGCATGCCGAGCCAGCTGGCGCGGCGGATGTTGTCGTACGTCGACAGCTCGCCGGTCTCGAAGATGACCTTCAGCCGGGCGCTCGTCCCGCAGGCCTCCTTCACGGCGGTGATCTCGTCGTACACCTTCAGGTACCGGCCGGCGAGGAACGCCCCGCGGTCGATGACCATGTCGATCTCGTCGGCGCCCGCGGCCACGGCCTCGCGGACGTCGGCCAGCTTGACGGCGATCGGGGCGCGGCCCGCCGGGAAGGCGGTGGCGACCGAGGCGACCTTCACCGGGGAACCGGCGACGGCCTCCTTGGCGGCGGCCACCATGTCGGGGTAGACGCAGACCGCGGCCGTGGCGGGGGTGGTGCGGTCGGTCGGGTCGGGGTGGACCGCCTTCGCGCCGAGCGCCCGGACCTTGCCCGGGGTGTCCGCGCCTTCCAGCGTCGTCAGATCGACCATCGAGATGGCGAGGTCGATCGCGTACGCCTTCGCGGTCGTCTTGATGGAACGGGTGCCGAGGGAAGCGGCGCGCGCTTCCAGGCCGACCGCGTCGACGCCGGGCAGCCCGTGGAGGAAGCGGCGCAGCGTGCTGTCGGACGCGGTGACATCCGTGAGTCCGTGAGCTGCGGTGGGTGCAGTGCTGGGCATGGTCACCAGCCGAGCATATCTACGCGCGTAGCTGCTGTACAGCCCCCGTGGTCGGCTGCAACGGGGGACGCCGCGGAGAGGGGCGCCGGGGGCGTCGGGCACAATCGGCAGCATGACGACCCCGGAGCATCAGTCACCAGCGCCGCAGCCGCCGGAGCCCGAGTCCGAGGACCGGGTCCACCGCTCGTCCGCGGGCATCGCCGGCGGTGTCCTGCTGCTCGCCATCATCGGCTGGCTCGGCATCGACGCGGTGATCTCCGGCCGGGGGCGCACGCCGTGGCTGGCGCTCGCCACGCTGCTCCTCGTCGTGCCGCTGGTCGTCGCCTTCACCCTGCGGCCCGCCGTCTTCGCGGGCGACGACCGGCTGCGCGTCCGCAATCCCTTCCGCGTCATCGTGCTGCCCTGGGGGCAGATCGCCGCGCTGCGCTCCGGCTACTCGAACGAGGTCCTCGCCCAGTCCGGCAAGAAGTACCAGCTGTGGGCCATTCCCGTCTCTTTGCGCGCCCGTAAGAAGGCGGCGCGGCGGGAGGCGCGGGCGGCGGCGGAGGGGGTTTCGGGCGGAGCCGGCGCGGGCGGGCCGGGCAGCCGGGCCGGAGGGCTGGGGCTGGGCGGCGGAGCAGCGCGCCGGGGTTCCGTGACGGACGGGCCGGTGCGGGCGGAGACCGACCAGATCATGGACGACCTGCGTCAGCTCCTGGAGGCGCGGGGGACGGCGGAGGCCGCGCAGGGCGAGGTGAGCGTGCGGTGGGCGTACGAGGTCGTGGGGCCGGCGGTGGCGGGGTTGGTGCTGTTGGTGATTCTGCTGACCGTGGGCTGAGCTCGTTCGCCGGCGTGGTCGGCATGGTCGTGGTGGTCGGTGGCCGCGCAGGTTCGATGCCCCGGCTGCGGTGCTGTGGCGTGTCGGCGGCGGCCTTTGCGGTGCGGTTTGCTGGCGACGGCGGGGGCCGCACGGGTCGGTGAGGCGCCGTAGCGCCGGGCCCGTGCGGCCCGGTGTTCAGATGCCGGCCGCTGTCGACAGGTCCCGCTTGAGTGCTTCCAGCAGCTCGGTCGCCCGTGCGCGGGCCGCGGGCAGGTCGGCGTGGGTGGTGACCGGGACGACCACCTCCAGGTAGCACTTCAGCTTCGGCTCCGTGCCGCTGGGGCGGACGATCACGCGGGCGCCGTCGAGGGTGTAGCGCAGGCCGTCGGTGGGCGGGAGGCTGTCGGTGCCCCGGGTGAGATCCTCCGAGCGGGTGATGGGCAGGCCCGCGAGGTGGGTCGGGGGCCGCTCCCGCAGGCGGCGCATGGCGTTCGCGATGACCGACAGGTCCTGGACGCGGACCGAGAGCTGGTCGGTGGCGTGCAGTCCGTGCTCCACGGCGAGGTCGTCGAGGAGGTCGAGGAGAGTGCGGTTCTGCTCCTTGAGCTCGGAGGCGAGTTCGGTGATGAGGAGGGCTGCTGTGATGCCGTCCTTGTCGCGAACGCCGTCGGGGTCGACGCAGTAACCGAGGGCCTCCTCGTAGCCGTAGCGCAGGCCCTCCGCACGGGCGATCCACTTGAAGCCGGTGAGGGTTTCGGCGTGGGGGAGGTTCGCCTTCTCGGCGATGCGGCCGAGGAGGGAGGAGGAGACGATCGACTCCGCGAAGGTTCCCCGGACGCCGCGGGTGACGAGGTGCGCGGCGAGGAGGGCGCCCACCTCGTCGCCGCGGAGCATGCGCCAGCCACTGGTGTCCTGCACGGCCACGGCGCAGCGGTCGGCGTCCGGGTCGTTGGCGATGACCAGGTCGGGGCCGGTCTCGCGCGCCTTCGCGAAGGCGAGGTCCATCGCGCCGGGCTCTTCCGGGTTGGGGAAGGCGACGGTGGGGAAGTCCGGGTCGGGGTCGGCCTGCTCGGTGACGAGGGCGGGTGCCGGGAAGCCGGCGCGGGCGAAGGCGGCGAGGAGGACGTCCTTGCCGACGCCGTGCATCGCCGTGTAGACGGTGCGGGCGGTGCGGGGGGAGGTGGGGGAGAGGACGGCGTCGGTGCGGGCCAGGTAGGCGTCGAGGACGCTGTCGTCGAGGGTTTCCCAGCCGGTGGTGGGGCGGGGGACGGTGGTGAGGGTGGTGATCGCGTCGATCTCGGCGGCGATGCCGGTGTCGGCGGGCGGGACGATCTGGGAGCCGTCGCCCAGGTAGACCTTGTAGCCGTTGTCGCGGGGCGGGTTGTGGCTGGCGGTGACCTCCACGCCGGCGACCGCGCCGAGGTGCCTGATGGCGAAGGCGAGCACAGGGGTGGGGAGGGGGCGGGGGAGGACGGCCGCACGGAGGCCGGCGCCCGTCATGACGGCGGCGGTGTCGCGGGCGAAGTCGGCGGACTTGTGGCGGGCGTCGTAGCCGATGACGACCAGGCCGTCGGTGTGGTTCTGCTTCTTCAGGTACGCGGCGAGGCCGGCGGCGGCGCGGATGACGACGGAGCGGTTCATGCGCATGGGGCCGGCGCCGAGTTCGCCGCGGAGGCCCGCGGTGCCGAACTGGAGGGTGCCGCTGAAGCGTGCGGTGAGCTCGGCGTGGTCCTCGGCGTCGATGAGCTTGGCGAGTTCGTCACGGGTTTCCGTGTCGGGGTCCTCGGCCAGCCACGCCTTGGCCCGGGCGATGAGGTCGTCGTGCACGTCGGGTCAGCCTCTCGTTGTTCGTTCGTCCGTGCGTCAGGTACCCCGTGTGGGGTGGGGTGTCTGCGGATGCCGGATGCCGGATGCCGGATGCCGGATGCCGGATGCCGGATGCCGGATGCCGGATGCCTGCGGCGGCCTGTGCGGGTGGGTGGGGGTGCGCGTTGCGCCGCGGGTGGGGGTGGGTCGGGGCCACGCCGGGGGGCCGTCCTCGGTCCGGCGGCTCTGTCGCCTGCGGATGCGCCGGTGACGGACGCCGGCCGCTGCGGGCGGACACCCCCCGACGCGGCCTTCTCACCGTGGGTGGGGATGCGCGTGGGTGGGGGTGCGGGCGGTCCCGTCGTGCTCGCTTGGCGGCGAGCAGCGGTGCTCGCCGCCGGACACGCACCCGATGCCGGGCCACGCCACCGGCCCCCGGCTTGCCTACAGCCGGCCCAGGACCTGCGCCAGCAGCGAGCCCATCCGCGTGGCGGAGTCGCGGCCCGCCTGGAGGACCTCCTCGTGGTTGAGGGGCTCGCCCGTCATGCCGGCGGCGAGGTTGGTGACGAGGGAGATGCCCAGCACCTCGGCCCCCGCCTCGCGCGCGGCGATCGCCTCCAGGACCGTCGACATGCCCACCAGGTCCGCCCCGATGACGCGGGCCATACGGATCTCGGCCGGCGTCTCGTAGTGCGGGCCGGGGAACTGTGCGTAGACGCCCTCCTCCAGGGTGGGGTCGATCTCCTTGCACAGGGCGCGCAGCCGGGGGGAGTAGAGGTCCGTCAGGTCGACGAAGTTCGCGCCGACGATCGGGGACGTGGCGGTCAGGTTGATGTGGTCGCTGATCAGGACCGGCTGGCCGGGGCGCATGCCCTCGCGCAGGCCGCCGCAGCCGTTGGTCAGGACGACGGTCTTGCTGCCGGCGGCGACGGCCGTACGGACGCCGTGGGCGACGGCGGCCACCCCGTGGCCCTCGTAGTAGTGCGTACGGCCGAGGAAGACGAGCGCGCGCTTGTCACCGATGCGGTACGAGCGGATCTTGCCGCCGTGGCCCGCGACCGCCGGCTGGGGGAACCCGGGCAGCTCGGTGACCTGGAGCTCGGCCTCGGGGGCGCCGAGGGCGTCCACGGCCGGTGCCCAGCCGGAGCCCATCACCAGGGCGACGTCGTGGGTCTCGGCACCCGTGAGCTCGCGCAGACGCGCGGCGGCGGCGTCGGCGGCGGCGTAGGGGTCGCCCTGGATGTCGTCCGGAAGAAGAGATGCGTTCACGCGGATGAGAGTAGCCGGTCTCGGCCTACGCGCGTAGATGAAGGAGTCGACGGGATGGCGATCGTTGTCTTGTTGTTTCCGGCGAGAGGCGTGCGGGGCCGTCAGCAGGGGCGCTTGCGCAGTTCCATCACATAGTCGTGCGGCGCCCCGGCCGACTCCGCGGCGTCGGCGATCTCGCCCAGGTAACGGGCGGAGGGCAGGCCGCCCTCGTAGGCGTTGAGGACGTAGGCCCAGGCCTGCTCCTCGCCGTCCAGGGTGTGCACGCGGACCCGCATCCGGCGGTAGACGTCGAGGCCGACACCCACCCAACGGTCCAGCGAGTCCTCGTCCATCGGGGCGATGTCGTACAGGGCCACGAACACCTGGGAGACCGGGTCCTCCACGATCGTCGGGAGCGCGCCCTCCCAGCCCAGGTCCTCGCCTCCGAAGGTCAGCCGCCACCCGTTCAGCCAGCCGGTGGCGCGCAGCGGCGAGTGCGGGGCGCGGCGGGTCATCAGCCGCGCGTCGAGGTTGCCGGCGTACGCGGCGTAGAGCGACATGGGGAGAGGGTACGGCAGGTGTCCGGGCGTCACTCGGGTAACGGCGGGGCCACGGCCCGGCCCCCGAGGCGGCCTCGCGTCGGGGCGTGCGGGACAATGGAGTACGTGACTCGGATCGTGATCATCGGTGGCGGACCCGGCGGATACGAAGCGGCGCTGGTGGCCGCGCAACTCGGTGCGGAGGTGACCGTCGTCGATTGCGACGGTCTGGGCGGGGCGTCGGTGCTGACCGACTGTGTGCCGTCGAAGACCCTGATCGCTACGGCCGAGGTGATGACCACCTTCGATTCGTCGTACGAAGAGCTGGGGATCATCGTCGCCGACGACACCCCGCCGATGGAGCAGGCCGCCCGGGTGGTGGGGGTGGACCTGGGGAAGGTCAACCGCCGTGTGAAGCGGCTCGCTCTCGCCCAGTCGCACGACATCACCGCCGCCGTCACGCGTGCGGGTGCGCGTGTCCTGCGGGGCCGGGGGCGGCTTGAGGGCATGCAGGCGCTCGACGGGTCGCGGAAGGTCGTGGTGCGGGCCGCGGACGGGAGCGAGGAGACGCTCACCGCGGACGCCGTTCTCATCGCGACCGGTGGGCATCCGCGTGAGCTGCCCGATGCCCGGCCCGACGGTGAGCGGATCCTGAACTGGACCCAGGTGTACGACCTGACCGAGCTGCCCGATGAGCTCATCGTGGTCGGTTCGGGTGTGACCGGCGCCGAGTTCGCCGGTGCCTACCAGGCCCTGGGGTCGAAGGTGACGCTCGTGTCGTCGCGGGACCGCGTGCTGCCGGGCGAGGACCCGGATGCCGCGGCCGTGCTGGAGGAGGTCTTCCGGCGCCGTGGCATGAACGTCATGGCGCGGTCGCGGGCGCAGTCCGCGAAGCGGGCCGGGGACCGGGTGGAGGTGACGCTGGCCGACGGTCGGGTCATCACCGGGTCGCACTGCCTGATGGCCGTCGGCGCCATCCCGAACACCGAGGGCATGGGCCTTGAGGAGGCCGGGGTCAAGCTGAAGGAGTCCGGGCACATCTGGACCGACAAGGTGTCGCGGACGACCGCCCCGGGCGTGTACGCCGCCGGTGACGTGACCGGGGTGTTCGCCCTCGCGTCGGTGGCCGCCATGCAGGGACGTATCGCCATGTACCACTTCCTGGGCGATGCCGTCGCGCCGCTGAACCTGAAGACCGTGTCGTCGAACGTGTTCACCGATCCCGAGATCGCCACCGTCGGCTACACCCAGGCCGACGTCGACGCCGGCAAGATCGACGCCCGGGTCGTCAAGCTGCCGCTGCTGCGCAACCCGCGCGCCAAGATGCAGGGCATCCGGGACGGCTTCGTGAAGATCTTCTGCCGCCCGGGCACCGGCATAGTCGTGGGCGGGGTCGTCGTGGCGCCGCGTGCCTCCGAACTGATTCATCCCATCTCGATCGCCGTCGACAACAATCTGACGGTCGAACAGATCGCGAACGCGTTCACCGTGTACCCCTCCCTTTCGGGCTCGATCGCCGAGGTCGCGCGGCAGTTGCACACCCGCAAGGAGACGGGCGAGGGCTGACGGCAGAGCGACTCCCCGCTGGTCACGGGGAGTCGCCGACCATGCGGGCGGCATAGTCGACCGAAGTGGGGCTCTATACCACTTGCTGCCCTACCTTGCGAACAACTTCTGTTATTCGGCGCAAACTGCTGAAACCAGACGGTCGTTGGGGTTACTGTCAGTTTCGTGTTCGCTGCAGAACGTCGCCAATTGATCCTCGAAATGGTGCGAGCGAACGGAGCCGTGTCGCTCCGTGAGCTCGCCCGCGTCGTCCAGACCTCCGAAGTGACCGTACGGCGGGACGTGCGCGCGCTGGAGGCAGAAGGACTCCTCGACCGCCGGCACGGCGGTGCGGTACTGCCGGGCGGGTTCACGCGGGAGTCCGGCTTTCCGCAGAAGTCACATCTCGCGACCGCCGAGAAGACGGCCATCGCCGACCTCGCCGCGGGCCTCGTCGAAGAGGGCGAGGCCATCGTGGTCGGGGCGGGGACCACCACCCAGGAGCTGGCGCGTCGGCTCGCCCGGGTGCCGGGGCTGACCGTCGTCACCAACTCCCTGCTGGTGGCCCAGGCGCTGGCCCACGCCAACCGGGTGGAGGTCGTGATGACCGGCGGCACCCTGCGCGGGTCCAACTACGCCCTGGTCGGCAGCGGTGCCGAGCAGTCCCTCCAGGGGCTGCGGGTGTCCCGGGCCTTCCTCTCCGGGAGCGGGCTGACCGCGGAGCGCGGGCTGTCCACGTCCAACATGCTGTCCGCCTCCGTCGACCGGGCCCTGGTGCAGGCCGCCGCCGAGGTCGTCGTCCTCGCCGACCACACCAAGCTCGGCACGGACACGATGTTCCAGACCGTGCCGACGGATCTCATCACCCGCCTCGTGACGGACGAGCCGCCCGCCCACGACGACCGCGCGGCCACCGAGCTCCAGGCCCTCGCCGACCAGGGCGTACAGATCGCCGTGGCCGGCGCTCCGGGCGGATCGGCGGCCTCGGGGGGTGACGGTCCCCCGGCCCGCCAGCAGCGCCGGGACCTGCCGCTCCCCGGCCCACGCCGCCAGGTCCCCGGCGCGGGGGGAGGGTTACGGACGGCCGCGGCCCTGGGCGAGCAGGCCTCCGGCCCGGAACGGGCGCGGGTGGCGGATCTGCGGCGGCGCTGAGAGCGACGGGCCGGAACCGACCGGGCTGGTGCCGTGACTGCGTGCCTGCGGACGACGTCGTGTCCGAGGTCGCCCGAACGCGGCCGGCCGCGGGCCGCGCGCACGGTGCCGTGTGCTCTCGCCGCGCCGGCGGCCGGCCGGCCGCGGTGTCGGCCGTGAGCCGGACAGCGCGCTGCCGGGCGTGTCGGCCACCTCCGGCGACAGCGAGGGCGTCGTCCGCAAGAGTGACGGGCATCAGACACCCACTCAGGTCAACGGTGCGGGCCGAGGGGTGACGGACGTTGCGCGCGGTCCCCATCGGCACCGGCCGGGTGCTGGATCCGGGCTGCCCGGGTCACCGTCCCGGGGGACGGGAAACGAAGCGCCCGGCGGTACCGACTGCTCGGTCCGCCGGGCGCTTCGCCGTATGCGCTCGCGTCAGTCCTTGATCTCGCAGATCGCGGCGCCCGACGTGACGGACGCGCCGATCTCGGCGCTCAGGCCCTTGATGGTGCCGGACTTGTGCGCGTTGAGGGGCTGCTCCATCTTCATCGCCTCCAGGACGACGATCAGATCGCCCTCCTTGACCTCCTGGCCCTCCTCGACGGCGATCTTGACGATCGTGCCCTGCATCGGGGAGGCGAGGGTGTCACCGGAAGCCACCGGGCCGGACTTCTTCGCCGCCCGGCGCTTGGGCTTGGCGCCAGCCGCGAGGCCCGTACGGGCCAGGGACATGCCCAGCGAGGTCGGCAGGGAGACCTCCAGGCGCTTGCCGCCGACCTCGACGACGACCGTCTCGCGGCCCGGCTCCTCCTCCGCCTCGGCGTCGGCGGGTGCGGCGAAGGGCTTGATCTCGTTGACGAACTCGGTCTCGATCCAGCGGGTGTGGACCGTGAACGGACCGTCCTGGTCGTGGACTTCGGGGGCGAAGGCGGGGTCCCTCACCACCGCGCGGTGGAACGGGATCGCCGTGGCCATGCCCTCGACCTGGAACTCCTCCAGTGCGCGGGCGGCCCGCTGCAGGGCCTCCTTGCGGGTGCGGCCGGTGACGATCAGCTTGGCCAGCAGGGAGTCCCAGGCCGGGCCGATGACCGAGCCGGACTCCACGCCCGCGTCCAGACGCACGCCGGGGCCGGACGGCGGGTCGAACCGGGTGACCGTGCCGGGCGCCGGGAGGAAGTTACGGCCCGGGTCCTCGCCGTTGATGCGGAACTCGAAGGAGTGGCCGCGCAGCGCCGGGTCGTCGTAGCCGAGTTCCTCACCGTCGGCGATGCGGAACATCTCCCGGACGAGGTCGATGCCGGCGACCTCCTCGGTGACCGGGTGCTCCACCTGGAGGCGGGTGTTCACCTCCAGGAAGGAGATCGTGCCGTCGTTGCCGACCAGGAACTCCACGGTGCCGGCGCCGACGTAGCCGGCCTCCTTCAGGATCGCCTTCGAGGCGCGGTACAGCTCGGCGACCTGCTCCTCCGTCAGGAACGGCGCGGGGGCCTCCTCCACCAGCTTCTGGTGCCGCCGCTGGAGGGAGCAGTCACGCGTCGACACGACGACCACGTTGCCGTGCTGGTCCGCCAGGCACTGGGTCTCCACGTGCCGGGGCCTGTCCAGGTAGCGCTCGACGAAGCACTCGCCGCGCCCGAAGGCGGCCACGGCCTCACGCACCGCGGAGTCGTACAGCTCGGGAACCTCGTCGAGGGTGCGGGCGACCTTGAGGCCGCGTCCGCCGCCGCCGAAGGCCGCCTTGATGGCGATCGGCAGACCGTGCTCCTCGGCGAAGGCCACGACCTCCTCCGCGCCGCTCACCGGATCGGGCGTACCCGCCACGAGGGGAGCGCCGGCGCGCTGGGCGATATGGCGGGCGGCGACCTTGTCGCCCAGGTCGCGGATGGCCTGCGGGGGCGGGCCGATCCAGATCAGGCCCGCGTCCAGCACCGCCTGCGCGAACTCCGCGTTCTCGGAGAGGAAGCCGTAGCCGGGGTGGATCGCGTCCGCGCCGGACTCGCGCGCGGCCTTCAGGACCTTCTCGATGTCCAGATAACTGGTGCCGGGGGTGTCACCACCCAGGGCGAACGCCTCATCCGCGGCGCGGACATGCAGAGCGTCCCGATCCGGGTCGGCGTAGACGGCCACGCTCGCGATCCCGGCGTCCCGGCAGGCCCGGGCAACGCGGACAGCGATTTCGCCACGGTTGGCGATGAGCACCTTGCGCACGATTGAGGCTCCCTCCTTGAAACAAGCCGAGTTTAGGGACTGCCGACACGCCACTTCGACCCGTCCTCAATGGTGAGCTTGCCCACACGGAGCGTGATTCGAGGCTCGCTCGACCCGCGAAATCCCTTGTCGCACCGCACTACGCAGGACTCCTCCCGGCAACCCTAGCCGTCTCCTGTGGTCAAGGTCTCTGTCATCACGTGCTGCGGGCCACTTGGTTTCTTTGTCGAGTCCCTACGAATGGCCCAATGGTTCTTTGCCCGTCGCTGAACCCTTGTCCCCGGGTTTACCGGTTAGTAGCGTTCGCGATGTCTCGAACGTACTGGGGGTAACGGCTCCCCGTACGGAACTCCCCCGTACGGAGCTCCCCCGTACGGAGCTCGCCCGTACGGGCAGTGGACGGAAGTGGGTGGGACCGGTGGTGCGCAGACCGGTGGCGTCAGTCCTCGCAGTCGTGCTCTTCGCCGAGGCGCTCGGCATCGCGGCGCTGAACTGGTTCCTGGGCGTCGTGGTCGACCGGCAGGACATGTCGCTGGCCGGCCTCGACCCGCACATGATGGCGACGTCCTCGAAGATCGGCGGTGTGGTCTTCGGCCTCTACTTCGCGCTGTGCGGCCTGGTCGCGCTGCTGGTCGCCCTGCGCAACCGCGCGCCCGCCGGCCTCGGCCGCGTCCTGCTGATCAGCGCGGCCGTGGTGCACGGGCTGCTCGGCGCCTTCAGCTGGGGACTGGTGGGCCCGTCCGCGTTCCTGTACATGGTGCTGGTGCTCGGGCTGATCGTGCTGCTGCTGATGACATACGACCGTCCGGCGGAGCCCGCCGGCCCCGCGCCCGAGGGCGGCGGGGACGACGGCTCCCCGGTCACCTCTCCGCCGGCGCCCACAACTGGGTGATCCGGACGCCCAGTTCGGCGAGCAGCCGCCGCACCAGCGGCAGGCTGATGCCGATGACGTTGCCGTGATCGCCGTCGATGCCGTCGATGAACGGGGCCGAGCGGCCGTCGAGCGTGAAGGCGCCGGCGACGTGGAGGGGCTCGCCGGAGGCGACGTAGGCGGCGATCTCCTCGTCGGTGGGCTCGCCGAAGCGGACCACGGTGGAGGCGGTGGCGGAGGCATAGCGGCCGCTGAGGGTGTCGTACACGCAGTGTCCGGTCTGGAGCGTGCCGGTCCGGCCGCGCATCGCCTTCCAGCGGGCGGTGGCCTCCTCGGCGTCGGCGGGCTTGCCGAGGGCCTGGCCGTCCAGATCGAGCACCGAGTCGCAGCCGATCACGATCGCGCCCTTGACCTCGGGCTTCGCGGCCACGACGGAGGCCTTCGCCTCGGCGAGGGCGAGCGCGAGCTCGGCGGGAGTGGGGGCGGTGACGGCCTCCTCGTCGACACCGCTCACGATCACCTCGGGGGCGAGTCCGGCCTGGCGGAGCAGTCCCAGCCGGGCGGGGGACTGGGAGGCGAGGACGAGTCGGCGGCGCGGCTGATCTGTCATGCGATCAGCGTATCGGCGCCTCGGTGAGGGTTCACCTCACCCCGATCACAATCATCGCCAGCACCATGGCCAGCGCCATGAGAACACCCAGCCGCCGCAACATGCCCTGCATCTCGCGCAGTTCCTTCGGCGGCTCGTTCTCGGGGTCGGACCACAGCATGCCCTCCATGGTCCGGCGGCGGGGCGGGCCGGCGCCTGAGTACGCGTACTCAACTTCTCCGACCCGCGCCGTACCGGGCCCGGCCACATCCAGGGCAACGGCTGTCCGGCTTTCGTTGCCTCGATTCAAGGCCGTCGCAGCGGGTGAGCCTTGAGCGTCCAGGTGCCCGCAGGTACGGAATGCATCCACAGGTAGCCGGGCCCACCGATGCGGACGGTCCCCCGCGAGGCACCCGTCACCTCCACGTCCAGCGGTTCACCGCTCTCGAACGCATGGTGCCCGAACCGCAAGCCGCTCCCACGGTCGGCGCACTCGTACCGCATCTCCAGCGGTCCGCCCTCCCATACGAAGAGCTGGGTGCCGTGGCCGACGACGGCGGCCGGCAGGGGCGGCACGTCCTCGGGGAGCATCCGGTCGAGTTGCCAGCGGGCCACGCCGTTCTGCCCGGCCTTGTGCACCTCAAGGTGCGTGTACCGGCCGGGCAGCACGAACGGATGCCATGAACGCCCCCACGTGTGGAAAAGGGCGGCATCCGACCACCGCTCCTGCGGCGTGTCGACCCAGGGTGTCGCGCTGTAGGCGGTGATGGGGCCCCGCGACCGCAATGTCAACAGCGCCGGTTTCCCGGGCGGGCGGGGAATCGCCAGGATGCGCCTCTTCCAGCCGCCCACCGGAAACACCTGCGTCGTCACGCCCCGCCCCCCTGCGCCCTAGCCCGGCCAGAACGTGCGCGACCACGCCGTCGGCCCCGGCTGGGGCAGGCGGTGGGCGGCGATGCGGGACGGGTCGGACCAGGAGTCGCGGGGGCCGGGCGCGCCGGGCGGCGTGGTGGCCACCGCCGCGGCGCGCGCCCGGACCACCGCCAGGGCGGCGGCCAGCTCCTCCGGTGTCGGGTTGCCCCGTACGACCTTGATCGTCATATCGGCTCCCAGCAGGTCTAGAGGGGGATGTTGCCGTGCTTCTTCGGAGGCAGGGATTCCCGCTTGGTGCGCAGCTGACGCAGGCCGCGTACGACGTGCCGGCGGGTGTCGGACGGCATGATCACGGCGTCGACGTAGCCGCGCTCGGCCGCCACGTAGGGGTTGAGGAGCGCGTCCTCGTACTCCTGCATCAGCCGGGCCCGGACCGCCTCCAGGTCCTCCCCGGCGGCCTCGGCCTGCGCGAGGGTGCGGCGGTGCAGGATGTTGACCGCGCCCTGGGCGCCCATGACGGCGATCTGGGCGGTCGGCCAGGCGAGGTTGAGGTCGGCTCCCAGGTGCTTGGAGCCCATGACGTCGTAGGCGCCGCCGAAGGCCTTGCGGGTGATGACCGTGATCAGCGGAACCGTGGCTTCCGCGTAGGCGTAGATCAGCTTGGCGCCGCGGCGGATGATGCCGTCGTGCTCCTGGTCGACGCCCGGCAGGAAGCCGGGGACGTCCACGAAGGTGATGACCGGGACGTTGAAGGCGTCGCAGGTCCGCACGAAGCGGGCCGCCTTCTCGCTGGCCTTGATGTCGAGGCAGCCGGCGAGCTGTGTCGGCTGGTTGGCGACGATGCCGACCGGGTGGCCCGCGACGCGCCCGAACCCGGTGAGGATGTTCGGCGAGTACAGCGGCTGGGTCTCGAAGAACTCGGCGTCGTCCAGGACGTGCTCGATCACCGTGTGCATGTCGTACGGCTGGTTCGCGCTGTCCGGGACGATCGTGTCCAGCTCGCGGTCCTCGTCGGTGACGGCGAGGTCCGCCTCCTCCGGGAAGGCCGGGGCCTCGCTGAGGTTGTTGGACGGCAGGTACGACAGCAACTGCTTGATGTACTCGATGGCGTCCTTCTCGTCCCCGGCCATGTGGTGGGCCACACCCGAGGTCGAGTTGTGCGTGCGGGCGCCGCCCAGCTCCTCGAAGCCGACGTCCTCGCCGGTGACCGTCTTGATGACGTCCGGGCCGGTGATGAACATGTGCGAGGTCTGGTCGACCATGACGGTGAAGTCGGTGATCGCGGGGGAGTAGACCGCGCCGCCCGCGCAGGGGCCCACGATCAGCGAGATCTGCGGGATGACACCGCTCGCGTGGGTGTTGCGGCGGAAGATCTCGCCGTACGCGCCCAGGGAGGCCACGCCCTCCTGGATGCGGGCGCCGCCGGAGTCGTTGATGCCGATGACCGGGCAGCCGGTCTTCAGCGCGAAGTCCATGACCTTGACGATCTTCTGCCCGTAGACCTCGCCGAGGGCCCCGCCGAAGACGGTGAAGTCCTGCGAGAACACGGCGACCGGGCGGCCGTCGACGGTTCCGTATCCGGTGACGACCCCGTCGCCGTACGGGCGGTTCTTCTCCAGACCGAAGTTGGTGGAGCGGTGCCGCGCGAACTCGTCCAGCTCGACGAAGGAACCCTCGTCCAGCAGCAGATCGATGCGCTCACGGGCGGTCAGCTTGCCCTTGGCGTGCTGCTTTTCCACAGCGCGTTCGGAGCCGGCGTGCGTCGCTTCCTCGATGCGGCGCTGGAGATCCGCGAGCTTGCCCGCGGTCGTATGGATGTCGATCTCTTGACGCTCTTCCGGCTCGGACATCGGGATGCGGCTCCCTGCCTGCTCAAAAGGGGGGACGGTTACTCATCCGTAGCGTAGTGGGGTGCCCACCGGTCGGCAGTGCGGCGTTTACCACACCTAGGGTGGCTTGCATGACGCCGCGAGATGCATCAGACGACAGCAGCCGTTGGTCCGATCTGGACCGCCCTCCCCTCAATGCTGCCGCCCTGCGGCGCGGGCTGGTACGGGACGGCGGGCTGTGGTCGGAGGTGGACCTGGTCCAGCGCACCGGCTCCACCAACTCCGACCTCGTCGCCCGGGCCGCTCAGGGCAGGGCGGCCGAGGGCGCCGTCCTCGTCGCCGAGGAGCAGACCTCCGGGCGGGGCCGCCTGGACCGCCAATGGACGGCACCGGCCCGCTCGGGCCTGTTCTTCTCCGTCCTGCTGAACCCGGCCGAGGTGCCGGTGGCCCGCTGGGGCTGGCTGCCGCTGCTCACCGGGGTCGCGGTGGCGACGGGACTGTCGCGGGCGGCGGGCGTCGACACGGCACTCAAGTGGCCCAACGACCTCCTCGTGACCGTCGGGGGCGAGGAGCGCAAGGCCGGCGGCATCCTGGCGGAGCGGGCCGGGGACGACGGCGTGGTCGTCGGCGTCGGTATCAACGTCACTCTGCGGGAGCAGGAGCTGCCGGTGCCACAGGCCGGGTCGCTGGCGCTGGCCGGGGCGGTGACCACGGACCGGGATCCGCTGCTGCGGGCCGTACTGCGCTCGCTGGAGGACTGGTACGGCCGGTGGCGTGCCGCCGGCGGTGATCCGGCGGTCAGCGGGCTGCAGGAGACCTACGCGGCCGGGTGCGCGACGCTCGGGCGGACGGTGCGGGCCGAGCTGCCGGGGGAGCGGTCGGTCGTCGGGGAGGCCGTGGCGGTGGACGGGGACGGACGGCTCGTGCTGGCGACGGACGAGGGGGTACAGGAGCCGGTGGGGGCGGGGGACATCGTGCACGTGCGCCCGGCCTGACGGGCGGGGCGGGTGTCTCCCGCCCACGTAGGCGGGGTGCCGCCGCTCGGGAGTGAGCCGGGCCACACCTGCCGTAGAGTTGAGGCCGGTCGATACCTGACCGCAGCAGATCGGAAGGGCAGCAGGCGTGACCGTCGACGACACGGGCTCCGGCGCGGACGCGGACGGCGGCGTGGATCCTCCCTCGCTCTCGGCTTCGCCCGAGCAGGGGGACCCCCAGCCCGCCGACGCCGGCGAGGACAACCCGCTCGCCCTGCGCCTCGAACACCTCATCCTGGGCGCGGAGCGGCGGTACACCCCCTTTCAGGCGGCCCGAAGCGCCGGCGTCACCATGGACCTGGCCACCCGCTTCTGGCGGGCCATGGGCTTCGCCGACGTCGGCCAGGCCAAGGCGCTGACCGAGGCCGACGTGCTCGCCCTGCGGCGGCTCGCCGGTCTGGTCGAGTCGGGCCTGCTGAGCGAGGCCATGGCCGTGCAGGTGGCGCGGTCCACCGGGCAGACCACCGCCCGTCTGGCCGAGTGGCAGATCGACTCCTTCCTGGAGGGCCTGACCGAACCTCCCGAGCCGGGCATGACCCGCACCGAGGTGACGTACCCCATCGTCGAGCTGCTGCTGCCCGAACTGGAGGAGTTCCTCGTCTATGTCTGGCGGCGCCAGCTCGCCGCCTCGGCCGGGCGGGTCGTGCAGGCCGCCGACGACGAGGAGATGGTCGACCGGCGCCTCGCGGTCGGCTTCGCGGACCTGGTCGGATTCACCCGGCTGACCCGTCGCATGGAGGAGGAGGAACTCGGTGAGCTCGTCGAGGCCTTCGAGACCACGGCCGCCGACCTGGTGGCCGCGAACGGCGGACGGCTGATCAAGACGCTCGGCGACGAGGTGCTGTACGCCGCCGACGACGCGGGCACGGCCGCCGAGATCGCCCTGCGCCTGATAGAGACGATGGCGCACGACGAGACGATGCCGGAGCTGCGCGTCGGCATGGCGTTCGGCACGGTGACCACCCGGATGGGTGATGTCTTCGGTACGACCGTGAACCTGGCCTCCCGGCTCACCTCGATAGCGCCGAAGGACGCCGTTCTCGTCGACAGCGCCTTCGCGGAGGAGCTGATCCGCACGCAGGACGCCCCGGCCTCCGAGGCGGAGGCGGCCGAAGAGGCGGCCGCGGCGGAGAAGGAGGGCAAGGAGCCGCCGACGTACCGTTTTGCGCTCCAGCCGATGTGGCAGCGGCCGGTGCGCGGCCTCGGCGTGGTCGAGCCGTGGCTGCTCACGCGCCGGGGCGGAGTGGCGTAGGGACTGCTGCGAGAGTCCCGCCTGCCCCGCGATGCCCGGCCACGTGCTCTCGCCGCGCCGGGCACAAGCCCAGGACGCCCAGTACGAGGGCCTGCACCTGGCACGCCGGGAGCGCGCTCCCCCACCCTCGAACGACATCCGCGACAGGCCCTGCCGCGTCAGCCGCGCTCGGCCGGTGGGTCCACGCACAGGCCGATGACCGGCACGCACAGGGCGGACTTGTCCGGCTTCGGGGCCGGGACGGCCGGTGTGGTCCGGCTCGATGCCGGGGTGGGCTCGGGACGTGGGGCGCCGTGCGTCGGGCGGGGTGGTCGGGGTGCGGTGGTGGCGGGCGCGGGGGCGTTCGGCGCGTCCGTGCTCTTCGCGGCAGGGGGTGTCCGTGGGGCGGTGGGTGCGGACCTGGAGGCGGCCGGGGTCCGGTCCGGAGCCGCGGTCAGGTCGCCCAGCGCGGAGGTCGAGGACGGGCTCACCGCGGGGACGGCGGCGGCGAGGGTGGCGGCGGTTCCGGTCGCCGGGTCCGCTCCGCCGGTGTCCAGGTCCGGGCGGGGTTCGGCCTCGGTGGCGCCGACGTCGTGGACGTCCGTGTCGGGCACCAGGCGTACGAGGCTCAGGGCGCCCGCGGCCAGGACGAGGCCGCCGGCGGCGAGCAGCGCCCTGCGGGTGCGGGGCTTGCGGTGACGGCCCCGGACGCGGGGGCGGAAGCGGCCGGCTCCGGTGCCGTCGACGTGGCTCCCGGCCTCCCGCTGCGGCTGCGCCCACGTGTCCGTCGTCGTCATCACGATCCCCTTCCGATGCGCACGCGCCCCCGATACGCCGTGGCGGAGCGCACGCTATGCGCTCCCCGGTCGGTGGGGGCGGGAGTCGCAGGGATGTCACTCGAACGGGTAAGCGGGGGGTGGAACGGGAACCCCGCGTGCGCCCTTTCCTCGCCCCGGCCGGGCTGCGATGATCGGGACGACTGTTGTTAACCCGCGTTAACGGGGAGGGTGTCATGAGCGAGGAGCGGTTCGGGGAGTTCGTCCTGGTGCGGCGGCCCGGGGAGGGGCATGTCGCGGAGCTGGTCCTCGACCGGCCCAAGGCCATGAACGCCGTGTCGAGCGGGATGGCCCGGTCCATCGCCGGGGCGTGCGCGGCGCTGGCCGAGGACAGAGGCGTACGGGTGGTGGTGGTGACCTCGACCCATGAGCGGGCGTTCTGCGTCGGGGCCGACCTGAAGGAGCGGAACTCCCTGACGGACGCGGAACTGCTGCGGCAGCGGCCGGTGTCGCGCGGGGCGTACACCGGGGTGCTGGAGCTGCCGATGCCGACGATCGCCGCGGTGCACGGGTTCGCGCTGGGGGGCGGGTTCGAGCTGGCGCTGTCCTGCGACGTGATCGTGGCCGACCGTACGGCCGTGGTGGGGTTGCCCGAGGTGTCGGTGGGTGTGATCCCGGGCGGGGGCGGCACACAGCTGCTGCCGCGGCGGGTGGGGGCGGCGCGGGCGGCCGAGCTGATCTTCACCGCGCGGCGGGTGGAGGCCGTGGAGGCGCGGGAGCTGGGGCTCGTCGACCACCTCGTGGACGAGGGCCGGGACCGCGAGGAGGCCCTCGCCCTCGCCTCCCGCATCGCCGCCAATTCCCCCGTCGGCGTGCGCGCCGCCAAGCGTGCGCTGCGCCTCGGACACGGGCTGGACCTGCGAGCCGGGCTGGAGGTCGAGGACGCGGCATGGCGCACGGTGGCGTTCTCGGGGGACCGGGCGGAGGGGGTGGCGGCGTTCAACGAGAAGCGGAAGCCCGAGTGGCCGGGGGAGTGACGGGGGCGGTGGCCTGAGAGCCCGGTGCGAGGGGGTGCCTCGCTGGGAGACCGAGGACGAGGCCGTTCAGGCCGGTGGGACCCGGCGGCGTAGCCCCCGGGGCGCGCACCCCCACTCAGCCGCAGCCAATGTCCCGGTTCGCTCCGAACATCCCTAGCCTGGAGTGATGGGTGAGGACACACGGCTCGCCGCGGTCGTCGCGCTGGCGCAGGGTATGGCCGCCGCGCACGGCTCGCGCGAGGCGTGGCGCGCGGCGGCGACGGGCGCGTGCCGCGCGCTCGGCGGCAGCTTCGCCGCGCTGTCGGTGTGGGAGCGCGAGCTCGGCCGGCTGCGGGTCCTGGTGAACGTGGGGGACCGCGTCCCCGGCGAGGAGGAGTTCCCCGACGACGAGTCCTACCCCGTCCACCAGTTCGCCGAGATCACCGAGTTCCTGCACGAGCAGTGGGCCGGCGGCGGCGAGCCCGGCGCCTGGGTCGAGACCGCGGAGGGGCCCGCGGCGGGCCGCCCCGGCTACGTCCACCAGCGGGTCGCCGCCCTGCGCCGCCGTGGCCGGGGGTGCTGCGTGGTCGCGCCCCTCGTACTGCACGGCCGCGCCTGGGGGGAGCTGTATGTCGCCCGTCCGGTCGGCGCCCCCGTCTTCGGGCGGGCCGACGCCGACTTCGCCACCGTCCTGGCCTCCGTGGTCGCCGCCGGCATCGCCCAGACCGAGCGGCTGGAGGAGGCCCGGCGGCTGGCGTACACCGATCCGCTCACCGGTCTCGCCAACCGCCGCGCCGTCGACGTACGCCTGGAGGAGGCCGTCGAGCGGCACCGCAGGGACGGTGTCGCCGTCAGCCTCGTCGTCTGCGACCTCAACGGGCTCAAGCGGGTCAACGACACCCACGGGCACGCCGTCGGCGACCGGCTCCTGGAGCGTTTCGGGTCCGTGCTGTCGCTGTGCGGGGCGATGGTGCCGGGCGCGCTGGTGGCCCGTCTCGGCGGCGACGAGTTCTGCCTGCTCGCGGTCGGGCCGAGCGCCGACGAGGTGGTCGGGGCGGCCGGCGAACTCTGCCGCCGGGCCGCCGAGTTGGAGCTCGGCGACGGGGTGGCCTGCGGCGTCGCGTCCACCGCGGACCCCATCGGTCCGGTCGAGGACGCCCGCCGGCTGTTCCGGCTCGCGGACGCCGCCCAGTACCGCGCCAAGGCGGACCGGGCGACCAGGCCGGTCGTCGCCGGCCGCGCGGGGCCCGACGACCCGGTCGTACGGCTCGCGGACGAACCGTCCCGGAGGGCGAACGGCGAGCGCCGCCGGTTCCGGGGACGCCATTCGCCCCCGTGAGCCGGCCGGTAAGGGGTGAACCCACCCCCCAGTGGTGACATCATCGAATTCACTGCGTACGCTCCTGAATATGGATATGCACACTGTGGTGGTGGGGACCTCCGGGGTCACCGCGTCCGACGTCCTCGCCGTGGCGCGCGGCGGCGCCCGGGTCGAGCTCTCCGAGGAGGCGGTCGCGGCCCTCGCCGCGGCCCGCGAGATCGTGGACGCGCTGGCGGCCAAGCCCGACCCCGTCTACGGCGTCTCCACCGGCTTCGGCGCCCTGGCCACCCGGCACATCAGCCAGGACCTGCGCACCCAGCTGCAGCGCAACATCGTCCGCTCGCACGCCGCCGGGATGGGGCCGCGGGTCGAGCGTGAGGTGGTGCGCGCGCTGATGTTCCTGCGGCTGAAGACCGTCTGCTCCGGGCACACCGGCGTCCGGCCCGAGGTCGCGCGGACCATGGCCGCCGTCCTCAACGCCGGCATCACCCCGGTCGTGCACGAGTTCGGCTCCCTCGGCTGTTCCGGCGACCTCGCCCCGCTGTCCCACTGCGCCCTCACCCTCATGGGGGAGGGGGAGGCGGAGGGCCCGGACGGAACGATCCGCCCCGCCGCCGAACTCCTCGCCGCGCACGGCATCCGGCCCGTCGAACTGCGCGAGAAGGAGGGCCTCGCCCTCCTCAACGGCACCGACGGCATGCTCGGCATGCTGATCATGGCCCTGGCCGACCTGGACACCCTCTACAAGTCCGCCGACGTCACGGCCGCCCTCAGCCTCGAAGCCCTCCTCGGCACCGACAAGGTCCTCGCCCCCGAGCTGCACGCCATCCGCCCCCACCCGGGGCAGGCCGCCAGCGCCGCCAACATGCTCGCCGTCCTCAAGGGCTCGGGCCTCACCGGCCACCACCAGGACGACGCGCCCCGCGTCCAGGACGCCTACTCGGTGCGCTGCGCCCCCCAGGTGGCGGGCGCCGGCCGGGACACCATGGCCCACGCCCGGCTGGTCGCCGAGCGCGAGCTGGCGTCGGCGGTCGACAACCCCGTGGTCCTCCCCGACGGGCGGGTGGAGTCCAACGGCAACTTCCACGGCGCCCCGGTGGCGTACGTCCTGGACTTCCTCGCCGTCGCCGTCGCCGACCTCGGCTCCATCGCCGAGCGCCGCACCGACCGGCTGCTCGACAAGAACCGCAGCCACGGCCTGCCGCCCTTCCTGGCCGACGACGCGGGAGTCGACTCGGGGCTGATGATCGCCCAGTACACGCAGGCCGCGCTGGTGAGCGAGCTGAAGCGGCTGGCCGTACCGGCGTCCGCGGACTCGATCCCGTCCTCCGCGATGCAGGAGGACCACGTGTCGATGGGCTGGTCGGCGGCGCGCAAGCTGCGCACGGCCGTCGACGATCTGACACGCGTGATCGCCGTCGAGCTGTACGCCGCCACCCGCGCCGTCCAGCTGCGCGAGGGCCTGACCCCCGCGCCCGCGACGCAGGCGGTCATCGAGGCCGTACGGGCGGCCGGGGTCGAAGGCCCGGGCCCGGACCGGTTCCTGGCGCCCGACCTCGCCGCGGCGGAGGCGTTCGTGCGTGACGGGCGGCTGCTCGCGGCGGTGGAGGCGGTCACCGGGCCGCTGCGGTAGCCGTTGGCAGGGTGTGTTGCTGTGTGGCGGGGCCCGGGTGCCCGTGGTGCGGGCGGCTGCTTGCGGCGGTGGAGGCGGTCACCGGGCCGCTCGCGGTGAAAGACGCGGGGCCCTGCCGCGCGGCAGGGCCCCGGAGGATCACTTGAGCTTGGCGGCCTGGGCGTCGATCACCGGGGCCGGGACGGTGTAGTCCTTGCCGGTCATCATCGCGCCGAGGTTCATCGTGTAGTACGTCGCGACGGTGTTCCCGTGCCGTACCACCTGGGCGTGCACGGCGGACTGGCCGCCCGTGCCCTCCATCTCGCCGCTCGCGGCGAACGCCACCGACTCGTCGCCGGTCCCCTGGGCCTTCTCGGCGGTGACCTTGGTGAACTTCTGCTCGTCGTCGCCCGACCCGGCGGTGAAGCCGCCCGAGCAGCCCTCGATCGCGTCGGAGACGGTCTTCATCGTCTTCTCGGCGCCGTCACCCTCGTACGAGGAGAGCGAGACGACCGTGACGGCCGCGCTCATCGACTCGTTGAGCGCGTCCTCGATCTCGTCCTCGCTGAGGTCCCCGAGGGACTTGGAGGCGGCGTCGGTGGGCTTCTTCTCCTCGGAGGCCATCGTGTTGGTCTCCGCCACCGCGTCGCCCGGCGCGAGTCCGCTGAAGACGTAGACGAGCGGCTTGCACTGCTCGTCGCCCTTGATGGCGCTCTTGGAGGCCGGGTACGTGCTGGGGACGGCCTTGACCGTGTACCCGTCGACATCGCCCTGGGCGATGATCAGCTTCTTCAGCTCGGCCGCGCCGAGTACTTTCGCGGCCTGGGTGGGCGAGGAGGACCCGTCGGATCCCTTGGCTTCGTCCGACTCCCCGCCGCACCCCGTGATGAGGGCGAGCGACAAGGCGCCCACGACTGTCGTGGCGCCTATGCGCGCGCCCGATGATCTGTTCATGGGCGGACTATGAAGCGCGCACCAAACAAACGTCAAGTGGAGTTAAAAACCGAGACGTTCCCGGCGAATCGAATAGGCCACGAATCCGGCACCCAGCGTGAGGAAAACGGTGCCGCCGAGGACGTACGGGGTGGTGTCGAAGCTGCCGGTGTCGGCGAGCCGGGTCTCGCTCCCGGATGCGGCCGCCTGCGCCGACGCGACCCTGGCCTGCGTCATGACCTGCGGCGACGGGTTCGCCGAGGGCGCTGTTCTCGCCGGGCCGTCCGCGGTCGCGTTCGCGGACGGGACGAACCACAGAGCGCACAGCAGGGTGGCTGCGGCGGTGGCGGTCAGCAACGGACGGCGGGCGGAGGACACGGAATATCGAACCCCTTGTGGCGCTGGCTAATTGGCCGTGTGGGGCGATGTTAGTGAAAGGTGCGGGTCACAGGAAAGTCACGGGCGCATCTGGCCGTACTCTCCGGGCATGAGCACTCCAGAGACATCACGGTTTGTACGCCTTCGCGTGGAACTCATCCTCGAAGTGGGGGACGAGCAGGCGGTGACCGGAGCCGCGCTGCGGCGCATCGCGGACGAGGCGGCCGACCCCCGTGTACCCGCCGCGGAGCGGGTACACGCCGAGAGCGCTGTGACGGAAGACACCGCTGAGGCCCTCGCCTACCTCGTGGACCCTTTCGACCTGGTCAGCGGGGTGCCGGGGGTCGAACTCCAGCAGGCCTCCTGGAGCAGCGAGCAGATCGACTACGACGCGGATTCGCCGGACTGGGGCCTTGACGAGGATGATGTCGACGAGGATGACGAAGAAGAGGCGGCCGGCTGACGCCCTCGGGGAAATCGTGGCCCCGGGCGGCAACCGCCGACCGGGGTTTCGTCGTCTCAGGGGGCGCACTGACCGAACTCGCACCACCCGCCTCGGTCGGCGGACGTGGTGTGCCCCACACGTGCAAGGAATGTGGAACGGGACGAACCGGTCGTAGCGTTGGAAGTTCTTGGCGGGGGCTCTGCAGGTCCTCGACGGGGGACTCTCGGGGTCTTTCGGGAATCGGCAACGATGGAGAAGCGTGTGATGACGAACAGTAGGCGGCGCAAGGGCCTCGCGGCCGCGTCCGCGCTGCTCGGCGGTGTGCTGGTGCTCTCGGGCTGTTCCGGCGGTGACGACACCTCCGGCAAGGGCGACGGCAACTCGCAGGCCAACGTCGACGAGGCGGCGGCCAAGAAGACGTCCGAGGCCCAGATCAAGATCACGCCCAAGGACGGCTCGGACAACGCCTCCATCAACAACTCCGCCGCCGTGACCGTGACCAAGGGCACCCTGACGGAGGTCACGATGAAGACCTCCGACGGAACCGCGGTGAGCGGCGAGATATCCGCTGACAAGAAGAGCTGGAAGCCCAGCGTCCAGCTGGAGCGCGCCACCACCTACAAGCTGACCGCGACCGCGAAGGACTCCGAAGGCCGCGAGGCCCACGAGAACGCCTCCTTCACCACGGTCTCCCCGGCCAACAGCTTCATCGGCACCTTCACCCCGGACGACGGCACCACCGTCGGCGTCGGCATGCCCGTGTCGATCAACTTCGACAAGGCGATCACCAACAAGGCCGCCGTCCAGAAGGGCATCACGGTCAGCACCACCAGTGGTCAGGAGGTCGCCTGCCACTGGTTCAACGCCAACCGCATGGACTGCCGCCCGGAGGAGTACTGGAAGGAGGGCTCGACCGTCACCCTGAAGCTGGCGCTCGACGGGGTCGAGGGCGCCGAGGGCGTCTACGGCGTCCAGCAGAAGACGGTCACCTTCAAGATCGGCCGCAACCAGGTCACCTACGTCGACGCGAAGACCAAGCAGATGAAGGTCACGCAGGACGGCAAGGTGGTCAAGACCATCCCGATCTCCGCCGGTTCGCCCGACAACAAGACGTACGAAGGCCAGATGGTGATCTCCGAGAAGTTCAAGGAGACCCGGATGAACGGCGCGACGGTCGGCTTCACCGACGACGACGGCAAGGGCGAGTACGACATCAAGGACGTGCCGCACGCCATGCGCCTGACCAGCTCCGGCACCTTCATCCACGGCAACTACTGGGGTGCCCCGTCCGTCTTCGGCAACGTCAACACCAGCCACGGCTGCGTCGGCCTGCAGGACAAGAAGGGCGCCAACGACCCGAACACGCCGGGCGCGTGGTTCTACAACAACTCGCTCATCGGTGACGTGGTCGTCGTCCAGAACACCGGCGACAAGACGGTCTCGCCGGACAACGGCCTCAACGGCTGGAACATGAGCTGGGCCGAATGGAAGGCCGGTTCTCAGGCCTGACGCCGAGCCGGCACTTGAGAAAAGGCGCCCGCTGTCCGTAAGGATGGCGGGCGCTTTTTCGCGTTCTCATCCTTCTTTTATTTCGGCCTTATTCCTTCATCACGGTCCGTCCCTAGCTTGCGGCCATGTTCTTCACCTACCTGAGGCGCGAGCTGCGCCGCCGCAGAAAGGCGGCCCTCGTCGTCGCCTCCGGCCTCGCGCTGGGCATCGCGCTGGTCATCGTGGTCAACTCCGTGTCCTCCGGCATGGGGAAGGCACAGGACAAGGTCCTCCAGTCGCTGTACGGGCTGGGCACCGACATGACGGTCACCAAGGCCGCCGCGCCGACGTCGAACAGTTCCGAGCGGCCGCGCTTCCGCTTCGACGCGCAGGACAACGACTCCGACGAGGAGCAGAGCAGCGACCGCGTCATGGTGCAGGGCTTCCAGACGCTGTCGAGCTCGACGGTGGGCAAGGTCGCGGCCCAGAGCGGCGTCTCGGACGCGGTGGGCGGACTGAGCCTGCAAGTCATCAAGGTGGACGGTCAGTTCACCCGCGGTCAGTTCCAGCAGAACGGCAACGGCGGGAGCCAGGGCGGGCCGGGTGCCCAGCCCTCACCGCAGGGCCGCGTCGAGGGCGGCGGCGCCGACTTCGCCGTCAACAACTACTCGGTCTACGGCACCGACGTCACCAAGCCCGCCCTCGGCCCGCTGACCTCCTCGAAGATCACCAGCGGCCGTACCTTCAAGCCGACGGAGACGAACGCCGAGGTCGCCGTCGCCGACTCCGCGTACGCCAAGGAGAAGAAGCTCAAGACCGGCTCCACCGTCACCGTCAAGGGCACCAAGTTCACGGTGATCGGCATCGCCACCGCCGACAGCGGGGACGCGGCCGCCAACCTCTACGTCCCGCTGAAGCAGGCACAGACGCTCGCCGACGCCAAGAACAAGGTCACCACGATCTACGTCAAGGCGACCGACTCCCAGAAGATCGACAGCGTCAAGTCCGCGATCCAGAAGAACCTGCCGGGGACGACGGTGACCACCTCCGCCGACCTCGCGGACACCGTCTCCGGCTCCCTGTCCACCGCCTCCTCGCTCGCCACCAGCGTCGGCAAGTGGCTGTCGATCGTGGTGCTCGTGGCCGCGTTCCTGGTCGCCGGACTGCTCACCTCCTCGGCCGTCTCCCGCCGGGTGCGCGAGTTCGGCACGCTCAAGGCGCTGGGCTGGCCCTCGGGCCGGGTGACCCGGCAGGTGGTCGGCGAGGCCGTGGTCAACGGCCTGGTCGGCGGCGCCCTCGGCATCGCGCTCGGCCTGGCGGGGGCCTACGCCGTCACGGCGGTCAGCCCGACCCTGCAGGCGCAGCTCGGTGGCGGGGGCGGTGGTGCGAGCGGCCCCGGCGGCGGCTTCGCGGGCGGTGGCTTCGGCGGCCCCGGCCGGCAGGCGGCGAAGACCCTCGACGTGGCACTCACCGCGCCGGTCGGCCTCACCACCATCGCCCTCGCAGTCGCCCTCGCCGTGGCCGGTGGACTGATCGCCGGCGCGTTCGGCGGCTGGCGGGCGTCACGACTGCGGCCGGCCGACGCCCTGCGCCGCGTCGAGTAGCGCCGCCGCCCATCCCCCTTTCGTCTCCCAGGAGCTGGCCCATGTACGAACTCAGAAGCGTCACCAAGCGCTACACCCGCGGCAAGGAGACCGTCGACGCTCTCGACGGCGTCGACCTGACCATCCCGGACGGCGACCGGCTCGTCATCCAGGGCCCCACCGGCGGCGGCAAGTCCACGCTGCTGCAGATGCTCGGCGGGCTCGACCGGCCGACCGCCGGTGAGGTCGTCCTCGACGGCACCGACCTGGCCGAGCTGTCCGAGGCGCGGCTCACCAAGGTGCGCAGCGAGAACATCGGCTTCGTCTTCCAGTCCTTCAACCTGATCCCGACGCTCACCGCGCAGGAGAACGTCGAGACCGCCCTGGTGCCGCTCGGCGTGAAGGGCAGGGAGCGGCGCGAGCGGGCCGCCGAGGCACTGACGTCGGTCGGGCTCGGCGAGCGGCTCGGGCATCTGCCGGGCGAGATGTCGGGCGGCCAGCAGCAGCGCGTCGCCATCGCCCGCGCGCTGGTGAAGCAGCCGAAGGTGCTGCTCGCCGACGAACCCACCGGAAACCTGGACGAGTCGATGCGCGACGAGATCATGGACGTGCTCGAACGGATGTGGAAAGAGCTGGGGTTGACCTTCGTCATGGTCACCCACGACTCGGCGCTCGCTAAGAAGGCCCCGCGGGTGGCGACGATCCGTCAGGGCAGGATCGCCGTCCAGGAGAACACGACCGTCCACGGCGCGCCCTGACCCGGCGAACTCGTAACGGAGTTCGCGCGGCAATGTAACAGTCGGCCGACAGTAGGACGACAGATTTCTTACCTTCCTCTCATCTGTTGAGGTCGCTGATCACCCCCCGGCATACTGCCTATTCCGGGGGGTGCACGGTTGTGCGAGATCACCCCCGGCCGGGTGAACGGGGAATTTGCCCGGATCTTCCGCTAGGGGGAATTTTGCGCAGACAAGTGAAAAGGGCGTGCGCGGCCACGGTCGCCGCGGCTGCGGCCGTGGCTCTCGCGGCGGGAATGACCAGCCCGGCGGCGGCCAAGGGGGAGCAGGCCGCCGACTCCGCGAAGGCCTCGCTCGCGTCCAAGCAGCGTGTCACGCTGATCACGGGTGACCGTGTCGTTCTCGACGCCAAGGGCCGTGTCGTCGGCCTGGAGCCGGCGAAGGGACGCGAGCACGTACCCGTCCAGGTCCGCAAGGCCGACGGCCACACGCTGGTGATCCCGGCCGACGCCGCCCGCCTGGTCGCCACCGGCAAGCTCGACCAGCGGCTGTTCGATGTCACCGAGCTCAACAAGACCGCGACCCGCAAGGCCCAGAAGAAGGGCCTGAAGGTCATCGTCGGCTACAAGGGTGCCGCCAAGGCCACCAAGGCCGACGTCCGCGACGCGGGCACGCTCCAGGAGACCCTGAAGACCCTCAACGCCGACGCCGTGCAGACCCCGCACGAGGACGCGCCCGAGCTGTGGGACGCGGTCACCAACGGCGACAAGACGGCCGCCGGCATCGCGCACGTGTGGCTCGACGGCGTCCGCAAGGCCAGCCTCGACAAGTCCGTCCCGCAGATCGGCGCCCCCAAGGCGTGGTCGGCCGGCTTCGACGGCAAGGGCGTGAAGATCGCCGTCCTGGACACGGGCGTCGACGGTACCCACCCGGACCTGAAGGGCCAGGTGGTCGCCGCCAAGAACTTCTCCACCTCCCCCGACGCCACCGACAAGGTCGGCCACGGCACGCACGTCGCGTCCATCGCGGCGGGTACGGGTGCGAAGTCGGGCGGTAAGTACAAGGGTGTCGCGCCCGGCGCGAAGGTGCTCAGCGGCAAGGTGCTGAGCGACGACGGCTTCGGCAGCGACTCCGAGATCATCGCCGGCATGGAGTGGGCGGCCGAGCAGGGCGCCGACGTCATCAACATGAGCCTGGGCGGCGGGGACACCCCCGAGGTCGACCCGATGGAAGCCACGGTGAACCGGCTCTCCGCGGAGAAGGGCGTCCTGTTCGCCATCGCCGCCGGCAACGAGGGCGAGCTCGGCGACGAGACCGTCGGCTCCCCGGGCAGCGCGGCTGCCGCCCTCACCGTCGGCGCGGTCGACGACAAGGACAAGCTGGCCGACTTCTCCAGCCGTGGCCCCGGTCTCGACGGCGCCCTCAAGCCGGACGTGACCGCGCCGGGCGTGGACATCACGGCCGCCTCGGCGAAGGGCAACGCCATCGCCCAGGAGGTCGGCGAGAAGCCCGCCGGCTACATGACCATCTCGGGTACGTCGATGGCGACCCCGCATGTCGCGGGCGCTGCGGCGATCCTGAAGCAGCAGCACCCGGAGTGGAAGTACACCGAGCTGAAGGGCGCCCTCACCGGCTCCACCAAGGGCGGCAAGTACAACCCGTTCCAGCAGGGCTCGGGCCGCATCCAGGTCGACAAGGCCATCAAGCAGACCGTGATCGCCGACCCGGTGTCGGTGAGCTTCGGTGTCCAGCAGTGGCCGCACACCGACGACAAGCCGGTCACCAAGCAGCTGACGTACCGCAACCTCGGTACGAAGGACGTCACGCTCACGCTGTCCTCGACCGCCACCAACCCCAAGGGCCAGGCGGCTCCGGCGGGCTTCTTCAAGCTCGGCGCGACCAAGGTCACGGTCCCGGCGGGCGGCAAGGCCTCCGTCGACGTCACCGTCAACACCAAGCTGGGCGGCACGGTCGACGGCGCCTACTCGGCGTACGTCACCGCGACCGGCGACGGGCAGACCGTCCGCACGGCCGCCGCGGTGCAGCGCGAGGTCGAGTCGTACGACCTCACGCTGAAGTTCATCGACCGCGACGGCAAGCCGGCGAGCAACTACAGCGCGCTCCTGGCCGCCGTCTCCGGTCTGGGCGCGGACCGGTTCTACTCCCCGTACGACGCCGACGGCACCGTCACCGTCCGTGTGCCCAAGGGCGGTTACGTCCTCGACTCCTCGGTCTACGTCGGCAACGACCCCGAGGTGTGGAAGGGCGCCGACTGGATCGCCCAGCCCAAGCTGAACGTCACCAAGAACACCACGGTCACGGTGGACGCGCGCAAGGCGAAGCCGGTGGACATCACCGTGCCGGACGCGGCCGCCAAGCCGGAGTTCGCGGCGCCGATGTACGACGTGACGACGGCCGACTCCGGCTTCGGCTTCGGCTATCTGCTGGAGAGCTACGACAACTTCCGCACCGCGCACCTCGGCCCGCAGATCACCGACGGTTCGCTCACCCAGCAGTGGGACACCCACTGGACCAAGGGTGACGACGAGCAGTACAGCACCACGGTCGGCGGCGAGGTCAAGCAGCTCGCCACGGGTTACACCAAGCACTACAAGGCGAACGAACTGGCCACGCTGAAGGTCGGCATGGGCGCGGCGGCGAGCGGCAAGAAGGGCTCGATCGGCGCGATCGGCTGGCTGCCCGGCAGCAGCGGCGGCTCCTCCATCGGCGTGCAGCAGCCCCTGCCCGGCACCCGGACGCTGCACCTGTCCACCGCGAACGGCGTGAAGTGGGAGGTCAGCTTCGAGCAGTACGCCGGTGTCGACGCGGACGGCTTCCCGGTCATCGACGCGGGCTACGCCCTCGGCGAGAAGACGTACAAGGCCGGCAAGACGTACAAGGAGACCTTCAACACGGCGGTCTTCGGCCCGGCCCTCGACGCCAATTACGGCCTCTACCGTGACGGCAACAGCATCTTCGGCATCGTCCCGCTGTTCGCCGACGGCAAGCGCCACCCGGGTTCCTCGGACTTCACGTCCGTCAACACGACCCTGTACCGCAACGGCACCAAGGTCGGCTCCAACAAGGACCCGCTGTTCGGTGAGGGCGAGTTCAAGGTCCCGGCCGGTGACGCCGAGTACAAGCTGACGACGTCGGTCAAGCGCAGTGTCAAGGTCGCGGCGGCCTCCACCCGCGTCGACGCGAGCTGGACGTTCCGCTCCAAGAAGACCTCCGACATGAAGCAGCTGCCCGCTTCCACGGTCCGCTTCAACGCGACCACGGGTCTGGACAGCAAGGTCGAGGCCGGCAAGAAGGTCAGCATCCCGGTCACCGTCGAGGGCGCGGCCAAGGGCAGCAACCTGAAGTCGCTGTCGGTGTACGTGTCGTACGACTACGGCCAGACCTGGAAGAAGGTCGACGTCAAGAACGGCAAGATCACCGTCAAGAACCCGGCCAAGGGGAAGGCCATCTCCTTCCACGCCAAGATCGCCGACAAGAAGGGCAACAAGTCGACGATCTCGATCTACAACGCGTACTACGGCAAGTAAGCCGCCGAGCAAGTAGGTAAAGCGACCCGCCAGAAGCACCTCTTCTGGCGGGTCGCGTGTGTGTCGACGCGTCGGCAGCGCACGGTTGCCGGGGACGGTGACCCCGATGCGGTGCCCCTGCCGGCCGCCGCTGATCTTCAGCGTTAACAGCCGACTTCCCTTAGAGAAAAGCCTTGTTGTGAAGGACGAAGCGATGCGTCTTGCCGATGGTCCCCGGGTGGAGTGCGAGATCGAGGTTGCCGCTGAGCCGGAGCGGGTGTGGAGACTGGTCTCCGACATCTCCACCTCGGCCCGGTACAGCCCGGAACTGCAGGAGGTGCAGTGGCTCGACGGAGCCGAGGGGCCGGCCGTCGGCGCCTGCTTCGTCGGCCGCAACAGCAATGACCGGCTGGGGGAATGGCGATCCGTCAGCCGCATAGTCGAGATGGTGGAGCCGCGCACCTTCCGGTGGGAGGTCGTCCAGGAGCGCGACCGGTCGGACGGCGAGGCGCTGGCCATCTGGACGTACACGCTGGAACCGGTCGCGGACGGGTCCGCCACCCGCCTGCGGCACGGCATGCGGATCGGCACCGCCCGCGGCCCGCTGCAAGAGTTCGTCGCGCAGAATCCGGAGCGGGAGGAGGAGATCATCGACGGCCGACTGGCGCAGCTGCGCGGCGGCATCGAGGCGACACTGGCAGGGGTGAAGGCGGAGGCGGAGGCCCAGGTGGCCCCGGCCTGAGCGTGTGCGGCCGGGGTCAGACCGACGGCGACGCCCCGGCCGCTCCCGCCCGTGCCGCGTCCGTCCCCCAGCTGGCCAGCAGCCGCAACGCGTCCGCCGACGCCGACCCCGGCTCCGCGTGGAACGTGATCAGGCACTGCTCCTCGTCGTCCACCAGCCGGAACGTCTCGAAGGACAGCGTCAGCTCGCCCACCAGGGGATGCCGCAGGCGCTTGACGCCGTAGCTCTTCTCCTTGACGTCGTGCGTGGCCCAGAGCCGCCGGAACTCCTCACTCTTCACCGACAGCTCGCCCACCAGCGCGGACAGCTGCGGGTCGTCCGGATGGCAGCCGGCGTCCATGCGGAGGTAGCTGACCATGTCGGAGGCCTTCTGGTCCCATTCCACGAACAGGTCGCGGTACTCCGGCTTCAGGAACACCAGCCGGGCCCAGTTCCGCTCCTGAGCCGGCAGTTCCGCCCAGTCGCCGAAGACGGCCGCTGCCATGCGGTTCCAGGCGAGGATGTCCGAGCGCCGGCCCACGACGTACGCGGGGATGCCGTCCAGGGTGTCCAGCAGCTGCAGCAGGGCGCCGCGCACCTGCTGCGCCCGTGCCGCCCGCTTCCTCTTGTGCTGCTTCGGCTTCGCGAGGTGCGTCAGGTGCGCGTGCTCGGCGTCGGTCAGCCGCAGGGCTCGGGCGATCGAGTCGAGGACCTCCGCGGAGACGTTCCGGCCGTTGCCCTGCTCCAGCCGCGTGTAGTACGCCACGGACACCCCGGCCAGCTGCGCCAGCTCCTCCCGGCGCAGTCCCGGCACCCTGCGGTGCCGCCCGAAGACCGGCAGCCCCACGTCCTCCGGCTTCAGCCGGGCACGCCGGGTGCGCAGGAATTCACTGAGCTCGGCACGCCGGTCCAGGCCCCCGCCGGCCTCCTGTGCGGAATCGGGCTGTACGTCCATGCATCCCAGTATTCATGGTCGTACGCACACGAGCCTGACCCCGCCAGTGGTAGGACCGGCGAACGTACGCAAAACCGTGGTCTGGGTGAACGCTCGCCCGACCGGCACGCTGGACGTCGTGCCCGGTCGGAAAGATCAGCTGGACCAGAAGGCAGCCGGGCACGGAAACCGCTAGGAGAGAACCCCGGCATGACCACTGTCGCCGCGTACGCCGCACCCGCCGCCAAGGCTCCGCTGGAGCGGACCACCATCGAGCGCCGCGAGGTCGGCGAGTTCGACGTCCTGATCGACATCAAGTTCGCCGGCATCTGTCACTCCGACATCCACCAGGCCCGCGAGGGCTGGGGCGAGGCGATCTTCCCGATGGTCCCCGGCCACGAGATCGCCGGTGTCGTCTCCGAGGTCGGCTCCGGTGTGACGAAGTTCAAGGCCGGCGACCGCGTGGGCGTCGGCTGCATGGTCGACTCCTGCCGCGAGTGCGAGAACTGCAAGGCCGGTCGGGAGCAGTACTGCGTCAAGGGCAACGTCCCGACGTACAACGGCATCGGCAAGGACGGCGAGCCCACCTACGGCGGCTACTCGCAGAAGGTCGTCGTCGACGAGAACTACGTCGTCCGCATCCCCGACGGCCTGTCCCTCGACGTCGCCGCGCCGCTGCTGTGCGCCGGCATCACCCTGTACTCCCCGCTGAAGCGCTGGAACGCCGGCCCCGGCAAGAAGGTCGCGATCGTCGGCCTGGGCGGCCTCGGCCACATGGGCGTGAAGATCGCGCACGCGCTCGGCGCCGAGGTGACCGTGCTGTCGCAGTCCCTGCGCAAGAAGGACGACGGCCTGAAGCTGGGCGCCGACCACTACTACGCCACCAGCGACCCGAAGACCTTCGAGGAGCTGGCCGGCACGTTCGACCTGATCGTGTCCACGGTGTCGGCCCCGCTGGACTTCAACGCCTACCTGACGCTGCTGAAGACGGAGGGAGCACTGGTGAACGTGGGCGCTCCCGAGGAGCCGGTCTCCCTCAACCTCTTCTCGGTCATCGGCGGCGGCAAGACCCTCGCCGGTTCCATGATCGGCGGCATCGCGGAGACCCAGGAGATGCTGGACTTCTGTGCCGAGCACGGCCTCGGTGCGGAGATCGAGCTGATCCGCGCCGACGAGATCAACGAGGCGTACGAGCGGGTGCTGGGCAGTGATGTGCGGTACCGGTTCGTGATCGACACGGCGACGATCTGATCGCTGATCGCTGATCGCTGATCGGGAACAAGGGCCGTACGGTGTGTCAGCTTTATGGTGGTAAGGACGGGAGGTGTGCATGATGACCGTCCAGCTGAACCACACCATCGTCGCCGCGCACGACAAGCAGGCCTCGGCTCGCTTCCTCGCCGACATCCTCGGCCTGGAAGTCAGCCCGCCGTACGGCCCGTTCATCCCGGTCGAGGTCCCCAACGGTGTGACCCTCGACTACATGGAGACGGACGGCGAGATCACGCCCCAGCACTACGCGTTCCTGGTCTCGGAGGACGACTTCGATGTGATCTTCGCCCGTGTCCGGGAGGCCGGCCTGTCCTACTGGGCGGACCCGTACCACCGTCGCGCGGGCGAGATCAACCACAACGACGGCGGCCGGGGCGCGTACTTCGACGACCCGAACGGCCACCGGCTGGAGATCCTGACCAGGCCGTACGGCAGCGGAGGCTGAAAGAGCCGTCCGCCGCTCAGGAGAACGGCTCGGCCACGACCTCCTTGTCCTCGGGGACGGGGCCGGTCAGCCGGCCCTGGACGGACTCGCACCGGCCGATGCTGTCACTGGCGCCGACCGCGATGCTCGAAGTCGGTCCGCTCCCCATCTTCCCCTCGGGCGTGCCCTTCCCCTTGTTCTCGCTGTTCTCGCTGTTCTCGCGGTTCTCGCTGTTCTCGCGGTTCTCGAAGAGCGTGACGCCCAGGGAGACGACGGTGGCGAGGGAGGCCGCCACGGCCAGACCCGTCATGACCCTGCGCCGCCAACGGGAGCCGGGGTGGAGGGCGTCGGGTTCGTCCTGCGCTTGACGGAGTGAGTACTCACTCCGTACGGTTCCCTCATGAGCGAGCCGCCACCGAGCGAACCCGCCCCCCGCCGCCGCGCCCCCGGCATGAGCCCCGAGCAACGGCGGGCGATGATCGTCGCCGCTGCTCTGCCGCTCGTCGCCGAACACGGGGCCGCCGTCACCACCGCGCGGATCGCCCGGGCCGCCGGGATCGGGGAGGCGACGATCTTCCGGGTGTTCGCGGACAAGGACGAACTGCTGGACGCGTGCGTGGCGGAGGCCCTCAGCCCCGGCCACGTACTGCGGGAACTCGGCTCCATCGACCTGGAGTTGCCACTGCCGGAGCGGCTGACCGAGGCTGCCGAGGCGATGCGCGCCCACCTGGAGCGGATCGGTGCCGTGGTCGGCGCGCTGTACGCGTCGGGGCGGCGGCGCGGGCGCCCGGGCGGCGAGCAGCCCGCGCAGGACGACCGCGAGGCCTCCGCCCGTGCCCTGCGCGAGGCCGTCGCCGAGCTGCTCGAACCCGACCGGGACGCGCTGCGGCTGCCGCTGGAGAAGGTGGCCGCGATCTTCATCGGCACCCTCTTCGCCCAGATGCGCGGCGGGGCCCTCGGCGGAGACGGCCCGACCCCGGCCGACCTCGCCGACGTACTACTGCACGGCGTCCTCAAGCAGCCGCACAGCCAGTCGCACAGCCGGCCGCAAGGCCCCGACGGACCCAGGAGCGTCGCATGACCGTCACCCTCAACCACACCATCGTGCCCGCCGTCGACCACACGGCCGCCGCCCGCTTCTTCGCCACGGTCATGGGGCTTCAGCAGCTGCCGCCGGACGGCCACGGCGGCCACTTCGCGCCCGTGCGGGTCAATGAGCAGCTGACACTGGACTTCATGGCGGTGGACGCGCCCGAGGGGCATCACCTCGCCTTCGATGTCGACCCGGAGACCTTCGACGCGATCCTGGGCCGCCTGCACACCCTGGGCGTCCCCTACGGCAACGACCCGTCCGCGCCGGGCAACGGCCGCGTGGACCACCCCCTGTGTGCCCGGGGGCTGTACTTCACCGACGCGGCGGGCAACCTGTACGAGGTGATGTCACCCAGGTAGCCGGCCGGACCGGCTTCAGCCCTGGTAGGGCGGCGCCGCCCCCCACGTCCACTTCGGTACGGGCTGCTCCGCCGGGGGTGTGGCGTCCGGAGCCGAGAAGTGGACCGCGAGCCGTGTGCCCCACTCCACGTACGCCAGGAACGCCGAACGGAACTCGGCATCGGTCGGCAGGCCGGCCTCGTCCGCGGCGTCCTGGATCAGGTTCACCCAGCGGCGGCGCTGGTGCTCGGTGATGTTCCGGCCGAGGTGTTTGGCGACCATGTGGCCGTGGCCGCCCTGGGTCTCGGAGTAGGCGGGCGGGCCGCCGAAGACCTCGCCGAGCCACAGCGCCACGTGCTCGGCGTGCTCGGGGGCCAGGCCCTCGAAGACCGGGGCGAGGACGTCGTCCTTGAGGACCTTGTCGTAGAAGACGGACGTCAGGCGGGCGAAGGCCTCCGCGCCGCCCGCCCAGGCGTAGAGCGTGGGGACGGCGGCGCCCGTGCCCCGCACCGACGTCGGCTTGTAGTGGCGCATCTCCTCGATGTTCCCGATGTACGGGCGGATCTCCGCCAGAAACGCGGGGAACAGCTCTGATCTGCGGAAACCCTCCAGGTGGTCCTCGGTCGACGTCCATGTGATGCGCAGGACGAAGTGCTCGAAGTCCTCTTCGCACCGCGCCAGCTCGTAGTCGACGCACTGCGGTGCCGCCGCCAGCTGGGCTGCGGCGCGGGTGTAGGCGGCCAGGAACTCCGCCGACTGCTGCTCGGGAATGCGGTAGCGGATGTATTCCACGGTGTGGGCGGTCATGGGTTCACACAAGCACGAAGGACCGACGGAAGCTGCACCTCCGGCGGCCCGTCCGCTGACGGCTCAATGGTTCCCGCCATCACCGTTGCCGTAGCTGCTCTTGAGCCGGAGCGCGGCGCTCACAACGCTCTGAAATGATCGCGGCGCGACGACCGACTCCCGGAGATCGCGGTGATCGCCGAACGACTTGTCACCGACATCCCCGGAGCCTGCGGCGAGACGATTCCGGACGCCGACCACTACCTGCCGCTGCGCACACCCGAACGCCTCACCGAGCTACTGCTGTCACACCTGCCCTGACACGCGCGCACAGCCGGCTCTCACGTCGCGTAGCCGAAGAAGGTACGTCGCAGTCAGCGCAACGGCCCGGTCCGCGTCCCGTGACAGCTCCACAAGGGCACGGGACGCCCTCGTCCCCGGGATGCCCGCCAGCGCCTGGGTCAGCCGCCCGCGTGCGGGCGCTTCCGTGGTGTCGTGGGCGAGGTGGTCGACGAGCCCGCTCGCGATCTGATCCGCCGTCGCGGTATCGCTCGCCAGCACGCTCAGCGCATCGGCTGCATCGGTGTCGTTCCGTCCTTCCACGATCATGTCGATGAGCGTCGGGACCGCATCGGCCACACCCTGTGTCCCGAGCGCCAGAGCCGCGTACCCACGGACCACGACGTCGGGGTGCGCGAGGGCGTCCCGCAGATGCGCGGTGGCCTCACCACCGGGCATCTCGACGAGGGACCGAACGGCACGTTCCCGCACCGCGGCCACCGGTGAGCCGAGGCCCTCCGCCAGCAGTGCCGGGCCGCGGTCGCCCGATCGTGCCAACGCCCATCGAAGGGCCCCGGCGACGTTCGGCTCCGTCTCGCTCAGTGCCGCCTCGACCAGGGCCTCCACCGGCACCGGAATCCCGTCGGCCGAGGAAAGGGCCGCGCGCTGACGCGCGGCGGCGCTCTTCGACTCCAGCGCCTGGAGCAGCGCGACGACCTGGAGGACGTCCTCCCAGCCGGCGGGGTCAGCGGCATCGATCCGGCGCAGCCGCGTGAGCAGCTCGGTCTGCGCCGCGATGCGTTCGCGCGTCTGACGGATGAGGTCGCCGACGAGCGCCGAGGGCGTGAAGCCGGGATCGTCGAGCGCGCGTCCGATCTCACGCAGCGACAGCCCCAGCGACCGCAGGCTCTCGATATGGAAGATCCGCTGGATGTCCTCCCCGGAGTACTCCCGATAGCCGGAGCCGGTACGACCCGACGGCCGCACCAGACCGAGCGACTCGTAATGCCGGAGCATGCGGGCACTGACTCCGGATCGTCGCGCCACCTCGCCGATCAACACGCCCTATCGTCCCTCCTGGCCGGCCCCGCCGAGAACCACGATGCGCTTCGCCTCCTCGATCGCGAACTCGAATCCGGCGTCCGGGTCGCGCAGCAGCCGTTGGGTGGCGAGCGCGTGCGTGCGGATGCGCGGGTCAGGGGCCGTCGTCGCGGCAAGCAGGGCCGGTACGACCACCTCACCCAGCGCGACCAGCGCCCGGCTGAGACTCAGCTGCGTCTCCCGCCCACCGCGCCCCAGCTGCGTCGCCAGCACCGTGGCCAACGCGGACTCCTCGCCTTCCGGCACGAGCACGACCGCGGTCCGCCAGGCGCTCCGCGCGACCTCGTCGTCGGCGTCGGACAGGAGCGTCCGTGTGATCGCCGGCCACGCCTGCCGGTCCCCGATCTTGGACAGCGTGTGCAGCGCCTGGCTCCGTGCCTGCGCACGCTCCGAACGGAGTTCACGGAGCAGCGCGGGAAGCGTCGTCGACACCGGATGGCGGGTGAGCGCCCAGGTCAGCATGTCCCGGACGAAGAACTCGGGCTCGATCGCGCAGCGCTCGATGAGCCTGTCGACGAAGCGCGGGTCAGGCCTCGTGCCCACCGCCAGAGCAGCCCGCAGTCGCACGGACGAGCGGCCGTCCTCCAGCCCCCGGAGTGCTCGCACCACATCAGTGTCCTGCCCAGTGATCGTCATCGGACCACCTCCTCGGCAGGCAGTGAAGACCCTGCCACTGTGTCAAGGTCAAACACCGGAAGCCGAAGGCGCGGTCCAGGCCCCGCGACGCCGGGATGATCCAAACGACAGGGCCTAGCCTCCGGAACCGCTCGCCGTTGTCTTCGTCAGCGGTGGGGCGTCGTGTCCGCCCATGTCGAGACGGAACGGCGGGTACCGATCGGTCATCAGTGCGGCATAGGCACCCACCCGTGCGACCCAGCGGGCGAGGCCGAGCAGGAAGCCGAAGAGGTGCACCGGGTAGCGGGCGGTGAACGCCAGGATGACCACGGCGACCAGGGAGAGGAAGGGGATCAGGCCGGTGCCGTACCAGCCGTCTCCTCTTCCTCCCCAACCCCAGCCACCGGTGAAGATCCCGACGACGATGTACTGCGGGATCGCCAGCAGCCACCACTTCACCAGGACCAGTCCGCGGGAGAGACGCTCGGGGTAGGCGACGTCGAAGTGGGCCGGGTAGTCGGGCGCGTCCGCGAGGGTGAACGGCGGGTACCGGTCGGTGCCGAGCGCGGTGTGGGCGTAATAGCTGACACGCCAGTTCCAGCGCATGACGCCGACGTTGAAGTCGAAGAGCGACCGGGGGTACCGGCCGGTGAACAGGATGGCGAAGAACGCGACGATCGTCACGAAGAAGAACGCGATCCACAAGAAGCACAACACGATGTAGTGCGGGATGGCGAGGAGCCACTTCACCAGCCACAGCCATCTCGACAGCCGAGGATCGAGGGACGCCTCAAGACGTACCGGTTCCATGACGGCAGGCTTGCACGCCAGGTGGAAGGCCGCGACTCGGACTGAGCCCGCGGCTACGACGGGACGGCGGCGGTGTCCGGCTCGTCGGTCCCCGGTTCCCGCGACGGCTCGCTGAGCTGCTCGCGCACATAGTTCCAGACCACCGCGATCAGCGCGGCGACCGGTACGGCGAGCAGACTGCCCACGATGCCGGCCAGACTGCCGCCCAACGTCACCGCCAGCAGGACCACCGCCGCGTGGAGGCCGAGCCCACGGCTCTGGATCATGGGCTGGAACACGTTGCCCTCCAACTGCTGCACCACGACGATGATGGCCAGCACGATCAGTGCGTCCGTCAGGCCGTTGGACACCAGCGCGATGAGCACCGCGACGAAACCGGCGAACAGCGCGCCGATGATCGGCACGAACGCGGAGACGAAGGTCAGCACCGCCAGCGGGAGCACCAGCGGCACCCCCAGAATCCACAGGCCCAGACCGATCAGGACGGCGTCGAGCAGACCGACGGCCGCCTGGGAACGCACGAACGCACCCAGGGTGTCCCAGCTGCGCGCCGCCACGGCGGGGACATCGGTGGCGAGCCGACCCGGCAGCTGCCGGGCGAGCCACGGCAGGAACCGCGGGCCGTCCTTGAGGAAGAAGAACATCAGGAAGAGCGCCAGAACGGCGGTGACCAGGCCGTTCACCACGGTGCTCACTCCCGTGACCACCGCACCGACCATGCTGCCGAGGCCGTCCTGAGCGCGGGCGACCGCGGTGTCGAAGGCCTTGTTGATCTGGGCGTCCCCGATGTTCAACGGCGGCCCGGCAGCCCACTCGCGCAGCTTCTGGATGCCTTCGACCACGCCGTCGGTCAGCTCACCGGACTGCGACGCCACCGGCACCGCGATCAGCGCCACGACGCCCACGGCGACCAGGAGGAACAGCACGGTCACGACCGACGCGGCGAGGGCGGGCCTCCAGCCGTGGCGACGCAGGAAACGAGCCGGGGGCCAGGTCAGTGTCGTCAGCAGCAGGCCGATCACGAGCGGCCACACGACCGACCACATCCGGCCCAGAGCCCACAGGGCGACGGCGAGCAGCACGAATATCAGCAGCAACTCCGCGGAGACCCGCGCCGACGTGCGGAGCGCGGCGCGGGCTCTCGTGGAACTCAGGGTGGCAGTCACGGAGGCACCCTATTGGTACCCCGCTCCCATCGGAATCGCCGTCCCACGATGCTCTCCGAAGCGGCAGCGCTGGTCATCCAGTTCCGCCTCCACGGCGCGGCCGCGCCCGCGCCGCACGCATGCCCGCGCAGCGGGAGCCGTTGCCCCGTGAGGAAGGCTCAGCCTTCCGCCTTGGCGACGCCGACCGGGCAGGACACCCCGGTCCCCCCGATCCCGCAGTACCCCGCCGGATTCTTGTCCAGGTACTGCTGGTGGTACCCCTCCGCCGGGTAGAACGCCCGCCCCTCCGCCGGCAGGATCTCCGTGGTGATCGTGCCGTACCCGGAGGACGTCAGGACCTTCTGGTAGGCCTCGCGGGAGGCCTCGGCGGCGGCTGCCTGGGCGGGGGAGTGGGTGTAGATCGCGGAGCGGTACTGCGTGCCGACGTCATTGCCCTGGCGGAAGCCCTGCGTGGGGTCATGGGACTCCCAGAAGGTCTTCAGGAGGGTGTCGTAGGAGACGAGTGAGGGGTCGTGGACCACGCGGACCACCTCCGTGTGGCCGGTCAGGCCCGAGCAGACCTCTTCGTACGTGGGGTTCTCGGTGTAGCCGCCCTGGTAGCCGACCAGGGTCGTCCAGACCCCGGCCGGGAGCTGCCAGAACTTGCGCTCGGCGCCCCAGAAACAGCCCAGGCCGAAGTCGGCTACCTCCAGGCCCTCGGGGTAGGGGCCGAGGAGCGGGTTGCCGAGGACGGTGTGGCGGTCGGGGACCGTGAACGCCGGTTCCGGGCGGCCGCGCAGAGCTTGCTCGGGGGCCGGCAGCTGGGGCGTACGGCTGTGCAGGAACATGCGGGTCTCCAATCGGGGCGACGCTCACGTCAACGTGCGAGGCCCCGCGGGAATTCCGGCCGGCCCCGCTCCCGTCCTCAGTGCGGCAGCGTCGCCGGGCTGCCGCCGTTGGCCTCGTAGCCCGCGACCGCCAGGGCCCGGTAGACCGCGAACTCCGCGGCCGGGTCCGGGGACAGGGTCCAGGGCAGGGCGCCGACATGGCCGTCGACGTGTATCAGCTGGTGCATGGCCTCCGCCCAGCGCTCGGCGCGGACCAGGAAGAAGACCAGGAGGTGGCGGACGTGTGCGAGGATCGGGTCGTCGGGGCGGGCCGAGTGGACCGCGTGCAGCGCGCCGTGGATGGCCTTCGAGACGACCTCGCTCTGGTAGAAGCCGCTGACCAGGTTCACCTCGGGCAGGTGCTCGAAGACCGCGAAGAGCGGCATCGCGGCCAGCAGCGAACCCCGGGGGGCGCGGGCCGCCGCGGCCTCCGCGAAGGAGTACGCCAGCTCACGCGAGCCGTGCCACTTCTCGCACCAGAAGTGCAGGGCGGCCAGATGCGCCCCCATGTGGTGCGGGGCGCGGTCCAGGATCTTCAGCCACAGTTGCTCGAAGTCCTCGCGCGGGTAGGCGAGGCCGCGGGCCACGGAGAGCTCGATGATGTACGGGATCGGGTCGCCGGGGGCGAGCAGCGCCGCGTCGCCGCACGCCGCCTTCGCCTCCTCCATGATGATCCGGAACTCGTCCGTGCCGGGCGTCGACGTACGCCACGCCTGCTGCACCAGGAACTCGGCGTGCACCGCCGCGCCGCCCGCGTCCTTGGGCGCCTCGGTCCGCCACACCCGCAGCCACTGCCCGCCCGGCGTCTCGCTCACCCCGCCGGGCCGCTGCTGCAGCTCCAGCGAGGCGGCGCCCGCGAAGGCCTGCACACGCTGCCAGCGCAGCTCGCCCTCCGCCTCCGTGCCCGCGAGAAGCTGAGCGGCGGCCTTGTAGTCCTGTGTGCGCTGCACCAGGTCCAGCACGTCCAGCAGGTCCTGGTCGGGACCGGGCATGCGGACGTCCAGCTCCTCCGTGGGCGCGAAGCCGTAGTTCGCCGGGTCCGCGGCGTCCGGGTGACCCGGCGGAACCTGCTCGATCATGCCGCGCCTGCGCCGCAGGAAGGGAAGCAGCACGAAGCCGAGCATGACCAGCGCCATCAGGACCCAGAGAATCTCCATGTCACAAGCGAACCAGACCGCGCCGACAATTGGCCAACCTGGTCGGCGGACCTGTGGAAAACTCCTCGGTGTTCGTGAGAACGCCCAGCTCGTCCGTCATGAGCCGCCGCCGACCCCGCGGGCGCACTACCCTCGGTGCCCATGAGCGACAGGCACATCAGTCAGCATTTCGAGACCCTCGCGATCCACGCGGGCAACACCGCCGACCCCCTCACGGGCGCGGTCGTCCCGCCGATCTACCAGGTCTCGACCTACAAGCAGGACGGCGTCGGCGGCCTGCGCGGCGGCTACGAGTACAGCCGCAGCGCCAACCCGACCCGCACCGCCCTGGAGGAGAACCTCGCCGCCCTGGAGGGCGGCCGCCGCGGCCTCGCGTTCGCGTCCGGACTGGCGGCCGAGGACTGCCTGTTGCGTACGCTGCTCAGCCCCGGCGACCACGTGGTGATCCCCAACGACGCGTACGGCGGCACGTTCCGCCTCTTCGCCAAGGTCGTCGCCCGGTGGGGTGTGGAGTGGTCGGTGGCCGACAGCAGTGATCCCGCCGCACTGCGGGCCGCCATCACCCCGAAGACCAAGGCAGTGTGGGTGGAGACCCCCTCCAACCCGCTCCTCGGCATCACCGACATCGCCGCCGCCGCTCAGATCGCCCGGGACGCCGGCGCCCGGCTCGTCGTCGACAACACCTTCGCCACGCCGTATCTGCAGCAGCCGCTCGCGCTCGGCGCGGACGTCGTCGTGCACTCCCTGACCAAGTACATGGGCGGCCACTCCGACGTCGTCGGCGGCGCGCTGGTCGTCAACGACCAGGACCTGGGCGAGGAGCTCGCGTTCCACCAGAACGCGATGGGCGCGGTCGCCGGGCCCTTCGACTCCTGGCTGGTGCTGCGCGGCACCAAGACCCTCGCGGTGCGCATGGACCGGCACAGCGAGAACGCCACCAAGATCGCCGACATGCTGACCCGGCACCCGCGCGTGACGCGTGTCCTGTACCCCGGGCTGCCCGACCACCCCGGTCACGAGGTCGCCGCCAAGCAGATGAAGGCGTTCGGCGGCATGGTGTCCTTCCAGGTCGAGGGCGGCGAGGAGGCCGCCGTCGAGGTCTGCGACCGCGCCAAGGTGTTCACCCTCGGCGAGTCCCTGGGCGGCGTCGAGTCGCTGATCGAGCACCCCGGACGCATGACGCACGCCTCCGCGGCCGGCTCCGCCCTGGAGGTGCCCGCCGACCTGGTGCGCCTCTCCGTGGGCATCGAGAACGTCGACGACCTCCTGGAGGACCTGCAGCAGGCGCTCGGCTAGGTCGTGTCCGCACAGTCCCGTCGTCCGCCCGGAGGGCGGGGCAGGCGGGACTGTGCGGACACGGCCTGGCCCGCGGCCCCGGTCTACCAGCCCGTCAGCGGTGGAGTCGTCTCCGAGGGCGTCTCCACCCAGGGCCGGGCCGTCACCGCCCACACCACGAACGCGACGGTCGCGGCGAACAGCAGCAGCCACATCAGGCGGCGGGCGAGGGTCCTGCGCCGCAGCATGCGGCCGCCCCGGCGCACGGCGTCCGCGTACAGCTCGGGCGGCACCCGCGCCGCCCCCTCCTCCAGGATCCGCCGGACGCTCGCCTGCCGCTGACGCTCGTTCATGCCCGCCTCCCACCGCCGGCTCGGTGCGTCGCCGGCCTCACGACGCCGCCACCTCGGCCCCCGCCACCGCCGGTGCCGGCCCGCGCGGCGGATGCAGCAGAGTCGATGTCGCCCGGTCGCAGATCGCCCGGACGCGTTCCTTCGGCAGGCCCAGCAGCGCGGCCGCCTGCTCCTCGGCGACGCCCTCGTACAGCCTGAGGACCAGGATCAGGCGTTCCTGCGGGCTGAGCCGGGCCAGCGGGCTCGCCGGGTGGGGGCGGGCCCGGCCGAAGCCGCCGTACCGGTGCCAGGACTCGCGCGCGAAGCGGCCGGCCAGATACTGGCGGGCGCGGTCGTACGGGTCCTCGCCGCGCAGCCGGTCCCAGCACGCGTACGTGTGGGCGAGGGCCAGCGTCAGCAGCCGCCGCGCGCGCGGGTTGTCCTCCGGCGCCTCGGCCGTGAGCAGCGTGGCGGCATGCAGCAGCCGCCCCGCCGCGCCGGCGACGAACGCCTGGAACTCCCGGGCGCGGCGGGCGCTCTGGAACGCCTGACGTCGTCGCACCGTGCCTCCCCCCTCGGGGCCGAAACCGTGTACGACTGGGACCCGGTCTCATATGAGGCCGGAGGTGCCCCGGAGGTCAAGGGTCAGGAGGCCGGCTGCGCCTCCGGGCCCGGTACGCCCTGGGCCGTCATACGGGCGGACAGGGCGCTGTTGAAGCGCGTGAGGAGGCTGCAGAACGCCTCGCGCTCTTCCGGGGCCCAGTCCTGTGTCAGCTCGGCCATCAACTGACGCCGGGAGGAGCGCACCTCCTCCAGCCGCGACAGGCCGCGCGGGGACAGCTGGAGCACCACCGCCCGCCCGTCCTCGGGGTGCGAGGTGCGCTTGACGAGCCCGGTGTCGACGAGCGGCGCCACCTGACGGGTGACCGTCGACGAGTCGATCCCCATGCTCGCGGCGAGCGCCTTGACGCCCATCGGGCCCTCTTTGTCGAGGCGGTTGAGCAGCAGATAAGCGGCGCGGTCCATGGAGTTGCGCACCTGCCCGACCCCGCCGAGCCGGGTCTGTTCGGCACGGCGTGCGAACACCGCCACCTCGTGCTGCAGCGTGTCGAGAAGACCGGTGTCACCGACGGTCGTCATGTCCATCGACATTTCAGGTGTAGTGGGCATGGCCGGGGGCTCACTTCGTGGAGGGCTGCATGGTTGGGGGACAGGGTACGCGGCTGGGAGGCAGGTCGTACCAGGGCTGCGCAATCCGGTCTCGGAGGTTGGTCACCGCGGTCGTTCCCGCCTGTGAACTGCGATGCTTGAGTCATGAGCTACAGCACGGCTGACTCCTTGCGGCCCGTCACCCTCGACGACGTGCGTGGCGCCCAGAAGATGCTGTCGGGCGTGGCGCGGGTGACGGCGATGGAGGGCAGCAGGCATCTGTCCCAGCTGATCGGCGCGCCGGTGCACCTGAAGTGCGAGAACCTCCAGCGGACCGGCTCGTTCAAGCTGCGCGGCGCGTACGTCCGTATCGCCGGGCTGCTGCCCGAGGAGCGGGCCGCCGGCGTGGTCGCCGCGAGCGCCGGCAACCACGCGCAGGGGGTCGCCCTCGCGTCCTCGCTGCTCGGCGTCCACTCCACGGTGTTCATGCCGAAGGGCGCCCCGCTGCCGAAGATCAGCGCCACCCGGGACTACGGCGCGGAGGTGCGCCTGCACGGCCAGGTGGTCGACGAGACGCTGGCCGCCGCGCAGGAGTACGCGGCCGAGACGGGCGCGGTGTTCATCCACCCCTTCGACCATCCCGACATCATCGCGGGTCAGGGCACGGTCGGCCTGGAGATCCTGGAGCAGTGCCCCGAGGTGCGCACCGTCGTGGTCGGTATCGGCGGGGGAGGGCTGGCGGCCGGGATCGCGGTCGCGGTGAAGGCGCTGCGGCCCGAAGTGCGGATCGTGGGCGTGCAGGCGCAGGGCGCGGCGGCGTATCCGCCCTCGCTGGCGGCCGGGATGCCCGTCGCGATCGAGAATCCGGCGACGATGGCCGACGGCATCAAGGTCGGCCGGCCCGGCGACGTTCCGTTCGGGATCGTCGGCACTCTGGTGGACGAGGTCCGCACGGTCACCGAGGACGAGCTGTCCACCGCGCTGCTGTTGTGCCTGGAGCGCGCCAAGCTGGTGGTCGAACCGGCCGGGGCGAGCCCGGTCGCGGCGCTGCTGAGCGAGCCCGGGGCTTTCGAGGGCCCGGTCGTCGCGGTGCTGTCCGGCGGCAATGTCGACCCGGTGCTGATGCAGCGCGTGCTGCGGCACGGCATGGCCGCGCAGGGCCGCTACCTGGCTGTCCGGCTGCGGCTGACGGACCGGCCGGGCGCGCTCGCGACGCTTCTCGGGGTGTTGTCGGTGGTCGACGCCAACGTCCTCGACGTGAGCCACGTCCGAACCGATCCACGGCTCGGGCTCGCGGAGGCGGAGGTCGAGCTGCACCTGGAGACGAAGGGCCCGGCGCACTGCGCCGAGGTCGGCCAGGCCCTGCGGGACGCGGGCTACACGATCATGGACTGAGGCGACCGTATGACGAGGCCCCCGGCGTCCGGCGGTGCACGCCGAGCCGGGGGCCGGTCAGACAGACGGCAGGCGGATCAGCCGTCGTACGGCTCGGCCTTCAGGATCTTCACCGAGGCCTTCTTGCCGTTCGGCAGCTCGTACTCCGCGTCCTCGCCGACCTTGTGGCCGATGACGCCGGTGCCCAGCGGGGACTGCGGGGAGTAGGTCTCGATCTCCGCGCTCGCGTACTCGCGGGAGGCGAGCAGGAAGGTCAGCGTGTCGTCCTCGTCACCGTCGAAGGCGATGGTCACGACCATGCCGGGCGCCACCGCACCGTTCGCGGCCGGCGGCTCACCGACCTTGGCGTTCTCCAGGAGCTGGGTCAGCTGGCGCACACGGAGCTCCTGCTTGCCCTGCTCCTCCTTGGCCGCGTGGTACCCGCCGTTCTCACGCAGGTCGCCCTCCTCGCGCGCGGCCGCGATCTTCGCGGAGATCTCCGCACGCGCGGGACCAGTAAGGTACTCAAGCTCAGCCTTGAGCTTGTTGTACGCCTCCTGGGTCAGCCAGGTGACGTTCTCGCTGGTCTGGGTCACAGGTGCTCCTCGTAGGTACTGGGAATACAAAGCATCGCCCTACCCAGAAGCATGTTCCTTCACGGATGGGCGAAACCACGAGCCTAACAATTCAGTGGCGGAAGGGGGAGGACATAAGCCACCAGAATCACGTCAGCGCAGGTGAGGGGCTACGTATTGCGGGCGACACCGGTGCGGCACCGGGCCCTGGGACTCAGTCGGCGTGGCAGCCGAGCAGCTCCCCCGTGGTGCCCGGGGCCTTCGTACGGAGCGTGACGACCTTGTCGATGTGCGTGGCGTCCCCGCCGAAGCGGAAGTCGGCCCGGCCGACCTCGGAGCCGTCCTCCGCCTGGGAGCGCAGGGTGCAGTAACCGCTGACGCCGGCGTCCTTGCGGATGTCCAGGTGGATCTTCACCGCGTTCTTCGAGGTGTCGAAGCTGATCACCTCGCCGCTGATCTTGTTCTGGCCGACGTGGTGGTACCCGAAGTAGCCGATCACTCCGAGCAGCGCCACCGCGAGCACGGCGCCGACGACCTTGAGGGTGCGGTCCGCGCGCTCGTCCGAGGAGCGGCCGTAACGGCCCTCGGGCGTCCGCGTGCTCACCGTGCTCATGATCGTCCTCTCGGCAGGGGCCGAACGGATGTCCCGAAAGGGACCCCGGAGTCCGGCTCCGGAATTATTCGCCCCCCGATTCGGTCACTATAGAAGGCGCCGATTGCGCCGACCGACACAGGGGCGCCTACTCACTTGAGGATTGAGTCTTGACTGACCAGCTGCGACTGATGGCCGTCCACGCCCACCCCGACGACGAGTCGAGCAAGGGCGCGGCCACCATGGCGAAGTACGTGTCCGAGGGGGTGGACGTGCTGGTCGTGACCTGCACGGGCGGGGAGCGCGGTTCCATCCTCAATCCGAAGCTGCAGGGCGACAAGTACATCGAGGAGCACATCCACGAGGTACGCAAGAAGGAGATGGACGAGGCCCGCGAGATCCTCGGCGTCAAGCAGGAGTGGCTGGGCTTCGTCGACTCGGGCCTGCCCGAGGGCGACCCGCTGCCGCCGCTCCCCGAGGGCTGCTTCGCCCTGGAGGACGTCGACAAGGCGGCCGGCGAGCTGGTGAAGAAGATCCGCTCGTTCCGCCCGCAGGTGATCACGACGTACGACGAGAACGGCGGCTACCCGCACCCCGACCACATCATGACCCACAAGATCTCGATGGTGGCGTTCGAGGGCGCGGCGGACACCGAGAAGTACCCGGAGGAGGAGTTCGGCCCGGCGTACCAGCCGCTGAAGCTCTACTACAACCAGGGCTTCAACCGCCCCCGCACCGAGGCGCTGCACCAGGCGCTGCTGGACCGCGGCCTGGAGTCGCCGTACGGGGAGTGGCTCAAGCGCTGGGCCGAGTTCGGCCTCAAGGCGGAGCGCACGCTCACCACGCACATCCCGTGCGCCGACTTCTTCGAGATCCGTGACAAGGCGCTGATCGCGCACGCCACGCAGATCGATCCCGACGGCGGCTGGTTCCGGGTGCCGATGGAGATCCAGAAGGAGGTCTGGCCCACGGAGGAGTACGAGCTCGCCAAGTCCCTCGTGGACACCTCCCTCCCCGAGGACGACCTCTTCGCGGGCATCCGCGACAATGCCTGACATGAGCGCAAGCGCAAGCCTGGCAATGACACACCTCGTCACCCTCGCCGAGGTCGACGAGGACAAGGTCACCCCCGGCGTCCTCGGTTTCATCGTCTTCGCGGTGATGGCACTGGCGGTGTGGGGCCTGATGAAGTCCATGAACCGGCACATGGGCAAGGTCGACTTCGAGGAGACGCCGCAGGACGACGCCGGCGGCTCCGGCAAGGGCGACACCAAGGCCTCCGGCCGGGTCGAGCCGCAGCAGGGCTGACAGCGCGGCGCCGGTCTGCCCGTCCCTCACCGGCCGTGGTCGGCGAGGGACAGCGGCAGCTGCGCCGTCTCCGGGCCCAGAGGGTCGGAGTGGGCGTCGCGCGGCGCCGCCATCTGCGACGGCCCGCATCGAGTCCACGGTGAACGGCCGCTCCGGCGGCTCCGGCGTGCTCCGGCCCAGCGTGACGGGCTCCTCGGGCCGCCCCGCGTGGCCTCGGCGCCATCACGGTGCGCGGTGACCCGGTCACATGCCCGGATCGCGGAACGCGTGTCGTCACCGCTGTGCCGCCGGGACCGCCACCCCCATCACCTCCCGGGCATGCCGGTTCGGCACCATCCCCAGGCGCCACGCCTGCCACCCGGCCTCCAGGGTCACCCCCCGCTCCAGCAGCAACCGGTACGCCTCCACGCAGTCGTCCAGCTTCTCGTCCCGCAACGCATGCCTCGCCCGGCCCAGTTGGGCCAGCTCCTCCTGTGCCACCGCCGTTCCCACCTCCACGCCCCCGGGAGCCGCGTACGGCAGCAGCGTGCAGCGCAGGAAGCGGGCCCAGTCCTCGCCCCGCCGGTCGCCGTACGACGCGAACAGGCCCCCCGCCTCGTCGCACAGCGCCAGCGCCTGTTGGGTACGGGCGTTGCCCGCGTCCACCACCGCGAGCTCCAGGCAGGTCCAGGCCTCTCCGTGCGCCACGCCGATGCGCTGGAAGTCGGCACGCGCGTCGACGAGCAGCTGCCGTGCGAAGCCGGAGTTGCGCAACGAGCCGGTCTGCGCCGCGCGCTGGTCACGTGTCGCGCGGGCCGAATGGTGGCGTGCGCAGGCCAGGCCGTAGACGTCGCGCATGCGGGAGAACATCGTGCGAGACCGTTCCAGCACGCGCACCGCCTGGTCCAGGTCGCCGGTCTCCTCCAGGGCCTGGCCCAGGTAGTAGATCGTCCAGGCCTCGCCGCGCGCGTCCTCGTTGTCGCGGTGCCGGGCCGCCGCCCGGCGCAGTTCCTCGGCGGCGGGGGAAGCGTCACCCGCGACCAGGCGGGCCCGGGCCAGCTGGGTCAGGGCCCAGGCCTCGCCGCGGGCGTCCTGGGTGCGGCCGTACAGGTCGAGGGCCGTACGCAGCTCGGTCTCCGCGCGGGGGACGTCGCCCATGCGCAGGCCCAGCTGGCCGAGCTGGAAGTGGGCCCAGGCCTGGCCGTGGACGGACTCGCCCGCGCGGTGCAGGACGAGGGACTCGGTGAGCAGGTCGAACGCCTCGGCCAGGTGGGCCCGGTCCCGCTGCACCGCCGCCAGGGCGTGCAGCGTCCACGCCCGGTCCGTCGCCAGCTCGGGAGCGGCCTGCAGGTCCAGCGCCTCCCTCAGCTTCGCCGCCGCCTCGGTGAGGTTGCCCTGGTGGTGCAGCGTGATGCCGAGCGAGCACAGGGCCCGGGCGGCGCCCGCGTCGTGCTGGGCCTCCCGGTAGAGGTCGACGACCGACGTCAGAGTCGTACGGGCCTTGTCCAGCTCGCCCAGCTGCCGGGCCGCGATGCCCGTGCGCCACTGCACCGAGCGGATCAGCAGGCCCTCGTCGACGGCCTGCGCCAGCTCGCTGATCTCGCCCAGGCGGTAGAGGTCGCCGCGCAGCAGGCAGTAGTCGCACAGGGCGCCGAGCAGGTTCAGGACGGCGGCCTGGTCGACGCCCTCGGCGTGGCGCAGTGCCGCCGTGATGGAGCTCGACTCGTCGTCCAGCCAGCGCAGCGCCTCGTCGGGGGAGGTGAAGCCGTGCGGGCTGAAGCGGTCCGAGCGGGTCGACATGTTGCCGTCGACCAGGCGCAGCACCGAGTCGGCCAGGTCGGCGTAGTTCACGATGAGCCGTTCCTGCGCGGCCGCGCGCTCCTGCGGTTCCTCCTCGTCGTGCAGGCGGGCCTGGGCGAAGGCGCGGACCACGTCGTGGAGGCGGTAACGGCTGCCGCGGACGTGGTCGATCAGCCCCGCTCTGGACAGGGCCAGCAGGTGACGGGTGGCCTCCGGCTCGTCCGTGGCCAGGAGCGCGGCCGCCGCTGCCGCTCCGAGGGAGGCACGGCCCGCCAGCGCCAGACGGCGCAGCAGGCGCCGTACCGTCTCCGGCTGGTCGGTGTAGCGGAGCCAGAGGGCTCGCTCGACCGGCTCGACCGGCCCGTAGGCGCCCAGGTCCGTGGCCAGTGCGCGCGGGGAACGCGGGCCCAGGGACGACCCCGCCACGCGCAGCGCCAGCGGCAGACCGCCGCACAACTGCCTGATCCGGTCGGCGGACTCGGCGTCGTACGGGCCCGAGGAGTCCTGCGCGGCGGCGCCCAGCAGCTCCTCCGCGCCCGCCGCGTCCAGCGGCTCGACCGGGAGGTGGTGCACCCGGGCCGGCAGGTCCGCCCCCAGGTCGAGGGGGGTCCGGGCCGTGACCAGGACCAGGCTGTCCGAGCGCTCGGGGACGAGCGTGCGGACCTGCTCCGGGTCCGAGGCCCCGTCGAGGACGACCGTGACCGGCAGGCCCGTCAGATGCTGGTGGTACAGCTCGCTCAGCCGTCTGACCTGCTGGTCGGGGGAGGAGCGCTCGCGGAAGAGGAGTTGCTCGCGGGGGGCGCCGAGACGGTTCAGCAGGTGGAGGAGGGCGTCGCGGGTGGGCAGCGGCGGCTCCTCGGGGCTGTCGCCGCGCAGGTCGACGACGCACGCGCCGCGGAAGTGGTCCTTCAGGTCGTGGGCGGCGCGCACCGCGAGGGTCGTACGGCCGCTGCCGGGCGCCCCGTGCAGGACCACGACCGTCGGCTGTGTCTCCGTACTCGCGCGGGCGGCCTGCACCCACTGCCGGATCCGCGCCATCTCCTGCCGCCGGCCCGCGAACGGACCCGCCGGTTCCGGGAGCTGGGCGAACGACTGCTCCAGTACGGTCCGGCCACGCGCCGCCGCGCTCTTGTCGGCGCCGCGCAGCTTCGGTCCCGTCTTCTTCGGGCCGGTGGACGCGCTCAGCACCCGCTGCTGGTCCAGGAAGGGCCGGATCCCGCGCACCTCCAGCGCGGTCAGCCACTGCAGCCGCAGCTGCTCGGGGCCGCCCGGCTGGCTCGCCGCGCCCGCGCGGTGGTGCGCGGCCGGCAGATGCGAGCCCACGACCTTCACGACCGTCGCCGCGGCGGCCACGGCCCCCACCGCGACGCCCGCGGTCAGCGCCGTCCCGGTGCCGGTGCCGAGCGCGAGGTCGGCGACGGCGGTCGCGACCGCCGCGACGGCCGCCACCAGCAGGGGCGTTCCGGCGCCCTCCCGGGCGTAGCGCTGGCCGAAGGTGAGCTGCCCGGCCTGCGCCTCGTCGAGGGCGCGGGTGTAGGCCTCGTACTCCTCGGCGGCCGTGCCCGCCATCGCGTCCAGCGCGCCGCGCGCCCGCGACAGCAGGACCTTGCCGTCCACGCGCCCGCCCGAGCGCCGTACCTCTTCCTCCACGGCCCGCACCAGCAGCCGCTCGGCATCCGCCCGATGACTGTCCCGCATGTCATGTCCCCCTCCGGCGGTCACAGCTTTCCCGGTGTCCTTCCCCGGTCCCGCGCCGGTCAAGTGTGCTGCGGAGGAGAGACCATGGGGAGAGGGCCGGAGCACCACGCGGCTGTGTGCTGTCCGGCGTCCGTTCGGGTACTGGGGCAGGATGGACACCATGCCGAACCGACTGGCGCACGAGACGTCCCCGTACCTCTTTCAGCACGCCGACAACCCCGTCGACTGGTGGCCCTGGTCGGCCGAGGCCTTCGAGGAGGCGCGGAAGCGGAATGTGCCCGTGCTGCTGAGCGTCGGTTACTCAAGTTGCCACTGGTGTCACGTGATGGCACACGAGTCCTTCGAGGACCGGGAGACCGCCGACTACCTCAACGCGCACTACGTCAGCGTCAAGGTCGACCGCGAGGAGCGTCCCGACGTGGACGCCGTGTACATGGAGGCCGTGCAGGCGGCGACCGGGCAGGGCGGCTGGCCCATGACCGTGTTCCTGACGCCGGACGCCGAGCCCTTCTACTTCGGCACGTACTTCCCGCCCGCGCCCCGGCACGGCATGCCGTCCTTCCGCCAGGTGCTGGAGGGCGTGCGCGCGGCCTGGGCCGACCGGCGGGAGGAGGTCACCGAGGTCGCCGGGAAGATCGTGCGGGACCTGGCCGGGCGGGAGATCTCCTTCGGCGGCACCGAGGTGCCGGGGGAGGAGGAGCTGGCGCAGGCGCTGCTCGGGCTGACCCGCGAGTACGACCAGCAGCGCGGCGGTTTCGGCCGGGCGCCGAAGTTCCCGCCGTCGATGGTGCTGGAGTTCCTGCTGCGGCACCATGCCCGCACCGGCGCCGAGGGCGCGCTGCAGATGGCGCAGGACACCTGCGAACGCATGGCCCGCGGCGGCATCTACGACCAGCTCGGCGGTGGTTTCGCCCGCTACTCCGTGGACCGCGACTGGGTCGTGCCGCACTTCGAGAAGATGCTGTACGACAACGCCCTGCTGTGCCGTGTCTACGCCCACCTGTGGCGGTCCACCGGGTCCGAGCTCGCCCGCCGGGTCGCCCTGGAGACCGCCGACTTCATGGTGCGGGAACTCGGCACGGAGCAGGGCGGATTCGCCTCCGCCCTCGACGCCGACAGCGACGACGGCACCGGGAAGCACGTCGAGGGCGCGTACTACGTGTGGACGCCCGAGCAGCTGACGGAAGCCCTCGGCCCCGAGGACGCCCCACTCGCCGCCCGGCACTTCGGTGTCACCGAGGAGGGCACCTTCGAGCACGGCTCGTCCGTCCTCCAGCTCCCGCAGCAGGACGGCCTGTTCGACGCCGAGAAGGTCGCGTCCATCAGGGAGCGCCTCCTGGAGCGGCGGTCCCAGCGGCCCGCCCCCGGCCGCGACGACAAGGTGGTCGCCGCCTGGAACGGCCTCGCGATCGCCGCGCTCGCCGAGACCGGCGCCTACTTCGACCGCCCGGACCTCGTCGACGCGGCCGTCGCCGCCGCCGACCTCCTCGTCCGGCTGCACCTGGACGACCAGGGCCGTCTCTCCCGCACCAGCAAGGACGGGCAGGCCGGGGCCAACGCCGGGGTGCTGGAGGACTACGCCGATGTCGCCGAGGGCTTCCTCGCGCTGGCGTCCGTCACCGGTGAGGGCGTCTGGCTGGACTTCGCCGGGCTCCTGCTCGACCACGTCCTCACCCGCTTCGCCGACGACTCCGGTGCCCTCTACGACACCGCCGCCGACGCCGAGCAGCTGATCCGCCGTCCCCAGGACCCCACCGACAACGCGACCCCGTCCGGCTGGACCGCCGCCGCGGGGGCCCTGCTCGGCTATGCCGCCCACACCGGGTCCGAGCCGCACCGCACCGCCGCCGAGCGGGCGCTGGGCGTCGTGAAGGCGCTGGGCCCGCGCGTCCCGCGCTTCATCGGCTGGGGGCTCGCCGTGGCCGAGGCCCTCCTCGACGGCCCGCGCGAGGTGGCCGTCGTGGGCCCGGCGCCGGACGACCCGACGGCGAAGGCCCTGCACCGCACGGCACTCCTCGCCCCCGCGCCCGGAGCCGTGGTCGCCTACGGCACCGTGGACAGCGACGAGTTCCCCCTGCTCACCGACCGCACCCTGATCGACGACCGCCCTGCGGCGTACGTCTGCCGCCGGTTCGTGTGCGACATGCCGGTGACGGACGAGGCGGGACTCAGGGCGAAGCTGGGCGGGTGAGGCCCGGGGAGCCTCAGGAAGGGAACTCCGTCAGGGCGCGCTCCACGATCGCCACCAGCTTGTCGTGGTGTGCGCCCTTCCAGTACGCGCGGCCGCAGGCGGTGCACTGGGCGAACACGTCGTACGACCGCTGTGTGCCGTGCTTCAGCTGGTCCGCCACCTCCGCCTTGGTGGCCTCCCTCAGCAGGCCGTTGCAGGCGGTGCAGCGCGTCCAGGGGCGCAGCTCGGGTGCGAAGCGGTCCAGGACGTCGCGGAGTTGGTCGTCGGGGCGGGTGCTGTAGACGTAGGCGCCCGCCCACAGCTCGCGGCGGCGCAGCAGGCCCCGGTCGCGGCTGAGCATGACCCGCTTCTCGGCCGCCGACCGTGCGGCGAGCGCCGGGTCGCCGATGTCCGTCGACTCGTACGCGGTGTCCACCCCGAGCAGCCTCAGGCGGCGGGCCAGCGTGCCGAGGTGCACGTCGAGAAGGAAACGCAGCGGAGCACCCGGCACCTTCTGGGGCCGCTCGACCGCCCTCACCCGCACGGTCTCGTCCGCGGCCGGCACATGCGCGGGAGGCACCTCGCGGCCGTCCACCACCAGCGCACCGACCTCGGTCAGCGGGACACCGAGGGACTCGACGACGTGGCCGAGCGTGGAGACGCCGTCGGTGCTGACCCGGGTGGCGCCCGTCCGCCGTGCCTGCGGGACGAACAGATGCAGTTCGGGGGCGAACTCGACGTGGATCTCGGGACCGTTCACCCGGTCAGGATGACATGGGGGAGGGCCGTGGCCTCAGCTGTTGTCCGGGGCGAGGCCGTACTCCATGACGTTCAGCGCACGGTCGACGAGGTCCTGGAGGTCCTCCCGGTGGCCGTTCTCCGCCCAGTACAGGGAGGCTTCCATCAGTCCGCCGATCAGGGACATGGTGAAGACCCGCACCTCCAGGCTCTCCGGTGCCAGCCCGGTGCGTTCGGCGACGGCCCGGCCGAGCATGCGACCGGTCTCCGACATGCTCTCCATCATCCGGCCGCGCACCGCGGGCACCTCGGCCATCAGCCGCGACCGCAGCCGCGTGACCTCGGGCTCCTCGGCGGCTCCGATGCCGATGGCCTTCCGCATCACGTACCGCACCGAGTCCGTCCACGGCTCGTCCGCGGGCCGGGCGCGCAGCTCCTCCAGCAGGACGGCGTCGTACTCGTCCGTGAGCACGATGTCCTCCTTCGTCGGGAAGTAGCGGAAGACCGTGGACGGCGACACCTCGGCGCGGTCGGCGATCTGCTCGATCGTCGTGGCGTCGTATCCCTGCTCGTCGATCAGCGCGTACGTCGCTTCGCGGATCGCCGCCCGGGTCTTGATCTTCTTCCGCTCACGAAGTCCCAGCGGGGGACGGCCGGTGGGGGGAGAGGTGCGTGCGGGGGTCATGAAGGTCATTGTCGGGCATCGGCCCGCACGGCGACCATGTCCGGGGAGCGGGAGCCGGGGACCGCGGCGGAGCCCTCGGCCGGCCTGCCCGGCAGGAACGCCCCCGCCAGCAGCGCGGCGGCCAGCGACACCACCCCGGAGACGAGCAGGACGACGTCCATGCCGTGGACGTACGCGCTGTCCGCGGACATGATCAACCGGGCCACGCCCGCCTGCTCGGCGACCATGTGGGCCGCGACCACCGACTCCCCGGCGAGGTCCGCCGCCGGGCCGGGCAGCCGGGCCACGTCGAGCCGGTCGCGGAAGGCTTCCGCGAGCAGGCTGCCCAGCAGGGCGATGCCGATCGCGCCGCCGACCTGGCGCAGCGTCATCAGCAGCCCGGAGCCGCTGCCGGCGCGGTCGCGGGGGAGGGCGGCGAGGGCACCGTCCATCGCCGGGACGACCGAGAAGCCGAAGCCCACTGAGGCGACCGACAGCCACAGCGCGGTGAAGCCATAGCCGGAGCCGACCGTCGTACGGCTGCCGAGGAACGCGGCGAGAGCCAGCACCACCAGGCCCGTGCTCACCACGGCCCGCGCACCGAAGCGGGCGACGATCGGCTGCGCGGCCTTGGCGGCGAGCATCAGTCCGCCCATCATCGGCAGCAGCCTGAGGCCGGTGCCGAAGGCGTCGTGACCGAGGACGGCCTGGAGATACGGCGGCAGCACGAACAGCAGGCCGGCCAGGACGAACATCACCAGGGTCGCCGCGAGCGCGTTCACCAGGAAGCCGCGCTGGGCGAGCAGCGCCATGTCGAGCATGGGACGTTCCGCCCGCCGTTCGCGCAGTACCAGCGCGGCGATCAGTACCAGGCCGCCGCCGAGCACGCCCAGGATCAGCGGGTCGCCCCAGCCGTGGTTCGGTGCCTCGATGATGGCGTAGATCAGCGCGCCGAGCCCGGCCGCCGTGAGCACGGTCGAGACGGCGTCGACCCGGGGGGAGGCGGGGTCGCGGGTCTCGGGCAGCAGGAGCACACAGGCGACGACGCCGATCGCGGCCATCGGCACGTTGACGAGGAAGACCGAGCCCCACCAGAAGTGGTCCAGCAGCCAGCCGCCGATGATCGGGCCGAGCGGCATGCCGAGCGCCGAGGCGGCGGCGATGACACCGACCGCCCTGGAACGCTCGTCGGGCCCGAAGAGCGAGGGCAGCACCGACAGCGAGAGCGGGGTGACGAGCGCCCCGCCGACGCCCATCACCGCACGGGCCGCGACGACCGCGTCCACGTCGGCCGCCAGGGCACCGACCACGGAACCCACGAGGAAGATCCCGAGTCCGGTGATCAGCATCAGCCGCCGCCCGAACCGGTCGCCGACCAGCCCCGCCGGGAGCATCAGCGCCGCGAAGACGACGACGTACGCGTCCGCCATCCACTGCTGCTCGCCGGTGGTGGCGCCGAGCTGTTCGGCCATCGTCGGCAGCGCCACGTTGAGGATCGTCATGTCGAAGCCGAGCACCAGCATGCTCGCGACCAGGGCGCCGAGGGCCCACCAGCGGCGGGGATCGCGCCGCGCTGCTTCCACTTGCGTGACAGTAACCATAATATGAGAGTAACTCTCAAAAGAGAGGTGGTGTCAATCGCCCGAACCGGGCATGTGGTGGCCGATCCGGGCACCCGCGCCCCGTCCGGGCGCGCAAAAAGGCCACGGCTTCTTCAGCCGTGGCCTCTGCGGGGAGAGCGAGCGGGGCTACGCGTGCTGGTACGCCACCAGGGAGATCCCGACGTAGTGCGCGATGAAGGCGGCCAGCGTGAGGGAGTGGAACACCTCGTGGAAGCCGAACCAGCGCGGTGACGGGTTGGGCCGCTTGATCCCGTAGACCACCCCGCCCGCGCTGTAGAGCACACCGCCCACGATCACCAGGACCAGCACGGCTATGCCGCCGGTCCGCATGAAGTCGGGGAGGTAGAAGACGGCGGCCCAGCCCATGGCGATGTAGCAGGGGGTGTAGAGCCAGCGCGGGGCGCCGACCCAGAAGACACGGAAGACGATGCCTGCGGCCGCCGCGCCCCAGATCCCCCACAGCAGCCACTGGCCCTTGGCGCCCGGCAGGAGCAGCAGGGTCAGCGGCGTGTACGTACCCGCGATGATCAGGAAGATGTTCGCGTGGTCGAGCCGGCGCAGGATGCGGTCCATGCGCGGGCTCCAGTCACCCCGGTGGTACAGCGCGCTCACGCCGAACAGCAGGCAGGCCGTCAGGGCGTAGATACCGCAGGCGATGCGCCCTCTCGTCGAACTGGCGAGGGCGGTGAGCACCAGGCCGGCGACCAGCACAGTCGGGAACATGCCAAGGTGAAGCCAGCCACGGAGCTTGGGCTTGACCGGATGCGGCAGGTGAAGCGCGGTGGGACCGCGGTCGGCGGCCGGCGTGTCCCGGGGCGCGTCGGAGGCAGGCGCAGTCATGCGGGAAATCGTACCTACGGGACCGTAAGTTACGGGTCAGTACGACCAGCCGATCGACGCAAGAGTGGTCATCGTCTCACGGGGGTACTCGGTTGCGCACCCCCCTCCCCCGCCCGCTTCCCGCCTCCTTCTCGCCCGCTTCCGCCAGGCGGGTCCTCCATTCGCGAGGTAAAAGAAGTGTCAGGTGAACCCAACGTGTACGCAAAGACACGAAGAGAAACACGATGGCACGTGGCGATCCTCACTCCGCTCAGGTGTGCGGCCCTCTGGACAGATGCGCACTCACATCGGATGATCAAATGAGTGCGGTCGGCACCGGATGAGCGCCGTGGTTTCTCCGTGAAGCATCCGGGTCGCAGCCCCCACGGGGCCTCCAAACACAAAAATCCCTCATTTAGGAGCAATCGTGGCGCGCGACATCGCGGCTCCCCCCGTCATCCCCACCAAGCACCAGGGACTGATCTCGTGGGTGAACGAGATCGCCGAACTGACGCAGCCGGACAACGTGGTCTGGTGTGACGGATCCGAGGCCGAGTACGAGCGACTGTGCGAGGAGCTCGTCGAGAAGGGCACCTTCCGGAAACTCGACCCGATCAAGCGCCCCCACTCCTACTACGCGGCCTCCGACCCCACCGACGTCGCCCGCGTCGAGGACCGGACCTTCATCTGCTCCGAGAAGGAGGAGGACGCGGGTCCGACCAACCACTGGAAGGACCCCGCCGAGATGCGGGACATCTTCCAGGGGGAGAAGGGCCTGTTCCGCGGCTCGATGCGCGGCCGGACCATGTACGTCGTGCCGTTCTGCATGGGCCCGCTCGGCTCGCCGCTGTCCGCGATCGGCGTCGAGATCACCGACTCGGCGTACGTCGCCGTCTCCATGCGCACCATGACCCGCATGGGCCAGGCCGTCCTGGACGAGCTCGGCGACCAGGGCTTCTTCGTCAAGGCCGTCCACTCCCTCGGCGCCCCGCTGGAGCCCGGCCAGGAGGACGTTCCCTGGCCCTGCAACCAGACCAAGTACATCTCCCACTTCCCGGAGGCCCGCGAGATCTGGTCGTACGGCTCCGGCTACGGCGGCAACGCCCTCCTCGGCAAGAAGTGCTACGCCCTGCGCATCGCCTCGGTGATGGCCCGCGACGAGGGCTGGCTGGCCGAGCACATGCTGATCCTCAAGCTGACCCCGCCGCGCGGCGAGGCCAAGTACGTCGCCGCCGCCTTCCCGAGCGCCTGCGGCAAGACCAACCTCGCCATGCTGGAGCCGACCATCCCCGGGTGGACCGTGGAGACGATCGGCGACGACATCGCCTGGATGCGCTTCGGCGAGGACGGCCGCCTGTACGCCATCAACCCCGAGGCCGGCTTCTTCGGCGTCGCGCCCGGCACCGGTGAGCACACCAACGCCAACGCGATGAAGACGCTGTGGGGCAACGCCGTCTTCACCAACGTGGCGCTGACGGACGACAACGACATCTGGTGGGAGGGCATGACCGAGGAGCCGCCCGCCCACCTCACCGACTGGAAGGGCAACGACTGGACGCCCGAGTCGGACACCCCGGCCGCGCACCCCAACGCCCGCTTCACCGTGCCCGCCGCCCAGTGCCCGATCATCGCGCCCGAGTGGGAGGACCCCAAGGGCGTGCCGATCTCGGCGATCCTCTTCGGCGGCCGCCGCGCCACCGCCGTACCGCTGGTGACGGAGTCCTTCGACTGGAACCACGGCGTCTTCCTCGGCGCCAACGTGGCCTCCGAGAAGACCGCCGCCGCCGAGGGCAAGGTCGGCGAGCTGCGCCGCGACCCGTTCGCGATGCTGCCGTTCTGCGGCTACAACATGGGCGACTACATGGCGCACTGGATCGAGGTCGCCAAGGACAAGGACCAGTCCAAGCTGCCGAAGATCTACTACGTCAACTGGTTCCGCAAGAACGACGAGGGCAAGTTCGTCTGGCCCGGCTTCGGCGAGAACAGCCGCGTGCTGAAGTGGATCGTCGAGCGCCTCGACGGCAAGGCGGAGGGCGTCGAGACCCCGATCGGCATCCTGCCGACCAAGGAGGCCCTCGACACGAACGGCCTCGAACTGGCCGACTCCGACCTGGACTTCCTGCTCACCGTCGACAAGGAGGTGTGGCGCGAGGAGGCCGCCCTGGTCCCCGAGCACCTCAACACCTTCGGTGACCACACGCCCAAGGAGCTGTGGGACGAGTACCGCGCCCTGGTGGAGCGCCTGGGCTGAACCGGCCCGCCCAAGACGCCGCGGCCGGCTCCGATCGTGCCCTGACCAGCAACATCGTCACGGCCGGCCGCGGTGGAAGCACCCGTAGGGACAGGAACCCCGCACAACGGCGTGCGGGGTTCCCGTCATGCCCCTTGCCCGCCGGATCTTCACAGCTGTTTCATGCTCTTTACATGTGCCTCACTTTTCCCGGTGGGGCGCTCGAAACAGCCTGTGGGGGGACAGTTGAATACTGCATACCGGTCCAGACGTCTCGCGGCCACGCTGCTCGCCGCCGCACTCGCCGGAGGCGGTCTGACCGTCGCCGCCGCACCCGCGGCGTACGCGGCGGCGTCCGACGCCGTGGCCAAGCTGCCGATCAGCTCGTTCTCGGCGCTCGCGGTGGACTCCGTGCGTGAGCGGGTCTACGTCGCCGACAGCAACACCGGCTCGCAGTACACCTCGGGCCTCGTCGCCGTGTACACCTTCGGCGGTGAGCGCGTGGGGACGATCAGCACGACGAACCACGTCTCCGGGCTGGCGGTCAGCTCCGACGGCACCCAGCTCCACGTGGGCGAGCGGTACCAGGTCACCACCTACGACACCGCGACACTCACCCGTACGGCTGTCCGCTCCGCCAACACCGACCAGTGCGGCCGTGATCTCGCCTTCTCCGGCGGCCAGTTGTACTTCACCACCTCGTACACGGACTACCCCGGTCAGTGCGCCACGGCCCGCACCAACCTGGACGCGTTCATCAACGGCACCCACACCCGCACCGGGTGGAACGACACCGGCAGGCTCCAGCTGGAGGCCGGTCCCGGCAACCGCATGGCCATGGGGCAGCCGCTCAACGCGAGCGCGCCCGACCCCTTCCTCACGGTGTTCGACACCAGCGGTGACTCCCCGGTGCGCGAGGCGGCGCGCCGCTTCTCCGACGGCGAGGGCAAGGGAGCCCTGGACTTCAAGGACGTGGCGTTCTCCGCGGACGGAGCCAGGGTCGCCGTCGCCGACGCCGCCCACGGCACCCGGCTGCTCAACACCGGTGACCTGTCGGACGCGGCGACCGGCTACCCGGCGCTCCCGTCCGGCGCCAGTGCCAGCGCGGTCGCCTTCAGCGGCGACGGCAAGTACATCGCGCGCGGAGCCGCCGCCACCGGATCGACCCCCGACCTGCTGGTGCAGCCCGCCGACCCGGGCGACTCCACGGCTCCGCTGGAGTTCGTCTTCGAGGGCAGCCTCGACGGCGACCGGGTCGTGCCGCGCGGCATGGAGTGGTCGGCGGACGGCTCCCGGCTGTTCGCGGTGACCGCCAACGCGGCCGGCAACCAGTTCTGGCTGCACGTCGTCCAGCCCCCGGCCGTCCAGTACGACGCCCGCTTCACCGGCGGTCTCACCCACAGCCCCGCCCAGGCCGTCGCGGGCGAACCGCTGGCCGTACGCGGAAAGCTGGAGCAGGACGGCCCGGCGCCGGCCGAGCCCCTCAAGGTCAAGGCGACCCGCACCGACGCGAACGGCACCCACGACCTGGGCACCGCGACCGTCAAGGGCGACGGCACGTTCACGGTCCTCGACGAGCCCGACCTGGTCGGCGAGGCCACCTACCGGGTGTCCTTCCTCGGCGACCTGACCCACCGCCCCGCCGAGGACGTCACCACCACGGTGTCCGTCGGCAAGGCGCCCACCGCGATCGCGCTCACCGCTCCCGAGGAGGCGTCGATGAGCACGGGCGTCGAGATCACCGGCACGTTCACCGCACAGGGCAAGGCACTGCCGGACCGGGCGGTGCTCAAGGTGCAGCGGACCGACAGCCTCGGCACCGGCACGCTGTCGTCGGTGACCGTTGCCGCGGACGGCACGTTCACCATCAACGACATCCCGCGCGTCCGGCGCGACGTGACCTACACGGTCAGCTGGCCGGGCGACGACCTGCACGAGGCATCGACGGCATCGGCAACGGTGTACGTCAGACGCTGACCCTGAACGAACGAAGGGGGAGGGGGTGCGCCGGCGCCCCCTTCTCTCCGTCTGATGGGGCCGACGCGGTACATGGCGCCCGGTCCGCGCGTCGCTGCGGGTGCACGCGGACCGGGGCCGTTCAGGGGATCCCGCTGGGGATCAGCCGGCGGCGCTCAACTCGCGCGGCCCGGCCAGCGCGGCGTCATGCGCGTCCATCTGCTCGGCGGCCAGGATCGCGGCCGCCGTGTCGGCGCGGGAGGCGGCCACGACCAGTGCGCGGCCCGCCAGCGCGTGCGCCCTGCGGTGCAGGGCCGTCAGTCGCGGTTCGGCCTGGCCGGCGGTCACCGACGCACGAGTCGGCGTACGTCCTCCCCGCAGCCGCGACACCTGCTCGGCGAGCCGTTCTGCCGCGGCGTCCAGGTCGGCGGACGGCGCCAGCGCGCGCAGCTCGTCCGTGACGGCGAGCAGTGCGGCGAGATGGCCCGCGAGCTGGATGTCCAGCTCTTCCTCACGTGACCGGTGGGGGAAGTCGGAGGTGGTGCCGGCCATCGTGCTGTGGACCGACTTGGTGCGGATCGGCTCGTACATGAGATGGCCTCCTGTGTGCTTACAGGAAGCCATCCTAGCTTAGATTGCGTCTAAAGTTGAGCTCTTCACAAAATCGGACGGTGTCATGCACGTAGCGTGAGCAACTCCACGCTTTTCCCTGCTCACGGCTGGCTGTAGCCGTCCAGGAAGTTCGCGATCCGCCCCACCGCGTCCCGCAGGTCACCGACCGTGGGCAGGGTCACCACCCGGAAGTGGTCCGGCTCGGGCCAGTTGAAGCCGGTGCCCTGCACGACCATGATCTTCTCCCGCCGCAGCAGGTCCAGGACCATCCGGCGGTCGTCCCTGATCTTGAAGACCTTGGGGTCGAGACGCGGGAACAGGTACAGCGCCCCCTTCGGCTTCACGCACGTCACACCCGGGATCTGGGTCAGCAGCTCGTAGGCGACGTCCCGCTGCTCCCGCAGCCGCCCGCCCGGCAGTACCAGGTCGTTGATGGACTGCCGCCCGGTCAGCGCGGCCACCACCCCGTGCTGGCCCGGCATGTTCGCGCACAGCCGCATGTTCGCCAGGATCGTCAGACCCTCGATGTAGGAGTCGGCGTGCGCGCGCGGCCCGGAGATGGACAGCCAGCCCACCCGGTATCCCGCCGCCCGGTAGGCCTTGGACATGCCGTTGAAGGTGAGCGTCAGCAGGTCCGGCGCGACCGCCGCGGTCGGCGTGTGCGTGGCACCGTCGTAGAGGATCTTGTCGTAGATCTCGTCGGAGCAGACCAGCAGGTTGTGGCGGCGGGCGATGTCGGTCAGGCCCTTGATCACCGCCTCGTCGTACACGGCCCCCGTCGGGTTGTTGGGGTTGATGATGACGAGCGCCTTGGTGCGGTCGGTGACCTTGCGCTCCACGTCCGCGAGGTCCGGCATCCAGTCGGACTGCTCGTCGCACCGGTAGTGCACGGCCGTACCGCCGGAGAGCGAGACCGCCGCCGTCCACAGGGGGTAGTCGGGCGCGGGCACGAGGACCTCGTCCCCGTCGTCCAGCAGGCCCTGCATCGCCATCGCGATCAGCTCGGAGACGCCGTTGCCGATGAAGACGTGCTCGACGTCCGTCTCGATGCCGAGGGTCTGGTTGTGCATGACGACCGCCCGGCGCGCGGCCAGCAGGCCCTTCGCGTCGCCGTAGCCATGCGCCGTCGAGACGTTGCGGAGGACATCCTCCAGGATCTCGGGAGGGCACTCGAAGCCGAACGCCGCCGGGTTGCCGGTGTTCAGCTTGAGGATCCGATGCCCGGCCGCCTCAAGCCGCATCGCCTCCTCGAGCACCGGGCCCCGGATCTCGTAACAGACGTTGGCGAGCTTGGTCGACTGGATCACCTGCATGTCAGGGAGCTTACGGCCCGGTAACGCCCCGTGGGTCGTGTTTTCCGCCACGTGAGACGGGTGGTTTGGGTAGTTATCGCCTTGCCCTGTCCCATCGACCCCTCCGCTCTCTACAATGCGCCGTCATGTCCAGCCCACCTCAGTACGAAAACGGGTCGTACGGCCTCCAGGGGGCGCATCGGCAGGACGGCGAGCCCCAGGATCCGCCGAACGTGTACCACCCGACGCCTGCCTCACCCCCGCCGTACGAGGAGTACGCCGATCCGGCGGCGGCCCATGGCTGGGAGAACGCGTACGACGAGACCCGTGAGCTGCCCCCGGTGGCGGCCGGTGGCCGGCCCGGGGCGCACCGGCGTGCCCGGCGCACGCCCGGTCCCTGGCGCTCGCGCCGTGTCGCGGTCGCCGTGGGGGCGCTGGGTGCCGTGTCGGCGGCCGCCCTGGCCGTCGGTTTCTCGTCCGGTTCCTCGGGAGGGTCGCAGGACAAGGGGAACCGTACGAGTCCGACGGCCCCGGACTCCGCGGCGCCCACCGACGGCCGGAGCCCGGCGGACGCGAAGTCCTCCACCGGCCCCTCCTCCGCCGCGGCGCCCGGGCCGGGGGCCGTCGGCGGTGATCCGTCGGGCGCGGCGTCCGTGTCCCCGTCCGTGTCCCCGAGCCGCGCCGGATCGGACGCTGGCGCCGAACGCCCCTCTTCCGGCCCGTCCTCCGCCGGCACCACGTCCGCCCCCGCCCCCACGGCGACCTCGGCCCCGGGCAATTCCGACGGCAAGCCCGGGCACGGGCCGGGTGGGACGAAGGGGCCCAAGTAGCCGCGGGCCAGCGGTTGCGGGCCCTGGATCCCGGTCGGCCCCTCCTGCGCCGCGGCGCCCGGGAGAGGGGCCGTCGGGTGTGGCGTCCGTGTCCCCCGAGCCGGGCCGGGGCGGACAGTGGTGCCGAGCGTTCCTCGTCGGGGCCGTCCGCTGCCGGCACCACGTCCGCCCTCGCGGCTGCCCCGGGCAATTCCGACGGCAAGCCCGGGCACGGGCCGGGTGGGACGAAGGGGCCCAAGTAGCCGCGGGCCAGCGGCTGTGGGCCCTGGATCCCGGTAGGTTGTGGCGACCGAACGGGGACGGAGGGGAACGCGGGGCATGGACTTCTCGCTGCTCAACGATGAACCGGTGGACACGCCGGAGGCCGATCTGCTGGGCACCGGCCGGGCCGCCCGCGAGATCGCGAAGCTGCTGCACGACTCCCGGACGGCCACCCCCTTCACGCTCTCCGTCGACGCGGGCTGGGGGACGGGCAAGAGCAGCCTGATGCGGCTGGTCGACGCGGAGCTGCGGAGGCGGCGGGATGTCGAGACCGTCTGGTACAACGCCTGGACCTCCACGGGGGGTGACGCGCTGGAGGGGCTCATCAAGTCCGTGCTGATGAGCTTCGACCGGCGCGTGCTGCGGCGCGCGCTGCACCGTCTGTCCGAGCGGCGGACCCTGATCGCGGCGATCGGCGCGACGCTGGGCGTGGCGCTGGCCCCGTTCGGGGTGGCGGGGCTGGTCGACCGCTTCTGGCAGACCCTGTCCGTCGACCCGAGGTCCCGCAACGCCATGCGCGACGCTCTGCGGGACCTCGCGACCGAGTGGGCGGAATCGGCGCCGTACGAGCCACGGCGGCTTCTCGTCGTCTTCATCGACGACCTCGACCGCTGCTCGGAGGAGACCGTCCTCGCGGTGTGCGAGGCGGTGAAGGTCTACCTGGACGTGCCCGGACTCGCCTTCGTCATCGGCTGCGACCGCTCGGCCCTCGGCCCGTCGGGGCTGTTGCGGGACCTGGGACCGGCCGGGTCGGCGTTCATGGAGAAGATCTTCCAGACCAGCTACCGGCTGCCGGTGCCGGGCAGTGACGAGGTCGAGGCGTACGTACGGCACTGCTCGGAGCGCTCCGGGCTGCGCGCACTGATCGACGACGACCTGGTGAAGCTCATCGCCGACCGCTCGGCCCGCAACCCGCGCAGGATCAAGCGGCTCATCAACGGCTTCGGGCTGGAGTGCTCGCTCAACCCGGTGTGGGCGAGCTTCAGGCCGGAAGCGGTGATCAGGACGCTGCTGCTCCAGTACCTGTACGGCGACTTCTACCGGCTCCTGGTCACCGGCGACGGCACCTACGCGCACGCGGCACGGGAGTTCCGTGAGTACCGGGTGGCCCGGCGGGTGCTGAGCGAGGCGGTGCGGCCGGATCCCGAGTCATGGCAGAGCACGGTGAACAGCGTGACGGGCCACGGGCTCGCGGAGCCGGACATGGCGCGCCCGGACGGCTGGGCGGCCGTGCTGGCCCGGCTGGAGGAGGAGCTGCCCACCTCCTATCCCGCCCTCGCCCGCGACCAGAACTTCGTCAACCTCGTCGAGGAGTGGATGCGCCTGCCGCAGGTGGACGAGCTGGTGAAGCGGTTACAGGAGGGCGGCGTGGCCTCGGTCGTCCCCTTCCGCGACGGCGACGAGGCGCCGGACGGGGGCGACGACACACCCGCCGAAGAGCGTGACACCTACGAGGGCCTCCGCGTCCTCTGGGTCGACGACAAACCGGACGGGAACCGGACCTACATCGAGCACCTCCGGCGTCGCGGCGCCGACGTCGTGCTGGCCGAGGACGGGCGGAGCGCGGAGGAGACGCTGCGCACCCAGACCGTCGATCTGCTGCTCTCCGACATCGCGCGCGGGTCCGACCGGGACGCCGGCTTCACCGATCTCGCACGCTGGCGGCAGCGGGGGCGCTTCGACGGACCGGCGGTCTTCTTCACCGGCCGGGTGACCCCCGCCCGCGAACGTCGCAGCCGGGAACTGGGTGCGCGGATCGCGACCTCCGGCTCGACGCTCTTCCAGCACATCGACGCGGCATACGAGGAAATCCGCCAACACCGGTCCTGAATCGACTCCTTGTCCCCCCACCCCCTTGCGTTGAGAATGCGCATGACAAAAACGGGCGGCCGGAAGATCTCCGGTCGCTCACGTCTGCAGAGGGGACCCCCACATGAACAAGCCGCTCCTCGCCGTGCTCGGCGCCCTGGCGATCGCCGGGACGGGCACGGCACCAGCGGTTGCCGCCGGCACGGCGCCCGCGCCCGCCGTGCAGGCCGTCACCTTCGCCGGCACCGTCTCGCTCAGCAACTGCTCGGGCTCGGTGATCCGCTTCCCCAGCTCGGAGGAGAACGACCCGGCGCTGGTGATGTCCAACGGCCACTGCCTGGAGACAGGGTTCCCGGACCCCGGCGAGGTCGTCGTCAACCAGGCCTCCAGCCGCAGCTTCGGCCTGCTCAGCTCCTCCGGCGCGCGCCTCGGCACCCTGCGGGCCAACAAGATCGCGTACGCGACGATGACCGACACGGACGTCGCGCTGTACCAGCTCACCACCACCTACGCGCAGATCAAGAGCTCGTACGGCATCAACGCGCTGACGCTCAACGACACCCGCCCGGCCGCCGGCACCGCCATCACGGTCGTCTCCGGCTACTGGAAGCGGACGTACTCCTGCAACATCGACGGCTTCGCCTACCGTCTGAAGGAAGGCGCCTGGACCTGGAAGGACTCGGTCCGCTACACCTCCGCCTGCCAGACCATCGGTGGCACCTCGGGCTCGCCCGTCATCGACAACGCCACCGGCAAGGTCGTCGCCGTCAACAACACCGGCAACGAGGACGGCGAGCGCTGCACCGACAACAACCCCTGCGAGGTCGACGCGAACGGCAACGTGACCGTCCGCGAGGGCATCAACTACGGCCAGCAGACCTACCAGATACCGGCCTGCTTCGGCCTCGACAACAAGCTCGACCTCAGCCGCAGCGGCTGCACCCTGCCCAAGCCGTAAGGGCCGAAGGGGCCGGCGGTCACTGCGGAGTCCTGCGCACCGCCCGCCCCGCCAGCACGTCCGTCCGCCGTCCGTCCTCGATGACGAACCGCCCGTCGACGAGGACGTACGGGATGCCCGTCGGCAGCGTGCGCGGCTCGGCGAAGGTCGAGCCCGCCGCGACCGTGGCCGGGTCGAACAGCACCAGGTCGGCCCGGTATCCCTCCCGGACCAGCCCCCGGTCCGGCAGACGCAGCCGGGCCGCCGGGCGCGAGGTGAGGTGGGCGACGCACTCCTCCAGCGACAGCACCCCCAGTTCCCGTACGTACCGGCCGAGGTAGTGCGGGAACGTGCCGTACGCGCGCGGGTGCGGCTTGGCGCCCTGGAGGATGCCGTCCGAGCCACCGGTGTGCACGCGGTGGCGCATGATCGCGCGGACGTTCTCCTCGTGGCCGACGTGCTGCAGGATCGTCGGCCCCAGCCGGTCCGCCAGCAGCAGCCGGCGGGCGGTCACCCAGGGTTCCTCGCCCCGCAGCCGCGCCGACTCCTCAACCGTACGGCCCACGTACTCCGCCAGGGACGGGTCGGTCACGCCGGAGATCTCGATCGTGTCCCACTCGACGGGCACGCCGTGGCAGCCGTCGGAGCCGAGTACCTCCAGATGGTGCCGGATCCGCTCGGCCGTCTCCTCGTCCGCCAGCCGCTTCAGAACCGCCTCGGGGCCGCCCTCGCCCGCCCAGCCGGGCAGCAGCGCCGCGAGGGTGGTCGAGCCGGGGGTGTAGGGGTATGTGTCGAGGCTGATGTCGGCCCCGGCGGCCAGCGCCTCGTCCAGCAGGGACAGCAGCTGAGGCGCCCGGCCCTCGTTCACGCCGAAGTTCAGGGTGGCGTGGGCGAGGTGGAGGGGGCAGCCCGCCTCCCGGGTCAGGGCGACCATCTCCGCGTACGCCTCCAGGGCCCCGGCCCCGTACGAGCGGTGGTGCGGGCAGTAGTAGCCCCCGTAGCGCGCCACGACCCGGCACAGCTCGGTGAGTTCGGCGCCCCCGGCGTACATGCCGGGCGTGTAGGTCAGCCCGGAGGACATGCCGACCGCGCCCTGCTCCAGCCCCTCCGCGACCAGTTGCCGCATCCGGTCCAGCTCCGCGGGTGTGGCGGCCCGGTCCTCCCAGCCGACGGCGAGGGCGCGGACGGTGCCCTGGGGGACCAGGTAGGCCGCGTTCACGGCGATCCCGCGGTCCAGCCGGTCCAGGTACCCGCCCACCGACCGCCAGTCGATGTCGATGTCGTCGCCGTACCCGTTCCAGCCGGCGATCGCCCGGCGCACCTCGTCCAGGGTGCGGTCGTCGACCGGCGCGTACGACAGCCCGTCCTGGCCGACGACCTCCAGGGTCACGCCCTGCGCGGCCTTGGCGCTGTGGTCGGGGTCGCGCAGCAGGGCGAGGTCGCTGTGGGCGTGCATGTCGACGAAGCCGGGGCAGAGGACGAGCCCCTCGGCGTCCAGCTCCCGCATCGCTCTGGGCCGCTGGCAGCCCGCGGCCGCCGCCTCCTTGACGATCGAGACGATCCGGCCGCCGTTCACCACCACGTCGGCGCGGTAGGAGGGGTCGCCGGAGCCGTCGACGACGTCCGCGTCCCGGATGACGAGGTCTTCCATGGCCGGTACCTCCTGGGGTCTGTCTGACCTAGAAGAACGTACGGATGTAGTCGACGACCGTGCCGTCCGCCTCCGCGACCGGGATCAGCGGCCACTTGTCGAAGGACGTGCACGGATGGGACAGGCCCAGGCCGAGCCAGTCACCGACCTCCAGCTCGGCCTCGGGGGCCGTCCGCAGCCAGGCGTGCTGGTCGGACAGGGCGGTCACCGAGATGCCGGTGGCGGGACGCTCCGGGCCGCCGCCTTGGGGGCGTACCACCTGGGCGAAGGGGAGGTGGAGGTCGTACGCCGCGTCCCGCTTGCCCGCGTTGACGAAGGCCTGCCCGGGCGAGGGGCGGGAGACGACCTGGGTCCAGAGGCGGAACGCGGGCTCCAGGGCGCCCTCCTCGGGGACGCGGTTGAAGGGCGTCAACTTGCGGTAGTGGCCGTCGTCGTGCGAGACGTACGCGCCGGAGCGCAGCAACTTCAGGACGGGGAGGGAGAGTTCGGGGACCTCGGCGAACACCTCGGCCACCGTGTCGAACCAGGCGCTGCCGCCCGCGCTGACGACGATCTCGTCCGCCGCGGCGAAGCGCCCGGCCTTGTCGAACTCCACGGCCAGCGAGACCAGCCGCCGCAGCCACGCCCGCACCCGCCCCGGGTCCGCCTGCGGCACCTCGCCCTCGTACCCGGCGACCCCCACCAGCCGCAGGGTCTCCGCGGCCGCCACGGCGTCGGCGACGGCCGCGCACCCGGCCTCCGTACGGGCCCCGGTACGGGCCCCCTCGCCGGCGGCGAGCTCGACGACGACGTCCAGCGGGCGGGAGGCCCCCTTGAGCGCCGTGTCCATCAGCTCCACCCCGCGCACGGAGTCCGCGTAACAGACGAGACGGAAGTCCGGGTCGGCGTCGAGCTCGGCGGAGATCCAGCGCAGGGCCGCCGCGTCGACCAGCTCGTTGGCGAGGAAGACGCGCCGGACTCCGAAGGCCCGCGCGACCCGCACCTGGTGCGGCACGGCGAGCGTGATGCCCCAGGCGCCGTGCTCGATCTGGCGGTGGAAGAGCTGCGGGGCCATGGAGGTCTTGCCGTGCGGGGCGAAGGCGAGGCCGTGGCGGGCCGCGTACGCCTCCATGAGCCTCAGGTTGTGCTCCAGGCGCTCGGCGGAGAGGGCCAGGACGGGGGTGGCGAAACCGCCGGTGAAGAGGTTGCGGCGCTGGGCGGCCAGCTCCCCGACCGTCAGGCCGTCGGCGTCCGGGGGGAGGCCCTTGAAGCGGTGGTCGACGCGGTCCTCCGCGAGGCGAGCGAGCACTTCCCTGGCGTCCCTGGCCATGCGGGCCTCCCTGATCAGGCACATTGCGCTATGTGCAATGCTCATTGCGTATATCGCTCACCGCTGTCTAACATCTCGGCCACGCGGGGTCAACGAAAGCCGCGTCCCGTCCAGCCGACGAGGAGCTACGACCATCGTGACCACCACCGGCCCCCGCGACGCCTCCGATGTCGTGGACGTCGTCACGCTCGGCGAGTCCATGGTCACCTTCCTGCCCTCCCGCCCCGGCCGCCTGGCCGACGTCCCCAGCTTCGACCGCGCCATCGGCGGCGCGGAGTCGAACGTGGCGTGCGCGCTGGCGGCGGCCGGGCACTCGGTGCGGTGGATCAGCAGAGTGGGCGCCGACGGGTTCGGCGACCACCTGGTCGAGACGATCGGTGCGTACGGCGTCGACGTCTCGGCCGTACGGCGGGACCCGGCGCGACCGACCGGCGTGTACTTCCGCACGGCGGGGGACCGGGCGACCGAGGCGCACGAGGTGGCGTACTACCGGGCCGGTTCCGCGGCCTCGGCGATGTCGGTGCAGAACGTGGACGCGGAGGCGGTGCGCTCGGGACGTGTGCTGCACCTGACGGGGATCACCGCGGCGCTGTCCGAGGGGTGCGCGGGCCTCCTGCGCGAACTGACCGGCCCCCACCCGGGCCGGCCGCTCGTCTCCTTCGACGTCAACCACCGGCCCGGGCTGTGGAAACGGAACGACGGTGCGCGGGTGCTGCGGGAGCTGGCACGAGGGGCGGACATCCTGTTCGTGGGGGAGGACGAGGCGCACCAGGTGTGGGCGCTGGACGGAGCCGACGCCATCAGGGCCGCGTTTCCCGGTCCCGAGGTCCTGGTCGTCAAGCAGGGCGCACGCGGGGCCACCGTGTTCGACAAGGGAGACGTCACCTTCGTCCCCGCCCCGCACGTCGACGTCGTGGCCGCCGTCGGTGCCGGTGACGCCTTCGCCGCCGGGTTCCTCTCCGCCACCCTGCGCGGGCGCCCCGTCCGCGAGCGCCTCCGCCACGGTCACCTGATGGCCGCCGCGGCCCTCACCGTCCCCGGCGACCTCGCCGCGCCCGCGGCCCCGCACCACACCGACCGCCTGGCCGCTCTCGACGACGAAACGTGGGGGAGACTGCGACTCGGCCCTGGGTGGACAGACACCGTGGACCGGGCCGAGAGGGAGGCACGCACGCCATGAGCCAGACCGTCGACCGCGCGCTCAGCATCCTGCCGCTGCTCGCCGAGGGGCCCGCCGGCCTCGGCCAGGTCGCCGACCGCCTCGGCGTGCACAAGTCCACGGCCCTGCGCCTCCTGCGCACCCTGCACGAGCACGGCTACGTCTACCGCCAGTCCGACCAGCGCTACCGCCTCGGCGCCCGCCTGATCGCCCTCGCCCAGGAGGCGATGGAGAACCTCGACGTCCGCGAGATCGCCCACCCCCACCTCGTACGCCTGAACGAGAGCTGCGGACACACCGTGCACCTCGCCGTCCACGAGGAGGACGAGGTCCTCTACATCGACAAGGTGGAGAGCCGTTACCCGGTGCGGATGTACTCCCGGATCGGGAAGCCGGTCGCCATCACGGTCGCCGCCGTCGCCAAACTCCTCCTGGCCGACCTCCCCGAACCCGAGCGCCGTGCCCTCGCGGAGAAGCTCGACTACCCCCTGTACACGGCCCGTTCGACACCCGACGCCGGCGCGTTCCTGCGGGAGCTGGAGAAGGTGCGCGAACAGGGCTGGGCCGCCGACCTCGGCGGCCACGAGGAGTCCGTCAACTGTGTCGCCGCGCCCATCCGCGGCGCCGACGGCCGGGTGGTCGCCGCGATGTCGGTCTCCGCGCCGAACGTCGTCGTCACCGCCGACGAACTCCTCACCCTGCTCCCGCTGGTGCGCCGTACGGCGGACGCGATCAGCGGCGAGTACTCCGGCAGAACACCAGTGAAGGGACCCGTATGACCGAGAAGATCGCGCTCACCCCCACGACCCACACCACCCCGCCGGCGAAGTTCTCGCACGGCGTGCGCAAGGGCAACATCCTCCAGGTCGCCGGTCAGGTGGGTTTCCTCCCCGCCGAGGAGGGCAAGCCGCCCACGCCCGCCGGCCCCACCCTGCGCGAGCAGACCCTCCAGACCCTCGCCAACGTCAAGGCGATCCTCGAGGAGGGCGGCGCCTCCTGGGACGACGTGATGATGATCCGCGTCTACCTCACCGACGTGGACCACTTCGCCGAGATGAACGAGATCTACAACTCCTACTTCGAGGAGCAGGGCCTCACCCAGCCGCCCGCCGCGCGTACGACGGTGTACGTCGGCCTGCCCGCGGGTCTCCTCGTCGAGATCGACGCGCTGGCCGTCCTGGGCTGACCCTCCCTCATCGCATGGCCGTGGTCGACCGTGTTCGTGTAGGTGTCTGATAACGAAGTCGGGCCTGACTGTGCCCGGCACAGGATTCTCGACCATACTGCTCCGCTGTGGAGCAGCGCATAGGTTCGAGCAGCCAGCCCCTGGAAGGTGCCGGATTCGACCCGGCTTTCATCCCCGGGCTCACCTCACCCGCGTCCGGCGAGCCGGAGGACGACGCCAGGCCGGAGAAGGCGGTCGCGGAGGAGGAGGTCAACAAGGACGCGGTTCCGGAGGAGGCCGAGGAGGCCGTCGACGGGGAGCCGGAGGTCTCCGAGGAGGCCGACGACGACGCGGAGGCCGAGGAGGAGGTCTCCGACGGGCCCGTCTTCGAGGCTTCCGACCGTCGCGCCAGGATCGTCGCCGACGGCAAGGGCGTACGACTCCGCCTGGACGAGGAGGAGTGCGAGTTCCGCTGGGACGAGATCGGAGCGATCGAGACGGAGACGGGCCGCTTCGGCAAACGGTTCACGGTGACCGTGCACACTCCTGACCGCCGCTGGTACCCGATCGAGATCGAGGCGACGGCCAGGAGCCGCTTCAAGGAGTGGGAGTCACAGCTGGACGCGGTCCTCGACGCGTATTTCGAGGAGGCCGAGCAGGCCTAGCCGCAGTACTGGGCCTCCTTGCCGATGGACCTGTACATGCAGTCCGCGTTCTCCAGCAACTGCAGCACGGCGTCCCGGTTCCGTGAAGTCTCCCGCTCGATGACCTCGTCGGGCGGGTAGAACCCGCCACCCGCACTGGACGACGGGTACATCTCGAAGGTGTAGCCGAAGATCTTCTGGTTGCCCCACAGCCAGTCGTCGATCGACCCGTCCGTGATGTACAGGTCGCTGGACTGCTCCGGCGTGTACCCGTTGCTGGCGGCCATCTTCTGCCCGACGGTCTTGAAGGCGTTGTAGTCGTCGGCCGTCATCCCGGTCGTCGTGTCCGAGTAGGTGTAGCCGAACGGCCACAGCACCAGCTCGCTGTACGTGTGGAAGTCGATGCCGGCCTTGATCTGCTGCACCCCGCCGACGACCCGGCTGCGCACGAAGTCGGCGACCACCTTGACCTCGGGCGCGGATTCGGCCGAGGCGCCCCGGTAGGTCTCGGAGGACGTCGAGCCCGAGGAGCCGCCGCAGCAGCCCCAACGGTGGTTCCAGTTGCGGTTCAGATCCGTACCGACGTATGAGGAACCGGAGTTGGGCTGGCGGTTCTTGCGCCACGAGCGGTACGAGCCGGACGCGATGTCGTACTCGCCGCCGTCCGGGTTGAGGTCGGGGAGGATCCAGATCTCCCGGTTGTTCACCATGTTGGTGATCCGGGAGTCGCTCCCGTACCCCGCGCCGAGCTCGCGGAGCAGGTACAGCGCCATCTCCACCGTCAGGTGCTCACGGGCGTGCTGGTGGTGGGTGAGGAGAACCTCCGGCTCGTTCTCGTCGCTCGCCACATTGTCGCTGATCTTGATGGCGACGATGTCCCGGCCCTGGTACGACTTGCCGATCACCCGCTTGCTCATGATGTTCGGGTAGGCGGCGAGCCGCTGGTTGATCTCCGTGTTCATCTCGGCGTAGTTGTGGTACCGCGAGTCGGCCGAGGGGAAGTCGTAGAGCCGTACGTCGCCCTCCCCGCCGGAGCGGTCCGGGGCCGTGCCCATCGGCGTGACGTCGTACCCCTGCTGGCGCAGCTTCTTGATCTGGTCGGCGCGGCCGGACACGACGACGGTGTGGTCGTCGGCCTCGTCCACCGTCACACCGGACCGCTGAAGTGCCGTACGGGACTTGGCGTCCGAGTGCATGTGGACCTCGTACTGCCGGATGTCCTCGGCGGAGGGGGCCGCCTTGTGGGCGCTGTCGGCGCTGGCGTCGGCAGCCGTCGCGGAGAGGGGCGCAGCGAGGGCGAGGGCGAGGAGGGCTGCCAGGGCGGCGGTCCGTCTGCCGCCGCGGGCGCCAGAGCCGCGTATGCGAAGTCGCATGAAGTCTCCTAGTTTCTCCAGGAATTCCGGGATCTCCGGAGGTGGGGGAGGGGAGCTGGGGGGTGGTTCTTCCGTGCGACGTGCTGCCGGTGCGGGCGTGGCGCTCATCGTTCTGGTTATGGCATGACCCGGTCAAGAGTGCGCCAAGGGGTGAGTGGCGGGGCGGTCGGAAATCGGCCGGGCAGTGTACGCGTGTCCGTGTCGCGCGGTGCTGTCCGCAGCGAAGTGCACCCGGCGGTGTGACCGGCGTGTGCATCAATGCCGGGGCTGCGGGGAGAGTGAAGGTCCGCGCAAGGGGAGCCGGAGCTCCGGCTCCCCGGACCACACCCCCCAGAGGACTGGCTGATCATGGGCGGATCAGCGCCACGACGGGACCTTCAGCTGCCGGTCGAGACGACCAGCTTCGTCGACCGGCGCGGGGAACTGACCGAGGGCCGTGAGCTGTTGGCCCGGGCGCGCCTGGTGACGCTGACCGGGCCCGGCGGCGTCGGCAAGACGCGGCTCGCCGCACGCATCGCGGCCCGCGTCGCACGCGCCTTCCCGGACGGGGTGCGTTTCGTGCACCTCTCCGGCCTGCACGACCCGGCGCTCGTCCCGCTCGCCGCCGGCGACGCGCTCGGGCTGCACGACCACAGCGCGCAGCCTCCGCTGGACGCGCTGGTGGAACAGGTACGCCGCCGGCGGCTGCTGCTCGTCGTCGACAACTGCGAGCACGTGCTGGGCGCGTGTGCGGAGCTGGCCGCGGCGTTGCTGCGCGGCACGACGGGTGTCCGCCTCCTCGCCACCAGCCGGCACCGACTCGGCCTCACCGAGGAACACCTCCTGGAGGTACGGCCCCTGCCGGTCCCCGACCCGGACGGCGACCTCTCCGCCGCCGAGGGCTACCCGGCCCTCACCCTCTTCGCCGACCGGGCCGCGGCCGTCGTACCCGGCTTCCGCCTGACCCCGGACAACCGAGCCGCGGTCGCCCGCCTCTGCCACCGCCTCGACGGCCTCCCCCTCGCCATCGAGCTGGCCGCCGTCCGCATGCGCGTCCTCGGCATCGAACAGCTCCTGGAACGCCTGGACGACCGCTACCGCCTGCTGTCCGCCGGCAGCCCCGCCGTCCTGCCACGCCACCAGACCCTGCGCGCCGCCGTCGACTGGAGCCACGACCTGTGCACCGAACGGGAGCAACTGGTGTGGGCCCGGCTGTCGGTGACGGCGGGCAGCTTCGACCTGGAGACGGCGGAGGCGGTGTGCGCGGACGAGGAGGACGCCGCACCGGGTCCCTCGACCGACGGCGCGACGCCTGGGGAGGGGGGTGCGGACGGGTTACGGGCCTCGGAGGCGCGGGCGGACGGCTTGGGCACCGGGCCGGGGGCCTTGGATGAGCGGGCGGAGGGCTTGGGCACCGGGCCGGGGGCCTTGGGCGAGCGGGCGGAGGGCTTGGGCGCCGGGGCAGGGACCGGCGGTGTGCCAGCCGATGCCCGGCCCGGTACCGCCCACGTCGGCGGTCCGGCCGCCGATGCCCGGCCCGGCAGCGCGCGCGTCGGTGATCCGGCCGCCGATGCCCTGCCCCGCAGCGCACCCCCTGACGATGCATCCGACACCCGCACCCGCGACGCATCCCCCGGCGGAGCCGTCGGCGCTCGGCGTGCCCCCCGCATCCTGCGTCCCGACGTCCTCGAAGCCGTCGCCGGGCTCGTCGACAAGTCCGTGCTGTGCCGGGAGCCGGGGCCCGGCGGGGTTCGGTACCGGCTGCTCGACACGCTGCGGCAGTACGGGCTCGACAGGCTGAGGCGGCTGCCGGGGGAGGAGGCCGCCGCCCGGAGACGGCTCGGGAACTGGATGCTGCGGCGCGCCGCGGACTGTGAGCGGACGTGGTTCGGGCCGGGCCAGCCGGAGACCGTGGCGCGGCTGCGAGCCGACCAGGACAACCTGCGGGCCGTCCTCGACCACAGCCTCAGCACCCCGGACGAAGCGCTCGCCGGGCTGCGACTGGCGGGCACCCTCTGGTTCTACTGGCACGCCTGCGGAGCACCCCGCGAGGGCCGCTACTGGATCGACCGGGCTCTCGACGCCGGCCCCGAACCGACCCGGGAGCGGGCCCGCGGCCTGTGGGTGGCCGGTCTGCTCGCCGCCGTCACGCAGGACCTCTCCCGTGGCCACCGCCTCGCCGAGGAGGCCCGCGCGCTGGCCCGCACTCTGGGCGACGCGGCCGAGGAGGCCCACGCCGAGTACGTCGTCGGCGTCATCCGGCTGTTCCGCGACGACCTGCCGGGCGCGCTGGACCACTTCGAGGCGAGCGTGGCCCGCGGCCCCGTCCCGGGCCAGCACCTCAGCATCGTCGGCCTCGACCAGGTCGAACTCGCCTGCGCCCTGGGCTTCCTGGGTGAGGCCGACCGTGCCGTCGAGGTCTGCGAGCGGGCCCTGCGGCTGTGCGAGGAACACGGCGAGGAGTGGGTGCGGTCGTACGTCCTGCGCATGCTCGCCCTCGCCCGCACGGTGCAGCAGGACTGGCCGTCGGCCGAACGGCACGCCCGCGAGTCCGTGCGCCTGAAGCTGGCCGTCCACGACGTCACCGGCATCGCGCTCACCCTCGACCTGCTGGCGCTGATCGCCACCCGGTGCGACGCCCACGAACGCGCGGCCGTCCTGCTGGGCGGCGCCGACCGCGTCTGGACCGACATCGACAGGAACCGCTGGGGCTCGACGGCCCTCAACTCCGCCCGCCGCGACAGCGAGGCACGGATCCGCGCGGCCGTCGGGCGCCGCGACTACGAGCGGGCGTACGCCCGGGGCGGTGGCCTCGGCCTCGCGGAGATCGTCGGATACGCGCTGCAGGAGCAGCCGCAGCAGGAACGGCACCGTGCGGAACGGTCCACCGGGACCGACCGGTTGAGCGACCCGGCCGGCGTCCGCCTCACCCGCCGCGAGACCGAGGTCGCCCGGCTCGTCGCCGAGGGCCTCGCCAACCAGCAGATCGCCGACCGCCTGGTCATCGCCCGCCGTACCGCCGAAGGCCATGTGGAACGCATCCTCAGCAAGCTCGGCTTCAGCAGCCGCAGCCAGATCGCCGCCTGGGTGACGGCACAACGCTGAACCACCCCTCCGACAGAGCACCATCCACCATCCCAGGGGGACCACATGAGCACCCAAGGCCCGTTCGATCACCGCATCGCCGTCTTCGGTACCGACGACGCCTTCCTCGCCACCGCCCTGCCCTTCCTCACCGAGGGGCTCGCGGCGCCCGAAGAACCCCCGCCCGTGGCCATCGCCGCCCCCGACAAGCTGGACCTCCTGCGCGACACCCTCGGCGGCGACGCCCAGCGGATCACCTGCATCCCGCACACCGACTGGTACACCGGCTCCGCCGCCAACGCCGTCGCGCAGGCCGCCGGTCACCTCGCCGCACACAGCGGACCCGGCGGCCGTGTCCACCTCCTCATGGAGCCCGTCTGGAACGGCCGCGCAGGGCGCTCCGTACGCGAGACCACCGAGTGGATCCGCTACGAGGCCCTCGCCAACCTCCTCTTCGCCCCGATGGCGACGACCGTCCTGTGCGCCTACGACACCCGCACCGCCGGTACCGCCGTCGTCGAGGCGGCCCGCCGCGCCCACCCGGACACCGGCGTCTACGTGGACCCGGTCGTGCTCACTGCCGAACTGGACTCCGTACCGCTGCCCCCGCCCCCGCCCGACGCGGCGCGGCTCGCCGAGCCCACCGTCGACGCCGTCCAGGCCTGGGCCGTCGGCCGCGGTCTCCCGGCCGCCGACGCGGAGCTGTTCGCCACGGCCGTCACCGAGACCGCGGCCCACCTCGGCCCCCTCACCCGTCCCGCCCTCCTGTGGGGCGACCCCCCGGCCTGCGTCGCCGAGCTGTGCGCCGCCCGCCGCGTCGACGACCCGCTCGCCGGCTTCGTCCCACCGCCCGTGACCGACCCGGAGCCCGGCCAGGGCCTGTGGTACGCGCGGCAGGTGTGCGCGTACGTCGATGTACGGGACGACGACAGGGGAGCGACCGTACGCCTGCAGTACGCGTAGCCGCGTACGCGGGGATACCCCGAAGCGGGGAGAAGCAGGTAGGGGAACGGGTAGTCCTCCCCCTGCGGGGAACGGTCCCCGGCGGCCACCCTGGAACCATGCTGCGACTCTCCGGGGGAGCGCCCCCGGACCCCGACGATAGGTACGGTCCGTTCCCCCAGCCACCGCTGGGGGCGGGCCATCTGAGCGCCGAGTACGACCCCCGTCCCTCCGCCGTCCGCGAGGCACGCGCCGAGGTCCGCAGGCAGCTGGAGGGATGGGGGCTCGCCGAGCGGGGCGACGTGGCCGAGGTGACCGAACTCCTCGTCAGCGAACTCGCCACCAACGCCCTGCTGCACGCAGCGAGCCGCTTCAGGCTCACCCTGTCCGCCGCGCACGGCGTCCTGCGCTGCGAGGTCGCCGACGCGGGCCGCCGCGTGCCGCAGGTGCTCGACGCGGGGGCCTCGGAGAGCGGCCGAGGGATGTTCCTGGTGGACGCGCTCGCCCAGCGCTGGGGCTGCCACCAGGACGCGCTGGGCAAGACCGTCTGGTTCGAGCTCGGCACCTGCGGGTCGGACGGCTGCGGACAGCGGCAGCCGTAACGCTCCGCCGGTCGGGCGGCTCCGGCGGCGCACCCGGCCCCTGGAGCCGGCGCTGGGCGCTTCGGGTGAAGATCCGTGCAGGCCCTCTTGTCCCCCGGGCGGCTTTGAGCTTTCTTGACCATCATGGCGGACACCACGGGAAACACCCAGAGCACCGAGGCGACGCACGACCCGGCGCTCCGCAAGGCCAGTTGGAAGCACATCGGACCCGGCATCGTCGTCGCCGCGACCGGTGTGGGCGCCGGCGACCTGGTCGCCACGCTCATCGCGGGCAGCAACTTCGGCTACACCCTGCTGTGGGCCGCGATCGTCGGCTGCCTGGTGAAGATCTCCCTCGCCGAGGCCGCGGGCCGCTGGCACCTGTCCACCGGCCGCACCCTCTTCGACGGCTGGGCCAGCCTCGGCCGCTGGACCACGTACTTCTTCGTCGTCTACGCCGTGATCTGGGGCTTCGTCTACGGCGCGGCGGCGATGTCGTCGAGCGCGCTGCCGCTGCAGGCGCTGTTCCCGGACGTCATGGACCTCAAGTGGTGGGGCGTGGCCTGCGGCCTGGTCGGCCTGGTCTTCGTGTGGTTCAACAAGTACGCGGTCTTCGAGAAGGCCATGACGGTCCTGGTGGGCGTCATGTTCGTGGTGACGGTCTATCTGGCGATCCGTGTCACCCCGAACCTGCCCGACGCCTTCGCCGGCCTCCTCCCGGTCCTGCCCGACGAGAAGGACTCCGTCCTCAACACCCTCGGCCTGATCGGCGGCGTCGGCGGCACGATCACGCTGGCCGCGTACGGCTACTGGGTCAACGCCAAGGGCTGGACCGACACCGGCTGGATGAAGGTCATGCGCCTGGACAACCGCGTCGCCTACGCGACCACGGGCATCTTCGTGGTGGCCATGCTCTTCGTCGGCGCGGAGCTGCTGCACTCCGCGAACGTCGCCCTCGCGAGCGGTGACAAGGGCCTCGTCCAGCTCGGCGACATCCTGGAGGAGGAGTACGGCACGGCGACGGCGAAGTTCTTCCTGATCGGCTTCTTCGCCACCTCCTTCACCTCCCTGATCGGCGTCTGGCACGGTGTGAGCCTGATGTTCGCGGACTTCGTGGCGCGGTACCGCACACAGGGCGGGGCGAAGGGCGAGGAGGTCGCCTCGGGCGCGCGAGAACGGTCCTGGCCCTTCCGCGCGTACCTGCTCTGGCTGACCTTCCCGCCCATCGTCCTGCTCTTCCAGGGACAGCCCTTCCGCCTGGTCATCATCTACGGCGTGCTGGGCGCGGCCTTCATGCCCTTCCTGGCCCTGACCCTGATCTGGCTCCTGAACTCCGCACGCACCCCGGCCGAGTGGCGCAACGGCCCGCTGAGCAACGGGATGCTCGCCGTCGCCGGGCTGCTGTTCCTGGTCCTGTGCGTGAAGCAGGTCTGGGACCAGCCGTGGGCGGAGTTCTTCTAGCGGTCGCCCACCAGGGCTACCGCCAGTTCGGGCTGAGGGCGATCCGGCGAAGCTCGTCCATGGTCAGGGCGGGCTTCGCACGGGTGGCGTCGCGGTTCTGGGCGCCGGAGTTGAAGGCGCTGACCACCACGCGGAAACCGTCCGTCCGCAGGGTGTCGACGGTCCACATGACGACCCCGCCGCCACCCTTCTCGCCGGGGCCCTGCCGCTCCCTCACCCTGGTGCCGTCCTGGAGGGTCTCGGCGTCGGAGCCGAACAGCTCACCGGCGACGTCCGACATGCCGGGCTGCACATTGATCTGGACGAGGCTCGCGCCCTTGCCGTCGTCGACGACCACATAACCGAACCCGCCCTCCTCGCCGCCCTTCGCGACCACCTCGGCACGCCCGGGGACCAGGTCGGCGAGGGTCCGGGCGATCTGCGAGCCGTCGGGGACGGCCGGTGTGGCACTCGGCTCCTCCACGTCCTTCCGGCTGCGCGGATCCTCGGGGATCGCGTCGACGGCGGCCCGCCACTCAGGCGCCGTCACCAGCTTCTTCAACTCCGCTGCCGACAAAGGCGGCTCCGGCCTGCTGACGGGCTCGTCCTTCTCCGCGGCGGAGTTCCACTCGCTCACGCTGACCTGCTGCCCGGCGGGCGTGACAAGTGCGGCGTTCCACCACTTGGTGTCGGCCCGGCGGTCCGGATACTCGTACCCCTGGAGAAGCATGAGTTTCGACCCGTCGGACAGCGTGCTGGTGACGCAGCTGTCGTACGGCGTGAACGCCTTGTCGGGGCACCGGGTCGCCTGCCGGGCCTGCTCGCTGCCCGGCTCCACCCGGTTCAGGCTGACGGAGATCGCCCCCGGACCCTTGCCGTCGTCGTACACGAGGTGGGCGTACGGCCCGAAGGCCGCGTCGGTGGCGCGCCCGTGCTCCCCGCTGACCCTGCCCTCGGGGAGCTGCTCCTTGAGCATGCCGATCAGCCGGTCGGCGGAGTAGGCACCGGGGGCGGTGCGGCCGGCCGTCGGCCCGGCCGCCACCGGCCGGGGCCCCTTCGCCTCGTCGCCGTCCGGCACCAGCACCGCACCGCCCACGCCCACCAGCGCCAGCCCGGCCGCGCCGCCCACCACGGCGGCCCGGCGCCGCAGCCTGAGGCGCCGCCCGCGGGCCCGGCCGGCCGCGGCGAGCGCGGCCCGGTCGGTGTCGAAGGCGCCGCCGGTGTCGCGCAGGGCGGCGGCGAGCCGGTCCTCGAAGGGATCGCTGTGCTGGTCGACGGGCATGGCACACCACCGTTTCCGCGAGGTCGGAGAAGAGCGAAGGGGATGTCAGGGGCGGGCGTACTCGGCGAGGTCCTCGCCCAGCAGCTCCCGCAGCCGGGCCAGCGCACGGACGCACCGCGTCCGCACCGCCGCCGAGCTGGCGTTCATCGCGTCGGCCGTCTCCTCGATGGAGCGGTCCTCCCAGTACCGCAGGACGACCACGGCCCGGTCCTTGGCGGGCAGCCGGGACAGCGCATCGAGCAGGGTGAGCCGGAGCGACGCGTCACCGTCGGCCGTGCCCGGCAGGTCGGGGAACACGTCCGTCGAGCGCTCGGCACTGCTGCGCCGCCGCTGGTGGGCGAGGAACGCCCGGGTGAGGACGGTCTGCGCGTACCCGGCGGGATTGCCGACCCGGGACACCCGCGACCAGCGGACGTACAGCCGCCCGAGGGTCTCCTGGACGAGATCCTCGGCGAGATGCGTGTCCCCGGCCGTGAGCAGACAGGCGGACCGGTACAGGTGACCCGCACGCGCTGCCGCGAACTGAGCGTACTCGTCCGCGCGGTCGTGTCTCATCGGCTCGCTCCCCCTGCACCCGTGCCCGGTCCGCACCGTCCTCACCTCATTGATGCGGTGGGCCCCGGGAAATGTTTCACGCGCCGGGCGTCGAGGTGTGTCAGGAGGTCCACACCAGTCTGTCCAGCAACAGCCCCACCGCGCATCCCGCCAGCAGCACGCCCGTCGACATCCACAAGGCCGCACCCGTCGCGCTCATCACATCCCAGCGCAGCGACACCGTGAGCAGCTGTGCCGCCGCCGGCACCGCGCAGGCCGCCGCCAGGTGCCGTACCGGCACCTGCCGCCCCGGCTCCGGATGCACCCGCGCCGCGGCCCAGGTGGCGAGCACGACACAGAGCAGGTTCGGCAGATGGACGAGGGCCACCGCCGCACCGAAGGAGCCGACGCCCGCCGGACCGACCAACGGCCCGTACACCAGCGTCATCTGGAGGTACTCGCTGACGACGAGTACGACGATGCCCACGGCCCAGGACCGGATGAGAGCCATCAACCGCCTCCGAAGATCTCGAACCAGAGCAGGGTCGCGAAACCCAGCGCCGCCATGCCGCAGCCCGCCGTCAGCGCCAGGGACTGCAGGACGGGGGGCCAGGTCCCCCGGCCCGCCACCGTCGCCGTCCCCTTCGGATCGCGGGGGTCATAGGTGACGGTGACCGGGGTGCCCTCCGTCGTCGACCAGCTCGCGAGGTCCTCGAACTCGACCCGCGTGCCGTCGGCCGTGTGGAAGACGAAGAAATGACGGGTGGCGTCGGAGCGGTTGTACGGCTCGGTCTCCACCCGCACGCACTCACCGCCCGTCCGCACGCCCCGCCGCAGCACGCGCGCCACCGTGACCAGACGGCGCGCGTACTTCAGCGACACCGCGCCGAACAGCGCCACGAGCAGCGTCAGAACGACGTAACCGGCGCCGGGCACCTCCACGGCTAGTGCACCTCCACCGACTTGACGATCTTCTCCAGGTCCGTGTCCGACAACTCGCCCCGGGCCGCGTCGACACGGATGGCGAACGTGGTGTCGGAGGAGTCCAGGCCGGTCAGGATGACACCCTCGATCGGAGTGCCCTCGGGCGGACCGCCGTCCTCCCCGGTCGACTCGAAGGTGAAGTCGATCCGCCTGGCCTCCTCCGTGCCGGCCAGCTCCACATCCTTCTGGCCCTTGACGTCCGCGCCCATCTGGATGCCGGCCTCGGCGGCGATGGCGGCCTGCTCGGCGGAGTCCGCCTGGGTGAAGCCCAGTTGCACGGTGATGACCGACACCGTCTTCCCGTTCTCCGTACGCTCCGCCGCGGCCGCGTTGTACTTACTGCGTTCGCCGTCGCTCTGCTCCCGGTACCCGCTCGGATACGAGACGTCGACGCCCTTCGTCTTCAGCGTTCCCCAGCCGTCGGGCACGGCGGCCGCTCCGGCGTCGGAGTCCTGGCAGCCTGCGAGGGCCACGGCGGTCAGCAGGGCGGCGGCCAGGCACGCACGGCGGGTCTTCATCGGCTTGAGCTCCCGTCTCATCAGTTCGCACAGTAGCTGTAGGGAAGATAGGAGCGGCTGTTCCCGCGGGGTGCGCCCAGGAACCGGGCGTCGGTCAGCGTCTCCGACTTCTTCTCCGTGCTGACCGTCATGCCCAGACTGAGCCCGACATTCAGCTCGAAGCCGTACTCGGCCGCGTTCACCTCACCCGTGTAGGTCATCCTGCTGGACTTCCCCTTGTCGAACATCAACTGGCCGAAGGGGTCCTCGGCGCCCGGGCGCGCGGTCGGGGCGTTGTCGCTGAACATGTACTGGAACGGCGTGACCCCCTGCTCGTTGTTGCTGTCCAGCCACTGCTCGGCGATCGCCCGGTCCTTGTCGCCCGCCGGTCCGGGGTCGAAGGTGAGGGTGTTGGTGACGATCTCGATGCCGGTGGAGCTGTCGGTGCCCTTCTGCCCGGCGCTGCCGCCCCGCTTCTCTTCCTTCTTCTCCTTGCCGTTGTCCTTGCCGACCTTGGCGCCGTCCTTCTGGCCGCCCTCCTCGACCGTGCGGGTCATGTCGATGCGGACCAGCTTGCCCGTCTTCTTGTCGTAGGTGACGGTGATGGTGCCGGTCCGGGTGGTGTTCGCGCTGTACTCGCCGCTGACCGCGCCCGCCTCGTAGCCCACCTTGCTGCCGTACTCGATGGACGAGGAGTACGTGTACGACTTGGTGTTCTTGTAGGCGTTGTCGGTCCAGGTGACCTCGGGGGAGTACTTGAAGGTGCCGCCCAGCTGTGCGCTCAGCTTCTTCTCGTCGTCCGGCGCGATCCTGATACCGGCGGAGACCGAGGCCTCCAGGCCCACCTTGCCGTAGGTGATCTTCCGGTTGTCGCCGAGGTGCTCCTTGATGCGGTTCTGGGTGTCCTCCTCGTCCTTCAGCGGACCTGTCCCGAAGAGGTAGAGGATGCTGTCACCGAGGCTGGCCTCCGCGCCGCCGGGCATCGTGCGCCGCATCTCGTACATCTGCAGCTTCTCCACGTCGTCCCGGAACCGCTGGGCCTCCTCCGGGCTCTCGAAGACCCAGGTGTCTCCGTTGGTGACCTTGATACCGAGCCCGAGTTCGACCTTGTCGGTGCCTAACCTGCCCACCTTCATTCCGGGTTTGAAGTCCTTCTTGGCGCCTACGGACGCCGCGTCGGTGAACGTCAGGTAGACCAGCTCGTCCTTGTCGTCGACCTTGCCGTCGTGGTTGACGTCCGTGTTCGCCCTCAGGCGCTGCTCCTGGAAGCCGTACTCCCTGCCGATCTCCCAGAAGAAGATCTTCGCCTTGGCGCCCGCCTTGTCGGTGACCTGGGAGACCTGACACAGAGCCGGTTCGAAGTCGGCGTCGGTGAGCGGCTTGCCCGCCTCGCCCTTCCCCGGCCCGCAGTCACCGCCGCCGGCCACCTTGCAGACCTGGGCGGCGATCCTGTCGTAGATCATCTGCCCGACGCCGGTGGCCGAGATGCCGAGGACGACGGCGACGCTGACCACGACCATGCCGAGGTACTCGGTGCCGGTCGCGCCCCGGTCGTCGTATCTGTACGTCCGCCCGTACGGCCGTATGCCGCCTCCCCCGCGAGCCATGCGGCACCCCTCCTCGCCCTGCAGTACCTCTGTTCGGACCGTGAGGTTAGGTGCGGCACGGCGCGGGAGGCGTGGGCCCGAGGGCCCAAACGGAGGCCCACTGGCAACCTTGGGCCCGCCCGGGTCCCTCGAACGGGACCGTCAGGATGCTCAACCTGCCCCGTTTTGGCGCATCTTGTGCAATGACAGTTGCTCCCCAGCTACAGAAAGGCTGTTCTCCGGTCACAGAGGCGTGGATACAGTGCTGAGGTAGTCACGCAGTGAAGTCATCGCGGCGCGCCGGAGGAAGTCCGGCGAGCCGAGTGGCATGGGGAAACGGGGAGCTGCGCGTGCCAACTGCCATTGCCGTGACAAGCGCCGACCTGGCGCTGCCACCGCAGGACGAACGGACCCTGCCCGCTGTCGTGCTGCAGGACGTGGATCGACGGCCGCTGGAACAGGCGCTGGCGGACATGCAGGCGCTCGTCGACCAGCACGGGCATGTGATCGTGGTGTGCTCGGGGGCCGTCTCCGCCGGCGTGGAGCGGCGGCTGCACACTGTCCGGTCCCTCCTGGAGAGCGACCGGATCGCCCTGTTCCGACCTGATCTGCCGCCGCTCGGACTCGCCGTCCTGGCCCGCCAGTTGAGGCAGCTCGCCTCCTGCGACCTCAGCCCCGGGGTGCTCGCCTCGGCCGGCCGGCTCCTCACCCACTACATACACGCCGGCGCGCTGCTCAACTCCGTCGCCCGCCTCGACCACGTCCCCGTGGGGCTGAAAGCGCACGCCAAGTCCTGGGTGCCGGGCAGTCAGTTCGGCGTGCTCGCCCACCCCGAGCCGCAGCTGGTGAAGATCGCCCCCGGTGCCACGCTGTCCGGACCGGAGTTCGGCACCTGGATGCTGGTCGCCAAGGGCCAGCTCCAGTCCGACTGGGTCACCGGCACCCTGGCCCCGTCCTGGAACGTGCTCGGGTTGCGCGAGACGCCGCTGCCCGCCGAGTCCTCCCGCTGGTGGGGGACCGGCAAGCTGATCGAGTTCTGCACCTATCTGCCCGACCTGTCGGTCCTCTACCAGCTGGTGACGTCGGTGCGGCAGAGCACCTGCCACTGGTGCGGCATCGACGTCATCGGCGACCGGTGCGTGTTCTGCTCCGCCACCCCACCCGTCCACGACAGTCCGCGCGACAACCGTCCCGAGAACCAAACGCGCGTCGGGTGAGTCCTGAACCACAGGGCGCGCGACGGGAACCGCGTCCCAGGGACGCGAACCCCGGCCGCCCGGACCACCGCTCACACCCTTTCACTTCCGCTCGACCGATATCCCCGATGAGGTTGTACGGTTCATGAACTCCCGTCAGCGCCGCGGCGTGATTCTCCTGCTCGTGTCGGTCGTCTGCGCCCTCGGCGCGTTCACCGGCGTCCTGTCCGTCATCAGTGACGTGAAGTCCAAGGTCGGCCCGGAGGTGACGGCGTACCGGCTGAAATCCGATGTACCGCCCTACACGACCCTCTCCACGGGCCAGTTCGAGAAGATCCGGATGCCCAAGCGCTGGCTGTCGCAGAACGCGGTCACGGACCTCTCGCAGATCCAGGGCAAGATCGCCGTGACGACTCTCAAGGCGGGCTCCCTGCTGCAGAGCGACATGATCGTGAATCAGCCGGCTCTGCAGCCCGGGCAGCAGGAGGTCGCCATCATGATCGATGCGGCGACCGGTGTGGCCGGCAAGATCACGCCGGGAGCCACGGTCAACGTGTACGCCACCTTCGAGGGACAGCGGGAGGGTGATCCCGATCAGTCCAAGATCATCGTAACAAACGCCAAGGTCCTGGACGTCGGCAAGATCACCGCCCTGAACCCCGACGAGAACAACCGGAACCAGCAGCCCACCGACGCCGTCCCGATCACCTTCGCGCTGTCCGCCCTCGACGCCCAGCGCATCACCTACGCCGAGTCGTTCGCCCAGCGGGTCCGGCTCGCCCTGGTCGCGCCCGGCAGCGACACCACCGTGCCGGACAAGGACCGGACGTACGAACTCGCGAAGGACAGGTGAGAGGCCCGCATGCCCACGAGGATCCTCCCGGCAGTCGGCGACGCGGACGCGGTCCGGTCCATCACGACACTGCTCAGCCAGCTCCCGGACGCCGATCCGGTGGCCCCGGTCGTCGACTCGACCCAGCTCATCGACACCCTCGCGCGGCTGGCCGCCGAGTCGGTCGACGAGCTGCCCGAGGTCGTGGTGGTGCACGAACGGATCGGCCCGGTCCCGGCACTGGAGCTGATCCGCGAAGTCGCCCTGCGGTTCCCGGCCGTCGGCGTCATCCTCGTCACCTCGGACGCGAGCCCCGGCCTCTTCCAGGCCGCCATGGACTACGGCGCGCGTGGCCTGGTGGCCCTGCCCCTGAGCTACGAGGAACTGGCCAGCCGCGTCCAGGCGGTCGCCCAGTGGTCGGTGGGCGTACGGCGTCACCTGGGCTCCGGCGGCGATGTGTTCACCGGCGTCGGCGGCTCGGTCGTCACGGTCAGCGGCGCGAAGGGCGGCGTGGGGGCCACCCTGACGGCGATCCAGCTGGCGCTGGCGGCCCAGGCGTCGGGCCGGAGCACGGCGCTGGTCGACATGGACCTCCAGACGGGGGACATCGCCTCGTTCCTGGACGTCCAGTTCCGGCGGTCGGTGGTGGACCTGGCGGCCATCACGGACATCTCCCCGCGGGTCCTCGCCGACGCGGTCTTCCGCCACGACACCGGCGTCGCACTGCTGCTCGCCCCCGGCGAGGGCGAACGCGGCGAGGACGTCACCGACCGCGCCGCCCGCCAGATCGTCAGCGCGCTGCGCTCCCGCTACGAGGTCGTCGTCATCGACTGCGGCGCCCAGCTGAGCGGAGCGGGCGCCGCAGCCGTGGAGATGGCCGACAGGGCTCTGCTGGTCACCACCCCGGACGTGGTCGCGGTCCGGGGCGCCAAGCGAACGGTACGGATGTGGGACCGGCTGCAGATCCGCAAGGCGGAGGAGACCACCGTGGTCGTCAACCGCCACACCCGGGCCACCGAGATCCAGCCCCCGCTCATCCAGAAGATCACCGGCACGGCGGTCGCGGCCACCGCCGTCCCCGCGGGCTTCAAGGAACTGCAGGGAGCCGTGGACGCGGGCCGCATCCACGAGCTGGACAGCAAGAGCGCGGTGAAACAGGCCCTGTGGGGCCTCGCCGGCGAACTGGGGCTGGTGAAGGTCCCCGAGGGCGCCCAGAAGGCGAGCAGGTTCCGGGGGGACCGGGGGTCGGTGAGCTTCCGTCGCCGTAAGGAGGGTGGGGGATGAGAACGCGGGTCGTGGCGCACAAGGGGGACCGGGGTCAGGTCACCATCGAGTTCCTCGGCATGACACCGACCATCATCGTCACGCTGGTGGTGCTGTGGCAGATCGTGCTGGTGGGATACACGTTCATCCTCGCGGGGAATGCCGCGGACGAGGCTGTGCGCCAGGGGACGGCGGCCCATCGGGGGGAACGGCAGGCCGTGTGCGAGCAGGCGGGCAAGGACAAGCTGTCGGACGCGTGGCGCAGCGGTGCGACGGTCAGCTGCCCCTCGTCGGCGGGCTATGTGACGGCCGACGTGACGCTGCGGGTCCCCGTCCTCTTCCCGGGCACCATCAACTTCCCGTTCGACGTGACGTCACACACCGGGGCCGTAGAGGAAGAGGCGGACTGAGATGGCGTACGACCGAAGGCACCGCGACCGCGGGCAGGTCGCCCTCGAATACCTCGGGTTCATCCCGATCCTGCTGCTCGTCGCGATGGCGGCCGTGCAGCTCGGGCTGATCGCCTACACGGCGCAGCAGGCGGGGACGGCGGCCCGGACCGGGGCGCGCAGCGCGTCACTCGACGAGGACTACCAGGGGGACTGCAGGGCCGCGATCAGCGACTGGCTGGCCGACGGGACCACCTGTTCGTCGGCGTACGGGGGCGACGAGGTCACGGTCACCGCCGAGGTCACCATCCCGTCGATCATCCCCGGCAAGGACGACTTCGGCACGGCCCGCAAGACCGCCACCATGCCGGTCGACCACTGAACCGCGGAGCAAGGAGGCACCGGACATGAGCCTGCGGGCACGCATCCACTCCCCCGAGGAGAACGGCAGCCGGGGCGAGGACGGCCACCTGGTCTCCTCCTACCGGGCCAAGCTCCTGGAGGAGATCGACCTCGCGGAGATGAGCTCACTGGCCGCGGCCGAGCGCAGGGCCCGGCTGGAGCGGGTGCTCGGGCACATCATCAGCCGCGAGGGCCCGGTGCTGTCGACGGTCGAGCGCTCCCAGCTGATCCGCAGGGTCGTCGACGAGGCACTGGGCCTGGGCATCCTGGAACCGCTCCTGGAAGACGCGTCCATCACCGAAATCATGGTGAACGGCCCGGACGCGATCTTCGTGGAGCGAGGCGGCCGGGTCGAGCAACTCCCGCTGCGCTTCGCCTCCAACGACCAGCTCATGCAGACGATCGAACGCATCGTCTCGACCGTCAACCGCCGCGTCGACGAGTCGAACCCCATGGTCGACGCCCGCCTCCCCTCCGGTGAGCGCGTCAACGTCATCATCCCGCCGCTGTCCCTGACCGGCGCCACCCTCACCATCCGCCGCTTCCCGCGGTCCTTCACGCTCCAGGAGCTGATCGGCCTCGGCTCCCTCGACGAGCACATGCTGTACCTGCTCGCGGGCCTGGTGCAGGCGAAGTTCAACATCATCGTCTCGGGCGCGACCGGCACCGGAAAGACGACCCTGCTGAACGCCCTCTCCGGCCTGATCCCCGAGGGCGAACGCATCATCACCATCGAGGACTCGGCGGAACTCCAGCTCCAGCAGCCCCACGTGATCCGCCTGGAGTCCCGCCCGCCGAACGTGGAGGGCAAGGGCCAGGTCACCATCCGCGACCTCGTCCGCAACTCCCTCCGCATGCGCCCCGACCGCATCGTCGTCGGTGAGGTCCGCGGCGGCGAGTCCCTCGACATGCTCCAGGCGATGTCGACGGGCCACGACGGCTCGCTCGCCACGGTCCACGCCAACAGCGCGGAGGACGCGCTGATGCGCCTGCAGACCCTCGCCTCCATGTCGGACGTGGAGATCCCCTTCGTCGCGCTCCACGACCAGATCAACAGCGCCGTCGACGTCATCGTCCAGCTGACCCGCTTCGCCGACGGCGCCCGCCGCATCACCGAGATCGCCCTGCTGGACAGCCACGGCGGCGAACCGTACCGCCTGGCCACGGTCGCCCGCTTCCACGCACAGCCCATGGCGTCGGACGGCCGTATCCACGGCGCCTTCGAGTACTACCCGCTCCCGCGCCGCACCGCCGACCGCCTCTACATGGCCGGCCAGCCCATCCCGCAGGCCTACGGAGTCGCCCAGTCCACCGACCAGCTAGCCACCCGAGAAGCCAGGTAGTAGGTACCGTCCCCATGGATCTCCAGACCCTGATCACGCTCACCACCGGCATCACCCTGCTGACCTGCGTCCTGGCCGTTGCGGGGCTGCACTCCTACGCCCAGGGCAAGGCACAGCGGGCGGCGCTCGTCGACCGGTTGTCGCAGACCGGCCAGATCCCGGTCGGCCGCCGGCGCCGCTTCCGCAACCTGGATCGCCGCTTGCGCCGTACGCAGCTCGGCAAGAAGCTGGAACTGCGCCTGGCGGCGACGGGCCTGGACATCACGCCCGGCGAGTTCTTCGTCTACATGCTCGCCACGGTCGTGGGCCTGTGGATGATCGGCCAGGCCGCCCTGGCACCCTTCTTCGGCCCGCTCGCCGGGCTGCTGGGGATATGGGTGGCGGTGCAGTTCCTCAACTGGCAACGACAGAAACGCATCGAGAAGTTCATCAACCAACTCCCCGAACTGTCCCGCATCCTGGCCAACGCCACACAGGCGGGGCTCGCGCTGCGTACGGCGATCGGCATGGCGGCGGAGGAGCTGGAGGCCCCGGCGGGCGAGGAACTCGGCAAGGTGTCCGCCCAGCTGGCGGTCGGCGCGTCGCTGGACGACGCGCTGGGCGAACTGGCGGACCGGCTGCCGTCACGTGAGCTGGTCGTCCTGGTGACCACGCTGGTGCTGTCCAACCGGGCGGGCGGCCAGGTGGTCGGCGCCCTGCGCAATCTGACGGAGACGCTGGAGGAGCGCAAGGAGACCCGGCGTGAGGTCCGTACGCAGTTGTCCCAGGTGAGCATGACGTCGTATGCGGTGCCGGTGTTGGGGGTGGGGTCGCTGTTCCTGATGAACGGCGTGAAGGACGGCGCCCTGGACCGCATGACGGGCTCCCCGTTCGGCCAGGCAGCGGTCATCATCGCCTTCTCCCTGTACGCCGTCGGCTTCATCCTCATCCGCCGCCTGTCGCGCATCGACGTCTGAGAAGCACGGGGGAGGACAACTGATGGGACTTCTGCTCGCACTGGCCATGGGCCTCAGCGTCTGGGGCGTCTTCGCCGGCATCCGCATGTACCGGGCGGAGGCCAAGCTGCCCGGCGATCTGGCGCTGGCACTGGAGGTCGGCGCGACCCGCACCGGCGCGGTCGACTCCCTCATCGACCGCCTCGGCATGCGGTACGCCCCCGCCGTACTGCGCCTGATGGGCCCCAAGCAGGTGGCCAAGTACCGCCGCAAGATCGACCTGGCGGGAAACCCGGGCGGCCTGACCATCGACCGCTACGCGGCCCGCAGGGCGGTGTACGGCTTCCTGGGCGGCCTCGGCGGCCTGGTCTTCCTCATGCGCGGCCAGCTCGTCGTGGCCCTGCTCCTGTTCGCCTTCGGGGCGTTCTGGACCGAGGTCGGCATCTGGTCGGCGATCCGCATCCGCAAGGACGTGATCGAGCGGACCCTCCCGGACTTCCTGGACGTGCTCGCGGTCGTGGTGAGCGCGGGCCTGGGCTTCCGGCAGGCCCTGGACCGGGTGGCGTCCAAGTACGAGGGACCCTGGGCGGACGAACTGCGCATCACCCTTCGTCAGATGGACCTCGGCATGAGCCGCCGCCAGGCCTTCGCCGAGCTGCGGCGGAGGAACGACTCCGAGCAGGTGGCCATGTTCGTCACGGCATTGCAGCAGGGCGAGGAACTGGGCGCGCCGATCGTCGACACGCTGGTCGCGCTGGCGAAGGACATGCGCCGTACGGACGCGCAGAACGCCCGCCGCAAGGCCGCCCGCGCGGTCCCCAAGGCCACCATGATGATCACGACCTTCATGGTCCCGGCCACGATGATCCTCCTCGGCACCGGCCTGATCCTCGGCTCGGGCACCGACTTCGGCTCCATCACGGGCAAGTAGGGACGGGGACATGCCGATGACCGGGGAACGCACGGGACTGCTGCGCCGCCGCCCGAAGACACCGGAGATCACCACACCGCCGGCCGGAACGGTCCTCCCGGCCCACGTACGCACGGGCGCCCCGGACATCCCGGTGACGTCGGTGACGCCTGCGCTGCCGCCGGGGTGGGAGCCGGTGGAGGGGGCGTTGCCGGGGGTGCCGCGGCAGGCGGGGCCGATGATGCCGCCTGCGACACCTGCGAACGAGCGGACAGCCGCCGACGGCGAAGGCGCCCCGCAAGGTCCGCCCGCACCCGCCCACGAAAGCCGCACAGGTGGTGCCGGTGGGAACCGGAACCCGGCCGAAGCCCGGGTGCACGCCGACGAACCCGCACCCGCCATCGCGATCCAGATCAACGCCCTCCAGGCAATGTGCCGACAGGTATTCGGCTTCCGCCTGGCCATGATCGCCCTGTCCGCCCCCGCCGCCCTCCTCAACGCCACCCCCGGTGTCGCCACCCGCCTGGTCGGCGCCGCGGTCGTCGTCACCTTCATGGGCTCGTACGTCCTCTTCAGAGACTGGGAACGCTTCGGCCCCCTCCTCCTGCGCCACCCCTCCCTTCTGGCCGTCGACACCCTCTTCGGCGCCCTCCTCCTCATCGCCGCAGGCCCGGACACCACCCTCGCCTACGTCAGCGTCTGCACCCCCCTCCTCGCCGGCATCGTCTACGGCTGGCGAGGAGCCGCATGCTTCGCATCCCTCCAAGCCCTGATCCTGCTCCTCGTCCACGCCACCTTCGAGGACCGGCAGCCGAGCCTCGCGGAGTCGCTCCTGCTCCCGGGCCTGTGCGTCATCGCAGGGGCGGTCGGCTCCAGCCTCCGCAACCTCATGCTCCGCTTCGGCACGGCCACCCAGGCCCTGACCACCGTCCAGGCCCGTCTCGCCGTCACGGAGGCGGTCAGTGCCGAACGGGCCCGCCTGGCCCGTGAGATGCACGACTCGGTGGCGAAGACCCTGCACGGCGTGGCCCTGGCAGCAGACGGCCTGGCCGGCACCGCGGGCGCCGAACGAATGGACCCGGCCCTCGTCCGGCAGCAAGCGGAACTGGTGGCCCGCTCGGCCCGCCGAGCCGCCGCCGAGTCCCGCGAACTCCTCGCGGACCTCCGCCGGGAATCGGACCCGGACCACGCCACGGACGTCCTCGTGGAACTCGCCGCCCGCACCCGGGACTTCAGCACTCGCACAGGGCTCCCGGCCACGTACCGCCCCACGGGCGAGCACGCCGTGCCCCCCGTCCCACCCGCCGTGGCCCGCCAGCTCCTCACCATCGCCTCGGAAGCGATGGAGAACGCCCACCGCCACGCGGCACCCACCCGCGTCGACATCAGCGCGGGAGTCCACGGCGGCCTCCTCCGCATCAGCGTCTACGACGACGGCCGCGGCCTTCCCCCAGGCACCACCCTCGAACAACTCCGCAGGGCAGGCCACTTCGGCCTGGTCGGCATGGTCGAGCGCGCCGCCTCGGTGGGCGCCCGCATCCGCATCGGCCGCGGCGGCCACCCCAAGGGCACGGAGGTCCGCCTGGAACTCCCGCTGGCCGCGCTGACGACACCGCAGGCCCACGCATGACCATCCCCCACACCACGAGAGGAGGCCGCCCGATGCCGGACCACACGACACCCCACGCCGGTCCCCCGCAGCCGCCACCGCTACCGAACCCCTTCGAGAACGTCCCACCGCCCGCGCCCCTGCGGGTCGTCGTGGCGGACGACAACCCGGTCGTCCGGGCCGGCCTCACCGCCCTTCTCTCCGGCCGCGAGGACATCACGGTGGTCGCGGAGGCCGCCGACGGCCGCCAGGCCTACGAGGCCGCCCACCATCACCGCCCCGACGTGGTCCTCCTGGACGTCCGCATGCCGGGCGTCGACGGCATCTCGGCCCTGCCGTACCTCGTGCAGATCGCCCCGGTCGTGATGCTGACCTACAGCAGGGAGTCGGAGATCGTCCAGGAGGCCCTGCGCCGGGGAGCGGGCGGCTACCTGGTCCACGGCGAGTTCACCGCGGACCAGCTCGTCTCGGCCGTACGGGACATCAGACAGGGCCGGGCTCACTTCACCCCGACGGCGGCGGGGGCTCTGCTGGCCCAGCTTCGTCAGGGCGCGGGGGGATCGGCCGCGTACCCGCTGCCGGAGGGACTGGGGCGGGCGGATGCGACTGCATACGGAAGCAATCCCTCAACTCCCTTGCCAGAGCCGATTTCTTCAGAAAACCTTTCGCAACTGCAACCGGATGTGGCACAGTCGTCGTCTGGATGGACGAGTGGCCACCCGGCCGCTCCCGACAGGTCGCGGTTCCAGCTGAGCACGAGGGAGGCGGAGATCATGGACCTCATCGCGTCCGGCATGACCAACCAGCAGATCGCCGCCACCTGCTTCATCAGCGAGAAGACGGTCAAGAACCACATCAACCGCATCTTCGCCAAGCTCCACAGCACCAGCCGCTCCGAAGCCGCCGCCAAATGGCTGGGCACAGCACCGGACTCACACCGGGGACTGGGGTGACCTGGCGTGACGGCAGGGGGGAGCAGGATGTTGGTCTGGGCCCGCGATTGGGCCCGGGATTGGGCCCTGGGGCCCTCTGGTGGACGGTGTGTTCCGCCGTACGTTTCCGGTGTCGAAAGCGGCACCGGTAAAGCGACACCCGGAGGGGAACACCATGAGCGACCTGATGCTGAAGACCGCCGTTGCGACCAAGGTCCGCGTGAACGGCTGGAAGAACACCACGGTGGAGGCCATGCAGCGCCGCGCCGGCGACAAGGGGCAGACCGCGGTCGAGTACCTGGGCATCATCGCGGTGGTGGTGGCGATCGTGCTGGCGATCACCGGTACCAGCCTCGGGCAGACGATCCTCGGCAAGATCCAGGCGCAGATCGCCAAGGTCGCTCCTTGATGCGACCTCGCCCGAACGGCGACGCAGGGCAGGCCTTCCCCATCTACATCACGGTGGTGGGGGGCCTGCTCTTCCTCGCGTTCGCGTACTTTGCGGTCGGCCAGGCCGCGGCGAACAGGAACGGCGCCCAGACCGCTGCCGACGCGGCGGCACTCGCGGCTGCCCAGGACACCAGGGACCAAATCGCGGGCGAGTGGGTGAAGAACGTACTCGACCCGACGAAGTGGCAGGACATCTTCGACGGCAACGTGACGGGGATCGGCCCGTCGTGCTGGCGCGCACACCAGCTTGCCGCGCAGAACGACGCGCGAGTCATCAGCTGCGCACCTGAGGGGCTCCTCGGGTTCACGGTCGAGGTCGAGACCAACAAGCCGGTCGGAAACTCCGTCGTGCCCGGCACCGAGGAACGGAAGGCGAACGCGTCCGCCACCGCCGTGATCGAACCCCGCTGCGCGTTCAAGCTCCCCGCCGAGGATGCGGGCGACGACGTACTGCCACGGCTCTCCTGCAAGGACAGGGACTGGGACCTGAACCCGGACGATCTCACCGATCTGCCGAAACCCGCGGACCTCTTCGACGTCCATCTGGCCGACTGACAAGCGAACGACGAGTGATGAAGGAAGCAGAGTGATGAGCATTCGGTTCACTGCGAAGGCCCGCAGGGGCATGGTCGCGTTGACCGTGGCAGCCAGTCTGGCCCTCGGGGTGGCCGGCTGCGGTGGCGGAGGCGGAGACGACGAGAAGTCGAGTCCCTCGGCGTCGGCCTCCAAGGACGGTGGATCCAAGCCGAGCGCTCAGGAGGGGCAGTCGGAGACACCTCTGGCCGAACTGAAGGGCACGGACGGACTGCTCCTCCAGATCACCTCTGCTGAGAGGGACTCAGGCGGATTCGTCACCGTCAATGGGATGGTGAAGAACGACGGCGCCAAGTCGGTGGTGGTTCCGCCCCAGACGAGCGGCGACGAGACCGAGGTCATCAAGCACGGCCCCTCGCTGGGGGGCGCCACACTTGTGGATTCCAAGGGGAAGAAGCGCTACTACGTGTTGCGTGACACGGACGGACGGCCGCTGACCACCGTCGGCCTCGGGAACCTGGAAGCAGGCCAGACCCTCCCGGTGTTCATGCAGTTCCCTGCACCGCCGGCGGGCACGACCGAAGTCGGCCTGCAGGTCCCCACCTTCTCCAGCGGCACGATCAAGATCTCCGGGTGAGGCCGGCCATGACCCGTACCCACACCCGCAAGGCGACCCCACGCCTCGCCCTGGTCGTCACCGCCGCCACGGTCATGGTCGCCACGAACGTCTACGGCGCCGTGACCGCCCGCGCGGCCGACGGCCCCAGCGTCCCCCCAGGCACCGAGGCCTCCCCCTCCGCCCCGGTAGAGGTCGACCCGAACGACCCCGACCTCAAGCTCCCCGAGGGCGGCACCCTCGCCGAACCCAAAGTCCTCGACATCAAGTCCGTCGTGGAGGACCAAAGCGGCGACGAACGCCGCGAGGACACCAACTCGGACGTGAAGTTCGCGCTCCAGGCAGAGGTGCTGTTCGGCAAGGACAGCGCCAAACTCAGCTCCGCGGCGAAGGCCCGCATCCAAGGGATCGCCGAGGAGATCAAGGCGCAGAACGCCACGAAGATCCGCGTCTTCGGCTTCACCGACAACCTCGGCTCCTCCGCCCACGGCGACGTCCTGTCCAAGCAGCGCGCCAACGCCGTACAGGAGGTCCTGGACCAGGAGCTCAACGACGCCAACGTCACGTACGAGGTACGCGGGTACGGCGAGCAGTACCCCATCGCCGACAACTCGACGGAGGCCGGCCGCAAGAAGAACCGCCGGGTGGAGGTGTCCTTCCCGCGCTCGGACAACTGACCGCGACCGTCGGGGCTGCGAGCGTTCCCGCTGCCCCGCAGCCGCCCCCCGGCGGACCCACCTCCCTTTGGGCGTCGATTTGGGCCCTCGGGCCCATGTCGCATCGTCGGCCCCTCCCTACTCTCGGCCGTGTCGTGGACGCGCCGCCCTGTACGGGGAGTTGAGGGGGAGTAGACATGGCCGCGATCGGGGGAGCAAGCGGAGTGGGCGGAACAGGCGGATCAGGGGGAATACCGGCATTCGGCGCTGGCCGGCCGTCAGGTCCGGGCGGGCGCAGGGACATGCCCGAGGCCCTCTCCCACGCGCTCGTCCTGGTCCACACCCTCTTCGCGTTCACCGTCCTCGGCGGCCTCGGCCTGCTGCTCACCGCGGCGTCCTACGACGCCGTCGACGGCGGCGTACTGGCCCTGGTCGCCTACGGGGCCGCCCCCGGCACCTTCGGCTGGTGGCTGGCCCGGCGGAGCTGGGAGGGCGGGACCCGGATCTGGGGCGGTCTGATCGCCGTACAGGCCTGGCTGATCCTCGGTGCCCTCGCCAACCTCGTCGCCGGGTCGGCCCGCGGCGGCATCCAGCTTCTCCTGCCCGTCCTCGCACTGCTCTTCCTGCTCCGCAAGGAGAGCCGGCAGTGGTACGAGCTCCCCGAACTGGAGCGCGTCGAACGCCGTGCCTTCTCCCTGGCCCGCATGATCCGCTGGCGTCGGGACGAGGGGCAGACGGCGGTCGAGTACGCCGGTCTCGTCGCCATCGTCGTCGCCCTCGTCACCGCGCTCCTCGTCAGCGGCCTCGGCACCCAGATCTATGGCGGCGTCCAGTCGGCGGTCTGCAAGGTCGCGGGCGCGGGGTGCCCGGCTCCCGCCGAGGGCGGTGACACCCGTGCAGGCGGCAACGGCCAGGGCGGTACGGGCGAAACCGGCACCGGCGGCACGAACGGTACTGACGGCACAACCCCCGACGGCGGCGCCGACAGCGACGGAACCGCCGGCACCACCACCGGCACGACAGGCAGCGACAACACCACCGGCAACGGCGACACCACCACCAACGCCGGGGGGAACACCCAGAACGCCGGGGAGCAGGACGACGAGGACGACGGCTGCTTCTCCGGCTTCGGCGCCTTCTTCGGCTGCGCGGGCAACCAGCTCAAGCAGGTCGGCGAGGGCCTGTTCGTCGACGGCGTCTGGGGCGACCTCACGGGCATGTACGACCTGGTCCGTCACCCGCTCGACACCTTGGGCGGCATCGCCGATTACGGCAAGCAACTCGGCGACCAGTGGCTGCAGGACTCCCAGGGCGCTGCCGACAAGTGGTCCAAGGGTGACTATGTCGGCGCCATCTGGGACTGGGGCGGTGCCTCGCTGAACACCGGCGGCACGGTCCTGTTCGACACGTTCATCGGCGAGGAGGCCGCCGACCAGTGGAACAAGGGGGAGAAGACCCGCGCAGTCACCGCCGTCGTCTGGAACATCGGCTCGATGCTCATCCCCTACTACGACATCGGCAAGGTCGCCGGAAAGCTCGGTGTCCTCGGCAAGCTCAGCAAGCTGGGCAAGCTGGCGGAGAAGGCGGGCAAGGCGGCGGAGGACGCCCGGAAGGCGGCCAAGGCGGGTGACGTAGAGGCGGCCGAGAAGGCGGCGAAGGAAGCCGACGAGGCGGCCGACGAGGCCGAGCGGAAGGCCCGCGAGTCCGGCTGCACGATCGCGGCCCCGGCCGGCAGGCTTCCGTACGGCGACAGCCCGGGCCTCGGCGGCCCAGGCACCGGCACCACGGTCCTGGCCGCCGGCCGCGCCGACTCCCCCTACGTCATCCTCGCCGAGGACGGCTGCGACGGGGAGGCCAAGCAGCAGGCCGAGGAGGCCCGCAAGCAGGCCGACGAGGCGGAGCAGCAGACGCTCCAGGCCCGGGCTGAGGCGGCGAAGGCGGCCATCAGGCAGGGCAAGCTGAGCATCGACGAGCGCAACATCGACGACTTCGTAAAGAACGCCAAGGACAACCCTGGCAAGAAGGAGATCGGCAAGCAGCAGGCGGCGGACGCGCTGGATGAACTCGCCGACCTCGCACGACGTGACAACGTCGACCGCGTGGGCGCGAGCAAACTCGGCTCCGAGGTGACGAACGCGCGTACCGCCAGCAGGCTCGAGGAAATGCTCGCCGAGGTGCGCGGCGTACGACGCGCATCGGAGGACGCGGCCCCCGGCACCACCGTGCACACCGCCGTCGGCTCGGAACACAGCCGGCCGCAGGTCGAGGTCGCGCCAGGCGAGACGGTGGACGTGTCGACGGTCCCGGACGCAGATGTCCTCTACAAGGGCAAGGACGGGAAGATCAACCTCGTCGAGGTGAAGAACACCGTGAACCCGACGCGGCAGCCGGAATTCGTCGGAAAGGTCAACACGCTCTCCGAGTGGAAGAAAGCCGATCCGAGCAGAACCGCCCGGGTCGAGATCGAGAAAAGTGACAAGTGGACGGAGATTTTCCGGCCCATCAAGGGGCAGAAGGTCTCTCCCGCACAGCTCATGAACGGCAAGGGAATCGACGCACGCATCGGTGACGCGAGCTTCACAGCGAAACAACTGGGTGACATGCAGCGGGCGCTGGAAGCGAAGTACAGCCGAGGCGAGGAAATCGACTGGCAGCGGTTGAACGACGATCCCAAGGGGGCGTTGCAGTACCTCGGTCTGGAGTGACGCAGACGAGCCGGGGCGAGGCGCACGGCCGGACGCCCCGGTTCAGCCACCGAACCAGACGACGATGCGGACGTTCTCACCCCCGTGAAGTCCGGACAGGGTGCGCATCACGTCCCACACGGGTTGCCAGGGGCCATGGGCCGGAACCAGGTCGCCGTAGGTGGGTACGACGGGCCGGTAGATGTCGTCGCCGAGGGGGAGTTCACCGTCGGCAGGCCACCGGGACGGAGCGATGTTGCCTTCCCCGAACGCGGTCTCGGCCGCCCCGTACACCTCTCCCGGAAGGACGGTCACCTCGCGCCGCACCAGAGCGCCTGCGCTGTCGCGGGTCCAGCGGCCGACCCAGTGCGGGGAGGGGCCATCGGTGCACGGGGCGTCCCAGTCGACGGTCACCAGTTCCTGCCAGGAGAACCATGAATGGCTGTGGCCATCGAAATCGTCCGATTCCTTGCGTACATGGTCGGATACATCGAAGGGAAGACCACGGTCAGAGAACAGCGACTTGACCGGTTCCACACTCCGGACGTCGAAGAGCACTGACCAGGACGCATAATCGTGCGCGTCGCGCAGATGCCGAAGTTCGGCGAAGGGTTCCCATGCCACATGCTCAGCACCGTAGTGTCCGGACCAGGCCCGGCACTCCAGCCACCCGTGCAAGTCGGTACTCATACTGTGACTCTATCCGGAACGGAAACCGGCGAAAGGTCGATCACCACCGCGGTGGTGATCGACCGCACCGTCACGGAGCCGGACGACTGGCCGCCCCGCCCTCCGCGTCCTCCTCCACACGCACCTCCACCCGCACTCCGGCCCGCACCCCCCACCCCTCCATCACCCCGGCCTCCGCCTCCAGCACATGCCGGGACCGGAGCCGGGGCAGCCCGAGCCGCCCCGGCTTCATGGTGCGCACGGCGACGACGGTGAGATCCCGGTCGAGGTACGCGACGTCGATCGGCATCCGCATACGGAAGGTGTGCACGCTGTTGGCAGGGGACAGCAGGATCGCCCCGTCGACCGAGTCCCGCCCCAGCAGCCCCCGGGTACGGGCGCGGTAGGAGGTGGCGATCTCCAGCGGAACACTGAACGCTGCCTCGCTCGCCTTGCCTCCCCGCACGACAAGCCTGCCTCGCCCGTCCCGCCAGCGCCGCCCCATACCGAGGCCACCTCCCGCTCAGTGCCGTGTGCCCTGCCGTCCGAACCGAACGTATCGGCAGGGGAGTAGGCCCTACATGGGCCCAGGGACCCATGCCGGACGGGTGCCGTCGGCACTACGTTCCCGGAGTGCGCCTCCTCCTGACAGTCGCGGCCGCCCTGTGGGGCACCGGCACAGGCCTTCTCCTGCCCCGCGCCGCCCACCGCCTCGCCGTCGACTCCGGCAAGCCCTGGAACGACCGCTGCCCCGCCGCCCACCCGATCACCGGCGTGTTCGGCGGCTGGCTGGGCCGGGCGCAGTGCCGGGCCGGCGCGCCGGCGGGGCCATGCGGCCCGTACGGCCCCAGCACCCTCGCCGTCACCGCGGCAACGACCCTGGTCTGCACGACCCTGGCGGCGGCAACGGGCCCCCACCCGGAAACAGTGGTGTGGCTCCTGGCAACCCCCGTAGCGGTCCTCCTCTCCCTGATCGACCACCGCGTCCACCGCCTCCCCGACGTCCTGACCCTCCCCCTCGCGTTCGCCCTCGCAGCCCTCCTGGGCCTGGCGGCACTGTCCCCCACAGCGGCGGGCTCCTGGCCGACGAGCCTCCTGGGTGCCCTGACCATGGGCGCCGCGTATCTCCTGCTGTTCCTCATCAACCCCGACGGCATGGGCTTCGGCGACGTCAAACTGGCCCTGGCCCTCGGCCTCCCCCTCGGCTGGTACGGCTGGCCAACCCTCCTGACCGGAGCCTTGTCGGGCCTCCTCTACGGCACGCTGTACGGCCTCACTCTCGTCGCCCTGCGGCGCGCGGACCGAAGGGCGGCGATTCCACTGGGCCCGTTCATGGTGGGCGGGGCGTTCACGGGGATGGTGGTGGGTGCGGTGACGGCATGACGGTCACTCAGCGACCCGTCGGCTTTGCTGCTTTGTGAGAGAAACGAGCCACCCGCGCATCGCCCGGTGAGCCGACTCCCGCGTTACGCAACCGTTATGGCCCAAGTGGGTCTAGCAACAACCGATTTGGTCTCATACACCCCGTGCGCTGAAAAGCTTCACCCTGGTGCCACCACCCCCTCCTGGATAGCGTTGCTTCGCTCAAGAGAAGCCTCGCCTCACCAGGAGCCGACAGTGAACCGCCGCCCCACCCTGCTCGCAGCGCTCACGCTGACCGCCGCTGCGGCCCTGACGCTGTCCGCGTGCGGGAGCGATGACAGCTCCAAGGACAAGGACAACGACAAGATCGCGGGAGCCGACACGGGGAGCAAGGCGCCGGCGTCCGCCGGCCCGAGCGGGTCGGCCTCGTCGGCTGCTGGTCGTCCGGAGATCAAACTGCCGTCAGATCTGACCATGACGTTCGAGGGCGCCAAGACAGGTGACCCCGTCAAGGACGCCGTACTCGCCGACAGCGCGGATCGTATGCGTGCCGTCAACGCGGCGATCGCGGGGACGGATCCCAAGGAAGAAGCGCTGAACTTCTACAACAGCGGCAGGGCGCTGGAAGCCGCCGTCACCTGGGTGGAGAAGTTCAAGAAGGCCAACCTCGGCATCACGGGCACGATCCAGTACTACAACCGGACCGTGACACTTGACGGCGACAAAGCCGCCTCTGTCGTGTTCTGTGCCGACGAGAGCAAGGGCTACGCCAAGGATCTCAAGACGAACAAGGCGAAGGTCACCAGTCCTTCGGACGAGGACTTCATCCTCTACAACACGAAACTGGAAAAGAACAGTGACGGGGTCTGGCAGACCACGCGCATCGTTTCGACTGCGGGAGCGAAGCAGTGCCTCAAGTGAAACGGAGAGTGTTTGGCACCCTCGCAGTGGCCGTCAGCCTATCGGCTCTGGGCGCGTCGAATGCTTGGGCCAAGGTCACGCCCGACGGCACACGTGAGAGCGACACCAACGTCTCGGCGGACCGCAAGGGGCAGAACGTGTCGGTGACGGCCGGAGCTGTCGTCTATGACCAATCAAAGAACGGCTCCGGCCAATCCGTGGGCCCGGTGACGTCCACCACGACGTGGGCCCCGCCCGCCTGCTACTACGCGCCGAAGTACACCCCGGATGAGCTCAAGGCCTACCTGGAGCCCATTTGGGAGGCCGGTTCGACGGGCTATGAGTGGGATGCCAAGCAGCGCGACCATTACGTGAACGGTCACCCCTACAAGGACTTCAACAAGGAGAAGGCCGGCGAGGGCTACTGGTGGGACTTCTACGTCACGCCGGGTCGCGAGGGGGATCCGGGGGCGCTGGACTGCGACAAGCCCATCTTTTGGGTGGACGAGGGTGACGCACCGCCCGCTGATATCGAGAACGCCGTGACCCCCGAGGTCCTCGCCGAACTCGCGTACGCGCAGATCCGAGTCCCCAGCACCAAGGTGACCCTGGCTCCGGAGAACACCACCAAGGTCAACCTGCCGACCTGGGCCTGGCTGGACGCCGCCGAGTTCAAGCCGGTCTCCGTCACCGCCTCCGTACCGGTGCTTGGTGTAGAGGCGACCGCGACGGCAGAGCCGGTATCCCTCAAGATCGACCCGGGAACCGCGGACGCCGTGACCTACCCCGCATCTGGGGTGTGCGAGATCAACAACGGTCGCATCGGCGAGCCCTACGCCAAGGGCAAGGCGAACGAGACGCCACCATGTGGCGTGAAGTACCTGCGCTCCTCGGGTCACGGCTCGTATCCGCTCAAGGCCACGGTCACCTGGAAGATCCAGTGGGCGGGTAGCGGCGGAGCGGGTGGCGACCTGCCCGACGGCACGTTCGGCGCGGATCAGGACGTCGTCGTACAGGAGATCCAGGCCGTCAACCGCTGACCGACCTGAGGGTCTGTCACCGGATGCCCGCTCCCGCGCAGGGGGCGGGCATTTCGGCGTCGCTTCACGAACGGAACTGGCGCAGCGGCTGACCGTCGGCCGGTCGACTCGAACTCAGGCGTCGATCGCGTGTGGAGTGTCTCTCCGAACCGAGTGAGTACCTTGGGTGGTCACTGCCCGGACAAGCGTCGGCGAGGTGCCCGATGAGCAACGTCGTCCTGATGATGTCGGTCTCCCTCGACGGCTACATCGAAGGCCCCCACCAGGACATCAGCTGGCACCGCGTGGACGATGAACTGCACCAGCACTTCAACGACACCATCGGACAGATGGGCGCTCTCCTCAGCGGCCGGGTGACGTATGAGCTCATGGCCGGCTACTGGCCGACCGCCGACGCCGACCCCGCCGTCACCGGGCCCACGGCCGAGTTCGCGGGGATCTGGCGGGACATTCCGAAGGTCGTGTACTCGCGGACGATCGAGCGGGCCGGGTGGAACACGCGGATCGTCAGGGACGTCGTGCCCGAGGACGTCAGGGAGCTGAAGGAGCGGGCCGGGGGTGATGTCGGGCTCGGTGGGGCCGGGCTCGCTGCGGCCTTCCTGCGGCAGGGACTGGTCGACGAGTTCCGGGTCTACGTCCACCCCGTCCTCCTCGGCCGCGGCAAGCGTCTGTTCCCCGAGCTCGACACGTCGGCCTCGCTCCGGCTCGTCGAGTCGCGCGCCTTCGGCAACGGCGTCGTACTGCTGCGGTACGAGCGTGCCGACGCCCCCGGCTCGTAAAGATGTTGTCCGGGGCTGCCGGCCCGGGTAGGAAGGTCGTCATGACCGGACTCGGCGCTGTGTTCCGTCCCCAACTTCCGCCCGAGCGGCTGCGGGCCGTCTCCCGCCTCGCGGACGAGGCGGGGCTTGAGGAGCTGTGGCTGTGGGAGGACTGTTTTCTGGAGGGCGGGATCTCGACGGCCGCCGCCGCGCTCGCCTGGACCGAGCGGGTGCGCGTCGGGGTCGGGCTGCTGCCCGTGCCGTTGCGCAATGTCGCCGTCACGGCCATGGAGGCCGCCACGCTCCACCGGATGTTCCCCTCGCGCGCGATCCTCGGCGTCGGGCACGGAGTGCAGGACTGGATGGGGCAGGTCGGGGCGCGGGTCGAGTCGCCGGTGACGTTGCTGCGCGAGCATCTCCTTGCCTTGCGCGCCCTGTTGCGCGGCGAGCGGGTCACCACCGAGGGGCGGTACGTCAAGCTCGACGACGTCGGCCTCGACTGGCCGCCGCAGGGTGGTGGCGTGGAGGTGTTCGCCGGGGCCACCGGGCCCCGTACCCTGCGGCTCTCCGGTGAGGCCGCGGACGGCACCATCCTCACCGCGGCCACTCCACCCGACGGCGTACGGCGTGCCCGTCGGCTCATCGACGAGGGGCGGGAGTCGGCGGGGCGGACGGAGCCGCACAAGGTGGTCGTCTATCTCCTCACCGCCACCGGGGCCGGCGCCGGTGGACGGCTACGGGACGAGTTGGTGGCCGAAGGGCTCGACACGGTGCCGGAGCTCGGGGTGGCCGGGGACGCGGGCGCCGTCGCCAAGGCCGTCCAGCGGCTGGCCGACGCCGGGGCCGACACCGTGATCCTCCAGCCGACGGGAGACGAACCCGACCCGGAGGGGTTCGTGCGGTTCGTGGCGGAGGAAGTGCGGCCGTTGGTGCCGTAGACGGCGGCCTTCGGCTCGGGGCGCGCTCCGCGCCGCGGAGTGCGCGCACCGAAAATCAGCGGCGCCGCCTGAACTCCCCCTGCGATCATCACCCCATGGACGGTCAGCCCCCCTCCCTCCGGTCGCCCGGAGCCCCCAGCTCCGCCGGCTCTCCCGGAATCCCCCGCTCCTTCGAAGACCTCGTCGCCGAAGGTGCCTCCGCCTCCACCGAGGGCTGGGACTTCTCCTGGTTCGAGGGGCGGGCCACCGAAGCGCGGCCCTCCTGGGGGTACGCGCGGGCGATGGCCGGGCGGTTGGCCGGTGCCGCGGCCGTGCTCGATGTGCAGACCGGGGGAGGGGAGGTGCTGGACTTCGCGCTCGGCGCCGCCCGTCACGCCGGCGCCGCCCAAGGCCCCGGTGCCACCCCTGCGCACCCCCGCCTCACCGTCGCCACCGAGGGATGGCCGCCGAACGTCGCCAAGGCCACCGCGCTGCTCCGCCCCCGCGGTGTGGTGGTCGTCGCCGCGCCCGAGGACGCGCCGTTGCCCTTCGCGGACGGGGCCTTCGACCTCGTCGTGAGCCGGCACCCGGTGCGGCCGCAGTGGGCGGAGATCGCGCGCGTGCTGGAGCCCGGCGGCACGTACTTCGCCCAGCATGTCGGGCCCGCCAGTGTCGTCGAGCTCACCGAGCACTTTCTCGGGCCCCAGCCGGAGGAGGCGCGCAGCGCCCGGCATCCCGACCGGGAGCGCGCCGACGCCGAGGCGGCCGGGCTGGAGGTCGTCGATCTGCGGGCGGAGCGGCTGCGCATGGAGTTCCACGACATCGGGGCCGTCGTCCACTTCCTGCGCAAGGTGGTCTGGATCGTGCCCGGCTTCACGGTCGACGCGTACGAGCCGCAGCTGCGCGCCCTGCACGCGAGGCTCCGGTCCGACGGGCCCTTCGTCGCCCACAGCACCCGCCACCTCTTCGAGGCACGCAAACCGCGAGGGTGACGGTCAGGCGTGCGGGCCCGCCGTCACCTTCCCCACGACCAACTCCGCCGCCGCTTCCAGCACCTCGCCCACCCGCTCCACCTGCTCGCCCAGCTCCCGCAGCTGCCGCGCCGTCAGGTGCCCGAGCGGCTCCACCGTGACCGTCGTACGCCGTCCACGGCGCCGCTGGTGCCAGACCCCCGCCACCACTCCGTCGACCAGCAGCACCGGGTAGTTGCCCGCCTGGCCCCCGGCCAGCGCCCGCCGGTACGCCTCGCCGGGGAACAGCAGCTCGCGCGGCTGGGCGGCGATGACGTACGCGTCGAAGTACGGCAGCAGCCGCACCCCGCGTAAGGGCCCGTCCGGGAACGCCGTGTCGCCCGCCGCCAGCCACGCCGGTGCGCCCTCGAAGTCGGCCTCCTCGATCTCGCCCGCCCCGGCCAGTTCGGCGAACAGGCCCGCCGCCCAGCCGGCCGGGGCCGCGAGCCACTTGGCGAAGTGGGCGGACGTCGCCGGACCGTACGCGCGGAGGTAACGCCGCACGAGGCTGCGCAGCGCCTCCTCCGGCGGCACCGGGGTGAAGCGTGGCGGGCGGGTGTACGTCACCTTGCGGCCGCGGTTCGGGGCGAAGCACAGCGCGCCCGACTGGCCGGCGCGGTGCAGCACCTGCCGCCAGCGCGGCCACATGTCCTGGAAGGCCGGCATCACCAGGTCACCTGCCCAGGGGCCGGTGCGGGCGACGACCTCCTCGCCCAGTTCGCCGACGGTGAGGAATCGGCCGTCGAGGGCGTCGGCGATGGCCGTCACCACGCGGTCGGCCTGGTCCTCGGTGAGGCGGGCGCCGGGCGGGAAGGGACTCGGGCCGGTGGGGACCGCGGTCAGGGCCGCGCACCACAGGGGCAGCTCGTGGGAGGGGAGGAGGTGGACGGTTCCGCGGGGACCGTGCGTCTTCACCAGTGAGCGGTCGTCCCAGAGGGCGGCCCGTACGTCCGTCCGGGTGGCCTCCGCGGTCCGCAGCCCGATCGACAGCTCGGCCGCGGACAGCACCTGCGCGTGCGCGCCGAGCATGCTGCCGACCACTTCGGCGGCCGGCGTACCGGTCTCCGCGGACCTGGCCAGGAACTGCCGTTCGATTCGCCGGGCGCTCGCAGCGGCCCAGGCGACTCTCACCGTCGTCGTCATGGGGTGACGGTAGGTCGGAATGAGGTCAGATCCTGGCCTAGTGGTCGCTCGGGTGAGGGCCCGCCGTGGGGGCGGTGGATCGTCGCCGCATCCTCACACGGTTTCCACATCGTTATCGCGGTCGGCTCGCATCTGTCCTGCATCTGGAGTAAGTTCAGACCAAGGTAATTCGCGTGAGCAAAGCTGCGCGGTCGGTACCGCGCAGAGGAGGGGGCTGCGCGGTGCCATGTCCCCCCTTTGACGACGCGTCACGGGGACGGTGTCGCTGCGGTCGCGAAGGTGCCGTACGGGTCAAGCGGGCGTTCGTCGCCGAGGTCACCCGTGGGAGGGATGCCTCCACATGTCCTGTCATAGTCCGGGAAATCCGCTGCGTTCCGGCCGTGCGGCCGCTGTGAACGGGGGCTTCCGCGGCCAGCGGGGCGTCGTCGGCCGGTTCCGGAGAGTAGTTGTGGCACGCCGATGCACGCAGCAACCCTCACGAAGGGTTATGGTGGAAGCCCCCCCTCGGGCCGGTCCGTCTCCCCCCCACGGACCGGCCCGTTTTTTCTGCCCGCGGAGTACCTGTTCAGAGGCGGTCACGGGCCCCGCACCGACGGCCGCACCACCCCGCCCACCGCACCCCCACCACCCCGCCCACCGCACCCCGAAAGGCGCGGCCGAGCCTCGCAGGGGTACGCTTCGCCGACGGGGACCGTCACGTACGGAGGGGCTGACAATCTCGTGAACCTGCGCGACAAGCTGCGCAGCCTGCTGGTCAGGCTGTACGCACGCCGGGTGGAAGGCCACCTGGACCACGCTCAGGTGCCCAAGCACATCGGCGTCATCATGGACGGCAACCGGCGCTGGGCGAAGGCCGCCGGTTCCAGCACCGTCCACGGACACCGGGCCGGTGCCGAGAAGATCGAGGAGTTCCTCGGCTGGTGCAGTGAGACCGACGTCGAGGTCGTCACCCTGTGGCTGCTGTCGACGGACAACTTCGACCGGCCCCAGGAGGAGCTGGTCCCGCTGCTCGGGATCATCGAGGACGTCGTCCGCACCCTCGCCTCCGACGGCCGCTGGCGCGTGCACCACGTCGGCACGCTCGACCTGCTGCCGGCGCAGATGCAGCGCACCCTCAAGGAGGCCGAGGAGACCACCGCGCACGTCGACGGGATACTCGTCAACGTCGCCATCGGTTACGGCGGCCGTCAGGAGATCGCCGACGCGGTGCGCTCCATGCTGCTCGACGCCCACGAGAAGGGCACGTCGATGGACGAGCTCGCCGAGGCCGTCGACATCGACATGATCGGGCGCCACCTCTACACCGGTGCCCAGCCCGACCCGGACCTCGTCATCCGTACCAGCGGTGAGCAGCGGCTGTCCGGGTTCATGCTGTGGCAGACCGCCCACTCGGAGTACTACTTCTGCGAGGTCTTCTGGCCGGCCTTCCGGAAGGTCGACTTCCTGCGCGCGCTGCGTGACTACGCCGCCCGCCACCGGCGTTACGGCGGCTGACCCGAGTCCGGGCGACCCGGCCGAGTTCCCAGTTCAGGACGGGCGTAACCAGGAGTTCACCGGCACGCCGTCATATGCCGTGGCATGGCAGCGCGTGTTCGAGGGCATAAGCCAGACAGGTCGATGCCCGAACCACGGGTGTCGGATCTCAGCGGACGGCACGGGGCCGTCCGCCCGGGAGGCCCTTTGCACCAGCCCGACCGTGCGGTCACGGCACGGAAGAAGCAGCGGAGGGCCGGTTCCCGGCCCGTGCATCGCGGCCGGCGACCGGTCGGGATTCCTCCCGCCCAGCCCCACCCGGCATTCCACTCCGTCGCTCCCCGACCTCATCCGAGGGGGTACGTCCTTCCGTGGTGACCAGCACAAAGCGCCACAAGCCAGACCGGCGCACCTACGTTCTCGACACCAGCGTCCTGCTGGCCGACCCGAACGCCCTGAGCCGCTTCGACGAGCACGAGGTCGTGCTCCCCATCGTCGTGGTCACGGAGCTGGAGGCCAAGCGGCACCATCCCGAACTCGGCTACTTCGCCCGGCAGGCCCTGCGCCTGCTCGACGACTGCCGGATCCGGCACGGCCGTCTCGATACCCCCATCCCGATCGGGGACCTCGGCGGAACCGTGCGTGTCGAGCTCAACCACTCGGACCCCAGCGTGCTGCCCACCGGCTACCGCCTGGGGGACAACGACTCCCGCATCCTCGCGGTCGCCCGCAACCTGCAGGCCGAGGGATTCGACGTCACCGTCGTGTCGAAGGACCTGCCCCTCAGGATCAAGGCGTCCTCGGTCGGCCTGCTCGCCGAGGAGTACCGCGCCGAGCTCGCCATCACGGACGCCTCCGGCTGGACCGGAATGTCCGAACTGACCCTGCCGGGCGAGCAGGTGGACATCCTTTTCGAGGAGGGGCACGTCTACGTTCCCGAGGCCGCCGACCTGCCGGTGCACACGGGTCTGACGATCCAGTCGGAGCGCGGCAAGGCGCTGGGCCGTGTCTCGCCGGAGGGCAACGTCCGTCTGGTGCGCGGGGACCGCGAGGCGTTCGGCATCAAGGGGCGCAGCGCCGAGCAGCGCATCGCGCTGGATCTGCTGCTCGACCCGGACGTCGGGATCGTGTCGATGGGCGGCCGGGCCGGCACCGGCAAGTCGGCGCTGGCGCTGTGCGCGGGTCTGGAGGCGGTGCTGGAGCGCCGTCAGCACGAGAAGATCATGGTCTTCCGTCCGCTGTACGCGGTGGGCGGGCAGGAGCTCGGCTATCTGCCCGGCAGCGAGGCCGAGAAGATGAGCCCCTGGGCGCAGGCGGTCTTCGACACGCTGTCGGCGGTCACCAGCCGTGAGGTCATCGAGGAGGTCACCGCGCGCGGGATGCTGGAGGTCCTCCCGCTCACGCACATCCGCGGCCGCTCCCTCCATGACGCGTTCGTCATCGTGGACGAGGCCCAGTCCCTTGAGCGAAACGTTCTTCTGACCGTTCTGTCCCGGATCGGCGCCAATTCGCGGGTGGTTCTGACCCACGACGTGGCGCAGCGGGACAACCTCAGAGTCGGCCGGTACGACGGTGTCGTCGCCGTCGTCGAGAAGCTGAAGGGGCATCCGCTCTTCGCGCACGTCACCCTGACGCGGTCCGAGAGGTCCCAGATCGCTGCGCTTGTGACCGAAATGCTCGAAGACGGGCAGATCTGAGAAGCCAGGCCCAATAAGGGTCGGTTACGCGGCAGTTGGCGCCGCCCGGGAAAGGCGTAGAGCCTAGCCGGGCGGCGCTTTCGTGTGTAACGCATTCGGGGAATCCCCCGACTCAAACGAGATGTGAGCTTTCACACGCAACTCGGAATTGCCTTGCGGCGTCGGATTACGGCAGAGTCTCACTCCTGTCAGGCCCCGCATACGACACACCTGTACCGCCAGCGGTGCAGAGCCGCATGAGCAACACCATCAACTGCATAGCGACGTCGTATGCCGCCCGAGCACCAAGCGGCGCTCCCAGGACGGGAGCTGCCCACCGGGCCCGTGTCTCCCGTGACCCCGTAGTTGGGGGGACCAGTGCCAGGGGCACGATTGCGTCCGCCAGGGTCACCGAAGCGGGCGATGCTGGAAGGAAACCGTGTGAGCCGGATTTCGGTCCGGGGATTCGCAGTGGCCTCGGCCACGGCGGTCACCGCTGTCGGAAGCGTCGTCGGCGTTGCCTCGGGCAGCACCGCGCAGACCAACGACGCCGAAGCGACGGCAGCAGGCACCACGCTGCTGGCGGACATACCCGCGGGGCAGCAGGCCCAGGTGCAGACCGCGTCCCTGACGCAGCAGGCCGACGCACAGGCCATCGCTGCCGACGCGAGCGCCAAGAAGGACGCCGAGGAGGCGGCCCGCAAGGCTGCCGCCGAGACCGCCATCGCGAAGAAGGAGGCCGCCGAGAAGGCGGCTCAGGCCGCGAAGGAGCGCGCCGAGGCCAAGGAGAAGGCCTCCCGGAGCGCGTCCGACTTCCCCGTTCTCAAGTCGTACAGCATCTCCGCGATCCAGGCGATGGCGGCCCAGATGGTGCCGAGCGGGCAGTTCCAGTGCTTCAGCAACATCGTGGACCACGAGTCCGACTGGAACTACCAGGCCGTGAACCCCTCCTCCGGTGCCTACGGCATGTTCCAGGCACTGCCCGGCTCCAAGATGGCCTCCGCCGGTGCCGACTGGCGGACCAACCCGGCCACCCAGATCAAGTGGGGCCTCAACTACATGAACGAGCGCTACGGCAGCCCCTGTGAGGCGTGGTCGTTCTGGCAGGCCAACAACTGGTACTGAGCCGGCCACGGCCGCAAGCCGTCGTTCAACTCCGCGCAGCCCCTCGCCGTCCCGTGGTGGGGGGCTTTCGCCCTGTGCCCTACCTGTACGGTCGGACGGAACGACTCCAGGGGGAGTGGTGGGGGCGGCCGGGGGAAAAGGACGGATCATGTCGCAAGTGCCAGGGTGGCTGGGCCGGCTCGGTGCCGGGCTCACCGAGATGAGCGAGCGGTGGAGCGAGCGCCGCGCCGAGGCGGAACGGGAGAGCGCCGACGAGTCGGCCGACCCGCCGGACCACGTCCCGCCGCCCCCTGACTACCCGCCCTCGGTCGTGCCACGCCCGGATCCCGCGCAGGCGGTGCCGTGGGGGGTGCGGGTCGCCGCCGAGGCCGGATGGCGGCTGCTGGTGCTGGCGGGCACGCTCTGGGTGCTGATGAAGGTCATCAGTGCCGTACAACTCGTGGTGCTGGCCTTCGTGGCGGCGCTGCTCATCACGGCGTTGCTGCAGCCGGCCGTGGCGTGGCTGCGGCGGTACGGCGTGCCGCGCGGGCCGGCCACGGCGCTGACGGCGATCCTCGGCTTCGTCATCATGGGGCTGATCGGCTGGTTCGTGACCTGGCAGGTCATGGAGAACATCGACGACCTGTCGAGCCAGATCCAGGACGGCATCGACGAGTTGCGGAACTGGCTGCTGAACAGCCCCTTCCACGTCACGGACAAGCAGATCAACGAGATCGCCACGAACCTGCGGGAGGCGGTCGGTGCGAACACCGACCAGATCACGTCGGCGGGGCTGGAGGGCGTGACGGTCGTGGTGGAGGCCCTGACCGGCATCCTCCTGACGATCTTCTCGACGCTCTTTCTGCTCTACGACGGCAAGAGCATCTGGGAGTGGACGCTGAAGCTGGTGCCGTCGGCGGCGCGTCCGGGGGTGGCCGGGGCCGGGCCGCGGGCGTGGCGGACGCTGACGGCGTACGTGCGCGGGACGGTGGTCGTGGCCCTGATCGACGCCATCTTCATCGGCCTGGGCATCTACTTCCTCGATGTGCCGATGGCGGTGCCTCTGGCCGTCTTCATCTTCCTCTTCGCGTTCATCCCGCTGGTGGGAGCGGTGGTGTCCGGCGCGCTGGCGGTTCTGGTGGCGCTGGTGACCCAGGGCGTCTTCACGGCCGTCATGACGCTGGCGGTGGTGCTGGCGGTGCAGCAGATCGAGGGCCACATCCTGCAGCCGTTCATCCTGGGGCGCGCGGTTCGTGTGCATCCGCTGGCGGTGGTGCTGTCGGTGAGTGCCGGGGGCATGGTGGCGGGGATCGGCGGGGCGGTGGTCGCCGTGCCGTTGGTGGCGGTGACGAACTCTGTGGCGGGGTATCTGCGGGCGTACTCGCGGGATGCGGCGATACGGCGTGCGCCGAAGCCGCGCGACACGTCCGCGGTCGCGTCACCGGTGACGGAAGGACAGCCCGCGGCGGACGCCCCGCCGCCGTCGTCGTAGCGGGCCGGCGTTTTCGCCCCCGCCGCCCCCACCCGTCCCGTCCCGGGGCGCTGCCCCGGACCCCGCTGGGAGCGGAGCCCCCCGGCGGGGGCGAAAAACGACGGGGCCCCGCCCACCACTGAGGTGAACGGGGCCCGGTGCGCGGCCCGGAGGGCTACTCGGCGAGGACCGCCTCGGCGTCCAGCGTCGCGCCCACCGCCTGGACGACGGCGGCGATCTTGAAGGCCTCCTGGATCGTCTCGCGGTCCAGGCCCGCCTTGCGGAGCACCTGCTCGTGCGAGTCGAGGCACATACCGCAGCCGTTGATGGCGGACACCGCGAAGGACCACAGCTCGAAGTCGACCTTGTCGACGCCCGGGTTGCCGATGACGTTCATCCGCAGGCCCGCGCGCAGGTTGCCGTACTCGTGGTCCGAGAGGAGGTGGCGCGTGCGGTAGAAGACGTTGTTCATCGCCATCACCGCGGCGGCGGCCTTGGCCGCCGTGTACGCCTCCGGCGACAGGTTCGCCTTCGCCTCCGGCTCCAGCTCGCGCAGCACGATCGGGGAGCGCGAGGCGATCGCGGTCGCCAGCACCGTGCCCCACAGCTGCTGCGCCGGCAGTTCGGAGTTGCCGATGACCGAGCCCAGGTTGAGCTTCAGGTCCTTGGCGTAGTCCGGTATGGCGGACTTCAGGGAGTCGAGCGACATGTCAGATCACTCTCCGGCGAGCAGCTTGACCGGGTCGAGGGTCTCGTCGCCCTTCGACCAGTTGCAGGGGCACAGCTCGTCCGTCTGGAGCGCGTCGAGGACCCGCAGGACCTCCTTCGGGTTACGGCCGACCGAGCCCGCGGTCACCATCGAGAACTGGATCTCGTTGTTCTGGTCCACGATGAAGACCGCACGCTTGGCGAAGCCCTCCTCGTCCTCGATGCCCAGCTCGCGCATCAGCTCGTGCTTGGAGTCGGCCATCATCGGGAACGGCAGGTCACGCAGGTCGTCGTGGTCCTTGCGCCAGGCGTGGTGGACGAACTCGGAGTCGCCGGAGAAGCCGAGGACCTGGGCGTCGCGGTCGGCGAACTCGTCGTTCAGCTTGCCGAAGGCCGCGATCTCGGTCGGGCACACGAAGGTGAAGTCCTTGGGCCAGGCGAAGATCACCTTCCACTTACCCTCGTAGGTCTTGTGGTTGATCTTCTCGAACTCCTTGCCCTTCTCCAGCGAGACGCAGGCGGTCAGTTCGAACTCGGGGAACTTGTCACCGACAGTGAGCACTAGCTCTCCTTGCAGCGAAGAAACACCCATTTTGTAGGTGTTTCCCATGGGTTGGTCGTAGTTGATGTTGGCACAGAGAACATTGATTACGGAAATAGCTACACTCGGTCGAGCTGATCGGAGGTAGTTATCAGTGACCGTGGGTGAAGCATGACCCTGAGCAAGAAGAAGCAACCGAGCCTGTCCCAGCTGCGCGCCTTCGCCGCCGTCGCCGAGCATCTGCACTTCCGCGACGCCGCCGCCGCGATCGGCATGAGCCAACCGGCGCTCTCCGGCGCCGTGTCCGCGCTGGAGGAGACCCTCGGTGTCACCCTCCTGGAGCGTACGACCCGCAAGGTGCTGCTCTCACCCGCCGGCGAGCGTCTCGCCGTACGGGCGAAGGCGGTACTGCGGGAGGTGGGAGCGCTGATGGAGGAGGCGGAGGCGGTACGGGCGCCGTTCACCGGTGTGCTGCGCCTCGGCGTCATCCCGACCGTGGCGCCGTACCTGCTGCCGACCGTGCTCAACCTCGTCCACGACCGCTACCCCCACCTCGACCTCCAGGTCCACGAGGAGCAGACCGCCTCGCTCCTGGAAGGGCTCGCCCACGGGCGCCTCGACCTGCTGCTGCTCGCCGTCCCCCTCGGGGTGCCCGGCATCACCGAACTCCCCCTCTTCGACGAGGACTTCGTGCTCGTCACCCCGCTCGACCACTGGCTCGGCGGACGGGAGGGCATTCCCCGCGAGGCCCTGAAGGAGCTCAACCTGCTGCTGCTGGACGAGGGGCACTGCCTGCGTGACCAGGCCCTCGACATCTGCCGGGAGGCGGGACGCGAGGACGCCCCGGTCACCACGACCGCCGCCGGGCTCGCCACCCTCGTCCAGCTCGTCGCCGGCGGCCTCGGCTGCACGCTGCTGCCGCGTACCGCCGTCAAGGTGGAGACGACCCGCAGCAGCCGGCTCCTCACCGGCTACTTCGCCGACCCCGCCCCGGCCCGCCGTATCGCCTTCGCCATGCGGACGGGGGCCGCGCGCTCGGAGGAGTACGAGGAGCTCGCGGCCGCGCTGCGGGAGGCACTGCGCGACCTGCCGGTGCAGATCGTGGATGCCTGAGGTCACTCCGTCCGCAGGCCGTCCGGGCGCATCATGCGCAGCAGCGGCGGCAGGCTGAGCAGCGTCACCGCGAGGACGACCGCGGCGCCGACGCCGGTCATCGACAGCACGCTCGTCCAGTCGACCCGGACCGACGTGTCCGTCATCCGCAGCAGGACAGCGCCCAGGGTCACGCCTACCGTGGACGCCAGCAGCAGGCCCAGGCCGATGGGGATCGCCGTCTGCCACAGCACCGACAGGCTCAGCGTGCGGCGGGGGGTGCCGAAGGCGACCAGCGAGGACAGGAGCTTGCGGCGCTCACGCAGCTGTTCCAGCTGGGAGACCAACAGGCTCGTGCCGATCAGGGTCAGGACACAGGCGGCGCCGACGAACAGGCCGGTGCGGATCGACTCGTAGCGGTCCACCCGCTCGACGGCCGCCCAGGTCAGGGGGGCGGACATCGGGTCGATCCGCGCGGCCGTGTTGCGTACGTACTCCTGCGCGTCCGGCACGGAGCGGTCGAGGCTCAGGTAGATCTCTCCGGAAGCGTACGTGCGGAGCTTGGCGGGCAGCGCACCGCTGGTGAGCAGGAAGCCGCTGCGCTTGGTGCCGGTGGGGTCCTCGCGGGACTGGGCCTGCCGGAGGTTCTGCGGCACGGTCCAGGAGATCTGCGGATCGTCGGGCCGGCCCACGTCCGCTCCGTCGGCCCACAGCGTCTTGCCGGGCTTGGCCATCCCGACGGTCTCGGTGTCGTAGTCCCCGCCGCGCAGGGCGAAGACGTCGCCGTCGCGGCAGGACGGCAGTGTGGCCACCTCACGCAGGGTGGCGCAGTCGCCGACGGTGAGCTGGGCGATGGACTCCGCCTGGCCGCGCCGGTCGCCGAGGTAGGCCTGGGTGAGCGCGATGACCTTGGACACGCCCTTGGTGTCGCGGAACCTCTCGGCCGCGGCGGCGGGGTCGGCGTCCTGCGGCACGTGCACCTGCATCTGGGCCCTCGAGACGTCGTGCTTCGACGCCTTGGTGTAGAAGTCGTCCAGCCCGGCGAACAGCATCTGCAGTGCGATCGCCCCGGCCACCGCCACCGCGATGCCATTGACCATGCGGGCGGCCGTGCCGCTGCTCAACTGCAGCCGCCGTACCGCGAGTTGCCAGGCCACCCCGCCCGAGCCGAGCCGGGCGACGACCATCTCGACGATCCACGGCAGCAGCGCCGTGACCCCGACGAGCAGGAGCATGACACCCCCGACGACCAGGTACTGGTTGAACTCCCCGTCGTCGCGGCCCTGCCCGACCATCGGGTAGAGCATCGCGAGCCCGGCCAGCGGCAGCAGCAGCCGCCACCACAGCCGGCGCCGCGTGGGCTTGGCCGTCCGGACCACGCCGAGCGGTTCGATGACCACGCCGCGCAGCGCCAGGAGAGTCACCAGGACGGCGGCCGCCGGGACCGCGACCGCGACGAGCGCGGCGAGCGCGGGCGCGGGGTTGAGATAGCTCGGGAACACGCTGACGCGGAACACCTCGAAGGAGGCGGCGACCTCACGGCCGATCAGGAAGAAGCCGACACCGAAGACCAGGCCGAGCAGGGAACCGGCGAGCGCCTCGCCGGCCGCGATCCGCCGTGTCATGCGGCTGTCGGAGCCGATCAGCCGGAGCGCCGCGAGCCGCCGGTCGCGCCGCTCGCCGCCGAACCGCACGGCCGTGGCGATGAACACGGCGACCGGCATCAGCAGCACCACGAACACGACCAGGACGAGCAGGAGCAGGACCGGGTCCCAGCGGTCGGAGCTGCCCAGGTCGTCGTTCCCGAAGCTGTCGATCCGGGCCCCGCTGGTGTGCTCCAGCTGCTTCGCGAGCCCCTTGCCGCCCGCGTAGTAGGCGAGTTCCTGCGAGCCGATGAGTCCCTGCTCGCCGATGGTGCCGGCGATCCGGTGGTGCAGCCTCTCGCGCAGCAGCCTGCCGTCCGCGGAGTCGAGCAACTCCTTCAGCGCGGGGGAGACGACCATCTCGCCCGCCGCCGGGAACGCCGGGACCCCCGGCGGCAGCGGAGCCCGCGCGCCCTCGGGTTCCAGCACCCGCCCGCGGACGTCCTTGTCGTGGAACGTGGTGTCCGCGTCCAGCACGATCAGGGTGTCGTCGGCCTTCGGTATCTTCTGCTGGCTCCAGGTGTGGTCGCTGCGCGCCTCCTCGCGTCGGTGCCGCTCGTCCAACGCGTTCGGTATCGCGGTGGTGAGCAGCAGCAGCGCCACCCCGAGCCCCACGCCGACAGCCGTCAGCAGGGCGCGGACCCATCCCTCACGCCCGCCGGTGAAGGCGAAGCGGACCCCCATGGCCAGATCCCCGGCCCACTGGCGCGTCCTCATATGACGCGCTCCATGTCCCGGGACTTCCCGTCCCGTACGACGATCTCGCGGTCGGAGTACGCGGCCACCCGCGCCTCGTGCGTGACGAGTACGACGGCGGCGTTGGTGGACCGGGCGGCATCCGTGAGCAGCTCCATCACGCGCTCGCCGTTGAGCGAGTCGAGCGCGCCGGTCGGCTCGTCGGCGAACAGCACGCGCGGACCCGTGACCAGCGCACGGGCGACGGCGACCCGCTGTCCCTGACCGCCGGACACCTCGCCCGGCCGCTTCTTCCTCAGGTCGTCGACCTCCAGCCGCTCCATCCACGCCAGCGCGGTCCGTTCGGCCTTCTTGCGGGAGGTGCCGTTCAGCCGCAGCGGAAGCGCCACGTTCTCCACACAGGTCAACTCCGGTACGAGCTGCCCGAACTGGAACACGAACCCGAACTCCGAGCGGCGCAGCTGACTGCGCTGGGTGTCGCTCATGGCGGACAGCTCCCGCCCGTTGTACGTGATCGTCCCGGAGTCGGGCGTCACGATCCCGGCGAGGCAGTGCAGCAGCGTCGACTTGCCGGACCCGGAGGGGCCCATCACGGCGACGACCTCGCCGGGGTGGATGGAGAACTCGGCGCCGTCGAGCGCGAGGGTCGGCCCGTACGCCTTGCGCAGGCCCTCGGCGGCCAGCAGCGAACCAGCGGGAAACGTCATGCGGTCACCGCCGCACGGAGCTTGTCGAGACGCGCGGCGGTCAGCTCCAGCCAGCGCAGGTCGGCCTCCAGGTGGAACAGGGCGTGGTCGCAGATGAGCTGGTCGGCGAGGTCGCCCTTGCGCTTGCGGTCGGTGAGGATGCGCATGCTGCGCAGGTGCTCGGAGCGCTGGGTGTCGAGGATGTCGGCCGCGTCGCGGTGGGTGAGCAGCGCGAGGACGACCTTGGTGTACAGCGTGGACTGGAGGTACGGCTCGGGCTTCTCCGGCGTCGCGAGCCACCGCTCCACGTCGGTGATCCCGGCCTCGGTGATGGCGTACCGCTTCCGCTCCGGGCCACCGCCCGCCTCGATCCCGTCGACCTCGACGAGCCCGTGCTTCAGCAGGCGGGACATCGTCGAGTAGACCTGGCCGTAGTGCAGCGGCCGGTCGTGACCGAACTTCTCGTCGAAGGCCCGCTTGAGGTCGTAGCCGTGGCGGGGCCCGGACTCCAGGAGCCCTAGAAGGGTGTGACCAATGGACATGACGGCACTCTACACATCGTGTATACGCCGTGTGTATACGCGGAGTGTGCAGCGCGTGGCGTGGAGGACGGCGGCGCAGGTGGGCGCCGATTGTCACGGTTCTGCTACTGAGACTCGGGCGGTGTGCCGGGTGGACGTCCGCGCCGCGCGATGGGCCCGGCCTCGCGGGGCAGGCGCCCTGCCTCCGCCAGTGCCCTGCGCAGCAGGAACTCGATCTGCGCGTTGGCCGAGCGGAGCTCGTCGCCCGCCCAGCGGGCCAGCGCCTCGTACACCAGCGGGTCCAGCCGCAGCAGCACCTGCTTGCGCTGCTGCGGCCGCCGCCCCGGGGTGGAGCCTTCGGAAGGGGCCGTCACTGGTAGAGCGACCCGGTGTTGAGGACCGGCTGTGCGGCGCGATCCCCGCACAGCACCACCATCAGGTTCGACACCATCGCCGCCTTCCGCTCGGAGTCCAGCTCCACGATGTCCCGCTCGGTGATCCGGGCGATCGCCGCTTCGACCATCCCCACCGCTCCGTCCACGATCTGCCGCCGCGCCGCGACGACCGCCCCGGCCTGCTGCCGCTGGAGCATCGCCGAGGCGATCTCGGGAGCGTACGCGAGATGCGTGAACCGCGACTCGATGATCTGCACGCCGGCCGCCTCCACGCGTGCGTGCAGTTCGAGGGCCAGCTTCTCGGTGATCTCCTCGGCGTTGCCGCGCAGCGAGAGGCCGTCCTCCTCATGGGCGTCGTAGGGGTACTCGATGGCGATGTGCCGCACGGCCGCCTCGGTCTGGGTGGAGACGAACTCTATGTAGTCGTCCACCTCGAAGGTGGCCTGCGCGGTGTCCTCGACCTTCCACACCACGACGGCGGCCAGCTCGATGGGGTTGCCGTAGGCGTCGTTGACCTTCAGCACGGCCGTCTCGTGGTTGCGTACCCGCGTCGAGATCTTGGTGCGCTGGGTGAAGGGGTTCACCCAGCGCAGTCCGTCCTCCCGGATCGTCCCCCGGTACCGCCCGAAGAGCTGGACGACCCGCGCCTCGCCCGGCGCCACCATGTTCAGTCCGCACATGGCCAGGGTCGAGGCGAAGTCGATCAGGATGCCGGCGACGATCAGCGAGGCCTTGAGGCCGGTCGCCGTGACGGCCGTCGCACCGGTGATGACCGTCACGGCGCCGACGAGCAGTCCGACCAGTCCGAGCAGCAGTGCGAGCCCGCCACCGATGCTGTGTGCCGGAAACTCCCGTACACGCGGCGTCGGCATCTCGGGCGCATCGGCGGTGACCTGGGATTCCTGTGTGGACATGGGTGATCCCCCCGTTCTCGCGCGGAGTCACTCCTGTGTGACCCCGTCTAGCACGACACTAACTAAGTGATATCACTTTATCCCCGCATGGCAACCCTGCGGCCCTCCCGCTGGTCGGTTCCTTTGGGACGGGTGCTGATTGTCACGTCCGTAAAAGACGGGATCGACGGCCCTATGTCCTATCTCTCGGTGTTAGCTTTCTGAGCTGACCTGAGCGGCGAACCTGTGTGACTCCAGATCACACATGAGCGAAGCGGAGCAGATCGGACCCATGGGACGAGCGGAAGAGAGACGAGCGCGACAGCGCGGTGGCCACCGCGCGGCGCCCCGGCGCTCGTCCGGGACGCCGTCGGCCGGCGTCGAGGGCGGCCGGGCGGCGGCCCGCAGAGCGGGCAGAGGGGGAGCGGGGAGCGGCGGCAAGAGCCGCATACGCCGGCTGTTCACCTGGAAGAAGCTCCTCGGCACGTTCTTCGGCCTGTGCCTGCTCAGCATCGGCGGGTTCGTCGTGCTGTACCTGGTCGTGCCCGTGCCCGAGGGCAACGCCGCCGCGCAGCGCCAGAGCAACATCTACAAGTTCAGCGACGGCAAGGTCCTGGCCCGCTCCGGCAAGGTCAACCGCGAGATCGTGGGCCTGGACAAGGTGCCCAAGGAAGTCCAGCGCACCTTCGTCGCGGCGGAGAACAAGACCTTCTACAAGGACGCCGGCGTCGATCTGAAGGGCACGGCCCGCGGCCTGTTCAACACCATGATGGGCAGGGGCACGCAGGGCGGCTCGACGATCACCCAGCAGTACGTCAAGAACTACTACCTCAGCCAGGAACAGACCGTCACGCGCAAGCTGAGGGAACTGGTCATCTCGCTGAAGGTGGACCGCCAGATGTCGAAGGACGACATCCTCGCGGGCTACATCAACACCAGCTACTACGGCCGCGGCGCCTACGGCATCCAGGCGGCGGCGCAGGCCTACTACCGCGTCGACGCCGAGGACCTGACGGTCCAGCAGGGCGCCTACCTCGCCGCGCTGCTGCAGGCACCGAGCCAGTACGACTGGGCGGTCGCTTCCAAAAACGGCAAGCGGCTGGTGGAGCAGCGCTGGAACTACGTCCTGAACAACATGGTCGAGGAGGGCTGGCTGGACAAGGCCAAGCGCGACGCCATGGAGTTCCCGAAGCCGAAGGCGCCACGCGGCACCGCGGGCCTCGCGGGCCAGAAGGGCTACCTGGTCCAGCTCGCCAACCAGCAGATCGAAGCGCAGCTGATGGAGCAGGAGGGCATCACCAAGTCCCAGGCGGAGGCCGAGGTCGAGAACAACGGCTGGACCATCACGCTCAACATCGACCGGAAGAAGCAGGCGCAGCTGGAGAAGGCCGTCAAGTCCCAGCTGACCAGCAAGCTGGACCCGAAGAAGCGCAAGGTCGACAAGAACGTGCAGGCCGGCGCGGTCTCCGTCGACCCCAGGACGGGGAAGGTCGTCGCCCTGTACGGCGGCGAGGACTACTTCAAGCACTACGTCAGCAACGCCACCCGCACCGACTACCAGCCGGCCTCGACGTTCAAGCCGGTGATCCTCGCCGCCGCCCTGGAGGACGAGGCCACCACGGCGGACGGCACGCCGATCACCGCGAACACGGTCTACGACGGCACCAGCAAGCGGCCCGTCGTCGACCGCGACGGCAACAAGGTCGGCTTCGCCCCGGAGAACGAGGACGACCGCAACTACGGCGACATCACCGTGCAGCAGGCGATGAACAAGTCCGTCAACTCCGTCTTCGCCCAGATGGGTGTGGACGTCGGCATGGACAACGTCCTCAAGACGGCCGGCGAGCTCGGCATGGACACCGACGGGCTGAAGGCGGTGCCCGCCCAGACCCTCGGCACCATGGGCGCGAGCCCGCTGGAGATGGCCGGGGTGTACGCCACCCTCGACAACCACGGCAAGAAGGTCACCCCGAGCATCGTCAAGTCGGCGGAGCAGAAGAACCGCGTGGTCAAGATGCCCGACCCGATCGGTGACCAGGTCATCAGCCGGGAGGCCGCCGACACGGTGACGTCGGTGCTGACCGGTGTGGTCGACGACGGTACGGCCCAGGAGTCCGTGCGCAACAACCCCCAGCGCGACGGTCAGCAGGTCGCGGGCAAGACGGGTACGTCCGACAACAACAAGTCGGCGTGGTTCACCGGCTACACGCCCCGGCTGGTCACCTCGGTGGGCCTGTTCGGCCAGGACGCCAAGACCGGCGCCCAGGTCGCGCTGTACGGCGCGGCCGGCGAGGACCGCGTCAACGGCGGCGGTTTCCCGGCGGAGATCTGGGCGGCGTACACCTTCGGCGTGATGAACGAGGTCAGCGAGTTCGACCTGGACACCACGCAGGGCGCGGCCGTCAAGCCGACCCCGGCGCCGACGCCGACCACCCAGCGGCCGACCGAGACGCCCACGGAGGAGCCGACCACCGAGGAGCCGACGTCTCAGGCGCCGACGCCGTCCGAGACGCCGTCCCAGACGCCGTCCCAGACGCCGTCCCAGACACCCACGCAGACGCCGACCCAGACGCCGACGACGAAACCGCCGAGCGACGGCATCCCCCGGGATCCCGTCCAACCGGGCGAGGACCAGTAGCACCAGGGTCAGCGGCACGAGAGTCAGTAGCACAGCGGGTGCCCGGCGGCATGCCGGGCACCCGGCGTTCATCTGTTGTTCACCCGAATGTCGCCATGACGGGCCCGGTCAACCGCACCGGCTTATCGTGGAGCGCATGTTTCCGCCCATTCCGGGTGCGCCGTCCGGCACGCGCATGAAAGGTGGCACGAGCAATGGACCGCTCTCTTCGAGAACTCGGTGAGCACACGGCCGGCACACGTGACTTCGACCCGAGGATCACGCTCACGCCCATCGGCCAGGCCACTGACATTCCGGAAGAGGAGTCAGAGGCGGAAACTGCCGACGAGCGCTGCGCCTCGCTGTACGACGCCATACGGGAGATGAGCACGTACGGATCGGAAATAGAAGCGGAGAAGCGCAGGAACAACGCTTCCGGCATCGTGCCCAAGCCGTGAGGACCGGTCGGCAGTGGGTGGGCCCTGATGGGTGCGGAAAAGCGGACAGGCTTCGGCTCGTATCCGGAGGAACCCAGCGGACGCACCTTGGGGGACAAGTACTTCAAGGAGTTCACCGGGCTGGTGCACGTGAGCCTGCGGAGCGGGTGGTGGGGGGAGCCGCTGGGGGCGATCCTGGGCGGGGCGGGGGGAGCCTGGCTCGGCCATGACGACGACCTGCCGATGGACGAGGTGCTGGGCGTCGCCGTCTCCATGGTGGGTGTCATCATCGGAGCCGTGTTCGGCATCCTCGCGATGATCACGCGCGCCTGCGACAACAATTTCCTGCGCAAAGCCAGGAGAGCGGGCATCCTGCCCATCACCAATTACCTGTGGCCGTTCTTCACCATTGTCGCCATGGGGGTTCTGTCCACCATTTTCCTGCTGATCGTGGCCGGGATGTCCGACGATGCCCCGACACCCATCCGCATGACCTTCGGAGCGGCAGCGGGATTCTTCATCATGTGGACGATGGCCAGCCTCCTCCCCGCCATGGGGGCCCTCATCGTCTTCACGCGCCTCATCGAGAAGACCTCCGGCATCAACGACTGAGAGCTCAGAAACGGCGCCGGCGCGGCGGACGCGAACGGCGTCCTCCGCACCGGCAGGGCCGACCGCGCCTCACTCGTCGACGTTGAGCTTCCAGTGGCTGTACCGGCCGTCCAGGGTGATGTAGCCGTCACCGTAGGCGGAGCGGTAGTGGCCGGTGCCGCCGGTGATGGCGGTCTTGGCCGTCAAGGGCTCCCGCGGGCTGTATCTGATCATGTCGCTGAGCGTCAGCGTCCCCTTGGGCAGGCTCAGGACGCGGGTGCACAGCGCCGTCACCTGGTTGCCCTGGACCTGGACCGCGCTGCACTCCGCCTGACCGTCACCGGCGTACTGCAGCCGCCGTCCGTTCGGCTTCCGCGTCTTCTTCTCGGCGTACAGGTCCGTACGGGTCACCCAGCTGTCGCCGGTCCGGATGTCCACCGGCGTCGTGTCGAACCAGTTGACGCCGGTGAGCTCGATCCTCTCGATGTCGTTGTCCTCGTCCGACTCCTCGGCCTGTGCCGTTGCCGGGAGCAGGGCGATCGTGGTGGTGAGGGCGGTGACGACGATGCCACGGACAACCGACTTGATCACGGGACCTCCAGGCCGTACAGAGTGCTCCAGGCCTTCCGGAGCAGGGGCGAGTCATTCCAGGCAGTTCGTTCCCGCAGGGCGACGCGCCCCGCGTGGCCGGATCGCGCGCACCACTCGGGCAGCGCAGCGGCCGGCCGGCCCTCGGGCGAGGCGTACCGCTCAGTCATCGACGTGGAGGTCGAAGTAGACGTGGTCGCCCTTCAGGGTGATGTATCCCTCGCCCTCGGCGTCGTTGTAGATGCCCGTGCCGCCCACGATGGCGGTCTTGGCCGTGATGGTCTCCTTGCCCTCGCGGCCGATCATGTCGTGAAGGTGGATCTCGCCCTCCTTCATGCGCAGCACCCGCGTGCACTGGGTGGTCACCCGGTTGGTGGTGACCGTGACGGCGCTGCACCGCGAGCCGGCGTCGCCGACGAACTTGTTGTCGGGCGTGTACAGATGCAGGTAGCTGACCCAGCTGGCGCCCTTGGTGACGTGCTTGGGGCGCGCGTCGTACTTGGTGACACCCGTGAACCTCACCCGCACGATGTCCTCGTCGCCGACGTCTGCCGAGGCCTGCGCCGACAGGGCGAACGTCAAAGCGGTGGTCAGGACGCCGGCGGTCACGGCGCGGCGGACAGTGGAAAAGGGCATGCATCCTCCCGGGTGTGGCTGGGGGTGCTCGGACCTCAGGAGCACCGGCGAGTCATTCCAGGCGCCGGAACCCCGCCACGCAACGCGCCTTGCCCCGGCCGACCGCAAATGCCACCCGAACAGGCGGGACCGGCCCTGTCGTTCGGATCATCCCCTGTCACCCGGGTGCCCAGCGCGGAGCGCACCCGGCCGTGGGTTCGGCCGGGTGCGCTCCGCCGTCGCTGTGGCGGGTCAGCCGCGGTTCAGTTCGAACCAGACGACCTTGCCCGTACTGAGCCGGGTCGCGCCCCACCGCCTGGCCAGCCTGTTGACCAGATACAGCCCGCGTCCGCCCTCGTCCGTGGCCCTCGCCTGCCGCAGCCGCGGCAGCTGCGGCACGTCGTCGCCGACCTCGCAGCGCAGCACGTCGGTGCGCAGCAGGCGGAGCGTGACCGGGCGGGAGGCGTAGCGGACGGCGTTGGTGACGACCTCACTGACCAGCAGTTCCACGGAGTCGGTGAGCTCCTCCAGGCCCCAGCGGGCCAGGGCACGGCGGGCCAGGCGCCGCGCCCGGCCGGGGGCGGCGTCCTCCGGCTCCAGGAACCAGTACGCCACGTCGCTCGGCGCGATGCCGTCGAAGCGGGCGGCGAGCAGCGCGATGTCGTCGTCCCGGTCGCCGGGGCCGAGCATGTCCAGCACCTCGTCGCACAGCGCCTCCAGCGGCGGCGGATGGTCGGGTCCGGTCAGCTGCGCGGTCGCGGCGAGCTTCTCGCGCAGCTGCTCTATGCCGGTCCACACGTCCCTGAGGCGGGACTCGACCAGACCGTCCGTGTACAGCAGGAGCGTGGCCCCGGCCGGGGCGTCCAGCTCCACGGCCTCGAAGTCGACGCCGCCGACCCCGATGGGCGCGCCCGCCGGGACGCGCAGCACCTCGGCCCGGCCGCCCAGGTGCAGCAGGACGGGCGGCGGATGGCCGGCGTTGGCGATGGTGATGCGGTGCGAGACCGGGTCGTACACCGCGTACAGGCAGGTTGCCATGCGGTCGATGCCGAGCCGCTGGGCCTGTTCGTCGAGGTGGTGCAGGACCTCCTGGGGCGGCAGGTCGAGCCCGGCGAGGGTCTGCGCGGTGGTGCGCAGCTGGCCCATGATCGCGGCGGAGGTCATGGAGTGGCCCATGACGTCGCCCACGACGAGGGCGACCCGGCTGCCGGGCAGCGGGATGGCGTCGTACCAGTCGCCGCCGACGCGCGCGGTCTCGGCGGCCGGCAGGTAGCGGGCGGCCAGGCGGACGCCCGTCGGGCGCGGCAGGGTCTCCGGCAGCATGGTGCGCTGCAGCTCGTCGGCGATGTACGCCTCACGGCCGTACAGCACGGCCTTGTCGATGCCGAGGGCGCTGTGCGTGGCCAGCTGGGCGGCCACCAGCAGGTCGTCGGCCTCGAAGGCGATACGTTCCGGTCGGCGCAGGAACAGCGCCGCACCGATCACCCGGCGCCGGCCGCGCAACGGCGCCAGGATGGCGCGCTGCCCCGGAGGAACGGCGAACTCACCGCCGTCGCCCAGCAGCTCGGGCAGGGCGGCACGGGCGGCGGGCGCGTCCGTGAAGACCGGGCGCACCCCGCGCAGCACCTCGGCGAGCGCACTGCCGGGCCGTACCTCGCACAGCTCGCTGCCGACCGCGTCCAGCTCGTTCGGCTCCGGCTGGAGCGCGGGCATGAACCCGCCCTCGGTGTCGCGTTCCGCCGGTATCCGGTCGGTGCGGCGCAACCGCAGCACCAGCGGTCCGGTCGGCCGCTCGTCGCCGACCGGCAGGGGCTCGCGCAGGTAGACGAGGATCGCGTCGGAGAAGGTGGGCACAGTGGCCCGGCACAGCCCCATCACGATCTCGTCCAGGTCCATGCCCCGGGCGATCCGCCGCGTCGCGGCACCCACGAACCGCAGCCGGTCCCCGTCCCGCCGCATCGGCGTCGGCCTGCCCGGCGGCAGACCCTGGCCGCTGCGCCGCTCCTGGCCTTCCGGCGCCTCGGCCCCGTCCTGCTCGGCACCCGGCTGGACCGGAATGCTCTCGGAAGCGGGCCGCGGACGGTGCATGTCGGACTCGGGGGCCTGCTCGGCGCCCGGCTGGGAGTGCTCGGTGGCACCGATGGGCCCCTGACCCGGCGCCGTCGTGTCCGGCGGTGTCTCGCCGGTGCGCGCCTGTGCTGGTAAGGCCGTGGTGCCGGTGGTGCGCTGGGGCACCGGGGTATGCAGGAGCGCCCCGCGGGGATCCGCGGGGTCGACGCCCGCCTGGGGGCGCTCGAAGGAGGTCGGGTGCTCCGTCACGCGTGTCGAATCCATCCGTCCGGGGCCACGGCCCTGTCCTCAAATTCCCGCCTGCTCCGCAGGGGGGACCCCCAGCCACCTTCTCGCTCTGCGGCTGCACGCACCAGACACCGCGAGGCTCGCCCTGCGGGCGGACGACGGGAAGGTGAGGACAGGGCCGTGCGCCGCGCGTGCAGTTCGTCCCGCAGAGAACCCGATACCCGCAATACCTGCCCCAGGAACGGAATTCCCGCGTGGTCAGAGGCTGTTCCTGTGCCATCGGCGGGCCGTCTGCGCCCCGTACCGATCCTGCCCTCGTACCCCTCGATCACGTCCAGCCGCCCCTCGGTGACGTTCGGTCAAGCTCAGCGCGCGCTCCGGTAGTTGCCGCTACGCGCCCTTGCGGAGGACGATCCTACGTTTCTTGCCCGGGGGCGCAGCAAGGGTCTCATGAGGACACATGCGCGGGCGTGCGGTCCCAGTCCTCCGGAAGTGACGGTACCGCCCAGGACGGATCCGGGCGCCAGTGCTGCCAGCCATCCGAGAACGGCGGACCCCAGGCTCGGATCACTTCCTCGACGGCCCGCCCGGCATTCCGTACCTTTTCGGCCAGTTGGGTGTCCATCAGTCCGTCCCGCTGGGCCTGCGCGAACTCGTCCTCGTCCCGCCAGTGCCAACTCCGGTCGGGCTGGACCGAGATGTCCAGGAAGTGGTCTTCGGAGTCGACCCCGCCGTCCCAGCGGGCGAGCGGCTCCTCAAGGTTCACGTACCAGTTCTTGAACCGCCAGCCCGGCTCCCAGAACAGCCACACCGACCAGGGCTCTCCGGGACGCGCCAGCTTCAGCACGCCCGTACCGAACCAGCGGTCGCGCTGCACCGTCCGCGGCTTGGTGTAGCGCGTCGCGAGCGGCTCCAGGTGCACGGGCGTGCCGTCGGCGAGGACCGGCTTCACACACTCGGTGCCCGGCGCCATCCATACGGCGAGCAGCTCGGCGTCGTCGCGTACGACGGTGACGGGACGCGCGATGTGGAAGCGTTCGCCACCGTTGACCCGGTACCGCCACAGGATCTGTGTCCCGGGCGCCCAGAAGCTCGTCGTCCCGCCCGCTTCCACTTCCGTACTCACCACATCACCGTCTGCCATGCACAGATATTAGGTGTCATGGGCATACGACGCTGCGGTGCGCGTCACGGTTCACGCTGGGGCGTGATCGGTTACGGGCGTGTCATCCGCAGGACATCCAGCGCCTCGTCGAGCTGCTCGGCGGTGAGGTCCCCCCGGTCGACGTAGCCGCTCTCCTCTACGACCTGACGGATCGTCTTCCGCTCGGCCAGCGCCTTCTTGGCGACCTTCGCGGCCTCTTCGTAGCCGATGTACTTGTTGAGCGGAGTCACCACGGAAGGCGAGGACTCGGCGTATTCACGCGCTCGTTCCCGGTTCGCGACGATTCCGTCGACGGTGCGGTCGGCGAGGAGCCGGGAGACGTTGCTCAGCAGCCGGATGGACTCCAGCACGTTCTTGGCGATGACCGGCAGCATCACGTTGAGCTCGAAGTTGCCGGCGGCCCCGGCGGTGGCGACGGTGGCGTCGTTGCCGACGACCTGCGCGGCCACCATGAGCACGGCCTCCGGGATGACCGGATTCACCTTCCCCGGCATGATCGAGGACCCCGGCTGGAGGTCGGGGAGGGTGATCTCGGCGAGCCCGGTGCGGGGACCGGAGGACATCCACCGCAGATCGTTGGCGATCTTTGTCAGCCCGACGGCGATGGTCCGCAGCTGTCCGCTGGTCTCCACGATGCCGTCCCGGGCGCCCTGCGCCTCGAAGTGGTTGCGCGCCTCGGTGAGCGGCAGCCCCGTGGCACGGGCGACCTCGTCGATGACCGCGGCGGAGAAGCCGGGCGGGGTGTTGATGCCGGTCCCCACGGCCGTGCCGCCGAGGGGGAGTTCGGCGAGCCGGGGGAGGGAAGAGTTCAGGCGTTCGATGCCGTGGCGGATCTGGGCGGCGTAGCCGCCGAACTCCTGCCCCAGGGTGACGGGCGTGGCGTCCATCAGGTGCGTCCGCCCCGACTTCACGACGTCCGCGAACTCCTCGGCCTTGCGCTCCAGGGCGCCGGCGAGGTGGTCCAGGGCCGGGATCAGGTCCCGGGTGACGGCGGCCGTGGCGGCGATGTGGATGGAGGACGGGAAGACGTCGTTGGAGGACTGGGACGCGTTCACATGGTCGTTGGGGTGGACGTCCCGGCCGAGCCGCTCACTGGCGAGGGTGGCGAGGACCTCGTTGGTGTTCATGTTGGACGAGGTGCCGGACCCCGTCTGGAACACGTCGACCGGGAAGTGCTCGTCCCACTTGCCCAGGGCCACCTCGTCGGCCGCCTCCTGGATCGCCACCGCGATGTCCTTGTCGAGCACTCCCAGCCGGGCGTTCACCTTCGCCGCGGCGCCCTTGATGCGGGCGAGGGCCTCGATGTGGGCCCGCTCGATGCGCTGTCCCGAGACGGGGAAGTTCTCCACGGCCCGCTGGGTCTGGGCCCTCCACTTGGCGTCCGCCGGGACGCGTACCTCACCCATGGAGTCGTGTTCGATGCGGTATTCGTCGCTCATACCGGCTATAGCGATCGGACGGGCGGCGATGTTCCGCATCCTGCGCCGCCCGGGTGTTCTCACCGCGGCCGCCGCTCCTCCGCCTGCGGCCGGGCGGCGTAACCGGGCACGGACGGCCACCGCACCGTGAGCACGGTGGAGTCCTCCTCGGCGTACCACGAGTGATCGACTCCGGGGCCCCACAGGATGTAGTCGCCGCGCTCCCGCAGGACGACACTGCTGCCCGGGAAGTCCAGGCGGAACCGGCCGCTGACGAGTACCAGGAGTGCCGTCCGGACCTCGCCCGTCACCCACTGCGCACGTGTGTCGCCCCGGGGATGGACACCCCATTTGACCTCCACCGCTTCGGTGTGGCGCGGGTCGTCCGCGTCCTTGAAGTGCCCGAGCAGCCATCCGTGGTCCAGTGCCGCGTCGTGGTCCGCCTTCCCGACGTACACGCCGGGGTGAGGACTGTCCGTCGTGGGCTGGTGGGTCATGGGGCGGCTGCCAGGCCGGGGTTGCCGTAGTAGGCGTCGGGGCCGTGTTTGCGGGTGTAGTGCCGGTTCAGCAGGTGCGGCGGCGGAGGAGCTGCCGGGTTCAGGGACATGGTGTGCAGGGCGATGTCGGCGACGGCCTCGCAGATGATCGCGTGCTCCAGGGACTTGCGGGCGGTGGCACCCCAGGTGAAGGGGCCGTGGCCGGCGACGAGGGCGGCGGGGACCTCGACCGCGCGTTGGTCGTCGGCGTCGAGCAGGTCCACGATGACGCGACCAGTGTTGTACTCGTAGTCCTTGGCGCATTCCTCCGGGGTGAGGACGCGGGTGACGGGGACGGGGCCGTTGAAGGTGTCGGCGTGGGTGGTGCCGAGGACGGGGATGTCCCGGTACGCCTGCGCGAAGGCGACGGCGTGGGTGGAGTGGGTGTGGGTGACGCCGCCGATGGAGGGGAAGGCCAGGTACAGGCAGCGATGGGTCTCGGTGTCGGTGGAGGGTCGCAGGCGGCCGTCGACGACCTCGCCGTCGGACAGGCGTACGGTCACCAGGTGGTCGATGGTGAGGTCCTCATAGGGGACGCCGGAGGGTTTGATGACGAACACCCCGGCCTCGCGGTCGACTCCGCTGACGTTGCCCCAGGTCAGAGTGGCGAGGCCGACCTGAGGGATGGCCAGGTTGGCGTCCAGGACCTCCTGGCGCAGGCCCTGCCGGACATCTGTGGTCATCGTCGGTTCCCTTCTCACAGAGCCTGGGCCAGGCGGTGGTACGCCGCGTTCCAGCGGATTTCCTTGGCGAGCTGATCGGGGGTGGTGTTCTCGTCGATCATCAACAGCTCCACTCCCGTCATGGAGGCGAAGTCGGTCAGGGTTTCGACGTCCACGGCCGAGCTGAGCACGGTGTGGTGGGGCGCGCCCGCCAGGAGCCAGGCCTCGGCCGATTCGGCCAGTGAGGGGCGGGGCTTCCACACGGCTCTGGCGACGGGAAGCTGGGGCAGGGGCTGGCTGGGGGCGACGACGTCCACGGCGTTGGCGGTGAGGCGGAAGCGGTCGCCGAGGTCGGCCAGGCCGACGACGACGGCGGGTCCCTCGGCGGCATCGAAGACGAGGCGGACGGGGTCTTCGCGGTTGCCGATGGACAGGGCGTGGATCTCGCAGCTGGGGCGGTCGGCGGCGATGGAGGGGCAGACCTCCAGCATGTGGGCGCCGAGGATGCGCGGGGCGCCGGGGCCGAGGTGGTAGGTGTAGTCCTCCATGAACGAGGTGCCGCCGGGGCGTCCGGCGCCCATGACCTTCATGGTGCGCAGCAGTGCGGAGGTCTTCCAGTCGCCTTCGCCGCCGAATCCGTAGCCGTCGGCCATCAGCCGCTGGACGGCTATGCCGGGCAGTTGGCGCAGGCCGCCCAGGTCCTCGAAGTTGGTGGTGAAGGCGGTGAAGCCGCCCTCGGTGAGGAAGGCGCGCAGGCCCAGTTCAAGGCGCGCGGCATACAGCAGGGAGTCGTGGCGGATGCCGCCGGGGCGCAGGGAGGGCACCACGTGGTAGGCCTCGACGTACTCGGCGGCGAGTTCGGCCACCGCCTTGTCCTCGATGGCGTCGACGACGGCGACGAGGTCGTTGACGCCGTAGGTGTTCACGGAGTACCCGAACCGCAGCTGTGCCTCGACCTTGTCGCCCTCGGTGACGGCGACTTCGCGCATGTTGTCGCCGAAGCGGGCCAGGCGCAGGGTGCGGGCGGCGTGGCGCCCGGCCGCGGCCCGGGTCCAGGCGGCGATGCGGCCGACGACCCTGGGGTCGGTGGCGTGTCCGGCGACGATCTTGCGGCTGACGCCGACGCGGGCCTCGATGTGGGCGAACTCGCGGTCCCCGTGGGCGGCCTGGTTGAGGTTCATGAAGTGCATGTCGATGCTCGACCAGGGCAGCGACAGGTTGTACTGGGTGTGCAGGTGCAGCACCGGCCGGTCCAGCGCGCTCAGTCCGGCGATCCACATCTTGGCCGGGGAGAAGGTGTGCATCCACACGATCACGCCGACACATACGTCGGAGGCGGTGGCCTCCAGGCACAGCCGGCGGATCGACTCCGCGTCGGTCAGGACCGGCTTCCACACGATCTTCAGGGGCATCTCGCCGGCCGCGTCGAGGCGTTCGGCGATCTGGCGGGACTGATGGGCGACCTGGGCCAGGGTCTCCTCGCCGTACAGGTGCTGGCTGCCGGTCAGGAACCAGATCTCCTGGCCCTCGTACAGGTTCGTGGCAGTCGTCATGATGGGGTCCTTTCACAAGACGGGAGGGTTCAGGCCAGGGCCTCGGCGCGGATGCGGCGCAGGCGGTGCATGACGTCGTTGGTGCCGCGGCCGAAGTAGTCGTGCAGCACCCGGTACTCGGCGTACAGGCGCTCATAAGCCGCCGCCCGCTCCGGGTCGGGCAGGTACACCCCGCGCTCGGCCTTGCCCATGGCCTGCGCGGCCGCCCGGATGTCGGGGAACGCCCCCGCGGCGACGGCCGCGTGCATGGCCGCGCCCAGCGCCGGGCCTTGGGTGGAGCCGATGACGCCGAGCGGGCGGCGGGTGACATCGGCGTAGATCTGCATGAGCAGCGCGTTCTTCGTCAGACCGCCCGCGATGATCAGCTCCTTCACCGGCACGGCGGCGTCCTCGAAGGCGTCGATGATGGTGCGGGTGCCGAAGGCGGTGGCCTCCAGCAGGGCCCGGTAGATGTCCTCCGGACGGGTCGACAGGGTCTGGCCGACGACCACGCCGCTCAGGTCGTGGTCGACCAGCACCGAGCGGTTGCCGCTGTGCCAGTCCAGCGCGATCAGACCGTGCTCGCCCACCTTCTGTCCCGCCGCCAGAGCGGTGAGGTACTCGTGCGCGTTCTGGCCTGCGGCCGCGGCCCGCTCGGCGTACTCCGCGGGGAAACCGGTGCGCACGAACCAGGCGAAGATGTCACCCACACCGCTCTGCCCGGCCTCGTATCCCCACAGCCCGGGCAGGATGCCGCCGTCGACGACACCGCACATGCCCGGCACCACGCCCTGCTGGTCGGAACTCATCACATGGCAGGTCGAGGTGCCCATGATGGCCACCATCTGCCCCGGCTCCACGGCAGCCGCGGCGGGGGCGGTGACGTGGGCGTCGACATTGCCGACGCACACCGCGATGCCCTCCGGCAGCCCCGTCCAGGCGGCCGCCTCAGCGGTCAGCACTCCGGCCGCGTCGCCGAGCCGGCCGATCGGCTGGTCCAGCTTCTCCGTCACGAAGTCGGCGAAGCCCGGGTTGAGCGCTTCCAGGTAGGCCCGGGAGGGGTAGACCCCGTCCTGGTACTGGCCCTTGTAACCGGCCGTGCAGGCGTTGCGGACGTACCTCCCGCACAGCCGCCACACGATCCAGTCCGCCGCCTCCACCCACCGCTCGGTGCGCTGGTAGATCTCCGGATCCTCCTCCAGGACCTGGAGCGCCTTGGCGAACTCCCACTCCGAGGAGATCTTCCCGCCGTACCGCTCCAGCCACGGCTCCTTGCGTTCGGCGGCCAGCGCGTTGATCCGGTCGGCCTGGCCCTGGGCGGCGTGGTGACGCCACAGCTTGACGTAGGCGTGCGGACGGGCGTTGTACTCGGGCAGCTCGCACAGCGGGGTGCCATCGGCGAGCGTCGGCAGGACCGTGCACGCGGTGAAGTCGGTACCGATACCGATCACCTGCCCGGGCTCCACTCCGGCGCGGGCGAGGGCCTCGGGTACGGCGGTGCGCAGGACATCGATGTAGTCCGAGGGGACCTGCAGGGCCCAGTCGGGGGGCAGCCCGGTGCCATCGGGCAGGGTGCGGTCCAGGACGGCGTGGGAGTAAGCGTGCTCCGCCGACGCGAGCTCCGCGCCGTCTCGGACGCGGACGACGACGGCACGGCCGGACAGGGTTCCATAGTCGACGCCGACAACACAGGCTTCTGGATTCACAGCGGCACCTCCTCTTTCACATACACGCGCATATTTACCCCCACTGTTCGAAATATCGAGCGATGTTCGGGTTTTCGGCTGGCAAACTTCAAGTCAGATGGCGAGAACTGACCAGGGCCCGGCCGAGATCCGGGCCCCGGTCTCCAAGGAACGGGTCAGTTGACCCGGGCGATCTGCCAGAGTTCGTCGTCGGCTCCGTTGTCCGCCGACTGGACGATCAGCGCGCCGTTGGCGGTGGAGGCCGAGGCGACGTCCGCCACCAGGCCGCTGCCGACGTTGACGAGCTTGAAGTAGCCGTTGCCGGCGTCCGTGAGCGTCCACTTCTGGCCGTTCGCGGTGGACGACGAGTTCTGGACGACGGCCGCGCCGGCCGAGGTCGAACCGTTGTTGTCGAGGAACAGACCGCTGTTGACGTTCTTCACGGTCCACGCCCCGCCGCTCTGCGCCGTGAAGGTCCACAGCTGGCAGTTGTTGGCGGTGTTCACCCACTGGCCGGCCTGCTTGCCCACCGTGGTGGACGCGCCGGGGATCTCCAGGAACTTGCCGCTGTTCTTGTTGATCAGGCGGTACTGGCCGGTGGCCAGGTTCGGCAGGGCGGTCTGGGTGAGGTTCCAGCGCTGGCAGGCGCAGCCGGTGTTGTCCCACTGTCCCGCGGCGGTGCCGACGGTGGTGGAGGCGCTGGGGATCTCCAGGTACTTACCGCTGTTGCGGTTGGTGGCGGTGAAGCCGCCCGCCGGGTTCGGGGCGACGGCCCACTCGTGGTCGAGGGTGCCGTTGTCGTCCCACTGCAGGACCTTGGCGCCGTTGGCGGTGGAGGCGTTCTGCACGCCCAGGAGCTTGCCGCTGGCCACGTTGAAGATCTTGAAGTAGCCCGACGGCTGCTGGACGAACTTCCACTGCTGGTCGGTGGCGTTGTCGGCGTTCTGCTGGGTGGCGAAGGTGCCGTTGGTGGTGGTGCCGCCGACGATGGTCAGCATCAGGTGGCTGTTGGCGTTGGACATGGTGTAGGTGGCACCGTCGGAGATGCCGCCGCCCAGGTCGATGGTGCCGTAGGTGACCGGGTTCTTGACGGTGTTGCTGACCACGCCCGCGCTGAAGATCTCCAGGCTGTGGCCGTCGGCGAGGGGGACCATGCCGCGGCTGTAGCCGCGGGGGACGGTGGAGGCGATGCGCGTCCAGGCGCCCGCCGCGCCGTTCTGCGTGTTCAGGAAGAGGTCGGTGGTGCTCTGGCCGCTGACCACCAGGGTGCCGTTGGGACCGCCGGTGGGAAGCCAGGTGATGAACGGCGCGCTGGTGGGCACGTACCCGTCGGTGGACCTCAGGACGGTGCCGGTGACGGAGCCGAACGCCTCGGGGTTGGAGGAGATCTTGTAGTAGACCGCGAAGTTGCCTTCGGGTGCGCCCCCGTACTCGTACGTCATCACGTAGTTGCCGTTGGGCAGTTGCGCGACGACCGGCATGCCGGGGCGGTCGGTGTAGGTCGGCATGGCAACGTCGTCCACGACCGAGGACCAGGTGATGCCGTCGGTGGTGGTCTGGTGGACGATCTTCTGGGCGTGGTTGGGGTCACGCTGGTCGGAGTAGTACACGATCAGCTTGGAGCCGGACACCATCAGGAACGGCTCCCACACCGGGGTCTCGCCGTTGGTGACGTCGGCCCTGCCGCCCTGGGCGATGCTGCTGACGAACGACCAGGTCATGCCGTGGTCGGTGCTGGCGTACAGGTCCAGCTCGGTCGAGGACAGGTCGTTCGGGATGGAGTTGCCCGCGGCGAGGATCGTGCCGGCCGGGAAGTTGCCGATCTGCGTGGGCAGTTCGTACAGCTGCGGCTGGTAGCGCATGCCGAAGCCGTTGTGGGTGTCGGAGATGCTGGAGATCTGCGTCCAGCTGTTGCCGTTGTCGGTGCTGCGGTAGATCGGGAAGACGGGGGTGCCGGAGCTGTACTGCTCGAACGTGGCGAGCATGGTGCCGTTGGACGATCCGCTGTACTGCAGGCGCAGGCCGCGCGGGTAGAGCGCGCCGGGCGACGGGGCGGTCGACGGTGAGGTGTACATCGTCTGGGTCGCGCGCGAGATCGCGTGCGCCTGGCCGGAGGCGGGCAGGACGAGGGCGACGGCGGCTGCGAGCAGGGCCAGCAGCAGCGTGATCGCCTGGGGTCGGGGTACGGCGCGGTGTCTGGCGCCTTCCCTGGTGGTGGACATGGCGGCTCCCAAGGAATGTCCGGGAAGAGGGGGTGGTGCGGGGCCCGCCGCTCCGGGGGGAGAAACAAGGGGGTGGGGAGCGGCGGGTGTCCGAGGGGTGTGTCAGCCGGCGCGGCGCAGCCGGATGACGTTCCAGGAGACGGGCGGCAGGCTCGCGGTGAGCCGTCCGTCGGTGACGGAACCGGTGCCGGCCTCGTTCGGGCGCACGCGGTCGGGGTCGTCCTGGGTGTTGGTGGCGCGGAGGTCGGGGTCGCTCAGCACCGAGTGCTCCACGGGGACGTAGCCGGGGAACGCCCGCAGGTCGAGGGCGAGTTCGACGTTCTCGCTCTGATGCCGGTTGACGGCGAAGACGGTGAGCTCGTCGGCCCCGTCGGCGCCGGCGAGGTGCGTGGCGACGGCGTCGACGACGGGGACCTCGCCGTACCGCTTTGTCTCGTACACCGGCGCGACCGGTTCGGTCCGCAGGACGGTGCCGCGGGCGTGGCGGGCCGCCTGGGCGAAGGGGTGGAAGGTGGTCTGCCGCCAGCTCGGGCCGCCGGGCTCGCTGCGGATGGGCGCGATGACGTTGACCAACTGGGCGAGGCAGGCCGCGGTGACGCGGTCGCTGTGCCGCAGCAGGCTGATCAGCAGCCCGCCGACCACGACGGCGTCGGCGACGTTGTACTCGTCCTCGATGACCCGGGGGGCCACGGCCCAGTCGGTGGGCTTGTCCTGGGACTCGAAGCGGGACAGGTACCAGACGTTCCACTCGTCGAAGGAGAGGTTGATCCGCTTCTTCTGCCGCAGCTTGGCTCGGACGTGGTCGGCGGTGGAGACCACGGACTCCACGAAGTGGTCCATGTCGACGCCGGAGGCCAGGAAGCTGCCGAGGTCGCCGTCGAGCTCCTCGTAGTAGGCGTGGCAGGAGATGTAGTCGACCTGCTCGTAGGCCTCTTCCAGGACGGTGGCCTCCCAGGAGCCGAAGGTCGGCATCGAGGAGCTGGAGCTGCCGCAGGCGATCAGTTCCAGTCCGGGGTCGACCATGCGCATGGCCCGGCCGGTCTCGGCGGCGATGCGGCCGTACTCCCGGGCCGTCTTGTGGCCGGTCTGCCAGGGGCCGTCCATCTCGTTGCCCAGGCACCACATGCGGATGCCGAAGGGGTCGGGGGCGCCGTTCCTGATCCGCTGGTCGGACCAGGCGGTGCCGCCCGGGTGGTTGCAGTACTCGAGCAGGTCCAGGGCCTCCTGTACCCCCCGGGTTCCGAGGTTGACGGCCATCATCGGCTCGACGCCGGCCTTCTGGGCCCAGCGGTGGAACTCGTGCAGGCCGAAGGCGTTGGTCTCGGTGCTGTGCCAGGCGAGGTCCAGGCGGGTGGGGCGGTCGGCGACCGGGCCGACGCTGTCCTCCCAGCGGAAGCCGGAGACGAAGTTGCCGCCCGGGTAGCGCACGGTGGTCACGCCCAGCTCGCGCACCAGGTCCAGGACGTCCCGGCGCAGGCCGTCCTCGTCGGCCAGCGGGTGGCCGGGCTCGTAGATGCCGGTATAGACGCAGCGGCCCATGTGCTCGACGAACGAGCCGAAGGTACGGGGACTCACGTCGGCGACGCGGAAGGCGGGGTCGACGGTCAGGGAGGCGTGCAGCATGAAGGTCGCTCCGGGAGGTGCGCGAGAAGAAGAAGAGGAAAGCAGGGCTACTTGAGGCTTCCGACGGTCAGACCGCCGCGCCAGTACCGCTGCAGGAGCAGGAAGGCGACGATCAGCGGGAGGATCGCCACGAGAGAACCCGCGATGACGAGGGTGAACAGCGCGTTGGCGCCGGACTGGATCAGCGCTCCCTGGTACCAGGACTGCAGGCCGACGGTGAGCGGGAACAGCTTGTCGTTGTTCAGCATCACCAGCGGCAGGAAGAAGTTGTTCCAGGTGCCGACCATGGAGAACAGCAGCACGGTCACCAGCGCGGGCTTCAGCGTCGGCAGCGCCACGTTGAACAGCACCCGCATCTCGCCGGCGCCGTCCACGCGGGCGGCCTCCAGCAGTTCGTCCGGCAGGGACTCCTGCACGTACACCCGCACCAGGTAGACGCCGAACGGGTTGAGCAGCGAGGGCAGGATGACCGCCCACATGGTGTTGGTCAGCGCCACCTTGCTCAGCAGCAGGTAGGTGGGGATGGCCAGCGCGGTCGCCGGGACCATGATGGCGCCGAGCAGGCTGGAGAAGAGCAGGTTCCGGCCGGGGAAGCGGTACTTGGCGAAGGCGTACCCGGCGAAGGTCGCGACCGTGGTGGCACCGACACCGCTGACGCCGGCGTAGATCGCGGTGTTGCCCATCCAGCGCAGGTACTCGCCGTCGTCGTACGTGAACAGCTGCTGGAGGTTGTCGAGAAAGGAGGCCGGCGAGTGGAACCAGAGGGCGGCGGTGGAGAACAGCGCGTCGTTGTTCTTCGTGGCCGCGACGGCCAGCCACCAGAACGGCAGCAGGAAGTACAGGATCATCGCCACCATCACCGCGTTGACGGTGACGCGTCCTCGGGCGGAGGACGTACGGCGGGGCGCCCGGGCGGCGGCGACGGTGGGAACGGGGGCAGCGGCGGTGGTCACTTCAGTCCGCTCCTTTTACGCGTGGCGAACAGGAAGAGGTAGGAGCCGATGAAGACCACCGCTCCGAGCGAGAAGGAGATGGCGGCGGAGTAGTTGAACTCCGAGTACTGGAAGGCGAGGTTGTAGGCGTACAGGTTGGGCGTGTAGTCCGGGGTGATCACCGAGGAGGCGGTCGGCTCCAGCACGCGCGGCTCGGTGAAGAACTGCAGGGTGCCGATGATGGTGAACATCAGGGTGAGGACGATCGCCGAGGAGATCATCGGGACCTTGATGCGCAGGGCCGTCTGGAGCTGCCCGGCGCCGTCCAGCTTGGCCGCCTCGTACACCTCGCGGGGCAGGCCCTGGAGGGCGGCGTACAGGACGATCATGTTGTAGCCGGTCCACTGCCAGGTCACGATGTTGCCGAGCGAGGACAGCATCAGGCCGTGCCCCAGCAGGTCGACCGTCCCCAGGCCGAGCGCGTTGCTCAGGGAGTTCACCGGGCCGAAGGTGGGGCTGTACAGGAAGCCCCACATCAGCGCGCCGATCACCGCGGGCACGGCGTACGGCATGAACAGCGTCATCCGGAACACCTTGGCGAGGCGGCTGGTGACCTCGTCGATGATCAGCGCCCCGAGCAGGGCGAGCCCCAGCATGACGGGGATCTGCACCACGCCGAAGAGCACCACGCGGCGCACACCGGACAGGAAGTGCGGGTCGGTGAAGGTCTGCTGGTAGTTGGCGAACCAGCTGAAGTGGTCACCGCCCACCAGGGTGGAGGTCCTCAGGCTCAGCCAGAAGGCGTAGGCCAGCGGGGCCACCAGGAAGGCCGCGAAGAGCAGGCCGAACGGGGTGACCAGCAGGAGGCCCATGGCCTTGTGCCGGGTGCGGCCGGACAGCTTTCCGCTGCGCCGGCCCGCCTTCCGGCCGGCGGCGTGGGTGCCGCCGGCCTTGGTGACGGGTTGGTTCAGGGGTACGGCCGCCGCGGGTCCCTGCTGTCGGAGCAGGCTCATCACATCTCCTTGCGCGTCTGGCGGGCCCCCGCCGGCGGCGGGCGTACGGCGCTCGCGCGCCGCCGGCGGGGGCAGGGGGGAGTCGGGGACTCGGGCCGGTTACTGGCTGACCTTGAATCCCTGCTTGGTCGCGTAGGAGGTCACCTGCTGCTGGACGTTGTCCGCGACGGACGACCACGGGGTCTGGCCCTGGAGGGCCTTGCCCACCTCACTGGTCTCGGTGTTGTAGGAGAAGTCCTGGAACGGGCTCCAGTCGAAGGCGCCGATGCCGTTCGCGGCGGGCACGAACACCTTGTTGATCTGCTGCCCGCCGAAGAAGTCGTACTTCTTGTCCTTGAAGTACGACCCGTTGAGGATCGGGTTGGACAGCGGGAACAGGTAGGCCTGGTCGATGCCGATCTTCCACGCGGCCTCCGAGGTGCCGAACAGCTCCCGGGCGACCTCGGTGGCCTCCTTCGGGTGCTTGGTCTGGCTGGTGACCGCGAAGGTGGAACCGCCCCAGTCCCCCTGGGCGTTGCCGCCCGCTGTCCACTGCGGCAGCGGGGCAACGCGCCACTTGCCCGCGGTCTTCTTGGCGACGCTGGAGAGGTAGCCCGGACCCCAGCCGGCCGCGATGTAGGTGGCGTACTTGCCGCTGCTGAGGCCGTTGTAGAAGTCCGTGGTGGCGTACGACTGGGTGTCGACCAGCTTGTTCTTGACCAGGTCGCCCCAGTACTCGTACACCTTCTTGGCGTTGTCGTCGTTGAGCTTGACCCCGAGGTTCGGCAGCTTGCTCGCCGCGTAGGTGTAAGGGCGGGACCCGGCCTGCCACGTCAGGCCCTGGCGCCAGCCGGCGGCGGTCTGGTCGCTGCCGAAGTCGGTCAGGTACGCCTTCGGGTCGGCCTTGCGCAGCTTGGCCGCCTCCTCCTTGAACTCCGCCCAGGTCGTCGGCACCTTCAGCTTGTACTTCTTGAACAGGTCGGCCCGGTACATCATCGCCATCGGGCCGCCGTCGACCGGGATGGCGTAGACGTGGTCACCGTCGGAGACCTGCTTCCAGGCCCAGTCCACGTAGTTGCCCTTGTCGGCGTTCGCGCCGTACTTGCCCATGTCGAGCAGACCCTTGGAGAGCTGGATGGTGGGCAGCTCCTGGAACTCCAGCATGACGACGTCCGGGGCGCCCTGGCCGGCCTTCAGCGCGGTCTTCAGCTTGGTGTACTCGTCCTGGCCCACGCCCGCCTGCACCCAGTCGACCTGGACGTCCTTGTGCGTCTTGTTGAACTGGTCAACGACCTGCTTGAACTGCGGGTACCAGGCCCACACCTTGATGTGCACCGGGCCGCTGCTCGCGGCACTGCTGCCGCTGCCGCCGCCGCTTCCGCCGCCGCAGGCCGCGAGGAGCACGCCGGCGAGTGCGGCCGAGGTCGCCGCGACGGCGGTTCTGCGGACGGAACGGAGCTTGGACTTTCTGCTGGAGGACATGACGATCTCCTGGATGAGGGTGCCTGAGGGGCAGGAGGACGGAGGCACGGGGAGGTACAGCGAGGTGTGCCAAGGGGCGCCGGGCACACGGAGGTACGGCGTCGGCGGGCCGAGGGACACGGGTACGCCGGCTCGGGTGGGCAGCCCGCCGACGGATCCTGGCGGGCGGACGTCGCCGGACGCGGGAGGGTGGGCGTGCGTGACGTCGGTGAAGAAGGAGAGGCAGTTGTGGGATCAGCGCGCGGGCGCGCTCAGAGAACGCCGAGTAAAGAGTGATGCCCCATCAGGACGGGTGCGGATCCCGGCCCGTGAGAGGTTGCTGTTCCCACTGCGGCTCCTACTGGTTGGCCCCGTGAGTACTTCCGGGGCTCTCTGCTACGCTCTGCAGCGCTGCAAAAGTGTTAACCGAGAACTTGCCACGCTGCAAGAGGTAACTCCGAGGAAACTTTCAGCGCTGAAACCGACATCCGGGATGAAGGTGGCATATGTCTAAGGGCGTCACGCTCCGCGAGGTCGCGGCGCTCGCCGGCGTCTCCGCGCGGACCGTGTCCAACGTGGTCAACGGCTACGCGCCCGTGTCCGAGGCGACCCGCGAGCGGGTGCAGCGGGCCGTGGACGAGCTCGGCTACCGGCCCAACGTGCTGGCCCGCAACCTCGCCGCCGGGCGCTCGGGCCAGATCGCGGTGGTCGTGCCGTACCTGGACACGCCGTACTTCGCCGAGCTGCTGCAGGGCATCATCCGCGTCGCCCGGGTGCGGGGCTACAACGTCCTGATCGATCAGACCGACGGCGACGCGGAGCACGAGCGGCGGTTCCTCACCCGCGGTTCCCAGTCCCTGCTGTTCGACGGCGTCATCTTCAGCCCCCTGGGCCTGGCCCAGTCCGACCTGTCCGAGCGGGATGCGAGCCTGCCGCTCGTCATCCTCGGCGAGCGGGTCAGCGACGGCAGCTTCGACCACGTCGGCATCGACGACGTCACCGCCTCCATGGAGGCCACCGAGCACCTGCTCGGCCTCGGCCGGCGCCGCGTCGCCGCGATCGGCGACCAGCCCTACCGCACCGGCGAGGCGGCCCAACTGCGCACCCGCGGCTACCGCCTGGCCCACGAGCGCGCCGGCGTGCCCGTCCGGGAGGAGCTCATCATCTCCACCCCGCGCTTCAACCGTTCCGACGGCGCCACCGCCATGGCCCACCTGCTCGACCTGGAGGAACCGCCCGACGCGGTGTTCTGCTACAGCGACCTGGTGGCCCTGGGCGCCCTGCACACGCTGGCCCTCCGCGGCCTGCGCGTCCCCGAAGACGTCGCCGTCGTCGGCTACGACGACATCGAGGACGGCCGCTACTCCAATCCGCCCGTCACCACCATCTCACCGGACAAGAAGATGATCGCCGAAACGGCCGTCGAGCGCCTGCTGACCCGCATCGGCAGCACCACACCCGTCCCCGGCCTGGAAATCCGCGCCCCCCACCGACTCATCGTCCGCGCCAGCACCGTCACACGCCCCCATCCGTCGTGATCCACCCTGGCTTCCGCCCGCAGCACGTTCACACGGCCTGACGCTGTCCAGCAGTGAGCCCCTCCGGAGGCGAGCAGCCCGCCCATCGGCATGCCGGGAACTCACCTGCCGTCCACGACAATTCGAGGTCTCGCGTAGTCATGCACCGAAGCCGCGTTTATGCCGTTCTGATCGATACGCCCGAAGCCGAAACCGCCGATGCGATTGCCTTCTGGTCGGCCGCGCTCGGCGCCCCCGCCCGGCAGGTGCCCTCGGAACCGCAGTTCACCGTGCTGCATGAGGCGTTGCCCGGGATCGTCGCCGCGGTGCAGGCCGTGGACGACGCGCCGCGCTTCCACATCGACATCGAAACCGACGACGTCCAGGCCGAGACCGAGCGCCTGCTCGCTCTGGGCGCCGTGAAGACAGCGCAGTGGCTCGACTGCCACGTGCTCCGCGCACCCGGCGGCCACCCCGTGTGCGTCATTCCCGTCCACAGCGACCCGGACACCTTCAAGGCCCTCGCCCGCACCTGGCCGTGAGGCCGCCCGACGCGACAGGCCCCCGGCGGCGTGCCGGGGGCTCTGTGCGGGGTGCTGAGATGGCGTCAGGCGAGGCCGGGCCCCCGCACCGGGATGCTGGTGAACGTCGGCTGGGGGGCCGGGTCCTGGAAGAAGTCGTTGCCCTTGTCGTCGACGACGATGAACGCCGGGAAGTCCTCGACCTCGATCTTCCAGACGGCCTCCATGCCGAGCTCCTCGTACTCGACGACCTCGACCTTCTTGATGCAGTCCTGGGCGAGGCGGGCCGCCGGGCCTCCGATGGAGCCCAGGTAGAAGCCGCCGTGGGACGCGCACGCGTCCGTCACCTGCTTGCTGCGGTTGCCCTTGGCCAGCATCACCTTGGAGCCGCCCGCCGCCTGGAACTGCTCGACGTAGGAGTCCATGCGGCCGGCCGTCGTCGGGCCGAAGGAACCGGAGGCGTAACCCTCCGGCGTCTTCGCTGGACCGGCGTAGTACACCGGGTGGTCCTTCAGGTACTGCGGCATCTCCTCGCCCGCGTCCAGCCGCTCCTTGATCTTGGCGTGCGCGATGTCCCGCGCCACGACCAGCGGGCCGCTGAGCGAAAGCCGGGTCTTCACCGGGTACTTGGTGAGCTCGGCCAGGATCGCGTCCATCGGCTGGTTGAGGTCGATCTTCACCACGTCGTCGTCCGACAGGTGCTCGTCCGTGGTGTCCGGCAGGAACCGCGCCGGGTCCGTCTCCAGCTGCTCCAGGAAGACGCCCTCCGCGGTGATCTTCGCGACGGCCTGACGGTCGGCCGAGCAGGACACCGCGATCGCGACCGGGCAGGACGCGCCGTGCCGCGGCAGGCGGACCACCCGCACGTCGTGGCAGAAGTACTTGCCACCGAACTGCGCCCCGATCCCGATCTTCTGCGTCAGCTCGAAGACCTTCTCCTCCAGCTCCTTGTCGCGGAAACCGTGCCCCAGCGGCGAGCCCTCGGCGGGGATCTCGTCCAGGTAGTGCGCGGAGGCGTACTTCGCCGTCTTCAGCGCGTACTCGGCGCTGGTCCCGCCGACGACGATGGCCAGGTGGTACGGCGGGCAGGCGGCCGTACCGAGCGAACGGATCTTCTCCTCCAGGAACTTCATCATGGAGGCCTCGTTCAGTACCGCCTTCGTCTCCTGGTACAGGAACGACTTGTTGGCCGAGCCGCCACCCTTGGCCATGAAGAGGAACTTGTAGGCGCCGCCGTCGGTCGCGTACAGCTCGATCTGGGCGGGGAGATTGGAGCCGGTGTTCTTCTCCTCCCACATGGTGAGCGGAGCCATCTGCGAGTAGCGCAGGTTGAGCTTGGTGTAGGCGTCGTAGATGCCGCGGGACAGGGCTTCCTCGTCGCCGCCCTGGGTGAGCACGTTCTGCCCGCGCTTGCCCATGACGATCGCCGTGCCCGTGTCCTGGCACATGGGCAGGACACCCGCCGCCGCGATGTTCGCGTTCTTCAGCAGGTCCAGCGCCACGAACTTGTCGTTGCTCGACGCCTCGGGGTCGTCGATGATCCGCCGCAGCTGCGCCAGATGCGCGGGGCGCAGGTAGTGCTGGATGTCGTGGATGGCCTCCTCGGCCAGCTTGCGCAGCGCCTCCGGCTCCACCTTGAGGAAGGTCCGCCCGTCGGCCTCGAAGGTGGAGACACCCTCGGAGGTCACCAGCCGGTACGGGGTGGTGTCCTCTCCCATGGGGAGCAGATCGGTGTACGCGAATGCTGGGTTGGGTGGGGGGGAACTACTCGGCATGTCGCCCATTCCTCACTCGACAGACGGCTGCCGCCTCCGTTGGCGGGCGTCCATAAGCGTAGAACCTGCCTCCGGCAGCGAGCGCGTGAGGTAAGGCTCAGTCGCCCGGCCCGGGTTTTCCACAGGCATGGGGGTTCCGTGGGCAGACCTTTTCCACAGCGCGCCACGAGGGGTAGTCGCGATCTATCGCGTTTCGGTACGCTGCTGCCGTGGACCTTCCGAAGCAGACCGCGCCCGCACCCGCCGCCTCCGAGCTCCGCGCCTCCGATGCCGACCGCGACCGCGTCGCCGACATCCTGCGCGAGGCCCTCGCCGAGGGCCGCCTGACCGCCGACGAGCACGCCGAGCGGGTCGAGGGGGTGCTGAGCGCCAAGACGGTCGGCGAACTGGACGTGTTCATACGCGACCTGCCCGCCGCGCACCAGGGACGTGCCGCCGCCTCCGCCCCCCACCGCCCCGCCACCGGCGCGCTTCCGGCCGACCCCGACGACAACGTGGTGGCGGTCTTCAGCAGCGCCGTCCGCAAGGGCCGTTGGCGCGCGGGACGCCGAATCCACGCGTACGCGATCTTCGGCAGTGTCGAGATAGACCTCAGCGAGGCACTCTTCGAGTACCAGCAGGTCGTGATCAAGACGGTCTCCGTCTTCGGCAGCGTGGACATCCGCGTCCCGGAGAACGTGTCGCTGCACGGCATGGGCGGCGGTGTGCTCGGCAGCTTCGAGGTGCGCACCCTCGACTCGGGCGAACCCCAGGCCCCCGTGGTCTACGTGGACGGCTGGGCCGTGCTGGGCAGCGTCGAGGCGCGGCCCAAGCGGGGCAAGCTCGTCGCGGACATTCTCGATCGTGTGCAGTACAAGGTCGATCGCGTGCAGCGCAAGGTCGACAGGGGTTTGCGCAAACAGTTGGATCTTTGACGGTTGCGAATTCGACCACGTCGGCAGGCGCTCGTCACCTCGGCGGAACGGTGATGCTCACCCGCAGACCGGGTGGTCCGGGACTGAGTGCATAGGCGCACGCACAGCGGGTAAGCCTTGCTGCATCGTCTCTCGCTCGCGAAGCCGTCGTCAGGAGTAGACCGTGCTGCAACCGCCGCATTCGTCCCTGCAGGTAGCTGCCGTTCCGGCCCAGCGGGTGCCAGCGCGAGACAGGGACCAAGACGCCCCGTGGCACACCGAGGCGGTGTGCCGGCGCGATGAGGCCGGCCTGTTCTTCGCCCCCTCCAAAGAGCCCACCGCTGCCCGGCTGTCCCGCGAGGAGGCGGCCAAACGCGTCTGTGCGCGCTGCCCGGTCATGGTCGAGTGCCGCGAGCACGCGCTGCTGCAGCCCGAGCCGTACGGCGTCTGGGGCGGCCTCACCGCCGCCGAACGCCGTGTCGTCCTGGCCCGGCGGCGCCGCCGCGAGCTGGAGCTGAAGAAGGCGGCCCGGGCGGCGGGCCGTATAGCAGCGGCCGGTTAGTGCGCACGCGACAGTGGCGCCCCCGCCGCACCGGGGGCGCCACTGTCGCGCCGTGAGCCGCGCCGACGCAGGGGGCGCGGGGAACTGCGCGAGCAACCACGACCGACCCGCAGCCGCCGGTGCTCCGCAGCCCCCGCCCGGGCGCTACTTCGCCCGGTCGAAGTCGATCGCGCTGTACGCCCGCAGCTTGCTCAGCCGGTGTTCGGAGTCGATCCGCCGCACCGTCCCGGACCGGGACCGCATGACGATGGACGACGTCGTGGCGGAGTCGGAGCGATAGCGAACCCCCCGCAGCAGCTCGCCGTCGGTGATGCCGGTCGCGGTGAAGAAGACGTTGTCGCCGGAGACCAGGTCGTCGGTGGTCAGCACACGGTCCAGATCGTGCCCGGCGTCGATCGCCCGCTGCCGCTCCTCGTCGTCCTTGGGCCACAGCTTGCCCTGGATGGTGCCGCCCAGACACTTCACGGCGCAGGCCGAGATGATGCCCTCGGGGGTGCCGCCGATGCCGAGCAGCAGGTCGACGCCGGTGCCCTCGCGCAGCGCGTAGATCGAGCCGGCGACATCGCCGTCGGAGATCAGCTTGATGCGCGCGCCGGCCTCACGGACCTCCTTGATGAGGCCCTCGTGCCGCGGCCGGTCGAGGATGACGACGGTGACGTCCTCCGGCGTGGCCCGCTTGGCCTTGGCGATCCGGCGGATGTTCACGGCCACCGGCGCGTCGATGTCGACGAAGTCGGCGGCCTCCGGCCCGGTGACCAGCTTGTCCATGTAGAAGACGGCCGACGGGTCGAACATGGAGCCGCGCTCGGCGGCGGCCAGCACCGCGATCGCGTTGGGCATGCCCTTGGCGGTCAGCGTGGTGCCGTCGATCGGGTCGACGGCGATGTCGCACTCGGGCCCCGTCCCGTCACCGACCCGTTCCCCGTTGAAGAGCATCGGGGCCTCGTCCTTCTCACCCTCTCCGATGACGACGACGCCGTTCATCGAGACGGTGGAGACGAGGGTCCGCATGGCGCGCACCGCGGCACCGTCGGCGCCGTTCTTGTCGCCGCGCCCGACCCAGCGACCCGCGGCCATCGCGGCGGCTTCGGTCACCCGGACGAGTTCCATGGCGAGGTTGCGGTCCGGAGCCTCGGACGGGACGTCGAGCTCGGACGGCAAGTGATGATGCTCGGTCATCGGTGCGCACCTTTCTGTACGACGACGGCCGGATGAGGGTGTTGCCTCCGACTCTATCGTTAGGCAGACAAAATGAGCAGGGGACCCAACGGATGAGCGCGCCGAGGACCTGCGACGATAGGGGGCGTGGCAGGTACGAAAGGCATGCAGAAGACGGCCCGGGACATGATCCTCTCCCTGGGGGTCATCATGCTCGCGGCGGGAGTGATGTGGCTGTTCATCCCGCACGACGACCGCGCGCCCGACCTCAAGCGGGTCGACTACCGGGTCGAGCTGCTCACCGCGCGCCGTGCCGCCTCCTACCCGGTGGCCGCGCCCGAGGGCCTGCCCAGCGCCTGGAAGGCGACGTCCGTCCGCTTCCAGGGCGAGGAGTCCGACGCCTGGCACCTGGGCTACCACAGCCCCGACGGCGAGTACGTGGCGGTCGAGCAGTCCACGCAGAAGCCGTCCACGTTCATAGAGGAGGCGAGCCAGGGCGCCCGGCGGACCGAGGTCACCGAGGAGATCGACGGCCGGACCTGGCGGCGGTACGAGGGCGGCCGGTACGACGCCCTGGTGCTGCAGGGCACGAAGGGCTCGACGACGGTCGTGACGGGCACGGCGTCCTTCGCGCAGCTGACGAAGATGGCGGCGGCGCTGAAGATGGCGTGAGCCGCCGTACAGGAGGAAGGCCCCCGGCGATGTGCCGGGGGCCTTCCTCGTGCGCGTACCGGATCAGACGGTGGTGACGACCTGGTCGAACTCCAGGCGCGGGGAGCGCGGGTACCAGGCGTCCGGGCCCGGCTTGCCGATGTTGACCACCATCAGCGGGGTGTGGTCGTCGTCCAGGAACTCCTTGCGGACGCCCTCGAAGTCGAAGCCGGTCATCGGGCCGGCGGCGAGGCCCGCGGCGCGCACGCCGACGATGAAGTACGCGGCCTGGAGGGCGGCGTTCATCCCGGCGGCGGCCTCGCGGGCCGGGCGCTCGGCGAAGAAGAGGTCCTTGGCCTGAGGGAAGGCCGGGAACAGATGCGGCAGCTCCTCGTGGAACTCGTTGTCCGCGGACAGGATCGCGACCAGCGGGGCGGCGGCGGTCTTGGCCTGGTTGCCCTCGGCCATGTGCTTCACCAGGCGCTCACGGGCCTCGGGGGAGCGGACCAGTGTGATGCGCAGCGGGGTCTGGTTGAAGGCGGTCGGACCGTACTTGACCAGGTCGTAGATCGCCTGCACCTGCTCGTCGGTCACCGGCTCGTCGGTGAAGCTGTTCGCGGTACGGGCCTCGCGGAACAGCAGGTCCTGGGCGGCGGGGTCAAGAACGAGAGACATGCGTGCACCTTCTCGGGACGTATCGGCTGACAGGACCGACCGTACGCGAGTGAAGTTCAACGTTCAACCAAACTTGGGGTGTGGTGATCCTCTTCACACACCCACGGACGCCGAAGGGCGCTACTCCTCGCCCCCGGCTCCCGACGCTCCCTCTGCCTCGGCCTCCTCGGCCAGCGCCGCGTCCAGCCGGGCCCGGGCGCCCTCAAGCCAGCGCCGGCAGACCTTGGCCAGCTCCTCGCCCCGCTCCCACAGCGCGAGGGACTCCTCCAAGGTCGTGCCGCCCGCCTCCAGCCGCCGGACGACCTCGATCAGCTCGTCGCGCGCCTGCTCGTACCCGAGCGCCTCGGCCGCGGCCGCCGTCTGCTCCACCTCGCTGGTCATCCACCCACCCTATGTGTCGACTCGTACGGAGAACTCACCCTCGGCGACCCGCGCGCGCAGCGCCTCCCCGGCCGTCACCTCGCCGGGGGCGCGGACGGCGTGCCCGTCGGACCGCTGCAGCACGGCATACCCCCGCTGCAGGGTCGCCGCGGGGGAAAGGGCCACCACGCGCGCGTGCGTATGGGTCAGCTCGGAGTCGGCGCGGTCGAGCTGATGCCTCAGGGAACGCCGCCCCCGATCGAGCAGGGACGTCACCTGCTCCGCCCGCTCGTCGATCATCCGGTGCGGATCCTCTATCGAGGGCCGCGCCAGGGCGTGCGCGAGCCCACGCTCCTCCCGCTCGATGAACGCGTTCATGCACCGCCGCGCGCGGTCGCGCAGCTGCCGTACGCGCTCGTACTCCTCGCCGACGTCCGGGACGACCTTCTTGGCCGCGTCGGTCGGGGTGGAGGCGCGCAGGTCGGCCACGTAGTCCAGGAGCGGGTTGTCCGGCTCGTGCCCGATGGCGGACACGACGGGGGTGCGGCAGGAGGCCACCGCGCGTACGAGCTGCTCGTCGGAGAAGGGCAGCAGATCCTCCACGCTTCCGCCCCCACGGGCAACGATGATCACGTCCACGTCGTCGATCGCGTCGAGGTCCTTCACCGCCTGCACCACCTGCGGCACGGCGTGCACGCCCTGTACCGCGACGTTGCGCACCTCGAAGCGGACGGCGGGCCAGCGGTGCCGGGCGTTCTCCAGCACGTCCCGCTCGGCGGCGGAGGCTCGGCCGCAGACCAGCCCGATCAGCTGCGGCAGGAAGGGCAGCGGCTTCTTCCGCTCGGGCGCGAACAAGCCTTCCCTGGTCAGGGCCTTCTTCAGCTGCTCCAGGCGGGCGAGCAGTTCCCCGACCCCCACGGGCCGTATCTCGGCGGCCCGCAGCGACAGCTGTCCGCGCGGGGCGTACCACTCCGGCTTGGCGAGGACGACGACCCGCGCGCCCTCACTCACCACATCGGCGACGGCGTCGAAGACCTGCCGATAACAGGTGACGCTCACGGAGATGTCGTACGACGGATCCCGCAGCGTCAGGAACACGACCCCGGCGCCCGGCCGCCGCGACAGCTGCGTGATCTGCCCCTCGACCCACACCGCGCCGAGCCGGTCGATCCACCCCCCGATGAGCCGCGACACCTCACCGACGGGCAGGGGGGCTTCGGGAGACGTGTTCACAGCCATGCGCCCGAGCGTAACGGCCACCGGTGACAATGCCGCCCGGTCCGAGCGGCACCCGGCGTCGCCGCCGGACCGCCGTCGCCCCGCCGGAGCGACGGGCACGCGATCTTCGACCCGCCGAACGCACCCTTACGATGGTTGCCATGACTGCTTCGCCTGGCCGCCGTGTCCTGCTCGCCGCCCCCCGGGGCTACTGCGCGGGTGTGGACCGCGCCGTGATCGCCGTCGAGAAGGCCCTGGAGCAGTACGGGGCCCCGATCTATGTCCGGCACGAGATCGTCCACAACAAGTACGTCGTCCAGACGCTGGAGAAGAAGGGCGCCGTCTTCGTCGAACGGACGGAGGAGGTCCCCCCGGGGAACATCGTCATGTTCTCCGCGCACGGCGTGGCCCCCGTCGTCCACGAGGAGGCCGAGCGCGGCCGGCTCGCCACCATCGACGCCACCTGCCCCCTGGTCACCAAGGTCCACAAGGAAGCCGTCCGCTTCGCCAAGGAGGACTACGACATCCTCCTGATCGGGCACGAGGGGCACGAGGAGGTCATCGGCACCTCCGGCGAGGCACCCGACCACATCCAGCTCGTCGACGGCCCCGGGGACGTCGCCAAGGTCGAGGTCCGCGACCCGTCCAAGGTCGTCTGGCTGTCGCAGACCACCCTCTCCGTCGACGAGACCATGGAGACCGTCGACGCCCTGAAGGAGAAGTTCCCGCAGCTGATCTCCCCGCCCAGCGACGACATCTGCTACGCCACGCAGAACCGTCAGCTCGCGGTGAAGCAGATGGGCGCCGAGTCCGACCTGGTGATCGTCGTCGGCTCCCGCAACTCCTCCAACTCCAAGCGGCTCGTCGAGGTCGCCAAGCTCGCGGGCGCGCGCGAAGCGTACCTCGTGGACTTCGCCGACGAGATCGACGAGGCCTGGCTTCAGGGCGTGTCGACGGTCGGCGTCACCTCCGGCGCGTCCGTTCCCGAGGTGCTCGTCGAGCAGGTGCTGGAGTGGCTCTCCCAGCGCGGCTTCGAGGACGTCGAGATCGTGAAGGCCGCCGAGGAGTCCATCACCTTCTCGCTGCCCAAGGAGCTGCGCCGTGACCTGCGCGACGAGGCGGCGGCGCTCGTGGCGGAACGGGGCGGATCCGGTGCAGGTTCCGTTTCCGGTTCCGGTTCCGCGACGGACGGGCAGTGACTGTCAGTCGTACGTCGTAACGTAGGGCCATGCAGATCTTCGGCGTGGACATCGGTGGTTCGGGAATCAAGGGCGCCCCTGTGGACCTGGACAGGGGCGACCTGGCTCAGGAGCGCCACAAGGTGCTCACCCCGCATCCGGCCACGCCCGACGGGGTGGCCGACGGCGTGCGGCAGGTCGTCGAGCACTTCGGCTGGACGGGGCCGGTCGGGCTGACGTTCCCGGGCGTGGTCACCGGCGGGGCCACGATCCGTACGGCGGCCAACGTCGACAAGAGCTGGATCGACAGGGACGCGCGCGCGTTGTTCGGCGAGCGTCTGGGCGGCCTCCCGGTGACGGTGGTCAACGACGCGGACGCGGCGGGCGTCGCCGAGATGCACTTCGGCGCCGGGCGCGGCCGCCGCGGCACGGTCGTCGTCCTCACCTTCGGCACGGGCATCGGCAGTGCCGTCTTCGTGGACGGTGTCCTCGTCCCCAACACCGAGCTGGGCCACCTGGAGCTGGACGGCCACGACGCGGAGAAGCGCGCCTCCAGCAAGGCCCGGGAGGATCACGACCTGTCCTGGGAGCACTGGGCGACCCACCGCGTCCAGAAGTACCTCGCCCACGTCGAGATGCTGTTCTCGCCCGAACTGTTCATCATCGGCGGCGGCGTCAGCCGCAAGTCCCACAAGTTCCTGCACCACATCAAGGGCGTCAAGGCGGAGATAGTCCCGGCACAGCTGCAGAACAACGCGGGGATCGTGGGGGCGGCCATGCGGGCGGCTGAGACGGAGTAGGAAGAGTTGGGGTAGGGGGGAAGGGGCCTTCGGCGTGGGTGGCCGGATGGTCACCCCGGTCGGCGGTTGCGGGTGGCCCGGGCCCTGATCAGGTGGATCCTGCGGGCGATCACGATCGAGCCGGCGACCAGGGTGCCGCCGTACAGCCACCCCGCCTGGGTGGCCAGGGCGGTGAGGAGGCCCATCAACCGGCCGCCGACCCCGCCCCCGCTCTCGGCGACGGGCAGAAGCCCCACGGCGAAGGCGATCGGCACGACGACCGGCGCGGTCAGCAGATCGCCCCTGCGCACCCAGAGCGAAGTCAGCACGCACACCGGCAGGAACAGCACGCCGTACACCGGCAGCGAGCCCCCGAACAGCACCGCGTCGAGAAACCCGACCACGCACATCACCGCCGCGCAGAACAGCCCACTGCCCAGCCCGGTCAGCCGCGGGTTGGGCATCCGCGCCACGGCCTGCACGGCGGGAGGCGCGGACTGCCGTACCGCGACAGGACGGCGCCGTACACCACCCCGGGCCGCCGCACCCTGCGGCCGGGCGGCGAGAGGCCGTGCCGTCGGGGCGCCACCGGCACCCCGCTTCGGCGCACCGCCGCCGGATCCTCGCACCGCTTGCGGGGGCAGCGGCGGCCTGCCGCGTCGCGGTCCGTACTGCGGGGGTCGCGTCCTGTGTTGCTCCACTGGACCAACTTAGGTCGGTTTATGTGCCGAATCGCCCCTCAGACACGCCGTTGCGCAGAGCTTGGCCGAGCTTGACACCTCGCCGGGGCGGTTCCGGGCACCCCGTAGACTGGTGGATCGGCCCCTGCCGGGCCCCTCCGCATCCTCACGTACGGGAAGTCGCAACGTGTCGCTCACGATCGGAATCGTCGGTCTGCCGAATGTCGGCAAGTCGACCCTGTTCAACGCCCTGACCAAGAACGACGTGCTGGCGGCCAACTACCCGTTCGCCACCATCGAGCCCAACGTCGGCGTCGTGGGCGTGCCCGACGCGCGGCTGGGCAAGCTGGCCGAGATCTTCAAGTCGGAGCGGATCCTCCCGGCCACCGTCGACTTCGTCGACATCGCCGGCATCGTGCGCGGCGCCAGCGAGGGCGAGGGCCTCGGCAACAAGTTCCTCGCGAACATCCGTGAGTCCGACGCGATCTGCCAGGTCATCCGCGCCTTCAAGGACGAGAACGTCGTCCATGTCGACGGCAAGGTCTCGCCCAAGGACGACATCGAGACGATCAACACCGAGCTGATCCTCGCCGACCTGCAGACCATCGAGAAGGTCCTGCCGCGCCTGCAGAAGGAGTCGCGGATCAAGAAGGACGTGGCGCCGAAGGTCAAGGCGGTCGAGGAGGCCAAGGAGATCCTGGAGAAGGGCGACACCCTCTTCGCCCACGGCATCGTCCAGGGCAGCGAGCGCAACGAGCTCCTGCACGACCTGCACCTGCTCACCACCAAGCCGTTCCTGTACGTCTTCAACGTCGACGAGGACGAACTGGTCGACGAGGACTTCAAGAACGAGCAGCGCGCCCTGGTCGCCCCCGCCGAGGCGATCTTCCTCAACGCCAAGCTGGAGGCGGACCTCGCCGAGCTCTCCGACGAGGAGGCCCTCGAACTCCTGGAGTCCGTCGGCCAGCACGAGCCCGGCCTCGCCACCCTCGCCCGCGTCGGCTTCGACACCCTCGGCCTGCAGACGTACCTGACCGCGGGCCCCAAGGAGTCCCGCGCCTGGACGATCAAGAAGGGCGCCACCGCCCCCGAGGCCGCCGGTGTCATCCACACCGACTTCCAGAAGGGCTTCATCAAGGCGGAGGTCATCTCCTTCGACGACCTCGTCGAGACCGGCTCGGTCGCCGAGGCCCGCGCCAAGGGCAAGGCGCGGATGGAGGGCAAGGACTACGTGATGCAGGACGGGGATGTGGTGGAGTTCCGCTTCAATGTGTAGCGGGTGACGCAGCACGCGATCGCTGATCTGGAAAACATGCAGGTCAGATGGGGCCGGGCCCATGGGGGCCCGGCCCCTTCACCGATCCCGTGCCGGAGCGATGCCCGACGTGCACGATCCACACTTCAGGCGCTCATGGGCGGCCTTCGAGACCCGTATCGGTGGTGCGAGGCACTACTGTGATGGGCTATGACACTCGGGGTGACCGACGGTTCACAAGGCGCTGCTGCGGCACGGTGGAGTGCCAGGCCGGGGGCGGCCAGAGACATCAGCCATGATGCTGTGGTGATCGTTCCGGGGATCATGGGGAGCAATCTGCTGGACTCGGTCTCCGGTCGAAGCGTCTGGGGGCTGAGTGCGGGACTGCTGCGCAAAGCGTGGTGCCGTCGGGACGGTATGGCGGCGCTCCATTTGTCCGACGACGAACGGCAGGGGCGCCTCGGCCGGATCCGTGCGACGGGCCTGCTGTCCGTTCCGGCGTGGGCCCCTTGCCTGAAGGGTCTGGAGCCGTACGGCGATCTCGTCGAGGCGGTTCACGCCGTCACGGCCGACTCCGCGGCCGTTCTTGAGTTCGCCTACGACTGGCGGCTGTCCGTGGCGGTGAACGGGGCACTGCTCGCTGCGGCCGCGCGACGTCATCTGATGGGCTGGCGTGGCCATCCTCGCTCGCGCTCCGACTACGACGATCGCCCGGCCCGACTGGTGTTCATCGCGCACTCCATGGGCGGCCTCGTCACCCAGGCCGCCCTGGCCCACGCGCCCGATCTGGAACCGGACACCCGCGCCGTGGTGACGCTCGGAACACCGTTTCTCGGTTCGGTGAAGGCCGCGGTCATCCTCAACGGAAACCGGGGGGAGCCTCTGCCGGTATTGCCGAAGAGCCGTATGCAGGCGCTGTCGGCAACGCTGCCGGGCGTCCATGATCTGCTGCCGGGCTATCGGTGCGTCGAGAACGGGCTCGACGTCGAACGCCTTGACCCCGGCACTGTCGAGGCGATCGGCGGCGACCGCGAACTGGCGGAGCAGGCGCAGGCGTTCCGGGACGCGCGCATGTCGTCGGGCCATGCGCTTCCGGCTCATCGCGCTGTCGTGGGTGTTGCCCAGCCGACCGTGCAGAGCATGTCCATATGTGACGGCGTTGTCCGACCGCAGTTCCATGCGTTCGAGCTGAACACGGATCGCCAACTCGCCAGGGACCGGCACGGAATACCCATTCGCAAAGACCGCGGCGGGGACGGAACGGTATACCGCGATGCGGCTCATCGGAGCGAGGGCCATGCCCGGTCCGTCGCCTATGTGCCGCTGCAGCACGGCGCACTGGCCAGGAACAGCGTGGCGCTGCGCTATGTCCGCGCCGTCATCACCGAGTACGAACCCGAGCTGGGCCCTCCCATGGGCGACAGCGAGGTGGGACTCGATGTGCCGGACTGTGTGGCACCCGACGCCGCGTGGTGGCTGCGTCTGACCGGGGTGGACAACCCCGCGGGAATCGCCTGCTCCGTGCACGAGGCCGAGACGGACCGTCGGCTCATGACCCCACGGCTGCAATGGCGGGACGACGAGATCGGCGCGTGGGTCACTCTTCCGGAGCCCGGCCTCTACCGGGTCAGGGTCAATGCGGGGGCGAACGCACCGATCACTCAATTGATCATGGCCCTTGAGAGTGACGAGGACGACTGACGACCATCATGTGCGCGGACGGCTTCACGCATGATTCCTCGGCGCTGCCACTGGAGTTCTTCCCGGTCGCCATCGGGCGCTATCACCACCACAAATCCCTCGATACCGAGTCGGAGGCCCGCGCCATCGCCGAGCTTCTGGCGCCGTTCGGGGCGGAGGTGGTTCCGTGGGACACGGACGACCTCGCGCGAGGTGCCGATGCGGTGGAAGCGCGGTTGCGTGAGTGGAGCCATCCGGCCGCTCCGTGCAACAGCTTCTTCTACTGGGCGGGGCACGGTGAGAGTGACGGCCACAGCGCGTGGCTGGCGCACGCCGCCAGTCCGCACCCTCTCGACGACGGCATGACACCGCAGCGCATGGTGCAGCGGCTCGCCGCACGGCAGGGCAACGTGCGGGGCCGGGCCTGGTCGATCGTCGTGATCGACGCGTGCAAGTCCGCCCGCTTCGTGGAACTGATGTCGGCGCAGGCGCTCTCCGATCCCCAGGGCCCGCGCAACTTCCTCCTGGTGTCGACGTCCGAGGACGGAACCGCCAACCTCGGAACGTTCCGCACGGCACTCTCCACCGTGCTGCGCATCACCTTCGGCGCCGCGGACTCCATCGACCTCAGGGCGCTGGGTGACGAACTGAACCGCAACCTCCACGGTTGCCCGGTGATCCCGCACACCGTGACCGGAAGGGCGTTGCTGCAGCGCAGGGAGCCGGCGCTCGCCACCTCCCTGACCACCTCACTCGACCTGCTCGCCGAGGCCGAAGCCGTCCTCAGCACGCTGTCTCCCGACGAACGACGGCACTTCGCGCACAAGGCCAGCGGCGCCGAACTGGGTGAACAGGCCTGGTACTTCGAAGGCCGCGAAGAGGAGCGCGACCGGATCCTGGACTGGCTGGCCACCGCCCGCGAGGGCATGCTCGTCGTCACCGGGGCCGCAGGATCCGGGAAATCGGCGCTGTTGGGACACGTTCTGATGCACACGCGTCCCCAGGTGTCCCGCGCACTGCAGCGCGCCGGACACCTCAAGCCGCTGCCGCCGGGATCGCCCAGGCTCAAGAACCCCTTCACAGCGGTCCTGCATCTCACCGGTGTCACGACGCACGACGTGGTGGCACGGGTCTGTCAGGCGGCGTCACTTGAGACGCCGCCCGCGGGTCTGCCGATCAGCGCCCAGTGCGATCGGCTCGTCGCGCAGCTGATCCGACGGCGCCGCCCGCTCACCCTCCTCGTCGACGCCCTCGACGAGGCGCACTCCCCGCTCGTGATCGCCGATCAGATCCTGCGACGGCTCGCTGGTCTGCCCCGCGTCCGCGTGGTGGTCGGCACCCGGCGCTCGACGCACGAAGGCCCCGACCTCCCTGTGCCCGATGACCAGGACCTCCTCGACGCGCTCGGCGTCGGCCCGGGCACGTCCGTGCTGACGGTGGGCAAGGACCGCGAGGCCATGGTCAGATACCTGCGCAACCGGCTCAGCACCGCCTGCGCCAAGGGGACACTGCGCACCACCCCGGACCGTGTGGACGAGGCCGCGAGGGTGCTCGGCGGCCTCGACCGCGAGTTCCTCCACGCCCGGCTGGCCGCCCACGAGATCGTGCAGACCCCCGCCCTGCTCGACGACCTGGGCACCCTGACGCGCGCCGACCACCGGCAGCTCTTCGCCCGAGCGGTGGACCGGCTGACGCGCCTCAACCCGGTGAACGGGCCCCTGCTCGAAGCACTGGCCTTGGCACAGGGGCACGGACTGCCACTGCGCAACGGCGTCTGGGCCCGGGTGGCCGGTGCCCTGGCCGGAGCCGTTGTCGTGGACGAGGACATCGCGGCCCTGACCGAGGCTGCTTCCGCCTACCTCACGTTGGACACGGAGTCCGGGCAGAGCGTGTACCGGCTCTCCCATCGCACCTTCGCCGAGCACTTCACGCAGGCCCCGGAACAGGACCGCAGACACCGGGAGATCACGGCCACCCTGATCGACCAGGCTGCGCAGGACACGGACTCACCCGAGCTCAACCCGTACATCACCCACTATCTGGCGGCGCACACCGCCTACGGCGGCGAAGCGGCCTGGCAGCGGCTGGCCCGCTCTCCCCAGGTGCTGAGCCGGCTCGACGCCACCTCCGTGGTGACCGGCGTCATGCGCGCGGCCTTCGGCCGCTTCGACCTCCCCCCTGCCGTGGCCGGGTTCGTGGCCTCGCACCACCTCCTGGCCACGGCGGATCCAGAAGACCGGCAGGGCATCGGGCAGTTGGCGACCGTCCGCCACGCGGGCCTGACCGTACCCTCACCGTCGGACCGGGACTCCGCGGCCGATCCCCATTCCACCTGGTCGATCAGTTGGGCGCGGCTGCGGCAGCAGCCTCTCCACCTGCCCATGACGGACGGTATGGACGTCAGCAGGCTCACGGCCGCCACTGGGCCCAACGGACAGCCGTTGCTGGCCGGCGTGGGCTCCAGACATCTCCGGGTGTGGGACACCGAGACCGGCCTGCCCCTCGCCCCTGCTCTGGCGGTCGAGGGCTGGAGAACCAGCGCGGTTTTCGCCGGCCTCGGCGGCAGGCCGCTGTTCGTGAGCACGGACTCCGACGGTCAGGCGCACGTTCTCGACGCGGTGACCGGCGAGCCCGCGGGCCGTGCCTTCGCCGTCGGGCCGTCCGCGTGGCGCACGGAGGGGTTCGCGGACCCGAACGCGGAGCGGGAGCTCGTCGCCTGCTTGCAGGAGAACGTCCTGAGCGTGTGGAGCGTTCCGGACGGCCGTCGCATATCCACCCTCCCCTATCCCGTGCGGGCATGGACGTGGGTCCTCGGCAGCGAATCCCGGCCTCTGCTGGCCACGTGCGAAGACATGAGCCGCATCCGGCTCTGGGATGTGCACGGCGGCCGCGCCGTGGGCCGGCCCGAGGGAACCTTGACCGGATGGGGGCGTGTGGAGGCCACCCGCATATGGGCCCTCATCGATCCCGAAGGCCGCACCACGGTCGTGACCTCCGTCCCCGACCGCTCCGGCCTGGGCGGATGGGACTGCGAGACCGCGGCGCCCCGGGGCCTGAAGGTCGACCCCGCGGCGAGCAGCGGGCCCTTCCAGGTGTATGCCGAGGGGGAGGGACTGGTCAGGGGGGAGAGAGTCATCCTTCCCGTCACCACCTCGCCGACGGCGATCCACGCACCTGCCGGAGGCCGCCCACTCGTGACGGCCGGTGGCCACGACGACCGCGTACGTGTCTGGGACCTCCTCACAGGATCACCGACGGGCGAGCCGATCGCCCATCCCGTCGGCGTCCGGGAACTGGTCCTTTTCACAGGCCCGGGCGGCCGCCCGCTCCTGGCCACCAGCGGCTCGGACGGTCACATCCGGGTCTGGGACCCTGCCGCACGCAGTGACACCTCGTACTTCGACGACGCCGGAGACGTGCGTGCGGTGCACGTCTTCCCCTCTCCCGACGGCTCGCCGTACCTGGCCTCGGGGCAGAAGGGCGGCACCATCCGTATCTGGCGAGGGACGGACGGTGCTCCGGCCTGCCCCTCCCTCACACACGAGGCCGAGAAGGCACCGGTCAAGCTGGACTCCACCTTCGACGACGTCCTGCGCATCAAGCCCGTCTACGACGTTCGGTCCATCGTGACGGCCGATGCCGGCGGCGAGACAAAGGTCTTCGCCACGACGGGCGACGGCGCCATCTGGACGTGGAATCCGTTCGAGCCCCGGCCCACGGCGACGATGGCCAACAACTACGCCAGCGTCGTGCACTCGCTGCACATGCTGACCGCGCCGGACGGGACGGCGCTGCTCGTCAGCGGCGGCGAGCGCGGGCTGATCCGAGTGTGGGACACAGCCACGGGAGAGCCCATGGGCCCGCCCATGCAGGGCCACACGGACCGGGTGACCGCACTGGCCGACCTGGGCACGCCCGGCCCGCACGGCACCGTCACCCTGGTCTCCGGCGGCGCGGACGGCACCGTACGGCTCTGGGACCTCGCCTCCCGTACGCCGATCGGACCGAAGACCACGGAGATCGGCACCGTGCGAGCACTGACCACCTTGACCGGTCCCGACGGGGAATCGTGGCTTGCCGCCGCTACGTCCCGCGGACAGGTCCGGGTCTGGAACGCGGTCACCGGGACCCTCGTGACCGTCAGAGGCGTGCCCGGCGTCACCGCTCTGACGACGGTACGCGTCCCGGGCCGGCGGACCTACCTGGTGGCGGGTGATGCGGACGGACTTGTTCACGTCTGGGATCCCACCGACGTCAGAAGGCAGCTGACCATCCCGCTGAACATCGCGGTGACGGCTCTCACAACGGTGGGCGCGCATCTCGCGGTCGGCACCATCCAGGGTGTGGTCGTCCTGAGCCCGGAGTGGGACCTGCCGGCTTCACGCGGTCTCACCGAGCAGGCGGTACGCGACGGGGGAGTGGTCGACGCCGCGACCCATGCGGGCCGATGGCGGGCGACACAGCCGCTGCGCGGCCTGCTGCGCCGGGTCCCTCTGTGGCGGTGACCGGGGCCGTCCGGAGGGCCGGCAGCGGGGAGGCACCGGCCCGGACCGGCTGTTCGGCGGGAAGAGAGGGACGGTCGGCGGGTCAGTCCTTGCCGGTCGGCACTTGCCGCTGAAGTGGTTGACGACGGTGTAGGTGTCGGTCGTGCCGGTGACGGGGTGGAAGTCGAAGATCTGCTCCTGGCCGCTTGTGCAGGTGTTCTGCCGGTACTGGGTGCCGTTGGCGGTGGACCGGCCGGGGTCTTCGAGGCAGAGCCCGCTGTGCTGGGCGACGGCCGTGGAGGAGAAGCCGGCCGCGGCGCCGATGTGCAGGCTCGCGGGTGCGAAGGAGACCGTGTCGAGGTGGGGCGCGGAGCTGGAGCGCATGGGCTGGCCGATGTCGGTGCCGCCGCCGGAGTAGACGACGCCGATGGTGGTGCCGTCCCAGTTGTAGAGCTGTGAGGCGGTGAACTTGACGGTGTTGGTGCCCTTGGCGAGGGTGACGGGGACGGTGTAGTCCTCGAACTGGTTCCGGTGCAGGGTGCTGGCGAAGTCGACGCGGGTGGGGCTGCCGCCGTTGACGCTGACGCCGGCGTGCTCGGCGTGCAGGTTGGTGCCCTGGACGCCGGCGTCCTTGCGACGTCGGCGTCGGAGAGCCGGGTCGGCGTGGCCGCCGCACCGAGGTAGCCGCTGTAGCGGTCCTGACGGCTGGCGACGACCGGAGGTTCGGCGCCGAACGGGGTCCGCAAGGCTCTCGCTGAAGCAGCCCTGCCGGCCGTCTTGACACCCTCTTACCACCCCTATAGCGTCTGGCCGAATTTCCGGACGTCGTTCCAAATGTCGAACAAGTGGGGCCGCCCTACACAGCGGCACGTCACCAGCGCACCTGCGGCACAGCCGCCGTCACCGCACTCCCGTCCGCATGAGGCGCCCGAAGAAAGACAGGAAACCCACATGTCCGTGCTGCTCTCCCGGCTGGTGGCGACAGTGGTCGCGGTCGGCCTGCTCTTCACGACCCAAGCCCTGACCACACCTCAGCGGGCCGCTGCCGCCGACCCCGGCTACCTGATGGTGCACTTCATCGGGGAGGGGGCGACCGGTCAGCAGATGTACCTCTCGCACAGTACGGACGGTCTGCACTGGAACGACCTCAACGGCGGAGGCATGGTCCTGCGCTCCACGGTCGGAACCCGCGGGGTGCGCGACCCCGCACTGGTCAGATCTCCCGGCGGTGACAAGTACTGGATCATCGCGACCGACCTGTGCATCGGCTGCGGACAGTCGTGGGACGACGCCCAGAACAACGGCAGCCGCAACCTCGTGGTGTGGGAGTCCACGGACCTGGTCACCTGGTCCCAGCCCTGGCTGCTCAACGTCGCCGGCGCGATCCCCGACGGGCGCAACGCGTGGGCGCCCGAGGCGATCTGGGACCCGGAGACCAACGACTACGTCCTGTACTGGGCGACGAACGCGACGCTGAACGGCGTACTGAAGCACCGCATCTACTACGCCCGCACCACGGACTTCCGCACGATCACCACCCCGCGGCTCTACATCGACCGCCCCGGCACCCAGGGCATCATCGACACCCAGATCATCGAGACGCCGTCCGGCGTCGGCAACTACCGCTACGTGCGGGCCTCCGGCGACGGCCAGATCACGCTCGAAGGCAGCAACTCGATCCTGGGTACGTGGACCGAGCTCGGCAATCTGTCCGGCATCGGCCTCACCGGCTCACAGGTCGAAGGCCCGATGTGGATGAAGTTCAACGGCCGCAACGAGTGGGCCCTCTACCTCGACCAGTACGCCACCGGCGGCGGCTACATGCCGGTCCTGACGACCGACCCGTCCCGTCCCGGCGCCTACCGGAAGCAGGCGTCGGGAAGCTACGACATGGGCGGCACGAAGAAGCGCCACGGCTGGATCCTGAACCTGACGGCAGCCGAGGAGAGCCGCGTGCTGGCACGCTGGCCCAACACCGCGATCAACCGCCTCCAGTCGTACAACTACCAGGACCGGTACGTGCGGCACACCAACTTCGACGTGCGCATCGACCCGAACGTCAGCCCCGCCCAGGACGCCCAGTTCCGGCTGAGGCCCGGCCTGGCGGGCTCCGGCACCGTCTCCTTCGAGTCGGTGAACTTCCCCGGGTACTTCCTGCGGCACGCCGACTTCGACTTCCAGCTCGCCCGCAACGACGGAACCAGCCAGTTCGCCCAGGACGCGACCTTCCGTCAGGTCGCCGGGCTCGCCGACTCCACATGGTCGTCGTTCCAGTCGTACACCTACCCGGACCGCTACATCCGGCACTACGCCTACCAACTGCGGCTCGACCCGATCACCACCGCTACGGGGCGCAGCGACGCCACCTTCCGCGTGACGGGCTGACCCCGCCCGCACAGGGGTGCCGGTGCCCTCACGGCATGAGCCGAACGCACGGGACCGGGGTCGGAGAGGCGGGTTTTGGCCGAGAAGTGATCGTTGAAGGCCATACAGGTGCCCGTAGGCTGCGAGGCCCACCACAGTCGTCGACCCACGAGGCGGCCTCCGCATGCCTGACCGAACCTCCGCCCGCCGGCCCACCGTCCTCGTCATCGGCGGCAGTGTCACCGGCCTGTTCGCCGCGGCCGCGCTCACCGAGTTCGCCGATGTCACGGTCGTCGAACGTGACATCCTGCCCGCCGGGCCGGAAGCCCGCCGAGGGGTGCCGCAGGCCCGCCACGCGCACATGGTGTGGAGCGGCGGCGTCCGGGCCGCCGAGCAGTTGCTGCCCGGCCTGGTCGGGGAGATCGTCGCCGCCGGCGCCCGACTCGTCCACGTCACGGGCGACATGGTCGCCCGGGCCCCCAACGAGATCTGGTTCCGGCGCTTCACGGCGATGCCCCACCGCAACCTGGTGTGCTCCCGCGACCTGCTCGACTCCGTGATCCGCAAACGGGTCCTGGCCGGCGAACGGATCACGCTCCGCCAGAACACCACCGCCGTGGGGCTGGAGGGCACCGCCGCCCGCGTCACCGGCGTCCGGGTCCGCACGGGTGACGAGGAGGCGACCCTGACCGCCGACTTCGTCGTCGACGCCTCGGGCCGCGGTTCCCGTGCTCCCCGCTGGCTGACGGACCTCGGGCTGCCCAAGGTCGGCGAGCGCCAGGTGAACGCCGGCGTCGTGTACTCCACCCGTGTCTTCCGGGCCCCCGGCAGGGCGGCCGGAATCGACTTCCCGGTCGTCAGCGTGCAGGCCAACCCGGCCAGGCCCCCGGGCCGGGGTGCCATCATCCTGCCCATCGAGGAGGGCCGCTGGATCGTCACCCTCGCCGGCACACGCGGCGGCGAGCCCCCCGTCGACCCCGACGCCTTCGTGGACTTCCCGCTCGGCCTCGACGCTCCCGTCATCGGCGAGCTGATCAAGGACGCCGAACCGCTCGGCGAGGTCGTCACCACCCGCAGCACCGGCAACCAGCGCCGCTACTTCGAGAAGCTGCCGCGCCGGCCCGAGGGCTTCGTGGTCCTGGGCGACGCCGTCGCCGGGTTCAACCCCGTCTACGGCCACGGCATCACCGTCGCGGCCCAGAGCGCCCTCGCCGTGCGCGACGTGCTGCGCTCCACCGGCCTCGGCGCGCCGGGGACCGCCGGGCGTCTCCAGCGTGCCGCGGCCCGCCCGGTCGGCGCGGCGTGGGACCTGGCCGTCGGGCAGGACGCGTTCTACCCCGGCGCCAGTGAGACGCCGCCCACCCGGAGGGAGCGGCTCCTCTCCCGGTTCGTCGACCGGGCCGTCGCCACCGGAGCGCGCAACCCCCGGGCGCTGCGCGCTCTGCTGGACGTGATGAGCCTGGAGAAACCGGCGACCCGCCTCTTCGCGCCCGACATGCTCGTCCCGATGCTGCTCGGCCCGAAGAAGCCGCACCTGCAGCATCCCCCCTTGACCGAGGCGGAGCGGAGGGCCGCCGTTTCCTGAGCGGGCCCCTAGGCGTACTCCAGTGCCGCCCGCTGGAGGGGGAGCGCGGAGGAGAGCGGGCCGGACACGGTGGAGGAGAAGACCTCCTCTCCGTTCTGACGGCCGGTCACCTCCACGGTGACGAGGTCCGGTGCGAGGGAGGGGGCGAGCTTGGCCTCGATCCAGCACGGCTGGTCGAGCTCCGCGTACCGGTGGAAGACGGAGGACATGGCCGACGGCCGCACGGTCCCGGGGGTGACGAAGCGGCAGGCCGCCTGGCGGGCCGCTTCCAGCAGCACCATCCCGGGAACGTGGTCGCCACCGTGCTCGAACAGGACCGGGTGGTCCGTATCGGGCGCGAGCAGCCAGGTGTTCGGCAGGGACGTGGGGGCCAGGACCACGTCGGCCTGCCTCGCCCGTCCCACCGCGGACGGCGGCAGCACGTCGCGCACGGTGCGGGGCTGAACGCCGGACGGGCGCTCCAGCCGCGGGCCGCGCAGCTTGCGGTACACGGCCGGGCTCACGCAGGTGAAACGGCCCCCGCCCACGGCGACGGCCGCGCCGTCGCGCCGGATGGTCAACTCCATCCGGAATCCGCTGGTCGTACGGCCCCGGCGGATCACCTCGGGGCACACGGCGGTCAGTTCGACGTCCGTCGGGCCGGAACCGATGCGCAGCTGCGGGAGGTGGGCCCTGAACGTCAGGTCCCACATGACGAACTGGTGACCGAGCGGCACCCCCAGTTCGCTGTGGGCGAGGAGGAGTCCGGCCTGCCGGAGTGTTTCGGCGGCCAGTAGCGGGTCGTGGTCCCTGCCGTCGGCACTCTGGAAGAAGGTGTGCGCGCGGGGCCATTGGGCGGTGAGCTCGAAACGGGTGTCGCTCTGCCGGGCGGCGCCGGTGAGGAAGACCTCTGCCACGCTCGCCCGGTGGACGTACTCCTTGGGGACGGTCGTCGTCAGCCGGGGGAGTGGCGCAGCAGGCGCGGTGGTGCGGAACGGGTCCAGAACCATCGACATCTCCACTGATCGAGTGAAGGACAGGTGAAGGCGCGCACCTGTAAGATACAGACCCTCCGGTTTTTTTCCAGCTGCTGTGCACGCTAAAGTTGGAGCCGTTAGGCGAAAAAAGGCGATAAATGGACGCGGGGTCCGGTACGCCGGGCGCCGATGACACAGGGGGATGCATGCGCCCGTCTCAGTCACCGACATTGCCTTCCACCGACCCCGTGGCACTGGATCCGTACGGGAGGGACATCCACGCGGAAGCCGCGTGCTTACGCGCTCGCGGCGCGGCCACCCGGGTGCTGCTGCCCGGCGGGGTCACGGCCTGGGCCGTCACCCGGCACGCCACGGCCAAGCAGTTGATGCTGGACCCGCGCGTCTCCAAGGACGCGTACCGCCACTGGCCCGCCTGGATGTCGGGCGAGGTCGACGACTCCTGGCCCATGGCCATGTGGGTCTCCGTACGCAACATGCTCACCGCCCACGGTGAGGAACACGCGCGGCTGCGCCGGCTCGTCGCACCCGCCTTCACCGCTCGGCGCACGGCCGCGCTCCAGCCGAGGATCGAGGAGATCACCCGCGATCTGCTCGACCGGCTGGCCCGTACCCCGGCCGGTCAGGTCGTCGACCTGCGCCGCGAGTTCGCCTATCCGCTGCCCCTGAGGGTGATCTCCGAGATGCTCGGGCTCACCGAGTCCGCCCGCCACGACCTGCACCACGTCACGGACGTCATGTTCACCACGACGACCACGGCGGAGGAGGCCCAGGCGAACCAGGCCGAGCTGTACACCCTGCTCAGCGACCTCGTGGCGGAGAAACGGGCCCGCCCCGGCTCCGACATGACCAGCGACCTGATCGCCGTACGGGACGAGGCCGGATCCGGACTCACCGAGAAGGAACTCGTCGACACCCTGCTGCTCATCGTCGGCGCCGGTCACGAGACGACCGTGAATCTCCTCGACCACGCGGTCACCGTGCTGCTGACCGAGCCCGGACAACTGGACCTGGCGCGGGAGGGCGCCGTCGGCTGGGAGGCCGTCGTCCACGAGACGCTGCGCTCCCAGGCGCCGGTCGCCACCATCCCGTTGCGCTTCGCCGTCGAGGACATCGACATCGACGGAGTGCGGATAGCCCGGGGAGAGCCGATCCTGCTGTCCATCGCGGCGACGGGCCGCGACCCCGAGCGGTACGGGCCGGACGCGGACCGCTTCGACGCCACCCGGCCCACCAGCCGTGAGCACCTCGCCTTCGGCCACGGTGTCCATCACTGCCTCGGACGCCCCCTGGCGATGGCCGAGGCGGCCACCGCGCTCCCGGCGCTCTTCGCCCGCTTCCCCGACCTCGCCCTGGCCGTGCCACCGCAGCGGCTGCGCCCGGTCGAGTCGTTCATCTCCAGCGGTCACCGCGAACTCCCGGTGATCCTCACGCCGGCGTCCTGAGGGGGGACCGTGACCACCACCCTGCAGCACCTGCGTCTCGCCGCCGTCAACATCGACGGTGTCCTGCTCAACGACACTTTCAGCCCGGTCATCCGCGCCATGGTGACCGCCCACGGCGGCGACTACACCGAGGACGTCGAGTACGAGCTGTTCTCCCAGCCCCAGCTCGCCGCCGCCTCGGTCTTCGCGAAAGCCACGAACTCGCCCCTCGGGCCCCGGGAGTTGGTGGCCGCGTACCTCGCCCAGCGGGAGGAACATCTGGCGCGTCACCCGGTCCGCGTCCTCGACGGTGCCGGTGACCTGCTGCGACTGCTGCGCGGCCTGGGGCTGCAAGTGGTCTGCTACGGCGGCCTGGACCGCTCCCACTTCGACCGTCACCTCGGCGAGTTCGCCCCGCTCTTCGACGACCCCGGCTACATCTGCACGGACAGCTTCCGCCCAGGTGTCCACGAGATCGTCCATGACGTCTTCGCGCTCGCCTACGACCAGGTGCTCTTCATCGACGACGTGGCCCGCGTGGCGGAGACCGCCCGCTCTCTCGGAGTGCCGTTCATCGGCCACCCCAGCGCCGAATCCGCCTATCAGCGACGCCTGATGGAACGGACGGGCGTGCGACACCTGGTCCGCAGGCTGAGCGAGATCGACGAGGAACTGCTGCGCACCCTCGACCACGAGGCGGCCGCCGGTGCCGTATGGGACACGGCCAGACCGGCAGGAGCGGCCCATGAGCAGTGAGACGGCCATGCTGAGCGGCAAGGTCGCCCTCATCACGGGCGCCAGTAGCGGCATCGGCGCCGCGGCCGCACGCGTCTTCACCCGGCAGGGCGCCACCGTGGTCCTCGCCGCCCGCCGTGAGGACCGCCTGCGCGAACTCGCCGGGGAACTGCGGGACAAGGGGGCGACGGCCGCCTTCGTCACCGCCGACGTCTCGGACCCGGCCGACGTCCGGGCCGTGGTCGAGTTCACCGTCGCCGAGTACGGCCGGCTGGACGCGGCCTTCAACAACGCGGGTGTCGGCATCGACAAGAAGCCCCTGCACCTCACCGACGACGCGGACTACCGGCGGGTCATGGACGTCAACGCGACCGGGGTGTGGAACTGTCTGCGCCACGAGATCGCGGCCATGCTGGCAGGCGGCGGAGGCTCCATCGTCAACACCAGCAGTGTCGGCGGGCTGGTCGCCACGTCGGTCGCCGCCCCGTACATCGCGGCCAAACACGCCGTCATCGGCCTGACCAAGGCCGCCGCGGTCGAGTACGCCGGGCACGGGATCCGGGTCAACGCCCTCGCCCCGGGGCTGACGCGCTCCGAGATGGTCGACCAGTGGTTCACCCTGCACCCCGAGGCCGAGCAGCACGCCCTGCGGTCGGCCCCGCAAGGCCGTGCCGCCGATCCGGAGGAAGTCGCTCAGGCGGCGGCCTGGCTGTGCAGCGACCACGCCTCGTTCGTCACCGGCACGACCCTCGCGGTGGACGGCGGCCGGACGGCCTGGTGAGACGCGGGGAATCCCGGGGCACCCCGCCGAGGACAGTGTGAAGACGGAGTCCACCACGTGCAGATGATGCCGACCGCGAGGGGAAGGTGCCGACCACGAGCCGAAGGGGAAGAACCGCTGTGCGCTAAAGTACGTCCTATTCGGTTTTCTTTTCTACTCTGGGAGGGTCCCATGCCTCAGCAGGAGCGGGCGATCCGGACCCGCCGCGCCGTTGTGGAGGCCGCCGCCGCCGTCTTCGCCGAGCGCGGATACGCGGCCGCGACGATCGCCGAGATCCTGAGCCGCGCCAAGGTGACCAAGGGCGCCCTGTACTTCCACTTCGACTCGAAGGCCGCGCTGGCCCAGGGGGTGCTCGAAGCCCAGACAGGCTCCGAGTACCACGTGTCCCGGGACCTCAAGCTCCAGGAGTGGGTGGACGCGGGCATGACGCTCGCCGCGCGGCTCCCCCACGAGCCGCTGCTCCTCGCCGGGGTCCGCCTCTCCGCCGACCTCCAGGGCAACGACGAGTTCGGCAGCGCCTGGCCCGCCTGGTCGGAGGTCACGGCGAACTACCTCACCGAGGCCAAGGAGCGCGGCGAGATCCTCCCGCACGTCGTCCCGGAGGAGACCGCGCAGGTCGTGCTCGGTTCCTGGATCGGCATCCAGTTCATCTCACAGGCCGCGTCCAACTGGGCCGACCTCGAACAGCGCATAGCGTCCCTCTTCAGTCACATCCTCCCGGCCATCGCCTCCCCCGCGGTGCTGGTACAGCTCGACACCGCTCCCGACCGGGGCAGGCGGGTCATCGAGGAGGCGCGGGCGATGTCGGTGGAGGCGGCAGCTGCGGCCGGGGTGGAGAGCTGATTTCAAAACCGCTTATGCGGTTTGCTCAGGACCGTTTCAGGTCGGCCGCGCCCCGTCGGTCACACGCCGGCAGGCCTCCGCGTACGCCCGGACCAGCGGCCGCTCTCCGTCCTCGCGGCGCCAGGCCAGGGCGTAGCGGCTGGGGGCGAGGCCGCGCACGGGACGGGTGGTCACGCCGCCGAGGGTGATCAGCGGAGCGTTGCCCGCGGCCACGAGGCAGAGCCCCAGACCCGCGACGAGAGCCTCGTACGTCTCCTCCGTACCGGCGACCTCCGCCCCGATGCGCGGCGGCCGGCCGCCGCGTTCGTCGAGGGCGAGCCAGAAGTCGCGCAGCACGCCCGCGCTCGGCGGCAGGGCGAGGAACGGCTCGTCGGCCAGGTCCGTGAAGTCGACCTCGGGCCGTGCGGTGAGCGGGTGTTCGTCCGGGAGGGCGACCAGGCGGGGCTCCTCGGCGACCACCGTCCACCGGTAGCGCTCCGGGTCGGGCAGCGGCAGCCACACGAAGGCGACGTCCACCTCGCCGTCCGCGAGGCCCCCGGTCGGGTCCTCCCAGCTGACCTGTCGCAGCCGGACCGTCGCCTGAGGGTGCGCGGCGGTGAAGCGGGAGCGGATCGCCGGCAGCAGGCCCCCGCGGCCGGGACTGGTGCTCATGCCGACCACGAGCGTGCCGTGCCGCGCCGCCCGGACCGACTCCACCGCGGCCGCCCCCTGCGCCCAGTCGTCCAGCACGCGCCGGGCGTGCGGCAGCAGTGCCGTGCCCGCGTCGGTGAGCTCCACGCCCCGCGGTCGGCGCCGGAACAGTTCGACGCCCAACTGCCGCTCCAGCGCCCGGATCTGTTTGCTCAGTGCGGGCTGGGATACGTACAGCCGCTCGGCCGCGCGCGTGAAGTGCAGTTCCTCCGCCACCGCCACGAAGTAGCGCAGGTCCCGTACATGGACGTCCACCGTCATGACCATTGGTTATCACCTCAGGTCTTGGACTGTCATCCGGACCTCTCGGCAGGCTTGTCCGTACCGGGGCGGCCGGACGGCCGGTGCCCCTGGACGGACGAGGAGCGGTCATGAACAAGGTGTGGCTGGTGACGGGCGCGAGCAGCGGCTTCGGTCGGGCGATCGCCGAGGCGGCCCTCGCCGCCGGTGACGTGGTGATCGGCGCGGTGCGGCGCCCCGAGGCGCTGGACGACCTGGTGTCCGCCCACCCCGATCAGGTGGAGGCGCTGCGCCTGGACGTCGCCGACACGGGTGCCGCCGAGGCCGCCGTACGGGACGTCGTGGCCCGGCACGGGCGGATCGATGTCCTGGTCAACAACGCGGGCCGCACCCACGTCGGCGCCTTCGAGGAGACCACCGAAGAGGAGCTGCGCGCCCTGTTCGACGTGCACGTCTTCGGCCCCGCCGCCCTCGTGCGGGCCGTACTGCCGCACATGCGGGAGCGGCGCTCCGGCGCGATCGTTCAGATGAGCAGCATGGGCGGGCAGATGTCGGTCGCGGGCTTCTCGGCGTACAGCGGCACGAAGTTCGCGCTGGAGGGCATGTCGGAGGCGCTCGCGGACGAGGTGCGGGAGTTCGGCATCAAGGTGCTGATCGTCGAGCCGGGCGCCTTCCGCACCGGCCTGTTCAAGACCGACCGGGCCGGCGAGAGCGCGGACAGCGGTGTCTACGCCAAGGTGAGCGAGACCCGCGGGTTCGTCTCCGGCGGGGACGGCTCCCAGCCCGGGGACCCCGCCAAGGCGGCGGCGCTCATCCTGGCCGCGCTGGAGGCGGAGCGCACCCCGCTGCGCCTGCCGCTCGGCGACGACGGCGTCGGCGCGGTCCTGGGCCACCTCGACCAGGTCCGGGAGGACATCGATGCCTGGGAGAAGGCGGCGCGGGCGACGGCCTTCGACGCGTGAGGCCACGGCGGGGGCTCTTTGGTCATCGACCGTACGCGCGGCACCCCGCACTGCCTGCACCGGCTGGAACAGACGCTGCTGGACTTCGCGGCGGGCCGCAGGACCCGCATGCGGGCGGGAAGGCGCGCCGGAGGTCCGCGTCGGTGACGACGATCATCCACGGCTGACCGACCTTCAGGAACCGTGCAGCGCGCCGGACATGCCGCCCACCCCCCGGAGCAGGTGGTCGGCCGCTCGCCGTCATGCCGGGCAGGGCCCGCCTCGTCCGTGGTGGCCGAAGGCGGTCACGAGCTTCGGCACATGGCGACCCCGCACGTCGCCGGAGCGGCCGCGCTGTACCTGGCCGGGAACCCCACTCCGTGAACGCCTCCTCGGAGGTGGCGTACGGCACCTGGACGCTGCGGGTGAGCGACAACGCGTCGTTCGACACCGGCAGGATCGACAGTTGGGCGTTGCAGTTCTAGGCCTGCGTCAGTGCAGGAGTCGTCCTCGAGGAAGGGCTCGGGGCCGGTGCCCCGGTCCGCCGCGAGGACGAGCCGTGCAGGGGGACCCCCATCGCCCCCGCTCGCCCCCGCGCTTACGATGCGCCCAGTCGTACGTCCGCTTCACCGCTTCTTCACGCCGCCTGAACCAGGAGCACGGTACCCGTGTCCATACCTCCGCCGCCCGGGCCCCACCAGCCGCAGGACGCCCAAGGGCCGTACCCTCAGGGCCCCTACGCCCCGCCGCCCTACCCGGCGTGGGGACAGGCCCCCGGTCCGTACGGCCGCCCGGCGCCCGTCAACGGCATCGCCATCGCCGCGCTGGTGCTCGGCCTGCTGTGTTTCCTGCCGGCCGTGGGGCTCGTGCTGGGCCTGATCGCGCTGGGGCAGATCAGGAGGAAGGGCGAGCGGGGCAAGGGGCTGGCCGTCGCCGGGGCCGTGCTGTCGTCGATCGGGCTGGCCCTGTGGGTGGTGTCGCTCTCCACGGGCGCTGTGGGAGCCTTCTGGGACGGCCTCAAGGAAGCCTCGAAGGGCGAGGGCACCGCCTACTCGCTCGCCAAGGGCGAGTGCTTCGACGCGCCCGGTGGCTCCCTGGAGGGCTTCACCTACGACGTCGACGAGGTGCCGTGCAAGGGCGAGCACGACGGTGAGGTGTTCGCCGCCGTCAAGGTGCCGGGCGGGTCCTACCCCGGCGACGAGAAGGTCACGCGGATCGCCGACGACAAGTGCTACGCGCTCCAGCACACGTACGCGATGGACACCTGGGCCGTGCCCGAGGACGTGGACGTCTACTACCTGACGCCGACCCGGCAGAGCTGGCGCCTCGGCGACCGCGAGATCACCTGCGTCTTCGGCAACAGCGACGCGAAGGGCACGCTGACCGGCTCGCTGCGCAACGACGAGACGACGCTCGACGCCGACCAGGTGGCATACCTGAAGGCGGCCCGCGTCCTCGACACGGCCCTGGACTCGGCGCCCGAGGAGACGTACGTCGAGGACGACCTGCCGGGCCACAAGGCGTGGGCCGGGCGGGTGGCGTCCGCCCTCGCCGAGCAGGCCGGGATGCTGGACGGGCACACCTGGCCCGCCGATGCCGGGAAACCGCTCGCGGACCTCGTCGACGACCTGAACGCCGCCGAGGGGGAATGGGCGGACGCGTCCGACGCCACCGACGTCGACACCTTCTACGAGCACTACGACAAGGGCTCCGACCTCATCGACCCGCACAAGTCGGTCACCGCGCGCAAGGCTCTGGGGCTGGCCACGACACCGCCGTCCTACGAGGAAGAGGACAGCGGTGACGGAGGGGGCACCGACGCAGAGGTGTGACGGCGGCTATAGCGGGGAGAAAGTGCCTGGGTAAAGCCCTCCCCCCGCAGTTGTCATCACATCGAGTGATTCTCTGGCCTTTACTTGCGTGGCACAACCCACGGTTGCGACGCTGTTGCTGTCTGTACAACCTGATGGGAGCGGCCAGTGACTTTCGGTGAGCAGCCGGCGTACCTGCGCGTCGCGGGTGATCTCCGCCAGAAGATCGTCGACGGTCTGCTGCCACCGCACACCCGCCTTCCCTCGCAGGCCAGAATCCGCGAGGAGTACGGCGTCTCCGACACGGTGGCCCTGGAGGCCCGCAAGGTGCTGATGGCCGAGGGGCTGGTCGAGGGCCGCTCCGGCTCGGGGACGTACGTGCGCGAGCGGCCCGTGCCCCGGAGTATCGCCCGCTCCGGATACCGGCCGGGCGGCGGGGCCACGCCCTTCCGTCAGGAGCAGGCCGACGCCGGTGCGCGCGGCACCTGGGAGTCCAGTAGCGAGCAGGCCGAGGCGAGCTGCGCCGTTGCCGAGCGGCTCTGCATCCAGCCGGGCGACCGGGTGATGTGCACCAAATACCTCTTCCGGGAAGGCGGTGAGCCGATGATGCTCTCCACCTCCTGGGAGCCCCTCGCCGTCACCGGCCGCACGCCCGTGATGCTGCCCGAGGAGGGCCCGCTCGGCGGCATGGGGGTCGTCGAGCGCATGGCGGCCATCGACGTCGTCGTCGACAACGTCACCGAGGAGGTGGGCGCCCGCCCCGGCCTCGCGGAGGAGCTGCTCCTCCTCGGCGGTGTCCCCGGTCATGTCGTCCTGGTCATCCAGCGCACCTTCTACGCCTCCGGCCGTCCGGTCGAGACGGCCGACGTGGTCATCCCGGCCGACCGTTACCGGGTGGCCTACCACCTGCCCGTGAGGTAGGCGGTGAAGTTGTCCGCGACCTTGTCCGCGAAGTCGCCCTTGAAGTGGTCCGTTAAACAGTCCGTGGAGTATGCGGGGACTCACTCAGTGATGTAGCGCACACCACTCGCACGCCGCTCGCGCCCCTCCCCGGAGGGCGCGCCCTGGATTCACCCCGCCGCCACCCCGCCCAACTCCGTTTGAATCAGGCCGTTTTCGCAGGTCGTCCCGGCTGCGCCCGGTATGCCGCTGACCGGATGCGTCGGCGTGCTCGGGTGGCGCGTTCGGCATCGTGCGCCCCCTGCGTTCTGGCCGGTTGCGTACCTCTTTGTGAAAAGCCGTATTCGCTGCGTAAAGGTTAGGCGTAGGCTCGGGCATATGCGGAACGCGGTTTCCTTAGCGGGCGGGGCGCGGCACAGGCCGCGGGCGGGAAGTGGAGGGGCGCGATGAACGACAGCACGGTGACTCTTCCCTGGCTCGTCATTCGGCAGGACGACAACGGCAATCGCTATCGCGTGGGCCGGTATGCGACCCGGGCCGAGGCCCAGAAGATCGCGGACAGCCTCGACCACCGCGGACACAAGCAGCTGTACTGGGTCGAGAGGATCGGGCAGAACGGGATCGCCACGGAGGACTGACGGGGGCGAGCGAGTCGCTCCCGCGCCGGTCGGCCGTCGGGTCTCCCGTAGGCTCCGGCGCATGACGGAACCGATCGTGGTGGTGGGAGCCGCCCTGTTCGACGGTGGGCGCCTGCTCGCCGCGCGCCGCAGCGCCCCGGCCGAGCTGGCCGGACGCTGGGAGCTGCCCGGCGGCAAGGTGGAGACGGGTGAGGCGCCCGACGCTGCCCTGGTGCGCGAGCTGCGCGAGGAGCTCGGCGTCGAGGTGGAGTCCGGTGAGCGCGTTCCGGGGGAGTGGCCCCTGAAGCCGCCGTACGTCCTGCATGTGTGGACCGCCCGCCTGCTCCCCGGGTCCCCCGCCCCCAAGCCCCTTGAGGACCACGACGAGCTGCGCTGGCTGACCGCCGACGAGATCTGGCGCGTCAACTGGCTCGACCAGGACGTCCCGGCGGTCCGCCGGACACTCGCCCATCTCGGATTCGAGGGCCACCAGGCGTAGCAGGCAAGGGCGAGGCGGCCGTGCGGCGGCAGGTCGGCGCGGGCCCGCCGCGCGGTCCGCGCGAGCGTTCCACGACGGTGCGAGGGCTTCCCGGCGGCGTCTGATTCTCGGCCAGGATGCCCTGCGGGTGCGGCTGGTCGTCGGTGAGGCGGTTTCACAGAGCTGCCTTGCTGGGCCGGGGGATTGCGCGGCGGGCGTTTCCTGGGGGTGTACTGAAGAGGTGCGCGCCCGGCGTGAGTGCTGTGGGCGCTGTTTGTGACACAGTGCGCTGTCCTTCGCGGTACCAGGCCCTGCATATCGGGTATGGGCCCATTAACCCCATGAAACCGGACATGGGTGGGCTCGCTGGCCTGGGAAGTGATCGGCGTGATCGACACCGAAGGCGACTGGGCCGAGTGGACCTTCCCCGCGGACCCCGGAGCCGTACGGACCGCCCGCTCGGTGGTCCGCGGTCAGCTGCGCCGCTGGGAGCTCGACAGCCTCGGTGACCTCGCGGCCCTCCTGGTCAGCGAACTGGTCACCAACGCCCTGCGGCATGCCACGGGCCCCATAGGCGTCCGCCTGGTGCGCCCTTCCGGACTGAACGGCGTCCTGCTCGTGGAGGTCTCCGACCCGCTCCCGGACCCGCCCCGCGAGCGCGTCGCCCACCCCGAGGACGAGAGCGGCCGCGGCCTGCAACTGCTGGCCTCCTCCTGCCGCCGCTGGGGTACGCGCCCGGGGGAAGAGGGCAAGACGGTGTGGTTCGAACTCGCGTTGCCGGGGTGAACCTGCCGCTGTACGTCCGCCCTCGCTGTGTCGACCGTCCGGTTCAGGCCGGCGGCGGTTGTAGAAGTAAGTGGTTCGATGCCGTGTCCCCTGGTTAGAAGACTGGAAGTGTTGTCGCGGTCCGGTCCAAAAAGCATCGGGGCCGTGCTGTGATCGTGAACACCGTGTCGAGCGGCGCCGTAGTGCTGGATACTGCGGGCAGCCGCCTTCGGTGACCGGTGCCGAACGCGGTGAGCTGGAGGGGACGGTTCGCGTGAGCGAGATACCAGCGAGGGCCACGGAGTCCGAGGCCGAAGCCGAGGCGGACGGCGCGAGGGCTGATGCCGCGGGCGGACTCGCGGCGGACATCGGTTCTGGCGACATGTCGCCTTCGGACGCCATCTGGCAGAGCAGCCCACCCGGCTCCATCTACGACTACATCAAGGTCGCGTCCTTCTCCATCGGCCCCGACGGGCTCGTCGACCAGTGGAGCCTGCGCGCCGAACACCTCTTCGGCATTCCCGCCGAACGGGCCGTCGGCATGGACCCCATCGAGGCCTTCATCGACCCGGACCTGCGCGAGCAGGGCCAGCGGAAGATGGCCGAAATCCTCGACGGCCGGGAGTGGACCGGAGTGGTGCCCTTCCGGATGCCGGACACCGCCGAGGGGGAACGCGGACAGGAGGGGCTCGCCGAGGTCTACGTCATGCCGACGCGGACGGAGGACGGCGAGAAGGCCGCCGTCTGTATCGTCGTCGACGTCCGCACCCTGCGCAGCATCGAGACCGACCTCGCCGCCTCTCAGGCCATATTCGGTCAGTCTCCGTTCGGTTTCCTGCTGATCGACCCCGACCTCAGGGTGCGCCGCGCCAACCACCGGTTCGCCTCCGTCTTCGGCGGCACGCCCGACGACCACCGCGGCCGGGGCGTCCACGACTATCTGCCGCGCCCGGAGGCCGAGCGGGTCGCCGCGACCCTGCGCCGGGTCCTGGAGACCGGCAACTCCATCACGGACATGCACATCACGGGCTTCGTGCCGGGCTCCGACGAGCGACGTCACTGGTCCGTCAACCTCTACCGGGTGAACAGCGGTTCCGGCCGCCCCATCGGCATCGCCTGGCTGGGCACCGACATCACCGCCCGCCGTGCCGCAGCCCGCGAGGCCGCCGCGGCACGGCGCAATCTCGCCCTGCTGAACGAGGCGGGCGCCCGGATAGGCAATTCCCTCGACCTGGAGACCACCGCCCGCGAACTCCTCGACGTCGTCGTCCCCGGCTTCTGCGACCTCGCCACCGTCGACCTCTACCAGGGCCTGCTGGTCGGCGACGAGACGCCGCCCGGCCTCGCCGACGGCAGCGCCGAGTTGCGCCGCGTCGCCTTCGCCAGCGCCGTCTCCGACGCGCCCTTCAGCGGCACCGGCGCGCCCGTCGAGGTCGGCGCCGTCCATCACTACCCCTTCACCTCGCCCTGCGCGGACGCCCTGCGCACCGCCCGCCCGCAGACCGTCCCCGGCGAGGAGGGCGGCCTCGTGCAAGTCACGCTCGCCGTCCCGATGGTCGCCCACGACACGGTCGTAGGCCTCGTGCAGTTCGCCCGGACCAAGGGCAGCGAACCGTTCGGGGAGCGCGACCGCGACCTCGCCGTGGAACTGGCCGCGCGTGCCGCCGTCTGTATCGACAACGCCCGCCTGTACCGCCGGGAGCACGAACGCGCCCTGATACTGCAACGGTCCCTGCTCCCGCCCGGCGACCCGGAGGCCTCCGGCCTCGACATCGCCTGCCGCTACCTGCCCGGCAACGCGGCCACCGGCCGCCCCAGCGAGGTCGGCGGCGACTGGTTCGACGTCATCGAACTCCCCGGCCACCGCACCGCGCTGGTCGTCGGCGACGTCATGGGCCGCGGCCTGCGCGCCGCCGTCGCCATGGGCGAACTCCGCACCGCCGTCCGTACGCTGGCGCTGCTCGACCTCGAACCGGCCGAGGTGCTCTCCCAGTTGGACGAGATCGCCCGTGGCCTCGGCGCGCCGGGAGGCGTCCAGCAGGCGACCCGGGCGGCCCGCCGCCCCCGCGAGGCCGACCTGTCGGAGGTGTACCTCGCGACCTGCATCTACGCGGTGTACGACTCCGTCACCAGGCGCTGCACCTTCGCCAACGCGGGCCACCTGCCGCCCGTCCTGGTCGAGCCGGGCGAGCCGGCGCTGATGCTCGACGTACCGCCGGGCATGCCGCTCGGCGTCGGCGGGGAGCCCTTCGAGGAAGTGGAGGTCGAACTGCCCGAAGGCGCCCTGCTCGCGCTCTACACGGATGGACTGGTCGAAAGCCGCGACCACCCCCTGGACGACGGCCTCCAGGCCTTCGTGGGCGCCCTCACCGATCCGGCCCGGCCCTTGGAGGACGTCTGCGACCACGTCCTCAACACCCTCGACACCCACCACGGCGAGGACGACATCGCGTTGCTGATGGCACGTGTCCAGGGCCTGCCCGCCGAGTCCGTCGGCGACTGGACCCTGCCGCGCGGACCGCGCAGTGTGGGCCGGGCCCGCGAGTACGCGCGCGGCCAGCTGCTCAGCTGGGACATGGAGCCCCTGGTCGACACCACCGAGCTGCTGGTCAGCGAACTGGTCACCAACGCCCTGAGGTACGGCGAGGGCGAGATCAGGCTCCGCCTCCTGCTGGACCGCACGCTGGTCTGCGAGGTCTGGGACGCGGGGCTCGTGCAGCCACGCCGTCGCCGCGCCCGCGACACCGACGAGGGCGGCCGGGGCCTCCAGCTCGTCGGCCTGCTCAGCGCGGCCTGGGGATCGCGTCGTACCCCCCGGGGCAAGACGGTGTGGTTCGAACTCCCGCTGCCGGGCGGCGAGACCGGCCTGACGGACCCGGCGCAGGCCTTGCTGAGCCTGTTCTGACGGCTGGTCACGCCGTTCGCCGGCCCCGCGTGTCCGGACCGCCGAAGCTCATCGGTGGCCCGCCGTCCGGGGTCCCGCCCAGCACGATCCCGCCGAGGACGGCCCCGCTCGCCTCCTCGGCCGCCCCGGCGACGGGATGGCCGTACAGGCGGACGTCCTGCTCGGCGAGGTCACGGGCCTGCCGGGCCAGGCCGTCGGCGGCCGCCGGTTCCGCCGGCTCGGCGGCGAGCAGCCGCTGTGCCTCCGCCAGCCGGGTACGGGCCTCGGCGCCCACCGCGCGCCGGTGCGTCGCGACGAACCCGTCCGCCGCACCGACGGCACTGCGGGCGACCAGCGACGCGGCGGCCGGCAGCACACCGGCCCGGCCGACGCCGACCGGTACGACCGCCCGTACGATCCGGCGCAGCGCGCCGAGCGGGTCGTACGGCCCGCCCGTCAGCGCCTCCCGGACCGAGGCCAGGACGATGTCCGCGTGCAGGATCCGGGCCCGCAGCTCACCCACGGGCACGGCCGAAGCCGCCGTCGGCCCGCCCGCCAGCCACCCCCGGGCCTCCGCGACCTCCACCTCCGCCCCGGTGAGCGCGGCCGGCACCATCTCCGTGGCCGCCGACAGCTCGGTGGCGAGCCGCTCGACCCCGCTGACGAACACCGCGGCCTGGGACAGGGCCCCCTCGGCGGCGCGCAGCTGCCGGGCGGCGCCGGTGGCGTCGCCCGCGTCGGCCGACCGGCGGGTCCGGTCGAGGCGGGCGGCGGCGAAGACCAAGCGGCCCTTGGCCTGGGCGACGTACCCGGTGACCGGGGCCGTCGCGGCGGGCGGGTACCGCTCGCCGAGCTCCACGAGCAGGCCCTCCGCGTCCGCCGTACGGTCGGTCAGCTCCCGGAACCGGGCCTCCGCGACCGCCGGCGCCTCCCCGCCGCCCCGCTCCAGGCCGCGCAGCTGGTCGAACCCGGCGGCCTCCGCGTCCAGCCGCCGCCCCGCCTCCCGGCACCGCCCGGTGATCTCCGCTAGCGCCCGCCGCCGGGCCGCGGCGTCCTCCGGGACACCGTCGTCGTACCGCTGCCGCATCCGGAAGGCGGCCGACAGCTCGGCCTCGGCGGCCCGCACGGCCCGTTCGAAGGGCGCCACGGCCGCCGCGCCGAACAGCGCCTCGGCGAAACCGAGTTCCTCACGGCTCGTACGCACGCAGTCGTCGGCCTCCACCAGCGACGCCCGGGCACGCGCGTCGAGCTCGGCGAACGGTGGCGGGGGAGGTGGGACGGGGTGCCCACCGGGAGTGGTACGGGTCCGGGCGCGCCGAGTGCGGCGCGCGTAGCCGTAACCCGCCAGCACGACCGCCACACCCGCGACGACCAGGGGCAGCACCAGGTCGGCGACCGACGACTCGTCGTCCTCCTCGTCCTGTGCGGGGGCGCTCGCGACCGGCCCGTCCCCGGTGATCGCAACCGGATCACCGGCAGTCGTCGTCATCCCCGGCAACACCAGCCACAGGACCCCGACCGCAGCGCCCAGCACGGCGTGCACCACGCGCACGACCATGGATGACGTCACATTTCGGAGCGTATGAGCAGGATCGCGGCTCCGCGACCGGGGTGGGTCTGTGGTGGGGCCCGGGCGACGATCGAGGGGAATACAGGGATGGGCGGGGCAGAACGTACGGACGCGGACAAGGGTGAGAGCAAGGGGACGGAGGCGCCTGCGCAGGAACGAGGGCAGGAACAGGAACGCGGGCAGGAACGAGAACAGGAGCAGGAGCAGCCGGCGGCGGAGAGACCCGAGGGCCCGAGGCGGACCACCAAGGCCCGCTGGTTACGCCGTACCACCCTGGCCCTGATCCTCGCCCTGCTCGTCCCCATCCTGGCGGTGGAGGCAGCCCTCCGCGTCAACTACACGGGCGACCTCGCGGACGGCGCCCGCACCAGGAACCGCGACGCGATCTGGCTGGGCCACGCCTGGGTCGACGGCCGGAAGAAGGACGCCGACGTCACCGCCCTGGCCCGCCGCCTGCGGGACACCGGCATCCGCGACCTGTACGTCCACTCGGGCCCGCTGGAACACGACGGCACCCTGCCCGAGTCCGCCTATCCCAGGGCACGCTGGTTCATGGCCGCCGTACACCGCCGGCTGCCCGGCGTCCGCGTCCAGGCCTACCTGGGTGACGTGCTCGCGACCGAGACCCCGGACGGCATGCGGCTGGAGAGGCCCGAGACCCGCGCCGCCGTTCTGCGCTCCACCCGCCAGATCCTGGACGCCGGTTACGACGGCGTCCACTTCGACCTGGAGCCCCTGCACTCCGGCGACCGGAACTACCTCACCCTGCTCGACGCCCTGCACCGCGAGACCAGCGCGAGGGGCGTCCCGCTGTCGGTGGCCGCCCACCAGATCGACCCGCTCCCGGCGCTCCACTCCGTCTTCGGCACGCTCACCGGCCACCCGAAGTGGTGGTCGCAGGAGTTCTTCGGGCAGGTCGCACGCCGCGTCGACCAGATCGCGGTGATGTCGTACGACACGATGCAGCCGCTGGAGAGCACCTACGGCGGCTACGTCGCCCAGCAGACCTCGCTCGCCCTGGAGGTCACCCCGCCCACGACCGACCTGCTGATGGGGCTGCCCTTCTTCCACGAGAACCGGTTCGGCCACTGGAGCCATGCCGAGACGGTCCCCGCCGCCGTCCGGGGCGTCCGCCTCGGCCTGTCCCGCACGGACGCGGACCGCGCCCGCTTCGGCGTCGCCCTGTACATCGACTTCGCGGCCACCGAGGCGGACTGGACGGCGTACCGGGAGGGCTGGGTGCGCTGAGGGGTCCTTTCACGGAAAACCGCGCGACGGGCACCGCCTCCGGTGGGATGATCGCCGTTTCGCGAGCCGCCCCGGACGAAACGAGCCGCCGCGCACGAAAGGAGAGCCGTGACCGTCACCCGAAAGGTCCTCACCCGCGAGGACCTGGCACCGCTCGCCCGGGCCGCGCTCGGCCCGCACCGTACCTTGAACGGTGTCACCCGCCTGCGCGGCGGCTCCAAGAAGGGCGTCTACCGGCTCACCTTCGACGACGACTCCACCGCCGTCGCCTACGTCTGGTCGGCGGAACGAGGACTACTGGGACGCCGGGCCCTCCGACCTCGGCGACCCCTTCTCCCACGGCACCGGACTCCACCTGTTCACGGCGGCCCACGACCGCCTGGCCGCCGCCGGCGTCCGCACACCCCGTTTGCTGTACGCCGACGCCTCACACACCCACCTGCCGGCGGACGCGGCGGTCGTCGAGGACCTTCCCGGCGACAGCCTGGAGGAGCTGCTGATCCGCGATCCGCAGGCGGCGCCCGAGGCCATGGGGCGGATGCGGGTGCTGCTGGAGACCCTGCACTCCCGCACCGGCCCCCGCTTCGGCAAGGTCGCCCTCGTGGACGAGGGCGGTTCCTCCCACGGCACTTCCTGCGAGCAGCGGGTCGTGGAGGGGGCGCTGCGCTGCGTCGAGGAGATCGCCGTACGGGATGCGCGTGCCGCCGCCGGCCGGGAGGCGTTCGAGCAGGCGATCCACGCCTTGGCCGCCGAGGTCCGCCCCCGCACTCGCCATACCCTCATCCACGGCGAACTCGGTCCCGACCACGTGCTGCTCACGTCCGACGGCCGGCCGGCCCTGATCGACATCGAGGGCCTGATGTACTTCGACGTGGAGCAGGAGTACGTCTTCCTCCAGCTCCGCTTCGGCCGCCACTACGACGCCCTGCACGCCCCCGGCCTCGACGAGGCCCGCATGCGTCTGTACCGCCTGTCCATGCACCTCGGCCTGGTCGCGGGCCCCCTGCGCCTGCTCGACGGCGACTTTCCGCATCCCGAGGGTATGCGGGCGATCGCGGAATCGAACCTGGTGCGGGCGCTGGAGCTGGCGGGACGATGACCGGCATGCATGACACGCTGCTCGTCCCGGCCGTCCTGGTGCTGACGGCCGGGGCGGGGCGCGGTGCTCCGGCCCCGGCTGTGGGGTTACGGCACGCTGGTCGCCGAGGCCGGGATCGGGACGTTCCTGTTCACCGGCCCCCTGCAGGCCCCGGACATCCGCCACATGCCGATCGCGGCGGCCGGCATGGCCGTGTTCTTCGCGGGCCTGTGCGTGCAGGTGCTGGCCCGGCGTCCGGGCCGCACCGCCTCCTGAGCCCTCAGGAAGACCGTCGCCGGATCTTCGACCCCAGCCACACCAGCGGGTCGTACTTGCGGTCCACGGCCCGTTCCTTCAGCGGGATCAGCGCATTGTCCGTGATCTTGATGCCCTCGGGGCAGACCTCCGTGCAGCACTTGGTGATGTTGCAGTAGCCGAGGCCGTGCTCGTCCTGGGCGGTGCGTTTGCGGTCCAGTCCGGTGTCCTCGGCGGCGTCCAGGGGGTGCATGTCCAGCTCCGCCACCCGCATCAGGAAGCGCGGGCCCGCGAAGGCCGTCTTGTTCTCCTCGTGGTCGCGGACCACATGGCAGGTGTCCTGGCACAGGAAGCACTCGATGCACTTGCGGAACTCCTGCGGGCGGTCCACGTCCTCCTGCATCATGCGGTACTCGCCGGGACCGAGCCCCGCGGGCGGCACGAAGGCCGGGACCTCCCTGGCCTTGGCGTAGTTGAAACCGACGTCCGTGACCAGGTCCCGGATGACCGGGAACGCCCGCAGCGGCGTCACGGTGATCGTCTCGTCCCGCTCGAACACCGACATACGCGTCATGCACATCAGCCGCGGCCGCCCGTTGATCTCCGCCGAGCACGACCCGCACTTGCCCGCCTTGCAGTTCCAGCGCACCGCGAGATCGGGGGCCTGGGTGGCCTGGAGGCGGTGGATGATGTCGAGGACGACCTCACCGTCGTTGACCTCGACCTTGAAGTCCTCCAGACCGCCGCCCTGCACATCGCCCCGCCACACCTTGAAGCGGGCCTCATAGCTGCTCACTCGTACAGCTCCTCTTCGGCGAGGTACTTGACCAGCTCCTCCTTGTCGAACAGGGCGAGCAGGTCGGGGCGGATGGGCTCGGTGGTCTGCCGTTCCAGGGTGATCTGGCCGCGCACCGGGTCGGTCGCCGCGAGTCCGCCCGTCGGGTCGGTCAGCGCGCACAGCAGATTGACGCGGCGCCACTTGCGGTCCATCGACGGATGGTCCTCGCGGGTGTGCCCGCCGCGCGACTCCGTACGCTCCAGCGCGGCCCGTGCCACACACTCGCTGACCAGCAGCATGTTCCTGAGGTCCAGGGCGAGATGCCAGCCGGGGTTGAACTGCCGGTGCCCCTCGACGCCGGCCCGGCGGGCCCGTACCCGCAGCTCGGCCAGCTTCTCCAGGGCCTGCTTCATCTCCGTCTCGCGACGGATGATGCCGACCAGGTCGTTCATCGTCTGCTGGAGTTCCTGGTGCAGGGTGTACGGGTTCTCCGGCGGGCCCCCGGCCGGTTCCCCGACCTCCGCCTCGGCCGAGAAGGGCCGCAGCGCCTCGGCGGCGGCGGAGTCGACCTGGACGTCGTCCACCCGGGGCCGCGCCCCGGCCAGCCCCGCCGTGTACTCGGCCGCGTGCCAGCCCGCCCGGCGCCCGAACACCAGCAGGTCGGACAGGGAGTTGCCGCCGAGCCGGTTGGAACCGTGCATACCGCCGGCCACCTCACCGGCCGCGTACAGCCCCGGCACCCCGCGCGCCGCCGCCGTGTCGGAATCGACGGCGACCCCGCCCATCACGTAGTGACAGGTGGGCCCGACCTCCATCGGCTCCGCCGTGATGTCGACGTCGGCCAGCTCCTTGAACTGGTGGTACATCGAGGGCAGCCGGCGCTTGATGACCTCGGCGGGCATACGCGTCGACACGTCCAGGAAGACGCCGCCGTGGGGCGACCCCCGCCCCTCCTTCACCTCGGCGTTGATCGCCCGCGCCACCTCGTCACGGGGCAGCAGTTCGGGCGGACGCCGGTTGGTGTCGGGGTCGTCGTACCAGCGGTCGGCCTCCTCCTCCGTCTCGGCGTACTTCTCCTTGAAGACGTCGGGGATGTAGTCGAACATGAACCGCTTGCCTTCGGAGTTGCGCAGCACCCCGCCGTCGCCGCGCACCGACTCGGTGACCAGGATGCCCTTCACCGACGGCGGCCAGACCATGCCCGTCGGGTGGAACTGCACGAACTCCATGTTCAGCAGGGGCGCCCCGGCCAGCAGCGCGAGCGCGTGCCCGTCGCCGGTGTACTCCCACGAGTTCGACGTCACCTTGAAGGACTTGCCGATGCCGCCGGTCGCGATCACGACCGCCGGGGCTTCGAGGACGAAGAAACGGCCGGACTCGCGCTCGTAGCCGAAGACACCGCAGACCCGGGGCCCGTCCTTGAGTACCCGGGTGACCGTGCACTCCTGGAACACCTTCAGCCGGGACTCGTAGTCCCCCGTCTCGCGGTGGTCCTCCTGCTGGAGGGCGACGATCTTCTGCTGGAGGGTGCGGATCAGCTCCAGGCCCGTACGGTCGCCGACGTGGGCGAGGCGCGGGTACTCGTGGCCGCCGAAGTTGCGCTGCGAGATCCGGCCGTCCTTGGTCCGGTCGAACAGGGCGCCCCAGGTCTCCAGCTCCCACACCCGCTCCGGCGCCTCCTGCGCGTGCAGCTCGGCCATCCGCCACTGGTTGAGGAACTTGCCGCCGCGCATGGTGTCGCGGAAGTGCACCTGCCAGTTGTCACCGGCGTTGACATTGCCCATCGCCGCCGCGATGCCGCCCTCGGCCATCACCGTGTGCGCCTTGCCGAACAGCGACTTGCAGATCACTGCCGTACGGGCGCCCCGCTCGCGTGCCTCGATGGCGGCGCGCAGGCCCGCACCGCCGGCGCCCACCACGACGACGTCCCACTCCTGCCGGTCGACCACGGACATCAGAACAACCTCGGATCGTCGAAGGCGCCGGACGCGACGAGATAGACGTAGAAGTCGGCGAGCGCCACGCTCACCAACGACGCCCAGGCCAGCAGCATGTGGCGGGCGTTCAGCTTCCCGACCCACTGCCACATCCGGTAGCGCACGGGATGCTTGGAGAAGTGCTTGAGCTTGCCGCCGACGATGTGCCGGCACGAGTGGCAGGACAGCGTGTACGCCCAGATCAGCACGATGTTGACCAGGAACACGAGCGTGCCGAGGCCCATGTGGCCCCACTGGTAGTTCTCGTCACGGAAGGCGAGCACGGTGTCGTACGTCAGGACGCCCGCGACCAGGATCGCCGCGTAGAAGAAGTACCGGTGGATGTTCTGCAGCACCAGCGGGAAGCGGGTCTCCCCGGTGTACGTCCGGTGCGGCTCGGCCACCGCGCAGGCCGGCGGGGACGCCCAGAAGCCCCGGTAGTAGGCCTTGCGGTAGTAGTAGCAGGTCAGGCGGAAGCCGAGCGGGAAGATCAGGATGATGATCGCGGGGGAGATGCCCCACCAGCTGCCGAAGATCTCCCAGTTCGGGCCCGCGTGCATGGGCTCGCAGCGCTCGGCCAGACAGGGCGAGTAGAACGGCGAGACGTAGGGCGCCGCGTAGTAGTCCGCGTCGGCGAAGGCCCGCCAGGTCGAGTACACGATGAAGGCGAGCAGCCCGGCCGCGGTGGCGGCCGGCGCCAGCCACCAGCGGTCGGTCCGCAGGTGCGGGGCGGCGATCGCGGCGCGCGTCGGGGCGCGTACGCCGCCGCTGCGGGGATGGGGTTCGGTGGCTGGAGGTTCCGTACCAGTGGCCAATGCATGACTCCGGTCGGTTCAGGGGCGCGGTGGGGCTCGGGTCGGTTCAGGGGGCGTGCCGGTCGCGGGCGCCCAGGCCTTCGTCGTCCGAGTCCGTCCACAGCGCGGGGTCGTACGGCGTGTCGGGGATGGTCACGAGGTCGGGGCGCTGGGGCGCGGCCGGGGTCGTGGCCGCCTCCCGCAGCAGCGCGACGCTCTCGCGCAGGTGGTCGGCGTCGGTGCGGACCCGGCGGATCTCCAGGCCCCCGCTGCCGATCTGCTTCTCCAGGCGGCTCACAGACCGGGACAGGTCGTCGAGGCAGCGCTGGACCGACATCAGTTCGTCGTGCACGGACATGACTTGCCCTCACTTCCGCGGGTCGTCGAGGCCCAAGGCGGCAACGTTCATGCGCCTGCGAGTGTTGCGCGTCACAGCACACGCTGTGAAGGGATGTGCACCGATTGGCCGAGGTGTGTGGTGCATCCCGGGGGTGTGTTGCGCCGCACGAGTGGGCTTCGCGCCCGCAGTCGCCGTGTCGCTCTCTGTTGCCGAACCCTTTCCTCTTCAGTGGCCGCATACATCTGATGAGCGCCAAATACCGCCAAAAGTGAGCATAACGCCCGCGGCTTCCCGGAGGTAGCAGAGATGTCCCACGACGGCGTCGGACTGCGCGCGGTCATGCGCTCGGTCGCCTTCCTCACCGCGGGCGCGCTCGCGGTGCCCACGCTCGCCGCCTGCGGCTCCGACGACCCGGCCGGCAAGCCCCTCGCGGCGCAGGACATCGCGCCCGTCGCCCGGGCCAAGGTGGCCGACGGGGGCACTCTGCGCTGGGCCGCGGATTCCGTACCGGAGACCCTGAACACGTTCCAGTCGGACGCCGACGCGACCACCACCCGCGTCGCCCAGGCCGTCCTGCCGTCGTTGTTCCGGCTGAACGACAGCGGCCGCCCCGAGCGCAACCCCGACTATCTGGAATCGGCCAAGATCGTCAAGACCGAGCCCAAGCAGGTCGTCGTCTACAAGCTCAACCAGGAGGCCGTCTGGAGCGACGGCCGGGAGATCGGCGCCGCCGACTTCGCCGCCCAGTGGCGTGCCCTGTCCGGGAAGGACACCGCCTACTGGACCGCCCGCAACGCCGGATACGACCGCATCCAGAAGGTCGAGCGCGGTGCCGGCGACCTGGAGGTCAAGGTCACCTTCAGCCGGACCTACGCCGACTGGCGGTCGCTGTTCTCGCCGCTGTACCCGAAGGACGTCATGGGCACCCCGGACTCCTTCAACGACGGGGCGCGGCGGAAACTGAAGGTCACCTCCGGTCCCTTCACCGTGCAGAAGGTCGACCGCAAGGCCGACGAGGTGGTCCTCGCCCGCAGCCCGCACTGGTGGGGTGAGCCGGCCAAGCTGTCGCGCATCGTGCTGCGCGCGGTGCCGCGCGAGCAGCGGGCCGCCGCGCTGGCCGCCGGGAAGGTCGACCTGGCCGAGGTCGACCCGGCCACCGCCCGGCGCATCACCGCCGCCGGCCAGGCCGGCAGCCCCGCGCGGATGGGGCCCGGCCGGCATGTCGCCCCCGCCGACGAGAAGGCGGTCGACGAGGAGGCCCTGGCCCGCAGCGAGCAGCGTGCGGCCCTCGCCCGGTACTCGCGCCAGCAGCAGGCCCTGCGCGGTTTCGAGGTCCGCAAGTCGCTGGAGCCGGCCTACACCCAGCTCGCCCTCAACGGCGTCGGCGGACCGCTCGCCGACGAACGCGTCCGCCGGGCGGTGGCCCGCACCCTCGACCGCGAGGAGCTGGCCGGCGCCGTCCTGAAGCCGCTGGGCCTGCCCGCCAAGCCGGTCGGCAGCCACCTCGCGCTCTCCGGCCAGGCCGCGTACGCCGACAACAGCGGCGCGCTCGGCGGTCAGGACACCAAGGAGGCGCAGGCCCTGCTCGCGGACGCCGGGTGGGTACCGGGCGGGCCGGTCAAGAAGCGGAAGAAGGGCGAGAAGGCGGCGGGGGCCGAGGCGGCCAAGGGTGAGAAGGCGTCGCCGGGCGGGGACGACGGGACGTACATCGTGGGGGAGGGGGACAAGCAGAAGCAGGGGGACAAGAAAGAGAAGGAGAAGAAGGAGAAGAAGGGGGACGGGGAGAACGGGGAGAACGGGGAGAACGGGGGGTACGGGGAGACGCAGGCCGACGGCAAGGCGCGCCGTGACGCCGACCGTGAGCAGAAGAAGCACGAGCAGGACGCCGTGCCCGGTGCCTACGCCCCCAAGGGCACCGCGGTCCCGGCGGGCGCCACCGCGCCGCTCGCCAAGAACGGCAAGGCGCTCACGCTCCGCTTCGTGCTCCCCTCCGGACCTGGCTCGGAACCGCTGCGCACGGTGGCCGACCGCATCTCCCGGATGCTGGAGCGGGTCGGTATTCGCACGAACGTCACCAGGGTTTCCGACGAGTCCTACTTCAAGGACCACATTGCGTCCGGCCAGTACGACCTCGCCCTGTACTCCTGGCCCACATCGGCCTTCCCCGCCACCGACGCCCGCCCGATCTACGCCAAGCCGGTCGCGGCGGCGGACGGTTCCCTGAACGTGGAGCAGAACTACACCCGCGTCGGCACCGACCAGGTCGACCAGCTCTTCGACCAGGCCCTGGCGACGCTGGACGAGGACGAGGCCCGCGGCCTGATCCGCAAGGCGGACTCCCGCATCTGGGCGGCGGCCGGCTCCATCCCCCTCTACCAGCGCCCGGAACTGGTCGCCGCGCGCAAGAACCTGGCCAATGTGGGCGCCTTCGGCTTCGAGACGCCGGTGTACGAGGACATGGGCTTCCTCAAGAAAGGCGTGAAGCCGGCGCCGGCCCCGTCGGCGAGCCGCTAGTCCGGTCACCCCGACCCACTACCGCCCCCGCCCGGCCCCCCACGATCACGGCGGGGGCGCCGGCGGACCACACACCCGACAAACCCGGACGCCCCCCACCCACACCGCCCGGCCCGGCCGCCCCCCGGACTCAGCGCGTCGGGAACCGGCGTTCTGGGTGAGGCGGGGGCCCCGCCTCGCTGTCCGCTTGCCCGGCACACCCCCGTGGCGCGGCGCCGTGCCGCTGCCGGATCCGGGCCGCGCCCACGGCCGCGGCGCGACGCCGTGATGCCGTCGGCAGCCCCCACAGACCGCCTCCGGCACCTGAAAACCGTGCCCGACCTGCACCGACGTATCCCGGACAAGCCCAGCGGCAGCGGGCCCGTACCATGGGGTGAGGCCGTGGCATGTTCAGCCCGGCAGGGCCCGCGTAACACAGATGTACGCGAGGGCCGTCCTCACCACTCCGGGAGTACGCCGCAATATGGCTGTGACTGCAACGCGTCACGACATCCGCAACGTCGCCATCGTCGCCCACGTCGACCACGGCAAGACCACCATCGTCGACGGCATGCTCAAGCAGGCCGGTGCCTTCGCCGCTCACCAGCTCGACTCCGTCGACGACCGCGTCATGGACTCGAACGACCTGGAGCGTGAGAAGGGCATCACGATCCTCGCCAAGAACACGGCGGTGAAGTACCACCCCAAGGACGGCGGCGACCCGGTCACCATCAACATCATCGACACCCCCGGCCACGCCGACTTCGGCGGCGAGGTCGAGCGCGGTCTGTCGATGGTCGACGGTGTCGTGCTGCTCGTCGACGCCTCCGAGGGCCCGCTGCCGCAGACCCGGTTCGTGCTGCGCAAGGCGCTCCAGGCCCGGCTGCCGATCATCCTGTGCATCAACAAGACGGACCGGCCGGACGCCCGTATCGACGAGGTCGTCAACGAGACGTACGACCTGTTCCTCGACCTCGACGCCGACGAGGAGCAGATCGAGTTCCCGATCGTCTACGCGTGCGGCCGTGACGGGATCGCCTCCCTGACCAAGCCCGAGGACGGCACCGTCCCCTCCGACTCCACCAGCCTCGAACCGTTCTTCTCGACCATCCTGGAGCACATCCCCGCCCCGACCTACGACGAGGGCGCCCCGCTCCAGGCGCACGTGACGAACCTGGACGCCGACAACTTCCTCGGCCGTATCGCGCTGCTCCGCGTCCACCAGGGCGAGCTGAAGAAGGGCCAGACGGTGGCCTGGATGAAGCGCGACGGGTCCGTGCAGAACGTGCGGATCAGCGAGCTGATGATGACCGAGGCCCTCACCCGCAAGCCCGCCGAGAAGGCCGGCCCCGGCGACATCTGCGCCGTCGCCGGTATTCCGGACATCATGATCGGTGAGACTCTGGCGGACACCGAGAACCCGGTTCCGCTGCCGCTGATCACGGTCGACGAGCCCGCGATCTCCATGACCATCGGCACCAACACCTCCCCGCTGGTCGGCCGTGGCGGCACCGGCAAGGGCGCCGACGCGAAGGCGGCCGTCAAGGACCGCAAGGTCACCGCCCGGCAGGTGAAGGACCGGCTGGACCGCGAGCTGATCGGTAACGTCAGCCTGCGGGTGCTGGACACCGACCGTCCCGACGCCTGGGAAGTCCAGGGCCGTGGTGAGCTGGCGCTCGCCATCCTCGTCGAGACCATGCGCCGCGAGGGCTACGAGCTGACCGTCGGCAAGCCGCAGGTCGTCACCCGGGAGGTGGACGGCAAGACCTACGAGCCGGTCGAGCGCATGACGGTCGACGTGCCCGAGGAGCACATGGGCGCGGTCACCCAGCTCATGGGCGTGCGCAAGGGCCGGATGGACAACATGTCCAACCACGGCTCGGGTTGGGTGCGCATGGAGTTCGTGGTGCCCTCGCGCGGCCTCATCGGCTTCCGCACCGAGTTCCTGACGCAGACCCGCGGCACCGGTATCGCCCACTCCATCCACGAGGGCTTCGAGCCCTGGTTCGGCCCGCTGCAGACCCGCAACAACGGCTCCCTGGTCGCCGACCGCGCCGGTGCCGTCACCGCCTTCGCGATGACGAACCTCCAGGAGCGCGGTGTGCTGTTCGTCGAGCCCGGCACCGAGGTGTACGAGGGCATGATCGTCGGCGAGAACTCCCGCTCCGACGACATGGACGTCAACATCACCAAGGAGAAGAAGCTCACCAACATGCGGTCGTCCACGGCCGACGTGACCGAGTCGATCGTCCCGCCGCGCAAGCTGTCGCTGGAGCAGTCCCTGGAGTTCTGCCGCGACGACGAGTGCGTCGAGGTGACCCCGGAGGCCGTCCGCATCCGCAAGGTGAACCTGGACGCCCGCGAGCGCGCCCGCGCCGCGAGCCGCGCCAAGCACGGCTGACGCGCCGTCACCACATGCCGGGCACTCCGCGAGGCGGGGTGCCCGGTTTCCGTGGGCCCGGAAACGCGTTCCGTCGAGTCGGCGCACGCCGGCACACGTATAGGGAAAACCCTTCAATCCTGAGGGAGAGCCGTACGAGCCGTCCTGTGCCTATTAGTCTGCTGTGGGCACAGGCGTGGCCTGCCGTTCGTCGACCGTTGGTCGGCCACCGGTCAACGGCCCCCGAGCGCAGCCCGGTTGAGCGCACGCGTCCTCCCGGCACAGCGGGCCCGTCGGTGCAACCGGTTTTCTCATGTCGATGTCCGGAATGCGGACACCCGCCACCGATAGATGTGTAACAAGTCCGTTTCGCAGGGATCTTTCGGCAAACCGTTTGTCCGGATTTTGGAAGAAGTACGGACGAGGTGTGATCGAACCGAGACCTCAGGGGTGTGGTTCGGCCACCGCCCATGGCAGATAGTTAGGCGCGTAGATGCTCGGACGAACGGGTCACGCGCTTCGGCGGCGCCCACTCACGAGCGCGGGGGCACCTGACCAACTCCGGCACCGGCGACGGGCGGTGCGGTGTTGTGTCGCGTGCTCCCTTTGCGGTGAACCATTGGACTCATGAGGAGGAACCCATGCGCGGTGCCAAGAGCGCCAAGTGGGTGGCAATAGCCGCGGTTGTGGCGCTGGGCGCGACGGCCTGTGGTGGGGGAAGCGACAGCGGGAACGACAGCAAGGCCGCGATCGACCCGAACGGCAAGTTCTCGATCGAGGTCGGCGAGCCGCAGAACCCGCTGCAGCCGGCGAACACCATGGAGTCCAACGGCAGCATCGTGACCCGGGCCCTGTTCACCGGGCTCGTCGACTACGACTCCAGCGGCAAGATCGTCATGATGAACGCTCAGTCGGTGGACTCGAAGGACAACAAGACCTTCACGGTCAAGCTGAAGCCGGGCTGGAAGTTCCACGACGGCACCCCCGTGACCGCCGAGTCCTACGTCAAGGCGTGGAACTGGGCCGCGAACCCGGCCAACAAGCAGACCAACAGCTTCTGGTTCTCGGACATCAAGGGCTACTCCGACGTCGCCCCCGAGAAGGGCAAGCCGAAGGCCACCGAGATGTCCGGCCTGAAGGTCGTCGACGACAACACCTTCACCATCACGCTGAACAGCCCGCTGCCGTACTTCGTGTACAAGCTGGGCTACGAGGTCTTCTCGCCGCTGCCCGAGTCCTTCTACAAGGACCCGAAGGCCGCGGGCGAGAAGCCGGTCGGCAACGGCCCCTACAAGTTCGTCAGCTGGCAGCACAAGAAGCAGATCGAGGTCGCCCGCTACGACGACTACAAGGGCTCGAACAAGGCCAAGAACGGCGGAGTGATCTTCAAGAACTACTCCAAGCTGGAGACGGCCTACCAGGACCTGAAGTCCGGCAACCTGGACGTCATGCGGCAGATCGCCCCGCGTGACCTGCCGGTCTACAAGGCCGACCTCGGCGACCGCGCCGTGGACCAGGCCTACTCCTCGATCCAGACGATCGCCCCGGCCTTCTACACCAAGCAGTGGAAGGACATCGACCCGAAGGTCCTGCAGGGCCTGTCGATGGCGATCGACCGCGACACCATCACCAAGACCGTCCTCCAGGGCACCCGCGAGCCGGCCACCGGCTGGGTCGCCAAGGGTGTTCTCGGCTACCAGCCGGACCTGGGCACCGACATCTTCAAGTACGACCCGGCCAAGGCCAAGCAGCTCATCAAGGAGGGCGGCGGCGTTCCGGGCAACAAGATCTCCATCCAGTACAACGTGGACGGCGGTCACAAGGAGTGGGTCGAGGCGGTCTGCGGCTCCATCACCAAGGCGACCGGCGTGGCGTGCACCGGCGACGGCAAGGCGGACTTCCAGGCGGACCTCAACGCCCGTGACAACCAGGAAGTCAAGTCGATGTACCGCTCCGGCTGGGTGCTCGACTACCCGTTCAACGCCAACTTCCTCCGCGACCTGTTCGGCACGAACTCGTCCGGCAACCAGAGCGGCTTCTCCAACAAGACGATCGACGACCTGATCAAGAAGGCCGACGGCGCCAAGACGATCGAGGAGTCGCAGTCGCTGTACCAGCAGCTCGAGAAGGAGCTGCCGAAGTACATGCCGAGCATTCCGCTCTGGTACTACAAGGTCAACGCGGGCTACTCGGAGAAGGTCACCGGCGTCAAGTACGCCCAGGACGGCGACCCGATCCTGACCGGCGTTCAGGTCAAGAAGTAACCGCTGACAGCCCGCGATTCCGGGCGCGGCGCCGCCTCGTGCGCCGCGCCCGGAGGGACGGCAGCAACCGGGGGGCCCTTTCCGCGCGCATCCTTCGCGGTGCGCGCGGAAAGGGCCCGTCGGCTGCCGCTGAACTGACATGGAGGCACGATGGGGCGCTACGTCGCACGACGACTGCTCCAGATGATCCCGGTCTTCATCGGGACGACTCTGCTTATTTTCCTGATGGTCTACGCCCTGCCCGGCGATCCCGTGCGGGGGCTGTTCGGTGACAAGGCCGCGAGCCCGGCGGTCCTGCGGTCACTGCGGCACGAGTACGGCCTCGACAAACCCGTCCTGGTCCAGTACTGGGACTACATGCGGAACATCGTTCTGCACCTCGACTTCGGCACGCAGATCGGCAGCGGACGCCCGGTCACCGACATCCTGGGTGACGCCTTCCCGGTGACGCTGCGTCTGGCCGGCCTGGCGTTCGCCATCGAGGCGACCCTGGGCATCCTGCTCGGCGTCGTCGCGGGCCTGCGCGCGGGGAAGGCGACCGACACAGCCGTCCTCTTCCTGACGCTGCTGCTCATCTCGGTGCCGGTCTTCGTGCTCGGCTACATCTTCCAGACGGTGTTCGCCTTCCAGCTGGACTGGCTGGAGCCGTCGGTGGTCGACGACACCAACATCAGTCAGCTGATCATGCCCGCCACGGTGCTGGCCTGCGCCTCGCTCGCCTATGTGGCCCGGCTGACCCGTACCTCCGTCGCCGAGAACCTGCGTGCCGACTACATGCGTACGGCCATCGCCAAGGGCCTGCCCCGGCGCCGCATCGTCGGCGTGCACCTGATGCGCAACTCGCTCATCCCGGTCGTCACCTTCCTCGGCACCGACATCGGCGCCCTGATGGGCGGCGCCATCGTGACCGAGGGCATCTTCAACATCCACGGCGTGGGCGGCACCATCTACGAGTCGATCGTCCGCCGCGAAGGCACCACGCTCGTCGGCCTGGTCACGATCCTCGTCCTCGTGTACCTCCTCACCAGCCTGATCGTCGACCTGCTCTACGCGGTCCTGGACCCGAGGATCCGTTATGCCTGAGCTGACCAAGACCGCCGACGACGCGGTCGTCGCCGCCGCCACGAACGTGCCGGAGTCCAAGCCGGAGAAGACCCGCAGCCTGTGGGGCGACGCGTGGCTGGACCTGCGCAGCAACTGGATCTTCATCGTCTCGGCCGTGCTGATCCTCCTGCTGCTGATCATCGCGGCCTGGCCGGGGCTGTTCACCGACGCCGACCCGAACGACAAGGACCTGGCGAACCACTACCTGCAGCACCCGAACTACGGCAACGTCTTCTCGGCGGACTGGCTGGGCTACGACGCCCAGGGCCGCAGCGTGTACGCCCGCGCCATCTACGGCACACGGGCCTCGTTGCTGGTCGGCGCGGGAACCGCCCTGGTCGTGACCGTGTTCGGCGGCCTCGTCGGCATGCTCGCCGGCTACTTCGGCGGCTGGCTCGACGCCGTGCTGTCGCGGGTGACGGACATGTTCTTCGGTATCCCGTTCCTGCTCGGCGCGATGGTGATGCTGAACTCCTTCACCGACCGCTCCATCCCCGTGGTCATCGGAGCCCTGGCCTTCCTCGGCTGGACGCAGACGGCCCGTGTGATGCGCGGTTCGGTCATCACCATCAAACAGGCGGACTACGTACAGGCGGCCAAGGCGCTCGGCGCCGGAACCCGCCGTATCCTCTTCCGCCATGTGCTGCCCAACGCGGTCGCCCCTGTGATCGTCGTCGCCACCATCTCGCTCGGTGTGTACATCGCCGCCGAGGCCACGCTGTCCTTCCTCGGCCTCGGCCTGGACGGCGTCTCGTGGGGCAACGACATCTCCGACGGCGGCAACCAGATCCGGGTGGCGCAGTACATCATGCTCTACCCGTCGATCATGCTCAGCATCACGGTGCTGGCGTTCATCATGCTCGGTGAGGCCGTCCGCAACGCCCTCGACCCGAAGATGCGCTGAGGGAGGCGTACGTGACCATCATCGAAGAAGCCACTGCCGTGCCCTCGCCCCGCGGCGACGGGGACGACGGTGCCCCGCTGCTCGACGTGCGTGACCTGCACGTCGAGTTCCACACCCGCGAGGGCGTCGTCAAGGCGGTCAACGGCGTCAACTACAGCGTGAACGCGGGAGAGACGCTCGCCGTGCTCGGCGAGTCCGGCTCCGGCAAGTCGGTGACCGCGCAGGCGATCATGGGCATCCTCGACATGCCCCCGGCGAAGATCCCCCAGGGCGAGATCCTCTTCCGCGGCCAGGACATGCTCACGATGTCCGTCGAGGAGCGCCGCAAGATCCGCGGCCGCCGGATCGCGATGATCTTCCAGGACGCGCTCAGCTCGCTCAACCCGGTGCTGACCGTCGGCTACCAGCTCGGCGAGATGTTCCGCGTCCACCAGGGCCTGTCGAAGAAGGACGCCAAGGCCAAGGCGATCGAGCTGATGGACCGGGTGAAGATCCCGGCCGCAACGGCCCGCGTCAGCGACTACCCGCACCAGTTCTCGGGCGGTATGCGCCAGCGCATCATGATCGCCATGGCGCTGGCCCTGGAGCCGGACCTGATCATCGCCGACGAGCCCACCACGGCCCTCGACGTGACGGTCCAGGCCCAGGTCATGGACCTGCTCGCGGAGCTGCAGCGCGAGTACAACATGGGCCTGATCCTGATCACCCACGACCTCGGCGTGGTCGCCGACGTCGCGGACAAGATCGCGGTGATGTACGCGGGCCGGATCGTGGAGCGCGCCCCGGTCCACGAGCTGTACAAGCGGCCGGCGCACCCGTACACCAAGGGTCTGCTGGACTCCATCCCGCGCCTGGACCAGAAGGGCCAGGAGCTGTACGCGATCAAGGGTCTGCCGCCCAACCTGCTGCGTACCCCGGCCGGTTGCGCCTTCAACCCGCGCTGCCCGAAGGCCCAGGACATCTGCCGTACGGATGTGCCGCCGCTGCACCCGGTCACCGAACAGGACGGCACGGAGCTCGTCGGCCGCGCCTCGGCCTGCCACTTCTGGAAGGAGACGCTCCATGGCTGAGCTCAGCAAGAACGACGAGCCTCAGGACGCCACGCCGAACGTCTCCGAGGTGGAGGTCGTGGACGCCCACTCCGAGTCGGAGTCGGTGGCCGCCATCGAGGCGCCCGTCGAGCGCGGGGAGCCGATCCTCCAGGTCCGCAACCTGGTCAAGCACTTCCCGCTCACCCAGGGCATCCTGTTCAAGAAGCAGGTCGGCGCGGTCAAGGCCGTCGACGGCGTCTCCTTCGACCTGTACCAGGGCGAGACGCTGGGCATCGTGGGCGAGTCGGGCTGCGGCAAGTCCACCGTCGCCAAGCTCCTGATGAACCTGGAGCGGGCGACGGCCGGCGAGATCTTCTACAAGGGCCAGGACATCACCAAGCTGTCCGGCCGCGCGCTGAAGGCGGTCCGCCGCAACATCCAGATGGTCTTCCAGGACCCCTACACCTCGCTCAACCCGCGTATGACGGTGGGCGACATCATCGGGGAGCCCTTCGAGATCCACCCGGAGGCGGCCCCGAAGGGCGACCGGCGCAAGCGCGTCCAGGAACTCCTGGACGTCGTCGGCCTCAACCCCGAGTACATCAACCGCTACCCGCACCAGTTCTCGGGCGGCCAGCGCCAGCGCATCGGCATCGCGCGAGGTCTGGCCCTGAACCCCGAGATCATCATCTGCGACGAGCCGGTCTCCGCGCTGGACGTGTCCGTCCAGGCGCAGGTCATCAACCTGATGGAGAAGCTGCAGGACGAGTTCAACCTCTCCTACATCTTCATCGCGCACGACCTGTCGATCGTCCGGCACATCTCGGACCGCGTCGGTGTGATGTACCTCGGCAAGATCGCCGAGATCGGCACGGACGAGCAGATCTACGACCACCCGACGCACCCCTACACCCAGGCGCTGCTGTCGGCGGTCCCCGTGCCGGACCCGGATGCCCGTGAGCACCGCGAGCGGATCATCCTCACCGGCGACGTGCCGTCCCCGGCCAACCCGCCCTCGGGCTGCCGCTTCCGCACCCGCTGCTGGAAGGCCCAGGACAAGTGCGCCGAGGAGGTGCCGCTGCTGGCGATCCCCGAGCGCTTCCAGGGCGCCGACTCCCCGGCTGCCCATGAGTCGGCGTGCCACTTCGCCGAGGAGAAGGACGTCGTCCACGCGGCCTGATCCGCTCTGCCGCCCCACCCGGTTCCCGGCGCCTTGCCCAGGCGCCGGGAACCGGCCTTTTCCGCGCACGATGGGGGCACCAGGTGGTGGCGCTGAGCGAGGCTCAGGCGCCGGCCCGCGCCCGCGCCCAGTGGCAGGCCACCTGGGCCTCGCCGCTGCCGTTCAGGACCTCCAGGTCCTGAGTGCGGCAGTGGTCCGCGACGCCGGCGCGTGCCGCCTCGCCGCCGGCCAGGATCTGGCAGCGGGGCCGGAAACGGCAGCCGGAGGGGATGCGGGAGGGGTCCGGGGGCTCGCCGGCGAGGACGACCGGGGCGCCCGGCGCGTCCGGCAGGACCGACAGCAGGGCCTGGGTGTACGGGTGCCGGGGTGCCGTCAGCACCTGCTCGACCTCGCCCGTCTCCACGATCCGGCCCAGGTACATCACCGCGACGCGGTCGGCGATGTTCCACGCCAGCCCCAGATCATGGGTCACCACCAGCGCGGCCAGGCCCAGTTCGGTGCGCAGGCGCAGCAGCAGGGCCAGGATCTCGCCGCGTACCGAGGCGTCGAGGGAGGCCACCGGCTCGTCGGCGACGAGCAGCTCGGGCTCCAGGACCAGCGCGCCCGCGATCACCACGCGCTGGCGCTGGCCGCCGGACAGTTCGTGCGGGTAGCGCAGGAAGAAACGTTCGGGCGGGCGGAGCCCCGCTCGGGCGAGGGCCTCCGCGACCGCTTCCCGTTCGTCACCGCTGTACCCGTGGATACGCAGCCCCTCGGCCACCGCGTCGTACACGGTGTGCCGTGGGTTGAGCGAGCCGCTCGGGTCCTGGAGCACCAGCTGGGCCCGCTTGCGGTACGCCTTCAACGCCCGCGAGCCGTACTCCAGCGGTCGCCCGGCGAAGCTGACGCGCCCCGCGGTCGGCGGCACCAGACCGAGCAGCGAGCGCGCCAGCGTCGTCTTGCCGCAGCCCGACTCGCCGACCAGCGCCACGATCTCGCCGGGCCGGATGTCGAGGTCGACACCGTCCACGGCCCGGGCGGAGGCGCCGCCGTGGCGGCCGGGGAAGGTCACGCGCAGCTCGCGGGCGCTGAGCAGGGGCGGCGGTGTCGTCATGGCGCCCTCCTCGCGTCCCGGGCGTCTCCGGCCGGACCTGGCGTCCCTCCGGCGGTTCCCCCGGCGGCGAGGCCCGGGGTGCCGGGGGCTTGCGCTGCGGTGTCTGCGGGAGCCGCGGCCCCCGCCACCGCACCCTCGGGGCGTGCCGCCCCCGCACCCAGCCCCGGCGGGAGGCCCGCCACATGAACGCAGGCCGCCCGGCGCCCTTCCCCCGTCTCCCGCAGCACCTGGTCCTGCGTGGCACACCCCTCCAGTGCCACCGGGCACCGGGGATGGAAGGCGCAGCCGGAGGGCAGGGCGGACGGGTCGGGCGGGTCGCCGGGCAGGCCGCGGGGGGCGAACCGGGAGGCCCGGTCGCCGATGCGGGGGAACGCCGCCGACAGGGCCTGGGCGTACGGGTGCCGGGCGCCCTCGTGGACGTCCCGGGCGGGGCCCTCCTCGACGACCCGGCCCGCGTACATCACCGCGAGCCGGTCGCAGGTGTCGGCGAGCACCGCGAGATCGTGGCTGATCATGATCAGGCCCAGGTCCTGGTCGGTGACCAGCTGCTCGATCAGCCGGAGGATCTGCGCCTGGATCATCACGTCGAGCGCGGTGGTCGGCTCGTCGGCCACGATCAGCCGGGGGTCGCAGGCCAGCGCCATGGCGATCATGACGCGCTGGCGCTGACCGCCGGACAGCTCGTGCGGGTACGCCGACGCCCGCGCCGCGGGCAGGCCCACCTGCTCCAGCAGCGAGCCCGTCCTGCGCCGCGCCCCCGCAGCCGTCTCCTTGCGGTGCAGCAGGATCGGCTCGGCGATCTGGTCGCCGACGCGGTGCACGGGGTTCAGGGAGTGCATCGCCCCCTGGAAGACGATGGAGGCGCCCGCCCAGCGGACCGCCCGCACCCGCCCCCACCGCATCGTGAGCACGTCCTCCCCGTCCAGCAGGACCTCCCCGCCGACCCGCGTACCGGCCGGCAGCAGCCGCAGCAGCGCGAGCGCCAGCGTGGACTTGCCGCAGCCCGACTCGCCCGCGACACCGAGCTTCTGACCGGCCGCCAGCGACAGGTCCACGCCCCGCACCGCGGCCGCCCCGCCCGGATACGTCACGTCGAGGTTCCGCACCTGAAGCAGCGTCATCGCGCCACCTCCAGCCTGGGGTTGAGGACCGATTCCACCGCGCGCCCGCACAGCGTGAACGCCAGCGCCACTGCGGCGATGGCGATGCCCGGCGGCACCAGGTACCACCAGTCGCCGGCGCTGACCGCCCCCGCCTCCCGCGCGTCCTGCAGCAGCCCGCCCCAGGACACCACCGTCGGGTCGCCGAGCCCGAGGAAGGCCAGCGTCGCCTCGGCCAGGATGGAGGAGGAGACCATCAGCGTCGTCTGCGCCAGCACCAGCGGCATCACGTTGGGCAGCACATGCCGGGACATGATGTGCCAGTGCCCCCCGCCCAGCGCCCTGGCGCGCTCGATGTACGGCCGGGACTCCACCGCCAGCGTCTGCGCCCGCACCAGCCGGGCCGTCGTCGGCCACGACGTGACGCCGATCGCCAGGACGACCGTACCGAGCGAGCGGGACAGGACGGTCGCGAGCGCGATGGCCAGCACCAGCGTCGGCATCACCAGGAACCAGTCGGTGACCCGCATCATCACGGTCGCGTACGCGCCCTTGAAGTGCCCGGCGGTGATTCCCACCACCGCCCCGATCGCCACCGACAGCACCGCCGCGAGCAGTCCCACCAGCAGCGACACCCGCGAACCCCACACCACCAGCCCCAGCAGATCCCGCCCGAACCGGTCCGTCCCCAGCGGGAACTCCCCGCTCGGGCTCTCCATCGGGCTCCCCGGCGCCCCGGTCACGCCGGCCACCTCGGAGCCGACTGTCAGCGGCGCGGTCAGGGCGACGAACCCGAACAGGGCGAGCGCGGCCAGGCCGACCAGCCCGGCGCGGTGGGTGCGGTACTGCCGCCAGAACCGTACGGCGGCCCGGCGGCGCCGCTGCCGGGCGAGCCGGCCCGGAGTCACCCGGGCCAGGTCGGTCGTCATCGGCCCACCCGCGGGTCGAGCAGCGGATAGACCAGGTCGGCCAGCGTGTTCATGACGATCACCGCCGAGGCGAAGAAGAGGAACAGACCCTGCACCAGGGGAAGGTCGGGCACGCTCAGGGCCTGGTAGAACAGGCCGCCGAGGCCCGGCCACGAGAAGACGGTCTCCACGAGGATCACGCCCGCGACCGTCCGGCCGAGGTTGACGAAGATCAGCGTCACCGTCGGCAGCAGCGCGTTCGGCACGGCGTGCCGGCGGCGCACCAGGTCGTCCCTGAGGCCCTTGGCGCGCGCGGTCGTCAGATAGTCGCTGCCCATCTCGTCCAGCAGCGCCGAACGGGTGACCAGCAGCGTCTGCCCGTACTCGACGGCGACCAGTGTGATCACCGGCAGGATCAGATGGTGGGCGACGTCGAGGACGTGACCGAGGCCCTCCTCGCCGCCCGACTCCATGCCGCCGGTCGGGAACAGCCCGGGAACGGGACCGACCCCGACCGAGAACACGATGATGAGCAGCAGGCCCAGCCAGAACGACGGCACCGAGTACAGGGTCAGCGCCAGACCGGTGTTCAGCCGGTCCCCGAGCCGGCCGTGCCGCCAGGCGGAGCGTGTGCCGAGGACGATGCCCAGGGCGGTGTACAGGACGAAAGCGGTGCCGGTGAGCAGCAGGGTGTTCGGCAGCGCCTCGACGATCTTGTCGGTGACCGGCGCCCGGAACTGGTACGAGGTGCCGAGGTCGCCGGTGAGGGCCTTGCGGCAGTAGTCGGTGAACTGCTCCCACAGCGGCAGGTCGAGTCCGAACTCCCGCCGGTAGGCGGCCAGCTGTTCCGCCGACACCGGCCGCCCGCCGGTCATGGTCTTCACCGGGTCGCCGGGGATCAGCCGGAAGAGGAAGAAGCCGGTGACGAGGACGGCGAGCAGGGAGACGGCGGCGCCGCCCACCTTGCCGGCGCCGTACCGCAGATACGTGGTGGAGGTGCGCCCCTTCGGCCCGGTGGCTTCGCCGGCCGGGGCGGGCGCCGCGTCGGCGGTCATGGGCGGCTGCCCGGGTGCGGAACCGGTCTGTCCATCGGCTACTCGCGGTCCTCGGCCGTGGCCCGCCGCCGCATCGCCAGGAATCCGCCGGCGCCCGCGAGGATCACCACGCCGACGACGACGCCGGTGATGACGCCCGCCGACCCGGCCCCGTCGGAGGAGCTGTCGGAGGCCGCCGGGACCGCCGACCACCAGCTCCAGTAACCGTCCTGGCCGTAGATGTTGCCCGCGTCCTTCGGCATGGTCTCGATCGAGGCGATCCGGTCGGTGCGGTAGGCCTCGACGGCGTTCGGGTACGCCATGACGTTCATGTATCCCAGGTCGTACAGCCGCGACTCCATCTGCTTGACGAGGTTCGCCCGCTTGGCGGGGTCGTACTCGGCGAGCTGGCGGGCGTACAGGTCGTCGTACTTCTTGTCGCAGATGAAGTTGTCGGTGGCGCCCGTGTCCTTGGGCGTGGCGGGCAGGGCCGCGCAGGTGTGGATCGACAGGACGAAGTCCGGGTCGGGGTTGACGGACCAGCCGTCGAAGGCGAGGTCGTAGGTGCCCGCCAGCCAGGGATCGCTGACGTTGTCCAGGCAGTCGAGTCTCACGCCTATGCCGAGCTCGCCCCACCACTCCTTGAGGTACTGGCCGACCGCCTTGTCGTTGGGGTCGGTGGCGTGGCACAGGACGCGGTACGTGATCGGCCTGCCGTCCTTGCCGACCCGTTTGCCCGCGCCGTTCTTCTGGTAGCCCGCCTGGTCGAGGAGCCGGGCCGCCTGTGCCGGGTCGTAGGCGAGCTCCTGGTCCGGGGAGGGTTCCCAGTAGTACGACGAGAAGCGTGGCGGGATGTAGCCGGCGCCCTCGACCGCGTGGCCCTGGAACACCTTGTCGATGAGGGCTTTCCGGTCGACCGCCATGAACAGCGCCTGCCGCACCCGCTGGTCGAGCAGGGACTCGTGTCCGTCACCGAAGCGCCTGCCGTCCCTCGCACGGGCGCCCGGATTGGTCGCGAGGGCGTAGAAGCGGCGGCCGGGCGCGTCGTTGACCTTGATGTTCTCCTCACCCTTGAGGGAGGCCGCCTGGGCGGGCGTCAGGGAGGGCGATCCGGCGACGAAGGAGACCTCGCCCTTGCGCAGCGCGGCCACCGCGGCGTCCTGGTCCTTGTAGTACCGGAAGACCAGCTCGTCGAACTTCGGCGCCCCGCGCCAGAACTTCTTGTTGGCCTCCAGCCGTACGTAGCTGTCGGGCTTGTAGCCGGTGAGGACGAAGGGGCCGCTGCCGACGACGGGGAAGCTCTTGTCGTTGTGGAACGTCGAGAAGTCCCCGACCTTCTCCCAGACGTGCTTCGGCACGATCGGCACGTCGAGGGCGGTCATCGTGGCCTGCGGTTTGTCCAGTTCGATGACGAGCTGGGTGGGGCTCGGGGCGGTCACCTTCCTGAAGTTGGTGACGAAGCTGCCGTTCGCGGTGCCGGCCTTCTCGTCCGTCATCATCGTGTTGAACGTCCAGGCCGCGTCCTCGGCGGTGATCCTGTGGCCGTCCGACCAGGTGGCGTCGGAGCGGATGGTGTAGGTCCAGGTGAGCTTGTCGGCGGACGGCGACCACTTGGTGGCCAGGCCCGGGATCGAGTGGGCGTCCTTGACGTCGTAGCCGGTCAGGTACTCGTACATCAGCCGGTTGATGCTGGTGCTGACCAGACGGGTCGCCAGGAACGGGCTCAGCGAGTCGACGCTCTGCGCGACCGCGACGGTGAGGACCTTCCTGCCGTCCTCCGCCGCGGCCTGCTGGGGTGCCAGGCCGGTGGTGAGGGTCAGGGCGGCGACGCCAGCGGCGGCGGCGAGCCGGGGTGTCCGGGATCTGCTCATGGGTCGTGACCTCGCGTCATAGCTCGCACAGTAACGGCTGGTTGCGCTGCTCGATCGGGGTCGGCCAGGGTGTCGCCTCAGCGGTAGAAGAGTGTGTTTATCAGCGCCGCTCAGCGTGCGTCAACGGCGCGTGAGAGGCCATCTGGCCTGGGAAAACGGCGAGTTCTCGACCAAGGGGCAGTCAGTGGTCCAGACCGGTGAAGCGTCCCTGGTGGAGGCCTGACGGCACCTGAACGGGTGCCGCCGGACGGGGGACGGAGGCCCCGGGAGGGCGGTGGGGTGACATATGCGCACAAATATGCGGCAACCGCGTTAACACGCACGCAACTTCACCGACCCGATCCCGATATACGGACGCGTCAGTGTGTACAGCGTACGGCCGTGCGGGTGCCGTAAACGGACCGGGGCGCGATGTCGCCCCGGTCCGTTGCTTCGTCTACGGCATCTTCAGCGAGCGCTTCAGGAAGTCCACCTGGAGCAGCAGCAGGTTCTCCGCGACCTGCTCCTGCGGGGTCATGTGCGTCACTCCGGACAGCGGCAGCACCTCGTGCGGGCGGCCGGCGGCCAGCAGGGCGGAGGACAGGCGCAGGGCGTGGGCCACGACGACGTTGTCGTCGGCCAGACCGTGCACGATCATCAGCGGGCGGTGCGGCTCGGCGGGGGAGGACAGGCCCTCGTCCGTGATCAGGGAGCTCTTCGCGTACGACTCCGGATGCGCGGCCGGATCGCCCAGGTACCGCTCGGTGTAGTGGGTGTCGTACAGCCGCCAGTCCGTGACCGGGGCGCCCGCGATACCCGCGTGGAAGACGTCCGGGCGGCGCAGCACCGCCAGCGCCGCGAGCCAGCCGCCGAACGACCAGCCGCGGATCGCGACCCGGGACAGGTCGAGGGGGTACGACGTCGCGAGGTCCTGGAGCGCCTCCACCTGGTCGTCCAGGGAGACGGTGAGGTCGTGGTGGACCGCCTTCTCCCAGGCCGGGGAGCGGCCGGGGGTGCCCCGGCCGTCGGCGACGACCACCGCGAAACCCTGGTCGGCGAACCACTGGGACGTGAGGTGGGCGTTGTGCGCGGCCACCACCCGCGGGCCGTGCGGACCGCCGTAGGGGTCCATGAGAACCGGCAGGGGGGTGTCACCGGCGTAGTCCCGAGGCATAAGCACGGCGCACGGGATGCGGCGTGCGCCCCCCTGGGTGAGGGTCACGCGCGGGGACATACCGGGATCTTCGGCATACGAGGGGATGGTCGCCACCGGCTTCCCGTCGTGCAGCACCTGCACCCGGGCGCCCGGACGGTCCAGGGTGGCGGAGATCAGTACGGTCACGCCACCGGAGCGCACCGCCGTGTGCACGCCGGGTTCCTGTGAGACGCGCTCCACCCCGAGCTCGTTCACGCGGTACACGTGGACCTCGCCGGTCTCCGGGGCGGACGCCTCCTCACCCGCGGACGCCGAGACCAGCACGTCGTCGTCGGAGACGTCCAGCACCGCGCGGAGGTGGAGCGCCGCGCCGGTGAGCGGCCGCTCGCCGACCGCCAGCACCCGCGCCCCGCCCTCGTCGAGGACCCGCACGAGCCGTCCGGAGGGGCTCCAGCAGGGCACGCCAGGGAAAAGTTCCAGCCATGTTGGATCTTCATCGGCATGCACCATCCGGGTCGCCCCGGACTCGGTGTCCACGGCCAGGAACAGCTGGCTGCGCTGGTCGCGCGCCTGGACGAGCAGCAGCGGCGCACCAGCCGCTGACCAGTGCACTCGCGCCAGATACGGGTAGCGCGCCCGGTCCCAGACGACCTCCGTGCGCACCCCGTCCAGGCCGATCACGAACAGCTGCACGTCCGCGTTGTCGGTGCCCGCCGCCGGGTACGCGACGTGTTGTGGGTCACGTTCCGGCTGGGCCGGATCGGAGATCCACCACCGCCGTACCGGCGTGTCGTCCACGCGCGCCACCAGCAGCCGGTCCGACTCCGGAGCCCACCAGAAGCCCCGTGAACGCCCCATCTCCTCGGCCGCGATGAATTCGGACAATCCGTAGGTGACCGATTCCGACTCCGGCTCCGCGAGCGCCCGGTCGCCCTCGCCCTCGGCGCCCACGATCCGCAGGGCGCCCTGCGCGACGTATGCGATGTGCCGTCCGTCGGGGGAGGGGCGCGGGTCGATCACGGGCCCGGGGACAGGGAGTTCACGGGCCGTCCCGGCCCGCAGCTCGGCTGTGAAAAGCCGCCCTGACAAGGCAAAAGAGGCCAACTCGACGGCCGTGTCGGTGGCGTAGCCGACGATGCCGGCGCCGCCCTCGCGGCTGCGCTCGCGCCGCGCGCGCTCCTCGGGCGAGAGGTGCTCCGTCGCACCGCCGAGCAGGGTGCGCGGGTCGGCCGCCAGGCGCTCCCCGCCGTCCGCCAGGTCCAGGACCCACAGCGAACTCGCCCGGTCCGTACCGGTACTGGAGCGCAGGAAGACGACACGCGAACCGTCCGGCGCCACGGTGAACGAACGCGGCGCGCCGAGCGAGAACCGCTGGGTGCGCGCGTGTCGACGGGGGAAGGAGTCAGGCTCGGTCTGCATGTCACGACCATATTGGCCATGCGCCCCCTTGTGCGGCCGTGCGCCGATCGATGCGCACGTACGGATAGTTATGATCACTGGCGCATAGTGGGTATGAACCTGCTGGCTGAAGTACGGATTTATCTGCCCCCATAGTTCTGACCCCGTCCGACCCCCCACGTCCCTAGGGTTCTTTGGAGGTGAGCCGCCGTGGCACTCTCGATTTCGGCGGTGGTGCTGCTGGCGATCATCGTCTTCCTGCTGATCAAGAAGTCAGGACTGAAGGCCGGGCATGCGGTCGTGTGCATGCTGCTCGGCTTCTACCTCGCCTCCTCGACGGTCGCCCCGACGATCAGCGAGCTGACCACGAACATCGCGGGGATGATCGGCAGCATCAAGTTCTGAGTACCCCCGTAGGGTGGGGTCATGACGGAACTCCCCACCCGCCGTCTGCTGCTGGTGCACGCGCACCCGGACGACGAGTCGATCAACAACGGCGCCACCATGGCCAGGTACGCGGCCGAGGGTGCCCACGTGACGCTGGTGACCTGCACGCTCGGCGAGCGCGGCGAGGTCATCCCGCCCGAGCTGCGGCACCTCACCGGCGGCGCGCTCGGCGAGTACCGGCTGCGCGAGCTCACCGCCGCCATGCGGGAGCTCGGCGTCACGGACTTCCGTCTGCTCGGCGGCAGGGGCCGGTTCCAGGACTCCGGGATGATGGGTCTGCCCGACAACGACGACCCCGCCTGCTTCTGGCAGGCGGACGTCGACGAGGCGGCCCGGCAGCTCGTCGAGGTGATCCGCGAGGTACGCCCCCAGGTCCTCGTCACCTACGACGACCACGGCGGGTACGGTCACCCCGACCACATCCAGGCCCACCGCGTCGCCATGCGCGCCGCCGAGCTGGCCGCCGCGTCCGGCTGCCCGATCGCCAAGGTCTACTGGAACCGGGTGCCCCGCCCCGTTGCCGAGGAGGCCTTCGCACGCCTTGAGGGGGATCTGCCGGGCCTCCCCTTCACCAAGGCGGCGGCGATCGACGACGTACCGGGTGTCGTCGCCGACGAGCGGATCACCACCGCGATCGACGGCACCGCGCACGCCGCCGCCAAGGCCGCCGCGATGCGGGCGCACGCCACGCAGATCGAGGTGGCCGAGCCGTACTTCGTGCTCTCCAACGAACTCGCGCAGCCGATCCTCACCACCGAGTACTACGAGTTGGTGCGCGGCGAGCGCGGCGGGACCACGGGCGAACGCGAGACCGACCTGTTCGCCGGAATCGAGGAGGCATCGTGAACGACCGGACCGCGGGCCCCCCGATGCTCGCCCAGCCCCTGCGGCCGCCGTCGGCCGGGCGGGCCGCCGCCTACCTGGGCCTCTTCCTGCTCGGTGCCGTGATCGGCGTGGCCGGGGCGCTGGTGCAGTCGGCGTGGTTCCCCGGCGGGCTGCTGCTCGCCCTCGCGGGCGAGGCCGGGCTCTGCCTCGGCGGGGCCCGCGCCGCCCGCAGCCGTGCCGGGGCCGTCGCGCCCGCCGGCGGCTGGATGATCTCCGTCATCGTGCTCACCGCCAGCCGTCCCGAAGGGGACTTCGTCTTCGCCGCGGGTGGCGGCTCCTATCTCTTCCTGCTCGGCGGCATGGCCGTGGCTGTGATGTGCGCCACCCTCGCGCCGGGGCGGCAACCGGGCGGTGAGCAAGTCCGACTTGGCAAGTGACGTACCACTTCGCCACGGCGTGAGCGTGCGGGTCCGGTGTGAGTTTCCCCAGCGGTCATGGGATGTGGGCGAGAAGTGGCCAGTATGGTGGTGCGCGCCGCCGAGCTGCCCGCGTGAGGTCATGTGACGGGCGGCGGAGCCAACCGGGAGAACCTGCCTTGAGTCGTGAAACTGACACCCCGTCCTCCGGGCCCAACGGGCGCGGCGGAGCCGCCTACCCGTCGGGCACGCCGCCCTACGGGACCCCGACGGCTTCCGGCGACGGCACGGACGCGGGCCGTTCGCCCGCGCGGCCGGAGGAACGCAAGACCGAGACGACGCTGACCACCCGGATCCGGATCAACATCCCCGGGTCGCGGCCCATTCCGCCGGTCGTGGTACGCAAGCCCGTCGGTGACGCCGGCAACTCGGCTGACACGGACGCCGAAACGCCGGCCCCGGGCGCCGCCACGTCCACGGGCACCGTCGAGCCTCCCGCCGAACCCGCCCAGCCGGGCGAGGAGAAGCCCACCAGCGACTGGTTCGCACCCCGCAAGTCCGCGCCCGCCAAGGGCGGTCAGGGCGGCGGCTCCACCAACGGGGCAGGTCTGCCCGGTGGTTCGGGTGCGAGCGCTCCCGGCACGGGTGCGCCCGGCGCCGGTACGGCGGGTGCGGGTGCGGGGGCCCCGGGCGCGGGCGCGTCCGGCGGTGCGCGGCCGGGCGCGGGGCGGCCCGGTGGCGTGGTCGGCTCGATGAGCGTGCCGGGCGGCTCCCGGCCCGGCGGCGGCTCCCGTCCCGGTTCCACCAACGGTGCCGGTCTGCCCGGTGCGACCGGCGGTCCCGTGGCGCCCGGGCACGGCGGCGGTACCGGTTCCTTCGACGTGACCGAGGTGCTGGCGGCGGGCCCGCTGGGCAACGGCTCGCGTCCGGGCACGGGCGGCCCCGCCGGGCCGCGCCGCGACGATCTGCCGTACTTCGCGGAGAACGGCCAGGGCGGCGAGAGTGGCCAGGGCGGTCACGGCACCGGGAACGAGGAGAACGGCTACGGCGGCCAGGCGGGCCCGAGCGGCTTCCACGAGCCGGGCGGCCACGACGCGCCGAAGGCCCCTGCGGGGCCGACCGGCGGGCCGGTCACCGGAGACGGGCCGATGGTGCCGCCGGTGGGCGGCGGTCCCGGCGGACCGGGCGGCGGTCCCGGCGGACCGGGCGGAGGTCCCGGCGGTGCCGGTGGTCCTGGCGGGCCCGGTGGTCCCGGTGGTCCTGGCGGGCCCGGCGGGCTGCGGGGTCCCGGCGCTCCGGGCGGGCCCGGCGGACTGCGGGGTCCCGGCGCACCGGGCGTTCCGGGTGGCCCGGGTGGCCCGGGTGCCCCCGGCCCCATGGCGGCCGGTCCCGGCGCAGGCCCCGGGACAGGCCGCGGCCCCGGCGGCGGCATGAGCGACGACACCGCGATCCTCACCCCGCAGAAGCCGGCCCCCGAGCCCGCCGACCCTCCCTACGCCACCCCGGTGGACAACGTCTCCGGGCACACCGTCACCAGCGGCATCCCCGTCGTCCCGTCCGACCGCAGCACACCCTTCGCGCCGGGCGCGTCCGCCGACGGACCGGTGCCGCACACGCCCCCGAAGCTGCCCGAGCCGGTCTCCCCGCCCCCGGCGAGCTCCGCCAGGCAGCCGAAGAAGAAGGGCCGCAACAAACTGGTGCTGCTCGGCGGCGGCGTGATCGCGATCGCCGGTCTCGCCTACGGCGCCGGACTGCTGATGAACCACTCCGACGTCCCCAAGGGCACCACCGTGCTCGGCGTCGAGATCGGCGGCGGCACCCGTGACGACGCCGTCAAGAAGCTCGACGCGGCCTTCGAGGACCGGATGAACAAGCCGCTGAAGCTGGAGGTGGGCGGCAGGACCGTCTCCCTCAAGCCGGACCAGGCCGGGCTGCAGTTCGACACCGACGCCACGGTCGGCGCGGCCGCGGGGAGCGACTACAACCCGGTCTCCGTGATCGGCTCCCTCTTCGGCAACCACCGCGTGGTCGCTCCGGTCATGCCCATCGACGAGGAGAAGCTGCACGCCGCGCTCAAGAGCGTGGCCGGCGGCTCCGGCTCGATGACCGAGGGCACGATCAAGTTCGTGGGCGGCAAGGCCGTCGCCGTGTACGGGAAGCCGGGTAAGGGCATCGACGCCGACAAGTCGACAAAGGCGGTCGAGGACGCGTACCGCACCCAGGTGGAGACCGGCACGTCCTCCCCGGTCGCGGTCCCCACGACCACCCAGCAGCCGACGGTCTCGAACGCCGAGGTCGACCGGGTGATGAAGGAGTTCGCGGAGCCGGCGATGTCGGGCCTGGCCACGGTCCGGACCGACGCCGCGCACAGCATCAAGTTCGGCCCCGTGTCACTGCCGAAGATCCTCGGTTTCAAGGCCGTCAACGGCAAGCTCGTGGAGACGTACAACCTCGAAGCGCTCAAGGCGGCGTACGGCAGCACCTTCGACGGCGTGAAGATCCAGACCGCGAGCGGGAAGCGGGACGTCCTGCCGCAGGATGTCGTCTCCGTGCTGCGCAAGGTCCTGCGGGGCAAGACGCCGGCGGAGCGCGTCGGAGTCATCGACACCACCCCGAGCTGACCCGCGCGGAGTGCCGCATGACATCTGTCATGCGGCACTCCGGACGCCCGACACTGCCGGGGTCCGCACCCCCGAAGCCACCATGGCCGTATGACTGACACAGCCTCAGTGGTCGTGTTCGACCAGGTGAGCAAGGCATACGGCGCCGTCCGGGCGGTGGACGCCCTGACTCTGACCCTGCGCCCCGGGGAAACCGTGGCGCTGCTCGGGCCCAACGGGGCCGGCAAGTCCACCACCCTCGACCTGCTGCTCGGCCTCAAGCAGCCGGACGCCGGATCGGTCCGGCTCTTCGGCACCAGCCCGCGCGAGGCCATCGTCGCCGGGCGGGTCGGCGCCATGCTGCAGAGCGGCGGGCTGATGGACGAGGTCACGGTCGCCGAGCTGGTGCGGCTCGCCTGCGCCCTGCACCCGAAGCCGTACAGGCCGTCCGACGTGCTGTCCCGCGCGGGCATCGCGCAGATCGCCGACCGCAGGGTCGACAAGCTCTCCGGCGGCCAGTCCCAGCGCGTCCGCTTCGCCCTCGCCACCGCCGGCGACAGCGACCTGATCGTCCTGGACGAACCGACCACCGGCATGGACGTCTCCACCCGCCAGGCCTTCTGGGCCACCATGCGCGAGCAGGCCGACCAAGGCCGTACGGTCCTCTTCGCCACCCACTACCTGGAGGAGGCCGACGCCATGGCCGACCGGGTGCTGGTGCTGCACCGCGGCCGGCTGCTCGCCGACGGCACCGCGGCCGAGATCAAGGCGAAGGCCGGGGCCCGGAGGATCTCCTTCGACCTGGCCGGACAGATCGACGAGGCCTCCCTGCGCACCCTGCCCTTCCTCACCGCCCTCGACGTGTCCGGCGCCACCGTCCGTATCCAGTCCTCCGACGCCGACGCGACCGTCCACGCCCTGTACGGCCTCGGCGTCTATCCCCGCAACCTGGAAGTCGCCGGGCTCGGACTGGAGCAGGCCTTCGTCGCCATCACCGAGGCCGAGGAGGCCCGCCGCTCATGAACAGCCTGATCAGACTGGAACTCACCCGGGCCCTGCGCAACCGCAAGTTCCTGTTCTTCTCCGTGATCTACCCGTCGGTCCTGTTCCTGCTCATCGCCGGCAGCGCCGACAGCACCACGAAGGTCGACGGCACCGGCCTGACCCTGCCGACCTACATGATGGTCTCCATGGCCTCCTTCGGCGCCCTCACCGCCGTCCTGATGGGCAACAGCGAGCGCATCGCCAAGGAGCGCGAGTCCGGCTGGGTACGGCAGCTGCGGCTGACCACGCTGCCCGGGCGCGGCTACGTCCTCGCGAAGACCGCCGGCGCCGGGGTCGTCAGCCTGCCGTCCATCGTCATCGTCTTCGCCGTCGCCGCGGCCGTGAAGGACGTCCACATGGACGCCTGGCAGTGGCTCGCCCTCACCGGCGTGATCTGGGCCGGCAGCCTCGTCTTCGCCGCCCTCGGCGTCGCGATCGGCTACCTCGCGACCGGGGACGCGGTCCGCCCCATCACGATGATCACCTACTTCGGGCTGTCCATCCTCGGCGGCCTGTGGATGCCGACGACGACCTTCCCGAACTGGCTCCAGGACATCGCCAAGTGGGTGCCCACCCGCGCGTACGCCGCCCTGGGGCAGGCCATCGAACAGAGCCGGGCCCCGCACGCGAAGGACCTCGCCATCCTCGCCGTCTCCTTCGCCCTGTTCACGGGCGGCGCGGCCTGGCTGTACCGGAAGGACACGCTGAAGGCGTGAGCGGCGTCGGCATCGGGCAGCGCCCGGTAAACCGCAGGCAGAAGGCCGTCAAGGCGATGTGGACCGGCATCTGGCTGGTGTACCTGAGCGCGCCCGTCAGCGATCTGCTGCACGGCGGCCACAGCACGGGCGTCCGGGTCCTCGGCGGAATCGGTCTCCTCGCCTTCGTCGTCTGGTACATGGTGCTGGTCTTCCGCACCGGCCGCGGCGAACGGAACAGCCTGGTGCTCGGCTCGCTCGCGGTCCTCGCGGCCCAGTCCACGGTGCTCGTCCTCAGCCTGGGCCGGGAGTGGCTGGTCCTCTTCGTGTACGTCTCGATCGCGTCCGGCGCGGCACTGCCGCCGCGCATGGCCCGCTGGACGATCCCGGGCGCCTGCGCCCTGATGTCGGCGCTCGCTCTGGAGGCGCCGGGTGGGCGGTCCTACCTGGCCGGACTGCTCATCCCGGCGCTGCTGGGCGGCTTCGCCATGACCGGCGTACGGGAACTGGTCCGCACGACGATCGCCCTGCGCGAGGCCCGGGCGACGGTCGCCCAGCTCGCGGCGAACGAGGAGCGCCTGCGCCTCGCCCGCGACCTGCACGACCTCCTGGGCCACTCCCTGTCACTGATCGCGCTGAAGAGTGAGCTGGCCGGCCGGATGCTCCCCGGCCACCCCGACAAGGCGGCCCAGCAGGTCGCCGACATCGAGCAGGTCAGCCGCCAGGCCCTCGTCGACGTACGCGAGGCCGTCACCGGCTACCGGCGGCCCCGCCTGACCGCCGAACTCGCCGGCGCCCGGGCCGCCCTGACCGCGGCCGGCATCACCGCGGACCTGCCCGCCGAACCGGACCTCACCGGGGTCCCCGAGGAGAGCGAGTCGACCCTCGCCTGGGCGCTGCGCGAGGCGGTCACCAACGTCGTACGGCACAGCGGCGCCCGGCGCTGCACGGTGGAGCTGCTGCGCCGCCAGACCCTCGACGGCCCGGTGCTGGAACTCTGCGTCGAGGACAACGGCTCCACAGGCCCGGGCAGCGGCCCCGGCAACGGACTGACGGGCCTGGCCGAGCGGCTCGAAAAGGCGGGCGGCTCCCTGGAGGCGGGCGGCATCCGGCACGGCTTCCGCCTGGTCGCCCGCGTGCCCGGTGCCGCCGCCAGGGACATAGGATCCGGGGCATGAGCAGCCCGATCAAGGTCCTGCTGGCCGAGGACCAGGCCATGGTCCGCGAGGCGCTGGCCACCCTGCTCGGCCTGGAGGAGGACATCGAGGTCGTCGCCCAGGTGGCACGCGGCGACGAGGTGCTGCCCACGGCCCGCGAACACGCCGTGGACGTCGCCCTCCTCGACATCGAGATGCCGGGCGCGACCGGCATCGAAGCGGCGGCCGAACTGCACCGCGAGCTGCCGGACGTGAAGCTGGTCATCCTCACCACCTTCGGCCGCCCCGGCTACCTCCGCAGCGCCATGGAGTCCGGCGCCGCCGCCTTCCTCGTCAAGGACGCCCCGGCGGCCCAACTGGCAGAGGCGGTACGCAAGGTCCTCGCCGGCGAGCGAGTCATCGACCCCACGCTCGCCGCCGCGGCCCTGGCCGACGGCGCCAACCCCCTGACGGACCGCGAACGCGAGGTCCTGCGAGCGGCGGCCGACGGCTCCACGAACGCGGAACTGGCAGCGGCCCTGCACCTCTCCCAGGGCACCGTCCGCAACTACCTGTCGACGGCGATCCAGAAGCTGGCGGCACGGAACAGGACGGAAGCCGTACGGATCGCACGAGAGAAGGGCTGGCTGTAGAGCGCCCCGAAGGGGCGCGGGGCTGTGTTGAATATGCGGCTCCGCCGCGTGGGCGCGACCAGCCACAACGAATCCGCAGCCGAGGGACGACACAAGCCCCCACGGCGATCAGTTCAACATCGCCCGCGCGGCCAGCGCCTCCCCCCGAACCCGCTCCGAAGCCACGTCATCCACCGCCCCCACCACATCGGCATACTGCTCAAGCTCGGCCGCCCCCGCCGCGAACTCCCCCCGCTGCACCAGCAACTGCGCCCGCTCATACCGCAACCGCGCCGGGTGCGAAGGCAACAGCAGTGACAGGTCCACGGCCCACAGCGACACATCCGACCGCTCCGGCCGGGCCGCCGCCCACGCCCGGATGTTGTTCAGGATCCGCAACACCACCTCCAGCGGGTCCGCGGGACCGAGCATCGACCGCTGCAAGGGCGCCCCCGTGGCCCCCACGACCAGCAGCTCCGCGTCGGACCCGGTCAGCACCCGACCCCCGTCGAACGGATCGGCGAGCACCTGCCCCTCCTCCGGCCCGAACCCGACCACGAAATGCCCGGGCAGCGCCACCCCGTACACCGGCGCCCCCGCCCTGCGCGCCACCTCCATCCACACCACCGACAGCAGGATCGGCAGCCCCCGCCTGCGCCGCAGCACCTCATGCAGCAAGGACGACTCCAGGCGCTGATAGTCCGCGGGGGAGCCGTGAAAGCCGCACTGCTCGCCGAGGAGGTCCCGCAGCGCCACGGCCCAGGCCCGGGGCCCACCGGGACGGAACGGCACCTGCCCGGCCAGCCGGTCCAGCTCGACCTGGGCGGCGTCGATACCGGCCTCGTCCAGCGTCCCGTCCGCCGCGGCGGCCATCAGCAGGCACAGCGTCGACAGGTCGGGCTGCTCGCAGCGCGCTTCTTCGGCGAACCGCCGACGCAGTTCGGCGGACCGTTCGGGCGGCGGTGGATGGGGGGACCGCATAGCAGGCTCGTGCCCGCTCACGGCGATCCGTACCGGCCGGAGGCGGCGGAATCCGGCTCACGGTAGTGGTGGTACGCGTGATGCGCGGTGAAGCCCATCCCGGCGTACAGCTCCCGCGCACCGCCGTTGTCCGCCTCGACCTGGAGCCAGGCCGCCGACGCGCCCTCGTCCAGCGCCTGCCGGGCCAGCGCGGCCATCACGGCGGTGGCCAGGCCCCGCCGCCGCAGCGCCGGGTCCACCTCGACGGCCGCGAACCCGGCCCACCGCCCGTCGACGACACACCGCCCGATGGCGGCCGGCGCCTCCTGCCCGGGAACCGTCGCGAACCACACGGAGGGCCCGCTGCTCAGCACCCGCAGGGCCACGTCACTCACGCCCTTGCGCTGGTAGCGCGCCAGCCACGCCTCGTCCGCCTCCCGGGACAGCACGACCTGGGACACCGCGGACGGATCCGCCCGGTCGGCGACCGGCGCCAACGCCCCGATCCACATCTCGGCGGTCACCTCCCGCACCCAGCCCCGCCGCTCCAGCTCCGCGCACAGCAGCTCCTGCGTGCCCTCGGCGCCGGTCGCGGTCTGCACGTACGCCGGCAGACCGCGCTCGCCGTACCACCGCCGTACGACGGCCAGCGCCTCGTCGAGCGGCAGATGGGGGTCACCGAGCGGCAGCACGGAGTTGGCCCGCCGCGTGAAGCCCGCCCGTCGCCCGGCCACCGCCTCGCACGGGTGCGCTTCGCGCGGCACCTTCTGGACCGCCGCCCGCATCTCCCAGTCACCCAGCCGTTCGCTCTCCACCGGCCGCCAGGCCCGCGACGCGACACGCGCGAGCTCCTCGTAGGAGGCGGCGGGACCGCGGCGACGCGCCGGTGCGGAGGGGACGACCTTGCCCGCGACCAGCGTCGATTCCGGAATCCGGACGGTTTCGCCGCCCTTCCGTGTGATCAGCAGCACACCATCGTCCCATGATGTGAGAACACCCACCGTGTCGGTGAACTTCTCGTTTCCGGTCCCAGCTTCACTCAAGCGCCGCACGGAGACCCGTTTGCCCACGTCAGCAGCGGTGATACGGACCTCATAACGCCCGGCGGCCGAGATTTCCACAGGTCAGTTCACCCCTCCTGTTCGGATCATGCCCAGGAACGGAGATACTAGGGGCGGGCATCGACGACGCCGCGCTCCCGCGCGCCAGGCGGCGGAGCCTGAGGAGGCCCGCCAGCGCCCTATCGAGGAGGAACGACAGCGTGACCTACGTCATCGCGCAGCCTTGTGTCGACGTCAAGGACAAGGCGTGCATCGAGGAGTGCCCGGTCGACTGCATCTACGAGGGCCAGCGGTCCTTGTACATCCACCCGGACGAATGCGTCGACTGTGGGGCCTGTGAGCCGGTCTGCCCGGTCGAGGCCATCTTCTACGAGGACGACGTGCCGGAGGAGTGGAAGGACTACTACAAGGCGAACGTCGAGTTCTTCGACGAGCTCGGCTCGCCCGGCGGCGCCAGCAAGCTGGGGCTGATCGAGCGGGACCACCCCTTCGTCGCGGCGCTCCCGCCGCAGGGCGAGTAAGCCCCGGGCGGCCCACAAGCGGCCCGCAACCGTGCCGCCTCGGTCCCGTACGGCCTGATCGCCTTCGATCGCCGCCGTACGGGACCGAGGCGTTTGCCGTACACACGGCTCGTACGAACCAGAAAGTGAGCCAGATCCGTGTCCGCAGTCTCCGACCGTCTCCCCACCTTCCCCTGGGACAAGCTGGCGCCCTACAAGGCGACGGCCGCCGCCCACCCCGACGGCATCGTCGACCTGTCCGTAGGCACTCCGGTCGATCCGGTGCCCGAGCTGATCCAGAAGGCGTTGATCGCCGCGGCCGACTCGCCGGGCTACCCGACCGTCTGGGGCACGTCCGAGCTGCGTGACGCGATCACCGGCTGGGTCGAGCGCCGCCTGGGCGCCCGGGACGTCACCCACCGCCACGTCCTGCCCATCGTCGGCTCCAAGGAACTGGTCGCCTGGCTCCCCACCCAGCTGGGCCTCGGCCCCGGCGACAAGGTGGCCTACCCCCGCCTGGCCTACCCGACGTACGAGGTGGGGGCGCGTCTGGCCCGTGCGGAGTACGAGGTCTACGACGATCCGACGGACCTGGACCCGGCCGACCTGAAGCTCCTCTGGCTGAACTCCCCGTCCAACCCCACGGGCCGGGTCCTGTCGAAGGCCGAACTGACCCGGATCGTCGCCTGGGCCCGCGAACACGGCGTCCTCGTCTTCTCCGACGAGTGCTACATCGAGCTGGGCTGGGAGGCCGACCCGGTCTCGGTCCTGCACCCGGAGGTCAACGGCGGCTCCTACGAGGGCATCGTCTCGGTTCACTCCCTCTCCAAGCGCTCGAACCTCGCGGGCTACCGCGCGGCCTTCCTCGCCGGCGACCCGGCCGTCCTCGCGCCCCTCCTGGAGATCCGCAAGCACGGCGGCATGATGACCTCGGCGCCGACGCAGGCGGCGGTGGTGGCGGCCCTGGGCGACGACGACCACGTCCGCGAGCAGCGGGAACGGTACGCGTCCCGCCGCACGGCCCTCCGCGAGGCGCTGGTCGGGCACGGTTTCCGCATCGAACACAGCGAGGCCAGCCTCTACCTGTGGGCCACACGCGACGAGTCCTGCTGGGACACGGTGGCCCACCTGGCCGACCGAGGCATCCTGGTCGCGCCGGGCGACTTCTACGGCCCGGCGGGCGCGACGTTCGTACGGGTGGCTCTCACGGCGACGGACGAGCGGGTACGGGCAGCGGTGGAACGGCTGGCGTAAGCACGTCGGCGCCCTGGCGCACGGCGGCGCAGAGCGCAACGACGGGGTCCAGGAACGTCCTGGACCCCGTCGCCGTACGACTCGGCCGAAGGAAGCCGTCAGCTGAGCGGCAGGCCCTGCGCCGGCAGGCCGCCCTTGCCGAGTGAGCCCGTGGGCAGTCCGCCCTTGGTGGCCGTCCTGCTGGTGTCCCCGAGGATCTCCCCGGTGGTGCCGACCGCCTCACCGGCGGCCTTCTGCGCGGCGGGCGCGGCCTTCTTGACCGTCTTGCCGCCGGTCTTGCCCGCGGCCGGCACGGCCTTCTTGACGGCCTTGCTGCCGGTGTCGCCGGCGGTCCGGGTGACGTTCTGCGCCGTGCCGTCGACGGTGTTGCCGACGCTCGCCCCGTCCAGGGCGGTCAGCCCACCAAGGTTCGGGGAGGCCGGCAGCTCGGGGGCCGCACTGGCGGAGCCGGCCGCACCGACCCCGGCAGCCGCTCCGGCAGCGACGAGCAGCGCGGCACGGGCGATCCGGCGGGTCAGGGGGAGGGACATGATGCTCCTTCGACGGGAGATGACGGTGATTATCCGACCGCATCCGGCGTGGGTCGTCTGGTCGATCCGTCCGGGCGCGGACGCAGTGACTACCGCTTGAACCCCCCGAAGGTTCCGCAGGCCAACGTAAAGAGTTGGTAATGCGTCGCATAATCGCCTGCGGATAAAGACGGGCAAAAAGCGCCGGGCGCGAAAGGCTGCCGAATCCTTCCAGCCCTTGGCTGTGAAGGGTCTCGCCGGATTCCCGGGGGCAACACGAAAACCTGCCCACCCCCGGCGCCCTCATGTCACTCGTGTAACCCCAGCGGGGGAAGGCTCGTACTACTGAGCAGTGACGATCCGAACGGAATCCCCGGACTTTTCCCCGCTCTGCGCGCCGGCCGCTCCGGTCGGCCGCCACTGGCTGTCGGTGTTCCCGGCCGTCCACTCGCGACCGGCGTACGACACCCGCTGGATGTGCAGGGCGGAGGCGTTGGCCACCGCCCAGTGCGCCAGCTGCCAGCCGCGCTCCCGCAGGCTCCGCCCCGCCCCCGGATTCGTGTCGGCGGTCACGGGCAGCGTCACCGTCCGCCCGGCGCCCCCGCCCGTGGCGTTCGCGGAGGGCGACGGCGTGGCCGCCGCGGACCCGCTCACCTCCGCGCCGACCGGCTCCAGCGCGTCGCGCCCGAAGTCCCGCACCAGCGCGGCGCGCACCGCGTCCGGCCCCGCCGCCCTCGTGGCGGCCGGGCGCCCGTCGCAGGTCAGGGTGGCCGCGGAGGTGCCGGTGAGGGCGGCGGCGAGCAGCGTGGCGTCCGGTTCGTGCTTGGCGTACGCCTGCGGGAATCCGCTGCGCTGTACGCGCTGCGCGGCGACGGTCAGCGGCAGCCGCGTGTAGCCGGGCACCTTGACCAGGTGGTCGTAGAACTTCCCCGCCGCGTACGTCGGGTCCATGATCTCCTTCGGCGTGCCCCAGCCCTGCGAGGGCCGCTGCTGGAACAGGCCCAGTGAGTCCCGGTCGCCGTGGCGGATGTTGCGCAGCCCCGACTCCTGCAGCGCGGTCGCCAGCGCGATCGTCACGGCCCGCTCGGGCACGCCGCGCGCGGTGCCCACGGCGGTGATCGTCGCCGCGTTCACCGCCTGCTCCGGCGTGAACTCGTACGTCGCCCCGTCGTCCTCTCCGGAGACGACCTTGCAGCCCGGGGCGCCCGTGCCGCCGGTGACGTACTGCACCACGAGGTAACCGGCGACCGCGAGCAGGGTCACGAAGGCCGCCCCGAAGCGGAAGAGGCGGCCACGGCGTTTGCGAGTGGGGGACGGCTGTAGCACGCGTACAAGGTACTGGAGAGTACGGTGCGTTCTGTGCAGGGTGTGGAGAGTGTGCCGACAGCTGGCGCGTTAGGGTCGACGGCATGGCCGATACCCCGCTTGACCTCACGCTGGACGCTGCGAAGCTCACCGCGCAGCTCGTCGACTTCCCCTCCGTCAGCGGTTCCGAGAAGCCGCTCGCGGACGCGATCGAGACCGCGCTGCGCACGCTGCCGCACCTGACGGTCGACCGGTACGGCAACAACGTGGTGGCCCGTACGAACCTGGGGCGGGCGGAGCGGGTGATCCTGGCCGGGCACATCGACACGGTGCCGATCGCGGACAACGTCCCGTCGCGGCTGGACGAGGACGGGGTGCTGTGGGGCTGCGGCACCTGCGACATGAAGGCCGGCGTGGCGGTGCAGCTGCGTATCGCGGCGACGGTGCCGGCGCCCAACCGCGACCTGACCTTCGTCTTCTACGACAACGAGGAGGTCGCCGCCGAGCTCAACGGCCTGAAGCATGTGGCCGAGGCGCACCCGGAGTGGCTTCAGGGCGACTTCGCGGTGCTGCTGGAGCCGTCGGACGGCCAGGTGGAGGGCGGCTGCCAGGGCACGCTGCGGGTGCTGCTGAAGACGCGGGGCGAACGCGCTCACTCGGCCCGCGGCTGGATGGGGTCGAACGCGATCCACGCGGCGGCCCCGATCCTGGCGAGGCTGGCGGCGTACGAACCGCGCTACCCGGTCATCGACGGCCTGGAGTACCGCGAGGGCCTGAACGCGGTGGGTGTTTCGGGCGGTGTGGCCGGAAATGTGATCCCGGACGAGTGTGTCGTGACCGTCAACTTCCGCTACGCGCCGGACCGTACCGAGGAGGAGGCGCTGGCCCACGTCCAGGAGGTCTTCGCGGACTGCGGCGTGGCGGAGTTCGTGGTGGACGACCACAGCCCCGGGGCCCTGCCGGGCCTGTCCCACCCGGCCGCAGCGGCCTTCATCGAGGCGGTGGGCGGCACCCCGCAGCCCAAGTACGGCTGGACGGACGTGTCCCGTTTCTCGTCGCTGGGCGTCCCGGCCGTCAACTACGGGCCCGGCAACCCGCACCTGGCGCACAAGCGGGACGAGCGGGTGGAGACGGCGAAGGTCCTGGCGGGCGAGGAGCGCCTCAGGGCGTGGCTGACGACGTAGTCGCGTCTGTGGTTTACGACGCTTCAAGGCGGACATGCTGACGTCCCCCGTCTGTAACCCGCGTAGATCTACGCTGGGGCGGAACGACTGCAACGGAGGGAGCGCACATGGCTACCGGCAACCCCGAAGGGAAGAAGCAGCCGCCGGAGGAGCAGCGCCTGGGGCCGGTCCTCCGAAGGCGGAGCCAGGTCCAGGCGAGCACCACGGACCAGCGGCTGCTGGACGCGGGCGGCCCCTCCGACTGGGTCCACACCGACCCCTGGCGCGTCCTGCGTATCCAGTCGGAGTTCATCGAGGGCTTCGGCACGCTCGCGGAACTCCCGCCCGCCATCAGCGTGTTCGGCTCGGCCCGGACGCCGGTGGACTCGCCGGAGTACGAGGCGGGGGTGCGGCTCGGGCGGGGCCTGGTGGAGGCCGGCTTCGCCGTGATCACCGGCGGTGGCCCCGGGGCCATGGAGGCCGCCAACAAGGGCGCCTGCGAGGCGAGCGGCATCTCGGTGGGGCTGGGTATCGAACTGCCCTTCGAGCAGGGCCTCAATCCGTACGTGGACATCGGCCTGAACTTCCGTTACTTCTTCGTCCGGAAGATGATGTTCGTCAAGTACGCCCAGGGCTTCGTGGTCCTGCCCGGCGGCCTCGGCACCCTCGACGAACTCTTCGAGGCCCTGACCCTCGTCCAGACCCAGAAGGTCACCCGCTTCCCCATCGTCCTCTTCGGCACCGAGTACTGGGGCGGCCTGGTGGACTGGCTGCGAGACACGGTCATCAAGCAGGGCAAGGCCGCGGAGCAGGACCTGCTCCTCTTCCACGTCACGGACGACGTGGACGAGGCGGTGGCACTGGTGTCCAAGGAGGCGGGCCGCTAGCGCGGCGCTTAAGGGGACGCAGCCCCAGCGGGGCCGCAAGGCGGAGCCCCTTGGGGGTGTTGGCGTGGACGTTCCGGTGGGGTGTAGGGGCGGAGCCCCGTGGGGGTTCAGGGGGCGCAGCCCCCGGTGGGGTCGAAGGGGCGGAGCCCCTGGGGAAGGGACGGGTAGGGGCGGCGGGGCGAGGAAAGTCCTACGCCAGCCCCCGCCGGGCCACCGCGGGCGGGCGGTGGCCCGCGATCGACGTCACCATGTCCAGTACCTGCCGGGTCTCGGCGACCTCGTGCACCCGGTACACCTGCGCCCCCAGCCACGCCGACACCGCGGTCGTCGCCAGCGTGCCCACCACCCGCTCCTTCACGGGCTTGTCCAGCGTCTCCCCGACGAAGTCCTTGTTGGACAGCGACACCAGCACCGGCCACCCGGTCGCCACCATCTCGTCCAGCCGCCGCGTCGCCTCCAGACTGTGCCGCGTGTTCTTCCCGAAGTCGTGCCCCGGATCGATCAGCACCGACTCCCTCGGCACCCCCAGCGACACCGCCCGCTCGGCCAGCCCGACCGTCACCTCCAGGATGTCGGCCATGACGTCGTCGTACGCCACCCGATGCGGCCGCGTCCGCGGCTCCGCACCGCCGGCGTGCGTGCACACGAGCCCCACCCCGTACCGCCCCGCGACCTCGGCAAGCCCCGGATCGACGCCACCCCAGGCATCGTTCAGCAGGTCGGCCCCGGCCTCGCACACGGCCTCGCCGACCTCGGCCCGCCACGTGTCCACGCTGATCACCACCTCGGGAAAGCGCCGCCGCACCTCCGCGACGAACCCGACCGTGCGCCGCGCCTCCTCCGCCGCGGACACCTCGTCGCCCGGCCCCGCCTTGACCCCGCCGATGTCGATGATCGCGGCTCCCTCGGCCACGGCCTGCTCCACGCGCGCGAGGGCCGGCTCGTCGCGGAAGGTGGCACCCTGGTCGTAGAAGGAGTCCGGGGTCCGGTTCACGATCGCCATGATCACCGGCTCGTGCGCCTCGAATACGCGCTTGCCCAGCCTGAGCATCCCCTGTGACCTCTCCTAGTCCGTCCTGACTGCGGCCGCCTGCGACCCTAACTGTCAGACTCGCATGGCACGATCGACCTGACACATTCGACACCGACACGTCGGCGCCCACGCGCCGGCGCCGAGCGTGGGGGCCTCAAGCGATGGTTATGTTCCTGTTCCTGGTCGTCGCGCTCGCCGTGGTGGTCGCCGCGGTGACCCTCGCCGTGGTGGGCGGCGGCGAGAACGGCCCGCTGCCCGAGGCCGCCCCCGAACGGCTGCAGGACTCCCTGCCCCCGGACCGCCCGGTCAGCCGCGCGGACGTGGAGAGCCTCCGCTTCCCGCTCGCCGCCCGCGGCTACCGCATGGCGGACGTGGACGACGCCCTCGGCAGACTCGGCGCCGAGCTCGCCGAGCGGGACGCCCGCATCGCCGACCTGGAGTCCGCGCTGGCCGGCGCTCAGGCCGCCGCCCACCACGTCTCGATGGAGAAGCCCGCCCGCGAGGACCAGCAGTGACCGCCGGCGCCGCCATCGAGGGCCCGGACGGCGCGCTGCGCTGCCCCTGGGCCCTGTCCACCGCGGACTACGTGACGTACCACGACGAGGAGTGGGGCCGCCCGGTCCACGGCGACGACGCGTTGTACGAACGCCTGAGCCTGGAGGCCTTCCAGTCCGGCCTGTCCTGGATCACCATCCTGCGCCGCCGCCCCGGCTTCCGCGCGGCCTTCGCCGACTTCAAGATCGCGTCGGTCGCCGCCTTCACCGACGCCGACCGCGAGCGGCTCCTGGCCGACCCCGGCATCATCCGCAACCGCGCCAAGATCGACGCCACCCTCGCCAACGCGCGCGTGCTCGCCGACTGGTCCCCGGGCGAGCTCGACGAGCTGATCTGGTCCCACGCCCCCGCCCCGGCCGCCCGCCCGGCCCCGAAGACCCTGTCCGACGTCCCGGCGGTCACCCCCGAGTCGACGGCCCTGTCCAAGGCGCTGAAGAAGCGGGGGCTGCGGTTCGTGGGGCCGACGACGGCGTACGCGCTGATGCAGGCCTGCGGGCTGGTCAACGATCACCTGGACACATGCGTGGCGCGCAGCGCCCTTTAGACGCCGGCCCCCCACCGCCCGAGCTCAGCGGCCCAGGTACTTCGGCTTCTCCTTGTTCACGAACGCCCGCACCGCGATCGCGTGATCCTCGGAGGACCCCGCCCGCGTCTGCAGCTCGTCCTCCTTCTCCAGGGTCTCGGCCAGGGAGTGGCTGAGCCCGTACGCCACCGCCTCCTTGATCGCCGCGAACGCCACCGTCGGCCCCTCGGCCAGCGCCCGCGCGACCTTCTCGGCCTCCTCGCGCAGCGCGTCCGCCGGCACCACCCGGTTCGCGATCCCCAGGTCGTACGCCTCCTGCGCGCCGATGCTCCGCGGGAAGAGCAGCAGGTCGGCGGCGCGCCCGGGGCCGACGACCCGCGGGAGCGTCCACGAGATCCCCGAGTCGGCGCTCAGCGCGACCCCCGCGAAGGAGGTGTTGAACGCCGCCGTGTCCGCCACCAGCCGGTAGTCCGCCGCGAGCGCGAACCCGAAGCCCGCCCCGGCCGCGACCCCGTTCACCGCGGCCACCACCGGCTTCGGCGCTTCCGTCAGCGCCCGCACGATCGGGTTGTAGTGCTCCCGCACCGTGCTCATGGTCTGCCCCGAGCCCGTCTCCCGGTCGGCGGCCAGCAGCCCGATGTGCTCCTTGAGGTCCTGACCGACGCAGAACGCCCGCTCACCGGCGGCGGTCAGCAGCACCGCCCGGACGGCGTCGTCCGCCGCCGCGGTCCGCACCGCCTCCCGGAGAGCGACCTTGGCCTCGATGTTCAGCGCGTTCATCGCCTCCGGGCGGTTCAGCGTGATCGTCGCGAGCCCGTCGCTCACCTCGTAGAGCACGGTGTCGGCCATGGCGTTTCCCCTCCGTCGTGGCTGGCGGACGTACCGACGGGTACGTCCGGTGTCTGCAGGACAGCATGACGGAGATCATCGGTGAAGGACCGGGGCGGACGTGTGACCTGCGTCAAAGAATGCGGACTCGTATCCGTTCGGCGGAAGTGCGAGCAGCCGAGCAGTATCGCAGTCCCATCGCCGAATTGAGTGGTTTTGCTCGGGCGCGTTGCCCAAGCGATGCCGACTGATGTTGGTCATCGGGTCCTGAGATGCGGGATAATGGCTGGGAAGCAATGTGTTCGATGCCGGTGTCGCGTGTCCCCCGGACCGCGCGTGCCCTTCACGGGCCGTCGGCTTTGACGATGAGCTGGGTTTCAGGAAGGGGAACGAGCATGGCGGCCATGAAGCCGCGGACGGGTGATGGCCCGCTCGAGGTGACCAAGGAGGGGCGGGGCATCGTCATGCGCGTTCCGCTCGAAGGCGGCGGTCGGCTCGTCGTCGAGCTGACCCCTGACGAGGCCGACGCGCTCGGCGACGCCCTCAAGAAGGTCGTCGGCTGACGCGCAAGCGACCATACCCTTTCAGCGGCCCCGGCACCTGACGCGGTGCCGGGGTAGCTGTTTCCCGGCTTCCCGGGTTTTCGTGTTCCCGCTATTTCCCGGGCGACACCATCACCGCTTCACGGCGCACAGCAATCCGTCCCCCACCGGAAGCAGCGACGGCACCAGCTCCTGGCTCTCGCGTACCGTACGCAGCAGCTCCCGCAGCCGCAGTACCTCCGTGGGCTGCGGTCCGGAGTCCACCGTCCGGCCGTTGGCGAAGACGCCCTCGAAGACGACGAGCCCGCCGGGACGCAGCAGACGCAACGATTCGGCGAGGTAGTCCATGACCTCCAGACGGTCACCGTCGCAGAAGACGAGGTCATAACCGGCGTCCGCGAGCCGGGGCAGGACGTCCAGGGCGCGGCCCGGAATGAAGCGGGCCCGGTTGCTGGCGAAGCCACAGGCGCGGAAGGCCTGGCGGGCGAACTGCTGGTGCTCCGGCTCCGGGTCGACCGTGGTGAGCACCCCGTCCGGCCGCATGCCGTGCAGCAGATGGATCCCGGAGACACCGCAGCCGGTCCCGATCTCCGCGACCGCCTTCGCGTCCACGGTGGCCGCGAGCAACCGCAGTGCCGCGCCCGTGCCGGGCGACACCGAGCGCAGCCCTGCCTCACGGGCCCGGTCGCGGGCCCAGCGCAGCGCTTCGTCCTCGGCGACATAGGCGTCGGCGAACGCCCAGCTCGTCAGCCGGTTGCCGGTAATGACCCTCTCCTGTCCCCGTGGTTGCCTCGGCGTGACTGTATCCGTTGCCGCCGGGAACCCGCAGATGGGACCGGGCGTTTACAGGGATGAAGGAAGTGGCCGGGGCTGCGACGGGGGCAGTGCATGGACTGGGACGACGAGCAACTGCTGACGCAGCCGTACGAGCCGTATCAGCCCAGATCAAATTCTCGTAAAACCGCTTATCCGGAGCTAACGGGCGAGGTGGCTATGGTAGGGGCTCCACTGGACACCACCAGAGCCAACAGGGGAGGTGCGGCTGCGCCTGTGGATCGTGGAGGAGTGCTGAGGCGCTTCCTCGGATCAGCGGGCAGGCCGAAATCCGTGAACGACACCGCTGCTGACCACAGCCACGCCGCTGGCCATGCCCAGACCGCGACCTTCTCCACCGACGCGGACGGGCAGGCGTGGACTCCGCCCACGTGGGAGGAGATCGTCAGCACGCACAGCGGTCGCGTCTACCGCCTCGCCTACCGCCTCACCGGCAACCAGCACGACGCCGAGGACCTCACCCAGGAGGTCTTCGTCCGCGTCTTCCGGTCCCTGTCGACCTACACGCCGGGCACCTTCGAGGGCTGGCTGCACCGCATCACCACCAACCTCTTCCTGGACATGGTCCGCCGCAAGCAGCGCATCCGCTTCGACGCGCTCGGCGAGGACGCGGCCGAGCGGCTGGCCAGCAAGGAGCCGACGCCACAGCAGGTCTTCAACGACGCGCACTTCGACGCGGACGTCCAGCAGGCCCTCGACACCCTCGCCCCCGAGTTCCGCGCCGCCGTCGTCCTGTGCGACATCGAAGGACTGTCGTACGAGGAGATCGCCGCGACCCTCGGCGTCAAGCTCGGCACGGTCCGCTCCCGGATCCACCGTGGCCGCTCCCAGCTGCGCAAGGCCCTCGCGCACCGCTCTCCGGAAGCCCGGGCCGAGCGCCGCTCCTTCATGGCCCGTGTCCCCGCGCTGGGGGGAGGGGGCGCGTCCGCGTGAGTGGATCACGGCCGAAACCCGAGGGGCACCTCGCAGAGCAGCACCTGGGAGACCGCCTCTCCGCCCTGGTGGACGGAGAGCTCGGTCATGACGCGCGCGAGCGCGTGCTGGCGCACGTGGCCACCTGCCCGAAGTGCAAGGCGGAGGTCGACGCACAGCGCCGGCTGAAGAACGTCTTCGCGGAAGCGGCCCCGCCGCCGCCCTCCGAGAGCTTCCTGGCCCGCCTCCAAGGGCTTCCGGCGGGGGGTGATCCGGACGGCGGTGGCTCGCCGCTGGACGGGGGTGGACTGCCCGGGGGAGCGTCCGGACGGTTCGGCGCCTTCGGATCCCTCGGAGCCTTCGGCATGAAGCGCGGCGAGCGCTTCGAGTTCGACTACGTTCCCGCCCGCCCGCACTCTCCGGTCCTGCCCCCGGCCTCGGGGAACCGTGGCTTCCGCATCCATGACGTCAGCCGCCACGAGGCCGAGAGGTCGGCCTCGCGCGGGCTGCGGTTCGCGTTCGCCGCCGCCGGGGCCGTGTCGCTGGCCGCGATCGCGCTCGGCGGTGTCGCCACCACTGGTATGCCGACCGACACCGAGGCGCGCGGCGGCTCCGGGACGGGCAGCAATGTGACCCCGATGCGCACGCAGGGTGGTGCGGGCGCCGCGACGGCGCCCGACGCCCAGCGCCGCCGCTCGCTCGGCCCGCTGCTCGGGCAGGCCCAGGGCGGCCAGCAGTCGCTCGGCGACACCCCGGTGGCCCCGACCGAGGTCTCCGCGCCGCTGCTGCCCGGGCTGCCCTCTCCTGCGTCCGGCCGGGAAGCGCAGGCCGTGCATGCGCTGACGGCGCCCGTGGTGGCCGGTGCCGCCGCCATGTCCCCGCTGATACGTCCGCTCATGGCCACCCCGCCGATCGCCCTGACCTCATGGTCCGCGGCCCCCGGCCTGCTCGCCGCACCCGTCCCCGACACGACCGCGTCCCCCTCCCACTCCGCCTCCTCCCAGCCGGCCGACTGACCGAGCTCTGCGCTTTGGTGCGCGAACCTGATTGAATCCAGGGTGGGGCGCGCCCTGGCCAGGGTGCCGGGCGCGGAGTCGATGATCTTGCGGCCAGCGCCGACGGGCCATGCCGCGGGCCAGCTGTGGGGAGAGCAGTGAACGAGGGGAAACCCACGAAGGCGAAGTGGTGGAGCCGACCCCGCCCGCAGGCCCCTGCCGGGCCGGCGGAGGGGCATGCGGCCGACGGCGACTTCGAGCTCGCGCGCCCCGGTGCGGTCCAGCAGGGCAGCGCCGGCCCGGAGGGCGACTACGAGCTGGAGCGCCCCGCCGCGGCCCGGAGCACCGACGAGGGGGACTACGAACTGGACCGGCCCGTGGCGGCCGGGAGCGGTCGTACGGAGCCAAGCGCGGGGCCTTCGGGGGCCGACCTGGCCGTGACGGTCGAGGGCGACCGGTCGGGGAGCCACACCGATGACGGGGCCGCGGGGGCGGCAGGCCCGGAGACCGGCGAGGTGCGGGCCGCCGCGCCTGCCGACCGCGCGTCCGGTGACGGTGATGCCGGGGCCGCCGCGCCTGCCGTAGCGGCAGCCGGGGATGCCGTGGCCGCCGCCCCGGCCGGCGACGAGCCCGGGGATGCCATCGCCTCCGCGTCCGGCGCCGCCCCTGCCGTCGAACACCCCAAGCCCCTGCACGACCCCGACCCGTACAGCACCCCGCCGTACGGCGAACCGGGCCCCTGGGCCCCCGCGCCACCGGTCCAGCACCCTGCGGCACACCTGCCGCCTCCGGTGTCTGGCACCCCTGTCCCGCCGTCCGTGGGCGTGCCCGGCGCCGCCGGCGCGCACGGCGTGCCTGCCCCGCCCGTGCCCCTGGCGCCCGGCTCGGTGACCCCGCCGCCTCCGGTGCCTGGCACCCCTGTCCCGCCGCCCGTCGGCACGCCCAGCGCCGCCGGCGCGCACGCCCCGGTCGGCCCGCAGGCAACGCCCACCCCGGTGCCGGACTCCACGCAGGCATCCCCGGTGCTCGGCACCTCCGGGCCCTCCCACACCGCGGCCCCCGACCTCGCCCAGCCCCCGGCGCCGAACCCCTGGCAGCGCTACGACCCCTGGGCCGCTCCCTCCGCTCCCGCGCCGCTCCAGCAGAACGGTGCGGTCGTTCTCAGCACGCGGCAGCGGCGCGCGCGGGTGAAGAAGCTGCTCGTGGGTGGCGCGGTGCTGCTCGCGCTCGTGTCCGGGGGCCTCGGTGGCGTCGTAGGGACGTATCTGGAGCGGAACGGCGGTGTGGGGACGGTGGAGTTGCCGCAGGCCGGGAAGGAGCCGGCCGGGCGGGCACCGGACAGTGTGGCCGGGATCGCGGCCCGGGCCCTGCCCAGCGTGGTGACCCTGCATGTCAGCGGCGCCGGCGAGCAGGGCACCGGCACGGGCTTCGTGCTCGACACCAGCGGCCACATCCTCACCAACGACCACGTCGTGGAACCCGCCGGAGACGACGGCGAGATATCCGTGACGTTCAACAGCGGCGACACCGCCAAGGCCACCGTCGTCGGCCGGGACAGCGGCTACGACCTCGCCGTCGTGCGGGTGAGCGGCGTACGCGGACTCACCCCGCTGCCCCTCGGCAACTCCGACAACGTGCAGGTGGGCGACCCCGTCGTCGCCATCGGCGCGCCCTTCGACCTGGCCGGGACCGTCACCTCCGGCATCATCAGCGCCAAGGAGCGGCCCATCACCGCGGGCGGCGAGAAGGGCGACGGGAGCGATGTGTCGTACGTCGACGCGCTCCAGACCGACGCGCCCATCAACCCCGGTAACTCCGGCGGCCCCCTGCTCGACTCCAAGGCCCGCGTCATCGGCATCAACTCCGCCATCCGTTCCGCCGGCAGCGGCTCCGACCCGGACGGCGGTCAGGCCGGTTCCATAGGGCTCGGCTTCGCGATACCCATCAACCAGGGCAAGCGCGTCGCCGAGGAGCTGATCGACACCGGCCACGCGACCCACCCGGTCATCGGCATCACGCTCGACATGAACTACACCGGCGACGGCGCCCGCGTCGGCACGAAGAGCAACGACGGCGGACCCCCGGTCACCACCGGCGGCCCCGGCGACAAGGCCGGCATCAAGGCGGGTGATGTCATCACCGAGGTCGACGGACAGCGCGTCCACTCCGGCGAGGAACTGATCGTCAAGACCCGTGCCCACCGCCCCGGCGACCGTCTGGAGCTGACCCTGCGGCGCGACGGCAAGGAGAGGACCGTCTCGCTGGTGCTCGGTTCCTCGGGCGGGAGGTGAGGGACGCGCCGCACCTCACAGCAACCTCACAGATGGGCCACCCTCCCCTGCTCCATCCGGGCTGACTTCGCGCCCCACCCGGGGTTCCGCAAGGCAAACAACCCGGAAAACCGCCCACGTACCCGCACTCGGAGCCCTCGGGACAGTACCGGTCGTACAGGATCGCCGGGTACCGTGGACCCGGCCCGGACCACGGCAAGACCCGCTAAGACCACCGAGGGCCGAGGACCGAGGGCATCTCAAGGAGCTTCAGGTGTTCAATGACATAGGACCGCTAGAGCTGGTGACGCTCATCGTCCTTGCCGTGCTCGTCTTCGGTCCGGACAAGCTCCCGAAGGTCATCCAGGACGTGACGCGCACGATCCGGAAGATCCGTGAGTTCTCGGAGAGCGCCAAGCAGGACATCCGGCAGGAGCTCGGACCGGAGTTCAAGGACTTCGAGTTCGAGGACCTCAACCCCAAGACGTTCATCCGCAAGCAACTGGACAACGACGACCTGGGGCTGAAGGAGATCCGCAACGGCTTCGACCTGAAGAAGGAGATGGCCGAGGTCACGGACGCGGTCCACAGCCGCGACTCCGAGTCGTCCTCCTCGGGCGCCTCGGGCTCGTCCGGTGGCCGCGTCGACATGACGAAGAAGCCCGAGGACACCGGCCGCGACGAGCGTCCGCCCTTCGACGCCGACGCCACCTGAGCCGTACGGGGGACGCTTCCGCCGAAACGCAGGTCCGGGGGCCTGCGCCCCCGGCACACGTGACGTGTTTCATATGCGGCGCCTGCCGCGCACGGCCTGAACACGACTCGCGCGCGACCCACGCGCCGGGCGGTTTCCCTGCTGCTCGCAGCGGGGTGGCTATGCTGCCGAGTTGTTGTGCGGATCCGGCGAGTACGCCCGAAGGGGGGCGGGCCGCCGCGATCCGACGAGAGCGAGGAGGCGTCCGGGCACATGGAGACGACGAGTCGGGCAGTCGCGCAGGCGCCGGCCGCGGAGAGTGGACAACAGGTCCCCTCCGCCCGGGGTGCGGTCGACGGCTACCTGCGTGCGCCCTTCCCGTGGTACGGCCTCGACGAGGCCTTCACGGGGCCGCGCTGGTTGATGCAGGTCGGTACGGCGGCCGACGGGGCCGTGGAACACGGATCGATCGGGCACGGTGACGAACCGTCGGTGCGCAACGAGTACGCGACCGGAGGCGACGACGTCAAGGAGAAGTTCGCCGTCGTCGTGACCGTCGCGGCCCACCCCGTACGGCGCAGCGCGGACGGTACGGGGCTGCTGGAGGCCACGACGGTGTCCTCGGCGGCCTGGCTCGCGGGTGTGGGGCTGCTGTCCTTCACCTGGCCCGGCCAGATGGACCACTCCCTGCGGGACGACTGGCTGGAGCAGCAGACCGAGACGGCGTGGGTCCTCGCGGACGATCTCGACGGACCGGACTGGTCGACGCTGTCCCTGCCGGTGGACGGCGTGCCGACGCCGTTCCACTACCGGGAGTCCGAGTTCGGGTGGGTGCTCGCAGGGTCCACGAAAGCGGGCGTTCATGTCGGGGCGTACGGCAGAGGGATGAGCGCGTACGGGTTGGGCTTCGCCGTGGTCAAGGACATCTCGGCTTACGCATGACAGAGGGGCGCCGTGGGGATGGCGGCGCCCCTTCGCCGTAGTGCTTCCGGTTCTCGGGCGGCTGCGGGTTGTGTGTGGTTGCTCGCGCCCACGCGGCGGAGCCGCACAAGGAAACAGCCCCGCGCCCCTTGGGGCGCTGCCCCTCAGGTCGGCCTAGAACTTGTTCTTGGGAGTGATCCCCAGAGACAGCCCCGAAAGACCCCGCTGCCGTCCCCCCAGCTTCCCCGCGATCGACCGCAGGGCCGAGCCCGCCGCGGAGTCGGGGTCGGTGAGGACCACCGGCTTGCCCTCGTCGCCGCCCTCGCGGAGGCGGACGTCGATCGGGATGCTGCCGAGGACCGGGACCGTCGTGCCCGTCGTACGGGTCAGGCCGTCGGCGACCAGCTGGCCGCCGCCCGTGCCGAAGACGTCGACCATCTCGCCGCAGTGGGGGCAGGGCAGGCCGGACATGTTCTCGACCACGCCGACGATCTTCTGGTGGGTCTGGACGGCGATGGCACCCGCCCGCTCGGCGACCTCGGCGGCGGCCTGCTGGGGCGTCGTCACGACCAGGATCTCGGCGTTCGGGACCAGCTGGGCCACGGAGATGGCGATGTCGCCGGTGCCGGGCGGCAGGTCCAGCAGGAGGACGTCCAGGTCGCCCCAGTACACGTCCGCCAGGAACTGCTGGAGCGCGCGGTGCAGCATCGGGCCGCGCCAGACGACCGGGGTGTTGCCCGGGGTGAACATGCCGATCGAGATGACCTTCACGCCGTTCGCGGACGGCGGCATGATCATGTTCTCGACCTGGGTGGGCGTGCCGTCGACGCCCAGCATGCGCGGCACGGAGTGGCCGTAGATGTCGGCGTCGACCACGCCCACCTTCAGACCGTCCGCCGCCATCGCCGCCGCCAGGTTCACCGTCACCGACGACTTGCCGACGCCGCCCTTGCCGGAGGCGACCGCGTACACGCGGGTGAGGGAGCCGGGCTTGGCGAAGGGGACCTCGCGCTCGGTCTGGCCGCCTCGCAGGGCGCTCGCCAGCTCCCTGCGCTGCTCGTCGCTCATGACGTCGAGCGTGACGTCGACGCGGGTGACGCCCTCGACCCGCGAGACCGCCTCGGTCACACGCTGGGTGATCGTCTCCCGCATGGGGCAGCCGGAGACCGTCAGATACACGGTGACCGCGACCGCACCGTCCGCCCCGATCTCCACCGATTTGACCATCCCCAGCTCGGTGATGGGCCGGTTGATCTCGGGGTCGTTAACCGTCGCCAGTGCCTCGCGCACCGCGTCTTCCGTAGCCATAAGGTCGATGGTACGGCGCCGTACCGGTGCGTAGGAAAGCCCGTCAGCGGTCGTCTGCGTCACGTCCCCGTGACCGCTCCGCCGGGAACACGGCACGGTCGCGGTGGCCGTTCTGCCGCTCCTCCAGCTCCTTGACGACGTCCTGGAGCTCGGAGCGGATCCAGTCGCGGGTGGCGACCTCGCCGAGGCCGATGCGCAGCGCGGCGACCTCGCGGGTCAGGTACTCGGTGTCGGCGATGCTCCGCTCGCTCTGCCTGCGGTCCTGTTCGAGGTTGACCCGGTCACGGTCGTCCTGCCGGTTCTGCGCGAGCAGGATCAGCGGGGCCGCGTACGAGGCCTGCAGGGACAGCACGAGCGTCAGGAAGATGAACGGGTACTCGTCCCACCGCAGGTCACGCGGCATGAGGGTGTTCCAGGCGACCCACACGACGATGACGACCGTCATCCAGACCAGGAACCGCCCGGTGCCGATGAAGCGGGCGACCCGCTCCGACAGCCGTCCGAAGGCCTCCGGGTCCCACTCGGGCAGGACCTTGCGGCGCGGCGGCCGCGGCTGGTCGAGGCGGAGGGCGCGGGGCCGGCCGGCGGCCGTGGCTCCCGCCGGGGTGCGCTCTCGAGCCGCCGTCTCACGCTCAGGAGTCATGGGAAGCCACCTCCTCCGCCTCGTCCTCCTGGTTCAGGTGGTACTCAGTCTCCCGCCAGTCCTCGGGCAGCATGTGGTCCAGTACGTCGTCCACCGTCACCGCGCCGAGCAGCGAGCCGCCCTCGTCGACCACGGGCGCCGCGACCATGTCGTACGTGGCGAAGAACCCCGCGATGGTGGGCAGATCCGCCTCGGGGTCGAGCGGCTGCAGGTCGCTGTCGAGCACCGAGCTGACCAGGGAGTACGGCGGCTCCCGCAGCAGGCGCTGGAAGTGGACCGTGCCGAGGTACTTGCCGGTCGGGGTCTCGTCGGGTGGTCGGCAGACGTAGACCTGGGCGGCCAGGGCGGGGGAGAGGTCGGCGTTGCGGACGCGGGCCAGGGCGTCGGCGACCGTCGCGTCCGGGCGGAGCACCACCGGTTCCGTCGTCATCAGCCCGCCGGCCGTGTGCTCCTCGTACTGCATCAGGCGCCGCATGTCGGCCGCGTCGCCGGGCTGCATCAGGCTCAGCAGCCGCTCCTTGTCCTCCTCCGGGAGCTCGCCGAGCAGGTCGGCCGCGTCGTCGGGGTCCATGGCCTCCAGGACGTCGGCGGCCCGCTCCTCCTTCAGCTTGCCGAGGATCTCGATCTGGTCGTCCTCCGGCAGCTCCTCCAGGACATCGGCCAGCCGGTCGTCGTCGAGGGCGGCGGCGACCTCGGCGCGGCGCTTGGCGGACAGGTGGTGCAGCACGTTGGCCAGGTCGGCGGGGCGCAGCTGCTCGAAGGTGGCGAGCAGGGTCTCGGCGCCCTGGCCCTGCTCCTCCAGGGAGAAGCCGGTGACGGCGGACCACTCCACGGTGAGCGTCTCGCCCCTGGTGCGCCGGAAGGCGCCGCCCTTGCGTCCCTTCCGGACGAACACCCGGTCGATCTCCCAGTCCCGGCGGGCCGGCAGCTGATGCACCGACAGGTCGAGGACGGTGACCTCCTCGCCGGTCTCGACGAGCTTCACGCGCCGGTCGAGGAGTTCGCCGAAGACGAGGCGTTCGGTGGGCCGCTGCTCGAAGCGCCGGACGTTGAGCACGCCGGTGGTGATGACCTGGCCGGACTGGACGGCCGTCACCCGGGTCATGGGCAGGAAGATGCGGCGGCGGGTGGCGAGTTCGACGACCAGGCCGAGCAGCCTCGGTGGCCGCCCGCCGACGCGGAGCATGACGACCAGATCGCGCACGCGGCCCACCTGGTCGCCGGTCGGGTCGAAGACGGCGACACCGGACAGATGCGAGACGAAGATCCGGGGGGCGCCCGCTGCCATGGCTGTGGTTCCTTTTCGTGCGGGGTTCGTGCTGCGTTCCGTGGTGAGGTTCTTATTCCGAATTGCCCGCCAGGTGGGGTTCAGGCTAGCCCGTCCCGATCGGATCCGCGCTGGTGGGCGGTCCGGTCGGACTGGCTCCGCCGGGTGCCCACGGCCCCGGTACGCTGCGGTACGCCGATCCGGACCTGTCAGAAAGGCAGCTTCACCTGTGACTGTGATTCCCCAGGGCCGCACCCGCCGGGCCGCGCTGGTGAGCGCGATGTGCGCGCTGGTCGTGACGGGCATGGGGCTGACGGGGTGCAGTGAGGACCCGGACGCGGGCACCAACGGTGTCGGCAAGCTGCCCCCGGACAAGATCCAGAGCCGTACCCGTTCCGCCGCCCGGGCGGCCGACGCGGTGCATCTGTCCGGAACCGTGGCCACCAGCGGGCGTACGTACAGCCTCGACATGCGCCTGAAGTCCGCCGGCGCCACCGGGTCGGTCACCACCAAAGGGCTGTCCTTCCAGCTGCTACGCATCGGTGAGCAGCTCTTCCTCAAGGCCGACGCGAGTTTCTGGAGCCAGAACGGAGGGGACGCCGACGCCGCCGCCGACAAGCTCGGCGGCAAGTACGTGAAGGTGCCGCAGGGCGACCCCTCGTACAAGAAGTTCATCGGGTTCACGCACAAGGACGTCCTCCTCGACGGTCTGCTGACACTGCACGGCGCACTGGCCAAGGACGGCCATCACGAGCAGGCGGGCGTCCGCATCATCCGCATCACCGGTGACAAGGGCTCCGGCGGCACGCTGGACGTCTCCCTGGACGGCAAGCCGTACCCGCTGCGCCTGGTGCGGGCGGGCAGCGCGGGCACGCTCCGCTTCTCGGACTGGGGCAAGGACTTCGCCCTGGAGAAGCCGGCGAAGGACGAGACGCTGGACTACGGCAAGCAGCTGCCGACGTCCTGACCGGGCGGCTACTTCCGTTTGCGCCTCTTCAGCAGCAGCCGGGGGAGTGCCTCCGGGATCGCCTGCCGGGTCGTCGCCGGGGTCGGCAGCGGCGCCTCGGCCAGCGAGCCGTCGGGCAGCGGCGCGGTCGCGCCCGTCGGCACCAGGCGGAGCACCCGGCACTCGCGGGCCCAGCGCTCCGGCATGGCCTCGCCGTCGGGGGCGTTGAGACGCTTGCCCTTGAGCTCGGCGACCGTGGCCTCCCACTGCTCGGACCCGGGCGCCGGCTCCACGACCTTCGCCGTCCAGGAGACCAGCCGGCCTCCCTTGTCCTTGCTGCGGACCGTGACCTCGGCCTCGGCGCCGTCGGTCAGCCCCGGCAGCGGCTGCTCGCCCGGCCCGTCACCGACCACGCACGCCGCACCCTCGTGCCACACGTGCCACAGCGCACGCGCCGGCACCCCGGGTCCCTTGACCCAGATCAGCCCGGACTTCTTGGTGGCCTCCTCGACGAGGGCCCGGTCGAGCAGCTCGCTTGTCATGCGCCCAGCCTATCCAGGCGCCCTCACAGCCAGCCGTTGCGCTTAAGCGTGCGGTGGATGCCCAGACAGATGGCCACCGTGATGCTCATGATCACCGGGTAGCCGTACCTCCAGTGCAGCTCGGGCATGTGCTCGAAGTTCATGCCGTACACCCCGCACACCATCGTCGGTACGGCGATGATCGCGGCCCACGAGGTGATCTTCCGCATGTCCTCGTTCTGCGCGACGGACGCCTGCGCGAGGTTGGCCTGGAGGATGGAGTTCAGCAGTTCGTCGAAGCCGATGACCTGCTCCTGCACCCGGGCCAGGTGGTCGGCGACGTCCCGGAAGTACTTCTGGATGTCCGGGTCGATCAGCCGCATCGGGCGCTCGCTGAGCAGCTGCATGGGGCGCAGCAGCGGCGACACCGCCCGCTTGAACTCCAGGACCTCACGCTTGAGTTGGTAGATCCGGCCGGCGTCCGTGCCGCGCGGCGTGCCCTTGCGGCCCGGCGAGAACACCTCCGTCTCCACCTCGTCGATGTCGTCCTGCATGGCGTCGGCCACCGCGAGGTAGCCGTCGACGACGTGGTCGGCGATGGCGTGCAGCACGGCCGACGGGCCCTTGGCGAGCAGCTCGGGGTCGTCCTGCAGCCGGTGGCGCAGGCCCCGCAGCGAGCCCTGACCGCCGTGCCGGACGGTGATGAAGAAGTCCCGGCCGGTGAAGCACATGACCTCTCCGGTCTCGACGACCTCACTGTTGGCGTCGAGCTGCTCGTGCTCGACGTAGTGGATCGTCTTGAAGACGGTGAAGAGGGAGTCGTCGTAGCGCTCCAGCTTGGGCCGCTGGTGGGCCTGGATCGCGTCCTCCACGGCCAGCGGGTGCAGCCCGAACTCCCGGGCGATACCGGCGAATTCGGCCTCCGTCGGCTCGTGCAGACCGATCCACACGAAGCCTCCGTCGCGGCGCACCAGGCGCATCGCCTCGTGCGGGGTCAGCGGCGCGTCGGTCGTCAGGCGCCGGCCGTCCCGGTAGACGGCGCAGTCGACGACGGCGGAGGCGGTCGCGGGGTCGCGGGTGGCGTCGTACACGCCGCCGTCCTTGCGCAGTGAGACGCGGGACGGGCGGACCACGGCACGCAGGTCGCGGATCATCGACATGGCAGGCTCCTTCGCAGGCGGGCAACGAAAGGCGCCGACGACGGGTGGAACTACCCGGAATGGGGACGTCCTGACTGCGGATGTTTGGCGCGTCCACAAAGCGGGGAGCACCGCACCGTCGCGGTGGCGAACTTCGCTACTGATTCAGCTGCCGATGCGCGTCAGCGCGTACGGCAGGCCAGACAGATCAGGCAAAACGAGACGAAGTGCTCTTCCGTAAGAAGGCGCGAGTGCGAGAGGTGGCAGCCAGCAGAGCCAGAGCAGCTACATCAGCGGGCGGAAGAGCGCGTGGTACTGCACGGTCGACTTCGATCCATGACAGCCCCACCTCCTCCGGCCGGTCCCTCGTGAGGGACGTTCCATACCCCTGTAGGGGTTCCCCGTAGGGAGAGATTTCATCGCGTCGCGTCGGGGCCTGATGGCGACGTTTCTACGTGCTGCCCCGAAACCACCGGCTCAGAGTACCAGTCGCCCGTTGTGTCAAGGCGCCCCTTTGCCCGCTACTGACGAGTTCTATGCTCGCCACATGGCAGATGTTCTTCCTCTGGTCGAGGCCCGGTTGCGTACCGCGCTGGGCGAACCGGACGCACGCGCCGCGGTCACCTTCCTCGGCACGGACCGTATCGAGGTGCTCCGCTTCCACGAGGGCGACATCGTGCGCTACGCCACCCTCGGCATGTCCGCGCAGCCCATGGCGGACCCCACCGCGGTGCTCGCCGACCCGGTCAAGGGGCCCCGGGCCGAACTGGTCCTCTCTGTGCGGACCGGCCTCGCCGACACCGACAAGGTGCTCCGGCCGCTGGCCGTGCTCGCCGCTTCCCCGCAGGTCGAGGGCGTGGTCGTGGCCCCCGGCGCCTCCCTCGACGTCGGCGAACCCCTGTGGCCCGGCGCCCCGTTCACCTCGGTCCTGGTCGCCGAGCCGGGCGGCCTGGTCGAGGACCTGGAACTGGACGCGCCCCTGGACCCCGTACGGTTCCTTCCCCTGCTGCCCATGACCCCGAACGAGGCCGCCTGGAAGCGGGTGCACGGCGCCCAGGCACTCCAGGAGCGGTGGCTCACGCAGGGGACGGACCTACGGGACCCCGCCCGCAGGTCCGTCCCGCTGGACTGACCCGAAGTGACCGATCTCACCAACGTGTGGCCGGAATCCGTCAGTTGGCGAAGACGGCGACGCCGTCCTCCGTCGCGTGCCGGGGTGCCGGCTCCTCGGCCTCGTCGGTGAGGGCCTTGCGCCGTACGGCGACGACCGTCGCACCCGCCACCGCCGTGACCGCCGCGACCACGAACGGAATGCGGACGTCGGTCCACTCCTCGATCTTCGGGGCGCAATACGGCGCGGCCGCCGCCGCGAACCACCGCACGAAGTTGTAGCCCGCGCTCGCCACGGGGCGCGGCGCGTCCGAGACGCCGAGGGCCAGCTCGGTGTAGACGGTGTTGTTCACGCCGATGAAGGCGCCGGACAGGATCGTGCAGACGACGGCCGTGGCGTGGTCGCCGTAGCCGAGGACGAGCACGTCCGCCGCCAGCAGCACCAGTGAGCCGCCGAGCACCTTCAGCGAGCCGAACCGCTTCTGCAGGCGCGGCGCCACGATCACCGAGAAGACGGCGAGCAGCACGCCCCAGGCGAAGAACACGGCACCGGACCTGTACGGGCTCATGTTCAGCACGAACGGCGTGAAGGCCAGCACGGTGAAGAACGTGTAGTTGTAGAAGAACGCCGAGACCGCCGCGGAGGCGAGTCCGCCGTGGCCGAGCGCCTTCACCGGGTCCAGCAGCGAGGTCTTCCGCGCGGGCTTCGGCTGCTCCTTCAGGAACGCCGTGATGCACAGGAAGCCGACCGCCATCAGGAACGCCGTCCCGAAGAACGGATAGCGCCAGCTGGCGTCCCCGAGCAGCGCGCCCAGCAGCGGGCCGCACGCCATACCGAGGCCGAGGGCGGACTCGTAGAGCAGGATGGCCGCGGCGCTGCCGCCCGCCGCCGCGCCGACGATGACCGCGAGGGCCGTCGAGACGAACAGCGCGTTGCCGAGGCCCCATCCGGCCCGGTAGCCGACGAGTTGGGCGACCGAGCCGGACGTGCCCGCGAGGCCCGCGAAGACCACGACGAGCGCCAGGCCGAGCAGCAGGGTCCTGCGCCCGCCGATCCGGCTGGAGACGAAGCCGGTCACCAGCATCGCGACGGCGGTGATGAGGAAGTACGAGGTGAAGAGCAGGGAGACCTGGCTGGCCGTGGCGTTCAGGCCCTGGGCGATGGACGGCAGGATCGGGTCGACGAGTCCGATGCCCATGAAGGCGACGACGGACGCGCCGGCGGTCGCCCACACGGCCTTCGGCTGCCGCAGGATGCCGCCGGCTCCCGTGTCGAGGGTGTCCATGCTTTCTCCCATCCCGACAAGAAGATGATTGGTGCATGCACACAATAAGTTAGAGTAGCTAATTAATGCAAACTACATCTATCTTCCCGGATGGGCGGTTCCGTCCGGATGGGTGATCGTCCTTGACGTGGCGGCGCGGGGGTAGGACCGTGGGGCCCTATGAGGGGCGAACCCAGTTGCCCGAAGTGTGGTGGCCGGGTCAGGGCTCCCGGTCTCTTCGCCGATTCCTGGCAGTGTGACGTGCACGGAGCCGTGTATCCGCTGCAGCCCGTGATCCCGCCCAGCGTCGATGCGCTCACTGCCGTGGTGCGTCGCACGCAGGTGCCGGTGTGGATGCCCTGGCCGCTCCCGGTGGGCTGGTTGTTCACGGGCGTGACCTGCGCGGGGGACGACCGCAGCGGTGGCCGCGCCACCGCGGTGGCCTGCTCGGGGCCCGGCCCCCTCGGCGGCATCGGCGAACTGATCCTGGTGGCCGAGGAACTCGGCGTCGGCCTCGGCGCGCGGTACGCGGGTATCGACGCCCCGGACCCGGGGCCGTACATGAACGTCGAGAAGCCGCCCCAGGCCAAGGTCCTGGCCGCCGGACGCCCCACCCCGCTCTGGCATGTCGCCGGCACCCCGGACGACCGCGCGGTCTTCGCGGGCGAGGCGCTCGGCATGTGGCTGTGGGCCGTGGTCTGGCCCGAACAGTCGGGGCTGCTGATGTACGACGAGCTGGTGCTGGCGGATCTGCGAGAGGCGGGGGCCGAGGTGGAGCTCGTGCCGTGCGGCGCGCTTTCGCCGCGCTTGCTCGAACCGTAGTCCGCGGACCGTGCGGGGTCCGCGTGCGGCGGCGCGCGTGGAACCCATATGTAGGGGGCACACAGCAGCTGCGGGTGTGACAGGGTGCGGAAAAATACGGTTATCCTTGAGCGTCCCTTCCGTCCCGTCACCGCCTGGAGTCCGCGTCGTGCGCATCGATCTGCACACTCACTCCACCGCTTCCGACGGTACGGACACCCCGGCCGAGCTGGTCCGTAACGCCGCCGCGGCCGGGCTGGACGTCGTCGCGCTGACCGACCACGACACCACTCGCGGGCACGCCGAGGCCGTCGCCGCGCTGCCCGAGGGGCTCACGCTGGTCACCGGCGCGGAGCTCTCCTGCCGTATCGACGGCATCAGCATGCACATGCTGGCCTACCTCTTCGACCCCGAGGAGCCGGCGCTGCTCGCCGAGCGTGAGCTGGTGCGGGACGACCGGGTGCCGCGGGCCAAGGGGATGATCGCCAAGCTCAACGAGCTGGGCGTGCCGGTGACCTGGGAACAGGTGTCCCGGATCGCCGGTGACGGGTCCGTCGGACGGCCGCATGTCGCCTCCGCGCTGGTCGAGCTGGGTGTCGTACCCACCGTGAGCGACGCGTTCACGCAGGACTGGCTCGCCGACGGCGGCCGGGCCTTCGTGGAGAAGCACGAGACCGACCCCTTCGAGGCGATCCGGCTGATCAAAAGCGCGGGCGGAGTCGCGGTGTTCGCACACCCGGGCGCCGCCAAGCGGGGCCGTACGGTGCCGGAGTCGGCGATCGCCGAGATGGCCGCCGCCGGGCTGGACGGCGTCGAGGTCGACCACATGGACCACGACGCGGACACGCGGGCACGGCTGCGCGGGCTCGCGAAGGAGCTCGGGCTGCTGGTGACGGGGTCCAGCGACTACCACGGCAGCCGGAAGACGGTGGCCCTCGGCGAGTACACGACGGACCCCGAGGTGTACGGGGAGATCACACGGCGGGCGTTCGGGGCGTTCCCCGTGCCGGGGGCCGGCGGGGTCTGAGGCCCCTCGTCCACAGGTCCGTTCCCCGTACCGGCGCTGCCGGCTGTGCCCAGCGGTCGAGGCTCGATGCCGTCCACCGCGACGCGCCTCGCCTCCGATCGCGTTCGTTCCCGTCACCCCGCAAGGCCCCACCATGTTCGACCTCGCCGTCTTCGGCTCCCTCTTCCTCACCCTCTTCGTCATCATGGATCCCCCTGGGATCACCCCGATCTTCCTCGCCCTGACCGCCGGACGGCCCGGCAAGGTGCAGAAGCGGATGGCCTTTCAGGCCGTCTGTGTGGCCGGCGGCGTCATCGCCGTCTTCGGGCTGCTGGGGCATCAGATCCTCGACTACCTGCACGTGTCCGTGCCGGCGCTGATGATCGCGGGCGGGCTGCTGCTGTTGCTGATCGCGCTCGACCTGCTCACCGGCAAGACCGACGAGCCGAAGCAGACCAAGGACGTCAACGTCGCGCTCGTACCGCTGGGCATGCCGCTGCTGGCCGGGCCGGGGGCGATCGTGTCGGTCATCCTCGCCGTGCAGAAGGCCCACGGCGTCGCCGCACAGGTGTCGGTATGGGCGGCGATCCTCGCCATCCATGTCGTGCTGTGGCTGGTGATGCGGTACTCGCTGCTGATCATCCGGGTCATCAAGGACGGCGGAGTGGTCCTGGTGACCCGGCTGGCGGGCATGATGCTCTCCGCGATCGCCGTGCAGCAGATCATCAACGGGGTCACCCAGGTGATCCGGGGGAGCTGAGCACGGAGCCGATCTCCCTCGCCACCCCCGCGTGCCCGAGGTACTCGTCGATCTTGTGGGCGCGATCGCGGCCGTTGGCGACGGCCAGCTGGCTGAGCTTGCCCCAGCGCTCGTCCTCCAGCGGACAGCCGATGGCCACCGCGTCGGTGGGGCACCAGACGTTGACCCACTGGCGCAGCCTGCCGGGCCGGTGCGGACCGCCCGCCAGGAGCCGCCCGTTGACGGAGTCCAGGCCCAGCGGGCTGCCCGCGGTGACGAGCAGCGTCAGGTCGAGACCGTCCGGGAGCCGGGTGAGCAGGTCCATGCCGACGACGGTGCCCAGGCTGTGCGTGACCAGCACCAGTTCGCCGGCGGTGGGCATGGTCTCAAGGACGCTGTCCAGCACCGCGTCGCGCACGCCCCGGTCGCCGAGGTACAGGTCGACGTCCCGGAGGAAGGTGGCGATGGTCCACTCGTCGACGTCGGTCCTGGCGGCCAGCCAGCTCAACGGCCGTTGCAGGGCGCCCACCAGCCCCGCCCCGAATCCCTCCGTGGTCTCCGGCCCGTCCTGGGGCATGCCCGCCCGGGTGGCCGCCTCATGGAGCATCTGCTCGTAGGAGCCGGTGGGCGACTCCCGGGCGAACACCTGCGCCGCCGCCGCTGCGGCGGGGCCGGCCGCGCCGAGGCCGACCGCCCCGCTCACGCTCTCCCTCCCGCTCACCAGGGCGTCCAACCGGTCGCCGTAGAACGGGAACCAGACGTCCGCCGGGTCGAGGGGGACCATCGCCGCGAGGGTCAGCCCCCGGTTGAGGCCTGCCGTCCACGCCCGGCGCAGGTCGTCGGGAACCTGTCCCTGCTGGTCCCTGCCGTGCAGGAACACCAAGTGCCGCCGGCCGCCGAAGGCGGTGCTCCGCGCGCGGCTGCCGTGCCGCATGGCCTCGGCGGCGGTCGCCTCGCCGATGCCGCCCGGTGGCGGCACTGTCACAGCCGTCGCGGTGCGCTCGGGGGGCTCGGCGACGGGCCGTAGCGGTGACGGCGAGGGCCGGACCGGAGCGGCGGCCAGGCCCGAGTCCGGCCCCATCTCGGCCAGCAGCGCACGCCGCCCGGCATCGAGGTCCAGCCGCGCGAGGTGCGCCAGGATCGAGCTGATGCGGACGCCCTCGTTGGCGACCCAGTCGATCGCGTCGTCGCCGTCGCCTCGGTCCCACGGCCGGCCGTCCTTGCGCAGCACGCGCCCCTGGTCGTCCTTCTTCGGCACGCCGCTGTGGTGCAGGGCCACGACCTCCCACTGGTCGTTGAAGACCGGTGAGCCCGAGTTGCCGGGTCTGGTGTCGGTCTTGTAGTGGACGAAGTCGTCGAGCCGCACGAGCACGGCGTTGTCGCGCAGCGCGATCTCCTTCAGGCGCCCGTCCGGATGGCCGATGATGTTCACCTTCTCCCCGAGCACCACCTTGCCGAGCTGAACGCTGAGCCGGTTCCAGCCGAAGATCTCCCCCGGCAGGCGGCCGTCGGGGCTGGGCGCGACCGCGACCAGGGCGAAGTCCAGGCGTCTGTCCGCCGCGAAGAAGGTGTCGGGGTCGAACTCCAGCCGGACGACCGTGTCGGGGACGTTGTCGGCCGTGACCTGCGCGTTGAACTCCGCGAAGCAGTGGCGGGCGAAGTCCCCGTCGGGCAGGACGTGGTGGTTGGTCATCAGGAGCCGCGGCGAGACCAGGAAGCCGGTGCCGTGCGGGAGCTCCCGGCCCTCGCGGCGCAGGGTGATCCGGGCGACGGTGGCCCCGGCCCGGACCCCGCGCGGCAGGAAGCTCCAGGCCTGCAGTTCGTTGGACAGGTCGATGATGCGCTCGTTGGCGTCGGGCAGGTCCATGGCCTCGGCATGGATGCCGGCCACCACGGCCGAGGGCGACAGCCCGCCCCGGTCGAGGATCCGGTCGGCGCGCACGGCGAGCGCCTCCGGGTCGTCCGGGAAGCGCACCCCCGCCGCCAGCCGGCCCTCGACCTGCTCGCGCTGCGCGGCGGAGTCCCGGTACCGCCGCGCGGCCTCCGCCGTGGCCTGCTCCTGCAACTCCTCGTTCGACCGACCCGTCACGGGCATGGCACCCACCGTCCTGTTCTCGCTCCCGCTGTGTTCCTCAGCCAGTACTCGTCGGCGCGACCGGCACCGCAAGCCGAAGGGGTCCAACCGGTCCCACGGGGCCTCCCCGGGAGCGACAACAGCGGAGCCCCCGCTCGGCACCGATGCCGGCGGGGGCTCCGAAGTGTGTGAAAAGTCCGCGGTTACGAGGCCGAGGTCCCGGCCGGGCGGATCCACAGCCGCTGTCCGATGGCGGCTGCCTGCTGAACGATACGGTTGACGGAGGCGGCGTCCACGACGGTGGTGTCCACGGGCGTGCCGTCGACGTCGTCGAGTCGCAAGATTTCGAAGCGCATGGGCTTCTCCCTTCGTCTGGTCATCCTCCTGAGGAGAACTACTGGCGGATGGCCCACGGGGCGCAGTGCCCCGTGTTCCGTATGTAGTCAACGAGCTTCGTGTTACAAACATTCCCTACGCTAAAGAAATTTTTCGAACATCTAATTACTGACCGGTAAGGCGGTTGGTGCAGGACTGACCGGGACCGGTTGTGTTCGCAGCGTGACCGCCGGGACAATGGACGTGATGAACGACGACCTCGCGGCCCTCCGCGCCCGCATCGACCGCACCAACGAGCTGCTGCAGCGCATGCTCGCCGAGGTGGCGAAGACGCCCTCGACCCATGCGATCTTCGTCGACGCGGGGTATCTGTACGCGGCCACGGGACGCCTGGTCGCCGGGACCGAGGACCGCCGGGCCTTCGACCTGGACGCCGAGGGGCTGATCGAGGCACTCATCGACAAGGCCCGCACGATCTTCGCGGACAGCCGGCTGCTGCGGGTCTACTGGTACGACGGTGCGCGGCGCCGGATCCACACGGCGGAGCAGCAGTCCATCGCGGAACTGCCGGATGTCAAGGTCCGCCTGGGCAACCTCAACGCCAACAACCAGCAGAAGGGCGTCGACTCCCTGATCAGGACCGACCTGGAGTCCCTCGCCCGGCACCGCGCCATCAGCGACGCCGCCCTGCTCGGCGGCGACGAGGACCTGGTGTCGGCGGTCGAGGCGGCGCAGGGCTACGGCGCCCGCGTCCACCTGTGGGGCATCGAGGCGCCCGAGGGCCGCAACCAGGCGGAGCCCCTGCTCTGGGAGGTCGACTCCCAGCGCACCTTCGACCTCGACTTCTTCAAGCCGTACGTCTCCCGGCGCACGGCCCCCGCGTACGAGGCGGCGAGTGCGGGCCGGCCGACCCGCGAGGACGTCCGCTTCGTGGGCGCGCAGATCGCGGCGAAATGGCTGGCGGCGCGGGGCAGGGAATCGCTGGTGGAACTTCTGCCCGGACACCCCTATCTCCCCGGCTCGGTCGACCAGGACCTGCTGGTGGAGGCCGAGGGCCTGCTGCAGTACTCACTGCGCGGCCAGGCCGACCTGCGGCGGGCCTTGCGGGACGGCTTCTGGGAGCATCTGCAGACGCAGTACTAGGCCCTGTCGTTTGGATCAGGCCGGCCGTGAGGTGCGGTGCGCCTAGGCGGCTTCGCCGAGGATGCCGTCCCAGAAGTCGGCGAGGGCTTCGGCGGTCGGCAGGGGCTGGTCGGCGGCCGGGGAGTGTTCGGCGCCGACGATGACGGTCCGGTGCGCGCGCAGCCGTACGGCCATGTCGTCCAGGACCGGCACCGGCCAGGTGTCGTCGCGTTCCCCCGACAGCACGTGGAACGGCAGCGGCACGGCGGCGAGTTCGGCGACGCGGTCCGGCTCGGTGCACAACTGGCGTCCCGTGGCGAGGAGCTGCGCGGGCTTGGTGGCCAGCCAGCGGCGGCGCAGCTGCTCCTGGCCGCCGATGCCGCGGGCGGGGCCGCCGACCTCCTCGGGCGGGCCCATGGCCTCGATGGCCGCCCAGACCTCGGCCATGGTCATCACCGTGAGCGCATCCCGCAGGATCTTCACGCGCTGCTGCTGCGAGACGGAGATCTCGGCCGGGCCGGACGCGATGAGGGTGAGCGAGGCGAAGGGGGAGTGGTCGAGGAGGACGGCGGCCCGGGCGATCTGTCCGCCGAGGGAGTGCCCGACGAGGTGCACGGGCGCGCCGAGCGCCTCGGCCTGCGCGAGCACGTCCCGTGCCAGTTCCCTCTGCGCGTAGGCGGATTCGTCGTCCTGCGGCCCGTCGGACTCGTGCTGCCCACGCCCGTCCACGGCGACGGTACGGTACCCGCGCGCCGCGAGCGGTTCGTGCAGCAGCGTGAAGTCCTCCTTGCTCCCGGTGAACCCCGGGAGCATCAGCACGACCCCCTTCGGCTCCACCCCGTCGGCCACGGACGTGTCGACGACGGCGAACTCACCACGCGCGGTACGGAGTGGGTACGCGCGCGCGTGGGGTGGCGGGGTGAAGGTGACGTGCCTGCTCACGGGGTGAGGGTATCGGGTGGGGTGGGGGTGTGTGGTGGGGCGGAGGAGTGCGGTGGGGCTTTTTGTTCCGCCGTTGCCGGTGCCGTTGCCGTTGCGGCCGCGGCTGCCTCGGAGCAGGGCCGGGAACGCCGACGGCCCGGCCCCCGTGGTGGGGGACCGGGCCGTCGGCAGGAGATCAGCCCTCCGTGGGCTCGGCAGCCGCCGTGGCCTTACGGGTCCGGCGCCGCGGCGCGGCCTCCGGCTCCTGCGTGGCCTGCGCCGGGATGTCGGCGGAGGCGGTGGGTTCGGCGGCCTTGCGGGTCCGGCGGCGCGGCTTGGCGTCCGTCCCGTCGACGGCCTCCGCGGGGGCGGCGGTCTTCCGGGTGCGGCGCGGCTTGGCCTCCGTGGCCTCCGGCTCCTCCGCGGGGGCGGCGGTCTTCCGGGTGCGGCGGGGCTTGGTCTCCGTGGCCTCGGGCTCCTGCGCGGCGGCAGTGGCCTTGCGGGTGCGGCGGGGCTTGGCCTCCGTGCCCTCGGCCGTGTCGACGGCGGCTTCCGCCGCGGCGGCCGTCTTCCGCGTGCGCCGCGGCTTCGCCTCGGCTGCGGCCTCCGGCTCCTGAGCCGTCTGCGCCGGGATGTCGGCGGAGGCGGTGGGTTCGGCGGCCTTGCGGGTCCGGCGGCGCGGCTTGGCGTCCGTGCCTTCGGCGGTGTCGACGGCGGCCTCCGCCGTGGCGGTGGCCTTGCGGGTGCGGCGCGGCTTGGCCTCCGTGGCCTCCGGCTCGTCCGCGGGGGCGGCGGTCTTCCGGGTGCGGCGGGGCTTGGTCTCCGTGGCCTCGGGCTCCTGCGCGGCGGCGGTGGCCTTGCGGGTGCGGCGGGGCTTGGTCTCCGTGCCCTCGGCCGTGTCGACGGCGGCTTCCGCCGCGGCGGCCGTCTTCCGCGTGCGGCGCGGCTTGGCGTCGGCGGCCTCGGCCGCGTCAGCCGCAGCCGGCGCCTCGTCCGTGGCCGTCGCCTTGCGGGTGCGGCGCGGCTTGGCGTCAGTGCCCTCGGCGCTGTCGACGGCGGTCTCCGCCGCGGCCGTCGCCTTGCGGGTGCGTCGGCGCGGGTTCGCCGGGGCCTCGGCGGCCTCGGGGGTCGTGCCCTCGGCCGTGTCGACGGCGGCCTGTGCGGCCTCCGGCGCCGGGGAGGCCGTCACCGGCTGCTCCGCCGCCTTGCGGGTGCGTCGGCGCGGCTTCGCCGGGGCCTCGGTGGCCTCCGGGGTCGTGCCTTCCGCCGTGTCGACGGCGATCTGCGCGGCCTCCGGGGTGTCGCCGGCCGCCGTCGCCGGCCGCTCCGCCGGCGCCCCGCCGCGCGTACGGCGGCGGCGCGGCTCGGCCGGGGCCTCGGTGGCCTGCGGAGCCGTACCCTCCGCCGTGTCGACGGCGGTCTCAGGTGCCGTGGTGTCGATGGCCGTGGCCGTCGCCGGCTGCTGGGCCGGCGCTCCGCCGCGGGTGCGGCGACGGCGGCGCAGGGTGCGGGGAGCCTCGGCGGTCTCCTCGCCGGTCACGGCCTCCACGGCCGTCCCGGAGGGCTGCGCGTCCAGCGGAGCCCCACCGCGCGTACGGCGGCGGCGACGCGGCGTACGGGCCGGACGCTCGCGGTCGGCGGAGCGGGCCTCGCCCCGACCGTCCCGGCCGCGCCCGCGGCCCCGGCCGCCCGGCTCGCCCAGGTCCTCGAGCTCCTCGGCGTCCAGCCCGGCGCGCGTGCGCTCCGAACGCGGCAGGACGCCCTTCGTGCCCTCGGGGATGCCCAGGTCGGCGAACAGGTGCGGGGACGTGGAGTACGTCTCCGGCGGGTCGCTGAAGTCGAGCTCCAGCGCCTTGTTGATCAGCTGCCAGCGCGGAATGTCGTCCCAGTCGACCAGCGTGATCGCCGTACCCTTCGCACCCGCGCGGCCGGTACGGCCGATGCGGTGCAGGTACGTCTTCTCGTCCTCCGGCGACTGGTAGTTGACGACGTGCGTCACGCCCTCGACGTCGATGCCGCGGGCGGCGACGTCGGTGCAGACGAGGACGTCCACCTTGCCGTTGCGGAAGGCACGCAGCGCCTGCTCACGGGCGCCCTGGCCGAGGTCGCCGTGGACCGCGCCGGAGGCGAAGCCGCGCTGCTTCAGCTGGTCGGCCAGGTCGGCCGCCGTGCGCTTGGTGCGGCAGAAGACCATGGCCAGTCCGCGGCCCTCGGCCTGCAGTATCCGCGCGACCATCTCGGGCTTGTCCATGTTGTGCGCGCGGTAGACGAACTGCTTGATGTTCGCGACCGTCACGCCCTCGTCGTCCGGCGCGGTGGCACGGATGTGCGTCGGCTGCGACATGTAGCGCCGGGCCAGCCCGATGACCGCGCCCGGCATGGTCGCCGAGAACAGCATCGTCTGGCGCCTGGCCGGAAGCATGTCGATGATCTTCTCGACATCGGGCAGGAAGCCCAGGTCGAGCATCTCGTCGGCCTCGTCGAGGACCAGGCACTTGACGTGCTTCAGGTTCAGCTTCTTCTGCCCGGCGAGGTCGAGCAGCCGGCCCGGGGTGCCGACGACCACGTCGACGCCCTTCTTCAGGGCCTCGACCTGGGGCTCGTAGGCCCGGCCGCCGTAGATCGCGGTCACCCGCACATTGCGCACCTTGCCCGCGGTCAGCAGGTCGTTGGTGACCTGCGTGCACAGCTCGCGCGTGGGGACGACGACAAGCGCCTGCGGGGCGTCCGTGAGGTCCTCGGGCCTGGCGCGCCCGGCCTCCACGTCGACGGGGACGGTGACGCGCTCCAGGAGCGGAAGGCCGAAGCCCAGCGTCTTGCCGGTGCCGGTCTTGGCCTGGCCGATGACGTCCGTGCCCGAGAGGGCCACGGGCAGCGTCATCTCCTGGATGGGGAAGGGAGTGGTGATGCCGACGGCTTCCAGGGCCTCGGCGGTCTCGGGGAGGATCCCGAGTTCTCGAAACGTCGTAGTCAGGGTTACTGCCTCTTCTGTGTGCGCGGCGCGAGGCGAGCGCGGGGGTCGTGTACGGACCGTGCCGGGGACGTCGGCTGCCTTACGGGCGGTGCCGTAGGGCACGGGACCACTGCCGACGCTCTAGCGCTCGTACCGCTGAGGGGTCCCCCCGATCGTCGTACGCATAGTGCGCCGTACGGTCATGGAGGGCTGTCGGGTCGGAGCCGATCGGGCCACCGACCGGGCATCCTCATACGTGTGGCCTGTCGAATACGTCGGAGTATTCAGCAGGCGCATTACCACCATACCCCGGAATCGCGCACACGCGATGGCCGATTTGGTCACGTAGTCGTCGTCACACTGGATGACCAGGACCTTCCTCGGCCCGGCGAGCGGACTATTGTGCGCTGCATGACGAGCTCTGACAAGCCTGACCACCCCGCAGACGCCCCCGCCGAACACACCTCGGTCGCCGCCCTGGACTGGGCGACGGCCTCCGCCGACCCGCAGTACCGCGCCGCGGTCGTGGATCTGCTCGGTGCGCTCGCCTACGGGGAGCTGGCGGCGTTCGAGCGGCTCGCGGAGGACGCCAAGCTGGCACCCACGCTGGAGGACAAGGCGGAGCTGGCGAAGATGGCGTCGGCCGAGTTCCACCACTTCGAGAGGCTGCGCGACCGGCTCGCCGAGATCGGCGAGGAGCCCACCTTCGCGATGGAGCCGTTCGTCGCGGCCTACGACGGCTTCCACAAGCAGACGGCTCCCTCGGACTGGCTGGAGGGGCTCGTCAAGGCGTACGTCGGCGACTCGATCGCCAGCGACTTCTACCGCGAGGTCGCCGCCCGGCTCGACTCCGACACCCGCTCCCTGGTCCTCGCCGTGCTCGACGACACCGGGCACGGCGGCTTCGCCGTGGAGAAGGTGCGCGCGGCGATCGACGCCGACCCGCGCGTGGGCGGCCGGCTGGCGCTGTGGGCGCGGCGGCTGATGGGCGAGGCCCTGTCGCAGTCCCAGCGGGTGGTCGCCGACCGGGACGCACTGTCGACGATGCTCGTGGGCGGCGTCGCGGACGGCTTCGACCTCGCCGAGGTCGGCAAGATGTTCTCCCGGATCACCGAGGCGCACACCAAGCGGATGGCTGCGCTGGGGCTGGCCGCCTGACGCCGGTCACCGGCGCCTGAGCAGACGCACGGGGTTCCGCCGCCGGCGGCCGGTCAGGCGGTCGCCGACCGGCGGCGGAGTCTTCCCGAGGGGCGCAGCAGCAGCGACAGCGAGGCCGCCGAGACGGTCGCCGCGCCGATGAGGATCAGCAGGAGGTTGCCGGCGTCCAGCGCGCTGTGCGTGACGAAGGCGCCGAAGAGGGCTCCGGCGACACCCGTCGGCAGGACGAGGGCGCGGGCCGGGAGGCGGTGCGACAGGCGATGGGTGGCGGCCCATGCCAGGGCGAGGCCGAGGATGGCGGAGCTGAGCGCTTCCAAGAGCATGTCGGGGTCCCTCCCACATGGCCGGCCTGCCCACAACGGTCGTAGCCCGTCTTACCCCTGACCTGCGGAATGCAATCATCACCTGTGGGCGACCTGTGCTCCATCTGTGGAGGAAGACCCCCGGTCGGCACTGACAGCGGAGGGGCCCGGCGGTGCGGTACACCGCCGGGCCCCTCCGCTGTGGGTGCTGTGCTCGCCTACAGCGCGCCGAAGCCCACCTTGCGCGGGGCCGGCTCGCCGATCTCGACGTACGCGAGGCGGTCCGCCGGGACCAGGACCTTGCGGCCGTGCTCGTCCACAAGGCTGAGCAGCTGCGACTTCCCGGCCAGTGCCTCGGCCACCACGCGCTCGACCTCCTCGGGGCTCTGACCGCTCTCCAGAACGATCTCGCGGGGCGCGTGCTGCACGCCGATCTTGACCTCCACGGCTATGTCCCTCCGACGGTCAGTGAAGTGCGCGACCTTCCGCGCCGTACCCCGCACACATTAGCCCGGTGAGGGGACGGACACGCTCCGCCCGTGAACGCCACGAGCGAACAACGGCCGGGAACAACGAGCCCGTCAGTGGTGCTGCTGCTCGCTGCCGTGCAGCGGGAAGCCCGCGATGCCCCGCCACGCCAGCGACGTCAGCAGCTGCACCGCCTGGTCGCGCGGCACGCTGCGGTCGCTGTGCAGCCAGGAACGGGCCACCACCTGGGCGAGGCCGCCGAGGCCCGAGGCCAGCAGCATCGACTCGGCACGCGAGAGGCCGGTGTCCTCGGCGATGACGTCGCAGATCGCCTCGGCGCACTCGTTGGTGACCTTGTCGACGCGCTCGCGCACGGCCGGCTCGTTCGTCAGGTCCGACTCGAAGACCAGGCGGAAGGCGCCGCCGTCGTCCTCGACGTACGCGAAGTAGGCGTCCATCGTCGCCCGGACGCGCTGCTTGTTGTCGGTCGTCGACGCAAGCGCGTTCCGTACGGCCTGGATCAGGGACTCGCAGTGCTGGTCCAGCAGCGCGAGGTAGAGGTCCAGCTTGCCCGGGAAGTGCTGGTAGAGCACCGGCTTGCTGACGCCGGCGCGCTCGGCGATGTCGTCCATCGCGGCCGAGTGGTAGCCCTGGGCCACGAAGACCTCCTGGGCGGCGCCCAGCAGCTGGTTCCGTCGGGCACGACGCGGCAGGCGCGTGCCCCGCGGGCGTACCGCCTCTGTCTGCTCGATGGCTGTCACGCCGCCTCCCAAAGTCGTCCATGTGCGGTGTGGGCCGCGCCGCCATCGTACTTTTCGGTAACCGTGGTGTGCGCGGTGAGAGCGCAGAATTTCACGGACCGGACGGTGACGAAAGACGCGCAGAAGGTTTCAAACAGGTTCAGAGCGGGCAAAAATCGGCCCCTTTCCCGTTCCCGTGACACCCTGGACGGCCAGGTGTCACCGGTAGTCGTCCTCGTCGAGGGAGACGATGCGAGCCTGTTCGGCGAGGTCGGCCTCGTTGGCGCGGTCCGGGTCCACGCCGGTCAGCGGGTCGTCCCGGTCCGGCGTGATGTCCGCGTGCTGCTCGGCCGCGTCGACCTCGGGGGCCTCGACGCCGAACTCCTGGGCTTCCTGGACCGCCTCGTCCGCGAAGGTCTCGGGGTCGGTGGGGTCTACGGCCATGCTGGGCTCCCTTCCTACGAACGTCCCTGAAAGATGCAGGGGCCACACGCGGGTGCCCTTTCTACGAGCCTAGGAGACACCCGATCCGGACGCTATGCGATCTGCTGCCGTTCCGTGACGGAGAGCAGTACCCATGGCAGTGCCCACAGACCTGCGGGTGTACCTGTGGTTGTGACGGCGAACACATGAACCGCTGTGTGATCGTCTCGTAACATTGCCGCATGTCTTCGACCGAGCTGCCGTCCGTGCCGCCCGCCAATGTTCTTCCCAAGGTGGCCGCCGTCAGGGTCGCGGAGGGCGAGCGGCTCAGGTCGGTCCGACTGCCGGGGATCACGCTGACGGTGCGGTCGAGGCCACCGGCGCGCGAGGGACTGCCGCCCGCGCTGTACGTCCATGGACTCGGCGGTTCCTCGCAGAACTGGTCGGCGATGATGCCGTACCTGGACGATGTCGTCGACAGTGAAGCCATCGACCTGCCGGGTTTCGGGGACTCCCCGCCGCCGGACGACGGCAACTACTCGATCACCGCGCACGCGCGCGCGGTGATCCGCTATCTCGACGCGGCCGAGCGCGGTCCCGTGCACCTGTTCGGCAACTCGCTCGGCGGCGCGGTCGCCACGCGCGTCGCCGCGGCGCGGCCCGACCTCGTGCGTACCCTCACGCTCGTGTCACCAGCGCTGCCGGAGATCCGCGTCCAGCGCACCGCCGTGCCCACCGGGCTGCTGGCGGTGCCCGGAGTGGCGTCGCTCTTCACCCGCCTCACCAGGGAGTGGACGGCGGAGCAGCGGGTCCGCGGGGTCCTGGCGCTGTGCTACGGCGATCCCGGACGGGTGACGCCGGAAGGGTTCCGCCACGCCGTGGAGGAGATGGAGCGGCGGCTGCAGCTGCCGTACTTCTGGGACGCGATGGCGCGCTCCGCGCGCGGGCTCGTCAACGCCTACACGGTGGGCGGCCAGCACGCGCTGTGGCGGCAGGCCGAACGCGTCCTCGCGCCGACGCTGCTCGTCTACGGCGGCCGGGACCAGCTCGTCGGCTACCGCATGGCGCAGAAGGCGGCCCGTTCCTTCCGTGACTCCCGTCTGCTGACCCTGCCGGACGCGGGGCATGTGGCGATGATGGAGTATCCGGAGACGCTGGCTGCGGCCTTTCGCGAACTGCTGCGGGACGTGGGCGAGTCGGGGTCCGGAGCGGGCAGGCCGGCCGCGGGTACCCGTGAGACTGCCGCCCGTGCGGACGCGACCGGCGACGGCGCGGCCGCCGGCGAGAGCACGGGAGGCTGAGGCGCGACGTGGGACGCCACAGCCGACGCGGACCGGCCCCCAAGGGTGCCGCCGCGGACACCAGCACAGCACCGGACGACCGGCCGACGCCGGACGCGGCGCGCGGCTTCGTACCCGGTACGGCGGTTCCCGGCGCGGGGCAGGGCGGTTGGCCGCCGCGCCTGCCTGACGGGACGCCCGCGCACGGGGTGCCCCGTGCTTTTGACGGTACGCCGGCCCGCGGTGTGCCGCGTTCGCCCGACGGCACACCTGCCCACGGCACCCCCCAGGTCCGTGGCGGCCACCCCGAGCAGCGTGAACCCGGCGGTGGCTGGGGCGAGATGCGAGCGCGCACCGAGTTCGGTCACGGTGCGTCGGCGGGGCCCGGTGTGCCCATACCGCGGCAGCGGCAGGCGCCTGTGGCGGGACCGCGGCAGGAGTACCTCGACGCGTTCGGCGAGGCCGACGACGTCTTCAGGCCCCGTGCCGCGGGCACCCTTCGCGCCTCCGGCGCCCCGGTCGATCCGTACGCCACCGCCACCCGCCGGGACCCGGACGCCGAGACCGCGCACGGCGCCGAGGAGCCACCGCCCACCGGCCGACCCGCACAGGCCAAGGGCGGCAAGGGGCGGGCCTTCACCGGCATCGCGGCCGCCGCCGTCACCACCGTGCTGGCCGTCATCGTGGCCGGCCAGGTCACCGACGTGCAGGACGAGGGCGACGCGCGGTCGCAGTCCGCCGCCGACCAGGCCCGTGACGTCCGCGACTCCGCTTCCCGTACGGACCGGCGGCCGACGCCCTCCACGCCCGCAGGCGTGGCGACGCTGACGTACGAGCAGAAGATGGGCGAGAAGTACCCGCTCAGCGCCGAGCTCAAGGGCTCGGGCAGGTTCGACGCGGTCCCCGGTATCGACCAGGCGCCCGGGGCGGGGCAGAAGTTCACCTACCGCGTGGACATCGAGCAGGGCCTCGGCCTCGACGGCGAGCTCTTCGCGCAGGCCGTGCAGAAGACGCTCAACGACGATCGCAGCTGGGCCCACAACGGCGCCCGCACCTTCGAGCGCGTCTACTCCGGCAAGCCCGACTTCGTCATCACGCTGGCCAGCCCCGGCACGACCGCCGTCTGGTGCGCCAAGTCCGGCCTGGACACCACCGTGGACAACGTGTCCTGCGACTCCGCCGCCACCGAGCGCGTGATGATCAACGCCTACCGGTGGGCACAGGGCTCCAAGACGTACGGTGACAAGATCCACGCCTACCGGCAGATGCTGATCAACCACGAGGTCGGCCACCGCCTGGGCCACTCGCACGTGACCTGCGACAAGGACGGCGATCTGGCGCCGGTCATGCAGCAGCAGACCAAGTTCCTGGACCACGACGGGATCCACTGCCGGGCCAACCCCTGGCCGTATCCGGGAAGTTGACGGGTGACTCCTACGTCACATTGACATGCGCAGGAAGTTCATTCATATTTCTGCGCATGTCGTCCCTTCACGCCGCCTCCCGCGCCGCCATCGAGCTGGCGCTCTTCGGCGTGACCCCGCTCTGCGTGGCCGACATTCACTGTCGCTGACGTCCGCCCCCGGGCGCGCGTCGCGAACCTTGCTTCTTCCGTGACCGAGTCACGGCTCTTTCGACGACCCGGCGCCGGGGCAGACGTCTGTTCACTTTCGTCTCACCCTTCGTCAATCCATCTCACCATTCGAGAGGTCGTCTCCGATGCGTCAACCGTCCGTACACAGCGCCCGCGTGGCGACTGCCCTGCTGAGCCTGGTCGTGGCAGCGGGCGCCGCCGCCTGCGGGCCGAAGGACAACGATGCCAAGGGCGCCGGTGGCGACTCCACGCCCCACAAGGGCGGCACGCTCACGGTCCTGAACTCCCAGCCCCAGCAGGACTTCGACCCCGCCCGCCTGTACACCTCCGGCGGCGGCAAGGTCCCGTCCCTGGTCTTCCGTACGCTGACCACGCGCAACCGCGAGAACGGCGCCGCCGGCGCCAAGGTCGTGCCGGACCTCGCCACCGACACCGGGCGGCCCAGCAAGGACGCGACCGTGTGGACGTACACCCTGAAGAAGGGACTGAAGTACGAGGACGGCACGCCGATCACCTCGGCCGACATCAAGTACGGCATCGAGCGTTCCTTCGCGCCCGAACTCTCCGGCGGCGCGCCCTACTTGAGGGACTGGCTGGTCGGGGGCGCCGACTACCAGGGCCCCTACAAGGACAAGAAGGGCCTGGCGTCGATCGAGACGCCGGACGACCAGACCATCGTCTTCCGCCTCAACAAGCCCGAGGGCGAGTTCCCCTACCTCGCCACGCAGACGCAGTTCGCGCCCGTGCCGAAGGACAAGGACACCGGCACCAAGTACGAGGAGCACCCGATCTCCTCGGGGCCGTACAAGGTGGTCAGGAACGAGAACGACGGTGAGCGGCTCGTTCTGGAGCGCAACACGTACTGGTCCGCCTCCACGGACGCCGAGCGCAAGGCGTACCCGGACAAGATCGACGTACGGTCCGGGCTGGACTCCTCCGTGATCAACCAGCGGCTGGCCGCGTCCCAGGGTGCGGACGCCGCCGCCGTCACCACGGACACCAACCTCGGCCCGGCCGAACTGGCCAAGGTCACCGGCGACAAGAACCTTGCGTCCCGCGTCGGCACCGGACACTTCGGCTACACCGACTACATCGCGTTCAACCCGAAGGTGAAGCCGTTCGACAACATCAAGGTGCGGCAGGCGATCTCGTACGCCATCGACCGGTCGTCCGTGGTCAACGCGGCCGGCGGCTCCTCGCTGGCTCAGGCCGCGACGACCTTCCTGCCGGACCAGAAGTCCTTCGGCCACACGCCGTACGACCTCTTCCCGGCGGGCAGGTCCGGCAACCCGGCGAAGGCGAGGCAGCTGCTGAAGGAGGCCGGGTACGGCAGCGGGCTCACCGTGACCCTGACCCACTCCAACGCCAAGGACTTCGAGACCAGCCCCGAGATCGCGACCGCCGTCCAGGACGCGCTCAAGAAGGCCGGAATCACCGTCAGGTTGCAGGGTCTGGAGGAGAACGACTACTCCGACAGGATCCACGACGTGAAGACCGAACCCGGCTTCTTCCTCGCCCACTGGGGCGCCGACTGGCCCTCGGGCGGCCCCTTCCTCGCCCCGATCTTCGACGGCCGGCAGATCGTGAAGGACGGCGCGAACTTCAACACCGGCTTCCTCAACGACAAGTCCGTCAATGCCGAGATTGACTCGATCAACAAGTTGACGGATCTTGACGAGGCCGCCAAGCGGTGGGGTGCACTGGACAAGAAGATCGCCGAGAAGGCACTGACCGTTCCGCTGTTCCACCCGGTCTACAAGCGGCTGTACGGCAAGGACGTCCGCAACATCGTGATCAGCGACTGGGACGGCGTCCTGGACCCCTCGCAGGTCGCGGTGAAGTGACGCGATGAGCGAGGCACTTCTCGCCTCCCACGCCCCCGGGACGGACACCGTCGTCCCGGGGGCCTCGGGGGGCCGTCAGTTCTGGCGGCGGCTGCGGGCGCAGCGCGCCGCCCTCGTCGCGGCGGCCGTCGTCGCGCTGCTCGTCCTGGTCGCGCTCGCCGCGCCGCTGCTCACCGCGATCGAGGGCCAGGACCCGACCACCTACCACCCGTCCCTCATCGACTCCGCCCGCGGCGGCGTGCCCATCGGGTCCTTCGGGGGCATCGGCGGCGACCACTGGCTCGGCGTGGAACCGCAGACCGGGCGGGACCTGTTCGCGCGGCTGGTGTACGGGGCGCGGGTGTCACTGGGCGTCGCGCTCGCGGCGACCGTGGTGCAGGTCGTGCTCGGTGTCGCCATCGGCGTCGCGGCCGGACTCGGCAACCGCTGGGTGGACCTCCTGCTCACCCGGATCGCGGACATCTTCGTGTCCATGCCCCTGATGGTCATCGCGCTGGCGCTGCTCGCCATCGTGCCCGCGAGTTTCCCGCGGCCCGTCCTCGTCGCCCTCGTCGTCGGCCTGGTCTCCGGCTGGGGCACGCTGGCCAAGATGGTCCGCGCGCAGACCCTCACCCTCAAACAACTCGACTATGTCTCCGCTGCCCGGCTCAGCGGCTGGGGCCCCTGGCGGATCGCCCGCCGTGAGCTGCTGCCCGGCCTGGCGGCGCCCGTCATCACGTACTCGGCCCTGCTCGTGCCGCAGAACATCACCGTGGAGGCCGCCCTGTCCTTCCTCGGCGTGGGCGTGCAGCCCCCGACACCCTCCTGGGGGCAGATGCTCACCGCCGCGGACGTCTGGTACCAGGCGGCACCGCAGTACCTGCTGCTGCCCGCCGGCGCGCTGTTCGTGACCGTGCTCGCGCTGACCGTCCTCGGAGACGGAGTGCGCACCGCGCTGGACCCGCGTGCGGCCTCCCGGCTGCGGATCGGGACGGGCCGCAAGCGGGAGGCCAGGGCGGCTGACGGCAGCGGCGGAGAGAAGGAGGCCAGGGCATGAGGGGCATGAGCGGCTTCGGCGGTTTCGTGCTCCGCCGCGCGCTCGGCGCCGTGGTCACGCTGCTCGCCCTCTCGGTGATCATCTACGTCGTCTTCTACGTCACGCCGGGCAACGTCGCCCAGATCACCTGCGGTCCGCGCTGCTCGCCCGCCCAGGTACGGCAGGTCGCCGAGCAACTGCAGCTGAACGACCCGCTGTACGCGCGCTACTGGCACTTCCTCCAGGGCCTCGTCGCCGGCCAGGACTACTCGACGGGCACGTCCGTACAGCACTGCGCGGCGCCCTGCCTCGGGCTGTCGTACCGGAGCGACCAGCAGGTCACGGCCCTGATCCTGGCGAAGCTGCCGGTCACGGCATCGCTCGCGCTCGGCGCGATGGTGCTGTGGCTGGTCATCGGCGTCGGCACCGGCGTGCTGTCGGTGTGGCGGCGCGGCCGGTTCACCGAGCGGCTGCTGACCGGCCTCACCCTCGCGGGCACGGCCACGCCCGTCTTCGTCATCGGCCTGATCCTGATGATCGTCGTCTGCGGTCAGCTGCAGCTGCTGCCGTTCCCGCAGTACGTCGCGTTCTCCGACGATCCGGAGCAGTGGGCCTGGAACCTGCTGCTGCCCTGGCTGTCGCTCGCGCTGATCGAGTCGGCCACCTACGCACGTCTGACGCGCGCCTCGATGCTGGAGACGCTCGCCGAGGACCATGTACGGACCTTCCGGGCCTACGGCATCCGGGAGCGGTCGATCATCCGGCGGCACGCCCTCCGCGGGGCCGTTGCGCCGCTCATCGCCGTCAACGCCAACAACATCGGCGTGCTGTTCGGCGGTGCCGTGCTCACCGAGACCCTCTTCGGACTGCCCGGCATCGGCCAGGAACTGGTGCAGGCGGTGAAGGTCGTCGACCTGCCGGTGGTCGTCGGCATGGTCCTGGTGACCGGCTTCTTCGTGGTGCTGGCCAACGCCGTCGCGGACGTGCTGTACGCGGTGGCCGACCGACGGGTGGTGCTGACATGAGTCTCGTCGAAGTGACGGACCTGTCCGTGGAGTTCGGCGAGCTGCGCGCCGTCGACGGGCTGTCCTTCCGTCTGGAAGAGGGCGCGGCCCTGGCACTCGTCGGCGAGTCCGGCTCCGGCAAGTCCACGGTCGCCTCGGCCTTGCTCGGCCTGCACCGCGGCACGGGTGCGCGGGTCGACGGCTCGGTCGAGGTCGCCGGTGTCGACGTACAGCGGGCGGCGGACGACGAACTGCGGCGGCTGCGCGGCGGGAAGGCCGCGATGGTCTTCCAGGACCCGCTGTCCTCCCTGGACCCGTACTACGCGATCGGCGACCAGATCGCCGAGGTGTACCGCGCACACACGCGTGCGTCGCGGCGGGCGGCACGCGCGCGTGCGGTGGAGGTGCTCGACCGGGTCGGCATTCCGGACGCTCAGCGCCGGTCCCGTTCCCGCCCGCACGAGTTCAGCGGCGGCATGCGGCAGCGCGCCCTGATCGCCATGGCTCTCGCCTGCGCCCCCGACCTGCTGATCGCCGACGAGCCGACGACCGCGCTGGACGTGACCGTGCAGGCCCAGATCCTCGACCTGCTGCACACGCTGCGCGAGGAGACCGGCATGGGGCTGCTGCTGGTCACGCACGACGTGGGCGTGGCCGCCGAGAGCGTCGACGAGGTCCTCGTCATGCGGCGCGGGCGGGCGGTGGAGCACGGACCGGTCGGTGCCGTGCTGGGCTCGCCCGGGCAGGCGTACACGCGGGAACTGCTCGCCGCGGTCCCTCGCGTGGACGCGCCGCGTGCTCCCTCGCAGGTGTCCGGAGAGACAGTGCTGGAGGCGAAGGGACTGAGGCGCGATTTCGGCCGTGGGAAGCGGGCGTTCACAGCCGTGAACGACGTGTCGCTGACGCTGCGCCGGGGCGAGACCCTCGGGATCGTCGGCGAGAGCGGCAGCGGCAAGACGACCCTCGGACGCATGCTGGTCGGACTGCTCGCGCCGTCGGCGGGGGAGATCGAGCCGGGCGGCGGCGTACGCCCCGACGTCCAGATGGTCTTCCAGGACCCCGTCTCCTCCCTCAACCCCCGCCGCACCGTGGGCGAGTCGATCGCCGACCCGCTGCGGGCGCGTGGAGAACAGGACGAGGGACGCATCCGGGGGCGCGTACGGGAGCTGCTGGAGCGTGTGGGGCTGGAAGCGGCGCACTACGACCGCTATCCGCACGAGTTCAGCGGCGGACAACGTCAACGCGTCGGCATCGCGCGTGCGCTCGCGGCCGACCCGCGCGTCATCGTCTGCGACGAGCCCGTCTCCGCACTCGACGTCACCACCCAGGCCCAGGTGGTCGCCCTGCTCGGCGAGTTGCGGCGCGAACTCGGACTCGCGCTCGTCTTCATCGCGCACGACCTGGCCGTCGTACGCCAGGTCAGCGACCGGGTCGCGGTGATGCGCCGCGGCCGGATCGTCGAGGAGGGCCCCGCCGACGCGGTCTACGGGTCGCCGCAGGACCCCTACACCCAGCAGCTCCTGGCCGCCGTGCCGGCCCTCGACCCTGAGGACGCGGCCCGGCGCAGGGCGGCCCGACGGGAGCCGGCCGCGGTATGACGATCGGTGACCGTTCGCTCTCCTAGCGCGACGGAACGCGACCTGCACGCGAAAGTTACGACCGTTCACCCCTTTTGGTGGCGCGACGGACAACCGTCCGTCGCGCCACCACCTTGTCCGCATACGTTCGTCCCGCTGCGAGCCGCTGGACCAACGGCGGCTCTCCAAACGGGAGATCGGGGGTGCACGCGTGCGCATCGGACTGCTTACGGAGGGTGGCTATCCGTATGTGAGCGGTGACGCCAGGCTCTGGTGCGACCGGCTTGTGCGCGGGCTCGGGCAGTACGAGTTCGACGTCTACGCGCTCAGCCGCAGCGAGGACCAGGAGGACGAGGGCTGGGTCGCCCTGCCACCGCAGGTCAGCCGGGTGCGTACGGCACCGGTGTGGACGGCGGCGGACGACGGCGTCCGCTACGGGCGTCGTGCGCGCCGGCGCTTCGCCGAGTGCTACGGGGAGTTGGTGGCTGCCCTGTGCGCGGGCGCCTTCGGCGAGGCGTCTGCCACGGAGGCGGACCGTTTCGGCTACGCGCTGTACGGCCTCGCGGAGCTCGCCCGCGACGAGGGCGGTCTGGTGGGAGCGCTCCGCTCCGAGACCGCCGTACGCGTCCTGGAACGCGCCTGTCGCGCGCCCGGCGCGTTACGCCCGGCGCGCGAGGCGCGTGTCCCCGATCTGCTCACCGCCGCCGCACACCTGGAACACGCCCTGCGCCCTCTCTCGCTCGACTGGTACGAGGACGACGGCCTCGGCGCGGTCGACCTGTGCCACGCGGCGTCCGGTGGCACCGCGGCCCTGCCCGGACTGCTCGCCCGGCACTTCTCGGGCGTACCTCTGCTGGTGACCGAGTACGGGGTGCGGCTGCGGACGCGGTATCTGACCGACACGGAGTCCTCACCTCCGGTACGGTCCCTGCTCGCCGCCTTCCACGGCCGCCTCGCCGCCGAGACCTACCGGCAGGCCGCCATGATCACATCCGGCAACGCACACGCCCGCCGCTGGCAGGAGCGCTGCGGGGCCGACCGCGCCAAGCTCCGCACGGTCTACCCGGGCATGGACGCGGCCCCCTTCGCGGAAGTCGGGGAGTCACCTCGGTGCGCGGCCCCGGACACACTGGTCTGGGTCGGCCGTGTCGAACCCGCCAAGGACCTGATCTCCCTCCTGCACGCCTTCGCGGAGATCCGCCGGAAGGAACCCGGGACGCGCCTGCGCATCCTGGGCGCCCCGACGGGCCCCGAGGGCGCGGCCTACCTCGGCCACTGCAGGGCGCTGGCCGCGCAGCTCTTCCCGGACGAGGCGGAGGGCCCGCACGCCGTCGGCGACAACCCGGTGTCCTTCGAGGAGATCGGCGGCCCGGATGCCCCGTCCCCGGCCCACGCCTACGCCTCGGGTGCCGTGGTGGTCCTGTCGAGCGTCGTCGAGGGCTTCCCGGTCAGCCTGGTCGAGGCCATGTTCTCCGGGTGCGCGACGGTGTCCACGGACGTCGGCGCGGTGGTGGAGGCCATCGGCGGCACGGGACTCGTCGTACCCCCGCGCAATCCGCGGGCGCTCGCCGAGGCGTGCGTCACGCTGCTGCGCGACCCCGAGCGCCGTGAACGCCTCGGAGCCGCCGCACGCGCCCGCGCGCTCGAACTGTTCACCGTCGAGCAGAACATCGCGGCATTTCACGGCATTTACCTGGAGATCGTTTCGCACACCCCGGTCCGCCGCGTCGTCCTCGACGACACCGGCGAACCCCTCCCGTTCGCCGTCCCCGCCGAGGCCTACGTCCCCGGCCGCTGGGCCCAGCCGACCGCCAGTGCCGTGGGCAGGGGCGGCCCGGGCCGGGCGGAGACTCCGGTACCCGCTGCGGAGGGAGCGCGATGAGCGACCTCGGCGAACTGGACCGGGCGCCGGGCGACAAGGAGCCGACCGCCGGCCGCACTCCGGCACCGCCCGCCCACCGCACCGCCGCGGACCCCGTCAAGGCGCTGATGCACCGTCACCGCGACCTGTGCGAACGTGCCGTGGACCCGCTGGAGATCGCGGCGGGCCTGGAGGCCCACGGCGTCACCGACCGGACCGCCGCACGCTTCCGCCACCGGGACGTCTTCTCCCTCGCGGAGGAGATGTACGCCCGCGCACCCCGCAACGGCGACTCGCCCCAACGCCCCCGGAACCCGGCGGCCGCCCGCCGGAGTGCCGACTGGATTCTCCTCACCCTCCTGCCCGGCGCCCTGTGCGCGGCGACCCTGACCGCCCTGCGCCTCACCCAGGGACAAACCCGCCTGATCGCAGTCGCCGTGGGCACCCTCACCTTCGTCCTGGCCCTGCGCGCCGCCCTCCGCCGAGGCCCGCTGAGCGTCCCCGGCCACCCCTCACCGGCCACCGCCCCCTGGGCCTGCTCCCTGCTCGCCTACGCCGCCCTGGGCGACGGAGCACTGGGCGCAGCCATCACCGGGGGCCCGGACACGCTCCCCACGGGCGCCCCCGACGGCCCCTGGCCCACGGCCACCGCCTCCGTCCTGGCGCTGGCCCTGTCCTGCGCCCCTGCGGCCTGGAGCGCCCACCTGCTCGCCGCAGGAGCCCGTCGCAGGCTCACGGCAAGCCGCGGCCTGGAGGACTTCGCCGCCTCCGTACGCCCCCTCCTCTTCGGCACCTTCGCCTTGTATCTGGCCGCCCTGACGGCCCTGCTCACCCTCTGCGCGACCGTCCTCGGCCAACCCGCCACCCATCCTCAGACCCTCACCCTGGGCGCCCTCCTCTTCCTGGCCCGCCTCCTCACCACCCACGGCTTCACGCACGCCCCGGCGCTGCTCCTCACCGCCACGACCACGGCCACGGCAACAGCCCTGGCCACGGTCTTCGTGGCGCGCCTGCCCGGCTGCGCCTTCCTGGCCACTCCGGTGGAGGCCCTCGCAGCGACCTGGGGCCCAGGCAGCATCCCGGCCCTGACCTGCGGCCTGGGAGCCACCGCCTTGCTGCTCCACACGACCCGCAGGCTGACGAAGGCGTCGGCCCACGCGCAGCGGGAGCGGCGATGGTGACCCCGGGCACACCCACGCACCCGCCCCCGGGCCCGACCCACAACGACCCGTAGGCGCACCGCGCACCACCCGCACGGGCTGCCGCAGGCATGGGCGCGACCCCCCACTCCCATCCGCCCGACCGCCGAAGGCACCCGCACCCACCACGCAATTCCCGCAAAGGAGACACCCCATGACCACCTCCCGACCCGCCGCCCCCTCGGCCCCGGGAGCCGCCCGATGAGAGTCCTGCTGATCGGCGCCAACGGCTACATCGGCCGCTTCGTAGCCGAGCGCCTGCTCGCCGACCCGGCCGTCCAGCTCACCGCCCTCGGCCGCGGCGACGACGCCGACGTCCGCTTCGACCTCGCCACCGGCAGCCCCGGCGCCCTCACCCGTTTCCTCGACGCCGTCCACCCCGGTGTCGTCATCAACTGCGCCGGTGCCACCCGAGGCGGCGCCCGCGAACTCACCCGGCACAACACCGTCGCCGTCGCCACCGTCTGCGAGGCCCTGCGCCGCAGCGGCTGCGGTGCCCGCCTGGTCCAGATCGGCTGCAGCGCGGAGTACGGCCCCAGCCAGCCCGGCTCCTCCACCGCGGAGGACGCCGTCCCACGTCCCGGCGGCCCCTACGGCGTCAGCAAACTCGCCGCCACCGAACTCGTGCTCGGCTCCGGCCTGGACGCCGTGGTCCTCCGCGTCTTCTCACCCGCCGGTCCCGGCACCCCCGCCGGCTCCCCGCTCGGCCGCCTCGCCGAGGCCATGCGCCGCGCCATGCAGTCCGGCGACGGCGAGCTGAAACTCAGCGGCCTCGGCGCCCAGCGCGACTTCGTCGACGTCCGCGACGTGGCCCGCGCCGTCCACGCGGCCTCCCTCTCCGCCGCGCAGGGCGTCATCAACATCGGCTCGGGCCGCGCCGTCCGCCTCCGCGACGCCGCCGCCACCCTCGCCCGCGTGGCCGGCTACGGCGGCGCCCTGCACGAGCTGGACGGCCCCCCCGGCGCCCTGCGTCCGGCCATCGGGCACCCCCGCACCGACCCGGACCACGCGGCACCGATCGCGTACCCGTACCCGGACGGCTGCGGCAGCTGGCAACAGGCCGACGTACGCACCGCCCGCGACCGGCTCGGCTGGCGGCCCCGGATCAACCTGGAGGAGTCCCTCGCCGACATCTGGATGGAGGCGGCATGCCGGATCTGAGGGAGGGAGGCGGCACGCCGTATCCGACCAGCACATGGCCGGGTGCCACGAGCACCGCCCTCCGCACCGCTTTCGGCGTCCCCGGCTTGGCCCACCCCCTCCTCGCCCCAGCCGAGTGGAGCGCACTCACCCGCCCGGGCACACCCCTGCACTGGGTCGTCCTCAATGTCTCCGACGGCCCCGGTACCCAGCCAGACCCGCACTGCCTGGAGGCGGCCGGACGACTCCGCAACGCGGGCATCGGCGTCCTCGGGCACCTCGCCACCGGACACGGCACCCGCAGCGTCGGCGAACTCATCTCCGACGCCCACCGGTACACCGACTGGTACCAGGCCGACGGTTTCCTCCTGGACCGCTGCCCCACCGACCACGCCGCGCTCGCCGCCATCCGCCGGACCGTCAGTGCGCTCCGCGTGACCCGTGAGGACGCCCACATCGTCCTCGGCCACGGCATGCACCCCCACGCCGGTTACGCGGAGATCGCCGACCAACTGGTCACTTTCTCCGGCCCGTGGAGCGACTACCGCTTCTCGCAGGCGGCCCAGTGGACCGCGGACCATCCCCCCGGACGCTTCTGCCACTTCGTCCACGGCGTGCCCCACCGCCACCTCGACGAGGCGTTGCGGATCGCCCGCTGGCAGGGCGCCGCGACGATCTACCTCACCGACCGCACGGACCGCGGCGGCCGCACCGGCCCCTGGGAGAGCCTGCCCGGCTACTGGGACGACATCGTCTCGCGTATCGGAACGGGTGTCTCGGAATGAAAAAGGCCATGGCACTGTTACAGGAAGAACAACTGTAGTGATTGACCGACCAACGGAGTCCCCGTGTCGCTGCCACCCCTGGTCGAGCCGGCCCCCGAGCTCACCGTAGACGAGGTCCGCAGGTACTCCCGCCACCTGATCATCCCCGACGTCGGGATGGACGGGCAGAAGCGGCTGAAGAACGCCAAGGTGCTCTGTGTGGGCGCCGGCGGCCTGGGCTCGCCGGCGCTGATGTACCTGGCCGCCGCGGGCGTGGGCACGCTCGGCATCGTGGAGTTCGACGAGGTCGACGAGTCGAACCTGCAGCGCCAGATCATCCACAGCCAGTCCGACATCGGCCGCTCGAAGGCCGAGTCCGCCCGCGACTCCGTCCTCGGCATCAACCCGTACGTGAACGTGATCCTTCACGAGGAGCGGCTTGAGGCCGACAACGTGATGGACATCTTCAGCCAGTACGACCTGATCGTCGACGGCACGGACAACTTCGCGACCCGCTACCTGGTCAACGACGCCTGCGTGCTGCTGAACAAGCCGTACGTCTGGGGTTCGATCTACCGCTTCGACGGCCAGGCCTCCGTCTTCTGGTCCGAGCACGGTCCCTGCTACCGCTGCCTCTACCCGGAGCCCCCGCCCCCCGGCATGGTCCCCTCCTGCGCCGAGGGCGGCGTCCTGGGCGTGCTGTGCGCGTCCATCGGCTCCATCCAGGTCACCGAGGCCATCAAGGTCCTCACCGGCACGGGCGAGCCGCTGGTCGGCCGTCTGATGATCTACGACGCCCTGGAGATGCAGTACCGCCAGGTCAAGGTCCGCAAGGACCCGAACTGCGCGGTCTGCGGCGAGAACCCCACCGTCACCGAGCTCATCGACTACGAGGCCTTCTGCGGCGTCGTCTCCGAGGAGGCCCAGGCGGCGGCCGCCGACTCGACGATCACTCCCAAGCAGCTCAAGGAGTGGATCGACGACGGCGAGAACATCGAGATCATCGACGTCCGCGAGCCGAACGAGTACGAGATCGTCTCCATCCCCGGCGCCCGGCTGATCCCGAAGAACGAGTTCCTCATGGGCACCGCCCTGGAGGGCCTGCCCCAGGACAAGAAGATCGTCCTGCACTGCAAGACGGGTGTCCGCAGTGCGGAAGTCCTCGCGGTCCTGAAGTCCGCCGGCTTCTCCGACGCCGTCCACGTCGGCGGCGGCGTGATCGGCTGGGTCAACCAGATCGAGCCGGACAAGCCGGTGTACTGAGCCGTACCCGGCCTCGCGTCCCGAGCGGCGGGGGTTTCGCGCACCGCAGGTGCCCGGAGCCCCCGCCGCCGTCATGAGCAGACCTTGCCGTCCTTCGGCACCGTCCCGTTCAGCAGGTACGCGTTGACCGTGGAGTCGACACAGTCGCTCCCGCTGCCGTAGGCACCGTGCCCCTCGCCCTTCCAGGTGAGCATCACGCCGACGCCCCTGCCCAGCTCGTCCGCCATCTTCCTCGCGCCCTCGTACGGCGTGGCCGGGTCGCCGGTGGTGCCGACCACCAGGATCGGCGCCGCACCTGGTGCGCTCACCTCCGGGGTGTCGTGCTGTCCGGGGACGGGCCAGTCGTGGCACCAGCCGGCCGTGTCCCAGCCCATGAAGTCCCCGAAGACGGGCGAGATCCGCTCGAAGCGGGGCAGCAGCTTCTTCGTCTCCTCGACGGTCGGCCGCTGCCTGTCGTCCAGGCACGATATGACCCGCTGCGAGTGGGACCCCGTGCCGTATCGCCCCGAGGCGCCACGCTCGTTGTAGCCGTCGGCGAGTGCCAGCAGCTCCGATCCGTCGCCCTGTTCTGCGGACTCCAGGGCGCTGGTCAGCGTCGGCCAGCTGTCCTCGCTGTACAGCGGCAGGATGATGCCGGTGAGCGCGAGCGTCTGCGTCAGCTTCCGCCCGGGGGACGAGGTCGGCAGCGGCTCGGCGTCGATCCTCTTCAGCAGGTCCGCGATCTTCCGGGAGCCCTGTTCCGGGTCCTGGCCCGTCGACACGAGGTAGGCGTTCAGCGCGCGCTGGAAGCCCCTGGTCTGGTTCTCGGCATGGCCCACCGTGCCGGCGGTCGGGTCGACGACCGCGTCCAGGACCATCCGCCCCACGTTCTTCGGGAACAGGTGGGCGTACACCCCGCCGAGTTCGGTGCCGTACGAGATGCCGAAGTAGTGCGTCTTCCGATCGCCGAGGACCTGTCGCATCAGGTCCATGTCGCGGGCGGTGTCGGTGGTCGAGACATGCCCCAGCAGTTTCCCGGCGTCCTTCGCGCAGCCCGTGCCGAAGTCGGCGGCGTCCTTCAGGTACGCCGTCTCCTCGGCCGGGGTGTCCGGGGTGGCGTCCACCGCCGCCTCGGCTGCCTGGATCTCCTTGTCGCCGCGGCAGCGGACGCCCTCGCTGGCGCCCACTCCGCGCGGGTCCCAGCTCACCAGGTCGTACCGCTCGCGCAGCTGGGAGACCGTGGGAGCGAACGACGGCATCATGGACATGCCCGAGCCGCCGGGGCCCCCGAAGTTGAACAGCAGCGAGCCGACGCGCTTGCCGCCCCGGGCCTTGGCGCGGATCAGAGCCAGGTCTATGGTCTCGCCGTCCGGCTTCGCCCAGTCCAGCGGCGCCTTGAGCGTGGCGCACTGCCAGTCGCTGCTCGGCGCGGGCGAGCCCCCGGTCGCCTTGCACCGCCCCCAGTCGAGCTTCTGCGAGGTCAACGACGTGGGCTCGTCGTCGGGCGAGCCACCGCTGCAGCCCGCCACCAGCAGTGCAGCGGCGGCCGCCCCGGCTGTCCACCGTGCGAAACGACTCATGCCCATTCCCCCCTCACAGGCCGTCCGCACCGTGCCGCGGATGGCGGTCCTGCCATGGTAGGCAGATCGCGCAGAGCCTGCGGAAGCCTGTGGATAACCCTCTGACCAGCGCCTTTACCGGCATTGTCAGGAGCAGACGGTCCCGGCGGCCGGCACCTTGCCGTCCAGCAGATAGCCGTTCACCGCGTCCAGCACGCACTTGTTCTTGCTGTCGTACGCACCATGCCCCTGACCCTTGTACGTCAGCTCGACACCGACGCCCTTGCCCAGGGACTCGGCCATCTTCCGCGCGCCCTCGTACGGCGTGGCCGGGTCTCCGGTGTTGCCGACCACCAGGATCGGTGGCGCGCCGGGAGCGCTGACGTCGGGGTGATCGGCGGCGCCCGCCACGGGCCAGTCGGTGCAGGTCAGCATCGACCACGCGAAGGAGTCGCCGAACAGCGCCGACGCGGCCTTGAACTCGGGCAGCTTCCGCTCCACGTACGCCGTGTCGTACCGGGGCCGGTTGTCGGCGCAGTTGATGGAGACGTTGGCCGCGGCGATGTTGCTGTACTCGCCGTTCTCGCTGCGCCCGTTCAGCGAGTCGGACAGCACCATGAGGATGCTGCCGTCGCCGTCGTACGCCTGTTGAAGGCCTTCGACGAGGTACTCCCAGAGGTCCTGGGAGTACAGCGCCTGCGCGATGCCGTTGGCCGCGACGGTCTGGGTCACCTCGCGGGGGAAGACACCGGGGATGGGCTTGCTGTCGAGGTCCCGCAGCAGCTTGGCGATGCGGTTCTTGACGTCCTCGGCGCTGTCGCCGATGGGGCAGTTCCCTGCCTTCCCCGCGCAGTCCTCGGCGAAGTTGTCGAGCGCCCGCTGAAAGCCCTTGGCCTGCCCGAGCGCTCCCTGTTCGGCGGTCCGGGTCGGATCGACCACCGCGTCGAAGACGGCGCGCCCCACCCGCTCGGGGAACAGGTGCGCGTAGACGCCGCCGAGTTCGGTGCCGTAGGAGAAGCCGAAGTAGTACAGCTTGCTGTCGCCGAGGACCTGCCGCATCAAGTCCACGTCCCGCGCCGCGTCGGTCGTGCGGACATGCGGCAGCATCCGCTCGGAGCGCTCTTCGCAGGCCTCGTTGAACTCCTTGGTGCTGTCCAGCAGTTCCGTGCGCTCGGCGGCGTTGTCGGGCGTCGCGTCCTGCTGGAAGTAGGCGTCGAGCTGCTGGTCGTTCTCGCACAGCACCGGCGCGCTGCGGCCGACCCCGCGCGGGTCGAAGCTCACCAGGTCGTAGCGGGTGCGCAGCTTCCCGTAGTCCGCGCCGAAGGAGGGCAGCGTGGTGACGCCGGAGACGCCGGGGCCACCGAAGTTGAAGACGAGCGAGCCGATGCGCCTGCTCTCGCCGCCGGTCGACTTCACCCGGATCAGCTGAAGGTCGATCGTGTCACCCTTGGGGTCGTCCCAGTCGAGGGGTGCCTTCATCGTGGCGCACTGCCACTCGCCGCCTCTCGGCAGGGGCGACGGCGAGCCGCCGCCGCCCTGCGCCTGGGAGGGGGCCGGGCAGTCCTGCCAGCTCAGCTCCTGCTCCGCCAGGTTCTCGTCGCCGGGGTCGTCACCGCAGCTCGCCAGCAGGGAGGCCAGCAGCACGGCGACGGCGGTCAGGACAGCGGCGCGCAGCCGTATCGGATTCGGCATGCTCCCATCGTGCGGCCGTCCGTGGCCGGACGCTCGGGACGTGGGGCGTACGAGGTACCCGCGCACCAGGGGTACCGGTGCGTCGCAGCACCTCCTCGTCTCAGAGTGCTTCCTTGCGCGTCAGGTGGTTGAAGGCCAGCCATCCCGGCAGCACCGGCAGCCACAACGTCAGGAGCCGGAACAGCAGTACCGCGGGTGCCGCGACCTCCTTGGGGAGCCCGACCGCGATCAGACCGACGGTCAGGGTCGCCTCCACCGCGCCCACGCCGCCCGGCGTCGGCGCCGCGGATCCCAGCGCGTTGCCCGCGAGGAAGACGACGGCGACGCTGGCGATGCTGATCGAGGCCGACTCGTCGCCGAACGCCCGGATCGAGGCGTCCAGGCACATCACGAAGCAGGCGGTCAGCAGCAGCATGCCGCCGATGCCGGTGACCAGCTTCTGCGGCCTCTGCAGCACATCGAGCATGCGCGGCACGACACCCGCGAAAAGCGACCGCACGCGCGTGACGACGAATTTCCGCAGGAACGGCACCGAGGTCACCACGAGCACGAGCACCGCCACGGTCAGCAGACCCGCGATGACCGTGCGGGACGGCGACAGCGACGGCGTCTTCTCCGTGCCGGTCAGGTAGCCGAAGGACAGCAGCATCAGGATGTGGCAGCCGAGCCCGAACAGCTGCGACGCGCCGACGCTTGCCACCGCGAGCCCCGGCCGTACTCCCGCGCGCTGCAGGAAGCGCGTGTTCAGGGCGACGCCGCCGACCGCCGCCGGGGCGACGATCTTCACGAACGACCCGGCGACCTGTGCCGCCACGGTCCGCAGGAACGGCACCCGCTCGGGCACGAATCCCAGCAGGGCCATGGCCGCCGCGAAGTAGCTCCCCGCCGAGAACAGCACGGCCGCGGCGACCCATCCCCACTCGGCGTTGGCGATGAGCGGCCCGAACTCGATGTGCGTGAGCTGCGTCAGCAGGAAGTAGGCGCCGATGGCACCGGCGATGAAGCTGATCAGTGTGCGCGGCCGCACCCGCTCCAGCCGGGCAGGCTCCACCGGTGCCTGGGGCCTGATCCGCAGCACCTCGTACCGGATCTGCGTGAGCAGGTCCTCCTCGCGCGCCTCCTCCAGGGCCTCGTCGATGGCCCGTTTCTCCGCCCGCTGTTCCGCGCGTACGGCCTTCTTGTCGGGCTTCTCCAGTACGGGCGCGGCGTCCTCCCCGGCCGCTTCCAGGCGGGCCTGCTTGGCCTGCCGGGACGCTTCCAGGACCGCCTCGCGCTCGCGCTCCGCCCGCTCCCGGGCCAGCTTGCGCAGGGTCGCGCGCGTGGAACGGCTGAGCGCGATGGGCTGCAGCATCGGCAGACAGTCCGCCACCGCGTCGGGGCCGAGCACGCCGACCGCCGACTCCACCGCCCGCTCGGCGCCCACCCGCAGCCCCAGCGTCACCAGCAGCTGGGAGATGTCCATGCGCAGCAGCAGGTCGCCCGCCGCGATCTCGCCGACCCGCAGGTCGGTGAGGATCACCGTGCCGGAACGATCCACCAGGATCGCGTCACCCACCAGCCTGCGGTGCGCGATGCGCCGGGACTGCAGGGCCCGTACCTGGTCCCAGGTGTCGCGCAGCAGCTCGTCGGTGATCTCCTCGTCCGGCAGCGAGTCGAGGGTGCGCCCGCCGGTGTGCTCGTAGACCAGTATCACCGCGTCGGGCCCCAGCTCGGAGGTGGCGATCAGCTTGGGCGCGTTGGCGCCGGCCGCGATGGCCGCGTACGCGAGGAGGGCCTCCTGCTCCAGGGCCTGCCGCAGCGACTGGAGGCTGCTGCGGGTGGCGAAGCCGCGCAGCGTCAGCTGACGCCACGCGCGGTAGAAGAAGCCCTGGGCCTGCTGCTCACGGTCGACCACCGTCACGTCCAGCGGCGGACCGTCCTCCAGGGTGACGAAGTAGCGTCGGCCGCGGTCGCCGGTCTCCGGCGTTTCCGCCTGCTCCTCGCGGGACGCCGTCACCGGGTGGAACCCGACGGTGCGCAGGCCCGCCATCAGGGTCCGTCCGGTGGGACGGACGTTGGGCGAGCCGACCGCGTACAGGGTGCCGTAGGCCACGGTCCAGCCGATCAGCACCGTGAGGATGATCGAGAAGGGTGTCGTGTAGCCGGTGACCAGCATCGAGAAGGCGTCGAGAAGCAGCACGATCCACAGCACCGCTCGCCACCGCGGCCTGCGCGACATGCCGACGGCCGTCATGTACGCGATGACGGGCGCCAAATACCCGTGCACGGGATCGGTGAGGGCGTGGATGTCACCCGGCGACGGCTGGGTGAGCGCCTCCTGGATCGAGTCGGGGGCGGCTTTGGCGACCCACAGGTCGGTGGCGAGGGTCACACCGTGCGCGAGGACCGCCGCCAGTACGCCGTCGGCGATCCGCAGCCCGTCCCGCTTGATCAAACGCTCGATCGCGAACGCCACGGGCACCAGCAGGATCGCGATGCTGGAGGCCAGGCCCGCGATCTTGATCAGCAGATCGGGTGCCTGACCGGTGCCCTTGTTGATGTCCTGTTCGAGGCCCGAGGTGGTGCCGTGGGCGAAGGCGGCGATCCCGATCAGCACGGCCACGGCGAGCACGCCCACCAGGAGCCGCATCAGGTCGGACGGACGGTGCACGCGCGCGGGGAGCAGCGGTTCGTCGCCCTCCACCTCGTCGATGTGCGCCTCGTCCACGGGCTCGGCCCTCCGCCGGCCGGTGTCCTTCTTGTCGCTCTTGTCGCTCTTGTCGCTGTTCGCGGTGCCCGGGCGCGACGAAGCGGCAGAGGAACTCTCCGCGTTCTCGGGTTGCACACCCTGCTGCTTCATCGTCTCTTCTTGGTCTCGTATCACCGGTCACCGCCCGCACGATGGTGGCATGCCGCACCGACACACGGGGGCATCAGGGTGCACATGCGGGGGCGCACAGTCTGCCCGAAGCCCCGCTCCCGGGCGAGAAATGCGCGCGGCCGCGAGCGTGTGGCGCTGTCGGTGGGGTACGGCAGGATGGGGCGGATGAGCCAGGAGAACCTTCCGGATGACGCTCACCCGGAGTACGCGGACGCGCTGCCGGAGTACGCCGAGCGGGTCCTTGAGGTCACCGAACTGATTCCGCCGGGGCGCGTCATGACGTACGGGGACGTCGCAGAGTGGCTGGGCGAGGGCGGCCCCCGTCAGGTGGGCCGCGTGATGGCCCTCTATGGAGGAGCCGTTCCGTGGTGGCGGGTCGTCCGCGCGGACGGAGCGCTGCTTCCCGGCCATGAGCTGGCCGCGCTCGGCCACTACCGGGCGGAGAGCACACCCCTGAAGGAGGCGAGCAGGGCCGCCGAGGGCCACCTGCCGCGCCTCGACATGAAGCGGGCGCGGTGGGACGGCGGCGAACGTGCGGAGGGTCACACCTGACAGCTTCCGCCATCGGACGGGCCGCGGTGTGACCGGTGATCCCTTCGGGGGAATGCGGGCACATGCGTGGCATGACGTACGTTCGTGAGATGAGGGACTCGCGTGACATGAGTTACCGATGGGAAGAAGCGGAAGCCCTGCTTCCGTCCTGTCCGTCGGCGTAGCGTCGGCTGCGCGCGTCCCCCTCACCCCGCGGCCACCGCCCTCCCCGCGTGGCGGAGCCCCCATCAGCACACCCACCAGGACCGGCGAACCACGTGAGCTCCTCTTCCTCCCTCAGGCACCCGTCGCACCCCCAGGTGCGGCGGGGGGCCCGTGGCGCTTACCGACTGGTGCGTACCCCGCCGGCACAGGTGGACCCTCCTCTTCTGGACGCCGCGCAGCGTGCCGTGGTTGACCACCGGACGGGTCCGCTGCTCGTCCTCGCGGGTCCGGGTACCGGAAAGACCACCACGCTGGTCGAGTCCGTGGCGGCGCGGATCGCCCGGGGCGGGGACCCGGAGCGGATCCTGGTACTGACCTTCAGCCGCAAGGCCGCCGTCGAGTTGCGCGACCGCATGGCACTGCGCATAGGGGCGGCGCGCGCCCCCCAGGCGACCACCTTCCACTCGTTCAGCTACGCGCTGGTCCGCGCCCACCAGGACAGCGACCTGTTCGTGGAGCCGCTGCGGCTGCTGTCCGGCCCCGAACAGGACGTCACCGTCCGGGAGCTGCTCGCGGGCCAGGTGGACCTGGAGCGGCTCGGCCTCGCGCATGTGCGCTGGCCCGACGAACTGCGTGCCTGCCTGACCACTCGCGGTTTCGCCGACGAGGTCCGCGCGGTCCTCGCCCGCAGCCGCGAACTGGGCCTGGGCCCCGACGCCCTGGAGGCCTTCGCCCGGCGCATCGGCCGCCCCGACTGGCGCGCCGCGGCCACCTTCCTCGCCGAGTACCTCGACGTGCTCGACCTCCAGGGTGTGCTCGACTACGCCGAACTGGTCCACCGCGCGGTACTCCTCGCCCGCCGCCACCAGGCCGCCGGGCGGCTCGCCGCGCGGTACGACGCCGTGTACGTGGACGAGTACCAGGACACCGACCCGGCGCAGGTACGGCTGCTGCGCGCCCTGGCCGGCGACGGCCGCACCCTCGTCGCCTTCGGCGACCCCGACCAGTCGATCTACGCGTTCCGGGGCGCGGACGTGAACGGCATCCTGGACTTCCCGTACGCCTTCCCGCGCGCGGAGGGCCGCCCGGCGCCCGTCGAGGTGCTGCGCACCTCCCGTCGCTCCGGCGCCGCCCTGCTGGCCGCCACCCGGCTGCTGACCCAGCGCATGCCGCTGCCCCGCCTCCCCGCCGACAAGGCACGCGCCCACCGGGAACTCACCCCGGTACGGGACGGAGGCAGCGTCGAGGTGTACACGTACCCGACGCCCGGAACCGAGCTGGACAACATCGCCGACATCCTCCGCAGGGCACACCTGGAGGACGGCGTCCCCTGGGGCGAGATGGCCGTCCTGGTGCGCGCCGGATCCCGCAGCATCCCGACGGTCCGCCGCGCCCTCACGTCGGCGGGCGTGCCCCTGGACGTCGACGGCGACGACCTGCCCCTGCGTCACGAGCCAGCGGTGGCGCCACTGCTGACGGCGCTGCGAGCGGTGGCGACGGCGGAAGCGGTCCCCGGCGAGGAGAACACCTGCTGGCTCGACACCGAAACCGCCCTCACCCTGCTCGCCTCCCCCCTCGCGGGCATGGACGCCGCCGACCTGCGCCGCCTCGGCCGCGCCCTGCGCGACGAGGAGCGGGCGGCGGGCAACCCCCTGCCGGCGCCCTCGGACGAGTTGCTGGCGCGGGCGCTCGCCGAGCCGGAGCGCCTGGCCGTGCACGACCCCACGTACGCGCGTGGCGCCCAGCGCCTCGGCGCGTTGCTCCGCAAGGCCCGGGAACGCCTCGCGGGCGGCGGTACGGCCGAGGAGGCGCTGTGGGACCTCTGGGACGGCACCCCCTGGCCCGCACGGCTGGAGCGGGCAGCCCGGCGCGGCGGCGCTGCCGGGCGCAACGCCGACCGCGATCTGGACGCCGTCTGCGCGCTGTTCGCGACCGCGGCCCGCGCGGAGGAGCGCACGGGCGGCCGGGGCGCCCTGAACTTCCTGGAACAGATCGAGGCCGAGGACATCGCCGCCGACACCCTCACACGGCGTGCCGTCCGCCCCGACGCCGTGCGCCTGATGACCGCGCACCGCTCCAAGGGCCTGCAGTGGCGCCTGGTGGTCGTCGCGGGCGTCCAGGAGGGCCTGTGGCCGGACCTGCGCCGCCGCGGCTCCCTCCTGGAGGCCGACCGCATCGGCCGCGACGGACTCGCCGAACCCCTCACCCCCGGGGCCCTGCTCGCGGAGGAGCGCCGCCTGTTCTACGTGGCCGCCACGCGCGCGCGTGAACGCCTGGTCGTGACGGCGGTGAAGGCTCCCGCGGACGACGGCGACCAGCCGTCCCGCTTCCTGACCGAACTCGGGGTCGAACCCCGGGACGTCACCGGCCGCCCCCGCCGCCCGCTGAACGTCGCCGCCCTCGTCGCCGAACTGCGCGCGACGACCGTCGACCCGCGTGTCTCCGACGCCCTGAGGGAGGCCGCCGCCCGCCGGCTGGCCAGACTCGCCGCACTCGCCGACGAGGACGGCCGCCCGCTGGTGCCCTCCGCACACCCCTACCGCTGGTGGGGCATGTTCGAGCCGACCGAGAGCAAGGTGCCCCTGCGCAACCGCGACCAGCCCGTCGTGCTCTCCGGCAGCGCCCTCGACCAGCTCGCCAACACCTGCGCCCTGCAGTGGTTCCTGGGCCGCGAGGTGAAGGCCGACGCACCCGCCACCGCCGCCCAGGGCTTCGGCAACGTGGTGCACGCCCTCGCCGACGAGGTCGCCTCCGGACACACACCGGCCGACCTCGCCGTTCTCATGGAGCGCCTCGACTCCGTGTGGAACGCCCTCGCCTTCGACGCGCCGTGGAAGTCGCAGCAGGAGAAGGACAACGCACGCGTGGCGCTCGAACGCTTCCTGCAGTGGCACGTCATGGACCGCGCGGGCCGCACGCCGGTCGCCAGTGAGCACGACTTCGACGTGACCCTGGAGGCGGGCGACTACGAGGTGCGCATCCGCGGCCAGATGGACCGCGTGGAGGCCGACGGGGAGGGCCGCGCCTACGTCGTCGACTTCAAGACCGGCAAACAGGCGCCCAGCACCAAGGAGGTGGCCCGCCACCCCCAGCTCGCCGTCTACCAGCTCGCCGTCCGTGAGGGCGCCGTCGACGAGGCCTTCGACGGGGTGCGCCCCGAGCCGGGTGGTGCCGAGCTCGTCCAGCTGCGCCAGGGCGCGGCCAAACGGGACGGCGGCGAGACGCTGCCCAAGGTGCAGGCCCAGGAGCCCCTGGAGGGGGAGTGGGTCGGCGAGTTGCTGGCCACGGCCGCCGGCAAGGTCCTCGACGAGCGGTTCACGCCGACCGCGGGCCAGCACTGCACGCACTGTGCGTTCCGGGCGTCGTGCAGCGCGCGGCCCGAGGGGCGGCACGTGGTCGAGTAAACGTGAGTGATCTCATGAACCACACGTGCTGACCTGCACTTCTTCCGGATCGTAGGGGGATCACCGCACCCACTGTCGGTGCCCGCCGCTAGCCTCTCTGAGGTGTCCGCGCGTATCACCGATCCCGATCAGCTCAAAGAGCTCCTCGGCATCCCCTTCACCCCGGAGCAGACGGCCTGCATCACCGCGCCGCCCGCCCCGCAGGTGATCGTGGCCGGAGCCGGGTCGGGCAAGACGACGGTGATGGCGGCACGCGTGGTGTGGCTGGTCGGCACCGGTCAGGTCGCCCCCGAACAGGTGCTCGGGCTCACGTTCACCAACAAGGCCGCCGGCGAACTCGCCGAACGCGTCCGCAAGGCCCTGGTCAAGGCCGGTGTCACGGACCCCGACGTCATCGACCCGGACAACCCCCCGGGCGAGCCGGTGATCTCCACGTACCACGCCTTCGCGGGCCGTCTCCTGACCGACCACGGCCTGCGCATCGGCCTCGAACCGACGTCCCGTCTGCTCGCCGACGCCACCCGCTACCAGCTCGCCGCGCGGGTGCTGCGCGAGGCTCCCGGCCCCTACCCGGCGCTGATCCGCTCCTTCCCGGACCTGGTCGGCGACCTCCTCGCCCTCGACGCCGAGCTCGCCGAACACCTCGTACGGCCGGAGGACCTGCGCGCATGGGACGCCGAACTGCTGCGCACTCTGGAGGGCGCCAAGCTCACCAACGACGACCTGCGGAAGGTTCCCAAGGCGGCCGCCGCGCGCAGGGAGCTCGCCGACCTGGTGGTCCGCTACCGGGCCGCCAAACGCGAGCGTGACCTGCTGGACTTCGGTGACCAGATCGCCCTGTCGGCCCAGCTGGCCGCCCTCCCCGACGTGGGCCGCATCCTGCGCGACGAGTTCCGCGTGGTCCTCCTCGACGAGTACCAGGACACCTCGGTGGCCCAGCGCATCCTCCTGGCGGGCCTGTTCGGAGGCGGCACCGGCCACCCGGTGACGGCCGTCGGCGACCCCTGCCAGGCGATCTACGGCTGGCGCGGCGCATCGGTCGCCAACCTCGACGACTTCCCCGAGCACTTCGCCCACGCCGACGGCCGCCCCGCCACCCGCCAGGCGCTCAGCGAGAACCGCCGCAGCGGCGGCCGCCTCCTCGACCTCGCCAACGGCCTCGCCGAGCCGTTGCGCGCCATGCACGCGGGCGTGGAGGCCCTGCGCCCGGCCCCCGGCGCCGAACGCGACGGCCTGGTGCGCTGCGCCCTCCTGCGCACCCAGGCCGAGGAGATCGACTGGGTCGCCGACTCCATCGCCCACCTCGTACGGACCGGAAAGGCGCCCGGCGAGATCGCCGTCCTGTGCCGTACGGCGACCGACTTCGCCGACATCCAGGGCGCGCTGGTCGCCCGGGACGTCCCGGTGGAGGTCGTGGGCCTGTCGGGGCTGCTGCACCTGCCCGAGGTGGCCGACCTCGTCGCCGTCTGCGAGGTCCTCCAGGACCCCGGCGCCAACGCCTCCCTCGTCCGGCTGCTGACCGGCCCCCGCTGGCGCATCGGGCCGCGCGACCTCGCCCTCCTGGGCCGCCGCGCCCGGCTGCTCGTGGCCCACGCGCGCGTGGACGGCGACGACGACCCCGATCGCCGGCTCGCCGAAGCCGTCGAAGGAGTCGACCCGGCCGAGGTGATCTCGCTCGCGGACGCCCTCGACACGTTCCTGGAGACGCCGCTGGAGGGCACGGTGGAGGACGACGGACTGCCGTTCTCGCCGGACGCGCGCGTGCGGTTCGCGCGCCTGGCCGCCGAACTGCGCGACCTGCGCCGCTCCCTCGCCGACCCACTGATGGACGTCCTGCACCGGGTCCTCGCCGTCACCGGCCTGGAAGTCGAACTGTCGGCGTCCCCGCACGCCTTGGCCGCCCGTCGCCGCGAGACCCTGTCCAACTTCCTGGACATCGCCGCCTCCTTCGCCGCGGGCGACGGCGAGGCCACCCTGCTCGCCTTCCTCGGCTTCCTGCGCACCGCAGCCCAGTACGAGAAGGGCCTCGACAACGCCCTTCCCGGCGGCGAGAACACCGTCAAGGTGCTCACCGCGCACAAGTCCAAGGGCCTGGAGTGGGACGTCGTGGCCGTCCCCGGCCTGGTCACCGGGACCTTCCCCAGCACACAGGGCCGCGAGAAGTGGACCGCCCAGGGCAAGGTGCTGCCGCACGAACTGCGCGGCGACTCCGACACCCTGCCCGAGGTCGAGTCATGGGACTCGCGCGGCCTGAAGGCCTTCCACGAGGCCATGAAGGACCATCAGCACACCGAGGAACTCCGCCTCGGCTACGTCACCTTCACCCGCCCCCGCTCCCTGCTGCTGGGCTCCGGCCACTGGTGGGGCCCCACCCAGAAGAAGCCCCGCGGACCGTCCGACTTCCTCCAGGCCCTGTACGACCACTGCGCCGCCGGGTACGGCGAGATCGAGGCGTGGGCGGACGAGCCCGCCGAGGACGAGGAGAACCCCGCCCTGCACCGGGCGACCGCCGACCAGGTGTGGCCGCTGCCCCTCGACGAGGCCGCCCTCGCCCGACGGCGGGCGGCCGCCGAGACGGTCCTCGCCCACCTGGAGGACCTGGCCTCCCACCACGACGGTCACCCCGCGGCAGCGCACGACCCGGACCGCTACGACGACCCGGACTGGCCTCCGCCACCGGACGACGAAGACCCTTACGGCGAAGCCCCCTTCGAAGAGGACCTGCTTCTCGGCGAGGACCCGGCCGACTGGGACTCCTGGACCACAAACCGCCCGACCGTCCCGCATCAGGCGACGGCCCCGGAACCCCCCGCCACACCTCCGCAGGCCCGCCCCCGTCCCGCCCGGCCGGACCTCCTCACCCCGGAGGAGGCCCGCACCGTCGCCTCCTGGGACCGCGATCTCGACGCCCTCACCGGAGAGCTGCTGCGCACCCGCGAGAGCGTCACCGAGGTGCCCCTCCCGGCGTCCCTGACCGCCTCGCAGCTGCTGCGCCTCGCCGCCGACCCGGACGGCTTCGCACAGGAGCTCGCCCGCCCCATGCCCCGCCCGCCCCAGCCCGCCGCCCGCCGCGGCACCCGCTTCCACGCGTGGGTCGAGGCCCGCTTCGAAGAGCTGACCCTGCCCATGCTGGAACCGGACGAACTGCCCGGCAGCGAGGCCGAGATCGCCGACGAACGCGACCTGGAGGCCCTCAAGGACGCCTTCGAACGGACCGACTACGCCCACCGCACGCCCTACCGCGTGGAAGCCCCCTTCCAGCTCGCCATCGCCGGCCGCGTCGTCCGGGGCCGCATCGACGCCGTCTACCGGGAGGGCGAGGGAGACAGGGCGACGTACGAGATCGTCGACTGGAAGACCGGACGCGGCCGCACCGCCGACCCACTCCAGCTCGCGGTGTACAGACTGGCCTGGGCCGAGCAACAGGGTGTGCCGCTGGAGTCCGTCACCGCAGCGTTCCTGTACGTGCGCAGCGGGGAGGTCGTACGGCCGGACGACCTCCCGGACCGCGCGGCACTGGAACGGCTGCTCCTGGAAGAGCCGGCCGGTGATGAACCGCACGACGAGGACGCCACCGTCGGCCGATAGGCTCGTGACCATGAGCCACACCCCGGACAGCGCCGTCCGCGCGTACATCGAGCAGCACCGCGCCGCCTTCCTCGACGACCTCGCCGAGTGGCTGCGCATACCGTCGGTGTCTGCCCAGCCCGACCACGCGCCCGACGTACGGCGCAGCGCCGACTGGCTCGCTGCCAAGCTCAGGGAGACCGGCTTCCCGGCCGCCGAAGTGTGGGAGACCCCCGGCGCCCCGGCCGTCTTCGCCGAGTGGCCCTCCGACGATCCGGAGGCGCCCACGGTCCTCGTCTACGGCCACCACGACGTGCAGCCCGCCGCCCTTGAGGACGGCTGGGACAGCGACCCCTTCGAGCCCGTCGTCCGCGAGAACCGCCTCTACGCGCGCGGGGCGGCCGACGACAAGGGCCAGGTGTTCTTCCACACACTCGGCGTCCGCGCCCACCTCGCCACCAGCGGCCGCACCGCCCCCGCCGTGCACCTCAAGCTGCTCATCGAGGGCGAGGAGGAGTCCGGCTCACCACACTTCCGCGCACTCGTGGAGCAGCACGCCGAGCGGCTCGCCGCCGATGCCGTGATCGTCTCCGACACCGGCATGTGGTCCAAGGACACCCCCACGGTGTGCACGGGCATGCGCGGCCTCGCCGAGTGCGAGATCCGGCTGTACGGCCCCGACCAGGACATCCACTCCGGCTCCTTCGGGGGAGCCGTGCCCAACCCGGCCACCGCGGCCGCCCGGCTGGTCGCCGCTCTGCACGACGACCACGCGCGCGTGGCGATCCCCGGCTTCTACGACGGTGTGATCGAGCTCACCGACCGCGAGCGCGCACTCTTCGCGGAGCTCCCCTTCGACGAGCAGCAGTGGCTGAGCACCGCCAAGTCCTACGCCCCCCATGGGGAGAGCGGGTACACCACCCTGGAGCGCCTCTGGGCCCGCCCCACCGCCGAGGTCAACGGCATCGGCGGTGGCTACCAGGGCCCCGGCAGCAAGACGATCATCCCGTCCTCCGCCATGGTGAAGCTGTCCTTCCGGCTGGTCGCGGGACAGGACCCCGACCACATCGAGAAGGCCGTCCGCGACTGGGCCGCCGAGCAGGTGCCCGCGGGACTGCGCTGTGAGATCACGTTCGGCTCGGCCACACGCCCGTGCCTGACGCCGCTGGACCACCCGGCGCTGCAGTCCGTGGTCCGCGCCATGGGCCGCGCCTTCGAAAGACCGGTCCGCTTCACCCGCGAGGGCGGCTCGGGACCGGCCGCCGACCTTCAGGACGTCCTCGCCGCCCCGGTGCTCTTCCTCGGCATCTCCGTCCCGTCCGACGGCTGGCACGCCCCGAACGAGAAGGTCGAGCTGGACCTGCTCCTCAAGGGCGTCGAGACGACCGCGTACCTGTGGGGCGACCTCGCAGCACACTGGCGCCATGCGCCCTGAGCGTTCCACGCCGTCCGGACCGGCATCCCGCGCGGGGCACACTGGAAAGGCCGCCCCGCACCGCCGAGCCCTCCCGGCCCCGGTCGCCTCCCGCCGTACGTCCCGCTGAACCGCCCGCCGACACAATCCGTTCCACCGGGGGAGTTGGAAGCACCCGTGACCACCTGGACCGACAACACCGCCGACCGCCCCATCTCACTCACCGCCCCGAGCGGCATCGACCGGTCCGCGCACCACCGGCTCGACGAGGCCTGGCTCGCGGCGGCGTGGAGCCACCCCTCGACGCGTTGCTTCGTGGTCTCCGGCGGCCAGGTCCTCATCGACGAGACGGCGGACGGGCGCACCGAACTCGTCATGACCCCCTCCTTCGAGGCCCCGCTCACCGAGGCACACCGCTACTTCCTCGGCATCGACGAGGACGGCGTGAGCTACTTCGCCCTCCAGAAGGACTCCTTGCCCGGCCGCATGGACCAGTCCGCGCGCCCGGCCGGCCTCCGCGAGGCGGGCCTGCTGCTGTCGCCCCGGGACGTGGGTCTCATGGTGCACGCGGTCGGCCTGGAGAACTGGCAGCGCACCCACCGCTTCTGCTCCCGCTGCGGTGAGCGCACCGTCATCGCCGCGGCCGGCCACATCCGCCGCTGCCCCGCCTGCGGCGCCGAGCACTACCCGCGCACCGACCCGGCCGTGATCATGGCGGTCACCGACGCGGACGACCGCATCCTGCTCGGCCGCCAGGTCCACTGGCCCGAGGGCCGTTTCTCGACGCTCGCCGGCTTCGTGGAGCCCGGCGAGTCCATCGAGCAGTCGGTGCGCCGCGAGGTCCACGAGGAGGTCGGCATCAGCATCGGGCAGGTCGAGTATGTCGCCAGCCAGCCCTGGCCCTTCCCGTCCAGCCTCATGCTGGGCTTCATGGCCCGCGCCACCTCCACGGACATCGACGTGGACGGCGACGAGATCCACGAAGCCCGCTGGTTCTCCCGCGACGAACTCGACGCCGCCTTCGCATCCGGCGAGGTCCTCCCGCCGTACGGCATCTCGATCGCGGCCCGCCTGATCGAACTCTGGTACGGCAAGCCGCTGCCGACGCGCAGCTTCCTCTGACCGCGCGAAGGCGGCCCCTGAGACCATCCAGGGACCGCCTTCAGCAATGCCGCGGCAGCGTGCCTTACGCGCCGATCTTCTGCTTCACCTGCGCCAGCGACGGGTTCGTGAGCGTCGAGCCGTCCGGGAAGAGCACGGTCGGCACCGTCTGGTTTCCGCCATTCGCCTTCTCCACGAAAGCCGCGGACTCCGGGTCCTGCTCGATGTTGATCTCGGTGTACGCGATGCCCTCGCGGTCCAGCTGGCTCTTCAGCCGACGGCAGTAGCCGCACCACGTGGTGCTGTACATCGTCACAGTTCCCGGCATGTCTCTCGTGCTCCTTCGGCGGCTCGGGGATGTGTGCTCGCAGGGGATGGAACGTACTTGGCGGCACCGCCATTCCCGCGGGCGGTCCCGGGCGCGGGTGATGCCTGCCGCATCAGTACGACAATCGGTGCCTGCCTGTGGACAACCGACTCACCCGTCTCCGACGACCTGGCAGCATGGCCGTGTGACAGCAGCAACGCACTCCACACTCTTCCCGCAGGTACCGGACTCCGCCGACGCGGTGCTCGAAGGGCTCGACCCCGAGCAGCGCGAAGTGGCCACCGCCCTGCACGGTCCGGTGTGCGTGCTGGCAGGCGCCGGTACCGGCAAGACCCGGGCGATCACCCACCGCATCGCCTACGGGGTGCGTGCCGGTGTCCTTCAGCCCTCCAGCGTGCTCGCCGTCACCTTCACCAACCGCGCCGCCGGAGAGATGCGCGGCCGTCTGCGCCAGCTCGGTGCCGTCGGCGTCCAGGCCCGCACGTTCCACTCTGCGGCGCTGCGTCAGCTCCAGTACTTCTGGCCGAAAGCGATCGGTGGCTCCATGCCCCGGCTCGTCGACCGCAAGATCCAGCTCGTGGCCGACGCGGCAGCCGCCTGCCGTATCCGCCTCGACCGGGGCGAGCTGCGGGACGTCACCGCCGAGATCGAGTGGTCCAAGGTCACCCAGACCGTCCCCGCCGACTACGCCCTCGCAGCCGCCAAGGCCGGCCGTGAGGCGCCTCGCGACCCGGCCGAGATCGCCCAGCTCTACTCCGCCTACGAGGACCTCAAGCGCGAGCGCACCGTCATCGACTTCGAAGACGTGCTGCTGCTGACCGTGGCCATCCTCCAGGACCGGCACGACATCGCCGACCAGGTCCGCGCCCAGTACCAGCACTTCGTGGTCGACGAGTACCAGGACGTCAGCCCCCTCCAGCAGCGCCTGCTCGAACTGTGGCTCGGCGACCGCGACAGCCTGTGCGTGGTCGGCGACGCCAGCCAGACGATCTACTCGTTCACGGGAGCAACTCCCGACCATCTGCTCGACTTTCGCACCCGCCACCCGGGCGCCACCGTCGTCAAGCTGGTCCGCGACTACCGCTCCAGCCCTCAGATCGTCCACCTCGCCAACGGCCTGCTCGCCCAGGCCCGGGGCCGGGCCGCCGACCACCGGCTGGAGCTGATCTCCCAGCGTCCGCCGGGACCCGAACCCGTCTACACCGAGTACACCGACGAGCCAGCCGAGGCCGAGGGCGCCGCCCGCCGCATCCGCGAACTCATCGACTCGGGCGTCCCGGCCGGTGAGATCGCCATCCTCTTCCGTACGAACGCCCAGTCGGAGACCTACGAACAGGCCCTCGCCGACGCCGGCGTTCCCTACCAATTGCGTGGCGCCGAGCGGTTCTTCGACCGCCCCGAGGTGCGCAAGGCGGGCATCGCCCTGCGTGGCGCGGCCCGCTTCGGTGGAAACGACTCCCTCCTCGACGACGCCGTCGACCTGCCGTCCCAGGTGCGTGCCGTGCTGTCGGGCGAGGGCTGGACGCCCGAGCCCCCGGCGGGCTCCGGCGCGGTCCGGGAGCGCTGGGAGTCGCTGGCCGCCCTGGTGAACCTCGCGCAGGACTTCGCCGCGGTCAAACCCGACGCCACGCTGAGCGATCTCGTCGCGGAGCTCGACGAACGGGCGGGCGCGCAGCACGCCCCGACCGTGCAGGGCGTCACCCTCGCCTCCCTGCACTCGGCCAAGGGCCTTGAGTGGGACGCCGTCTTTCTGGTCGGCGTCGCCGAGGGCATGATGCCGATCACCTACGCAAAGACCGACGAGCAGATCGAGGAGGAGCGCCGCCTCCTCTACGTCGGCGTCACCCGCGCGCGCGAACGCCTGTACGTCTCCTGGGCGCTCGCCCGCTCGCCCGGCGGACGACCGAGCCGCCGGCCCAGCCGCTTCCTGGACGGCCTGCGCCCCGGTTCGGCCGCCACTGCCGGTCGCGGCTCCGCGGCCGGCTCCGGAGGAGTGGAGCGCGGCTTCGGCGGCGTGAGCCGCCCCCTGGGCGCCGCTCCACGACGGACGCAGCGCACTCCGGCCCGCTGCCGGGTCTGTGGCCGCACCCTGACCGACGCTGGCGAGATGAAGCTGATGCGCTGTGAGGACTGCCCCTCCGACATGGACGAGGGCCTCTACGAGCGGTTGCGCGCCTGGCGCGCGACCCAGGCGCGGCGCAGTGGACAGCCGGCCTTCTGCGTCTTCACCGACAAGACGCTGATGGCGATCGCCGAGACCGCTCCCGAGGACGAGCACGAACTGGCGCGGATCCCAGGAGTCGGAATACGCAAGCTCAACCGGTACGGAACCGACGTTTTGGCCATCTGTGCAGGCCAGGACGTCGACGGGGTTGACGAAGGCGACTGATGCCAACTCGTCGAAAAAATAGTTTGCGCATGCCCCAGCAATCCCCATAGGTTCTTGGACACGGGGACAGCGGCCTTCTCAGAGGCCCTGATTCCGTGTTGTACTTGCATATCCGCGGACTGGTTCACCCCAGTCCCCCGAGACGCCGAGAGGAGGCGAGTCCAGTGATCAGCATCAACAGCAGCTCCACCGTCAAAATGACCGATCGCTCGGCCGTCTCCGTGTGCATGCTCGGCGTTTCCAACCTGGGCACCGGTCTGTCCGGCATTCGTGCCGCGCGTCCGGCGTCCTCCATTGCTCTCACGGGTCTTCCCGTCCGTGAGCGCAATGAGCGACCGACCAAGGCACTGGAAGCGGTAGTGGCACAGGCGCAGGCCTATGCCTTTGCGGCGACCGGTGCCGGATTCCGGAAGCAGACGACGCAGCACCACCTGATGTGGGCCTTCCGTGGGCCAGAACCCTGGAGTGATCCAGCCTGATCGCCGATCAGGCCGGCGCCTTCAGGGCCGCGGAACCCCATCCGGGATCCGCGGCCCTTCTGTTTGCCCACGATCGTGGGCGGCGGAGCGAAGGAGCCTCGGGACAAGAAAAGAACCCGGTACCAGCCGCCCCCCGGCCAACAGGCCGGAACGACCAGACGAGGAAGACGAACCGTGCAACTCGAAGCGCACGCCCCGTCCGTACCGCCTTCCGACACGATCCCCAAGCCCGGCCCCACGGAGGACCCCACCTTGACCCCGCTCACCGCGCTCACCGCGCTCGACGACGCCATCGAGAACCTCGGTGTACCCGTCCCCTGCCGTGCCAACGACCCGGAGGTCTTCTTCGCCGAGTCGCCTGCGGACGTCGAGTACGCCAAGGCCCTCTGCCGCACCTGCCCGCTGATCGAGGCCTGCCTCGCCGGCGCCAAGGAGCGGCGTGAGCCCTGGGGCGTCTGGGGTGGCGAGCTGTTCGTCCAGGGTGTCGTCGTCGCCCGGAAGCGGCCGCGTGGCCGCCCGCGCAAGAACCCGGTCACGGCATGAACACCGCAGGAACGATCGACCGCCCCCTCACGCACGACCCCAAGAAGCAGGCCCCGATGAAGCCGTCCACCCACGAGCCCGCAGGCTGCGCGACCGAAGACTTCTCCACGAGCGGCGCGAACGACTCGCGTCAGAACAGGACCCGAGAGATGCAACTCATCCCAGAAGCCATGGCCCGTGCGCATATGCACGAGCGCCTGCACGAGGCCGAGCGGGAACGCCAGGCCGTGCGCCTGGTGGCGGCCCGCCGGATGCAGCGCCGAGCCGAGCGTGCCTCGATGCGCGCCCGGCGCGCGCTCGCCATGGCGGTCATGCAGTAACCGATCACACCGCCAAGCGGTGGCCTCCCGGACCGGGAGGCGGAACGCTCCTTGCGGGGCCGGTCCGTTGCGAACGGACCGGCCCCGTGGTGCGTTGACCGCCCGCTTCCCGCCGGCTCAGGCCTCAGGCCTCCGCCGCCGGCTCCTCCTCGTCCACCTCTTCCACCTCGGCCACCGTTTCCTCCAGGGCGAACCCCGGCAGCCACTCCTCCAACTCGTCCCGCAGCCGTACCGTCGACCCCAGCTGGCACAGCACGCCGATGGTGCTCAGGGTGACGCGGTGGATCAGCAGGTAGGCCGGGGGCAGGTTGAGCTGCTTGCCCAGCTGGTAGGCGGGAGAGCGGGGATCGGCGATCCGGGCCGCCTGGCTGCGCATCCAGCCGCGGGTGAAGGTGAACTCGTCGACCCGGGCCGGCTCGATGATCGGCAGGAGGTAGTCGAGGACGGCGTCGGGGTCCAGCTCTATGGATTCCTTGACGAAGCCCTCCGTGCAGAGGAGTTCGTAGACGGCCTCGGCCTCGCCGTCCAGGGTCATCCTGAGGGACTCGCCGATGGGCGTCGGCAGGCCGCCCGGCAGGCGGTCGACCGTGCCGAAGTCCAGGACACCCAGGCGCCAGTCGTCCTCGCCGTTCGGGCCGCCGGGCAGCAGACGGAAGTTGCCGGGGTGCGGGTCGGCGTGCAGCAGGCCGGTGCGGGCCGGGCCGGAGAAGAGGAAGCGGGCCAGGAGCTGGCCGGCCCGGTCGCGCTGCTCCTGGGTGCCGTCCGAGATGATCTCCGACAGCGGGATGCCGTCGATCCACTCGGTGATCAGGATCTGGTCGCACTGGTGGACCACGTCCGGGACCAAGACGTCCGGGTCGTCCGCGAACTCCTCGGCGTGGGCCTGCTGGGCCTGTGCCTCCAGGCCGTAGTCCAGCTCCTCCGAGACCCGGTCCTTGAGCTCCGCGATCAGCGGCTTGATGTCCATGCCGGGGATCAGAGGGCCCAATAGGCGAGAAAATCGGGCGAGTTGGTTCAAATCAGACAGGAGGGCCTCGCCGGCACCCGGGTACTGCACCTTGACCGCCACCTCACGGCCGTCGTGCCACACCCCCCGGTGCACCTGGCCGATCGAGGCCGCCGCGGCGGGCTTGTCCTCGAACTCCAGGAACAGCTCGTGCCAGTCCTCACCGAGCCGCTCCGCGAGAACGGAGTGCACCGTACGCGTCGGCATCGGCGGCGCCGCCTCCTGCAGCTTCGTCAGGGCCGCCCGGTACGGCCCGGCGACCTCCTCGGGCAGCGCCGACTCGAACACGGACAGCGCCTGGCCGAACTTCATCGCGCCGCCCTTGAGCTCACCGAGCACCTTGAACAGCTGATCCGCCGTGCGCTGCTGCAGCTCGCGGCCGACGAGTTCCGCGGACTCGCCGACGATCCGCTTGCCGAGTCCCCAGGTCGCCCGCCCGGCGAAGCCGAGCGGGAGCGCGGCGAGCTTGGCGGTCCGGGTGACCGCCTTACGCGGAAGATCAGACATGCGCCCTCCAAGTCCCAGCCAGCCGTGCCGCGTCTGCCTTACGGCGTTCGTCCGACGACCGTTGCTCCGCCATTGTCTCGCGGGACCCCCCGTCCTCGGAGGTGTGGTCCCTCATAGCTTTCTCCGCCGCTCCGCACGGGCATGCGGGATGCGCCCAGACCGGCCGCGCGTGCCAGTTCAGCCCGGGCAGCGAGACCTCCCAGCGCGCGCCTGCGCTCGACGGCACCTGGCCGTCCAGGAAGGCGAGCGCGTGGGCGGCCGCCAGCCCGGCGACGGTCGTGGCCAGCGTGAGGTCGCAGGCCCGTACCTGGCGTGGTCTGCCGGAGCGCCACTGCGCGACCAGGCGGGGCCAGGCCGGGTCCCGGTCGGTGCGATCCTCCTGCAGACAGCCCGCGCAGCCTGTCTCGCCGGGCAGGACGAGAGGGCCGACGATACCCGTTCCCTCCACGACGCCGGCATACAGATGGGGAGTGCCGGAGGCCACGAAGGAGTCCGCGGTGGACGGGTCGGGTGCGTGGACGGCGACGTCGTCGCGCGGGGCCAGGATCACCAGGGAGAAACCCGGGCCGTCTGCCTCGGGCGGTGCTGTGGGGCCGCGGCGCGGGGGGCTGTCCGGCGCCGCCCGGCGTACGGCCCGGCGGGCCGCCTCGTCCCGGCGGTCGCCGACGGCCTCGGCGGGCAGTCCCCCCGGGGCGACGTCCCACGGCTCGACACAGCCGCCGTCCAGCACATCGACCTCGCCGACGCCCGCGCCCGACAGCAGCGAGGCCAGGACCGCGCCCACCCGGCCCGCGCCCCTGACCTGCACGCGCAGGGAGCGGCGGGCGGCCAGGTGCCTGATCGCGTCGCCCGGTGCGGACGTCGTCAGGGAGAGCGAGGCCAGGTCGGGGCGCAGCCGGTCGAGGACGTCCTTCTTCCCGCGCAGGACGTCGGCCGCCGGCCCGCCGCCCTTGGCGTCGTCGAGCAGTCCCGCCCCGGCCAGCCGCTCCACCAGCCCGTCGACATGGCCGTCCGGCAGGCCCGTACGGCGTCCCTCCTCGCGCAGGAGCGTGAGCCCGCGGGTGCCGTTGAGCAGGTCGAGGAAGCTGCCCGTCGCCAGGTCCATCGGGCCGAGCGTCATCGCGTGCGCCGGCGTCATCCCGAACTGCACGGTGTTCAGATCGCGCCAGCCGCGCCTGAGCGCGGGCTTCACCATCGGATGCATGACAGGCCCCCGTAGCCCTCGTGGAACGTCCCCATGTGCGGCGGTGGTCGGTCACAGCTCCGCCGACGACAGCCAGCATGCCTCGCGGCGCGACCGGGTGCCGAAAGTTGTCCACAGGTGGTGGGTATTAGTCGTATGAATCAAGCGCTTCGTGGGGGATCGGCAGCGAACCGTCCAGGAGTCGGGACTTCCCCGAGTGCAGCGGGTAACGTCGGGGCGTGTCCGCCGACCCACTGCACCGCGCCGGAACGCCGCAGCGCAAGCCGACGAGCCCGCCGCCGAGCGCGATCGAGGTCCGCAGGAGCACCCGTCGACGCAGGACGGTCTCCGCGTACCGCGAGGGTGATCGCACCGTCGTACTCATCCCCGCCCGGATGTCCCAGGCGGAGGAACAGCGCTGGGTGAGCGTCATGCTCGACAAACTGGCCGCCCAGGAGAGCAAGCGAGTCCTCGGCGACGCCGAACTGACCGAGCGCGCCGAGCGGCTGTCGGCCCAGTACTTCGACGGACGCGCCCGGCCGGCATCGGTCCGATGGGTCACCAACCAGAACACACGCTGGGGTTCGTGCACCCCGGCCGAGGGCAGCATCCGCCTGTCGCACCGTCTGCAGGGCATGCCCGAGTACGTCATCGACTACGTCCTCGTCCACGAGTTGGCGCATCTGCTCGTACCCGGACACGGGCCCCGATTCTGGCGGCTGCTGGAGGCGTATCCGCGGACCGAGCGGGCCCGGGGCTACCTCGAAGGCGTGGTCGCCGCCGACCGGTTGCCCCATGTGCCCGGCGCGCGGGGTGAGTGACCGCTTTCCGCGACCGAGCAGCCAATACGCCCGAGCGCGGGTTCTGTACCGGGTCTGTACCGACTTCGTCCGGTGTCCGAGTTTGCCGTTAGCCTGGCGCGACGCACTCACGTTCTGGATGGGGGACGGTCGTTACGCATGGCCAGGGAATTCCAACGCGGCCACAAGGCCAGGATCAGTGACCTCACCGCGGGCACGGATCTGTACGTAGGCGTGCAGATCTCCGGCCCCGGACTGACCTTCGACATCAGCTGCTTCGGTCTGGACGCCGACGAACGGCTCTCGGACGACCGGTACTTCGTGTTCTACAACCAGCCGAAGTCCCCCGAGGAGGCCATTCAGCTCCTGGGCGCCCAGGCGGGCGACACGGAGTCCTTCCGGGTCACGTTGGACAGGATCCCGCCGCAGATCCAGAAGCTGTCCTTCACGGCGACGCTGGACGGCGCCGGTCAGATGTCGCAGATCAGCCCCGGGTACATCCGCATCGTCGCGGGCGGCGAGGAGGTGGCCCGCTACCCCTTCAACGGCTCGGAGTTCTCCACCGAACGGGCCGTGATGCTGGGCGACTTCTACCTGAAGGACGTGTGGCGGTTCGCCGCGGTCGGACAGGGCTTCGACGGCGGCCTCGAAGCACTGCTGAAGAACTTCGGCGGCGAGGTGGCCGAGGAGGAGACGCCCGCCCCGCAGCAGCCGCAGACCGGCGCCGCCCCCGGTTTCGCCCCGCCCGCGTTCGGTGTCCCGGCCGCCCCGGCACCCGAACCGGCCCCTGCCCCTGCTCCGGAACCCACTCCGCAGCCCGCGGCCCAGGGCTTCGCGCCCCCTCCGGGAGCCACTGCGCCTTCGGCTCCGGCGCCCTCGGTGCACGCCGCGCCCACCATCGTCGCGCCCATGCACACCCCGCCCGGCGGCACCGTGCCGCCCCCGGCACCGGCGCCCGCGCCCTACGGCCGGCCCGGCCAGCAGCCCCCGTACGGTCAGCCGCCCCAGCAGCCCTCGTACGGCCAGGCCGCCCCCGGCCAGACCGCTCCGCCGCCCGGCCACCCCCAGCCACAGGCCCCCACCCCACCGCCCGGCCACGGGCAGCCGACCCCGCCTCCGGGCTACGGCCAGCAGCCCCCGTTCGGCCAGCAGCAGGCCCCCTACGCAGCGCCGCAGGGCGCTCCTCAGGGAGCACCACAGGGCCCCGGGGTCTCCGCCGCACTCCAGCAGTTCAAGGAGACGCCCACCGGGCAGCGCTGGACGCAGCAGAACAAGAAGCTCGTCCGCGTGGACCTCGGCATCGGCGGCCAGCCCGTGCTGGCCCGGCAGGGCAGCATGGTGCTCTACCAGGGCAAGGTCGACTTCAGCTACAAGGGCGCCGGGTTCGCCGGCCGGATCGTGGGCAACGCGACCGGCCAGGAGATGCAGCTGATGCGCTGTACGGGCCAGGGGCAGGTGTTCCTCGCCGAGAACTCCACGATGCTGCACCCCATCGAGCTCCAGGGCGACGCCGTGTGTGTCTCCGCCGAGAACGTCCTCGCCTTCGACGAGAGCCTCCAGTACGAGGTCCGCCGCATCGAGGGACACGGCATCCCCGGCGGCGCGCTGTTCACGATGCAGTTCCAGGGCACCGGCACGCTCGTGGTGAAGACGCACGGCACGCCCGTGGTGCTGCCGGTCACGCCCACCACGTTCGCCGACTGCAACGCCGTCGTCGCGTGGTCGGCCGCCTCCCAGGTGGTCGTGTCCAGCCAGGTGCGGATGCGCCGCAACGCCTACCCCGGCGACACCGGAGAGAGCGTCAACCTCCAGTTCAGGGGAGCGCCCGGCAACTTCATCGTCGTCCAGCCGTACGAGATCTGAGGGAGAGCCCGACATGAACCAGCCGCTCGCGGGCTTCGCCCCCGCACCTGTCACCGCCCGCATGGAGAACCACGGCAACCACATGCTGAAGGTCGCCATGCAGACCGGAAACGACCTTCTCGCGCGCGTGGGGTCGATGGTCGCCTACGAAGGGTTCGTCCAGTACGAGCCCAACCCGCCTGCCGTGCGCCAGATCGCGAAGGACTGGATCACCGGCGAGGGCGCGCCCCTGATGAAGTGCTCCGGCGACGGACTGCTGTACCTCGCCGACTACGGCGCGAACGTCGTCGTCATCAACCTGAACGGCGACGGCATCTCCGTCAACGCCACCAACCTGCTCGCCTTCGACGCACACCTCACATGGGGCGTCGAACGGGTCAAGGGGCTGGCGAAGTTCGCCGGACAGGGCCTGTGGAACACCAGGATCTCCGGGCAGGGCTGGGTGGCGCTGACCTCCCGGGGCAAGCCGATCGTCGTCGACTGCGGCGGCGGGGAGGACGAGACGTACGTCGACCCGGACGCGCTCGTCGCCTGGTCCCCGAACCTCAAGGTGAAGGGCAAGCGGAGCTTCAAGGCGCAGTCACTGATCGGCCGCGGCAGCGGCGAGGCCTACCAGATGGCCTTCTCCGGTCAGGGCATCGTCGTCGTCCAGCCCAGCGAGGACAGCACCGACCGTCTCCGGGTCCGGGGCTGAGGGGGAGCCAGAGAGCCATGCAGAGCCCGATTTTCGCCTACAACGACCAGCAGACCCAGGAGCGCTGGAGCCTGCAGAACAAGCAGATGCTCCGTGTCGTCCTGGAGGGCCACGACGACATCCTCGCCCGCAAGGGGACCATGGTCGCCTACCAGGGCCTCGTCGAGTTCGACGCCGAGTTCCAGAGCAATCAGCAGGCACGCGCGCGTGCACACACCGGCGAGGGCCTGGACCTGATGCGCTGTCACGGGCAGGGCACGGTCTACCTCGCCAACCTCAAGCAGCACGTCCACATCATGGAGGTGGAGCAGGACGGTCTCACCGTCGACAGCAGCTACGTCCTGGCGATGGACTCCTCCCTGCACCACGAGGTCATCGCCGTCGACAGCCTGTACGGCATCTCCGGCTCCGGGAAGTACCAGCTCAACATCACCGGTCGCGGCAAGGTCGCCCTGATGACCTCGGGCGCGCCGCTGCTGATGCATGTGACGCCCGACAAGTACGTCAACTGCGACGCCGACGCGATCGTGGCCTGGTCCACCGCGCTGCGGGTGCAGATGCAGGCCCAGACGCACTCCTCCGGGGTGTGGCGGCGCCGCGGCAGCACCGGCGAGGGCTGGGAGCTCAGCTTCATGGGCTCCGGCTTCGCGCTGGTCCAGCCCAGCGAGCTGCTGCCGCCGCAGAACGCCCAGATCGGCTCGGGCCTCGCCGCGCAGTACGGCATGGGGCAGCACGGGGCCCGCGGGCAGAACCAGGGCAACGTCTGGAGCTGATCCCGGCCAGAGGCAGATGTAAGGGGCGGCCGCCATGGCGACCGCCCCTTACACACGGCTCAGGATCCGAGCCTCGCACGCGTCGCCCCCAGCAGACGTACGACCGAGTCGTCCGCCACGGCCGCCACCTCGTCGTACGGGAACCAGCGCACGTCGAGGGACTCGTCGCTGACCGCGTGCGCCGCGTCCGGTGGTGCCAGCACCGCGTACTGGACGTCGAAGTGGCAGTGGCAGGGTGGCGGGATCGGGTGCCGGTCGAGGCGCACCGGGCCGCCCGGAAGCAACGACAGCCCGGCGACGCCCGACTCCTCCGTCGCCTCACGCAGAGCCGCGGCCGACAGGGACGCGTCGCCCGGCTCGCAGTGGCCGCCCATCTGCAGCCACCTGCGCAACTTCTTGTGCAGGGTCAGCAGCACCCGGCCGCCCTCGGGGTCGATCACCAGGGCGCTCGCCGTGACATGGCCCGCCTGACAGGACTTCCACACCCCGTCCGGGTGGGACGCCAGGTGGTCCAGGTAGGCCTGGCGCAGCTCTCCCTGGCTCTCGTACTCCTTCAGCACGAGAACCGTGTCGTCGTACAGGCTCACTCGGTGCCGTCGCCCTCGGAGTCGTCGTCCTTCTTCAGGTTCGGCTTTCCGGTGGAGCCCCCGTCCGCCGCCTCGCCGAGCATCTTGTCGAGCTCGGAGAAGTCGATCTGCTCGCGGTGCACGAAGCCGTCCGGGTCGTCCAGGTCGGTGGCCGTCGGCAGCATGTCCGGGTGGGCCCACAGGGCGTCCCGGCCGTCGACCCCGCGCGCGTCCGTCAGGGACGCCCACAGGCGGGAGGCGTCGCGCAGACGGCGCGGGCGCAGCTCCAGGCCGATCAGCGTGGCGAACGTCTGCTCCGCCGGGCCACCCGAGGCACGGCGGCGGCGCAGCGTCTCACGCAGCGCGTCCGCAGAGCCCAGGCGCGGCTTGGCGGCCGCGTGGACCACCGCGTCCACCCAGCCCTCGACGAGCGCCAGAGCCGTCTCCAGACGGGCCAGGGCGGCCTTCTGCTCCGGCGTGTCCTCCGGCTGGAACATGCCCTGCTGGAGTGCCTCCTGCAGCTGCTCGGGGTTCTGCGGGTCGAACTGGCCGACCACGTCCTCCAGCTTGGCCGTGTCGACCTTGATGCCGCGCGCGTAGCCGTCGACTGCGCCGAACAGGTGGGAGCGCAGCCAGGGCACGTGCGCGAAGAGGCGCTGGTGGGCGGCCTCGCGCAGGGCGAGATACAGCCGCACCTCCTCCTGCGGCACGCTCAGGTCCTTGCCGAACGTCTCGATGTTCACCGGCAGCAGCGCGGCCTTGCCGGCCGGGCCGAGCGGCAGGCCGATGTCGGACGAGCCGACGACCTCGCCGGCGAGCACGCCGACGGCCTGACCGATCTGCGTGCCGAACATGGCGCCGCCCATGGAGCGCATCATGCCGATCAGCGGGCCGGCCATGGCCTGCATCTCCTCCGGCAGGACGTCGCCCATGGCGGTGCCGACGCGCTCGGCGACCGGGTCGACGAGCTCCTGCCAGGCCGGCAGCGTCGCCTCGACCCACTCCGCGCGGCTCCAGGCCACAGCGGAGCCCGCGCCGGAGGGCAGGGCGGTCGCGTCGTCCAGCCACAGGTCGGCGAGGCGGACGGCCTCCTGGACGGCATTGCGCTCGGCGGGGCCGATGCTGGTGTCCTTCGTGCCGTCAGGGGTGCCCTGGGAGACGGTCTGGCGGGCGATCTGCTTGGCCATGTCCCAGTTCACCGGGCCGCCCTCGTAGGAGAGCATCTGGCCAAGCTGCTGGAACGCGGCGCCCAGGTCGGTGGGGTCCAGTGAACCGAACATGGCAGCGAACGGATTGTCCGCACCGGGGCCGCCACCAAAGCCTCCGGCTCCGGGCAGGCTGCCGAAACCGAACGGGTTGGCCGGTCCCTGACCGCCACCACCGCTCTGCTGGTCCTTCTTCTTGCCCTCGTCGCCGTCGTCCGGCTCCTCCGGCGGAAGGCCGAATCCGAATGGGGTGTCACTCACGGGATTCCTCGGCTGGTTAGGCCGCCGGTCTTCTCCGACGGCACGGCTGCCCGACAACACCACCCAGCGTAGACACCTGGGGCGGTTCGGGCCTCGGTGCTTCGCCGACTGACGGCCTGCGGCAGGATGGATGCCACCTGGTACGCACGCGTCACTCGCGCTCGTACTGAAGACAACCGCTGGAGACGCCCGGTGAGTTCCCCAGATCCGCAGGTTCGCGCAGCGCGAAACCAGTCAACCAGTTCGGCAGGGCGCGGGCCCGTCGTCGCGGTCACCGGTGCCGCGTCCGGCGTAGGCGCGCTGCTCACCGAACGGCTTGCCGCCTCGGAGGAGGTCAAGCAGGTCGTCGCCATCGACGAGCGGCGTGGTGAGTGCGCGGCGGCGCGGTGGCAGATTCTGGATGTGCGGGATCCGGCCATCGCCGACAAGCTGCGCGGGGCGGACGTGGTCGTGCATCTGGCGCTCGACCTCGACCTGGAGACCGATGCCGCCGCCCGTACGGCCTACAACGTCCGGGGGACGCAGACCGTGCTGACCGCGGCCGCGGCGGCCGGGGTGCATCGGGTGGTGCTGTGCACCTCGTCGATGGTCTACGGGGCGCTGCCGGACAACGAGCTGCCGTTGTCCGAGGACGCCGAGTTGCGGGCGACGGCGGAGGCCACCGGGGTGGGGGATCTGCTGGAGATCGAGCGGCTGGCGCGGAGGGCTCCGCGGGCGCATCCGGGGCTCAATGTCACCGTGGTGCGGCCGGCTGTGCTGGTCGGGGGTACGGATACCGCGCTGACCAGGTACTTCGAGTCACCTCGGCTGTTGGTCGTCGCCGGGTCGCGGCCGGCCTGGCAGTTCTGTCACGTCGAGGATCTGTGCAGTGCGCTGGAGTACGCGGTGCTGGAGAAGGTGGAGGGGGAGCTGGCCGTCGGGTGTGACGGATGGCTGGAGCAGGAGGAGGTCGAGGAGCTCAGCGGGATTCGGCGGATGGAGTTGCCGTCCGCGGTGGCGTTGGGGGCTGCGGCGCGGTTGCACCGGATCGGGCTGACGCCGTCTCCGGCTGGGGATCTGGCGTACACGATGTACCCCTGGGTGGTGAGTGGGAGCCGGCTGCATGACGCGGGGTGGCGGCCGAAGTACACCAACGAGGAGGTGCTGGCCGAGCTGCTGGAGGAGGTTTCCGGGAGGCACACCGTCGCCGGGCGGCGGCTGGGGCGGAAGGACGCGACTGCGGCGGGGGCCGCGGGGGCGACGGTGGCTCTGCTGGGTGCGGCGGCGGTCGTGCGGCGGGCTCGGAAGGCTCGGCGGCGGATCTGAGGGGGGCCGGAGGGGTGCCCCGTGCCGGCCGCGTACGGCGGGGTTTTCTCGCCCCCGCCGCCCCTACCCGTCCCATCCCCAGGGGCTCCGCCCCTTCGACCCCACCAGGGGCTCCGCCCCTGGGACCCCGGCGGGGACTGCGTCCCCTCCGCCCCTGGTGGGGTTGCTCGGGCTTTGGGCCTCGGCGGGGACTTGCCTCCCTTGCGCCCCTGGCCCCGGCGGGGGCTGCGCCTCTGAACCCGGCGGGGGCTACGTCCCTGGGCGTGCGTGCCCTGCACCCGCTGCGGGGCTGCACCCTGGGTGGGACCGCCCCTGGCCGGGACTGAACTGCGCCCCGGCACCCATGGCAGGGACTGCACCCTCCCCCCGGGAGCCGTGCTACGCCCCCTGGGCTGCTGTGTCTCTCCGCACAGGCAGGGCTTCGCCCCTGCGCCCCTCCGACCAGGCTCGTCCGTGCCGCCGGGCCTCCTTCGAGCAGGTCCGTCCGTGCCCCGGGTCCCTCCGAGCAGGCCGGTCCGTAGCCCTGTGCCCCCACCGGGCAGGCCCGTCCGTGACCCCCCGGACCCCCTCCGGGCAGGCCCGTCCGTGACCCCCCGGACCCTCTCCGGGCAGGCCCATCCGTAACCGCCAGCCCCCCACCGAGCAGGCCCGTCCACAGAAGCCCCCCGACAGGCACGCGTGCGTGCTCCTGCGGAACGGTGTTCCGTGTTGTCCGTGGTGTGGGGCACGATGGACGCATGGCAGTCACGAACGATCACCCCGGTGAGCAGGCGGCGCAGGATCCCATCAAGGTGATCGGGATCCGGGAGACGCCTCTGTCCGTGGACGAGGTTTTCCGGGCCGTCGGGGACGACGCGGCCGGAGGGACCGCGCTGTTCGTGGGGACCGTGCGGAATCATGACGGTGGTGCGGACGTCGACGAGCTCGGGTATTCCTGCCACCCCAGTGCCGAGGCCGAGATGCGGCGGATCGCCGAGAAGGTCGTCGCGGAGTTTCCGGTGCGGGCGCTGGCGGCCGTGCATCGGGTGGGGGACCTGAAGGTCGGGGACCTCGCCGTCGTCGTGGGGGTGTCCTGCCCGCATCGGGGAGACGCCTTCGCCGCCTGCCGGAAGCTGATCGACGACCTCAAGCACGAGGTGCCGATCTGGAAGCACCAGCGGTTCTCCGACGGGACCGAGGAATGGGTCGGCGCCTGCTGAAACGCCGGTGCGTCCTTCTGCGGCCGTCCGGTTGCGTAACCGCACCCCTGGCGTGAGCGTTGTCAGTGCTGATGGTTAATCTGCTGATCAGCCAGTTCGTTCAGTCGCGGACGCTCATTGGGGTTGGAGGTCGGCATGGCGGCGCTCGCCTGGTTGCTGATTCCGCTGGTGGCTGCGATCGGCGCGGGGGTATGGGGCAGTTGGGCCAACCGGACCCGCAAGGTCCGAGGTGACGGCCCCGAGCTCATCGGTTACGCCCGCTTCTGCGAGGCCATGGAGAAGAGCCGGTCGAGCAGCTGACGCTCACGAAACAGCAGGTCACCGGCGCCTGGCACCACGGGGCCGCCCCGGACGGGCGGCCCTGACGGTGCGCTGACAGACACGTCACGTACTGTCGTGGCATGCCACGCCGCACCGCGACGATGCTCGCTTCCACCCTGATGCTGATCGCGCTCCTGTGCGCGGGAGTGTTCATCCCCGTGCCGTACTCGGAGATGTACCCGGGACCGACGGTGAACACCCTCGGCGATCACGACGGCGAGCCGGTGCTGCACATCGCAGGGCGCAAGACGTACGCCACGAGCGGGCATCTGAACATGACCACCGTGCGGGTCACCAGCGCCGAATACAGGATGAACCTCGTCGAGGCCGTCTACGGCTGGCTGGCGCATGACAACAAGGTCCTGCCGCACGACACCCTCTACCCGGACGGCAAGACCGAGGAGCAGTCCAGCCAGGAGAACGCCGAGGAGTTCAGCCAGTCCCAGGAGAGCGCCAAGGTCGCCGCCCTGAAGGAGCTGGACATCCCGGTGAGGTCCTGGGTGATCGTCTCCACGGTGGCGAAGGGGGCCCCGGCGGAGGGCAAGCTGCACGCCGGGGACGTGATCAAGGCGGTCGACGGGACGGCGGTGAAGCAGCCGGCCGACGTCGCGGAACTGGTGACCAAGCACAAGCCCGGTCAGGATGTCGTCTTCACGATCGTGCCCGCCAAGGAGCAGGCCGCCGCGGAGAAGGAGAAGCGGACGGCCACCAGGACCGAGAAGGTCACGATCACCACCACGACCTCCGACGACAGCGGGGCCAAGCGCGCCATCGTCGGCATCTCCGCCGGGACCGATCACACCTTCCCGTTCACCATCGACATCAAGCTGGCCGACGTCGGCGGGCCGAGCGCGGGTCTGATGTTCGCGCTCGGCATCTACGACAAGCTCACCCCGGGCAGTCTCACCGGCGGCAAGTTCGTCGCCGGGACGGGAACCATCGACGACGACGGCAAGGTCGGACCCATCGGCGGCATCGAGATGAAGATCGTCGGAGCGAGCAGCAAGGGCGCCAAGTACTTCCTGACGCCCGCCGACAACTGCTCGGCGGCCACCAAGGACACCCCGAAGGGCCTCACCCTCGTCAAGGTGGGCACCATCGACGACGCCCTCGGCGCCCTCAAGGACATCCGCAGCGGCGACACCGCCGACCTGCCGAAGTGCGCGGCAGGCTAGGCCCTGTCGTGTGGATCATCCCGGCGTCGCGGGGTCCGGCACGCACATCTGCGGCGTTGTCGTCGGTTGCCGACGCTCCGCGTTGGCGCCCTCCTCCGCCTTGCAGCTGCACGCACCGGACCCCGCTCGGCTCGGCTGCAACGCACCGCACCTCACGGCCGGCCTGATCCACACGACAGGGCCTAGCCCTGCGTTCTACTCCTCGAAGGTCGCCGCCAGCGCCTCCGCCAGGCCCGGCACCAGGTCCGAGCCGGTGAGGACCTCCGTGGGGGAGTCCTTCTCCCGCAGACGGAGCGCCGACTCACGGGCGCCGTCGCGCAGGACGGCGACCGTCATACGGACCTCCTGGCGCTCCGGGTGCTCCGCCACCCACTTCGACAACTTCGCCTCGTCGAGGCCCTGGGGCACCTGGGCCTCGGCGGACGGCGGCAGCATCAGCCGCTCCACGCTGAGCGCGCAGCCGACCACCGCGTCGGGCCAGGCGATCCTGCCCAGGAACTCGTCGAGCGGCTTGTCCGTTGGAATCTCGTCCTGCTCGATCGGGGTGAGGCCGGAGGTCTCCTGCCCGCCCTCCAGACCGAGCCGGTCCGCGAGCGAGGGTTGTTCGGCCCGCAGCTGTGCGGTGTCTACGAGGGCGAAAAGGCGGGCGGGCTGATCCCAGCCGAGGCCGGAGACGTACTCGTCGATCTCTAGCACGGCCCGGGTGAGCGGGCTCGCCGCCATGGGAGTGTTGGACATGGTCACAATCCTGCCTCGTTCCTGGCCCGGATCGGGAACCGAGTAAACGATGAGTAAGTTGCATAGATGGGGGCCCGCGATCACCGGGGGCCACGGAGGGCCCACCGACCCGGGGGCCTGACGAATCAACAGCGAACTTCGAGGTGCGCACCTTGGCTTTCCAGATGCCGGACCGCGGCGGAGGCCCGACGGGGCCACGGATCAGAGTCGGCCGCCCGTCCCGGCGTGTCCGGACCCTGCTCATGACACTGGGCGTCCTGGCTGTCCTCGGCATGGCGTTCACCATGTTCGCGGGCTTCTGGACGGACTGGCTCTGGTACCGGTCGGTGAACTACTCGTCCGTCTTCACCACCACTCTGTGGACCAAGATCGGGCTCTTCTTCGTCTTCGGTCTGCTGATGGCTCTCGCGGTCGGCCTCAACATCTGGCTGGCGCACCGGCTGCGGCCGCCACTGAGCGCCATGTCGATGGAGCAGCAGAACCTCGACCGCTACCGGATGGGCATCGCCCCGTACAAGAAGTGGCTGCTGCTCGGGATCACCGCCCTGGTGGGCCTGGTCGCCGGCGCCTCGGCGTCCGGCCAGTGGCGGACCTGGCTGATGTGGGTCAACGGCGTGCCCTTCGGGGAGAAGGACCCCCAGTTCCATCTGGACGTCTCCTTCTACGCCTTCGACCTGCCCTGGTACCGCTTCCTGCTCGGCTTCGGCTTCGCCGCGGCGATCCTCTCCCTGATCGCCGCCGCGCTCACCCACTACCTGTACGGCGGGCTGCGCATCACCAGCCCGGGCGCTCGTGCCACGGCCGCTGCCACCGGGCATCTGTCGGTGCTCATCGGTATCTTCGTGGCCCTGAAGGCGGTCGCGTACTGGCTCGACCGGTACGGACTCGCGGTCAAGTCCAGCGACTTCAAGGCGACCGACAACTGGACGGGCCTGAGGTACGTCGACGCCAACGCCTACCTGCCGGCCAAGACGATCCTGTTCTGCATCGCCGTGATCTGCGCGTTGCTGTTCTTCGCCACCCTGTGGCGGCGCACCTGGCAGCTGCCCGTGATCGGCTTCGGCCTCATGGTGCTGTCGGCGATCCTCATCGGCGGGCTGTACCCGGCGATCGTGCAGAAGTTCCAGGTCCAGCCGAACGAGCAGGCCAAGGAGGCGCCGTACGTCGAGAAGAACCTCAAGGCGACGCGTGAGGCGTACGGCATCGACGGCGCCAAGGTCAGCGACTACGCGGGCCGCAGCACCACCGAGGACAAGACCAAGCTGCGCGACGACGTCGACTCCGCGGCGAGCATCCGGATCATGGACCCGAACATCGTCTCGCCGACGTTCCAGCAGCTCCAGCAGATGCGGAACTACTACGCGTTCCCGAACAACCTGGACGTCGACCGCTACTCCAAGGACGGCAAGGACCAGGACACGGTCATCGGTCTGCGCGAGCTGAACCTGGCCGGCATTCCGAAGAAGAACTGGATCAACAACCACTTCCGCTACACCCACGGCTACGGCGTGGTCGCCGCCGAGGGCACCAGCGCCGACTCCGAGGGCCGCCCGGAGTTCACCGAGTCCGACCTGCCGTCCAAGGGCGACCTCGGGACGTACGAGCAGCGGATCTACTACGGCGAGAAGACCGACACGTACTCGATCGTCGGCGGTCCGCAGAAGGAGATCGACTACTCCGACGACAACGGCGAGAAGACCACCAGCTACAAGGGCGACAGCGGGGTCAGCCTCTCCAACCCGGTCAACCGGGCCGCGTACGCGGCGGCGTTCAGCGAGCCGCAGATCCTGTACTCGGGCGCGATCGGCGAGGGTTCGCGGATCCTGTACAACCGCACACCGAAGGATCGCGTCGAGGCGGTCGCCCCATGGCTGACCATCGACGGCGACGCCTACCCCGCGGTGGTGGACGGCCGTATCCAGTGGATCGTCGACGCGTACACGACGACGAACGGATACCCGTACTCCTCGCGTACGACGCTCGGCGACACGACGGCCGACTCGCTGACCGCGACCAACAACTCGCGCACGGTGGTGGCCCAGCAGAACCAGGTCAACTACATCCGCAACTCGGTGAAGGCGACCGTCGACGCGTACACCGGCGAGGTCAAGCTCTACCAGTGGGACACCAAGGACCCGGTCCTGAAGACCTGGATGAAGGCGTTCCCGGGCACGGTGGAGCCGAGGGCCGACATCTCGGACTCGCTGATGGCCCATCTCCGGTACCCGCAGGACCTGTTCAAGGTCCAGCGCGAGCTGCTCACCCGCTACCACGTCAAGGACGCGACGACGTTCCTCAGCGGCAGCGAGGTGTGGCAGGTGCCGGACGACCCGACCAACAAGTCGGGCAACGCGGTACCGCCGTACTACCTGAGCATGAAGATGCCCGACCAGCAGGCCCAGGCGTTCTCGCTGACGACGACCTTCACGCCCAACGGACGGGACAACCTGAGCGCGTTCATGTCGGTCGACGCCGAGGCGGGCACACCGGACTACGGCAAGATCAGAATCCTGAAGCTGCCGACGAGCACGACGGTCGACGGACCGAAACAGGTCCAGAGCCAGTTCAACTCCGAACAGGACATCGCCGAGTCCATCAGGCTGCTGAGAGGCGGCGACTCCGAGGTCGAGTACGGCAACCTGCTGACGGTGCCGCTCGACGGAGGACTGCTTTACGTGGAGCCGGTCTACGTACGCGGTGGTGGACTCAAGTACCCGCTGCTGCGGAAGGTTCTGGTGACCTACGGAGGTCAGACCGCCTTCGAGAACACGCTCGGCGAGGCCCTCGACAAGGTCTTCGGCACGAAGGGGACGACCACCGAGCCGCCGGACGAGGGCACGACCACCCCGCCGCCGACGTCCGGTGACGCAACGGTCCAAGAGGCGCTGAGCGATGCCCAGAAGGCCTTCGAGGCCGGACAGGAAGCCCTGAAGAAGAACGACTGGGAGGCCTACGGCAAGGCGCAGCAGGACCTTGAGGACGCGTTGCAGCGGGCCGAGGAAGCGCAGGCCAAGGCCGATCAGAGCAGTGGCGGCAAGAACGGCGGCAGTCCCAGCCCAAGTCCGAGCAGCAGTCCCGGCGGGAACACGGACAGCGGCTGACAGCCGGCTCAAGTGGTCCGCCCCGCGCCGTGATACGGTTACTGACGCAACGGCGCGGGGTGGAGCAGCTCGGTAGCTCGCTGGGCTCATAACCCAGAGGTCGCAGGTTCAAATCCTGTCCCCGCTACTGGAGTCACGCCACTGAGGCGAACGACGGCGAAGGCCCGGATCCCGAAAGGGATTCGGGCCTTCGTGCTGTGCGAACGCATGTGCCGATACGGGTGTTGGACGCGCCGATGTGGGCAGTTGGGGATTCTGTGTTTGACTTGTCTCTCTGTGGGCATGTCGACAAAACGCTGAAGTGACCTCAATGGCTGCGGTATACCAGGTGTACCCAGGTTGCAGGTGGTGCGACGATGGACGTTATGGGGGACAAGGCATCTCTGTTCGAGACAGGGCGTTTTGTGCAGTCTTCCGGTCGGAACGAGACCGGAGACGAGGTCGAGGAGGCCGGCGAGGTCGCCGAGGAGATGCGTCGGCGGCTCGCCGCCGAAGCCGGTGACGTCGAAGCGATGAGCGTCCTCGGCGCCATGCTGCTGCGCCGCGGAGATCTCGACGGAGCCGAGCCCCATCTGCGTGCCGCCACCGCAGCCGGTGACCGGGCCGCCGCCAACAACCTGGGCGTGCTGCTGCATCAGCGCGGGTACGCCGAGGAGGCCGCCGGGTGGTGGCGGATCGCCGCCGTCGCCGGATCCGCCGCGGCCGCGCACGCGCTGGGCCGTCATCACCGCGAGCGGGGCGACGAGCCCGCCGCCGAGTACTGGCTGCGCCAGGCCGCAGAACAGGGCCACGCCCTCGGTGCGTACGCACTCGCCGACCTGCTGGAGCACCGCGGCGACGACGCGGCCGAGCGGTGGATGCGGGCCGCGGCGGAGCGGGGGCACCGGGAGGCCGCCTACCGGCTGGCGCGCTCGCTCGACCTCAAGGCCGGGCGTGAGGGCGAGACCGAGGACGACAGTGGCGCCGTCGAGGAGGCCGAGCAGTGGTACCGGCAGGCCGCCGCGCGGGGGCACCGGCGTGCGGCGCTGCACCTCGGGGCGATCCTGGAGAAGCGGGGCGAGCTCAAGGAGGCCGGGCGCTGGTACCTGACGTCCGCCAAGGACGGAGAGGCGCGGGCCGCCTGCGCGCTCGGGTTCCTGCTGCGGGACGCCGGTGACACCGAGAGCGCCGCCGTGTGGTGGCTCAGAGCCGCGCAGGACGGGGACGGCAACGCCGCCAACGCCCTGGGCGCGCTGCACGCCGAGCGCGGCGAGACGCAGACCGCCGAGCGCTGGTACCGGGCGGCGATGGACGCGGGCGATGTGAACGGCGCGTACAACCTCGGACTGCTCTGTGCCGAGCAGGGGCGGACGGCGCAGGCCGAGCAGTGGTACCGGCGCGCGGCGTACGCCGGGCACCGGGAGGCGGCGAACGCACTGGCGATCCTGCTGCTGCAGGGCGGGGACGAGACGGGTGCGGAGCCGTGGTTCTCCAAGGCCGCCGAGGCGGGGAGCGTGGACGCCGCGTTCAACCTCGGGATCCTGTACGCCGGACGGGGGGAGGAGGCGTCCGCACTGCGGTGGTACGAGCGGGCTGCGGGTGCCGGGCACACGGAGGCGGCACTGCAGGTCGGGATGGCGCGGCTGCGGGACGGGGACGAGCAGGAGGCGGAGCGGTATCTGCGGTGTGCGGCGGGTGGCGGGAGCGCCGAGGCCGCGTACCGGCTGGCGACGGTGCTCGACGCGCGCCGGCCGCCGGCGCCCACGCATGAACTGGGGGAGCCGGTGCATGCGAAGACTGAGTGCGAGGAGTGGTACGAGCGGGCGGCCTCTCAGGGGCACCGGCGGGCGCAGGTGCGGGTCGGGATGCTGGCCGCCGCGCGGGGCGATGTCGTCGAGGCCGCGCGGTGGTACCGGGAGGCGGCCGAGTCCGGCTCGCGGAACGGGGCGTTCAATCTGGGGCTGCTGCTGGCTCGTGAGGGGAGCGAGCCGGAGGCCGTCGTGTGGTGGCGGCGGGCGGCTGACGCGGGGCATGGACGGGCAGCCTTGCGGCTGGCTCTCGTCTACGCGCGTCGGGGTGAGCTGGCGGAAGGGCAGCGGTGGGCCGACCGGGCGGTGTCGCTCGGGCCGAAGGAGGTGGCGGAGCGGGCGGCTCGGCTGCGGGACGCGCTGCGGCAGGAGCTGACGGCTTGACGGGGGCTGTGCGGGGGCCGGGCGCGGGACTGCCCCGCCGCCGACGTTGCCGTCGGGGCCGGCTTCGGACGGGCCGACGATCGGACCGGCGTCGATGGGCGCGCCGGGCTGAGCGTGCTGACCTGCCCGGACAGGCGGTCGCCCATTGATTTGCTTCTGTCCGCGTCCTTGACGTAACGTTGCATTCACCGACGCGGGGTGGAGCAGCTCGGTAGCTCGCTGGGCTCATAACCCAGAGGTCGCAGGTTCAAATCCTGTCCCCGCTACTGAAGGCCGAGGGCCGGAGTCCGAAAGGACTCCGGCCCTCGGTGCGTTCGGGCGTCGAGGCCCGAACGGCGTCGTATCTGACGGTGGCAGCAAGCGCGGGCAGCGGAAGGCCCCGGCACCGCATCGGTGCCGGGGCCTTCGCATGCGCTGCTACGCCGATGCGCAGTTCGGGCAGATGCCGCGGTACGTCACCTCGACGTCCGAGACCGTGAAGCCGAAGCGCTCCGAGTCGGGGAGATCGGCCAGCGGGTTGCCCATCGGGTGGACGTCGCGGATCGCGCCGCACTGGGCGCAGACCAGGTGGTGGTGCGGACGGTGCGCGTTCGGGTCGTACCGCTTGGCGCGCTTGTCCGTGGCGACCTCCAGCACCTCGCCGAGCGAGACCAGCTCGCCCAGCGTGTTGTAGACGGTCGCCCGGGAGATCTCGGGCAGCTTGGCGACGGCCCGCGCATGGACCTCGTCGGCTGTCAGGTGGACGTGTTCGCCGTCGAGGACCTCTGCCACGACGCGCCGCTGCGCGGTCATCCGCCATCCGCGTCCGCGCAGCCGTTCCAGAAGGTCACTCATACAAATCAGCCTAACAGCATGGGGACCAGGTCCCGAGTGGGTGTGACTTTGGAGCGTCACTTGACTTAGACAATGTCCATTGTAGGATCGGCATCGCCGTTGGCCAAGCCACAGGAACAGGCAGAAGTGACGTTGACGCCATGACCGCATCCCGGAACCCCGACCAACACCGAAGGCTCGCGGTGGACCGGCCCGGGGGTGGCGGTGATGCGTGATCGCCTGGGCAGTGTCTTCCGTCCCTCCGTGGATGAGGCCGTCGTGCGCTGGTCGTCCGGTGTCGTCGCCGGTGCCGGCCGCGCTCGTGGCCTGCGCCGCGACTGTTTCCCCGCCCGCAGTTCCTGAGCACCGTGATCCGCCCAGTCTGGAAGGATTTCCATGTCCGAGAACCACGACGCAATCGTCACTGACGCGAAGACGGAGGGCGCAGGTGGCTGCCCGGTCGCGCACGGGCGCGCCCCGCACCCGACTCAGGGCGGCGGAAACCGCCAGTGGTGGCCGGAACGGCTCAACCTGAAGATCCTCGCCAAGAACCCGGCCGTGGCCAACCCGCTCGGCGAGGAGTTCGACTACGCCGAGGCCTTCAAGAACCTCGACCTCGCGGCCGTGAAACGGGACATCGCCGAGGTGCTGACCACCTCGCAGGACTGGTGGCCCGCCGACTTCGGCCACTACGGCCCGCTGATGGTCCGCATGGCCTGGCACAGCGCCGGTACCTACCGGATCAGCGACGGCCGTGGCGGCGCCGGCGCCGGCCAGCAGCGCTTCGCCCCGCTCAACAGCTGGCCCGACAACGGCAACCTCGACAAGGCCCGCCGTCTGCTGTGGCCGGTCAAGAAGAAGTACGGCCAGAGCATCTCCTGGGCCGACCTCCTGATCCTCACCGGCAACGTCGCACTGGAGCAGATGGGCTTCCAGACCTTCGGCTTCGGCGGCGGCCGCGAGGACGTCTGGGAGCCCGAGGAGGACGTCTACTGGGGTCCCGAGACCACCTGGCTCGACGACCAGCGCTACACCGGCGACCGCGAGCTGGAGAACCCGCTCGGCGCGGTCCAGATGGGTCTGATCTACGTCAACCCGGAGGGTCCGAACGGCAACCCGGACCCGATCGCCGCGGCCCGCGACATCCGTGAGACGTTCCGCCGCATGGCGATGAACGACGAGGAGACCGTCGCCCTGATCGCCGGTGGTCACACCTTCGGCAAGACCCACGGTGCCGGCCCGGCCGATCACGTGGGCCCCGACCCCGAGGCCGCCTCCATGGAGGAGCAGGGCCTGGGCTGGAAGAGCACCTACGGCACGGGCAAGGGCGCGGACGCCATCACGTCCGGCCTGGAGGTCACCTGGACCACGACCCCGACCCAGTGGAGCAACGGGTTCTTCAAGAACCTCTTCGAGTACGAGTACGAGCTCACCAAGAGCCCGGCCGGCGCCCACCAGTGGGTGGCGAAGGACGCCCCGGAGATCATCCCGGACGCGCACGACCCGTCGAAGAAGCACCGCCCGACGATGCTCACCACCGACCTGTCGCTGCGCTTCGACCCGATCTACGAGCAGATCTCGCGTCGCTTCTACGAGAACCCCGACCAGTTCGCGGACGCCTTCGCCCGTGCCTGGTACAAGCTGACCCACCGCGACATGGGCCCGAAGTCGCTGTACCTCGGTCCTGAGGTCCCGGAGGAGACCCTGCTGTGGCAGGACCCGCTGCCGGAGGCCGAGGGCGAGGTCATCGACGCCGAGGACATCGCGACCCTCAAGACCAAGGTCCTGGAGTCGGGTCTGAGCGTCTCGCAGCTCGTGTCCACCGCGTGGGCCTCGGCCTCCACCTTCCGCGGCAGCGACAAGCGCGGCGGCGCCAACGGCGCCCGTATCCGCCTGGAGCCGCAGCGCAGCTGGGAGGTCAACGACCCGGACCAGCTGGCTCAGGTGCTGCGGGTCCTGGAGGGCATCCAGCAGGAGTTCAACTCCGGCGCCAAGAAGGTCTCCCTGGCCGACCTGATCGTGCTCGGTGGCGCCGCCGCCGTCGAGAAGGCCGCCAAGGAAGCGGGCTTCGAGATCGAGGTTCCCTTCACCCCGGGTCGTGTGGACGCGACGGAGGAGCACACCGACGCCGAGTCGTTCGCCGCGCTGGAGCCGGCCGCCGACGGGTTCCGCAACTACCTCGGCAAGGGCAACCGTCTGCCCGCCGAGTACCTGCTGCTCGACAGGGCGAACCTGCTGACCCTGAGCGCTCCCGAGATGACGGTTCTCGTCGGTGGCCTGCGGGTCCTGGGCGCGAACCACCAGCAGTCGCAGCTCGGCGTCTTCACCAGGACCCCGGGTGTGCTGACCAACGACTTCTTCGTCAACCTGCTCGACCTGGGCACGACGTGGAAGGCGACCTCCGAGGACCAGACCGCCTTCGAGGGCCGCGACGCCGCCACGGGCGAGGTCAAGTGGGCCGGCAGCCGTGCCGACCTGGTCTTCGGCTCGAACTCCGAGCTGCGCGCGCTCGCGGAGGTCTACGCGAGCGACGACGCGAAGGAGAAGTTCGTGACCGACTTCGTCGAGGCCTGGGTCAAGGTCATGAACCTCGACCGGTTCGACCTCGTCTGATCACGACGAAGCGGCTGATCGCGAGGTAGCGGCGGGCCGGACTCCCCGGACAAGGGGGTCCGGCCCGTTCGTTTCGCGTGCTCGGCCCGTACGTCGGCTGCTCAGGCGGGTACCTGCTGGGCCTGCCGGACCTCCGGCCGTACGGGGACCCAGCAGCGGATGATGTCGCGGACCGAGACGATGCCGGCGGGCCCGCCCCGGTCCAGGACGATGAGGTGGCGGAAGCCGCCGTGCGCCATGGCGTGGGCCGCCTCCTCCAGGGTCCAGGACGGGGCGGCGAACACGACGTCCGTGGTGGTGTGGGCGTGGGCGTGCTCGGAGTCGGGGTCCTGGCCCAGGCCGACGGAGTTGAGGATGTCGCGTTCGGTGAGGATGCCGATGCCGCCGGCGTCGGGGTCGAGGACCACGGCCGCGCCGACACGGCGGGCGGACATCAGCGCGGCGGCCTGGCGGAGGGTGTGGGCGGGGCCGATGGTGAGGACCACGGTGCTCATGGCGTCACGGACGAGCATGGGTGGAGCCACCTCCTCGGAATCCCCGCGGCTCACCGAACTCCGGTCGTTCGGTTCGTTCAGGGATTCACAAATTCACAAGTGGGCGGACCCTCAGGGTGGCAGGTAAAGCGCGGGTCAACAAGGGGGCGCCTGCGGCCGGGAGGGGGCGTATCCCTACGCCCTGGGCTTTTCAGTAGCGCTGGTTGAGATACCCCAGCAACTCGTCGTGCAGCAGGCCGTTGGACGCCGCCGCGTTGCCGCTGTGCGGGCCGGGGCGGCCGTCGAGGCCGGTGAAGGTGCCGCCGGCCTCCGTCACGATGATCGCGTTCGCGGCCATGTCCCACAGGGACAGCTCCGGCTCGGCGCAGAAGTCGACCGAGCCCTCGGCGACCATCATGTACGGCCAGAAGTCGCCGTACGCGCGCGTGCGCCACACTTCGCGGGTCAGATCCAGGAAACCGTCCAGGCGGCCCTGCTCCTCCCAGCCGCTGAGCGAGGAGTACGCGAAGGAGGCGTCGGAGAGCTTCGAGACGCGGGAGACGTGCAGCCGGGAGGCAGAGGTCAGATTGCGGCCGGAGAAGGCGCCGTGGTCCTTCGCGGCCCACCAGCGGCGGCCGAGGGCGGGGGCGGAGACGACGCCCACGACGGGCTGGTAGCCGCCCTCGCCGGCCTCCATCAGGGCGATGAGGGTGGCCCAGACGGGGACGCCCCGTACGTAGTTCTTGGTGCCGTCGATCGGGTCGATCACCCAGCGGCGGGGGCCGGTGCCCTCGATGCCGTACTCCTCGCCGAGGATCGCGTCGCGGGGGCGGGCGCGCTGGAGGTGGCCGCGGATGAGTTCTTCGGCGGCCTTGTCCGCCTCGCTCACCGGGGTCATGTCCGGCTTGGTCTCCACCTTGAGGTCGAGGGCCTTGAAGCGGTCCATCGTCGCCGCGTCGGCGGCGTCCGCGAGGACGTGGGCGAAGCGGAGGTCGTCGAGGTAGTCGGGCATGCAAGGAACGGTATCTGCCGTGGTCGGGGTGGGGCTATGGGGGGCTGTGATCAGTAGGCGCCCCGGGGGCGCGTGGTGGGGGGCGAGGCGTACGGGGGCGGCGCCTGCGGAGTGCACGGCGTGCCGGGGCGTGGGCGTGCGGCGCGGCGCCTGTGGCGTGCACGGTGCGAGTCCGTCCGCGCCCCGGCACGCCGTGCACGGCGCGGCGGTGGCCGCGCGGGTTGCGCGTCCCGGCGCGACACGGTGCCGCTGTGCCCGCCGCCTCAGCGGCGACACTGCCCGCGGCCGGGCACGCGGGTGCGAGTACCGCCCACTGCGTCGGCACCGCCTTCGGGGTGCCGAGGTCGGCTGCTGTGCACGCTGCGATCGCCGCTGCCACCCGCGACGCCGCCCATGGGCACCGCCGGCCGCAGTCACGGTGGCAGGCCGGCCGCCTCGTCCCGCATGTGCCGACCCCGCGCAGCCACCCGCGACGCTCCATGTCGGCGCACCATCTCAGCAGCAGCCACAGGCGTCCCATGACTGCCAGCAGTCACTCGGGATACACGACCGCAGTCGGCTGAGTGGCTCATGGTGGGTGAAGGGAGCCCACGCGTGCGCTCGCGAACCCTTGACAGTGCTTCCGAGCGCGTCAAATCTGGGCGCAGAGCCGCTCGCCCCGAGGGAGGCGATGATGCCTGCAGCGCGGGAGTCCCTGCTCGACGCCGCCTACGCGGCGCTGGCGCGTCGGCCGTGGTCCGCTGTGCGGATGGTGGACGTGGCCGCGACGGCCGGAGTGTCCCGGCAGACGCTGTACAACGAGTTCGGAAGCAAGGACGGGCTTGCTCGGGCGCTGGTGCGGAGGGAGGCCGACGGTTACCTCGCCGGCGTCGAGCGGGCGCTCGCCACCCACAGCGACCCCCGAGAACGGCTGACCGCGACCGCGGAGTGGACCACGTCGGCGGCCCGCGAGAACGTGTTAGTGCGCGCCATGCTCACCGGCTGCTGGAGCGAACGGCTGCCCTCCCCGACACTGAAGGCGGTCCCGTCGTCGAGCGCCGTACCGGCACAACGCCGGGCCGACGGCCCGCTGCCCTCGCCCGGCGACCTCGTGGCCCTCGTTCGCGACCGCGCCGTGGCCGTCCTGTCCGGGTCCGGCACGCCCAAGTCGGACACCGCCGACCTGGCCCGCTCCTGCGAACTGGCGGTCCGTCTCGCCCTGTCCTGCGTGGCGGCACCCCCGGGTGAGGGCGGCGTGGCGGACCTCGTACGCAATGCCCTGCACCGCCAGCTGACGCCGGGACAGCCGCACGCGACCCAGAACCAGGCCCGCGCGTCCTAGGGCCTGTCTGACAGACCCTAGTGCGCCGACCCCGACAGCTGCAGCCCGATCACGCCGATGATCACCAGGCTGATCGAGACGATCTTCAGGGTCGACACAAGGTCGCCGAGGAACACCATGCCGTAGACCGCCGTGCCCGCCGCACCGATGCCGGTCCACACGGCGTAGGCGGGGCCGACGTCGAGCTTCTTCAGGGACAGGGTCAGCAGGCCGAAGCTGCCGAGCGCGAATATGCAGAAGGCCACGGTCGGCCAGAGGCGGGTGAAGCCGTGTGACAGCTTCAGGCACACGGCGAAGCCGGTTTCGAGGAACCCGGCCACGATGACCAGCAGCCACGCCATGTGTCGTCCTCCTGTGTCCCCACGTTCTGTGACCGCGTCGTCGGGCTCCGGCTCGGTGCGATTATGCACTTACCGATCTCACGCGGAGACAAACAACGCGGAGGTCAGTCGCCTTCGCGGCGCTCCCGGGTCGCCAGCAGTCTGCGCAGCGAGTACAGCCGCGCCGGATCGGCGTGCCCCTCGGCCACCCACTCGTCCAGCGCGCAGTCCGGCTCGTCGTGACTGCACGCGCGCGGGCAGCCCTCGGTGCCGGGTTCCAGGTCGGGGAAGGCGTGGATCACTCGGGACGGGTCGACGTGGTTGAGGCCGAACGACCGGATGCCCGGGGTGTCGATGACCCACCCGTCGTCGCCGGCCAGGGGCAGCGCGAGAGCCGAGGTCGTCGTGTGGCGGCCGCGGCCCGTCACCGCGTTCACATGGCCGGTCAGTCGGCGGCGGTCCTCCGGAACCAGTGCGTTGACCAGGGTCGTCTTGCCGACGCCGGAGTGGCCCACGAAGGCCGTGATCTTGCCGTCCAGATGCTCGCGCACCCGGTCCGCCGCGTCGCCGTTCTCCAGCTCCCCGCGGCTGGTGACGACATACGGGATGTCCAAGTCCCCGTACAGCTCCAGGAGTTTGTCCGGCGGGGCGAGGTCCGACTTCGTCATCACCAGCAGCGGTTCCAGACCGCCGTCGTACGCCGCGACCAGACAGCGGTCGATCAGGCGGGGGCGCGGCTCGGGGTCGGCGAGGGCGGTGACGATGGCGAGTTGGTCGGCGTTGGCGACGACCACACGCTCGTACGGATCGTCGTCGTCCGCCGTCCGGCGCAGTACCGATGTGCGCTCCTCGATGCGGACGATCCTCGCGAGCGTGTCCTTCGTGCCGGACAGATCGCCGACCAGCGCCACCTGGTCGCCGACGACCGCCGCCTTGCGGCCCAGTTCCCGTGCCTTCATCGCCATGACGACCCGGCCGTCGACGAGGCAGGTCAGCCGGCCCCGGTCCACGGTGAGGACCATGCCCTCGGCGGCGTCCTCGTGCTTCGGCCGGATGTTCGTCCGGGGCCGGTTGCCCTTGCGGTTGGGGCGCGTGCGGATGTCGTCCTCGTCGGTGTGCTTGCCGTAGCGGCGCATGGCGAGACCCCTATGCCCCGAGCATCCCGGCCCACAGCTCGGGGAAGTCCGGCAGGGTCTTCGCCGTCGTCGCCACGTTCTCGATCCGCACCCCGTCGACCGCGAGGCCGATGATCGCGCCCGCCGTGGCCATGCGGTGGTCCTCGTAGGTGTGGAAGGTCCCGCCGTGCAGCGGGCGCGGGCGGATGTGCAGGCCGTCCGCGGTCTCGGTGACGTCGCCGCCGAGCTCGTTGATCTCCTTGGTGAGCGCGGCCAGGCGGTCCGTCTCGTGCAGGCGCAGATGCGCCACCCCGCGCAGGGTCGAGGGGGAGTCCGCGAGGGCGGCGACGGCCGCGATGCCCGGGGTGAGCTCGCCGACCTCGCCCAGGTCGACGTCGATGCCGTGGATCGAGCCGGAACCGGTGAAGACCAGGCCGTAGTCGGTGAGCTCGCAGGAACCGCCCATCTCGGTGAAGATCTCGCGCAGCCGGTCACCCGGCTGGGTGGTACGGGCCGGCCAGTCCGGGATGACGACCTTGCCGCCGGTCACCAGCGCCGCCGCCAGGAACGGCTGGGCGTTGGACAGGTCCGGCTCGATGGTCAGGTCCCGGCCGAGCAGGGCGCCCGGCGTGACCCGCCAGACGTTGGGCTCGCCGCCCGACTCCGGGGTGTCCACCTGGGCGCCGACCGCGCGCAGCATGTCGACGGTCATGCGGATGTGCGGCATGGAGGGCAGCGCCGAACCGGTGTGGCGCACCTCGACGCCCTGGTTGAAGCGCGGACCGGACAGCAGCAGGGCGCTGACGAACTGCGACGACGAGGACGCGTCGATCGCGACCGGCCCGCCCTCCAGGGCGCCGCCGCCGTGCACGGTCATCGGCAGCGCGCCGCGCCCGTCGTCGTCGATGCGGGCGCCGAGCCGGCGCAGCGCGTCGATCACGCCGTGCAGGGGACGCTCGTAGGAGCGCGGGTCCCCGTCGAAGCGGACGGGGCCGTCGGCGAGCGCGGCGACCGGCGGCAGGAAGCGCATCACCGTGCCGGCGTTGCCGACGTCGACCGTGGCGGGGCCGCGCAGGTCCGTGGGGAACACCCGCCAGGCTTCGCCGGTGCCGTCCGGGCCGACCCCTTCCTCGATCTCGACGCCCATCGCACGCAGGGCGCCGGCCATCAGCAGGGTGTCGCGGGAGCGCAGCGGACGGCGCAGCCAACCGGGCTCGGACGCGAGGGCGGCGAGAACCAGGGCGCGGTTGGTGACCGACTTGGACCCGGGCACGTGGACCGTCGCGTCGACGGCTCCGCTCGCGTGCGGGGCGGGCCAGAGGGCGGTGTGTGCGTCGTTCGGGGCCATGGCCCCACTTTATAAGGAGGGGGGTGTGCCGGCCGTCGTTCGGGTGCGGCGCCTTCGGAGCTGGTCGCGCCACCCGGCGAAGCCGCATATCGATACTGCCCCGCGCCCCGCGACTGCGCCGCTGCGGGCGCGTCATATCTCCAGCAGCCACCTGCCTCCACCGATCAGCGAACACAGCGACACGGCATGGAACAGGAACAGCCACAACCCCGCCGGGACATGGGTGAGCCGCGACAACTGGTCCGCGTCCGAGTCCCCGGCCCCTCCCCGTGACCGCTTCGCCTGCAGCTCGAACGCCGGGCGCACCCCGCCCAGCAGCAGGAACCACACCACCGCGTAGGCGAACGCCGCCTGCACCTGGGGCCCGGCCAGCCAGGACACCAGGACGAACGTGCCGCCGGTGACGATCACGGTCAGCGCCCCGTACGCGTTCCGGATCATCACCAGCATCGCCACCAGCAGGAACGTGGCCACCCACAGCAGCAGGGTGATGCGGCCCGCCGCCAGCAGGGCGGCGCCGCCCAGGCCCAGCAGGGGCGGCGCGGTGTAGCCGGAGGCCGCGGTGAGGATCATGCCGATGCCGTACGGCTTGCCGCGGCTGACGGTCAGGCCGCTGGTGTCCGAGTGGAGGCGGATGCCGGTCAGGGTGCGGCCGGTGAGCAGCGCCACGAGCCCGTGGCCGCCCTCGTGGGCGATGGTGATGGCGTTGCGCGCTATGCGCCACAGGCCGTGCGGTACGACGACGGCGAGTGCGGCGACCAGGGTCGCGATCACCACCCACAGGTCGGGGTCGGGCTGGGTGCCGGAGACCTCGTCCCAGAGGGAGGCGAGGGAGGCCGATGCGAGGTGGTCCATGTTCAGTGAGGGCTCCTCGTGGTCGCGCGGAGTCTGGCAGTGTGGCACGTATGTGCGGACGGTATGCAGCGAGTCGTAGGCCCGAGGATCTCGCAGGAATCTTTGAGATCGAGAAGTGGGACCCGAAGGAGACCCTGGCGCCCGACTACAACGTGGCCCCCACCAAGGAGGTCTACGCCGTCCTCGACCGCCCTCTGAAGGACGCGGACGACCCGCGGCCGGTTCGGCAGCTGCGGAAGCTGAAGTGGGGGCTGGTGCCGTCCTGGGCCAAGACCCCGGAGGGCGGCGCCCGGATGATCAACGCGCGGGCGGAGACCGTGCACGAGAAGCCGTCGTACCGGCGCGCCTTCGCCGCCCGGCGCTGCATCCTGCCCGCCGACGGCTACTTCGAGTGGGTCACCGGCACGCAGGAGCGGGAGCTGGAGGTCGAGGGGAAGAAGAAGCGGCCCCGGAAGCAGCCCTACTTCGTGACGCCGGCCGACGGGTCGGTGTTCGCGATGGCGGGGCTGTACGAGTTCTGGCGGGACAGGACCCTGCCGGACGACCATCCGCAGGCCTGGTGGGTGACCTGCTCCGTGATCACGACCGAGGCCGAGAAGTCCCCGCTCGCGGTGGCACCGGCGGACGGGCCCCGGACGCTGGCCGACATCCACCCCCGGATGCCGCTGATGCTGACGCAGGACCGGTGGGACGCCTGGCTGGACCCGGCACGCACGGACCCCGACGACCTGACGTCGCTGCTGGCACCCCCGCCCGCCGGACTGATGCGGGCGTACCCCGTGACCACGGCCGTGAGCAACGTCCGCAACAACGGCCCGGAACTGCTCAAGGAGCTGGAGGCGCCGGAAGAGGGCACACTCTTCTGAGATGACCGATGTAACTGCTGTAACTGCGGAACTGCGGAACTGCGGAACTGCGGAACTGCTGTGACGCGTGACCGATGTGACAGAAGTGACAGGTGGCCCAGGTGACTGAGGTGGCAGACGTGACCAGCGAGACCGTCGAGACCGAGGCGGGAACCGCCCGCGTCACCTGGCACCCGGCGCACAAGCCCCGGCTCGTGCTTGCGGCGAGCCACGGCGCCGGCGGTGGCATCGAGGCCCGTGATCTCAAGGCGCTGGCGGCCGTGCTGCCCGCCCACGGCGTGACCGTCGCCCTCGTCGAGCAGCCCTGGCGGGTGGCCGGCAAGAAGGTGGCGCCCGCGCCGAAGACCCTGGACGCCGGATGGCGGGGTGTCTGGCCCGCGCTGGCCGAGCCGGGCCTGCCGGTGATCTCCGGCGGCCGCAGCGCCGGGGCCCGCGTCGCCTGCCGCACCGCCGCCGAGCTGGGGGCGCGCGCCGTCCTCGCGCTCAGCTTCCCGCTCCACCCGCCGGGCAAGCCAGAGAAGTCCCGCGCCACGGAGCTGCTCGGCGCCGGGGTGCCCACCCTCGTCGTCCAGGGCGGGAACGACCCGTTCGGGAAGCCGGAGGAGTTCCCGGACGGCGACCACGAGCTGGTCGAGGTGCCGTACGGCGACCATGGTCTCTCCGTGCCGAAGAGGGCGGACATCACCCAGGACCAGGCGCTGGCGGTCGTCACCGACGCCGTCGTCGAGTGGACCGGGTCACTGGGGTGAAGCGCCGGGAATGCCGAGCCACCGAGCGCTGTTGTGGCGGACGTACGTGCTGAGACCAGCACCCACGTCTTAGGAGAGGAAGTCCGCCGCATGGGTTCGATTTTCTGCCCGAGCCGCAGCAGCCGCGCCGACCTGGACTGGACGGTGCTGCACGCGGCCAGGACCGCCTCTGTTCGGGCGGCGGGCGGACCGAATCGGCAAGCGTCCACGACCGCCGGTCGTCTATCCTCCGATTCGAGTGAGACCGCTTTCGGTTTCACGAGATCGCTGGAGGAGGTGGGTCCGGTCACTGGGACCGACGCAGGGACCGAGAACGGCCAGGCGGAGCAGCCCGAGGGCCAGGGCAGCACGGGCGCGGAGACGACCGCCGAGCGCAGCGCGCGCTTCGAGCGGGACGCGCTTGAGTTCCTCGACCAGATGTACTCGGCCGCCCTGCGCATGACGCGCAACCCCGCCGACGCCGAGGACCTGGTGCAGGAGACGTACGCCAAGGCGTATGCGTCCTTCCACCAGTTCCGTGAGGGCACCAACCTCAAGGCGTGGCTGTACCGGATCCTCACCAACACCTTCATCAACTCGTACCGCAAGAAGCAGCGTGAACCGCAGCGCAGCGCGGCCGAGGAGATCGAGGACTGGCAGCTCGCCCGCGCCGAGTCGCACATGTCGACCGGTCTGCGCTCCGCGGAGTCGCAGGCGCTCGACCATCTGCCCGACTCGGACGTGAAGGAGGCGCTCCAGGCGATTCCCGAGGAGTTCCGCATCGCCGTGTATCTCGCGGACGTCGAGGGCTTTGCCTACAAGGAGATCGCCGACATCATGGGGACACCCATCGGCACGGTCATGTCCCGGCTGCACCGGGGCCGCCGTCAACTGCGCGACATGCTGCAGGACTACGCCCGTGAGCGGGGGCTGGTTCCGGCCGGGGCCGGAGAGTCGAACGAAGCGAAAGGCTCGGGGTCATGAGCTGCGGTGAGCCGCACGAGACGGATTGCAGCGAGATCCTCGATCATCTCTACGAGTTCCTCGACCGTGAGATGCCGGATGCCGACTGTGTGAAGTTCGAGCATCACTTCGAGGAGTGCTCGCCGTGCCTGGAGAAGTACGGGCTTGAGCAGGCCGTGAAGAAGCTCGTCAAGCGGTGCTGCGGGCATGACGACGTGCCGGGCGACCTGCGGGCCAAGGTCATGGGGCGGATCGATCTGATCCGGTCGGGGCAGGCCGTGCCGGAACACGACGTCACCGCGGCTCCGCCGGCTTCTCAGGAGTCCTGAACGCCCCCTCCACCTCTCCGTATGGGCGCTTTCCCCATGCGTGAACGGATAGTCGTCACTCGAACGTGCTAATCCGCGGGTTATCGGCCCGCGGAGGCCCCCCTGGCCACCCTAGGCTCCGAGCCTGACAAGCACGGCCGGGGGAGGGGCTCATGGAGGCGGTACCGGCACGGGCACGTGCGTACGTCGCCGGTGTCCTGCTCGTCGCCCTGCTCTGTCTGCGCCCACTGCCGGCGCCGCACGCCCACTGGTGGGCGGTCGCGCTGCTCGCCGCTCTGTACGCCGGCTGCGAGTACGTCGCCCGGTCCCGGTTCGTCGGGACCTTCTACCCCGTGCTGCTCGCCGGGGCCTTCCTGCTGCCGCCGGCCGCCGCCGCGCTCGTCCCGCTGCCGGGAGCGCTGCTGTCCCCGGTCGAGCAGCGGCCTTACGCGCTGCGGCGGATCTGGCGGGCGGCCCAGCTCGCCGTCGCGGTGTGGACGGCGGCCCGGGTGCACAGGGCGCTCGACGGCCGGGACGCGGTCGTGGCGTGCGACTTCCCGTACGCGCTCGTGTCGGCCGGGGCCGCGGTGCTCACGTTCTGTGTGGTGCTGGCCCTGCTGGACGGGGGCATCCTGGCCCTGGCCGAACGGGTGCCGCTGTGGCGGGCCTGGCGGGGCCAGTTCCTGCGCTCGCTGGCGCCGGTGGCCGTGCACGGGCTCGCCGGGCTGATGATGGCCGTGCTGTGGCGCAGCCCGTACGGACCCGTCGCCGCGCTGCTCGTCCTGCTGCCGATGTGCGTGTCGTGGTGGGCGTTCGCGCAGTACCACCGGGAGCGGGCGGCGCACCAGGCGACCATCCGGGCGCTGGTGCAGGCCGTCGACATCAAGGACGAGTACACGCGCGGGCACAGCGAACGGGTCGGGCAGGCCTCGATGATGATCGCGCGCGAGCTGGGCATGCCGGACGAGCGGGTCGAGGTGCTGCGGTTCGCGGGGATCCTGCACGACGTGGGGAAGCTGGGGGTGCCCACGCGGCTGCTGCGCAAGAACGGACCGCTCACCCCCGAGGAGCGGCGCGTGATCGAACTGCATCCCGAGTACGGACACGAGATGGTGCGCGGGATCTCCTTCCTCGGGGAGGCCCGGGCCGCGGTGCTGCACCACCACGAGCGGCTGGACGGAAGCGGCTACCCGTACGGGCTGGTCGGCAACCAGATCCCGGAGTCGGCGCGGATCGTGGCCGTCGCCGACGCCTTCGACGCGATGACGTCCACACGGTGCTACCGCCGGGCCCGGCCCATCGCGGCCGCCCTGGAGGAACTGGAGCGGTGCGCGGGGTCCCAGTTCGACCCGCGGATGGTCCAGGCCCTGGGGCGGGCCGTCGGGCGGTGCGGGTGGCGTCCGGCGGTGACGGCCGACGAGGAGGGGGGCCCTCGGGCTCCTGAGCGTCCCGTGCCCACGGCCGGGGCCCGGCAGAGCGCCGACCGGAGTGTTCCATGACCGCGTCCCGCGCCCCTGCCGTGCTCCTCCTCGTGCATGCCTCCGCCGCCCTCGTGGGCCTCGGCTCGTTCGCCACCGTGCTGTGGACCGGTCTTCAGGAGCGGCCCGCCGCCCTCGCCTTCGGTGGTGTCGTCGCCCTCGGCGAGCTCATCCGCCCCCAGGCGCTCGGCGTCGCCAGAGCCGGGGGGACCCCCTTTCCGGGGGCGCACGCAAGGGAGGCCGCGCCGCTGGGTGCCGCCGGGGCGCTGTCGTACGCCCTGCTGGGGGAGGACGCCGCGCAGCCCACGCACCACGGCGTGTGCCAGGCCGTCACCGTCGTCCTCGCCGGCGTGCTCGTCGGGAGCGTGCCGCACATCGCGCGCGGGCGGGGGCCGACGGCCGACCATGTCGCCCGGCGTCTGCTCACCGTCGCCTTCGCCGCCGTGTGCTTCCAGCCGCTGTACGCCCGGGGCACGTTCGAGGGGTGGGGCGGCCACGCCTACGCACTGCTGCTGCTGGCACTCCTCGCCCTGACCGTCCTGTGCGACGCCGTGCTCGCCGCCGCGCTGGCGCACTCCCGTACCCGGTGGCCCTTCGGGCCGCTGCTGCGCGAGGAACTGCGGGGAATGCTCGGCATCGCGTCCGCCGTGTGCGCGACGGGCGCGGTGATGGCGCTGGCGGTGGCCGTCGTGGGGCTGTGGGCGCTGCCCGTCTTCTCCGTGCCGCTGCTGCTCACCCAGCTCTCCTACCGGCGGTACGCCGCCGTCCGCGCCACCTACCGGCAGACCATCGCCTCCCTCGCCCGGGCCACCGAGGTCGCCGGGTACACCCCGACCGGGCACGCCCGCCGCGTCGCCGCCCTCAGCGAGGCCGTAGGACGTGACATGGGGCTGTCCGGTCCCGAACTGACCGTGCTGGAGTACGCCGCCCTCATGCACGACATCGGGCAACTCAGCCTGGTCGACCCGGTCCCGGCCGGGGCCACGGCCGGCCTGCCCGCCGAGGAACAGCGGCGGATCGCGCTGCTCGGCGGGGCCGTCGTACGGCAGACCGGGGTCGACGGGGCGGTCGCGGTGGTCGTGGAGCGGCAGGCCGACCCCTACCGGGAACAGCCACTGGCCGCACGGATCGTGCGGGCCGTCAACGCGTACGAGGAGAAGGCCCGGAACGCCGGGCCCGGCGGGGCGCTCACGGCGCTGGAGGAGCTGCGGCTCGGCACGGCGGGAGAGTACGCGCCGGACGTGGTCGAATCGCTGGCCCGGGTGCTCTCCAGAGGTTGTCTGACTCTGCCCGAGGCTGGGTAACCCATGGGTAATGAGCGCCCTTCAAGCCGTACGTGGTTTGATGCGCTTGAGCAGGTGTCCGGGGGCGCAGAAAGGCACAGCCAGCCCACTCCACGGAACTGGCAGGCGGGAATCGTGAGGATCTTCGGCAAGGGACGGCACCGGCCCTCCGCCTCTTGGCGGCAGGCGACGGACCGTGCGTTCACGCTCATCGGCGACGGCCGGTACGAGGACGCGGGGGCACTGTTGACGCGGGCCGCCGATCTGGAGCCCTGGCTGTCGGAGTCCTGGTTCAACCTGGCCCTGCTGCACAAGTTCCGGCACGACTGGGAGCAGGCGCGGGCGGCCGGGCTGCGCGCGGTCGCACTGCTCGACCGGGACGCCGGGGCGCCCGACTGGTGGAACGTCGGCATCGCCGCCACGGCCCTGCAGGACTGGCCGCTGGCCCGGCGGGCCTGGCAGGCCTACGGGCTGCGGGTGCCGGGGGACGTGACGGAGACCGGTGAGCCGGTCGGCATGGACCTCGGCAGCGCGGCCGTACGGCTGTCCCCCGAGGGGGAGGCCGAGGTCGTGTGGGGGCGGCGGCTGGATCCGGCGCGGATGGAGGTGCTGTCCATTCCGCTGCCGTCCTCGGGGCGGCGCTGGGGCGAGGTCGTGCTGCACGACGGGGTGCCCCACGGGGAGCGGATCACCGCCACGGGACACACCTACCCGGTGTTCGACGAGATCGAGCTGTGGGCGCCCTCGCCCGTGCCCACCTGGGTCGTCCTGCTGGAGGCCGCCACCGAGGCCGACCGGGACGCCCTGGAGCAGCTCGCCGCCGACGCCGGTTTCGCCGCGGAGGACTGGTCGTCGTCCGTGCGGCTGCTGTGCCGGATGTGCTCGGAGTCCCGGATGCCGTCGGACGAGGGCGACGGGGAGCATCTCGACCCGCACGACCACAGTGAGCCGGGGCATCCCGGGCCGCTCGGTCACCGGACCGACGGGCAGCTGTGGGTGCCGGAGCGGGAGTGCGGGGTGGCCGCGCCGGCCTCGCTGGTGCGGGGGCTGCTGGACGGCTGGGTCGCGGACAGTCCGGATTCCCGGGATTGGCGGGATCTGGAAGAGGTCTGCTGACGGCCGCCGTACCCTGTATCAGCATCACACCCCCGTTTTTCCAGGAAGGCGTACGTCGGTCATGGCGCAGCAGGACACCGATCAGCAGCACGCGGGCGTGCTCCCCGTCGACGACGACGGGTACGTCATCGACACGGAGGACTGCGAGGAGCGCGAGACGGCCTGGCGGGAGCGCGGCACCTCGCGGCCGATCACGGTGGTCGGGAACCCGGTGCTGCACAAGGAGTGCAAGGACGTCACCGACTTCGGCGAGGAGCTCCAGCAGCTGGTCGCGGACATGTTCGCCAGCCAGCGCACCGCCGAGGGCGTGGGCCTGGCCGCCAACCAGATCGGCGTCGACCTGAAGGTCTTCGTCTACGACTGCCCCGACGACGAGGGCGTCCGGCACGTCGGCGTGGTCTGCAACCCCAGGCTCGTCGAGCTGCCCGCCGACAAGCGCCGCCTCGACGACAGCAACGAGGGCTGCCTGTCCGTGCCCACCGCGTACGCGCCGCTCGCCCGCCCCGACTACGCCGAGGTGACCGGGCAGGACGAGAAGGGCAACCCGATCAAGGTGCGCGGCACCGGCTACTTCGCGCGGTGTTTGCAGCACGAGACCGACCACCTGTACGGCTACCTCTACATCGACCGGCTCTCCAAGCGCGAACGCAAGGACGCGCTGCGGCAGATGGCCGAGAACGAGCCCCGCTACCCCGTGGTCGCGAACGACTGAGACCGTCCGGGATCGACTGGGGCCTCTCAAGTCCCGTACGCACGGCGCCTGTTCACGCTTCCCTGCGCGAACAGGCGCCGTTCGTCTGTCCGTCGCACATTCGATCGTCCACGTTCCCCCGGTGATCCACAACAAGTCACACAAGGGGAGAATTCCGGCATCGTGGGGTGGTGAATGCAGCAAATCCGTTCCCAGACCGGTCAGTTGTGGTGCTGAATGGGGAGTGCGGGGATACGCACGGGCGCACGCCCGGCACAGCGGGAGGGGTGCGCCTACTGGCGGCTGAGAGGGGTTTGTTCGTGCATGCTTTCTTACACGGCACCACATCGACACCGACCAAGGTTCCAGTTCCACCCTCGCTCGCTCTCCCGGTGATCGAGGCGGCGTTTCCGCGACAACTGCACCCGTATTGGCCACGGCTCCAGGAGAAGACCCGCACCTGGCTGCTCGAAAAGCGTCTCATGCCGGCGGACAAGGTCGAGGAATATGCCGACGGCCTGTGCTACACCGACCTCATGGCGGGGTACTACATAGGTGCCGCCGACGAGGTCCTGCAGGCGATAGCGGACTTCAGCGCGTGGTTCTTCGTCTGGGACGACCGTCACGACCGTGACATCGTCCACGGCCGCCCCGTCGCCTGGCGACGGCTCAGGGGCCGGTTGCACACGGCACTCGACTCCCCCGGGAACCATCTGCACCACGAGGATCCCATGGTCGCCGGATTCGCGGACAGTGTGGTGCGGCTGTACGCGTTCCTGCCGGTGACATGGAGCCTCCGGTTCGCCCGGCACTTCCATGCGGTGATCGAGGCGTACGACCGTGAGTTCCACAACCGCACCCACGGAATCATCCCGTCCGTCGAGGAATACCTCGCGCTGCGCCGGCTCACCTTCGCGCACTGGATCTGGACCGACCTGCTGGAGCCGAGCGCCGACTGTGAACTCCCGGATGCGGTACGGAAAAACCCGGCCTATCGACGGGCGGCGCTGCTGAGCCAGGAATTCGCCGCCTGGTACAACGACCTCTGCTCGCTGCCGAAGGAAATAGCGGGCGACGAGGTGCACAATCTGGGAATCAGTCTCATCACCCATGAGGGGCTGACTCTCGAAGAGGCGATCGCGGAAGTACGGCGACGCGTCGAGACCTGCATAGCGGAATTCCTCGTCGCGGAGCGGGACGCATTACGGTTCGCCGACGACCTCGCCGACGGCACGGTGCGGGGAAAGGAACTGAGCGCCGCCGTCAGGGCCTGCGTCTGCAATATGCGGAACTGGTTCAGTTCCGTCTACTGGTTCCACCACGAGTCCGGCCGGTACAGGGTCGACAGCTGGGACGACCGGTCAACGCCCCCGTACGTCAACAACGAAGCGGCAGGTGAGAAATGACCGTCGAGTCGGTGAAGCCCGCGGCACCGGAGGTGTCGCAGTTGCGCGAGCCGCCCCTCGCGGGAGGTGGCGTCCCGGTCCTCGGCCACGGTCCGAGGCTGCTGAGCGACCCGCTGGCCTTCATGTCCCGGCTGCGCGACCACGGCGACGTCGTCCGCATCAAGCTCGGCCCGAAGACGGTGTACGTGCCCACCACCCCGGCCCTCACCGGCGCCGTGGCGCTGAGCCCGGACTACATCATCGCCGGTCCGCTGTGGGAGTCCCTCGAAGGCCTGCTCGGCAAGGAGGGGGTGGCCACCGCCAACGGTCCGGTCCACCGCCGTCAGCGGCGCACCGTCCAGCCCGCCTTCCGGCTCGACGCGATCCCCGCCTACGGGCCGGTCATGGAGGAGGAGGCGCACGCGCTGACCGAGCGCTGGAAGCCCGGCGAGACCATCGACTGCACTTCCGAGTCCTTCCGCGTCGCCGTGCGGATCGCGGCCCGCTGTCTGTTGCGCGGCGACTACATGGACGAGCGGGCCGAGCGGCTGTGCGTCGCCCTCGCCACCGTCTTCCGCGGCATGTACCGGAGGATGGTGCTCCCGCTCGGACCGCTCTACCGGCTGCCGCTCCCACCCAACCGCACATTCAACCGCGCCCTGGCCGATTTGCATCTCCTGGTCGACGAGATCATCGTCGAACGCCGCGCATCCGGTCGAAAGCCGGACGATTTGCTGACGGCCTTGCTGGAAGCGAAGGACGACAATGGCAAGCCCATCGGGGAACAGGAGATCCACGACCAGGTCGTCGCGATCCTCACCCCCGGCAGCGAAACCGTCGCCTCCACCATCATGTGGCTGCTGCATATGCTCGCCGAACATCCGGAACACACAGACCGGGTGCGCGACGAAGTCGAAGCCGTAACCGGTGGGCGGCGCGTGGCATTCGAGGACGTCCGGAGGCTCACACACACCAATAATGTCGTCGTCGAGGCCATGCGTTTGCGCCCCGCCGTATGGATATTGACGCGACGCGCGGTCACCGACACCGAACTCGGCGGGTACCGCATTCCGGCCGGGGCCGACATCGTCTACAGCCCGTACGCGATCCAGCGCGACGCGAAGTCCTACGCGCACCACCTGGAGTTCGACCCCGACCGCTGGCTTCCCGAACGCGTCAAGGACGTGCCCAAGTACGCCATGAGCCCGTTCAGCGTCGGCAACCGCAAGTGCCCCAGCGACCACTTCTCGATGGCCCAGCTGACCCTGATCACGGCGGCGCTGGCCACGAAGTACCGCTTCGAGCAGGTGGCCGGCTCCGACGACGCCACGCGTGTGGGCATCACACTCCGCCCGCAGCGGCTGCTGCTGAGGCCGGTGCCGAGGTGACGGGCCGGACGGCTCAGGCCGCTTCCGGCCCCCGGAACGCCCGCCGGTAGGCGTTCGGGGTCGTCCCCACGGCCCGTACGAACTGGTGGCGCAGCGCGGCCGCGGTGCCGAAGCCGGTCCGGCCCGCGATCGCGTCCACCGTCTCGTCCGTCGCCTCCAGCAACCGCTGGGCCAGCAGTACGCGCTGGCGCAGGATCCAGCGGTAGGGAGTCGTACCCGTCTCCTGCTGGAAGCGGCGGGCGAAGGTGCGCGGGGACATGTGGGCGCGGGCGGCGAGCTGCTCGACGGTGACCTCCTGGTCGAGGTGCTGGTCCATCCACGCCAGCACCCCGCCGATGGTGTCGCAGGAGGACCTGGGCAGCGGGCGTTCGATGAACTGCGCCTGACCGCCGTCCCGGTGCGGGGGTACGACCATGCGCCGGGCGATCCCGTTGGCGACCTCCGGGCCCTGCTCCTTGCGCACGATGTGCAGGCAGGCGTCGATGCCGGCGGCCGTGCCGGCGGAGGTGATGACCGGGTCCTCGTCGACGTAGAGCACGTCCGGCTCGACGATCGCCCGTGGGAAACGCCGGGCGAGCAGTTCCGCATGCCGCCAGTGGCCGGCGCAGCGCCGCCCGTCGAGCAGCCCGGCCGCGCCCAGCACGAAGACGCCGGAGCAGACGCTGAGCACCCGGGTGCCCCGCTCGACGGCCCGGCGCAGGGCGGCCAGCAGCTCGGGGGGATAGTCGCGGGAGAGGTTCGCGTCCGAGGCCGGCACGGCGATCAGGTCGGCCTCCTCCAGCCGGTCGAGGCCGTACGGGGTCGAGACCGTGAAGCCGGCGACATGGGTGCTCAGCGTCCGGCCCTCGGCCGAGACCACCCCGAAGTCGTACACCGGCAGACCGTCGTCGCTGCGGTCGAGGCCGAAGACCTCGCAGACGACGCCGAGTTCGAAGGGATGCACGCCGTCGAGCAGGACGGCGGCCACGTTGCGCAGCATGCCGCCAGTGTGCCCCGGAAGTGGCAGTAAATCGAGGGTGTGCGGCAGTCCTGCCACTGTCAGGAGTGTCCGGCCCGAACGAGACTTACCGCATGAACACATTCCTCGGTTTCGTGACCGTCCTGGTCCTCTTCGTCCTCCTCGCGGGTCCGGCGCTCGTGGGTCTCCTCCACGAGCGCCGGATCGACCGCCAGTTGAGGGCGGCGCAGCGTCAGAAGTCCTCGTCCAGGTCGACGGTGCCCTCCACCGCGACCTGGTACGCCGAAGGACGCCGCTCGAAGAAGTTGGTGAGTTCCTGAACGCCCTGCAGCTCCATGAAGGAGAAGGGGTTCTCGGAGCCGTACACCGGGGCGAAGCCGAGGCGCGTCAGGCGCTGGTCGGCGACGCACTCCAGGTACTGCCGCATCGAGTCGGTGTTCATGCCCGGGAGGCCGTCACCGCACAGGTCGCGCGCGAACTGCAGCTCTGCCTCGACGGCCTCCCTGAGCATGTCGGTGACCTGCTGCTGGAGCTGGTCGTCGAAGAGCTCCGGCTCTTCCTTGCGGACGGTGTCGACGACGTCGAACGCGAAGCTCATGTGCATGGTCTCGTCGCGGAACACCCAGTTGGTGCCGGTCGCCAGGCCGTGCAGCAGACCCCGGCTGCGGAACCAGTAGACGTAGGCGAAGGCGCCGTAGAAGAACAGGCCCTCGATGCACGCGGCGAAGCAGATCAGGTTGAGCAGGAAACGGCGCCGGTCGGCCTGGGTCTCCAGCCGCTCCAGCTTCTCCACCTCGTTGATCCACTTGAAGCAGAACTCCGCCTTCTCGCGGATCGAGGGGATGTTCTCGACGGCCGCGAAGGCCGCCGCCCGGTCGTCGTGGTCGGGGAGGTAGGTGTCCAGGAGCGTCAGATAGAACTGGACGTGGACGGCCTCCTCGAAGAGCTGCCTGCTCAGGTACAGACGCGCCTCGGGGGAGTTGATGTGCTTGTAGAGGGTCAGCACGAGGTTGTTCGCGACGATCGAGTCGCCCGTCGCGAAGAAGGCCACCAGACGGCCGATCAGGTGCTGTTCGGCCGGGCTGAGCTTGGCGAGGTCGGCGACGTCCGAGTGGAGGTCGACCTCCTCGACGGTCCAGGTGTTCTTGATGGCGTCCCGGTAGCGCTCGTAGAAGTCGGGGTAGCGCATGGGGCGCAGGGTGAGCTCGAAGCCCGGGTCGAGGAGGTTCTGGTTTCGGGTGGTCATTACTGGCAGGCCTCGCAGGACTCGGGGTTTTCCAGGGAGCAGGCGACCGCGTCGGGGTCGGCGGCCTGCTGGACGGGGACGGTGGCTTGGGCCTGTGCGGCGCGGGCGATGCGGGTCGCCGGGCGCGAGCGCAGGTAGTACGTGGTCTTCAGCCCCGACTTCCAGGCGTACGCGTACATCGAGGAGAGCTTGCCGATGGTCGGCGTCTCCAGGAACAGGTTCAGGGACTGGGACTGGTCGAGGAACGGCGTGCGGGCGGCGGCCATGTCGATCAGGCCGCGCTGCGGGATCTCCCAGGCGGTGCGGTACAGCTTCCGTACGTCCTCCGGGATCCAGGCGAAGTCCTGCACCGAGCCGTTCGCGTCGCGCAGCGCCTCACGGGTGCGGGCGTCCCAGACGCCCAGCTTCTTGAGGTCGTTCACCAGGTAGGAGTTGACCTGGAGGAACTCGCCGGACAGCGTCTCGCGCTTGAACAGGTTGGACACCTGCGGCTCGATGCACTCGTACACGCCCGCGATGGAGGCGATGGTGGCCGTGGGGGCGATGGCGAGGAGCAGGGAGTTGCGCATGCCGGTGGTCGCGATGCGCTCCCGCAGGGCCGCCCAGCGCTCGGGCCAGGTCAGCTCGACGCCGTAGTGGTCGGGGTGGAGGACACCCTTGGCCGTACGGGTCTTCTCCCAGGCGGGAAGCGGGCCGCTGCGCTCGGCCAGGTCGGCGGAGGCCTCGTAGGCGGCGAGCATGATGCGCTCGGCGATCCGGGTGGAGAGTTCCCTCGCCTCCGGTGAGTCGAAGGGCAGGCGCAGCTGGAAGAAGACGTCCTGCAGGCCCATGGCACCGAGGCCGACGGGACGCCACTTGGCGTTCGACCGGCCCGCCTGCTCGGTCGGGTAGAAGTTGATGTCGACGACGCGGTCGAGGAAGGTCACGGCGGTGCGGACGGTGGCGTCCAGCCGCTCCCAGTCGATGTCACGAGTCGCCTTGTCGACAAAGGCGCCCAGGTTGACGGACCCCAGGTTGCAGACCGCCGTCTCCCCGTCGCTGGTGACCTCCAGGATCTCCGTGCAGAGGTTGGAGGAGTGGATGACGTGGCCCGGCTCCGCGGTCTGGTTGGCGGTGCGGTTGGCGGCGTCCTTGAAGGTCATCCAGCCGTTGCCGGTCTGCGCCAGGGTGCGCATCATGCGGCCGTACAGGTCACGGGCCGGGATGGTCTTCCTGGCGAGGCCCTTCGCCTCGGCCGCCCGGTAGGCGGCGTCGAACTTCTCGCCCCACAGGTCGACCAGCTCGGGCACGTCGGCGGGCGAGAACAGCGACCACTGCTCGTCGGCGTTGACGCGGCGCATGAACTCGTCCGGGACCCAGTGGGCGAGGTTCAGGTTGTGCGTACGGCGGGCGTCCTCACCGGTGTTGTCCCGCAGCTCCAGGAACTCCTCGATGTCCGAGTGCCAGGTCTCCAGGTAGACCGCCGCCGCGCCCTTGCGCCGGCCGCCCTGGTTCACGGCGGCGACCGAGGCGTCGAGCGTCTTCAGGAACGGGACGATGCCGTTGGAGTGCCCGTTGGTGCCGCGGATGAGCGAACCGCGGGCGCGGATGCGGGAGTAGGCGATACCGATGCCGCCGGCGTGCTTGGAGAGGCGGGCGACCTGGTGGTAGCGGTCGTAGATGGAGTCCAGCTCGTCCTTGGGGGAGTCGAGGAGGTAGCAGGACGACATCTGGGGGTGCCGCGTGCCGGAGTTGAAGAGGGTGGGGGAGGAGGGGAGGTAGTCGAGGCGGCTCATGAGCCCGTAGAGCGCGGCGACTTCGTCCACCGAGCGGATGGTGTCGTCCTCGGCGAGACCGGCTGCGACGCGCAGCATGAAGTGCTGGGGCGTCTCCACGACCCGGCGGGTGATCGGGTGTCGGAGCAGGTACCGGCTGTGCAGTGTCCGCAGGCCGAAGTAGCCGAAGCGGTCGTCCGCCTGAGGGTCGACCAGCGCGTCGAGACGGTCGCCGTGGAGGCGTACGAACTCGGCGGTGCGGTCGGCGATGAGCCCTTCGCGGTGCCCCACGGCGACGGACTCGGTGAAGGACGTGACGCCCTGGGAGGCGGCCTCGGCGCGGATGCTGATCGTCAGCAGCCGGGCGGCGAGCCGGGAGTAGGCGGGGTCCTCCGAGATGAGGCCGGCCGCCGCCTCCGTGGCCAGCTCGCGCAGTTCCGCCTCGTCGGCGCGCGCGGACCGGCCGCGCAGCGCGGCGGCGGCGACCCGGCCGGGGTCGGCGTCGGGGAGATCGGCGGTCAGCTCGGTCAGGGTCCGCAGCAGCGCGGCACCGGGACCGTCGGTTTCCACCAGGGCTGCTGAGGCCGGATCTGCTGGCGCGATGGTCACGTGGGGCTCTCCCTCGCTCGGCACGGGGGCCTGGCGGAGGGCAGGGGAGGCTCACGAGCGCACGCGGCGTCGCGCCCACCGGCCTATTCCACGAGGCCCGGACGTCGGGGCACCCGGACCGGACGGCCGGGCGCGCTGTCGGCAGGTCCTCGGACTGACGCTCGATGCCGGTATGCGGGCATACGGGCATGAGTACACCGTTGCGGGACAGTTCCGGATTCGCACCGGATTCCCCTGCGGCGACAGCGAGCATGAGCATACATCTTGTGCCGGGTTCGAGTGACGCCCCCAGATGTTGTGTCTCGCCGGTTTCAGAGCGTCAACTGGTAGGTGAGGAGAGTGATGTCGTCCAGCTCCGGAAGCGGATTCCAGTCCCGCTCGGGCGTGCGGACGAAACCCAGGCGTTCGTAGATGCGGTGGGCGGTGTGCATCGTGCGCTGGGTCGACAGCACGATGCGGACGCAGCCCTCCACGGACCGGGCGCGGTCCACGCAGGCGCGGACGAGGGCCTCGCCGACGCCCCGGCCGCGGGCTTCGTGGGCGACCGCCAGCATGCGGATCTCGGCCTCGCCCGGACCGGCGATGTCGGCCATGGGGCCGCCGGACGGTACGAAGGTGACGCCGCCGAGAAGCCTGCCGTGCTCCGTGGCGACCAGGACCTCGGCCGCGGCCGCGCGCCCGGCCACGTCCCTCAACGCGCCGAGGTACTCGTCGCTCTCACCGAAGTCGAGGAGGCCGTCCTGGAGGTAGGCCTGCGCGGTGATCTCACCGACGGTCTCGTAGTCGCCGGGTTCCGCCTGCCGGATGTCGATGTCCATGGGGCCGAGTCTGCCGGAGGGCGGCGGAGACGGGCCTCCGGGTTTTCGAGTTGCAGGAGGTTCGTCGAGTGTTTCCATGGAAGTAGGTGCCGGCGCCTGCGGGTCCTCCGTACCGGGAATCGCTCTCGGAGGGAGAACGCATGATGACCAGGGTTGTCCGTCACCCCCCGGGCAAGGAGCGGCCGCGCAACGCGCCGATGGCGACCCTGAATCTGAGACGGGCGGGGAGCCATGTGCGCCGCGTCTTCCTGGGCTACTGGCACACGCTGACGATGCGTCTGGAGGCCCGCCGGGACACCACGCGTTCCAGGAAGTGGCGCAGATGGTTCTCCTACACCAACGCCACCAGGATCGTCTGGTTGATCGCCGCGCTCGCGGTCCTCGCCTGGTGCGGGGAGGGCCTGTGGATCCTGGCCACGCAGGAGACGACCTCGTTCGAGACGTGGCGGAAGAACAACGAGGGGTTCGAAGCCGTCGTCCGTTTCGTCGGTCCGATCCTCACCGCATCGATCGCCGCCGCGCTCTTCCTGTTCTTCTGGTACAGCTGGACCAAGCGGCGCTACCTCCGCAAGGCGCGCAGGCATCCCCGCAGACTGGTGCTCACCGCCGGGCCGGACATCGCCGAGATCGTGGGCCGCGAGGAGGTCGCCCAGGTCATCGCCCAGCGCCTGCGCAAGCGCGACACCCGCAGGCCCTATCTGCTCGTCGGCGGCGTCGGCACGGGGAAGACCGCCGTCCTGGTGCGGCTCACCGAACTGCTGGCCCGGCAGCATGCCGTTCCCGTGCCCATCCGGCTGAGAGACGCGGACGGAGCCGACCTGAACTTCGAGCGCATGGCCAAACAGCGCTTCTTCGAGGAGGCCCCCCAGGGCATCCTGGCACGCACCAAGAACGAGCGGGTCTGGCAGCAGCTGCTCGCCGACGACAAGGTGGTCGTCATCGCCGACGGCCTGGAGGAGGCCGTTCTCGACGAGAGCCTGCAGGAGGACCGGGACAACATCATCCGGCAGGCCATCGAGCGCGCCCACGGGGAGAGACTGCCGCTCGTCATCGCGTCCCGCCCGCACAGTCCGCTGGAGACCACACCCGCCGCCATCGTCGAGCTGGAACCGCTCAGCGAGGAGGAGGCGCTGCACTTCGTCGAGGCGCGCGCACCGGACACGGACGAGCGCCGCATCGACTGGATCGTGGAGACCGCGGAGGTCACCGAGTCGCCCATCTACCTGCAGATCGCTCGTGAACTGCATGACCACGGCGCTCTGGAACAGGACCGTCCGCGCAACGACCCGCTTCGGCTGGACACCCGAAGCCTGGACCGCAGCACGCTGCGGCTGTGGCTTCTCGAGACCTGGGAACGCGCCCTGTGGGACGGCCGGCTGCGCGATGACGTCGCGTTGGGCCCGCAGGAGCGGTGCGACACCATCGAGGTGGTCTCCGCACTCGCGTGCATCGGACTGCTCCAGGACAAGCTGGAGGTCGGCTTCGCGGAGCTGCTGGACCAGGACGTCCACCCCAACGCGGCGCGGCGGACGATGGCCCACGCCGAGCACCTGTGGGTCAAGGCACGCACCTTCGATCGGTACGGCAAACGGGGGAACACCTTCTCCGAGTGGCACCGGGAACAGATCTGGAACGCGCTCTGCGCCCGGCTGAGCGATGAGGAGAGCAAGCGGCTGCGCGAGGGGAACATGGCTCAGTGCCACGCCACGCTCGCCCGCTTCGCGAGCAACGCGAACAGGCTGAAGCTGGTGGAGGGCCAGGAGAAGAAGGTCCGCTTCCCGCACAGCATCATGCAGGCCTACTTCGGCTTCCGCATGCTGTATCACCTGGGGGAGCCCGATGCCGGAGAGCTGATCGAGCAGGCACTGCGCCCGCCGGGTCCCAGCCGGGAGCTGCTCACCGCCCTGGTGCTGCTGTCCCGCCGGCGGTGGGCCGAGGCCTCGGCCGAGGGAGGCAGTGTCAGGGCCGAGATCAGGAAGCAGATGAAGGAGTTGCGGCGGCAGGTCCCCGTGCGGGGCCGGATCATGGCCCAGCGGCTGTGCGCGGCCGCGAACCGCCGTACCGACGACCCGAAGGCCCTCGACCTCTACGCGGCGGCCCTCGAAATCGAGAGCGTGGAACGCAAGCCGGGCCTGCTGGGCGGCATCGTCGGCGCGGTGCACGACCGCTGGCCCGCCATCAAGGGGGACCGGCGCTCTCTTGAGGACGCGAAGCTCGGACTTCTCAAGCAACTCGGCGCGGCGCTGCGCGCGACCTCCGACAGGGTCGACACCACACCGCTGTACCACCAGCTCTTCGAGATGGGCAGGGAAGAGCCCTCGTACTCCATACGCCTGGCCGTCGCCCAGGAGTTCGGCGCCGGCGGCAACGCGGCGTTCGCCGTGATCCGTGAGCGCGTCGGTCGTCTCCACCGCGACCCCATGCAGGAGTACGACGAGACGATCAGTGAGCTGAAAGCCTGGAGGACGAGCAGGTTCGAGGAGTGGGCCGCGGCCATGAGACAGGCGAGGAGCACCCGCGCGTACTCACCGGCCGCGTCCTCCGAGCTCATCGAACAGTTGCAACGCCAACGGCACGAGCTCAAGCGGGAGTACCGCGAGCAACGGGTGCAACTGCTCCGGGAGTTCGTGATGCGGGCCTGGATGCTCCCCATGCTCCTGGGGTCCGTCGACGACTCCCACCGGGATGAGGCCCGGGAACGTCTCATCAAGTGGCTGCGTCACCTCGATCCGCGACGCACCGGCGGCAACCCCGATATGCCGCTCGCGCTGGAGACCGCGCTGGCCCAGGGCTTCAAGTTCGCGGCCAACCGGCGCAAACGTCACCCCCACACCTATGCGGGCAGCCGCGACGATCTGATCCGGCAGGCGGAGACCGTGCTCCAGCAGTCCCGGTGCTGGTATGCACAGCTCAACCTGCTCCAGGCGCTGTGCCTGTGGGAGCTTCCGGACAGCGTGGGCCACCGAGACCGGAACGGCGACTCCATGGCGGGCCAGGACGACCACCACGACGGAACACGCAGGCCGCCTGCGGCGATCGGCGGGACCACCGCCGTGCGGACCGTGGAACGCTGGCTGTCGATGGCCGGTACGGTGAACACGGCGTCCGGCCGGTCCGGGGTGAACGGTGACTCACCACGGCGGTACCTGCACCCGTTCGTCTCCGAGGCGGGCGACCTGGTGGCCCTCGCTCTGGAGACCGGGCAACCCGAACGCTTCCTCTGGATCGACGAGAAGGGCGTTGCCGACACCATCGGCTCCCGCACCGGCGACGCCGGTGGATACCGCAAGCACAACCTGTGGATCCCGCCCTCGGTCGGCTGGAGCACCCTCGACGGGCGGGCCCAACGCCTGGTCGCCGACGTTCTGGTGATGCTGAACCTCGTCGAACGGGGCGGGCATCCGGACGAGGTCGAGGAGCGCATGGCTCGCGCGGAACAACCCGGCATGCCGCTCCCGCCCTGCATCCGCACGGACCGTGAGCCGCTGCGGCCCGGTTCGCGGGCCAGTACCTCGGCCCCGCCAGCGCCCGGCTCCACCTGCCTGCCCGATTGCAAGTTCCAGTTCTGCCCGTACCCGCCCCGCGGTGTGCTGCGGGGAGAGATCCGCGAGCCGTTCTGCCGCCAGCAGCAGGCCCTGCTGCCCGGACGCGTCCGCCGCTGCTTCCCCCGGGTACTGCGCAGGAAGACACCGCCCTGGGTCAGCATGCGCGTCCGTGAGCTGGACCGCTTCTGGCACGCGATGGCCGGGCGCACCCGCGACTAGGGTGCCGCCGCGGCGGCGTCGGCGCTGAAGTACCGCCGGCGGTGCCGGATACGCCGACGGGCCGCCGGACGTTCTCCGGCGGCCCGTCCCTGCGCAACGCTCAGTGCGAGGTGCCCGCCGTGGCCGGCGGCAGCTCCACCTGCACACCCGGGTCGCCCGCGTCCGCCGTGTAGTCCTCCGGACGGGTCTCGTCGATGCCGTCCGGGGCCTTCACCGCCTTCAGGACGAAGGTCAGGACCACCGTCACCACCACGTTCAGCACGAACGCCGTCAGGCCGATGTAGCCGATCTCGCCGATGCCGGGAATCTCCTTCGCGGAGCCGCCGAAGTGCTTCTGCGTCGGCGAGGCGACGCCGTACGCGGCGACCGTGCCGTAGACCATGCCGACCGCCCAGCCCGCGAGCAGCGCCCAGCGGTGGAACCAGCGGGTGAACAGGCCGCCGACCAGGGCCGGGAAGGTCTGCAGGATCCAGATGCCGCCGAGCAGCTGGAAGTTGATGGCTACGGTCTTGTCCATGGTCAGGACGAAGGCCAGCGCGCCCACCTTCACCAGCAGCGAGACGAGCTTGGAGACCTTGGTCTCCTGCTCCGGCGTGGCGTCCGGCTTGATGAAGTCCTTGTAGATGTTGCGGGTGAAGAGGTTCGCGGCCGCGATCGACATGATCGCCGCCGGCACCAGCGCGCCGATGCCGATCGCCGCGAAGGCGACGCCCGCGAACCAGTCCGGGAACATGGTCTCGAAGAGCTGCGGGATGGCCAGCTGTCCGTTGGTGACCTTGACCCCGGCCGCGATCGCCATGAAGCCCAGCAGCGCCAGCAGGCCGAGCATCAGCGAGTACAGCGGCAGGATGGTGGTGTTGCGGCGGATCACCTCACGGCTGCGCGAGGACAGCGTCGCCGTGATCGAGTGCGGGTACATGAAGAGCGCGAGCGCGGAGCCCAACGCCAGCGTGGCATACGTCCACTGCCCCGCCTCCGCCGGGACCAGCGCACCGCGCGGCGCGCCCGTCGCCGGGTTGGTCTGGCTGAACGCCTCGCCCGCCTTGGCGAAGATGTCGTCGAAACCGCCCAGCTTGATCGGGATGTAGATGATCGCCACCGCGATGACGATGTAGATCAGCGTGTCCTTGACGAAGGCGATCAGCGCGGGGGCCCGCAGACCCGACGAGTACGTGTACGCCGCCAGCACACCGAAGGCGATCAGCAGCGGCAGGTCCTTGACGAACCAGTTGGTGTTCTCGCCGCCGCCGACCCCCATCACGTCCAGCACGGCCTGGATGCCGACGAGCTGGAGCGCGATGTACGGCATCGTCGCCAGGATGCCGGTCAGGGCCACCGCCAGCGACAGGCCCTTCGACCCGAACCGGCCGCGCACGAAGTCCGAGGTCGTCACATAGCCGTGCCGGTGCGAGACCGACCACAGCCGAGGCAGGAAGGTGAAGATCAGCGGGTAGACCAGGATCGTGTACGGCACGGCGAAGAAGCCGGCCGCGCCGGCCGCGTAGATCGCCGCCGGGACGGCCACGAAGGTGTACGCCGTGTACAGGTCGCCGCCGAGCAGGAACCATGTGATCCAGGTGCCGAACGACCGGCCGCCGAGGCCCCATTCGTCGAGACTGTGCTCGTTCTCGGCCCTGCGCCAGCGCGCGGCCAGGAAGCCCATGACGGTGACGAGCAGGAAGAAGAAGATGAAGACGCCGAGCGCGACGCCGTTCACGCCGTCCTTCATTCTCCGGCACCTCCCCGGCGTGCGCGCTGGTCACGCTGCCACAGCTTGTATGCGACGCCGGTGAGTGCCGTGGAGATCAGCACCCAGGCCATCTGGTACCAGTAGAAGAACGGGATGCCTATGAAGGCCGGGTCGGTCTTGGCGTACGAACCGACCCACAGCATGGCCACGAAGGGGGCTACGAGGCAGAGGGCGATGACGACGCGCAAGGGCGTCACCACCGGGGCTCTGTTGACTTCTGGGGATTGTGACATCTGGCGGTTCCGTCCCCTCACTGATCACCTGTAATGCGCAGGCAATCTAGGTCACCGCGTCACAGGAACGGAACCCCTCGTCCGTATAACGGTCCGGCATTGCTCCGGTGTTACTCGGCCGGTCGCTTCAGCCGGGCCACGAACTTGTACCTGTCGCCCCGGTACACGGACCTGACCCACTCCACCGGAGCGCCCTGCTTGTCGAACGAGTGCCGGGACAGCAGCAGCATCGGCAGGCCCACGTCGGTGCCGAGCAGTCCCGCCTCGCGCGGGGTGGCGAGTGAGGTCTCGATGGTCTCCTCGGCCTCGGCGAGATGGATGTCGTACACCTCGGCCAGCGCGGTGTAGAGGGACGTGTACTTGACCAGGGACCTGCGCAGCGCCGGGAAGCGCTTGGCGGACAGATGGGTCGTCTCGATCGCCATCGGCTCGCCGTTGGCCATGCGTAGACGCTCAATGCGCAGCACCCGCCCGCCCGGCGTGATGTCGAGGAGCTCCGCGAGCCGGTCGTCCGCGGTGATGTAGCCGATGTCCAGCAGCTGCGAGGTGGGTTCGAGCCCCTGGGCGCGCATGTCCTCGGTGTACGAGGTGAGTTGCAGCGCCTGCGAGACCTTCGGCTTGGCGACGAAGGTGCCCTTGCCCTGGATGCGCTCCAGCCGGCCTTCGACGACCAGCTCCTGCAGGGCCTGGCGCACGGTCGTGCGGGAGGTGTCGAACTCCGCGGCGAGGGTCCGCTCGGGCGGGACCGGCGTGCCGGGCGCCTGTGTCTCCGTCATGTCGAGCAGGTGCTTCTTCAGGCGGTAGTACTTGGGCACACGTGCGGTACGGACGGTCGTCCCGTTCTCGTTCTCCGCACTGCTGATGTCGGTGCTCATGCTCCGCCTTCCCGGCTCCGTCTGCCGACCGATCCCACTTGTATACCGTCGGCGCTTCTTTTGGTCTAGTCCACGACTCCATGTGGTCTACCCGGAGTATGCCGTGTCCGGCCGGGTTTTCGACGGGTTCTTACTTAAAGGTTCCTGCATATGTAGGTCGCATAACAGCTGGTCGGGGGCGCTTCGGGAGTCTTGACAGGTCTGGTGGTCTGGTCCAATCTCGCCGTACTGGTCTACACCATTGGTCCAGGTCCTGGCCCCACGGGCGGTACGTGCTGCGACGCCGGTCACCGCGGGAGCAGGGGGGTTTGTGGCATCCCTGAGGAGGATGGCGTGAAGCGCAAGCTGACAGCCGCGATCGGTATCGCGGGCATGATGGTCTCCATCGCGGCATGTGGGAACGACAGCGGCAGCGGGGGTTCGGGCAAGGGCGGCGCGGACGCCAAGGAGCTGACCGTGTGGCTCACCGTCGACGCCCAGAACAACTGGCCGGAACTGGTGAAGGCCGCCGACGCGGCGGTGCAGAAGAAGCACCCCGGCATCAAGATCAACCACGAGTACTACGGCTGGCCGGACAAGAACACCAAGCTCGACGCCGTCCTCGCCACCGACAAGGTTCCCGATGTGGTCGAGATGGGCAACACCGAGATGCTCGGCTACATGGTCAAGGGCGCCTTCGCCCCTGTCGACCCCGCCGAGTTCACCAACTCCGCCGAGTGGCTCGACGGTCTCAAGGCCTCGGTGACGTACCAGGGCAAGACCTACGGCGTCCCCTACTACGCCGGCGGCCGCGTCGCCAACTGGCGCAAGGACATCGCCGCTTCGGTCGGCGTGAAGACGCCCCCGAAGACGTACAAGGAGCTCACCGCCGCCCTGAGCAAGATCCAGAAGAAGGAGGGCGGCAAGTTCAGCGCCTGGTACCAGCCCACCCGCGACTGGTACGCGGCCATGTCCTTCGTCTACGACGCCGGTGGCTCCATCGCCGTCGAGTCGGGCGGCCAGTGGAAGGCGAACCTCTCCTCTCCCGAGTCCCTCAAGGGCCTGAAGGAGTTCAAGAAGGTCGTCGACAAGTACATGCACGGCGACAAGACCAAGGACGAGTCCGACCGCTACATCGTCTACGGCCAGGGCAAGTCCGCCATGATCTTCGGTGCCGCCTGGGAGGGCGCGTCCGCGGCCGACCCGAAGAACGACAAGACCGGCAAGCTGAAGAACAACCTTGAGACCTTCGTGATGCCCGGCCCGTCCGGCAGGAACATGCCCGTCTTCCTGGGCGGTTCGGACCTCGCCATCCCGGTGAAGTCCGACGCGCAGGCCGTCGCCGCCGAGTGGATCAACGCGTTCACCGGCCCCGCCGGGCAGAAGGGCCTGATGGCCAAGGGCAACCTGCCCAACAACAAGACCGACCTCGCGACGCTGAAGAACGACCCGGCGACGGCGGTCCCCGCCATCGCGGCCGAGTCCAACTGGTTCGTCCCGATGGCCCCGGGCTGGGGCCAGGTCGAGAAGGCCCAGATCCTGCAGAACCTGCTGCAGGACATCGGCACCGGCAAGAAGCCGGTCGAGGCCGCCGCGAAGGACGCGGACGCCGCGATCGACAAGGTCATCAACACCAAGTGACCCGCGAGCGGGGCTCCGTCGCCGGCGGAGCCCCGCGGCCCGTACCACCCAGGGACCGCCGAGGAGCGCGCGATGAGTGCCGCAGACACCACCACCCCCGTCCAGGTGCCGCCGCCGCGGCAGGCGCCGCCACCCCCCTCCCCTGTGACACCGCGCATGAGGCGGCCGTCGAGCGGGGCCGCGGCCCCCTGGCTGTTGCTCGCGCCCTGTCTGCTGATCCTCGTCCTGGTGATGGGCTATCCGCTGATCCGCCTGGTCACCCTGTCCTTCCAGACGTTCGGCCAGTCCCAGCTGTGGGGCTTCCGGCCGGCCGAATGGGTAGGGCTCGCCAACTTCGGCAAGGTGCTGGGCGACGGCGAGTTCTGGGCGGTCGTCCTGCGCACCCTCGTCTTCGCGGGCGGGGCCGTCGTCTTCACGATGGTCGCCGGCATGGCGATCGCGCTGCTGCTGCAACGGGTCTCCGGATGGCTGAAGGTCCTGATCAACATCGTGCTGGTGGCCGGCTGGGGCATGCCCGTGATCGTGGCCACCACCGTCTTCAAGTGGCTCTTCGACTCGGACTACGGCGTTTTCAACGCGCTGCTCAGCAGGCTGCCCGGGGTCGAGATGATCGGCCACAACTGGTTCGCGAGCGGACCGGAGGGCCTGGCCGTGATCATGCTGCTGGTGGTGTGGGGCGCGGTGCCCTTCGTCGTGATCACCTTGAGCGCCGGTCTCACCCAGGTCCCCAGGGAACTGGAGGAGGCCGCCCGGCTGGACGGCGCCGGCTCCTGGGGTGTCTTCCGCTATGTCACCCTGCCCGTCCTGAAGCCGATCATCGTGATGCTCACGACCCTGTCGGTGATCTGGGACATGGGCGTCTTCCCGCAGGTCTTCGTGATGCGGAACGGCCACCCGGAGCCCGGGTTCCAGGTCCTCAACACCTACTCCTACGACCGGGCGTTCGTGGTCAACGACTACGCGCAGGGCTCGGCGATCGCGCTGCTGACCGTGCTGTTGCTGCTCGGTGTGGTGGCCGTCTACATGCGTCAGATGCTGAAGATCGGGGACGTCGAGTGAGCAGCATGAGCACGAGTACGGTCGTGAGCGCGGGCCGCCGGAAATCCCGGCTGGGCTGGAACCTCCTGGGTCTGTTCGTCTTCGTCACCGCGGGCTTCCCGCTCTACTGGATGCTCAACACCGCGTTCAAGCCCGCCAAGGACGCCATCGACCCGGACCCGAGCCTGCTCCCCACGGGGCTGACGCTGTCCAACTTCCGCCGGGCGCTGGACATCGCCGACTTCTGGGGACCGGTGGGCCGCAGCCTCGTCGTGTCGCTGGCGGTGGTCGTGATCGGCATGGCCGTCGGCATGCTGGCGGCCCTCGCCATCTCCCGCTTCGCCTTCCGCGGCCGCAAGGCCGTGATCGTGGGCATCCTGGCGGTCCAGATGGTCCCGCTCGTCGCCATGATCATCCCGGTCTTCCTGCTGCTGAACGACCTCGGTCAGTACGACAAGCTCTCCGGCCTGGTCATCACCTACCTGACCTTCATCCTCCCCTTCACGGTGTGGACGCTGCGCGGCTTCATCGTCAACATCCCGAAGGAACTGGAGGAGGCTGCGATGGTCGACGGATGCAGCCGCACGGCTGCCTTCGTCCGGGTCGTCTTCCCCCTCCTCGCCCCCGGCATGGTCGCCACCTCGGTCTACGGTTTCATCCAGGCCTGGAACGAGTACCTGTACGCCCTGATGCTGCTCAGCCAGAAGAACCAGACCGCGACCGTGTGGCTCGGGAACTTCACCACCAAGCACGGCACCGAGTACGCCCCGATGATGGCCGGCGCCACGATGATGGCGGTACCGATCGTCGTCCTGTTCCTCCTCGTCCAGCGCAAGATGGCCGCGGGCCTGACCGCGGGCGCCGTGAAGGGATAACGCACCCCGATGACGACATTCGCCAGCGGCACCGACACCCTCACGCGCGACGCGCTGACGGTCCTCCAACCCGGCTTCACCGGCACCACCGCCCCCGACTGGCTGCTGCGCCGGCTCGGCGAGGGCCTGGCCTCCGTCGGCCTGTTCGGCCGCAACATCGCCTCGCCCGAGCAACTGGCCGCCCTGACGGCACAGCTGCGTGCCGAACGCGACGACGTCCTGGTCGCGATCGACGAGGAGGGCGGCGACGTCACGCGCCTGGAGGTACGGACCGGTTCCTCCTTCCCCGGCAACCACGCGCTGGGCGCGGTGGACGACGTGGAGCTGACCAGGGACGTTGCCTTCGAACTCGGCCGGCGTCTGGCTGCCTGCGGGGTGAACCTCAACTGGGCCCCGTCCGCCGACGTGAACTCCGACCCGGAGAACCCGGTGATCGGCGTCCGCTCCTTCGGCGCCGACCCCGACCTCGTCGCGCGCCACACCGCCGCCTATGTCACCGGCCTGCAGTCCGCCGGAGTCGCGGCCTGCACCAAACACTTCCCGGGCCACGGCGACACGGCCGTCGACTCCCACCATGCCCTGCCCCGCATCGGCGTGGACCCCTCGGTGCTGGCCGAACGGGAACTGGCCCCGTTCCGCGCGGCGATAGCCGCCGGCACCCGCGCGATGATGAGCGCCCACATCCTGGTCCCCGCCCTGGACTCCGACCGCCCGGCGACCCTGTCCCGCCGGATCCTGACCGAGCTGCTCCGCGGCGAACTCGGCTACGACGGCCTGATCGTCACCGACGGCATGGAGATGCAGGCCGTCGCCGCCACCTACGGCATCGAACGCGGCAGCGTCCTCGCCATCGCGGCCGGCGCCGACGCCATCTGCGTGGGCGGCGGCCTGGCGGACGACGAGACGGTACGGCGGCTGCGCGACGCCCTGGTCGCGGCGGTCCGCTCGGGCGAGCTGCCGGAGGAACGCCTCGCCGACGCGGCGGCCCGCGTACGGGCACTGGCCCACTGGACCACCACAGCCGGGCGCCCGTCCCCGGACACCGCCGACGACGAGGTGGGCCTGCGCGCGGCGCGACGAGCGCTGAAGGTCACGGGGCCGACGGGCACGGGCACGCGGAGCACTGGCGGGGAGGACACCGACGCGAACGGGGCGGATGCCGGGGGCACCGACGCCAAGGACATCGGCGCCAAGGACACCGGCGCGAAGGCGGCGGGCGCCAGGGGCACTGGCGGGGAGGACCCCGGCGCGAAGGCGGCGGGCGCCAGCAGGGGCACCGGCGGGAAGGACACCGGCGCGAAAGGCGCAAGCGCCAAGGGCGTCGGCGGGAGGGCCGCCGGTGCGGTGGGCACCAGCGACGGGGCCGCCGATGCGGTGGGCACCGCCGGGAGGGCCACCGATGAGATGGGCGTCGGCGGGAGGGTCACCGGTGCGGTGGGCGCCGGCGCGGACGGCTTCACCCCGCTCACCGAGCCGCCGTACGTCGCCGCCCTCACCCCCGTCGCCAACATCGCTGTCGGTCACGAGACCCCTTGGGGCGTGGCCGCGGAACTCCTCCGCCTGATCCCCGGCACGGAGACGGGCAGCTTCGTGGGCGAGGACGCGGGGATCACGGCGCTGGCGGCGGCGGGGGAGCGGCGAATCGTCGCCGTCGTCCGTGACGAACACCGTCACCCCTGGATGAGCACCGCCCTCGACACCCTCCTCTCAGCCCGCCCGGACACCATCGTCGTCGAGATGGGCGTCCCACACGCCCCATCCCGAGGCGCCCTCCACATCGCCACCCACGGTGCGGCCCGGGTCTGCGGCCGGGCGGCGGCGGAAGTCATCGCGGGGGTGTAGCCGGCGGCCAGGGCGCTCACGCCAGGCGCGGGCTTCCGTGGGGCATGGCACCACCACTCGCGTCGGTCACGGTTCGTGGGCCGGCGCGGGCGGAGCTGGGCTCCAGCCGGGCGGGGTATGGCACCTCACCGTTCTTCTGGCCGGCCACGGCTCGCGGCACGGCTGGCGGGCCGGCCCAGGCGGGGCATCGTTCTCATGGCCGTATCGCCCCACCGCTCATGTCAGGCACGGCCGTGGTGCCCGACCCGCCTCAGGCAGGCAGGGCCTCGGCAGGGCCACGGCCCGACTGCCCTTCCCCGGCCGACACGCTGCACCCGCGTCGCGAAGGTGCCGGTCACCCCGCGGGGCGGCCGGGGCCTTCGTGTATCCGGGGGCGGGGGGGCTATATCCCCTGCCACTCCGGCTTGTTGGCGTATGTGTAACGGAAGTAGTCGGCGAGCTTCAGCTTGGACGCGGCGGCCTCGTCGACGATCACTGTCGCGTGCGGATGGAGCTGTAGCGCGGAGGCCGGGCAGACCGCCGCGACCGGCCCTTCGACGGTCGCGGCGACCGCGTCCGCCTTGCCCTCGCCGGTGGCGAGCAGTACGAGGTGCCGGGCCTCCAGAATCGTGCCGATGCCCTGCGTGATCACATGGTGCGGCACCTGCTCGATGTCCCCGTCGAAGAAGCGCGCGTTGTCGATCCGGGTCTGCTCGGTCAGCGTCTTGATCCGGGTCCGCGAGGCCAGCGAGGAGCACGGCTCGTTGAACCCGATGTGCCCGTCCGTCCCGATACCGAGCAGCTGCAGATCCACGCCGCCGGCCTCGGCCAACGCCCTGTCGTACGCCTCGCACGCCCCCTGCACGTCCTCAGCGGTCCCGTCGGGCCCCATGAACGCGGCCATCCCTATCCCGAGCGGCTCCAGCACCTCGCGTCGGAGCACCGAGCGGTACGACTCGGGATGCTCGGCGGGCAGCCCCACGTACTCGTCGAGCTGGGCTATCCGCGCCCGAGAGACATCAACGGCACCCGACCGCACCTTGGCCGCCAGCGCCTCGTAGACGGGCAGCGGGGTCGAGCCGGTGGCCACGCCGAGCAGGGCGTCGGGCTTGCGCCCGAGCAGCTGCGCCATGGCGTCGGCTATGAGCTCGCCACCTGCCTTGGCGTCCGGAACGATGACAACTTCCACGCTGGGCCTGCCGATCTGAAGAGGGAACTCAACCGGTATCCGAGAGGGCTGTGTGGTTTAGACCAATCTAACAGAGTCGCATGGTGTGAGCGTGTTGAGCCTGCGCAACGGAAGGGCAACGAAAGGTCGAATTCTCCCCTTTCGGATCACCGCGGATCACGTCAGGGAACCGCCCGTCGCATCCACCCAGCTTCCCGTGACCCACCGGCCGCCGTCCGAGGCCAGGAACGCCACCACGTCTGCGACGTCGGCCGGGCTGCCCACCCCGCCCAGAGCGGATATCGCCGCGGCCTTGGCCCAGCCCTCCGCGCTCCCGTGCAGCAGCTCCGCCGTGTTGTCCGTGTCGATGATGCCGGGCGCCACCGAGTTCACCGTGATGCCTCGGCGTCCCAGCACCTTGGACAGGTCCCGGGAGAAGACGTCCAGGGCGCCCTTCGTCATCGCGTACGCCATGTTGTCCGGCATCACCGCGGTCCGGGCGAGCCCCGACGAGATGTTGATGACCCGGCCGCCGTCCCGCAATCGCCCCATGCCGTGCTTGAGGATGAAGAAGGGTGCCTTCACGTTCACCGCGAAGACCTTGTCGTACTCCCGCTCCTCGATCTCCTCGATCGGCCGGGTGTTGCCGATCCCCGCGTTGTTCACCAGGATGTCCAGCCCGTCCGCGTGCCGGTCGAACTCCTCCCATAGCGCCTCGGCGTCGCCGGGAACGCCCAGCTCCACGCCGATGGTGAACGCCGAACCGCCCGCCGCCTCGATCGCGGTGACCGTCTCCTTCGCCGCCGTCTCGTTCCTGCCGTAGTGCACCGCGACCCGCGCCCCGTCGCGCCCCAGTCGCTCGGCGATCCCTCGCCCGATCCCCCTGCTCGCCCCCGTGACGAGAGCCGTCCTGCCCGTGAGCACGCCCATGCCTGCGCCCCTTCCAATTTCCTAGCGGTCGCTACAGAAAGGACCGTACAGCACCCCGCAGACATTTCTCTAGTGCCCGCTATAAAATGCACTCCATGGTGAGCAGTGAGGAGACCGGGGTGAGTCCCTCGGCAGCGGCGCGGCCGGAGCCGGACGTCGAGCGAAGCCCGGGCGCTGAGCGAAGGCCGGACGTCGACGCGAAGGTCGAGGTTCAGGCCAGGTCGAAGCCAGGCCGGTCCGCCGCCAAGCCCCGTGGCCGTCCCCGCTCCTTCGATCGCGCCACCGCCCTGGAGAAGGCCCTCATGGCCTTCTGGGAGCACGGCTACGAGGCGACCTCCGTCTCCGATCTCACCCGTGTCATGGACATTGGCACCCCGAGCCTCTATGCGGCCTTCGGCGACAAGCGCTCGCTGTTCGAGGAGGTCGTACGGGAGTACGGCGCGAAGTACGGCTCCTTCGGTGACCGTGCCCTCGCCGAGGAGCCCACCGCCCGAGCCGCCATAGAGCGGATGTTGCACGAGGCCGCCGTCGAGTACACGGTCCCCGGCCGTCCGCACGGCTGCCTCGTCATCCACGCGGCCACCAACTGCTCGACTCCCGAGGTCGAGGAGTCCCTGCGGGAGCGGCGCAACGCCAACATCGCCGCTTTCGAGAGCCGTATCGCAGCCGACGTCGCCGCCGGGGTGCTGCCCCCGGACACCGACGCCGCCGCCCTCGCCCGGCATGCCGGCGCGATGATCCAGGGGATGTCCCAACAGGCGCGCGACGGCGCGAGCCGCGAGGAACTGAAGGCTCTCGCGGAAATTGCCATGTCCATCTGGCCCCGCTCATGAGCCAACAGGGTTAGTCTTCTTCCTGGTGCTCGGACGTCCGAGTAGTGGGCGGAAAGTGACAACAACAAACATCCCCCAACGCATGGACACGGACAGTGGTCTAGTCCACAATGTCCACGAGGCGCCTTGTGCGGCGCCCCGCGCAGCACCTCACGCAAGGTGAACGTCAGGCTTCCGCCTTCCCCGCACAGGAGGGCGGACCGAGGAACCGGAGCTCTCTGCCCTGACTGCCCCGGGTCCTCATCCTTCGGCCGACCGGGACCGCACACCCCACGGCCGATATTGCTCCGGGCTGCGGTGCCGGGAGGGTTGAGGGTCCCTCTCAGGCGCCGCGGCCCGCGGGTGTTTTCGGGGTCGTAGGGGTGCCGGCGATTTTCGGACTCGCACATACCCCCAGGTACGCTCACAGACGTGCCCTCCATGAACGAACTCGTACGCCAGCACACCGCCCTCGACGACTCCGACCTCGAGTGGCTCCACCTGCTGGTTTCGGAGTGGCAACTCCTCTCCGATCTCTCCTTCGCCGACCTCGTCCTGTGGGTCCCCACCCGCGACGGCACGCGGTACGTTTCCGTCGCCCAGATGCGTCCCAACACCGGCCCGACCTCGTACCAGGACGACATGGTGGGCCATCTCGTCCCTCGCGGCCGCCGTCCCATGCTGGACGCCGCCCTGGACGAGGGCCGCATCGTGCGCGAGGGTGACCCGGAGTGGCGCGAGGAGGTTCCGGTCCGTGTCGAGTCGATCCCCGTACGCCGCGAGGGCCGCGTGCTCGGCGTCATCGCGCGCAACACCAACCTCCTCACCGTGCGCACCCCGAGCCGCCTGGAGCTCACCTACCTGCAGAGCGCCTCGGACCTCGCGCAGATGATCGCGGCCGGCGCCTTCCCGTTCGCGAACCAGCAGAAGGACATGGACGCCGCGCCACGCGTGGGCGACGGCCTGATCAGGGTCGACGCGGACGGCATCGTCCAGTACGCCTCCCCGAACGCCCTGTCCGCCTACCACCGCATGGGCCTCGCCGCCGACCTGGTCGGCCACCACCTCGGCAAGACGACCGCCGAACTCGCGCCCTCCCGTGGCCCGGTGGACGAGGCGCTCGCCAAGGTCGCCAGCGGCTGGGCGCCCCGCGAGTTCGAGATCGAGGCGAACGACGGGGTGATCCAGTTCCGTGCGATCCCGCTCAAGCCCAAGGGCACACGCATCGGTTCGCTCGTCCTGCTCCGCGACGTCACCGAACTGAGGCGACGCGAGCGTGAGTTGATCACCAAGGACGCGACCATCCGCGAGATCCACCACCGGGTGAAGAACAACCTCCAGACGGTGGCGGCCCTGCTTCGCCTCCAGGCCCGCCGCATCGGCTCCGATCGCGGCCGTGAGGCCCTCGAAGAGGCCGTGCGCCGGGTCGGGTCGATCGCGATCGTGCACGAGACGCTCTCCCAGAACCTGGACGAGCGCGTGGAGTTCGACGAGATCGCCGACCGGGTGCTGGCGATGGTCGCCGAGATCTCGCCGGGCAAGGTCACCGGCCGTCGCACCGGCCGCTTCGGCATCCTGGACGCCGAGGTCGCCACACCGCTGTCGATGGTGCTGACCGAGATCCTGCAGAACGCCCTGGAGCACGGCTTCCGGGAGGGCGACACCGGTACGGTCGAGGTCTCCGCCGTCCGGGGCGGTACGACGAAGGAGGCCCGGCTCCTGGTCACCGTCCAGGACGACGGCGTCGGTCTGCCGGAGGGCTTCGATCCGCACACCGCCGGCAACCTCGGCCTGCAGATCGTGCGGACCCTGGTGGAAGGCGAGTTGGGCGGCACCTTCGACATGGTCCCGGCACCGGAGCGCGGGACCCGGGTGATCCTCGACATCCCGGTGCGGACACACAAATAGCGCACAAGGCGAGCGAGCACCGCCGGAAGCGGGAAGCGGGAAGCGGGAAGCGGGAAACGCCCGGGAAAAGCAAAGAGCCCCGGACCAGATGGTCCGAGGCCAGTGCTCGCTGCTGCTCTGTCTAAGCGGCGCATCGGGGGTACTGCGCGCTGCGGCTCGGGGGCGGGAGATGCGTACTCGCTGTACGCGCCGCCAAGCTCAGGCTGTTGGGTGGGTAGGTCAGGCGGAGGCCTGACGGGCCCGGTTGCGGGCGGCGCGGCGCTTCATGGCACGGCGCTCGTCCTCGCTGAGACCACCCCAGACGCCGGAGTCCTGACCGGACTCGAGCGCCCACTGCAGGCACTGCTCGATAACCGGGCAGCGACGGCAAACAGCCTTGGCTTCCTCGATCTGCAGCAGCGCAGGACCGGTGTTGCCGATGGGGAAGAAGAGCTCGGGGTCTTCCTCGCGGCAAACGGCGTTGTGACGCCAGTCCATGGCTGCTACCTCTCCTTGGATATTACGTGCAGGTTGCTTGTGAATGTGAACGCTTTCACGAATCCCTCAACAAGTGAAGGGCCGACCACCAGGTAGCCCTGGCGTGGTCCTGTGATGTGAAGAGGGGTTCCGGTGATCTGTGGAGGCCGGTGGTGCGGGCCGTCCCGATCGCCACGTAGAGACTCGCAAACCTCAGCGGCGGATACAAGCCCTTCCGGAAAGTTTTTTTTGATTCTTCGGTGTCGACTAGGTCACAGCCGTACTTCCATGGGGTGGATCCTGGCCTAAACGTTCGAGTGAAAGGACTTTAGCCCCTTCTGCTCACACAATCACACGCAGTGCACGGCGTACGCCTGTGAACGTCACGCTGGTACGCAGTCCGAGGTGGTCACCGTCCATCTGGAGGGGCAGCGGAGCCTTCGAATGCAAGGTGAACTCGGTGAGGTCGTGCAGCGAGACCGCGTGCCTGCCCCGGGGGCCACGCTCGGGGGACGAAGTGAGCAACTGGGTGCCATACCGGGCAACCGCGGCCGAGGAGAGGCGGCTGAGACCGAAGATGTCGAGGCCGGTATCGAACGAGGCCTTAGGCGACGCGTAGATCGGGCGATTACCCAGAAACGTCCAGGGCGAGGTGTTCGAGACTATGGACAGGACGAGATCGGTGATCGGTTCCTCACCGGCCCGCTCCAACGTGATCGTGCCGTGCCGGCGGTTCGGCTCGCCGAGCAGTTGACGCACTACCTGGCGTACGTAAAGAGCGTGTGTGGATTTCTTGCCGCGCTCGCGGTGCTGCTCCACCCGCCCGACCACCCCGGCGTCGAAGCCCAGCCCCGCGTTGAAGGTGAACCAGCGGGCCGGGACCGCCTCGTCGTCCGTGCCCGGCGTGCCCGAGGCCAGGCCCAGCCCGACCGTACGTTCGCTGCTCTCACGCAGCGCGTCGAGCAGGGCGCCGGTGGCCTCGACGGCGTCATTGGGCAGACCCAGCGCGCGGGCGAAGACGTTGGTGGAGCCGCCGGGAACCACGGCGAGCCCCGGCAGGTGTGCCGGGTCGGGGCCGGCGTGCAGCAGGCCGTTGACCACCTCGTTGACCGTGCCGTCGCCGCCGAGGGCCACGACCAGGTCTATGTCCTCGCTCTCCGCCGCCTGCCGGCCCAGGTCGCGCGCGTGGCCGCGGTACTCGGTGGTGACCGCCTCCAGCTTCATCTCGCTCGCGAGCGCGTGAATCAGGACTTCGCGCGTACGTGCGCTTGTGGTGGTTGCCGCCGGGTTGACCACGAGAAGTGCACGCATGGTGTGCAGAGTACCTACTGGGCGGTACCGGGCACAGGGCGAGGTAGGGATCGGGTAAGAGATCGCCGCGTGAGGCTCACCACGGGGGTCTGAACGGCGAGGGCTACTCTTCAAGGGTGAGCAGTGAGCAGACTCCCGCCCCCGAAGCCGCCGAAGAGGCGGGCCCCCGTCCTGTGCGGCTGACCGCAGCGGCGGGGCTCGCCGCGTTCGAGGGATTGGCGCTCGTCGCCGGCGGCGTCTGGATGCTCGTCCGGGGCCTCACCGGCCACCCGGACGACCGGACCTCGGCCGTCACTGGCGGCATCACCCTCGTCGTCCTCGCGCTGCTGCCGCTGCTCGCCGCCCGCGGGCTGCTCGGCCGGCGAAGCTGGAGTCGCGGACCCGCCGTCATCACGCAGATCATGGCGCTGCCGGTGGCCTACAACCTGCTGCAGGCCGACAGCGTGGCGATCCCGGCGGGGATCGTGCTCGCGGTCGTGGCCGTCACGGCGCTCGTCCTGCTCGTCAACCCCGAGACGACCAGGGCCCTCGGGATCCGGGGGCCCGGCAACGTGCAGAAGTGACCGCTACTCCTCGACGAGCAGCTTCTCCCGCAGCTGCGCCAGCGTGCGCGCCAGCAGGCGCGACACGTGCATCTGCGAGATCCCGACCTCCTGTGCGATCTGCGACTGGGTCATGTTGCCGAAGAAGCGCAGCAGCAGGATCCGCTTCTCGCGCGGTGGCAGATCCTCAAGCAGCGGCTTGAGCGACTCCCGGTACTCGACACCCTCCAGTGCCTCGTCCTCGGCGCCGAGAGTGTCCGCGACCGCCGGGGACTCGTCGTCCGTGTCCGGAACGTCCAGGGACAGCGTGGAGTACGCGTTGGCGGACTCCAGGCCCTCCAGGACCTCCTCCTCCGAGATCGACAGCTTCTCGGCGAGCTCGTGGACCGTGGGGGAGCGGCCGTGCAGCTGTGAGAGCTCCGCGGTCGCCGTCGTCAGCGCCAGCCGCAGCTCCTGCAGCCGTCGCGGCACCCGCACCGCCCAGCCCTTGTCGCGGAAGTGCCGCTTGATCTCGCCGACGACCGTCGGAGTCGCGTACGTCGAGAACTCCACCCCGCGGTCGGGGTCGAAGCGGTCGACCGACTTGATCAGGCCGATGGTGGCGACCTGGGTGAGGTCGTCCAGCGGCTCGCCGCGGTTGCGGAAGCGGCGTGCGAGGTGCTCGACGAGCGGCAGATGCATCCGGACCAGCTGGTTGCGCAGCTCCGCGTACTCCGGGCTGCCCTGGTTCAGGGCGCGCAGCTCGGTGAACATGGCGCGTGCGCCGCTGCGATCCTGCGGTCCGTGCGGCGTGCCCTGCACGCTCTGTGCGCCCAGCGCGTCATCCCCGGCGTATCGCTCGTGCTCGCTCATCGTCCCGCCCGTCGCCCTTCCCCGAGCCCTCGCCTCCGCCCCCGCTCCCGGCTTCGCCCGGGTGGGAGGGCCCCCACGGACGGGGGAGACCCCGATCCGTACGTCCGGAGGCGTGCTCTGCACGGCATCGTCCCGATCCCGCCGGCCGGCATCCGTAGGTCCGTTCGCCGTGGAGGCGTCCTCCGGATGCGGCCGGGCCTGCTCGGGGATGCCGTCGATGCCGTCCGCCATGCGTCGGGATGTGCTTGAGCTGCTGCTGCTCGTGCCCTCGGCCGGCAGTTCCCGTGTGCCGCGCTCTTCGTCCCGCACCGGCCCGTCCCCGTTCCTCACGCCGGCCCGGGTCCCGCGCCGCGCTGTTTGTAGAGGCTGATCGAAACGGTTTTGTCTTCGTCCACGGCGGAGGAGACCTTGCCCGCCAGGGCGGACAGCACCGTCCAGGCGAAGGTGTCGCGCGAGGGGGCGTGGCCGTCCGTGGTCGGGGCCGAGACGGTGACCTCGAGCGAGTCGTCGACGAGTCGGAAGACGCAGCTGAGTACCGAGCCGGGCACGGCCTGCTGGAGCAGGATCGCGCACGCCTCGTCCACCGCGATGCGCAGGTCCTCGATCTCGTCGAGGGTGAAGTCCAAACGGGCCGCGAGGCCGGCGGTCGCCGTACGCAGCACCGACAGGTAGGCACCCGCAGCCGGCAGCCGGACTTCCACGAAGTCCTGGGTCGCGGGCTCGCCTGCGATCTGGGACACCCTCACCTCCAAGGTGGTACAAGCGTTTCAGGGCCGAGGGTCGCCCCCTCGGGGAACGCGATACGTGGTTCAGCGTGACGCTATCGCGCTCTGAACGTTACTGTCCCCGGGACCCCAGCCCCCTGCTGTCACTCATAGTAAACATACATATACGCACAGTGGCTAGGGGTTTGCCGGGCCCAAATGGGAAGAGCGCGCGCCGGATTGACGTACCCAGACGTCAGACGGTCGAACCGTCCGGCTCCCGGGTCTCAGACGAGCACGTGATCGACGAAGCACCAGCGCCAGGTCTCACCGGGCTCGAAGGTCCTCATCACCGGGTGGCCGGAGTCCTTGTGGTGCTCCGTTGCGTGCCGTCCCGGCGAGGAGTCGCAGCAGCCGACGTGACCGCAGCTGAGGCAGAGCCGCAGCTGCACCGGATCCATGCCGTCGGCCAGACACTCCGGACATGTCTCGCTCAGCGGCTGTGGTTCCGGGTGCGGCAGCGCGTCGGCGTGCGTGCACTGTTTCATGATTGCCAGATTACGACGCTTGTGCGGATGACCGCGCGAAAAAAGAGGGGCGGGCGAGAACCGATGGACGTGATGCCACTGCTGTTGCTGGTGGCGGGCAGTGCCGCCATCGCCGCGGCCGCCCGGCGCACCCCCGTGCCGGCGCCGCTGCTGCTGGTCGCGGCCGGGCTCGTCGTGTCGTACGTCCCCGGAGTGCCCGACTACACCCTGGATCCGCACGTCGTCCTGCCGCTGCTGCTGCCCCCGCTGCTGTACACGGCGGCCATCGACAGCTCCTACCTCGACCTGCGGGCGCAGACACGCCCCGTGGCACTGCTGTCGGTGGGATACGTGCTCTTCGCGACCTTCGCCGTCGGCTGGGCCGCGTATCTGATCGTGCCCGGCCTGCCGCTGACCGCGGCGCTGGTGCTCGGCGCGGTGGTGGCGCCGCCGGACGCCGTCGCGGCCACGGCGATCGCGCGCCGGGTGGGCCTGCCGTCGCGCATCACCACGATCCTCCAGGGCGAGTCCCTGCTGAACGACGCCACCGCGATCACCGCCTACAAGGTGGCGCTCGCGGCCGCCGTCGGGGAGGGCGCCACGTGGGCCGGCGGGATAACCGAGTTCCTGGTCGCCGCGGTCGGCGGGGTCGGTGTCGGACTGGTGCTGATGGTGCCGATCCACTGGTTGCGCACCCACCTGAAAGAAGCGCTGCTGCAGAACACCCTCTCCCTGCTGATCCCCTTCGTGGCCTACGCGGCGGCCGAGCAGGTGCACGCCTCCGGGGTGCTGGCGGTGGTCGTCGTCGCACTCCACCTCGGTCACCGCGCGTGGGAGGTCGATTTCGCCACCCGGCTCCAGGAGGACGCGGTGTGGAGGATGGTCGCGTTCGTCCTGGAGTCGTCCGTGTTCGCGCTCATCGGACTGCAACTGCCGGTGGTCCTGAGAGGACTCGGGGAGTACGAGGGCGCCGACGCCGCCTGGTACGCGCTCGCCCTCTTCCTGGTGGTGGTGGCGGCCCGGTTCGTGTGGGTGTTCCCGGCGACCTTCCTGCCGCGCGCGCTGTCGGCCCGCATCCGCGCGCGTGAGGAGAACCCCACCTGGAGGGGGCCGGTCACGGTCGGCTGGGCCGGCATGAGAGGCGTCGTCTCGCTGGCCATCGCCTTCTCGGTCCCGCTCACCGTGAACGGCGGCGAGCCTTTCCCGCACCGCAATCTCATCCTCTTCCTGACCTTCACGACGGTCATCGGCACGCTGGTCGTGCAGGGGCTGACGCTGCCCCCGCTGATCCGCGTCCTGAAGTTCCCCGGGCGCGACACGCAGGCGGAGACGCTCGCGGAGGCGAACGCCCAGGCGCAGGCCTCCCGGGCCGCCGAGCAGCGCCTGGACGAGCTCCTGACCGATGAGCGCAACGCCCTTCCGGCACCGCTCGCCGACCGTCTCCGCCAAGTCCTGGAGCGCCGCCGCAACGCCGTCTGGGAACGCCTCGGCCAGGTCAACCCGGTCACCGGCGAGACCGTCGACGACACCTACCGGCGACTGTCCCGGGAGATGATCGGCGCCGAGCGCGAGGTCTTCGTCAAGCTGCGCAACGGCCGCTACATCGACGACGAGATGCTGCGGACGTTGCTGCGCAGGCTGGACCTGGAGGAGGCGGCGATCTACCGGGAAGCTGCCTAGCTAGGGGGTCTCCGCCCTGGGGCCTGTCCAGCGGCGCTCCGGCTCCGGGAAGGGGCGCCCGGTGATGACGGCCGCGATCGTCGTCCCGCGTGGGAAGGCGTCTTCCTCCACGAGGGCCACCAGGCCGTACAGCAACTTGGCGACATAGAGACGCTCCACGGGCAGGCCGTGGCGGTGCTCGAAGTCCTCGGCGAAGGCGTCGAGTGCGGGGGTGGTGCGCGCGTAGCCGCCGAAGTGGAAGCGGTCGACCAGGCACCAGTCGCCGCGCGGACCGCCGAAGGCCAGTTCCTGGAGCCGCCGTATGTCGGCGCTCAGGAAGCCGCCCTTGAGGACGGGTATGCCCAGCGCTCGCTGATCTGCGGCGAGCCCGGCGGCCATCCCGGCGAAGGTGCCGCCCGTGCCGCAGGCGACGGCGACGACGTCGGCCCGGCCCCGCAGCTCCGCACCGAGCGCACGGCAGCCGCGGACGGCGTCGGCATTGCTGCCGCCCTCCGGAACGACGTACGCGTCCTCGGCGCCCGCCGCCCGCAGGACGGCCGCCAGGGTCTCCGGCTCGGTCTTGCGGCGATACGTCGACCGGTCGACGAAATGCAGCCGCATGCCGTCGGCCGCGCACCGGGCCAGGGAGGGGTTCAGCGGGCGGTCGGCCAGCTCCTGGCCCCGCACCACGCCGACCGTGGGCACACCGAGCAGCCGCCCGGCGGCGGCCGTGGCGCGCAGGTGGTTGGAGTACGCGCCGCCGAAGGTGGCGACGGTCCGGCCACCCGCCGCCGCGAGGTTCGGCGCGAGCTTGCGCCACTTGTTGCCGACCAACTCCGGGTGGATCAGATCGTCCCGCTTCAGCACCAGGCGGACGCCCCGCCGGGCGAAGCGCTCGTCCGGGACCTCCTGCGAAGGCGAGGGCAGCCGCGGGCGCAGGGCGGTGAGGTCGGGGGATTCGGTGCTGGTCACGACACCATTGTGGGCCGTCCGTGGGACGCGGACCGGGCCCGCTCGGTCATCCGTCACCAGCCGCGGCACACCATCACTTCAGCCGTTCCCGGATGCGCTCCCGCATCCCTGCCATCGTGAAGCCCCGCGGGTCGACCTTCCCCGGCTGCCACTCCAGGTGCCCGATGACGGACCGTTCCGTCCACCCGTGGTGGCGGCAGACCGCGGCGGCGGCTCTCTCGATGGCCTCCAGCTGGGCCGCCGGCCAGGGATCCTCGCCGTCGCCCAGGTTCTCGCACTCGAAGCCGTAGAAGTGCCGGTTGCCGTCGGTGTTGGCCTCGTTGTCCTTCGGCAGCCCCTTCTCGGCGATCACCGCACGCAGTACCTCGTCGTCGCCGAGCCCGGCGTGGTTGGCCCGGCCGTACCCGACCAGGTGGACGGTGCCGTCCTTGGTGATCACACCGTGGCACAGCGGTCCCGGCAGGTCCGCGTAGCCCTTCCGGCAGAGCTCGACGGTCCGCGCGCTGCCCTTGGTCACGGTGTGGTGGATCATCACGCCGTGGACGGGTCCCCACGGGCCCTTGTGGTTGCGATTGTGGGTCTGCCAGTCGCCGACTTCGACGACGGTGAGGCCCTCCGCCTTCAGCGCCTTCAAGAAGCTGCCCGCGGACATGGGTGATGCCATGGCCGGCTCCTTCATGCTGCGCGACGGTCGCCCGTTGCGGCCGCCTCGTACCGCTGCTTGTACCGAAACGGAGCGCCCGCGACTAATCGTTCGGGCCTTGTACGAGCCGATCCGGACAATGTTCGTCCGCGTGAACGGCTGGGCGGGCACCCATATGTGCCCCGGCCGTCGATGATCCATTCCCGCTCTTTCGGGTAATAGCACCAACACGCTCCGTGAGGAAGGCTTGGCCGTGCACATCGATGCCCCGGCGCAGACCGGCTCCGGGGCAAAACGGGAGGGCATTTCTCTATGTCGGTAGGCGAAGAGGTCCGCACCGAGCAGTCCAGGCCGCAGCAGAGCCTCGGCACTGCGGCCGCGCGGAACCTGGCCACCACGACCAAGTCCGCGCCTCAGATGCAGGAGATCAGCTCTCGCTGGCTGCTGCGCATGCTGCCCTGGGTGGACGTGCAGGGCGGTACGTACCGGGTGAACCGGCGACTTTCGTTCGCCGTGGGGGACGGCCGGGTGACGTTCGTGAAGACCGGTGACCGCGTCGAGGTCGTGCCGGTCGAGCTGGGCGAGCTGCCGGCGCTGCGGTCGTACGAGGACGAGGAGGTGCTCACGGAACTCGCCCGGCGCTGCGAGCAGCGTGAGTTCGCCGCCGGGGAGGTGATCGCCTCCTTCGGCAGCCAGACCGACGAGGTGTACCTGCTGGCACACGGCCGGGTGGAGAAGATCGGCACAGGCCCGTACGGCGAGGACGAGTCCCTCGGCGTCCTCGCCGACGGCGCCTACCTCGGCGACCAGGCGCTGCTCGACTCCGACGCCATCTGGGAGTACACCGCCCGCGCGGTCACCGCCTGCACGGTGCTCGTGCTGTCCCGCCAGGACGTCGAGCAGGTCGCGGAGCGCACCGACTCCCTGCGCGAGCACCTCCAGCAGCGGCGGTCGATCCCCGCCCAGCGCACCAACAAGTACGGCGAGAAGGAGATCGACCTCGCGGCCGGCCACACCGGCGAGCCGGACATCCCGCACACCTTCGTCGACTACGAGGCCAAGCCCCGTGAGTACGAGCTGAGTGTCGCCCAGACCGTGCTGCGCATCCACACGCGCGTGGCCGACCTCTACAACCAGCCGATGAACCAGACCGAGCAGCAGATCCGGCTGACGGTCGAGGCGCTGAAGGAGCGCCAGGAGCACGAGCTCATCAACAACCGCGACTTCGGACTGCTCCACAACTGCGAGTACGACCAGCGGATCCAGCCGCACGACGGCGTTCCCGGTCCGGACGACCTGGACGAGCTGCTCAGCAGGCGGCGTGGCACCAGGCTGCTGCTCGCCCACCCGCGCGCGATCTCGGCGATCGGCCGCGAGCTCAACAAGCGGGGACTCGTCCCTGAGACCATCGACGTCGGCGGCAACCGCATCCCCACCTGGCGCGGTGTGCCGATCTTCCCGTGCAACAAGATCCCGGTCACCGAGGCCCGCACGACCTCGATCATCGCGATGCGTACCGGCGAGGCGGACCAGGGCGTCATCGGCCTGCGGGCCACCGGCCTCCCGGACGAGATCGAACCGAGCCTGTCCGTGCGCTTCATGGGCATCAACGAACAGGCCATCATCAAGTACCTGGTGACGGCCTACTACTCGGCCGCGGTTCTCGTACCGGACGCGCTCGGCGTCCTGGAGAACGTCGAGATCGGCCGCTGGCGATGATCCTCCCCATCCGCTCACTGACCGAGGCGGTCCCATGGGCGAGCCCCTGACGGAGCAGGAGCAGGGCACCATCGAGACCCGGCGTTCCACCGGGAGGCGGCGCCCCACCGGAACGTCGGACACGTGCGAAAGGGCGAGCGCCATCGGGACGCACGGGGACAGCCGACCGGGGCCGCCCGACGGGCACGAGGCGGCGGCACTCCTGGAACGTGCCCGGGCGTCGGTCGACCCGGAACTGCGTGCCGCGCTGATGTCGCTGCCGGGCTCGATGCGCCGGATCGCGCTCTACCACTTCGGCTGGGAGCATGCCGACGGCACACCCGCGGCGGGCAACGCGGGCAAGGCGATCCGCCCGGCGCTCGTCCTCGCCTCGGCCGCCGCGCTCGGCGGGGCCCCGGCGCGGGCGGCGGCGGTGCGGGCGGCCACGGCGGTGGAGCTGGTGCACAACTTCACCCTGCTGCACGACGACGTGATGGACCGGGACACCACTCGCCGGCATCGGCCCACCGCGTGGACCGTGTTCGGTGAGGCCGGTGCGATCCTCGCGGGTGACGCCCTCCAGGCGCTGGCCCTGCGGCTGCTCGCCGAGGACCCGCGACCGGCGTCCCCGGCGGCTGCCGCGCGGCTCGCCGACTGCATCGTGGAGCTGTGCGCCGGTCAGCACGCGGACACGGCGCTGGAGCGACGCAGCCCCGCCGAGGTCACCCTGGAGGAGGTACTCGCCATGGCCGAGGCCAAGACGGGCGCGTTGCTGGGGTGCGCCTGCGCCCTCGGCGCGCTGTGTGCGGGCGCGGCGGAGGAGGACGTCGAGGCGCTGGACGCGTTCGGACGCCAGGCCGGGCTGGCCTTCCAGCTCATCGACGACGTCATCGGCATCTGGGGCGACCCGCACCGCACCGGTAAGCCGGCCGGCGCGGACCTCGCCGCCCGCAAGAAGTCGCTGCCGGTCGTCGCCGCGCTCGCCTCCGGAACGCCGGCTGCGGCGGAACTCGCCGAGCTGTACGAGAACCCGCCGGAGAAGGAGGACCTGGAGCGCATGGCACTGGCCGTGGAGCGGGCGGGCGGCCGGGACTGGGCCCAGGCCCAGGCGGCCGACCGAATGGCCCGGGCGATGCAGGAGCTGGCCCGCGCGGTGCCAGAGCCGGAGGCGGCGGGCGGCCTGCTCGCGCTGGCCGAGTTCGTCACGCGGCGCAGCAGGTGAGGGCTGGCTGTCGGGGCGTGCTGCGGCATTGGCCGGTTCTGGGGGCGCGGTACATAACGGGCCGCAGCGCCGCACCCCGCCACTGCCGCCCGCGGCCGTCTGCCCCGTCACCGCAACCGGGCGCTCCCAACCGCCTGCCCGCCCGTCGCCCCCCGCCGGGCGCACGAAGACCCCGGAGCCCTCGTTGGTCCGTGCGGTTCCTGACCCCGCGCGGGCCGTACCCGAGGGCTCCGGTTCGGTGGGTCCCGCGCATCCCCCACGGTGTGCGGGGCCCGCCTCCCACGGGTACCGGCAGGATCTCGACGTCCCTGTCACGCTCACCGGTTAGGCTGCAACGGCCATATACAGGGCGCCGGTTGGGACGAAGGGGCGGGACATGGGCGTGGCGATCCGGACGGCGGGGGAGGGCGATCGGGAGCTGGTCGTCCGGCTGCTGGACGAGGCCTTCCGGGACGATCCGGTCAGCCGCTGGGTGCTCCCCGGCGACGAGTACCTCCGTACCACGCACCCGAGGCTCATGGGCGCGTTCACCGACATCGTGCTCGCAGCGGGGCGTATCGACATCACTGCGGACGGCTCGGCCTGTGCGCTGTGGTTGTCCGTACCGGCGGACGATCACGACGACGCCGAGGGCGACGGCCCGGCCCTGGTGCGCGAGGCCGTCGGTCCGGACAATCAGCGTGCCGAGCTGATCGGACGGCTCACTGCGGAGGTCCATCCCTCCGGCCGCGCCCACGAGTACCTGTGGATGATCGCCGTGGCCCCCGGACGGCAGGGCGAGGGCCTCGGCACCGCGCTCATCGCGTCGGTTCTGGACCGCTGCGACCGGGAGGGGCTGCCCGCCTACCTGGAGGCGAGCAACCTCCGCAGCCGCAAGCTCTACGAACGGCTGGGCTTCGAGTTCACCGGCCAGGCGGTGAACCTGCCGGACGGACCGCAGATGTGGCCGATGTGGCGCGAGCCGCAGGCCGCCGACAGGGGCTGAAGGACCAGCCTGCGCCCGTACCTCGCCTCGCGCACTCCGCGACAGTCGCCCGGCCGCCACCGACTTCGCCCTCCAGGACGTCCGCACTCCGGCACCGGCGCGCTGGTCCGTACCTGAGCGCGCAAGCGCTGACCGGCCTACGCTGAGGGCATGGGCAGCGAACCACACGTCTGTCCCGTCTGCGGACAGCCAGTCGAAACGGTCGTCCGGCGCCACAAGACGCTGGGCGCGTGGGTCCCGGTATGGGTCGCCGGCCCGTGCCGCAATCCGGAGTGCGAGGCATTCGGCGAGGAGGGCGTGGAAGGCGCAGCGGGCGTGGTGGGCCCGGAAGGCACCGAGCCCGATGCCCGGCGCGGAAGCGCCGAACGCCGGAAAACCACCGCGGAAAATGCCTGAACCGCGTCGAGAACCCCGGCCCGGCTCCGACGTTCCCTGTGAGAACCGACCGCGAAGGGCGGCCCGAGCCGAAGGAGCGGACTGATGAAGTACCTGGTCATGGTGCAGGGCACCCAGGCGGACTACGAGGCGATGCAGGGCAAGGCGTCGCCCGGGGCCCCTGCGTGGAGCGAGGAGCAGATCCAGGCCATGTACGCCCACATGGGCGCCATCAACGACGACCTCGCCGAGTCCGGTGAGCTGATCGACGCCCAGGGGCTGAGCGAGCCCGCGCAGACCCGGCTGGTGCGCCGGGGAGAGGACGGCGAGCCGGTGATCACCGACGGGCCGTACGGCGAGACCAAGGAGGTCATGGCCGGCTACTGGCTCCTGGAGTGCGAGAGCCTGGAGCGGGTCACAAAGATCGCCGAGCGGGTCAGCCGCTGCCCCGTCCCCGAGGGCAGCACCGACTACGGCGTGGTGATCCGGCCCGTGATGGACGGGGCCGGGGACATCTGAGACGGCCGTGCGCAAGCCGACCGACGTCGAGGCCCTGCTGCGCCGGCACGCGCCGCAGGTCCTCGGGGCGCTGGTCAGACGGTACGGGCACTTCGACGCCGCGCCCCTCAGCCTCCCGGAGCGACGCTATCTGCAGACGCGGGCGGCGCGGCTCAGAGGCTAGCCTGTCAGGCATGGGCATGACGGGGGAGAGGCGTCGTCGGGTGTGGCGGTGGGCCGTGGCCGTGTGGGCGGTCGCCGTGATCGTCGGGGGCGGGTTCACCCTCTGGCTGCAGGACTCGGTGAAGCCGCCGGGGCCGTACCGGTGGGAGCAGGCGGAGGCCACTTCGACGCCTTCTCTGCCGGAGGGGTGGGAGACGCAGTGCCCGACCCCCTCGGCCGGAGCCGACGAGGACGGCCCGGTGGCGATCGCCTGTCTGATCGTCACGACCCGCTGAGAGACAGCCCGCCCGTCTCCGGATCGCGCCCGGTCAGGCAGTACACCCCGCCCGCCGGGTCGCGCATCACCGTCCAGTGGACGCCGGGGGTGGCGAGGGCCGCGCCGAGCCGTTCGTGGTCGGCGCGGGTCGCGTCGATGTCGGCGCAGGCCAGGTCGAGGTGGGCCGAGGCGGGCCGGTCCTCGCCGAGCCGCTGCAGCAGGATGCGTACGGGCAGTCCGGGCGGCGGCTTGACCACGTGGTATTCGGGGAGCGCGCCGGGCAGGGAGTCCCAGTCCGGCAACAGGGCGCTCCAGAAGGCGACTTCGGCGTCGTAGGACGACGGCGCGAGGTCGAGGCACACCTGGTCCAGCCGGCTGCCGCGCACGACGGGGGGCCGGGCCGACTCCCCGTGCCACGGCACCGCACAGAACAACTGCCCCGCCGGTGACCGCAGCACGGACCAGCCGTCGTGCCCGGCCACCACGCTCGCCCCGAGCCGCAGCGCCGACGCCACGAACTCCGGTACGTCGTCGGCGCAGAAGTCGAGGTGCGCGCCGCCGTCGCCCGCCGCGACCGCCTGCACCTTCACGCACGGGTCGGCCCCGTCCGGCAGCAGGGTCACGAACTCGCCCTGCTCGCCGCGCGGTTCGGACAGCCGGGTGTCCGTGACGGCCGTCCAGAACTCCCGGGTCCGGTCGGCGAGCCCGGCGGGACGGTCTGTGAAGGCGTAGGTCCAGCGGATGCCCATGGGCAGCGATCGTAGATCGTCCGGGCGTTCTCCACACCGGCGTCGCACCATGCACATCGGCCGTGCGCGTGATCCTGGAGCGGCCTTTGCCCTCGGTTCGCCGTGCATTGGCCTGCGCTTGTTTGCATTCAGGAATGGACCACATCACCTTCCTGGTGGCGGTCGTCATCGTCACGGCCCTCGCTTTCGACTTCACCAACGGATTCCACGACACGGCGAACGCGATGGCGACGTCCATCGCCACCGGCGCGCTCACACCGAGAACCGCGGTTGTGGTGAGCGGGGTCCTCAACGTCGTCGGCGCCTTCCTGTCCACCGAGGTCGCCAGGACGATCTCCGGCGGCATCGTCGACGACGCCCTGGTCACCCCGGGGATGATCTTCGCGGGGCTGGTCGGGGCGATCCTGTGGAATCTGCTGACCTGGCTGGTCGGGCTGCCGTCGAGTTCGTCGCACGCCCTGTTCGGCGGGCTGATCGGGGCCGTGTGGGTCGGCGCCGGCTCCCACGGCGTGCACTTCGCCAAGGTGGTCGAGAAGGTGCTGGTCCCGGCGGTGGCCTCGCCGGTCGTGGCCGGTGTCGCCGCGCTGTTCGCCACCTACCTCGCGTACCGGCTGACCGATCGCGCCCGCAAGCAGTCCGTGACCAAGGGCTTCCGGATCGGGCAGATCGCCTCGGCGTCCCTCGTCTCCCTCGCGCACGGCACGAACGACGCGCAGAAGACCATGGGCGTCATCACGCTGACCCTGATCTCGGCGGGTGCGCTCGGCAACGCCGCCGAACCGCCGCTGTGGGTCATCGCCTCCGCGGGCCTCGCCATCGGCCTCGGCACCTATCTGGGCGGCTGGCGGATCATCCGCACCATGGGCAAGGGCCTGACGGAGATCCAGTCGCCACAGGGATTCGCCGCCGAGACGGCCTCCACGACCGTCATCCTCACCTCCGCCCACCTCGGCTTCGCCCTGTCGACCACCCAGGTCGCCTCCGGCGGCATCCTCGGCGCGGGGCTGGGCCGGCGGCTGGCCGAGGTGCGCTGGGGCGTCGCGGGCCGCATGGTGGTCGCCTGGCTGATCACGCTGCCCGCCGCCGCGCTGGTCGGTGGCGTCTCCGCGAGCGTGGTCACGCACGGCGGCGACCTCGGCACGGCGGTCGTCGCGCTGGTCGGCGTCGCCCTCGCCGCGGGCATCGTGGCCCTCTCCCGCCGCAGCCCCGTTCACGCGCGCAACGTCAATGACGCCCACGAGGTCACCCTCAGCGCCGCACCACCGGCCGAGGTCGGCGCGGCCGCCGCCTGACACCGGCAGCCCTACGCAGCCCTGTTCCCCCAGCGTTACGGAGAGTTGAAGCAATGCATCTCGACTGGACCGCTCTCGGCCAGGTCACCGCGGTGAGCATCGGCGTCACCGTCGCCGTCGTCATCGTCTTCGCCATCGGGATCCTGGGCCTCGCCCGGGTCGACGAAGCCCGCGAACGCAGCGGCGGCACTCCGGCCGTCGCCGTCGTCCAGGCCGCCCTGTGCTTCCTGGCGTGCGCGGCCGTGGTGGCGTACGGGATCCATCTGATCGTGCCGCAGTTCCGCTGAGCAGCCCTGATCACGGCGGGCGGTGCCGCCGAGGGGCGGCGGGGGAAGACGACCGCACCCGGTCCGTGATGGGCGCCGTGCTCGGCGGTATACGGACCGGGTGCGGGTCAGAACGACCAAGCGATCGAAGAGACCGTAGGTCGATCGGCGTGATCGAAGATCAGGCCTTCTTGGTCTCCCAGAAGATCTTGTCGATCTGGGCGATGTAGTCCAGCGCCTTCTGGCCGGTGGCCGGGTCGGTCGAGCCCTTGGCGGCCGACAGGGCCTTCAGGGTGTCGTTGACCAGCTGGTGCAGCTCCGGGTACTTCTCGAAGTGCGGCGGCTTGAAGTAGTCGCTCCACAGCACGGAGACGTGGTGCTTCGCGAGCTCCGCACGCTGCTCCTTGATGGTGGTGGCGCGCGCCTGGAAGTGCGGGTCGTCGTTGCCGGCCATCTTCTCCTGGATGGCCTTCACCGACTCCGCCTCGATGCGGGCCTGGGCGGGGTCGTACACACCGCAGGGCAGGTCGCAGTGCGCGCTGACCCTGACCTTGGGGGCAAACAGGCGGGAAAGCATGAAGCATTCCTTCCTCGTGATCGTCTTCTCAGGGGGGACATTACTCTTCGAGGGATCGGTTTTCGCTAGTGCCCCCACGGGCTTAGGACAAAAGTCCGGGGTGAGACTGAGACTGGTGGAGGATCGGACCGGGGAGGTACCGGGGATGCCGGAGCTGTCGCAGGAGAACGAGCGCGCGAGGGCGCTGCTGCCGTTCGGGCCGGCCGAGGTGACCGGGCCGTCCATGGTGCCCACGCTGCAGCACGGGGACCGGCTCGTGGTGCACTGGGGAGCCCGGATCAGGCCGGGTGACGTGGTCGTTCTGCGGCATCCCTTCCAGCAGGACCTGCTGGTCGTCAAGCGGGCCGCACAGCGGCGCGAGGGCGGCTGGTGGGTGCTCGGGGACAACGCGTACGCGGGTGGCGACAGTACGGACTACGGGGTCGTCCCCGAGGATCTGGTCCTCGGCAAGGTCAGGTTCCGGTACCGGCCGCTCAGAGGCGATCAGCGCTCGCCGTTCGGGCTGGTCCGCTGGGCGCTCTCCGCCGCCAGGCCGGTCTTCTCCGACCGGTCGGCCTCCAAGCGCTTGCGGGCACGGTAGGCCGCCACGTTGGCGCGGGTCGCGCAGCGGTCGGAACAGTAGCGGCGGGAGCGGTTCGTGGACGTGTCCAGGTAGGCGTTGCGGCACGGGGACGCCTCGCACAGGCCCAGACGGTCCACGCCGTACTCGGTGAGGTGGAAGGCCAGGCCCATCGCCGCGATCGCCGCGTAGCCCGCGGTCGCGTTGGACGGGTGGTCCGCCAGGTGCATGTGCCACAGGGGGCGGCCGTCGTCGTCACGGAAGTCGTGCCCGGAGATCTGCGGGCTCACCGGGAACTCCAGCAGCAGGGAGTTCAGCAGGTCCACCGCCAGTGTCTCGTCACCGCCGTCCGCCGCCTCGAAGACCGCGCGCAGCCGTGCCCGGACCGAACGGAAACGCGTCACGTCCGCGTCGGTGGCGCGCCGGGCCGCCGACTGGTTGACGCCGAACAGGTCGCGGACGGCCTCGATCGAGGTCAGGGAGTCCTTGCCCCGGGCCGGTTCCTCGGTGTTGACGAGACGTACGGCGTAGTCCGAGTAATAGGCCAGTTCCACTTGTAGTCCTTACGGAGGGGCTCTATGGTCATGGGTGCGGTCTGGTAACAGCTGATCGTGCTTTCAGGGTATTACGTGACGTACATGAGGGAGGGGCTCGATGACGGACGCGGACACCACCACGGCCACCGCCGACTGGCACGCCTGGCAGGAGAGCTGGGACCGGCAGCAGGAGTGGTACATGCCCGACCGCGAGGAACGCTTCCGGATCATGCTGGACATGGTCGAGGCCCTGGTCGGCACCGCACCGCGCGTGCTCGACCTCGCGTGCGGCACGGGAAGTATCACGGCCCGGCTGCTCGCCCGGTTCCCGGAGGCCGTCAGCACCGGCGTCGACCTGGACCCCGCCCTCCTCGCCATCGCCGAGGGCACCTTCGCGGGCGACGAGCGGGTCTCCTTCGTCACCGCCGACCTCAAGGACCCCGACTGGCCGGCGAGGCTGCCGTACGACTCCTACGACGCCGTCCTGACCGCCACGGCCCTGCACTGGCTGCACAGCGAACCCCTTGCGGCCCTCTACGGTCAGGTCGCGGAGCTCGTCCGCGACGGCGGTGTCTTCATGAACGCGGACCACATGATCGACGAGAAGACGCCCCGGATCAACGCCGCGGAGCGCGCGCTGCGGCACGCCCGGATGGACCGGGCCAAGGAGAGCGGCGTGCCGGACTGGTCCGAGTGGTGGCAGCTGGCGGCCAAGGACCCGGTGCTGGCGGAGCCGACCGCTCGCCGCTTCGAGATCTACGGCGATCACGCGGACGGGGACATGCCGTCGGCGGCGTGGCACGCGCGCGTGCTGCGGGAGAAGGGCTTCGGTGAGGCGCGGCCGGTGTGGTGCTCGCCGTCGGACACCTTGCTGCTGGCGCTGAAGTAGGCGGGTGACATGGGAAGGGGCGGTACGAAAGACTCCGTACCGCCCCTTCTCGCGCTGCCTGTGCTCAGAGGACCTTCGACAGGAAGGACTTCGTCCGCTCGTGCTGGGGGTTCGTCAGCACCTCGCGCGGGTGGCCCGATTCGACCACCACGCCGCCGTCCATGAAGACCAGGCTGTCGCCGACCTCGCGGGCGAAGCCCATCTCATGGGTGACGACGATCATCGTCATGCCGGACTCGGCGAGGTCGCGCATGACGTCGAGGACGTCACCGACCAGCTCCGGGTCGAGGGCCGAGGTCGGCTCGTCGAACAGCATCAGCTTGGGGTCCATGGCGAGGGCCCGGGCGATCGCCACGCGCTGCTGCTGGCCGCCGGACAGCTGCGAGGGGTAGTTGCCCGCCTTGTCGGCCAGGCCCACGCGCTCCAGCAGCTGCCGGGCGCGTTCCCTGGCCTGGGCCCTGCTCATGCCCTTGACCTGCACCGGCGCCTCGATGACGTTCTCCAGCGCGGTCATGTGCGGGAACAGGTTGAAGCGCTGGAAGACCATGCCGATGTCCCGGCGCTTCAGCGCGACCTCGCTGTCCTTGAGCTCGTAGAGTTTGTCGCCCTTCTGGCGGTAGCCGACCAGCTCACCGTCGACGTACAGACGGCCGGCGTTGATCTTCTCCAGGTGGTTGATGCAGCGGAGGAAGGTCGACTTGCCCGAGCCGGAGGGGCCGATGAGGCAGAAGACCTCGCCGGACTTCACCTCCAGATCGATGCCCTTGAGGACCTCGACAGGGCCGAACGACTTGTGGACGCCTTCGGCCTTGACCATGGGGGTCATGCGGTGCCTCCCGTCGACGCCGAACGGTTGGACAGGGACAGCAGGTTCGCCTTGATCTTCTGGAACGGGGTGGCCGGGAGCGACCGGCTCGAACCCCGGGCGTAGTACCTCTCCAGGTAGTACTGGCCGACGCTGAAGACCGAGGTCAGCAGCAGGTACCAGGCGGCCGCGAGGAACAGCATCTCGGCGGGGGCGCCGGAGGTCTGGCCGATGTCCTGGGCCACGCGGAACAGCTCGGAGTACTGGACGACCGAGACCAGCGAGGTCGTCTTCAGCATGTTGATGACCTCGTTGCCCGTGGGCGGCACGATCACGCGCATCGCCTGCGGGATGACGATCCGCCGCAGCGTCTTGGCGTGGCTCATGCCCAGCGCCGCCGACGCCTCGGTCTGGCCCTCGTCGACCGAGAGCAGGCCGGCGCGGCAGATCTCCGCCATGTACGCGGCCTCGTTGAGGCCGAGGCCCAGCAGCGCCGTCAGGAACGGGGTCATGAAGTCCGACCACTCGTCCTTGTAGAACGGCCCGAGGTTGATGTACTCGAAGACCAGGCCCAGGTTGAACCAGACCACGAGCTGCACGAGGACCGGGGTGCCGCGGAAGAACCAGATGTAGAACCACGCGATCGACGAGGTCACCGGGTTCTTCGACAGGCGCATGACGGCGAGCAGGATGCCGCCGACGATGCCGATCACCATGGACAGGACGGTCAGCAGGAGCGTCTTGCCCACACCGTCGAGGACACGGTTGTCGAAGAAGTAGTCCGGGATCGCGCCCCAGTTGATCTTGCCCTGGGAGAACGCGTAGACGATGCCGCCCAGCAGGGCGAGAGCGATGACGGCGGAGACGTACCGGCCGTAGTGCCGGACCGGGATGGCCTTGATGGCCTCCGGCCCGGCCGGGGGTGTGTCGGCCGGGCCCGTCGTCTTGTCGATGTCAACAGTCACGGGTGTTGCCTTTCAGTGCCCGCAGGGATCGCGGTCACTTGCCGCCGTTGATGGTGGCTTCCTTCACGGCGCCGTCCGTGACGCCCCACTTCTGCAGGATCTTCTCGTACTCGCCGTTGTCGATCACCGCGTCCAGCGCCGCCTTCAGCGCGTCCCGCAGCTGCGTCTGGTCCTTGGCGACCGCGATGCCGTACGGGGCGGCCTCGACCTGGTCGCCGACGATCTGGAAGTCCTTGCCGCCGCCGGAGGTCTTCACGGCGTACGCGGCGACGGGGAAGTCGGAGGAGCCGGCGTCGGCGCCGCCCGCGCGCAGGCGGGTCTGGGCCTGCTGGTCGTTGTCGAAGGCCTCGATGGACAGCTTCTTGTTCGCCGGGCACTTCTTCGCCTCGGCCTTGGCCAGATCCTCCGAGACCGTGCCGCGCTGCAGCACGATCTTCTTGCCGCACAGGTCCGACCAGGTCTTGATGCCCTGGTCGTCGCCCTTCTTGGTGTAGATCGAGACACCGGCGGTGAAGTAGTCGACGAAGTCGACACCCTCACCGACCTTCTTGCCGGTGTCCGAGTCGATGCCCTCCTGGCGGTCCTTGGTGTCGGTCATCGCGGACATCGCGATGTCGTAGCGCTTGGAGCGCAGACCCGTGATCAGGGTGTCGAAGGTGCCGTTCTCGAACTGGAACGTCACACCGAGCTGCTTGCCCATGGCTGCCGCCAGGTCCGGGTCGATACCGACCGTCTTGCCGGAACTGTCCTTGAACTCGACCGGCGCGTAGGCGATGTCGGAACCGACCTTGATGACGCCCTTGTCACGGATGGACTTCGGCAGCTTGTCGGCCAGCGGCGCCGAGGTCGTCGTCGCCGTTTCGCCGTCCGAGCCGCTGTCCTTGGTCTGGTCACCGCATCCGGTGAGCAGCAGAGTGCCTGCGACCGCGATCGCACCGACCGCTGCTAGCCGTGAGTGCGCGGCGGTGGTACGACGGGTGGAGCGTGCGGTCATGGTGGGTTCCTCCGGCGGATGGGTGGAGTTGCCGATGGGGCAGGGGGGGGCTCCGGCCGATGGGTTCGGCAGGTGCCGTGGGTTTTGCGGGTCGACGGAACACACACCTTCGAGTGTCGCGACCTCGTGTGATTACGGCATCTTGCCATTCGGACGGATCCATTCAGGGGGCCTGCCATGTCAAAATCGGATAACAGGTGACCCTTACGTCACAGTAGGTCGGTAGATCGCGACCGAATGTTTGCGGGAATCATCCCTTCCGGCCGGAAGATCTTCGGCGAATCCGGGGACGGAGGCGGGCGGCGCCCGATGTGTCCCGACTGCTTGAGTACCTGTCAAGGCGTTGTCGAGGGGCGTCCGGATGCTGAGCTATGAGTCATGTCACCGGTTGTGATCTTTTGGTGCCCGTCCAGGGCGCGGCGTGTGTGCGCCTTGGGGGTGGTCATGTCCGATTTGGGGAGTGGGGCGCCCTCGGTCCGGGGGTGGGGAGGGCTTGGTCCGGGTGTGTCCTGGGGGCGTCTCGGTGTTTGTCGGGGTCCGTCATGTGAGCTTGCGCTTATTCGACTCGTCGTCGGGGGCGTCCGTCGGGTAAGAAGGTTCTTTACACCCCTCATCCGGGGCTCAGGGCGCGTGTGCGGCGCGCCCGACGCGTATGTGCCCGTACGTATCCCGTACGTGTCACGACCAGGGCCGTACGCGGTGCCCGCCCACCCCTCACCAGGAGTGGCCACCCTCAACCAATGAACACTTAAGGGGTAAAACGAAGTGGCAGCGGAGATCGTCAATCCTCGCAGCGACAGCAGTACGGAGCAGGAGAGCGGGGCAGAGCCCCTCGATTCCTTCGATCCGGTCGACCCTGCGTTCGCGCTGCATCGCGGCGGCAAAATGGCTGTGCAGGCCACCGTGCCGGTCCGCGACAAGGACGACCTGTCCCTGGCTTACACGCCCGGCGTCGCGAAGGTGTGCAGCGCGATCGCCGAGCAGCCGGAGCTGGTCCACGACTACACGTGGAAGTCGTCGGTCGTCGCCGTCGTGACGGACGGTACGGCGGTGCTCGGGCTCGGGGACATCGGGCCGGAGGCCTCCCTTCCGGTGATGGAGGGGAAGGCGATCCTGTTCAAGCAGTTCGGGGGCGTGGACGCGGTGCCGATCGCGCTCGACTGCACCGACGTCGACGAGATCGTGGAGACCGTGGTCCGGTTCGCGCCGTCCTTCGGGGGCGTGAACCTTGAGGACATCTCGGCGCCGCGGTGCTTCGAGGTCGAGCGGAAGCTGCAGGAGCGGCTGGACATCCCGGTCTTCCACGACGACCAGCACGGTACGGCTGTCGTGACGCTGGCGGCGCTGCGGAACGCCGCGCGGCTGAGCGGGCGGGCGCTCGGGGAGCTGCGGGCGGTGATCTCCGGTGCGGGGGCGGCTGGGGTCGCCATCGCGAAGATGCTGGTCGAGGCCGGGATCGGGGACGTCGCCGTCGCGGACCGCAAGGGTGTGGTGTCGCGGGACCGGGAGGATCTGACGCCGGTCAAGCGGGAACTGACGGAGTTCACGAACAAGGCGGGCATCACCGGGTCGCTGGAGGCGGCTCTGGAAGGTGCGGACGTGTTCATCGGGGTCTCCGGCGGTACGGTGCCGGAGTCGGCCGTGGCCTCGATGGCCGAGGGGGCCTTCGTGTTCGCGATGGCCAACCCGAATCCTGAGGTGCACCCCGAGGTCGCGCACAAGTACGCGGCCGTTGTGGCGACCGGGCGGTCGGACTTCCCCAACCAGATCAACAACGTGCTGGCGTTTCCGGGGATCTTCGCGGGGGCGTTGCAGGTGCGGGCGTCTCGGATCACCGAGGGGATGAAGATCGCGGCGGCTGAGGCGCTGGCGGCCGTGGTGGGGGATGACCTCGCGCCGGACTACGTCATTCCGTCGCCGTTCGACGAGCGGGTCGCGCCGGCGGTGACTGCGGCGGTGGCCGCGGCCGCTCGGGCGGAGGGCGTTGCTCGTCGGTGACGGGTTGGGTGGCCCCGTCCCTGTGGGGGCGGGGCCATTTTTGTGTCTGGGCGCTGGGCTGGGGCGAGACGCGAGGCTGGGGGCTGGGCTGGGCTTGGGCGGGCGGGGGGTGCGGATGTGGTGCCTGCGGCGGCCTGTGCGGGGCCGGTGGGGGTGCGGATGCCTGCGGCGGCCTGTGCGGGGTCGGTGGGGGTGCGGATGCCTGCGGCGGCCTGTGTGGGTTCGGTGGGGGTGCGCGTTGCGCCTACGGGTGGGGGGTGGGTCGGGGCCGCGCCGGGGGGTGTCCGTCCTCGGTCCGGCGGGGCTGTCTGCTGGAGGGTGGGCGGTGAGGGACGCCGGCCGCTGCGGGCGGACACCCCCCGACACGGCCCCTTCTCGCCGTGGGCGGGTGCGGGTGGCACCGCGGTGCCACGCCGGACCAGGTGACGTTCCCCGGGCAGTGACCGTCGGCGCTGACAAGAGGGCGAGTGTCACAGAGCTCCATGGTTCCGGTTGCCGGACGCGGACCCTATCGTCAAGGTCATGTTCGCTGTCTACGCCGCCCGAATCGACCGCGACCAGCCGCTGTCCGGTCTGGAGTTGGGGGAACGCCCGGCCCCCGAGGCCCGTCCCGGCTGGAGTGTCGTCAACGTCAGGGCCGCCTCCCTCAACCACCACGACCTGTGGTCCCTGCGCGGCGTCGGCCTCGCAGAGGACCGGCTGCCGATGATCCTGGGCTGTGACGCCGCCGGCGTCGACGAGGACGGCAACGAGGTCGTCCTGCACTCCGTGGTCGGACAGAGTGGGCACGGGGTCGGCCCCAAGGAGCCGCGCTCGATCCTGACCGAGCGCTATCAGGGGACGTTCGCCGAGCAGGTCGCCGTGCCGACCTGGAACATCCTGCCCAAGCCCAAGGAGCTCTCCTTCGAGGAGGCCGCCTGTCTGCCCACCGCATGGCTGACCGCCTATCGGATGCTGTTCACGAACGCCGGAGTACGGCCCGGTGACTCGGTGCTCGTGCAGGGGGCCGGCGGGGGTGTCGCCACGGCCGCGATCGTGCTCGGTAAGGCGGCGGGGCTGCGGGTCTTCGCCACCAGCCGGGACGAGGCCAAGCGGAAGCGGGCCGTGGAGCTGGGTGCGGTGGAGGCGCTGGAGCCGGGGGCGCGGCTGCCGCAGCGTGTGGACGCCGTGATCGAGACGGTGGGGGCCGCCACCTGGTCGCACTCGGTGAAGTCGCTGCGGCCCGGCGGAACGCTCGTCATCTCCGGTGCCACGAGCGGTGACCGGCCCTCGCACGCCGAACTGACCAGGATCTATTTCCTGGAGCTCAAGATTGTCGGGTCCACGATGGGGACGAAGGACGAGCTGGAGGATCTGCTGTCGTTCTGCGCCGCCACCGGTGTGCGTCCCGTGATCGATGAGGTGCTGCCGTTGGAGCGGGCCCGTGAGGGCTTCGAACGGCTGGCGTCCGGGGACCAGTTCGGGAAGATCGTGCTCACCCACGGCTGACGTCGTACTGCTTGCTGCTCATGGCCGGTCCGGGCTCTCCGGGCCGGCCATGCGTGTGTCAACTGGGGTTGACTGTTGAAGTGTGTCAACGTAGGTTGACGGTATGACCGAAGCTACAGATCTCGCCGAGCGTGCCGGCGACCGCGATCCGCGGGTCGGGCTGCGGGCCGTCGCCGCGCTGCGGAGGCTGCTGGAGCAGCTGGAGGCGGTGCAGGTGCGCAGTGCGCGTCAGCAGGGCTGGTCGTGGCAGGAGATCGCCACGGAGCTCGGAGTGAGCAGGCAGGCCGTGCACAAGAAGTACGGGAGGCATTGATGTTCGAGCGGTTCACGAAGGACGCCCGTGCCGTGGTCAAGGGGGCGACCGAGCAGGCCGAAGGGGCGGGGGCGCGGACCGTCGACAGCGGGCATCTGCTGCTTGCGCTGATGGACCGTGAGGGCAGTCGCGCCTCTTTCGCGCTGGCCGCCTTGGGGGTCGGTGGGCGGAAGGAGTCGGTACGGCGGGCGCTGGAGGAGGCGCGGCGGCGCGCCGGGCTGTCGCGGGCCGAAGCCGACGCCCTCGCCGGACTGGCGATCGATGTCTCCGAGATCGTCGCCCGGGTGGAGGAGGTGCACGGGGTCGGGGCGATGTCCGGCGACCGGAAGGTCAAGGGCTGGTGGTCGGGGCATCGCTCCTTCGGCCGTGACGCCAAGGAGGTGCTGGAGAAGTCCCTGCGGGTCGCCCTAGCCCATCGTGATCGGCATATCGGTGACGAGCATCTGCTCCTTGCCCTGACCGTCCGGCCCGGTGTGCCTGCCGAGGTCCTTGCCGATCACGGGGTGACGTACGAGTCGCTGACTCGGGTTCTGTACGGGACGGGTGGTCAGGCGAAGGCGGGCTGATCCGTCGGGGTCGGGTACGACTGCCACCGGGCGTCAGGGAGGGGCGCTTGCGGCGGCACCCGCCCAGCAGGATGGGTGCCGCCGGCGCTGACGACTGCTCAGGCCTTCGGCGTTCGCAGTATCGCCCCGATGTGTGCCGCCGCCGTCGAGAGGTGGCGGCGGGCCTCGCGGAGCTGGTCGGGGGTGACGCCGTGGTCGCGGGCCGCGTCGCGGATGTCGTCCCGGAAGCGGTCGAGCAGGCGGTCGAGGTCGCGGGCCGGGTCGCCGGTGGAGTCGGCGGCCTCTTCGTGGGCCCAGGACGGTACGTAGTCGGCCGGGAAGTCGTGGGGTGTCTGCGTGTACTCCGGGCCTGAGGCCGACGCTCCGGTGCCGTTGCCCGTCCAGCCGAAGGCGTAGTCCTTGCCCAGTTCGCCGAACTCCTTGGCCAGTTCGGTCAGGCCCTCACGCAGGCCGGTCGGCCAGTCGCCCCGCGCGAAGTGGTCCTGTACCTGTTCCTGGACCCGCCGGGCGATGCGCTGCACCTCTTCCTGTGCCTGGGCCCGGGCACGCTCCTGGGCCTCCTTCGCCTGGCGACGGGCCCGCTGGGCCTCCTCCCGGGCACGGCGGCTCTCGTCCTTGGCGCGCCGGGCCTGTTCCTTCCACTCCTGCTTGGCGCGCCGCATCTCCTCCTTGGCGGCGCGCCAGGCCTCCTTGTCGGTGTAGCCCGTGTAGTCCCCGAAGGCGCCGTCCGTTTCGGTGGTGTGGCCCTTGGCGCCGGTGCCGTGGCGGGCCTCGCTGGCCGCCGCCCGCATCTCGCGGCGGAGGTCGCCGGCCGCGCCGCGCACGTCGGCCCGGATCTCGGCGGCGAGTTCCGCGACCGACTCCCGGATCTCCAGCTCCAGGTCGGCCAGCTCACCGCTGCGGTCGGCCAGTTCGGCGCGGCCTGCGTCCGTGATGGAGTACACCTTGCGGCCGCCCTCGGTGGTGTGGGTGACCAGGCCCTCGGCCTCCAGCTTGGCCAGGCGCGGGTACACCGTGCCCGCTGACGGCGCGTACAGCCCCTGGAAGCGTTCTTCGAGGAGGCGGATCACCTCGTAGCCGTGGCGCGGGGCTTCGTCGAGCAGCTTCAGGAGGTAGAGGCGGAGGCGTCCGTGGGCGAAGACGGGAGGCATGTCAGAGCACCTTCTTGTCGGTCGTGCCGTCGGCCGGGGTGCTGGTCGCGCCGTCGCCCCGGCCGGAAACGGAATTGTCCCCCGAGTCGCCCCGGTGACCGCCCGCCGGGTCACCTGCCGTGACCTTGCTGCCGGGTCCCCCGTCCCATGCCTCGTCCTCGTCCTCCCCGGGCGGGCGCCGCAGGAGGGCGATCGAGCCGGAGACCGTGGTGGCCCGGAGCTTGCCGTTGCCCGCGCCGAGCCGGCCGGTGACCTGGTGGGCGCCCCACTGGCCGTGGACCCGGAGGCCCTCGAAGGCGTTGGAGATGGTCCCGCTCGCCGTGTTGGCCTGGACCTCGGCGTCCGCGGGGTGCGGCAGCCGGATGGCGATCTCGCCCGAGACGCTGTTCAGGCGGACGTCGGTCGGGCCGCCCGGGTCGAGGTCGACGATCATGGAGCCGCTGACCGAGTCGGCCCGCACGGAGGGGCCGGAGCCCTCGACCACCGTCAGATCGCCGGAGACGGAGTTGAAACGGAGGTCGCCGGTGACGGCCTGGGCCTCCAGATTTCCGGAGACCGTGTCCGCGCGGACCGGGCCCGACAGCCTGACGAGGGTCGTGTCGCCGGTGACGCCTTTGACGACCGAGGGCCCCCGCACGCCGGAGACGACGGCGGCGGCGTCGACGACGCCCACCTCCACGTGCGTGCTCGCCGGGACGGCGAGGGAGACCGTCGCGCTGCGGCGCCTGCCTCTGCGGTCGAGCCACTTGAGGAAGCCCTTCCAGGGCAGGTCGTCGTAGGCCACCGTGAGCGTGCCGCCCCGCTGGGTCACCAGCAGGGGCGGGCCCTCGATCTCGGAGACCTCCAGGAGGGCGGAGTCCTCGTCGGTCCCCACGACGTTCACCGTGCCGCTGACGAGGCGCACGTGGAGTTCGCGCACGGGCGCGTCGAACGTGAGCTTCTTCGGCTCCGCGACGGACCACTTGGACATGGTGCAGACCTCCCCGTGACATCACGCCATATCGCGTCTCTTGCTGATTACGATATATCGCGGTCACGGAAAGTCAAGACGCCAGCAAAAGGGGCGCCCCGAAGGCGCCCCTGAGAAAAGGCGCCCCTGGGCGCCCGGCGGACCTACTCGTCGTCCTCGTCGTCCAGCCGCGCCAGCCACGTGGCCAGCCGTTCCACCGGCACCTCGAAGTCCGGGTTCAGGTCGACGAACGTCCGCAGCTGCTCGGCGAGCCACTCGAAGGTGATCTCCTCCTCGCCGCGCCGTTTCTCCAGTTCCTCGATGCCACGGTCGGTGAAATACAACTCTCGCTCCTGATCCGGACGGGACAAGCCCTGGTGCCTGCTCCTCTCAGAGTAGGCCGCGCTCAGGCCGCGGCGTCCGCCGCCGGCGGGCCGCGCGGCGATCGAGACGGCCGCTCCGGCTCCGGAACCCGCGCTCGCACCCCGCGCCCCCGACGGTCCGACGAGGCCGGCTGCCCGGCGGAGAGAAGGCGCAGGGCCCGCCCCCGAATCCCGGGGCGGGCCCTGCGTACGTACCTACCGGTGCTCAGAGACTCAGGCCTCGAAGACCTCGCGCACGAGCTGCTCCTGCTCGGCCTGGTGCCGCTTGGCGGAACCCACGGCCGGGGACGAGCTGTGCGGCCGCGAGATGCGGCGCAGGCGCTCGCCGTGCGGGACGTCGGCGCCGACCGCCAGGTCCAGGTGGTCGATCAGGTTGAGCGCGATGAACGGCCAGGCACCCTGGTTCGCCGGCTCCTCCTGGGCCCACAGGTACTTCTCGGCGTTCGGGTACTTCTTGATCTCCGCCTGGAGTTCGGCACCCGGCAGCGGGTACAGGCGCTCGATGCGGATGATCGCCGTGTCCGTCACGCCGCGCTTCTGACGCTCGGCCTCCAGGTCGTAGTAGACCTTGCCGGCGCAGAAGACGACCTTCTTCACCGCGGCCGGGTCGACCGAGGCGTCGCCGATGACCGGACGGAACTGGCCCGTGGTGAACTCCTCCGCCTTGGCGGCCGCGGCCTTCAGGCGCAGCATCGACTTCGGGGTGAAGACGACCAGCGGCTTGTGGTGCGGGTTGTGCACCTGCCACCGCAGGAGGTGGAAGTAGTTCGACGGGGACGTCGGCATCGCGACCGTCATGTTGTTCTGGGCGCAGAGCTGCAGGAAGCGCTCCGGGCGGGCCGAGGAGTGGTCCGGGCCCTGGCCCTCGTAGCCGTGCGGGAGGAGCAGCACCACACCGGAGGTCTGGCTCCACTTCTGCTCCGCCGACGAGATGAACTCGTCCACGACCGTCTGGGCGCCGTTGACGAAGTCGCCGAACTGCGCCTCCCACATCACCAGCGCGTTCGGGCGGGCCAGCGAGTAGCCGTACTCGAAGCCCATCGCCGCGTACTCGGAGAGCAGGGAGTTGTAGACGTTCAGCCGCGACTGGTCCTCCGAGAGGTACTGCAGCGGCGTGTACTCCTCGCCCGTGTTGCGGTCGATGATGACCGCGTGGCGCTGGCCGAAGGTGCCGCGCTGCGAGTCCTGGCCCGCCAGACGGACCGGGACGCCCTCCAGGAGGAGGGAGCCGATCGCGAGGGTCTCGCCCATGCCCCAGTCGATCGTGCCGTCCTCGACCATCGCCGCCCGGCGCTGCAGCTGCGGCAGCAGACGCGGGTGGACGGTGATGTGGTCGGGGATGTTGACCTGGGACTCGGCGATCCGCTTGACGACCTCCGTGGTCACCGCGGTGTTCACGGTGACGGGGAACTCGGCCTGCGGGTCGGAGGGCTCCGCCGCCGCCGGCTGCGCGGTGGCCTCGCGGACCTCCGTGAAGACCTTCTCCAGCTGGCCCTGGTAGTCCTGCAGGGCCTGCTCGGCCTCTTCCAGGGTGATGTCGCCGCGACCGATGAGGGACTCGGTGTACAGCTTGCGCACCGAGCGCTTCTTGTCGATCAGGTCGTACATCAGCGGCTGGGTGAAGGCCGGGTTGTCCGACTCGTTGTGACCGCGGCGGCGGTAGCAGATGAGGTCGATCACCACGTCCTTGTTGAAGGCCTGGCGGAACTCGAAGGCCAGGCGCGCGACGCGCACCACCGCCTCCGGGTCGTCACCGTTCACGTGGAAGATCGGGGCCTCGATCATGCGGGCCACGTCCGTCGCGTACATGGAGGAACGCGAGGACTCGGGGGCCGCGGTGAAGCCGACCTGGTTGTTGATGACGATGTGGACCGTGCCGCCGGTGCGGTAGCCGCGCAGCTGGGACATGTTCAGGGTCTCGGCCACCACGCCCTGGCCCGCGAAGGCCGCGTCGCCGTGGATCGCCACCGGCAGGACCGTGAAGTCCGTGCCGCCCTTGCCGATGATGTCCTGCTTGGCGCGGGCGACGCCCTCCAGGACCGGGTCCACCGCCTCCAGGTGCGAGGGGTTCGCGACCAGGGAGACCTTGATCTGCTCGCCGTCGAGGCCCGTGAAGGTGCCCTCGGCGCCGAGGTGGTACTTCACGTCGCCGGAGCCGTGCATCGACTTCGGGTCGAGGTTGCCCTCGAACTCGCGGAAGATCTGCGCGTAGGACTTGCCGACGATGTTCGCGAGCACGTTCAGGCGGCCGCGGTGGGCCATGCCGATGACGACCTCGTCCAGGCGGGACTCGGCCGCCGAGTCGAGGACCGCGTCCAGCAGCGGGATGACGGACTCGCCGCCCTCCAGGGAGAAGCGCTTCTGGCCGACGTACTTCGTCTGCAGGAAGGTCTCGAAGGCCTCGGCGGCGTTCAGGCGGCGCAGGATGCGCAGCTGCTCCTCGCGCTCCGGCTTGGAGTGCGGGCGCTCCACCCGGTCCTGGATCCACTTGCGCTGCTTGGGGTCCTGGATGTGCATGAACTCGATGCCGGTGGTGCGGCAGTACGAGTCGCGCAGCACGCCGAGGATGTCGCGCAGCTTCATCATCGACTTGCCGGCGAAGCCGCCGACGGCGAACTCGCGCTCCAGGTCCCACAGGGTGAGGCCGTGCTCGGTGATGTCCAGGTCGGGGTGCTTGCGCTGCTGGTACTCCAGCGGGTCGGTGTCGGCCATGACGTGGCCGCGGACCCGGTAGGAGTGGATCAGCTCGAAGACCCGGGCGGCCTTGGTGACGTCGTCGTCGTGGCTGGCGTCGATGTCCTTGAGCCAGCGGACCGGCTCGTAGGGGATGCGCAGCGCCTCGAAGATGTCGTCGTAGAAGCCGTTCTCGCCGAGGAGGAGGTTGGCGACCTGGCGCAGGAACTCGCCGGAGGCGGCGCCCTGGATGACGCGGTGGTCGTAGGTCGACGTCAGCGTCATGACCTTGGAGACGCCCAGCTTGTTCAGGGTGTCCTGGGAGGTGCCCTGGAACTCGGCCGGGTAGTCCATCGAGCCGACGCCCATGATCACCGACTGGCCCGGCATCAGGCGCGGGACCGAGTGGACGGTGCCGAGGCCGCCGGGGTTGGTCAGGGAGACCGTGACGCCGGTGAAGTCGTCCATCGTCAGCTTGCCGTCGCGGGCACGGCGGACGATGTCCTCGTAGGCCTGCCAGAACTCGAAGAAGTTCAGCGTCTCGGCCTTCTTGATCGCCGCGACGACCAGCTGGCGGTCGCCGTTCGGCTTGACCAGGTCGATGGCGAGGCCGAGGTTGACGTGCGGCGGCTTCACGAGGGTGGGCTTGCCGTCCACCTTCGCGAAGGACCAGTTCATCGACGGCATCGCCTTGATGGCCTGGACCATCGCGTACCCGATGATGTGCGTGAAGGAGATCTTCCCGCCGCGGGCGCGCTTGAGGTGGTTGTTGATGACGATGCGGTTGTCGAACAGCAGCTTCACCGGGACCGCGCGCACGGACGTGGCCGTGGGCAGCTCCAGGGAGGCGTCCATGTTCTTCGCGACCGCGGCGGCGGGGCCGCGCAGCACGACCTGCTCGGGGCCCTCGCCGGCCGCCTTGGCGGGCTCGGCCTTCGCGGCGGGCTTGGCGGCCGGCTTCGCGGGGGCGGCGGCCGCGGGCTTCGGGGCCGCGGCGGGCTTCGCCGGAGCGGGAGCCGGAGCCGCCTGGGCGGGAGCCTGGGCCTGGGCCGGCGCGGCCGGCGCGGGGGCGGGCTGAGCCGTGGTGGGGGTCTCTGCGGCCCCCGTGGCCGCAGTACCCGACGCAGCCTGGGCGGCGGCCGCCCCCGGCTTGTAGTCGGCGAAGAAGTCCCACCAGGCTCGGTCCACGGAGTTCGGGTCCTGGAGGTACTGCTGATAGATCTCGTCGACGAGCCACTCGTTCGGACCGAACGCGGCAGCGGGGTTCTTGCCCGCCCGATCGGCGTCGGTCGAGATGCTCGAGTTACTGGGGGACTGTGGCGACACGGCGGCAACCGCCCTCTTCCGCTTCACAAGGTGATGGACAGCGGGAATAAAGGCTACGCCTCCAAGACCGTGAAGGTCAGGTCGGGCCCGTTCATCGTCGTGTAAGTCACATCTCGCAGCGTGTTTCGGGGCTGGAAATGGCGGGAAACAAGCGTGGTTTCACTTCAGAAGGGAAGGCGAGAGTGCGACCCGGCGCTCACTAAGCACGGGCCCGCACCAGATCACACGTGTCCGCCAGCGCGGACGCACATGGATCTTGTGGTTCCGGTCCGAACTTTACGTCAACTTGGCGTGGATGACAGGCCCGGAAGGGTGACAAGAATCCGGCAACCCCGCTCGGATTCAGCCACTCCGATCCGCCCGCCGTGCAGATCCACCGCCCAGCGGGCGATGGCCAGGCCGAGCCCGGTGCCTCCGTCGCTGCCGGGACCGTGCGGACGCGTGACGGCCCCCCGGTTGAACCGTTCGAAGACCCGGTGCCAGTCCGACCGCGGGATGCCGGGGCCCTCGTCCAGCACCTCCAGCTCCAGCGACTCGGGCTGCGGCCCACGCCGTGCCTTGACGGTCACGCGGCCGTGCGGCGGGCTGTGCTTGACCGCGTTGTCGATCAGGTTGGCGACGACCTGGTGGATGCGCTCCGGGTCCGCGTGCGCCGTCAGCTCCGGCGGGGAGACGTCGAGGTGCAGATGGACGTCCGTACGGGTGTGGCTGCCGGAGCCCGTCGAGATGCCCGCGCGCACGGAGGCGACCATGTTGGCCTCCTTCAGTACGCCGGACAGGTACGGCCACACCTCGAACCGCCGTTTGCGCAGCGGTACGACGCCGTTGTCGAGGCGGGAGAGGTCCAGCAGCGTCTCCACCAGCCGGCCGAGGCGCTCGGTCTGCTTCAGGGCCGTCCGCATGGTCTCCGGATCGGCCTCGGTGACGCCGTCGACGATGTTCTCCAGCACCGCGCGCAGTCCCGCGATCGGGGTGCGCAGCTCGTGCGAGACGTTCGCGACCAGCTCCTTGCGCTGCCGCTCCTGGGCCTCCAGGTCGTCCGCCATGCGGTTGATGGTCTGGGCCAGGTCCCCCAGCTCGTCGCGGCGGTTCTCGCTCACCCGCCGGGTGTAGTCGCCGTGCGAGATGGACCGGGCCACGGCGTTCATCTCGTCCAGCGGCGCGGTGAGCGAATGCGCCACGAACTGCGTGATCAGCAGCGTGGCGATCATCGAGAAGACCGTGATGAAGCGCAGCTCCGTCTTGGTGTGCACGGCGATCACCGACAGCCCGGTGGTGATCAGCACGGATGTGACGACCAGCGCACCCAGCTTGGTCTTGATCGAGAAGGGGCTGACGCCGCCCCACGGCTCCTGGGCGCTTCTCCGAGCTGTCGGCCCGTCGCTCATGGCGTCGGCGTCTCCAGCGCGTAGCCCACGCCGTGCACCGTGCGGATCCGCTCCGCACCGATCTTCCGGCGCAGCGCCTTGATGTGGCTGTCGACGGTGCGGGTGCCGGAGGCGTCGGCCCAGTCCCACACCTCGGCGAGCAACTGCTCACGGGAGAGCACCGCGCGCGGGGTGTTCGCCAGGCACACCAGGAGGTCGAACTCGGTGGGGGTGAGGTGGACGTCCTCGCTGCGCACGCGCACCCGGCGCTGTGCGTGGTCGATCTCCAGTTCGCCGAGCCGCAGGATGCCGCTGCGCGGCGTCGTCGCGGCCAGCGCGGCCCGCTCCACGCGGCGCAGCAGCACATGCACGCGCGCGGCCAGCTCGCGCATGGAGAAAGGCTTCGTCATGTAGTCGTCGGCGCCGACGCCCAGCCCGACCAGCATGTCGGTCTCGTCGTCGCGCGCGGTGAGCATCAGCACCGGCACCGGCCGCGCGGCCTGCACACGACGGCAGACCTCCAGACCGTCGAAGCCGGGCAGCATGATGTCGAGGATCAGCAGATCGGGCTGCCAGGCCTCGGCCGTGTCGACGGCGGCCGGTCCGTCGCCCGCCGTTTGCACCAGGAACCCTTCGGCGCGAAGGCGGGTCGCGATGGCGTCCACGATCGTCTGGTCGTCCTCGACCACGAGAACCCGGCGCTGTGCGCCCGGGGTAGCCGCCGCCGTGCCGTTGTGGGAGGTGTGTGTCTGCTCCATCGCCCGCCCCTGGGGTGTGCTTTCCGGAACCAGTGGGGTGATTCCGCGGTCTGCGCATGGTTGCGATTGACGCTTGAATGATCCGCGTCAGGGAAGCAGAGTACGGGGAGTCACCACGGCTTTGCTATCCAGGTCGGACGCCAATGTGAACACGGTGCGGAACGCCCCGGGCAACGGGGACGTCTTCGGTACGCACCTGCGGGAACCCGGCATTCCGCAAGGTTCCCTCGAAATCCGGAGAGGTCGGTGCCGGGCGCTCGGTCGACTCCAACTCCCCTGCTGAGCTTGCGAGTCGGGCCGACGAGTGCAGGCCGGAGGCATCCTCTGGGCGGGGGCCGGCCGGTGCGCGCGCCGAGGGTACGGCACGGCGCGCCGGACGTGGCGCATCTCTCATTGACGTACGCGCGTGGATCGTTCTCCGGCGGTTTCGCCGGGTCCCGGATGTGTGCGAGCGAGAAGCCGGCTCGGCCCGGCCGTGCACATCTGCCGTGCGTACGCGCGCAGTTGCGTCGCCTCAAGGGTCAACTCGGCGCCGTGCACGGGTGAGACGTCGCCGGGCGCGTCGTCCGTGTTGCCTGCGCGGCCGTCCCGCGCTGCGTGGCGACGGAATGCGGAGGTGCCTCGGCTGGTTGCAAGCAGCCCCTTCACAGGCGACGGGAATTGATCGCTCACAGCGAACACGTGTGGGGGAACAATCAGGGACTCCCGAGCATTGAGTCGGCATAGCTCAACTTGACTGCCTAAGGGGAGATCATGGCTTCGACGTCCACACCGCTCACCCTGCCCGTGCTGCCGCTCGATGACGAGGTCGTGCTGCCCGGGATGGTGGTCCCGCTGGACCTGAGCGACTCCGAGGTGCGCGCCGCCGTGGAGGCCGCGCAGGCCGCCGCCAAGTCCGAGCCCGGGAAGCCCAGGGTGCTCCTGGTGCCACGTATCGACGGCACGTACGCGAACACCGGCGTGCTGGGCACCGTCGAGCAGGTCGGCCGGCTGGCCGACGGTGACCCGGGCGCCCTGATCCGGGGCCGGGGGAGGGTGCGGATCGGGGCGGGAACCACCGGCCCGGGCGCCGCCCTCTGGGTCGAAGGCACCCGCCTCGACGAGAGCGTGCCGGATCCGCTGCCCGGCCAGGTCGCCGAGCTGGTCAAGGAGTACAAGGCCCTCGCCACCGCCTGGCTGCGCAAGCGCGGCGCCTGGCAGGTCGTCGACCGTGTCCAGGCCATCGACGACGTCTCCGCGCTCGCCGACAACTCCGGATACTCCCCCTTCCTGACGACCGATCAGAAGGTGGAGCTGCTGGAGACCGCCGACCCGGTCGCCCGCCTCAAGCTCGCCACCCAGCAGCTGCGCGACCACCTCGCCGAGCAGGACGTCGCCGAGTCCATCGCCAAGGACGTCCAGGAGGGCGTCGACAAGCAGCAGCGGGAGTTCCTGCTGCGGCGGCAGCTGGAGGCCGTGCGCAAGGAACTGCGCGAGCTGAACGGCGAGCAGGAGGGTGAGGAGTCCGACGACTACCGCGCCCGCGTCGAGGCCGCCGACCTGCCCGAGAAGGTCCGCGAGGCCGCGCTCAAGGAGGTCGACAAGCTGGAGCGCGCCTCCGACCAGTCGCCCGAGGGCTCGTGGATCCGCACCTGGCTCGACACCGTCCTGGAACTGCCGTGGAACGAACGGACCGAGGACGCGTACGACATCCAGGGCGCCAAGCAGGTCCTCGACGCCGAGCACGCCGGTCTGGAGGACGTGAAGGAGCGGATCACCGAGTACCTGGCGGTGCGCAAGCGGCGTGCCGACCGGGGGCTGGGTGTCGTCGGCGGGCGGCGCGGTGGCGCCGTGCTCGCGCTCGTCGGGCCGCCCGGTGTCGGCAAGACCAGCCTCGGCGAGTCCGTCGCCCACGCCATGGGCCGGAAGTTCGTCCGGGTCGCCCTCGGCGGCGTCCGGGACGAGGCCGAGATCCGCGGGCACCGGCGGACGTACGTGGGCGCACTGCCCGGCCGTATCGTCCGGGCGATCAAGGAGGCCGGGTCGATGAACCCCGTCGTCCTGCTCGACGAGATCGACAAGGTGGGCTCCGACTTCCGGGGCGACCCCGCCGCCGCCCTGCTCGAAGTGCTCGACCCGGCGCAGAACCACACCTTCCGGGACCACTACCTGGAGGTGGAGCTGGATCTCAGCGATGTCGTCTTCCTCGCCACCGCCAACGTCCTCGAAGCCATCCCGGAGGCCCTGCTCGACCGTATGGAGCTGGTCCGGCTCGACGGCTACACCGAGGACGAGAAGATCGTCATCGCCCGTGACCACCTGCTCCCGCGCCAGCTGGAGCGCGCCGGGCTGGACGGGGACGAGGTGACCATCGACGAGGGCGCGCTGCGCAAGCTCGCCGGTGAGTACACGCGCGAGGCGGGCGTGCGCAACCTGGAGCGGTCCATCGCCCGGCTGCTGCGCAAGGTCGCGGCCCAGCACGAACTGGGTGAGCGCGAGTTGCCGTTCACCGTCGGCGAGGGCGATCTGCGCGGCCTGATCGGCCGTCCGCACCATGTGCCCGAGTCCGCGCAGGACCCGGCCGAGCGGCGGACGTCGGTGCCGGGTGTCGCGACCGGACTGGCGGTCACCGGCGCGGGCGGCGACGTGCTGTACGTCGAGGCGTCGCTGGCCGACCCCGAGACCGGCGCGGCAGGGCTGACGCTGACCGGTCAGCTGGGGGACGTCATGAAGGAGTCTGCCCAGATCGCGCTCAGCTTCCTGCGCTCCCACGGTGCCGAGCTCGAACTGCCGGTGGGTGACCTGAAGGACCGGGGCGTGCACATCCACTTCCCGGCGGGCGCGGTCCCGAAGGACGGTCCCAGCGCCGGCATCACGATGACCACGGCCCTCGCCTCGCTGCTCTCCGGCCGCCTGGTCCGCACCGACGTGGCGATGACCGGCGAGGTCTCGCTGACCGGCCGCGTGCTGCCGATCGGCGGGGTCAAGCAGAAGCTGCTCGCGGCGCACCGCGCCGGCATCACCACCGTGGTCATCCCCAAGCGCAACGAGCCCGACCTGGACGACGTCCCGGCGGAGGTGCTGGACAAGCTCGACGTCCACACCGTCACGGACGTCCGCCAGGTCCTGGAGCTGGCGCTGTCGCCGGCCACCAACGGCGCGGCGCCGAAGGTTCCGGCGGCGGCGTGACGGGCGCTGCCGGATGAGGGGAGGCCCGGGTTCCGTGAGGGAGACCCGGGCCTTCTCCCTGTTCGGGAGCCGAGCGCGGCGACGACCCCGGGAAGAGGGCCGGACGCCACCCCTGGTCCACGCCTGCGGAATACTTGCCCAGCTGCGGCGATGGCGGCATCCGGCGCAAAATCTCAGTACCGGGAAAGAGAACCGAGGCAGGGGCTGACGTGCACGAAGGCGGAAACGGCGGCGGACGTGAGGTCGCATCCGGGGTGTCCGGAAGCGGTACGGACCAGCCGGAGTTCCTGGCGCTGGAACGCGAGCTGACGGTGCTGCTGCGGCGCGCCCGGGCCAACCAGGGCGAGATGGCCCGCGAGGTCCACCCCGACCTGGAGTCGTCGGCGTACGGCCTTCTCGTACGGCTGGACGAGTGCGGCCGGCAGCGGGCCACCGAGCTCGCCGCCTACATCGGCGTCGGCAAGGCCACCATGTCCCGTCAGCTGCGTGCCCTGGAGGAGCTCGGCCTGATCGCCCGCGAACCCGACCCGGCCGACGGCCGCGCCTGGCTGGTCGCCCTCACCCAGGAGGGGCACGACCGCGTCAGCAGGGTGCGGGAGGCCCGGCGCGCGCGGTACGCCCGGCGGCTGGCCGACTGGGATCCGCGGGAGGTGGTGGAGCTGGCGCGGTTGCTGCACCAGCTGAACCGGGGGATGGAGAAGTAGGCCCTGTCGTTCGGATCATGCCGGCGTCGCGGGGGTGGCACGCACCTCTGCCGCGTCGCCGTCACTCGCCGACTCCCCCACTGCCGGCTTCGCTCGTGCGGTCGTCACAGCTCGGCGTACACCACCGTCGCGTCGTCGTGCCTCTTGCTCCGCCCCAGGTGCGCCCGGTCCACGTCCGCGCGTTCCAGTGCCCGCACCCGGTCCACCAGAGCCCGCGGCCCCTCCTTGCGTACGAGGGTGAAGCAGTCCTCCCAGCCGCCCTCCCGGAACTTCTCCACCCATCGCGTCGCCCCGTCCGTCAGCGCGGCCAGCGCCCGGACGTCCTCGCGCCGCAGCACCCCGGTCACCGCCCGGGCCGCCACGGCCGGATCCGCGGCCGCCGTGAAGAAACCGCCCTCCTTGTTGCGGAGGGTGGCGTCTGTCAGCGCGTCCGTGGCGAGGGACGCGCGGGGGAGACGGGACAGGCGGTCGTCCAGCAGGGCCGTGACCGTGCCGGCCGGCGACTCCACCAGCAGTGCGGAGTCCGACAGGACCAGGTACTCGACCATGGCCGGGGACCAGCGCGCCAGGACCACCGTCGCCTGGGGTGTGCGGGGGTGAGAAAGGTCACAGGTTTCCGCGTGTGCCCCGGCGGTATGCGCGATGGCGCGGGACAGGGCTTCGGTGAGGGGAACATCCAGGAGTGAAACGGTCATTTCGATCAGCGCCCCACCGAGGCGCGCCGTGAACCAGGGAACGGAATGCAGACAGCCCGTCTCGCCCGGCGGCGGCGTCACACCGTCCAGGACGACGAGTGCTCCGCCCTGTCCCGAAGCGGGAAGGGCGACGCTTGCGAAGTCCTCGTTGGGGCGGTCGGGGGAGCCTGGTTCCGACACGAGCTCAGTACGCATCCGGCCAGTCTGCACGAGGCCTTCACAAGGTTCGCAAAAGGCTGGCAACGGTTGCCCGATCGGCGCACCAGCGCAGGTCAGGCGCCGGGTTTGGGATGGAATGATTCGCTCCGGGAAGGCGTGGCGGCGAATACTGCCACCGCCCGTCGCGGACGTCCAACCGGCCCCCTGCCCAAGGCGGCTGCACACGCCAGCGGAACTTGCCCCTCAACTCGCCTCCAGGGTTCACTCCTTCGGGTGGCGGGTCGGGTGATGAGCGTCCCCTGCCCACCGGCACTGGGAGGGTCGGGATCCGTACGGATCCGCACCGGGTGTACGCGCCGGCCGGCCAGTTGACGGAGCAACACCCGGGCCCACGGGTACACGAGTCAGGAATGCGAGCACCGGTGCAGAAGACGCGGCCTCGTCGCACAGCCAAGCAGACGGCCCCCGTGGGGGACGCCGAGCGCACCCCCGTCGGCAAGGGCCGCCCGACGCACGTACGCAACCGCCTCATCGTCGCCGTGGCGGTGGTGGCCGCCGCGATCGCCGGAGCCGGCGCCCCGTCCGTCATCGCGGCCTCCGGGCAACTCCATGACGCGCAGGACCTGGTGACGCTCGCCGAGCAGACCCAGGACGCCCTCACGCTCGCCCACTCGCTCGCCGACGAGCGGGACGAGGTGACCTCCTACATCGCGGCCGGACGCCCCAAGTCCAAGGCGCCCTCCGAGCAGCGCAGCGCCCGTGTGGACCGGCAGGTCGAGGAACTGCGCGCCGACACCGACACGCCCGCCGCACTGCGATCCCAGCTCGACGGCATCGCGGCCGTACGCAGGTCGGCGCTCACCGGCAAGAGCAGTGCCCTGGAGAGCCACCAGGCCTACTCCGCCACCATCACCGACCTCCACCGGCTCGCCGAACAGCTGGCCGAGCAGATGCCGCCACGGGCCGGCTCCGGCGCGTACGCGCTGGCCGAACTGGACTCCGCCGTCCAGCAGGCCGCCGCCGCCCGCGGTCTGCTCCTCGCGGCCCTCAGCGTGCCGCGCTCCACCCGGACCGTCATCGACCCCGCCACCGGTCTGCCGACCACGAGCACCACCTCCTCGGACGCCGACACCAAGCAGCGCGACGCGCTCAGCGCCGCCGCCCAGCAGGCCCGGCTGCGCTCCGACGCCGCCCTCGCCGACTTCCGCGACAACGCCCCCAAGCCGGCGCGTACCAGCTACGACTCCACGGTCACCGGCCCCGAGGTCAACTCCGCCGAGAAGTACCTCGCCACCCTCACCGACCAGCCCACGCTCACCGGCAGCGACCTCGACGCCGGCACCAAGAAGGTGGACGCCGCGCTCTCCGCCCGCGTGGACCTGATGCGCGGCGTGGAGTCCGCCCTCTACGACCGCCGCACCAAGGACCTGGAGGCGCTGCGCGACGACGACGTCACGGCGCTGGAGATCCGGGTCGCGGTCCTCGGTGTCCTCATGCTGGTCGCCGTCGGTGTCGCCACGGCCATGGCCCGCACCCTCACCCGCCCGCTCTCCGTCCTGCGCCGCGGTTCCGCCCGCCTGGCCGAGGCGGAGAACCCGGCCGCCGAGGAACCCGTCGCCTTCACCGGCCGCAACGACGAGTTCGCCCAGGTCGTCCGCTCCGTCAACGCCCTGCACGCGCACGCCGCAGCCCTCGCCGAGCGGGTCACCACCCTGGAGGCCGACCGCAAGCACCTCGTGGGCCAGCGCCAGAAGATGGCCGACGCCCGTGAGGAGCTGCGCGCCGAACTGGCCGACTCCGCCGCCCAGCTGGAGCGCCTGCGTACGAGCATCGGCGGCACCTTCGTCAACCTCGCGCTGCGCACGCTCGGCCTGGTGGAGCGTCAGCTCTCCGTCATCGAGGGCCTGGAGGAGCGCGAGGACGACCCGGACCGCCTCGCCACCCTCTTCAAGCTCGACCACTTCGCCACGGTCATGCGCCGGCACAGCGAGAACCTCCTCGTCCTCGCCGGAACCGAGCACGTCCAGCACACCGCCGGGCCGGTGCCCCTCATCGACGTCGTCCGCGCCGCCGTCAGCGAGATCGAGCGGTACGAGCGGGTCCGTATCGCCGCGCTGCCCCCGCACGCACACATCGCCGGGTTCGCCGCCGACGACCTCTCCCACTTGTTGGCCGAACTGATGGAGAACGCCACCTCGTTCTCCCCGCCCGAGATGCCCGTCGAGGTCTCCGGCTGGCTGATGGAGAACGGCGAGGTCATGCTCTCCGTCCAGGACGAGGGCATCGGCATGACCGCCGACCGGCTGGACCGCCTCAACTCCCGCCTCGCCGAGTTCGATCCGGCGTCCCCCTACGACCAGGAGGGCGAGGAGGGCCTCGGCCTCGGTCTGTACGTCGTCGCCCGCCTCGCCCACCGGCACGGCGCCCGGGTGCAGCTGCGCGAGCAGAAGCAGGGCGGCATCACGGCCGTCGTCGTCCTGCCCAGGACGCTGCTCGCCCCGGCCCCGTCCGCCGCCGTCCCCTCCTCCTCGCCCGTCTCCGACAGCACCCGCGGCTTCTCCCTCCCGGGCGCCGACGCCGAGGCCAACTCCAACGTCCTGCACGCCCGCGCGAAGGACGGCGACCCGCTGGTGGAGCTGGCGGAGAGGGCGGTGCAGCGCTCGCAGGAGGCGGAAGCCGACGAGCCCGCCCCGGAGCCGGAGGCCGCAAGGCCCCGGCCGGAGGCCCCCGGGGAGATCCCGGAGACCCCCGCCGAGACCACGATGGCCCTGCTGATCCCGTCCCAGGCATCCGACCCGGAGCAGGCGGCGGGGACGGGAACGCGTCCCGCGCCCGCCGACGGCGAGACCGCCCCGCACGCGGGGCCGGCCGCACCCGGCGACGCGTCCCGCACGGGTGGTGCCGGTGGGAACGATCCCGCCGGTGGGGACACCTCCCGATCGAGCGAAGCCGAGAGCGGCGGAGAAGCCGAAGCGGAACACCAGCGCGCCGAGGACGAGGAAGAACGCGTCACCGACAAGGGCCTCCCCAAGCGCACTCCCAAGATCACCGCTCAGGCCCCGGCGCAGCGGCAACGCAGCGGGTCCGTGGACGCGGAAGCCCTACGTCGCCGCCTGGGCGGCTTCCGCCAGGGGGCACAGGCGGGCTACCGCGACGTAGAGGCGGAGATCGCCGAACAGACGGCCCAGAACCAGAGGCCGACCACAGGAACAGCTGAATCCGAAGAAGCCACGGGGGGCACAGTCGAGGAGGCAAGCAGTTGACCGCGCCCAGTACCTTCGGACTGAGCAGTGAAGCCCGCAACCTGCACTGGCTGCTGACCAACCTCGTGGAGGAGGTGCCCGGCATCCTCTCCGTCGCGGTGGTCTCCTCCGACGGACTGCTGCTGCTCTCCTCCGACCCGGGCCGCAATCGTGAGGCACGCCGGACAGGCGGAGCCCGGCCCACCGGCCCGCGCGGCTCCTCCGCCGATCTCGCCACCATCGTCTCCGGCATCGGCAGCCTGACCATCGGGGCCGCCAAGCTGATGGACTTCGGCGGGGTCAGGCACACGATGGTCGCGATGGACGAGGGCAGCCTGTTCGTGATGTCGATCAGCGACGGCTCCCTGCTCGGCGTGCACGGCTCCGCGGACTGCGACATGAGCGTCGTGGCGTACCACATGGCGCTCTTCGTAGGCCGCGCCGGCCATGTCCTCACCCCCGAACTCCGCCAGGAGCTGAGGGAATCCCTGGAGTCCGAGTCGACGGGGAGCGCCCGATGAGCAGCAGCCCCAAGCAGCATCTACCGGTCCGCGGGGCCGACCGCAAACCCGCCCGCGTACGCCCCTACTCGCTCACCGGCGGCCGCACGCGCTTCGGTCACGTCCTGCTCGTCGAGACGTTCGTGGCAAGCACCGCGGCGCTCGAAGCCCCCGAGGAGCGCAAGGAACTGACGAGTGCGCCGCTCTCCTCCCGCGTGATGCCGGAGATGCGGGCCATCGTCGAACTGTGCCGCCGCATGCGTACGGTGGCCGAGATCGCCGCGCTGCTGAAGATGCCGCTCGGCGTGGTCCGCGTCCTCCTCAGCGACCTCGCGGACCAGGGAAAGATCCGTGTGTACGGAACCGGGACCGGTCACGGTACGGGCCGGCCGGACCGCGCTCTGCTGGAAAGGGTGCTGAGTGGACTCCGTCGTCTCTGACGCCGCTCACGGTGTCTCTGCTGTATCCCCGCTCGTCGAGCCCGACGAGACCCTGCGGCCCTGGCAGACGGACCGCACCCGCGCCCCCATCGCGACGAAGATAGTGGTGGCCGGCGGCTTCGGCGTCGGCAAGACCACGCTGGTCACCTCGGTCTCGGAGATCACGCCTCTGCAGACCGAGGCGCTGATGACCGAGGCCAGCGAGGAGCACGACGACCTCACCGCGACGCCGGGCAAGACCACCACCACCGTGGCCATGGACTTCGGCCGCATCACGCTCGACGACGACCTGGTGCTGTACCTCTTCGGCACGCCGGGCCAGCAGCGGTTCTGGTTCATGTGGGACGACATCGTCCGCGGGGCGATCGGTGCCGTCGTCATGGCCGACACCCGCCGCCTGAAGGACTGCTTCCCGGTGCTCGACTACTTCGAGTCCTCCGGGCTGCCGTACGTCGTCGCGGTCAACCACTTCGACGGCAGCGAGCTGTTCGAGGCGGAGGACGTGCGGGAGGCGCTGACCATCCCGCGGCACATACCTGTCATGATCATGGACGCGCGGCGCCGGATCTCGGTGATCGAGACCCTCCTGGCCCTCGTGGCCCACGCGCTCGAGGAAACGCCCGAGTAGCCCGAGGCACTCCCCGAACGGGACCCCGGGCCGCCACCCCCCACGAGCAGGCCCCCGTAGTCCACCTAGGAGACACCCCCGCATGCGGAAGATACTCGTCGTCGGAGCCGGCCAGTCCGGTCTCCAGCTCGCCCTCGGCCTCCAGTCGCACGGGTACGAGGTCACCCTGATGTCCAACCGGACCGCGGACGAGATCCGCTCCGGCCGGGTCATGTCGACGCAGTGCATGTTCCACACCGCCCTGCAGCACGAGCGCGATCTGAAGCTGAACTTCTGGGAGTCCCAGGCCCCGAAGATCGAAGGACTCGGCGTCTCGGTCGCGGCCCCCGGCTCGCACGACCCGGGCCCGACCCAGCGTGCGATCGACTGGCTCGGCAGGCTCGACGGGTACGCGCAGTCCGTCGACCAGCGGGTGAAGATGGCCGGCTGGATGGAGACCTTCGCCCAGCGCGGCGGCCAGCTGGTCATCCACGGCGCGGCGGTCGGCGACCTGGACTACTTCTCCCGTACGTACGATCTGGTGCTGGTCTCGGCGGGCAAGGGCGAGCTCGTGCAGATGTTCGCCCGGGACCCCGAGCGCTCCCCGTACAGCGAGCCGCAGCGCGCGCTGGCCGTGTCGTACGTGCACGGTCTGGGCCCCCGCCCGGAGCACCCGGACACGGAGGCGGTCCGCTGCAACCTCGTGCCCGGCGTCGGCGAGCTGTTCGTCATGCCGTGCCTGACCACCTCCGGCCGCGCCGACATCCTGTTCTGGGAGGGCATACCCGGCGGCCCGCTCGACGTCTTCAACGGCGTCAAGGACCCGGCGGAGCACCTCTCCCTGACCCTGGAACTCATGGAGAAGTTCCTCCCCTGGGAGCACGCGCGGGCCACCAAGGTCGAGCTGACCGACGCGGGGGGCACCCTCGCCGGCCGTTACGCCCCCACCGTCCGCAACCCGATCGGCCGCCTCCCCGGCGGCGGCCTGGTCCTCGGCGTCGCCGACGTGGTCGTGGCGAACGACCCGATCACCGGCCAGGGCTCCAACTCGGCGTCCAAGTGCGCCGCCGCGTACCTCGCCTCGATCCTCGAACACGGCGACAAGCCGTTCGACGAGGAATGGATGCGGGGGACCTTCGACCGCTACTGGGCCACGGCCCAGCACGTCACCAAGTGGACCAACGCCATGCTCGCCCCGCCGCCGGAGCACATCCTGAACCTCATCGGCGCCGCGGGCCAGCTCCAGCCGGTGGCGGACCGTTTCGCCAACGGCTTCAACGACCCCGCCGACTTTGAGAACTTCTTCTACGACCCGAAGAAGACCGAGGCCTACCTGATGGAGGTCTCCGGGGCCGCGGGCGCGTAGTAGGCCTCGTCGGACCCCTCCATGGCACCCTCGGGGAGCTCCGGCGGCGTGTACTGCCGCAGGGGCTCCCCGCCGGGGTCGGGCCGTACGGCGCCCAGCACCGGGTTGGCCGCGATCGGCGACACCTTGACTCCGGAGCCGGGCCGCGGCGCCTGGACCACCATTCCGTCGCCGAGGTAGAGCGCGACATGCGTGGCCTCGGGGAAGTAGACGACCAGGTCCCCGGGTCGCAGCTCGCCGAGCGGGACGCGCTCCAGCCGGTCCCACTGCTCCTGGCTGGTCCGGGGGATGCGCGTCCCGGCGTGCCCCCAGGCCTGTGACGTCAGCCCGGAGCAGTCGTACGACGCCGGTCCTTCCGCTCCCCACCGGTACGGCTTCCCGAGCTGCTCCAGGGCGAAGCGCACCGCACGCTCGCCCTCCCGCGACGGCTTTTGGTCGCTGCGGAGCGCCCCGGACGCCATGAACCTCTCCTGCGCCTTCGCGATCCCGTTCTTCTCGATCGAGGAGAGCTCGGTCAGCTGCTCCGTGGTGAGCGAGGCCAGCAGCTCCTCGACCTCGTCGAGCCGCTCCCGTACGTCGTTCCGCTCCCGCTGCTGCCGCTCGGCGAGGGCGAGTTGCCGGTCGAGGGCCTCGCGGGCGCGGCGCGCCAGCTCGTCGGCCCTCTTCTCGTGCCCGGCCAGCCGGCCCACCGTCTCGGCCCGCTTCTGCGCCAAGCGCCCGATCACATGGCCCTGTTCGAGCGCGTGCTGCGGATCGCGTGCCATCAGCAGCCGCAGGTAGGGGGAGAGGTCGCTGCTGTTCTGGTACTGCTGCCGGGCCAGCCGCCCGGCCGCGCCACGGCTGTCGTGCAGGGACAGCCGGGCCCGGGCCAGTTCGGCGTCCAGCCGCTCGGCCTCGGCGCGCTGTCTGGTCAGCTTCTCCGCGGTGGCGTTGTAGGCCTCGGTGGCCCGCTCCGCCTCGCGGTACAGCCGCTGAAGGTCCGTCAGCAGTCCGGCGACCGAGCGCGCGCCGGGTTCCGGAACGGCCGTCGCGGGCACGGGTGCGAGGACGGCCTGGGCCGCCACCGTCGCCGCGCAGGCCGTACCGACCAGACGCAGAAGCCTTCCTGACACGTCATCACCTCCGGTGCGGGGCAGGCGGCCGGTCCGCTCTTTTCCGCATCGCGAGCATCAGGCGTGTACGCGAGGGCCGCGCGCCGGGTGTGCGCGGTTCGGCGCAAGGGGGTCACCCGTCCGCGTCGTCCGGCTTGCCGCCCGGCGTGGCGTCTGGCCCGGGGCCGGGCTTGGACCAGGGCCACTTCAAGCGGACGCTCGTCTTGCCTTCGGGGTCGTACTCGTACTTCCACCGGGCGGGGCCGATCCTGCTCTGCCCTCGGGGCACGCGGCGGTAGACGAGCACGGTGGGCGGTCCGCCGTCAGGGGCCGGGACGGGGATGCGGTAGGTCTTCGGGGGATGTCCGGTGGGCCCGAGCAGCACGGGCAGGACGCGCCCGTCCATGGGCCCGCCCTCGAAGGGGGTGTCTTCGCTCTTCACGGCACCAGTGTGCGCCGTGCGGCAGCGGTGTCAGACATCCGCCGCCAGGGCCTCGACCAGCGCGGAGGTCTGCTGGTCGCGCCGCGCGGTCACCGACAGGACGGCCACGAACTGCTCGACGAGCCAGTCCCGCAGTTCCGCGGCGGGGGGCTGCTTGTCCTCGTCGAGCCAGATCAGCGAGGCCGCCTCGACCGCGGTGATCCACATGCGGATGGTCATGCGCAGCCTGGGGCCCGGGTCGGTGACTCCCAGATGGCTGTGGATGTGCTCGGCCGCGTCCCGCCGGACCCCGTCCACGATGGCCGTCGTCCGGGACGTCTCGACGACGCTCCCACCCTGGAGCAGGGCGCTGAAGCCGGCGTCGTGCTGGTCGACGAAGGCGAGGTAGCGGTCGAGGGCGCGGGACAGGCGGGGGAGGAGCGGGCCCTCGCGGGGCTCGTCGAAGCACTGCCGCAGTTCCTCGGCGGCGGACCGCAGAGCGGCCTCGTACAGCTGCTGCTTGCCGCCCGGGAAGTACCGGTACACCAGCGGCCGCGAAACCCCGGCCTGCTCCGCCACATCGTCCAGGGAGACGTCCTCCGGCGCCCGGTGCGCGAACAGCGAGAGCGCGGCGTCGAGCAACTGGCTCCGCCGTTCCTCGACGCTGAGCCGGCGGTAGGCGGGGGTGGGGGCCGAGGGCGTCATGACGTGCAGCGTAATCGGTCACAGCCCGCCCGGCCGGGCGCGGTCGTGGCACGGCTCCGGCACGGCAGCCGCACCAGCCCCCGCTGGCACGGCGTTGCACAACGGCCCCGCCGGCACCCACACGATGGCGCTCCGCCGCGGTGCAGTCGCAGCCGGGCGGTGCCTAGGGTCTGTCTGTCAGACCCTCTAGGCCAGCAGTCCCGACGACCGCCACAGCCGTCGTCCCACGCCCCGCAGCACCCCGATGTCGTCCAGGAAGTCGGTGAGCCGCTTCGCGCCCGTCTGCATGACCTCCCGCCGGTGACCGCTCGCTCTCACCTGCGCCATGGCCTGCCGCTTGTCCAGCCCGACGTTGGTGTAGACCTCGGGATTGACGAAGGCGACCGAGAAGACCCGTGCGAACTCGCCGGAGGTGACCCGGGTGAACTCCTGCGACCACTTCGGTGCCGTCACCATCTGCCGCCGCAGCTCCTCGCGCGCGTAGCGCACATGCCGCGCCTCCTCCACCACGTGGATCCGCGTCACGCCCCGTATCAGCGGCTGCACCCGCTCGTCGGGGAAGGTCAGCCGCTGCATCCAGTCCAGGACCTCCTCACCGAGCAGTGTCGCCGTGAAGGACCCGGGTGTGGTGGAGATCGTCTTGAACAGCCGCCCCAGCTGCTGGTGCACCCGGCTGACCGGGTACCACGGCGTCTCACCCCGCGCGATCAGCCGGGCGAACATCTTCGAGTGCCGGCACTCGTCCTCGATCTCGGTCAGCGCGTACCGCACATGCGCGCTCGTCGCCGCCTTGTCGTAGATGTGCCGCACGAGCAGCTGCATGAGGATGATCTCGAACCAGATGCCCAGAGAGGCGAGCGCGGCAGCCTCGTGCCGGGACAGCAGGATCCGCTGCTCCTCACCCATCCGCCGCCACAGGGGCGTGTCGTACAGCGACACCAGCTCCGGCGGCCAGAACCATTTGCCCTCCTCGAAGGGCGCGTCCCAGTCCAGCTCCTTGTCCGGGTCGAAGGAGTGCCTGGCGGACGCGTCGAGCAGCCGCTCGGCCACCTGCTCCCGGTCCTTGAGCAGGCCGAGCGCGTCGCGCAGCCCGTCGAGTGCGTCGGCTTCCGTGAGGGTCGTCATGGCTCTTTATGAGACTGCTTGTCAGCAAGCCCGTCAATCCCCTGGACGTCACCTTGTTGACCCGGCGTCTACCGCATGTGAGCCTGCGGAACATGCCGACCTTCGACCTGTACGCCACGGACCCGCCGGACCCCCGCTGGCAGGTGCCCGCGACCGGCGCGGCCCGTTTCAGCTGGGAGTACGACGACGGCCGTGACCGCCTGCTGGCCCTGTACCAGAAGGGCAAGGACAAGCAGTGGGACGGCCAGAAGCGGATCGACTGGGAGCTGGAGGTCGATCCGTACGACCCGCTCGGCACCCCCGACGAGGCGATGTCCCTGTACGGCACCAAGTACTGGGCGAAGCTCACCGACAAGGACAGGGGCGAGCTGCGCCGGCACTACGCCTCCTGGCAGTTCAGCCAGTTCCTGCACGGCGAGCAGGGCGCCATGATCTGCGCCGCCCGCATCGTCGAGTCCGTCCCCGACCTGGACGCCAAGTTCTACTCGGCGACCCAGACGATGGACGAGGCCCGCCACGCCGAGATCTACGGCCGCTTCCTGCACGAGAAGATCGGGCTGCTCTACCCGGTCAACGACAACCTCCGGGCCCTCCTCGACGACACGCTCCGCGACAGCCGCTGGGACATGCCGTACCTGGGCATGCAGGTGCTGATCGAGGGCCTGGCCCTGGCCGCCTTCGGCATGATCAGGGACACCACGGACAAGCCGCTGCCGAAGCAGATCCTGGCGTACGTGATGCAGGACGAGGCCCGCCACGTGGCCTTCGGCCGCATGGCGCTGCGGGACTACTACAGGCAGCTCGGCGATGCCGAGCTCCGCGAGCGGGAGGAGTTCGTCATCGAGGGCTGCTACCTGATGCGGGACCGGCTGCGGGGCACCGAGGTCCTTGAGAACTTCGGCATCCCCAAGGCCGAGGCCGAGGAGTACAGCGAGCGGTCAGAGTTCCTCGCCCTCTTCCGCAGGCTGCTCTTCAGCCGCATCGTCCCCTGCGTCAAGGACATCGGCCTGTGGGGCAAGCGCCTGCAGCAGGCCTACGTCGACATGGGCGTCCTGGAGATGGGCGACTCCGACCTCGACCTGCTCATGACCCAGGACGAGGAGCTCGCGGAGCAGCTGGACGCCGAGCGCTTCGCGGCGGAGGAGCGGGAGCGGGTGGCGGAGGTGCGGGCGGCGATCGACGCCGGGACCTCCTGACCCACCCGCTCACGGCGGTCCCTCAGACCGAGCAGCCCAGCCCCTCCGGGATCTCCACCGTCACCGGCTCCGCCGCCCCGGGCGGGAACGACGTGCGCAGGGTGAAGGCGTACGGCGTCGGACCGTGGGTGCGCAGGTGCAGCAGCCGGGCCTCCGCCTCCGCGACCGTCGGGCGGTGGCCCGCAGGGACCCACCAAAGGGCCGTCACCGCCTCCTGCACCTTCTCGAACCACTCGCGGCGGCGGGCCAGCATCTCCCGATGCCGCCCCTGGTACATGTACGCCGTCAGGGCGCCCGTGTCCCGCCACACCGACATGTTGACGATCAGCCACTCGTCGCCGAAGACCGCGACGTCCGTCGCGTTGCCGGAGTCGCTCTGCAGCCGCCACACGAACCCGTCGGCGGCGTCGGCGTCCGCGTTCACGGGGTCGAGGTTGTCGACGAAGTCCTTCAACTGCGGGGAGTCCAGCGGTGCCTTGAGACGGGCGATGTTGACCTGGGCGAGTTCGTACGCGGCGGAGTTCTGGGCGGGAGTCGTGGCGGGATGTGTCATGACCGAACGGTAGTTCGGGATCCGGACGGTGCGGTACCCCCCGTCTCATCCCATGAGCAGCGGCCGTCAGCGGGTGCCCTCCGGAGGTGAGTTCAGCACCGCCTCCATCACGGCCCGGGCGATCGGCGCCGCCACACCGCCGCCCGTGATGTCCCCGCGCCGCGCCGAGGCGTCCTCCACCACCACCGCGACGGCGACCTTCGGTTCCAGGTCCCGGTCGGCCTTCGCCCAGGAGACGAACCAGGCGTACGGCGTACCGGAGTTGCCGACGCCGTGCTGAGCGGTGCCGGTCTTGCCGCCGACGGTCGCGCCGGCAATTGCGGCCCGAGCGCCGCTGCCGTGCTCCACCACCGCCGTCATCAGCTGCTTGAGGCGACTGGCGGTCGACGGGAGCATCGCCTGCCGGACGGGACGTGAACCGGCCGTCGACAGGGTGCCGCCACCGGCCCGGGTGGTCCGCTCCACCAGGTACGGCGACCGCAGCTGCCCGCCGTTGGCCACGGCCGCCGCCACCATCGCCATCTGCAGCGGCGTGGCGCGCGTGTTGTACTGCCCGATCGACGACAGCGCGAGCTGCGCCCGGTCCACCGAGGTGTCGAAGGTGCTGCGCGCCACCGAGAACGGGATCCGCAGCCCGTCGTCGTTGAAGCCGAAGGCCTCCGCGGTGGCCGCCATGTCCGCCGGACCGACCCGCACGCCGAGTTTCGCGAACACCGTGTTGCAGGACCGCCGGAAGGCCTCCCGCAGCGAGGCGTTCCGGCAGCCCCCGGACGCGTTCCGCAGCCGCTTCGAGGTCCCCGGCAGGGTGTACGGGTCGGGCGAGCGGGTCCGCGTGTCGAGCCCCCCGACCAGGCCCGCGTCCAGCGCCGCCGCCGCGGTGACCACCTTGAACGTGGAGCCCGGCGGATAGGTCTGCCGGACCGCCCGGTTGAGCATCGGCTTGTCCTCGTCGGCGTTCAGCCCCTGCCACGACCGGGTGACGGACCTGCTGTTCCCGGACAGCACCTGGGGGTCGTACGACGGGGTGGACACCAGCGCCAGGATCCGCCCGGTCGACGGCTCGACCGCGGCCACGGCACCCTTGCGGGAGCCGAGCCCCTCGTACGCCGCCCGCTGTGCGGCCCGGTTGACCGTCGTCACGACATTCCCGCCCGGTTTCCGGGCGCGGCTGAGGTCCCTCCACAGCGGGAGCGGTGCGAGCAGCGGGTCGGTGCCGGACAGGATGCCGTCCTCGGCGTGCTCCAGGAACGTCGTGCCGTACACCTGCGAGGAGAAGCCGGTGACGGGCGCGTACAACGGGCCGTCCGTGTACGTCCGTTCGTAGCGGAGGTGCTCGCCGGTGTCCCGGGATCCGGTGACCGGCTCGCCGCCCACCAGGATGTCGCCGCGCGGCTGCTGGTAACGGGCGATGTCCGAGCGGCGGTTGGCCGGGTTGCCGTCGTACGCCGGGGCCTGCACGATCTGCACGCGGGCGGTGTTCACGAGCAGCGCGACCAGCAGCAGGGCGCAGAAGACGGCGGCGTACCGGATGTGCCGCGTCACGGTGCCAGCCGCCCGTCGTAACTCCGCCGGGCCGAGTCGCTCACCCGGATCAGCAGGGCCACGATCGCCCAGTTGGTGACGACCGACGAACCGCCCTGCGCCAGGAAGGGCATCGCCATGCCGGTCAGCGGGATCAGGCCGGTCACCCCGCCCGCGATCACGAACACCTGGAGCGCCACGATCGAGGCGAGCCCCACCGCGAGCAGCCGGCCGAAGGGGTCGCGCAGGGCGAGGCCCGCCCGGTAGCCGCGCTCCACGAGCAGGGCGTACAGCAGGAAGATCGCCGACAGCCCGGCCAGGCCCAGCTCCTCCCCGGCCGTGGCCAGGATGAAGTCCGACTTGACGGCGAAGCCGATGAGGAAGGAGTGGCCGAGCCCGAGTCCGGTGCCGAGCATCCCGCCCGCCGCGAACGCGAACAGGGACTGCGCGAGCTGGTTCGGCCCCTGCCCGGCGTCGATCGACGCGAACGGGTGCAGCCAGTCCTCGATCCGCCCGTGCACATGCGGCTCCAGCCGGCCGACGGCCGTGGCGCCGAGCGCGGCCAGCAGCAGGCCGACGGCGATCCAGCCGGTGCGGCCGGTGGCGACGTACAGCATGACCACGAACAGGCCGAAGAAGAGCAGCGAGGTGCCGAGGTCCCGCTCCAGGACCAGCACGCCGACGCTCACCAGCCAGACGGTGAGGATCGGGCCGAGCACGCGGCCGGTCGGCAGCTGCAGCCGCCAGATGCGGCGGCCCGCGTACGCCAGCGCGCTGCGGTTCGCGGCCAGGTACGCGGCGAAGAACACCGCCAGCAGCACCTTCGCGAACTCGCCGGGCTGGATGGAGAATCCGGCGATCCGGATCCAGATACGGGCGCCGTTCACGGCCGGGAAGAGGATCGGCAGCGTGAGCAGGGCCAGCGCGGCGGCGACCCAGACGTATGTGTAGCGCTGCAGCAGCCGGTGGTCACGCAGCATCAGGACGACGACGATGAACAGCGTCACGCCCAGTGTGGACCACACGAGCTGGGTGGGTGCCGCCCGGTCGCCCGGCGTCTGAAGGTCGAGCCGGTAGATCAGCACCAGGCCGAGGCCGTTGAGCAGCACCCCGATCGGCAGCAGCAGCGGATCGGCGTTCGGGGCCCTGAGGCGCACCGCGCCGTGCGCGACGAGCGCGAGCACGCCGAGCCCGGCGCCGTAACCGGCGGCGCCGGGTGGGACGGTGCCGTATCGGGCGAGCCCGACGGCGCAGTAGCCGTACACGGACAGCAGGACCGCCAGGACGATGAGGGCGAGTTCGATGCCGCGGCGGCGGGGGAGGCGTACGGCGGAGGCGGGGGCGGGGGTGCCCTCCCGTGCCACGGTGGTTCCGGCCTTGCTCATGTCCGGAACTTACCCAAATGGCACGCCTTGTGGGGCCAGCGTGCCGCTCAGCACTCGCGTGGCGTGCGGCGGGTTTCGATGAAGCGGGCCGGGCCCCAGGCCCAGGTGCCGTCCGCGAGGAGGTACCAGATGTTGTTGCCCTGAACGTTCTCGCCGGCGATCTGGCAGAAGATGTTGACGACATCGCCCCGGTGGACGATCCGGAGGACCTCGGAGCGGCGGGTGGGGGCGCTGCGCAGGGCCAGCGTGTCCACCCTGACGACGCCTCTGGTGAAGCGGGGGTCGGCGTCGTGGTCGTGGTCGTGGAAGTCGTCACGGCCGTTGTTCCCGTTGTTCTGGCCGGTTCCGCCGACGCCTCCGCCGTTGTTCCCGTTGCCTTGGCCGGTCCCGCCTACGCCCCCGCCGTTGTTCCAGTTGTTCCAGTTGTTCTGGCCGTTTCCGCCCCAGTTGTTGCCGTTGCCTTGGCCGGTTCCGCCGACGCCCCCGCCGTTGTTCCCGTTGCCCTGGCCGTTCCCACCGCCCCCGTTGTTCCAGTTGTTCCAGTTGTTTCCGTTGTTCTGGCCGTTTCCGCCCCAGTTGTTCCCGTTGCCTTGACCGGTTCCGCCCACGCCTCCGCCGTTGTTCCAGTTGCCCTGGCCGTTTCCGCCGCCCCCGTTGTTCCAGCCGCCCGGGCCGGGGTCGTTTCCCCGGCCGTCGCCCGCGGCGGCGGGGGTGACGGCGGCCATGGTGGCGAGAGCCCCGGCGGCGGCTGCTATGGCCAGGCGACGGGCGAGAGGGGAGCGCAGGGACATGACGGTTCCTCCATGAGGGCGAACGTGTCAAAGATGACTAATCGCCACATTAGGAGCGGGGTCCGGGCCGCGCCCCTCACACTGCGCCATCGGAGACAGCCGCCGGGGAGAGCGGGGTCTGAGGCAACGTCAGCTTCGCCACCGCCCCGCCGTCCGGCGCGTTCGCGAACTCCAGCCGGGCGCCCAGCACCTCGGCCTGCCCCACCGCGATGGTCAGCCCGAGCCCGTGCCCCTTCGCCCCGCCCTCGGTACGGAACCGCTGCGGCCCGTGCGCGACGAGGTACTCCGGATAGCCGTCCCCGTGGTCCCGCACGGTGACGACCGGCCCGTCGACGCTCAGCACCACCGGCGCCCGCCCGTGCCGGTGCGCGTTCGCCACCAGATTGCCGAGCACCCGCTCCAGCCGCCGTCGGTCCGTCTCGACACGGACGTCCCGTACGACCCTGATCTGCGTGTCGGCCCCCGACGCCCGGACCACCCGCTCGGCCAGCGGCCCCAGCCGCTCGGTGTCCACCTCCATCCGCTCCCGCCCGGTGTCGAGCCGGGAGATCTCCAGCAGGTCCTCCGTCAGGGTGCGCAGCGCGGCCACCCGGTCCCGCACCAGCTCGGTCGGCCGGCCCGGCGGCAGCAGTTCGGCGGCCGCGTGCAGCCCGGTCAGCGGGGTGCGCAGCTCGTGCGCCACATCCGCGGTGAAACGCTGCTCGGCGAGCAGCTTGCTCTGCAGCGAGGACGCCATGGAGTCCAGCGCGGCGGCCACCGCGGCCACCTCGTCCTGCGGACCCGTCGGGTCCTTCGTCCGCGGGTCGCCGACGCGCGCGTCCAGATCGCCCGCGCTGATCCGCCGGGCCACCCGGGCCGTGGCGTGCAGCCGCCGCGTCACCCGCGTCACCGCGAAGGTGCCCACGAGCAGCGTCGCCCCGATCGCCAGTGCCGACGACCACACGATGGCCCGGTCCAGCCCGTCGATGGTGCGCTTGCCCTGCGCGTAGTCGACCTCCACGGCGAGGGCCCGGCCGCCGTCGGCGGGGCCGGCCGCCCACATCGTGGGGCGCCCGTCGACCTCGGCGACCATCGTGCCGCGGTCCCCGGTCAGCGCCAGCTCCCGCAGCGGCTCGGGCAGCCCCGGGGGATCCAGGTCCGCGCCCGGCCCCAGGGTGTCCCCGGCCTCGAACGCGTCCGTCGCCTCCGCCAGCCGCTGCAGCGCGAGGTCGCGGGCCCGGCCGACGGTCTGGTTCGTCACCGAGACGTGCACGAGGGCGCCGAGCAGCGCGGCGAGCGCACAGCACATCACGGTGATGAAGACGGCGGCCTTCACGGCGAGCGTGTCGGCCCACTGGGGGAGGGCGAAAACCGGCCGGACCTTCATCGGGCGCTCGCGGAAGGGGGCGCGGAGGGGGACACGGACGGGTGCTCCGGGTGCTTCCTGCCTCCGGCGCGCCGCATCTCGTCGTGCGTGAGGAGCATCGCCCGCTGATGCTGGTCCCAGGTCCACTGCAGCCGGTACTCGTAGCCCGCGACCTCGGACGGCGAGCGGACGATCACCGAGCGCCCGGCCAGCTCGACCGCGCTCACCGCGTCCTCGTATGCCATCACCTGTATGAGCCTGTGCTTGTCCACGGTGTAGACGCGTACGGCCGTCAGGTTGCCGGGCAGCTGCCGGAAGCCCAGCGTCAGCTCGTCGCGCCCGTCGCCGGTCAGATCCCGGTAGTACGGCCTCAGGACGGGGCACGGGCCGTGGTCCGGCCCCTTGGCGCAGTAGGCCATCCGGCGGGTCGTCTCGCGGTACGGCGCGTCGGAGCCGTGGTAGTCGCCCGGATCCCCGGCGATCTCGGCCCGCACCACCGCGACCGGGTCGACCTCGCGGATGTCGTCGCCGGGCACGGCGACGCCCTTCACGGCCTCGGTGTCCACCTCGCCGATGTCGAACGCCGGACTCGACGCGGGCGTGAGGTCCGGCCAGAGCCGGGCCGGGCTGACCGCGGTCGGCGTCGCGCCGGCGCCCCGCAGCTCTCCCGCGTCCCCGCAGCCCGCGGCGGTGGCCAGGAGCACGGCGACGACGGCGGCGGTGCGGGCGCGGGGAACGGGCACGGTGCTCCTGGGGTCGGACACGGTCGACGGAGAGTGACTGCCGGCCCCTACACCCTAGGGGCGGCTACTCGGCGAGTTCCTCCAGCAACCGGGCCGTGGACAGCCCCGCCCGCAGATACTCGACGAACAGCTCATTGTGCAGCGCCCACGGCGAGCGACGGGCCCGGATCAGCCGTATGGCCTCCTCGGCGGTGCTCCCCTGCCGGACGAGCGCGTGGGCGATGACGAGGCCGGAACGGTTGTACCCGTGGTAACAGCGGACGAGGACCCTGCGGCCCGCGCTCAGCGCCTCGCACACGGCCTCCGCCAGCCGCATCACGCCCGCCAGCTGCGTCCCGTCCAGCGGCCCGTCGGGAATCGGCCACACATGGTGCTCCACGCCGGGCTCGGGTCCGTGTCCGGGCAGGCGCAGCAGGGTCTGCACAAGATCGAACTCGTCCCGCACGACGGCGAACTCCAGTTGCCCGGAGTGCGCCTGGAACTCGTGCCCGCCCATCCACAGACCGGGCACGATCTCGTTCCACGGGCTGTCCGGAGCGGGGACATCGGGTTGCCTCCTGCGGGTACGCAACGGCGCCTCCCCACCAATTGCTCCCAACTCCTCTCAAAGGTAGCCGGGTTCTTGCCCCTGGAGCACCCCGCCTGTTCCCATGGTCATGGGGTGATGGTGCATGAGTGGATTGCGCGTCATACCGACCTGGCGGCACGGCCGGGAACGGCTGTACGTCTGCCTCACGGACGGCAGGAACATCGCCTGGTACGACCGGGAGTCGGCCCGGGTCAACCTGCTCAGTGAGGGCCACAGAGACGACGTCCTGGAGGCCCTGGGGCCCTTCATCACCGGTTCGGTGACGGTGGGGCCGCCCCCCGTCCCGACCCCCGCCGAACTCGCCCGGCTGAGTCTGCACCCGGACGACGACCTGGCCCCCAACCGCCCCGGCGAGGCCCTGCTCATCGCCCTCGACCGCGACCCCGGCCCCACCCGGCGCCTCCGCCCCGACCCGCGCCGCCGGGCGCTGGCGGCGGAGCAGACGGTGGGGGAGGCCCTGGACCGCCTGGACGGCGCGGGCTGGCACGCCCTGCACTCCGTCCCGCTTCCCGGCGGCGACCGCATCCACCACCTGGTGATCGGCCCCGGAGGACTGTTCGCCGTCCACACCCTGTACGCCCGCAAGCAGCGGGTGCGGGTCGCCGACCCCCAGGTCACCCTGGGCCGCCGCGACCCCGACCCCCTCCTGCGCCGCGTCCGCGCAGACGCCGACCGCGCCTCCTACGCCCTGACGGCCGAGGTGCGCCCGGTGCTGGCCCTGGTCGGCCCGGCCGACGTGTCGGCCCCCGTGCCGGCACCCGACGTCCGCGTCCTGACGGACACCGAGCTGACGGACCTGGCACGGCTCGGGGGCATCCTGAAACCGGCGGACGTGGAGGCACTGCACGCGATGGCCAGGGACCGGAACACGTGGATGCGGGTCTGACGGCTGGGCCGGGGTGACGCCTGCTGCACGCTCGGGCGTCGATCGCGCCGCGGTTGATCACGGCCGGTGACATGGGTGGCCGGCGACGTGGGTCGGCGGCCTCGACCCGTCGGTGATCACTCGGGCTCGCGCACACGGCCGGATCCGGACTCCTTCCGGGGGCGGCAGCCTTGGCTGCGCTGACGAGAACGGCACGGGGCGTCCGGGGTGCGGCTCGGGGCGGGGCGGGGCGTGTGGCGGTGCGGCTCGGGGCGGTGGGGGGGCGTCCGGGGGTGCGGCTTGGAGCGGCGCGGGGCTTCGTTGCGGTGCCTGGAGTGGTGTGCGTCTTCGGCGGTGGCGTCCTGAAGGGTGCGCGTCTTCGGCGGTGGCGTCCAGAAGGGTGCGCGTCTTCGGCGGTGGCCGTCCGGAAGGGTGTTGCGGCTCGGGGCGGCGGTGGCGCCCTGGGGCGGGGTGAGGCCTTGGCGGCGACGCCCTGAAGGATGCGTGACCCCGGCGGCGCCGCCCAGAGCGGCTGCTCGGTGTCCGCTGCAGCGCCCAGAGCGGCTGCTCGGCGTCCGCTGCGCCGCCCGGAACGGCGTGCAGCCTCGGCGGCGCCGTGCCGGACGTCGGCCCCGTGCTGGTCGGCGGACGGCGCGGCCACGGCGGGGCCAACCGCCTGAACCCGGTCGGGGAGGGCGCTGAGGGCCCGGGGCCCGAGGCCCTGCCGCCTCGCTGCTGCCCCTCACGGCAGCGGGGCGGCACGGTCCACGTCGAGCAGCGGCGCCAGCAGATCGCCGTAGTCCTGCAGGCGCGGGGCGAGGTCGGGGGCGAGGAACGCCAGCTGCCCGGGGGAGCCGCAGTCCTCGACCTCCTTCCACGTCACCGGCGCCGACACGGCAGGCTCGGGCCGGGCCCGCAGGGTGTAGGGCGTCGCCGTGGTCTTCCGCGCGGCGTTCTGGCTCCAGTCGACGAACACCTTCCCGGGCCTCAGGCTCCGCGTCATCCGGTGCAGCACGAGCCGCGGCATGGCCCGCTCCGCCTCCACGGCGAGCCCCTTCGCGTACTCCGACACCTGCTCGGACGACGCCCCCCGCACCGCCGCCAGCAGATGCAGCCCCTTGGACCCGGAGGTCTTGGCGTACGCCTCGATCCCGTCCGCCGAGAGCCGCTCCCGCAGCCAGAGGGCGACCTCACAGCACTGCACGACACTGGCGGGCGGCCCCGGGTCGAGGTCGAAGACGAGCCGGTCGGCCTCGCCCGGTGTGTCGACCAGCCACTGGTGCGTGTGGAACTCGGCGACGAGGTTCGCCGCCCACATCAGGCTGGCCAGATCCTGCACCAGCACCATCCGCGCCGGCCCCTCCGACCGGGGCACCTCGGCGGTGGTGACCCAGTCGGGCGTACCGGGAGGCACGTTCTTGGTGAAGAACACCTGCCCGTCGTACCCGTCCGGATACCGCAGGAAGGACACGGACCGACCGTGCAGATGCGGAAGCAGTACGTCGGCGATGGTCGCGTAGTAGTGCAGCATCTCTCCCTTGGTGAACCCGGTCGCGGGATACAGCACCTTCTCCAGATTGCTGAGCGCGACTCTTCGCCCCTCCACCTCTGTGATCGGCGCCATACGATGAGAATCTCACGAAAATTGGAGAAAACGCTCGAACCGGATCCAGTGGAAAGGGTGCTGCACGTGAGATCCATCTGGAACGGCGCCATCTCGTTCGGCCTGGTCAGCATCCCGATCAAGCTGGTGAACGCCACCGAGAGCCACTCGATCGCCTTCCGCCAGATCCATACGGAGGACGGCGGCCGCATCCGCTACCGCAAGGTCTGCGAACTGGAGGAACGCGAGGTCACCCAGGCGGAGATCGGCAAGGGCTACGAGGACGCGGACGGCACGATCATCCCCATCACCGACGAGGACCTGTCCCACCTGCCCATCCCCACGGCCAAGACGATCGAGATCGTGGCGTTCGTCCCGGGGGACCGGATCGACCCGCTCCAGATGGACGCGGCGTACTACCTCGCGGCCGGCGGGGCACCGGCGGCCAAGCCGTACACCCTGCTGCGGGAAGCCCTCAAGCGCAGCCAGAAGGTCGCGATCGCCAAGTTCGCGCTGAGGGGGAGGGAACGCCTCGGCATGCTCCGCGTGGTCGGCGACGCCATCGCCATGCACGGGCTCCTGTGGCCGGACGAGGTCCGCGCACCCGAGGGCGTCGCCCCGGACGCCAACGTCACCGTCCGCGACAAGGAACTGGACCTCGCCGACGCCCTGATGGACACCCTCGGCGAGATCGACCTCGACGACCTCCACGACGAGTACCGCGAGGCCCTGGAGGAGGTCATCGCGGCGAAGGCCTCCGGCGAGGCCCTGCCGGAAGCCCCCGAACCGGTGGCGGGCGGCAAGGTCCTCGACCTGATGGCGGCGCTGGAGAACAGCGTGCGGGCGGCGAAGGAGTCGCGAGGCGAGGAACCGGCGGAGGAGGCCGAGGTCCAGCGCATGCCGCAACGGAAGACGACTCGCGCGACCCCCAAGGAGACGGCCGGGAAGAAGTCGACCTCCACGGCGAAGAAGACCGCGGCCAAGAAGGCGACGACGGCGGCGAAGAAGTCGACAGCCAAGTCCCCAGCCAAATCCACGGCCAAATCCACGGCCAAGTCGACGGCGAAGTCGGCCCAGGACGCGAAGAAGACACCGGCGAAGAAGACGGCGAAGAAGACGACGCCCCGCAAGCGCAGCGCCTGACCGGCCTCAGCGTCTGACCGGCCTCAGCGTCTGACCGCCGTCAGTGCGGGCCGCGCACGTCCCTCGCCGCACAGCAAATCCACTGACGTGTAAGGATGATGTGCATACGATCAGACTCTCCGGTCACATTCTTCACAGGCTCACAGGGGCGAGCCTGACTCAGGTGGGGGATCACACGATGCATCAGGGTTCTGCCAGGCCGCGCCGCCATGGCCGGCGGCACCGCGCCGCCGTCCTTGCCGTCGCCACGCTGGGCGCCGCGGGCTTAGGCCTGGTCGGCATTCCGTCCGCGGTGGCCGCCGGCAGCGCGGCGTCGGCCGCGGGGGAGGCGTGCACGCCGACGGCGGGCTTCGAGAGCTGCCGGCTCTTCGACCCGACGAAGACCGTACAGCGGTTCACCGTTCCGTCGGGCGTGACCAAGCTCGACGTACGGGCATGGGGGCAGGGCGGCGCCGGCCACGCCAAGGCCTTCGGGGGCGCGGGGGCCTATGCCGCCGGAGTACTGGAGGTCACCCCCGGCGAGACGCTGTCCCTGGCGGTCGCCGGACAGGGCTTCGGCGACGCGCTCGGCGGTGCCGCGGGCGGCGGTGCCGCCACGGCGGGCGGCAACAGCAGCGGCATCCGCACCAGCACCGGCGAGGCGCTCCTCGTCGCCGCCGGCGGTGGCGGCGTGGGCGGTGACACGTCCGTCACCAGCCAGGCGGGCGCCGGCGGCGCCCGGAACGGCCAGGACGCCTCCGACACGGGCCGCGGCGGCAAGGGCGCGACCGGTGGCACCGGCGGTGCCGGCACCGGCACCGGCAAGGCGGGCGCCGACCACTCCAAGGGCGGCGGTGGCGGCGCCGGCGGTACCGGCCGCTACGGCGGTGGCGGCGGCGGTGCCGGCTATGCGGGCGGCGGCGGGGGCACCGGCGCGGACGCCTCCGACGCCAAGGGAGCCACCGGCAGCGGCGCCGGCGGCAGCAGCTACGCCCACCCGGGCCGGGTGACCGACGCCCGTCTCGTGGGCGGCAGCGGGCGCCTGGCGCCCGAGAGGACCGACCCGTTCTGGTCCGGAGCCGACGCCACGGTCCCCTCCGGCGTGGCCGAGGGCGGTGTCCACGCCGCTGGCGGCAACGGCCGCATCGTGCTTCAGTGGGGCACTCCGGCGGTCGCGGACCTGAGCCAGGTGTCGGGTGCCGACCAGACCGTCGAGCCGCACGGCGCGTTCGAGCCGGTCGCCGTGGCGGTCCGCGACAAGGACGGCAACCCGCTGAAGGACATCAGCGTGACCTTCACGATCGACGACCCGGACAAGCTCGGCGTGACCTTCGACGAGCCCGGCCACGAGCGGCAGGTCGCCGTCGCGACCGACGCCCGGGGCCGCGCCGAGTCGCCGTACATCCTCGCCACCGGCACCGAGGGCGAGTTCACCGTCCGGGCGACCGTAGAGGGCGCGTCGACGGTCTTCACCGCGCGGGTGAAGAAGCTCGGGTACGACGTCACCGCCGCCGAGGGCGACGGGCAGCAGGCCCGGAAGGGCGAGTCCTTCGCCGACGCGCTCCAGGTCCTGGTGACCGAGTCGGGTGAGCCGGTCGCCGACGCGGAGGTGGAGTTCCGCGTCGAGGACGACGACAAGGACGCCCCCCGCTTCGACGGCGAGGACCGGATCGTCCACGTGACGACCGACGGCGACGGCAAGGCCACGGCACCGACGCTCGTCGCCGGACAGGCGAAGGGCACGTACACCGTCGTGGCGGCCTCCGCGGGCGTCGAGGCCACCTTCACGGTCGAGGTCGTCACCGCCAAGACCTCACCCTCGCCCTCACCTTCGGCGACACCGAGCTCGGGCACCGGCGCCACCAGCGACGACTCCGGCACCTCCACGAACGGCGGAGCCCTGGCCGCCACCGGCGTGGGCGGCAGCCTCGGCGCCCTGCTGGCGGCGGCCGCCGCCATGGCCGCGCTGGGAATCGGAGCGATCCGGTTCGCCCCGAGGCTGCGGTCGGCCTTCCGGTCGCACGACTGACGGACCTGCGGGACACGGGTGGTGTGGCTCCGGCCGCACCACCCTTGCGCGCGTCCGCCGCACAGCACGGTGAGGTCCTCCGGGGCGATGTGAGGATCGTGACGCGGCCGGGCGCGACGAGGGCGGTGGCGCTGAGCACGGCGTCGATGGTCGTCCGACGCTGAGAGACGCCGCTGCTCGGCCCCGGTCGCTTACTCGACGGCCCGCGGAAGCCGCACCGCGAACGTCGTCGACCCCGGCGCGCTCCGCAGGCTCACGCTCCCACCGTGTGCCTGGGCCACCGCGGCGACGATCGACAGGCCGAGGCCCGCGCCACCTCCCACGTCCTTCGTGTGGCGGTCGGCACGGGTGAACGGTTCGAAGACGCCTGGCCGGATGCCCTCGGGGACGCGGGATGTACCTGGGGGGGCTCGGCCCTGGTGCTGTGGTTCCGCATCCTCACCCCGGTCCGGCTGAACCTGCGGCACCGGCTGCGCGTCGAGTCCGTGCACAAGGATGGGGCGACCACGGGTACGAGGACCGTCACCGGCGACTCGGTCCAGACCCGCTGGGGCCCCGTCCAGGTGCGGATCACCGTCGAGGACGGCAAGCTCACCGATGTGACCGCCGTCGTCCACCCCACGGAGAACCCGCGGGACCAGCAGATCGACAGCTACGCGGTTCCCCGGCTGAGGGCCGAGGCCCTTCAGGTGCAGAGCGCCGACATCGACACGGTCTCCGGCGCGACCTGTACGAGTGAGGGCTACCGCCGGTCACTCCAGTCCGCCCTGGACGCGTCGGGCGGCTGAACACACCGGCGTCGCCCGTGCGGCCGGAGTCGTCGGGGCCGCGCGTACCCGTGCACGACGGCGGGGGACCGCACGGAGGCCGACACCGACGCCGGACTGGCCCTGCGCGCGCCGGCCACACCCTCGGCCGGGCTCGCCGCGGCCTGGAGGGCTGCTCAGGGGAGAACGGTGCCGAAGGGGTTGTCGATGGCGTACCGCCAACGGCCGTCCGAACCCCGCCGGGCGACGTCGGTGGCAGTGCCTTCGACGTGCACCGCCTGTCCTTCCCGGTCGGTCCCCTCGATGACCCAGTCGACTATCAGCAGCGCCAGGTCTCCGTTGCGGTACACGTGCCGCGGACGGACCGAGATGGGGACTCCGAGCTTCTGGAGGCGGCCGTTGGCGGCGTGCAGATCCGGGCCGGTCGCCGGCGTTCCCGGCTGCGGGACCAGCACCGCCGAGTCCTCGTAGACCTGCGCCAGCGCGGCGGCGTCGCCGCTGTTGAACCGCTCGGCGAACACCGCGGGCACCTCTTCGGGCCGATCGGCCAGTTCTCGCATGATCGACAGACGTCCTTCCGCGCCGGGAGAATCGAATCGCCCGACACGTTAGGAGACGATCTCGTGACTCACCGAACGGTTGGTCACCCGGCAGGGCTCCCCGACGACCCGCGCGCGAATGTCACCGAGCCCACCCAGGAGTGCCCCGTGGAGATAACGCTGGCCGCCCTGCACGGCCGCTGGACGACGCTGGTGATGCGCGAACTGCTGCGCGGCGACCGCTCCTACAGCGAGCTGCGCACGGCCCTGCCCATGGTGTCGGACAAGGTTCTGTCCGACCGGTTGGCACAGCTCGGCGAGGCCGGCGTCGTCGACCGCGACCGCCGACCGGGCTGGCCACCGCGAGTTCGCTACACGCTCACCCCGAGCGGACACCGCCTCGGCCCCGTCCTCCAGGCCCTATGGGACTGGGGGGCGGAGGCCTCGGCACAGAACAGCGGGGCTGAGAACAGCCGTGCGACGAGCCCCCTTCGCTGACCGGTCGGGCCCGGCCATCTCACTTTGCGGCGATGCCATCTGCACACGGGTCCTTGGGCACCTCATACAAGGTGCACCGGCAGGATTCAAACCTGCGCACACGGCTCCGGAGGCCGAACCATTCCCCGTCGTTCTCGCAGGTCAGAGCATCATCTGATGCTTCGTGAGTGCGATCCCGGGTATGTCCCGCGATGGTGGAATGCGCCGTTCATTCCAACTTTGGGCGTCAGACCTTGATGACAGTGGCGCGTGTTCCGCATAGAGCCGCGAGGTCTTCCGGGTCCGAGGTGAGCACGGTGACGGGCCCCGGGGCGGTGAGGGCGGTCGCGCTGAGCATGGCGTCGATGGCGTACTTGTGCCCGTGCAGGCCGGCATCGGTGAGCAGGGCGGCGGCATGGCGCGCGACTGCGTCGGTGACCGGCTCCACGACGAGGCGGGAGAGTGTCCACTCCAGGGCCGGGCGGTTGATGCGCGGGTGGACGACTTCCACCAGAGTGGCCGCCGACGTGATCACACGCAGGTCATCGGCGCGTGCCAGGGCGAGCCAAGCGGTGACTGCGCGGTCGCGCAGCACGGCCTTGGCCAGCCCCTCGCTGTCGAGTACCAGCGTGCCGCCCGGGGCGGCAGGGGAGCGTGTCAAGCCGCGCTCGCCTCATCGCCGGTCTGCTGTGCGCGTGCCTCGTGGAGCTGGTCGCGCAGGGCCTGGACCTCGTCCTCGGTGATGGGACCGTGTTCTGCCTCGGCGACCTGGATGAGATCGTTGAGATTGTCACGCTCGATCTGGCGGGCGACGGCGGCGGCGACGTAGGCGGACAAGCCGGAGGGGCCGCTGCGAGCCCGGGCGGCTTCGGCGATGTCCCGGGGCATCGTGATCGAGTACTTCTGGGTAGGCTCACTCATGCCCTTTATGCTACTGCGGATGCTACCGCCGTGCGGCGAGGCGACTGTCCGCTCTCCGGGGCGCTGACAGCCGAGGTCGAGCAGGTGTACAGCGTCGCTCGCCATCGCCAGGCGGGCCCGCGCCCTTTCCCGGACCTCACCTGCGGCAATGCCCCAAGATCCCGTCCACGCCTCGTCCACAGACCTCGACATACAGCCGCTCCGAACGGCACACGCCTGCACATACGCGAAGACCCCGTCTCAGCGAAAACGCTGATGGCGGGGTCTTTGGGCACCTCATGCAAGGTGCCCCCGGCAGGATTCGAACCTGCGCACACGGCTCCGGAGGCCGTTGCTCTATCCCCTGAGCTACGGGGGCGTGTCGGTCGCGGTGTTCGCGGCGACGGGTAGAACACTACCAGCTTCTGCGGCATGGTCATCAACGGGTTTCCAGCAGGTCGGGTTGGCCATGGGCCGTTGCAGGTCGGGTTGGTCATGGGGCGTGGTCCGGCGTCGGGCGCGGGGGCATGGGTCGCCCGCAGGGGGTGGAAGTGGGGAAAACCCGGACGCGGTGGCCGGGCTCGACCTACTCTCGAGTTGTGCCAGGCGCGTCGGGTCGGGTGCTTGTTGTGGACGACAACAAGGTCATCCGGCAGTTGATCAGGGTCAACCTTGAGCTGGAGGGCTTCGAGGTCGTGACCGCGGCCGATGGTGCCGAGTGTCTGGATGTCGTTCATCAGGTGCGGCCCGATGTGGTCACCATGGATGTCGTCATGCCCAGGCTGGACGGGCTCAGAGCCGCGGCCCGGCTGCGTGCGGATCCGCGGACCCGTGACCTTCCCCTCGCCATCGTCAGCGCCTGTACGCAGTACGAGGTCGAGACCGGCCTGGACCTCGGCGTCGACGCCTTCCTGGCCAAGCCCTTCGAGCCCGCCGAGCTCGTACGCCTCGTACGGCGGCTGGCCGAGCGGAGACGGGGCGGGGAGGGGCAGAGGCAGGGGAGCGGTGAGGTGGCAGGGCAGATCGAGCGGGCCGGGCAGGCCGGGGGGTGAGTCCGCACCCGGGTGCCCCACGGTTGCCGAGGTCACCTGCCTGCGGAGTGCCTGGGGACGGTGCCCACCCGCCGTCCACATCCCGGACTTCCACCCAAACCCGTTCGCTTACCCGACCCCCTCCTCCCATACGCTTGTCCCGTGACCCCCGTCGAACTCTCCGGCACCGTGCTGCGCGCGGTACGTCGCGCTGTCGACGAGGGGGAGCTGAGCGTGGCCGTTCCCGCACGGGCGGTGGTCACGCCTCCCGGGCCCGGGGGGTGCGGTGACTACGCCACCAACATCGCCCTGCAGCTCGCCCGCCCGGCCGGGCAGCCGCCCCAGCGGGTCGCCGAGATCCTCCGGCCGCGCCTCGTCGGCCTCGACGGCATCGCCGATGTCGTCGTCACCGGGCCGGGGTTCATCAACATCAGCCTGCGCGACACGGCGCCCGCGGCCCTCGTGGCGCAGATCCTCCGGCAAGGCGAGGGATACGGACACGCCGACGCCCCCACCGGCCGGACCGTGCGGCTGCACTGCCCCCACGAGGTCCGGGCCCTCGTCGTGATGAACGCCACCGCCCGCATCCTCCGCTCCCAGGGCGCCCTCGTCCGCACCAGCTGCACGGCCCCTCCCGAGCCGGAGTGGGTCGAGCTCCTGGGCGTGGGCGTCGACACCCACGACGCCCCCCTCGACACCGACATCGACACCGACATCGACGTCGAGTTCGATGTCGGACTCGACGTGCGTCCCGTCCCCGCACCCGCCGACCCGCTCCCCCTCGGCCGTGACGCCGCCCGCTGGGCGCTGCTCCATCCCGCCCCGCACGACCGGCCCCGGATCACCGGCGAACACCTGGTCCAGCGGGAGACCAACCCCCTCTTCCGCGTCCGTTACGCCCACGCCCGTACCCGGGCCCTCCTGCGCAACGCCGCCGACCTCGGGTTCCACCCGGAGCCCGGCCCCGTGAGCGAAGCTGAGGCACTGCTCACCGCCCTCGCCGACCACCCCCGCGTCCTCAGCGCCGCCGCCACCCACCGCACGCCCGACCGTCTCGCCCGGCACCTCGTCACCGTCGCCGATGCCGTCCTGCCGCTCCTGCCCGCCGTCCTCCCGCGCGGGGAGGAGAAACCCTCGGCCGCCCACCGCGCCCGGCTCGCCCTTGCCGAAGCAGCCGGGACGGTGCTGGCCGGCGGCCTGTCCCTGCTCGGTATCGACGCCCCCGACCACCTCTGAAGAAGAGACACAGAGAGCACCGGAAGAACCATGAGCCGTTCCGCACACCCCGCCGGGCCCCGTCACGCCGATGTCCTTCCCGAGGGGCACTACTCCGCGCCCCCCGCCGACCTCAACGCCCTCGACCCGAAGGTGTGGGCCGAGACCGTCGACCGTGCCGCCGACGGCGTCGTCACCGTCGGAGGCATCCCCGTCACGCGGCTCGCCGAGGAGTTCGGCACCCCCGCCTACGTCCTCGACGAGGCCGACTTCCGGGCCCGCGCCCGCGCGTGGCGCACCGCCTTCGGGGCCGACGCGGACGTGTTCTACGCCGGCAAGGCGTTCCTGTCCCGGGCCGTCGTGCGGTGGCTGCACGAGGAGGGGCTGAACCTCGACGTCTGCTCCGGCGTGGAGCTCGCCACCGCCCTCTCGGCCGGCATGCCCGCCGACCGCATCGCCTTCCACGGCAACAACAAGTCCGCCGAGGAGATCACCAAGGCCGTGGAGAGCGGCGTCGGGCGGATCGTTCTCGACTCCTTCCAGGAGATCGCGCGGGTGGCGCACATCGCCTCGTCCCTGGGCAAGCGGCAGCGGGTCCAGATCCGTATCACCGTCGGCGTCGAGGCCCACACGCACGAGTTCATCGCCACCGCGCACGAAGACCAGAAGTTCGGGATTCCGCTGGCCGGCGGGCAGGCCGCGGAAGCCGTGCGGCGGGCGCTTCAGCTCGACGGGCTCGAGCTCATCGGGATCCACAGCCACATCGGGTCGCAGATCTTCGACATGTCGGGGTTCGAGGTCGCAGCCCACCGGGTCGTCGGGCTGCTCAGGGACGTCCGCGACGAGCACGGCGTGGAGCTGCCCGAGATCGACCTCGGTGGCGGGCTCGGGATCGCGTACACGAGTGACGACGATCCCCGCGAGCCGCACGAGATCGCCAAGGCGCTGACCGAGATCGTCACCCGGGAGTGCGAGGCCGCCAAGCTGCGCACCCCCCGTATCTCCGTGGAGCCGGGACGGGCCATCGTCGGGCCGACCGCCTTCACGCTCTACGAGGTCGGCACCATCAAGCCCCTCGACGGGCTGCGCACCTACGTCTCCGTCGACGGCGGCATGTCGGACAACATCCGGACCGCGCTGTACGACGCCGAGTACAGCGTCGCCCTGGTCTCCCGTGTCTCCGACGCCGAGCCGATGCTGGTGCGCGTCGTCGGCAAGCACTGCGAGAGCGGCGACATCGTGGTGAAGGACGCGTTCCTGCCGGCCGACCTGGCACCCGGTGACCTGATCGCGGTCCCGGCCACCGGCGCGTACTGCCGTTCCATGGCCAGCAACTACAACCACGTGCTGCGTCCGCCGGTGGTCGCGGTCAAGGACGGTGAGGCCCGGGTGATCGTCCGGCGTGAGACGGAGGAGGACCTTCTGCGTCTCGACGTCGGATGACGGATCCCAGCGGCCGGACGCCGCCGGTGGCGGAAGATCTCCGGTCTTCCCCGGCCGCCGAAATGAAATAAACGTCTCACGATCCGGACATGGCATAGAAAGTCCCGTCCGGTGAGTGAGACTGGTCCAACCGTAGGCATGAGGAAACGAGGTCGGATGATGCGTACGCGTCCGCTGAAGGTGGCGCTGCTGGGCTGTGGAGTGGTCGGCTCTGAGGTCACGCGCATCATGACGACGCACGCCGACGACCTCGCCGCCCGGATCGGGGCCCCCGTGGAACTGGCGGGGGTCGCCGTCCGGCGGCCCTCCAAGGTCCGCGAGGGCATCGACCCGGCCCTCATCACCACCGACGCCACCGCCCTCGTCAAACGCGGCGACATCGACGTGGTCGTCGAGGTCATCGGCGGCATCGAGCCCGCCCGTACGCTGATCACCACCGCCTTCGAGCACGGCGCGTCCGTCGTCTCCGCCAACAAGGCGCTGCTCTCCCAGGACGGTGCCGCCCTGCACGCCGCCGCCGAGCAGTACGACGTCGACCTGTACTACGAGGCCGCCGTCGCCGGTGCCATCCCGCTGATCCGGCCGCTGCGCGAGTCCCTCGCCGGTGACAAGGTGAACCGGGTGCTCGGGATCGTCAACGGGACCACCAACTTCATCCTCGACAAGATGGACTCCACGGGGGCCGGGTACCAGGAGGCGCTCGACGAGGCCACCGCCCTCGGGTACGCCGAGGCCGACCCGACCGCCGACGTCGAGGGCTTCGACGCCGCCGCCAAGGCCGCCATCCTGGCCGGCATCGCCTTCCACACGCGCGTGCGCCTCGACGACGTCTACCGCGAGGGCATGACCGAGGTCACCGCCGCCGACTTCGCCTCCGCCAAGGAGATGGGCTGCACCATCAAACTGCTCGCCATCTGCGAGCGGGCCGAGGACGGCGGATCGGTCACCGCGCGCGTGCACCCCGCCATGATTCCGCTCAGCCACCCGCTCGCCTCCGTGCGCGGCGCCTACAACGCCGTCTTCGTCGAGTCCGACGCCGCCGGGCAGCTCATGTTCTACGGGCCCGGCGCCGGTGGCTCCCCGACCGCCTCCGCCGTGCTCGGCGACCTCGTCGCCGTCTGCCGCAACCGGCTGAGCGGCGCGACCGGGCCGGGCGAGTCGGCGTACGCGGCCCTGCCCGTGTCGGGCATGGGCGACGTCGTCACGCGGTATCACATCAGCCTGGACGTCGCCGACAAACCGGGCGTTCTCGCCCAGGTGGCGACCGTGTTCGCCGAGCACGGCGTGTCGATCGATACCGTTCGACAGCAAGGACGACAAGACGGAGGCGGCGAGGCCTCCCTCGTCGTCGTCACTCACCGTGCGTCCGACGCGGCCCTCGGCGGGACCGTCGAGGCGTTGCGCAAGCTCGACACCGTGCGGGGTGTCGCCAGCATCATGCGGGTTGAAGGAGAGTAACCAGCAATGACCCACCAATGGCGCGGAATCATCGAGGAGTACCGGGACCGTCTGCCGGTGTCCGACACCACGCCGGTCGTGACGCTCCGCGAGGGCGGCACGCCCCTCGTGCCCGCGCAGGTGCTCTCCGAGCGCACGGGCTGCGAGGTCCACCTCAAGGTGGAGGGGGCCAACCCGACCGGGTCCTTCAAGGACCGCGGCATGACCATGGCCATCAGCAAGGCCAAGGAGGAGGGGGCGAAGGCCGTCATCTGCGCCTCCACCGGCAACACGTCCGCCTCCGCCGCCGCGTATGCCGTGCGCGCCGGGATGGTGTCGGCCGTCCTCGTCCCGCAGGGGAAGATCGCGCTCGGCAAGATGGGCCAGGCCCTCGTGCACGGCGCGAAGATCCTGCAGGTCGACGGCAACTTCGACGACTGCCTCACGCTCGCGCGCGGACTGAGCGACAACTACCCCGTGGCGCTGGTCAATTCGGTCAATCCGGTGCGTATCGAGGGCCAGAAGACGGCGTCGTTCGAGATCGTCGACATGCTCGGCGACGCGCCCGACATCCATGTCCTGCCGGTCGGCAACGCGGGCAACATCACGGCCTACTGGAAGGGCTACAAGGAGTACGCCGCCGACGGCGTCGCCACCAAGGCCCCCCGCATGTGGGGCTTCCAGGCCTCCGGCAGTGCCCCCATCGTGCGCGGCGAGGTGGTCAAGGACCCGTCGACCATCGCCACCGCCATCCGCATCGGCAACCCGGCGTCCTGGCAGTACGCGCTTGCGGCGCGGGACGAGTCCGGCGGCCTCATCGACGAGGTGACGGACCGTGAAATCCTGCGCGCCTACCGCCTGTTGGCCTCGCAGGAAGGCGTCTTCGTCGAGCCGGCGTCCGCGGCGTCCGTGGCCGGTCTGCTGAAGGCCGCCGAGCAGGGCAAGGTCGACCCGGGCCAGCGCATCGTCTGCACCGTCACCGGCAACGGCCTGAAGGACCCTGACTGGGCCGTCGCCGGCGCCCCGCAGCCGGTCACCGTCCCCGTCGACGCCGCGACGGCGGCCGAGCGCCTCGGCCTGGTGTAACGCGCGCCTCAGTCCGGCGTATACGGGCGTAAGAGGACGCTTGCCCGGGGATGTTCCCTACGGCGGGTGCACAGGGGGCTTGCGACACGCATCGTGCGCCTCCTGTGCGCCCTATGTCGCCACTGAACCTTCCTTCGATAGGCTGTACTGAACCCGCCCGTCGCATATGCCCCTCCACAGGGCACGGTGCCGCGCCGATTCCGCGGTCCGCAGCGACGGGCACGCGGGCCGGCCTCGCGGCCGGCAGCGGTCCGGGGTCCTCGTACGTCATCGAATGACATTCGATCACCACGCAGTTCAAGGAGAGTCATCGAGCGATGGCCGGTCCAGCGTTCCGCGCCGCCGCCGTCCGGGTGCGCGTCCCCGCCACCAGCGCCAACCTCGGCCCGGGCTTCGACGCCCTCGGTCTCGCGCTGGGCTTGTACGACGACGTGGTCGTCCGGGTGGCCGACTCCGGGCTGCACATCGACATCGCGGGTGAGGGCAGCGAGACGCTCCCGCGCGATGAGAGCCACCTTCTCGTACGCTCCCTGCGCACCGCCTTCGATCTGCTGGGCGGACAGCCCCGCGGCCTGGAGATCGTCTGCGCGAACCGCATTCCGCACGGCCGGGGCCTGGGCTCCTCCTCCGCCGCCATCTGCGCCGGGATCGTCGCCGCACGCGCCGTGACCATAGGCGCCGAGGCCAAGCTCGACGACACCGCGCTGCTTGAGCTGGCCACCGAGATCGAGGGTCACCCCGACAACGTGGCGGCCTGTCTGCTGGGCGGCTTCACCCTGTCCTGGATGGAGGCCGGGGCCGCCCGGGCGATCAGGATGGAGCCCTCCGATTCCATCGTTCCGGTGGTTTTCGTGCCCGGAAAGCCGGTACTCACCGAGACCGCGCGCGGTCTGCTCCCGCGTACCGTGCCGCACGTCGACGCAGCCGCCAACGCCGGCCGTGCCGCTCTGCTCGTCGAGGCCCTGAGCAGGCGCCCGGAGCTGCTGCTGCCGGCCACCGAGGACCGCCTCCACCAGGAGTACCGCGCCCCCGCCATGCCCGAGAGCGCGGCACTGGTGGAGCGGCTGCGACACGACGGCATCCCCGCGGTGATCTCCGGCGCCGGGCCCACGGTCATGGCGCTGGCCGACGCGGGCACGGCCGACAAGGTGGAAGCGCTGGCAGGCGCGGACTGGGCCGCGAACCGGCTGAGCCTCGACCTGCAGGGCGCGAGTGTGCTGCCGCTCGCGACCTGACACACGGTTGCCGGATTTGGAGAGGGGGAATGTTTGTTGGATCCGGTAGTGTTAATCTCAAGTCTGCACCCGACCCCACCATGGCGAGGTGCCTCGTGTCCCCGTCCGGGACAGACATTCTTCCGGGAGCCCCCCAAGCCGCACTGTGTTCCGTACGTCGCACGTGGGCAGTACGCCGTACACGGACACTGAGCGGTCGGCAGGGCACGCTCCGGAACCGGTGCGACCGCGCCGCGTGACACTGACACTGGGTGCCACGGCTCAAGGAAGCGCCATCACCAGATATTTCCTCCGCCGCTTAGGCGGACCACCGCCCCGGCACGGTTCACACAGCAAGGACCGAAGCCGGACAGCACAACCGGTCGCCGAGCCAGACAGGCCGACGTCCGCTCCAGGGAAGGACCCTTCGTGAGCGACACCACCGATCTGATGGGCGCACGTGTCGAGGAGACCGCTGCCGCGCCCGCCACGGACGCCTCCGCGCCTGCCACTGGTGCCGGCTCCCGGCGGCGCCGCGGTACCGGCCTTGAGGGCATGGTGCTGGCCGAGCTGCAGCAGGTCGCATCCGGCCTCGGCATCAGGGGCACCGCGCGCATGCGCAAGAGCCAGCTGATCGAGGTCATCAAGGAGGCGCAGGCCGGGGGGGCCGCCCCGGCCGCCAAGGCCGAGGCCGCCACCGAGACCAAGCCGAAGCGTCGCGCCACCTCCAGGTCCCGTACGGGCGACGAGGCCCCCGCCGCCGAGAAGGCCGCGAAGAAGGCCGCCGAGGCCCCCGCCGAGGCTCCCGCCGAGAAGGCCGTGGCCCAGCAGCAGATCGAGATCCCCGGCCAGCCCGCCAGTGAGGATGCTCCCACCGAGCGCCGCCGCCGCCGGGCCACCGCCGAGGCGGGCGCCCCGGCCGCGGCGCCCGAGACGGTCGCCGCCGAGGCGAAGAGTGAGCCGAAGGCCGAGACGCCCGCGCAGCAGCAGCCGCAGCAGGGCGAGGGCAAGTCCGACGCCGGAGACGGCGGCGAGGGCCGCCGGCGCGACCGCCGCGAGCGCGGCCGGGACCGCGACCGCGACCGCCGGGGCAAGGGCGACGACCAGCAGGGCCAGGGCGGCGGCGGTCAGCAGCGCCAGCAGCAGGGCCAGCAGGGCGGCGGTCGTCAGGACCGTCAGCAGGACGACGACGACTTCGAGGGCGGCCGCAGGGGCCGTCGCGGGCGCTACCGCGACCGCCGTGGCCGTCGTGGCCGCGACGACGTGCAGGAGCCGCAGATCGCCGAGGACGACGTCCTGATCCCGGTCGCGGGCATCCTGGACATCCTCGACAACTACGCCTTCATCCGCACGTCCGGCTACCTGCCCGGTCCGAACGACGTGTACGTCTCCCTCGCCCAGGTCCGCAAGAACGGCCTGCGCAAGGGCGACCACATCACCGGTGCCGTGCGCCAGCCGAAGGAAGGCGAGCGCCGCGAGAAGTTCAACGCGCTGGTGCGTCTGGACTCCGTCAACGGCATGGCGCCCGAACACGGCCGTGGCCGCCCGGAGTTCAACAAGCTCACCCCGCTGTACCCGCAGGACCGCCTCCGGCTGGAGACGGACCCGGGCGTGCTGACCACCCGGATCATCGACCTGGTCTCGCCCATCGGCAAGGGCCAGCGTGGTCTGATCGTGGCCCCGCCGAAGACCGGTAAGACCATGATCATGCAGGCGATCGCCAACGCGATCACCCACAACAACCCCGAGTGCCACCTGATGGTCGTCCTCGTCGACGAGCGTCCTGAAGAGGTCACCGACATGCAGCGGTCGGTCAAGGGCGAGGTCATCTCCTCGACCTTCGACCGCCCGGCCGAGGACCACACCACGGTCGCCGAGCTCGCCATCGAGCGCGCCAAGCGCCTGGTGGAGCTGGGCCACGACGTCGTCGTGCTGCTCGACTCGATCACGCGTCTGGGCCGTGCGTACAACCTCGCCGCCCCGGCCTCCGGCCGCATCCTGTCCGGTGGTGTCGACTCGACCGCCCTGTACCCGCCGAAGCGCTTCTTCGGTGCGGCCCGCAACATCGAGGACGGCGGCTCGCTGACCATCCTCGCCACCGCCCTGGTGGACACCGGGTCCCGCATGGACGAGGTGATCTTCGAGGAGTTCAAGGGCACCGGCAACATGGAGCTCAAGCTCGACCGGAAGCTCGCCGACAAGCGCATCTTCCCGGCCGTCGACGTCGACGCGTCCGGTACGCGCAAGGAAGAGATCCTGCTGGGCGCCGAGGAGCTCAACATCGTCTGGAAGCTGCGCAGGGTGCTGCACGCGCTCGACCAGCAGCAGGCGATCGAGCTGCTCCTCGACAAGATGAAGCAGACCAAGTCGAACGTCGAGTTCCTGATGCAGATCCAGAAGACGACCCCGACGCCGGGGAACGGCGACTGAGGTCACGCCTTCATAGAGGTCTCGTAAAGGGCCGCCCCTGTGACGGGGGCGGCCCTTTACGCGTCATAGGACAGGTGTACGATCACGCTGCTTCGGGCCGTTTTTCATGCCCATGCCCGAACTTCTGACCCTGAGGGGGGACATCCGTGGGTACATCCATGTCCGGGGGTGGCCGGCACAGACGCCGGATACGCATCGGCCTGCCCGTCGCCGCGGCCGGCGTGGCCGCCGCCGTCGCCGCCGCACTGCTGACCACGTCCGCCGGCGCCGCCACCGCCCTGCCGCAGCCGACGGTCAAGCCGGCCACCGGCTCGGTGTCGCTCGCCGAGCTGGAGAAGCGCGTCGCGGGCGCGGTCGCCGGTGACGACACCGCGGGGGAGACGACCAAGAAGTCCTCCCTGAGCGCGAGCACCACCACCAGCACCGGCACCGTCGACCCGAAGATCATCGGCGGTTCGACCACCACCATCACCTCGGCGCCCTGGATGGCCCAGCTCTGGTACTACGACGACCAGGGCACCGCCGACGAGAGCGACGACCTGGGCTTCTTCTGCGGCGGCGCCGTCGTCGCGCCGACGAAGATCCTCACGGCCGCGCACTGCGTCAAGGGCTACAACTGGAAGGCGTACGGTGCCGTCGTCACCGGCACCGCCCAGCTGCCGACCACCGACAGCTCCGGCAACACCGACCTGCACGGCGGCACGGTCACCCTGCCGTGGCGGCAGTGGAACCACCCGTCGTACAACGCGACGACCATCGACAACGACATCGCGGTCATCACGCTGGCCAACCCCGTCAAGGCCACGCCGATCCGCATGACGACGTCCGGCGACACCGCCTCGTACCAGGCCGGCACCAGCGCCAAGGTCTACGGCTGGGGCCGCACCAGCTCCACCAGCGACGACATCTCCGACACGCTGAAGACGGCCACGCTGCCCATCCAGTCGGACAGCACCTGCACCGGCGCCTACGGCAGCGACTTCGTCAAGGGCCACATGGTCTGCGCGGGCAACCCCGCCACCGGCAGCGACACCGGCACCACCTCCGCCTGCAACGGCGACTCCGGCGGCCCGCTGGTCGTCAACAACCGCATCGTGGGGGTCGTGTCCTGGGGCGTGGAGGACTGCGTCGCCAAGGGCGCGTACAGCGTCTTCTCGAAGGTCAGCACGTACGTCGGCGCCGCCTACCCGCGCGTCGACGACACCAACCTCAGCGGCGACCACAAGGCCGACCTGTGGGTCCGCAACGCCTCCACCAAGACCGGCTACTCCAAGGACTCCAAGGGCACCTCGTTCGCCGCGCGCGAGTCCTGGGGCAACTGGGACGGCGTCAACGTCGTCCTGCAGACCGACCTCGACCGGGACGGCTACCAGGACCTCGTGGTCCGCGAGAGCGCCACGGGCGACGTCTACTGGATGCACTACGTCCAGTCGAGCGGCTCCTGGGCGACCAAGCAGATCTTCGACAACTGGAAGACCCGCACCCGCATCGTCGTCCCCGGTGACGTCACCGGCGACTACCTGCCCGACGTGCTCTCCGTCGACTCCTCCGGCGTCCTGTGGATCTACCCGGGCAAGGGCGACGGCACCTTCGCCACCCGCGTGAAGGTCGGCTCCGGCTGGAACCAGTACAACTCTCTGCGCGGCCACGGCGACTTCACCGGCGACGGCAAGACCGACCTGATCGCCCGCAGCAAGACGGGCAGCTACGTGTACCTGTACAAGGGCACCGGCAAGTCCGGCTCCGCCGCGTTCTCCAGCCGGATCAAGGTCCGCACCTGGAGCGGCTACAACGCCTTCGACGCGGTCGGCGACATCACCGGCGACGGCAAGGCCGACTTCCTGGCCCGTACGCCCGGCGGCACGCTGTACCTTTACCCCGGCACAGGCAAGGCGTCCAGCGAGATCTTCGCCACAAGGATCTCGCAGGGCACCGGCTTCCAGCAGTACGACATCTGGGGCTGAACTCGCAGGTGAACGAGGTACCCCCCGGTTGAACGAACACGCTCTGTGCCCACCGTCCGAGGCGGTGGGCACAGAGCGTTGTGCAACCCTTGGCCGAGATTCTCCGTCTTGCAGGGCGGAGCGACGAGGTGCGGTACAGGGTCTCGGCAAGAGACCAGGCCTGGCACTGACCTCAGGGGGTAACCGACCGACGAGAGCTGAGGAGCCCATGTCCGCCGAGAGCACGCCAGTGCCCGGGATACCGGGAGAGCCCGGCACCACCGGGCCACGCCGCCGCGCCAAGGGCCGACGCCGCAAACCCCGCGGCAAACGCCACAAAGCGCTGCTGGTCATGGCATGGACGGCCGCCGGAATCGTCGTCCTGGGCGGTACCGGCGCCGGGTACCTGTACTTCAAGCTCAACGGCAACATCGACAGCGTCGACATCGACCAGGCCCTCGGCACCGACCGCCCGGAGGCGGCCGACAACGGGTCGGAGAACATCCTCGTCCTCGGCTCCGACACCCGCGCCGGCAGCAACAAGAAGCTGGGCGGCGGCACCGACGACGGCAGCGCCCGCTCCGACACGGCGATGATCGTGCACGTCTACAAGGGCCACAAGAAGGCCAGCGTGGTCTCCATCCCGCGCGACACCCTCATCGACCGCCCCGAGTGCACCGACACCGACGGCAGGAAACATCCCGCGGAGGACGGAGTGATGTTCAACTCCGCCTACTCCACCGGCGGCGCCGCCTGCACCGTGAAGACCGTCGAGTCCATCACCGACCTCCGTATGGACCACTACCTGGAGGTCGACTTCTCCGGCTTCCAGAAGCTCATCGACGAGCTCGGCGGTGTCGAGATCACCACCACCAAGGACATCGACGACCCCGACAGTCACCTGAACCTCAAGGCCGGCACCCACATGCTGGACGGCGAGCAGGCCCTCGGCCTGGTCCGCACCCGCCACGGCGTCGGCGACGGCTCCGACCTCGGCCGCATCCAGCTCCAGCAGGCCTTCATCAAGGCCCTGGTCACCCAGGTCAAGAACGTCGGCATCTTCACCGACCCGACAAAGCTCTACGACCTCGCCGACACGGCCACCAAGACCGTGACGACCGACTCCGACCTCGGCTCGGTGAACTCCCTGATCTCCTTCGCCAACGGCCTGAAGGGCATCAGCCCGTCGAACATGCACATGGTCACGATGCCGGTCGAGTACGACCCGGACGACCCCAACCGCGTCCTCCTGCAGAAGGCCAAGGCCAAGTCGATCTGGGAGGCCCTGAAGAACGACCGGCCGATCCCGAAGTCGGCGACGAAGGGCACGGCCACCGGCGAGGCCAAGGGCGTGGTGAGCGCCGGGTAGGGGCGCGGGACGGTGTCGATGTGCGGCTCCGCCGCGTGCACCCCTCACCCCCGGGAATACTCGACGGCGACCCCCGGTTTTGGGAGATGGCGCCAGTCCTGGCAGACTGGTACGTCGGCTCCGGTTCACGCTCCGCACCCCGCGGCAGCGACCCGGCGCCCTCCCGAAACCTAGGAGACACCTTGAAGCGCGACATCCACCCCGCGTACGTCGAGACGCAGGTCAGCTGCACCTGCGGCGCGTCGTTCACCACCCGCAGCACCATCGAGTCCGGCACCATCCGGGCCGAGGTCTGCTCCGAGTGCCACCCGTTCTACACGGGCAAGCAGAAGATCCTCGACACCGGTGGCCGTGTGGCCCGCTTCGAGGCCCGCTTCGGCAAGGCTGCCGCCGGCTCCAAGAAGTAGCGAGCCCCTCTTTCGCCGGTCCACGGCCGCGCGCCCCCCTTACAGGCGTGCGCCGGGGCCGGCGTTTTTGGTCGCCCGCCCTTCCCTTCCCAAGCAGTAGCAGGAGCCAAGAATGTTCGAGGCCGTCGAGGAACTCGTCGCCGAGCACGCCGACCTGGAGAAGAAGCTCGCCGACCCGTCGGTCCACGCCGACCAGGCCAACGCGCGCAAGCTGAACAAGCGTTACGCCGAGCTCACCCCGATCGTCGCCACGTACCGCTCCTGGAAGCAGGCCGGCGACGACATCGAGACCGCGCGCGAACTGGCCGCCGACGACCCCGACTACGCTGCCGAGTTCGCCTCCGAAGTCAAGGACCTGGAGCAGCAGCGCGAGGAACTGACGGAGAAGCTCCGTCTCCTGCTCGTCCCGCGCGACCCCAGTGACGACAAGGACGTCATCCTTGAGATCAAGGCGGGCGCGGGCGGCGACGAGTCCGCCCTGTTCGCGGGCGACCTGCTGCGCATGTATCTGCGGTACGCCGAGCGGGTCGGCTGGAAGACCGAGATCATCGACGCCACCGAGTCCGAACTGGGCGGCTACAAGGACGTCCAGGTCGCGGTGAAGGCCCGTGGTCAGATCGAGCCCGGGCAGGGCGTCTGGGCCCGCCTGAAGTACGAGGGCGGGGTGCACCGCGTGCAGCGCGTGCCGGCGACCGAGTCCCAGGGCCGTATCCACACCTCCGCGGCCGGTGTGCTGGTCACGCCGGAGGCCGAGGAGGTCGACGTCGAGATCAACCCCAACGACCTGCGCATCGACGTCTACCGGTCCTCCGGACCCGGCGGACAGTCCGTCAACACCACCGACTCCGCCGTGCGCATCACGCACATCCCGACCGGAGTCGTCGCCTCCTGCCAGAACGAGAAGAGCCAGTTGCAGAACAAGGAGCAGGCACTGCGTATCCTGCGCTCCAGGCTGCTCGCCATGGCGCAGGAGGAGGCGGAGAGGGAGGCCGCCGACGCCCGCCGCAGCCAGGTCCGTACCGTCGACCGCTCCGAGAAGATCCGCACCTACAACTTCCCGGAGAACCGCATCTCGGACCACCGCGTCGGCTTCAAGGCGTACAACCTGGACCAGGTCCTGGACGGCGACCTCGACGCGGTGATCCAGGCCTGCGTCGACGCGGACTCGGCGGCGAAGCTGGCAGCCGCGTAAGGACTACGCACGGACGAGTACGACACGGAGGACTTGCGTGAACCTGCTGCTCGCGGAGGTGGCCCAGGCCACCCAGCGGCTCGCCGACGCCGGCGTGCCCTCGCCGCGCACCGACGCGGAGGAGCTCGCCGCGTTCGTGCACGGCGTCAAGCGCGGCGAGCTGCACTCCGTGAAGGACTCGGACTTCGACGCCCGGTACTGGGAGGTCGTCGCCCGCCGCGAGGCGCGCGAACCGCTCCAGCACATCACCGGGCGGGCCTACTTCCGGTACCTGGAACTCCAGGTCGGGCCCGGCGTGTTCGTGCCGCGGCCCGAGACCGAGTCCGTGGTCGGGTGGGCCATAGACGCCGTACGGGCCATGGACGTCGTCGAGCCGTGCATCGTGGACCTGTGCACCGGCTCCGGCGCCATCGCGCTCGCCCTCGCCCAGGAGGTCCCGCGCTCCCGCGTGCACGCCGTGGAGCTGTCCGAGGACGCCCTGGTGTGGACCCGTAAGAACGTGGAGGGGTCCAGGGTCGAACTGCGCCAGGGAGACGCGCTGACGGCCTTCCCGGACCTCGACGGCCAGGTCGACCTGGTGATCTCCAACCCGCCGTACATCCCGCTCACCGAGTGGGAGTACGTCGCGCCCGAGGCACGGGACTACGACCCGCAGCTGGCCCTGTTCTCCGGCGAGGACGGCCTCGACCTCATCCGCGGCCTGGAACGCACCGCGCACCGGCTGCTGCGCCCCGGCGGGGTCGTCGTCGTCGAGCACGCCGACACCCAGGGCGGCCAGGTGCCGTGGATCTTCGCCGAGGACCGGGGCTGGACCGACGCCGCGGATCATCCCGACCTCAACAACCGTCCCCGTTTCGCCACGGCCCGCAAGGCGCTGCCGTGAGCACCCCGCAGTCCTCGCAGTCCCCGCAGTCTTCGAAGACTTCACCCCAGCAGCACGTGTACGAGGAGGCCAGCTAAAGATGGCACGGCGATACGACACCAATGACGCGACCGACCGCGCGACCGGTCTGCGTGAGGCCGCGTCCGCCGTCCGCCGTGGCGAGCTCGTGGTGCTGCCGACGGACACGGTGTACGGCATCGGCGCCGACGCGTTCTCCGCGGAGGCCGTCGCGGACCTGCTGGAGGCCAAGGGGCGGGGCCGCAACATGCCCACCCCCGTCCTGATCGGCTCCCCGAACACGCTTCACGGTCTCGTCACCGACTTCTCCGAGCTGGCCTGGGAGCTGGTGGACGCGTTCTGGCCGGGCGCGCTGACGCTCGTGGCGCGGCACCAGCCGTCCCTGCAGTGGGACCTCGGGGACACCCGGGGCACGGTCGCCGTGCGCATGCCGCTGCACCCGGTCGCCATCGAGCTGCTGACGGAGGTCGGCCCCATGGCCGTCTCGTCCGCCAATCTCACCGGGCACCCGGCGCCGGAGGACTGTGACGCCGCGCAGGAGATGCTCGGCGACTCCGTCTCCGTCTACCTGGACGGCGGCCCGACGCCCGGCAACGTCCCCTCCTCGATCGTCGACGTCACCCGTGAGGTGCCGCTGCTGCTGCGTGAGGGCGCGTTGTCGGCGGACGAGCTGCGCAAGGTCGTACCCGACCTCGAGGTGGCGAATTGACGGCCCCTGACGCGGGGCGTGGCATAGGCAACGGGGAAAGCGCGGCGGAGATCACGACGACGTTCGTGGGGCTTCCCCGCGACAGCTTCCGCATCCTCCACGTCAGCACCGGCAACGTGTGCCGCTCGCCCATCACCGAGCGGCTGACCCGTCATTTCGTCCAGGAGCGGCTCGGCATCCTGGGCGGCGGGCTGATCGTGGAGAGCGCGGGCACCTGGGGGCACGAGGGTGCGCCCATGGAGGCCCACGCGGAGACCGTGCTGGCCGACTTCGGCGCGGATGCCTCCGGCTTCGTCGGCCGGGAGCTGCTGGACGAGCACGTGATCCGTGCCGACCTGGTGCTGACGGCGACCCGCGATCACCGCGCCCAGGTCATCTCCATGGGTCACTCGGCGGGCCTGCGCACCTTCACGCTGAAGGAGTTCACCCGCCTGGTGAAGGCGATCGACCCGGCCACCCTGCCGCCCCTGGAGGAGGGCGTGGTCGCCCGCGCCCGCGCCCTGGTCCGCGCCGCCGCCGCGCTCCGCGGCTGGCTGCTCGCGCCCACGGCCGAGGCGGACGAGGTGTACGACCCGTACGGGGCCCCGCTGACGTTCTTCCGGTCCATCGGCGAGGAGATACACCAGGCGCTGGATCCGGTGGTCACGGCGCTGACGGGGGTTCCCGCGCGTACGTAGGCGGCATCGCGGAGGGGGCGCGGTACGGAGGGTTTGCGCGGGACGGTGGGTGGTCGCTCGGGCGCCCTGTGGGGGGCGTGGGCCGGTCGGGTGGTGCGGTGTGGTCGGGTCGGCCTGGCGGCAGCGCCGTGGCCGGTGGTGGGTGGGCGGCTGAGGTGGTGTGTGGCGATGGGTGGCCTGGTGCGGGCCGGGGGCTCGGGGCGTGTGGTCGTGTGCCGTGGGGTGGTGGGCTGGGGGAGGCCCGCGCGGTGTGCGGCGGGGTTCGTGCCTGTCGGGGTGTGCGTGCCGGAGCGGTGCCCGGGGGTCGGGGCCGGTCGCAGGAATGGGTGGTAACACCGGGCACCCCAGGCGTCCCCGGCCTACATTGGACGTACGTCACCGTCGACGCCCCGGAGCGCACCATGTCGGTCACCCATGCCCCCACGGCCGATGTCCTGCGGCGGCAGGACCCCGAGCTGGCCGAGATCCTGCTCGGGGAGCTCGACCGGCAGTCGACGACGCTGCAGTTGATCGCCGCCGAGAACTTCACGTCGCCGGCGGTGCTGGCCGCGCTCGGCTCACCCCTCGCCAACAAGTACGCCGAGGGCTACCCGGGGGCGCGGCACCACGGTGGCTGTGAGCTCGTCGACGTCGCCGAGAGCATCGCCGTGGAGCGGGCCAGGACGCTGTTCGGGGCCGTACACGCCAATGTGCAGCCGCACTCGGGATCGTCGGCGGTACTGGCCGCGTACGCCGCCCTGCTCCGCCCCGGCGACAGCGTGCTGGCGCTCGGCCTGCCGTACGGCGGCCACCTCACGCACGGCTCGCCCGCCAACTTCTCCGGCCGCTGGTTCGACTTCGTCGGCTACGGGGTCGATGCCGAGAGCGGGCTCATCGATCACGACCAGGTGCGCACCCTGGCCCGTACGCACCGCCCCAAGGCGATCGTGTGCGGGTCGATCGCCTACCCCCGGCACATCGACTACGCCTTCTTCCGTGAGGTCGCCGACGAGGTCGGCGCGTATCTGATCGCCGACGCCGCGCATCCCATCGGGCTCGTGGCCGGAGGAGCGGCGCCCTCTCCGGTGCCGTACGCCGATGTGGTGTGCGCGACCACGCACAAGGTGCTGCGCGGGCCGCGCGGCGGGATGATCCTGTGCGGCAGCGAGCTGGCCGAGCGGGTCGACCGGGCCGTCTTCCCCTTCACGCAGGGCGGCGCGCAGATGCACACCATCGCCGCGAAGGCGGTCGCGTTCGGGGAGGCGGCGACACCGGCGTTCGCCGCGTACGCCCATCAGGTGGTCGCCAATGCGAGGGCCCTGGCGGCCGGGCTGGCCGACGAGGGGCTGGTGGTCACGACCGGCGGGACGGACACCCACCTGCTGACCGCCGACCCTGGGCCGCTCGGCGTGGACGGGCGGGCCGCGCGGGGACGGCTGGCGGCCGCCGGGATGGTCCTGGACTGCTGTGCGCTGCCGCACGCCCACGCGCGCGGGCTGCGCCTGGGCACGGCGGCGGTGACCACGCAGGGCATGGGCGAGGGGGAGATGGGCAAGATCGCCGCGTTGCTCGCGGGGGTCCTCAGGGGTGAGATCGATGCCACAACGGCGCGTGAAGAAGTACGGGAGCTGGCCGGTGGATTTCCGCCGTATCCACGCTGAGTCTGGGTAGGCGCACTCGCGGACACAGGCACGCATGCAACCATCTTCGCTACCCGGAAGTCCTCATCCGTATGCGTGCGTCGCTAGGGTGTGAGGCTGGAATGGCCAGCGAGACCTGTGGGGAAGCCCGTGCGTGAATACCTGCTGACGCTCTGCATCACGGCCGCGGTGACGTATCTGCTGACAGGGCCGGTACGGAAGTTCGCGATCGTGGCGGGGGCGATGCCGGAGATCCGGGCCCGGGACGTGCACCGGGAACCGACTCCGCGGCTCGGCGGTATCGCGATGTTCTTCGGGCTGTGCGCCGGCCTGCTGGTCGCGGACCACCTGACCAACCTCAACCAGGTCTTCGAGAACTCCAACGAGCCACGGGCCCTGCTCTCGGGCGCGGCCCTGATCTGGCTGATCGGCGTCCTGGACGACAAGTTCGAGATCGACGCCCTGATCAAGCTGGGCGGCCAGATGATCGCCGCGGGTGTGATGGTCGTCCAGGGTCTGACGATCCTATGGCTGCCGATCCCGGGTGTCGGCTCGGTGGCGCTCACCCAGTGGCAGGGCACCCTGCTGACGGTGGCGCTCGTCGTCATCACCATCAACGCGGTGAACTTCGTGGACGGCCTCGACGGTCTCGCCGCCGGGATGGTGTGCATCGCGGCGACGGCGTTCTTCCTGTACGCCTACCGCATCTGGTACTCCTACGGCGTCGAGGCCGCGGCCCCGGCGACGCTCTTCTCGGCGATCCTGATGGGCATGTGCCTGGGTTTCCTGCCGCACAACATGCACCCGGCGCGGATCTTCATGGGCGACTCCGGCTCGATGCTCATCGGCCTGGTTCTCGCCGCGGGCGCGATCTCGGTGACGGGGCAGGTCGACCCGGACGCGCTCAACCTGTACGTCGGGTCCGAGAAGGAGGCCGTGCACCAGACGGTCCCCGTCTACATCCCGCTGCTGCTGCCGCTGACCATCATCGCGGTGCCGGCCGCCGACCTGATCCTGGCCATCGTGCGGCGCACCTGGCGCGGCCAGTCGCCGTTCGCCGCCGACCGGGGGCACCTGCACCACCGGCTGCTGGAGATCGGCCACTCGCACAGCAGGGCCGTGCTGATCATGTACTTCTGGTCGGCGCTGATCGCGTTCGGCGCGCTCGCCTACTCCGTCAACTCGGCGTCCATGTGGATCGTGCTGGGCATCGTCTTCCTGAGCGCGATCGGCCTCGTGCTGCTCCTGCTGCCGCGGTTCACGCCGCGTGCCCCGCGCTGGGCGGAGCACTTCGTGCCGCCGCGCTACCGGCGCCGGGGCTCGCCCGCCGGTGCCGTCGAGCCGGCCCTCACGGCGTCCGCCCACGCCCCCCGTGCGACGGCCCCGCCGAACGGCGCGGTCCGCGAGGCGGGCGGCAGGACGCTGCACGGCAGCACCGCGCTGTCGGAGCTGACGGAGAACGCCGCCGCGGGAGCGCGCTTCAGGGCGCACGAGAAGGAGCGGGCGTAGGGGCTGGGCGGTCAGTGGGGGGTGACCGGGGGGCTCGCGGCCCAGGTGTCGCGCAGCGCCGTGCAGACCTCGCCGAGGGTGGCCCGGGAGGCCAGGGCGTCTCGTAGCGGGTGGAGAACGTTGTCGTCGCCCTGCGCCGCCTCGCACAGCCGCAGGAGGGCCTTGTCCACGGTCGGCTGGACGCGCCAGGCGCGGAGCTTGGCCAGACGCTCGGTCTGAAGGGCCCGGACGGCGTGCGACGCCGCCCAGGGGCGGGCCAGTCGGGGGCGGTGGTGCACGGGCCCGCCGGTGCCGTGGACGCCGAACAGCTCGGGGCCCCGGCTCCCCTCCAGGACCGTCGGCAGCCCGCCGAGCCGTGCGACGCGGTCCAGCAGGGCGGCCGCGGCTGCTTCGAGGCCGTCCGCCGACGGTGTCGCGGCCTGGTGGCGGGCGGGGACGGCCGTGTGCAGGCGTGGGGCGGGGCCCGGGCCGAGGCGGGCGTGGACCGTACGGGCCCACAGCCGGCGTACGGCGCGCAGCTTGGCCCGGGTGTCGCGCCCGGTGCGGGCGGCGGAGACGCACAGGGCCGTGCGGGCCGCGACGGCGGCGGGGTCCAGGCCGGCCGCGGCCGCGGTCAGCAGGTACTCGGTGCCGGCGGCCACGGTGAAGGCGATCTCCTGGGCGGGGTCCGCTCCGGCGTCGGTGAGCCGGTGGCCACGGACGGTCAGGCACCGCCAGCGGGGCAGTTCGGCCAGGCCGTAGGCGCACACGTCCCGGACGAGCCGCAGGGACGCGCGCGGCGGGAACGGGCCGGGGCCGGACAGCAGCAGGTCCGTCAGGGCGTCGTTGCCGACGCTGCCCGCCAGTCGGCCGGCCGGCGCCCCGTGTTCCTCGGCGACGAGCCGGTACAGGACGAGGAGGGGCGCGGCGCAGGTGTCGGCGGCCAGGGACACCGCGATCCGGTCCAGCGGCAGCCCGCCGAGCAGTACGCGCATGTCGTCGATGGAGTCGACGGGCACACCCCGGTGACCGACCAGTCCCCAGGCGGCCGGTGCGGCGGAGTCGAGGCCGGTCCGCGTGGGCGGATCGAAGGAGACCGCCAGCTTCCGGGCACCGCCATCGACCAGCCCCCGCAGCCGGGCGTTGACCTGCGCAGCCCCCTCGCACCCCCTCACGGCCCGCCCGGCCTGCGGGCGCCTGGGCGGGCAGCGGCGGCGCCGGCGGGCGGAGTGCCGGGGGCGGTGACGGGGTGACGCGCGGCGTCGGCGGTGGGGTGGGATGCGGCGCCGGTGACTGGGCGTGGCGCGAGGGTGTCGGTGGTGGTGGGTCTGGGGGTGGTGAAGGGGTGGGCCGGGGCGCCTGTGGTGGTGCCGGGGGCGTGCAGACCGGCGGTGCCGGCGTGCGGGACGTTCGGGGGCCTGGTGGTGAGGGCGAGAGCTGTGGGAGGCGTGTGCGGAGGCTCCAGGGCGCCACGTTTCGCTGGGTGTCTGGCGAGCCGGGGTGCCCGGTGGTGGGGCGGTGGTGTGTGCTCGGTCATGGCTCCAGATGGGGGTCCGGCGGGGTGCAGGCGCGAGCGGGGCCTCAGGAGGTCGTCGTGGCCGGGGCGGGGCGGACGGCGGTCGGCGCGGCGGGCAGGACGGGGACCGGCCACTGGGCGGGGCGGGGGAAGCGCTGCCACTCCCTGGGGTAGCCCAGGGACACCTCGTGGTGCGGTACGCCGTCGCAGCGCAGGGTGCGCGGGATGTGCAGGTGGCCGTAGACCACGGCGGCCGCCCGGTACCTCAGGTGCCAGTCGGCGGTGGCGGTGGTGCCGCACCACGGGGCGAACTCGGGGTGGCGCAGGATGTGGAGCGGATCGCGGACCAGGGGGAAGTGGTTGACGAGCACGGTCGGCAGGCCGTCGGGCAGCGCGTCGAGCCGGGGGCGCGTCCCGGCGATCCGGGCCCTGCACCAGGCCTCGCGGCTGGGGTACGGGTCGGGGGACAGCAGGAACTCGTCGGTGCAGATGACGCCCGCCTCGTCGGCCAGGCGCAGTGCGTGGGCCTTGGAGAAGGCGCCCGGGGGCAGGAAGCTGTAGTCGTAGAGCAGGAAGAGCGGGACGACGACGGCGGGGCCGCCCGCGCCGTGCCACACGGGGTAGGGGTCCTCGGGGGTATCGACGCCCAACTCGCGGCAGACGTCGACCAGATGCCGGTACTTCCGCTCACCGCACAGCTCGTCCGGGTCACCGGGCGCGGTCCACAGTTCGTGGTTGCCGGGGACCCACACCACGCGGGCGAACCGGTCACGCAGCAGGGACAGCGCCCAGGTGACGTCTGTCACGGACTCGCCCACGTCACCGGCGACGAGCAGCCAGTCGTCGGGGGACCCGGGGCGCAGGTTCCGTACGACGTCGCGGTTCTGCTCGTGGCGTACGTGCAGGTCGCTGACGGCCAGCAGCCGGCCGTCACGGGGGGAGGAGGCGGGAGCGTCGCCGGCATCGACGAGGTGGGCTCGGCTCACTGCTCCACCCCCCTGTGACGGACGGGGCCGCCGTTGATGGCGACCGCACGGCTCACAGCCTGAGCCACCCGCCCGGCCGGCGGGAACCCCTAAACCACGTGCCCGCGTGCCGGGCCCCGCGTCCCCCGGGCATCGGGGTGGCCGGTACGGGTCCCCCTGACAGGGCGTGGGGCGGGGCGTGCCGGGCTTCGGTCGGAGTGTGCTGTGGGCCACATCCTGCGGTGAGACGTCCGTCACCTCCCGTACCGGGTCGGCGCCCGCGGTGCTGGCCTTGACTGTCTCGGTCACCCCGGCCCCGAGCGGAGTAGGGGGGTGCGGTTCCGGTTAGGGGTTGTGGGGGCCTTACGGGGCGGCCAAGCATGGTTGTGCGAGTCAACGGCCTTCTGTGTCAGCCCGCGAGCCACGAATGAAAGGTTCTATCGTGAGTGCCCCCCACGTCGGCGAGAATCTGTGGGTACGTCAGTTCCACCCGGCTCCGGCCGCGGCGACCCGGCTCGTCTGTTTCCCTCACGCCGGTGGATCCGCCCCCTACTACCTCCCGGTGTCGAAGGCTCTGAGCCCCGGAGTCGACGTACTGGCCATCCAGTACCCGGGCCGGCAGGACCGCCGCCAGGAGAAGTGCATCGACAACATCGCCGACCTGGCCGACGCCGTGACGGCCGAACTGCTGCCCTGGGCCGACCGGCCGCTGGTGCTGTTCGGGCACAGCATGGGGGCCACGCTCGCCTTCGAGGTGGCGTTGCGGCTGGAGCGCAAGGACATCGTGCCCCTCGCGCTGTTCGCCTCCGGCCGGCGGGCGCCCTCGCGGTACCGCGACGAGCGAGTGCACCAGCGCAGTGACGACGAGATCATCCAGGAGCTGAAGACCCTGAGCGGGACCAGCTCCGAGGTTCTCGGCAACGAGGAGATCCTGCGCATGGCGCTGCCGGCCATCCGCGGGGACTACACGGCCGCAGAGACCTACCGGCACACCGACGGGGCGCGGCTCGCCGCGCCGATCCACGTGCACTACGGCACGGAGGATCCGCGGGTCAGCCGCGAGGAGGCGGAGGCCTGGGCCGAGCACACCGAAGGCCGCTTCGAGATCCAGCCTCATCCGGGCGGGCACTTCTACCTCAACGACGAGGGACCGCGTGTGATCGAGGCGATTTCCCGCGTCTGTTCGACCGTCACGACATAAGGCGCACCGCTGCGGGGGACGGGCGGCTCGATGGGGTGCTGCCGTGAAACTGCGGCAGCATTTCTCTTTTTGTCCGCAAGCGATTCAGCGTGTAATTTCGAGTTTTTTGCCGAGCGTTGTGCGGCGGGTCGAATGACGGTGATTCTCCCTGCGGATGCCTGTGAGTCACTCCCTCCGTCCCATGCGGGACCTGCGGGTATGTGACTCCTTCGGGCGGGATGAGTCCTGGCCTTGGCCGATTCTTACTCTCCCTTGGCCAAAGCTTTTCGTCGTTGACATGCGTTGCGTGCAAGTGTTCTACTCGTACAGTATTCGGGGTCCGAAAGTCTTGACCAGAGGCATGACGAGTGGTTGAATCGGGGGGTTTGTCTTCCCCCGTTTCGTCTGTCGTTGTGCGCCGTGGCCCCGGCTTGGCTTGGATCGATACGGGGTGTACAGCGATTCATGGTTCTGACTGGGCGACGTCTGGAAACAGCGCGACTGCACGCGGCCTATTCTTCGGTCCGGGCCACCGGTAGATCCCATGTCGTGGTCGTCGAGGCCGCCGCGGGGTGCGGCAAGAGCGAACTCCTGGAGGAGTTCGTGGGCCGCCTCGAATCCCACGGCCCGAGCCTGCTGCACGCCACCGCGATCGCCGAGGAGCGCGGCACTCCGCTGAGCGTCCTGCGCAGCCTCGTCAACGGCGCGCCCTTCCCGGACGACGTGGTGCGCCGGTTCCAGACCATGAGCGACGCCACGATCCGGAAGATCTCGGCCGAGGGCCGCGAGCGGGCGCGGCACGACGCCGCCTGGTACGACCTGACGCGGACCTTCTGCGGCGAGGTGCGGACCCTGGCCGGGCGCGCTCCCGTCGTGGTGGCCGTCGACGACCTCCACCACGCGGACCCCGACTCGGTGCGGCAACTGGTCCATCTGGCCCGGCACTGCCGCAACGTCCCCCTGCTGCTGGTGCTCACGCGTTCGCCCGTCAGCGGCCCGGCCGACCGGACCGTCGGCGCCGAGCTGCTCAGGCACCCGAACCTCGAACGCATCCAGCTGCCCAGGCTCCGCCTTGAGGACGTCACCGACATCCTGGGCCATCTGGGCCGGCCGGACGCCGCCGGGGAACGCTATCTGGCGGTCAGCGGCGGCAACCCGCTGCTGCTCGGGGCGCTGCTGGAGGACACGCAGGGCGAGCCCGAGGGCGACGCCGGCGCCTCGCCCGCCGGCCCCCGGCCGGGACAGGCGTACGGCAAGGCGGTCCTCGCCTGCCTGGACCGCGGCGGTGAGCGCACCCGCGAGGTCGCCGCCGGCCTGGCGGTGCTCGGCGAGGCGTGCACCGACGAACTGCTCTCCCGGCTCCTGGACGTCTCGCTCGTCGAACTCGCCGAGAACCTGGGGGCCCTGCGCGGCTCCGGCATCGTCACCGGCAGCACCTTCCAGCACCCGGCGGTCAAGGCGGCGGTGCTGGACTCCCTGGAGCCGTCCTCCCGTCGGGACCTGCACGCGCTCTCCGCGCAGCTGCTGCACGCCTCCGGCGCACCGGCGGCGCTGGCCGCCGAGCACCTGCGGGAGGCCGGCCGGGCCGACGGCACCTGGGCCGTGGGGGTGCTGCGGGAGGCCGCCGACCAGGCACTGTCGGCCGACGAGGTGCGATGTGCCGTCTCCTACCTCGAACTGGCGCACGGCGCGGCCGCCGACCCGCTGGTGCGGGCCGAGATCAAGATGAAGCTCGGCATGGTCACCCGGCGGATCAGCGTCGGCGAGGCCGAAACCCACGTCGACGAGGCCCTGCGGGGTCTGAGGGCCGACCGGCTCGACCCGGCGGACACGCGCGGGCTCGCCGCCGCGCTCCTCGCCCACGGCCGGCTGGACCAGGCACAGGCCCTGCTCGGCCCGGGGTGGCCGCCCGCCGAGACCGAGACCCCCCGGGCGGTGGCCGGTCGGCGGATCCCCGAGCCGTGCGAGGCCGCGGTGGCCGCCCGGCCGTACGACGTGACGGAGCGGCCGGCCGGCGCCGAGGAAGCCGCCATGGCCTGCCTGCCGGTCCGCCGTGCGGGAACCCCCGTCCTCACCCGGCTCGCCCCGCCCCACCCCGGCCGGCTCGCCCAGCGCGTGGCGGACACCGACGGCCTGCTGGAGATCACCCGGCTCACCGACGGCACCTTCGACCTGCTGCTCGACGCCGTCTGGACGCTGCTGTCGCTCGGCGCTGTCGAGCGGGTGCGGTACTGGTGCGACCACTTCGTGCGGGAGTCGGCGCTGCGCGGCGCGCCGGGGTGGGAGGCGGCCTTCACGGCCGTACGGGCCGAAGGAGCCCTGCACGGAGGCAACCTCGCCGAGGTGGAGCGCGACGCGCGTCGCTGCCTGGCGCTGCTGTCGGGGCGGCACCCTGCCGCCCTGGAGGCCAGCGCGGTCTCGCACCTGGTGACGGTCCTGGTGGCGCGGGGCGAGGGCAAGGAGGCCGCCCGGCAGTTGAGCCGGCCCATGGCGGACTCCCTGTCGGGCACCATCCACTGGCTCGACTACCTGCGCGCCCGCGGGCTCTACTACCTGGCCACCCAGCAGCACCACGCGGCACTGCGGGACTTCCACGAGGTGGGCCGGATCGCCGGACGGTGGGGCGCGGACCGGCCCGCCCTGCTGCCGTGGCGCACGGACTGCGCACAGGCGCTGCTGCTCCTCGGGGAGCGGGAGCAGGGACTGAGACTGGCCACCGAGCAACTGGCCATGGTCCAGGACGACGCCCCCCGCGTCCGGGGCATCTCGCTGCGCCTGCAGGGGCTCGCCTCGGAACCCGACGCCCGGCTGGGCCTGCTGAACCGGGCCGTCGTGGAGCTGGACCGGGCGGACGACCGGCTGGAACTGGCCCGCGCCCTGTTCGACCTGGCGGACGCCCACCGGCAGGCCCGCCAGGCCCGGCAGGCGGCGATGGTGCTGCGCAGGGCGCGGCAGGTGGCCAAGAGCTGCGGGATGCGACCGTCCCCCGACCGGATCGGCCCGTCCGGCGGCGCGGCGACGGGCAAGCGCATCTTCGGGACGGCGCCCGAACAGCACAGCGACTGGGGGCACCTCAGCGAGTCGGAGCGCAAGGTCGCGAGCCTGGCCGCCAGCGGATACACCAACCGTGAGATTTCGGTGCGGCTTTACATCACCATGAGCACGGTTGAACAACACCTTACTCGTGTATACCGAAAGTTGCAGATAAGCGGCCGGGAGGAATTGCTGGCCACTCCCCGAACTTACGACTTCGAGAACTCCGCATGACCCGGCGAGCTCGGCGGAGAAAGCTGTGAATAGGGGGGGTGTGAATATAGGGGTGGGCCCCCGGTCCGGCGCTGGATAGTCTGAAGTTGCCTGAACGGCGACGAGCGGAACCAGCTTCGGTCGGACACGGGGAGAACGAGTGGGACTGGGAGATTCCAGCGGCTTTTCGGAAATCGTCGAACGCGCCGAGGAAATGTCGGTGCTCGCACATGCGCTGGCAAACACCGAGCGCGGCGAAGGCGGCGTGATCCTGGTCAATTCTGGGCCGGGAGTCGGCCGTACGACACTGCTCGACGCATTTCTGAGGAAGGCCGCCGACCGCGGCGCGCGGGTGTGCGCCGCCACGGGGTCGTCCGCGGAGACCGGTGTCGAGTTCGGCGTCGTCACACAGCTCTTCCCCTCCGACGGGCCGCTCGCCGCCGGACTCCGGTTCGCCCGGGCGATCGGCGGCCGCGACGGCGCCCCCTCGCCCGACGCCGGCCGGCTCTTCGAGGAGCTGTGCCAGGAGATCCGGCGCGGTCCGGTGGTCCTCGCGGTCGACGACGTCCAGCTCGCCGACGCCGCGTCCCTGCGGTTCCTGCTGTACCTGGTACGCCGGCTGCGCACCGCCCCGGTCCTGGTCGTGCTCACCGAACCGACCGGGCCGGACGCGCTGCCGCCGGCCTTCCAGGCGGAGCTGCTGCGGCATCCGAGCTGCCGGCGCCTCGGCCTGCTGCCGCTGTCCCCGGACGGCGTCACCCGGATGATCGCGCCGTACGTGGACGAGGCCGACGCCCCGCGGCTGGCGGCGGAGTTCCACGCCATCAGCGGCGGCAACCCCCTCCTGCTGCGGGGACTCCTGGCCGACCACCAGGCCGCGCGGCGAGGGGAGCGGCAGGGCCGGGGCCCGGCTGTGCAGCCCGCCGGCCGTGCGGCCTTCGCCCACGCCGCCCTCGCCTGGGCCTACCGGGACGAGCCCGTGCTCTTCGACGTCGCCTGCGGTTTCGCCGTACTCGGCCGGAACGCCACCCCCGCCCTGGTGGCCTGTCTGGTCGACCGGGGAGCCGACGCGGTCGCCCGGGTCATGACGGCACTGGACACGGCGGGCCTGCTGCACGGCACGGCCTTCCGCAGCGCCCTCGTCGGCAAGGCCCTGCTGGAGCACGTGGACGTGGAGGTCCGGGCGGAACTGCACCGGCGCGCCGCCCGGCTGCTCCACGACGACGGCGCGTCGGCGGTCGACGTCGCGCACCATCTGCTCGCCGCCCCGGTGGACGAGCCCTGGGCGGGCCGCACCCTGATCACCGCGGCGGAACAGGCCGTACGCGACGGACAGGAGGAGTTCAGCCTCGACTGCCTCCGGCTGGCCGGTCATCACGCGACGACCGAGGCCGAACGCGCCGCCGTCGTCATGGCGCGGGTACGGATCGGCTGGGAGATCGACCCCCGCCTGGTCACCCCGTGGCTCGACGAACTGCGCACCGCCCTCGGGCGGGGCCTCGTCCAGGGCGCGGACGCCGCCTGGATCGTCAAACACCTCGCCTGGCAGGACCGCTTCCAGGAAGCGGCTCAGAGCATGTCCGCGCTGGCCGGGAACTCCGGCGGCGAACCGTGGGCGCAGGCCGAACTCCACGTCGTGCGGCAGTGGCTGCGGCACACCTGCCCCGCACTGGACGTCGGTGCCGCGGACCCCGCCACGGCCACCGCTCAGGCCACCACCCCGCAGCCCAGCCGCCTCAGCCCGGCCTCGTACGCCGTGGAGATGCTCGGCAGGGTGCTGACCGAGGGACCGGGCGACCGTGCCGTCGCCATGGCCGAGGAGATCCTGCGCGGCTGCCGGTTCGGCGAGACGGCCGTGGAGGCCCTGGAGGCGGCACTGCTGGTTCTCGTCTACGCCGAACGCCCCGAACGGGCGCTGTTCTGGTGCGACACCCTGCTGCGCCAGGCCGACGACCGGCCGACGGGGACGCAGGTGGCGATCCTCTCCGCCATCCGCGCCGAAGTGGCCCTCAGGCAAGGCGCGTTGGAGACCGCCGAGCAGTACGCGGGCCGTGCCCTGGAGGCGATCTCCCTGCCCGGCTGGGGCGTTGCCATCGGCTCCCCCCTGGCCGCCCTGGTGCGGGCCGCCACGGAGTCGGGCAGGACCGGAGAGGCCGGGGCGTGGCTGAACCAGGAGGTGCCCGAGGGCATGTTCCGCACCCGCCACGGGCTGCTCTACATGCATGCGCGCGGCCACTACCACCTCGCCGTGGACCGTCCCGCCGCCGCCCTGGAGGACTTCCTGACCTGCGGCGGGCTCGCCAAGGAGTGGGGCATGGACGTGCCCACCTTCCTTCCCTGGCGCACCTCCGCCGCGCAGGCGCACCTGGCCCTCGGCCATGCCGGCCAGGCACGCACGCTGGTGCGGGAGCAGCTGGCGCGGCCCGGCGGCAGCACCGCGAGATGCCGGGGTGTGTCGCTGCGCATCCTCGCCGCCACGAGCGAACTCGCCCGCCGCCCCGCCCTGTTGCGCGAGTCCGTCAGCCTGCTGGAGAGCTGCGGCGACCGGGTGGAACTCCTGCGCTCCCTGGCCGGGCAGTCCGACGCCCTGCACCAGATGGGCGCCCCCGCGAAGGCACGGATGACCGCCCGTCATGCCCGGACCGTCGCCGACGCCTGCGGCGGGGACGCGCTGTTCCGCAGGCTCTTCAAGGAGGAGGCGTCCGACAGCGCCGACGAACCGGTGCCCCTGGCCGGCGACCACCACGGCTCGGCCAGCCTGACGGCCGCGGAGCGGCGGGTCACCGCGCTGGCCGCGCTCGGCCACTCCAACCGGGAGATCGGCCGCAAGCTGTTCATCACCAAGAGCACCGTCGAGCAGCACCTCACCCGGGTCTACCGGAAGCTCGGCGTACGCAACCGGGCTGATCTCGGCGACCTGCTCGCCGGGACCAACCTCACCGCCCAGGCCCAGGTCATGGGCAGGGCGTCCTCGGCCGCGGTCGGCTGAGACAGCACGCCCCCCACACCCGTCACGACGACCGCCCCCACAACCGTCACGACAACCGACACGAGGAGACCCGACCGTGACCACCGAGCATGCCCTGACTGTGCCCGCCCCCCGTGCGGCGGGCTGCCCCTTCGACCTGCCACAGGCCTATCAGCAGGCCGCCGTCCAGGGACCGGCCGTCCGGGTCGCCACCGCGACCGGCGGCGAGTGCTGGCTGATCACCCACCACGAAGAGGCTCGCGCGGTGCTGGGGGACCGGCGTTTCAGCTCGGACGCCATGCTGGACAACTTCCCCCTCATGACCGAGGAACTCAGGAAGATGGTCTCCGAGTCCCGCTCCACCACGGAGGTCATCGACGACCAGGAACACATCCGGCGCCGGCGGATCCTGACCGCGGAGTTCAAGGCGAAGAAGGTCGAGGCCCTGCGCCCGCAGATCCAGCAGACGGTCGACGACGCCCTGGACGAGATGATCACCGCCGGCTCTCCGGCCGACCTGGTCTCCCGGTTCGCGCTGCCCGTGCCGTCCGCGGTCATCTGCCTCCTGCTCGGAGTACCCGCCGGCGACCATGACTTCTTCATGGACCGCAGCCACACCATGCTGGACTTCCGGGCCGGCCCCGAGGCCATGATGAAGGCGCGGCTGGACCTCATGGAGTACATGAACCGGCTCACGGCCGAGAAGAAGCAGCAGCCGGACGACCGGCTCATCAGCGATCTCCTGGCCAGCGGTGCGCTGCCCGAGGAGGAAGTGGCGGGAACCGGGCTGCTGTTGCTGCTCGCCGGCCACGAGACGACGTCCAGCATGCTCGCCATGTCCACGCTCGCCCTGCTGCGCCACCCGGAGCAACTCGCCCTGCTGCGTGAGGATCCGTCCCTGATCAAGGGTGCCGTCGAGGAGTTGCTGCGCTACATCACGATCGTGCAGAACGGCGTGGGACGCGTCGCCCTGGAGGACGTGGAGGTCGGCGGACAGCTGATCCGGGCCGGGGAGGGCGTGTTGTGCATGGTGTCGACCGCCAACCGTGACGAGAGCGTCTTCCCGGGCGGCGAGGACCTGGACGTGCGGCGCGACGCCCGCAGCCATCTGAGCTTCGGATTCGGCATCCACCAGTGCGTCGGCCAGTCCCTGGCCCGCGCCGAACTCCAGATCGCCCTGGAGACCCTGCTGCGCCGGCTGCCGACGCTGCGGCTGGCCGTCCCCGTCGAGGACCTGCGGTTCCGCGACGGAGTCGGGTTCTACGGCGTGGAGGAACTGCCCGTCGAGTGGTGAACCGCGGCCGGTACGGCAGCGGCGGGAACAGGCGCGGCGGCACCCCGGCACAGGGCTGCCGCCGCACCGCTGCCCGCGACCCGTACCCCTAGGGCGACAACCCCGCCCCTGGACACGGAAAGCGCAAGTCAGCAGGGGCGGAAGCCTTACGGCGGTCCCGGCTAAGGGGTCGCCTAGTGGTTGAGGCTAGGGGCCGTCCGATCGGATATTCGGTGTGACCTGCGGCCGTCGCGCCGCATTGAGCGCGCTTCGTAGATTCCTAGCGACGTAAGGGAAACGCATGGCGGGTGGATCCGAGTCAGAGGTCGCTGAATTCACGGCGCGATCCGCCCAGCCGATCGCGGTGGTGGGAATGGCGTGCCGACTGCCCGGTGCGGCAGGACCGGCCGAATTCCGCGCCATTCTCCGCGACGGTACGGAAGCCGTCGGCGCCGCCGCACCGGACCGCCCGTACGCACCGCGACGGGGCGGCTTCCTGGATTCGGTCGACCGTTTCGACGCCGGTTTCTTCGGTATTTCACCGCGTGAGGCCGCGGTCATGGACCCGCAGCAGCGGCTGATGCTGGAACTGTGCTGGGAAGCATTGGAGAACGCCGGCATCGTGCCCGCCCGCCTCGACGGTGGCGACGCCGGTGTCTTCGTCGGCGCCATCGCCGACGACTATGCCGCGCTGTCCCGGGCGGCCGGCGCGGACGCCACCACCCCGGAGACGACCACCGGCCTCAACCGGGGCATGATCGCCAACCGGGTCTCCTACACGCTGGGCCTGCACGGGCCGAGCTTCACCGTCGACTCGGGACAGTCGTCGTCCCTGGTCGCCGTGCACCTGGCCGCCGAGAGCCTGCGCCGGGGCGAGTGCTCCCTGGCCCTCGCGGGCGGGGTGAACCTGATCCTCGCCGAGGACAGCACGGCCGCCGTCGAACGCTTCGGGGCGCTCTCCCCGGACGGCCGCTGCTACACCTTCGACGCCCGCGCCAACGGCTATGTGCGCGGCGAGGGCGGCGGTGTGGTCGTCCTCAAGCCGCTGGCCGAGGCGATCGCCGACGGCGACGACATCCTGTGCGTGCTCGCGGGCAGCGCGGTGAACAACGACGGCGGCGGTGAGGGCCTGACCGTCCCCGACCGCGAGGGCCAGGAGGCGGTGCTGACCGCCGCGTACGAGCAGGCCGGGATCTCCCCGGACGCCGTCGGATACGTGGAACTGCACGGCACCGGAACCCCCGCCGGCGACCCCGTCGAGGCCGCGGCCGTCGGCGCCGTGCTCGGAGCGGGCCGCGATGCCGAACGACCGCTGCTGGTCGGTTCGGTGAAGACCAACATCGGCCACCTCGAGGGCGCCGCCGGCATCGCGGGACTCCTCAAGGCCGTGCTGGCCGTGCGCCACCGTGAGATCCCCGCCAGCCTCAACTTCGACACCCCCAGCCCCCGCATCCCCCTGACGGAGCTGGGCCTGAGCGTCAACACCGCACTGCGTCCCTGGCCGAGCGAGGCCGGCCCGCTGGTCGTGGGCGTCAGCTCCTTCGGCATGGGCGGCACCAACTGCCATGTCGTCCTCACCGAATGGGACGGCGCCGCACCGGCGACCGCACCCGGCATCCGGCCCACCGGGACGCCGGTGCCCCTCCTCGTCACGGGCCGGGACGAGCAGGCGCTGCGCGACCAGGCGCACCACCTGCGCCGGCACCTCGACGAGCACGGCCCGCAGCGCGTCCAGGACGTCGCCCACACCCTGGCCACCGCCCGCACCGCCTTCGAACACCGTGCCGTGCTGCTCGCCCGCGAACCGCAGGACCTGACCGACGGCCTCGCCCGGCTCGCCGACGGCACGCCCGGCGCGGACCTCGTGCGCGGCACCGTGACCCCCGGCTCGCTCGCCTTCCTCTTCACCGGGCAGGGCAGCCAGCGCCCCGGCATGACCGCCGAGCTGTACCGGTCGTCATCGGCGTACGCGGCCGCCCTCGACGAGGTGTGCGCCCACCTGGACCCCCACCTGCCGGTGCCCCTGCGGGAGGTGCTCTTCGCCGCGGAAGGCACGGCCGAGGCGGCCCTGCTGGACCGTACCGAGTTCACCCAGCCCGCGCTGTTCGCCGTCGAGGTCGCCCTCTTCCGGTTCGCGGAACACTGCGGCCTCACCCCCCGGCTGCTGCTCGGCCACTCCGTCGGCGAGCTGGCCGCGGCGCACGTCGCCGGAGTCCTGTCCCTCACCGACGCCTGCACCCTGGTCGCCGCGCGCGGCCGGCTCATGCAGGGCCGGCCGGCCACCGGGGCGATGGTGTCCCTCCAGGCCACCGAGGAGGAACTCGCCCCGTTCCTCGGCGAGTCGGTGGCGGCGGCCGCGCTCAACGGCCCGGCCTCCACGGTGCTCGCGGGCGACGAGGACGCCGTCCTGGCCGTCGCCGCGCACTGGGCCGCCCAGGGCCGCAAGACCAAGCGGCTGCGGGTCAGCCACGCCTTCCACTCGCCGCACATGGACGGCATGCTCGCGGAGTTCCGCGGGATCGCCGAGCGGCTGACCTTCGCGGCCCCGCGCATCCCGATCGTGTCGAACGAGACGGGCGCCCTGCTCACCGAGGCCGAGGCGTGTTCCCCGGAGTACTGGGTACGGCACGCCCGCGCCACCGTGCGCTTCCTGGACGGAGTGCGCCTGCTGGAGGAGCAGGGCGCGACGACCCTGCTCGAACTCGGCCCGGACGGCACGCTGTCGTCCATGGCCCGGGACTGCCTGCGCGGCGACGACACCGTGTCCGTGCCCCTGCTGCGCGGCCGTGACCGCACCGAACCGGAGGCGGTGGTCGCCGCCCTGGCCGCCCTGCAGGTCCGTGGCGTGCCGATGCACTGGGAGCGGCTGGCCACCGAGGCGGGCGCCCGGCGGGTGCCGCTGCCCACGTACGCGTTCCAGCGGCGGCGCCACTGGCTGCCCGACGCGGCTCCCGGACCGGCCCCCCGCCGGGACCTGGGACACCGGCCCCGTCCCGTCGACGAGCCGGTACCGCCGGTGCGCGCACCGCGCGGCGACCGTACGACGCTGGAGACCGTCCGGGCAGCCGTGGCCCTGGTGCTCGGGCACGACTCCCCGGACGACATCGCCGCGCACACGCCGTTCAAGGAGCTGGGGTTCAGCTCCCTGATGCTGGCGGAACTCGGTGAGCGGCTCACCGAGGCCACCGGACGGCGGGTGCCCACCACCCTGCTCTTCGACCACCCGACGCCGGACGCCCTCGCGCGCCGGCTGTCGTCCGACGGCGCCGACCGGCCCGAGGCGCTCACCACGGCTCCGGCGGCCGTGCACACCGACGACCCCGTCGTGATCGTGGGCATGGCCTGCCGGCTGCCCGGAGGGATCCGGTCGCCCGAGGAGTTCTGGCAGTTCGTGTCGGAGGACGGCGACGCCGTCGCCCCGCTGCCCGTGGACCGCGGCTGGACCCTCTCCGGGAACTTCCCCGGCGAGGGCGGTTTCCTCGCGGACGCGGCCGAGTTCGACGCGGCGTTCTTCGGGATCTCGCCGCGTGAGGCGCTGGCCATGGACCCGCAGCAGCGGCTGCTGCTTGAGACGGCGTGGGAGGCGCTGGAGCGGGCCGGGGTGGACGCGCTGTCGTTGCGCGGCAGCCGCACCGGCGTCTTCGTCGGGGCGAGCCCCTCCGAATACGGCCCCAGGCTCCACGAGCCCTCGGAAGCCGACGGACACGTGCTGACCGGTACGGCGCCCAGTGTGCTGTCCGGCCGGGTCGCCTACGTGCTGGGCCTGGAGGGCCCGGCGCTGACGGTGGACACGGCGTGCTCCTCCTCGCTGGTGGCGCTGCATCTGGCGGCGCAGGCGCTGCGCGGCGGCGAGTGCGACCTGGCCCTCGCCGGCGGTGTCACCGTGATGGCGACCGCGGGCATGTTCGCCGAGTTCGCGCGGCAGGGCGGTCTGGCTCCCGACGGCCGGTGCAAGGCGTTCGCCGACGGCGCGGACGGCACCGGGTGGGCCGAGGGCGTCGGCGTGCTCGCGGTGCAGCGGCTGTCGGACGCGGTGCGCGACGGGCGCCCGGTCCTGGCGGTGCTGCGCGGTTCGGCGGTGAACTCCGACGGCGCGTCGAACGGCCTGACCGCGCCGAACGGTGCTTCCCAGCAGCGGGTGATCCGTCAGGCGCTGGCGTCGGCGGGGCTGTCGTCCGCCGACATCGACCTGGTGGAGGCGCACGGCACCGGGACCAGCCTGGGCGACCCGATCGAGGCGCAGGCGCTGCTGGCGACGTACGGCCAGGACCGCGCGGACGGCCGGCCGCTGTACCTCGGCTCGGTGAAGTCGAACATCGGTCATACGCAGGCGGCAGCCGGTGTGGCCGGTGTGATCAAGTCGGTGCTGGCGCTGCGGCACGGAGTGCTGCCGAAGACGCTGCACGTGGACGCGCCCTCGCGCGAGGTGGACTGGTCGGCGGGATCGGTGGAGCTGCTCACCGAGACCCGTCCGTGGCCGGAGACCGGCCGTCCGCGCCGTGCGGGCGTCTCCTCGTTCGGGATCAGCGGCACCAACGCCCATGTGATCGTGGAAGAAGCACCGGAAGAGACGCCGGAAGAGACGCCGGCAGAGACACGGACCAGCGCGGAGCAGTCCGCCGAGGTGGTTCCGTGGGTGGTGTCCGGCCGTGGTGAGGCCGCGCTGCGCGCCCAGGCGGCCCGGCTGCTGGACCGTGTGGCGAGCGAGCCCGAGCTGCAACCGGCCGACGTGGGGCTGACGCTGGCCCGGTCGCGTGCGGCGCTGGAGCACCGCGCGGTTGTGCTGGGCGCGGACCGGGACGAGCTGCTGGCCGGTCTTCGGGCGCTCTGCGAGGACGCGTCGGCGGCCGGTGTCGTACGGGGTGTGGCCGGTGAGGGCTCCCTGGCCTTCCTGTTCACCGGTCAGGGGGCGCAGCGCCTGGGCATGGGCCGGGCGCTGTACACCGCCTTCCCGGTGTTCGCGGCGGCGTTCGACGAGGTGTGCGCGCACCTGGACGCCGAAACGGAGCGGCCGCTGAAGGAGGTCGTCTTCGGCGGTGACCCGGACCTGCTGGAGGGCACCGGGTGGGCGCAGCCGGCGCTGTTCGCGGTGGAAGTGGCCCTGTTCCGGCTGCTGGAGGCGTGGGGTGTGCGGCCGGATGTGCTGCTGGGGCACTCCATCGGCGAGCTGGCCGCGGCCCATGTGGCCGGGGTGTGGTCGCTGGCGGACGCGTGCCGGGTGGTGGCGGCGCGGGGCCGGTTGATGCAGGCGCTGCCCTCCGGCGGGGCGATGGTCGCGGTGGAGGCGGCCGAGGACGAGCTGGGCGTGCTGCCGGACGGGGTGTCGGTGGCGGCGGTGAACGGGCCGCGGGCACTGGTGCTGTCCGGGGACGAGGAGCCGGTGCTGGAGCTGGCGGCGCGGCTGGCCGGGGAGGGCCGCCGCACCAAGCGGCTGACGGTCTCGCACGCGTTCCACTCGGCGCGGATGGAGCCGATGCTCGCCGAGTTCCAGCAGGTGCTGGAGACCGTGGAGTTCCGGCCCGCCGCCCTTCCGGTGATCTCGAACCTCACCGGTGAGATGGCCGGCGGGGAGCTGACCACACCGGAGTACTGGGTCCGTCAGGTCCGCGAAGCGGTCCGCTTCGCCGACTGCGTCACCACCGCGCACGGCGCGGGCGTCCGGCGCTACCTCGAACTCGGACCCGACGGCGTCCTGACCTCGCTCGCCCACGACACCCTGGCCGAGCAGGGCATCGACCGGGACGTGGTCGCCGTACCCGCGCTGCGCCGCGACCAGCCCGAGTCCCGCGCGCTGCTGACCGCCCTCGGCCGGCTGCACGCCACCGGCCTGGACGTGGACTGGGCGGCCTTCTTCGCGCCGTACGGCGCCCGCACGGTCGAGCTGCCCACCTACGCGTTCCAGCGCCGCCGTTACTGGATGGAGCCCGTCACGCCGTCCTCGGCGCCCGCGGACCCCCTCCGCTACCGCGCCGAGTGGGCGAGCGTGCCGGACGGCGCCACGCCGTCGCTGAGCGGTGTCTGGGCCGTCGTCGTCCCCACGGGCGAGGGCCGGCCGGATGTCCTGCCGGACGTGACGGCCGCCCTCCGGGAGCACGGTGCCTCTCCCGTGGTGGTCGAGGTCGACCCGGAGCGGCCCGACCGCGCCGAGATCGCCGACGCCCTGCGCGCGGCGCTCGGCGAGGAGGGCCGCGGCGTGGTGTCGCTGCTCGCCCTGGACCGCGGGCCCGGCGCGGGCGCCGCCGCGACCGCCGTGCTGCTGCAGGCCCTCACCGGGCTCGGCGGCGGCGGCCGCCTGTGGTCGCTGACGCGCGGCGCGGTGTCGGTGAGCCGCTCCGACGCGCTTTCCGCCCCCGCACAGGCCCAGGTGTGGGGCATGGGCCGGGTCGCCGCGCTGGAGCACCCCGAGCGCTGGGGAGGCCTCCTCGACCTGCCCACCGAACTGGACGCCCGGGCGCGTGCCCGCCTGTGCGCCGTCCTGTCGGGCGGCACCAGCGAGGACCAGGTGGCCGTCCGGGCGGCGGGCCTGTACGCCCGACGGCTGCACCGCGCGACGCCGCGGGTGCCCGCGACCGCGTCCGGTCAGGGCGCGGGTGAGCGCGGGTCGTACGCGGACGGCGCCGTGCCGGTGACCGGTGCACTGGGCGACGCCCACGCCGGCGCCGACGCCGACGCAGGCACCGGCTCCGGCTCCGGTCAGGGGGCGGGTCGGCGCCGGTCGATCGCGGACGGCACCGTGCTGGTGACCGGCGGCACCGGTGCGCTGGGTGCGCACATCGCCGGATGGCTTGCCAGGGCCGGTGCCCGGCACGTGCTGCTCACCAGCCGGCGTGGCCCTGATGCCGAAGGCGCCGCCGAACTCACCGCGCGGCTGCGGGAGTCGGGCACCGAGGTGACGGTCGCCGCCTGTGACGTGGCCGACCGGGACGCCCTGGCGGACCTGATCGCCGCGCTGCCCGCCGACCGCCCGCTGACCGGCGTCGTGCACGCGGCCGGTGTCCTCGACGACGGAGTGCTCGACTCGCTCACCCCCGACCGGTTCGCCGCCGTCGCCGGACCCAAGGTGACCGGCGCCCGGCACCTGCACGAACTCACCCGCGACCTCGACCTGTCCCTGTTCGTGCTGTTCTCGTCCGTCGCCGGCACGGTCGGCCTGGCCGGGCAGGGCAACTACGCGGCCGCCAACGCCTACCTGGACGCCCTCGCCGTGCACCGGGCCCAGCTCGGCCTGCCGGCGACGGCGGTGGCCTGGGGCTCCTGGTCCGGCGCGGGCATGGCCGGTGACACCCAGGTCGCCCGCGACCGGCTGGCGCGCACCGGTCTGGTGCCCCTCGACCCGGCCGCCGCCCTCGCCGCGCTCGACCGGGCCATCGCCGACGGTGAGACCGCCGTGACGGTCGCCGACGTGGACTGGGAGAGGTTCGCGGCCGGGTTCGGCCCCGGCAGGCCGCACCCACTGCTCACGCAGATCCCCGAGGTACGGCAGGCCCGGCCGCAGGAGACCGGCCAGGTCACCGCCGGACCGGCGGACCGCCTCGCCGGACTGGCGGGCGACGAACTGCGCCAGGCGCTCGACGACATGGTGAGCGCCGAGGTCGCCGCCGTCCTGGGACTCCCGGCCACCGACCGGGCGCCGGCCGACCGCACCTTCAAGTCGCTCGGCTTCGACTCGCTGATCGGCGTCGAGTTCCGCAACCGGCTCGCCGCCGCACTCGGCAGGCGGCTGCCGCCGAGTCTGATCTTCGACCACCCGACGCCGGGCCGGCTCGTCGAGCACCTGGCCGCCGCGTCGGACGGCGCCGGTGACCGGCCCGCGGCCGCCGGCGCGCGGCCGGCCGCCCCCGCACGCACCCACGACGACCCCGTCGTGATCGTGTCCGCCGCCTGCCGGTTCCCCGGCGGCGTGCGCACCCCGGAGGACCTGTGGCAGCTCGTCCTCGACGGCGGCGACGCGATCGGGCCCTTCCCGGTGGACCGGGGCTGGGACCTCGACCGCCTCTACGACCCCGACCCCGGCACGCCCGGCACGAGTTACGTCCGTGAGGGCGGCTTCCTCACCGACGTGGCGGACTTCGACGCGGCGTTCTTCGGGATCTCGCCGCGTGAGGCGCTGGCGATGGACCCGCAGCAGCGGCTGCTGCTTGAGACCTCGTGGGAGGCGCTGGAGCGGGCGGGCATCGTCCCGGGCTCCCTGGCCGGCAGCCGGACCGGCGTGTTCGTCGGCTCCAACGGCCAGGACTACGCGAACCTGCCGCACTCCTCCGACGTCGAGGGGCATGTGCTGACCGGCACGGCCTCCAGCGTGCTGTCCGGCCGTATCGCCTACACCCTCGGCCTCGAAGGCCCCGCGCTGACCGTCGACACCGCCTGCTCCTCGGCGCTGGTCGCCCTGCACCTCGCCGTCCAGGCGCTCGACGCGGGCGAGTGCGACCTCGCGCTCGCCGCCGGCGTGACCGTGATGTCCTCCCCGGACATCTTCGTGGAGTTCTCCCGGCAGCGCGGCCTGTCCGCCGACGGGCGCTGCAAGGCCTTCGGCCCCGACGCGGACGGCACCGGCTGGGCCGAGGGCGTGGGCACCGTCGTCCTGGAGCGGCTCTCCGACGCCCGCCGCCTGGGCCACGAGGTGCTGGGCGTCGTACGCGGCACCGCCGTCAACCAGGACGGCGCCTCCAACGGGCTCAGCGCGCCCAACGGGCCCGCGCAGCAGCGGGTGATCCGTCAGGCGCTGGCCGACGCCGGCTGCGCGCCGTCCGACGTGGACGCGGTGGAGGCGCACGGCACGGGCACCCGGCTCGGCGACCCCATCGAGGCGCAGGCCCTGCTCGCCACCTACGGCCAGGACCGCCCCGACGGCCGGCCGCTGTACCTCGGCTCCATCAAGTCGAACATCGGGCACACCCAGGCCGCCGCCGGCCTGGCCGGCGTACTGAAGATGCTGTTCGCCCTGCGGCACGGCCGGCTCCCGAAGACCCTGCACGCCCCGCGGCCGACCCCGGAGGTCGACTGGTCGCAGGGCGCGGTCGCCCTGCTCACCGAGGACCGGCCCTGGCCGGCCGTCGACCGGCCGCGCCGCGCCGGCGTCTCCGCCTTCGGCGTCAGCGGCACCAACGCCCACGTGATCCTGGAGCAGGCGCCCCCGCCCGCCGCCCCCGACCCGGCACCGGCCGTGCGGCTGCCCGCGCTGGACAGCCCCGTCCAGCCGTGGGTGCTGACCGCCAGGTCCCCTCAGGCGCTGGGCGCGCTGGCGGACCGTCTGCGCGAGGCGGCGCCCGCCGCGGAACCGGCCGACGTCGCCCGCTCCCTCGTGGCGACCAGGACGATCTGGGCGGAGCGCGCCGTGCTGCTCGCCGACGGCCGTGACGAGTACACCTCCGCGCTCGCCGCGCTGGCCGGCGGCGAGGGCGACCCGCGGGTGGTGCGCGGCACCGCAGACACCCGCGGCCGGGTCGTCTTCGTCTTCCCCGGCCAGGGCGCGCAGTGGGCGGGCATGGCCGCCCGGCTGTGGCAGTCCTCGCCCGAGTTCGCGCAGTGGATGGACCGCTGCGCCAAGGCCCTCGCGGACCTGACCGACTGGTCCCTCGCGGAGGTGATCCACCAGGCGGACGGAGCGCCCGGACTGGACCGCGTGGACGTGCTCCAGCCCGCGTCCTGGGCGGTGAGCGTCTCGCTGGCCGCACTGTGGCGTTCCTGCGGGGTCGAACCGGCCGCCGTGGTCGGGCACTCGCAGGGCGAGATCGCCGCGGCGTGCGTGGCGGGCGCCCTGTCCCTGGAGGACGGCGCCGCGCTCGTGACGTTGCGCAGCCGGCTCATCGGCGAGGAGCTGTCCGGGCACGGCGGCATGATGTCGGTGGCCCTGTCCCCGGCCGACACGGCGGACCGCATCGCCCGCTGGGAGGGCAGGATCTCGGTCGCGGCCCACAACAGCCGCCGTTCCACCGTCGTCGCCGGCGAACCCCAGGCGCTGGCCGAACTGCTCGCCGCCTGCGAGGCGGACGGTGTGCGGGCTCGCCGTATCCCCGTCGACTACGCCTCCCACTCACCCCAGGTGGAGCGGATCGAGCGGAAGCTGACCGAGCTGGCGGCCGGGATCGTGCCGCGCTCCGCGACGATCCCCTTCCACTCCACCACGACCGGCGGCAGGCTCGACACCGCGGATCTGGACGCCGGGTACTGGTACCGCAATCTGCGCAGGCCCGTGCTGTTCGGGCCGGTCACCGAGGAACTCCTCGCCCAGGGCCACGACGTGTTCCTGGAGATGAGCCCGCACCCCGTACTGGTGCCGGCCGTGCAGGACGCCGCCGACGCCGTCACGGCGACGGCCGCCGCGGTGGGCAGCCTGCGCCGGGACGAGGGCGGCCCGGAGCGGTTCCTGCTCTCGCTGGCCGAGGCCTTCGTCCGCGGCGCCCCCGTGGACTGGGCGGCCGTGCTGGGCAGCACCGGCACCCGCCCGGTCGAGCTGCCCACCTATCCCTTCCAGCGCACCCGGTTCTGGCCCGAGCCCGTCACACCGCCCACCGCGGCCGGCGGCGGCGAGGACGACGCCCCGCTGTGGCAGGCCGTGGAGCGCGGCGACCTGGACGCCGTGGCGGCCGAACTGGCCCTGCCGGACGGCCGGTCGCTGCACGACCTGGTGCCCGCGCTGTCCGGCTGGCGCCGCCGCCGCAGGGACTCCGCCACGCTCGACACCTGGCGCTACCGCGTCACCTGGACGCCGGTGAACCCGCCCGCGCCCACCGCCCCGGCCGGCGACTGGCTGCTGGTGACCGACGACCCGGACGCGGCACTCACCCGATGGGTGAGCGCGGCCCTCGGCGAGGGCGCCGCCACCGTGGTGCGGTCGGCCGACGTGCCCGCCCATCCGCGCACACCGCAGGACACCGCCTGGACGGGCGTCGTGTCCCTGCTGGGCCTCACCGACCGCCCGCACCCGCAGCACACCGCCCTGCCGACGGGGCTGGCCGCCACCGTCGACCTGCTGACCGCACTGCGGGAAACCGGGATCGAGGCACCCCTGTGGTGCCTGACCAGCGGCGCCGTCGGCACCGGCGGCTCCGACCAGGTCACGGCACCCGGCCAGGCCCAGCTCTGGGGGCTGGGCCGGGTCGCCGGCCTGGAGACCCCCGCGACCTGGGGCGGACTCGTCGACCTGCCCGCCGAACCAGACGAGCGCACCGCGGCCCTGCTGCGGGCCGTGCTCGCCGCCGACTCGGCCGAGCAGGAGTACGCCCTGCGGTCCTCCGGACCGTACGTACGCCGCCTGGTCCGCGCACCCCTGGCGGGCGTGACGGCGCCGCGCATCTGGCGTCCCCGGCCCGACGGCACCGTCGTCGTCACCGGCGGCACCGGAGCGCTGGGCGCCCGGGTGGCCCGCTGGCTCGCCCGCGCGGGCGCCGGGCACCTGCTGCTGACCAGCCGACGCGGCCCGGCGGCCGAGGGCGCCACCGAACTCGCCGAGGAACTGCGCGCCCTGGGCACCGAGGTGACGGTCACCGCCTGTGACGTCGCCGACCGCGCACAGCTCGCCGACGCGCTGGCCGCCGTTCCCGAGGCGTTCCCCGTCAGCGCCGTCATCCACACCGCGGGGGTCAGCCGCAACGCCCCGCTCGACGGAACCACCCTCGCCGAACTGGCGGACGTCGTCGCCGCCAAGGCCGCCGGCGCCCGCAACCTGGACGAGCTGCTGGCCGGCCACGACCTCGACGCGTTCGTGCTGTTCTCGTCCGGCGCCGCGATCTGGGGCAGCGCGGGCCAGGGCGGATACGCCGCGGCCAACGCGTACGCCGACGCCCTCGCGGCGGACCGGCGCCGGCGCGGCCTCGTCGCCACCTCGGTGGCCTGGGGCAGCTGGGCCGGCGGCGGCATGGTCGACGACGACCTCGCGCGCGAGCTGGCCCGCGGCGGCGTCCGCTCGATGGACCCCGACCGGGCGATCGCCGCCCTCCAGCAGGCGCTCGACCACGACGAGACCGCGCTGACGGTCACCGACATGGACTGGGCGCGCTTCGCCGAGACGTTCACCGCGGCCCGCCCGCGCCCGCTGATCGACCGCATCCCGGAGGCCGCCCCCGCCCCGGCCGAACCGGCCGCCGACGTGCCCGGCCTGGCCGCGCGGCTGGCGCAGCTGCCCGACGGCGAGCGCGACCGGGAACTGCTGGACCTGGTCAGGACCACCGCGGCGCTCGCCCTCGGGCACACGAGCGCCGAGTCCATCGCACCGTCGAAGCCCTTCAAGGAACTCGGCTTCGACTCGCTGACCGCCGTCGACCTGCGCAACCGGCTCACGGCGGCCACCGGGCTGCGGCTGCCCGCCACCCTCGTCTTCGACCACCCCACGCCCCGCGCGGCGGCCGACGCCCTGCGGACCCAGCTGTTCGGCGCGGACACGCCGGCCGAGACGGCCGCACCCGCGCTCACCGCACCCGCCCCTCCGGCGGACGACGACCCGGTCGTCATCGTGGCGATGGCCTGCCGGTATCCCGGCGGCACGACGACTCCCGAGAAGTTCTGGGAGCTGCTCGCCGCGGGCGACGACGCGATCGGCGGTTTCCCCACCGACCGGGGCTGGGACGTCGCCCCCGACGCCGCCTTCTCCCAGACGGGCGGATTCCTCGCGGACGCCACCGGCTTCGACGCGGCGTTCTTCGGGATCTCGCCGCGTGAGGCGCTGGCCATGGACCCGCAGCAGCGGCTGCTCCTTGAGACCTCGTGGGAGGCGCTGGAGCGGGCCGGGGTGGACGCGCTGTCGCTGCGCGGCAGCCGCACCGGCGTCTTCGTCGGCGCGGGCTCGCACGACTACAGCACCCTCGTCGCGTCCCTGGAGGGAGGCCAGGACTACGCCCTCACCGGCGCCGTCGGCAGTGTGCTGTCCGGCCGCATCGCCTACGCGCTGGGCCTGGAGGGCCCGGCGCTGACGGTGGACACGGCGTGCTCCTCCTCGCTGGTGGCGCTGCATCTGGCGGCGCAGGCGCTGCGGGGCGGCGAGTGCGACCTGGCCCTGGCCGGCGGCGTGGCCGTGATGGCCACCCCCAACGCCTTCGACGCCTTCGCGCGGCAGGGCGGTCTGGCTCCCGACGGCCGGTGCAAGGCGTTCGCCGACGGCGCGGACGGCACCGGCTGGGGCGAGGGCGTCGGCGTGCTGGTGCTCTCCCGGCTGTCCGAGGCACGCCGGCGCGGTCACACCGTGCTGGCGGTGGTGCGCGGTTCGGCGGTGAACTCCGACGGCGCGTCGAACGGCCTGACCGCGCCGAACGGTCCTTCGCAGCAGCGGGTGATCCGTCAGGCGGTCGCCGGTGCCGGACTGTCGCCCGCGGACATCGACCTGGTGGAGGCGCACGGCACCGGGACCAGCCTGGGCGACCCGATCGAGGCGCAGGCGCTGCTGGCGACGTACGGCCAGGACCGCGCGGACGGCCGGCCGCTGTACCTCGGCTCGGTGAAGTCGAACATCGGTCATACGCAGGCGGCAGCCGGTGTGGCCGGTGTGATCAAGTCGGTGCTGGCGCTGCGGCACGGAGTGCTGCCGAAGACGCTGCACGTGGACGCGCCCTCGCGCGAGGTGGACTGGTCGGCGGGATCGGTGGAGCTGCTCACCGAGACACGCCCGTGGCCGGAGACCGGCCGTCCGCGGCGTGCGGGTGTGTCGGCGTTCGGGATCAGCGGCACCAACGCCCACGTCATCCTGGAAGAGGCGCCGGAGCCGGTGGAGACGGCTTCCCCCGAGACCCCGGACCGGGCCGCCGGCGTGGTGCCGTGGGTGGTGTCGGCGCGGTCGGAGGAAGGGCTGCGGGCACAGGCGCGGCGGCTCGCGGAGCATCTGCGGGGGCGTGCGCTGCGCCCGGTGGACGTGGGCTGGTCGCTGGCGGCGACGCGCGCGGTGCTGGAACACCGGGCGGTGCTGACCGGGCGGGAACCGGAGGAGTTCCTGGACCGGTTGGAGGTGCTGGCCGAGAACGGGACCGGCACGGGGACGGTGCGCGGTGTGGCCGGCGACGGAGGGACGGCGCTGCTGTTCACCGGTCAGGGGTCCCAGCGCGCGGACATGGGCCGGGAGCTGTACGAGGCGTTCCCGGCGTTCGCGGCCGCCTTCGACGAGGTGTGCGCCGGGTTCGACGGGCTATTGCCCGGCTCGCTGCGGGAGGTCGTCTTCGGCGGCGAAGAGGGGGTCCTGGACCGTACGGAGTGGGCGCAGCCGGCGTTGTTCGCGCTGGAGGTGGCGCTGTTCGAGCTGGTCGCCTCGTGGGGTGTGCGGGCGGATGTGCTGGTGGGTCACTCCATCGGTGAGCTGGCGGCGGCGTACGCGGCCGGGGTGTGGTCGCTGGAGGACGCCTGCCGGGTGGTGGCGGCGCGGGGCCGGCTGATGCAGGCGCTGCCTTCCGGTGGGGCGATGGTCGCGATGCAGGTGGCCGAGGACCAACTGGTGGAGTTGCCGGAGGGGGTGTCGGTGGCGGCGGTGAACGGGCCGCGGTCGCTGGTGCTGTCCGGGGACGAGGAGCCGGTGCTGGAGCTGGCGGCGAAGCTGGCCGCGGAGGGGCGGCGTACCAAGCGGCTGACGGTCTCGCACGCGTTCCACTCGGCGCGGATGGAGCCGATGCTCGCCGAGTTCGAGCAGGTGCTGGCGTCCGTGGAGTTCCGTACGCCGCGCATCCCGGTGGTCTCCAACCTGACCGGCGGGATCGCGGGCCCCGAACTGCTCACCCCGGACTACTGGGTGCGTCATGTCCGCGAGGCCGTCCGCTTCGCCGACGGGGTGAGCACCGTGCTCGGCCGGGGCGTGGACAAGCTCCTGGAGCTGGGCCCCGGCGGCGCGCTGACCGCGATGGTGGAGGAGGTCCTCGACCACACCGGCACCGGCGCGGTCTGCGCCCCCGTGCTCCACGCCGGGCGTCCCGAGGACGCGTCCCTGCTGCACGCGCTGGCGACCGTCTTCGTCACCGGCGCCACCGTCGACTGGACGGCTCTGCTCGCCGGTACGGGAGCGCGGGCCGTGGACCTGCCGACGTACGCCTTCCAGCACCGGCGCTTCTGGCCGCAGCCGGGCACCGCCGCACGGGACCTGGCCGCGGCCGGGCTCGCCGAGGCCGGACACCCGCTGTTGACGGCCTGGCTCCCCTCGCCGGCCGGCGAGGAGGTGCTGTGCACCGGCCGGGTCTCCCTGGCGACGCACCCCTGGCTGGGCGACCACACGGTGCTGGGCACCGTGCTCGTCCCCGGCACCGCGTTCGTCGACCTCGCCTGCTGGGCGGGCGACCGGGTCGGCTGCGGCGCGTTGCGCGAACTGACCCTGGCCACGCCGCTGGCGCTCGCACAGGACGCGGCGGTGCGGCTGCGGCTGGTGCTCGGCGCGCCCGACGACACCGGTTGCCGCCCGGTCGCGGTGTACTCACAGCCGGACGGCGCGGACGAGGCGACGGACGGGACGGGCTGGACCCGGCACGCCGAGGGCCTGCTGGCCCCGGCCGACGACGCGTCCGTCCCGCCGCCCGCGGACTGGGGGACCTGGCCGGTGGCGGGCGGCGAACCCATCCCCCTCGACGGGTTCTACGACGGGCTCGCCGACGCGGGCTTCTCCTACGGGCCGGTCTTCCGGGGCCTGAAGGCCGCATGGCGACGCGGCGGCGAGGTCTTCGCCGAGGTGAGCCTGCCCGCGGACAGCACCGGCGGCTTCGGCGTCCACCCGGCCCTGCTCGACGCGGCCCTGCACGCGCTGGGCCCGGCCGCCGAGGCCACGGACGAGCCCGGCTCGGCCCGGCTGCCGTTCTCCTGGCGGGAGATCCGGGTGCACGCGGCCGGCGCCGACCTGCTGCGGGTCCGGCTGGTCCGCGCCGAGGACGGCACCGTCACCCTGCACGGCGTGGACACCGCGGGCCGCCCGGTGGTCTCGGTCGGCTCGCTGGTCCTGCGCCCGCTCTCCCCGGAGCGGCTGCGCGGCGCCGCCCCCGCGTCCGACGACGCGCTGTTCACCACCCGCTGGGTGCCGCTGAGCGGCGCCGACGCCACCGCGCACCCCGCCGCCGACTGCGTACTGCTCGGCGATCCCCTGGACGGCGCCTGGCGGCACCACCCCGACCTCGACGCGTTCGCCGAGGCCCTCGCGGACGGCAAGGAGGAGCCGGGCACGGTGCTCGCCCGCTGCCCGGAGGACACCGCGGACGGCGGCGACCCCGCCGAGGCGGCCCGGCGCTGCGCCGAGTGGGCACTCGACCTGCTCCAGCGGTGGCTGGCCGACGACCGGCTGACGGACAGCCACCTCGTGATCGGCACCCGGCGCGCGGTGACCACCGGCGCCGGGGACGAGGCCGACGCCCCGACCGGCCCGGCCGGGCTCGCCCAGTCCACGGTCCTCGGCCTGGTCCGCTCGGCCCAGACCGAGAACCCCGGCCGCATCACCCTGGCCGACTTCGACGGCACCGCACCCGACCCGGAGCACCTCGCCCTGGCCGTACGGGAGGCGGAGCCGGAGATCGCCGTGCGCGCCGGCAAGACGTACGCCCGCAGGCTCACCCGCCCGGACACCGGCCGCGCCCTGACCGTGCCGCCGGAGCCGGGCCCGTGGCGGCTGGACAGCACCGGCCGCGGCACCCTGGACAACCTGGCGCTGGTTCCGTGCCCCGAGGCCGGGGAGCCGCTGGGCGAGGGCATGGTGCGGATCGCCGTACGCGCCGCCGGAATGAACTTCCGGGACGTCCTGATCGCCCTGGACATGTACCCCGGCCACGCGGACCTGGGCACCGAGTGCGCCGGAGTCGTGGTGGAGACCGGACCCGGCGTCACCGAACTCGCCCCCGGGGACCGGGTGATGGGCATGGTCGCCGGGGCGTTCGGGCCCACCGCCGTCGCCGACCGCCGGTTCCTGACGCGGATGCCGGACGGCTGGTCCTACGAGACAGCGGCGGCCACCCCGGTCGCCTTCCTCACCGCCTACTACGGCCTGGTCGACCTGGCCGGGCTGGGCGCGGGGGAGTCGGTGCTCGTGCACGCCGCCGCCGGCGGGGTCGGCATGGCCGCCGTCCAGCTGGCCCGGCACCTGGGCGCCGAGGTGTACGGCACCGCGAGCGAGCCCAAGTGGGGCACGCTGCTCGACGGCGGCCTGGACCGCGCGCACATCGCCTCCTCACGGACCACGGCCTTCGCCGGCTCGGTGCTGGAGGCGACCGGGGGCGCGGGCGTGGACGTGGTGCTGAACTCGCTCGCGGGCGAGTTCACCGACGCCTCGCTGCGGGCCATGCCGCGAGGCGGCCGGTTCATCGAGATGGGCAAGACCGACCTGCGCGATCCCGAACGGGTCGCCGCCGAGCACCCGGGCGTCCGCTACCGGTCGTTCGACCTGGGCGAGGCCGGCCCGGACCGCATCGCCGAGATCCTCACCCACCTCGTCGAGCTCTTCACCTCCGGTGCGCTCACCCCGCTGCCCGTGACCGTCTGGGACGTCCGGGACGCCCCGGCCGCCTTCCGCGCGCTCAGCCAGGCGACGCTCACCGGCAAGGCCGTACTGACCGTCCCCGCCGTCTCCTTCGAGGCCGGCGAGACGGTGCTGATCACCGGCGGCACCGGCACCCTGGGCACGCTGCTGGCCCGGCACCTGGTGACCGGGCACGGGCTGCGCCACGTCACCCTGGCCGGACGCCGCGGCACCGACACCGCGGAGATACGGCAGCTGCGCGACGAGGTGGCGGGACTCGGCGCGCGGATCGACGTGGTGGCCTGCGACGCCGGGGACGAGGAGGCGCTGCGCGGGGTGCTGGACGCCCTCACCGCCGAGCACCGCCTCGCGGGCGTCGTGCACGCCGCCGGCGTCACCGACGACGGGGTCGTGTCCGCCCTGGACCACGGGCGGCTGTCCGCCGTACTCCATCCGAAGGTGCGCGGAGCGTGGAACCTGCACCGGCTCACCGCGGACCTGGGGCTCCGGATGTTCGTCCTGTTCTCCTCCGCCTCGGCCACCCTGGGCGCGGCCGGACAGGGCAACTACGCCGCGGCCAACGCCTTCCTCGACGCGCTCGCCGAACACCGGCACGCCCAGGGGCTGCCCGCCACCAGCCTCGCCTGGGGGCTGTGGGAGCAGGCCAGCGGTATGACCGGCCGGCTGCGGGACCGCGACCGGCAGCGGATGAGCCGCTCCGGCATCGCGCCGCTCAGCTCCGCGCACGGCCTCGCGCTGTTCGACACCGCGCGGCTCACCGGCCTGGCCGCGCTCACCCCGGCGCGCCTGGACCTGGCCGGGCTGCGGGCCCGGTACGCGCACGAGCCGGTGCCCGCGCTCCTGCGGGAACTCGTCCGCGTCCGGCCGGCCGCGGCCCCGGACACGACGACCGCGCCGGGACCGTCCGGGGCCACGACGCTGGCCGAGCGGCTCGAAGGACTGGCCGCCCCGGAGCGGCAGCGGCACGTCCTGGACCTGGTGCGCCGGCACACCGCGGCCGTACTGGGCCACGGCTCGGCCGACGAGATCGACCCCGACCAGGCGTTCAAGGCCCTCGGGTTCGACTCGCTCACCGCGGTCGAGCTGCGCAACCACCTGCGCACGGCGACCGCGCTGGCCGTCCCCGCGACCCTCGTCTTCGACCATCCGACACCGGCCGCGCTCGCCGGACACCTCCTGGAACTCGCCGCCCCGCCGGAGCGGGACCCGGTGCTCCGGGTCATGGGCGAACTCGACCGGCTCGAAGCCGGCGTGGAGGCTCTGGCCTCCGGCGACACCGGGCACCACGAGGAGGTCGTCACGCGGCTGCGCCGCATCCTGCGCCATCTGGAGACGGGCCCGGCGGCCGCCGACTCCGGCACCGAGGAAACCTCCCTCGAAACCGCCTCGGCGGCGGAAGTCCTCGCCTTCATCGACAGCGAATTCGGCGATCTCGCCTAGTACACGTACGGAGTTGATCGCAGTGGTCAGTGACGACAAGCTCGTCGACTACCTCAAGCGGGTCACCGCGGACCTCAAGCGGACCCGGCAGCGGGTCCACGAGCTGGAGTCGGGCAGCGCCGAACCGATCGCCGTCGTGGCGATGGGCTGCCGCTTCCCCGGAGGCATCACGTCCCCGGAGGACCTGTGGGAGTTCGTGCGCCTGGGCGGCGACGCCATCTCGGCGTTCCCCACCGACCGCGGCTGGCACACCGACCAGCTGCGCGGGAACTTCCGGCGGGCCGGCGGATTCCTGTACGACGCGGGCGACTTCGACGCGGGCCTGTTCGGGATCTCGCCGCGTGAGGCGCTGGCGATGGACCCGCAGCAGCGGCTGCTGCTTGAGACCGCCTGGGAGACCCTGGAGCGGGCCGGCGTCGACCCCACCTCGGTGCGGGGCGCCGACGGCGGCGTGTTCATCGGCATGGCCGACCAGAAGTACGGCCCCCGCGACGACGAACTGCTCGACGAGGTCAGGGGACTGGTCCTGACCGGCACGACCAGCAGTGTCGCCTCCGGCCGGATCGCCTACTCGCTCGGTCTGCAGGGGCCCGCGATCACCATCGACACGGCCTGCTCGTCCTCGCTGGTCGCGCTGCACCTCGCGGTGCGCTCCCTGCGCGCCGGTGAATGCTCGTTCGCCCTCGTCGGCGGCGCCGCGGTGATGGCGGAGCCCACCCTGTTCGCGGAGATGGCCGAGCAGGGAGGCATGGCCGGTGACGGCCGCTGCAAGGCCTTCGCCGCCGCCGCGGACGGCACCGGGTGGGGCGAGGGCGTCGGCGTGCTCCTCCTCCAGCCGCTGTCCACCGCACGCGAGCAGGGCCTGCCCGTCCTGGCCACCGTACGCGGCTCCGCCGTCAACCAGGACGGAGCCTCCAACGGCCTGTCGGCCCCCAACGGCCCCGCCCAGCGCCGCGTCATCCGCAAGGCGCTCGCCGACGCCCAGCTCGGCGTCGGCCAGGTCGACGCCGTGGAGGCCCACGGCACCGGCACCGCGCTCGGCGACCCGATCGAGGCGCAGGCGCTGCTGGCCACCTACGGCCAGGACCGGGCCGGTGACGAGCCCCTGTGGCTCGGCTCCGTCAAGTCGAACATCGGGCACACCCAGGCCGCCGCCGGCATGGCCGGTGTCATCAAGATGGTGCAGGCGATGCGGCACGGACTGCTGCCGCGCACCCTGCACGTGGACGAGCCCACCGGGCAGGTCGACTGGTCGGCGGGTGACGTACGGCTGCTGACCGAGGAGCGGCAGTGGCCGCGGACGGGACGGCCGCGCCGCTCGGCCGTCTCCTCCTTCGGTATCAGCGGCACCAACGCGCACGTCGTCCTCGAACACGACCCCGAGACGAGCGGACGGGACAGCGCGGACGGGCCGGAGCCCGACCCCTCGCCGTCGGCCGCCGTCCCGTGGACCCTGTCGGCCGCGAGCGAGGCCGCGCTGCGCGCCCAGGCCCGGCGGCTGCACGGGCACGTGGCCGCGGACGCGGAGCAGCGTCCCCTGGACGTCGCCCGGTCCCTGGCGTCCGGCCGCGCCCGGCTCGCGCACCGCGCCGTCGTCCTCGGCTCCGGCCGCGACGAACTCCTCGCCGGCCTGGCAGCGCTCGGCGCGGGCCAGGCGGACCCCCGCGTGGTACGCGGCCGGACCGCACCGGCCGGGCCGGTCGCCTTTCTGTTCACCGGGCAGGGCTCGCAGCGGGCGGGGATCGGGCGGGAACTGTACGACACCTTCCCCGTGTTCGCCCGCGCCTTCGACGAGGTGCGCGAGCGGCTCGACCCGCAACTCGCCCACCCGCTCGACGACATCCTCGACGGACGCGTCGTGGACGGGCTGCCGCTGATCGAGCAGACCGGGTACGCGCTTCCCGCGGTGTTCGCGCTGGAGGTGGCGCTGTTCCGGCTCGTCGAACACGCCGGCGTCACCCCCGACTACGTCCTCGGGCACTCCACCGGCGAACTGGCCGCGGCGCACTGCGCCGGAGTGCTCTCCCTGGACGACGCCTGCACCCTCGTGGCGGCGCGCGGCCGGCTGGTACAGACCCTGCGCACCGACGGCGCGATGGTCGCCGTCGAGGCGTCCGAGGCGGAACTGGCCGCCGCCATCGCCGACTCCGACGTCGGCGACCGGGCGACCATCGCCGTGGTGAACGGGCCCCGCGCCGTGGTCGTCTCCGGCGACGCCGACGCCGTCGAACGGGTCCGGGAACTCTGTGAGGAGCGCGGACACAAGACCCGCAAGCTGCCCATCAGCCACGCCGCGCACTCCGTCCACATGGAGCCGATGCTGGAGCCGCTGCGCGAGGTGGCCGAGGGGCTGCGGCACCAAGAGCCCCGCATCCCCATGGTGTCCAACCTGACCGGCGCCCCCCTCGACCCCGCGTCGATCAGCTGGCCGGAGTACTGGGTCCGGCAGGTCCGCGAGACCGTGCGCTTCCACGACGGCATCCGCTGGCTCGGCGCACGGTCGGTCACCGCCTGCCTGGAACTGGGGCCCGGCGGAGCGCTCATCGCCATGGCACGCGACGGCCTCGGCGAGCAGGGCCGCGACATGGCCCTGGTGCCCACCCTGCAGCACGACCGGCCCGAGCCGGACACGGTTCTCACCGCGCTGGCCGAACTGCACGTGCACGGCGTCGGCGTCGACTGGGACACCATGCTGGCGGCACGCGGCGGGGCCCGCACCGAGTTGCCCACCTACGCCTTCCAGCACGAGCGCTACTGGCTGCCCGCCACCCCCACGGCACCGCGCACCACCGAACCGGCCGACGAGACCGCACGTGTGCGCTACCGGGTCCGCTGGACGCCCGACACCTCCCTCGACCCCGACGCCCGCCCGGCCGGCCCCTGGCTGGTCGTCGCCCCGGAGGACGGCGACGGCGCCACCGTGGCCGAAGCCCTGGGGGAGGGGGCGGTCCTGCTGACCGCCGGGCCCACCGAGGACCGGGCCGCCCTCGCGGAGCGGCTGCGCGCGACGCTGCCCGCCGGCCTGGCGGGCGTCCTCGTGCTGCCCGCGGAGTCCGGCGACCCGCTGGAAGCGGCCCTGACCCTGCGTCAGGCGCTCGCCGACACCGACGTGAGCGCCCCGGTGTGGTACGCGACCAGGGCCGCCGTCTCCGTCGACGCCGAGCCGGCGCCCGGAGCCGCGCAGGCCGCCCTGTGGGGGCTCGGCCGGGTCCTGCCCGGCGCGGGCGGCGTGGTGGACCTGCCGGCCGACCTCGACGCCCGCTCGCTGCGCCTGCTGGCGGCCGCGCTGGCCGCACCCGGCGACCGCGACGAACTCGCCGTACGGCCCGGCGGGGTGTTCGCCCGCAAGCTGCTGCCGGCCCAGCGACCCCGGCCCGCCCGTGAGTGGCGCACCGCGGGGACCGTCCTGGTCACCGGCGATGTCGCCGACGTGACGCCGGACCTGCTGCGGTTCCTGTCCGCCGACGGTGCCCGCGAGCTGCTGCTGGCGCACCGCCCGGGTGCGGCCCTGCCCGACGCCGCCGTCCTGGACGCGGCGGGCGGCCCCTGCACCCTCACCGCATGGGACCCGGACGGCGGGCAGCCGCCGGTGGACCCCGCGTCGGTGACCGCCGTGGTGCACCTCAGCGGCATCGACCCGGCGGGCCCCTCCACGGTGGACGAGCTCAGCCCCGCCGACCTCGCCCGCGCGGTGCGGGACCGGCTGCGCTCCGTCGTCCGGCTCCAGGAGCTGTTCCTGGACGCGGACCTGGACGCCTTCCTGCTGCTGTCCACCGTCGCCGGTACCTGGGGCGGCACCGAGGACGTCGTGCACACCGTCGCGCACGCGGCCCTGGAGTCCCTGGCCGGGCGCCGCGCGCTCGACGGCCGCACCGGCACCTGCGTCGGGTGGGGCCCCTGGGCGACCGCCACGGACACCGGGAACCCGGCGGTTCCCGGCCTGCTGCCGATGCCCGCACGGCTGGCGATGTCCGCGCTGACGGCGTCCCTCGACGCCGACGACGCGGTCTGCGCGATCGCCGACATCGACTGGACGCTGTTCCACCCGGTCCTCACCGGCCGCGGCCCCCGCCCGCTCGTCGCCGACCTGCCCGCCGTCCGGGCCCTGCCCGCCCCCCGGGCGGCCGAGGCGGCCCTGCCGCACTCCGCCGACCAGGAACACGACCTGCTGGAACTCGTGCGGGCCCAGGCCGCCGCCGTACTCGGCCACGCGTCCGCCGACGCCATCGATCCCGCCCTGCCGTTCCGCGACCTCGGCTTCGAATCCCTGGCGGCCGTACGGTTCCGGGACCGGATCGCCGCCGAGACGGGGCTGCGGCTCCCGGCGACCCTCGTCTTCGACCACCCCACCGTGCAGGCGGTCGCCGCGCACCTGATGGCCGAACTGTCCGGGGCGAGCCAGGACGAGGACGACACGGCGCCCACGGCCGACCACGACGACCCGATCGCCATCATCGGCATGGCCTGCCGCTACCCCGGCGGCGTCCACGACCCCGACGGCCTGTGGGACCTGGTCCACTCGGGACGCGACGGCGTCGGGGACTTCCCCGCCGACCGGGGCTGGGACCTGCCCGCCCTGCGCCGGGCCGAGCCGGACCTCGCCATGAAGGGCGGATTCCTGCCCGACGCCGCCGACTTCGACGCGGCTTTCTTCGGCATCTCCCCCCGCGAGGCGACCGCCATGGACCCCCAGCAGCGGCTGCTGCTGGAAGTGTCCTGGGAAGCCCTGGAGAACGCCGGCCTCGACCCGGCCGGCCTGCGCGGCAGCCGCACCGGAGTCTTCGCCGGCGCCGCGGGCTCGGACTACGGCGCGGCCCTGGACGGCGCGCCCGAGGCGGACGGATACCTGACGACCGGCACCGCGACCAGCGTCATCTCCGGCCGCATCGCCTACACCCTCGGCCTGCACGGGCCCGCGGTCACCGTGGACACGGCGTGCTCCTCGTCGCTGGTGGCCCTGCACACCGCGGTCAGCGCCCTGCACCGCGGCGAGTGCGACCTCGCGCTCGCCACGGGCGTCTCCGTCATCTCCACGCCCGGCGCGTTCGTCGACTTCGGCCGGCAGAGCGGGCTGGCCGCCGACGGCCGCTGCAAGGCGTTCGCCGCGAGCGCCGACGGCACCAACTGGGCCGAAGGCGCGGGCGTCCTGATCGTGGAGCGGCTCTCCGACGCACAGCGCAACGGGCACCGGGTCCTGGCGACGATCCGGGGCACCGCCATCAACTCCGACGGAGCCTCCAACGGGCTGTCCGCCCCCAGCGGCCCGGCACAGCAGCGGGTGATCCGGCAGGCGCTGGCCACCGCGGGACTGTCCGCCGCGGACGTGGACGCCGTGGAGGCGCACGGCACCGGCACCACCCTCGGCGACCCGATCGAGGCCCAGGCGCTGCTGGCCACCTACGGACGGGACCGGTCCGCGGAGCAGCCGCTGTGGCTGGGCTCGCTGAAGTCGAACATCGGGCACAGCGGCGCGGCGGCCGGTGTCGGCGGTGTCATCAAGATGGTGCAGGCCATGCGGCACGGTGTGCTGCCCCGCACGCTGCACGTGGACGAGCCGACCGGCGAGGTCGACTGGTCGGCGGGCACGGTCCGGCTGCTCACCGAGAACCGTGACTGGCCGGAGAACGGCAGGCCGCGCCGCGCGGGCGTGTCGGCGTTCGGCGTCAGCGGCACCAACGCGCACGTCGTCCTGGAACAGGGCCCGGCCCCCGCCGAAACCGCGCGGCCGGAGCCCGCTCCCGCAGCCGTGGTGCCGTGGCTGCTGTCCGCCCGTACCCCGGAGGCGCTGCGCGCGCAGGCCGCCCGCCTGGACGCCCACCTGGCCGAGCGGGACCTGCCCGTCGCCGGTGTCGGGCACGCCCTGCTGACGTCCCGCTCGGCCTTCGAGCACCGGGCCGTCGTGCTCGGCACGGAACACGGCGAACTCACCGAGGCGCTGCGCGCCGTCGCGGCGGGCAGCCCCGCCGACGGCACGGTCACCGGAGTGGCCCGCCAGGCGGGCCGGGGCCCGGTCTTCGTCTTCCCCGGGCAGGGCGGGCAGTGGCCCGGCATGGCGGCCGAACTCCTGGACACTTCCCCGGTGTTCGCCGCCCGCTGGGCCGAGTGCGAGCGCGCCCTCGCGCCCCACACCGGCTTCTCGGTGACCGACCTCGTACGCTCCGGTGAGGTCCTGGAACGGGTCGACGTCGTCCAGCCTGTGCTGTTCGCCGTGATGGTGTCGCTGGCGGCACTGTGGCGTTCCCACGGGGTGGAGCCCGCCGCGGTGATCGGGCACTCCCAGGGCGAGATCGCCGCGGCCTGCGTGGCCGGGGCGCTGACCCTGGACGACGCGGCCCGCGTGGTCGCGCTGCGCGCCCAGGCGCTCCGCGCGCTCATCGGCGAGGGCGGCATGGTCTCCGTCGGCATCCCGCTCGCCGAGGCCGAGCGGTGGCTTCCCCGCTGGGACGGACGGGTCTCCGTGGCGGCCGTCAACGGGCCCTCCGCGGTGGTGTTCTCCGGTGAGCCGGACGCGCTGGACCAGCTCGTGGCCCACGCCCGCGCCCAGGAGGTCCGGGTCCGGCGCATCGACGTGGACTACGCCTCGCACTCGGCGCAGGTGGAGCGGATCGAGGACGAGATCATGGCCGCCCTCGGCCCGGTCACCCCCGGCCCGGCCGGGATCCCGTTCTTCTCCACCGTGACCGCGAACTGGCAGGACCCCACCGGCCTGGACGCCGCCTACTGGTACCGCAACCTGCGCGAACCCGTCCTGCTCGAACCGTCCGTCACCGCCCTGGCCGAGCAGGGCTACGACGTCTTCGTCGAGGTCAGCCCGCACCCGGTGCTCCAGGCCGCCCTCACCGAGACGGCCGAGCTGGCCGGCGCCGACCCCGTGGTCACCGGCACGCTGCGCCGTGACGAGGGCGGGCTGCGGCGCGTGCGCACGGCCCTGGCCGAACTCTGGGTGCACGGCGTGCCCGTCGACTGGGCACCCGCCTTCGACGGTGACCGCGGCGCACCCGTGGAACTGCCCACCTACCCCTTCCAGCGCACCCGCTACTGGCCGGCTCCCCGGCCGGCGACGGCCGCGGACCCGCAGGACGACCGCTTCTGGCAGGCCGTGGACCAGCAGGACCTGCCCGCCTTGGCGGACACGCTCGGCATGGCCGACGAACAGCCGCTGCGGGCGGTCGTACCGGCCCTGTCCGCCTGGCGGCGCGGCCGCAGGGAACAGGCCGTCGTCGACTCCTGGCGCTACCGCGTCGAGTGGCGGCGGCTGCCCGAGCCGGAGGCCCGCACCCTGCCCGGCACCTGGCTGCTCGTGGTGCCGGCCGGCGTCACGGACGACCCGGTCGCCACCGCCGTCTCCGAGGCCCTGCGCGCCCTCGCGGACGACCTGGCGGTGCTGGCCGTCGACACCACGGCGGACCACACCGCCCTGGCCACGGCGATCCGCGGCACACTCGACGGCAGGGAGCCCGCCGGGGTCGTCTCGCTGACCGCCACCGACGGCACCCCGCACCCGGACCGGCCCGACGTTCCCGCCGGGACGGCGCTCACCCTCGCCCTGCTGCAGGCGCTCGCCACCGCCGAGGTCACCGCGCCGCTGTGGTGCCTGACCCACGGTGCCGTCGCCACCGACGACGACGCCGGACCCGCCCACCCCGAGCAGGCGGCCGTATGGGCCCTGGGCCGCGTCGCGGCGCTGGAGTTCCCGCACACCTGGGGCGGCCTGGTGGACCTCCCCGGCACCTTCGACGAGCACACGGCGAGCCGCCTCGCCGCGGTCCTCACGGGACTGGACGCCGAGGACCAGGTGGCGCTGCGCCCGTCGGGCGTGTTCGGCCGCCGGCTGCTGCGCGCCACCCCGCGCACCGCGGCCGGCGCGGGCTGGCGGCCCCACGGCACCGTGCTGGTCACGGGCGGTACCGGAGCGCTCGGCCGGCGGGTCGCCCGCTGGCTCGCCCGCGAGGGCGCCGCACACCTGGTCCTCACCAGCCGGAGCGGCCCGAACGCTCCCGGCGCGGACGAACTGGCCGCCGAACTGACCGCGCTCGGCGCCAGGGTGAGCCTGCTCTCCTGCGACCTCACCGATCCGGACCAGGTGACGGCGATGGTCGCCGCGGCCCAGAGCGACGGCGACCCGATCGGCGCCGTGGTGCACACCGCCGCCGGCGGCGGACTCGGCCCCCTGGCCGAGGCAGGGCTCGACGACCTGGCCGAGGCGATGGCCGCCAAGGTGAGCGGCATCGCCCATCTGGAAGCGGCCCTGGACCCCGCGCAGCTCGACGCCGTCGTCTACTTCTCCTCCATCAGCGCCTCCTGGGGCGCCGGCAACCACGGCGTCTACGCCGCCGCCAACGGTGTCCTCGACGCCCGCGCCGAGCACCGCAGCGCGGCCGGCGTGCACACGGTGTCCCTCGCCTGGGCGCCGTGGGCGGGCGGCGGCATGGCCGACGACCCGATCTTCGACACTCTCGCCCGCAAGGGCCTGCCGCTCATCGACCCGGACCTCGCCGTCTCCGCCCTCGCCGCGGTGCTCGCCGAGGGCGAGTCCTCGCTGCTGCTGGTGGACGTCGACTGGGAGCGGTTCACGCCGCAGTTCACCTTCGAACGGCCCAGCCGGCTGCTGGCCGAACTGCCCGAGGCCCGGCCCGAGCCGGCCGCCGACGACACCGCGGCGGACGATCCGGCCTCCCCGCTCGCCCGGCGGCTGGCCGGCCTGACGGACTCCCAGCGCTCGGCGGCGCTGCGCGAGCTGGTGCGCGAGCAGGCCGCGGCCGTACTCGGTCACCACGACGCCCAGGCCGTCGACGCCGCCCGCGCGCTCAAGGAACTGGGCTTCGACTCACTCACCGCGGTCGAACTGCGCAACAGGCTGAGCACCGCGACCGGTCTGCGGCTGCCCGCCACCCTCGTCTTCGACCACCCCACGCTCGCCGAGGTCGCCGACTTCCTGGACCGCGGGCTCCAGCCGGAGACCGCCCCGCAGACCGCACCCGCCACCGTCGTACGCGTCGACCAGGACGAGCCGATCGCGATCGTCGCCATGGCCTGCCGCTACCCCGGCGACATCTCCTCCGCCGAGGAACTGTGGCGCGCCGTCCGCGACGAGAAGGACCTGATCACCGCGTTCCCCACGGACCGGGGCTGGCCGGTCGGCCGGCTGCTGGACGCCGACCCCGACCGGCCCGGCACCAGCTATGTGGACCACGGCGGATTCCTGCACGACGCGGGCGACTTCGACCCCGGCTTCTTCGGCATCTCGCCGCGCGAGGCACAGGCCATGGACCCGCAGCACCGGCTGCTGCTCGAATCGTCCTGGGAGGTCCTGGAACGCGCCGGCATCGTCCCCAAGTCCCTGCGGGGCAGCCGGACCGGGGTGTACGTCGGTCTGACCGACCAGGCCTACGGCACCCGGCTGCGCGGCTCCACGGACGGCATGGAGGGCTTCCTCGTCAGCGCGTCGTCCAACCTCGCCTCCGGCCGGATCTCGTACTCGCTCGGCCTGCAGGGCCCCGCGCTCACCGTGGACACGGCCTGCTCGTCCTCGCTGGTCGCCCTGCACCTGGCCGCCCAGGCGCTGCGGGACGGCGAGTGCGACCTCGCGATCGCGGGCGGCGCCACCGTCATGCCGGACCCCACCTCCTTCGTGGCGTTCAGCCGGCAGCGCGGACTGGCCGCCAACGGCCGCTGCAAGCCGTTCGCCGCCGCCGCCGACGGGTTCTCCCTCGGCGAGGGCGTCGGCGTCCTGCTCGTGGAGCGGCTGTCCGACGCCCGCCGGCGCGGACACCCCGTGCTGGCGCTGATCCGCGGCTCCGCGGTGAACCAGGACGGCGCCTCCAACGGCATCACCGCGCCCAACGGCCCCTCCCAGGAGCGGGTCATCCGGCAGGCCCTGGTCAACGCCGACCTGCCCGCCTCGGCGGTGGACGTCGTCGAGGCGCACGGCACCGGCACCACGCTCGGCGACCCGATCGAGGCACAGGCGCTGCTCGCCACCTACGGCCAGGACCGCCCGGCCGGCCGGCCGCTGCGCCTGGGCTCGGTCAAGTCGAACATCGGGCACACGCAGGCCGCCGCCGGCATGGCCGGCGTCATCAAGATGGTGCAGGCCATGCGGCACGAACTGATGCCGCGCACCCTGCACGTGGACGAGCCCAGCCCGCACGTGGACTGGAGCTCGGGAGCGGTGGAACTCCTCGTCGAGGCACAACAGTGGCCACGGGGCGAGGAACCGCGCCGCGCCGGGGTCTCCGCGTTCGGGATCAGCGGCACCAACGCGCACGTCGTCCTGGAGGAGGCACCCGAGGAGCCGGTGCCCGGCGACACCGCCGGGGACGAGGGGACGCCGGGCGTCGCGCACCCCGTACCGCTCGTCGTCTCCGCCCGCACCCAGGACGCGCTGCGCGACCAGGCCGCCCGCCTGACCGCCCTCCTCGACCGGGAGGACCACCCGGTCACCGACCTCGCCTACTCGCTGGCCACGACCCGCGGCGTGCTGGACCGGGCGGCGGTCGTCGTCGCCGCGGACCGGGACGAACTGCGGCGGAGCCTGGCCGACCTGGCCACGGGCGCGGTCGCCGAGGAGCGGGCCGAGGGCGGCCTCGCTTTCCTCTTCACCGGCCAGGGCGCCCAGCGCGCCGGCATGGGACGCGACCTGTACGAGGCCTTCCCCGCGTTCGCCACGGCCTTCGACGAGGTGTGCGCGGAACTCGACCGGCACCTGCCCCGCCCGCTGCGCACGGTGCTGTGGGCCGAGCCCGGGACGGACGAGGCCGCGCTGCTCGACCAGACCCTCTACACCCAGACCGGCCTGTTCGCCGTCGAGGTGGCCCTGTTCCGGCTGCTGGAGCACTGGGGTGTACGGCCCGACGCCCTGCTCGGTCACTCCGTCGGCGAGCTCGCCGCGGCGCACGTGGCCGGGGTGTGGTCGACCGCGGACGCGGCCCGGGTGGTCGCCGCCCGCGCCCGGCTGATGCAGGAACTGCCGGAAGGCGGCGCGATGCTGTCGGTCGCCGCGGCCGAGGACGAGGTGTCCGCCGTACTCGGCGACGCGTTCGCCGAGGTCGCCGTCGCCGCGGTCAACGGCCCCGCGTCGCTGGTGCTGTCCGGCGCCGAGGAGGCCGTGACGGCCGCCGGCGCCCGGCTCGCCGAGGCGGGGCTGCGCACCAAGCGGCTCACCGTCAGCCACGCCTTCCACTCACCGCTGATGGAGCCGATGCTCGCCGCGTACGAGCAGGAACTCGGCCAGGTCGCCTTCGCGGAGCCCGCGCTGCCCGTCGTCTCCGACCTCACCGGGGAGGTGGCCGGCGCCGAACTGTGCGACCCCGCTTACTGGGTGCGGCAGGTGCGGCGGGCCGTGCGGTTCGCGGACGGGGTGCGCACGCTGCTCGACGAGGGCGTGACCACCTTCCTGGAACTGGGCCCGGACGGCGTCCTGACCGCCATGGCGCAGGAGTCGGCCGGGGAGCGGGCCACCGGCATCGCCGCCCAGCGCCGCGACCGCGACCAGGTACGGACCCTGCTCACCGCGCTCGGCAGGCTCCACGTGCGCACCGAACGCGTGGACTGGGCCGCGTTCTTCCGCGGCACCGGCGCCCGCCGGGTGGACCTGCCCACCTACGCCTTCCAGCGCCGCCGCTACTGGCTGGACGCGCCGACGGGCGGTGCCGAGGCACTGGCCGGGGCGGGCCTGGCGGGCACCGGCCACCCGCTGCTGACGGCGTCGGTGACGCTGCCGGGGACGGGCGAGTCCCTGTTCAGCGGCAGCCTGCCCGGGGCCTCGGACGAGCGGCCCCTGTCCGGCGGCGAGATCCTCGACCTGGTGCTGTGGGCGGGCGGGAGCCTCGGCTGCCACCGGATCGCCGAACTGGAGGTCGCCGGGCCGGTTCCGTCCGCTCCCCAGGCGCCGCTGCAACTGGTCGTGGCGGCGCCCGACGAGGACGGCAACCGGGGCTTCACGCTCCACCTGGGCCCGGTGGACGGCCCGCAGGGAGCGGCCGACGCCCCCTGGACGCGGATCGCCCACGGCGTACTCGGCGACGCCTCCACCCGGCCGCAGCCCGAGTCCGGCACCACGGCCTGGCCGCCGGACGGTGCCGAGCCCGTCGGCGCCGACCTCGTATGGCGCCGGGAGGACGAGCTGTTCGCCGAACTCGCGCTGGCCGAAGGGGACGCCGCGGACGCCGACCGGTTCGGCGTGCACCCCGCGCTGCTGGCGGAAGTGACGGAGCTGATCGCCGAACTGGCCGGCCAACCCGTCCACTTCACCGGGGTGACCCGGTACGCGACCGGCGCCACCGAGCTGCGCGTCCACCTGAGCCTGAGCGCCCCCGACGCCGTCACCGCCCTGCTGACGGACGCGGACGGCGAACCGGTCCTCTCGGTGGACCGGGTCCAGGTCCGTGCCGGGGATGCGGCCGTGCGCCCGGCACCGGACGCCGCACCGGACGCCCTGTACCGGCTGACCTGGACACCGGTGGACGCCGTGGCCCTCGCACCGGACCCGGGCTGGGCGGTGGTGGGCACCGCCGCCGACGGCCTCGTCAAGGCCCTCGCGGCGGAGGGCGCCGAGGTGGCCGCCCACCCGGACCTGGCGTCCCTCGGCAGCGCGGCCGACCGCGGTGACGGGCCCGGCCTCGTCGTCCTGCCCGTGGAGACGGAGCCCGGCGCCCCCGTGGAGTCCGCGCGACGGACCGTGCACCGCACCCTGGAGCTGGTCGGGGAACTGCTCGCGGACACCCGGCTGACCGGCACCCGGATCGTCTTCGTCACGACGGCGGCCGTGTCCGCCGGCGACGGCACCGACGTCGACCCGGCGCAGGCGGCGGTCCGCGGACTGCTGCTCTCCGCCCAGGCCGAGCACCCCGACCGGTTCGTCCTGGCCGACCTCGGCCGGGAGGAGGACGCCGACCTGCTGGCGGCGGCCGTCGGCACCGCCCTGGCGGCGGCCGAGCCGCACCTCGCGATCCGCGACGGCCGGCTGCTCGTGCCGCGGCTGGCCCGGGTCACCGAGCCGCCGCAGGCCCCCGCACCCGGGGCGCAGGAGCACGGCACGGTGCTGGTCACCGGCGCCACCGGAGGCATCGGCACCGAGATCGTCCGGCATCTGGCGGCCGAACACGGCGTGCGCAGGCTGCTGCTGCTCAGCCGGAAGGGCCCGGACGACCCCCGCGCGGCCGAACTGGGCCGTGAGCTGGCCGCGTACGGCACCGAGGCGACGTTCACGGCCTGCGACATCGCCGACCGCGCGGCCCTCGAAGCCGCCCTGGCCGAGGTGCCGGCCGAGCATCCGGTGACCGCGGTGGTGCACATCGCCGGAGTCGTGGACGACGGCGTGCTCACCACCCTGACCCCCGAACGGGTCGACACCGTCCTGCGCCCCAAGGCCGAGGCCGCGCACCACCTGCACGAGCTGACCGCCCACCTGGAGCTGACCCACTTCGTGCTGTTCTCCTCCGGCGTCGGCGTGTTCGGCGGCGCCGGACAGGCCAACTACGCGGCGGCCAACGCCTTCCTGGACGCGCTCGCGCACACCCGGCAGGCGGCCGGGCTCCCGGCGACCTCGCTCGCCTGGGGCCTGTGGGAGACCGACACGGGCATGGCGGCGCGCCTGTCCGAGGTGGACCGCCGCCGGATGGCCCAGGCGGGCGTCCTCGCCCTCACCCCGCGGCAGGGCCTCGCCCTGTTCGACCGGGCGTGGACCTCGGGCGCGGCCACCCTGGTGCCGATGGGCCTGGACACGGCCGTCCTGCGCAGGAAGGCGGCCGACGCCACGCTGCCCGCCCCGTTCCGCGCACTGGTGCCCACGCCGCTGCGCCGCGCCGCGGCCGGCACCGGGCAGACGGCGGGACAGTCCTTCGCGCAGCGGCTGGCCGAGCAGTCCGAGAGCGGCCGGCGGAAGCTGCTGCTGGAACTGATCCAGCGGCAGGTGGCCACCGTGCTGGACTACGGGGCCGACACCCCGCTCGACGCCAAGCGCTCCTTCCGGGAGCTGGGCTTCGACTCGCTCACCGCGGTGGAGCTGCGCAACAACCTGGTCGCCGCGACCGGCGTCCAGCTCTCCGCCGCGCTGGTCTTCGACTACCCCACGGCGGCCGCGCTCGCCGAGCACCTTCAGAGCAAGGTCCTGCGGACGGTGGCCGGGGCACCCCTGCCGGTGCTCACCCAGCTCGACCACCTGGAGGCCGCACTCGCGGCACCCCCGGCGGACACAGCCACCCGCGAGCAGATCGCGGCCCGGCTGCGCGCCCTGGCCACCGCCTGGAGCGCGCACCCCGACGACGGCGACATCACCAGCAAGCTCGATTCCGCCACGGATGAAGAGCTGTTCGACTTCATCAACGCGGAACTGGGAGAGGACTGAGCCCGATGGCCAACGAGCAGCAGCTGCGTGACTACCTCAAGCGGGTCAGCGCCGACCTGCACCGCACGCGCCGGCGCCTGGCCGACGTGGAGGCGCAGAGCACCGAGCCGATCGCCATCATCGGGATGGCCTGCCGCTTCCCCGGCGGGGTCAGCTCCCCCGAGGACCTGTGGCGGCTCGTGATCGAGGAGACCGACGCGATCGGGCCCTTCCCCACCGACCGGGGCTGGGACCTGGACGGCTTCTACCACCCCGACCCCGAGCACCCCGGCACCTGCTACGCCAGCGCCGGCGGGTTCATCGACGACATCGCCTCCTTCGACGCCGCCTTCTTCGGCATCTCCCCGCGCGAGGCACAGTCCATGGACCCCCAGCAGCGCCTGCTGCTGGAGACCTCCTGGGAAGCGCTGGAACAGGCCGGCCTCGACATCCACGCGCTGCGCGGCAGCCGTACGGGCGTGTTCGCCGGACTGAACCAGCAGGACTACGGCACCCTGCTCGCCGCCTCCCCGGACGGGCTGGACACCTACGGCGGCACCGGCACCTCCAACAGCGTCCTGTCCGGCCGTGTCTCCTACGTCCTGGGCCTGGAGGGCCCCGCCGTCACCGTCGACACCGCCTGCTCCTCCTCGCTGGTGACCCTGCACCTCGCCGTGCAGGCACTGCGGGGCGGCGAGTGCGACCTCGCCCTGGCGGGCGGGGCGACGACGCTGTCCACCTCCGCCGTCCACCTGGCCCTGTCCGGCCAGCGCGCCCTGGCCCCCGACGGCCGCTCCAAGGCGTTCTCGGCGGCGGCCGACGGCGCCGGCTGGAGCGAGGGCGTCGGCGTCGTCGCCGTCGAGCGGCTCTCCGACGCCCGCCGGCTCGGCCACCGCGTCCTCGCGGTGCTGCGGGGCAGCGCCGTCAACCAGGACGGCGCGTCCAACGGGCTGACCGCGCCCAACGGGCCCTCGCAGCAGCGGGTCATCCGCCAGGCGCTCGCCAACGCGGGCCTGACCCCCGCCGACGTGGACGTCGTCGAGGCGCATGGCACCGGCACCAGCCTCGGCGACCCCATCGAGGCGGACGCGCTGCTGTCCACCTACGGCCAGGCCAGGCCCGCCGACCGGCCGCTGTGGCTGGGCTCGCTGAAGTCCAACATCGGCCACAGCGGAGCCGCGGCCGGGGTGGGCGGCGTCATCAAGATGGTGCAGGCCCTGCGGCACGGCGTGATGCCGAAGACGCTGCACGCCGAGGAACCCACCCCGAACGTCGACTGGTCCTCGGGCGCCGTGGCACTCCTCGACGAGGCCCGCGACTGGCCCGCCTCCGGCACACCCCGCCGGGCCGCCGTCTCGTCCTTCGGCATCAGCGGCACCAACGCGCACGTCATCCTCGAAGAGGCTCCCGAGGACACCCGCCCCAAGACCGGTGACGAGGAACCCGCGGCATCCGGGGCGTCCGTACCGCCGCTGCTGCCGTGGGTGCTGTCCGCGCGCAGCGAGCCCGCGCTGCGCGGCCAGGCCCGCGCCCTGCACGCCCACCTGCTGGCCCACCCCGGACCGGCCGACGCCGACGTGGCGCTCTCGCTCGCCACCACCCGCACCGGTCTTGAGCACCGGGCCGCCGTACTCGCCGCCGACCGGGACGGATTCCTCGCCGCCCTGGACGCGCTCGCCGACGACCGCCCCGCCGAGGGGGTACTGCGCGGCACCCCCGCCGAGGGCAAGGTCGTGTTCGTCTTCCCCGGCCAGGGCGCGCAGTGGGCCGGCATGGCCCGGGAACTCCTCGACACCTCGCCGGTGTTCGCCGCCAAGGCGGCCGAATGCGCCGCCGCCATCGAGGAGTTCGTCGACTTCAAGGTCCTCGACGTGCTGCGCGACGAGCCCGGCGCCCCGTCCATGGACCGCATCGAGGTCGTCCAGCCCGTGCTGTTCACCGTCATGGTGTCGCTGGCCGAGCTGTGGCAGTCCTACGGCGTCCGGCCCGACGCCGTCGTCGGCAGCTCCCAGGGCGAGATCGCCGCCGCCCACGTCGCGGGCGGGCTGACCCTTCAGGACGCGGCCCGGGTGATCTGCCTGCGCAGTCAACTGCTGGCCGAGACCCTGGTCGGCAAGGGCGCCGTCGCGTCGGTGGCGCTGCCCGCCGACGAGGTGCGCGAGCGGCTGCGGCGCTGGGACGGCCGGCTGTCCGTCGCCGGCGTCAACGGCCCCCGGATCGTCGCGGTGGCCGGAGACGACGACGCGCTCGCCGAGTTCGTCGACGAGTGCGCCCGCGACGGCGTCCGCGCCCGGATCGTCGCCGCCACCGTGCCGACGCACTGCGCCCTCGTCGACCCGCTGCGCGAGCGGCTGCTGGAACTGCTGGCGCCGGTCCGGCCGCGCACCGGCACCGTGCCGCTGTACTCCACGGTGACCGGGGGCCTGCTGGACACCGCCACCATGGACGCCGACTACTGGTACGACAACACGCGGGCGCCGGTGCTCTTCGAACCCGTCGTCCGCACCCTGCTCGCCGAGGGACACAGCGCCTTCGTCGAGTCCAGCGCCCACCCCGTGCTGGCCATGGCCGTCGAGCAGACCGTCGACGCCACCGGGGTGCCCGGCGTCGTCGTGGAGTCCCTGCGGCGGGACGAGGGCGGCCTCGGCCGGATGCTGACCTCGCTGGCCAAGGCCCACCTTGGCGGCATCCGCGTCGACTGGCCCACGGTGTTCGCCGGCACCGGCGCCCGCACCGTGGACCTGCCCACCTACGCCTTCCAGCGCACCCGGTACTGGGTCGAGGCGGGGACCCGCACCGGCGACGTCGGCTCCGTCGGCCTGTCGTCGGTCGACCACCCGCTGCTCGGCGCCCTGGTACGGATGGCCGACGGCGACGGCGCCGTGCTCACCGGGCGGCTGTCCCTGCACACCCAGAGCTGGCTCGCCGCGCACGGCGTGTCCGACCGGGTGATCTTCCCCGGCACCGGCTTCGTGGAACTGGCCGTGCTCGCCGGCGACCAGGTCGGCTGCGGCCGCATCGAGGAACTCACCCTGCACACCCCGCTCGTCCTGCCCGGCACCGGCGCGACGGTCGTGCAGGCGCACGTCGAGGCCGCCGACGAGACGGGTGCGCGCGCGGTCGGCGTGTACTCCCGCCCGGAGGACGCCGCCGCCGACACGCCCTGGACCCGGCACGCCTCGGGTGTCCTCACCACCGGATCCGGCGAGGAGCCCGAGTCCCTCGCCGGGGCCTGGCCGCCCGAGGGCGCCGAGCCGGTGGACATCTCCGGGATGTACGACCGCATGGCCGAGGCCGGCTACCAGTACGGTCCCGAGTTCCGCGGCCTGCGCCAGGTGTGGCACCTCGACGGCGAGGTGTACGCCGAGGTGGCGCTGCCCGACGGCGAGACGTCCGCCGCCGAGCGTTTCGGCCTGCACCCGGCGCTCTTCGACGCCGCCCTGCACGCCATGTTCACCTGGGACGGCGACGACGGCGGCGGCGTCGGCATGCCGTTCTCCTGGACCGGGGTACGGCTGCACGCCACCGGCTGCGCACGGCTGCGCGTACGGCTGTCCCGGCGCGGCGAGAACGAGGTCGCCGTGACCCTCGCGGACGAGGCCGGCGAACCCGTCGTGTCGGTCGACTCCCTCGTCGTGCGCCGCATGACCGAGGCCGCGCTGAGCACCGTACGCACCGACGGGCTGTACCGGCTCGACTGGAGGACCGTACGCGCCGACGAGCAGCAGACCGCGCCCCGCTGTGTCGTGCTCGGCGACGACCCGCTGGGGATCGGCGCCGCCCTGCCCGGCGCCACGGCCGTGGCCGGGATCGAGGAACTCGCCGCGCGCGTCGCCGCGGACCGCACCGCCGTCACCGCGCTGCTGCCCGTCCGCGGCGGCGAACCCGCGGGCGGCGCGGGCGAGACCGTCGTCGACACCCTCGCCCTGCTGCAGACGTGGATCGCGGACAGCCGCCTCGACGACAGCCGGCTCGTCGTGGTCACCCGCGGCGCCGTGGCGAGCGCGGCCGGTGAGGACGTCACCGACCTCGCCGCCGCCGGTGTGTGGGGACTGCTGCGCTCGGCGCAGAACGAACACCCCGGCCGCTTCGGCGTCGTCGACCTCGACGAATCCGCCGAGTCCGCGGCGGCGCTCGGCACGGCCCTCGCCTCGGGCGAGGAGCAGATCGCCCTGCGGGCCGGTGCGGCCCGCACCCCGAGGCTGGCCCGCTGGGACGCGGCCACGGCGATCGTGCCGCCGCCCGGGGAGAGCGCCTGGCGGCTGGAGAACACCAGGCCCGGCACCATCGAGGGCCTGACCGCGCTGCCCTGCCCGGAACTCCTCGAACCGCTCCAGCCGCGCGAGGTGCGGATCGCCGTCCGCGCCGCCGGCATCAACTTCAAGGACGTGGTCGTCGCCCTCGACCTGGTGCCCGGACTGACCGGACTGGGCGGCGAGATCGCCGGCGTCATCACCGCCGTCGGCCCCGACGTCACCCACCACCGGGTCGGCGACCGCGTGTTCGGCCTGTCCACCGAGGTCTTCGGCCCGGTGACCGTCGCCGACGAACGCACCGTGCACCGCATACCCGACGGCTGGACCTTCGAGGAGGCCGCCTCCGTCTGCGTCGCCTACCTGACCGCCTACTACGGACTCGTCGACCTCGGCGGCCTGCGCCCCGGCCAGTCCGTGCTGATCCACGCCGCGGCCGGCGGTGTCGGCAGCGCCGCCGTCCAGCTGGCCCGCCACCTCGGCGCCGAGGTCTACGCCACCGCCAGCCCCGGCAAGTGGGACACCCTGCGCGGCTGGGGACTGGACGCCGCGCACATCGCCAACTCCCGCACCCTCGACTTCGAACAGTGGTTCCTGCAGTCCACCGACGGGCGCGGCATGGACGTCGTCCTGGACTGTCTGGCCGGGGAGTTCGTCGACGCGGGCCTGAGGCTGCTGCCCCGCGGCGGACACTTCCTGGAGATGGGCAAGACCGACAAACGCGACCCCGACCAGGTCGCCGCCGCCCACCCGGGCGTCGTCTACCAGGCCTACGACCTGCCCGAAGCCGGCCTCGACCGCATCCACGAGATGCTGGCCACGCTCACCCCGCTGTTCGCCGACGGCACCCTGCGCCCGCCGCACCTCAACACCTGGGACATCCGCGAGGCCCGCGCCGCCTTCCGGGCCCTGAGCCAGGCCGCCCTCATCGGCAAGGCCGTGCTCACCGTCCCCGGCGACCCGTTCCCCGCGCACGGCACCGTCCTGATCACCGGCGGCACCGGCACCCTCGGCGCGCTGCTCGCCCGCCACCTGGTCACCCGGCACGGCGTCACCAGCCTCCTGCTGACCAGCCGGCGCGGCCCGGACGCCCCCGGCGCGACGGAGCTCGCCGAGGAACTGACCCGGGCCGGTGCCCGGGTGACCGTCGCGGCTTGCGACATCGCCGACCGCGACCAGGTGGCCGCCCTCCTCGCGGGCATCCCCGCCGAACAGCCGCTCACCGCCGTCCTGCACACCGCCGGCGCCCTGGACGACGGCCTGATCGAATCCCTCACCGCCGAGCGGACCAGGGCCGTGCTGCGTCCCAAGGTGACCGGCGCGCTGAACCTGCACGAGCTCACCCGCGACCTCGACCTGAGCGCGTTCGTGCTGTTCTCCTCCATGGCCGGCACCATGGGCGCCCCCGGCCAGGGCAACTACGCGGCCGCCAACGTGATGCTGGACGCCCTCGCCGCCCACCGGCGCGCCCAGGGACTGCCCGGCCTCTCCCTGGCCTGGGGCTTCTGGGAACAGCGCAGCGAGATGTCCGGTCACCTCGACGACCGTGACATGCAGCGCATGAGCCGCGGCGGCGTCATCCCGATGAGCAGCGAGGAAGGCCTCGCCGTCTTCGACCTGGCGTGCCGCGGCGACCAGGCCCAGCTCGTACCCGCCAAGCTCAACCCGGCCGCGCTCGCCGGAACCTCCGGCCGCGTCCCGCCCATCATGCGGGCCCTGGTGCCCTCCCCGGCCCGCCGGTCCGGCCGCCGGGCCGCCGAGGCCGAGGGCGGCTCGCTGCGGGAGCGGCTGGTGCCGCTCACCGGCACCGAACGCATGCGGATCCTGCTCCAGCTGGTCCGCTCGCACGCCGCCACCGTGCTCGGGCACTCCGACCCCGACGCGGTCGGCTCGACGGCGCCCTTCCGCGAACTGGGCTTCGACTCGCTGACCGCCGTCGAGTTCCGCAACCGGCTGACGAACGCCGTCGGCTTCCGGCTGCCGGTCACCGTGGTCTTCGACCACCCGACCCCCGGCGCACTGGCCGACTTCCTCGCCGCCGAACTCCTCGGCGACCTCCAGGAGCCCGCGAGCCCCGCGGCCGCCGCGCCCACCCCCGCCACGCCCCGCACCGACGACGAACCCCTCGTGATCGTCGGCATGGCGTGCCGCTACCCCGGCGGCATCACCTCGCCCGACCAGCTGTGGGACTTCGTCCTGGACGAGCGGGACGCCGTCTCCGGCTTCCCCGCGGACCGCGGCTGGACCAGCGAGCCGCCCGCCGACGGGTCCGTACCGCAGCAGGGCGGATTCCTGGACCGCGTCGCCGAGTTCGACGCCGCGTTCTTCGGGATCTCCCCCCGCGAGGCGCTGACCATGGACCCGCAGCAGCGGCTGCTCCTCGAGACGTCCTGGGAGGCCCTGGAACGCGCCGGTATCGCCCCCGGCACGCTGCGCGGCACCCGCACGGGTGTCTTCGTCGGCGCCGCCGCCTCCGGCTACACCAGCCTCTTCCGGCGCGGCTCCGAGGCCCTGGCCGGATACGGCGTCACCGGGACCGCCACCAGCGTGGTCTCCGGCCGCGTGGCCTACGTCCTGGGCCTGGAAGGCCCCGCCGTGACCGTGGACACCGCCTGCTCCTCGTCGCTGGTCGCCCTGCACACCGCCGCCCAGGCGCTGCGCGACGGCGACTGCGACCTCGCCCTCGCGGGCGGTGTCGCCGTCATGACCAGCCCCTTCCTCTTCGACGACTTCGCCAAGCAGGGCGGTCTCGCGCCCGACGGCCGCTGCAAGGCGTTCGCCGCCGCGGCCGACGGCACCGGCTGGGCGGAGGGCACCGGCGTCGTCCTGGTCGAACGGCTCTCCGACGCCCGGCGCAACGGGCACCCCGTGCTCGCCGTCCTGCGGGGCAGCGCCATCAACCAGGACGGCGCCTCCAACGGCCTGACCGCGCCCAGCGGCCCCTCGCAGCAGCGGGTGATCCGGAAGGCGCTCGAACGGGCCGGACTGACCGCCGCCGACGTCGACGCCGTCGAGGCGCACGGCACGGGCACCACCCTCGGCGACCCCATCGAGGCCCAGGCCGTCCTCGCCACCTACGGCCGTGACCGCGACGGGGCCGAGCCGCTGCTGCTCGGATCGCTGAAGTCCAACATCGGCCACAGCCAGGCCGCCGCCGGCATCGGCGGAGTGATCAAGATGGTGCAGGCCCTGCGGCACGGCGTCCTGCCCCGGACCCTCCACCTCGACGAGCCGACCCCGCACGTCGACTGGTCCGCGGGCGCCGTGGAACTGCTCGCCGAGACCCGGCCGTGGCCCGAGACCGGCCGCCCGCGCCGGGCCGGGGTCTCCTCGTTCGGCGTCAGCGGCACCAACGCCCACATCATCCTGGAACAGGCCGTCGAGCCGGAGCCCGCGGCCACGCCCCAGGCGCCCCTGCCGGTCACCCCATGGCTGCTGTCCGGGCACGACGAACACGCCCTGCGCGCCCAGGCGGAGACCCTCCTGACGCATCTGCGCCGGCACCCGGAGGGCTCGGTCACCGACATCGGCCACACCCTGGCCACCCGGCGCACCGCACTGGAGCACCGGGCCGCGCTGCCGGTCACCGACCGTGCCGAAGCCCTGGCCCGGCTCGCCGAGTTCGCGGCCGGTCAGGCTCCCGACGGGCTGCTGCGCGGCACCGCCGGCGAGGGCGGCCTCGCCCTGCTGTTCGCCGGACAGGGCTCCCAGCGGCCGGGCATGGGACGCGAGCTGTACGCGGCCTTCCCCGCGTTCGCCCGCGCCTTCGACGAGGTCTGCGCCCACATCGACCCCCTGCTCGGCAGGCCGCTGCGGGAGACCGTGTTCACCGCCGAGGCCGGCGAACTCGACCGGACCTCGATCACCCAGCCCGCCCTGTTCGCCCTCGAAGTGGCCCTGTTCCGGCTGCTGGAGTCCTGGGGCGTCGTCCCCGACTACCTCCTCGGGCACTCCGTCGGCGAGATCGCCGCCGCCCACGCGGCAGGCGTCCTCGACCTCCCGGACGCCGCCCGGCTCGTGGTCGCCCGCGGCCGCCTCATGCAGGCCCTGCCGGCCGGCGGAGCCATGCTGGCCGTGCAGGCCGCGGAGACAGAGGCCGCCGAGGCGCTCACCGCCGTGCTGGGCGAGCACACCGACACCGTCGACATCGCCGCCGTCAACGGCCCCCGCAGTGTGGTGTTCTCCGGCGCCGCCGCATCCGTCGACGCACTCGAGACGCACTTCACCGAACAGGGCCGGCGCACCCGCAGGCTCGGCGTCAGCCACGCCTTCCACTCGCCGCTCATGGCCCCCATGCTCGACGAGTTCGCCGCACTGGTCGCCGGGCTGTCCTTCGCCGCGCCCCGCATCCCCGTCGTCTCCAACCTCACCGGAGCCGTCCTCGGCGCCGACGAGTACGCCGACCCGCAGTACTGGGTGCGGCACGCCCGGCACACCGTCCGCTTCGCCGACGGCGTGGCGGCCCTCACCGAGGCGGGCGTCACCTCCTTCCTGGAACTGGGACCGGACGCGACGCTCACCACGATGGCCGAGGACTGCCTCGACACCGCCCCCGCCGGGGTGTGCACCTCGCTGCTGCGGCGCACCGGCGCGGAGCCGGACACCCTCCTCACCGCCCTGGCCCGCGCCCATGTGCACGGCACCGCCGTGAACTGGGACGCCGTCTTCGAAGGCACCGGGGCCCGCCCGGTGGACCTGCCGACGTACGCCTTCCAGCGGACGGCCTACTGGCCCGCCGAGTCCACCGCCGAACGCGGCGACCTGTCCTCGGCCGGACTGGACGGCACCGGACACCCCCTGATCGGCGCCATGGTGCGCTCCGCCACCGGCGGCGACACCCTGTTCACCGGCGAGCTCTCCCTCGCCGCGCAGCCCTGGCTGGCCGACCACCGGATCCTGGACGCCGCCCTCTTCCCCGGCACCGGCTTCCTCGAACTGGCCCTGTGGGCGGGCGACCGCCTCGGCGCGGGCCACGTCGACGAACTCGTCGTCCACAGCCCGCTCGTCCTGCCCGAGCGCGGCGGCGTCACCGTACAGGTCGTCGTCGGCGAGGCCACGGACGAGGACCGCAGGCCGGTCGCCGTCTACTCCCGCCCCGCCGGCACCACCGAGTGGACCCGGCACGCCGAAGGACTCCTCACCGCCGGCCCCGCACCCCAGCCGGCCGGCCCCCTCACCCTGTGGCCGCCGCAGGGCGCCGAACCCGTCCCGCTGGACGAGTTCTACGACGGCCTGGCCGCCGCCGGCACCGCCTACGGGCCGGTGTTCCAGGGCCTGACCGCGGCCTGGCGGCTGGACGACGAGGTCTACGCCGAGGTGGCGCTGCCCGCTCAGGCCGCCGACGACGCCAAGGCCTTCGGCGTCCACCCCGCGCTGCTCGACGCCGCCCTGCACACCCTCGCGTTCCTGCCCTCCGCCGACCGCGGCAGCGGCCCGTTCCTGCCGTTCGCCTGGCGGAACGTCGCCGTGCCGGCCCCGGGCGCCACCACCTGCCGGATCCGCCTCGCGGCCGCAGCCGGCGGCGACGAGGTGACCGCCGCCCTCTGGGACGGCGACGGCCGGCCGCTCGTGTCCGTGGGCGGACTCAGCCTGCGCGCCGTCTCCCGCGCCCAGCTGGGCACGTCCGTGACCTCGTCCCTGTTCCGCATGGACTGGACACCCGCGGCCCGGCCGGAGGCCGCCGGCGCCCCGACGGTCCGCTGGGCCGTGGTGGGACCCGAAGCACCCCAGAGCCCCGACATCGACCACTACCCGGACCTCGCCGCCCTGCGCCGGCACCTCGCCGACGGCGGCCCGGCACCCGACCAGGTCCTCCTGCCGATCGCCCCCACCACCGGCATCGACGCCGCCGCCGCACGCACCGCCGTGCACACCGCCCTCGACACCCTGCGCACCTGGCTGGAGGACGAACACTTCGTCAAGAGCCGGCTGGTGCTGTGCACCCGCGGCGCCATCGAGGCCCGGCCCGGCGACGGCGTACGGGACCTGGCGCACAGCGCGGTGTGGGGCCTGGCCCGCAGCGCCCAGCTCGAACACCCCGACCGGCTGCTCCTGGTCGACCTCGACACCGGCACCACGCTCGACGACCTGACCCGGTCGCAGGTACTGGCCCGGGCCGAGGGCACCGAAGCCGACCAGTTCGCGATCCGCGGCGACGCGACCCTCGTACCGGTCCTGTCCCGCCACACCGCCCAAGCCCCGGCGCCCGACGGCCCGTGGCCCGCCGACGGCACCACCCTGGTCACCGGCGCGGGCGGCATGATCGGCGGGCTGCTCGCCCGGCACCTCGTCCAGCAGCACGGCGTACGCCATCTGCTGCTGCTCGGCCGCCGCGGCGAGGACGCGCCCGGCATGGCCGGCCTGCGCCGGGAACTGGCCGAAGCGGGAGCCGACGTCCGGGTCGCCGCCTGCGACACGGCCGACCGGGACGCCCTGGCCGCCGTACTCGACACGATCCCCGAGACGGCACCCCTGACCGCCGTCGTGCACGCCGCGGGCGTCGTCGACGACGGGCTGCTCGCCTCGCTCACCGACGAACAGGTCGACCGCGTCCTGCGGCCGAAGATCGACGCCGTGGTGAACCTGCACGACCTCACCGCACCCCTCGGCCTCGGCGCCTTCGTCGTCTGCTCCTCCCTCGCCGGAGCCCTCGGCGGCGGCGGCCAGTCCGCCTACGCCGCCGCCAACGCCTACCTGGACGCCCTGTGCCTGAAGCGCCGGGCGGACGGCCTGCCCGCGCTCTCGCTCGCCTGGGGCCCCTGGGAGAGCAGCGCCGGCATGACCGCCCAGCTGGCCGCCGCCGACCTGCGGCGCATCGCACGCTCGGGCATGCAGCCGCTCACCCCGGAGGAAGGCCTGGCTCTGTTCGACGCGGCCCACGCCACCGGCGAACCCGTGCTGCTGCCCTTCCGGTTCGAGCCGGGCGGGCTGTCCACGGCCGACCGGGCGGCCCTGCCCGCCGCGCTGCGCGCCCTGGTGCCCCCACCCCGACGCCGCGCCGACGAGGCCGCCACCGGCCTGTCAGGGCTCCGTGAGCGGCTGCGGCCCCTGTCGCACGACGACCGGATCGGCGCCCTGGAGAACCTCGTGAGGACCGAGGTCGCCTCGGTGCTCGCCCTGCCGTCCACGGACGCCGTCCCGGTCACCAAGGCGTTCAAGAGCCTCGGTTTCGACTCCCTCATGGCCGTCGACCTCCGCAACCGCCTCAGCACCCTCACCGGGGTACGGCTTCCCGCGACCCTGGTGTTCGACCACCCCAACTCCCGGGCCCTGGCCGCGCGGCTGCTGGACGGCATGGAGCTGGACCCCGTCACCGCCACCGACCCGGCCCTGCTCGCCCTGCGCGAACTGGAGACCGCGGTCCGCTCGATGGGGCCCGGCAGCACCGAGGACCGCGGGGCGATGGCGACCCGGCTGCGGGTGCTGCTGGCAACGCTGGAGGAAACCGGCGAGGAGCAGTCGGCGACGGACGTCGACCTCGACTCGGTGAGCGCCGAGGAACTCGTCTCCCTGCTCGACGACGAGTTCGGCCTGTCCTGAAACCCCGCCCCTACCTGCACCACCGGCGCAGAACTTAGGGGTGTTCGTGGTCCTGAACTGGGGCCGGGATCCAGGTCCCGGCCTCATAGCCTGCAAACAGGCCTGTCTTTCGCGCATTGACGAAACACGTGAGTGGGAGTTGAGCATGAGCAGTTCCATGTCGGAGGTCGTCGACGCGCTGCGGGCCTCGCTGCTGGAGAACGAGCGGCTGCGGCGGCAGAACCAGCAACTCGCCTCCGCCTCTTCGGAGCCCGTCGCGATCGTCGGCATCGGCTGCCGCTACCCCGGCGGCGTGCGCGACACCGAGGGCCTGTGGCGGCTGGTCTCCGAAGGCCGGGACGTCATGTCCGACTTCCCCACCGACCGCGGCTGGGAGAACTGGGACGTGCCCACCGCACGGACGGGTGCCTTCCTCCACGACGCCGGGAACTTCGACCCCGCCTTCTTCCGCATCTCTCCGCGTGAGGCCAGGGCGATGGACCCGCAGCAGCGGCTGCTGCTGGAGACCTCCTGGGAGGCACTGGAACGGGCCGGTATCGACCCCGGCACGCTCAAGGGCAGCCGGACCGGGGTGTTCATCGGCGGAGCCCCGCAGGAGTACGGCGCGCTGGTGATGAACTCGGAGGAAGCCGCGGGCGGTTACGCGCTCACCGGCGCCCCGGGCAGCGTGCTCTCCGGCCGCGTGTCCTACGTGCTGGGCCTGGAAGGCCCCGCGGTGACCGTGGACACGGCGTGCTCCTCCTCCCTCGTCGCCCTGCACCTCGCCATCAAGTCGCTGCGCACCGGCGAATGCGACCTCGCCCTCGCGGGCGGCGTCCTGGTGCTGGTCACCCCCTCCATCTTCGCCGAGTTCTCCGCGACCGGCGGATCGGCCGGCGACGGCCGCTGCAAGGCGTTCGCGGCCTCGGCGGACGGCACCGGCTGGGGCGAGGGCGCGGGCGTCGTCGCCATCCAGCGCCTCTCCGACGCGCTCCGGGACGGCAACCCCGTGCTGGCGGTGATCCGTGGCTCGGCGGTGAACCAGGACGGTGCGTCGAACGGCCTGAGCGCGCCGAACGGACCGTCGCAGCAGCGGGTGATCCGTGCCGCGCTGGCCAACGCGGGCCTGACGCCGGCGGACGTGGACATGGTGGAGGCGCACGGCACGGGCACGACACTCGGCGACCCCATCGAGGCCGAGGCGCTGCTCGCCACCTACGGCCAGGACCGCCCGGCCGACCGGCCGCTGTGGCTCGGCACCCTGAAGTCCAACATCGGCCACACTCAGGCCGCGGCCGGCATCTCCGGCGTCATCAAGGCCACCCTCGCGCTCCAGCACGGCGTCATGCCCAAGACGCTGCACGTGGACGAGCCGACCCCGCAGGTCGACTGGTCGGCGGGTGCGGTGGAGCTGCTGACCGAGGCACGGGAATGGCCGGAGACAGGGCAGCCGCGCCGCGTGGGTGTGTCCTCGTTCGGAATCAGCGGGACGAACGCCCACGTGATCCTGGAGCAGGCTCCCGAGGCCGCACCGGAGGAACAGGCCTACGGGGACGCGCCGGCGGAGCTGCCGGTGACGCCGTGGGTGGTCACCGGCCGGAACGAGGCGGCGCTGCGCGAGCAGGCCGCACGGCTGCTGGACCACCTCACGCAGCAGCCCGGCCTGAGCCCGAAGGACGTGGGCTTCTCGCTGGTCGGGACACGGTCGGCGTTCGAGCAGCGCGCGGTCGTGGTCGGCAGCGACCTGGCGGCGCTGACGGAGGGCGTCCGCGCCTTGGCGGCCCAGGAGCCGAGCCCGGATGTGATCGCGGGCACGGCCGAGGCCCGCGGCGGCATCGTGTTCGTGTTCCCGGGTCAGGGGTCGCAGTGGGTCGGTATGGGGCGGGAGTTGTGGGATGCCTCGCCGGTCTTCGCCGAGTCGATGGTGGCGTGTGAGCGTGCGCTGGCGCCGTTCGTGGACTGGTCGCTGAAGGACGTGGTGTTCCGCGACGCCGAGGACCCGTTGTGGGCGCGGGTGGATGTGGTGCAGCCGGTGTTGTGGGCGGTGATGGTGTCGCTGGCTGCGGTGTGGCGGTCGTTCGGGGTGGAGCCGGCGGCGGTGGTGGGTCACTCGCAGGGTGAGGTGGCTGCTGCGTGTGTGGCTGGTGGGTTGTCGTTGGAGGACGGTGCGCGGGTGGTCGCGGTGCGCTCGCGGCTGGTGCGGGAGAAGCTGTCGGGCCGGGGCGGAATGGTCTCGGTGGCGCTTCCGGTGGAGGCGGTGGAAGAGCGGCTGGCCCGGTTCGAAGGCCGGATCGGGGTGGCGGCGGTGAACGGGCCGTCCTCCGTGGTGGTGTCCGGTGAGGTCGAGGCGCTGGACGCGCTGCTGGCGGAGTGCGAGGAGGCGGGGGTGCGGGCCCGTCGTATCGCGGTGGACTACGCCTCCCACTCGGCGCAGGTCGACGCTCTCAACGAGGAACTGCTCTCCGAGCTGGCCGAGTTGAAGCCGCGGTCGTCGTCGGTGGCGTTCTATTCGACGGTGACCGGTGAGCGGCTGGACACGGCCGGGCTGGACGCCCGGTACTGGGTGACGAACCTGCGTGAGCGGGTCAACTTCGAGCCGGTCACGCGCCTGCTGGCGGAGAAGGGGGCCGGGGTCTTCGTCGAGTCCAGCCCTCACCCGGTGCTCACCGTGGCGGTGACGGAGACCGGCGAGGCGGCGGACCGCCCGGTCGTGGCCGTGGGTTCGCTGCGACGCGAGGAGGGTGGTCTTCAGCGGTTCCTGACCTCGCTGGCCGAGGCGTACGTCGCCGGTGTCCCGGTGGACTGGTCGGTGACGTTCGCCGGGAGCGGCGCCCGCCGGGTGGCTCTGCCGACGTACGCCTTCCAGCATCAGCGCTACTGGCTGGACGACGTGGTGTTGCCGGGGCAGGGCGGTGGTGGTTCGTCCGATCCGGCGGACGCGGCGTTCTGGGGTGCGGTGGAGCGCGCGGACGTCGAGAGTGTGGCCTCGCTGGTGGACGGGGCGGACGCGCAGGTGTGGGAGTCGGTGCTTCCGGCCCTGTCGGCCTGGCGCAACGGCCGTCGTACGCAGACGGTCATCGACTCGTGGCGGTACCGGACGGTGTGGCGTTCGGTGACGGTGCCGTCGGCGGTTTCACTGAATGGCCGGTGGCTGGTGGTCAGCCCCGGCAAGGGCGCTCCGGTGGAGCAGGTCACTCAGGCGCTGGCGTCGGCGGGTGCCGAGGCACGGGTGCTGGAGGCGGCGCCTGCGGATCGTGGGGCCTTGGCGGAATGGTTCGCCGGGGCGGGTGAGATCGCCGGTGTGGTGTCGCTGCTGGCGTGGGACGAGGACGAGGCACTGTCGTCGTCGCTCGCGCTGGTGCAGGCCCATGCGGACGCCGGGCTGTCGGCGCCGGTATGGGTCCTGACTCAGGGTGCGGCGGCCGTGGGTTCGGACGACGCCGTCCGCGCGGCGCAGACGTCGTTGTGGGCGTGGGGTCAGGTCGTCGGTCTGGAACTGCCCGGTGTGTGGGGCGGTCTGGTGGACGTTCCCGACGTGTGGGACGAGAAGGCGGGGTCGTGGCTGGCGGCGGTGCTGGCGGCCGGTGAGGGCGAGGACCAGGTCGCCGTACGGTCCTCGGGTGTCTATGGGCGCCGTCTGGTGCGGGCGCCGCTGGGCGCGGGCGCGGTGCCGGTGCGGGAGTTCAAGCCGCAGGGCACCGTACTCATCACTGGCGGTACGGGTGGTCTCGGTGGGCACCTGGCGCGCTGGCTGGTGGGCGAGGGCGTGGGGCATCTGCTGCTGGTCAGCCGGCGCGGTGAGGACGCCGAGGGCGCGGCCGAGCTGGTCGCGGAGTTGCGGGAGTCGGGTGCGCAGGTGACGGTCGCGGCGTGTGACGTGACCGACCGCGAAGCCCTGACCCGGGTGGTCGCCGGCATTCCCGCCGAGCATCCGCTGACCGCCGTCTTCCACGCCGCGGGCCTGTCCGGATACGCCCAGGTCGCCGAAGCGACCACGGAACACTTCGGCGAAGTGATGTCGGCTCGTGTGGCCGGCGCCCGTCACCTGGACGAGCTGACGGCCGGGCTGGAGCTGGACGCGTTCGTGGTGTTCTCCTCCGGTGCGGCCGTGTGGGGGAGCGGAGGCAACGGGGCCAACGCCGCTGCGGGCGGTTTCCTGGACGGTCTGGTGCGGGAGCGCCGGGCGCAGGGCCTCGCCGGGGCTTCGGTGTCGTGGGGTGGCTGGCAGGCCACCGGCATGGCGGAGGGCGAGACGGCGGCGCAGCTGTCGCGTCGCGGGGTGCGGTTGCTGGATCCGGCACTGGCGGTGCGAGCACTGCGTCAGGTGCTGGAGCAGGACGAGGTGTCGGTGACGGTCGCCGACATGGACTGGGCGCTGTTCACCCCCGGGTATGCGATGGCGCGGCGGCGGCCGCTGATCGAGGACGTGCCCGAAGCCGCCCAGGCGTTGCGGCAGGCCGGGGAGCTCGCGGACGAGGAGGACTCCGGAGCGGCCGGTGCGGGGCTGCGGGAGCGGCTTGCGGGGCTGACCGAGGCGGAGCAGCGGGCGTTGCTGCTGGGGATGGTGCGGCAGGAGGCCGCGCAGGTGCTGGCGCACGGGTCCACGGCGGAGATCACGCCGAGCCGGCCGTTCAAGGACCTTGGCTTCGACTCGCTGACCGCGATGGAGCTGCGCAACCGGCTGCAGAAGGCGACCGGGCTGCGGCTGCCCGCCACCCTCGTCTTCGACCACCCCGACCCGGAACGACTGGCCGCCATGCTGCGCGCCGAACTCGTCGACACCGAGCCGGGTTCCGGCACGGTGGTGCCCACCGCCCGGCCCGCGGACGACGAACCGCTCGCGATCGTCGGCATGGCCTGCCGCTACCCCGGTGGCGTGCTCGACGCCGAAGGCCTGTGGCGCGTGCTGGCCGAAGGCCGGGACGAACTGTCCGACTTCCCCACCGACCGGGGCTGGGAGCGCTGGGGCGCGCCCGCGGTCGACCAGGCCGGATTCCTCCAGGGAGCCGGTGACTTCGACGCCTCCTTCTTCGGCATCTCCCCGCGCGAGGCGACCTCGATGGACCCGCAGCAGCGGCTGCTGCTGGAGGTGTCGTGGGAGGCCGTGGAGAAGGCCGGCATCGACCCGCAGTCGCTGCGCAACTCGGCCACCGGTGTCTTCGTCGGCGGCGGCCCGCAGGACTATCCCGCGGTGCTGATGGGCTCCTCCGAGGCGGGCGGCGGCTACGGCATGACCGGCGCGCTCGGCAGTGTCATGTCCGGCCGTGTCTCCTACGTACTGGGCCTCGAAGGCCCCGCGGTGACCGTCGACACGGCGTGCTCGTCCTCGCTGGTCGCCCTGCACCTCGCCGCCCAGTCCCTCCACAACGGCGAGTGCGACCTGGCGCTGGCGGGAGGCGTGACCATCATGGCCACGCCGGGTGCCTTCGCGGAGTTCGACACGCTCGGCGGCATGGCCGGTGACGGTCGCTGCAAGGCGTTCGCGGCCTCGGCGGACGGCACCGGCTGGGGCGAGGGCGTCGGCATGGTCGTCGTGGAGCGCCTGTCGGACGCGCTCCGCAACGGTCACGAGGTGCTCGCGGTGATCCGTGGCTCGGCGATCAACCAGGACGGTGCGTCGAACGGCCTGAGCGCCCCGAACGGACCGTCGCAGCAGCGGGTGATCCGTACGGCGCTGGCCAACGCGGGCCTGACGCCGGCGGACGTGGACATGGTCGAGGCGCACGGCACGGGCACCAAGCTCGGTGACCCGATCGAGGCGCAGGCGCTGCTGGCGACCTACGGCCAGGACCGGCACGAGGGCCGGCCGCTGTGGCTGGGCTCGGTGAAGTCCAACTTCGGCCACACGGGTGCCGCCGCCGGTGTCGCGGGCGTCATCAAGTCCGTACTGGCGCTGCGGAACGGACTGATGCCGAAGACCCTGCATGTCGACGAGCCGACGCCTGAGGTCGACTGGTCGGCGGGTGCGGTGGAGCTGCTGACCGAGGCACGGGAGTGGCCCCAGACGGGTCGGCCGCGCCGCGTGGGCGTCTCCTCGTTCGGGATCAGCGGGACGAACGCGCACCTGATTCTGGAGGAGGCTCCGCAGACCGCGGCAGTGGTCGAGCAGCGGGACGGATCCGTGGCCCCGGTGTCCTCGCCGGTGGTGCCGTGGGTCGTGTCGGGCCGCTCGGAGACCGCGTTGCGGGCGCAGGCGACGCGGCTGGTGGAGCATCTGACGCAGCGGCCGGAAGCGGGCCCGCTGGACGTGGGCTTCTCGCTGGTGGGGTCGCGATCGGCGTTCGAGCAGCGTGCGGTGGTGCTGGGCGCGGACCGGGAGGAGTTGCTGGCCGGGATGCGGGCGGTGGCCGAAGGCGGGCAGGCGTCCGGCATGGTCACCGGGCGCGCCGTGCAATCCGGCGTGGTGTTCGTGTTCCCGGGTCAGGGGTCGCAGTGGGTCGGTATGGGGCGGGAGTTGTGGGATGCCTCGCCGGTGTTCGCCGAGTCGATGGTGGCGTGTGAGCGTGCGCTGGCGCCGTTCGTGGACTGGTCGCTGAAGGACGTGGTGTTCCGGGACGCCGAGGACCCGTTGTGGGCGCGGGTGGATGTGGTGCAGCCGGTGTTGTGGGCGGTGATGGTGTCGCTGGCTGCGGTGTGGCGGTCGTTCGGGGTGGAGCCGGCGGCGGTGGTGGGTCACTCGCAGGGTGAGGTCGCCGCCGCCTGTGTGGCCGGTGGGTTGTCGTTGGAGGACGGTGCGCGGGTGGTCGCGGTGCGTTCGCGGCTGGTGCGGGAGAAGCTGTCGGGCCGGGGTGGGATGGTCTCGGTGGCGCTTCCGGTGGCTGAGGTGGAGGAGCGTCTGGCCCGGTTCGAGGGCCGGGTCGGGGTGGCGGCGGTGAATGGTCCGTCGTCGGTGGTGGTCTCGGGTGAGGTCGAGGCGCTGGACGCGCTGCTGGTGGAGTGCGAGGAGGCGGGGGTGCGGGCCCGTCGTATCGCGGTGGACTACGCCTCCCACTCGGCGCAGGTCGACGCTCTCAACGACGAACTGCTCTCCGAGCTCGCCGAGTTGAAGCCGCGGTCGTCGTCGGTGGCGTTCTATTCGACGGTGACCGGTGAGCGGCTGGACACGGCCGGGCTGGACGCCCGGTACTGGGTGACCAACCTGCGTGAGCGGGTCAACTTCGAGCCCGTCACGCGCCTGCTGGCCGAACAGGAACACCACTTCTTCGTCGAATCCAGCCCCCACCCGGTCCTGACGGTCGCGGTGACGGAGACCGGCGAGGCGGCGGACCGCCCGGTCGTGGCCGTGGGTTCGCTGCGACGCGAGGAGGGCGGCGCCCGGCGGCTGCTGTCCTCGCTGGCCGAGGCATACGTCGCCGGGGTGCCCGTCGACTGGGCCAAGGCCTACGACGGCACCGGCGCCCGGTCCGTGGACCTGCCCACCTACGCCTTCCAGCACCAGCATTACTGGCTCGACGGCGCAGTACTGCCCGGTCAGAACAGCGGTGGGACGACCGACCCGGTGGATGCGGCGTTCTGGGGCGCCGTCGAGCGCGCGGACATCGAGAGCGTGGCCTCGCTCGTCGACGGGGTCGACCAGCAGGCCTGGGAGAGCGTCGTCCCGGCGCTGTCGGCTTGGCGCAAGGGGCGCCAGGAGCGAGCGGTACTGGATTCCTGGCGCTACCGGACTCTGTGGCGTTCGGTGACGGTGCCGTCGGCGGCTTCCCTGAGTGGTGTGTGGCTGGTGGTCAGCCCCGGCCAGGACGCTCCCCTGGAGCAGGTCACTCAGGCGCTGGCGTCGGCGGGTGCCGAGGTACGCGTGCTGGAGGCGGCGCCTGCGGACCGTGGGGCTTTGGCGGAGCGGTTCGCCGAAGCGGGTCAGATCGCCGGTGTGGTGTCGCTGCTGGCGTGGGACGAGGATGCCGCGTTGGCGTCGTCGCTGGCGCTGGTGCAGGCGCACGCGGATGCCGGGTTGTCGGCGCCGGTGTGGGTGCTGACCCAGGGCGCGGCGGCGGTGGGTGCCGGGGACGTGGTGCGTGCTGGGCAGTCGGCGCTGTGGGCGTGGGGTCAGGTGGCCGGTCTGGAGCTGCCCGCTGTGTGGGGCGGTCTGGTGGACGTTCCCGACGTGTGGGACGAGAAGGCGGCGTCGTGGCTGGCGGCGGTGCTCGCGGCCGGTGAGGGCGAGGACCAGGTCGCGGTGCGGTCCTCGGGCGTGTACGGGCGCCGTCTGGTGCGGGCGCCGCTGGGCGCGGGTGCGGTGCCGGTGCGGGAGTTCAAGCCGCAGGGCACCGTACTCATCACGGGTGGCACCGGCGGTGTCGGCGGTCATCTCGCCCGCTGGCTGGCCGGTGAGGGCGTTGACCGGCTGCTGCTGACGAGCCGCCGTGGCCCGGAGGCCGACGGGGTCGGCGAACTGGTCGAGGAACTGCGCGGGTTGGGCACCGAGGTGACGGTGGTCGCCTGTGACGTCACCGACCGGGAGGACCTCGCCCGCGTCATCGCGGACATCCCGGCCGAGCATCCGCTGACCGCCGTCTTCCACACCGCCGGCGTCGCCAGCTACGGCACTGTCCACGAGCTGGACCCCCGTGACATGCATGCGCAGATGGCCGCGAAGACCCTCGGCGCGCGTCACCTGGACGAGCTGACGGCCGGGCTGGAGCTGGACGCGTTCGTGCTGTTCTCCTCGGGCGCCGCGGTGTGGGGCAGTGCGGGCAATGGTGCGTACGCGGCGGCGAACGCCTATCTGGACGGTCTGGCGTGGGAGCGCCGGGCACGTGGTGCGGTGGCGACGTCGGTGTCGTGGGGTGGCTGGAAGGCCACGGGTATGGCGACGGACAGCACGGCCGAGCAGCTTGAGCGTCGCGGTGTGCGGGCGATGGAGCCGGCACTGGCGGTGGAGGCGCTGCGTCAGGCGCTGGAGCAGGACGAGACGGCGCTGACGGTGACGGACATGGACTGGGGGAGGTTCACTCCCGGGTACGCCATGGCGCGTCGCAGGCCGTTGATCGAGGACATTCCCGAGGCCGCGCGGGCACTCGCCGAAGAATCCGACGACACCACCGGCGAGGACACGGGCGGATCGGCCTTCCGGGCGGAGCTCGCGGCACTCGGCCAGGCCGAACAGCTCGACCTGCTGCTGGACCTCGTGCGCGACGAGGCCGCCGGCATCCTGGCTCACTCCTCCACCGCCGAGATCACCCCCGAGCGGCCGTTCAAGGACCTCGGCTTCGACTCGCTGACCGCGATGGAGCTGCGCAACCGGCTGCAGAAGGCGACCGGACTGCGGCTGCCCGCCACCCTCGTCTTCGACTACCCCAACCCTCGACAGCTCGCCGCCCTCCTGCGCGGTGAACTCCTCGGCACCGACGCCGACGCCGTACGGCCCACCGAGGTCGTCCGGGCCGCGGACGACGAGCCGCTCGCGATCGTCGGCATGGCCTGCCGTTACTCGGGCGGGGTGGCCTCCCCGGAGGACCTGTGGCAGCTGGTGGTGGAGAACCGCGAGGGGCTGTCCGACTTCCCCTCCTACCGAGGCTGGGACCGCTGGAACCTCGGCAGCCTCCGCCGTGCCGGATTCCTGCACGAGGCGGGCGACTTCGACGCCGGCTTCTTCGGGATCTCGCCGCGTGAGGCCATGGCGATGGACCCGCAGCAGCGACTGCTGCTGGAGGCTTCGTGGGAGGCCGTGGAACGGACCGGCATCGACCCGCAGTCGCTGCGCGGCAGCGACACCGGCGTCTTCGTGGGCGGTACGGCGGTCGAGTACGGCGCCCTGCTCATGAATTCGCCGACCAGCCAGGGCTATGCCGTCACCGGATCCTCCGGAAGCGTCATGTCCGGGCGGATCTCCTACTCCCTCGGCCTCGAAGGGCCCGCCGTCAGCGTGGACACGGCGTGCTCGTCCTCGCTGGTCGCCCTGCACCTCGCCGCCCAGGCGCTGCGCAACGGGGAGTGCTCCCTCGCGCTGACCGGCGGTGTGGGCCTCATGGCCACGCCGGGAGCGTTCGCGGAGTTCGACACGCTCGGCGGACTCTCGCAGGACGGACGTACCAAGGCGTTCGCGGCGGCGGCCGACGGCATCGGCTGGGGCGAGGGCGTCGGCATGATCGTTCTGGAGCGCCTGTCGGACGCGCGCCGCAACGGTCACGAGGTGCTCGCGGTGATCCGTGGCTCGGCGATCAACCAGGACGGTGCGTCGAACGGCCTGAGCGCCCCGAACGGACCGTCGCAGCAGCGGGTGATCCGTGCCGCGCTGGCCAACGCGGGCCTGACGCCGGCGGACGTGGACATGGTCGAGGCGCACGGCACGGGCACCAAGCTCGGTGACCCGATCGAGGCGCAGGCACTGCTCGCCACCTACGGCCAGGACCGCCCGGCCGACCGGCCGCTGTGGCTCGGCTCCGTGAAGACGAACATCGGCCACACGGGTGCCGCCGCCGGCGTCGCGGGCGTCATCAAGTCCGTACTGGCGTTGCGGAACGGACTGATGCCCAAGACGCTCAACGTGGACGAGCCGACGCCCGAGGTCGACTGGTCCGCGGGTGACGTGGAGCTGCTGACCGACGCACGGGAATGGCCCCAGACGGAGCAGCCGCGCCGCGCGGGCGTCTCCTCGTTCGGAATCAGCGGCACCAACGCGCACGTGATCATCGAAGAGGCACCGGCGGACGAGGAGGCACCGGCCCGGCCCGGCACCGACAGCCCGGCGACCCCGGCACTGGCGACGTCCGTCGTCCCCTGGGTGATCTCCGCCCGATCCGGCGGTGCCCTGCGCGGCCAGGCACAGCGCCTGCGCGACCTGGTGGAGCGCACACCTGACCTCGACCCTGCCGACGTGGCGTTCTCGCTCGCGACGACGCGCGCCGGCCTGGAGCACCGCGCGGTCGTGGTCGGCAGCGACCTGGCGGCGCTGACGGAGGGCGTCCGCGCCTTGGCGGCCCAGGAGCCGAGCCCGGATGTGATCGCGGGCACGGCCGAGGCTCACGGACGCATCGTGTTCGTGTTCCCGGGTCAGGGGTCGCAGTGGGTCGGTATGGGGCGGGAGTTGTGGGATGCCTCGCCGGTCTTCGCGGAGTCGATGGTGGCGTGTGAGCGTGCGCTGGCGCCGTTCGTGGACTGGTCGCTGAAGGACGTGGTGTTCCGGGACGCGGAGGACCCGTTGTGGGCGCGGGTGGATGTGGTGCAGCCGGTGTTGTGGGCGGTGATGGTGTCGCTGGCTGCGGTGTGGCGGTCGTTCGGGGTGGAGCCGGCGGCGGTGGTGGGTCACTCGCAGGGTGAGGTGGCTGCTGCGTGTGTGGCTGGTGGGTTGTCGTTGGAGGACGGTGCGCGGGTGGTCGCGGTGCGCTCGCGGCTGGTGCGGGAGAAGTTGTCGGGCCGGGGCGGGATGGTCTCGGTGGCGCTTCCGGTGGCTGAGGTGGAGGAGCGTTTGGCCCGGTTCGAGGGCCGGATCGGGGTGGCGGCGGTGAACGGGCCGTCGTCGGTGGTGGTGTCGGGTGAGGTCGAGGCGCTGGACGCGCTGCTGGTGGAGTGCGAGGAGGCGGGGGTGCGGGCCCGTCGTATCGCGGTGGACTACGCCTCCCACTCGGCGCAGGTGGATGCGTTGAACGAGGATCTGCTGGCGGAGCTGGCCGAGTTGAAGCCGCGGTCGTCGTCGGTGGCGTTCTATTCGACGGTGACCGGTGAGCGGCTGGACACGGCCGGGCTGGATGCCCGGTACTGGGTGACGAACCTGCGTGAGCGGGTCAACTTCGAGCCGGTCACGCGTCTGCTGGCGGAGAAGGGGGCCGGGGTCTTCGTCGAGTCCAGCCCTCACCCGGTGCTCACCGTGGCGGTGACGGAGACCGGCGAGGCGGCGGACCGCCCGGTCGTGGCCCTGGGTTCGCTGCGGCGTGAGGAGGGCGGTGCCCGGCGGCTCCTGGCGTCGCTGGCCGAGGCGTACGTCGCGGGTGTCCCGGTGGACTGGTCGGTGGCGTTCGCCGGAAGCGGCGCCCGCCGGGTGGACCTGCCCACCTACGCCTTCCAGCACCAGCGCTACTGGCTCGAAGGCGTCACCATCGGCGGCGAGATCGACACCGCGTCGACGGACGAGGTGGATGCCGCCTTCTGGGACGCCGTCGAGCGGGAGGACCTGGCGGATCTCGCCCAGGTGCTCGACGCCTCCGACGGCATGGACTCCGCCTCCATCGAGGCCGCCGAGGCCTGGCTGCCGGCGCTGTCGGCCTGGCGCAAGGGCCGGCGGTCGCAGACGACCCTCGACTCCTGGCGCTACCGCACCGAATGGCGCGCCAACGGCATGTCCCTCCAGGCCCGCTTGAGTGGTGTGTGGCTGGTGGTCGGTTCCGGTCCGGAGGCTCCGGTGGAGCGGGTCACTCAGGCGCTGGCCGGGGCGGGTGCCGAGGTGCGGGTGCTGGATGCGCCTGTGGATCGTGGGGCTTTGGCGGAGTGGTTCGCCGGGGCGGGTGAGATCGCGGGTGTGGTGTCGCTGCTGGCGTGGGACGAGGATGCCGCGTTGGCGTCGTCGCTGGCGCTGGTGCAGGCGCACGCGGATGCCGGGTTGTCGGCGCCGGTGTGGGTGCTGACCCAGGGCGCGGCGGCGGTGGGTGCCGGGGACGTGGTGCGTGCTGGGCAGTCGGCGCTGTGGGCGTGGGGTCAGGTGGCCGGTCTGGAGCTGCCCGCTGTGTGGGGCGGTCTGGTGGACGTTCCCGTCGAGTGGGATGCGCGGGTGTCGTCCGCGCTGGTGGCGGTGCTGGCGGCCGGTGACGGCGAGGACCAGGTCGCCGTACGGTCCTCGGGCGTGTACGCCCGTCGTCTGGTGCGGGCGCCGCTGGGCGCGGGTGCGGTGCCGGTGCGGGAGTTCAAGCCGCAGGGCACCGTGCTGATCACGGGTGGCACCGGCGGTGTCGGCGGTCATCTCGCGCGCTGGCTGGCCGGTGAGGGTGTTGACCGTCTGCTGCTGGTGAGCCGTCGTGGCCCGGAGGCCGACGGGGCACGTGAACTGGTCGAGGAACTCCGGGCGTTGGGCACCGAGGTGACGGTGGCCGCCTGTGACGTCACCGACCGCGCAGCCCTAGCACAGGTGATCGCGGACATCCCGGCCGAGCATCCGCTGACCGCCGTCTTCCACACCGCCGGCACCTCGGGCTACGCCCAGGTCGCCGAAGCGACTCCGGAACACTTCGGCGAAGTGATGTCGGCTCGTGTGGCCGGCGCCCGTCACCTGGACGAGCTGACGGCCGGGCTGGAGCTGGACGCGTTCGTGGTGTTCTCCTCCGGTGCGGTCGTGTGGGGGAGCGGAGGCAACGGGGCCAACGCCGCTGCGGGCGGTTTCCTGGACGGTCTGGTGCGGGAGCGCCGGGCGCAGGGCCTCGCCGGGGCTTCGGTGTCGTGGGGTGGCTGGCAGGCCACCGGCATGGCGGAGGGCGAGACGGCGGCGCAGCTGTCGCGTCGCGGGGTGCGGTTGCTGGATCCGGCACTGGCGGTGCGAGCACTGCGTCAGGTGCTGGAGCAGGACGAGGTGTCGGTGACGGTCGCCGACATGGACTGGGCGCTGTTCACCCCCGGGTATGCGATGGCCCGGCGGCGGCCGCTGCTGGAGGACGTCCCCGAAGCCGCCCGGGCACTGCGCGACGTGACCGACCCCGAGCCGGAGGCAGCGGACGAGGCGGCCGGTGCGGGGCTGCGGGAGCGGCTTGCGGGGCTGACCGAGGCGGAGCAGCGGGCGTTGCTGCTGGGGATGGTGCGGCAGGAGGCCGCGCAGGTGCTGGCGCACGGGTCCACGGCGGAGATCACGCCGAGCCGGCCGTTCAAGGACCTGGGCTTCGACTCGCTGACCGCGATGGAGCTGCGCAACCGGCTGCAGAAGGCGACCGGGCTGCGGCTGCCCGCCACCCTCGTCTTCGACCACCCCAACTCCGAGCGCGTCGCCGACCTTCTGCACACCGACCTCGCCGAGGACGGGCAGCAGGGCATCAGCGACGTTCTCGACATCAGGCGGGAGCTGACGCGGATCGGCGAAGCGCTGGACAGCGTGGCCACCGATCCGCAGGCACGCGAGGACATCGTCGATCACCTTCGTGACCTCATCACCCAGCTCAGCACCGCTGAGAAGGACGCCACGACGACCGATCTCGAAGCCGCCACCGACGACGAGATCTTCGACTTCATCGACCGCGACCTTGGCGTGTCCTGAACAGGTACCAGCCGGGCTCTCAACTGCTTCAGAGTGGGAATTTCACGATGACTGAGGACAAACTCCGCACCTATCTGCGCAGGGTCACGGCCGAACTGCAGCAGACCCGCCAGCAGCTCAAGGACAGTCAGGACCGCGCGCGAGAGCCCCTTGCCATCGTGGGAATGGCCTGCCGGCTGCCCGGCGGCGTCGACTCGCCCGAGCAGCTGTGGCAGATGGTGATCGATGAGGTCGACGGGGTGAGCGAATTCCCCGACGACCGGGGATGGGACCTGTCCTCGCTCTTCGACAGCGACCCCGACCGGCCGGGGACGACGTACACCCGGGAGGGCGCGTTCCTGCGCGATCCGGGCGCCTTCGACGCCTCCTTCTTCGGGATCTCCCCCCGCGAGGCCCTGACCATGGACCCGCAGCAGCGGCTGCTGCTGGAGACGTCGTGGGAGGCCCTGGAGCGCGCGGGTATCGACCCGCACACACTGCGCGGCAGCCGCACCGGCGTGTTCGTCGGAGGCACCGCCATCGAGCACACCGTCAAGCTGATGAACTCCCCGACCGACCAGGGGTACGCGATCACGGGCGGTTCCGCGAGCATCATGTCCGGCCGCGTGTCCTACGTGCTGGGCCTGGAGGGCCCGGCGGTGACCATCGACACGGCCTGCTCGTCCTCTCTCGTCGCGCTGCACTCCGCCGTGCACTCGCTCCGGCAGGGCGACTGTTCCCTGGCGCTCGCCGGTGGCGTCGCCGTCATGGCCACCTCGTCGGCGTTCGTCACCTTCGCCCGGCAGCGCGGCCTGGCCGCGGACGGCCGCTGCAAGGCCTTCTCCGACGACGCCGACGGCATCGGCTGGGGCGAGGGCGTCGCCATGGTCCTGCTGGAGCGCCTGTCGGACGCGCGCCGCAACGGTCACCCCGTGCTGGCGGTCATCCGTGGCTCGGCGGCGAACCAGGACGGTGCGTCGAACGGGCTGAGCGCCCCGAACGGTCCCTCGCAGCAGCGGGTGATCCGGGCCGCCGTGGCCAACGCCGGCCTGACCCTGGCGGACGTCGACATGGTCGAGGCGCACGGCACCGGTACGACGCTGGGCGACCCGATCGAGGCGCAGGCGCTGCTGGCGACCTACGGCCAGGACCGGCACGAGGGCCGGCCGCTGTGGCTGGGCTCGCTCAAGTCCAACATCGCGCACACCCAGGCGGTTTCCGGGGTCGCCGGCGTGATCAAGAGCGTCCTCGCACTCCAGCACGGCGTCATGCCCAAGACCCTGCACGTGGGCAAGCCCAGCACGCAGGTGGACTGGTCGGCGGGTGCGGTGGAACTGCTGACCGAGGCGCGGGAGTGGCCGGAGACGGGGCACCCACGCCGCGTGGGTGTGTCGTCGTTCGGGATCAGCGGCACCAACGCCCACGTCATCCTGGAGCAGGCCCCCGAGGCGGACGACGCCGCGGAGCCACAGCCGGAGGACACCACCGAGCCGCCGTTCACCGTCCGGCCCGTGCCGCTGCCCTGGCTGCTGTCCGGAAACACCGAGGCCGCGCTGCGTGCCCAGGCCGCACGCCTCCAGGCACACCTCGACGCGAACCCCGGCTTCCGCACCGCCGACATCGGCTACTCGCTGCTGACGAGCCGCTCCGCCCTTGCCCATCGGGCGGTGCTGTTCACCCACCAGGACGCGGACCGGCCCACCACCCTCGCCGACCTCGCCGACGGCATCGACGCCCCCGGCCTCGTCCGGGGCACCGGCGATGTGGGGAACGGCGTGGTGTTCGTGTTCCCGGGTCAGGGGTCGCAGTGGGTCGGTATGGGGCGGGAGTTGTGGGATGCCTCGCCGGTGTTCGCCGAGTCGATGGTGGCGTGTGAGCGTGCGCTGGCGCCGTTCGTGGACTGGTCGCTGAAGGACGTGGTGTTCCGGGACGCCGAGGACCCGCTGTGGGCGCGGGTGGATGTGGTGCAGCCGGTGTTGTGGGCGGTGATGGTGTCGCTGGCTGCGGTGTGGCGGTCGTTCGGGGTGGAGCCGGCCGCGGTGGTGGGTCACTCGCAGGGCGAGGTGGCGGCCGCGTGTGTGGCCGGTGGGTTGTCGTTGGAGGACGGTGCGCGGGTGGTCGCGGTGCGCTCGCGGCTGGTGCGGGAGAAGCTGTCGGGCCGGGGCGGGATGGTCTCGGTGGCGCTTCCGGTGGCTGAGGTGGAGGAGCGTCTGGCCCGGTTCGAGGGCCGGATCGGGGTGGCGGCGGTGAACGGGCCGTCCTCGGTGGTGGTCTCCGGTGAGGTCGAGGCGCTGGACGCGCTGTTGGCGGAGTGCGAGGAGGCGGGGGTGCGGGCCCGTCGTATCGCGGTGGACTACGCCTCCCACTCGGCGCAGGTGGACGCGTTGAACGAGGATCTGCTGGCGGAGCTGGCCGAGTTGAAGCCGCAGTCGTCGTCGGTGGCCTTCTATTCGACGGTGACCGGTGAGCGGCTGGACACGGCCGGGCTGGATGCCCGGTACTGGGTGACGAACCTGCGTGAGCGGGTCAACTTCGAGCCGGTGACGCGTCTGCTGGCCGAACAGGAACACCACTTCTTCGTCGAGTCCAGCCCCCACCCGGTCCTGACCGTGGCCGTCCAGGAAACCCTGGAGGGCGTGTACGGCGCGGGGACCGCCGTGGGTTCGCTGCGGCGTGACGAAGGCGGCGTCCAGCGCCTGCTGGCATCGCTGGCCGAGGCGTACGTCGCCGGTGTCCCGGTGGACTGGTCGGTGGTGTACGCCGGTAGCGGCGCCCGCCGGGTGGACCTTCCCACCTACGCCTTCCAGCACGATCGCTACTGGATCGAAGACGTCGTGCAGCCCGGCCAGGAGGCCGGTGGAACGACCGATCCGGTGGATGCGGCGTTCTGGGTCGCGGTGGAGCGCGCGGACATCGACAGCGTGGTCTCGCTCGTCGACGGGGCGGACCCCGAGGCGTGGGAGTCGGTGGTTCCGGCGTTGTCGGCCTGGCGCAACGGCCGTCGTACGCAGACGATCATCGACTCGTGGCGGTACCGGACGGTGTGGCGTTCGGTGACGGTGCCGTCGGCGGCTTCCCTGAGTGGTGTGTGGCTGGTGGTCGGTTCCGGTCCGGAGGCTCCGGTGGAGCCGGTCACGCAGGCGCTGGCCGCGGCGGGTGCCGAGGTGCGGGTGCTGGACGCGCCTGTGGATCGTGGGGCTTTGGCGGAGTGGTTCGCCGGGGCGGGTGAGATCGCGGGTGTCGTGTCGCTGCTGGCGTGGGACGAGGACGCCGCGTTGGCGTCGTCGCTCGCGCTGGTGCAGGCGCATGGGGATGCCGGGTTGTCGGCGCCGCTGTGGGTGCTGACGCGGGGTGCCGCGGCCGTGGGTTCGGACGATGCCGTCCGCGCGGCGCAGACGTCGTTGTGGGCGTGGGGTCAGGTCGTCGGTCTGGAGCTGCCCGCTGTGTGGGGCGGTCTGGTGGACGTTCCCGTCGAGTGGGATGCGCGGGTGTCGTCCGCGCTGGTGGCGGTGCTGGCGGCCGGTGAGGGCGAGGACCAGGTCGCGGTGCGGTCCTCGGGCGTGTACGGGCGCCGTCTGGTGCGGGCGCCGCTGGGCGCGGGTGCGGTGCCGGTGCGGGAGTTCAAGCCGCAGGGCACCGTGCTGATCACGGGTGGCACCGGCGGTGTCGGCGGTCATCTCGCCCGCTGGCTGGCCGGTGAGGGCGTTGACCGTCTGCTGCTGACGAGCCGTCGTGGCCCGGAGGCCGACGGGGTCGGCGAACTGGTCGAGGAACTGCGCGGGTTGGGCACCGAGGTGACGGTGGTCGCCTGTGACGTCACCGACCGGGAGGACCTCGCCCGCGTCATCGCGGACATCCCGGCCGAGCATCCGCTGACCGCCGTCTTCCACACCGCCGGCGTCGCCAGCTACGGCACTGTCCACGAGCTGGACCCCCGTGACATGCATGCGCAGATGGCCGCGAAGACCCTCGGCGCGCGTCACCTGGACGAGCTGACGGCCGGGCTGGAGCTGGACGCGTTCGTGCTGTTCTCCTCGGGCGCCGCGGTGTGGGGCAGTGCGGGCAATGGTGCGTACGCGGCGGCGAACGCCTATCTGGACGGTCTGGCGTGGGAGCGCCGGGCACGTGGTGCGGTGGCGACGTCGGTGTCGTGGGGTGGCTGGAAGGCCACGGGCATGGCGACGGACAGCACGGCCGAGCAGCTTGAGCGTCGCGGTGTGCGGGCGATGGAGCCGGCACTGGCGGTGGAGGCGCTGCGTCAGGCGCTGGAGCAGGACGAGACGGCGCTGACGGTGACGGACATGGACTGGGGGAGGTTCACTCCCGGGTACGCCATGGCGCGTCGCAGGCCGTTGATCGAGGACATTCCCGAGGCCGCGCGGGCACTCGCCGAAGAATCCGACGACACCACCGGCGAAGCGGACACCGACTCCGCCCTCCGCCAGAGCCTGGCCGCACTCACCGTCCCCGAACAGCACGACCGACTGCTCGAACTCGTCCGCACCGAGGCGGCGACCGTCCTCACGCACAGCACGACGGACGACATCACCCCTGCGAAGCCGTTCCGGGACCTCGGCTTCGACTCGCTGACCGCGATGGAACTGCGCAACCGGCTCAACACGGCCACCGGCCTGCGGCTGCCCGCCACCCTCGTCTTCGACCATCCCACACCGCACCGGCTCGCCGGCCACCTCCACGAGCAGCTCTTCGACAGCGCCGCGGAAACGGCGATGCCGGTGCTGCGCGCGACGGACGACGACCCGATCGTGATCGTGGGCATGGCCTGCCGTTTCCCCGGCGGTGTGCGCGGACCCGAGGATCTGTGGCAGCTCCTCGTCGAAGGCCGTGACGAGATGACGGACTTCCCCGCCGACCGGGGCTGGCACGGACTCGCCATGAACAGCTTCCTGGAGGAGTCCGGCGGAGCACGGCAGGGCGCCTTCCTGGCGGAGGCCGGAGACTTCGACGCGGCGTTCTTCGGGATCTCGCCGCGTGAGGCGCTGGCGATGGACCCGCAGCAGCGGCTGCTGCTTGAGACGTCCTGGGAGGCGCTGGAGCGCGCCGGATTCAATCCGGTCGCCCTGCGCGGCAGCCGTACCGGCGTCTTCGTCGGCGGCACCCCGCAGGAGTACACGACGGTGCTGATGAACTCGGCCGAGGCGGGCGGCGGATACGCGCTCACCGGTGCCTCGGGCAGCGTGATGTCCGGCCGCGTCGCCTACGCGCTGGGCCTCGAAGGGCCCGCCGTCACCGTGGACACGGCCTGCTCCTCCTCGCTCGTGACCCTGCATCTGGCGGCACAGGCGCTCCGCAACGGCGAGTGCGACCTGGCCCTCGCCGGCGGCGTCACCGTGATGGCGACGCCGGGCGCGTTCGTGGAGTTCCAGCGGCAGGGCGGTCTGGCTCCCGACGGCCGGTGCAAGGCGTTCGCCGACGGCGCGGACGGCACCGGCTGGGGAGAGGGCGTCGGCGTGCTGGCCGTGCAACGGCTGTCGGACGCGGTGCGCGACGGGCGCCCGGTCCTGGCGGTGGTGCGTGGCTCGGCGGTCAACTCCGACGGCGCGTCGAACGGCCTGACCGCGCCGAACGGTCCGTCGCAGCAGCGGGTGATCCGTCAGGCGCTGGCGTCGGCGGGGCTGTCGCCGACGGACGTGGACATGGTGGAGGCACACGGCACCGGGACCAGCCTGGGCGACCCGATCGAGGCGCAGGCCCTGCTGGCGACGTACGGCCAGGACCGCCCGGACGACCGGCCGCTGCTGCTGGGATCGGTGAAGTCCAACATCGGACACACCCAGTACGCCGCAGGAGTCGCCGGACTGATCAAGTCGGTGCTGGCGTTGCGGCACGGACTGATGCCGCGAACGCTGCATGTGGACGCGCCCTCGCGGGAGGTGGACTGGTCGGCGGGAGCGGTCGAACTGCTCACCGAGGCCAGGGAGTGGCCGGAGACGGGACGGCCGCGCCGAGCGGGCGTGTCCTCGTTCGGGATCAGCGGGACGAACGCGCACGTCATCCTGGAACAGCCCCCCGAGACCGCTCCGGCGGAGGACCGGACCGGACCGGCGACGCCGTCCGCGGCCCTGCCGGTGACACCGTGGGTGATCTCCGGCCGCAGTGAGGCGGCACTGCGCGCCCAGGCCGCACGACTGCGGGACCGTCTCGTCGGCCGGCCCGACCTCGGCGCGCTGGACGTGGCGTGGTCGCTTGCCGGGACGCGTGCGGTGCTGGAGCACCGGGCGGTCGTGGTCGGCCGGGAACGCGAGGAGTTGCTGGCCGGGCTGGAGGCGCTGGCCGAGGGCGCGAGCGCTCCGGGCCTGGTGCGGGGTGTCGCCGGTGACGGGGGAGCGGCGCTGCTGTTCACCGGCCAGGGCGCGCAGCGCGCCGGGATGGGCCGGGAGCTGTACGAGGCGTTCCCGGCGTTCGCGGCCGCCTTCGACGAGGTGTGCGGGCAGTTGGACGTACTGCTGGAGCGGCCGTTGAAGGAGGTCGTCTTCGGCGGTGACGACGCGGTGCTTCAGCGCACCGAATGGGCGCAGCCGGCGTTGTTCGCGCTGGAGGTGGCGCTGTTCGAGCTGGTCGCCTCGTGGGGTGTGCGGGCGGATGTGCTGGTGGGTCACTCCATCGGTGAGCTGGCGGCGGCGTACGCGGCCGGGGTGTGGTCGCTGGAGGACGCCTGCCGGGTGGTGGCGGCGCGGGGCCGGCTGATGCAGGCGCTGCCTTCCGGTGGGGCGATGGTCGCGGTGCAGGTGGCCGAGGACCAACTGGTGGAGTTGCCGGAGGGGGTGTCGGTGGCGGCGGTGAACGGGCCGCGGTCGCTGGTGCTGTCCGGGGACGAGGAGCCGGTGCTGGAGCTGGCGGCGAAGCTGGCCGCGGAGGGGCGGCGTACCAAGCGGCTGACGGTCTCGCACGCGTTCCACTCGGCGCGGATGGAGCCGATGCTCGCCGAGTTCGAGCAGGTGCTGGCGACCGTGGAGTTCCGTACGCCACGCATCCCCATCGTGTCGAACCTGGCCGGTGAGGTCGCCGGCGCGGAGCTGACCACGCCCGGGTACTGGGTACGGCAGGTCCGCGAGGCCGTCCGCTTCGCCGACTGCGTCACCACCGCGCTGGGCCGGGGTGTGGACACCTTCCTGGAGCTGGGGCCGTCGGGCCCGCTGACCGCGATGGTGGAGGAGGTCCTCGACCACGCCGGGACTCAGGCCGTGTGCGTGCCTGTCCTGCACCCCGAACGCCCCGACGCGGAGTGCCTCTCCCTCGCCCTCGGCCGGATCCACGCGGCCGGCGCATCCGTCGACTGGTCCGCGCTGTTCGCCGGCACGGGCGCCCGCACGGTGGAACTGCCCACCTACGCCTTCCAGCACAAGCGGTACTGGCTCGACTCGCTCGCGACCGGCAGCGGTGACCCCGTCACCCTCGGCCTCACGGCGACCGGACACCCGCTGCTCGGCGCCGGCGTGCCGCTGCCCGAATCGGACGGCTTCCTGTTCACCGGCCGCCTCTCCCTGGCGACACAGCCGTGGATCGCCCACCACGCACTGCTGGGCACCGCCCTCCTGCCGGGTACCGCGTTCGTGGAGCTGGCGCTGCACGCCGGCGGCCAGGTGGGGTGCGAACGGATCGAGGAACTCACCCTGGAGGCCCCGCTGATCCTGGGCGAACAGGGCGGGCGCGCCATCCAGGTGGTGGTCGGCGGGCTCGACGAGACCGGCCGGCGGAGCATCACCGTCCACTCGCGGTCCGACGACGAGGGGGACGACCAGCCGTGGCTGCGCAACGCCACCGGCGTACTGAGCGAACACAAGGGAGCGGAACCCGAAGCCGAGCCGGCGGCATGGCCGCCCGCGGGCGCGACGGAGATCGCGGTCGACGACTTCTACCCGTCCATGGCCGAGGCCGGCTTCACCTACGGACCCGTCTTCCAGGGCCTGCGCGCCCTGTGGACCAGGGAGGGTGAGCTGTTCGCCGAGATCCGGCTCCCCGAGGAGGCGGGTGACGGGGACGACGGGTTCGGCGTGCACCCGGCGCTGCTGGACGCGGCCCTGCAGCCGCTGGCGCTCGGCGTCCTGGGCCGCACGGCCGACCGCGAGCCGATCAAGGGGGGCATGCCCTTCGCCTGGACCGGAGTCCGGCTGCACGCCACCCACGCCACGGTCGCACGGGTCCACCTGGCCCCGACCGGACGCGGCAGCGAGGTGTCCGTGGTGGTGACCGACGACGCCGGCCTGCCGATCGCCACGGTCGATGCGCTGGCGATGCGCGACCCCGCACTGGAGCAGTTCGCCGGCTCGGCGCCGCGCCAGGACGCGCTGTTCCACCTGCAGTGGACCGCACTGCCCCTGGGAGCGCAGGAGGTCTCCGGAGAGTGGGCGATGCTCGGATTCGACCCGCTGGAGATCCGTCCGCGCCTGGTCGAGGCGGGCCTCACCGGCACCCCGTACCTCGACCCGCAGTCCCTGACCGACAGTCTGGAAGCGGGCGTGCCCGCCCCGGCGGTGGTGGCCATGTGCTGCTTCGGCGGGGACCAGGGCGGCATCGTCGCGGCCACCCACGACGTCGTGCGCCGGGTGCTGGAGGTGCTCCACCACTGGCTCGCGGACGCCCGCCTCACCGGGTCCCGGCTGGTGCTGCTGACCCGGGGCGCGGTCGCGGCCACCGACGCGGACCGTACCGGCGATCCGGCGGCCGCGGCGGTCTGGGGCCTGGTGCGGGCGGCGCAGTCGGAGCACCCGGACCGCATCGTGCTGATCGACCTCGACGACGACGCGGACACCTACCGGGCGCTGCCCAAGGCGCTCGCCACCGGCGAACCGCAGCTCGCTCTGCGCTCCGGCACCGCGAGCGTGCCCCGGCTGGCCCGGCACACCGCGGCCCCCCAGGCCGACCCGGGCTTCGGGCCCGACGGCACCGTGCTGATCACCGGCGGCACGGGGGCGCTGGGCGCCGTCGCCGCACGCCACCTCGTGGCCGTCCACGGAGTACGGCACCTGGTGCTGGCCAGCCGCAGCGGCGAGAACGCGCCGGGCGCGGCCGGCCTGCTGGCCGAACTGACCGGACTCGGCGCCGACGTACGGATCGTGGCCTGCGACGTCGCGGACCGCGAAGCGCTCGCCGCGGTGCTGCGGGACATCCCGGCCGACCGTCCGCTGACCGGAGTCGTCCACACCGCGGGCGTTCTGGCCGACGCCACCGTCGAGTCGCTCACCCCGGAACAGCTCGACACGGTGCTGCGGACCAAGGCCGACGCGGCCTGGCACCTGCACGAGCTGACCGAGGGGGCACCGCTGCGGGAGTTCGTCCTGTTCTCCTCCGCCGCGGGGCTGCTGGGCAGCCAGGGGCAGGCCAACTACGCCGCCGCCAACGCGTTCCTGGACGCCCTCGCCGCCCACCGGCGCGACGCCGGACTGCCCGGCACCGCACTGGCCTGGGGCTGGTGGGAGCAGACCGGCGGTATGGGCGCCGACCTCGGCAGGGCCGAACGCGCCCGTATGGCCCGCGGCGGACTCAGCCCCTTCACCGCGGAGTCCGGCATGGCGGCCTTCGACCAGGCCCTCGCGGCGGGCACCGATCCCCTCCTGGTGCCGATGCGGCTGAACACCGCCGCCGCACGGGCGGCCAGCGAGCAGCAGATACCCCCGCTGCTGCGCGGGCTGGTCCGTGCCCCGCACCGCCGGGCCACCCGGTCGGACACCCGGGTCACCTCCCAGCTGCACGAGCGGCTGGCCCGGGCGGCCGAGCCCGAGCGGCTGGCCGTCCTGACCGAACTGATCCGCGGCGAGGTCGCCCAGGTGCTCGGGCACAGTGGCGCCGAGGCGATCGACGACGACAGCGGATTCGTGGAGCTGGGCTTCGACTCGCTCACCTCGGTCGAGCTGCGCAACCGGCTCAACGAGCGCACCGGGCTGCGGCTGGCGTCCACGGTCGTCTTCGACCACCCGACGCCCACCGCCCTCGCCGCCGAACTGAGCGGCCAGCTGGGCACCGCCTCAGCGCCGGCGCCCGCGGTGGCCGGCACGGCGGCCGCTCAGGCCCAGGACACCGACGTCGCCAGTGACGACGACACGGTCAGCGACCTCGCGGTCATCAACGGAGTGGAGGCGCTCTACCGGCGCTCCATCGAACTGGGCCGGCTCGACCTCGGACACAGCGTGCTGCGCAACTCGGTCGACCTGCGGACGAGCTTCTCCACCCCGGACGAGCTGCGCAACGCACCGACCCTGGTCAGGCTCGGTGAGGGAGACCAGCACCCCAAGATCATCGGGTTCCCGTCGCAGTCGGTGTGGGCGAGCAACCAGGAACTGGTCAGCATGGCCGTGCCGTTGCGCGGAGTGCGGGACGTGTGGTCGCTGATGCTTCCCGGGTTCGTCACCGGGCAGCCGGTCGCCGCCGACGTGGACGCGGCCGCGGAGTTCGCCGTACGGCTCATCGAGGACCTGGTCGGGGACGAGCCGTTCGTCCTGGCCGGGCGCTCCTCCGGAGGCCGGATCGCCCACGAGGTGACGTCCAGGCTGGAGGAGCGCGGCCGGGCACCGCAGGGGCTGGTGCTGATCGACAGCTACCTGGCGGGCTACGACGCCACCTCGTACATCGTCCCGGTGATGGAGTCGAAGGCCATCGAGCTGGAGAAGGACTTCGGCCGGATGACCGGGACGCGTCTGACGGCGATGGCCGCGTACTTCGGAATGTTCGAGCACTGGCAGCCCAGGGAGATCTCCACCCCGACGCTGCTGGTGCGCGCCTCGGAGTGCTACGGCGTCGAACCGGGGCAGGAGCAGCCGCCGGCCGAGCAGTGGCAGTCCGCCTGGCCGCTGCCCCACGACGCGATCGACGTACCGGGCAACCACTACACCATGCTGGAAGGCCACGGAGACGTGACGGCGGCCGCCGTACACAAGTGGCTGACCCAGCTCCCGCAGTAACCCGCACACCGCACACCGACGGGCCGTACTCCGCACCCGCGGAGTACGGCCCGTCACGCGCGCGGGGGAGGACACCGCCCGCGGCCCGCGCCGCTCACCGCTGGACGCGGGCCGGGGTCCGGTACGGCGAGGCGCGTCGTGCGGCGCCGTCGAGGGCGGGCGGCGAGCGGCTCGCCCGCGTGGCCATGGGCCCGTCAGGGGCATCGTTCCGGGCCTCGGCCGGACGCCGGGCGGCGCGGTCTGTGCCCATGGGCGATGACACGGCGATCCCCTCCCGGCGGCGGCCGGCTCACACCGTCAGACTCGGCGCGGACATACAAAACAAGCGGACATACAAAAGGGCCCGGCAGGCTCATCGGCCTGCCGGGCCCTTCGCCGCTGGGGGCGGTCACCAGGTGATGGGGAGGCTTTCGAGGCCGCGGATGATCGAGGCGGACTTGAGCCGGAGCTCCGGCTCGGGCACCGCGAGCCGCACCGACGGCATCCGCTCCAGGATCGCCTTGAAGGCCTCCTGCAGCTCGATGCGGGCCAGCTGGGCACCCAGGCAGTAGTGGATGCCGGCACCGAAGGCCAGGTGCGGGTTGTGCTCACGAGCCAGGTCCAGCCGGTCCCCGTCCTCGAAGACCTCGGGGTCACGGTTGGCGGCGGCGACCGCGGGCAGCACCACGGCCCCGGCGGGCAGCACCGTGCCGTTGCTCAGCTCCACCTCCGCGGTGGTGAGCCGGGGGATGATGCCGCCGGTCGTGGTGAGGGGCACGAAGCGCAGCAGCTCGTCGACGGCCCGCGGAATGCCGTCGGGGTTCGCGCGCAGCTCCTCCAGCTGGTCGCGGTGGTGCAGCAGGTGCACCAGGAACATGCTGATCTGGTTGGCCGTCGTCTCATGGCCCGCGCTCAGGATGCCGATGCTCAGCGCGATGATCTCGCGGTCGGTGAGCGAGGGGTCCTCCTCGCTCACCCTGATCAGCGCGGTGATCAGGTCATCGGCGGGCTTCTCCCGCTTGCCGGCGATGAGTTCACCGAAGTACTTCACCAGGGCGACGGTCGCGGCCTCCTTCTCCACGACCTGGCTCCAGTCGCCGAGCAGCGAGTTGGACCAGGCGTGGAACGTGTCCTGGTCCTCGGCCGGCACCCCGAGGAGTTCGCAGATCACCCGGACCGGCAGCGGCACGGAGAAGGCCTTGACCAGGTCCACCGGGCGGGGCATGGTCTCCATCTCGTCGAGGAGCTCGGCGACCATCTCCGCGATACGCGGCCGCAGTTGCTCCACGTTCCGCGCGGTGAACGCCTTGGTGACCAGCTTGCGCAGCCGGGTGTGCTCCGGCGGGTCCATGCCGACGAGCGACTCGTTCATCAGCTTGCCGGTCTCGGTCTCCGACATGGCCGCGGCCGCGCTGGCCATGACCTTGCTGCTGAACCGGGAGTCGACGAGCACCTTGCGGACATCGGCGTGCTTGGTCACCATCCAGCCGGAGATGCCGTCGGGGAACTTCACCTCCACCACGGCCTCGCCGTCCCGGATCTCGGCCAGCTCAGGCGGAAGCTCGCGAACCGAGGGCGGATCGGGGAAAGGGAAGGCTACGGGCTCGGAAGGCGCTTCGGCCATGACATGCTCTCCAGATTCGTGAGGGTTCCTGAACGACCAAGGGACGGATCGGCCGGGTTTCTCGCAGGCTATGCACGCCCAGCCCCTACACCCGCCCCCTATGGCGCCCCACTCGCCGTGACGCGGACCCACCCGCCCACGGCCCGAGCAGGGCGCCCGGTCACTGCGTGGTGGTGCTGGTGTTCCTGGCCATTTCCAGCAACGCGGCCACATCCATGGACTTGATCTCCTCGCTGCGGTCGGACGGCTTCGGCTTCGCCTCCGGTCCGTCGCCCGCCAGGGCGAGCAGCGTGTCCAGGAGGCCGTGCTCCCGCAGCCGGTCCAGCGGGATGGACATCAGGGTGCGCCGCACGGCCGCCTCCCGGTCGCCCTCGGGCGTCCCCGCCCCCTCCGCCGCGTCGTCCGGGCACAACCTGCCCACCAGCAGCGCCACCAGCGCACCCAGCGTCGGATAGTCGAAGACCAGGCTGACGGGCAGGCGCAGACCGGTCGCCGCGTTGAGCTGGTTGCGCAGCTCCACCGCGGTCAGCGAGGTGAAACCGAGGTCACGGAAGGGCCGGTCCGTCTCGATCCCGTCGGGGGAGCCGTGCCCGAGCACCTCGGCGATCCGCTCGCGCACCAGCGCGTGCAGGGTCTCCTGCCGCTCGGCGGGCGTCATCTCCGCGAGCCTGCGCCGCAGCCGGCTGCCCGCGTCCTGGCTCCCGGCCTGCGCCGACCGTCGGCTCGGCACGCGGAACAGGCCGCGCAGCACCGGCGGCAGCGAGCCGGCGGCGGCCTGCGCGCGCAGCGCGGCGCCGTTCAGCCGTGCCGGGAAGAGCACCGGCTCGGCGCTGTGCCAGCCGAGGCCGAACAGCTCCAGGCCCTCCTCGGAGGGCAGCGCGGACACACCGCGCATGGGCGTGCCCGCCGAGGTCGCCTCGGTGAGACCGCCGCCCATGCCGCGCTCGGCCTCCCACAGCCCCCAGGCGAGCGACGTGGCCGCCAGCCCACGCCCGCGCCGGTGCCGGGCGAGCGCGTCGAGGAAGGTGTTGGCCGCCGCGTAGTTGCCCTGACCGGTGCCGCCGAGGGTGCCCGCGATCGAGGAGAACAGCACGAACGCGGACAGGTCCAGGCCCGCCGTCAGCTCGTGCAGATGTACCGCGGCGTCCACCTTGGGCCGGAACACCCGGTCGATCAGCTCGGGAGTCAGCGCGGCCAGCAGCGCGTTCTCGGCGGTCCCCGCGCAGTGCACCACCGCGGTCAGCGGGTGCTCGGCGGGAATCCGGCCCAGCACCGCCGCCAGTGCCTCGCGGTCCGCCGCGTCGCACGCCACCAGGGTCGCTGTCGCCCCCAGCTCACCGAGCCGCGCGAGCAGTTCGTCCGCCCCGTCCGCGTCCGGGCCCCGCCGGCTGAGCAGCAGCAGGTGCCGTACGCCGTGCCGCTCGGCCAGCCGTGTGGCGACGAGTGCGCCGAGGCCACCGGTCGCCCCCGTCACCAGCACCGTGCCCGCCGGGTCGAGCGCGTCCAGTCCCGTGCCGGGCACGTCACCGGGGGTCTCGGCGACGGGTGTCCGGGCCAGCCGCGGCACCAGCCCGGCACCCCGCCGCAGGGCGATCTCGGCCTCCCGGGCCGCGACCGCGCCCGGCACCGCCCGCACGGACTCGGGGGCGCCGTCGAGGTCCAGCAGCACGAAACGACCGGGGTTCTCCGACTGGATCGAGCGCACCAGGCCCCACAGCGCGGCGGAGCCGAGCCCGGTCACCGGGTCCTCGGGCGAGGTGCCCACGGCGTGCGCGGTGGCCACCACCAGCGGCACCGTCGCGAGCCGTTCGTCGAGGTCCTCGGAGACCCACGCGCGTGCCGCCGCCAGCACCGCACCGGCACGTTCCCGGGCGAGCACGGCGTGCCCCCGGCCGTCCGGGTCACCCGCCGTCAGATCCAGGACCACGAACGCCGGCACGGGGCCGCCCGCGTCCAGTGACGCGGCCAGCGCGGCCAGGTCGGCATGGTGCTCGGCCCCGCTGCCGGGGCCCGCCCCCAGCGGTTCGCCGGCCAGGTCCGCACCCAGGACGGCCCAGGGGGCGGCGTCGGGGGCGGGCAGCGGGACGGGCGTCCACTCCATGCTGAACAGCGAGGGATGGGTGGCGGGTCGCCCGGCGCCCGGATCCGTGACGTCGACCGGCCGCAGCAGCAGCGATCCGACCGTGACGACCGGCGCGCCGGTGCCGTCCACGGCGTGCAGGGCGACGGCGTTCTCGCCGGCGGGGGAGAGGGTCACGTGCAGCGTGGTGGCCCCGGTGGCGTGCACGGACACCGCGTTCCAGGCGAAGGGGCGCAGCGGCCCTCCGCCGGTGTCCAGCAGCTCGCCCAGGCCGACCGCGTGCAGTGCCGCGTCCAGCAGGGCGGGATGCAGAAGGTAGTCGCCCGCCGCCTCGTGCAGCTCCTGGGGGAGGCGGACCTCGGCGAAGACCTCGCGGCCGCGGGACCAGGCCGCGCGCAGGCCGTGGAAGGCCGGTCCGTAGGCGAACGGGCCGTCCTCCAACTGCTCGTACAGCTCGCTCACGTCGATGCGCTCGGCGCCGTGCGGCGGCCAGGCCGCGGGGGCGTCCTCGGGGCCGGGAGCGGCCGGGGCGAGCGCACCCGTGGCGTGCCGGATCCAGGAGCCGGCCGAGATCCCGTCGTCCGCCCGGGCGAAGAACCCGATCTCGCGGCGCCCGCTCTCGTCGGGGGCGCCCACCGTGAGCTGCAGGTCCACGCTGCCGGTCTCCGGAAGCGCGAGCGGCGCCTGCATGGTCAGTTCCTCGACGTGCGGGCACTCGACGAGGTCGCCCGCGGCCACCGCCAGCTCGACGAACGCGGTTCCCGGCAACGGGATCGTGCCCATGACGCGGTGATCGGCCAGCCACGGATGGTCGCGCAGCGACAGGCGCCCGGTCAGAACCAGGCTGTCGGACTCGGCGGGCTCCACGGCGGCCCCGAGCAGCGGGTGCCCGGGGGAGCTGAGACCGGCGGCGGTCACGTCGCCGGAGCCGGAGGCCGGCGGGCGCAGCCAGTACCGCTGCCGCTGGAAGGCGTAGGTGGGCAGGTCCACGGGCCGCGCGCCGGTGCCCTCGAAGGCCTTCGCCCAGTCGACGGGCGCGCCCGCGACATACGCCTCGGCGAACGACGCCAGCAGCCGTCCGGCGCCTCCGTCGTCGCGGCGCACGGAGCCGGAGACGTGGGCCGCGACTCCCGCATCGTCGATGATCTCCTGCACGGCCATGACGACCACGGGGTGCGGGCTGATCTCCAGCAGGATCCGGTGTCCCTCGTCGATCGTGGCGCGTACGGCGCCTTCGAAGGCGACGGTCTCCCGCATGTTCCGCAGCCAGTAGCCGGCGTCGAGCCCGGCGGTGTCCAGCTGCCCTCCGGTGACCGTGGAGTGAAACGCCACCGACGACGACCGCGGCTTCAACTCGGCCAGCTCCGCCAGCAGATCCTCGTTCAACGCGTCGACCTGCGCCGAGTGGGAGGCGTAGTCCACCGCGATACGACGGGCCCGCACCCCCGCCTCCTCGCACTCCGCCAGCAGCGCGTCCAGCGCCTCGACCTCACCGGACACCACCACCGAGGCCGGTCCGTTCACCGCCGCCACCCCGATCCGGCCCTCGAACCGGGCCAGACGCTCCTCCACCTCAGCCACCGGAAGCGCCACTGAACCCATCCCACCCCGGCCCGACAACTTCTCCCGCACCAGCCGCGAGCGCACCGCGACCACCCGCGCCCCGTCCTCCAACGACAACCCACCGGCCACACAGGCGGCGGCGACCTCACCCTGCGAGTGACCCACCACCGCCGCCGGCTCCACCCCGAACGACCGCCACACCGCAGCCAGCGACACCATCACCGCCCACAACACCGGCTGCACCACATCCACCCGCGCCCACAACGGGTCCTCGGCGTCGCGGAACACCACGTCCTTCAGCGACCAGTCCACGAACGGCGCCAGCGCCTGAGCGCACTCCTCCATGCGGGCCCGGAACACCGGCGAGGACTCCCACAGCTCCCGCCCCATACCGACCCACTGCGACCCCTGACCGGGGAAGAGGAAGACGACACCGCAGTCGGCGGCCCGCCCGGTGACCACACCGGACGCCTGCGCGCCCTCCGCCACCGCACGCACCCCGGCCAGCAACTCCTCCCGGTCCGCGCCCAGCACCACCGCACGCTGCTCGAACGCCGACCGCGTCCCGACCAGCGACACCCCGACGTCCAGCGGCGACACGCCGGGATCCGGCGCGAGACGGTCCAGCAGCCGTGCCGCCTGCGCACGCAGCGCCGCCTCACCCCGACCGGAGAGCACCCAGGGCACCGAGCCGGCCGGCGCGGGAGCTTCCGCGGCGCCCTCCGGTGCGGGCTCCTCCTCCGGGGCCTGTTCGAGGATGATGTGCGCGTTGGTCCCGCTGACGCCGAAGGAGGACACGGCGGCCCGGCGAGGACGGCCGGTCCGGGGCCAGGGCCGGTTCTCGGTCAGCAGTTCCACCGCACCCGCCGACCAGTCCACGTGCGGCGTCGGCTCGTCCACGTGCAGCGTCTTCGGCATGACTCCGTGCCGCAGCGCCATCACCGTCTTGATCACGCCGCTGACTCCGGCCGCGTACTGGGTGTGGCCGATGTTCGACTTCACCGAGCCGAGCCACAGCGGCCGGCCCTCCGGGCGGTCCTGGCCGTACGTCGCCAGCAGCGCCCGGGCCTCGATCGGGTCACCGAGCTTCGTGCCGGTGCCGTGCGCCTCGACCAGGTCGACGTCATCGGTGGCGAGACCGGCGCTGTCGAGGGTGCGCAGGATGAGCCGGCGCTGCGCGGGGCCGCTGGGCGCGGTCAGGCCGTTGCTGGCCCCGTCCTGGTTGATCCCGCTCTCCCGGACCACGGCGAGCACCCTGCGTCCGGCGCGCAGCGCGTCGGAGAGCCGTTCCAGCACGAGGACGCCGACGCCCTCGCCCCAGCCGGTGCCGTCAGCCGAGGCCGCGAACGCCTTGCACCGGCCGTCGGAGGCCAGACCGCCCTGGCGGGAGAACTCGGGGAAGGCACCCGGGGTCGCCAGCACCGACACACCACCGGCCAGCGCCAGCGATATCTCGTCCTTGCGCAGCGCCTGCACCGCCAGGTGCACGGAGACCAGCGAGGACGAACAGGCGGTGTCCACCGTCACCGCCGGGCCCTCCAGGCCCAGCAGATACGCCACCCGGCCCGAGAGCACGCTGCTGGACGTGCCGGTCAGCATGTAGCCGTCCAGGGCCTGCGGCGACGCGGCCAGCAGACCGGCGAAGTCCCCGCCCGTGCCGCCGTAGAACACCCCGGTGGCGCTGCCGCGCAGGGAACGCGGGTCGATCCGGGACCGCTCAAGCGCCTCCCACGAGGTCTCAAGGAGCAGCCGTTGCTGAGGGTCGGTCGCGATCGCCTCACGCGGCGAGATCCCGAAGAAGTCCCCGTCGAAGTCGCCCGCGCCCTGAAGGAAGCCGCCCTCCAGCGTGGTGGAGGCACCGGACTCCTGGGCGTCGGAGCGGTACAGCACGTCCACGTCCCAGCCGCGGTCGGCGGGGAAGCCGGAGATCGCGTCGACCCCCTCCGAGACCATGTGCCACAGGTCCTCCGGTGTCTCGACCCCGCCCGGGAACCGGCAGGCCATGCCGACGATCGCGATCGGCTCGCGCGCCTTGTCCTCGACCTCACGCAGCCGGCGCTGCAGTCCGCGTGCCTCAGCGACGGCTCGCTTGAGGTAGTCGCGATACTTCTCCTCGTCGGACATTCGGTAGCAGCTCCTTGGTGATGTTCCCGGGACGATCGGCGCCGGTCAGAGACCGAAGCCCTGGTCGATCGCGTCGAAGAGGTCGTCGGTGGTGGCCGTGTCGAGGTCGTCGAGCCCGTTCCCGGCGGCCGGTTCGCTCTCCGGCGCGCTCCACTTGGACACCAGCCCGCGCAGCCGCCGCAGGACCCGCTCGTGGTCACCGTCGGCCGCCGCGATCTCGGCCAGCGCGGTCTCCAGCGCGTCCACCTCCATCAGCGCCGCCTCGACACCCGACAGCCCGGCCGGCGCGAGCTCCGTCAGCAACTCCCCGGCGAGCGCCGCCGGTGTCGGATGCTCGAAGACGAGCGTGGCCGGCAGCCGCAGCCCGGTGGCCGCCCCGAGCCGGTTGCGGAACTCCACGGCGGTCAGCGAGTCGAAGCCCAGATCCTTGAAGGACTGCTCCGCCGTGACGGCCTCGGCCGACCCATGGCCCAGCACGGTGGCCGCGTTCGACCGGACCAGGTCCAGCAGCCTGCGCCGCTGCTCCGCGGGCGGCAGCCCGGCCAGCCGGGTCCGCAGCTCGGAGCCGTCCCCACCGGACCGCACCACCCGCCGGGCGGTGCCCTGCGCCAGCCCCCGGAACAGGTGCGGCACGCTGTCCGCCCCGCCGCGCAGGGCCGCCGCGGTCAGCCGGGTGACCACCTGAAGCGGTACGTCCGCCCCGACGGCCAGGTCGAACAGGGCCAGCCCCTCCTCGTCGTCCAGCGGCCGCATGCCCGCCCGCTCCATGCGCTGGACGTCGTCGTCGTCGAGGTGGCCGGTCATGCCGCTGCGCTGGGCCCAGAAGCCCCACGCGAGGGAGGTGGCGGGGAGGCCGTGGGCGCGGCGGTGGTGGGCGAGGGCGTCGAGGTAGGTGTTGGCGGCGGCGTAGTTGGCCTGGCCCGCGGTGCCGAGCTGCCCGGCCGCCGATGAGTAGAGGACGAAGGTGGTGACGGGGTGGTCGAGGGTGAGGCGGTGCAGCAGGGTCGCGGCGTCCACCTTGGGACGCAGCACGGTGTGGAGCTGGGCGTCGGTGAGGTTGGCGGTGGTGGCGTCGTCGAGGGTGCCCGCGGTGTGGATGACGGTGGTGAGGGGGTGCTCGGAGGGGATGGTGGCGAGCAGGCTCTCCAACTCGGTGGGATCGCCGGTGTCGCAGGCGGCGACGGTGACGTCGGCGCCGGCGGCGCTGAGTTCGTCGCGGAGTTCCCGGGCGCCGGGGGCGTCGGGGCCGCGCCTGCTGGTCAGGACGAGGCGGCTGACATGGTGGTGATGGACGAGGTGGCGGGCGAGCAGGGCACCGAGGGTGCCGGTGCCGCCGGTGATCAGGGCGGTGCCGTCCGGATCGATCCCGCGCGGCACGGTGAGCACGGCCTTGCCGACCAGCTTGGCCTGGCTCAGGTCCCGCATCGCCTCACGCGCCCGGCGCAGGTCGTAGACGGTGACCGGAGGCCGGCGCAGGGCCCCTTCGCGGTACAGGGCCATCACCTCGACCAGCATCTCCTGGATCCGGTCCGGCCCGGCCTCCAGCAGGTCGTACGCCTGGTAGCGCACGCCCGGATGATCCGCGGCGACCTGCTCCGGGTCACGCTTGTCGGTCTTGCCCATCTCCAGGAACCGGCCGCCCCGCGGCAGCAGCCGCAGCCCGGCCTCGACGAACTCACCGGCCAGGCAGTCCAGGACGACGTCCATGCCGCGGCCGCCGCTCGACTCCAGGAACGCCTGCTCGAACTCCAGGGTCCGCGAGTTGGCGATGTGCTTGTCGTCGAGCCCGTACTCCCGCAGCGTCCCCCACTTCCCGGGACTGGCGGTGCCGTAGACCTCCGCCCCCAGATGGCGGGCCAGCTGCACGGCCGCGACACCGACGCCGCCCGCCGCCGCGTGCACCAGCACCGATTCGCCGGGCTGAACGCCGCCCAGGTCCACCAGGCCGTAGTACGCGGTGAGATGGGTGATGGGGACCGTCGCCCCCTGCTCGAAGGACCAGTCGTCCGGCATCGGCGTCAGGAACCGGTGGTCGCACACCGCGACCGGGCCGAAGGAGTCGGAGCACAGGCCCAGCACCCGGTCGCCCACGGCCACGTTGGTCACGTCGGCCCCGACCTCCAGGACCGTGCCGGCCACGTCGCCGCCGATGCCGTTCTGCCCCTCGACCATGCCGAGGGCGACGATGACGTCCCGGAAGTTCAGCCCGACCGCGTGCACGGCGATCCGGACCTGCCCCGGCCCCAGCGGGTCCAGGACCTCGGGGCAGGGCACCAGCGCCACGTTCTCGATCGTGCCGCGGCCGGTGCTCTCCAGCCGCCACGGCACCGGCCCGGGCGGCGGCAGCAGCGCCGGATGCGAACCGGCCCGCGCCAGCCGCGGCGCCCTGACCGTGCCGCCGCGGACCGCGACCCGGGGCTCGGCACACCGCAGCGCGGCCCCGAACGCCTCCCGGGACTCGTCGTGCCCGTCCAGGTCGACCAGCGCCAGGCGCCCCGGGTTCTCGGTCTGCGCCGAGGTCACCAGACCCCAGCTCGCCGAGTTTCCGAGGTCGGTGACGTCCTCGTCGTCGCCCGCGGCGACCGCGCCGGAGGTCACGAGCACCAGCGTCGAGTCCGCGAACCGGTCGTCGGCGAGCCAGGCACGCAGCCACCGGAGCGTCTCCTGCGCCGCCGCGTGCGCCGCCGCCGCGGGATCGTCCGCCGCAGCGGGCGCCAGGCAGCGGACCACGGTGTCCGGGACGGGGCCGCGGGCGGCCAGTTCGTCCAGGCCGGACACCACCACCGCGCCCGCGTCCGCACCGGCCAGCCCGAACGGGTCGTCACCGACGATCGCGTACGACCCGTCCGGCTCGCCGTCCTCGGCCTCGGCGGGCACGACGGCCCAGTCAAGATGGAGCAGCGCCTCTTCCAGCGCCGCGTTCGCCGGCCGGCCCAGGTCGGCGGGCCGGGTCACCAGCGACCGCACCGACACCACCGGCTCCCCGGCCTCGTCGGTGAGCAGCACCGACAGCTGCTCACCGGACGGGGTCAGCCGCACCCGCGCCGTCGTCGCCCCGGTCGCGTACAGATGCACCCCGGTCCAGGAGAACGGCAGCCGCACCCCCGTCTCCGCATCCGCGGCGAACGCCATGGCGTGCAGCGCGGCGTCCAGCAGCGCGGGATGGACGCCGTAACGCGCCGCCTCCTCCCGCTCGGACTCCGGCAGCCGGATCTCGGCGAACAACTCCTCACCGCGCCGCCACACCGCGTGCAGGCCCCGGAAGGCCGGACCGTAGTGGTAACCCCCCTCGGCGAGCTGCTCGTAGACGCCCTCCGCCGCCACCGGTTCCGCCCCGGCCGGCGGCCAGGCCGTGTCCGGCGAGGGTTCCCCGGCCGTCTCCCGGCTCAGGGCACCGGACGCGTGCAGCACCCAGCCGCCCTCCCCGGTACGGGAGTGCACGGTGACCGTGCAGCGGCCCGAGTCGCCGTCCGGTGTGGCCCGGACCTGCACCGTCACCTCGTCCTTGGCGCCGTCGGCCAGCAGCAGCGGCGCGTGCAGGGTGAGTTCCTCCAGATGCGGCAGGCCCAGCTGGTCGCCCGCCCGGATCGCCAGGTCCACGAAGGCGGTGCCCGGCAGCAGGGCCGTGCCCGAGACGGCGTGGTCGAGCAGCCAGGGATGACTGCGCCCGGAGAGCCGGCCGGTGAGCAGCACGCCCTCGCCGCCCGCCAGCGCCACGGCCGCGCCCAGCAGCGGATGGTCCGCCGCCTGAAGCCCCGTCGCCGTCAGATCGCCCGTGCCGCGGCGGGACTCCAGCCAGAACCGGCGGCGCTGGAAGGCATAGGTGGGCAGATCCACCGGCGGCCGGGAGCCGGGTGCGGTGAGCACCGGCGACCAGTCGACCTCGACGCCCAGCACATCCAGTTCGGCCACCGAGGTGCGCCAGCGCCGTGCGCCGCCGTCGTCCCTGCGCAGCGAACCCACCGCCACCGCGGTTCGTCCCGCCGCGTCGATGGTGTCCTGCACCGAGGGCACCAGCACCGGATGCGGACTGATCTCCGCGAAGACCGTGCAGCCCTGGTCGAGCGCCGCGCGCGTCGCCGCCTCGAACTCCACGGTGTGCCGCAGATTGCGGTACCAGTACCCGGCGTCCAGCTCCGCGGTGTCCAAGAGGGCACCGGTGAGGGTCGAGAAGAACGGCACGGTCGTCGAGCGCGGCCTGATCCCCTCCAGCGCGGCGGCCAGATCGGCCTCGATCGCCTCCACCTGAGCGGTGTGCGAGGCGTAGTCCACCGGGATGCGCCGGGCCCGTACGCCGTCGCCGTCGCACCGGGCGAGCAGCTCGTCCAGCGCGTCCGGCTCGCCCGCCACCACGGTGCTGGACGGCCCGTTCACGGAGGCCACCGAAATCCGCCCCGGCCAGCCGGCGATCAGCTCCCGCGCCGCCGCAGCGGGCAGCGCCAGCGACACCATGCCGCCCCGCCCGGCCAGCGTCGACCCGATCGCCTTGGCCCGCAGCGCGACGACCCGGGCACCGTCGTCGAGACCCAGGGCCCCACAGACACAGGCGGCGGCGATCTCGCCCTGCGAGTGGCCGATCACGGCCTCCGGTTCGACGCCGTACGCCCGCCACAGCGCGGCCAGCGACACCATCACCGCCCACAGCGCCGGCTGCACCACGTCCACCCGGTCCCACGGCGGCGTGCCCGGCTCCTGCCGCAGCACGGCGAGCAGCGACCAGTCGACGTACGGGCTCAGCGCCCGCTCGCACTCCAGCATCCGGTCCCGGAAGACGGGCTCGGAGTCCAGCAGCTCGGCCGCCATGCCCGCCCACTGCGCTCCCTGGCCCGGGAAGACGAAGACGACACGGCTCTCACCGAGCACCGAACCCGTCACCACGCCCGGCGGCAGCGCCCCGTCCGGCTCCTCGGCCAGGCGCGCCAGCCCGGCCGCACCCGCCAGCAGCTCCTCCCGGTCGCCGCCCAGCACCACCGCGCGGTGGGACAGCCGGGCCCTGCCCGACAGGGCGACGGCGACGTCCGCCGGGGCCAGCCCCGGGCGCTCCGTGACATGGGCGACGAGGCGTTCGGCCTGGGCGTACAGCGCGGACCGGCTGTGCGCGGAGACCACCCACGGCAGCACCCCGCCCGGGACCGGCCCGGAAGGCTCCGCCGGCTCCTCGGCCGGCGGCTGTTCGAGGATGACGTGGGCGTTGGTGCCGCTGATCCCGAAGGAGGACACCCCGGCCCGGCGCGGACGGCCCGTGTCCGGCCACGGCTGCTGCTCGGCGAGCAGTTCCACCGTGCCCGGGGACCAGTCGACCTCGGGTGTCGGCTGGTCCACGTGCAGGGTCCTGGGCAGCACCCCGTGGCGCATCGCCATGACCATCTTGATGATGCCCGCGGCACCGGCCGCCGCCTGCGTGTGCCCCATGTTGGACTTGACCGAGCCCAGCCACAGCGGCTGTTCGGCGGTCCGCGCCCGGCCGTAGGTCGCCAGCAGCGCCTGCGCCTCGATCGGGTCGCCCAGGGTCGTGCCGGTACCGTGCGCCTCCACCGCGTCGACGTCCGCGAAGCCGAGCCGCGCGGCGGACAGCGCCTGCTCGATGACCCGCTGCTGGGCGGGGCCGTTGGGTGCGGTCAGGCCGTTGGACGCGCCGTCCTGGTTGACCGCGCTGCCGCGCACCACGGCCAGCACCGGATGGCCGTTGCGGCGGGCGTCCGACAGCCTCTCGACCAGCAGCAGACCGGCGCCCTCGCCCCAGCCCGTGCCGTCCGCGCCCGCCGCGAAGGACCGGCAGCGGCCGTCGGGGGACAGCCCGCCCTGCCGGGACAGCTCCACGAACACGCCCGGGGTGGACATGACGGTCACACCGCCGGCCAGCGCCAGGTCGCACTCCCCGCTGCGCAGCGCCTGCACCGCCAGATGCAGGGCCACCAGGGAGGAGGAGCACGCCGTGTCGAGGGTGACCGCGGGCCCTTCCAGACCCAGCGTGAACGCGATACGGCCCGAGGCCACGCTGCCGGCCGAGCCGGTCCCGATGAGCCCCTCGACCTCCTCGGGCAGCCCGTCACGGTCGGCGCCGTAGTCGTGGTACATCACGCCGGCGAACACCCCGGTCCGGCTGCCGCGCAGCGCGCGCGGATCGATCCCGGCCCGCTCCAGCGCCTCCCACGACGTCTCCAGGAGCAGCCGCTGCTGCGGGTCCATGGCCAGTGCCTCGCGGGGCGAGATACCGAAGAACTCCGGGTCGAACTCGGCCGCGTCGAGCAGGAACCCGCCCTCGCGCACATACGACGTGCCCGGCCTGGTCCCTTCCGGGTCGTACAGCTCCTCCACGTCCCAGCCGCGGTCGTCGGGCATGCCGGCGATGACGTCCCGGCCGGCCGCCACCAGGTCCCACAGCTCCTCCGGCGTGGCCACCCCGCCGGGATAGCGGCAGGCCATGCCCACGATGGCGATCGGCTCCCCGGACTCCACGGCGGCCGGCCGCGGCACGTCCACCGCCGGCCCGTGGCCGAGCAGCTCGTCCAGCAGGAAGTCCACCACCGCCGACGGCGTCGGACGGTCGAAGACCAGGGTCGCGGGCAGCCTCAGCCCGGTCGCGGCACCCACCGCGTTGCGCAGTTCGATGGCGGCCAGGGAGTCGAAGCCCAGCTCCCGGAAGGTCCGCTTCGCGTCCAGCGCGTCGGGCGTGGCATGGCCCAGCGCGGTCGCCGCGCTGGAGCGGACCAGGTCCAGCAGGACGCGCGCGCGTTCCGGCTCCGGCAGCTCCCGCAGCCGGGCCGCGAACGCCGAGCCCGCACCGGCCGGTTCGACCGCGCCGGCCGCCCGCCGCACCGGGATCCGCACCAGGCCCCGGAACAGCGCGGGCAGCGTGCCCGCGGCCGCCTGGGAGCGCAGCGCGCCGAGGTCCAGCGGCAACGGCGCCACGACCGGCGCGTCCAGCGCGACCGCCGCGTCGAACAGGGCCAGGCCCTGCTCCTCGGAGATCGCCGGCATGCCCGCCTCGGCCAGGCGGCGCAGGGTCTGCTCGTCGTCGAGGTGGCCGGTCATGCCGCTGGGCCCCGCCCAGAAGCCCCAGGCGAGAGAGATGGCGGGGTGGCCCTCGGCACGCCGGTGCTGGGCGAGGGCGTCCAGGTAGGCGTTGGCGGCGGCGTAGTTGGCCTGTCCCGCGGCGCCCAGTTGTCCGGCGGCGGAGGAGTAGAGCACGAAGGCGGTGACCGGGTGGTGCCGGGTGAGGGTGTGCAGATGGTGGGCGGTGTCGGCCTTGGCGCTCAGGACCGTGTGGAGCTGGCTGTCCGTGAGGTTGGTGGTGGTGGCGTCGTCGAGGATGCCCGCGGTGTGGACGACGGTGGTCAGGGGGTGGTCGGCGGGGATGGAGTCGATGAGCCCGGCCAGTTGCCCGGCGTCGGTGGTGTCGCAGGCGGCGACGGTGACGTCGGCGCCGGCTTCGGTGAGCTCGTCGCGCAGCTCCCGGGCGCCGGGCGCGTCGAGGCCGCGCCTGCTGGTCAGGACGAGGCGGGTGACGTGGTGGTGATGGACGAGGTGGCGGGCGAGGAGGGCACCGAGGGTGCCGGTGCCGCCGGTGATCAGGGCGGTGCCGTCCGGATCGATCCCCCGCTGCGGCCGCGTGCCCGTGGCCCGGGTCAGCCGCGGCGCGAGGACCCGGCCCGCCCGCAGGGCCACTCGTGGCTCCTCCGCTCCGACCGCGGCACGCAGCGCGGCCAGGGACTCGGCGGCGCCGTCGAGGTCCACGACGGCGATCCGGCCCGGGTTCTCGGTGACGGCCGAGCCGAGCAGACCCCACACGGCCGCCTGCGCCGGATCGGGGGCCGCGCCCTCTTCGGTGGCCACCGCGTTCGACGTCACCATCACCAGCCGGGCCGTCCGGAACCGCTCGTCGGCCAGCCACGACCGCAGCAGCCGAAGGGCCCGCGCGGCGGCGTCGTGCGCGGCCCGGGCGTCAGCGGAGCCGTCGGACACCCCGGCCGGGACGACGACGCACTCCGGCACGCCACCGCCCGCGTCCACCGCGGCGCCCAGCCCGGCGAGATCGTCGTACCGCTCCGCACCGGCGAGGTCCGCCAGCGGCCCCGCGCCCAGCACGGCCCAGCGGCCCTCCGGTGCCACCTGGCCGACCGGCACCCAGGAGGGCACGAGCAGCGCGTCGCGGGCGGTGTCCGGCGCCGTCGGCCGGGCGGCGGGCCGCACCACCAGTGAGTCCACCGTGGCCACCGGCCGGCCGGCGGTGTCGGCGAACAGCAGCGCCAGCGTGTCCGGGCCGGTCGGGGTCAGCCGTACCCGCACCCGATCGGCACCCGCCGCGTGCAGGGACACCCCGCGCCACGCGAACGGCAGCCTGCCCTGCTGCTCCCGGCCGAACTCGCCCGGCACGAAGGCGGACGCGTGCAGCGCGGCGTCGGCCAGAGCCGGATGCAGCCCGAACTCCCCGGCGTCACCGGCGGACGCCTCGGGCAGCCGCACCTCGGCGTACACCTCCTCGCCGAGCCGCCACACCGCGCGCAGCCCCTGGAACACCGGGCCGTAGTGGAAGCCGGCCGCCGCGAAGTCCGCGTAGAGACCGGCGATGTCCACCTCCTCGGCACCCGCGGGCGGCCACGCCGACAGATCCTCGTCCGGCAGGCCGCGGGCCTCGGTGAGGACGCCGTCGGCGTGCCGCGTCCACACGTCCTCGGCGGACTGCTCGGGCTGCGCGTACAGGCCGAACTCGCGCTCGCCCGCCGCGTTCTCGGCACCCACCGTGAGCTGGACACGCAGTCCGCCCTCGGCCGGCAGGACGAGCGGCACCTCCAGCGTGAGGTCCGCCACCCGGTCCAGCCCGAGGTGCCCGCCCGCCCACAGCGCCAGCTCCGCCACGGCCGTGCCGGGCAGCAGCACCGTGCCGTCGATCGCGTGGTCCGCAAGCCACGGATGACTGTCGGCGGACAGCCGCCCCGTGAACAGCCGGCCGCCCTCGGCGGCGGGGACCACCGTGGCGCCCAGCAAGGGGTGCTCGGCGGGGACCAGACCCGCCGCGGCCACATCACCCGTCCCGGGCACGCCCCGCAGCCAGTACCGCGTGCCCTGGAAGGCGTACGTCGGCAGCGGCACCCGCGTCGGACGGGAGCCGAAGAACGCCGCCCAGTCGATGTCCACCCCGGCCGTGTGCGCGTGCGCCAGCAGGGCCGTCAGCGTGCGGACCTCCGAGCGCTGCCGGCGCAGCGCGGGCACGGCGACGGCGTCCGCAGCGCCGGCGTCCGCCGTCAGCGTCTCCTCCACCATGGAGGTCAGCGCGGCGTCGGCGCCCAGTTCGAGGAAGACGCTCACGCCCTCGGCGGCGAGGGTGCGCACCACCTCGTGGAAGCGGACCGGCTCCCGCACCTGCCGCGCCCAGTACGCCGGGTCCGCCCAGTCGGCCGGTTCGAGGACGGTGCCCGTCACGCTGGAGACCACCGGGATGACCGGCTCGCCGAACGACAGCCGCCCGGCGACCTGCCGCAGCTCCTCGACCACCGGATCCATCAGCGGGGAGTGGAAGGCGTGGCTCACCGGCAGCCGCCGGGTCCTGCGCCCCAGCTCGGTGAAGTGCGCCGCGATCGACGAGACCACATCCTCGTCGCCCGACACCACCACCGATCCCGGCCCGTTGACCGCCGCGATGCCGGCCACCGGCTCGTGGCCGGCCAGCAGCGGCAGCACCTCCTCCCGGGTCGCCGCCACCGACACCATCGCGCCGCCCTCGGGCAGCTCCTGCATCAGCCGGCCCCGGGCGGTGACCAGTTCACAGGCGTCGGACAGGGACAGCAGCCCCGACACATGGGCGGCGGTCAGCTCACCCACCGAATGCCCGGACAGCAGCCGCGGCCGCACGCCCCACTCCTGAAGCAGCCGGAACAGCGCCACCCCGAGCGCGAACGTCGCCGACTGCGTGTACAGCGTCCGGTCCAGCAGCCGCGCCCCGTCGCTGTCCGGGGCGGAGAACAGCAGCGGACGCAGCGGCCGGTCCAGCCGCGTGTCCAGCTCGTCGCACACCTCGTCCAGAGCCCGCGCGAACGCCGGGAACGTCTCGTACAACTCCTGGCCCATGCCCGGCCGCTGGGCGCCCTGCCCGGTGAACAGCAGGGCGCTGCGCACCTCGTCGGCGACCCCGCTCACCAGCCCGGCCGGGCTGCCGCCCGCCGCCAGCTCGGCCAGGGCGGCCAGCAGGCCGGCGCGGTCCTCGACCGGCAGCACCGCGCGGTGCTCGAACGCGGTGCGGGTGGTCGCCAGCGCGCACGCCACGTCGGCCGGCGCCAGCTCGGGCCGGTCCAGCAGATGCGCGTGCAGCCGGGCGGCCTGCGCCGGCAGCGCCCCGGCGGTGGCCGCGGACAGCAGCACCGGCACCACCGGCAGCGCGACGGGTGCGGCGGCGCCCGTGTCCTCGTCCGGCGCCTGCCGCGGGGCGAGGTCGGCCGGTTCCGGTTCCTCCAGGATGACGTGCGCGTTGGTGCCGCTGATCCCGAACGAGGACACCCCGGCCCGCCGGGGCCGGTCGGTGCGCGGCCAGGCGCGGTTCTCGGTCAGCAGCTCCACCGCGCCCGCCGACCAGTCCACCTCGGGGGTGGGACGGTCGACGTGCAGCGTCCGGGGCAGCTGTTCGTGCCGCATCGCCAGGATCATCTTGATGACCCCGGCGGCGCCGGCGGCGGCCTGGGTGTGGCCGATGTTCGACTTGATCGAGCCGAGCCGCAGCGGGCGGTCGGCGGGGCGGTCCTGGCCGTAGGTGGCCAGCAGCGCCTGCGCCTCGATCGGGTCGCCGAGGGTCGTGCCCGTACCGTGCGCCTCGACCACGTCGACGTCCGCGGAGCCGAGCCGGGCGGAGGCCAGGGCCTGCCGGATCACCCGCTGCTGCGAAGGGCCGTTGGGGGAGGTGAGACCGTTGGACGCGCCGTCCTGGTTCACCGCGCTGCCCCGCACCACGGCCAGGACCTGATGGCCCTTGCGCCGGGCGTCCGAGAGCCGTTCCACGACGAGCAGCGCGGAGCCCTCGCCCCAGCCGACACCGTCGGCGGCGGCCGCGAACGACTTGCACCTGCCGTCGCGCGCGAGGCCGCGCTGCCGGGAGTTCTCCACGAAAGTGGCGGGGGTGGACATGACCGTCGCGCCGCCCGCCAGCGCCAGATCGCACTCCTCGTCCCGCAGCGCCTGCACCGCGAGGTGCAGGGCGACCAGCGAGGACGAGCAGGCTGTGTCGATGGTGACGGCCGGACCCTCCAGGCCGAGGAAGTACGAGATCCGCCCCGAGGCCACGCTGGCGGCCGTGCCCGTGCTCAGATAGCCCTCGACCTCGTCGGGCAGCGTGCCCGGACCGGTGGCGTAGTCGTGGTACATCAGGCCGGTGAACACACCGGTGCGCGAGCCGGCCAGGGACCGCGGGTCCAGCCCGGAGTTCTCCAGCGCCTCCCACGCCGTCTGCAGCAGCAACCGCTGCTGCGGGTCCATCGCGAGGGCCTCGCGCGGAGAGACACCGAAGAACTCGGCGTCGAACTCGGTGGCTTCGGCGACGAACCCGCCCTCCATGGCATAGGAGGTGCCGGAGTGGTCGGGATCCGGGTCGTAGAGCGTGCCGAGGTCCCAGCCGCGGTCCGTCGGCATACCGGTGATGGCGTCCTCGCCGCGCAGCACGAGATCCCACAGCTCGTCGGGGGAGCCGACCCCGCCGGGCAGCCGGCAGGCCATTCCTACGATGGCGATGGGCTCGGCGCCGTCTGCCTCAAGTTTCCTGATCCGCCGATGAGCCTGCCGCAGATCGGCTGCCATCTTCTTGAGGTAATCAACCAGCTGCGCTTCGTTCGTCACCTGAACCCGCCCGAGAGATTGGCATACCGCGCCCTTCGGCGCCGAAGGTAGGCGCTGATCGCCCCTAGCCGCGTCCCCGTAGCCACCCCAGAAGCCCGGCCACGGGGAATGGGGAGACGATAGGGGTTGGCGTTAGGGGTCGCGCCGTGCATAGCATGCAGAGAATTCCCGTGTGTGCCATCCAGAATCGGAGTGAGTCCCGCAATGAGTGTTTCCGAGCAGGAATCCGCACCTTCCGCGGAGCAGGAATTCGTCAAGCCGCCGGCGCCGGAAAAGATGCGCGACCTTGATTTCCTGCTCGGTGACTTCCGCGCGGAGTGGACGAACTTCACCGCCGACCCGCCCACCAAGGGAACCGCCTCCTGGAACACGGCGTCGACCTTCTCCGGGCATGCCTACGAAATGACGCAGCGGGTGGCCGAGCACGACCTCACGGGCCGTTTCATCGTCCAGTGGGTCGAGTCGGAGTCGGCATTCTCCGGCTACTACTACGACGACTGGGGCAACCGTACCCTCCTCACCTCCGAGGGCTGGCAGGACGGCTATCTCGCTTTCACCGGCGAATGCGTCGGCTTCGGGAAGTCCTTCCTGCTCAAAGAACGGTATGAAATCGTCGACGAGAAGCACTACGTCAAGCGCGGTTTCATCAAGTTCGAGGAGAACGGCGACTGGATTCCCGCCGACGAAGTGCACTGCTACCGCGACTAGGCCCGACAATGCGGCGCACGGACCTGTACCGGGCCGTGCGAATCCCGGGAAAGGCGAACCATGACCTCTCTGTCGGAAGCGGTCCGGGCGGGCGCGCCCCCGCAGGAGCTTGAGCGCCTGGCGCTGCCCGCGGAATACACCGCGGCGTATCTGCGCGCCGAGGACGCGGAGATGTTCCAGGGCGTGGCGGACAAGGACGTCCGCAAGTCACTGCGGGTCGGGCCGGTGCCGATGCCCGAACTGGCGCCGGACGAGGTGCTGGTGGCCGTCATGGCCAGCGCCGTCAACTACAACACCGTGTGGTCGGCGATCTTCGAGCCGCTGCCCACCTTCCGCTTCCTGCAGCAGTTCGCCGCGCAGGGAGGCTGGGCGGCGCGGCACGACCTGCCGTACCACGTGCTGGGGTCGGACGGCGCCGGCGTGGTGGTGCGCACCGGGTCCGGCGTGCGGCACTGGAAGACCGGCGACCATGTGGTGGTCAGCTGCGTCCAGGTCGACGACCAGGAGGCGGCCACGCAGGCCGACGGGATGCTCGGCGCCGAGCAGCGCATCTGGGGTTTCGAGACCAACTTCGGCGGCCTCGCCCACTACGCGGTGGTGCGGGCCAGCCAGCTGATCCCCAAGCCCGGCCACCTCACCTGGGAGGAGGCGGCCTGCAGTCCGCTGTGCGCGGGCACCGCGTACCGGATGCTGGTCAGCGACCGGGGCGCGCGGCTCAAGCAGGGCGACGTCGTGCTGATCTGGGGTGCGGCCGGCGGCCTCGGCGCCTACGCGGTGCAGCTGGTCAAGAACGGCGGCGGCATTCCGGTCGGTGTCGTCAGCTCGCCCGAGAAGGCGGAGGCGGCTCGGCGGCTCGGCTGTGACGTGGTGATCGACCGTGCGGAGATCGGCGTCGACGACCGCACGGCGGACGACCCGGCGGCGGTGATCGAGGCGGGCAAGCGGCTCGGCCGCATCATCCGCCGGGAGGTGGGGGAGGACCCGCACATCGTCTTCGAACACGTGGGCCGGGCCACCTTCCCGATCTCCGTGTTCGTGGTCCGCCGCGGCGGCACGGTGGTGACCTGCGGCTCCAGCTCGGGCTATCAGCACGGGTACGACAACCGGTACCTGTGGATGAAGCTGAAGCGCATCATCGGCAGCCACGCCGCGAACCTCCAGGAACAGTGGGAGCTGAACCGGCTGGTGTCCCTCGGCCGGATCGTGCCGACCCTCTCCGCGGTCTACCCCCTCACGGAGATCGCCGAGGCCGCCCGCTCCGTCCAGACCAACCGTCACATCGGCAAGGTCGGCGTCCTCTGCCTGGCCGACGGCCCCGGCCAGGGCGTCACCGACCCCGCCCAACGCGCCCGCGTGGGCGAGGACCGTCTCAACCTCCTGCGCGACCTCACCCCGACCCCCTGACCCGCACCACCCGAGCGGCTGCCACCGGCGACCCCGGCCGGCCGCCCGGCCGCAGCACCGCCGCGCCGGACGGCCCTCACGGCCTGCCGACCGGGCCGTGCACCCACACGCCCCCAGCGGCCCGCGCCGGCGACCCCGGCCGGCCGCCCGGCCGCAGCACCGCCGCGCCGGCCTGCCCTCTGACGGGGCCGACCGAGCGGCGTACGAGCGACCCAGCGGTCCGCTGGGCGGCCTCTCGACGGGGGCCTGACCCGGCGGTGCACGCGCGCCCTCAGCGGCCCGCGCCGGACGGCCCTCACGGCCTGCCGACCGTCCCGTGCAGTCACGCCTCCAGCGGTCAGCGCCGGTGACCCCGGCCAGCCGCACGACCCCGGCGGCCCGCGCCCGGCGCCCCCGGACGGGAGCCGAGCCGAGCCGCGCACCCGCGCCCCCGGCAGCCCGCGCCGGGCCCCGACAGGGAGCCCGGCGACCGGTGCACCGCAGCCCGCGCCGACCACCCCCGGCCCCGTCGCGCCCATCCGCCGCACCACCGTACGGCTGGACTCCCGTCCCACCGGACCGCCCCGCCGCACCACCGTACGGCTGGACCCCCGTCCCACCGGACCGCCCAGCCCCGCTACGCACAGCCGGCTACTCGCCGCCAGCCCACAGGACCGTCCCCCGGCCCCGTAGCCCCATTCCGCCCCACCACCCCCGCATACCACCACCACGGCCGAGCCAGGTCACCGGTCGCTCGGCGACGGAGCCGAGTGCTGTCACGGTCGCCGTCGGTCGGGACCGGTTCGAAGGAGATGTGAGATGAGCACAGCGACGGCTGTTTCCGTGACGCCCGACCCGGCGGCGGAGCCCGCCCTGGCGGAGGAGACCGCGGCGGCCCTGGCGATCCGGCGCGTCGGTGTGGTCGGGTGCGGGGTGATGGGCGCGGGACTGGCCGAGGTGTGCGCCCGGGCCGGACGCGACGTACTGGTCGCCGCTTCCGGACCGGAGGGGCTCGCGCGCGGGCGTGCGCGACTGGAACGCTCCCTCGCCGCCGGCGTCCGCCGCGGCAAGGCCACCGAGGCGGAGCGCGACGCCGCCCTGGCACGGGTCACTTTCACCACCGACCTCGCCGACCTGCGCGACCGCCAGCTCGTCCTGGAGGCGGCCCCCGAGCACGAGCCCACCAAGCTGCGCCTCTTCCGCACCCTCGACGAGATCGTGGAGGACCCGCAGGCGATCCTGGCCTCCAACACCTCCGCCCTGTCGATCATGCGGCTGGCCCGCGCCACCGGCCGCCCCGGCCAGGTCCTGGGCCTGCACTTCTTCAACCCGGCCCCGGTGCTGCCCCTGGTGGAGGTGGTCGGCTCACTGCTCACCGACGACCGCACCCGCCGTATCGCCGCGGAGTTCGCCACCACGGTGCTCGGCAAGCAGGTCGTCCAGGCCGCCGACCGCTCCGGCTTCGTGGTGAACGCCCTGCTGATCCCGTACCTGCTGGCGGCCGTCAGGATGCACGAGTCGGGCTTCGCCACCGCCGAGGACATCGACAAGGCCATGACCCTGGGCTGCTCCCACCCCATGGGCCCCCTCGCGCTCGCGGACCTCATCGGCCTGGACACCGTCGCGGCCATCGGCACGGCCCTGTACGAGGAGTTCAGGGAGCCCACGTACGCCGTGCCGCCACTGCTGTCGCGCATGGTCGACGGCGGGCTGCTGGGGCGTAAGTCCGGCCAAGGCTTCTACACGTATTGATCGCATCGGTTTGAGCGTATTGACCCGCAAATGCGGCCCCCGGCTCGACAATGGTCTGGCGCGTATACCACCCTTGTGACCGAAAGTCACCCAGCCGTACTGTCCTGTGACCCGTCCGTGTGACGGTCGGCACCCTTCCGGGTAAAGACTGCATCAAATAGTTTGTGATACGGTTCACGAGTACCCGGGATTTATACGGGTGGCCCCAGTTCGACCGGCCACCCGGGTGAGAGATGCGCCCTCACTCTCGGGATACTGTCGTCCATCGACGACCCGCACCGTCCCACCCAGACTTCGCCGGAGGAGCTGCCGCCATGCAGTCCAACGACGTCCGAACGCTCCTGCACTGCTCACTGCCGACCGCTGCCGCGGGCGTGGTGGGAGTCGCAGTCAGTGCCGCCGTGGCCGGCGGCAAGGGTGCGCTCGGCGCTGCCTTCGGCGCTCTTCTCGTCGTGCTGTTCATGACCAGCGGCCTCGTGGTGCTGCAACGGACGGCACGCACTCTGCCCCACCTCTTCCAAATGATGGGGCTGCTGGTCTACACCACGCAGATCCTGCTGCTGATGGTCGTCCTGACCGCCCTGCGCAGTACGTCCGCCTTCAACCCGAAGTGCTTCGCCTTCACCCTGCTCGCCGCCACCCTGGTGTGGATCGCGGCCCAGGTGCGTTCGCATATGAAGGCCAAGGTCCTCTACGTGGAGCCGGATTCCGCCCGGACACCGTCGTGACCCGTAGGGCTGGTGTAAAGAGGCTTCCGCTCATTTGCTATGGTCTCGCCACAACTGCGGCAGAGCTGGCGTGGGTGGCAGCCGTGCCTGTGACGCCTCACGGCTCGGAGCCCAGTCGCCGCCCCCATATCCGCAAGTCCAGTCCAGTGCCGTTCCGCGGTCGCACACCGCGCCGACACATCGAGGTTGCCGTACCCATGCGCCACGCTGAAGGAGCTCGCGGTGAGTGACGCCAAGATGCTCGCCTTCGAGACGGATTGTCATATTTTCGAAGGGTGCGGTTTCCCGACCCCCGGCCTGCACTCCTTTCTCTTCGAGCCGATGTTCACCGTCGGCGGGATCGAGTTCAACAAGCCGATCCTGCTGTCCCTGCTGAGCACGATCATCGTCATCGGGTTCTTCTGGGCGGCCTTCAACAAGCCGAAGCTGATCCCCGGCAAGCTCCAGATGATCGGTGAGGCGGGCTACGACTTCGTCCGCCGCGGCGTCGTCTACGAGACGATCGGCAAGCGCGAGGGCGAGAAGTACGTCCCGCTCATGGTCTCGCTGTTCTTCTTCATCTGGATCATGAACCTGTGGTCGATCATTCCGGTCGCCCAGTTCCCGGCCACCTCGGTCATCGCCTTCCCGGCGGGCCTGGCCGCGATCGTCTACATCCTGTGGGTGAGCCTGACCTTCAAGCGGCACGGCTTCGTCGGCGGCTTCAAGAACATCACCGCCTACGACAAGTCGCTCGGCCCGGTGTTCCCGGTCGTCATGCTCTTCGAGTTCCTCTCGAACATGCTCATCCGGCCCTTCACGCACGCGGTGCGACTCTTCGCCAACATGTTCGCCGGGCACGTCCTGCTGCTCATCTTCACCATCGGTGCCTGGTACCTGCTGAACGGCATCGGTATCGCATACTCGGCCGTGTCGTTCCTGATGGTCCTCGTGATGACGGTCTTCGAGCTGTTCATCCAGGCGCTTCAGGCCTACGTCTTCATCCTCCTGTCCTGCAGCTACATCCAGGGCGCGCTCGCCGAGCACCACTGAGCACCACCCAAACCTCCCCTGTACGTCCGGTGGCCAACCCCCACCGGCCCGTTGAACAAGAAGGAAGAAACGGCATGTCCGCTCTCCAGACCCTCGCCGCGACCAACATCCAGGGCAACTTCGCCGCGATCGGCTACGGCCTGGCCGCCATCGGCCCGGGTATCGGCGTGGGTGTCATCTTCGGTAACGGTACGCAGGCCCTCGCCCGGCAGCCCGAGGCCGCCGGTCTCATCCGTCAGAACCAGATCCTCGGCTTCGTGCTCTGTGAGGCCCTGGCCCTGATCGGTCTGGTCATGGGCTTCGTCTACCCGGTTCCTTCCTGATCCGGTCCCGGCCGACGAGAAACTTCGACGGAAGGAACTGATGTGATCTCGCCCCTGGTACAGCTGGCGGCCGAGGAAGAGCCCCAGAACCCTCTCATCCCGGAGATCCCCGAGCTCGTCATCGGCCTGATCGCCTTCGCGATCGTCTTCTTCGTCCTGGGCAAGAAGCTCCTTCCGAACATCAACAAGGTTCTGGAGCAGCGGCGCGAGGCCATCGAAGGCGGTATCGAGAAGGCCGAGGCCGCGCGGACCGAGGCCCAGAGCGTCCTGGAGCAGTACAAGGCCCAGCTCGCCGAGGCCCGGCACGAGGCCGCGCGCCTGCGTCAGGAGGCGCAGGAGCAGGGTGCCGCCCTCATCGCCGAGATGCGGGCGGAGGGCCAGCGGCAGCGTGAGGAGATCGTCACCGCTGGTCACGCCCAGATCGAGGCCGACCGCAAGGCCGCCGCGTCCGCGCTGCGTCAGGACGTCGGCAAGCTCGCCACCGAACTGGCCGGCAAGCTCGTCGGGGAGTCCCTTGAGGACCACGCCCGCCAGAGCCGCGTGATCGACCGTTTCCTTGACGAGCTCGAGGAGAAGGCCGAGGCCGCCCGATGAACGGAGCGAGCCGCGAGGCCCTGGCAGCCGCACGTGAGCGTCTCGACGCGCTGACGGACTCCACGTCCGTGGACGCGGCGCAGCTCGCCGACCAGCTGGCCGCGGTCACCGTGCTGCTCGACCGCGAGGTGTCGCTGCGTCGGGTCCTCACCGACCCGGCGCAGGCCGGTGAGGCCAAGGCCGAACTGGTGCAGCGGCTCCTCGGTGCCCAGGTCAGCGGCCCGACCGCCGACCTGGTGTCCGGCATGGTGCGCTCCCGCTGGTCGCAGTCCCGCGACCTGGTGGACGCGCTGGAGGAGCTGGCGAACCTCGCCGACCTCACCGCCGCCCAGCAGGCGGGCACGCTCGACGACGTCGAGGACGAGCTCTTCCGGTTCGGCCGGATCGTCACCTCGAACACCGAGCTGCGCGCCGCGCTGACCGACCGCAAGGCCACCACCTCGGCCAAGGGCGAACTGCTGCGCAGCCTGCTCGGCGGCCGGGCCAAGGTGACCACCGAGCGTCTGGTGACGCGCCTTGTCACCGCGCCGCGGGGACGTAGCCTGGAGGCGGGACTCGAGTCCCTGTCCAAGCTCGCCGCCGAGCGCCGGGACCGCATGGTCGCCGTCGTCACTTCGGCGGTGCCGCTGAGCGACCAGCAGAAGCAGCGCCTGGGCGCCGCCCTCGCGAAGCTCTTCGGTCGCCAGATGCACCTCAACCTGGACGTGGACCCCGAGGTCCTCGGCGGGATCCGGGTGCAGGTCGGTGACGAGGTCATCAACGGCTCCGTCGCGGACCGCATCGAGGACGCCGCCCGCCGACTGGCGAGCTAGCAGCAACTCAACAAGTACGTACTTACGACGGCCCTGGTTGGGCCGTGCAGAGGATTCCTGGGGGTCGCCCCCAGACCCCCAAAGAAACTTCGGGCCCAACAAGGAGAGCAGGGAACCCAGATGGCGGAGCTCACGATCCGGCCGGAGGAGATCCGGGACGCACTGGAGAACTTCGTCCAGGCGTACCAGCCGGACGCGGCCTCGCGCGAGGAGGTCGGTACGGTCACCTTTGCCGGCGACGGCATCGCGAAGGTCGAGGGTCTTCCCTCGACCATGGCCAACGAGCTGCTGAAGTTCGAGGACGGCACCCTCGGCCTCGCCCTCAACCTGGAGGAGCGCGAGATCGGTGCCATCGTCCTCGGTGAGTTCAGCGGCATCGAGGAGGGTCAGCCGGTGCAGCGCACCGGCGAGGTCCTGTCGGTCCCCGTCGGCGAGGGCTACCTCGGCCGCGTGGTCGACCCCCTCGGCAACCCGATCGACGGCCTCGGCGAGATCGAGACCGACGGCCGCCGCGCGCTGGAGCTGCAGGCCCCCACGGTCATGCAGCGCAAGTCGGTGCACGAGCCGATGGAGAGCGGCTACAAGGCCGTCGACTCGATGACCCCGATCGGCCGCGGTCAGCGTCAGCTGATCATCGGTGACCGCCAGACCGGCAAGACCGCCCTGGCCGTCGACACGATCATCAACCAGCGCGACAACTGGCGCACCGGCGACCCGAACAAGCAGGTCCGCTGCATCTACGTCGCCATCGGCCAGAAGGGCTCCACCATCGCCGGCGTGCGCCGCGCGCTGGAGGAGAACGGCGCCCTGGAGTACACGACCATCGTCGCCGCCCCGGCGTCCGACCCGGCCGGCTTCAAGTTCCTCGCGCCGTACACCGGTTCGGCCATCGGCCAGCACTGGATGTACCAGGGCAAGCACGTCCTGATCGTCTTCGACGACCTGTCGAAGCAGGCCGACGCCTACCGCGCCGTGTCCCTGCTGCTGCGCCGCCCGCCGGGCCGTGAGGCCTACCCGGGTGACGTCTTCTACCTGCACTCCCGGCTGCTGGAGCGCTGCGCCAAGCTCTCCGACGACATGGGCGCCGGCTCGATGACCGGTCTGCCGATCGTCGAGACCAAGGCCAACGACGTCTCGGCGTTCATCCCGACCAACGTCATCTCCATCACCGACGGCCAGTGCTTCCTGGAGTCGGACCTGTTCAACGCCGGTCAGCGCCCCGCGCTGAACGTCGGTATCTCCGTCTCCCGAGTCGGTGGTTCCGCTCAGCACAAGGCGATGCGCCAGGTCTCCGGCCGTCTGCGTGTGGACCTCGCCCAGTTCCGTGAGCTGGAGGCCTTCGCCGCCTTCGGTTCCGACCTGGACGCCGCGTCGAAGGCGCAGCTGGAGCGCGGTCAGCGCATGGTCGAGCTGCTGAAGCAGCCGCAGTACGAGCCGATGGCCACCGAGGACCAGGTCGTCTCCATCTGGGCCGGCACCAACGGCAAGATGGACGAGGTCCCGGTCGCCGACATCCGCCGCTTCGAGAAGGAGCTGCTGGAGTACCTGCACCGCAAGGAGCAGGGCCTCATGACCTCCATCAAGGAGGGCGGCAAGATGTCCGACGACACCATCCAGGCGATCGCCGACGCCGTCGCGGAGTTCAAGAAGCAGTTCGAGACCTCCGACGGCAAGCTGCTCGGCGAGGACGCTCCGGCCGCTGCCGCCAAGTGACGTAAGGAAGGGACCTGACTCATGGGAGCCCAGCTCCGGGTCTACAAGCGTCGCATCCGATCCGTCACCGCGACCAAGAAGATCACGAAGGCGATGGAGATGATCGCCGCCTCGCGCGTCGTCAAGGCGCAGCGCAAGGTGGCGGCCTCCACGCCCTACGCGACCGAGCTCACCCGCGCGGTCTCGGCGGTCGCCACCGGTTCGAACACCCGGCACCCGCTGACCACGGAGGTGGAGAACCCGACCCGTGCCGCGGTCCTGCTCCTGACGAGCGACCGCGGTCTGGCCGGCGCCTTCAACTCCAACGCCATCAAGACGGCGGAGCGGCTGACCGAGCGGCTCGAAAGCGAGGGCAAGCAGGTCGACTCGTACATCGTCGGCCGGCGCGGTGTGGCCCACTACAACTTCCGTGAGCGCAAGGTCGCGGAGTCGTTCACCGGCTTCACCGACGACCCCACGTACGCGGACGCCAAGAAGGTCGCGGCGCCGCTGATCGAGGCCATCGAGACGGAGACGGCGGAAGGCGGCGTGGACGAGCTCCACATCGTCTACACCGAGTTCGTGTCGATGATGACGCAGACGGCCGTAGAGGCCCGCCTGCTCCCGCTCAGCCTCGAAGAGGTGGCGGACGAGGGCAAGCCCAAGGGCGAGATCCTCCCGCTGTACGACTTCGAGCCGTCGGCGGAGGACGTCCTCGACGCCCTGCTGCCGCGCTACGTGGAGAGCCGCATCTACAACGCGCTGCTCCAGTCGGCCGCTTCGAAGCACGCCGCCACGCGGCGCGCGATGAAGTCGGCGACCGACAACGCCGGAGAGCTCATCGAGACCCTCACCCGGCTTGCCAACCAGGCCCGCCAGGCCGAAATCACCCAGGAAATCAGCGAGATCGTCGGTGGCGCCAGCGCCCTGGCCGACGCGACCGCGGGGAGTGACTACTAATGACCACCACTGTTGAGACGGCCACGGCGACGGGCCGCGTCGCGCGGGTCATCGGCCCGGTCGTCGACGTGGAGTTCCCCGTCGACGCGATGCCGGACATCTACAACGCCCTGCACGTCGAGGTCGCCGACCCGGCGAACGCGGGCGAGAAGAAGACGCTGACCCTTGAGGTCGCCCAGCACCTGGGTGACGGCCTGGTCCGCGCGATCTCCATGCAGCCCACCGACGGTCTGGTCCGCCAGGCCACGGTCGTCGACACCGGCGCGGGCATCACCGTCCCGGTCGGCGACTTCACCAAGGGCAAGGTGTTCAACACCCTCGGTGAGGTGCTGAACGTCGACGAGTCCTACGACGGCGAGCGCTGGTCCATCCACCGCAAGGCCCCCGCGTTCGACCAGCTCGAGTCGAAGACCGAGATGTTCGAGACGGGTCTGAAGGTCGTCGACCTCCTCACCCCGTACGTCAAGGGCGGCAAGATCGGTCTGTTCGGTGGTGCCGGTGTCGGCAAGACCGTGCTGATCCAGGAAATGATCATGCGTGTCGCCAACCTCCACGAGGGCGTCTCCGTCTTCGCGGGCGTCGGCGAGCGCACCCGTGAGGGCAACGACCTCATCCAGGAGATGGAGGAGTCCGGCGTCCTCGACAAGACCGCGCTGGTCTTCGGTCAGATGGACGAGCCCCCGGGCACCCGTCTGCGCGTGGCCCTGGCCGGCCTGACGATGGCGGAGTACTTCCGCGACGTCCAGAAGCAGGACGTGCTGTTCTTCATCGACAACATCTTCCGCTTCACCCAGGCCGGTTCCGAGGTGTCGACCCTGCTCGGCCGTATGCCCTCCGCGGTGGGCTACCAGCCGAACCTGGCCGACGAGATGGGCATCCTCCAGGAGCGCATCACCTCGACCCGCGGTCACTCGATCACCTCGATGCAGGCGATCTACGTCCCCGCCGACGACCTGACCGACCCGGCCCCGGCCACCACCTTCGCCCACCTCGACGCGACGACGGTTCTGTCCCGTCCGATCTCGGAGAAGGGCATCTACCCGGCCGTGGACCCGCTGGACTCCACGTCCCGGATCCTCGACCCGCGGTACATCTCGGCGGACCACTACAACGCCGCGATGCGCGTGAAGAACATCCTGCAGAAGTACAAGGACCTGCAGGACATCATCGCGATCCTCGGTATCGACGAGCTCGGCGAGGAGGACAAGCTCGTCGTCCACCGTGCCCGTCGCGTGGAGCGCTTCCTGTCCCAGAACACCCACGCCGCCAAGCAGTTCACCGGCGTGGACGGTTCGGACGTGCCGCTGGACGAGTCGATCGCCGCGTTCAACGCGATCTGCGACGGCGAGTACGACCACTTCCCGGAGCAGGCGTTCTTCATGTGCGGTGGTCTTGAGGACCTGAAGAAGAACGCGAAGGAGCTGGGCGTCTCCTGAGCCTCGTGCTCATGGTGAGCCTCGTGCTCACATCTGAGGGGGCGGGCGCGTCCCGCCCCCTCATGCACGCCTACTAGACTTGTAACCAACACCCGGTGACCCCGCCGGGTGGTGACCCGAGGAGCCACCCTTGGCTGCTGAGCTGCACGTCGAGCTGGTCGCCGCCGACCGCCAGGTCTGGTCCGGCGAGGCCACCCTGGTCGTCGCGCGCACCACCTCCGGCGACATCGGCGTCATGCCCGGTCACCAGCCGCTGCTCGGTGTGCTGGAGTCGGGCCCCGTGACCATCCGTACGAGTGAAGGTGGAACGGTCGTCGCCGCGGTGCACGGCGGTTTCATCTCGTTCGCGGACAACAAGCTTTCGCTGCTGGCCGAGATCGCCGAGCTGTCGGACGAGATCGACGTCCAGCGCGCGGAGCAGGAACTGGAGCGCGCGAAGGCGGAGGACGACGCCGAGGCCCAGCGCCGCGCGGATGTCCGTCTGCGGGCGGCGACCGCGGGGCACTGACCCTCGCGCTGTGCTATGACGTCACTCAGCCGCGGCTGGGACCGGAGTGATCCGGACCCGGCCGCGGCTGAGCCGGATGTGGGTGTTTTTTCCGTTCCGTTACCTAGGAGACGAGGAGGTCGGTGTCGATGGTCCTCGCTCTGACTGTGTGCGGAATCGTCGTGGCCCTCGTGGTGGTGGGCCTCTTCGTCTTCGGCCTGCGCCGCAGGCTGATCCAGCGTTCCGGCGGCACCTTCGACTGCAGCCTGCGCTGGGACGCCCCCAAGGAGGGCGACACCAACGGCAAAGGGTGGGCGTACGGCGTGGCCCGGTACAACGGCGACCGCGTCGAGTGGTTCCGCGTCTTCTCCTACTCCCCGCGCCCGCGCCGCGTCCTGGAGCGCTCCGCGATCGAGGTGGCCGGCCGCCGCGTCCCCGAGGGCGAGGAGGAGCTGGCGCTGCTGTCCGACCACATCGTCCTCGCCTGTCTGCACCGGGGCACGCGCCTGGAGCTCGCCATGAGCGAGGACGCGCTGACCGGTTTCCTCGCCTGGCTGGAGGCGGCGCCGCCCGGACAACGAGTGAACGTGGCGTAGCCACAGGCACTCGTCGGTTCAGATCCCCAGCTCCTGCGCCAGAACGGCCGCTTGCACCCGGCTGCGCAACCCGAGCTTCCCCAGCAGCCGGCTGACGTGCGTCTTCACGGTCGCCTCGGCCATGTCGAGCCGTTCGGCGATGCCGGCGTTGGGCAGGCCCTCGCCGAGGCAGGACAGGACCTCTCGCTCACGCCGGGTCAGCTGGTCGAGGACGGACGGGTCGGCCGTGGGTTCCCGTACGGGCTTCGCGCCGAACTCGGCGATCAGGCGCCGGGTGACGGCCGGGGCGACGATCCCCTCACCGCGCGCCACCGTCCGTACGGCCTCCAGGAGTCCCTTCGCCTCGGTGTTCTTCAGCAGGAACCCGGCGGCACCGGCCCGCAGCGCCCCGAAGACGTACTCGTCCAGGTCGAAGGTGGTCAGCACCAGCACGTCGGCGAGGCCCTCCGCGACCACCTGCCGGGTCGCGGAGACCCCGTCCAGCCGCGGCATCTGAATGTCCATCAGCACCAGGTCGGGCCGCAGCTCCCGGGCCAGTGTCACGGCTTCCTCGCCATCCGCCGCCTCGCCGACCACCTCGATGTCGGGCGCGCTGCGCAGGATGAGCACCAGACCGGCGCGGACGGCGGACTGGTCCTCGGCGACGAGGACCCGGACGGGTCGGCTCATGCGAAGTCTCCTTCAACGACGGGGAGGGTGGCGCGGACGGCCCAGATCTTGCCGTCGGGCGAGTCTTCCGGACCGGCTTCCAAGGTGCCGCCGAGCAGTGCGGTCCGCTCCCGCATGCCGACGAGGCCGGCACCGGAGCCGGGGGCGCTCGGTCCGTCCCGGTCGCCGTACCGGCTGGTCACCGCGACGGTCAGCGCACCGTCCCGCTCGGCGAGGGACACGATGACCCGTCCGGGGGACGCGTGCTTGAGGGCGTTGGTGAGGGACTCCTGGACGATGCGGTAGGCGGCGAGTTCGACGGGGGCGGGCACGGTGCCGTGGGCGGCGTCGAGGGTGACGTCCAGACCGTTGACCCGGGCGCCGTCCACGAGCGCGGCCAGTCCGTCGAGCGTGGGCGCCGCGACCGGCTCGATGTCGCCGCTGGAGTCCCGCAGGAGGCCGATCAGCCGCCGCATCTCGGCGAGTCCCTCGACGCTGTTCTCCCGGATGACGGCGAGGGCCTCCTGCGAGGTCCTCGGGTCGTCCAGCGACAGCGCGGCCGTGGAGTGGATCGCGATGGCCGACAGGTGGTTGGCGACCATGTCGTGCAACTCCCGCGCCATCCGCGCGCGTTCCGCGGTCACGGCCTGGGCGCGGTCCATCTCGGCGAGCAGGGCGGTCTGCTCGGCACGCAGCCGGGCGGCCTCGGCGGCGTCGCGGTGGTTGCGGACGATGAGTCCGGTGGACGCGGGCGCCAGCGCCACGATGCCCACGGCCACGCCGATCAGCAGCGTCTCGGGCACCCGCCACACCGCGAACGGCACCACCGTCGCCGCCACCGACAACAGCCCGGAGATCCAGGGGATGCGCCGGGCCGAACCGGGCGTGCCGTACAGGACGGCCGCGTAGATGACGTCCGTGAACATCAGGAGGGTGACCAGATTGCCCTGGGTGACGGTGTCCAGGGTCAGCGCGGCCAGGGCGGTGAGCAGCGCCGTGCGCGGGGCGGTCCGGCGCAGCAGCTCGCAGCCGGCCGTCACGGCGAGCGGTAACAGGATCGGCCAGCGGCCCGGGAAGAGCACGATCGGTTCGGTGGCCGGCCGGGCGGCCAGCCCGATCCCCCACAGCAGGAGCCCGCCGAGCAGCCCGCCCGCCGCGATGTACACGTCGAGGCGGTGCGGGCGGGGGAGTCGTACGGCCATGACTCCATCCAACACGGCCCGCGCGCCCACCGCCTGATCCGCGGGAACGGTCCTGGACTGCATCTTTCGATGTACCGCGAGTTCGTCACCGCCGACGACGCTTCACGCCCGCGCGCCCGGGAGCCTGAAAGGGTGACGGAAGGGAGCGAGTCATGATCGTCGCGTTGATCATCGCCTGCGAGGTCGGCTTCTGGGTGCTGCTCGCCCTGGGCCTGGCCGTGCGCTACCTGCTGAAGTGGCGCCGTACGAGCGTCGTGCTGCTGCTGTGCGAGCCGGTTCTGGAACTGGTCCTGTTCGTGGCGACGGTGATCGACCTGAAGAACGGCGCCGAGCCGAGCTGGGAGCACGGCCTGGCGGCGCTGTACATCGGCTACACGGTGGCGTTCGGCCACTACACGATCCGCTGGATCGACGGCCACGCCGCCCACCGCCTGGGCGGTGCCCCGCCCCCGCCCAAGCCGCCGCGCTACGGCCTCGCCCGTGCCCGTCACGAGACGAAGCTGTGGCTCCGGGGGGTCCTGGGCGGCGCGGTGGCGCTGGCGCTCCTGCAGTCCGCCGTCTGGTACGTCGGCGACTCGGGCGACATCAGCTCCCTGCGTGCCTTCCAGTGGGCGGCCCTGCGCGCGGTCGGCATCTACGGCCTGATCACCCTCGCGTACTGGATCTGGCCGAAGAAGGCCCCCGCCGGCGCCGGGGAGGAGTCGCGGCTCACGCCCGGCAAGGAGCATGTCCGGTCATGAGCCGGGCGACTCGCCACCAGGGCAGGCCCTGGCCTCAGCGCTCACCGCCGGGGACCCACAGCACGTCCCCGGTTTCCTTGTTGGCCACCCTGGCCAGGATGAACAGCAGGTCGGACAGCCGGTTGAGGTAGGTCGCCGTCAGGGGGTTCATGGTCTCGCCATGGGCCTCCAGCGCGGCCCATGTCGAGCGCTCGGCGCGGCGTACGACCGTGCAGGCCTGGTGCAGCAGGGCCGCGCCCGGCGTGCCTCCCGGCAGGATGAAGGAGCGGAGCTTCTCCAGCTGTTCGTTGAAGCGGTCGCAGTCCGCCTCCAGCCGGTCGATGTAGAACTGCTCGACCCTGAGCGGCGGGAACTCCGGGTTCTCCACCACCGGCGTCGACAGGTCCGCACCCACGTCGAACAGGTCGTTCTGGACGCGGGTGAGGACCTCGACGATCTTCTCGTCCAGTCCGCCCAGCGCGATCGCCGTGCCGATCACCGCGTTGGCCTCGTTGGCGTCGGCGTAGGCGGCGATGCGCAGGTCGGTCTTGGGGACCCGGCTCATGTCCCCCAGGTTGGTGGTGCCCTGGTCGCCGGTCCTTGTGTAGATGCGCGTCAGATTGACCATGCACCCAGCGTAGTTACGCCCCGGCCGTCCGGAAGACGCGTGTGCCCACCGTCACGGCCGCCACCGCGAAGCCGACGGCCACGAGGGCGCCGTACAGCATGTGCGCCGAGGTGTATGTGCCGACGTAGGCGTCCCGGACCGCGTCGACCAGGTAGCGGAACGGCATGAAGTGGGACAGGACGTCCAGCCAGGCCGGCCCGAGCGTCATCGGGAGCATCAGGCCCGACAGGAGCATCGAGGGCATGGTCAGCGCGTTGATGGTGGGGCCGAAGGTCTGGGGCGTGCTCATCCTCATGGCCAGTGCGTACGACAGCGAGGCCAGCGAGACGGTGAGCAGGGCGACGAACGCGAAGCCGATCAGCACGCCGGTCAGGGGCGCCCGGAGGCCCATGGCCACGGACACCAGCACCAGCAGCACGGCCTGGAAGACGAAGACCGTCGTGTCCCGCAGGACCCGGCCGAGCAGCAGCGCCAGCCGGCTGACGGGCGTCACGCGCATGCGCTCGACCACGCCCTGGCCCTTCTCGATGATGATCGAGAAGCCCGCGAAGGAGGCTCCGAAGAGCCCGAGCTGGAGCAGCAGACCGGGCACGAGCACCTGCCAGGAGCTGCCCCGCTCGCCGAGCGGCAGGTCGGTCAGCAGCGGCCCGAAGAAGAGGAGATAGAGGAGCGGCATCAGCACGCCGAACAACAGCGCGAACCGGGAGCGCAGGGACTGCCGGAGGTAGCGGCCGAAGATCAGCGCGGTGTCGTGAAGAAGCATCGGGTTCTCATACGTCCTATACGGCGATGGGGGTGGCGTCGGCCGGTGCGGGCCCGCGCCCGGTGATGGCGAGGAAGGTGTCCTGGAGGGAGGCCTGGAGCGAGCCGCAGTGTTCGAGCTTCAGCGCGCTCGGGGTGCCCTCGGCCACGACCACGCCCTGGTCGACGACGACCAGGCGGTCGGAGAGGGCGTCGGCCTCGTCGAGGTAGTGGGTGGTGAGGAAGACGGTCGTGCCGTGGTCGTCGCGCAGGCGGCGGACCAGGTCCCACAGGTCGGTGCGGCTGCCGGGGTCCAGGCCGGTGGTCGGCTCGTCCAGGAAGAGGACCTTCGGGCGGTGGGTGAGCGCCATCGCGATGTCCAGCCGGCGCCGCTGACCGCCGGAGAGCGCGGCGCACTTGCGGCCGAGCAGCTCGGTGAGGCCGAGGTCGCGGGCCAACTCCTCGGCGCGCTCGGCCGCCTGTGTCCTCGTCAGGCGGTACAGGCGGCCCTGGGTGACCAGTTCCTCCCGCACGGTGATCTGTGGGTCGACTCCGCCGGACTGCGCCACGTAACCGCAGGCCCGCCGCACCCCGGCCGGGTCGGTGGCCAGGTCGCAGCCGGCGACGGTGGCCGCGCCGCCGGTCGGGGCGAGCAGGGTCGTGAGCATGCGGAGGGTGGTGGTCTTGCCGGCGCCGTTGGGGCCGAGGAAGCCGAGGATCTCGCCTTCGCGGACCGTCAGGTCGATGCCGCGCACGGCCTCCACCGGGCCCTGTTTCGTCCGGAAGGTACGGGCCAGACCGGCCGTACTGATGATTGCCATGCCCCCAGAAAAACAGAGTCCCTGAAATTTTGCAACGACCCCAAATTTTGAGGAAGTGCAGAGAAGCTAGGATGCGGACATGGCGGAGGGACTCAGGGAACGGAAGAAACGGCAGACCAGGCAGTACATCTCGGATGTCGCCACGGGTCTGTTCCTGGAGCGCGGCTTCGACGCGGTGACCGTCGCGGAGGTGGCCGAGGCGGCCGACGTCTCCGTGAACACCGTCTACAACTACTTCCCCGCCAAGGAGGACCTGTTCCTCGATCGCGTCGAGGACGTGCGCACCCTGCTCTCGCGCTGGGTGCGCGGCCGCGGTGAGGGGGAGTCGGCCGCCCGGGCCGTCCTGCGCGAGCTGCGCAGTGACGTGGAGACGGTCTCGCCGAGGGTCGGGCTGATGGAGGGGTACGACCGTTTCATGGCCGTCATCCACGCGGCACCCGCGCTCCGTGCCCGGCTGTGGAGCATCCAGCAAGAGGTCAAGGATCATCTGGAGGCGACCCTCCGGACGGAGACGGGGGCGTCCCCCGACGACCCTCTGCCGGGCCTGATGGCCGGTCAGATCTCCTGGATCCACCACACCGTGTTCACCGCCATCGGCCGTGAGATGGTCAAGGGGCGCAACCCGGGCGAAGTGTCACGAGAGGTACTGGTGCTCCTCGACGACATCGAGGAGCTGCTGAGCGAGAAGGTGCTCAACTACGCCGTACGAGCCGCGTCCTGACTCCTCCAGGTGTGATGTCCGTCATGTGAGACGTGACGCGCATTACTTACCGGCCACACAGCCCCTCACGAGCGCTAGTGTCCGCCCGAGAGGCATGAACAGGGCCTGAGGTCAGCACGTACTACACGTACCAGGGGAGTCGTCACGTGGCAGGGAAGCTCGCCGTCATCGGAGCCGGACTGATGGGTTCCGGTATCGCCCAGGTCTCCGCACAGGCGGGCTGGGACGTCGTCCTGCGTGACGTCACCGACGACGCCCTCACGCGCGGAACCGACGGCATCAAGGCCTCGTTCGACAAGTTCGTGGCCAAGGGCAAGCTGGAGGCGCACGACGCCGACGCGGCCCTCGCCCGCATCACCGCGACCACCGACCTGGACGCCGTCGCCGACGCGGACGTCGTCGTCGAGGCCGTCTTCGAGAAACTGGAGGTCAAGCACGAGATCTTCCGCACGCTCGACAAGATCGTGCGCGAGGACACCGTGCTCGCCTCCAACACCTCCGCCATCCCGATCACCAAGATCGCGGCCGTGACGGAACGCCCGGAGCGCGTCGTCGGCACGCACTTCTTCTCGCCGGTGCCGATGATGCAGCTGTGCGAACTGGTCCGCGGCTACAAGACCAGCGACGAAACCCTCGCCAAGGCCCGGGAGTTCGCCGAGTCGGTCGGCAAGACCTGCATCGTCGTCAACCGGGACGTCGCCGGCTTCGTGACCACCCGGCTCATCTGCGCCCTCGTCGTCGAGGCCGCGAAGCTGTACGAGTCGGGCGTCGCCACCGCCGAGGACATCGACCTCGCCTGCAAGCTGGGCTTCGGCCACGCCATGGGGCCGCTCGCCACCGCCGACCTGACGGGCGTCGACATCCTGCTGCACGCCACCAGCAACATCTACACCGAGTCCCAGGACGAGAAGTTCGCCGCTCCGGAACTGATGCGCCGGATGGTGGACGCCGGTGACATCGGCCGCAAGAGCGGGCAGGGCTTTTACACGCACTGAGGCCGCGCGCATCCCGGGAAACGTCACACGCCGGGGTGAATTCGGTATCGGTTCGCTTACAGGGAGCAACCTCTGACTGCTCCACGCAGTCAGAGGTTGCATCACCGGACATCAGCAAGACACCACAACGCGAGGCACGAGACGCACGCCGGGGAGCGCATATGCACATCAAGGGCGACCACGCCGAGCTGGTCGTCGGGGGCCGCCTCGACGTTCGCAGCGCGGCGGACGCCCGTACGGTCCTGCACTCGGCCGTCGACGACGGAGTCGGCGACCTGGTGCTCGACCTGTCAGAGCTGGACTCCTGGGACGCCACCGGACTCGGGGTGATCATGGGCGCCCACCGGCGGGCCGGCCGCTGCGGCCGGCGGCTGGTGCTGCGCGGCGTACCGCCGCAGATGCAGCGCCTGCTGGTGGCCACCCGGCTGCACCGGATCCTGGCCATCGAGGGCGGCATCGGGGTGGAGTCGTTGCCCAGGGTGTGACACCGGGCGGGGTGTGGCGCGCTGAGGAAGAGACGGGGGGAGAGCCGGCCTCTCTTCGGTGAAACGTACGAGGCCTCGGCGAACGTACGACGCGCAATCCTCACGAGACTGTGACGTCTCGGGCAGCGCTGGACCCCGGGCTGTCGGAGATACTGAGCGAAGGTTTAGGGTTCGGCTGCCCGCAGCCAAGCACCACCCTCAGGCGGGCCCGGACCAGAAGCGACAGCGCGGAGTGCGGCAAGGCCGGGAGGGGCTTTCGGAGCACACGACGCTTTTGGGGGGCTTGACCTATGGACCCGAACAACCGGGGACCCGAGGAGCACGGCCACGACGGCGAAGGCCACGCGCCACGCCAGCGCCCGCCCAGGGAATCCCTCACATCCGACTTCGGACAGCACGCGCCCGCGCCGGCCCGCACGGTGCAGCTCGTCTCCGGTGACCTCCTGCTCACCGTCAACCCCGTCGACGGCAGCGAGATAGAGGTCTGCCCGCCGGGCGAGCGGCCCGCGCGTCCCGAGAAGCTGACCGCGGCCGAGCGCGCCGAGGCCGACCGCTCCGCCAAGCCGCCCGTACCGCCCGGCCCGGCGCAGCCCGCGCTGCCGCTGCTGGCCCGCCAGGACGAACGCGAGCGCCTGGTCCGGCTGCTCGCCCGCGGCCGCTCCGTACGCCTCACCGGCCCCGCGGGCTCCGGCCGCACCAGCCTCCTCGACCTCGTCGCCGAGGACTGCGCCGACCTCGCCCCCGACGGCGTCGTCCGCCTGAACGGCTTCCACCGCACGACCGACGACCTGCTGTACGACCTCTTCCACGCCGTCTACCGCGCGCCCCTGCACCGCCCGGACCGGGACGAACTGCTCGGGTACGTCCGGGAGGTCGGCGCGGTCGTCGTGCTCGACGACATCGAGTTCGGCGGCGCCGCGCTCGACCAGCTGCTGGAGGCCACCCCCGAGTGCGCCTTCCTGATCGGCGCGACCCCGGACGTGCCGGCGCCCTCCGCCGACGCGGCCGTCGAGGAGGTCTTCCTCACCGGCCTCGACCGCGCGGACGGCGTGGAGCTCCTCGAACGCGCCGTCGGCCGGGTCCTCACCGAGGAGGAGTCGAACTGGGCGGGCGACCTCTGGTTCGAGTCCGAGGGCCTGCCGCTGCGCTTCGTCCAGGCCGGCGCCCTGCTGCGCCAGCGCGACCGGCTGCGCGCCGGCGCCGAGGCGGTCGACGAGTTCGGCGTCTTCGCGGACGCGATTCCCGACGACTCCCTCTACGATCCCGCCGAGGGCGACGACGTCCCCCTGCCGTCGCTCGGCGAGGCCGCCGCCCCCGCGCCGCTGCTCGCCTCCCGGCTGAGCGCCTCGGCACGCGCCACCCTGCGCTTCGCCGTCGCCCTCGGCGGTGAGGTGCCGCACCAGGCACACCTGCCCGCCCTGGTCGGCGACACCCACGCGGACGCCGCCCTCGGCGAGCTGGCGGGCTGCGGCCTGGTCTCCCCGGTCGGCTCCCGCTACCGCCTCGCCGCCGGTGTGCTCACCCAGCTGGAGGCCGCCGGATACGACGACGACGTCCAGGCCGGGGCCCTCACCGCCGCCCAGCACTACGCCTGGTGGGCCGGGCACCCCTCGGTCACACCGGAACGCGTGTGCGCCGAGGCCGACTCGGTACTCGCCGCCCTCGCCGTGCTGGCGCCGGTCACGCCCGAGGACGGCGAGGAGAGCCCGGCCGTGCGGCTGGCCCGCACCGCAGCTCCCGCGTTCGCCGCCGGGCTGCACTGGAGCGCCTGGGAGCGGGCGCTGCGCTCCGGCGTCGAGGCCGCCCGGCTCGCCGGGGACGTCGCCGAACAGGCCTACTTCCACCACGAACTCGGCATCCTCGCGCTGTGCGGCGGGCAGCTCGACCGGGCCGGCACAGAGCTGGAGGCCTCCATCGGCCTGCGCGGTGCGCTCGCCGACAAGCGCGGCACCGTGGCCGGCCGCCGCGCCCTCGCCCTGGTCGCCGACCGTTCCGGCATCACCCCCGCCTTCGATGCCGTCAGCTCGTCCGTCGGCGTTTTCGGTTCCACCGCGGGCGAGGAGGTGCCCGACGCACGCCACGACGAGTCGGCGTCGCCGCCGGGCGGTGTGCCCGCCCCGTTCCCCTCGCTGCAGCGGCCCGCGGAGCCCGTCGGCCTCGTCACCCACCACACCCCGTCCTCCAGCCAGTCCCACAAGGCGCGGGGCGGCATCCGGGGCTTCGCCCGGCGCAACCTCGCGGCGGCCGGAGCGGGCGCGCTGCTCGTCGCCGTGCTCGGCACGGTGGTGACCCTCGGCGCCACGTCCGACAATGACGCGCGCAACCCGTCCGACCAGGTCAACCCGTCCGCCAGCCAGGGCGCCGACGACGGCAGCCTGGGCGCCGACGTGCCGGAGAACGACGACAGCGGCTCCTCAGACACCGGCGTACCCGCCAGCCGCCCGACCGACCCGGGCCCGGACGGCACCCCCGGCACCACCGACGACCCGACACCGTCGGAGTCGGCGGAGCCGTCGGACGACCCGAGCGGCACGCAGGGCACGGGCGGCGGTTCGTCGAGCTCGCCGTCCAAGTCCCCGACGAAGCCGTCTGCCTCGCCCTCGAAGCCGTCGACGTCGCCCACGAAGCCGTCGAACCCGCCATCGAGCTCTCCGAGCACGTCGACGTCGCCCTCTCCGACGACGACGCCCCCGCCGTCGTCCACCCCGTCCACGTCCACCTCGGCCAGCGGCCCCGCCTCCTCCAGCGCCCCGGCGAGCAGCAGCGCCAGCGCGCCGCAGAGCAGCGAGACGGGGACGCCGAAGAGTTCCGGTCCGCTGATCTAGCGGGGCCCTGCGCCCTCTCCCGGCCCTGCTCCACGGCGACCAGTACGTCTTACGCACCCCCAGCAGGACGAGCGCGGATACCCCGGCGCGAGCGGAAACCCCGGGCGGGTCGTCATCGGCTGGGGACCGGACAGCTGGGTGGGGCCCCCACGAGCCCCGGAAACACCAGAGGGCCAGGTCCGCCTCCCGGACCCGGCCCTCTTCTCCGTACCGTCTTCTCAGAACAACCGCAGCTTGTCGTCCTCGATGCCCCGCAGGGCGTCGTAGTCCAGCACCTGGCAGCCGATGCCGCGGTCGGTGGCGAGGACGCGGGCCTGGGGTTTGATCTCCTGGGCGGCGAAAATGCCGCGCACCGGGGCGAGATGGGGATCGCGGTTCAACAGCTCCAGATAGCGCGTGAGTTGCTCCACACCATCGATCTCGCCCCGCCGCTTGATCTCGACGGCGACGGTCCGGCCCTCGGCGTCCCGGCACAGGATGTCGACCGGGCCGATGGCGGTCATGTACTCGCGGCGGATGAGGGTGTAGCCCTCGCCGAGCGTCTCGATGCGGTCGGCGAGCAGTTCCTGAAGGTGTGCTTCCACGCCGTCCTTGATCAGCCCGGGATCGACACCCAGTTCGTGCGAGGAGTCGTGGAGAATCTCCTCCATCGTGATGATGAGCTTCTCGCCCGCCTTGTTGGTGACGGTCCAGACGCCCTCCTCCTCGCCGGTGCCCTCCTTCAGGGTGCAGGGCGGCGACATCCAGTTCAGGGGCTTGTAGGCCCGGTCGTCGGCGTGGATCGAGACGCTGCCGTCCGCTTTCACCAGGATCAGGCGGGGGGCCGAGGGGAGGTGGGCGGTGAGCCGCCCGGCGTAGTCCACGGAGCAGCGGGCAATGACGAGACGCATGGTCGGCAACGCTACTCGACGGGCCCGGGTGCACGCGATTCGCCCTGTTAGACCCCTGTTCCGCGATGGCCGATTGTGTGCCCAACAAGCCCTGCTCATCTGCCCATTCGCCTGGTGCCGTCACCGTCCGTTGCCTACGGTAGTGAACGGGAGGTCGCGGGATGTGTACTCAGCGTGTTCGACACCGCGAACTCCCCTTACTGTCCGGCAACCCCTGCTGGTCGGGGGTGCGAGAGGAGAACCCATGTCGCTCGACGTCTCACCGGCCCTACTGGAACAGGCCGAGCGAGGCGAGGTCGATGAAGCTGCCTTCGTCGACTGCGTCCGGACCTCCCTGCCCTACGCATGGGAGATGATCAGCTCCCTGGTGGCACAGCTGAAGGTCGACGGCGGAGCGTTCGCCGACAACCAGACGCCCCCGCCGGACGAGCAGGCACGCGGTCAGCTGCTGCGTGCGCTTGCGAGTGACGCGATACGCGGCGCGCTGCAACGGCACTTCGGTGTGCGGCTGGCCTTCCAGAACTGCCACCGGGTGGCGGTGTTCCCGTTGGACTCCTCGGTCGACGAGACGCTGGCCCGATTCACCTCGGTGCGCGGTCAGTTGCTGAACCAGTCGCCGGAGCTCCGGGACTGCTGACGCTTGTCGGTCGCCGGCTTGCCGCTCCCGTACGCGGGAGGTGCACTTGGTACCGGAGCGGCAAGCTCCCTGTGGGACACCGCAGTTCCCCGGCGCCGGACCCTCAGCGGAGATGGGGCAGTACCTCGGCTCCCAGCCGCCGTACGTTCTCCTCGGTCGCCGCCAGGTCTCCGGAGCCCTCGACGAGCAGGGCGAAACGGGAGATGCCGGTCCGCTCGCTGGTCGCCGCGAGCCGGTCCACGCACAGCCGCGGGGTGCCCACCGGGTGCAGCCCGCAGAGCAGTTCGGTGTACGCCAGCGGGTCCCGCATCTGCCGCGCCCGGCCGTCCACCGTGACATGGGACTCCAGTCCGTGCTTGAGCCAGCCCGGCATCGCCTTCAGCAGCATTTCCGCCGCGTCCTGGCGCCGGTCCGCGATCTGGCAGACGCCGGCCGAGACATGGGCCGCGCCGTCGATCTCGTCCGCGGATCGTCCCGCCGCACGGGCCTCCTTGCGCCACAGGGCGACCATCTCGGCCTTCTCCTCGTCCCCGACGTGCATTCCGAGCAGCATCGGCAGCCCGCGCCCGGCGGCCAGCCGCACACTCGCCGGGGACGTGCACGCGATGACGACCTCCGGGCCTTCGGCGTCCGTCAGGGCCTCCGACGGCCGGGGGACGACGGGGACCTCACGGAAGCTGAACCGTTCCCCCTGGGCCGCGACCGAGGGTTCGCGCAGCCAGCGCACCAGCAGATCGAGTGATTCCGGGAACCCCTTCTCGTACGCCTCCAGACCCGCGCCGAACACCTCCAGGTCGACCCACGGCCCACCGCGGCCCACCCCCAGCGTGAACCGCCCGCCGCTCGTCACATGCAGCAGCGCGGCCTGCTCGCCGAGCGCCACGGGGTGGGTGGTGGGCAGCACGCTGACCGCCGTACCGACCCGGATGCGGCGGGTGCGGCCGAGCAGTAACGCGGCCAGGGTGACGGCCGACGGACAGGTGCCGTACGGCACGAAGTGGTGCTCAGCCAGCCAGACCGTGTCGAGCCCCGACTCCTCCGCGACCTCGGCGGAGCGGATCGCGCGGTGCAGCGCCTCTCCCTCGCCCTGCCCAGGGAACTGGGCCGCCAACACGAAACTTCCTACGCGCATTGCTTTTTCCTGCTTCCTCGGCTCCGACACGGAGCTCCCCCACCCGGCATAACCGTCTGACACGTGCCGAGGACACGGCCTCGCAAAGAGATTTGCGGATTGTCTGCGGAATCGGCTGCTGTGGGGGGTGCGCGTCGAGTCGTAGCGGGGCTTGTGGCGTTCGCCGCCGTACGCCTACCCCCGTCCGCGCCGCGTAGGCTGGACACGGCCCGTGCTTCCTGTATAGCCCCGTGAGGTGTTCCGTGTCCCCGCGTCGCAACCGACCCAAGGGCTCCGGCTCGTCCGGCCGGAGCGCCGAGGACGACCGCCCCGGCCGCTACGGCGGCTGGCAGTCCTCGGAGAGCTGGCGGGGCGAGGACTGGAGCGTGCGGCACGTGGCCGGCGCGAGCGCGCAGGGCAAGGCGTACCGCTGCCCCGGCTGCGACCAGATGATCCCCGACGGTGTGCCGCACGTGGTGGCCTGGCCCGAGCACGCGGGCGTCGACGACCGCCGGCACTGGCACAAGGCGTGCTGGAACGCGAAGGACCGCCGCACCCCGGGGGTGCGGCGGTCCCGTAACGCGCCCGGATTCTGAGCGAGTTCTACACGTCCCGCTTCTCCAGCAGCGCGAAGGCGCCGGCGAACACCACGGCGGTGACGCCGAGGATGATCCACAGCGGGTCCCAGCCGGACGGGCCGGACTGGCTGAGGGAGTTGGAGTAGAAGACGCTGAGCTGGTTCGGGATCGAGTACTCGAACAGGGCCTGGCGCACGTCCTCCAGCGAGGAGGAGAACATGAACAGGGCGATCACCAGCGGTGCGAGCAGGATACCGATCATGATGGTGATGGCGCCCGCCGAGTGCCGGATGATCGAGCCGACGGCGAGCGAGAGCATGCCGAGCAGCGCGATGTAGAGCGCGACGCCGAGCGTCCCCCGCAGCCACTCCCCGCCGGAGGGTTCCCGGGCGTTGCCCTCCAGCATGGCGACGTGCAGGAAGGCGACGAGGGCGGCGGACACCAGCGTCACCACGAAGGAGACCAGGAAGAACACGATCGCCTTCGCCGCGAGCACCCGGCCACGGCTCGGGCAGGCGGTCACCGTGGTCCGGATCATGCCGGTGCCGTACTCCGAGGCCGTGGTCAGCACGCCGAGCGTGATGATGCACATGCTGCCCAGCAGCAGCCCGAAGAAGCCCAGGCCCAGCGGGCTCTCCCCTTCCAGGCTCGATTCGGAGGAGGCCACCACCACGCCGGTCAGCAGACCGATGCCGACGACGAGCAGGACGAAGACGCCCAGCGTCCACATGGTCGAGCGCACCGACCTGATCTTCGTCCACTCGGAGGCGATGGCGTGCCCGAGATGCGTGCGCACGACCGGGATCGGCGAGGTGTAGGTGGGGTACGAAGAACCGGGCGCCGCCTGCCAGTTGGGTGCGGGCGAGGCCTGCGGCATCGGGGGCTGCGGGGTGCTCATCGGGCGTCCTCGGACTTGGTCGGGTCGACTGCGGGGGCGGCGGGTGCGGCGGTCGGCTGCTGGGGCGCCTGCGGCGGCTGCGCCTGGGGAGCCGGCTGTGCGTACGGGTTGGCCGTATCCGCGCCGGGCGCGGCCGGGGCACCGTACGGGCCCGCGGGGGCGCCCTGCGGTGCCGCGTGCGGCTGCCCGCCCTGCTGGGGCGGTGGCGGGGCGTACCAGCCGGGCTGGCCCTGCCCGGGCACCGGCATCGGAGGCTGCGCGCCGGGCGGCAGCGGCTGCTGGAGCCCCTCCTTCTGGTCGATCGTCGAGCGGTAGTCGACGGCGCCCTGCGTCATCCGCATGTACGCCTCCTCCAGCGAGGCCTGGTGCGGCGACAGCTCCCACAGCCGTACGTCGGTGTCGTGCGCGATGTCGCTGATGCGGGGCAGCGGCAGCCCCGTCACGCGCAGCGCGCCGTCCTGCTCGGGCAGTACGTGTCCGCCCGCCTCGGTGAGCGCGGCCGACAGCTTCTCGCGCTGCTGCGGCTCGGTGTCGGGCGTCCGTACGCGTGCGAAGCCGGCGGAGTTGGCGGCGATGAAGTCCTTCACGCTCATATCGGCGAGCAGCTGACCGCGGCCGATGACGATGAGCTGGTCGGCGGTCAGCGCCATCTCGCTCATCAGGTGGGAGGAGACGAAGACCGTGCGGCCCTCCGCCGCGAGGGACTTCATCAGGTTCCGCACCCAGAGGATGCCCTCGGGATCGAGGCCGTTGACCGGCTCGTCGAACAGCAGCACCTGCGGGTCGCCGAGCAGCGCGGCGGCGATGCCGAGCCGCTGGCCCATGCCGAGGGAGAAGCCCTTGGACCGCTTCTTCGCCACCTCCTGGAGCCCGACCACGCCGAGCACCTCGTCCACGCGCCGGGCCGGGATGCCGGACAGCTGGGCGAGGCTCAGCAGGTGGTTGCGGGCGGACCGGCCGCCGTGCACCGCCTTGGCGTCGAGCAGGGCCCCGACCTGACGGGGGGCGTTGGGCAGCCTGCGGTACGGGTAGCCGCCGATCGTCACGTGCCCCGAGGTGGGGTTGTCCAGGCCGAGGATCATCCGCATCGTCGTGGACTTGCCCGAGCCGTTGGGCCCGAGGAAGCCGGTGACGGCACCGGGCCGCACCTGGAAGGAAAGGTTGTACACAGCGGTCTTGTCGCCGTAGCGCTTGGTCAGGCCGACTGCCTCGATCATGCTCCGCACCCATCGAAAGGTTCAGGACAGCGGGGCACACGCCCCCCGTAAGGGTTAGGAGGATATCGGGGCGCTGACGGTTCCATACAAGGGCGGGTAAAAGGTTCCGCCCGTGATGCGCCGCCCGTCACATGCCGCCTGTCATGCGTCGCGTTTCCTCAGCAGCACGTACCCGCCCGCGAGCGCCGCGATCACCCACAGCACCAGGATGCCGAGCCCGCCCCAGGGGCCGTACGGGGTGTCGTCGTCGACCGGGGGCACCACCTGCATGATCGTGCTGCCGGCCTGGTCGGGAAGGAACCGGCCGACCTTCTTCGTCGCGTCGACGTTGCCGAGGATGTTGGAGATGAGGAAGAAGAACGGCATCAGGACGCCGAGCGACAGCATCGGCGAGCGCAGCATGGCGGCGACGCCCATGGAGAACATCGCGATGAGGGCCATGTAGAGCCCGCCTCCGATGACCGCGCGCAGCACCCCCGGATCGTTGATCGAGGCCTTCAGGTCACCGAGCATGGCCTGCCCGACGAAGAAGGTGACGAAGCTGGTGGCGAGGCCGACGGCGAGGGCGAGGACGGTGGCGACCGCGATCTTGCCGAACAGGAAGGTGCCGCGCTGCGGAACGGCGGCGAGCGAGGTGCGGATCATGCCGGTGCTGTACTCGTTCGACACGACGAGCACCCCGAACACGATCATCGCCAGCTGCCCCAGGCTCATGCCCGCGAAGCTGATGAACGTCGGGTCGAAGGCGAGCCGCTCCCGTGCGCTCATCCGGTCGAACTCGTGTTTCGACAGGGCCGAGATCAGCATGCCGAGGGCCACGGTCACCACCACGGCGACCGACAGCGTCCACACGGTGGACGCCACCGACCGGATCTTGGTCCACTCGGAGCGGATGACCTGGGTCACCGCCATGCTCAGCTCCTCCTCCAGCCGGCGCCCCACTGCGGCCCGGCCTGTGTCCCGGCGTGTGCGTGGTACTCCACCGACTCCGCGGTCAGCCGCATGAACGCCTCCTCCAGCGAGGCCTGCTGGGGGCTCAGCTCGTGCAGCGTGATCCGGTGCTGCGCGGCGAGCTCACCGATGTGCTCGGGTTTGCCGCCGTCGACCTCCAGCGTGCCGTCCCCGCCCGCCCGGGCCGTGATCCCGGCCCCGTGCAGCACGTCGAGCAGCTGCTCGCGCTGGGGCGTGCGCACCCGGATGTAACTGCGTGAGTTGCGCTCGATGAAGTCGGCCATGGAGGTGTCGGCGAGCAGCCGGCCCTGACCGATGACGACGAGATGGTCGGCCGTCAGCGCCATCTCGCTCATGAGGTGGCTGGACACGAAGACCGTCCGCCCCTGGGCGGCCAGGGACTTCATCAGGGTGCGGATCCAGTGGATGCCCTCGGGGTCGAGGCCGTTGACCGGCTCGTCGAACATCAGGATCCGCGGGTCGCCGAGCAGCGCGGCGGCGATGCCGAGCCGCTGCGCCATGCCGAGCGAGAACCCCTTGGCCTTCTTGCGCCCGACGGCCGTGAGGCCGACGACGTCCAGCACCTCGTGCACCCGCTTCTTCGGGATGCCGTTGCTCTGCGCGAGGCACAGCAGATGGTGGTACGCGCTCCGGCCGCCGTGCACGCCCTTGGCCTCCAGCAGGGCGCCGATGTACTTCAGCGGGTCCCGCAGCCGGTCGTAGTGCCGCCCGTCGATGCGGACGTCGCCGGCGGTGGGCCGGTCGAGCCCGAGGATCATGCGCATGGTGGTCGACTTACCGGCGCCGTTGGGACCGAGGAAGCCGGTGACCATGCCCGGTCTGACGGCGAAGGTGAGATTGTTGACCGCCACCTTCTCGCCGTACCGCTTGGTCAGTCCCTCCAGCTCGATCATGCAGCCACGCTAGGACGGCCGGTGGGGGAGTGCCACTCGTGGGCTCACGACAGAGGCCCGCGTCCCCGAAGGGACCACGGGCCTCAGCCGTGGATCAGCCGGTTACCGGGACTGCTGCGCGGGCACCCCGCGGGAGATCGGCTCGTCCTCGCTCGGCGTACCGGCGGCGGCCACCGCGGCACCGGTGAGCGTGGCCAGCATCTCGCGCACGTTGGTGAGCTGCGCGTTGATCGAGTCGCGGCGGTTGGTCAGCGCGGCGAGCTCACGCTCGGATTCCGAGCGGATGCGGTCGGCCTTGGCGTTGGCGTCGGCCACGATGTCCTCGGCCTGGCGCTGCGCCGTCTCGACGGTCTGGCGGGCGCGGCGCTCGGCGTCGGTGCGCAGCTTCTCCGCCTCCAGGCGCAGCTGCTCCGCACGGTGCTCGATCTCGGCGAGCCGCTTCTCGGCCTTGGCCTGACGGGAGGCGAGGTCGCGCTCGGACTGCTCGCGGCGCTTGGCGAGGTTCGTCTCGAAGTCGGCGGCGGCCTGCGCGGCCTTGGCGCGGGTCTCCTCGAAGAGGGCGTCCGCCTCCTCGCGCTTGGACTGCGCGTCCTTCTGCGCCTCGGCCCGCAGCTGGGCGGCGTCACTCTTGGCCTTCTCGACGATCCGTACGCCCTCGTCCTCGGCCTTGGCCTTGCGCTCGGCGGCGTACGACTCGGCGTCGTTGCGCACCTGCTGGGCCGCGGACTCGGCGAGCTCCCGGTGCTGCTCGGCCGCGCGCCGGGCCTCCTCGCGCAGGTCCTTCGCCTCTTCCTCGGCGAGTCGGAGGATCTTCTCGACCCGTGCGCCGAGACCCGCGTACGACGGCTCGGAGTCGGTGATCTGAGCCTGGGCGTTCTGCGTCTCGAGGTGGAGCTCCTCGATGCGCTTCTCCAGAGCGGTGATGCGGGCGAGAGCACTGTCACGGTCGGAGACGAGCTTGGAGATACGTTCGTCCACCTGAGCGCGGTCGTATCCACGCCGCACAAGCTCGAAGCCGTAGGGGGAAGTGTCGCTCATGGGGTTCCTGTCGAATGAGACCGGTGAGGTGATAGGTGGAATCCTAGGGGCCAAAGCGGCGTGTCATCGAGCGTATGCGTGTTTGATCTGGAGAATGACACCCCTTTTGGGTGGCTAACCGCCGGACGACTTGCCAAATAGTTGGTCAAAGGTCCCAGCAGACACCAGAATCGGCCCTCCTCGCTAGCTCTCCGACGACTTGCCACCCGAACGAGTTGCTCCCGCCGCGGCACCCGCCTTGACCCCGCTGTCCTTGCCTGCCGACGGGGCCTCGAAAGACTCCAACGCCTCCAGGACGTCCTGGACACGGGAGATCTCCGCATTGATGTCCTCGCGGCGCCGCACCAGGATCTCCAGCTCGCGCTTGCCCTCCTCCACCGTGCGCCGCGCCTCGCGGATCGCCTCGGCCTTGAGCTCCTCGGCCTCCTTGATGAGCGCGGACTTCTTCTGCTCCGCCTCCTTCAGCAGGCCCTCGGCCTTCTTCACGGCCGCGATGCGCACCTTGCCGGCCTCGGAGTTGGCCTCCGACACGATCTCCTTGGCCTTCGCCTCGGCCTTGGCCAGCTGCTCCTCGGCGGCCTTGATGAGCGCGTCGCAGCGGTCGCCGGCCGACTTCATCGTCTCGGCTGCCTCGCGGCGGGCCCGCTCGTGCAGCTCCTCGATCTCCGTGGTGATCCGGTCGCGCAGCTCCTCGGCGCGCTCCCGGATCTGGGTGGCGTCCCGGCGGGCGCCGACGAGCAGCTCGTCCGCGTCCGTACGGGCCTTCTCCACCAGCGAGTTGCCCTCGACTGTCGCCTCGGAGACGATCCGGTCGGCCTCCGTGCGGGCCGCGCCGACCATCGTGTCGGCCTGCGCCTCCGCCTCCGCGGTCGTCTTCAGGGCCTGCTTCTGCGCCTCCGTGAGCAGCTTGTCGGCCTCGGCCGTGGTCTCCGTGATGAGCTTGTCGACCTGCTCGGCGGCCTCGGAGCGCCGCTTGTTGGCGTCCTTGCGGGCCTCGTCGAGGGTGCGCTCGGCCTCCTCGCGCGCCGAGCTCACCAGACGCTCCGCCTCCGCCTCCGCGTCGGCCTTGACCCGCTCGGCCTCGCTGCGCACCCGCTCGGCGTGCTGCTGCGCCGACCCGACCGTCTCGGCGGCCTCGGCGCGCAGCCGCTCCGCCTCCCCGCCGGCGTCCGCGAGCAGCTTGTCGGCCTTGGCGACCGCCTCGGCCCGCACCCGCTCGGCCTCGTGGAGAGCCTCCGTCTGGACGCGCTCGGCCTCCGCGACCGTCTCCGACCGCAGGCGGTCGGTCTCCGCGATCGTCTCGGAGGTGAGCCGCTCGGCCTCGTTGCGCGCCTCGGTGATGAGCGTGTCCGCCTGCGTCGCCGCGTCCGACCGGATGCGGTTGGCGTCCTCACGGGCGTCCGCGCGGGTGCGGGCCGCGGCCTGGTCGGCCTCGGCGAGCGCGTCCGACGCCTCCGTACGCACCCGCTGGGCGTGCTCGGCGACGTCCGCACGGATCCGCTCGGCCTCCGCGAGCGCCTCGGACACCGTGCGCTCCGCGAGCGCCTTGGCGGCCTCCGACTCCTCCTGCGCCTCGCGCCTGAGGCGGGTGGCGTCCTCGCCGGCCCGCTCCCGCTCGGCGTAGGCGTCGGAACGGACCCGGTCCGCCTCGTCCTGGGCCTCCCGCCGGGTGCGGTCCGCCGCGTGCTCGGCGGCCGAGCGCAGCCCGGCGATCTCCTCCTGCGCCTGCTCGTGCAGCCCGGCGACGGAGTCGCGCACCTGCTGGGCGTGCTGCTCGGCCGCGGACACCATCTCGGTGGCGCGCCGGTCGGCCTCCTCGATCAGACGGACGGCCTCGGCCTCGGCCTCCTCCACGCGCTTGCGCGCCGAGGCCAGCAGCTCCTCGCTCTGCTCACGGGCCCGCTCACGCTCCTGGTCGGCCTCCTGCCGGGCCGCGCCGAGGAGTTCCTCGGCCTCGCGGCGGCGCCGGTTGGCCTCCTCCTGGGCGGCGGCCAGCGTCTCGGACGCCTCGGTGGCGAGCCGCTCGGCGGCGGCCTGCGCCTCCGCGCGCACCCGGTCGGCGGTGTCCTGCGCCTCCGACTTCAGCCGCTCCGCCTCGGCAGCGGCCTCCGACCGCAGCCGTACGGCGACGGCCTCGCCCTCCGCGCGGGAGGCGGAGGCGTCCGAAGCGGCCTCGGTGCGCAGCCGCTCGGCCTCCGCCTCGGCCTGCTGCTGCAGGGTGCGGATCCGCTCGGCGGCCTCGGTGCGCAGCCGCTCGTTCTCCTCGGCGGCCTCGCGCCGGATGCGGGCGGCCTCCTCCCTCGCGTCGGCCAGCGCCTGCTCGGCGGCGGCGAGGCGCTCCTCGGCCTCCGTGTGCAGCCGCGTCAGCTCCTCGGCGGCCTCCGCCTCCCGGGCCGCGACGATCCGCTCGGACTCCTCGCGCAGCTCGCGCGCGGCCCGCTCGGCGTCCGCCTGCAGCGCCTCGACCTGCTCGGCGACCTCGGCGCGGTGCCGCTCGGCCTCCTTGCGGGTGCGCTCCAGGGTCTCCTCGGCCTGCCGGCGCAGCGTCGTCGCCCGCTCGATGGCCTCGGTGCGGACCTTCTCGCTGTCGGTCTGGGCGGTCGTACGCAGCTCGTCCGCGTCCGCCTTCGCCTTGGCGAGCAACTCCTCGGCGGTGCGGGCGGCCTCCTCGATCTGCGCGACGGCCTCCTTGCGGGCCTCGGCGCGGATCTTCTCGCCCTCGGCGACCGCGTCGGCGCGCAGCTGCTCGGCCTCGCCACGCAGGCGGCGGGCCTCCTCCTGCAGCTCGACCGTCTTGGCGCGGTACTCCTTGGTGTCGTCCTTCGCCGCGCCCTTGAGCTGCTCGGCGATGTCGTGCGCCTCGGCCCGCAGCCGGTCCGCCTCGGCCTCGGCCTCCCGGCGGATCCGCTCGGCCTCCTCGGCGGCGGCCTTGGTGGTCTTCTTGGCGTCCTCCGACGCCTTGGTGAGCACGTCCTCGGCGGTCTTGGCCGCCTTGGACAGCTGGGTGGCGGACTCCTCGGCGGTGATCGTGCGGGCCTTCTCGGCGGCCTCGGCGACGATCTTCTCGGCCTCGGCGCGGGCGTCCGCGACCAGCTGCTCGGCCTCGGACCTGGTGTTCTCGGCCTCCTTGGTGGCCTCCTCGACCAGCCGGGCGACCTGCTCCTTCGCCGTGCGCGTACGCGTCTCGTTGGCGGCCTCGGCGCTGGAGAGCGCCTTGGCGGCGGCCTCCTTGGCCTCGGTGACCAGCTTCTCCGCCTCGGCGCGGGCCTCGCGCAGCGCCGTCTCGGCCTCCGCCATGCGCTGCTCGGCGGCCTTGCTCAGCTCCTGCGCCTGGCGGCGGGCGGACTCCGACTCCGTCGCCGTGGACGTACGCAGCTGCTCGGCGTGGTCGGTGGCCTCCTGCGCCTGCGTGGAGGCGGCGTTCAGCAGCCGCTCGGCGTCCGTGCGGGCCCGGCGCAGAATCTGCTCGGCCTCGGCGCGGGCTTCCTCGGCCGCGCTCTGCAGCCGCTGCCGGGCCTCGGTGGCCAGCCGCTCGGCCTCGGCGCGGGCGGCCGCCATGGCCTGTTCGGCCTCGGCACGCGACTCCTCCAGCAGCCGGCGGGCCTGCTGCTCGGTGCGGGCGCGCAGCTGCTCCGCCCAGGCCACGTTCTCGTTGACGTGCGACTCGACGGTCTGCCGGCGCTCGGCCAGCTCCTGGTCGAGCTGCTGGCGCCGGGTCACCGCCTCCTGGTGCAGCTCGGCCTGGAGCCGGGCGGCCTGCTCGGCGTGCTCCTGGAGGATCCGCTGGGTCTGTGCCCGGGCCTGGCTCAGCTCGCGCTCGGCGTCCGCGCGGATCTGGTCGGCCTGCATCTGCGCGTTGCGCAGCAACTGCTCGGCCTGCCAGCCGATGTCGCCCCCGTCGAAGGAGGGCCGGGACATGATGGTGCGCCGCGCCTCGTGCAGCTTGGCGCGCAGCACCTCGACCTGGTAGCCGAGGTCCTCGGCGTGCTGGATCGCCTTTTCCCGCTCGGTCTTCAGCCGCTTCATCTCGGCCTCGAACCGAGAGAGGTGGTCGACGTCAGCCGCCGGCTCTCGCTCCTGGCTCTCGTAGCCCCGCACTGCGCGGTCCCATCCGTCCCCTGGTCGCAAGTCTCTCCAAACGAGCTCCGTCCATCCGCCGGACGGTGCCCCCGGGGAATGGTGTCAGATCAACGGCGGAGCATGGGCTGCTGCCCCGGCGCTCGTCCCCCGAAACCCGGACCCCGGTAGGTCCTGCCGCCAAGACGCCAGGACCCGGTCACCCTGGATTGAGCGGCGACCGCACCCAACCCTACCGGCCCTTATGTACGGCGGTCAGTGCTCAGGTGACTCAACGGGCGCCGAAGTGACGAGTTCGGTCAGTACGCCGTGGCAGTCCTTGGGGTGCAGGAAGGTGATCCGTGACCCCATGGAGCCGCGTCGGGGCTCTTCGTACAGAACGCGTACGCCCTTGTCCCTGATCCGGTCCGCGTCGCCGTCCACGTCCGCCGTGCCGAAGGCGATGTGGTGCACGCCCTCCCCGTTCTTCGCCAGCCACTTGGCGACCGTGGAGTCCTCGCGGGTCGGTTCCAGCAGTTGCAGGTACGAGGATCCGCCGTCGGACGTATCGTTGATCTTGAGCATGGCCTCGCGCACGCCCTGCTCCTCGTTGACCTCGGTGTGAAACACCTCGAAGCCGTACGTGGCCCGGTAGAACTCGACGGTCGCGTCGAGGTCGTGGCAGGCGATCCCGATGTGGTCGATTCGCGTCAGCATGGAAACAGTGCAGCGCTCATCGGGTGGTTACGCAACGTGCGAGCGATCACACCGACAGCCAGGTGACGGGGTGGACTACCGGTAAGTACATTCGAAGTAAACCCTCGTTCACTCCTCGGCTGAACAGGCCGGAAGGGGATCGCAGCTCATGTCTTCTGCAACGAACGGCACGACGTCCGTCATCGTCGCGGGTGCCCGCACCCCGATGGGGCGGTTGCTCGGTTCGCTGAAGTCCTTCTCCGGAGCCGACCTCGGCGGCTTCGCGATCAAGGCCGCCCTCGACCGTGCGGGGATCGGTGGCGACCAGGTGCAGTACGTGATCATGGGTCAGGTGCTCCAGGCCGGTGCAGGGCAGATCCCGGCACGCCAGGCCGCGGTCAAGGCCGGCATCCCCATGAGCGTGCCGGCGCTCACGATCAACAAGGTGTGTCTGTCGGGTCTCGACGCGATCGCGCTGGCCGACCAGTTGATCCGCGCGGGTGAGTTCGACGTGATCGTCGCCGGCGGCCAGGAGTCCATGACCAACGCCCCTCACCTGCTGCCGAAGTCCCGCGAGGGCTTCAAGTACGGCGCGGTCCAGATGCTCGACGCCATGGCGCACGACGGCCTGACCGACTCCTTCGAGGGCGTCGCCATGGGCGAGTCGACGGAGAAGCACAACACGCGCCTCGGCATCGGCCGTGCGGAGCAGGACGAGATCGCGGCCCTGTCCCACCAGCGGGCGGCGGCGGCCCAGAAGAACGGCATTTTCGAGGCGGAGATCACCCCCGTGGAGATCCCGCAGCGCAAGGGCGACCCGGTCCTGTTCAGCAAGGACGAGGGCGTCCGCGGCGACACCACGGTGGAGTCGCTGGGCAAGCTGCGCCCCGCCTTCGCCAAGGACGGCACGATCACCGCGGGCTCCGCCTCCCAGATCTCGGACGGTGCGGCGGCCGTGGTCGTGATGAGCAAGGCCAAGGCGCAGGAGCTCGGCCTGGAGTGGATCGCGGAGATCGGCGCCCACGGCAACGTGGCGGGCCCGGACAACTCCCTGCAGTCCCAGCCCTCCAACGCGATTCTGCACGCGCTGAAGAAGGAGGGTCTGGAGGTCTCCGACCTCGATCTGATCGAGATCAACGAGGCGTTCGCGGCCGTCGCCGTGCAGTCAATGAAGGATCTCGGGGTATCCACCGAAAAGGTGAACGTCAATGGCGGTGCCATCGCCCTGGGTCACCCGATCGGGATGTCCGGTGCCCGTCTCGTGCTGCACCTGGCGCTGGAGCTGAAGCGGCGCGGCGGCGGAGTCGGCGCGGCGGCGCTGTGCGGTGGCGGCGGTCAGGGTGACGCGCTGATCGTGCGGGTACCCAAGGCGTAGCTTTCCGGGCTCTTCTGCCGGTCTCTTCTCGTGAACGGAGCTGTGATGCAGGACGTCTCCACACTGGTGGCCCAGGCCAGGGAGGGCCGGCCGCGGGCCGTGGCCCGGCTGATCTCCCTGGTGGAGGGGGCGTCCCCACAGCTCAGGGAGGTCATGGCGGCCCTGGCGCCGCTGACGGGCGGGGCGTACGTCGTCGGCCTGACGGGCTCGCCCGGCGTCGGCAAGTCGACATCCACGTCGGCGCTGGTGACGGCGTACCGCAAGCAGGGCAAGCGGGTCGGCGTCCTGGCGGTGGACCCGTCCTCCCCGTTCTCCGGAGGGGCCCTGCTCGGCGACCGCGTGCGCATGTCGGAGCATGCCTCCGACCCCGGCGTCTACATCCGCTCGATGGCGACGCGAGGCCACCTGGGCGGCCTCGCGTGGGCCGCGCCCCAGGCGATCCGGGTCCTGGACGCGGCGGGCTGCGACGTGATCCTGGTGGAGACGGTCGGAGTGGGCCAGTCGGAGGTCGAGATCGCCTCCCAGGCGGATACGTCCGTGGTGTTGCTGGCGCCCGGAATGGGTGACGGCATCCAGGCGGCGAAGGCCGGAATCCTGGAGATCGGCGACGTGTACGTCGTCAACAAGGCCGACCGCGACGGCGCCGACGCGACGGCGCGCGAGCTGAACCACATGCTGGGCCTCGGCGAGTCCCGTGCCCCCGGCGACTGGCGCCCGCCCATCGTCAAGACGGTCGCCGCACGCGGCGAGGGCGTCGACGAGGTGGTGGAAGCCCTGGAGAAGCACCGCGCCTGGATGGAGGAACACGGCGTCCTCACCGAACGCCGCCTCTCCCGAGCCGCCCGCGAGGTCGAGACCATCGCCGTCACGGCCCTGCGAGAACGCATCGGAGACCTCCACGGCGACCGCCGCCTGGGCGCCCTGGCGGAACGCATCACGGCAGGCGAACTGGACCCGTACCGGGCGGCGGACGAACTGGTGGCGGGCCTCACGCAGGCAGGTTGACCGCCCAGCCCACGAACGCGGGGGCGGATCCCCTGCGTCCCTCCAGAGCGGGCGCGTGGTGCCTGCCGGGGGGCAGGGGCAGCCCTGTCCAGCGGTGCAGGGGACGCGGTCTCTTCCCCGTCCGGTGGTGCAGGGCGCGTGGTCTCCGCTGGGTTCCTGGGCGGGTTCCTTGAGGTGCAAGGGGCCTTTCCAGGGGTGCAGGGGACGGAGTCCCCGCCGGGGTCGAGGGGCGGAGCCCCTGGTGGGGTTGAAGGGGCGGAGCCCCTGGGGGTGGGACGGGTAGGGGCGGCGGGGGCGAGGAACCCCCGGCGCCGGCCCCCACGCCGGTCCGGATTCCGCCGTACCGGGGCGTCAGTCGTCGTCCGAACCGTCCGCGTCGTCCGAGCCGTCGGCACGGTCCGCCGTGACCTTGCCCGTCTTCAGGTCCACCCGCCAGTCCTGCTCGGCCTTGCCGGAGCCGTACGACTCCACCTCCCAGGCCTGGGACCGGCCGTCCTCGTCCAGGTCCACCGAGGTGACCTCGCCCTTGCCGGCCACCGCCTCAGCGGCCTCCGCGGCCGTCACGGACGCCCCCTTCAGCGCCCCCCGCACCTGAGCCGTGTCGTCCTCCTGATCGGCGTACGAGCCGAGCACCTTGCCGGTCCCCGGGTCGACCCGGACGCTGTGCCGGCTGTCGCCGCCGGACAGCACGTCGACCTTCCAGACCACCTTGCCGCCGTCGTCCTCGTCGTCCAGCTCGGCCGAGACGGCCGTCCCCGGCGTGTGCCGCAGGGCGGAGGCGATCGCGTCGGCCGCCGTCACCGAGGCGGAGTCCACCCGCGCCCCGTCGTCGTCCCGACCGTCGTCGTCCCGACCCCCGTCGTCGTCCCGCACACCGTCGTCCGACAGCCGCGCATCCGCCTGCCGCGCCACGCCCCCGTCGTCCCCCGAGACCGCGAGAGCCGTCGCCGTACCGCCCCCGATCAGAGCGGCAGCGGTCACAGCGGCGATCACGATGTTGCGCTTCATGCGGTTTCCTCCTGAGTCGCTTCGTTTTCGACGGGAACGACTCTCGCCGACCGACGCTGAGAGGAACCTGAAACCGCCTGAAACGATCTTCAGCTTCGCTTTGCGATCCTTTAACCCATGCGCCTGTTGATCGTGGAGGACGAGAAGCGGCTCGCCCTGTCGCTCGCCAAGGGCCTGACGGCCGAGGGATACGCCGTGGACGTCGTCCATGACGGCCGGGAGGGCCTGCACCAGGCCACCGAGGGGTCGTACGACCTCGTGATCCTCGACATCATGCTGCCCGGCCTCAACGGCTACCGCGTCTGCGCCGCCCTGCGCGCCGCGGGCCACGACGTGCCGATCCTGATGCTCACCGCCAAGGACGGCGAGTACGACGAGGCGGAGGGCCTCGACACGGGCGCGGACGACTACCTCACCAAGCCGTTCTCCTACGTCGTCCTCGTCGCCCGCATCAAGGCGCTGCTGCGCCGCCGCGGCCAGGGCGCCGGAGCCTCACCCGTGCACGTGCACGGCGACCTGAAGGTCGACACCGCGGCCCGCCGCGTCTTCCTCGGCGACGCCGAGGTCACCCTGACCGCCAGGGAGTTCTCCGTGCTGGAGCATCTCGTGGTGCGGGCCGGCGAGGTGGTGTCCAAGGGCGAGATCCTCGAACACGTCTGGGACTTCGCCTACGAGGGCGACCCCAACATCGTCGAGGTCTACGTCAGCACCCTGCGCCGCAAACTGCGCGCCGAGCTCATCCGCACCGTCCGCGGCGCCGGCTACCGGCTGGAGACGGCCCGATGAGGCGTCTCTTCGGGTCCGTACGGGCCCGGGCGACGCTCGGCGCCACCCTGGTGGTCGCGGTGGCGCTCGTGGCCGCCGGCGCCGCCGTCCTGCTGTCCCTGCGCTCCAACCTGCTCGGCGAGGCCGGCACCCAGGCCGAGCGCTCCGCGCGGACGGTCGCCGCCGATCTCGCCGCCGGCACGCCGTACGGCAAGCTGTCCCTGGACACGGACGACGGCCCGGTCCAGATCGTCGACGACGGCGGGACACTGGTCGCGGTCAGCGAGGACCTGGAACGCATCAGCGGCACGAGCACCGACAGGGTGAAACCGCAGCCCCGCAGGGGCGGCGGCGAGGACACCGGCGACGACGCAGACGACGCCGATGACGCCCACAACGCCGACGAGTCCCTGGAACCCGGTGAGATCGGCGAGGAGACCAGCTTCACCCAGGGGTCCGCGACCATCGACGGCGACACGGAGGACTACCGGTTCGCCGCCGTGACCGTCGAGACCCCGGCCCAGGGCCGGCTCACCGTCTACGCCGGTGCACCGCTGTCGGCCGAACACGGCGCCGTCAGCACCGCGCTGACGGCCATGCTCGTCGGCTTCCCGCTGCTGCTCGGCGTCGTCGCGGGCGTGACCTGGCTGGTCACCCGCCGCGCGCTGCGCCCGGTCGAGTCCATCCGCCGTGAGATGGCCGCGATCACCGCGTCGGAGGACCTCGCGCGCCGTGTGCCCGAGCCGGACACACACGACGAGATCGCCCGGCTCGCCAGCACCACCAACGAGACGCTGGCCGCCCTGGAGACCTCGGTGGAACGCCAGCGGCGCTTCGTCGCCGACGCCTCCCACGAGCTGCGCAGCCCCATCGCCTCCCTGCGCACCCAGCTGGAGGTGGCCGCCGCCCACCCGGAGCTGCTCGACCTCGACGGCGCCGTCGAGGACACCGTACGGCTGCAGCACCTCGCTGCCGACCTGCTGCTGCTCGCCCGGCTGGACGCGGGGGAGCGGCCCGCCGACGCGCGGCTCGACCTCGCCGCACTGGCCCGGGAGGCCGCCGAGGGGCGGACCGGCGTGACCGTGCGCGCGGAGCCGGCCGAGGTGACCGGCTCCCGGGGGCAGCTGGAGCGGCTGCTCACCAACCTGCTCGACAACGCGCGGCGGCACGCCCGTTCGGCGGTGGACGTGACCGTGCGCCGGGAGGGCGACCGGGCGGTACTGGGGGTCGCCGACGACGGGGACGGGGTGCCCGAGGCCGACCGGGAACGCATCTTCGAACGGTTCGTGCGGCTCGACGCCGCCCGCAGCCGCGACGACGGCGGCGCCGGTCTGGGCCTCGCCATCGCCCGCGATGTCGCCGCCCGGCACGGCGGCACGCTCACCGTCGGTGCGGCGCCGGCCGGTGGAGCCCTGTTCGAACTCCGCCTGCCGCTCGCCCGGACGTGAGGGGCGTCCGGGTCATGGACGTCCGCGCTGCCCCCGCAGGTGTTCCGCGATGGGCTTGAGGGCCTTGTCGAGCTCTGTCAGGGCCTCGGGCGGCAGCAGGTCGATGAAGTGCCTCCGCACGGACGCCACGTGATGCGGCGCGACCTTCTTCATCGTCTCCATGCCGTGCTCGGTGAGGACCGCGTAGAGCCCGCGGCGGTCGGACTCGCAGTTCTCCCGCCGCACCAGGTTGGCGTTCTCCATCCGGGTGATCTGGTGCGAGAGCCGGCTCTTGGACTGGAGGGTGGCGGACGCGAGGTCGCTCATCCGCATCCGTACGTCCTCCGACTCGGAGAGGTTCACCAGGATCTCGTAGTCGTTCATTGTCAGGCCGAACGGCTGCAGGTCCTTCTCTAGCTGGTACGTCAACAGCCTGTTGACCTCCAGGTGGGTGCGCCAAGCACACTGCTCCGCATCGGTCAGCCAGCGCGTGGCCGTCTCGGTCTCCATGAATGAAGTCTACCTAAAAGGTTGAAAGGCGAACTAGTGAGGGTTTTTCTGTGACAGTGCGCACGCGTTCGACGTCACACTCCGCAGACTACCGCTCACAGCCCGAAGCGACGCTGGAGGTCCCCCAGCTGTCCGGGAAGGCGCGGTATCCCGGCCTGCTGTCCCTGCGGGCCGTGCCCCCCGCCTCCGGGCACGCCGTCAGCCTGCGGAACCGCTCCCGTGGCCTGCTCCGCCATCAGGGTCTCGCTCGATTGGAGCAGCACCGTGCCCGCCCCCACGAACTCGAACTGATGCTCCTCCCCGGAGACCCCGCCGAGGCCCGTCATCGCACGTAGACCGCCCATTACGCCGGTCAGGTACCCGTGGTCGTAGTGGTGGCAGGGCGAGGGGCAGTCGGCCCAGCCGACGAGCGCCTGCGGATCCACCCGGATCGGGGGTTCCATGAACACCACAGGGCCGTTGGACGCGGCCACGAACCTTCCGGTTCCGATCAGTGTCAGAAAGCCCGGCACAATCGACTGCTTCAGTGACAGAGTTGGCTGAAAAGCGAGCAGGTTGCCCGAGCGAATGGTCAGATTGCCGTCGTCCAGGTCGTAAGAGTTCACATCGAAGGCCCGGTCGGCGAGGAGCATCTTGCCCGAGCCCTCCGCCACGACCCAGTCGCTCGCGTGCAGAGGCGAATGGAAGGACGTACGGACCAGGCGGTCCAGCCGGCCGTGCCCGATGCCGTTGAACTCCATCGACCCGTAGTAGGCGATCATCTTCCCCTTCTGCAGGAACCACTGGCTCCCCTTGAGCTCCACGCAGAAGGTGTAGGGGTTGACGTTGTCGTCGGACGGCAGGGTCATCGGGTCGAAGACCGCCGGTCCGCCCGGGACTCCGTACGCGCTCACAGCTTCTCCTCCGAGGCCTGGACGTACACCGCGCCGCTGCCGCTGAGCTCCAGCTGGAACGCCTCGCCGGAGCCGCGGCCCACCATGTCGCGCCAGCCCAGGGCCGTCGACAGCTTGTTGCGTACGTCGCCGTGGTGGGCGACGTAGGCCTGCGGGTCGACATGCACCGGGCGTTGCGGGGTGATCGGTATCTCGAAGACGCCGCCGTGGGCCATCACGGCCACCGCGCCGTGCCCCGTCAGGGTGGTCGTGAACAGGCCCTGGCCGCTGACCTGCCCGCGCACCATCCCCATGACCCCGCCCTGGGAGCCCAGGAACAGGGTCCCCTGCTGGAGCGTGCCCTCGAAGGCGAGGAGCCGGTCCGCCTCGACGCAGAGGGTGTCGCCGGTGAGGTTGATCACCTGGACGTGGTGGCCGCCGTGTCCGAACAGGACGGTGCCGTTGCCCTCGACGGTCATCAGCGGCGTGTCCTCGTTGGCCACCCGGCGCCCGATCATCGACATGAGACCGCCCTGGCCGCCGGCCGTGTTGGGCGTGAACGACACCTCGCCCCGGTAGGCGAGCATCGCCCCGCGCTGACTGAACAATCGCAGGCCGGGTGCCACCGTCGCCTCGACCATCTTGGAGTTGATCTCCCGGAAGGGCATGTCAGACGTCCCCCGCGATCGTGTTCCGCTCGCTCGGCTGTACGTACACCAGTCCGTCCCCCTCGAACCGGATCTGGAAGGCCTCGCCGCCGCCCTCTCCCATGAGCGTGCGGAACGTCACACCGGACTGGAAGGACTGCCGCAGATTCCCCTGATGCGCGACATACGCCCCCGGGTCGACCGTCAGCGGGTACTGCGGGCTGACCCGGAGCACCACCGCCGGCCCGTCCGACATGATCGCCGCCTGGCCGTGGCCCTCGACGGTCGTCGTGAACAGCCCGTTGCCCTGCGAGGCCCCGCGCAGCCCCGTGAAGCTGGTCCCCGTCCGCAGCCCGGCGTCGGCCGCCAGGAAATTGCTCGACTCGACGTACAGCGTGTCGCCCTGGAGGGTCACGAGGTTGATCTCACTGGCCCGGTCGGCGAACCAGCAGGTCCCCTGACCCTTCACCTCCATCACCGTCATCTGCTCTCCGGTGAGCCGCCGGGTCACCATCCCCCGGATGCCCTCACCGCCGCCGCTCAGCTTCTTGAAGGCCATCTGCCCGTCGTACGCGACCATCGAGCCGTTCTTGGCCTTGACGGCATCCCCGGTCATGTCGACGGCGAGCACCTTGCTGCTCTGAAGTCGGAACATCGCCACGCAGCGAAGGTAGCCGCAGCGAGGCACCTCCGACAGGTCCCGCGGGTGGAGATCGACCCTGACCGCACCCCTAGGGGCACCGTTTGCTTCAATGGACGCACGCTTGTGCGTGCGTTCACAAACGGCCGGACCATCGACGTACATCGACGTACATTCGACGTATCTCCCAACCGAAGGTGACCCGTGGACATCAAGACCGCCACCGCCCTCCGCCGCCTGCGCCTGGTCTCGGGCCCCGAGGCGATCTCCTTCCTCCTCCTGCTCGTCTGCTCGGTGCTGAAGCGGACCACGGACTTCAACGCCGTGCCGGTGATGGGCATGATCCACGGCGTTCTCTTCATCCTCTACGTGATCTTCTGGGCGGACGCCTGGAACCGCACCAAGTGGTCGCTGGGCACCGCCGCCCTCTACTTCGTCCTGTCGGTCCTGCCCACGGGCGGCTTCTTCGCCGAGCGCAAGCTGCGCCGCGAGGCCGAGGACGCGGTCATCGCCTCCCGCGCCCGCCAGGAAAAGGTGGCGAAGGCATGATCGTCGCCTTCTCCGTGACGCCGCTGGGCGTCGGCGAAGAGGTGGGGGAGTACGTCGCCGACGCCGTCCGGGTCGTCCGCGAGTCGGGGCTGCCCCACCGGACCGACGCGATGTTCACCTCCGTCGAGGGCGAGTGGGACGAGGTCATGGACGTCGTCAGGCGTGCGGTGGCCGCGGTGGAGGAGCGGGCACCGCGCGTCTCCCTGGTCCTCAAGGCGGACATCCGCCCCGGTGTGGAGAACGGCCTCACCTCGAAGGTGGAGACCGTCGAGCGGTATCTGGCCCGTCCGCCACGTCCGTGACCTCGAAGACCGCTGTCCAGCGGTCGTCGTGCAGACAGGCGTTCATCGGTTCGACCAGAGCCGTGTGATCGGGATCGGTGCGCCACCGCTTGATGGCGTCGAGGCTCTCCCACTCGCTGGTGAGCAGCCAGCGGGTGGGATCGTCGACGGAGCGGCAGAGCTGCTCGCCGAGGTGTCCGGGACAGCGCACGGCGCGTTCCTGCACACCGCGATAGGACGTCACGAAGTCGGCTTCCATTCCCTCGCGCACGCGGAGCAGCCGCACGACTCGCACACGTGCCTGAGGCGGGGAACCGGTCACGTCAGGACGGGTCGAGGACGACGGGGAGTTCCGCCAGCCCGCGGAAGGCGGGGAACGGCACGGTCAGCCAGCGTGCGTCCTTGGGCGCCACGCCCAGGGCCATCCGGGGGTACCGCCCGAAGAGCGTGGTGAGGGCGATCTGCATCTCCAGACGGGCCAGCGGCGCGCCGATGCAGTAGTGCGGGCCGAAGCCGAACGCGAGATGGGTGGCCTGCACGTTCGGGCGCCGGACGTCCATCTCGTCGGGTGCGGCGAACATCTCCGGGTCGCGGTTGGCCCCGGTGATCGAGATCTGGACGAGCGCCCCCTTGGGGATGAGCGTGTCCCGGATCACGAGGTCTTCCGTGGCGTAGCGGAAGGTGGAGTTCTCCACGGAGGTCTCGAACCGGAAGATCTCCTCGATGGCCGCGCTCATGGCGTTCGCGTCCCGCAGCGCCAGTTCCTTCTGATCCGGCCGGCTGAGCAGGTGGTAGACGGCATTGCCGATCTGGTACGCCGTCGACTTGTGGCCCGCGAAAAGGAGCACCCAGGCCGTCGAGACGAGTTCGTGGTCGGTGAGCGCGCCCTCCTGGTCCTTGGCCGTGACCAGTGCGCTGAGCAGGCCCGAGTCGGGCTCCGTCCGCTTTCGTGCGCACAGGTCCACCAGGTAGTCGCGCAGGTTGCCCTCGGCCACCTCCAGCGCCTTTCGCGCCTCCGGTCCGAAACCGGTCTGCGCGACGGTGGCGGACCATTCCTGGGCCTGCTTGCGTTCGTTCTCCGGGACGCCCAGAAGCTCGCAGATCACCACGAGCGGCAGCGGGAAGCAGAACTCCGGCAGCAGGTCCACGGACTCCGACGCCGGGCATCGGTCCAGCAGTTCCTCGGTGACCTTCTGAACGCGCGGACGCAGTGACTCCACCCTTTTCGGGGTGAACGTGCTGCCGACGATCCTCCTGAGGCGGGTGTGCTTCGGAGGATCCGAGAAGAGCATGTTGTCGTCCAGAGCGATCGACGAGTCACCGAAGATGCGGTGGTAGGCGTCGAGGGCGCCGTACATGTCCTTGCTCAGCCGGGGATCGGCCAGGGCGGCACGCGCGTCGTCGTACCGGGTGATGAGGTACGTCTCGACCCCGTGGGGAGGCGACAGCGGGCATACGGGGGCTGTCTCCCTGAGCTTCGCGTAGACGGGATGCGGATTGGCGCGAAACTCCCGGCTGCAGGACGAGGCCGCGGCCGCGGCCTCTTCGGATGACATTTCCTCAGATGCGAACGCTTGCGTCATGACTGGTCCCGGGGTCGAGGGTGGATTCCAGCGGTTCAGTGGCAACGGTTTCCCGTGCGGAACGGTGAGGCAAACGCTGCTGGGCCATATGGGGCGGGCCGCCGGATGACGTGTGCGCAATGCTTCGTTGACCCAGCCGGCCCAGCACAGTGCGCTCCACATCGCATGCTCAACTCCCGCGGTACACACTGATGAACAGACCGGTCCTCGACGCCCCGGACTGAGCACCGCCGGATGGGTAGGAAATCAGTGAGCGTAAGCGCAGTGGAATCTGTACCAGTTCTCATCGTAGGCGGATCCCTGGTGGGGCTTTCCACCTCGGTTTTCCTGGGGCGCCTCGGAATTGAGCACATGCTCGTGGAACGGCATGCCGGGACGTCGACGCACCCACGTGGCCGTGGGAACAATGTGCGCACCATGGAGCTCTTCCGGACCGCCCAACTGGAGCCGGACATCCGCGAGGCCGCCTCCGCGCTCGCCGGCAACGACGGCGTTCTTCAGGTGGAGACCCTCGCCAGGGGCCGGCGCCGCTGGATCATCCGGGACATCTCCGCAGGCATGGACGTGTCCCGGGTCAGCTCCTCGAACTGGTGCCTGTGCAGCCAGAACGACCTCGAACCGGTACTGCTGAGCCGTGCCCGGCAGGGCGGAGACATCCGTTTCGGCACGGAAATGCTGTCCTTCACACAGAGCCGGGAAGGCGTCCAGGCGCAGATCATGCACCGGGACACCGGTGAGACCCGTACCGTGCACGCTGATTTCCTGGTGGCTGCCGACGGCCCCAGAAGCCCGGTCCGCAGATCTCTGGGAATCGGCCAGTCAGGGCCCGGCGAACTCTTCCACAACGTCAGCATCACCTTCCGCAGCAAAGCACTCAAGGATTACGTCGGAGACAAGCGGTTCGTGGTCTGCTATATCACCGACCCGCTGGGCGAAGGGGCTTTGCTGCCGGTGGACAACGAGGAACGATGGGTGATCCACGTTCCGTGGTTCCCGGACCGTGGAGAAACCCTGGAGGACTTCAGCGACGAACGCTGTGCGGCGCATATCCGCGCGGCCGCCGGCGCCTCGGACATCGATGTGGAGATCACCGGGAAGGCGCCCTGGCACGCCGCGAACCGTGTCGCGGACAGTTACGGGCGGGGCCGGGTTTTCCTGGCCGGTGACGCGGCCCATGAAATGCCGCCCACCGGGGCGTTCGGTTCCAACACCGGAATTCAGGACGCCCATAACCTCGCCTGGAAGCTGGCCGCCGTCCTGCGCGGATGGGCGGGCATGCCCTTGCTCGACACCTACCAGCAGGAACGACGTCCGGCCGCCGTGGCGACCAGCGCACGGGCGTGCCTGCAGGCCGCCGAGGAGCAGCACCCGGGATTCAGTCCCGCGGCGGGACGCAACAACGACCCCGCGGACCTCATGACCGTCGCGCTCTGTTACCGCTATGCGTCGAACGCCGTGATGGGCGCCTCCCCGGAGCTGCCCGTGGTCCCGGACGACTTCCAGCTCGGCGGCGATCCCGGCAGCCGCGCACCTCATATGTGGGTCAGGAGGGAAGGCGCCGAGATCTCCACGCTGGACCTGTACGAGCGTTCCTTCGTCGTCCTCGCCGGGCCCGCGGGCCAGGTGTGGCGGGACGCGGCGAAGAAGGCCGCCGAGAAGACCGGCGTTCCCGTCGAGGCGTATCTCGTGGGCCACGGCCCTGATGGCGACCTGGTTCCCGAGGCGGATGCCGACTGGGCGAAGGCGCACGGCACAGCCGAGGACGGCGCCGTCCTGGTACGCCCGGACGGCTTCGTCGCGTGGCGGGCGCACGCCGAAATGCCGCACGCGGACCGCGTGCTGACGAACGTGCTGCAGACGGTGCTCTGCCGCACCTGAGAAGAGGAATGGCGATGACAGCAGCAGCCCCCGACGGCACCGCCGCGGGCCGCGTAGACGTCCACCACCACTTCACCGCGCCGGCCTGGCTGGACTGGGCGGAGCAACGAGGGGTCGTCAACCGCGAGAAACTGCCCTGGTGGACGCGCTGGGATGTGAACGCGGCCCTGGAGCTCATGGACAAGGCAGGCATCGGCACGGCCGTCATGACGGTGGCGATGCTCGGCCGGTTCCGTGAGCGCGCGGCGCGCCAGGAGAGCGCGCGGGTCGCCCTGCAGGCGGCGGCCGACGTCGTCGAAAGCCACCCCACGCGCTTCAGGTTCTTCGTGCCTGTCTTCCTCGACGACCTGGAACTCTCCCGGTGGAGCCTCAAGTACGGCCTCGACGAACTCGGTGCCGTCGGGGTGAGCACGAGAACGAGCATGGACGGGGTCTACCTCGGCGACGACACCCACGACCGCCTGCTGAACGAACTGAACGACCGGTCCGCGATCGTCAGCACGCACCCCATGGAGGTACCGGCGGGACACGATCCCGCCATGGGACTGCCGGGAATGCCGCCCTTCGTGTGCGACTTCCTGATGGACACCACGCGTGCCGCCATCAACCTCATCAAGAACGGCACCCTGGACCGCTATCCGAACCTCACCTTCATCCTTCCGCACGGAGGGGGCTTCCTGCCCTACATCGCCGCCCGGCTCGAACTCTTCGGCGGGCAGCTCACTCCCGAGATCGAGCCGGGCCGGGTCCGTGACTATCTGCACCGGTTCTACTTCGACACGGCGGGCCCCATGTCTCCCTCGGCCACGCCCACCCTGCTCGCCACCGTGGATCCCGGCCGCATCCTCTTCGGCACGGACTGGCCGCCCACTCCCGCACAGGTCGTCGCCGACATCACCACCCCCGCCCTGGACAACGACCCCGTCATCTCCGACCGGCAACTGAAGGGGATCAACCGGGACAACGCCCTGCGCCTGATGCCGGGACTCCCCTGCTGAAAGCGAGTCGGTGCACGGGAAAGGGGGCCGCCGTCCGTACGGACGGCGGCCCCCTTTCCCGTTCCTCCTTCTTCAGCGGGCGCCCGCGTCTCTCTCCCAGTGGTAGAAGCACTGCGCCATCGCGTCCTTCGGACCGCGCCAGGTCTGCGGGTCGTACGGGCTGACGTACGCTGCGAGCTTCCTGCTGATGTCCAGGAACTCGGGGTGGTCGGCCACGCGTGCGACGGCGGGCCCCGGGTCCTGGTCGGCTTCGATGAAGTGCATGTACACGTCGCCGAACTGGTAGAGGGAACGCCGGGTCACCCCGACGAGGCGCGGCAGTTCACCGCGGTCCGAGGCCGCGAAGACCTCGGCGATGTCCGGAGCCGACTGCGGGGCCATCCGGGCGACGATCAGGGCATGGTGCATGAGTGAGCTCTCCTTACGCGACCGCGGCCGTCAGGCGGGCCGGCTGGGTGCGGTCCGCCGCTCGCCGGCGGCCTGCTCGATGCGGTCGCGGATGAGGGCCATCTGGATGGGCGAGTTGCGGTTGATGATCTCCGTCATCCCGGCGTCGTCGACCGGGGCGTCGGGCTTCATGGCGAAGTCCTGCGTCCAGTGCATGCGAGTGCCGTCGGGGGTCTCCTCGTACTCCCACAGGATGTTCATGTACTCGAAGGGGCCGGTCTCGACCCGGCGGGCACGGACGGTGAGCTTCTCGCGGTCGGCGACCCGTTCCGACACCCAGCTCCACACCTTGCCGTTCTCGTCGGGGTGCATGGTCAGGCGGAAGGTCACCGTGTCGCCCTCCCGGGACAGCACCTCGCAGGACGCGTACTCGCTGAACAGCTGCGGCCAGCTCTCCAGGTCGTTCGTCATCTCCCACACGAGGTCGACGGGGGCGGCGATGGTGATCTCGTTCTCGGTGTGTCCCGCCATGTCAGGCTCCCGTCGTGAGGGCGCCGTTGACGAGGTCGAGGAAGTCGCGGGGCGTCTTGCACCGCTCCGCGTCGGTGGGGAGCGCCCGGCCGTGCCGGTTCTCCAGCTCGCCCACGATGCCGAGGAGGCCGAGCGAGTCCAGCCCGAACTCGGCGAAGGGGGTGTCCACCCGGCCCTGAAGGTCGTGCGGGTCGACGGTGACACCGGCGGCCTTCTTCATCAGCGTGGCCAGTTCCGCCACGGTCACTTCGGTGGTCATACGGGTTCTCCTTGTCGTACCAGGTGCGAAAGGTGGTGCCGCCGGGAGCGCCGGCGCACGGCGCCGGCCGGACGGCACCCGTTCAGGCGGCGGATCCCGGGCCGCGGCGCAGGACCAGCGCCGCGTTGGAGCCCATCAGCCCCCGGCTGAGGATCAGGGCCGTGCGCAGCTCGGCCGGGCGCGCCGTGGAGGTCACCAGATCGATGTCGTGGCAGATGTCGAAGACGTTCGGGGTCGGCGGTATCTGCCCTTGCTCCATGGCCATCACCGCGGCCGCGATGTCCAGCAGGGGTGCCCCGCAGTAGGACCGCCCGATGCCGGTCTTGGGGGCCGTGACGGGCACGCGGGTGCCGTGCCGCCCGAGGGCGTCGGCGAGTGCGAGGGCCTCGGCGCGGTCCGCCTCCGGGGTGCCCATCGCGTCGGCGAAGACCACGTCGATCTCCTCCGGTGCGCAGCCGGCCTCGTCGAGGGCACCACGGATCGCGTGGGCCAGTCCCTCCCGTGACCGGTCCCGGCGCGAGGCACCGGTGAACGTGGCGGCATGTCCCGCCACGCTGGCGCGGACGGCCGCTCCCCGGCGGTGCGCGCGGTCCTCGTCCTCGACGACCAGCACGGCACCGCCCTCGGCGGGCACGAAGCCGCAGGCCGCCGAGGTGAAGGGGCGATAGGCGCGCGACGGGTCCTCCACGGTGCTGAGCTCGGGGTAGCCGAGCTGGCAGACCATCGAGTACGGGGCGAGGGGCGCCTCGGCCGCCCCGACCACCACGACGTCGGTTCCCCGCCGCACGGCCCGGGCGGCGTGCGCGACCGCGTCCAGGCCGCCCGCCTCGTCGCAGGCCACCACCCCGCAGGGGCCCTTGAAGCCGCGGCGGATGGATATCTGGCCCGTGCTGGCCGCGTAGAACCAGGCGATGGACTGGTAGGGACCGACGAACCGGGATCCCTGTCCCCACAGCTTCTGCAGTTCCCGCTGGCCGAACTCACCGCCGCCGGACCCGGCAGCGGTGACCACGGCGACCGAGTACGGCGAGTCCGCGGCGGTGCTGCTCAGTCCCGCGTCCTCCAGGGCGGCGTCGGCGGCGGCCAGCGCGAAGTGGGTGAACCGGTCGGTCTGGACGAGGAAGGTCTCCTCGATGAGCGCCGACGCGTCGAAACCCCGGACCTCGCCGGCGACTCGGAGCGGAAAGTGCCCGCAGCCGTCCCGGGTGATCCGGTCCAGCACGCTCGCGCCCTCCTTGACGGACTTCCAGTAGGTGTCCGCACGCAGGCCGTTGGGCGCGACCACACCGATTCCCGTGACCGCGGTGCGCCGGGTGGTTTGACCACTCATCGTTTCCTCCCGCTCGGTCCCGTCAGGAGCACCGCGGACTGGAAGCCGCCGAAACCGCTGCCGACGGAGAGCACCTTGTCGAGCCTGCGGGGGCGTGCCGTACGCGGTACGTAGTCCAGGTCGCACTCGGGGTCCGGGGTCTCGTAGTTCGCCGTGGGCGGCACCACCTGGTGGGCCAGGGCCAGGACGCAGGCGACGACCTCGATCGCGCCGATCGCTCCCAGCGAGTGGCCCACCATGGACTTGATCGAGCTCATGGGCGTTTCGTAGGCGTGGGCGCCCAGGGACCGCTTGACCGCGGCGGTCTCGTGACGGTCGTTCTGGCGGGTGCCGGAGCCGTGCGCGTTGACGTAGTCGATGTCCGAGGGGTCCACGCGCGCGTGGTCGAGCGCGCAGTCGATGGCCCGGGCCATCTCCAGGCCCTCGCTGGTCAGGCCGGTCATGTGGTAGGCGTTGCCGAACGTGGCGTAGCCGCCTATCTCGCAGTAGACGTGCGCCCCCCTGGCCCGGGCGTGTTCGAGCTCCTCCAGGACGAGCACCGCGGCGCCCTCGCCCATGACGAAGCCGTCCCGGTGGGCGTCGAAGGGACGGGAGGCGTGTGCCGGGTCGTCGTTGTTGGGCGACGTCGCCTTGATGGCGTCGAAGCAGGCCATGGTGATCGGGGAGATCGGGGAGTCCGACGCTCCGGCGATGCATATGTCGGCGCGGCCCTCCTCGATGGTGTGGAAGCCGTAGCCCACCGCGTCGAGCCCGGAGGTGCAGCCGGTGGAGACGGTCTGCACCGGCCCCTGGGCACCGAACCGCTCGGCGACGAGCGAGCTCAGTGAGCTGGGGGAGAACGCCAGGTGCAGCTCGGGTTCGGCGGCGCGATGGTCGACGTCCCAGCGCTGTCCTCGTTCGCTGACCAGGACGTAGTCGTGCTCCAGGCGGGTCGTGCCGCCCACCGCGCTGCCGAGGGAGACGGCCACGCGCCAGGGGTCCTCCTTGCCGAACTCGATGCCGCAGTCGGCCACCGCCTCCGCCGCGGCGGCCACGGCGAACTGGATGTACCGGTCGGCGTGTTCGACCAGCTCGGGCTCGAGCCCGTGCGCGAACGGGTCGAAGTCGCACTCCGCCGCGATACGGGAGCGCAGTCCCTCGGGATCGAACAGGCTGATGCCGCGCGTGGCGGTGCGGCCGTTCGAGAGGAGGTCCCAGAACGCCGGCACTCCGATCCCGCCGGGGGCGACGACGCCTATACCGGTGACCGCCACCCGCCGGGTCACGAGGGGACCCCGCGTCGTTCGGGCCGCGCGCCCTCCTCCTGGACGAGCGGGTACGGCTTGAGGTCCTCGCTGTGCTCCGTGGCCTCCGTGTCGACGTGGCCGAGGCTCGGCTTGGGAGCGAGGGGACCGAGGTGGAAGACCATGCGGGCTTCCTCGTCACCGACGTTGCGGAAGCGGTGCCGCATGTTGATGGGGATCATGAGGCCTTGGTCGGGGCGCAGGGGAAACGTTTCGTCGTCCAGGTCGACCTCCAGGTCGCCCCGGACGACGAAGATGAACTCCTCGGAATACGGGTGGTAGTGCTCGCTGATGCGTTCGCCGGGCTGCATGATGGCCAGGCCCATGAAACCGCTCGTGGAACCCACCGTGACGGGGGTGAGCAGGGTGCGCAGGTCGCCGCCGCGCTTGCGGTTGGGCTCGGTTTCGCTCAGGTCCACGATGCGCGGGCGCGTCTTGTCCATGGTCCCTCTCCAGGTTGGGCAGTGCGGGGGGTTGTCGTCCGGGTGCTGTCGCCTGGCGCGTCAGGACTGCGATGACGGAGCCCTGCGATCGGTGATCAGCGTCATGTCGGCGTGCGCCAGGAGGCGGGTCGCGTCCCGTTCACTCGTGAGCGGTCCGTCCACGCCGAGTGCGGCACCGTCGAGCAGGCGGGCCAGCACGGCTGCCTTCCTGCGGCCGTGGATGCCGAGGGCCATGACCGGGTCGGTCTCGGGGTCGCCCGCCACGTCGACGAGCCGGACGACGAGGTCGTCGCGGTGGAAGACGGTGCTGCGGTGGACGATGCTCCCGGGGGTGTCCGCGGCCGTCTCGTCCTGCTGGGAGAGCAGCCGGGCCAGAGCCATACCGCAGCCCTCGCGGGCCGGGTAGTACAGCGCGTGCCGCCGCAGGTCGGCCGGTTCCGGTTCGCCACGGGTCACGTGGTGTACGGCGGGCATGGCCGCGCGGATGAAGAAGGCCCGGGCGGAGGCGGGGTCGGTCAGATCCCGGCTCAGCTCCAGGTACGGGTTGAGGGCCTCCTCGACGGCGCGGACCTCCGGCTGGCGGGAGACGTGGCGGAGGGCTGCCATCAGGTCGCCCTGTACCTCGACGGTGCGTACGACTCGGTTGCCGTGCATGAAGAGGGTGGTGCGGCGCAGGCGTGTGGAGTCGTCGACGCGGGACTCCGGTGGGGCGTATCCGGCGAGGATCTCGGCGACCTTCGACTCGGAGCCGGGCTTGATGGTGAACGTCAGGGCGTGGCGGGTGACTCCGTCGCCCGTGCGGGGTGAGCTCAGGAAGCGGTCGGCGGTGGCCGGGGCGAGCGGGGCGGCGTGGCCGGTCTCTCGGAGGATGTTGTAGCGCATCGAGCGGAGGTCGCGGACGCAGTTCTGCATGGGTTTGACGGTTTCCAGGTGATCTTCGCTGTTCACCCAGGCCAGGTACGGGGGCGCACCGGCCCATTCGCTCGTGATGAGCCACTGGGACGGGTTCTCGGCGGACTGGCACAGTTGGTCACTGAGGTGACCGGGAACCGACGCGACGTGGCTGCGCATGTGCTCATACGCGTCGAGGAACTCTTGCTGGGCGCCTTCGTGGAGATCGACGAGGAGGATGACTCGCAGCCTGGAGCCGTCGAACGCCGACTGAGATATGCATTTCGAAGTGCTCATCCGGCAGGCCCTTCCTTCGCGAGAGCAAGCGGCGGCCGCCGTGTCCGGGAGTGCGACGACGGTCGGCCCTGAGCCTTCATCGTGGGGCGGTGGGGCAGGCGCCGCGAGCCGCGCGGGCCAATGGAGGGAACGGGCGGGACGCCTGCGGATGCCTGCGGATGCCTGCGGATGCCTGCGGCGGTCTGTGCGGGGTGGTGGGGGTGCGCGTCTGTGCCTGCGGCGGCCTGTGCGGGGTGGTGGGGGTGCGCGTTGCGCCTACGGGTGGTTGTGGGTCGGGGCCGCGCCGGGGGGTGTCCGTCCTCGGTCCGGCGGGGCTGTCTCCTACGGAGGTGGAGGGTGATGGACGCCGGCCGCTGCGGGCGGACACCCCCCGACACGGCCCCTTCTCGCCGTGGGCGGGTGCGGGTGGGTGGGGTGTGTGTGCGGGGTCCCGGGCGCGGTGCCTTTGTTGCCGGGAAGCGACCGATGGACGAGACGGGGCTGACCCGCATATGACCGGCCGGTAAGGTCTGGTGCCGTGCCGAAGCCCCTCAGTCTCTCCTTCGATCCCATCGCCCGCGCCGACGAACTCTGGAAGCAGCGCTGGGGAAGCGTGCCGTCCATGGGAGCGATCACCTCGATCATGCGCGCGCACCAGATCCTGCTCGCCGAGGTCGACGCGGTGGTCAAGCCGTACGGACTGACGTTCGCGCGGTACGAGGCGCTGGTGCTGCTCACCTTCTCCAAGTCCGGCGAACTGCCGATGTCCAAGATCGGCGAGCGGCTCATGGTGCACCCCACGTCCGTGACGAACACCGTCGACCGGCTGGTCAGGTCGGGTCTGGTCGACAAGCGCCCGAACCCGAACGACGGGCGCGGCACGCTCGCCAGCATCACCGACAAGGGACGCGAGGTGGTCGAGGCGGCCACCCGCGACCTCATGGCGATGGACTTCGGGCTCGGTGTGTACGACGCCGAGGAGTGCGCGGAGATCTTCGCGATGCTGCGGCCGCTGCGGGTCGCGGCGGGGGACTTCCAGGAGGAGTAGCCCCTTCGGGTGCGGACGGGGCCGCCGGAAGATCGCCGAAACGGGTGGTTACGCTCGTACGCATGAAAAAGAGCGTGCTGACCCGCTACCGCGTCATGGCCTACGTGACCGGTGTGCTGCTGGTCCTGCTGACCCTCGGCGTGATCGCCAAGTACGTGCTCGACATCAACGGCGCCGCGGGCTTCACCCGCGTCGTGGGCATCGCGCACGGCTGGCTGTACGTCGTGTACCTGGTCTTCGCCTTCGATCTGGGCTCCAAGGCGAAGTGGCCGGTCGGCAAGCAGCTGTGGGTGCTGCTGGCCGGGACGATCCCGACCGCCGCCTTCTTCGTGGAGCGCAAGGTCAGCCACGAGCTGGAGGCGAAGACCGCGGACGAGTCGCCCGCGGTCGCCAAGGCGTAACCGGTACCGCCGTACGGACCAGCGTGCGGCGGTCTCCCATCGACAATTACTAGGACGTCCTAGTAAATTCGAGGGTATGGACGCAGACGCCATCGAGGAGGGCCGCCGACGCTGGCAGGCCCGGTACGACGCCGCGCGCAAGCGCGACGCTGACTTCACCACGCTCTCCGGCGACGCCGTGGAGCCGGTGTACGGACCGAGGCCCGGGGACAGGTACGAGGGCTTCGAGCGGATCGGCTGGCCGGGGGAGTACCCCTTCACCCGCGGCCTGTACCCGACCGGCTACCGAGGGCGTACGTGGACCATCCGGCAGTTCGCCGGATTCGGGAACGCCGAGCAGACCAACGAGCGGTACAAGATGATCCTCGGCAACGGCGGGGGCGGGCTCTCGGTCGCCTTCGACATGCCGACGCTCATGGGCCGCGACTCCGACGACCCGCGCTCACTGGGCGAGGTCGGGCACTGCGGTGTCGCCATCGACTCGGCCGCCGACATGGAGGTCCTGTTCAAGGACATCCCGCTCGGCGACGTCACGACGTCGATGACGATCAGCGGGCCGGCCGTGCCCGTCTTCTGCATGTACCTGGTGGCCGCCGAGCGGCAGGGTGTCGACCCGGGCGTGCTCAACGGCACGCTGCAGACCGACATCTTCAAGGAGTACATCGCGCAGAAGGAGTGGCTCTTCCAGCCGGAGCCCCATCTGCGGCTGATCGGCGACCTGATGGAGTACTGCGCCGCAGGCATCCCCGCCTACAAGCCGCTGTCCGTCTCCGGCTACCACATCCGCGAGGCCGGGGCGACGGCCGCGCAGGAGCTGGCGTACACGCTGGCGGACGGCTTCGGATACGTGGAGCTGGGGCTCAGCCGCGGGCTGGACGTGGACGTGTTCGCGCCGGGGCTGTCCTTCTTCTTCGACGCGCACGTCGACTTCTTCGAGGAGATCGCCAAGTTCCGGGCGGCCCGCAGGATCTGGGCCCGCTGGATGCGGGACGTGTACGGCGCGCGGAGCGAGAAGGCGCAGTGGCTGCGGTTCCACACGCAGACGGCCGGTGTCTCGCTGACCGCCCAGCAGCCGTACAACAACGTCGTCCGTACGGCCGTGGAGGCACTGGCGGCCGTGCTCGGCGGCACCAACTCGCTGCACACCAACGCCCTGGACGAGACCCTCGCACTCCCGAGCGAGCAGGCGGCGGAGATCGCCCTGCGCACCCAGCAGGTGCTGATGGAGGAGACCGGGGTCGCCAACGTGGCCGATCCGCTGGGCGGTTCCTGGTACGTCGAGCAGCTGACGGACCGGATCGAGGCGGACGCGGAGAAGATCTTCGAGCAGATCAAGGAGCGGGGTCTGCGGGCGCACCCGGACGGACGGCACCCGATCGGGCCGATCACCTCCGGGATCCTGCGCGGGATCGACGACGGGTGGTTCACGGGCGAGATCGCCGAGTCCGCGTTCCGCTACCAGCGGGCTCTGGAGAAGGGGGACAAGAAGGTGGTGGGCGTCAACGTCCACACCGGGTCCGTCACCGGGGACCTGGAGATACTGCGGGTCAGCCATGAGGTGGAGCGGGAGCAGGTACGGGCGCTGGCCGCTCGGCGGGCGGGGCGGGACGACGCGCGGGTGCGGGCCGCACTGGACGGGATGGTGGCGGCCGCGCGGTCCGAGGCCAACATGATCGAGCCGATGCTGGACGCCGTACGGGCGGAGGCGACGCTGGGGGAGATCTGCGGGGCGCTGCGGGACGAGTGGGGCGTCTACACGGAGCCTGCCGGTTTCTGAGGCGCCCGGCGCCGGTGTGGGCGGCGGGGCCTCGCTCCCGCCGCCCCTACCTGTCCCGTCCCGGGGAGCCGCACTCCCCGAGCCGCTCGGCGGCCGGACGGGTCAGTCCCAGCAGCAGGATCCGCGTGAAGTCCCGTACCCATTCCTCGTCCGCCGGCTCCGCGCTGACCAGCGTGCGGTGGACCACCGCACCGGCGACCATGTCGAAGATCAGGTCGACCGTGCGGGAGGCCTCTTCGGGGCCCGCCTCCCAAGGGAGCTCGCCGCGCTTCTGGGCGCGGGCCCGGCCCTCCAGGACCAGGCGCTTCTGGCGGTCGACGATCGAGGCCCGGATGCGTTCGCGCAGGGCGTCGTCGCGGGTGGCCTCGGCCACCACCGCCATCAGGCCGCTCCTGGCCTCCGGGCGGGCCAGGATCGCGGCGAACTGCAGCACGACGCCCTCGATGTCGGCGGCCAGGGTGCCGCGGTCGGGGAGTTCCAGTTCGTCGAAGAGTTCCGCCACGGCGTCGACGACCAGCTCGTTCTTGCCCGCCCAGCGACGATAGAGGGTGGTCTTCGCAACCCCGGCGCGCGCCGCCACGTCTCCCAACGTGAGTTTCGACCAGCCGAGTTCGACCAGGACCGCCCGCGTCGCGGCCAGGATCGCGGCGTCCGCGGCGGCACTGCGCGGGCGCCCGGCACGGCCGGCGGGTCGACGGCTCTGCATGTCCCGACCATAACCGGCCATACGTGTGAAGCTATGAGGCAGATCACCGGGGCATGGTTTTCCAGAGGCACTGAGTGCCATTACGCTACGACTCGTAGCGTAAGCGCGTACGACAGCCACGTGCGCGAGCGATGACCACCGGCGTGGGGTGGGGACCCGGCGCCGAACACACACGGACCGGCCTGGTTTCACACCGCTTTTCACATGTCGCGCGGAACGGGGGAGGATAGACGCATGCAGCCACGGAACATGTCCATGAGCGGAGTCGTCGACCTCGCCGCGGTGAAGGCGGCCCAGGAGGCCAAGGCCAAGGCGGAGCAGGCGCGGGCCGAAGCGGCCCGGCAGGGCGGGGCGGGGGCCGTCTCCCCGGCCGATCTCGTCATCGACGTCGACGAGGCCACCTTCGAGCGCGACGTCCTGCAGCGGTCCACCGAGGTCCCGGTCGTCATCGACTTCTGGGCCGAGTGGTGCCAGCCCTGCAAGCAGCTGAGCCCCGTTCTGGAGCAGCTCGCCGTCGAGTACAACGGGCGCTTCGTCCTCGCCAAGATCGACGTCGACGCCAATCAGATGCTGATGCAGCAGTTCGGGATCCAGGGGATCCCGGCCGTCTTCGCGGTGGTGGCCGGGCAGGCCCTGCCGCTGTTCCAGGGGGCCGCCGGCGAGGCACAGATCCGGCAGACCCTGGACCAGCTGGTGACCGTCGCCGAACAGCGCTTCGGTCTGACCGGCCTGACCGTCGACGCGGACGCCGAACCGGGTGGCGAGCAGGCCCCCGCTCAGCCGGCCGGCCCCTACGACGCCGCGCTGAACGCGGCCGCCCAGGCCCTGGACGCCGGTGACCTCGGCGGGGCGATCCAGGCGTACAAGAACGTACTTGCCGACGACCCGGCCCATCCCGAGGCCAAACTCGGCCTCGCCCAGGCCGAGTTGCTCCAGCGCGTGCAGGGTGTGGACCCGCAGCGGGTGCGCAAGGAGGCCGCCGAGAAGCCGGCCGACGTGCAGGCGCAGATCGCCGCCGCCGACCTGGACTTGGTGGGTGGGCACGTCGAGGACGCGTTCGGGCGGCTCATCGAGACGGTGGGGCGCACGGCGGGCGACGACCGGGACGCCGTACGGCTGCGGCTGCTGGAGCTGTTCGAGGTGGTCGGAGCGGAGGATCCCCGGGTGATCGCGGCGCGCAGGGCGCTCGCGCGCGCCCTGTTCTGAGCGGGGCGGGAGCCCCGGTTCTGACCAGTCGCTAAACGCGGGTGCATGTGATGCCCGAGTGAAAGATTTGCCGACGGAACGTCAGGGCGGCCGCGCTTTACCAAAACTTGGTAATCGCGGCCGCTGTTACTGCTAGTAAGTCGCGGGCGTCGATCTGTCGGATTCTGTCCAGCGATCAACAGTTTTGTTCTGGCCTTGACTGACACCGAGCGTCGTCGACCGAGACCGGCGGGTCGTTGTTCGGTTATCCGGTCGTTACTAGTGAGTAACGAAGCCCCTTGTGGGTGCGGCGAGAATGCACCAGGATCGGCCACGCTCGGTCCATTCCCGTACCCCGACAGCCGGTTGGGTCGCGGGACTTCCTGGGTCCCCACCGAGCAGAGCCGGCGGCAGTGGCGCCGACTCTTGGACAGGGGGGTCTTCGCCTTCCCGGCGAAGCCTGTCCGGCAAGGTTGTGCGTGATGCGTGTCAGGCGCGACCAGTGGTTGTCGCTCGGGGGTGATCGCCGGTGATTCGGGCGCGTTGTGCGCCACCGAGCGCAGGCGCTCTCCTTCCCGAGGACGTAGCACTTCTCCCATCCCTGCCGGGCCGAGCTGCCGACTGGCGGCGACCCGGCCAGGAGATGTACGTCCGAGAAGGAGGAAATATGGAGTCCCAGGTGCGTGGCGGGACCAGATGGAAGCGGTTCGCCGTGGTCATGGTGCCCAGCGTCGCCGCGGCCGCGGCGGTGGGTGTCGGGCTCGCGCAGGGTGCGCTGGCCGCGTCGTTCAGTGTCTCCGGCCAGCAGTTCAAGGTGACGGCCGGTCACCTGCACGGTGAGGGTTTCGCCCAGTACGGCGGCATCGACACCGTTTACACCAAGACCGACGGCAAGGAAAAGACACAGGTTCCGGTCGCGATCTCGTCGTTCGACGACGCGACGATCACGAAGATGTGTCAGTCGGTCAAGACCGAGATCCCGCTGATAAACAAGACGTTCTACCTCCGTCTTGACGCGGGGAACAAGGGCACGCCGGTCACCGCCCACAACCTCTACATCGATGTCGCCCAGCTCGACGCCGATGCGGAGTTCAAGAACATCGACATCGGTGTCGCGGTCAAGGACAAGACCCGCGGTCCCGACGTGAAGCAGGGCGAGAGCGTCCTGCCGGGCGGCTTCGCCCAGCAGGCGCAGTCGGCCGACCTCTACGGCGTCGAGCAGACGGCGTGGGCGACGACGGCCGGCACGTTCAAGCTCAGCGGCCTGTCGATGCGTCTCGGCACCGACCCCAAGATGGAGTGCTACTGACGGCTTCCGTCACCGGGGTTTCCTGGGGTAGCTGAGCTGCCCCAGGGGGCGGGGAAGCGGTCGCTTCTCCGCCCCGCTGGCCCGGCCCCACCGGCGTCGGGCACCCTCACAGACTCAGACTTCCGGCTTCTCCATGCCTACGGCCGAGCCGGTACGTACTTCCACCGGACCCAGGGAGCTGTTTTCCATGAGTGCCGAGACTCCGGTCCAGAGCGCCGGGACCTTCACCCGGCTGCGTCTGCGATTCCGTGACTGGCGGGGCACCCGGCCGTTCTGGGCAGGCCTGTTCACCCTGCTCGGCGGGGTGCCGATCGCCTACTTCCCCTACGCCACGCTCAAGCTGGGAACCATGTCGCTCACCATGGCGACCACCGCGGGTGCCGGCTCCCTCATCATCGGCGTCCTGCTGTTCACTCTGGGCCTGACCATGTGGTTCCAGAAGGCGACGCGTGTCTTCGCCGGCATCGCGGCGATCATCCTCGCCCTGGTGTCCCTGGTGGTCTCCAACATCGGTGGCTTCATCATCGGCTTCCTGTTCGCGCTGATCGGCGGCGGGCTCGCCGTCTCCTGGGCGCCGGGCAAGGGCGCCGAGCCTGTGGAGAACGGGTCGCAGGACGCCGTAGCGGGGCCTGCGGGCGAGGGCGCCACCCCAACCGCTCCCGAGGGCACCGCCGTCGAGCCGAGCCCGCCGTACGGGCCCGCCGGCGGCGGCACGGCCCACGAGGGCGGGATGGACGGCTTCCGGACCGAGGACCGCTTCGGGGGGAACCGTGTCGGCTGACGAGGCCCGCGACAAGAACCCTGCGGCCCCGGGACGGGCGAGAACGGGGCCGCGTCACGCGGCCCCGAAGAAGCCGCTGTTCACCAGGTTCCAGATGCCGGCCGGCAAGGCGATAGCCATGGCGGCGATGCCGACGGCCGTGCTGATGGGGATGGGGTTCACACCGACGCTCGCCCTCGCCGACGACAACTCGCCTTCGACGTCCAACAGCCTGTCGGCCGACGAGTACAAGGCCTGCGTCGAGGCACTGAAGGGCGGCGCGTCCGCCTCGCCGACACCGTCGCCCTCCGCGAGCGATGACACGTCCGACAGCGAGGCCGGCCAGGACGCCCCCGCGGAGCCGAGCCCTTCCGCGACGGCGGACTCGGGCAACTCCTCGTCCGGCGGGTCCTCCTCGTCGGATTCGGGTTCCGGCGACAAGGCCGAGCCCACGCCGAGCCCGTCCGCGAGCACGTCCGCCTCGGAGGGCGGAGACAAGGCCGCCACGCCGTCCCCCTCGGCCTCCGAGAGCGGCGGCAACCTGCTGGAGGACATCGGCGACGCGATCACCGGCATCTTCGACGGCAAGTCCACAGCGAGCCCGAGCCCGACCCCGTCCGCCTCCGCCTCGGCGTCCGAGAGCTCCGACTCCGCGGGCAAGGACGCGTCCGACACCGTCGAGGACACCACCGGCAAGGTCACCGACACGGTCAAGGACACCGTGAAGGACACCACCGACACGGCGTCCAAGGCGGCCGAGGACACCACCAAGGCGGTCGAGAAGGCGGCGGAGGACGCGGCGGACAAGGCCACCTCCAGCCCGAGCCCGTCCGCGAGCTCCACCACGAACCCCGAGGACTGCCCGGCCGCCACGGACGCCGAGGGCGGCGTCGACAACAAGATCCTGCTGCCCGACGACCCCTGGTACCTGGAAGCCAGCTCGCTGACGCTCAAGGGTGCCGACTACAAGGGCGTCGTCAAGGTGAGGACGGCCAACGGCACCGTCAAGAAGGTGCTGAAGTACGTCATATCCGACGGCACCGACATCGGCGACCTGCACCAGCTCGTCAAGGACAAGCGGACCGGCAAGACCTACCACGTGCAGGCGGCCAAGGGCTCCAAGTCCACGATCACCGACGGCACCACGGTGATGTACACCGAGAGCATCTCCGGCAATCTGCTCGGCCTGATCCCGCTGACGTTCGACCCGGAGCACCCGCCGCCCCTGAACATCCCGCAGATCTACTTCACCAACGTGAAGGTCACCCAGGCCGGCCAGTTCGGCGGCACGCTGACCGTGCCGGGGATGCGTCAGTACGTCACCGACTGATCCCGATCCTTCCGGGAGCCGCACAAGACCGTGCCCCGCCGGGCCGATGCCTGGCGGGGCACAGTCTTTTGCCGGGCCCTCAGTCCCGGGGGCCGCTGCCCAGGTGGTGCACCCGGACCATGTTCGTCGTCCCCGGAACCCCGGGGGGCGAGCCGGCGGTGATGATCACGATGTCGCCCTCGTCGAACCGGCCGAGCTTGACCATCTCCTGGTCCACCAGGTCGACCATCTCGTCGGTGCTGTTCACGAACGGGACGACGTACGGCTCCACGCCCCAGCTGAGTGCCATCTGGTTGCGGGTGCCCTCGTCGGTGGTGAAGGCGATGATCGGCTGGGCGGCGCGGTAGCGGCACAGGCGACGTGCGGTGTCGCCGGACTGGGTGAAGGCCACCAGGCCCTTGCCGCCGAGGAAGTCCGCGATCTCGCAGGCGGCCCGGGCCACCGAACCGCCCTGCGTACGCGGCTTCTTGCCCGGCACGAGCGGCTGCAGGCCCTTGGACAGCAGCTCCTGCTCGGCCGCCTGGACGATCTTGGACATCGTCTTGACGGTCTCGATCGGGAACGCGCCGACCGAGGACTCCGCCGACAGCATCACCGCGTCCGCGCCGTCCAGGATCGCGTTGGCCACGTCGGAGGCCTCGGCGCGGGTCGGACGGGAGTTGGTGATCATCGACTCCATCATCTGGGTCGCCACGATCACCGGCTTGGCGTTGCGTCGGCACAGCTCGATCAGGCGCTTCTGCACCATGGGGACCTTCTCGAGCGGGTACTCGACGGCGAGGTCGCCACGCGCGACCATCACGCCGTCGAACGCCATCACGACGTCCTCCATGTTCTCCACCGCCTGCGGCTTCTCCACCTTGGCGATGACGGGGACGCGGCGGCCCTCCTCGTCCATGACGCGGTGCACGTCGTGGACGTCCTTGGCGTCGCGGACGAAGGACAGGGCGACCAGGTCGCAGCCCATGCGGAGGGCGAAGCGGAGGTCCTCGACGTCCTTCTCGCTCAGAGCGGGGACGTTGACGGCCGCGCCGGGCAGGTTGATGCCCTTGTGGTCGGAGATGACGCCGCCCTCGATGACGATCGTCCGCACCCGCGGACCCTCGACCTCGGTGACCTTCAGCTCGACGTTGCCGTCGTTGATGAGGATCTGGTCGCCCTTGGTCACATCGCCGGGCAGGCCCTTGTAGGTCGTGCCGCAGATCGTCTTGTCGCCCGGCACGTCCTCGGTGGTGATGGTGAACTCGTCACCGCGCACCAGCTCCACCGGGCCCTCGGCGAAGGTCTCCAGACGGATCTTGGGGCCCTGCAGGTCGGCGAGGACACCGATGGCCCGGCCGGTCTCCTTGGCGGCGGCCCGGACACGGTCGTACCGCCCCTGGTGCTCGGCGTGCGTGCCGTGGCTGAAGTTGAAGCGGGCCACGTTCATGCCGGCCTCGATCAGCGCGACCAGCTGTTCATGGGAGTCGACCGCGGGGCCGAGAGTACAGACGATTTTCGAACGGCGCATGGGGGCGATCCTATCGGTTTGTTTCGCAACGGAATATTCCGTCTGGCGGAAATTACAAAAGGGCGCAAGGCCGCTCAGTTGAGATTCTTTGAGCCATTCACCAGGGCGTAGGTCTGGGTGGCAATCTCCAATTCCTCGTCGGTGGGCACCACCGCCACCGCCACCCGCGCGCCCGCGGGCGAGATCAGCCGCGGCTCGTCGCCGCGCACGGCGTTCAGTTCGCCGTCGACGGCCAGGCCCAGCCCCTCCAGGCCCGCCACGGCGGCTTCCCGTACCGGCGCCGCGTTCTCCCCGACCCCGGCCGTGAAGGCCACCGCGTCCACCCGTCCGAGCACCGCGTAATAGGCGCCGATGTACTTCTTCAGGCGGTGAATGTAGATGTCGAAGGCCAGTTGTGCCTGCTCGTCACCCTCGTCGATCCGGCGGCGGATCTCCCGCATGTCGTTGTCGCCGCACAGACCGATCAGGCCGCTCTTCTTGTTGAGAAGAGTGTCGATCTCGTCCGTGGACATTCCGCCAACGCGCATCAAATGGAAGATGACGGCCGGGTCCATGTCTCCCGATCGCGTACCCATCACGAGCCCCTCCAAAGGCGTCAGCCCCATGGAGGTGTCCACGCACTTGCCGCCCCGCACGGCGGAGGCGGACGCCCCGTTGCCGAGATGCAGCACGATCACGTTGACCTCCTCCGGCGCCTTGCCCAGCAGCCGCGCGGTGGCCCGGGAGACGTACGCGTGCGAGGTGCCGTGGAAGCCGTACCGGCGGATGCGGTGCTCGTCGGCGGTCTGCACGTCGATGGCGTAGCGGGCGGCCGACTCCGGCATCGTGGTGTGGAAGGCGGTGTCGAAGACGGCGACCTGCGGCAGGTCGGGCCGCAGCGCCCGGGCGGTGCGGATGCCGGTGAGGTTGGCCGGGTTGTGCAGCGGGGCCACCGGGATCAGCCGCTCGATCTCGGCGAGCACGGCGTCGTCGATGACGGTCGGCTCGGTGAAGGACTTCCCGCCGTGCACCACCCGGTGCCCGATCGCGGCCAGCTCCGGCGAGTCCAGCCCGAGCCCGTCCTTGGCCAGCTCGGCGGAGACGGCCTTCAGGGCGGCCTCGTGGTCGGCGATCGGGCCGGTCCACTCCCGGGTCTCGCCGCCGCCGTGCAGCGGGGTGTGCCTGAGCCGGGAGATCTCCTCGCCGATGCGCTCGACGAGGCCCACGGCCAGCCGGCTGCTGCCGCGCATGTCGAGCAGCTGGTACTTCACCGACGACGAGCCGGAGTTGAGGACGAGGACGCGGGACGGGCTCACTGGGCGGTCGCCTTCTCGTTGGGGGAGGTCTGGGCCTGGATCGCCGTGATGGCGACGGTGTTGACGATGTCCTGGACGAGGGCGCCCCGGGACAGGTCGTTGACCGGCTTGCGCAGACCCTGCAGCACGGGGCCGACGGCGATCGCGCCGGCCGAGCGCTGCACGGCCTTGTAGGTGTTGTTGCCGGTGTTGAGGTCGGGGAAGATCAGCACGCTGGCCTGACCGGCGACCTCGGAGTCCGGCAGCTTGGTGGCGGCCACCGTCGGCTCCACGGCGGCGTCGTACTGGATCGGCCCCTCGATCTTCAGGTCGGGCCGCCGCGAGCGCACCAGCTCGGTCGCCTCGCGCACCTTGTCGACGTCCGCGCCCGAGCCGGACGTGCCGGTCGAGTACGACAGCATCGCGATCCGCGGCTCCACGCCGAACTGCCGGGCCGTGGCGGCCGACTGGACGGCGATGTCGGCGAGTTGCTCGGCGTCCGGGTCCGGGTTGACGGCGCAGTCGCCGTAGACGAGGACCTTGTCGGCCAGGCACATGAAGAAGACGGAGGACACGATGGACGCGTCCGGCTTGGTCTTGATGATCTCGAAGGCGGGGCGGATGGTGGCCGCCGTGGAGTGCACCGACCCCGACACCATGCCGTCAGCGAAACCTTCCTGCACCATCAGGGTGCCGAAGTAGTTCACGTCCGAGACGACGTCGTACGCCAGCTCCACGGTCACACCCCGGTGGGCGCGCAGCGCCGCGTACTGCTCGGCGAAGGTGTCGCGCAGCTCGCTGGTGGCCGGGTCGATCAGCTGGGAGCCGCCGAGGTCGATGCCGAGGTCGGCGGCCTTCTTGCGGATCTGGTCGACGGGCCCGAGGAGGGTCAGGTCGCACACGCCCCGGCGCAGCAGCACCTCGGCGGCGTGCAGCACGCGCTCCTCGGTGCCCTCCGGCAGCACCACGCGGCGCCGGTCGGAGCGGGCCTGTTCCAGGAGCTTGTGCTCGAACATCATCGGTGTCAGCCGGTCGCTGCTCGGCGCGGAGACGCGGCTCGCGAGCTCGGCGGTGTCCGCGTACCGCTCGAAGAGGCCGAGCGCGGTCTCCGCCTTGCGCGGGGTGGCCGCGTTCAGCTTGCCCTCCATCGAGAAGAGCTGCTCGGCGGTCGGGAAGCTGGTGCCGGACACGGAGAGCACCGGGGTGCCGGGGGCGAGGCGGCCGGCGAGGGTGAGGATGTCCTGGCCGGGCACTTCGTTCAGGGTGAGCAGCACACCGGCTATCGGCGGAGTGCCGGCGCTGTGCGCGGCGAGGGAGGCGACGACCAGGTCGGCGCGGTCGCCCGGGGTGACGACCAGACAGCCGGGCGTCAGGGCGCCCAGGAAGTTCGGCAGCATCGCGCCGCCGAAGACGAAGTCGAGCACGTCCCGGGCCATCCCGGAGTCGTCGCCGAGCACCACCTTGGCGCCGAGGGCGTGCGCGATCTGGGAGATCGTCGGGGCGGACAGCGCGGGCTCGTCGGGCAGGACGTAGCACGGCACCGGCAGCCGGGAGGCGAGCTGCCCGTCGATCTCGTCCCGGTCCCCGCGGGCGACCCGGTTGGCGACCATGGCGAGGACGTCGCAGCCCAGCGAGTCGTAGGCGCGGAAGGCGTTGCGGGTCTCGGCGAGCACCGACTCCGCCGACTGCTTCCGGCCGCCCACCACCGCGATCACGGAGGCGCCGAACTCGTTGGCGAGCCGGGCGTTCAGCGACAGCTCGTCCGGCAGCTGGGTGTCCGCGAAGTCGGTCCCCAGGACGAGGACGACGTCGTAGTCCCGGGCGACGAGATGGAACCGGTCGACCAGCGTGGACACCAGCTCGTCGGTGCCCTGCTCGGCCTGGAGGGCGGACGCCTCGTGGTAGTCCATGCCGTAGACGGTCGCCGGGTCCTGGGCGAGCCGGTAGCGCGCACGCAGCAGCTCGAACAGCCGGTCCGGGCCGTCGTGGACGAGGGGCCGGAAGACGCCCACCCGGTCGACCTGCCGGGTCAGGAGCTCCATGACCCCCAGCTCGACGACCTGGCGGCCGTCGCCGCGGTCGATACCGGTCACGTACACGCTGCGCGTCACGCGTGCTCTCCGTTCCGTTTGTCGGTATGGTCCGTGCGGCCTTCGGGGGATGCAGACCGGTTCAGCCGGTTTCAGGGTCCCCTGAGAGGGCATCCGGGTTCCCCCCGCGGGGGCACAAAAATCGCCCACCGAGGTGAGCAGAACCCTCTTGACAATACCTCCGCCGATGGATAAGGCGCCCACCCGTCTCGGGGGGTGGTGGAGGTGCGCCGGAGCGGAGGGCGCGGAAGCGGCACCGCCTTGGGGGACGTGAAAGAATCGGACTGGCTCACCGGTATCAACAGCGAGCAGGAGACACAGCACGATGCGTATCGGAGTTCTCACCGCAGGCGGCGACTGCCCCGGCCTGAACGCCGTGATCCGGTCGGTCGTGCACCGGGCGGTGGCCCAGTACGACGACGAGGTCATCGGCTTCGAGGACGGCTACGCGGGTCTGCTGGACGGCCGCTACCGCACCCTCGACCTCAACGGGGTCAGCGGCATCCTGGCCCGCGGCGGCACGATCCTGGGGTCGTCGAGGCTGGAGCGGGACCGTCTGCGCGAGGCCTGCGAGAACGCGGCCGACATCGTCAGCGACTTCGGCATCGACGCGCTGATCCCGATCGGCGGCGAGGGCACGCTGACCGCGGCCAGGATGCTCAGCGACGCGGGCCTGCCGGTGGTGGGCGTCCCGAAGACGATCGACAACGACATCTCCTCCACGGACCGCACCTTCGGCTTCGACACGGCGGTCGGGGTCGCCACGGAGGCGATGGACCGCCTGAAGACGACCGCCGAGTCCCACCAGCGGGTGATGGTCGTCGAGGTCATGGGCCGCCACGCCGGGTGGATCGCCCTGGAGTCCGGCATGGCGGCCGGCGCGCACGGCATCTGCCTGCCCGAGCGTCCCTTCGACCCCGCCGACCTGGTCAAGATGGTCGAGGAGCGCTTCGCCCGCGGCAAGAAGTTCGCGGTGATCTGCGTCGCCGAGGGAGCCCACCCCACCGAGGGCACCATGGACTACGGCCACGGCGAGATCGACCAGTTCGGCCACGAGCGCTTCCAGGGCATCGGCACGGCCCTGGCGCACGAACTGGAGAAGCGGCTCGGCAAGGAGGCCAAGCCGGTCATCCTCGGCCACGTCCAGCGCGGCGGCACACCGACCGCGTACGACCGGGTGCTCGCCACGCGCTTCGGCTGGCACGCGGTGGAGGCCGCGCACCGGGGCGAGTTCGGCAGGATGACGGCCCTGCGCGGGACGGACATCGTGATGGTGCCGCTGGCGGAGGCGGTGACCGAGCTGAAGACGGTGCCGAAGGACCGGATGGACGAGGCGGAGTCGGTGTTCTAGCCGCCGCCGTTCCGGGCGGTCGTCAGGGTCGTCACCGTCGTCCAGAAGTGCTCGACGATCCGGTCGAGGAAGTCACGGCACGCGTCACCGGAGCCGCTGCCGCCGCCGCGCCGCCCGACGGCGGCGGCCATCCGCCCGTGGTAGTCCTGGTGCAGCTGCTGCAGAACCCCGGCCAGCAGCCGCCGGTCCAGGGGCACGACCTTCGCCAGGGACCGGACAGGGGCCTGCCGGCGGGTGGTCACGGCGTTGCGGAGCAGCTCGGCGAGTTTCCTGTCGCGCCCGGTGACGGTGACCAGGTCGGGCAGCGAGAGACCGAGCAGATCGGCGAGCGCGGCGGACTGCCGGTCGGTGCCGCGCCACGCGTCCGTCTCCTCCATCCGCAGATACGCCAGCAGCTCCAGCCCGACCGCACGGGCGACGTCCTCGGGCGCGAGCCCGCGTGCCAGGCGGTGCTCGCGCAGGGTCCTCGGCCGGCCCACGAGTTCACCGGGTGAGCACCACAACACCCCGGCCAGAGCGGTCAGTTCGGAGTTGCCGGGGGAGGTGATCCCGCGTTCCCAGGCGATGACGTGGTCCGGGGTGACGTAGGGGAGCCCGTACGAGACTCGCATGCCGTAGGCGACATGTTCAGGCCCCATTCCCAGAGCGACACGGAGCCGGCGGGCGGCGGGGGCGTCGAAGGGCGGGGTCGGCGGGGTGGGCGGATTCGGCTGAGCTGGGCGTCGGCGCACGGGCCACAAAGTAGGGCGAAGGACATGCGGTGACTACGTTCTGTTCGGCCAGGATCACAGATCGTAGGAAGCTACGGTTCCGGCCGTCGGGGCGGGGTGGCCGAAGATCGACTGCCGGTGGGGCGGGGCGGTGCGACGATGGCGCGGGGTCCGCCCGGACGGGCGCCCCGGAGGGTGGTGAAAAGTGTGAACGTCAAGCTTGAGGGGCATATGCGCGAGCGTTTGCTCGCCCCGAACTTCTGGCATCTCGCGACCGTCGGCCCGGACGGTGTGCCGCAGGTATCGCCCATGTGGGCGGACATCGAAGACGAGTACGTCATGGTCAACTCGTCGATCGGGCGCGTGAAGATCGACAACCTGCGGCTCAATCCCAACGTTTCGCTGTCGCACCACGACCCCGGGAACCCGTACGACCGGGCCGAGATCCGGGGACGGGTGGTGCGGTTCGTGGAGGGGGAGGCGGCCGAGCGGGCGATGGACCGGCTGGCGCGGAAGTACATCGGGGAGGAGCGGTATCCATGGCTGCTCCCCGGGGAGCGGCGGGTGATGCTGCTGATCGAGCCGGTGCGGGTGCGCCGGGTCGTGGGGGTGGAGCCGTTCCGGGCGGGGGTGTTGCCGCAGTAGGCAAGGCCTCACCCCTTGACCGCCCCGCCCAGCGCGAAGCCGCCCCCCAGCCGCCGGGCGATCAGCACGTACAGCAGGAGCACGGGCGTCGAGTAGACGACCGAGAAGGCGGCCAGCTGCCCGTAGGCCACCATCCCGCGGTTCCCGAAGAACTCGTTGATGCTCACCGACGCCGGCATCCGGTCCGGGGTGAGCAGCAGCATGAAGGGGACGAAGAAGTTCCCCCACATCATCACGAACGAGAAGACGGTCACCACGGCGACCCCCGGCCCCATGAGGGGCAGCACGATCCGCACGAGGGACTGCAGCGTCGACGCGCCGTCCGTCCACGCCGCCTCCTCCAGTTCCCGCGGCACACCGTCCATGAAGTTCTTCATCAGCCAGATCGCGTAGGGGAGTTGGGAGGCGGCGAAGAACAGGATCGTCCCCTGCGCGGTGTCGATGAGGTTCACGCGGACGAACAGCGCGTACACCGGCACCATGATCGCGGTGATGGGCAGGCTCGTCGCGAAGAGGATCGCCAGCAGGAACGGACGGTTGAGGCGGGAACGGAAGCGGGAGAGCGGGTAGGCCGCGAGCACCGCGCACCCGACCGTCAGCGCCGTGGCGCCCCCGCACAGGACCAGGCTGTTCAGCAGGGGCGTGAACGTGATGTCCGAGGTCCAGATGGCGCTGAAGTGGTCCGCTGTCAGGCCGTCGGGAGCCTTCACCCCGAGGCCGGCGCGGGGGTCCACGGAGGACAGGACGACCCAGGCGAGGGGAAGCGCGAAGGCGGCCGCGACGATGAGGAGGCCGGCGTCGGCGGCGAGGCGGCGGGACGTGCGACGGGCGGCGAGTGTACGGGCCATGTCGTTCGTCAGACCTCCGTCCGCAGCAGGCGCAGGTACAGGACCGAGAACAGGGAACCGATCAGCAACAGCAGCAGGGCCACCGCCGTGCCGTAGCCGATCAGACTGTTCTGGAAGGCCTGTTCGTACATGAAGAGGGGCAGCGTCTGGCTCCGCCCGCCGGGGCCGCCCCTGGTCATCACCCAGATCAGCCCGAAGACGGACAGCGTCTGGAGGGTGTTGAGCATCAGGTTGGTGCCGATGGAGCGGCGGATCATCGGCAGCGTGATGTGCCACATGCGGCGCAGACCGCCGGCGCCGTCGACCTCGGCGGCCTCCGTGATCTCCTTCGGAATCTCGTTGAGGGCGGCCGAGTAGACCAGCATGGAGAAGGCCGTGCCCCGCCAGACGTTGGCGAAGGAGACGGCGAGGATCGGGAGCGTGAAGAGCCAGTTCTGGGAGGGCAGGCGCAGCCAGTCCAGGATCGCGTTCAGGGTGCCCTCGCGGCGGAAGAACGCGTAGAGCAGAAAGCCGGCGACGACCTCCGGGAGCACCCACGCCGTGACCACGATGCCGCCGGTGAGCGTACGGACGGGGCGTGACGCGCGCCGCATCAGTGCCGCGAGGGCGAGGCCGAGGGTGTTCTGCCCGACGAGGGACGACAGAACCGTGAAGACGAGGGTCAGCCACACCGCGTTGAGGAACGCCTCGTCGCCGAACGCCGTACGGAAGTTGTCGAAGCCGATGAACGACGCCTCGGCCTGACCGGTGAGCTGGAGGTCGGTGAAGGCGATGTAGGCGCAGTACGCGATCGGGCCGGCGAGGAAGAGGAGCAGGAGGACGACGGCCGGGGTGACGGGGAGGACGCGGACGAGGGAGCGAGGAGCCATGAGCCGAGGGCTCACTTCTCGATCACCTGGTTGTCCGCCGCTGTCCTCAACTCCTCGTCGTAGCCCTTCGCCGCCTCCTCGACCGACTTCTCGCCCGTCGTGACGCCCTCCATCGCCTCCTGGACGGCGACGGAGACCTTCGGGTACGCGGGGTAGGCGGGCCGGTAGTGGGTGCTGGCGACGAGGTCGGTGAAGAACTCGATGCCGGGCTGCGCCTCGACGTACGCGGGGTCGTTCGCGACGTCCTCCCGTACCGCGATGCCGGAGTTGGCCACGTACCACTTCTGGGCGTTCGCCTTCGTCTGCATCGTCTTGATGAACTCGAAGGCGAGGTCGGGATGGGCCGCCTTGGCGGGGATCGCCCAGGTCCAGCCGCCGGACATGCTGACCTGGCCGGGGGACTGGCCGTGCTGGGTGGGCATGGCGGCGAGGCCCAGCTCCTCGGACCACTCGGGCCATTCGTGGCCGCTGCCCTCCAGCCAGTCCTGCGGGAGCCAGGAGCCGTCCAGAGCGATGCCGAGCTTGCCCTGCGGGAGCCACTCGCCGCGCACCCGGGTCATGACGTTCGGGTCGAGGGCGTCGGCGACGTCCGGTCCGAGCTTCTCCTCGTAGACGGTCTCGACGAAGGTGAGGGCGTCCTTGAAGCCCTGGCCGCCGGCGATCCATTTCTTCGCGGCCTTGTCGTACAGGGGGTCCGTCGTGCCGTCGTTCGTGCCGTAGAGCAGCATCTCGAAGGTCTGCATGGTGGCGGCCTCGCCGACGGCCTTGCCCGTGTAGACGTTCAGGGGGATGACGCCGGGGACCTTCCGTTTGATGGTGCGGGCGGCGTCGAGGACGTCCTTCCAGGTCCTGGGCTGCCAGTCGGCCGGTAGGCCGGCCTTGGCGAAGATGTCCTTGCGGAACCACAGGCCGCGGGTGTCGGTGCCGTCGGGGACGCCGTACGTCCTGCCGTCCTCGCCCTTGGCCGCGGCCTTGGCCGTGTCGATGAACCGGTCCCAGTCCTGCCACTTGGCGAGGTACGGATCGAGGGGCTTCAGATACCCACTGGTGATGTCCGAGTTGATGAGGAAGGTGTCCTCGTAGACCAGGTCCGGGGCGGTTCTGGGGGAGCGGAGCATCTGCTGGAGCTTGGTGTAGTACTCCGCGTCCGGGGCCTTGACGGGGACGAGTTCGACCTTCTTGCCGGGGTGGGCCTTCTCGAACTGCTTCTTGATGTCGGCGAGGTAGGTGTCCATCACCTTGACGGAGTTGTCCGTGGACTGTTTGAAGGAGACTTTCACGGTGTCCGGATCGCTGCCGGAACCGCTGCCGCAGGCGGTGAGGGCGGCTGCGACGAGGAGGGCGGGGAGTAAGGCGGCGGTGGGGCGCACGGGCACGACCTCCTGCGGGCGCACGTCGTTGTGGCCGGGCGATGGGTGTGGTGCGAACGTATGAGGGGTGGTCCGGTCAGTCAATGCGTCGTGCGGCGGACTGACGAGAGCGGCCCCGGTACCGCCCTCACCGCCCCCTCTCCACCCCGCTCACCCACCGGTAGACCAACTCGGGCCGCCCCACCTGCCCGTACAACGGACTCCGCCCGGCCCGCCCCGCGTCCACCAGATGCTCCAGATACCGCCGGGCCGTGATCCGGGAGATCCCCACGGCCTCCGCGACGCCCGCCGCGGTCAACCCCTCCTCCGCCTCCCGCAACGCACCCGTCACCCGCTCCAGCGTCGGCCCGCTCAGCCCCTTCGGCAGCGCCGCCGGGCCCGGCGCCCGCAGGGTGGCCAGGGCGCGGTCGACCTCGTCCTGGCCGCTGGCCTCGCCCGCCGCCGAGTGGAACTCGGCGTACCGCACCAGCCGGTCCCGCAGGGTCGCGAAGGTGAACGGCTTCAGGACGTACTGCACGACCCCCAGTGACACGCCCTCGCGCACCACCGTCAGATCCCGCGCCGACGTCACCGCTATGACGTCCGCGTGATGCCCGGCGGCCCGCAGGGAACGCGCCAGCTGCAGCCCGTGCACGTCCGGCAGGTGCAGGTCCAGCAACAGCAGGTCCACCGGCGTACGGTCGAGCATGCGCCGCGCCTCCGCGCCCGTGTGGGCCTTGCCGACGGCCACGAAGCCGGGCACCCGGCCGACGTACATGACGTGCGCGTCGGCGGCGACGGGGTCGTCCTCCACGACGAGGACGCGGATGGCCTGCTCGGTCGTCATCTGTCGCCTCCGGAAACCGCGCCCCGCGACAGCGCCTTCGCCGACGCGGTGCCCCCGCCGGCGTCCTCCAGCGGCAGCCGCGCCTCGAACTCCGCCCCGCCTCCGTCGGCCTCCGCCACCGTCAACGTCCCGTCGTGCCGGTGCACCGCCTGCCGCACCAGCGCCAGCCCCAGCCCCCGGCCCCCGGGCCCCGCCGGCTTCGTCGAGAAGCCGCGCTGGAAGACCAGGTCGGCGTGGCCCGGGTGCACGCCCGGGCCCGTGTCGCAGACCCGCAGCACCAGCTCGGCACCTTCCGTGTACGCCGTCACCGTCACCTTCGCCCGCCCGCTCCCCTGCGCCGCGTCCACCGCGTTGTCGATCAGGTTGCCCAGGATCGTCACCAGGTCGCGGGCGGGCAGCGAGGGGGGCAGCAGCCCGTCGTCCAGGCGGCTGTCCTCCGAGACCACCAGCTCCACGCCCCGCTCGTTGGCCTGGGCCGTCTTGCCCAGCAGCAGCGCCGCCAGCACCGGCTCGCTCACCGCCGCCACCACCTGGTCGGTCAGCGCCTGGGCGAGTTCCAGTTCGGCCGTCGCGAACTCCACCGCCTCCTGCGCCCGGCCCAGCTCGATCAGGGACACGACCGTGTGCAGCCGGTTCGCCGCCTCGTGCGCCTGCGAGCGCAGCGCCTGCGTGAAGCCGCGCTCGGAGTCGAGCTCGCCCATCAGGGACTGGAGTTCCGTGACGTCCCGCAGGGTCACCACCGTGCCCCGGCGTTCGCCGCCGGACACCGGTGAGGTGTTCACCACCAGGACCCGGTCCGCCGTCAGGTGCACCTCGTCCACCCGCGGCTCCGACGCCAGCAGAGCCCCGGTCAGCGGCGCCGGCAGCCCCAGATCCGCGACGGACCTGCCCACCACCTCACCGGTCACCCCCAGAAGCTCCCGGCCCCCGTCGTTGATCAGCGCCACCCGGTACTGACCGTCCAGCATCAGCAACCCCTCCCGCACCGCGTGCAGTGCCGCCTGGTGATAGTCGTGCATACGGCTGAGCTCGGCCGCGTTCATGCCGTGGGTGTGGCGGCGCAGACGGGCGTTGATGACGTACGTGCCGACCGCGCCGAGCGCGAGCGCGCCGGCCGCGACGCCGAGCAGGGCCGTCAGCTGGCCCTGCACCCGCTTGCTGATCGCCTCCACCTTGATGCCGGCGCTGACCAGGCCGACGACCTTCCCGCCCTCCTCGACCGGGGTGACCGCGCGGACCGACGGGCCGAGCGTGCCGGTGTAGGTCTCGGTGAAGGTTCCGCCCCGCTGCGCGGCCTCGATGTGGCCGCGGAAGCGCTGGCCGATCTGTTTCTCATCGGGGTGGGTCCAGCGGATGCCCTGCGGGTTCATGATCGTGACGAAGTCGACCTCGGTGTCGCGCATCACCCGCAGTGCGTACGGCTGGAGCTCGGCCGTCGGGTCGGAGGTGTGGATCGCCTCCCGCACGGACGGGGAGTCGGCGACCGAGCGGGCCACCGCCCTGGCCTGCCGGGCGGCCGCCTCCTCGGCCTGGCTGCGGTCGCTGACGTAGGTGAAGAGTGCATATCCGGCCACCACGACCGCTATCAGAACGGCCTGCATGGCGAAGAGCTGCGCCGCCAGGCTGCGAGGTCTCGGGACGGGGATACGCATGTCGTCAGTCTGCCTCTTGGCCGATTGTGAACTAAATGAACGGAAGGGTGACCGCGCTCACATGGCAGGGGATAGTCACGGCAATCCCCAATAACCCACCCGGACGTGAGCCGCACGCCGGTGATGCCGACGACGTCGTCAAGGAGGGCCGCCGTGACCAGCGCAGCCGATACGGCACCTACCGCACCAAAAGCCAAGCGGGACCGCACGCACTACCTCTACATCGCAGTGATCATCGCGGTCGCCGCAGGTATCGCCGTGGGGCTTGCCGCACCCGACTTCGCGGTCGAGCTGAAGCCGATCGGAACCGGCTTCGTGAACCTGATCAAGATGATGATCTCGCCGATCATCTTCTGCACGATCGTTCTCGGCATCGGATCCGTGAGGAAGGCCGCCAAGGTCGGTGCCGTGGGCGGCATCGCCCTGGGCTACTTCATGGTGATGTCGCTGGTGGCGCTGGGCATCGGCCTGGTCGTCGGCAACATCCTGGAGCCCGGTACGGGCCTGCACATCACTGACGCGATCAAGGACGCCGGCCACGAGCAGGTGGACTCCGAGGCTTTGCCGCCGGTCGAGTTCGTGCTCTCGATCATCCCGACCACGATGGTGTCGGCCTTCACCAACGAGTCGGTCCTGCAGACCCTGCTGATCGCCCTGCTCGCCGGCTTCGCGCTGCAGGGCATGGGCTCCGCCGGCCAGCCGATCCTGCGCGGTGTCGAGCACATCCAGCGGCTCGTCTTCCGCATCCTCGCCATGGTGATGTGGGCCGCCCCCATCGGCGCGTTCGGCGCGATCGCCGCCGTCACCGGCTCCGCGGGCGTGGACGCGCTCAAGAGCCTCGCCGTGCTGATGCTCGGCTTCTACGTCACCTGCTTCCTCTTCGTCTTCATCGTGCTCGGCGTCCTGCTGCGCGTCATCGCCGGCCTGAACATCATCACGCTGTTCAAGTACCTGGGCCGTGAGTTCCTGCTGATCCTGTCCACCTCCTCCTCCGAGTCCGCGCTGCCGCGGCTCATCGCGAAGATGGAGCACCTGGGCGTCAGCAAGCCGGTGGTCGGCATCACGGTCCCGACCGGCTACTCCTTCAACCTCGACGGCACCATGATCTACATGACCATGGCCTCGCTGTTCATCGCCGACGCCATGGGCACGCCGATGTCGATCGGCGAGCAGATCCCGCTGCTGCTGTTCCTGCTGGTCGCCTCGAAGGGCGCGGCAGGTGTCACGGGTGCCGGTCTGGCCACGCTCGCCGGCGGTCTGCAGTCGCACAAGCCGGCCCTGGTGGACGGCGTCGGCCTCATCGTCGGCATCGACCGCTTCATGAGCGAGGCCCGCGCCCTGACCAACTTCGCGGGCAACGCCGTCGCCACCGTCCTGATCGGCACCTGGACGAAGGAGATCGACAAGGAGCGGGTCGGCCAGGTCCTCGCCGGTCAGATCCCCTTCGACGAGGCGACGCTGCTGGACGAGGGCCACGGCGGCGGCGACACCGCCGAGGTGCCCGAGCAGGGCAGCGAGAAGGAACTCGCCAAGGCCTGACGCGGCGCAGGCCCGCACAGACTCCGGGCGGCTGGGATGCTCCCCCGTCGCTCAGCCGCCCGGTCAGTTCCACGACAACTCGACAACTGGGCTCGGCCACCGGCTCGGTGGCTCGGGAGGCGGGCACGCCCGCCGCGGTCGGTACGGTGACCGCGGCGGACGTGCCCGCCTCTTCCGTGGCCGGCGACCACGGCCGGCCCGAACACCGAATCGACTTGCCCGCCGTTGCCTTGACGTCCGCGTCAAGGCTTACGTTCGTCCGTATGCGAATCGGCGAGCTGGCCGCCCGGGCCGGGACCACGACGCGGACGCTGCGGTACTACGAGGCGCGGGGGCTGCTGCCCGCGCGACGCAGCGGCAACGGATACCGGACGTACGACGAGAGCGATCTGAGGCTGCTGCAGCAGATCCGGACGCTGCAGGACTTCGGGTTCGACCTGGAGGAGACGCGGCCCTTCGTGGAGTGCCTGCGGGCCGGGCACCCGGCGGGGGACTCGTGTCCCGCGTCCCTCGCGGTCTACCGGCGCAAGCTGGCCGAGCTGGACACGCTGATCGGTGAGCTCCAGGCCGTGCGCGCCCAGGTCGGCGCGCAGCTGGAGCGGGCCGAGCAGGCACGGGACGAACTGGCGGCCGATGCGGCGGTTCCGGGGGGTCCGGAGCCGGGATGCGAGCTGGGAGGGCACACGTGGTGACCGAAGTGACGGACGCGGACTTCGCGGCGGAGGTGATCGGGGCGGACCTGCCGGTGCTGGTGGAGTTCACCGCCGACTGGTGCCCGCCGTGCCGGCAGATGGGGCCGGTGCTCAGTGCCCTCGCCTTCGAGGAGGGGGACCGTCTGAAAGTGGTCCAGCTGGACGTGGACACCAATCCGGAGACGACGAACGCCTACAAGGTGCTGTCGATGCCGACGTTCATGGTGTTCCGGGACGGCGAGCCGGTGAAGTCGATGGTGGGCGCACGGCCCAAGCGGCGACTGCTGGAGGAGCTGTCCGACGTGCTGTGATGCCCGCCCGGGCATGAAGAAATCCCCCGAGCAATTGCGCTCGGGGGATTTCTTTGCGTATATTTATTGATTCGCGACTTCAAGTCGGTGGAGTCGCGGAGAAGTTCAGTGAGCACAGTATATCCGGGCGGGAGCGGAATTGTCAAACACCGAATTGCCGGACGATGAATTGCGGCAGGAACAGGAATTCATCGACGAGCTGTACGCGCGCGTGGACGCGCTGCGCGGCGACACCGAGGTCTCCGTCACGGACGCGCTCGGCCAGGGCCACACGCCCATGCAGGCCAGGCTGGAGCGGGACATCCTCGTCGCCGAGCGTTCCGGGCTGCTCGCCGCGCTGAACGCGGTGGACGGCTCGCTCTGCTTCGGCCGGATCGACCTGACCTCGGGCACCGTCCACCACATCGGCCGGATCGGTCTGCGCGCCGACGACGCCGAGCGCACCCCGATCCTGATCGACTGGCGAGCCGACGTCGCCCGCCCCTTCTACCTGGCCACCGGCCACACCCCGATGGGCCTCAGGCGCCGTCGCCACATCTCCACCGACGGCCGCAGGGTCAGCGCCCTGCACGACGAGATCCTCGACCTCGGCGACGAGACCAGGACCGGCCACGAGGACCCGACGGGCGACGCCGTGCTGCTCGCCGCGCTCAACTCCGCGCGCACCGGCCGGATGAGCGACATCGTGCAGACCATCCAGGCCGACCAGGACCGCATCATCCGCGCACCGCACCGCGGCGTGCTGGTGGTGGAGGGCGGCCCGGGCACCGGAAAGACGGCCGTCGCCCTGCACCGCGCCGCCTACCTCCTCTACGAGCACCGGGAGCTGCTCGCCAAGCGCGCCGTCCTGATCGTCGGCCCCAACCCGGCTTTCCTCGGCTACATCGACGAGGTCCTGCCCTCCCTCGGCGAAACCGGTGTGCTGCTGGCGACCGTCGGTGAGCTGTTCCCCGGCGTGAAGGCCACCCGGGCGGACACGCCCGAGGCGGCCGCCGTGAAGGGGCGCGCGGACATGGCCGACGTGCTCGCCGAGGTCGTCCGCAGCCGGCAGGCGCTGCCCGACCCGGTGATCGCGATCGAGCACGACCGCGAGGTCCTCATGCTCGACGACGGCCTGGTGAACGTCGCCCGCGAGCGCACCCGTGCCGCCAAGCTGCCGCACAACGCGGCCCGCGAGCACTTCGAGGGTCACATCCTCAACACGCTCACCGAGCTGTACGCCGAGCGCATCGGCACCGACCCGTTCGACGGGTCCAGTCTGCTGGACCCCGCCGACATCACCCAGATCCGCGACGAACTCGCCGAGAACCCCGAGGTCTGGTCCGCCATCGACCAGCTGTGGCCCGTGCTGAGCCCGCAGCGGCTGGTCGCCGACTTCCTCGCCGCCCCCGAGGGCTTCCTCTCCGACGAGGACGCGGACGCCGTCCGCCGCCCGGTGACCCGGCACTGGACGGTCGCGGACGTACCCCTGCTGGACGAGGCCGCCGAACTCCTCGGCGAGGACGACCGGCAGGCGCGGGAGCGCGCGGAACGGGAGCGAGCGGCACAGATCGCCTACGCCCAGGGCGTGCTGGACGTGTCGTACGCGTCCCGGACGTACGAGTTCGAGGACAAGGAGGACAGTGACCCCGACGCCTCGGAGGTCCTGTCCGCGCACGACATCATCGACGCCGAACGGTTCGCCGAACGCCAGGAGGAGGACGACCACCGCAGCGCCGCCGAACGCGCGGCGGCCGACCGCACCTGGGCGTTCGGGCACATCATCGTCGACGAGGCGCAGGAACTGTCGCCGATGGCCTGGCGGATGCTGATGCGGCGCATCCCGACCCGCTCCATGACGCTGGTCGGCGACCCGGCGCAGACGGCGGAGGCGGCCGGTGTCGGCGCATGGGCGGACATCCTGGAGCCCTACGTCGAGGACCGCTGGGAGCACACCCGGCTCGGCGTCAACTACCGCACCCCGGCCGAGATCATGGAGGTGGCGGCGGCCGTGGTCCGCGCCGAGCATCCCGGCTTCGAACCGCCGAGTTCCGTGCGCTCCACGGGCGTACGGCCCTGGGCCCGCGCCACCGACGACCTGCCGGCCGCCGTGGCCGAGGCGGCGGCGGAACTCACCCCCGCCGAGGGCCGCCTCGCGGTGATCGCCCCCCGCGACCTGCACCGCAGGCTCGCGGCACACCTGGACGGGGTGACGGCGGGCGCGGAGCCGGACCTGACGCAGACCGTCGTCCTGCTCGACCCGCGCCAGTCCAAGGGCCTGGAGTTCGACTCCGTGCTCGTGGTCGAGCCGGGGCGGTACGGCACGAGCGACCTGTACGTGGCGCTGACCCGGGCCACACAGCGGCTGGGCGTGCTGCACACCGGTGACCTGCCCAAAACGCTGGCCGACGCCTTCGCGTAACGGGGGATCACCAAGATGTAACGGTTCGTGTCCTGATTACTGCGCGTGCACGGCCGGTGCGGTATGCGTGTCGCTATGGAAGCCCAGCCTCACGCGCCCGCGCCGGCCGACTGCCCGACGCTCGCCTCACTGCCGGTGGAGCCGCTGCTGACCGCGGAGTTCGACGCGGACCCCGGGGCGGTCTACCGGAGACTGCGGCGCACGCACGGTCCGGTCGCGCCGGTCGGGCTGATGGGCGTACCGGTGTGGCTGGTCCTCGACTACCGCGAGGTCCTTGAGGTGCTCAGGAACGAGTGCCAGTGGCGGCGGGACATCCGGTACTGGCGTGCCCGAGCACAGGGACGGCTCCCGGCCGACTGGCCGCTGCTCGCCGGGTACGAGGTGCGGCAGACCATGTTCATGGACGGCGAGGAGCACCAGGCCGCCCGTGGCGTCCTGCACTCGGCGCTGCGCCCCTTCCAGGAGGCGCGCAGTCCGCAGGGCTGGGAGCTGCGGGCAGCCGTCGCCCGGTACACCGACGACCTGGTCGCCCTGCTGGCCGCCGAGTCCGGCTCGGCCGGCTTCGCCGACCTGGGCGCCCAGTACACCCGGCCGCTGCTGCTGATGGTCACCACCCGGCTGTTCGGCTGCCCGGTGGAGCTCGGCGACGAGCTGGTCATGGACCTGTGGCGGATGCTCGACGGCGGCCCGGACGCCGGTGCCGCCACGGCCCGGGCGCTGGCCACGATGACCCGGCTCGCCGCCCACCGCAGGGCCCGGCCCGGCGACGACCTCACCTCCTACCTGCTGCTCGCCGATCCCGGCCTCAGCGACGAACAGCTCGGCCGGGAGCTGTTCATGAACGCGGTCTACCTCAACGACATCACCGGCAACATGGTCATGAACACCCTGCTGGAGGTGCTGCGCGGCAACGCCACCGTGCGGCGCAGCCTGTCGGCCGGGCAGCTCGGCGAGGCCGTCAACCGGGCCGCGCTGGCCAACCCGCCCGTCGCCAACATGTGCTTCCGCTTCGCCGCGCGGGACGTGCCCCTGGGCGCCTACTGGGTGCGGGCCGGCGACATCGTCTCGCCGTCCGCGGCCGCCGCCCACCAGGACCTCCTCGCCCTCGGCACCTCCCACCTGGTCGGCTCCGCCGTGAGCACCCGGGCCCACCTGGGCTGGGGAGCGGGCCCCCACCAGTGCCCCACCACGGCCCGCGAACTCGGCAGCATGATCGTGACCACGGCCGTGGGCCGCGTCTTCGACCACTTCGCCCGCGCCGAACTGACCCTCCCCCCGGACCAGCTCCCCTGGCGCTCCGGCCCGGTCGTACGCGGCCTGCGCCTGCTCCCGGTGCGCTACGAACTGTCCGCGAGCGCCCCCAAGCGCCGCCCGTCGACCGCGATGCCCCGGCCGGGCGAGGACCGCCCACCCCTCACCACCGGCACGCACAGCGCCGACGGCTCGGCCAGGGGGCTGCTGTCGGCGCTGCGCAGGCTGATGTTCGGGAAGTAGGCGGGGTCAGGCCGGCCGCAGCCACACCGTCGCCAGTGGGGGCAGGGTCAGGCGGATGCTGGCCGGGCGGCCGTGCCAGCCCTGTGGCTCGGGCTTGACGGGGTCGGGGTTGGTGACGTCGCTGCCGCCGTACTTCGCGGCGTCGGTGTTGAGGACCTCGTGCCAGGCGGGGACGTCGTCGGGGACGCCCAGGCGGTACTCGGGGCGCACCACGGGGGCGAGGTTGGACACCGCCAGCAGCGGGGTGCCCTCGGCGTCGAGGCGGAGGAAGGCGAAGACGTTGTCCTCCGCCGCGTCCCCCACCACCCACTCGAAGCCGGAGGCGTGGGTGTCGCGCTCCCACAGGGCCGGGGTGCGGCGGTAGACGGTGTTGAGGTCGCGGACCAGGTCGCGCACGCCCCGGTGGTCGGCCTCCGCGCCGTAGTGCGGATCGAGCAGCCACCAGTCGGGGCCGTGCGCCTCCGACCACTCCGCGCCCTGCGCGAACTCCTGCCCCATGAACAACAGCTGCTTGCCGGGGTGGGCCCACATGTAGCCCAGGTACGCCCGGTGGTTGGCGCGCTGCTGCCACCAGTCGCCCGGCATCTTCGACACCAGGGAGCCCTTGCCGTGCACCACCTCGTCGTGGGAGATCGGCAGGACGTAGTTCTCGCTGTAGGCGTACACCATCGAGAACGTCATCTCACCGTGGTGGTACTTGCGGTGGACCGGCTCGTGGCTCATGTACTGCAGCGAGTCGTGCATCCAGCCCATGTTCCACTTCAGACCGAAACCGAGCCCGCCGAAGCCGCTCGGGCCCTTGTGGTGGGTGGCGCGGGTGACGCCGTCCCAGGCCGTGGACTCCTCCGCGATCGTCACCACACCCGGCACCCTGCGGTACACCGTCGCGTTCATCTCCTGCAGGAACGCCACCGCGTCCAGGTTCTCCCGGCCGCCGTGCACGTTCGGCACCCACTGGCCCGGCTCACGCGAGTAGTCCAGGTACAGCATCGAGGCGACCGCGTCCACGCGCAGCCCGTCGATATGGAACTCCTCGCACCAGTACACGGCGTTCGCCACCAGGAAGTTGCGCACCTCGCGGCGCCCGAAGTCGAACTCCAGGGTGCCCCAGTCGGGGTGCGCGGCCCTCAGCGGATCCTCGTGCTCGTACAGGGGGCGTCCGTCGAACTCGGCGAGCGCCCAGTCGTCCCGTGGGAAGTGGGCCGGCACCCAGTCCATCAGCACACCGATGCCGGCCTGGTGCAGGCGGTCCACCAGGTACCTGAAGTCGTCGGGCGTGCCCAGGCGGGCGGTCGGGGCGTAGAAGCCGGTGACCTGATAGCCCCACGAGCCGCCGAAGGGATGCTCCGCGACGGGCATCAGCTCCACGTGCGTGAAGCCCAGGTCCCTGACGTACGCGGGCAGCTGTTCGGCCAGTTGACGGTAGGTCAGCCCTGGTCGCCAGGACGGCAGATGGACCTCGTACACCGAGAAGGGCGCCTCGTGCGCGGGGACCTCGGCCCGCTTCGCCAGCCACTCGTCGTCACCCCACTCGTACCGCGAGGTGTACACGATCGAGGACGTGTTGGGCGGCTCCTCCGTACGGCGCGCCAGCGGGTCGGCGCGCAGCGTCTTCGAGCCGTCGGGCCGGGTGATCTCGAACTTGTACAGCTCGCCCTCGCCGATGCCCGGCACGAACAGTTCCCACACGCCGGAGGAGCCGAGGGAGCGCATCGGGAAGCCGGTGCCGTCCCAGAAGTTGAAGGTGCCGGCCACCCGCACCCCGCGGGCGTTCGGCGCCCACACCGCGAACCGGGTGCCGGTCACGCCCTGGTGGGTCATCGGATGCGCGCCGAGCGCCTCCCACAGCTGCTCGTGCCGGCCCTCGCCGATCAGGTGCAGGTCGAACTCGCCGAGCGTGGGCAGGAAGCCGTACGCGTCCTCGGTTTCCTGGACCGTTCCCTCGTACGCCACGAGGAGCCGGTAGGCCGGGACCTCCCGCAGGGGCAGCAGACCGGAGAAGAAGCCCTGCCCGTCGTCGTGCAGCTCCGCCCGCAGATCCCCGGCGACCACGGTCACCGACAGGGCGTACGGCCTGAAGGCCCGGAAGGCGATGCCGCCCGGCACCGGGTGCGCGCCGAGCACGGAGTGCGGGGAGTGATGCGTGCCGCTGAGCAGCCGCTCCCGGTCGCCCGCGTCGACGGCGGGGGAGACGGCGACCTCCAGCGGCTCGGCCACGACCGGCCCGGGAGCCGGGGCCGCCTTCTTCGCGGGGGCCTTCTTGGCGGGGGCCTTCTTCGCGGTCGTCTTCTTGGCCGTTGTGGTGGCTGTCTTCTGGGCTGCGATCTTCTTGGTGGCCGGTGTGTCGGCGGTGGTCTTCGCGGCTGCCGTCTTCTTGGCGGTCGCCTTCTTCGCGGTCGCCTTCTTGGCCGTCGTCTTCTTGGTGACCGTCTTCTCGGCGGCCGTCTTCTGCGCCGCGATCTTCTTGGCCGCGGCCTTCTTCGCCGTCGTCTTCTGAGCCGGGACGGCCTTCGCGGTCTTCTTCGCCGTGGTCTTCTTGGCCGTGGTCTTCTTGGCCGGGGCAGCCTGCTCCGGCACGGCGGTCTCCTTCACCGCCTTCGCCGTTTTCGCGGCCGCCTTCTTGGCGGCGGCCGTCGTCTTCCTGGCAGCCGCCGTGGTCTTCTTGGCGGCGCTCTTCTTCTGCGCGGTCGTCGGCTGCTCGACGCCGGTCTCCTCGGCCGTCTTCTTCGGATCCGAACCGCTGGACGGGGGGCGCGGGGTCACGGGCGGAGCCTCCTCGGCGAAGGTCAGGTGGATCAGGTCAGATCGGCGGCGGCCAGGCGGCGCACCGCCGACAGCGGTACCGGGAGCCAGTCGGGGCGGTGCCGGGCCTCGTACACGACTTCGTAGATCGCCTTGTCCGTCTCGTAGGCGCGCAGCAGCACGGGGTCGGTACGCGGATCCCGGCCGCTTATCTCCGCGTACCCGGAGCAGTACGCGGCCCGGCACGTCTCGGCCCAGCCCGGCACCGCCGGGTCGGCCGAGTGCGCCGCGTAGTCGAAGGAGCGGAGCATCCCCGCGATGTCCCGCACCGGCGGCTGCGGCATCCGCCGCTCGGCCAGTGGCTTGGCCGGCTCGCCCTCGAAGTCGATCAGCGCCCACTGCCCGGACGGGGAGCGCAGACACTGACCGAGGTGCAGGTCGCCGTGGATGCGCTGCGCGGTCCAGGTACGGCCCTCGGCGGCCAGATCGGCCAGCGCCGTGAACGCCGAGTGCAGCCCGGGCGCGTACGGCCGCAGCGCCGGCACCGCCTGCACGGCCTCCTCCAGCCGCTCGGTCATGCCGGCGACCAGCTGCTCCAGCTGCATGTGCCCCAGGGTGACGGTCGGCAGCGCACGGGCGAGCGCCGTGTGCACCTCGGCCGTGGCGCGCCCGAGCGACCGCGCCTCGGCGCTGAAGTCCTCGCCCTTGGCGAGCTCCCGCAGCGCCAGCTCCCAGCCGTCCGTGGCTCCCTGCACATACGGCTGGAGCACCCCCAGCACCCACGGCTGGTCGGCCAGGTCCGCCACCATCCACGCGGTCGGCGCGGGCACCCGTGGGCAGCCCTGGTGGGCCAGCGCCAGCGGCAGCTCCAGATCGGGGTTGATGCCGGGGACTATCCGGCGCAGCACCTTGAGGATGAACGTATCTCCGTAGACGACCGACGAGTTCGACTGCTCGGCGGTCACCACGCGCGGCACCAGCCCGTTCCGGATCTCCTGGCCCTGCTCCCGCTCGAAGCGCAGCCCGCCGATGCGGGCCCGGGTGCGCAGTGCCTCCAGGAGGACCTCGGCGGGCCGGGTGTCGTAGAGGGCGTCGTAGACCGTGCGTCCGGTCAGCGGGCCCTCGGTCACGTGCCCGATCAGCGCGGGCGCCAGCCGGGGCGGCAGCGCCTCGCGCACGCCTATCAGCAGCTGGTAACAGTCGCCCGGGTGCTCGGGCGCACCGTGGGACGCCACGAGCGGCTGATGGGCGCGCACGAGCAGGTGGTACAGGCCGAGGCGGGAATCCGCCGGCAGCAGCTCGGTGGCCGTGACCAGCGAGAACCCGGTGACCGGACGCCCCTTTCCCGCGAACCAGCGCTGTCGCGGCAGCCACTCCCGCAGTAGTGGGTCCAGTGACCCCAGCAGGCCGGGAGGGGCGGTGACGGTACGGGTGACGGCTTCCGACATGGCGTCGCGTCCTTTCCCCGGGTCGTCGGGGTGTTACTGATGCGTGCCCCGGGCGGAGCGGAGGAAACGCCCCGCCCCGGGCTTTGGGATCCGTCCGGCCGGATCCGCCGGATCAGGTCCTACGCGGCGTCCTTGCGGAGCCGGAACCAGTAGAAGCCGTGACCCCCGAGGGTGAGCAGGTACGGCAGTTCACCGATGGCCGGGAAGCGTACCCCGCCGAACAGCTCGACCGGGTGGCGTCCCTCGAAGGCGCGCAGGTCGAGCTCGGTCGGCTGCGCGAAACGCGAGAAGTTGTTGACGCACAGGACCAGATCGTCCTCGTACTCGCGCAGAAAGGCCAGTACCGCCGGGTTGGAGGACTGCAGTTCGGTGTAGGAGCCGAGACCGAAGGCCACGTTCTGCTTGCGGATCTCGATCATCCGGCGGGTCCAGTGCAGCAGCGAGGAGGGTGAGGCCATGGAGGCCTCGACGTTGGTGACCTGGTAGCCGTAGACCGGATCCATGATCGTCGGCAGGAACAGCCGCCCGGGGTCGCAGGAGGAGAACCCGGCGTTGCGGTCCGGGGTCCACTGCATGGGCGTGCGGACGGCGTCGCGGTCGCCGAGCCAGATGTTGTCGCCCATGCCGATCTCGTCGCCGTAGTAGATGATCGGCGAGCCGGGCAGGGACAGCAGCAGGGCCGTGAACAGCTCGATCTGGTTGCGGTCGTTGTCCAGCAGCGGTGCGAGCCGGCGCCGGATGCCGATGTTGGCGCGCATGCGGGGGTCCTTGGCGTACTCGGCCCACATGTAGTCGCGCTCTTCGTCGGTGACCATCTCCAGGGTCAGCTCGTCGTGGTTGCGCAGGAAGATGCCCCACTGGCAGCCCGACGGGATGGCGGGCGTCTTGGCGAGGATCTCGGAGACCGGGTAGCGCGACTCCCTGCGCACCGCCATGAAGATCCTCGGCATCACGGGGAAGTGGAACGCCATGTGGCACTCGTCGCCGCCGCTCGGGTAGTCGCCGAAGTAGTCGACGACGTCCTCCGGCCACTGGTTGGCCTCCGCCAGCAGCACCTTGTCGGGGTACTGGTCGTCGATCTCCTTCCGCACCCGTTTGAGGAATTCGTGCGTGGCCGGAAGGTTTTCGCAGTTGGTGCCCTCCTGCTGGTACAGGTACGGCACCGCGTCCAGCCGGAAGCCGTCGATGCCGAGGTCCAGCCAGAACTTCAGCGCGGAGATCATCTCCTCCTGGACGGCCGGGTTCTCGTAGTTGAGGTCCGGCTGGTGGGAGAAGAAGCGGTGCCAGTAGTACTGCTTGCGGACCGGGTCGTAGGTCCAGTTGGACACCTCGGTGTCCACGAAGATGATCCGGGCGTCCTGGTACTGCTTGTCGTCGTCCGCCCACACGTAGTAGTCGCCGTAGGGCCCGTCGGGGTCCTTGCGGGATTCCTGGAACCACGGGTGCTGGTCGCTGGTGTGGTTCATGACGAAGTCGATGATGACCCGCATGCCGCGCTGGTGGGCGGCGTCGACGAACTCCACGAAGTCGGCGAGGTCGCCGAACTCCGGCAGGACGGCGGTGTAGTCGGAGACGTCGTAGCCGCCGTCCCTGAGCGGTGACTTGAAGAAGGGCGGCAGCCACAGGCAGTCCACGCCGAGCCACTGCAGGTAGTCGAGCTTGGCGGTCAGTCCCTTCAGGTCGCCTACGCCGTCACCGTTGCTGTCCTGGAAGGAGCGGACGAGGACCTCGTAGAAGACGGCGCGCTTGAACCAATCCGGGTCCCGGTCCTTGGCGGGTGTGTCCTCGAAGGTGTCCGGAACGGGCTCGTTGACGATCATTTTGTGGGTGACCCTCCGATCTGCGGGGTGGACGGTCGCAGAACCCTGAAAACGTGCGCGGGCCTGTGGCCCGGTTCGAGGCGCACATAGTTGGCCCTGCCCCAGTGATAGGTCTCGCCGGTGAGCTCGTCGCGCACCGGCACCGACTCGTGCCAGTCCAGGCCGAGTTGCGGCATGTCCAACGAGACCGTGGCCTCCTGGGTGTGGTGAGGGTCGAGGTTGGCGACCACCAGAACCGTGTTCGAGCCGTTCCGCTTCGAGTACGCGATCACCGCTTCCTGGTCCGCGTGGTGGAAGTGCAGATCGCGCAACTGACGCAGCGCCGCGTTCTCGCGCCGAATGGTGTTGAGCCTGGTGAGCAGGGGGCTGATGGTGCGGCCCTCACGTTCGGCGGCCTCCCAGTCGCGGGGGCGGAGCTGGTACTTCTCGCTGTCGAGGTACTCCTCGCTGCCCTCGCGCAGCGGGATCCGCTCGCACAGTTCGTAGCCGCTGTAGATGCCCCAGGTGGGCGAGAGGGTGGCGGCGAGGACGGCGCGGACCTCGAAGGCGGGGCGGCCGCCGTG
>NZ_JANUQM010000030.1 GCF_030386795.1 Streptomyces sp. S.PNR 29
ATCCTCGCCCTCGGCCTGGTGGCCCTGGTGCGCTGGCTCGGCTCCGGCCGGCAGGAATCCCTGCTCTCGGTCGAGAACACGGTCGGCGTCGCCCACCCCGGAGGCGAGGCCGTATGACCACCCACCGATCGTGCTCCCTCACCACACCATCCTGCGATCAGCGAAAGAGCCACGCGCATGACTGACACGCTCACCGCTCCCTCAGGGGAGTCGGCAGTCCTGGAATCCGTCCCCCGTGGCTTTCTCGCCCACGACTGGCAACCCGCCACCGGCGGTCGCACCTTCGAGGTGCGCAACCCCGCAACCGAGGAAGTCATAGCCTCCGTCGCCGACTGCAGCGCACAAGACGCGCTGAAAGCACTGGACGCGGCGGCCGAGGCCGCCGACCAGTGGGCCCTCACCAGCCCGCGGGACCGCGCGACCGTCCTGCACCGGCTCACCGACTCCCTGATCGAACACCGTGAGCGTCTGGCCCGGATCATCACCCTGGAGATCGGCAAGACGATCACCGAAGCCCGGGGCGAGGTCGACTACGCCGCAGCCTACTTCCGCTGGTACGCCGAGGAGGCGGTCCGCCCGCACGCGCGCAGCACTCCTTCCCCCGACGGCAAGAGCCATATCGTCACCGTCGCTGAACCGGTCGGGCCCTGCCTGCTGATCACCCCGTGGAACGTGCCGCTGGCCATGGCCGCCCGCAAGGTGGCCGCCGCCCTGGCCGCCGGCTGCACCGCCGTGGTCAAACCGGCCGCGCTCACTCCCCTGTCCTCCCTGATACTGGGCGAGTTGGCGCGCGAGGCCGGAGCGCCCGCGGGTGTCCTGTCCGTGATCACCAGCAGCGACGCGGCAGCGGTCACCGCGGCGCTGCTGGCCGACCCCCGGCTGCGCAAGCTGTCGTTCACCGGGTCCACCTCGGTCGGCAGGCTGCTGCTTCAGCAGAGCGGTGCCCGGGTGCTGCGCACCTCGATGGAGCTGGGCGGCAACGCGCCGTTCCTGGTCTTCGACGATGCCGACCTCGACGTCGCGGTCCGTGAAGCGATGATCGCGAAGATGCGGCTGGGCGGCCAGTCCTGTGTTGGCGCCAACCGGTTCCTGGTCCAGGAGGGAATCGCCGACGCCTTCGCCGCTGCGCTGGGCGAGCGGATGGCCGCCATTCGGGTGGGCCCCCCGGACCGGGAGGAGACCGAGCTCGGCCCGCTGGCCGACCTCCGTGCGGTGGACAAGGTCCGCAACCTCGTCGAGGACGCCGTGGCCCGAGGTGCCGTTGTCATCGGCAAGGCGGACATCCCTGACGGGCCGGGCCACTATGCCGCCCCGACCGTGCTGGACCACGTCCCCGCCGACGCCGCGATCATGCACGAGGAAGTCTTCGGTCCCGTCGCCGCCATCCACCGGTTCTCCACCGAGGCCGAGGCCATAGCGGTGGCCAACAACACCGAGCACGGCCTCGCGTCGTACCTGATGACTTCCCACATCGACCGTGCTCGCCGGGTTGCCGCCCGTTTGCAGGCCGGAATGGTCGGCATCAACCGCGGTCTGGTCTCCGAGGTCGCGGCACCCTTCGGCGGGGTCAAGCAGTCCGGCCTGGGCCGCGAAGGCGGGCCCGAGGGCCTCCACGAGTACCAGCAGCTCAAGTACCTGTCCCTGCCCGGCTTCAACACCTGAGCAAGCCGACACGAGCGCAGGGCTCGCCCGCGTCCTGGCCGAACAACGCAGTGGAAACGGCGCCGTGAAGCAGTTCCCGGCGCAGGCGCCTGCTTCGCAGTGCAAGCAGCCACGGCAGCCCGGTGGGGAACCTCGGTTCTTCCCCACCGGGCTGACCCCTTGTCGGCGTACACACGCACGTGCCCAGCCACGCCCGGCGTCCTGAGGCTCGTGCGAGGACATCGCCCGGATGCCCGGCGTACGCGACAAGTCAGGTCACGCCATAGCGGAGCCGTCCGGTCGCGGAGGGCGTTACCTCCTGCACAGCGATCTCATTGGTTGAGAGTTCACCCACTGAGGTAGATCAGGTAAGGCTCGCCTAAGTATAGTGAGCGAGCCCCTTGGCTCACCTCTGGCGCGCAGGGGCTCAACCACCCTCTCTCGCATGACAGGACCTTCCATGCGTACGACCCCCCGTGGCGTCTTCGTGGCTCTCGCTCTCACTCCGCTGCTCACAGGCTGTTTCGTGTCCGGCGCAGAAGGGTCCGGTTCGGACACGGACGGCGGGGCGGCCGGTCGGCTGAGGGTCGCGCTCGCCCGGCCGCCGGTGCAGGCACTGTCCCCGTACAGCGACGACGCCACCTTGCTGGGCAAGCTCTCCGTCGTCGAAGGGCTCACCGCCCTGGACAAGAACGGCGCCGCAGCCCCCGCGCTGGCGACGTCCTGGAAACAGACCAACCCCACCACCTGGACCTTCGAGCTGCGCAAGGCCACCTTCCAGGACGGCACGCCGGTCACCGCCGAGTCCGTCGTCAACGCCCTCGACCACGCGGACGCCGCCACGCCCAAGCCCCGGGTCCTCAGTGACGTGACCCTCACCGCGAAGGCCGACGACGCCGACACGGTCACCATCAGCACCAAGGCCGCCGACCCGGTGCTCCCGCTGCGCTTGGCCAGCCCGGCGCTGGCCATCCTCTCCGACAAGGCGTACGCGAAGGACGGCACCGTCAGCCCGATCGGCACCGGAACCGGCCCCTTCAAGGTCACCAAGCTCACCGGCAAGTCCAAGGCCGCGCTCGACCGTTACGACGGCTACTGGGGCGGCAAGGCCAAGGCGCCCGGTATCGACGTCACCTGGATAGCCGACGGCACCGCCCGCACCAACGCCCTGCGCAGCGGCGACGTCGACATCGCCGAGTGGATCCCCACCTCCCAGGCCAAGCTGTTGGACGCGAAAATCCGTCACGAGGTGCCGTCCGTACGGACCGACAGCCTCATTCTCAACACCGGCAAGGGCATGTTCACCGACCCGGCGCTGCGCGCGGCGGTCCGCGGGGCCGTGGACGGCTCCGCGCTCGTCGACTCGGTCTTCGGCGGCTACGCCGACCCCGCGCAGGGCCTGTTCGGACCCGCCGTGTCGTGGGCGGCCGACAAGCGTGTCGAGGTCACCGGCCGCGCCAAGGCCGCGACGACCGCGCAGGTCAGGTCCAAGACGAAGGGCAAGGTCCTGCGTCTGGCCACCTACACCAACCGCGCGGAGATGCCCGAGGCCGCCACCGTGCTGCAGCAGCAGCTGGAGCAGGCCGGGTTCACCGTGAAGCAGGACGTACGCGAGTACACGCAGATGGAGGCCGACCTCCTGGCCGGCAAGTACGACGCCCTCGTCTTCTCCAGGGTGGTGCTCCTCGACACCGGCGACGCGGTCGCCTACCTGGCGAGCGACTACAAGAGCAACGGCGTGTACAACATCGCCCGTCTGAAGGACGCCAAGGTGGACCAGGCCATCAAGGCCGCCGCCGACGAAGGCGACATGACGAAGCGGCAGCAGAAGATCATGGCCGCAGAGGCGCAGATCCTGCGCACCGACGCCGTCGTGCCGCTGGTCCACGAGAAGGTCGTCCAGGGCATCGCCACCGATGTCGAGGGCGTGCTCCTCGACCCGCGTGAGCGCTCCCTGATCGACGTCGACACCCACCTGAAGTAGCGGCCGATGAGCATCATGTCGTCCGGTACCGCGGCCGGCCGGTCCCGGTCGCGCTCCCGGTGGCGGGCGGGCCTCGGCCGCCTCGCCGCCGGGACCGCGCTGCTGACGGCCGTGGCCCTGCTGCCCTGGCTGTCCGGCAACGACCCCGCGCTGACCGTCCTGCGGGCCCGCTCCGCCGACCAGGATCCGAGTCCGGAGCAGCTGGCCTCCGTTCGCGAGCAACTGGGGCTCGACGAGGGGCCGTTCACGCATCTTGTGCACTGGCTGGGCGGGCTGCCGCAGGGTGACGCGGGCACTTCCTGGGTGTCGGGCGAGGCGGTGCTGCCCCAGGTGACGAGCGCCTTCGCGGTCTCCGTCACGCTGATGCTCGGGGCGCTCGTCGTCACCGTCGCGGTCGCCGCGCTGGTCAGTGCCCGCACCCTGTACCTCGGCTCCCGGCGGCGACTGCACCGGGCGACGGGGGCCGTCGGGGTCGCCGTTCTCGCCGCGTTGCCCAAGTTCCTGCTCGCCTCGCTCCTCGCCACCGTGTGCGGGGTGTGGCTGGGCTGGTTCCCGTCCAGTGGGTGGGAGGGACCGGCGTCGATGGTGCTGCCCGCGCTCGCCCTCGGTGTCCCCTCCGGGGCGATGATCGGCGGTCTGCTCGACCAGTCGCTGCCCGCCGCCTTCAACGAACCGTGGGCCCGGACCTGGTACGCCTACGGCTTCGCACCCCACCACGTCGCCCGGCACGCGCTGCGCCGCACCATGGCCGGTGTCCTCCCGCAACTCCTGCCGACCGTGGTGGCCCTGGTCGGCGGTGCCGTCGCGGTGGAGAAGATCTTCAACATTCCCGGACTCGGCCGCCTCGCCCTGGACGCCGCCATCGCCCAGGACCTCCCGACCCTGCAGACCGCGACACTCGCCCTCATCCTGCTCGGCACGGTCGCCGGCCTCCTCATCCAGGTTCTGCGCCGCGCGCTGCTCGGCCCGGCCCTGCGGGACGGAGCCCTGCCCGCCCTGCACGCACCCGCTGCCTTCCGAGGGCGCTCCACCCGCTGGGCCGCCGTTGCCTGTGCCCTCGCTCTGCTCACTCTCGTCACCGCCGGACTGCTCCGAGACCCCCTCCACGTGGACACCGCGGCCCGACTGGTCCCACCCTCAGCCGCACACCCGTTGGGCACGGACGCACTCGGCCGCGACCTGCTGGCCCGCCTCGGCCATGGCGCGCTGCGCACGATCGGCGTGGCCGTCGCGGTGACCGCCGTGTGCACGCTCACCGGGCTGCTGCTCGGCATGGCGCCACAGGTCGGCGCAGGGCTCACGGAAGTGATGTCGACGATGCCGGCCGTCCTCGCCGGACTGCTGACCACCGCGGTGACCGGCCCGTCGGCCTCGGGCGCCGCCCTCGCGGTCTGCCTGGTCGGCTGGACCCCCTACGCCGCCCAGGCCGCGGCCCTGCTCGAACAGGAACGGGCCAGCGGCCACATGCTCGCGTCCCTCTCGTTCGGCGCCGGCCCGGGCCATCTCCTCCGCCACCACCTGCTCCCCGCCGTACTGCCCCCCGTCCTGCGCAACGCCCTCCTGCGCCTGCCCACCACCGTCCTCGTGCTCGCCTCCCTCGGCTTCCTCGGTCTGGGCGAGCAGCCGCCCACCGCGGAGTGGGGTCGCCTGCTGTCGGAGAACCAGCCATACGCGGAACTGGCGCCCTGGACCGTCCTCTGCCCGGCGGGCGCACTCGTCCTGCTCTCCGTCCTCGCCCTCTCCGGCACGGACGCCGCGGCTGTGCGCAGCCGGGCGTCGGTCCCGGTACGGATGTCCCGGCGGTCCCGCAGGAGAGGTGTGCAGGGGCACGCTCGGCCAGCCGGTAGTTACAAGTGACGCCTGTGACATCGAATCTGATGGCCTGTCAGGCGCGGGAATGGGCACCGACCGGCACGGACCTCAGTGGACCCGCAGGACGTCGAGGGCCGTGAGTGCCACGTGCAGTTCGGTGCGCTGTTCGCCGGACTCGAGGTCGCAGTCGAGTATCCGCTCGATGGCGCGCAGACGTTGGTAGACGGTCTCGCGGGACATGCCGCCGGAGCGGGCGGCCACCGTTTTGTTGCCCGCCGCGTCCAGGTAGTGGCGCAGGGTGGTCAGCAGGTCCGTGCCGTGGCGGGCATCGTGGTCGGCGAGTCGGCCGAGCCGGCGTTCGGCGTAGTCCTGGATCCGGGTGTCCTCGCGGAGGGCGAAGAGAAGGCGGCGCAGGCCGATGTCGGATCGTTCGTGGTAGGAGCGTTCCGGCGGGAGCGGCTGGCCGGGCTCGGTGGCTTCGGCGACGCGGATCGCCTCACGGAAGGAGCGGGCGACGGCGGGGAGGTCGGTCGCCTCGCTGCCCGTGCTCACCGTTGTCCCGGGAACCAGGTCGAGTGCGGTGCGGCTCAGGTGTTCGACGACGGGTCGCCACGGTTGCCCGGGGCGCAGGGACAGGAGGATGCCGAGGCGGGTCGGTGCGAGGAGGCCGACGAGGGCCTGTGTTCCCTTCTTCTTCAGTTCCTCGGAGAGGAGTTCCTCGGCCTTGGTCGTGTCGTCCTCGCCTGGGACGTCTGCGAGTACGGCGACGAAGCGGGAGCCCGCCGTGGGCAGGCCCAGCGCGGCGATCCGGGCCTCGGCGTCGGCGGGCGAGCGGTGGCGCTGTTCGACGAGGTCGCGCAGCACGCCGCGGTGTGCCGCGCGTTCCCAGGGCACGGGGTGGGTGAGACGGGCGATGGTGAGGGCCATCGCGGTTCTCTCCAGGACCGCGACGGCTTCCGGACCGAACGGGCCGAAGTCCGAGTGAGCGGCCGGGCCGGACGGGTGCGGGAGCATGGCCACCCTGCCCCAGCGTTCACCCTGGTACTCGACGGGCGCCACGAGCCAGCCCTCGGGGCCGGAGACGGCGGCGTGGTCGGCGGGCGGTGTCGCTCGGGAGCGCTGTTCCCAGGAGGTGAGGGCCGCCTCGGCCGTGGCACCGGAAGGCTCACAGACGAGTGCCTGGTGGACCAGGTTCTCCAGTACAACGGTGTGGCCGCTCATCTCGGCGGCGGCGCGTACGACGTCCTCGGGCCCGGCGCCGCGCAGGGTGAGGGCGGTGAACGCCTCGTGGACGAGCTGGGTCCGCCGCATCACCTCGGCCTGGTTGCCGAGGATGAACGCGTGGACGACCTGTGTGACCTCCAGGAAGTTGACGTCCTTGGCCAGGGTGACGAGGGGCAGGCCGCGGGCCCGGCAGGCGTGGACCAGGGCGTCGGGCGGGCGGTGGTAGCGGCGGACCAGTTCGATGACCAGGGCTGCGGCGCCGATGTCGGCGAGTTCGTCGACGTAACGGCGTACGCCGGCCGGCTCCTCGGGCAGGGGCATGCCGGTGGTCAGGACGAGTTCGCCGCCCTTCAGGAAGGACGCGGGATCGGTCAGTTCGGTGATGTGGACCCAGCGGACGGACCGGTCGAGCCGGGACCAACCGGTGACCACCTGCGGCTGTCCGGCGGCCAGGACGGGAAGGGCCAGCACGTCGGCCACGGTGAGCGGACGGCCGGCGGCGTTCCTGCCACGGCCCGGCACGCAGGCGTCGGAGCCGCCTGCGCCGGGCTCTGGAGCCGTGGGGTGGTTCTCGCGCACGGTGCCTCCATGGGGGGTCCCGGCTCCGGTGCGGCCATGGAGCTCGGGGCGGTGCCCCGTCACTCTGACAAGCGTCGCTGACCTGCGCAAGAGCTCGGAGACGGCAGCCACGAGGCGGAGGGGCGCGGTGCAGGGCCCGGCGCGGCTGACACAACGTCCGGATCTCGCGTCCCGGCCGGACAGATCGCGCGTTGGCGCGGCCCCGCTTCACCGAGATCCTCGTCAGACCGCAGCACACCGACACCGAGGCCGGGAGACGAACATGACCGCACTGTCGCCGCACCTTCGCCAGGCCACGCCCGTGGTGGCGGCCCGGGGCGAGGGTGTCCACCTCTATGACCAGGACGGTCGCCGGTATCTGGACTTCACCGCCGGCATCGGCGTCACCAGCACCGGGCACTGCCATCCGAAGGTTGTCGCGGCGGCGCAGGAGCAGGTGGGCACGCTGATCCACGGCCAGTACACGACGGTCATGCACCAGCCGCTGCGGCGGCTCGTCGACAAGCTCGGCGAGGTGCTGCCGGAGGGCCTCGACAGCCTGTTCTTCACCAACTCCGGTAGCGAGGCGGTGGAGGCCGCGCTGCGGCTGGCCCGCCAGGCCACCGGCCGGCCGAACGTCATCGTCTGCCACGGCGGCTTCCACGGCCGTACGGTCGCCGCCGCCTCGATGACCACCTCCGGCACCCGCTTCCGGTCCGGCTTCTCCCCGCTGATGAGCGGTGTCGTCGTCACTCCGTTCCCCTCGGCGTACCGGTACGGCTGGGACGAGGAGACCGCGACCCGCTTCGCCCTGAAGGAACTGGACTACACGCTCCAGACGATCTCCTCGCCCGCGGACACGGCCGCGATCATCGTCGAGCCCGTCCTCGGCGAGGGCGGATACGTCCCCGCCAACCGCGCCTTCATGGAAGGTCTGCGCGAGCGCGCGGACCGCCACGGCTTCCTGCTGATCGCCGACGAGGTGCAGACCGGCGTCGGCCGCACCGGCCGCTTCTGGGGCCACGACCACTTCGGCGTGACACCCGACATCCTCGTCACCGCCAAGGGCCTGGCCAGCGGCTTCCCGCTGTCGGGCATCGCCGCCTCCGAGGAGCTGATGACGAAGGCGTGGCCGGGTTCGCAGGGCGGGACGTACGGCGCGAACGCCGTGGCCTGCGCCGCTGCCTGCGCCACCCTCGACGTCGTGCGCGACGAGAAGCTCGTGGAGAACGCGGAGGCGATGGGCAAGCGGCTGCGCCAGGGCCTGGAGGCGGTCGCCGACCGGACCCCGGGCATCGGCGACGTACGCGGCCTCGGACTCATGCTCGCCACCGAGTTCGTCACCGAGGACGGCAGCCCCGACCCCGACACCGCCGCCCGCGTCCAGCGCGCCGCCGTCGAGGAGGGCCTGCTCCTGCTGCTGTGCGGCGCCTGGAACCAGGTCGTCAGGATGATCCCGGCACTCGTCATCGACGAGACCGCGGTGGATGAGGGCCTGCAGGCGTGGGCGACCGCGGTCGAGGCCGGCACCTCGGGAGCGGCACGGCGATGACCGGCACCACCACGGCCCTGGAGCCGCTGGTCGCGCGGCTCGCCGAGACCGCTCCCGGCCTGCGGGTGGAGACCGGCCCCGGCTCCACCGGTCTCTACGCCTACGACGCCTCCAACTACCGGGTCCCGCCACGGGCCGTGGTCTTTCCCCGCAGCACCGACGACGTCGTCGCGGTGCTGCGCGCCTGCCGCGAGGCCGGCGTCCCGGTCACCGCGCGCGGCGGCGGCACCAGCATGGCGGGCAACGCCGTGGGACCCGGCGTCGTGCTGGACTTCTCCCGGTACATGAACCGGATCCTGGACATCGACCCGGTGGCCCTCACCGCGCGCGTCGAGGCCGGAGTGATCCTGGACGCACTGCGGTCCGCGACCGCCCTGCACGGGCTCACCTTCGGCCCCGACCCCTCCTCGCACAGCCGCTGCACCATCGGCGGCATGATCGGCAACGACGCGTGCGGCAACCGGTCCGTGCGGCACGGGCGCACCAGCGGGCACATCGAGGCGCTGGAGATCGTGACGGCCGACGGCGTGCGGGCCGTCGCCGACCGCACCGGACTGCGGGCCGCAGACCCGGACGACACGGACGCCGTCCAGCGGGTCGCCGGTCTGGAGGCGGACGTGCGCCGCCTGATCGACGGCAACCTGGCGCCGATCCGCACCGAGCTGGGCCGGGTACCGCGCCAGGTCTCCGGCTACCAGCTGCATCACCTGCTGCCCGAGCACGGCTTCGACATGGCCCGTGCGCTGGTGGGCACCGAGGGCTCCTGTGCGGTCGTCACCGCAGCGACGGTCCGCCTGGTGGCGACCGCACGGGCTTCCACTCTTCTGACGCTCGGCTACGACGACGTGGTCGACGCCGCCGAGGACGTCCCCGAGATCCTGCGCTGGAATCCCACCGCCGTGGAGGGCATGGACGAGGCGATCGTCGCCACCATGCGCGCCCGGCGCGGCCCGGACTCCGTGACCGGACTGCCCGAGGGACGTGCCTGGCTGTACGTCGAGCTCGACGGCGACGACCAGGCGGCCGTCGACGCCCGCGCCGCCGAACTGCTGGACGTGCTCAGGGCACAGGGCCGGATGACCGGTGGGCGGGTCGTGCACAGCCCGGCCGAGCGGCGCTCGCTGTGGCGGGTCCGTGAGGACGGGGCAGGGCTGGCCGCCCGGCTCGTCGACGGCTCGGAGTCCTGGCCCGGCTGGGAGGACGCGGCCGTCGCGCCCGAGAACCTGGCCGCCTACCTGCGCGACTTCCGCAAGCTGCTGGCCGCGCACGGCCTGACCGGTGTGCTGTACGGGCACTTCGGCGCCGGATGCGTCCATGTGCGCATCGACTTCGACCTCGCCACGGACACCGGGCGGGCCGCCACCCGCCGGTTCCTCACGGAGGCCGCCGCCCTGGTCGTCGAGCACGGCGGAAGCCTGTCGGGCGAGCACGGCGACGGGCGGGCCCGGGGCGAGTTGCTGGCGGTCATGTACAGCCACCGGCTGATCCGGGCGTTCGGCGCCTTCAAGGAGATCTTCGACCCCGAGGGACTGCTCAACCCGGGCGTCATCGTGGCCCCGGCTCCCCTCGATGCCGACCTGGCGCTGCACACACCCTCGGACGTGCTGCCCGTCGAGACCCTCTTCTCCTTCCCCCACGACGAGGACGGCTTCGCCGGAGCGGTACGCCGCTGTGTCGGTGTCGGCCGCTGCCGCAGCGACTCCGGCGGCGTGATGTGTCCCAGCTACCGGGCCACGGGGGAGGAGAACGACTCGACCCGGGGCCGGGCCCGTCTGCTCCAGGAGATGGTGCGGGGCGGGACCGTTCAGGACGGCTGGCGCTCCACGGAGGTGCGGGACGCCCTGGATCTGTGCCTGTCCTGCAAGGCCTGCTCCAGCGACTGTCCGGTCGGCGTCGACATGGCCACGTACAAGGCGGAGTTCCTGCACCAGCACTACAAGGGCAGAGTCAGGCCCCGCTCCCACTACTCGCTGGGCTGGCTGCCCCTGACGTCCAGGCTCGTCGGGTACGCGGCCCGCCCGGTGAACGCGCTGCTGCGCGGACCCCTCGGGAAGCTGCTCGCGCGCCTCGGCGGCGTGACCACGAAACGCCGGATCCCCGCCTTCGCCTCCCGGCGGGCGCTGCGCCGGGCCCTGCGCACGGCGACGACCGGCGAACCGGCGAAGACGCTGCTGTTCGTGGACAGCTTCACCCGCGCATTCCGCCCCGAGGTGGCCGGGGCCGCGAGCCGCGTACTCGCCGACGCCGGCATTCCCTGCACGGCTGAGGACGACCTGTGCTGCGGCCTGACCTGGGTGAGCACCGGACAGCTGTCCCGCGCGCGCCGCATCATGGCCCGCACCGTCGCCCGCCTGGACAACGGCGACGACCGGCCCATCGTCGTGGCCGAACCCAGCTGCGCCGCAGCGCTCAAGCGTGATGTGCCCGAACTCCTCGGCACCGACGCGGCCCGGCGCGTCGCGGCCCGCGTCCACACCCTCACCGGAGCCCTGACCGACCTCGCCACACCCGGCTGGGCGCCACCGCAGCTGCCCGACAACGTGGTCCTGCAGACGCACTGCCACGAGTACGCCACCTTCAAGGGCCACCACCCCCGAGACCTGCTCGGCCGCCTCGGCGTACGGAAGGTCGACGAGGCCGAGGGCTGCTGCGGACTCGCCGGCAACTTCGGCTTCGAGGAGCAGCACTACGACACCTCGATGGCCGTCGCCGACCTCGCCCTGAAGCCGCGTCTCGACGACGTGGACCCACATACACCGGCAGTCGTCGTGGCCGACGGCTTCAGCTGCGCCACCCAGATCGACCACCTCGCCGGAGACCGGGGCATCCGCGCCCTGCACCTCGCGGAACTGCTCGCTCCCGCCGCCGACCGACCCGGACAACCAGGAGAGAACTCATGACCGACACACCCACGCAGTTGTTCATCGGCGGCGCCTGGGTGGACGCCGCGGACGGCGCCACCATGCCCGTCGACGACCCTGCAACCGGCGAGATCCTCTGCCATGTCGCCGACGCGGGTCCGAAGGACGCCAAGCTCGCCGAGGAAGCGGCCGTGCAGGCGCAGGAGGAGTGGGCGCGTACGGCACCCCGGGCGCGCAGCGAGATCCTGCGCCGCGCCTACGAGATCATTGTCGAGCGCACCGACGAGCTCGCCCACCTGATGACGTCCGAGATGGGCAAGCCGCTCGCCGAGGCCAGGGGAGAGGTGGCGTACGCGGCCGAGTTCTTCCGCTGGTTCTCCGAGGAGGCCGTCCGTATCGACGGCGGCCTCGCCACCCTGCCGGACGGACGCAACCGCATGCTGCTCTCCCGCCGCCCGGTCGGCCCCTGCCTCCTGATCACCCCGTGGAACTTCCCGCTGGCGATGGGCACCCGCAAGATCGGTCCGGCGGTCGCCGCCGGTTGCACCATGGTGCTCAAGCCCGCCCCGCAGACCCCTCTGTCCAGCCTGGCTCTCGCCGCGATCCTCAAGGAGGCCGGGCTGCCGGACGGCGTGCTGAACGTCGTCACCACCTCCCGTGCGGGGGAGGTGTGCGAACCGCTCCTGCGCGGCGGGCGGATTCGCAAGCTCTCCTTCACCGGCTCCACGGCCGTCGGGCAGCTGCTCCTCGCCCAGAGCGCTCAGGCCGTCGTACGGACCTCGATGGAGCTGGGCGGCAACGCGCCGTTCATCGTCTTCGAGGACGCCGACCTGGACAAGGCGGTGGACGGCGCGATGGTCGCCAAGATGCGCAACATGGGAGAGGCCTGCACGGCCGCCAACCGCTTCTTCGTGCACCGGTCGGTGGCGGAGGAGTTCGGGCGCCGGCTGGCCGGGCGCATGGGCGCGCTGGTCGTCGGTCCGGGCACCCGGGACGGCGTCGACGTCGGCCCGCTGATCGACAGGAGGGGGCGCGCCAAGGTGGAGGAGCTGGTGGCCGACGCGGTGGAGCGCGGGGCGCAGGTGCTCGTAGGAGGCCGTACACCCGAAGGCCCCGGCTGCTTCTACCCGCCGACCGTGCTGGCCGACGTGGATCCCGGCAGCCGCCTGATGGACACGGAGATCTTCGGCCCGGTCGCGGCGATTCTCACCTTCGACGACGAGGACGAGGTGATCCGCCGGGCCAACGACACCCCCTGGGGCCTGGTCGGCTACGTCTTCACCGAGGGCCTCGACCGTGCCCTGCGGGTGAGTGAACGTCTGGAGGTGGGCATGGTGGGGCTGAACACGGGTCTCGTGTCCAACCCGGCCGCACCCTTCGGCGGCGTCAAGCAGTCGGGGCTGGGCCGTGAGGGCGGCCGGGTGGGCATCGACGAGTTCCTGGAGTACCAGTACCTCGCGGTGCCCGTGCAGTGACGGCGGTCACGCCGGCGACGGCCTCGGCGACCAGCGCCTCCGACATCCTGCCCCGGCCCATGGATCGACCGAGGCCGCGGCTACCGATTTTTCGAGTCCAGGAAATTGAGAAACATGTCGCTCCTGAAGACCATCGACACCGATCCCTCCTTCGCACCGCACGAGTCAGGACCGCTCCCGGAACGCCTGGTTTCCGGCAACCCCGCCTTCAAGACCTGGGCCCAGGACGTCGCCCGTGGGGAGATGATCCATACGGGAGTCTGGGAAGCGACGCCCGGCGAGACGCGCTCGATCAAGGGCGAGACTTTTGAGTTCTGCCATGTCCTCGCCGGCATCGTCGAACTCACCCCGGAAAATGGCGAGCCGGTGGTCTACAAGGCAGGCGACAGCTTTGTCATGAAGCCGGGCTTCGTCGGTGTCTGGAAGACCATCGAAACCGTGCGCAAGATCTACGTGATCGTGAAGTGATGCCGACGCGCGGCGCCCGCCTCCCGCCGGGAGGTGGCCGGACCGGTCCGAGTGGGGAACGCGGCCGTCAGCCGGGGTGAGGACCCGGATCCGGGACAGTCGTCAGGCCAGGTGCCGAGCGGTGATCTCCGCCGCCGTCTCGGCGACCAGCCGGCCCAGCTCGGGCAGCCGGCCGGGCTCGAAGCGGGAGTCGGGCAGGGAGACGGCCACGGCGGCCAGCGGTGTGCCCTCATCGTCGAGCACGGGTGCCGCGATCGCGCAGACACCCTGCAGGTACTGGTTGTGGTTGACGGCGTAGCCACGCTCTCTCACGCGGTGGAGCTCGGCCCGCAGTTGGCCCGGGTCGGTGATGGTCTCCTCGCCGTAACCCTCCAGCGTCCCCGCGGTGACCTCTTCTATCTCGGACTTCCCCAGATGGGCCAGGACGGCGTTCCCGGCGGCGGTGGCGTGCAGGGGCGACGTGTCGCCGATGGCGTGGAAGGTGCGTACGGCGTGGTCGCAGTCGACGCGGTCGACGACGACCATGCATTGCAGGGCGTCCGGCACGGACAGGTGGATGGTCTCGTTCACCGCGTCGCGGAGCCGGATCATGGGTTCGCGGGCTGCGGCGAACAGGCTGGAGCCCTGTAGGGCGGCGGGTCGTACGGCCAGGACGCGGGCGCCGACCTCCCAGCGGGTGGTGTCCTTGCGATTGGCCCGCAGCCAGCCCGCATCGTTGAGGGTGAGCAGGGTGCGCTGCACGGTGGACTTCGGCAGCCCGAAGAGCTTCGTCAACTCCCCGACAGTCACGGGTTGATGCCGGGCGACCGCCTCCAGAACCCTCAGCGACCTGGTGACGCTCTTCATCTCCATGCGATGCCCCCTCAGACCTGCGGATCCCTGGTTCTTATTCCTTGAGTCCAGCACGGAGCCTCGGCCATGATCCGTGCCGGATTCCAGCATAGCATTCCACAATGCGGCATGGTGTGGGTTTGGTCGAGTGCAGGGCGGTGACTGCCGTGACACAGGACTGAGGGCCGGTTCGCGCGCTGACGCGTGCGAACCGGCCCTGGTCGACAGCTTGCGGGCCGTCGTCCGCCGTTCAGGCGCCCAGGCGGCGCTGTGAGATCTCCGCGGCTGTATCGGCGACGAGGCGGCCCCACTGGGGTGTGCGCTCACTGTCGTACCGCGCCTCGGGCATGGAGACGGCCACGGCGGCCAGCGGGGTGCCGTCCTCGTCGAGCACGGCGGCGGCGACGGCGCAGACGCCCGGCCGGTACTGGTTGCGGTTGACCGCGTAGCCGTCGGTGCGGATCCGGTCCAGCTCGGCGCGCAGTTCGTCGGGCTCGACGGGGGTCGTGTCGCTGAACCGCTCCAGCCCCGCCGCGACGAGGTCGTCGACGTCACGCTCCGGAAGGTGGGCGAGAACGGCGCGCCCGACGGCGGTGGCGTGCAGAGGTGAGGTGTCGCCGATCATGTGGAAGGTGCGCACGGGGTGGTCGCAGTCGACGCGGTCCACCACGACCATGCACTGCAGGGCGTCCGGCACCGACAGGTGGATGGTCTCGTTCACCGCGTCCCGAAGGCGAACCATGGGTTCGCGGGCTGCGGCGAACAGGCTGGAGCCCTGTAGGGCGGCGGGTCGTACGGCCAGGACTCGGGCGCCGATCTCCCAGCGGGTGGTGTCCTTGCGGTTGGCGCGCAGCCAGCCGGCCTCCGCCAGCGTGACCAAGGTGCGCTGCACGGTGGACTTCGGCAGTCCGAAGAGCTTCGTCAACTCCCCTACGGTCACGGGTTGATGCTGGGCGACCGCCTCCAGGATCCGCAGCGACCTGGTGACGCTCTTCATTTCCATCCGGTTTCCCCCCGTTAATCCTCGAAAATTCCGCTGGACACCCTCTTGACTCCTCCCTGAAGCCGCTGTCATTCTCTGTGCCAGATTCTAGCACGCTATGCCACATAGTGGCACGGCCAATCGGGAGAGATCCCGGAAGTGAGCCGGACTGCGAGACGCGGCGGTTGCGAGCCGCGGGTCCACAAGAAGGCCCCTGGCTCCCGTCCCAAACCATCTCGAATCGAACAGCCTCACGTCGGAGGCCCAGCATGCGCCTCGGCGATACGAAAGGAAAGCCCTGTGTCAGCTGCCAGGAAGCGCGTCGCGGTGATCGGCGTGGGAACGATGGGCAGCCAGGCCGCCTGGCGGCTGGCGGCCCGTGGCGCCGAGGTTGTCGGATACGACCGCTACGCACCCGGCCACGACCGCAGTGCCGCCGGCGGCGAGTCCCGGATCTTCCGCAGCGCGCACTTCGAGGACTCCCGGTACGTCCCGCTGCTCAAGCACGCCGACACCCTGTGGGAGCAGCTCCAGCAGGAGACCGGCCGCGAACTGCGCCGCCTGACCGGGTGCCTGCTCATGGGGCCGACCGAGCACCACCAGATGGCCACCGTCCTTCAGTCCATCGCCGAGCACGACCTCGACCACGAGGTCCTGGACGGCGAAGCGCTCGCCAAGCGCTTCCCGCAGTACCGCATCGAGGACGGCGACGCGGCCGTACTCGACCGCCGCGCCGGCTTCATCCGCCCCGAACTGACGATCCAGACCGCCGCCCGCCGCGCCGAGCAGCTGGGCGCCGTGATCCACCGCTACAGCACGGTCCGGGAGATCGTCCCCGTCGGCGACGGAGTGGAGATCCGCACCGACGCCGGCAGCGAGCGCTTCGACACCGCCGTCGTCACGCCCGGCCCCTGGGTCAACGACCTGCTGCCCGACCTGCCGTGGGAGGTGGAAGTCCGCCGCCTCGTCAGCGCCTGGTACGTGCCCACCGCCCCCGACGCCTGGTTCGGGGAGGAGCGCCCGGCGTTCATCCGCACGGCACCCACCCACTGCTACGGCCTGCCCTCCCCGGACGGCATCTCGGTCAAGCTCGGACTGTCCCGCGCGCTGCACCGGCTCGCCGACGACCCCAACCAGCTGGACCGCACCGTGCGGCCGGACGAGCTGGAGATCTTCTCCGAGCTGATCGGGCGTTACCTGCCCGACCTGCACCCGGACCCGACGCGCCTCTCCGTCTACATGGAGGGTTACACCGAGAGCAGCCGCCCACTGGTCGGCCCGCTGCCCGGCGCCGAGAACGTCATCCTGCTCGCCGGCTTCTCCGGTCACGGCTTCAAGCTCTCGCCCGCCTTCGGCGACATCGCCGCGGACCTCGCGCTGGACGGCGCCTCGCCCCAGCCCATCGACTTCCTCTCCACCGTCGGCCGTACGGAGGCATGACCATGCAGGACACCAGCCTCTCCGTCGGCTCCCTGGAGGCCCGGCCCGGCACCAAGGCGCGCGGTACCGTCCAGGCCGATCTCGGTACCCTCACCGCGGACATCCCGGTGACCCTGGTCAACGGAGCCCGCCCGGGTCCCCGGGTCGTCATCACCGCCGGTGTGCACGGCGGCGAGTTCACGCCCATCCAAGCCGCCGCACGCCTGGCAGACCTGCTGGAGCCCGGCGAGGTGAGCGGGCAGGTGATCGTCTGTCCGGTCGCCAACCCTCCCGCCGTGTACCAGGGCCGGCTCAACATCTCCCCGGTCGACGGCGTGAACCTCAACCGTGTCTTCCCGGGCGATCCGGCCGGCGGCCCCACCGAGAGGCTGGCCGCCTGGCTCTTCGCGAACCTGGTCGACGGCGCCGACGTCTACATCGACCTGCACTGTGGCGGCATCGACCAGGTCCTGCGGGACTTCGTCGGCTACCGCCTCACCGGTGACCCGGACCTCGACAAGGCGACGGCCGAGCTTGCAGGCTCCTTCGGTGTCGAGGACGTCGTCCTCGGGCTGACGCCCGAGGGCGGCAACAGCCACGCGGCCGCCGCCCGCCGGGGCATCTCGGCGGTACTGGTCGAGGTGGGCCAGCTCGGCCAGCGGGACGAGGCCACCGGCCTCCGCCGTGTCGACGGCCTGCTGATGGCACTTCGCCATCTGGGCGTCCTGGACCAGGACGGTTCCGCTCCGGCACCGATCCGCGAGTGGGTCTGGTCCGCCGGCGTCACCGCCGAGGCCACCGGCCTGTGGTACCCGGAGTTCTCGTTCGGCGCCGACGTCATCGGCGAAGTCGCCGAGGGGGACCTCCTCGGCCGCATCGTCGACCCGGTCGACGGCACGGAGCACACCGTCCACGCCCCGGCCGACGGACGGATCTTCTACGGCATGCACGGCCTCACCGTCGCCCCCGGCAAGGAACTGGCCGCCCTCGCCGTCCCGTGGGACCCCGACACGGCCGCGCGGGCCGACACCCTCCGGCCCCCCGGTTTGGGCGCCGGATCCGACGAGGCCGATCCCCGCCCCTAGACCCCCATTCCAGCCGCCCCCCTTTCCACGTCCCCAGCAGCTCCCCTTCTCAGGGCCAGCACCACCCAGGAGGCACACGATGAAAGATGCCCGAATAGACCGCAGACTGTTCCTGCGAGGAATAGGCGGGGTCACTGCCGGTGTCGCCGCCGCGACCACCCTCTCCGCCTGCGGTACCGGCACCAGCCGGACGGTCGGCGGCAGCGGTGGCAAGGGCGGCAAGACGGTGGTCGTCCGCGACAGCGGCGGTTCCTATGGTGCGGCTCTGCAGAAGGCGATCTACACGCCGTTCACGCAGGAGACCGGTATCAGCGTCAAGGTGCTGAACCTGGACGACGCCCCGCTCCTTGCGCAGATCAAGCAGGGCCGCCCGCAGTGTGACCTCATCAACAACTCGATGATGTCTCACCTCAAGTACGTGGCGCAGGACGCTCTGGAGACGCTGGACCGCGACCGGGTCAAGAGCGTGAAGAGCGCGAAGATTCCCGAGAACCAGGTCACCGACCATGCCATTGGCAGCAGTTTCTACGGCCAGTGCATCGCCTACCGCACGGATGCCTTCGGCGGTCGCAAGCCGGAGTCGTGGGCGGACTTCTGGGACACCCGGGCGTTCAAGGGCGACCGTGCGATGGTCCACCCGGACGGTGACCTGCCGGAGCTGGAGTTCGCGCTGCTGGCCGACGGTGTGCCGATGGACAAGCTGTATCCGCTGGATGTGGACCGTGCCTTCAAGGTGCTGACCCGGCTGCGGCCGCACATCAAGAAGTTCTGGGACAGTGGCCCGCTGCCTGGTGTGCTGCTCAGCCGTCAGGAGGTGACGATGTCCACGGTCTGGGACGGCCGGATCGCCGATCTGCAGAAGCAGGGTGTGCCGGTGGAGCGGCAGCTCAACGGCATGCGCCGCCAGTTCCAGGGCTATGCCATCGCCAAGGGCGCGGCGAACGTGGACAACGCCTACAAGCTGATGGATTTCTCGCTGCGTGCGGAGAGCCAGGCCGCCCTGGCGAAGGCCTTCCCGTCGAACCCGTCGTCTCCGCTGGCCTACGCCAAGCTCACGGAGGATGAGCGCAATGCGCTCGCGGGGGCGCCGAAGTACTACGACAAGGGTTTCGACGCGGACATCGACTGGTGGCTGAAGAACGAAGCGGCCGTCACCAAGCGCTGGTTGGAGTGGGCTCGTGGCTGAATTCGGTGTCGCGGCACCGGCCGTGAAGGTGGCCGGTGGCAAGCCGGCCACCGCGACCGGCAAGTCGCTGTCGGTGGTGGCTCTGCGTAAGACGTACGGGGACGTTGTCGCTGTCGACGAGGCGTCCATGGAGATCGCGGCGGGGGAGTTCGTCACCTTCCTCGGCGCCTCGGGGTCGGGCAAGACCACGACGCTGATGATGATCGCCGGGTTCTGTGAACCCGATTCCGGCACCATCACCGTCGGGGACCGGGATGTCACACGCCTCGCGCCGCAGAAGCGGGGCCTGGGTTTCGTCTTCCAGCAGTATCTGCTTTTCCCGCACATGACGGTCGCTGAGAACGTCGCGTTCCCGCTCACCCTGCGCGGCGTGGGCAAGGACGAGATCCGCAGGCGGGTGGGGGAGACGCTGGAGATCGCGGGTCTGTCCGGGTTCGGTGGCCGCAGGCCGCGTGAGCTGTCCGGTGGGCAGCAGCAGCGTGTCGCGTTGTGCCGGGCGCTGGTCTACCGGCCGCCGGTGATCCTCATGGACGAGCCGCTGGGCGCGCTGGACAAGAAGCTCCGTGACCAGCTCCAGGTCGAGATCAAGACCATCCAGCAGGAACTGGGCCTGACCGTCATTTATGTGACGCATGATCAGGAAGAGGCGCTGGTGATGTCGGACCGTATCGCGGTGATGCGCAACGGTCTGATCGAGCAGTTCGACACCCCCAGGGAGCTGTTCGAGCGGCCCAAGACGCCGTTCGTGGCGGACTTCCTCGGTGCGGCCAACTTCCTGCCCGGCCGCGTCGAGCAGCACACCGATGAGCACACCCTGGTCCGCCTCGATGCCAGTGGTGGTCTGCTCAAGGCACGCCGCCACCAGCTGCCTTCCGGCGCTCAGGTCAAGGTCGCCGTGCAGCCGGGCCGGCTGCGGGCCTGTGCCACCGACGACGGATTCTGTACCGGCACGGTCGAGACCGCCACCTACGTGGGCACCCTGGTGCGCGCCGGTGTGCGCATCGACGGCGGTCAGGGGCCACTGCTGCGCCTGGAGGTACCGGCCGGCCGGGGCCCGGTCGCCGGCGAGCGGGTCGGGATCACCGCCGACCCCGACGACGTCAACCTCTTCCCGACCGAACAGGCAGGGTGAGCCATGGCCGCCCTCACCGCCACCGTCCCCGCCCGTCCGCGCAAGCTCCTGGCCTCGCGCCGGACCCGCATCGGGATCCTGTACGCGCTGCCGGTCGTCGTCTACCTGCTGGTGCTGTTCGTCTACCCGATCTTCAGCACGCTGCTGCTGAGCCTGAAGAACGCCGACGGATCGTTCACGCTGCACTGGTACGCCGACGCGCTGACAGGCGTCAACCTGTCCGTCCTGATCACTACGCTGCGGATCTCCGCCGAGACGGCGCTGCTCAGCCTGGTCTTCGGGTTCCTCCTGGCCCAGGCGATCTCCCGGCTCAAGCCCCTGTGGGCGGGCCTGGCCATGCTGGTCGTGGTGGTGCCGCACTTCATCAGCGCTCTGGTGCGCACCTACGGCTGGATCATCCTGCTGGGTGACAAGGGCCTGGTGAACGAGACCCTGGCCGCCATGTCGGTCCCCGGCACGCCGTTCCAGTTGCTCTACAACGAGCTCGGTGTGGTCATCGGCACCACCTCGATGATGCTCCCGTACACGGTGCTGCTGCTGTACGGCGTGATGCGCGGGGTGGACCGCCGACTGCTGGCGGCCGCGGCCAGCATGGGCGCGGGACGCGTGACGATCTTCCGCCGGGTCTACCTGCCGCTGGTCGCCCCCGGCCTGGCCAGCGCCGGACTGCTCAGCTTCATCCTCTCGCTGGGCTACTACATCACCCCCGCCCTGATGGGCGGACCCGACCAGACGATGATCGCCACCCTCATCAACCAGCAGGTGACCAAGGAGAACCAGTGGAACGGGGCGGCCGCACAAGGCGTCATCCTGCTGGTGCTGACCCTGGCCGGACTGCTGCTGGTCAAGGTCGTGACCTCGCTCGGCGCCAGCCGTAAGAAGAGGAGCGCGTCATGATGGAGCTGCGCAAGAGCCTGGCCGGACGGATCACGCTGACCGCCGTCGCCACCGTGATCCTGCTGTTCCTGGCGCTGCCGATCGTCGTCATCCTCGTCACCTCCTTCAGCAACAACGCC
>NZ_JANUQM010000031.1 GCF_030386795.1 Streptomyces sp. S.PNR 29
ACAGCCCCCGCCGTGTCGTTCCAGGACACCGTCACCCGCGACCGCTCGGACTCGTCCAGCACGTCGACCCGGCCGACGGGCACCTCAGGATCGACCGCCAGCTGTTCCAGGACCCGCACCAGGCGCTGTCCCACCCGCACGGCCTCCTGCCGGTCGAACACGTCCGGGCGGTAGGTCACCCGCACCTGGAGCCGTCCGTCGGGGACGACGCTCACCGCCAGCGGGTAGTGCGTGCCGGCCTGGGTGTTCATCTGGGCCATCGTGAAGCCGACGTGCTCGCCGTCGGGACCGGCGAGGGTGGTGGTGTTCTTGGGGTAGTTCTCGAACATCAGCATCGTGTCGAAGCCGGCACCGGATCCCGCGATCGCCTGGATGTCGGAAAGACCCATGTGCTGGTGGGGCATCAGTTCGGACTGGTGCCGCTGCAGCGCCGCGAGCATCTGCGTCATCGGCTGCCGGGGGTCGAGCCGCACCCGCACGGGCAGGGTGTTGATGAACAGTCCGACCATGGACTCGATGCCGGGTATCTCCGCCGGGCGTCCCGCGACGGTGGCGCCGAAGACGACGTCGGTACGCCGGGCCAGCCGGGCCAGCACCAGCGCCCACGCACCCTGCACCAGGGTGTTCAGGGTCAGGCCCCGGCTGCGGGCCAGGTCGGTCAGGGCCCGGGTGGTCTCCCCGGAGAGTTCCACCGCGCTCTCCTCGGCCATGACCTGCGCCCGGTCCATGAGGTCGGCGGTGGCCACCAGGGTCGGTTCGTCGAGGCCGGCGAGCTCCGTACGCCAGGCGGCGCGCGCGGCCTCCCCGTCCTGGCGGTCCAGCCAGGCGAGGTAGTCGCGGTAGGAGGGAGCGCGGGCCGGCAGGGGGCGCTCCTCGTACGCGGCGGACACCTCGTTGAACATGATCGGCGTCGACCAGCCGTCGGCGACCATGTGGTGGCTGGTGATGACCAGCCGGTGCCGTTCGCCGGCGAGCCGGACCAGCAGCAGCCGCAGCAGCGGAGGGGTGCGGACGTCGATCCGTGCCGCTCGCTCCTCGGCGGCGAGCCGCTCCAGCTCGGCGAACGCGTCGTGCTCGGTCAGGCCGGACAGGTCGGTCTCCCGCCACGGCAGCACCGCGTCCCGGACGACGACCTGCACGGCCTCGCCCGAGGCCAGCCGGTGGAAGCCCGCCCGGAGCGCTTCGTGGCGCGCCACCAGCCCCTCCCACGAGGCGCGCAGCCGGGCCGCGTCCAGGGGGCCGTCGAGGGCGAGTGTCCGCTGGCTCTGGTAGACGTCCGGGCCGTCCTCGTCGAAGGTGGCGTGGAACAGCATGCCCTCCTGCAACGGGGACAGCGGCCAGATGTCCGTCAGTCCCGGTACGGCGGCCTGGAGCTGGTCCACGTTCTCCTGCGTCAGGGGACGGACCAGCGGGAAGTCGGAGGGCGTGTGGCCGCCCGCGCCGGGGGTGTCGGTGTGCTCGGCCAGCCCGTCCAGCATCGTCAGCCAGGTGTCGCCCAGCCGTTCCGCTTCGCCGTCCGTCAGGGCGCCGGCCGGCCAGCTCAGCCTGAGCTCCAGCTCGGGCCCGTCCGGGGTGTCCCGGACGGCGGCGTTCACCTCCAGGGCGTGCCGCAGCCGCATGTCCGGGGCGACCGAGCCGCCGAGCGCCGTGTCGCCGGCCGACTGCCACGGGCCGGAGGAGCCCTGGGCCGGGGCGCCGGTGCGGCCCATGTAGTTGAAGCCGATCTGGGCGGCGGGTGCGGCCTGGAGGACGGGGGCGGTCTCGGGGTTGAGGTGGCGCAGCAGTTCGTAGCCGAGGCCGTCGCCCGGCACGGCCCGCACCTGCTCCTTGACCGCCTTCAGCAGAGTGCCCGCGGCCTGCCCGCCGGCCCGCGCGTCGTCCAGGTCGACTCCGGCCACGTCCAGGCGCACCGGGTGGGAGCTGGTGAACCAGCCGACGGTACGGGACGGATCGGTGTCCGCGACGGTGTCACGCCCGTGGCCCTCGACGTCGACGAGGAGTGTGGTGGCGAGGTCCGTCCGGCCGTGGGCGACCGCGCCGGCCAGCGCTGCCAGCAGGACGTCCTCCATGCCGCAGTGGAACGCCGCCGCGGTGCGCCCCAGCAGGGTGGCCGTCCGCCGGGCGGGCAGGAGCCAGGTCTGCTGGCGCAGGGTGTCGGCGGTGTCCACGGCCGGGTCGAGGGGGCGAGCGCCCAGGGGGGCTTCCGGTTCGCCCAGCAGGGCTGTCCAGGCGTCGAGTTCGGCGACCCGTGCCGCGGAGGCCGCCTGCTCGTGCAGCAGGTGCGACCAGCGCCGGAAGGACGTGCCCACCGCTTCGAGCACCGGCGCGCGCCCGTCGGCGACCGCCTCGCAGGCGGCCTGGAGGTCGGGCAGCAGCACGCGCCAGGAGACACCGTCCACGACCAGGTGGTGCGCGGCCACGATCAGGCGGCCCGTCTCGCCCGGGCCCGCGTCCAGCCACACCAGCTGCACGTTCACGCCGGCCGACGGGTCCAGACGCGTCACGGCCTCCCGGGCCAGCTGGTCCGGCGATCCCGCCTCCACGCGGGAGACCAGCGCGGCGGCGTCCACCGACCCGCGCTCACCCACCACGAGTTTCGGTTCGCCGGGCACCGTCCGCGCCCGCAGCATGTCGTGGGTGTCCAGTACGGCGGCCAGACCGGCGGTCAGCACGTCCAGGCGCAGCCCGGCCGGCGCTCCCACGGTCATCCACTGCGCGAACCCCGGTCGTACCGCGTCCTCGCCCAACGCCCGCATCACCGGAGTCCACGCCACCTCGCCGACGCCCACGTCGGTGGTCGCGGCGGCCTTCCCGACGGGCCGCGCGACGGCCGCGAGCCGTTCCGGGGTCTTCTCCTCGAAGACCTGGCGCGGGGTCAGGGCCAGTCCGGAGCGGCGGGCCCGAGAGGCGAGCTGCATCGAGCTGATGGAGTCGCCGCCCAGGGCGAAGAAGCCGTCGTCCGCGCCGACCCGGTCCAGGCCGAGCACTTCGGCGAACAGCGCGCACAGCACCCGCTCGGTCTCCGTCCGCGGCTCACGGCCCGACGCCCGGGCGGCGAAGTCGGGCGCGGGCAGCGCCGCCCGGTCCACCTTCCCGTTCACCGTCAACGGCAGCTCGTCCAGCACGATCACCGCCGCCGGCACCATGAACTCGGGCAACCGGCCCGCCAGATACGCCCGCAGCTCCTCGGGATCGACCCCGGCCTCCGCGTCCTCCGCGACGACGTGACCGACCAGCCGCTTGTCGCCGGCCCCCTCCGCGTCCCACGCCGTCACGACGGCCTGTGCCACGCCCTCGTGCCCGGCGAGCGCCGCCTCGATCTCGCCCAGCTCCACCCGGAACCCACGGACCTTCACCTGCGCGTCCGCCCGCCCCGCGAACAGCAGCTCACCGTGAGCCGTCCATCGGGCCAGGTCCCCCGTCCGGTACATCCGCTCGCCGACGGCCCACGGGCAGGCCACGAACCGCTCCCCCGTCAGCCCGGCCCGCCCGAGATACCCGCGCGCCAGACCACTGCCCGCCACATACAGCTCGCCTGTCGCACCGGGCGGGACCGGCCGCAGGAAGGGATCCAGGACGTACACCCGCCGGTTGGCCAGCGGACGCCCGATCGGCAGCGCCCCGCCGTCGGCCGCCCCTGGCTCCAGCACATGCCACGTCGCGCACAGAGTGACCTCGGTCGGCCCGTACAGGTGCCGCACCGCGACGTCCGGGCACGCCTCCCGGACCCGCGCCACCGCACCCGCCGGTACGACGTCACCGCCGGTCAGCACCTCGCGCAAACCCGTGAAGCACTCCGGCGACTCGTCCGCCAGCACCCGGAACAAGCCCGCGGTGACGTGCACCGCCGTCACTCCGCCGGCCACCGCCTCCCGGATGCGGGGCGCGTCCACCACGCCCGGGGCGGCCACGACCACGCGCCCGCCGGCCGCCAACGGCGCCCACACCTCGTAGAGGGACACGTCGAACGCGTGCGGCGCGTGCATCAGCACCGCGTCCTCGGGCCCCAGCGACCAGCCGGCGTCACCGACGAGTCCGGCCACACCGCCGTGCGGGACGGCCACGCCCTTCGGCGCACCCGTCGACCCCGAGGTGTACATCACGTACGCCACGTCGTCCGCTCCCACCGCGACGGTCGCAGCCTCGGCCGCACGTCCGGCGAGCTCGGACACCACCCGTGCGTCGTCCAGCTCCACGACGGGGGCCACGCCGGCCGGCACGACGGTGCGGGTCCGCCCGGTGCACAGCACGGCCGCCGGAGCGGAGTCCGCCAGCAGGAACGCCACCCGCTCCGCCGGGTAGTCCGTGTCCACGGGCACGTAGGCCGCACCGGCCCGCCACACCCCCAGCAGGGCGACCAGCAGCTCCGCCGACCGCTCCATCACCACCGCGACCCGGTCGCCCCGCCGCACACCCGCGTCGGCCAGGTACCCCGCGAGCCGTCCCGCCGCCGTGTCCAGCTCCGCGTACGTCAGGACCCGTTCGCCGTCCACCACGGCCACCGCCTCCGGCGCGTGCCGCACACGCCGGGCGAACAGCTCCGGAACCGACGCACCCGGCACCGGGGCCCGGGTCGCGTTCCACTCCGTCAGCACCGACGCCCGCTCGGCGGCGTCCAGGACGTCCACCCCGCCCACCGGCGTCGACGGTGCCGCCACGATCTGCTCCAGCACCCGCACCAGCCGCCGGGTCACGTCGGCGGCCTGCCGCTCGTCGAACACGTCGGGCCGGTAGTCCAGCTTGACGGCCATGCGGGCGCCCTCGGGCGCGACGACCAGGGTGAGCGGGTAGTGCGCGGCCTCCTCGCCGTCGAGGAACCGGACGGCGAACGCGTCGGGGGCGGGCGGCTCCTCGGGCGGGCGCGGGTAGTTCTCGTACACGACGATCGTGTCGAAGACCGCCCCGGGTCCCGCCAGCCGCTGGATCTCCGGCAGCCCGAGATGCTGGTGGGCCATGAGAGCGGACTGCCGTTCCTGGAGGTCGGCGAGCAGGTCGGACACGGGCTGTGCGCCGTCGAGCCGAACCCGTACCGGCAGGGTGTTGATGAAGAGCCCGATCATGGACTCCGCTCCGGGCAGGTCGGTGGGCCTGCCCGCCGCGGTGGCGCCGAAGACCACGTCCGTACGGCCGGACAGCCGCGCGAGCAGCAGCGCCCACGCGCCCTGCACCACCGTGTTCACGGTCAGCCCCAGCCGACGGGCCAACCGGGTCGTCTCCGCGGTGAGTTCCTCGGACAGGCGGGTGATCAGGCTCCGCGGGGACACCGGCGTGCGGCCCGGGTCGGCCGGTGCCACCAGGGTCGGCTCGTCGAGGCCGGCGAGTTCCGTACGCCAGGCGGTGCGCGCGGCCTCCTTGTCCTGGCGGCCGAGCCAGGCCAGGTAGTCACGGTAGGAGGCGGTCCGGGGCAGGGCGCGCGTGTCACCGTGCGCGCCGTACACGGCGATGAACTCGTTGAACAGCACGGCGAGCGACCAGCCGTCCATCACCAGGTGGTGGCTGGTGACGACGAGCCGGTGCCGTTCGTCGGCGAGCCGGACGAGCAGCAGCCGGATCAGCGGCGGGACCGCCGGGTCGAACCGCTCCGCCCGCTCCCGCGCGGCCAAACGTTTCACTTCCGCCAGTGCCTCGTGCTCCGCCAGCCCGGAGAGGTCCTCCTCCCGCCACGGCAGCTCCGCCCGGCGGGCGATCACCTGCACCGCCTCACCCGACTTGCGGCCACGGAAACCCGCGCGCAGCGCGCTGTGCCGGGACAGCAGCGCCTCCCACGTCCGCCGCAGCCGGCCCGTGTCCAGCGGCCCGACCAGTTCCAGCATCCGCTGCCCCTGGTAGACGTCCGGTCCTCGGTCGTCGAAGGAGGCGTGGAAGAGCAGTCCCTCCTGCAACGGCGACAGCGGCCAGACGTCCTCGACGCGGGATCGGGTCATCGTTCTGTCTCCTCACAGCGGTCATGGCGACGACGTGCTAGGGCGGCGGGCCGGACAGGTGACGGGAGGACAAGGTTGATGAAGAGGTGTCTCAGAGGCGGTCGGGGTCCGTGAAGCCGGTCTCGAACTCGTCGACCTCGTCCTGCGCGAGGTCGAGCAGGGAGAAGTCGGAGGGGGTGTGTCCGCCCGCGTCCTCGGACCTGCTGTGGTCGGCCAGACCGCCCAGCAGCGCGAGCCAGTTCCGGCCCAGCCGGTCCGCGTCGGCCTCCCCCAGCAGCCGCCCCGCCCAGGTCAGGACGATCGTCACCTCGGGCCCGGCCGGGGTGTCCTGGACCACGGCACCGGCTTCCAGTACGTAGCGTGCGGGTGTCTCCCCGTCCCCCGAACCGCCGATCATGCCCGTCGGCTGCCAGGCCCGGACCGGCTCCGCGGCGCCGCCCGAGGCGAACCGGCCCAGGTAGTTGAAGCCGATCTGCGGGGCCGGGGCGGCCTGGAGGGCGGGAGCGGTCTCGGGGTTGAGGTGCCGCAGCAGTTCGTAACCGAGCCCGTCTCCCGGCACCGCCCGCACCTGCTCCTTGACCGCTTTCACCAAGCTACCGGCGGCCGGCCCACCGGCCATAGCCTCGTCCAACTGACCAACGGGCACCGTGAGCCGCACCGGATGCGAGCTGGTGAACCAGCCCACCGTGCGGGACAGGTCCACCCCGTCGACCGGCTCACGCCCGTGCCCCTCGATGTCCACCAGCACGCCCGGGGCCCGCCGCCAGTGCGCCACGGCGCCCGCGAGACCGGCGAGCAGCACCTCGTGCACCCCGCAGTGGAACGCGGCCGGCATCCGCTCCACCAGCACGGCCGCCTGCTCCGCCGGAATCACCCACGAGCGGCGGCGCAGAGTGCCGGCGGTGTCCGTCACCGGGTCCAGAGCGCGACCGCCCAAGGGGGCCTCGGGTTCACCCAACAGGGCTTTCCACGCGCCGAGTTCGGCGATCCGTTCCTCGGACACCGCCTGCTCGGACAGCAGCTGCGACCAGCGCCGGAAGGACGTGCCGACGGGGTCCAGTACCGGGTCGCGTCCGTCGGCGACCGCCTCGCAGGCCGCCTGGAGGTCCGGCAGCAACACCCGCCAGGACACGCCGTCGGTCACCACATGGTGTGCTGCCAGCACGAGTTGCCCCATCGCGTCCGGTCCGGCGTCGACCCAGACCAGCTGGATCATCACGCCCGCCGCCGGATCCAGACGCCTCACGGCCTCCCGTGCGAGCTCCTCCGGCGATCCCGCCTCCGCCCGGGAGACCAGCGCGGCGGCGTCCACCGAACCCGGCTCACCCACCACGAGCTTCCGCTCGCCGGGTACCGCACGGGCCCGCAGCATGTCGTGCGTGTCCAGTACGGCTCGGAGACCGGCCGTGAGCACGTCCAGCCGGAGCCCGGCCGGCGCTCCCACGGTCATCCACTGCGCGAACCCCGGACGCACCGCCTCCTCGCCCAGCGCCAGCATCGCCGGGGTCCACGCCACCTCACCGGTTCCGGCGTCAACCTCCGTGGGCTGCCGCGCGGCCTTCTCCACCACGTCGGCCAACCGCTCCGGCGTCTTCTGCTCGAAGACCTGACGCGGGGTGAGCGTCAGTCCGGCGCGGCGGGCCCGTGAGGCGAGCTGCATCGAGCTGATGGAGTCGCCGCCCAGAGCGAAGAAACTGTCGTCCACACCGACCCGGTCCAGGCCCAGCACCTCGGCGAACAGCTCGCACAGCACCCGCTCGGTCTCGGTGCGCGGCTCACGGCCCGACGCCCGCGCGGCGAAGTCCGGGACCGGGAGCGCCGCCCGGTCCACCTTGCCGTTGGGAGTCAACGGCAAGGCCTCCAGCACCATCACATCCGCCGGAACCATGAACTCCGGCAACCGGCCCGACAGATAGGCCCGCAACTCCTGCTCATCGACCACACCGCCCGCAACCGCCACGACGTAGCCGACCAGCCGATCCTCCCGCAACACCACCACCGAGGCCGCGACACCCTCATGACCCGCCAGCACCGCCTCGATCTCGCCCAGCTCGACCCGGAACCCACGGACCTTGACCTGAGCGTCCGCACGCCCCGCGAACAGCAACTCACCGTCCGGCGTCCAACGGGCCAGGTCCCCCGTGCGGTACATACGCTCACCAGGCACATACGGGCAGGCGACGAACCGCTCCCCGGTGTGGCCGGGTCGGCCGACATAGCCACGGGCCACCCCCGGACCCGCCAGATACAACTCACCCGTCACACCCGGAGGCACCGGCCGCAGGAAA
>NZ_JANUQM010000032.1 GCF_030386795.1 Streptomyces sp. S.PNR 29
GTAACTCGCCCCCACACGCTCCGGATCCCCATCGAACAACCCCGCCAGATCCCAACCCCGATCCGCGGGAAACCCACCCACAGCATCCACCCCGCCCACAACAACACGCCACAGATCCTCCGGAGAGGACACACCCCCCGGAAAACGACACCCCATCCCCACGATCGCGATCGGCTCGTTGTTCTGCTGTTCGAACCGTTCCAGCCGATCCTTTGTTTCTCGCAGCTCCGCTGTGACCCGCTTGAGGAAGTAACGGAGTTTGTCGTCGCTCATGATGCGGTTCCTCCGCGATAGGGCGAATGCTAAAGACTGCCGATGGCTCAGGAGATGCCGAATTCCTCGCCGATGAGCCCGAACAGCTCATCGTCGGATGCCTCGTCCAGATCGGTTCCCCCGCGTGCGGCGGCGGGCTGAGAGGCGTCGGGGTGCCATTGGGAGATGAGCGCCTGAAGGCGTTCGACGATCTGTTCCCGTACCTTCGGCTCGGGCGGGGTGGAGGCCAGCACCTGTTCCAGACTGCCTACCTGGGCCAGCACGGAGTCGGACGTCCCTGTCGCCCCGTTCCGGGTGCCGGGGGATTCCTCGGCGTCCAGCGCGGCGTCGAGGTGCCGGGCCAGGGCCGCTGGGGTCGGATGGTCGAAGAGGAGCGTGGTGGACAGGCTCAGGCCTGTGGCGGCGCGCATGCGGTTGCGCAGTCGGACTGCGGTCAGGGAGTCGACTCCCAGGTCGAGGAAGCCGCCGGACGGGCGTACCTGGTCCAGGCCGTGATGGCCCAGAGCGGCAGCGGTCTCCTTGCGTACCAGGTCCAGCAGTAGACGTTCCCGCTCGGCGGCCGGGACCGCGAGCAGCCGACGGCGCAGTGCGGTCCCGGCCGCGTCGGCCGTTGACGCGTCGGCGGGCTCATCGGTCCCCGGCCTGGCGGTCCGGAGGGAGGAGAGTTCGTCGAACAACGGCTGACGCCACTCCCCCGCTTCCTGCTCCAGGAACCGGTCCCAGTCGATGTCGGCACAGACGAATCCCGCGTCCTCACTGTGCGCCGCTGACGCGAACGCGACCATGGCGGTGGCGGCGGACATGGCCGTCACACCTCGTCGGGCGAGCCCGTCGGCGATCTCGCCTTCCGCCATCCCCGCCCCGGCCCAGGGTCCCCAGGAGATCGACGTGGCTGTCAGGCCCTGGGCCCGGCGCCGCTGGGCGAGGGCGTCGAGGACGGCGTTGGCGGCGGCGTAGTTGGCCTGGCCCGGGTTGCCCACGGCTCCGGCGACGGAGGAGAAGAGGATGAACGCCTCCAGGTTCCTGTCCCGGGTGAGTTCGTGGAGGTGGATCGCGGCGTTCGCCTTCGGCCCCAGGACTGTCGCCAGACGCTCCGGAGCCAGTGCGTCGACCACGCCGTCGTCCACCACGCCCGCGGTGTGCACGACCGCGGTCAGCTGCGGGCCGTCGGGCAGCGTCGCCAGCAGGCGTGCCACCGACGAGCGGTCGGATACGTCGCACGCCGCGATGGTCACCGCCGCTCCGGCGGCTGCCAGCTCCTGCCGCAGTCGGCGGGCACCGGAGGCCTGTTCCCCGCGGCGGCTGACCAGGACGAGGTGTTCGGCACCCGCCGCGGCGAGCCAGTGGGCGACCTGGGCACCGAGCGCGCCGGTGCCGCCGGTGACGAGCACCGTCCCCTTGGGCTGCCAGGCCCCCGCGCTTTCGGTTCCGTCCGGGGCCGGACGTCGGTCCGACGCGGCCCGTACCAGTCTCCGTACGTGAGCGCCGCCGGGGCGCAGCGCGATCTGGTCTTCTCCCGCCGGGTCGGCGAGCACGGAACACAGCCGGTCGGTGTCCTGCCGGCTGCCCCATGCGGCAGGCCCGGTGTCTGCGGGGATGTCGATGAGCCCGCCCCAGCGTTCGGGGTGCTCGACGGCCACCACCCTGCCCAGCCCCCACACGGCGGCCTGGGCTGGGCTCACCGTACGGTCGTCGAAGTCCTTTGCCGCAGCGCCGGCGGCGGACACCGCGCCGCGCGTCAGGCACCACACCGGAGCCTCGACACCCGTATCGCCCAGGGCCTGGACGAGCGCCAGCGTCATCTCCAGGCCGGACGGCGGCGCGGCGGACACCCACGTGGTGTCCGTGGCGAGCGCGGCCAGCAGCGAGAGGACGCCACTGACTGTTCCTCCGTTGCTCGCGATGTCGGACGCGGTCCGGTGCATCCGCTGTGCCACGGTGGACCGGTCGGCCGTGCCGGGCTCGACGAGGAGCGGGTGGACGTCGGCGCCTCGGCGGCGCAGGCCCGTGAGGCAGGCCTGCGCGAGTGTGCTGTCGGCCTGGTCGGCCGGGAGGGCGACGATCCAGTGGCCACGCAGGACCGGCAGGCCGAGAGAGGTCCACGGGCGCCACCGCTCGACGTACCGCATGCCCTCCCCGAGCGGGTTGCCCGTGGATCCGGAATGCGCGTCGGACACAGGAGCTGCCGGCCGGCTGCTGTCCAGCCAGTACCGCTGCCGCTGGAAGGCGTAGGTGGGCAGGTCGACGGTACGGGCTCCGCTGCCCGAGAACACCGCGTGCCAGTCCGGTTCCAGTCCGTGGATGTGGAGCGTGGCCAGGGCTTCGAGCACGGCTCCGTGCTCCGGCCCCGCGGAGTGCGCGGCGGCGGTGATCACCGTGACCGGTTCCGTCCGGGCCGACGGCTGTTCCTGCTGGTTCTCCCGCTCGTCCCGCTCGTCGAGGCAGTCCTGCGCCATCGCGGCGAGCGCGCCGCCGGGCCCCACTTCGACGAACGTGTTCACGCCGAGGGCGGACAACTCCTTGATGCCGTCCCGGAAGCGCACCGCCTCCCGGACGTGGCGCACCCAGTACTCGGGCGTGGCGATCTCCTCGGCGGCCACCACCCTGCCGGTCACGTTCGACACCAGCGGGATGCGCGGAGCGTGGTACGTCAGGGTCCGCGCCAGCTCGCGGAAGCGGTCCAGCATGCCGTCCATGTGCGGGGAGTGGAAGGCGTGGCCGACGTGCAGCCGCTTGGTCTTCCGTCCCCGCGCCGCCCAGTGTTCAGCGATCTCCAGGACCACGTCCTCGTCGCCCGAGACGACGACGGACCGCTGCCCGTTCACCGCGGCGACGGCCACCCGGTCTTCCCGGTCCGCGATCAGGGAGGCGAGTTCGGTCTCGGTCGCCTGGACCGCCGCCATGGCACCGCCCTCGGGCAGCGCCTGCATCAGCCTGCCGCGCTCGGCCACCAGCGCGCAGGCGTCGGCGAGCGGGAGCACCCCGGACACATGTGCGGCGGCCAGTTCCCCGATCGAGTGCCCGAGCAGGAAGTCCGGGGTCACGCCCCAGACCTCCAGCAGCCGGAACATCGCGACCTCGAAGGCGAACAGGGCCGGCTGGGTGTACTCCGTACGGTCCAGCAGCCCGGCTGCCGCGGTGCCCGGTTCGGCGAACACGACTTCGCGCAGAGGCGTCTCGGTGTGCAGGTCGAAGTGGGCGCACACGGTGTCCAGGGCCTCGGCGAAGGGCGGGTACGCCGCGTACAGCAGCCGGCCCATGCCCAGGCGCTGGCTGCCCTGCCCGGTGAACAGGAAGGCGGTCCTGCGCTCGGGGTCGGCGATCCCGTATGTGACCTTGGGCGACGGCTCTCCGGCGGCGAGGGCGGCCAGGGCCTCGCGTGTCTCCTCGGGGTCCTCCGCCGACAGCAGCGCGCGGTAGTCGAGCGCGGCGCGCGTGACGGCGAGCGAGTAGGCGACATCACGGGGAGCGAGGGACGGCCGGGCGTCGATGTGGTTCCACAGGGACGCCGCCTGGGCGCGCAGGGCCGCTGGGGACTTCGCTGAGAGGAGCCAGGGCAGCGCGGCCGGTCCGGCCTGGGCGTCATGGCTCGCAGGCGCGGAGTCTTCAGGTGTCGGTGCGGGTGTCTGTTCAGGCGTCCGTGCGGATGCCTGTTCAGGCGCCTCCTCAAGGATGACATGGGCGTTCGTGCCGCTCATGCCGAACGAGGAGACGGCGGCGCGCCGTGGCCGGTGACCGGTGGCCGGCCATTCCCGGGGTTCGGTCAGCAACTCCACGGCGCCCGCCGACCAGTCCACGTGGGGGGAACGTTCGTCGGCGTGCAGCGTCTGGGGCAGTACGGCGTGGCGCAGCGCCATCACCGTCTTGATCACACCACCGATGCCGGAGGCCGCTTGTGCGTGGCCGATGTTCGACTTGAGCGAGCCGAGCCAGAGCGGCCGGTCCCCGGCCCTGTCCTGGCCGTAGGTGGCCAGCAGGGCCTGTGCCTCGATCGGATCGCCGAGCGTGGTGCCCGTGCCGTGGGCCTCCACCGCGTCCACGTCGGCGCCCGTCAGGCCCGCCTTGGCGAGGGCCTGACGGATCACCCGTTCCTGGGCGGTGCCGTTGGGGGCTGTCAGCCCGTTGCTCGCGCCGTCCTGGTTGGTAGCCGAGCTGCGCAGTACGGCCAGCACCGGGTGGCCGTTGCGGCGGGCGTCCGAGAGTCGTTCCAGTACGACGACTCCGGCGCCCTCGGCCCAGCCCGTGCCGTCCGCGTCGGCCGAGAACGCCTTGCACCGGCCGTCCGGTGCGAGCCCCCGCTGCCGGCTGAACTCCACGAACGCGAGCGGGCTCGCCATCACCGTCACCCCACCCGCCAGCGCCAGTGAGCACTCGCCGTTCCGCAGCGCCTGCGCCGCCAGGTGCAGGGCCACCAGCGACGACGAACAGGCCGTGTCGACGGTCACCGCGGGGCCCTCAAGACCGAGCGTGTAGGCGACCCGGCCGGAGACCACGCTCGCGGCGTTGCCCGCCAGCATCCGGCCTTCGAGCTCCTCCGGCAGGGCGGCGAGCCGCGGCGCGTAGTCCTGCGCCATGGCGCCTGCGAAGACCCCGGTCGACGTGTTCTTCAGCGCGTGCGGATCGATGCCCGCCCGCTCCAGCGCCTCCCACGAGGTCTCCAGCATCAGCCGCTGCTGCGGATCCATCGCCAGCGCCTCGCTCGCCGAGATCCCGAAGAACGCCGCGTCGAACTCCGCCGCGTCCCGCAGGAACCCGCCCTGCCGGGTGTAGCTCGTACCCGCCCGCCCGGGGTCGTCGTCGAACAGCGTGTCCAGGTCCCAGCCGCGGTCCGCCGGGAACGCGCCGATCACGTCCCGCCCCTCGGCGACCAGGCGCCACAGGTCCTCGGCGGAGCGTACGTCCCCGGGGTAGCGGCAGCTCATGCCGACGATGGCCAGCGGTTCCGATGCGGAAGCGTCCGGTGCCGAAGCGTCCGGCGCGGACGGTGCCTGTGGGGACGCCTCCGCCTGGTCGGCCGCGCTGCCCATGAGCTCGGTCCGCAGGAGATCCGCCAGCGCGGCCGGCGTGGGGTGGTCGAAGACCACGGTGGTGGGCAGCCGGAGACCCGTCGCGGCACCGATGCGGTTGCGCAGCTCCAAGGCCCGTGCTGAGTCCATGCCGGCTTCCTGGAAGCGGCGCGCGGTCTCCACCTCTTCGGCCGAGTCGAACTTCAGGACCATCGCGGCCTGTTCCCGCACCAGCTGACGCAGGAGGCGTCGCTGCTCGGCTTCGCTCTGCCCGCGCAGTCGCCGCTCCCACGGCGCCCGGTCCGGTGCCTCAGCCTCCCCGTCCGCAGCCCCAGCCCCAGCCACGGCCACGGCCGTACGCCGGCTCTTTGCTGCCTCGTCGGCCGACTCCGCGAAGAGGGCGCCGGGCAGTGCCGCCTCGTTCGCCGGCCCGCCGAAGTCTCCGATGAGCAGGTGTGTTCCCGGCCGGTGCTCCGCCACAGCCTGCTGCACCGCGGCGAGCTGGATGTCCTCGGGCAGCGACGCGGATCTGCCTGCGGGAGTCCAGGCGAGCGACAGGGCCGGCAGCCCACTGGCCGCGCGCTGCTGGACCAGGACCGACAGGAGGGCGTGCGTCACCGCCTCGGTGGTACGCCCGTCCCGTGCCAGGGCTCCCTCGGCAGAGGAGATGACAACGAAGTCGTCGAGTTCTCGGTCCTGCGTGCACTCGTGGAGGTGCAACGCCTCCTGCCGGGCGGCCTCCGGCGGTACCGCGCTGTCGGCGGCCACGTACACCACCGCCCGCAGGGGGTGAGACTCCATGTCGGCGGCCTCGCCCATGAGCCGGGCCACGGCGTCGAGTTCGCTCAGATCGACGGACCGGGCGTTCAGTTCGACCGCGGGGGCCCGGGCCGAGAGCTTGTCACGGAGCTCGGCGGTCTCATCGCCTCGCGTGCCGAGGTCGCGCCCGGCCAGGACGACACGCCCGGCGCCCGCCGCGACCGCCCAGTGCACGATCTGCGGGTCCGGCATCCCACCGCTCGTGGCGATGACCACCGTGCCGCCGCCCCAGCGCGATCCGGCGGCGGCCGCGGGCCGGTCGCCCGTGGGGTACCGCACCAGGCGCCGGACGAACGCTCCCGATGCGCGCAGCGCGAGCTCGCTGCCGTTTGCGTGGCCGCCGGACAGGACCCCGCACATCCTGCGCAGGGTGCGCTCGTCGACGGCCTCCGGCAGATCGATGCCCCCGCTCCATTGCTGCGGGTTCTCGTGAAGGACCGAACGGACGCGTGCCCACACCGCTGCCTGCGTCGCGTCGTGGACGCGGTCGGCGCGTCGCACGGACATCGCGTTGTGGGTGACGTACCAGAGGGGGGCGTCGAGGGAACGGGCCTGGAGGGCGCTCGGCAGTGAAAGGGCCAGGGCAGTTCCCGCCTCAGCACCGCCGGATTCCGCGGTGATGAGGGACAGCACTCCGGCCAGTGAGCGATCCGTGTCCTCGGAGTGCTTCAGCTCCTCGGCGATCCGGTGGCCGAGACGCTCGCCGTCGGTGTCCTCCTCGGACACCCTGAGGACGACCACCTCGGCCCCGCCCGCTGCGAGACCGTCCCGCACCCGTACGACGAGCTGCTCGTGCGCAGCCGTACGGTCCCGGGGTGCGACCAGGAGCCAGGTGCCGGACAGGCGCACCCGCGAACTTCCGGTCAGCGGCCGCCAGACGAACTGGTAGCGGCAGGAATCGACCGCGGTTTTCCTGCGGCGCTCGCGACGCCAGGGGGACAGCAGGGACAGCACGGCCTCCAGGGAGTCCCGGTCCGCCGCGCCCTCCACATCGAGCGTCGTCGCGAGAGCTCCCATGTCCTCCTGCTCCACGGCGCTCCAGAACCGCACGTCCACGGGATCGGTGTCCGGTGTGGTGGTGGTGTGAGGTGCGGGCGCGTCCAGCCAGTACCGCCGGCGCTGGAAGGCGTAGGTGGGCAGATCCGTGGGGGTGTGCGGGGTGCCGGTGACGGTGGACCAGTCGACGTTCGCACCGCGGACGAAGACCTCGGCGGCCGACGTCAGCACACGCTCCGGACCGCCCTCGTCCCGGCGCAGCGTTCCCGTCACGACAGCGTCCGGGGACCCGGCTGCGGCCAGCGTGTCCTCCATCGCGGGGGCCAGGACCGGGTGGGCGCTGCACTCGACGAAGAACCGGAAGCCCTCGTCCAGCAGCCCACGCACCGCCTCCTCGAACCGCACAGGCCGACGCAGGTTGCGCACCCAGTACCCGGCATCCAGCCGACCACCGTCCACCCAAGCGGCCTCCACCGTCGAATACACCGGCACCCGCCCAGTCCCCGGCGACACTCCCGCCAGCTCCCGCTCCAACCGGTCGGCAACCCGCTCCACCTGCACCGAATGCGAGGCGTAGTCCACCGGGATCCGACGGACCCGCACCCCCTCCCCCTCACCGATGGCCACCAGCCGGTCCAGAGCGGCCAGTTCTCCGGAGACCACCACCGACGCGGGCCCGTTGACCGCCGCCACCGACACCCCC
>NZ_JANUQM010000033.1 GCF_030386795.1 Streptomyces sp. S.PNR 29
CCGGAGGATCTCCGCGGAGATCTGTGCACCTGCGGCCGGGATCACGTACGCGGCGATGCGTTGGTCTCCTGGCTGGTCTTCGCGGACGATGACAGCGGCTTGCGCGACGGTGGGGTGGTTCATCAGTACTGCCTCGACCTCGCCCGGCTCTATGCGGAAGCCGCGCAGCTTGACCTGTTCGTCGACCCGGCCGACGTAGTGGAGGTTGCCGTCGGTGGTCCAGTGGGCGAGGTCGCCGGTGCGGTACATGCGGCTGCCGGTCGTACCGAACGGGTCGGCTACGAAACGCTCGGCCGTCAGACCCGCACGGGCCAGATAGCCGCGGGCGAGCTGGCCACCCGCGAGGTACAGCTCACCCGGCACTCCGACGGGCATGGGCTGAAGCGCGGAGTCCAGTACGTACGCACGTGTGGAGCCCAGTGGACGGCCGATCGGCACATCGCCGGACAGGATCGGCTCTTCCGGCTCGATGCGGTGCGCGATACAACCGACGGTGACCTCGGTGGGCCCGTACTCGTTCACGACGGCTACGCCCGGGTGGTTCTCCCGCCAGTTCCGCACGAGGTCGCCGGGTAGGGCCTCGCCGCCGAGAACGATCTCTCGGGTGGGGGAGTACTCCCTGGGAAGCCCAGCGAGGATCGCGAGATGGCTGGGTGTCGCCTTCACCAGGTCGACGGCCGTTCGTGCCTCCTGCTGGGCACGCGGGGACGAACCGTCCAGCTCGTCGACGTGAACCCGGCCACCGCTGGTCAGCGGCCCGTAGAGGGAGGTGACGGTGAGATCGAAGGCGAGCGGGGAGTGCAGCAGGGCGGTTCCCCGAACCCCGGAGTAACTCTCGGCGCAGACCGCGAGGTATGCGCAGAAGGACTGGTGCGGGATCACCACGCCCTTGGGGCGGCCGGTCGAGCCGGAGGTATAGATGACGTACGCAGGGTGCTCGGGCAGGAGACCGGTGCTACCGAGGGGGGAGGTGGCCTGGGCGTCGCGTCGTGCGGTGGTCGACGGGGCATCGAGCACGAGGATGTCCGTCCCACCGGGCAGCCGGGGGACTGTCCCGCCGGTGGTCAGGGTGAGCAGCGGGGCCGAGTCCTCAAGCAGGTAGCTGATGCGGTCCGCGGGGTAGTCCGGATCGACCGGCACATACGCGGCTCCGGACTTCAGTACCGCCAGCAACGCGACGATCATGTCCGCCGACCGGGGCAGGGCAAGGGCGATCAGCCGCTCGGGTCCGGCACCGTACTGCGCCAGGAGATGGGCGAGCTGGTTGGCCCGGGCGTCGAGCTGCGCGTAGGTGAGGGTGGCGTCGCACGAGTGGACCGCGACCGCGTCGGGGGTACGGGCGACCTGGGCCTCGAAAAGCGCAGGCAGCGTGACAGGGGCGGACTGGGCGCCACTGCCGTTCCATTCGGTCAGCAACTGACGGCGCTCAGTCGGGCAGAGGATGTCGATTTGACCGAGCGGCTGGTCGGGATCGTCGGCGACGGCCTTGAGGATGCGGATGAGATAGTCGGCCAGCCGCTGTGCTGTCGCGCCGTCGAAGAGGTCGGTTGCGTAATCCAACGCCAGGCTGACACCGGCCGCGGCGGCTTCGGCGCCGCGATGCTCGATGGCTGCCAGGGAGAGGTCGAACTTGGCGATGTCGAGGGCGGGGCGCTCGATGCCCACGTCGACGCCGGTGAACTCCGCCGCTGCCTCGAACTCGTCGCGGAGGGCGAGCATGACCTGGAAGAGCGGATGCCGGGCGAGGGAGCGGGTCGGGTTGAGGTGCTCGACCAACGTCTCGAACGGGACGTCCTGGTGGGCGTACGCGGTGAGGTTGGTGTCGCGTATGCGGGAGAGGAGCTCGCGGAAGGTGGGGCTGCCGCTCGTGTCGGTGCGCAGGACGAGGGTGTTGACGAAGAACCCGACCAGGTCCTCCAGTGCCTCGTCGGTGCGTCCGGCGATGGGGGTGCCGATGGGGATGTCGGTGCCGGCGCCGAGGCGGGTGAGAAGGGTGGCCAGGGCGGCCTGGAGGGTCATGAACAGGCTGGCGTTGTTCGCCCGGGCGACCGAGAGCAGCTTGCTGTGGGTCTGGGCATCGAGGCTGAACCGCACGGACGCGCCCCGGTAGGAAGCCTTGGCCGGGCGGGGGTGGTCGGTGGGGAGGTGGAGTTCCTCGGGGATGCCCGTCAGGGTGGTGCGCCAGTGGGCGAGTTGTTCGTTGAGCAGGCTGTCGGGGTCGTCGGCGTCGCCGAGCAGGTCGCGTTGCCAGAGGGTGTAGTCGGTGTACTGGACGGGGAGAGGTTCCCAGTCGGGGGCCTGGCCGGTGGTGCGGGCGTTGTATGCGCTTCCCAGGTCGCGCAGGAGCGGTGCCATCGACCAGCCGTCGGAGGCGATGTGGTGGAGCAGGATGAGCAGGACGTGCTCGTCGTCGGCCAGCCGGTACAGGTGGGCGCGCAGGGGTATTTCGGTGGTGAGGTCGAAGGGGTGACGGCCGGCTTCGGTGAGCGCCTTGGCGAGTTCGGATTCCTCGACCGTGGTCACGACGAGATCCGGTGTGACGGTGTCGAGGACGTGCTGGTACGGCTCGCCGTCGGTTTCAGGGAAGACGGTGCGCAGGCTTTCGTGCCGGGTGACGACGTCGCCGAGCGCGGCCCGCAGCGCGGCCAGGTCCAGCGAGCCGTGCAGGTGAAGCACGACGGGGATGTTGTAGGTCGCCCCGGTCTGCTCGAAGCGGCTGAGGAACCACAGGCGGCGCTGGGCGTGGGACAGCGGGATCATCATGCCTCCTTGGACCTCTGCGTAGGACGCAGCGCGGGGCGTCGGGGCTTCTTCGTGCTGGACAACTGCTCGGACAACCCCGCGACGGTGGGCTTTTCGAACAGCATGCGGATGGGTACTTCCGCGCCGAGGGTGGTGCGGATGCGGCTGGTGAGGCGGGTGGCAAGCAGGGAGTGGCCGCCGAGGTCGAAGAAGCTGTCGTCGATGCCGACCTCGGGGACCCCCAGGACCTGCGCGAACAACTCACACAGCACCTGTTCCTGCGTAGACCGGGGCTGCCTGGATGCTTCACTGCGGATCTGCGGTGCCGGGAGGGATTGGGTGTCGAGCTTGCCGTTGGGGGTGAGCGGCAGCGCGTCCAGCGTCACGTACGCCGACGGAATCATGTACTCGGGAAGCACGTTGGCCAGATGCGTGCGCAGCACGGAGGCGTCCGGGATGCGGTCGGCGGCCGGCACGGTATAGGCGACGACGTGCCCCCACTCTCCTGGCTGGTCCTCGCGGACGATGACGGCTGCTTGTGCGACGGTGGGGTGGTTTGTTAGTGCGGTTTCGATTTCGCCGAGTTCGATGCGGAAGCCGCGGATCTTGACTTGGTGGTCGGTGCGGCCGAGGTAGTGGAGGGTGCCGTCGGTGTATCGGCGGGCGAGGTCGCCGGTGCGGTACATGCGGCTGCCGGGTGGGCCGTAGGGGTTGGCGATGAAGCGTTCGGCGGTGAGGTCGGGTCGTCCCAGGTAGCCGCGGGCGAGGCCGGGGCCGGCGATGTAGAGCTCGCCGGGGACGCCGGTGGGGGACAGGTTGAGGGTGGCGTCGAGTGTGTAGGCGCGCAGGTCGTGGAGGGGGGTGCCGATGGGGCTCTGACCGGGGTTGGTTGTTTGGGGGGTCAGGGTGTGGTGGGTGACGTGCACGGTGGTTTCGGTGATGCCGTACATGTTGACCAGGCGGGTGTGGGGGTGCTGGGTGTGCCAGTGGTCGAGGCGGGTGGGGTCGAGTTTTTCGCCGCCGAAGATGATGGTGTGGAGGTTGAGTTGTCGGGACAGGTGGGGGTGGTCGGTTGCGGTCTGGGTGAGTTGGTAGAAGGCGGTGGGGGTTTGGTTGAGGACGGTTACTTGGTGGTGGGTGAGCAGTTGCAGGAATTGTTTGGGGGAGCGGGCGGTGGTGTGGGGGACGATGATGAGTTTTCCGCCGTGCAGGAGGGGGCCGAAGATTTCCCAGACGGAGAAGTCGAAGGCGTAGGAGTGGAAGAGGGTCCAGGTGTCGTGGGAGCTGTAGCCGAGTTCTGGTCGGGTGGTGGTGAACAGGCGGGTGGCGTTGTGGTGGGTGACAACGACGCCTTTGGGCCGGCCGGTGGAGCCGGAGGTGTAGATGATGTATGCGGGGTGGTGGGGGTGACTGGTGTGGGGTGGGTTGTGTTCGGGTAGACCGGCGAGCTCCTGGGTGGTGGCGGGGTCGTCGAGGGTGATGCAGCGGGTGTCTGTGGGCAGGCAGCTGGTGGTTTCACCGGTGGTGATGGTGAGGAGGGGGTCGGCGTCGTGGAGGGTGTAGGTGATGCGGTCGAGGGGGTGGTTGGGGTCGAGGGGTAGGTAGGCGGCGCCGGCCTTGAGGACGGCGAGGATCGCGGTGACCATCTCGATGCCGCGGGGCAGAGCGAGCGCGATGAGCTGCTCGGGTCCGGCTCCGTGGGCGATGAGCAGCCGGGCGAGCTGGTTGGCGCGGGTGTTGAGCTGGGCGTAGGTGAGTGTGAGGTCGTCGTGTATGAGGGCGGGGGCGGTGGGCCTGGCTGTGGCCTGTTTCTCGAAGAGGTGCGGGAGGGTGACCGGTGACGTGTCGGTGGTGTCGGTGTGCCAGTGGTCGAGCAGTTGTCGGCGTTCGGTGGGGGTGAGGATGTCGATCCGGCCGATCGGCTGGTCGGGATCGTCGGCGACGGTCTCGAGGATGCGGGTGAGGTGTCCGGTCAGCCGCTGGGCGGTCGAATGGTCGAAGAGGTCGGTGGCGTACTCGACGGATGCGGCGAGTCCATTGGGCGTGCCGTCCTCCGTGAACAACTCGGCGAGGCTGAAGGAGAGGTCGAACTTGGCGACTCCCAGGCCGGCCCGCTCCAGCTCCATGTCCAGGCCCCGGAGATCGGCCGTTGGGTCGAAACCGGACTTGGAGGTGAGCATGACTTGGAAGAGGGGGTGGCGGGTGAGGGAGCGGGTGGGGTTGAGGTGTTCGACGAGGGTTTCGAAGGGGATGTCTTGGTGGGC
>NZ_JANUQM010000034.1 GCF_030386795.1 Streptomyces sp. S.PNR 29
GGGCGAGGCCGTGGCCGGCGATGTAGAGCTCGCCGGTGACGCCGGTCGGTACGGGCTGCAGGCCCGCGTCGAGCACATACGTACGCGTGTTGTTGATCGGACGGCCGATCGGCGGCGCGGAGGTACCGGCGTCCAGCGGGCTGCTGATGGTGGCGCAGACTGTGGTCTCGGTGGGCCCGTACGCGTTGAGCAGTCGGTGATCGGGAGCCCAGCGGGCGATGAGGTCGCCGCTGGGCGTCTCTCCCGCGAGGATGAGCGTGCTGCGTCCCGGGATGGAATCGGTCGGCAGCACGCTCAGCAGTGCCGGCGGAATGGTCGCGTGGGTGATGTGCTGGGTGGTGAAGAGCTCGGCGAGCTCCTCGGCCGAACGTAGCTGCTCGGCGTGGGCGAGAACGATGGCGGCACCGGAGAGCAGCGCCATACAGAATTCGGAGAACGCGGCGTCGAAACCGGGGGAGGCGAACTGCAGCACACGCGAGCCCGGGGTGACGGCGAAAGCGGCGATCTGACTGTCGGCCAGACTGCGGACGCCGGAGTGGGTGACCACGACGCCCTTGGGGGTGCCGGTCGAACCGGAGGTGTAGATGACGTACGCCGGCTGGTCGGGCACGGAGCGGTGAGGCACGTCCTGGTCGCTCTGGTCGGCCAGGGCGGCGATGGTGGGGGAGGCGTCGAGGACCAGGGGGTCGAGACCGTCCGGCAGGACGGTCTCCGCCTCGCGCGTGGTGATGGTGAGGACTGGCTCGGCGTTCCCGAGGATGTAGCCGATGCGGTCTGCGGGGTAGTCGGGGTCGACGGGCAGGTAGGCGGCCCCGGCCTTGAGGACGGCGAGTACCGCTACGACGAGCTCGGCTGAACGGGGCAGCGCGAGCCCGACGACGTGCTCGGGGCCGGCGCCGCCCTCGATGAGCAGCCGGGCGAGCCGGTTGGCGCGCGCGTTGAGTTCCGCGTAGGTCATCGTCGTGTCCCCGAAGACGAGCGCCTCGGCCTCGGGCGTCGCCGCCACCTGGGCTTCGAACAGCTCGGGCAGTGTGGCCGGTGGGGTCGTCCGCGCGGTGTTGTTCCAGTCCTCCAGGAGGCGCTGCTGCTCGGTGGCGTCAAGGATGTCGATCCGGCTGATCGGAATGTCCGGGTCCTCGGCCACGGACCGCAGCACCGCGCGCAAGCTGTCGGCGATCCGCTGCGCGGTCGGGGCGTCGAAGAGGTCGCTGGAGTACTCCACCGCGCCGCCGAGGCCGTCCGGCGTGCCGTCCTCGGCGAACAGCTCGCCGATGTTGAACGAGAGGTCGAACAGCGCGGAATCGGACTCGACGGGCACCGGGCTCAGCGTCAGCCCGTTCAGCTCCAGCGAGGAGCGGCTGTTGTTCTGCATTGCCAGCATGACCTGGAAGAGCGGATGCCGGGCGAGGGAGCGGGTCGGGTTGAGGTGCTCGACCAACGTCTCGAACGGGACGTCCTGGTTGGCGTACGCGGTGAGATCGTGCTCCGCGGTACGGTCCAGCAGTTCGCGGAAGGTGGGGTTGCCGCCGGTGTCGGTGCGCAGGACGAGGGTGTTGACGAAGAACCCGACCAGGTCCTCCAGTGCCTCGTCGGTGCGTCCGGCGATGGCCGTGCCGATGGGGATGTCGGTGCCCGCGCCCAGCCGGGTGAGGACGGTGGCGATGGCGGCCTGCAGCGCCATGAAGAGGCTGGCGTCCGCGCCGCGCGTCAATCGGAGCAGCTTGCGGTGGGTGTCGGCGTCCACACAGAGCGGCACGGACGCGCCCCGGCAGGAAGCCTTGGCCGGGCGGGGGTGGTCGGTGGGGAGGTGGAGTTCCTCGGGGATGCCCGCCAGGGTGGTGCGCCAGTGGGCGAGTTGTTCGTTGAGCAGGCTGTCGGGGTCGTCGGCGTCGCCGAGCAGGTCGCGTTGCCAGAGGGTGTAGTCGGTGTACTGGACGGGGAGAGGTTCCCAGTCGGGGGCCTGGCCGGTGGTGCGGGCGTTGTATGCGCTTCCCAGGTCGCGCAGGAGCGGTGCCATCGACCAGCCGTCGGAGGCGATGTGGTGGAGCAGGATGAGCAGGACGTGCTCGTCGTCGTCCAGCCGGTACAGGTGGGCGCGCAGGGGTATTTCGGTGGTGAGGTCGAAGGGGTGACGGCCGGCTTCGGTGAGCGCCTTGGCGAGTTCGGATTCCTCGACCGTGGTCACGACGAGATCCGGTGTGACGGTGTCGAGGACGTGCTGGTACGGCTCGCCGTCGGTGTCGGGGAAGACGGTGCGCAGGCTTTCGTGCCGGGTGACGACGTCGCCGAGCGCGGCCCGCAGCGCGGCCAGGTCCAGCGAGCCGTGCAGGCGCACCGCCAGCGGCAGGTTGTAGTCGGCGCCGGCCCCCTCCAGTCGGCCGAGGAGCCAGAGGCGACGCTGGGCGTACGACAGCGGAATCATCAGATCTCCTTCTTCGGCCGCAGGGCGGGGCGCCGCGACTTCTTCGCGCTGGTGAGTGCGTTCGACAGGGCGGCGACGCTCGGTGACTTGAACAGGGTGCGGACGGGAATCTCGACGCCGAGCGCGGTGCGAATGCGGCTGGTGAGGCGGGTGGCGAGCAGGGAGTGGCCGCCGAGGTCGAAGAAGCTGTCGTCGATGCCGACGTCGGTCACGCCCAGGACCCCTGCGAACAGCCCGCAGAGAATCCTCTCCTCACGGGTGCGCGGCCCTCGACCGCCTGTCGGGGCGCCGGGCTCGGGTGCGGGCAGCTCCTTGCGGTCGAGCTTGCCGTTGGGGGTGAGCGGCAGCGCTTCCAGTGTGACGAAGGCTGCCGGGATCATGTACTCCGGCAGCAGGCCGGCCAGGTATGCGCGCAGTTCGGTGGCGTCGGCGCTGCGGTCGGTGGCGGGCACGGTGTAGGCGACGATTCGTTTGTCGCCCGGTTGGTCCTCGCGGACGACCGTGGTGACCTGGGCAACTGCCTGATGAGCCGCCAGGGCGGTTTCTATCTCGCCGAGTTCGATCCTGAACCCACGGATCTTGACCTGGTCGTCGGTGCGGCCGAGAAAGACCAGGGTGCCGTCCGCGGTCCAGTGGACGAAGTCGCCGGTGCGGTACATACGAGATCCAGCCGGGCCGTGCGGATCGGCGAGGAAGCGCTCGGCGGTCTGGGCCGGTCGGTTCAGATAGCCGCGGGCCAGCTGGACGCCGGCGAGGTACAACTCTCCCGGTACGCCTGCCGGCACGGGCCGCAGTGCCGCGTCGAGCACGTAAACCTGGGTGTTCCAGACCGGACGCCCGATCGGCACGCTCACACTGCCCTCGGACTCCCGGCAGGCACAGGCCGTGACGTCCACCGACGCCTCAGTGGGGCCGTAGAGGTTGTGCAGTGGGACGCCGAGGACGTCGCGGAAACGGTCGCGCAGACCGACGGGCAGGGTTTCACCGCTGCACAGCACAGCGCGCAGGCCGGTGCAGGCTGCCGCCTCGGGCTCCTGGATGAACGCCTGGAGCATCGTCGGGACGAAGTGGGTGATGGTGATCCGTTCGTGCTGGATCAGCTCTGCGAGGTAGACCGGATCCCGGTGTCCGCCCGGACGGGCGAGCACGAGCGTGGCGCCCTCCAATAGAGGCCAGAAGAACTCCCAGACGGAGACATCGAATCCGAACGGCGTCTTCTGTAGCACCCGGTCGTCCGGACCGATCCGGTACTCGTGCTGCATCCAGGCGAGGCGGTTGACGATGCCCTGGTGGGGCACGGCGGCGCCCTTGGGCCTGCCGGTCGAACCGGAGGTGTAGATGACGTAGGCGGGGTGCTGCGGCAGCAGCCGGACGTCCCCGAGGCGGTTGTCGCTCCGAGCGTCGACCAACTCGGCAACGGATGGGTCGTCGAGTTCGAGACGGTCCGAACTGGTGGGCAGCGCGCGACCGACTTCACGGGTGGTGAGGGTCAGGAGGGGTGCGGCGTCCCGGAGCATGTAGTTGATGCGGTCGGCGGGGTAGTCGGGGTCGACCGGCACGTACGCGGCGCCCGACTTCAGCACGGCCAGCAGGGCGACCACCAGGTCCAGGGAGCGAGGCAAGGCGACGGCGATGCGCTGCTCGGGGCCAGCGCCGCGCTCGGCCAGGACTCGGGCGACTCGGTTGGCCCGGCCGTCGAGCTCGGCGTAGCTCAGGGAGGTGTCACCGAGGACGACGGCGGTCGCGTCCGGTGTCCGGGCTGCCTGGGCCTCGAAGAGCGCGGGCAGCGTGCTCGGGAGAACCGGCCGGGCGGTGTCGTTCCAGTCCTCGACCAGCTGCCGCCGCTCGGCCACCGAGAGGATGTCCAGCTGAGCGATCGGCAGATCCGACTCGGCCGCGACGGCTTGGAGGATCCGCACGAGATACCTGGTGAACCTGCGTACCGTCTCATCGTCGAAGAGCTCGGTGGCGTACTCGACGGACGCGGCGAGACCATTGGGGGAGCCGTCCTCGGCAAATGTCTCGGCGATGTCGAAGGAGAGGTCGAACTTGGCCGTGTCGAGGGCGTTGGCCACCGGCTCGACCTTCAGGTCGGGGAGTTCGGGCTCGGTCCTCGTGTTGTTGTTGAGGGTGAGCATGACTTGGAAGAGGGGGTGGCGGGTGAGGGAGCGGGTGGGGTTGAGGTGTTCGACGAGGGTTTCGAAGGGGATGTCTTGGTGGGC
>NZ_JANUQM010000035.1 GCF_030386795.1 Streptomyces sp. S.PNR 29
CTCCGCGGCGTCATACAGGAAACCGCCCGAACGCGCATAGCTGGTCCTCGGCCGGTCCGGATCCGCGTCGAACAACCCCTCCAGGTCCCAACCGCGGTCCGCGGGGAAGTCACCGATCGCGTCCACGCCCTCGGCAACCACCTCCCACAGAGCCTCCGGAGACTCCACACCCCCAGGGAAACGGCAGCCCATCCCCACGATCGCGATGAGGTCGTCATCGTTCTCGGAGGAGGCGGAGGCCGTCGGGGCGGAGAGCGCGCCGGCGGCGAGTGTTCCCGTCAGTTCCGATTGCAGGAACGCAGCCACCGCCCCGGTGCTCGGGCGGTCGAAGGCCAGGGTCGCCGGGAGGTGCAGCCCGGTTTCCCTGTTCAGGCGATTGCGCAGTTCCACAGACGTCAGCGAGTCGAAACCCAGCGACTTGAAGGAGGTCTCCGTACGCACGGAGGTCATGGCGTCCTCGCGCCCGCCGAGGACCGACACGACGTGCTTCTTCACCATGTCGAGCAGGGTTGCGAGTTGCTGCTCGGCGGTGAGCGAGCGCAGGCGGTCCACCAGTCCGGTGGCCGATTCCGGGGAGTCGGCCGCGGCATCTCGTCGCCGTGTCGTTGAAGCGCGCGCATACGGGGCGAGCAGCGGGGGCACCGAGCCCTCGGCGGCCCCGGTCAGGCTTCGCGTGTCCAAACGAACCGGCACCACGACCGGCGCGTTCAGACGCAGTGCCGCGTCAAAGGCCGCGAGGCCCGCCGCGGTGGACAGGGGTGCCACGCCGAGACGGGACAGTCGCCGCAGGTCCGTGTGGTCCAGGTGCCCCGTCATTCCGCTCGCTTCGGCCCACAGCCCCCAGGCCAGGGACGAGGCAGCAAGGCCGCGAGCACGGCGGTGGCCGGCCAGGGCGTCCAGGAAGGCGTTGGCGGCCGCGTAGTTCGCCTGGCCGGCGCTGCCGAGTGTGCCTGCCACAGAGGAAAACAGCACGAACGCCGACAGGTCCATGTCCTGCGTCAGTTCGTGCAGATGCCATGCCGCATCCACCTTCGGCCGCAGCACAGCTGCCACCTGCTCCGGTGAGAGGGCTTCCAGTACGGCATCGTCCAGTACGCCGGCCGCGTGAACCACCGCGGACAACGGGTGCTCGGCGGGGATACCCGACAGCAGCTCTGCCACAGCCGCACGGTCGGCCATGTCGCACGCCACGACGGTCGCCTCGGCACCGAGCGCGGCCAGCTCGGCCCGCAGCACATCGGCGCCCTCGGCCGCCGGGCCCCTGCGGCTGGTCAGGAGCAGATGCCGTACACCGTGTTCGGACACCAGGTGACGGGCTATCAGGCCGCCGAGCGTGCCCGACGCACCGGTCACCAGAACCGTTCCGGAGGTATCGATCGGCTGCACGTCCCGGTCGGGCCGCGTCGTCTCGGTCACGCGCACGAGGCTGGGGGTGAACGCCGTCCCGGACCGTACGGCGACCTGCGGAGCTGACGCCGCGAGAGCCGTACGGATGGCACCGGCCGTCTCGGTGCCTGCGTCGGCTCCGGGGTCGAGATCCAGCAGTACGAAACGGTCCGGGTGCTCCGTCTGCCCGGTCCGCAGCAGTCCCCAGATGGACGCGGCGACGGGATCTGGTGCCTCCCCGCTGTCATCCACGGGAACCGCGCCCCGCGTGACCAGGACGAGTCGCGCACCCGCGAAGCGCTCGTCGGCGAGCCATGCCTGCAGGGTCGTGAGGACTGAGGAAAGCAGGGAACGCACCCGGCCCGGTACTTCTTCGGACGCGTCGGCCCCGGTTGCTGCGTGCACCGGCAGAAGCTCTGTGCCGGGCACCGGCAGGAGCACCGTGCCGGGCACGGCCTCCCCGATATCCGACAGCGACGCATAGGGAGTCGGCGAGATACCGCCGGCTTCCAGGGCGTGCCGCAACCCTAGGGAGTCCTGTCCGAGGAGTGCGTAGCCCGCGGAGGCCAACTCGGCGTCCTGCGGCGGCAGCGGCTGCCAGCGCATGCGGAACAGCGAGTCGTCGGCCCGCGCGCCGATCGTCCGCAGTTCTCTGCCGGCGACAGGGCGCAGTGTCAGCTCGTCGACGGTGGCCACCTGCTCGCCGGCCGCGTCCCACAGGGTCAGCGCCAGCGAATCGTGGTCCAGGAAGGTCAGCCGTGCGCGCAGTACCGAGGCCCCGGCGGCCTGGATCTCGACGCCACTCCACGCGAAAGGCAGCCGCGCCTCCGGATCGGTGCCGGTGAGGGGTAAGAGGTCGCCCGGCACTATGGCGTGCAACACCGCGTCGAACAGCGCGGGGTGCAGGATGTACTGCCCGGCCTGCTCCGCCAGTTGCTGCGGCATGCGTACCTCGGCGAAGACCTCGGGGGCACCGTGCTCGCCGGCACGGCGCCATACGGCGTTCAACCCCTGGAAGTCCGGACCGTACTGCAGCCCCCGGTCCGCCATCTCGGCGTAGACGGTGTCGATCTCGACGGGCTCGGCCGCCGCCGGAGGCCATGCCTGCAGTGACTCGGAAGGCGTATCGCGCCCCGGGCTCACCGAAGCATCGGCGTGGCGAGTCCACGGGCTCTCGGTGAGAGCGGTGTCGGGACGGGATTGCACGGTCACGGACCGGCAGCCGTCCTCCGCGGGAGCGGTCACTTCGATCTGTACGTCGACTGCCGCGTCGTCGGGGATGACCAGCGGGGTGTGCAGGACCAGTTCCTCGACCCGCACACAGCCCACCTGCTCACCGGCCCGGGCGACCATCTCCACCAGCGCGGTGCCCGGCACCACGACCGTGCCACCGACCCGGTGATCAGCCAGCCAGCCCGGCCGGCCGGCGGACAGCCGGCCGGTCAGCACCACCCCGCCACCATCAGCCAGCGACACCGCCGCACCCAGCAAGGGATGACCGACTCCCCGCAGACCCAGGGCAGCCGGGTCGGAACCCCGCTCCGACGTCTCCAGCCAGTACCGCCGGCGCTGGAAGGCGTAGGTGGGCAGATCCGTGGGGGTGTGCGGGGTGCCGGTGACGGTGGACCAGTCGACGCCCGTACCGCGGACGAAGACCTCGGCGGCCGACGTCAGCACACGCTCCGGACCGCCCTCGTCCCGGCGCAGCGTTCCGGCCACGACAGCGTCCGGGAATCCCGCGGCGGCCAGCGTGTCCTCGACCCCGGCGGCCAGCACCGGGTGAGCGCTGCACTCGATGAAGACGTCGAAGCCTTCGCCGGCCAGCACGGTGACGGCCCGCTCCAGCTGAACGGGCTCCCGCAGGTTCCGGTACCAGTACTCGGCGTCCAGCGTCTCTCCCGGCACCCAGGTACCGGAAACCGTCGAGAGGAACCGGACACCGGCCGGGCGGGGACCGATCGGCGCCAGCACCTCCAACAACCGGTCGGCGACCCGCTCCACCTGCACCGAATGCGAGGCATAGTCCACCGGGATCCGACGGACCCGCACCCCCTCCCCCTCACCGATGGC
>NZ_JANUQM010000036.1 GCF_030386795.1 Streptomyces sp. S.PNR 29
CGTGGGTTGACGCGCCGTTGCGCCATGGAGGTCTGGTGCGGCCCGCGTACGGCGCGAGGCGCTGACCACCAATGCATCACGAGCTTATATAAGTGCGCGCTACTTTTCCAGGGTGACCATCTTTCAGACCAGCAGCCCCAGGGGCCACTTGGACGTGGGCGCCCTGATCACGACGATCGAGAACTTCAACCGCTTCTACATTCGCCTGCCCGGGCTGCGGACGCTGTCGTTCACGACCCTGTCCGTGCTGGACACCCTGACCTCCCGCGGCCCGACACGACTCACCGAACTCGCCAGGACCGAGCAGATCAGCCAGCCGGGACTCACCCAGCTGGTCACGCGCCTTGAGCACGACGGGCTCGTGGAACGCCGTCCCGACCCGACGGACGGACGCGCCACCCTCGTCCGCATCACCGAGGCCGGTCGACAGGTCGGCAAGTCCCGTCTCGCAGACCGGACGCGTCGTCTGCTGCCGCTCGTCGCCCGGTTGACGCCCGAGGAACAGCAGGCGATCACCGAGGCACTCCCCGCACTGTCACGCCTCGCGGAACTCGGCAACCTGGCCCGGGCTCAGCGACCTTGACAGTGGTTCGCAGCACCGCGTCCGGTAGGGCTCGTCACACGATTTCTGGCGCCGGCTCAGCCGGCGCGTTCCGCCGCGCCGCGCTCCACGCAGAACTCGTTGCCCTCCGGATCGGCGAGGACCGCCCAGCCCGTGCCGTCCGGGTTGCGGCGGTCGGCGACCAGCGTGGCACCCATGGCGAGGAGCCGCTCGATCTCCTCGTCCCGGGTTCGGTCCTGCGGCTGGAGGTCCAGGTGCACCCGGTTCTTGACGGTCTTGGGCTCCGGGACGGTGACGAACAGCAGACCCGCGCCCTCGATCAACGCATAGGCGTCCGAGTCCTCGTCGCCCTCGTGCACGGGCAGCCCCAGCACCTGGGACCAGAAGCCGGCGAGGCGGTACGGGTCGGCGGAGTCGATGGTCACATGGCGGATGACGGAGGTCATGGGCGCATTCCGATCTACTCGCCGAGCCCGCGCAGCAGCTTCGGCAGCGCGGTGCCGATCGGTTCGCGGATCACCTCGTCGGCGCGGTCATCGTACGGCGTCGGCTCGGCGTTGACGATGATCAGACGGGCGCCGTGGTCGGCGGCCACCCCGGCGAGCCCGGCGGCGGGCTGCACCTGGAGACTGGTGCCGACGGCGATGAAGACCTGGCAGGCCTTGGTGATCGAGACCGCCTCGCCGAGGACGACCGGGTCGAGGCGTTCCCCGAACATCACGGTCGCCGACTTCAGGATTCCGCCGCACTCCAGGCACGGCGGGTCCTCCTCACCGGCCTCCACCCGCGCGAGCGCCTCCTCCATCGGGCCCCGGGCGTGGCACTCGGTGCACACCACACTCCGCGCGGTGCCGTGCAGTTCGAGCACCTTGCGGGCGGGCATCCCGGCGAGCTGGTGCAGCCCGTCCACGTTCTGGGTGATCACCCGCACCGGCACGCCGGACCGCTCCAGCTCGGCCACCGCCCGGTGCGCGGCGTTCGGCTCGGCCTTCAGGGTCCGGTTCTTGCGCCGCATCTGCCAGGACCGGCGCCGGATCTCCGGATCGCTCATGTAGTACGCGTACGTCACGAGCTTCTCGGCCTCCGGATCCCGCCGCCACAGCCCGTTCGGCCCGCGGTAGTCCGGGATGCCGGAGTCGGTGGAGATACCGGCCCCGCTGAGGAGGGCGACGAGGGGCTTGGTGCTCATGGGGTCGAGGGTAGGCCGCACCGCCCGGAGCGGCGAGCGCATATCGAGGTCGGGACGACCCCGGCACGTGGAGGGCCGGCCCGGCCGGTCAGGCGACCCGGTGGCCGTTCTCCAGCTCGGCCGTCCCCGCCCCCTCCGCCAGCACGTCGAGCGCGGCCAGGACACGGCGGCCCAGGGCCCCCGGCAGATACTCGGCGAGCTCCTCGCGCGGCACGAGCCGCCAGGACAGCAGCTCCTCCTCCTGAAGGCGGATCGCCTTGAACTCCTCCCCGGACAGGACCCCGCCGTCGTACAGGTACGCCACCAGCGGAGGCCGTCCCGTCCCGTGCACCCAGTCCACCGCGAGCAGCCGGCCCAGCGGGCGGTCGAGGCCGATCTCCTCGGCCGTCTCGCGCCGCGCGCCCTGGCGCGGGGTCTCACCGTCGTCGGACTCGATCGTGCCGCCCGGCAGCGCCCAGCCCTCGCGGTAGTTGGGCTCGACGAGCAGCACCCGCCCCTCGTCGTCCCGGAAGAGCGCGGCGGCACCGGCGAGGACGCGGGGGAGTCCGGCGATGTACGTGGCGAAGTCTTCAGTGGTGGTCATCCTGGCAGGGTAACGGCGGTGCGGGGCCCCGTTCCGGGGGCAGCCTCCGGCCGGGGCGGGCGCACCGCAGCGTGCCCGGGCCTCGCTCTCCGCGACGAGCGGGCGCACGCGCCGGACAAGCGGATCGCGCGCACGCGCCGGACAAGCGGATCGCGCGCACGCGCACCGACCGGCCGCGGGTGCGCCGCGTCTGCCGACGGGTACGCCCTACCGCCGGGCCTGGTTCCCGAGGTCCGCGAGGCGGCACAGCACGGGCAGAGCGTCGGCGATCTTCTGCCGTTCCGAGGGGGTCAGCTGGGAGATCAGCGGGAGCAGGTGACGGGCCCGGTCCTGGTGCCGGGCCTCGCCGATCCGCCGGCCGCTCTCGGTGATGTAGACCAGGACGGCACGTCCGTCCGTCGGGTCGGGGCGGCGTTCTACCAGTCCGTCACGCTCAAGCCGCGCGACCAGCTGGGTGAGTCCCGGCTGGCTTATCTGCTCGGTTCCGGCGAGTTCGGTCAGCCGTCTCGGACCACCGAAGGCCAGCGTGTCCAGCACCGACAGCGTCGTGAACGACAGCTTCTGCACGGTGGAGAGCCGAATGTAGAAGCGGTTGAAGTACTCGATCGCCCTGGTGAGGGCATCAACGTCCAAGTCGCCCTGCTGGGGCTTCTGAGTAAATGTCACCCTGGAAATGTATCTCAGACTTATATAAGGTCGTGATGCATCGTGCCCCGCCCCGCGGCGGCGTACGGACTGCATCGCACCCCGCGCAACGGCGCGTCAACCTCC
>NZ_JANUQM010000037.1:0-1306 GCF_030386795.1 Streptomyces sp. S.PNR 29
CCATGGTTCCCGAGAGCCCGCGAACGGCCGTCTACGGCCGCGGTGGGCGCAGGACAGGGACGCTGTCGCGGAACGCGGCGGCGTGCTTGTCGATCTCCTGGAGGTCCGGCTCCAGTGAGGCGGCGCTCAGCAGTTCCCGGTAGTGCTCCTCCAGCTCCGCAAGCGTGTGGACGGAGGAAGCGGTGCCGGCCGGGGAGAAGTCGACCCGGACATCGCCGCCCTCGACGACGAAACGGCCCGCGGCCCCACAGGTGCCGCATTCGGCGCGGCCGCCGCGCAGCACGATCAGGTCGAGGTGGCACATCGGGCAGGTGCCGGGCTCCCCCAGGAACCGGACCTCGTCGTGGGGCAGGCCGAGTTGCCGGGCAACCGCGCCGCCCAGCCGCTCGGCGCGCAGCACAGCCGCCGGGTCGGTGGCTATGCCGCCCCGCCCACCGGGGGTGGGGACTTCCATCTGGTCGGCGACGGCCATGTGCAGGGGGAAGGCCAGGGCGTGCAGAGTGGGCAGCGTCAGCGTGCGCCAGTGGGGTGACGGGCAGCCGCCCACGGCGATGAAGCCGGCCACGCGCGGCTTGAGGACCCGCGGGTCGGGGGCCGTGTCGAGGCCCAGAAGGCCACGAGTCTCCTCCTGCTCGGCCCGGCCGTGTTCGCGGCGGGCGAGGGCCTCACGGACGAAGACCACGTCCGTGCGCGGACCGAAGGCGCGATCGATGAGGAGCTTCAACGCGCCCGGTGCGCTGCGGGTGTAGGTGGGGGAACTGACGATCACGCCGTCCGCGTCGAGCAGCCGGTCGCAGAACCAGGCCGCGTCGTCCCCGGCGTCCGCGGTGGCGGCGGTCACCAGGGACAGGTCGGTCAGCCGTACCATCTCGACGGCTGTCCCCTCGCGCGCGGCCGCGGTGAGCGCGGCCTTCAGCAGTACCTCGGCACTGCCGTCCTCCTGCCCGCAGGCAAGTCCGAGCAGACGCATCGACGACACCTCTCTGTGCGGTCGGGGGGTGGGGGGCGGTCCGCCGGGCCACGCGGGCTCCGGCGGACCGGACGGGAGCGGATGGTGGGGCGGTCAGCCGCGCAGGGTGGCGGCCAGCCAGTCGGCGCTGCGGGCGATGATCTCGGGGAAGTGGTGCGAGAGGATCTCGTAGTGCTGGCCCGGGTACTCGATGACCTCCTTCGGGTCGGGGATCCGCTCGTACATCTCGCGGGCCTCCTCGACGGGGGCGACGGTGTCCTTGGAGGCGAGGATCATCAGGACCGGGGCGGTGATGCGTTCGGCGTAGGCGCGCACCTCCATCTCGAAGATGCGGTC
>NZ_JANUQM010000037.1:1406-2640 GCF_030386795.1 Streptomyces sp. S.PNR 29
GTGGATCATGTTCTCGACGAACTCCAGACCCTCCTGGTCGCTGAACATGACCGGGTCCCCGGGTTCCGGGACGCCGTGCAGGCGGATACTCGCGGCCGGCTCGCCGCGCAGCTGGGCCTGACGGTCGACGGGGATGAGAGCTTCCAGCTCCGCGAGCGTGTCGGCCGGTTGGAGGGTGCGCGCGCTCCAGCCGCTGACCGGGGGGATGATGCTGACGACGGCCTTGACCCTGCGGTCGGTGGCGGCCGTGAAGAGGGAATTGGCGCCACCGATGCTGATGCCCCACAGGGCGATGCGGTCGGGGTCGATGTCCTCGCGCAGGGTCAGATGGGTGATGACGTCGCGCAGGTCCCGGCACTGCTGCCAGGGATCGAACTGCTGACGGGGTTCGCCGTCGCTGTAGCCGGTGTTGCGGTGGTCGTAGATCAGGCAGGCCAGACCGGCGTCGGTGAAGCCCCGGGCCATGGCGAACATGGATTCCGCGGGACCGCCCAGGCCGCCCTGGAGGATGGCGACGGGCGGGCGTTCGGGACCGTCGGCCGGGCGGAACAGTTTGCCCCGCAGGGTCAGTTCCGACACACGGAACTCGATGTCTTCGGTGACAGGCATGGTTCTCCTCGTGGTGCGGCTCGTGGCGGGCAGGCGGCGATCAGGTGTGACTGACGGGGAGGTCGTCGGGCAGGAAGTCGATGTCGGCGGCCCGCGGGTCGGCCGAGGCGCGCAGGATGGGGAAGACCTCGGCGCGCATTTCCGTCTCGTACTCGGCCACGGCCTCCACCACGGGTGTCTCGCCGTGGGCGGCGCGCTCCAGGGTCCGGGCGAGAGCCGCGGCGTCGCGCAGTGCCGTGTTGGCGCCGGAGCCGAACGAGGGAGGCATGGCGTGGATCGCGTCACCGAGCAGAGTGACACGGCCGGCCGGCCAGGGATCCGCCGGCTGGAGGTGACGCGTGGACACCGGGAAGATCGTCGACGCGTCGACGTGCTCGACGAGATCGGCCAGGGCAGGATCCCAGCCCCGTACCGCGGTGCGCATCAGCGCGTGCAGGGTTTCGGCGGAGCTGTGCCACAGGTCGGGAGCCTGGGCGGCGACCGGGCTGCCGGGCGGAAGGCCGAGGTTGACCATGATGTAGGGATCGACGGGATCGACGGGGGCGCCGGGCGCCAGTTCGGCCACCGCCTCGGCGACCGGCCTGCGCGGCCGGTACACGCCGTACGCGAACATCGCGCCGTTCGG
>NZ_JANUQM010000038.1 GCF_030386795.1 Streptomyces sp. S.PNR 29
GATCTCCTCCTGCGGCGAGCGCGGAAGGCGACTGGAGCCGTCGGTGGAGTACTCGGGGGCGGGCAGGGCCTTGCGGTCGAGCTTGCCGTTGGGAGTGAGCGGCAGCGCGTCCAGCGTCACGAACGCCGCAGGCACCATGTACTCCGGCAACAGGCCGGAGGCATGGGCGCGCAGCGCCCCACCGGAGACCGACGTACCCGGCGACGGGACCACGTACGCCACGATCCGCTGGTCACCGGCACGGTCCTCACGCACCACCACGGCGGCCCGGACAATGTCCCGATACTCCGTCAGTGCCGCCTCGATCTCGCCGAGTTCGATACGGATGCCACGCACCTTGACCTGGTCGTCGACCCGGCCGAGGTAGTCGAGGGTGCCGTCGGGCCGTCGCCGGACCAGGTCGCCGGTACGGTACATCCGGCCCCCCGCCGGGCCGAACGGATCGGCGACGAAACGCTCGGCCGTCAGGGCGGCGCGGCCCAGATAACCCCGGGCCACCTGGACGCCCGAGAGGTACAGCTCACCCGACACACCGACGGGCACGGGCTGGAGCCCGGCATCCAGCACATACGTCCGGGTGTTCGGCAGGGGGCTACCGATCGACGGAGAGCCACCGCCGGGCCTGATGGGCGAGTGTACGGCGTCCACTGTGTATTCCGTAGGACCGTACATGTTGTGACCCTCGAGGCCTGGGTGGTTGCCGACCAGATCCCACAGCTGCTCGGTGACGGCCTCACCGCCCAGCGATACGGTCTGCAGCCGGCTTCCCTCGGCGCTCAGCAACCCGGACTCGACCAGCCGCGAGAAGTAGGAGGGCGTGACATCGATGAACGTGACACCGTGCTGGACCAGGTAGTTCGCGAGACGGTCGGCATCGCGCCAGGTATCGCCGTCGATGACGTGCAGCACATGGCCGGCGACCGGCCACATGAGTGAATCCCACGAAGTGTCGAAGGAGAGCGGTGCGATGAGTGCCGCGCTCGGCCGCTCACCGTCGGAGCGGTCGGCTGCTGGTTCGAAGAAGTACTCCCGGTGGCTGTGGAACAGGTTCGTCAGGCCGGCATGGGGGATCACAACGCCCTTGGGGCGGCCGGTGGTGCCTGAGGTGTAGATGACGTACGCGGGGTGTTCCGCCAGGAGCGGGGCGGACCGGTCCATGTCGGTGAGGTCCGTGTGCGGCTGACTTCCGATCCGGGCGTCGACGGCCGGATCGTCCAGGAGGAGCCGCTCGGCGCCTTCCGGTAGGGCGGGCGTGACCTCACCGACGGTGAGGGTGAGCAGCGGCGCCGAGTCCTGAAGCATGTAGCTGATGCGGTCGGCGGGGTATTCGGGGTCGACCGGCACGTAAGCGGCGCCGGACTTCAGTACCGCCATCACGGCGGTCACCAGCTCAGCGGAGCGGGGCAGCGCGAGCGCGACAATCTGCTCAGGACCCGCTCCGTGGGCGATGAGCAGCCGGGCGAGCTGGTTGGCGCGGGCGTTGAGCTGGGCGAAGGTGAGCGTCGTGGCGCCGAAGACCACGGCGGCCGCGTCGGGGGTGCGAGCTGCCTGGGCCTCGAAGAGCGCGGGCAGCGGATGCGGGGGCATCGGCTGGGTGGTGTCGTTCCAGCCGTGCAGCAGTTGCTCGCGCTCGTCGGCGTCCAAGAGTTCCAGTCGGCTGATCGCGAGCTTGGGGTTGTCGGTCACCGACCGGAGCAGACGCGCGAAGTGGCCGGCCAGCCGCTGGGCGGTCGAATGGTCGAATAGGTCGGTGGCGTACTCGACGGATGCGGCGAGTCCATTGGGCGTGCCGTCCTCCGTGAACAACTCGGCGAGGCTGAAGGAGAGGTCGAACTTCGCGGCACCGAGACTGTTGGGCTCGGGTTCGACGGTCAGGTCGGGGAGTTCGGGCTCGGTCCTCGTGTTGTTGTTGAGGGTGAGCATGACTTGGAAGAGGGGGTGGCGGGTG
>NZ_JANUQM010000004.1:0-397529 GCF_030386795.1 Streptomyces sp. S.PNR 29
GCCCGGTTACATTCCGAACCCGGAAGCTAAGCCTTACAGCGCCGATGGTACTGCAGGGGGGACCCTGTGGGAGAGTAGGACGCCGCCGAACAATCTTTGGAGGACCCCTGGTCACCAGCGTTCAGCTGGGATCAGGGGTCCTTTTTGTTTTTCCCTAGCGCGCCGGGTACTCGGCTGCGCAAGAATGGCTTGCGGTACCGAAGACAGGAGTCACCGATGTCCACCAACTCTCCCGACGACCGACCGGAGCGCGACCAGCGGCGACGGGACAGTGGGGACCGTGGCGATCGCGGTGGCCACCGTGGGGACCGTGGCGGCTTCCGTCGCGGCAACGACCGTGGTGAGCGCGGTGGTTACGGCCGGCGTGACGACCGGCGTGACAGCGACCGTGGCGGTTACGGCCGACGCGACGACCGCCCCGGCGATCGCGGCGATCGCGGCGATCGCGGCGACCGTGGTGAACGCGGCGAGCGCGGTGGATTCCGGCGCGACGACAACCGCGGTGGGTACGGCCGACGCGACGACCGTCGCGAGGGCGACCGCGGTTCTCGTCCGACGTTCCGCCGCGATGACCGGGGCGACCGGGACGGCCGGGGTGACCGCCCCGCCTTCCGCCGCGATGACCGTGGGGAGCGCCGGGAGCGCCGGGACGACGACCGCGGTGGATTCCGGCGTGACGACAGCCGTGGCGGGTACGGCCGACGCGACGACCGCCGTAGCGACGACCGTGGCCAGCGTGGCGGCGACCGCGGCGGCTTCCGTCGGGACGACCGGCGTGATGACCGTCGGGATGACCGCGGTGGTTTCCGCCGCGATGACCGTCGGGACGACCGCCGCGATGATCGTCGGGACGACCGCCGCGATGATCGTCGGGACGACCGCCGTGATGACCGTCGGGACGACCGCGGTGGCTTCCGCCGCGACGACCGCCCCGCCTTCCGCCGTGATGACCGTCGGGACGATCGGCGTGATGACCGTTGGGACGACCGCGGCGGCTTCCGTCGGGACGACCGCGGTGAGCGTGGTGGGTTCAGGCGCGACGACAGCCGAGGCGACCGCGGTGGGTTCCGTGGGCGGGACGACCGTGGCCGTGGGCCGCGGCGGGACGATCGCGGTGGACGTCCCGGTGGCTTCCGGGGCCGGGACGACCGGCGTGGCGGTGGCCGTTTCCGCGAGGAGCGGGAGCGGGACCGCGACCGGGAGCCCATCAAGCGGCTGCCGATCCCCGAGGACGTCACGGGCGACGAGATCGACAAGGACGTACGGCAGGAGCTGCAGAGCCTGCCGAAGACGCTCGCGGACGATGTCGCGAAGAACCTGGTGATGGTCGCCCGGCTCATCGACGAGGACCCCGAGGGCGCGTACGGCTACTCGAAGGTGGCCCTGCGGCTGGCGTCGCGTGTTGCCGCCGTACGCGAGGCGGCCGGGTTCGCCGCGTACGCGAACCAGAAGTACGCGGAGGCGCTCGCCGAGTTCCGGGCGGCACGGCGGATGACCGGCACCGTGGATCTGTGGCCCGTCATGGCCGACTGCGAGCGTGGGCTCGGGCGGCCGGAGAAGGCGCTGGAGATGGCCGGGGCACCCGAGGTGCACAAGCTGGACAAGGCCGGGCAGGTCGAGATGCGACTCGTCGCGGCCGGAGCCCGGCGTGACATGGGGCAGCTCGACGCGGCCATCGTGACCCTGCAGAGCCCGGAGCTGGCCTCCACCTCCGTACAGCCGTGGACCGCGCGACTGCGGTACGCGTACGCCGACGCGCTGCTCGCGGCCGGCCGGGTCGACGAGGCGCGCGAGTGGTTCGCCAAGGCGGTGGAATCCGACCGGGACGGCAGCACGGACGCCTCCGACCGGCTCGCCGAGCTGGACGGTGTGGAGTTCGTCGACGCCCTCGACGAGAGCGAGGGCGAGGACCTCGCCGCTGAGGACGTCTCCGCTGAGGACGGCGACAAGGACTGACGTCGGCAGACGAGAGGGGCGGGGCCATACGGTCCCGCCCCTCTCGCATGTCAGAGGTCGAGCGCGCGCAGCACCAGGCCCGACGCCGGTTTCGGGCCGAACGAGGTCGACTTGCGGGGCATGGTGACACCCTGGCGGGCCAGGTGGCGGACGAGGTCCTCGCGTACCGGGTGCATGAGGACGGCCGTACCGCCGTCGCGTTCCGCCTTCTCGACCGTGGCGGCCGTGTCGTGGATGTAGGAGACGTGGGCCGCGGAGTCCTCGGGGATGTGCCAGAGGTGGGCGAGGAGCGTGGCGTGCAGGACCGTCGCGTCCAGGGAGCGCCAGGCGGCGGGGCGGTCGGCGGGGACCGTGCGGGACAGGAGGTCCGGGTCGGGCCGGTCGACGAGGTGGAAGGTGCCGTCGCCGGCCAGCAGGAAGGCGTTGCTCGCGCAGGCCGCGTCGGCGAGGGCCTCCAGGGCCTCTGCCAGCGGGACTTGGAGGTGGCGGACGCGGAACCGGCCGTCGAGGGCGGCCAGGGCGTCGGCCACCGGCAGGTTGTGCAGCAGGCGGTGGATGGCCCGGACGCGGAGGGGGTAGCGGGCCGTGTCGACCAGGAGGACGAGACCGTAGTCCCAGGGGCTGGGGGAGGGATGCTCCGCGCGGAGCCGGCGGTATGTCGCCCAGCGGTGGTGGCCGTCGGCGATGAGGGCCTGGTGCTGAGCCAGGTCGGCCTGGATCCTGGTGACCTCGGCGGGATCGGTGACCGACCACAGGCGGTGGCTGAAGCCGTCCTCCGTGGTCGTCGAGAGCAGCGGCGGCCGCTCCGCGGTGCGTTCCACGACGGCGGCGGCCGAGCCGTCGCCGCGGTAGGTCAGCAGCAGGGGTTCGAGGTTCGCCGAGGTGGCGCGCATCAGGGCCGCGCGGTCGGCGACGACGTGCGGTATGACGTCCTCGTGCGGCAGGACGACCTGCTCAGCGGGGTCGGACACGCGCAGGGCGCCGATGATGCCGCGTTGCAGCATGCCGCTGCCGTCGCGCTGCTCGTAGACGTACAGGCCCGGTTCGGGGTCGGTGAGCAGAACGCCCTCGGACAACCAGCGGCGCAGGGTGTCCGCGGCCTGGTCGTTGCGGGCGGTGGGGGTGGCGGCCTGCGGGAGGATCAGGCGGACGATGTTGTGCGGGTCGGCGGACTGGAGGTGGTGCAGGCCGTCGGGGCGGACCACGACGTCGTACGGCGGGGATGTCACTGCGGCCAGGCTGCCGACCCGGTCGGGATCGTAACGAAGGCCTCGGAACGGGGTGAGTTCCAGGCCTCGGCGCTCCGTTGCTTCCGAGTGACCGACTGTGTTCATCCCGGCATCGTACGTGCGTCACGACTGTCGGTGGCATGGGGGATGATCGGGGGAAAGGCCGTCGAACGAGGAGCGATGTGGGATGAGCCGGAGCGTCAGGACGAGGCCCGAGGGCAGTGGGCAGGCCCTGAGCAAGGCGTACGACACCGCGCTGCTCGACCTGGACGGTGTGGTCTACGCCGGGGGGAACGCGATCCCGTACGCCGTCGAGTCGCTGGCCGCGGCCCGGGAAGGCGGGATGCATCTGGCGTACGTCACCAACAACGCGCTGCGGACGCCGGATGCGGTCGCCGCACATCTGACCGAGCTGGGGATAGCGACGGGGGCGGACGACGTCATCACGTCGGCGCAGGCCGTGGCCCGGCTGATCGCCGAGCAGGTGCCGTCCGGGGCCCGGGTGCTGGTGGTCGGCGGGGAGGGGCTGCGGGTGGCGCTGCGTGAGCGTGGGCTGGAGCCCGTGGAGTCGGCGGACGACGATCCGGCGGCCGTGGTGCAGGGGTACGGCGGGCCCGAGCTGCCGTGGGGGCGGTTCGCGGAGGCGTGCTACGCCATCGCGCGCGGGGTGCCGTGGTTCGCGTCCAACACCGATCTGACGATTCCCGGTGCGCGCGGGATCGCCCCGGGCAACGGCGCTGCCGTGCAGGTCGTCCGGACGGCCACCGGCGCCGAGCCGCAGGTCGCGGGCAAGCCGCTGCCTCCGATGCACCGGGAGACGATCCTGCGGACCGGCGCCGAGCGGCCCCTGGTGGTGGGGGACCGGCTGGACACGGACATCGAGGGCGCGTTCAACGGGCACGTCGACTCGCTGCTCGTCCTCACCGGCGTGACCGACGGCCCGCGGCTGCTCGCCGCGCCGCCGCAGCACCGGCCGACGTATGTGGACGCCGATCTGCGGGGGCTGCTCACCGGTCAGCCCGAGGTCACCGAGGCGGACGGCGGGTTCCGGTGCGGCGGTTGGACGGCGGTGGCCGGCGCCGAGCGGCTGGAGCTGGAGGGTGACGGTGCGGCCCTGGACGGGCTGCGCGCGCTGTGTGCGGCGGCCTGGACGGCGGCCGGGGAAGGTGTGTGCGAGCTGGAGTCGGGGAAGGCTTTGGCGCGGCTGGGGTTGTGAGGCCGCGACGGGCCGGCCGGTGAACCCTGGGGGAGGACAGGCCTCGGGATCGTGATCGATGGCGAGGGTAGGCTAACCTAACCGCGTGTTGGTCGACAGTCCCCCCGAACAGCGCGCGGAGGCACCCTCCGCGCTCCCGAACCGCCAGGCGATACGTGCCGTTGGGCTGCTCGTGTCGGTCGCGATCCTGGTGCTCGTCGCGTTGGCGAGTATCGCGATCGGAGCGAAGGAGCTGTCCCTGGAGCAGGTGTGGCACGGCCTGTTCGCGGACTCGGGCACCTACGGCGACGTCGTGGTCTCCGAGCGGCTGTCACGGACCGTCCTCGGGCTGCTCGCCGGTGCCGCGCTCGGTCTGTCCGGGGCCGTTCTGCAGGCGCTCACGCGCAATCCGCTGGCCGATCCCGGACTGCTCGGCATCAACGCGGGCGCGTCCGCCGCGGTCGTCACCGCCATCACCTACTTCGGCGTCACCTCGCTGACCGGCTATGTGTGGTTCGCCTTCTTCGGGGCGGCGGCGATCGGTGCGCTGGTCTGGTTCCTCGGCGGCAGCCGCGGGGCCACACCGGTACGGCTGGCGCTCGCCGGTACGGCGATCAGCGCCGCGCTGTACGGCTACCTCCAGGCCGTGATGATCATGGATGGCGCGGCGCTGGGCAAGATGCGTTTCTGGACGGTCGGTTCGCTGTCCTCGGCGACCGGCTCGATCATCACGCAGGTGCTGCCGTTCCTCGCGTTGGGGACGGTCCTCGCGCTCGCCCTGGCCCGGCCGCTCAACGCCATGGCGATGGGCGACGACACGGCCAAGGCCCTCGGCGCCGACCTCAACCGCACCCGGGCGCTGTCCATGCTGGCCGCGACCGTGCTGTGCGGGGCCGCGACCGCCGCCTGCGGGCCGATCGTGTTCGTCGGGCTGATGGTGCCGCACGTCGTGCGCTCCTTCACCGGTCCCGACCTGCGCTGGATCCTGCCGTACGCCACCGTCCTGTCGCCCGTGCTGCTGCTCGCCGCCGACGTCCTCGGCCGGATCGTCGCGCGGCCCGCGGAGCTCCAGGTCGGTATCGTCACCGCGATCCTCGGCGGCCCGGTGTTCATCTTTCTCGTACGACGGCGGAGGACGGCGCAGCTGTGAAGACCGCAGTGAAGACCCCACGTGCCCACCGCGTGCTGCGGACCCCGGGCGGGCTGTCCGTCCGGGTGGACGTCCGCGCCCTGACCGTCGTCGGCCTGCTGCTGGTCGCCGCGCTCGCCGCGAGCGTGGTGCTGATCGGCACCGGCGACTTCCCGATCCCGGCGGCCGACGTGCTGAAGACGCTGGCCGGCGACGGAAACGCCGGTCAGGAGTTCATCGTCACCGAGCTGCGGCTGCCGCGGGTCCTGGTCGGGCTGCTGGTCGGCGCCTCGCTCGGACTGGGCGGCGCCCTCTTCCAGGCCATCTCCCGCAACCCGCTGGGCAGTCCTGACGTGCTCGGCCTCGGGCAGGGGGCGACGGCCGGGGCGCTGACGGTGATCGTGCTGATGTCCGGAAGCTCGACACAGGTCACCGTCGGCGCGCTCGTGGGCGGCCTGGCGACCGGGCTCGCCATCTATCTGCTCGCCTGGAAGCGGGGTGTGCACGGCTATCGACTGGTTCTGGTCGGTATCGGTGTGTCCGCGATGGTCACGGCCGTCAACGGCTATCTGCTCACCAAGGCCGACCTCGTGGACGCGACCCGCGCGGTCGTGTGGATGACCGGGTCCCTCAACGGCCGTGACTGGTCCCAGGTGTGGCCGCTGCTCGGGCTGTGCGCCGTGCTGGTGCCGCTCGTCCTCGCCAACGCGCGCGGGCTGCGGATGATGGAGATGGGCGACGACGTGTCGGGGGCGCTGGGGGTGCGGGTCGAGCGCGTACGGGCGCTGCTGATGGTGGCCGCCGTGCTGCTCACCGCCGCCGCGACCGCCGCCGCCGGCCCCGTCAGCTTCGTCGCGCTCACCGCGCCGCAGCTCGCCCGGCGCCTGACCCGCTCGCCCGGGCCCAACCTGCTGCCCTCCCTGTGCATGGGCGCCGCCCTGCTGGTCACCGCGGACTGGGTCTCGCAGCGGGCCTTCGGCGCCGACCAGCTGCCCGTGGGCGTGATCACCGGCGTGCTCGGCGGCGTCTACCTGCTGTGGCTGCTGGTCACCGAACGCAAGGCGGGCCGGATATGAGCGCCCCCGAAGGGTCGCACGTGAGCGACGGCACCAGCACCGGCAGCGGCCTGAACAACCGAAGGAGCACTGTGAACCGCCTCTCCGCCGAGAACGTCACCCTCGCCTACGACCAGCGCGTCATCGCCGAGCAGCTGTCGGTGGAGATTCCCGACAACTCCTTCACCGTGATCGTCGGCCCGAACGCGTGCGGCAAGTCGACCCTGCTGCGGGCCCTGTCCCGGATGCTCAGGCCCAGCCAGGGCCGTGTGCTGCTCGACGGGCAGACCATCCAGTCGATGCCCGCGAAGAAGGTCGCCCGGACCCTCGGCCTGCTGCCGCAGTCCTCGATCGCGCCCGACGGGATCACCGTCGCCGACCTGGTGGGCCGCGGCCGCTACCCGCACCAGGGCATCCTGCGCCAGTGGTCGGCCGAGGACGAGCGCGTCGTACAGGAGTCGATGGCGCAGACCGGCGTCGCCGAGCTGGCCGACCGCTATGTGGACGAGCTCTCCGGCGGTCAGCGGCAGCGCGTGTGGATCGCGATGGCGCTCGCCCAGCAGACGCCGCTGCTGCTGCTGGACGAGCCGACGACGTACCTGGACATCCAGCACCAGATCGACGTACTGGACCTGTGCGCGGAGCTGCACGAACAGCAGGGGCGCACGCTCGTCGCCGTGCTGCACGACCTCAACCACGCCGCCCGGTACGCGACCCATCTGATCGCCCTGCGCGGCGGGAGGATCATCGCCGAGGGCGCGCCGAACGACATCGTCACGGCCGAGCTGGTCGAAGAGGTGTTCGGATTGCGTTGCCAGGTCATCGACGACCCGGAGACGGGCACGCCGCTGGTGGTGCCGGCCGCGCGGAAGGCGCGCGCGCGTGTGGTGACTACAGAAGCTTCCTGAGACGGAACAGGTCGAACAGGCTCGCCTCCAGCTTCACCCGGCCCGAGCCCCAGGCCTTGGCGAAGTTCAGCTCGCCGTCGACCAGCGCCACCAGATCGTCGCCGGTCATGGCCAGCCTGATCTCCGCCTTCTCGCGCGGTGGGCCCTGGAGGGTGTCGCGCACGTCGATCCGGCCGCCGGTGAGACGGCCGACGAAGGTGACGTCGAGGTCCGTGATGTGGCAGCTCACCGAACGGTCCAGGGCCGCGGCCTCGCGGACGTTCCCTTCGGCGGTCTGCATGGTGTCCGAGAGCTTGTCGAGTGCGCTGCGGCACTCCTCGATCGTGGCCATCGCGATCGACGGTACCGCAGTGGTTCGCGGTAGCGTCGGGGCATGAACGACTCGGTTCCGCAGACGGACGCACCCGAGGAGGCGGTGGAGCCCGAGCCGGCCCACGATCCGGCCGCTCCCGCCCCGCTCGGTGTGCCCCGTACCCCCACCGGCAACGCCGAGGTCGACGCCCAGCTGGCGCGGCTCGGTGACGCCGACCACCTCGCCACGGACGGGCACGTCGAGGTGTACGAGGATGTACATCGGGGGCTGCGCGACGCGCTCACCGCGCTCGACGCCCGCCCGGGACTTCCGGCGCCCCCATCGACGTACGGCAACAGGAGCTGAACCGAACGTGGCAGGAGTCGCACGCCGCCGTCTCGACGCGGAGCTGGTCCGCCGGAAGCTGGCGCGCTCGCGTGAGCATGCCGGCCAGCTGATCGCCGCCGGTCGGGTGACCGTCGGCAAGACCGTCGCGACCAAGCCCGCCACGCAGGTGGAGACCGCGGCCGCCATCGTCGTCGCGCGCGACGACAGCGAACCCGACTATGTGTCGCGGGGCGGCCACAAGCTCGCCGGCGCGCTGAAGGTGTTCGTACCGCGGGGGCTGGCCGTGGAGGGGCGCCGGGCGCTGGACGCGGGTGCCTCCACCGGCGGCTTCACCGACGTACTGCTCAGGTCGGGGGCCGCACACGTCCTCGCCGTGGACGTCGGATACGGACAACTCGCCTGGTCTCTGCAGAACGATGAACGCGTCACCGTCAAGGACCGTATGAACGTCCGCGAATTGACGCTTGAAGCGATCGGTGGGGAGCCTGTGGATCTTGTCGTGGGGGATCTGTCCTTCATCCCGCTCGGGCTGGTTCTGCCCGCCCTGGTGCGGTGTGTGAAGCCGGACGCCGACCTGGTGATGATGGTCAAACCCCAGTTCGAGGTGGGGAAGGAACGGCTGGGGAGCGGGGGCGTCGTACGGAGTCCGCAGCTGCGGGCGGAGGCCGTGCGGGGGGTCGCCGAGCGGGCCTGGGGGCTCGGGCTCGGGGTGCGGGGCGTGACCGCGAGTCCGCTGCCCGGACCGTCCGGGAATGTCGAATACTTTCTGTGGCTGCGGGCCGGGGCTCCGGAACTGGACCCGGCCGACGTCGATCGTGCAGTGGCGGAGGGGCCGCGTTGACAACGAACCGAGCTCGTACTGTTTTCCTGCTCGCCCACACCGGGCGTCCCGCGGCCGTGCGCAGCGCCGAGCTCCTGGTCAAGGGGCTGCTGCGGTCCGGCATCGGCGTGCGCGGCCTGGAGGCGGAGGCGCTGGACCTTCCGCTGCCGGACGAGGTGGAACTGGTCAAGGAGGCCACCCCGCAGTGCCTGGACGACTGTGAGCTGCTGATCGTCCTCGGCGGTGACGGGACGCTGCTGCGGGGGGCCGAGTTCGCTCGGGCGTCCGGTGTGCCGATGCTCGGGGTCAACCTCGGGCGGGTCGGGTTTCTGGCCGAGGCCGAGCGGGACGACCTGGAGAAGGTCGTCGACCGTGTGGTGACCAAGGCGTACGAGGTCGAGGAGCGCATGACCATCGACGTGGTCGTGCACCGCAACGGCGAGATCGTGCACACCGACTGGGCGCTCAACGAGGCCGCCGTGCAGAAGGGGTCCGTCGAGAAACTCCTGGAGGTGGTCCTGGAGATCGACGGGCGGCCGGTGACCGGGTTCGGCTGTGACGGGATCGTGTGCGCGACACCGACCGGTTCGACGGCGTACGCCTTCTCCGCCGGAGGGCCCGTGGTGTGGCCGGAGGTGGAGGCGCTGCTGATGGTGCCGATCTCGGCGCACGCGCTGTTCGCCAAGCCGTTGGTGACATCGCCGAATTCCGTGCTCGCGGTGGAGGTGCTGCCGCACATCTCGCCCGGTGTGTTGTGGTGTGACGGGCGGCGGACGGTGGAGTTGCCGCCCGGGGCACGGGTCGAGGTGCGGCGGGGGGCCGTGCCGGTGCGGCTGGCTCGACTGCATCACGCGTCCTTCACCGACCGGCTTGTGGCGAAGTTCGCGTTGCCGGTTTCCGGGTGGCGGGGGGCGCCGCACTAGAGCTGCTGCGGGGCACAGCGAGCGTTGCCACCCGCCGTGCGGCAACCATCCCCGTGTGGCCGGGCAGCACAGCATCCGGATCTCTTCCGACACGGAGAAGCCCGGCCCACCCCCGCGCGGGCGGGGCATCCGGTCAACGAGTCACTCGCCCATGGGTAACGACCAGCTGCTTCCCCGGTTGGGGTGGGGGCGCGTCGCATCGTACGGGTAAAACCTCGTATGGTCAGGGACGTGTTGGAGGAGATGCGGATACGGTCGCTCGGTGTCATCGACGACGCGGTCGTCGAGCTGTCGCCCGGATTCACCGCTGTCACCGGTGAGACGGGTGCGGGCAAGACCATGGTGGTCACCAGCCTCGGGCTGCTGCTGGGCGGGCGCGCGGACCCGGCCCTCGTTCGGATCGGCGCCAAGAACGCGGTCGTGGAGGGGCGGATCACCGTGCCCGAGGACGCCTCCGCCGCCGTACGTGCCGAGGAGGCGGGGGCGGAGCTCGACGACGGAGCGCTGTTGATCAGCCGTACCGTTTCCGCCGAAGGCCGGTCACGGGCCCATCTGGGCGGGCGGTCCGTGCCCGTCGGAATGCTCGCCGAGCTCGCCGACGAGCTGGTGGCCGTGCACGGGCAGACCGACCAGCAGGGGCTGCTCAAGCAGTCACGGCAGCGGCAGGCGCTGGACCGGTACGCGGGCGACGCCGTCGCCGTACCGCTCGCCAAGTACGCCGAGGCCTACCGGCGGCTGCGGGCTGTCTCCGTGGAGCTGGAGGAGATCACCACGCGCGCGCGTGAGCGGGCTCAGGAAGCCGACATGCTGCGCTACGGGCTCGACGAGATCGCGGGCGTCGAGCCGCGCGCCGGTGAGGACGTGGAACTCGCGGAGGAGGCGGAGCGGCTGGGGCACGCCGAGGCGCTGGCGTCCGCCGCGACGGCCGCACACGCCGCTCTCGCGGGCGATCCGGAGGACCCTGAGGGTGTTGACGCGGCGACGCTCGTCGCGGGCGCTCAGCGGGCCCTGGACGCGGTGCGGTCGCACGATCCGGCGCTGGCCGCGCTCGCCGACCGGATCGGGGAGATCGGGATCCTGCTGCGGGATGTGGCGGGGGAGCTGGCGGGGTACGCCGACGACCTCGACGCCGATCCGCTGAGACTCGCGGCCGTCGAGGAGCGGCGGGCCGCGATCAACGCGCTGACCCGGAAGTACGGCGAGGACGTCGCCGCCGTGCTGGCGTGGGCCGAGCAGAGTGCCGCCCGGCTGACCGAGCTGGACGGCGACGACGAACGGATCGGGGAGCTGACCGCCGAGCGGGATGCCCTGCGGGCCGAACTGGGCGGGCTGGCGCAGGCGCTGACGGACGCGCGGACGGAGGCCGCCGAGCGGTTCGCGGCCGCGGTGACCGCCGAGCTGGCCTCGCTCGCCATGCCGCACGCGCGCGTGTCGTTCTCGATCCGGCAGACCGAGGACCCGGAGGGCGTGGAGGTCGGCGGGCGGACGGTCGCCTACGGGCCGTCGGGCGTCGACGAGGTCGAGCTGCTGCTCGCCCCGCATCCGGGAGCACCGCCGCGGCCCATCGCCAAGGGCGCCTCCGGTGGTGAGCTGTCACGCGTGATGCTGGCCGTCGAGGTCGTGTTCGCGGGGACGGACCCGGTGCCGACGTATCTGTTCGACGAGGTCGACGCCGGTGTGGGCGGCAAGGCCGCAGTGGAGATCGGGCGCCGGCTGGCGCGGCTCGCGAAGACCGCCCAGGTGGTGGTCGTGACGCATCTGCCGCAGGTGGCGGCCTTCGCCGACCGGCAGTTGCTGGTCGAGAAGACCGACGACGGCTCCGTGACGCGGTCCGGCGTGAAGGTGCTGGAGGGCGAGGAACGGATCCGTGAGCTGTCCCGGATGCTCGCCGGACAGGAGGACTCGGAGACCGCCCGGGCCCACGCGGAGGAACTGCTGGCGACCGCGCGGGCGGAGGTCTAGGGAGTCCGTAGGGTGACCGGATGATCAACCGCGCTCGCAGAACCGGTTCCTTCGGACTCGCTGTCGCCCTCTCCCGGGCCGGGATCGCCGGTCTGCGGGCCAAGGCGCCCGGTGGGCGCGGCCGTTGGGAGCGGCAGAACCACGCCGGGCGGACCGTGGAGTTGTACGCCGGGCCCGCGTCCGCCGTCGCGGTCGCCGTCGGGGCGGGCAGGGTGCGGCCCGCCGCCGGGTTCGCCGTGCTCGCCGCCGGTGCCTGCGGAGCATACGACGATGTGGCCGGGGCCGGGGATGCCCGGCGCGGGTTCCGGGCGCATCTGGCGGCGCTCCGGGACGGTGAGGTCACCAGCGGTGCGGTCAAGCTGTTCGGGATCTCGGCGGCCGGGCTCGTCGCCGGGGCGCTGATGAAGGAGCGGCCGCTCGACAAGGTGCTCGCGGGTGTCGTGATCGCCGGGGCCGCGCACTTCGTCAACCTCGTCGACGTACGTCCCGGGAGGGCGGCCGGCGCGGTGCTCGCCCTCGGCGTGCCCGGGCTGCTGCGGGCAGGGCCCGGGGCGGAGCTGGCCGCCGCCGCGATGGGAGCCGCCGCGGCCGTGCTGCCCGACGACCTCGGTGAGCGCGCGATGCTCGGCGACACGGGGGCGCACGCGCTGGGGGCGGCCCTGGGGGCCGCCGTGGTCGCCGGCAGCGGGCGGGCCGGGCTCGCCGCGCACGCCGCCGCGCTCGTGACTGCGGCGGCCTACGGGGAGAAGGTGAGCGAGGCGGCGGGCGCCGCGCGGGTGAACCGGTGAGCTGCTCTCACTCGTGTGGGTGACCCGCGGTACCGTTCCGCCCGGCCCCCACGGGCTCGGCGTTCCCGGAATGCCCCCGCGTCCTGGCATCCTTGACGGAGTACGCGTAGGAAACAGCGCGGTACCTCCCCTCCGCCCGATCCTTCTGTACGTTCTTCGTGACCGTCCGACGCCGAACCAGGAGCCCCGGGCACGTGACCCCCGTGAGCAGCCACTCGCCGCACGGCCAGGCACCGTTGCGCACCGTGCAGGTGCTGGGCGGAGGCAACGCCGTCAGCAGCGCGCACGTGCGCTCCCTGGCCGCCGGGCTCGTCGCACGGGGCGTGAAGGTCACAGTGTGCGCCCCCGTCGAGGCGGAGCACGCCTACGACTTCACCGGCGTCGGCGCCGACCACGTCGATGTGCCGCGCAGCAGCGACCCGGCCGCCGTGGCCGTGCTGCGGGCGGCCTGCTCGGGTGCCGATCTGGTGCACGCGCACGGCCTGCACGCCTCCTTCCGCGCCGTGCTCGCCCTCAGCGCGCGGCGCGTCCGTACCCCGCTCGTCGTCACCTGGCACGACCGGGCGCACGCCGAGGGAGCCCGCGCCCAGTTTCTGCGCCTGCTGGAGCGGCGGGTCGTGAAGGCGGCCACCGTCGTCCTCGGGACCACCTCCGAGCTGGTCGACCGGGCCAGGCGGACCGGCGCGCGGGACGCCCGGCTCGCCGCCGTGACGTTCCCCGCACCGCGCCGGCCCGCCGAACCCGACGATCCCGACCGGTTGCGCCCCAAGGTGCGGGCCGAACTCGGTGCCACCGGACGCCCGTTGCTCATCGCGGTCGGCTCCCTCGACCGGCACCGCGGCTATGACGTCCTGCTCGACGCCACGCGCGCGTGGCGCGGCCTCGATCCCGTACCGCTGGTCGTGATCGCCGGGGAGGGACCGCTGCGTACGGTCCTGCAGCGGCGGATCGAGGACGAGGAGCTGCCGGTGCGGCTCATCGGCCGGCGCGACGACGTCGGTGAACTGCTCGCGGCGGCCGACCTCGCGCTGCTGCCGAGCAGCCGGGAGGCACGCTCCCTCCTCGCCCAGGAGGCCCTCCACGCGCGTGTGCCGCTCGTCGCGACGAACGTCGGCGGCATCCCCGAACTCGTCGGCGACGCCGCCGAACTCGTCCCCTACGGAGATGCCGAGGCGCTCGCCGACGCCGTCGTCCGGCTGATCGGCGACCCCGCGCGGCGGGAGCTGCTGAAGGACAAGGGCGTGCGGCAGGCGGCCACCTGGCCGACGGAGGACGAGACCGTAGCCCAAGTCCTCAGTGTGTACGACGAGTTGACGCAGCCCGCACCCAGGTTCTGACGCATCTGTCCATGCTCTAGGTCGTGTCCGCAACGAAGCACTACTAGGGCACATGCCTGCGGGCCCGCAACGCCAGGCTCAACGCCAGTACCGTCTGCGGATCGTCCAGGTCCGTGCCGAGCAACTCCCCGATCCGCGCCAGCCGGTTGTACAGCGTCTGCCGGTTGAGGTGGAGTTCGCGTGCCGTCTCCGCCTTGCGGCCCGCGTGCGCCAGGTACGTTTCGAGGGTGGGCAGCAGGGGCGGTCGGGAGCGGTCGTCGTGCTCCCGGAGCGGGCCGATGGCGCGGTCAACGAAGGCCGCCAGGTCGGGGTGGTCGCGCAGCCGCCACAGCAGCAGGTCGATGTCGAGGCGGCGGGCGTCGTACCACGGCCGGTCCGGCAGGCCCTGGGCCGCCGTGGCCGTCTCCGCCGCGTGCCGGAGCCCCGCCGACGCCGCCGCCCAGCTGCCCGGCACCCCGACGACCACCACCGGCGGCTGCGTCCCCGGCCGCCGCATCCCGGCCCGCTCCACACCCGCCCGCAGCGCCGCCGCGACCCGGTCCGCGACCGTCTCCCGCTCCGACTCCGCACGCAGGCCCAGCAGCAGCGGGACCCTGCCCTCCACCGGACGTACGCCCAGCAGAACCGGCACCCCCACCGAGGCCAGCTCCTCCGCCACCGCACGGGCCAGCACCGCCCAGCTGCCGCCGGGGGACAGGGCGTCGCCGAGCCGCATCACCACCGGCAGCAGCGGGCTGCCGCCCGGCTTGAAGCCCAGGACACGCGCCTGTGCCGGGGCGTCCTCGGCCGCGATACGGCCCTGAGCGAGGTCGGTCAGGAAGTCCCCCCTGCCCCGGGCCGCCAGCTCCTCCTCCTGCCGCGCCTGCATGAGCACCACGGCGAGGATCCCGGCCGTCCGCTCCGCCGCCATGCGGTGCACCGGCGCCAGGGGAGCCCGTACGGGGAGGAGGACGAGACGGGCCCGTACCGACCCGGTGCCGGGGCCGCCACCCGGTACGTCCACCAGGACCGAGCCCGCCGGCGGGTCGTCCTTGTGCCGGCCGCGCAGCCCCTCCCACACCTGGAGCGGATCCGCGCCCTCGGGGCCGGCACCGGCGGCGTACAGCAGCTGCCCCTCCGGCGTCTCCAGGAAGACCGGGTTGCCGCCGAAGTCGGCCAGGATGCCGAGGACCTGGGGGACTCCGCCGCCGCCCAGCAGGGCCTCGGTGCAGCGCCGGTGCACCTCCTCGGCCCGCTGGAGCAGGGCGTAGTGGCCGTTGACGATCTCGGTGTGGATCTCCTCCGTGACCGTCACGAAGGGCACCTCGCGGTGCAGTTGGACGAGCGGGAGCCCGGCCGCGCGGGCGGTGTCGACGAGGGCGGCGGGCAGACGTGTGAAGCGCGGGCCGAGCTCGACGACGAGGGCCGCGATGCCGCGCTCGGCCAGGGTGCGGACGAACGCGCGCTGTTCGGCCGGGCGCGCGCCGAGGCCGTAGCCGGTGGTCAGCAGCAGCTCGCCGCCCTTCAGCAGCGAGGCGATGTGCGGCACCTCTCCCGCGTGCACCCAGCGCACGGTGCGGTGCAGCCGGTCGGCCCCTGCCAGGACCTCGGGCAGGCCGCTGCGCAGTCCGGGCAGTTCCAGCGCCCGCTGCACGGTGATCCCGGCACCCTCGACATCGCTGTCTCGACCCCTGTCCATGTGCCGGACGCTACCTGCGCCCATGCCTCGGCGACATCTCCGCGGAGGTGATCGCCGGGCCAGGTTGGATCGTCCGGCGCTGGGTAGCGGCGTCGGCATGGACTTCAGTGTGGTCGCCGTCGCGCGTGAGGACGACAGTCCGGTCGAGGAGCCCTTGCGTGTCGCCGTGGTCGCCGACCGGCTCGGCTACCGGGAGGTGTGGGCCGGTGAGGGGCCGACGTGGGACTCGTTCGTGCTGGCGGCCGCGATCGGGCGGGCCACCGAGCGGGTCGCCCTGACGGCCGGTCCGGTGCCGGTGTCCGTACGGGACCCGGTTTCGATCGCCCGGAGCACCGCCTCGGTCGCCGCCGTCACCGGGCGACCGGCCGGGGTGGCGCTGGGGACGTCCAGCAAGCGGGTGGTCGAAGGGGTGCACGGGCGGCCCCGCGTCCGGCCCGCCGCCGTGCTGGAGGAGACGGCCGCGGCGGTACGCGACCAGATGCACGGCGCCCCGGGCGAGGCGATCGTGCCGGGCAGCTCCTTCCGCCGCCGCCACCGGCCGCCCGGCGGCCCCCTCACTGTGGCCGCGTTCGGCGACCGCGCGATCGCCACGGCCGCCGCACACGCCGACCGTCTGCTGCTCGACCTGGTCTCCCCGGAGCAGGTCCGCATCCTGCGCACGAAGATGCTCGACGCCGCCGCACGCGTCGGCCGCACCCCGCCGAGACTCGCCTCCTGGCTGCCGGCCGCCGTCGCGCCCGATGCCGAGTCCCTCACCCAGGTCCTGCGCAGCATCGTCGGCTACCTGGCCGTGCCGGGGTACAGCGACATGTTCATCGCGGCCGGGCTCGGCGAGGCCGTGGAGCTGGCAGCCGGCGGAGCCGACCCCGACACGCTGCTCCGCGCGCTGCCCGCCGAGGCCGCGGGCACGGTGGGCCTGGTCGGCGACCTGGACACCGTCCGCTCCCGCATCGACGCCTACGCAGAGGCCGGCCTCGACGAGATCGCCCTGGTCCCGGCGACGGCGGGTGATCCGGGTGGGGAGCGGACGCTGACGGCGCTCGCGGCGGTCTGAAGAGGTCTGTCCAGTCGCCCGTGCTGTTCAGCTCTTGATGGTGCGGAGCAGGGCAGCCAGATGTCGGCGGTGGCCGGCGACAGCCTGGCGCTGCTCGGGGGCGGCGTCGGGATGGTCGCGCAGCCATGTGTCCAGACGGTCCAGCGCCCGTCGCACGCGCTGTTCCCCCTGAACCCCCTTGGGCGAGGTGCGCAGGGAGTGAGCCAGCTGCACCAGCAGAGGGTGGACCGCGGAGTGGTTGCCCGGGAACACCTCCAGCCAGTCGAGCGCGGTGTCCAGCACCTGGCCGACCGCTTCGGCGTCGGGCAGGTCCCCGTTGCGCAGCAGGGCCTCCAGCAGTCTGCCGTTCGCGCTGTTCCGCTCGGCGCCGGGCCGGAACCTGCCCCGTGCGATCTGGGAGGCGCGCCGGCGGGCAGCGGGGGACAGCGCACGGCTGTCGAGCAGCTTGATCACCAGGTGTCTGACGTGCTGGGCGCGGTACTGCACGGTGCACCAGTCGAGACACGCCCGGTGCAGGTCTTCGAGGACCGGCGGGTCGAGTTCGTCGGCTCCCGCCAGCATCTCGGCGAGCACGAGCCTGGCCTTGCGCGGATGTCCCTGTTGTTCCAGCAGGTCGCAGGCGCGGGCGACGAAGCGGTTCCACTCGGCGTGGATCTCCGCGCGCCGCCCGCAGAGGTAGATCGTCAGCCAGGGCTTGTCGTCGTCCGGTGCCACCAACATGTCCGGGGACAGCACCTGGACCGCACGGGCGGCCAGCCGGCCGCGGTCGGCCCGTGTCGTGCGGCTGCTGCTCAGCGCGACGTTCAGCAGGCCCAGCGCACCCTCTTCCCGGGGGTAGGTGTCCAGCCACTGGAGTGTCGCGGCCAGCGCCTGGGCGTACTCGTCATCGGTGAGGCCGGGGCGCCTCAGCAGTGAGGTGAGCAGGTACGCCGTGTGCTTGCTCGGCGGAGCAGGGGGCAACTGGCCGAAAGCCGCCTTCAGCAGTCGGCCCGTGGTGTCCGGGGCGAACGTCCTGCGCAAGAGGGGCGGCAGGACGGAGCGCGCCACGCTGGGATCGGGACTCTCCTCCAGCAGGGCCAGCGCCTGGTCCGCGAGCCGGTGCAGCTCTTCGGGGTCACGGTCGGGCAACTCGGTGCGCAGGAAGGCGCCGAGCATCTCGCTCACGCTCTTGCGCGAAGCGCCGTGGCACGACGACAGCCATTCCGTGGCCATGCGGCCGAGTTCTGCCTGCTCGTCCTCGGTGAAAGGTGCCTGAACGCTGCGCTCGGCCTTGCCGATGTTCTTCAGCAGCGGAGGCAGCACCATGCCCCGCTGCTGGTGCCGTCCGGGGTTCGCCGCGAGCCAGTTCACAGCGGCCTGCGCGGCACGCGGCAGGGCGTCCCGCCCGGGCAGCTTGGGATGGATCAGCTCTTTGAGCACGTAGGCCGCCTCGGGGCGCAGCCCGTACCCCGCGCGGTCCTCCAGCCAGGCGAGGGAGTCCGTCACGGCCTGCTCGAACACGTCCTTGGGCAGGTCCTCGTACTCCCGGTGTCTGACGAGCACGGGTTCGAAGGCGTAGCTGGCGTTCTCCGGGGCGCCGGGCACCACCGTGTCCAGGAGCAGGCGAGCGGTCCGCTCCAGGCCCGCCCCGGTGAGTTCGGGGCGGCGGACGAGCGGCTTGGCCACGTAGGTCGCCTCCCGCGTGGTGCCGTAACGGTCGAGCCAGCGCAGCGCCCAGCTCAGGACAGGGCCGATGCGCGCGTCGTGGTGGGGCAGGCCGTTCCTGGCGGGGTTGAGGAGGGCCTGCAGCGGGCGGGAGGCGCTGAGGCGGAGAGCGTTGTTCGCGTGGCTCAGCCAGTCGTACGCGAGGTCCGCCGTCCACTGCCTGGACGCCGGGGTGATGTCGTCGGCCCGTAACGCCTGCTGAATGGCCATCGCCGTGCGGGGCCCGCGAGGGTGGATGCGGATCCAGGCCATCAGGTAGGGACGACTGATCCCGGACGACAGGTGGCGTTCCATGGCAAGGATGGTGTCCAGGGCCCCGGCCTTGCGATGGTGCCGTCGCAGCCACGGTTCGACCAGTTCCCGTTCGGCCACCTGGCGCCAGGTGCGCCGGGTGAGGAGGGCCTGCAGTCCCTGGCCGTCACTGTCCTGGGCCTCCACTCCCACCAGCTTCCGCAGGGCTGCGAGGTGCTCGGCGCACCACGCCTCGATCGCACGGCCCAGCCGGTCGTCCACCGCTTCGTCGAGCGTCCCGCGCAGCCGGTCCACCGCCGTGACGACCCGCTCCAGGGCGTGGCCGTCGGCGAGACCACTATCCAGCACCTGGCGCAGACCCTGCCCGTACACGGTTTTGGGGGTGCCGGTGTGAAGGACTGCCTGGCCGAGCAGGAAGTCGGCGTAGAGGTCATGCATGGGCCGGAGCATGTCGTCTTGGGCGTAGAGCAAGCCGTTGTCCATGAGCCGCATGATCTTCCACGCGCCCGCCTTCCGGCGTGGGTCATCGGCACCCTGGGCGAAGAAGTCGAGGGCGGTCGTCAGAGGACAGGGGGAAAGGGCGGCGATCCGGGCCACGGCCACCGTCGCGGGGTCGGCGTCGCCGTACCTGAACGCCGCGGGCAGCCCGATGCCTCCCAACAGGCCTTTCAGCCAGGCGTCGAAGTTCGGCCCCTCCTCGCCGGCGTCGTCGAGGCGGGGCACGACGTCCGCCAGGTCCTTTCCCGCGTCGGCCTGGTTCTCGTAGATCGAGGCATACAGCTGGCTGACCGCCGGAGGGCCGGCGCAGAACCGCTCCATGTACCGCCGGCCCTTCTGCTTGACCGCTTTCCGGGCCCGTTGGCGCACCATTTCCCGGCAGATGTCAGCGTGGTACCGCGAGTCCCAGCGGACGTTGACGGTGTCAAAGGTCGTGTGTGGGAGCAGGGCCTCGCGCGCGAGTTCCGCCAACCGCATCTCCCGTGCGGTCGTCAGCACGGCCAGGGGGACCTCGGACGCGTGGGCCTCGGAGCAGATGGTGCTGTAGGTGTCGGCCGCTGCGTCAAGCCAGTCGATGTCGTCGGCGACCACCAGCACCTTGCTGCCTCTCCCCGCCGCTGTGCCGACGCTGTCCCAGACCCGGGTCAGGGGCGCCTGCTCGGTGAGGTGGACGACCAGCCAGTCCCGGCTGTCGGCCAGGGTGGCGGTCTCCAGGCACAGGCGTGTCTTGCCCGCTCCGGGCTTGCCGGTGAGCACCACTCCGGCGGGCAGGCCCGGTCTGCTCGCCAGTTCGCCGAGTCGGTCGAGGATGCTGCCGGGCGAACTGTCGTCGCCGGGGTCGACGAAGCGCAGCTTCTCCTGCACGAGTGGCTGCTGCCCGTGACGGACCCGCTCCCAGTGGACGTGGTGCTGCTTGAGCGCTTTCCCGACGTGGTTCCAGCCGTCCGGCAGCGCCGGCCGTGGCCGCGGGTCGACGCCCTCCTCGCGCAGCCGCGCCCTCCACTCCTCGTCGTCGACGAGGTCGAGCGCCGTCACCTCATGGGTGCTGACCCCGCTCGCCGTGAGGTGTTCGCGGAACACGGCGACCAGGAGTCCGGAGTCCGTGGTGATCACGGCCGCCCCGGACATGCCCTGCCAGGGGCTCGCACCGCGCGGCGCCGGGGCGGGTGCCGCGCCTTCGATACCGATGCGCAGGTCTTCCGGCGCCTCACCGGTGTCGGCGGTACGGAGCGAGCAGCGGACCGCGACCCGGGCCCGCGTGACGTCGCCCGGCGTGTCCGGCGTACTCCGGTCGATCTCGGCGTACCTGGGGTAGCCGACGGCTCGGGCGGCCACTTCCCTCGGTCTGCTGCGGTCGATGCTCCCCAGCAGCACGGGATCGACGGCGCTGCCGGGATCCGTGTCGAGCCTCAGCAGGGCCAGGTCCAGCCTGCGGTCCCGCCATACGCACGTCACGGGCCGGTGGGTGCCGTCCTCGCCGAGTACGACCGCCACGGCCGTGGTGCCGTCGAGCACATGGGAGGCCGTCAGGACCAGCCGGCCGGAGATCCGGTAACCGCTGCCGAGACTGCACTGGTCGGGATCGGGCAGGTCACCGACGACTCGGGCGACCCGGGCCACGTCCAGGCCGGACGTCACCATCACGGGTCACCTCGGCCGTCGGCTCACGGTGTCGTTCGTGCGGACCGGCTGGTTGTCGATCGTCTGAGCGTCCAGCTGGAGCCGCAGGGTCTGCACGTCACTGCGGCCCTCCGAGCGCTGCGCCCCGGCGGAGATCACATGGACCCGGATGCCGCCGTTCACCCCACCGGACCGGGTGAGTGTCGTCTGCAGTTCGAGTTCGAGGGAGGACACCGAGAGCCGTACCGGTCCTCCCTCGGCCTCCGCCGCGCTCATCGCCTGCGCCAGTTCCCGGCGTATCGCACCGAGGGCGGCCGCCAGGCCGATCTCCTCGTCCTGCACCGATCCGGACGACGTCATCGCTCCCCCTGCCAGACGGTCTGAACCTGGGTCCGTTCGGAAATCCAACATTCGCACGGAAGCCCCGTCAATGCTGTTTCCCGTGATCGCCGACCCGAAATCCCACCGGGGTCAGAGGAGTTCAGCCGCCGTACGCGCCCGAAGCCGTCAGACGCAGGGCCGTGTCGATGAGCGGAACGTGGCTGAAGGCCTGCGGGAAGTTGCCGACCTGGCGCTTCAGGCGGGGGTCCCACTCCTCGGCCAGCAGACCGAGGTCGTTGCGCAGCGACAGCAGCTTCTCGAACAGCTTGCGGGCCTCGTCCACGCGGCCGATCATCGCCAGGTCGTCCGCCATCCAGAACGAGCAGGCCAGGAACGCGCCCTCGTCGCCGGGAAGGCCGTCGACGCCCTCGTCGCCGCCCGAGGTGGGGTAGCGCAGGATGAAGCCGTCCGGCGTGGACAGCTCGCGCTGGATCGCCTCGATGGTGCCGATGACCCGCTTGTCGTCGGGGGGCAGGAAGCCCATCTGCGGGATGAGAAGCAGGGACGCGTCCAGTTCCTTCGAGCCGTACGACTGCGTGAAGGTGTTGCGCTCCTTGTCGTAACCCTTCTCACACACGTCCCGGTGGATGTCGTCCCGCAGCTCCTTCCACCGCTCCAGCGGGCCGTCCACGTCGCCGGACTCGATCAGCTTGATCGTGCGGTCGACGGCGACCCAGGCCATGACCTTGGAGTGCACGAAGTGGCGGCGCGGGCCGCGCACCTCCCAGATGCCCTCGTCCGGGTTCTGCCAGTGGTCCTCCAGGTAGCGGATCAGCTTCAGCTGGAGCAGGGAGGCGTAGTCGCTGCGGGCCAGGCCCGTCATGTGGGCCAGGTGCAGGGCCTCGGTGACCTCGCCGTACACGTCCAGCTGGAGCTGGTGCGCGGCGCCGTTGCCGACCCGGACCGGCGCGGAGTTCTCGTAGCCGGGCAGCCAGTCCAGCTCCGCCTCGCCGAGCTCGCGCTCGCCCGCGATGCCGTACATGATCTGCAGGTTCTCGGGGTCGCCGGCGACCGCCCGGAGCAGCCACTCACGCCAGGCGCGGGCCTCCTCGCGGTAGCCGGTGCGCAGCAGCGAGGACAGGGTGATCGCCGCGTCCCTGAGCCAGGTGTAGCGGTAGTCCCAGTTCCGGACGCCGCCGATGTCCTCCGGCAGGGAGGTCGTGGGCGCGGCGACGATGCCGCCCGTCGGGGCGTACGTCAGCGCCTTCAGCGTGATCAGGGAGCGGATCACCGGCTCGCGGTAGGGGCCGTGGTACGTGCAGTGCTCGACCCACTCCCGCCAGAACTCCTCCGTCGCCTCCAGCGACTGCTCCGGCTCCGGCAGCGGCGGCGCCTCCTTGTGCGAGGGCTGCCAGGAGATGGTGAAGGCGATCCGGTCACCCGGAGCGACCGTGAAGTCCGCGTACGTGGTCAGCGACTTGCCGTAGGTCTCGGCATGTGTGTCGAACCACACGCTGTCCGGGCCCGCGACGGCGACCGTGCGCCCGTCGTGCTTGTGCACCCACGGCACGATCCGGCCGTAGGAGAAGCGCATGCGCAGCGCCGAGCGCATCGGCACGCGGCCCGAGACGCCTTCCACGATGCGGACGAGCTGCGGGGCGCCGTCTCGCGGCGGCATGAAGTCGATCACCCGGACCGTGCCGCGTGGCGTGTCCCACTCCGACTCCAGGATCAGCGAGTCGCCGCGGTAGCTGCGCCGGGCCGCCGTGGGCGGCTGCTGGTCGGAGGCGTGGGCGGGGCCGAGCCGCCAGAAGCCGTGCTCCTCGTTGCCCAGCAGACCGGCGAAGATGGCATGCGAGTCGAAGCGGGGCAGACACAGCCAGTCGACTGTCCCGTCCCGGCAGACCAGGGCAGCGGTCTGCATGTCTCCGATGAGTGCGTAGTCTTCGATGCGCCCGGCCACGTGCAACTCCAGTCGAACGGCCACGTCACCCCGCAAGGGGGCTGTCGCTAGTGCGGTCAAGGGGTCGTTGTAATGCGTCGTTGAGCGTTGAAGCAAAGCAGCCGCGCGGCTGTGACGCCAAACGACAATTGTTGCTCAACGAACTGACGAGCTCTCGTTGTTCCGGTGATTACGGGCGGGGGTGGTGCCGTGTTTCCGGCCGGGCTCGGCAGTGAGTGTCCGAGCAGGATACGACGCACGTAGATGATCTGCGTGCCGCTCTCGGCAAGGAGAGGCCGCCGAACGGGTGAGCAACGGGTGAGAGCGGGCACCTCCGTGTCGACGCGTGCGCGGAGCGTGGCCGGAAGCCATCGGGCCGCGGCGCTGATACGCTGGTAGCCCGTGGACCGGTGGGCGCCCCCCGAAGGCGAAAAATCCGAAGGGGACCCCCGAACCGCAGCGACGGCACCCCGGACATTCCGGTGAGGCAGCCGCACCGCACTCCATACCGCGACCACGGGAGCCCCCTCTTGGCCATGCCGCCCAAATCTTCGACGACCAAGCACATCTTCGTCACCGGGGGCGTCGCCTCCTCTCTCGGCAAGGGCCTGACGGCCTCCAGCCTCGGCATGCTGCTCAAGGCGCGGGGCCTCAGGGTCGTGATGCAGAAGCTCGACCCGTACCTCAATGTCGACCCGGGCACGATGAACCCCTTCCAGCACGGTGAGGTGTTCGTCACCAACGACGGCGCCGAGACCGACCTGGACATCGGCCACTACGAGCGCTTCCTCGACCGCGACCTGGACGGCTCCGCCAACGTCACCACCGGCCAGGTCTACTCGACGGTGATCGCCAAGGAGCGGCGCGGCGAGTACCTGGGCGACACGGTGCAGGTCATCCCGCACATCACCAACGAGATCAAGCACCGCATCCGCCGTATGGCCACCGACGAGGTGGACGTGGTGATCACCGAGGTCGGCGGCACGGTCGGCGACATCGAGTCGCTGCCCTTCCTGGAGACCGTCCGTCAGGTCCGGCACGAGGTCGGCCGTGACAACGTCTTCGTTGTTCACATCTCTCTCCTGCCCTACATCGGGCCCTCGGGTGAACTCAAGACCAAGCCGACCCAGCACTCGGTCGCGGCCCTGAGGAACATCGGTATCCAGCCAGACGCGATCGTGCTGCGCTGCGACCGCGAGGTACCGACCGCGATCAAGCGCAAGATCTCCCTGATGTGCGACGTCGACGAGGCCGCCGTGGTCGCCTGCCCCGACGCCCGCTCGATCTACGACATCCCGAAGACCGTGCACGGCGAGGGCCTGGACGCCTACGTGGTCCGCAAGCTGGACCTGCCGTTCCGTGACGTGGACTGGACGACCTGGGACGATCTGCTGGACCGCGTCCACAACCCGGACCACGAGATCACCCTCGCGCTGGTCGGCAAGTACATCGACCTGCCCGACGCCTACCTCTCGGTCACCGAGGCGCTGCGCGCGGGCGGCTTCGCCAACCGGGCCCGCGTGAAGATCAAGTGGGTCACCTCCGACGACTGCAAGACCCCGGCCGGAGCCAAGGCCCAGCTCGGCGACGTCGACGCCATCTGCATCCCCGGCGGCTTCGGCGACCGCGGCGTCCTCGGCAAGGTCGGCGCCATCCGCTACGCCCGTGAGAACAAGATCCCGCTGCTCGGCCTCTGCCTCGGCCTGCAGTGCATCGTGATCGAGGCGGCCCGCAACCTCGCCGACATCTCCGACGCCAACTCCACGGAGTTCGACCCGGCCACCGCCCACCCGGTCATCTCCACCATGGCAGAGCAGCTGGACATCGTCGCGGGTGAGGGCGACATGGGCGGCACGATGCGGCTCGGCATGTACCCGGCCAAGCTCGCCGAGGGCTCCATCGTCCGCGAGGTCTACGACGGCAAGGAGTACGTCGAGGAGCGGCACCGCCACCGCTACGAGGTGAACAACGCCTACCGCGCCGAGCTGGAGAAGAAGGCCGGGATCGTGTTCTCCGGCACCTCGCCGGACGGCAAGCTCGTCGAGTACGTCGAGTACCCGCGCGACGTCCACCCGTACCTGGTCGCCACCCAGGCGCACCCGGAACTGCGGTCGCGTCCGACGCGTCCGCACCCGCTGTTCGCCGGCCTGGTGAAGGCCGCGGTCGAGCGGAAGAACTCCAAGTAACACACCAGTTGTACGGTGGCCGGGGTGCATACCTTCAAAAGGTGAGCACCCCGACTGCTTTTTCTGCACGTGTGGAGGGACAGGGCATGACGATCAAGGACACTCCCGAGGAGTGGGAGATCCGCGCGACGGACACCCCCTTCGTCGGCAAGAAGACCTCCGTCCGCACGGACGACGTGGTCATGCCCGACGGCTCGGTCGTCACCCGCGACTACCAGGTCCACCCCGGCTCCGTCGCCGTCCTCGCCCTCGACGACGCCGGCCGCGTCCTGGTGCTGCGCCAGTACCGCCACCCCGTGCGCCACAAGCTGTGGGAGATCCCGGCCGGCCTGCTCGACGTCCCCGGTGAGAACCCGCTGCACGCCGCCCAGCGCGAGCTGTACGAGGAGGCGCACGTCAAGGCCGAGGACTGGCGGGTGCTGACCGACGTCTACACCACCCCCGGCGGCTGCGACGAGGCCGTGCGGATCTTCCTCGCCCGCGATCTGTCCGAGGCCGAGGGCGAGCGCTTCGAGGTCGCGGACGAAGAGGCCGACATGGAGCTGGAGCGGGTGCCCGTCGAAGACCTGGTACGCCTGGTGCTCGCGGGAGAACTGCACAACAACTGTCTGGTCGTGGGTGTGCTGTCGCTGGTCGCCGCGCAGAACGGCGACGGGCTGGAGGCGCTGCGGCCGGCGGAGGCGCCGTGGCCGGCACGTCCGTTCGAGTCCTGAACGCTGCGCCCTTGGCGGTGTGACCATCTGCTGATCCGATCGGGGGATGTGCCCGCCGTGCTCCGCCCGGACCGTAGCAGAGCGTGAACTAGGCTCGGGAAACGCCCGATCCGGAGTCCCGGCGGGCGCCGACGTGCGGTGGGATCGGGAGCGTGGCCCGTGACGGAACAGGCGGTGGACACGGACGGGGTGCGGCTGTGGTACGACGCTCCCGAGGAGAGCCGGTTCCTGGGCCGCACCCGGGAGTTGAAGGAGCTGCGCGCCGACATCGAGCGCGCCGGCCTCGACACCCTCGCCGGTCGCAAGGCTCCCCGCGCGCGCGTGCTGCTCATCGCCGGCCGGCCCGGCTCGGGCCGCACGGCACTCGCCGAGGAGCTGGTGCGCCAGGTCGCGGACGGTTATCCGGACGGGGTGCTGCGTGCCCGCCTGAGCGACCCCGACGGCACCCCGGTTCCCGTCGAGCAGACCGCCCGCGAGCTGCTCACCGCCCTGGAGCGGCAGGCGCCCGCCGGAGCCGCCGAGGACGACCTCACGGCGACCTTCCGCGAGGCCCTGGCCGACCGCCGGGTGCTGCTCCTGCTCGACGACGCCGCCGACGCCGAGCAGGTCGACGCCCTCCTGCCGGACACCCCCGACTGCCTGGTCGTCGCCGTCGCCGAGGGCCCCCTGACCGGGATCGCGGACGTCCGCCCGTGCACCCTCGGCGGCCTCGACACCAAGTCCGCGGTGGAGCTGCTGTCCCGGCACACCGGCTCGGTGCGCATCACCGTCGACCCCCGCGCCGCCGAGAGCCTCGCCGAGCTCTGCCAGGGGCAGCCCGCCGCGCTGACGCTGGCCGGCGGCTGGCTCGCCGCCCGCCCCAAGGCGACCGTCGCCGACTTCGCCAAGCAGCTGCGCGCGGAGGGCGACGAGGGAACACCCCTCCACCGCGTCTTCCGCCTCGCCTACGCGTCCCTGCCGAGCCCCGCCGCGCGGATGCTGCGGCTGCTCTCCCTCGCCCCGGCCGGTCTGGTCGACGCGCACACCGCCTCCGCGCTGGCCGGCTGCGCGGTGAGCGGCGCCCGCACCACCCTGGACGACTTCGTCCGCCTCGGCCTGCTGCACGCCGTGGACTCACCACTGCCGCAGTACGAGGTCCCCGGCTGCCTGTACCCCCTGCTGAAGGTCCTCGCCGACCACCACGACCGTCCGGCCGAGCTCCAGCTGGCCCGTGCCCGCATGCTGGAGCGGGCCGTACGGCTGCTGCAGGCCTGCCGGGCGATCACCGAGACCGACAGCCCGCAGGCCGCGAAGAAGCTCCTCGGCATGCCGAGCTCCCTGCGCTTCCCCCATCCCCGGGCCGCCGCCGAGTGGCTGAGCCTGCGCCGGCCCGCGCTGCTCGCCATGGCCCGTCTCGCCGTCGCCGACGGGGAGCTGGACACCCTGGCCCGGCGGCTGATGGCCCAGCTGGTGCGGGCGATGGTCGCCCACTTCGGCACGCAGGCCGCGGCCCCGGACCTGTACGGCATCCACCGCCTCGTCCTCGACGTGGCCGAGCGCCGCGACCTGCCCCGCGAGAAGGCGGCGGCCCTGCTGAACCTGGCCGACCTCGACGCCCGCACCGGCCGCACGGCCGAGGCGCTGGTGCGCTACCGGGCCGCGCTGGACGCCGGGCGGGAGGCGAACGACCCGTACGCGACCGGCCGCGCGATGGAATCCGTGGGCGGCGCCCACCTGGAGCTCGGTGACTACGACCGGGCCGCCGACTGGTTCGGCCGGGCCCTGACCGAACGGCTCGCCCGGGGCGAGCGGGCGGACGCCGCCCGGCTGTACGGCCGTATCGCCACCGCCCACACCTACGCGGGCCGCTACGGCGAGGCGCTGCGGGGCTGGCGGGCCGCGATCGCCGGACACCGCCGGACCGGTGATGTTCCCGCCCACGCCCGGGCGTTGAGCGAGCTGGCCCGCGTCCAGGAGTACGCCGGGCACCCCGAGGAGTCGCTGAGCACCTGCCAGGAGGCCGTCGAATGGGCGCGCCGGGCCGAGGACGTACGGCTGCAGGCGGCCCTGCACCTGCGGCTCGCCGACACGCTCGAACGCCTCGGCGACCCCACGGCGGCCCATCTGCACCGCAGGGCGGCCGAACGGATGCTGGGGGAGGAGCCGGGCGATGAGCTCTCTGAGGCCGATCCGGACCCAGAACCTCTGGAACAGGACGCTAACGCCTGCGAAATCCGTAGTACATCCGCTGAAGATTGATGCAATGAAAGGCTAGACAGCGGGAACACCTTCATTAGACTGGCTCTGCCGCACGTTCTCCTGCGGTCTATCCCGGTGTGCCTGAGCGCTTCCGGGTATGCCCTGTAATGCCCCCATACCCTCCGAGCCAAGGACCGTGATCGACGTGAAGGTCGGCATTCCCCGCGAGGTCAAGAACAACGAGTTCCGGGTGGCCATCACCCCCGCCGGCGTGCACGAGCTGGTGCGCCACGGCCACCAGGTCGTCGTCGAGCACGGTGCCGGTGTCGGCTCCTCGATCCCGGACGACGAGTACGTCGCCGCCGGTGCGGAGATCCTCCCGACCGCCGACGAGGTGTGGGCCTCGGCCGACCTGCTGCTGAAGGTCAAGGAACCCGTCGCCGAGGAGTACCACCGCCTCCGCAAGGACCAGACGCTCTTCACGTACCTGCACCTGGCCGCCTCCAGGGAATGCACCGACGCCCTGCTGCAGTCGGGCACCACGGCGATCGCGTACGAGACCGTCGAGCTGCCGAGCCGCGCGCTGCCGCTGCTCGCCCCGATGTCCGAGGTGGCCGGTCGCCTCGCCCCGCAGGTCGGCGCCTACCACCTGATGCGCGCGGGCGGCGGCCGCGGGGTGCTGCCCGGCGGCGTCCCGGGCGTGCCGGCCGGGCGGGCCGTGGTCATCGGTGGCGGTGTCTCCGGCTGGAACGCCGTGCAGATCGCCATCGGCCTGGGCTTCCACGTGACCCTGCTCGACAAGGACATCAACAAGCTCCGCGAGGCCGACAAGATCTTCGGCACGAAGATCCAGACCGTCGTCTCCAACGCCTTCGAGCTGGAGAAGGCGTGCCTGGAGGCCGACCTCGTCATCGGTGCCGTCCTCATCCCCGGCGCCAAGGCCCCGAAGCTGGTCACCAACGAGCTGGTGTCCCGGATGAAGCCGGGAAGTGTCCTTGTCGACATCGCGATCGACCAGGGCGGCTGCTTCGAGGACTCCCGGCCGACCACTCACGCCGAACCGACCTTCAAGGTCCACGAGTCGGTCTTCTACTGCGTCGCCAACATGCCCGGCGCGGTGCCCAACACCTCCACCTACGCGCTGACCAACGCCACGCTGCCGTACGTCATCGAGCTGGCCGACCACGGCTGGGCCCAGGCGCTGCGCCGCGACCCCGCGCTGGCCAAGGGCCTCAACACCCATGACGGCAAGGTCGTGTACAAGGGCGTGGCCCAAGCGCACGGCCTGGAGCACGTGGAGCTCGCCTCGCTGCTCGGCTGAGGAGGCGCACGGCGTAGGCCGGCTAAGTCACCAACTGGTCAAGGCGATACGTCAACACGAGTCGTCAACGCCCCGCACCCGGCCGGACCTTGCCGACAAGGTCCGGCCGGATGTGTGTATGGTCACTTTGCGATTCTCGGCCAACTCGCCTCGAACGTAACCCTTCAACCGATTCGCGCACCGGTGAAACCTGCCGTGCGACGGCCGTACGCCCTTGACAGCGGGATGTTTCATTGCCGACACATCGGGCCGGGTCCGGCGGATTGTGTTGCTGCGAACCGCCGACACGCCATAGAGTCGCCAACCGTCGGCATGGTGCCACGCTGACCTGTCTAGAAGTTTCCTGGTCACCAAGGAGGTAAGACGACTTGTGAATGAGTCGACATTTACTCCCGGGGGTGGTCAACCAGGAATGCCTGCACGGGGCCAGGGCCCCGGGCGGTTCGAGGCTGTCGGCTCCGTCGCTGTGCGCACCTTCGCAGCCCACCAGAGTCAGAGTCCGCAGATGGCTCCGACAGCACCCCAGAGCATGGATGGCCAACACGTGAACGCCATGGCCGGCGACGGAAGTGGCGCGCCCCACAACCACTTCGCCGACTACGACGAACTGCCCGACGGGCACTTCTACGACCCCGACGCGGAGTACGAGCCCGACCCCGAGTACGCGGCCACGCTCGCGCCCGACGCGGCCCGCCAGCGCCGCGAACGCATCGGCCCGACCGGACGCCCGTTGCCGTACTTCCCGATCCCCGGCCCGCTGACCGACCACGGCCCCGCGAAGATCATCGCGATGTGCAACCAGAAGGGCGGCGTCGGCAAGACGACGTCGACCATCAACCTGGGTGCCGCGCTCGCGGAGTACGGGCGCCGCGTGCTGCTCGTCGACTTCGACCCGCAGGGCGCGCTGTCGGTCGGACTCGGCGTCAACCCGATGGAGCTCGACCTCACCGTCTACAACCTGCTCATGGAGCGGGGCATGGCGGCCGACGAGGTCCTGCTGAAGACCGCGGTCCCCAACATGGACCTGCTGCCCAGCAACATCGACCTGTCGGCGGCCGAGGTCCAGCTGGTCTCCGAGGTCGCCCGCGAGTCGACGCTGCAGCGCGCGCTGAAGCCGCTGCTGCCCGACTACGACTACATCGTGATCGACTGTCAGCCCTCACTCGGTCTGCTCACCGTCAACGCCCTGACGGCCGCGCACAAGGTGATCGTGCCGCTGGAGTGCGAGTTCTTCGCCCTGCGCGGTGTGGCGCTGCTGACCGAGACCATCGAGAAGGTCCAGGAGCGGCTCAACCCGGAGCTGGAGCTCGACGGGATCCTGGCCACCATGTACGACTCGCGCACGGTGCACAGCAGAGAGGTGCTCGCGCGCGTCGTCGAGGCGTTCGACGACCACGTCTACCACACGGTCATCGGGCGCACGGTCCGCTTCCCGGAGACCACGGTCGCCGGAGAGCCGATCACCACCTACGCCTCCAACTCCGTCGGTGCCGCCGCCTACCGCCAGCTCGCCAGGGAGGTGCTCGCCCGGTGTCACGCCGAGTGAGTCTGCCGGGGGCCGACGAACTCTTCCGTACGACAGGGGGGATGGCGCTGCAGTCGTCCACTCCCAGGCGTCAGGCCAACGGCGAGGCACGCGTGCCCGCTCCCGCGGGGGAGAGCGAGCCGGCGGCGGCCGCCGAGGAGGTGCCGCAGTCGGTGCCCGCGCAGGGCGGCGACGGCGAGGGGGTGGAGCACGTCGCGGCGGACGCGGAGCCGGCCGAGGCCGGTGAGTCGCGCAGCCGCGGCACGGAGCGGTCCGCGAGGCGTGCGGCGCAGGAAGGTTCTGCCGCGCCGCAGGCCGCCTCCGCCGCCGCGGCGCCGCGCAAGCGCGGGCGGGCGGCCACGCGGCGGCCCAGCGGCCGTGAGCGGCACGACGAGAAGATCACCGTCTACGTCTCCGCCGAGGAACTCATGGATCTGGAGCATGCCCGTCTGGTGCTCCGGGGCGAACACGGGCTGGCCGTCGACCGCGGGCGGATCGTCCGCGAGGCGGTCGCCGTCGTGCTCGCGGATCTGGAGACCAGAGGGGACGCCAGCATCCTCGTACGTCGGCTGCGTGGGCGCTGAGCGGTCTCCGCTTAGCGGTAGCCTGCGGGGGCTATGACCTCGAACGGTTCCTCAGCCTCCGGCGGCGCGGCCGGCCGTCGGCGTGCGCTGGGCCGTGGGCCGGGCGCGGCGCCGGCGGCTCCACCGGTCGCGCCCGGTGTGCCCGGTATGGGGCCGGTCGTGCCTGTGGAGCCGGAGGTCGCTCCACGGGAGCCGGAGCCGGAGCCCGCGGTCGTAGTTCCAGAACCGGAGCCGGAGCCCGCGGTCGTGGTTCCGGAACCAGAACCGGAGCCGGAGGCCGCCGCCCCGGAACCGGAGCCCGCACCGGCTCCCGGGCCCCCTCCGGGTGAGCCGCCGGACCCTTCCGCCCCCCAAGAGCCCGGCGACGGCGTCTTCAAGGTCCGGCTGGCCAACTTCGAGGGCCCCTTCGACCTGCTCCTCCAGCTGATCTCCAAGCACAAGCTGGACGTCACCGAGGTCGCCCTGTCGAAGGTGACCGACGAGTTCATGGCGTACATCAGGGCGATGGGTCCGGACTGGGACCTCGACGAGACGACCGAGTTCCTCGTCGTCGCCGCGACCCTGCTCGACCTCAAGGCGGCGCGGCTGCTGCCGGCCGCCGAGGTGGAGGACGAGGCCGACCTGGCGTTGCTGGAGGCCCGGGATCTGCTGTTCGCGCGGCTGCTGCAGTACCGGGCGTACAAGCAGATCGCGGACATCTTCAGCGGCAGGCTCGACGAGGAGGCCCGCCGCTACCCGCGTACCGTCGGACTCGAACCCCACCACGCCGAACTGCTCCCCGAGGTCGTCATCAGCATCGGCGCCGAGGGCTTCGCCAAGCTCGCCGTCAAGGCGATGCAGCCCAAGCCCAAGCCGCAGGTGTACGTCGACCACATCCACGCGCCGCTGGTCAGCGTGCAGGAACAGGCCGGGATCGTCGTCGCGCGGCTGAAGGAGCTCGGCGAGGCCAGCTTCCGGTCGCTCGTCGAGGACACCGACGACACACTGACCGTCGTGGCCCGGTTCCTGGCCCTGCTGGAGCTGTACCGCGAGAAGGCCGTGGCGCTGGAGCAGGAGACCGCGCTCGGCGAGCTGCTGGTGCGCTGGACCGGCGGGGACGCGGACGCCGGGCCCATGGTGACCGACGAGTTCGACCGACCGCCCGAAGTGCCCAAGGAGGAGAAGGCGTGAGCGAGGAGACCAGCGAGGTGCCCGCGGGTCTGCGGACCGTGGCCGACCTCGACCTCAAGCCCGCCCTGGAGGCGGTCCTCATGGTCGTGGACGAGCCCGCGACCGAGGAGCACCTCGCGAAGATACTTCAGCGGCCCGGACGGCAGATCGCGGACGCGCTGCGCGAGCTGGCCGACGAGTACACCGTCCAGGGACGCGGCTTCGAACTGCGCCTCGTCGCGGGCGGCTGGCGCTTCTACACCCGGCCCGAGTACGCGGCGGCCGTCGAGGGCTTCGTGCTCGACGGCCAGCACGCCCGCCTCACCCAGGCCGCGCTGGAGACCCTCGCCGTGGTCGCGTACCGTCAGCCGGTCAGCCGCAGCAGGGTCTCGGCCGTCCGAGGCGTGAACTGCGACGGCGTCATGCGCACCCTCCTGCAGCGCGGTCTGATCGAGGAGGCGGGCACGGAACCCGAAACAGGTGCCATCCTGTACAGGACGACGAACTACTTCCTGGAACGGATGGGCCTGCGCGGTCTGGACGAGCTCCCGGAGCTCGCGCCCTTCCTCCCGGAGGCGGAGGCGATCGAGGCCGAGACCCAGGAAGGCGTACCGTCGTTCGATCCGGACGCCCCGGACATGGACGACGGTCCCTCGACGAACATGCCTATCACGACGACGACGGAACTTTGATGCGAAGCAGCGGCAACGGCAAGAGCGGCGGGAACGGCGGGCGCGGTAACTACCGTGGCGCCGGCAACAACAGGGACCAGAAGCAGGGGCAGGGACGCCCCCGCAAGCCCCGCCCCGAGGAGCGCCGCTACGACGTCGGCCCCGGGGCGACCAAGGACGGGCCCAAGTCCGGGCGCGGTGGCGCGGCCCGCGGCGGCGCCAAGGGCGCGCCGAAGAAGGCGCAGCCCCAGCGTGGCCGTACGGCCCCTGCCCGCTCCCGGGAGTACGAGGCGCGGGCAGAGGAGCGCAACCGGGAGCGGTACGCGGGCAAGAAGGACGTCAAGCTGCCCAAGACCTTCCCCGGCGCCGAACAGGAGGGCGAGCGGCTGCAGAAGGTCCTCGCGCGCGCGGGCTACGGTTCCCGGCGCGCCTGCGAGGAGCTGATCGAGCAGGCGCGGGTCGAGGTCAACGGCGAGATCGTCACCGAGCAGGGGCGCCGGGTCGACCCGGAGAAGGACGAGGTCAAGGTCGACGGGCTGACCGTGGCGACCCAGTCGTACCAGTTCTTCGCGCTGAACAAGCCCGCCGGTGTCGTCTCGACGATGGAGGACCCGGAGGGCCGTCAGTGCCTCGGTGACTACGTCACCAACCGCGAGACCCGGCTCTTCCACGTCGGGCGGCTCGACACCGAGACCGAGGGCGTCATCCTGCTCACCAACCACGGTGAGCTGGCGCACCGGCTGACCCACCCCAAGTACGGCGTGAAGAAGACCTACCTCGCGCACATCGTCGGCCCCATCCCCCGCGACCTGGGCAAGAAGCTCAAGGACGGCATCCAGCTGGACGACGGGTACGCGCGCGCGGACCACTTCCGGGTCGTCGAGCAGACCGGCAAGAACTACCTCGTCGAGGTCACCCTCCACGAGGGCCGCAAGCACATCGTGCGCCGCATGCTCGCCGAGGCCGGCTTCCCGGTCGACAAGCTGGTGCGCACCGCCTTCGGCCCGATCACCCTGGGCGACCAGAAGTCGGGCTGGCTGCGGCGGCTGTCCAACACCGAGGTCGGCATGCTGATGAAGGAAGTCGACCTCTAGAAGCCTTCAGATAGAAGCCTTCAGAACGCCTTGCCATGATCACCATCCCCATTTATTGTCAGCATGACGATAAAAGGGGATGGTGAATCGCGTGTCCAAACGTGCCGCAACCGGAGCACTCCTCGGCCTCGCCCTCGGCTTCCCGGCCGAGTTCAACGACGTCCCGTCGATCCTCGCCAAGTGCGGGCCCTGGCGGCAGATGCGGCTGCCGACGCCCGCGATCGTCACCGACGACACGCAGATGACCCTGGCGCTGGGGCGGGGCCTGCGGACGGCCATGGACCGGGGCGTGCTCGGCCCCGAGGGGATGGCCGAGCCCGTACGGCAGGAGTTCATCGCCTGGAACCGCTCCCCGGAGAACAACCGCGCGCCGGGCAACACCTGCCTCAGGGCCTGTGGGCTGCTGGAGCGCGACGACCGGCCCTGGCAGGACGCCAGCCAGGTCGGTTCCAAGGGCTGCGGCGCCAACATGCGCGTGGCCCCGATCGGGCTCATCCCGGCACTGAGCGACGAACAGCGCGCCGGCGCCGCCCAGTTGCAGTCCGCGCTCACCCACGGGCACCCGACGGCCCTCGCCGCCTCCGACCTCACCGCGCACGCCGTACGGCTGCTCGCGCAGGGCGCCGAGCCGGCCGGGCTGACAGAGCTGCTGCTCTCGTACGCGTACGACAACCGCAGCCACTACCACCAGCGCTGGCTGGGCGACCTGTGGACCCGCGGCCAGGACCCCACCCCGGAGCACTTCATCGCGCGCGGCTGGGACGAGTGCGTCCAGGCCCTGGAGCGCCTCCAGGGCGCCGTGCGCACCGTCTCGCCCGAGACCGACCCGTGTCTGGCCACCGGCGCGGGCTGGATCGCCGAGGAGGCCCTGGCGACCGGCCTGCTCTGCTTCCTGCTCTTCGTCGACGAACCGCTGACGGCCCTGCGCCGTGCCGCCTGCACCTCCGGCGACTCCGACTCGATCGCCTGCCTCACGGGCGCCTTCGCGGGCGCGTACCTGGGCGCGGACGTCTGGCCGGCCGAGTGGGCCGACCGCATCGAGTACCACGGGGACCTGCTCGCGCTCGGGGCGCTCTGGGACGCCTGACGGGCGCGGGGTTCGGGGATGCCGCCCGTCTCAGGGGGCGGGCGTCGCGCACCGGTACGGCGTGAGCTGACTAGGCTGGACGGACCAAGAGCCGATACGCACATCAGCAAGGAGCATCGCCGTGGCGGTACGAGCGGTCCGGGGCGCCGTCCAACTGGAGCGGGACGAAGCCGGCCACATGGACGAGCAGGTCGGAGCCCTGCTCACCGCCATCCTGGAACGCAACGACCTGGCCACGGACGACCTGATCAGCATCTGGTTCACGGCCACGCCCGACCTGCACAGCGACTTCCCGGCGGCCGCCGCCCGCAAGCTCGGCATCGTGGACGTCCCGCTGATCTGCGCTCAGGAACTGGACATCGAGGGCGCCATGCCGCGCGTGGTCCGCGTCCTCGCGCACATCGAGTCCGACCGGCCCCGCGCCGACATCGCGCACGTCTACCTCGGCGCCGCGGCCGCCCTGCGCAAGGACATCGCCCAGTGAGGACCGCACTCGTCATCGGAACCGGGCTCATCGGCACGTCCGCCGCCCTCGCCCTCACCCAGCGGGGCGTCGTCGTCCACCTCGTCGACCACGACCCGGAGCAGGCCCGTACGGCGGCCGCGCTCGGCGCCGGCACCGAGGAGCCGCCCGCCGGGCCCGTCGACCTCGCGATCGTCGCCGCCCCGCCGGCCCATGTGGCCGACGTGCTCACCGACGCCATGCGGCGCGGTGCCGCACGTGGCTACGTCGACGTGGCCAGCGTCAAGGGCGGCCCGCGCCGCGAGCTGGAGACGCGAGGGCTCGACCTGTCGGCGTACATCGGCACGCACCCCATGTCCGGCCGCGAGCAGTCCGGCCCGCTGGCCGCCACCGGCGACCTCTTCGAGGGCCGCCCCTGGGTGCTGACCCCGACCCGGGACACGGACACCGAGGTGCTGAACCTGGCCCTGGAGCTGGTCTCGCACTGCCGGGCGGTGCCGGTCGTCATGGACGCCGACGCCCACGACCGTGCCGTGGCCCTCGTCTCCCACATGCCCCACCTGGTGTCCAGCATGGTCGCCGCGCGCCTGCAGCACGCCGAGGAAGCGGCCGTACGCCTGTGCGGACAGGGCATCCGGGACGTGACCCGCATCGCCGCCTCCGACCCCCGCATGTGGATCGACATCCTCTCCGCGAACCCGGGTCCGGTCGCCGACCTGCTCGGGGACGTCGCCGCCGACCTGGAGGAGACGGTGCGGGCACTGCGCGCCCTGCAGTCCTCCGACGAGAACAAACGCCGGGAGGGCACGGTCGGCATCGAGGACGTGCTGCGCCGCGGCAACGCCGGGCAGGTCCGGGTCCCGGGCAAGCACGGGTCCGCTCCGCGGGTCTACGAGACGGTGGCGGTCCTCATCGACGACCAGCCCGGGCAGCTGGCCCGGATCTTCGCGGACGCGGGCCGGGCCGGCGTCAACATCGAGGACGTACGGATCGAGCACGCGACCGGGCAGCAGGCCGGTCTGGTGCAGCTCATGGTGGAGCCGAAGGCGGCGCCGGTGCTGGAGGCCGCGCTGCGGGAGCGGGGCTGGGCGATCCGGCAGTAGCGGGTTGCCGCCGGGCTGGGCCGATCGGGGTACGCGCACCCAGTAACCTTGTGCGGGGCAGTCGCGCCCCCACCCCCGCCAGCCCGGTCCAGGAAGGTCCCCACTGTGGAAAGCGCCACGCCAGTGATTGTCGCCATCGACGGCCCCGCCGGCACGGGCAAGTCGAGCACGTCGAAGGCCGTGGCCGCGCAGCTCGGCCTCAGCTACCTGGACACCGGCGCCCAGTACCGGGCGATCACGTGGTGGATGGTGAACAACGGCATCGACACCGACGACCCGCAGGCGATCGCCGCCGCGGCTGGCAAGCCCGAGATCGTCTCCGGCACCGACCCGACGGGCCCCACCATCACGGTCGACGGCGTGGACGTCTCCGGCCCGATCCGCACCCAGGAGGTCTCCTCCAAGGTCAGCGCGGTCAGCGCCGTACCGGAGGTGCGCGCCCGGATCACCGAGCTGCAGCGCTCGCTGGCGGCCTCCGCCGCGCACGGCATCGTCGTCGAGGGACGCGACATCGGCACCACCGTCCTGCCGGACGCCGACCTGAAGATCTTCCTCACCGCCTCCCCGGAGGCCCGCGCCGCCCGCCGCAGCGGTGAGCTCAAGGGCGCGGACGTGCACACCACCCGCGAGGCGCTGCTCAAGCGCGACGCCGCCGACTCCGGCCGCAAGACCTCCCCGCTGGCCAAGGCGGACGACGCGGTCGAGGTGGACACCACCGACCTCACGCTGGCCCAGGTCATCGAGTGTGTCGTCACCCTCGTCGAGGAGAAGCGGGCCGGGAAGTGACCTCACCGTCCGTGCCTTCGGAGCGGGGCGCCGAAGTCGGGCGGCGCATCGGCGTCGGCCTGATGTACGGGCTGTGGCGGCCGCGCGTGCTCGGCGCCTGGAGGGTGCCCGCGGCCGGCCCGGTGATCCTCGCCGTCAACCACTCCCACAACATCGACGGCCCGATGGTCATGGGCGTGGCGCCCCGGCCGACGCACTTCCTGATCAAGAAGGAGGCGTTCGTCGGGCCGCTGGACCCGTTCCTGACCGGCATCGGCCAGCTGAAGGTGGACCGGGAGACGACCGACCGCACGGCGATCACGCAGGCGCTCGACGTCCTGACGGCCGGCGGCGTGCTCGGCATCTTCCCGGAAGGCACCCGGGGCGAGGGCGACTTCGCCTCCCTGCGCGCCGGGCTCGCCTACTTCGCCGTCCGCAGCGGCGCACCGATCGTGCCGGTCGCCGTCCTGGGAAGTTCCGAGCGGCCCGGACGGTTGATACGAGGGCTGCCACCGCTGCGCCACCGCATCGACGTCGTCTTCGGCGACCCCTTCGACGCGGGCGACGGAAGCGGGCGGCGGACCCGCCGGGCGCTGGACGAGGCGACCGAACGCATCCAGAAGCAGCTCACCGCGCACCTGGAAAACGCCAGACGCCTGACCGGGCGCTAGGCGACACTGAGTAGTGGATCACCCCTTTTGACACGGGGTGCGCCACCGATCACCACGATGAACGAGGTACGGACTTCATGAACGACCACATCCACTCCGAGGGCTCGGGCGAGGAGCACGACCACGGAGCGCTTGGCGACGCCGAGTACGCGGAGTTCATGGAGCTCGCCGCGGAAGAGGGCTTCGATCTGGAGGAGGTCGAGGGCGCGATCGAGGCGGCCGGGCACGGCCCGCTGCCCGTGCTCGCCGTCGTCGGCCGCCCCAATGTCGGCAAGTCGACTCTGGTGAACCGCATCATCGGCCGCCGCGAGGCGGTCGTCGAGGACAAGCCCGGCGTCACCCGCGACCGCGTCACGTACGAGGCCGAGTGGTCGGGCCGCCGCTTCAAGGTCGTCGACACCGGCGGCTGGGAGCAGGACGTCCTCGGCATCGACGCCTCCGTCGCCGCGCAGGCCGAGTACGCCATCGAGGCCGCCGACGCCGTCGTCTTCGTCGTCGACGCCAAGGTGGGCGCGACCGACACCGACGAGGCGGTCGTCCGCCTGCTGCGCAAGGCAGGCAAGCCCGTCGTGCTGTGCGCCAACAAGGTGGACGGCCCGAGCGGCGAGGCCGACGCCGCGTACCTGTGGTCGCTGGGTCTCGGCGAGCCCTACCCGGTTTCGGCCCTGCACGGCCGCGGCACCGGCGACATGCTCGACCAGGTGCTGGAAGCGCTGCCGGAGGCGCCGCGCGAGACCTTCGGCGGAGCCGGCATCGGCGGCCCGCGCCGCGTCGCCCTGATCGGCCGCCCGAACGTCGGCAAGTCCTCGCTGCTGAACAAGGTGGCCGGTGAGGAGCGCGTCGTCGTCAACGAACTCGCGGGCACCACCCGCGACCCGGTCGACGAGCTGATCGAACTCGGCGGCAAGACCTGGAAGTTCGTCGACACCGCCGGCATCCGCAAGCGCGTCCACCTCCAGCAGGGCGCCGACTACTACGCCTCGCTGCGCACCGCGGCCGCCGTCGAGAAGGCCGAGGTCGCCGTCGTCCTGATCGACGCAGCCGAGTCCATCTCGGTGCAGGACCAGCGGATCGTCACCATGGCCGTCGAGGCGGGCCGCGCGCTGGTCCTCGCCTTCAACAAGTGGGACACCCTCGACGAGGAGCGCCGCTACTACCTGGAGCGGGAGATCGAGACGGAGCTCGGCCAGGTGTCGTGGGCGCCGCGGGTCAACGTCTCGGCGCGCACCGGCCGCCACATGGAGAAGCTGGTACCGGCGATCGAGACGGCCCTCGCCGGCTGGGAGACCCGGGTGCCGACGGGCCGGCTGAACGCCTTCCTCGGTGAGCTGGTCGCCGCGCACCCGCACCCGATCCGGGGCGGAAAGCAGCCGCGCATCCTGTTCGGCACGCAGGCGGGCACCAAGCCTCCGCGGTTCGTGCTCTTCGCCACCGGCTTCATCGAGGCCGGCTACCGGCGCTTCATCGAGCGCCGCCTGCGCGAGGAGTTCGGCTTCGAGGGGACGCCGGTCCACATCTCGGTGCGGGTGCGCGAGAAGCGCGGTGCGAAGAAGAAGTAACACGAAGTAACACCTGGACCACATGACGAAGGGCGGCCCCGACAGGGCCGCCCTTCGTCATGGTGCCGTCCCCTTCAGACGCCTCTGCGGGGGGCCGGCGGCAGTGCGGCCGGCACATGGTGCATCCCGGTGCCGTGCTGGCCGATGTGCCCGACGCGATGCCAGTGCGCCTTGCGCGGGATGTTCCCGAAGGCGGTGAACCCCAGCTCCTCCTCACCGCTGCGGTCACCGGGCAGCGCACGGAAGGACTTGACGTACTCGGCGTAGAGCGCGTCGTAGATCGGCGTGGCCGATGGGCCGCCCTGAGTATCCTGAGCCGCCCACGATGAGGGGATCGACTGGTAGGACTGGCGGCGGGGAACGTCGTAGGTGTGCACGTATGTGCAAACGACCCCGGCGTCGAAGGGATGCGGCTGGGCGACGCCGTAGGGGGCGCGGCGCTCAGGTGCCCGCGAGCGGCAGCGCGGCCCCGACCAACTGGCCGCTCGCCGCGGCCTTGTCCAGGGCGTCCCGCAGCAGGTCCTCCCGGGGCTGACGCCCGATCGAACCCACCGGCGCCGCGAACATCAGCACCTGCTGGTGCTTGTTGGCGGCGGCCCGCCACCCGTCGGTTACCTGGAGCGGCTGGTGCGCCTGCCACCACGCCACCGGCTGCGCGCCCACGGCGGCCGGCTGCAGCACCGCGTGCAGCCGGCCCATGGCGAGCAGCACGGACCAGCCGTGCAGCACCGGCGGTACGGCGGACAGCGCGGTCAGCGGCATGAAGCCCTGCTCGATGAGGAGCGGCAGGAAGTCGTCGCCGACACCGGTCGCACCGGGGCGCACGATGGGTCCGGTGGGCTCCACCACCAGGGCGGGGTGCAACTCGTCCGCGATCAGGACCAGTCCGCTGGTCACGCCGAGCACGGCCTGCTCGGGGACGACCTTCCCGGGCTCCAGGTCGACGCTGTCTCCGGTGATGGACTTCACGGCACCCTGGAGCTGCTCCTCGGTGACCTGGACGACCTGCGAGGGCAGGCAGCTGGCGTGGGCGAAGGCGAGGACGGCGGTCTCGTCCCCGATGAACAGGACGGTGCTGGTGCGCTCCTGCTCGGAGTCGCCCGGGGTGCGGCAGGACGTGCAGTCGTAACTGCCCGGGGCGGTCTCTCCGGCGAGCAGGCGGTCGGCTTCTTCGTCGCCGATCTCGGCGCGTACCTCGTCGCTGACGTCGAGCATGCGCGGCACGGGTGGCTCCCTCGGGATGCGGTACGTGGCGAGGCCGGGTGGCTCCCGGCCCGTGATCCGGGTGGGTCCCGGGCTCATGAAGAAGACAACGGGTGATCTGTGGTGGGGGTCACGCCCGACGGCGAACGGAATCGAACCATCCGACGCGCAGGGTCACCTGCGATGCGGAATCGACCACTCACCGTCAAGTGCGCTTGGACGCAAGGGCGTTGGACGAGTGAGGTGGGTCACAGATCGCCCAGGAAGGTGGTCGACAAATCACGAAATCAGCGAATGAAGTGGGTGGCCGAAAATTACTGATACCTGAGGTAACAGTCAACTGGCCTGGAGCGACATGGGGTTGGTTGCTCCAGGCCGTGGATGCTCCTTACATTCCTCGGCCGTGTGCAACGAGCACCGCTCGGGTACGTCCGCCGGCCGCACGCTTCGTCAGGTGTCGGCTCTCAGCACAGCCTCCGGCGGACGGGGGCGGAGCGCGACGACCGCGTCCTACGCGTGGGAAGCGCGCCTCGCCTTGGGGGATCCCGAGTCCTTCGAGAGGGACCTACATGTCTGAATGTGCCGATACCACTCGCGACAGCGCCCCCAAGAAACGTGCGACGAACCGTACGACAGCGGTCCTCGCCGGGGCGGCACTGCTCGCGCCCCTGGGACTGCTGGCCGCGACCGGCAACGCCGCGGCGGCGGACAGCGGAGTGTGGGACCGCATCGCCCAGTGCGAGAGCGGCGGCAACTGGCACATCAACACCGGCAACGGCTACTACGGCGGACTGCAGTTCTCCGCCTCCACCTGGCGCGCGTACGGCGGCACGGCCTACGCGCCGACCGCCGACCAGGCCTCCAAGGCGCAGCAGATCGCGGTCGCCACGAAGGTCCAGCGCGCCCAGGGGTGGGGCGCGTGGCCGACCTGTTCGGCGCGTGCCGGGGCGTCCGGCAGCGCGCCCGCAGCGTCCGCCTCCGGGCCGGACACGGTGAACACGGCCCCGTCCCAGGCCCCGTCCAAGGTGCCGGCGCGATCGACGGACCGCGCCGACCGGGGCTCGTCCCGCGGCGACTACACCGTCCGTGAGGGCGACTCGCTGAGCGGTATCGCCGCCCGGCACGGGATCACCTGGAAGAAGCTCTACGCCGCCAACAAGGACGTCATCGGCGGTGATCCCGACATGATCGTCCCCGGGCAGCGCCTCGACATCTGAGCCGTTCCCCCTCCGCCCGGGGCGCGGGGCCCCGCCCGGCCCATGCCGGGTGGGGCCCTCGGCGTCGCTGAGCGCGGCAGTCAGCCGCGGGCCCGCAACTCGCCCGCCTCGCCGCTGAACACCACCGTGCCGCGGCTCAGTTCGTACACGAGGGCCGGTGGGCGGTGCAGGGCGGGCGGCAGCCGCTGCTCGGCGATCACCACACATGCGTCGAGTGAGCCGAGCAGCTCGTACGTGCGGGCCGCGACCGTGGGCGACATGCCCTGGGCGGGCTCGTCGACCAGCACCACGCGCGCGCGTGCCAGCAGTGCGCGGGACAGGGCGAGCATGCGCTGCTCGCCACCGGAGAGGGTGCCGGCGCGGCGCGCGAGCAGGGGGCGCAGCCGGGGGTAGGCGTCGAGGGCGAAGTCGTACCGCTGTGCGGCGAGTTCCAGGTTCTCGCGGACGGTGAGCGAGCCGAACACGGCCCGCCGCTCCGGTACCAGGCACAGCCCGCGCCGGGCCCGCTCGTACGCCGGTACGCGGGTCACGTCGGTGCCGTCCCACACCACCGCCCCGCCGGACAGCCGCACCGTCCCGGCCAGCGCGCGCAGGGCGGTGCTGCGGCCGGAGCCGTTGCGGCCCAGCAGGACCGTCAGACCGGGGCCCGGCGCGGCGAGGGTGATGCCGTGCAGTGCCTCCACAGGGCCGTACCGCACGCGCGCGTGCCGCAGGGAGATGGTCATCGGCCCACCGTTCCCAGGGAGCCGAGGACGCGGTCGGGCGGGCCCGAGGCGACGATCCGGCCGGCGGTCATCACATGCACGGCGTCGGCGAGGCCGGCGACCAGGTCGAGATCGTGCTCGACGACGAGCAGCGCCGTGCCGTCGGCGGCCAGCGCTCTGAGCACGCGGGCCAGCGCGGCCACCTCGGCGGTGTCGAGGCCGGCGGCGGGTTCGTCGAGCAGCAGCACGCGCGGACCGCCCGCGAGAGCCCGGGCCAGCTCCACGCGGCGCAGCGTCCCGGTGGGCAGCCCCGCGGCGGGCAGCGCCCGTACCGGCCCGTCCAGCCCCAGCAGCCGCAGCGCGCGCTCCACGGCGTGCGGATCCGCGACGCGGCCCTGCTCGGCGCCGACGCGGACGTTCTCGGCGACGGTCAGTGTCGGGAAGACGGCCAGCTGCTGAAAGGTCCGTGCGATACCGAGCCGGGTGCGCGCGTGGGCGGACAGCCGCGTGATGTTCTGCCCGCCGTAGGACACCTCTCCGCGCGCGGGGCGCAGCGTCCCGGCCAGGCAGTGGAAGAGGGTGCTCTTCCCGGCACCGTTGGGCCCGACGATCGCCGTGACCCGCCCCGCGGGCACGTCCAGGCCGACCCCGTCGAGGGCGGTGAAACCGCCGTAGCGGGCATGGAGGCGGTGGGCCCTGAGGATGGGGGAGGAGGGGGCACGCGGGCCGATCAAGGACGGGGTGGGGGAGGAAGGGGCGCGGGGACCGGCCGGGGCCGGGACGGGAGCGGCGACCGTGCGGTCGGGCGGGGCGGCTTCCGCGCGTCGGCTTCGCCGACCCGGTGGGGCGCCGCGCCGCCCGTCCGCCCGGGCCGGCCGCGCCGACCGCTGCGCGGCGCGATGTCCGGCCGGTGGGCCGCCGTGCGCCCGATTGCCCTCGCCGTCTGATTCCGCACGCGCGGTTCCGGCGTGTCCTTCCGTACGTGCGGCTCCGGTGTCCCCTTTCGTACGTGCGGCTCCGGTGTCGCCTCCGGTACGCGCCGCTCCGGCGTCCCCTCCAGCACGTGCCGTCCTGGCGTCCTCTTCCGAACGTGCCGTGCCAGTGGGTTCGTGGTCCGGGGGCCCGCCGCCCCGCTCATACCGGCCTGCCGAGCCGCCCCGCCCCACCGCCGTCGCCCCGGCCGGCGCCGGCCGACGCGCCTCCGGCCGTCCCGTCGGCCGTACACGTGCCCTCGCCCACGTCCCCACCGGTGTCAGCGTCACGCTCCGCCGCAGCCGCAGCCGGGTCACCGCCGCGAGCACGGCCTCGTACGGGCCCCCGGGAAGGCGTCCGGCCAGCACCGCCAGCATGCCGATCACCGCCGCCGCCACCCCGCCGCGCGTCCCGGCGTCGAGGCCGACCAGGAGGGCCGCGGCGGTCAGGGCGCCCAGGGTGCTGTCGGCGCCGAGGACGACGACCGCGGCGAACCACAGCAGGCCGCGGACGGGGTCGTACGCGGCGGGGTCGAAGGCGCGCAGGCCCATGCCGAGCATGCCGCCGCCGAGGGCGGCCAGCGCGGCGCCCGAGACGAACGCCAGGAGCTTGAGGGAGGGGACCTGGACGCCCGCCGCCTGCGCCCCCGGCTCGTGGTCCCGCATCGCCGCGAGGGCCCGGCCCGTGCGGCCCCGGCGCAGCGCGTGCACGGCCAGCAGGGCGCCCGCCAGGAGGAGCAGCTCCAGGACGTAGTAGGCGCGGTCCCCGGCGAAGCCGGCGGGGCGGCCGAGGGACAGGCCGGACGTGGCGTACGGCTGGGCGAAGACGAAGCGGCTCACACCGACACCGACCGCGAAGGTGGCCAGCGCCAGTGCCAGGCCCTGGCGACCGATCGCCGGCCAGCCGGTCAGCAGCCCGAGCGGGGCCACCAGGACGACCGCCACCGCGAGCGCCGCCAGCTCCGGCATCCGGGGCAGCCCCGGGAAGCGGCCCGCCGCCAGCAGCGCCGTGAACAGGGCGCCGAGACCGGCGTACGCCGCCTGCCCCAGCGAGATCTGGCCGCCGCGGCCGGTGACCACGACCAGGGACAGCAGCACCACGCCCAGCGCCGGGACCTGGACCGAGGTGTGCAGGTCCCGGCCCGCGAAGCCGAGCGGCAGCAGGAACAGCACGAAGGCCACGATCCAGACGCCCTGCGGCGTCGGCGCGCGCGCGGTGGCCGTGCGTGGCAGCGCGTCGCGCGTGCCCACCCCGGGCAGCACAAGGGCCGCGACCAGCAGCGCCACCACGAAGAGGTTGGCGCCCACCGCCTGCAGCAGCGGCTCGCCCCACCCGGTGGGGTGCAGCCGCGTCAGCTGGCTCTGCGCGACCCCGATGCCGAGGGCCGCGGCGACGGCGACCGGCAGGCTCCGCATCCGGGCGGCCACCGCGACCGCCACCACCTCCATCACCAGCAGCGGCAGCCCGTACGGGTCCAGCCGCACGTACGGCGCCAGCAGTACACCCGTCAGGCCCGCCGTGAACGCCCCGAACGCCCATCCCGCCGCTGCCACCCGGTCCGCGTCGATCCCGCCGAGCACCGCGAGCCTCCGGTCGTCCACCACGGCCCGCAGCTCCCGCCCGAACCGCGTCCACCGGATCACCGCCCCGACGCCGACGGCCAGTACGACCACCACCGCCAGCTGTCCCCACGGCTCGTCCGGCACCAGCTGCGGCGCGTCCTCCCGCGCCCCCTGCCCCCACAGCAGCGCCGCCCCGCCCACCAGCAGCACGAACACCCCGATGGACGCCACCAGCGTCTGCGCCGGGTCACCGCCCAGCACCGACAGGGGCCGGAAGACGAACCGTTCCAGCACCACCCCGATCCCCGGCGCCAGGACCAGCAGGGTCACCGTGGCCCCCGCCCACAGCGGCCAGCCCCACTCGACCACGCACTGCCGCAGCACGTACGCGCACACCATGGCCGTCGCGCCGTGCGCGAAGTTGAGCACGCCCGTCGCGCGGTACGTCACGACCAGGCCGATCCCGGTGAGCGCGGCGGCGCTGCCCACCGACAGACCGGCGAGGGTGAGGTCGTACGTCAGCGAGGACATCAGTCGGTTTCTTCTGCAGGCTCACAGATCGGGCAGGGGCCCAGCTCGCCGCTCGCCACCAGCTCGGGGTCCACGGGGACGGACTCCACCTTCCCGGCGACCAGCGGACAGTCCGCGCGGTGCCACAGCGTGCCGCCCGGCACCATCAGCATCTCCCCGCTGACCGCGACCGGCGAGGGGGCCGCCTGACCGGACGTGTCCGCGTCGGAGGGCTCGGCGGCCACCAGGAGGCCGTACAGCTCCTCCACGCGCGCGGCGGCCTGCGCACCCCGGCCGTGGGTGAGCAGCACCGCCCCCGCGATGATCAGCGCGGCGCCGGGGACCGTGCAGGACGCGAGGTAGGGCAGCTGCCGTTCGGCGTACCGCTCGCCGGAGACTCCGTACCAGCCGATGACGCACAGTACGGCCCCCGCGGCGAGCGCGGCCCATCCGGCCCACAGGACGGGATGCACGGTCCGCAGTCGGGCTGTCCGCATCACTGGCTCCCACACGTCGGGTGTCTGTGCACGTGCCTGTATGCCACTGTCCAAGTCTGCCGATGGCTTGCACTATGCCTCCTGGAAGCTGACCCTGAAAGCACCGGGCGCGCATGGCCCGGACCGACACCCGGTGGTGAGCCAGATGGTTCTCGGCAGCGACCTCAGGCGGGGGAACGCACGGAGGGAACGCGGCCCGAGGGCGGCAGGACGGGGAACGGCGCTGGCGGCCGCCCTGCTCCTGGCACTCGCTCCGGCCCTCGCGGCCTGCGGGGACGACGACGGCGGCGACGGCACCACACCCCCGACCCCGACCGTGGAGCGGACGACGAGCGCGCCGGCCACCGCGCCCGCGGACCGGGCGGCGGCGGAGACCGAGATCCGGCAGAACTGGGAGAAGTTCTTCGACCCCGCGACCTCCCTGCAGGACAAGCAGGACCTGCTGGAGAACGGCGACCGGATGGCCCCGGTGCTGCAGGCGTTCAGCGGTGACGAGCGCGGCGGGCAGGTCCGGGCGAAGGTCACCAAGGTCGAGTTCACCTCGGCGACCGGGGCGAACGTGACGTACACCCTGACCCTGAAGGGCGCCACCGCCCTGCCGAACGCCTCCGGAACGGCGGTCGAGCAGGACGGCGTCTGGAAGGTGTCCACCAAGACGCTGTGCGCACTGGTCCAGATGAGCGGCAATGGGTCGGCGTCGCCGATCCCGGGCTGCTGAGGCACTGGCCGCGGCGGCGCTGCTCGCGCTGAGCGCGGCCTGCGGCAGCCGCCTCCCGGAGCGTGACTTCGAGCGCGACGACCGGACGTCCGCGCCCACGCGTGGCACGGGCGAGCCGATCCGCGTCGGCATCATCACCAGCGCCACCAGCCCGGTCGGCGGCCACGCCTTCACCGGCCCGCGCGACGGCGCCAAGGCGTACTTCGACCGGCTCAACGAGCGCGGGGGCATCGACGGCCGCCGGGTCGAGGTGCGCCTGTGCGACGACGGCGGCAGCGGCGTGGGCAACAACGAGTGCGTGCACAAGCTGATCGACGAGGACCGGGTCGTCGCCCTGGTCGCCACCACGGCCCTCGACTACGCCGGTGCCCCCCGGGTCTCCCACGCGCGCGTGCCCGACATCGGCGGCCAGCCCATCGGCGCCGCCTACGACACCTATCCCCACCTGTACGGCATCTACGGCAGCCTCGCGCCCCGCGACGGCACCCCCGGCTGGGACGGCAAGCTGTACGGCGGCACCGAGGTCTACCGCTACTTCAAGCGCGAGCACGGGGCCCGCACGGCCGCCGTCGTCTCCTACAACCAGTCGGCGTCCGCCGCCTACGCCCGGCTCGTCGAGCGGGGACTGAAAGCCGAGGGCTACGAGGTCGTCACCGAGCAGGTCGACTTCGCGCTGCCCAACTTCCGCGCGGTCGCGGCCGACCTGAAGGAGCAGGGCGCCGACCTCGTCTTCGACGCCATCGACACCCACGGCAACGCCCGGCTGTGCGAGGCGATGGACGACGCCGGCGTCGATGTCCTCGCCAAGGTCACCAACGTGCAGAACTGGACGTCCACCGTCCCCAAGGACTACAAGGACTCCCCGCGCTGCCGCAACGCCCTGTGGACGACCGGATCCAGCCGCAACTTCCAGGACACCCGCAACAAGGCCGTACGGGAGTTCCGGAACGCCACCAGGGGGCTGACGACGCACTCCCAGTGGCAGCTGGAGGGCTGGGCGGCCGCCCGGTGGTTCACGGACGCGGCCCGGTCCTGCGCGCGCACGGGCATCACGCACGCGTGCGTCGACGACTTCATGAACCGCAGCGACGGCTACACCGCCGGCGGTCTGCTGCTCCCCGTCGACTTCGCGCGGCTGGCCGAACCGCCGAAGACCCGCAGGATCTGCCTGTCGGTCGCCCGCTGGGAGGACGACCGGGGCTGGGTCTCCCAGGGGTCCATGAACCGCACCTGTTTCAAGGTGCCGCTGCTGGCGTACGAGCCGTGACCGGCGCCCACACCGGCCGCGGGGGGCAACCACAGGGCCGGTTTCCCGGTCTAACCCGGCAACAGGAGCCGAGGCAGGAAAGGGAGGAACCGCACCGCATGACGTCGCCTGCCTCGCAGGCCGCACAGCTGCGCGCCGACTGCATCGCCGACTCCGCGGGCGGGCTGACCTTCGACGTCACCACGCACGGGGGCACCGGCGTGGCCCACCTGCTGCTGCGCCGCCGCGACACGCACCAGGAGGTCAGCCTGCCGCTCGCCCCTGCCGCCGTGGGCCGGCTGCGGGCCGCGCTGCCCAGCAGCGTCGCCCTGCCCGAGGGACGCTGGGACGCCTACGCGCGCGTGGCCGACGGCGAACCGCGCCGCCTGGCGCCCGGCGTCACCGACCTGCGCTCGCTGACCGCCCGCACACCCACCGGCTCCCGCGTCGCCGTCCGCATCCCCTACGCCACCCGGCAGGGCAACCTCAGCGTCCGCAGCTGGCTGCGCGCCCCGCACGCCGAGGCGGACGAGCTCCGCCTGGAGGACGCCGAGCTGACCGTACGAGGGCGGGTCTACGGCATCCGGCTCGGCCCCGACGCCTGTGCCGAACTGCGGGAACGGCACGGCTCGCGCCCCGTCCGCCGGACCGGTGTCGCCGTCGGCCAGGCGGAGTTCCGCCTCACCGTGCCCTACGGCGCCCTGCGTCCGGGCGTGTGGGATCTGTGGCTGCGGCCCGTGGGGGAGGCGGGGCCGCGGGTGCGGATCGCGCGGCTGCTCGACGACGTCGCCGACAAGCAGCCCGTGCTCATCTGTCCACGCGTGCGCGTGCGGACGCCCGACGGGCCCGTGGAGGCCGCGCCGTACTACACGCGGGACAACGACCTGTCCCTGTCCGTCACCGCGGTGACACCCTGACACTTGAGGACAGTACTTGTCCGCGACGGCTGGCAGACTCGGACCATGCTCGAGACCTCGGCACGACTGCTGCGCCTGCTCTCCCTGCTCCAGGCCCACCGCGAGTGGTCCGGCACCGAGCTGGCCGAACGCCTCGGCGTCTCCCCGCGCACCGTGCGCCGGGACGTGGACCGGCTGCGCGAGCTCGGTTACCCCGTCAACGCCAGCCCCGGCACGGGCGGCGGCTACCAGCTGGGCGCGGGTGCCGAGCTGCCGCCGCTGCTGCTGGACGACGACGAGGCCGTCGCCGTCGCCGTCGGCCTGCGCACGGCGGCCTGGCAGGGCATCGAGGGCATCGGCGAAACCTCCGTACGGGCCCTCGCCAAGCTGGAGCAGGTGCTGCCGAACCGGCTGCGCCGCCGGGTGAGCGCCCTCAACGCCTTCACCGTGCCGATGCTGCGCGTCGCCCAGCCCTCCGCCGTCGACCCGGCCGTCCTCACCGAGCTCGCCCACCTCTGCCGGGACGCCGAGCGGCTCCGCTTCGAGTACCGCGGTCACGACGGCGCGACCACGCGCCGCACCGTGGAACCGCACCGCCTGGTGTGCTCCGAGCGCCGCTGGTACCTGGTCGCCTGGGACCTCGACCGGGAGGACTGGCGCACCTTCCGCGTGGACCGCGTCACGCCGAAGCCCCCGCACGGCCCGCGCTTCGTCCCGCGTGAGCCGCCCGCCGAGGACCTGGCCGCGTATGTCTCCCAGGGCGTCTCCACACGGGCGTACGCCACGCACGGCCTGGTCCGGCTGTTCGTGCCCGTGGAGGTGGCCGCCAAGCGGATCTCACCCTCCGTCGGGGTCCTGGAGGCCGAAGGCCCGGACAGCTGCCTGCTGCGCACCGGCGCCGCGAGCCTCGACGTGATGGTGATCCACGTGATGATGATGGGTTTCGCGTTCGAGGTGCTGGAGCCGGACGGGCTGACCGAGGTGATCAGGAGGGCTCGCGACCTGCTTGATGACGCTTTGGCTCGGGCTGAGGGGTCTCGGCCGCGTACTCGGGATGGTGCAGGTCGAACGCCGGCGACTCGGAGCGGATCCGGGGCAGGGTGAGGAAGTTGTGCCGGGGCGGCGGGCACGAGGTCGCCCACTCCAGGGAGCGCCCGAAGCCCCAGGGGTCGTCGACGCCGACCTTCTCGCCGTACTTGGTGGTCTTCCAGACGTTGTGGAGGAACGGCAGCGTCGACAGGCCGAGCAGGAACGAGCCGATGGTCGAGACCGTGTTCAGCGTCGTGAAGCCGTCCGCGGCGAGATAGTCCGCGTACCGGCGCGGCATGCCCTCGGCGCCCAGCCAGTGCTGCACCAGGAACGTGGTGTGGAAACCGGTGAACAGCGTCCAGAACTGGATCTTGCCGAGCCGCTCGTCGAGCATCTTCCCGGTGAACTTCGGCCACCAGAAGAAGAAACCGGCGAAGATCGCGAACACGACGGTGCCGAAGACGACGTAGTGGAAGTGCGCCACGACGAAGTACGAGTCGGTGACATGGAAGTCCATCGGCGGCGAGGCCAGGATCACCCCGGTCAGTCCCCCGAGCAGGAACGTCACCAGGAAGCCCACCGCCCACAGCATCGGCGTCTCGAAGGACAGCGAGCCCCTGATCATGGTGCCGGTCCAGTTGAAGAACTTCACGCCCGTCGGCACCGCGATCAGGAAGCTCATGAAGGAGAAGTACGGCAGCAGCACCGCACCCGTGGCGAACATGTGGTGCGCCCACACGACCACCGACAGACCGGTGATCGTCATCGTCGCGCCGACCAGCGTCAGGTAGCCGAACATCGGCTTGCGGCTGAAGACCGGAATGATCTCGGTGATGATCCCGAAGAACGGCAGCGCGATGATGTACACCTCGGGATGCCCGAAGAACCAGAACAGGTGCTGCCACAGGATCGCCCCGCCGTTGGTCGCGTCGAAGATGTGCGAGCCGAACCGCCGGTCCGACTCCAGGCACAGCAGCGCCGCCGCGAGCACCGGGAACGCCATCAGGATCAGGACCGACGTGAACAGCGTGTTCCAGGTGAAGATCGGCATCCGGAACATCGTCATGCCGGGGGCGCGCATCCCGATGATCGTGGTGAGGAAGTTGACCGCGCCGAGGATCGTGCCGAAGCCGGACAGCGCCAGGCCCATGATCCACAGGTCGGGTCCGACGCCGGGCGAGTGCTCCTGGCTGTTCAGCGGCGCGTAGGCGAACCACCCGAAGGCGGCCGGCCCCGACGGCACCACGAGCGAGCCGAGCACGATCAGCCCGCCGAACAGGAACAGCCAGTAGGACAGCATGTTCAGCCGCGGGAAGGCCACGTCGGGCGCGCCGATCTGCAGCGGCATCAGCTCGTTGGCGAAGCCCGCGAAGGTCGGCGTCGCGAACAGCAGCAGCATGATCGTGCCGTGCAGCGTGAACAACTGGTTGAACTGCTGGTTGTCGACGAGCTGCAGCCCGGGCCGGGCCAGCTCGGCGCGCATCACCAGCGCCATCGCACCCGCGGCCAGGAAGAACCCGAACGACGTGATCAGGTAGAGATGGCCGATCTTCTTGTGGTCGGTGGTGGTCAGCCAGTCGACGATCAGCCGGCCGCGCTGCCTGGTCCCCGCGGGTCTCGCCGTCGCCGGTACGGTCTGCGTCCCCATCGCTCGCTCGCCCCTTCGCTCATCGCGTTCCGGGCCCGCCGAAGCCCGCGCGCCACGCGTGGCCGCGAGCTCACGCCATGAGGCGCGCGCCGCCCGCGCTCCGACCGGGGGCATATGGGGGATGTGTGCCGGAACCGTGTATTTCCTGTGCTGTGTCGGCTCCCGCCGCTCCGCGCCGGGACGGAATGGAATGGAGTCCTGGGGCACTTCTTCCGGCACTTTCCGACGGGTTATTGGAAGAGCTGCCACGACACGCGGAAATTTCCCTCGAATGCCTGCGGAAGCCCCGCGGAACCGCTCGTCCGTGTGACGTACTCGGACCGAAACGCGTGTCGTGATCCTGTGACAGAAGTGTGACGCGAGAGGCATGCGGGAACGCGGTTGCTGCCTGGACTTCCCCGGTTGCCGGACAGGGCATAGCGTGGCCGCATGGCATCCATTCCGACACCTCCAGGCGAACCCCAGGACAGTCCGGACACCTATGTCGGCCTCGAATCCGGCGCGGCGGAACGGCGTGCGCGCGAGCGGGGATGGTCGACGGTGCGGGCGCTGCCGCCGGGGGCGATCATCACCATGGAGTACCGCGTGGGCCGGCTGAACTTCGAGGTGAAGGACGGCCGCGTGGCGCGCGCCTGGAAGGGCTGACACACAGGTCTGCTCCGCAGGGCCGGCAGACGGCGACGGCCCCGGCTCCCGTGCGGGAACCGGGGCCGTCGGCCTGCGGGGATGGGGTGTGCGTACCGGCCCCGCGCCGTCGGACGGGCGCTTCAGCCGCCTGTCAGGGGGCGGGCCGCCGGTGCCGTGCCGCGCGGCAGGCGGTCCGGGTGCGGCGGGCGGCGGCTGCCGGCCGGAGTGACCGGCGTGCGCTCCGAGCGGACCGCGTGCGGGTGGCCCTGGGCCAGGTGGACGGGCGCCCGGGAGCAGACCATGGAGACCGGCTCGTGCGCCGCGACGCCGTCCCGGTCGGCGGGCAGCGGCGTGAGCACCACGGGCGCGGCGAGCGGGGCCGGCACCGGTACCGCACCGCCCTGGCGGTCGCGCCAGCGGTCGCGCAGGTCGAGGATCCAGGTCTCGGCGCGGGTGATCAGCGGCTCGAACCACGGCAGGGCGAGCAGGATCAGCAGGCCCGCCACCCAGCCGAGGAGCACGTCGCTCAGCCAGTGCGTACCGAGGTAGACGGTGGACATGCCGACGCCGAGCGAGGTCACCGCGGACACGGCGGACAGCCAGCGCCGCGCCCTCGGGGTGGAGGCCAGATAGGCCAGGATTCCCCAGGTCACCACGGCGTTGGCGGTGTGGCCGCTGGGAAATATATCGCCGCCCAGGCCCATCTCGTTCGAGCCGATCACGGTCGCGTAGTGCGGGCCGAGGCGGCCCATGCCGTACTTCGCGGCACCGACGGTGATGTTCAGCAGCAGCAGCGAGACGCCGAGTGCGAGCAGCGGCCGCAGCGTGTGCTGCCGCCAGGAGCGCCAGCCCAGCCAGGCGGCGACCATCACGGCGGTGGGGCCGCGCTGGCCCAGCACGACGTAGTAGTCGACGAACGCGTGGATCTGGGACCACTGCTGGTACGGCCGGAAGAACATGACCTGCCAGTCGAGCCGGACCAGCCACGAGGTGATGACCACGGCCCACACGATCGCCAGATAGAAGGCCAGGGTCGAGACGAGCAGCACGACCCTGTGCCGGCTCATCTTCGGCACATCGATGTGGGCCGGCCGTTCCGGCTCACGGTCCAGCCTCGCGAACACCCGGTCCAGCCGGGTGAGGTTCGGTTCGGTACGCACCCAATCGACGTTACAGCGAGTGAGGTCTGAACTCCGTCGAATCAGCGGCTTTGTGATGACGATGTGATGTGGGATTCCTCTCAGGCGGAGGATTATTTCCAGCGAATCCGCAATACATGCGGGCTGCGACCTTCAATTCTTTTGATCATAGCGGGTGGGGGTTTTATTGCACTTTTGAATTCGTTCACCGAATCCTGGTTCGGAATTCTCCGGTCGCTCACTCACCGTGCCCGCCAGGTCAGGGCGGACCGGAGCCGTTCAGCCAGAACGCCCCGTAGACGGCCGAGGCCACCGCGACACCCCCGGCCACCAGCGCCGACCTGGAGGTACGCAGCCGGGCCAGCGCCAGGGCGAGGGGCAGCAGCAGGGGGAAGGCGGGCAGCAGCAGGCGCGGCTTGGAGCCGAAGTAGCTCGACGCGCACAGGGCGAGCGCGGTGACGACGCCCGCGTACACCAGCAGCGGGAGCGGCTGGCGCTGCCGTACGCAGACGACGTACAGCCAGACCACCAGGCCGACCCCGGCGATCAGCCCGAGCCCCGCCAGGGCCGACGGGAACGACGTGAACTTCTCGGCGACGAAGCGGGCGAAGGCGTAGCCGCCGTCGAAGCCGTTGCGCCAGCCGGCCTGGACGTCGAGGTAGCCGAGCGGGCCCTTGCCGGTGTGGTGGCCGACCCACAGGACGTACCCGGCGGCGCCGAGCGGCGCGAGCAGCATGCCGAGAGCGACAGTGACCCCGCCGCGCGCCCCCGCCGGGGTGTCCCCGCTTCGTGCGAGTGCCCCGGTGCCCGCGCTCCGCAGGAACGCCGCGATCCCGGCCGCCCACACCGCCGCCACCACCGCGAGCCCCACCGGACGGGTCAGCCCCGCGAGCAGGGCCAGACCGCCCGCCGTCACCCAGCGGCCGGTCAGGACCGCGTACAGCGACCATGCGGCGAGCGCCGTGAACAGCGACTCGCTGTAGGCCATCGACTGCACGATCCCGACGGGCAGCACCGCCCACAGCAGCACCGCGCACACCCCCGCCCGGCGCCCGTACACATGGTCCGCCACCGCGAAGATCCCCCAGGCCGCGGCGAGCGAGGCGAGCAGGCTGACGACGAAACCCGCGTCGGCGTACGACAGCGGCGTCATCGTCGCGCCCAGCCGCTCCAGCCAGGGCAGCAGCGGGAAGAAGGCGAGGTTGGAGTGCACGTCGCCGTTCGGCAGGCGCACCTCGTAGCCGTAGCCCAGCTCGGCCACCCTGACGTACCAGAGCGCGTCCCAGCGGGCCGTCAGCAGCGTGTACGCGCTCTTGCCGCGCGCGGCGCTCCACACGGCCAGGACGACGAGGCCCAGGGCACGTACGGCCGCGTAGCCGAGGAGCGCCGGGGCGGCCCGGCGCAGGGCCCCGGGGCGGGCCGGTGTCGCGCGCGTCGCAAGATCGGTCACCCGCCCGATTATCCGCACGCCCCGCAACCGCCCGGCCCGCCGGGGCGTGGCTGCCGGGGAAGAGAGTGGTGTACGCCACACCGGTTCGGCCGGAAGTGTGAGAGGTCCGCCACGTGACCTCGGCGCGGACTCGCGTACGCTGACGTGTCACTCGCTTGTCGTAGCGCGGACCGGAGACCCCGCTCCTCTCCGGTCGAGTCGCGGGGAGTCCCCGCCCCGTGAGCCCGCCGAACGCGAGGGAGCATCTGGGAGGTACGTACATGTCCGGGACGACCACGGCTGCCGTCGGGCTGCGCCGTCGGGCGGCCGGGGCCGGTGCCAACCGCTGGGTGGTTCTGGTCGTCCTCTGCGTCAGTCTGCTGCTCGTCGCCGTCGACGCCACCGTGCTGCACGTGGCGGTCCCCGCCGTCACCGAGGACCTCAGGCCCGGCGGCATAGAACTGCTCTGGATCGTCGACGCCTACCCCCTCGTCTGCGCCTCGCTGCTGATCCTCTTCGGCACGCTCGGCGACCGCGTCGGCCGCAGACGGGTTCTGCTCCTCGGATACGCCCTCTTCGGTGTCGCCTCCGGCATGGCGGCCCTCGCGGACAACGCACAGGTCCTGATCGTCGCCCGGGCGCTGCTCGGCGTCGGCGGGGCGATGATCATGCCGGCGACCCTGTCGATCCTGCGGCAGGTCTTCCCGGACCGGCGCGAGCGGGCGCTCGCGATCGGCATCTGGAGCGCGGTGGCCGCCGTGGGCGCGGCGGTGGGACCGCTGCTGGGCGGGTTCCTGCTGGAGCACTTCTGGTGGGGGTCGGTCTTCCTCGTCAACATCCCGCTGATGCTGGTCAGCCTGCCGGTGGGCCGTCTGCTGCTGCCCGAGTCCAAGGGCGACGGCAACGGCCCCTGGGACGTGATCGGCGCGCTGATGGCGGCGGCCGGGCTGTTCGGCGCGGTCCTCGGCGTGAAGCGGCTCGGCGGCGGCGAGCCGGTGGGCAGCCTCTTCACCGTGGTGCCGCTGGTGGCGGGCACCGCCCTGCTGGTCGCCTTCGTACGACGGCAGCGGCGCCGCACGCATCCCCTGGTGGACCTGCGGATGTTCGCCCGCCCGGCGTTCAGCACGTCCGTGGGGTGCATCGTGCTGGCGATGCTCGCGCTGGTGGGCCTGGAACTGATCGCGGCGCAGTACCTGCAGCTGGTGCTGGGGCTGTCGCCGCTGCAGACCGGGCTGCGACTGCTGCCGCTGACCTTCGCGGCGATGGCGGCGGGGCTGGCCGGGGCGCGGATGCTGCGGCGGTTCGGGCCGCGGCGGATGGTGTGCTTCGGGTTCTGTCTGACGGCGGCCGCGGTGGTGCTGCTGACGGCGCTGGGCCGGGCGGACAACTGCGGGCTGATGGTGTCCGGGTTCGTGCTGCTCGGCTTCGGCCTGGAGACGACGCTCTTCGGGGCGTACGAGTCGATGCTGAGCGAGGCGCCGCAGGAGCAGGCCGGCGGGGCCGCGGCGATCGGCGAGACGTCGTACCAGCTGGGGGCCGGTATCGGGATCGCGCTGCTCGGCAGCGTGATGAACGCGGCCTACACCCCCGGCCTCGCGGGCGTGCCCGGCGTGCCCGCCTCGGCGTCGGCCGCCGCCGGGCACTCCCTCGGGGAGGCCTACGAGGTGGCCGCCCAGCTCGGCGGACCGGCCGGGGCAGCCCTGCGCCACGCCGCCCGGGACTCCTTCGTGTACGGACTGCACGTGACCCTGCTGGTGAGTGCGGCGCTGTTGCTGCTGGGTGCCGTGATGGCGCTGCGGCTGCCGCGCACCATGCAGTGCGAGGTGCCGTCGGCGGAGGCCGAGATCCCGGCGCAGCGGGAAGTCACCCAGTCCCGCGTCTCGGCCTGACGCCCCGGGGTGGACGCGGGGGACACCGTTACGTAACGTCGGCTCCAGAGCCGTAACTAGCGGTGCTAGTTTTCAGGGAGGGTGTCCCATGTCCGCGTCCTCGAAGCTGCCCCCGTTCGACCCCGCCGACCCCCTCGGCATCGACGACCTGCTGGAGCCGGAGGACCTGGCGATCCGGGACACCGTGCGGGCCTGGGCGGCGGACCGGGTGCTGCCGTACGTCGCCGAGTGGTACGAGCAGGGGGAGCTTCCCGGTATCCGCGAGCTGGCCCGGGAACTCGGCGGTATCGGGGCGCTCGGAATGTCGCTCACCGGATACGGATGCGCCGGAGCGAGCGCCGTGCAGTACGGGCTCGCCTGTCTGGAGCTGGAGGCCGCCGACTCCGGGATCCGGTCCCTGGTCTCCGTACAGGGCTCCCTCGCCATGTACGCCATCCACCGGTTCGGGTCCGAGGAGCAGAAGCAGACGTGGCTGCCGCGCATGGCCGCCGGTGAGGTCATCGGGTGCTTCGGACTGACCGAGCCCGACCACGGCTCCGACCCCGCCTCGATGCGCACCTACGCCAAGCGGGACGGCGGCGACTGGGTGCTGAGCGGGCGCAAGATGTGGATCACCAACGGTTCCGTGGCGGGTGTCGCCGTCGTGTGGGCGCAGACCGACGAGGGGATCCGCGGGTTCGTCGTGCCGGCCGGCAGCGCCGGGTTCTCCGCGCCGGAGATCCGGCACAAGTGGTCGCTGCGCGCCTCCGTCACCAGTGAACTCGTCCTCGACGACGTACGGCTGCCCGCCGATGCCGTGCTGCCGGAGGTGACCGGCCTGCGCGGGCCGCTCAGCTGTCTGTCCCACGCCCGCTACGGGATCGTCTGGGGTGCGATGGGCGCGGCGCGCAGCTGCTTCGAGACCGCCGTGGAGTACGCGAAGTCGCGGGAGCAGTTCGGGCGGCCCATCGGAGGCTTCCAGCTCACGCAGGCCAAGCTCGCCGACATGGCGGTCGAACTGCACAAGGGAATTCTGCTCGCCCATCACCTCGGGCGGCGCATGGACGCCGGCCGCCTGCGTCCCGAGCAGGTCAGCTTCGGCAAACTCAACAACGTCCGTGAGGCCATCGACATCTGCCGTACGGCCCGGACCATTCTCGGTGCCAACGGGATCTCGCTCGAATATCCCGTGATGCGGCACGCGACCAATCTCGAATCGGTGCTCACCTACGAAGGCACCGTCGAGATGCACCAGCTCGTGCTGGGCAAGGCGCTCACCGGAATCGACGCGTTCCGGTAGAACCCGCGGGGAGCGGGGGCCGGTGAGCGGCCCTGCCTCAGCTCTGGTTGTAGAAGCCGTCCGTCCGGTGCGCCGCCGGCTCCCCGCTGACGACCTCCGTGTCGGCCGGGCTCAGCAGGAACACACGGGTGGAGACCCGTTCGATCGAACCGCGCAGACCGAAGATCAGCCCGGCCGCGAAGTCCACCACGCGCTTGGCGTCGGCGGCGTCCATGGCCGTGAGGTTCATGATGACCGGGACCCCCTCACGGAACATCTCCCCGATGGCACGCGCGTCCCGGAAGCTGTCCGGGGTGACCGTGCCGATGCGACGGCCCTTCTCCTCGGCGACGTCCGAGGCCACCTTGACCCGAGGGTCGGTGACCCAGGCATCCCCGGGCTCGGTCCCGTCGGAGTAGTCGTCGTCGTAGTAACGCTCGTCTTCGTTGTCGTCGACGAGGCCAAGCCAGGCACTCGCCTTGCGTACCGATCCCATGGACGCCTCCTCTCACAGCGGTCTTTCGTGCTTTCCGCATCCCTATGGTCATCCATGATGCGGACGGTGCGCCAAGTGGATAGACGCCGCGCGGGGGGTTTGTGACGGTACTGGTGCACAGCGAATCCGTCGAGAGTCCGTGTGTCCCAAGGGTCTTGCCGTAAACGGATGCTGACTGTGAGTGAAATATGATTCTTGGCTGCGTACGGGTGAGGAACGCGGCGTACGGGTGAAGAGATCCGGTCGATACGATGCGTCGCTCAGCGTCATCGTGCGTACCACGGGGGAACGTCGTGTTCGGAATTGTCAGGCCCTGCCGTCACCGGCTCGGGGAGAGTCTCGCCGGCCAGTGGATGGCCCACCTGTGCGGGCTGTGTCTCGCGCTGCGCGGGGACCACGGGCAGTTGGCGCGGGTCGTGACGAACTACGACGGGCTGCTCATATCCGTCCTGACGGAGGCTCAGGCCGACCAGGGGAACGCGGGCGGGCGGCGGCGTACGGCGGGGCCGTGTCCGCTGCGCGGGATGCGCACCGCGTCCGTGGCGCACGGCGAGGGGGCGCGGCTCGCGGCGGCCGTGTCGCTGGTGCTCGCCTCGGCGAAGGTGCGGGACCACGTCGCCGACGGGGACGGGCTGCTGGCGCGCCGGCCGGTGGCGCTCGCCGCGCGCCGGATCGCCGCGAACTGGGGCGCGGCCGGGGCCCGTACCGGATCGGATGTCGGTTTCGACACCGCCGTCCTGGTCGACGCCGTGGACCGGCAGGCCGGCGTAGAGGCGCTCGCCGGCCCCGGAACCCCGCTCCTCGCCGTGACCGAGCCGACCGAGACGGCGACCGCCGCGGCCTTCGCACACACCGCGATCCTCGCCGGGCGGCCGGGGAACGCCGAGCCGCTCGCCGAGGCCGGGCGCCTCTTCGGACGGCTGGCGCACCTCCTGGACGCCGTGGAGGACCGGGAAGCTGACGCCGTGTCGGGTGCGTGGAACCCGCTCACCGCGACCGGCACGCCCCTCGCCGAGGCCCGGCGGCTCGCGGACGACGCAGTGCACGGGATTCGGCTCGCGCTGCGGGAGGTCACCTGGGGGTCAGGGAACTCCCCGGAAAAGCGCGGCGCGGACGCGAAGCTCGCGCACCTGCTGCTGGTGCACGAGTTGCGCCGCTCGGTCGACCGGGCCTTCGGCACCGCCTCCTGTGCCCACGGCGCCGGTCCCCACTCCCCGCCCGGCGGCCCGGGCGCTCCGCTGCCTCCACAGCCGCCGCACCGCGACCGGCGCGGGCTGCTCGCGGGATGCGCCGTGTGGCTGGGGCTGGCCTGTACGTGCCAGCTGTGCTGCGGCACGTACGAGGACCCCTGGTCGCGCGAGCGCAAGCAAGGCCCCTGCACCAACTGCGACTGCGACTGCGGCGGCTGCAGCGACTGCTGCGGTTGCTGCGAATGCTGCGGCAACTGCTGCGACGGCTGTGACTGCGGCTGCGACTGCTGAGCGGGCGTCGACCCGCCGTCAGTCCTTCAACCCCGGCGGCGAGATCCGCAGGACGGGAGTTGACGTTGCAGGTGATGCAGGAGTTGACGTGCAGCCCAAGGCGACCCGCCTCGAAAAATCACCCGCAGGACGGACAACTCGCACAGGTGGCTCAAAGGCTGACGGCCGAAAGGCACCCTTGCGCCCGTCGGCCGCGCCACCGAATACTCGCCCCAGCGCTTGTCAGGGGCACAACCTATCCGGAATGCGGACCACAAGAGCCCCTGGCTGCGCCTCACGGGCCCACAACCCCACGCGGGCCCCCGACTTCCCCTGTGGAGGAACGAAAAGTGAGGATCAAGCGCACCACTCCCCGTAGCGGTTTTTCGAGACGGACCCGGCTGATCGCCGTTTCCACCGGGCTCGTGGCCGCCGCCGCGATCGCGGTCCCCAGCGCGAACGCCGACACCCCCACCACTTTCAGCAGCGCCCAGCTCAAGAGCGTCAGCGGCTCGGTGCTCAAGGCCGACGTCCCGGGCACCGCCTGGGCGGTCGACTCCAAGACCAACCGTGTCGTCGTCACCGTCGACAGCACGGTCTCCCAGGCCGAGATAGCGAAGATCAAGAAGCAGGCCGGCGCCAACGCCGAGGCCATCACGATCAAGCACACCCCCGGCAAGTTCAACAAGCTGATCCAGGGCGGCGACGCCATCTATGCGAGTAGCTGGCGCTGCTCCCTCGGCTTCAACGTCCAGAACAGCAGCGGCACCCAGTACTTCCTGACCGCCGGTCACTGCACCGACGGCGCGGGCACCTGGTACTCCAACTCCGGCCGCACCACGGTCATCGGCTCGACCACCGGTTCGAGCTTCCCGGGCAACGACTACGGCATCGTGCGGTACAGCGGGTCCGTCAGCAGGCCCGGCACCGCGAACGGCGTGGACATCACCCGCGCGGCCACCCCGAGCGTGGGCACCACCGTCATCCGCGACGGCTCCACGACCGGCACCCACAGCGGCCGGGTCACCGCCCTGAACGCGACCGTCAACTACGGCGGCGGCGACATCGTCTCCGGCCTGATCCAGACCACGGTCTGCGCCGAGCCCGGCGACTCCGGCGGCCCGCTCTACGGCAGCAACGGCACCGCGTACGGTCTGACCTCCGGCGGCAGCGGCAACTGCACCTCGGGCGGCACGACCTTCTTCCAGCCGGTCACCGAGGCCCTGAGCGCCTACGGCGTCAGCGTCTACTAGGCCCTACCGGCCCTACCGGCCCTACCGGCCCTACCGGCCCTACCGGCCCTACCGGCCCTGCCGGCAGCCGGCTGCGCGACGAGCCCCCGCACGCCAGCGGCGTGCGGGGGCTCGCCCGTGTACGGGCACGGAGTTACCGTCGAAGCACACACCAGGAGCGCGCCCGCGGCACCGGGGCGTGAGCACGCCTGATGCGCCCACTTCGGAGCTCTTAAGGGGGCCGTGATGGTCGAGGAGCTGGTGACGGCGGCAGTGACGGTGGCATCCGCCGGAGCGGTGTACGTGGTGGCGGCGGCGCGGGTCGTCAAGCAGTACGAACGGGGTGTGGTGTTCCGGCTCGGCAAGCTGCGTTCCGAGGTGCGCGGGCCCGGGTTCACCATGATCGTTCCGCTGGTGGACCGGCTGCGCAAGGTCAACCTGCAGATCGTGACCATGCCGGTGCCCGCGCAGGAGGGCATCACCCGGGACAACGTCACGGTGCGGGTGGACGCCGTCGTCTACTTCAAGGTCGTGGACGCCGCGGAGGCCGTGGTGAAGGTCGAGGACTACAGGTTCGCGGTCTCGCAGATGGCGCAGACCTCGCTGCGGTCGATCATCGGCAAGAGCGACCTGGACGATCTGCTGTCGAACCGGGAGAAGCTGAACCAGGGTCTGGAGCTGATGATCGACAGTCCGGCGATCGGCTGGGGCGTGCAGATCGACCGGGTGGAGATCAAGGACGTGTCGCTGCCCGAGACCATGAAGCGGTCCATGGCCCGGCAGGCCGAGGCCGACCGGGAGCGCCGGGCCCGGGTGATCAACGCCGACGCCGAGCTGCAGGCGTCGAAGAAGCTGGCCGAGGCGGCGCAGCAGATGTCCGAGACGCCCGCCGCGTTGCAACTGCGGCTGTTGCAGACGGTGGTGGCGGTGGCCGCGGAGAAGAACTCGACGCTGGTGCTGCCGTTCCCCGTGGAGCTGCTGCGGTTCCTGGAGAAGGCCCAGCAACAGGTGCCCCAGCAGGCACCGGGAGTGTCCCGGCAGTCGGTGCAGGAGCAACTTCCGCCCCTCGTCGCCCCGGTGGATCCGGACCTTGAGGGGACGAAATCCAGCCAGGACTAGACCTCACGGAGTGCGTGCAGATTACTCGGGGTAACGTTTGCACTGCAGAAGCCGCCTGACGTTCCGTCCGATTTGACCGTGGACGGTCAAAGTTGAGGGGGCGCGTGCCGCGCAATCTACGCGCGTCCTGAAGTCGACCTTGTGCGCTCCCTGTCGTCCTCGGAATAGTGGGCGCCGTTCAACCGGCACGGACGCGTCGACGCGCGGCATTTTGTCGTGCGCAGGCTCCGTGGCCGTACGCCTTCCGGTTCGTGAGGTCCCCACAACCTCCCGGGCCGACCCCCCACAGGAGGACGTCAGTTGAAGCACCGACGCATACCCAGGCGGCGTGTGGCCGTGGCAGGTGCGGGCATCGCCGCACTGGTCGCCGCGGGAGTCACTTTGCAGTCCGCGAACGCCAGTGAGACCCCGAAGGCCTCCATGCCCGAGACCCTGTCGGTCACGGCGGCCGGAAAGCTCGCCTCGACGCTCGCCAAGGACCTCGGCGCGGACGCGGCGGGTACGTACTACGACGCGAAGACCAAGAAGCTCGTGGTGAACGTGCTGGACAAGACCGCCGCGCAGACCGTCGAGGCGGCCGGGGCCCAGGCGAGAATCGTGGAGAACTCCCTCGCCGAGCTGAAGAGCGCCCGCAGCACCCTCAAGCAGGACGCGACCATTCCGGGAACCTCCTGGGTGACCGACCCGACGACCAACAAGGTCGTCGTCACCGCCGACCGCACGGTCTCCAAGGCCGAGTGGGCGAAGCTCTCCAAGGTCGTCGACGGCCTCGGTGCCACGGCGGAACTCCAGCGCACCAAGGGGGAGTTCAAGCCCTTCATCGCCGGCGGCGACGCCATCACCGGTGGCAGCGGGCGCTGCTCGCTCGGCTTCAACGTGGTCAAGGGCGGTGAGCCCTTCTTCCTGACCGCCGGGCACTGCACGGAGTCCATCTCCACCTGGTCGGACTCCAGCGGCAGCGAGATCGGCACCAACCAGGACTCCAGCTTCCCGGGTGACGACTACGGTCTGGTCAAGTACACCGCCGACGTGGCCCACCCGAGCGAGGTGAACCTCTACAACGGTTCCACGCAGAAGATCACGGGCGCGGCCGAGGCCACCGTCGGCATGAAGGTGACCCGCAGCGGCTCCACGACCCAGGTGCACGACGGCACGGTCACCGGGCTGGACGCCACCGTGAACTACGGCAACGGCGACGTCGTCAACGGGTTGATCCAGACCGACGTCTGCGCCGAACCCGGCGACAGCGGCGGCTCGCTCTTCTCGGGGAGCAACGCGATCGGGCTCACCTCCGGCGGCAGCGGTGACTGCACCTCGGGTGGCGAGACCTTCTTCCAGCCGGTCACCGAGGCGCTGTCGGCGACCGGTACGCAGATCGGCTGATCCCCCCGAGGTTCCGTGAGGTCCCGCCCCGCGCGCGAGGGGCGGGACTTTCGCGTTGCGTCTGCGGTCGCGTCGCGGGAGGGGTCGGCAGTCGGGCTGCCCGGGCGTTTGCGCAGGTGGGGTGGGGGTGGACTCTTGTCGTACACGCATTCGAAAATTGGTCTATGGTGGGGGTGAGGTAGCTGGGAACAGACGTTCGAGGGATCGTCGGGTCCATGAGTGCGGGAGGTGCGTGTGCCGGGGTTCACGCATCTGCACACCGTCTCCGGGTTCTCCCTGCGCTACGGTGCCTCGCACCCGGAACGGCTGGCCGAGCGTGCCTCGGAGCGGGGGATGGACGCCCTCGCCCTGACGGACCGCGACACTCTGGCGGGCACGGTCCGCTTCGCCAAGGCCTGCGCCAAGGCGGGGCTCCGTCCGCTGTTCGGTGCCGAGCTGGCGGTGGCGGGGCCCGAGCCCGTGCGGGGGGATGCGTCCGTACGGCGGGAGCGGCGTCCGGCACCCGTGCGTGGCGGTGCCTTCATCGACGAGTCGGCCCCGCGCGTCACCTTCCTCGCCCGGGACGGTGCCCGCGGCTGGGCCGACCTGTGCCGGCTGGTGTCCGCCGCCCATACCGCGGCGGGAACCCCCCTTGTGACCTGGGCCGACAATCACGCCGACGGCGTGACCGTCCTGCTCGGCCCCGGCTCCGATGTCGGCCGCGCCCTCGCCGCGGGCCGTCCGGACCGTGCGGCCAGGCTCCTCGCGCCCTGGCGGGAGGTCTACGGCGACGCTCTGCGGCTGGAGGCCGTCTGGCACGGGCGGAAAGGCACGGGGCCCGGCTCCCTGCGGCTTGCCGCCCGTACCGTCGGCTTCGCCGCCGAGCAGCGCGTCCGGCCGGTGCTCAGCAATGCCGTCCGGTACGCCGACCCCGGCCTGGGGCCGGTCGCCGATGTCCTGGACGCCGCCCGCCGTCTGGTGCCCGTCGACCCCACCAAGGAGCTGGACTCCGGTGAGGCCTGGCTGAAGGACGCGGGCGCGATGCGGCACGCGGCCGAGCGGATCGTCGAGGCCGCGGGCTACCGGCGGGAAGCCGCCCACCGCCTGCTGGAGCAGACGCAGGAGACCGCCTTCGAGTGTGTCGTCGACCCCGAGGACGACCTCGGTATCGGTACCGTCCACTTCCCCGAGCCGCACCTCGTCGGCGCGGGACGCCGCACCGCCCAGCGGACGCTGGCCTCCCGGGCGGCGGCGGGGATGGTGCTGCGCGGTTATGCGGGGCGGCGGGAGTACTGGGAGCGGGTGCACCACGAGCTGGACATCATCGCCCACCACGGCTTCGCCTCCTATTTCCTGACAGTGGCTCAGGTAGTGGACGACGTGCGGGAGATGGGTGTCCGGGTCGCCGCGCGCGGCTCCGGCGCCGGCTCCCTCGTCAACCACCTCCTCGGCATCGCGCACGCCGACCCGGTCGAGCAGGGGCTGCTGATGGAGCGGTTCCTGTCGAAGGAGCGGGTCGTCCTGCCCGACATCGACATCGACGTGGAGTCCGCGCGCCGCCTGGAGGTCTACCGGGCGATCATCGGCCGGTTCGGCACCGAGCGGGTCGCGACGGTCTCGATGCCGGAGACGTACCGGGTGCGGCACGCGATCCGTGACGTCGGTGCCGCCCTGTCCATGGACCCCGCCGACATCGACCGCATCGCCAAGTCGTTCCCGCACATCCGGGCGCGGGATGCCCGGGCCGCGCTGGAGGAGCTGCCCGAACTCAGGCAGCTGGCGGAGGAGCTTCAGCGGGAAGGGGCGCGGTACGGCAAGCTGTGGGAGCTGGTCGAGGCCCTCGACGCCCTCCCGCGCGGTGTCGCCATGCATCCGTGCGGGGTGCTGCTGTCCGACGCCTCCCTCCTGGCCCGTACCCCGTGTAGGGGGCGAGGCTTCATGCGCAATACGAGCGTTCTGACCTGCAGTTCCAGAAAACATGCGCAACGGATCCGGTCCGGTCGTCCGAGGCAAATGCGCAACCCGCGAAGCCCGTGAAATCTGACCATCACGCGCTGTGAGACGCACAGCCTGTGGCGTCAGGAGGAGTTTCGGGCCCAGCGCGCCATCGACGTCGGACACTCCAGCAACTGTTCGTCCGCGGCACGAGGCGCCTGGGTATCCCATGAAGTGAGCAGGGAAGTCGTACTCACCGACCGAGCCGGGCTCATGGAACTACGTCGGCGCCGGGACGACCACCACTTCGGCCTCATGACATGGGGACTGAGTGACCGGGTCAGTAGGTCAAAACTCCACGCGAGGTCGTTCGCTGATATCCCTGCTGAGCAGGTTCCGAACGTCGGCTTCCGGAAGTCCGGAACGATTGATGAAATCGGCGAAGGAGATGCCGGTTGTTTCCATGAGCTCTAGCGCGCGTTCCAAGAGTACAGGAGCCTCGGGATTCCCTAGGGGGCCTGGCTCTACTTTCCTCCATCCTCGAACGGACAAGGCTTTCCACCCCTGCGCGTAGGTGTGTTCGCTCATGACGCCGAGCGTTTTTGCCCTGACCAGGAGAGCGGCTAGTGAAACGTGCCACTTCGCTTTCAAGCGGAGAAATTCGGGCCAGTCGAGTCGTTCCGGAAGCTCGGATTTGATGTCGTCGGCTGGCATGAGGAACGCGGCGGCGAACTCGTGGGCTTGGCTCTCGGTGACCTTGTCGCCAATTTTTCCGGTGAGGCCATGCAAGACCAGGTGGCCTAGCTCGTGAGCCGCATCGAAGCGGGAACGGTCGCGCAGTCCCTTGTCGGCCCCGAGAGCAATAATGGGCCGATCAGGAAAGTCGACGCAGAATGCATCAACTTTTTCAATACTGACACGGAAGCGGACGACAATAATTCCGTTCTTTTCCAGCAGTCGCACGACATTTTGGACTGGACCGGGTGGGACGTTCCAGTGGTCACGAACCTGGGCTGCTGCTTGTTCGATATCGGCGGCCTGAAGAGGCTGTCCTTCGCCGATTGGGACGCGCGGCAGATTGAGGTCGGGCAACGCGACGTGTTTTTCGAGCTCAAGCGCGAGTTCCCGTGCGAGGTGCACGTGCGCGAGCGCTTGTTGGCGATCCCGAGGGGAGGTGGATCGAAGGCTGCGGAAGAAGCCGTTGACCTGATCCTGAGCAGGGGGACGGGCTGGGGCGGCGAAGAACGACGGCGGTACCCGCAAGGCGACTGCGAGACGGCGAAGCGTCGATGTGGCGGGCTTCGTGTGTCCGGTCTCGAACTGGCTGATCGAGGCCGCGGTGACAGAGCCGACTTCCCGGGCCAGTTGCACCTGGGTGAGCCCACGGAGTTCGCGTGCCATTCGCAGTCGGGCGCGATCGAACAGGGCTGCGATGTCGCCGGGGTCCAGTTGCGGGTCGTTCACGTCGCTCGTCTCCGGGCCAGTCGACGTCCACCGATCAGCGGACGATTCTCGATCTTGAATGCTCCGCTCGCATCTTAGGCACACCTTGGTTACCGGTCGGTCAAATCACTCGGCTCCAGCGGAACACGCCCGAGTGAAGTGTGTCGAGTTGCATCCCCGGCGTGTCGTGTACTCTACCGAAAACATGGAAGATGATGTTCAGATCTGAGGTGACCCACCGCGCGTGGGGGGATGGAGTTGAGGGGATGCGGGTTCAGGAGTGCGTGCTGTCGGACGAGGTGATCACCGCCGACTCAGCAGAGGCCGGGTTGTGGGACGCCATCGTGGTGCCGGAGGAGATCAAGGAGCGGTTGCGCAACCAGACCGTGTTGTCCCTGCTCGTGCGGCCTGACCTGCCGTTCACGGTGACTGCGTTGCACGGCTTGTGCACGCTCTACGGTCCTCCCGGCACCGGCAAGACCACCCTGGCACGGGGCTTGCCGGCGCAGGTCGCCCGCTACGTCGCCGGAGGCGGGGTCCGGCGGATCGAGATCAATCCGCACGGGCTGATGAGCGCCGAGCACGGGCAGTCGCAGCAGCGGGTCAGCGAGCTGCTCGGCGAGTACGTGCCGGGTCTCGCGTCGGATGGCGTGCCGACCGTGGTGATCCTCGACGAGGTGGAGTCGATGGCAGTCGCCCGTTCGGCGGCGTCGCTGGCCGCCAACCCGGCCGATGTACACCGCGCCACCGACGCGGTGCTCACGGCCTTGGATCTCAACGCCGCCGAGCACCCGCACCTGTTCTTCGTCGCAACCAGCAACTTCACCACCGCCCTGGACGAGGCGTTCCTTTCCCGCTCCGACGCCGCCATCCTCGTCCCGCTTCCCGAGCCGGAGGCGCTGCGGAAGATCCTGGCCTCCACGCTGCTGATGCTGGCCGACAAGTACCCCGCCTTGGGTGAGCTGGCGCGCTCCTCGGCGGTGGTCCGCATCGCCGAGGCGGCTCACGGGCTGGACGGCCGCCGTACGCGCAAGGTGGTCTTCGAAGCCCTGGCTCAGCGGCTGGACACGGTGCTGGACCCCGGCAGCCTCACCGAAGACGACCTGGCCGCCGCGGTGCACAACGCCGTCGCGGAGATGAGGGAGCCGGAGGTGTCCCGTGCGGCGCACTAGGGAGGTGGCGGCCTCCCCCGTGCGTAGCGCCAGCGGAACCTGGGCGGTGATCTCGGACCTCGTGGCGGACACGGTGGCGCAGTCCTCCGCGCTGTCCCGCGACGAGGCGGTGCAGGCGATGTCGGCCGCTGAGGCGGTCGGGCGGATGCTGATCGCTGCAGGGCACTTGCAGCAGCACCCGATCACCCTGGTGGCCGGCAAGGTGCACTGCGAGATCACGACGGTGTCCGGCACGGCGGCGCTCACATTGGAGGAGAACCTCAACCCCGTCCCCGGCGCGGCGGGCGCCGACGATTTCACGATCCACCTGCCGTCGCCGGTTCCGCTCCAGGAGCAGGTGAAGGCAGCCGTCGGCGGTCACGCCCGCTTGTCTGACGCTGTCCCGCCCGCTCCGGAGACGAAGGCTTCCAACTCCGGTCCGCTGATCGACCGTGAGGCTCTGCGACGGGCGGTGACTCAGCGATGACCTCCACGTACACCTATAGCTACACCCGGACCCACACCGCCACGCACCTAACCGACGTCATTCTCGGCGCCATCAGCGACATCCTCGCCGACCTGGGGATCAACATGGACCGGATGCGCCGCGACTGGGTGCAGAACGAGAACGCGATCAAGGCGTGGATCGAGGAGGGCTCTCTCGACACGGTCGTCCTCGAGTGCCACCAGCCCTCGGGCGCCGTGGCACCAGTGATCGAGTTCCCGGTGTCCTACACCACCTCCGGCAACGGCAACGCCGAGTTCACCGCCTCCCGCGCCCGAGCCGCCCGGTTCCGAGCCAAGTTCGACCGGGTGCCCCCGGGCACCACCTACCGGCTGTTCTGCACCTTCAACGGGCCGCGCACCCCGCAACCAGGTTGGGGCCCCGGCCATCGGGCGAGCATCGACGGCCTGCGCGGCATCACCTTCGGCACCCTTGGCTCCGCCCCGCACGCCTCGACCGGCATGCGGTACTACCACACCTGAGACCACGAGCAGGGGACACAGCGCTATGGGATACATCGACGACGCCTTCGCCAACCTCAAGCACAACCTGGAGATCACCCAGACCGAGCAGAACCTGGCGAAGGCACGGCACGAGGCCATTCGAGACTTCGTCCGGTCGCACTGGGACCTCGCCGACGACTTCCTCACCGGCAGTTACCGGCGCGACACCAAGACGAAGAAGCTCAAGGACATCGACATCTTCGTGGTCCTCGATGCCAACGGCTCCCAGGCCGGCTTCCGCGATCAGGCCCCCATCCAAGTGATCAACGCACTGGAGACCCTGCTCCGTCAGAAGTGGAGCGCCGCCGCCCACGACGGCATGGCCGTCGTCATCCCCTACGGCTCCGACGACGAGGTCATGTCGATCGACGTAGTTCCCGCCTTCAAGCGAGAGGACGGCGGCTACTACATCCCCAATCCCTCGGCAGGGGACTGGATCGCGACCAACCCCAAGCGCCACCACGAGCTGAGTATCGCCAAGAACGGCGACTGCGACGGCAAGTACGTGCCCTTCGTCAAGATGGTCAAGGGCATCAACCGCGAACTCGGCGAGCCCGTGTCGCCCTCCTTCCTGCTGGAGGTCATGGCTCAGTCGCTGGTGAAACCGCCGATCGGGCGGTACCAAGACGAGATCGTTCTGTTCCTGGCCACAGCCGCCGAACGCATCGGCGACGAGTGGCCCGACCCTGCTGGCCTGGGCGGTGACGTCAACGACGTCATGAACGCGACCCAGAAACTCGCCGCGGCCAACGCGCTCGACCAGGCCCGAGCCATCGCGGAACAGGCGGTCGACCTGGAGGACGAGGAGCAGGAACGCGCCGCCTACGACGAGTGGAAGAAGCTGTTCGGGAACCGGATGACCAGGCCATGAACCTCTCCATCGACCCCGACGGCGTCCGCGGGATCCCGTCTCGGGCCATCCACGAGCGGCAACTCGACGACGACATGCTGCTCCTCCAACGCGCCGCGTCGGCAAGCCACCAACGCGGCCAACTCCTCGAAGCCGTGCGTGTCACCGCCGCCGTCGCGCTCGCCGCCGCCGGCGTCCTGATCACGCTGATCGGCCACGGCCGGACAGCCGTCTCGATCGTCGGGTTCTTCTGGTTCGTCGTCTCCGCGTTCCTGCTCAAGGGCCTCGCCGGGAACACCGCCCGCCAGGGCGCGCTGCTCCAGGAGATGTTCGACACCGCCCTGTTCCACTTGCCGTGGCGCGCCACCGTTGCAGGCGACCCCATCCCCGAACCAGACGTCCGCCGTCTCGCGCGCAAGCTCCCGCGAGGCGGCGCGAAGGACAAGCGCATCACCGACGGCTGGTACGACCCCACCAACGACGTCCACCACCCCTACGACGTGTTCATCGCTCAGGAACAGAACCTCGCCTGGGACGCCCGCCTCCGCCGCCGCTACAGCCACCTCATCGCCGCTACCGCGATGCTGTGGGCCGCCGTCGGCCTCGTCGCCGGTCTGGTGGTCGCGGACGCCACTCTGGGCGACACCCTCCTCAGCTTCTTCGTCCCGTCCCTGGCGGCCTACCAGATTGCCTACGAGATCTGGTCCGGCCAACGCAAGGTGGCCGAGGAACGCGACCGACTCACCAAGGTCGTCAACACCGAGCTACACAACGGACGCCCCGGCCCCATTCCCGACGACGAATGGCACCGCCTACGGAACGTCGCACGAGACGTGCAGGACGGCGTGCTCCGCACCCGCCTGGACACCACCCGAGTACCCGAGTGGTTCTACAAACGGTTCCGCGGCGACGACGAACGCGACTTCGGCGACACCGCAGAAGGCCACCGCGTTCGCCTCGCCCAAAAAACATCCCCACCTCCATAGTCCGCTGGGCGGGACGCTCCAAGCTACTCAGTGAACCGCGGGCACTGAAAAGGGAGAGGTGACAGGCCCGAATCTGAAATCTAGTTTCCGCCGGTTAACGTTCGATGTGGTATCGGCTTTGGGAGATGACGGCCTGGCGGAGTTTGGCGGTGAAGTCTGGTGTGCGGGCGATGCGGTCCACACCGCCGGCTTTGCTCTGACGCAGGGCGCTTTTGAAGTTCTGCTCCAGCGTGCCCGTCATGCGGGACATGAGGTCGTCGCTGAGGTGGTCGAGGTCAATGTTGAGCAAGTCCCGCGGGGTGGGCTGCCTCAGCCTGGTCAGGGTGTGGGCGGACATGGCTGCCAGGGGGTAGAGCCAGTTCTCTAGGGTTTCTCCCAGCAGGGGCCGGTCTTCGGTGTACTGAGCGAGGAAGGTTCGTAGGCGGGTGTGGACATCGAGGCATAGGCGGTAGATGTCCAGGTCGTGGCGGGAGGAGAAGATCTGGGCGTAGTGCTGGTCGTCCAGTAGCAATGCGTCCGAGTGCCGCAGGGCGGTGTGTGGTTCGCGCAGGACGAAGGCGGTGAACTCCCGGGCCAGGCGGGTCATGCTGATGACCCGGTCAAGGGGGAAGCCGAGGTTGCGGTAGTAGCTGGCGCGGCGTTCGTAGTAGTAACCACCGGCGTGGCCCAGGCTTTCCTCGATGTCCTTCTGGATGGCTTCGGTGGCTCGCAGGGCGCCCGCCGGTAGCTGCGTCTGGCTGTTCGTGGCTCGGATGATGCGGTCGCGGGCGGTACCGGACTCTGGTGCGACCACGATCTTGACCAGAAGGGAGCGGTCGCGGTGCTGGCCGCCGTTCTGAAAATAGCTGTAGATCTCATGGCTGGTCTGCAGCCCGTTGACGATCTGCGGCTCTTTGACGACGATCCTTTTACCTGCGATCTGGGCAGCGTCGGCGACCACGGTGACACCGTTGTTGAACCACCAGAAGTCCTCGCCCGTACCGGACTTGAGCGTCTCGCCGATGGCGTTGTTCACCGCAGTAGACCCAGCGTAGTCGCGCACGTTCGATTCGAACAGTTCCAGTCGGAGTGCTTCATTGTCCGAGGTGATGAAGCGGTAGTACTCGTCCAGGCGGGCCAGGCAAACGTATCCTTCGCCGAGCGAGGTGCTCATCGGGGTTTCGGTGAACACCAACTGCGCGACCGCTTTGGCACCTCGGGCGGTGCGTTCGCGTAGGTCAGCGGCGTTGAGGTACTCCAGCTCTGCCTTGGTGTCCGAAGTGATCTTCGCGAGCTCTCGCCGCAGCCGATCTCCCTTGGCCTTCACGTTGGGGTGCGGCGTCTCGGCGGCTTTGTTGGCGTAGATCACCTTGATGCGGACCTGCGGGAACGACGACGCCAGCTCTTCGAGGATGTGTAGGAAGCGCCGTGTGCGGTCCAGGAGCTTGGCGTTCGTGTGTGCGACCAGGTCATCTTCGTCCCGGCTCATATCCAGCAGCGTCGGCAGATGGAAGTGCAGCTTCTCGACCACGGTCTCCTGGTAGCCCGTCGAGGTCTTGGCTTGCAGGATCACCAATTCGATCTTGCCGGCACGCGACGGCAGGAACTGATGGGCATCGGCGGTGACGTAGCGCTCATCCACGAAAGTCCAGATGCCATCGATGCCGCAGTCGTGAGCACCGTCCACGATCCCGTCCATGATTTCGTCGTTGTCGAGGTCCCAGTCCTGCAGGGCCTTGTCGGCAGCGAAGAACGTGAAGAAGTCGTCCCTGCTCTTGTCCGGTGCCAGCTTCCGATGCTGGTCCTCCAGGATGCGGTCGAGTAGCCGCTGGTCGTTGTTCTGTACGGACGTCATACAGCACCACCCCCACCAAGGCGTCAAACCCGGACAACGATGTTGGCAGGCGGGTTGGGCCGTGAACAGCCCGCGCGCTGCCGAAAGTTGGGGAAAACTGCTGGTGTCTTGGGTGAGCGAGCCCCTCAAAAGTCCGGTTCTTAGGGCACTGTAGATCCCTGCAAGCTCAATCGAGGTCCTTGGCGTGCTTGTGACGGCGGTGGCACGGAAAGGTGATGGGCAATCAGTTTCCAAGGTGGCTGTCGATCCAGGACAGTCCACCAAGGTCGAGATGGCGACGCGCTCGGGTGACCGCGACATAGGCGAGACGGGCGTCAGTATCGCTGACAGGTTCAGGGATAGGACGGCTTTCGGAGTCCTGTTGGTCGGAGTCCTTGGGAGGTGGGAAATCGTCACCGATCCGAACCGTTGGCCATTCGCGGCCTTTGGCTTTGTGAGCGGTGGAGACGATTACGTCGGCATCGTCCTCGTCGGTGAGCTTGTCGACCGCCGCGAGGATCGCCTCGGGACCGTGCGTGTCGACTAGATCGACGAAGGGCTGAAGGTCGCCGCCAGCGGGGTCGTACGCCGCGTAGTCCTGGACTTCGCCCCAGGAAGCGAAGAGGACGAGTTCGGGATGGCTGGTTCGGCGGCCTTCTTTGAGGTCGCGAGCCGCCAACGCCAGTGCGGAGAGTGTGTGTCCACCACGGGCCAGTGCCACTCGGCGGCCTTCGGAGAGGAGCCGCATCACCTCGGCCATGGCACCAATGTTGGTGCGGCACAGTACCGCGTCCGGGTTTTCGATGTCTCCGACCTTGGTCGGAATGGTTTCGCTTCCGGTCAGCCGGATGGGCGCCTCGGCGAGTTCGAGCCAGCGGTTGGCCTGTTCGGCAAGGAGAGGGCCGAAGCGGAAGGAGCGAGTCAGGGTGAGAGCGGTGGCGTCAAAGCCGGTCATCACGTCGCGGGCGCCGCGCCAGCCGTAGATGGCCTGGGCGGAGTCGCCGACCATGACGAGTTGGGCATGGCCGCGCTGGGCGTTGAAGACTTGTTCCAGGACAGGGTTGGTGTCCTGGGCTTCGTCGAGGAAGAGGAAGTCTGCCTCGATCTTGGGTTCCGTCAGGGCCCACATCTTCAGGTAGTGGTCATGTTCGAAGCGGACCACACCCTGCTCGGGGTTTTGCAGATCGGCCCAGGCCTTGGCTGCGAACGGCAGGACAGCGTCGGCAAGTTGGGTGTGCTCGGCCTGTGCCGTCAGGCGCCGGATACGCGGTACATGATGACGGTCCAGGGCCCGGTCGGCGGAGTAGCAGAAGCGGGTCACGGCGCGCAGCACCGTGTGGGAGAGGGTCTTGTGGCTGATCTCCTGATCGCCGATGCGGATGGGTTTGGTGATGCCGAGTGCCTGGCCGGCCTTCCAGGCTGGTTGGCGAGGGCCGTTGAGGCGGCTGGCGTAGCGGTGGCCCAGCGCAGCGAACGCGGTCGCGTGCGCTGTCTTGCACATAACCGTCCGAGGGAACCGCGTGGCGGCGTCGCTGGCGATGTCCTTGTTGAAGGCAAGGTATCGACCACGTCGTTTGGTGCTGACGGCGAGCAGCGCGAGGGTAGTGGTCTTGCCGGTGCCGGCTCCCGCTTGCAGGACGAGGTGGTGTCCTGCTCGGAAGGTGTCAGCGGCTTGGACCTGCTCGTCGGTCGGAGTGGGCACAAAGGGCTCCTCAGGAAGGGGAGGCGGATGACTTGCTGCTGGGCAGGCAGGTGCGATGGCTGAGGAGCATGCTCGCTGCTCCGAGCAGCAGTTCTTCCGCGGTGTGTTGGTCCAGAAGCCCATTCAGATGGGTCGTCAGTCGGCGGGCGCGCTCTTCTTGGTGTCGGGCGACGGCATCGGTCACGGTCTGGCTGAGGAAGTCACGGGGCCGTTGACCGCCGGCTGCCGCAGCCCGATGGATGATGGTGCGGGCCTCGTGACTGAGAGCGAAGTTCACCAGGACGCAGCCCTGCCGGTCCGGGTAGTGGGTGGTGACGACGTCGATGGGCAGCGCGGCGTTGAGTCGATGACGAACTGCTCGCAGCGCGCGCCCGGGAGTCTTCGCACGCTGCACAATCAGCAGTCGAGTGTGGTCAGTGTTGCTGGCCAGAGCCACAATGCGCCCCGCACGCCGCAGTTCCCCATCGGTGGCGGGCCGGGTCAGAGTGATTTCAACGGCGTGGTGAACCGTCATGGCTGCGTCCCCTTCCTGCTCAGGCCGGCAGGGCCTGGACGCCGGGTGAGTGTCGGGAGCCGCGTATGGATGTGCTCGTGGTGGACGAGCGGATTGAAGGTCTCCCACTCAGTCACAGCCATGTCGGGCGCTGTCGGAATAGCGGAGTGCTCGGGGCAGCGTTGAGCCCTCCACCGCAACTGCTCGGCGTAAGGCAGCCCCGTGAGCACATAAACGGCCATGACCGCGCCGGGCAAAGGAAGTTGGCCATGCGCGGTAGCGGTGGACAGGAGAGCCCATACGCCTGCCGGAGCTCCGGGCGCGAGCAGCGGACTTGTGCAGCGGTGGCGTCGGCGGGTCTGGGCGACGCACTGGATTTCGTCTACGGGTCTGCTGGCGAGGTAACGGACGTACAGGAGTTGTACGACCGGCCGGGCCGGCCGACAAGCGGCAGTCGAAGAGCCTTCGGCGCTCGGCCGTGCGGAGGGGGGAACGAAGATGCCGCGGTCGATCAGACGGCGGGTACTGACTGCCAGAGCGCGCCGCAGCTCTGTCAGTTCAGGCACATCCGGAATTGCGCTGCGGGCAGGACACAGCAGGGCGTGCGGCAGGCGGCACCAGCCGCTGCCGTCGCCCGACGGATGAGCGACGCCGCAGCTGACATGCCACTGGCAGGCAGCAGGCACCGTCTCGACAGGCAGTTCCTGAGGGTGCAGCCGGACAGGTCGCTCGTTCGTGCGGTGGTACCACTCGATTCGGTTGCCGCAATCCTGGCAGCGGTCACTCTGACCGGACCGCAGCAGACGACTGGCACTGTCGCTGCTTACCCGCAGGGACCGCCTTGCACGGACATGGACGAGGCTGCCATCCCAACGGCGTGGAAAGGGAGGTGTGGAACGCATGCGGGCGAACCTGCCAGCCAACACGCCGTCTCATGGGTGTCACCACCGCAGGTGTCCTCCGGACTGCCGCATCCGGTGAGACTGGCGTTCGAGAATGCGATCATGTGTTCGTCATCGAGTCGCTGATTTGGGCGGTAGGTTAATGCCGCCCTGCGAGCGGTCAGCCCTCGGCCTTTCCGGGGCGTTCGTGGCCATTGCACAAGGTCGCGAAGAGCTCGTCGAGCGGGGTGCTCAGGGCGTGCGCGAGGGCGTGCCAGGTTTTGAGAGTCCCGATCGTGCGGCCCTGCTCAATTTCGATGAGCGTCCGTCTGGCCAGCCCGCTACGGGCGGCGAGTTCGTCGTAGGTCCATCCGTGGGCCGCCCGCAGGCGCGCGAGCTCGAGGCGGAGTGCCTCGAAGTCCGGATCGGGCGGAAAGATCGTCACCCAACCATCCGACGGTGCAGACCACTGCCCTGTCAGTGCAGACATCTGCCCTATCTCCGCAGGTGATGGCGCAGGTCGGAGGGCAGAGGTCTGCACTACCGTGTGCGGCCGTCGCTCTCGCGAGTGGATGGCGGCGCCGGACGGGACTGGGAGGAGCGCGCCCTATGAGGCTTTGCACAACACGTCCGACAGTGCGGCGTGCCTGGACTGTGGAGCTGCGGCCTGGATCCGGCGGACCACAGCTCGTGTGTCATCAATGTGACTATCGAGGCGCGCGGCTCGTTGCCGCTTCCGCTCGCTCTGCGGCGCTCGAACATCTGGCTGGGCATGCCCGTCGCGACGTTCTGCCGCCGTACATGCGCACCTGCCAGTGCCACGAACGGGGCTGTCGCTGGCACCCCCGTCATCGCGGCTGTGCCGGCCCCATCCTTCTGCTTCTCGCCCGCGAGCGAGGTGGACGGCTGTGGCGGCTTGCTGATGCCTGCACGGCCTGTGCATCGGTGACGGCGCAGGCCGCCGTGGTCCCGGAAACCTTCCTGCGTGCGGTTGTCACGCCCACGGACGGCACCTCGCGGCGCCGTAAGCGACGGCTCAACGGGCCGGGCGATCAGAATCAGGTGCGCGAGATGCTCAGCTACTTGGCCGCAGCCTTGCCGAGCCGCACTGGAGCTGCTGCCCGCCTGCTCGCCGTGCAGTGCGCCCTGCGCATGGACTCCGAGGGGAAGGCCCGCTTGCCGGTGGGGGTCCTGCGCAGTCTTCGCTTGGGGGGTGATCCCCGCCCATGGAGCGAGCTGGAGCAGGCGCGGTGGCTTCGCAGAACGCCAGCTGTGCGGGGCTCTGCCGACAGGGCGGTGGTCGCCCAGATCCTCGATGGCGCGCTGTTTGCCCAGCGTCCCGCGCGCCCCGACCGCAGGAGGGCTGCTGACTGGGCACTTCGTATGGCGAGAGGCGGCTGTATGGGTCCCGATGCGTCTCTGCGGCTGATCGCCCTCTGTCTCGCGGCGCATACGGACTTCTCGACCGGTCAGGGGTGGGTCGAGACGGACCGGATTACGCGTGAGTGTGGGCTTGTTCCCGATGTCTTGTTGTCTCTGCTCGACCGGTTGGCGGCATCCCTCGCCTCCTGGGGCGTGGCTCTCGACTCTGGAGACCTGCGCTGGGAGCTGCTGTCAAAGGCCTGCAATGCGAGCGTGCCGCCGACCAACCTGACGCCGACGTGACCCGGAGGGCGGGCATGGTCGCCCGCAGCTCGAACGGCCTTTGGAACAAGGTGGTTTGCTCGACCTGACCTCGTCTTGTCTAACACGCTGCCCGTCGGACCTGCCCGGCGGCGCGGGCGCCGCACCGCCGAACAACCTGCAGCGTCCTCACTCCGCATGTACCGAACGCCGTCATAGTCAGCCGTTGACCTCGACCATCCGAACGGATCCGGGAACGAGCCCGAGCCGGGTCTTCGGTTGGGCGTCCCACCCCGTCGTCTGCTCCACGCAACAGCTGCTGTCGAGGTCGAACACCGCGCAGGGCCTCTGGTTCAACGACGACGTGTAGATCAGCCCCTGAACGGGGTTGTCCGGGTTGAAGACCTTGAGGAGGAACTCCGCGACAACCTGCGTCGGCACGTAGTCGATCTGGTCATAGCCGTCTCGAACCGGCTTGGCCATCTGTGCAACGAACTGGTGCAGAAACAGCAGGGTGCGCCGCTGGTGGCCGCGCTCGGGGTCGAACATCGACGGAACGCTGGGAAGTCGGGTGAAGTCGACCACCGTGCAGCTGCGGGAGAGCTCGAAGGTGCCTACTGCCAGTCGTTTCTGCTCGCCGCGCGTCACCTCCTGCTCGGCGGTGTCCTGATCGAATGCGCCGTAGAACATCGGGATTCCGGCCGGGCTCATCCTGTTGGAGGTCCGGGCGAACTCGCGGGGTGCGGTGCCGAGGTCGGCGGCGCCCCAGCCGGCTGCTGCCGACACCTCGCTGTCCTGTACCTCGCGGGCGCGCCACAGCCTGGTGCCTGCGGGGATTTCCCGTAGCAAGTCCAAGTCCAGGATGTGCTGACTGATCTGATCAAGGATGCGTCCCGCGGGGATCTCCCCCCAGCGTTCCTCCTCCTGGTCGGCGTTGTCGCGGCGGAGCCAGAAGACGTACCTGGTCTTGTGCTGGATTTGTTCGCAGAAGCTCTGCCAGCTGGAGGTGAGCTGCTCGTTGTAGCGCAGGAACTGCCAGCCGATCTCGGTCCATGTCTGGAGGCCGATCGCTTCGCGAACGGCCTCCAGGACCGCATCGTTGGCAAAGACGTCGGAGTGCTCATCCACCAACTCCCAGGTGTCCCAGGTCGTGGCGACGTGGTAGCCGCCCTCACCGCTGTCGTAGGGGACTCCCTCGTCGTCGGCGTTGGCGTACTCGGTCTTCAGCCCCTCGATGAACGCTTCGGTTAGAACGTCCAGTTCAGCGGCAGGACTCTCGCCGCAAAAGTTGCATTCCTCGTCGTCCTGGGCGGAATCAGAGATCACCTTCTTGAGCGCCATGTCGCTGAGGCATCCCGCACACACATGTCCGCGCCGGGAGGACCAGGCTCGCTCGAACTCCAGCTCCATCTGCCGCTTTGCCGCACCCATGTCCGGCAGCCTACGCGCGGCAGGGGCCGGATCCGTTCACAGTCCGCTGGCCATCCGAAGCTCGATACAGCGCAAAGGCGTCACGACGGAAGTCGTGATCTAAGCGTTAGGGGGAGCGCATCAAGGGGTCACTACCCGCCACCCCCGTGCCACGCCTCACTGACCAACTGTGATGCAAAGAGTGGCCAAATGGCAACGCTCAGTTACGTGCAGGGGGTTCTTCAATTGCTCTGCCCGGCTGGGGAAGTGGCGGGGTGAGCTGTTTCGGACGCCGCTCACCTTCACCAGAGAATCGATGATGTGTTCGAGTATGGTCGCCGACCGGGGTTGATGGGGCTAGAGTAATCGAACGCGAGTACGATGAATATATCGGGCGTATGGCCGAAAAGGGGTGGAGTGATGGAGGTGCGGCATGGAGGCTTTCGCCCACGTGCACGTCGCGTCCGGTTACTCCGCCCGCTACGGCGCGTCCCATCCCGAGCAGCTCGCCCGTCGGGCGGCCGAGCGGGGCATGTCCGCGCTCGCGCTCACCGACCGGGACACGGTCACCGGCGCCGTCCGGTTCGCACAGGCTTGCGCGAAAGAAAGAGTCCGGCCGATCTTCGGAATCGACCTGGCGGTGGAGGCCCTCGCACCTCCGCCGCCTGTCCGGCGGGCCCGTACTCCGGTGCGAGGCGGCGCGCACGTCGTCGAGCCGCCGCTGCGGTTCGTGCTGCTCGCGCAGAACCGGGCGGGATGGGCACGGCTGTGCCGCATCACGTCGGCCGCCCACGCCGGTGCACTGTCCGGTACGCCACCGGTGGTGCCGTGGGATGCGCTGCGCGAGTACGGCGGCCCCGGCTTGACCGTGCTGCTCGGGCCGCTCTCGGAACCGGCACGGGCGCTGTCGGTGGGCCGGGAGGACGTCGCGGCAAAGCTGCTGGCGCCCTGGAAGGAGATCTTCGGGAGGGAGGTCCGGTTGGAAGCCGTTGCGCAGAAACGTTTCGGTACCGGACCGGGATCCCTGCGCCTGGCCGCCCGCACCCTTGCCTTGGCCGACCGCACCGGCATCACCGCCGTGCTCTCCAATGCCGTCCGCTACGCCGATCCCGACCAGCACCGCTTCGCCGATGTCCTGGACGCCGCGCGCCTGCTACGACCGATCGACCGGCGCTACCTGGACACCGGACAGCGCTGGCTCAAGGACGAGCGGGAAATGGAGATAGTCGCGCGAATGATCACCGAATGCTCCGGAGGAGACATTCGCTGGGCACGCCGTCTGATGGCGGACACCGCCGCCACGGCGGCCGCGTGCGCGCTCGATCCCCGGGCGGACCTCGGGCTCGGCACCCGCCACTTCCCGGAACCGTCCCTCTTCGGCGCCGAGCCCCGAGCGGACGGCGCGGCAAAGTTGCTGCGCAGGCAATGCGAGACCGGCATGGCCAGGCGCGGCCTCGACCGCGACCGAGTGGCGCTCGAGCGGCTGGACGAAGAGCTCAAGGTGATTTCCGCGCTGAACTACGACTCGTACTTCCTCGCCGTCGGCCAGGTCGTGGCTGACATCCGGGCCAAGGGCATCAGGGTCGCGGCCCGCGGCTCCGGCGCCGGCTCGATGGTCTGCCACGCTCTGGACATCGCCACCGCCAACCCGCTCGACCACCGCCTGCTGTTCGAACGCTTTCTGAGCGTGCGCCGGGCCTCGCTGCCCGACATCGACATCGACGTGGAGTCCGCCAGACGGCTCGAGTGCTACGACACGATCTTCGAACGCTTCGGCAAGGAACGGGTCGCCGTCACCGCCATGCCCGAGACCTACCGCGCCCGCCGCGCCCTGCGCGACACCGGCCTCGCCCTGGGTATCGCCCCGGCCGAGGTCGACCGGATCGCCAAGAGCTTCCCGCACCTGCCCGCCTCCGACATCACCGGCGCCCTCGCCGAACTGCCCGAACTGCGCCAACTGGCCGCCGAGGCCCACCGCTACGGACCGTTGTGGGAGCTGGCCGAGGGCCTCGATTCCCTGGTGCACGGCATGGCCATGCATCCCTGCGGCGTGGTCATCAGTGACGCGACCCTCCTGGACCGGCTGCCGGTCCAGCCCACCCCGCAGGGCGACTACCCCATGGCCATGGCCGCGAAGGAGGAGATCGAAGCGCTGGGCAATATCAAACTGGACGTCTTGGGGGTCCGCTTGCAATCTGCAATGGCTCACGCCGTCACCGAGATCGAACGGACCACAGGCAACCGCATCGACCTCGACGACCCGCGGCAGGTGCCGCTCGACGATGCCTTCGCATTCAAGCTCATCCAGGACAGCCAGACCCTGGGCCTGTTCCAGCTCGAATCGCCCGGCCAGCAGGACCTGCTGTCCCGGCTGCAACCGCGCGACGTGCAGGACGTCATCGCCGACATCAGCCTCTTCCGGCCCGGACCGGTCGCCGGCGGCATGCCCGAGCGGTACATCGCCGCCCGGCACGGGGGTGCGCCGTCGTACGCGCATCCGGACCTGGAGCCGGTGCTCGCCGACACCTACGGCGTGACCATCTGGCACGAGCAGATCATCGAGACGCTGTCGGTGATGACTGGTTGCGACTACGCGCTGGCGGAGATCGCCCGGCGGGCGCTCGGTGAGAAAGATCGGCTGCCCGGTATCAGGGAGTGGTTCCATGGCCTGGCACGCGCGCGTGGCTACAGCGAGGCCGTCCGCGACGAGGTCTGGAAGACCGTGGAGGCCTTCGGTGCATACGGCTTCTGCCGCGCTCACGCGGTCGCCTTCGCCGTACCGGCGTTGCAGAGTGCCTGGCTCAAGGCGCACTATCCGGCGTTCCTGCTGGCCGGCCTGCTTGAACACGATCCCGGGATGTGGCCCAAGCGGGTCCTCGTCTCCGACGCCCGCCGCCGGGGCGTCCCCGTCCTGCCCGTCGACATCAATCACTCCCAGGTGAAGCACACCGTGGAGAAGGCCGATGGAGATCGGTGGGGCGTGCGGCTCGCGATGTCTGAGGTGCGTGGCATCAGCGAGGAGGAGTGTGCCCGAATCGAGGAGGGGCAGCCGTACGGATCGCTGTCGGACTTCTGGCAGCGGGCCTGTCCCAGCAGGCCGGTCGCCGAACGCCTCGCCGAGATCGGCGCCCTGGACTGTCTGCATGACGGCCGCCTCACCCGACGTGATCTCCTGCTCCAGATTGCCGAACTCCACCGTGCCTCCCGCACTCGGTCCGCAGGCAAGGGCCAGCTGCCCATCGACGCGGGCGCCGTCGGCGGGGCGGAACCGAGTGGTCTGCCGGAGATGACCGGACGCGAGGCCCTCAGCGCCGAGCTGAGCACTCTCGGGATCGATGTCTCCAAGCACCTGATGGAGCACCACCACCGGCTGCTGCGCGAGATCGGTGCGACCGACGCTGCCCATCTGGCCGGTCTGCGGGCCGGGCAGCAGGTCCTGGTCGCCGGTGTGCGGGCCTCTACCCAGACCCCGCCGATCGCCAGCGGCCGGCGAATCATCTTCGTCACCCTGGAGGACGGCTCCGGCCTGGTCGACCTGGCCTTCTTCGAGGACTCCCACCCGGCCTGCGCGCACACCGTCTTCCACAGCGGCCTGCTGCTGGTGCGCGGCACGGTCCAGGTGCGCGGCACCCGTCGTACTGTCGTCGGCACCATGGCCTGGGACCTGGACGAGATCGCCGCCGCCCGCCGCGACAACGGGCCCGAGGCCGCGCTCGCCCTCCTCGGCGAGACCCACCCGCACCCGACCCCCGCCCAGCAGCACCGCACCCTGGCCAACGGCACCACAGGTGCCCGCCTGCACCCGTACGCCGATCTCCAGCCTGCCGGCACTCGTTCCGCCGACCTGACGAAGTTCGGCCACCGAAGCCCCGGGAGCGCGGGATGACCACACGCCAGCGGCACATTGCCCACCTTCACCTGCACGCCGCACTGACCGAGTCTCAGTACGACGATGTAATCGAACTATTGTCTGGTGTCACTCCTCACGTCCAGCCTGTCCCGCCCAACGCCGTCCAGCTCGACCTGACTTCGGCGCTCAGATACTTCGACTTGTCTCCCTACAACGTCGTTCAGCTGGCGAAGCTCCGGCTGAAGGCTCTCTACGGCGTCGATAGCAGCGCCGGGCTCGCGAACAACCGCATGCTGGCTGCCCTGGCGGCCGACGCCTCCGCGCCGGGAGAGACCACCTGGGTCCCCGCTGATCACGTGACCGACTGGCTGTACCCACGGCCGGTCACGGCACTGCCCGGGGTCGGCCGTACCACGGCCGAAACACTTCACAGATACGGTCTGCATACCATCGGCCAGATCACCGACATACCCGCGGAGACCCTGCAGCGGCTCCTCGGCGTCGGCCAAGCGCGGCTATTGGCCGAGCGCGCCCGCGGCCACGACCCTCGTCCGGTTGTCCCTGCGGAACCAGCGGTGCACCTGATCGCCGACCTCGTGCTGGAGAGGGACTGCCTTGACCCGGCACAGCATCACCGTGCAGTTCTGGGACTTGCCGACCAGATCGGTCAACGCCTGCGCGGCGAAAGTCAGATCGCGAGCCGGCTCACCCTCACCGTGCGGTACGCCGACTGCAGTTCCACCACGAGTACCAGCACCCTGCCGGAACCCACCAACCACTCGCCGGCCCTCGCCGCAACTGCATTGAACCTGCTGGCCGGTTTCGGCTTGCAGCGAGCGAGAGTGCGCGCCTTCGTGGTCCGTGCAGACCGCCTGCTGTCAGCCGACAGGGCCTACCGCCAGCTCTCTTTGGACCCCGGCGATGCCCGCGCCCGCGCAGCCGAAGCCGCCGCCGACCGTGCCCGTCGGCGCTTCGGACCGGAGGCTGTACGTTCAGCCACTCTGGCGAACTGATCGGTTGTGCCAGGAACCATGGTTCCTGGCGAAGGCGGTGGTGTGAGGCGTGGGCTTCCCGTCCCTGTGGGCGGGGCGGCGTCGCCCGCGTGCCACCTGACGGCTGTGGTTGGCTTTTTCAGCGTTGCCGCTCCAGGGTGAGGATGGCTGCGGTGATTGACGACATATTGGATTGGGGCTGCATCGGGACCTTCGGAAGATCCGCCACGACTTCAGTCGTGCGACGCCGCGTTCGGCGGGTGCCCGTGCCGCGGACAGCGCGCGGTTGACGGTCTGCTGGGTTGGCGTGAGGTTCCGGCCTGGCGGGCGTCCGAGGGGTGCTGTTACCCAGGGAGTTTGCAGCGACGGTTACCCTCGCGGGTGACGATGAGCATGGTCACCCACTCGACCAGCGCGTGGGGCAAGTCGAGTGCGGCAGAATACGGAACCAACGCGGCTCCTGGGCCTGTGGGTTGAGACTTCGAACACCTCCCCCAACGGCGCAGGAGCCTCGTCCGTTGCGCACACCGCGAGCGTCGCCCGATCAGGGCCCGCGCTGAAATGGCTCAATGATTCCCTGATTGCGAGGATGCGCACGTCACGCACGTCGAGCCTGTCAGGTCCTCAGACCTGCGCCGGTCCGGACATGCCCGGGGTCGTACTCCTCGTGGGTGCCCTCCAACCAGAGGTTGGCGTGATTGGCCGGGGCGCTGTGGCCGGGACCGGGCACCAAAAGCCCATCGGCGTCCCGCTCACGGACGGGCGTGTAGAGCGCCGCGTACACCATGGTGATACCCGGGCACGAGCCACAGTGGCCGAGCTGCCGCGGCTCCCGTAGCAGCACGTTGCCGCGCAGGAAGATCACTGATGCGGCTACATAGCCGGCCGCTCGCCGGTACCCGCACCTTCCTGGTGCGCCGAGCCTCATCCGGTGGGCCTCCGTTTCTTACGAGGTCAGGCGGGTACCCGGCTGCCTCGGCACACACGCCGAGCCGTTGCGGGCACAGCCGTGCGACGCGGTCCGGGCGGGGAAGGAGCTCCGTGTCGGCAGGGAACATCGGCCCAGTCCTGGTGGCCGACGCAGGCTCGTCCAGCCTGAGGCTGACCGTATTCGGCGACGACGGGCAGGTCCTGGCCGAACACCACAGCGCCTCCGCACCCGGCGAAGACGTGTCCGGCCCTCTGCAGCAACTGCTGGCCCAAACGCCATCGCCCACTGCCGTGGGTCACCGCATCGTCCACGGCGGACCCGGACTGCGCAGCCACGTCCTGGTCGACGACGACGTCCGGGCCGCCCTCGGGAATGTGGCCGACCTGGCACCGCTGCACGTCCCGCCAGCCCTCACTGTCCTGGATACCGCCCGGAACTTGCTACCCGACGTCCCGCACGCAGCCTGCTTCGACACCGTCTTCCACGCCGGCCTGCCCGCCGCCGCCCGCGAGTACGCGGTGCCCGCCACCTGGCGCGAGGAGTACGGGATACGCCGCTACGGCTTCCACGGGCTGTCCTACGCCTGGGCACTCGGCCGGACGGCCGAGCTGCTCGGTCAGCGCCCCCAGCAGCTCCACCTGGTGATCGCCCACCTCGGCGGCGGCTGCTCCGCCTGCGCCGTGCGCAACGGGACCAGCGTCGACACCACCATGGGCTTCACACCGCTGGAGGGGTTGGTGATGAGCCACCGCAGCGGAAGCGTGGACCCCGGCGCCCTGACCTGGCTGCAGACGCGGCACCGATTGTCCGCCGACGACATAGAGGACGTACTGAATCACCATTCCGGTCTGCTCGGCCTCTCCGGCACCTCCAACGACACCCGAGACCTCGTCCGCAGCCGGGCAACGGGCGACGAGCGCGCCGCTCTCGCCCTGGACGTCTTCACTCATCACTCTCGCCGCGGCATCGCCGCGATGGCCGCGTCCCTCGACCGGCTCGACGCCCTGGTCTTCACCGGGGAGATCGGCGAAGACCAGCCCGAGGTCCGCGAAGAGGTATGCACCCGGCTCACCGCCCTCGGCCTGACCGGCGGCCTGCGCACGCCCGACGACGCGAGCCGTCCGGCAATCGTCAGCGAGCCGGGGGCGGGAATACCGATCGTGGTCGTACCCACCGGAGAGGCCCAGCAGATCGACCACGAGACCCGAACCCTTCTGCGCGGCCCGTGAGGCGCATGTGCGCCTTCCGCCCCGCCTCGTCGCGTTCCTGGGAGAAGTGCGAGAAGGTCGTGACCGGCCGGTACCGCACCGCTACCGCTCCTAGCCGGCCCGGCTCTCAGTGGCGCCGTTCCCATCCCGTCAGCCCACGTGCGCAGGGCGATGCCGGCGGAAGGTCGCGAATGCCTGGGTAGCAGTTCCAAGACATGTGTCGGCGGGCTCCTGCAGCCAGGCTGGACCTGCTGCCCGGCCCCCGGGTCTCCGCAGTCAGCGTCGCCCGCCCAGGATGATCTTCCAGACGCGCGTTGCCACCTGCAGATTGAGCCGGGCGTCCACATCTGTCAGGTCGCGGTCGCTGATCTCACGGATGCGCTGCAGCCGGTAGCGCAGGGTACTGCGGTGGACTGTCAGCGCTGCGGCCGCCTCGTCGTAGTTGCCTCCGCAGTCGAAGTAGCGCGAGAGCGTTTCCACCAACTCCGTGTCGTGCTCTGCGTCGTAGTCGATCAGCTGGCCGAGCCACTCTCGCACGAAGCCTTCGAGCTCCCGGAGATCGTTTCCGGGCCCCAGAATCCGGTACAGCCCGAGGTCGTCGAAGAACGTCGTCCCGCTGGGCTGGCGGGAGTTCTGCCGCACCTCCAGGGCCCGCAATGCCTCCTGATAACAGCGGGGAATGCCGTTCGGGGAGTCGCAGCGGGTGCTCACCCCGATCGCTCTGTCGGGCGTCCCCAGCTCACGGGCCAGCGCCGCGTACACGGCATCGTCGTCGGGCCTCGCTTCGGTCAGCAGAACCATCCGGTCGCCGCGACGGGTGATCAGCGGACGGGTCGCCGTGGTGGCCGTCGCTTGCTCGACGACACGGGTGAAGGAGCTGGTCGCGGCGTTGCCCGGCCAGTGCACCACGACCACGTAGTGAGTACGTCGCAGGTCGTGGCCGACGGCTTCGGCCCGGGCGTAGGCGCTCGTCTTGTCAGTGCCTTCCAACAGGTCGTCGATCAGCTGGCGGCGCAGCCGCAGTTCGACCTCGGTGAGTTCGCGCATATGCAGGAGCTCCTGGGCGAGCGACTGCTGGGCGTGATCCAATGCGAACATGGTGTGGTCGTCGGCCGTCGCCTCGGGGTCCTCGAGGGCGAGTACGCCGAGGAGGTCGCCGCGCGGCCGGGCCAGGGCGATCAGCCGGTCCTTGACCCTGACCGGGCCCGCCTCGCGCGCGACCTGCCGCAGCATCTCTTCCTGGTGGGTCGAGGACTGCACGGGATAGGGGTCGGGCCGGTCTGGACCAGCCCAGGACCTCAGGTTGCCGAACCGGTCCTCGATGAGCGCCGACAGCCCGGTGAGCTCGTACAGCGCTTGGGTGATGGCGTCCTCGCCGTCGCCCCGGACAGCCACACGGGCGAGGGTCTCGTGCACGGTCTTCTGCAGGTGCAGCTCGGATCGCATGGTGTCCAGCTGCCGCACTGTGGTCTCCCGTTCGATGCGGAGTCGGCTCAGTTCGCCGGCGTTGTCCTGCTGCCAGGCGCGCGCGGCCGCCAGTGACAGGGCCGCCGATGTGAGTCTCACGAGGGTCGAGAGGAGGAAGTGCCCCTGCTCATCGGGTCCGGAGTGGGAGGAGACCACGATGTAGCCGAGCAGACCGCCGGCCCCACGCAGGCCGAACGCCCAGGTCCAGGACCCCTCAGGAAGGGATACGGAGCCGTCAGCCTCGCCCAACTCCTTCATCCGTGCGTCGTCGACCGTTGGCGCCCCCGCGTCGTGTCCGGGGACACGGGACAAGCCGTCGCCCGTCGCGAGATATCCGGCCTCGGCGTGGTAGGGGCCAAGGGCGCTGACGTGCCGCATGGCCAACCCCATGATCTGACTCTGCTCCGCGCAGGTGAACAGGGTGTGGGACAGCACCAGCAGCCCGTGCGGGTCCAGCGCCGCGAGCGGACTGGGGTCGTGCCGTTCGGTGCCCGCAGTGTTGCTCGGGTGGCGGGTCATTTCCTGGCTGGAGACGTGAGGGGACAGCCTCCCTGACGGATGGCGGGCCATGGATCACTCCGTTCCCCTCCGGTCATCGGAGGCGATCGAGCGAGTCGTGGGCTCTACGCCCGGGGCGAGCCCTGAGCCCCAGCCTAGGCGCAGAACCGTCCGACTTGTCCGTAATTTGAGCCTTGTTCTCGTGGACCGATCGACTGCAGCAATTTCTGTCCTGCGGGGCGCAGGCGGAGCGTGCTGCTCTCTCGCCACTCTGGGGTTGTCAGGGATCGCCGGGCGCACCGGTGGCCGTGGCAGGAAGGACTGGCTGATGAACGAGCAGGTCCGCAGGACCATCGCCTCGTACACGACCTACCAGGAGGCGGAACGCGCCGTCGATCACCTGTCCGATCAGGGTTTTCCCGTCGAGAGGGTGGCCATCATCGGGCAGGACGTGCGCCTGGTCGAGCAGGTGACCGGCCGCATGGGACATGGCGGGGCCGCGCTGCACGGGGCGGCGAGCGGCGCTCTGCCCGGCGCACTGATCGGGTGGATCTTCGGGCTGCTGAACTGGCTGGACCCGGTCGTGTCGGGACTGCTCCTCGCCTTGTACGGGCTGGTTTTCGGAGCACTCGTCGGTGCTCTGCTCGGTCTGCTGGTGCACGCGGCCCAGCGTGGCCGCCGGGACTTCGCCTCGGTGAGCTTCATGCAGCCCAGCCGGTACGACGTCGTCGCCGACGACGCAGTCGCCGAGGAAGCGGTGCAGCTGCTGGCCGAGCTGCCCACCGACATCGACACCAGCACAAGCGGCGGGGCTTGGAAGAGCCGCCCGCGGAGCGGTCCCGCCGTCACCTGAGCGAGTGCGGAAGACCGGGCGCGACTCTGAGGCGAACGGGGGCCGCCCGTCGCGGAAGGAGTTCCTCATGGCCAAGGCAGTAGGCATCGACCTGGGCACCACGAACTCGGTGATCGCCGTCTGGGAGGGCGGCGAGCCGGCGGTCGTTCCCAATAGCGAGGGCAACCGCACGACGCCGTCCGTGGTGGCCTTCACCGACACCGGCGAGCGCCTGGTGGGCCAGCTGGCCCGGCGGCAGGCGATTCTCAACCCGAAGGGCACCATCTACTCGGCCAAGCGGTTCATCGGCCGGCATTTCGACGAGATCTCCGAAGAGGCCAAGGCCGTCGCGTACGACGTGGTCGAGGGAGACGGCGGGGCGGCGCGCTTCAAGGTGCGCGACAAGCTCTACGCGCCCGAGGAGATCAGCGCGCAGGTGCTCCGCAAGCTCGCCGACGACGCCTCCAAGCAGCTGGGAGAGCGGGTCACGGAGGCGGTCATCACGGTGCCCGCCTACTTCAACGACGCCCAGCGCACCGCCACCAAGGACGCCGGACGGATCGCCGGCCTGGAAGTGCTGCGGATCATCAACGAGCCGACCGCGGCCGCCCTGGCCTACGGCATGGACAAGAAGCAGCACGAGACGGTGCTCGTCTTCGACCTGGGCGGTGGCACCTTCGACGTCAGCATCCTCGACGTCGGCGACGGCGTGGTGGAGGTACGGTCCACGGCGGGCGACAGCCATCTGGGCGGCGACGACTTCGACCGCCGGCTGGTCGACCAGCTCGCCGACGGCTTCCAGAAAGAGAACGGCATCGACCTACGCAAGGACCCACAGGCCCTGCAGCGCCTGTTCGAGGCCGCCGAGAAGGCCAAGACCGAGCTCAGCTCGGTGACCCAGACGCAGGTCAGCCTGCCGTTCATCACGGCCGACGCCTCCGGGCCCAAGCACCTGACCACGACGATCATGCGGTCCACGTTCGAGCAGATCACCGGCGACCTGGTGGAGCGCTGCCTCGGCCCCGTGCGGCAGGCCATGGACGACGCCAAAGTCAGTGACAACGACATCGACGAGGTCATCCTCGTCGGCGGCTCCACCCGCATCCCCGCCGTCCAGGCCCTGGTGCGGAGGCTGACCGGCGGCAAGGAACCCAACATGAGCGTCAACCCCGACGAGGTCGTGGCGATGGGGGCCGCGATCCAGGCCGGGGTCCTCAAGGGCGAGGTCAAGGATGTCCTGCTGCTCGATGTCACCCCGTTGTCGCTTGGCGTGGAGACACGCGGCGGCGTGATGACGAAGATCATCGAGCGGAACACCACCATCCCGGTGCGCCGGACCGAGACCTTCTCCACCGCCGAGGACAACCAGCCCGCCGTCGATGTCGTCGTCCTGCAGGGCGAGCGTGAGAGGGCCGCCGACAACCGGGTCCTGGGTCGCTTCCAGCTCACCGACATCCGCCCCGCCCCGCGCGGCGAGCCGCAGATCGAGGTCACCTTCGACATCGACGCCAACGGCATCCTCAACGTCACCGCGCGGGACAAGGACACCGGCAAAGAGCAGGGCATCACCATCAGCGAGAGCTCCAACCTCGACCGCAGCGAGGTCGAGCGGATGGTCCAGGAGGCCGAGCGCAACCGCGGCGAAGACCAGGCCCTGCGCGAGGCAGTCGACGCCCGCAACGAACTGGACGCCATCGCCTACCAGGTCGAAAAGCGCCTCGGCGAGCTCGGCGACGCCGCGCCCGCACACGAGAAGGCCCGCGCCGAGATGCTGGTGGCCGAGGCCCGCGAGGCGGTCAAGAACGAGGCCGGGGTGGACAAGGTCCGGCCGCTGACGTCCGAACTCCAGCAGGTCTTCGCGGGGCTCGCAGCCCACCAGGCGGGAGCCGCCACCGGCGGTCCGACGGGCACCGGCTCACCAGACGGATCCAGTCCCGGCGGGACCGCGCCGGGCGGCGCCGGGGACGACGACGATGTGATCGACGCCGAGTTCGACAAGGGCTGAGGTGGCCCGCCATGCCCAAGCCACACCGAGGCCGAGAGCCCGACCCGCCACCGGAAGGCGCCGTACAGCCGCCGCGCGGGGACCTTGAGCAGCCTGGACCGCCGGCCGAGGAGGCCGAGCCGGGGCCCGACGCCGCAACCGCCACGGCCGCACCCGACGACGAATACGCGGCCGCGCTGCGAGAGGCCGAGGACCGCTGGCGCCGCGCCCTGGCCGACCTCGACAACCTGCGCAAACGCCACGCCAGGGAGCTGGAGCGGGAGGCCGCGGCCGAACGCGCCCGTACGGCTGCGGCCTTCCTGCCCGTCATCGACAACCTGGAACTCGCCCTCAGCCACGCGGCCGCCGACCCCGGTGCGATTGTCGAAGGTGTCCGGGCCGTGCGTGACCAGGCCGTGAACGTCCTGGAGCGGCTGGGCTACCCGCGCCACGCAGAGAGGGGCGTGTCGTTCGACCCGGCCCGGCACGAGGTGGTCGGCGTGGTCCAGGATTCCGACGCCGATCCGAACACCGTGGTCCAAGTGCTGCGACCGGGTTACGGGGAGGCCGAGCGGCAGCTGCGGCCTGCCGCCGTGACCGTCGCCAAGCGGGAGTGACCGTCCATGGCACGCGACTTCTACGAGGTGCTCGGCGTTCCTCGCACCGCCGACCGGGACGAGATCCAGCGGGCCTACCGCACCCTGGCCCGCAAGTACCACCCCGACGTCAACAAGGACCCCCAGGCGGAGGAGCGGTTCAAGGAGATCAATGAGGCCTTCAGCGTCCTGTCCGATCCGGAGCAGCGAGCCCGGTACGACCGCTTCGGCGAGGACTTCCGGAAGGTCCCGGAGGACTGGGAGGAGCGGGTCGGCGCCGGCGCCGGAGCCGGCAGCGGCTTCCGGTGGACCACCGGCGGCGGTCCCCGGGTGCGGTACTCCACAGCAGGTTTCGGGGGGGAGGGAGTCGACGTCGAGGATCTGTTCGGCTCGCTGTTCGGCGGCGCCGGACGGATGCGCGTGCCCGGTGCCGACCAGGAGGCCGAACTGCCGCTCACCGTCGAGGAGGCCTATCGGGGTGGCCGCCGTACGGTCACCCTCGCCGGGCCGGCCGGGCAGCGGCGCTACCAGGTCGACGTGCCGCCCGGCACCACCGATGGGCAGCGCATCCGGCTGGCCGGGGAGGGCGGGCGCGGGAGCGGCGACGACGCTCCCGCCGGGGACCTGTACCTGAGGGTGCGGATCCAGCCGCACCCCGAGTTCCGCCTCGACGGCCGGGACGTCCACGTGAGGCTTCCGGTCACCCCGTGGGAGGCGGCGTTGGGTGCGACCGTGCCGGTGCCCACGCCGAGCGGTGCCACGGCGAAGGTGACCGTGCCCGCCGGATCCTCCAGCGGGCGGCGACTGCGGCTGCGCGGCGAGGGCATGCCGGGCCCGCGCGGCGCGAACGGAGACCTGTACGCGGAGCTGCGGATCATGGTGCCGCCCCGGCTGAGCGACCGGGAGCGCGAGCTGATGGAGGAACTTGCCGCTGTCTCCTCGTTCGACCCCAGGAGGACCTGATGAGCGACCGACCGGCCGAGGCCCGCCCGTCCCACGAGCGCACGCTGGAGGTGGGCGTGCAGTACGCGATCGTGCCCGTGCCCAAGCTCTCCCTGGAGACCGTGGCCCGCCGCTCAGGCCTCCATCCCGACCTGATCCGTCGGTTCGTCGCCCTCGGACTGGTGGACGCCGACCGTGACGCCTCCGGACGACTGGTGTTCGCCCCCACGGCCCCGGCCTCCCTGGCCCGCGTCCAGCGGTTGCGCACCGGGCTGTGCCTGAACTACGCATCCATCGGTCTGGTGCTCGACCTGCTCGACCGGATCAGCTTGCTCGAAGCCGCGCTGCGGCGTGCAGGCATGAGGAGTGATCTATCGCCATGGACATGAACCGCCTGACGCAGAAGTCCCAGGAAGCCCTGCAGGAGGCCCAGAGCGCCGCCGGCCGCCTGGGCCACACCGAGGTCGACGGCGAGCATCTGCTGCTCGCTCTCCTCGACCAGGAGGAGGGCCTGATCCCGCGGCTGCTGCAGCAGGCGGGCACCGAGCCCGAGGAGTTGCGCACGGCCGTACGCGAGGACCTCTCCCGCCGGCCCAAGGTGACCGGCCCGGGCGCGGCGCCGGGCCAGGTCTTCGTCACCCAGCGCCTGGCCCGGCTGCTGGACGCGGCCGAGCGGGAGGCCAAACGCCTCAAGGACGAGTACGTGTCCGTGGAACACCTCCTGTTGGCGCTGGCCGAGGAGGGCTCGGCGACCGCCGCCGGGCGCCTGTTGAAGGAACACGGCGTGACCCGGGATTCCTTCCTCGGCGCGCTCACCCAGGTCCGCGGCAACCAGCGCGTGACCTCCGCCAACCCCGAGGTGGCCTATGAGGCTCTGGAGAAGTACGGCCGCGACCTGGTCGCCGAGGCCAGGACCGGGCGCCTCGACCCCGTCATTGGCCGGGACGCCGAGATCCGCCGCGTGACCCAGATCCTCAGTCGCAAGAGCAAGAACAACCCTGTCCTGATCGGCGACCCCGGCGTCGGCAAGACCGCCATCGTCGAGGGTCTCGCCCAGCGCATTGTGCGCGGTGACGTGCCCGAAGGTCTGCGCGACAAGACGGTTTTCGCCCTCGACATGGGCTCGCTCGTGGCGGGCGCGAAGTACCGCGGCGAGTTCGAGGAACGCCTCAAGGCCGTGCTGTCTGAGGTGAAGGCCGCCGAGGGACGGATCCTGCTCTTCGTCGACGAGTTGCACACGGTCGTCGGCGCGGGCGCCGCCGAAGGAGCCATGGACGCGGGCAACATGCTCAAGCCCATGCTGGCACGCGGCGAACTGCACATGATCGGCGCGACCACCCTGGACGAGTACCGCAAGCACATCGAGAAGGACGCCGCCCTCGAACGGCGCTTCCAGCAGGTCCTGGTCGACGAACCGAGCGTGGAGGACACCATCTCCATCCTGCGCGGACTGCGCGAACGCTTGGAGGTCTTCCACGGTGTCAAGATCCAGGACACCGCGCTGGTCGCGGCGGCGACGCTCTCCCACCGCTACATCACCGACCGGTTCCTGCCCGACAAGGCCATCGACCTCGTCGACGAGGCCTGCGCCCGTCTGCGCACCGAGATCGACTCGATGCCTGCCGAACTCGACGAAATCACCCGCCGCGTCACCCGTCTGGAGATCGAGGAGGCCGCCCTGTCCAAGGAGACCGACCCCGCCAGCAAGGCCCGCCTGGAGGAACTGCGCAAGGAACTCGCCGACCTGCGCGCCGAGGCCGACGCCAAACACGCCCAGTGGGAGGCCGAACGGCAGGCGATCCGCCGCGTGCAGGAACTGCGCCAGGAACTGGAGCAGGTCCGCCACGAGGCGGAGGAGGCCGAACGCGCCTACGACCTCAACCGCGCCGCCGAACTCCGCTACGGCCACCTCCAGGACCTGGAACGCCGACTGGCGGCCGAGGAGGAGCAACTGGCCGCCAAGCAAGGGCAGAACCGGCTGCTGCGGGAGGTCGTTACCGAGGAGGAGATCGCCGACATCGTCGCCGCATGGACCGGCATCCCCGTCACCCGCCTGAAGGAGGGCGAACGCGAGAAACTGCTGCGCCTCGACGAGATCCTGCGCGAGCGCGTCATCGGCCAGGACGAGGCCGTCAAGCTCGTCGCCGACGCCATCATCCGCGCCCGCTCCGGCATCCGCGACCCTCGCCGCCCCATCGGCTCGTTCATCTTCCTCGGCCCCACCGGCGTCGGGAAGACCGAGCTGGCCAAGACCCTCGCGGCGGCCCTGTTCGACTCCGAGGAGAACATGGTCCGCCTCGACATGAGCGAGTACCAGGAGCGGCACACCGTCAGCCGGCTCATGGGCGCCCCGCCCGGATACGTCGGCTATGAGGAGGGCGGCCAGCTCACCGAGGCCGTACGCCGCAAGCCGTACTCGGTTGTGCTGTTCGACGAGGTCGAGAAGGCGCACACCGATGTCTTCAACACCCTGCTGCAGATCCTCGACGACGGCCGCATCACCGACGCCCAGGGCCGCACCGTCGACTTCCGCAACACCGTGATCATCATGACGTCCAACATCGGCTCCGAGCACCTCCTCGACGGCGCCACCGCCGAGGGTGAGATCAAGCCGGACGCCCGCGCCCTGGTGATGGGTGAGCTGCGCGGGCACTTCCGTCCGGAGTTCCTCAACCGCGTCGACGACATCGTGCTGTTCAAGCCGCTCGGTGAGCGGCAGATCGAGCGGATCGTGGAGCTGCAGTTCGACGAGCTGCGACGCCGCCTCGCCGAGCGTCGCATCACTGTTGAACTCACCGACGCGGCCCGGGAGTTGATTGCCCACCAGGGCTACGACCCGGTGTACGGGGCCCGGCCGCTGCGGCGTTACATCTCCCACGAGGTCGAAACCCTCGTCGGGCGCGCCCTGCTGCGCGGCGACGTACAGGACGGCGCGAAGGTCCGCGTCGACGCCGAGCACGGAGAGCTGGTGGTCACCTACGACCAGCCCGAGGACGTGAAGGGAGCGAGGGCGGCATGAGTACCGTGCAGGCCACCAACGTCACCTGTCCGCACTGCGGGCGCACCAACCGGGTACCCGTGGTGGCCGAGGGCCGCCCCAGGTGCGGCAACTGCAAGCAGCCGCTGCCGTGGATGGCCGACGCGGGCGACGACGACTTCACCGAGGTCGTCGAACAGGCCACCGTGCCCGTCGTCGTCGACCTGTGGGCCACCTGGTGCGGGCCCTGCCGCATGGTGAGCCCCGCGCTGGAGAAGGTCGCCGCCGATCTCGCGGGAAAGATCAAGCTGGTCAAGGTCGACATCGACAAGAACCCACGCCTCGCGCGGCGGTTCGAGGTACAGGCGGTACCGACGCTCTTGGTCCTCGACAAAGGACAGACCATTGCCCGGCAGTCGGGTGCCGCACCTGCCCCTGCTCTGCGGCGGTGGGTAGAGCAGTCGATCGCGGGCCGCGAACCGGCCGGGAAAGGGTGATCGGCCATGACCGTAGGAACAGACCCCCACCTCGCCCTCGTACGCCCCGTCACCCCACGCGCCCCGGGATGCGAGGAATGCCTGGCCACACGTTCCCCCTGGGTCCACCTCAGGCTCTGCCTGACCTGCGGCCACGTCGGCTGCTGCGATTCCTCGCCGAACCGGCACGCCCGCCGTCACGCCGCCGCCGACGGTCACCCGATCGTGGCGTCGCTGGAGCCCGGCGAGGACTGGCGGTGGTGCTTCGTCCACGAGGCGCTCGTGTGATGCCCGGCGACGAGACGCGGCCGGGCACAGCGCCGGTGCCGGACGAGGCGGAGGAGAGCGTCCCCCTCGAGACCCCCGACATCTACGGCGCCTATCCCCGTCTGTCGGACGACCAGATGGCCCGCCTGGCGCAGCACGGCCAGAGGCGCGCGGTTGACGTTGGTGACGTGCTGATCCGGGAGGGGGAGCGGTGCGAGGCGTTCTACGTCGTCCTCAGTGGCTCGGTCGCCATCGTCGAGGGCTACGGCACACCCGGCGAACGCCTGCTGCGTGTTCACGGCCCTGGCCGTTTCATCGGCGAACTCGGCCTCCTGAACGGACAGGTGGCCTTCTACACCGCCGTGGTCAGGGACCCCGGCAAGATCCTCGCCCTGTCCATGGATCAGCTGCGTGACCTGGTGACCCGGGACTCCACCCTCGGTGATGTGGTGCTGCGCGCCTGCCTGGGCCGCCGTGCTCTGCTCGTCGGGCAGGGCGCCGGCTTCCGCATCATCGGCTCGCGCTATTCGCCCGACACCCGGCGGCTGCGCGAGTTCGCCGCCCGCAACCGCCTGCCGCACCGCTGGATCGATCTGGAGACGGACGAGGAAGCCGAGGCGCTGCTGCGCCGCTTCGCGGTCGGTCCGGAGCAGACGCCGCTGGTGATCTGGCGGGACACGACCCTGCTGCGCAACCCGAGCAACGCCGAACTGGCCCGGCTGATCGGTCTGCCGCCCCTGCCAATGGGCAACGGCCGCGGCGATCTCCTCATCGTCGGCTCCGGTCCGGCCGGTCTCGCCGCCGCGGTGAACGCCGCCTCGGAAGGCCTCGGCACGACCGTGGTCGAGGCGATGGCCACCGGCGGCCAGGCCGGGACGTCGTCCCGCATCGACAACTGCTTTGGCTTCCCCTCGGGCATCTCCGGCGCCGAACTCACCGAGCGGGCTGTGCTCCAGGCGGGCAAGTTCGGCGCCCGGATCAGCGTCCCGGCGGAGGCGGCCCGGCTCGAACGGCGGGACGGCCACTACGCCGTCAAGTTCGCCGACGGCAGCGAGATCACCGCCCGTACCGTCGTCCTGGCCACCGGCGCCCACTACCGCCGCCTCCATGTGCCCGGCATCGAGCCGTTGGAGGGCGCGAGCGTCCACTACTCGGCGACCGTCTACGAGGCCCAGCAATGCCGTACCGACCCGGTGGCGGTCGTCGGCGGCGGCAACTCCGCGGGGCAGGCCGTGCTCTTCCTGGCCGGGTACGCGCCGCAGGCGTATCTGCTCGTCCGTGGGCAGAGCCTCGAAGCGCACATGTCCCGCTACCTGATCGATCAGATCGAGCGCCACCCGCGGGTGCGCGTGCTGCTCTACACCGAGGTGACCGAGGCACTCGGCGACAAGACGCTGGAGGCGGTCACTGTGGTCGACCACCGTACGGGCGAGCATCGCCACCTCGCGGTGCGAGCCCTGTTCGTCTTCACCGGCGCCGACCCCCACACCGAATGGCTGTCCGGCGCACTCGCCCTCGACGCACGCGGCTTCGTGCTCACCGGCGCGGAGGCACAGGCCTGCTCCGTTCCCGAACTGTGGCAGAGCCAGGGCCGCGACTGCCTGACATTGGAGACCAGCCTGCCTGGCGTCTTCGCCGCCGGCGACGTCCGCAGCGGCTCGGTGAAGCGCGTGGCCTCCGCAGTCGGCGAAGGCGCAATGAGCATCCACTTCGTGCACCGCTACCTGGGCCACACGGCCGCCCCCGGCGGTACCGACAGCTCCCCGCACACCCGTCCGAAGGAGTCCGCTTGGCTCGCATGACACCCAGCGGGCGACGAAATCACGAGAAGGAGAAGGAGGCGATGGAAATGACCACGCCCGTCCGGCGTCACCGCGGTGGCGCAATGCAGGACAGGCCCGTTGGCTGGGCACGCAACCCGCTGACGGAGTTCGACCAACTCCTCAGCGAGATGAGCGGACTGATCGAATCCACGGTGGCAGGCGCGGCGCCCGCAGTCGCGTGGACACCCCTGGCGGATGTCACGGAGTCCGACGACGCCTTCCACGTCGAGATCGAACTCCCCGGCGTCAAGAGCAAGGACATCAACGTCGAAGCGAACGGCCAGGAGCTGGTGGTCACCGGAGAGATCAAGGAGAAGGAACGCAAAGGCGTCCTGCGCCGGAGCACCCGCCGCACCGGAGCCTTCGAGTACCGGCTGCGGATGCCCGGAGAGGTCGACACCGAAAAGATCAATGCCCAGATGTCGGACGGGGTGCTCAACATCACCGTCCCCAAGGCCGAGGTCGCAAAGCCCCGGCACATCGAGATCAGCGAAACGAGTGAAAGCACCGAGAACAAGGGCTGAGACGCGAGCGCCGCGGTTCCGGACACCCGTCCGGCACCGCGGCCGGGCCGGCGAGGCTCGACAACCGGGGTGACTTATGAACGACGTCCCGTATGACAACCCCTCACGGCGGCGGAGACTCGGCATGCGGCTCCCCACTGGCTTCCTTTCGGCGCCGCAGGCGCCAGGCGCGCAGCAGCCGAAGGGGGAGCAGACCCAACGGTGCTCGCCGGCCCATGTCCGCCTGGTCCTCGCGGTCGAATGCCCGTGCGTAACGCTCGGCGTCCTGGGCCGTGGGATATCGCTTGCTTCCCTCCGCTCCGCACCCACGCGCGCAATGCCAGAGCATCGTGTCGCCCTCATGGAGAAAGCGGAAACGGTGTCCCAGAAGGTGGCAGCGCAGCACAGAAGACCACCCTATGCGGACCAGTCCATACCGGCCTGTTCTACAGGTGACAGTCCGTGGCCCTGAACGAGGAGGCACGGCATGACCACCACCGCCGAGCTCGGTGTCGTCACGACCAAGGTCCCCGCCCGGCTTGACCGGCTTCCGTGGTCCCGATTCCACTGGCGGATCGTCATCGGTCTGGGAACCGTCTGGATTCTGGACGGACTCGAAGTGACGATCGTCGGGGCGGTTGCCGCCCGTATGACCGAGCCGGGCAGCGGCATTAACCTGACCAGCGCCGACATAGGCACTGCCGCCGCCATCTACGTGGCAGGCGCATGCGCGGGCGCTCTGTTGTTCGGGAGGCTCACCGACCGCTACGGGCGCAAGAAGCTGTTCATGCTCACGCTCGGCATCTACATCCTCGCCACCGTCGCGACCGCGTTCGCCCACGACGCCTGGTACCTCTACCTCGCCCGCTTCATCACCGGTATGGGTATCGGCGGAGAGTACGCCGCGATCAACTCGGCCATCGACGAGCTGATTCCTGCACGCAACCGCGGGCAGGTGGACCTGGCCATCAACGGCAGCTACTGGGTCGGTGCGGCGCTCGGCAGCCTGGTCGCCGTGCTGCTTCTCAATGAGAGTCTGCTGGCAGCCGACCTCGGCTGGCGGCTGGCCTTCGGCCTGGGCGGCATCCTGGGCCTGGGCATCATGCTGGTACGCCGCCATGTGCCGGAGAGTCCGCGCTGGCTGTTCATCCACGGGCATGAAGACGAGGCTGAACGCATCGTCGACCGGATCGAGGCCGAGGTGTGCCAAGAGACCGGCCGTGTGCTGCCGGAACCGGGCGAGGCGGTCACCGTACGGCAGCGCGACGTCATCCCGTTCAGGGAGATCGCCGGCGCGGCTCTGCAGCGGTACCCGCGTCGCGCCGTTCTCGGTCTGGCGCTCTTCGTCGGACAGGCGTTCCTGTACAACGCGATCGTCTTCGACCTGGGCACGATCCTGAACGGCTTCTTCGACATCGGCTCCGGCTCGATCCCCTACTTCCTTGCCCTCTTCGCGATCGCCAACTTCCTCGGACCACTCCTTCTCGGCCGACTGTTCGACACCGTCGGCAGAAAGCCGATGATCGCGGGCACCTACTTCGGCTCGGCAGTCGTGGCAGTCGTCCTCGCCGTCCTGCTGGCCAACGGCTCCCTGACGACGTGGGGGTTCTTCCTGCTGGTCTCGCTGACCTTCTTCGTGGCATCCGCGGGAGCGAGTTCGGCCTACCTGACGGTGAGCGAGGTCTTCCCCATGGAGACCCGGGCCCTGTCCATCTCGCTGTTCTTCGCGATCGGCACGGCCGTGGGCGGAATCACCGGCCCGCTGCTGTTCGGCCACTTGATTCACACTGGCGACGCGGACCTGGTGGCCATCGGCTTCCTCGTCGGAGCGGCAGCCATGGCGCTGGGCGGGCTGGCCGAGGTCTTCTTCGGTGTCCGGGCCGAACAACAGTCCCTGGAGAACATCGCCCGGCCGCTCACCGCTGAGGAAGCCGAGGCAGCCTGGCGCAACGAGTCCGCGCCACAGGATGCACGAGACCGCCTCCGCCCCGCGCACGTCCGGCAGGCCGAGCACGAGCGGGAACGGCGGATCGCCGACCGCACCGCCCGCCGCCGGGAGCGGGAGCGCGCCGGAGCCCGCCGCTACCGCCCGGGCACCGGACCGGGCAGCACCCTGTACTCGCCGGGGATGGCCGGCACTGCGGGCACGGCAAGCCGTACGTCCGCCATGGCCGAACAACGCCTCGACGACGAGATCGAACAGATCACCCACGCGCTCCAAGAAACGGGCCCGACCAGCCGCGACCAACTCGAACAGGCCGTGGATGGCCGTTCCTGGGGCCCCGGGCGCTTCGGCCGTGCGCTGCGTGAATCCGTGCGGGAGTCCCGGGCCAAAAGCCTTGCAAATGGCAGCTATGCGCCGACGGACGGACCCGGCTGGCCCGACAGCGCACCGGGCGGCCCCCATGACCAGCGGTGACCGGGGCAGAAGGAGGCAGCGATGAAGTACGACGGATTCCTCGCCCGTGTACGCGAGCGAGGCGAATACAGCGACCAGGACGAAGCCGCAGACGTCACCAACTCAGTGCTGGAAGTGCTGGCCCAACGGATCAGCCCGGGAGAGGTCAAGGACCTCGCATCCCAGCTGCCCGGCCCGCTGGGACACGTTCTGGACCATGCCACGCCGCAGCAGGCGCAGAGCTTCGGGATCGAAGAGTTCTACCGCCGGGTCGCCGAGCGCACCCATGCCCGGCCGCGCACGGCGCAGTGGGACGCCAGCGCGGTCCTGACCACCGTTGCCGACGCTGTGACTGGCGGAGAGCTGAATCAGATCATCAGCCAACTCCCCTCCAGTTACGCAGTCCTGTTCGGCAAGGCCGACCTCGCGGACTGAGCCCGTGAGGAGCCCAGAACGAAAGGCCCACGAAAATGGTTGATACAGGCTTTTCCTCGTTCGACACCATGGTGGACAAGGCCAATCGGCTCCTCAAAGACGTCGAGGAGGCCTTCGAATGGCCCAAAGACCGGCGCAAGCAGTCGTATGCGGCAGTGCGGGCCGTGCTGCACCCGCTCCGGGATCGTCTCCCGGTCGAGACGGCCGTACAGTTCGGTGCCCAGCTGCCGACCATCGTCAGAGGCGTCTACTACGACGGCTGGAAACCGGCCGAGACGCCGGTGAAGATGAGCAACGAGGAGTTCTTTGCACGGGTCCGTAGCGAATTCCCCTACGCGGTCGAGGGCGACAGCGAGAAGCTGGTGCGCACCGTACTGAAATCCCTGGAGCGCCATGTGAGCGCCGGCGAATGGCAGCACCTCAAATCCCGGGTGCCGAACTCGTTTGCCGCGCTCCTGCCGTGATCCGGGCGGAGGAGGTCTCGAGCGCGGCCAGCCCGCCGAGCAGGCCTGCGGCCCCCGGGCCGTCCCAACACCTGGGTTGCGCTGGTTGCCCGAACGTGTTGATCGTCGACAGTCGGGTGGGCTGGCCACCGGTCACGGATCGGGGGGCTGCCACTCGAACATCAAAATCGTGGCGTCGTCGCTGAGTTTGTCGTGCCGATGCTCGAGGATGGCATGGATGAGCAGGCGCAGCGCTTCCGAGGCGTTCTGCCCCGCTGCGGTCGACCGGATGATGTAGTCGGTGAAGCGCTCCAAGCCGAACTCTTCGCCTGCATCATCGCGTGACTCCACGACGCCGTCTGAGTAGAGCAGTATTCGGTCACCGGGTTCGAGGCTGACGTCGTGCACCTGACGGGCGGTCCCGGCGAGACTGGCGGGCAGGCCCAAAGGAGGCTCAGGTGGCCGCTCCAAGGCTTTATGGAGCAGGCGGTGGCGACGGATGAGCAACGGAGCCGGGTGGCCGCAGTTGCACCAGCGCAGCACACCGGTGAGCATGTGCAACTGGGTGAAGACACCCGTGCAGAACTGATCCGGAAGCCACTTCGCCAACGCCTCGTCCACGGTGCCCGCGAGTTCGTTCAGGTCTGCCCCGCTGCGCCGGGCGTTACGGCAGCCTGCCATGGCGACAGAGGTGGCAAGTCCGGACGCCAGATCGTGCCCCATGCCGTCAAGGATTGCGGCGTGCAGAACGTCCTCGGTGAACGCATGGTCGAAAGCATCGCCGCCGAGTTCGTACGCAGGCTCCAGAACCGCCGTGGAGACGACCCGCCCGGTGCCGATCGACCGGGGAGGGAGAAATGCCCTCACCATCTCCGTGGGCAGGTGCATCGGCCTGGTACGCATGCGCTGCGCGATGGTGTCGCTGTAGGTGCGCTTGGATGTGATGATCAGTGCGAGGAGCAGCGCCATCGTGCGGCAGCGCCGTAGCTTGAGCCCGTCCAGGGTGCTCATGTTCAGCTCCACGACGCCCAGCCGCTCCGCTCCGTCGGCCAGGGGCAGCCAGATGTTCATCCCGCCGGAGGGGCTTTCTTCCACTCGGAGAGAGTCGGTGCGGTAGGCCCAGCCGGCCAGCGAAGTGTCGAGGTGCATTTCCGGCTCGCCTTCGACAAGCGGCACCAGCAGTCTTTGCTGGAGGTCGACCAGATAGATGGCGGCCCTGCCCAGACCCATGGCCTCGGCATACCGGCTCAGGACCACGGGCAGTTCCGCAGGTGATGCCAGCTGGGCTGCTCTGACCAGTTCCTCCAGCAGCCGCTCCCCGGACCCGTTGGACACGTTCCTGTCCATGCCTTCGATGATCTCCGCGAGGTGGAGCCGCCACAATCTGAGCCCTCAGGCACCCGAGATGTGGGCCGATCAGCCGCGTGCCGGCCCGCTCCAGCAGTCGGCGGGTGCCCGCCGCGGTCTCGGTCGGCTCACCGACCAGGCTGGTTGTCCAGCGCGCGTGAGGCGTTGCGCTCCACCGCAGGACGAGCTCGGCGTGGACGTGGCGCTGCGGCGGGCTCTGGACCTCCAGGCGCTGCTGGCTGGCGGAGTACACGACCGTTCTCTTGACAACACCCTGGACGTGGACGAGGCCCTGCGGCGGCCAAGCGGGATCGTTGCGGCAGCCGAGGAAGCAGAACGCGCTGAAGCTGTTTGGCCCATGGCCTGCTCCGCCTGGTCCGGTCGCCACTCACAGCAGGAGGTCGAAGACGGCTCGAGCCTCGTCCCAGTGCTGGGTCTGGGGGTTCTTCACGTCGGGGTGGAGGATCTTGAAGCTCTGGGCAAGGGCCAGGCTGAGTCCGCCGATGATGTCCGGATAGGCCGCCTCGGTCTCCTCGTCGGGCGTGCGGTCCAGAGCGGGGTGGGTGGCGAGCTGTTCCAGGATCGGCTTGAGCTCTACTTCCTGGTCGATCTTCCGGAAGTGGTGAATGCTCTCCTGCAGGCCTTTCGTTATCGGTAGGTCACACGTCCGGATGACATCGCGCCCGTTGGCCTTGGCAGTGGCCTGGGCGACGGTCAGCAGATCGTAGAGCTTGGCGTCGACGAAGTCGCTGTAGCGCTTGAGATCGCTCTTGTCGACATCCAGCCCCCCGGCCGCGCGGAAGAACCTTTCGAACCTGGCGATGGACATCACGGTCATGACGGCAACCTCCGGCTGCGGGCGTCGGGGGGCTCCCGCCCCCTGGGCTTCCCCGCCAGCCTGGCCGAGCGAAGTGCGTGAACGCATGCGCATACCGGGCCCAATTACCCTCCCTGTGTTGCCCTGCCAGGCCCAGGCGTCCGACTGCCTGGGGAGTCGGACGGGCGTGCGGAATCGACAGCACGGTGAACACCGCGTCTCCGAGCGGCCACGTAAGGGGTCCCCAAATATCGCTGCTGATGAGGCCGAACGCCGCGGTGGCGAACACGCCAGGGACCGCTCGGAAGAGGCCGGTGGACAACGCCCGGGCCCGGTTGACGTGGACCTTCCGCCTACCAGCCGCCCCGGCGTCGGCAGGACGTAGTGCTGTGCCTCGCAGCCGTTATGGACTCTCCCGCATGGCAGGGCTTTGCCGGACTCCGGCTCCCGGGCGGACACAGAAGGGGAGCGCTGGATGGCGCGGAGTGCGGTGCGCGCCGGGGTGATGCCTGAGCGGGTGGCGCCGGCGGACCCGATCGCGGCCAGGTGCTGGAACAGGCCCTGAGCTCGAAAGACCAGGAGATCCGGCCGTACCGCCTGCACCGGCAGGCGGAGGCCAGCGTGTCATGCGGCATCGACGTTACCTCGGCGGCGTCTGCGGGCACCTGGGATCACGGGGCAGCCGAATAGGAGGGTCGAGCCATGCCGGTGTCGTCGCAGGGCGTTACGGTCGTGGCGCTCCTCGCGGACCCGGACACGCCGACGGAGATCGCTCAGCGCATGGCCGGGACACTTCCTGATCGGCTCGCCGACAAGTCGGGCCAAGGGGGACGGTTCGACGTCGAGGTGGTCAGTGAGCCCTTCACCTCGGGGACCGAGGACCCGCCCACCTTGATGCGCCGGATCATGGACCGTGGGAGTGCGGAGAACTGGGACATCGTCGTGGCACTCACCGACCTTCCGCTGCATTCAAACGGGCGCAGGCTCGCGGTGAACCTGAATCGCGAACACGGCTTGGCGCTGCTCTCTCTTCCTTCACTGGGGGGCCTGCGGCTGCAGACGAGGGCCCGGCGGGCCGTCGAAGAAGCCGTGCTTGGCTTGGCGGGTCCGCAAACCACCGGGGCTGAAGGACCTCCGCGAAGTCAGCCGCTTCTGGGGCCCTTCGTCAATCGTCTCGCGCCTATTCATCCGGGCCAATCCGGTGAGAAGGAGACCGACGATCTTCGGTACGCCGTCAGCGGCCCGCGCGGTTACCTGCGGGTGCTCGCCGGTATGGTCCGCGCCAACCGGCCGTGGCGGCTGGTGCCGGGCTTGTCGAAAGCCCTGGCGGCCGCACTCGCCACGGGAGCAGTCGCCACCGTGAACGCCACCGTCTGGAGCCTGGCCGCGTACCTGAGCACGCCACGCCTCGTCATCGCCATGGTCGGATCTGTCGCGATCATGATCGGCTGGCTGATCGTGGACGCGGAGCTGTGGCATCGAGCACCAGGGAGCTCGCCGGAGGCGAGGCAGAGGGCGCGGCTCTACAACGCCTCGACGGTCGTGACCGTGGGGATCGGGGTGCTTGTCTGCTACGTGGGTTTGATGGTCATCAACTTGGTGTGGGCGCTGTTCATCCTCAACGACCAACTGTTCGCTTCCGTGACACGAACCCCGCTTCACGCCGCGGAGTACTTGACGTTGTCCTGGTTCGTCGCTTCGGTCGCCACCGTGGGCGGCGCGCTGGGATCAGGCCTGGAGAGCGACGAGGCGATCCGGGCAGCCGCCTACTCCAAGCGCGAACAGGAACGTCGCCGCACGCTCCAAGACGACCACGGTGACAAGCCCTCGAAGTGAACCTATACCGGCGCAAACGGCTCCCGGACGCGCGTCGGCATCGCCGCTCACCCATTAGCAGGCGTACCAGGAGATTCGGCTACGCGCGGCGGTCCTGCGGACTAACCCCACGCCCGCTGAACCAGGGCCGCTCCCCTCAGCCCGCGGGCGCAGAAGCGGGCACTGGAGGACCTCGCGGCAACAGTAAGCCGCACGCCACTGGAACGGGATGTCGGCTCCGCTCGCGAGGAGCAACGGATGGGGGCGGCCATGGTTGCGGAAGGCGGCGGATCAGGACCCGCGCGCCGAGGTGGGTGAGGGCTCCGGCGGCGGGGAGCGCCGCGCCTCCTGAAGCGGGAAGTAGTCTCCGGGCCGCGTCGAGCGCCGCCACACGTACACCGCTGTCGCCATCACGAGGATCAGCCCCGCCAGGATGAGCAGTTCGATCCCCTCGACGTTCCACCGGAAGGACTTCTCCGCCTCGGCCGTCACGATGAGCACCTTGCGGATGCCGGCAATCAGGCCGACGACGAGGAACGGCTCCGCATCGAGGGTCCGGTTCCTGATGGTGAGGCGGACGGTGTGGAGCAGCTCGGCAACGATGAACAGCACAAGGCCGTTGTCCAGGGCGGAGAGAACGACCGTCTCCGCGCGGTACGGCCCCTGGATCGACCTGATGACATCGTGGACGACCTCGACGGTCAGGAGCCCCGCGAGCAGTACCAGGAGCCCAGCGACGACGAGGTGGATGCCGTCCTCGATGAGCTGCAGGAGGCCCTGCACCCGCCCGCCCTCGAGCTTCGGGAGAATGGGTCGCACATTCAGCATGCTAGGAGTCCCCCGGCCCGTAGGCGCGGCGTGCTGCCGAACGGGCGGACGAGCGGATCCCTTCCTCTGCTGGCAGCCTGGGGAAGCGGCGAGGCGCCACGGAGCCTACCCGGCGGCAGGACGAGATGAGGCAGCCCGACCCGGACACGAATGGCAGGAGCCTGCGGCTCGTCCTGGTCGCTGACCCGGCCTGCCCTCCGAGAAGGGCCGGACCCTCGCCCCCCGCGTGGGTGTGAGTGAGGGGGAGTCAAGGTCGATTCGAAGGTGGACTCTGCGTGGGCGCCGCCCACGCCTACACCACCACGGCCAGGGCGTCCCCGTCCTCGCCGACCGCGCCTACATCGGAGCCGGCCGGTGGGTAACCGCACCCCTCGGACGCCCGCAAGGCCGGAACCTCACGCCAACCCAGCCGACCATCAACCGCGCGCTGTCCGCGGCACGGGCACCCGTCGAACGCGGCGTCGCACGACTGAAGTCGTGGCGGACCTTCCGAAGGTCCCGATGCAGCCCCAATCGAATGTCGTCAATCACGGCGGCCATCCGCAACCCTGGAGCGGCAACGCTGAAAAAGCTCAGTACACGACGGCCAGCGCGGCGCGACTACTGGGTCTTCCTGAACATCAACGCCTCTATGCAAACCCTGACCAGCAGAACTACAGCCTGCCCGCTCGATCCCGACCGTCACTTCAGAGGGTCCGCACCCTTGAGAAAATGGCCAGAAGCATCTGCATATCGCGGCAGCGAATCGGCCGTGGTGGATGCGAGGCAAGAGGCGCGAGCCGCTTCGTGCGCAGCGTCCGATGGTGAGCGGCGGCCGGCTATGGCATTCCCTTTTCCAGGTATTCGTCAGCGGGGTCGTCAGTTTGATGCACTACTGGCCGTTGAATGGCGGTCAAGAAGTATCAGAAGCCGCCTGCCCTCCGAGAGGAAGGGTTTCCCTTGAGATGTCACGCTGAGAGGTCTGGTGCGTTCGATGATGGTGAAGCCAGCCGCTTCTTCGACTTTGGCCAACTGATACCGCACGGTGTTACTCGCGACGCCCAGAGCCCGGCAGGCTGCGGCGATATCGTGATGGCCTGGTAGTCTGATGATATTGCGTAGCCCTTTCACATGGCTTCTCAACTTGGTGACGGACTGCATGGCCGGCGAGAGCGGCACGCCCAGCCGGACAAAAGGACTGGCCACTCCGAAGAGCGGCCTGGTAGGGATACCGTGCCGCTTGAGAAGGTGTGAAACAAACGCGTTGTGACAGTCGAGTTCCTCAGCCAACTCCGTTGTGGTCCGGCCCAGTTGCACATATTCACGTTCCAGCCAGTCAGCTGTGACCACGGTCCCGTCGGCTGCGCGGAGAGGCCCCTCTCGGCGGCGCACCGGGATGCCCGCTTCCTTGAGGAGTCGCCCAATGGTGGCTGGAGTGCAGCCGACGAGGGCGGCGATTTTCGGTGTTGACATGCGGTCGGTGATGTAGAGCTTGTGCAGGCTCTCTGGGGCGAGGATGCCTTGCTTCGGTAAGGGAGCGCCTAGGCTGCGTTTTGGCGGCTCAGGGGGAATTCTGGGGGCCGCGAGCGCGGTGGTCTCCAAATACAAGCGGATGTGGTCCTCACTGACGCCGACCGACTCAGCGACTTGGCTGAGCGGCTGTCGCTTGGCCAGTTGCGTTCCGATGCGCTCCAGGTTGATGTCCTCCCAGTCGACGCCCGGCCATCGGAGGGCAGGGAGCCAGTCGCTGGGAGGCTCCCACAGAAGGGGTTCGTCGATGCCGTGAATGTGCAGGTTTTCCTTTGCTTGTTGGTGCGCGAATACACGTAACTCGGTCTCCAGGAGGTGGGCATTGTTCATATGCGCCGCGAAGCTCCGAGACGAGGATCCGGGTTCGGCACCCAGCAGGAAGTGCCGGACGAGCCACAGGAGGTATTTGTACAGGCCCTGGTTGTACAGTCGCCCCTGTCGACGGCAATATGCGCGGAATGCGGACGCATCGACGACGACTTCACCTTCGGTGAAGAGAGCCCGGCGACGGTCGTAGTCGATCGGCGACTCGTGAGCGTCCAAGGCCCGAGCCAGCAGGACGAGTGTTGTGGTCAAGACGCTGCAGTCGTCCTCGTCCACGATCTCAGTCAGGGCGTCCCAGTTGGTTTTCGTGAGGTTGTTTCCCAACAGTCGTGACGCCTGGACGAAGGTCCAGTACGTGCCCGGAAGCAGCAAGAGGGATGCGGTGCCGCGACGGAATCCAGCAAGCCGGTGACCCGTCGGACCACCCTGGAGAACGCGCATCGTCCACGCCGGCCAGAGCATCGCCGGAACTTTGGCGGCGCGGCGCTGGACGTCCACTTCAGTGGACGTGGGCCAGGCGGGGGAAGAGGTAGTGGTGCCGTACCGAATCCGAGTGACCCAACTGACCCTTTCATCCACGGTTGCGAGCGCACGAGTGGCCAAGCCGGGCCCAGCCGCCTTGTACCAGCCGTGGGCCCACGTGATGGGATAGGCGTCTTGTGCGCGGGCCGCCGCGTTGGCTTGCATAAGCCAAGGAAAGACGGCTTCGTGCTCGGCCATCTTGCTGTCCAGCACGACATCGGCAACGGCTACGCCGACAGCTGTGTTGTGCGCGTCGCTTGCCTCTCGCCGTCGTGTTCTTGTGGGCAAGGTGTCGCCACACTCGGTGAGGACTTGGTGAACGAGCGTCGGCGCTTCGTTTACATGGGTGGGCAGGCTGCGCAGCACCCGTTGGGCGATCACCATGAGGTCCTTGGCGCGTTGGCGAGCCCTGGCCGACGCAGGAGACGGGCCCAGTACGGTTGCGTTGATGTTCTCCTGAGCCCGCAGGACATGGCCGCCAGCAGGCAGTTCGATGCTCGGCGACTGGGAGAGCGGGAAGCCGCAGCCTGTCGCGCCTCTGGCTCCGATGCATACACCGGCCTTGGGGACATCCAAGCGCTTGGTGATGCGTTGCGTGGTCCCGCACCGGGGGCAACGGTCGTGAAGAAGGCTGCTGTGGCGGGTACAGGCGAAGGTCCATGGCAGGCGCCACGACAGCAACCACCGACCCGGCGTGGCGTCCAGGCACGCCGGGCAGAAACGGCTGTATCTGCCGGAATGCAGAATGTTCGGCGGAGTGGAGGCAATCAGACGAGTCTCGGGGTCGAAGGTGACGACCAGACCGTTCCAGGACTCCAAGGTCATGGCCACAAGGTCTGCTGGTTCCACTCCGGTTCGGCGCGAAACCGCGTCCCGCTCGCGGCCTGTCAGTGCCCTGACCATGAATTCGAACCGGGCATCGGGAAGACCGAATTGGGCCAATAGATCTGTCTCTGAGACCGCCAGGCGCCGTGCGTATGCGGCGAGCCAGCTGTCGAGCCCCTCATGGGTAACGGGTGCCACCCAGATCGGGATGCGGTCGTTGCTCCAGGACATCAGGCGGTCTTCCTGCTGCTTCGTCGATGCGGCTTCGCAGTTAGCAAGCCTGCCTCCAACGCGGCAACCAACTCCAGGCGTGCGGCCTCAGCCGCGGCGTCGTTCTTAACCCTGTTCATGAGCTCGGCATCCAGTCGTTCGTGACCTGAGTGGATCGCGCGGTAGCAGCCACGATTGATCAACGCCATCAGAGAAGCGAAGTGGCCGCTGGAGTGCGCCAGCAGGTAGTCCGCCAAGTCGTCGGCGAGCATTCCCGGATACTTGTCAGCCAGCACGAGCTTCTTCTCGATGGTCAGCAATACCTTGCGGAACTCGATGCGCCCTGACTCGTCCCCCACCTGGAACGGCCGCAAGGTCAGGGCAGTCGTACGTCGCCCGAACTGAGCATGCAGGGCTTCCGTCAAGGAGCGCCCCTCGCTGAGGATTCCGCGTTCTCGCACACCGACGCCCACGTAGATCAAGGTCACTGGGAAGGTGTTCGAAAGGAACTTCAGCTGATTGACGAGCCGAGCGGAATTAGAATTCGCGGATGCAAGAAAGTGGATGTCATCGATGATAAAGATGGACGTCTTTAGACTCAGCACGGCGTCGACCGCTCGCTCCGCCAGAGTGTCCGCGTCACCCGCGGTGGGCAGTCGGTAAAATCGGCAGATCGCTGCATTGAGGCCACGGATCTGGGTGTTGCCCGTCAAGGCGATATAGATGACCGGCACCCGACGGTGCCCTTCAGTTGTCGTCTCGCCACGCAGCGCAATCTGCTCACGGTGGAAGTCACGGCCGAACTCGCGCACGGCTGTGCTCTTGCCGATTCCTGGATAGGCGTCGACCAGCGCCGCAGGCTTCGCCTTGTCCCCGTCGTGTCGGTTCGAACCGACGATCTCGTACAGGTCCTCATGAAGTTGCAGGAGTTGGGGTGTCTTGATCGGGCCGATGTTGGCGTGCCAGACATGACGGCTGTCGTTGTACCGCAGCAGTTCTTGACGTGACAGCTCGGCCATCTGTTCGCGTGTCAACAACGGTGGCGAGATACGGTCGGGCCCATCGACGAACTCCAGCCAGCCGTCAAGACGCGTGGGAGAGTACTGGCGGTCGTCACCCTCGAAGAGGACGCTTGTGAGGGGACTGGTCAACGGCTGTCCAGGATGTCTGAGTAGAAGTCGTCTTCGTCGACCTCGACTTCGTTGTTGGCTTCATCCCCGGGCAATAGAGCGGCGCACTCATCGTCTGCGTCGTCGTCCCCACCCGGAATCTGCTTGGGGTCCGGCACCGCAAGCAGGCCTGACGTGGCGTCGGATACACGCCTCTGCGAGTCGTCCGCAGTTGATGGGGTGGTCAAGGATGCGAGACGCTCGACCGTCGGCAGCGCGGTGACCTCGGCGTCCGAGTCGCCATCCTCGCCGACGATGCGGAAGCGCTGCTGCGACAACCGGATGGCCATACGTCGTTCCGTCCGATCAGCGGTCAGTCCGGCACCCCATCGCTCCAACAGCTCGACCAGAGCACGCTTGGTGTCCGGAAAACGATGAGTCTTCGCGGCGATCCTTCGGGCATATTGCAACGCCTCCAGACTGGCTGGACCGTTCAGTGAGGGGGCGTGCTCCCAGTCCAGTGCATGCCACTCATGCGTCCTGGGGTGCTGGAAAAAGACCTTCCGGATGTCATCGCGGTCCACTGCGACCGGCCATGCGCCGGCATGTCGTCCCCGGTGATGGCTCGTCTGGTTGTGGAGACCTTTCAACGCCTTACCGTTGTAGCGAAGGCCATGCACTTCAACGCCGTAGTGATGAATGGTGCACCATACTTCCTCCAAGAACTCGTAGGCGAGCCCCGGCCGGGAAGGGATTCTCAACGGCCCCGCCCGCATGACCCCGTGCTCGTACATCTCCAGAGGGCTGAGCTTCAGGCCCGGAACTTCCGGGACCTTCAGCCCCCGGTGATGGCGACGGTGATAGACCAGAGTGATCCATTCGCGGATGATGGCCTCGAGCTCATCCACGAAGAAGTAGGCCTCATCCTCCACCTTCTCCCCGCGACTGTAGACGTCCGGCCCCTTGTAGCCCGGCAGAGCAGCGAGGAGCCCTTGGTTGATCGTCTTAAACCAGCGCTCCACCGGCTTGTCAGTCGGCGTGTGCGGGCGAGCCGGCTGCAGGGAAATATCGAGCTTGGCGCACACACTCTCGATATGCTTGGACACGTAGATCTTGCCGTGGTCGTAGACGATCGCCTCCGCGGCCACAGAGGGCAGCAGATGATGCCCATCATGATCCACGAGTTTCTCTGCATCGACGATCACAGCTGATGGCACTCCGCAATAGGGAAGCGGATCGCCTTTACCGGCAGCCTGCCCGCGGGAACGCACGGTCTCGAACAGGACCTCGGCCACGTCGACGGACTTGGTCGACACCGGGGTCACCCGCAAGCCGCAAATGCACCGGCTGTACAGGTCCATCGCCACAGTGAGTTCACATCGAACCCACCTGCATGTCACCGGTTCCATGGCGTACACGTCCAGGCTGTTGGTATCCAGGATCACGTACTCACCAGGGCGGGTGGCCCGCAGCTTGCCATATACTCCTGGCGGTCGCTGCGCAATGGAACGCTTGCCCTTCGTGCTGCCGTTGAATGCGTTCGTTCCCCGGCTGAGCTCTCGCAGAAGCTCGTACGCGGTTGTTCGTTTGGGGAGACGTACTGCATCACGACCGTACTTCTCGGCCAGGCGTTCCTCGATCTCGATGAGCGTCAAATTCCGTACGGGACGACTCGCTGTCTCCTTTTCTTTGAGGACCAATCGCGCCATGTCCAACCAGCGTGAATCGACACGATCGAGGATGTGGGTGGACTGGCGCTTGCTCACCAGGCCGGCCGGGCCATCGTCTTTGGCCTTGGCCACCCACCGGCGGATGGTAGCCGGATCCACCCCGAGTTCCGCAGCCTTGGCTTCGTAGCGGCGCATCAGAGGCACCCCGGGCGCATAGTCGGGCCTGGGTTCGCCCTCCAATGCCAGCTCGGGGGAGCCCAGCTTGTAGCCGAAGCGGACTTCCTGGACGTGCTGGAAGCGGGTGTTGAGGTTGCCTTCCTCCTCGTCGACCAGGTTGCCGAGAACCGTGGCACTTGCTGGGCCGGGTGGCGGTGTCTCAACCAGAAACTCGGTCGACGGGTGGCTCATCAGCATAGAGAGATCCACCTGCCGCCACCGCGGGCGGCCGTCGGGGCCTGTCTGTTGGAGAAGGACCCGTCGGCCGTCGAGTTCGGCGATGGTGAATTGCTCACCGTCAAACGCTAATGGAAGGCCTTGTCGAAGAGGTGTCGTCCACGTACTCATTCAGACCTCCGCAGAACCCAGTCGCCGGACAAGGGTTGAGTCAGATCAGTGGTCAGGCGCCCCGCCCACAGCAGGGCCATGAGGGGTGGACGGACTTCGTGTCTGTCTCTTCCTTCTGCAAGCCGACGCTCAACTGCCGCCAACTGATCCCCGTCCTGCACGCTCTCCCATGCCCGTTCGATCTCCGCCGCTGGGACCACCCCGGGGCGCCGATAGGCCGCCAGGAATCGAATGTTCTCCAGGACGACCGGGTCCGCTCCGGACCAGACCTCATAGGCCCAACCGTGTCGCTCGATCAAATCGCCGGGCCAGGCCAGGGCTTCTTTGATCTTGGGATCGGCGAGTAGATCCTCAGGCTTGACGTTCACGACGACGGCCACTCCGGACCGCATGACCAGCAAGAAGTCGGGCACGTGATGTCGCACTCTGCCGTCGATTCGGGCCGTCATGCGGCATGGTTGGGCATGAATTCTCTGGACCGAGGGATCAAAGTCAGCGAGGAGCAGCCGTGCCAACTCCAGGCGACTCTCGTACACCACGTGTCTACCCATCGTTGCTGACGCGTACGAGCCCGAGTGATGGGTCATGCCGTGGACCGAGCGGACCGTGCGCCATGGTTTGGATTCGGTGAAGTGGGCCAATCGCAAGTCGGCAAACGGGATTTCGAGCACCGTGTCGTCCTCGTGTCGAATCGACGCGCTGGGGGGCCTCTGCCTAGAAGGCGCTCGAGTGGAACTCCGTGTTGCCATGCTCTGACGGTATGGACTGTGGGCTTCGACTCACTGAGAAAGATCGAAAAGGAGCGCTAAGAGCCAGTTACGGAGCGGAGTCATTGGGCAGCTGGTTCCGGATTTGCGCGTACGGTGCGCATTGAGTGCGAACGCTGCGCATCGAGCCACGGATCCTAGACCCCGGTCATGCCGACCAGCGGCGAGGGCTTCCCCATGTCCCAGTTCGACAAGGACGACGTCGAGGATCTCGGGCTGCTCAAGCTCGATGTGCTCGGCGTGCGGATGCAGTCGGCGATGGCGCACGCGGTGGCCGAGGTGGAGCGGGTGACGGGCGCCAGGGTGGACCTGGACGCCGTGCCGCCCGGCGATCCGGCGACGTACGGTCTCATCCGTTCCGCCGAGACGCTGGGCTGCTTCCAGATCGAGTCGCCGGGGCAGCGGGACCTGGTCGGGCGGCTGCAGCCGACGACCTTCCACGACCTCGTCGTCGACATCTCCCTCTTCCGGCCCGGTCCGGTCGCCGCCGACATGGTGCGGCCGTTCATCGAGGCGCGGCACGGGCGGGCGCCCATCCGCTATCCGCACCCGGACCTGGAGGGTCCGCTGCGGGAGACGTACGGCGTCGTCGTCTTCCACGAGCAGATCATCGACATCGTGCACATCATGACCGGCTGCGGGCGCGGTGAGGCGGACCGGGTGCGGCGCGGGCTGTCCGACCCGGAGTCGCAGGGGCGGATCAAGGTGTGGTTCGCGCAGCGCGCGGCGGCGAACGGATATGACGCGGAAACGATTCGGCGGACCTGGGAGATCATCGAGGCCTTCGGGTCGTACGGCTTCTGCAAGGCGCACGCGGTCGCCTTCGCCGTGCCGACGTACCAGTCGGCGTGGCTGAAGGCGCATCACCCGGCCGCCTTCTACGCGGGGCTGCTCACGCACGACCCCGGGATGTATCCGAAGCGGCTGCTGCTGGCGGACGCGCGGCGGCGTGGGGTGCCGGTCCTGCCGTTGGACGTGAACAAGTCGGGGGTCGCACACAGGATCGAACTGGTGTCTGAATCAGGTGTCTGGGGACTGCGGTTGGCCCTCTCCGACGTGCACGGCATCAGTGAGGCCGAGGCGCAGCGGATCGCCGACGGGCAGCCGTACGCCTCGCTGCTCGACTTCTGGGAGCGGGCCCGCCCCAGCAGGCCGCTCGCACAAAGGCTCGCGCAGGTCGGCGCGCTGGACGACTTCGGCGCCAACCGCCGCGACCTGCAACTGCACCTGACCGAGCTGCACCGGGGCGCGAGGGGTGCCGGTGGCGGCCAGCTCCCGCTCGCCGGCGGGCGGAAGACGGCCCCGGCCGGGCTGCCCGACCTCACCTCGGCGGAGCGGCTCAGCGCCGAGCTGGGCGTGCTGTCCATGGACGCCTCGCGCAACCTCATGGACGACTACCGCGCCTTCCTCGACGAGCTGGGCGTGACCTCGGCGCGACGGCTGCGCGAGGCGCGGCACGGGGAGACGGTGCTGGTCGCGGGCGCCAAGGCGGCCACTCAGACGCCACCGATCCGCTCCGGCAAGCGGGTCATCTTCACCACCCTGGACGACGGCACGGGCCTGGTCGACCTCGCCTTCTTCGACGACTCCCACGACGCCTGCGCCCACACCGTCTTCCACTCCTGGCTGCTGCTGGTGCGCGGGGTGGTGCAGCGCCGCGGCCCGCGCAGCCTCAGCGTGGTGGGCGCCGCCGCCTGGAACCTCGCCGAGCTGGTCGAACTGCGCGTCGAGGGCGGCCTCGACGAGGTGGCGGCGCGCCTGGCGGAGCCGCTGCCGAAGGGCGAGGACAGCGATGCGACCGGAGGCCGGCGCGTCCGGATGCCCACCGGATACGAGATGCATCCGTGGGCCGATCTGCGTCCCGCGGGCGAGGAGCCCGCGAAGGTACGGAAGTTGTGGCACCAGAGTCCGGGGAGTGCGGGATGACCATTCTCTGCGTACGTTTCCAGCTGCCGACGACGGACGAGGCGGCCCTGCCTCGGCTGCTCGGGCTGCTGGAGGAGTTCACCCCGGTCGTGGAGGCGCTGCCCCCGGACGGGGCGCTGGCCGATCTGGGCGGCGCCGAGCGGTACTTCGGGCGCAGCGCCCTGGAGCTGGCCTCGGTGATCCGCGTCCGCGCCCTCGCCCTGCACGGCGTCGACTGTGCGATCGGCGCCGGTCCGGGGCCGATGCTGGCGCGGGTGGCGGTGCGGGACGCCGAGCCGGGAGTGACCTGCGCGGTTCCCGAGGGCGCAGCCCGCGAGTTCCTCGCCGAGAAGCCCGTGTCCGCACTCCCCGGCATCGGTACGGCGACCGCACGCACCCTGGGCGAGTACGGCCTCGACACCCTCGGCCTGGTGGCCGCCGCGCCCCTGTCCACCCTCCAGCGCCTGGTCGGCGCGAAGGCCGGCCGCGAGCTGCACGAGAAGGCGAACGGCGTCGACCGCGGCCGGGTGGTCCCGAACGCCGTGTCGCGTTCTCTGGCCACCGAACGCCCCTTCGGCCGCGACGAGCTGGACCCGGACCGGCACCGCCGCGCCCTGCTCTCGGCCGCCGAAGAACTGGGCACCCGGCTGCGCGCCCTGGACAAGGTCTGCCGCACCCTGACCCTCACCGTGCGCTACGCCGACCGCTCCGCCACCACCCGCAGCCGCACCCTGCGGGAGCCGACCGCGCACTCGGCGGAGCTCACCCGGGCGGCGTACGGCATGTACGAGGCGCTCGGCCTCCAGCGCGCCCGGGTCCGCGCGATCGCCCTGCGCGCCGAGGGCCTCGACCCCGCAGAACAGGCCTCCCACCAGCTCACCTTCGACGACGTCGACGACAAGTCCCGCCGTGTCGAGGAGGCCGCCGACCGGGCACGGGCCAGGTTCGGACCGCGCGCGGTGATGCCGGGCACGCTGGCGATCGGGGTGGCGTGGCTGGCGGCGTAGGCGTCAGTCGGCCACGGGGGTGCGATGCGGGTGCCGTCGGCGAGGTGGTGCTGCGCATCGCACTTGATGGGCCGGTCTGACCTGCCTGGTGACGGTTCGTCACTCTCTTTATCAGCCGCATCCGGCTGTCATCGGCTATCTCTGCAAGTTTTTACTGACGCGTAACTTCACGTGTGCACTACTCACCCGTAACTTCACAAGTGAACAGCATCCTCGTGATCCGGATCACAGGGCGTAGAGCCGTCGCACCTCCCCTGAGCCGCAAGGAGATCACCCGATGCTGCCCTGGAAACGAGTGCTCAGACCGCTGGCCGCGCTCCTGCTGACCGCAGCGGTCGCCGTCGTCCCCGCCGCCGCCACTGCCCAGGCCGCCGACACCGCTGTGACCTCCAGCAGCGGCTGGAACGACTACTCCTGCAAGCCGTCCGCCGCCCATCCCCGCCCCGTCGTCCTGGTCCACGGCACCTTCGCCAACTCCGTCGACAACTGGCCGGCGCTCGCGCCGTACCTGAAGGACCGCGGCTACTGCGTCTACTCCCTGGACTACGGCCAACTGCCCGGCGTCCCCTTCTTCCACGGTCTCGGACCCGTCGACAAGTCGGCGGAGCAGCTGTCCGCATTCGTCGACAAGGTGCTCGCCGCCACCGGCGCCGCCAAGGCCGATCTGGTCGGCCACTCACAGGGCGGCATGATGCCCCGCTACTACCTGAAGTTCCTCGGCGGGGCCGCCAAGGTGAACGCCCTCGTCGGCATAGCCCCCAGCAACCACGGCACCGACCTGAACGGCCTCACCAACCTGTTGCCGTACTTCCCGGGCGCCGCGGACCTGCTGTCCGAGAACACCCCCGCCCTCGCCGACCAGATCGCCGGCTCCGCCCTCCTCACCCGGCTCAACGCGGGCGGCGACACCGTCCCCGGCGTCAGGTACACGGTCCTCGCCACCAAGTACGACGAGGTCGTCACGCCGTACCGCAGCCAGTACCTGAGCGGGGCGAACGTACGCAACGTCCTGCTGCAGGACCTGTGCCCGGCCGACCTGTCCGAGCACGCGGCGATCGGGCTGTTCGACCGCATCGCCTTCCACGAGGTGGCCAACGCCCTCGACCCGGCGCACGCCACCCCCACCACCTGTGCGTCGGTGCTCGGTTGACCAACGCACCTGTTGACGCGCCTGGTGAGCGTGCCGGCCCGTCACCCGTCCGGCCACCACGTACGGGCGATGTCCTTGCGGACCTCCGGGCGGCCCGCGGGACGCTCGTCGGCCTCCTCGCGGAGCCGGCGGGCGTCCGTCTTCTTCAGGGGCTTGTGCACGGTCACTCGGCGCATGGCTGCCTCCTTCGGGTCCACCGGGTTCCGCGTTCTCACGGAGGTAGACCCATTTCGCGAGAGTTCCTTATCGGCGCAGGTCTGTCAGTGGTGGCTGTCACGATTCGACTGTCAGTGGTGGGTGTCACCCTTGGGTGCATGACTGAGCGCACGGCGAACGACAGTGACGGTACGACTGCGGCGGGTGTCGACTGGGACGCGGAGGCCGCCGTCTTCGACGACGAGCCGGACCACGGCCTGCGCGACCCGCAGGTGCGCCGGGCCTGGGCCGACCGGCTGCGCTCCTGGCTGCCCGGCCGGCCGAGCGATGTCCTCGACCTCGGCTGCGGAACCGGCAGCCTGTCCCTGCTCGCGGCCGAGCAGGGACACCGTGTCACCGGCGTGGACCTGTCGCAGGCGATGATCGAGCTGGCGCGGGCGAAGCTCGCCGGGCGTGACGCCGCGTTCCTGGTCGGTGACGCGGCGGCGCCGCCGGTGGGGGAGCAGCGCTTCGACGTCGTGCTCGTCCGGCACGTGCTGTGGACGCTGCCCGACCCCGCCCGTGTCCTGAGGCGCTGGGCGGGGCTGCTGCGCCCGGGAGGGCGGCTCGTCCTGATCGAGGGCGTGTGGGGGACCATCACCCCGGTCGGCATACCCGCCGGTCACCTCACCGACCTCCTCGCACCACTCACCGGGCACGCCCGCGTGGAGCGGCTGTCGGACGACCCGGCGCTGTGGGGGAGGGCCGTGGAGGACGAGCGGTACGCGGTCATCGCGGTGAGGGACTGAGCTCAGGCGAGCAGCGCCTCGAAGTCGCCCCCGAAGGCGAGTGCCTCCAGCTCGTCGAGGGCGGCCACGGCGGCCGTCGCGGCCTCAGGGTCCCGCTCCGCCAGCCCGCTCTCGGCGAACTCGTCCTCGTCCAGGCGCCGTACGTCCGTGCCGTCGGCCGAGCGCCACAGGTCCAGGTCGAGGTCCTCGACGACCAGTTCCGCACCGGAGAGCACGGCCGGGCGGGTGATGTCGCAGTACCAGCCCTTCAACGCGCCCCGGGCGTCGCGGACCTCCTTCACGGCGTACCACCGGTCGCGCCAGTAGTACTCCGTGAAGACGTCACCGGCCTCGAAGCGGACGAAACCGAAGTCGCGGACGCCGGTGCCGGACCAGGGGGCGCGTACGGCGATCCGGGTGCCGTTGTCGTGCAGCAGCGCGCTCTCGTAACGGATCTTCGTCCGGCCCGCCTTGACCAGGACGACGTCCACGCGGCGTTCCCGGTCAGCCCAGTTCGCGGACATACCGCACCTCCGTCGCGCAGATCTCGTAGCCCAGCCACTTGTTGATGGCGAGCATCGGCCCGTTGCCGGTGTCGTTGCCCGTGAACGCCTCCGTGTACCCGGCGGCACGGGCGCGGTGCAGGGAGGCGTTCTTGGCCAGCTTGGCCAGGCCCCGGCCGCGGTGGGCGCGGGCGGTGCCGGTCATGGCGGTGCCGTAGCGGGTGCCGTCCGTGTACGCCACGCTGAAGGCGGCGGGGCGGCCGCCGACGACCGCGACGGTGGTCAGGTCCAGATCGAGGAGCGGGCGCTTCCAGGTCTCCTCGATCCAGGCCTCGTAGTCGGTGAACTCGGTGTCGATGTCGCTCGGTTCGTCCGACGCCGTCTCCGCGTCCAGCTCGAACAACGGCCGCGGGTCATCCGCGAAGTCGGCCGCCGTGCGCAGCTCGACGCCCGGGGGCAGGTCCTGGAGCGGCGGCAGGGTGCCGTCCGCCAGGTCCAGACGGAGGAAGTGGGCGGAGCGAGCGCCCTTGTAACCACGCCGTTCGGCGAAGGCGCGGTTGGCGGGTTCGTCCAGGACCCAGCTGAACAGCCTGGTCGCGTCGTTGGCGGCCAGATGCTCCTCGGCGGCACGGACCAGCAGCGAGCCGGCGCCGCGACCCGTCCGCTCCGGGTGGACGTACACGTTGACGTTGCCCTGGCCGGGCTCAGGGCTGTCGTGGGCGAGGTGCACCTGGGCTGTGCCGATCACTTCGCCGTCCTCCACGGCGACCAGGGGACGGTACTGGGCCTCGGGGCGCATGTGGGTGAGGTCGTGGGCGAGGGACTCCGGGGACATCAGAAGGAAGGGAAGGGCGTGGTGCCGGACCCGGACGAAGCCCTCCAGGTCGGCTCGGACTTCGGGGCGGAGTTCGCGCACGGTGATGGTCATGGAGGCGCAGGCTACGTGGCGGCGGGTGTGGGGTGCCTCTCAATTTTCCGACGGGTACGGGACAATCACCCCGTGACCTTGAAGATCCACATCGATGACGGCGCTCCGCCGTACGAGCAGGTGCGGGCGCAGATCTCCGAGCAGGCGCGGTCGGGCGCCCTGCCGGTGGGGTACCGGCTGCCGACCGTGCGAGGGCTGGCCGAGTCGCTGGGGCTCGCCGCGAACACGGTCGCCAAGGCGTACCGGGCGCTGGAGGCGGACGGGGTGATCGAGACGCGGGGGCGCAACGGAACGTTCGTGGCCGCCGCCGGCTCGGCCGCGGAGCGTGAGCTCGCCTCGGCCGCCCAGGCCTACGTCGAGCGGGCTCGACGGCTCGGACTCGCGGAGGCCGACGCGCTGGCGGCCGTGCGGGACGCCCTGCGGGCGGCCTACGGGGAGTAGGGCCGCGTTGCCGGGCGGGCCGGCGGGAGTACCTCGCCGCCGGCCCGGGCCGGCGTGGCTGTCGCTACGCCCTCGCCAGGTGCCTCGGTGTGCGCGTGACCTCCAGTCCCGCCCTCCTGGCCAGCCCCGCGAACGTCACCGCGTCCTCCACCGCCGCGCCGTGCGGGTCGTTGTTGAAGTAGGCGTACACGTTCTCCCCGTCCGGCCACGCGGTGACGACGCGGCGGATCCAGGTCGCGAGGGACTGGCGGCCGTAGCGCGGCCAGGGCCGGGCGCGGCCCTGGTGGAACCGGACGTAGCCCCAGCCGGTGGTGCGCCACAGCGGTGTAACGGGGCGGGCCAGGACGTCGGCCCAGCACAGGGCGGCGCCGCGGGACACGAGGACCTCACGCACCGCCGGCGTCCACCAGGAGTCGTGGCGGGGCTCCACCGCCACCCGGGTGCCGACCGGGAAGCACGCCAGGCAGGCGTCCAGGAGGTCCGGATCGGCGCGCAGGGTCGGCGGCAGCTGCAGCAGCACCGGGCCCAGGCGGTCGCCGAGACCCGTGGCGTGGGTCATCAGGCGGTGCACCGGCTCCTCCGGCTCCCGCAGCCGCTTGATGTGGGTCAGGTACCGGCTGGCCTTGACCGCGACGACGAAGCCCGGCGGGGTGCGCTCGCGCCACGCCTCGAAGGTCTCCCGGGACGGCAGCCGGTAGAAGGCGTTGTTGTTCTCCACGGTCGCGAAGCGCGCCGCGTACTCCTCCAGCCACAGCCGCATCGGCAGCCCGGAGGGGTACAGCACGTCGCGCCAGTCCTTGTACTGCCACCCCGAGGTCCCGACGAACAGGGTCATACGCCCATCAAAGCACCCCCCGCGCTCCTGTCAGAGGTACAGCCCCGCCTCCGCCCCGCCCCGCGGCTCCGGCAGCGCCGTCGGTGACGTGCCGCGGCGCAGCGCGTACAGCTCCGCGAGCGTCGCGCCCTCGCGGCCGATGCCCTCCTCGCGGCCCAGCCAGTTCACGGCCTCCTGGCGGGTCAGCGCCCCCACCTCGATGCGGGCCAGGCAGCGGCCGGGCCGGACGACGGCCGGGTGGAGGCGTTCCAGGTCCTCGTTGGTCGTTACGCCGACCAGGACGTTGCGGCCCTGGCCGAGCAGTCCGTCCGTCAGGTTCAGCAGCCTCGACAGCGCCTGGCCCGCCGTGTGCTTGGCCTCGCCGCGGATCAGCTCGTCGCAGTCCTCCAGCAACAACAGCCGCCAGCGGCCCTTGCCCGATGTGTCGTCCTCGCCGATGGCGATGTCCATCAGATAGCCGACGTCGGAGAACAGCCGCTCGGGGTCCAGCACGCAGTCCACCTGGCACCAGTCCCGCCAGGACCGGGCGAGCGTGCGCAGCGCCGACGTCTTGCCGGTGCCGGGCGGGCCGTGCAGCAGGAGCAGCCGGCCCGCGATGTCCTCGGGGGTCGTCTTCATCAGGCGGTCCATGGCGTCCGCCACCGGCGCGGTGTAGTTCGCGCGTACCTCGTCCCACGTGCCCGCCGAGATCTGCCGGGTCGTGCGGTGCGGGCCGCGGCGCGGCGAGACGTACCAGAAGCCCATCGTGACGTTCTCCGGCTGCGGCTCGGGCTCGTCCGCCGCGCCGTCCGTCGCCTCGCCGAGCACCTTCTCCGCCAGCTCGGCGCTGGTCGCCGTCACGGTGACGTCGGCGCCCCGGTTCCAGCGGGAGATCAGCAGTGTCCAGCCGTCGCCCTCGGCCAGCGTCGCGCTGCGGTCGTCGTCGCGGGCCATGCGCAGGACGCGGGCGCCGGGCGGCATCAGCGTCGCCCCGGACCGTACCCGGTCGATGTTCGCCGCGTGCGCGTACGGCTGCTCGCCCGTCGCGAAGCGGCCGAGGAACAGCGCGTCGACGACATCGGACGGGGAGTCGGAGTCGTCGACGTTGAGCCGGATCGGCAGAGCGTCGTGTGGGTTCGCAGACATGCCGCCATGATCCGGCACGCGGGCGCCGCGTGCACCCGTTTTCCCGGGTGCGCGCGGCGTCCGCTCACCACGCCGGTGCCGGGCAGCCCGGTCGGCGCCGGCGTGGTCGCCCGGTCAGGCACCGGAACGGAGTATCCGCCCGCGGGCCTGCCGCGCCCTGCGGACCACGGCGTACCCCTTGGTGAGGGCGCGGTCCCGGGCGAAGGTGCGGGCGATCGCGCGCCCCTCGACCAGTCGTTCGAACTCCGCCAGGTGCGTGCTGCGGCGCACGGTGACGCGCCGCAGGGCGTACGGCCCCTGGCGCCGCCGTGCCAGACCGTTGCCGACGGCGAGCGCCTGGGCGTACCCCGCCTCACGCACCGCCTGCCGCACCCGGCGGCTGGAGTAGCCGTACGGGTAGGCGAACGAGGCCGGGGCGGCGCCCAGCTGGTCGGAGACGATCTCCTTGCAGAGGATCAGCTCGGAGCGCAGCCTGCCGTCGTCGAGCTGGTCGAGCTGCGGGTGGCTGTGGCTGTGCCCGCCGATCTCGACGCCCGCGCCGGCCAGCTCGCGCACCTGGTCCCAGTCGAGCATGGTGTCCAGGGCGCCCCCGGTGTCGTACGGGCCCCGCAGCCAGCCCGTCGAGACGAACAGCGTGGCCGCGAAACCGTGCTTGGCGAGCACGGGCAGGGCGTGGCGGTGTACGCCCTCGTAGCCGTCGTCGAAGGTGATCAGCACCGGCCGCAGCGGCAGCGGGCGGCCGGAGCGCCAACAGGCCGCCAGATCGGCCGTGCTGACGGGTGCGAGGCCCCGGTCCGCGATGACCGCCATCTGCTCCGCGAACGCCTCCGGCGTCACCGACAGGGCGCGGGTGGCGTCGTTCGGATCGCTTGCGACGGCGTGGTACATCAGGATGGGCACGGGCACGTCGCTCATGGGCACCCCCGAGCCGTGGACGCGTTGTGGATCAGGGGCGCGCGAGTCGAGCGGGCGTTGTCGGTCGGGCGCGCGCGGATCGTGTACGCGCCCTCGGCCGAAGGCGGCCCAGGAATGTGGGCGCCCTCGGCCAGAGCCGCCCTGCCCACGCAGCGGTCCCCAGTCAGTGGCGTCCCGCGCGGATGCCGGGGTCCAGTCAGAGCCGCCGCGCCCAGGCAGTGGCCTTCAGTCAGAGCCGCCCCGCCCACGCGGTGGCTCCCAGACAGGAGGGCTCCGGTCATGAGTGTGCCCTCACCCATGGGCACCCCGCTCGACCGGTGGCACCGAGAACGTCGCCCCGCCCCTGCGTGCCCGCACGCTCCCCACCACATAGCCGCCCGCCGCCGTGAGCACCCCGGCGACGATCGCAGCCGCCCGGCCCGCACCGCCCGGCCGGGACAGCAGGGCGTCCCGCAGCCCGCGGGCCACCCCGGCCGGCAGGACGCGTGTGGTGTAGCGGCGCTCCGACTCCAGTCCCTTGCCGGCGCCGACACTGCGCGCCACCAGCGCCTTGGACAGGCCCTCGGCGTAGGTGCGGGTGCGGAAGTACCCGAAGTGCTCGCGCGCCTCGGGCACCCGGTGGTGGATGACCGCCCGGTCGTCGATCAGCAGGACCGCGTCCGGCCGGGCGCGGGTGAGCCGGATGCACAGCTCCGTCTCCTCGCAGCCCAGTGGGCGCTTGTCGCCGTCCCGCCCGATGCCGGTGGCGAAGCCGCCCGCCGCGTCGAACGCCGTACGGCGGAACGAGGCGTTGCCGCCGAGTACGTTGCGGACGCGGACGCGGCCCGGTGGCAGACCGCGGTACGTGCAGCCCACCACCCAGTCGAACTCCTCCGGGAACCAGGTGGGCCGGCGGCCCGACGCCCAGATCGGCACCGTACGCCCGCCGACCGCCATGACCTCCGGGTGCGCGTAGCCGGAAGCGAGGTGCTTCAGCCAGTCCCGCTCGGCCACGGCGTCGTCGTCGAGGAAGGCGATGACCTCGCCGCGCGAGGCGGCGACGCCGGTGTTGCGGCCGGCGGACAGGCCGCGGGGGCCCGCGTTGGCGAGCACCCGCACGTCCCCGGCCTCCTTGTACTCCTTGGCCAGCCGGTCCTGGAGCGCCTCGTTGTGGTCGACGACCAGCAGCGTCTCCAGGGCCGGGTGGGACTGCGCCCGCACCGAGGAGACCGCCGCGAGGATGTCCTCCCAGCGGTCCTCGGTGTAGACACAGATCACGACGGAGATGCCGGGACCGCTCAAGACACCTTCCCCCGGACCGTGTCGAGCATCGGTGAGTGCGAACGGCTGCGCAGGGCGCGGCGGTTGGAGCGCTCCTGCAGGATCACTCTCAGCACGCGCAGCCCGTCCCGCACGGCCCGCAGGTTGCTCGTGCCGTGGATGCGCAGGTACTCGTGGCTGGGGATCTCCTGCACCTTGAGCCCGGCCTTGACGACCCGGATGTTCATCAGGGTCTCCACCTCGAAGCCCGTGCAGTCGAGGTCGATCTTGTCCAGGCAGTGCCGCCAGAACGCGTTGTACCCGTAGCAGAGATCGGTGTAGCGGGCGCCGAACTTACGGTTGACCACCGCACACAGGGCCCGGTTGCCGAGCTTGCGGATGAAGGTCATGTCGTCGGTGCCGCCGCCGTTGGCGAAGCGGGAGCCCTTGGCGAAGTCCGCGCCCGAGACGAGGGCGGAGACGTACGACACGATCTCCTGGCCGTCGGCCGAGCCGTCCGCGTCGACCATCACGATGATGTCTCCGGTGCAGGCCTGGAACCCGGTGATCAGCGCGTCCCCCTTGCCCTTGCCGCGCTGCTCGACGACCTTGACGTCCGGCCACAGCTCCCGGGCCACCTCCACGGTGTTGTCGGTGGAGTTGCCGTCCACCAGGACGACCTCGTGTATCCAGTCGGGCAGCGTCTTGAAGACGTACGGGAGATTCTCCGCCTCGTTCATGGCGGGGATGACCACGCTCACCGGTGGCGCGATGGCCAGGTGAGAGGAGATGGGCCGGTAGGCGCCGGCGGTCGATGGGTCTTTCCCCGTACTCGCCGGGGGCAGAACTGAGGTCATGAGTCTGGTCCCTCTCGTCCGGTGGACCGCCCGCCCCTGGGCGGCCCGGTTGTGTGTCCGGTTCGAAAGGGGGGTTCTCACGCACGGCACGACGGGATGGAACTCCGTGCACGCCGGGTGAGCTGGCAAAGCTGGCCGGCCCCTGAGAACGGCAGCCGACCGCGCGGCACGGCTCGGTCACAGTTGCGGTCACCGAGCACGGCACCCCCCTACCGCGCCCCGCCCGGGCCGTCGCGGTCCCTGAGCCCTCCCCTGGAGCCGCTGACCGACGGACCGATGCGGGTAGTTGTATGACGGTATTGACGATTGAACAACTATGGCAAGACCTGACGCCAGGCCTCCCCTTTTTGCTGGTTTGCCCGTCCGGCACCGTTTCTTCGGAGGTCTCGCGCGGGCGTGCCAGGTTCCTCCCCGGTCCTGGCCGCGCCCGCCCGGCGCCGCCCGTTGCGGCTGGCTTGATACGTATGGCGTGCATGGGCGACTTTGCCCCCGAAGCGCCGGATGCCGGGCTTCAATGTGGCGCAGTCGCACGGTAACCGTCAAGACGCTCTCTGTGGTCGTGCCGGTTTCTCGGCCGCTCCCGAACAGATGTGCCCCGGAGGCTCAAGCAGCCTCCGGGGCACCGGAATTCAGGACGAGCTCAGGGCGATGTCACGGCACGATCTTCAGCAGCCGGTTCGGGGAACCGGTGCCCGCGCTGGTGACCTTGCCGGTCGTCGCGCCGTTCACCAGGGCCGTGGCGACCTGGGCCGGCGTGGACGAGGTGTGGTTCGCCAGGTAGACGGCGGCCGCGCCCGCGACGTGCGGAGTCGCCATCGACGTACCGGAGATGGTGTTGGTCGCGGTGTCGCTGGTGTACCAGCCGGCCGTGATCGAGGAACCGGGCGCGAAGAGGTCCAGGGACGAACCGTAGTTCGAGTAGCTGGCCTTGGCGTCGGTGCTGGTGGTGGCGCCGACCGTGATGGCCTCGGAGACGCGCGCCGGGGAGGACGAGGAGGCCGTGGTGCTGCTGTTGCCCGCCGCGACGGCGTAGGTCACACCGCTCGCGATGGAGTTGCGGACCGCCGTGTCCAGCGTCGTGGAGGCGCCGCCGCCGAGCGACATGTTGGCGACCGACGGGCCGGAGTGGTTGGCGGTCACCCAGTCGATGCCCGCGATCACGCCCGCCGTGGTGCCGGAGCCGCTGTTGTTCAGCACCCGGACCGCCACGATCTTCGCCTTCTTGGCGACGCCGTAGGTCGTGCCCGCGACCGTGGTGGCCACGTGGGTGCCGTGACCGTTGCCGTCGGAGGCGGTGGTGTCGCCGTCGACGGCGTCGTAGCCGTAGGAGGCGCGACCGCTGATCTGCTGGTGGGTGATGCGGACGCCGGTGTCGATGACGTACACCGTCACGCCGCTGCCCGCGCTGTCCGGGTAGGTGTAGGTGCCGGAGAGCGGCAGGGAGGTCTGGTCGACGCGGTCCAGGCCCCAGGGGGCGTTGGACTGCGTGGTGTCGGCGAGCTGGACGCGCTGGTTCTGCTCGACGGAGGCCACCGCCGGGTCGGCGGCGAGGCGCCCCGCCTCGGTGGCGGAGAGGGTGGCCGTGTAGCCGTTCAGCGCCTTGCTGAACGTCTTCTTCACCGTGCCGCCGTACTCCTCGACGAGGTCCTTGCCCGCGGCCGAGGAGGCCTTGAGGCCGGCGCTCTTCTTGAGCGTGACGATGTAACTGTCCTTGATCGCCGTGGGGGAGTCGGCGGCGAGCACCCTGCCCTCCGCCGGGGCGGCGTGGGCGGGGAGGGAGGTGAGCCCGCCCGCGAGGGCGACGGTCGCCACGCCGGCTATCGCGGCGATCCGGATTCTCTTGCTACGCAGTTGTGCCATTACGAGGGAGTCCTCCTCTAGGCGGCGCGCGCTGGGTGGTGCGCGCGTCTGTGGGGGTGTGCACGTGATCGCGCACACGCCCGGCAGCGCCGCGTTCCGCTCCCGGGCCGGGGTAAAGCCTGGGCCAACTACAGGGGTAGAACAAGAGAGTTGAGCACTCGTCAACAAATCTGTCATGAGCACGTAACAAAACAAGCGATCAGCGCCTGGTGAGCATCGGGGAAAGGGGCGAAAAGTCTTGGCATGGACACTTCCTGTCAACACGCGTAGCTGCTACGACGGTTACAGCAGAGATCCTGCTAAAGGGAGGTTCCATGAGACGTTCCCGACTTGTCGGCTTCATGAGCTCGCTCCTCCTCGCCGCCGCCACCGCCCTCACCGGGGCCGCGACGGCGCAGGCTTCCCAACTCGCCGCCGCGGGCGGCTACGTGGCGCTCGGCGACTCCTACTCCTCGGGGGTCGGGGCGGGCAGCTACATCAGCTCCAGCGGCGACTGCAAACGCAGCACGAAGGCCTACCCGTACCTCTGGGCCGCCGCCCATTCCCCCTCGTCGTTCGACTTCACGGCCTGCTCGGGCGCCCGAACGGGTGATGTTCTGAGCAGTCAGCTCGGCCCCCTCAGCACCTCCACCGCCCTGGTCTCCCTCACCGTCGGCGGCAACGACGCCGGTTTCGCCGACGTCATGACGACGTGTGTGACCCAGTCCGACAGCGCCTGCCTGTCGCGGATCAACACCGCGAAGGCGTACGTCGACTCGACCCTGCCCGGCAAGCTGGACAGCGTCTACTCGGCGATCCGCTCCAAGGCGCCCAACGCGCACGTCGTCGTCATCGGTTACCCCCGCTTCTACAAGCTCGGCACGTCCTGCCTAGGCCTCTCCGAGACCAAGCGGAAGGCGATCAACGACGCGGCCGACTACCTCGACACCGCCATCGCCAAGCGCGCCGCCGACCACGGCTTCAGCTTCGGCGACGTCCGTCCCACCTTCACCGGCCATGAGATCTGCTCCGGCAGCTCCTGGCTGCACAGCGTCAACTGGCTCAACATCGGCGAGTCCTACCACCCCACCGCGCCCGGCCAGTCGGGCGGCTATCTGCCGGTGCTCGACAGCGCCGCCTGAGCCTGCCGCCCGGTCCCTCACGGGGATCCGGAAACGGAAGGAGAAGGGGAGGCCCCGCCCGTCGGGGTCTCCGTCTCGCACGTCACCGAGAACGGCACCGAGTCGGACGTCGTGCGCACCGGGGAGCGCACCTCGACGCTGATCTCGTCCTCGAACGTCCCGCTGTCGTCGTGCGTCGTCACGACCACCGTGTCCTGCTTCGAGCGGTCACCGCCCTCCGGGAAGGACAGCGTCTTCCATCCCTGGTCGGCGACCGAGCCGTCCTGCGACACCCAGCGATAGCTCACCTGCGTCGGCAACCGTCCCACCGTGAACGTCGCCGTGAAGGCGGGCGCCTGGTCGCGCGGCGGTGGACAGGTGCCGGAGTACTCCGTGTTGCTCCCCGCCAGGTTCACGCTCACCGACTGAGCCGGGGGAGTGCTCGCCGGGCTGCTGCTCCGGGTGGGGGACGGCGTCGGCTCCTCCTCGCTCTGAGACGTCCGGCTCGGGGCGGGCGAACTCACGCTCGCGCCCCGGTCGTTCGCGGTGCCGTTCCCACCGTCACCGCCACCGTCCCGGTTCAGCAGCGCGTACGTCAGTCCCGCCGTGGCCAGCGCCAGGGCTGCCAGGCCGGCGATCAGGACGGCGGCGGCGCGTCGGTTGCGTTCCGGTGGGGTGGTGGCCGTCGGGGCGGCACGCCCGGAAGCGGTCGGTGTGGCGTACGGCGGTGTCGAAGGGTGCCGGCGAGGTGGTGCCGCGGCCGTCGGTGTGTACGGAGCCGTGGGCGCCGTGTCCGCGCGGGGGGTGTCTCTCCCGGAGGGGGTGCCCCCGGCGCCGATGACCCGCAGGTCCCGCTCCGCCTGCTCGGCGGGCAGCCGCTCGGCCGGGTCCTTGCGCAGCAGGCCCTCGATGACCGGAGCGAGCGGGCCCGCCCGGTGCGGCGGCGGAAGCTCCTCGTCGACGATCGCTCGCAGGGTGCTCAGCGGGGTGTTCTGACGGAAGGGGGAGGTGCCCTCGACGGCCGCGTACAGCAGCACGCCCAGCGACCACAGGTCGGACTCGGGACCCGGCGTGCGGCCGAGCGCCCGCTCCGGGGCGAGGAACTCGGGGGAGCCGATGACCTCCCCGGTCATGGTCAGCGCGGAGCTGCCCTCCACCATGGCGATGCCGAAGTCGGTGAGCACCACCCGGCCGTCGTTGGCCAGCAGGACGTTGGCGGGCTTCACGTCCCGGTGCAGCACCCCGGCCGCGTGCGCGGCCCGCAGCGCGCCCAGCACCTCGGCACCGATGTGCCCCGCGTGCTGCGGCGACAGCGGGCCCTCGGCCTCCAGCAGGTCGGCCAGGGACAGGCCGCGGACCAGCTCCATGACGATCCAGGGGCGGCCGCCCTCCATGGCCACGTCGTACACCGTGACCACGTTGTGATGGGCGACCCGGGCAGCGGCCCACGCCTCGCGCTCCAGCCGGGCGTACATGCGCTCGACGTCGGAGTTGGCCAGCCCGGCGGGCGCGCGCACCTCCTTGACGGCGACCTCCCGGTGCAGCACCTCGTCGCGGGCGCGCCACACGGTCCCCATGCCGCCCTCGCCGAGCGGGGACAGCAGACGGTAGCGGCCGGCGATCACACGCTCACGGCCCGGTTCTTCGGACACGGTGCCCCCATTCGCATCCGGGTGATTCTTCCCTTTCCTCATGAAAGTAGCTCAGCCGAGTGCGGATGCCGCCCCCTTGAACACCAGTCCCGCCCCAAGGACGAGGACGGCGAACGCGGATCCCAGCGGGGCGGTCCTGCGGACCAGCCTCGCCATGGGGCCCGTCGTCCAGCGGGGGCCCCGGTCCAGGAGCCGGGTCACTCCGCTGCCCGCCTTGACGACGGCGTAGCCCGCCGCGGTGAGGGTGAGAGCGAGCCCGGCGCCGTACGCCACGACGAGCAGCAGCCCGAACCAGGCCTTGCCCAGCGCCGCGGCGCCGACGAGCACCACGACGGCGGAGGGGCTGGGCACGAGGCCGCCGGCGAAGCCGAGGAGGATCGTGCCGCGGAGGGTGGGGGCGACGGCGTGGGTATGGGTGGAGCCGCCGTGGGTGTGCTCGATGCCGTGGGAGTGCGGGTGGTGGTGCCCGTGGCCGTGCTGGTGGTCGTGGTGGTGACCGTGCTCGTGCTCACCGCTGTCGCCGTGGTCGTGAGCGTGGTGGGGGTGGGGGTGGGGCCGGCCGTCGGGGGACGGGGCGTGGCCGTCTGCTGTGGCAGGGGCATGGCTGTGGGCGGCGACCAGGACGGGGGCGCGGTCGGGGTCGGCCTGCCGCGAGTGCTCGTGTCCGTGCGGGTTCTCGTGTGTGTGGTCGTGTCCGTGCTCGTGGTCGTGCCCATGGCCGTGGTCGTGCCCATGGCCGTGGGTGTGCCCGTGGCCGTGCGCGGGGGAGTGGCCGTGGCTGTGTGCGTGTCCGCGGTTGCGCCAGGCCCGGCGTACGAGGTTCGCCCCCGCCAGGGTCACCAGGACGCCGCTGGCGATACCGAGCCATGCGATCACCGAGGGAGCCGCCGCCGAACCGGCCGTGACCAGGACGCCGAGGGCGACCACGCCCAGGGTGTGGGTGACCGTCACGGAGGCGGCCATCGGCAGCACGTCCTTCAGCCGGGCCCTGCCGCCCCGGGCGGCCGCGGTGGCCGCCATCAGGGTCTTGCCGTGGCCCGGTGCGAGGGCGTGCATCGCGCCGAGCCCGACCGCGATGACGAGGGCCAGGGCGGCGAAGCCGACGGTGAGGTCGTGGCGGGCGACCAGGGAGTCCAGCGCCCTGGTCCAGCGGTCGGCGCCGCGCGGCAGGACGGAGGAGGCGGGAGCGTCCCCCCGGTCCTCCCGCGACCCCTGCGTGTCTGCCAGGGCCGGGCCGCCGGGGCGCACACGCAGGGACGCGGTGGCGGTGTCGGCGGGGGAGGAGAGCAACTCCTCCGGGTAGCGGGTCAGCTCACGGGAGACCGACGTCTTCGGCACGTCCGACGCGGCGAGCGTCATGCGGTCGCCGCGCGCGGTGATCTCCCGCCAGCCGGGACCGGAGTCCGCACCGGCGCCGTGGAAGCCGAGGGCGACCGTGTCGCGCTCGGGCAGCGGAGCCTTCAGCCGGCACTCCACCCGGAGGGTGTCGAGTCCCGCCTGACCGGGCCGCACGCGCGCGTGGCTGCTCTCCACGGTGAGCGCGGCCGTACGCCCGTCGACGGTGACCTCGCTGTCCTCCGCCGCCCTCGCGCACCGCTGCCGGGCCCACATGGTCATGCCCAGCCGCGCGACGTCCGGTTCGGCCTGCGTAGCCGGGATCTCGGCGAGGTCCTCGACGTGGTCCACGCGCAGCTCGCCGGGGGCGGCGACGAGGCCGTCGTAGCGGTTGACCGTGAAGTTGCCGAGGGGGTGCGCGCCGGCGGTGGCGGCGGGGAGCAGCGCGAGTGCGCCGGCGGCCGTGAGGACGGCCGCTCCGGAGGCGAGCAGACGGTGGGGGGTCACTGGGCCGCCTCCAGGTCTTTCAGGGCCGTACGGGCCTCCTGGGCGCCCAGGGTCGAGAAGCCGGAGTTGAGCTTCAGGGCCGCCTTCAGATGGTCGCGTGCGTCCTTCTCGTGGCCGGTGGCGCGTTCGATCATGCCGCGGTGGTAGAGGAAGGCGGCGTTGCGGTAGCCGCCGGCCGTGGCCGTGCGCGCGTACGGCAGGGCCTCCTCGTCGCGGCCGTTGACGTGCAGCGCCCAGGCGAGGGCGTCCGCGGTGTGCACGGTGTGGCGGCGGTCCCATTCGGCGCGGGCCGCGCGCAGGGCGGCCGCCTTGTCGCCGTGGTCGGCGGCGGCGAGCGCGGTGTCGAGGTCGGCGTTGACGCCGTTGGCGCGGGCGAGGGCCGTCCAGGCGTCGACGAGGGCGTACTGGTTCCCGGCCTTCGCCCGGTCGCCCTTCGCGCCGCGGGCCTCGTACAGCTCGCCGAGCTCGACGAGCGGGCCGGGGAGCGGGGAGCGGGCGACGACCGCCTCCATGCCCTCGATGGCGGCCGCCCGGTCGCCGCTCGCGGCCTGTGCGCGGGCCCGGCCCTCCAGGGCGGGGAGGTAGGTGTCGTCGGCGGCGAGGGCCCGGGCGTAGTGGTGGAGCGCGGCCTTGTGGTCGCCCTGGTTCCAGGCGAGCTGGCCCAGCTGGGTGGCGACGTACGCCACGTCTCCCGGGGAGGTCGCGGTGGCGAGCGCCTGCTCCAGCACCCGTCGTGCGGTGGCCACGTCGCCGCGCAGCTCCCGTACGTACGCGTACCGGGTGAAGACCGGGACGCCGGGCCGCCTGGCGTCGGCGGTGTCGGCGGCCTTCGCCGCGTCGTCGTAGCGGCCGAGTTCGACGAGGGCGTCGATCCGGGAGGACAGGGCGCGTTCGCTGTAGGGGTTCTGCTCCAGGGCCTGGTCGGCGTATTTCAGGGCGCCGGGGAAGTCATGGCGGGCGGCCGCGAGGGCGGCGCGGCCTGCGAGGGCCTGGTCGTTGCCGGGCTTCAGGTCGAGGGAGCGGTCGAGGGCGCGCTCGGCCTGCGGGTAGCGGGAGGGGTCACCCTTGGTGCGGGCCTGCTCGACGTAGGCGAGCCCGAGGGTGGCCCAGGCGCCGAAGTCCTTCGGCTGGCTGCGGAGATGGCTCTGCAGGGCGCGGATGCTCGCGTCGAGGTCCCGGCCGGCGAGCAGGGCCGGTGACACGGCAGCGGGCGCGGCGGCCACGGGTGCGCTGCCGCTGTCCCGAGCGCCCCCGAGGGCGATGGCCCCGCCGGTCATCGCGACGGCCAGCAGCGCGGCACACCCGGCGAGTCGAGCGGCCCGCCAGCGCCGCCCGGCGGCAGCGACACGACGAACAGCGGCGACACGCTGCTCGGCGGAGGCGACGCCCGCGGCAGCACGCACACCGGACACTGCGCCGAGGCGCAGCTCTGCGCCGCGGGTTTCCCCGGCTTCGCCGGTCGCCTTCGCGTCGCGTCGGTCCTGTGGCTCGCCGGTCGGCTTCGCGTTGGGTCCTTCTTCGGGTCGGGGGCTGGGTTCCGCGTCGCGGGTTTCCCCGGCTTCGCCGGTCGTTTCCGCGCCGCGCCGACCTCCTGGCTCGCCCGCCTGCTTCGCGCCGCGTCCTTCTTCGGGTCCGCCAACCGGCCCCGCGCCGCGCCGACCTGCAGACTCGCCGGTTGCCTCCGTGCCGCGGGCTTCCCCGGACTCGCCGGCGGACTGTGTGCCCTGCGCTTCTCCGGCTTCGCCGTGCGGTTCCGTGCCCTGCGCTTCCCCGGACCCGTCGTCCGGCTCTGCGCGGCGCGCTTCCCCGGACCCGCCGGTTGCCTCCGGCTCGCTGTCGTTCGTACGCGGGGCCATGCCCTCTCCTCAATCGACGTGCATCGACGTGCATCGACGTGCAGTGAACGCACCTTGTGGTGGTGCGGCGCGGCCCGCGCCGTGGGGGATGGGTGCGCGGGCCGCGCCAGTCGGTGGGGCGGTGGGCCGGAGCCCGGCGGGTCGGGCGCCGTGGCCCGACCCGCCGGCCGGGCCGGGCCTAGTACGCCCGGTTCCGCATCCGGCGCCACCACATCAGGCCGCCGCCGATCAGCAGGATCCCGGCCGCGCCGGCGCCCGCGGAGGCGGCGATCAGGGTGGTGTCGTCGGTACCGGCGGCGCCCGCCGGCTGCAGCGCGTCGCCCAGCTGGCTGCGGACGTCGTTGCCGCCGTCCACGCCCTTGGCGAGCGGGCCGCGCGACCCCTCCGTCGGGTTGGCCAGGTACGGGAAGGACTTGCCGAACTTCTTGTCGTTCTCGTCGACCGCGTCACCCAGGTCGTTCTTGGCGCCCAGCAGCTCACCCTCGACGACCTGCAGCGAGGCGTCGATCACGTCGTCCGTCAGCCGGCGCCCGTTCGGGAAGCCCGCGTTGTCGCCGTCGAGCACACCGAGCCGCTTCGGCTTGGCGGCCGGCTTGATCGAGGTGTTGAGGCGCAGCTGCTCCGACGGCGTCACGTGCGGCGGCTGGTTGAGGCCCTCGACGCCCTTGAGGAAGACGTCGACGAGGTCGTTGCGCGGCTCCTTGGGGGCCGGGATCTTGTAGATCGCCTCGATGAGCTTGGGCAGCTCGGGGTTGGTGACGTTCTCCAGGAACTGCGCGTCGTCCCGCGGCGCGGACGCGTTGAACTTGTCCTTGTCCTTCAGCGGGTTCACGACCTCGTTCACCAGCGGGCTGCCGAGACGCGACACCTGCGAGAAGTAGCCCTGCGCGTTCTTGCGCTGCGTCGTCGACCAGATGCCGACGACGGGCTGGTCGTGCGACTCGGTGATGAAGCTGTTGGGGACCTGCAGGGCGATCGAGTTGACGTTGTAGCCCTTGAGCGTGTCGTTGCCGACCTCGGACAGGTTCCCGCCGTACAGCAGGTCGAAGACGCGCAGGTCCAGGAAGAACGGGTCGTCGGCCTGCCCGGCGAACGTCTGGGCGCCGCCGGCGAGCTTGTGGATCGCCTGCTCGCGCAGCGTGTTGTAGTCCGGCATCGACGCCTTGCCGACGTTCGACGGGGCCACCGGCACATCGTCGGCGACCTTCGTCTTCGACACCGCCTTCAGGTGGCGCAGCTTGATCAGCTCGATGTCGTACGTCTGCGTGATGTTGAGGTCCGGGTCGTCGAGGCTGGTGACCGGGCCCGTGTTGTACAGGAACGTCTTGTCGTTCTTCGTGTGCGTCTTGAACGTGTACCGGAACAGCAGGTCTTCCTGCGCGTCACCGTTGCTGTCGATGCGCAGGTCGTACTGGGCGTCCTCGGCGAACGTGAAGAAGTTCGGTCCGCCGGCCGGATCCTCCATCGGGATCCAGTTCGCGACGATCGTCGTCGTGTCCGGCTTGTCCGGGCTGACGAACGCGTACACGTCCGTGTTGTCGTACTGCGGGGTGCCCGAGATCAGCGGGGCCTCCCGGTGGCTGGAGGCGGAGGCCTCCCCGGGGTCCAGCGCGGTCACGCCGGCGGCTGCGAGCCCCCCGGCGGCCAGCGCACCACAGATCAGGGTCGCGACGCTCCTGCGACCCGTACCGCTCTGGGAGATAGGTGTCATGCCGTCCGTCCTCTGTGCCAACTTGCCTGACACACGCCATTCGGAGCGGTCGGCAGGGTGGATTGGTCGAATCTCAAACGTTCTTACGGAGCAGTTGAAAACTTGTTTCATCGGCTGGGACCCGCGTTTTCGCCACGCTGATCCGTAAGCCCATCCGGAGGTGTGTTCGTTGCGAATGCCTTGCGGGAAGGGACAGGCCCTGTGGGGCCGTGGAGAGGGGGACCGAGTGGAGGCGGACGAGCTGCTCGTGCTCGTGGCAGGCGGCGACCAGAACGCATTCGAGGAGTTGTACGGACTGGTGTCCGGTCCGGTGTACGGGCTCGTACGGCGCGTGGTGCGCGACCCGGCCCAGTCCGAGGAGGTGGCTCAGGAGGTGCTGCTCGAACTGTGGCGGTCGGCCGCGCGGTTCGACCCGGGGCGGGGCAGTGCCCTCTCCTGGATCCTCACCCTCGCCCACCGGCGTGCCGTGGACCGCGTGCGCAGCGCCCGCGCGGCAGGCGAGCGTGAGCAGCGCGAGGCACTGCGCGCCGGAGGGCCCGCCTTCGACCAGGTCGCCGAGGAGGTCGAGGCCGGACTCGAACGGGAGTGGGTACGCCGCTGCCTGGACCGCCTCACCGCGCTCCAGCGGCAGTCCGTCACCCTCGCCTACTACGAGGGCTACACGTACCGTGAGGTGGCCGAGCGGCTCTCCCTGCCGCTGGGCACGGTGAAGACGCGGATGCGCGACGGACTGACCCGGCTGCGCCAGTGCCTGGGAGGCGTCGCATGAACCTCGTCGACCGACTGCTGCGCCGCGAGGACCTGCACTCCCTCGCCGCCCCCTACGCGCTCGACGCCCTGGAGCCCGCGGAACGGGTCCGCTTCGAGAAGCACCTGAAGGACTGTGGCCGCTGCGCCGCCGAGGTACGGGCCCTGTCCGAGGACGCCGTCCGCCTCGCCTGGTCGACGGCCGCCCCGCCGCCGGCCGCCCTGCGCGACCGGGTCCTGGCCGCCGTACGCACCACCCCCCAGGAGCCCGTCCGGCAGGACGAGGGGCGTGTGCGCGCCCCACAGTTGCCGCCGCACGTGTGGGGCACCCGGCCGCCGCCCGCCCGCTCCCACAGGCCTCGGCCGCGCCCCCTGCTGGTGCCGTTCGCCACGGCCACGGCCGCCGCGGCCCTCGTCGTCGCCTCGCTCTTCGCCGTCCAGGCGAACCGGACACAGGACCAGCTGAACGCCGAGCGCGCCCAGGCACGTGAGATCGCCCACGTTCTGTCAGCTCCCGACGCCCGCGCGGCCGGTGACGGGGACGCCCGGGGCCGCAGTATCGGAGTGATCGCCTCCGCATCCGAGAGGCGTGCGGTGGTCACGTTGAGCGGCTACGGCGACCCGCCGAGCGGCCGCGTGCGCCAGCTGTGGCTCATGCGCCCCGATGCGCAACCGCGCTCCCTCGGGCTCTTCGTGGGCGACACGCCGCTGGTCGCGTCCGGTCTCGACATGTCCGCCACATCGCTGGCCGTGACCGTCGAACCTGACGGGGGGTCGGCACAGCCCACCACTCAGCCAATTGTCCAACTCGCCCTGAAATCAGTCGGATTCGGAGAGTGATCGTAGAGTTATCGCCAACCCCCTTACGGGGAAAGTGAATCCTGTGACCGCGATACACGCGTGCCCCATGGGGGCGATAGGGTTACTCTGCCCGGGCCGGGTGGACTCGTACGGGTGGGGAGTGACATGGAACAGATAACAGTGCGCAGCAGGGCCAGGGTCCCTGCGATCACCTGCGGGAGCAGCGCGACCAGCTCGCGTCTCGACCGCCATCTCTCGGTGCTGGGCGGGCCTGCCGTCCCGCAGCGGGAGACCGTCGAGGCGACCTCGCTGATGCGTGAGCTGACCGCGCGTGACACCACGCAGGAGCGCAGCGGCAGGGGCGCACGGGTACGCCGGGTCTCGCTCTTCGCACCACTGCGCCGACTGCGCCGTTCGCTGTTCGGCGGCAACTGAGACCCGCGCTCAGGCGACCACACCGTCCCGGCACGGCGCTGCCCCTCTGTCGTCCGTCATCCCCACGGCACGCGGCAGCGCCCCGGTGTGTTCCCGAGCGCGGGCTTGTCCCCCATCCGTACCGCCTCCCCGCCCGGCGGTGATGGGGGACTTCTGCGTTCACAGGAGCGTCAGCTGTCCCTCGGGGCCCTCTTCGTGGCCGTCCAGCACCGAGGCGGGCCTGCGCGCCGACTCCGGCACCGGAAGCACGCCCGCCTTCCTCAGTTCCGCCGCGGTGATCTGGGCCGTCACCGTCAGCTCCTCCCGCCGCGGCCGCAGTTCGGCCAGCAACGCCAGCACGGTGATCAGCTCCAGCAGCTCCGACGTCCAGGCCTGCGGCCATGTCGCCGGGCGGATCGCCGACAGCGTGCCCGGTTCCGCTCCGGCCGTGCGGGCCGTGAACCACTGCTCCAGGACGCGCACTCCGCCGGCTTCGAAGTCCCACGCCTCCTGCGGCACCGGTGAGATGCGGCCCCCGTCCAGATGCAGGGCCTCCTCGTCGGGGTCGTAGTGGAGGGTGAGCGGGCGGGACGGCAGCGGAGCGCGCACGTACGGGCGGCGGCCGCCCGGGAGTCTGGGGCGTTCGCCGTCGCGGCGCATGAGCCACAGCATGCGACGGCCCAGTTCCACGCCCCGCGCCCACAGTGCGGAGTCCTCGGTGAGGGGGACGGCGTGGCCGGGGCCGACCGTCGCCACGATCCAGGCCAGGACGTCCAGCGGAGCGGGCGCGTGGCCCAGGCGGGTGGCCAGGTGGTCGAGCAGGCCCGGCGCCAGGTTCGGCTCCTCGCCGCCGGGGCGGCGGTACAGCGGGCGGATGCGGCCGGGACGGAGCAGGGGGAGCCGGGACGTGGCGAGGAGGTGGGGCCCGGGCGGACCGTCCGTCTCGACGACGAAGACCTGATGCTCGTCCGCCACCCGCCACAGCTCGGGACGGGCCGCGTCGATCAGCCGGTGGTCGGGGATGAGCCACTGCTCGTCGAAGGGCGCCCGCAGCACGCGCACCGGCTCCGGGCAGGGGCCCGAGGCGCGCGCCAGCTTCTCGGTGCCGGCGGTCCGGCCCGGCAGCCCGCCGACCGCGGTGTGCAGCGTGCGTGAGCGCGTCGGCTCCAGCAAGGCCTCGCGGTCGGGGCCCTCCGCCTTTATGAAGGCGTCCCAGCGGGCTCTGAGGGACACCGCGTCGGGGGCCGCCGGCCACCCCCGGCCGAGCCGCGGCGGTGCGACGGACCACGGCATGAGGTCCGCCAGCAGCGGAGCGTCGTCGTGCGTCACGCTGGGCATCGTACGGCCTGATACGGACAGCGGAGTCAGGTGGCGTCCAGCGTCACCGTGAAGGAGAAGCGGTCCCCGCGGTAGTGGATGACCGCCGCGTCCAGCACCCGCCCGTCCGCGTCGTACGTGACGCCCGTGTAGTGCAGGATCGGGCTGAGCAGCGGGACTTCGAGCAGCCGGGCCGTCTCCGGGTCCGCCAGGCGTGCCTCCACGGTGTCCGTGATGCGGCTGATGTCCGCCCCGAGGACGTCCCGCAGCACCTTGGTCATCGGCCAGCGGGTCAGGTCGTCCAGGTCGATACGGGCGGCCAGCTCGGGACGGACGTAGTTGCGGGCGTGGTTGGTCGGCTCGCCGGTCTTCTCGTCGCTGCGCAGGCGGTGGTACGTCGCGACCTGAGCCAGGTCCGGGAAGTGCTCGGCGAGTTCGGCCGGCACGGGCGCGTGGCCGTGGTCCAGCAGCTCGGTGGTCATGCCGGACTGCTGCGCCACGATCGCGTCCACCGAGCCCAGCAGGCGTACCGGGGTGCCCCTGCGCGCGTGCGGCTCGATGAACGTGCCGCGCCGCCGGTGGCGGGTGATCAGCCCCTCGTCCTCCAGCTCCTTCAACGCCTGCCGCATGGTCAGCACGCTCACCCCGTAGTGCCCGGCCAGCTGCTCCTCCGTGGGCAGGCGCAGCGGGTCCCGCGGCGAGCGGCCGAGTATCGAGGCGCGCAGCGACTGCGACACCTGGTACCACAGGGGGAGCTTGCGGTTCAGGACGATGGAGTCCGGGGCGAAGGAGGTCACGGCTGTCATCCGTACCGGCCGGGACGGATCAGTGCAAGGGGCCGAAATGCCGTTCGAGGCCCTGCCAGACGTCGTCGTACCGCCGCTGCAGGTGCTCCGCCCGCGCCGCGTGCGGTGTCAGCGTCACCGGCCAGCGGGTCTCGAACATGAACGCCAGCCCGTCGTCGATCTTCTGCGGCCTCAGCTCGGCCGCGCTCGCCTTCTCGAACGTCTCCCGGTCCGGTCCGTGCGCCGACATCATGTTGTGCAGCGAGCCGCCGCCCGGCACGAAGCCCCCTGGACCAGCGGCCTTGGCGTCGTAGGCGCCCTCGATCAGGCCCATGTACTCGCTCATCACGTTCCGGTGGAAGTACGGCGGCCGGAAGGTGTCCTCGCCCACCAGCCAGCGCGGCGCGAAGACCACGAAGTCGACGCCCGCCAGGCCCGGGGTGTCCGACGGGGACGTCAGCACCGTGAAGATCGACGGGTCCGGGTGGTCGTACGAGATCGTCCCGATGACGTTGAAGCGGCGCAGGTCGTAGACGTACGGGACGTAGTTGCCGTGCCAGGCGACCACGTCGAGCGGCGAGTGGTCGTAACGGGCCGTCCAGAGGTTGCCGCAGAACTTGTTCACCACCTCCACCGGGCCCTCGACGTCCTCGTACGCGGCCACGGGGGCCTTGAAGTCCCGGGCGCCTGCGAGGCCGTTGGCGCCGATCGGGCCGAGGTCGGGGAGGTGGAAGGGCGCGCCGTAGTTCTCGCAGACGTAACCGCGGGCCGAGGCGTCCAGGAGCTCCACGCGGAAGCGGACCCCGCGCGGGACCAGCGCCACATGGCCCGGCTCCGCGTGCAGCAGCCCGAACTCCGTGCGCAGCAGCAGGCCGCCGCGCTCCGGGACGATCAGCAGCTCGCCGTCGGCGTCGCTGAAGACGCGGTCCATCGACGCCGTGGCGTGGTACAGGTGCACGGCCATGCCGGTGCGCTGGGTGGCGTCGCCGTTGCCGCCGAGGGTCCACAGGCCCTTCACGAAATCCGTGTCCGCCGGCGGTTCGGGCAGCGGGTTCCAGCGCAGCCGGTTCGGGTCGGGCACCGTCTCCGTGAAGGGAGCCGTGCGGATCGCGCCGTTGTGTGTCCTGGTGAACGCCGGGTGCGCGGCCGACGGGCGGATCCGGTACAGCCACGAGCGGCGGTTGTGCGCCCTCGGTTCCGTGAACGCCGTGCCGCTCAGCTGCTCCGCGTACAGCCCCAGCGGGGCCCGCTGGGGTGAGTTGCGGCCCTCGGGCAGTGCGCCCGGTACGGCTTCGGAGCCGTGCTCGTTGCCGAAACCCGAGAGATAGGTCAGTCCCTCCGCGGTCTTCCGCGCGTCGCCGCTCATGATCGCTCCCTCGCCCTCTGATTCCTATGTAACACCGTAGGATTGCGGTTTCCCGCGCGCAAGAGGACGGCCGGAGGATGATCCATGACCTCCGTGACCTCCTCAGGGAGGAGGAGCGGAACCCGACCACAGGGGGATCCGAGGCGCCGGGCCGGTGTCCTACGCTCCCCGGCATGTCGTGGACACGGGGACTTCGGGCCGTGCTCGCGGTCTGTGTCCTGCTGCTGACCGGATCCGCGGGCTGCGGCGCCGGCGATGCGCGGGAGCAGAACATCGGGGCGACGCCTTCGCCGATGGGCAGGCTCCTCGACGACACGGACCAGGACGGGCGGCAGTACCGGGACATGGGCGACCGGGGCGCGCCCGGCGTCGGCATCGAGGTGCAGCCCGGCGCCGACGGCGCCTGGGAGGTGCGGCTGACCGTCCGCGACTTCCGCCTCTCGCCGACCGGTACGAAGGCGGAGGCCGGCCGGGGCGTGGCGTACCTCTACGTGGACGGCGACCTGGTGGCCAGGCTCCGCACCCCCGAGTACCGCCTCGCCGCCCGCCTCGTGCCCCGCGGCACGCACCACGTCACCGCCCGCCTGTACGCCGACGACGGCACGGTGTGGGCCGTCGACGGAAAGCCGGTGGAGTGCACGGCCGACATCACGGCGTCCCGGACGGGGCCGGAACCGGAGGCGACCGGGAGCACCGCCGGAAGTGCTGCGGGTGTGCGGTCCCGTGCAGGGGGTCACCGTTCACCGGACCGCGGCGGAAAGGCATCATGAACACCGTGCCCGACGCGACCTCGCTACGCCGTGCGCCCGTGCAGCGGCGCAGCGCCGAACGCCTGACCAGGATCCTGGACGCCTGTGCCGACCTCCTCGACGAGGTCGGCTACGACGGCCTGAGCACCCGGGCCGTCGCCGAGCGCGCCGGTGTGCCCATCGGCTCCGTCTACCGCTTCTTCGGCAACAAGCGGCAGATGGCGGACGCGCTCGCCCAGCGCAACCTGGAGCGCTACACGGAGCGGGTCACCGAGCGCCTGAGCGAGACCGGCGACGGCTGGCGTGCCGCGCTGGACGCGGTGCTCGACGAGTACCTGGCCATGAAGCGGACCGCGCCCGGCTTCTCCCTCGTCGACTTCGGCAACCAGATCCCGGTCGGCGCCCGCGGCGGCGAACCCAACCACCGGGTCGCCGAGCGTCTCACCGAGCTGCTCTCCGGCTATCTCGACCGCGAGCCCGACGAGGATCTGCGCCGTACCTTCCTCGTCGCCGTGGAGACCGCCGACACCCTCGTCCACCTCGCCTTCCGGGTCGATCCGCAGGGTGACGGCAAGATCATCGAGGAGGCGCGGGAGCTGCTGCGGGCGTATCTGGCGCGGGTGCTGGACTGAGACCTCGGAGGGGCTCCCCACGGTGCATACCGGTCGGTATGCTCGGCCGCACGCTCGCGCGTCACCGTTGCCGCCGTCCCCCGGGAGGACCCGTGTCCCGCACCGCCCTGCGAATCTGCCCCCTGTGCGAGGCCACCTGCGGCCTGACGCTCACCATCGAAGGAACCCGCGTCACCAGCGCCCGCGGCGACCGCGACGACGTCTTCAGCAAGGGGTTCATCTGCCCCAAGGGCGCCTCCTTCGGCGCCGTCGAGAGCGACCCAGACCGGCTGCGCACCCCGCTGGTGCGCAAGGACGGCGACCTGCGCGAGGCCACCTGGGAGGAGGCCTTCGACGCGGTCGCCGCCGGCATCCGGCCCGTCGTGGAGCGGTACGGCGGGGACTCGGTGGGCGTCGTCCTCGGCAATCCCAACGTGCACACCATGGCCGGGGCCCTCTACCCGCCGCTCCTGATCGGCGGCCTGCGCACCCGCAGCCTCTTCACCGCGTCCACCGTCGACCAGATGCCCAAGCACGTCTCCAGCGGCCTGCTGTTCGGCGACGCCAACGCCATCCCGGTGCCGGACCTGGACCACACCGACCACCTGCTCCTCATCGGCGCCAACCCCCTGGAGTCCAACGGGAGCCTGTGCACCGCCCCGGACTTCCCCGGCCGGCTCAAGGCCCTCAAGGCCCGCGGCGGCACCCTCACCGTCATCGACCCCCGCCGCACCCGCACCGCCAAGCTCGCCGACCGGCACATCGCCGTCCGCCCCGGCACCGACGCGCTGCTGCTCGCGGCGATGGCGCAGGTGCTGTTCGCGGAGGACCTGGCCGACCTCGGCGACCTCGCCCCACATGTCCAGGGCGTCGAGGAACTGCAAGCCGCCGTACGGGACTTCACCCCCGAAGCGGTCGCCGCGGCCTGTGACGTGGAGGCCTCCGTCATCCGCACCCTGGCCCGCGAACTCGCCGCCGCCCCCACCGCCGCCGTATACGGCCGCATCGGCAGCTGCACCGTCCCGCACGGGACCCTCGCCAGCTGGCTCGTCGACGTCCTGAACATCCTCACCGGCAACCTCGACCGCCCCGGTGGCGCCCTCTTCCCGCAGGCCGCCACCGACAAGACCCCGCGCCCCGCCGGGCCCGGCCGCGGCTTCGCGCTCGGGCGCTGGCACTCCCGGGTCAGCGAACACCCCGAGGCCAAGGGGGAGTTGCCGCTCTCCGCGCTCGCCGAGGAGATCGACACCGCCACCGACCAGGGCGAGCCGATCCGCGTGGTCATCACCGTCGCCGCCAACCCCGTGCTGTCCGCACCCGACGGCGACCGGCTCGACAAGGCCCTGGGCTCGCTCGACTTCATGGTCTGCGTCGACCCGTACCTCAACGAGACCTCGCGCCACGCCGACGTCGTGCTGCCGCCGCCCCCGCCCTCGCAGAGCCCGCACCACGACTTCGCCTTCAACACCCTCGCCGTACGCAACCAGGTCCGCTACACCCGCCCCGCCGTTCCGTTGGAGCCCGGCCGGATGGCCGAGACCGAGATCCTGGCCCGGCTGATCCTGGCCGTGACCGGTATGCAGGGTGCCGACCCCGCCGCCGTGGACCAGATGGTCATCGACGGCACCCTCGGCAAGGCGGTGACCGAGCCGCACTCCCCGGTGCACGGCCGCGACCCGCGGGAACTCGCCGCGCAGCTCACCGGCGAAAGCGGCCCGGAGCGGCGGCTCGACATGATGCTGCGCCTCGGTCCCTACGGCGACGGCTTCGGCGTACGACCCGACGGGCTGAGCCTGGCCAAGCTGCTCGCGCACCCGCACGGCATCGACCTCGGCCCGCTCCGGCCCCGCCTTCCGCAGCCGCTGAAGACACGGAGCGGCAAGGTGGAGCTGCTGCCGCAGCCGATCGCCGGCGACCTGCCGAGGCTGCGGGAGGCGTTGCGGGAGCGTTCCGACGGGCTGGTCCTCGTCGGCCGCCGGCACCTGCGGTCCAACAACAGCTGGATGCACAACGTGCCCGCTCTCACCGGCGGCTCCAACCGCTGCACCCTGCACATCCACCCCGAGGACGCCGAGCGGCTCGGCGTGCGCGACGGGGCCGCCGTACGCGTCAAGGGCGCAGGGGGCGAGGTGACCGCCCCCGCCGAGGTCACGGACGGCGTGCGTCCGGGCGTGGTGAGCCTGCCCCACGGCTGGGGTCACGACCGGCCCGGCACCCGCCTGAGCCACGCCTCCACCGACCCCGGCGTCAACGTCAACCAGCTCCTCGACGGCAGCCTCCTCGACCCGCTGTCGGGCAACGCCGTCCTCAACGGAGTGCCCGTCGACGTCGCCCCGGCGGAGTGAAAAGAGGGGTCCGGATGACCGAAAAGCTCATGCCTCTGACCTGAGCAAAGCTGTGACCAGCAGTTTTGCGCTTATTGCTCGCACGTCAACGTCTTGTTAACGCTGCTTAAAGGCGCCTAACGTCTCGTCGCACCGCCGGCCCTGGTGGGATGTTCAAGGGCGAACGTTAGGTATCCACTCATGCTGACCATCCTCGGCTTCGCCATGATCGCGACCTTCCTGGTCCTGATCATGATGAAGAAGATGTCGCCGATCGCGGCGCTCGTGCTGATTCCCGCGCTGTTCTGCGTGTTCGTCGGCAAGGGCGCCAAGCTCGGCGACTACGTCATCGACGGCGTGACCAGTCTCGCCCCCACCGCGGCGATGCTCATGTTCGCGATCGTCTACTTCGGTGTGATGATCGACGTCGGTCTCTTCGACCCGATCGTCCGCGGAATCCTCCGCTTCTGCAAAGCCGACCCGATGCGGATCGTAGTCGGCACCGCGGTGCTCGCCGCGATCGTGTCGCTGGACGGCGACGGCTCGACCACCTTCATGATCACGGTCTCGGCGATGTACCCGCTGTACAAGCGCCTGAAGATGAGCCTGGTCGTGATGACCGGTGTGGCCGCCATGGCCAACGGCGTGATGAACACGTTGCCGTGGGGCGGCCCGACCGCCCGCGCCGCCACCGCGCTGAAGGTGGACGCCAGCGAGATCTTCGTCCCGATGATCCCCGCGCTGGGCGTCGGCCTCCTCGCCGTCTTCGTCATGGCGTACTTCCTCGGCCTGCGCGAGCGGAAGCGGCTCGGTGTGCTGACGCTCGACGAGGTCCTGGTGGAGGAGAAGGCCGAGGAGTCGGAGACCGTCCTGGTGGGCGCCGGCTCGAAGCCGGGCAAGGGCGCCGGCAAGGGGACCGGACGCACGGGCGGCGCCGGGTCCGGCACCGACGCCTCGGACGCCTCGGACGGCTCCGAGGGCCCCGAGGACTCCGCCGAGGACAAGGCCATGCAGGTCCTCGACCCGAACCGCGCCACCCTGCGACCCAAGCTGTACTGGTTCAACGCGCTGGTCACGGTGGTGCTGCTCACCGCCATGATCATGGAGTGGCTGCCGATCCCGGTGCTGTTCCTGCTCGGCGCCGCGCTCGTGCTCACCGTCAACTTCCCGCACATCCCGGACCAGAAGGCGCGGCTCGCCGCGCACGCCGACAACGTCCTCAACGTCTCCGGCATGGTCTTCGCCGCGGCCGTCTTCACCGGCGTGCTGCAGGGCACCGGCATGGTCGAGCACATGGCCAAGTGGCTGGTGGACATCATCCCGGGCAGCATGGGCCCGCACATGGCCTTCGTCACCGGCCTGCTGAGCCTGCCGCTGACGTACTTCATGTCGAACGACGGCTTCTACTTCGGCGTCCTGCCGGTCCTCGCCGAGGCGGGCGCCGCGCACGGTGTCTCGCCGCTGGAGATGGCCCGCGCCTCGCTCGTCGGCCAGCCGCTGCACATGTCCAGCCCGCTCGTCCCGGCCGTGTACGTCCTGGTCGGCATGGCCAAGGTCGAGTTCGGCGACCACACCAAGTTCGTCGTGAAGTGGGCCGCGCTCACATGCCTCGTCATCCTCGGGGCAGGAATGCTCTTCGGGATCATCTGACGGCCTTATCCCAACAGGAGGACAGACCCATGGGGCCCGGTGGGAACCGCGGCTGGCTGCTTCGCCTCGTCATCGCCTTCAGCTTCGCGCAGGGGGCGGTGTCGATGGCCCGGCCCGCCGTCTCCTACCGGGCCCTCGCGCTGGGCGCCGACGAGCGGGCCGTCGGCGTCATCGCGGGCGTGTACGCGCTGCTGCCGCTGTTCGCCGCCGTGCCCCTGGGCCGCCGTACCGACCACGGCCGGTGCGCGCCCCTGCTGCCCGTCGGCGTGGTCCTCATCTCCGGCGGCTGCGCGCTGAGCGGCCTCGCGAACTCCCTGTGGGCCATGGCCCTGTGGAGCGGGGTGATGGGCCTCGGCCACCTCTGCTTCGTCATCGGCGCCCAGTCGCTGGTCGCACGCCAGTCCGCGCCGCACGAACAGGACCGCAACTTCGGTCACTTCACCATCGGCGCCTCGCTCGGCCAGCTCGTCGGCCCCATCGCCGCGGGCGCGCTGATCGGCGGCCGGGACATGGCGGGCACCAGCGCGCTGGCCCTGCTCGTCGCGGGCGCGGGCGCCGCGGTGGCGTTCACATCGCTGTGGCGCATAGAGCAGCGTCGTACCACGCACAAGTCCCCTGCGGAACAAGCGGAACGCGTCCCCGTCCGCCGCATCCTGCGGGCCCGGGGCGTTCCCGCGGGCATCTTCATCAGCCTGGCCGTGCTCTCCGCGACCGACATCCTCACCGCCTACCTGCCCGTCGTCGGCGAGGACCGGGGCATCGCCCCGTCCGTGATCGGCCTGCTGCTCAGTCTGCGGGCGGCGGCCACCATCGCCTGCCGCCTGGTGCTCACACCGCTGCTGCGGCTGCTCGGCCGGTCCCTGCTGCTCACCGTGACCTGTCTGCTGGCGGCCCTGCTGTGCGCGGGCATCGCGCTGCCGGTGCCGGTGTGGGCGCTGGCCCTGATCCTCGCCGTCCTCGGCTTCTGCCTCGGCGTGGGCCAGCCGCTGTCCATGACGACCGTCGTCCAGGCCGCCCCCGACGACGCCCGCTCCACGGCCCTCGCGCTCCGCCTGACCGGCAACCGCCTCGGCCAGGTCGCCGCCCCCGCCGCCGCGGGCCTCATCGCCGGCATCGCGGGCGTGGCCGCGCCGTTCGTGATGCTCGGCGCACTGCTGCTGCTGTCGTCAGGCATCGCCCGGCGCTCACCGGGCCGGCCCACCGAGGACCAGCCGGCCCCCGAGGACACCGACCGGACACGGCGGCAGAGGGACAGCGCCCGCTGAGACGCGCAGCCCGCGGAGCAGGGCCGCCGGACATCCTCACGGCCCCTCGGTTGCCCCACGGCCGCCGACCCGCCCCGTGAACCCGGGTGTCCGCCTTCTCACCAGCTGGACCGGATAGCCCGATCTCGCCCGGCATCTTCCCCCACCGCACACATTCCGTTAGTTTCCGTGCCCCACACGCCCCATGCGACCCGCACGAGGCGTTCCACCGCGGAGCACCAGCGCTCAGTGAGCCCCCGGGGGGCACCCTCATGACACGCGCCATCTCGCTGCACGACGTCAGCAAGACCTACACACGCGGCGCCCGCGTGGTGGACCGGCTGTCCCTGGACATCGCGCCCGGCGAGTTCCTCGTGCTGCTGGGGCCCTCCGGCTGCGGCAAGTCCACCGTGCTCAGAATGATCGCCGGCCTGGAGGAGATCACCGAGGGCCGACTGCTGCTGGACGGCGAGTACGCCAACGGCCTGCCCCCCTCGGAACGGCGCATGGCGATGGTCTTCCAGAACTTCGCCCTGTACCCCAACATGACCAGCCGGGGCAACATCGGCTTCCCGCTGCGCCTGGAGGCCCCCGGCGAGGACCCGAGCCCCCGCGTGGACGCCACCGCCCGCATGCTCGGCATCGAGGACCTCCTCGACCGCTTCCCCGGCCAGCTCTCCGGCGGCGAACGCCAGCGCGTCGCCATGGGCCGGGCCATCGCCCGCCACCCCTCCGCCTTCCTGATGGACGAACCGCTGTCCAACCTGGACGCCAAGCTCCGCAACCACCTGCGCGCCGAGATCTCGGGGCTCACCCGCGAGCTGGGCGTCACCACGGTGTACGTCACCCACGACCAGGCCGAGGCCATGTCGCTCGGCGACCGGGTGGCCGTCCTGCGCGGCGGCGTGCTCCAGCAGATCGGCACCCCGCGCGAGGTGTACGGGCTGCCGAGCAACGTCTTCGTCGCCGCCTTCGTCGGCACCCCGCGCATCAACCTGCTGCGCGGCATCGTCCGCGCGCCGCTCGACGGGGCGATGACCATCAGCCTGGGCAAGCAGTTCCTGCGCCTGCCCGAACCGCTGTCCCTGGACCACCAGCTCCTGCGGGTACAGCAGGGCCGCGAGGTCATCGTGGGCCTGCGCTCGGAGGCCGTGCGGATCGCCAAGCCCGCCGCAGCCCGTCCCGGCGAGGTACTGATCACCGGCCTGGTGGAGCACCTGGAGTACCAGGGCCACGAGGTCCTCGTCCACTTCGACACCGGCTCGCGCCCCGCCGTCGTACCGGAGCTGGAGGCCCCGCACGCGGCCTCCCGGGCGGACCGCCGACGGCGCCGCGAGGGCACGGTCCTGAACCGCCTCCGGGAGCGGGCGGGTTCCCTGCGGTCCGGTCCGGTGGCGACCCTTGAGCATCCGGCGGACACGGTCCGGGCGCCCGCGCCGCCCGAGGGGCGTCTCCCCGGCGACCTGATCGTCCGCACCACCCCCGACATCGACCTCCGCCACGGCATGCAGGTCCCGCTCCTCGTCGACCTGGCCCACCTCTTCGTCTTCGACCAGCACGGCGAACGGGTCTGCCCCACCCCGGACCGTCTGCCCGACCTGGAGGAGTGAGGCGCGGCACAGCCCGGGCACACCCGGTTCGTGCTGTGATGTCCGGCGTACGGCGACCGTGATGTCTGGCGCGCAAAAACTAACGCCGCTAGTTTGTGTGCCGGACGACGCAGCTCCGCCCGGAGAGGAAGCACGATGAAGGCACACGACGGCATGTACATCGACGGCGCCTGGCGCCCCGCCGCCGACCGGGACGCGATCGAGGTCGTGAACCCGGCCGACGAGCAGGTGATCGGGCAGGTCCCCGCGGGCACCGCAGAGGACGTCGACGCCGCCGTACGGGCCGCCCGCGCCGCCCTGCCCGGCTGGGCCGCGACCCCGCCGTCCGAGCGGGCCGCGCGCATCGCCGCCCTCAGGGACGTCCTCGCGGCCCGCAAGGAGGAGATCGCCGAGACCGTCACCGCCGAGCTGGGCTCGCCCCTGGAGTTGTCGCAGAAGGTGCACGTGGGCCTGCCGATCACGGTCGCCGGTTCGTACGCCGAACTGGCGGCCACGTACGCCTTCGAGGAGAAGGCCGGCAACTCGACCGTCCTCCACGAGCCGGTCGGCGTGGTCGGCGCGATCACCCCCTGGAACTACCCCCTGCACCAGGTCGTGGCCAAGGTCGCCCCCGCCCTCGCCGCAGGCTGCACGGTCGTTCTGAAGCCCGCCGAGGACACCCCGCTCACCGCCCAGCTCTTCGCCGAGGCGGTGCACGAGACCGGCCTCCCGGCGGGTGTCTTCAACCTGGTCACCGGCCTCGGCCCGGTCGCCGGCCAGGCCCTCGCCGAGCACCCGGGCGTCGACCTGGTCTCCTTCACCGGCTCCACCGCCGTCGGCCGGCAGATCGCCGCCACCGCCGGCGCCGCCGTCAAGAAGGTCGCCCTGGAACTCGGCGGCAAGTCCGCCAACGTCATCCTCCCCGGCGCCGACCTGGCCAAGGCGGTCAAAGCCGGTGTCGCCAACGTCATGTCCAACTCCGGTCAGACGTGCAGCGCCTGGACGCGGATGCTGGTGCACCGCTCCCAGTACGACGAGGCCGTCGAGCTGGCCGCTGCCGCCGCCGCGAAGTACGGCGACCGCATCGGTCCCCTCGTGAACGCCAAGCAGCAGCAGCGGGTGCGGGGTTACATCCAGAAAGGCGTGGCGGAGGGTGCCCGCCTGGTCGCCGGCGGTCCCGAATCCCCGCGCGAGCGGGGCTACTTCGTGAGCCCGACCGTCTTCGCCGACGTCACGCCCGAGATGACCATCGCGCAGGAGGAGATCTTCGGCCCGGTCCTGTCGATCCTCCGCTACGAGGACGAGGACGACGCCCTGCGGATCGCCAACGGCACGGTCTACGGCCTCGCGGGTGCGGTCTGGGCGGGGGAGGAGGGGGAGGCGGTGGCCTTCGCCCGCCGTATGGAGACCGGCCAGGTCGACATCAACGGCGGCCGTTTCAACCCGCTGGCCCCCTTCGGCGGCTACAAGCAGTCGGGCGTGGGCCGGGAACTCGGCGTGCACGGCCTGACCGAGTACCTCCAGACCAAGTCCCTCCAGTTCTAGGGGAGTCGCCTCCGTCATGGCTGTCCGCGCCGCCGTCCTGCCCGCCATCGGCTCACCACTGGAGATCACCTCCATCGACCTGCCGGACCCCGGCCCCGGCCAGGTCCGCGTCCGGCTCGCCGCCGCCGGCGTCTGCCACTCCGACCTGTCCCTGACCAACGGCACCATGCGGGTCCCGGTCCCCGCCGTCCTCGGACATGAGGGCGCGGGCACGGTCGTCGCCGTCGGCGAGGGCGTCACCCGGGTCGCGCCCGGCGACCGGGTCGTCCTCAACTGGGCGCCCTCCTGCGGCACCTGCCACGCCTGCACCCTCGGCGAGGTCTGGCTGTGCGCCAACGCGCTGAACGGCGCCGCCGGCGTGTACGCCCGTACCGCCGACGGCACCGACCTGCACCCCGGCCTGAACGTCGCCGCCTTCGCCGAGGAGACGGTGGTCTCCGCGTCCTGCGTCCTGCCCCTCCCGGACGGTGTCCCGCTCACCGACGCGGCCCTCCTCGGCTGCGCCGTCCTCACCGGCTACGGCGCCGTCCACCACTCGGCGCGGGTCCGGCCGGGCGAGACGGTGGCGGTGTTCGGCGTCGGGGGAGTGGGGCTCGCGACGCTGCAGGCCGCCCGTATCGCGGGCGCCTCGCAGATCATCGCGGTGGACGTCTCCCCGCAGAAGGAGGAACTGGCCCGCGCGGCAGGCGCCACCGACTACGTCCTCGGGTCGGAGGACACGGCCCGCGAGATCCGCGCCCGCACCGGCAAGCAGGGCGTCGACGTGGCCGTCGAGTGCGTGGGCCGCGCGGCCACCATCCGCACGGCCTGGGACTCCACCCGGCGCGGTGGGCGGACCACGGTCGTCGGCATCGGCGGCAAGGACCAGGAGGTCACCTTCCACGCCCTGGAGATCTTCCACTGGGGCAGAACCCTCTCCGGCTGCGTCTACGGCAACTGCGACCCGGCACAGGACCTGCCGGTGCTGGCCGGCCACGTCCGGGCCGGCCGCCTGGACCTGGCCGCCCTGGTGACCGAACGCATCGCCCTGGACGGCATCCCGGCGGCCTTCGAGAACATGCTGGCCGGCAAGGGCGGCCGGGCGCTGGTGGTCTTCTAGGCCAGGACCAGCGCCCACCGGTGTGTGCCCCGGCGTCCGAGCGACGCCGGGGCCCGAGTCGTGCCCGCGCACCGCTACCGGTGCCACGTACAGGTAAAAGTCCTGCCGCACGACCCGTTGACGGCCATACCGTCCGGTCAGTACGTTCCCGGAACCCAAGCCACCCCCCGGCTCCGTCCCCGCACCCACCGGAGTGTGCACGTATGGACACGGCCCCTTCCGCTCAGCCGCTGACCCCCACCGCTCTTCCCACGGGCAACCGCCGCCGCGTCGCCACCGCGGCGGCCCTCGCCTCGGCGGTGGAGTGGTACGACTACTTCGTCTTCGGCATAGCCGCCGCCCTCGTCCTCGGCGATCTGTACTTCCCGGCGGGCAGCCCCACCGCCGGGGTCCTCGCCTCCTTCGCCACCTTCGCCGTCGGCTTCCTGGCCCGCCCCCTCGGCGGCATCGTCGCAGGCCAGCTCGGCGACAAGCGGGGCCGCAAGCCGATGCTGGTCCTCGCCCTCACCCTGATGGGCCTGGCCACCACGGGAATCGGCCTGCTCCCGACCTACGACACGATCGGCGTCGCCGCGCCGATCCTGCTGGTCGCCTTCCGCGTCATGCAGGGCATCGCGGTCGGCGCCCAGTGGGGCGGCGCGATGCTGCTGGCCACCGAGTACGCCCCCGAGGGCAAGCGCGGCGTCTACGGCAGCGTCGTCCAGCTCGGCGTCCCCATCGGCGTGGTCAGCGCCAACACCGTCTTCCTGGTGGCCGGCGCGCTCACCACGGACTCCGCGTTCGCGGCCTGGGGATGGCGCGTCCCGTTCCTCGTCGGCCTGTTCGTCCTGGCCCTCGCCTGGTACATCCACACCCGCGTCGAGGAGACGCCCGCGTTCCGGGAGGCCGAGAAGGCGCTGGCCGAGAAGGAGAAGGCGGAACAGACCTCCCCGCTGCGCACGATCCTGCGGGACCACCTCGGCACGGTCCTGCTCGCGGGCGGCTCCTTCGCCGTGAACACCGCGGCCTTCTACATCCTCATCACCGGCGTCCTCGACTACACCACCCGCGCACTCGGCATGGAGCGCGGCGCTGTCCTCACCGTCTCCCTCTGCGTCAGCCTCACCCAGCTGGTGCTGATCCCGGCCGCCGCCGCGCTCTCCGACCGCATCGGCCGCATCCGGATCTACGCGCTCGGCGCGGTCGGCATCGCCCTGTGGGCCGTACCGATGTTCCTGCTGATCGACACCGGCTCGCTGCTGTGGCTGGCGGTCGGCACGTTCGTCGCCAGCTGCTTCCTCAGCATCATGTACGGCCCCCAGGCCGCCCTGTTCGCCGAGCTGTTCACGCCCGAGATGCGCTACACCGGAGCCTCCCTCGGCTACCAGATCGCGGCCGTCTGCGGCGGTGGGCTCGCGCCCTTCGTGATGGTGCTGCTCCTGGAGGCGACGGGCACCTCGATGGCCGTGTCCGGCTACATCATCGTGCTCGCCGTGATCGCCCTGGCCTCCATCAAGGTGCTCGCCGGCCGGGCCGGTTCACGCTGACCGCGAACCCGACGCCCGCTCGGGCCGCGGCTCCGGAACGTCCTCCGGCGCCGCGGCCCGCGCCCGCGACCGGGACACCGCGACGCCCGCCAGGCACAGCGCACCCCCCGCCAGCGTGAGCAGCCCCGGCACCTCGCCGAGCGCCAGCCACGACATCAGGACGACCAGGGCGGGGACGGCGTACGTGGTCGCGCCCATGCGACTGGCGGTCGTACGGGCCAGGGCGTACGCCCACGTCGTGAAGGCCAGCGCGGTCGGGAACACGCCCAGGTAGACCATGTTGAGCGTGGCGGAGACCGGCGCGTCGGCCGCCTCCTGGACCAGCTGACCGGCGAACGGCAGACAGACCACCGCCCCGACGAGACACCCGAACGTCGTCACCTGCAGCGCGCTCGCCCGGCCCAGCGCCGGCTTCTGCGCGACGACACCGGCGGCGTAGCCGACGGCGGCCAGCAGGCACAGCACCACCCCGAGCACCGAGGAACCGCCCTCGCCCGACATCGACAGCCCCACGGTCACCGCTCCGGCGAACGACACCGCCATCCCCGCCAGCAGCCGCGGCGGCATGGCGTCGCCGAGCAGCCTGGCACCGAGCAGGGCGATCAGGATCGGCCCGATGTTCACCACCAGGGCGGCCGTACCGGCGTCCACCTGCTGCTCGCCCCAGTTGAGGGCCACCATGTAGAAGCCGAACCACAGCACGCCGGATATCGCGATGCCGCGCCAGGCCGACCGCGGCGGCCACCCCTCCCGCCGTACCAGGCAGATCACACCCAGCGCCAGCGCCCCGGCCGACAGCCGCCCGAGCGCCAGCGCACCCGGCGAGTAGGAGGCGCCCGCACTGCGGATCGACACGAACGCGGAGGCCCAGAGCACCACGGTGACCGTGGCGGCACCGGCAGCGAGCAGCTCGGGACGACGGGACGGGCGGGCGGGGGAGGCGTTCATCATGCTCCAGAGGCTAGGTGGGAGGCGGATGCGGCCGCTCGCGGATTTCGGACGACCGGGTCGGGGATGCGCGGTCCTCGCCACCGGCTGGGGCGGCCGGCGGCGCAGGCACCGGGCACCCGTGCCCGGCGTCGGCCCGGCTAGCGCAGCGACCGCGTTTCGATGCCGAGCAGTTCCGACAGCGCGCGTTCGCCGGTCGCCGTCACCTGCACCGCCCGTTCGGAGCCGATGCGTACGCACCAGCCCGCGTCCAGGGCGTGCCGGCACAGGGCCGCGCCCGCGACGCCCGCGAGGTGGGGGCGGCGTTCGGTCCAGTCGAGGCAGGCCCGGGCCAGGGGCCGCCGGCCGGTGCGGTCGAGGCGGATGCCGACGGTGTCGAACCAGGCCAGCCCCGCGTCGGTGAGTGCGAAGCCCGTGTCCTGGCGCAACAGCTCCAGGCCGGTCAGCGCGTCCGTGACCGCGATGCCGAGCCGCCCGGCGAGATGGTCGTAGCAGGTGCGGCCGCGGGCCATCGCCGAGCCGGCGCTGGACTCCCGCAGATTCCGTGGCCGTACGACCGCATCGGGGGAGACCTGCGCGGCCAGGTCCTCCAGCAGCTGGGCGAGCCGCGCGTCGGCCAGCCGGACGTACCGGTGCCGCCCCTGCCGTTCCTCGGCGAGCAGACCGCCCGCGACGAGTTTGCCCAAGTGCTCGCTGAGCGTGGACGCCGCCACCCCCGCGTGCCGTGCCAGCTCACCGGCGGTCCACGCCCGCCCGTCGAGCAGCGCCAGCAGACACGCGGCCCGCGTCTCGTCGGCGATCAGCCCGGCGAGCCGGGCCACGTGCGGCGCCTGGGGGTCCCTGGTCGTCATGCGTCCCAGGATGGGCCACGCACGCTTCGGCACCCACCGAAGCGTGCCTACACCGTCCGCTTGACCTGCTCGTACTGCCGGGCCAGCCCGTCCAGCAACGCCGTCAGTCCGGTCTCGAACGCCCGCTCGTCGATCTTCTCCTGCTGCTCGGCGAGGAGATGGGCCTGCCCGAGGTGCGGGTAGTCGGCGGGGTCGTACGCGCTCGCGTCGTCCACGAAACCCCCGGCGAAGGAGCCGAGGGCGGAGCCCATGATGAAGTACCGCATCAGCGCGCCGATGGAGGTGGCGTGCGCCGGCGGCCAGCCCGCGTCGACCATCGCGCCGTAGACGGCGTCGGCGAGGCGCAGCGCGGCCGGGCGGCGACCGGGCCCGCTGGCGAGGACCGGGACGATGTTCGGGTGGTCGCGCAGGGCGGCGCGGTAGGAGACGGCCCAGTCGTGGAGCGCGGTCCGCCAGTGCCGGCCGTCCTCGAACATCGACAGGTCGACCTGGGCGCTCACCGAGTCGGCGACCGCCTCCAGGATCTCGTCCTTGGTGCGGAAGTGGTTGTACAGCGACGGCCCGCTGACCCCCAGCTCCGCCGCGAGCCGGCGCGTGGAGACGGCCGCGAGGCCCTCCGCGTCCACCAGCGTGCGCGCCGTCTCGACGATCCGGTCGGTGCTCAGCAGGGGCTTGCGCGGTCGGGCCATGGCGCACATAGTAGGGCTGCGGCCGGAAACTAGCAGTGCTAATTTACCGTTCGGCATCCAACTCAACTGCGGTGATCAGACGAGGTGACGCGTGAACCTGGAGCTCAGTGAGGAGCAGGAGGCCGTCCGCCGGCTCGCCGAGGACTTCGTGACGCGCGAGATCGCTCCGAACGTCGTCACCTGGGACCGCGCCGAGGAAGTGGACCGGTCGATCGTCAAGAAGCTCGGCGAGGTCGGTTTCCTGGGGCTGACCATCGACGAGGAGTACGGCGGTTCGGGCGGCGACCACCTCGCCTACTGCCTGGTGACGGAGGAACTCGGCCGCGGGGACTCGTCCGTGCGCGGGATCGTGTCCGTCTCGCTGGGTCTTGTCGCCAAGACCGTCGCCGCCCGGGGGAGCGAGGAGCAGAAGCGGCACTGGCTGCCGGGGCTCACCTCCGGCGAGCTGGTGGGCTGCTTCGGCCTCACCGAACCGGGGACCGGATCCGACGCCGGCAACCTCGCCACCCGCGCGGTCCGCGACGGCGGCGACTACGTGATCAACGGCACCAAGACGTTCATCACCAACGGCACCTGGGCCGATGTCGTCCTGCTGTTCGCCCGCTCCACGGACGCCCCCGGCCACCGGGGCGTCTCCGCCTTCCTCGTCCCCACCGACACCGCCGGTCTGACCCGCCGCATCATCCACGGCAAGCTCGGCCTGCGCGGTCAGGCCACCGCCGAGCTGGTCTTCGAGGACGTACGGGTCCCCGCCTCCGCGATGCTGGGCGAGGAGGGGCGCGGCTTCTCCGTCGCCATGTCCGCCCTGGCCAAGGGGCGGATGTCGGTCGCGGCGGGCTGCGTCGGCATAGCCCGGGCCGCGCTCGAGGCGGCGGTGCGGTACGCCGGCGAGCGCGAGCAGTTCGGGAAGACCATCGCCCACCACCAGCTGGTGCAGGAGCTGATCAGCGACATCGCCGTGGACGTGGACGCGGCCCGGCTGCTCACCTGGCGGGTCGCCGACCTGATCGACCGCGGGCTGCCGTTCGCCGTCGAGTCCTCCAAGGCCAAGCTGTTCGCCTCGGAGGCGGCCGTCCGCGCCGCCAACAACGCCCTCCAGGTCTTCGGCGGCTACGGCTACATCGACGAGTACCCGGCGGGCAAGCTGCTCCGCGACGCCCGCGTGATGACCCTCTACGAGGGCACCAGCCAGATCCAGAAGCTGGTCATCGGCCGTGCGCTGACCGGCGTTTCGGCGTTCTGAGTACGGCCTGAGTACTTCGGCGGATGTGGCGCGGACCACGTCCGCCGCAACATGACCCCATGAGCGAGACACCGGTCAAGCAGCAGAACACGGCCGCCTTCTACGGGCAGGCCGTGGCCTCCTTCGCGGTCGCCATGGCCGCCACCGCCATCGGCATCTACAACCTCAAGGCCGACGCCTGGGTGCGGGCCTTCCTGGCGATCGCCGTCCTCTACCTGGTCACCTCCGCCTTCACGCTCGCCAAGGTGATCCGGGACCGGCAGGAGCCCTCGGCCCGGGTGTACGGCCCGTTCGAGAAGCACTGACCCGGCAGACACCGACCTCGGTCACTCGTCCCGGCGGGCACGCTAAGCGCTCGCTCAGCCTGGGCGGTATGGTGTTACCCCTGCCAGTGGAGAGGGGCGAGCGAGCGATGAGTACGGCGCAGGACACGGCCGACGGCGAGAGTGAGCCGTGGGGCGAGGTCACCCCGGACGCGGCCCGGCGGCTGCTGCTGGCCGCCGTGGAGGCGTTCGCCGAGCGCGGCTACCACGCCACCACGACCCGGGACATCGCGGGTCGCGCCGGCATGAGCCCGGCCGCGCTCTACATCCACTACAAGACCAAGGAAGAGCTGCTGCACCGCATCAGCAGGATCGGGCACGAGAAGGCGCTCGACATCCTGCGTACGGCGGCCCGGCGCGAGGGCAGTGCCACCGAGCGGCTCGCCGACGCCGTGAGCTCCTTCGTGCGCTGGCACGCCGGGGGCCGCACCACCGCACGGGTCGTGCAGTACGAGCTGGACTCGCTCGGCCCGGACGCCCGCGCCGAGATCCTCGCACTGCGCCGCGAGGTCGACGCCCAGGTGCGCGGGATCATCGAGGACGGTGTGGCGGCGGGTGAGTTCGACGTGCTCGACGTCAAGGGCACCACGCTCGCCATCCTGTCGCTGTGCATCGACGTCGCCCGCTGGTTCAACGTCGACGGCCCCCGCACCCCCGAGGAGGTCGGCGCGCTCTACGCCGACCTCGTGCTGCGGATGGTCGGGGTCAAGTGATCTGCGTGTCCTGGCTGTACTAGAGGTAGTAGCGCGAGACGGACTCCGCCACGCACACCGGCTTCTCGCCGCCCTCGCGCTCCACGGTGAAGGCGACGGTCACCTGGACCCCGCCCTCGACGTCCTCGACACCGCTGATCTTCGCGGTCGCGCGCAGCCGCGAGCCCACCGGGACGGGGGCGGGGAAACGGACCTTGTTGGTGCCGTAGTTGACGCCCATCCGCACGCCCTCGACGCCGATCAGCTGCGGACTGAACAGGGGGAGCAGCGAGAGGGTGAGGTAGCCGTGCGCGATGGTCGTGCCGAACGGGCCCGTGGCGGCCTTCTCGGGGTCCACGTGGATCCACTGGTGGTCGCCGGTCGCCTCCGCGAACAGATCGATCCGCTTCTGGTCGATCTCCAGCCAGTCGGTGTACCCCAGCTGCTCGCCCACCGCCGCCTTCAGGTCGTCGGTGGACGTGAAGATCCTCGGCTCTGCCATGTCCCGGCCTCCCGCGTCACAAGGTCTGGTCGCCCTGGCCGCCCACACCGGGCGACCTTCTAAGCGACTGCTTAGCATGGTCGGCCGCGAAGCGCCTGTCAACGCCACTCGGGCGGGGACGGGTGGGTAGGGTTCGGGGAGTGCCCCAGATTCCAGAGAAGATCCACGAGCTAACGGTCGGCCAGCTCGCCGCGCGCAGCGGTGCCTCGGTCTCCGCCCTGCACTTCTACGAGTCCAAGGGCCTGATCGGCAGCCGCCGCACGTCGGGCAACCAGCGGCGCTACAGTCGTGACGCACTGCGCCGGGTCGCCTTCGTGCGCGCCGCGCAGCGGGTCGGCATCCCGCTGGCCACGATCCGGGAGGCGCTCGCCGAGCTGCCCGAGGAACGCACGCCGACGCGCGAGGACTGGGCCCGGCTCTCCGAGGCCTGGCGGTCCGAGCTCGACGAGCGCATCAAGCAGCTGAACCGTCTGCGCGACCACCTCACCGACTGCATCGGCTGCGGCTGTCTCTCGCTCGACACCTGCGTCCTGTCCAATCCGGACGACGTCTTCGGCGAAAAGCTCACCGGCTCCCGCCTGATGGCGGAACCAGGGAAAGCCGGGGGTTCCCGCCCGAGCGGCCGCCGGGCGCACCGGAAGCGCGAGCTGGAGACCGGGTGCTGCGACTGAGGACCGAACGGTCCCCGGCAAAGGGGGGGGTGCGGCATCCCCGGCGCACCCCCGTCGTGCACCTGTTCCTCGATCGCCGCTCAGGCCGACACCAGCAGCCGTCCGCTCCTGGTGGCCGCCAGGGCCTGCGGTGTGAGCACGGGGCGCGGGACCAGGATTCCGCAGTCCGTGCAGACCGGGCCCGCCGAGGGCTCGTGGTCCAGGTCGTACTTCCAGACGAGCCGCTCCCCGTCGCAGACCGGGCAGGTCGAGCCCGGTTCCCGCTCCAGTGCGGCGATCAGGCGGCGCAGCACCTCGGCCAGCGGTTCACGGGGGTGGACCCGCGGGTCGTCGCACCACGCCACGCCGAAGCCGCCCCAGGTCAGCCGGTGCCAGTCGTCCACACTGCCCGGCCTGCGCAGCCCGTCGTACTTCTCCTTCTTGCGCCGCTCGGCGAACTCGACCTCGTAGGCCAGCCAGACCGAACGCGCCTGTTCCAGCTCGTCCAGTGCGGCCACGAGCCGCGCTGGATCGGGTGACCTGTCCTCGGGACCGAACCCCCATCGGGAGCACAGATGGTCCCAGGTAGCTCTGTGCCCATAAGGAGCGAACCGCTCAAGGCACTTGCGCAGCGAGTACCGCCGCAGCGCCAGGTCGCACCGCGGATCGCGGACCTGTCTCGCCAGACTCCGGAAACCGGCCATCGCCCTGCACCTCCGTCACACCTGCACCTGTCATCCGGTCACTTCGGCGTCGTCGTACGGACGTCGCCGAATAGACGTATCGACAAGCGAATCGGCTCCATCCGATTTCCGATGGCCCCCATAAGCCGGCCGAGGCGACTCCGCTGTGTCGACTGCCTTTGATCCGTGTGGCTGTTGTGCTGACTCCAAAAAAGTGACGCATGTTCATCTTCAATCCCGGGGATACCGGCGGTAACCTCGGCCCACCCCCGTCGCAAGGAGCTGCCATGCCACGGCGCACCTCACGCAACGCTCTCTACAGAGTGAGAACTCCCCGGAGATTCCCCGGGTTCCTGAAGTCGGCATCGGTATGCGCCCTGATTGCCGGTCTTTTGTCGCCGTTTTCCCCCGCGGTGGCGGCCGAGCCCTCGGCGGCCGAGGCGACGGCGGCGGCGAACGACCACTGCGGCGGCCGGTGTTCGGACATCCTGCCGCCCGGTCAGAACGGCAACGCCACCCTCGCCCAGATCCTCCTCAACCAGGCGTTCGGCACCCAGCCCGAGCACGCCGACGACCAGCTCGGCCCCTACGCCAACCTCGCCACGGGATACTCCGGACTCACCGACGAAAAGATCAACACCTTCTTCAACGACGCGTCCTTCGGAGTTCCCGCCGATCAAGTCGCCTCCACCCTCAAGCCGGCCGGCCGCAGCGACGTCACGATCGTCCGCGACAAGAAGACGGGCGTCCCGCACATCACCGGTACCACCAGATACGGCACGGAGTTCGGCGCCGGCTATGCGGCGGCCCAGGACCGGCTGTGGCTGATGGACGTCTTCCGCCACGTCGGCCGCGGCCAGTTGACCTCCTTCGCGGGCGGCGCCCCCGCCAACCAGGGCCTGGAGCAGCAGTTCTGGCGCAACGCCCCCTACACCGAGGCCGATCTGCAGGCCCAGATCGACAACGCGGTCGCCACCAACGGCGAACGCGGAAAACTGGCCCTGGCGGACGCGCGCGCCTACCTCGACGGCATCAACGCCTACATCGACGCCTCCGACAGCGGCCGCTACTTCCCCGGCGAGTACGTCCTCACCGGCCACAAGGACTCGATCACCAACGCCGGCACCATCGAGCACTTCAAGATCACCGACCTGGTCGCGCTGGGCTCCGTCATCGGCGCCCTCTTCGGCTCCGGAGGCGGCGGCGAGGTCGACAACGCGCTGTCGCTGCTCGCCGCGCAGGAGAAGTACGGCGTGGCCGAGGGCACCAAGGTCTGGGAGTCCTTCCGCGAGCGCAACGACCCCGAGGCGGTCCTCACCGTCCACGACGGCAGCTTCCCGTACGCCTCCAAGCCCGACGACCCGCAGGGCGAGGCCCTGCCCGACGCCGGCTCGGTGGTCCGGGAGCCGCTGGTCCACGACCGCACCGGCAGCGCTGCCACGTCACGTGCGACCAGCGCTTCCTCGGCGGCGGCGAAGACGGCCGTCACCTCGGCCAAACGCGGCATGTCCAACGCCCTGGTGGTCAGCGGCAAGCACACCGCCAGCGGCCACCCCGTCGCCGTCTTCGGCCCGCAGACCGGCTACTTCGCACCGCAGCTGCTCCTGCTCCAGGAGATCCAGGGCCCGGGCATCAGCGCCCGTGGCGCCTCCTTCGCGGGCCTGAGCATGTACGTCGAGCTCGGGCGCGGTCAGGACTACTCGTGGAGCGCCACGACCTCCGGCCAGGACATCATCGACACATACGCCGTCGAACTGTGCCAGGACGACTACCACTACCTGTACCGCGGTGTCTGTACGCCCATGGAGAAGGTCGAGCAGAAGAACGCCTGGAGGCCCACCACGGCCGACGGCACCGCCGCCGGTTCCTACACCATGCGGGTCTGGCGCACCGAGTACGGCCCGGTCGAGTACCGCGCGACCGTCGGCGGCAAGAAGGTCGCCTACACCACCCTGCGCTCGTCCTTCCTGCACGAGGCCGACTCGATCATCGGCTTCCAGATGCTGAACGACCCCGGCTACGTCAAGGGCCCGCAGGACTTCCAGCGCGCGGTGCAGCACATCAACTACACCTTCAACTGGTTCTACGCCGACTCCGAGCACACGGCGTACTACAACAGCGGGAACAACCCGGTACGGGCGGACGGAGTCGACGCCGAGTTCCCGGTGTGGGCACGGCCGGCGTACGAGTGGCGCGGCTGGGACCCGACGACCAACACGGCCGCGTACACGCCCGCGTCCGCCCACCCCAACTCCATCGACCAGGACTACTACGTCTCCTGGAACAACAAGCAGGCCAAGGACTACACCGCTGCTCCCTGGGGCAACGGCTCGGTCCACCGGGGCAACCTCCTGGACGACCGGGTGAGGAAGCTGGTCGCCGCGGGCGGGGTCACACGGGCCTCGCTGGTGAAGGCGATGGCCGACGCGGGGCTCGCCGACCTGCGGGCGGAGGACGTGCTGCCGAAGCTGCTGAAGGTGATCAACAGCTCGCCGGTGACCGACTCCACGGCCGCCGCGGCGGTGAGCAAACTGCAGGCGTGGGTGACCGCGGGCGCCAAGCGCACGGTGACGTCCGCCGGCTCGAAGACGTACGCCAACGCCGACGCCATCCGCATCCTGGACGCCTGGTGGCCGCTGCTGGCGAAGGCCGAGTTCGAACCGGGTCTCGGCAGCGCCCTGTACACCGCCTTCACCGCCAACCTGCCGGTCGACGAGTCCCCGTCCGCCGGGCACGGCCCGACCGGTTCGCACGCCGGAAGCTCCTTCCAGTACGGCTGGTGGAGTTATGTCGACAAGGACATCCGCGCGGTGCTCGGTGAGCCCGTGCAGGGGCCGCTGGCGCGGAAGTACTGCGGCGGCGGCAGCCTCAGCGCCTGCCGGGACGTCCTGATCAGCACGCTCAAGGAGGCGGCCGGCAAGACCGCGGCCCAGGTCTACCCCGGCGACGACACCTGCCCGGCGGGCGACCAGTGGTGTGCCGACTCGATCGTCCAGCGCACCCTCGGCGGCATCAAGCACAGCAACATCAGCTGGCAGAACCGGCCGACGTACCAGCAGGTCGTGGAGTACACGTCGCACCGGTGACCCCCGGGTGACATGACCTGGCGGCGGGTCAGCGGATCCGGCCCGCCGCCACCACCAGCTGCGCCAGTTCCCGGTGCACGATGTCGCTGTGCGCCCCGGCCGGTGGCCCGCCGCGTCTGACCACCGCCGCGGCGTCGACGTTCACGCAGCCCGACGCGGGCAGCTCCGCCCGCAGCGCCTCGGCGAGGGTGTACGCGCGCGTACCCGGCACCGCCTGCACCCCGTCGTAGCCCATGGCCCCCCACTTGGCGCCCAGCGCCCGGCCCACGTCCAGGGCCGCGACGCCCCGCGCGTCGCCCGCCATGCGGGAGGCGAGCGGATACATCGTGCCGAGGGCCGAGTCGTGGCGGGAGTGACAGCACACCAGGGGCCCGTCGACGCGGTTGTGCTGGCCCTGGAGCACGCCTCCCGCGCGCGGGTCGTGCGGCAGCCGCGCGGCGAACGCGTAGTGCGAGAAGGCTCCTTGCAGCAGCGTCACGGACTTCACCGTACGCACCCCCTCGGGCAGCCCCCGCAGCGCGAACGACACCAGCCGCCCGCCGAAACTGTGCCCCACCAGATGCACCCGCACCCCGGGCGCCACCCCGGCGAGCTGCCCGACCACCCGGCCGAGTCCCCGCTCGCCGACGGTCCCCGCACGCCGCTTCATCGCGTAGTACGTCGCCTGGCGCAGCAGCTCGTGCGCACCCTTCCACGGGTTGGGCAACGCGAACCCGGCCGTGCCCCGGGCGGATTCGACGTACGCCAGCGCCCGCGCGAACTCCTCGCAGACCACCGCCGCCGGGCCCGAGAACATCTCCGGCTCGCTCTGCGGCACCCCCTCCACGAGCGTGTCCGCCGCGAACAGTGCCTGCGGCCCCGGCGGCACCACCTCCACCACCAGCCGCACCAGCCGCCGGAACTCCTCCAACTCGGCCTCTTCGCGCGGCTGCTGCTCAAGCAGCCGCGCGATCTGCTCGATCATGACCGCGCGGCCGGGGAAGGCCTCCAGCAGCGCGTGCCGCGTGTCCTTGTCGAGTGCGGGACGCCGGGACGTCCCGGCCGTCACGGACCGGGGGAAGTCGGGGATCGGCTCGTCGGAGAACCGCATCGACGGCCACACCACACCCACGTACCCGATCCGGGCCGCCGGGACGAGGTCCGGGAACGGCGCGAAGAAGCGGCTGCAGAGCCGGGTCGCGCCGGAGCGGTCGCTGTTCCAGCCGTGGGCGAGGACGACGAGGTCACGGACGCCGCGGTCGGCCACCCCGGCGAGCAGCCGGTCCCGTCCGCGGACGTCGGCGTCCCCGTCCGCGTCGAAGGTCAGCTCCCAGTAGGGAGTCACGCTCATTGCCGGATCCGCCATGACAGGCCCCCTCGTCCCCCGAGCGGTGCGATGTGGCGCATCGTCCTGCTGCGGGGCGGAGTTGGCCATACCCGTGGCTCACCCGGCTCACCTGTAGAGAAGGTATTGCCTGCGCACCCTCCGGAACGCCGCCAGCTCCTCCTGCCAGGCGCCCACCACCGCGTCGGTGTCCGCTCCCGCGTCGATCATCGTGCGCACCCGCGCGGAGCCGGTGAGCTTGTCGATCCAGTGGTCGGAGCGCCAGGCGAAACCGCCCCAGACCCGCCTGGCGGTCACCAGCAACGCGATCCCGGTGCGTACGGGGTCGAACGCGGCCCGGTCGTGCACATGGATCTGGACGCCCCCGACGGTCTTCCCCTGGAACTTGGAGAAGGCGGGCGCGAAGTACGCCTCTCTGAAGCGCACACCCGGCAACCGGAGTTCGTTCGCGGCTCCGGCCCACCGCCCGTCGATCCCCTCCGCGCCGAGCAGTTCGAACGGACGGGTGGTGCCGCGCCCCTCCGACAGGTTCGTCCCCTCGAACAGACACGTCCCCGCGTACACCAGAGCCGTGTCCGGCGTCGGCATGTTCGGGCTCGGCGGCACCCACGGCAGTCCCGAGGCGTCGTAGAACCCCGACCGCTTCCAGCCCGACATCCGTACGGTCTCCAGCGGCACCGGCGCCGTCAGGAACTCCTCGTTGAACAGCCGCGCCAGCTCGGCGACCGTCATGCCGTGCGCCTGGGAGATGGGCTGCCTGCCGACGAAGGTCGCGAACTCCTTGTGCAGCACCGGCCCCAGCGCAGCCCGCCCGGTCACCGGGTTCGGCCGGTCCAGGACCACGAACCGCTTGCCCGCGAGCTGTGCCGCCTCCATGCAGTCGTACAGCGTCCAGATGTACGTGTAGAAGCGCGCGCCCACGTCCTGGATGTCGAAGACCACGGTGTCCACGCCGGACGCCGCGAAGATGTCGGCGAGCGGCCGTCCGCTCTTGAGATACGTGTCGTAGACGGGCAGCCCGGTCGCCGGATCGTCGTAGCGGCCCTCCGAGCCGCCCGCCTGCGCGGTGCCGCGGAAGCCGTGTTCGGGGCCGAAGACGGCGGTCAGCCGCACGCGGTCGTCGGCGTGCATGACGTCGACGATGTGGCGAACGTCCCTGGTGACGCCCGTCGGATTGGTGACGACGCCGACGCGCTGCCCGGCGAGGATCGCGTAACCGTCGCCGGCCAGGCGCTCGAAGCCGGTACGCAGCCGGCGGTCGCCCGCCGCCGGGGCCGCCTGCGCCGGTCCGGCACCGGCCGCCGCGGCGGCCGTGGTCGCGAGCAGGGTGCGTCTCGACAGCTTCATTGCGGCGACCTCCGTGAACGCGGCGGGTGTCATGCCCACGCACGCTAGTGTGCGCCGGGGTGCCGCGTAACGCCCCGTACCGGCCTGACCGAGGACACCTCTTCCCCCTCACATACCGACCGGTTAGTCTGACGCTGCAGCAGAGCCGCAGTCGAAGGAGACCGATGGTGGAAGCCGTACAGGACGCGGGAGTGGTCGTCACCGGGGCCGGAGGCGGCATCGGCGCCGCGCTGGCCCGTCGCTTCGCCGCCGAGGGGGCCCGGGTGGTCGTCAACGACCTGGACGCCGGGCGGGCCAGGACCGTCGCCGACGAGATCGGCGGCATCGCGGTCCCGGGCGACGCCTCCGCGATCGTCGCCGAGGCCCGTGAGGCCCTGGGCGGCACGGTCGACGTCTACTGCGCCAACGCGGGCGTCGCCTTCGAGGGCGGCCATGCGGGCGGGCCGCTCGACGAGGCGAGCTGGTCGCTGTCCTGGGACGTCAACGTCATGGCGCACGTCCGCGCGGCCCACGAGCTGCTCCCGGCCTGGCTGGAGCGGGGCAGCGGCCGTTTCGTCTCCACCGTCTCCGCCGCCGGGCTGCTCACCATGATCGGCGCCGCGCCCTACGCCGTCACCAAGCACGGCGCGTACGCCTTCGCCGAGTACCTGTCGCTGACGTACCGCCACCGTGGCCTGAAGGTGCACGCCATCTGCCCCCAGGGCGTCCGCACCGACATGCTGGCCGCCACCGGCAGCGCGGGCGACCTGGTGCTCCAGCCGACCGCGATCGAGCCGGAGGACGTCGCGGACGCCCTCTTCAAGGGCATCGCGGAGGACCGCTTCCTGATCCTGCCGCACCCCGAGGTCGCCGAGTACTACCAGGCCCGCGCCGCCGACCCCGACCGCTGGCTGACCGGCATGAACCGCATCCAGCAGCAGTGGGAGGCGACCCGGTGACCGGCTCCCGCTACGCGGCCCAGCCCTGGCTGGCCCTCCTCGACGACGCCCAGCGCGCCCCGATCAGCCCCGCGGCATCGCTGGTGCACGCCCTGCGCCGGGCCGCCGCCGAGGCCCCCGACCGGGTCTTCCTCGCCTACTTCGACGGCCGCCTGACCTACCGCGAGGTGGACGAGCTGAGCGACTCCGTCGCCGGTCACCTCGCCGCCCGAGGCCTGGAGCGCGGCGACCGGGTCGCGGTCCTGCTGCAGAACTCCCCGCACTTCGTGCTCGCCGTGCTCGGCGCCTGGAAGGCCGGCGCGACCGTCGTGCCCGTCAACCCCATGTACAAGTCGGGGGAGGTCGGTCACGTCCTGCGGGACGGCGAGGTCGCGGCACTGATCTGCTCCGACCGGGCCTGGGAGACCTACCTGCGCGAGACGGCCGCCGACTCGGCCGTACGGATGGTCCTGACCGGCTGCGAGCTGGACTTCCAGACGCGGGGCGACGCACGCGTGCTCACCTTCGAACGGCTGCCGCAGGCCGCCGACGCCGACGACCTCACCACCGTGGCCCGCGCCGCCCACAAGGCGCCCGAGGGCCGCGATCCCGGCCCCGACGACATCGCGCTGATCAGCTACACCTCCGGCACCAGCGGCACGCCCAAGGGCGCCACCAACACGCACGGCAACATCATGTTCAACGCCGAGCGGCAGCGGACCGGGCTGGCCCTGCCCGAGGCGCCGGTCTACTTCGCGATGGCGCCCCTGTTCCACATCACCGGCATGGTCTGCCAGCTCGGCGCCTGCCTGAACAGCGCGGGCACCCTCGTCCTGGCGTACCGCTTCGAGGCGGGCGTCGTCCTGGACGCGTTCGCCGAGCACCGGCCGCACTACACGGTCGGCCCGTCCACCGCCTTCATGGCGCTGGCCGCCCATCCGGCGGTCACCCGCGATCACTTCTCGTCGTTCGTGAACATCTCCTCCGGGGGCGCCCCGCTGCCGCCCGCCCTGGTGGAGAAGTTCCGGGCGGGCTTCGGTCCCTACATCCGCAACGGCTACGGGCTGACGGAGTGCACCGCCCCCTGCGCCTCCGTCCCACCGCACCTTGAGGCGCCCGTCGACCCGGTCTCCGGGACGCTGGCCGTGGGCGTGCCCGGCCCCGACACGGTCGTCCGCATCGTCGACGACCAGGGCGAGGAAGTGCCCTTCGGGGAGCAGGGCGAGATCGTCGTACGGGGGCCGCAGGTCGTGCCCGGCTACTGGCGGCGCCCCGACGCCACCGCGGAGACCTTCCCCGGCGGCGAGCTGCGCACCGGGGACATCGGCTTCATGGACGCGCAGGGGTGGCTGTACGTCGTCGACCGCAAGAAGGACATGATCAACGCGTCCGGCTTCAAGGTGTGGCCGCGCGAGGTCGAGGACGTCCTCTACACCCACCCAGCGGTGCGCGAGGCGGCCGTGGTCGGCGTCCCCGACGGATATCGCGGGGAGACCGTCAAGGCGTACATCAGCCTGCGTCCGGGCGCCGAGGCGGACCCCGATACGCTCGCCGCCTACTGCAAGGACAGACTGGCCGCCTACAAGTACCCGCGGCAGGTGGAGATCCTGCCCGACTTGCCGAAGACGGCCAGTGGGAAGATCCTCCGTCGGGAACTGCGTTCCCGTGTGCACGACGACTAGCGGACAGCACTCAGCGAAAGATCGGAAAGGCAGGTGGCGGCAGTGCCCAGAACCATGGAAGGGGACGGCACTCCGGTGCCGCAGCGGCTCCTGGCCGCCGCCACCCGGCTCTTCGCCGAGCAGGGATACGACCGTACCTCGGTGCAGGAGATCGTCGAGGCGGCCGGCGTCACCAAGGGGGCGCTGTACCACTACTTCGGCTCCAAGGACGACCTTCTGCACGAGGTGTACGCGCGCGTGCTGCGAGTCCAGCAGGAACGTCTGGACGCCGTCGCGGAGGCCGACGAGCCGGTGGAGAAGCGCCTGCGGGACGCGGCGGCGGACGTCGTGGTCACCACCATCGAGAACCTCGACGACGCGATGATCTTCTGGCGGTCCATGCACCACCTCAGCCCGGAGAAGGACAAGCAGGTGCGCGCCGAGCGCCGGCGCTACCACGAACGCTTCCGTGCGCTCATCGAGGAGGGCCAGGAGGCCGGCGTCTTCTCCGAAGCGACCCCGGCCGACCTGGTGGTCGACTACCACTTCGGCTCCGTCCACCACCTGTCCACCTGGTACCGCCCCGACGGCCCGCTCACCCCGCAGCAGGTCGCCGACCACCTCGCGGACCTCCTGCTGCGGGCCCTTCGCCCATGACGGTCAGCGCTGCCGCGCGCGGTACAGATCGCGGAGCAGGGCGATCTCGGCTCCGTGGTGCAGAACCTCCTGGTTGACCCACCACACGATGTCGAGGAACGGTTCCTCGGAGTCGCTGCCGTGGGGGTAGGTGCAGTGGCCGACGGCGTCGAGCGCGGCGTCGTCGGTGCTCAGCAGCGCCTTGCGCCAGGCCGTGGCACCCGCGTCGAAGGCGGCGACCGCGCCCGCCGCGTCCCCGCTGATCACATAGTCGTCCCGGGTGAGGGTGTGGCCGCCGGCTGTGTGATCGGCGCGGAGGAACAGCATCTCGCTCAGGTGGCTCAGCCGCCACGCGATGGTCGTGAAGGGCGGCGGCCAGGGGTGCGGGTAGGGCGCGGCGTCGCGCCCCCAGTCGCCGGCGCCGGCCAGGAAGGCCGCGCGCGGACCCGGTCCGTCCGCACGCCGCCGGACCGACCAGCACTCCGGCACCGGCTCCCAGAAGTACTCCTCGTCGGTCATGGGACCCACCTCGGTCCGCGCACCGTCGCCGCTGTCCATCACCGGCCCTCCCATACGGCCGGCCAGGCGCTCGCACGCGAAGTCGAACTGCTCCAGTAACGGGGCCAGACGGGGTGATGTCACCGACCCTCCCTCGTTTTCCGTTTCCGTTCTCCGGGCGGGTTCAGGACTGGTACGGCTGCTGCTGCGGCTGGCCGTAGGGCTGACCGCCGGGGCCGCCCGTGGCCTGGGTCTGGAGCTGCTCCGCCTGCTCCTTGGTCACCTTCTGCTCCGCGCCGCAGAACGTGCACTGCGTCCCGTACTTCGTCGAGATCGGGAACAGGGGCACGAAGAACAGCGTGAACTTCGTGACGCGCTTCCTCAGCGTGTGCGCGGCGGGATTGCCGCACCGGCCGCACACCAGCGTCAGTATCGCGAGCTGGTAGAGGTATCCCTTGGTGCCGAAGATGATCATGTCGATGGTCCTTCCCGGGTCGGTGCGGGCGAGCGGTGGAGGCGCTCCCAGGAGCATTCGTAATGCATGGGGGGCAGGGCGGGAAAGTGAAAACCTCCCCGGGCTCGGAGCCCGGGGAGGTTCGGCGTGGGTCGGAGGTCAGAGGTACCGCTTCAGTTCCCGCCGTGCCAGCGACCGCTGGTGCACCTCGTCCGGACCGTCGGCGATCATGAGGGTGCGGGCGCCGGCGTAGAGCTCGGCCAGCGGGAGGTCCTGGCTGACGCCGCCCGCGCCGTGCAGCTGGATCGCCCTGTCGATGATGTCGACGACCGTGCGGGGCGTGGCGATCTTGATGGCCTGGATCTCCGTGTGGGCGCCCTTGTTGCCGACGGTGTCCATCATCCAGGCCGTCTTCAGCACCAGCAGACGGAGTTGCTCCACCGCGACCCGCGCGTCCGCGATCCAGTTGTGGACCACGCCCTGCTGGGCCAGCGCCTTGCCGAAGGCCGTGCGGGACACCGCCCGCCGGCACATCAGCTCGATCGCCCGCTCCGCCATGCCGATCAGCCGCATGCAGTGGTGGATGCGGCCGGGACCCAGGCGGGCCTGGGCGATCGCGAAGCCGCCGCCCTCCTCGCCGATCAGGTTCGACACCGGCACACGCGCGTGGTCGAAGATCACCTCGGCGTGGCCGCCGTGGTAGTGGTCCTCGTACCCGAAGACCTGCATCGCGCGCTTGACCGTGACGCCCGGGGTGTCGCGCGGGACCAGCACCATCGACTGCTGGCGGCGGATGTCCGGGCCGTCGGGGTCGGTCTTGCCCATCACGATGAAGATCTTGCAGTCCGGGTTCATCGCCCCGGAGATGTACCACTTGCGGCCGGTGATGACGTACTCGTCGCCGTCGCGCTCGATGTGCGTGGTGATGTTCGTGGCGTCCGAGGAGGCCACCTCCGGCTCGGTCATCGCGAACGCCGAGCGGATCTCACCGGCGAGCAGCGGCTCCAGCCACTGCTTCTTCTGCTGCTCGTCCCCGAACTGGGCGAGGACCTCCATGTTCCCGGTGTCGGGCGCCGCGCAGTTCGTCACGGTGGGCGCCAGCTGGGGGGAGCGGCCGGTGATCTCGGCGAGGGGGGCGTACTGGAGGTTGGTGAGGCCGGCGCCGTACTCGGTGTCGGGGAGGAAGAGGTTCCACAGGCCCTGCCTGCGGGCCTGAGCCTTCAGCTCCTCGACCACCGCGGGCGTGTCCCAGGGGGACGCCAGCCGGGCGCGCTGCTCGTGGGCGACCTGCTCGGCCGGGTAGACGTACTCGTCCATGAAGGCGAGCAGCTTGGCGCGCAGTTCCTCGGTTCGGGCGTCGAATGCGAAGTCCATGGGTGGATCAGCCCTTCCGGGAGTCTGCTGAGTCTGCTGAGTCGGTTCGGAGAGTCGTCAGGCCGTGCTCGACGAAGACGGGGACCAGCTCGCCGATGCGGTCGAAGCCGTGGCCGACCGTCTGGCCCAGGGTGTAGCGGTAGTGGATGCCCTCCAGGATCACGGCGAGCTTGAACCAGGCGAAGGCCGTGTACCAGGAGACCGCGGATACGTCGCGCCCCGAGCGTGCGGCGTACCGCTCGATCAGCTCGGCGGGGGTGGGGTGGCCCGCCGCCTCGGCGGTCGTGGAGACGGGGGAGTCGGGCGAGCCGAGGGGGATGCTGTACATCACCAGCAGGCCCAGGTCGGTGAGCGGGTCGCCGAGCGTCGACATCTCCCAGTCGAGGATCGCCTTGATCTGGTCGTCGTCGCCGATCAGGACATTGTCGAGGCGGTAGTCGCCGTGCACGACGGCCGGGGCGGGGGAGGTGGGGAGCTGCCGTCCGAGGGTCGCGTGCAGCTCGTCGATGCCGGCCAGTTCGCGGTTGCGGGAGGCGTCCAGCTGCTTGCCCCAGCGCCGCAGCTGGCGGTCCAGGAAGCCCTCCGGGCGGCCGAAGTCCGCGAGGCCGACCTCGGCGGGGTCCACCGCGTGCAGTTCCACCAGGGTGTCCACCAGGTTCAGTACGGCGCCCCGGGTGCGGTCGGGGCCGAGCGGGGCCAGCTGGTCGGCCGTGCGGTACGGCGTGCCCTCGACGAACTCCATGACGTAGAAGGGCGCTCCGAGCGGCTCCTCGTCCTCGCAGAGGAGAAGGGGGCGCGGCACCGGCACGTCCGTGGGGTGCAGGGCGCTGATCACGCGGTGCTCGCGCTTCATGTCGTGCGCGGTGGCCAGGACGTGGCCGAGCGGGGGGCGGCGTACGACCCACTGCGACGTGCCGTCCGTGACGGCGTACGTGAGGTTCGACCGTCCGCCCTCGATCAGCCGGCCGGACAGGGGGCCGCTCACCAGGCCGGGCCGCTCACGGTCGAGCAGCGCGCGCAGCCGGTCGAGGTCGAGTCCGGGCGGGTGGTCGGGGCTCATCGTCGCTCCTACGGGCAGGTGAACGGGTTGCGATCCATGATGCCGACCGGTCGGTATGGCGTCCAGTGGGGAGGTCGAACGTGACGGGGGCCACGCTGTGCCGAGTGTTGCCACGATAGGGCAGGGCCTGTCTCGCGGATCAGAGGACGAGGGCCGCACCGCAGGCTGCCATCGCCACCGTGCAGAGGGCTGCCGCCGTGGCGTGGCGTGGGGCGAGGGGCGGGGGGCTGCTGGTGGCCGCCAGGGCGCGGATGCGGCGGTGGGCGATGCCGAGGAAGCCCAGCCACAGGGCGCAGCACAGGGCGCCCGCGATGGCTCCGGAGGCGGACGCGCCGCCGTGCAGGGCGGTCTTCACGGCGAGTACGGCGGAGACGGTGCCGGAGAGGGTCGTACGGCGCCAGGCGAGTCGGGTGCGCTCGGGCTGCAGGCCGGGGTCGCGGGCCTCTGTCTCCTCGGCCTTCCCCGCCTCCTCGGGGCTCATCCCTCCCACCCGACGAGTACGACGAGGACCATCGCGACGGCCACCACGGCGACGACGATGCTGAGCAGGGCCGGGAAGCGTGACACCGGCAGGTCCTCGCCCTTGCGCATGGCCCGCTCGCAGCGCACCCAGTGGTTGATCGCGCGCAGGGAGCACAGGACGCCTGCGGCGAGCAGCGCGAGGGCGAGTCCTACGCGCCAGCCCCAGCGCAGGTCCGGCAGGAACTGGTCGACGGCGAAGCCGCCGCCTATGAGGGCCAGTGCGGTGCGGAGCCAGGCCAGGAAGGTGCGTTCGTTCGCCAGGGAGAACCGGTAGTCGGGGGTGCCGCCTTCCCGGCGGATGTCCTGGGGGGTGAACCAGAGCCGGAAGTTCCGTGCGAATTCGATCACGTCGGGACCCTATCTGGCGGGTTCGGGCGGGGGCGGGTGCCTGCGGCGGCCTGTGCGGGCATGCGAGCCGCCCGGGGCGCTCGGGGGGCCCTGCTCGAAGAGCCTGGGTCACCCCCGGTGCGCCCTGAGCCGCTCGTACGCGGCCAACCCGTCCGGAACCCACGCCCACTCCACGAGCCGGCGTTCCACCTCCGGCTCCGGCAGGAAGTCGTACCAGGCCACCTCCTCGGCCTGCGGCCGCACAGGCACCTCGCAGCGGACCTCGTACACGGCCGACCACCAGGTCCGCCCGGCACCGTCGTCGTACAGGAACTTGAAGAGGTACTCGGGGCGCGGCAGCCCCGGCACGCCCAGTTCCTCCTCGGCCTCCCGCAGGGCCGCGTCGTCGTAGGACTCGCCCGTGCCGACCACTCCGCCGACGAACATGTCGTACAGGGAGGGGAAGACCAGCTTGGTCGGCGTGCGGCGGTGTACGAAGATCCGGCCCTCGGCGTCCCGGGCCTGGATGAACACGCAGCGGTGGCGCAGCCCCTCGGCGTAGGCCACGCCGCGCGGGGACTGCCCGATGACCCGGTCGTGCTCGTCGACGATGTCGAGAATCTCGTCAGCAGCGCTCATGGGCCTCATCCAAACAGGCCGTCGGCCACGCTTTCACTGCGGCTGCAGGGCCCGCGCCGGAGCCGGCTCCGCCGTTCCCCGCGGCATCGCCGGGTGCATCCCCAGCAGGACGATGCCGGTGACCACGGCCGCGAGCCCGCCCGCTTCCCAGGTCAGCGCCACGGCGTCGGTGCGCAGCCGGTCGCCCAGGAAGCCGACGCCGCAGGCGATGCCGGCGAGCGGCTGGGCCGCGGTGAGGGCGGGCAGCGACATGCGCAGGGACGCGGTCTCGAACGCGCTCTGCACCAGGATCAGGCCGGTGACACCCAGCGCCAGCACCGCGTACGGCTGCCAGGAGGTCAGCAGCTCCGCGAAGCCGCCCGCGGAGAAACGCTCCCCGGTCACCCGGGTCAGCGCGTCCTGCACGCCGTAGAGCATGCCCGCGGCCAGCGCCAGCAGCACCGGGCCCGAGCTCAGTCGTGAGCGCTTGGCGAAGGTCGTCAGCAGGGCGGCCAGGCCGATCATCACGCCGATGATCAGCCAGTGCCGCAGGGGATTGCCGGTCGGGGTGCCGCCGTGCGGTTGCCCCGCCATGATGAACGCGGTCACGCCGCCCGCGAGCAGTACCAGGCCCGCCCAGCCCTGGCGGCCCAGTGGCTGCCGGGTCTGTCTGCGGGAGAGCGCGAGCGCGAAGAGCAGGTTCGTCGCCAGCAAGGGCTCCACCAGGGACACCTCGCCCTGGCCCAGCGCCATCGCGCCCAGCGCCATGCCGGCCACCATCAGCGCTATGCCGCCCAGCCAGCGCGGCACCTTCATCAGGTCGAGCAGCAGCCGGAAGGAGAGGAAGTCCTTCAGCGGGGCATGCTGAGCGGCGTTCTGCTGGAGCACGTAGCCGAAGCCCAGACAGCAGGCCGCACTCACGGCGAGAACCAGAACGAGAACCGACACGCTGAGGAACCTCGATGATCGGGGGCGGGGTGCCCGTATCCGGGCAGTCGACCCGGTCACGTATGGCCATGGTGGGGGGTGGGGGGAGACCGGCACCATGACGCAGGTCACAGATTCGGACATTTGGGGCATGGGGTGGTAGGGGGCTCGCTGCAAGTCGCCTTGAGGTTCGAGGAGTTGACGCGTGTAAAAATCCGGCGGCCCTTGACGGAAAGTATGGGGCCCGGCTTTGCTGTGCGTGATCAATCGATGGCAATCCGGCAACCGACGCCTCACCGCGTCGCGTGAGGAAGTCCGCGGTGTCCCCACCCCCGCCTCCACTCGGCCGCGGCCGCAGACGCACGGCGCAGGCCTTCGACGAAGCTCTCGACGACGCCGAGCTCGTCGCCGCACGCGCCGCCCTGGCACAGGGGCGGTGGCAGACCGCCCGCTCGCTGCTCGTCCACACGGGGGACGAGTGGGACCGCCGCGGGCACCGGATCACGGTCCTGGCCAGGGAGCCGTACTGCGTCCCCTGGGCCCGCGAGTGGCTGCTCGCCGAGCCCGAGTCCGCCGACGCCGCCGTCCTGCTCGCCCTCGCGCTGGTCCGGGGCGCCCTGCGCGGCAAGGGGAAGCCGGACCGCGCCCGCGAGGCCTGCCGGGACGCCGCCGCGCTCGCCCCCGCCGACCCCACCCCGTGGCTCGGCCTGCTGATGCTGGAGCGGGCCCTGGGCGCCGAGGAGGACGTGGTCCGGCTGTTCGAGGAGATCCGCAGCCGGTACGCCGACCACCACCACGCCCACCACCTGATGGTCGCCCGGCTCGCCGAGCGCCGCGCCGACGCCGGCCCCGACCCGCTGCACGAGGTGTACGACTTCGCCGGCTGGGCCGCCGAGCAGGCCCCCGCCGACTCACCGCTCGCCATCCTGCCGGTCATCGCACACGCCGAGCGCTACCGCGTACTGGCCGCCGCCGGACACGAGCCGCCCGACCCGGCGGCCTCCGGGCACTGGTCCGGCCGCCGGGCCCGGCAGGTGATGAAAGCCGCCTTCGACTGGTGGCTGGAGTGGGAGCAGGACGGCCACCCGCGCCGCCTGATCGACCTCAACTTCCTCGCCCACGCGAAGGTCTGCGAGGGGCGGGGCGCCGAGGCCGCCGCCCTGTTCCACCGCATCGGCGAGCACATCACCCCCGCGCCGTGGTCGTACCCGGACCGCGACCCGCACACCGCCTTCCGCGCCGCACGCGCCAGCGCGCTCGGCGCGGCCTGACCCCCGCTCCCAGAGAAGACAGAAGGACGGCACCCCGATGACCACGGGCAGTTCGAGCACGAGCAGACCCACCGCCGCCGGCATCAGCACCTACCTGGGGCACGAGCGCGCCCTGCGCGCCGACCGCCTCGGCACGGGGGGCCTGCTGCTCTCCGTCCTCGCCGCCACCGCCCCGCTCATGGTGGTCGCCGGTGTCATGCCCACCACCTTCGCGGTGATGGGCATCGTCGGGCAGCCGCTGCTCTTCGTCCTGCTCGGTGTGGTGCTGGTGCTCTTCAGCGTCGGGTACGCCGAGATGAGCCGGCACGTGCACAACGCGGGCGCCTTCTACGCCTACATCTCCCGCGGCCTCGGCGGCACCGCCGGAGCCGGGGCCGCCCTGGTCGCGCTCGTCGCCTACAACGCCCTCCAGGTCGGCATCTACGGCATCTTCGGCTTCGAGGTCTCCGGGCTCTTCGCCACCTACGCCGAGATCGAGGTCGCCTGGTGGATACCGGCACTGGCGGCCGTGGCCGTGGTCGGCGTGCTGGGCTGGCTGAAGATCGACGTCAACGCGCGCGTGCTGGGCGTTCTGCTGGTCATCGAGGTACTGCTCGTCGCCGTGTTCGACATCGCCGCCGTCGCCGACCCCGGCGCGGAGGGCCTGTCGCTGCACGCCTTCGACCCGGGCACGCTCACCGGCGCCGGCGTCGGCACCGCGCTGTGCTTCTGCATCGCCGCCTTCACCGGCTTCGAGCAGGCCCCGGTGTACGCCGAGGAGACCAGCCGGCCGCACGTCCTGGTACCGCGCGTGATGTTCCTCGCCGTCGGCTTCGTCGCCGTCTTCTTCGCGATCAGCTCCTGGGCGTACACCGTCGCCGCCGGGCCGTCGCAGATCGTCGGCACCGCGCAGAAGCAGAGCGCCGGGCTGCTGTTCTTCCTCACCGAATCCCGGCTCGGCGGCACCTTCACGGACGTCCTGCACGTCCTGTTCGTGACCGGCATGTTCGCCGCCCTGCTCAGCTTCCACAACGTCGTCGCCCGGTACGCCTTCGCCATGGGCCGTGAGGGCCTGCTGCCCGCCGCCTTCGGCCGCACCAACACCACCAGCGGCGCCCCCGGCACCGGATCGCTGCTGCAGAGCGCCGTCTCCGCGGTGATCGTCCTCGCCTTCGCGATCGCCGACGACAAGCCGGTGGGCGACCCCACCGAACCCGTCCTGCACCTGTTCACCTGGTTCGGCAACATCGGCGCCCTCGGCGTGATCCTGCTGATGGCGGCGGCCTCCCTGTCGGTCGTCGTCTTCTTCGTCCGCCGCGGTGCGGCCGGCGCCCAGGCCTGGCGGCTGGTCACCTCCGTGCTGGCCGGCCTCGCCCTGCTGGTGATCGCCGGTTACACGGTGAAGGACTTCGACGTGCTGGTCGGCGCCGGCCCCGGCTCCTCCCTCAGCTGGCTGCTGCCCGGCATCATCGGCCTCGCCCTGGCCGCCGGCCTCGTGCAGGGCCTGGTCCTGCGCGCCCGCGCCCCCGAGCGGCACGCCCGCATCGGACTCGGCAACGAGGCGTTCCAGCTGGAGAAGGCGGCATCGTCCTGACGGCCGCGGCGCCGAGGTGAGAAGTGGTTACGGAACTCTGACGCGCACCCGTGCATCCCTGGCCCGCCGGGGGTCGCGGGTGGTCGAATGAGTACGTGAATTCCGGACCATCCGAGGAGCGGGGCACCCCGGTCGGCCGCCGCGTCTTCCTCGGCACCCTCGGCCTCGGCGCCCTCGGCGTGGCCGCCGCTCCCCAGCTGCAACGCGGCCTGGAGGCTCTGCTCGGCAGCGCCGCCGACAAGGACCCCACCGGCCTGACGGGCCTGCTCCCGAACGGCGGCGGCTTCCGCTACTACTCGGTCGCCTCCTCCGTACCGCACAAGAACGCCGAGACCTACCGCCTCACCGTCGACGGCCTCGTCGACCGCCCGAAGACCTACACGCTCGCCGAACTGCGCGCACTGCCCCAGACCCGGCTGGTCAAGGACGTCCAGTGCGTCACCGGCTGGCGGGTCCCCGGCACCCCCTTCGAGGGTGTGCGCCTGTCCCGGCTCCTCGACGCCGCGGGAGTACGCCAGGGGGCCGGGGCCGTGCGCTTCACCTGCTTCGACGGCACGTACAGCGAGAGCCTCACCCTGGACCAGGCACGCCGCTCGGACGTGCTGGTCGCCCTGCGCATGCAGGACAAGGACCTCACGCACTCCCACGGCGGCCCCGTCCGCCTCTATGTCGCGCCCATGTACTTCTACAAGTCCGCCAAGTGGCTCTCCGGCATCACCGTCACCGAGGACGTGAAGCCCGGCTACTGGGAGGAGCGCGGCTACGACGTCGACGCCTGGGTCGGCCGCTCGAACGGACGTGACGATGAGCCTACGAGCTGACGCCCCGGCACCGCCGGGAGTGCGGCGCTTCAGCCACGCCGAACGGTGGGTGCACCGCACCACCGCCGCCCTGATGGGCCTGTGCATCGTGACGGCGGCCTGCCTGTACGTCCCCCAGCTCGCCGAACTCGTCGGCCGCCGCGCCCTCGTGGTCACCCTGCACGAGTGGGCCGGACTCGCCCTGCCCGTCCCCGTCCTGGCCGGCCTCGCCTCCCGCGCCTTCCGCGCCGACCTGGGCCGCCTGAACCGCTTCGGCCCGCACGACCGCCTCTGGCTCCGCGCCGCCCTGCGCCGCGACCGGCGGCCCGGGTCGCGCCCGGCGGCGAAGTTCAACGCCGGGCAGAAGATCTACGCGGCCTGGATCGCCGGCGCCACCCTGGTGATGCTCGGCACCGGCCTGCTGATGTGGTTCACCCACCTCACTCCGCTGGAGTGGCGCACCAGCGCCACCTTCGTGCACGACTGGCTGGCCCTCACCATCGGCGTCGTCCTCGCCGGCCACATCGGCATGGCCCTGGCCGACCCGGAAGCACGGAGGGGGCTGCGGACGGGATCGGTGAGCCGGGAGTGGGCGGAGCGGGAGCACCCGCTCTGGCGACCGTAGCTCCGGGCCGCGCTGCGGGAGCGGTAGCAGCCCTGCGGAGCCTGGGCGAACGGTTCAGGACGCGAAGTCCAGCAGCACCTTGCAACTCCGGCTCCGGTCCCCGGCAAGGACGAAGGCCGACTCCGCGTCCCGGACCGGCACCACCGCGCTGACCAGCCGGTCGAACGAGGGCTCCGCCGCCAGCAGCCCCAGCGCCCGGTCGAACTCCGCGTCGAAACGAAAGGAGCCCCGCAGCTCGATCTCCCGGCTCACCACCAGGTTCCCCGCGAACGGGCTCTGCCCCGGCGGCAGCATCCCGAGCTGCACGACGACCCCGCCGCGCCGCACCAGCCGCAGACAGGTGCCGAGCCCGGCCGCCACCCCGGACGCCTCGATCGCCGTGTCCACCTCCGTCGGCCACCTGGAGTCGTCCGGATCACCGGCCCGTACGACGGCGTCGGCGCCGACCGCGGAGGCGTACTCCAGCGCCGCGGGCAGCAGATCGCTGACCGTCACCCGGGCCGCCCCGGCGGCCTTGGCCGCGGCGACCACCAGGCAGCCGATGGGCCCGGCACCGGTGACGAGGACGTGCCTGCCGGTCACGTCCCCGGCCCGCCGCACCGCGTGCAGCGCCACCGACAGGGGCTCCGCTAGCGCGGCCCGCCGCAGTGACAGCCCCGCCGGGAGGGGCCGCAGCTGATCGACGGGGACGACGACGAGGCCCGCGAAACCGCCCTGCACGTGCGGGAAACGTGCCGCACTGCCCAGGTAGCGGGTGTCCCGGCAGACGTTCCGCCGCCCGTCCCGGCACTCCGGGCACACCCCGCACGGGGTGGCGGGGTGCACGGCGACGGCCGTACCGGCAGGGGGACCCGGCGTGTCCGGGGAGCCGTACCCCACGACCGTCCCGACCACCTCGTGCCCGAGCACCATCGGCTCCCTGAGGCGGAAGTCGCCGACCCCGCCGTGCCGCCAGTAGTGCAGGTCCGACCCGCACACGCCCCCGTACCGCACGGCGACCAGCGCCCCACCGGGGCCGGGCACCGGGGCCGGCAGCGCGTCGACCCTGAGATCTCCCTGACCGTGGATCACACAACCGAGCATCGGCGGGGCCCCTTTCACAGCACGCTCGTCATGCCGCCGTCGACGTACAGCACCTGACCGCTGACGAAGTCCGCGGCGGGCGAGGCGAGGAACAGCACCCCGCCCACCAGGTCCTCCGTACGTCCCCAGCGCCCGGCCGGGGTGCGCCGCCGCACCCAGGCGCTGAACTCCTCGTCGTCCACGAGGGGTCGGGTCAGCTCGGTCTCGATGTAGCCCGGGCCCAGGCCGTTGACCTGCACGCCGTACGGGCCCCAGTCCGCGCACATGCCCTTGGTGAGCATCTTCAGGGCGCCCTTGGTGGCGGCGTAGGGGGCGATGCCGGGGCGGACCACCTCGCTCTGCAGCGAGCAGATGTTGATGATCTTGCCGTGCCCGCGGCCGGTCATGCGCCGGGCGGCCTCCCGGCCGACCAGGAACGCGCTGGTGAGGTTGGTGTCCAGGATGCGGTGCCAGTCGGCGTCCGCAAACTCCAGGAGGGGGGCGCGCAGTTGCATGCCCGCGTTGTTGACCAGGATGTCGAGCGGGCCCACCCGCTCCTCGACCTCCGCGATCCCGGCCCGCACCGACGCCCCGTCGGTGACGTCGAACGCGGCCGTGTGGACGTCACCGGGCAGCTCGGAAGCCGCCTTGGTGAGGCGTTCGCCGTCCCGTCCGTTGAGGACGACCCGGCAGCCGGCCTCCGACAGGCCCCGGGCGAGGGCGAGTCCGATGCCCCGGCTGGAGCCCGTCACCAGAGCCGTACGGCCGCTGATGTCGAAGAGCGGGTGACTTGTCATCGCCGTACTCCTAGATCACGAGGGACAACAGGAGCACCACGCCACCCGCGACCACGGAGATGATGCACTCCATCACCGACCAGGTCTTCAGGTTCTGCCCGACGCTGAGCCCGAAGTACTCCTTGACCAGCCAGAACCCCGCGTCGTTGACATGGCTCAGGAACAGCGAGCCCGCGCCGATGGCGAGGACCAGCAGGGCGGCGTGCGTGGTCGACATGTCGGCGGCGAGGGGGGCCACCAGGCCGGCCGCCGAGACCGTCGCCACCGTCGCCGAACCGGTCGCCAGCCGGATCGCCACCGCGATCAGCCAGGCCAGCAGCAGCGCCGGGATGGACCAGTCCTCCGAGATCTCCAGGATCATCTGTCCCACACCGGAGTCGATCAGCGTCTGCTTGAAACCGCCGCCCGCGCCGACGATCAGCAGGATGCCCGCGATGGGCCCGAGGCTCTTCTCGACCAGCGGGGATATGCGCTCCTTGGAGTACCCGGCGGGCCGCAGCAGCGTGAAGACGCCGAGCAGCACGGCGGCGAGCAGGGCGATCAGCGGGGCGCCGATGACGTCGAAGACGCGCTGCACCAGGTTCGCCGGGTCGTCGATGACGATGTCGACCAGCGCCTTGGCCAGCATCAGGATCACCGGCAGCAGGACGGTGATCAGCGTGGCGCCGAAGCCGGGACGCTTGTCCAGCTCCTCGGAGGCGCGCTGGGCGGGGGCCTGGGGGGAACCCCCAGTGGAAAGCAGCATGCGGTCGGGTGCCGGGACGTCCACCCAGCGGGCCGCGTACCGGGAGAAGAGAGGGCCCGCGATGATCACCGTGGGTATCGCGACCAGGACGCCCAGCGCCAGGGTGACGCCCAGGTCGGCCTTGACCGCGTCGATCGCGACCAGTGGGCCGGGGTGGGGCGGGACCAGGCCGTGCATCACGGACAGGCCCGCCAGCGCCGGGATGCCGATCCGCATCAGCGAGTAGTTGCCGCGCTTGGCGACCATCAGCACCACCGGGATCAGCAGCACGATGCCGACCTCGAAGAACAGCGGCAGACCGATCACCGAGGCGATCAGCACCATCGCCCACGGCATGGACCGGCCGCCCGCCTTGTCCAGGATGGTGTCGACGATCTGGTCCGCGCCGCCGGAGTCGGCGAGCATCTTGCCGAGGATCGCCCCGAGGGCGATCAGCACGCCCACGCCGGCGACCGTGGTGCCGAGCCCGGTGGTGAAGCTGGTCAGGACCTTGTCGAGCGGCGCCCCGGCGAACGCGCCCAGTGCCAGTGACCCGATGGTCAGCGCCAGGAAGGCATGCAGCTTGAACTTGGTGATGAGCAGGACGATGACGGCGATGCCCGCCAGGACGGCGATGCCCAGCTGAGCGTGGCCGGCCGAGGTGATCGGCTCGGGTGCGTCCGCTGCCAGCATCTCGACACTGAGTCTGGTCACGGTGATTCCCTTGCGGTTACGGGGATTCGGGGAGGGTCCGGGGCCACGTGCGGGCCCCGGACGGGTTACGGGGCCGGCTCCGGGAGCGCCGTCAGGGCGTTCATCGCCCGTTCGGTGATCTCCTCGGGGCTGCCCGCGACGTCCACCGCGACGCCCGTCTCGTCCGCCTGGAGCGGCTGGAGCGTGGCGAACTGGGAGTCGAGCAGCGCCGTGGGCATGAAGTGCCCCTGCCGGTGCGACATCCGGTCCTCGATGAGGGCGCGGTCCCCCGTGAGGTGCACGAAGACCAGCCCGGGGGCGGCGGCCCGCAGCCGGTCGCGGTACGACCGCTTCAGCGCCGAGCAGCTGACCACCCCGCCGAGCCCCGCCCGTCCGTGCGCCCAGCTGCCGAGGGCGTCCAGCCACGGCCACCGGTCCTCGTCCGTGAGCGGGACGCCGGCCGACATCTTGTCGATGTTGGCCGGCGGGTGGAAGTCGTCGCCCTCGGCGTACGGGACGCCGAGCCGGGCCGCGAGCAGGGGACCGATGGTGGTCTTGCCGGTGCCCGCGACGCCCATGACCACGACGACATGGGGGGTGTTCATCTCTGCCTCACTGTCTGCTGTCTTCGTCGACACGGATGACACGGGATGCCACGTGATGTCGACGCAACTGAAACCCATTAGGTACGACGAATTCAAGAGTCCGGGAGAGATAAGTCTGACTTTTTAGGATCGTGACACGACCAGTACTCTGAGTTGCATGAGCACACTGGGCCGGGGGCTGCACGGCCATGTACTGGACACCCTCGGCCTCGAGATCACCGCGGGCGAGTATCCGCCCGGCAGCGTCCTGCGCACGGACGAACTCGCCCAGCGTTTCGACGTGTCGCGCTCCGTGATGCGGGAGGCCGTCCGCGTCCTGGAGTCCATGCACCTGGTCGAGTCACGGCGCCGCGTGGGCGTGACCGTCCGCCCCAAGCCCGAGTGGAACGTGTACGACCCCCAGGTCATCCGCTGGCGTCTGGAGGGCGCCGACCGTCCTCGGCAGTTGCGCTCGCTCACGGTGCTGCGCTCGGCGATCGAACCGGTCGCCGCGGCCCTGGCCGCCAAGAACGCCACGGCGCAGCAGTGCGCCGAGCTGACCGAGTGCGCCCTCGGCATGGTCGCCAACTCACGCGGCCACAAGCTGGAGGAGTACCTCGTCCACGACGTCGCCTTCCACCGCGTGATCCTGTCCGCCTCCGGCAACGAGATGTTCGCCCGCCTCGGTGACGTCGTCGCCGAGGTCCTGGCCGGCCGCACCCATCACGACGTCATGTTCGACGACCCCGACCCGGCCGCCGTGACACTCCACGTCCAGGTCGCGGAGGCGGTACGCGCGGGCGACGCGACCCGCGCGGAACAGCTGACCCGGGAGATCACCGTCGGCGCGCTGCAGGAACTGGACATCCTGGCGCCGTGACGGCCGGCCTCCGCCGGAGGCGGCCCCCGTCACTCCAGGAAGTCGTCACTCCAGGAAGTCGCCGTCGACGTACACCCACGCCCCGTCGGCCCGCTCGAACCGGCTCCGCTCGTGCAGCGACCCGCCCTGGTACGAGGCCCGGAACGTCACGGTGCCGACGGAGTGGAAGGCGGACCCGTCCTCGGTGCCGAGGATCTCCAGCCCCGTCCACCGCATCCCCGCGTCCAGGCCGAGGCGGGCGGGCCGCGTCCGCGGATGCCACGTCCGCAGCAGATACGCCTCGTCCCGCACGACGAACGCGCTGTACCGCGACCGCATCAGCGCCTCGGCGGTCGGCGCGGCCGCCGCCCCGCAGTGGTAGCGCCCGCAGCACGCCTCGTAGGCATCGGGAAGCCCGCACGGGCAGGAACGCCTGGTCATGGTCACCCTTCCGCGACAACGCCTGAGGGCCGCGACCTCGCGGTCACGGCCCTCAGCTTCATGTGTCCGAGGGGGGACTTGAACCCCCACGCCCGATAAAGGGCACTAGCACCTCAAGCTAGCGCGTCTGCCATTCCGCCACCCGGACAAGGTGTCTGTCGCGCGGGTCTCCCTCGCGGCGACACAGGAAACATTACCAGGCTTTCAGGGGTGGCCGATCACCCCCTGCCGGTAGGTGAACGGCGTGTGACGGGCCGGGAGCGGTCTTGGGCGCGGGCAGCGGGGGAGAGAGGATGAGGGGGACCCAGCAGCAGTGACAGCGGGAGGAAGCACGTGAGCGAGACGGACACGGCCAGGAGCGTCACCGGCGAGGACGAGGTCGTGGACCTCTGCCGCGAGCTGATCCAGATCGACACCAGCAACTACGGCGACCACTCGGGTCCGGGCGAGCGCAAGGCGGCCGAGTACGTCGCCGAGAAGCTCGCCGAGGTGGGCCTCGAACCCAGGATCTTCGAGTCCCACCCGGGCCGCGCCTCCACGGTGGCCCGGATCGAGGGCGAGGACCCGTCCCGGCCCGCGCTGCTCATCCACGGTCACACCGACGTGGTTCCGGCCAACGCGGACGACTGGACCCACCATCCCTTCTCCGGCGAGGTCGCGGACGGGTGCGTGTGGGGGCGCGGCGCCGTCGACATGAAGGACATGGACGCGATGACGCTGGCGGTGGTGCGCGACCGGCTGCGCAGCGGGCGCAGGCCCCCGCGCGACATCGTGCTCGCGTTCCTCGCGGACGAGGAGGCGGGCGGCACGTACGGCGCCCGGTACCTCGTCGACAACCACCCGGACCTCTTCGAGGGCGTCACCGAGGCGATCAGTGAGGTCGGCGGTTTCTCGTTCACCGTGAACGAGCAGCGGCGGCTGTATCTGATCCAGACGGCCGAGAAGGGCATGCACTGGATGAAGCTGACCGTGGCCGGCACGGCAGGGCACGGGTCGATGATCCACCGGGACAACGCGATCACCGAGCTGTCCGAGGCCGTCGCGCGGCTGGGGCGGCACACGTTCCCGGTGCGGGTCACCAAGACCACCCGGGCGTTCCTCGACGAGCTCGGTGACGCGCTCGGCACCGAACTCGACCCGGAGGACATGGAGTCCACCCTCGCGAGGCTCGGCGGCATCGCCAAGCTCATCGGCGCCACCCTGAGCAACACGGCCAACCCCACGCAGCTGGGCGCCGGTTACAAGGTCAACGTCATTCCGGGCGAGGCCACCGCCCACGTCGACGGACGGTTCCTGCCCGGGCACGAGGAGGAGTTCCTCGCCGACCTGGACCGGATCCTCGGTCCGAAGGTGCGGCGCGAGGACGTCCACGCCGACAAGGCCGTCGAGACCACCTTCGACGGGGCGCTCGTGGAGGCCATGCAGTCCTCGCTGCTCGCCGAGGACCCGACCGCCAAGGCGATCCCCTACATGCTCTCCGGTGGGACGGACGCGAAGTCCTTCGACGACCTGGGCATCCGGGGCTTCGGCTTCGCGCCGCTGAAGCTGCCTCCGGAGCTGGACTTCGCGGGGATGTTCCACGGCGTCGACGAGCGGGTCCCCGTGGAGGGCCTGAAGTTCGGGGTGCGCGTGCTCGACCGGTTTATCGACGCGTCCTGAAGCGGCCCACGGAAACGAGACTCCTCTATTCGCTCGGACGTGCGGGGATCAACTGAGAAGAGTGAATGCGACCATAAGCTCGTAGCCCCATTACTCCGTCCTCGTTACTGGTCATGTGATCCGCAATTTGGGATCGCATTGCCAACTAGGAGGAATAATGATCAAGAGGGTCGTCGCTGCTGCTGCCGCCACTGGTGGGCTGGTTCTCGCGGGCGCGGGCATGGCCGTGGCCGACGCCGGTGCCGGGGGCTCCGCCGCGCACTCCCCGGGTGTCGCGTCCGGCAACGTTGTTCAGGTGCCCGTGCACGTCCCGGTGAACGCCTGCGGCAACACGATCTCCGTGGTCGGGCTGCTGAACCCCACCTTCGGCAACTACTGCGTCAACAAGTGACGTTGTGCCTCGCCCCATGAGGGCCTGAGCCCATCGGCCCCGGAGCGCATGCCACTCGCTCCGGGGCCGACCGGCCTTTTCGGAACCCCGAGCCCCACAACAAACCCGAATTCCGAAACCGGAATATCAGGGCTCCGGGGGCAACGTCCAAGGGAGGGATTCAGTGATGCGACAGGTTACCCGCAAGGGCCTGATGACGGTGGCCGCCGCGACCGGCGTGATCGCCGCCGCGGGCGGAGCCGCACACGCCACCACCGGCGCGGCCGCCGGCGGCTCGGCCTCGGGCTCGCCCGGCGTGCTCTCCGGCAACACGGTGCAGGCACCGGTGCACGCGCCGGTGAACGTCTGCGGCAACACGGTGAACGTCGTCGGTGTGCTCAACCCGTCGGTGGGCAACTCGTGCGCCAACGGAGGCGGCGGCAGCGGTTCGTCCGGGGGGTACGGCGACTCGGGCGGAGAGGACGGCGGCCACGGCGGCGGCGCGAACGCCGGCGGGCACGCCACCGACTCACCCGGCGTCGGCTCCGGCAACCACGTCCAGGCGCCGATTCATGTGCCGGTGAACGTCTGCGGCAACAGCGTCAGCGTCATCGGGGCCGGCAACGCCACCACGGGCAACGACTGCGCGAACGGTGGCGGTTCGGGTGGCGGCCACGAGACGCCCCCGGACGAGCCGGGTAACCCCGGTGACCCGGGTAACCCCGGCAACCCGGGCGAACCTGGAAACCCCGGCAATCCGGGCGAGCCGGGAAACCCGGGTAACCCGGGTGAGCCCGGAGATCCAGGGACCCCGGGCAACCCGGGCAACCCGGGCAACCCCACGGAGCCCGCCCGCCCCGGCACTCCGGGCACGCCGCCCGCCTCGGGCGAGACGCCGGGCGGCTCCTCGCACGGCAACCAGCCGGGCGCCCAGTCCGTCACGCAGCCCAAGGGTGCCGCGCAGCTCGCGCACACCGGCAGCGACCTGCCGATGGGTGCCGTGCTGCCGCTCGGCGCGGGGGCGCTGCTGGCCGGTGCGGTGCTCTACCGCAAGGCGCGCACCTCTGCCTGAACCGGGCACGCCAGACATACGGAGCGGGCCCCGCGTCCGCGGGGCCCGCTCCGTATGAGTCGCCTCGGAAGGGGACGCCTCAGCTCACCACGTGGCGCGCACCTGACGGATGATCCGTCGGCGCAACCGCACCCTGCGGCTGCCGTCGCGCAGCAGGCTCAGGCGGTACAACTCCCAGTGTCCGTACTCTGCGTGGTCGGTCAGCAGGCGTGCCGTCTCCTTGCGGGAGACCCCGCGCGGTACGTACACGTCGACAAATTCGTATTCCGGCATCGCATCTATTGTGCGGTCTGGTGCTCGGTACGGATAGCGTCTGCACTATGTCTGATGCTGTGCAGCCCACCGCTGCCGAGGTACGCGCCGCCGCCGAGGCGGTCAAGACCGCGCTCGACCGCCACCTGGCCGCGGTCGAACGCAGGTCGGGGGAGGACGACCCGGCCGTCTACGAGGCGTTCAACCAGCTGGCCGCGGCCGCGGAGGCGTACGACGAGCTGCTCTACGACCGCTACGACGAGGTCACGCCCTTCGAGATCCCCGGTGCGGAGGACACGCTGCCGCCGTACACGGGCCCCGAGGAACCGAGCGCGCTGAGCGTCCTGATCCGCCGCGACTACGCCGTGGCGGAGCCGCAGCGGCTGCTGGCGCAGGCCCGGCGGATCGAGGCGGCGGACGACGAGGCCGGCACGGAAGCCTCCGGCACGGTCCATGGCGCGCTCGGCCTTCTGTTCGGCGAGTTCGAACCGGACGAGATCGCCTCCCGGCACAAGGAGTTCGGCCTGGAGGAGGGTGACTCCACGCTCTGGGTGACGGCCGCCGACGAACCGGCCGAACCCGGCGAGTGGCTGCAGGCTCCGTTCGACCAGGTCGACTCCCAGCGGGTGGTCTGCCGCTTCGACGTCAGCGCGGTGTTCGACGACGAGATGGACGACGACCTCGACGACGAGGACGACCTCGATGAAGACGCCGACGACGTCGACGACCTCGACGACGAGATCGAGACAGATGTCGACGGGGTCGACGGTCCGGAGGATCTGGAGCCGCTGGACGCGGAGCGCCGGCGGTAGGGCTGTGACGACGGACGGCGGTCACGGGGCGCCCCCTGTGACCGCCGCCGTCGTGTGTTCCGGGGCGCTCCGGCCGCCGGGTCAGCCGGCCGCCGGCACCTGCGGGGCGAGCAGCACGGGCAGGCGGGTCGTACGGGGCTTCGCCGGGATCTCGGCCACGGCCCGGGGAAGCGCCTGTTCCACGCCGTGCACGACGGACAGATGGCGGTCTGCCCGGCCGAACGCCGTGTACACCCAGGGACGGCTGAGGGCCTGCGCGGCATCACCGGGCAGGACCACGACCACCGCCGGCCACCGGCCGCCCACCGCCTGGTGCGCGGTCAGCGCCCATCCGTGCCGCAGGCACTGCTCGACCCGCTCCTTCGGTACGACGACGGCCTCCCCCGCGCAGGACAGGTGCAGCCCGTCGGCATCGGCCTTCACCACGCGGCCCGGCAGTGTGCGGCCCGGGGCGGGGGAGTAGGCGACGCGGTCGCCGGGGTCGAAGCCGCCGAAGCGGCCGGGGCCCGGGTTGAGCCTCTCCTTCAACGCGGCGTTCAGCGCGCGCGTACCGGCCGCGCCGCCGTGGCCCGGTGTGATCACCTGCGTGTCCTCGGCGGGGACACCGATCGCGCGCGGCACCGAGTCGGCGACGAGCTGCACGGTCCGGTGCACGGCCTCGCCCGCGTCCCGTACGGGCACGATGACGACCTCCTTGCCGGGCGCGTCCACCTGGTTCAGCTCGCCGACGCCGATGCCGGAGACCAGCTCGCCCAGCGGGCCCGGGTCGGGGCGCCGGGAGGCGATCTGCGGGCAGATCCGCGCCGCCAGCAGGTCCGCGAAGACCCGCCCAGGACCCACGGACCACAGCACCGCCGGATCTCCGGCCAGCACCAGCCGGGCCCCGTCCGGCAGCGACTCCGTGAGCAGGGCCGCCGTCTCGACGTCAAGCTGGGGGGCGTCGAGCACGACGAGCAGATCGAGGTCCAGCGCACCGTCCGCGTCCCGGGCCGGCCCTTCGGCACCGGAGAGCAGCCCGGCGACGGTGGCGACGGCGGGGCCGGGAGAGGCGATGCCTTCGGGCCCGGACCGGCGCAGCAGAGCTGCGAAGCGGTCGCGGCCGATCGGGCTGTGCGCGGCGGCCCAGGCGCGCAGACCCAGGTCGTGCGCCGCGTGCAGCAGAGCCGCCGGCTCGGTCAGGGACGCCTCCCCGCCGGTGTGCAGGACCAGGCCGTGGCTCGCCACCGCGCGCATCAGGTCGGCGGCGGAGCCCTCCGCCGACGCGGCGGCGCGGTCCCACTGTGCGGCCGAACCGTCCTGCTTGGGCACCGAGTCGACCAGTCGGGCCAGTCCGTCGGCGAGGCTCTCCTCCGCCAGCGCGTACCGCTCCAGGCCGATGAGCACGCGGACCGGGCGGTCCTCGTCCTCGCCCTCGTCCGTGTCCTCGCCACGCCGCACCGGGGCACCGGGATCCTCCAGGGCGTCCTGGAACACCAGCGCCTCGCCCTCCGTGATCGCGTTCTGCACGGCGGCGTCGGGGTCCGGGACGCCCCGCTGGGCCAGCGCCGCGGTGAGCGCCGGCATCTCCAGTGCGGTGTGCCCGGCCAGGGCCGCCTGTTCCAGGAGCCAGACCGTGACCGCCCGGCCCCGTCGCTCGTCGTCCGGACCGCACTCCGCGCCGAGCAGCGCCCGCGCGAACCCGTCGGCCTGCTCCGGCCGTACCCCGGCGATCCGCAGCAGCTGCCAGGGATCCGCGCGCAGTGCCTCCTCCGCGCCCTCGCCGAGGACCGCGGCGATCTGCGGCGCGAGCGTCTGCGGCGCACCCCCTTCGGTCAGCACGCGCCGCACGGCCTCGACGGCCTCCGGTGCCGGAGCCGAGGGCGCGGCGGCCGTCCGGACCGGCACCGGCTGCGGCCGTCGTACCGGCTCCGGGGCCGGACGGCGGGGGGTGGGCTCGCTGAAGACCGTGGCCGCGGGCTTCTCGCCGCTCTCCACGGCCCGCACGGCGGCGAGCAGATCGGCCGCCTTGCCACTGAGCTTCGCACCGCTCTCGATCGGCCTCTTCTTCTCGGCCTTGCGCCGCTCGATGCGCTCCCGCTCGATCCGCTGAGCCGCCAGCTCGGCCTCGGCCTCGGACACCTCCCCGGCGGCTGCGGCGTCCGCGTCCCCGGACGCACCCTCCGTGGGGGCATCCCCCGAATCCGCGGCGTCCGCCCGCGTCGGCCCGTCTTCGGCCGGTCCGCCCGCGGTGGTCCCGGGCTCGCCGCCTCGCCCTTCGGCTCCTCGCCCCTCGGTGCCCCCGGCTGACGCCTCCTCACCAGGGCCGCCCTCCGCCGCGGCGCCCGGCCTGACCGGCTCGGCGTCCTTGGTGGTCTCGGGCTCCGTGCTCACAGCGTGCTCCAGTCGTGATCGGGATAGCGGTGCACGGGCGCCGACACGTCGTCGAGCGCCCGGCAGATCTCGTCAGGAAGACTAAGCGCCTCCACTGACAGTGCCGCCGTGAGCTGCTGCGCGTTGCGCGCGCCCACGACGGGCGCCGCCACGCCGGGCCGGTCGCGCACCCAGGCGAGAGCCACCTGGAGCGGGGTCACCGCGAGACCGTCCGCCGCCGTCGTCACCGCGTCCACGATGCGGCTCGCCGTGTCGTCGAGGTAGGGCGCGACGAACGGCGCCAGATGCTCCGAGGCACCCCGCGAGTCCGGCGGAGTGGCGTCCCCCCGGTACTTGCCCGTCAGCACACCCCGGCCGAGCGGCGAGGAGGGCAGCAGGCCGATCCCCAGGTCGAGCGCGGCCGGCAGCACCTCGCGCTCCACGCCCCGCTGCAGCAGTGAGTACTCCAGCTGAGTGCTCGCCAGCCGGGTCCGCATGCCCGGCGCCGCCAGCTGCCAGGTCGCCGCCTTGGCCAGCTGCCAGCCGCAGAAGTTGGAGACGCCGGCGTAGCGGGCGCGGCCGCTGCCGACCGCCAGGTCCAGGGCGTGGAGCGTCTCCTCCAGCGGGGTGTGCGGGTCGAAGGCGTGGACGTGCCACACGTCGACGTAGTCGGTGCCGAGGCGGGCGAGCGAGGCGTCCAGCGCGGAGAGCAGATGGCCGCGTGAGCCGTCGAAGCGGCGATCGGGGTCGGGCACGCTGCCCGCCTTCGTCGAGATGACGAGGTCCCGGCGCGGCACCAGGCCGTCCATGAGTTTCCCGAGCAGATACTCGGCCTCCCCGTCGCCGTACACGTCCGCTGTGTCGACGAGGGTTCCGCCCGCCTCCCAGAACGTCTTCAAGAGGTCCGCGGCGTCGTGCTCGTCGGTGTCCCTGCCCCAGGTCAGGGTGCCGAGACCGATGCGGGACACGCGCAGGCCGGTGCGGCCGAGATGCCTCTGCTCCATGAACGCCGAGATTACTGGCCAAAACCTGCCGTGTGGGGGCCTGTGGACAACGGTTTCCCCGTGCGGCACCGGCGTCGGCGTGGCCGGGCGGGCACAGGTCCGTACCTCCGGCGGCCCCGCGGCCTGCCCCGACCGCGATGCCCGCGCTAAGGTCTGTCGCCAAGAGACGTTACTGATCGGTAAGGGGAACGGCATGCAGCTCGGGATCAACCTCGGCTACTGGGGTGCCGGAATGGACGCGGACAATCTCGCCGTCGCCCAGGAGGCCGACCGGCTCGGCTACGCGGTCTGCTGGGCCGCCGAGGCCTACGGTTCCGACGCGGCCACCGTGCTGACCTGGGTCGCCGCGCAGACCGAGCGCATCGACGTCGGTTCGGCCATCTTCCAGATCCCGGCCCGCCAGCCCGCGATGACCGCGATGACCGCCGCCACCCTCGACTCCCTCTCCGGCGGTCGCTTCCGCCTCGGTCTCGGCGTCTCCGGGCCGCAGGTCTCCGAGGGCTGGTACGGGGTCAAGTTCGACAAGCCGCTGGCCCGCACCCGCGAGTACGTCGAGATCGTGCGCAAGGCGATGACCCGGGAGCGGCTGTCGTACGAGGGCGAGCACTGGACGCTGCCGCTGCCCGGCGGGCCGGGCAAGCCGATCAAGCTCACCGTGCACCCGCAGCGCGAGCACATCCCGCTGTACATCGCCGCGATCGGCCCGAAGAACCTGGAGCAGACCGGCGAGATCGCCGACGGCGCACTCCTCATCTTCCCCTCGGCCGACCACCTTGAGGAGACCGCGATCAAGTACCTGCGCGCCGGGCGGGAGAAGGCCGGCAAGACGCTCGACGGCTTCGACGTCTGCCCGACCGTTCCGCTCGCCGTCGGCGACGACAAGGACGTCGCGGCGCTCGCCGACACCTTCCGTCCCTACACCGCGCTGTACGTCGGCGGCATGGGCAGCCCCAAGCAGAACTTCTACAACCAGCTCGCCCAGCGCATGGGGTACGAGAAGGAGGCCGCCGAGATCCAGGCCAAGTACCTGTCCGGCGACAAGCAGGGTGCCGCGGCCGCCATCCCGCACGAGCTGATCGACCAGACCACGCTGCTGGGTTCCGTCGACCGGATCGCGGACCGGATGAAGGCCTACGCGCAGGCCGGGGTCACCACCCTGAGCCTCGCCCCCGCGGGCTTCACACGGGAGGAGCGGATCGCCTCACTGCGCGCCGGCACCGAGGCCCTGGAGCGCGCCGGGCTCGCGTAACAGCCAGGCGGAGCTCTTCGCGGCCGTGGTGGGGGCTCGGGGGTCTTCCCCGCCACGGCCGTCACGGGAACCAACGCGCCCGTGTGCCCGTGGTTACGCCCTCTCCTGCCCTTCGTCGTCCTCCTTTTGGCCGAGTTGTCCGACGTACCTGTTGCCGCGCCCGCCGTCTCGCATTTGACTCGTTCTTTGCGGAGCCTGCGGAACGCTGCGGAACCTGCAGAGAGGTGCCACCGATGCTTTCGGCCAAGAGTCTGTTCCAGGAGATCCTCGACAACGACGAGTCGTTCCGGCTCTTCTGCTCCATCGCGGCGAGCGGGGAGACGCAGGGCGGCTGGGAGAACGGGCGCATCGCGGCGCTCGTGCCGGAGAGCGAACGCGCCCTCGCTCCCAAGATCACCAGACATGGAGCGGACGAGGACAAGCACGGGCGGATCTTCAACGCCCTGCTGAAGAAGCGCGGCCTGGAGCCCGTCGAGGTCCCGCCCGAGACCGACTACACGATGCTCCTGGAGCACCACGGCATCGGTCTCGCGCACGACAAGCTCAAGGCCGACCAGCCGCTCACGGTCGAGGACATCATCACGTACCTGGCGCACAGCAGGGTCACCGAGCAGCGCGCCGCCGAGCAGATGGTGATGCTGAAGAAGTACTTCGCGAACCATCCCGAGGTCGGCAAGGCCGTCAGGATGATCTCCAGCGACGAGGACAACCACCTCGCGTACTGCCACGAGGAGCTGCTGCGTTTCGCCGCCGCCGGGCACGGCCGGTTCATCCAGCGGACGCTGCGCGCGTGCGCGCTCGCCGAGATCCGCGTCTACCGGGACGTCAGCCTCGCGGTCATGGCCCACATGGGGCGCGTCCTCGGCTGGCCGAAGGCCAAGTCGGCGGCGCTCGCGGCGGGCATCCACGCGATGTACGCGTACGAGCGGCTGGCGGGCTGGCGCCGCATGGTGACCCTGAAGATGCCGGAGCGGCGCAACGCGCTCGGCGGACCGGCGTCCACGGCTCCCGAGTTCGCCTGAGGCCACCCGGCGGACGCCCCGCCCTACAGCCAGCCCCGGCGCTTGAACAGCCGGTAGAGCAGCACCTCCAGGACGCCCATCAGCGCGATCACCGCCGGGTACGACCACACCCAGCGCAGTTCCGGCATGTGCTCGAAGTTCATGCCGTAGATCCCCGCGATCATCGTGGGGATCGCGGCCATGGCCGCCCACGCGGAGATCTTCCGCATGTCGTCGTTCTGACGGACGCTCATCTGTGCCAGATGCGCGGACAAAATGTCCGAGACCAGCCGGTCCAGGTTCTCCACCGACTCGTTGACGCGCGTGAGGTGGTCGCTCACATCGCGGAAGAAGGGCCGCGCCGTGTCGTCCACGAAGGGGACCGCGGCACCGAACGTGCCGTTGCCCGCGAGGCGGGTCAGCGGCGGGGCGAGCGGGCCGGTCGCCCGGCGGAACTCCAGGACCTGCCGCTTGAAGGTGTAGATCCGCGACGCGGTGTGGCGCGAGCCGCCGCGGTCCGGTGAGAAGACCTCCGCCTCCAGCTCCTCCAGATCGGTCTGCAGTTCGGTCGCCACGTCCAGGTAGTGGTCGACGGCGGCGTCGGCGATGGCGTACAGCACCGAGGTGGGACCCTTGCCGAGCAGCTCGGGCTCCTGCTCCAGGCGGCTCCTTACGGCCTTCAGCGGGGAACCCTCGCCGTGGCGGACGGTCACCACGAACCCGTCCCCCAGGAAGACCATGACCTCGCCGGCGGAGACGGTGTCGGTCTCCGGCTCGTACGCGACCGGTTTGAGGACCATGAACAGCGAGTCCTCGTACACCTCCAGCTTGGGCCGCTGATGGGCCTTGAGGGCGTCCTCGACCGCCAGCGGGTGCAGTGCGAACTCCTGGGTGACCAGGTCGAACTCCCGCTCCGTCGGCTCGTGCAGCCCGACCCAGACGAAACCCCCCGCCGCCCGTGCCTCGCCCAGTGCGTCGGAGAAGTCCTCGGGGCCCTCCGTCCGGAGCCCGTCCCGGTAGATGGCGCAGTCGACGATCACTGGGTGTGTTCTCCCTTCGCCCGCACGCCACCGCACCGCACGGTACGCCTACGCTGGGCCGCATGCCCACGCTGATCCTGGTCCGGCACGGACGTTCCACCGCCAACACCGAGGGACTGCTCGCCGGCTGGACGCCCGGCGTCGCACTCGACGAGCGCGGGGCCGCGCAGGCCGCCGCGCTCCCCGGGCGGCTCGCCGCCCTGCCGCTCTCCGAGATCGTCACCAGCCCGCTGCAGCGCTGCCGGGAGACCGTCCGGCCGCTGCTCGATGCCAGGCCGGAGCTCACCGCCCACACCGACGAGCGGATCGGGGAGTGCCACTACGGCGACTGGTCCGGGCGCAAGCTCGCCGAACTCAACGACGAGCCGCTGATGGAGGTCGTCCAGGCGCACCCCTCCGCGGCGGCGTTCCCCGGCGGCGAGTCGATGCGGGCGATGCAGACGCGGGCCGCCGAAGCGGTGCGCGAGTGGAACGCGCGCGTGGAGCGCGACCACGGAGCCGACGCGGTGTACCTCATGTGCTCGCACGGCGACATCATCAAGTCTCTGGTCGCGGACGCACTCGGACTTCATCTCGACCTCTTCCAGCGGATTTCCGTTGAACCGTGTTCCATCACCGCGATCCGCTACACCCGGCTGCGACCGTTTCTCGTCCGCCTCGGCGACACCGGCGACTTCGCGTCCCTGGTGCCGCGCGAGGAACCGCCGGGCGACGATGCCCCGGTGGGGGGTGGTGCGGGCGCACCGTGATCGTCGGCCGCAGTAGGGTGAAGCGGTCGCAGCAGTGCCGCACTCCCCACGATCGCCGTACACCCACGATTCCAATGGAGACAGGACGTGTCCCGTCAGGTGTTCCTCTACGACCAACCGGACCGCTTCGTGGCCGGTACGGTCGGACTGCCCGGGCGCCGTACGTTCTTCCTCCAGGCCTCCGCCGGCTCCCGGGTGACCAGCGTGGCCCTGGAGAAGACCCAGGTCGCCGCGCTCGCCGAACGCATGGACGAGCTTCTGGACGAGGTCGTACGCCGTAGCGGCGGCAGCGCGTCCGTCCCCGCCATGGCGCCGACCGAGATCACCGACACCGCCCCGCTGGACACCCCCATCGAGGAGGAGTTCCGGGTCGGCACCATGGCGCTGGCCTGGGACGGCGAGGAACAGCGCATGATCGTCGAGGCGCAGGCCCTCGTGGAGCTCGACGCCGACTCCGAGGAGGAACTCGCCGAGGCCGAGGAGCGGCTGCTGCAGGACGAGGAGAACGGCCCCCCGATGCTGCGGGTCCGGCTCACCGGCGCGCAGGCGAGGGCCTTCGCCAAACGCGCCCTCGACGTCGTCAACGCCGGGCGGCCGCCGTGCCCGCTGTGCAGCCTCCCGCTCGACCCGGAAGGACACGTATGTCCGCGCCAGAACGGATACCGCCGCGGAGCGTGACGACCGACCCGGCGGCCGTCGAACTGCTCGCCCGGGGTGAGCTCACCGTGCGCGGCCGCATCCGTGAGGCGTCCAACGCCGCGCTGTACTGCACGGTGGCGTACGACGGCCGCGAGGCAGCCTGCGTCTACAAGCCGGTCGCCGGCGAGAGACCCCTGTGGGACTTCCCCGACGGCACGCTCGCCCAGCGCGAGGTCGCGGCGTACGAGGTCTCCGAGGTGACCGGCTGGGGGCTCGTGCCGCCCACCGTGCTGCGGGAGGGGCCGTACGGGGAGGGCATGTGCCAGCTGTGGATCGAGCCGGTGCCGGGCGCGGAACTGCTCGCCCTGGTGGACGGTGAGGAACCCGAGCCGGGCTGGAAGGCGATCGGGTTCGCCGAGGTGGGGGAGGGGCGGACCGCGCTGCTCGTGCACGCCGACGACCAGCGGCTGCGGCGGCTGGCCGTCCTAGACGCGGTGATCAACAACGCCGACCGCAAGGGCGGCCATCTCCTGCCCGCCGGTGAGGGACGGCTGTACGGCATCGACCACGGGGTGACCTTCAACGTCGAGAACAAGCTGCGCACCCTGCTGTGGGGGTGGGCGGGAGAGCCCCTCACCGCAGAGGCCGTGACGGTGCTCGGTGTCCTGAGGGAGGCGCTCAAGGAAGGCGGGGCGCTGGCCGTACGGCTGGCCGGGCTGATCACCGCCGCCGAGGTGGAGGCCACACGCGCGCGCGTGGAGACGTTGCTGGAGTCCGGGGCACACCCCGAGCCGAGCGGCGAGTGGCCGGCGATTCCCTGGCCGCCGGTATAAGGGCCTGTTGCGAAAGTCCTAGCAGCACACCGGCCGGTATCGCGCAAGAACGCCTTACCGGCCATCCGGCCCGGTCCGGTTCGGTTACGGAACATCCGTCCGGTTAGGCTCATGACATGCATGCCTGGCCCGCTTCCGAGGTCCCCGCCCTGCCTGGTCAGGGCCGCGACCTGAGGATCCACGACACCGCGACCGGCGGCCTCGTCACCCTCGACCCCGGTCCCGTCGCCCGAATGTACGTCTGCGGCATCACGCCGTACGACGCCACCCACATGGGGCACGCGGCGACCTACAACGCGTTCGACCTCGTGCAGCGCGTGTGGCTCGACACCAAGCGGCAGGTTCACTACGTCCAGAACGTCACCGACGTCGACGACCCGCTCCTGGAGCGGGCGCAGCGGGACGGCCTCGACTGGGCCGCCCTCGCCGAGAAGGAGACGACCCTCTTCCGCGAGGACATGACGGCCCTGCGGATGCTGCCGCCGCAGCACTACATAGGCGCGGTCGAGGCGATACCCGGGATCGTGCCCCTGGTCGAGCGGCTGCGCGACGCCGGTGCCGCGTACGAACTCGAAGGGGACGTCTACTTCTCCGTCGAGTCCGACCCGCACTTCGGCAAGGTCTCGAACCTCGACGCCGCCGCGATGCGGCTGCTGTCCGCCGAGCGCGGCGGCGACCCGGACCGGCCCGGGAAGAAGAACCCGCTCGACCCGATGCTGTGGATGGCAGCCCGCGACGGCGAGCCCAGCTGGGACGGCGGATCGCTCGGACGCGGCCGGCCCGGCTGGCACATCGAGTGCGTCGCCATCGCCCTCGACCACCTCGGCATGGGCTTCGACGTCCAGGGTGGCGGCTCCGACCTCGCCTTCCCCCACCACGAGATGGGCGCCTCCCACGCCCAGGCGCTGACCGGCGAGTTCCCCATGGCCAAGGCGTACGTCCACGCGGGCATGGTCGCCCTCGACGGCGAGAAGATGTCCAAGTCCAAGGGCAACCTGGTCTTCGTGTCCCAGCTCAGGCGCGACGGCGTCGACCCCCTCGCCATCCGGCTCGCGCTGCTCGCCCACCACTACCGCTCCGACTGGGAGTGGACCGACCAGGTGCTCCAGGACGCCGTCGCACGGCTCGACCGGTGGCGCGCCGCCGTCTCCCGGCCCGACGGCCCGCCCGCCGATGCGCTCGTCGAGGAGATCCGCGAGGCCCTCGCGAACGACCTGGACGCCCCGGCCGCGCTCACCGCGGTCGACCGCTGGGCCGCGCTCCAGCAGGAGGGCGGCGGTACGGACCCGGGCGCGCCCGGTGTCGTGTCGCGTGCCGTGGACGCGTTGCTGGGTGTCGCCCTGTAGGGCAGGGGAAAGCGACAAGGGGGCCTCCGCGGTCGTGCCCGCGGAGGCCCCCTGCCCTGTGCGGTGGGCCGGCGGCGTAAGGGGCCCTCGGCGTGCGGCACCAAAGGGGCGCCGCGCTCGCCGTTGCTGCCGGACTCAGTCCTCCGACGAATCCTCGTCGTCCGCGCCCGCCTTCGGCGGCTTCGGCGGCCGCGTACGACCGCTGGGGTTGTCCCGCAGATACGACGTGCCGTCGCCGCCCTCGGAAGCGAGCCCGCCGGGCGGGCCGCCGCCGTCCCGGCGCCGCAGATACCGCTCGAACTCGCGGGCGATCGCCTCACCCGACGCTTCCGGCAGCTCGGCGGTGTCCCGCGCCTCCTCCAGCGTCTGGACGTACTCGGCGACCTCGCTGTCCTCGGCGGCCAGCTGGTCCACGCCCACCTGCCAGGCGCGCGCGTCCTCGGGCAGCTCGCCCAGCGGGATGCGTACGTCGATCAGGTCCTCCAGGCGGTTGAGGAGGGCCAGCGTCGCCTTCGGGTTCGGCGGCTGCGACACGTAGTGCGGCACCGCGGCCCACAGCGACACGGCCGGGACACCGGCGTGCGTGCAGGCCTCCTGGAGGACGCCGACGATGCCCGTGGGACCCTCGTACTTGGTCTCCTCCAGGTCCATACGCCGGGCCAGGTCGGGGTCCGACGTGGTCCCGCTGATCGGGACCGGACGTGTGTGCGGGGTGTCGCCGAGCAGGGCGCCCAGGATGACCACCAGTTCGACGCCCAGCTCGTGGGCGAAGCCGAGGAGCTCGTTGCAGAACGAGCGCCAGCGCATCGACGGCTCGATACCCCGGACGAGTACGAGATCACGCGGCTTCTCGCCGCCGACCCGCACGACCGAGAGACGGGTCGTCGGCCACGTGATCTTCCGTACCCCGCCGTCCATGAACACCGTGGGGCGGTTCACCTGGAAGTCGTAGTAGTCCTCGGCGTCCAGCGCCGCGAACACCTCGCCCTTCCATTCCCTGTCCAGATGCGCGACCGCGGTGGAGGCGGCGTCGCCGGCATCGTTCCAGCCCTCGAACGCGGCCACCATGACCGGGTCGATCAGCTCGGGAACCCCCTCGAGCTCGATCACCCAGTGCCTCCTTCCGACGTGCCCTCGCTTGACGTCCCAACCTTACGGCGTGCCGCGGGGGCGTCCGCAGCCCCCTCGCAGGGGCGGTGCCCCCATCACTGCCCCGACAGCCACCCGGGAACACACCCGAGTCATCGGAGCCGCAGCCGGTGGCTCACAGGGTGGACCGCAGCCACTGCTCCACGCTCGCGATGTGCACGGTCGCCCACGACCGCGCCGCCTCCGCGTCCCGGTCGCGCAGGGCGGCCAGGATCGCCCGGTGCTCGCGCAGGGTGCGCCCGATGGCGTCCTCCTGGGTCAGGCCGCGCCAGATGCGGGCCCGGGTGGTGGGGCCCGACAGCCCGTCAAGCAGGGAACACAGCACGGAGTTGCCGGAACTCTGCACGATGCCCCGATGGAAGTCCAGGTCGCAGGCGACCAGGTCCTCCACGGACGGGGCGTCGCCGAGCTTGTCCAACTGGGCCGACAGGGCATCCAGTTGCTGCTCGCTGATGCGCAGGGCGGCCATCGCGGTGGCGGCCGGCTCCAGGATGCGGCGCACCGCGAGGAACTCCAGGACGGTGTCGTCGCGGTGGAAGTCGACGACGAAGCTCAGCGCCTCCAGCAGGAGCTGCGGGTCGAGGCTGGTGACATAGGTGCCGTCCCCCTGCCGTACGTCCAGGATCCGGATCAGCGACAGGGCGCGAACGGCCTCCCGCAGGGAGTTGCGGGACAGTCCGAGCTCGGCGGCGAGCTCGCTCTCCTTGGGCAGCCGGTCGCCGGGGCGCAGCGCGCCGGAGACGATCATCCCCTTGATCTTCTCGATCGCCTCATCGGTGACTGCCATGGCCGGCCTCCCTGTTGTCCGGGAATGTCGTTCGGGAATGTCGTTCGGAACCTCGTACAGGGCCTCGTTCAGACATCCGATGTCCTGCCATTATGCGGGCTCAGCGCCCTGAGCGGGCCCCGAAGGTCCAGCTGGGGCCGCCTATACTCCGGACCCATGGCGGAAGCTGTGACCTCCCCGGATCCCGAACTGGTCGGCGCGTTGCGCGCGCTGGCCAATCCGATGCGGTTGCAGCTGCTGCTGTGGCTGCGCGAGCCCGAGCGGCACTTTCCCATGGACGGGGCGATCGCCGACCCGGCGGAGGTGGGCGTGTGCGTGAGCCATATCCAGGCCAAGGCGGGGCTCGCCCAGTCGACGGTCTCGGCGTACATGGCCGAGCTGCAGCGGGCGGGGCTGGTGCGGGCGACGCGGGTGGGCAAGTGGACCCACTACAAACGGGACGAGGCGCGTATCGCCCGGCTTGTCGCCGAGCTGGGGCAGACGCTCTAGGGTCACCGGACCGATCGGAAACAGTCATACCCGGGTGCCCGTTGGACTTCATATCGAAGATCTGCGATATTTCGATTCGATGGGGGTCGCGCCGGGCACGGTGCGGCACGGGAGCACGCTCACGGGTACGAGGAGGGGTTCATGGGCGCCATCGACGGCCTGGAGCTCGGAACGTTCGGCATCTACACCTTCGACTTCGAGCACCAGCCGGCGGCGCGGATGCGCGAGTCGGTCCAGGAGCTGGAAGAGCGGGGGTGGCGGGCGGTGTGGTTCCCCGAAGTCGGCGGGCGTGAGGCGCTGACCCAGGCCGGTTACCTGCTCGCCTGCACCGAGCGGCTGCACGTCGTCAACGGCATCGCGCAGATCTGGTCGCGGGAGGCCCGCTGGACGCACGGCGCGAGCCTGCTCCTCGCCGACGCCTACCCGGACCGGCACGTGCTCGGTCTCGGGTTCGGCGGCCTCGCACGGCCGGGAGTCAAGCCGCTGGCCGCCATGGCCGCCTACCTGGACGAACTGGACGCGCTCCAGGCTTCGGGCCCCGCGCCGGAGGCACCGGTACGCCGCATCCTGGCCGCGTACGGGCCGAAGATGCTCGCCCTGGCCCGGGACCGCTCGGCGGGCGCCCACACCTACCACGTCAATGTCGCCCACACCGCGCAGGCGCGGGAGATCCTGGGGCCGGACGCCTTCCTCGGTGTCGAACAGCCGGTGCTCTTCGAGTCCGACCCGGGCAAGGCCCGGGCGATCGCCCGCGAACATCTCGCCCCGTACCTCGACACCCCGTACAACATCGCCAAGTTCCGGCGGCTGGGCTACTCGGACGAGGAGATCGCGGACGGCGGCAGCGACCGCCTCGTCGACGACCTCGTGTTCTGGGGCGATCCGGACACCGTCATCGGCAAGCTCCACGCCCATGTCGAGGCCGGCGCCGACCATGTCGCCGTGCAGGTGCTCGGCGTCGAGCCGGGCGGATCCTCCATGCCGTACTGGCGGCTGCTCGGGGACGCCCTGCCGGACGGCAGGGGCTGAGTCCGCGCGCCCGGACGCGGGCGAGGGGCGGCTCCATCGGCGGGAGCCGCCCCTCGCGGTACCGGCCCCCGAAGCGGCAGAGAGGGCCGTGTACCTCTGTACTGCCCGACGGCTACTTCTTGTCGAGCAGGTCCTGGACCTTCGCCCGGACGTCGTCCGTGTCCAGGCCGCGGATGGTCAGCGTCGTACGGCGGCGCAGCACGTCGTCCTGCGTCTCGGCCCACTCGTTGTCCCGGGCCCAGACGACCTGTGCCCAGATCTCCGGGGCGTCCGGGTGGACGCGCTCGCCGAGCTCCGGGTTGTCGTTGGCGAGGCGGGCGATGTCGAAGGCCAGCGAGCCGTAGTGGGTGGCCAGGTGCCGGGCCGTGTCGGCGGCCATGCGCGGGCCCGGCGCGGGGCGGTCGACGAGCAGGCGGTGGGCGACCGCGCGCGGGTTGGCGATGCCGGGCAGCGGCAGCTTCTTCGGCAGCGTGCTGATCGGCTCGAAGTCCTCGCCGAGCGGGTGGCCCGGCAGGGACTCCAGCTTCTGCATGACCGTACGGCCGATGTGGCGGAAGGTGGTCCACTTGCCGCCCGCGACGGACAGCATGCCGCCCTTGCCCTCGGTCACGACCGTCTCCCGCTTGGCCTTCGCCGTGTCGCCGGGACCGCCCGGCAGCACCCGCAGGCCGGCGAAGGCGTAGGTGATCAGGTCACGGCTGAGCTGCTGGTCACGGACGGAGAACGCGGCCTCGTCGAGGATCTGGGCTATGTCCCTGTCGTTGACCGCGACATCCGCCGGATCGCCCTCGTACTCCTCGTCGGTGGTGCCGAGCAGCAGCATGTCCTCCCAGGGGAGGGCGAAGGTGATGCGGTACTTGTCGATGGGGGTCGCCAGCGCCGCCTTCCACGGCGAGGTCCGCTTCAGGACCAGATGCGCGCCCTTCGACAGGCGGATGGACGGCGCGGCATTCGGGTCCTCCATGCGGCGCAGGTGGTCGACCCAGGGACCGGTGGCGTTCAGCACCAGCCGGGCGTTCACGCCGAACTCGTCACCGGACAGGCGGTCGCGCAGCTCGGCGCCGGTGACCCGGCCCTTGGTGAAGCGCAGGCCGGTGACCTCGGCATGGTTCAGGACGACCGCGCCCGCCTCGACGGCCGCGCGGACCGTCATCAGCGCCATGCGGGCGTCGTTCATCTGGTCGTCGCCGTACACGGCCACGGCCTTGAGGTTCTCGGTGCGCAGCTCGGGCACGTCCTGCGCGGCCTTCGCCGGGCTCAGCAGGTGCCCCACGCCGTCACCGAACGCGGAGAGCGCGGAGTAGGCGAAGACACCCGCTCCGAGCTTCGCGGCGCCGTGCGGCCCGCCCTTGTAGACGGGGAGGTAGAACGTGAGCGGGTTCGCCAGGTGGGGGGCCACCTGGCGGGAGACCGCACGGCGCTCGAAGTGGTTCTCCGCCACCAGCTTCACCGCGCCGGTCTGCAGATAGCGCAGACCGCCGTGGAGCAGCTTGGAGGAGGCGGAGGAGGTGGCACCGGCGAAGTCGCCGGCGTCGACCAGAGCCACCCTGAGGCCGGACTGCGCGGCGTGCCAGGCGGTGGAGATGCCCAGGATGCCGCCGCCGATCACGAGAAGGTCGTACGACGCCTTGGAGAGCTGCTCCCTGGTCTCGGCCCGGCTCGGGTTCGAGCCGTAGGCCGGGCGCGTCCCCAGGGCAGGCACGGACTGCAGGGTGGACTGACTGGTCATGCGGTTTCTTACTCCTCGTCCTCGAGCCAGCCCATGGTCCGCTCGACGGCCTTGAGCCAGTTCTTGTACTCACGGTCGCGGGTCTCCGCGTCCATGCGGGGGGTCCACTCGGCGGCCCGGCGCCAGTTGGCGCGCAGGTCGTCGGTGCTGGTCCAGAAGCCGACGGCGAGGCCGGCGGCGTAGGCGGCGCCGAGGCAGGTGGTCTCGGCGACCATCGGGCGCACCACCGGTGCGTCCAGGACGTCCGAGAGCGTCTGCATCAGCAGGTTGTTGGAGGTCATGCCGCCGTCGACCTTGAGGGTGGAGAGCTGGACGCCGGAGTCCTTCGTCATGGCGTCGGCGATCTCCCTGGTCTGCCAGGCGGTGGCCTCCAGGACGGCGCGCGCGAGGTGCGCCTTGGTGACGTACCGGGTCAGGCCGGCGATCACACCGCGGGCGTCGGAGCGCCAGTACGGGGCGAACAGGCCGGAGAAGGCCGGTACGAAGTACGCACCGCCGTTGTCCTCCACCGAGAGCGCCAGCGTCTCGATCTCGGCGGCGGTGGAGATCAGGCCCATCTGGTCGCGCATCCACTGCACCAGGGAGCCGGTGACGGCGATCGAGCCCTCCAGGGCGTAGACCGTGTCCTGGTCGCCGATCTTGTAACCGACGGTGGTCAGCAGCCCGCTGTACGAGTTGATGATCTTGTCACCGGTGTTCATCACCATGAAGGTGCCGGTACCGTACGTCGACTTGGTCTCCCCCTCGGAGAAGCAGGTCTGGCCGAACAGGGCCGCCTGCTGGTCGCCGAGCGCGGAGGCGACCGGGATGCCGCCGAGCAGGTCGCCCAGCTTGCCGCCCTTGATCTCGCCGTACACCTCGGCGGAGGAGCGGATCTCGGGGAGGATCTGCTTCGGCACGCCGATGGACTCGCAGATCTTCTCGTCCCACTCCATGGTGTGGAGGTTCATGAGCAGCGTGCGGGAGGCGTTGGTGACGTCCGTGACGTGCTTGCCGCCGTCGACACCGCCGGTCAGGTTCCAGATGACCCAGGTGTCCATGGTGCCGAAGAGGATGTCCCCGGCCTCGGCGCGCTCCTTCAGGCCGTCGACGTTGTCGAGCAGCCAGCGGGCCTTGGGGCCGGCGAAGTAGGAGGCGAGGGGAAGGCCGGTCTCGCGGCGGAAGCGGTCCTGGCCGACGTTGCGGCCGAGCTCCCGGCACAGGGCGTCGGTGCGGGTGTCCTGCCAGACGATGGCGTTGTGGACGGGCTCGCCGGTGTTCCTGTCCCACAGCACGGTGGTCTCGCGCTGGTTGGTGATGCCGATGGCCTTGATGTCGTCGCGGGTGATGCCGGCCTTCTCGATGGCCCCGGCGACGACCTCCTGGACGTTGGTCCAGATCTCGGTGGCGTTGTGCTCGACCCAGCCCGGCTTGGGGAAGATCTGCTCGTGCTCCTTCTGGTCGACGGAGACGATACGGCCGTCGCGGTCGAAGACGATGCAGCGGGACGAGGTGGTGCCCTGGTCGATGGCGGCGATGAAGGGGCCGGCGGTGTGGGCGTCGGTCACTGTGTGCTCCTGGGAAATCCGTGGTTATGGGCTTTACGTACGGCGCACGCTCAGAGTTTCGAAGTTCTGTAGCTCCATCGGGTGAAGCTCGGGGGCCACTCGATGGCTGCTCGTTGGCTCTAGGCGAAGGCGACGTTGTAGATGCCTGCGGCGATGGCGCCGCCGATCAGCGGACCGACCACCGGGATCCAGGCGTAGCCCCAGTCGGAGCCGCCCTTGTTGGGAAGGGGCAGCAGGGCGTGCACGATGCGCGGACCGAGGTCACGGGCCGGGTTGATCGCGTAGCCCGTCGGACCGCCGAGGGAGAGACCGATGGAGACCACGACCAGCGCGGTGACCAGGGCGCCCAGGGTGCCCAGGCCGTTGCCCTTGTCGTTCAGACCCTGGGTGAGGACGGCGAGCACCAGCACGATCGTGCCGATGATCTCCGTGGCCAGGTTCTGCCACACGACCCGGACCTCGGGGCCGGTGGAGAAGACGCCCAGGACCGGGCCGGCGCCCTTCTCCTGGGCCTCGACGGCCTTGGCCGCCGTGGCCTGCGCGCCCGGACCGCCGACGATCTCCTTGTCGGTGAGGTGGGCGTGGAACTGGCCGTAGTAGGCGATCCAGACCAGAGCCGCACCGATCATGGCGCCGAGGAGCTGCCCGGCGATGTACGTCGGAACGTTGCTCCAGTCGTTGTCCTTGATCGCCAACGCGACGGTCACCGCCGGGTTGAGGTGGGCGCCGGACAGCGGCGCCGAGGTGTAGACCGCCGTGAGTACTGCGAAGCCCCACCCGAAGGTGATGGCGAGCCAGCCGGCGTTGCGGGCCTTGGAGGCCTTGAGCGTTACGGCGGCGCAGACTCCGCCGCCCAGCAGGATGAGTATGGCGGTACCGATGGTCTCGCCGATGAAGATGTCGGAGCTGGACACCCGCGACTCCTTTGTCCTTCGTCCAGGGAAGCCGAACCCCGGGTCCCTCCGGGGGTTGCGGCGCCCTCGGGGGTGAGAGCGATGCCGGCCCTTGGCGTTGCCACACTCTAGCGCGTATTGCCGGTAGGTGTTCGACAATGCCGACCGATGGACGGGAGTCTTGTCCTGGCGTCGCACGTGCGTCAAGAGCTCTGTTATCGAATGCACGATCGTTATTGATCGATGTGGGGTATCGGTCTTTTCGGTTGGGACCTGTCGGGTTCGGAAGGGTGTCCCGGGGCGGCTCCGAGCCCCGTTCGGCACGGGGGGGCCGGGGCATGCCGAAGACCGGAACGCCGTACGACGTCCCGGTCTCGTGAGTGGGGGCGAGGCGGTGGGCGACCCCTCAGAAGCGCCCGGCGCCCAGGTCCCGCGACACCGCGCGGGCGCAGTCCCGTACCGCCGCGATCAGCTCGGGGCGCAGCTCGCCGCTGCGGCACAGCCGCTCCACGGCCCCGGTGATGCCGACCGCGCCGACCGGCATGCGCCGCCGGTCGTGGATCGGTGCGGCGATGGAGGCCACGCCCTCCCAGGTCTCCTCGACGTCGGCCGCGTAGCCCCGCGCGCGTGTGAGGTCGAGGATGTTCTCGAAGCCTTCCAGCTCACAGACGGTCCGGTCGGTGAACGCCTTGCGGTCGGCCTCGATGGCCTCGCTGTGCGCGACCGGGTCGTAGGCGGAGAGCACCTTGCCCAGGGCCGTGGAGTGCAGGGGCTGCATGGCCCCTATCTCCAGGACCTGACGGCTGTCGTCGGGCCGGAAGACGTGGTGCACGATCAGCACGCCCTGCTGGTGCAGGACGCCCAGGTAGACGCTCTCGCCACTGGACCGCGCCAGGTCGTCCGTCCACACCAGGGCGCGCGCCCGCAGCTCGTGCACATCGAGATAGGTGGTGCCCAGGCGCAGCAGCTCGGCGCCCAGCTGATAGCGCCCGGAGGTGTCGTCCTGCTCGACGAAGCCCTCCTGCTGGAGGGTGCGCAGGATGCCGTGGGCGGTGCCTTTGGCGAGGCCCAGCGACGAGGCGATGTCCGACAGGCCGAGCCGTCGCTCGCCACCCGCGAGCAGCCGCAGCATCGCGGCCGCCCGTTCGAGCGACTGGATGTTCCGTGCCATCGCCGTACTGCCTCCGTCCCCTTCGACCGTCGACGCGCGACGTCGTCTGCCGCTGTTCGGCAATGCCGAACACTACCGGTCGATGCCGACCCTTCGCTAATGGTCGGTCAGTACCTGTTGCGTCACTGGTATCCCGCACGGCGTCCGCGCGTCCTCGCCGTCCGCCCCGTGGACGCCCTGCCCATCCGACACGACTCCCGGTTAGGCTGGCGCGGTGCGCCCTCCCCGGGAATGCGGGGAAACCGCATAGCCGACAGCCGTCGCACGTACAGGGAGCCCCTTCATGGCCTCGTTGCCGCCGACCCCTTCCGCCGACAGCCGGACCCGTGCGTCCGCCCTCCGTGAGGCGCTCGCCACCCGAGTGGTGGTGGCCGACGGAGCGATGGGCACCATGCTCCAGGCGCAGGAGCCCACGCTGGAGGACTTCCAGAACCTTGAGGGCTGCAACGAGGTCCTCAACGTCACACGGCCGGACATCGTCCGCTCGGTGCACTCCGCGTACTACGACGCGGGCGTGGACTGCGTGGAGACCAACACCTTCGGTGCCAACCTCACCGCCCTCGGCGAGTACGACATCGCCGAGCGCATCGCCGAGCTGTCCGAGGCGGGTGCCCGGATCGCCCGCGAGGTGGCCGACGAGTTCACGCAAGCGACGGGCCGGCAGCGCTGGGTGCTCGGCTCGATGGGCCCCGGCACCAAGCTGCCCACCCTGGGTCACACCACCTTCACGGCGATTCGTGACGCCTACCAGCAGAACGCCGAGGGCCTGCTCGCGGGCGGCGCGGACGCCCTGCTCGTGGAGACCACGCAGGACCTGCTGCAGACCAAGGCCTCGGTCATCGCCGCCCGCCGGGCCATGCGGACCGCCGGCTACGACGTACCCCTCATCGTCTCCGTGACCGTCGAGACGACCGGCACCATGCTGCTCGGCTCCGAGATCGGTGCCGCCCTGACCGCGCTGGAGCCGCTCGGCATCGACATGATCGGCCTGAACTGCGCGACCGGCCCGGCCGAGATGAGCGAGCACCTGCGCTACCTCGCCCGCCACGCGCGCGTCCCGCTGTCCTGCATGCCGAACGCCGGCCTTCCGGTCCTGGGCAAGGACGGCGCCCACTACCCGCTCACCGCGCCCGAGCTGGCCGACGCTCAGGAGACCTTCGTCCAGGAGTACGGCCTGTCCCTGGTCGGCGGCTGCTGCGGCACCACCCCCGAGCACCTGCGCCAGGTCGTCGAGCGCGTCCGCGAGCTCGCCCCCGCCGAGCGGGACCCGCGTCCCGAGCCGGGAGCGGCGTCGCTGTACCAGTCGGTGCCCTTCCGCCAGGACACCTCCTACCTCGCCATCGGCGAGCGCACCAACGCCAACGGCTCCAAGAAGTTCCGCGAGGCCATGCTGGAGGGCCGCTGGGACGACTGCGTGGAGATGGCCCGGGAGCAGATCCGCGAGGGCGCGCACATGCTCGACCTGTGCGTGGACTACGTCGGCCGCGACGGCGTCGCCGACATGGAGGAGCTCGCCGGCCGCTTCGCCACCGCCTCCACCCTGCCGATCGTCCTGGACTCCACCGAGGTCGACGTCATCAAGGCCGGCCTGCAGAAGCTGGGCGGCCGCGCGGTCATCAACTCGGTGAACTACGAGGACGGCGACGGCCCCGAGTCACGGTTCGCGAAGGTCACCCAGCTCGCGCGGGAGCACGGCGCCGCCCTGATCGCGCTGACCATCGACGAGGAGGGCCAGGCCCGCACCGCCGAGAAGAAGGTCGAGATCGCCGAACGGCTGATCGCCGACCTGACCGGCAACTGGGGCATCCGTGAGGAGGACATCCTCATCGACTGCCTGACCTTCACCATCTGCACCGGTCAGGAGGAGTCCCGCAAGGACGGCATCGCCACCATCGAGGGGATCCGCGAACTGAAGCGGCGTCACCCGGACGTGCAGACCACGCTGGGCCTGTCGAACATCTCCTTCGGCCTCAACCCGGCCGCCCGCATCCTGCTCAACTCGGTCTTCCTGGACGAGTGCGTGAAGGCCGGCCTGGACTCGGCGATCGTGCACGCGAGCAAGATCCTGCCGATCGCCCGCTTCGACGACGAGCAGGTCAACACGGCCCTGGACCTCATCTACGACCGCCGCAGCGAGGGCTACGACCCCCTCCAGAAGCTCATGCAGCTCTTCGAGGGCGCGACCGCCAAGTCCCTGAAGGCCTCCAAGGCCGAGGAGCTGGCCGCCCTGCCGCTGGACGAGCGCCTCAAGCGCCGCATCATCGACGGCGAGCGCAACGGCCTGGAGGCCGACCTCGACGCGGCCCTGACGGAGCGGCCCGCCCTCGACATCGTCAACGAGACCCTCCTCGACGGCATGAAGGTGGTCGGCGAGCTGTTCGGTTCCGGCCAGATGCAGCTGCCGTTCGTGCTCCAGTCCGCCGAGGTGATGAAGTCGGCGGTGGCCTACCTGGAGCCGCACATGGAGAAGACGGACGAGGGCGGCAAGGGCACCATCGTGCTGGCCACCGTCCGCGGCGACGTGCACGACATCGGCAAGAACCTCGTCGACATCATCCTGTCCAACAACGGCTACAACGTCGTCAACCTCGGCATCAAGCAGCCGGTCTCCGCGATCCTGGAGGCCGCCGAGGAACACCGCGCCGACGTCATCGGCATGTCCGGGCTGCTGGTGAAGTCCACGGTGATCATGAAGGAGAACCTGGAGGAGCTCAACCAGCGCGGCCTCGCGACCTCCTACCCGGTCATCCTGGGCGGCGCCGCGCTCACCCGGGCGTACGTCGAACAGGACCTGCACGAGATCTACGAGGGCGAAGTCCGCTACGCCCGCGACGCCTTCGAGGGCCTGCGCCTGATGGACGCGCTGATCGGCATCAAGCGGGGCGTGCCCGGCGCGAAGCTGCCCGAGCTGAAGCAGCGCCGGGTCCGCGCGGCCACGGTGGAGGTCGAGGAGCGGCCCGAGACCGGACACGTCCGCTCCGACGTGGCCACCGACAACCCCGTCCCCGAGCCGCCGTTCTGGGGCACCCGGGTCGTCAAGGGCATCCAGCTCAAGGAGTACGCGAGCTGGCTGGACGAGGGCGCCCTGTTCAAGGGCCAGTGGGGCCTGAAGCAGGCCCGCACCGGCGAGGGACCGACGTACGAGGAGCTCGTCGAGACCGAGGGCCGGCCCCGGCTGCGCGGTCTGCTGGACCGGCTGCAGACCGAGAACCTGCTGGAGGCGGCCGTGGTCTACGGCTACTTCCCGTGCGTCTCCAAGGACGACGACCTGATCATCCTCGATGAGCAGGGCAACGAGCGCACCCGCTTCACCTTCCCGCGCCAGCGCCGCGGCCGGCGCCTGTGCCTGGCCGACTTCTTCCGCCCGGAGGAGTCGGGGGAGACGGACGTCGTCGGCCTGCAGGTCGTCACCGTCGGCTCGCGTATCGGCGAGGAGACCGCTCGGCTGTTCGAGTCCAACGCCTACCGGGACTACCTTGAGTTGCACGGCCTGTCCGTGCAGCTGGCCGAGGCGCTCGCCGAGTACTGGCACGCGCGCGTGCGCGCCGAACTCGGCTTCGCCGGGGAGGACCCGGACGAGATGCAGGGCATGTTCGAGCTGAAGTACCGCGGCGCCCGCTTCTCCCTCGGCTACGGCGCCTGCCCCGACCTGGAGGACCGCGCCAAGATCGCCGACCTGCTCCAGCCGGAGCGCATCGGCGTTCACCTGTCGGAGGAGTTCCAGCTGCACCCGGAGCAGTCCACGGACGCCATCGTGATCCACCACCCGGAGGCGAAGTACTTCAACGCCCGCTGACGCGCCACCGAGCCGCCCCTGGGCACACACGGGTGACCCCGCGCAGGTAACCCGTGTGCCCCGCGGCGCAGCAGCCAAACCAGGCGCTTCGCTCGCGCACGACGTACACTGGTCGATCCACCGCAGGCCGGTTCCCCACGTGGGAACCGGCCTGATCGTCCCTCAAGGAGGTACGTGGATGACCAGTACGGTCCCCGCTTCAGGAACCCGGACGGCCGAAGGCTCCGCCCTGCAAGCGGTGCTTCTCGACATGGACGGCACCCTGGTGGACACCGAAGGCTTCTGGTGGGACGTCGAGGTCGAGATCTTCGCCTCCCTCGGTCACACGCTCGACGACTCCTGGCGCCATGTCGTGGTCGGCGGCCCCATGACCCGCAGCGCGGGCTTCCTGATCGAGGCCACGGGCGCCGACATCACCCTCGCCGAGCTCACCGTCCTGCTCAACGAGGGCTTCGAGGACCGCATCGACCGCGCCCTGCCCCTGATGCCCGGAGCCACCCGGCTGCTGGCGGAGCTGTACGAGTACGAGATCCCCACCGCCCTGGTGTCCGCCTCGCACCGGCGCATCATCGACCGCGTGCTGGCCTCGCTCGGCCCCCACCACTTCACCCTGACGGTCGCGGGCGACGAGGTGCCCCGCACCAAGCCCCACCCCGATCCGTACCTGGCGGCCGCCGCCGGACTCGGCGCGGACCCGGTCAGATGCGCCGTCATCGAGGACACCGCGACCGGCATCGCGGCCGCAGAGGCGGCCGGCTGCCACGTCGTGGCGGTGCCGTCGGTGGCTCCCATCACCCCGGCCGACCGGCGCACCGTCGTGACCTCGCTCGAAGAGGTCGACTTGACATTTCTGCGCGGGTTGATGGCGCTCTGATGACGGAAATGCGCTGCGTGTTCACCGAGCGTGCAGCATCGATAGAGCGCGAATTCCCAGAACGCGTGTCCGAAGGAACGCAGGGGTCCGTCACGGGAATTCCACCCGCTCCGGATGGCCGAATTCCGGTACTGGGGAACCCCTGTGCAATGTGACGTTCCCCACGCGACAGGGGGTCGACAGGCGGGTCGGCGTGTGCTGTTCGCCCCCTTTCGAGGGCTGTCGGCGCGTCCTTGTGTCCCGATTGGTGGGACGCTGCACGAATCCTTCCGCTGTCGGTTTTTCGGTCCGTCCACACCCGGTTTCGCTGCGTGATGGGGTCTCAACTCCGGTCGTTGCGAGCCTGCGTGCAGGTGCGGACTAATCTCGTCGCGAGAACATCGCCGCTACCCCCGTGATCCGCTGCGACACCCATGCATGCCGGATACACGGACTCGACAGCTCTGGAGAAACTCGAGCATGAACCGCAAGACTTTGGTGCTGCCGGCCGTCATCGGTCTGCTCGCGCCGGTACTCGCCGCCTGCGGCGGGTCCGACAGCGGCAGCGGCGGTGATGACGCCATCGTCGTCGGCACCACGGACCGGTTCACCGCCTCGAAGGACGCCCCCGCGCCCCTCGACCCGGCGTACGCCTACGACGTCGGCAGCTGGAACATCCTGCGCCAGACCGTGCAGACCCTGATGATCCAGCCGCGCGGCGACGGCGAGCCGGTGCCCGAGGCCGCCGAGAGGTGCGGCTTCACCGACACCGGAAACGAGCGCTACGCCTGCACCCTGCGCGACGGCCTGAAGTTCGCGAACGGCGACCCCGTCACCGCGGCCGACGTCAAGTACTCCATCGACCGCGCCCTGTCGCTCAAGGCCGACAGCGGTGTGTTCGCCCTGCTGTCCACCATCGACACCGTCGAGACGCAGGGCGACCGCGAGGTCATCTTCCACCTCAAGACCGCCGACGCCACCTTCCCGTTCAAGCTGTCGACCCCGGTCGCGGGCATCGTCAACCCGGACGACTACCAGAAGAACAAGCTCCGCGACGGCTTCGACGTGGACGGCTCCGGCCCGTACACCCTGAAGTCCGAGGTCGAGGACGACCAGCTGGTCAAGGCCGTGTTCACCAAGAACCCCAACTACAAGGGGGCCTTGAAGGTGAACAACGAGCAGGTCGAGATGGACTCCTTCGACGACGCCGACGCCATGGGCGAGGCGCTCGAGAAGGGCGACATCGACGTCATGACCCGCACGATGTCGCCGGAGCAGATCCGCAAGCTCTCCGGCGGCTCGGACAACGGTGTCGACCTCATCGAGATGCCGGGCCTGGAGATCCGCTACCTCGGCTTCAACACCGACGCCCCGACGGTGAAGTCCAAGGCCGTCCGCCAGGCGATGGCCCAGGTCATCAACCGCAGCGAACTCGTCTCCAAGGTCTACGGCACCCAGGCCGAGCCGCTGTACTCGTTGGTCCCGGCCAGCATCACCGGCCACTCCAACTCGTTCTTCAACAAGTACGGCGACCCGAACGTCACCAAGGCCAAGTCGATCCTCACCCAGGCCGGCATCACCACCCCGGTGAAGCTGACGCTGCACTACACCACCGACCACTACGGTCCGGCCACCGCACAGGAGTTCGGGCAGCTGCGCAAGCAGCTGAACGCCAGCGGACTCTTCGACGTCAACGTCAAGGGCACGCCCTGGACGACCTTCCGCCCGGCCGAGCAGAAGGGCCAGTACGACGTCTACGGCATGGGCTGGTTCCCCGACTTCCCGGACGCCGACAACTACCTCGCGCCGTTCCTGGACAAGGACAACACCCTCAACCTGCCGTACGACAACAGCGAGATCCGCAACACCCTGATCCCCGAGTCCCGCCGTGAGGCCGACCGGCTGTCCGCCGCCTCCAGCCTGACGGACATTCAGGACATCGTCGCCGCCGACGTACCGCTGATCCCCCTGTGGCAGGGCAAGCAGTACGTTGCCGCGCGGGACGACGTCACCGGCACCGCGTACGCGCTCAACTCCTCCTCGACTCTTCAGCTGTGGGAGCTCGGCCGTGGCGTGAGCGGCTGACACCCTCCCTGTCCGGGGTCCCGACCGGGGCCCCGGACGCTGCCGGGCCCGTGACCGGGGTCCCGGATCGACGACCACCGACGACAAGGCACCTGCACGTGAAAAAGCGCAACCAGTGGCCGGTCCTGCCTCTCGTGGCGGGGCTGGCCTCCGGCCTGCTGACCGGCTGCGGCTCGGAGAGCGGCGAATCAGGGGGAAACGGCTCCACCGTGGTGCTGGGGATGTCCGACGACGTTCTGGCCACCGACCCCGCCTCCGGCTACGACCCCGGCTCCTGGCTGTTGTTCAACAACGTCTTCCAGTCGCTGCTCAGCTTCCCCAAGGGAGCCACCGAACCGCAGCCGGAGGCCGCCCAGACCTGCGCCTTCGCGGACACGGAGACCAAGGTCTACAAGTGCACGCTGAAGGACGGCCTGAAGTTCAGCAACGGTGACTCGCTCACCTCCCAGGACGTCAAGTTCTCCTTCGACCGCATGCTGAAGATCAACGACGACGCCGGCCCCGCGGTCATGTTCCCCACCCTCGACAAGGTCGAGACACCGGACGAGAAGACCGTCGTCTTCCAGCTCAACACGCCCGACGCCACCTTCCCGAGCAAGATCGCCTCCGGCGCCGGCTCCATCGTCGACCACCGCCAGTACGACGCGGACGGCCTGCGCAAGGACGGCAAGGCGGTCGGCTCCGGCCCGTACAAGCTGGAGAAGTTCGGCGAGAACGAGGCAGTCTTCGCGGTCAACGAGCACTACAAGGGCAGCGCCGAGACGCAGAACTCCGGCGTCACGCTCAAGTTCTTCCACGGCGACCAGACCGCCCTGAAGAAGGCCCTCATGAACGGCGACGTCGACATCGCCTACCGCGGCCTCACCGCGGGCGACATCGCCGACATCGACAAGGCCGACGACGGCTCCGGCGTCGAGGTCGTCGAAGGCAGCAGCGCCGAGATCCAGCACCTGGTCTTCAACATGGACGACCCGGTGGCCGGAAAGCGCGGCGTGCGCAAGGCCATCGCCCACCTGCTCGACCGCGACGCCCTCATCAAGGACGTCTACCAGGGCACCGCGACCCCGCTGTACTCGATCATCCCGGCCGGTATCGCCGGCCACAACACGGCCTTCTTCGACACCTACGGCGCCCGCCCCTCCAAGGCCAAGGCCGAGGCGGCGCTGCGCGCCGACGGCATCACCGGCAAGGTGCGGCTGACCCTCTGGTCCACCCCGTCCCGCTACGGCCCGGCCACCGACCAGGAGCTGAAGACGATCGCCCAGCAGCTCAACGCCAGCGGGCTGTTCGACGCCGACGTGAAGTCCGTCGCCTTCGACCAGTACGAGAAGGACATCGCAGCCGGCAAGTACGGCGTGTACGTGAAGGGCTGGGTGCCGGACTACCCGGACGCCGACAACTTCACCGCCCCCTTCTTCGGCGACGGCAACGTGCTGGGCAACAACTACAGCAACAGCACGATCACCGGCTCGCTCATACCGCGCACCGCCGCCCAGAGCGACCGCTCCGCGACCGACAAGGAGTACAGCGAACTGCAGGACATCGTCGCCGACGAACTCCCCGTCCTCCCGGTCTGGCAGGCCAAGCAGTACGCGGTCGTCCACGACGGCGTCTACGGCGTGGAGTCCTGCCTCGACGCCTCGACCGTCTTCCGGTTCTGGGAGCTCAGCAAGAGCTGACGGACGGCCGGACACACGCGATGGGCGCCCCCTGCCCGGCAGGGGGCGCCCATCGCGCATGCGGGGGTCACCGCGGTCGCGGGGACTACTGTGCGCCGGGGCGCACCAGCCCGCTCTCGTACGCGTACACCGCGGCCTGCACCCGGTCGCGCAGCCCCAGCTTCGTCAGGACATGGCCGACGTGCGTCTTGACGGTGGTCTCGCTGACGAACAGGTCCGCGGCGATCTCGGCGTTGGACAAGCCCCGCGCCACCAGCTTCAGCACCTCCACCTCGCGGTCGGTGAGGGTGTGCAGCGTGTCCGGGACCGGCTCGTCACCGGACGGCAGATGCGTGGCGTACTTGTCGAGCAGCCGCCTGGTGATGCTCGGCGCGAGCATCGCCTCGCCGGCGGCCACCACACGGATCGCCTGCACCAGCTCGTTGGCCGGAGCGTCCTTCAGCAGGAAGCCGCTCGCTCCCGCCCTCAGGGCCTCCACCACGTACTCGTCCAGGTCGAACGTGGTCAGCACCAGCACCTTCGCCGGGCCGTCCCGCCCCGGCCCGGTGATCTGCCGGGTCGCCTCCACACCGTCCATCCGCGGCATGCGGATGTCCATGAGCACCACATCGGGCTGCAGGGCTCGTACCTGGTCGAGGGCCTGGAGGCCGTCTCCGGCCTCGCCGACGACCGCGAGGTCCTGCTCGGCCTCCAGGATCATCCGGAAGCCCGTACGCAGCAGCGGCTGGTCGTCGACCAGTAGGACGCGGATGGCCACGTAAGTCTCCTTCGCTAGTCCGGCCCCATTCTGCCCGCACCCGGGGCCCGGACCGCCCCCGGGGCGCCGGACTCAGCCGCCCTCACCCGTGGCCGCGCGGCCGGCCGCCGTCCGGACCGGCAGTGGATAGGGCGGGGGAGTGCCGCCGAACTCCGGGCAGTGCGCCTGGTGGTCGCACCAGCCGCACAGCTTGGTGGGACGCGGCCGCCAGTCACCCGTCTCGGTCGCCAGCCGGATCGCCTCCCACAGCGCCAGCAGCTTGCGCTCGACACGCTCCAGATCGGCGAGCACCGGGTCGTACGTCAGCACGTCGCCACTGCCGAGATACACCAGCTGCAGCCGCCGCGGAACGACGTTCTTCAGGCGCCACACCACCAGGGCGTAGAACTTCATCTGGAACAGCGCGCCCTCGGCGTACTCGGGCCGGGGTGCCTTGCCCGTCTTGTAGTCGACGATCCGCACCTCACCGGTGGGCGCCACGTCCACCCGGTCGATGATGCCGCGCAGCCTGAGCCCCGACTCCAGCTCGGCCTCGACGAACAGCTCCCGCTCGGCCGGCTCCAGGCGGCTCGGGTTCTCCAGGGTGAACCAGCGCTCCACGAGCCGCTCCGCCTCGGCGAGCCAGCGCGCCAGCCGCTCGCCGTCGGGGTCGTCCGCGAACAACTCCACGACCTCCGGCCTGGTCTCGCGCAGCCGGTCCCACTGGCCCGGGATCAGCGCCTTCGCGCGCGGAGCCGTACGCTCGGCCGCCGGGGCGTCGAAGAGCCGCTCCAGCACCGCGTGCACCAGGGTGCCCCTGGTCGCTGCCTCGCTCGGCTTCTCGGGCAGCCGGTCGATCACCCGGAACCGGTACAGCAGCGGGCACTGCATGAAGTCGCCGGCCCGCGAGGGGGAGAGCGAGGCGGGCGGTATCGCGGGGGCGGCCGTGGCGGCCGCGGTCGTGTCCGTGGCAGCGCCCGCGTCCGTGACCGCGTCCGCTGCCGGTGCCGTCGATTCCGTCCTCGCCGTCGCCCCTGCCGTGACCGGCGGATCCGCCGCCGCGGCAGGGCTGCTGGGGGCCTCGGCCGGGCCCTCGGTGCTCGTCTCCATGACCACAGACCTTACGGCCCGCCACTGACAGTGACCCAGCCGTGCCCGTACCGCCCACGACGGAACGGAAACACAGGGTGCCGGGGCGGAACGGGGAGCGACGGCCGCATACCATCGACTCAAGACCCTTCCGCCCGGCAGGCGCGGGAGACGCTGCGAACGAGGGGACACCGTGGACGAGAGCGGCCGAAGCGGGCAGCCGCGGTCCGGGAACGACGAGCCGGCCGAGCGCCACGCAGGGTCTGCGGCCCCGGCCACCGGCTTCGCACACCCCGACCCGGACGCGAACGGCGACACCGCCCACCGTGACGACACCGGCCCGGCCCCCGCCACGGCCACACCCGCTCCGGCAGACGAACGGCGCCTCGACGTCCGCGAGGAAGACGCCGAGGCGGGCGCCGAGCGGAACGGCGCGGCGGACAACGGCGTTCCCGGGAACGGCACTCCCGGCAACGGCGGGCAGACCACGCCGCCCCGGCCCGACCAGGACGCTCCGGCCGACGGCCACGCGCCCCCGCAGGACACGGGAGGCCCCGCCGCCGGCGAAACCCGCGAGGCGGCACCCGAAGACACCACGGCCCTCACCGCCCCCCGGCCCCCACAGACCGCAACACCCCCCGACGCCCCGGCAGACGCGGCACCCGGCCCCGCCGAGCACGGCACTTCCGGCCCTGCGCCCCACGCACCCGCCGCCGCCCCCGCAGACACCACCGAGCGCCGGCCCGCCGCCCCCGCCCCGGATCACCGCGCCTCCGACCACACGCCCGGCACCCCCGATCCCGGCCACAGCCACGACGACCGCGCGCACGCGCAGTCCGGCGCGGCCCAGGGGCGTCCGCCGCGCCCCCCGGAGCCGCGGGGCGGGCTGCTGATGGGGCGGCCGTTCGGCGTGCCGGTGTACGTCGCCCCCAGCTGGTTCCTCGTCGCCGCACTGATCACCTGGGTGTTCGGCGGGCAACTCGACCGGGTGCTTCCCGAACTCGGTGCCGCCCGCTACCTCGTCTCGCTCTTCTTCGCGGTGGCCTTCTACGCCTCCGTGCTCGTGCACGAACTCGCCCACACCGTCGCCGCCCTCCGCTTCAAGCTCCCGGTCCGCCGCATCCAGCTCCAGTTCTTCGGCGGGGTCTCCGAGATCGAGAAGGAGGCCGAGACACCCGGCCGGGAATTCGTGCTCGCCTTCGTCGGGCCGCTGCTCTCCCTCGTCCTCGCGGGCGTCTTCTACCTCGCCCTGCTGCCCATCGAGCCCGGCACCGTCCCGGGCGTCCTGCTGGCCGGCCTGATGATCTCCAACCTCATCGTGGCCGCCTTCAACCTGCTGCCCGGCCTGCCCCTGGACGGCGGCCGGATGCTCCGCGCCGTCGTCTGGAAGATCACCGGCAAGCCCATGGCCGGCACCATCGCCGCCGCCTGGGTCGGCCGCGCCCTCGCCGTCCTCGTCCTGATCGGCCTGCCGCTGCTCACCCAGTCCGGAGCCCTCGGCTCCGACGCCGTGGACAACGTCGGCATGGACACCGTCATGGACGCCCTGCTCGCCGCCATCCTCGCCGCGATCATCTGGACCGGCGCCGGCAACAGCCTCCGCATGGCCCGCCTGCGTGAACACCTCCCGGAGCTGCGCGCCCGAGCCCTCACCCGGCGCGCGGTCCCCGTCGAGACCGACACCCCGCTCTCCGAGGCCCTGCGCCGCGCCAACGCCGCCGGCGCCCGCGCCCTGGTCGTCGTCGACGCCGAAGGCAACCCCCTCTCCCTGGTCCGCGAGGCCGCCATCGTCCAAGTACCCGAGCACCGCCGCCCCTGGGTCGCCGTCAGCGGCCTCGCCCAGGAGCTCACCGACGGTATGCGCGTCTCGGCCGAGCTGGCGGGCGAAGAGCTCCTGGACGCCCTGCGGGCGACCCCGGCGACGGAGTACCTGGTGGTGGAGGAGACCGGCGCGATCTACGGCGTCCTGTCCGCCGCCGACGTGGAGCGCGCCTTCGTGAAGGCGATGGCCAGGCCGTCCTAGGCCGGCTGGTGGTCGGCGGCCCCCTCCGGGGCCGGTAGGCTGGTCACATGTCCGAACCGACCGGTGCCGCCCGCAGGCGCGGGCCCTTCAAGGTCGGGGACCAGGTTCAGCTGACCGACCCCAAGGGCCGCCACTACACGTTCACGCTCGAAGCCGGGAAGAACTTCCACACCCACAAGGGTTCCTTCCCGCACGACGAACTGATCGGCGCTCCCGAGGGCAGCGTTGTCCGCACCACCGGGAACGTCGCCTATCTCGCGCTGCGCCCCCTGCTCCCCGACTACGTCCTGTCCATGCCCCGCGGGGCAGCCGTCGTCTACCCCAAGGACGCGGGGCAGATCCTCGCCTTCGCCGACATCTTCCCCGGCGCCCGCGTCGTGGAGGCCGGTGTCGGCTCCGGCTCGCTCAGCAGCTTCCTGCTGCGCGCCATCGGCGACCAGGGCATGCTGCACAGCTACGAGCGCCGCGCCGACTTCGCCGAGATCGCCCAGGCGAACGTCGAGCGCTACTTCGGCGGCCCGCACCCCGCCTGGCGGCTCACCGTCGGCGACCTCCAGGACAACCTGTCCGACACCGACGTCGACCGCGTCATCCTCGACATGCTCGCCCCCTGGGAGTGCCTGGAGGCCGTCTCCAAGGCGCTCGTCCCCGGCGGCATCCTGTGCTGCTACGTCGCCACCACCACCCAGCTCGCGCGGACCGTCGAGTCCATCCGTGAGATCGGCTGCTTCAACGAGCCGACCGCCTGGGAGACGATGATCCGCAACTGGCACATCGAGGGCCTGGCCGTCCGCCCGGACCACCGGATGATCGGCCACACCGGCTTCCTGCTCACCGCCCGCCGCCTCGCCGACGGCGTCGAGCCGCCCATGCGCCGCCGCCGCCCCGCCAAGGGCGCCTACGGCGAGGACTACGCCGGTCCCAACGCCGACGGAGGCACCGGCCGCTGAGACGGCTTCCTGCCGCGAACAACGTGAAGCCGCCGTGGCCGAGTTCCCGCAACCGCGAGGGAACTCGGCCACGGCGCTTTCACGTTGACAGGACGCCGGCATCCGTCACCCCGGAGGCTGATGAACTCCGCACCCCGCCGTTCCCCCGCAGTGTGACGTATGGCACCATGCTGGCCACCCCCACCGGCACAGCCCTCACAGGAGACACTCCTAGTGCAGCCTTCCGCCGTCCCGGAGCTCGCCCACACCCACGCCCGCCCGATCCACTGGGTCGCCACCGCCACCGCTGTCGCCGGTGTCGTGGCCCTGTCCTCGGTCCTGCAACCCAACCCCGCCACGGCGGCCCAGGCGGCCGGCCCGGAGACGAAGAGCGCCCCGGTCCGCATCGCGCCCCCCGACCCGGCCGACGTGGCATTCCCCTTGGAGTGCGGCCGGGTGAAGGCCGTGGTGAAGAAGAAGGCCTCCGGCGACCTCGACGGCGACGGCCGCCCCGAGACGGTGGCCGTGGTCCACTGCGACTCGCCCATGGGCACCCCGCCCGACGGGGTCTACGTCCTCACCCGGGCCACCGACACCGGCAAGCCACGCGTGGTGGCCACCCTCGTCGACCCCAAGGACCGCCAGACCGTCACCGACTTCTCCGTGCGCGGCGGCGCCGTGCACGCCACGCTCCTCGGCTACTCGTCGCTCGACGTGCCCAGTTGCTGCCCCGACCTGAAGGACAGCGTGAAGTGGCAGTGGAAGAACGGCGCGTTCGCCCGCTCCACGCCGTCCCAGGCCCGCGCGGTGTGAGCAACGGGCCGACGCGTGTGAGAAATCAGACAGTAGTCACCGGGCGTACTGTTCCGGTCACTCCGCGTCCGGCCCGTACACCTCGACGCTGTCCGAAACCCGACGCACGTGGATGCACTCGCCCGGACACTCCTTCGCCGAGTCGATCACATCCGTGAGGAGCGGCAACGGGACGGGTGTTGCCGCCCCCTTGTCCTGCAGAAGTTCCTCGTCCGCGCCCTTCACGTAGGCCAGACCGTCGATGTCCAGCTCGAACACCTCGGGCGCGTACTGGGCGCAGATGCCGTCGCCGGTACACAGGTCCTGGTCGATCCAGACCTCCAGTGCCTCGCCGTCGACTCCGGTCGCCTGCTGCACGCTCATCTCTCCTGCCGTTTGCTGCGTCGAGCCGTACGGGAATCCGGCCAGCTCTGACGGGTGTTGAACGCTTCGACCCTACCTTCGTCCGCTTTCCAATCATGTTCGGTGGGTATTCCCCTGGCGTGAGGGAGAGCGCAAGGGTGAAGATCGGACACGCCTCTACCGTCTTTGTGATCTAGGGGTTTCAATCGACACCCACCCAGGTAGGGTCTGGAAGCGTCCAGCTCCCCTTGGAGGAGGTGAGGACCGTGGCAGCCCACGACGACGACATCAACCGCGGCATCCGCCCGGGACGCGGGTCCGACGACCCGGCCGGGCAGATCGCCTATCTCGAGCAGGAAATCGCCGTCCTGCGACGCAAGCTCGCCGACTCTCCGCGGCACACGAGAATTCTCGAAGAGCGGATCGTCGAGCTGCAGACCAACCTGGCCGGCGTGTCCGCGCAGAACGAGCGACTCGCCAACACGCTCCGTGAGGCCCGGGACCAGATCGTGGCCCTCAAGGAGGAGGTCGACCGGCTCGCGCAGCCGCCGGCCGGCTTCGGTGTCTTCCTGCAGGCGAACGAGGACGGCACCGCCGACATCTTCACCGGGGGCCGCAAGCTCCGGGTGAACGTCAGCCCCAGTGTCGAGCTCGACGAGCTCCGGCGCGGCCAGGAAGTGATGCTCAACGAAGCGCTCAACGTGGTCGAGGCCATGGAGTTCGAGCGCGTCGGGGACATCGTCACCCTCAAGGAGATCCTGGAGGACGGCGAGCGGGCCCTGGTGCTCGGGCACACCGACGAGGAACGGGTGGTACGGCTCGCCGAGCCGCTGCTGGACGTGACCATCCGTCCCGGCGACGCCCTGCTGCTCGAACCCCGCTCCGGCTACGTCTACGAGGTCGTGCCGAAGAGCGAGGTCGAGGAACTCGTCCTCGAAGAGGTCCCCGACATCGGCTACGAGCAGATCGGCGGCCTCGGCAACCAGATCGAGGCCATCCGCGACGCGGTCGAGCTCCCGTACCTCTACCCGGACCTGTTCAAGGAGCACGAACTGCGGCCGCCCAAGGGTGTCCTGCTGTACGGGCCCCCCGGATGCGGCAAGACGCTCATCGCCAAGGCCGTGGCCAACTCGCTGGCCAAGAAGGTCGCCGAAGTGACCGGCCAGGCCGCCGGCAAGAGCTTCTTCCTCAACATCAAGGGCCCCGAGCTGCTGAACAAGTACGTCGGCGAGACCGAGCGGCAGATCCGCCTGGTCTTCCAGCGGGCCCGTGAGAAGGCCAGCGAGGGCACCCCCGTGATCGTCTTCTTCGACGAGATGGAGTCCCTCTTCCGCACCCGTGGCTCCGGCGTCAGCTCGGACGTGGAGAACACCATCGTCCCGCAGCTGCTCGCCGAGATCGACGGTGTGGAGGGCCTGCAGAACGTGGTCGTGATCGGTGCCTCCAACCGCGAGGACATGATCGACCCCGCCATCCTGCGGCCCGGCCGGCTCGATGTGAAGATCAAGATCGAGCGTCCGGACGCCGAGGCGGCCAAGGACATCTTCGGGAAGTACCTCACCGAGCGCCTCCCGCTCCACGAGGAGGACCTCGCCGAGCACGGAAGCGACAAGGCGGCCACGGTCCAGGGCATGATCCAGACGGCCGTGGAACAGATGTACGCCGAATCCGAGGAGAACCGCTTCCTGGAGGTCACCTACGCGAACGGCGACAAGGAAGTTCTCTATTTCAAGGACTTCAACTCCGGCGCCATGATCGAGAACATTGTCGGTCGCGCCAAGAAGATGGCGATCAAGGACTTCCTCGAAAAGAATCAGAAGGGGCTCCGCGTCTCCCACCTCCTCCAGGCTTGTGTGGACGAGTTCAAGGAGAACGAGGACCTGCCCAACACCACCAACCCGGACGACTGGGCCCGAATCTCCGGAAAGAAGGGCGAGCGGATCGTGTACATCCGTACGCTCGTCACCGGAAAGCAGGGTGCGGACACCGGACGCTCCATCGACACGGTGGCAAACACCGGTCAGTACCTGTAAAAGGCAGGGCGGCTGCGGGTGCCCTCGGCGGGTACCCGCAGCCGACTGTTTTTCGGGGCCACGGCTGGAGCACAGCAATGACGCAAATGATCTCCCCACCAGCGCAGAGGCGTTCTAGGCTCTTCCGTACCGCCGAGTCGCGCAGTGCGGGGACGGGCACCGCACACGCACCGGAGCGCCAGCGGTATCTGAGCGGCGCCCACGACCGAGGGAGCCGCCGGGCAAGGAGGGCCGCATGACCGTACGGCGAGTAATGGGCATCGAGACGGAGTACGGGATCTCCGTCCCCGGCCACCCCAACGCCAATGCCATGCTCACCTCGTCCCAGATCGTCAATGCCTACGCGGCAGCGATGCACCGGGCCCGCCGGGCCCGCTGGGACTTCGAGGAGGAGAACCCGCTGCGGGACGCGCGAGGCTTCGACCTCGCCCGCGAGGCCGCCGACGCCAGCCAGCTCACGGACGAGGACATCGGCCTGGCCAACGTGATCCTCACCAACGGTGCACGGCTCTACGTCGACCACGCGCACCCCGAGTACAGCGCGCCCGAGGTCACCAACCCGCGGGACGCCGTGCTGTGGGACAAGGCCGGCGAACGGATCATGGCGGAGGCGGCCGAACGGGCCGCTCAGCTGCCCGGGGCACAGCCCATCCACCTTTACAAGAACAACACCGACAACAAGGGCGCGTCCTACGGCACGCACGAGAACTACCTGATGAAGCGGGAGACCCCGTTCTCGGACATCGTGCGCCACCTCACGCCGTTCTTCGTCTCCCGCCAGGTCTTCGCCGGAGCGGGCCGTGTCGGCATCGGCCAGGACGGGCACGAGCACGGCTTCCAGCTCAGTCAGCGTGCCGACTACTTCGAGGTCGAGGTGGGCCTTGAGACGACCTTGAAGCGCCCGATCATCAACACGCGCGACGAGCCGCACGCCGACGCGGAGAAGTACCGCCGTCTGCATGTGATCATCGGCGACGCGAACCTGTCGGAGATCTCGACGTACCTGAAACTGGGCACGACGGCCCTGGTCCTGTCGATGATCGAGGACGGCTTCATCGCGGTCGACCTGGCGGTCGACCAGCCGGTGCGCACGCTGCACCAGGTGTCGCACGATCCTTCACTGAAGCGGCTGATCACGCTCCGTAGCGGCCGGACGCTCACCGCGGTCCAGCTGCAGATGGAGTACTTCGAGCTGTCGCGCAAGTACGTGGAGGAGAGGTTCGGGGCGGACGCCGACGAGCAGACCAAGGACATCCTGGCCCGCTGGGAGGACACCCTCAACCGTCTGGAGCGCGACCCGATGAGCCTGGCCGGCGAGCTGGACTGGGTCGCCAAGCGGGAGCTCATGGAGGGCTACCGGCGCCGGGACGACCTCGACTGGGACGCGGCGAGGCTGCACCTGGTCGACCTCCAGTACGCCGACGTACGCCCCGAGAAGGGCCTGTACAACCGTCTGGTGGCCCGCGGCCGTATGAAGCGGCTGCTGGACGAGGCGGATGTCGAGCGGGCCCGTACCAAGCCTCCGGAGGACACGCGCGCCTACTTCCGCGGGCGCTGCCTGGAGCAGTACGCGGACGATGTCGCCGCGGCCTCCTGGGACTCGGTGATCTTCGATCTGCCGGGCCGGGACTCGCTCCAGCGTGTGCCAACCCTGGAACCGCTTCGCGGAACGCGTAATCACGTCAAGGAGCTCCTGGATCGCTGCCGCACGGCAGACGACCTGGTCAGGGTGCTGTCCGGTGGCTGAGGGGGTACTCGGGCGGAGCCGGCCGGGCGGGGTGGAAAGCCCCTGCTCCGGGAATCATCGAAGTGGCCCCGTACGTAGAAGTAACTGCGGGGCCGATGTCAGACCCGGCTTGTAGGGTCTGAGCATCACCGATCGGCAGGAAAGCCGACCTGTCGAGCATGTCGGGCGAACTGAGCGGGGTGAGGGATATGGCAACCAAGGACACCGGCGGCGGGCAGCAGAAGGCCACGCGCTCCACCGAGGAGGTCGAGGAGCAGGCGCAGGAGGCGCAGGCTTCGGAGGACCTCAAGGAACGGCAGGAAAAGCTCAGCGATGACGTGGACTCCGTCCTCGACGAAATCGACGACGTACTCGAGGAGAACGCCGAGGATTTCGTGAGGTCCTTCGTTCAGAAGGGCGGCGAGTGATTTCACCTTCGATTCGAAGGTGAAATCGGGGGGTTTCGGGGTGCACGAAGACTCGGAACCGAGACGCTGTTCGCGGTGCAAGGAGTTCTTGCCGCGTACGGCGTTCGCAAGCAACCAGTCCATGCCTGGTGGTCTCCAGGCGTACTGCCGGGAGTGCGCCGCTGAGTACTGCCGGCAGCGCCAGGAGGCCAAGGGGAGGGAGCGCAACAAGTCCTCGTCGGACGGCTGGGCGAGCTGTTGCCGTGCGTGCCGGGCGGAGCGGAACCGGATCAGCTGCTTCAAGCGCAGGTACGGACTCACGCCGGTGGAGTCGGACGCCCTGGTGGCTGAGCAACAGGGCGTCTGTTGCATATGTCCTGCCGCCCCGGCGGAGCATGTGGATCACCGCCACAACACGGGTAGGGTCCGTGGCGTACTGTGCTTCAGCTGCAATGCCGCACTGGGGCAGTTCAAGGATCGGCCCGATGCCATAAGGCGGGCTGCCGCATACGTGGAAGGAATCGCGTGGAAGCCAACACTCGTAGCACCGGGCGTCTACCAGCTGCCTTCCTGACGCCAGGATCTTCCTCCTTCATGGACTTCCTGTCCGATCACCAGCCCGAACTGCTGCCGGGCAACAAGAAGTTGCCGCCGGTCCAGGGAGCGATCGAGGCGCCGCACGGCACCACGATCGTCGCCGTGACCTTCCCCGGCGGAGTGGTGCTCGCCGGTGACCGGCGGGCCACGATGGGCAACGTCATCGCCCAGCGGGACATCGAGAAGGTCTTCCCGGCCGACGAGTACTCCGCGGTGGGCATCGCCGGTACGGCGGGTCTGGCCGTGGAGATGGTGAAGCTGTTCCAGCTGGAGCTGGAGCACTTCGAGAAGGTCGAGGGCACGCAGCTGTCGCTGGAGGGCAAGGCGAACCGGCTGTCGACGATGATCCGTTCCAACCTGGGCATGGCCATGCAGGGGCTGGCCGTGGTGCCCCTGTTCGCGGGGTACGACGTGGACCGCGGAAAGGGCCGCATCTTCTCGTACGACGTCACGGGCGGCCGCTCCGAGGAGCAGGGGTACGCGGCCACGGGCTCCGGTTCGATCTTCGCGCGCGGCGCGATGAAGAAGCTCTTCCGTGACGACCTGAGTGAGGCCGAGGCCACGACGCTCGTGGTCCAGGCGCTGTACGACGCGGCAGACGACGACTCGGCGACCGGTGGTCCCGATGTCGCCCGCCGGATCTATCCGATCGTCACCGTGATCACCGAGGACGGCTTCCGCCGGCTCACCGAGGACGAGGCGTCCGAGATCGCCCGCTCGGTCCTGGAGCGGCGTCTGGAGCAGCCCGACGGTCCGCGGGCCGCGCTGCTGTAGCCGGCGGCGCTTTCTTGTGAGGGTGGTCCAGTGACTTCTACAGAAAGGGACGGATAACCGGTGTCGACGCCGTTCTATGTCTCACCTCAGCAGGCCATGGCCGACCGGGCGGAGTACGCCCGCAAGGGCATCGCCCGTGGTCGCAGCCTGGTCGTGTTGCAGTACGCCGACGGCATCGTGTTCGTCGGTGAGAACCCGTCCCGCGCGCTGCACAAGTTCAGCGAGATCTATGACCGGATCGGATTCGCGGCCGCCGGCAAGTACAACGAGTACGAGAACCTGCGGATCGGCGGGGTGCGCTATGCCGATCTGCGGGGTTACACCTATGACCGGGACGATGTGACCGCCCGGGGGCTCGCCAACGTCTACGCACAGACGCTGGGCACGATCTTCTCGAGCGCGGCCGAGAAGCCGTACGAGGTGGAGCTGGTGGTTGCCGAGGTGGGGGAGACCCCCGAGGGCGACCAGATCTACCGGCTGCCGCATGACGGGTCGATCGTGGACGAGCACGGCTCGGTCGCGGTCGGGGGCAACGCCGAGCAGATCAGCGGCTACCTGGACCAGCGGCATCGGGACGGGATGACGCTGGCCGAGGCGCTGAAGCTGGCCGTGCAGGCGCTGTCCCGGGACACGAACGGCAGCCAGCGGGAGATTCCCGCGGAGCGGCTGGAAGTGGCGGTGCTGGACCGTACGCGGCCGCAGAAGCGCAAGTTCAAGCGCATCGGGGGTGCGCAGCTGTCGCGTCTGCTGGGGGCGGACGGGGAGGGCGCTGCCAAGGAGCCGTCGGAGTCCGAGGAGGAGTAGCCGCTTCGGTTCCACCGTTCGGGTTGGGTGGGGGGCACGACGCCGGCCACCCCCCAACCCAGTGGCCCGGAAACTACCGTGGCGGCCCCGTAGAGCCCCGTACGACCAGGTGCACCGGAATATCCCCGCCCTCGGGCGGGCGGCCCTCCAGGACGGCCAGCAGGGCCCGCATGCCGCGTTCACCGAACAGTTCGGCGTCCAGGTGGACTGTGGTGAGCTCGGGGTCGATCGCGGTGGCGAGGGCCAGGTCGTCGAGGCCGGTGATCGAGAGGTCGTCCGGGATGCGCAGACCCAGCCGGCGGGCGGCCTTGTAGGCGCCGGCGGCCAGTTTGTCGTCGTCGCAGATTAGGGCCGTGGGGCGGGGGCCTGGAGCCGACAGGGCGCTCTCGGCGGCGGCGCGGGCGCCTTCGAAGGAGATCGGTGCGTGCGCCGTGCGCAGGGATGTGCCGGGCGCCGTGGCGAGGCGGGCGGCCAGCTCGCGGGCCCGGACCTCGAACGTCCAGGACGGGATGTCCGCGGCCAGGTGCAGGAAGCGGCGGTGGCCCAGGGCCAGGAGGTGCTCCGCGACCTGGCGCACGCCGTCCGCGATGTCGAGGTTCACCGTCGCCGCGCCCAGGCTGCCCTCGGGATCGCTGTCCAGCATCACCAGGGGAAGTTGGTCGCCGCGGATCGCCGAGAGCGCGTCGGCGGCCATCGATGAGGCGATGACGCCGTCCAGGGCCGCCTGGGCCGAGGCGAAGGGGTCCCTGGCGGGGCCGATGCCCTCGGGCGAGGGGTACAGGACGACGCCGAAGCCGTGGGCGGCGGCGACGCGTGCGGCGCCGGTGTAGACGCCCGCGAAGAACTCCGTCGTGAGGGCCGGGACGACGAGGAGCACCGTGCGGGTGCGGCCGAGGCGGAGGTTGCGGGCCGCCAGGTTCGGGCGGTAGCCCAGGTCGCGCGCGGCCTCGCGTACGCGTTGTGCGGTGGCTTCCGAGACGCGGCCGCGCCATTTGTCGCCGAGGACCAGTGACACCGCTGCCTGGGAGACGCCGGCGGCCTGGGCGACGTCCCGGCTGGTGGGGCGGGTGCTGCCTCGTGCCACCGTCGGCGTGCTCCTTCGTATGGACTCGTGAACAGCGGCCATGGTACGTATGGGAGAGTTAGTTATACGTACAACGTCAGCGGGTCGGCGGCGAAGGGCGGAGCGGCGTGGGATATCTGGAGATCCTCCGGGCGAGGCACGCCGCCCGGCTCCTGCTCGGCACGCTCGTGGGGCGGCTGCCCAACGCCACCGCGGCGATCGCGATCGTGCTGTTCGTCCGTGCGGAGGGCGGCACCTACAGCCTCGCGGGTGCGCTTGCGGCCGTGTACGGGGTCGCCAACGCCGTGGGGCAGCCCGTGCTGGGGCGGCTCGTGGACCTGCACGGGCAGCCGCGGGTGCAGTTGCCCGCTGCGCTGGCCTCGGCGCTGGCCATGGGGGCGTTCGCCTTCGTCGGAACCTCACCGCTGCCGCTCGCCTACCTCGCCGTGGGGGCCGCCGGGCTCTTCACGCCGCCCCTGGAGGGCGGGCTGCGGGCTCTGTGGGCGACGGTGCTGCGCAAGGAGGACCAGGTCCACACGGCGTACGCCATGGACGCCGTGGCGCAGGAGGTCATGTTCACCGTCGGGCCGCTCCTCGTGACCTTGTGCGTGTCGCTGTGGTCCGCGCAGGCGGCGCTGGTCGTGCTCAACGTCATCGGGGTGCTCGGCGCGCTCTCCGTGGTCGTGTCCGCTCCCTCGCGCGCGTGGCGTTCGGCGCCGCGTGAGGCGCACTGGCTCGGCGCGCTGCGGTCGCCGGGGCTGCTGGCGCTGCTGGGCGCGTTTCTCTTCGTCGGGATCGCGCTGGGGTCCATCACCGTCGCCTCCGTCCCGTACGCGGACGACCACGGCGGCGACACGGTGTACGGCTGGCTGATGGCGGCCCTGGGGCTGGGCGCGCTGATCGGCGGCACCGTCTACGGCGCCCGCCAGTGGGCCGGCGAGCCCGCGCGACGACTGCAGGGCATCGTCGCCCTTCTGGCGGTGTGTTACCTGCCGCTGATGCTCATGCCGGGCCCGGTGGCCATGGTGGGGCTCACCGTGCTGTCCGGCGTCTTCCTCGCTCCGGCCATCGCCTGCGCGTTCGTCCTGGTCGACCGGCAGGCGCCGCGCGGGACGGTCACCGAGGCGTTCTCCTGGCTTGTGACGACCTTCACAGTGGGTCACTCCGTCGGAACGGGCGTGGCCGGGCCCGTGGTCGAGGCGGGCGGGGCCCTGTGGGGCTTCGCCGTGCCCGGTGCCGCGGGCGGCGTGTCCTTGCTCGTTTTGCTGGCCACCGGGCGGGTACTCGCAGCTCCCGCCGCGGGAGCGGTGGTTGCGGGAAGTTCGGAAAATGATCCGAACCGTGCCGTCGAACCCCGTTTCAGGTCGGGGGATCGGGCGTAATGTTCACTCATGGACCGCCGCATTTTCGGGCTGGAGAACGAGTACGGCGTCACGTGCACGTTCAGGGGACAGCGCCGCCTGTCTCCTGACGAGGTGGCGCGGTACCTCTTCCGCCGTGTCGTGTCATGGGGCCGTAGCAGCAATGTCTTTCTGCGAAACGGCGCCCGCCTCTATCTCGACGTGGGGTCACATCCGGAATATGCGACACCGGAATGTGACAACGTGGTCGAGCTCGTCACCCACGACAAGGCGGGCGAGCGCATTCTGGAAGGACTCCTGGTAGACGCGGAACGACGCCTGCACGAGGAGGGAATCGCGGGCGACGTCTACCTCTTCAAGAACAACACCGACTCGGCGGGCAACTCCTACGGCTGCCACGAGAACTATCTGGTGGCCCGGCACGGGGAGTTCTCGCGGCTCGCGGACATCCTCATTCCGTTCCTGGTGACGAGGCAGCTGCTGTGCGGTGCCGGCAAGGTGCTGCAGACCCCCCGTGGGGCCGTGTACTGCGTCAGCCAGCGGGCCGAGCACATCTGGGAGGGCGTCTCCTCGGCGACGACCCGCTCCCGGCCGATCATCAACACGCGCGACGAGCCGCACGCGGACGCCGAGCGCTACCGCCGCCTGCACGTCATCGTGGGCGACTCGAACATGTCCGAGACCACCATGCTGCTCAAGGTCGGCGCCACCGACCTGGTGCTGCGCATGATCGAGGCGGGCACGGTGATGCGGGACCTCACCCTGGAGAACCCCATCCGGGCGATCCGCGAGGTCAGCCACGACATCACCGGCCGGCGCAAGGTGCGCCTGGCCAGCGGCCGCGAGGCCTCCGCCCTGGAGGTGCAGCGCGAGTACTACGAGAAGGCGCTGGACTTCTGCGAGCGCCGCGGCATCCGCACCGGCACCGTCGAGCAGGTGCTGGAGCTGTGGGGCCGCACGCTGGACGCGATCGAGACCGAGGACCTCGACCGCATCGACACCGAGATCGACTGGGTCATGAAGTACAAGCTCATCGAGCGGTACCGCACCAAGCACAACATGACCATGTCACATCCGCGGGTCGCGCAGATAGACCTCGCCTACCACGACATCCACCGCCGTCGTGGCCTGTACTACCTGCTGGAGAAGAAGGGCCAAGCCGCCCGTATCTGCAACGACTTGAAGATCTTCGAGGGCAAGTCCGTTCCGCCGCAGACCACTCGTGCCCGGCTGCGCGGCGACTTCATCCGGCGTGCTCAGGAACAGCGCCGGGACTTCACCGTGGACTGGGTTCACCTCAAGCTCAACGATCAGGCTCAGCGCACTGTCCTGTGCAAGGACCCGTTCCGTTCCGTGGACGACCGGGTGGAGAAGCTGATCGCCGGAATGTGAGCCGGAGAAAACGGGACACGTGAGGTGAGACACGTGTTCCGGGCGAAATGCCGGAACGCCACACGGGCGCCGTACGTTTACCGTACGGCGCCCTTCTCACGCCGTAGAGTTGCGCGCACGCCATCCACAAGATCGACCGATTATGAGGCCCCCACAGTGCGCCGACGCTCACTTCTGATTGCCGTACCCGCTGGACTGACCACGCTCGCCGCATGTGGCAGCGAGGACAAATCCGACTCGAGCAAGGCCAGCGACAGCGCGTCGCCCTCGGCACAGGCCACGTCCGCGGCCCCGCCGCCGAAGATCGTGGACGGTCCGCTGCCGGCGATCACCGCGGGCACGAAGTTCGATGAGAAGCCGACGGTCGCCAAGGGCGGCGGGGACCCGTCCAAGCAGCTCGCGGTGAAGACGGTCATCGCGGGCAGCGGCAGGACGGTCGCCGAGGGTGATTACATCGTGGCCCACTACCTCGGGCAGATCTGGAACACGGGGAAGGTCTTCGACAACTCCTACGACCGCAAGACCCGACTGGCCATCCAGCTCGCCCAGGGCAGCATCATCGACGGCTGGCGGTATGCCCTGACCGGCAAGAAGGCCGGCAGCCGCGTCGAGATGGCCGTCCCGCCGACCTGGGGTTACGGCACGCAGGGCCAGCCCCAGGCGGGTATCAAGGGCACCGACACCCTGGTGTTCGTGGTCGACGTGCAGGGCACGTTCAACGCCAAGAGCTCCGCCAAGGGCACCCAGGTCGCCCAGAAGGACGCAGGCCTGCCCGAGGTCGGCACCAACACCGACGGCAAGGCGCCTTCCATCGAGGTGCCGAAGGCCGACGCACCGAAGAAGCTCGTGGCGAACTACGTCATCGAGGGCGACGGCGAGAAGGTCGGCGCCGGCGACACCGTCCTCGTGCAGTACAAGGGCGTGCTGTGGGACACCGGCAAGGAGTTCGACTCGACGTACAGCCGCGGGCAGCTGACGTCGTTCTCGCTGGAGCAGGTCGTCAAGGGCTGGGCGCAGGGTCTGACCGGCAAGAAGGTCGGCAGCCGCGTCCTCATCGTCATCCCGCCGAACCTGGGCTACGGCGACAACCCGCCGCAGGGCAGCGACATCAAGAAGGACTCCACATTGGTCTTCTCGGTGGACATCCTGGCGAAGATGTGACGCCCCAGGGACGCAGAGCGAGGTGAGGGGCCCGGGATGTAAGACTGTTCCTGTCGCCTTTCCACAGACACAGCAGGAGCAGAAGACGTGAGCATCGACAAGCCCGAGATCGACTTCCCGGGCGGCGAGCCGCCGGCGGACCTCGAGATCAAGGACATCTGGGAGGGCGACGGCGCCGTGGCGCAGGCGGGTCAGACCGTCACTGTGCACTACGTGGGTGTCGCCTTCAGCACGGGTGAGGAGTTCGACGCCAGCTGGAACCGGGGCGCGCCGTTCCGCTTCCCGCTGGGCGGGGGCCGTGTCATCAAGGGCTGGGACCTGGGCGTACAGGGCATGAAGGTCGGCGGCCGCCGCCAGCTGACGATCCCCGCCCACCTCGCCTACGGCAACCACAGCCCGACCCCGGCGATCAAGCCCGGCGAGACGCTGATCTTCGTGGTCGACCTGCTCGGGGTCTGATCGTCCTACGGGAGTCGTCACGGCTCCGGTGTGGTCCGTTCGGCGTGTGACCGCCGTACGGGATCCGACCGGAGCCGATCACCTGGGGGCCATGCCTGTTCGGGCATGGGCCCTCGGCTTTTGCCTTGCCACCGTGGGGCGGTACGGTCATCGGTCGTAAGCACCATAGGGAGGCGAAGGGCGTCGATGGCCATTGCCAAGGCCGAGCGGCTGATGAATCTGGCGCTGTGTCTGCTCGGGACGCGACGGCCGCTCAGCAAGCGCGAACTGCGCGAGTCCATCGAGGCTTACGTCGAGGCCTTCGGGCCGGGAAACGGTGCAGCGGGCTCCGACGACTCCTTCAACCGGATGTTCGAGCGGGACAAGGACGACCTGCGCGAGCTCGGGCTGGTCATCGAGACCGTCGAGAACCTGGACGGCGAGGTCGGGTACATGGCCCGCCGCGACAGCAACCGGCTCCCGCCCATCACCCTCGACGCCGAGGAGGCCGCCGCCCTGGGCCTGGCCGCCAAGGTGTGGCAGCAGGCCAGGCTGGCCGGCGCCGCCAGCGGCGCCCTGCAGAAGCTGCGCGCCGCCGGGCTGCCCGAGGACGTCGACCCGTACGAGGCCCATGGTGCGCTGGAGCCCCGCATCCCGGTGCACGAGGCCGCCTTCGAGCCGCTGATGCTGGCCTGCCGCGACCGCCGCCCGGTCGTGTTCGACTACCGCAAGGCCACCGCCGCCCACCCCGAGCCCCGGCATGTCGAGCCGTGGGCGCTGGAGTGCTGGCGAGGCCACTGGTATCTGGCGGGCTGGGACCGTGACCGCGGCGCCGAGCGGGTCTTCCGGCTGTCCCGGATCACCGGCAAGGTGCGCTCGCGCGCCGGCCGCTTCACCGCGCCCGTGCCCGATGTCGTCACCGTCCGTGAGACCGTCGCGAGCTGGGCCGGGGAGACCGCCGACCGCTCCGCGCTGATCCGGCTGCGCTCGGGCGCCGGTTACCCCCTTCGGGCGAAGGCCACCGTGGTGCGGGAACTCGGCGACGGCTGGGACGAGTTGGAGATTCCGTACGGGCACGGACTCGACGCCTGGCTGGTGGAGTTCGGGCCGGACGTGGTGGTCCTGGAGCCCGCCGAGCTGCGGGCCGACGTGGTGGACCGGCTGCGTGCCGTGGCCAAGGGCTGAGGGGGAGCGGGAAGCGACAGTGACAGGCAAACCGGTCAGGCCCGTGAACGCCATCGACCAGACCCGGCGGATGCTCTCCCTGGTGACGTACCTCAGGGAGCGCCCCGGCGCCCGGGTCGAGGACGTCGCGCGCGCCTTCGGGATCACCGAGGACGAACTGGTCTCGGACCTCGACGTGCTCCCCATGTGCGGCACCAGCTTCCGCGGTGGCGACCTGCTCGACATCGACACCGACGGCGAGCGCATCTGGTGGCACAACCCGGCCGCCCTCGGGGCGGAGGCGGCCGAGCCGCTGCGACTCGCCGCCGACGAGGCCACCGCCCTGCTGGTGGCCGCCCGCGCGGTGTCCACCCTGCCCGGCCTGCGCGAGAGCGACCGGCAGGCACTGCTGCGGGCCACGGCCAAGGTCGAGGCCGCGGCCGGCGAGGCGGCCGGCGCCAGCTCCCGCCTGTCGGTGACCTTCGAGTCCGAGGGCGGCGTGTTCGCCGATGTCGACCGGGCGATCTCCGAGCGCCGCCGTCTGTGGATCCGCTACTACTCGCCCGCCCGCGACGAGGTGACCGAGCGCGAGATCGACCCGATCCGCCTGGTCAGCGTTGGGCACACGTACGTGGAGGCATGGTGCCGCCGCTCCGAGGCGCGGCGCACCTTCCGGCTCGACCGGGTCGCCGAGATCAGGATCCTGGACGAGCCGTCCGCGCCGCCCGAGATCGAGCTCCGGGATCTGTCGGAGGGGCTGGTGCAGCCCGCCGCCGAGGACCCGGAGGTCGTGGTGGAGGTCGGCCCCGGCGGACGCTGGGTGGCCGAGTACTACCCCCACGACAGCGCGGATGAGCTTCCGGACGGCGGGTTGCGTATCACTCTGCGCACCCCTGACCCGGCGTCGCTCAGACGCCTGGCGCTGCGGCTCGGCCGGGACGGCCGGATCGTCTCGCCGCCCGAGCTCGCCGAGAGCGCCCGGCAGGCGGCCCGCGACGCGCTGGCGGCGTACGACGGCATCGACGCGCAGGGACCGCAGGGAGCACACGGGGTGCACGACGTGCAGAACGACAGGCGCGAGTGAGCCGGAGCGGCTGAGGCATCCCGTAGGCGAACGACCGGAAAAGGGGAGCGAGGGCTTGTGAGCGAGTCTGCGATGTCTGGTGTGCGGGACATGACAGTGGCTTCCGCGTTCGCCGGGATGAGAAGTGTGTCCCCGGTGGTGTTCAAGGCGGGCTGCCCGGACTGCCGGGGCCGCTTCGAGCTCGCGGCGAGCGCTCTGCGTCTCGCCATCGGCGCGACCAGTCGTACGACGTTCTACTCGTTCACCTGCCCGGACTGCGGCGCGTCCGTGCGGAAGCCGGCGGGGGAGCGGATCGTGCAGTTGCTCACCGGGGGCGGCGTCAGGACTCTGCGGCTGCACTCCACGGTCTAGGCTCGACGGCATGTTCTGGCCGATGTTCGCGGTAGCCGTGGGTTTTCTGGGTCTTGTCGTGCTGGCGGTGTTCGCCGTGCGGGTGTTCGTCGAGGCGCACCGTCTGGGCAGGCAGGTCACGGACTCCGCGCGCCGGATCAACCGGGCGGCGGAGGATCTGGAGCGCGCGGCCACGAATGCGGCCCGTTCTGTGGACGCCCTGTGAGTCGTACGGCGGGTGGCTGTGAGCCCGGCGTTTCGGGTGGCTTCGCCCTGTCACCTTGACGGTTCGGGCAGGTACGCTGCTGGTCGCGGCCCGGAGAACGAGGCTCGGACCGCGAAGAGGGAGTACGCACAGGGATTGCCTGCGGTTTACCCCTGAGCGTTACGATCGCTGCCAGCACGACCGTTCGGACACTTGTCCGACCGGTCGGACAGCACCCACCCAGCAGCCTCGGTGAGAAGGTAAACACTATGTTCGGAAGGCTCGGAGCCCCCGAGATCATTCTCATCCTCGTCGTCATCATCCTGCTGTTCGGCGCGAAGAAGCTTCCGGACATGGCCCGCTCGCTCGGCAAGTCCGCGCGCATCCTGAAGAGCGAGGCCAAGGCGATGAAGGAAGAAGGCAAGGCCTCCGCCCCGGCCGACCCGCCGAACCCCGGCGAGCAGCCCCCGGCCCAGCGCACCATCCAGGCCGCCCCCGGCGATGTGACCAGCTCCCGCCCCGTCAGCGAGCCGACGGACACGACCAAGCGCTGACGCAGGGCCGGTGACCTCCGGCCCGCCGCACGAGATGGGAACGTGGGTTGCTGAAGTCTGCCCGCAAACAGGAGAAGGATCCCGAGGGGCGGATGCCCCTCGCGGAGCACCTTCGTGAGCTCCGCAACCGGCTCGCGAAGGCGATGCTGGCCATCGTCATCGTCACGGTCGTCGCCGCTTTCTTCTACAACGACATCATCAACTTGATCACCAAGCCGATCCTCGACTCGGTCGGTTGTGACAAGACCTTCGCGGAACTGGCGAACTCCCGGTCCACCAAGCCCTGCGCCCAGATCACCATCAACGGTCTGCTCACGCCGTTCACCCTGGCGCTGAAGGTATCGCTGATGGCCGGCGTCGTCCTGGCCTCGCCGGTCTGGCTCTACCAGCTGTGGGCCTTCGTAGCGCCCGGACTCCACAGGCACGAGAAGAAGTACGCGTACGCGTTCGTCGGTACGGGTGCCCCGCTCTTCATCGCCGGCGCCTACTTCGCCTACACGGTGCTGCCCACCACGGCGAAGGTGCTGCTGGAATTCACCCCGGGCGGCACCTCCAACCTGCTGCCGCTGGACGACCTCCTCGACCTCGTCCTGCGCATGGTGCTCGTCTTCGGACTCTCCTTCGAGCTGCCACTGCTGCTGGTGTTCCTCAACCTCACGGGGGCGATCACCGGCAAGCGGATGCTCGGCTGGTGGCGAGGGATGATCATGGGCATCACGGTGTTCGCGGCCATCGCCACGCCCAGCACCGACCCGCTGACCATGCTGGCGCTGGCCGGACCGATCTGGATCCTGTACTTCGGCGCGGTCGCCTTCTCTCTGCTCAACGACCGCCGCAGGCGCCGCCGCGAGGCCCTGGGCCCCGCCGACGACGAGGCCTCCGAGCTGGACCTCACGCCCGAGGACATCGGCGAGATCGAGCCCGTGACCGCCAGCCGTGCCCTGCCCGAGCAGGCGAGCGCGGACCGCGTCAACGGCTACGACGACGTGACCTGAGAACACCGGTGCCGCCGGCCGCCCCGCTCTCACCGGGCGGCCGGACGCCGACCGGGCACGCCCCCGTGAGCTGCGCGGACCTCGGGTTCCACAGCACTGGATCCGGATAATGATCGTCCTGTTGTCAGTGCGGCCCGGTACGCTCGAAGGCACGATGACAGAGGACCTCTCTCCGGCCGAGCGGTACGCGGCAGCCCGCAAGCGCGCTGCCGAGCAGGCCACCGCGCTCGCCTCCTTCCGCGAGATGTACGACTTCGGCCTCGACCCCTTCCAGATCGAGGCCTGCCAGGCACTCGAAGCGGGGAAGGGCGTGCTGGTCGCCGCGCCCACCGGATCCGGCAAGACGATCGTCGGCGAGTTCGCCGTCCACCTCGCCCTCCAACAGGGCAAGAAGTGCTTCTACACGACCCCCATCAAGGCGCTGTCGAACCAGAAGTACGCCGACCTGTGCCGCCGCTACGGCACCGACAAGGTGGGTCTGCTCACCGGCGACAACAGCGTCAACTCCGGTGCGCCGGTGGTCGTGATGACCACCGAGGTGCTGCGGAACATGCTCTACGCGGGCTCCCAGACCCTTCTCGGCCTCGGGTACGTGGTCATGGACGAGGTGCACTACCTCTCCGACCGCTTCCGCGGGGCCGTATGGGAAGAGGTGATCATCCACCTGCCCGAGTCGGTCACCCTCGTCTCCCTGTCGGCGACCGTGTCGAACGCCGAGGAGTTCGGCGACTGGCTCGACACGGTCCGCGGTGACACCGAGGTGATCGTCTCCGAGCACCGCCCGGTGCCGCTGTTCCAGCATGTGCTCGCCGGCCGCCGGATGTACGACCTGTTCGAGGAGGGCGAGGGCCACAAGAAGGCCGTCAACCCCGACCTCACGCGCATGGCGCGCATGGAGGCGAGCCGCCCGTCGTACATGGACAGAAGGCGCGGCCGCGCCATGCGCGAGGCCGACCGGGAGCGGGAGCGCAGGCAGCGCGCGCGGATCTGGACGCCGAGCCGGCCGGAGGTCATCGAGCGGCTCGACGCCGAGGGCCTGTTGCCCGCCATCACGTTCATCTTCAGCCGTGCCGCCTGTGAAGCGGCCGTCGAGCAGTGCCTGTACGCGGGCCTCAGGCTCAACGACCAGGAGGAGCGGGAGCGGGTCCGCGCCCTGGTCGAGGAGCGCACGGCCAGCATCCCGCCCGAGGACCTGCACGTCCTCGGGTACTACGAGTGGCTGGAGGGCCTGGAGCGCGGCATCGCCGCCCACCACGCGGGCATGCTGCCGACCTTCAAGGAGGTCGTCGAGGAACTGTTCGTCCGCGGCCTGGTCAAGGCCGTCTTCGCGACCGAGACCCTCGCCCTCGGCATCAACATGCCCGCCCGCTCGGTGGTGCTGGAGAAGCTCGTCAAGTGGAACGGCGAGCAGCACGCCGACATCACGCCCGGCGAGTTCACCCAGCTGACGGGGCGTGCGGGCCGCCGGGGCATCGACGTCGAGGGCCACGCCGTGGTCCTGTGGCAGCGTGGCATGAGCCCCGAGCACCTCGCGGGTCTGGCCGGCACGCGTACGTATCCGCTGCGGTCCAGCTTCAAGCCGTCGTACAACATGGCGGTCAACCTGGTCGAACAGTTCGGCCGGCACCGCTCACGGGAGCTGCTGGAGACCTCGTTCGCGCAGTTCCAGGCCGACAAGTCGATCGTGGGGATCTCCCGGCAGGTGCAGCGCAACGAGGAGGGGCTGGAGGGCTACAAGGCCTCCATGACCTGCCACCTCGGCGACTTCGAGGAGTACGCGCGGCTGCGGCGTGAGTTGAAGGACCGAGAGAACGAGATCGCCCGGCAGGGTGCGGCGGAGCGGCGCGCGGAAGCGGCCGTCGCGCTGGAGAAGCTCAAGCCCGGTGACGTCATCCATGTCCCCACCGGCAAGTACGCCGGCCTGGCGCTGGTGCTGGACCCCGGCCTGCCCGCCGGCCGGTCCAACGGCCACCGCGGCTTCGAGCAGCACGACGGGCCACGCCCGCTCGTGCTGACCGCCGAACGGCAGGTCAAGCGGCTGGCGTCCATGGACTTTCCGGTACCGGTCGAGCCGCTGGAGCGGATGCGGATCCCGAAGTCGTTCAATCCGCGCTCACCGCAGTCCCGTCGGGACCTCGCCTCCGCGCTGCGCACCAAGGCCGGGCACATCACGCCCGAGCGGCACCGCAAGCGCCGTTCCGCGGCTGCCGACGACCGGGAGATCGCCCGGCTGCGCAAGGCGATCCGCGCCCATCCCTGCCATGGCTGCAGCGACCGTGAGGACCACGCCCGTTGGGCCGAGCGGTACCACCGGCTGCTGCGCGACACCTCGCAGCTGGAGCGGCGCATCGAGGGGCGCACGAACACCATCGCGCGCACCTTCGACCGGATCGTGGCGTTGCTGACCGAGCTGGACTATCTGCGCGGTGACGAGGTGACGGAGCACGGCAAGCGGCTGGCCCGTCTGTACGGCGAGCTGGACCTGCTCGCCAGCGAGTGCCTGCGCGAGGGCGTCTGGGAGGGCCTCGGCCCGGCCGAACTCGCCGCCTGTGTCTCTGCGTTGGTGTTCGAGGCCCGGGTCAGCGACGACGCGATGGCGCCGAAGTTGCCCTCGGGCAAGGCCAAGGCCGCGCTGGGCGAGATGGTGCGCATCTGGGGGCGCCTCGACGCTCTGGAGGAGGAGTTCCGGATCACCCAGACCGAGGGGGTCGGTCAGCGCGAGCCGGACCTCGGTTTCGCCTGGGCCGCGTACATGTGGGCATCGGGCAAGGGGCTGGACGAGGTGCTGCGTGAGGCGGAGATGCCGGCGGGTGACTTCGTGCGGTGGTGCAAGCAGGTGATCGACGTGCTGGGGCAGATCTCGGCGGCGGCGCCCGGGGAGGGCTCGACGGTGCCGAAGGCCGCGCGCAAGGCGGTCGACGAGTTGCTGCGAGGGGTCGTGGCCTACTCCTCGGTGGGCTGACTCGGCCCCTGACGCCTGGACGCGGAGCCGTGCCGCCAAGCGGCTCCGCCGGGCGGCGCACCAGCCATGACCGCCCCGCATCCGCCGGACGGCGAAGACCGTCACACGGTCGAGGGACGCGCAGGCCGGCGGCGACGGCCGTCGAAGGGCGCTTGATCGAGCGCGGCGGAGTCACGCTTTGCGCCCCCTGTTCACCCTTCACGGTGAGTGATATTCGCACGTCTGTATGCGGTTACTCCGTGTGTTCGATTCATGTCGGACCGTGTAAATGGAGTCGATCGTAGCTCTTGCCGATGCCCCATTTCAGGTGCTTGCGGAATATGACACGGCGTTGATCCGGTCGGACTAAGCTCGCCCGCAGCGCGCCGAGTTGGGATGAATTCGCGCGCTTGTTCCCGTATGTGCTGAAACTCCAGACAGTTCCATGACATACCCCCTGCACGCTCCCCCTATTCCCAGCCGACCTGTTTTCAGAGGGCCTACATGGTGAGTGTTGATTCCCCTCCCGGCCGCCGTGAACTTCCGTACACGCGCGTGCTGTTGATGCCGGCCATACTGATGGCCGCGCTGACCGGAGCCGCCGTCGCCGTGGTGACGCAGCCGGCCCGGCTCGCCGTGGGCCTGTCCGGTGCCGTCGCCACGCTCATGGTCATCGCGGTGGCGGCCGAAGCGGTGCGTCGCGGCCGGACCCTGCGGAACCTGCGGGCCGAGCACGCCCGTCACAGCGCGTATCTGGAACGGCGGATCGCCGGCCACGAGGAGCGCATGACCCGCCTCGCCCGGGAGATCATCCCCGCCGCGCTGGACTATATGCGCCGGGGCCACACCCCCCGAGAGGTACTCCTCGACCTGGGCGACCTCGATCCCTCCTACCGCGGACTCAGCGACGCGGAGCACACCGTGATCAACACGGTGCTGGAGAACATCGAGCGTGAGGAGATCGTGCGCGAGGGCTCCCAGCGCTCCTTCGTCGACATCGCCCGACGCGTCCAGGCCATCGTCCACCAGCAGGCCACGGAACTCCGGGAGATGGAGGAGGACCACGGCCGTAACCCCAAGGTCTTCGACGACCTGCTGCGCATCGACCACGGCAACGCGCTGATCGGCCGCCTCGCCGACTCCATCTCCGTCCTCGGTGGCGGCCGCCCCGGCCGCCAGTGGCCCGAACCCGTGGCGCTGTACAGCGTGCTGCGCGGTGCCATGTCCCGGATCCTGGAGTACCGCCGGATCGATCTGTCCTCCATCGCCAAGGTCAACGTCCGCGGCATCTCCGTCGAGCCGGTCATCCACGCCCTGGCCGAACTCCTCGACAACGCCACCCGCTACTCGCCGCCGCAGACCAAGGTGCACGTCACCGCCAGCGAGGTGCAGACCGGCGTCGCCATCGAGATCGAGGACTGCGGCGTCAGCCTCAGCGAGGAGTCCCGCGCCCGGATCGAAGGCCTGCTGGAGCGCGCCAAGAACGGCACCGACCTGGAGGACCTGGGCGGGCAACCGCGCCTCGGCCTCGCCGTCGTCGGCCGGCTCTGCACGGCGTACGACATGCAGTGCTCGCTGCGGTCCTCCGCGTACGGCGGGGTCCGCGCCATCCTCATCGTGCCGAGCGAGATGCTCACCGACGAGCCCGGTGTCGGACTCGCGCACGGCATCGGTGCCACCTCGCTGCCCCAGGTGGGCCCGGACGCCCTGCCCGGCCCCAAGCGCCCGCCCAAGAAGCGCAACCCGACCAACCCGCTCATCCCCGCCTCCGTGTCGATGGAGGACGACGTCCCCGTGGTCACCGAGTGGACAGAGGGCGGGCTGCCGCAGCGCCGCAGCAAGAACAAGACCCCGCTCTCCCAGCGGTACGCCGAGCAGGCGGCCTGGGAGCGCGCCCAGCAGGAGGCGGAGGAAGCCGCGGAACGGGTCGCCCGGGCCGCCGGGAGGGTGCCCGCACCCGCGCCCGAGCCCGAACAGGAGGAGGAGCCCCTGCCGGGAATGTGGGTCGAGGCGTTCTGGGAGGGACTCAAGGGCAACTACGACCCCACCGCAATCACCCAGCCGACCACCGAGCCGGCCCGAGCCGAGGCCGACGACGAGAGGGACCTCAAGTGATCCAGCAGCGAGGCAACTTCGACTGGATGCTCAAGGACCTGTACGACAGGGTCCCGGGCATCGAGATGATCGTGGTGCTCTCCGCGGACGGCCTGCGCATCGCCCGTTACGCCGGCGACCCGGACGCCGCCGACCGCGTCGCCGCGGCCTGCGCGGGCCTGCAGAGCCTGGCGGCCGCCGTCGCGCAGGAGATCCCCAGCAGCGACGGCGAGATGAAGCTGGTCATCATCGAGGTCAACCGCGGCTACTTCTACCTGATGGCCGCCGGCGCCAACGCCTACCTCGCGGTGCTCTCCGACATCCGCACCGAGCCCGGCCTGATGAGCCACCACATGCGTGATGTCGTCATCCGCATCGGTGCCCATCTGACCAGTCCGCCCCGCCGCAACGGGCAGACCGTATGACCCCTCCGCAACGCCAACGGCGTTATCCCAAGCCGGTGCCGCCCCCCGTCTCGCCCCCCGAAGAGGGCGAGCGGAAGAACCCCGAGCGGCTGTACGTGATCGGCGGCGGGGAAGGGAACGGCGAGCGCGCCGGACTCGACCTGGTGACCCTCATCGTGGCGCGTGCCGACCCACCGCCGTCCGCCACGCCGGAGCAGGCCGCCCTGCTCCGGCTGTGCCCCGCCCCGCTGTCCGTCGCCGAGCTGTCGGCCTACCTGAACCTGCCGTTCAGCGTGGTGACCGTGCTGCTCAGCGAGATGCTGACGGCGGACCTCGTGCAGGCGCGCGCCCCGATCGTCCGCCAGAAGCTCCCCGACCGTTCCCTCCTCGAAGCGGTGATGCATGGACTTCAAAAGCTCTGACACCGTCCCCGGCCCACGGACGGAGGATCAGCTGCCCCACACGGCCGAGGCCGCCGTGAAGATCGTGATCGTGGGCGGCTTCGGCGTCGGCAAGACCACCATGGTCGGCTCGGTCAGCGAGATCAGGCCGCTGACCACCGAGGAGACCATGACGCAGGCCGGTGTCGGCATCGACGACAACTACGGTTCCGACTCCAAGACGGCCACCACCGTGGCCATGGACTTCGGCCGTATCAGCATCACCGACCAGCTGGTGCTGTACCTCTTCGGGACGCCCGGCCAGGAGCGCTTCTGGTTCCTGTGGAACGGGCTCTTCGAGGGCGCGCTCGGCGCGGTCGTGCTGGTCGACACCCGACGGCTGGCGGTCAGCTTCGACGTCATGGGACGCCTGGAGGAACGCGGCGTGCCGTTCGTGGTCGCCGTCAACTCCTTCCCGGACGCGCCCCGTTACCCCGTCGAGGAGCTGCGCACCGCGCTCGACCTGTCCGAGGAGATCCCCATCATCGAGTGCGACGTGCGCCGCAGGGCCTCCAGCCGTGACGTCCTGATGACCCTGATGCGCTTCCTCCACACCCTCGCCCTGTCGGGCGCGCTCCGCTGATCCTCCGTCTTCCTTCCCCCACCTGTTCTCGAAAGCGATCACCGTGACGCCTGAACACCACGCACCGACCGGTACGGACGCCCCCGTGCCCGCCCCGCCTCCCGGCTGCCCCGCCCACGGACTCGGACTCGGCCCCGGGGGACTGCACCGGCTGCACGAGGCGGAGGACCTGCGGGAGCTGTACGAGAAACTCCGCGCCGAGCACGGACCCGTGGCGCCCGTGCTGCTCCACGACGACGTGCCGCTCTGGGTGGTCCTCGGCCACTCCGAGAACCTGCACATGGTGAGCACGCCCTCGCACTTCTGCCGGGACAGCCGCATCTGGACCCCGCTCAAGGAGGGCATGGTCAAGCCCGACCACCCGTACATGCCGCACATCGCCTGGCAGCCCATCTGCTCGCACGTCGAGGGCGACGAGCACAAGCGGCTGCGCGGTGCGGTCACCGGCGCCATGACGACGATCAACCACCGGACCCTGCGCCGCCACATCAACCGCCACACCCAGCGCCTCGTCAACCGGTTCTGCGAGACAGGCCACGCCGACCTCGTCAGCCAGTTCGCCGAGCGCCTGCCGATGGGCGTGATGTGCGAGATCCTCGGCATGCCGAACGAGTACAACGACCGCATCGTCGAGGCCGCCCGCGACATGCTCAAGGGCACCGAGACCGCGATCGCCAGCAACGCCTACATCATGGACGTCCTCGGGCGGCTCACCGCGCGCCGTCGCGCCGAGCCCGCCGAGGACTTCACCACCTTCCTCATCAACCACCCGGCGCGGCTGACCGACGAGGAGGTCAGGGAGCACCTGCGGCTCGTGCTCATCGCCGCCTACGAGGCCACCGCCAACCTCCTCGCCAACGTGGTGCGCGTGGTGCTCACCGACCCGGGCTTCCGCGCCCAGCTCAGCGGCGGCCAGATGACGGTGCCGCAGGCGGTCGAGCAGTTGCTGTGGGACGAGCCGCCGTTCAGCACCACCTTCGCCTACTTCGCCAAGCAGGACGTGGAGTTGGGTGGCCAGCGCATCCGCCAGGGCGACGGGCTGCTGTACGCCCCTCTGCCGGGCAACGTCGACCCGCGGGTGCGCCCCGACCCGACCGCGCACATGATGGGCAACCGCTCCCACCTCTCCTTCGGCGGCGGCCCGCACGAGTGCCCGGGCCAGGACATCGGCCGTGCCATCGCCGACTCCGGCGTGGAGGCGCTGCTGATGCGGCTGCCGGACGTCCAGCTCGACTGCGACGAGGACGCACTGCGGTGGCGGTCGTCGATCGCGTCGCGGCACCTGGTGGAGCTGCCGGTGCGGTTCGAGCCCAAGCCCCAGCAGGACGACCGGCAGAAGCCGAGCCACGCCCCGCTCCCGCCGCAGCGCACCTCCTGGCACGTCAGCACGCCGCAGCCGAAGCCCGCCGCCACCCCGCCCCAGCCCCAGCCGGCCGCGCCGCAGTCGCCCACGGCCGCCGCGCCGCAGCCGATGCCGGAACCGGCCCGTCCACAGGGTGCCTGGCGGCGCCTGCTGCGCTGGGTGCGCGGCTACTGACCGGCGGCCCAGCCCTCGTACGACGCCCAGGCCCCGAGCACCCGCCCGCTGCGGAACCGGTGCTCCACCCCCGTGACCGGATCGGTGAACGCGAGGCCCCGCGCCAGCAGTTGCAGCGGACGCCGGAAGTCACCGGCCGGCACGGGGGCGGTCACCTCGGGATAGAGGGGGTCGCCGAGGATCGGTACGCCGAGGGCGTTCATGTGCACGCGCAGCTGGTGTGTCTGCCCGGTGCCGGGCACCAGCCGGTACCGGCCGAGCCCGTCGTCGCGCCGCTCGATCAGCTCGATGCGGCTCACGGCGTTCGGCTCGCCCTCCACCTCCCGGGCCGTGAGCACCCCGCGCTCCTTCACGATCCGGCTGCGCACGGTCCGGGGCAGGGTGAGCGCCGGATCGTACGGGGCGATCGCCTCGTACTCCTTGTGCACCCGCCGGTCGCGGAAGAGCGTCTGGTACGCGCCGCGGTCCTGAGGCCGCACGGTGAACAGCACCAGCCCTGCGGTGAGCCGGTCGAGGCGGTGTGCCGCGGTGAGCGCCGGGACGCCCAGCTCCCGGCGCAGCCGTGCGAGGGCGGTCTCGGCGACATGGCTGCCGCGCGGGGTGGTGGCCAAAAAGTGCGGCTTGTCGACGACGACGAGGTGTTCGTCGCGGTACACGACCCTGAGCGGGAAGGGCACCGGCACCTCGACAGGCAGCTCCCGGTGGAACCAGACGAACATCCCCGGCTCGTACGGCGCGTCCGGCGGTACCGCCCGTCCGTCCGCCCCGACGACCAGCCCCGCGTCGAACATCCCGTCGACGACCCCGTCGCCCGCCCCCGTGAGCCGCTCCACCAGATGCTCCCGCACGGTGGCCCACGCCCCGGTGAACGGCAACCGCACCCGCACCGGGTCCACCCCGTGGCGCTGCGGCAGGGGCGCGGGCGGGATCCGGGTCTTGCGTCTCATCGGGTGACAGGGTACGAGGCCGCGGTCGGCCGCGGAAAACCGCTGGGCCCGCCCGCCGTCCCCTTGGCAGGATGCCGATCATGCCCTACCTCACCAGCCCGGTGCTGCCCGCCGGAACCTTCGCCCACGGTGCCCAGCCCAGCCTCCCCACCGGCGACGGACTGCTGCTGCGCCCGTGGAAGGCCGAGGACGCGCCCGCGGTCCACGCGGCCTTCCAGGATCCCCTGATGCATCAGTGGCACATCCGGGCCGCCGACTCCGAGGACGAGGCCGGCGGCTGGATCGAGGAGTGGCTGCTGGCCTGGGACGGGGAGCGGAACGCCCAGTGGGCCGTCGTGGACCCGGACGGAGACCGCCTGCTGGGACGTGTGGCGCTGCGCGAGATCCGGCTCGACGAGGGCACGGCCGAGGTGGCGTACTGGACCACCGCCGCGGCCCGCGGGCAAGGCGTCGCCGCCCGCGCCACCACCGCCCTCGCCCGCTGGGCCCTGGACACCATCGGCTTCCACCGCCTCGAACTCCTGCACGCCGTCCGCAACGAGGCGTCCTGTCGCGTCGCCGCCAAGACCGGCTTCATCCTGGAGGGCACCAAGCGCAGCGCCACCCTGCACGCCGACGGCTGGCACGACATGCACCTGCACGCGCGTGTGCGGGGGGATCGAGCCGCAGGGCTCACATGATCATCCGGGGTACGTCAGGAAGGCGTGCCCACGCTCTCCTGCTCCGCCTCGATGCGGGCGTTCCACTCCCGCTTGGAGGCCTGCCAGCCGTCCTCGTTGTGGCCGAGCCGCCAGTAGCCGGAGATGGACAGGTCCTCGCGGGGGACCTGGTGCTCGACCCGCAGCAGCCGGCGCAGCTCCTTCACCCAGCCCGCCTCGCCGTGCACGAACGCGTGCACCCGGCCCTCAGGGAACTCAAGGCTCCGTACCGCTTCCACCAGCGCCTCGCCGATCGGCCGGTCGCCGCGGTGGAGCCAGACGACCTCCACGTCGGAGTCGATCTTCTGCTCCTCCTCCGGCCCGGACACCTCCACGAACGCATGCGCCCGGACGCCGTGCGGCAGCGCCTCCAGGGAGCGGGCGATCGCGGGCAGCGCGCTCTCGTCACCGACGAGCAGATGCCAGTCGGCGCTCGGATCGGGAGCGTACGCACCGCCGGGACCCATGAACCGCACGGTCTCGCCGGGCCGGGCCCGCAGCGCCCACGGTCCGGCCAGTCCCTCGTCGCCGTGGATCACGAAGTCCAGGGTCAGCTCGCGGTGCTCGGCATCCCAGTGGCGCACCGTGTACGTCCGGGTCACCGGCCACTGCTCGCGAGGGAACTCCTCACGGATCCGCTGCACGTCGAACGGCTCGGGGTAGGTCACGCCCTCCGCCGGGAACAGGAGCTTCACATAGTGGTCGGTGCAGGTGTCCGCCGTGAAGCCGGCGAGTCCCGCGCCGCCGAGTACCACGCGCTGCATGTGCGGGGTCAGCCGCTCGGTGCGGACCACCTGTGCGGAGTGGGGTTTCCGCGGCTGGCGTGCCGGTCGGTCTGCCATGAGGGCCTCCCTGCTCCCAAAAAGGTTAGGTTTACCTAAGTTAGCATCTCTCCCCTGCTTAACACCCCGCAGTTGAACGGTCCATGCATCACCCGTTCCGAATTTGACCTCCCTTTGGTGAAAAGGTGATTCACGGAGCTAAAGCATGGCTCAAGTGTTGCTCACGCCGTCAGCGTCGTCAGCAGCCGCGCCAGAGAGCCGCCCAGGCCCCATCGGGCCGCCAGCTCCTCCAGTGCCGCCGGGTCGCGCGGGGTGCGCGGCAGCATGGTGTCGACCTCGGGCAGCGGGACGTCGTCCGCGACCCGGACGACCTTCGGCGCGACCGCGAGGTAGGGCCGTGACTCGTCCAGGCGCCTGCGCTGCGACGGCGTGAGCTTCGCCTTCGGGTCGTCCACGGCGGCCAGGATCCCGGCCAGGTCGCCGAACTCGGCGAGCAGCTTGGCCGCCGTCTTCTCGCCGATGCCGGGCACGCCCGGCAGTCCGTCGCTCGGGTCGCCGCGCAGCAGCGCCAGATCCGCGTACCCGCTGCCGTCCACCCCGTACTTCTCGCGCAGCACCGCCTCGTCGGTGAGCGCGAGCGTGCCCACCCCCTTGAGCGGGTACAGCACGCGCACCCCGCGCGCGTCGTCGACGAGCTGGTACAGGTCGCGGTCGCCGGTGACGATGTCGACCGGGCCCCTGGCTCGCGCGGTGAACGTGCCGATCACGTCGTCCGCCTCGTACCCCGCCACTCCCACGCGCGCGATGCCGAGCGCGTCGAGGACGGCCTCGATGACCGGCACCTGCGGCGACAGCGTGTCGGGCACCTCCTCCTCGTCCGGCCCCGCCTCGTGCTCCTCGGCGACGCGGTGCGCCTTGTAGGAGGGGATCAGCTCCACCCGCCAGTGCGGGCGCCAGTCGGCGTCCATGCAGGCCACCAGGTGGTCGGGCCGGTGGTCCTTGACCAGGCGGTCGATGAAGTCCAGCAGTCCGCGCACGGCGTTCACCGGCGTGCCGTCCGGGGCCTTCATGGTCTCGGGGACGCCGAAGTAGGCGCGGAAGTAGAGGGAGGCGGTGTCGAGGAGCATCAGTCGTCCGGTCACGCCTCGCATCATGCCGCACGGCACGGACAGTCCCCTCGGCGTGGCAGTTGTAAATGCCTTGTGAACTGACCCACTCGTGCGTTTGTGCTCCCCGAACGAGGGCAGGGGCCGCTTCGGAGCGATGCCGGTTGCACATTCAACTTTGCGCCGCGTCGCTCCGCTCCGTTGCCGCCGAGATCAAGAGGTATGTGTGTCAGCAAGACTTGAGGCCGAACATCTCTACAAGGTGTTCGGCAGACGACCGGACGAGGCAGTGCAGCGGCTGAAACAGGGAGCCGACCGGGAGGAGCTGCGCGCCGACGGTACGACCGCAGCCGTGATCGACGCCTCCTTCACGGTGGAGCCCGGCCAGATCTTCGTCGTCATGGGCCTGTCCGGTTCCGGCAAGTCCACACTCCTGCGCATGCTCAACGGCCTGCTGGAGCCGACCGCGGGCCAGGTCCGCTTCGACGGCCAGGACCTCACCGCGCTCTCCGACCGCAACCTGCGCGAGGTCCGCGCGAAGAAGATCAGCATGGTCTTCCAGCACTTCGCGCTCTTCCCGCACCGCAGCGTCCTCGACAACGCCGCCTACGGCCTGTGCGTGCAGGGTGTGCCCCGCCCCGAGCGGGAGAAGCGCGCCGCCGAGGCGCTCGCCCTGTGCGGGCTGGAGGGCTGGGAGAAGTCCTGGCCCGACGAGCTGTCCGGCGGCATGCAGCAGCGCGTCGGCCTCGCCCGCGCCCTCGCCACCGACGCCGACCTGCTGCTGATGGACGAGTCGTTCAGCGCGCTCGACCCGCTGATCCGCCGCGACATGCAGGACCAGCTCCTCCAGCTCCAGCAGACCCTCAAGAAGACGATCGTCTTCATCACCCACGACCTGAACGAGGCCATGCGCCTGGGCGACGGCATCGCCGTCATGCGCGACGGCCGCATCGTGCAGACCGGCACCGCGGAGGACATCCTCCTCAGGCCCGCGAACGACTACGTCGCCTCCTTCACCAAGGACGTCGACCGCTCCCGCGTCCTGACCGCCGGCGCCGTCATGGACACCGACCTCCGCGGCGACGAGGCCGACTGCGGCTGCCCGACCGCGACGCCCGACACACCGTTCGCCGAACTCTGCGCGATCAGCGCCCGCCTGTCGCACCCGGTCGCCGTGGTGGACGCCGAACGCACGCTGGTCGGGGTCGTGCCCCGGCAGCGGCTCGTCGGCTTCCTCGGTGACGAGCGGGGCGCGCCCCAGACCTGCGACACCCCTCGCGACCAGGACGGGAAGCAGGTGACGCTCAATGCCTAGGATTCAGGTCGGCAACTGGGTGAACGACGCGGTCGACTGGCTGACCCAGCACATGGGCTGGCTGTTCGACTTCCTGCAGACCGTCTTCGTCGGCCTCTACGACGGGATCAACGCCGTCCTGCAGGCCCCGGAGCCGCTGCTCCTCGCGGGCATCTTCGCCGTCATCGCGTTCTGGCTGCGCGGCACCCTCGCCGGTGTCCTCACCTTCCTGGGATTCGCCTTCATCGACTCCCTGGAACTGTGGGAGGACGCGATGGTGACCCTGTCGCTGGTCCTCGTGGCCACCGTCATCGCGCTGGTCGTCTCGGTGCCGGTCGGCGTCTGGGCGGCGCGCTCGGACCGGGTCAGCAGCCTGGTGCGTCCGGTGCTCGACTTCATGCAGACGCTGCCCGCGATGATCTACCTGATCCCGGCGATCCTCTTCTTCGGCACCGGTGCCCCCGCCGGCATCGTCGCCACGCTGATCTTCGCCCTGGCGCCGGGCGTGCGCATGACGGAGCTGGGCATCCGGCAGGTCGACAAGGAACTGGTCGAGGCCGCCGAGGCCTTCGGCACCACCCCCCGCGACACCCTCCTGCGCGTCCAGCTCCCGCTGGCCCTGCCCACGGTCATGGCCGGCGTGAACCAGGTCATCATGCTCGGCCTGTCCATGGCCGCGATCGCCGGCATGGTCGGCACCGGCGGTCTCGGCGGCGATGTCAACGAGGCCATCGGGCAGCTCAACGTCGGCCTGGGGTCCGAGGCGGGCGTCGCCATCGTGATCCTCGCCATCTACCTGGACCGCATGACCAGCGCGCTGGGCACCCAGGTGTCGCCGCTCGGCCGCCGCGCCGCGGCCCGGCTGCGCGCCGCCCAGGGCCTGAAGATCTGGTCGTACCGGCCCCGCCCGGCCGTCGCCGTGGTCGGCGTCGTGGTGCTCGCCCTCGTGGCGGGCGGCATGGGTGTCTTCGGTGGTGGCGGCCAGGGCACGGCTGTGGCCGACGGCAAGGACGTCGGTCAGGGCAAGAAGGTGAGCATCGGCTACATCCCCTGGGACGAGGGCGTCGCCTCCACCTTCCTGTGGAAGGAGATCCTTCAGGAGCGCGGCTTCGAGGTGGAGACCAAGCAGTTCGAGGCAGGTCCGCTCTACACCTCCCTCGCCCAGGGCGACGTCGACTTCCAGACCGACGCCTGGCTGCCCACGACCCACGCCCAGTACTGGAAGAAGTACGGCAGCCGGCTCGACGACCTCGGCAGCTGGTACGGCCCCACGTCCCTGGAGCTGAGCGTGCCCAGCTACATGAAGGGCATCGACTCCCTGGCCGACCTCAAGGGCAAGGCCGCCACCTTCGGCGGAAAGATCACCGGCATCGAGTCCAGCGCCGGTGAGATGGCCCTGCTCAAGAGCAAGGTTCTCAAGGACTACGGCCTCGACAAGGAGTACGAGGTCGTGGACAGCTCCACGCCCGCGATGCTGGCCGAGCTGAAGCGCGCGTACGCCGAGAAGAAGCCGATCGTGGTCACGCTCTGGTCCCCGCACTGGGCGTACAACGACTACGACCTGAAGAAGCTCAAGGACCCGAAGGGCGCCTGGGGCAAGGGCGACGGCATCCACACGCTGGCCCGCAAGGGCTTCGCGCAGGACAACCCCGTTGTCGGTGAGTGGCTGAAGAACTTCCGGATGGACGAGAAGCAGCTCACCAGCCTCGAAGCGGAGATCAACAAGGCGGGCAAGGGCAAGCAGCAGGAGGCGGTCCGCGCCTGGCTGAAGCAGAACCCCGGTGTCGTCGACAAGCTCGCCCCGGTCAAGAACGCCACGGGCAGCACGCCCGCGGAGGCCAAGCGCCCCCTGGACGTGGCCTGGTTCCCCTGGGACGAGGACGTGGCCGTCACCTACCTGTGGAAGAACGTCCTGGAACGGCGCGGCTACCGGCTGAACCTGAAGCAGATGGACGTCGGCCCGGTCTACACCGGCCTCGCCTCCGGTGATCTCGACCTCAACTTCGACGCCTGGCTGCCCTACGCCCAGAAGAACTACTGGGACAGGAACAAGGACAGACTCAAGGACCTGGGCACCTGGTACCAGCCCACCTCGCTGGAGATCGCCGTCCCCTCGTACGTGAAGGGCGTCAGGTCGCTGGCGGACCTCAAGGGCAAGGCGGACACCTTCGACGGCAGGATCGTCGGCATCGAACCGGGCACCGGCGAGATGAACCTCCTCAAGACCAAGGTCCTGCCGGGGTACGGCCTCGACAAGGAGTACAAGGTCGTCGACGGCTCCACGCCCGCGATGCTGGCCGAGCTGAAGCGCGCCTACGCCGAGAAGAAGCCGATCGCCGTGGTCCTGTGGTCGCCGCACTGGGCGTACAGCGAGTACCACCTGACCAAGCTGAAGGACCCCGAGAAGCTCTTCGGCGAGGGCAACACGATCCGCACGATCTCCAACGAGGACTTCCCCGGGCAGTACCCGCAGCTCACGAAGTGGATCAAGAACTTCCATATGAGCGAGGAGGAGCTGGGCAGCCTGGAGAGCGAGATCAAGGACCGAGGCCAGGGGCACGAGGAGGAGGCCGTCGCGGCCTGGCTCCAGGAGCACCCGGACATGGTGGGTCGTATGACCCCCCAGTGACCGGTCGTACGAGGGGTGGGCTCCGCCGCAGTGGTGGCGGAGCCCACCCCTTGTCATCCCGGCATGGCCCCCCGCCCGCAAAAAAGGATCCGGCCAACCACGCAGCGCTACCTTTCAGGCCCGGGACAGGAACGGGAACACCCGGGACCTCCCACGCATTGAACCGAACGGCGGTTGCCGGGACGCACGCGGCAGACGAGCACCGAGCCCGGGGAGATGATCGACTGGCGCGAAGTGTGAGGTCGGGCCCGGCACGACGTCACGTCGATGTGACGGGCGCATGAAACGGTTTGCCGAACATGCGTAGGGTGCAGAGAACTCGTCAGGACCCCTGAGACGGACAGCGCCCGGGTGCACGGGCGGCGGAGCGACAGCGAAGGAGGGAGCCGGAGCGATGGGCGACCACAAAGAGCAGCCCCTTCGGGTGGGCGCGGCCGTGCGACGGCGGCGCCGGGCGCTGGAGCTCACCCTCGCCGTCGTGGCCGAGCGCAGCGGCCTGTCCGTGCCCTTCCTGAGCCAGATCGAGAACGAGCGCGCGCGGCCCAGCAGAAGCTCCCTGGAGAAGGTGGCCGACGCACTGCGCACCACCGCCGTGGAGCTCCTCGCCGCGGCCGACCCCGCGTGCAGCGTGGACGTCGTCCGCGCCGAGGGCCTCGAACCGCTGCCGGCGCCGCACGTGCGCTCCCTGGTACGCGGACATCACCAGATGCACGCCTCGGAGTTCACCGGCGACCATGACCCCGGCCGTGAATTCCAGTACCGCAACGACCAGTTGATGTACGTCGCCGACGGTGTGGTGGAGGTCGAGGCCGAGGGCCGCGCCTACCGGCTCGGACGCGGCGACACGCTGTATCTGACGGGCGGGGTGCGCCACCGCTGGCGGGCCACGGAGTCGGACACCCGCGTGCTCGTCGTCGCCGTGGCGGAGCACATCGAGGCGGTCCGGGACCGGCCGCGCGGTGAGGGCAGGTGAGGACAGGTGAGGACAGGTGAGGACACGGTGAGCGCCTGGTGAGAGTCGTCTCGCTGGTTCCGTCGCTGACGGAGGCGGTGGCGGCGTCGGTCCCCGGCGCTCTGGTCGGCGCCACCGACTGGTGCACCCATCCGGCCGGACTGGACGTCGCCCGGATCGGCGGTACGAAGAACCCGAAGCTCGACCGCGTCCTCTCCCTCGACCCCGATCTGGTGATCGCCAACGAGGAGGAGAACCGCGCCCCCGACCTCGCGGCCCTGCGTGCGGCGGGCGTCGAGGTGCTGGTCACCGAGGTGCGGGACGTGCCGGGGGCGTTCCGGGAACTGGCCCGGGTGCTGGACGCCTGCGGCGCCGCGGAACGGCCGCGGTGGCTGGCGGAGGCGGAGAAGACCTGGTCGCGGCTGCCGGTCCCGAAGCGCCGTACCACAGCGGTCGTGCCGATCTGGCGCCGGCCGTGGATGGTGCTGGGCCGGGACACCTTCGCGGGTGACGTGCTGGCCCGCCTGGGCGTCGACCATCTGTACGCGGCCCACGCCGAGCGCTATCCGAAGATCCCCGTCGAGGAGCTGCGGGCGGCGGGACCGGACCTCGTGGTCCTCCCCGACGAGCCCTACCGCTTCACCGCCGACGACGGCCCGGAGGCCTTCTGCGGCCTGCCCTGCGCGCTGGTCAGCGGGCGGCACCTCACCTGGTACGGGCCGACGCTGGCGGAAGCTCCACGGGTGCTGGGCGAGGCCCTGCGAGCAGCTCGGACATAAGCTGGGGTTATGAGCAATGTGGAGGGGCAGGAGGACTCCCGGGTGGTGTCCGCCGGTTCGCTGGCGCACCGGGTGCCGGATCTCGGGGCGCTGGAGCTGCTGCTGGCGGTGGCGCGGCTGGGGAGTCTCGGCGGGGCCGCGCGGGAGGTCGGCATCTCCCAGCCGGCGGCCAGCAGCCGGATCCGCTCCATGGAACGGCAACTGGGGGTCGCCCTCGTGGACCGGTCGCCGCGCGGCTCCCGGCTCACCGACGCCGGTGCGCTGGTCACGGACTGGGCGCGGCGGATCGTCGAGGCGGCCGAGGCCTTCGACGCGGGAGCGCAGGCGTTGCGGGACCGGAGGGACTCGCGGCTGCGGGTGGCGGCGAGCATGACGATCGCCGAGTATCTGCTGCCGGGCTGGCTGCTCGCCCTGCGCGCCCAGCGGCCCGACACGGCGGTGTCGCTGCTCGCCGGGAACTCGGCGGCGGTCGCGGAGCGGCTGCTGTCCGACGAGGCGGACCTGGGGTTCGTGGAGGGGGTGAGCGTGCCGCCCGGGCTGGACTCCGCGGTCATCGCGCACGACCGCCTGATAGTGGTGACGGCACCCGACCACCCCTGGGCCCGCCGCCGGAGCCCCCTCGCGGCGGAGGAACTGGCGGTGACCCCGCTCATCCTCCGGGAGAAGGGCTCCGGCACACGGCAGGTTCTGGACGCGGCGCTGGGCGGACTGGCCCGGCCGCTGATCGAGCTGTCCTCGACGACGGCGGTGAAGGCGGCCGCGGTGAGCGGGGCCGGCCCGGCTGTCCTCAGCGAACTCGCGGTGGGGGAGGAGCTGGCGATGCGGCGACTGGTACGGGTACCGGTGGAGGACGTCGCGCTGGCGCGGGACCTGCGGGCGGTGTGGCCGACGGGGCATCGGCCTACCGGCCCGGCGCGGGATCTGCTGTCGCTGACGCGGGGCTAGGAAGGCGACGCGGGGCCAGGACGGCGTTTCCTCGCCCCCGCCGCCCCTACCCGTCCCACCCCGGGGCGCTGCCCCGGAGCGTTCGGGGCGGGGGTCGGGTGGGTGGAGTCTCTGGTGGGCGGAGGGGGTGGAGCCCTTGGGGGGCGAAGGTGCGGAGCCCGAGACGGGCGGTCCAAGGGGCGGAGCCCCTGGCGGGGTCGAAGGGCCTGAGCCCCTGGGGGTGGGACGGGCGGGGGCGAGGGGCTTCCCGCCCTGCCTCAGTGCGTCGCCGCTTCCACCAGCGCCCGCATCACCCGCACGTCCTCCCCCATCTCCGGATGCCACTGCACCCCCAGTACCCATCCCTGCCCACCCGGCAGTTCCACCGCCTCCACGGTCCCGTCCGCCGCGTGCGCCGAGGGGACGAGGCCGGTGCCGAGGCGGTCCACCGCCTGGTGGTGGTAGGTCGGGACGGACGTCTCCTCCGGGACGGCAGCGGCGTACAGCGTGCCCGGCACCGGCTTGACGGGGTGGCGGCCGAAGACGCCCTTCACCTCCGCGTGGCCCTCGATGTGCTGGACGAGCGTGCCGCCGAGGGCGACGTTCAGCAGCTGCATGCCCCGGCAGATGCCCAGCAAGGGCACGCCCGCGGCCAGAGCCGCCTCGATCAGAGCCAGTTCCCACGCGTCCCGGGCCCGGGCCGGCGGACCCGTGCGTGGATCGGGCTCGGCGCCGTAGCGCACCGGCTCCACGTCCGGGCCGCCCGCGATCACCAGTCCGTCCAGGCGGCCCACCACCGCGGCGGCCCGCTCGGGGGCGTCCGGCGGCAGCATCGCGGCCAGGCCACCCGCCCGCTGCACCAGCCGCGGGTATCCGGCCGGCAGCAGCGCCGCCTCCAGCTCCCACACGCCCCAGCGCGCCCCGGACTCCAGGTACGTACTGACGCCGATCAGCGGTCGTCCGGTCACATCGCCCTCCATGACCCGCAATGGTGTAACGGTATACCTTTGCGGTTCCGCTCGCCGTACGGCAACCCGGCGCCCGTCAGGCCAGGAACCCCCGCAGCAGCGCCGCCGTCCCCGCACAGTGCTCCCGCATCATCTCCCGCGCCCCGTCGGCGTCCCCGTCGAGCACCGCGTCGACCAGCGCGGTGTGCTGCCGCTGCGAGTGCTCCAGGTTGCGGACCAGGAGCGGTATGCAGTCCAGCAGGTCGTTCACCGTCGCCCGCACCGCCGCGTACTGCGCGGTCAGCGACGGCGACCCGCACAGCTCCGCCAGCGTGAGGTGCAGCATCGTGTCCAGGCGACGGTACTCGGTCAGCGGCGCGTCCCGCGTGGCCGCCAACGCCTCCCGCAGCCGCCCCGCCTGTTCCGCGCCGAGCCCGTGCGTCGCGCACAGCCCGGCCGCGCCCACCTCCAGCACCTCGCGGAAACGCAGCACGTCCTCGATGTCGACCTCGGCGATCCGCCGCCGCAGCTCGTCCTCGCCGCCCCCGTCCGCGCGCGGCAGCACGAACGTTCCGCCGTACCGCCCGCGCCGCGCCTCGATCAGCCCCTGCTCCTGCAGCACCTTCAGCACCTCGCGCAGCGTCACCCGGCTGATCCCGAGCCGCTCCGCCAGCTCCCGCTCCGCCGGCAGCCGCTCGCCCCCCGGCACCAGACCCAGCCGTACGACCTGCAGGATCTGCTCCAGCGCCTCCTCGAAGCCGTTACCGGCCCGCACCGGCCGCAGTACCGGCGTCAGACGGTCCTCCACCGATCCGCCGGCTTCCTCAGGCATATGGCCGTGCCCCCTTCCCAAGCAAAGGTTCTCAGCAATACCTTATGGCCACCGGCCGCCCCCGGCTGACCGAAAGCCCGAAGGAGGCTCTCCGTGGCAGACCGCACACCCCCGCTCAGTGTCGAGGAGCTGCACGCCCTCGTCGCGGGCGGTGAGATCGACACTGTCGTCCTGGCCTTCCCGGACATGCAGGGACGGCTCCAGGGCAAGCGGTTCGCCGCCCGCTTCTTCCTCGACGAGGTACTCCAGCACGGCACCGAGGGCTGCAACTACCTCCTCGCCGTCGACGCCGAGATGAACACCGTCGACGGGTACGCCATGTCGTCCTGGGACCGCGGCTACGGCGACTTCGCCATGCACCCGGACCTGAGCACCCTGCGCCGCGTGCCCTGGAACGAGGGCACGGTCATGCTCATCGCCGACCTCGCCTGGAACGACGGCTCCCCGGTTCAGGCCGCCCCCCGCCAGATCCTGCGCCGCCAGCTGGAGCGCCTCGCCGAGCACGGTTACACCGCCCAGGTCGGCACGGAGCTGGAGTTCATCGTCTTCAAGGACACCTACGAGCAGGCCTGGGACGCGAACTACCGAGGGCTGACGCCGGCCAACCAGTACAACATCGACTACTCGGTGCTCGGCACCGGACGGATCGAACCGCTGCTGCGCCGGATCCGCAACGAGATGGCCGGCGCCGGCCTCACCGTCGAGTCCGCCAAGGGCGAGTGCAACCCCGGCCAGCACGAGATCGCCTTCCGTTACGACGAGGCCCTGGTCACCTGCGACCAGCACGCGATCTACAAGACCGGCGCCAAGGAGATCGCCGCCCAGGAGGGCGTGTCCCTCACCTTCATGGCGAAGTACAACGAGCGCGAGGGCAACTCCTGCCACATCCACCTCTCCCTCGCGGACGCCGACGGCGCCAACGCCATGGCCGGAGACCTGGAGGGCGGCATGTCGGACGTCATGCGCCACTTCCTCGCCGGACAGCTCGCCGCACTGCGCGACTTCTCCCTGCTCTACGCCCCCAACATCAACTCCTACAAGCGGTTCCAGCCCGGCTCCTTCGCGCCGACCGCCGTCGCCTGGGGCTACGACAACCGCACCTGCGCCCTCCGTGTGGTCGGCCACGGCCGCTCCCTGCGCTTCGAGAACCGGCTCCCCGGCGGCGACGTCAATCCGCACCTCGCCGTGGCGGGCCTGGTGGCGGCCGGCCTGTACGGCATCGAGCAGAAGCTCCAGCTGCCCGAGCCGTGCCCCGGCAACGCCTACGCCGCCGACTTCGAGCACGTCCCGACCACCCTGCGCGAGGCCGCCGAGCTCTGGGAGAACAGCGCGATCGCCAAGGCCGCCTTCGGTGACGAGGTCGTCGCGCACTACCGCAACATGGCACGCGTCGAACTGGACGCCTTCGACGCCGCGGTCACCGACTGGGAGCTGCGCCGCTCCTTCGAACGCATGTGAGAGGTTCCCCCTTGTCGCACGAGTTGTCGCACGAGTTGTCGCACGAGCATGAGCTCCAGGTACTGAACCCCGCCACCGAAGAGGTCGTCGCCACCGTCCCGGCGGCCTCCGCGGCCGACGTCGACGCGGCCGTCGTACGAGCCGCGCGGGCGCAGGCGTCGTGGGCGGCCCTCGCACCGGCCGACCGGGCCCGGCTGCTGCGGCGCTTCGCCGTCGCCGTCGACGCACACCTCGAAGAACTCGCCCGCCTGGAGGTGCGGGAAGCCGGACACACCCTCGGCAACGCCCGCTGGGAGGCGGGCAACGTCCGCGATCTGCTCGACTACGCGGCCGGGGGAGTGGAGCGGCTGACCGGCCGGCAGATCCCCGTCCCGGGCGGCCTCGACGTCACGATCCTCGAACCGCTGGGCGTCGTCGGCGTCATCGCGCCCTGGAACTTCCCGATGCCGATCGCGGCCTGGGGCACGGCCCCCGCGCTCGCGGCGGGCAACGCGGTCATCCTCAAGCCCGCCGAGACGACCCCGCTGACGGCGCTCCGCCTCGCCGAACTCGCCCTGGAGGCGGGTCTGCCCGAGGGCCTGTTCCAGGTCCTGCCCGGCCACGGGCCCGTCGCGGGCAACGCGCTCGTCGAGCACCCCGGCGTCGCCAAGATCGTGTTCACGGGCTCGACAGCCGTGGGCAAACAGGTGCTGGCGAAGGGCTCGCAGCTCCTCAAGCGCGTCACCTTGGAACTCGGCGGCAAGAGCCCCAACATCGTCTTCGCCGACGCGGACCTGGAGGCCGCCGCGGCCGCCGCCCCCATGTCCTTCCTGGACAACTCCGGCCAGGACTGCTGCGCCCGCACCCGCATCCTCGTCCAGCGCTGCGCCTACGACCGCTTCCTCGACCTCCTCGCCCCGGCGATCGAGTCGGTCCTCGTCGGCGACCCGGCCGACGAGAAGACGGACATGGGCCCACTGATCTCCGACGCCCAGCTGGAGCGCGTCCGTTCGTACGTCCCGGAAGGCGCCGAAGGCATCCGCGGCAAGGCCCCCGAGGGCCCCGGCTTCTGGTTCCCGCCCACCGTCCTCACCGGCGTCGACCCGCACGCGCGCGTGGCCGTCGAGGAGGTCTTCGGACCCGTCGCCGTCGTGCTGCCCTTCGAGGACGAGGCGGAGGCCGTGACGCTCGCCAACGCCACCGACTACGGCCTGTCCGGCTCCATCTGGACCCGGGACGTCGGCCGCGCCCTGCGCGTCTCCCAGGCCGTCCGCGCGGGCAACCTGTCCGTCAACTCACACTCCAGCGTCCGCTACTGGACCCCCTTCGGCGGCTTCAAGCAGTCCGGCATCGGCCGTGAGCTCGGCCCGGACGCCCTGGCCGCCTTCACCGAAACCAAGAACGTCTTCATCAGCACGGAGGGCCCCGCACAGTGAGCGCAGCGACCGAGGACATCATCTGCCGCCGTCTGGTCGGCCGTACCGCCGTCGTCACCGGAGCCGGCAGCGGCATCGGCCTCGCCACCGCCCGCCGGCTCGCCTCCGAGGGCGCGAAGGTCGTCTGCGGCGACGTCGACGAGACCCGCGGCAAGGCGGCGGCCGAGGAGGTCGGCGGAACCTTCGTGAAGGTCGACGTCACCGACCCCGAGCAGGTCGAGGCCCTGTTCCGGACCGCCTACGACACCTACGGCAGCGTCGACATCGCCTTCAACAACGCGGGCATCTCCCCGCCCGACGACGACTCCATCCTGGAGACCGGCCTGGAGGCCTGGAAGCGGGTCCAGGAGGTCAACCTCACCTCCGTCTACCTGTGCTGCAAGGCCGCCATCCCCTACATGCGGCGCCAGGGCAAGGGCTCCATCATCAACACGGCGTCGTTCGTGGCCCGGATGGGAGCGGCCACCAGCCAGATCTCCTACACCGCCTCCAAGGGCGGTGTGCTCGCCATGTCCCGCGAACTCGGCGTCCAGTTCGCGCGGGAGGGCATCCGCGTGAACGCCCTGTGCCCCGGACCGGTCAACACCCCCCTGTTGCAGGAGCTGTTCGCGAAGGACCCCGAGCGGGCGGCCCGTCGCCTGGTCCACATCCCGCTCGGCCGGTTCGCCGAGGCCGAGGAGATCGCCGCCGCCGTCGCCTTCCTCGCCAGCGACGACTCCTCCTTCGTCAACGCCACCGACTTCCTGGTCGACGGAGGAATCTCGGGGGCGTACGTCACTCCGCTGTAAGACCCGTCCTACAGTGCCGGGATGAGCATGACGCCGCCGCCCGGCTGGTACCGCGACCCGTCGGCCCCGCACCTGGAACGCTGGTGGGACGGCACCGCCTGGAGCGAGCACCGGCGTGCACCCGGGACGACCGCGCAGCCGCCGGCCACGGGTGGCGGCACCGGCCGCGTGAAGGTCGTCGCCCTCGCCGCCGCCGGTGCCGTGCTCGCCGCCGCGATCGCCACGGGCACCGTCGTCCTCGGCGGGGACGACGGCGGTACGGAGGCGAAGACCCCGCCGACGGCCGTGGGTTCCACCGCCGTGCCCCCGAGCGCCCCACCGTCCGCCTCGGAGCCGTCCGCCGACGACCCGGCCGTCGTCGAGGACCAGCTCAACGGCATCACGTTCCCGCTGCTCGACGGCTGGGTCAGGCCGCAGTACATCGCCGACGACGACGTCATGATGACCACGGACGGCACGTACGACTGCCCCGGCGACCCCGGAGTGTGCCGGCGCGGCCAGGTGATCTCGCGCACGGTGACGGTGAACGACGAGACGTCCCCCGAGGTCCTCGCCAAGGAGGACATCTCCGATGCGGCCGACGCGGCCTACGACCGCGACCGGGCCGGCAAGCGCCCCTTCGGCGGCATCGAGTCCCACCGGCTGGTCGAGTCGGGGCCGGTCGCGGTCGCCGGACGCGCCGGGTACTTCGTGCGCTGGCGCGTCGAGACCGCCGAGGGCCCCGGCGGCTATGTGCAGTCGCTCGTCTTCCCGTCCACCGTCGGCACCGAGTCCCCGGTCCTCGTCCGTTTCGTCTTCGACGCGGGCGAGGACGGACCGCCGCTCGCCGACATGGACCGGATCACCAAGGGCATCCGGCCGGTCGGCGACGCCGGCACGGGCGGCGGCGTGGGCAGCAGCATCGGCCCCTGACCTACAGGAAGGTGCGGCCCTCGCCCCGGTACGTCGGCACGGTCGCCGTCACCGCGTCCCCCTCGACCAGGTGCAGCGCGTCGAACCGCTCGCACAGCTCACCGGCCTTGGCGTGCCGGAACCACACCTTGTCGCCGATCAGGAGATCGTCGGCGGGCGAGCCGAGCAGCGGCGTCTGCACCTCGCCGGCGCCCTCCTGGGGGTCGTACCGCAGCCCTTCCGGCAGATACGGCACCGGAAGCCGGTCGGCCCCGGCCGCACCCGAGGCGGGATACCCGCCGCCGAGCACCGTCACGACGCCCACCCCGGGCCGCCGTACGACGGGCTGGGCGAACAGCGCCGCCGGACGCCCGCTGAACGACGTGTAGTTGTCGAACAGCCGCGGCACGTACAACCCCGATCCGGCGGCGATCTCGGTGACCGCGTCCTCCGCGGCCGTGTGCTGCACACTGCCCGTGCCGCCGCCGTTGACGAACTCCAGGTCCGGCACCACGGCCCGCACGGCCCGCACCACCTCGGCCCGCCGCTCGGCCAGCTCCCGGCGGGCGGTGGCCTGCATCAGCCGGACGGCACGCGAGCGCAGCGGACGTCCGGCCACCGCGTCCCCGACACCGGCGATGTGCCCCTCGTACGCCATGATCCCCACGACCCTGAACCCCGGCCGCCGGGCCACCACACGGGCCAGGTCGGCGACCTGGGCGGGGGAGTGCAGCGGCGACCGCCGGGCCCCGACCCGCACACGCCCCCCGAGCAGCTTGAGCGACGTGTCCAACTCCAGGCACACCCGGACGACTTCACGTCCGCCGTCCCGCGCCTCGTCGATGAGCCGCAGCTGCGCGGGGTCGTCGATCATCACGGTCACGGCGGCGGCCAGCTTCGGATCACTCGCCAGCTCGGCGTACCCGGCACGGTCGGCCGAGGGATAGGCGAGCAGGACGTCGTCGAAACCGGAGCGTGCCAGCCACAGGGACTCGGCCAGGGTGAAGGACATGATGCCCGCGAAGCCCTCCCGCGCCAGGACCCGTTCGAGCAGGGCCCGGCACCGTACGGACTTGCTGGCCACCCGGATCGGCTTCCCCCCGGCCCGGCGGACCAGATCGTCCGCGTTGGCGTCGAAGGCGTCCAGGTCCACGATCGCAACGGGGGCGTCGAGATGGGCGGTGGCCCGGTCGTAACGGGCCCGGTCGGCGGCGCGCGCAGTCATGAACGCAGCCTGCCAGACAGGATTACCGCAGGGTAGGGGGACGTTCCGGGCCAAAGCCCCGTCAGGCGTGTACGGGTTCCCCTTCTGACAGGGGCAAGCCGTAGAGTGACGCGCACGTACGACGGAACGGCCCCTGCCGGTGTGTGCGCCGGGATGGCGTTCCGTCCGTGCGGGTATGTGTGCCCGGGACGGACCAGTCCGCTGCCGGGCCCGGCAGGAACGCGCCGGCCCGCGTACGAGGAACAGCGGCCCGGGCACAAGGAAACGGGGGGTGCATGAGCACGGAAGCGCGACGCGCCTCCCTACCCCCACAGCCCACGACACCGCCGCGCCCCGCACAGCCGCCGACGGCCGGGGCCGGCGAGACGGAACGGCACCGGGACGGGACGCCGGCGCGCGGCGGGGCCGCCGACCGGCCGTCCCCGGCCCGGGAGACCTCCTCGGCAGCGGGCGGCTCCGCGGGTCCCGGCACCTCCGCCGGGCGCGGTTTCTTCGACCTGCGCGAGACGGTTGCCTCGCCGCCGCAGGACGGCTCCCGCGTGGGATCGTCGGCCCGGAACGCCACGGACGCCGACGGGGACGCCGCCGCGGCCCGGCCGACCGGCTCCTCGGAGACCCACCCCCGTTTCCCGAGCTTCATCTCCGCCGGGCCCCAGGGCGTCGATCCCACGTCCCCGCCTCCGCCACGAGCCTCCGCCCGCTTCCCGGACGCGCCGCCGACCGTCGGCCGCGGCGCGCGGCAGGAGACCAGCGCAGCGCCCCGCCGTACCACCGCCCCCGCCGAGGCCTCGTCGGAGACGACCGCACGTCTGCGCCCGGTCCCCCCACAGACATCACCCACCCCGGACACGCGCCAGGGCTCCACCGGAACGCCCCGCGAGCGGGTCCCCGGAGAGCCGCCCCGGCCCCCGAACGCCACCGCGCCCGCTGAGACCGGCCATCGGCCCGGTTTCGACTCGTCCGCCGGGGCCGGTCGTCGGTCTTCGGAGGCGGCCTCGTCCGTCGGGGCTGGTCGTCGGTCTTCGGAGGCGGCCTCGTCCGCGGGGGTCGGCCATGGGCCTGGTTTCGACTCGTCCGTCGGGGTCGGTCGTCGGTTTCCGGAGGCGGCCTCGTCCGTCGGGACCGGGCGTCGGTCTTCGGACGCCGCCGCGCCCGCTGAGACCGGTCGTCGGTCTCCGGACGCCGCCGCGCCCGCAGGTGCCGACCGCCGGTCCCGGGATGCCGCCGCGCCCGCCGAGAGCGGCCGCAGGCCCGGTTCCGGCTCGTCCGTTCCGCAGTCCGGCGTCCCGTCCTCCGGTGGGCGTACGTTCGCCGAACCCACCGAGCCGCCCCGGTCCACCCCGGCCACGGACCCGGCCCCTGTTTCCCCCGACCCCGCCCTCTCCTGGAGCGCCCCCATGGTGCCGGGAGGGACGCTCGGGGCCGGGCGGCCGTTCGTGTCGTTCGGGGAGCCCGAGGGGTACGACGAGAAGGCGCGACCGCGCCCGCTCGGCGGGCGGATGCGGTCGCAGGCAGCCGCGGCGGCCGCCTGCCTCGTACTCGGCCTGGGACTGATCGGCGGCGCGGTGACCGGTAGCTGGCTCGCCGGGGACTCGGGCGACGGCGCCGGGAGCGGTACGTTCAGCGCGGCCGGCGGCCTGTGGCACAGCGTGCCCGTCGACCGGCTGTTCCCGCCGACCGTGCAGGGACAGGGCGCCGGACCCGGCGGCGCCGACCGGACCTGGACGCGGATCGCCGTCGCCCCCGACAGCGACTGCGAGGGCGCCTTCGACCCGCTGCTGAGGAAGGCCCTCACCCCCGTCGGCTGCCAGCGCCTCCTGCGCGCCACCTACACCGACGCCACCCAGAGCTACGTCACCACCGTCGGCCTGCTCTTCACCGAGGCCGACGCCCCCGCCATGGCCGCCCTCCGCACCCGTTTCGCCAAGGACGGCCTGGACCGGCGCACCGACCTCATGCCCCTCCCGTACGCCGCCAAGGACACCGCCGCCGCAGGCTTCGGGGCCGAGCAGCGCGCCTCGTGGACGATCTCCGTCCTCACCGACGCCCCCGTCGTCGTCTACGCCGTCTCCGGCTGGGCCGACGGCCGCACCGTCGACGACCCCGAGCCCGCCGAGGAGGCCATGGAGTCCGGCGCCACCACCGCCCCCGCCCAGGCGGGCCTCGGCAACGAGGCCCAGGGCCTCGCCGACCGCATCGAACGCGGCCTGCGCAGAGACGTCGGCTCGGCCACGGAGCAGCCGTCGTGAAAGCCGCCACGACCCGTGCCGCCACGACCCGCCGCGCCGGGGTCGTGGGCGTCCTGCTCACCGCCGGCCTCGCCCTCCTGCCGCCCACCACCGCGTACGCCGACGGCATACGCGCCCAGCAGTGGGCCCTTCAGGCCATGCACACCGACGAGGCCTGGCGGACCACCAAGGGCAAGGGCATCACCGTCGCCGTCCTCGACACCGGCGTGGAGGACGACCACCCCGACCTCGTCGGCAACGTCCTGCCCGGCAAGGACCTGGTCGGCTTCGGAGCCGAGCCCGGCGACCGGACCTGGGCCCGCCACGGCACCGCCATGGCCGGGATCATCGCCGGCCACGGACACGGCCCCGGCGACGCCGACGGCGTCATGGGCATCGCCCCCGAGGCGAAGATCCTCCCCGTCCGCGTGATCCTGGAGGACGGCGACCCCTCCCGCGCCAAGGCCCGCAAGACCCGTGGCAACGCCCTCGCCGAGGGCATCCGCTGGGCCGCCGACCACGGTGCCGACGTCATCAACCTCTCCCTCGGCGACGACTCCGCCTCCGCGCACCCCGAACCCGCCGAGGACGAGGCCATCCAGTACGCCCTGAAGAAGGGCGTGGTCGTCGTCGCCTCGGCCGGCAACGGCGGCGAGAAGGGCGACCACATCTCCTACCCGGCCGCCTACCCGGGCGTCATCGCCGCTGCCGCCGTCGACAAGTACGGCACCCGCGCCTCCTTCTCCACCCGCCGCTGGTACGCCACGGTCAGCGCCCCCGGCGTCGACGTCGTCATCGCCGACCCGGACCACCGCTACTACGAGGGCTGGGGCACCAGCGCGGCCGCCGCCTTCGTCTCCGGTGCCGTCGCCCTCGTCAAGGCCGCCCACCCCGGCCTCACCCCGGCCCAGATCAAGGGGCTCCTGGAGGACACGGCCCGTGACGCCCCCGTGGACGGCCGCGACGACTCCCGCGGCTTCGGCTTCGTCGACCCCGCCGCCGCCCTCAAGGCGGCCGGCCGCCTGAGGCCAAAGGGCCTGAAACCGGCGGCGTACGGCGGGCAGTACTTCGGCTCCGGCCCGGACGCCGCGACCTCCGACGACGACACATCGGCCTGGGCGGCGCCGCTGGCGGGCAGCGCGGGCGGCGTCCTGCTGGTCGCGGCGGTGGTGCTGTGGCGCGGCCGCCGCACCTCCTGTGACGAGGCCTCCGACTTCTAGGCCGTGTCCGCAAAGTCCCTCCTGCCCCGCGACGCCTGGCACGCTCCCCCAAGCTCTTCGAGCAGGGGGGACCCCCAGAGCACGCACCAGACGTCGCAGGGCCCGCCCTCCGGGCGGACGGAGGGACTTTGCGGACACGACCTAGGACGCGGAGGCGGACACGGTCGCGGACGAGGCGTCCTCGGCGAAGACCGACACCGCCGCCTTCGCGGCCGCCTCGACCAGCGAGATCCCCTTCGCCTTGGTCGGGTTGCCGTCGGACAGCACGGCCACCAGGCAGTCGTGGCCGTCGACGCGCACGCGCCCGATGCTGTTGATGTCCCACAGCCCGGTGGTGCTGCGCGGCAGCCAGCCGTTCTTCAGCGCCCACCGCGAGCCGTCGGCCGCGGCCGACACCCCCCAGTGCTGGCCGGCGGCGATCTGTTCCATCAGCCCTTGCAGATACGTCCGCGAGACCCCACTGAGCTCCGACTCCGCGTCGTCCCCGAAGACCTGGCCGAGCAGGGTGAGCTGGTCGGCGGCCGTGGTCTGCGTCAGTCCCCACAGCGCGCCGTCGCCGCCCTCGGTGTCCGTCAGCCCGAACCGCTCGTTGGCGGCGTCGAGCCCGTCCGCCCGCCCGATCGCCTGCCACAGCGCCGAGGCCGAGGCGTTGTCGCTGTTCTCGATCATCGCTTTGGCGTGCGCCTTCTCCGTCGCGGTGAGCCCGCGCCCCGCGTCCTGCGCCTGGAGCAGCAGCGCCGCCAGGATGTCGACCTTGACGATGCTCGCCGTGTCGAAGGTGCCGTCCCCGTAGGACGCGCTCTCGCCGGAGTCCAGGTCCAGCACCGCCACCGACACGTCCGCGCCGTCCGCCACCGCCACCGACTCCATCGCGTCGGCCAGCAGCGCGTCCCGGTCCACGGTCGGCTCCGCCACAGGTTCCACCGATGCCTCCCCGCTCGCCGGGGCCGAGGAGGAGGCCGACGGCGTCGCCGCCGACGATACGGCGCCCCCGCCCGAGTGCGTGTGGGTCCTCACGTACGCGGTCCCCGCGGCCGTACCGCCCACGACGGCGACCACGGCGAGCGCCGTGTACAGCAGCGGGCGGCGTCGGGAAGGGCGAGCGCGGCGGCGTCGGCGTGCTCTGGAAGACTCCATGCCCGTGATGCTGGGGGCCGTTGCTTTGCGGGCCGTTAGACGGACGTTAGATGTTCGTCATCGGTATCTGAGATTCCGGTGAAGGGCGTCACGGACAGGTTTCCGGGCCCGCACAAGCCCAGCAGCATCCCCCCTATAGGGTCGGGGATCGTGGCGAACAAGAACATTCCCGACTCCGGCTTCTCCGACGACGACGGCTCCGCCGACCCCCGGCTGAGCGCGGCGCTGGCCGCCTGGGCCCAGGACCGCACCGCCGTGGGCCCCGTCCTGGAGGCGCTCAAGGGCGCCCGGCTGCTCGTCCCCGTCGTGGCCGTCCTCGGCGAGGCCGAGGAGGATGAGAACGGGCTGCGCCGCGAGAAGACCAGCGACATGGCCGTCCCCACCCTGAAGGCCGGGAACCGCACCGCCCTGCCCGCCTTCACCTCCACCGACTCCCTCGCCCGCTGGGACCCGGCGGCCCGCCCCGTCGCCGTACCCCTGCACCAGGCACTCCAGGCCGCGGCACACGAGAAGGCGGACACCATCGTGCTGGACATGGCCGGACCCGTGCAGTTCGAACTGACCGGCCCCGCGCTGCTCGCCCTGGCCGAGGGCCGCACCTCGACCGACCCGCTCGCCGACCCGGCCGTCGTCGAGGCCGTACGCGGTGCCGTCGCCGCCGAACCCGCCGTACTGCGCGCCCACCTCGGGCCGGGACAGGCCGACGGCACCCTCGCCCTCGTCCTCGACCCCGCCGCACCCCCGGCCGAGGCCGCCCGCGCGGTCGCCCGGCGCCTCGCCGACGACGAAACACTCAGGGCCCGCCTCGTGCGCGGCCTCGACCTGGCACTCCTGCCGGCCGGGGCGACGCCGCCGGGCGAGCCCTTGTACGTACGGGGATGAACCCTGCCTAGCCGTAGACCGGGCCGGTGTACTTCTCGCCCGGCCCCTTTCCCGGCTCGTCCGGGACGAGGGACGCCTCCCGGAACGCCAGCTGGAGCGACTTCAGGCCGTCGCGCAGCGGCGCCGCGTGGAAGGAGCTGATCTCGGTCGCCGTCGCGTCCAGCAGACCGGCCAGGGCGTGCACCAGCTTGCGGGCCTCGTCCAGGTCCTTGTGCTTCTCGCCCTCCTCGGTCAGACCGAGCTTCACGGCGGCGGCGCTCATCAGGTTGACGGCGACCGTCACGATCACCTCGACCGCGGGGACCTCGGCGATGTCACGGGTCATGGCGTCGAAGTCGGGCGTCTCAGGAGGGGTCTCACTCATGCCCACACGATAGGCGGTCCTGCGCGGCGCCTTCCGGTTAGCCCTTGTCAAGCGACCCTGCTAGTCTGGTTGACGACCGGCCGGACACGACTGTGCTCGGCCCACAAGTGGAGGCTTTCGAACTCCCACCTGACTGTCCTCAGGGACGGCGGGTCACCGGTCAGGCGGCGCAGTCCCAGCGACGGCGTTCCGCCCGAAATCGCGCCCCGCGGCCACCGCGGCGGTGCTCCGGTAGTTCGAGGAGCCCCGCCTGTGATCGTCCGGGGCATTTTTTGTGCTTCGGCGCGGTTAGGTCTAACGAACATTAGACGTTACGCGGCTGTCCGCCAGACCGTCGCGTGGTGCTACCGAGGAGGATCCATCAGCGCCGAGCCCCGCATCAACGACCGGATTCGCGTTCCCGAGGTGCGACTTGTCGGTCCCAGTGGCGAGCAGGTGGGCATCGTCCCGCTCGCGAAGGCACTGGAGCTTGCGCAGGAGTACGACCTGGACCTGGTCGAGGTCGCGGCGAACGCCCGTCCGCCCGTGTGCAAGCTCATGGACTACGGGAAGTTCAAGTACGAGTCGGCCATGAAGGCCCGTGAGGCGCGCAAGAACCAGGCGCACACGGTCATCAAGGAGATGAAGCTCCGGCCGAAGATCGACCCGCACGACTACGACACCAAAAAGGGTCACGTCGTCCGGTTCCTCAAGCAGGGCGACAAGGTCAAGATCACGATCATGTTCCGTGGCCGCGAGCAGTCCCGCCCCGAGCTGGGCTACCGGCTGCTGCAGCGCCTCGCCGAGGACGTCCAGGACCTCGGGTTCGTGGAGTCGAACCCGAAGCAGGACGGCCGCAACATGATCATGGTCCTCGGTCCGCACAAGAAGAAGACCGAGGCGATGGCCGAGGCACGCCAGGCGCAGGAGGCCCGCAAGGCTTCCGCGAAGGCCAACCCCGGTCGCTCGCAGAACCCTGCCGACGCCGAGGCTGCCGCCGAGGAGCCCGCAGAGGCGTGATCCCCGGGACGCCGTCCCAGGAAGCAAACCGAAACAAGAGCGACGCTCCACCGTGCCCGGTTCTCGCGACCGGGCACCGGAGCGCCACCGACGAGGAGAGAACGGCGCTATGCCGAAGAACAAGTCGCACAGCGGTGCCAGCAAGCGCTTCAAGGTCACCGGCTCCGGCAAGGTGCTCCGTGAGCGCGCCGGCAAGCGCCACCTGCTTGAGCACAAGTCGTCCCGTGTGACGCGTCGCCTCACCGGCAACGCCGAGATGGCCCCGGGCGACGCCGCGAAGATCAAGAAGCTTCTCGGCAAGTGACGTCGGGCGCGCACCGCGCCTGACCTCTGACCGGGACCCAATCGATTTCCGGGCCGTGTGAGGACACCCACGGCCCCGCTACAAGGAGTTAACAAGTGGCACGCGTCAAGCGGGCAGTCAACGCCCACAAGAAGCGCCGGGCGATCCTGGAGCAGGCCTCCGGCTACCGCGGTCAGCGTTCGCGCCTGTACCGCAAGGCCAAGGAGCAGGTCACCCACTCGCTGGTCTACAACTACAACGACCGCAAGAAGCGCAAGGGTGACTTCCGCCAGCTGTGGATCCAGCGCATCAATGCCGCTGCCCGCGCCAACGGCATCACCTACAACCGCTTCATCCAGGGTCTGAAGGCCGCCAACGTCGAGGTGGACCGCAAGATCCTGGCCGAGCTGGCCGTCAACGACCCGAACGCGTTCGCCGCGCTCGTCGAGGTCGCCCAGAAGGCGCTGCCGAGCGACGTCAACGCCCCCAAGGCGGCCTGACCGCCGCGCTCGGCCTGAGCCGACGTGACCGAACGGACCCGTGGGTTCTCCCTGCGGGTCCGTTGTTGTAGGGCAGTGGTGTTTGCCGGGCAGCGGTGTTGTCGGGCAGCGGTGTTGTCGGGTAGTGGAAGTGGTTGTCGAAAGTGAAGAGCATGCCCTCGGCCAGCCCTGAGCTGATCTCTCCCCGTTCCCCCCGCGTCCTGGCCGCCCGGCGGCTCGCCAAGCGGAACTTCCGGGGCAAGGAGCGGCTGTTCCTGGCCGAAGGGCCGCAGGCCGTGCGCGAGGCGGCGGCGTACGGGTCCACGTTGACCGAGCTGTTCGCCACGGTGGAGGCCGCGGAGCGCTATGCCGACATCATCGGCGAAGCCCGCGCCGTCGGTGCCCGTATCCACCTCGCCTCCGAGCAGGTCATCGCCGACATCTCGACGACCGTCACCCCGCAGGGCCTCGTCGGGATCTGCCGGTTCCTCGACACCCCCTTCGAGGAGATCCTCCGGACGCGGCCCAAGCTCGTCGCCGTCCTCGCCCACGTGCGGGACCCCGGCAACGCCGGCACCGTGCTGCGGTGCGCCGACGCCGCCGGCGCCGAGGCCGTCGTCCTCACCGACGCCTCCGTCGACCTGTACAACCCCAAGGCCGTCCGCGCCTCCGTCGGCTCGCTGTTCCACCTGCCCGTCGCCGTGGGCGTCCCCGTCGAGCGGGCCGTGGCAGGCCTGAGGGACGCCGGTGTGCGCGTCCTCGCCGCCGACGGCGCGGGCGAGCACGACCTCGACGCCGAGCTCGACAATGGCGCCATGGGCGGGCCGACCGCATGGGTGTTCGGCAACGAGGCCTGGGGGCTCCCGGAGGAGACCCGCGCGCTGACCGACGCCGTCGTACGCGTCCCGATCCACGGGAAGGCCGAGAGCCTGAACCTCGCCACCGCCGCAGCCGTATGTCTCTATGCGTCGGCGCGTGCACAGCGCGCCTCCGGAGGGTGCCGCTCCGTCACCGAGAGCTAGTAGGGTGGCCAGCCGGGGACCCGCCCCCAAGCTCTCGACCGAGCATGAGCAGGGGGTACCCCCGGGCCGGCTGAGAGGTGGGGTACGGGGATGAGCGTGGGCACGAGCAGCGCACCGGGAACGCAGGACGTGGAGCGCCCGCCCGTGTCCTGCCCCGGTGATCTCGCCGAGCTCGGCATCGACCCCGACCAACTGCCCGACGGCCTCGTCGTCGCCGACGAGAACGGGCGCGTGATCTGCTTCAACGCTGCCGCCGAACGCATCACCGCCGTCCCCGCCGCGGACGCCCTGGGGCAGCGCCTGGAGAAGGCCCTGCCATTAGAGGACCTGGAGGGCCGGCGCTGGTGGCAGCTGACCGACCCGTACGGCGGGCTCGCCATCCGGGTTCGCCAGCCCGAGCGCAACCTGCTGCTCCCCGGCGGGCGCGAGGTGCTCGTCACCGCGCGGTACGTCCGCACCCGCCCCACCGGCCCCGTCCGCCGCGTCGTAGTCACCCTGCGCGACACCGAGGCCCGCCGCCGCACCGAGCGCAGCCACGCCGAGCTGATCGCCACCGTCGCCCACGAGCTGCGCTCACCGCTCACCTCGGTGAAGGGCTTCACGGCGACGCTGCTCGCCAAGTGGGAGAGGTTCACCGACGACCAGAAGCGGCTGATGCTGGAGACGGTCGACGCGGACGCCGACCGCGTCACCCGGCTCATCGCCGAGCTGCTGGACATCTCCCGCATCGACTCCGGACGGCTGGAGGTACGCCGCCAGCCCGTCGACATCGGCGCCGCCGTCGGCCGCCACATCCAGGCCTATGTCGCCGCCGGCCAGCCCGCCGACCGGTTCCTGCTGCGCATACAGCAGCCGCTGCCCGCCCTGTGGGCCGACCCGGACAAGATCGACCAGGTGCTGAGCAACCTGCTGGAAAATGCCGTGCGGCACGGCGAAGGAACCGTCACGATTGATGTCACGGCCACGGCGTCCCCCCGCGAGGGCGAGGACACCGGCACGTCGGTCACGGTGAGCGACGAGGGGCCCGGTATCCCGGAGGAGTCCATGAACCGCGTCTTCACCCGCTTCTGGCGGGGCAGCAAGCGCGGCGGCACGGGCCTCGGGCTCTACATCGTCAAGGGCATCGTCGAGGCCCACGGCGGCACCATCACCGTCGGCCGCGCACCCGGCGGCGGCGCCGAGTTCCGATTTACCTTGCCCGTGGCGGCCCCGGCCTATCTGGCCTGAGCAGCCCACGGGCGCATGCGCATACCTCCACCCCGTTAGACTCGGCCATTGGCACCTTTGTGTCCCAAAAACCGTGACAAACCGTCCACGAGTCGGTGACGGGGACCATCAGCCAGCCAATCGGAAGCACGGGAAGAGATGTCGGCACCCAATAAGTCGTACGACCCTGTCGAGGTCGAGGCGTTGAAACCGGAAGAGATCGAGCGCATGCGGGACGAGGCGCTCGCCGCCTTCGCCGCCGCGGACTCCCTCGACGCGCTCCACGAGGCCAAGGTCGCCCACACCGGCCCCGCCTCCCCGCTGGCCCTCGCCAACCGCGAGATCGGCGCCCTGCCCCCGCACGCCAAGGCGGAGGCCGGCAAGCGCGTCGGCCAGGCCCGCGGCGCCGTGAACAAGGGCCTCGCCGCCCGCCAGGCCGAGCTGGAGGCCGAGCGTGACGCCCGCGTGCTGGTCGAGGAGGCCGTGGACGTCACGCTGCCCTACGACCGGGTACCGTCCGGCGCCCGGCACCCGCTGACCACGCTGTCGGAGCGTATCGAGGACATCTTCGTGGCCATGGGCTACGAGGTCGCCGAGGGCCCGCAGGTCGAGGCCGAGTGGTTCAACTTCGACGCGCTGAACATCGGCCCGGACCACCCGGCCCGCGGCGAGCAGGACACGTTCTTCGTGCAGGCCGCATCCGACAGCGGCTCCGCCGCGGGCTCCGGCGGCACCGAGTCCGGCGTCGTGCTGCGCACCCACACCTCGCCCGTGCAGATCCGCTCCCTGCTCGACCGCGAGCTGCCGGTCTACGTGATCTGCCCCGGCCGCGTCTACCGCACCGACGAGCTGGACGCCACCCACACCCCCGTCTTCCACCAGGTCGAGCTGCTCGCCGTCGACGAGGGCCTGACCATGGCCGACCTCAAGGGCACCCTGGACCACATGGTCCAGTCGCTGTTCGGCGAGGGCATGAAGACCCGGCTGCGGCCGAACTTCTTCCCCTTCACCGAGCCCAGCGCCGAGATGGACATGCTCTGCTACGTCTGCAAGGGCGAGTCCGTCGGCAACCCCGACCGTCCCTGCCGCACCTGCTCCAGCGAGGGCTGGATCGAGCTGGGCGGCTGCGGCATGGTCAACCCGCGGGTGCTCACCGCCTGCGGCGTCGACCCCGAGAAGTACAGCGGCTTCGCCTTCGGGTTCGGCATCGAGCGGATGCTGATGTTCCGCCACAACGTCGAGGACATGCGAGACATGGTCGAGGGTGACGTCCGGTTCACCCGGCCGTTCGGGATGGAGATCTGATGCGGGTCCCGCTTTCTTGGCTGCGGGAGTACGTCGACCTGCCGGCGACGGAGACCGGGCGCGACGTCCAGGCCAAGCTCATTTCGGCAGGTCTGGAGGTCGAGACCGTCGAGCAGCTCGGCGCCGACCTCAAGGGGCCGCTGGTCGTCGGCCAGGTGCTCACCATCGAGGAGCTGACGGAGTTCAAGAAGCCGATCCGCTTCTGCACCGTCGACGTCGGCCAGGCCAACGGCACCGGAGAGCCGCAGGAGATCATCTGCGGAGCCCGCAACTTCGCCGTCGGCGACAAGGTCGTCGTCGTCCTCCCGGGCGCCGTGCTGCCCGGCGGCTTCGCCATCTCCGCGCGCAAGACGTACGGCAGGACCTCGCACGGCATGATCTGCTCCAGCGAGGAGCTGGGCATGGGCGAGGACGGCACCAAGGGCATCATCGTCCTGCCGCCGGAGACCGAGGTCGGCAAGGACGCCATCGAGCTGCTGGAGCTGGTCGACGAGGTCCTCGACATCGCCGTCACGCCCGACCGCGGCTACTGCCTCTCGATGCGCGGCGTCGCCCGCGAGACCGCCACCGCCTACGGCCTGCCCCTGCGCGACCCCGCGCTGCTCGACGTCCCCGGCCCGAACGCCTTCGGCTACCCGGTGCGCGTCGCGGACCCCGTCGGCTGCGACCGCTTCACCGCCCGTACGGTGACCGGCCTGAGCCCCGAGGCCCGCTCCCCGATCTGGCTGCAGCGCCGCCTGCAGAAGGTCGGCATGCGCCCGATCTCGCTCGCCGTCGACGTCACCAACTACGTGATGATGGAGCTCGGCCAGCCGCTGCACGCCTACGACCGCAACCTGGTCCAGGGCGCGATCGGCGTACGCCGGGCCGAGCCCGGCGAGAAGATCACCACCCTCGACGGCGTCACGCGCACCCTCGACGCCGAGGACCTGGTGATCACCGACGAACGCGGTCCGATCGGCATCGCGGGCGTCATGGGCGGCGCCAACACCGAGATCGCCGATCACGACGACGTCGAGAACGCCTCGACCGACGTGGTCATCGAGGCCGCCCACTTCGACGCGGTCTCCATCGCGCGCACCGCCCGCCGCCACAAGCTGTCCTCCGAGGCGTCCCGCCGCTTCGAGCGCGGCGTCGACCCGCAGGCCGCGGCCGCCGCCGCCCAGCGCACCGTCGATCTGCTGGTGCTGCTCGCGGGCGGCACCGCCGAGGCCGGCGTCACCGAGGTCATCGCCCCCTCCGCGCCGCGCACCATCACCATCCCGGCCGACCACCCGGACAAGGTCGCGGGCGTCGCCTACGGCCGCGAGACCGTCGTACGCCGCCTGCAGGAGGTCGGCTGCGACGTGTACGGGCAGGACGAGCTGATCGTCACCGTCCCGTCCTGGCGGCCGGACCTCACCGACCCGAACGACCTGGCCGAAGAGGTCATCCGCCTGGAGGGCTACGAGAACCTGCCCTCCACGCTGCCCAAGCTCCCCTCGGGCCGCGGCCTGACCCACCGGCAGCGGCTGCACCGCCGGGTCGGCCGCGCCCTGGCCGGGGCCGGGTACGTCGAGGCGCCGAACTACCCGTTCATCAGCGAGCAGGTCTTCGACCAGCTCGGTCTGGACACCGACGACCCCGCCCGCCGCGTCGTCAAGCTGGTCAACCCGCTCAGCGACGAGGAGCCCGCGCTGCGTACGTCGCTGCTGCCGGGCCTGCTCGGCGCGCTGCGGCGCAACGACGGCCGGGGCTCGCACGACCTGGCGCTGTTCGAGACCGGCCTGGTGTTCCAGCCGCGCGAGGAGCAGCGGGCCGCGGTCCGGCTGCCCGTCGACCGGCGCCCGAGCGACGAGGACCTCGCCGCGCTGAACGCCGCGCTGCCCGAGCAGCCGCGCCACGTCGCCGTCGTCCTCGCGGGCGCCCGTGAGCAGGCCGGCTGGTGGGGCAAGGGCCGCCCGGCCGAGTGGGCCGACGCGATCGAGGCCGCGCGCACGGTGGCCCGTGAGGCCGGCGCCGAGCTGATCATCCGCAAGGGCCAGTACGGGCCGTGGCACCCGGGCCGGTGCGCCGAACTGGCGATCACCGTCGATGGCACCGAGCGCGTCATCGGCCACGCCGGCGAGCTGCACCCGCGCGTCCTCAAGGCCCTCGGCCTGCCCGAACGCACCTGCGCGATGGAGCTGAACCTGGACGCCCTGGAGCAGGTCGGCGACGGGACCCCGCAGGCGCCGGGCATCTCCACGTTCCCGGTCGCCACGCAGGACGTCGCGCTGGTCGTCGACGCGTTCGTCCCGGCGGCGGACGTCGAGGCGGCGCTGCGTGAGGGTGCGGGTGAGCTGCTGGAGTCGATCCGGCTGTTCGACGTGTACGAGAACGCCGAGCAGTTGGGTGAGGGGCGGAAGTCGCTGGCGTACGCGCTGCGGTTCCGTGCGGCTGACCGGACGCTGACCGTGGATGAGGCCTCGGCTGCGCGGGAGGCCGCGGTGGCCCTCGCGGGCGAGCGGACGGGAGCCGTGCTGCGGAGTTAGTGCGCGTACGGGGCGGGGAACTGCGGTGGTCCGGCGGCTGCTGCGGGTGCGTCGTGGCTGGGCGCGCCCGCGCGGCCGAACCGCGCATCGCCGCAGTCCCGCGCCCCTTGACGGGCGTTTCCGTAGCCTCACTCATTCGGGTGACAAGTCCGGGTGATCCACCCCATTCGGGGCATGCGCTCGACAGAATCGGACCGGCCTCTCGGGGCCGGTCTGCGCTGTCGGGGCCTATGTGGGGGGGCCATCCGCATGATCCGCATCAAGGCTGGGATTTCCAGCAGGGCGCGGCCCCGGACGAACTCCCGTGCGCCCACCTTGACGCTGCTGGGCCGGGTGCTCGCACTGGCGGTCGGCACCGGGCTGGTGCTCCACGGCCGCCGGACTCTGCTGCGCGAGCTGCGCCAGGCCCGACGGATCGCGGGCGCCGCCCAGAGCGCCTTGCTGCGGCCACTGCCCCCGCGCATCGACGGGCTGCTCCTCGCCGCCACCCAGCTCTCCGCCGAGCGGGGCGCGTCGATCGGCGGCGATCTGTACGAGGTGATCGGCACCGAGCACGGCGTGCGGGTCGTGATGGGCGACGCGCGAGGGCACGGGCTCGGCGCCGTCAAGACCGCCGCCGCCGTCCTCGGCAGCTTCCGCGAGGCCGTGCACGACGAGCCCGAACTCGGCAGCGTCCTGCGCAGACTGGACCGCGCCCTGACCCGGCACCTGCGCGAACGGGCGAACGCCGAGCACCCGGTCACCGAGGAGTTCGTCACCGTCCTGCTGCTGGAGATCCGCCCGGACGGCGAGGTACGCGCCCTGAACTGCGGGCATCCGTGGCCGTACCTGCTGAGCGGCGAGCGGGCCGCGCAGCTTGCCGGCGTGGAACCCCTCCCTCCGCTCGGCGCGTTCCCCCTGCCGCCGGAACTGCCCACGGTTCCCTGCGGTCACCTGATGCCGGGCGAGGCCCTGTTCCTCCACACGGACGGGGCCGAGGACGCACGGGATGCCGGTGGCCGGTTCTTTCCGCTGGCGGCGACCCTGACGGAGGCCGTACGCGAACACCCCCTCGTCGTACCGCAGGCGGTGCTGCGCTGCGTCCTCACCGCACTGCTGCGGCACACGGACGGTGCACCCGCGGACGACATCGCCCTGCTCGTCCTCCAGAACGCACGTCAGCCGGAGCACCCCACAGGGGCTGCGCGACCGGCCGCGACGCACCCGCGGTCGACAAGCCACCTGTAGTCCCCGGCGTTGCCGGCGCGGCGTCCCGCCGGCGTGCCGTCCGCCCCGCCACGGAGTGTCGGGCAGGCAGCTGGGCGGACGGCGTGGATGCGGGCCGCCGCACTGTACGAGGGGGAGCCGACGGCCCGGCCGGCCTCTTGCGAGGCATTTCAGTCAACCGGCCGGAAACTCTGCGCGACAGCGCGCACACAGTGCGGATTCGGGCACTCCGTTCACACCCCGTGTGAACGCCTTCGCACTACGCTGTCGGCACCGAGCCACCCGGGGGGCCCGAATGCAGCCCAACACTCTGCTCGACGCGATCCTGGACGAGGCCGGGATCTCGCACGCGGGACTGGCCGCGCACGTCAACCAGGCCGGGCGCAGACGAGGTCTCGCCCTCAGATACGAACACACCGCCGTAGCGCGGTGGTTGAAGGGGCAGCGACCCCGCGGCCAAGTGCCCGACCTGATCTGCGAGGTGCTCGCGGTCCGTCTGCACCGGCCGGTCACCCTCGACGACATCGGCCTCGGCGTGCCCGGCGAGCCCTCCGCCCCGCACGCCGGCTCGCTGTCCGGCTTCGTCGAGCGCGCCACCGCGCTGTGGCGCTCCGACCAGCAGCAGCGCCCGCACATCCTGGGCGCGCCCGCGCTCACCGGGACGCCCGCCGTCATGCCCGTGTGGGAGTGGGAGAACCCGCCCGAGGACGTGGACGTCTCCCGCGGCGGCCGGCACCGGGTCACCGCGGCCGACCTGGACATGCTGCGGGCCGCCCGGACCCACTACGAGCAGATGTACCGCAAGGCCGGTGGCATAGCGACCCGCGCCCGTATCGTCGGCTTCCTCAACGCCGAGGCCGCCCCGCTGCTGCGCGGCGGCTACACCGACGCCACCGGGCGCCAACTGCACCGGGCCACGGGCGGGTTGGTGGCGATCGCCGGGATCTGCGCGTACGACTCCGACGCGCACGGTCTCGCCCAGCGCTACTTCCACCAGGCGCTCAGGCTCGCCAAGGCCAGCGGGGACCGGGGGCTGGGCGCCTATGTGATCGCCCTGCTGGTCAACCAGTCGCTGTTCATGCGGGAGTACCGGCAGGCCGTCGCCTTCGCGGAGGCCGCCCTGCGCGCCGCCGGGCGGCACATCACCCCGGCGCTCGCCTCCGACCTGTACGCGATGCAGGCCAAGGCCTACGCCCACCTCGGCGACGGCACGAGCGCGCTGTCCTGCATCCGGCGGGCCGAGCAGGCCGCCGAACGCATCCGGCGCGGATACGAACCCGACGAGACCGGCTATGTCCAGCCGGGACTGGTCAACGTCCAGGTGGCGGAGGCTCTGCTCAGCCTCGGCGAACTGGCGGCGGCGGAGGAGCACGCCGCGGCCGCCGTGGACAATCCCGCGCACGACCGCGGACGGGTGCACCGGCTCGCCATGCTCAGCACGATCGAACTGCGGCAGGGCAATGCCGACAAGGCGGTGGCCACCGCTGTGCAGATGGCCGAGCAGGCCCGGGGAATGGAGTCCCAGCGGCTCCGCGACAGACTGCGGGCGGTACGCGAGCACCTCGCACGCAGCGGCTGCGCCGGCACCGCCGAGGCGGCCGAACTCATCGACGGAGCACTGCGCGTACCACTGTGACCCCGGACGCCCGCTGACGGGGACGTCTGCCTCCCGCTGCGCTGTGAGCGGCCGCCGTGCGCCTGCTGTCAGACCCGCTCCTGCTGCGATATTGCCATCTCTACTCGGCGGAAGGTGGCAGAACCGTGCAGTGGACGAAACAGAACGAACAGACTGTGTACTCAAACCGCTGGTTCAGCGTCAATCTCGCGGATGTCGAGCTGCCGGACGGCCGGCACCTCGACCACTTCCTCATACGGCTGCGGCCCGTCGCCGTGGCCACGGTGGTCAACGAGGCCAACGAGGTCCTCCTCCTGTGGCGCCACCGCTTCATCACCGACAGTTGGGGATGGGAACTCGCGGCGGGCGTCGTCGAGGACGGCGAGGACATCGCCCGTGCGGCCGCCAGGGAACTGGAGGAGGAGACCGGCTGGCGACCGGGACCCCTGCACCACCTGATGAGCGTGGAGCCGTCCAACGGGCTCACCGACGCCCGGCACCACATCTACTGGGCCGACGAAGGCGACTACGTCGGACACCCCGTGGACGACTTCGAGTCGGACCGCCGGGAATGGGTCCCCCTCAAGCTCGTCCCCGACATGGTCGCCCGCGGCGAGGTCCCGGCCGCCAACATGGCGGCCGCGTTACTGCTGCTGCATCACCTCAGGCTCGGGCAGGACACTTTGCCCTGATCCCCCCACCGCGTCCGTCCGGAGCCCTAACGGCCGAACGCCTGCCAGACCGCCACGACGAGTGCGCCCACGGCCGTGAGGGCCGCGATCGCGGGCAGCGGCCAGCGGGCGTGTTCCAGGGTGACGATGCGGGAGTTGAGCTCGTCGATCTCCTTGGCTGTCTCCTCGGTGCGATGGCTGAGCAGGGCCAGACCGCCTTCGACGCGGGCGTATGCCACGTCGAGGCGGCGTCGTAACTCTGCGAGTTCTCCATGGACGACGGGATGCTCGGGATCGGCGGTCACAAGTCCGCTCCTTTCCGTAGTCGATTCACATCCCTTGCGTGCGCAGAGTGAGTCAACTCGCCTGGTGGGCGCGTGGGGAGCGTGTGCGCAGGGCATATGCGTGCCCGGCGCGCACACGGTGTGTGAATGCCGCGGGCCCGGCACCTTTCCCGGTGCCGGGCCCGTGCATGGCCGAAATCTGACCGTCCGTAATCAGCCGTGGGTACCCGGAGCGCATGCCGCGGGTTCCGGCCGCACCCGTTGCCCTGCCGGGTCAGCCGTACGTGTAGAACCCGGAGCCCGTCTTCCGGCCCAGCCGGCCCGCGTCGACCATGCGCTGCAGCAGCGGGGGAGCGGCGTAGAGCGGCTCCTTGTACTCCTCGTACATGCTCTGCGCCACGGAGGCGACGGTGTCCAGCCCGATCAGGTCGGACAGCTTCAGCGGGCCCATCGGGTGGGCGCAGCCCATCTCCATGCCGTTGTCGATGTCCTCGCGGCTGGCGATGCCCGTCTCGAACATCCGGATCGCGGAGAGCAGGTAGGGGATCAGCAGCGCGTTGACCACGAACCCGGAACGGTCCTGGGCGCGGATGGAGTGCTTGCCGAGCACCTTCTCGGTGAAGAGCTGGGCCCGGCCCAGCGTGCCCTCGGAGGTGGTGAGCGCGGGGATCAGCTCGACGAGCTGCTGCACCGGAGCCGGGTTGAAGAAGTGGATCCCGATGACCTGGTCGGGCCGCGAGGTGGCGACCGCCAGCTTCACCAGCGGGATCGAGGAGGTGTTGGAGGCCAGGATCGCGTCCGGCCGGGTCACGACGTGGTCGAGCACCTGGAAGATCTCCGTCTTGACCTGCTCGTTCTCGACGACGGCCTCGATCACCAGGTCACGGTCGGCGAACTCGCCGAGGTCGGTGGTGAAGCTCAGCCGCGTCTGCGTCGCCTCCCGCTCCTCCTCGGTGATCTTGCCGCGCTCGGCAGCCTTGGCCAGGGAGTTGAACAGCCGGGTCCGGCCGATCTCCAGGGCCTCGCCGGTGGTCTCGGCGACCATCACGTCCAGGCCGGCGCGGGCGCACACCTCGGCGATGCCCGCCCCCATCTGGCCGCAGCCCACCACTCCGACGCGCTCGATGTCTGTCACATCGTCCCTTTCGCTGATCTACGGCTGGCGGCAGGTCCTTCCGTGGTCCGGTGCCTGCTCCGTTCGTGCACGTTACTCCCAAGTATCGATGATCGATCGCGGGGGTGGGGCATCCTCACCGCCGAGAGGATCCGTGACGGCGCGGTTCCGCGGCTTGTGCAGGAGATGTTGCAGATGGGCCAAGTGTCACGTCGGGCGTTCGCGCTGGCCGCGTTGTCGGCCCTGACCATGGCGCCGCAGGCGTCGGCCAGGCCGGGGCGCCGGCGCGCGGTCACCGAGATGCGGGGTGTGTGGGTGGCGACCGTGGCGAACCGCGACTGGCCTTCCCGGCCGGGGCTGCCCGCGGCGGAGCAGCGCGCCGAGCTGATCGCCCACCTCGACCGGGCGGCGCAGAACCGCCTGAACACGGTGATCCTGCAGGTGCGGCCGACGGCCGACGCGCTGTGGCCCTCGTCCTTCGAGCCGTGGTCGCAGTACCTCACCGGAACCCAGGGCGCGTCCCCGGGCTGGGACCCGCTGGGTACGGCCGTGGAGGAGGCCCACGCCCGTGGCCTGGAGCTGCACGCCTGGTTCAACCCGTACCGGGTCGCGAGCCACGCGGACCCCACGCGGCTGGTCGCCACCCATCCCGCCCGCAAGCACCCGGAGTGGGTGGTGACGTACGGCGGGAAGCTGTACTACAACCCCGGCCTGCCCGAGGTCCGTGCCTTCGTGCAGGACGCGATGCTCGACGCGGTGCGGCAGTACCCGGTCGACGCGGTGCACTTCGACGACTACTTCTACCCGTATCCCGTCGCGGGCCAGACCTTCGACGACGACGCGGCCTACGCCGACCACGGCGGCGGCTTCGCGCGACGGGCCGACTGGCGGCGGGACAACATCGACCGGCTGGTGCGCGAGACGGCGGCCCGCATCGAGCGGATCCGGCCCGGCACCCAGTTCGGCATCAGCCCGTTCGGCGTGTGGCGCAACGAGGCCACCGACCCGTTCGGCTCGGACACCCGGGCGGGTGTGCAGACGTACGACGACCTGTACGCGGACACCCGCAGATGGGTCCGCGAGGGCTGGATCGACTACATCGTCCCGCAGCTGTACTGGCACATCGGGTTCGACGCCGCCGACTACGACGAGCTGGTCTCCTGGTGGGCGGAGGTGGCGCGGGGCAGCCGGACCAGCCTGTACCTGGGTGAGGCGCTGTACAAGGCCGGTGACCCGGCCCAGGCCGCCGCCTGGCAGGACCCGGCCGAGCTGTCCCGGCACCTCACGCTGGCCCGGAACCACGCGGAGGTGCGCGGGCACGTCTTCTTCGCCGCCCAGGACGTCGCGGCGGACCCGATCGGCGCGATGGCGCGGGTGGTCGCCGACCACTACCGGCAGCCGGCGGTGCCCCCGCGCTGATCTAGGGTCGCGTCTCCTTGTGGCGGATCTCGGTGTCGGGGCCGGGGGAGCACACGCCCTCGTGCCCGTCCTCGAAGCGGACGCGGTACGGGGGGTTGCCTTCCTGGCCCATCACTTCGACGATCTCGCCGACCTTGTCATGTTGACCGACCACCCTGCCGTGCTGGACAAGCTGGTCGCCCACGGTTGCACGCATCTGGGGCCTCCTCACCTCAGCCTCGGGTCCGCTGGGTCACGGCGATGCAGACGAGCACCGCCGTGGCCGTGAGCGGAGCGGCCACCGTCAGGTGCTCGCCCAGCAGCAGCACCGACCACACCAGTGTGAGCAGGGGCTGGGCCAACTGCAACTGGCTGGCCTTCGGGATGCCGATCGCCGCCATGCCCCGGTACCACACGACCAGGCCGAGGAACTGCGAGCCCGCCGCCACCCACAGCAACCCGGTCACGCTGTGCGCGGTCAGCCGCACGGGCTCGTACGCCAGGGCGAGCGCGGAGGCCGGCACGGTGAGCGGCAGACCCAGCACCAGCGCCCAGCCGATGACCTGCCAGCCCGGCATGACCCGGGCCAGCCGGCCGCCCTCGGTGTAGCCGGCCGCGCACGCCAGCAGCGCCGCGAACAGATACAGGTCGGCGGTGGTCAGCGCGCCGCCGCTCTGCTGCACGGTGAAGGCGAGCACCGCCGCGGCACCCGCCAGCGCGGCCGCCCAGAAGGTGCGGGAGGGGCGGGCGCCGACGCGCAGGGCGGACAGGAGCGCGGTCGTCAGGGGCAGCAGGCCGACCACCACGGCGGCGTGCGCGGTCGAGGACGTCTCCAGGGCGAGCGTGGTGAGCAGCGGGAAGCCGAGAACCACACCGGCGAGGACCACGGCGATGCCCGCCCAGTGGCGGCGGCCGGGCAGCGGCACGCGCAGCGCCAGCAGACAGGTGCCCGCGATCACTGCGGCGAGGACGCTGCGCACGGCGACGAGGGACCAGGGGCCGAAGCCCTCCAGGCCCCAGGCGGTGGCGGGGAAGGTGAGGGAGAAGGCGGTGACGCCCAGGGCGGCCTGGAGGGCGCCTGGGGCGGGACGCTCCCGGTCGGGGGTGGTGACTGCTATCCCGGGCGCGGTAGTAGCGCTACTCTGTGTTCTCATGCAAGAGCGTAGCAGTGTGGGTGAGCTCGCGAATCAGCTGCGGCGGGAGCTGGACCGCTACTCACCGGGTGGAAAGCTCCCGTCGAGTCGAGCTCTGGTCGAGCGCTTCCGGGTCAGCCCGGTGACCGTCTCGCGTGCCCTGGCCCAGCTGACCGCCGAGGGGCTCGTGGTCACCCGGCCCGGCGCCGGCGCGTTCCGCGCGCAGCCCCATGCCGCCGCCGGGGACATCGGGGACACCTCCTGGCAGGAGATCGCCCTGAGCGCGGACGGCGCCGCGGACCTCGTACCGCGCTCGGTGGACGCCTCCGGTGTCCTGGTCTCGCTGGCCGCCCCCTCGCCCGGCGTCATCGAGTTCAACGGCGGCTATCTGCACCCCTCGCTGCAGCCGGAGCGGGCGATGGCGGCGGCGCTGTCCCGGGCGGGACGCCGGCCCGGCGCCTGGGGGCGGCCGCCCATGGAGGGGCTGGCGGAGCTGCGGGAGTGGTTCGCCCGGAGCATCGGCGGGCCCGGAGGGAGCGTCACGGCCGCCGAGGTGCTGGTCACCGCCGGCGGCCAGTCCGCGCTCACCACCGCCCTGCGGGCCCTCGCCCCGCCCGGCGCTCCCGTCCTCGTCGAGTCGCCCACCTACCCGGGCATGCTGGCGATCGCGCGGGCGGCCGGGCTGCGGCCCGTGCCCGTGCCCGTGGACGCGGACGGTGTGAAACCGGCACTGCTCGCCGGCGCGTTCCGGGCGACCGGTGCCCGGGTCTTCGTCTGCCAGCCGCTGTTCCAGAACCCGACCGGCGCCGTGCTCGCCCCCGAGCGGCGCGGCGAGGTGCTGCGGATCGCGCGCGAGGCCGGGGCGTTCGTCGTCGAGGACGACTTCGCACGGTGGTTGGTGCACGAGGACGCGGGCCCGCTGCCGCGCCCGCTCGCCGCCGAGGACCCCGACGGCGTCGTCGTCCACGTCTGCTCGCTGACCAAGGCGGCCTCGCCCAGTTTCCGGGTGGGCGCCCTGGCCGCCCGCGGTCCGGTGCTGGAGCGGCTGCGGGCCATCCAGGTCGTCGACACCTTCTTCGTGCCCCGGCCGCTGCAGGAGGCCGCGCTCGAACTCGTCGGTTCACCCGCCTGGCACCGCCACCTGCGCACGATCTCGAAGGAGCTGAAGAGCCGCCGCGACACCGTGACGGCGGCGCTCCGGCTCGACCTCCCGGAACTCGCCCTGCCGCACATCCCGCCCGGCGGCTACCACCTGTGGCTGCGCCTGCCCGACGGCGCCGGGGGAGAGGCCGCCCTGACGGCGGCCGCCCTGCGCGCGGGCGTCGCGATCACACCGGGACGCCCGTACTTCAGCGCCGAGCCCCCCGCCGCGCACATCCGGTTGAGCTTCGCGGCGGTGGCGGGCGCCGGGGAGCTCACGGAAGGGGTACGACGGCTGCGCACGGCCTGTGACGAGGTGCTCCGAACTGCCTAGCGCTCGGGCACCGGGGCGACACCGCAGAGGAACTCCGCGGAGGCGAGGAGCTGCGGCGTCAGGCGTATGCCCGTCAGTCGGTGGGCCAGGGCGAAGGCGGCCTCGGTGTGTTCCGAGTAGTCGCGGTCGTCGCCGTCGCTGAGGTCGAAGCCCGACTCCCGCATCTCGGTGAGGAGACCGTCGGCGTGACTGCCGTCGCGGGCGCAGGCGAAGAGCGGCTCGAAGTGGAGGCGGACGTCGCCGTCCTCGAACCAGTAGAAGTGGTCCACCGCGTTGACGTTGCGGAAATGGGAGACCACCCGGCGGCCGCGGGAGACGGGGATCATGGCCGCGTGCCGGATGCCCAGGTAGCCGTTGTACTCGACCATCAGCGTCCAGCCGCCGACGGCGGTCACGCCGACGAAGAGCCGCTCGCCGTCGTGGCCGTCCCACGACTCGTACGACGGCTCGCACAGCCCGTCCACCCCGGTGATCCGCGTCCGGGGCTCGGCGCCGAGCTCCTGGAGCAGTCTCTCGGGCGTGATGTCCCGGACCAGTGTGAGGCAGTAGGCCTCCATCAGCGCCGGATACTCCACGTCCAGCCATGCGTAGTCGGCGGCGGTCGTCACAGCAGTCATGTGCGCAGCATGGCAGCCGCCACTGACAATGCCCCGAAGGCCCGGCTAGTGAGTAAGGTTCGGCGCACCCTGGGTAACTCCCGTGCAACACCTCTTGACCTGCGCACTTCCTCGGCTCACGATCGCCGCATGTCGCTTCGGGTCACGTTCGTCGCGGCCGCGCGCAGCTCTCCGCTGCTCGCGGAGCGCTTCGAGGACGACCGGCCGCTGGATCAGGCGGGCTGGGACGAGGTGCTGCGCGTCGCCCGCGATCTGCTGCCGCTCGCGGCGGCGGAGCTGCGCTACTGCTCGCCGACACCCCGCAGCCGCGCCACCGGGGAGGCCCTCGGTTACGCGCCGCTGGTGCAACTCGCCCTGCGGGACTGCGACATGGGCCGCTGGCGGGGGCTGACACTCGGCGAGGCGATGGCCCGTGAGCCTCAGGCGGTGGACGCCTGGCTCGCCGATCCGCGGTCCACGCCGCACGGCGGGGAGTCGCTGCGGGACTTCGTCACCCGCGTCGGCGGCTGGCTCGACACGCGGCCCGTCGAGGACGGCGGCCGCATCGTCGCCGTGGCGGAGCCGTCCGTGATCCGCGCCGCGCTGGTGTACGCCCTGAAGGCGCCGCCCTCGTCGTACTGGAACATCGACATCCGCCCCCTGTCCACCACCACCGTCACCGGCCGCGCGGGCCGCTGGAACCTTCGCTTCGACGCGGTGTCTCAGCCCGCGCGGGCGTAGTCGGTGGTGAGGAGGAGGTCCTTGGCCGGACCGCGCACGCGCCACACCGTCCGCCAGTGGTCCCCGTCGAGGGCGGTGAACGCGCCGCGGTAGAGGTCCGCCGCGCAGGGGTGGTCGCAGACGTGGTGCCCCGAGGTCAGGTCCAGGTCGTGGAAGGGCCGTCCGTCGGCGAAGCGCACGTCCGCCGTCCCCGGGGGACTCCCCGGCAGGAAACGCAGGGTCCGCTCGGCGGGCCGGCCGACGCCCTGCCAGGTGAACGTCCCGGACTCCTCGTGCAGCAGCCCGCCTTCCGCCAGTGGGCCGAAAACCGTCGTACCGGAGAACGCCCCTTCCTCTCCGCTCGCCAGATCCCGCACGGACCGCTCGACCCGCCAGCTCCCCGCCAGGTACGTCAGTACGTCGGGTACCGGCCAGAACCCGCCCATCTGTCCCTCACTTCCGACACTTTCACTGCTGCGGGACCCATTGACGCTCTTGATCCACCTCCCTATCTTGCCGTTCGAAGTGCTGACCGTTGTCCGACATCTCGAACGATTACGAGCCGCGGAGTACCCATGTCACGCACCACACGCACCCGCCTGAGATTCGGCCTGGGTGCAAGCGCCTTCCTGCTGGCCGCCGGACTCACCCCGGCCCCCGCGCACGCCGACGCCACCACCGACTACTCGATCGCCGTCGACCCGGGCGCCAAGGGCGCGACCATCGACGACACCATGTACGGCGTCTTCTTCGAGGACATCAACCGTGCCGCGGACGGCGGTCTGTACGCCGAACTCGTGCAGAACCGGTCCTTCGAGTACTCCACCGCCGACAACGGCTCGTACACACCGCTGACCTCCTGGACGGTCGACGGCACGGCCCAGGTCGTGAACGACGGCGGGCGACTCAACGAGCGCAACCGCAACTACCTCTCCCTGGGCGCCGGTTCGTCCGTGACGAACGCCGGATACAACACCGGCATCCGCGTCGAGCAGGGCAAGAGGTACGACTTCTCGGTGTGGGCCCGCGCCGAGGGCGGCACCACCCTCACCGTCACGCTGAAGGACGCCGCGGGCACGCTGGCGACCGCCCGCCAGGTGGCCGTCAAGGGCGGCTGGGCCAAGTACAAGGCCACCTTCACCGCGACCCGCACCAGCAACCGCGGCCGCCTCGCCGTCGCCGCCACGGACGCGGCGGCCCTCGACATGGTGTCGCTGTTCCCGCGCGACACCTACAAGAACCAGCCGAACGGCCTGCGCAAGGACCTCGCCGAGAAGATCGCCGCCCTGCACCCGGGCTTCGTGCGCTTCCCCGGCGGCTGCCTGGTCAACACCGGCTCCATGCAGGACTACAGCGAGGCCTCCGGCTGGCAGCGCAAACGCTCCTACCAGTGGAAGGACACCATCGGCCCGGTCGAGGAGCGCGCCACCAACGCCAACTTCTGGGGCTACAACCAGAGTTACGGCATCGGCTACTACGAGTACTTCCGCTTCTCCGAGGACATCGGCGCCATGCCGCTGCCCGTCGTCCCGGCCCTGGTGACCGGCTGCGGACAGAACAAGGCCACCGACGACGACGCCCTGCTCAAGCGGCACATCCAGGACACCCTCGACCTCATCGAGTTCGCCAATGGGCCGGCGACGTCGAAGTGGGGCAAGGTGCGCGCACAGATGGGCCACCCCAAGCCCTTCCACCTCACCCATATCGAGGTCGGCAACGAGGAGAACCTCCCGAAGGAGTTCTTCGCCCGCTTCCAGCAGTTCCGGGCCGCCATCGAGGCCAAGTACCCGGACATCACCGTCATCTCCAACTCCGGCCCGGACGACTCCGGCACGACCTTCGACACGGCCTGGCAGCTCAACCGGGACGCCAAGGTCGACATGGTCGACGAGCACTACTACAACAACCCGCAGTGGTTCCTTCAGAACAACGACCGCTACGACTCCTACGACAGGAACGGCCCGAAGGTCTTCCTCGGCGAGTACGCCTCCCAGGGCAACGCCTGGAAGAACGCCCTCTCCGAGGCCGCCTTCATGACCGGCCTGGAGCGCAACGCGGACGTCGTCAAGCTCGCCTCGTACGCACCGCTGCTCGCCAACGAGGACTACGTGCAGTGGCGGCCGGACCTGATCTGGTTCAACAACCGCGCCTCCTGGAACTCGACGAACTACGAGGTCCAGAAGCTCTTCATGAACAACGTCGGCGAACGCGTGGTCCCGTCGAAGGCGACCACCACGCCGAACGTCAGCGGCCCCATCACCGGTGCCGTCGGCCTGTCGACGTGGGCGACCAGCGCGGCGTACGACGACGTGAAGGTGACCGCCGCGGACGGCTCGACGCTGCTCAGCGACGACTTCTCCGGTGACGCCTCCCGGTGGACCCACACCGGGGGCGGCAGCTGGAGCATCCAGGACGGCCAGTACGTCCAGACGGACGCCGCCGCCGAGAACACCATGGTCCAGGCCGGCGACCCGTCCTGGCACGACTACGACCTGCATGTGAAGGCCACCAAGAAGTCCGGCAAGGAGGGCTTCCTCGTCGCCTTCGGCGTCAAGGACACCGGCAACTACTACTGGTGGAACCTGGGCGGCTGGAACAACACCCAGTCCGCCGTCGAGCAGGCCGTGGACGGCGGCAAGGGAACGCTGATCACCAAGGCCGGGTCGATCGAGACGGGCCGCGCCTACGACATCGACATCAAGGTGCGCGGCCGCCAGGTGACCCTCTACCTCGACGGCAAGGAGTGGGGCAGCTTCACCGACAACAAGCCGGCCGAGCCGTTCCGGCAGGTCGTCACCGAGGACGCCCGGACCGGTGACCTGATCGTCAAGGTCGTCAACGCCCAGGACGCGGCGGCCCGTACCGCGATCGACCTCTGCGGCGCCAAGGTCGCCGACACGGCCCGGGTCACCACCCTGGCCGCCGACCAGGGCGCGGTGAACACCGAGACGGACACTCCGGTCACGCCGGTGACGTCGACCTTCTCGGGGGTCGGCGCCAAGTTCACGTACACCTTCCCGGCCAACTCCGTCACCTTCCTGCGGATCAAGCAGAGGTAACCGTCGGGACCGGATCCGCGGGCTGCCGTCCACCAGGGCGGCAGCCCGCGCGCGTCTCACGTCCGGAAGGGCGGGAGGACCTTGAACCGGTCGTCGAGCGTGACGGTCGGTGTGATCCGCTCAAGGGCCTCGCGGACGAGGGTGAGCGGGTGGTCGGGGAACTGCGGGTCCCACTGCTCGTGGTCTCCCACGTGGTACGGCAGGCCGCCGCTCAGGCCGGGTGCGTACGGGTGCTGCCGGAAATAGCCGGCCGGGCCCACCTGCGCCATGACCATCGCCTCGCGCATCCCGGTGGTCGCGCCCTCGGCGGCCTGCACCTTCAGGACCGTGCTGCAGCCGGCCCGCGGGACCGTCCAGGACCCGAGAAAGACCTGGCCGTGGCCGTTCGGCCGCGGCACCTTGATCAACTGCCGGACCGCGGGCACACCGTCCACGGCCCCGAGCACCGCCTCGATGAGCCCCCCGCCCGCCCCGGCCGCACCCCGCGCGAGACCGGACCGGAGCCGGTCGGGGTCCTCCAGTGAGGCCGGAAGGTCCGGTACGAGGGGAAAGAAGTGGACCGACAGGACGAGTCCTCGCTCGTCGGTCCACACGCCGGGCTCACGCGCGGTGAAGCCGGTCAGGTCCAGGCCGGTGATCGGTGTCATGGAGATCATTGTCGAACGCGACCGCGCGGACCGCCGAGAGAGCCCGCGCGGGGCCCGTTCCGCGTCCCTGGCTCCTCCCCGCGACCTGCCGACATGGATTGCATAAACGTGCATGGAAACGTATAGTCATGCCATCTAGGAGGAGGTTCCATGGCGGTACGTGCGGCAGTGGCCGGAGCGAGTGGATACGCGGGCGGGGAACTGCTGCGTCTGCTCCTGGCGCACCCCGAGGTCGAGATCGGTGCCCTGACCGGCAACTCCAACGCGGGACAGAAGCTCGGCGCGCTCCAGCCGCACCTGCTGCCGCTGGCCGACCGGGTCCTTGAGGAGACCACCCCGGACGTCCTCGCCGGGCACGACGTCGTCTTCCTCGCGCTGCCGCACGGGCAGTCCGCCGCCGTCGCCGAGCGGCTCGGGCCGGACGTGCTCGTGATCGACATGGGCGCCGACTTCCGGCTCACAAACGCCGCCGACTGGGAGAAGTTCTACGGCTCCCCGCACGCCGGCACCTGGCCCTACGGCCTCCCCGAACTGCCGGGCGGCCGCGCTGCGCTGGAGGGGTCCAGGCGCATCGCGGTGCCCGGCTGCTACCCGACCGCCGTGTCGCTGGCACTCTTCCCGGCGTACGCGGCGGGCATCGCCGAGACCGAGGCCGTCATCGTCGCCGCCTCCGGCACCTCCGGCGCGGGCAAGGCGCCCAAGCCCCACCTGCTGGGCAGCGAGGTCATGGGCTCCATGTCGCCGTACGGGGTGGGCGGCGTCCACCGGCACACGCCCGAGATGATCCAGAACCTCAGCGCGGCCGCCGGTGAGACCGTCTCCGTCTCCTTCACACCGACCCTCGCGCCGATGCCCCGGGGCATCCTCGCCACGTGCAGTGCGAAGGCTCGTGAAGGCGTCACCGCCGACTCCGTCCGCGCCGCGTACGAGAAGGCCTTCACCGGCGAACCGTTTGTGCACCTCCTTCCCGAGGGGCAGTGGCCCGCCACGGCGTCCGTCTACGGTTCCAACGCCGTTCAGGTGCAGGTCGGGTACGACGCCGCCGCGGGACGGATCATCGCGATCAGCGCCATCGACAACCTCACCAAGGGCACCGCGGGCGGTGCCGTCCAGAGCATGAACATCGCCCTGGGTCTCGACGAGACCACCGGACTGACGACGATCGGAGTTGCGCCGTGAGCGTGACGGCAGCGAAGGGATTCACGGCGGCGGGCATCGCCGCCGGAATCAAGGAGAACGGCAACCCCGACCTGGCCCTCGTGGTCAACAACGGCCCCCGCCGCGCCGCCGCGGGCGTCTTCACCTCCAACCGCGTCAAGGCCGCTCCGGTGCTGTGGTCCGAGCAGGTCCTCAAGAGCGGCCAGGTGTCCGCCGTCGTCCTCAACTCCGGGGGCGCCAACGCCTGTACCGGCCCCAAGGGTTTCCAGGACACCCACGCCACCGCCGAGAAGGCCGCCGAGGTGCTCGGGCGGGGTGCCATCGAGGTCGCCGTCTGCTCCACCGGCCTCATCGGCGTGCTCCTGCCCATGGACAAGCTGCTGCCGGGCGTCGAGACCGCCGCCGCCCAGCTCTCCGAGCACGGCGGCGAGAAGGCCGCCATCGCCATCAAGACGACCGACACCGTCCACAAGACGTCCGTCGTCACCAAGGACGGCTGGACCGTCGGCGGCATGGCCAAGGGCGCCGGCATGCTCGCCCCCGGCCTCGCGACCATGCTCGTCGTCCTCACCACCGACGCCGACCTCGACAGCGAGGTGCTGGACAAGGCCCTGCGCGCCGCCACCCGGGTCACCTTCGACCGCGTCGACTCCGACGGCTGCATGTCCACCAACGACACCGTGCTGCTGCTCGCCTCGGGAGCCTCGGAAGTCGTCCCGGAGTACGAGGAGTTCGCCGAGGCCGTACGGGCCGTCTGCGACGACCTCGGCCAGCAGCTGATCCGCGACGCCGAGGGCGCCAGCAAGGACATCAAGGTCGAGGTCGTGGGCGCCGCCACCGAAGCGGACGCCGTCGAGGTGGGCCGCTCCATCGCCCGCAACAACCTCCTCAAGTGCGCCATCCACGGCGAGGACCCCAACTGGGGCCGCGTGCTGTCCGCCATCGGCACGACCTCCGCCGCCTTCGAGCCCGACCAGCTGAACGTCGCCATCAACGGCGTCTGGGTCTGCAAGAACGGCTCCTTCGGAGAGGACCGCGAACTCGTCGACATGCGCTACCGCGAGGTGCACATCGTCGCCGACCTGGCCGCCGGCCAGGAGACCGCCACGATCTGGACCAACGACCTCACCTCCGACTACGTCCACGAGAACAGCGCCTACTCCTCATGAGCACTACGCGTAAACACACCGCACTGCCCAAGGCGCAGATCCTCATCGAGGCGCTGCCCTGGCTGGTCCGGCACAACGGCAAGACCGTCGTCATCAAGTTCGGCGGCAACGCCATGGTCGACGAGGAGCTGAAGGCCGCCTTCGCACAGGACGTGGTGTTCCTGCACCACGCCGGCCTCAAGCCCGTCGTCGTGCACGGCGGCGGCCCGCAGATCAGCGCCGCCCTCGACAGGCACGGCATCGTCAGCGAGTTCAAGGCGGGCCTCAGGGTCACCACCGAGGACGCCATGGACGTCGTCCGCATGGTGCTGGCCGGACAGGTGCAGCGTGAGCTGGTCGGGCTGCTCAACCAGCACGGCCCGCTCGCCGTGGGCCTCACCGGCGAGGACGCGCACACCATCACCGCCACCAGGCACCAGCCCGAGATCGACGGCGAGTTGGTCGACATCGGGCGGGTGGGCGAGATCACCGACATCGACACGGGCGCGATCGAGGCACTGCTCGCCGACGGCCGGATCCCGGTCGTCTCGTCGATCGCCCGTTCCCAGGACGACGGACATGTCTACAACGTCAATGCTGATACGGCGGCTGCGGCACTCGCTGCTGCACTGGGCGCCGAAACCCTCATGGTCCTCACGGACGTCGAGGGCCTCTACGAGGACTGGCCGAACAGCGACGAGGTGATCAGCCGCCTCACCGCTTCCCAGCTGGAGAAGCTGCTGCCGGAGCTGTCCTCCGGCATGGTGCCGAAGATGGAGGGCTGTCTGCACGCCGTGCGCAACGGCGTGAACACCGCCCGCGTCATCGACGGCCGGGTCCAGCACTCCATCCTGCTGGAGATCTTCACCGACGAGGGCATCGGCACGATGGTCGTGCCCGACGAACAGGGGGCGTCGTGAGCAACCAGGAACTGACCGCCCGATGGCAGGGCGCACTCATGAACAACTACGGCACCCCCCGCCTGCCCCTGGTACGCGGTGAGGGCGCCCGGCTGTGGGACGCCGACGGCAACGAGTACCTCGACTTCGTCGGCGGCATCGCGGTCAACGCCCTCGGGCACGCCCACCCGGCGGTCGTCGAGGCGGTCAGCCGGCAGATGGCGTCGCTGGGCCACGTCTCCAACCTGTTCATCGCCGAGCCGCCCGTCGCACTCGCCGAGCGGCTGCTCCAGCTCTTCGGCCGCGACGGCAAGGTGTACTTCTGCAACTCCGGTGCCGAGGCCAACGAGGGCGCGTTCAAGATCGGCCGGCTGACCGGGCGGACGCACATGGTCGCCACCCAGGGCGGCTTCCACGGCCGTACGATGGGCGCCCTCGCGCTGACCGGGCAGCCCGGCAAGCAGGAGCCGTTCCTGCCGCTGCCCGGCGACGTCACGCACGTGCCGTACGGGGACGCACAGGCGCTGGCCGCCGCGGTCACCGAGGAGACGGCCCTCGTCGTCATCGAGCCGATCCAGGGCGAGAACGGGGTCGTCGTGCCCCCGGCGGGCTATCTGAAGGCCGCGCGCGCCATCACCGCCAACGCGGGTGCGCTGCTGGTCCTGGACGAGGTGCAGACGGGCATCGGCCGCACCGGGCACTGGTTCGAGTACCAGGCCCACGAGGGCGTCCTGCCGGACGTCGTCACCCTCGCCAAGGGCCTCGGCGGCGGGCTGCCCCTCGGCGCGACCGTCGCCTTCGGACGGGCCGCGGAGCTGCTCCGGCCCGGGCATCACGGCACGACTTTCGGCGGGAATCCGGTCGTCTGCGCCGCGGGGCTGGCCGTGCTGGACACGATCGAGTCCGAGGGGCTGCTGGAGAACGTCAAGCGGCAGAGCGAGAAGCTGCGTGACGGGATCGAATCCCTGGGCCACGCGTTGATCGGTCATGTCCGGGGAGCGGGCCTTCTCCTCGGTATCGTGCTCACCGGGCCGCTCGCACCGAAGGTGCAGCAGACGGCTCAGGACGCCGGTTTCCTCGTGAACGCGCCCGCCCCCGATGTCGTACGGCTGATGCCGCCGCTGACCCTCGGCGACGACGCGGTGGACGCCTTCCTCGGGGCACTGCCCGGCATCCTTGACAAGGCCGCCGAGGCCGACGGGGACGGACGATCCGGAGAATGAGACGACGATGAGCCAGGCGCAGGACCACGAGCAGCACGCCGGCCCGGCCGTGCCGCAGACGCGCACCGCCCGCCACCGCCGGATCGTGGACATCCTCAACCGGCAGCCGGTGCGCTCGCAGAGCCAACTGGCGAAGTTGCTCGCGGACGACGGGCTGAGCGTCACTCAGGCGACGCTCTCCCGGGACCTGGACGAGCTGAACGCGGTGAAGATCCGCAACACCGACGGCGACCTGATCTACGCGGTGCCGAGTGAGGGGGGTTTCCGCACCCCCCGTGCACCGCTGGGGGGATCGGCGAAGGAGGAGCGGATGCGGCGGCTCTCCCAGGAGCTGCTGATCTCCGCGGAGGCGTCCGCGAACCTGGTGGTGCTGCGGACGCCGCCGGGTGCCGCGCAGTTCCTGGCGTCGGCCATCGACCAGGCCGAGCTGCACGACATCCTGGGGACCATCGCCGGTGACGACACGTTGCTGCTGATCAGCCGGGAGCCGACGGGCGGGCAGGCCCTGGCCGATCATCTGCTGCGGTTGGCGCAGAACGGCCACTGAGAGGGGCGGTGGGCTGCCCGGTCATCCCAACCGGGCGGCCAGGCCCCCAGTGCACCGCACCTCGTCCCCCGCCGTGATCAGCAGCGCCTCCACGTCCGGCAGCGACTCCAGCCACCGCAACCCTTCCCTCGACCCCATCGCGAAGGCTGCCGTCGCCCAGCAGTCCGCCCACGTCAGGCGAGGGCCGACCACCGTGACCGCCAGCAGGTCGGTGACCGCGGAGCGGCCCGTGCGGGGATCGACGATGTGGGTGCCGCGTTCGGCGGTGCCGGATGTGGCGACGGCCAGCTCCGAGGTGCCGGACGCGGAGACCACCGCCGCCAGCCCACCCGGCCTCAGCGGGTCCGACACGCCCACCCGCCACGGCCGCTGCGGCCCCGGCGTGCCGAGCAACTGGACGTCGCCGCCGCCGTTGACGCTCACGCCGGTCACTCCGGGCACCGCCGCCAGCCGCCGGGCCGCGCGTTCCGCGGACCAGCCCTTGACGATCCCGGTCGGGTCGAGGCGGCCCTCGTACGACGTGCTGAACCAGCCGTCGCTCAACCGCTCGGCCTCGGCGCCCAGCTCCAGCACCTCGGCGACCTCGGGATCGCAGTCCTCGACGGTCAGCTCACCGCGCGCCAGCCGGGAGACCTGGCTGTCGTCGCGGTAGGTGCTGAACACCTCGTCGACCCGGTGCAGTCCGGCGATCGCCTCCGCGAGCGCCGACCGCACGGCAACGGGATCCCCGCCGCGGACGTCGAAGGAGAAGACGGTCCCCATCACCTCCTCCGCGTGACGTACCGCGGCGGGAGCCTGTGCGGATTCGGCCACCGTGTCAGCCACCGGCCTGGTCCAGCGCGGACTGGAGGGACTGCTTGTATCCGGCGCTGGTGTAGGTCGCTCCGGAGACGGCGTCGATGTCGGCGTTTCCGGCGGCCACGGCGGCCTGGTTGAGTTTGGGTACGGAGTTCTGGGTGATCTGGTCGCTGCGTCCGCCCTTGGGTGCCTGGACCGCTTCCGCCTTGGTGATCTTGCCGCCGCTGACGGTGATGCGGACCTGGACCGGCCCGTACTGCGTCTGCGCCACGCTGCCGGTCACGGTGCGGGCGGCCTGCGCGTCACCCGAACCCTGTGCGTTCCCCGAGCCCTGGGAGGCACCGGAGCCGGCGGCCTGCACCTGGTCCAGCGCGGACTGGAGGGACTGCTTGTATCCGGCGCTGGTGTAGGTCGCTCCGGAGACGGCGTCGATGTCGGCGTTTCCGGCGGCCACGGCGGCCTGGTTGAGTTTGGGTACGGAGTTCTGGGTGATCTGGTCGCTGCGTCCGCCCTTGGGCGCCTGGACCGCTTCCGCCTTGGTGATCTTGCCGCCGCTGACGGTGATGCGGACCTGGACCGGCCCGTACTGCGTCTGCGCCACGCTGCCGGTCACGGTCTGCGCGCCCTGAGCGGCTCCCGATCCGGCGGCCTGCGCCTTGTCCAGCGCCGACTGCAGGGACTGCTTGTATCCGGCGCTCGTGTACGTCGCCCCGGACACCGCGTCGATCTCGGCGCTCTGCGCGGCGACCGCCGCCTGGTTGAGCTTGGGCACGGCGTCGGCGGTGATCTGGTCGCTGCGTCCGCCCTTGGGCGCCTGGACCGTCTCCGCCTTGGTGATCTTGCCGCCGCTGACCGTCAGACGCACCTGCACGGCGCCGTACTGGGTCTGGGCCGCGTCCCCGGTGACCGTGCCGTTCGCGGCGGCCTGGGCGCCGCCCTGCGGAGCCTCCTGCCCCGCGACGGGCGGCTGCGCCGCACCACCGGCCTGCGCGGAGGCCGGGTCGGACGCCGGCTTCAGCGACAGCATCAGCACGATCCCGGACACGGTGGCGGCGGTGGCGAGCACGGCGCGCCGGACGGGGTGGCTCTTCCTCATCTCTCCTGAGCTCCTGATTCCCTAAGATCCCGAGGATCCCGAAGATCCCGATGTCCGGTCGTCACATCTCGAACGACTCGTGGTGGATGCGGCGGGCGGGGACTCCGGCGCCGCGCAGTGCCTCGTACACCTGCTGCGCGAACCCGGGCGGCCCGCACATGAAGACGTCGTGCTTGTCGATGTCCGGCAGCTTCTGGCGCAGCCGCTCGGCCGAGATGTCCGGACGTTCCCCGTCCGGGCTGTTGACCGCGTACATCAGCCGGGCGCCGCGCTCATCGGCGATCTTGGCCAGCTCGTCCCACAGGGCCAGGTCCTGGGTGCTGTTGGCCCGGTAGAGCAGCGTGATGTCACCGGCCGCGCCGGGCAGCGTCTCGAAGAGGGTCCGCATCGGGGTGATGCCGACACCGCCCGCGACCAGCAGCACCTTGCCGCGGCTGCGGCGCTGGGCGGTCATCGCGCCGTACGGGCCCTCGGCCCACACCTTGGTACCGGGCGTGAGCTCACGCAGCCGGGCGGTGTGGTCGCCGATCGCCTTCACGGTGATCCGCAGCATGTCCGGGCGGGGCGGCGCCGACAGCGAGTACGGGTGGGAGCTGAACCGCATGCCCGGCGCCAGGAACCGCCACCGGAAGAACTGCCCGGCCTCCGCGCCGATGCGGTGCAGCTTGCGCCCGCCGATGAGCACCGACACGATGCCGGGCGTCTCCTCGATGACCGCCTCGACGCGCATCCGGTGCCGCAGGTTCAGCCGGATCGGGGTGAGGATCCGGTACCAGACCACCAGAGCCGTCACCACCCCGTAGAGCCCGTACCAGAAAGTCTTGGCGGAGGGCTCGACGGCGAACTCGTTGCCGGTGGTGATCTGGTGCCAGAACGTCAGGTACACCGCCGCGTAGGTGAGCAGGTGCACGTGGTACCAGGTGTCGTACCCGATCAGGCGGCGCACCCCGCCGATCGAGAGCAGCCCGATGACGAACAGCAGGCCGGTGCCGATGGCCGCCTTGCCCATGTCCGGCAGCTGGTTGATGGAGTCGACGGTCTGCTGGACGATGTCGCCGAGGGTCTTGCCCGCCTGCAGGGCATAGCCCCACATGGTGAGGAAGACGTGGGCGATGACCAGACAGAGCGTGTAGCGACCGCTCATCGCGTGCCAGCGGGCGACCCGGTCCGAGCCCACCCGCCGCTCCAGCGCGGGCACCCGGGCCATCTGCAGCACCACGAGTGCCATCAGGTAGCCCGCGAGCAGGCCGGTGATCCGGCCGGCCGCCAGGATCTTGGCGGTGTCGTCCGCGAGGGACGGCGTGTTGTCCCACCACAGCCACAGCACGCCCGCCGCGCCCGCCCCTACGGCGAGCAACAACGGGACGGCCGGGGAGCGGCGCGGACGGATGCGGCGCATCGTCTGGCGGCGGGCGGCACGGCCGCCGGCGAGCGTGGTGGTCACGGTTCCTCCGTGGGTACGGGACCCTTGGCCCACAGATACGTGCCGCGACCTCAGAGTGTTCAGCGTCCTGCCGAGTCCGGTGCGAGCCGGTGTGACTGGCAGTAACGCATGCTCATGGCGGTGGGTTTTGAGACCGCCTCAGTAGCGCGTGATCGCCGTCGCCCCGCTCGCCGTCCCGATGGCCACATGCGGCCGCGCCCCCGGATCCGCCCACCGCAGGATCCGCCGCATCGCGTCCAGCGGTACGGACACGCAACCGGACGTGGGACCGCGGCCCCTGACGTGCAGGAAGATGCCGGCGCCGCGCCCCCGCACCGGACGTTCGTAGTTGAACCCGATGACCATCGCGTGCGCGTACCGCGTTCCGTACGAGATCAGGTGCTCGGCCTCGGCGGCCCGGCAGTCCGCCGCCCGGGGCTCGGTCCACCGGTTGTACCGGCGGGAGTCGTTGTCCTGGCACCACCAGGAGGTGGCGCGCACCCGGCGGTACTTGTACGCCGTCCCGCCCGGCGCCGCCGAGATGCCGAAGGCGTACGGCAGGTCGTACAGCCCGGTCGGTGTGGTGCCGGTGCCCTGTCTGCGGGAGGCACCCTCGACCAGGCCCCCGGCTCCGAAGAAGGCCGGAGCGGAACCGGCCTTGACCCATCTCCCGCGTCTGAGGTCCCACCACGTCACGGTGCCGGACGTCGAAGCGGTCCGGGGGGCCACGGCGGTGATGAGCTGGGTGCCGCCCCCGGTGCCGGCCATCCGCGCCGGCAACGGCTCGGACGGCGGGCCGCCGCCGGGCACCAGGAGGGACAGGGAGGCGAGGGCGAGGACACCGGGGCGCATGGTTCAGACCGTAGAGGGCGGCAGCGGCAACGGCAGCCCGGGTAGGCCGTCCAGGCTGCTCGCGATGTGCTCCTTCTTGGTGAAGTACTCGCTCAGCGAGGCGTCGTCCTCGCGTGCGAAGCGCTTGCCGTGCAGGTCACGGTCCGCCTCGTACGTCATGAAGGGCACCGCGTATCCACAGGTGTCGCGGACCAGTTCGGCCGTCACGACGATGATCGCGCGCAGGCCGTGCCGGGTCGGGTCGATGTCCGGGAAGTGGGGGAGCAGTTCCCTGAAGCGCGGGTCGTCGCGGAAGACCGGCTCACCGCGGCCGTGGACGCGGACGATGTTCGGCGGTCCCTGGAAGGCGCACCACATCAGGGTGATCCGGCCGTTCTCACGCAGATGCGCGATCGTCTCGGCGTTGGAGCCGGCGAAGTCGAGGTAGGCCACCGTGTGCTCGTCGAGCACCGCGAAGGAGCCCTTGAGGCCCTTGGGGGAGAGGTTGACCGTGCCGTCGGCGGACAAGGGGGCGGTGGCGGTGAAGAAGAGGGGCTGGGACTCGATGAAGGTGCGGAGTCTGCCGTCTATGCGCTCGTAAGTCTTTCCCATGTCTAACGATTATGAGCGCATGTCTTTTGCCTGTCTAAGGAATCGGGGAGTTGCGGTGGCCGCCCCGGCCGGCGTGCCAACGGGGCGGCCACGGCTGTCTGTCACATCACTTCGAGAGCGTGCAGGCGGCCAGCGAGTCCAGGCCGGCCGGGCGCTCGGCGGTGCGGCCGATCGCGGTGGCGATGCGGTTGATGGTGGAGACGCGCTTGTCCTCCAGCGGGCCGAGGATGGCGTTCTGCACGAAGTTGGGGCCACCCTGGCCGACGGTGTCGACGAGCCGCTTGTTGGCCTCGGCGACCTGCGTGTCCAGCAGCGTCAGGTTGCGGTCGACCTCGGCCTGCGCGGAGGCCGGGATCGCCGGCAGCTGGGAGGCGACGTCCGGGCAGCTGATGGTGCCCGCCCCGGCGTTGCCGGCCTCGCCACCCGCGCCCGCCTCGGCTCCGGCACCGGCCTCCTCGCCCGCGCCCGCGCCCGCCCCGGCTCCGGCCTCTGCGCCCGCGCCGGCCTCCTCGCCCGCGCCGGCCTCGGCTCCGGCCTCCTCACCGGTGCCCGCCTGCTCGCCCGCGCCGGCCGCGCCGTCCGCGTTGAGGGTGCAGGCGGCGAACGCCTCCAGGCCCTCCGGCTTCTCGGCGGCGCGGCCGATGGCGGTCTCGATGCGGTTGAGGGCGGCGACGCGCTTGTCCTCCAGCGGGCCGAGGATGGCGTTCTGCACGAAGTTGGGGCCACCCTGACCGACGGTGTCGACGAGGCGCTTGTTGGCTTCGTCGATCTGGGTCTGAAGCTGGGCGAGGTTGCGGTCGACCTCGGCCTGCGCGGAGGCGGGGATCTCCGGCAGCTGGTCGGTGACGTCCGGACACGTGATGGTGCCGGGGCTCGCCAGCGTCTTCGCGTCCGTGCCGTTGCTCTTGGACGATTCCCCGGCGAGGGCGGAACCGGCGATCACCGCGCCGGACAGCGCCACCGCGGCGGCGCCGCCGATGATCGCGACGCGACGCTTGTTGTACTTCGGAAGAGCCCTGGACATGCGGATGCCTCACTCGGGTCAGGGGGGTCGTTGTTTTACAAACGCGGCGCCTGCGTTCGGCGAGAGGTACGGGAAAGCGGTTGCTCGCGTTCAACCGCTGTTCGATCTGCTCACGGCATGACCGAAATCCGACCCTCCCTCGCCCCTGATTGACGAATCATGCGGACTCCTGCATACTCATGCATGTCAGCGAATGCACTGTGAGGAGAAACCCGTGACCGAGCGCGTCGTACTCGCCTACTCCGGCGGTCTGGACACCTCCGTCGCCATCGGCTGGATCGCCGAGGAGACGGGCGCCGAGGTCATCGCCGTTGCCGTGGACGTCGGCCAGGGCGGCGAGGACCTGGACGTCATCCGCAAGCGCGCGCTCGCCTGCGGTGCCGTCGAGGCCGAGGTCGCGGACGCCAAGGACGAGTTCGCCGAGGAGTACTGCCTCCCGGCGATCAAGGCCAACGCCCTCTACATGGACCGCTACCCGCTGGTCTCCGCGCTGTCCCGGCCGACGATCGTCAAGCACCTCGTCGCCGCCGCCAAGAAGCACGGCGCCACCACCGTCGCCCACGGCTGCACCGGCAAGGGCAACGACCAGGTCCGCTTCGAGGCCGGCATCGTCGCCCTCGCCCCCGACCTCAAGTGCATCGCCCCGGTCCGCGACTACGCCATGACCCGCGACAAGGCCATCGCCTTCTGCGAGGAGAAGGGCCTGCCGATCGCGACCACGAAGAAGTCCCCGTACTCCATCGACCAGAACGTCTTCGGCCGCGCCATCGAGACCGGCTTCCTGGAGGACATCTGGAACGCCCCGATCGAGGACATCTACGAGTACACCCAGAACCCGGCCGTCCAGCGTGAGGCCGACGAGGTGGTCATCACCTTCAAGGAGGGCGTCCCGGTCGCCATCGACGGCAAGCCCGTCACCGTGCTCCAGGCCATCCAGCAGCTCAACGAGCGCGCCGGTGCCCAGGGCATCGGCCGGATCGACATGGTCGAGGACCGGCTCGTCGGCATCAAGTCGCGTGAGGTGTACGAGGCTCCGGGCGCGATCGCCCTGATCACCGCCCACCAGGAGCTGGAGAACGTCACCGTCGAGCGCGAGCTCGCCCGCTACAAGCGGCAGGTCGAGCAGCGCTGGAGCGAGCTGGTCTACGACGGCCTGTGGTTCTCCCCGCTCAAGCGCGCCCTGGACGGTTTCGTCAACGAGGCCAACCAGCACGTCTCCGGCGACATCCGGATGACCCTGCACGGCGGCCGCGCGGTCGTCACCGGCCGGCGCTCCGAGTCGTCGCTGTACGACTTCAACCTCGCCACCTACGACACCGGCGACACCTTCGACCAGGCCGCGGCCAAGGGCTTCATCGACATCTACAGCCTCTCGTCGAAGATCGCCGCCAAGCGCGACCTCGCGTAACCGCGACCGGTCACCTCACACGCACTAGCCTGACAACCGCCTCCCCGCTCGCGCACGAGAGGGGAGGCGGCGGCACATCCGTATCTCTCTAGGAGCAACGCAAGTGAGCAGCAACAGCGGTGACGTACGGCTCTGGGGCGGCCGTTTCGCCGACGGTCCCGCCGAGGCCCTGGCGAAGCTGTCCGCGTCCGTCCACTTCGACTGGCGGCTCGCGCCCTACGACATCGCCGGTTCCCGTGCGCACGCGCGCGTGCTGCACAAGGCGGGCCTGCTCACCGAGGACGAGCTGAACCGGATGATCGCCGGGCTGGACCAGCTCGAAGCGGATGTCGCCGACGGCTCCTTCGTGGGCACCATCGCCGACGAGGACGTCCACACCGCCCTGGAGCGCGGCCTGCTGGAGCGCCTCGGCCCCGACCTCGGCGGCAAGCTCCGCGCCGGCCGGTCGCGCAACGACCAGGTGGCGACCCTCTTCCGCATGTACCTGCGGGACCACGCCCGTACGATCGGCGGCCTGATCGCCGACCTCCAGGACGCGCTGATCGGCCTGGCCGAGGCGCACCCGGACGTGGCGATGCCCGGCCGCACCCACCTCCAGCACGCCCAGCCGGTGCTCTTCGCCCACCATGTCCTGGCCCATGTCCAGTCGCTGTCCCGGGACGCCGAACGCCTGCGCCAGTGGGACGAGCGGACGGCCGTGTCTCCGTACGGCTCGGGCGCGCTCGCGGGCTCCTCCCTCGGCCTGGACCCGGAGGCGGTCGCCCAGGAGCTCGGCTTCGAGCACGGCAGCGCCGGCAACTCCATCGACGGCACGGCCTCCCGGGACTTCGTCGCCGAGTTCGCCTTCATCACCGCGATGATCGGCGTGAACGTCTCCCGGATCGCCGAGGAGATCATCATCTGGAACACGAAGGAGTTCTCCTTCGTGACCCTGCACGACGCGTTCTCGACGGGCTCGTCGATCATGCCGCAGAAGAAGAACCCGGACATCGCCGAGCTGGCGCGCGGCAAGTCGGGCCGCCTGATCGGCAACCTCACCGGGCTCATGACCACGCTCAAGGCCCTCCCGCTCGCGTACAACCGCGACCTCCAGGAGGACAAGGAGCCGGTCTTCGACTCCATCGACCAGCTGGAGATCCTGCTCCCGGCCTTCACCGGCATGATGGCCACCCTCACCGTGCACCGTGAGCGCATGGAGGAGCTGGCCCCGGCCGGGTTCTCCCTCGCCACCGACATCGCCGAGTGGCTGGTCAAGCAGGGCGTGCCGTTCCGCGTCGCGCACGAGGTCGCCGGCGAGTGCGTGAAGGCCGCCGAGGCCGAGGGCAAGGAGCTGGACGAGCTGACCGACGAGCAGTTCGCGAAGATCTCCACGCACCTCACCCCCGAGGTGCGTACCGTCCTCGACGTCCCCGGCGCGCTCGCCTCCCGCAACGGCCGCGGCGGTACGGCACCGAGCGCGGTCGCCGTCCAGCTCGCCGAGGTGAAGGCGGACGTGGCGGCCCAGCACGAGTGGGCGAACGCCAAGAGGTAACCGCTCCGTTTCCCCGAGGGCGTCGCGGGATACGTTGGTCGGGCAGCCGCCAAGGAGCCGACCGAACGGAGCCCGCGATGCCCTTCGCCCGCCTGGCCTCAGCAACCACCCCCACCTGTCACATCGGCCTGGGGCTCGCCGCCGTCGGCCGGCCCGGCTACATCAACCTCGGCCGCGAGCGGGACCTGCCGGCCGATCGCGGTGTCGACGCGATGCGCGAGCGTACGCACGAACTCCTCGACGCCGCCTACGCCCAAGGCGTCCGCTACTTCGACGTCGCCCGCTCCTACGGCCGCTCCGAGGAGTTCCTCGCCGACTGGCTGACGGCCCGGCCGGACGTCGAAGACGTCGTCGTCGGCAGCAAGTGGGGCTACACCTACACCGCCGACTGGTCCACCGACGCCGAACAGCACGAGGTCAAGGACCACAGCCTCGCCACGTACGAGCGGCAGCGCGCCGAGACCGACGCCCTGCTGGGCGACCGCCTCGACCTCTACCAGATCCACTCGGTGACCCCGGACAGCCCCGCCCTCACCGACAAGGAGCTCCACGCCAGGCTCGCCGAGGCCGCGGCGGCAGGACTGACCATCGGCTTCTCCACCAGCGGCCCGGCCCAGGCCGAGGCCATCCGCGCCGCCCTCGCCGTGACGGTCGACGGCGAGCCACTCTTCCGTACCGTCCAGTCCACGTACAACGCGCTGGAGACCTCCGCCGCGCCCGCGCTCGCCGAGGCGCACGAGGCCGGGCTCACGGTGATCGTCAAGGAGGGCATGGCCAACGGTCGGCTCGCGGAGCCGCACGCGGCGGACGTACTGAAGGCCGTGGCCCAGGAGACCGGTCTCGGCTGTGACGCGGTCGCCCTGGCGCTGATCCTGCGGCAGCCCTGGGCCGGCGTGGTCCTCTCCGGCGCCGCGACCACCGCCCAGCTCGCCTCCAACCTGCACGCCGCCGTCGTCGACCTCGACGACGACCAGCTGGCACGGCTCGCCACGCTGGCCGAGGAGCCGCGCGCCTACTGGGAGCGGCGCGGGCAGCTGCCCTGGCACTGAGCCGCTGGTCCCTCTCGTCGATCGCTCCCGATCAGACGGCGTGAGTCACACATGACCATCATGAGTCACGCATGACCATGATGAGACATGAATGTCTCACATGGGCTACGCTTGTCTCATGGCCGTCGATCGTGAGCGCGTACTGCGCACCGCCGCAGCCCTGCTGACCCGTAAATCCACCGCGACCATGGACGAGGTCGCCAAGGCGGCCGGGATCAGCCGGGCCACACTGCACCGCCACTTCGCCGGGCGTGACGCGCTCGTCCGGGCACTGGAGACGCTCGGCATCGACGAGTGCGAGGCCGCTCTGGACGCGGCCCGCCTGGACGAGGGGCCCGCGAGCGACGCCGTACACCGGCTCGTGGCCGCCATCGAGCCCGCCGCCGGTCTGCTCGCCTTCCTCTACACCGAGAACCAGCTGTTCGAGGGCGAGGAGCAGAACGCCGGCTGGGCCCGGATCGACGATCGCATCGCCGACCTGTTCCGGCGCGGTCAGCAGACCGGCGAGTTCCGTATCGACCTCACCCCCGCCTGGCTCACCGAGGCGCTGTACGGCCTGCTGGCGTCCGGCGCCTGGGCGGTCACGGAAGGCCGCGTCGCCCGGAACGACTTCACCCACATGATCGTCGGGCTGCTGCTCGGCGGCGCGCTACGGAGAGAGGAACCATGACCAGCACCCTGCAGCCGGCGAGCCCGAACGAGGTGGTGAAGCGCCCGGGCCGCTGGCTCGCGCTCTGCGTCCTCGTGCTCGCCGTGCTGCTGGTGGCCGTCGACGCGACCGTCCTCGGTCTCGCGACCCCCTACATCAGTGAGGATCTGAAGCCCTCCGGAACCCAGCTCCTCTGGATCGGCGACGTCTACTCCTTCGTCATCGCCGGTCTGCTCGTCTCCATGGGCAGCCTCGGCGACCGCATCGGCCGCAAGCGGATCCTGCTCGGCGGCGCCACGGCGTTCGGCGCGATATCCGTCCTCAACGCCTACGCGTTCACACCCGAGCTGATGATCCTGGCCCGGGCGCTGCTCGGCGTCGCGGGCGCCACCCTGATGCCCGCCACGCTCGCCCTGATCCGCAACCTCTTCCACGACCCGCGCGAACGCAGCCTCGCCGTCGGCATCTGGGGTGCGACCGCCTCGGCCGGCACGGCCGTCGGCCCGGTCGCCGGAGGCTTCCTGCTGGAGCACTTCTGGTGGGGCTCGGTCTTCCTGATCAACCTGCCCGTGATGGCGGTCCTGGTGCTCGTCGGCATCAGGCTGCTGCCCGAGTCGCGCACCCCGGACCCCGGCCCCTGGGACATGCTCAGCGTGGTGCTGTCGCTGGTCGGCATGGTCGGTGTCGTCTACGCCGTCAAGGAGGCCGCCACGCACGGACTCACCTGGGAGGCGCCCGCCGCGGGTCTGCTGGGCGCGGCGGCACTGTACGGCTTCGTGCGCCGCCAGCTCACGCTGCCGACCCCGCTGCTGGACATGCGGCTGTTCCGCAACCGCGGCTTCAGCGGGGCGGTCCTGGCCGACCTGCTGACCATCCTGGGGCTGTCCGGGCTGGTGTTCTTCCTCTCCCAGTACCTGCAACTCGTGCAGGGCAGGCGGCCGTTCGAGGCGGGACTCGCCGAACTGCCCGCCGCGGTCGGTGCGGTGGCGGCCGGTCTGGTCGCCGGTCGCACGGCCCGGCGTTTCTCGGTGCGGGCCGTGGTCTCCGGCGGACTCGCGGCCATCGGCCTCGCACTCGCCGCGCTGACCGTCGTCGAGCAGTCCACCGGCTACCCGCTGCTGGGCACGGCCCTGCTGGTCGTCGGCCTCGGCGCCGGTCTCTCGTTCACCGTCACCGCCGATGTGATCCTCTCCAGCGTGCCCAAGGAACAGGCGGGCGCGGCGTCCGCGGTGTCCGAGACGGCGTACGAACTCGGCGCGGCCCTCGGCATCGCCGTACTCGGCTCCATCGTGACCGGCGTCTACCGGGGCTTCACCGCCCCGGCGGGCACCCCGGCCGAGGCCCACGAGTCACTGGGCGGCGCGGTGGAGGCGGCGGCACACCTGCCCGCCCGTACCTCCGGGGCCCTGCTGGAGGCGGCCCGCCAGTCCTTCGTGGACGGCCTGGCGCTGGCGGCGGGGGCAGGTGCGGCGGTACTGCTGGCAGCGGCGGCAGCCGCGTGGTTCACGCTGCGGGACCAACGGCTGGACAGCCGGCCCTGAGTACCCGAGCACCGGAACGGCGCTACGCGGCCTCTTTGGCCTTGCTGGCGTACATGTCCACGTACTCCTGCCCGGACAGCCGCATGACCTCGGTCATCACCGAGTCGGTGACGGCCCGCAGCACATAACGGTCCCGGTCCATCCCCTCGTACCGCGAGAACTCCATCGCCTCCCCGAACCGCACCGTCACCTTGCGCGGCCGAGGCATACCCGCCCCACCCGGCTGGATCTTGTCCGTGCCGATCATGGCGAACGGGACCACCGGCGCACCGGTCATCAGCGTCAGCCGGGCGATACCGGTGCGCCCCCGGTACAGCCGCCCGTCGGGGGAGCGGGTGCCCTCCGGGTAGATGCCGAAGACCCTGCCCTCCTCCAGCACCCGGCGGCCGGTCATCAGCGCCGCGACCCCGCCCCGGCCGCCGTCCCGGTCGACCGGGATCATGCCGACGCCGGTGAAGAACCAGGCCATCAGCCGGCCCTTGAGGCCCTTGCCGGTGACGTACTCGTCCTTGCCGATGAAGAAGACCTGCCGGTCGCAGACCAGGGGCAAGATCATCGAGTCGATGAACGTCAGGTGGTTGCCGGCCAGGATCACCGGGCCGTCGCCCGGGATGTGCTCCGCGCCCTCCACCTGTGGGCGGAACATCAGGCGCATGATCGGTCCGAGCACTGCCTTGATGAGCGCGAAGCGGGACAACGGGCCCTCCGGTGTCAAGTGGGTTGTCGAAGGAGTCGGTATGAGTCTGTGCAGGTGAGGACATTACTCGCGGCCCGGGGAGTAGTGCACATCGGGCGCGGCTGGTTCACCTAGGTATTACTCACTGTTGACGCATGTCCACCTGGGGTGGTGCGGCGTTGCCGGACGGCAATCCGGCCGGAACGCTCTGGCCGGGGTCGCGCGCCGGGGGCGGACGCCGGGGCGTCGGCATACCCGGGAACCGGTGCGGCCGATCCGGCCCCGGCTCAGCACTGACCGCGTACCCCGGCCCGCCCCCCTGAAGCCGACGGCCCGTCACACATCTGTTCCCGTACGACATCTCGTGTCACCGGCGTGTTCCCGCCAAGGTCTCCCACTCGTCATGTGCACGCACCTACCATCAGCCCGCACTGACGGGCCGACGGCAGGAGGGCGCTCATGGGAACGCAGGAGTCGAACGAACAGGCGCGCGGGACCGGACGACGGGCACTCCTCGGCGCGGCCGTGCTCGGCGCGGGCGGAGCCGCCCTCGGGCTGGCCGGCACGGCGAGAGCCGCCGGCGCCTCGCCCGGGAGCGGCGGGCTGAAGAGCCTGCCCGTGCCGACGATCATCGGCCACCGCGGAGCCAGCGGCTACCGGCCGGAACACACCTTCGGCTCCTACCAGCTGGCCCTCGACCTGGGCGCCGACATCGTCGAGGCCGGCGATCTGGTGCCCACCAAGGACGGCCACATCGTCTGCCGCCACGAGCCGGAGATCGGCGGCACGACCGACGTCGCCGACCACCCCGAGTTCGCCGACCGCAGGACCACCAAGACCCTCGACGGCGTGTCCACCACCGGCTGGTTCACCGAGGACTTCACCCTCGCCGAGCTGAAGACGCTCCGCGCGATCGAGCGCATCCCCGCCAACCGCCCGCACAACACGCTCTACGACGGCCGCTGGGAGATCCCCACCTTCGAAGAGGTGCTCCAGTGGCAGGACGAGCAGACCCGCAAGCGCGGCAGGCAGGTCTGGATCTACCCCGAGACCAAGCACCCCAGCTACTTCCGCAAGCTGGGCCTCGGCCTGGAGGAACGGGTCGCCCGGCTGCTGCGCAAGTACGGCAAGGACAGGAAGAACTCGCCGGTCATCCTGCAGTCCTTCGAGCCCACCAGCATCCAGCGCCTGAACCGGCTCGTCGGCAACCCCCTCGTCGTCCTGCTGTCCACGGCGAACAGCCGCCCCTGGGACTTCGTCGAGGCGGGCGACCCGCGCACGGTCGCCGACCTCATCACCCCCGAGGGCCTGAAGGAGATCGCCTCCTACGCCCAGGGCATCGGACCGACCCTCGACCTGGTCATCCCCAGGGACGCGAGCGGCAAGCTCACCCGGCCGACCACCCTGGTGACCGACGCGCACAAGGCGGGCCTGGTCCTGCACCCGTACACCATGCGCAACGAGAACCCCTTCCTGCCCGCCGACTTCCGCAAGGGCACCGACGCGGACGCCTACGGCGATGTCTTCGGGGCCTACGAGGCGTACTTCGCCACGGGCATCGACGGGGTCTTCACCGACCAGCCCGACACCGGCCTGCTGGCCCGCGAGGACTTCGTCAACGACTGAGCCCTGTTCCCCGATCGGGGTGAAAGCCGGCCGCCCGGGCAACCTGCCGCCCGGGCGGCCGCGTCGTCCTGCATATGACGCACGACCTGGTCACCAGCCTGGGCCCGCTGCTCACCGCCGAGACCTCCGCCGAGGCACATGCCTCGGGGACCGAGCCGGGCGACCTGGAGCAGGCGGTCTGGCTCCGTCTCCTGGAACGTCTTGAGGCCGACGGCCCGCCCAGCGACCCCCACCGCTGGCTGCGCAGCGCCGTCCGTATCGAGGCGCGCCGCACCCGCCGCACGACGCGACTGGAACGACCGTATGAGACCGAGCCGGCCGACGACGCCGACCGCGACCCCGAGGAGCTCGTCCTCGCCGCCGCCCGGCGCCGGGCCCTGCGGGACGCCGTGCGCCGCCTGCCGGGACGCTGCCCCCGGCTGCTGGAGGCCCTGCTCTCCCCGAAGGACCTGACATACCGGGAAATCGCAGGAGAGTTGGGTATCTCACAGGGCACTCTCGGCCCGGAACGTTCCAGATGCCTGGGATGTCTGCGGAGATTGCTCGCACCGGAGGTTGCGGCGCGCTGAGTACGGGGATAGGAGTGAGGGACGACAGGCGATCAGGTGAGCGGGAGGCATGCGCACATGGGCATGAGCGTGACCATCTCGGTGGCGACCGAGCAGGATGCCGAGCAGATCTTCCGGCTGCAGTACCTCTGTTTCCAGAGCGAGGCCGCGCTGTACGGCAACTACCGCATCGACCCGCTTGTCCAAACCCTCGACTCCGTCCGTCACGAGGTCGCCGAGGACTGCGTCTTCGTCGCGAGGCTCGGCGACGAGGTGGTCGGCTCGGTGCGCGGCAGCGTGACCGAGGACGGCGCGGCCTCCATCGGCAAGCTCTGTGTCCACCCCCGCCTCCAGGGCCACGGCATCGGCGCGCGGCTGCTGCGCGCGGCGGAAGCGGCGCTGGCGGAGGAGCGGGGCGCCAAGAAGTTCCGCCTCCACACCGGCCACCGCAGCGAGGGCAACCTGCGGTTGTACCGCCGGGTGGGATACCAGACGGTGGGGACGTCGCAGGGCGCCGACGGCGTACCGATGATCGTCCTGGAGAAGGCGGCGGGAACCTACGCGGCTACCGCGTAGCGCTCCGGGACTTCCGCAGCCAGTACAGCGCGGACAGCGGCAGCAGTACCGGAATGAAGACGTACCCCATGCCGTAGTCCGACCAGACCGTCGCGTCCGGGAAGGCCGACGGCTCGATCAGGGTCCACGTACCCACGGTCAGCACCCCCGCGAGCTCGGCGGCGCAACACACCTGCGCCGCCCTGCGGGCCCGCTCACCCCCGCGTACCAGCGAGTACGTGATGAAGCCGTAGACGAGCCCCGCCACCGCCGACAGCGAGTACGCGAGCGGAGCACGGTCGAACTCGGTGGCGATCTGGTACGCGGACCGCGACACCGCGCCGACCACCATCACCCCGTACAGCCACACCAGCAGCATCCCGGGCCCGCTGATCAGCCGGGTCCGTGCCGGCTTCTCCTCCATCACGGTCACCTCAGCCTCCCCAGATGTCATACAACCGCACCTCCAGGACGGCGAGGACGACACCGCCGGCCGCGACCGTCACCGAGCCCCACCTCGTCCGCTCCGCGAGCGACATGAACCCCACCGCCGGGACGCACGCGAAGGCCCCGAGCAGATACGCCACGAAGATCGTCGTCCCCTGCTCCGGCTTCTCGCCCCGCGCCAGCTGCACGATGCCGACGACCAGCTGGACCAGGGTCAGCAGCGTCACCACGGCCATCCCGATGAAGTGCCAGTCCTTGGTCGGCTGATCGCGGTAGGCGGCCCAGCCGCACCAGGCGGCGAGCAGCAGCGCGGCGACGCCGGTCGCCAGCGTCAGGGCATCAAGCATGCAGCGACCCTATTACGGGCCAAAAGGCCTGATGCGGCCGACCCCGGCACGCACCGTAGGGTCGAGAGCATGAAGATCCACGCACAGGCCCTGCTGTTCGACAACGACGGAACCCTCGTCTCCTCCCTCGAGTCCGTGCACCGCTGCTGGACGCGATGGGCCGGGGAGTACGGCCTCACGGCCGAGGAGTTCGCCCGCGTCGAGCTGCACGGCCGGCCGGCCGCCGAGATAGCCGCCGACCTGCTGCCCGCCGACGTCGTGCCGGAGGCCGTCGCGCGGATCGAGCAGCTGGAGGTCGACGACGTACCCCGGGGCGGCGTGCACCTGCTGCCCGGCACCAAGGAGTTCCTCGACGCGCTCCCGGCCGACCGCTGGGCCGTCGTCACCTCCGCGACCCGCCGCCTCGCCGAGGCCCGGCTCGACGCCGTCGGCATCCTGCCCAAGACCCTCGTCGCCGCGGACGACATCACCCGCGGCAAGCCCGACCCCGAGCCCTACCTGCTCGGCGCCCGCGCACTGGGCGTCGACCCGGCCCACTGCGTCGTCTTCGAGGACGCCCCCGCAGGACTCCTGTCCGGCCGCGCCGCCGGCATGACCACCGTGGCGTTGGCCACAACCCACCAGGCCCACGAGCTGGACGCCGACCTCGTCGTCGAGAACCTGTCGGCCCTGTCCGTACAGGTCGCCGCCGGGGGAGTCGAGATCACCGTCCGCGGCTGACGGCTGTCCACCACTGTCCAGCATGCGGACAGTGGCGCTTTGTCAGCACCGTACGTCTGCTTTACTGATCGCATGACCACCACGAGCTGCCGCACCCCTGCGACCGAGGCGACCCTTGCGCCCGGTGCTCGTTGTATGTGTCGAATGTGCGCCTTCTAGAGGGCCCCTGCACCACCCCGAGCCTCGCGCCCCGAAGCGAGGCGCCGTGGCATGTCCGTACGCCCTAGTCGTACGTGACTGACCCGGCCCCGCGCACACGTTCTCCCGGTTCCGGTGCCAAGCGAGAACCGTGCCGCGTTCCCGACCGAATGCACCCGTGCCCGGGCACACCCACGCCCGCGCACTCGACAGTGACGGAAACCCACGTGATCACCACATCGGGCCTCACCAAGGTCTACCGCTCACGCGGCCGCGAGGTCACCGCCCTGGACGGCGTCGACCTGCACGTCCGCGAAGGAGAGGTGTACGGCGTCATCGGCCAGTCCGGCGCCGGCAAGTCCTCGCTCATCCGCTGCGTCAACCTCCTGGAGCGCCCCACCTCCGGCACGGTCACCGTCGCCGGCCAGGACCTCACCGCGCTCGCCGGCCGAGGCCCCCGCGCCGGCCGCGAGCTGCGGCAGGCGCGCAGCCGTATCGGCATGGTCTTCCAGCACTTCAACCTGCTGTCCTCCCGCACCGTGCAGGACAACGTCGAGCTGCCGCTGGAGATCCTCGGCAAGTCCGGGAAGGAACGTTCCCGCAAGGCCCTGGAACTGCTCGACCTGGTAGGCCTCGCCGACCAGGCCAAGGCCTACCCCGCGCAGCTCTCCGGCGGCCAGAAGCAGCGCGTCGGCATCGCCCGCGCTCTGGCCGGCGACCCCAAGGTGCTGCTGTCCGACGAGGCCACCAGCGCCCTCGACCCGGAGACCACCCGCTCGATCCTGACGCTGCTGCGCGACCTGAACCGGCAGCTCGGCCTGACCGTGCTGCTCATCACCCACGAGATGGACGTCGTCAAGAGCATCTGCGACTCCGCCGCCCTGATGGAGAACGGCCGCATCGTCGAGTCCGGCACGGTGAGCGAGCTGCTCGCGACCCCCGGCTCCGAACTGGCCTCCGCGCTGTTCCCGGTGGGCGGCGACGCCTCCGGCGAGGACCGCACCGTCCTCGACATCACCTTCCAGGGCGAGGCCGCCACCCAGCCCGTCATCTCGCAGGTGGCGCGCACCTACAACATCGACATATCGATTCTCGGTGCCGCCATCGACACCGTCGGCGGCCTCCAGGTCGGCCGGATGCGCATCGAACTGCCCGGCCGCTATGAGGACAACGTCGTGCCGGTCGGCTTCCTGCGCGAGCAGGGCCTGCACATCGACGTCGTCGACAACGCCGCCGAGGAGCCCGTACTCGCGAAGGAGGGGGCCAAGTGACCTGGTCCGAGATGCAGCCACTGCTGGAACAGGCGTGTCAGGAGACGCTGGTCATGGTCGGCTGGTCCACCCTGATCGCCGTCGTCGGCGGACTTCCGCTCGGCATCCTGCTCGTCCTGACCGACCGGGGCGGCCTGCTGCAGAACACCGTGGTGAACAAGGTCATCGGGCAGATCGTGAACGTCGGCCGCTCGATGCCGTTCATCATCCTCATGGTCGCCCTGATGAACTTCACCCGCTGGGTCACCGGCACGACCATCGGCAGCGAGGCCGCGATCGTGCCGCTCGCCATCGGCGGCATCCCCTTCTTCGCGCGCCTGGTCGAGACGGCCGTCCGCGAAGTGGACCACGGCCTGGTCGAGGCCGTGCAGGCGATGGGCGGCAACACCTGGACGATCGTCCGCAAGGTCCTGGTGCCCGAGGCGCTCCCGTCCCTCATCGCCAGCACCACGACCACGATCATCGCCCTCATCGGCTACTCCGCCATGGCCGGCACGGTCGGCGGCGGCGGACTCGGCGACCTGGCCGTCCGCTACGGCTACCAGCGCTTCGAGACCGGCCTGATGTGGATCACCGTCGCGATCCTCGCCGTCGTCATCTCCCTCATCCAGTTCGCCGGGGACTTCGCGGCCCGCTCCCTGCACCGCCGCGGCGGCCGCTCGGGCCCCTCGCCCAAGCTGCGGCTGCTCAGGGCCGAGGAGCCCGCGGCGGCCGACGTCAGCAAGGTCGCATAACCCTCTCCGCACTCCCCGTACCACCCGAGACGGGGTCGCACCACCCACAAGGAAGGCACTTTTCGTGCGTAACACCGCCAAGATCACCACCGCCGCCCTCGCCGCCGGAGCCCTCACCCTCGGGCTCACCGCCTGCGGCGCCGGCGACTCCGGCTCCGACACCAGCGGTCCGCTGATCGTCGCCGCGAGCCCGACCCCGCACGCCGAGATCCTGAACTACGTGAAGGACAACCTGGCGAAGAAGGCGGGCCTGGACCTGGAGGTCAAGGAGTTCACCGACTACGTCACGCCGAACACGGCGACCCAGGACGGCTCGGTGGGCGCCAACTACTTCCAGAACCAGCCGTACCTCGACGACTTCAACAAGAAGAACGGCACCGACATCGTGCCGGTCGTCACGGTGCACCTGGAGCCGCTCGGCCTGTACTCCCACAAGGTCAAGAAGGCCGACGAACTGAAGAGCGGTGCGACCGTCGCCGTGCCCAACGACACCGTCAACGAGGCCCGGGCCCTGAAGCTGCTCGCGGCGAACGGGCTGATCACCCTCAAGGACGGCGTGGGCAACGAGGCGACCCCCTCGGACATCACCAAGAACCCGAAGAACCTGAAGTTCAAGGAGCTGGAGGCGGCCCAGACCCCGCGCTCCCTGGACGACGTGGACGCCGCCGTCGTCAACGGCAACTACGCCATCGAGTCCGACCTCAAGCCCGCCAAGGACGCCCTCGTCCTGGAGAGCCCGAAGAACAACCCCTACGGCAACTTCCTCGCGGTGAAGAAGGGCAACGAGGACGACCCGCGCGTGAAGAAGCTCGCGAAGCTCCTCACCTCCGCCGAGGTGAAGAAGTTCATTCAGGACAAGTACGCCGGCTCCGTCATCGCGTCCTTCTGACGCACACGCCGCACGGAGCCGCCGCTGCCGGGTCCGCTCCTGGTGAAGGAGCGGACCCCGTGGTGCGGTTCGGTGCTTTCATGCTGCATGCTGGGCAGTTCAGCAGGCCCTGACAGCTTTTCCCGAAGGTAACGGAGTGGCGCATGACTGGCACCTTCCCCAACGTCTCCATCAGCACGGAGCGGTTGGTACTGCGCCCCTTCGAGGACACCGACATCCAGGCGTTCGCCGACATGATGAACGACGAACTCGTCACCGCCTGGACCTCCGTGCCGCACCCCTACACCGAGGCCGACGCCCGCGCCTGGATCACCGAACTGGCCCCGGCCGAACGCGCCGAGGGCCGCGGCATCGTCTTCGCGGTCACCGAGTTCCTCACCCAGCGTCTCGTCGGCATCGTGCACCTCAAGCGCACCGACTGGCGCGTCCGCTCCAGCGAGATCTCCTACGTCATCGCCCCCTGGGCACGCGGCGAGGGCTACGCCTCCGAGGCGGCCCTCGCCACCGCGCAGTGGCTCTTCCACGACCAGAAGTTCGAACGGCTGGAACTGCGCACCGCGGCCGACAACACCGCCTCCCAGCAGGTGGCCCAGAAGATCGGCTGCATCAGCGAGGGCGTGCTGCGGGGGGCCTGGATAGCGCGCACCAGGACCGGGAACGGCGAGTGGACCGACGTCCGCACCGACCTCATCGTCTGGAGCCTGCTGCCCGAGGACCTGGAAGGCGTCGGCGACCAGCTGGCCGACACCGGCGGTTTCGCCTCGTTCACCGACTGGAACTGAAAGCAGCTGGTCACGGCACCGACGCCGCGTCCCGGGGCCGCACCGGGTACCCTCACGAAGCCCCCATGCGGGCTCTTCTCGGACGACCTGCGAAAACCCCCTGGAGACTGACGACGATGGCCGACCGGGTCACGGTGATCGGCTGGGACGGTTCGCCGCTGACCGCCGCGGCGCGCGCCGCCCTGGGCGCCGCCACGCTGGTGGCCGGCGCCGCCCACCACCTCGCGCTGCCCGAGGTGCCGCCCGCCGCCGAACGCATCCGCCTCGGAAGCGTCGCCCTCGCCGCCCGCCGGATCGCCGCCCACCGCGGCACGGCGGTCGTGCTCGCCGACGGCGACCCCGGCTTCTTCGGCGTCGTACGGACCCTGCGCGCCCCCGAGTTCGGCCTGGAGGTCGAGGTCGTCCCGGCCGTCTCCTCCGTCGCCGCCGCCTTCGCCCGGGCCGGCATGCCCTGGGACGACGCCCAAGTGGTCGTCGCCCACCCCCGCACCCTGCGCCGCGCCGTGAACGTGTGCCGAGCCCACACCAAGGTCGCTGTCCTCACCTCACCCGGCGCCGGACCCGCCGAACTCGGCCTGCTGCTTGAGGGGGTGCACCGCACCTTCGTCATCTGCGAGGAACTCGGCACCGCACGCGAACAGGTCACCGTCGTCACCTCCGACAAGGCCGCCGACCACACCTGGCGCGACCCCAACGTCGTCATCGTCATCGGCGGCCCCGTCGGGAACGGCGCCGCCCGGGACCGCGGGGGCTGGATCGCCGGCCGGGACCCTGCCGCCGGACCGCGCGGCTGGTCGCTGTCCGCCGAGGCGTACGGCGGTGAACTCGGCGAGGGCGAGGCGGACCTGCTGCGTGCCGCCCAACTCGCCCGGCTCGGACCGCGGCTGGGTGACCTGGTGTGGGACATCGGCTGCGGCAGCGGCGTGTTCGCCGTCGACGCCGCGCGCGCCGGAGCCGCCGTCATCGCCGTCGACCGCACTCTGGACGCCTGCGCCCGCACCGACTTCGCCGCCCGCCGCTTCGGCGTCCAGCTCCAAGTCGTCCACGGCACCGCCCCGCACGTCCTGGAGCGCCTCCCCGAACCGGACGTCGTCCGCGTCGGCGGTGGGGGAGCGGCCGTGGTCTCCGCGGTCGCCGACCGCCGCCCACAGCGCATCGTCACCCACGCCCCCACCCGCGACGCGGCCGAACTCATCGGCCGGGACCTGACGGAGCACGGCTACGTCGTCGAGTGTGCCCTGCTGCAGTCCGTCGGACTCGACACCCGCGTGTGGACGGAGAAGGAGCGGAGCGTCGCGTTCCTGCTCAGCGGCGTGCTCCCGGACCGTGCGCCCTGACGCGGTGTGCGGTCCCCGTGATCCGCTTGTCGTACCGCGCGCGGTAGGCTGGCCGATTGCTGCACCGCACCCGGGCGCCCGGCGGTTCGTCGGTCAATGTCCGGAAAGCACGCCCGTTTTGGGGTGAGTGTGGTACGGCAGAACCGGAGGGCGCGCGCAACGTGGCGCAGTCCACAGCGGGCCGTTGCGGATCACGCTGTCGCGACGGAGGAACGACCGGGACAATGCCACTCAATGGCTTTGTCGTCTTTTCCGGCGGGTCGTTCGTGCCGCTGGGCACGGACGCTCGTTCTTCACTGCGGGGCGGTCGGTGCGCCGTTCCGGGTGAGCTGGTCGTAGGAGCATTAACCGATGGGCGAGGGGTACGCATGACCGACACCGGCCAGATCCCGGGCGAGGGGCTGCCGGAGAGCGCAGGCATGGTGGAGCAGCCGGGCGTCCCCGCGCACGACGCGTACACCTACCTCTCCGAAACCACCGCCGAGGACGAGGACCTGCTGCTCCTGCCGGGCGCCCAGAGCGCCTGGGGCAACGAGGTCGCGCCTCCCGCGCCGGAGCCGGTCGTCGAGACCGTGCACGAGCCCGGCCCGCACGAGATCTCCGGCCGCGACAGCGGCTCGGTCGACCTCAGCGGCGTCCGTCTGCCCACGCCCACGCCGCCGTCCGTGCCGACGCCGCCGCGCCGGCCCCTCCACGTCGGCCCGCCGATCCCCAACACCGCCGCGAGCCCGGTCCGCTCCCTCGCCGAGCGCGGTCCCGCGGACGTGCCCGCACGGCAGCCCAGCGCGCCGTCCACCGGCCCCGAGTACCTGGACGCCCCGCAGGCGGTGGCCCCCTGGGGCGCCCCGGCCGCGGCCCAGGCGCCGGTGAGCACCGGGGCGGCCCCTGCGGAAACGGTTGTTCCGACCCCGGGCCAGACCCCCGAGCCGGTGGGGGCGGCCCAGGCCCTGGTGACGCGGGTGGCGAACGAGGCCGTGGCGGCTGCGGCGGTCCAGGCCTCGCCGGACGCCGGTGCTGCTGCGGCTGCGCAGGTGCCGCAGGCGCGGGCCCCGCAGGCCGGGGAGGCCGAGCCGGCCGGTACGCCGGTCGGGCACGTCGCGGAGGGCGAGGCTGCCGAGGCTCCAGGTGAGGGGACCGGCGCGGAGGCCGAGCAGGGGGCCGAGGCAGCGGTCGCGTCCGAGGGTGTCGCCGGGCCGGAGGGGGTGACTCCCGAGGTGGTGCAGGCCCCGGAGGGAGTGGCTCCCGAGGGGGCGCATGTCGCGGAGGCCGGGGTGGTCACCGCCGCCGTGTCCGCTCCGGAGGCCGCGGCTGTTCCCGAGGCGGTGCCGGAAGCCATGCAGGGACCCGCCACCATGTCCGCTCCTGACCCCGGGCAGGCTTTCGCGGCCGTAGGCGGTCCGGGTGCCGGTGAGGTGACCGAGGCCGCCCATGGCTCGGCTGCCGACCAGACTGTGCAGGCCGCGCAGGCTCCCGAAGCCGTGCCCGCCGGGCAGGGCACGCAGGCGCCCGAGGCAGCCGCGCCGGAGAACGCGCCGGCACCCGACGTGCCCGCGCCTGATGCTGCGCCGGTTGCTGAGGTGCCTGCGCCTGACGCTGTGCCGGTTGCGGAGGTGCCTGCGCCTGAGGCTGGGCCGGTTGCTGAGGTGCCCGCGCCTGACGCTGTGCCCATTTCCGAGGCGCCCGCATCTGATGCTGCGCCGGTTGCTGAGGTGCCCGTGCCTGGCGCCGCGCCGGTCCCCGGCGTGCCCGCGCCTGAGGTTGCGCCCGTTGCAGAGGGGCCTGCGCCTGAGGCTGGGCCGGTTGCTGAGGTGCCTGCGCCTGAGGTTGCGCCGGTTGCTGAGGCGCCCGCATCTGAGGTTGCGCCGGTTGCTGAGGTGCCCGCGCCTGACGCTGTGCCGATTCCCGAGGCGCCCGCACCTGACGCTGCCCCCGTTCCCGACACCACCGCACCCGAGGCTGCTCCGATCTCCGCCACCCCCGTGCCCCCAGCTGCTTCCGCCCCCGACACTCCCGCGCCCCAGGACGTCCCGCCCGCCGAGGCGGCCGCCCCCGGCACCGCCCAGCCCGCGGCCGCCGGTTCCGCGTCCGGCACTCCCGAGCCGGCGCCGTTCCCGGCGGCTCCGGACGCGGTGCAGGCGCCGCAGCCTGCCGTCGCCGACGTATCCGCCCAAGAGGTGGACGCCGGTCAGGCCGTACCGGGAGAGGGCGAGCAGCCGCAGCAGATTCAGGCCACCCAGCCCACGCCCGACGCGCAGGCCCAGGACGCAGCCCCGGTCCCCGCACCCGCTGCCACGGACCCGGACGCAGCGCCCTCCGCCGACGCCGCCGTAGCAGTCGCCCCGGACGGACAGCCCGCGGCCCCCGCCGACGCCGCATCCCCGGCAGAGCCGCCTGCGGAGCCCACCGCAGACGCGGCCCCGGCAGCCCAGGCGCCCGCCGGCCAGGGGGCCCAGGACGCCGCCGCCTCCCTCCCCGACGGGCAGGCTGCCCCACCGGAGCCCCTGCCTCTGCCCACGGACGACCAGCAGGCGGCGGAACCCGCCGCCACGGTCCCCGCACCCGGAGAGGCCCGACCCGACCTCGTACAGAACGCCGACGACCTGGACACCCGGGTCGCCGACCAGGAAGACCAGGAAGACCAGGAAGAGGCGAGCACGGCCGCAGTGGCAGAAGCACGACAGCCCGTCGGCCCCGCCGCGCCCCCCTACGACGACGCCGAGCGCGAGGCCGTCCTGAAGGTCATGCGTGAACGCCGTGACATCCGCAACGGCTTCCGCAACGACCCCATCCCGCACGAGGTGCTGCTCCGGGTCCTGGAGGCCGCCCACACCGCGCCCTCGGTCGGACACTCGCAGCCCTGGGACTTCGTCGTCATCCGCTCGGCGGACACCCGCCGCACGATGCACGAACTGGCCATGCGTCAGCGCGAGGCGTACGCGAAGTCCCTCCCCAAGGGCCGGGCCAAGCAGTTCAAGGAACTGAAGATCGAGGCCATCCTCGACACCCCGGTGAACATCGTGGTCACCGCCGACCCGACCCGCGGCGGCCGCCATACCCTCGGCCGCCACACGCAGCCGCAGATGGCGCCGTACTCCGCCGCGCTCGCCGTGGAGAACCTCTGGCTCGCCGCCCGCGCCGAGGGCCTCGGCGTCGGCTGGGTCAGCTTCTTCGACGAGCGCGAGATGGTCCGTGCCCTCGGACTGCCCGAACACCTGGAGGTCATCGCCTACCTCTGCGTCGGGTACGTCGACGAGTTCCCGGACGAGCCCGAGCTGATGCAGGCCGGCTGGTCCAAGCGCCGCCCGCTCTCCTGGGTCGTCCACGAGGAGACGTACGGCCGCCGCGCCCTGCCCGGCGAGGACCCGCACGACCTGCTCGCCGAGACCGTCGCCCAGATCCGCCCGCTGGACGCGAAGGCGCTCGGCGAGGCCTGGGAGCGGCAGAAGCGCATGACCAAGCCGGCCGGTGCGCTCGGCATGCTGGAGATCATCTCCGCCCAGCTCTCCGGCCTGTCCCGTCAGTGCCCGCCGCCGATCCCGGAGCCCGCCGCCGTTGCGATCTTCGCCGGCGACCACGGAGTGCACGCCCAGGGCGTCACCCCCTGGCCGCAGGAGGTCACCGCGCAGATGGTGGCCAACTTCCTCGGCGGCGGAGCGGTCTGCAACGCCTTCGCCGGCCAGGTCGGCGCGGAGGTCTGTGTCGTGGACGTCGGCGTCGCCGCCGACCTCCCCGCGACCCCCGGCCTGCTGCCCCGCAAGGTCCGCGCGGGCACGTCCGACATGACCACCGGCCCGGCGATGACCCGCGAGGAGGCCAAGAAGGCCATCGAGGTAGGCATCGAGACGGCCCGCGACCTGGTGGCGGCCGGCAACAAGGCCCTGCTCACCGGTGAGATGGGCATCGCCAACACCACCGCGTCCGCGGCCCTGATCTCCGTCTACACGGACACGGACCCGTCCGAGGTGACGGGCCGCGGCACCGGGATCAACGACGAGACCCTCGCCCGTAAGACGGAGGTCGTCCGCCGCGCCCTCGAACTGCACCAGCCGGACCCGGCCGACCCCATCGGGGTCCTTGCCGCGATCGGCGGCTTCGAACACGCGGCGATGGTGGGCCTCCTGCTCGGCGGCGCCTCCCTCCGTACGCCGGTGATCCTGGACGGCGTCAGCGCCGGCGCCGCGGCCCTGGTCGCCCGCGCCATCGCCCCCGAGGTGCTTGCGGCCTGCATCGCGGGCCACCGCAGCGCCGAGCCCGGCCACGTGGCCGCGCTGAACAAGCTGGGCCTGCGCCCCCTGGTCGACCTCGACCTCCGCCTCGGCGAGGGCACGGGCGCCCTGCTGGCCTTGCCACTGGTCCAGAGCACGGCGAGGGCGATGCACGAGGTGGCCACGTTCGATTCGGCCGGAGTCACCGAGAAGTAGGACCGTCACCGGGGTCGGGGATGACGCGCACTGCGGGCCCCCGACCCCGCCGTACGCTGAAGCACGTCTAAAATCCGCACGTCAGGGCCGCTCCAGAGCCGCAGCGCCCATCGCACCGCCAGCACGAGGAGCCGACCCTCATGGCCGAACACCCCGCCTACCCCGTAGGCCTCCGCCTCACCGGCCGCCGCGTGGTCGTCCTCGGCGGCGGCCAGGTGGCCCAGCGCCGCCTCCCCGCACTGATCGCGGCGGGCGCCGACATTCTCCTCGTGTCCCCCGAAGCGACCCCCTCGGTCGAAGCCATGGCGGACGCGGGCGAGATCACCTGGGAGAAGCGCCCTTACGCCGAAGGCGACCTCGCCGACGCCTGGTACGCCCTGATCGCCACGAGCGACGCCGAGGCGAACACCCGAGCCTCCGCCGAGGCGGAGGCACACAGGGTGTGGTGTGTCCGCTCCGACGACGCCGACGCCGCCACGGCCTGGACCCCGGCCACCGGCCACAGCGAGGGCGTCACCGTCGCCGTGCTCACCACGAGAGCCAAGGGCCGCGACCCCCGCCACACCGCCGCCATCCGCGATGCCGTGGTCGAGGGCCTCCGCGACGGCACCCTGGTGGCGCCCCACCACCGCACGCGCACTCCGGGCGTCGCCCTGGTCGGCGGTGGCCCCGGCGACCCGGACCTGATCACGGTCCGCGGCCGCCGCCTCCTGGCCGAGGCCGACGTCGTCATCGCGGACCGCCTCGGCCCCCGTGACCTGCTCGCCGAGCTCCCGCCGCACGTCGAGGTGATCGACGCGGCGAAGATCCCGTACGGCCGTTTCATGGCCCAGGAGGCCATCAACAACGCGCTGATCGAGCACGCCAAGCAGGGCAAGTCGGTCGTGCGCCTGAAGGGCGGCGACCCCTACGTCTTCGGCCGCGGCATGGAGGAACTGCAGGCGCTGGCCGAGGCGGGCATCCCGTGCACCGTCGTCCCCGGCATCTCCAGCTCCATCTCGGTCCCGGGCGCGGCGGGCATCCCGGTCACGCACCGGGGCGTCGCCCACGAGTTCACGGTGGTCAGCGGGCATGTGGCGCCCGACGACGAGCGCTCCCTGGTCGACTGGCCGTCCCTCGCCAAGCTGACCGGCACCCTCGTGATCCTCATGGGAGTCGACAAGATCGGCAAGATCGCCGAGACTCTGGTGGCCCACGGCAAGTCCCCGGACACGCCCGTCGCCCTGGTCCAGGAGGGCACGACGGCCGCCCAGCGCCGCGTCGACGCCACCCTCGAGACGGTCGCCGAGACGGTCCGTACCCAGGAGGTCAAGCCGCCGGCGGTGATCGTCATCGGCGAGGTCGTGCGTGTGGGCCCACAGGGCCTGGAGTAACCCGGGGTAACGCGTCCGATCCCAGCCGTTGGCACCGCACTCAGGACAAGGCAGTATCACTCTGTGGCCGATCTCATCACCGTCGAGGATCCCGACGACCCGCGCCTGCGTGACTACACGGGCCTGACCGACGTCGAACTGCGCCGCAAACGCGAACCCGCCGAGGGCCTGTTCATCGCCGAGGGCGAGAAGGTCATCAGAAGGGCCAAGGAAGCCGGCTACGAGATGCGGTCCATGCTGCTGTCGGCCAAGTGGGTCGACGTCATGCGGGACGTCATCGACGAGCTTCCGGCCCCGGTGTACGCGGTCAGCCCGGAGCTCGCCGAGCAGGTCACCGGCTACCACGTGCACCGCGGAGCGCTGGCCTCCATGCAGCGCAGGCCGCTGCCCACGGCGGCCGAGCTCCTCCGGGCGGCCCGTCGCGTGGTGATCATGGAGTCGGTCAACGACCACACCAACATCGGCGCGATCTTCCGCTCCGCGGCCGCCCTCGGGATGGACGCCGTCCTGCTCTCGCCGGACTGCGCCGACCCCCTCTACCGCCGCAGTGTGAAGGTGTCGATGGGCGCGGTCTTCTCCGTGCCGTACGCCCGCCTGGACACCTGGCCCAAGGGACTGGAGTCGGTCCGCGAGGCGGGCTTCACCCTCCTCGCCCTGACCCCGGACGAGAAGGCGAGGTCCCTCGACGAGGCCGCCCCGCACAGGATGGACCGCGTGGCCCTGATGCTCGGCGCCGAGGGTGAGGGCCTGTCCAGGCAGGCCCTGGTCGCCGCCGACGAGTGGGTCCGCATCCCCATGTCCCACGGCGTCGACTCCCTCAACGTGGGCGCGGCGGCCGCGGTCGCCTTCTACGCGGTGGCCACGGGCCGCCCCCAGGTGTAGGGGCACGGGTGGAGCAGGGCCAGGCCATCGTCGCCGTCCTCCTGCGCGGCGACCGTGTGCTCGCCATCCGCCGCGGCGCGGCCGTCGCCCGCCCCGGCTACTGGCAGCCGCTCAGCGGCAAGATCGAACCGGGCGAGACCCAGGAAGAGGCCGTCGTCCGGGAGGTCCGTGAGGAGGTCGGCCTCACCGTCTCCCCGCTGGCCAAGGTCTGGGAGTCGGAGACGGACGACCACCGCTTCCGCCTCCACTGGTGGACCGCCCGCGCCGACATCGGCGAGGTGGTCCCCGACCCCGGTGAGGTCGCCGACGCCCGCTGGGTCACCCCGGAGGAGTTCCTGGCCCTCGACCCGGTCTTCGACGGCGACCGCGAGTTCTTCGAACGGATCCTGCCGCAGCTGTCGTACGGGTCGTCCTAGCCTTCGCCGCGAAGCATCGATTCGGGGCGCTGGGACATGAACTGTCCCTCCAGCGGAGCGTATTGGGTACGTACGTCCGTCTGCGCGTGCTCCTGCTGCTTCCGTACGCCGTCCGAGCCGCCGTCGAGCCCCCGCGCGGGACCCTGGCAGCCCTGCGCCGCGGCGATGCCGAGCGCCACCAGCAGCGTCACCACGACGAACACGAACAGCCGCTGCCGCAGCAGCCGAGGGTTGGCGGGGCGCCGGCCGGTGCCCGTGGTGCGGGGCGCCGGGCGACCGGGGCCACTGCGTGGAGCGGGCCGACTACCGCTGCCGGGGCCCTTGGCATTCCGGGGGGTGTTGCGGGAAGCGGGTGTGGCGCGCCCCCCCGACCGGGACGACGGACCGCCGCCGCGCGCCGGGGTGGTGCCCCGGGAGGGGGCCGGTCCCCGAGGCGTGGGGGTTCCCTGCGCTCCCCTCTGCATCCCGTTCGCATTCTGCTGGGCGTGCTGACCCTGAGGACGCCGCTGGGCACGCTCCGGGTAACTGTCGGCGATCCGCCCGGTGGGCCGGTCCGCGTCACCGGCGCGCGGTGCGGGCGGCCGTACGTCGGCGAGGCCCTGGGCCTCCCGGGCCGCGATCTCCTTGAGACGCAGCGACAGTTGGAGCGTGCTGGGGCGCTCCTCGGGGTCCTTCGCCAGGCAGGCCCGGACGAGCGGGGCCAACGCGTCCGGGACGCCGTGCAGCTGTGGCTCCTCGTGGACCACGCGGTACAGCATGACCTCGGAACTGCCGTGCCCGAAGGGCGAGTCGCCCATCGAGGCGTACGCGAGCGTGGCGCCGAGGGAGAACACGTCCGTGGCCGGGGTGACGGCCGCGCCGCGCACCTGTTCCGGCGCGAGGAAGCCGGGCGAGCCGACCGCCGTGCCGACGTGCGTGAGCGTGGAGGCACCGGTCGCCCAGGCGATGCCGAAGTCGATGATCCGCGGCCCCTTCGGGGACAGCAGGATGTTGGACGGCTTCAGGTCCCGGTGCACGACCCCGGCCTCGTGCACGGCGACCAGTCCCTCCGACAGGGCGGCTCCGATGGCGGCGACCTCCGCGGCGCCCAGTGGTCCCTCGTCGACGACCTTGTCGTGCAGGGAGGGGCCGGGGACGTACTGCGTGGCGAACCAGGGCCGGTCCGCGTCGAGGTCGGCGGCCACGAGCCGGGCGGTGCATCCGCCCCTGATCCGCCGCGCGGCCGAGACCTCGCGCGCGAAGCGCGACCGGAACTCCTGATCCTCCGCCAGGTCAGGGCGGATGACCTTCAGCGCGACGCGCTGCCCCTTCTTGTCGGAGCCCAGATAGACAACGCCCATCCCGCCCGCGCCGAGCCGTCTGTGAAGCCTGAACGAGCCGACGACGCGCGGGTCCTCGCGCCTCAGGCGCATCATCGCCATGTTCATCCCCGCTGCCCGGTCCCTGTGACGAGCCACAGCTTACGTTTCCACGGCCGCCCGCGCGCAGAGGCCGCGCCCTCTCGGTCCGATGGATTGTCAGTGGGGGGTGGGAGACTTGAAGGGTGGTCAGGGAAGGTGCGAAGAGGGCGGCTTCGCGCCGTTTGTGATCCCAACCACCCGACACAGAAGGGGGATTGGACCCGTGAAGGGTGATCGTGTGGAGATAGTCGTGGATGCGGGCGACACGACGCGCACTTACGAGGTGGTGGCGAGCAGGGCGGGGCGCCGGGTGGATACGGCGGTACGTCGAGGTGTGGTGGAAGTGAGCGAAGTCACCCGGAATGGGACTGTCGTGAGGACGGCCCGCTTCATGGCGAACCGGGTCCTGGCGCTCGTCGAGCAGCCGGTTCCGCGTGCGGACGGCTCGGAGAAAACGGGGCAGACCGGGCGTCCCCTCGGGGAAGACCCCGAGACCCAGGTCGCCGTCTCCACCCAGGGGAGTACTCCGCAGGTCGTGGCTCATCCTCCGGGAGGCCCGGCAATCGGTACGAGGGCATGACGTCCGGCGAGGGCCGGACGCCTAGATTTGAGGTCAAGCGGCGGGTGCAGCACTCGTCCCCCGAGGTCAGACACCCGCCGCTGCCAACGACAACATCACAACGGTCAGGGGAGGGACCATGGCCCACACGGCATCGCGGACGCTGATCCGCACGCAGAAGCGCCGCCGCACGGGCCGTCGCCACCCGCTGGTGGCGACGCTCATGGCCCTTCCGCTGGCGGTCCTGCTCCTCGTCGTCTTCGACGGCTGGGAGACAGTGGCCACACAGGCGTCGTCCGTGGGTGCGATGCTGGGGCGCTGAGCGGCGACCCCAGGCCCGGAAGAGCGGTCCGGGCGGGGACATCCATCCATGAAACCCCGTGGGGACGGGGGTGCGGCGGACGGCAAAGATGCCGGCGCAGCTGGGGAGCTGCGCCGGCATTGCTTTGTGTGCGGGTGCGGATGTGGGTGCGGATGCCTGCGGCGGCCTGTGCGGGTGGGGGTACGCGCGGGTGGCCCGCATCTGGCGTAGCTGCGGGCATGCGTGCCGCCTGGGGCGGCACGGGTGGGCGCTGGGGGTACCCCCTGCTCGAAGAGCTTGGGGGAGGCACCCCGTTGCGCCGGGCTGCGTAACCCCGCCCGGTCACCGCGACGCAGGGCACGCCCGAGCGCCCGGCATCGCGGCCGGCCCCGCATCCTCGACGCAGGGCACCTGACAATCCCGGCGGCCCGGGACGTACGCTCGCCCGACAGACCCGCACCCCAGGGAGCCCCTTGTCAGTGAACCCCCTCCTGTCCGAGCTCGACGCCCGCGTCAGGGCCACGGCACACGGACGTGCGTCGGCCTGCCCCTGCGGAGTGACGGGAACCCTCGCCGACCGCCCCGACGGCACCGTCGTGCGCCACGCGGACACCGTCGGGAAGGCGCACGCCCCGGACGCCCACCCCGGCGAGCTGGCTCTCCGGCTCACCGTCGCCGCCCGCCTCCCCGGCATCCTCCTGCCCCCGCTGAGCCCGACGCCGGTCGACCTGCACGGCAGGCTCGTGACGTTCTGGCCGTACGGCACCCCGGTCGACCCGGGGGACCCCGACGCCGCCCCCTGGGAAGCCGCCGCCGCTCTCCTCGCCCACCTCCACCGAGCCCCGGCCCCGACCGCCCTGCCGCCGATGCGCGGGCCCGTCAAGGCGGCCCGTGCCGTCGACCGTCTCCGCGCCGCCGGTCCCCACCCCGGCACGGCCTGCGTCCTGCGCGCCTGGACCACCCTGCCCGCCTGGGCCCGCGCCGAGGCGCCCATGCCGGGAGCCACCACGCTGTGCCACGGCGACCTCCACCTCGGCCAGCTCGTACGGCATCCCGCCCCCGACGGACCCTGGCAGCTCATCGACGTCGACGACCTCGGCGTGGGCGTCCCGGCCTGGGACCTCGCGCGCCCGGCGGCCTGGTACGCCTGCGGACTGCTCCCGCGCGATGCGTGGACCCGCTTCCTGACCGCCTACCGTGCCGCCGACGGCCCGGCCGTCCCCCCGGACGGCGACCCCTGGCCCGCCCTGGACGTTCCGGCCCGCGCCCTCGCCGTGCAGACCGCCGCCCGGGCGATAGCCAAGGCGGTCGCCGCCGACCGTGCCCTGGACGAGGTCGAGCAGGCCGTGGTCGACGCCTGTGACCGAATGGGTGCCATCCCCCCGCAGTTGACCCGAAGCTCCGCGAAGTAGGGTGCAACCGACCGCGGCCGGACAGAGTCTGTCCTGGCGATACGCGAAGCAGGACCGACCGGCGAGGAGTTGAGCCGACGATGCAGTGTCCGAAGTGTCATGCGCCGATGCACACGTACAACCGCAACGGCGTCCAGATCGAGCAGTGCGGCAACTGCCGCGGGATCTTCCTCGACTACGGAGAGCTGGAGGCACTGACCCGCCTGGAGGCCCAGTGGTCCCAGCCCGCCCCGCCGCCCCCGCCCGCCCCGCAGGCGTACCCGGCGCCTCCGGCCCCCGCCTGGGGCGCTCCGCACGGCGGCCACGGACACCACCACGGCCACCACCGCCACAAGAGCTTCGGTCACATGCTGTTCTCCAGCTGACCAGGCAGACGCCAAAGCCCCCAGCCGTTCGGCTGGGGGCTTTGTGCTGTGGACGATACTGGGATTGAACCAGTGACCTCTTCCGTGTCAGGGAAGCGCTCTCCCGCTGAGCTAATCGTCCTCGGGTCCACGATCTCTCGAAGAAGCCGATCATGGGCACTGCGTGCGCGATACTGGGATTGAACCAGTGACCTCTTCCGTGTCAGGGAAGCGCTCTCCCGCTGAGCTAATCGCGCGGGGGATCCGAAGATCCAGTGGACGATACTGGGATTGAACCAGTGACCTCTTCCGTGTCAGGGAAGCGCTCTCCCGCTGAGCTAATCGTCCTTGGAGGTGGAGACGGGATTTGAACCCGTGTAGACGGCTTTGCAGGCCGTTGCCTCGCCTCTCGGCCACTCCACCAGGAGTCTACGGGACCGGGTGGGTCCCCTAGTTCCTTCGAGCGGACGACGAGGCTCGAACTCGCGACCTCAACCTTGGCAAGGTTGCGCTCTACCAACTGAGCTACGTCCGCTTGTCGTTTCCGTTTCGCTTGCGCGTCGCGGCGACGTGTTGAACTCTAGCGGATTCCGGGGCCAGTACAAAAACGCGTTTGTGCAGCGTGCTGCGCTGCCTCTGCTCGCGGACGGGGTCAGTGCAGATGGCAGGGCGTGCCCGGCCGCCTCCGTGATACCGGCCATAGACTCGACTGCGTGCTGGACCTCCCTCCCCTCGCCCGCTTCGGTGCTCGTGTCGCGACCGGTCTCCTCGACGTCACCAGCGATCCCGCGGCCCTCGACTCCCGTGGTTTCTGGGCCGTGTGCGCGGACTTCGAGGGGCGGCTGACCTGCGCGCGCTTCAGGGAGGTGAGGGAGGAGCCCGTGCCCGCTCCCGTGCCGGGTGCGTGGCGGGGGCCGGCCGCCGGTGACTGGGCGTCCTCGCTCGACCGCGTCGCGTACACGACGGCCGTGCGCCGCATCCGTGAGCACATCGCCGCCGGCGAGGTCTACCAGGCCAACCTCTGCCGGGTGCTCTCGGCGCCCGCCCCGCCCGACGCCGACGTGGACGCCCTCACGGCCCTGCTGGCCCGCGGCAACCCGGCGCCGTACGCAGGAACGATCCGTCTCCCCGGGCACGGTGTGGAGATAGCCACCGCCTCTCCCGAGCTGTTCCTGCGCCGTGACGGCCGGGTCGTCGAGTCGGGGCCCATCAAGGGGACCGGGCGCACCGAGGCGGATCTCCTGGAGAAGGACTACGCCGAGAACGTGATGATCGTGGACCTGGTCCGCAATGACATCGGACGGGTCTGCGCCACCGGCAGCGTGACGGTGCCCGAACTGTGTGTCGTGGAGAAGCACCCCGGGCTCGTCCACCTGGTGTCCCTGGTCCGGGGCGAACTGCGGGCCGGCGCCGGCTGGCCGGAGCTGATCGACGCCGCCTTCCCGCCGGGCTCGGTCACCGGTGCCCCCAAGTCCAGCGCCCTGCGGATCATCGACGCGCTGGAGACCGCGCCCCGGGGCCCGTACTGCGGCGGCATCGGCTGGGTCGACGCCGACCGGGGTGTCGGGGAGCTGGCCGTCGGGATCCGCACCTTCTGGATCGACCGCGCTGGAGGCGCGCTGCGCTTCGGTACCGGGGCCGGGATCACCTGGGGGTCGGACCCCGAGGCGGAGTGGCGGGAAACTGAACTGAAGGCGTCCCGGCTGCTCGCGGTAGCGTCGGGAACCTACGAGGTGAGTGGAGAGGGACAACGGACGTGAAGATCTGGCTCGACGGCGGGCTGCAGGACACCGAGTCCGCCCGCGTCTCCGTCTTCGACCACGGGCTGACCGTGGGCGACGGCATCTTCGAGACGGTGAAGGCGGTGGACGGCAAGCCGTTCGCGCTCACCCGGCATCTCGACCGGCTCACCCGCTCGGCGCGCGGTCTCGGCCTGCCCGACCCCGACCACGACGAGGTGCGCCGCGCCTGCGCCGCCGTCCTCAAGGCCAACCCGATGCCGCTGGGCCGGCTGCGGATCACGTACACCGGCGGTTACGGCCCGCTCGGGTCCGACCGCGGCGAGCACGGCCCGACCCTCGTCGTCGCCCTCGGCGAGACCACCCGCCGCCCCGACTCCACAGCCGTGATCACGGTCCCGTGGACCCGCAACGAGCGCGGCGCGCTCACCGGCCTGAAGACGACCTCGTACGCAGAGAACGTCGTCGCCCTCGCTCGCGCCCACCAACAGGGCGCCTCCGAGGCGCTGTTCGGCAACACGGTGGGGCAGCTGTGCGAGGGCACCGGGTCGAACGTCTTCGTCGTCCTGGACGGCGAGATCCACACCCCGCCGCTCGCCTCCGGCTGCCTCGCGGGCATCACCCGGGCCCTGGCGATCGAGTGGGCCGGCGCCCGGGAGACGGACCTTCCGCTGGACGTGCTGGAGCGGGCCGACGAGGTCTTTCTGACCTCCACGCTGCGGGACGTGCAGGCCGTGCACCGGGTCGACGACCGAGAACTGCCGGGGGCGTCCGGCCCGGTGACCGTCAAGGCGATGCGGATCTTCGAGGAGCGGGCCGCGGACAGGCTCGATCCCTGAGAGCGGCACATATTCGGCTGCCCAGGGGGCGCGTCGCGGGGTAGAACACCCCTGATGACCACGACCCTGCGGCCGACCGAGCCGCTTCAGCGCGCTGCCGACGGGACGCGTTCACGCCGCTACCAGGTGTGCGTCAACAGCCGTCCCGTTGGCGCGATACACCTCGGCACCCATCCTGTCTTCGGCGACGCGGTGGCCCGCATCCTGGACCTGCGCATCGAGGAACCGGACCGGCGGCGCGGCCGGGGCACCGTGGCCGCGCTCGCCGCGGAGGAGGTGGCCCGGGGCTGGGGCTGTGGGCGCATCGAGGCGGCGGTCCCCGCCGACGCGGAGACGGCGCTCCGACTCGCCACTGCTCTCGGGTACGTCGTGCGCAACCGCAACATGCGGAAGACGCTCGGCGACACCCCGCCCGACCTGCCCGCGGGCAGCCGGGCCCGGCCCATGACGGAGGCCGAGTTCGGGCCCTGGCTGGACAAGGGCCGGGAGGACTACGCGCAGCACTGGATCGCGCGCGGGGTGCCGGAGGCCGAGGCCCGGGCCAAGTCCGAGCGGGACCACGCCATGCTGCTGCCGGACGGTCCTGCCACGCCGGACATGCTCCTCAGCGTCCTCGAACACGAGGGGACACGCGTGGGCACACTGTGGCTGGCGCTGCGGGACGAGGGCGCCTTCGTCTTCGACGTCGAGACCGGCACCGCACACCGCGGCAGAGGACACGGACGTACGCTCATGCTGCTGGCCGAGGCCCAGGCCGTCGCCGCGGGGAAGCGGACCATCGGCCTCAACGTCTTCGCGGGCAACACCCCGGCCGAGCGGCTCTACGAGTCACTCGGCTACGAGACCACGGAGTACAGCCTCTACAAGCAGTTGCTGTAGCGGCCCGGCGGGACCTCCGGCGGGGAGCGGACCGGCGCTGTTCAGGCCTGCTGTCCGGCCAGCAGCCGGTCCGCGATCTCCTCGATGCGCTCGCGCAGCCCCTCCTGGCTCTTGCCGCCGTCGAGGCGCTCGCCGCCGATGACGTACGTCGGGGTCCCGGTCACGCCGATCGCCTTGCCCTCGGCCTGGTCGGCGTCCACGATCAGGATGTGCCGGCCGTCGATCAGGGCGGTGTCGAACTCCTCGGCGTCGAGGCCGAGTTCACGGGCGATCTCGACCAGGAAGGGTTCTCCCCTACGGGCGAGCTCCTCGACCCGGCCCAGCAGGGTCTCTACGTACCGCCAGTCCTGCCCCTGCGCCGCGGCCTCCTCCGCGGCCTGGGCGGCGGCGAAGGCGTGCTTGTTCTTCTCCAGCGGGAAGTGCCGCAGCCTCAGCTCCAGACGATCGCCGTAGCGGGCACGCAGGGCGCGGAGGTCGTCCAGGGCGCTGCGGCAGTCCGGGCACTGCAGATCGCACCAGACGTCGAGAACGGGGGCGGGGGAGGAGTCGCTCATGGAGACAGTCTCCCAGCCCGTGCCCCGGCGACCCAATCCGACCTCGCACGTCAGGGTCGTACGACCGCCACCGGCACCTGCGGAGGAGCCGACCCGGAGATGTCCCTGATGTCCCGCCGGGGCATGGCCGCCGGGGTCGGGGAGGTGCAGGATGGAAGGGACGAAGTGCCCCTGCCCGACCGAGCCCTGGAGGACCGGATGATTGCCGAGACCGTCTGCTCCGCCGTGTCCGCGGCCGGCCTGGGCATCGCGGCGGTCACCGCGTACCGCAGGCGTTTCCTGACCGCGGTCCGTATCGCCGCCTACTCGCTCGTCCCCCTCGGCCTGGTGATGACCGGGGTGGTCGACTGGCTGGCCGACACCGCCTTCAGCCCGACCGCCTGGGCGGGCTTCGGGGTGCTCGGCGTCTCCTGGCTGCTCTTCGCCACCACGCGGTCCGTGGAGCGCCGCCGCGGCGGCACCCGCAAGGAGCGCAGGGAGGCCCGGGCCGCCGCCGGCCGGCCCGATGTGGTGCCTCCGGCGGCCTCGGCGCCCTCCCTGGGGCCCGGCTCCCGCCCGGCGGCCCGCCCCGCGAGCGCGCCCCGTGCCGAGGACGACTTCAGCGACATCGAGGCCATCCTCAAGAAGCACGGCATATGAGGAAGCCTGGCCGGAAGAACACGGCTGGCATATGAGATCCCGAAGCAGGAGAAACGACACAGTCCGTCCCGTGGGCGTCCGGAAGCGATCACAACCTGAACCGGAGATCGCGGAACCAGCGAGCTCCCGTTCTTCCCTGGGCGCTGATCGCGTGGGGCACATCGACTGCGCCATCATCGGCGCGACATGCTGGACACGACACAGAGCGAGGCCGCGCCGCCGCAGGACGAGCCGCGCGGCTGCCTTTTCGCCCTTTCCCAACCACCGCTGATGATCTTCCTTGCGGTGATCGGGGGTCTCCTGCTCACGGCTGCGTTGCACGACCTGCTGTTGCTGTGAGCCGTACCCGCGCTCCCCGGCGCCACCCGCCGGGGAACGCGTCAGCAGGGTGGTCCGCTGTGGCCGGGACCGACGTCAGCCCGCCGCCTCCTTGCGCCGCGCCCGGTACGCGGCCACATGCAGGCGGTTGCCGCACGTGCGGCTGTCGCAGTACCGCCGTGAGCGGTTGCGGGAGAGGTCGACGAAGGCCCGCCGGCAGTCGGGAGCCTCGCAGCGTCGCAGTCGCTCCTGCTCCCCGGCTACCACGAAGAACGCCAGCGCCATCCCGCAGTCGGCCGCCAGGTGATCGGCGACGGAGGCGCCGGGCGCGAAGTAGTGCACGTGCCAGTCGTAGCCGTCGTGGTCCGTGAGGCGGGGGGTGGTGCCTGCCGCGGCGACCAGTTCGTTGATCAGCCCGGCGGCGGTACGGGCGTCGGGGGCCGCGAAGACCGCGGCGAACCGCCCGCGCACCTTGCGCACCGCCGAGAGGTCGAACTCCGAGAGGTGCCCGACGTCGCTCACTTCGTGCTTTCGTACGAACGCCTCAAGGGTCGCGACATCCGGCAGTCCCTCCGGCGTCGTCTCCTCCGGTGCGGTGTTCACCAGATCCACCACGGTGTCGAGGGCGCACCGGGTGTCGTGGGTGATCAGCACGTTTCGCTCCCTGGCCTGGGGTCCGGGCGGGCGCCCGCCGATGCTGGCCGATGGTAACGGCTTCCACAACAACGGCACCGGCCTCGGCCCGACCTCCGCCCACACTTGCCGATACAACGCGACGACCACCACGCGGGTTCCCACGGCCACACCGCACCGCGACCACCAGGCCGCAGGCGCGGCCCCTGCGGAAGCCACCGAGCGGCAGCCCAGCGCCGCCCGTTCGCGGCGGCGAGACCCGGGGGGCGGATCGATCGGGCCGGGTTCGACAGTCGGCGTGGTGCGGCGAGTGCGCATCGCTGCCGGCGGGGTTGGCCGGCGCGGTGGTGGGTGGTGTTGCGGTTTGGTGGTGGGTGGTGCCTCGGTGCGGTGTCGGGTGGTGGTGTGCTGGGTTCGGTGGTGCGGTGTCGGGTGGTGGTGTGCTGGGTTCGGTGGTGCGGTGTCGGGTGGTCGTGTCCTGGGCGGAACCGCCCGTCGATTCCGCACCCCGGCCACCCGCGTCCGCGTCCCCGGAACCGGCCCTGGACAGTCATGCCGCCGGGGCGGGCGGGTGCGCGTGGCCGGCGCCCCCGTAGCGCCGGGCCGCCCGCCCTCACCGCCCTCAGCCGCAGGCCGCAGCCCCCGGCTACCCAGCGAGTACCGAGCCTTCAGCCGACCCCGAGCCCGGCTCCCGCGCACCGAGCACACACAACCGACGCCGCCCCGCGAAGCGCTCCACGGTGACGGCGACCGGTGTGTGCCGTATGCGGTTGTCCCAGCCCGAGCCGTCACCCCGAGTCGACGGCGCCGGGCGGCTTCGCGAGGAGTTGCGACCTAGCTTTCCGCCAGGATGTGCGAGAGCTCCTGATCGAGATCGAAGTGCCGGTGCTCCGTGCCGGGAGGCACGGCGGCGTCGGTCCGCTTCAGGAAGGACTCCAGGGCCCTTGCCGGGGCCTCAAGCAGGGCCTCCCCCTCCGGGGAGCTCAGGGCGATGCACACGACGCCCTGACCATGGCTGCGCGACGGCCAGACACGGACGTCGCCGGTTCCCGTGGGACGGTGAAGCCCCTCGGCGAGGAGGTCGCGGGCGAACACCCACTCGACGGTCTCCTCGGCTCCGGTGTGGAAGGTGGCGTGCACGGCGTAGGGGTCGGCCGTGTCGTACCGCAGGCCTGCGGGGACAGGCAGGGAGGACTCGCTCGACACAACGAGGCGCAGGTGCAGCTCGCAGCTGACCGTGGTGTTCATAAGCGCCAGGGCCTTTCGCTCAGTGTGCGCTCGGGGATTCGCACGTCGGCGAAATCGACATGCCACCTACGGTGCCGTTGTAAACCCCTCTGAGTGTTTTGGGTGCCTTTACGTAACTCTTCCGGCCGAGAGATCGTTGTCGATGTGCGGCCATTCCGGTGACTCGTTTCCCTCGGGTAGGGTTTGGCCGTATGAATACGGGGAGTAACGAGCCGGGCGAGGTAGCCGTGGCATCCGACGAGACGAGGACGGACGAGACGCAGGGCGAACGGGAGCTGGGTTCCAGGGCGCCGGAATTCATCAAGGCGCGCCGCATGCTGCACCTGAGCTGGCAGGTCGGGATCTTCATCGTCGGCCTCGCCGTGGTGGTCGCCGGCATCATCATGCTCCCGCTGCCCGGACCCGGCTGGGTGGTGATCTTCGGCGGCATGGCGATCTGGGCGACCGAGTTCGTCTGGGCCCAGCTGGTGTTGCGCTGGACCAAGCGCAAGGTCACCGAGGCGGCCCAGCGTGCCCTCGATCCCAAGGTCCGCCGCCGCAACATCATCCTGACGTCGATCGGCCTCGTGATCGTGGGCGTACTCGTCGGCATCTACGTGTGGAAGTTCGGCATCGTCATGCCCTGGAAGATCAAGGACCAGTGACGGGAGCCCGGCCCGCGCTGGTCACAGGCACCCCCTGACATCGGGTAATGTTCTTCCTGCACCCGGGCGATTAGCTCAGTGGGAGAGCGCTTCGTTCACACCGAAGAGGTCACTGGTTCGAACCCAGTATCGCCCACCCGGAAACGGCGGCCCGCCTGCGACATCGCAGGCGGGCCGCCGTCGTCTGCATCGCGCGGTTGCCCGACGAGGACGGATGTCCTGCGCCGGGGGAGGGCGGATATCCCACTTCCGGCAGCGAGCCCCCGGGAACCCGTTCGCCGGCCGACGATGCGCCTGCGGGCGCGCTCGCCCATCCGACAGTGCGACCAGAAGAACCCGCCGCGCCATTCCGAGGGTTCGCCCTGAGGGACCCGCCGCGCTGTTCCGAGGGTTCGCCCCGAAGCACCCGCCGCACTGTTCCGACGGCTCGCCGCGCGAGACCCACGGCGCCGTCGTCTTTCAGTCCCTCGCGAGGTTCGTGTGATCCGCTGAGCCCCGTTCGGTCCGCCGACCGGACGGCGCCTCACCTGCGGCGTCACGCCACCCGGCCCCTGGGCCCGCCTCCCCGCGGCGCCCAGTTGCAGGGCTGCTCGGTAAGAAATTCTTGTCTGAATCATTGACGCACCCTCAGCCCCTCCGTACCTTGTGCCAGCAAGCGCTTACTTGAAACGATTCATGCAGCCGCTGCGACGCTGCGGGGAGGGGCCAACGGTGGGAACCGGCAGGAATGTTGAGAGGCGTACGGTTCTGAAGGCGGCCGGGGCCGCGGCGGCCACGCTCGGGCTTGCCGCGACGACCGGGTGTGGCGGCGATAGTGGCGGTTCCGGCGACGGAACGGTGACCCTCCGTTACGCGTGGTGGGGCGGCGAGCCGCGCACGATCGCCATCAAGAAGACGATCGCGCTCTTCGAGAAGAAGTACCCGAAGATCAAGATCAAGCCTGAATTCACCGACTACGAGGCGTTCTGGGAGAGGTTCCAGACCCAGGCCTCCGGCGGAAATCCGCCGGACGTTTTCCAGAATGCTGTCGGCTTCCTGCGTAAGTACGACAAGCGTGGTGTCCTTATGGATCTCAAGACGCAGGCGGACGCGGGGAATCTGAGACTGGAGAACTTCCGCAACGGCGTTCTGACGGCCGGCCAGGCCGACGGCAAGCAACTCGGCGTACCCGTCGGTGCCAACACCATGGCGCTCGTCATCGACCTCAAGGCCTTCAAGAAGGCGGGCGTGGAGGCGCAGTTCGGCTGGACCTGGGACGAGTACTTCGACGCGCTGCAGACCATCCAGGACAAGCTGAAGATCGCCGGTGACACCGGCTACTTCAGCATCATGTACCTCTACGACCTGTACCTGCGGCAGAACGGCAAGGCCTTCTTCACCGACTCCGACCTCGGCTTCACCGAGGACGATCTCACGCAGTGGTGGGAGGACGGCTACAAGCGTGTGAAGTCCGGGCTCGTCGCCGACCCGAAGAAGGTCGAGCAGGTCAAGCCCAAGTCCGCCCTCTCGGCTGGGCTCGCCGCCTCCGAGTTCACCTGGGACAACTTCTCCATCCGCTACGAGGGCGAGGGCGAGTCGGACTACGGACTCGCGCCGATCCCCACCACGAACGGCAAGGACACCGGCCAGTACCTCGGCTCGCTGATGCTCAGCGCCTTCTCCGGGACCAAGCACCCCAAGGAAGTCGCCCAGTTCATCGACTTCATGGTCCACGACCCCGAGGTCGGCAAGATCATGGGCTACGACCGCGGCATCCTCGCCACCACCGAGCAGTACGACGCGTTCACGCCCACCGACGACACCAACAAGGGCGTCAAGGCGTACGAGGAGGAGGTCGCCAAGGCGGGAGTCCTGGGGAAGATCACCCCGCACCCGTCCGGCGCCGACGTCATCGAGGCGGCGTTCCTGCGGATCGGCGGCGAGGTCGCCCAGGGCAAGACCAAGCCCGCCGACGCCGCCAAGAAGCTGTTCAGCGAGGCCAAGGCCGCGTTCGCGGGCTGAGGGGACGTACCACCATGACGCTCGTCAAGGAAGCGCCCGCGCGCCCGGCGGGGAAGCGGTCCTCCGCTCCCCTCGCCGGGCGGCGCGGGCGGCGCCGCGAGAACCTCGCCGGCTATCTGTTCATGTCGCCGTGGATCGCGGGGTTCCTGCTGCTCACAGCGGGACCGATGATCGCGTCGCTGTACTACGCGTTCACCAGTTACAACCTGTTCACGCCGCCCCAGTGGGTGGGGCTCGACAATTTCACGACCATGTTCCAGGACCCGCGCTGGCAGAAGTCGGTCCAGGTCACGCTGAAGTACGTCGTCGTGGCCACACCACTGAAGCTGCTGCTCGCGCTGGGCGTCGCGCTGCTGCTCGCGCAGAGCCGGCGCGGGCAGGGGCTGTACCGGGCCGCGTTCTACATGCCCTCGCTCATCGGCGCCAGCGTCTCCGTGGGTTTCGTGTGGCGGGCGCTGTTCTCGGACGACGCGATCGTGGACCGTACACAGAAGATCTTCGGTCTCGACGTGGGGGGCTGGATCGGCAACCCGGACTACGTCATCTACGCTCTGGTGGCCCTGAGCATCTGGCAGTTCGGTGCCCCGATGGTCATCTTCCTGGCCGGCCTCAAGCAGGTGCCGCGGGAGCTGTACGAGGCCGCCGAGATGGACGGAGCGGGTCCCCTCCGCAGGTTCTGGAACATCACGCTGCCGATGATCTCCCCGGTGCTGTTCTTCAACGTGCTGCTGGAGTCCATCCACGCGTTCCAGGTGTTCGGTTCCGCGTATGTCGTCTCCGACACCCGGTGCGGGCCCGCCGACGCCACGCTCGTCTACACCTGTTACCTGTACCAGAAGGGCTTCAAGGAGGCCCAGATGGGCTTCGCCTCCGCGATGGCCTGGACGCTGGTGGTCGCGGTGGCGCTCGTCACGGCGGTCCTGTTCTGGTCGCAGAAGAAATGGGTGCACTACGAGGAGGCCGCCAAGTGACCACCGCCACCAGCCCTGCCGTGCGCACCGCGAACGAGCGGCGGCGCATCGGATCGATCGCCTGGCACGTGGGCGCGCTCGTCGTCCTCGCGGTCGTCCTGTATCCCGTGATCTGGGTGGTCGGTGCCTCGTTCAAGCCGAGCAAGGACATCATCGCCAGCCTCGACCTGCTGCCCGCCAAGCCGGTCTGGGCGAACTTCTCGGGGCTCGCCGACGGCATCTCCGGCATCTCCATCAGCAGCTTCTTCGTGAACTCGCTGCTGTACGCGGTCCTCGCCGTGGTCGGTGTCGTGGTGTCCAGCTCGCTGACCGCCTACGCCTTCGCCAAGATCCGGTTCGCCGGGCGGAACCTGCTGTTCACGCTGATGATCGGCACGCTGTTGCTGCCGTATCACGTCCTGCTCATCCCGCAGTACGTGATGTTCCGCAAGCTGGAGCTCACCGACACGCTGGTGCCGCTCGTGGCGGGCAAGTTCCTGGCGACGGAGGCGTTCTTCGTCTTCCTGATGGTCCAGTTCATGCGCGGGCTGCCGCGCGAGCTGGACGAGGCCGCCAAGCTCGATGGCTGTGGGCACTTGAGGACCTACTGGTCCATCGTGCTGCCGCTGAGCCGCCCCGCCGTCATCACCAGCGCCATCTTCACCTTCATCAACGCCTGGAACGACTTCATGGGGCCGTTGATCTACCTCAACACCCCCGAGAATTACACCGTTTCGCTCGGCCTGATGATGTTCCGCGACCAGGAGGGCATCTCCAACTACGGCAGCATGATCGCGATGTCGCTGGTGGCGCTGGTGCCGGTCATCGCCTTCTTCATGGCCTTCCAGCGCTACCTCATCGACGGCATGGCGACCTCCGGACTGAAGTGAGGCGGTGACCTTGGCGCAAGCGCGCGTGAAGGCACGCAAGGAATCCGTGTTCGGCGAACGCTTCGCGGTTTTCGCCGAATGCCTGCTCACCGGCGTCTGGATCGCCGTGGCCTCACTCGGCGTGGTCACCTACCCGGCCGCCTTCGCCGCCGGCGCGCGGCATCTGCGCCGGCGGACCGCGCACCAGGGCGGCGGCTGGCGGGAGTTCGTCACGGACTTCCGTACGGCGGTGCGCGGCGGATGGCCGGCCGGTCTGGCCGGGTGGGCCGCGGTGGCCGCGGTCTGGGTGGACGTCCAGGCCGCGAGAGCCGGGATCCCCGGCGGGACGCTCGTCGGGGCCGTCGGCCTGTTCGCGCTGATCGGGCTCGCCGTGGCCGGGCTGCGTGCCGCGGCGGTCTGGACTCCGGACGCCCGCTGGCGCGCGCTGCTCGCCGCGGCGGGCCGCCGGACCGTCCTGGACCCCGCCGGGTCCTTCCTCATCGTCTGCGGACTCGCCGTCGTGGCCCTGTCCGCATGGTTCGTCACCCCGCTGGCGGTCCCCGTCCTCGGGGCCGTCGCGGCGGCGGCCGTCGCCGTGGAGGAGCGGTACCGGCACCGCTGACGGGCGGTGCCCTCGTACAAGGCCGGCGTCCGAGGCGCCGTACCTCTCTCTGTCATGCCCTTGACCACCCCCTTGCCCCCGCACGGAAGGAAAGGCCATGTCCCCCATCCCCCGCAGGTCCCTCCTCAAGGCGGCCGCCGTCGCCGGAGCCGCCGCCCAGTTCAGCTGGGCGCTAGGGGCGCAGGACGCGCAGGCAGCGCCCAGAGCCGAGCCCGCCGACGCCGATCCCGTGACCCTGTCCTGGCTGGAGGACGGCGGCCTCGGCGCCGCCCCCGGCTCCACCGTCGGCGTGCCCTGGCCGAAGGGCGTGTACCGGGAAGACCAGGAGTTCGCGCTGACGGACGCGGACGGCACGGCCGTACCCGTGCAGTCGTGGCCGATCGCGTACTGGCCGGACGGGTCGCTGAAGTGGACCGCCCACGCCGTCAGTTCGGGCTCCGGCAAGCTCACCCTCACCGCCGGCGCGCCGGCCGCCCCCGCCAAGAAGGTCACCGTCGACAAGAGCGGCGGCACGATCGACATCTCGACCGGCGTCATCAGCGCGCGGATCGGCAAGTCCGGCGCCACGATCATCAAGTCGGTCACCCGCGGCTCCACCGAGATCGCCAAGAACGGACGGCTCGTGCTGATCCGTCAGCCGGAGTTCGAGGACGGCGACCAGGGCACGGTGAAGACCGAGCGCTTCGAGGGGGCCATCTCCAAGGTCGAGGTCGAACAGGAGGGACCGGTCCGGGCCGTCGTCCGCATCGACGGCAAGCACCGCAAGGGCGACCGCACCTGGCTGCCGTTCTCCATCCGCCTGTACTTCTACGCGGGCGCCGACTCCTTCCGCATGGTGCACACCATCACCTACGACGGGAAGCAGGAGCGCGGCAAGGCGAGCGGTGACTTCATCCGCGGCCTCGGCGTCCGCTTCACCGTGCCGATGCGGGACCAGGCCTACGACCGGCACATCCGGCTCGGCGGCGAGGGCACCGGCCTGCTCCGGGAGGCCGTCAAGGGCATCACCGGCCTGCGCCGGGACCCGGGCGCGGCCGTGCAGGCGGCCCAGTTCGAGGGCAGGAAGCTGCCCGACCCCTCCACCTGGGACCAGCGGGTGACGACCCGGCTGCAGTACATCCCCGAGTGGGGCGACTACACCCTCTCCCAGCTCTCCGCCGACGGCTTCACCCTGCGCAAGCGCACGAAGAAGGGGTACGGCTGGATCGCCGCCGGCGGCGGACGCCGTGCCTCCGGATTCGGCTACGTCGGCGGCGCGAGCGGCGGCTTCTCGTTCGGCCTGCGGGACTTCTGGGAGAAGTTCCCCGCCCAGCTGGACATCCGGAACGCCCACACGTCCGAAGCCGAGGTCACCCTCTGGCTCTGGTCGCCCGAGGCGCAGCCCATGGACATGCGCTTCTACCACGACGGCATGGGCCAGGACACCTACGCCGAACAGCTCGAAGGCCTCAACATCACCTATGAGGACTACGAGCCGAAGTTCGGCACCCCCTACGGCATCGCCCGCACCTCGGAACTGCTGTTCTGGGCCAACGACTCCACCCCCGGTGCCGAGACGCTCGCCCAGCAGGTCGAGGCGGTCCGCGTGCTGCCGCAGCTCGCCGCCCCGCCCAAGCAGCTCATCAAGGCCAAGGTCTTCGGCCCGGGCCTGTACTCCGAGCCCGACCGCTCCACCCCGGCCAAGGCGAAGATCGAGGACCACCTCGACTTCCTCTTCACCTACTACAAGGACCAGGTGGAGCAGCGCCGCTGGTACGGCTTCTGGGACTACGGCGACATCATGCACACCTACGACACGTTCCGGCACCAGTGGCGGTACGACATCGGCGGCTACGCCTGGGACAACTCCGAGCTGTCGCCGGACCTGTGGCTGTGGTTCGCGTACCTGCGCTCCGGCCGCGCGGACATCTTCCGCTTCGCCGAGGCGATGACCCGGCACACCGGCGAGGTCGACGTCTACCACCTGGGCGAATGGGCGGGCCTCGGCACCCGGCACGGTGTGCAGCACTTCGCCGACAGCGCCAAGCAGCAGCGCATCGCCAACACCACCTACCGGCGCTACTACTACTTCCTCACCGCTGACGAACGCGTCGGCGACCTCATGCACGCCAACGTCGACTCCGACGAGACGTTCCTCGTCCTCGACCCGCTGCGCAAGGTGCGCACCGATCCCTACACCCCCGACCGGCACGCCCTGTCGATCGGCTTCGGCACCGACTGGAGCGGCCTGGTGTCGGCCTGGCTGACGGAGTGGGAACGCAAGGGTCCCAAGTGGGAGAAGGCCAAGGCGCGTGTGCTGTCGACGATGGAGGGCATCGCCGCCCAGCCCAACGGCTTCGTGCAGGGCAGCGGTCTGTACGACCTGGACACCGGCAGGTTCGCCGTCGCGGACAAGCCCGTGGTGAGCGTCTCCCACCTGTCGGCCGTGTTCGGCCTCAACGAGCTGTGCGCCGAGCTCATCGACCTGGTCGACATGCCGAAGTTCAACGAGGCGTACTTCGACTACTGCCGCTACTTCAACGCCACCAAGGCCGAGCAGAAGGCGCGCTACGGCTCCGACTTCGGCAGCCTGCTGCTCTTCCAGGGCCACTCGCGCCTCGACGCGTACGCCGCCGTCAAGACCGGCGACGAGAAGCTGGCCAAGCGGGCGTGGGAGAAGTTCTACAACTCCGACGGCTACAAGGAGTCGGCGCCCTGGAGGACGGAGAAGCTGAGCGGCCCGGTCGCGCTCGTGCCGGGCAGCGAGGCCACCTGGGTGTCCACCAACGACACCGCGCTGTACGGCCTCGCCGCCATCGAGAACCTGGCGCTGCTGGGCGACAAGATGCCGTAGCCGGGGGTCAGTTCATCCTCCCCAGGACCTCCCGCCACCGCCGGACGTCCCGGATCCGCTGCTCGTACGTCGCCCCGAGGGCGAGCAGCAGCAGTCCGGCGAGGGCGGGAGGCGCCCAGCGGGGGAGTGCCCCCGCGACCTGGACGAGGTAGGGGGCGAGCTCGTGCAGCGCGTCGAGCGCGAGCACCGCCCCGCCCAGCACCAGCGGCGCCCCGAGATGATGCCGGGCCCCGAGCAGGGTGACCAGCAGTGCTGTCGCACCCAGCAGCAGCGGGCGCTGCCAGTGCGAGTCGGTCCAGGCCGCGGCGAGGCTCGGCACGAAGGTGGCGGCGAGGCCGGGGCCGTACGCCGTCCAGGACGACGCCCGCGGGTCGCGGCGCCTGCGCAGGGCGCCGACGAGCAGGGCCGGGACGGTGACCGGGAGCGTGTACGCCTCGGGCGTGCCGACGTCCCAGGACGCCAGCCGCACCCAGGTGGCCAGGACGAACAGCGCGGTGGCCGCGTATCCGGCGGGGCGGCGGTCGGAGCGGACCGCCGTGCCCGCGGTGATCACTCCGCACAGCGCGAGGACGAGCGCGAGCATCGGCGGGTCGCTGACGGCCAGCCCGACGGCGACCAGTCCGGCGACGGCTCCCGTCACCTCGACGGCCACCCTCGTCGTGCCGCGGAGGCGGAGCGCGAGCAGGGCCGCGGCCACGGGTACGGCGAGGACGAGCAGCGCGGTGTGCTGCGGCTGCCGGCCCGCGGCGGCGCCCGTCGCGCAGGCCAGTGCGGTGGCGTACGCGAGGGCGGCCGGGGCCGTGAGAGGGGAGAGTGACTTTATTCCGGAGGACGCGGCGAACAGCGCGGTCAGGGCGGACAGCACGGTCAGGGTCGCGGTCTGTGCGGTGAGGGAGAGCAGGGCGAGAGGGAGGGAACCGGCGAGTGCGAGGACGGTGGCGGTGAGGCGCGCGGGCGGGGTCCGCCGGACGTACGCGGCTGCCACCAGGGCTGCGGCCGTCGTGGCTCCCTGGCACAGGAGGCCTGCGACGTAGGGGAGTTGCAGGACGGGCGGGAGGGTGAATGCCGCGGCCCACGTGAGGACCAGCGCACCGCTCGGTGCCCTCCAGGTCCCGTCCTTCACCGCCAGGAAGAGCACGGCGGCGACCGCCACCAGGACGAGGGGAACAGCTGTTGCCGCCTGCGGTGGCCAGGGCACCACGACGGTCACCGCCTCGCGGGCGTCGGAGGGAGCCCCGGCCCACACTCCCGTAACCCGGCCGAACGGCCCCAGCAGCGTGACGGCGACGACGGGCAGCGCCCACAGGACGGCCAGCGCCTGGACGGCACCGGACGCCCACGCGAGGCCGTGCCGCACCGTCTCCGGCACGCCTCCCACCCGTACGGCCGCCAACAGAGCGATGCCGCAGGCGAGATGGGCGGGGACCGTCCACGCGTCCGGCAGGGCGGGGCGTGCGACGCCGCCGAGAGCGGCGACGGCGAGGAGCCCCGAGGCCAGGGCCAGGCAGAGCGAGAGCTTCTTGCCCTGCCGCTGCCAGGCGGCCCCCAGGATGATCGCCGCCGCCAGGAGGAGGAGCGCCGCCGCACGGGCGGCGGCGCTCGGGCCGGCGGCCGTCCACGACAGCCGGCCGGCCGCTGATATGCCGCAGGCGCCGAGGCCGTAGGCACCGACGGCGGCGACGGCACGTACCGGTCCTCCGGTCGCCCGGAGCGCCAGTACCGTGTCGCACCCGGCCGTCACCAGCAGCGCGGTCGTGACCCCGTACGGAACGGCGGTGGCCGCGAGGCTCCAGAGCAGCAGCGGGAGTTGGGCGACGGCCAGCGCGGCGGGCAGCGGCAGCCGCAGCGCGGCCGCACCGGGCAGGGCACGGCTGTACGCCGCCCACAGCCCCGCCAGCACAGCTGTCGCGATCGCCGCGTACCCCGTGCCGTCCGCCCCCGGGAAGGCCACCTCGTGCAGCGCGTACGCGTCCAGCACCGTCAGCGCGAGTCCCAGGCCCGCCACCGACTCGGCCGTCGACCTGAGGCCCCGCCTCAGCAACGGCACCGGCACGGCGAGCGCCGCCGCCGTGACCGCCCCGAGCACCAGGGCCCGCCCGGCGATCCCCAGGTGCCCCCAGCTGACCAGCGTGAACGCCGTCGCCGCGATGGCGAGCAGGACACCGCCGAGCACGAGCAGCACGTTCTGGACGCGCGGGGCGCTGGTCTCCGGGCGCGGGGGCGCGGCGGGGGCCGGCGGCGCCGGGTACAGGGCGGCGACCAGCCGGCCGCGGCGGGCCAGCAACTGGGCCCGGCGGAGGTCGAGTCGCCGCAGTTCGGCGTCGATGAGCCGCAGCTCCTCGGCCGGAGGCGGGGTGTGCGTCATGCCCCGGAGTGTGGCCCTGGCCACGTCGTCCGGCATGAGTGCGGGTACTCAGAACGTACTCATCCACCGCCCGGATACGGGCAGGCGCTCCCCATGGACTGGACGCACTACCGCTTCCGCAGCCTGTGGGCCCTGCCCGCACCGCCCGCCACCGTGTACGACGCGCTGGAGCGCGCCGAGGACTACCCCCGCTGGTGGCGCCAGGTGCGCGAAGTGACCAGGCTCGACGACACCACCGGCGTCATCCGCATCCGCTCACTCCTGCCGTACGACATGACCTTCACCGCGCGGGAGACACGACGGGACGCGGGGGTGCTGGAGATCTCGATGTCCGGGGACATCGACGGCTGGGCCCGCTGGACCGTCACCCCCAAGGGCGCCGGCACCTTCGCCCGCTACGAGCAGGCCGTCGACGTCAACAAGTCGCTGCTCAGGATGCTCGCCATACCCGGGCGGCCGCTCTTCCGCGTCAACCACCGGCTGATGATGCGCGCCGGGCGGCGGGGGCTGGCCGCGTACCTGCAAGCGGTTTGAAGGAAACGCGCGGGGACCTGTATTGTTCAGTCCGTTGCTGGGCGATTAGCTCAGTGGGAGAGCGCTTCGTTCACACCGAAGAGGTCACTGGTTCGAACCCAGTATCGCCCACCGGCAAGGAGCCGGTCCGCATCACGCGGACCGGCTCTTTTTGTTCGCCCGCGGCCGGTATACGCTGCCGATCTTCATGGAGGCAGGGGGGACCTTCCTTGAGTACGGCAAAAGGCAAGAGGGCGAGGCCGATCGGGCCGCTGACCGCGGGACGCAGGAGTTTCACCCCGACCAAGATCTTCTTCCTGGTGCTCCTGCTCGGTGGTCTCGTCGCGCTCGCCCGAGTGAGCGGGAACGTGGAGCGCGTCAACACGATGTGGGTGGGCGCCGAGGTCGCCGCGGACGGCAGTGTCCGGATCACCGAGGTCATCGACTACGACTTCGGATACCCCGACCAGACCCGGCACGGCATCTACCGCGATCTGCCGGACCTCCCCTACGACGCGGACAGAGCCGAGGCCGTCGCCACCATGGACGGCCACCGGGTCCCCTGGGAACTCGACATCGGCGAGCGCTACGAGGAGCCGGACGGCCGGAGGGAGATCGCCACCCGTATCAAGGTGGGCGACCCCGACCGCTCCGTCACCGGAGTGCACCGGTACCGCATCCAGTACACGCTCACGGACGTCGTGAAGAACGGCAAGCTGGCCTGGGACGCCGTCGGCACGGGATGGCGGGTCGACCGCTCCGACGTCGAGATCCACGTCGTGGCGCCCTACGACCTCACCGGCACGCGCTGTGCGCAGGGCACCAACGGTTCCGAGGACGGCTGCACCGCGGAGAAGACCGAGCCCGGCCACCTCGTCGTCGGGCTCGACAAGCTCAAGGGACGGGAGGGCATCACCCTGTACGCCTCCCGTGGCCCGAAGCTGACCGGCACGGAGCCCGCACTGCCCGAGCCGCCCACGGGCAAAGCAGTCGGCTCGACCATGCAGCACCCGCTGTGGGTGGGCCTGCTCGCCTTCGCCTTCGCCCTGGCCTGCGCCCTTGCGACGGTCCAGCTGCTGCGCTTCCTCGGCCGCGACCGGATCGCCGAGGACGGCCCGGACGCAACGCCCGGCAGGACCCGGCGCGTCGACCTCGACCGGCTCGCCGCCTCACTCACCCCGTCCCCCGTGCCCCCGGAGGGACTGACCCCGGCCCAGGGCGGAATCCTCCTCTCCGAACGCGTCGAACACCGACACAAGGTGGCCTGGCTGCTGGGGGCGGCCGTCGACGGGCACATCACCATCAAAGGGACCGACCAGCATCCCACCCTCAAACGCCGGAACCCCGTCGATGCCCCGGAGGACCCGGACGCGAGGGTCGTCCTCGGCAGCATCTTCTCCGGGCGCGACAAGGTCACCCTGGGCTGGTACGACCCGCAGTTCAGGTCCGCCTGGGAAAGCCTCTCCCGCCGACTGGAACAGTGGCAGGCCGACAGCGGCCTGTGGGACGCGGCCGCCGCGGAACGCGCCCGCCTCGGGCGGACCATCGGCACCACCGCCACCCTGCTGGGCTTCGTCGTCTCGGCCGTCGGAGCCTGGATCGGCGGAGGCCGGAACGCGGTCGGCTGGCCGATCCTCGCGGTGGGCCTGATCGCCGTGGCGGCCGGCTTCGCGCTGCGGCTGCGCTCCTGGGAGTTGCAGACCCGCAGCCCTCGGGGCGCCGCCCTCTGGCTTCAGGTGGAGGCGTTCCGGCGCTACCTCGTCGACCCGTCCCCGCTCCAGGCGGACGAGGCCTTCGACGAGGAACGGATGGAGCTGTACACGGCCTGGGCGGTGGCCCTGGGCGTGGCCCACGCCTGGGAGAAGGCGATCGCCGACTCGACCGTGGCCCCCGGACGCCCCTCGACCCTGACCTCCCGGATCACCCCCGCCCTGGCCGTGGGCCTGCTCGTCCACACCGTGCACTCCAGCGCCGCCCCGGCCTCCAGCAGCGGCGGTGGCGGGGGCGGCGGTGGCGGCGGTGGTGGAGGAGACGTCGGCGGCGGAGAGGGAGGCGGCGGCGGAGGCTCCTGGTGACTCCCGGCGCACACGGCGTCAGGCCGCCGCCGGCAGGTCCGGCCGCAGCGGCCACGCCGGGTCCACCGCCTCCTCGGTGCCCTGCAGCGCGAACCACGACTGCAGCCCCCGCGCCTGTGCCGCGTGCCACACCGCCTGCAGGGTGTGCAGCTCGCCGGGGGACAGGCGCTCCAGCCGGGACGCGAAACGGCGGCCCACCGCGCGTACGACGTTCAGCGCGGCCAGCGCGTCGGCCGCCGCGTCGTGGGCGGCCTCCAGCTGGACGCCGTAGTGCGCGCACAGGTCGGTGAGGGTGCGGCGGCCCTTGCGGTAGCGGTCCAGATGCTTGTCGAGCACCCGTGGGTCGAGGACGTGCAGCGGCGTCGCCTCGAACCAGCGGCTCAGGGACGAGGCACGATGGCGCCTCAACTCGCGGTCCAGCAGCGTGAGATCGAACGGCGCGTTCATCACCACCACCGGACGCCCGGCGGCGGCCTGCTCGGCCAGCGTCTCCGCTATCTCGTACATCACCGGCGCCGGCCAGCGGCCGTTGCGCTGCAGATGTTCCTCCGTCAGCCCGTGCACCGCCGTCGCCGCGGCGGGCACCGGCACGCCCGGGTGCACCAGCCACCGGGTCACCCGGGGCCGGACGCCCGGAGCGTCCTGGACGACGACGGCGGCCGACACGATCCGGTCCGTCTCGACGTCCACACCCGTGGTCTCCGTGTCGAACGCGGCCAGGGGCCCTTCGTACCAGTACGTCATACCAACACAACCCCTCGTTCGCCCTCGGCAGTTGACGCCCCGTCCGCTGCCCGTTTCGGTGATACCCGGGCTGTTTGCGCCGTACGCCGGAAGGACACAACAGGAGTACGGGTCTTTCCAGTTCAGGGGCCCGCAGCGCGGAATCACCGGTTCTGGAAGGCTGTTGGTCATGGCTATGGCGCAGCCCGAACGGGGCGGGCTGCTGCCCGAGTGCACGGCACCCTCTCGCGGTACTCTCCACACCACTGCCTGCATGGAGACCCTGCAGGTGGGCTATCTGCACGCCGTCGCGGCGGCCGCGGGCTGCTCGCTGTCCCAGCCGTTCCCGGACAACGGCATCGACTGGCACGTCAGCCACAGCGCGCCCGGGCACACCGTCGACGACGAGGTCACCATCAAGGTGCAGCTCAAAGCGACGTACCAGGTCCCGCCGAACCCCCCGGGCCGCTTCTTCTCCTTCACGCTCGACAACGAGCACCTGGCGAAGCTCGCCCGCACCCCCGTGTCGGTGCACAAGATCCTGGTCGTGATGCTCGTGCCGCGCTCCCAGGACGACTGGCTGCGCGCCGGCCACGACCGGCTCGACCTGAGGCACTGCTGCTACTGGACCAACCTCGCCGGGCACCCCGTCACGGGCCGGCGCCGGACCACCGTGCGGATACCGACCTCACGCATCTTCGACGACCGGGCCCTGTGCGAGATCATGGGGCGGGTCGGGACGGGAGGCAGACCGTGACGCACCGCCCGACCGAGGAACCCGTGCGACCACACCCGGTGGAGGCCTGGAACGGCAGTCCGCCCGCACCTGGCGACGTCGACCCGGCCGTCCTCGGTGCCCTGCTGCACCGGCACGGCTGGCAGCGCCGCGGCGGCGCCCCCGGACGCTACGGCCGCTGGACCCCGCCCGGACCGGGCGGGCGCGGCATGAGCCTGCTGGTGCCCGAGAGCCGTGCCTTCCCCGACAGCGACGACCTGCTCGGCGAGGCGCTTCTCGCCCTGTCCCGCAGCGGCACGCCCTCCGCGCGCGAGGTGCTGGTCGCCCTGGCCGTACCCAGCGACGAGATCCGCTGGTGGCGGGACGTCCCCACCGGACCGGCCGGTGCCGCGCCCTGGCCGGTCGAGGAGCAGTTGCGCACCGCCGCCCGCCGGATGCTGCTCGCCTCGGCCCTCGCCACCCGCGCGCGTGCGGGCTACTACGGTGCCCGGCACCGCCGCTCCGCCGCCGCGATGCTGGAGAACGCCCTGGTCGGGCCCGCCCCCGGCGGACGCCGGCTGACCGCGTTCCTGCCGGTCGCCGACGGGCGCCCGCTCGCCGTACGCCTCCACCAGGCCCTGTACGCCGCCCGCGAGGCCATCGACTACCAGCGGGCCACCGGTGGCACGGACGCCTTCGACACAGCCGTCGAGGCGGGCGTCAGTCATGAGCTCACCGAGGCCCTCGTCGCCCTCGTCCGCGGCACCGAGGGCGCCCGGATCGCCGTGGAGTGGGCCCCCGCGGCCGGAGTCCCCGAGGGCTGCGCGGCCTTGGCCGAGCCCGTCGAGTTCTCGCCCGGTGACCTGCCCGTCCTGCGCGAGGCCGGGGCCCGGTACCTGCGGGCCGAGCCCTCCGTGCCGGTGCGGATCACGGGCACGGTGGTACGGATGCGCAGATCGGGCCCGGGCGGCGCGGGCACCGTACGGCTGCGGGTGCTCGCCGGGGCCGAGGTGCCGCATGTACGCCTCAGCCTGGACGAGGAGGCCTACCGCATCGCCGGGCACGCGCACCTGGTCGGGCTGCCGGTGCGGGTGCGGGGACGGCTGGAGAGCCGGGGCGGCTTCCGCAGGCTCACCGAGGCTTCGGAGGTCGTGCCCGTGCAGGTCGACGACGCCGAGCGGGACCGGCTGATGAAGTCGCTCCAGGAGACCGCCGAGATCACGGCCTTCTTCGAGGAGGCCTGCGGAGGGGACTGATTTCGCAGAGGGTGGTCCCGGGTCGGTACGATCCTTAGTCATGCGCGCGCTCCGGTATGGCGCCGCACCCACCTTCAGTCAGGAGAGACCGGTGTCAGACGTCCGTGTGATCATCCAACGCGATTCCGAGCGGGAAGAACGCGTGGTGACGACGGGCACTACGGCCGCCGAGCTCTTCGCCGGCGAGCGCTCGATCATCGCGGCGCGCGTGGGCGGCGAGCTCAAGGACCTCAGCCACGAGCTCAAGGACGGCGAGACCGTCGAGGGCGTCGAGATCTCCTCCGAGGACGGCCTGAACATCCTGCGCCACTCCACGGCGCACGTCATGGCGCAGGCCGTGCAGGAGCTCTTCCCCGAGGCCAAGCTCGGCATCGGCCCGCCCGTCAAGGACGGCTTCTACTACGACTTCGACGTCAAGGAGCCGTTCACCCCCGAGGACCTCAAGCGCATCGAGAAGAAGATGCAGGAGATCCAGAAGCGGGGCCAGCGCTTCTCCCGTCGCGTCACCACCGACGAGGCCGCCCGCGAGGAGCTGGCGGAGGAGCCCTACAAGCTGGAGCTCATCGGCCTCAAGGGCAACGCCGCGCAGGCCGCCGACGGCGCCGACGCCGAGGTGGGCGGCGGTGAGCTGACCATCTACGACAACCTCGACGCCAAGACCGGCGAGCTGTGCTGGAAGGACCTGTGCCGGGGTCCGCACCTGCCGACCACCCGCACCATCCCCGCCTTCAAGCTGATGCGCTCGGCCGCCGCGTACTGGCGCGGCAGCGAGAAGAACCCGCAGCTCCAGCGCATCTACGGCACCGCCTGGCCGTCCAAGGACGAGCTGAAGGCCTACCTCGACTTCCTGGTCGAGGCCGAGAAGCGCGACCACCGCAAGCTCGGCGCCGAGCTGGACCTGTTCTCCTTCCCCGACGAGCTGGGTCCCGGCCTCGCGGTGTTCCACCCCAAGGGCGGCGTCATCCGCAAGGTCATGGAGGACTACTCGCGCAGGCAGCACGAGGTCTCCGGCTACGAGTTCGTGAACACCCCGCACATCTCGAAGGAGCACCTCTTCGAGATCTCCGGGCACCTGCCGCACTACGCGGACGGCATGTTCCCGCCCATCCAGTTCGACGAGCAGAACTACCGCCTCAAGGCGATGAACTGCCCGATGCACAACCTGATCTTCAAGTCGCGCGGCCGTTCCTACCGCGAACTGCCGCTGCGTCTCTTCGAGTTCGGGACGGTGTACCGGTACGAGAAGTCGGGCGTGGTGCACGGGCTGACCCGTTCGCGCGGCTTCACCCAGGACGACTCGCACATCTACTGCACCAAGGAGCAGATGCCGCAGGAGCTCGACACGCTCCTGACCTTCGTCCTCGACCTGCTGCGCGACTACGGCCTGCACGAGTTCGAGCTGGAGCTGTCCACCCGCGACGACTCCGACAAGTTCATCGGCTCGGACGAGGACTGGGAGGAGGCCACCGAGGCCCTCCGGCAGGCCGCCGAGAAGCAGGACCTGCCGCTGGTCCCGGACCCGGGCGGTGCCGCCTACTACGGCCCGAAGATCTCCGTCCAGGCCAAGGACGCCATCGGCCGGTCCTGGCAGATGTCGACGATCCAGGTCGACTTCAACCAGCCCAAGCGGTTCGGCCTGGAGTACACCGCGGCGGACGGCTCCCGCCAGCAGCCCGTCATGATCCACCGGGCGCTGTTCGGCTCCATCGAGCGGTTCTTCGGCGTGCTGCTGGAGCACTACGCGGGCGCCTTCCCCGCCTGGCTGGCCCCCGTCCAGGCGCTGGGCATCCCGATCGGTGACGCGCACGTGCCGTACCTGCAGCAATTCGCCGACAAGGCCCGGGCGGCCGGTCTGCGGGTCGAGGTCGACTCCTCCTCCGACCGCATGCAGAAGAAGATCCGCAACGCCCAGAAGCAGAAGGTGCCCTTCATGGTCATCGCGGGCGACGAGGACATGGCGAACGGCGCCGTCTCCTTCCGCTACCGCGACGGCTCCCAGGAGAACGGCATCCCCGTCGACGAGGCCATCGCGAAGATCCTCAAGGTCGTCGAGGAGCGGGCGCAGGTCTGAGCGGACGCCCCCCAGAAGGCCCCCGGCAGTTCCGGGGGCCTTTCTCCTTGCCCTGGCCGGACGCCATATGCTGCACGCATGACGAGTGAGCCGGAGCAGCAGTTGGGAGTGGGGACGCAGGACGCGTTCCAGCGCCTGTGGACACCCCACCGGATGGCCTACATCCAGGGCGAGAACAAGCCGACCGGCCCGGGGGCCGACGACGGGTGCCCCTTCTGCTCCATCCCGGCCAAGTCCGACGAGGACGGACTGATCGTCAAGCGCGGCGAGCTGGTCTTCGCGGTGCTCAACCTGTATCCGTACACCGGCGGCCACCTGATGACCGTGCCGTACCGCCACGTCGCCGACTACACCGACCTCGACGAGGCGGAGACCGCCGAACTCGCCGCGCTGACCAAGCAGGCGATGACGGCCCTGCGCGCCGCCTCCGGCGCCCACGGCTTCAACATCGGCATGAACCAGGGCACGGTCGCCGGCGCCGGCATCGCCGCCCACCTCCACCAGCACATCGTCCCGCGCTGGGGCGGGGACACGAACTTCATGCCGGTCGTCGGCCACACGAAGGTGCTGCCGCAGCTGCTGGCCGACACGAGGAAGATGCTGGCGGAAGCCTGGCCGACGGGCTGAGCGTGATCAGCCCGTCCGGCACTTGAGGACGAGGCCGTTCAGGCCGAAGCGGGGGTCTGGGGGCGCAGCCCCCAGGACCGGCCCTCCAGACCCACCCGCACGCACTCCCGCCCGACCGACGGAGGCCTACGCGTCGTAGACGTCGGCCTTCTTGGGCATCGGATCCTGCACAGCCGTGCTGAGGAACGCCGACCGCGTCCCGAACTTCTCCGTGTCCACGCCGTTCTCCTCCAGCACCTTGATCGCCGCCGCGTGCACCACCCGCAGCACCGGCGTCGCAGCGCGCAGCGCGTCGTCGGCCATGAAGCGGTGCCGCCAGGGCTGGTCGGCCCAGGCGTGCCGCAGACCGAACGGCTCCGGCAGGGCGATGGTGCCGCCGAGCCAGTTCAGCAACGGCGGATACCAGGTCAGCGGCGCCCGGACGGCGAGCCGCACCACCTCGTTGGTGGTGACCAGCGGCAGCTTCACCGTGCGCGTCTCCCACGGCTTGAACGACTTCGCGACCTCCTTCGACGGAGCCTCCGGCTTGGTCGTGAACAGCCCGTTCACGGGACCCAGCGCATGGCCGGTCACCTCGATCCGCAGGGTCGCGTGCAGCACGGTCACCGTGATCAGCATGGTGATGATCAACTGGCCGTCCCACAGCGTCCACTGGACGCCCAGGTAGTGCCGGTCACCGGCGCCGAACTGCTGCTTGTTGCAGATGTCCTGTATGGCGTGCGGCTTGACCTGGAACGCCTCGACGTCCGTGCCCTCCGGCCGGGACACCGCCGCGGCGCCCTCCCCGATCGGCGTGACGATCCAGTGCCGTATCGACGGTGTGGGGAAGCCGCCGGTGTTCAGCGGGCCCCGCTCCAGCATCCGCAGCTGGTCGTGGACGGACCGGATGACGTCCCAGCTGCGGAACGGGTGGATCTCCCGGGTGGGGTCGGCGGGCACCAGGTCCTCGGCGAGCTGCCAGCTGCCCCAGCGCGTGCCCATGCCGAGTATGCCCTTGGGCCCGGCGTAGAAGACGGAGTTGGACTGCTGCTCGGCGCTGAGCTTGGCCAGTGACTGGCGCAGCTGCTCGGCCGCGGTCTCACCGGGGCCGGTCGGCACCGCCTCGGGCACCTTGGCGCCGACACTGCTGCCGGAGAGCAGGCTGTCCCAGCGCTCCCTGAGGTCCCGCGCCGTGCTCTCGCAGATCTGTTTGGCCCAGAACCAGCCGACGACGGGCATCACGACCGCCGCACGCGCGTACCACCCCCAGAAGCCGGTGAAGGGCATGCGGATCAGGAAGATCACGGCGAGGGCGCCGACGGCCACGAGCAGGGTCGTGCCCAGCGCGCCGGCCTGCTTGTTCTCCGACTTGGAGACGGTGGTGCGGATCTGGAAGACCAGCAGCCAGACCAGCAGCCCCGGCAGGAACAGCAGCCCGCACAGCACCATGGCGGCGGACAGCTTGTTGTCACGCTCCCGGCGGATGCGGTTCGCCGCCAGGCAGTGCTCCACCACCACCAGCGGCTCGGTGCCGAAGGACTGGATCAGCGGCTTGCGGCCGCTGCCCAGCATGCGGTCCACCACCGCGCGGGAGAAGGCCTCGCCCAGGTTGGGCCGGAAGATGGTGGCCCAGGGCCGGCCGGGTTTGACGGTGGTCTGGTGCCATTCGTTGTCGGCCTTCTTGATGTCCTCCATCGGGCTGTCCCGGTAGGCCGCCGAGGCCAGCGCGACGGTCGCCGTCTGCCCCGCGTCGCCGGTGCGGGGCACCTGTGGCCCGAAGATGTCCGCGTAACCGTTCTCAACGGTCATTCCCGCCCCCGATCGCCCGCCATGCTCGCACCTGCGGCCTTCCCGACTTCCTGGCTCCGCACACCTGTTGATCAGGTCATCAGCGTATCCCCAGGCACCGACATCCCATCGGCGGACGGCCGAAGCCGCCCACCGAATCGGAGGGGCAGCGCTCCATGAAGGCCACTTCCGGGCGCCCGCACGCCACTTCCGGGCGCCCGCACGCCACTTGCGGGCGCCCGGAGCCAACTACGCGGACTCGCGCGCCTCTTCGCGCACCTTCTCCGCGATCTGCGGTGGCATCGGTTCGTGCCGTGCGTAGCGGCGGTTGAAGCGCGCGGTGCCGTGCGACAGGGAGCGCAGGTCGACGGCGTACCGGCCGATCTCGATCTCGGGCACCTCGGCGCGCACCAGTGTCCGCCCGCCGGTCACCTGCTCGGTGCCGAGCACCCGGCCGCGCCGACCGGACAGGTCGCTCATCACGGCGCCCACGTAGTCGTCGCCGGTCAGCACGCTCACCTCCGCGACCGGCTCCAGCAGGTGGATCTTCGCGTCGGCCGCGGCCTCCCGCAGCGCGAGCGCGCCGGCCGTCTGGAAGGCGGCGTCGGAGGAGTCCACGGAGTGCGCCTTGCCGTCCAGCAGCGTGACCCGCACGTCGATGAGCGGGTAGCCCGCGGCGACGCCCTTGGCGGCCTGGGCCCGTACGCCCTTCTCGACCGACGGGATGAACTGCCGCGGCACGGCACCGCCGACGACCTTGTCCACGAACTCGATGCCCGAGCCGCCCGGCAGCGGCTCCACCTCGATCTCGCAGATGGCGTACTGCCCGTGTCCGCCGGACTGCTTGACATGACGGCCACGCCCCGCCGACCTGCCCGCGAACGTCTCCCGGAGGGAGACCTTGTGCGGTACGACGTCGACCTGGACGCCGTACCGGCTGCGCAGCCGCTCCAGGGCGACGTCCGCGTGGGCCTCGCCCAGGCACCACAGGACCACCTGGTGGGTGTCCTGGTTCTGTTCCAGCCGCATCGTCGGATCCTCGGCGACCAGCCGGGCCAGGCCCTGCGAGAGCTTGTCCTCGTCCGGCTTGCTGTGCGCCTGGATGGCGAGCGGCAGCAGCGGGTCGGGCATCTCCCACGGCTCCATCAGGAGCGGGTCCTCCTTGGCCGACAGGGTGTCCCCGGTCTCCGCGCGGCTCAGCTTGGCCACGCACGCCAGATCGCCCGCGATCACGTGCGAGACCGGGCGCTGCTGCTTGCCGAACGGCGTGGACAGGGCGCCGATCCGCTCGTCGACGTCATGGTCCTCGTGGCCGCGGTCCGCGAGGCCGTGCCCGGAGACGTGGACCGTCTGGTCGGCGCGCAGGGTGCCGGAGAAGACGCGGATGAGCGAGAGCCGGCCGACGTACGGGTCGGAAGAGGTCTTCACGACCTCGGCGACCAGCGGCGCGTCGGGGTCGCACACCTTCAGCTCGCGCGGCTTGCCGTCGGGCGTGGTCACCCGGGGCGCCTCACCCTCCAGCGGCGTCGGGAACCCGCCGGTGATCAGCTCCAGCAGCTCCACCGTGCCGAGCCCCTGCCTGGCGCCCTCGGCCGCGGGGGCGGCGGCCAGGACGGGGTGGAAGACGCCGCGTGCGACGGCCCGCTCCAGATCCTGGACGAGCGTCTTGATGTCGACCTGCTCGCCGCCGAGGTAGCGGTCCATGAGGGTCTCGTCCTCGCTCTCCGAGATGATCCCCTCGATGAGCCGGTTGCGGGCCTCCTCGATCTGCGGCAGCTGGTCCGGGCCGGGGTCGGACTCCTTGCGCTCCCCGGACGCGTAGTCGAACAGCTTCTGCGACAGCAGCCCGATCAGGCCCGTCACGGGAGCGTGCCCGTCGGGTCCCTGCGGGCCGTGCAGGGGCAGGTACAGCGGCAGCACGGCGTCGGGGTCGTCCGCACCGAAGGCCTCCGCGCAGGTCCGTGTCATCTCCTCGAAGTCCGCCCGCGCGGCTTCCAGGTGCGTGATGACGATGGCCCGCGGCATGCCGACGGCCGCGCACTCCTCCCACACCATGCGGGTCGAGCCGTCCACGCCGTCGGAGGCGGAGACGACGAAAAGGGCCGCGTCCGCCGCTCGCAGACCGGCCCTGAGTTCACCGACGAAGTCGGCGTATCCGGGAGTGTCGAGTAGGTTGATCTTGATGCCGTCCCATTCGACCGGCACCAGGGAGAGCTGCACCGAGCGTTGCTGCCGGTGCTCGATCTCGTCGTAGTCGGAGACGGTGCCGCCGTCCTCCACGCGGCCCGCCCGGTTCACCGCTCCCGCCGTGAGGGCGAGAGCCTCCACCAGAGTCGTCTTGCCCGAACCGGAGTGGCCGACCAGCACCACGTTCCGTACGGACTGGGGGTGGTCGGCCGCCTGTGCCCTGCCGGCGGCTCCGGGGTGGGTGTGTGCCTTGTCGCCCATGATCCTGCCTCCCGTGCACGGTGAGGTCACTGTGGGCGCGGACACGCGGGGGCCGCTTGCGGGGCGGCTCCGGCGACGCCCGCGGTGTTCTTCGAGCTTTCCACTCCCGTCACGGTGCGTCCATACGAAGGACGCGATCGCGTCGTGACCCGGCCGCCGTCGGGCCGTGACAACGGCGTCCGGGTGCCCGGCCGTCGGCCACGCGCGCGCGTGGCTACGATGGGCCAGCCGGGGCCAGCAGGGGCCGTCCGGCGACACCGACCGTCGGGAAGGCCATGCTGAACAAGTACGCGCGTGCTTTCTTCACGCGTGTCCTCACGCCGTTCGCCGCGTTTCTCATCCGCAGGGGCGTCAGCCCCGACGCGGTCACGCTGATCGGCACCGCGGGTGTGATCGCGGGCGCGCTGGCCTTCTACCCCCGGGGCGAGTTCTTCTGGGGCACGGTCGTGATCACGCTGTTCGTGTTCTCCGACCTCGTCGACGGCAACATGGCCCGCCAGCTCGGCCGCTCCAGCCGCTGGGGTGCCTTCCTGGACTCCACGCTCGACCGGGTCGCCGACGGCGCGATCTTCGCGGGCTTCGCCCTGTGGTACGCGGGCGGCGGCGACGACCTGGTCCTGTGCGCCGTCTCGATCTTCTGCCTGGCCAGCGGCCAGGTGGTGTCGTACACCAAGGCCCGCGGCGAGTCGATCGGCCTGCCGGTCGCCGTCAACGGACTCGTCGAACGTGCCGAGCGCCTGGTGATCTCGCTGGTCGCCGCCGGTTTCGCCGGGATGCACAAGTTCGGAGTCCCGGGCATCCAGTACCTGCTCCCGATCGCCTTGTGGATCGTCGCCGTCGGCAGTCTCGTCACGCTGGTCCAGCGGGTCGTCACCGTCCGCCGGGAGTCCGCCGAGGCGGAGGCGGCCGAGGCCTCGTCCGCGCGGGAGAATGCTTCCGGGGAGAACGCCTCCCACGGGAGCGAGGCGGCGACATGAGGGCCCAGGAGCGGCTGACGGACGCGCTGTACGGCCTTGGCTGGAGCACGGTCAAGAGGCTCCCCGAGCCGGTCGCCGTCCGCCTCGGCCACACCATCGCGGACCTCGCCTGGAAGCAGCGCGGCAAGGGCGTCAGGCGGCTGGAGAGCAACTACGCGCGCGTGGTGCCGGACGCGAGCCCCGAGCGGCTCGCCGAGCTCTCGCGCGCGGGCATGCGGTCGTACCTGCGCTACTGGATGGAGTCCTTCCGGCTCCCCGCCTGGAGCACCGAACGCGTCAAGGGCGGTTTCGACCCGAAGGACGTGCACTACCTGACCGAGGGCCTGGCCGCCGGCAAGGGCGTCGTCCTCGCCCTGCCGCACCTGGCCAACTGGGACCTCGCCGGCGCCTGGGTCACCACCGAACTGGGCATCCCCTTCACCACGGTCGCCGAGCGGCTCAAGCCCGAGACCCTGTACGACCGTTTCGTCGCCTACCGCGAGGGCCTCGGCATGGAGGTCCTGCCGCACAGCGGAGGCTCCGCCTTCGGCACGCTGGCCCGGCGGCTGCGCGACGGCGGCCTGGTCTGCCTGGTCGCCGACCGCGACCTGTCCGCCTCCGGCGTGGAGGTCGGGTTCTTCGGCGCCACGGCCCGGATGCCGGCCGGTCCCGCCCTGCTCGCCCAGCAGACCGGGGCACTGCTGCTGCCGGTGACCCTGTGGTACGACGACTCGCCCGTGATGCGGGGCCGCGTCCACCCGCCGATCGAGGTGCCCGAGACAGGTACGCGGGCCGAGAGGACGTCTGTCATGACACAGGCGCTGGCCGACGCCTTCGCCACGGGGATCGCCGACCATCCGGAGGACTGGCACATGCTGCAGCGCTTGTGGCTCGACGACCTCGATCCGGCGAAGAGCCCCTCTTCCGAAAAGGGCGACTCGTGAGGATCGGCATCGTCTGCCCGTACTCCTGGGACGTGCCGGGCGGTGTCCAGTTCCACATCCGTGACCTGGCCGAGTACTTCATCCGCCTCGGTCACGACGTGTCCGTCCTCGCCCCCGCCGACGACGACACCCCGCTTCCGCCGTACGTCGTCTCCGCCGGCCGCGCGGTGCCGGTGCCGTACAACGGTTCGGTGGCCCGGCTGAACTTCGGCTTCCTGAGCGCCGCCCGCGTGCGCCGCTGGCTGCACGACGGCGCCTTCGACGTCATCCACATCCACGAGCCCACCTCGCCGTCGCTGGGGCTGCTGACCTGCTGGGCCGCGCAGGGGCCGATCGTGGCCACCTTCCACACCTCCAACCCGCGCTCCAGAGCCATGATCGCCGCGTACGCGATCCTGCAGGCGGCGCTGGAGAAGATCAGCGCGCGGATCGCGGTGAGCGAGTACGCCCGCCGCACGCTGGTCGAGCACCTCGGCGGGGACGCGGTCGTGATCCCGAACGGCGTGGACGTCGACTTCTTCGCCAGGGCCGAGCCGAAGCCCGAGTGGCAGGGCGACACGATCGGGTTCATCGGGCGCATCGACGAACCCCGCAAGGGCCTGCCGGTCCTGATGAAGGCCCTGCCGAAGATCCTCGCCGCCCGCCCGCAGACCCGGCTCCTCGTCGCGGGACGCGGTGACGAGGAGGAGGCGGTGGAGACGCTGCCCGCCGAACTGCGCTCCCGCGTGGAGTTCCTCGGCATGGTCAGTGACGAGGACAAGGCCCGCTTCCTGCGCAGCATCGACCTGTACGTGGCCCCCAACACGGGCGGCGAGAGCTTCGGGATCATCCTCGTCGAGGCCATGTCCGCCGGAGCCCCCGTCCTCGCCTCCGACCTGGACGCCTTCGCGCAGGTCCTCGACCGGGGGGCGGCGGGGGAGCTGTTTCCCAACGAGGACGCCGACGCCCTCGCGGAGGCCGCCGTACGGCTGCTGGAGGACCCGGCGCGGCGGACGAAGCTGCGGGAGCGGGGGAGCGCCCACGTACGGCGTTTCGACTGGTCGACGGTCGGCGCGGACATCCTGTCCGTCTACGAGACCGTGACGGCCGGAGCGGCGGCCGTCGCGGCGGACGACCGGACGCCGGGCCTGCGGGGGCGGTTGGGGCTGGCGCGGGACTGAGGACGCCCGTGGGCCCCCGCAGGTCCCTGACCCCGCCCCGGTAGCCTGCCGCGCGTGACCGCAACCCTGATCTGGATCCTCGTCGCGCTCGTCGCGGTCGGCCTGTACCTGAGCTGGACCGCGGGCCGGCTGGACCGGCTGCACGCCCGTATCGACGCCGCCCGCGCGGCACTGGACGCCCAACTCCTGCGCCGGGCCTCCGTGACGCAGGAACTGGCCACCTCAGGTGTGCTCGACCCAGCCGCCTCGATCGTCCTCTACGAGGCCGCGCACGCCGCCCGGCAGGCCGAGGAGGAGCAGCGGGAGGTCGCCGAGAGCGAGCTGAGCCAGGCGCTGCGGGCCGTGTTCGCGGACGCCCAGCAGGTGGAGGTGGTCCGGGAGGCGCCCGGGGGAGAGGCCGCGGCCCGCGAGCTGACCGAGGCGGTCCGCAGGGTGCCGATGGCCCGCCGCTTCCACAACGACGCCGTACGCGCCGCCCGAGCCCTGCGCCGGCACCGCAAGGTGCGGTGGTTCCGGCTGGCCGGACACGCACCGTTCCCGATGGCCTTCGAGATGGACGACGAGCCGCCCACGGCCCTGGTGGAGCGCGCGGCCTAGGCCCGCTCGCCATGCCGCCACCTGCAAAACGATCCACCGTCTCACTATTGGCCCTTGCAGTGGCCCGCATACCTCCCGTTTCCTCGGTGCTGCAGAAAACCCTCTTTTCACGTCAGTGAGGTCATCCGTGTCCACGTTCTCCGAAAACCAGGCTCCCGAGACCGGCACCGCCCGAGTGAAGCGCGGTATGGCCGAGCAGCTCAAGGGCGGCGTGATCATGGACGTCGTCACGCCGGAGCAGGCGAAGATCGCCGAGGACGCGGGGGCCGTCGCGGTCATGGCCCTGGAGCGGGTCCCGGCCGACATCCGCAAGGACGGTGGCGTGGCCCGTATGTCCGATCCGGACATGATCGAGGGCATCATCAACGCCGTGTCCATCCCGGTGATGGCCAAGTCCCGCATCGGCCACTTCGTCGAGGCGCAGGTCCTGCAGTCCCTCGGCGTCGACTACATCGACGAGTCCGAGGTGCTCACCCCGGCCGACGAGGTCAACCACTCCGACAAGTGGGCGTTCACCACCCCGTTCGTCTGTGGCGCCACCAACCTCGGCGAGGCCCTGCGCCGCATAGCCGAGGGCGCCGCGATGATCCGCTCCAAGGGCGAGGCCGGCACCGGCAACGTCGTCGAGGCGGTCCGTCACCTGCGCCAGATCAAGGGCGACATCGCCCGCCTGCGCGGCCTGGACAACCACGAGCTGTACGCCGCCGCCAAGGAGCTGCGCGCCCCGTACGAGCTGGTCAGGGAGGTCGCCGAACTCGGCAAGCTGCCGGTCGTGCTGTTCTCCGCCGGTGGCGTCGCCACCCCGGCCGACGCGGCCCTGATGCGTCAGCTCGGCGCCGAGGGCGTCTTCGTCGGCTCCGGCATCTTCAAGTCCGGCGACCCGGCCAAGCGCGCCGCCGCCATCGTGAAGGCGACCACCTTCTACGACGACCCGAAGATCATCGCGGACGCGTCCCGCAACCTCGGCGAGGCCATGGTCGGCATCAACTGCGACACCCTCCCCGAGTCCGAGCGCTACGCCACCCGCGGCTGGTAACACCCATGAGTGAAGCACCTGTGATCGGCGTCCTGGCCCTCCAGGGCGACGTACGGGAGCACCTCGTCGCCCTGGCCGCGGCCGATGCCGTGGCCAGGCCGGTGCGGCGCCCCGAAGAGCTCGCCGAGGTCGACGGCCTCGTCCTCCCCGGCGGCGAGTCCACCACCATCTCCAAGCTGGCCATCCTCTTCGGAGTGATGGACCCCCTCCGCGCGCGCGTGCGGGACGGCATGCCCGTCTACGGCACCTGCGCCGGCATGATCATGCTCGCCGACAAGATCCTCGACCCGCGCTCGGGCCAGGAGACCGTCGGCGGCATCGACATGATCGTGCGCCGCAACGCCTTCGGACGGCAGAACGAGTCCTTCGAGGCGGCCGTCGAGGTCAAGGGCGTCGAGGGCGATCCCGTGGAGGGCGTCTTCATCCGCGCCCCCTGGGTCGAGTCCGTCGGGGCCGGGACCGAGGTGCTCGCCGAACACGACGGGCACATCGTCGCCGTCCGCCAGGGCAACGCGCTGGCCACCTCGTTCCACCCGGAACTGACCGGCGACCACCGGTTGCACGCCCTGTTCGTCGACATGGTGCGCGCCAACCGTCCGGCGGAGTCCTTGTAGGATCTCAGGCGTTCGTAGAGAGTTGGGTAACGCGAAGGAGACAGGCAGATGTCCGGCCACTCTAAATGGGCCACGACGAAGCACAAGAAGGCCGTCATCGATGCCAAGCGCGGCAAGCTCTTCGCGAAGCTGATCAAGAACATCGAGGTCGCGGCCCGCATGGGCGGTGCCGACCCCGACGGCAACCCGACGCTGTACGACGCCATCCAGAAGGCCAAGAAGCAGTCGGTTCCGAACAAGAACATCGACTCCGCGGTCAAGCGTGGCGCGGGCCTTGAGGCCGGCGGTGCCGAGTACGAGACGATCATGTACGAGGGCTACGGTCCGAACGGCGTCGCGGTGCTCATCGAGTGCCTCACCGACAACCGCAACCGCGCCGCGTCCGAGGTCCGCGTCGCCATGACCCGCAACGGCGGCTCCATGGCCGACCCGGGTTCGGTGTCGTACCTCTTCAACCGCAAGGGCGTCGTCATCGTCCCCAAGGGCGAGCTGACCGAGGACGACGTCCTCGCCGCCGTCCTGGACGCGGGCGCCGAGGAGGTCAACGACCTCGGTGAGACCTTCGAGGTCATCAGCGAGCCGACCGACCTGGTCGCGGTCCGCACCGCCCTGCAGGACGCGGGCATCGACTACGAGTCCGCCGACGCCAACTTCGTCCCGACCATGCAGGTCGAGCTGGACGAGGAGGGCGCCAAGAAGATCTTCAAGCTGATCGACGCGCTGGAGGACAGCGACGACGTGCAGAACGTCTTCGCCAACTTCGACGTCAGCGACGAGATCATGGAGAAGGTCGACGCGTAACGCTGCCGCGAGCTGCGGAAGTTCACCGGGCCGACGGGACACCCCGTCGGCCCGTCGCTTTGCCGGGCGTCGGTGCGGGCCGTTGTCAGTGGCACCCGATAGCCTGCACAAACAGGTGATCGAAGGGAGGGCGCGTGCGCGTACTGGGGGTGGACCCGGGGCTGACCCGGTGCGGTGTCGGCGTCGTCGAGGGCGTCGCGGGACGGCCGCTCACGATGCTCGGCGTCGGTGTCGTCCGTACGCCCACCGACGCGGACCTCGGCCACCGCCTCGTCGCCATCGAGCAGGGTCTGGAGCAGTGGCTGGACGAGCACCGGCCCGAATTCGTCGCCGTGGAGCGGGTCTTCAGCCAGCACAACGTCCGTACGGTCATGGGCACCGCCCAGGCCAGCGCCGTCGCCCTGCTGTGCGCCTCCCGCCGCGGCATCCCCGTCGCCCTGCACACCCCCAGCGAGGTCAAGGCCGCCGTCACCGGCACCGGCCGCGCCGACAAGGCGCAGGTGGGCGCCATGGTCACCCGCCTGCTGCGGCTCAGCGCGCCCCCGAAGCCCGCCGACGCCGCCGACGCCCTCGCCCTCGCCATCTGCCACATCTGGCGCGCCCCCGCGCAGAACCGACTCCAGCAGGCCGTCGCCCTGCACTCAGCCAACGTCTCGAAAGGCCGTACGGCATGATCGCCTTCGTCAGCGGCACAGTGGCCGCGCTCGCCCCCGACGCCGCGGTCGTCGAGGTCGGCGGCGTCGGAATGGCCGTCCAGTGCACGCCGAACACGCTGTCCACGCTCCGGACCGGCCAGCCCGCCAAGCTGCACACCTCCCTCGTCGTACGGGAGGACTCCCTCACGCTGTACGGCTTCGCGGACGACGACGAGCGTCAGACCTTCGAGCTGCTGCAGACCGCCAGCGGGGTCGGCCCCCGCCTGGCCCAGGCGATGCTGGCGGTGCACACCCCGGACGCCCTGCGCCGGGCCGTCGCGACGGCCGACGAGAAGGCGCTCACCGCCGTCCCCGGCATCGGCAAGAAGGGCGCCCAGAAGCTGCTGCTGGAGCTGAAGGACCGCCTGGGCGAGCCCGTCGGAGCGCCCGCCGTCGGCACGGCCGTCAGCAACGGCTGGCGTGACCAACTGCACGCCGCCCTGATCGGCCTCGGATACGCGACCCGTGAGGCCGACGAGGCCGTGGCCGCCGTGGCTCCGCAGGCTGAGGCCGCCGGGGGCACGCCCCAGGTCGGGCAGTTGCTGAAGGCGGCCCTGCAGACCCTCAACCGCGCCCGCTGACCCCACGACCCCCGAGGCATAAGCAATGAACTGGGACGACACGACCGACAACTCCGCCCCCGAGCGGCTCGTCGGCCCCGCCGAGGAGCGGCTGGTGGGCTCTGTCGCCGACGGTGAGGACCAGGCCGTCGAGGCCGCCCTGCGCCCCAAGGACCTGGACGAGTTCATCGGCCAGGAGAAGGTCCGCGAACAGCTCGACCTCGTGCTGCGGGCGGCACGCGCGCGCGGGGCGACCGCCGACCACGTCCTGCTCTCCGGCGCCCCGGGGCTCGGCAAGACCACCCTCTCCATGATCATCGCGGCCGAGATGGGCGCCCCCATCCGCATCACCTCCGGCCCCGCCATCCAGCACGCCGGCGACCTCGCGGCGATCCTCTCCTCCCTCCAGGAGGGCGAGGTGCTCTTCCTCGACGAGATCCACCGCATGTCGAGGCCGGCCGAGGAGATGCTCTACATGGCGATGGAGGACTTCCGCGTCGACGTCATCGTCGGCAAGGGCCCGGGGGCCACCGCGATCCCCCTCGAACTGCCCCCGTTCACCCTGGTCGGCGCCACCACGCGCGCGGGCCTGCTGCCGCCCCCGCTGCGCGACCGCTTCGGCTTCACCGCGCACATGGAGTTCTACGAGCCCGCCGAACTGGAACGCGTCATCCACCGCTCGGCGAGCCTTCTCGACGTCGAGATCGACTCCGAGGGCGCCGCCGAGATCGCCGGCCGCTCCCGCGGCACCCCCCGCATCGCCAACCGCCTGCTGCGCCGCGTCCGCGACTACGCCCAGGTCAAGGCCGACGGCGTGATCACCCGCGACATCGCCTCGGCCGCCCTCGCCGTCTACGAGGTCGACGCCCGCGGTCTCGACCGCCTCGACCGGGCCGTCCTTGAGGCCCTGCTCAAGCTGTTCGGCGGCGGCCCCGTCGGCCTGTCCACGCTGGCCGTCGCGGTGGGGGAGGAGCGCGAGACCGTCGAGGAGGTCGCCGAGCCCTTCCTCGTACGGGAGGGCCTGCTCGCCCGCACCCCGCGCGGAAGGGTCGCGACCCCCGCCGCATGGGCGCACCTCGGTCTCACCCCGCCCCGCTCGCAGGCTGCGGGAAGCGGACAACAGGACCTGTTCGGGGCCTGACGGCGCCGTGACGGCGAGGCCAGTGGCCCCCGCAGGAACCCCGGTGCCATGCTGAGCGTTGTTCCATGCGCGCGGACTCGCTTAGACTCCGCCGATGCCGCCCTTGTCGGCGACACACATACCCCCAACCATCAGGCCGCTCACCATCGCGGTCGTGTGAAGGAAGTACCGACCCGTGAGTCTCGTGACCCTCCTCCCGTTCATCGTGCTCATCGGGGCCATGTTCCTGATGACCCGGTCGGCCAAGAAGAAGCAGCAGCAGGCCGCGGACATGCGGAACCAAATGCAACCCGGCAGCGGTGTCCGCACCATCGGGGGCATGTACGCCACGGTCAAGGAGGTCAACGAGGACACGGTCCTCCTCGACGCCGGTCCCGGTGTCGAGCTGCTCTTCGCCAAGAACGCGATCGGTGCCGTCCTGTCCGACGACGAGTACAACCGGATCGTCCACGGCATCGAGCACGACCTGAAGTCCGACGCAGACCTCGTTCCGGACGACGCCTCCTCCCTCACCGAGACCGACGAGCCCTCCGACGCTGCCGCCGCTTCCGACGACAAGTCCGTCGACCTCGGCAAGAAGGACACGGCCGACGAGCCGACCGACGAGGCGAAGACGGACGCACAGCCGAAGAAGACCGACGGCGACTCCGAGGCGAAGTAGCCGTGCCCCGGGGCGCGCGGGCGGTGCCTGCGCGCCCCCGAGCATGCGCGGATCGCACGGGATCCCGACACCATGTCATGGCCGCACGCCCGGCGACCCGGCGCGGGGCGGCCCGAGAGGGAGTAACTGAAGGTGGCAGCACCTAAAAAGGGCCGGAACGCGAGCGCCCAGAGTAGGCCGGGGCGCTCGCTGGCCCTGATTCTGATCGCCATCGTGGCGCTCACCGGCGGCATGTTCGCCTCGGGACACACCACTCCGCGTCTCGGCATCGACCTGGCCGGTGGCACGAGCATCACGCTCCGGGCGGTCCCGGAGGCCGGCCAGGAAGGCGCGATCAACAAGACCAACATGGACACCGCGGTCGACATCATGAACCGCCGTGTCAACGGTCTCGGTGTCACCGAAGCCGAAGTTCAGACCCAGGGCAACAGCAACATCATCGTCAACATTCCCAAGGGTACGAACTCCAAGGAAGCCCAGAAGCAGGTCGGCACGACGGCCAAGCTCTACTTCCGCCCGGTGATCGCCACCGAGGTCTCCGGCGGTGCCGCGGCCAGCCCGTCGCCGAGCGCGTCCAGCAGCGCCTCCGACAAGGCCACGGACAAGGAAAAGGCCACGGACAAGGCGAGCTCCTCCCCGTCCGCCACCTCGACCCCGTCGGCGAGCTCCACCACTCAGGGCCGCCCTGTCACCGACGGTCTGAAGGCCGACGCCTCCCCGTCCGCGAGCAGCTCCGCCAGCGCCTCCCCGTCCGCGAGCGGCGGCGCCTCCGGCGACGACAGCAAGCTCCAGGCGGCGTACGCGGCGCTCGACTGCACGGACAAGAAGGCCCGGGCCAAGGCCGGTGACGGAGCCAAGCCCAGCGACTCCACCGTGGCCTGCGGCCAGAACTCGCAGGGCCAGTGGCAGAAGTACATCCTCGGCCCCGCCGAGGTCGACGGCACGGACGTCGACAAGGCCCAGGCCGTCTTCAACACGCAGACCGGCGCCGGCTGGACCGTCACGATGGACTTCACGAACGCCGGGTCCAAGAAGTTCGCGAACATCACCGGCAAGCTGGCGCAGAACCAGTCCCCGCAGAACCAGTTCGCCATCGTCCTGGACGGTGAGGTCGTCTCCGACCCGTACGTCCGTCAGGCGCTGACCGGCGGCAACGCCGAGATCTCCGGCAACTTCACCCAGGAGTCGGCCCAGAGCCTCGCCAACATGCTCTCGTACGGCGCCCTGCCGCTGACCTTCAAGGAGGACAGCGTCACCACGGTGACCGCCGCGCTCGGCGGCGAGCAGCTGAAGGCCGGTCTGATCGCCGGCGCGATCGGCCTCGCCCTGGTCGTCATCTACCTGGTGGTCTACTACCGCGGCCTGTCGCTCATCGCCGTGGCCTCGCTGCTGGTCTCCGCGGCCCTCACGTACGTGATCATGGCGCTGCTCGGCCCGACCATCGGCTTCGCGCTGAACCTGCCCGCCGTGTGCGGCGCCATCGTCGCGATCGGCATCACAGCGGACTCGTTCATCGTGTACTTCGAACGGGTCCGCGACGAGATCCGCGAGGGCCGCTCGCTGCGCCCCGCCGTCGAACGGGCCTGGCCACGCGCCCGGCGCACCATCCTGGTCTCCGACTTCGTGTCCTTCCTCGCCGCAGCGGTGCTCTTCGTCGTCACCGTCGGCAAGGTGCAGGGCTTCGCGTTCACGCTCGGCCTGACCACCCTGCTCGACGTGGTGGTGGTGTTCTTCTTCACCAAGCCGCTGCTGACGCTCCTGGCCCGCCGGAAGTTCTTCGCGAACGGCCACAGCTGGTCCGGCCTCGATCCCAAGCGACTGGGTGCGCAGCCCCCGCTGCGCCGCACCCGCCGTCCCTCCCCGTCCGCCGCTGGCCCTGTCGACCCGAAGGAGGCGTGAGAGATGTCGAAGCTCGGCAACCTCGGCGCCCGACTGCACCGTGGCGAGGTCGGCTACGACTTCGTCGGCAACCGCAAGATCTGGTACGGCATCTCCATCCTGATCACCATCACGGCCATCGTCGGCCTGGCGGTGCGCGGCCTGAACATGGGCATCGAGTTCCAGGGCGGTGCGGTCTTCACCACCCCCAAGAACACGAGCGTGTCGGTGTCCCAGGCCGAGACGTACGCGGAGGAGGCCTCCGGCCACGACGCGATCGTCCAGAAGCTCGGCGACGGCAGCATGCGCATCCAGATCGCCGGCATCGACACCGACAAGTCCAACCAGATCAAGGACGAGCTGGCCCAGGACCTGAAGCTCGACTCCGAGCAGATCAACGCGGACCTGGTCGGCCCCAGCTGGGGTGACCAGATCGCCGACAAGGCCTGGCAGGGCCTCGGCATCTTCCTGGTCCTCGTGGTGATCTACCTGGCGATCGCGTTCGAGTGGCGCATGGCGCTCGCCGCGTTCGTCGCGCTGATCCACGACATCACCATCACCGTCGGTATCTACGCCCTCGTCGGCTTCGAGGTGACGCCCGGTACGGTGATCGGTCTGCTGACGATCCTCGGTTACTCGCTCTACGACACGGTCGTCGTCTTCGACAGCCTCAAGGAGCAGACGAGGGACATCACGAAGCAGACCCGCTGGACCTACAGCGACGTCGCGAACCGCTCGATCAACAGCACCCTGGTCCGCTCGATCAACACCACCGTGGTGGCGCTGCTGCCGGTGGCGGGCCTGCTGTTCATCGGTGGCGGTGTCCTCGGCGCCGGCATGCTCAACGACATCTCGCTGTCGCTGTTCGTCGGCCTCGCGGCCGGTGCGTACTCCTCGATCTTCATCGCCACGCCGCTCGTCGCCGACCTCAAGGAGCGCGAGCCGCAGATGAAGGCCCTCAAGAAGCGCGTGCTGGCCAAGCGTGCCCAGGCCGCCGCGAAGGGCGAGTCCCCCGAGGCCCCGGTCACCGACGAGGCGCACGCGGACGAGCCCGAGGACGCCGCCCCCGCGGTCGTCGGCCCCCGCAACCAGCCCGCGTCCCGCAACCGGGGCCGTGGCCGACCCTCGGGGAAGCGCCGATGACCGACGTCAAGGAGCTGCTCCTCAGCCGTATCCGCGACGTGGCCGACTACCCGGAGCCGGGCGTGATGTTCAAGGACATCACCCCGCTCCTGGCGGACCCGGCGGCGTTCACCGCGCTCACCGACGCGCTGGCCGAGACCGCCGAGCGCACCGGCGCCACCAAGGTCATCGGCCTGGAGGCCCGCGGCTTCATCCTCGGCGCGCCGGTCGCCGTACGGGCCGGCCTCGGCTTCATCCCCGTGCGCAAGGCGGGCAAGCTCCCCGGAGCCACCCTCAGCCAGGCGTACGACCTGGAGTACGGCTCGGCAGAGATCGAGGTGCACGCCGAGGACCTCAGCGGTGAGGACCGGATCCTGGTGATCGACGACGTCCTCGCCACCGGCGGCACCGCGGAGGCCTCGATCCAGCTCATCCGCCGGGCTGGCGCCGAGGTCGCGGGTCTCGCCGTCCTGATGGAGCTCGGCTTCCTCGGCGGCCGGGCCCGCCTGGAACCGGCCCTCGGCGGCGCTCCGCTGGAGGCACTGCTCACGGTCTGAGGACCTTCGTAGACGTAAGGGGCGGGCCCGGAGGAATCCGGCGCCCGCCCCTTGCGTTTCTCCGGTAGACGGCCCTCACATCGGCCTGAAGGCGATCCTGGGGCCCAGGATCGCTACCATGGGGTTTCCGGAGCCTGACCGGGGGACCCGGATCGCGCACGAGGAGCCCTCTTGCCAGACGAGGCCCAGCACCTGACCGCCGCCAAGCCCGAGTCCGCCTCGGCAGCCGCGGCCAAGCCCGCGCCGAACGCGCCGCACGCGAAGAACGACACCCGCGGGCCGGTCCAGCACGCCCAGTCCGCGCCCGTCGACAAGCCTGCCGAGCAGCCGCGTCCCAAGCCCGCGCCCCCCGAGCGCTCCACGAACCCGCCCGTGGTCCGCCCGCCCGCCGGCCAGCCCGCCCGCTCCGGCTCCTCCAACCGGGTCCGCGCCCGCCTCGCCCGGCTCGGCGTCCAGCGCGCCAACCCCTACAACCCGGTGCTGGAGCCGCTGCTGCGGATAGTCCGCAGCAACGACCCGAAGATCGACGCCTCCACGCTCCGCCAGATCGAGCGCGCCTACCAGGTCGCCGAGCGCTGGCACCGCGGCCAGAAACGCAAGAGCGGCGACCCGTACATCACCCATCCCCTCGCCGTCACCACCATCCTCGCCGAGCTGGGCATGGACCCGGCCACGCTGATGGCCGGACTGCTGCACGACACGGTCGAGGACACCGAGTACGGCCTCGACGACCTGCGCCGCGACTTCGGCGACGTGGTCGCCCTGCTCGTCGACGGCGTCACCAAGCTGGACAAGGTCAAGTTCGGCGAGGCCGCCCAGGCCGAGACCGTGCGCAAGATGGTCGTCGCCATGGCCAAGGACCCGCGCGTCCTGGTCATCAAGCTCGCCGACCGCCTGCACAACATGCGCACCATGCGCTACCTCAAGCGCGAGAAGCAGGAGAAGAAGGCGCGCGAGACCCTGGAGATCTACGCGCCGCTCGCCCACCGCCTGGGCATGAACACCATCAAGTGGGAACTGGAGGACCTCGCCTTCGCGATCCTCTACCCCAAGATGTACGACGAGATCGTACGGCTGGTGGCCGAGAGGGCGCCGAAGCGTGACGAGTACCTGGCCATAGTGACCGACGAGGTGCAGCAGGACCTGCGCGCCGCCCGCATCAAGGCCACCGTCACCGGCCGCCCGAAGCACTACTACAGCGTCTACCAGAAGATGATCGTCCGCGGTCGCGACTTCGCGGAGATCTACGACCTGGTGGGCATCCGCGTCCTCGTGGACACCGTCCGCGACTGCTACGCGGCCCTCGGCACGGTGCACGCGCGATGGAACCCGGTCCCCGGCCGGTTCAAGGACTACATCGCGATGCCCAAGTTCAACATGTACCAGTCGCTGCACACCACGGTCATCGGCCCCAACGGCAAGCCGGTCGAACTCCAGATCCGTACGTTCGACATGCACCGCCGTGCCGAGTACGGCATCGCCGCGCACTGGAAGTACAAGCAGGAGGCCGTCGCCGGCGCCTCCAAGATCCGCACCGACGCGCCGAAGTCGTCCGCGAAGGACAAGGACGCCATCAACGACATGGCGTGGCTGCGGCAGCTGCTGGACTGGCAGAAGGAGACCGAGGACCCCAGCGAGTTCCTGGAGTCCCTGCGCTTCGACCTCTCCCGCAACGAGGTCTTCGTCTTCACCCCGAAGGGCGACGTCATAGCGCTCCCGGCCGGAGCCACCCCCGTCGACTTCGCCTACGCGGTCCACACCGAGGTCGGCCACCGCACCATAGGGGCGCGGGTCAACGGACGCCTCGTACCGCTGGAGTCCACCCTGGACAACGGCGACCTGGTGGAGGTTTTCACCTCCAAGGCGCCCGGCGCCGGCCCTTCCCGGGACTGGCTCGGCTTCGTGAAGTCGCCGCGCGCCCGCAACAAGATCCGCGCGTGGTTCTCCAAGGAGCGCCGCGACGAGGCGATCGAGCAGGGCAAGGACGCCATCGTCCGCGCGATGCGCAAGCAGAACCTGCCGATCCAGCGCATCCTGACCGGCGACTCCCTCGTCACGCTCGCCCACGAGATGCGCTACGCGGACATCTCCGCGCTGTACGCGGCGATCGGCGAGGGCCATGTCTCCGCGCAGAACATCGTGCAGAAGCTCGTCCAGGCCCTCGGCGGCGAGGAGGCGGCCACCGAGGAGATCGACGAGACGGTCCCGCCGGCCCGCGGCCGCAGCCGCAAGCGCCGCTCCAGCGCCGACCCGGGCGTGATCGTCAAGGGCGTCGAGGACGTATGGGTCAAGCTCGCCCGCTGTTGCACACCGGTGCCCGGCGACCCCATCATCGGCTTCGTCACCCGCGGTAGCGGTGTATCGGTTCACCGCAATGACTGCGTCAACGTGGAGTCACTGTCCCGGGAGCCCGAGCGCATCCTCGAAGTCGAGTGGGCGCCCACCCAGTCCTCGGTGTTCCTGGTCGCCATCCAGGTCGAGGCCCTGGACCGCTCCCGGCTGCTGTCGGACGTCACGCGCGTGCTGTCCGATCAGCACGTCAACATCCTCTCGGCGGCCGTCCAGACCTCCCGCGACCGCGTCGCCACGTCCCGCTTCACCTTCGAGATGGGCGATCCGAAGCACCTCGGACACGTCCTGAAGGCCGTCAGGGGCGTGGAGGGCGTCTACGACGTGTACCGGGTGACATCGGCCCGCAGCCGGTCGTAGGCCGGCCGCGAGGCCGTACACACACGAACGAGGGGCTTCCGTACGGCGAGTACGGAAGCCCCTCGTTCGTGTGCCGGTCAGCCGCCGAACTCCTGCAGCCCCTTCAGAGCCTGGTCCAGCAGCGCCTGGCGGCCCTCCAGCTCCTTTTCGAGCTTGTCGGCCTTGGCGTTGTTGCCCTGGGCGCGGGCCTGCTCGATCTGGGCCCTCAGCTTGTCCACGGCGGCCTGGAGCTGACCGGTCAGACCCTCGGCACGCGCGCGTGCCTCCGGGTTCGTCCGGCGCCACTCGGCCTCCTCGGCCTCCTGCAGGGCCCGCTCGACCGAGTGCATCCGGCCCTCGACCTTCGGCCGCGCGTCGCGCGGCACATGGCCGATGGCCTCCCAGCGCTCGTTGATCGAACGGAACGCGGCACGGGCGGCCTTCAGATCCGTGATCGGCAGCAGCTTCTCGGCCTCCTCGGCCAGCTCCTCCTTGAGCTTCAGGTTCTCCGCCTGCTCGGCGTCCCGCTCGGCGAAGACCGAGCTGCGGGCGGCGAAGAAGACGTCCTGGGCGCCGCGGAAGCGGTTCCACAGGTCGTCCTCGTGCTCCCGCTGGGCGCGACCGGCGGCCTTCCACTCGGCCATCAGCTCGCGGTACCGCGCGGCCGTCGGCCCCCAGTCCGTCGAGTCCGACAGCGCCTCGGCCTCGGCGACCAGCCGTTCCTTGGTCTTGCGGGCCTCCTCGCGCTGCGCGTCCAGATGCGCGAAGTGCTGCTTGCGCCGCTTGGAGAACGCCGACCGTGCGTGCGAGAAACGGTGCCACAGCTCGTCGTCGGACTTGCGGTCCAGGCGCGGCAGGCCCTTCCAGGTGTCCACCAGGGCCCGCAGCCGCTCACCGGCCGCCCGCCACTGGTCGGACTGCGCCAGCTCCTCCGCCTCGACGACCAGCGCCTCCTTGGCCCTGCGCGCCTCGTCGGACTGCCTCGCCCGCTGCGCCCTGCGCTCCTCACGGCGCTTCTCCACCAGCTCCACGAGCTTGTCCAGCCGGGCCCTGAGGGCCTCCAGGTCGCCTACCGCGTGATGTGCGTCGACCTGCTCCCGGAGGTGGTCGATGGCGGTCTGGGCGTCCTTGGCCGACAGGTCGGTGGTCTTCACCCGCTTCTCGAGGAGGCCGATCTCGACAACCAGGCCCTCGTACTTGCGCTCGAAGTAGGCCAGCGCCTCCTCGGGGGAGCCGGCCTGCCAGGAACCGACGACCTTCTCGCCGTCGGCCGTACGCACGTACACGGTCCCCGTCTCGTCGACGCGGCCCCACGGGTCGCTGCTCACAGCGCCTCCTCCACATGATGCCTGCGGAGGGCTTCAGAACCCCCGGGCATCGTCCACAGTTTCGTCACGGCCAACATAGGCGACCGGCGGGTGGCCTGTCCGCATCCCGCGCGACCGAAATTTCGCAGTTGGCGGTCAGGATTTGGTGACCGTCGCCTTGTTGATCACGACCGTCGCGTTCGGGGCCCCGTCACCGGCGCCCGTGCTCTCGCCCGCCGCGGCGATCTTCTTGAGCACCTTCATGCCCGCCTCGGAGACGGTACCGAACGGCGTGTAGCTGGGCGGAAGCTGACTGTCCTGGTACACCAGGAAGAACTGGCTGCCACCGCTGTGCTTCTGCCCGGTGTTCGCCATCGCCACGGTGCCCGCCGGGTAGACATTGCCCTTCAGGCTTTTGTCCTTCAGATTCTCGTCGGGGATCGTGTACCCCGGACCACCGCTGCCGCTGCCCGTCGGGTCACCGCACTGCAGCACATAGATGCCGTTGGTGGTGAGCCGGTGGCACTTGGTGTGGTCGAAGTAGCCCTTCCCGGCGAGGAAGTCGAAGGAGTTGACGGTGTGCGGCGCCGCCGACGCCTTCATGTCGATGTCTATCTCGCCGCAGGTCGTCGCCAGCTTCATGGTGTACTTCGCCGACTTGTCGATGGTCATCGCCGGCTCCTTCTTCCAGTTCTCCGACGTGACCTTGCCCGCGGCGGGCTTCTCGCACGGGTCCGCGGGCTTGCTCGGCGAGGCGCTCGGGGTGACCTCGGCGCCCGCGTTGGCCTTGCCGCCGTCGTCCTTGAGGACCCCGGTCGTGTACAGCGCCAGGCTGCCCACCAGGACCACGCCGAGCACCGACGCGATCACCGCGTTGCGCATCCGCGCCTTGCGCCGGGCGGCGGTGCGCCGCTGCTGCTGCCGCAAGAACTTCTCCCGGGCGAGCTGACGCCGCCGCTGTTCCTGGCTGACCACCGGGTTTTCTCCTCATGCGTCTCGTATGCCGACCGGTACGCGTGCGTCCTTGAGCCGACCGCATGCGTGTGCCCCGTACCGTATATGGGTTCGCTGAGGAATCGGCAGCGCCGGTAGGCTCTGACCCCAGGCGCAGTCGCCGAGAAGCCGCCCGTATCGACACAACGAAGGACGATCGTGCTCATTGCCGGGTTCCCCGCCGGGGCCTGGGGGACGAACTGCTACCTCGTCGCCCCCGCCGCCGGTGAGGAGTGCGTGATCATCGACCCCGGCCATCAGGCCGCCCAGGGCGTCGAGGAGGCGGTCAGAAAGCACCGGCTCAAGCCCGTCGCCGTCGTCCTCACCCACGGACACATCGACCACGTGGCCTCGGTCGTCCCGGTGTGCGGCGCGCACGACGTACCGGCCTGGATCCACCCCGACGACCGGTACATGATGAGCGACCCGGAGAAGGCGCTCGGCCGATCCATCGGGATGCCGCTCATGGGCGAGCTGACCGTCGGGGAGCCGGACGACGTCAAGGAGCTGGCCGACGGCGCGAAGCTGGAGCTGGCGGGCCTGGAGCTGACGGTCGCGCACGCGCCGGGCCATACCAAGGGGTCGGTGACCTTCGGCATGCCCGAGGCGGCGGACATCCCGCCGGTTCTGTTCTCGGGTGACCTGCTGTTCGCCGGCTCCATCGGACGCACCGACCTGCCGGGCGGTGACATGGCCGAGATGCTCGACTCGCTGGGCCGCGTGTGCCTGCCGCTCGACGACTCGACCGTGGTGCTGTCCGGCCACGGCCCCCAGACGACCATCGGCCGGGAGCGCGCCACCAACCCCTATCTGCGGCAGGTGGCGGCCGGCCTCGGGAGCACGGACGCCGCTCCCCGACGAGGAATGTGACGAGAGACCTTCCGTGAGCACCTTCAAGGCCCCCAAGGGCACGTACGACCTGATCCCGCCGGACTCCGCCACATACCTGGCGGTCCGTGAGGCGATCGCCGCGCCGCTGCGCAACTCCGGCTACGGCTACATCGAGACACCCGGCTTCGAGAGTGTGGAACTCTTCGCGCGCGGTGTCGGTGAGTCCACCGACATCGTCACGAAGGAGATGTACGCCTTCGAGACCAAGGGCGGCGACAAGCTCGCCCTGCGCCCCGAGGGCACGGCCTCGGTCCTGCGCGCCGCCCTGGAGGCCAACCTGCACAAGGCGGGCAACCTCCCGGTCAAGCTCTGGTACTCCGGCTCGTACTACCGCTACGAGCGCCCCCAGAAGGGCCGCTACCGCCACTTCTCGCAGGTCGGCGCCGAGGCGATCGGCGCGGAGGACCCGGCGCTGGACGCCGAGCTGATCATCCTGGCCGACCAGGCGTACCGTTCGCTGGGGCTGCGTGACTTCCGGATCCTGCTGAACAGCCTCGGCGACAAGGAGTGCCGCCCGGTCTACCGGGCGGCGCTGCAGGAATTCCTGCGGGGCCTGGACCTGGACGAGGACACGCTCCGCCGCGCGGAGATCAACCCGCTCCGCGTCCTCGACGACAAGCGCGAGTCGGTGCAGAAGCAGCTGGCGGGCGCGCCGCTGCTGCGCGACTACCTCTGCGACGCCTGCAAGGCGTACCACGAGGAGGTCCGTGAGCTGATCACCGCGGCGGGGGTCGCCTTCGAGGACGACCCCAAGCTGGTGCGCGGCCTGGACTACTACACCCGTACGACGTTCGAGTTCGTCCACGACGGTCTGGGCTCCCAGTCCGCGGTGGGCGGCGGGGGCCGCTACGACGGTCTGTCGGAGATGATCGGCGGCCCCGCACTCCCGTCGGTGGGCTGGGCCCTGGGCGTCGACCGCACGGTCCTGGCCCTGGAAGCGGAGGGCGTCAGGCTCGAACTCCCGGCGACGACCAGCGTGTTCGCGGTACCGCTCGGCGAGGAGGCCCGCCGTGTCCTGTTCGCCAAGGTCACCGAACTGCGCAAGGTCGGCATCGCCGCCGACTTCTCCTACGGCGGCAAGGGCCTCAAGGGCGCCATGAAGAACGCCAACCGCAGTGGCGCCCGCTACACGATCGTGGCGGGGGAGAGGGACCTCGCCGAGGGCGTCGTCCAGCTGAAGGACATGGAGAGCGGCGAACAGACGGCCGTCGGCGTCAACGAGATCGTGGCAGAACTGGAGGCCCGGCTCGGCTGAGCCCGGTGGGGCGGCGGGAGCGGCTTTCCCCGCCCCCGCCGTCCCTCCCTCCGGACACGTCGACCCTCAGTCCAGCAGCCCGAAGCGCATCGCGCTCGTCACCGCAGCTGTCCGGTCGTCCACCCCCAACTTGCCGAACACCCGCAGCAGATACGTCTTCACCGTCGACTCCCCGATGAACAGCCGGCGCCCGATCTCCGCGTTCGTACAGCCCTCCGCCACCAGCCGCAGCACCGCCGTCTCCCGCTCCGACAACCGCGGCCGCTCCGGCTTCGTCCGCAACTGGTCCACCAGCCGCGCCGCCACCGATGGCGCCAGCACCGTCTCGCCCCGCGCAGCGGCCCGTACGGCCTCCGCCAGCTCCGCGCGCGGCAGGTCCTTCAGCAGGTACCCCGCCGCCCCGGCCTCCACGGCCCGCAGGATGTCCCGGTCCGTCTCGTACGTCGTCAGGACGATCACCCGGCACGCCAGCCCGGCCTCCGTCATCCGCACGATGGAGTCCACGCCCCCACCGCCCGGCATCCGCAGGTCCATCAGCACGATGTCGGGCGCCAGTTCGGCGGCCAGTGCCTCCGCCTGCGGGCCGCTGGACGCGTCGGCGACCACCTCCAGATCCGGCTCGGCGCTCAGCATCGCCCGCAGCCCCTCCCGTACGACGGGATGGTCGTCGGCCAGGATGATCCGGATCATGGTGCGCTCCCTGAGGACGGTACGGGCAGTCGGACCGTCACCGTCGTCCCGTCGCCCGGCGCGCTGCGCACCAGGGCGATACCGTCGGCCTCCGCGACCCGGGCGCGCAGCCCCGCCAGACCGTACCCGCCCGACACGGCACCCGGCTCGAAGCCGCGGCCGTCGTCCCGTACGCACACGGTGAGCGTCTCCTCGGTGTACGTCAGCGTGATCCCGACCGCAGCCGAACTCCCCGCGTGCTTGCGGGCGTTCGCCAGGGCCTCCTGGCAGACCCGCAGGGCGACCACCTCCGGACCGGCGGGCAGGGGCCGTACCGGACCGGTCACCTCCAGGGCGGCGTCATGGCGGGCGGCCAGCCGGCCCAGGGCGTCCGGGAGCGAGGCGCCGTCCAGATCGGCGGGCGCGGCACCGGCGACCAGGGCGCGGGCCTCGGCGAGGTTCTGCCGGGCCGTCTCGTCCATCAGCCGCAGATGACGGCGGGCCTGCGGCACGTCATGGCCGAGCTCCGCCTCCACGGCCTGGATCAGCATCAGCAGGCTGGTGAAACCCTGCGCCAGCGTGTCATGGATCTCCCGCGCGAGCCGCTCCCGCTCCGCGAGCGCGCCGTGCGCCGCCGACAACCGCGAGATCTCGTGCCGGCTCGCGTCCAGCTCCGCGATCAGCGCCGCCCGCTCCTGGCTCTGCTCGATGATCCTGATGATCCAGGTGCCGACGGCCACCGAGAACACGAAGGTCACCACGGCGAACAGACCGTTGAAGAAGACGTCCTGATCACTGGGCCACCACAGCAGCGCCCAGCCCACCACGGGTACGAGGCTGAGGACGGCCACGGCCACCAGCGCCTGCCGCACCCGCAGCGTCATGAAGCACTGGGGGACCAGCGCGAAGGTCATCAGCCGGGTCTCGCCCACGAGGACCGCCGACGGCAGGAAGAGCGACATCGCCGCCACGAGATAGCCGAGGACCCGCCGCGCGTCGGGCGGGTCCTCCCGCAGCAGGGGGCGCCCCACCCACACGAACAGCGGGATCAGCGGCACCAGCAGCCCCGCCGCGACCGCGCGGACCGGCCACCCCGGCTGCCCGGCGCCGAGCACGAACACCAGGGTGGCCAGCCAGATGAGCGCGAAATACGTGTCCCAGAGCCGGAACGACCGGTCCCAGGTGTACGCGCCCACGGCCCCGGCCGCACCGGTCATCCGTCGCGCCGGTTCTTCCAGCGGAAGGTCAGCAGACACAGCAGCAATCCTCCGGCGCACCACGCCCCCAGCACCAGGGCGACGCGTCCGAACTCCCAGCCTCCGGCCTGCTCCAGCACCTGCGCCGACTCCGGCAGGAACACGCCGCGCAGCCCCTGGCACATCCACTTCAGCGGGAACAGCGCGCCGATGTTCAGCATCCAGTCCGGGATGGTGCCGATGGAGATGTACACACCGGAGATGAACTGCAGGACGAGGAACGGCAGGACGACCACCGAGGACGCGCTCTTGCCGGACTTCGGGACCGAGCTGATCGCGATGCCGAGCAGCGCGCACGCCGTCATGCCGAGGACGAAGACCCAGGCCAGGCCGAACCACCGGCCCGCGTCCGAGGGAAGGCCGACGTCGTACAGGGTCGTGCCGACCAGCAGCAGGATCGCCGTCTCCAGCAGACCGGTGACCAGAACCAGCCAGATCTTGCCGAGGAAGTACGCCGCCGGCGGCATCGGCGTGCCGCGCAGCCGGCGCAGCACCTTCTCGTCCCGCTCGATCGCGATCGAGACGCCGAGGGACTGGAAACTCGTCGACATGATGCCGGCGGCCATCATCGCCGGAACGTACAGCTGCGAGGCGGTGACGCCCGCGCCCTCCACGTCGTCGCTGAAGATCGAGGCGAACAGGAACAGGAAGACCACCGGGAAGGCGAAGGTGAACACCACCTGGTCGCGCTGCCGGAAGAACTGCCGCAGCTCCAGCGCGCCCCGCCGCACCCCGAGCCCCCAAGCCCCCGGAAGCCGCACATCGGTCGTCCCGCGGGACTCCCGCACGACGGTCGTGGTCATCGCGCCTCCTCCTGTCCGGTCAGCCGGAGGTAGACGTCCTCCAGCGTGGGGCGGCTCACCCTGAGGCCCGGGATCTCGCCGTCGAAGCGGCGCATGAGCTCGGCGACCGTCAGGGTGGGAGTCGTCGTGCGCTCCGCGCGTGGGGCACCGTCCGGCTCGGTCCACTCGACGGTGGCCTCGGTGCCGTACCGCTCCCTCAGGGCGGCCGGCTCGCCCTCCGCGACGACCCGGCCCCGGGCGACGATCGCCAGCCGGTGCGCGAGCGCCTCCGCCTCCTCCAGGTAGTGCGTGGTCAGCACGATGGTCGTGCCCTCGTCGGCCAGGGTGCGGATCAGGCCCCAGAACTGGCGCCGGGCCGCCGGGTCGAAGCCGGTCGTCGGCTCGTCCAGGAGCAGCAGGTCGGGGCCGCCGATCACCCCGAGGGCGACATCGAGCCGCCGGCGCTGCCCGCCCGAGAGCGCCTTGATCCGGCTGTCCGCCTTCCCCTCCAGGCCCACCAGGGCGATCACCTCCTCCGGGGCCCGGGGCCTCGGGTAGTAGCGGGCGAAGTGCCGGACGGTCTCGCGGACCGTCAACTCGGCGGGCGCGGACTCGTCCTGCCAGACGATGCCGACACGCGAGCGCCACGCGCGCGTGCCGGTCTCCGGGTCCGCACCGAGCACGGACACCTCACCCGCGTCCCGCGTCCGGTTGCCCTGCAGGATCTCCACCGTGGTGCTCTTGCCCGCCCCGTTGGGGCCCAGCAGGCCGAACACCTCGCCCCGCCGGATGCCGAGATCGATGCCGTCGACCGCGGTCACGTCCCCGTACTGCTTGCGCAGCCCCCGTACGTCCACCGCGAGATCGTTCGCGTGTGCTGTCATGGTTCGAGCGTCGGCCGGAACCGAACGTTCGGGGACGACCACACGTACTTCCTTATGTCCACTGAACGGTGGACACGCGCGCGCGTGCGGCACAATGGGCCTGCACGAAGCAGATCCGACCCTCTAGTGACGGAATCGGCGTGATGAGCAAGACGACAGTCAAGGACGTCTCCACGGAGCCTGAGCCCGAGCATTCGACGGAGCGCACGGCCGCCGCATCCCGTGCCGAGGGCGGAAGCCGGGCCTTCGCCCTGCTGCTGGTCATCACCGGAGCGGCCGGGCTGCTCGCCGCGTGGGTCATCACGATCGACAAGTTCAAGCTGCTGGAGGCCAAGGTCGAGGGGAAGACCTTCGTCCCGGGCTGCAGCCTGAACCCCATCGTGTCCTGCGGCAGCGTCATGGAGAGCAAGCAGGCCGCCGTCTTCGGGTTCCCCAATCCGATGCTCGGCCTCGTCGCCTACGGCATCGTCATCTGCGTCGGCATGAGCCTGCTGGCCCGCGCCCGCTTCCCGCGCTGGTACTGGCTCACCTTCAACGCGGGCTGCCTGTTCGGCGTCGGCTTCTGCGCCTGGCTGATGTTCCAGTCCCTGTACCGGATCAACGCACTGTGCCTGTGGTGCTGCCTGGCCTGGGTCGCGACGATCATCATGTTCTGGTACGTGACCTCGTTCAACGTCCGCAAGGGCTTCCTGCCCGCACCCGGCTGGCTGAAGGGCTTCTTCGGCGAGTTCACCTGGGTGCTGCCGGTCCTGCACATCGGCATCATCGGCATGCTGATCCTCACCCGCTGGTGGGACTTCTGGACCGGCTGACGCCGATCACCGCGTTGTCAGTGCGGTGATTTAGGGTTTCCAGCGTGGAGCCCGACCTGTTCACCGCCGCCGCAGAAGAACGCCAGGAGAAGGACCCGACCAGCAGCCCCCTGGCCGTGCGGATGCGCCCGCGCACTCTCGACGAGGTCGTGGGCCAGCGGCATCTGCTGAAGCCCGGCTCGCCCCTGCGCAGACTGGTCGGCGAGGGGGCGAACGGCCCGGCGGGACCGTCCTCGGTGATCCTCTGGGGCCCGCCCGGCACCGGCAAGACCACCCTGGCGTACGTCGTCTCCAAGGCCACCAACAAGCGCTTCGTCGAACTGTCGGCGATCACCGCGGGCGTCAAGGAGGTCCGCACGGTCATCGACGGCGCCCGTCGCGCCTCCGGGGGATACGGCAAGGAGACCGTCCTCTTCCTCGACGAGATCCACCGCTTCAGCAAGGCCCAGCAGGACTCCCTGCTCCCGGCCGTCGAGAACCGCTGGGTGACGCTGATCGCCGCGACGACCGAGAACCCGTACTTCTCGGTGATCTCGCCCCTGCTGTCCCGCTCGCTGCTGCTGACCCTCGAACCCCTCACGGACGACGACGTGCGCGGCCTGATCCACCGCGCCCTGACCGAGGAGCGCGGTCTGGGCGGCGCCGTCACCCTCCCCGAGGACACCGAGAGCCACCTGCTGCGCATCGCCGGCGGCGACGCCCGCCGCGCCCTGACCGCCCTGGAGGCCGCCGCCGGAGCCGCGCTCGACAAGGGCGAGACGGAGATCGGCCTGACGACCCTGGAGGAGACGGTCGACCGGGCCGCCGTGAAGTACGACCGGGACGGCGACCAGCACTACGACGTCGCCAGCGCCCTGATCAAGTCCATCCGCGGCTCCGACGTCGACGCCGCCCTGCACTACCTGGCCCGGATGATCGAGGCCGGCGAGGACCCCCGCTTCATCGCCCGCCGCCTGATGATCTCCGCCAGCGAGGACATCGGCCTCGCCGACCCGAACGCCCTCTCCATAGCGGTGGCCGCCGCCCAGGCCGTCGCCATGATCGGCTTCCCGGAGGCCGCGCTCACCCTGAGCCACGCCACCATCGCCCTCGCCCTGGCCCCCAAGTCCAATTCCGCGACCACCGCGATCGGCGCCGCCCTGGACGACGTACGCAAGGGATTGGCTGGGCCGGTACCGGCCCACCTGCGCGACAGCCACTACAAGGGCGCGGGCAAGCTCGGTCACGGGCAGGGGTACGTCTACCCGCACGACCTGCCCGAAGGCATCGCCGCCCAGCAGTACGCGCCGGACGCGATCAAGGAGCGGGAGTACTACACCCCGACCCGGCACGGTGCCGAGGCGCGGTACGCGGACGCGGTGGAGTGGACCAGGAAGCACCTCGGTCGCAAGCGGTCCTGAGCACGCGGTAGACTCGCTCGGAGTGCTGAGTCCTGTGCAGTCAGAGCAGGAGAGTCAGCCGGAGACCCAGTCCCTCCCGGACTGACTCCAGGAGCGTCGCGCACCGTCGAACGGTGTCGCGGGCAGCCCACCACCACCCGGAGCCCCGGGAACGGTCGGTGGGCCACTCGCGTGCTGCACGTATGTGCCCAGACCAGGGAAGCGGCTGCCCGGCAGGTCCCCGTGAGGACCCGGCGGGATTCCCCGGCTGCGGATGCGACCTCCCTCAACCCTGACAAGCCGACACCAGGAAATGAGAGAAAAGTGGCGAACCAGTCCCGCCCCAAGGTCAAGAAGTCGCGTGCCCTCGGCATCGCGCTGACCCCGAAGGCCGTCAAGTACTTCGAGGCCCGCCCCTACCCGCCGGGTGAGCACGGCCGCGGCCGCAAGCAGAACTCGGACTACAAGGTCCGTCTGCTGGAGAAGCAGCGCCTGCGCGCTCAGTACGACATCTCCGAGCGCCAGCTGGTCCGCGCCTACGAGCGCGCGTCCAAGGTCCAGGGCAAGACCGGTGAGGCCCTGATCGTGGAGCTGGAGAAGCGCCTCGACGCGCTGGTCCTGCGTTCGGGCATCGCCCGCACGATCTACCAGGCCCGCCAGATGGTCGTCCACGGACACATCCAGGTCAACGGCAAGAAGGTCGACAAGCCGTCGTTCGTCGTCCGTCCCGACGACGTGGTGCAGGTCCGCGACCGCAGCAAGGACAAGACGCTCTTCCAGATCGCCCGCGAGGGTGGCTTCGCCCCCGACGGCGAGACCCCGCGCTACCTGCAGGTGAACCTCAAGGCCCTGGCGTTCCGCCTGGACCGCGAGCCGAACCGCAAGGAGATCCCGGTGATCTGCGACGAGCAGCTCGTCGTCGAGTACTACGCCCGCTGACCCCAGCCGGGCCGCAGTACCCCAGCCCGCCGTCCCGTCCGCCCGCTTCGGGCGGGCGAGCCGGCGGGCTTTCGCGATTCCGCTGTGCCCGACGCTAATCCGGTACGGAGCGCCACCCCCGGCGCGATAGGCTCGGTGGCACGACTTTCTCGATGTTCAGGCAATTGTTCAGGCACGTTTCAGGGAGCGGGTGCATCCAGTGTCCGGTGGAGAGGTGGCCGGAATCCTGGTGGCCGTCTTCTGGGCGATCCTGGTCTCCTTCCTCGCCGTCGCGCTGGCGAGGCTGGCCCAGACGCTCAGGGCGACCACCAAGCTCGTGGCGGACGTGACCGACCAGGCCGTCCCGCTGCTGGCCGACGCCTCCGCGGCGGTGCGCTCCGCGCAGACCCAGATCGACCGGGTCGACGCGATCGCCTCCGACGTCCAGGAGGTCACGTCGAACGCCTCCGCACTGTCGACCACCGTCGCCTCCACCTTCGGTGGCCCCCTGGTCAAGGTCGCCGCCTTCGGTTACGGCGTGCGCCGGGCCCTGAGCGGGAACCGGGAGGACGTGTCCGCCAAGACGGCGAGGCGCACCGTGATCGTGGGCCGCACCGTGCCGGCCGCGCGGCGGGTGAAGCGGAAGAAGAAGGACTAGCGAATGTTCCGCCGTACGTTCTGGTTCACCACAGGTGTAGCCGCCGGTGTGTGGGCCACCACCAAGGTCAACCGCAAGCTGAGGCAGCTGACCCCCGAGCACCTCGCCACGCAGGCGGCGAACAAGGCGATCGAGGCCGGCCACCGCCTGAAGGACCGCGCGGTCGGCTTCGCGCTCGACGTCCGCGACAACATGGCCCAGCGCGAGGCCGAACTGGGCGACGCGCTCGGGCTCAACGCCCCCGTCGACCCCGAACTGCCCGCACCCAGGCGGTACGCCGCCATCGAGAACCGCAACAGCCCGAAGTACGTCGACGGCTCGACGTACCAGACGTACTCGTACAACCGGAATGAGGACCACTGATGGAGTCGGCTGAGATCCGCCGCCGCTGGTTGAGCTTCTTCGAGGAGCGCGGTCACACCGTCGTCCCTTCGGCGTCGCTCATCGCGGACGACCCGACTCTGCTGCTCGTCCCGGCCGGCATGGTGCCCTTCAAGCCCTACTTCCTGGGCGAGGTGAAGCCGCCGTTCGCGCGCGCCACGAGCGTGCAGAAGTGCGTCCGCACGCCCGACATCGAAGAGGTCGGCAAGACCACGCGGCACGGCACGTTCTTCCAGATGTGCGGCAACTTCTCCTTCGGTGACTACTTCAAGGAAGGCGCCATCAAGCTCGCCTGGGAGCTGCTCACCACGCCCCAGGACAAGGGCGGTTACGGCCTCGACCCCGAGCGTCTGTGGATCACCGTCTACAAGGACGACGACGAGGCCGAGCGCATCTGGCACGAGGTCGTCGGCGTGCCCAAGGAGCGCATCCAGCGCCTGGGCAAGAAGGACAACTACTGGGACATGGGCGTCCCCGGCCCCTGCGGCCCCTGCTCCGAGATCAACTACGACCGCGGCCCCGAGTTCGGCGCCGAGGGCGGCCCCGCCGTCAACGACGAGCGGTACGTGGAGATCTGGAACCTCGTCTTCATGCAGTACGAGCGGGGTGAGGGACCGGGCAAGGACTACCCGATCCTCGGCGACCTGCCGAGCAAGAACATCGACACCGGCCTCGGCCTTGAGCGGCTCGCCATGATTCTGCAGGGCGTGCAGAACATGTACGAGATCGACACCTCCATGGCCGTCATCGACAAGGCCACCGAGCTGACCGGCGTCCGCTACGGCGACGCCCACGCCTCGGACATCTCCCTGCGCGTGGTCACCGACCACATGCGCACCGCCACGATGCTCATCGGCGACGGCGTGACGCCGGGCAACGAGGGCCGCGGCTACGTGCTGCGCCGCATCATGCGCCGTGCCATCCGCAACATGCGCCTGCTCGGCGCCACCGGCCCGGTCGTCAAGGACCTGGTCGACGTCGTCATCGGCATGATGGGCCAGCAGTACCCCGAGCTCATCACCGACCGCGAGCGCATCGAGAAGGTCGCCCTCGCCGAGGAGAACGCCTTCCTCAAGACGCTGAAGGCCGGCACCAACATCCTCGACACGGCCGTCAGCGACACCAAGGCCGCCGGCTCCACGGTCCTGCCCGGCGACAAGGCCTTCCTGCTCCACGACACCTGGGGCTTCCCGATCGACCTCACCCTGGAGATGGCCGCCGAGCAGGGCCTCTCCGTGGACGAGGAGGGCTTCCGCCGCCTGATGAAGGAGCAGCGGGAGCGCGCCAAGGCCGACGCCCAGGCCAAGAAGACCGGCCACGCCGACCTCGGTGCCTACCGCGAGATCGCCGACCGGGCCGGCGCCACCGACTTCATCGGCTACACCGACACCGACGGCGAGTCCACGGTCGTCGGCATCCTCGTCGACGGCGTCTCCTCTCCGGCCGCCACCGAGGGCGACGAGGTCGAGATCGTCCTCGACCGCACGCCCTTCTACGCCGAGGGCGGCGGTCAGATCGGCGACACCGGCCGCATCAAGGCCGACTCCGGTGCCGTCATCGAGGTGCGCGACTGCCAGAAGCCGGTCCCGGGCGTGTACGTCCACAAGGGCGTCGTCCAGGTCGGCGAGGTCACCGTCGGCGCCAAGGCCCACGCCTCCATCGACGCCCGCCGCCGCAAGGCCATCGCCCGCGCCCACTCGGCCACCCACCTCACGCACCAGGCCCTGCGCGACGCCCTCGGCCCGACGGCCGCCCAGGCCGGTTCCGAGAACCAGCCCGGCCGATTCCGCTTCGACTTCGGATCGCCCTCCGCCGTCCCGACGGCCGTGATGACCGATGTCGAGCAGAAGATCAACGAGGTGCTCGCCCGCGACCTGGACGTGCGCGCCGACGTCATGGGCATCGACGAGGCCAAGAAGCAGGGCGCCATCGCCGAGTTCGGCGAGAAGTACGGCGACCGGGTCCGCGTCGTGACCATCGGCGACTTCTCCAAGGAGCTGTGCGGCGGCACGCACGTGCACAACACCGCCCAGCTGGGCCTGGTGAAGCTGCTCGGCGAGTCGTCCATCGGCTCGGGTGTCCGCCGTATCGAGGCTCTCGTCGGGGTGGACGCCTACAACTTCCTCGCCCGTGAGCACACGGTGGTCAACCAGCTCACCGAGCTGCTCAAGGGCCGCGCGGAGGAGCTGCCGGAGAAGGTCTCCGCCATGCTCGGCAAGCTGAAGGACGCCGAGAAGGAGATCGAGAAGTTCCGCGCCGAGAAGGTGCTCCAGGCCGCCGCCGGTCTCGCCGAGTCCGCCAAGGACGTGCGAGGCGTCGCCCTGGTCTCCGGCCAGGTCCCGGACGGCACCACCGCCGACGACCTGCGCAAGCTGGTCCTCGACGTACGCGGCCGCATCCAGGGCGGACGGGCCGCTGTCGTGGCCCTGTTCACGACCGTCAACGGCAAGCCGCTGACGGTCATCGCCACCAACGAGGCCGCCCGCGAGCGCGGTCTGAAGGCCGGTGACCTGGTCCGTACGGCCGCCAAGACCCTCGGCGGCGGCGGTGGCGGCAAGCCGGACGTCGCTCAGGGCGGTGGCCAGAACCCGGCCGCCATCGGCGAGGCCATCGACGCCGTCGAGCGGCTCGTGGCGGAAACGGCCAAGTGATGCGCAGAGGACGTCGGCTCGCGATCGACGTCGGGGACGCCCGCATCGGGGTCGCCTCGTGCGACCCCGACGGGATCCTCGCCACGCCGGTCGAGACGGTCCCCGGGCGTGACATCCCAGCAGCTCAGCGGCGGTTGAAGCAGCTTGCCGAGGAGTACGAGCCGATCGAGATCGTCGTCGGTCTCCCTCGCTCCCTCAAGGGGGGCGAGGGCCCCGCCGCGGTAAAAGTTCGCGGCTTCGCTCAGGAACTGGCGCGCATGATCGCCCCCGTTCCGGTGAGACTGGTCGATGAGCGGATGACCACGGTGACGGCCAGTCAAGGACTGCGCGCATCAGGCGTGAAGACCAAGAAGGGCAGGTCCGTCATCGACCAGGCAGCTGCTGTGATCATCCTGCAGCAGGCTCTGGAATCCGAACGGGTGTCAGGTAAAGCACCCGGCGAGGGCGTCGAAGTGGTCATCTGATCGCGATACGGTAACGTTCCGCGCGATGCGACGGCGTTCGAACAGTCGCCGCACAACGAGAGGCGGAACGGTGGCCGAGCCGCAAAGACGGCTTCCACCGCCTCGCGGCTCTAGGGGATCGATGACTGAGTATGGCCGGGGCCAAGGCTCCGAACCGTGGCATCCGGAGGACCCGTTGTACGGGGACGGCGGATGGGGAGGACAGCAGGCCCAGGTGGGCCGGCAGTCCCCCTACGGCGGCCAGCCGCAGCACTATCCAGAGCAGCCGCAGTACGGCGACTGGGGCACCGGCGAGCAGGACGGATACGGTCAGTCGCAGCAGCAGTACCAGCAGTACGACCAGCAGCAGTACGACCAGCATTACGCCCCCCAGTCGCAGCAGGGCTACGACCAGGGCGGCTGGGCCACCGGCACGCACCCGCAGGTTCCGTACCCGGCCGACCCGGTCGACCCCTACGGTCAGCAGGCCGCCGCGTACGGCGCGGAGCAGTCCGACTTCTACGGCACGCCGGAGGGGTACCCGCCGCCGGAACCGCCGAGCCGCAGGCAGGCCGAACCGGAGCCGACGCGGACCGACTGGGACCCGGGGCCCGACCAGGGTGAGCACGCCTTCTTCGCGGGCGGCAACGATGACGACGACGCGGACGACGGCGACGGCGGGGACGGCCGTGGTGACCGGCGGGGCAAGGGCGGGAAGGGCAAGAAGCGCCGCAACGGCTGTGCCTGCCTGGTGGTGCTCCTGGTGCTCGCCGGCGGCGTGGGCGGAGTCGGATATTTCGGCTATCAGTTTTACCAGGATCGTTTCGGCGCGCCCCCGGACTATGCCGGGGAAGGCACGAAGACGATGGTGACCGTCGAGGTCCCCAAGGGCGCGCTGGGATACGAGATCGGCCAGAAGCTGAAAGCGGCGGGTGTCGTCAAGAGCGTCGACGCGTTCGTCGCCGCGCAGGAGCAGAATCCCGAGGGCAAAAAGATCCAGGCGGGTGCGTATCTGCTGCGGAAGCAGATGTCCGCCGCCAGCGCCGTGAAGATGATGCTCGACCCGAAGAGCCAGAACAATGTGCTGGTGCGGCCTGGTGAGCGCAATATCAGCGTCTACAAGGCCATCGACGAAAAACTCGAACTGTCGTCGGGCACGACCAGGAAGGTCGCGCTCAAGCAGTACAAGAGCCTCGGACTGCCGAGCTGGGCGAACGACAACCCCGATATCAAGGACCCGGTGGAAGGATTCCTCTTCCCCGGTACCTATCCGGCGGCCAAGGGTATGAAGCCCGAGACGGTGCTGAAGGAGATGGTGACCCAGGCTGCCGCGAAGTACAACAGTTACAACCTCGCGGCGAAGGCCAAGTCCCTGAACCTGGAAAACCCGCTGCAGGTCGTCACGGTGGCCAGCCTCGTCCAGGCCGAGGGCAAGACGGACGACGACTTCCGCAAGATGGCGGAGGTGGTCTACAACCGTCTCAAGCCGACGAACACCGAGACCAACCAGCTGTTGCAGTTCGACTCGACGTTCAATTACCTGAAGAACGAGAGCAACATCAACATCAGCGAGTCGGAGATCAACAGCAATACGGACCCGTACAACACGTACACCCAGAAGGGTCTGCCGCCCGGACCCATCGGCAACCCCGGTGACGACGCGCTGAAGGCGACGCTGAATCCGACGCACGACGGCTGGATCTACTTCGTCGCGACCGACGGTGTGAACAAAACCGAATTCGCCAGGACCTACGCCGAATTCGAGAAGCTCAAGGACAAGTTCAATGAAGCCTCGGGCCGCTGACGCCCGCCGGGCCGCCGTGCTCGGCTCACCCATCGCCCACTCCCTGTCGCCGGTACTGCATCGCACCGCCTACGAGGAACTGGGGCTGACCGGCTGGACGTACGACAGGTTCGAGGTCGACGAGGCGGCGCTGCCCGGATTCCTCGGCGAGCTCGGGCCGGAGTGGGCGGGGCTGTCACTGACCATGCCGCTGAAGCGGGCCGTCATCCCACTGCTCGACGAGATCAGCGAGACGGCGGCCTCCGTCGAGGCGGTCAACACCGTGGTGTTCACCGAGGACGGGCGCCGGGTCGGGGACAACACCGACATCCCCGGGATGGTGGCCGCCCTGCGGGAGCGCGGCATCGACCAGGTGGACTCGGCCGCGATCCTCGGCGCCGGAGCCACCGCCTCCTCGGCGCTGGCCGCGCTGGCCCGGATCTGTACCGGTGAGGTCGTCGCCTACGTACGCAGCGAGGCCCGCGCCGCCGAGATGCGGCAATGGGGTGAGCGGCTCGGCGTCGCGGTGCGCATCGCGGACTGGGCCGACGCGGCGCGGGCGCTGCACGCCCCGCTCGTCGTCGCCACCACCCCGGCCGGGACGACCGACGCACTCGCCTCCGAGGTCCCGGAGATGCCGGCGACCCTGTTCGACGTGCTCTACGACCCGTGGCCGACCGCGCTCGCCGCCCGCTGGTCGGCGCACGGCGGGGCGGTCGTCAGCGGCCTCGACCTGCTGGTGCACCAGGCGGTACTGCAGGTCGAGCAGATGACGGGGCGCGCCCCGGCCCCGCTGGACGCGATGCGCAAAGCGGGCGAGCACGCTCTGGCCGACCGCTGACGGCGTACACCACGTGGCCGGTGGTGACCCTGTGAAACTCCTGTACCAGGGAGTAACCACCGGTCGTCATCTCCGGGCGGCCCGGCACCGTCGGCGGGCCGCCGACCTACGCGCCAGGCAGCGCCGACGCGGCGGTTCCCACGCCGCCCGCACCGGCCGATCCGGTCGTCGGTGACACGAACAGGACGTCGCCCAGTGCGGCTACTGCCAGCCCGGACAGATCATCGCCGCCGTCGCTCTCCTCAAGCGCACCACCAACTCCACCGACGCCGACATCGACGAGATCGCCAACGTCTGCCGCTGCGGCACGTACTTCCGTATCCGCGAGGTGATCAGGAGCGCGGCGGCGCGGATGGGATGACACAGGACCCCGGACTGTCGCGTCCGCCTTGTGGACCTGCGGCCGGGCACGGCGCCGGACGTGGGAGGATCGGAGGTGGCGGGCCGGGACCGCGCACCCGGTCGAGCCGTCGCCGTACGCGAGGACACGCGTACGCAGGGCAGTAACCGGGGCGCGAGCACTGAGGAGCACCGTTGAGCAGGTTGCGCTGGCTGACCGCGGGGGAGTCCCACGGTCCCGCACTCGTGGCGACGCTGGAGGGCCTTCCCGCCGGCGTGCCGATCACCACGGACATGGTGGCGGACCATCTCGCGAGGCGGCGGCTGGGCTATGGGCGCGGTGCCCGGATGAAGTTCGAGCGGGACGAGGTCACCTTCATCGGCGGCGTCCGGCACGGCCTCACCCTCGGCTCCCCCGTCGCGATCATGGTGGGCAACACCGAGTGGCCGAAGTGGGAACAGGTCATGGCGGCCGACCCGGTGGATCCCGAGATCCTGGCCGGCCTCGCCCGCAACGCGCCGCTCACCCGGCCCCGGCCCGGCCACGCGGACCTCGCCGGCATGCAGAAGTACGGCTTCGACGAGGCCCGGCCGATCCTGGAGCGCGCCTCCGCGCGGGAGACCGCGGCCCGCGTGGCCCTGGGCGCGGTGGCGCGGTCGTACCTGAAGGAGACGGCCGGCATCGAGATCGTCTCGCACGTCGTCGAGCTGTGCTCCGTGAAGGCGCCGCAAGGCGTGTACCCGACCCCGGCCGACGTCGAGAAGCTGGATGCCGACCCGCTGCGCTGCCTGGACGCGGACGCGTCGAAGGCGATGGTCGCGGAGGTCGACCAGGCCCACAAGGACGGCGACACGCTCGGTGGCGTGGTCGAGATCCTGGCGTACGGCGTCCCCGTCGGCCTGGGTTCGCACGTCCACTGGGACCGCAAGCTGGACGCCCGGCTCGCGGGCGCCCTCATGGGGATCCAGGCGATCAAGGGCGTCGAGATCGGCGACGGCTTCGAGCTGGCGCGGGTGCCCGGATCCAAGGCGCACGACGAGATCGTCAAGACCGACGAGGGCATCCGGCGCACCTCCGGCCGCTCGGGCGGAACCGAGGGCGGCCTGTCCACCGGTGAGCTGCTGCGGGTACGTGCCGCGATGAAGCCGATCGCGACTGTGCCACGCGCTCTGCAGACCGTGGACGTGACCACCGGCGAGGCGGCCGCCGCCCACCACCAGCGTTCGGACGTTTCGGCGGTACCGGCGGCCGGCATCGTCGCCGAGGCGATGGTGGCGCTGGTGCTGGCGGACGCCGTGGCCGAGAAGTTCGGCGGCGACTCGGTGACCGAGACCCGCCGCAACGTCCGGTCGTACCTCGACAACCTGGCCATCCGATGAGCGCACCGACGATCGTCCTGGTCGGCCCGATGGGGGTGGGCAAGTCCACCGTCGGGCAGCTGCTCGCCGAGCGGCTCGGGGTCGGCTACCGCGACACGGACGACGACATCGTGGCCGAGCAGGGCCGGACCATCGCCGAGATCTTCGTGGACGAGGGCGAGCCGGCCTTCCGGGCGATCGAGAAGCAGGCCGTGCGTCGGGCGCTCGCCGAGCACGACGGGGTACTGGCGCTCGGCGGCGGCGCGATCCTCGACGCGGACACGCGCGCGCTGCTCGACGGGCAGCGGGTCGTCTACCTCTCGATGGAGGTGGACGAGGCGGTCAAGCGCACCGGCCTCAACGCGGCCCGCCCGCTGCTCGCCGTCAACCCGCGCAAACAGTGGCGCGAGCTGATGGAGGCCCGTCGGCACCTGTACGAGGAGGTCGCCACGGCCGTCGTACCAACCGATGGCCGTACGCCGGAAGAGGTCACCCAAGCCGCCCTCGACGCAATGGAGCTGAAAGAAGCATGAGCGAGGCAGTGACGCGGATCCAGGTCGGCGGCACCGCGGGCACCGACCCGTACGAGGTTCTGGTGGGCCGTCAGCTCCTGGGTGAGCTGGGCGGATTGATCGGGGCGAAGGCCAAGCGGGTCGCCGTCATCCACCCCGAGGCGCTCGCCGAGACCGGTGACGCGCTGCGGGCCGATCTGGCCGGGCAGGGCTACGAGGCGGTCGCCATCCAGGTGCCCAACGCGGAGGAGGCCAAGACCGCGGAGGTCGCCGCCTACTGCTGGAAGGCGCTCGGCCAGTCCGGATTCACCCGCACCGACGTCATCGTGGGCGTGGGCGGCGGCGCGACGACGGACCTGGCCGGGTTCGTGGCCGCGACCTGGCTGCGCGGGGTGCGCTGGATCGCGATCCCGACCACCGTGCTGGCCATGGTGGACGCCGCCGTCGGCGGCAAGACCGGCATCAACACCGCCGAGGGCAAGAACCTCGTGGGCGCCTTCCACCCGCCCGCCGGCGTGCTGTGCGACCTGGCCGCGCTGGACTCCCTGCCCGTCAACGACTACGTGTCGGGACTCGCGGAGGTCATCAAGGCGGGCTTCATCGCCGACCCGGTCATCCTCGACCTCATCGAGGCCGACCCCGAGGCCGCCCGTACCCCGGCAGGCCCGCACACGGCCGAGCTGATCGAGCGCTCCATCCGGGTGAAGGCCGAGGTCGTCTCCTCCGACCTGAAGGAGTCGGGCCTGCGCGAGATCCTCAACTACGGCCACACGCTCGGTCACGCCATCGAGAAGAACGAGCGCTACAAGTGGCGCCACGGCGCCGCGGTGTCGGTGGGCATGCACTTCGCCGCCGAACTGGGCCGTCTGGCGGGCCGCCTGGACGACGCCACGGCCGACCGCCACCGCACGATCCTCGAATCGGTCGGGCTGCCGCTGCACTACCGCCACGACCAGTGGCCCAAGTTGCTGGAGACCATGAAGGTCGACAAGAAGTCCCGCGGCGACCTGCTGCGCTTCATCGTCCTCGACGGCCTCGCCAAGCCCACCGTCCTGGAGGGACCCGACCCGGCCGTCCTTCTCGCCGCGTACGGCGAAGTGGGCCAGTAAGTCCCCGGGTGGGTCCTCCCCCCGATGCGCCTTACGACACGGGCACTTCGGAGCGCCCCCGGCCGTTCACCAATCGACGGCAGGGGGCGGTACCGTTCGGATGGGGGGTGCCCCAACGCCTTTAGGCTGTGGGGGAATGCGGGTTCTTTCCCGCCGTCAGCGCCTATCGCCTGTACGAGACGGAGTGGCACCGGATGCAGCACGCAGTGGGTTCTCCGCTGCCGCCGCCCCACCAGCCGGGGCACGGACCGGCCGTCGGCTGGTCGCCGGCCGCACACCACCCGGGACACCCCGGGGCACACCAGGGTTCCGCCCCCGTGCCCCCGCCGCCCCCGGCACCCGGCTACCCCGGACAGACGCCACATCCCACCGTCCAGCACCCCACGGTTCCGCAGCACACCCCGGCCCCACCCGCGCCGGACACCACGGGACACGTCCCGCTGCCGCCGGGCGGCCCCGTCGCCGTGCCCAGCGCGCCTCCCGCCACGGCCATCGCGCCCGACCCGGCCACCACCACCATCGCGGTGCTGCTCATCGGGCCCGCGGGCGCCGGCAAGACCAGCGTCGCCAAGTACTGGGCGGACCACCGCCGGGTCCCCACCGCCCACATCAGCCTCGACGACGTCCGCGAGTGGGTCCGCTCGGGCTTCGCCGACCCCCAGTCCGGCTGGAACGACAACTCCGAGGCCCAGTACCGCCTCGCCCGCCGCACCTGCGGCTTCGCCGCGCGCAACTTCCTGGCCAACGGCATCTCGTGCATCCTCGACGACGCCGTCTTCCCCGACCGCCCGGTGGTGGGCCTCGGCGGCTGGAAACGGCACGTCGGCCCCGGCCTCCTCCCGGTGGTCATCCTCCCCGGCCTCGACATCGTCCTGGAACGCAACGCCGAACGCACCGGCAACCGCCGCCTCACCGACGAGGAGGTCGCCCGCATCCACGGCCGCATGGCCGGCTGGTACGGCTCGGGTCTGCCGATCATCGACAACTCCCAGCTGGACATCCCGGAGACGGCGAGGGTCCTGGACGACGTCCTGGCCAGGTCGATCGCGAGTCCGCCGAAGTGGTGACCGTGCCCTAGCACACCCGCGCCCGCGACGCACCGGAGCGGCGGTGGCGACGCCGCCAACCCCGCCGCTCGGCACGGCCCTCTACCCCTCCACTACGGCAGCGGACGGGTAGGGGGCCATGCCGCAGCGGCCTCACCACACCACGGCGACCGCGCCCGGCCCACCGGCCGTGACGCCACCGACCACATCGCCGGGGGCCCGACGACCGCGGCGACCGCGCCCCGCGCCTTGGCTGTGGGCACACTGGCCTCATGGCCGGGGGCTCACGTACCGCGGCGACCGTGCCCTGCCCCTTGGCTGTGGGCGCACCGGCTTCATGGCCGGGGGCTGCGCACGTCACGACCCCGCGCTGCCCACTGTGGGCGCGTCAGCTTCATTGCCCGAGGCAGCCGTGGGCGCACCGGCCTCACCGCCGGGGAACCGTGTACCGCCGCGACCGTGTCCCACCCACCGGCCGCACGCGCATCGGCACTCGGCGGAGGTCTGCACAGCGACGCGCCCCCGACCCGCCTCTGCCCGCACGCCCATGGGCCTCGCTGTCGGGGGCTGGTGCTGGGCTCGCCTGCGCGTGGGCCTTGCTGTCGGGGGCTGGTGCTGGGCTCGCCTGCGCGTGGGCCTTGCTGTCGGGGGCTGGTGCTGGGCTCGCCTGCGCGTGGGCCTTGCTGTCGGG
>NZ_JANUQM010000004.1:397629-570666 GCF_030386795.1 Streptomyces sp. S.PNR 29
GGCTGGTGCTGGGCTCGCCTGCGCGTGGGCCTCGCTGCCGGAGGCCGGCGCTGTGCCCGTCCGCGCGTGGGCCTCGCTGCCGGAGCCTGGCGCCGTGCCCGCCCGCGCATGGGCCTCGCTGCCGGAGGCTCCCGCAGTGCCCGCACGCCCACCGGACCCACCGCCGGAGGTCCACGCACCGCCCCGGCCCCCGCCCCCACGCGCTTCGCCCTCCACCGTCGGAGGCACCCCACCGGAGCCCACCGCCCACTCGGCCTCCCTCAACCGGCGCCATCCCTGCGGAGCTCTTACGCTCGGCACATGTCAGAGGTGTACGCAGCCCGCCGGGCGCGGCTACGGGAACGTTGCAACGCGGGCGGCAGCGCGGCGGCGCTGGTGTCCCGGCCCGCCAACGTGCGCTATCTCGCGGGCACCGCCCCGCGAGACGCCGTCCTGCTACTGGGCAGAACCGAGGACCTGCTGGTGTGCGTCGGTCCGCCGGGCGACCGCCACGCGCAGGGGCGCCCCGACGAGGCGCTGCGCGTCCAGACGCTGCCCGGATCCGGCGGCGACCCGGCCGTCGCGGCCGCCGGCCTGGTCGTGACCCAGGGCGCAGACTCCCTCGCCGTCGAGGAACACCACCTCACCGTGGCCCGCCACCGAGCCATCCGCTCCGTCGCGCCCCGGCTGCGCCTCGCGGACCTCGGCGGCGCGGTCGAGCAGTTCAGGGTCGTCAAGGACGAGGAGGAGATCTCCTGCCTGCGCATCGGCGCGGAGATCGCCGACCAGGCCCTCGGTGAACTGCTGGAGTCCATCCTGGTCGGCCGTACCGAGCGGCACCTCGCCCTGGAACTGGAGCGACGGCTCGTCGACCACGGCGCCGACGGCCCCGCCTTCCCGACCTCCGTCGCCACCGGCCCGAACGCCGGCCGGCGCTGCCACCGGCCCACCGACCGGCGCGTCGAGGAGGGCGACTTCCTCTCCGTCTGCCTGGGGGCCACCTACCGCGGGTACCGCTGTGAGATCGGCCGTACGTTCGTCATCGGCACCTCTCCCGCCGACTGGCAGATCGAGCTGTACGACCTCGTCTTCGCCGCCCAGCGTGCCGGCCGCGAGAGCCTCGCACCAGGCGCCGCCTGCCGCGATGTGGACCGCGCCGCACGCCAGGTGCTGGGCTCCGCGGGGTACACCGAAGGCCTCCCGGCCCTCACCGGTCACGGCGTGGGGCTCGAAATCGACGAGGACCCTCAGTTGTCCCCGGCGGCCATGGGTAAACTGGACGCTTGCGTGCCGGTCACCGTCGAACCGGGGGTCCACCTCCCGGGCCGGGGCGGTGTCCGGATCGATGACACGCTCGTCGTACGCCCCGAGGCGGACGGCGGACCCGAGCTACTCACCATCACGACCAAGGAGCTGCTCGCGCTCTAGCTCCGCGCTGTGCGCTCGCCCCGGGGTCGTCCCACGTCAGTCCAGGAGATTCCGCAACCGTGGCTTCCACGAACGACCTCAAGAACGGCATGGTGCTCAAGCTCGAAGGCGGCCAGCTCTGGTCCGTCGTCGAGTTCCAGCACGTCAAGCCCGGCAAGGGCCCGGCCTTCGTGCGCACCAAGCTCAAGAACGTGCTCTCCGGCAAGGTCGTCGACAAGACCTTCAACGCCGGCGTCAAGGTCGAAACGGCCACCGTCGACAAGCGCGACATGCAGTTCTCGTACATGGACGGCGACTACTTCGTCTTCATGGACCTGGAGACCTACGACCAGCTGCACATCGACCGCAAGGTCGTCGGTGACGCCGCCAACTTCCTCATCGAGGGCTTCGAGGCCACCGTCGCCCAGCACGAGGGCGAGGTGCTCTTCGTCGAGCTCCCGGCCGCCGTCGAGCTGACCATCCAGGAGACCGAGCCGGGCGTCCAGGGCGACCGCTCCACCGGCGGCACCAAGCCCGCCACGCTGGAGACCGGCCACCAGATCCAGGTCCCGCTCTTCATCACCACCGGTGAGAAGATCAAGGTCGACACCCGTACGAGCGACTACCTCGGCCGGGTGAACAGCTAACCGTGGCAGCCCGCAACACGGCCCGCAAGCGCGCCTTCCAGATCCTCTTCGAGGGCGACCAGCGCGGCGCCGACGTCCTGACGGTGCTCGCGGACTGGATCCGGCTCTCCCGGAGCGACACCCGGCAGCCGCCGGTGAGCGAGTACACGATGGAGCTGGTCGAGGGCTACGCGAAGCACGCGAAGCGCATCGACGAGCTGATCGCCCAGTACTCGGTCGGCTGGACGCTGGACCGGATGCCGGTCGTCGACCGCAACATCCTGCGTCTCGGCGCCTACGAGCTGGTCTGGGTCGACGAGACCCCGGACGCCGTCGTGCTGGACGAGATGGTGCAGCTGGCGAAGGAGTTCTCCACGGACGAGTCGCCCGCGTTCGTCAACGGCCTGCTGGGCCGTCTGAAGGAGCTGAAGCCCTCGCTGCGCCGCGACGAGGCGTGAGAGGCGACGGAGCAGGCGTCAGAGGCGACGGACGAGGCCTGAGAGGCCCCCGAGGCCTCACAGGCCTCACATGCACGCCTAGGCAGGAAACGCCGAGCAGGAAACACCGGAGGGCCCGCAGCGAGACTGCTGCGGGCCCTCGGTCATTCCCGTACCTCAGAGGCCCGTGCGGCCCGCAGAACGCCGCCGGGGTGGCCGGAACCGTGAAGTTCCGGCCACCCCGGCGGTACGTTTCTGCTCGGTCCGCTGGACCGGCGCGTGGCGCTCAGCTCTCCTCGTGGGTCGCGACCGCCCGGCGCGCGTCCGCGTCCAGCACACCCCAGCTGATCAGCTGCTCGGTGAGGACCGAGGGCGACTGGTCGTAGATGACGGCGAGTGTGCGCAGGTCGTCCTGGCGGATCGAGAGCACCTTGCCGTTGTAGTCACCGCGCTGCGACTGGATGGTGGCCGCGTACCGCTGCAGGGGACCCGCCTTCTCGGCCGGCACGGTGGCCAGCCGCTCCAGGTCCAGCACCAGCTTCGGCGGCGGTTCGGCGGCGCCGCCCGGGGTCGTGCCCGGAAGCAGCTCCTGCACGGGAACGCCGTAGAAATCCGCCAGCTCGGCAAGGCGCTGCACGGTCACGGCACGGTCGCCGCGCTCGTACGAACCAACCACGACCGCCTTCCAGCGTCCCTGGGACTTCTCCTCGACACCGTGGAGGGAAAGGCCCTGCTGGGTGCGGATCGCCCGGAGCTTGGCCCCGAGCTGTTTGGCGTATTCGCTGGACATATGGCTCCCCGGACACTGTGTCGACGCGACTGGTGTTGGTTCCATGCCGCGCGGCTGGTAACTCACTGTGAGGTTACGCAGAGTTACTCTGCCGCGTCAAGCCGAATGGTCCGCCCCGACTCTTCCGTGGTATCGGCGATCCATTGCGCCAAGCGGGTGACAACCGGGGTGGCAGAGGAGTGACAGGGGGGTGAGCAGGGGCGTCGACGGGGCCTGCTACGGTTGATGGCGCAATTCCGACGTCCTTTAAGGTCCGTCCCGTGAGGCGGAGAAGGAGGTCCGTTTCGTATGGACACGCAGTCCGATGCGAGGCCCGTGCTCGAAGGGCCCGACATCGCACGGGTACTGACCCGTATCGCCCACGAGATCGTCGAGCGCGCCAAGGGCGCCGACGACGTGGTGCTCCTCGGCATTCCCACCAGAGGCGTCTTCCTCGCCCGCCGGCTCGCCGCCAAGCTGGAGCAGATCACCGAGCGCGCGGTCCCGTGCGGCTCGCTCGACATCACCATGTACCGCGACGACCTGCGCATGCACCCGCCGCGTGCGCTGGCCCGCACCGAGATCCCCGGTGACGGCGTCGACGGCCGGCTGGTCGTCCTCGTCGACGACGTGCTCTTCTCCGGCCGCACCATCCGCGCCGCCCTCGACGCCCTGAACGACATCGGGCGCCCGCGCGCGGTCCAGCTCGCGGTCCTCGTCGACCGCGGCCACCGCGAACTGCCCATCCGCGCCGACTACGTCGGCAAGAACCTCCCCACGTCGCTGAGGGAGACGGTCAAGGTCCAGCTCGCCGAGGAGGACGGTCGCGACACCGTGCTGCTCGGTGCGAAGCGGTCCGCTCCAGGCGTGCAGCACTAGCACGCGCGCGTACGTCACTGCCGTACGTCTGCTCACGTGCGCCCCCGCATGCCCGAATTCTTTTGAATGAACTTCCTTACGGAGCCTGTCAGATGCAGCGCCATCTCATCTCGGCCGCCGACCTCACCCGCGACGACGCAGTCCTGATCCTCGACACCGCCGAGGAGATGGCCCGGGTCGCCGACCGGCCGATCAAGAAGCTGCCGACCCTGCGCGGCCGCACGATCGTCAACCTCTTCTTCGAGGACTCCACCCGCACCCGGATCTCCTTCGAGGCCGCCGAGAAGCGCCTGTCGGCGGATGTCATCAACTTCTCCGCCAAGGGGTCGAGCGTCTCCAAGGGCGAGTCCCTGAAGGACACCGCCCAGACCCTGGAGGCCATGGGCGTCGACGCCGTCGTGATACGGCACGGCGCTTCCGGAGCCCCGTACCGGCTGGCCAACTCCGGCTGGATCGACGCCGCCGTCATCAACGCCGGTGACGGCACCCACCAGCACCCCACCCAGGCCCTCCTGGACGCCTTCACCATGCGCCGCCGGCTCGTCGGCCGGGACGCCGGCATCGGCCACGACCTCGCGGGCAGGCGCATCACGATCGTCGGTGACGTCCTGCACAGCCGGGTCGCCCGCTCCAACGTCGATCTGCTGCACACCCTCGGCGCCGAGGTCACCCTCGTCGCCCCGCCGACCCTGCTGCCGGTCGGCGTCGGGACCTGGCCCTGCGAGGTCTCCTACGACCTCGACAGCACCCTGACCAAGTCCGACGCGGTGATGATGCTGCGCGTCCAGCGCGAGCGCATGAACGCCGCCTTCTTCCCGACCGAGCGCGAGTACTCGCGGCGCTACGGCCTCGACGGCGACCGCATGGCACGCATGCCGGAGCACGCCATCGTGATGCACCCCGGCCCCATGGTCCGCGGTATGGAGATCACCGCCGAGGTCGCCGACTCCGACCGCTGCACCGTCGTCGAGCAGGTCGCCAACGGCGTCTCCATCCGGATGGCCGTGCTGTACCTGCTGCTCGGCGGCAACGAACCCGCCGTCACCAACACCCGTACCGAGGAGAAGTAAGAGATGAGCAAGATCCTGATCCGTGGTGCGAAGGTGCTCGGCGGCGCGCCGCAGGACGTGCTGATCGACGGCGGGACGATCGCAGAGGTGGGCAGCGGGCTGTCCGCCGAGGGCGCCGAGGTCGTCGAGGCCGGCGGCAAGGTGCTGCTGCCGGGCCTGGTCGACCTGCACACCCACCTGCGCGAGCCCGGCCGCGAGGACTCCGAGACCGTCCTCACCGGCACGCGCGCGGCGGCCTCCGGCGGCTACACGGCCGTGTTCGCCATGGCCAACACCTTCCCGGTGGCCGACACCGCCGGTGTCGTCGAGCAGGTCTGGCGGCTGGGCAAGGAGCACGGCTACTGCGACGTACGGCCCGTCGGCGCCGTCACCGTCGGCCTGGAGGGCAGCAAGCTCGCCGAGCTGGGCGCCATGCACGAGTCGGCCGCCGGGGTCACCGTCTTCTCCGACGACGGCAAGTGCGTCCACGACGCCGTGATCATGCGCCGCGCCCTGGAGTACGTGAAGGCCTTCGGCGGCGTCATCGCCCAGCACGCGCAGGAGCCGCGGCTGACCGAGGGCGCCCAGATGAACGAGGGCATCGTCTCCGCCGAGCTGGGGCTCGGAGGCTGGCCCGCGGTGGCCGAAGAATCGATCATCGCCCGGGATGTCCTGCTCGCCGACCACGTCGGCTCCCGCGTCCACATCTGCCACCTGTCGACCGCCGGCTCCGTCGAGATCGTCCGCTGGGCCAAGTCCCGCGGCATCCAGGTCACCGCCGAGGTCACCCCGCACCACCTCCTCCTCACCGACGAGCTGGTACGGACCTACAACCCGGTCTACAAGGTGAACCCGCCGCTGCGCACCGAGCGGGACGTGCTGGCACTGCGCGAGGCGCTCGCCGACGGCACGATCGACATCGTCGCCACCGACCACGCCCCGCACCCGCACGAGGACAAGGACTGCGAGTGGGCCGCGGCCGCCATGGGCATGGTGGGCCTGGAGACCGCGTTGTCGGTGGTCCAGGAGACCATGGTCGACACGGGCCTGCTGGACTGGGCCGGCGTCGCCGACCGCATGTCCTTCAAGCCCGCGCAGATCGGACAGGCCACGGGCCACGGCTGTCCCGTCTCGGCAGGTGAGCCCGCCAACCTCACCCTCGTCGACACGGCATACCGTGGGCCCGTGGAACCCGCGGGCTTCGCCTCGCGCAGCCGCAACACCCCCTACGAGGGGCGTGAGCTGCCGGGCCGTGTCACGCACACGTGGCTGCGGGGCAAGGCCACGCTCGTCGACGGGAAGCTCACGTGACACCTGTACTCCTGCTCGCCGCCGAGAAGGAATCGGCGCAAGTGACCGACTGGGCCGCCCGCATCGGCTGGGTCGTCGGCCTCGCCCTCTTCGTCGCGCTCGTCTACTGGCTGATGCGCGAGGGCTGGAAGTGGCGCGGCACCCTCCAGGGCGACCTGCCCGAGCTGCCGGCCGCGCCGGACGACCCGGGCCCGGCGCACCTCACGACGAGCGGCCGCTACCACGGCTCCACCACCGCCGGGCAGTGGCTCGACCGCATCGTGGCGCACGGCCTGGGCACCCGCAGCCGCGCCGAGCTCACCCTGACGGACGCGGGCCTGGACGTCGTACGCCCGGGTGCGACCGACTTCTTCGTCCCGGCCGCGCAGCTCCGCGAGGCCCGCCTCGACAAGGGCATCGCCGGCAAGGTCCTCACCGAGGGCGGGCTGCTCGTCGTGACCTGGGCGCACGGCGACCGGCTGATCGACTCCGGCTTCCGCTCCGACCACGCGGCCGAGCACCACGCGTGGGTCGAGGCGATCAACTCCATGACCACAACCACGACCAGGGAAGGCGCCGAACGATGACGACCTCCACCAGGGGAGCTGCCAAGACTCCCGCCGTACTCGTCCTGGAGGACGGCCGGATCTTCCGCGGCCGTGCCTACGGGGCCGTGGGGGTGACCTTCGGCGAGGCCGTGTTCTCCACCGGCATGACCGGCTACCAGGAGACCCTCACGGACCCCTCGTACCACCGCCAGGTGGTCGTGATGACGGCCCCGCACGTCGGCAACACGGGCGTGAACGACGAGGACCCCGAGTCGAGGAAGATCTGGGTCGCGGGCTATGTCGTGCGGGACCCCGCGCGCGTGCCCTCCAACTGGCGTGCCCGGCGCTCGCTGGACGAGGAGCTGGCCGCGCAGGGCGTCGTCGGCATCAGCGGCATCGACACCCGCGCCCTGACCCGGCACCTGCGCGAGCGCGGTGCCATGCGCGTCGGCATCTTCTCCGGCGAGGCGCTGCCCGACGAGGGCACCATGCTCGCCGAGGTCCGCCAGGCCCCCGAGATGAAGGGCGCCGACCTCTCCGCCGAGGTCGCCACCACCGAGCCGTACGTCGTCCCGGCGATCGGCGAGAAGAAGTTCACCGTCGCCGCGGTCGACCTCGGCATCAAGGGCATGACCCCGCACCGCATGGCCGAGCGCGGCATCGAGGTGCACGTGCTCCCGGCGACGGCGACCGTCGAGGACGTCTACGCCGTCAACCCCGACGGCGTGTTCTTCTCCAACGGCCCCGGCGACCCGGCCACCGCCGACCACCCCGTCTCCGTCATGCGGGGCGTCCTGGAGCGCGGCACGCCGCTGTTCGGTATCTGCTTCGGCAACCAGATCCTGGGCCGCGCGCTCGGCTTCGGCACCTACAAGCTGAAGTACGGCCACCGAGGCATCAACCAGCCGGTGCAGGACCGTACGACCGGCAAGGTCGAGGTCACCGCGCACAACCACGGCTTCGCCGTCGACGCCCCGCTCGACCAGGCCACCGACACCCCCTACGGCCGGGTCGAGGTCTCCCACGTCTGCCTCAACGACAACGTGGTGGAAGGCCTCCAGCTCCTCGACAAGCCGGCCTTCAGCGTCCAGTACCACCCCGAAGCGGCAGCCGGACCGCACGACGCCGCCTACCTGTTCGACCGCTTCGTCAACCTGATGGAGGGCCAGCGTGCCTAAGCGCACCGATATCCAGTCCGTCCTGGTCATCGGCTCCGGCCCGATCGTCATCGGCCAGGCCGCCGAGTTCGACTACTCCGGCACGCAGGCGTGCCGGGTCCTGAAGGCCGAAGGCCTGCGGGTGATCCTCGTCAACTCCAACCCGGCGACGATCATGACCGACCCGGAGATCGCCGACGCCACCTACGTCGAGCCGATCACCCCGGAGTTCGTCGAGAAGATCATCGCCAAGGAGCGGCCGGACGCCCTGCTTCCCACCCTGGGCGGCCAGACGGCCCTCAACACGGCCATCTCCCTGCACGAGAACGGGGTCCTCGACAAGTACGGCGTCGAGCTGATCGGCGCCAACGTCGAGGCCATCCACAAGGGCGAGGACCGCGACCAGTTCAAGGAGGTCGTGGAGGAGGTCCGCAAGAAGATCGGCCACGGCGAGTCCGCCCGGTCCTACATCTGCCACTCCATGGACGACGTCCTCAAGGGCGTCGAGGAACTCGGCGGCTACCCGGTGGTCGTCCGCCCGTCCTTCACCATGGGCGGCGCCGGCTCCGGCTTCGCCCACGACGAGGAGGAGCTGCGCCGCATCGCCGGCCAGGGCCTCACGCTCTCGCCGACCACCGAGGTGCTCCTGGAGGAGTCCATCCTCGGCTGGAAGGAGTACGAGCTGGAGCTGATGCGCGACAAGCACGACAACGTCGTGGTCGTCTGCTCCATCGAGAACTTCGACCCCATGGGCGTGCACACGGGTGACTCGATCACGGTCGCCCCGGCCATGACCCTCACCGACCGCGAGTACCAGATCCTGCGTGACATCGGCATCGCCGTGATCCGCGAGGTCGGCGTCGACACCGGTGGCTGCAACATCCAGTTCGCGGTCAACCCGGCCGACGGCCGCGTGATCGTCATCGAGATGAACCCGCGCGTGTCGCGGTCCTCGGCCCTCGCCTCCAAGGCGACCGGCTTCCCGATCGCGAAGATCGCCGCCAAGCTGGCCGTCGGCTACACCCTCGACGAGATCCCGAACGACATCACGCAGGAGACCCCGGCCTCCTTCGAGCCGACCCTCGACTATGTCGTGGTCAAGGCGCCGCGGTTCGCGTTCGAGAAGTTCCCGTCCGCCGACAACACGCTCACCACCACCATGAAGTCGGTCGGTGAGGCGATGGCGATCGGCCGTAACTTCACCGAGGCGTTCCAGAAGGCGCTGCGCTCGCTGGAGAAGAAGGGCAGCCAGTTCACGTTCGTGGGAGAGCCCGGCGACAAGGAGGAGCTGCTGCGGGAGGCCGTCCGTCCCACCGACGGCCGGATCAACTCCGTCATGCAGGCCATCCGCGCGGGCGCCACGCCGGAGGAAGTCTTCGAGGCGACCAAGATCGACCCGTGGTTCGTCGACCAGCTGTTCCTGATCAAGGAGATCGCGGACGAGCTGGCCGACGCGCCGGAGCTCACCGCGGACCTGCTGGCCGAGGCGAAGCGGCACGGTTTCTCCGACCAGCAGATCGGCGAGATCCGGGGCCTGCGCGAGGACGTGGTGCGCGAGGTCCGGCATGCGCTGGGCGTGCGCCCGGTGTACAAGACGGTCGACACCTGCGCCGCCGAGTTCGCCGCCAAGACGCCGTACTTCTACTCCTCCTACGACGAGGAGACCGAGGTCGCCCCGCGCGAGAAGCCGGCCGTCATCATCCTGGGCTCCGGTCCCAACCGGATCGGGCAGGGCATCGAGTTCGACTACTCCTGCGTGCACGCCTCCTTCGCCCTGAGCGACGCCGGGTACGAGACGGTGATGGTCAACTGCAACCCGGAGACGGTCTCCACCGACTACGACACCTCCGACCGGCTGTACTTCGAGCCGCTGACGCTGGAGGACGTGCTGGAGATCGTCCACGCGGAGCGGCAGGCGGGCCCGATCGCGGGCGTGGTCGTGCAGCTCGGTGGCCAGACCCCGCTGGGCCTGGCGCAGGCGCTGAAGGACAACGGCGTGCCCATCGTCGGTACGCCCCCGGAGGCGATCCACGCCGCCGAGGACCGGGGCGCCTTCGGCCGGGTGCTGAAGGAAGCCGGTCTCCCGGCCCCGAAGCACGGCACCGCCACGACCTTCGCCGAGGCCAAGGCCATCGCCGACGAGATCGGCTACCCGGTCCTCGTCCGGCCGTCGTACGTCCTCGGCGGGCGCGGTATGGAGATCGTGTACGACGAGGCCCGGCTGGAGGCGTACATCGCCGAGTCGACCGAGATCAGCCCCTCCCGGCCGGTGCTGGTCGACCGGTTCCTCGACGACGCCATCGAGATCGACGTCGACGCGCTGTACGACGGTGAGGAGCTGTACCTCGGCGGCGTCATGGAGCACATCGAGGAGGCCGGCATCCACTCCGGCGACTCGGCGTGCGCCCTGCCGCCGATCACGCTGGGCGGCTTCGACATCAAGCGGCTGCGGGCCTCCACGGAGGGCATCGCCGCCGGTGTCGGCGTGCGCGGCCTGATCAACATCCAGTTCGCGCTGGCCGGGGACATCCTGTACGTCCTGGAGGCCAACCCGCGCGCCTCCCGGACCGTCCCCTTCACCTCCAAGGCCACCGCGGTGCCGCTCGCCAAGGCCGCCGCCCGGATCTCGCTGGGCGCGACCATCGCCGAACTCCGCGCGGAGGGGCTGCTCCCGGCGAACGGCGACGGCGGCGAGCTGCCGCTGGACGCGCCGATCTCCGTCAAGGAGGCCGTGATGCCGTGGTCGCGCTTCCGCGACATCCACGGCCGGGGCGTCGACACCGTCCTCGGCCCGGAGATGCGCTCCACCGGCGAGGTCATGGGCATCGACTCCGTCTTCGGCACGGCGTACGCCAAGTCCCAGGCGGGTGCCTACGGTCCCCTGCCCACCAAGGGACGGGCGTTCATCTCGGTCGCCAACCGCGACAAGCGTTCGATGATCTTCCCGGCGCGCGAGCTGGTCGCGCACGGCTTCGAGCTGCTGGCCACGTCCGGCACGGCCGAGGTGCTCAAGCGCAACGGCATCAACGCCACCGTCGTGCGCAAGCAGTCCGAGGGCACCGGTCCGAACGGCGAGAAGACCATCGTCCAGCTCATCCACGACGGCGAGGTCGACCTCATCGTCAACACCCCGTACGGCACCGGCGGCCGCCTCGACGGCTACGACATCCGTACGGCGGCCGTGGCCCGGTCCGTGCCGTGCCTGACGACCGTCCAGGCGCTCGCCGCGGCCGTCCAGGGCATCGACGCCCTCAACCACGGCGACGTCGGAGTCCGGTCGCTCCAGGAACACGCCGAGTTCCTGACCGCGGCCCGCGACTGACAGCCCCGAGGGGGACACCGGAAACGGTGTCCCCCTCTTCATGAGGACACACAGCAGACATGTACAAGCTCTTCTTCCGTCTGGTTTTCCAACGGATGGACCCGGAACAGGCCCACCACCTGGCCTTCCGCTGGATCCGCCTCGCCGCCCGCATCCCCGTCCTGCGCACCTTCCTCGCCGCCGCGCTCGCGCCCCGCTACAAGGAACTGCGCACCGAGGCGTTCGGGCTGCGCATGCACGGCCCGTTCGGGCTCGCCGCCGGTTTCGACAAGAACGCCGTCGGCATCGACGGCATGGCGATGCTCGGCTTCGACCACGTCGAGATCGGCACGGTGACCGGGGAGGCGCAGCCGGGCAACCCCAGGAAGCGGCTGTTCCGGCTCGTCGCCGACCGGGCGCTGATCAACCGCATGGGCTTCAACAACGAGGGTTCGCTGGCCGTCGCCGCCCGTCTGGCGTCCCGTACGCCCGCCTTCAGGACCGTCGTCGGCGTCAACATCGGCAAGACCAAGGTCGTTCCGGAGGCCGAGGCCGTCGGCGACTACGTGAAGTCGGCCGAGCGGCTGGCGCCGTACGCCGACTACCTGGTCGTGAACGTCTCCTCGCCGAACACGCCGGGGCTGCGCAACCTGCAGGCCACCGAGGCACTGCGGCCGCTGCTGAGGGCCGTCCGCGAGGCCGCCGACCGTTCGGTCCCCGGCCGGCGTGTCCCCCTGCTGGTGAAGATCGCTCCGGATCTCGCCGACGAGGACATCGACGCCGTCGCCGACCTGGCCGTCGAGCTGGGCCTGGACGGGATCATCGCCACCAACACCACCATCGCGCGCGAGGGGCTCGGTTTGAAAACCCAACCCGCCGTGGTCAAGGAGGTCGGCGGCCTCTCCGGGGCGCCCCTGAAAGCACGCTCCCTGGAGGTCCTGCGCCGCCTCTACGCGCGCGTGGGCGACCGGATCACCCTCGTGGGCGTCGGCGGCATCGAGACCGCCGAGGACGCCTGGCAGCGCATCCTGGCCGGCGCCACGCTGGTCCAGGGCTACAGCGCGTTCGTCTACGAGGGGCCCTTCTGGAGCCGCGCCGTCCACAAGGGGCTCGCCGCACGCCTGCGCACCAGTCCCTACGCCACGCTCGCCGACGCGGTCGGCGCCGACGCAAGGAAGAACGTATGACGGCCCCTGAGCCCTTCGGCGCCCGCCTGCGCCGCGTGATGGACGAGCGCGGCCCGCTGTGCGTCGGCATCGACCCGCACGCCTCCCTGCTCGCCGAGTGGGGCCTGGACGACGATGTGGCGGGCCTGGAGCGGTTCAGCCGCACGGTCGTCGAGGCGGTGGCCGACCGGGTCGCCGTGCTCAAGCCGCAGAGCGCGTTCTTCGAGCGCTTCGGCTCCCGCGGCGTCGCCGTCCTGGAGACGTCGGTGCGCGAGGCGCGGGAGGCGGGCGCGCTGGTGGTGATGGACGCCAAGCGCGGCGACATCGGCTCGACCATGGCCGCGTACGCCGAGTCCTTCCTGCGGGCCGGCGCCCCGCTGTTCTCGGACGCGCTGACCGTCTCGCCGTACCTCGGCTACGGCTCGCTGAAACCGGCCGTCGAGCTGGCGCGGGAGAGCGGCGCGGGGCTGTTCGTGCTGGCGCTGACCTCCAACCCGGAGGGCGGCGAGGTCCAGCACGCGGTGCGGGCCGACGGGCGGACCGTCGGTGCGACGATGCTCGCCCACCTGGCGGCCGAGAACGCGGGGGAGGAGCCCCTGGGCTCCTTCGGCGCGGTGGTCGGTGCCACACTCGGCGACCTGTCGTCGTACGACCTCGACATCAACGGCCCGCTCCTGGCGCCCGGCATCGGCGCCCAGGGGGCCACCCCGGCCGACCTTCCCGGGGTCTTCGGGGCGGCGGTGCGCAACGTCGTGCCGAACGTCAGCAGGGGGGTGCTGCGGCACGGTCCCGACGTCGTCGCGCTGCGGGCGGCCGCCGACCGTTTCGCGGAGGAGATCCGGGTCGCGGTGGCAGGCGTCTGAGGCGCTCGTGTCGTCGGTGGAAGTCCTCCGATGAGTGGCCGGAGGCCCACTTGAGTCTGGATACATCCTCAAATCCGGGGCAAGATGTCCTAAATGCCCGTCCTGGCAAAGGCTGACCAGGACTTTTCCGCTGTTCTCGCTGACTCTGGCGGACTTGCCCGCTAGTCTCCGACGAGAGTGAACGGGCAAGCGTGTTGCTCGTAGCTCCCCAGGTGTGGGGCGACTAGGTTCCTCACCGGTCCGTATCCGATCAGTTCGACATCCGAGGTGACGTAGGCGTGGCTCTTCCGCCCCTTACCCCTGAACAGCGCGCAGCCGCGCTCGAAAAGGCCGCCGCGGCTCGCCGGGAGCGGGCCGAGGTCAAGAATCGACTCAAGCACTCCGGCGCCTCCCTCCACGAGGTCATCAAGCAGGGCCAGGAGAACGACGTCATCGGCAAGATGAAGGTCTCCGCCCTTCTTGAGTCCCTGCCGGGCGTGGGCAAGGTCCGCGCCAAGCAGATCATGGAGCGACTCGGTATCTCCGAGAGCCGTCGCGTGCGCGGCCTCGGTTCCAACCAGATCGCCTCCCTGGAGCGCGAGTTCGGGAGCACCGGCTCCTGAGTCCCGGGCACTCCGGGATTGCTGGAATAATCGCTGCATGAGTGAACGTCCGCGGCTGACCGTGCTCTCCGGCCCCTCCGGGGTCGGCAAGAGCACGGTCGTCGCCCATATGCGCAAGGAACACCCCGAGGTCTGGCTCTCGGTGTCGGCGACGACGCGCAAGCCCCGCCCCGGTGAGCAGCACGGAGTCCACTACTTCTTCGTCACCGACGAGGAGATGGACAAGCTGATCGCCAACGGCGAACTGCTGGAGTGGGCCGAGTTCGCCGGCAACCGCTACGGCACGCCGCGTGCGGCCGTGACGGACCGCCTGGAGCGGGGTGAGCCGGTCCTGCTGGAGATCGACCTCCAGGGCGCGCGGCAGGTCCGCGAGTCCATGCCGGAGGCCCAGCTGGTGTTCCTGGCTCCTCCCTCCTGGGAGGAGCTGGTGCGCAGACTCACCGGACGCGGCACCGAGCCGCCCGAGGTGATCGAACGCCGTCTTGAGGCGGCCAAGATCGAGCTGGCGGCCGAGCCGGAGTTCGATGTGACCTTGGTCAACACCTCCGTCGAGGACGTGGCGCGCGAGCTGCTAGCCTTGATGGACGTCGTGTGATCGACCCTGACCATCCAGGCTTGATCAACTGAATCTTTCCCATCCATCGGAAGGTAGAGCGTGTCCTCTTCCATCTCCGCGCCCGAGGGCATCATCAACCCGCCGATCGACGAGCTCCTCGAGGCCACCGACTCGAAGTACAGCCTCGTGATCTACGCGGCCAAGCGTGCCCGCCAGATCAACGCGTACTACTCGCAGCTCGGCGAGGGTCTCCTTGAGTACGTCGGTCCCCTCGTCGACACCCACGTCCACGAGAAGCCGCTCTCGATCGCCCTGCGCGAGATCAACGCGGGGCTGCTGACCTCCGAGGCCGTCGAGGGTCCGGGTCAGTAGTATTTTCAGCCTGCAGCTGACTTTTCCACAGGCCCGACAGCGCGACTGTCGGGCCTGTGGTGTGTCATGGAGTGCGTAGGTAGCCGAGGTCCGGGGAGAGACGGTGGACAAGCCGAAGGTCGTTCTGGGGGTCAGCGGCGGCATCGCCGCGTACAAGGCGTGTGAGCTGCTGCGCAGACTGACGGAATCGGGACACGACGTCCGCGTCGTCCCCACCGCCTCCGCGCTGCACTTCGTCGGCGCCGCCACCTGGTCCGCGCTCTCCGGCAACCCGGTCTCGACCGAGGTCTGGGACAACGTCCACGAGGTCCCGCACGTCCGCATCGGACAGCATGCCGACCTGGTCGTCGTCGCCCCGGCCACGGCGGACACGCTCGCCAGGGCGGCCCACGGCCTCGCCGACGACCTCCTCACCAACACCCTGCTCACCGCCCGCTGCCCGGTCGTCTTCGCCCCCGCCATGCACACCGAGATGTGGGAGCACCCCGCCACCCAGGAGAACGTGGCGACGCTGCGCCGCCGGGGCGCCCTCGTCATCGAACCCGCCGTCGGCCGCCTCACGGGCGTCGACACGGGCAAGGGCCGGCTGCCCGATCCGGCGGAGATCTTCGAGGTCTGCCGCCGCGTACTCGCACGGGGCGTGACCGAGCCGGACCTGAAGGGGCGGCATGTCGTCGTCAGCGCCGGCGGCACCCGCGAGCCCCTCGACCCGGTCCGCTTCCTCGGCAACCGTTCCTCGGGCAAGCAGGGCTACGCCCTCGCCCGCACCGCCGCCGCGCGGGGCGCCCGCGTCACGCTGATCGCGGCGAACACGGCCCTGCCGGACCCGGCGGGTGTGGACGTCGTTCCGGTGGAGACGGCCGTGCAGTTGCGTGAGGCGGTGCTGAAGGCGGCCGCCGACGCCGACGCGGTGGTCATGGCCGCGGCGGTCGCGGACTTCCGCCCGGCGGCCTACGCGGCCGGGAAGATAAAGAAGCGGGACAACCAGGACCCCGAGCCCGTCGCCCTGGTGCGGAATCCGGACATCCTCGCGGAGATCTCGGCCGACCGCGTCCGCCCCGGCCAGGTGATCGTCGGCTTCGCCGCCGAGACGGACGACGTGCTGGCCAACGGCCGTGCCAAGCTGAAGCGCAAGGGGTGCGACTTCCTCGTGGTCAACGAGGTGGGGGAGCGAAAGACGTTCGGTTCCGAGGAGAACGAGGCCCTGGTGCTGGGCGCCGACGGCAGCGAGATCCCGGTCCCGCACGGCCCGAAGGAGGCCCTGGCCGAAACTGTCTGGGACCTGGTGGCGGGACGGCTCGGCTGAGGTCTCATTCCTTTCACGGAACGCTCCTGTCCCGCACATTCAGGCGTGGCGCCCCTGGCCAATGCTGCTCGACATTGGGCAGAATGCCTGTGCCGCAGGTCACAGCGCTTCCGAGAGGCGAGACGGGTGGGGCCGTGACCAAGGTCGACCGATAAACTGTTCTCGGACGACGCCGGGTGCAGCTCCCCGTGTCGTCCACCAATGATCAGCCAGCAGCCGCTGCAACCCCAGGGAGCGTTGTGTCCCGTCGTCTGTTCACCTCGGAGTCCGTGACCGAAGGTCACCCCGACAAGATCGCTGACCAGATCAGTGACACCATTCTCGACGCGCTGCTCCGCGAGGACCCGAGCTCCCGCGTCGCCGTCGAAACGCTGATCACGACCGGCCTCGTGCATGTGGCCGGTGAGGTCACCACCAAGACCTACGCGGACATCGCGACGCTGGTCCGCAGCAAGATCCTGGAGATCGGTTACGACTCCTCCAAGAAGGGCTTCGACGGCGCCTCCTGCGGCGTGTCGGTGTCGATCGGCTCGCAGTCCCCGGACATCGCGCAGGGCGTCGACACGGCGTACGAGTCCCGCGTCGAGGGCGACGACGACGAACTGGACAAGCAGGGTGCCGGCGACCAGGGCCTGATGTTCGGCTACGCGACGGACGAGACGCCGACGCTGATGCCGCTGCCGATCTTCCTGGCCCACCGTCTGTCGAAGCGCCTGTCGGACGTGCGCAAGAACGGCACGATCCCCTACCTGCGCCCCGACGGCAAGACGCAGGTCACCATCGAGTACGACGGCGACAAGGCGGTCCGCCTGGACACGGTCGTCGTCTCCTCCCAGCACGCGAGCGACATCGACCTGGACTCGCTTCTGGCCCCCGACATCCGCGAGTTCGTCGTGGAGGCGGAGCTGAAGGCGCTTCTGGACGAAGGCATCAAGCTCGACACCGAGGGCTACCGCCTGCTGGTCAACCCGACCGGCCGCTTCGAGATCGGCGGCCCGATGGGCGACGCCGGCCTGACCGGCCGCAAGATCATCATCGACACTTACGGCGGCATGGCCCGCCACGGTGGTGGCGCCTTCTCCGGCAAGGACCCGTCCAAGGTGGACCGCTCGGCGGCGTACGCGATGCGCTGGGTCGCCAAGAACGTCGTCGCCGCGGGTCTCGCCTCCCGCTGCGAGGTCCAGGTCGCCTACGCCATCGGCAAGGCCGAGCCGGTCGGTCTCTTCGTGGAGACCTTCGGCACCGCCAAGATCGACACCGAGAAGATCGAGAAGGCGATCGACGAGGTCTTCGACCTCCGTCCGGCCGCCATCATCCGCGACCTCGACCTGCTCCGTCCGATCTACTCCCAGACCGCGGCGTACGGCCACTTCGGCCGCGAGCTTCCCGAGTTCACCTGGGAGCGTACGGACCGCGTGGACGCGCTGCGGCAGGCCGCGGGGCTGTAAGCCGTACGTGACCGCGCGAGGCCCGGCACCCTTCGGGGGCGCCGGGTCTCGGTGAGTCCGGCGCCCCCTGGAAAACGGCTCGCGGGCCGTACGACGGGGTCCGTACGCTGGTGATCTCCCGGTGCGCAGGCCGCGGATACTTCAGTGGAGCGCGCCTCGTGCGTGCGGTGAATCTGGGATCGCGTAACCGCTGCCGCCTCGATCTCGGGAGAGCAGCGCCGGGGCGTCCGGTGCGAAGGCGACGGATACTTCGGGGCCTGCGAAGCCCCCGCGGGTTCGAATCCCGCCGCCGGCCGGGTACGACCGGCCGGTGTGGCCGAGTGGTCCAAGGCAGAGTCGAGCCGTCGCCGGCAGGGAACTCGGACGCCGTCGGTTGTCAGTGGCGTTTGGTAAGAATGCAAGCGTGAGCAGCGAGAACGAACAGACGGGCGGCGGCGCGGAGGGTGCGCCGCCCGAGCAGCTCGCGTTCATCCGGGAGAGCGTGCGGAAGGCGAAGACGCCGCGGGCCAAGCCACGGACCTGGCGGGGCGCCGCCCTCGCCAAGGAACGGCCCGTCGCACGGGTGCTCGTCGACAAGGGCGTGCTCCACCTCGACCGGTATTTCGACTACGCCGTCCCCGAGGAGCTGGACGCCGACGCACAGCCGGGCGTGCGGGTGCGGGTGCGGTTCGGGGCCGGACGTCATCGCGTGCGGGAAGGGCGGCGCGAGGGCGGGGGACTGATCGACGGGTTCCTCGTCGAGCGGCTCGCCGAGTCCGACTACTCCGGGCCCCTGGCCGCGCTGGCCCAGGTCGTCTCGCCGGAGCGGGTGCTGAGCGAGGAACTGCTGGGACTGGCCCGAGCCGTCGCCGACCGGTACGCGGGCAGCCTCGCCGATGTGCTGCAACTCGCCGTGCCGCCGCGCAACGCGCGGGCCGAGCAGCGGCCGTCCCCCGCGCCACTGCCGCCGCCGGCGGTTCCCGAGGCGGGGAGCTGGGGGCGGTACGAGCGGGGTGCCGCGTTCATCGAGTCGCTCGCTTCGGGGGGTGCGCCGCGGGCCGTGTGGAACGCCCTGCCCGGGCCCGAGTGGAGTGAGGAACTGGCGCGGGCCGTGGCGGCGACGCTGGCCTCCGGGCGCGGTGCGCTCGTCGTGCTGCCCGACGGGCGGGCGGCCGCGCGGGTCGACGCCGCCCTGACCTCCCTGCTGGGCGAGGGGCGGCATGCGGTGCTCACCGCCGACGCCGGGCCCGAGAGGCGGTACGCGCAGTGGCTGGCGGTGCGGCGGGGGTCCGTACGGGCCGTCATCGGGACGCGGGCCGTGATGTTCGCCCCCGTCCAGGATCTGGGGCTGGTCGCCCTCTGGGACGACGGCGACGACAGTCACAGCGAGCAGCATGCGCCCCAACCGCATGCGCGCGAGGTGCTGCTGCTGCGGGCGGCCCAGGACAAGTGCGGCTTCCTGCTGGGGGGTTGGAGCTGCACCGTGGAGGCGGCGCAGCTGGTGGAGAGCGGCTGGGCCCGGCCGCTCGTCGCCGCGCGTGAGCGGGTGCGGGCCGCCGCGCCTCTCGTACGGACCGTCGGCGACGGGGAACTGGCACGGGACGAGGCCGCCCGTGCCGCCCGGCTGCCGACCCTCGCCTGGCAGGTCGTCAGGGACGGGCTGCGGCACGGGCCGGTGCTCGTGCAGGTGCCCCGGCGGGGGTACGTGCCGCGGATGGCGTGCGCCGACTGCCGGGCGCCCGCGCGGTGTCGGCACTGCTCAGGGCCCCTGGAGGCGCAGGAGTCCCAGGCCGCGTTGCGGTGCGCGTGGTGCGGGCGTGAGGAAGGTGGCCGGCACTGCCCGGAGTGCGGATCGTTCCGGTTGCGGGCGCAGGTCGTGGGGGCGCGGCGGACGGCCGAGGAGCTGGGGCGCGCGTTCCCCGCCGTCCCGGTGCGGACCTCGGGGCGTGAGCATGTGCTCGACACGGTGCCGGGGGCGCCCGCGCTGGTGGTGAGCACACCGGGGGCCGAGCCTGTCGCCGAGGGCGGCTATGCGGCGGCGTTGCTGCTGGACGGCTGGGCCATGCTCGGGCGGCCCGATCTGCGCGCCGGTGAGGACGCGTTGCGGCGCTGGATCGCGGCCTGCGCGCTGGTACGGCCGCAGAGCGCGGGGGGCACGGTCGTCGTGGTCGCCGAGCCGACCCTGCGGCCCGTGCAGGCGCTCGTGCGGTGGGACCCCGTCGGCCATGCCGTGCGGGAACTCACCGAGCGCGCCGAGCTGGGGTTTCCGCCGGTGTCGCGGATGGCGGCCGTGTCGGGGCCGGCGGAGTCGGTGGCCGACTTCCTCCGTACGGTCGACCTGCCGCGGGACGCCGAGGTGCTGGGGCCCGTGCCGTTGCCCGTCACGGTCGCGGGGCGCCCGAGACGCCCGGGGGCGCCGCCACCCGGGGAACACTGGGAGCGGGCGCTGCTCCGGGTCCCGCCGGGCGGCGGGGCCGCACTGGCCGCCGCGCTGAAGGCCGCGCAGGCGGCGCGGATGGCGCGGGGGAGTGGCGAGGTGGTGCGGGTGCGGATCGATCCGCCGGACATCGGGTGAGGCTGTGTGCCGCGGTGAGCGGGGCGGCGGGGCGTGTGTCTGTGCGCCGGGTTGCGGGCCGAGCCGGCTGTTGCGCCGAAGGGCCGCGCAGGCGGTGCGGATCGCCCCGCGTTCATCGAGTGAGACAGCCCGTCGCGGTGAGCGGGGCGGGGTGTGCGGGTGTCCGCCCTCCCGGGTGCGTGCCGGGAGGGCAGGGCGGGACGAGGTCAGCCGTTGCGAGGGCTGGGGAAGGCCGTCGGCCTGACCTCCTCGCGCAGGGCCGGGCTGCCCGCTGTCGGCTGGGTCGGCATGGAGCGTGCCGCGGGAACCGTCGGTACCGTGGGGATGCCGGTGCCCACGTTGACCGTGCGGCTGCTGCCCGTGGGCTCCGCGCTGCGCTCGGCCTCGGTGGCTGCCTGGGCGGCGGCGCGGCGGGCGCCGTAACGGCGGTGCACCGCCTGCTTGGTGACTCCCAGTGCGGAGCCCACCGCGTCCCACGAGAAGCCGAGTGAGCGGTCGAAGTCCACGGCCGCCGTGACCAGGGTCTCGACACTGTCCCGCAGCTCCTGGGCGAGACGGACCGTCGGGGCGGGAGCGCGTCCGTAGACGACGAAGCCCGTGGAGGGGCCGGAGCGGCGCGGGCGGTAGACGTTGCCCAACTGGGCGGTGAGCGTGCGCAGTGCGTCCACCTGCCGGCGGACCCGCTCGATGTCCCGCACCAGCAAGTGCAGGCTGGCCCGAGCCTGGGCGTCGTGGGTTGCGTGGTCGGCCATGAACAAGCCTCTCGAACCGGCGTGAAAGGAATGGGCCGCGTGTGCGGCCCGTTGTGGTCAACTCTGTCTTGACCAACGCCGATTGGCTCCGTGGGTCACGCATCGGGGGCGTGAGGATATTTTCGTACGCCCCTGGGTGGGGTTCGCGCCTGGGCCCGCCCTCGGCCCCGGGCCGGCTCTCCGCCCGTGGGCCATGGGATCCTGCGGGCCTCGCCCCCATAGACTTGTGCGTTGCCCGCACAACCCCGCCCGAGAGGCCCGTGCCCACCCATGAAGCTCGTCTTCGCCGGTACCCCCGAGGTCGCCGTTCCCGCTCTGGACGCTCTGATCGCCTCCGGGCGGCACGAGGTGGCCGCCGTCGTCACGCGGCCGGACGCGCCGGCCGGGCGCGGGCGCAGGCTGGTCGCGTCTCCCGTGGCGGAGCGGGCCGAGGAGGCCGGGATCGAGGTGCTGAAGCCCGTCAAGCCGAGGGACCCGGAGTTCTTGGAGCGGCTCAGGGCGATCGCCCCCGACTGCTGCCCCGTCGTCGCCTACGGCGCCCTGCTGCCCAGGGTGGCCCTCGACATCCCCGCCCACGGCTGGGTGAACCTGCACTTCTCGCTGCTGCCGGCCTGGCGCGGGGCCGCGCCCGTGCAGCACTCCATCCTGGCGGGCGACGAGATCACGGGCGCCTCGACCTTCCTCATCGAGGAAGGGCTCGACTCCGGTCCCGTCTACGGCACCGTCACCGAGACCATCCGGCCCACCGACACCAGCGGCGACCTGCTGACCCGGCTCGCGTTCGCCGGCGCCGGGCTGCTCGCCGCGACCATGGACGGCATCGAGGACGGCACCCTGAAGGCCGTACCGCAGCCGAGCGAGGGCGTCACCGTCGCCCCGAAGATCACCGTCGAGGACGCCCGGGTCGACTGGGCCGCCCCGGCTCTGCGCGTCGACCGGGTCGTGCGCGGGTGCACACCGGCGCCCGGCGCCTGGACCACGTTCCGCGGCGAACGGCTCAAGCTCATCCAGGTCAAGCCCGTCCCCGAGCGCACCGACCTGGCGCCGGGACAGCTGTCCGTCGGCAAGAACAGCGTCCACGTCGGCACCGGTTCGTACGCCGTCGAGCTGCTGTGGGTGCAGGCCCAGGGCAAGAAGCCGATGCGGGCGGCGGACTGGGCGCGCGGGGTGCGTATCGCCGCCGCGGAGACCCTCGGGGCCTGACCACGGTGCCTGAGCGGGCGACGTAGGCTGGGAGGCGCACTTCACGCGCACTTCACCACACCCGGAGCACCTTTTTCGTGAGCGACACCTCCCGTCGGCCCCGCAAACCCGGCAAGCCCTACCGTCGGCCCAAGAAGGACCCCGTCCGCATCCTCGCCTTCGACGCGCTGCGGGCGGTGGACGAGCGGGACGCGTACGCCAACCTCGTGCTGCCCCCGCTGCTGCGCAAGGCGCGGGAGAAGGAGGGACCCGAGAAGTTCGACGCCCGGGACGCGGCGCTCGCGACGGAGCTGGTGTACGGGACGCTGCGGCGGCAGGGGACGTACGACGCGATCATCGCGTCCTGCGTGGACCGGCCGCTGCGCGAGGTCGACCCGCCCGTCCTGGACGTACTGAGCCTCGGGGCGCACCAGCTGCTCGGGACGCGGATCCCGTCCCACGCCGCCGTGTCCGCCACCGTCGAGCTGGCGCGTGTCGTGCTCGGCGACGGACGGGCCAAGTTCGTCAACGCCGTGCTGCGGAAGGTCGCGCAGGACGATCTGGACGGATGGCTGGAGCGGGTCGCGCCGCCCTACGACGACGATCCCGAGGACCATCTCGCCGTCGTGCACTCGCATCCGCGCTGGGTCGTCTCCGCCCTGTGGGACTCGCTCGGCGGCGGACGTGCCGGGATCGAGGAACTGCTGCGGGCCGACAACGAGCGGCCCGAGGTGACGCTGGTCGCGCGTCCCGGGCGGGCCACGACCGAGGAACTCCTCGGCGAGGAGGCCGCCGTGCCGGGACGCTGGTCGCCGTATGCCGTGCGGTTGACCGAGGGGGGCGAGCCGGGTGCCATCGGGGCCGTACGGGAGGGCCGTGCGGGTGTGCAGGACGAGGGCAGTCAGCTCGTCGCCCTCGCTCTCGCCAACGCGCCGCTGGACGGGCCCGACCGGCGGTGGCTGGACGGGTGCGCGGGGCCCGGCGGCAAGGCCGCGCTGCTCGGGGCGCTCGCCGCGCAGCGGGGGGCCGCGCTGGTCGCCGCCGAGAAGCAGCCGCACCGGGCCGGGCTCGTGGCCAGGGCGCTGGACGGCAACCCCGGGCCGTATCAGGTGATCACCGCCGACGGGACGCGCCCGGCATGGCGTCCCGGCAGCTTCGACCGGGTCCTGGTGGACGTGCCCTGCACCGGGCTCGGGGCCCTGCGCCGCCGCCCCGAGGCGCGCTGGCGGCGCCGCCCCGACGACCTGGACTCCTTCGCCCCGCTGCAGCGCGGCCTGCTGGCCAGCGCCCTGAAGTCCGTACGGGTCGGCGGAGTCGTGGGCTACGCGACCTGCTCGCCGCACCTCGCCGAGACCCGGGCCGTGGTGGCCGACGTCATCAAGCAGCACCCCGAGGCCGACCTCATCGACGTACGGCCGCTGCTGCCCGGTGTGCCGGATCTGGGGGAGGGGCCGGACGTGCAGCTGTGGCCGCATCTGCACGGCACGGACGCGATGTATCTGGCGCTCCTTCGCAGGACCGCCTGAGCGAGGTGCCGCGAGTACGGCGCAGATCGATAGGACCAAGCGACGGCATGTGCCAGCAATTCCGCGCAGCAGAAACATCTATTCCGGGACTGTGCCCATACCAGGAGTCTGTCCAAGTAAATCGAGGAACGCTCCAGCGGTACGATCCGCGGCGACGCGCTGGCCCTGTTCGCCCGCACCACCGGCCGCAGGGCGCCGCGGACGGCCGTCCTGGCCTCGGTGGTCTTCGGCTTCGTCGCGTCGCGATGATCACGTTCGTGCCGTGTTACATGCTCGCCGACACCGCGGACGGCGGCGGCCGCGACCAGGTGGTCCTGTCCACCCTGGTGGCCGCGGGCGTCGCCCTGCCGCCGTCACCCCCTCCCGAGGGCCTCTGACGGTTGAACCGCCGCCCGGCCGCCGGGCTCGCTGGTGACCCGGGGACGGTCGTGATCGACTGGGGCCGACAGACCGTGAACCCGAGGAGGTGCCGTGACGACGGCGTCCACCAACGGCCCGGGACCCGCCGGCGCACCGCACGCCGCGGGTCGCGGTGGCTGGGGCATCAGTCGACGTTCACCGCCCGCCACAGCTGGCTGTCGGCGTTCGTGTCCGTCGTCTGTACGAGCTGCGTGCCCGCCGTCGAGTTGGACACCGTGAGCAGCTTGCCGCTGTTCACATTCTTGATCTTGTAGTAGCCGTTTCCGTCGGCGACCAGCGTCCAGTGCTGGCTCGCACCGTTGTCGTCGGCCCGCTGGACGATGGTCGCGCCGTCCGCCCCCGATCCGTCGGTGACGTCCAGCAGCAGACCGCTGTTCTGGTTGACGATTTCGTAGCTGCCGTCACCCACCGCGACCCACCGCCAGCGCTGGTTCTGTGCCCCGGTGTCGTTCCACTGGATGACGTTCGCCCCGGCGGAGGTCGATCCGCCCGAGACGTCGATCGCCTTGCCGCTGTTCTTGTTGAGCACCTTGTAGAACGCGTTCTTCGCGGGGAAGGCGATGGAAGCGAACGCGTCCAGTGCGCAGACCGTGCTGGAGGCCGACGCGTTCTTCGTGCCGGTGCACACGACCTTGATCGTGTGGGGTCCCGCGGCGAGGTCCGTCTTCTCGAACAGCACCACCTGCTTCGTCACGGTCGGGGCGTACGCGTCGATGCCCGCCTGTGCCAGGGTGCCGTCGATGTAGACGTCGACCTTGCCCATGTTCGGCTGCTTCATGCCGATATACCGAATGGCCGACCCGGTGAACGAGTACTGGGCGTAGTCGCCCGCCCTGCTGGTGAACCTCTCGGACCCCTTGAAGTCCTGCGAGTCGTTCCAGTTCGACCAGCCTGAGGAGTAGGTGACGAGGGAGTCCTTGTCGTCGACGTAGGCCCAGCGCTGCCGTACGAGCGACTTCGACGCGGGCGAGGCGTTCCCCTGGGCGTCCACGACGTAGAGGCGGTAGTCGCCGACCGTCGGCGGGACCGTGATGGTCGTCGCGGTGCCGGCTGCCTTCGTCATGGTGGGGCCGACGGCGAACGTCGTCGTACCGGAGGGAGCCAGCCAGAGAGTCCTGGTCGCGTCACCGATGCTGCGGACGGGGAGGGACGACACGCCCTTGCCGGTGAACGTGCTCGCGGGCAGGGCGTAGTCCTGGAGCGCGACCCGGTTCTGCGGGACGATGTCCTTGTAGGCGTCCTGCGGGCCGGAGCCCACGGCGACGGCGTACGCCGGTGACGGCCACACGTTGTCCGCATACGCGCGCACGTCCTGGATGGTGCTGCCCGGGACGCTCTTGCTGAAGATCTTGTTGACGGTGCCGTAGGTGTCGGTGATGTTCAGGTCGTGCTGGCGGCCCCACGTGCCGGAGTGGATGGTGGACGTGAGGTCCTTGTCCACGTCGAACACGTTGTCGTGATAGGTGATGTAGGCGGAGCCCTCGTCGGGGTGCAGACCGTACTTGTGGCCGGCCGGAACGCCCTGGACGTAGTTGTCGCTGATCTCGGTTCCCGGCTGACTACCCAGGGTGTAGATGGGGGCGGAGTCGCCGAGGACCTGCATCGTGTCGACGATCTGGTTGTAGCGGATGGTGTTGTTCTTCGCCGTGGTGGTCGGCACTCCCGGGCGGATCGAGTTCGTCGAACCGTCGAAGTTCCACCAACCCCAGCCGAGGGTGATGCCCGCCCACGGGGACTTCTCGATCCGGTTGTGCTCAACGGACAGGGAGTCCACGAAGTACGCCGACACGGGGCTGGAGCCCTGGAACAACACCGCGCTGTCGTACAGGTAGTTGTTCGTGATCGAGATGTTCTTGCAGACCCCCTCGACGTTCACCGGGTACTTCTCGTTGTTGGTCGAGGTGTGGTCCCCGATGTACACGTGCTGGGGGTGCCCCACGGTGATCGCGGAGCCGGCTATGTCATTCGTGACGTTGCCGGTCAGCTCCGAGTCCTGCACGTCGTTGACCATGTTGATTCCGTCGGCGCCCGTGTGCTGCACCGTGTTGCGCCGCAGGACGATACCGTCGGCGTTCTCGATCTGGATGATGCCCGGCGGCAGGTCGACGTTGCGGTAGGTGTAGGCGTGGAAGTTCTTCCTCGCGTACACGTTCGAGCTGGCGTTGCCCTGCGTTCCCTGCCGGAAGACGGAGCCCGCGACATTGACCAGGCCCCAGTCGGAGTGCTCGACCGTGAGCCCGGAGAACGTGATGTTCCGCGCGTGGTCGGTGGTCGACGTGCCGGCGATCTTGAGGAGGGTGGACACGTTGTTCGGCGCGACGACCTTCGCCGTGGTCATGTCCTCGGAGCTGGACTTGTAGTAGTACAGCGCGTGATTCGTCTTGTCGAAGTAGAACTCGCCCGGCTGGTCAAGGAACTCGTACGCGTTCATGAACGTATGACTGCCGCCGGCTTTGAACGGGCCGTACGGCGGTGCCTGGGCGATGGCCGCACCCGGCTGCTGGAACAGGGCCACGCGGTTGGCACCGTCCGAGCTCGTGGTGATCTGCCGGACGCCCACGATGGCCGTGGTCCAGGTCGTGGCCGACCTGATCTCGACGTCGTCCTGGTTGGCGGCGACGGCAGGCAGGTCGGAGAGGCTGTACTTGGATCCGTCGCACTGCGACCCCGACTCCCAGGCCCAGGGAGCCTGGCCGGCCGTGACGGTGTAGGTCCCGTAGCATCCGGCCGAGTTGATCGTCTTCGAGGCCATCTCGGCGCGCTTGCCGTTGACGTAGAGCGCGCGGAGCTTGTCGTCGCGGTCCAGCGACGCCTTCCAGATGTTCCCGCTGTGCTGTGTCCAGCCGGTCACCGGGACCCCACCGTTCAGCACCGGCTTCTCGCCGGGGTAGGCGGCGTAGACGACACGGTGGCCGTTCGTCCCGGAGTCGGCCGACGTGAAGTCGATGGTGCTGCTCACGGGGTAGTTGCCGCCGCGCAGATAGACGTTGATGTCGCCGGTCATGTCGTCATTGACGGTGCGTACGACGTCCCGCGCGTGCCGCAGGGTCTTGAACGGCGCGGAGATGGTCCCGGCGTTGGCGTCGTTGCCGTCGGGGGCGACGTAGTACGTCGCCTGGGTCGCGGCCGAGGCCGGGGTCGACAGCGTGAGGGAGATCAGCGGCGTCGCGGAGAGGGCCATCGCCAGCACGGCCGACAGCATGCGGACGGTGGAGGGGAAGGGCTTCATCGTCTGCCCCTCCTGCTGGATCGGTCGGTCGGGAAAGCGTTCATGCGGCGGCTCCGGCGGTGTTGTCGGTGCGATTTCGCGGGCGGGGAGACATTTCAGTGGCGGCAGGGGTACGTGCTTCCCTCACGACGGACGCGGCGTGGCCCGGGTAATCGGTCGGGTCGGTCGAGGGGCGACTGGACGTGGGGCGCGCGTGCCCCTCAGCGGCATCAGGGGACACCACCGGCGGTGGTGGGGACGTCCTGCCTGATCAGCCCCCGGTCGCGGAGGTCGTCCCAGAGCGCCCGGGGTACGGCGCTCCGCTGGAGTGCCACGTTCTGCGTCACCTGTGCGCGGTCGCGCATGCCCAGCGTGACGTTGACGGTGCTGGGATGGGTGGTCGGGAAGGCGATGGCGGCGGCGGGAAGGCTGGTGCCGTGCTCCTCGCAGACCTCCGCGATCGCCCGTGCGCGGGCGACCAGCTCCCGGGGAGCGTCCTGGTAGTCGTACTTCATGTCTTCGGCGGGCCGTGGACGCGAGAGCAGCCCGGAGTTGAAGACACCGACCGCGACGACGCTCTTGCCCGCTTCCCGCGCTGCGGGCAGCACGTCGTCCAGCGCCGACTGGTCGAGGAGGGTGTAGCGCCCGGCGAGCATGACGACGTCGGCGGCCGTCTCCCGCAGGAAACGGGCGAGCATGGCCGACTGGTTCATGCCGGCGCCGATGGCCCCCACGACCCCTTGGTCGCGCAGCTCCGCCAGAGCGGGCAGGGCCTCGTCGGCGGCCTGCCGCCAGTGGTCGTCGGGGTCGTGCACGTAGACGATGTCGAGCCGGTCGAGGCGGGTACGGCGCAGGGAGTCCTCGATCGAGCGGAGCACGCCGTCCCGGCTGAAGTCCCACTGCCGGCGCAGGTCGTCCCGGACGACGAAGCCCTCACTGTCGACGCCCTGGGGACGCTCGTTGGGGACGAGGAGCCGGCCCACCTTGGAGGAGACGACGTACTCGTCCCGAGGACGCTGCCGCAGGGCCGCCCCGAGGCGCTGTTCGGAGAGCCCGAGGCCGTAGTGCGGCGCGGTGTCGAAGTACCGGATGCCCGCGTCCCAGGCCGCGTCCACGGCGGCCGACGCGTCGGCCGCCGAGGTGGTGCGGTACAGGTTGCCGATCACGGACGCGCCGAACCCGAGGGCGGTGAGTTCGACGGACGTGCGGGCGACGCTCCGGCGTCGCATGACGTCCCCCTCGTGGACGTGGACCGGCGCGGAGCCGAGGCCGGCGCTCATCGGCCGAGCCATCCGCCGTCTACGGGCAGGGTGGTGCCGTGGATGTAGGCGGCGGCGTCGGAGGCGAGGAAGACGGTGGCGCCCGCGAGGTCGTCGGGGTCGCCCCAGCGTCCGGCGGGGATGCGGTCGAGGATGGCGTTGTTGCGGGCGGGGTCCTCGCGCAGGGCCCGGGTGTTGTCGGTGGCGATGTAGCCGGGGGCGATGGCGTTGACGTTGACGCCGTGTGGTGCCCATGCGTTGGCGAGGCCTTTGGTGAGTCCGGTGATGCCGTGTTCGGCGGCGGTGTGGCCGGGGACGGTGATGCCGCCCTGGTGGCTGAGCAGGGAGGCGGTGAAGATGCCCTTGCCGTGGCCGCGGGCCACCATGGTGGTGCCGACGGCGCGGGTGAGGGTGAACTGGGCGTTGAGGTTGACCTGGAGCACCAACTCCCAGTCGGCGTCGCTGTGCCGGGCGGCCGGGGCACGGCGGATGGTGCCCGCGTTGTTGACGAGGAGGTCCACGGGGCGTTCGCGTCCGGCGAGGTCGGCGCCGAGGGCGCGGACGGCGTCGGGGTCGGCGAAGTCGGCGCGGATGGCTTCGAAGGTGCGGCCCACGTCGCTGCCGGACTCCTCCAGGGAGGCGCTCACTCCGATGATGTCGGCTCCGGCGGCGGCGAGGGCGCGGGCCATGGCCCGGCCGATACCGCGGCGGGCCCCGGTGACGACGGCGAGTTTCCCGGTGAGGTCGAAGGGGGTCATGCGGTGTCTCCGTGGGCGTGGTCGCTGTCGTCGTGGCCGGTGGTGTTGTCGGTGCAGTCGAGGAGGATCTTCATCACGTCGCCGCCGCCCTCCAGCGCCTCGAACGCGGCGGGTGCCTGGGTGAGGGAACCGACCTTGCTGATCAGCCGGTCGGCGGGGATGGTGCCGTCGGCGACCAGGGCGACGGCCTTCTCGACGTCGGAGCGGTCGTACAGGCGGGCGCCGACGAGGGTGAGCTCGCGCCAGAAGAAGCGGTGCAGGTTCACCTCGCGGGGCCGGGGGTGGATGGCGACCAGGCACAGCCGCCCCCGCACCCTGAGGCACGGTCACCGCGTCCCCGACCTGCCAGCCTTCCACTTCGGGGCCGACCCCGACGATCCGGCCGGACATCTCGTGCCCGAGGACGGCGGGCGCGGCCACCCGGGCGTCCATGTCGCCGTGGAAGATGTGCAGGTCGGTGCCGCAGATACCGACGTAGGCGGGGGCCAGCTCCACCTCGCCGGGGCCCGGCTCCACGCTCGGTGCGGGAGCGGTGTCCAGGGTGCGGGCGGCCGTGTAGTGGACGGCGAGTGTCATCGTGTTCTCCAAAGTCCTCTCGGCACGAGCGCCGTACGTCAGCCGCGGGCGGAGAGGCGGTAGAAGGCGGTCGCGGTGCCGGCGAGGAGCGCGTGGATCTCGCTCTCCGCGCAGTCGGTGAGCAGTTCGTCCACGGTGGCGGCCCAGCGGTTCCAGCCGCCCGCGAGGTTGGCGACCGGCCAGTCGGAGCCGAACATCAGCCGGTCCGGGCCGAAGGACGTGAGCAGGACGTCCCAGACCGGGCGGATGTCGGAGGTGGTCCAACTGTCGTGGTCGGCCTCGGTGATGAGTCCCGACAGCTTGCAGACCACGTGCTCGTGCGCGGCCAGCCGGCGCACCTGCTCTCGCCACTTGGCGAGTTCGCGCCCGGCGATGTCCGGCTTGCCCGCGTGGTTCAGCACCTGGGGCAGGTCGGGGAAGCGTTCGGCCAGCCGGATCGCCTGGTCGAACTGGTGGCTTCGGACCAGGACGTCGTAGGAGAGCCCGCGGTCCCTGGCCGCCGCCAACCCTCGTTCGACATCGGGGCGTTGCAGCCAGGCCGGGTCCGTCTCGCCCTGGACGAGGTGGCGCAGGGAACGCAGATGGGTGCCGCCCGGTCCGGCGAGCAGTCGGTCGAGCGTCTCGCCGATCGCAGGCGATGTGAGGTCCGCCCAGCCGACCACCGCCTCGATCAGCGGCTCCCGCTCCGCGAGGGCGAGCAGGTCCTCCGTCTCGGGCACCTCCGGCACGCACTGCACGGCCACCGTGCCGTTCAGGTGACGGCCCGCGACGGGGCGGGTCGCGGTGGAGCGCAGGTCGTCGGGGGTGAAGGTGCGGCGGATCGACGTCAGGTCGGGGTCGTCGAGCCAGGGCTGCGGACGCTGGTCGAGGTCCCACAGATGGTGGTGCGCGTCGATGAGAACGGGGGCGGGGGCGGAGGTCATGGCGGGTTCCAAGTCGGGTCGGTCCGGCGCGGTCCGCGTCAGACGGTGGCGTCCTCGCCGGGCGGGCCGAGGTGCCAGATCTCGGTCAGTTCCGTCCACTGGCGGGAGTCGCCCCGGTCGGGCCAGGGCTCCTGGCAGGGGTCGGTGAGCTTCCACCACTCCCGGGTCTCGGCGTCGGCTTCCAGGACGGCCATGTCGGCCTCGAAGTCGTCGCCGTGGTACTCGAGGAAGGCGAACAGCACGTCGCCGTGGAGGAAGATGCTGTAGTTGCGGATGTGCGCCCGGTGCAGGGCGGCTTCCACGCCGGGCCAGACCGCCGCGTGGAGTCGCAGGTACTCCTCCCGGTGCTCGGGGCGGAGCCTGATGGTCTGCGCGATGCGCTTCATGCGCGTTCTCCTTCCGTGCCCTGGGAGGGAGGGCCCGCCGGGGTGTCGAACGGGGTGCGGTAGCTGGGGGTGCGGGAGCGCAGCTGGAGGCGCAGGGTGAGCCGGATACGGGTGGACGCGGGCAGCCGTACGGTCAGGAAGGCGCCGGCGCAGTCCTGCTCCGCCTCGGTGACGACCGGCTCGGTGTGGCCGTAGTCGTACATGTCGCCGATCCAGCCGTCGTCCCGGCAGGTCGTGTACCGGACGGCCGTGATGGTGTGCTCGGCGAAGGCGCCGGCCTGGACGATCACCGTGCGCTCGGTCTCGGGGGAGAGGTTCACCAGTTCGACGGTGGTCGCCTCCGGGTCGATGGAGGTGACCAGCGCGGCGACCTCCGGCGGCAGACCGGCGCGGCGGGCCTCGGCGTCGTGGTAGCGCAGCCGGGCCTGCTGCAGGCCGCCGTTGTAGAGCACCTGGGGGCCGCCCCAGGTCAGCTGGACGAGGGCTTCGGTGACGACGGGGTTGGACTGCTGCCAGACGTGGATGTCGGCCTCGGGCACGTCCAGGTCGCGGTAGCGGTCGATGCGCCGCAGGCGGTGGCGGACCTGGGCCTGGGCGGTGGCGAGGATGCGCTCGGGGTAGCCGGGGTCGTCGCCGGCGAGGAACGCGAACCACGCCTTCTCGTGCCCGGACTCCTCCTTGGCCCGGAACGGCCGCACGGTACGCCAGTCGATGCCGTCGGCCTCGCGCAGCCGCTCCAGCCGGGTGCGGTCTGCGTCGGAGGCCGTGTGGTGCCACAGGGCCACCGGCACGGGCGGGGTGAGCGGGTTGTAGTCGAACCAGCCCGAGTCGTTGTGCCGGAACGGAAGGTGCGGTGTCGGGGTGTGGATGTCGGGGCCGAGTTCGACCACCCACTTCGAGGGGAGGCTGGAGTCCGCCTCGGTGTGGGGCATCACCTTGGCGTGACCGATGAGGGTGTCGAGCGAGGTCGCGACCATGGAGAGGTAGTCGTCGTCCCCGGTGACCGTCGCCGCCGCGAGCGCCGCCACACAGGCCGCGTGACCCACACTGTGCCAGCCGTGCGGCCAGGACCAGCCGTAGTGGCCGCCGTACCAGCGGCCCTCCAGCAGGCTGCCCACGACACCGTCCGGCCCCGCGTTGTCCGGGACGAGGCCACCGTTGGCACGGGTGCGCTCGCGCCACGCGCCCACGTACTCGACGATCCAGTCGCGGTAGCGGTCCTCGCCCGACAGGATCCACGCGTTGAGGACCAGCCCAGCCGCGGCCAGGTTGACCGCGGTGTCGCCGACACCCATCCGGTCCCGCATCTGCGCGCCGAGCCGCGGATCCGCGGAGAGCGGGTACGGGCCGCCCTCCGCCTCGGGGATCCACTCCAGCGGGAAGCCGTACGTCTCCGCTTCCTTCGGCAGCCAGGGGTACACGTCGCCGTCGAACAGGCCCGTGCGGTCGGGGTCGCTGCCGTTGTGCGGGCGGGTGATGACACGGTGCTCGGGGTCGTAGTTGCCCTTGGCCGGGTCGACGTACAGCTCGGCGAAACGCAGGGCGCGCTCGGACCAGCGGCCGGGGGCGGCCATGCACAGGAAGTAGAGCAGCAGCAGGCTCTCGCCCTGGTGGAACCAGTCGTAGCCGCGCTCGAACTCGTCGTGCAGCATGCCGAGTTCGGTGAGCTGCCGGGTCACGCCCTCCCAGTGCTTCTCGCCGGCGGGCAGCAGATCGTCCGCGCCGCCGAGGAGGTACAGCTGGGGCCAGTTGAAGAACACCTCGTAGAAGTCGTCCGCACCGTCGCGGGTGGTCAGCCGGCCGGTGTAGTTCAGCCGTCCGTCGGGGCCGGTGAAGTCGCGGGCGAAGCGCCGCCAGGCGTGGTCGAGCAGGTCGAACAGCGCACGCTGCGACACGGCCCAGCCGGGCGGTTCGAGCACCGGCACCCCCGCCTCGATCTCGGGTGGCGTGGCCGGCTGCCCGGAGACCGGGGTGTCCCCACCCGAGGTGGGGCCGGAAGAAGTGAAGGGCATGGGACGGAGCTCCGTTCGGGGGTGGCGGGGTGCGCCCGCCGGGGACGACGGTCGGGCGGACGACGCCCGATCGGGCATCAGGGTCGGGAGCGCAGGCCGGGGCCTACTCCTTGGTGGCGCCGGCGAGCATCCCGCTGACCAGGAAACGCTGGGCGAAGAGGAAGACGATCAGTACTGGTGTGATGGCCACGAGCGTCGCCAGGGCCAGCTGCGGCCGCTCGATCGCGAGGGTGCCGACGGCCGGATTGAAGGACGGCACATTGCTGAGCAGGGTCCCGACCCCCACCTGGATGGGCATCTGATCGTTCTCGGGGAGCATCACGTACGGCAGGAAGTAGTTGGTCCAGTTGGCGACGAAGCTGAAGAAGCCGACGAGCGCGACGACCGGGGTCGCCAGCGGCAGCGCGATGTGCCGGAAGACGCCGAACTCCGAGCAGCCGTCGATCCGTGCCGCGGCAAGGAGATCCTTGGGCACGGCGGTGGTGAAGTAGATGTACGTCAGGTACACGCCGAATGGGTAGAACGCGTACGGCAGGATGATCGACCACATCGTGCCGATCAGCTGCACCGCGTTGATCTCCAGGAACAGCGGCACCACCAGCGTGGCGGTCGGCATGAGCATCACGACCAGGGTCGAGACGAGCAGGGTGTGCCGTCCGCGGAACTCGGTCATGGCCAGGGCGTATCCCGCCGGGATGGCCACGCAGAGCGTGATGACCAGCGAGATCAGGGCGTACAACGTCGAGTTGCCGAGCCACTGCAGGACGGCGTTGTCCTGGAAAGCGGTGAGGGCGTCCCAGTTGGCCCTGAGGGTGTGCCAGGAGCCGAAGGAGAGCGGGCTGCCGTGGACGAGTTGCTGATCGGTCTTGGTCGCCGCGAGGACGAGCCACAGCACCGGCAGCACGAAGAACACCAGGAAGACGAGCAGGACGGAGCCGGTCAGCAGACGGGGCACGAGGCGGCGCGGGGAACTAGTCGGCATCGAAGAACCCCGATCGTGCGACGAAGAGGGCGGCTGCCGACACGCTGACGACCAGGAGTTCCACCGAGACGGCGGCGGCGCCGTTGATGTTGTTCAGCTGGAAGGCGAAGTCGTACGTCAGCTGGTTCAGCGAATAGTCGCGGCCTGCCGTGCCCACGCTCGCGAGGGAGAGCAGCTGCGGTTCGACGAAGAGCTGGGCGCCGCCCGCGAAGGCCAGGATCACCATGTACACGATCCACTTGCGCAGCATCGGGATCTGGATGTGCCAGGCGGTCTGCCAGGCGCCCGCGCCATCGATACGAGCGGCCTCCATCACGTCCGTGGGGATGTTGTTGAGTGCCCCGTACATGACGACGATCCAGCCGCCGGCGCCGGTCCAGAACGCGATGATCGTGAACAGGACCGGCAGATGGCCCGGCGCGATCACCTCACCGAATGTGTCGAACCCCAGCATGCCGAGCAGTGAACTGACCGGGCTCACGGTCGGGTCGAGCATGAACAGCCACACCAGCACGCTCGCGGCGCCGGCGAGCGCTCCGGGGATGTAGAAGAGGAAGCGCAGGGACTTGCTGAGGGCGCCCGAGGCGAGGCGGTGCAGCAGCAGCGCCAGGACCACCACGAACACCACGAGGGAGACCAGCCAGAACAGCAGGTACAGCGCGACATGGCCCACGGCGTCCATGAAGCGGAAGTCCTGGGCCGTGGTGACGAAGTTGGAGAAGCCGGTGAACGACCCTCCCGCGTCGGTGAACGCGAAGTAGATCGCGTATCCGGTCGGCAGGATGCCGAAGGCGACAAGCAGGAGCACATAGCCGGAGACGAAGGCGATGCCGGCCCGGCTCTGCCGGCCGGTGCCGCGAGAGGGCCGGCCGGCGGATCCGGAGGAGAAGTGGCCGAGGGCGGTCACTGGGAGACCTTGTATCCGTTGGCCTGGGCGTGCTTGACGATCGCGTCCTGCCAGGCCGGCAGCATCGAGACGATGGACTTGCCCTCGGTCAGGCCGGGCTTGACGGTGGCGGCCCAGATCGCCTCCTGGCTGAACTTGCCCGAGCCCCAGCCGGGCCAGACCTGGGAGGAGGCGTCCTTGAGCACGGTCAGGTCACTGGCGAAGTAGCCCGAAGCGTCCTGTCCCTTGAGCCACGCCTCGGCCGCCGGCGCGTAGGCCGGGAAGCCCGGTGCCTTCTCGCCCTGATAGGCGTTGTCGGTGGTGACCCACTTCAGGAAGTCGGTCGCGGCCTCGAGGTGGGCGGAGTGCTGGGACACCAGCCAGGTACCGCCGCCGACGTTGCCGGTGGCGGGTGCGGTCTCGCCCTCCCACTGAGGGATGGGCGCCGCCGCGATCTGCCCGGCCGGGGTCTTGAGGGTGTCCTTGAACACCGCTCCGCCGAACCAGGCCGGGCCCGGCATGAGCAGGATCCTGTCCGCGTTGTTCTTGGCGAAGTCGGTGCTGAAGACCCCGCTGATGGACATGGACTTGTTCTTGATCAGTACGTCCATGAGCTCGGCCATCTTCGTGCAGGCCTCGCTGGTGGTGTTCACCGACACGGCCTTCGGGCCTGTGATGTCATTGGCGCCACACTTGCTCGCCCACAGATAGATCTCGGGGGTGAAGGAGTCACCCGCGTCGCCCACGAGATAGCCCGGATGCTCCTCGGCCACCTTCTCGCCGAGCTTCTGGTACTCCTCCCACGTCTTCGGCACCGCGTAGCCGAACTTCTTCAACAGCGGCGCGTTGTACCACAGCACCACCTGGGAGAGATCGTTGCGCAGACAGTAGACGGTGCCGTCGACCGTGCAGACATCGTTGGCCCCGCTCGCGAACTTCCCCAGCAAGTCCGAGGGGATCAGACCCTTGTTGAGCGGCGCGGCGAAGCCCGCGTCCACCGCCCAGGTCACCTCGTTGTTCTGCGAACTGAAGACGACGTCCGGCCAGCCCTTCTTGGTCCGGTTGAACAACTGCACCTTGGTCTGCAGGTAGTTCGAGCCGTTGGCGTTGCCGTCGTAGCTGACGATGTCCATCTCCACGTCCGGATGCTGCTCCTTGTACAGCTTCGCGGCCTCCAAGCGGGTCGCATCCACCCAGACGGTCAACGTGCCCTCCTTCTGCGGCACTTGGGCGAAGCCGTCCTTCGTGGTCGTACCGGCGGTGCCGCCGCCACAGGCCGTCACGGTCAGCAGCACCGTGACCGCGCACCCGGCCAGCGATGCCGCTCGCTTCCTGCCGAGGGCTCTCTTCGGGCTGGACGAGGACTGGTCGACGGTCATGAGTGACTCCACTGGGTGTGCGGGTGCCCTGAGCAGATGGGGCAGGCGGCGCGAGCGGGTGGGCGAGTGGCGCGAGCCGGGACGACGCTGGGTCAGCCCGGAAGGGCGACGGAGAGGGAAGAGGCGGCTGTGCTGCGATCGGCGTGGAAGAAATTAGCCGCCTTATCAAGTGGTACGTCAAGGGTGCGTGCAACGTTCCCTCGCTTGATTTCCTGCGGCGAGCGAGCAGTTGCGCCAGCTATGCCCGATAAGGTCTCTTTAGGCACTCGGATGGCCATGGTCCTCACCGTGGATCTTGGTGAGAATGAGTACGACTTATATCTCCTGTGCGCTACGATGATGTCGGCTCCACCGTGATCAGTCGCGCGAGCTGAAGTCACCCGGAAGGCGGCGCAGATGGATGACACGCCAGCGAGCGAAGTGGCCCTGCCGGTCCAGGCATCTCCTGCCGCGCCTGCGGGGGTGGGCGGCTCGGACGGGCGGCGTGACTACCGTCCCGGGTACGAGATCGTGGCGGAGCGGATCCTCGCGTACATCGCCGAGGAGCGACTGGCGCCGGGTGACCGGCTGCCCACGGAGATCGACCTCGCCCAGACGCTGGACACCAGCAGGGCGGTGGTGCGGGAAGCCGTCAAGATCCTTTCGGCGCTGGGTCGGGTACGGGCGCACAAGGGGCGGGGTCTGTTCGTCGCGGACGACGAAGGCATGCTCATCACCAGCCGGTGGGGAGGCTTCTTCCGCCCCGTCGACATCGATCACGTACTGATGCTGTTCGAGTTCCGCAGGGTCCAGGAGATGGCCGCCAGTAGTCTGGCGGCCACCCGCGCCACCCCCTCGGAGCTGCGCACCATCGAAGTCGCCATGGAGCAGTGCCGGCACGGGTTCGTCCACGGCCGGATCGACGTGTTCAACCAGGCGGACGAGGACTTCCATGCGGCCGTGTCGGCGGCCTCGCACAACACGTTCCTCGTCAGCGCCGTGCGGGACGCGCGACGCCTGCAGCGCCAGTCCAGCGCCATCGGTATCCACGACTCGTTCGGGGAGAACACCGAGGCGGCCATCGAGGAGCACGAGGCGATCTACCGGGCCATCCGTGACGGCCGCCCCGAGGAAGCGGCGCAGGCCGCCGCGGCACACCTCGACCGAACCCTGGAGGACTACCGGCGCGAGATCCAGCGCCGTCTGTTCGGCTGACGCCTCCCGTCGGCGCGCCGTGCGCGGCCTGTCCCGGCCGCCGCACGTCTCGGAAAGACGCGGACGATCCGTTGACTTCTGTGCGGCAGGGACTCTAACTTCGGCGTCGATCGGTTCGACAAGCCGCAAGCTGTTCGATATATCGACCAATCGTCGTTCCGCCTCGGTCGTCGCGTGTCCCAAAGGACCGTTGCCCGGGCGTCCGGGGGTCTGCCTTCGTCATGCCGCCACCCCCGCACAGCGCGGGTGAGGGGCGTCCCCCGCTGGGACGCGGCGCGCACGACGCGAAGGCCGTGTCCCTTCCATGTTCTCCCTCCCGCGTTCTCCCCGCGGTGTCCACCCACCGCTCCCGCACGTGATGACCTCCAGCCAAGGACTGCATCGTGGACCTCACCAGAAGACAACTCGGCCGGCTCGCCGCGGTCGGTACCGGCGCCCTCCTCCTCCCGGGCCTGCTCCCGTCGAGCACGGCGGCGGCAGACTCGTTTCCGGCCACAAAGTGGGGTGACCAGGGCGACGGCACGTACGCCAACCCGATCGTCCCGGCCGACCTGAGTGACTGGGACTGCATCCGGGTCGGCTCCGACTACTACGGCATCACCAGCACGTTCGGGTACTCGCCCGGCATGGCCGTCCTGCACTCGAAGGACCTGGTCAACTGGCGCACGCTCGGCGGCTCGGTCGACGACGTCACCCGTATCGGACCGGAGCTGAACTGGGACCGGATGAACCGCTACGGCCGCGGTGTGTGGGCCGGGGCCATCCGCTACCACGCGGGGCGGTACTGGGTGTATTTCAACACCCCGGACGAGGGCTTCTTCATGACGTCGGCCCCGTCGCCGACCGGGCCCTGGGAGCCGTTGCACTCGATGTGGCGGACCTCCGGCTGGAACGACGTGTGCCCGTTCTGGGACGACGACGGCCAGGGCTACCTGGTCACCACGCACTACTCGGACAGCTACAAGATCCACCTGTACAAGCTGTCCGAGGACGGCAAGTCGCTGATCGGCCCGGCCCCGGTGATCCACCAGTCGAACCGCAGCGAGGCCAGCAAGCTGTACAAGATCGACGGTGTCTACTACCACCTGTTCAGCGAGGTGAAGCCCGAGGGCCGGGTCCTCATGATGAACCGCGGCTCCAGCCTCTACGGCCCCTTCGAGACCCGGCAGCTGCTGCACGTCAACACCTCGGTCGACCGCGAGCCCAACCAGGGCGGGCTGGTGCAGACCCCGGGCGGCGACTGGTACTTCGTGACCCACCACGGCCACGGCGGCTGGGAGGGGCGCGTGCTGTCCCTGCTGCCGGTGACCTGGGTGGACGGCTGGCCGATCATCGGCACGGTCGGCTCGGACGGCATCGGCAATATGGCGTGGACGGGCCAGTTGCCCGACACCGGCACCCCCGGCCTCCCCGTCGACGCGCTGCCCGCCGTCGTGACCAGCGACTCGTTCACCGACACCCGCCTCAAGCCCCAGTGGGAGTGGTACTACCAACCCCGCGCGGACTACTGGTCGTTGACCGAACGCCCCGGCTACCTGCGGCTGAAGGCGTTCGCGCCGCTGGCCGGGGACAACCTGATGAAGGTGGGCAACACCCTCACCCAACGAGTGCTGCGCACCGCGGGCGGCGCCACGGTGACCGTCCGCCTCGAACTCGCCGGCCTCGCCGACGGCCAGCACGCCGGGCTGTGCCACTACGCCGCCACCTACGCCGGACTGGGTGTCCGACGCAGTGGGACCACCACCACGATCGAGCACAACGCCGGCTCCACCCTGACCAGCGGCGCGGCCATCACGCAGAACGCCGTGTGGCTGCGCACCACGTGGGACGTGAACGGGGTCAGCCGCTTCTCCTACAGCCTCGACGGGAGCACGTACACCCAGGTCGGTGGCACCTACCAGCTCACCTGGGGCGGCTACCGCGGCGACCGGATCGGCCTCTACACCTACAACCCGGGCGGCACCGGTTACATCGACGTGGACTCGGTGCAGTACACCATCGCACCCACCCGGGTCTACACGTGCGTCAGCGTGCGCAGCGGCAAGGTGGCCGAAGTCTCCGGTGGGTCCGGCGCGGACGGCGCCGCCGTGATCCAGTGGACCGACAACGGCGCGACGAACCAGCAGTGGGCCTTCCAGTCCACGGCCGACGGCTACCACACCATCACCTGCGTCCGCAGCGGCAAGGTGCTCGACGTGGCCGGATCCTCCACGGCGGACGGCGCGCGGGTCGTACAGGCGACCCCCGACGGCAGGGCCAGCCAGCAGTGGCAGCTGCGCCCGCTGTCCGGAGGTGTGTTCCAGGTGGTCAACCGCAACAGCGGCAAGGTGCTCGACGTCAGCTCCGGCAGCACGGCCGACGGCGCCGCGCTGATCCAGTACGCCGACAGGGGCAGCACCAACCAGCAGTGGACGTTCCGCCGGGTCACCGGCTAGACGCACATCGATCCCGCCTGCCGACTGATACGAGCCGGCGCGGCCACGGCCCGGCCCGGCGGCTCCTTCGCCGTGGGGCCGGGCCGTCACGCAGGGACACGGTGTCCGGTGGTCCCGAGGGCACCGTCCCCGCGACGTCTGATCGGGGGCCCGTCTCTATTGCCGCCGGCATGCAGTTGGCAGTTGCACATCGCGTGTCTCCACCTGGAGTTGCCGGCCCACGGGGGTGTTCCTGGGAGCGTCCGCCATCGTCGACCTGCCTGTTCAGGTGCGTCCGGGTGACGCTGAGTCCCATGACGGAGGACCGTCAAGACCACCTGCCTTTCCTCGGTGGTGCCCGCTTTTGTGTTATCGCCCGCTCCGTATCACGTCTCCCTACGTAGGCGCTGTTCCCACAAGAGCCCAAGGAACGACACAGTGACACTTCAGATCAGCCGACGCACCATGCTCAAGGCCGCGGGAGCGGCAACCGGCGCGGTCGGTATCGGTATCGGCACGGGCGTGGCCGCCTCCCCGGCGACGGCGGCGCGCACATCCTTCGCGCACCCCGGGATGCTCCACACCCGGGCCGATCTCGAGCGCATGGCCGCCAAGGTGAAGGCGGGCGCCGCCCCCTACAAGGCGGGTTTCGCCAGGCTCACCGCCAACCGTCACTCGCAGAGCACATGGCGGCCCAACCCGCTGGCGACCGCGATCCGGGGAGGGAGCGGCGTCCAGAACTACTGGGTTCTCTACAACGACATCCACGCCGCCTACCAGAACGCGCTGCGCTGGAAGATCACCGGCGACACCGCACACGCCGACACCGCACGGGACATCTGCAACGCCTGGTCGGGGACGCTGAAGGGCATCGGCGGAGGCTCCGAAGTCGTGCTCATGGCGGGCATCCAGGGGTACCAGTTCGCCAACGTCGGCGAGCTCATGCGCGGCTACCCCGGCTTCGACCTGGCCCGTTTCCAGGACATGATGGTCAGCCAACTTCTATCCGACGAACCGCGACTTCATATACCGCAAGACCAATTGCATCGGCCACTACTGGGCGAACTGGGACCTGTGCTCGATGGCCTCGATCATGGCCATCGGGATCCTCTGCGACGACCGGGCCAAGTTCAACGAGACGGTCGACTACTTCTACTACGGCGCAGGCAACGGCGCGCTGGACAAGGCGATCCCCCACGTCTACGAGAACGACCTGGCCCAGTGGCAGGAGAGCGGGCGCGACCAGGGCCACAGCCTGTTGGGCATCGGCCTGATGGGCACCATCTGCGAGATGGCCTGGAACCAGGGCGTGGACCTCTACGGCGCGGAGGACTCCAAGTTCCGCAAGGCGTGCGAGTACGTCGCCCGGTACAACCTCGGCTACGAGGTGCCCTACACCACCTACACCTGGACAAACGGCGTGCACTGCTTGAACACGGAGCAGACCGTCATCTCCGAAGGCGGCCGTGGCGGTGGGCGCCCGGTCTGGGCGCGGGTCTACAACCACTACGCCAACAGGCGCGGCATGGCCATGCCGAATACCCGCGAGATGGTGGCCCGCAGCGGGCCCGAGGGAGGCGGCGGCGACTACGGCCCGAACAGCGGCGGATTCGACGAACTCGGCTTCGGCACACTGGCGTACACCCGGGACAAGGCCACCGCGGCCGAGGCGGCAGCCTCACCGTCTCCGTCGAAGCCGGCGGCCGCCAGGTCCGGTACCTCCGGAACGTCCGGTTCATCCAAGTCCTCGGCCGGGCAGTCCTCCGGAGACGTCAGCGCCCAGGGCGGAAAGAGCGACAAGGACCTGGCCGCCACCGGTGCCTCGGACCTCGCTCTGTGGACGGCCGCGACCGGCGTCACCACGGTAGCCGGCGGCCTCCTGCTGCTCCGCCGCCGCGGCCAGGCCCGCCGCGACGCGGAGTGACACGCGGTGACACAAAAAATCCGGTGACTGACCACAGTCGGGCTCCCCGCACGCGCTGTGCGCTACCGCACGCGGTTCGGGTTGGGCTCCTCTCGCCCAGCCGGAGACGGACACCTTCACCAAAGAGCCGAGCAGGGCGCGGCGGGACTCGGGCAGCTCGGCGACGCGCCAGGCGGCCGCGCCCAGCAGCAGCGCGGTGCGCGGGTCGGTGGTGCGCAGCGCGTCTGCCACGTCGGCGACCTGACGGGCCGCTTCCTGGGTGCGCCGGCGCGCGTTGTCGGCATAGGCCCTGCCAGACGGCGAGGGCCGTCAGCAGCGCCACCGCCAGGACGGCGGACAGCGACACGGTCAGGCCAGTGACATCACCGCGCTGTGGCATGCGAAGACCGCCCGGTCCAGCGGCTCAACCAGCTGTCGTACTACCCGCAACTGGTCGACCGCATCCGTGAACTCGCAGGCCAAGGCGTCGGCGCCAGCGGATCGCCGACGCATCGAAGCCGAGGGCCACCGGCCGGCCAAGGGCGGCAAGCGGATCACCTCGAACACCAGCCGCAACCTCATGCGCCAACTCGGCTGCCCCGCTGACCGAGTCCACCGCCACCGCCCCGCACCTGACGGAGAGCCGGCGTAGCCGCCATCGGCCCAGACGAGACTGATCGTGGAGAACCGTTCGCGCAGCAGCGCCGGCAGTCGGTGAGCGCCGTCGCGGTCCTGCATGCCAGCGGCGGTGACAGTCACTCAGCCCAGCGCAATTGCGGTCCACGACACCGGCGGCAGCTCTATGCTGAGCAGCCCGTCGGACAGGATCGCGCTCGGGTTCGCGTGCGGGGTCACGCGGTTCTGCTCGGTGAGTGTGTTCTTCGCATACGGATCCGGGTCGGCGAGTGTGACCGCCTCCAGAATCCGCGAGGAGCCAAGGCTGCGCACATCGACCGTGACCTGAGTGGTCTGCGAAAGCCCGCGGTTGACGAGGAAGACCGCGGCCCGGTCCTCGTCGACGGTCGCGACGGCGTCGACGACAGACGCCTCGCCATGGCGTGCCGTCGTGTAGGTCGGCGCCTCGACAACGGGCCGGATCACCTCACCGGCGGCAAGCCGGCTGGTGATCGAGAACGGGTAGAAGGTCGTCTGCCGCCAGGCAGGGCCGCCGGGCTCGGTCATGATCGGCGCGATCACGTTGACGAGTTGCGCGAGCGAGGCCGAGGTGACGCGGTCACTGTGCTTGAGCAGCGTCATCAGCAGGTTGCCGACGACGACGGCGTCCGCCACCGAGTAGACGTCCTCCAGCTGCCGGGGGGCGTGCCGCCACTCGTCGTTGACCTCGTCGGACTCGTGGAACTCCTTCTGATACCAGACGTTCCACTCGTCGAACGAGATGTTGATCTTCTTCTTGGAGCGTTTCTTGTAGCCCACGTGGTCGGCGGTCGCGACGACGGTGTCGATGAAGTAGTCCATGTCGGTCGCCGAGGCGAGGAAGGAGCCGAGGTCGCCGTCGAGCTCCTGGTAGTAGGCGTGGCAGGAGACGTGGTCGACGTGGTCGTAGGTGTGCTCGAGCACCGTGCGCTCCCAGTCGCCGAAGGTCGGCATCCAGGAGCCGGAGGAGCCGCAGACCACGAGTTCGAGGTCCTTGTCGGCCATCTTCATCGCGCCGGCGGTACGGGCGGCGAGCTTGCCGTAGTCGTCGGCTGACAGGAAGCCGGTCTGCCACGGCCCGTCCATCTCGTTGCCGAGGCACCACATGCGCACGTTGTGCGGCTCCGGCGTGCCGTTGGCGATCCGCAGGTCCGACAGCGCCGTACCGGCGGGGTGGTTGGCGTACTCGAGCAGGTCCAGGGCGGGCTGGATGCCCCGCGTACCGAGGTTCACCGCGAGCATCAGCTCGGAGTCGGTGAGCTTGAGCCAGCGGGCGAACTCGTCCAGGCCGACCTGGTTCGACTCCAGCGAGTGCCAGGCGAGGTCGCGGCGCACCGGGCGCTTGTCGCGCGGGCCGATCGAGTCCTCCCAGCGGAAGCCGGAGACGAAGTTGCCGCCCGGGTAGCGGATGGTCGTGCTGCCGAGCTCCCTGACGAGCGCGACGACGTCCATACGGAACCCTTCTTCGTTCGCGCTCGGGTGTTCCGGCTCGTAGATCCCGGTGTACACGCAGCGGCCGAGGTGTTCGACGAACGAGCCGAAGGTGCGGCGCCGGACGGGAGCGATGACGGCCCGCCTGTCGAGTTCGATGTGGGCGCGGGGCAATGCAGTGGTCCTTTGCGTTTCGGGATGGAGGTGGGGCGGCGAACGCGCTACTTGACGGCGCCTGCGGTCAGGCCCCTGCGCCAGAACCGCTGGAGGCTGACGAAGGCGACGAGCAGAGGGATCAGAGACAGGAACGCACCGGTGATCGGCAGCAGCAGCGGCACTCCGCTGGCGAACTCCGAGCGCCACTGCACCAGGCCCACCGTGACGGGCTGCAGTGAGGGGGTGTTGAGCATGAGCGAGGGCAGCAGGTAGTTGTTCCAGATGGCGACGAACTGGAACAGGAAGACGGTCACCAGTGCCGGGGACATCAGCGGCAGGGCGATCCGGAAGAAGGTGCGCTGTTCGCCTGCTCCGTCGAGCCGTGCGGCCTCAAGGAGTTCGTCCGGGACGGACGCCGCGGCGAAGATCCGGCACAGGTAGACGCCGAACGGGCTGACACAGCTGGGCAGCAGCACCGACCAGTAGGAGTTGGTGATGTCCAGCTTGGCCATGAGCAGGAACAACGGCAGGGCGAACATCGGTGCCGGGATGAGAACCGAGGCGAGGATGACGTTGAACACGCTTTCGCGGCCGCGGAAGCTGAACTTGGACAGCGCGTAGCCGGCCATCGCGGACAGCAGGGTGCCGACGGCGGCGCCGACGAGGCTGTACAGCGCGCTGTTGGCGAGCCAGGTGGAGAAGATGCCGCCCTCGAAGCTGAACACGTCTCTGATGTTGGTGACCAGGTCGAAGTGGGAGAACCACAGCGGCGTACCGGTGTAGAGGTAGCCCGATTCCTTGGTCGAGGAGACGAACAGCCACCACAGCGGGATCAGCGTGTACAGGGCCATCAGGCCCAGCACGCCGTTGACGACGACCTTGCTCGCGATGTCGCTGCCGCGGCGGGGCGGTCGGGTCGGTCGGCCGGCCGGAATCACGCTCATGCCATCGCTCCCTTGCGCTGGTTGTACTTGAGGAATCCGAACGAGAGCACGAGGGTGATCAGCGCGAGCACGACGGACTCGGCGGCGGCCAGGTTCTGGCCGCCCACGTCCATGCCCAGGGTTGTGTTCATGATCGGGGAGAACTTCGGGTCGACGCCCGGGATGCGCGCGCTGACCAGCACTGCCGGCTCGGTGTACAGCTGCGCTGTCCCGATGATGGAGAAGACCGTGGTCAGCACCAGCGCGGGGCGCACCAGAGGGATCTTCACCGCCCACGCCAGGCGCCATCCGGTGCAGCCGTCGAGCGCGGCGGCCTCTGTCACCTCGGCGGGGATCGTCTGCAGCGCGGAGTAGATGATCAGCATGTTGTAGCCGGTCCAGCCCCACGTGAGCATGTTCCCGATCGAGGCCGGAACCCACGACGGCGACAGGAAGTCGACGTGGATCCCGATGTGGGACAGCGGTCCGGTGAACGGCGAGAGGTCTTTCACCAGGAGGAAGGACCACATCACCGCGGCGATCGCACCTGGCAGCGCGTAGGGCAGGAAGAACGTGAGCCGGTAGGTCTTCCGCAGCCGGGCCGAGCGGGAGTCCAGTAGGAGCGCGAGCAGGAGGGCGAGGCCGAGCATGACCGGGACCTGGACGCAGCCAAGGAGCACGACCCGGACGATCGACGCGATGAAGTCGTGGTCGCTGAAGGCGTCGGCGTAGTTGGACAGTCCCGCGAACTCCGTGGTCTGCGCACCGCCGAACAGCCCGGCGCGGCGGACGGTGAAGAAGCTCTGGTAGATCGCGTAACAGATCGGCGCGACCATCATGGTCAGGAAGAGCACCGCGAACGGTGCCAGGAACCCCGACGCGGTCAACGCGGCACGGCGGCCGGTGCGCCGAGGCCGACCGGCGGGGGAGACACGGGGGGTGGCCGCGGGCACCGGCCGCGGCGGTGACGCCGTCCGGGTGCTGCTGGGACTGCTCATGGAAACCTCGCTGGGCGGTTCGTCGACAGGGGAGCGGGCCCCCGCGGCGCCGGGTACGGGCGGCCGCGGGAACCCTTCGGGGCGGCTGGAGTCCCGCCTCAGCCGTTGGTCACCGACAGGCCGAGCTTCTTGATCGCGGCGACCGTCGAGGCCTGGACCTTGGTGACCGCGTCCGGCAGGGTGCCCTTACCGATGGCACCGGTGAAGTCCGACTCGACCTGCTGGAAGGTCGGGCCGTTGGTCCAGGTGCTGGGCACCTGCGCGGCGGAGGCCTTGTACACGTCACCGACCTTCTGGCCGCCGAAGTACGGGTCGCCCCCTGTGAGTGACGGGTCTTCCTGTCCGGCCTTCGACGCCGGGTACAGCCCGCTTTCGATGCCCGTCTTCACGGCCTGCGGGTCACTGGACAGAAAATCGGCGAACTGCACTGCTTCGCGGGGCGTCTTGCACCCGGTCATCACCGAGGTGGCCGAGCCGCCGCTGCTGGCGCTCTTGCCGTCGCCGGCCTTCCAGGTCGGCATCGGGGCGACCCTCCACTTGCCGGCCAGGTCCTTCAGGTCCGACTTCAGACCGCCGGCGGCCCAGGCCGCGTTGACGAACGTCAGCACCTTGCCGGCTTCGGAGGCCTTGTTGAACTGCGGGTCCCAGGCGTTGCCGGTCTTCGCCACCAGACCCTTGTCCTTGAGGTCCTGCCAGTAGGAGGCGACCTTGCGGGTGCCGGGGTTGTCGATGCTGACGGTCCAGCTGTCTCCCTTGGTCGAGTACCAGGACTTGCCGGTCTGCAGGGTGAAGGCCGCCATACCGTTGGCGTCGCCGAGCATGGTGCCGAACTTCACACCGGGGTCGGCGGCGGTGACCTTCTCGGCGTCGGCCTTGTACTCGGCCCAGGTGGCCGGCGGCTTGCTGATGCCGTACTTGGCGAACAGGTCCTTGCGGTAGAAGAGGACCATCGGGCCGACGTCCACCGGAACCCCGTAGATCTTGCCGCCGACGCTGGAGGCGGAGACGGCCGACGGGACGTACTTGTCCATGCTGTCGCTCGCGTACTGCGTGATGTCCATGACCGAGTTCTTCACGAGCATCGACGGGATGGTCTGGTACTCGATCTGGGCCAGACACGGGCCCTTGCCGGCGGTGAGCGCGTTGCTGATCTGGGTGTAGCCGCCCTTGGGGCCCGACGGGATCTTCTTGAAGGTGACCTTGATGTCCGGGTGGGAGGCGTTCCACTGGTCGACGATCTTCTCGTAGCCGGCCCAGCCCCAGAACTCCATGTTCACCGGCCCGCTGTGGCCCGATTCCCCGGCGGAGTCGTTCTTGTCACTGCTGCACGCGCCGACGCCGAACGCGATGACCGTCGCGGTGGCGAGCGCCAGGAGTCTGCGGGTGCGTATGGTGGTGCTGTCCATGTGAGGGAAACCCTTCGTGACGGGGACTGACTTGCTGGACTGTCGGTGGGCGGGCGGCCAGGCCCGCCTACCGGCCGGTGCTGAACTCCACGCCGAACACCGTCGGGACCGCGGCAAGGACGTCCGATGCCGACGGGCCCGGGCCGCAGGCCGCGCTGCCGAGGCCGTGGTGCGCGTGGTCGAGGTACAGATGGAGCCTGCCGTCGCCGACCAGGTCGTGCTGGTGGGCCGCGGCAGCCAGGGCTGCGGTGCTCCAAGGACGCACGGTCAGGTCGATGACCGGGTCGCCCGTGATGCGCAGGGTGCCGTCCGCGGTAGTGATCCGGGTGCGGCGGACTTGGTGGCGGTTGCCGTTCTCCTGCGGGCGGACATAGGGGGTCTGCATCGCCGAGACAGTCGACCGGTGGCGGCCGACGCGAGCGGCGGTACGGGAGTCGCGGTACGCCTCGCCGGGGCCGAGGCCGAACCACTCGACCTCGGCGTCGGTGCCGGGCAGCGACATCGCGATCCCCAGCCGGGGCAGCGGCACCGACCATGCGCCGTCAGGGGTGACGGCGCATTCCAGCCGGAGCCGGGTCTGGCCCGCTTCCGGTCCGTCGCAGGCCGTCCAGCGGTAGACCACGCCGAGCGCGGAGGAGGATCCGGCGGCGGCGAGCCGGGCGGTGACCGTGAGCCCTTGTGCGTCGGGCTCGACGCTCAGGACCTCATGGCGCATCCGGTTCAGTCCGGCGGCGAGCCAGGAGGTGATCTGCGGCTCGCCGAAGGCGTTGAGCAGGTCGTTGTCGATCGGGGCACGCCAGATGTCCAGCCTGGGCCCGTCGAGCTCCAGGTCGCCGAGCCGGATCAGCACCCCGCTGCGGGCGTCGAACCGCGCGGGACCCAGTGCGATGTACCCGTCGTGGGCGATCGCCGGCGCCGACGTGAAGGGGACCGGCGAGGCGGCGGGAGCCACGACCAGCCCCTGCGCCCAGGCGATCTCGTGGCCGGCCCGGGCCCAGGTCTCGTCGGCGGCGAGCACCGCGGTCACGGTCAGCCACACCTCGTGGCCGGAGTCGTTCTTGCGCGCCGCATCGAGCGCGGCGGTGACGTCGGCGGGCCATTCGACGGTTGTCGTCGCGCCCGGAGCGGTCGCGGGCACGGAGAGGCCGCCGGAGCCCACCGGCTCGCCGCCGTCCTCGACGGTCCACTGGAAGTCCAGGTAGCCGGTGTCGCGGACGTGGTGCAGGTTGTGCACGGCGATCCGCCGCGCCGCCGGGGCGACGTGGATCCGGACCGGTTCGATGACCTTCTTGTACTCGACCAGGCCCGGCGACGGCGTGCGGTAGGGGAAGAGCAGCCCGTCGGCGACGAAATTGCCGTCGTGGACCTCCTCGCCGAAGTCGCCGCCGTAGGCGTAGTACGAGTGGGGGTCCTGCTGCCCCGTGAGCCGGGCGATCCCGTGGTCGATCCACTCCCAGATGAATCCACCGGCCAGGCGCGGATGTGCCTCGATGACCTGCTGGTACTCGGACAGCCCGCCGGGTCCGGTGCCCATGGCGTGCCCGTACTCGCACAGCACGAACGGCAGGGCGCGGCGGTGGGCGTCGTCGGCCGGATCAGCCGTCGGCGCCTCCTGGCCGCGTCCCACGGCGGCCAGCTCGTCCACCCCGATGTACATGCGGGAGTACAGGTCGACGTACGCGCAGCTCTCGTGGTCGCCCTCGTAGTGGATCAGGCGGCTGCCGTCGCGCTGCCGGATCCACGCGGCTGCGGCGGCCAGGTTGGCTCCGGTGCCGGACTCGTTCCCCAGCGACCAGACGATGACCGAGGGGTGGTTCTTGTCGCGTTCCACCAGCCGCGCGGTCCGGTCCAGGTACGCCTCGCGCCACGCGGGGTCGTCGCTGGGATTGCGCCGCCAGCCGCCCGGCTCGAAGCCGTGCGTCTCGAGGTCGCCCTCGCAGAACACCCACAGGCCGTGCTCGTCGCACAGGTCCAGGAAACGGTGGTCGGGCGGGTAGTGGCTGGTGCGCACCGCGTTGATGTTGTGCTGCTTCATGAGCAGCACGTCGGTCACCATGGTGTCCTCGGTCAGGGTACGTCCCGTCAGAGGGTGCCATTCGTGGCGGTTGACGCCCCGTAGCGAGAGCGGCCGGCCGTTGGCGGTCAGCACGCCGTCCACGACGGCCACCGTGCGGAAGCCGATGCGCAGCGGAATCCGCTCCCCGGCTTCGGAAACCAGTTCCCCCGAGTACAGGCGCGGCCGCTCGTCCGACCAGGGCTCGATGCGGTCGATCACGTGCGGGCCGGCCGGATCGGCGGCGGATATGCCGAGCTCGGGCACCGACAGGGACACGCGGGTCGGGGCGTCGACGTCGACGGACAGGGTGCCCCGGCCCGTCATGTGGTCGTAGGCGGCGTGGACGAAGAAGTCCTCGACACCGCGGGCTGCCACGGACACCGACCGGAAGATCCCGGACAGCCACCACATGTCCTGGTCTTCCAGGTAGCTGCCGGACGACCACTGGTGCACGCGGACCGCGAGCACGTTCCGGCCGGGCCGCAGAACGGCGGAGACGTCGAACTCGGTCGTCAGCCGGCTGCCCTTGCCGTCGCCGAGCCGGATCCCGTTGAGCCACACCGCGAACGCGGAGTCGACGCCCTCGAACCGGAGCACGGAGGCCGCTGCCGGGAACCCGTCCGGAACGTCGAACTCGCGGCGGTACTCGCCGGTCGGGTTCTGCCGGGGCACCCGCGGCGGGTCGACCGGGAACGGGTAGAGGATGTTGGTATAGGCCGGGGCACCATAGCGCGGCTCACCGGGCAGGCCGGTCATCTGCCAGCAGGACGGCACGGCGAGCAGGTCCCAGGAGGTGTCGTCGAAGTCCGGCGCGGCGAAGTCCCCGGTGAGGTCGTCCAGCCCCGACGCCAGTCGGAATCTCCAGTCGCCGTCGAGCGCGATCGTGGGCAGGTCGGAAGCGAACGCGGCGCGCGGCCGCAGTCGTCCGGTGCCCGGCGACCGGTCTTCGACGTAGGCGTGTGGGTCGAGGTCTTTCATCAGTGGACGTGCCTTCTGTCGCAACTCGTAGCGGTGGCGGGAAGCCGGCCAGGCGGGAGCGTGCCGACGACTCATGGGGTGAGGTGCAGGTCGAGCGGTGCAAGGTGCTATCCGGTCGCCCGGGGCGGGGCGCTGCTGTCCCGGATGGTCAGGGTCGGGCGCAGCAGCGTGAGAACGTTGGTCGGCGGCCGGCCGGAGTCGACGGCGCGCAGCAGCAGCTCGACGGCCTGCTGGGCCATCTCCCGCTTCGGGACGGTGACCGTGGTCAGGGCTGGTTGGATCTGTCCGACCTGGGCGATGTCGTCGAAGCCGACGACGCTGACGTCGCTGGGGACCCGCCGCCCGGACCGGACCACCGCCTCGACGGCACCGAGGGCCAGGACGTCGTGGGTGGCGAAGATCGCCGTCAGTTCCGGATCCGCCTTAAGTGCCGCACGGCCCGCGTCGAACCCGCCGACGGCGTCGTCCCTGGTGCAGGCGAACACCTTGCGGTCGTCGATGGCCAGCCCGTGGTCGGCGAACGCCCGGCGCAACCCGGCCACGCGCGGCTCGTGCGCGGGGAGATCGGCGATCACCGCGACGTTCCGGTGGCCGAGATCCCTCAGGTAGCGCCCGGCCAGGAACCCGGCGTGCTCGTAGTCGATGGACACCACCGGCAGCATGGTCGGCGGGTCCCCCTCCCAGGCGAACAGCGCGACCGGGAAGGCGGCCTCGACGAGCATCGGCAGCTGCTGTGCGACGCCGTTGTCGCAGGCGACCAGCAGTGCGTCCACCGAGCGCGCGGCGAGGTTCTCCAGATGGGCCCGCGTGTAGTCGGGATCGTCGCGCGTCGTGGCGAGCAGCAGGTTGTATCCGCGGCCGACCAGGAGGTTCTCCACCTCCTCGACCACCTCCGAATAGAACGGGTTGGCCACCGACGGCACGAACAGCCCCACCGTCGACGTGCTGCCGGTGCGCAGCGAGCGCGCCACCAGGTTCGGCTTGTAGCCGAGTTCGGCGATCGCCTTGTTCACCTTCGCCAGGGTCTCCGGCCGCACCTTCTTGCCGGACACCACGTTGGAGACGGTCTGCTTGGTGACTCCCGCCCGAGCTGCCACCTCCGCCATTGTCACCACGTACGCCCCCGAAACATTTATCGATCCACGAAAGTGGCGTCAGCGTAGGGCGACTGCCGCAACAGGGCAAGGCTTCGTGCGGCGGCCGTGATTCAGCCGTTACGGAGCACGGTGAAGGCGCCGCAGGCAGGTCACGGCTGTTTCCGCGACTTTGAAGTGCACGGAGCATTGACGGTCCCGGAAATACGGCAGTAACGTCCCCGCCACGCCCGGTCCCGTGGATCGGTCAACGCAGTGGAGTCACCCTCGCCCACCGCGCGAATCAACACTCGACCTCACCGCGCCACCCCGCTCGGTGCGTCGGGGTGGTCCCCTCGGCCCCGATGGCCCCGACGGCCCCGACGGCCCCGACGGCCCCGACGGCCCCGACGGCCGCGGTCCGGCCGCGGCATCGCGAATGCTCCGCGCCGTCTCCAGCAGACGGCGAGTGCCTGAACAGACCTGCAACGGTCTCGTCCTGAGGAGAGAAAGGCATGATCAGACCGGCCGGCGACGCCGCCGACCCGAACACCGCCCCAGCGCGACGCAGCTCGCGCGTGAAGCGCTTCATCGCGGCCGCTGCCGGCGCCACCATCGCGGTGGCAAGCCTCATGCTCACCGGCGCCGTCCCCGCACACGCCGCCACCACCGTCCACACGTACGCACCGACGGGAGTGGGAGGCGGTACGACGACGTCCCCGGACGTGGCGTCCACCAAGTACCAGGTGCAAGTCGCCGGCACGCCCGTCCAGACTGTCCAGTACAACGCGAACCGCAACAACTTCGACATCGCGCGCTTCGCGTCGGACTCCCGGACACCGACGATCACGGTCACGCTGCCCAGCACCACGATCGACACGGTGAACATCTACCCGGCGCGCTACTACCCGTCCAGCAGCGTCTCGGTGAGCGCGGACAAGCACACCCTGACGTTCCAGATGTCAGCCGCGGCCGGGTTGAACCAAGCGATCGTGATGGTCAACGGCGACTCGACCAACGCCACGGGACAGCCCTACCTGGCGGTCATCAACGACCCTCTGGAAGACCCGGCGCGGCGCCCGAACACCACGAGCGCACCGGACGGCTCCGGCGTCAACCTGCAGACCGGTGTCCTCAACTTCCAGCAGTTCGCCGCGAAGTACCTCGCGGCGCACCCGAACAGCACGGCTCAGAAGGCTCCCGCCGCGACGACGAGCTCCATGGCCGGCAAGACCGTCAACGGCACCGCCATCCCCGCCGGTCAGAAAACCTCGGCCGGGACCCTGGTGAGCGCGAGCAGCACCAATGTGCGGTACCCGAATGTGCGGGTGATGGCCGCGGGCGACGTCACGTACGCCCTGCAGGCCGCCATCGACACCATCAAGGCCAACCCCACGGCGCTCAACACGCTCTACTTCCCGAACGGCACGTACGTGTGGTCCGGTCTCTTGGTCAACGGTGTGGACGGCAGCAAGCTCAAGGGCGGCAAGCTGAAGATCTACACCGACGAAGGGGCCCTGCTGAAGAACCGCATCCAGGCGTACATGGAGGCGTTCGAGCCGGCGGTCGGGATCATCAACTCGAGCAACATCGAGATCGACGGCCGCGGCATGTTCGACAACAACGGCGTGGCGAACTACCGCGCTGACTCGCACGACGCCTACCGCAGCCAGCACCAGGGCGGCGTCATGGTCATGCACTCGTCGGACATCACGTTCAACGACACCTATGTGCGCGACGCGAAGCAGTGGAACTACGAGACCCACAGCGCCAACAGGGTGACGTTCAACAACATCAAGGCCCTCACCCCGTACGGCCAGCCGTGGATCGACGGGACGGACTTCGCGAGCGGCCAGGACATCACCGCCAACGGCGTCTTCACCCTCGGCAACGACGACGCGTTCGCCTCCGGCCACTACAACCCCAGCGACGGATTCACCCCGCTGGCCCCCGGCGTGTGGAACAACTTCCAGCTCGGCACCTCCACCCCCGACATCCAGGGCTATGTCAACGCGGTAGGCGCCCACGACACCGTCGCCGACGACCTCGGGTTCGACAACTACCACTGGGACAACGCGGACTCGAAGAACATCTCGGTCAGCAACACGCTGAACTGGTCCGTCGGTGCCGGCAACTCGATCCGCATCGGATGGAATTCGTACGGATACAAGCTCAACAACTACACGTTCGACAACTTCAACTCCGTGTCGGCGCCGGCCGGCGGCATCTTCACGCAGAACAGCCCCAAGCCGTACCCGCGCATCTCGAGCATCGTGATCAAGAACAGCTCGTTCGACACCTCCCGGTACACGTCGGGACCGATCAGGCTCAACGGCGGCAACGGATCCACCCAGACCATCACCGCCGACGAGCAGGCGACCTACGGGCTCGCCCCCAACCCCGACGGGTCGGGCGCCACGTACACCTACACCAAGACCCCGATCAGCACCTTCCAGCTCGACAACGTGTGGTTCTCGCAGCAGAAGACGAACAGCAGCCCGTTGAACGGCGCCACGAACGTGACGCTGAACAACCTCCGCGTCGCCGACCAGCTCGTCAGATACACCAGCCAGTTCCCGCTGACGACGAGCGGGATCGGCACGCTGACCACCACCTACACGGACGCGAACGGCCAGACCCAGAACGTCAGGGCCGGCGCCCTCACCAACGGCGACACCTGGGTGGGTGCGTGGTGGGGCGACCAGACCAAGAACAACTCCTCGGACCTGACCCTCATCACTCGCAACACCGGGGTCGGCCTGATGGGCGAGCAGTACACCACAGGATCCGGAGACGGAAAGCTCTCCTACATCCAGTTCCCCCTCAACAGCCTCACCAAGGCACCGAGCCAGGCGACACTCCATCTCACCTACGTCGGCCACCGCTATTCGTCGGTCCCGTCGACCGACACCGACCAACTCCTCGTGCAACCCGTCAGCGACACCACGTGCACCGGCGGCGGCACGTCCTGTCCGATCAACACGATGACCTGGCAGAACCGGCCGAGCTTCACCGCCACGAGCTCCTCCGTCGCGAAGTCGGCCACCTTCACCCTCGGTTCGACCATCATCCCCGAGGGCGGTGGGACCCACCAGGGCAACGCCATCGACGGCCGCGACATCACCGTCGACATCACCTCCTTCGTCCAGAAGGCCTATGCGGCCGGTCAGCCCACGCTCCTGCTCGCCGTCTGCAACGCGGGGGGCACCAACCACGAGCTGCGCTTCGTCAGCTCCGAAGGCGCCACCGGCTCCGGGAAGCTCACCAACGGGACCGCCGAGATGGCGCCCGCGCTGACCGTGACCCCGTAGACACTCGAGGCCGGTCCGCCCCCGCGGGGCGGGCCGGCCTCAGCCGTCCGGTTCTGCCGTCGACGGCTGATGCAGCCACCGCATGTCTGGCAAAGCGCTGTTGTTTACCACCACACCCCCACCGGTGGCACCTCTGTGCCCAGTTGTACTCACCGTCCGACAACGGAGTCGACCCATGCCACTGCCCGACCTGCCCCTCAACCGACGGCGTTTGCTCACCACGGCCGCCCTCGCCGCCGGCGCCGCGGCCCTGCCCGGCTTCGTCTTCGCCTCCCAGGCCTCCGCGGCCGTACCGCCCCAGGTCACCCTGCCCGACCGCGGCATCTGGGACAACGCCACCGCCTCCGCCTGGACCGACGGGTTCCTGAGCGGAAACGGCGAGTACGGGACCGTCTACTACGGGGCGCCGACGCTCGAGAAGATGATCTTCAATCATCACCGGTTCGTGCTGCCCAACGGCAGCCGGAGCGTCATGCCCCCCGTGATCTCGCCGTATCTCGAGACCGCCCGGGACCAGGCGCTGGCCGGCAACTACTCCGGTGCCTCCTCCACCTTCGCCCACGGCTGGAGCCTGCGCTGGACCCAGACCTTCCACCCCGGCTACGAACTCCAGCTCAGCACCCCGGGCATGACCACCGTCAACGACTTCGCCCGCATCACCGACTTCCGCACCGGCGAGATCACCCACACCTGGACCGACCAGTACGGCACCTGGAAGCGCCACGTCTTCGTCTCCCGCGCCGACCAGGTCATCGTCCACGAACTGCTGCCCGCCACCGGCCGCACCGTGGACACCACCATCAGCGTCAACACCGCTCTTACGGGCGTGCCGACCAGCGTGTCCTTCTCCACCACCGCCACCGTCACCGGCGGCGACGGTTATCTGAACCTGCGCGGCACCTACCCCTCCGGCGGTGCCTACGGCTACGAAGGCGTCACCCGCGTCGTGGTCTCCGGCAGCGGCTCCTCCGTCACCGCCGGCGGGCAGACCCTGGTGGTCGCCAAGGCCACCAAGGTGCTGCTGCTGACCAAGCTCGGCCGGTACGAGACCTCCACCGGCTGGAACAGCCAGCCCCTGCAGACCGCCCTCGCCGCGCTGACGGCCGACTACGCCACCCTCCTGGGCCGCCACGCCCCGAAGCACCAGGCCATGTACGACCGCTCCAGCATCGACCTCAACGTCTCCGCCGCCGACCGCCGGCTGGCCACCAGCGAGCTCATAGCCCGCCAGAACAGCAACGCGTCCGCCATCGACCTCGCGCTGCTGGAGCGGATGTACGACTCCGGCCGCTATCTCTTCATCAGTTCCAGTGGCGTCCTGCCACCCCGCCTGACCGGCATCTGGACCGGCACCTGGAACGGCTCCTGGGCCGACGACTTCACCACCGACGCCAACATCAACCTGCAGGTCGCCGGCGGCAACATCCTCGACCTCACCGATGCCATGCAGGGCTACTTCGACCTCATCCTCGGCCAGCTCGCCGACTGGCGCGACAACGCCACCAACCTCTACGGCGCCCGCGGCTTCCTCGCCCCGTCCCGGACCGACGGCGAGTACGGGCACATGCTGCACTTCAACAGCGGCAGCTTCCCCGGCGAGGCCTGGACCGGCGGCGCCGACTGGCTGCTCTACCCCCTTCTGGAGTACTACCAGGTCACCGGCGACAGTGCCTTCCTGAAGAACAAGCTCGGTCCGGCCCTGATGGAACTGGCCCTGTTCTACGAGGACTTCCTCACCCGCACCGACTCCAGCGGCAAGGCGGTCTTCGTCCCCTCCTTCTCCATGGAGAACTCCCCGACCAGCACCGGCCAGGCGTTTTCCATCAACGCCACCGGCGACATCATGGCCGGCCGGCACGCGCTCCAGGCCGCGATCGACGCGGCCAACACCCTCGGCCTGGAGCAGGGCAGCGGCCAGGGCGTGCAACGCTGGACCGCCCTGCTCGCCAAGCTGCCCGACTACACCGTCAACAGCGACGGGGCGCTCGCCGAGTGGTCCTGGCCGGGCCTGACCGACCGCTACAACCACCGGCACGTCCAGCACCTGTACGGTGCCTGGCCGCTGCACGAGATCAACCCCGAGGACAAGCCCGACCTGGTCCAGTACGCCCGCACGGCCCTGGACAAGCGAGGCGACCAGAACTATTCCGCCCACGGCAGCCTCCACCGGGCGCTGGCCCGCGCCCGCCTGAAGGACGGCCCCGGCGTCTACAGCAACCTGCTGAAGATCTACGGCAGGAACATGGTGTGGCGGTCCCTGATGACCTCCCACAACCCCAACCTGGACATCTACAACTGCGACGCCGCCAACACCATCCCCGCCGTCCTCGGCGAAGCACTCGTCTACACCCGCCCCGGTGTCCTTGAGATCCTCCCCGCCCTCCCCGACCAGCTCACCAAGGGCACCATCAACGGTGTTCGCGGCCGCAACCGCATCACCATCCAGTCGCTGTCCTGGGACACGGCGGCCCGCACGGCCACCGTCAAGCTCACCTCCGACATCGACCAGAACGTCACCTTCATCTGCCGGCGCGGCATCACATCCATCAGCACCGGCGCGACGGTCACCACGTCGTCGCCGCTGGGCAACCACGCCCGCATCGTGTCGCTGACCGCCGGAACGAGCACCACGATCACGATCGGCCTGCTGACCGGCCCCTTCAGGCTGGTCAACCGCAAGAGCGGCAAGGTCATGGACGTCTCCGGCGCCTCCACCTCCAACGGCGGGCCCGTCATCCAGTACACGTGGTCCGGCAGCGCCAACCAGCAGTGGAAGCTGCTCCCCGACTACGACGGGTCCTACCGCCTGTCCAACGTCAACAGCGGCAAGGTGCTCGAAGTCCCGGGCAGCTCCACCAGCAGCGGCACAGCCCTGGACCAGTGGTCGGACACCAACGGCACCAACCAGTGGTGGAAGCTCGTTCCAGCGGCCACCAGCGGCTACTACCGCCTCGTCAACATCAAGAGCGGGCTGTGCGCAGACGTGCAGAGTGGATCCACCGCCGACGGCGCCAAGGTCATCCAGTGGCCCGCCAACGGCGGCTCCAACCAGGAATGGCAGCCAGTGGGGCTGTGACGGCCCTGGGCACGTGACCGGCGGCGATCCGACTCGCCGCCGCGGCCTGGCTCCGGCATCACAGGATGGCCAGGTGGCGGCCGGCCAACGGCACGGGCCGACTGACTGGTAGTCATCCAGCGCGGGCCCAGAACGCCACCAGCGCAGCCCGCCATCAAGAAGACCCCACCTACTCCGACGCCGACACCGAAGCGACAGACCGCAGCGACGAGGGTCGGGCAGTCCCAGCGCGCGTGGCCTGGGCTTCCCGTGTGTCCGACAGTGGCTGTTGGGGTGGTCGGCGGCGTTCGGGATATCGGTTTCGTTCCACCCATTGACGGCGTCCCTGAGCCGCCTTTACGTTTCGTCCGCAGTTCCGCACGTTGTTCGTATTTTCGAACGCAGGCGTGGTCCACCTCGGCGGCGACTACGCCCGCATCGTCAACGCCTCCACCGGCAACGTCATGGGCATTGCCAACCACGGCACGCCATCGGTACCGACGTACGCCGGTGGAGCTGGCTCAGCAACAACTGCCAGCAGTGGCGGCTCGTCCCCACGACCGCCTGATCCCGAAGGGCCGCAACAGAAACATGAGACATCTCGCTAGACGGGTTCTGGTGGCCGCGGCGGCCGCGCTCGCTGTGCTCAGCACCGTGACCACCCCCGCCCAGGCCGCCGTGCCCGCGTCCCCCGCCGTCACCTTCACCAACCCGATAGCCGAGCAGCGTGCCGACCCGCACATCTTCAAGCACACCGACGGCTTCTACTACTTCACCGCCACGGTCCCCGCGTACGACAGGATCGTCATGCGCCGGGCCACCACCCTCCAGGGCCTCGCCACGGCCCCGGAGACCACGATCTGGACCAAGCACGCCACCGGTGAGATGGGCGCCCACATCTGGGCCCCGGAGATCCACTTCATCGACGGCAAGTGGTACGTCTACTTCACGGCCGGCTGGTCCAACGACATCTGGCGGATCCGCCCGTACGTCCTGGAGAGCAGCGCCGCCAACCCGCTGACCGGTACCTGGACCGAGAAGGGCAGGATCAGCCTGCCCATGGACACCTTCTCGCTGGACGCCACCACCTTCACGCACAACGGCACCCGCTACCTGAGCTGGGCCCAGGAGGACCCGGCGTTCGGCAAGGGCACGCAACTGTACCTGGCGAAGATGGCCAACCCCTGGACCATCACCGGCAGCCCGGTCATGATCTCCAAGCCCGAGTACGCCTGGGAGACCGCCGGCGCCCGCGTCAACGAGGGCCCAGCCGTCATCCAGAAGAACGGCAAGGTCTTCATGACCTACTCGGCCAGCGCCACCAACGCCAACTACTGCATCGGCCTGCTGACCGCCGACGCCACCGCCGACCTGATGAACCCGGCCTCCTGGAGCAAGACTCCCACGCCGGTCCTCAAGAGCAACGACAAGACCGGCCAGTACGGCCCCGGCCACAACTCCTTCACGGTCTCCGAGGACGGCAAGTCGGACATCCTCGTCTACCACGACCGCAACTACAAGGAGATCGTCGGCGACCCGCTCAAGGACCCCAACCGCCGCACCCGCTACCAGAAGGTGTACTGGAACGCCGACGGCACACCCAACTTCGGCATCCCCGTCGCCGACGGTGTCACCCCCGTCCGCTTCTCCTCGTACAACTACCCGGACAGATTCATCCGGCACTGGGAGTTCCGGGCCAGGACCGAGGCCAACGTCACCGAACTCGCCGACTCGCAGTTCCGCGTCGTCCCCGGCCTGGCCGGCAACGGCACCGTTTCCCTCGAATCGGCCAACTTCCCCGGCTACTACCTGCGCCACAAGAACAACGAGGTGTGGGTGGAGAAGGACGACGGCACCACCCTGTTCGACAACGACGCCTCGTTCCACGAGCGGGCCGGTCTCGCCGACTCCGCGGCCGGTGTGTCGTACGAGTCGTACAACTTCCCCGGCCGGTACATCCGGCACTACAACCACCTGCTCTACACCCAGCCGGTGACCACGACCGTCGGCCAGCAGGACGCCACCTTCTACAAGCAGTAGGACCGGCCGGACGCACCGATCGGGTTTCCGCGTGAGGAACCGGGCCGGGCGACCGGGCTACGCGAGGAGCGGAGTGATCAGTGAGCCTCCGCGCGTCACCTCAGGGCGGCGCGCGGGTGGCTCACTGCCATGAAGCGGTGCCCCTTTCGCAACAGACCCTATGGCGGTCCTGGTTGCCGGGCAGAGCGTAGTCGCGGGGGTTGCCCATCACGCCGCCTGCTCCGGCGTCGGGGCCGAGCACGATGTGTTCGCTGATCACGACGGAGTCGAATCCGGCGTCCTCGGCCTCGCGGCCCAGCGGATCACGGCCGGCAGATCCGCGCGGCCTGCGGTCATGGTCCAGTTCTCGCGAGTGCGTCTGAGGGCAGACGTGAGGGGCGGCCGCTCGTTCGGGTCGGGGCGTCCCGGCGGACGCCCCCATCTGGACGGCTGGGTCAGGCGGTCAGGCGAGGGTGACCTCGACCGGCAGCTTCTTGATGCCGTTGACGAAGTTGGAGCGGACGCGCGGGACTTCGCCGGTCAGACGGATGTCGGCGATCCTCGGGACGAGCTCCTCGAACATGATGCGGATCTCGGTGCGGGCCAGCAGGTTGCCCAGGCACAGGTGCGGGCTGCCCTTGCCGAAGGTCACATGGTCGTTGTCGGCGCGGGCGACTTCGAAGTCGTACGGGTTGCCGAAGACCTCCTCGTCGCGGTTGCCCGAGGCGTACCACATGACGACCTTGTCGCCCTCCTTGATCCGCTTGCCGCCCAATTCCACGTCACGGGTCGCCGTGCGGCGGAAGTGGTAGACGGGCGACGCCCAGCGCAGGAACTCCTCCACCGCGACGGGGATCAGGGACGGGTCCTCCTGAAGCCGGGCCAGCTGCTCGGGGTGCTGGAGCAGCGCCAGCATGGAGTGGGTGATGGTGTGGCGGGTGGTCTCGTTGCCGGCCACGACGAGGAGCAGGAAGTAGTTGTCGAAGTCCTGCGGCGAGAGCGGCACACCGTCCTTCGGGGTGGTGTTCACCAGCTTCGACACCAGGTCGGTGCCGTCGCCGCCGCGCCGCTGCCGGGCCAGCTCACGGCCGTAGGCGAAGACCTCCAGCGAGGCGGGCGAGCGGAAGGGCAGGTGCCGGTACTGCTCGCTCTCCGCGCTGTCCAGCAGGACGTCGGCGTAGTCGGGGTCGGTGTTGCCGATGATGCGGTTGCCCCAGTCGATGAGCTGCTGGTTGTCCTCCGGCGGTACGCCGAGGAGGCGGGCGAGGACGTTGATGGGGAAGTCGGCGGAGACCTCCTTGACGAAGTCGAAGGTCCCCTTGGCCAGCGCCGCGTCCAGCGTGGTGGCGGTCAGGCCGCGCAGGAAGTCGGTGTAGCTGTTGATGACGCTCGCGCCGAACTGGCGCTGGAGCAGACTGCGCAGGGCGCGGTGACGGACTCCGTCCAGCTCCAGGATGGAGGCGCGGGTCTTGATCTGGTCGTCGTCGACTTCTTCGAGGTTCACGAACTTCGTGGAGGTGAAGGTCTCGGCGTCACGGTCGACGCGGGCGATGTCCGCGTGCCGGGTCACCGCCCAGAAGCCGGAGTTGGGGGCCTCCTCGGGCTGCCAGTGCACCGGGTCCTGGTGGCGCAGGGTGTGGAACATACGCCATGGGGTGATGCCGTCGGTGAAGTTGTCCAGGTCGGCGAGGTTGACGTCCGCCAGCGGCATCGGCTCGTTCACGGCGGCGGTCGGGGTCTCGGTCGTCATCGCATGGCTCCCAGTCGTCACAGGTGGTAGGCGTACTCGGTGAACTCCCAGTCGGTGACGTGCCGTTGGAAGCGTTCGATTTCATTGCGCTTGTAGGAGAGGAAGGAGTCGGTGAAGTCCTTGCCGAGGACGTCGGTCAGTTCGGTGTCCGCTTCCAGGGCGTCCAGCGCGGCCGGCAGGCTCATGGGCAGCGCGGCCGCCCTGGCGGTGTCGTAGCCGTACCCCTCCAAGGGGGCGGGGGGCTCCTCGCCGGTCAGAACCCCGAGCAGCGCGGCGGCGACCGTGCCCGCGATCAGCAGGTACGGGTTGGCGCTGGCGTCACCGAGGCGCAGTTCGAACCGGGCGCCGGAGCCGCGCTCGGGCGGGATGCGCACCATGGCGCTGCGGTTGTCCAGGCCCCAGTCGATCAGCCAGGGCGCGAGGGTGTCCGGGCCGAAACGCTTGTAGGAGTTCACGGTCGGGTTGGCCAGGGCGGCCAGGGCCGGGGCGTGGGCGAGGATGCCGGCGACGGCGTGGCGTGCGGTGGCGGACAGCCCGTACGGCCCGGCGGGATCGTCGAAGGCGTTACCGGCGCCTTCCTCGTCGGAGCTGTCGCATGACAGATGGAGGTGGAAACCGGAGCCGCCGGCGTCGTTGAACGGCTTGGCCATGAAGGTGGCGAGTTTCCCCTCCTTCCGGGCCAGCTCCTTGATCGCCGACTTGTAGCGGAAGGCGCGGTCCGCGGCGGACAGGGCGTCGGAGTGGGTGAGGTTGATCTCGAACTGGCCGCCGTCGAACTCGTGGTTTCCGCTGGTCACGCCGATGTTCATGTCCCGCAGCAGACGCAGCGTACGCAGCAGGTGATTGTCGCCGTCGGCGCGCAGACCGGCGGTGTAGACGACGCCGGCGGCGCCCGAGTAACGCTTCCAGCCGCTCGGGGAGGCCGGGTCCTCGTCGCAGAGGAAGTACTCGAGCTCGGGGCCGACCACCGGACGCAGGCCGTGTTCGGCACACCGGGCGAGGACGGTGCGCAGCAGATCGCGGGGTGACTCCGGTGCGGGCAGGCCGGTGGCCGGGTCGGTGACGTCGGCGAGGCAGGAGGCGACGCCGGGTTCCCAGGGGAGGGGGACCAGGGTGTCCAGGTCCGGCCGCACGGTGATGTCGGGCAGGCCGGCGTCGAGACCGCCGGAGACGGGGACCACGTCGCCCTGGGGGCTGGTGTGGTAGACGGCCCGGCAGAAGGCCAGGCCGTGGTCACACGCCGACGGCAGGTGGTCCAGCAGGATGTCGCGTGCACGGTCGGCGCCGATGAGGTCGGGATAGGTCACGCGCACCACGTCGATGCCCTCGGCGGCGAGCCGCTGCATGTGCTGACGGAGGCTGGGGGTTGGGGCTGCGCTCACCGATGTCTCCTCGGGCGCTAGGGGTGTGGATCGTGAGGGGGAGTCAGAGGGCCGGTACGGATGGGGGCGCGGCGTACGGACGGCTTGTTTGGCGCCAAACGGTATGAGCGCTGCGGACGCCCCGCAAGGGGGGCAGGAAAAAAATTATCCGCATGGATAGGTATTGACCAGGGTCAGGTGGCTTCCTATGTTGTTTGGAGCCAAATGAGTAAGGGTGCGGTCAGTCGCCGAACCCTTGGCCGGGGCCCGGTCGACGACGGTCGGGCCCCTCTTCCTCCCTTCACCCCCGCCCCGATGCCCTCACTTCAGGAGGACCGGCCATGAAGGTCGTCGTCGACATGAACAAGTGCCAGGACCACGGCCAGTGCGTCTTCGCCGCCCCCGATGTCTTCTCCATGGACGACAGCGGCCACCTGGCCTACGTCCCCGACCCCGACGACGCGCTGCGCGACGAGGTCGAGGAAGCCGCCGACGTGTGTCCGCTCCAGGCCATCCGTATCGAGGGCTGACCATGACGTCGAGGAGTGCACGCATCGTCGTGGCCGGCGCCTCCATGGCCGGCCTGCGCGCGGCCGAGCAACTGCGGGCCGCCGGCTGGACCGAAGGCATCACGCTCGTCGGTGACGAGCCGCACATGCCCTACAACCGGCCGCCCCTGTCCAAGGAGGTCCTGGCCGGCAAGGCCGCCTTCGAGTCGCTCTCCTTCCGCCCGCGGGCGAGCGTGGCCGACGCGGAGTGGCGGCTGGGCACCAAGGTCGTCGCCGCGCGGCTCGCGGAGAACATCGTCGAGTTCGACGACGGCGAGGCACTCTCGTACGACGGTCTGGTCGTCGCCACCGGAATGCGGCCCCGGCGCCTGCGCTGCCCCGGCCCGCTCGCGGGCCGGCACACGGTCCGCACCATCGACGACGCGCAGGGCCTGCGGCAGGCCCTGACCAGGCCCGGAACCCGGGTGGTCGTCGTCGGAGGCGGCTTCATCGGCTGCGAGGTCGCCGCCACCGCCGTCGCTCTGGGCGCCCGCGAGGTGACCGTCGTCGACCCGCTGCCTCTGCCGATGGTCGGCCCCCTCGGCGAGCTCCTCGCCGGGGCCTTGCTGAAGCGACACGAAGAGCGCGGTGTGCGCTTCGCCCTCGGCACGGGCGTGACCGGCTTCACCGGCGACGACCATGTCACCGGCGTCGCTCTCGGCGACGGCACCGTCCTGCCCGCCGACGTGGTGGTCGAGTCGGTCGGCTCGGTCGCCAACACCGAGTGGCTGGACGGCAACGGCCTCGACCTGAGCGACGGCGTGCTCACCGACGAGCACCTGCGCGTCGGCGGACGGCCCGACGTGGTGGCCGTCGGCGATGTCGCCCGCTTCCCCAACGCCCGCTACGACGGCGTACCGCGCCGTGTGGAGCACTGGTGCATCCCCACGGACACCGCCAAGCACGCCGCGAAGACCCTCGTCGCCCACCTGACCGGCGCCGGCCACGACCTGTCCCCGTTCGCGCCGCTGCCCACCTTCTGGAGCGACCAGCACGACTTCCGCCTGCAGTCCTTCGGGGCACCGGTACTCGGCAAGGAGGACGTGCGCGTACTCGAAGGCGACCTCGACGGTGACGTCGTCGTCGGCTACCACGCCGGCGGCCGGCCGGCCGGTGTCGTCGCCTTGGGCGGTCAGGCCGCGGCGGCCGCCGCCTCCCGCTACCGCGCCGAACTGCTCAAGCAGCCCGCCCTCACCCCTCAAGGACTTTGCTGACATGACCACCGTCCGTGGATTCTTCTTCCCCAAGACGGCGAGCGGAGCCTCGTCGCTGATCCCCTCGCCGCCCTGGCGGTACTCCGGTGACCTGCTCACAGTCGAGTACCGCACCGACCCGTCACGCGTGCGCGAACTGCTTCCCGAGCCGCTGGAACTCGCCGACGAGGACCCCGGCGCTGTGGCGCTGATCTGGGCCGACTGGCAGTCCTGCTCGGCGTCCGGCGCGGAGTTGCTCGATCCCGTGCTCTCCCAGTACAAGGAGGCCTTCGCAGTCGTCCGCTGCCAGTACCGGGGACAGACCTACTCGCGCTGCGTCTACATCTGGGTCGACAAGGACTTCGCCATCGCGCGCGGCCTGCACCAGGGCTACCCGAAGAAGCTCGGTTCGATCCACCAGACCCGCCCGCACCCGTACGGCCCCGCGCCGCGCATCGAGGCGGGGGCCCGATTCGGCGCCACGCTCGCCGCCGCCGACCGGCGCCTCGCCCAGGCCGTGGTCACCCTGCGCGAGCTGTCGGAGACGAACGGCTTCGTCAACGCCCACCCGATGGCCCACCACCGCTGGCTGCCCTCCATCGAGAAGGGCAAGGGCCTCGCTCTCGACGAGCTGATCGAGTCGGGCGCCGCGTCCTTCGAGGCGGGACAGGCCTGGCGCGGCGACGCCGAGCTGGAGCTGTTCGAGGCGCCCACCGAAGAACTGGCCCGCCTGGAGATCCGCGAGCCGATCGCCGCCTACTACCGCCAGGTCGGCGTCGTCTGGGACGGCGGCCGACTGCTGGAATCCGGCACCTCCGGCGCCGAGTAGACCCCACCACCTCGTGAGACCGGAGGAACAGAGCATGAGCGAACACACCATCACCGTGGCTGGGGTCGCCGTCGACACCCGGCACTGGATCGGCGGCGAGCGCGTCGCCTCGACACAGACGTTCGAGGACGTCTCGCCCATCGACGGCGACACGATCGGCCACATCTCCCGGGGCACGGCCATGGAGGCGGCCGCCGCCGTGGCCGCCGCGAGGGCCGCGTTCCCCGCCTGGGCCGCCACCTCCCGCGCGCAGCGCGCCCGCATCCTGCACGCGATCGCCGACGGGGTCGAGAAGCGGATCGAAGAGCTCGCCATCGTCGAGACCACCGACAACGGAGCCCTTCTGCGCTCCCACCGCCGCGGAGTGATGCCGCGCGTGGCGCACAACTTCCGCTTCTTCGCGGACTGGCTGCTCCAGCTGGAGCACGAGGACTTCCAGACGCGGGGCCACACCAACCACGTCACCTGGGACCCGGCGGGCCCCTGTGTCCTGATCACCCCGTGGAACGCCCCGCTCATGCTGGCCACCTGGAAGATCGCGCCCGCCCTTGCCGCCGGCAACACGGTCGTCCTCAAGCCCGCCGAGTGGTCGCCGCTGACCGCCTCCCTGCTGGCCGACATCGCCGCCGAGGCCGGGCTCCCGGCAGGTGTCCTCAACGTCGTCCAGGGCTACGGCTCCGAGATCGGCGACGCGCTGACCTCGCATCCGGACGTGCGCCGCATCAGCTTCACCGGCTCGGTGCCCACGGCCAAGCGCATCGCGGAATCGGCGGCCGCGAACCTCACGCCCCTGAGTCTCGAACTGGGGGGCAAGTCGCCGCTGCTGGTGTTCGCCGACGCGGACCTGGACCTTGCCGTCGACCTGGCGGTGGAGCAGTACGACAACGCCGGCCAGGTGTGTCTGGCGGGCACCCGGCTGCTGGTCGAGGAGTCGGTTGCGGAGGAGTTCACGCGCCGGTTCGTCGAGAGGGCGAGCGCGCTGAAGCAGGGTGATCCGCGCGACGAGGCCACCGACATCGGGCCCAACATCCACCCCCGCCAGCTGGAGAAGATCGACGGCTTCGTCCAGCGGGCCGTGGCGGCCGGGGCCCGCGCGGTGATCGGCGGGCACCGGGGGGACGGCCAGTACTACGCGCCCACCCTGCTCACCGATGTCGACCAGGATGCGGAGATCGTGCAGGAGGAGGTCTTCGGCCCGGTCCTGACGCTGCAGACCTTCGCCGACGAGCACGAGGCGGTCCGGCTGGCCAACGGCACCCGCTTCGGGCTGGCCGCCACCGTCGCCACCGGCGACCCGGAGCGCGCCGAACGCGTCACCGGGCAGCTCGTCGCGGGCACGGTCTGGGTCAACTGCTTCTTCGTCCGCGATCTGCAGGCCCCCTTCGGCGGCTCCCGGCTCTCCGGCGTCGGCCGCGAGGGCGGCACCTGGAGCTTCGACTTCTACTGCGACCTGAAGAACACGGTCACCGCACCGAACGGATGGACAAACCATGGGTGAGATCGTCGGGGCGGGCCTCCTCGCCCACGTCCCCACCATCGTGCTGCCCGAGGAGACCCGGCTGGAGCTCAACCAGGGCAAGGAGATCACCCTCGTCACGGGCCTGAACCAGCTCCGGAAGGACGTCTTCGAGCGGGACGACTACGACACCGTCGTGGTTCTCGACTCGCACTGGGCGACCACGGTCGAGTTCGTGGTGACCGCGCAAGCGCGGCGGGCGGGGTTGTTCACCTCCGAGGAGCTGCCGCGCGGTATGTGCCGGATGCCGTACGACTTCCCCGGTGATCCCGACCTGGCCCACAACATCGAGAAGTTCGCGGACAAACACGGCACCTGGATCACCGCGATCGATGACGAGTACCTGCCGGTCTACTACGCCACCATCAACCTCTGGAAGTTCCTCGGCGAGGGCCTGCCCGACAAGCGGTGGGTGACCATCGGTGTGTGCCAGACCGGCGACATGGAGGACCACCTGCGGCTCGGCCGCGCCCTGGCGGACGGTATCGCCGCCACCCCGGGGCGGCGCGTGCTGCTGATCGCCTCCGGAGCCCTGTCGCACACGTTCTGGCCGCTGCGCGAACTGCGCGACCACGAGGCCAGCGACCCGGTGCACATCCGCACGCCCGAGGCCCGGGCGGCCGACGAGGAGCGCATCGCCTGGTTCAAGGAGGGCCGCCACGACCGGGTCCTGGACACCATGGACGAGTTCTGGAAGTACAAGCCGGAGGCGAAGTTCTTCCACTACCTGATGATGGCCGGCGCCCTCGGCGAGCGTGCCTGCGTGGCGAGGGCCCGTCAGTACGGCGAGTACGAGAACTCGATCGGCACCGGCCAGGTGCACCTCTGGTTCGACCGCCCCGAGGGCGGCTGGACCGCATCCCACACCCCCGTACAGGAGTCCGCCCATGCCTGAGTACCGCCGCATCCTGCTCGACGGCGCCGCTGTCCAGGTGACCGTCGACGGTGACGAGCTGGTCGCCGGGGACGGCCGCCGCGTCAAGACGGAGGACGCGCAGCACCTGCCCCCGGTCGTCCCCTCCAAGGTGATCGCCGTCCACCTCAACCACCGCAGCCGTGTCGACGAGTTCCGGATCGACCTCCCCGACACCCCCACCTACTTCCACAAGCCCACCTCCGCCCTCAACTCCCACAAGGGCGCCGTCGTCCGCCCCGAGGGCTGCAAGTGGCTCAACTACGAGGGCGAGGTCGCCATCGTCATCGGGAGGACCGCGCGCAACATCTCCCCGGCCGAAGCGGGCGAGTACATCGCCGGCTACACCGTCGCCAACGACTACGGACTGCACGACTTCCGCGACACCGACGCCGGCTCCATGCTCCGGGTCAAGGGCTCCGACACCCTCTGCCCGCTCGGCCCCGGCCTGGTCACCGACTGGGACTTCCACGGCAAGCGGCTGCGGACGTACGTCAACGGCGAGGTCGTCCAGGACGGTTCGACCGACGAGATGAAGTGGGACATGCACTACCTCGTCGCCGACATCGCCCGCACCATCACCCTCTACCCGGGCGACGTCCTCCTGTCCGGCACCCCCGCCAACTCCCGCCCCGTGCGGCCCGGTGACGTCGTCGAGGTCGAGGTGGAGGGCCTCGGGCGGCTCACCAACCACATCGTCACCGGCCCGACCCCCGTCCGCGCCGACGTCGGCGCCCAGCCCACCGAATCGGAGGAGGTGCTGTCCACCGCGCTCGGCGGCGACTGGGAGTTCCGCGGCATCCGCCCGCCGAAGCGGTGACGCCATGCGGCGGCCTGCCGGTCCCGGCGTACGGGTAAGGTCGCGCTCATGAGCGATTCCTCCGACAAGCCCCCGGCCAGGCCCCGCAAGCGGGTGGACTACGGGACCGGCCGTGAGGCCCTGCTCAACGCGGCCGTGCGCGTGGTGGCCCGGGGCGGGCTGCGCAAGCTCACCTATCGCGCCGTCGCGGAGGAGGCGGGTGTCACGCACGGGCTCGTGGTGCACCACTTCGGTTCCCGGGACGCGCTCATCGAGGCAGCCCTCGAACACGCGGTGCGCACCAGCGCGAGTACGAGCTCGCTGGAACCCGGCACGGGCGACATCGCGGACTTCGCGGCGGGACTGGCGGACATGGTCACGCGTGAGCCGGCCCTGCAGACGTTCCAGTACGAGCTCATGCTCGAGTCCCGGCGCAGGCCCGAGCTGCTGCCGCAGATCCGCGCGCTGTACGACGAGTACTTCCAGGCCACGGAGAGGGAACTGTCCCGCAGCCTGCCCGAAGGCACCAGCCCTGCCCTGACCCGGCTCGTCTTCGCCGCCCTGGAAGGTCTCGTACTGCATCAGCTGATCCTCGATGAGCCGGACGTCACCGAGGCCGCGCTGAAGGAGCTGCGGTCACTGCTGACCCGGAAGCCTGGAGCGGCAGAGTAGCCGCCCATGTCGTTGTCCCTGCCATAACAGCAGGTCAGGACGAGTCCCCGTCGCCCGGCGACGGGGACTCGTCTGTTTCAGGCGGCGTAAAGAGTTGATTACCTGCCCGCGAAGTATTGACGGAATTATCCGAGTGGATAATTCTCGCGGTGCAGGGCCACTGGCCGCCTCCCCTTTGCCACTCCCGGCTTCCCTCCGCCTCGCGCCCGATACGAGGAGTGCCTCGCCATGACCGTCACCACCGCCGGACCCGCGTCCGCCACCGAGGACCTGCTGCCCTTCCGTGACCCCGGCTTCCGTGCGGACCCGTACCCGTACTACGCGCGGCTGCGGCAGGAGCACCCTGTCTACAGGCATCCGGTCGGCCTGTACGTCGTCTCCCGCTACGAGGACGTCGCCCGGCTGATCCGCAACCCCACCCTGAGCGTGCAGCAGCTCGACTTCGGTCCGGCCACCCCGATCCACCACACCATGCTCGGCAAGGACGCCCCCGACCACACGCGGCTGCGGCGGATCACCAACCGCTGGTTCACGCCCAAGGCCGTCGAGGAGTGGTCCAAGGTGATGCGCGCCTCCGTGGAGGCCGTGCTCGACGGGGTCGAGAAGGGCGACGGCACCCTGGACGCGGCCGACGGCCTCTCCCTGAAGTGCACCTTCGAGACGACCTGCCACATCTTCGGCATCGAGCCGACCGAGATGGACACCATCCAGCGCAAGACCTACGAGATCGGGCTGAGCCTCGGCCCCGGCGGCAATGACGAGGAGGCCCGCGCCACCACGGAGGCGTTCGCCTGGTTCGCCGAGCACATCCGCCGACTGGTGGCCGACAAGCGCGCCCACCCCGGAGAGGGACTGATCGACGCCTTCATCGCCGCGCAGGACGAGGGCAGGATGACCGAGGAAGAAGTCGTCTACACGATCTTCCTGTTCTTCGCCGTGGGCCACCTCGACGTCAAGCACCTGATCAACCACGGCATCTGGCTGATGGCGCGGCGGCCCGAGCTGTTCGCCGCCTATCGGGACGAGCCGGAGGCGCGGCCCGGCATCATCAACGAGATCCTGCGGATCGACACGCCCGAGTCGATGGTGGTGCGCCTGACCACGCAGGACACGGTCATCGGCGACACCACCGTGCCGGCCGGAGAGGCGCTGGCCCTGCTCATCGCCTCCGCCAACCGCGACCCCGAGGTCTTCGCCGACCCCGACACCTTCGACCACACCCGCCCGGTCGCCGCCAGCCAGCACCTGGCGTTCGGCTCCGGCATGCACGGCTGCGCGGGCCAGGTCCTGGCCCGCGCCGAGGCCGACATCGTCTTCAGCTCGATCGTCAACCGGTTCTCCGGTGTCGAGCCGGCGGGCGAGCCCAGCTTCGCCCATACCGAGTTCCTGCGCACGATCACCCATCTCCCCGTCCGTTTTCTCTGACCCCCCCGACCCCTCCGAGAGGCAGGAGCCGTCATGAAGGTCGAAGTCGATCTCAACAAGTGCCAGGACCACGGCCAGTGCGTGTACGCGGCCCCCGACCTGTTCGCACTGGACGACGAGGGGCGCCTGTCCCTGCGGTCGCGGGCGACCGACGTCTACGTGGCCGACGTGGACGAGGGGAGCGCCGAGGAGCTGTACGAGGCCGCCGAGGTCTGCCCGCTGCAGGCCATCACGGTGCACGAGTAGAGACGGGAACTCGGCATGTCGCCGATGGCGTCCGGGTCACCGGAGAACGGCCCTGGCGACAGCGGTCTGACCGTGGGCCCACCCAAGAAGTACGCGGCCGGCATACCGGCCGTCGTCCAGTCGCTGCGGCACGGCGGCCGCCAGACGGGCGCCAAGCGGACCTTGCTGACCCTGCTGAGCGTCAACCAGAAGACGTCGAAGTCGGTCGTCGTACGACTCGTACGCCGGGGCACGGCCGACCGGCCCGCCGCCTGAATCACGGTCCTGCAAAGACCTCCGCGTCCGCAGAAGGATCTCACCGCAACCCCTTGCCAAACGGATAGTTCCAGCCCACCATGAGGCAACTCGTTTGGCCTAAAACAATTTCCCGCCCCTCCCCGTTCCCCGGCAGGTGATTCGAGTGGACAGTCAGACCGCGGTCGCCACGCAGACCGCTGATGACGCATCCGTGGCAGGCAGACTCAAGCCCAACTCGCTCGGTGTCCTCGGCATCCTCTTCTTCGTCCTCTCCGCCCAGGCGCCGCTGACCGGCATCGCCGGGGCCGTGCCCATCGCCATCGCCATCGGCAACGGCGCCGGCGCTCCGGCCGCCTATCTCGCGGCCGGCGTCATCATCCTGCTGTTCTCCGTGGGCTTCGTCGCCATGGGCCGCCACGTCGTGGACGCCGGCGCCTTCTACACGTACATCGGCAAGGGGCTCGGCCGCTCGGCCGGCTCCGGCAGCGCCGCCGTCGCGCTCTTCGCCTACTGCGCCGTCCAGGCGTGCATGTACGGGCTGTACGGAAGCATCATGAGCGGCCTTGTCGAGTACCACACCGGAGCGCACGTGGCGTGGTGGGTCTGGGCCCTCGTCACCATGGCGATCGTGCAGGTTCTCGGCGCCTCCGGCATCGAGATGGGCGCCAAGATCCTCGCCGTCTTCGTGCTGGCCGAGTTCAGCATCCTGATCGCCTTCGCCCTCGTGACCCTCTTCAAGGGCGGTGGCCCCGAGGGGCTCGGCCTCACGGACAGCTTCTCGCCGTCCGCCGCGCTCCAGGGTGCTCCCGGCGTGGCGCTGATGTTCGCCGTGGCGTCGGTGTTCGGCTTCGAGGCCACCGCCATCTACGGCGAGGAGGCCCGCGAACCCCACAAGACCGTCCCCCGGGCCACCTACCTGTCCGTCGCGGTGGTCACCGGCTTCTTCGCCTTCACCGCATGGATGCTGGTCTCCGCGCACGGCGCCTCCCAGGCCGCGGCCGAGGCGGGCAAGGCCCTGGAGAGCGGCGACGCCACGGCCTTCGTCTTCGCGCCGATCGCCGCCCAGTTCGGCGGCTGGGTGGGCGACGTGCTGCCGATCCTGCTGGCCACCTCCCTCTTCGCCGGCCTCCTGGCCTTCCACAACTCCGCCAACCGCTACCTGTTCTCCCTCGGCCGCGAAGGGCTCCTGCCGCACGGACTGACCGCCCTCAACCGGCGTCACTCGCCCTGGGTGGCGGGCACCGTGCAGACCGCGATCGCGGTGCTGCTCGTGGTGCCCTTCGCGGTCCTGGGCAAGGACCCGGTGCTGACCCTCTTCTCCTGGTTCAGCGGGGTCGCGGTCCTCGGCATCATGCTGCTGTACTTCCTGACCTCGGTCTCGGTCGTCGTGTTCTTCCGCCGCTCGGGCGCCGACACCCGCCCCTGGAACACCCTGATCGCCCCCGTCCTGGGCGCGCTCGGCATCGCCGGTGCCATCTGGCTCATCATCGCCAACTTCACGACCCTCATCGGCGGCGACCGGACCACGGCCCTATGGCTCCAGGCCACCGTTCCGGTGGTGCTGATCCTCGGCGTCGTCGCCGCCCGGCTGACGCGGTCCAGGGCAGCGACCACCGACTGAACACCGCGATCCCTCACCGATACGGCCGGAGCCTGCGCCCCGGCCGTATCGGGCCTTGTCGAACAGCTTGAGTCGTTGCCAACCAACGAAACGAACGAAACGAACGAAACGAACGAAGCTGATGAAACGGATGGGACGGAGATGGAGAGCGCGTGCTGAACGCCACCCATGAGGAACTGCTGCGCCGCGCCAAGGGACTCGATCTGCCCACGCAGCACCACATCGACGGCAACGACGAGGCCGGTGACGGTGGATCGTTCGCCGTGGTCTCCCCTCGCGACGGCCAGACCCTGGTCCAGGTCGCCGACGCGCGGGAGGCGGAGGTCGATCTCGCCGTCGCGGCGGCGCGCCGCGCCTTCGACACCGGGCCGTGGCCGCACCTGGCGCCCGCCGAGCGGGGCCGGGTCCTGCTGCGGATCGCCGAGCTGCTTCAGGAGCGGCGCGAGGAACTGGCGCTGACCGTGAGCCTAGAGATGGGCAAACCGATCACGGACGCGTACGCCATCGAGCTGCGCGCCGCGATCAACACCTTCCGCTGGTACGGGCAGCTCGCCGACAAACTCACCGACGAGTCCCCCCGTACCGCCCCTGACTCGCTCGCCCTGATCACCCGGGAGCCGACCGGTGTCGTCGGGGCCGTCGTGCCGTGGAACTTCCCGCTCACGTTGGCGAGCTGGAAAGTCGCGCCCGCGCTCGCCGCCGGCTGCACGGTCGTCCTGAAGCCGTCGGAGTCCTCTCCGCTGTCAGCCCTCCTCCTCGGCCGCGTCGCCACCGACGCCGGACTGCCGCCGGGCGTCCTCAACGTCGTGACCGGTGACGGGCCGGTGGCCGGCCGGGCACTCGGCCTCCACCCCGACGTTGATGTCCTGGCCTTCACCGGATCCACCGCCGTCGGCCGCCACTTCCTGCGCTACGCCGCCGACTCCAACCTCAAGCGCGTCTGGCTCGAACTCGGCGGCAAGTCACCGAACATCGTGCTGCCCGACGCCCCCGACCTGGAGAAGGCCGCGGCGACCGCGGCCTGGGGCATCTTCTTCAACCAGGGCGAGATGTGCACGGCGCCCTCCCGGCTGCTGGTCCACTCCTCCATCGCCGAACAGGTCACGGAGGCCGTCGTGGCGCGGGCGCGCGAGCTGCGGGTGGGCGACCCGCTCGATCCGGCCACCGAGATGGGCGCGCTGGTCGGCGACTGCCACCTCGGCAGGGTCCTGGAGCATGTCGCCTCCGGTCTGGACGAGGGCGCCCGGCTGCGCGCGGGCGGGGGCCGGGCCCTGGCCGAGACCGGCGGCAGCTACCTGCGGCCCACCGTGTTCGACCGGGTCGACCCCGGCATGCGGCTGGCCCGCGAGGAGATCTTCGGCCCCGTCCTGTCCGTCCTCGCCTTCGACGACCTCGACGAGGCGGTACGGCTGGCCAATGCCACCGAGTACGGCCTCGCCGCCGGCCTGTGGACCTCCGACCTGTCCACCGCCCACAAGGTCTCGCGTGCGCTCAAGGCCGGGACGGTCTGGGTCAACTGCTACGAGGAGGGCGACCTGACCGTCCCCTTCGGCGGCATGAAGCAGTCCGGCAACGGCCGCGACAAGTCCGCCCACGCCCTCGAGAAGTACACCGAACTGAAGACCACCTGGATCCAGCTGTGACCCGTACGCACAAGCGACCCCTGATCGCGATTCCCGCCAGGTTCGCCGCCACCACGTCCGCGCTCCGCTACGCCGCCGAGGTCAACGCCCATGCGCTGGTCGAGGCCGTGTGGCGGGCCGGGGGCGAGCCGGTGAGCATCCATCCCGCCGACCCGGCCGGAGCCGGAGTGGCCGAGCGGCTCGCCCGCTTCGACGGCGTGCTGCTCCCGGGCGGCGGGGACCTGGCCCCGCACCGGTACGGCGCCACCGACACCCATGACAGCGTCTATGACGTCGACGACCTCCAGGACGTGTTCGACCTCGAAGTCGCCCGGCGGGCCCTGGACTCGGGCCTGCCCATGCTCGCGATCTGCCGCGGGCTGCAGGTGGTGAACGTCGCCCTCGGCGGGAGCCTGGAACAGGACATGGGCGGCGCGGACCGCGAACACCGGCACGTCGTGCACCCGGTCGCGATCCAGCGCGGCACCCTGCTCGAAAGGGCCATCGGCGCCGAGAAGACGGATGCCTCCTGCTACCACCACCAGCGAGTCGACCGCATCGGCGTCGGGCTCACGGTCACCGCGCGGGCCGCCGACGGCACGGTGGAGGGGCTCGAACTGCCTGGACACCCGGGGTGGTTCACGGCGGTGCAATGGCACCCCGAGGACACCGCGGACCAGGACCCGGCCCAGCAGGGCCTGTTCGACGCGCTGGTCCGGGCCGCCCACGACAGACACTGAACACGACGGACACTGAAAAGGACATGGCTCTCTTCGGCCCCAAGCGACAGGCACCCCGCCTCGCCCCCGAACTCGACGACGTTCCGCTGGGCCGGGTGCTGAGAGGCATCGCCGCCGCCCGTGGCCCCGGGCTGCAGGACCTCGCCATCGCCCAGGTGGAGCGGCTCCTGCGGGAGACCGGCGACGACTGGGACCGCCGCTGCCACCGGATCGGCGTCCTCGCGCAGGCCGCGCCCGCGCTGGCCCGGGGCTGGCGCGAGCGCCGGCCCCACGACCCGGATGCCCTGGCGCTGGCCGTGTGGTCCGAACTGGCGACCGACCCGCGTGGGGCCCTGGCGCTCTGCCGCGTCGCCGCCGATGCCCGCCCTGCTGATCCGACCCCGTGGGTGGGCGCGCTGGCGGCGCTGCGGCTCCTGGGGCGGCCGAGCTCTGAACTTTCCCCCGTCTGGCAGGAGATACGCGCGCGTGATCCATGGCACCGGGAGGCGCATCTGCAGATCCTGGGCTACCTCTCCCCGGAGGAGCAGGGCAGCCAGGCCGCGCTGCGGGACTTCCTCGACGATGCCATCGCGGTCATGCCGTGGGACGCGCCGACGGCATGCCTTCCGCTGACGGCGGCTGTGCGGCAGTACCACCGCGAAAGGAGCGGCGGAGGAGTCCAGGCGCTGGGGGTGAGCCGGTACTGGTCGCAGCCGCACACCGCACGGCTGCTGGACCAGGGCACGGCCTACTGGCTGCAACCGGGTCACCCGCGTCACGCGGCCGCCGTCGCGGACCTGGGAATCCTCGCCTACGCCCTGATCCGGGCGGGCCGCAGCGGTGATGCCGGACCGGTCTTCTCCGCGGTCGGCGGGCTGGTGACGCCTTGGCCCTGGAGCTACGAGGGCGACCCGGTGGAGTGCTACACCAACTACTCCGGTCGGGTGTAGGTGCGCGGGCGGCTCTCCAGCCGCCCGGCGACGCATGCGGAGTGGGGGCAGGACCTTGCGCGGCCCGGCCCCCACGCACTGCGTCGACGTCAGCCGCGCTCCGCGGTCTCGACGATGTTGGTCAGCAGCATGGCGCGGGTCATCGGCCCCACTCCGCCGACCGGCGGTGCGAGGGAGCCCGCGACCTGGTCGACGTCCGGGTGGACGTCTCCGAGGATGCCCTCGACGGTCCGGGTGATGCCCACGGACAGGACGGTGGCGCCTGGCTTGATCCAGTCGGGCTTGACCAGATGGGCCACGCCGGACTTCGCCGCGACCCTGGCCGACTTCATCGCGGCCGACCCCGACGTCCAGGCCTTCCAGTACGAGCTGAAGCTCGAATCCCGCCGACGGCCGGAGCTGCGCCACCACGTAGACGTGCTCTATGACGCGTACCGCGACGCCGTCCGAGAGGCCTTGGCCTGCTTCGACGTGTCACAGGAGATGACGGAGATCGTCTTCGCGGCCCTGGACGGCCTGGTCTTCCACCAGGTCACGTCCGGCGCGCCGGACCGCACCAAGGAGAGTGTCGACGCCCTGCGCCGGCTCCTCGCGGCCCATCGCGCGCAGGCGTCACCGGGGGCGACCGGCGGATGGCAGACACCTTGGCCGTAATGGGGATGTTCTGCGTCGGTGCCAAGATCCTGAGACACAACGAGGTTGGCCACTACCGAGACAGCTATGGATCCCCAGGTCCGGACGTTGGACTTGGCCAGGAGAAACGAGAACCTACACCGCGCGGCGCCGACGCCCCGCGCGGCGTGCTCACTCCGAGGAGCGCCTGACCTCCCCGCGCTGCTTCTCCGCCACCGTTTCGGTGCCGTCCGCCCCGTCGTGGCGGGACAACCGGTGCGGCCACCACACCTTCTTCCCCACGTCGAGGAAGAGCGAGGTGACCAGCACGGAACGGACGACGAACGTATCGAGCAGCACGCCCAGGGCGACCGCGAAGCCGATCTCCGCGAAGCCCACCAGCGGGAGCGTGGCGAGCGCGGCGAACGTACCCGCGAGGACCAGGCCGGCCGAGGTGATCACCGAGCCGGTCGAGGCGAGGGCCGTGACCACGCCGGGCCGGGTGCCCTGGCGGATGGCCTCCTCGCGGACGCGGGTGGTCAGGAAGATGTTGTAGTCGATGCCCAGCGCCACCAGGAACACGAAGACGAACAGCGGGAAGGCCACGTCCTCGCCCGCGTAGCCGAACACGTGACGGAAGGCGAGCGCGCTGATGCCCAGCGCGGTGGCCAGGGACAGCATCACGGTCGCGACCAGCAGCAGTGGTGCCACCAGCGCGCGCAGCAAGAAGCCGAGCACGAGCAGGACCACGGTCAGGACCAGCGGGATGACCAGGTAGTTGTCATGGGTCTGGGCCTCGTCCATGTCCAGCAGGGCCGCCGTGCCACCGCCGACCTGCGCGTCGGCGCCGTCCACGGCGTGCACCTCGTCGCGCACCCGCTCCACGGTGTCCTTCGCCGCCGAGCTGTCGGCGGGAGCGCGCATGGTCGCCTCGAAGAGCACCTTCCCCTCGTGCTCGGGCGCGGTCCCGGGTGGTACGCCGATGCTCCGTGGCACGACACCGGGGTCCGCGGCGACCGCGCGGCCCACCTGCACGGCCTGTGCGCTGTTGGAGACGATGACGAGCGGATCGCCGGTGCCCGCCGGGAAGTAGCGCGCGGACACCTCCTGGCCCACGATCGAGTCCGGTTTTTCGGTGAACGCGTCCGCGTTGGAGATGCCCGCCGCGCGCAGCTGGAACAGGCCGAGCGACAGCGCGGCGAGCGCGACCGCCGTGACGCCCCAGACGAGGCGCGGGCGGCGGGCGATGCGGCGGCCCATGCGAGCCCAGACTCCGTGCTCGGTCGGATCGGAGGTTCCGAAGCGCGGGATGGCCGGCCAGAAGATCCAGCGGCGGCAGACCAGCAGCAGGGCCGGGAACAGGGTGAGCATGGCGAGCAGAGCGACCAGCACGCCGATGGCCGCCACCGGGCCCAGGCCCCGCGTCGAGTTCATCTCGGCGACCAGCAGGACCAGCATGCCCAGCACGACCGTCGAGCCCGAGGCGAGCACCGCCGGGCCCGCGCGGTTCATGGCCAGCTGCATCGCGTCGTGCCGGTTCCTGTGCCGGCGCAACTCCTCTCGGTACCGGGCGACCAGCAGCAACGCGTAGTCCGTGCCCGCGCCGAAGACGAGCACGGTGAGGATGCCCGCGCTCTGGCCGTTGACGGTCAGGCCCGCGTGCCGGGCCAGCAGATAGATCAGCGCCTGCGCGGTGAAGAGGGCCACCACCACACTGAGCAGGGGAACGAACAGCAGGGTGGGGCTGCGGTAGGTGAACAGGAGCATCACGATCACGACGGCCATCGCGGAGAACAGCAGCGTGGAGTCGATGCCCTCGAAGGCGTCGGCAAAGTCCGCGGACGTGCCGCCGGGACCGGTGATGTGCACGGTCAGGCCACCGCCGCCCTCGCCCACCTCGTCGCGGATGGAGTCGACCGCGCCGGCGATGCGCTCCCAGCCCTCCGGGCCCATGGTGATCGGCACGTGGACCTGGGCGGCCCGGGGCGCGGTCTGCCGGTCGAACACGGGCCCGCGGGTCTCCGCGCCGCGGACTCCGTGGTCACGCAAGGACTTGAGCTGCGCGACATCCGCGGAGATCTGCCGTCGGTCCTGGACGGTCAGTCCGTTCTCGCGTGCGTAGATGACGACTGCGGGGATCTGCTCCGGCCGGAAGTCCTCGGAGATGTCCAGGACCTGGGTGGATTCGGCGGAGCCGGGCAGCCAGGACTGGGCGTCGTTGTCCTGTGCGTCGTTCAGTTTCGCCCCGAACGGCGCCGCGACCAGGAAGATCAGCAACCAGATGATCACGACCAGCCATTTCGTGCGCCGCCCGCACACGAACCGGATGGCTCCCTGCTTCCAGCTCTCGAGTCGCCTCATGACGACCCCCACGGCGATGCGTGGTGCCGGTCGGCCGCCCGACAGGGCATGCGCGGCCCCGGCGGAACATCCGGTGAACGTGCTGGGCCCGGACCGGGGGGAACATCCGTGCCGGGACATGGCAGGCTTGGGTCATGGCCGCGCAGATCAACCCCAGCATCCTGTCCGCCGACTTCGCCCGCCTCGCCGACGAGGCGAAGGCGGTCGAAGGGGCCGACTGGCTCCATGTCGACGTCATGGACAACCATTTCGTACCGAACCTCACGCTCGGCGTGCCGGTCGTAGAGTCCCTGGCCCGTGCGACGGACACCCCGCTGGACTGCCATCTGATGATCGAGGCCCCCGATCGGTGGGCGCCCCAGTACGTCGAGGCGGGGGCCGGTTCCGTCACCTTCCATGTCGAGGCGGCCGCCGCGCCGGTGCGGCTCGCCCGGGAGATCCGGGCCAAGGGCGCCCGCGCCTCCATGGCGCTGAAGCCCGCGACGCCCATCGAGCCGTACGAGGACCTGCTCCCCGAGCTCGACATGCTGCTGATCATGACGGTCGAGCCGGGCTTCGGGGGACAGGCCTTCCTCGACATCATGCTTCCGAAGATCCGTCGCACCCGCGAGTTGATCAGCAAGCACGGCCTGGAGCTCTGGCTCCAGGTCGACGGCGGAGTCTCGGCCTCCACCATCGAGCAATGCGCCGACGCCGGAGCCGACGTCTTCGTGGCCGGATCGGCGGTCTACGGGGCGTCCGACCCGGCCGAGGCGGTACGTGCACTACGCACCCAGGCGGAGGCGGCCACCGCCAAGGCGTCGTGGGCGTGCGACCACTGAGCGTCAGGAACGTGAACGGCTCCGATCAGGGCTGATCAAGCGCCGCGGATCTGCAAGGATGAACGGCGAATCCAGAGTGTGAACAGTAGTGAGGAGATCGCCGTGTCGGGTATGTCGGCGGGCCGGTCAGCCATGCGGATGGGACCCGCTGAGCTGGTGCAGGCGGCGGCCATGGCCCGCCGCTTCTACCTTGAGGGCAAGTCCAAGATCCAGATCGCGGAGGAGTTCGGCGTCAGCCGCTTCAAGGTGGCCCGGGTCCTGGAGACCGCCCTCGAACGGGACCTCGTACGAATCGAGATCCGTGTGCCCGCCGAGCTGGACGCCGAGCGCTCGGACGCGCTGCGCGCCCGCTACGGCCTGAGGCACGCCGTCGTGGTGGAGTCCCCGGCCGACGCCGAGGAGACGCCCGACCCCGAGAACCTGGGAGAGGTGGCCGCCGACCTGCTCGGCGAACTGGTCAACGAGGGAGATGTGCTGGGGCTGGCCTGGGGCCGGTCCACCATCCACATGGCGGCGGCGCTCGACCGGCTGCCGCCGTGCACGGTGGTGCAGCTGACGGGCGTGTACGACGCCGGGACCGCCGAGCGCGGTTCGGTCGAGGCCGTCCGGCGCGCCGCCCAGGTGTCCGGCGGTGACGCGCACCCCATCTACGCGCCCATGCTGCTGCCCGACGCGGCCACCGCCACGGCACTGCGCAACCAGACGGGGATCGCCCGGGCCTTCGAGCACTTCGACAAGGTCACCGTCGCCTGCGTCTCCATCGGCTCCTGGGAGCCGGGCATTTCCACGGTGCACGACATGCTCACCGAGGAGGAGCGCTCCCACTACGCCTCCCTCGGTGTCGCCGCCGAGATGTCCGCGCACCTCTTCGACGCCGAGGGCCGCCGGGTCGGACGGGACCTGGGGGAGCGGTGCATCACCGTCAAGGCCGACCAGCTCCGTCGTATCCCGGAGGTCGTCGCGATCGCGGGCGGGCAGCGCAAGGCGGCGGCGATCGACGCGGTGCTGCGCTCCGGGCTCGTCACCAGCCTGGTGACGGACACGTCGGCCGCCGACTACCTGATGACGGCGGGGCCGACGCCGAGGCCGGCGCTCAACCGGGCGGACCCGGACGGGCCCTGAGGGAACATCAGGAGGGGGCGGCAGCGGCCGCTCCCTCCTGCCCGGACGACCGACTGCTCAGGGACGTGCCGACATGACGGAACACGTGGTCACGCTGGACCTCGACGGGGTCACGGACAAGGCGGGCCTGATGGACCGCTGCGCCCGCGCCCTGGAGCTGCCCGGCTGGTTCGGCCGCAACTGGGACGCCCTCGCCGACTCCCTGGCCGACCACACCCTCTGGCCGGAGGGCGCCGTGGAGCGGGGGCTGCTGATCGTCGTGCGGGGATGGCGGCCGTACGCGAAGGCGCGGCCCGAGGAGTGGGAGATCGCGCAGGACGTGTTCGCCGAGGCGGTGGAGGCCGTGCGGGGGCTCGGTGTGGTGCTGGCCCTTGGAGGTTCCTCCAAGGAGGCCTCTGACCAGCCTGGATGATCCGCCCGGGGATCGCGTACCGGCCGACATGGGACAATGAAGTACGTGCTCTTCCCCCTGGCTGACCTGTCCGGGGGCCACCTCTGATCGACTGGGATGTGCAGCACGTGCGTTTCCTCAACGACATCCAGCCCGCGTACGACCTGACCTACGACGATGTGTTCATGGTGCCGAGCCGCAGCGCGGTCGGCTCGCGGCAGGGCGTGGACCTCAGCTCCCCGGACGGCACGGGCACCACCATCCCGCTGGTCGTCGCCAACATGACCGCCATCGCGGGCCGGCGCATGGCCGAGACCGTGGCCCGGCGCGGCGGCCTCGTCGTCATCCCGCAGGACATCCCGATCGACGTCGTCACCGATGTCGTCTCCTGGGTGAAGAGCCGCCACCTCGTCCTCGACACCCCCATCGTGCTGGCTCCCCACCAGACCGTCGCCGACGCGCTCGCCCTGCTGCCGAAGCGCGCGCACAACGCCGGCGTCGTGGTGGACGAGAACTTCAAGCCCATCGGCGTGGTCACCGACAGCGATCTGAGCGGCGTGGACCGGTTCACGCAGCTCGAAGTGGTCATGTCCAAGGACCTGTTGCTCATCGACGCCGGCATGGACCCGCGTGAGGCCTTCAACGCTCTGGACGGCGCCAACCGCCGCTACGCCCCCGCCGTCGACAAGGACGGCAGGCTCGCCGGCATCCTCACCCGCAAGGGCGCCCTGCGCGCCACGCTGTACACGCCGGCCACCGACGCGAGCGGCCGGCTGCGGATCGCCGCCGCCGTCGGCATCAACGGCGACGTCGCCGGCAAGGCCAAGCAACTGCTGGACGCGGGCGTCGACACGCTCGTCATCGACACCGCGCACGGCCACCAGGAGTCGATGGTCAGCGCCCTGAAGCTGGTGCGTGCCCTGGACCCGCAGGTTCCGGTCGTCGCGGGCAACGTCGTCGCCGCGGCGGGCGTGCGCGACCTGATCGAGGCGGGCGCGGACATCGTCAAGGTCGGCGTCGGCCCCGGCGCCATGTGCACCACGCGCATGATGACCGGCGTCGGCCGGCCGCAGTTCTCGGCGGTGCTGGAGTGCGCAGCCGAGGCGAGGAAGTACGGCAAGCACGTCTGGGCCGACGGCGGTGTCCGCCACCCGCGCGACGTGGCGATGGCGCTCGCGGCCGGTGCGTCCAACGTGATGATCGGCTCCTGGTTCGCGGGCACGTACGAGTCCCCGGGCGACCTCCAGCACGACGCCTCCGGCCGTCCCTACAAGGAGTCGTTCGGCATGGCCTCCGCGCGTGCCGTGCGCAACCGCACCTCGGAGGAGTCGGCGTACGACCGTGCCCGCAAGGCGCTGTTCGAGGAGGGCATCTCCACCTCCCGCATGTTCCTCGACCCGGCCCGCCCGGGCGTCGAGGACCTGATCGACGCGATCATCGCGGGCGTCCGCTCCTCCTGCACCTACGCAGGCGCCGCCTCCCTGGAGGAGTTCGCCGAGAAGGCCATCGTCGGTATCCAGAGCGCCGCGGGCTACGCCGAGGGCAAGCCGCTGCACGCGAGCTGGACCTGACGGCACCTCCACCGTCTGCCCCCGCGGCGCTCTGGGTGCCGTACCCGGACGCCGCCGGCGTACAGCACGAGCGCACCGACCCATGCACCTTCCTGATCAGGGGACTTCGCTGACCAGTTACGGTGCAACGGTCGACAGCCGCCGCGCAACGAACCTACGCCCGGTCCGGATGAACGCAATGATCTTGCGGTGATGCGCAAGGTTGCTGCATTTCACGAGCAACGCCGCTGCTCATAGGGTGCTGCGCTGTACGTGGCGTGGCGGGGACCCCGCTCGGTGGGTCCCTGCCCTCGCGGGGGGCCGCCAGTACCCGCCACCCAAGACCGGCAGCGACGAAGGAGCCAGCGCGTGCTCGATCAAGGCGCACCCCCGAACAACCGCAGTCAGACCGCCCCACCGTCCTCGGGCGCAGGTGCGCGCCTCATGCGTCGTAAGCCAGTGGAACGCCTGGTCGCGGAGGGCGGCCAGGGCGAGGGCGGCAGCCTCCGGCGCTCCCTCGGGCTGTGGCAGCTCACGATGATCAGCATCGGTGCCACGCTCGGCACCGGCATCTTCGTCGTGCTCGGCGAGGCCGTGCCGAAGGCCGGCCCGGCCGTCACCCTCGCCTTCGTGATCGCCGGTCTCACGGCGCTGTTCTCGGCCCTGTCCTACGCCGAACTGGCGGGCACCATCCCGGTCTCGGGGTCCTCGTACTCGTATGCGTACGCAACGATGGGCGAGCTGATCGCCTGGATCTGCGGCTGGTGTCTGGTCCTGGAGTACGGCGTTTCGGTCGCGGCCGTGGCCGTCGGCTGGGGCGAGTACCTCAACGAACTGCTCGACGGGACCGTCGGCGTCACCATCCCGGCCGCGCTGTCCGCCCCGCCCGGAGACGGCGGCGTCTTCAACCTGCCCGCCCTGATCGTCGTACTCCTCGCCATGGCGTTCCTGCTGGGCGGTGCCCGCGAGTCCGCCCGCGCCAACACCGTGATGGTCATCGTGAAGATCGGCGCCCTGGTGCTGTTCTGCGCCATCGGCGTCCAGGGCTTCCGCTCCGGCAACTACGAGAACTTCATGCCGCTGGGGATGGCGGGCGTCAGCGCGGCCGGAGCGACCCTGTTCTTCTCCTACATCGGCTTCGACGCCGCCTCCACCGCCGGGGAGGAGGCCAAGGACGCGCAGCGCGACCTGCCGCGCGCCATCATGCTGTCGCTGGTCATCGTGACGGCGCTGTACGTCCTGGTCGCCGCCGTCGCCGTCGGTGCCAAGCCCTGGCGGCAGTTCAGCGACTCGGAGGCCGCGCTCGCCCAGATCATGCGTGAGGTCACCGGGCAGACCTTCTGGGGCACGCTGCTCGCGTTCTGCGCCGTCATCGCGATCGCCAGTGTCGTGCTGACCGTGCTGTACGGCCAGACCCGCATCCTGTTCGCCATGTCCCGGGACGGTCTCGTGCCCAAGGTGTTCGCGAAGGTCCACCCGAAGACCGGCACCCCCCGCGCCAACACCCTGATCGTCTCCCTGTTCTGCGGTGTCCTGGCCGCCGCGATCCCGCTCGGCCAGCTCGCCGACGCCACCAGCATCGGCACGCTGTTCGCCTTCGCGCTGGTCAATGTGGCCGTCGTGGTGCTGCGCCGGACCCGCCCGGAGATGCCCCGCACCTTCCGGGTGCCGCTCTCGCCGGTCCTGCCCGCGCTGGGCTTCGGCTTCTGCCTGTGGATGATGGGCAGCCTCTCGGCCGTGACCTGGGTGGTCTTCGGTGTCTGGATGGCCGTCGGACTCGTGTTCTACTTCCTGTACGGCTACCGCCGTTCCCGACTCGCGACATCTGAGAAGTGATCGACCCACCGTGCTGAACGATCTCGACGAACGCATCGTGCACGCCCTCGCCGAGGACGCCCGCCGCTCCTACGCGGACATCGGGCAGATGGTCGGCCTGTCCGCGCCCGCCGTGAAGCGGCGCGTGGACCGGCTGCGGGCCACCGGAGCCATCACCGGCTTCACCGTACGGGTGGACCCGGCGGCCCTGGGCTGGGAGACCGAGGGGTTCGTCGAGATCTACTGCCGGGGCAACACCTCGCCGGAGACCATCCAGCGGGGCCTGGAGCGCTACCAGGAGGTCGTGGCCGCGTCCACCGTCACCGGGGACGCGGACGCGATCGCCCAGGTCTTCGCCTCCGACATGCGCCACTTCGAACGGGTCCTGGAGCGGATCGCGGGGGAGCCGTTCGTGGAGCGGACGAAGTCCGTGCTGGTGCTCTCGCCGCTGCTGCGGCGGTTCTCGTCGGGATCGCCGACCTGAATTCGGGGGCGGGACCCGCCGGACAGGGCCTAGCATCGATGCCATGACCTGGCGACATTGATCCCGCAGCCATGCCTCCCGAGGGCCGCCTCGGACGCCGTGACCCGGCGTCCGAATCGTCCCTGCGGGAAGGCCTCCATGACACTCTCACCTGCGCGTGTGCCCGGCACCGGCGTCCGACGGCTCACGTCCACGCTGTACGGCTACGCGTTCCTCCACGACCTGATCCTGCTGTACCCGGTGTACACGCTGCTGTTCAGCGACACCGGCCTCACGGTCTGGCAGATCTCCTCCCTCTTCGCCCTGTGGTCCCTCACCAGCCTGGTGGTGGAGGTCCCCTCCGGCGCCTGGGCCGACACGTTCTCCCGTCGGTCACTGCTCTGCGCCGGCCCCCTGCTCACCGCCGCCGGCTTCGCCCTGTGGGTGCTCGTCCCCGCCTACGAGGCCTTCGCGATCGGCTTCGTCCTGTGGGGCGCCGGGGAATCGCTCGGCTCCGGCGCGCTGGAGGCACTGGTCCACGACGAACTGGACCGGCTCGGCGCGGCCGACCGGTACGCCCGCGTCATGGGCCGGACCCGCGCGGCAGGCCTGCTGGCCGTGATGGCCTCGATGGGCCTCGCCGGACCGGTGTTCGCCTTCGGCGGCTATCAGGCCGTGGGGGCGGCGAGCGTACTGGCCCTCCTGCTGGCGGCGGCGACGGCGACCCGGTTCCCGGAGCACCGGAAGGCGAGGGCCGAGGGCGACGGCTGGGCGGCGACCCTGCGCGCCGGACTCGCCGAGGCCCGCGCCGACCGCTCCGTCCGCGGCGCCCTGCTGCTCGTCCCGGCCGTGACCGCCGTATGGGGCGCGCTCGACGAGTACTCGCCGCTCCTGGTGCGCGACACCGGCGTGGCGGAAGAAACCGTTCCCTATCTGCTTCTGCTGATCTGGGCGGCGGCCACCGCCGGAGGCCTGCTGGCCGGTGCGGCCGAACGGCTGGGCACCGCCGGGCTCGCCGGGCTGCTCGCGGGTGCCGCCATCGCCCTGGCCGCCGGTGCCGCGGTGGGCACCCCGGCCGGGCTCGGCCTCGTCGCCCTCGCCTTCGGTGGCTTCCAGTCGGCGAGCGTCCTGGCCGACGCCCGCCTCCAGGAGCGCATCGACGACACCGCGCGGGCCACGCTGACCTCGGTGGCGGGCCTCGGGACCAGCCTGGCCACGATCGTCGTGTACGGCGCGTACGCGGCGGCGGGTTCGGTGACCTCGCACGGCACCGCCTTCACCTGGTTCGCGGTGCCCTATCTGCTGACGGCGCTGCTGCTGGCGGCTGGAGCTCGGGCTGCGAGGGAGTGACCGAGAAGTCGCCGGTGCCCCGCTTGACCTTCTCGAAGGGCGCTGAGCTCACGCACTCGGGCAGGTCCTCAGGGCCGAGGCCCTCGGTCGTCGCCCAGCTGTAGCCGAGCCGGTCGTGGCGGCCGAGGTCATGCACCGTGACGCCGACCCGGGTGCCCTTCGGGCCCGGCCGGTCCGTGGCGGTGATGACCCCGGAGACGACGGCCACCTTGCCGCCGGTGACCAGGCAGTCGGCCTTCGCCTTTACGCCCAGGCGCCCTTCCCGTTCAGGTAGTGGCCGAACTCGAAGGTGCCGGTGGCCTTCGAGGGATCGGCCCTGTCCTCGGCGGCCAGGTGCGCGTCGAATGGTGGTCCTTTCGGCAGGTGACTGCGGTGCTTCGAACGCTCACCACTGTTCCGGCACCGCGCCCGCGCCACATCGCGCCGCAGGCGGGACCGCTCCTCCGCCGTCCGGCGCGGAAAGCCCTGCGCTTCCTGCGCCTGCAGTCGTGTGTCAGGCCGCGCAACGAATCGCCGCCGGACCCGTGAAGGACGCAACGGACCGCTCACCGGTGCGCAACGGCCGCTCCTTGTCCGGCCGAGCCCGCCGACCGTACCGTCTATCTGGCCCCCAACCCCCCCGCGTACCGGTGAGGATCACGCATGCGCACCGCCCTGCTCCAGAGCTCCGGACGGCCCGGCTCCACCGCCGAGAACCTGAAGGTCCTCGACGAGGCCGCGGGCCGTGCCGCCGCCGCGGGTGCCGGGCTGCTGGTGGCGCCGGAGATGTTCCTGACCGGGTACGCGATCGGCGACGACATCGCCCGGCTCGCCGAGCCCGCCGACGGCGACGCGGCCGACGCGATCGCGGAGACGGCCACGCGCCACGGCCTGGCGATCGCGTACGGGTACCCGGAGCGCTCGGCCGACCAGGTCTTCAACTCCGCCCAGCTGATCTCCGCCGACGGCACTCGTCTGGCCAACTACCGCAAGACCCACCTCTTCGGCTGCTTCGAGCACGACCACTTCACGCCGGGCGAGCAGCCGGTCGTCCAGGCCGAGCTGGGCGGTCTGACCGTCGGCCTGATCATCTGCTACGACGTCGAGTTCCCGGAGAACGTCCGCGCCCACGCCCTGGCCGGCACCGACCTCCTGCTGGTGCCCACCGCGCAGATGCACCCGTTCCAGTTCGTCGCCGAGTCGCTCGTCCCGGTGCGCGCCTTCGAGAACCAGATGTACGTCGCGTACGTCAACCGCGTGGGCCGGGAAGGGGACTTCGACTTCGTCGGGCTCTCCACCCTCGCCGGGCCCGACGGGGTCGCCCGCAGCCGCGCGGGACGTGGTGAGGAACTCGTCCTCGCCGACGTCGATCCGGCCTTCCTCGCCGTCTCCCGCGAGGCGAACCCGTATCTGACGGACCGCCGCCCCGGCCTCTACGGGTCCCTCGCCTGAAACCCACACCAGTCTTTCTTGTGCAAGGAGTCCGTACCCCATGACGTCCACGGTGCCCAACGCCGTCGAGCACGCAGACGAGCAGCAGCCGCCGATCACCATGTTCGGCCCGGACTTCCCGTACGCGTACGACGACTTCCTCGCCCACCCGGCGGGCCTGGGCCAGATCCCCGCGACCGAGCACGGCACCGAGGTCGCGGTCATCGGCGGGGGCCTGTCCGGCATCGTGGCCGCCTACGAGCTGATGAAGATGGGCCTCAGGCCCGTCGTCTACGAGGCCGACCAGATCGGCGGCCGGCTGCGCACGGTGGGCTTCGAGGGCTGCGACCCGGCGCTCACCGCCGAAATGGGCGCGATGCGCTTCCCGCCGTCCTCCACGGCCCTCCAGCACTACATCGACCTGGTGGGGCTTGAGACCCGCCCCTTCCCCAACCCCCTCGCGGAGGCCACTCCGTCGACCGTCGTCGACCTCAAGGGCGAGAGCCACTACGCCGAGACGATCGACGACCTGCCGCAGGTCTACCGGGACGTGGCGGACGCCTGGAACCGGTGCCTGGAGGAGGGCGCCGACTTCTCCGACATGAACCGTGCCCTGCGCGAGCGGGACGTGCCGCGCATCCGCGAGATCTGGTCGAAGCTCGTGGAGCGGCTCGACAACCAGACCTTCTACGGCTTTCTCTGCGACTCCGAGGCCTTCAGGTCCTTCCGGCACCGCGAGATCTTCGGCCAGGTCGGCTTCGGGACCGGAGGCTGGGACACCGACTTCCCCAACTCGATCCTCGAAATCCTGCGCGTCGTCTACACCGAGGCCGACGACCACCACCGCGGCATCGTCGGCGGCTCCCAGCAGCTGCCCCTGCGCCTGTGGGAGCGCGAGCCGGAGAAGATCGTGCACTGGGCCCACGGGACCTCGCTGGCGAGACTGCACGACAAGGGCGAGCCGCGCCCGGCCGTGACCCGCCTGCACCGCACCGCGGGCAACCGGATCACCGTGACGGACGCGAACGGCGACATCCGGACGTACCGGGCGGCCGTCTTCACCGCCCAGTCCTGGATGCTGCTGTCGAAGATCGACTGCGACGACTCGCTCTTCCCGATCGACCACTGGACGGCCATCGAGCGCACCCACTACATGGAGAGCTCCAAGCTCTTCGTCCCGGTCGACCGGCCCTTCTGGCTGGACAAGGCCGTCGACGACAAGGGAAACCCGACGGGGCGTGACGTCATGTCGATGACGCTCACCGACCGCATGACGCGCGGCACCTACCTGCTCGACAACGGGCCGGACAAGCCCGCCGTCATCTGCCTCTCCTACACCTGGTGCGACGACAGCCTGAAGTGGCTGCCGCTGTCCGCGAACGAGCGGATGGAGGTCATGCTGAAGTCGCTCGGCGAGATCTACCCGAAGGTCGACATCAGGAAGCACATCATCGGCAACCCGGTGACGGTCTCCTGGGAGAACGAGCCTTACTTCATGGGCGCGTTCAAGGCCAACCTGCCCGGCCACTACCGCTACCAGCGACGCCTGTTCACCCACTTCATGCAGGACCGGCTGCCCGAGGACAAGCGGGGCATCTTCCTCGCCGGCGACGACATCTCCTGGACGGCCGGCTGGGCCGAGGGAGCCGTGCAGACCGCGCTGAACGCGGTCTGGGGCGTCATGCACCACCTCGGCGGGGCGACCGACCCGGCCAACCCCGGCCCCGGCGACGTGTACGACGAGATCGCGCCGGTGGAGCTGCCGGAGGACTGAGCCCGGGGCAGGGGGCCCGGGTCAGTCCGGCAGCGGCGTGAGCAGCATGCGGCCCGCGAGGCCCACCGCCGCGTCCAGCCGGTCGGTGAACTCCTCGGCGACGTCGGGGAGCCCACGCAGCGCCCACAGCGCCCGGGCCGCCGTCCACGCGGCGTCCCGGGCGCGCTCCAGGCTCCACGAGCCGAGCAGGTGCGTCAGCGGATCGGCGATCTGGAGGAGGTCGGGGCCCGGCATCAGATCTTCGCGGATGCGTTCCTCCAGCGAGACGAGGAGGTCGCCCACCCGGTCGAACTCGTCCTCCAGTGCGGCGGGTTCGCAGCCGAGCGTACGGCAGGCGTCCACCACGGCGAGCGCCAGATCGTGACCGATGTGCGCATTGATGCCCGCCAGCGCGAACTGCAGTGGTCGTACGCCCGGGTGGCGCCGGAACTGGAACAACGGCCGCCAGCAGGCGGGCGGACGCCGCTCGTCCGCCGCCGCGTCGACGGCCGCCAGATAGCGCTCCGCGAACCGTACGTCCAGCGTGATCGCGGCTTGCGCGTCCGCGAACCCGCCGGTGTCGACGCACCGGTCGACCGCCTCGGTGACGGCGAGGTAGACGCGGTTGAAGACCGCGACGCCGTCCCCGGCGGGAAGGGTCGCGCCGAGGGCGCGCATGCGCGAGATGACCGCGTCGACCGCGGTGATGACTTGTTCACGGTGCGCCATGGGGGCAGGGTGACAGCTCTAGGCTGACCCCAGTACCCGCGGGCTCGACGCTTCCCCAGAACGGGGGAACGCGCCCGCCGGGCGGGGGAGGGGGACTCGTACCGTGTCAGGCTCACGTGCCCGGCGGCTGGCCGAGCGCAGGGCCCGGCGCAGGCGCGCCGTCCGGCGCAACGCCATGGTCATGGCGGCCTCGGTCGTGGTCGCGGTCGGCGCCGCCGCCGGGATGCTGACCGCGCTCGACGAGCGGCGCGACTCGGACCGGGCACGGCCCGAGGTGACGCGTTCCCCGCGCCTGGACTCCCTGCCGGTCGTGCCCTCGGTGTCGCCGTCGGTCACCAGGTCCGCGTCCCCGGCCCCTTCGCCTTCTTCCCCTTCGCGAAGGAAGGCCGGTCCCACGCCCTCACCGACGGCGAAGGCCGAGAGGAAGCAGGGGCGGCGGACCGCCACCCCCTCCGCCCGGCTCTACCGGCACCCCGACTCCCAGGTGCTCGACTGGGTCCGCGCCCACCCCGACGACCCGCGCCGTGAGGTCATCGAGTCCCGCATCGCCGATCAGCCGGCCGCGGTGTGGTTCGCCGACTTCACGCCCGCGACCATCACCGCACGGGTCCGCGCGGTCACGGCGGGCGGCGTCGCCCGGGACCGGGTGCCGGTCGTCGTGCCGTACGCCATCCCCGACCGCGACTGCGGCGGGCACTCCCATGGCGGGGCGCCGGACCTCGACGCGTACGACGCCTGGATCGACCGGTTCGCGGCGGGGCTGGGCTCCGAGGAGGTCATCGTGATCCTGGAGCCGGACTCGGTCGCCCAGTCCGAGTGCCTCTCCGCCGGTGCGCGTGCCGACCGCTTCGCCTCCTTGGCCCGCGCCGGGCGTGTCCTGAAGGACGCCGACCCAAAGGCGCGGGTCTACTTCGACGCGGGCCACTCCGGCTGGCACACGCCCGCCCAGCAGGCGGGGTGGCTGCGGCAGGCCGGTGCCGCCTCGGCCGACTCCTCCGACGGGATCTTCAGCAACGTCTCCAACTTCCACACCACGGCCGACGAGGTCGCCTACGACCGGGCGGTGCTCGACGCCCTGGGCGGACCGCCGGGCCTGGGCGCCGTCGTCGACACCAGCCGCAACGGCAACGGCGCCCCGGCCGAGGGCGCGTGGTGCGATCCGGAGGGCCGCAAGCTGGGCCGGACGCCGACGCTCAGCACCGGTGAGGCGCGGATCGACGCCTACCTGTGGGTGAAGCTGCCGGGGGAGTCGGACGGCTGCAAGGGGGCGCCGGGGACGTTCTCGCCGTCGTACGCCTACGACCTGGCCTCGTCGTAGGAGGAGGTGCCCTCGTCCAGCAACGGCTCCTGAGTCTTCAGATGGGCCGGGGCGAAGGCGCGCAGCGCGTGGTAGCCGGTGATGACGACCAGCGTGCCCAGCGCGATGCCGCTCAGCGAGAACGTGTCGGTGAACTTCATCGTGACGTTGCCGACGCCGATGATGATGCCCGCCGCGGCCGGCACCAGGTTGAGCGGATTGCGCAGGTCCACCTTGGCGTTGATCCAGATCTGTGCGCCCAGCAGGCCGATCATGCCGTACAGGATGACGGTGATGCCGCCGAGGACACCGCCCGGGATCGCGGCCACGACCGCGCCGAACTTCGGGCAGATGCCGAACAGCAGGGCGAAGCCGGCGGCCGCCCAGTAGGCGGCGGTGGAGTAGACGCGGGTCGCGGCCATCACGCCGATGTTCTCCGAGTACGTGGTGTTGGGCGGGCCGCCGACCGCGGTGGACAGCATGGATCCGACGCCGTCGGCCGCGATCGCCGTGCCGAGCCTGTCGTCCAGCGAGTCGCCGGTCATCTCGCCGACCGCCTTCACATGCCCGGCGTTCTCGGCGACCAGCGCGATGACGACGGGCAGGGCGACCAGGATCGCCGACCACTCGAAGGAGGGCCCGTGCAGGGTCGGCAGGCCCACCCAGTCGGCCTTGCCCACACCGGAGAGGTCGAGCCGCCAGTGGTCGGTGAGCTTCCCGCTCGCGTCGACCGAGTGGATCCTGCCGAAGATCCGGTCGAAGGCCCAGGAGACGCCGTACCCGAAGACAAGCCCGAGGAAGATCGCGATCCGGGACCAGAAACCGCGCAGGCAGACCACGGCCAGACCGGTGAACAGCATCACCAGCAGGGCTGTCCACTGGTCCTGCGGCCAGTACGTGGAGGCGGTCACGGGAGCCAGGTTGAAGCCGATCAGCATCACCACCGCGCCGGTGACGATCGGCGGCATCGCGGCATGGATGATCCGTGCCCCGAAGCGCTGCACGGCGAGACCCACCAGGAACAGCGCCACGCCGACGACGAGGACCGCGCCGGTCACCGTGGCGCTCGCGCCGCCCTGCGCCCGGATGACCGCGGCGACGCCGACGAAGGAGAGCGAGCAGCCGAGGTAGCTGGGCACCCGGCCGCGGGTGGCGAGCAGGAAGACGACGGTCGCGACGCCCGACATCATGATCGCGAGGTTGGGGTCCAGGCCCATAAGTATCGGCGCGACGAAGGACGCCCCGAACATTGCCACCACGTGCTGGGCGCCGAGCCCCACCGTGCGGGGCCAGGAGAGCCGTTCGTCGGGGCGGACCACCGCTCCGGGCGCCGGGGTGCGTCCGTCGCCGTGCAGTTTCCAGCGGACGCCGAGATCCATGGTGCGGTTCGCTTTCGTCGTGCGTGCGGGTGACCGGACCATTGTCAGGGGTGCGCCGCGGCTCTCCGCGCCCGCTGTCCCGCCGCGGGCGACGCCGTCAGGGCCGCGGGTCGGGCACCGCGGCGTTCGGACGGCTGACCTTCGGGCGGTCGCGGTCGCCGGCGCGCAGCACGCCCGCGAACACGGCCAGCCCGCACGCCAGCACGGTCACCAGGCCGAACGACACCGTCAGGCTGGTCGCCTGGGCCAGACCGCCGATCGCGCTCGGGGCGATCAGCCCCGAGGTGTAGGTGATGGTCGCGACGCCCGCGATGGCGAGGCTGGGGTTGGAGCCGCTGCGGCCGGCCGCCGCGAAGCACAGCGGAACGACCACCGCGATGCCCAGCCCCATCAGCGCGAACCCGGCCATCGCCACCGCCGGATGTCCCGCGACGACGATCAGCAGCCCGCCGAGGGCGGCCAGGACACCGCTCACCCGGACCGTGCGCACCGAGCCGAAACGGTCCACCACCCGGTCGCCCGCGAACCGGGCGAGCGCCATGGTGAGCGTGAAGCCCGTCGTGCACGCGGCGGCGAGACCGGCGGAGGTCTCCAGCTGGTTGCGCAGGTAGACCGCCGACCAGTCGAGGCTCGCGCCCTCCGCGAACACCGCGCAGAACCCGACCGCGCCGATCAGCAGCGCCGACCGGGGCGGCAGGGCGAACCGCGGCGGCGGCTCCTCGTCCTCGGCGGGCTGCAGGTCGAGCACCCACCGGCAGGAGAGTACGCCGATGAGGGTGAGGGCCGCCGCGGCCAGCACGTGGTGCAGGCGGGCGTCCGAACCCAGGTGGGCGGCGAGCGTCCCGGCCGCCGAACCGATCAGGGCGCCCGCGCTCCACATGCCGTGCAGACCGGACATGATCGACCGGCCGAGGCGGTTCTCGACCTCGACGCCGAGCGCGTTCATCGCCACGTCCGCCATGCCCGCCGTGGCGCCGTAGGTGAACAGCGCCAGACAGAGGGTGAGCAGATCGGGAGCGAGGGACGGCAGGACCAGCGAGAGGGTCCACAGGGCGATCAGGCCGCGCAGGGCGTTGCGGGCGCCGAAGCGGTGGCTGATGCTGCCCGCGAGCGGCATCGCCACGGACGCGCCCAGCGCCGGGAAGGCGAGCGCCAGCCCGAGCTGGCCCGCGCTGACCCCGGCGTGATCCTGGATCCACGGCACACGGGTCGCGAACGAGCCGGTGACGGCGCCGTGCACGGCGAACACGGCCGCCACGGCGTACCGGGCGCGCCTCACCTCGCGTTGCTCGTAGGCCACCGCACTCATTCTGTCCGCCCCTCCCCGGGTCTGCTCCCCGCGCCGGTCCCGCTTCGGCGACGTAAACTATCAGGAACCCTGCCTGATAGATAGGGGATTACCGGTGGGGTGAGCCCGCGCCTCCACCGATCTGGAAGGATCCCGGCATGCCCGCATCCCCGAGCACCGCCCGGGCCATCAACGACCGGCTCGCCCTGCGTCTGCTCCAGCAGGAGGGCCCGTTGACGGCGGGGCAGTTGAAGCAGCTGACCGGCCTGTCCCGGCCGACCGTCGCCGACCTCGTCGAACGCCTCACCGCCTCCGGACTGATCGCCGTGGTCGGGGAGTCGGGGGAGCAGCGCCGCGGGCCGAACGCGAAGCTGTACGGGATCGTCGCCGACCGGGCCCATCTGGCCGCGCTGGACGTGCGCCTCGAAGGCGTCACCGTGATCGTGTCCGACCTGGTCGGCCGGGTGCTCGCCGAGGCGTCGGTGCCGATCGGCGACGAGGCGGGGACCGGCCCCGCGGTGGAGCAGGCGGTCGGGCTGGTCGAGCGGGTGGCCAAGGAGGCCGGGGCCGACCGGCTGCACACCGTCGGCATCGGCGCCCCCGGCCTGATCGACCCGGCGAGCGGAGACCTCCGCGGCTCCACCGGTCTGCCCGAGTGGCACCGCCGGCTGGTGGCGGCCCTCCAGGAGCGGTTCCCGGAGGCCCGCGTCAGCGTCGAGAACGAGACCAACCTCGCCGCCCTCGCCGAACAGCGCGACGGGGCCGCCCAGGACCGGGACACGTTCGTCCTGCTGTGGCTCGGCATGGGCATCGGCGCCGCGCTCGTCCTCGACGGCACGCTGCGGCGGGGTGCCTCCGGCGGCGCGGGCGAGATCGGCTTCCTGCCGGTACCGGGGACCACGGGACTGCCCTCTGCCACCGACTGCGCCGGCGGCTTCCACTCGCTCGCCGGGGCGGGGGCGGTGGCCGGCCTCGCGGCGGAACACGGCATGGCGGTGGCCGTCCCCCCGCACGCGCCCCACGCGGCGGCGCTGGTGAGGGAGGCGGTTCTCCGGGCCGGCCCGGCATCGCGCGCGGGGGCCCGGCCGGCCGACGCGGACCCGTCCGCCGAGCGCTTCCTCGACGCCCTCGCCGAGCGCGTCGCCCTCGGCACCGCCGCGGTCGTCTCCGTCCTGGACCCCGGTTGCGTGATCCTGGCCGGCGAGATCGGCCGCGCGGGCGGCGACGCGCTCGCCACTCGCGTACGGGACCACCTCGCCCGCATGTCACCCCTGCCGACGGAGGTGCGTCCGAGCATGCTGGGCGGCGGAGCGGTACTGCGTGGGGCACTGCTGACGGCGCGGGAACGGGCACAGGAGGAGTTGTTCGCGCCACCGGAGCGCTAGGCCCTGTCGTTCGGATCATCCCGGCGTCGCGGGGTCCTACTCCTGACGCGCACCACCGAACCGCGCCGCCAGATGTTCCTCGAACGTCCCCTTGCCCACGGCCCGCTCCGGGGCGAGGTGCCCGCCCGCCCGGAAACCCCGGTACGCCTCCCCGGCCAGCGGCACGTTCAGCACCGCCCGGCGCTGCCCGGCCGCCTTCAGATACGCGTGGGCCAGCGACTCCAGCGTCCGTACCGCGGGCCCGGCCATGTCCTCGACCCGCCCCGCCGGTGTGCCCACGGCCAGCTCGGCGAGCCGGTCCGCGACCTCCGCCACCTCGACGGGCTGGTCCCGGACACCGGCCGGCAGCAGCATGACCGGGAGCTTGGCCAGCGCCTGGAACACCCTGACCAGCAGATCGTGGAACTGCGTGGTGCGCAGGACCGTCCAGCCCAGCCCCGACTCCTCGATCAGCCTCTCCACGGTGAGCTTCGTCCGGTAGTAGCCGAGCGGCGCCCGGTCGATGCCGACGATCGAGATGTAGACCAGGTGCCCCACCCCGGCCCGGCGCGCCGCCGCGATCAGGTTCGTGGCCGCCCGCTCGTCACCGCCGCGCGGCGAACTCGCGCAGTGCACGATCGTGTCCACGCCCGCCACGGCGGCCTCCAGGGCCGGCCCGCCCTCGCGCAGGTCGACGGCGTACGGCCGGCTGTGCCGGCTGAGCACCCGCACCTCGTGCCCGGCCGCCCGCAGGCGCTCGGTGACGTGCCGGCCGAGCGTTCCGGTGCCGCCGGTCACCAGGATGGTGGTCATGCTGTTCCGTCCCTTCGTACGACCCCCAGCTTGTCCGGGAGCACCACGACCCGCACCTGGGCACGCACGAGGGGCCCGGCGGCGGGCAAGGGCCGTCGTCACCGCCGCCGGGCCGGTCCGTGTTCCAGCGGACAGTAAAAGGACTAGACCAGTCCGTCAATAGGTGTGGGTCGCCTCAAGGCCGCCGTGCCGTGCGCCGGTTGGGTCTGTCATGCACCGTACGAGAAGTCCACGGAAGCGCTCTGTGAGCGAGCCCACACCCTCCGCCCGTATGGACATCGATCAGGCGTGGCACACTGGCCCTGTACCTAAAGCAGCGCACTCCGGGGTCGGTGAAATTCCGAACCGGCGGTTACAGTCCGCGACCCGGTCGCCTCCAGCGGCCGGTTGACCAGGTGAAATTCCTGGACCGACGGTTAAAGTCCGGATGGGAGGCAGTGCGCGGCGAGCGGGCATACGTGCGCGCCGCCGAAGCGGTTCGCCCTGCGGGCGGACTCCGTCCGGCGTCGTACCCGGTGTCCTCGCTCGTCCAGTCCGTCGTCATCGACAGCCCCGGAGTCCGTGCCCGAAGAGGCAGGAGGACCCGGGAAGTGTTCACCGGAATCGTCGAAGAGCTGGGCGAGGTCACCGCCGTCGAGAACCTCGACGACGCCTGTCGCTTCCGCCTGCGCGGCCCCGTCGTCACCAAGGGCGCACAACACGGCGACTCCATCGCCGTCAACGGCGTCTGCCTCACGGTCGTCGACCACGAGGGCGACGAGTTCACCGCAGACGTTATGGCCGAGACGCTGAACCGCTCCAGCCTGGGCGTCCTCACCGTCGGCTCCCGCGTCAACCTCGAACGCCCCACCGCGGTCGGTGCACGCCTCGGCGGGCACATCGTGCAGGGCCATGTCGACGGCACCGGCGAGATCCTTGAGCGCAAGCCCTCCGAGCACTGGGAGATCGTCAAGATCTCGCTCCCGGCGGACCTCGCCCGCTACGTCGTCCAGAAGGGGTCCATCACCGTCGACGGCATCAGCCTCACCGTCGTCGACGCCGGTCCGGACTACTTCACCGTCAGCCTGATCCCCACGACCCTCGCGCTGACCACGCTCGGCCACAAGCAGAGCGGCGATCTTGTCAACCTTGAGGTCGACGTCATCGCCAAGTACGTCGAGCGGCTGCTGGCGAGTCAGGGGGCCGGCCGGTGAACTGGCTCAACTCCGAGGCGTTCACGCTGTTCGGGCAGCACATCAAGTGGTCGGACATGATCGGCAACGTGATCGGTCTGGCCGCCCTCGCCCTCGGCTGGCGGCGCTCCATCTGGACCTGGCCCGCCCAGTTCGTCTCCGGCCTCATCCTCTTCGCGGCCTTCGCCACCGCCCACCTCTCCGGCAGCGCGGGCAAACAGGTCGTCGTCATGCTCGTCGCCGGCTACGGCTGGTGGCAGTGGCAGCGCGGCAAGGGGCAGGCGGAGGACGGTCACATCGCCGTACGGTTCGCCACCTGGCGCGAGCGCGGGGTGCTGGCCGGCGCCGCCGCCCTCGGCACCCTCGCGGTCGGCGGCCTGTTCACCGCCTTCCCGACGCTGTCCTGGGACCCCTGGCCGGACGCCTACATCTTCGTCGGCACCGTCGTCGCCATGTACGCCCAGGCGCGCGGCATGGTCGAGTTCTGGTTCGCCTGGCTGCTCGTCGACCTGGTCGGCGTGCCGCTCAACTTCGCCAACGGCTTCGCCTTCTCCGGCTTCGTCTACGTCATCTACGGCGCGCTCGTCCTGTGGGGCCTGCGCGACTGGTGGCTGCGCTCCCGCAAGGCCGCGCGGCCCGTTCTGGAAGGAGCGCCCGCATGACCGCGGCCCCCATCCTGTACAGCACCGACGGCATCGAGGACTTCGCGCTCGACCCCGTCGAACAGGCCATCGCCGACATCGCCGCCGGCCGCCCGATCGTGGTCGTCGACGACGAGGACCGGGAGAACGAGGGCGACCTCGTCATCGCCGCCGAGAAGGTGACCCCGGAGATCGTCGCCTTCATGATGAGCGAGTGCCGCGGCCTGATCTGCGCCCCCATGGAGGGCGAGGAACTCGACCGGCTCCAGCTCCCGCAGATGGTCGAGGACAACACCGAGTCCATGAAGACCGCGTTCACCGTCTCCGTGGACGCCACCGCCGCGCACGGCGTGACCACCGGCATCTCGGCCTCCGACCGCGCGACCACGCTGCAACTGCTCGCGAGCGGCACGGCGGAGCCCTCGGACCTCGTCCGCCCCGGCCACATCTTCCCGCTGCGGGCCAGGCCGGGCGGCGTGCTGGCGCGTGACGGCCACACCGAGGCCGCCGTCGACCTCGCCCGGCTGGCGGGCCTGCGCCCGGCCGGTGCCATCGTCGAGATCGCCGGCGAGGACGGCCAGATGCTGCGCCTGCCCGAGCTGATCCCCTTCGCCCGCAAGCACGGCCTGACGATCATCTCCATCGAGGACCTGATCGCCTACCGCCGCAGCAGTGAGCCCACCGTCCGCCGCGAGGCCGAGACCCGCCTGCCCACCGTCCACGGCACGTTCACGGCGTACGGCTACCGCTCCACCGTCGACGGCGTCGAGCACATCGCCCTCGTGCACGGCGACATCGGCGACGGCGAGGACGTCCTCGTCCGCGTCCACTCCGAATGCCTCACCGGCGACGTCTTCGGCTCCGCCCGCTGCGACTGCGGCCCCCAGCTGGACACCTCCCTGGCCCGCATCCAGGCCGAGGGCAGGGGAGTGGTGGTCTACCTGCGCGGACACGAGGGGCGCGGCATCGGCCTGCTGTCCAAGCTGCGCGCGTACGAGCTCCAGGAACAGGGCCACGACACGCTCGACGCCAACCTGGAGCTCGGCCTGCCCGCCGACGCCCGCGACTACGGCGCCGGGGCCCAGATGCTGCGGGACCTCGGCGTGCGCAGCCTGCGCCTGATGACCAACAACCCCGACAAGACCGCGGCGCTCGTCCGCCACGGCCTCAAGGTCACCGGCCGCGAGCCGATGCCCGTACAGGCGGGTGAACACAACCTCCGGTACCTGCGCACCAAGCGGGACCGGATGGGCCACGACCTGCCCTGGCTGGACCCGTCCCCCGTGTCCGCCTGCAGCAACCAGTAAGAGAACCGAGGAGACACGAGAACGTGAGCGGCAAGGGTGCACCGGAGCTGACCGTACGCAACGTGGGTGACCTCAGGGTCGCCGTCATCGCGGCGCAGTGGCACGAGAAGGTGATGGACGGTCTGGTGGACGGCGCCCTGCGGGCGCTGCACGACCTGGGGATCGACGAGCCGACCCTGCTCCGGGTGCCCGGCAGCTGGGAACTCCCCGTCGTCGCCAAGGTCCTCGCGGGCCGCGGCTACGACGCGATCGTCGCCCTCGGCGTCGTCATCCGCGGCGGCACCCCCCACTTCGACTACGTGTGCCAGGGCGTCACCCAGGGCCTCACCCAGGTCTCCGTCGACACCGGCGTCCCCGTCGGCTTCGGCGTACTGACCTGTGACACCGAGGAGCAGGCCCTGGACCGGGCGGGTCTGCCCGGCAGCAACGAGGACAAGGGGCACGAGGCGGTGACGGCGGCGGTGGCGACGGCGGCCACGCTCCGCTCAGTATCCGAACCCTGGCGTTAGGCCCGCCGGCACACGCGTAAAGTGGGCGCCACCATGTCCAAGAAGACGTTCGAGGAGCTCTTCACCGAGCTCCAGCACAAGGCCGCCCACGGCGACCCCGCCACTTCCCGCACCGCCGAGCTGGTCGGGAAGGGGGTCCACGCCATCGGCAAGAAGGTCGTCGAGGAGGCCGCCGAGGTCTGGATGGCCGCCGAGTACGAGGGCAAGGAGGCGGCCGCCGAGGAGATCTCGCAGCTGCTGTACCACGTCCAGGTGATGATGGTCGCTCGCGGCATCTCCCTGGACGACGTCTACGCCCACCTGTAAAGCCCCTTTTTCAGACACACACCCCTTCACGCAAAGGAAGCCGACCTCATGCTGCGCATCGCCGTCCCCAACAAGGGTTCCCTGTCAGGCCCTGCGGCGGAGATGCTGCATGAGGCCGGCTACCAGCAGCGCCGCGAGTCCAAGGAACTGCGGATCGTCGACCCCGAGAACGACGTCGAGTTCTTCTACCTCCGCCCCCGCGACATCGCGATCTACGTTTCCTCCGGCCAGCTCGACATCGGCATCACCGGCCGCGACCTGCTCATCGACTCCGGCGCCAACGCCGAGGAGATCCTGCCGCTGGGCTTCGCCCGCTCCACCTTCCGCTACGCCACCAAGCCGGGCACGGCCGGCGGCGTCGGCGACCTCAACGGCATGACGGTCGCCACCTCCTACGAGGGCATCGTCGCCAAGCACCTCGCCGACAACGGCATCGACGCCTCCGTCGTCCACCTCGACGGCGCCGTCGAGACCGCCATCGAGCTCGGTGTCGCAGAGGTCATCGCCGACGTCGTCGAGACCGGGACCTCGCTGCGCAACGCGGGCCTGGAGATCATCGGCGAGCCGATCATGAAGTCCGAGGCCGTCGTGATCCGCCGCACCGGCGCGGACCCCGAGGAGCCCAAGGTGCAGCAGTTCCTGCGCCGTCTCCAGGGCGTCCTGGTGGCCCGGACCTACGTGATGATGGACTACGACTGCCGCGTCGAACAGCTGGAGAAGGCCGTCGCGCTCACCCCCGGCCTGGAGTCGCCGACCGTCTCCCCGCTGCACAACGAGGGCTGGGTCGCCGTCCGCGCGATGGTCCCCGCCAAGGAGGCCCAGCGGATCATGGACGATCTGTACGAGATCGGCGCACGGGCCATCCTGACCACGGCCATCCACGCCTGCCGCCTCTGAGCCGACGGGGGAACCGTTCGTCATGCCGGATCTGCCCGCACTTCCCGTCACCTTCCGGCCGGGCCGCACCCGTGCCGTCCTGCTGACCTCCGCCGTGGTGATGTTCGTGGTCATCACGACGGTCGCGATGCTGCTGGAACACCTCAGCACCGGGGAGCGCCTCAGTTTCGTCCTCACGGCGCTGCTCCTGGACAGCGTCCTGCTCCTGCTGGCCCGGCCCAAGGTCGTCGCCGACGAGGACGGCGTCACCGTCGTCAACCTCACCAACAAACGCCGCCTGGAATGGGCCGAGATCCTTCAGGTGAACCTCCGCCCGGGCGACCCGTGGGTGTTCCTCAACCTCAGCGACGGCACCAGCCTGCCCGCGCTCGGCATCCAGCCGGGCATCGCCAAGCAGCGGGCCATCGCCGACGCGCGCGCCCTGCGGGCGCTCGCCGAGGCCCGCTCCACCGCGCACCCCGAGGCACCTCAGGGCTGACTCGGGGCTGACTCGGGGCGGCCTTGGGGCCTTCTCGGGGACATCCACCCTGCCGCAGGCACCCCTGTCTTGATTAATCTGGTGGCGGAGGCGCACCCTATGCGCCTCCGCCTCTGTCGCACCGCCCGGTGCACAGGGGCTCCTGCTACCCGAGGAGTGACCTACTCCGGCGATGGACGGATCGTCCTGCAGTACCTGCGCCGCCCCCTGCCGACATAGCGCGGAGGCGGCGGCATCATGACCATCCCCCTGCTGCTCCTGGCAGCCGCTTTCCTGCTGATCCTGGCCAACGGCTTCTTCGTGGCGGCCGAGTTCGGCCTGGTCACGGTCGAGGCCACGGAGGCCGAGAAGGCCGCCGCCGAGGGCGACCGACGAGCCCACCGGGTCGTCGAGTCGCTCAAGGAGCTGTCCTTCCAGCTCTCCGGCACCCAGCTCGGCATCACCATCACCTCCCTCGTCGTCGGCATGCTCGCCGAACCGGCGCTCGCCCAGCTGCTGGACGGCCCGTTCACCGCGATCGGCATCCCCGAGGGCGCGGTGTCCGGCGTGGCCGTGGTCGTCGGCATGCTGCTGGCCTCGGCCGTGCAGATGGTGATCGGCGAGCTCGTGCCCAAGAACTGGGCCGTGTCCCGGCCCATGCAGGTCGCGCGCTTCGTCGCCGGCCCGCAGCACGCCTTCGCACGCCTGTTCCACCCGGTGATCGCCGGTCTGAACGCCGTCGCCAACCGTCTCGTCCGCGCCCTGGGCATCGAGCCGACCGAGGAGCTGGCCTCCGCCCGCACCCCCGACGAACTCGTCTCGCTCGCCCGGCACTCCGCGCAGGCCGGCGCCCTGGAACAGGACACAGCGGACCTTTTTGTACGAACCCTCTCGCTGGCCGAGCTGACCGCGCAGCATGTCATGACCCCGCGCGTGAAGGTGAGCGCCCTGCAGTCGTCGGCGACCGCCGAGGACGTGGTCAACCTGACCCGCGCCACCGGCCTGTCCCGCTTCCCCGTCTACCGGGAGAAGATCGACGAGATCGTCGGCATGGCCCACCTCAAGGACGCCCTCGCGGTGCCCGTGCAGGACCGCCTGCGCACCCCCGTCGGCCGTATCGCCCGCCCGGCGCTGCTCGTCCCCGAGACGCTGCCCGTCCAGCCCCTGCTCGCCCGTCTGCGCAGCGAGCAGCCCATCGCGGTCGTCGTCGACGAGTACGGCGGCACGGCCGGCGTCGTCACGCTGGAGGACATCGTCGAGGAGATCGTCGGCGAGGTCCACGACGAGCACGACGACGTGCTCAACGAACTGCCCGAACTCGCCGCCGCCCCGTCCGAGGACGGCAGGCCCGCCTGGGATGCCGACGGCAGCTGCCGTGTCGACATCCTGCAGCGCATAGGCCTCGATGTGCCGGAAGGGCCGTACGAGACCGTCGCCGGCCTGGTCGCCGACCTGCTCGGCCGTATCCCGGCCGTCGGCGACAAGGCCGAGCTGCCCGGCTGGCGGCTGTCCGTGCGCCAGGTCGGCCACTACCGCGCCGAGCGCGTGCGGCTGGTGCGGACGGCCCCCGTCGCGGCGGAGGTCTCCCGATGAGCCTGCTGCAACTCCTCTTCGCCGCGCTGCTCGTGCTCGCCAACGGCTTCTTCGTCGGCGCCGAGTTCGCGCTGGTCTCCGTACGCCGCAGCCAGATCGAACCGCTCGGCACCGCCCGGGCCCGCCAGGTGCTCTACGGCCTGGAGCGGTTGCCGCAGATGATGGCGGCCGCCCAGTTCGGCATCACCGTCTGCTCGCTGACCCTGGGCGCGGTGGCCGAGCCGACGGTCGCCCACCTGCTGGAGCCGGTCTTCGAGTGGATCCACCTGCCGCACGGGATGGTTCACCCGCTCGGCTATGTCATCGCGCTCGCCGCCGTGGTCTTCTTCCACCTCGTCATCGGCGAGATGGTGCCGAAGAACCTGGCGATGGCCGCCCCCGAGAAGGTCGCGCTGTGGCTCAGCCCCGGCCTGGTGGCCTTCGCCCGCCTCTGCAAGCCGATCACGGTCGCCCTCGGTGCCTGCGCCCAGGGCATCCTGCGGCTCTTCCGGGTCGAGCCGAAGGACGAGGTCGAGGCCGTCTTCACCAGCGAGCAGCTCAACCGGCTCGTGGAGGACTCCGGCCAGGCGGGCCTGCTGGACCCGGAGGAGCAGGAGCGCCTGGAGGACGCCCTGGAACTGGGCTCCCGGCCGGTCACCGACGTGCTGCTCAAGAGCGAGTCCCTGGTGACCGTCCCCCCGTCGGTCACGCCGGGCCAGATCGTCGAGCTCACCGCCCGCACCGGCTACTCCCGCTTCCCGATCGCCGCGGGGACCGGTGCCTTCATGGGCTACCTGCACGTGAAGGACGTCCTGGATCTGGAGCACTCCGACCGGGCCGTGCCCCAGCAGATCTGGCGGCCCATGACCACGCTGCGGTCCGAGCTGCCGCTCGACGACGCGCTGACGGTGATGCGCCGGGCTGCCACGCATCTGGCGCAGGTGGCGGACACGTCCGGCAAGGTGCTCGGCCTGGTGGCGCTGGAGGACGTACTGGAGCTGCTGGTCGGTGAGGTACGGGATCCGGCGCATCGACAGGTGCCGGAGGTGAAGCTGGCGGAGCCCAGGACCGGGGCCCCGGAGGAGGCGCTCACCGGCTGAGCGCGCGGGCGCCGCGCGGCGCCGGCCCGCCGGGGCCCGCCTCCCGTCCGCGGTGGTGCCGCGGGGTCCGTCATATCGCCGACGGATCCTGCGGTCCCCGCCCCGACAGCACCTCCCCGTACGCCTGCATGAGATCGGGCAGCCGAAGCGTCGCCAGGTCCTCCCGGGTCAGCGTCCCCGGATACACCGACAACCGCAGATCCCGGTACGCGCAGCTCTTCTCGTACAGCGTCCGCAGGAACCGTCCGTTGCCCAGCTCGTCGATCCACCCCTGATCCACCACGTGTCCGGCGATGGACCGCAGCTCCTCCAGCGCCTCCTCGTCCCACATGTCGCCGTTCTCGGCGGCGAGGACCTTGCCGATCTCGGTGAGTTCGAGGGGCCGGTAGGAGGGGAAGTCGACGCGGGTGGTGAAGCGGGAGGACAGCCCGGGGTTGGCGGCCAGGAGGCGGTCCATGCCCTCGGGATAGCCGGCCAGGATCACCACCAGGTGGTCGCGGTTGTCCTCCGCCCGCTTCAGCAGCACCTGCAGGGCCTCGTCGCCGTACGCGTCGCCCTTGCCGTAACCGGAGTTGGAGAGGGCGTAGGCCTCGTCGACGAACAGCACACCGCCCAGCGCGGAGTCGATCAGCTCGTTGGCCTTCACCGCCGTCTGGCCGAGGTACTCGCCGACCAGGTCGGCCCGCTGGGCCTCCACGAGGTGGTCGCCGCCGAGCAGGCCGAGGGCGTAGAAGACGCGGCCCAGGATCCGGGCGACGGTGGTCTTGCCGGTGCCGGAAGGGCCGGAGAAGACGAAGTGGCGTTTCGGCGGCTGGACCGGCAGCCCCTGGCCGGCCCGCAGCCGTGCCATGTTCAGCTGCGCCGACAACGCCTTGACCTGCCGTTTCACCGGTTCCAGGCCCACCATGCGCTCCAGCTCGGCAAGCGCCTCCTCAAGCAGCCCGGGGTCGGTCGGCCCGGCGGGCAGCGACTGCGCGGTGGCCACGGTCTTCTCCCGCACCGCCGGGTCGGTCACCGACGGCAGGGGACCGGTCGGCGGCTCGGGGTCGGACAGCTTCAGGTCGCGCTCCTCGGTGCCGAAGAGCGGGTCCAGACCGTCCGGGCCCTCCCCGCAGTCCTGCCCGGCGCCGGTGAGCGTGATCGCCGCGAGGTCGGCGGCATCGTCGTATCCGTCGCCCTCGGCGATCGCCGCGAGCCGTGCCGAGGTGTCCATGAAGGCGGGGTCGACCCGGTGCACGGCACGGTACAGGGGCAGCGCCGCCGCGCTGCGGCCCGTGCCCTCGTGGGCCCGCGCCAGCCAGTAACGCAGCTCCTTGCGCTGTGGCTGCTCGCTGCGGCAGCGCATCAGGGCCGCCGACAGCAAGGGCTCGGCCTGTCCGTACATCTCCAGGCGTACCCGGGCCATGCCGCCGAACAGCCCTGCCTCGATGCCGAGCATGGGGTCGGCGAGCAGTGGGTCGGTGTGCCGGACGAGCTGTTCCCAGTCCTTGACCAGGTAGGCACGGCAGGCGTGCAGGAAGCGGACCTGGGGATCGGTGTCCACGGGCGGCAGCCCGGCGAGGGCCCGGTCGAGCTCGGGGACATGGCGGCCGTCCAGCCAGTGGGAGGCGTGCGCGAGCAGCAGGTCGCGGGGGCTCTCCAGCACCGGCTGCACCCACCAGCCCAGCCAGTACCAGGAGTTGAGGGTGCGGCGATGCCGGGTGCGCTGCTCGCCGAAGCGGTCCCGGTGCCGGAACATCCGAAGCAGCGCGGTCGTGGTGTCGACGCGCAGGGCGTGCAGCCCGAGCCAGCCGTCGGCCATCCCGGGATCCATCCGCACGGCGGTCCGGAACTCCTCCTCCGCCTGTGGATACGCTCCCATGGTGTAGGCGTCCACGCCTCGCAGCCAGGCGAGGTCGGCCGGGGCCTGAGGGCCCTGGGTGCCGAAGTCCATCACGTCCCCCACAAACCGTGCCCCCGTCGGTCTGCCGCCGGGCCGTCGCCCGCCGGCTGCCTTGGTCGAACCGCTGTACCGCGGACCGGAGTTGCAAGGTGCGCGAAGCTGCCGTCCGTAGGTCGCACCGAGGGCATCGTACCTGCGGTGGAGTCGGCGCCGAAGGGTGCCGCACGGGCCGTTCGGCGAGGTGGGAGCAGACGGACGCGCTCAGCTCGGTGACCGAGGGTGAACGATTTACGCCGCGCGGCGCCCGGAAAACAGGAGGAGGACAGAACGAAGCCCCCGATCACGGGGGAACAACCGGGGGCTTCGCGTCTGTCGGCGGCTCCGAATGGCCGCACATTGAGAACGTAAGTCCTGTACGGTCCCCCGGTCAAGCCGAGTTGAGGCACTGCGGGAAGTTCCCCTGCAAGGGTCTTCACAAGTTCAGCACACTGCGGACGGTCCGTCACCGTGCGTGAGGGGGCTGGTCCGGTCCAACGTCCCCACGAGGGCCCGGAAGTACCTCATACCCCTTCTCGCACTGGCGCACCAGAAGGTCGGCGAACGGCCGGGAAGGATCGTCGGCGAAGTGACGGCGCTCGGCCCGCATCCATCCGGCCCAGAAGTCCCGCTGCTCCTCCCCGTCCCGCGACCGCCCGCGCGCCCACGCCTCCTCGGGTGGCAGCTCCATCCACAGCAGCAGCGCCAGATGCGGGCGCAGAGCCCGGCGGCCCGCGCCGACCCCCTCGACGAGGATCACCGGGGCGGGCGGCAGCGCGCGGGGTGGTCCGAAGCGGCGGGCCCGCCAGTCGTAGGGGGTGTAGTGCGCGGTCTCGCCGTGGCCGAGCGGTTCGATCACCTGGCTCCGCAGACGCCCGGTCCAGTCGAACAGCTCGTCGTGGCTGGCGATGTCGTCGAGGTGCAGCACGGGAGCCCCGCCCAGCGCCGCGGCCAACTGCGCGGCGAACGTGGTCTTTCCCGAGCCGGCGTGCCCGTCGACGGCGATCAGGCGGGCCGGGCCGCAGGACGGGGGCAGACGGCGGATCCGGGAGGCGAGGTCGTGAATGGCTGGTCCTGGGGGCGTGAAGTGGGCGGGGATCCCTGCACTCTAGCGGCGCCCGCGTGACCGCGCCCCAGGTCACGCCAGTGGTGGAGACCAATATTGGTGGACGCGGCGCGGGCCGAAGTGCTGGCAGGAGCGGCCGCCCGCCTTCATAGTTGGCGCACACACGTGCAACGGACCTGCCCCGACTCGGACACCTGGGGGTCTTGTGCCCATGAGCAGAGCCGAACAGCCGTCCCGCAGAACCGTTCTGGCCGCCGTGGTCGCCGCCGCGGCCGCAGGCAGCGCCGGTCCGGCCCTCGCCGACAGCGCGAGTGACGCCGCGGACCCCGACCAGGCCGTGGCCCGCACCGTCGACAACCGCGCCTGGACCACCTACACCGACTGGCGCGGCGGCACCGCGCAGGGCACCCGTGCCGTCGCGGGTGCCCGGCCCGGCGTCGTGATCGGCACCCCCGCGGGCACCGCCGACCACACCGACCCGCACACCGGCAAGACCGCCACCTGGGAGTACGCGACCTGGACCTCCCCCGTCCACACGCTCGCCGTCCCCGCCACCGAGGCGATCGCCTCCTGGAACGCGCACACCCCGGCCGGCACCTGGCTCCAGATCGAACTCAGGGGTACGTACTCCGACGGCACGGCCACGCCCTGGTACGTGATGGGCCGCTGGGCGGCCGGCGACGGGGACATCAGGCGCACCTCGGTCGACGGCCAGAGCGACGGCAAGAGCACCGTCTGGACGGACACCTTCTCCCTCGACGACCCGGCCACGGGACTGCGTCTCGTCTCGTACCGCCTCCGTCTGACCCTCTACCGCAAGCCCGGCACCAAGCTCACTCCCACCGTGTGGCGGCTCGCCGCGATGGGCTCCGACGTCCCCGACCGCTTCACGGTCCCGGCTTCCACCCCCGGCCTGGCCAAGGAACTGATCGTCCCGCGCTACTCCCAGGAGACCCACCGGGGGCAGTACCCGGAGTACGACAACGGCGGCGAGGCCTGGTGCAGTCCCACCTCCTCCCAGATGATCATCGAGTACTGGGGTGGGCGGCTCACCCCCGAGCAGCTGGCCTGGGTCGATCCGTCGTACGCGGACCCGCAGGTGTGCCACGCGGCCCGGTTCACGTACGACTACCAGTACGCCGGCTGCGGCAACTGGCCGTTCAACGCCGCCTACGCGGCCACCTTCAAGGATCTTCGGGGCGTGGTCACGAGGCTCGGTTCGCTCACGGACCTGGAGACGCTGATCGCGGCCGGAATCCCGGTCATCACCTCCCAGTCCTTCCTGAAGGAGGAGCTGACCGGGGCGGGGTACGGCACCGCGGGGCATCTGATGACCGTGATCGGCTTCACGGCCGCCGGTGACGTGATCGCCAACGACCCGGCCTCGCCGAGCAACGAGGCGGTGCGGCGCGTCTACGACCGGCGTGAGTTCGAGAACATCTGGCTGCGGACCAAGCGGTACAACGCCTCCGGAAAGGTCGTCTCCGCAACGGGCGGCGTCTGCTACCTGTACTTCCCGGCGCGGTCGACCCCGCGCCGGGAAAGGGCCCTCGCGGCGGTGGGGGTGCGCTGACCCGGGCCGTGGCGGCCCCCGGCGACAACCGGGGGCCGCGCCCCTGTGACCAACGTCTCCGCCGCACTGGCCGCACCCGGTGGCAAGGTGGACAGAACCCCAAGAGGCCACCGCACATCCGAGACCGGCAGCGAGACACCATGACCGCACACACAGCCACCGCCGCGCGCGTCCGCACCGGCGGCCCGCAGGACGACGGCCCCAAGGCCCTGGAGCACATCGCCGGCTGGGCCCTCGTCGTGGTGATCGCGATGCTCGTGACCCAGCTCGGCCTGGTGTGACCTGACCCATATCCGACCTGCCATACTGCGGGTGTCCCGCCGCCCGTTGAGACCAGGGTCGAAATTGAATATTAGTCAACAGCGCGATGCCGCCCGCCCCAGATCGCGCGGCACCGAGCGTTCGCTGGCACGCCGCGCCGAACTCATCGCCATCGGGCGGAGGTTGTTCGCCGACACGTCCTACGACGCGCTGTCGATGGACGACATCGCCCGGCAGGCGCATGTCGCCAAAGGGCTGATCTACTACTACTTCCAGTCCAAACGGGGCTACTACCTGGCGATCATCCAGGACTCCGTCGCCGACCTGGTCTCCTTCGCGGCGAGCGGACTCGAACTGCCGGCGGTGGACCGGGTCCACCGCACCATCGACGGCTATCTGCGCTACGCCGAGCACAACCAGGCCGCCTACCGCACGATCGTCAGCGGCGGCGTCGGCTTCGACACCGAGGTGCACGCCATCCGGGACTCGGTGCGCGAGGCGATCATCGCGACCATCGCCGACGGGGCGTACGGCCGCGGTGACATCGCGCCGCCGGCCCGCATGGGCCTGCTCGCCTGGGTGTGCGGTGTCGAGGGCGCCACCCTGGACTGGATCGACCGCCCCGAACTGCCCCGCGACACCATGCGCGAGCTGCTGGTGAGGATGCTGGGCGGCGCCCTGCGCGCCATCGAGGATCTGGACCCCGCCTATCCGGCTCCGCAGCCCGCCCGCCGTAACGCCTGACGCGAGGGGGCGGAGGCCCGCTCGGACCTCCGCCCCGACTCCGCTGTCCGTTCTGTCCCGCGGTCAGCTGATCGCCTTGATCAGCTCACCGCCCGCGGTGTCACCGCTCAGCTCCCAGAAGAACGTGCCGCCCAGTCCCTGCTGGTTCTTGTACGCCATCTTGGTCGCGATCGTCGCCGGGGTGTCGTAACTCCACCAGTCGTTCCCGCACTTGGCGTACGCGGTGCCGCCCACCGTGCCGGTCGCCGGGCACTTCGTCTTCAGCACCTTGTAGTCCTCGATGCCCTGCTCGTACGTCCCTGCCGCCGGGCCGGTCGCGGTGCCGCCGGGCGCCGCCTGCGTGACGCCGGTCCAGCCGCGGCCGTAGAAGCCGATGCCGATCAGCAGTTTCGAGGCCGGGATGCCGAGGCTCTTGAGCTTCGCGATGGTCGCGGAGGTGGTGTTGGTCGCCTTGGGGATGCCCGGGTACGAGGTCAGCGGCGAGTGCGGGGCCGTCGGGCCGGTGGCGTCCCAGGCGCCGAAGTAGTCGTACGTCATCGGGTTGTACCAGTTGACGTACTGCGCCGCGCCCGCGTAGTCGGCCGCGTCGATCTTGCCGCCCGGGCCGGCGTCGGCGGTGATCGCGGCGGTGACCAGTTGGTTCGAGCCGAACTTCGCCCGCAGTGCCTGCATCAGGTTCTTGAAGGCCGCCGTGCCGCTGGTGTCACAGGTGGCGCCGCACGCGTTGGGGTACTCCCAGTCGATGTCGATGCCGTCGAAGACATCGGCCCACTGGGAGTTCTCGACCAGGTCGTAGCAGGACTGGGCGAAGGCGGCCGGGTTCTTCGCGGCCTCGCCGAAGCCGCTCGACCAGGTCCAGCCGCCGAAGGACCACAGGACCTTGAGGCCCGGGTGCAGCTTCTTCAGCTTGCGCAGCTGGTTGAAGTTGCCGCGCAGCGGCTGGTCCCAGGTGTCGGCGACGCCGTCCACGGACTCGGCCGCGGTGTAGGCCCGGTCGGTCGCCGCGTAGGAGTCGCCCATCGCGCACTTGCCGCCGGTGACGTTGCCGAAGGCGTAGTTGATGTGTGTGAGCCTGGCCGCCGAGCCCGAGGTCTGGATGTTCTTGACGTAGTACTTGCGGTCGTAGGTGCCCCATTCCGTGAAGTAGCCGATGACCTTGGAGCCGGCGGCTTCCCGGCCCTCGGGCTTGGCGGTCGCGGTGCCCGCTCCGGCGAGCAGTCCGGCCCCGAGGACGGTCGCGCAGGCGGCGGAGACCAGCGCCCGGAAGCGGACGCGAGGGTGGTGCGAGGTGAGCATCGAGAGTCTCCTCATGGGGGAGAGGCGAACCTGCCCGATTGGCATGAACGCGATGATGCGGTGGTGGTCCGTCACCGTAGAAGGACTAGACCAGTGAGGTCAATGGTTCGGACCAATTTCGATGCTTCTCGCGTGGCGGTCCAGGGGGAGTGGATTTCTTGAAGTAAGCGATCGTTAACTGGTGACTGCATGCCTCCGATCGGGCATACTCACAGCGCAGAGCCGCTGGTCAACAGCTTCCGAGACCCGGGAGTGCGAGCATCGGCCAGGCCCAGCAAGACCCGGCGGCACGGCCCCCACCCAGGGCGCGCATCCGCCGACTGCCCGACAGGGAGGAGAGCGTCGCCATGCCCGACCGCGCCCCGCAGCCGGTGGACCGACAACTGCCCACGGACGAGGCACGGGATCTGATCTCGCTCGTCCGCGACATCGCGCAGCGCGAGATCGCCCCGAAGGCGGCCGAGGAGGAGGATGCCGGACGCTTTCCGCGCGAGGTCTTCGCCCTGCTCTCCGCCTCCGGCCTGCTCGGCCTGCCGTACGACTCCGAGTACGGCGGCGGCGACCAGCCGTACGAGGTCTACCTCCAGGTCCTCGAAGAACTCGCCGCGTCCCGGCTCACCGTCGGGCTCGGCGTCAGCGTGCACACCCTGGCCTCCTACGCCCTCGCCACCTACGGCACCAAGGAGCAGCAGGTCGAGCACCTGCCCGCGATGCTGGGTGGCGGTCTGCTGGGCGCGTACTGCCTCTCCGAGCCGTCCTCCGGCTCCGACGCGGCCTCGCTGCGCACCAGGGCGGTGCGCGACGGCGACGACTGGGTGATCACCGGGACCAAGTCCTGGATCACGCACGGCGGTATCGCCGACTTCTACACCGTGATGGCGCGCACCGGCGAGGAGGGCCCGCGCGGGATCACCGCCTTCCTGGTGCCGGGTGATGCCGAGGGGCTGAGTGCCGCGGCACCGGAGAAGAAGATGGGCCTGAAGGGCTCGCCCACCGCTCAGGTCCACCTCGACGGCGTACGGGTCGGTGACGACCGGCGCATCGGCGACGAGGGCCAGGGGTTCGCGATCGCCCTGTCCGCGCTGGACTCGGGGCGCCTCGGCATCGCGGCCTGCGCGATCGGCCTGGCGCAGGCGGCGCTGGACGAGGCGATGGCGTACGCGGCCGAGCGGCGGCAGTTCGGGAAGCCGATCGCCGACTTCCAGGGGCTGCGGTTCATGCTCGCCGACATGGCGACCGAGATCGAGGCGGGCCGCGCGCTGTACCTGGCGGCGGCCCGGCTGCGGGACGCCGGCCGGCCGTTCGCCAGGCAGGCGGCCATGGCCAAGCTGCACTGCACCGACGCGGCGATGAAGGTCACCACCGACGCCGTCCAGATCCTCGGCGGGTACGGCTACACCGCGGACTTCCCGGCCGAGCGGTACATGCGCGAGGCCAAGGTGCTGCAGATCGTCGAGGGCACCAACCAGATCCAGCGGATGGTCATCGCCCGTCATCTCCTGGGGCCCGAGGAGCGCTGAGCCGGCCGAGGCCGCGCCAGGGCGCCGCGAGCCGTACCCACTCCGGGTCGTCGCGCCCCGGCAGGGTACGGCCGCGGTCGGCCCAGGTCCGCACCAGGTCGCGGTAGATCGGCGGGTCCGGGAGGGCCGGCGGAACCGACCCGGTGGGCGGCAGGACGAGCTCCAGGTGCTGACGCCCGGTCGTTGAGTACGTGGGGGTCATACCAGGGCAACGCGGTGGAGCGCGGACAGGTCACCGGCCGGAGGAATCGGGCGTGCGTTCATGGGGTCCGGCCGCCCGCGGTGTGCCGCCCCGCCGGCCCCTCTGGTGAGCCGTCACGTGGTGGTCGTCCGGCTCCCTGCTCCGGACGCACTGAACCTGCACCACGGCAACCCGTGAGGCGTGGTGCAGGACAGTGGTTTGGGATGAGCGGGTGCGCTCAGGCGGCCTGGCGCCGCTGGACGGGGACCCTGATGGGGCGCGAGCCCGGGCCGCCGACGTGGGAGAACGGCTGCGTCCGCCAGTCGAGCCCCTGAGGGAGCGTCAACAGCAGGGCGGTGTCCTGCTCCTGCGGCTGGAAGGACTCGTCCGCGGGGCGGGCGTCGGAGGCCCGGCGACCGGTCCCGGCGCAGACCGTGAGCCCGAACGGGTTCCACGGCGAGGCGCACAGCGCGTGCTCCGGCAGGAACTCCTCGTCCGCCAGCAGCGCGATGGGCTGCGCGCAGTCCGGGCAGATCACCCGGTACATCTCGAAGGTGTCGTACGCGTCGAGCTCCTCGTCGTCGAAGGCGTCGGGTTCGACGCCCTCCGGCTCGGGCTCGACGACCGGCTGGAGCCGCTTGGGCGCGGTGCGACCAGGGCGCTTAAGACTCTGCATGGATTTCTCCCCCTCGGGCTGGGCCGTGAAGGCGCTGCGGCCTCGACCACAGCAAGCACTTCCCGTCCCCTCTCGGCGGTAATCACGAGAGCATCACGGAGACTGTTCGAGGCCTGTGGCGTTCGTCACATGCCGCGCGCAGGTGCCCCGTGCGGTGTGTTTGTCCCCCAGGCGGCTCACAGGTGGCTCCCCGTCACATCACGAACCGGGCATGACCTGGGCCGCTCAGGTATCCGAGGAGATCAGCCGCACTGTAGGTTCTTGCGCCATGGAGGAGCTGGACCGACAGATCGTGCAGCTGCTCGTCAAGGACGGGCGGATGAGCTACACAGACCTGGGCAAGGCCACGGGCCTGTCCACGTCGGCCGTGCACCAGCGGGTGCGGCGGCTGGAGCAGCGTGGCGTCATCCGCGGCTACGCCGCGGTCGTCGACCCGGAGGCCGTCGGGCTGCCCCTGACCGCGTTCATCTCGGTGAAGCCGTTCGACCCCAGCGCCCCCGACGACATCGCGGACCGCCTGGCCGGGGTCCCCGAGATCGAGGCCTGTCACAGCGTCGCGGGCGACGAGAACTACATCCTCAAGGTGCGCGTGGCCACGCCGCACGAACTGGAGGAACTGCTCGCCCGGCTGCGCTCCCTGGCGGGGGTGTCGACGCGGACGACGGTGGTGCTGTCCACGCCGTACGAGGCGCGTCCGCCGCGCATCTGACGCGGCGGCAGGGCCCCCGAAACGGCCCGCTCGCGCTTGCGGGCCGGAGTGTTTCGCTGGGCTCCCCTCCCTCCCACACGAACAAACGTGTCCCGTGCCCGACCTGCGTGCCGGTCCGCTCACGGCAGGCGCGAGACTGGTCCCCATGAGTGAGTCCACCGCCCCGCCCCAGACCGTCCTGCTCCGCCGCGGCGAAGTCCACAGCCCCGCCGACCCCTTCGCCACGGCCATGGTGGTCGAGCGCGGTCAGGTCGCCTGGGTCGGCTCGGAGGGGGCCGCGGACGCCTTCGCGGACGGTGTGGACGAGGTCGTCGACCTGGACGGTGCCCTCGTCACCCCGGCATTCACCGATGCGCATGTGCATACGACGTCGACAGGGCTCGCGCTCACCGGCCTGGACCTGTCCGGTGCCCCTTCCCTGGAGGCGGCCCTCGCCCTCGTACGGGACTTCGCCGCCGCCCGCCCGCACGACCGCGTCCTCCTCGGACACGGCTGGGACGCCGCCCGCTGGCCCGGCGGCCGCCCCCCGACGCGCGCCGAGCTGGACGAGGCCACCGGCGGCCGTCCCCTCTATCTGAGCCGGATCGACGTCCACTCGGCGGTCGTCACCACGGCGCTGCTCGACCTGGTCCCGGGTGACGTCACCCGGGAGGACGCTCCGCTCACCGCCGCCGCCCACCACGCCGTACGCGCCGCCGCGTTCGCCGCCGTCACGCCCGCCCAGCGCGCCGCGGCCCAGCGCGCCGCCCTCGCCCACGCCGCGTCCCTGGGCATCGGCACCGTTCACGAATGCGCAGGCCCCGAGATCTCCTCGGAGGACGACCTCACGGGCCTGCTGCGGCTGGCGGCCGAGGAGCCGGGACCGCGGGTCATCGGCTACTGGGCGGAGCAGGCCGACGAAGGGGTCGCGAAGGCACGGGAGTTGGGCGCGATCGGCGCCGCGGGCGACCTCTTCGTGGACGGAGCCCTCGGCTCGCACACCGCCTGCCTGCACGAGCCGTACGCCGACGCCGGCCACACCGGCACCGCCTACCTGGACGCCGCGGCCGTCGCCGCGCACGTCATCGCCTGTACGGAGGCGGGCCTCCAGGCGGGCTTCCACGCCATCGGTGACGCCGCAGTGAGCACCGTCGTCAAGGGCGTGCGCGACGCCGCCCAGAAGCTCGGCCTGGCCCGTGTCCGCGCCGCCCGTCACCGGGTCGAACACGCCGAGATGCTCACCCCCGACACCGTCGCGGCTTTCGCGGAACTCGGCCTGACGGCCTCCGTCCAGCCCGCCTTCGACGCCCTGTGGGGAGGCGAGGACGGCATGTACGCCCAGCGCCTGGGCGTCGAGCGGGCCCGCACCCTCAACCCCTTCGCGGCCCTGCTGCGTACGGGCGTCCCCCTCGCCTTCGGCTCCGACAGCCCGGTCACGCCCCTGGACCCGTGGGGCACGGTCCGCGCCGCCGCCTTCCATCGCACCCCCGAGCACCGCGTCTCCGTGCGCGCCGCGTTCACGGCGCATACCCGCGGCGGCTGGCGGGCGATCGGACGCGACGACGCGGGGGTCCTGGTGCCGGGCGCGCCCGCGGACTACGCCGTGTGGCGCACCGGCGAGCTGGTCGTGCAGGCCCCGGACGACCGGGTCGCGCGCTGGTCCACCGACCCCCGCTCCGGCACCCCCGGCCTGCCCGATCTCACCCCCGGCGGGGACCTCCCCGTCTGCCTGCGCACCGTCGTGGGCGGGCGGACGGTCTTCGTACGGCCGGGCGAGTGATCTCCGGTTGCGGCACGGTGGTGATCTTCCGCCTCCAGTTCCCTCGCACCACCTGCGCGTCCTCCGCCCTGACCAGGCCTTTGATGTAAAAGGTGGAGGTCAAACGGCTGTTGACAGGCGGAGGAGGGTGGCCGGTAGGTTCGGCCGAGTCCACCACCGGACGCCCGACCGGGAACCTCCGCGCGCACGCCGCGGCGCCGCTGGGTCAGGGACGGTGTGCCGCACCGGGGCACCGCCACTGGGAGCCAGGCTCAGCGCTCGCGCAGCGGCAAGGGAAGGTTCCGGCCGGTCGGGAGGTGTGACCCGGGTGGGGCCCGGGCGCTCAGTAGACAACGGCTCTCGGTCGATCCGCAGCCGGCGGATCCCAGGTCGGCCCGAAGGGCGCCGGGCCCCCATCCGCCGTATGCGACGGCCCCGGAAGCCCGGTGGGCAGGCGGCTGAAACCCGCACTCTTACCCAGGTCTTGTGCATTCGACACCACCGTACGAACGTGCTGTCGCGTCATCGCAGGCCGAGCCCACTATGGTGGACCCCTGCGTACGGAGATGAAGGGGCAGCAGTGAACGACGGCGACGGGACCCTCGCGGCAGGGGGCCAGGGGAGGCAGTTCGGCCCGCTCGGCACCGCCTTGGTGATCATTCCGACCTACAACGAGGCGGAGAACATCAAGTCGATCGTCGGCCGGGTGCGAAAGGCCGTCCCCGAGACGCACGTCCTGGTGGCCGACGACAACAGCCCCGACGGCACGGGCAAGCTCGCCGACGAGCTGGCCGCCGAGGACGACCACGTCCATGTCCTGCACCGCAAGGGCAAGGAGGGCCTGGGCGCCGCCTACCTCGCGGGCTTCCGCTGGGGCATGGAGAAGGGATACGGCGTCCTGATCGAGATGGACGCCGACGGCTCCCACCAGCCCGAGGAACTGCCCCGCCTGCTGACCGCCCTGAAGGGAGCCGACCTGGTGCTCGGCTCGCGCTGGGTGCCCGGCGGCCGGGTGGTGAACTGGCCGAAGTCCCGTGAGTTCATCTCGCGAGGCGGCAGCCTCTACTCGCGCCTCGCCCTGGACCTCCCCCTCCGCGACATTACGGGCGGCTACCGCGCCTTTCGCCGCGAGACCCTGGAGGGCCTCGGCCTCGACGAGGTCGCCTCCCAGGGCTACTGCTTCCAGGTCGACCTCGCGCGCCGCGCGGTCAAGGCCGGCTATCACGTCGTGGAGGTCCCCATCACCTTCGTCGAGCGCGAACTCGGCGACTCCAAGATGAGCCGCGACATCCTCGTGGAAGCCCTGTGGCGGGTGACGGCGTGGGGCGTCGGCGAGCGGGTCGGCAGGATCACCGGCCGCGGCAAGAACCCCTGATGGCCGTACGACCGCACAGAAACGGTTGATCGCCCCCTTATCCCGCCCTGAGCCGGGCCCGGGCACACTGGAGGTATGACGACTGGCGCTCAGACCCCCAGGTATCCCACCCGGCCCCGGCGCTCCCGGCTGCGCACATTCCTGCCGTTGGGTGTGGCCGCGTGGCTCGTGCTGGAGATCTGGCTGCTGACCGTGGTCGCGGGGGCGTCGAGCGGGCTGGTGGTCTTCCTGCTCCTGGTAGCGGGCTTCGTCCTCGGCTCTGTCGTCATCAAGCGGGCCGGGCGCCGGGCCTTCAGGAACCTCACCGAGACGCTGCAACAGCAGCAGGCCGGCGTGATGCCCACGGCCCGGCCGAACAGCGAGGGCAACGGCCTGATGATGCTGGGCGGCCTGCTGCTGATGATCCCCGGCCTGATCTCGGACGCGGCCGGACTGCTCCTCCTGCTGCCCCCGATCCAGAAGGCCGTGAGCCGCTACGCGGAACGCACCTTCGACCGCAAGCTCCGCGATGCCGCCTCCGGCACCCTGGGCGACGCCTTCCAGCAGGCTCGCATCCACCGCCCCGACGGCAAGGTCGTCCAGGGCGAGGTCATCAGGGACGAGCCGGGAGACACACCCCAGGAGCCGCGCCCTCCGCTGTCGCGCTGACCTCGACCTCGTCCGGGGCGCGAGCCCCCGGGAACCGCGCACCCCACCACTCACCGGCACAGAACACACCGCGGGCGCCGTACGTCGGATCGACGTACGGCGCCCGCGGCAATGAACGCGCGCTGAACCTTGCCCAAGCCCCCGCAGGGACTACGCGGACTTGCGGCTGTCCCGGGGGTGAACCGCGATGTTCATCGCCCCGGACCGCAGAACGGCCAGCCGCTCCTCAAGGACCTCCTCGAGTTCCTCGCGGGTGCGCCGCTCCATCAGCATGTCCCAATGTGTACGCGCGGGCTTGGCCTTCTTCTCTTCCGGGCCGTCGCCGTCCACGAGGAGTGCCTGGGCCCCGCAGACCTTGCACTCCCACTCCGGCGGGATCTCCGCCTCGACCGAGAAGGGCATCTCGAAGCGGTGCCCCTTCTCGCATGCGTACTCCACGGCCTGGCGCGGAGCCAGGTCGATACCGCGGTCCGTCTCGTAGCTGGTCACCACGAGGCGCGTGCCGCGAAGAGCTCGCTCACTCATGAATCGTGCCTCCCGGGCTTGTCGCCCACAGGACAGGTGTCGCTGTCGTCGTCATCCGGTCAACGTCCGGTCGGCGGTAAAGATTCCCGTTCCGTGTCCCGTTCCGGGTCATGCGTCGCCGTCGTAGCCGCCCCTTGTTGTACCCACCAGCGCCCGGTTTGTCACATCTGCTAGCAGATGTGACCCAGCGTTTCGGCACCTTTGACGCGCAGTAACGGTACGCCTGGCAGGCCAAAGGCGTATACTACAGCTCTTTCGCATCCGGTGCTAAATCCTGTCCGGAACCGGATTGCCGGCGGCGCCGATCGCCCGCCGCACCGGAACCCACGCGAGCAGCAGGAACCCGATGACGAAGAAGGCGACCAGCGAGACGATCGCGTCCCGGTAGCTTCCGGTCAGCTGATAGGTGATCCCGAACAGCAGCGGGCCGAGCCAGCTCATGCCGCGGTCGCTCATCTCGTACGCCGAGAAGTACTCGGCCTCCTTGCCGGGCGGGACGAGATGCGAGAACAGGGAGCGGGACAGGGCCTGGCTCCCGCCGAGGACCAGTCCGATGCCGGCCGCCAGGACGAAGAACCACACGGGCGCCCCGGCGGGCAGGAAGTACCCGGCCCCGATCGTCACCGTCCACGCGACCAGCGACCCGAGGATCGTGCGCTTCGCCCCGTACGTCCGGGCCAGCCGGCCCAGCGTCAGCGCACCCACCACCGCCAGCACCTGGACCAGCAGCACGGCCCCGATGAGCGTGGACTGCCCGAGCCCCAGTTCCTCGGAGCCGTAGACCGACGCCTGGGAGATCACCGTCTGGATGCCGTCGTTGTAGACGAGGTACGCCAGCAGGAAGGCGAGGGTCAGCGGATGGCGGCGCATGTCGCGGACGGTCGCCGCGAGCTGACGCCGGCCGGGGACCGTCGTGCCGCGGGCGGGGGAGCGGCGGTCGCGCAGCCGCCGGAGCGGTACGAGTGTGAAGGCGCCCCACCACAGGCCCGCCGACGCCAGGCAGATGCGGACGGCCGTGGTCTCGGAGAGGCCGAAGGAGTCGTGCGCCAGGTACAGCACCAGGTTCGCGACCAGGACCAGCGATCCCGCCGCGTAACCGAAGGCCCACCCGCGCGAGGAGACCGCGTCGCGCTCCCCGGGCGGGGCGATCTGCGGCAGGTAGGAGTTGTAGAGCATCATCGCCACGGACTGCGCGGCGTTGGCGACGACCAGGAGAGCGCCGCCGAGCAGATAGCGGTCGCCGTCGAGGAGGAACATGCCCGTCGTCGCCGCGGCGCCCGTGTAGGCGGCGGCCGCCAGGAGGGGCTTCTTCCGGCCGGTGCGGTCGGCGGCGGCGCCGACCAGCGGCATCACCAGTACCGCCACGATCACCGACAGGGACACGGAGTACGCGAAGAAGGATCCGGCGCGTACCGGGATCCCCAGGGGGTGGACGTACCCGTCGCCGTCCGCCGCCGACTCGGCGACCGACGTCAGGTAGGGGCCCAGGAACACGGTGAGCACGCTCGTCGAGTAGACCGAGCACGCCCAGTCGTAGAAGTACCAGCCGCGCTGCTCGCGCCTCCGCTCGGCGGCCTCGCCGGCTGCCTGTGTCCGCACGGTGTCGGTGCCCACCCGTGCCCTCGCTTCCCCGTCAAGGCGCCGCGCGAAGGCCCCGGGCCGCCGCCTCAGACCCAGACTCCCCGGTCCTCCATGACCTTGCGCAACGTGTCGATGTGATCGGTCATGATGCCATCCACTCCCAGGTCCAGAAGCCGGTGCATGCGGTCCGGATCGTTGACGGTCCACACGTGCACCTGCAGCCCGCGCGCGTGGGCGGTACGGATGAAGCGCTGGTCCACCACCTGGATGCCCGACTGGGACTCCGGAACCTGGGCGGCGACCGCCGAGCGGCGCACCGCGGCCGGGAGGCCCCACGAGCGCAGCCGCAGGTTGAGCACACCCCGGGTGCCGTACGACGTGGCCAGGCGCGGACCGGCGAGGCGCTGGGCGCGGACCACGCGTGCCTCGGAGAAGGAGCCGAGGCAGATCCGGTCCCAGCAGCCGGCGCGCTCGACCAGGTCCAGGAAGGGCAGCAGCGCGGGCTCCGCCTTGACGTCGACGTTCCAGCGCACGTCGGGGAAGGTCTCCAGGAGTTCATCGAAGAGGGGCAGCGGTTCCTCGCCCGCCACGCGCGCGTGGCGCACCTCGTCCCACGGCAGGTCGGCGATCCGTCCGGCGCCGTCCGTCACCCGGTCCAGCGTCGCGTCGTGGAAGGCGACGAGCCGGCCGTCCCGCGTGGCGTGGACGTCGGTCTCGATGTACCGGTAGCCCGCCTCGATGGCGCGGCGGAACTGCCGCACGGTGTTCTCCAGGCCGTCCGCCGCCCCTCCCCGGTGGGCGAAGGCGATCGGGCCGGGATGGTCGAGGTAGGGATGGCGTATCCGCGCGGTCACGGTCGCAGTATCCCTCTTTCCGGCAGCCCGACGGCAACGACCGTGCTGCCGTCGGATGCCGGGACGGTGGCGAACACACGGAGGAACAGCTGGGTGAGCGGGCCGATCGACACCGCGTACAACAAGGTGCCGACGGCGACGGTGCCGCCCAGGGCGAAGCCGGTGCCGAGGACGGCCACCTCGACGGCCGTCCGCATCAGGCGGACCGAGCGGCCCGTGCGCCGGTGGAGTCCCGTCATCAGCCCGTCCCGGGGGCCCGGTCCCAAGCGCGCGGCGATGTAGAGGCCGGTGGCGAGGCCGTTGAGAAGGATGCCGGCCAGGAGCAGGGGCACCCGAACGACCAGGGCGTGCGCCTCGGGCAGCAGGGCGAGCGTGCCGTCCATGACGACGCCGACCACGACCACGTTGGAGACCGTGCCGAGGCCCGGGCGCTGGCGCAGCGGAATCCACAGCAGCAGCACCGCCGCGCCCACGACGACCGACACGGCACCGATCGTGAGTCCGGTGAGTTCGGCGAGCCCCTCATGCAGCACGTTCCAGGGTTCCAGGCCCAGGCCCGCCTCGACGAGCAGCGCCGAACTCGCCCCGTACAGGACGAGACCGGCGTACAGCTGGATCAACCGTCTCACCAAGTGGTGCCGCGCGGACAAGGTAATGCCCCCCTGTGGTGGTAGTGGACTGATGCATGACACCCTGTGGCTTGCGAAGCAACGTCATCCATGGCCAATCAGGGGAAGGTGGACTGATTCACATGGCGCAGTGGACGTCGGCCGTGGGGGCGGCGCAGCTCGCACGGCTGCTCAACTCCCAGCAGGACCGCCCGGCGGGCCCCGGCGCCCGCCGCCCGCCCGCCTATCGCGCGCTCGCCGACGGCATTCGGCTGCTGGTGCTGGAAGGCCGCGTGCCCGTGGCCGCCCGGCTGCCCGCCGAACGTGAACTGGCGATGTCCCTGTCCGTGAGCCGCACCACGATCGCCGCCGCCTACGAGGCCCTGCGCGCCGAGGGCTTCCTGGAGTCCCGGCGCGGCGCCGGGAGCTGGACCGCGGTGCCGGCCGGGAACCCGCTGCCCGCTCGGGGGCTCGAACCCCTGCCGCCCGAGGCACTCGGCTCGATGATCGACCTCGGCACCGCGGCCCTTCCCGCCCCCGAGCCGTGGCTGACCCGCGCCGTGCAGGGCGCGCTGGAGGAACTGCCGCCGTACGCGCACACGCACGGCGACTACCCGGCCGGTCTGCCGGCGCTGCGTACGATGATCGCCGACCGCTACACCGCGCGCGGGATCCCGACCATGCCCGAACAGATCATGGTGACCACGGGCGCCATGGGGGCGATCGACGCCATCTGTCACCTCTTCGCGGGCCGCGGCGAGCGCATCGCCGTCGAGTCGCCGTCGTACGCCAACATCCTCCAGCTGATGCGGGAGGCCGGTGCCCGTCTCGTGCCCGTCGCCATGGCCGAGGGGCTGGCCGGCTGGGACATGGACCGCTGGCGGCAGGTACTGCGGGAGGCCGCGCCCCGGCTGGCGTACGTCGTCGCCGACTTCCACAACCCGACCGGTGCGCTCGCCGACGAGGACCAGCGGCGGCGGCTGGTGGACGCGGCCCGTTCCGCGGGGACGGTGCTCGTGACCGACGAGACGATGAGCGAGCTGTGGCTGGACGAGGACGTCGAGGGCACGGCGATGCCGCGGCCGGTGTGCGCCTTCGACCCGGCCGGGTCCACGGTCGTCACCGTCGGATCCGCCAGCAAAGCCTTCTGGGCGGGGATGCGCATCGGCTGGGTGCGCGCGGCGCCCGACGTGATCCGCAGCCTGGTCGCCGCGCGCGCGTACGCCGACCTCGGGACCCCCGTGCTGGAGCAGCTGGCCGTGAACTGGCTGTTCAGCACCGGGGGATGGGAGCAGGCCGTGGCCCTGCGGCGCGCTCAGGCCCGGGAGAACCGGGACGCTCTGGTCGCGGCGGTACGGCGGGAGCTGCCCCGCTGGGAGTTCGAGGTGCCGAAGGGCGGACTCACGCTGTGGGTGCGGACGGGTGGGCTGTCCGGGTCGCGCCTTGCGGAGATGGGCGAGCGTGTGGGGGTGCGGGTGCCTTCCGGGCCTCGGTTCGGGGTCGACGGGGCCTTCGAGGGGTATGTGCGGCTGCCGTTCACCGTGGGGGGCGCGGTGGCCGAGGAGGCGGCCGTGCGGCTGGCCGCGGCGGCACGGTTGGTGGAGAGCGGGAGTGCGGGGGGTGGCGAGGCGCCGCGTACGTTCGTGGCGTGAACGGCGCCCGTGCGGACGAGTGGGCTTCGTCCGCGGGAGTCCGCGGGGCGGGCTACGGCGCCACTGACTTCTCCACCACCACGGCCTCCGTCGGTACCGCTTCGGGCTCTGCCTCCTTGGGCACCAGCTCCGGCTCCGCGTCCGCCGGCGTCGTCCGCGCCGGCAGCAGATCCAGCACAGCCTGCCGATGCGCGTCGCCCGTCGCCTCGTCGTACGGGTCCGGTGTCGCCGGGACCTGGAGGCGATGGACCGGCCCACTGCCCAGGCGGGCGTACCCCCGGCCGGGCGGGACGTGCGTGACCGGTGTCGTGCGCGGGGGAGCGCCGAGGAGGGCTTGAAGCTGGTCCGCCGAGGCCGGGCCGAGGACCACCCGCGCGCGTGTGTGCTGGCGTACGGCGTCGCTGAGGGACTCCACGCTGTCCAGCTGGTCGGCCACGACGACCGTCACGTTCGCCGCGCGTCCGTGGCGCAGGGGGACCTGGAGGAGGGACTGCGGGTCCTTGCGGCCGTCCGCGGCGGCCACGTGCGTGAACGCGCTCGGGCGGTCCAGGAGGATCCACAGGGGGCGTCTGGTGTCGTCCGGCGGCGGGTGGCCCGCCTGCCGGGCCCGGTTGGCCGCGATCAGACGGCGCTCCGTCTCGGTGGCTGCCCACTCCAGGCTCGCCAGCGCGCCGGCCAGCCCGCACTCGACGGCCAGGACGCCGTCCCGGCCGGTCAGGCAGGCGTACTCCCCGGTGCCGCCGCCGTCGATGATCACCACGTCCCCGTACTGCAGGGCCTGCAGGGCGATCGACCGCAGCAGGGTCGAGGTGCCGCTGCCCGGCTGGCCCAGGGCCAGCAGGTGGGGCTCGGTGGAGCGGATGCCCGTGCGCCAGACGACCGGCGGCACGTCGCGCTGTTGCTCGCCGTGGGTGACGGGGAGCGTGCGCTGCACCTCGGTGGGGTCGGTGAAGCCGAGGACCGTCTCCCCGGGGGCCGTGACGAAGCGCTGGGCGACGATGTCGGTCGGCAGCGGCGGCAGGACGGTGACCGTGAGCTGGTTGCCCTCCTCGTCCCAGGCGTAGTGGTACTCACGGCCGCGGCCGGACTTCGCCGTGAGCAGGTGCTCGATCCGCGTGCGGGCCTCGGCCTCGCCGTCGGTGAAGTACGCCGGGTAGTGGATCTCCAGGTGGGTGATGCGGCCGCTGTCGTCGAACGCGTACGAGGGGAAGGCCTTCTGCCACTCGCCGCCGTGGGTGTACAGGGGCGCCGGGTCCTCGGCGGACGTGAAGTACGGGACCAGCGCCTCGTAGAGCGACTTCAGCCGCTCGGTCTGCGACTCGTCGGGGCCGTCGGGCGTGGGCGGCTTGCGGTCCCGGCCGTGCCAGGCCGCCGCCGCCATCAGCGTGATGACGGCGAGCAGCGGGCCGTACGGCATGAGCGCCACGACCAGGAACACCGAGGCCGCCAGGAACAGCAGCGCGCCGCGCCCGTCCTTGGGGGTCTCGGCCCACCTGCGCCGCCCGGCCGAGGCCAGCCGGCGCAGACCGCGGGTGATCGTGATCAGCGGTTGGAGGACGTCGGTGGCGCTGTCGGCCGCTGTCCTGGCCAGCTCCCGGCTCCGGGCGAGCTGTGCGCTGCCGGTGCTCAGGATGCGGGGGAGAGGGCGCCGGGCCACGGGTGCCTCCAATGGGTGCGTACGGGCGGAATGCGTACGAGGAAGAGGGCCGTCAGAACTTGATCCCCCCGAGGAGGCTCGCCAGGCTCTCGCCGCCCGCCTTGATGCTCGGGGCGATGGCCGTGCTCGCCAGGTAGAAGCCGAACAGGGCCGTGACCAGTGCGTGCGACGCCTTCAGCCCGTCCTTGCGGAAGAAGATGAAGACGACGATGCCGAGCAGGACCACGCCTGAGATCGAGAGGATCATGTGAGTTCTCCTGGTTCGCGGGGACAGTCACCATGGGTGCTTCCAGGCTCACAGGATGTATCCATACGATTAAAGGTGCAAATGGTGGTAATTCGGGCGTATATCCCGGGTGGTGGAGCGGTCTGCGTGTCGTCTGAGCACTGCTGATACTCCCGGTGGGGTCTGTGTCGATCTTTACCTCGGGCACATCGGGTCATGTGCGGCGCGAGCCAGTACCCTGTCGATTCACTCGTACGGCTGTACCGCTCGTGGCCGTACGTCCGTGAGTCCCCGACGTTCGTACGTTCGTAGTGAGAGGTGGTCCGGCCGATGACCGAAGCCCCCGACCCCGAAGTCGTGGAGCTGGCGACCAAGATCTTTGATCTGGCCCGGCGCGGGCGGACCGAGGCGCTCGTGGCGTATGTCGACGCGGGCGTTCCGGCCAACCTCACCAATGACCGTGGCGACTGTCTCGTCATGCTGGCCGCCTACCACGGCCACTCCGACGCCGTGCGCGCCCTGCTGGCCCGCGGTGCCGAGGTCGACCGGGTCAACGACCGAGGCCAGACCCCGCTCGCGGGGGCCGTGTTCAAGGGGGACACGGACGTGGTCAAGGCTCTCCTGGAGGGGGGTGCGGACCCGGCCGCCGGCACCCCGTCGGCCGTCGACACAGCCCGAATGTTCGGTCGGACAGAAGTGCTGGAACTCTTCGGCGCTCACTGATTCGAACAGTCTGACCAGCAAAAACGCGGAAAACGGGGGAGGCGGTACCGGGCCGCCGAAATTTCGGTCGCGGCAGATGGAAGTGCCGGGTCATCATGACGACGTGGTTCACGGACGTGATGGTTGGGCAGGTGTTGCCGCACCGCGCGGACCGTGATGCGGTCCGCATGGGCCACCGACGAGAGGCAGAGGAAGATGGTCTACAGCAAGCAGGAAACGGCGGGCGCCCCGACGTGTTGTCACGCGGCCAGGTAATGCACGTCCCCGGTTGCGTCGACGCTTGATGTGAGGCTGTTTCCCATGTTCGATCCGGTCATAGCGCCCAGCGGTACGCTGCTCGGCCTGCTCCAGCGGGGCCGCGGCGACGGCACGCTGCACGCGCTCACCGCACCGCGCGCCGAGGCGCTCGCGGCGCTGGACCACTGCGTGCGGCGCGACCCCCGCCACGACTGGCAGGTGGAGAACCGCTCCCTCTACTACGCCCGCCTCTACCTCGACCTGAACGGCGAGCTGGATGCGATCGAGGCCCATCTCTTCGACGCCGAGGACGTCCTCGACACCGACGAGTCACGCACCGGGCTCGCCCTCGCCGTCCTCGGCCACCTCGCCTCGTACGGCAGGCGCGACGCGCTCGCACTGCTGCGCAGGTACGCCGCCCACGGCTCCAACTGGGCCTGGGCCCTGGACGAACTGGCGTTGCGTGACGACGACGCCGGTCTGCGCGCCCTCGCCGCACCCGTTCTGGCCCGCTTCCCCAACGACGCCGAGGGCGAGGCCGAGCTGGCCGCCGCCGTACGCGACGCCTTCGAGCCGAGGCCCTGGCGGCTGTGGGCCGAGGATCCACGCGAATCCATCGCCACGCGCGTGCGCGCCGCCCAGGAGGCCGGCTGTTTCGACCGCTGGCAGCGGCAGATGCGACCTTCCGGGCCCCGCCCGGGGTGGAGCGTGCAGGCGGTCTTCGAGTGGGCCCAGCAGGGCCTGGAGCGCGGCGCCGCGCTCCATGTCCCGGCCGCCCGCTGTCTCACCGCCGTCGCCGGCCCCGAGGACCGGTCCGAGATCGTTCAGGCCGCGAGAACCGGCCTCGACGGCGCCCGCTGCACCGCCCTGCGGTACCTCGCCGACGGCAACGATCCCGACGCCCTCGACCTGATCGAGGACGCCGTGACCACCGGCTCGACGGCCGTCGTGGAGGCCGCCGCCGACGCCTTCGAACGCATGCGCAGTATCGCCGCCGTCGAGCGGGCGCGCGGCTGGGCGCACCGGCCCGACGCGCTGGGTGCCGCAGCCGGGCGCGTCCTCGCCTGCCGGGGCGGCACGCAGGACCGGGACCTGGTCCTCGCCGCACTACGGGAGGCGGTCCGCGGCGAGGGCCCCGACGCGCCGACCCTGTGGACCCTCGTCGACGGCACGGGACGGCTCGGCATCACCTGCGCCGCACCCGTGCTCCGCCACATCTACCGCGAAACCGCCTCCTCCCATCTGCGCGGCCGGGCCGCCAACGCCCTCGCCGCCACCGACCCCTCCTTCCCCACCGGCTTCGCCGTCGAGTGCCTCTGGGACTGCGAGGAGTCCACCCGTGAACTCGCCGCCCGGCACGCCGAGACCGGCGACGCCCGGGTCGTCGAACGGCTCCGCCGCCTCGCCGCCGACCCGGCCGAGGAAGCAGAGGTCCAGACAGCCGTACGGAGCCGGATCGGACCGGACGCCGCCACGATGTGACCCTCGGGGAACAGGCACGCCCGCCGGGTGAACACCGGGTGACCCGCGGGTCAGACAGGGATGGACAGGGCCTGACCTGCCCAGGTGTGCCGCGCAACGCTCACGGGACGTTCCCCGCCCGGAAAGATCGACGTTGACGCGGCCACGTCCGGCACGGCGACAACAGCGGTATGCGTGTCGTCATCGTGACCGAATCCTTTCCCCCCGATGTGAACGGCGTGGCCCACTGCGCGCTTCAGACCGCCCGGCACCTCGTCGATCGCGGTCACGCTCCCGTCGTCGTCGCCCCGGCACCCGCACCGGGGGTCAAGCACGACGCCCTCGCGCCGTGCCCCGTCGTCCATGTCCCCTCCCTTCCGCTCCCGGGCTACCCCCAGGTCCGCGTCGCCCTCCCCAGCCGGCGTCTGGCCGCGACGCTCATCGAGCACCGTGCCGACGTCGTCCACCTGGCCAGCCCCTTCGTCCTCGGTGTCCGCGGCATGGCCGCCGCCGCCCGGCTCGGCGTCCCCGCCGTGGCCGTCTACCAGACCGACCTCGCCGGATACGCCCGTACCTACATGGGGGCGGGCGAGACGGCCGCCTGGCGGCGCATCCGTTCCGTGCACTCCGCCGCCGACCTCACCCTCGCCCCGTCCAGCGCGGCCCTGCACGACCTGGGCGCGCACGGTGTGCCCCGGGTCAAGCTGTGGCCGCGGGGTGTGGACACCGTCCGTTTCCGGCCAGACCGCCGCGACGAGGCGCTGCGCCGGGAACTCGCCCCCGACGGCGAGCTGATCGTCGGCTACGTCGGGCGGCTCGCCCCCGAGAAGCAGGTCGAGCTGCTGGCCGGTGTCTGCGGCCTGGACGGCGTGCGGGTCGTGGTCGTCGGCGACGGGCCCAGCCGGCCCGGGCTGGAGGAGGCACTGCCGGGCGCCGTCTTCCTGGGCCGCCGCACCGGCGACGACCTCGCCCGGATCTTCGCCTCGCTGGACGTCTTCGCGCACACCGGCCCCTTCGAGACCTTCTGCCAGACCGTGCAGGAGGCCATGGCCAGCGGCGTGCCCGTCGTCGCGCCCGCCGCGGGCGGCCCGCTCGACCTGGTCGCCCACGGGCGCACCGGCCTGCTGGTCCCGCCACGGGACGCCGCCGCCGTGCGGGACGCGGTGTGGGCGCTGGCCGCCGACCCCGGGTTGCGGGCCGCGTACGGGGCCGCCGCGCGCACGATGGTCGAGGGGCGCACCTGGGCGGCCGTCGGCGACCATCTGATCGGGCATTACGCGGATGTGCTCGCCGCGCGCAGGACGGTGGTGGCGGCATGAGCTCGCTGCGGATCGTCCGGCTCGCGAACTTCGTCGCGCCCGCATCCGGTGGCCTGCGCACCGCGCTGCGCGAGCTGGGCAAGGGCTACAAGGCGGCCGGGCACGAACCCGTCCTCATCGCCCCCGGCGACCGCGCGAGCGACCGCGAGACCGAGCAGGGCCGGGTGATCACCCTGCCGGGCCCGCTGCTGCCCGGCACCGGCGGCTACCGCGTCCTCACCGACAAACGGCGCCTGGCCCGCCTCCTGGAGGAGCTGGCCCCTGACCGGCTGGAGGTGTCCGACCGTACGACGCTGCGCTGGACCGGCAAGTGGGCCCGGCGGGCCCGGGTGCCCGCCGTGATGGTCTCCCACGAGACCGCGGACGGCGTGCTGCGCACCTGGGGCCTGCCGGAAGGGGCGGCCCGTCGCGCCTCCGACGCCCTCAACATCCGTACGGCCCACACCTACGCGCGCGTGGTGTGCACCACGGAGTTCGCCGAGCGGGAGTTCGTGCGGATCGGGGCGCGCAACGTCGTACGGGCCCCGCTGGGCGTCGACCTGGTCCAGCGCCATCCCGCGTTGCGTGACCCCGGGCTGCGGGCGCGGCACGCGCGCGTGGAGGAGACGCTGCTGGTGATGTGCTCCCGGCTGTCGGTGGAGAAGCGGCCCGGAACGGCCCTGGACGCCCTGGAGGCGCTGCGGCGGCGCGGGCGCGAGGTGGTGCTGGTCGTCGCCGGGGACGGGCCGCTGCGGCCGCGGCTCGAGCAGCGGGCGCGGGAGAAGGGGCTGCCGGTCACCTTCCTCGGGCACGTCTCCGATCGCGGGCTGCTGGGCGCGCTGCAGGCGTCCGCCGACGTGTGCCTGGCGCCGGGCCCCGCCGAGACGTTCGGGCTCGCCGCGCTGGAGGCGATGGCGTGCGGCACGCCCGTGGTGGCGAGCGCGTCCTCCGCGCTGCCGGAGGTCATCGGCTCCGCCGGGGCCGTCGCGGCGGACCACGGGGAGGCCTTCGCGGACGCCGTGGACCTGCTGCTCGAACGCATGGAGGCGGACCGGCGGGAGGCCGCACGCGCGCGTGCGGAGTGTTTCGGATGGGACACGGCGGTCGCGGCGTTCCTCGCGGCGCACGACGCGACGGTCCCGGCACGTCCCTTCGCGCCCGGGGGCGTCACATGAGACCCCTCCGCTTCGTGGCCCTCGGCGACTCGCTGACCGAGGGCGTGGGCGATCCCCTGGGCGACGGGTGGCGCGGCTGGGCCGCGCTGCTCGCCGCCGGGCTGGCCGAGGAACCCGTCCAGTTCACCAACCTCGCGGTGAGCGGGGCGCAGACGAGGGACGTGCTGGAGCGGCAGTTGCCCGCCGGGCTCGCCCTGCGCCCCGACGTCGTGTCGGTCGTCGTCGGCGTCAACGACACCCTGCGCTGCACCTTCGGCATCCACGCCGTGGCCGCACGACTGGACGCGGTGTACGCGGCCTTCGCGGAGCAGGGCGCGGTGCTGCTCACGGCCTGCCTGCCCGACCCGGGGGCGATGCTCGGGCTGCCGGGGGCACTGGCACGCCCACTGGCCCGGCGGCAACAGGCGGTCAACACCGTGGTCCATGCGCTGTCCGACCGGTACGGCGCTGTGCACCTGCACGCCTGCGAGGGCGACTGGACAACGGACCGCGCGATGTGGAGCGCGGACCGGCTGCACCCCGGCGAGCGCGGCCACCGGCAGCTGGCGGTGCGTTTCCACGCGCTGCTGGCCGAGCACGGCCTCGCGACGGGAACGCCGCCCTCGCCCCAGCCCGAGTTCCCCGCACCCACCAGGTCGGCGAGCCTGTGGTGGCTGGCCACCGCGGGCACCGGCTGGGTGGCCCGGCGCTGCACCGACCTGCTGCCGCAACTGCTCGCCCTGGCCGCCGACGAGATCCGCCACCACGCGCGCGGGACGAGCGCCCGGCTCGACCTGCGCGCGTCCGCCGCGGTGTCGGCGGCGCTGGCGGCGCTGTCGATCGGGGAGCAGGCGGACGCCGCATAGGCCCTGTCGTTTGGATCAGGCCGGCTGCAGTCACGGCGCCTTCCCGCCGACCCGAGCGGGGCCTGGTGCGTGCAGCTGCAAGGCGGAGGAGGGCGCCAACGCGGAGCGTTGGCAACCGACGACAACGCCGCAGATGTGCGTGCCAGGCCTAGGGGGTGTCCGCAAAGTGGCGGCGTCGTTGGTTGGTTCGTGGTGCGTCGTCATGAACTGACTGATGCGTCGTGGGCGGTGATCGAGCCGTTGCTGGCTCCTCCGCGGATGGGGCGTCCGGTGCGGGATCGTCGGCAGGTGGTCAACGGCATCCTGTGGAAGCTGTCCACGGGGGCGGCCTGGCGGGACCTGCCTGAGCGTTACGGCCCGTGGAAGACGGTCTACGAACGTTTCCGCCGCTGGTCGGCAGACGGCACCTGGGACCGAATGGCGAAGTCGTCCACACCCAGCACGCGCGGCGTGCTGGACTGCGGGTCGGGCAGTGCCACGACCCTGCGCAGCAAGGTCATACGTCCCACTCGGAAGCCCAGTTGGGCGGTCAGCCGAGCGCCTGCTCGTCCGGCGAGTGGCGAGCCCGACACGCTCCAGGACGCGGCCGAGCCGCGTAGTGAAGCGCGCGTACGGGGCAGTCAACTGCGCGAACGGCTCGGCGAATGTGCGGCGCGGGCAGTCGTCCGTGCCGCAGATGAAGCGCCGGACCGTCCGGTGTATCACGACACTCTGTTCAGCGAGCGGTAGATCCTTCAGCCTGCGCTGGTAGGAGTCATGCACTCGGTTCGAGGGGCTACCGCAGTCCGGACAAGCCGCACTGGACGCCTGGCCTCTGGCCGTGACATCGACGGTGCCGAAGGTGACGGTCACCGCTTCGACGGAGCGTCACTTGCGACCGCTCCCCAAGATCTGTGCCCGAGCCGAGTTTTGAAGGCAGTGGTGGGCTTGCCAGGACCCGGGCTCGTCGAGCCGAAGAGCCCGCCAAGGCCGGCTGATCTCTGCACATCCCGCCTCGACGGCCCTTGGCCCTCAATCTTTTTCTGATCTCGAAGGGGTAGATCAACCCGCGCCGGCCGGAAAAACGAGGGTTATGGGAGCGTTCGTGGAACGGTCACTGTGACTGTTCCACGAACGGAGCCCCCAGAGGGCTGTGGAACGTGCGAGGAGGAGACCTTAAGCGGGCAGTTTCGTGTCGATGACGAAGCTGATTTCTATGACCTGGCCGGGCAAGGTCAGTTCAGTGATGCCCAAGACCGTGCTGGCTGGGCGGTGGTCGCCGAAGTACCCCAGGTTGCCCTCCGCCGTCGCCGCGGCATTCTGCCGCAGGTTCACCACGTACAGGGTCTGCGAGACGACCTGGTTCCGGGTGGCGCCGTAGTGGTCCAGGACCTTGTCCATGTTGGCGTAGGTCTGCTTGAGCTGGGCGGCGAAGTCGCCCGCGTAGAGGAACTCGCCTGTCTCATCGAACGAGAGCTGTCCAGAGACGTGGATCAGCTCGCCGGACTTGATCGCCTGTGAGTAGCCGAAGTCGCTCTCGGCCGGCACGTTGTAGTTGAAGACATCAATGGTGGCCACGGTGCTCGCCCTTCCGGTTCGCTCTCTTGTAGTTACTCGGAAACTGTAGGAGAGTGATGGCTGGCCTGGAAGAACGCACTTTTCGGTGACTGAGGAACCTGATGGAAACCAAGCAACTACTCAAGGGCCTGCCCGAGGACGCTGACCTGCGGCGCGCAGACTCCCTGGCGCGGGAGATCTTCTCGGACGTCGCCAACAAGTGGGCGCTCCTGATCATCGAGGCGCTCGGCGAGCGCACCCTGCGCTTCAGCGAGCTGCGGAACGAGGTCGAGGGCGTCAGCCACAAGATGCTCACCCAGAACCTGCGCATGCTGGAGCGCAATGGCCTGGTCGACCGGAAGGTGCACCCCACCGTGCCGCCGCGAGTCGAGTACACCCTCACCGAGCCGGGCCGGGCCCTGCGCACCGCGGTCGACGCCATATGCGGCTGGACCCACCAGCACCTCGGTCACATCGAGAGTGCACGCGGCCGTTTCGACGCCTGACGGGCACGCAGCGACACCCTCGCGCGTTGCGCAATTCCATCATCGGCGGCACCGCGAGCGATATAAAACTGCCGGACGTTGTTGACACCTGGGTCTCCGATCACTACGGAGATCTGGCATGCCCCCTTCAGTCAGACAGCTGCAGGACCGCCAAGCCCAGCGACGCCTGGCACGCTCCCCCAAGCTCTTCGAGCAGGGGGGACCCCCAGAGCACGCACCAGACGCCGCAGGGCCCGCCCTCCGGGCGGACGGAGGGACTTTGCGGACACGACCTAGGGCACGCCAGTTCGCAACAGGCCCTGCGCGGGCTTCAACGGCGTCGCACGGCCACGAAACGCACCGGCGTGCCCGGCACGGCCTGTGCCGCGGCCGGGAGGTCGGTGGGGCGGACGACCGCGATCACGGGGTAGCCCCCCGTGGTCGGGTGGTCGGCGAGGAAGACCACCGGCCGGCCGTCGGGCGGTACCTGCACCGCCCCCAGCACCATGCCCTCGCTGGGGAGCTCTCCCGTGACGGCCCGCCGCAGGGCAGGCCCCTCCGTGCGCAGCCCGATGCGGTTGCTGGCGGGGGACACCCGGTACGGGCGGGAGGTGAGCGCCCGTACGTCCTCCGGCGGGAACCAGTCGTCGCGCGGGCCCAGCGTCACACGCAGGACGAGTTCGGACGGGGGCGCCGGCTGCGGGGCGACGTCCACGCGTGCGTGGAGGGGGGTCGGGCTGCCCAGCGGCAGCACCGTGCCGTCCGTGAGGGGTGCCGGGCCGAGGCCGGACAGCAGGTCGGTGGAGCGACTGCCGAGCACCGGCTCGACAGCGATGCCACCGGAGACGGCGACGTAACTGCGTACCCCGGCGACGGCCGATCCGACGTCCAGGACGGCCCCGGCGGGCACGTGGACGGGCGCGCCCCAGGGGACCGTCCGTCCGTCCACCGTCACCGGGCAGGGGGCGCCCCCGACCGCCACGGTGACCGCCGAACGGGGCCGCAGGGCGCAGCCGTTGAGCGTCGTCTCCAGGACGGCCGCCTCGGGGGAATTGCCGACCAGCCGGTTGACGAGCGCCGCCGCCGGCGCGTCGAGCGCCCCGGAGTGGGGCACACCGAGGTGGGCGTGCCCGGGGCGGCCCCGGTCCTGCACGGTGGTCAGAGCTCCGGCCCGTACGACGGCGAGTGCGTGGTCCGTCATGCCGTCCCTGCCGACCCGATCGGAGTGAAGCGCACGCGCGTGCCCGGTGACAGCAGAGCGGCCGGTACGCGCGCGTGGTCCCACAGCACGGTGTCCGTGGTGCCGATGAGCTGCCAGCCGCCGGGCGACGAGCGCGGGTACACGCCCGTGTAGGGGCCCGCCAGCCCGACGGAGCCGGCCGGGACGGCCGTACGCGGTGTGGCCCGGCGGGGCACGTCGTAGCGCGGCGGCAGACCGGTCAGGTAGCCGAAGCCGGGCGCGAACCCGCAGAAGGCGACACGGAATTCCGTGCCCGCGTGGATGCGGGCGACCTCCTCCGGGGACACTCCCCAGTGCGCGGCCACGTCGGCCAGATCAGGGCCGTCGTAGCGCACGGGGATCTCCACCACCGCCCCCGCGCGCGGGGGAGCGGGCGGTACCTCGGCGGCGGCGAGTTCGGACGCGAGGCGGTCCGGTTCGTCGAGACCGTCGAGGAGGATCGTGCGGGCCGCCGGGACGATCTCCCGGGCCGACAGCGAGCCCTGCCCGCGGCGCCGCAACAGCTCCGCGTGCAGCGCCTCCACCTCGTCGCCCGAGGACGCCTCGACGAGCAGGGCGCGCTCGCCGACGGGCAGGACCCTCATGCGAAGGCCTCCACCCGGACACCGGACGCCTCCAGCCGCTCCCGCACCCGGCGGGCCAGGTCCACCGCGCCGGGGGTGTCGCCGTGCAGGCACAGCGAGCGAGCGCGCATCTCGATGCGCGCCCCGGAGCGGGCGGTGACCGTGCCGGAGCGGGCCAGGTCCACCGAGCGTTCCACGACGACCTCAGGGTCGGTGACCACGGCGCCCTCCTGGCGGCGCGGCACGAGCGTGCCCTCGTCGGTGTAGGCGCGGTCCGCGAAAGCCTCCGTGACGGCAGGGAGTCCGGCCTTGCCGGCCAGTTCCAGCAGGCGCGAGCCGGGCAGGCCGAGCACGGGCAGCGTGGCGTCCGCGAGCAGTACGCCGTCGACGACCGCGGTGGCCTGCTCCTCGTCGTGCACGACCCGGTTGTAGAGCGCGCCGTGCGGCTTGACGTACGCCACCCGGGCACCCGCCGCGCGCGCGAAGACCTCCAGGGCGCCGATCTGGTAGGCCACTTCGGCCGCCAGCTCGGCCGACGGCACGTCCATCGCGCGCCGCCCGAACCCGGCCAGATCCCGGTAGGAGACCTGGGCGCCGATCGTCACGCCCCGCTCGGCCGCCAGCTCGCACACCCGTCTCATGGTGGCCGCGTCCCCGGCGTGGAAGCCGCAGGCCACATTGGCGCTGGTGACGACCGACAGCAGACGTTCGTCGTCGGTGAGCCGCCAGCGGCCGAACCCCTCGCCGAGGTCGGCGTTCAGATCGATGGAGGTCATGACTCTCCCGTGTCTGACTCAGGCCACGCGGTACTGCTCGTCGCGGGCGTCGGTGAGAAACATCTGACCCGGTGCGTGTGTGATCGCGAAGGGCGGGCGCGAGGCCGTCACCGCGGCCTGTGGGGTCACTCCACAGGCCCAGAACACCGGGATGTCGTCCGGCTCGGTGTGCACCGGGTCCCCGAAGTCGGGGCGGCCGAGGTCGTCGATACCGAGCACCGAGGGGTCCCCGCAGTGTACGGGGCTGCCGTGCACCGCCGGCAGCAGGCTGCTCTCCCTGATCGCCGCCGAGAGGTGCTCCGGCGGCACCGGGCGCATGGACACCACCAGCGGACCGCGCAGCCGCCCCGCCGGGCGGCACTGGCGGCCGGTGACGTACATCGGCACGTTGCGGCCCTGCTCCACGTGACGGATCGGGACGCCCGCCGCCGTCAGCGCCCACTCGAAGGTGAAGCTGCAGCCGATCAGGAACGACACCAGGTCGTCCCTCCAGTGCGCCCGCACGTCCGTCGGCTCGTCCACCAACTCGCCGTCCTGCCACACCCGGTAGCGCGGCAGGTCGGTGCGCAGGTCGGCGCCGTCCGCGAGGACGGTCGTGACGGAACCGGCGTCCGTGACGTCGAGCACGGGACAGGGCTTCGGGTTGCGGGTGCAGAACAGCAGCATGTCGTACGCCCAGTCGGCGGGCACCGAGATCAGGTTGACCTGGGTATGGCCCGCGGCGACCCCCGCGGTGGGGCCCGTCAGGCCCTCCCGGAAGCGGGCGCGAGCCGTTTTCGGGCTCCACGCGTGCGCGTGCCCGTCGACGAGGGTCAGGGGGCGGTCGTCGGTGCGCGTGCGGTTCACACCAGCTCCTTCCCGCGCGTCTCCGGCAGCCCCAGCAGCGCCAGCGCCGCGAGGCCGTAGCCGATCGCCCCGAAGACCAGCGCGCCGCCCACGCCCCAGCTGTCCGCCAGGAAGCCGACCGTCGTGGGGAAGACCGCGCCCACCGCGCGCCCCGTGTTGTACGTGAAGCCCTGACCGGTACCGCGCACCGCCGTCGGGTACAGCTCGCTGAGGTACGACCCGAAGCCGCTGAATATCGCCGACATGCAGAACCCGAGCGGGAAACCCAGCACCAGGAGCAGGGTGTTGGCGCCACTGGGGATGTTCGCGTACGCCAGGATGCAGATCGCCGACAGCAGCGCGAAGAGCCAGATGTTCCGCCGGCGGCCCAGCCGGTCGGTGAGGTAGCCGCCCGTCAGGTAGCCGATGAACGCTCCCGAGATCAGGAACGTCAGATAGCCGCCGGTGCCGACGACCGACAGGTCGCGTTCCGTCTTCAGGTACGTCGGCACCCAGGTGGCCAGCGTGTAGTAGCCGCCCTGGACGCCGGTGGAGAGCAGCACGGCGAAGACCGTGGTGCGCAGCAGGCCGGGCTTGAAGATCGCCGTGAACGAGCCTTTGCCGGCGCTCTGCTCGCGTGCCACGACGGCCTCGGGCGCGTCGTGCACACTGCGCCGCACCCAGATCACGAGCAACGCCGGCAGCGCCCCGGTCCAGAACATGATGCGCCAGGCCAGATCGTCGCCGGCCAGGGAGAAGACCACCGTGTACACGATCGCGGCGAGCCCCCAGCCCACGGCCCACGAACTCTGGATCGCGCCGAGCGTACGGCCCCGGTGCCGAGCACTCGCGTACTCGGCGACGAGGATCGCGCCCACTGCCCACTCACCGCCGAAACCCAGCCCCTGAAGGGCGCGGAACACCAGCAGCGTCTCGTAGTTGGGCGCGAAACCACAGGCCACCGTGAACACCGCGTACGTGATCACTGTGAGCAGCAGCGCCTTCACCCGGCCGACCCGGTCCGCCAGCACACCCGCGAGGGCGCCGCCGATCGCCGAGACCACCAGGGTGACGGTGGTGAGCAGGCCGGTCTGACCGCTGTCCAGGCCGAAGTACGCGGCCAGCGCCACCATGCTGAGCGGCAGCGTGAAGTAGTCGTAGGAGTCGAGGGCGTAGCCGCCGAACGCGCCGGCGAAGGCACGGCGGCCGCGCGGGCCGAGGGCCCGCAGCCAGCCGAACGCGCCGTCGTCGTCGGCGCGTTCACCTGTAGGGGCGTGTGTGTCCTTGGTCAGGGCCTGGGACGGAGGAGGCGTGCTCATGGGCACCTCGCAGAGGGAGGACGAAGGGTGCTTGAGAACGTGACCGCGCCGTGCGGAGACGTTCCGCGTCGCGGTGAGGAGATGATGCCGTGCCCAGCACCGTAGAGGATCGTTCAACGATCCGCCAATACCCCTGTTGTATCGTTCTTGTTATCTGCGATTGAATTCGGGCTATGGCAGAGCAGCTGACGTCACTCGCCGACGATCGCGCCCTCCTCGGGCGCACCAGCACCGCCGAACGGGTCTCGGACATCCTCAGAAGCCGCATCGCCGAGGGCTTCTTCCCACCCGGGACACGGCTGTCGGAGGACAGCATCGGCGGCGCGCTGGGCGTCTCCCGGAACACGCTGCGCGAGGCGTTCCGGCTGCTCACCCACGAACGCCTGCTCGTCCACGAGCTGAACCGGGGCGTCTTCGTCCGGGTCCTGACCGTCGAGGACGTCGAGGACATCTACCGCACCCGCGGCCTCGTCGAGTGCGCCGTGGTACGGGGTCTCGGCGAGCCGCCGTACGATCTGCAGGCGCTCGCCGAGGCCGTCGCGGACGCCAGGCGGGCGGCCCGGGAAGGTGACTGGAAAGCGGTGGGTACGGCCAACATCCACTTCCACCGGGAGCTGGTGGCGCTGGCCGGCAGCGAGCGCACGGACGAGCTGATGCGCAGCGTCTTCGCCGAACTGCGCCTCGCCTTCCACGTCGTGGACGAGCCGCGCAGCCTGCACGAGCCGTACATGGCCCGCAACATCGAGATCCTGGGGGCCCTGCAGGCCGGGGACCGGGACACGGCCGAGCAGCTGCTCGCGGTCTATCTCGCCGACTCGCTGGAGCGGGTCGTGGAGGTCTACCGGCGGCGGGTCGGGGACGACGGCCAGTGAGCCGCGGTCCCGGCCGGCAGCGGTGACGCCGGGGCGCCTCTGCGTCGTTTGGGTCGTTGTCAGACCGAGGACCTAGTCTGTGCACCGTGACTTCGCGTGCATCGACGGACAGTGTTCCGCCCCAGTTCAGCGCGGGGCCTCGGCCTGCCATGGGCCCGGCCGCCGACGAGGGACTGGCGCGGCGGCTGCGCGCGCTCGCCTGCACCGCGCCGCTGCACGACCTCGACGCGCGCAAGGCCAACCTTGCGGGCGAGTACTCGGTGTACGGCATGGCGGAGGTGGCCCTTGCCGCCATCGACCTCGTCACGCTGAACATGGACTTCGACACCGGCGCCGACCACGACCAGATCGTGGCCCGGCTCATCCCGCGCGTCGCCGCCCAGGCCCCGCAGCGACCCGTCGCCGAACACGAGCGCGTGGCCCGCTGGGTCCTGGAGAACCTGATCAACGTCGGCAGCGCCGACCGCGGCTTCCGCGCGGTGTACGGCACGTTCGAACCGGACGGCACGTATGTGCGCCGCGACTACGACTTCAAGCTGATCGAGGAGGTCCCCGGCCCCGGCGGCACCGTCTACCTCCGTACCACGGACGAGGCGGTCAACGTCCTCGTCGGCGCCCTCGACACCGATGTCACCAGCGCGCAGATCGCCGCGGAGGTCAAGCTGGAGGTGCTGATCAGCCGCGGCCGGCTCGCCGACGCACAGCTGGCGGCCGAACAGGCCCGGTACCGGACGGTGCAGTACTCCGAGACGCTGCGCAAGGCGCTGGACGCGACCCGGAGGAACGTCCGGGCGGTGGACTGGCTGACCGCCGTGCCCGACATGATCGCCGAGGCACTCGACCACGTCGCCGACCGCTACCGCCACGAGAACGCGATCCTCACCAACATCCGCAAGGCCCGCGACGAGACCGAGGACCCCGAGCACAAGCGCCGCGCGGCGGAGCTGGTCGACATCGTCAAGGACTGCATCCGCCGGCACACCCAGTTGCAGTCCCGGCTGCTGGAGGCAGGACCGCTCTTCCGCGCCGAGCAGGACCGGCAGGCTTTCGCCACGCCCATGACGACATCGGGGACAGACCTGTACGGCCACCTTCTCGCGCCGGTCCTGCCGCTGCCCCTGGAGCAGGCGATCCGCGTCACCGACGCCTTCTTCGCGCAGGGCACCGGGCTGCGCACCCCGGTGTCCGTCCGGATCGGCGACCTCGTCGACATACTGCTGACCCCGCCCGTGGAGCGGGAGCACCTCGGCGCGGAGATGCCGGAGCCGGACCTCATCGCGACGCCGGACGACAGCCGCTTCAGCGAGGAGCAGCTGGCGGCCGCGATGGAGCTGCTCGACCTGCCGCACGACGCGCCGCGCCGGCTGTCGGGCCTGCTCGCCGACGCGCGCAGGCGGGACCCCGAACTGCCGTACCTCGTCGCCCTGTTGGCGGTCCACGCGGCCAGTCCGCCGGTCGGCACGGCCTACCGGCAGGGGGAGGAGAAGCTGCTCTTCGCCGTCGACGACGGGACGGAGCTGGACGATCCCGAGTTCGGTGGTGCCGACCTCATCGTGGGGACGGCACTGCTGGACGCGGTCGGGATGGCCACCGACCGGACCGAGGCGGCATGAGCATGCACGAGCAGCAACGCAGCCATGCGCGCCGGCGCAGCTACGAGCACCAACGCAGCAAGGAGCCCCGACCGTGACCGAGCACGCCGACTGGAGTGAGCCGGAGGCCGGTGCCGCGCCGACGAGCGCCGCCGTCACGCCCGCCGACGCGGCCGACGCGGCGCGGCTCGTCGCCTTCGGTCTGCAGCCCAAGCTGCTGCCCGCCCGCGACCAGGAGTACGCGGACCTGCTGCGCCGGTACCGCGAGGACCCGCCGTTCGCGCGGCTCGCCGACGCCGTGGCCGCCGGACTGGGCCTGGTCGTGCTGGAGGTGTCCCCGCGCGCCGGGATGGCCGTGACCGCCGCCGAGGACTCGGTGTTCGCCGTCCGCATGGGTGACTACGCGCGTCGTACGTCCGCCGACTCCGGGGACCGGTTCCTGCACGGGCTCGCCCATCTCGCGGTCGCCGCCCTGGCGTTCCCGCGCCCCGAGGACCTCGCCGACGACGCATACATCGGACGCGTCACGGTCAACGGCGTCGACGCCTTCGTACGCCAGGCCTGCCGTCGGCTGGAGGAGCGCGCCGCGGAGCAGGGCGAGAACACCGACCCGGCCACCGACGCGCCCGGCCTGGAGGCCGCGTGGCGGATCTGGGCCAGACGCAGCGCGACGGGGGCGACCAAGGACGCGCGCCGGCCGGCCGCCTCGACCACGGGCATCGTGGCCAAGGCGGTGACGTTCCTCACCGACTCCGGATTCCTGCAGCGCACCGGCGACGACAACGGCGGCACGTACCGCACGACGGCCCGCTACCAGCTCCAGGTGCGCGACATGGCGGGCAGCGCCGCCATGGCCGAGCTCCTCGAACTGGGCGTCGTCCCGGTCACCGACGGCACAGCGACACTGCTGCCCGCCGAGGACGGCGACGACCTGGACCTGGTGGCCGACGCCGGGCTGCCGTTCCACTCTTCCTGACCCCCCTCAACTGACCAAGCCTTACGAGAGTCCGCCATGTACGAGCTGTCCCGGGTCCGCCTCTACTCCATCGGGCCTGCCGGTGCGCGCTACGCCGACACCGTGCTGGACCTGCGGGGTGTGGGCGAGCCGGTGCCCGACCCCGCGCCCACACAGGCGGAGTTCTTCGAGGAGGAGCCGGTCGGCCCGCCGCGCCGGCCCGCGCCCGCCGGTGTGCTCTTCCTGGAGAACGGCGGCGGCAAGTCCGTCCTGCTCAAGCTGATCTTCTCCGTGATGCTGCCGGGACACCGCAACACCCTCGGCGGCGCGAGCTCCGGTGTGCTGCGCAAGTTCCTGCTCGCCGACGACTGCGGACACGTGGCGCTGGAGTGGCAGCACGTGCAGACCGGCGAGTGCGTGGTGGTCGGCAAGGTCAGCGAGTGGCGCGGCCGGCAGGTGTCCAACGACCCACGCAAGTTCGCCGAGGCCTGGTACTCCTTCCGGCCCGGTCCCGGGCTGACCCTGGACAACCTGCCCGTCGCCGAGTCCACCGCCGTACGCGCGCCCGCCGAGGGCCAGTCGGGCGCGCAGGGCCGGAGGCGGACCATGAAGGGCTTCCGTGACGCCCTGACGGAGGCCGGGAAGGCCTACCCGCACCTGGAGGTGCACTGGGAGGAGATCCACGAGCGCTGGACCGAGCACCTGGGCGACCTCGGCCTCGACCCCGAACTCTTCCGCTACCAGCGGGAGATGAACGCCGACGAGGGCGAGGCCGCAGGCCTGTTCGCGGTGAAGAAGGACTCCGACTTCACCGACCTGCTGCTGCGGGCCGTCACCGACACCCGCGACACGGACGGACTCGCCGACCTGGTCAGCGGCTTCGGCAACAAGCTCGGCCGCCGTGCCGAGCTGATCGCCGAACGGGACTTCACCGCCGGGTCCGTCGACCTGCTCGGCCGGATCGTCGAGGCCGCTCAGGCCCGCACACGTGCGCGGGACATCCACACCGGAGCCGAACGCCGGACCCGCACGCTCGCGCGCAGACTGTCCGCGCGGGGCGCGCAGGAGCGCACGCGCGCCGCAGACCTCGCCCAGCGCGTCACCGCCGCCGCGTACGCCGTCACGCACGCCGAAGCCGCCCGGGAACGCAGCGCGCTGATCGCCGCCGAACTCGCCTACCGGCATGCCTCGTTGGCGCTCGCCGGCGCCGAGAAGGCAGCCGCCGCGCAGAAACGCGAGCTCGCCGACGCGCGCACGCTGCACTCCGCCTGGCAGGCCGCCGAGGCCGTGCTGCGCCACCGTGCCGCCGCCGACCGGGTCGCCCGCGTGTCCGCCGCGATCCAAGAGGCCGAACGGGACGCGGCACCCGCCCTGGCCGCCCGCGCCAAGGCCGCCGTCGACCTCGTACGCGCCCTGCACGCGGCCGCGGAGAACGCCGAGCACCACGCCAACGAGGAGGAGGAGCGGTCCGCCGCGCTGCAGGAGGTCAGCGACTCCGCGTACCGGGACTCCACCGCCGCCGCCACCGAGGCGCAGCGGGCCCGCAGTGAGGCCGGGCACCTGCGGCAGCGCCTGACCGAGGTCGAGCAGGAGACCGCGGAGGCGGTGCGCGCCGGGTGGCTCGACGACAGCACCCCAGACGCCGACCCGGCCCGCGCCGCCCTCGCCGCCAGCGACGCCGAGAAGACGGCGGTCGCCGCCTGGGACACCGCCCGCGAGACCGCACGCCGGGCCACGGAACACGCGCGAGAGGCGGCCGCCGCCGAGACCCGCGCCGAACTGACGGCGGCGCGTGCGGCGGACGCGGCGACCGCCGCCGAGCGCGCCTACGACGGGGAGCGGCGTACGGCTCAGGCACTGGCCGGTGAGGAGCGGCTGGCGGAGCTGCTGGGGATCGCCGGGCACGGGTCACGGGCCGGGGTCCCCCAGCAGCGTCGTGACGAGGACGCCGTCGGCTCTCCGGAGGCCTCCGGCGGCCACCTCACCGCCGAGGAACTCGACCGCTTCGCCGACGAACTCCACGAACTCCTCGACGACGCCGTCTCCTCCGCCGAGCGGCAGCTGTTCGAGCTGCGGACCGCCGCCGCGGACGACGCCCGGATCCTCGGGGCGCTCGGCGACGGTGGCCTGCTGCCGCCCGGCCCGGACGTGCTGGCCACCGTGGAGTACCTCGGCGAGCACGGCATCCCCGCACTGCCCGGCTGGCGCTATCTCGCTCAGGCCGTCGACCCCGCCGACCACGCACGCGTGCTGGCCGCCCGGCCGGAGCTGGTCGACGGCGTGATCATCACCGACCCGGACTCGCACGCGCGGGCCCGCGAGGCGCTGAGCGACGCCGCGCTGCTGCCCCGGTCCGCCGTGGCGGTCGGTACGGCAGCCGCCCTGCTCGCGCCGACCCCGGCACCGGAATCGGGCGACGGTGACGTTTTCCTCGTACCGCCGAACCCCGCCATGCACGACGAGCACGCCGCCGACGAGGAGCGGCAGGCGCTGCGCGCGCGGGCGACCGAGCGGGACGAGGAGATCCGCACGCTCGCCGCCCGGCTCGGCAAGGACCGGGAACTGGCGGCGCGGCTCGCCTCCTGGCGCACCGGCTGCCCCGCCGGGCGGCTCGCCGAGCTGGCGCAGGCAGCGCAGGACGCGCGCGCGTTCGCCGAGGAGGCCGAGGCCGAGCTGGCCGAGGCGCGGACGGTGCGGGCCGAGGCCGACGAGACCGCCGCCGAAGCCGTGCGGGTGCGGGACGAGCGGCAGGAGGCCGCGCAGAAGGCCCGGCGCTCCGCCGACGCCCTCGCCGGGCTTGCCTTCCGGCTGCGCGAACGGGCCGGCTGGCAGGTCAAGCTGCGCGAACTCGCCGACGAGGCCGCCGAGTCGGAGGCCCGCGCCCAGGTCTGCCTGGAGCGCGCCCGCGCCGCCGACGAGGACCGGCGTGCCGCCCAGCGCGCCGCCGACGACGCCCGCCGTACCGCCCGTGCACTGCGCGCCGAGCGCTCCGAGATCGCGGGCGCCCCCGACGAGGTACCCGAGGACGACACGGACGCCCCGAAGGCGTCCCTCCCCGCCCTGAGGGAGGCCTACCGGGCCGCCTCCCAGGTGTACGAGAAGGTCGGCGTCGGCGCCGACCTGCGCGCCGAGCAGGCCCGTGCGGAGAGCGACGAGAGCGCGGCCCGCGCCGAGCTGGACCGGCTCAGCAACAAGGTCCGCACCCGCGCGGAGCAGCTTCTTCAGTCGCCCGACGGTTCCGACGGGCCCTCCCGGCAGGCCGCCGCCGCGCGCGCGGAAGAGCTGGTGCAGCTCCTGGAGACGCGCATGTCCAGCGCGAGCGAGCAGCTCGGGCGACTGCGCGGCGAGGCCGAACGGCTCGCACCCGAGGACGGCGAGGCCCACACCGAGCTGCCCGAGGAGCTGGTACCGAGCGACGCCGAGCACGCGCAGACCCTGCTGCGCACGGCCACAGCCGAACTGGCCTCGCGCACCGAGGCCTTGACGCAGGCCCGGGAGGCGCACGCCGAGCTGCTCGAAGCCCATCGCGCCGCCGAGGATGCGGCCGGTGGCTTCGACGAGATCGCCGCCATGCTGCGTGACCTGCTGCGCGAGCACGCCGTTGAGGAGGAGCAGGAGGCGCCGGAGCCGTATCCCGGCAGCCTGGAGGAGGCCCGGCAGTCCGCCGCCGAGGCCCGCCGGTCGCTGCGCGGCTGCGCCGCCGACCTGTCCGCCGCCGAAGCCGCCGTACGCGAGGCCAGCGACATCCTCGTCCGGCACGCCAACTCCACGCGGTACGAGCAGGTACGCACCCCCGCGCGGCAGCAGATCCGCGAGCTGCCCGCCTCCGCGCTGCCCGAGCACGCCCAGAAGTGGGCCGACGCCTTCGCGCCCCGGCTCCGCGTCCTGACCGACGAACTGGAGCAGCTGGAACGCAACCGCGACTCGATCGTGGACCGGCTGCGCGGGCTCGTGGAGTCGGCCCTCGCCACGCTCAGGTCCGCCCAGCGGCTGTCGCGGCTGCCCGAAGGACTCGGCGAGTGGTCCGGTCAGGAGTTCCTGCGTATCCGTTTCGAGGAACCCGACCAGGCCACGCTCACCGAGCGGCTCGGCGAGGTCATCGACGAGGCGACCCGCGCGGCCGTGAAGAAGAACTCCGACCTGCGGCGCGACGGCATGTCCCTGCTGCTGCGCGGCGTGGCCGCCGCGATCCAGCCCAAGGGCGTGGCCGTCGAAATTCTCAAGCCGGACGCCGTGCTGCGCGCCGAGCGCGTCCCCGTCGGGCAGATGGGCGACGTGTTCTCCGGCGGCCAGCTGCTCACCGCCGCCATCGCCCTGTACTGCACGATGGCCGCGCTGCGGTCGAACGACCGGGGCCGCGACAAGCACCGGCACGCCGGCACGCTGTTCCTCGACAACCCGATCGGCCGGGCCAACGCCACCTATCTGCTGGAGCTCCAGCGTGCGGTGTCGGACGCCCTGGGCGTCCAGCTCCTCTACACCACCGGGCTGTTCGACACGACCGCGCTGGCGGAGTTCCCGCTCGTCATCCGGCTGCGCAACGACGCCGACCTGAGGGCCGGGCTGAAGTACATCAGCGTGGAGGAGCACCTCCGGCCGGGACTCCCTCAGCAGGCCGCGGCCGGGGAGGCGGTGCACAGCGAGATCACGGCGACACGGATGTTCAAACGGCCTGCGTGACCGTCACGCCTCCGTGATCAGATCCGCGTCGGCGCGCACGCACCGCCGCCTGCCCGCCGCGAGGAGGGCGACAGCGTCCGCGTCACGGAGGGCGTGCCGCTCCCGCCCACTTCAGGGATGCGACAACTGCCCGGCCCCGCCCCGCCGACGTATCCGCTCCCGGGTCCGCTCAGCGGCCCGGGCCTGACGGCGGGCCCGGCGTCGCTCGCGCCTGAGGGCGCGCGCGGTGCTGCTCGGCATCGACACCACGCCGTTGCGCTGGTTCCAGACCTGGCGTGTCACCCAGACGTCGAGCACACCCCACGTGGCCACCACCGTGCTGGCCACGCTGCTGATCACCATCGGGAAGGCCAGCCAGGACGCGGCCATCGTGCACAGGAAGGCCACCATCGCCTGGATCAGTGTCAGCGCGACGATGAGCACCGCCCGCACGGCCGCCCTGCGCACCGGATCCGGCAACCGGCGCCGCCGCGCCGGCTCCTCTATCCACAACGGACGGTAGTACGGCTGCTCCCGCCCACCACTGCGCTGACCACCCGCCGCCTGGCGCCGGGCTGCCGGAATGTCGGGACCCGGTGCCCCGGGGTGCTGCTGAGCCGTCAGGTTCCCCGTCCCGCCGCCCGCGGACGCCTCGCGCCGCTCCGCCGTGCCCATCAACGTGTCACTCCCCACCGCCAGCAGACCGCTCGCCTCGTGTCCGAAGACCCGGCTCCCCAGTGGCTGCCCGGCTTGCGCTGTTTTACGCCGCCTGGATGCGGGACGCGGCTCCTGTGGCCGACTCCGCCCCCGTTTCCCGTAGGGAAAGACGAATGACGCAGACTCAAGATTCCCAAGAAAACGAAAAAATCTGGCCAACCGGCCAGGCTCGCCGGACAGATCGGTTCCCGCGGCATCGCCGGTTTTGGGGAGGCAATCTCCTCCCATGACCGGACAACTCGCCATGTCTTGACGTCGGCACTGCAGTTCAGCCTCCGGACTCGCCTTCGAGTTAACTGCGCGTCGGTAGTAGGCTCGCGGGCGTTTGTTGACGCACATGCACCCCCTGCCGGTGGGGGTCGAGCTGGGGGAGGCCATGCGCTTTCGCGGGAAGTCGATCCGCCGGAAGATCGTGGCGCTGCTTCTCGTGCCGCTGGTGTCCCTGGCAGCGATCTGGGGCTTCGCCACGGTGCTCACAGGACGTGAAGTGGCCCAGCTGTTCAACGTGTCGTCCGTCGTGGAGAAGGTCGGCTACCCCACCGAGGACGTCGTCCGCGCGCTGCAGCAGGAGCGCCGTCAGACACTCGTCTACCTCGCCGACCCGCGGGCGTCGGATGCGCTGTCCGCTCTCCGCACCACCCGGACCGCCACCGACGCCGCCGTCGCCAAGATCGTCAAGAGCGCAAAGAGCCCCGACGTCCGTGACGCGATGGACACGGACGACGACGCACACCTCACCGCGGTCCTGGAGGCACTCGACGGCATCGACGCGCTGCGCCGCAGTGTCGAGGACGGCTCGGCGACCAGGGCCCAGGCCTTCAGCCAGTACAACCGTCTCGTCGACCCGTGTTACGTGCTGCTGGCGTCCCTCGACGGCATTGACAGCGTGGAGATGGACAAGCAGGCCCGCGCCCTCGTCAACCTCACCCGCGCCCGCGAACTGCTCTCCCGCGAGGACGCCCTCCTCGGCTCCGCCCTCGTGGTCGGGAAGCTCTCCCGCGAGGAGATCCGCGAGGTCTCCGACCTCGTCGCTCAGCGGACCCTGATGTACGAGGTCAGCCTGCCGGTCCTGCCATCGGCGGAACGGGAGCGTTACGACCGGTTCTGGAAGAACGCCACCGCCGCCCCGCTGCGCTCGGCCGAGCAGGCTGTCGTCTCCTCCGAGCCCGGCACACCGCGCGCCGTGACCGCCAAGAGCTGGGACACCGCCGCCGGAAGGGTGCTCGACGAACTCGCCACACTCAACGATGAGGCGGGCGACCGCTACCAGGACCGCGTCCAACCGGAGGCGATCGACGTCATCGTCAAGGCGTCCGTCGTCGGCGTCCTCGGTCTGATCGCCGTGCTGTTCTCCCTCTTCCTGTCCGTGCGCATCGGCCGTGGCCTCATCCGCGACCTGCGACAGCTGCGTCTTGAGGCCCACGAGGCGTCCGGTGTCCGACTGCCCAGCGTCATGCGCCGTCTCTCCGCGGGCGAGCAGGTCGACGTGGAAACCGAGGTCCCGCGCCTGGAGTACGACAAGAACGAGATCGGTGACGTCGGCCAGGCCCTCAACACCCTGCAGCGCGCCGCCGTCGAAGCCGCCGTCAAACAGGCCGAACTCCGTGCCGGCGTCTCCGAGGTCTTCGTCAACCTCGCCCGGCGCAGCCAGGTCCTGCTCCACAAGCAGCTCACCCTGCTCGACACCATGGAACGCAGGACCGAGGACACCGAGGAACTCGCCGACCTGTTCCGCCTGGACCACCTCACCACCCGCATGCGCCGGCACGCCGAGGGCCTGGTGATCCTCTCCGGCGCCGCACCTTCCCGCCAGTGGCGCAAACCCGTCCAGCTCATGGACGTGGTGCGCGCCGCCGTCGCCGAGGTCGAGGACTACGAACGCATCGAAGTCCGGCGTCTGCCCCGTATCGCCGTGACCGGCCCGGCGGTCGCGGACCTCACCCATCTCGTGGCTGAACTCCTGGAGAACGCCACGGTGTTCTCCCCTCCGCACACCGCGGTCCAGGTCCTGGGCGAGCGGGTCGCCAACGGCTTCACCCTGGAGATCCACGACCGCGGCCTGGGCATGGCGGCCGACGCCCTGCTGGACGCGAACCTGCGGCTCGCCGAGACGCCGGAGTTCGAGCTGTCCGACACCGACCGGCTCGGCCTGTTCGTGGTCAGCCGGCTCGCCCAGCGGCAGAACGTCCGGGTCTCCCTGCAACCGTCCCCGTACGGCGGCACCACCGCCGTCGTCTTCATCCCCGACGCGCTGCTGACCGACGACGCCCCGGACACCAACGGCATCGGTTTCCGCCTCGACCGTCCCCAGCGCTCCCAGGCGATCGAGCCGGAGAAGACCCGCCGTCCCGCCCTCTCCCAGGCGCCCGTCCAGCTGCCCGGCTCGCTCCTGGACGGCCCGGTCGAGCTGGAGGCCCCGGTCGACCTCGACTCCATCGCGGACTTCCCGGACGTGCTGGACGACGAGGACAGCGAACGCGGCGGCCTGTTCCGCCCGGGGCGTGCCCTCACCCACGCGGAGGAGGAGCCGACGGTCCGCCACGGCGAGCAGCAGCACCGGACCGCCGAAGCCCGCGGCGGGCCCGATCCGGCCGATCCGGAGGAGCACCTGAGCGCCCCGGTGCCGCTGCCCCGCCGCCGCACCCCCAAGCTGGTCAGCTCCCACGGACGCCCGGTTGCCGAGCGGACCCGGCGGGAGCGGACGGACGACGAGCCGTCGGCGGGCACGAGCCGGCCGGAGCCGGAGGCAATGCCTTCGCTGCCGCTCCGCCGTCGTGGCCAGGAGCCCATGACCGGGCGCGATCCGAGCAGGCCGGAACCCGAGTCCGGCCCCTCGCTTCCGGCTCGGCGCGGCGGTGACGAATCCCCGGGAGCCCGGGGCGGAAGCCTCGGCGAGGCATCGGAGCCGTCGGCCCTGCCCCGGCGGACCCGGCGTGCCGAGATCGCGTCGAGCGTCCCGGACAGCCCCGCCAGGCCTCCCGGCCCCGGGCAGCGGGAGACCGGCTCCGGTACCGGCCCCACCGGTTCGGGTACTCGGCCGCTGCCCCGGCGCGTGCGGCAGGCCAACCTGGCGCCCCAGCTGAAGCAGAGCTCCGAGCGGAGCGCTGAGGGCCGAGCCGGCCTCGCCGAACGGGACGCCGACGAAGTACGGAGCCGCATGGCCTCACTCCAGCGTGGCTGGCAGCGTGGCCGTGAGGAGAACGCCGCGGGCGACGACGCCCACAGCGGCACAGCACCACAACGAACGACAAAGGGGGACGGTCGATGACCGCACCGAAGCCGACCGGCCACACCGCGACCAGGGTCGGGGAGCTGAACTGGCTCCTCGACGACCTTGTGGACCGCGTCGCGAGCATCCGCAAGGCCGTCGTGCTCTCCGGAGACGGTTTGGCGACGGGAGCGTCCAAGGACCTGACCCGGGAGGACAGCGAGCACCTGGCCGCCGTCGCCTCCGGGTTCCACAGTCTCGCCAAGGGCGTGGGCCGCCATTTCGAGGCGGGCAACGTACGGCAGACGGTCGTAGAGCTCGACGACGCTTTCCTGTTCGTGACGGCCGCCGGTGACGGCAGCTGCCTGGCCGTCCTGTCGGACGCCGACTCGGACGTCGGGCAGGTCGCCTACGAGATGACTCTCCTCGTGAAGCGGGTAGGTGTGCATCTGGGCACCGCCCCGCGCACCGATCTGCCCTCGGGCGGGTAGTGGGATGACATGAGCGCAGATGGTCAGGGAAGAAGCCACTGGTTCGACGACGAAGCCGGACCGGTCGTCCGTCCGTACGCCATGACGCGCGGCCGCACCACCAGTGCGGGCCAGCACCGCCTCGACCTGATCGCGGTGGTCGTCACGGAACCCCACGCGGACGACCCGGAAGCGGACTCGACGCTGTCCCCCGAGCACGTGGACATCGTCGACCTGTGCCGTGACACCCCGCAGTCGGTCGCCGAACTCGCCGCCGAACTCGACCTGCCGATCGGAGTGGTACGGGTCCTCATCGGGGATCTGGTGGACGCTGAACTGGTCCACGTGAACCGGCCCGTGCCCCCGGCCGAACTGCCGGACGAAAGTATTCTGCGCGACGTGATCAACGGCCTCCGGGCGCTGTGAACGGCGCGGAAGCGAGGTAGTGACGTGACAGGCTGGCAGTTCTGGGTCGACCGAGGCGGCACGTTCACCGACGTCGTCGCGCGGCGCCCGGACGGTCGCCTGCTCACCCACAAGCTGCTGTCGGACAATCCGGCCCGTTACTCCGACGCGGCGGTCGCGGCCGTCCGTGCCCTGCTGGACGGCTCCCGCGAGCCCGTGGAGGCCGTCCGGATGGGGACGACGGTCGCCACCAACGCCCTCCTGGAGCGCAAGGGCGAGCGGACCTTGCTGGTCGTCACCCGCGGCTTCCGTGACGCCCTGCGTATCGCCTACCAGAACCGCCCCCGCATCTTCGCCCGCCGCATCGACCTGCCCGAGCTGCTGTACGAACGGGTCGTCGAGGTGGACGAGCGCATCGCCGCCGACGGCACCGTCCTGCGCGCCCCCGATCTGGACGCCCTTGCCGGGCCCCTCCAGCAGGCCTACGACGACGGCATCCGTGCCGTCGCCGTGGTCTGTCTGCACAGCCACCTCCACCCCGCTCACGAACAAGCCGTCGGGGAGCTGGCCGCTCGCGTCGGCTTCCTGCAGATCTCGCTGTCCAGCGAGGTCAGCCCGCTGATGAAGCTTGTCCCGCGTGGAGACACCGCCGTCGTCGACGCCTACCTGTCGCCCGTGCTGCGCCGCTACGTCCAGCACGTCGGCGATGAGCTGCGAGGCGTGCGACTGATGTTCATGCAGTCCAACGGCGGCCTGGCCGAAGCCGGGCAGTTCCGCGGCAAGGACGCCATTCTGTCGGGTCCCGCCGGAGGCATCGTCGGCATGGCCCGCATGTCGCAGCTCGCCGGTTTCGACCGCGTCATCGGCTTCGACATGGGCGGTACCTCCACCGACGTCTCGCACTTCGCCGGCGACTACGAACGCGTCTTCACCACCCAGATCGCGGGCGTAAGGCTGCGCGCGCCCATGCTGGACATCCACACCGTGGCGGCCGGCGGCGGCTCGGTCCTCCATTTCGACGGCTCCCGCTACCGCGTAGGGCCGGACTCGGCGGGTGCGGACCCGGGACCCGCCTGCTACCGCGGCGGCGGCCCGCTCGCCGTCACCGACGCCAACGTCATGCTCGGCCGGATCCAGCCCGCCCACTTCCCCAAGGTGTTCGGTCCCGACGGCGACCAGCCCCTCGACGAGCAGCTCGTCCGCGACCGCTTCAGCGCCCTCGCGCGCGAGATCCGTGAGCAGACCGGCGACGACCGCACCCCCGAGCAGGTGGCCGAGGGCTACCTGCGGATCGCGGTCGCCAACATCGCCAACGCCGTGAAGCGGATCTCCGTCCAGAAGGGCCACGACATCACCCGGTACGCCCTCACCACCTTCGGAGGTGCGGGCGGCCAGCACGCCTGCATGGTCGCCGACTCGCTCGGCATCCGCACCGTCCTCGTGCCCCCTATGGCCGGTGTCCTCTCCGCACTCGGCATCGGCCTCGCCGACACCACGGCGATGCGCGAGCAGTCCGTCGAGGCACCCCTGGAGCCGGCCGCGATGCCCGCCGTCCTCAAGACCGGCGACGACCTGGAGGGCGCCGCCCGCGCCGAACTCCTCGCCGAGGACGTCCCGGAGCGCAACGTCCAGGTCACCCGCCGCGCCCAGCTTCGCTACGACGGCACCGACACCACCCTCACCGTCGAGCTGACCGACCCCGACACCATGCGTCGAGCCTTCGAAGAACGTCATCGCGCCACGTACTCCTTCACGCTCGACCGCCCGATCGTCGTCGAAGCCCTCTCCGTCGAAGCCACCGGCATCACAGAACCCCCCGATCTCTCCGCCCTCGCTCCCTACGAAGGCACCCTCGAAAGCCACGCGGCCGCCCCGGAGACCATCCGTCTCCACACGGGCGGCGCCTGGCGCGACGTACCCCTCCACCGCCGAGAGGACCTGCCCCCCGGCGAGACCGTCACCGGCCCCGCGATCATCACCGAGTCCAGTGCGACGACCGTCGTCGACGACGGCTGGCGGGCCGCGGCGACCGACGACGGGCATCTGGTCATGGAACGCGTGGCGATTACGGAGAGTTCCGATCTCGACACGAAAGTCGATCCGGTCCTCCTTGAGGTCTTCAACAACCTCTTCATGTCCATCGCCGAGCAGATGGGCGCTCGCCTGGAGTCCACCGCCCAGTCCGTCAACATCAAGGAGCGCCTGGACTTCTCCTGCGCCCTCTTCGACCCGGACGGAAACCTGGTGGCCAACGCCCCCCACATCCCCGTCCACCTGGGTTCCATGGGCACCAGCGTCAAGGAGGTCATCCGGCGGCGCGGCTCCCGGATGCGGCCGGGAGACACGTATGCGGTCAATGACCCGTACCACGGCGGCACCCACCTGCCCGACGTCACCGTCATCACCCCCGTGTTCGACCAAGGGGACACGGAGGGTGACCGCATCCTGTTCTACGTCGCCTCCCGCGGCCACCACGCCGAGATCGGCGGCATTGCCCCTGGCTCCATGCCCGCGAACAGCCGCACCATCGAGGAGGAGGGCGTCCTCTTCGACAACTGGCTGCTCGCGGAGAACGACCGCTTCCGCGACGAGGAGACGCTCCGCCTGCTGACCGAGGCGCCCTGTCCCTCACGCAACCCGAAGACGAACCTCGCCGACCTGCGCGCCCAGATCGCCGCGAACCGGAAGGGCGTCGACGAGGTCGGCCGGATGATCGACGACTTCGGTCTCGACGTCGTCCAGGCGTACATGAAGCACGTCCAGGACAACGCCGAGGAGGCCGTCCGCCGGGTCATCGACGCGCTGGACGACGGTGAGTACGCCTACGAGACCGACTCCGGCGCCGTCATCCGCGTACGCGTCCGCGTGGACCGCGACAAACGGTCCGCGACGATCGACTTCACGGGCACGTCACCGCAGCTGACGACCAACTTCAACGCCCCGTTCTCGGTCGTCAACGCGGCCGTCCTGTACGTCTTCCGCACCCTGGTCGCCGACGACATCCCGCTCAACGACGGCTGCCTGCGCCCCCTGCGGATCATCGTGCCGCCGGGGTCCATGCTCGCGCCCGAGGCGCCCGCAGCCGTGGTCGCCGGCAACGTGGAGACCTCCCAGGCCATCACCGGCGCCCTGTACGCCGCGCTCGGTGTCCAGGCCGAGGGCTCCGGGACCATGAACAACGTCACCTTCGGCAACGAACGCCACCAGTACTACGAGACCGTCGCCTCAGGATCCGGTGCCGGCGACGGCTTCCCCGGCGCACCGGTCGTCCAGACCCACATGACCAACTCGCGCCTCACCGACCCCGAGGTACTGGAGTGGCGGCTGCCCGTCCGGCTGGAGGAGTTCGCCGTCCGGCGCGGCAGCGGTGGAGCAGGGCGCTGGCGCGGCGGGGACGGCGCCGTGCGCCGCATCCGCTTCCTGGAGCCCATGACCGTCTCCACCCTGTCCCAGCACCGCCGGGTGCCCCCGTACGGTATGGCGGGCGGCGAGCCCGGCGCGCTGGGCGCCAACCGGGTGGAGCGTGCGGACGGAACGGTCCTCCAGCTCGCCGGCAGCGATACGGCGGACGTCGGCCCAGGCGATGTACTCGTCATCGAAACCCCCGGCGGCGGAGGCTACGGTCCGCCGTCGCCCGACCCCCATCAAGCAGGAGAAGAGATCGATGATCTTCGGGCGTTCTGAGCGCGGCAAGCCCCCGGTCGAGCCCGTCACGCTCAAGATCCTCGTGGCCGGCGGCTTCGGAGTGGGCAAAACCACCCTCGTCGGCGCGGTCAGCGAGATCAGGCCGCTGCGCACCGAGGAACTGCTCACCGAAGCCGGGCGCCCGGTCGATGACATCAGCGGTGTGGAGGGCAAGCACACCACCACCGTGGCGATGGACTTCGGGCGCATCACGCTGCGCGAGGACCTTGTGCTGTACCTGTTCGGCACACCCGGGCAGGAGCGGTTCTGGTTCATGTGGGACGAGCTCTCCGAGGGCGCGCTCGGCGCCGTCGTGCTCGCCGACACCCGTCGCCTTGAGGACTGCTTCGCCGCCGTCGACTATTTCGAGCGGCGTTCCATACCCTTCGTCGTCGGTGTCAACTGCTTCGAGGGTGCCGCCCGGTACCCGACGGAGGACGTCCGCCAGGCCCTCGACCTCGATGCCGACGTACCGGTCCTGATGTGCGATGCCCGCGACCGGGAGTCCGTCAAGGAAGTTCTCATCGGCGTCGTCCAGCACGCCATGGCCCATGCGGCGGACCGCCGCCAGACCGTCTCCTCCTGAAAGCGGTTGACCGCGGCGTCTCGGGCACGCGCACGGCCCGTACCCCCGCCGACCGGGGTACGGGCCGCGGCCCGTGGCATCACGCACGCGCGCGTGCCGGGTCGTCACCACTCAGTGTGTGTCTGACCGGGCTCGTCTAGCGGTCGCCGTCCTCCTCCCAGCCGAAGCTCCTCTCCACGGCCTTCCTCCAGTTGTGGTACTCGCGGTCGCGCACCGACGCGTCCATGGCCGGCGTCCACTCGACGTCCTTCTGCCAGTGCGCCTTGAGCTCGTCGAGGTCGTTCCACACCCCGGTGGCGAGCCCGGCCGCATAGGCGGCGCCCAGACAGGTCGTCTCGGAGACCTTGGGCCGGACCACCGGCACGTCGAGCACATCCGCCTGGTGCTGCATGAGCAGGTTGTTCTTGGTCATGCCGCCGTCGACCTTCAGGGTCGTGATGTGCACACCGGAATCCTGGAACATGGCGTCCACGACCTCGCGCGTCTGCCAGCTCGTCGCCTCCAGCACCGCACGCGCGAGGTGCGCCTTGGTGACGTACCGGGTGAGCCCGGTGACGACACCGCGTGCGTCGGAACGCCAGTACGGCGCGAACAGACCGGAGAACGCGGGCACGATGTAGGCACCGCCGTTGTCCTCGACGCTTGCCGCCAGGGGTTCGATGTCGTCGGCGGTACTGATGATGCCGAGCTGGTCGCGGAACCACTGGACCAGCGCGCCCGTGATGGCTATCGACCCCTCCAGGCAGTAGACCGGCGCCTCAGTGCCGATCTTGTACCCCATCGTCGTCAGCAGCCCGCTCTTCGACGGCACGGGCCGGTTGCCGGTGTTGAGCAGCAAGAAGCTTCCCGTGCCGTAGGTGTTCTTGGCCGTGCCCACGTCGTAGCAGGCCTGCCCGAACACGGCCGCCTGCTGGTCGCCCAGCGCGGACGCGACCGGCACACCTGCGAGCTGGCCGACGGCGGTGCCGTACACCTCGGACGAGGACTTGATCTCGGGCAGCACCGCCTCGGGAATGTTCATCGCCGAGAGGATCGAGGAGTCCCACTGGAGGGTCTCCAGGTTCATCAGCATGGTGCGGCCGGCGTTGGTCACGTCGGTGACGTGCTGCCCGCCGTCCGTGCCGCCGGTGAGGTTCCAGATCAGCCAGGAGTCGATCGTGCCGAAGGCGAGTTCACCGCGCTCCGCACGGGACCTCAGGTCGGGCACGTTGTCCAGCAGCCAGGCCGCCTTGGGGCCGGAGAAGTAGGTGGCCAGCGGCAGCCCGGTCTGCTCGCGGAAACGGTCCTGTCCGTCGGAACCGCCCAGCTGGTTGCAGAGCGCGGCCGTGCGCGTGTCCTGCCACACCACCGCGTTGTGCACGGGCTTGCCCGTGGCCCGGTCCCACAGGAGGGTCGTCTCGCGTTGGTTGGTGATGCCCAGCGCGCTGAGCTGGTCGGCGCGCAGTCCGGCCTTGGCCACCGCCCCGGCGACCACCGCCTGCACCTTGGACCAGATCTCGGTGGCGTCGTGCTCCACCCAGCCGGGCTTGGGGAAGATCTGGCGGTGCTCGCGCTGGTCGACGGCGACGATGGCACCGTCCTGATTGAAGATGATGCAGCGGCTCGACGTGGTGCCCTGGTCGATCGCTGCCACGTACTTCTCGGCGTTGTCCGTCATGGCTACCCCTTGGGCTGGGTCAGAAGGCTGCGTTGTAGATGAGGCCACCTAGCACTCCGCCGGCCAGTGGACCGACGACCGGAATCCACGAGTAGCCCCAGTCGGATGTGCCCTTGTTCGGGATCGGCAGGACAGAGTGCACGATGCGCGGACCGAGGTCGCGCGCCGGGTTGATGGCATAGCCCGTGGGTCCACCCAGGGAGAGGCCGATGCCGACGACCAGGAGGGAAACCAGGAGGATCGCTATGCCGGATCCGTAGATGCCGGTCTCGCCCGGGATCCGACCGATGCCGATGCCCGCGACGTGCTTGTCCTCGCCGACCAGGGCCAGGATGGGCAACACCAGGGCGATGGTGGCGAGCGTCTCGGTGATCAGGTTGGCGATCGGGTTCCGGATCTCCGGGATCGTGGAGAAGATGCCGAGTGTCGGGACCGGCTCGTCCACCGTGCCCTCCGTGGTGCCCGTCTGCCGCACGTTGGCCTGGAACTGGGCGTAGTACACGAGGTAGCACAGTATGGCGCCGATCATGGCGCCGGTGATCTGGCCCAGCAGATAGACCCAGACCTTGCTCCACACGCCGGTGTCGATGGCCAGGCCGAAGGTGACGGCCGGGTTGATGACCCCTCCGGAGAGGGGAGCGGAGGTGTATGCGCCCGCCAGCACACCGAACCCCCAGCCGAACGCGATTACCACCCACCCGGCGGCCCGCGCTTTGGAGAATCTGAGGGTGACGGCGGCGCAGACACCGGCACCGAACAGGATCAGGATCGCCGTACCGATCATCTCGCCGACGAATATGTCTCCGTTGGTCATGGCGGCTCCTTGGCCCCGCCCGGGACGATGTGCCCCGGTCCTTCGTGCAGGGTGCGTTTCCCATGGCGACTTCAGCCGATGGCAGGAACCCGCGCCCCGCCCGGCGTCCGTGACGAGCGTGCCGTCGCAGCCGAATCGCCCGTGGGTGGCAGGGCCTCGGCGCTACGAGGGCCCGTGCGGCGCAGTGCTGGAACAAGCCGAATATGTACGGCGATGTCGACTGACACCGGAAGTGTTCACCGGCGCCCAGGGGGCGTCAAGGTTGCCGACGCCAACGGTTGAGGAGCAGATGACGGCCGCTTTTTCTCCAGGTTCGCACAGGCCGCCACTCGGCGCCTGCCGAGCCGAACCCGGGCGGGCGGCCGCTCGGTTCGGTGCGGATCAGCCATGATCATTTGAGCCCGCGGAAGCCCGTGCCGGCGAGCCTGTGGCACCTGCCGAGGACCGGCCGGACCGTTCCGTCTCCGCCCGTTCCGCCGCCGGTGCTGCGCAGCACCCACGGAGGGGGCGCAAGCCGCTCAGCCCACGCCCGGCTCCGCCACCGCGCACCCCTGCGGGCGCCGGCGCCGGCGCCGTCTCCGCTCCGAGGCGCATCTCGTGCCCCGGCATCCCCGCGCGGCCCAGCACCCAGCCGGCCCCCGCGCAGCGCCTTCGCCCCGGCCCCGTCGTTGACCTGCTTGAAGTGGTCTACATCCAGCCAGCTCAGCGCGGACGCCCGCCCCTAAGCGATCCGCCGGTCCGCCTTGCCGGTGATCGCGTCCGACCCCGGCAGCCGTGTCAGCGGATTGAGGGCCGCTGCCCCGTCAACCCGGCTCTCGGCCAGTGCGCGTACGAGGTCCGCGAGCCGTACGACACCCACGCACCGCCCGTGCTTGTGAACCGGTCAGCAGCGCCCGTACCTGCCCTGCGGACGCGGTGTCGGGCAGCAGCGCGACCGGCCGGCAGAGCCCGCTGTCCGCCTCACGCACGGCGTAGTACAGCGGAGCCAGCCCGCCGAGGTCGGCGAGGGCCCCGGCGAACACGTTGACGTACAGCGGCAGCAGCGTCTCCCTGCGCACCGCCGCACGGACGCCGACGCAGGATTCCGGCTCGATCACAGCGCGTAGAGGATCACCGCACCGCCACCACCGCCGATCCATGCCCGAACAGACCCTGGTTCGCGGCGATGCCCACCCTCGCGCCCGCGACCTGCCGGTCACCTGCGGCACCCCGCAGCTGCCAGGTCAGCTCGCAGACCTGGGCTATGGCCTGTGCCGGGACCGCCTCCCCGAACGAGGCCAGCCCACCGCTCGTGTTCACGGGTATGCGCCCGCCGAGGCTCGTCACGCCTTCCCGCAGCAGCTTCGCCGCCTGGCCCTCGCCGCACAGCCCCAGGTCCTCGTACCACTGCAGCTCCAGGGCGGTGGACAGGTCGTACACCTCGGCCAGCGACAGATCCTCCGGTCCGATGCCCGCCTCCTCGTAGGCAGCCCGTGCGTTCGATGCCCGGAACGGCTCGGTGGCGGGCTCCACCCCGACCGCGGAGTCCGTGCCGATGTCCGGCAGGTCCAGCACTGTGCTGGGGTACCGCGGTGTCACCGTGGACACCGCCCGGATCCGCACCGGCTCCGCCGCCCCGTGCCGCCGTGCGAAGTCCATGCCGGCGAGTACCAGCGCCGCACCGCCGTCCGAGGTCGCGCAGATGTCGAGCAGCCGCAGGGGATCGGCGACCACGGCGGAGGCAGCGACCTCCTGCGCGGTGACCCGCCTGCGGTAGCGCGCGTACGGGTTCAGCGCTCCCAGGGCGGCGTTCTTCACCTTCACCTGGGCGAAGTCCTCCTGCGTGTCCCCGTGCACGGCCATACGCCGTCGCGCGTACAGACCGAAGTACGCCGGATTGGTCGCCCCGAGGACGCGGAAGCGCAGCCAGTCGGGATCGTCGGGCCGCTCCCCGCCCGCGGGCCGGAAGAAGCCCTTGGGGGCCGCGTCGGCGCCCACCACGAGCACCACCTCCGCGAGGCCCGAGAGGATCTGCGCCCGTGCGGTGTCGATGGCCTGCGCCCCGGACGCACACGCCGCGTACACGCTCGCGACCCGGGCCCCCTGCCAGCCCAGTGCCTTCGCGAACGTCGCCCCGGCCACATGGCCCGGATAGCCCCCACGCACCGTGTTCGCGCCGACGATCGAACCGACGTCCCGCCAGTCCAGCCCGGCGTCGGCGAGCGCCGCGCGGGCCGCCACCGTCCCGTACTCGACGAAACTGTGTCCCCACTTGCCCCAGGGGTGCATCCCCGCGCCGAGCACCGCCACGTCACGAGTCACGCCGTCACCCCCATCGGCCGCCAGTGCCAGGTCGTCCAGGTCGTCTCCGCGTCCTCATGGAGCACGCCGGGCACAACCTCCACTTCCATGCCCACCGTCAGATCGGCGACGGTGACCCCGGGAGCAGCCTGCCCCAGCACCACGATCCGCTCGGACTCCAGCTCCACAGCGATCAACGCGTACGGTGTCCACGGAAGTTCCGGATCGGTCACGTACGGTGACGGAGGCCGGTACCGACTGTCCGTGTACGACCAGACGCGCCCCCGCCGCGACAGCGGAACCTCCTCCAGATCGCCCCCGGGACATCCCGGGTTGCGGCAACAGCCGTCCTCGCGCGGAAAGAAAACCGACGCGCAGGCCGAACAACGGGTGCCGAGAAGCCTGAAGTCGTCCCCGTCACCGGCGAACCACCCTGCCACCACGGGCGTGCGTGTACGTGCCACCGTCCCTCCCCGACTCCGTATCTGACGGAACGTCAGGAGTGTGCCACGCGCGACCTCGGATGGGCAGGGGCATCCGGAAGTACCGGAAGAGCGGCCCCGCCATCCCCCCACGCGATCGAGGGGGGACTGCAAGCGATCACTTCCCCGACGGAACGGCTCCTGGTAGATGCAGGGGACATGACACGACTCTCCATCGCGGTACGCGGACTGATCACCGTGCTCGCCGCCCTGCTCGTCATGACCGCCGCAACCACCACGGCCCGGGCGAGCAGCGAGCCCAAGGCGCCGAAGGACTTCGTGACGCTGCACAGCGTGGATCCAACGATCCTGCAGGAGATGCGCTACTTCACCCCGCACAACTTCGTGGGCGAGCGCATCGACGGCTACGCGCAGCCGATCTGCGTCCTCACCCGCCCCGCCGCCGAAGCACTGCACAAGGCCCAGGTCAGGCTCCTGCGCAAGGGCTACACCCTCAAGGTGTACGACTGCTACCGGCCCCAGCGCGCCGTCGATCACTTCGTCCGCTGGGCACAGGACCTCGACGACCAGGCGATGAAGGCCGAGTTCTACCCGAACGTCGACAAGACCCGGCTGTTCGCGGACGGTTACATCGCGGAGAAATCCGGCCACAGCCGCGGCTCGACGATGGACCTCACGATCGTGAGGCTGCCGGCGAAACCGACCCGTCCGTACCACCCCGGAGAATCCCTCGTGCCCTGCTTCGCCCCCAAGGAGGAGCGTTTCCCCGACAACTCCGTCGACATGGGCACAGGCTTCGACTGTTTCGACACCCTCGCGCACACCCTGGACCCGCGCGTGCAGGGCGAACAGCGCGCCAACCGGCTACTGCTCAAGAGCACCCTTGAGGAGCTGGGCTTCGTGAACCTCGCCGAGGAGTGGTGGCACTACACGTACAAGCCCGAGCCCTACCCGGACACCTACTTCGACTTCCCCGTGTCCGCGAAATCCCTCCGCGGCAATCGCTGAACAGCCTGCCGGAGACGTCCCTGTTTTGATCGGATACAGTCCGCCGCGTGTCCGAAACCGAAGCATTCACCCCCAACTCCGCTCCGGGCTCCCACTGTTCGAGCTGCGGAGCGCCCTATGGAGAGGGCGTCTCCGGCTGGCCCCGCACCTGCCCGGCGTGCGGCGCCGTGGTCTACCGCAATCCGCTGCCGGTGGCGGTCGCGCTCCAGCCCGTGTACGACACGAAGGGCACTGCCCTGGTGGTCATCACCCGAACCGTGAGCCCCGCGCGCGGGGGCACCGCACTGCCCGGCGGTTTCATCGACGACCGCGAGGACTGGCGACAGGCCGTCGTCCGCGAGCTCAGGGAAGAGACAGGCATCGACGCCCCGAGCCGCGACGTACGGCTCGTCGACGCGATGAGCTCCCCCGACGGGCATCTGCTGCTGTTCGGCCTTCTCCCGGAGCGCCCGGCCGAGAGCCTCCCGCAGTCCACTGCCACCGACGAGACGGAGGGCTGGCACCTGCTGCGCAGGCCGCAGGAGCTCGCCTTCCCCCTGCACACGCTCGCCGCGCGGGCCTGGTTCGAGGGCCGTTACGTCTGAGCCTGGCGCTTGCCGAGCCCGCGCACGCGCACGGGGTGCAACGGCTCGCTGACGCCGTCCTCACCCTCCCGCTCGACGACCAGGCGGCGGCCCTGCCAGCGGGCGACGTAACGCTCGATCTCCGGTTCGTCCCAGCCGTCCCCCGCGTCGGGTACGACCAGTCCACCCCCGGTCCGTCCCCGGGCAGGCGCCCACACCTCCAGCTCCAGCCCGCCGTCGTCCCCGCGCACGGGGACGACGGCTCCCGCGCGCGCGAACACCGGAATCCGCGCCAAGGAGGCATCGACGAGCACCTGAGCAGGCCCCTCGTACACCTGCTCCGTGCTCGTGTCGTACCAGCGTCCCCGCGGCAGCTGCACCGCACGCCGGTCCGCGCCCGGGTGGAGGACCGGCGCCACCAGGAGACAGTCACCCAGGAGGAAGGCGTCCTCGCAGTCACGCAGCATCCGGTCCTCCGGCGCCGACCACCACAGGGGCCGCACATAGGGCGCGCCCGTGCGCCGGGCGAGATGCGCCAGCGTCACGAAGTACGGCAGCAGCCGCCGCCGCTCGACGAGCGCCACGCGCGCGTGCTCCAGTACCTCGGCACCGAACTCCCAGGGTTCCCTGCGCCCCGCCCGCAGGCTCGCGTGCGTGCGGAACAGCGGCAGGTACGCGCCCAGCTGGAACCACCGCAGGTACAGCTCGGGCGACGGACTCCCGTCGAAGCCGCCGATGTCCGGCCCCGAATAGGGCACCCCGCACAGCCCGAGCCCCAGAACCAGCGCCAGGGACGCCCGCAGGCCCGGCCAGCCCGTGGCCACGTCACCGGACCACGTTCCGCCGTAGCGCTGCATGCCGGCCCACCCGGAGCGCGAGAAGACGAAGGGGCGCTCCTCGGGAGCGACTCTCCGCAGCCCTTCGTACCCCGCCCTCGCCATGCACAGCCCGTACACGTTGTGCGCCTCCCGGTGGTCACCGCCCCGCCCGTCCAGGGAGTGCCGGGCGGAACGCGGCAGCGTCGACTCCCCGAAGGCCGTGAAGGACGTGGGCTCGTTCATGTCGTGCCAGAAGCCCGAGAACCCCTGCGCGAGCCGCTCCTCGTAGAGACCGCCCCACCACTCACGCACGCGCGCGTGCGTGAAGTCCGGAAACACCGCGTCCCCGGGCCACACAACCCCCCGCACGACGCGTCCCTGGGCGTCGCGTACGAACGCGTCCTCGCCCGTCCCGCTGGAGTACACGGCGTTGTCGGGCGCCGAACTGACCGCCGGGTCGATGATCGACACCAGCCGGATCCCGTCCCGCCGCAGCTCCTCGGCAAGGACGGGCAGCTTGGGGAAGCGCTCCTGGTCGACGGTGAACACCTGGTGGGCGTCGTAGTGGTCGATGTCCAGGTGCAGGGCGTCGAGCGGCAGCCCGCGCTCCTGGTATCCCGTGACGATCCGCCGCACCTCCTGCTCGCTGCCGAAGCCCCACCGGGCGTGATGGTGACCGAGCGCCCACGCGGGAGGCAGTGCCGGCGCCCCCGTGAGCGAGGCCCAGGCGAGCAGCACGCGCGCGGGGGTGCCCACCATCATCCAGCAGCGCAGCGGACCGCCATCCATCCGCAGCACGCTCGTACCGGGCCGGTCGTGACCGGAACCAGCGCCCTCCTCGCCCTCCCGCAGCGTCACCGAGCCGTCCCACGAGTTGTCGTGGAACACCAGATGCGTGCCCGCGTCGGCCACCACCAGCTGCACCGGCATGGTGATGTACAGCGGGTCGTCCGCGGGTCCGAAGGCCAGACCGGGGTCGGTGTTCCACAGGCGGTACGTTCCGTCCCGCAGCCGGGGGCCCGAGGCACGTCCCCCGAGTCCGAAGAACCGTGCGTCCGAAGCCACCTCCGACCGCTGCATCCAACGAGCCGAGCCCCCGCCGACCGGCTCCCACCACCGGGGCGGCAGATCACGGCGCAGGGTCACGCCACCGGGCGTGCACACCTCCACCGCGCCGTGCCGCGACACGACGACCGTCGCCCGCTCCGCCACGACGCGCCAGCCGCCGTCCTTGTCCGGCTCCAGCACCGCCCGGGGGTCCGGCTCCGGGCAGTCACCCGCCAGCGCGTAGGACGGCTCCGGACCGGCCCCGTCCCAGCCCCAGAAGACGGCCCCGTTCACGGCGACGAGAATCCGCAGCTCGGAGCGGCCGAACCGGATGATGCCGCCGCCCGGGCCGGGCTCCACCGACTGCACGGGCCCGGGCACCCGAGCGCGCTCGGCGCCCCGCGGCGGCAGTCCCACGGCGTCGGCACGCCTCCTGCGCCATGCGGCCCGTATGGTGCGCAACCCCTGGGCCGCCCCCGTATAACCGACCGCCTTCACCGAACGCACCAGGTCACGACCGTCCATGCTGCTCACCCTGCCATTGACCGGCGCACGCGCGCGTGTCGTTCAACTTCCGTTCACCCGTGTTGGGACCACATCTTCACGACACGGACTGTGTGGGGTGCACCCTGGTGTAGAAGTCGATCACATGGCATCGTCCGTGTCATCCGCGTCACGCGCACACCCCAGCCCGTGCGCGGAGGACGCACACGACGCGCACAGTCCGGGAGCCGCCCCATGTCGATCGTGAACCCGCAGCCGCTCTGGCAGCCAGATCCGCAGCGCATCGCCCAGGCACAGATCACCAGGTTCCAGGCGTGGGCCGCCGAGCACCACGGTGCCCCCTCCCAGGGAGGCTACGCGGCCCTGCACCGCTGGTCCGTCGACGAGCTGGACACCTTCTGGAAAGCCGTCACCGAATGGTTCGGCGTACGGTTTTCGACCCCCTACGCGCGCGTGCTGGGCGACCGCTCGATGCCCGGCGCCCAGTGGTTCCCCGGGGCCACGCTCAACTACGCCGAGCACGCCTTGCGCGCGACCGCGACCCGCTCGGAGGAACCGGCCCTCCTGTATGTCGACGAGAGCCACCAGCCGCTCCCCGTCACCTGGGGGGAGCTGCGCCGCCAGGTCGGCTCCCTGGCCGCCGAGCTGCGTGCCCTCGGCGTACGCCCCGGAGACCGCGTCAGCGGCTATCTGCCGAACATCCCGCAGGCCGTCGTCGCCCTCCTCGCCACGGCCGCCGTGGGTGGTGTCTGGACGTCCTGCGCCCCCGACTTCGGCGCCCGCAGCGTCCTCGACCGCTTCCAGCAGGTCGAACCGGTCGTACTGATCACGGTCGACGGCTACCGCTACGGCGGCAAGGAGCACGACCGCCGCGACATCGTCGCCGAACTCCGCCGCGAGCTGCCCACACTGCGCGCCGTCGTCCACATCCCCCTCCTCGGCACCGAAGCACCGGAAGGCGCCCTGGAGTGGTCGGCCCTGACGGCCGCCGACACGGAGCCCGTCTTCGAACAGGTGCCCTTCGACCACCCCCTGTGGGTGCTCTACTCCTCGGGAACGACCGGCCTGCCCAAGGCCATCGTCCAGTCGCAGGGCGGCATCCTGGTGGAGCACCTCAAGCAGCTGGGCCTGCACTGCGACCTGGGCCCCGAGGACCGTTTCTTCTGGTACACGTCGACCGGCTGGATGATGTGGAACTTCCTCGTCTCCGGCCTGCTCACCGGCACGACGATCGTCCTCTACGACGGCAGCCCCGGCTACCCGGACACGGGCGCCCAGTGGCGGGTCGCCGAACGCACCGGGGCCACCCTCTTCGGCACCTCGGCCGCGTACGTCATGGCCTGCCGCAAGGCCGGCGTACACCCCGGGCGCGACCACGACCTGTCCAGGGTGCAGTGTGTCGCCACGACCGGTTCCCCGCTGCCGCCCGACGGCTTCCGCTGGCTGCACGACGAGGTCCGCGACGACCTGTGGATCGCCTCCGTCAGCGGCGGCACGGACGTGTGTTCCTGCTTCGCGGGCGCCGTACCGACCCTGCCGGTGTACATCGGCGAGCTCCAGGCACCCGGTCTGGGCACCGACCTGCAGTCCTGGGACCCGAGCGGCAAGCCCCTGGTCGACGAGGTAGGTGAGCTCGTGGTCACCAACCCCATGCCGTCGATGCCGATCCACTTCTGGAACGACCCCGACGGCAGCCGCTACTACGACAGCTACTTCGACACGTATCCCGGCGTGTGGCGGCACGGCGACTGGATCACCGTCACCTCACGCGGTTCCGTCGTCATCCACGGCCGCTCCGACTCCACCCTCAACCGCCAGGGCGTGCGCATGGGGTCGGCCGACATCTATGAAGCCGTCGAGCGTCTCCCCGAGATCAAGGAGTCCCTCGTCATCGGCATCGAGCAACCCGACGGCGGCTACTGGATGCCGCTGTTCGTCCACCTGGCCCCCGGAGCAGTCCTCGACGACGCCCTTCTGAGCCGCATCAAGCAGACCATCCGCGAACAGCTCTCACCGCGCCACATCCCCGACGAGATCATCGAGGTGCCCGGCATCCCGCACACCCTCACCGGAAAGCGCATCGAGGTCCCGGTCAAACGCCTCCTCCAGGGCACCCCTCTGGAGAGGGCCGTCAACCCGGGCTCCATCGACAACCTCGACCTGCTGCACTTCTACGAGGATCTCGCCCGCAAACGCGCCTGACCTCACCCCTGGGGACCGGTCAGCCTCCATAGGTGGCCTCGGACTCGCCGAGCACGGCGGCGAAATCCGAGGCCAGTCGCGTCGCGTCGGGCGGCTCCAGCTCTGCCACGGAGATCCGCACGCCCGGCTCGGACGACAGCCGGAACCGGGCCCCCGCAGCGATCCACCAGCCGTACGACCGCAGCCCGTTCACCACGGCCGACTCGTCTCGAACGGGCACCCACACATTGATGCCACTCGCCCCGTGCGCCTCGATGCCACGCTCACCGAACTCCCGGAGCAGCGCCTTCCGGCGCAGCGCGTACGTCTCCTTGGCGCGCCCCACCAACGCGCGCGTGCCGTCGTCGGTCAGCAACTCGTACACCGTCTCCTGAAGCAGATGGCTGACCCAGCCAGAAGTCAGCAGCAGCCGCCCGTCATGCCGGGCCAGCGTGACCGGATCACAGGCCGCCGCGGCCCACCGCAGGTCGGCCCCCAGGAACTTGCTCACCGTCCGCACGTGAACCCACCGCGACAGTGCCCCCGCGGTGATCGTGTACAGGGGGGCATCGGCGACATCGGACACATGGTCGTTCTCCACGACCAGAACATCGGGCTCACGCCGGAGCACGTCGACGAGCGCGTCCCGCCGCGCCTCGGAGAAACAGCCGCCGTACGGATTCTGCGCCCGCGGACTGCACACCAGGGCCCGCACCCCCGCATCCAGCGCCCTGCGCAGGGACTCGGGAAGCATGCCCTCGTCGTCCACGGCGACGGGAACGGCGCGCAGCCCCAGGGCCGAGACCAGATCGAGCAGATGGTGATAACCGGGGTCCTCCATGGCGACGGAGTCGCCGGGCCTAAGCTCCACGGACAGCAGCCGTCCGATCAGATCCAGCGCCCCGTGCGCGAAGGTCACGTGCTCGGCGGGGACGCCGTCGGGCCGCATCCAATCGCGTACGGCACCCTCCAGCCGGTCCAGCCTGGGCGTCGCACGGTGCGACCGCGCCCTGGGGGAGAGGCGCGAAGGGGGTACGAGGCCCGGGAGCAGCCGCGGGTCGGGGTGGCCGCCGGCCAGGTCCCGCAAGCCCTCGGGCACCTTGGGTGGCCGTCGCGAGGCCACCGCGGGCGCCGGCGCCACCACGGTTCCACCACGCCCGCGCGTGACCACGATGCCGCGCTGCCGTAGCTCCTTGTAGGCCGTGGCGACCGTACCCGGACTCACCCCGAGGTCGTCCGCGAGCCGTCGCACCGGAGGGAGCGCCGCACCGGGCCCCAACGCCCCCTCGGCCACGCCCCGTTCGACGGACGCGGCAATCCCCTTGGCTGTCGTGCCACTGATCCCATATTGTATTGCCACGTTGGCCATTATGTATCAGTACATAATTTCAGGCAAGGGGGAGCCAGTGCATCCGGTGCGCCGCGCAGCCGCATGGTCGAAACGCCTTCCCGGAGGACGCGACGGGCGCAGAATGCTCACCATCGCCCTTGTGGACCGTGTCGGAAGCGGCCTGTGGGCATCCGTCTCCGTCCTCTACTTCACCTACGTCGCCCACCTCACCGTCGCCGAGGTCGGCACCCTCGCCGCCGTCGCCGGAGCCGTCGGAATCGCAGGCGCGCCCCTCGGTGGCCGCATCGCCGACCGGTTACCACTCACCCGCGTCCTGCTCGCCGTACAACTTGCGCGCGCCCTGGCCTCCTTCGCGCTGCTCACGACGGACGACTACGCGCTGCTCCTCGCCTTCTCGGCCGTCGGGAGCCTCGGCGACCGTGCGTCGAGTGTGCTCACCAAGCTCTACGCCGCCCGCATCTCAGGACCGGACCGCGTGCGCTACCAGGCCGTCCACCGAACGATCGCCAACGCCGGCTGGGCCCTGGGCGGACTCGCCGCCGCGGCAGCCCTCGCGCTCGGCACCGTCACCGCGTACCAGTGGCTCCTCGTCGGCGACGCCGTCTCCTTCGTCGGCTCCGCCCTCATGACCCTGCGCTGCGGCGAACCTCCGTCCCCCTCCCGCACCGTCGCCACATCCAAGGACGCGGCGGTGACGCAGAAGCCGTCGAACCCCTGGCGCGACCGCACCTACCTCGCCTATGTCGCCACGGAAGCCGTCCTCTTCCTCGACGACGCCGTCTTCAAGGTCGGCCTGCCCCTGTGGATCGCCCACATAGGCAACGTGCCGCACGGCCTCGCACCCCTGCTCATGGTCCTCAACAACGTGATGGTGGTGGCCCTCCAAGTCCCCCTGGCCCGGTTCGGCGCCACCACGCCGGCCGCGCGCGCCCTCCTCATCCCGCTCTCGATCGCTTTCGCCCTGGGCGGCATCACCATGGCCCTGTCGGCGACCGGTGGCACCGTCGCCGCCACGCTGCTCCTGGCGGCCGCGGCCACCGCCTTCACCATGGCCGAGATGCTCCACGCGACCGTCTCCTGGGAACTCTCCCTCGCGCTCGCCCCCGACACCGCGCAGGGCGCCTACCTCGGCGTCCACGGCCTGGCCCAGTCCGCCCAGCGCAGCATCGGACCACTCGCCGTCACCGCGGCCATCACCACCGGCCCCATCGGCTGGACCGCCTTCGGTGCCCTCATCGCCCTGACCTGCATGGTTCAGCACCGCCTGGTCCGTGGCCGCCTCGCCCGGACGCCACTGTCAGTGCCACCGACTACTGTGAGTGAGCATTGATCGACTGTGCACAGGGGGAAACATGGCGCACACCGACCACCAGACCATGCGACGCGTCCTGCGCCGCGAAATCGCCGGCACGATCGGCCTGCTGACCGACGAACACGACTTCCGCGCCATGCGGCGCTACCGCAGCTTCACTTTCGACGACCACGCAACCTACCTGGAACAGGTCGAGGCCCTCCTCAGGTCCCGCGCCTCCCAGGGCAACCACACCACGGTGGCCCTCTTCGACCCGGAGGAGTACGCCGAATTCTGCTCGGAGCGGGGCCTCGACCCGGACAACCCGGCAAACCGCACCCGGTTCACAGCCGAACTCGCGGCCACCGGCCCCAGCGTGCCCTACGAGGGCCAGCCCCTCACCGACCTCCTCCCTACCCTCATCGACGAAGCCGTCCGACAAGCCACCTGGGAATACGCGGCCACCCTCCTGGCCCGCCTCGGCACCTGCGCCTCCTGCGGCGAGGACATCGCCCGCGCCGCTTTCGCCCGCGCCACGGACCTCCTCACCCGCATCATCGACACCGCCCCACCGGGGCACCGGCATCTGGTGTGCAGCGTCTCGGGAACACCGGAAACCCTCGTCTCCGTCCTGCACGCCGACGACGACGCAGACGGCACCACACAACTCGACGAGGCCGAAGCTGTCGAATTCACCACCGTCCTGGCCCTCGGCCTCGCCGCCCACAGCCCCGGGGGACTCGTCATGCGAACCATCGCCCCCGGCACCCCCGACCGCATCTACGGCTGGCGCCTGCGCGGACATGGCCTCGAACCCCTGACAGCCGGAGAGGTCTTCGACGCCTACTGCACCGACGCCGAATCCGGAGACCTCATCTCCCCGGAGTCGAACGTCGACTACTGCGAGCCACCCGACCTCGGGGACGAAGAACCGAAGCCGCGCCACCACCACCCGTGAACACGGGAGGGGCGCTCCACCCGCAGGTGGAGCGCCCCTCCCGGACAACCGATGGCCTGCCCGGCCCGACTACTCGCCGGACAGCACCGCCTGAGCCGCGCTGCGCGCCTCTTCAGCACTGTCCGCCGCCCGAGCGGCCGCCGCGGCACGCTCGCACTGCGCCAGCGTGTACTTCGCCAGCGTCGCCCGGACATAGGGAATCGACGCCGCACCCATGGAGAGAGAGGTGACACCCAGACCGGCCAGCACACACGCGAGCAGCGGGTCGGACGCAGCCTCACCACAGACACCACAGCTCTTGCCCTCGGCCTTGGCGGCCTCCGCGGACAGCGCGACCAGGTCGAGCAGAGCAGGCTGCCAAGGATCCTGCAGACGGGACACCGCACCCACCTGGCGGTCCGCGGCGAAGGTGTACTGCGCGAGGTCGTTCGTCCCCAGCGACAGGAACTCCACCTCCTGCAGAATCGAGCGCGCCCGCAGCGCGGCCGACGGGATCTCCACCATCGCACCGAACTTCGCCCGCAGCCCGGCAGCACGGCACGCGTCCGCGAACGCCTTGGCATCGGCACGGTCCGCCACCATCGGGGCCATGACCTCAAGGTAGACCGGCAGCCCCTCCGCAGCCTTCGCCAGCGCTGCCAGCTGGGTACGCAACACCTCGGGGTGGTCGAGCAGCGTCCGCAGACCGCGCACGCCCAGCGCCGGGTTCGGCTCGTCCGCCGGCGTCAGGAAGTCCAGCGGCTTGTCCGCGCCCGCGTCCAGCACGCGCACGACGACCCGCCCCTCGGGGAAAGCCTCAAGAACCTGCCGATAGGCCGCGACCTGCTTCTCCTCGGACGGTGCGTTCTTGCTGTCGTCGAGGAAGAGGAACTCGGTACGGAAGAGACCGACGCCCTCCGCCCCGGCCTCGACGGCGGCGGGCACGTCCGCGGGACCGCCGACGTTGGCCAGCAACGGCACCTTGTGACCGTCGGAGGTGGCACCCGGCCCGGTCGAGGCGGCCAGCGCGGCCTTGCGCTCGGCGGCCTCCGCCTCCAGCTGCGCCTTCTTCTCCTCGCTGGGGTTCACGAATATCTCACCGGTGCTGCCGTCCACGGCGATCACCGTGCCCTCGGCGAGTTCACCGGCCCCCGGCAGCGCCACCACGGCCGGCACACCGAGGGCCCGCGCCAGAATCGCGCTGTGGCTGGTCGGCCCGCCCTCCTCCGTGACGAACCCGAGGACCAAAGTCGGGTCCAGCAGTGCCGTGTCGGCCGGCGCAAGGTCACGTGCGATAAGAACATACGGCTCGTCGCTGTCCGGGACGCCCGGCATCGGCACCCCCAGCAAACGAGCGACGATACGATTCCGCACGTCATCGAGGTCGGCCACCCGGCCCGCCAGGTAGTCGCCCGCGCCGGCCAGCAGCGCGCGGTACGCGGCGAAGGCGTCGTACACCGCACGCTCGGCGGTGCTGCCGACGGCAATACGCCGTTCCACATCAGACATCAGCTCGGGGTCCTGAGCCATCATGGCCTGCGCCTCGAGTACCGCCTGGGCTTCGCCTCCCGCCAGGTTGCCCCGGGCGATGAGGTCGGCCGCCACAGCTTCCACGGCTTTGCGGGCGCGCCCCTGTTCACGCTCCGCCTCGTCTGCCGCTATTTGCTTGGCAGGCGGCTCCAGCACCGCCGTTCCCATGTGCCGAACCTCGCCGATCGCCACTCCGTGGCTCACGCCGACGCCTCGCAGCGTTGTCTCCATCTCACCCGTCTCCGATAGTGCGGCGGGTCCCGCCGCCGCGGTTGTTTCTGTACTCGCCGTCCTATGACGGCACCGACGTCACTTCCAGAGGAAGAGACTGTCGCCGGCCTTCACATCACCGTCGTCGCGGAGGTCGGAGAGAGCCTCGGCCGTGGCCTCCAGCGCCACGATCGGGCACACCGGGGACTTGCCGGCCGCCTCGACGGCGGCCGGGTTCCAGCGCACTACTCCCTGACCGCGCGTGACGGTGTCGCCCTTGTTCACGAGCAGCTCGAATCCCTCGCCGTTGAGCTGCACGGTGTCGATGCCGAGGTGGGTGAGCACGCCGTGTCCTTGCTCGTCGACGACGACGAAGGCGTGCGGGTGGAGCGAGACGATGACCCCGTCCATGGGCGCGACGGCCTCGGAAGGCTCACGTACGGGGTCGATCGCCGTGCCCGGGCCGACCATGGCCCCGGAGAAGACCGGATCCGGCACTGCCGCCAGTCCGATGGCGCGTCCTGCAAGTGGGGACGTCACGGTGGTCATGGGAAGCCTCCCAGGGGTGGAGATTCATATGGGCCGTCACTGCCTGTCCCGGACGGCACACTGTTGAGCAGGGTATGTCACAGGGAGTGTCGGTTCTGCGCGACAGGTCCTGGTTGGCGGCCCTAGCGCACAGCACAAAGCGATTTGCGCACGCTCCGCAGCTCCGTGTACAGTCGTACTCCTGCTTGAGGCTGAGTGACGCGACCAGGCGTCCTTGCCCGGCGGCACCCAACTTGTCAGATCCTATCTCGGGGTCCTCTTCTGCATGCCCGCAGGAGGGTGGTCAGAGAGTCGGAAAAACACTGATAGAGTTGGAAACACCGAAGGGAAGCGCCCGGAGGAAAGCCCGAGAGGGTGAGTACAAAGGAAGCGACCGTTCCTTGAGAACTCAACAGCGTGCCAAAAG
>NZ_JANUQM010000040.1 GCF_030386795.1 Streptomyces sp. S.PNR 29
TAGTAGGTGAGTGATGGGGTGACGCAGGAAGGTAGTCCATCCCGGGCGGTGGTTGTCCCGGGGTAAGGGTGTAGGACGTCAGGTAGGTAAATCCGCCTGGCAATAGTCTGAGACCTGATGCCGAGCCGATTGTGGTGAAGTGGATGATCCTATGCTGTCGAGAAAAGCCTCTAGCGAGTTTCATGGCGGCCCGTACCCTAAACCGACTCAGGTGGTCAGGTAGAGAATACCGAGGCGTTCGGGTGAACTATGGTTAAGGAACTCGGCAAAATGCCCCCGTAACTTCGGGAGAAGGGGGGCCATTCCTGGTGATCGGATTTACTTCGTGAGCTGGGGGTGGCCGCAGAGACCAGCGAGAAGCGACTGTTTACTAAAAACACAGGTCCGTGCGAAGCCGTAAGGCGATGTATACGGACTGACGCCTGCCCGGTGCTGGAACGTTAAGGGGACCGGTTAGCTCAGATTCGTCTGGGCGAAGCTGAGAACTTAAGCGCCAGTAAACGGCGGTGGTAACTATAACCATCCTAAGGTAGCGAAATTCCTTGTCGGGTAAGTTCCGACCTGCACGAATGGCGTAACGACTTCTCGACTGTCTCAACCATAGGCCCGGTGAAATTGCACTACGAGTAAAGATGCTCGTTTCGCGCAGCAGGACGGAAAGACCCCGGGACCTTTACTACAGTTTGATATTGGTGTTCGGTTCGGCTTGTGTAGGATAGCTGGGAGACTGTGAAGCCTGGACGCCAGTTCGGGTGGAGTCGTCGTTGAAATACCAGTCTGGTCGTGCTGGATGTCTAACCTGGGTCCGTGATCCGGATCAGGGACAGTGTCTGATGGGTAGTTTAACTGGGGCGGTTGCCTCCTAAAGGGTAACGGAGGCGCCCAAAGGTTCCCTCAGCCTGGTTGGCAATCAGGTGTTGAGTGTAAGTGCACAAGGGAGCTTGACTGTGAGACCGACGGGTCGAGCAGGGACGAAAGTCGGGACTAGTGATCCGGCGGTGGCTTGTGGAAGCGCCGTCGCTCAACGGATAAAAGGTACCCCGGGGATAACAGGCTGATCTTCCCCAAGAGTCCATATCGACGGGATGGTTTGGCACCTCGATGTCGGCTCGTCGCATCCTGGGGCTGGAGTCGGTCCCAAGGGTTGGGCTGTTCGCCCATTAAAGCGGTACGCGAGCTGGGTTTAGAACGTCGTGAGACAGTTCGGTCCCTATCCGCTGTGCGCGTAGGAGTCTTGAGAAGGGCTGTCCCTAGTACGAGAGGACCGGGACGGACGAACCTCTGGTGTGCCAGTTGTTCTGCCAAGGGCATGGCTGGTTGGCTACGTTCGGGAGGGATAACCGCTGAAAGCATCTAAGCGGGAAGCCTGCTTCGAGATGAGGACTCCCACCCACTTGATGGGGTAAGGCTCCCAGTAGACGACTGGGTTGATAGGCCGGATATGGAAGCACGGTAACGTGTGGAGTTGACCGGTACTAATAGGCCGAGGGCTTGTCCATAGAGGCTCGCGTCCACTGTGT
>NZ_JANUQM010000041.1 GCF_030386795.1 Streptomyces sp. S.PNR 29
GGGCGAGGCCGTGGCCGGCGATGTAGAGCTCGCCGGTGACGCCGGTCGGTACGGGCTGCAGGCCCGCGTCGAGCACATACGTACGCGTGTTGTCCAGTGGCCGGCCGATCGGCGTGCGGGCGGGAACGGACCCGCCGGCGCGGATGGAGTAGTGGGTCGCACAAAGCGTGGTCTCGGTGGGGCCGTAGCTGTTCGTGACCACCGTCCGGGGCGTGTGGGCCAGGACCTTCTCGACGGCGGCAGGTGACATGACATCCCCACCTGTCCATACCTCGCGCACGGAGCCGAAGCACTGCGGCTGCTCCTCGGCCAGCAGCCGGAATATGCCGGAGGCCAACAAGAGCCCCGTGACCTCGTTCGTCGAGATGACCTCTGCCAGCAGGTGGATGTCGAGGTCACCAGGAGGAGCCACCACAATCCGGCCGCCGGAGAGCAGCGGGCCCCAGATTTCGTACGTCGAGGGGTCGAAGGTATTGGGCGAGTGGAGCAGTACACGCTGCCGTGCCTCATCACTCCAGCAGCGGTCGGCCACCAAGTCGAGCACACTGCCGTGGGTGATGCCCACACCCTTGGGGGCGCCGGTCGAACCCGAGGTGTACAGCACGTAGGCGAGCTGCGCCGAGTGACCGCTCACCGCGGGATCGTCGGCGCTCTCCTCCGCGAGTGCCGGGTCCCCGTCCACAATCAGCGTGCGGGTCTCGCCGAGGGGTTCCGGCAGCGGGAAGGACTGCTCTGTCAGCAGGACTTCGGCCCTTGTCTCGGCGAGGATCAACCGGACGCGTTCTGCGGGGCTGCGCTTGTCCATCGGGACGTAGACCCCGCCGGCCTTCACCACGGCGAGTGTGGCCACCACGAGCTCTACCGACCGCTCCAGCAGCAGTGCCACTCGGGACTCGTCCCGGACGCCCATGCTGCGGAGGCGGTTTGCCAACCGGTTGGCACGCTCATCGAGCTCGCGGTAGGTCAACGACTCGGTCGCGGAGCTCACCGCCACCGCGTAAGGCCACCGGCTGACCTGGAGGGCGAACGCCTCCTGCACAGTGAGAGCGCCGTCGGTGATTTCGCGGGCCGTGTCGTTCCATTCATCGAGCACTCGTCGGCGTTCGGCGGGGGCGAGGATGTCGATCCGGCCGATCGGCTGGTCGGGATCGTCGGCGGCGGCTTCGAGGATCCGGATGAAGTGCTCGGCAAGCCGCTGCGCTGTAGCGTGCTCGAAGAGGTCGGTGGAGAACTCCAGAATGCCGCGCAGCCCGTTGTCCTCTCCGTGCGGTTCCAGCAGGCTGAATGCCAGGTCGAGCTTCGCGATGTCGAGTGAGGTCGGCTCGGGTTCGACGGTCAGGTCGGGGAGTTCGGGCTCGGTCCTCGTGTTGTTGTTGAGGGTGAGCATGACTTGGAAGAGGGGGTGGCGGGTGAGGGAGCGGGTGGGGT
>NZ_JANUQM010000042.1 GCF_030386795.1 Streptomyces sp. S.PNR 29
CCGGAGGATCTCCGCGGAGATCTGTGCACCTGCGGCCGGGATCACGTACGCGGCGATGCGTTGGTCTCCTGGCTGGTCTTCGCGGACGATGACGGCTGCTTGTGCGACGGTGGGGTGGTTGGTGAGTGCGGTTTCGATTTCGCCGAGTTCGATGCGGAAGCCGCGGATTTTGACTTGGTGGTCGGTGCGGCCGAGGTAGTGGAGGTTGCCGTCGGTGGTCCAGTGGGCGAGGTCGCCGGTGCGGTACATGCGGCTGCCGGGTGGGCCGTAGGGGTTGGCGATGAAGCGTTCGGCGGTGAGGTCGGGTCGGCCCAGGTAGCCGCGGGCGAGGCCGTGGCCGGCGATGTAGAGCTCGCCGGGGACGCCGGTGGAGGTGGGTTGTAGGTGCTGGTTGAGGATGTAGGTGTGGGTATTGTGCAGGGGGCGGCCGATGTGGGGGGTGTCGGTGCTGGTCAGTGGTGCGGCGGTGGACCAGATGGTGGTTTCGGTGGGTCCGTAGACGTTGGTGACGTGGTCGGCGTGGGTGGTGAGTTGGTGGGCGAGGGGGGTGGGGAGTTGTTCGCCGCCGACGAGGATGCGCAGGCCGTGGAGGGTTTCGGGGTTGGTGCTCAGTTCTTGCCACAGTGAGGGGGTGGCCTGCATCAGGGTTGGTTTGTGCCGGTGGATGAGGGAGGTGAGTGCTTGGGGGTCGCGGGTGTCGTCGCGGTCGCTGAGGAGGAGGGTCGCTCCGGTGGTCAAGGGGGCGAGGATTTCGAGGTTGGCGATGTCGAAGCCGACGGTGGTGACGGCCAGGAGCCGGTCGGTGGTGGTGAGTTGGGTGTGTTCCTGCATCGCGGTGAGCAGGTTGGTCAGGTTGCGGAGGGTGACGATGACGCCCTTGGGGCGTCCGGTGGTGCCGGAGGTGTAGATGACGTAGGCAGGGTGTTGGGGCAGTGGCTGGGGGCTGTGGGGGTCGGTGTCGCTGTGTGTGTCGATCAGTGTCGATACTGATGTGTCGTCGAGGGTCAGATGTTCATGGCCGGCAGGGAGCAGGTGGTCGAGGTCGCTGGTGGTGAGGGTGAGCAGGGGGGCGGCGTCCTTGACCATGTAGCTGATGCGGTCGGCGGGGTATTCGGGGTCGATGGGCAGGTATGCGGCGCCGGTTTTGAGGACGGACAGGAGTCCCACGATGAGGTCGGGGCAGCGGGGCATGACGAGGCCGATGATCTGCTCGGGGCCGGCTCCGCGGTCGGCCAGCAGCCGGGCGAGCTTGTTGGCGCGGGCGTTGAGCTGCGCGTAGGTGAGCGTGGTGTCCTCGTACACCAGCGCCTCGGCCTGCGGTAGCCGCTCGGCCTGCTGCTGGAACAGGGCAGACGGCGTGGTACACGGCGTGGCATGCGCCGTCTCATTCCAGTCATGCACCAACCGCCGACGCTCCAC
>NZ_JANUQM010000043.1 GCF_030386795.1 Streptomyces sp. S.PNR 29
GCTTCGCGTTGGGGGGTGTTGGCGTGGTGGTGGAGGGTGTTGGCCCAGTGGCGGTAGGAGGTGGTGGTGGGGGTGAGGGTTGGGGTGGTGGTGGGGGTGGTGTGTGCTGTTTGGATTGCGGTGATGAGGTCGGGGAGGAGGATGCGCCAGGAGACGCCGTCGATGACGAGGTGGTGGATGGTGATGAGGAGTCGGCCGGGGGTGTGGGGGCCTGGGTCGAACCAGGTGGCGTGGAGCATGTGGCCGGTTTCGGGGGCGAGTTGTTTGATGTTGTTGCGGATGTGGGTGGGTTCGAGGGGGAGTTGTCCGTTGGGGGTGGGGTGGACGGGGATGCGGGTGAGGTGGTGTGTGGCGTGGTGGGTGCCGGGGGGTGGGGTGTGGATGGTCCAGGTGTCGGGGTGTCGGTGGAGGGTGGAGCGGAGGGTGTGGTGGTGGTCGAGGAGGGTTTGGAGGGCGGTGGTGAGGTGGTGTTCGGTGAGGTTGGTGGGGGTTTTGAGGAGGACGGATTGGTTGAACTGGTCGATGGGTCCGTCGAGTTCGCGGAGCCAGCCGATGATGGGGGTGATGGGGGTGGTGCCGGTGGGGTCGTCGGGTGTGGTGGGTGTGTGGGTGGTGTCGGTGTAAGTGAGGGTGGTGGCGAGTTGGGCGGGGGTTTGGTGTTGGAAGACGTCGCGGGGGGTGAGGGTGATTCCGGCTTTGCGGGCGCGGCTGACGAGTTGGATGGAGGTGATGCTGTCGCCGCCGAGGGTGAAGAAGTTGTCGTGGGTGCCGGCGGGGCGGGGTAGTCCGATGACTTCGGCGAAGAGGCGGCAGAGGGTTTCTTCTTGTGGTGTTCGGGGGGTGTGGTCGGTTTGGGGGTGGGTTGTGGGGTGGGGTGCGGGCAGGGCTTTGTGGTCGAGTTTTCCGTTGGGGGTCAGGGGCAGTGCGTCGAGGGTGAGGAAGGCTGCCGGGATCATGTAGTCGGGCAGGTGGGTGGCGAGGTGGGAGCGGAGGGTGTCGTCGGTGGTGGGGTGGGTGGTGGTGAGGTAGGCGGTGAGGCGTTTGTCGCCGGGGCGGTCCTGGCGGGCGATGACGGCTGCTTGGGTGATGTGGGGGTGCTGGAGCAGTGCTGTTTCGATTTCGGCTGGTTCGATGCGGAAGCCGCGGATTTTGACTTGTTGGTCGGCGCGGCCGTCGAAGTGGAGGTTGCCGTCGGTGGTCCAGTGGGCGAGGTCGCCGGTGCGGTACATGCGGGTGCCGGGTGGGCCGTAGGGGTCGGCGGTGAAGCGTTCGGCGGTGAGGTCGGGTCGGCCCAGGTAGCCGCGGGCGAGGCCGTGGCCGGCGATGTAGAGCTCGCCGGTGACGCCGGTCGGTACGGGCTGCAGGCCCGCGTCGAGCACATACGTACGCGTGTTGT
>NZ_JANUQM010000044.1 GCF_030386795.1 Streptomyces sp. S.PNR 29
ACACCCAAGTAGCACGGGGCCCGAGAAATCCCGTGTGAATCTGGCGGGACCACCCGCTAAGCCTAAATATTCCCTGGTGACCGATAGCGGATAGTACCGTGAGGGAATGGTGAAAAGTACCCCGGGAGGGGAGTGAAATAGTACCTGAAACCGTGTGCCTACAAGCCGTGGGAGCGTCGGACATCAGCTTGCTGGTGTCTCGTGACTGCGTGCCTTTTGAAGAATGAGCCTGCGAGTTTGCGGTGTGTTGCGAGGTTAACCCGGGTGGGGTAGCCGTAGCGAAAGCGAGTCCGAAGAGGGCGATTCAGTAGCACGCTCAAGACCCGAAGCGGAGTGATCTAGCCATGGGCAGGTTGAAGCGGAGGTAAGACTTCGTGGAGGACCGAACCCACCAGGGTTGAAAACCTGGGGGATGACCTGTGGTTAGGGGTGAAAGGCCAATCAAACTCCGTGATAGCTGGTTCTCCCCGAAATGCATTTAGGTGCAGCGTCGTGTGTTTCTTGCCGGAGGTAGAGCACTGGATAGGCGATGGGCCCTACCGGGTTACTGACCTTAGCCAAACTCCGAATGCCGGTAAGTGAGAGCGCGGCAGTGAGACTGTGGGGGATAAGCTCCATGGTCGAGAGGGAAACAGCCCAGAGCATCGACTAAGGCCCCTAAGCGTACGCTAAGTGGGAAAGGATGTGGAGTCGCAGAGACAACCAGGAGGTTGGCTTAGAAGCAGCCACCCTTGAAAGAGTGCGTAATAGCTCACTGGTCTAGTGATTCCGCGCCGACAATGTAGCGGGGCTCAAGCGTACCGCCGAAGTCGTGTCATTGCAGCATGAGGCCCAACGGCCGCTGTGATGGGTAGGGGAGCGTCGTCTGCCGGGTGAAGCAGCACCGGAAGGTAGTTGTGGACGGTTGACGAGTGAGAATGCAGGCATGAGTAGCGATTCACACGTGAGAAACGTGTGCGCCGATTGACTAAGGGTTCCTGGGTCAAGCTGATCTGCCCAGGGTAAGTCGGGACCTAAGGCGAGGCCGACAGGCGTAGTCGATGGATAACCGGTTGATATTCCGGTACCCGCTGTGAAGCGTCAAACATC
>NZ_JANUQM010000045.1 GCF_030386795.1 Streptomyces sp. S.PNR 29
TCAGTAGCGCAAGGTGAGGGACACATCAATGACCACGCGTGTCGGCATCAATGGTTTCGGGCGTATCGGCCGCAACGTCTTCCGGGCGGCGGCCGCGCGGGGTTCGGAGTTGGAGATCGTCGCCGTCAACGACCTCGGTGACGTCAACACGATGGCTCATCTGCTGGCCTACGACTCGATCCTGGGCCGCTTCCCCGCGGAGATCACCGCCGAGCCGGGCGCGATCCACGTGGGCGACCGGACGATCAAGGTCCTCGCCGAGCGCGACCCGGGCGCCCTGCCCTGGGGCGACCTGGGAGTGGACATCGTGATCGAGTCCACCGGCATCTTCACCAACGCCGCCAAAGCACGCGCACACATCGAGGGCGGCGCGAAGAAGGTCATCATCGCCGCCCCCGCCAGCGGCGAGGACATCACGCTCGTACTCGGCGTCAACGAGGACGCCTACGACCCCGAGCGCCACACCATCATCTCCAACGCCTCCTGCACCACCAACTGCCTGGCCGTACTGGCCAAGGTGCTGCACGAAGCCGTGGGCATCGAGGCCGGCATGATGACCACCGTCCACGCCTACACCCAGGACCAGAACCTCCAGGACGCCCCGCACAAGGACCTGCGCCGCGCCCGAGCCGCGGGCCTGAACATCGTGCCGACCTCCAGCGGAGCCGCCAAGGCCATCGGCCTGGTACTGCCGGAACTGGCCGGCCGCCTGGACGCCTTCGCCCTGCGAGTGCCCGTACCCACCGGATCCGTCACCGACCTGACGGTCACCCCGAGCCGGCGCACCTCGGTACAGGAAGTCAAGGAGGCCTACGCGGCAGCCGCCTCCGGGGCCTACAAGGGCCTGCTCTCCTACACCGAGGCACCCATCGTCAGCACCGACATCGTCAACGACCCCGCCTCCTGCGTCTTCGACGCCGAACTCACCCGCGTGACCGACTCACAGGTCAAGGTCGTCGGCTGGTACGACAACGAGTGGGGCTACTCCAACCGCCTCATCGACCTCGCCAAGCTGATCGGCACCTCACTCTGACCC
>NZ_JANUQM010000005.1 GCF_030386795.1 Streptomyces sp. S.PNR 29
GGTGAGCACGTCGCTGCCCGCCGGAGCCCGGCTGATCACGGTGGGCGGGTAGTAGGCACCGCGCGCCGGCAGCCCGTGTGGCAGCCCGCCGGTGTGGATGTGGGCTCCGGCGGAGCGGGCCGCCTCCACCGCCGCCACGACCCGGTCGAAGGCAGCACGGTCGATGAGCGGCCCCATCTGGGTGCGCGGGTCGGCGGGATCGCCGATGACAAGGCCTTTCGCGGCGGCTGCAAACCGGTCGAGCACCTCTTCGGCGATGCGGTGGTGGACCAGGACACGGGAGCCGGCGGTGCAGTTCTGCCCCATGGTCAGGAACGCTGCCTCGATCATGTCGGCGATGAGTTCGTCGCCGTACTCGAGCGCGTCCGCCATCAGGAGTTGAGGGCTCTTGCCGCCCATCTCCAAGGAGACCCGTTTGAAGTTGGTCTCCGCCGCGTCGGCCAGGACACGGCGTCCGGTGGCCGTGGATCCGGTGAACGACAGGGCTCGCACAAGCGGGTTGCGGGCGAGCGCCGTACCGGTGACGGTGCCGTGGCCGGGCAGCACGGTGAGCACGCCGTCCGGAAGGCCCGCCTCGGCCGCCAGACCGGCGAGGTGCAGGGTGGAACGCGGGGTGGCCTCGGCGGGCTTGAGCAGCAGGGAGTTTCCCGCGGCGAGCGCGGGCCCCACCTTCCAGGCGGCCATGGCCAGCGGGTAGTTCCAGGGCAGGATGGCGGCGGCCACCCCGACCGGCTCCCGGCTCACCAGACCCAGGCTGTCGTGACCGGTGGGGGCCACGCGGCCGAAGACCTTGTCGGCCGCCTCGGCGAACCAGCGGATCGACTCGATCGCCGCGGGCACGTCGCCCGTGCGGCACTCGGTGATCGGCTTGCCCGCATCCTCGCAGTCCAGCCGGGCCAGCAGCTCGGCGTCGCGCTCCATCAGGTCGGCCAGGCGCAGCAGGACAGCGGCCCGCTCCCGTGGGGACCGGCCGGCCCAGGCGCCGCTGTCGAAGACCTTGTGCGCCCGCTCGGCGGCCAGCACGACGTCCTGCTCGCTCGCTGCCGGCACGGTGGTGATCAGCTCACCTGTCGCGGGACTGACGACGTCGAGCGTCCCCTCGACATCCGTGATGGCCCTCCCGCTCATGCTTCCTCCACCAGTTCCCACCGGCCGCCGCCGACTTGGCGCGCCAGTCCCCTGCGGCGCAGGTCCTCCAGATAGCGGGCCATGCCCCGCTCACCGCGCCTGCGGAACAGTGGAAAGATCCGGGGCAGCAGATTCGGGGCCAGCATCGCGCACCGCACCAGCCGGGACTCGCCGGGTCTGACGTAGGCCTCCAAGCGGGGCTTGTCCAGCAGGCTCACGACCGCCCTGACGACATCGGACGGCTGCTGCGGCGCGTCCTGGAACTGCAGTGAGTTCCCTCCCTCCACGGCCTCCTGACGGAGCATCCGGGTGTCGGTCGCCGAGGGCAGCACCGAACTCGCCGTGATGCCCTTGCCCCGCAGGTCCAGCCCAATGGCGAGCATCGCGCCACGCAGCCCGAACTTCGAGGCGGTGTAGATCGGCGTCTCGCCCAGCGGGAAGATCCCGCCGAGGGACACGGTCGTGACCACCCGGGGGTCGCCGGAAGCCCGTAGCAGCGGGATGGCGACCCGGGTCATGACCAGCGGGGAGACCAGGTTGAGATCGATCTCCCGCTCGATGCTCTCGACGCTGCGCACATCGAACCGCTCGGCGCTGGTCATGCCCACGTTGTTCACCAGGACGTCGATACGCCCGTGGGTGACCGCGATGCCGTCGAGCATCTGCTCCACCGCGAGCCGGTCCAGCAGATCGCAGCCCAGCCCGGCATGCCCACTCCCGGGCAGATCGGCAGCGGTCCGCTTGGCCCGCACCTCGTCGATGTCGACCACGACGAGCCGGGCACCTCCCGCGGCGAAGCGGTGGCACAGGGCGCTGCCGATGCCTCCGGCACCGCCGGTCACCAGGATGACCTTGTCATGGAAGTCGTACGTCATGACGCCGTCGCCTCCTGTCGCACGGACGCCGGCCGAGGCGGCCGACCCGCGGTACGCCACCCCATCCCTTCGGCCACTTTGCCGAGGTACCTCACGAAGGCGTCGCTGTGGACATAGCCGGTGTGGCGCGGCGAGTCGACGAACTTCAGTCCGCCGGACAGGTCCGGCCGGTCGCTGCGGATCATGCGTGCGAACCGCTCGGCGGTCGGCAATCCGGCCCGCGCGTCCCGGATGAATGAGGCAATCAACTGGGCCTGGGCGTCGAAGAGTTTGTAGGCACCGGAGTTGGTCTCCACGAAGCCGACGCCGAACAGGCCCTCGTGCTCGCGGGAGAACGAGGACAGATAGAGGTCGGGGTGCTGCTCGTCTCCGAAGTACTTCTGCGCGACGGGGACTTTGTGGACGTACCCCGTCGCAAGCAGGATCAGGTCGAAGTCGTCGCTGGTGCCGTCCGTGAAGTGCACCGTCCGGCCCTCGGTGCGCGCGATGCCGGGCCTGGCCGTGATGTCCCCGTGCTGGAGGTGGTGGATCAGCAGCGAGTTGATGGCCGGGTGGGTCTCGAACAGCCTGTGGTCGGGCTTTTGCAGACCGAGCCTGCGCGGGTCGCCGTTGAGCAGTCGCAGCAGGCCGCCGAACAGCTTCTGCTGCAGCCACATCGGCAGGTGGGGTCCGCCCGCGGCGATGGTGTCCACGGGCCGGCCGAACAGGTGCTTGGGTATGAACCAGTAACCACGGCGCATGCTGATCGCGGCGTGGTCGGCGGAACGCGCCGCGTCGCAGGCGATGTCCAGCCCGGAATTCCCCGCACCCACCACCAGCACCCGTTTGCCCCGCAGTTCGGCGCTGCTGCGGTAGGTGACCGTGTGGCGGACCTCTCCCGTGAAGTCGCCGGGGAGGTCAGGGACGTTGGGGTGCCACTGCGCACCCGTACACACGACGACCTCCCGGTGTGTGCCGGTCCGGCCGTCGGCCCGGGTGACCGTCCAGGTGCCGTCCGGGTTCTTGTCCACGCTGCGGACCTCGGTGCCGAACTCGATCCGGTCCCTGAGCCCGTACGCCTCGGCGAACGACGTCAGGTAGGACAGGATCTGCCGGTGCGGCGGGTAGTCGGCGAAGTGGTCCGGCATCGGATAGCCGCCGAAGCCGGAGAGGGTCTTGCTGGAGATGAAGTGGGCCGACTCGTACATCGGACTGCCCGGGTTGTCGATGTCCCACAGCCCGCCCGGTCCCGTGTGGCGCTCGATGTGCGTGTACGGCAGGTCCCGCTCGGCCAGCGCCCTCGCGACCGCCAGCCCTGCGGGTCCCGCACCGATCACACAGGTGTCGTACTGGTTCTCACTCACCAGCTCGCTCCTTTCGCCGATGTCTCATGTGTTGTGGGGAACCTATGCACCGGGTGACCGGCGCGAACTGACCCGCGCGGCCACAGAGGGGACCGCGGCGGCCACAGACAGGCCTCGACGTCGGACCCGGTCAGGACGCGGTCCAGCCGGTACAGCGGACTCGAGTCCGGCCACGCTCCGGGGGACGTCACCGACGTCGAGCCGTCGGACCAGCCGCCTGCAGAGCTCACCCCGTCTCGGCGGCGGAGGAGGGCGCGAGCCCGTGCTCGGCCGCTGCCTTGGTGCCGGACACCGTCATCCGGAGCAGGGGCAGCGAGGCGATGAAGGTACCGAGCGCCAGGACGACGCCGAGCAGGTCGGCCCCGGCGGCGTCGAGGACCGCTCCGACGGCCAGCGGTCCGAGGCCGGTGCCCAGGGCGCCCGCGCCGCTGAGGGAGGCGACCAGGCGTCCGGTCGGGTCGATGAGCGCCGCGGCGGCGAGCATCTGCACCAGAACGGCAAGTTGGCAGGCTTGCCAGAGGACGGCCGCGACGGCGAAGAGCACGGGGTCGTGGGTGATGACCAGGACCGACATCGCGAGGGCCTGCGCCGTGACGAAGACCGCCATCGACCGCATGCGCCCGAAGCCCCGCGCAGCCACCGGACCCACCACCGCGCCGACGAGAGCCACCACGCTGGAGATCGCGAGGACGGCCGACACGGCCGAGTGGGACATCCCGGTGTGCTGACGGCCCAGGACCGACGCGTACGACCACGCGCCCTGTGTGACGGTCCACAGCAGCGCGGTTCCGAGGAGCAGAACCACCGACGGCTTGGCCGTGGTCGTCACTCCGGTACCGGCGGAGGCGGCGCCGGGCGTCGCGGGACCGTCCGGGAGTCGGCGTACCAGTGGCCAGGCCACGAGACAGCACAACGCCATGAGCAGGAAGCCGGTTGCCTCCCCCAGGTCGTGGTTGGCCGCGGGGACGCCCATGATCAGCAGCGCCGTCACGCCGACCACGCCGGAGATGGTGACCGCGGACGCCTTGTCGGCGTCGTCGGTGGCGGCGAGCGCCGCCGTGGCCGCCGCGTAGACCGCGCCGAGCCCCGCGCCGAGGACCAGGTTGGCCAGGACCAGGGTCACCGGGTCGGTGGCCGCCGCCGCTCCCAGGAAGCCGGCGCCGGAGAGGGCGAGCCCGAGGCGGGTCATCCGCACCCGTCCCGGCCGCGCTGCCCGCTTGGCCAGCAACAGCGTCACCACCGCCGTCGCCATCAGCTGGGTCGCGGCCACGAGCCCGGCGCCTGAGTCCGACAACCCGAAGCGTGACGCGAAGTCGTCGACGAACACGGGCATCACGTTCGCCCCACCGTTGCCGAGGGTGACCCCGGCGATGAGCGCCACCGCCACACCGAAGGTCAGGGCGGAGGCGCTTCGCGCGTTCACCGGCCGCTCCTAGGCGAGGAGTCGGGGACTACTACCGTTCCTCGGCGGAGCGCCGAGTGTGCACCAAGCATGAGAGCCTCACGAGTCAGGGAGCGCGAGCCGCGTTCGAACGAAGTTGAGAGCCGGGGGGGGGACGGCGGTCAGCCGGCCCAGACGTCTTCGACGTAGTGGCCGGACTCGGTCAGGGCGGCCAGCCAGGCGGTGGCCTCCTCGTCGTCGGCGCCCGTGTTCTTGCGGTAGATCGCCATGAACGCCTCCCGCACCGCCGGGGCCATGCGACGGCCGTCTCCGCAGATGTAGACGCGTCCGCCGGCCTCCAGTACCGCCCAGACCTCGTCGCCCTCCTTCACGATGCGGTCCTGGACGAAGCGGGCTCCGTCCTCGGGGGCGCAGGAGAAGGTGGGCCGCATGCTGACGGCGCCGGCTGCCTCGGCGGCCTCGAACTCCGCGCGGTGCAGGTAGTCGACGTCGGGGTGGTCGCAGCCGAAGTAGCACAGCAGCGTTCCGGTCGACCGGGTGTGGTGGCGGTCGAGGACCGCGCCGCGGAAGGGAGCCAGACCAGTGCCCGCGCTGACCAGGATCACCGGCACCGACTCGTCCCGGGGCAGGCGGAAGGCCTCGCTGCAGGGCAGCACCCTGGCCTGGACGGTGTCGCCCGCCGCCACGGTCTGGAGGTAGTGCGAGGCGATGCCGTGGAAGGTGCCCTCGCCGCCGCGGTGGGGCGCGGCCAGCAGTGACACCATCAGGTCCACTTCGCCGGGTGCCGCTTCGGCGGACGAGGAGATGGAGTAGTGGCGCGGCCGCAGGACGGGCAGCAGCTCCAGGAAGCGTTCGAAGGGCAGCTCGCAGGCGCGGTAGCGCTCCAGCAGGTCCAGGACGCTGCGTCCGGCCGCGGTCACCTGCTCACGGAAGGTCTCCGGGTCCGCCGCCGCGAGTTCGGCCAGGGGCCGCTTCTCGGGCGGGCAGGCGGTGTGCTCGGCGAGTACGGCGACCTGCTCCTGGGTGGCGGCGTCCTGCAGTTCCACGAAGCCGGTCAGCAGGCGGCGCAGGGTCAGCGGCCGGTCGACGGGCAGGGCGCCCCGGCTGCGGCGACGGGCGCGCAGTCGCACGGTGCGGTCCAGATCGAGGCCGAAGCGGTCGGCCACCCGCCGCACCAGGGCGTCCGGGTTGCTCGGGAGCACGGCCAGGTGATCGCCGGTGCGGTAGGTGACGCCCTCGGGCAGCCGCAGTTTGAGGAATCGCTTGGAGCGGCCCAGCTCGTGGTCCATGTCGACGAGTTCGTACGCGTCGAGCACCTCCATCGGCTGCACGCCGTGCCGTGCCGCGAGCCCGCCGATGACCGAGTCGGTCGCGTCCTGCAGTTCGTACAGTCCCGTCTCATGGTCGGCGGCCGGCTCGGCCTCGTGCGCTTCTGCGGCGGCTCCGTACCGCTCCAGCAGGGCGTTCCACAGGTCGCCGGTCCACCGGTCCACCGTGCCGGCGAAGTCGCCGGCGGCGTCCGCGGCGCCGCGCTCAAGCAATGGGGTGGCGCCCGCGGCGGTGAGCTTCTCGTCGATGAGGGTGGGGATGCGCTGGTAGGTGGCGGCCCAGTTGCGGTCGCCGACCCCGAGTACGGCGTACTTCAGGCCGTCGAGCGCACCGGGCTCCAGGCCCTCCAGCCATGCGACGAAGTCCGTGGCATCGTCGGTGGGCCTGCCGTTGTAGGAGGCGGCCACGATCACCACCGGTCCATCACCCGCGGAGAGTTCGCCCACGGCGTCGTCGAGGGGAGCGACGGACGGGGCGAAGCCGCGCTCGTCGCCGTCCGCCGCCAGGTCGCGGGCAATGCCCGCGCAGGTGCCCAGGTTGGAGCCGTGCAGGAGGGTCAGCGCGGTTCCGGTTGCGCGCCGGACGGCGGGCCGGTCCCGGCCGGCGGGAGCGCTGTTCGCGTCCACGGCCGCAGCGGTGGGCAGGCGGCGCTCCGCGCTGGTGCGCCGGGCCAGGTGCAGTGTGAACTCGTCGGGCTTGAGGGTGAGCGACTGCTTGATCTTCAGCTGGTAGTCGGTGTGGTCGATCAGCCGGTAGCGGTGGATCACCAGCGCCAGGACCAACGTCGCCTCGTGCAGCGCGAACTGGCGGCCGATGCAGGCGCGTTCGCCGCTGCCGAACGGCTTGAACAGATGGACCGGCCGCTCCTCCTCCCGCTCGGGCAGGAACCGGTCGGGGTCGAACAGCTCGACGTTCTCACCCCAGGCGGGGTCCCGGTGCAGCTGCGGGATGAGGATCTGGATCGACTCGCCCTTGCGCACGGCGTACTTCCCGCCGATGACCGTGTCCTCCAGCGGCTCCACCGCGTAGGCGGGGGCCGTCGGCCACAGCCGCAGGCCTTCGTTGAGCACCTGGCGGATGTACGTCAGCTTGCCGATGTCCCCGTAGTCCGGCTCGGGGGTGTCGGAGTCGCCCCACAGGGCGTCCACCTCGGCCTGGGCGCGGGCTAGGACCTCGGGGTGCTTGGTCAGGTAGTAGAGGGCGAAGGACAGGGCACCGCTGGTGGTCTCGTGACCGGCGATGAGGAACGTGATCGCCTGGTAGCGGATGTTGATGTCGTCCAGGGGCTCGCCGGTCACCGCGTCCCGGGTGTGCAGCATGCGCCCGAGCAGGTCGTCGGTGCTCTGGTCTCCGGACGCCCGGCGCTCTCGGATCACGTCGTCGACCAGGCCCTTCATCAGGGCCACGTCGGCGCGGAACTGCTCGGCCTGCTTCCACTTGAACAGCTCCGTGCCGGGGATGGACTCCCCCTTGGCCTGGGCGAAGCCGAGCGCTCGCGACAGGGCGGCGACGAAGGGGTGCGGCTCCTCGCGGCCGAAGGACTCGAAGTCGTAGCCGAAGCCGCACAGACCGATCGTGTCGAACGTCAGCCGCGTCATGTCGCCGGCCACGTCCACGGGCTCCGTTCCGGCCGCCCGGTCCCACTTCCCGATCAGCTCCCGGGCCACCGTGAGCATCGTCGCGTGGTAGCCACGCATCGCGCCGAGCGAGAAGGCCGGCATCAGGACGTCGTGCGCCTTGCGCCAGTTGGGCTCGTCGTTGAACGCGGTGAAGAGCCCGTCGCCGCCGATCTCGCGAAGGATCACGAGGTCGGGGTGCACGTTCTTACGGAACCGGCTCTCGTCCGCCAGCTCGGTGACCAGGTCGAGGCCGGAGGCGAAGTTGATCTCGTTGCCGAAGACACGGAGCTTGAACAGCGGCCCCAGCTCCTTGGCCTCCTTCATCACGTAGAGCAGGCCGTCGGCGCCACCCGGGATGTCGAAGGCGTGGCCGACCAGGGGCAGGGCGGGGCGCTGAGGGATCGGCTCGGTTCCGCGCAGGGTCTCGTGAGTCATGAGCTTGCCTTTCGGTCGGCGCAGGCTGTCGCTGGGCAGAAACATACAAGCGACTTTGTCAGGCGACAATGTCAGCCGACCCTGTTGGATGACACAGTCGCTTGATGGAACCGTCGGAGACCTCGAAGCGTCTGGCTAGAGCCAGGTCGGGGACATCTTGTCGAGCGACCAGTTCGACAGACTGAGTCGCATAAGATGCCGTCATGGCTCATGTATCCGCGGCGGAGCGCCGCCCCCAGCTGATCAAGGCGGCCATCGAGCTGATGGCCAGGGAGGGCGTCGCCGCCGGCAGCACCCGCGCCATCGCCGCAGAGCTCGGTGTGGCCCAGGCGACCGTGCACTACACCTTCGGCACGAAGGAAGAGCTGTACCGGGCCGTCATGGAGCAGCTCACCCAGGACCTGGTCGCCCAGGTGGAGCAGGCCGCGCCCGCGGCCGCGAGCTTCGAGGACACGATCGCCACGCTCGCCGAGGCCCTGTGGCGCACCGTGCTCGAACAGCCCGCGTCCTACCAGCTCCTCACGGAACTGTCGATGTTCGCCCTGCGCACGCCCCATCTCCGGGAGGCTCTGCACAGCCACCATCGCGACGTCTCGGCCGTGACGACGAAGCTGATCAGTGCGGCCGCCGAACGCACCGGCCACCGGCTCGCCCAGCCCGCCGAGGTGATCGCGAGGTTCTTTCTCGCGGGTTTCGACGGACTGACGATGCAGCACCTCTCAGTGCCGGACGAGGAAGCCGAAGGGGTCTGCATGCGGGCGCTGATCTCCGCCGTCCTGGCCATGGCCTGAGGGCACCCGCGAGCGACGGGGAACACGTCGAGCCCCCTTGCCGGCCGGACTGGGACATCGTCGCGTTTCAGGCCGTCAGCAGGGGGAGTTGGTCTGCGTGGGCAGGCTCATCCTTCAGGGCAGGCGGAGGAGGTCCGGCCGTTGCCGGCGCGGACCGTCTCGCCTCGACCAGCTCGCCAACGTCCGCAAAGGCAGGTGCGCCGACGTCAAGGACGCTTCCAGCACGGCCGGTGCAAGGGTGATCGGCCCTGCATGGGCCCCTCACGGTGTGCCGTTCCTCCGCCGCATCGCGCGCCGAGTGGACCGCCGGGGGAACAGCACCGGTTGCACGAGCCGGCGCCGGTCCACGCCGCTGCGGGCGTTGATGACAGCGATCAGCAGGTCGACCGCTTCGGCGCCGACCCGGTCCGGGCGGAGACTGACCGTGGTGAGGGGCGGGGTGGTGGTCGCGTAGTCCGGATCCTCGCTGATGCACGCCACCAGCAGGTCCTGCGGCACCCGAAGCCCGTGCTGCCGGGCGGCGGCCAGGATGTTGTGACCGGAGTCGGAGTAGACGCCGATGACGGCGTCCGGCCTCGGATCGTGGTGGAGGAGCCGGCTGACGGCGTCCTGTTCGGCCGTGAAGTAGTCGGGCACTGTGGCGTACTCCTCCACGAGCGCGGGCATGCGGTGTTCGTCGCACCAGGACCGGTAGGCGTGTGCGATCAGGTGCGGGTACGCGTCGTCGTGGACAGGCAGGGACAGCCCGATCCGCCGGGCGCCGGACCGCGCGAGGTGCTCCAGCAACAGACGCAGGCCCGCTTCGTGGTCGGCGTCCACCCATGCGTCGCACGGATGCGGCTTGGGCGGCCGGCCTTCGCTGATCATCGGTATGCCACGTTCCCGCAGGATGGAACGGACCGGGTCCTCGGCGCGCGGTCCGACGTGGATGACTCCGTCCATCGGCGTGTTGAGCCACATCCACGGTGACTTCGAACTCTGCATCACCAGGAGCAGATGGCCGCGCTCGTGGGCCGCTGCCATGGCGCCCAGCGCCAGCTGTGCGTAGTACGGGATCTCCGTGTACGGGACGGGCAGGTCGCCGTACGTGGTCATGGTCAGGCCAAGCACTCCGGTTCCGCCGCGGGCGAGGGCACGGGCCGTACTGGTGGGGGCGTAGCCGAGTTCGCGCGCCGCGGCGAGCACGCGCTGTCTGGTCGCCTCGGAGAGCCGTCCCTTGCCGTTGAGTGCGTTCGACACCGTGGCGGTGGACACGCCTGCCCGTGCGGCGACGACGTCCAGCGTGGGACGCCGCCAGGCACGAGAGTTCTGCATACCCACCCCAACTACCGTGTGACCGGCTGTAGTTCTTGCGGTCAAGAACTTGACCACGCAGCGTACCGGGCACGGCTACCACAAGGATCGCCGGGTGAGGAGTGATCAGATGTCAGAGGTCTTGGACGGCACACTCGAAGGCCCGGGGACGGCACGCTGCGCCGGAACAGCACGTCGCCCCACCGCGGCGGACTCCGTTACGCCCCGGCCGCCTCGATGAACTCGCGCACGGCGGTGCTCGGGTCCCCCGAGCGGACCAGTGCCTCGCCGACGAGCACCGCGTCAGCTCCCCAACCTCGGTACTCCGCTACGTCCTTCGGGCCCATCACCCCTGATTCCGCGATCTTGACGGTGCCGTCCGGGATGGCGGTCACGAGGTCGGCGAACACACTGCGATCCACGTCCAGCGTTGTCAGGTCTCGCGCGTTGATGCCGAGGAGCTCGGCTCCTGCCGCAGCGGCGCGCCGCACTTCGTCGGCTGTGTGGGCCTCCACGAGCGGTGTGAGGCCCAACTCCTCGCACAGTCCCATCAGATCGGCGAGTTGGCCGTCGTCCAGCGACACGACCATGAGAAGCGCGAGATCGGCGCCGTGTGCGCGAGCTTCCCACAGCTGGTAGGGGTCGATGATGAAGTCCTTGCGCAGGACGGGCACGTCGACCCGGGCACGTACGGCGTCCAGATCGGCGAGAGAGCCGCTGAAACGCCTGCGTTCGGTCAGCACGCTGATCGCAGCGGCACCGCCGGCCGCGTACTGGACCGCGAGCGACGCGGGGTCGGGGATGTCCGCCAGAGCACCCTTGCTGGGGCTCCTTCGCTTCACCTCGGCGATGATGGACACCCCCGGCGACCGGAACGCGGGCAGCGGGTCGATCGCGGGTGCCGCGTCCGCCGCTCGGGAGCGCAACTCTGCCAGCGGCGTCGCGCGCTTACGCTCTTCCAGGTCTTCGCGGACTCCCGCCAGGATTCCGTCAAGAACGCTCATTGTCCTCTCCTTGTCGACTGCTGTCTGCCGCCGCGGACGTCCCCGGCGGCTTGGGTGAGGCCGTTGCCTCACCCACGTCCACGTAGTGCTCGGATCGGCCAGTGGGCGCGGCCACCAGCATGGGACTCTGCCTGGCCGCGCCCCTCCTCGCTGCCTTCGGTCTCGACGAGCCGGACACCGCCGCAGGCGGGGGCTCAGGCCAGGCCGAACCGCTCGGCGTGCACGCGCCGTTGGGGAACCTTCAGCGTGCGCAGGGCGCTGAGCACGGCCGAGGTCATGGCGGGCGGGCCGCAGACGTACACGTCGCGTTCGGTCAGGTCGGGAACCAGGGCACGGAGACTGTCCGGCCCGAACGGCGGGTTCCCCTCCCCCGTGCGGCCGGTGAGCAGGTGCAGCTGCCCGCCGCGGTCCGCGACCAGGGTTCGTACCTCGTCGACCAGCACGGCGTCCTTCTCGCTGCGCACCCGGTAGAGCACGACGACGTCGCCGGCCGGTTCCTCCTCCAGCAGAGCTCGAACCGGCGTGATCCCCACTCCTCCGGCGATCAGCAGTGCGCCGGGCCGCGTTCGATGCAGGGAGGTGAATGCCCCGTACGGCCCTTCGACGAACGCGCGGCTTCCGACCGGGACGTGGCGCAGGCCGGCGCTGGTGCTGCCGACCGCCTTGGCGGTCAGGCGCAAGGTACGGCCGTCGGGTGCCGCCGACAGGGAGAACGGATTCGCCAGCCACCAGTGGTTGTGGCCGGGGAACCGCCAGATGCAGAACTGGCCGGCCCGGGCCGGCAGCCGGTCGAGGTGGCGGCCGGTGACCCGCACCGACACCACGTCGTCCGACTCCGCCACAACCTCCGCGACCCGGAATCGGTGATAGGCGTTGCGCCACAGAGGCATGACGACACGGCCCGTGACCAGGGCACCGAACGCGAACAGCCACAGTGCCCACCAGTAGATCTTCGCGAACGCGGAAGAGCTGAAGGTCGTGGTCTCCTGCAGTTGGTGGACGAACGCCAGCCCCAACGCCAGGTACAGCAGCAGGTGCAGGCCGTGCCAGGTCTCGTACCGCAGCCGCTGCCTCACATACCGGCCGGAGACCGCGCCGACCACGACGACGATCGCCGCGGCCAGCATCCCGAGCAGGGAGGCCGGTACTCCGGCCAGCGCGAAGAACGTCTTCGTCATCGACGCGTCATCGAGCCTCGCGTAGCCCAGCACCACCAGCACGGCGTGGGTGAGGAGGGTCCACAGCAGGGTGAAGCCGACCCACCGGTGCCACACCGTCAACCGGTCCATGCCGATACGACGGTCGAGCCACGGCAGCCGGGCCACCAGCAGGAGCTGGAACAGCATCACCACGGCGGCGTGCAGGCCGAAGAACTTGGCGACCGTGAGCACCGCGTTTTTTCCGGTCCCGGCGGTGAGGAACAAGGCCTCGACGATCACCAAGTTGACGATGACAAACGTCCACAGCGCCAGCCGCGCCGCAACGACCGGAGGTATGGTGCCTTGCCGCACCTGCGAAATGGTCGCCTCCACCGCTTCCCCTCTTGTTCATGTGCTTGTCCATGCGATTGTTCATGTGAGGACGTGCGAAGAATAAGGAACTGACGTGAATCGGGCTGTCCTGGCCGACCGGCCGCCATTGACCGGTACGTTGAGTGATTAACGTCTTAACCGCAAGCCTTCACAGGGGTGTCCCGGCAGGTCAGCTCATGCCCTGGAGGCGCACGTTCACCGAGGCCGAGTTGCCGCTCACGGTCAGGGCCTGGTCGGAGACCGTCACCGGACGCGCAGGCCGTCAGCTCCGGCGCGCTCCGGGCGGGAGATGTACTCCCGCCCGCGTGCCAGAACACCGGCAACGTCAGACATGGGATGTCCACGGGTCCACATCAGCGTGACGGAGTGGCGAGCAGGTCGCCCCAGCAGCGTCCCTCTGCGAGAAACAGTGCAGGACTCGCCTTCGTGCCGGCGATCCCCGATTTCCGCCATTCATGGGATGTCCCAGCCGCGATCGTGGTATCTATACGGATGCGCTTGCGAGACGGGTTCGAGCCGACCCCCTCGGTGCGTGCGCCCCGCCCACCCCGTTCTGCCCATACGTAAGGCGGCCGCCGAGCCGAAGGAAGGCGCTGCGGCCGAGCTGCTGACACGAACGGCGATCAGGCCCGCTGATACAGCTACCACTCGCAGAAGAGGACGCCTGCATGAGAAAGTCCTGGATCCTGCCCCTGTTCACGCTCGTCGCCGCCACGCTCGGGGTGACAGCGGCAGGTGAGGCCCCTGCCTCCGCCGCCCCCAACACCCCTTTACGGGTCATGCCGTTGGGCGACTCGATAACCTGGGGTGTGGGAAGCAGTACGGGCAACGGTTACCGGGGTCCGCTGTGGAACCGGCTTGCGGCGGACGGCCATCCGCTGGACTTCGTCGGCACGGTGCGGGGCGGGTCGATGTCCGACCCCGACAACGAGGGCCACCCCGGATACCGTATCGACCAGATCGCCGCCCTCGCCGACGCCTCGCTGACCCGCTACCGGCCCAACGTCGTGACGCTGCACATCGGTACCAACGACCTCCAGGGGGCCTCCGAGGTCGACAGCTCCATCGCCCGGCTGAGGTCGCTGGTCAACCGGATCACCGCCGACGTCCCCGACGCAACCGTCCTCGTCGCCTCCTTGGTCGTGTCCACCAGCAGCTCGGAGGAGCGGTGGCGGGGCACGTACAACCAGGCCATCCGCCAAATCGTCAGCGACGCACAGGCCACGGGCAAACGCGTCGCATTCGTCGACATGAGCAGCGTGACCACGGCCGACCTGGTCGACCCCCTGCATCCCAACGACGTCGGCTACCAAAAGATGGCCGACGCCTTCCACCGCGGCGTCCGGGCCGCGGACAGCGCAGGGTGGCTGAGGAACCCAGCCCCCGCCCCCGCACACATTCAGTCCGGAATCGCCGGCAAGTGCATGGACGTCAACGGCGCAGGCACCGCCGACGGGACCGCCGTCCAGACGTGGAGCTGCGGCGACAGCGCCAACCAGTACTGGTCCGCCTACACCGACGGCACCCTGCGCTCCATGGGCAAGTGCCTAGACGCCGCCGGCGGGGCCACGGCCAACGGCACCAAGGTGCAGCTCTGGTCCTGCCACGGCGGCGCCAACCAGGTCTGGCAGCCCTACAACGGCGGCTACCGCAACCCCGCCTCCGGCCGCTGCCTCGATGTTCCCGGCTCGTCCACAGCTGACGGCGCGCAGCTCCAGCTGTGGGACTGCCACGGCGGCTCCAACCAGAAGTGGACCACTCTGACCGCCGGATGAACCCCGCGCTCGGGGCATGAGCCCGGCTCACGCCCCGAGCGAAAATACGACGCGTGGGGCCGCAGGCATCAGACTGCCCAAGCCGCCGCAGGAAGTGGCGCTCCAGGCCGCCCGCGCGGCACAGCGAGTGGCCCGGCCGCCCGACGCCGACTTCTTGCGCCACGGGCGGCGCCCGCCCGTCACTTCCGGACTGTCGCCCCGAAGGGCAGGGGTTCGCCCGAGCGCAGGTGTTCCCTCAGCCACTGCTCGGTGTTGCTCACGTGCAGGAGTGCGGCGGCCTGGCTGAGGGCGGCGTCGCGGGTGGACAGGGCGTTGAAGATCGCCTCGTGTTCGGCGAGGGTGCGGCCCGCGGCCTTGTCGTCGACCAGACCGCGCCAGATGCGGGCGCGCAGGGTCCGGCCGGAGATCCCTTCGAGAAGGGTGAGGAGGCTTTCGTTGCCCGTGGCCGAGACGACGGCCCGGTGAAAGGCGGCGTCGTGGGCGTTGAGCTGTTCGACGTCGTCGCGGGCCTCGCGCATGGCGTCCAGGTGCCGCTTCACCTCGGCCAGCTGTTCATCGGAGATCCGGGTGGCGGCAAGCGCCGTGGCGACCGGTTCGAGGAGCCGCCGTACCTCCATGAGGTCCTGAAGGGCGGCCGAGTCGCCCTGCAACAGCTCCACCGCGCCGCCGAGCCCCTCCAACAGCAGGCTCGGCTGGAGGCTGGTCACATAGGTGCCGTCGCCTCGCCGGACTTCCAGGACCCGCGCGACGGCCAGTGCCTTGACCGCTTCCCGGGCGAGATTGCGGGACAGGCCCAGCTGGGCCGCCAGGTCCGGCTCCGGCGGCAGCTTCGAGCCCGGCGGCAGGGCACCGGTCCGGATCAGCTCACGGATCTGCTCGATGGCCTTGTCCGTCAGAGACACCGCGCATCCCTCCCCCCGCCGTGCCCCGCGAGCACGTCCGACCTGATCAGCCCCTGAGCGCGGAGATCGTGCCAGAGACCATCAGGTACGCGCCGATCTTGGACTTTCACGTTCCGTACGACCTGTTCCGGGGTCCGCATGCCGAGGGTCACGTTGATGATACTGGGGTGCGTTCGCGGGAAGGCGATCGCGGCGGCGGGCAGGGTGGTCCCGTGCGCCTCGCAGACCTCGGCGATCGCCCGGGCACGGGCGACCAGGGCCGGTGGGGCGTCCTGATAGTCGTACTTCATGCCCTCGGCGGGCCGGTCGAGACAGAGCAGTCCCGAGTTGAACACGCCCACCGCCACCACGCTCTTGCCGAGTTCCCGCGCGGCGGGCAGGACGTCGTCCAGCGCCGACTGGTCCAGGAGTGTGTAGCGCCCGGCGAGCATGACCACGTCGGCGTCGGTCTCGCGCAGGAACCGGGCGAGCATCGCCGACTGGTTCATGGAAAGGCCGAGGCCGTAGTGCGGCGCGGTGTCGACATACCGGATGCCGGCTTCCCAGGCCGCGTCGACGGCGGCTGTCGCGTCGTCCACCGGCGTGACGTGGTAGAGGTTGCCGATCACGGACGCCCCGAAGCCGAGTTCCGTGAGTGCGATGGACGTGTTCCGGATCTTCCGCTGGTGCAAAGGTGCTCCTGGGATACGGGCGATGGGAGCGCCGGTCAGCGTCTGACGTGGGCCGAGCCGCCCGCGATGAGTGCCTCCACCTCGGGGAGCGTGGCCATGGAGACGTCTCCGGGTCGACCTCGCGGGCGGCGCCGGCGCCGCCCCGGCCGGCCCACAGGCTGGGGCGGTGGTTGGGGTCGTAGGACACGGTCACCCCGTGCCGCCGGGCCACCGCCATGGCCTCGTCCGCGACGTCCGCCGTGGTGTCCGACAGACCCGCGAAAATGCCTCCGGTGTGGAACCAGCGCACCCCGGCCGAGAACACGGCGTCCCAGTCGACGTCCCCTTTGCGCAGCTGGGAGACGGCGGTGTGCGCGCGGTCGCTGACGCCCAGCGCGCCGCGGATGCCGTAGCCGCGTTCGACGAAGTTCAGGCCGTTGCGGGCGGTGCGGCCGACGCCGTCGTCGGGCACCCAGCGGATCAGCGAGGTGTCGACGCCTCCCTGGAGGATCAGGTCCTCGACCAGCCGGCCCACCGCGTTGTCGGCGAGCGCGGTCACGACCGCTGTCCGCAGGCCGAAGCAGCGCCGCAGCCCGCGTACGACGTTGTACTCGCCGCCGCCCTCCCAGACCTGGAAGGTGCGGGCGGTGCGGATGCGTCCCTCGCCCGGGTCGAAGCGGAGCATCACCTCACCGAGGGCCACCACGTCGATCACGCCCTGCTCCTCTCCACCGCGTCGCCGGTCAGCCGGCGGATCTCGTCGTAGTCGCCGCGCTCCAGGTGGTCGGTGGTGGCCATCCAGCTGCCGCCGACGGCGAGGACCGCCGGGTGGGCGAGGTAGGCGGCCAGGTGGGAGGCGCCGATCCCACCGGTCGGCACGAAGCGCATCCCGGGGAAGGGAGCCGCGAGCGCTCGCAGCGTCGGCACACCGCCGAGCGGCTCGGCGGGGAAGAGCTTCACGGTGTCGAGGCCCGCCTTCAGGGCGCGCATCAGCTCGGTGGCGGTGGCGATGCCGGGCACCACCGGCACGCCCAGCTCGCGGCACTTCGCGACGACCTCCTCGTCGAAGCCGGGTGAGACCACGAAGCCGGCGCCGGCCGCTACGGACCGTTCCACCTGCTCGGCCGTGAGGACCGTGCCGGCGCCGACGGCCAGGCCACCGTGGGCGGCCATCTCCTTGAGCACCTGCTCGGCATCCGGTGTGCGGAAGGTGACCTCGGCACACCGGGCGCCGCCCGTCGCGAGCGCGTCGGCCAGCGGGCCGGCGGTCGCGACGCGCCGCACCGTCAGTACCGGCAGCACGCGGGCTCCGGCCAGTACGGAGGCCAGGTCGGTGCCGGTCATCGGCCCAGCCATCCGCCGTCGACAGGCAGGACGACGCCGTGGACGTAGGCGGCGGCGTCCGAGGCGAGGAACACCGTGGCGCCCGCCAGGTCGTCGGCGTCGCCCCAGCGTCCGGCCGGTATGCGGTCGAGGATCGCTGTGCTGCGTACCGGGTCGTCGCGCAGCGCCTGGGTGTTGTCGGTGGCGATGTAGCCGGGGGCGATGGCGTTGACGTTCACCCCACGTGGGGCCCACTCGTTGGCCAGCGCCTTGGTCAGGCCGGCGATGCCGTGCTTGGCGGCCGTGTAGCCCGGGACGGTGATGCCGCCCTGGAAGCTGAGCAGTGACGCCGTGAAGATGACCTTCCCCTGGCCGCGGGCCACCATCGCCGCGCCGACCGCCCGGGTCAGCGCGAACTGGGCGTTGAGGTTGACCTGGAGCACCGACTCCCAGTCAGCGTCGCTGTGTTCGGCGGCCGGAGCACGGCGGATCGTGCCCGCGTTGTTGACCAGGATGTCCACCGGCCGTTCGCGCCCGGCGAGCTCGGCGCCCAGGGCCCGTACGGCCTCGGGATCGGCGAAGTCGGTGCGGATGGCCTCGAACGTTCGGCCCGCGGCCAGGACGTCCTTCTCGATGTCGCTGCCGGACTCCTCCAGGTTCGCGCTGACGCCGATGACGTCCGCGCCGGCCTCGGCGAGCGCGCGGGCCATGGCCCGGCCGATGCCGCGCCGGGCACCGGTGACGACGGCGAGCTTGCCGGTGAGGTCGAAGACGGTCATACGGTGGCTCCCTGGGCGTCGTCGGTGCAGTCCACGAGGATCTTCATCACGTCGCCGCCGCTCTCCAGGGCCTCGAAGGCGGCCGGCGCCTGGGTGAGCGGCACGACCTTGCTGATCAGCCGGTCGGCCGGGACCGTGCCGTCGTCGACCAGGGCGACCGCCTTCTCGAAGTCGGAGCGGTCGTACAACCGGGCGCCGACCAGGGTGAGTTCGCGCCAGAAGAAGCGGTGCAGGTTGACCTCGCGGGGGTGGGGGTGGATGGCGACCAGGCACAGACGGCCGCGCACACCCAGCACGTCGACCGCCGTGGTCACGCCGCCCGCGGCACCGGACACCTCGAAGGCGACGTCCGCGCCCGCGTCCCCGGTCCACTGCCGCACCAGCTCCGGCACGTCGACGTCGGCCGGGTTCCACGCCGTCAGTCCCCATTCCTCGGCGAGCAGCCGACGGTGGGCGCTCAGCTCCACCACGCGGACCTCGGCGCCCGCGGCTCGCGAGACCAGCGCGATGAGGATGCCGACCGGGCCGCCGCCGACCACGACGACCTTCTCGCCCGCGCATACGGCGGCCCGGCCGACGTCGTGGACGGCGACGGCGGTGGGCTCCACGAGCGCGGCCCGGTCCAGGGGCAGGGAGTCCGGCAGCCGGATGAGCGTCGAGGCGGGCACGGTCCAGCGCTGCTGCATCGCGCCTGGGGAGTCGATCCCGATGAAGTCCAGGTGCTGGCAGATGTGCTGGTGGCCGGCTCGGCAGGCCGGGCAGGAGGCGTCCCAGCGCAGCGGCATCACGGTGACCGCGTCGCCGGGCTGCCAGCCCTCCACTTCGGGGCCGACGCGTACGACGCGGCCGGACATCTCGTGTCCCAGGACGGCGGGCGCGGCGACCCGGGCGTCCATGACGCCGTGGAAGATGTGCAGGTCGGTGCCGCAGATGCCGACAAAGGCGGGGGCGAGCTCCACCTCGCCGGGACCGGGATCGGAGGGCGCGGCGGGAGCGGTGTCCAGGGTGCGGGCGGCTGTGTAACGGACGGCGAGTGTCATGGTCTCGTCAGGGTCCCTTCAGCGCGGACGCCGATGGTCAGCAGCAGGTTGGCGTAGGTACGGGTGTCGGCGGTGACGATGGCGAGGGCCAGGTCGGGTGAGCGGGCGGCGTCGTAGAACTCGAAGCGCCCCAGCCTGTCGACCGGGAGGGGCGCGAGCATCGAGCGGTACTCGGCGATGGCAGGCGGCTCCGGTTCGCCCTCGGGCGGCACCATCACATGGGCTGCCTCGATGGGCAGGGCGCGCAGCAGGACGTCGAGCACGGTGGTGACGTCCAGCAGGCCAGGGGTCAGGTTGAGGTGAACGGTCCTGGCGCGCTCGCCGGTGGCGGTGCTCGCGGGGTAGTGACCGTCGGCGAGCAGGACCCGGGCGCCGTGGCCGGCTCCGGCCAGGGATTCGAGGATGCCGGGGTGGAGCAGTTCCGTCAGGAGCATGCTGTCCCCTCCTTGGTGGGGGCGGGGGTCAGGCGGTAGAAGGCGGTGGCGGTGCCGGCGAGCACCGCGTGGATCTCGGAGCCGGAGCAGCCGTCCAGGAGTTCCTCGACGGTGGCGGCCCAGCGGTTCCAGCCGCCGGCGAGGACGCAGACCGGCCAGTCGGAGCCGAACATCAGCCGGTCGGGACCGAAGGCGGAGAGCAGCACGTCCCATACCGGGCGGATGTCGTCGACCGTCCACTTCTCGTGGTCGGCCTCGGTGACGAGACCCGAGACCTTGCAGCGGGCTGGGGAGTGCCGGGCCAGCATCCGCAACCGCTGTGCCCAGTCGGTCAGTTCCCGCCGCGCGACGGGGGGCTTGCCTGCGTGGTCCAGGACGAGCGGCAGCTCGGGGAGTCGTTCCGCGAGGCGGATCGCCTGCGGGAGCTGGTGGCTGCTGATCAGCACGTCGTATCCGAGCCCGCGCTCCCCGACCGCCCGCAACCCGCGCTCGACGTCGGGCCGCCCGAGCCAGTGCTGGTCCGACTCGCCCTGCACGACGTGCCGTACGGCCCGTAGGTAGCGGCCTGTGGGCCCGGCCCGCAGGTCGTCGAGTCCGTCGCCGATCGCGGGGGACGTCAGGTCCGCCCAGCCGACGACGGCGCCGATCAGCGGGTCACTGCCGGCCAGGGCGAGGAGGTCGCGGGTCTCGGGTACGGAGGCGACGCACTGGACGACGACCGTGCGCGTCAGCCGGCGACCGGCGATCGGCCGGGTCGCCGCCGAGCGCAGGGCGTGCGAGCTGAAGCTGCGGCGGATCGGCCCGTGGCCCGGTTCGTCCAGCCACGGCTGCGGCCGGACGTGCAGGTCCCCCACGTGGTGGTGGGCGTCGATGAGGCCCTGGGCATCAGACACGAGCGGTCCAGACGGGACCGTCGGGGTAGGCGTACTCCTTGAGCGAGTCCGGGTGCATCTGCGCGCTCAGCCCGGGCAACGTCGGCGCCTGGTAGTGGCCGTCGACGATGCGCACCGGGTCGACGAAGTGCTCGTGCAGGTGGTCGACGTACTCGATGACACGGTCCTCGGTCGTGCCGGAGACCGCGACGTAGTCGAACATCGACAGATGCTGGACCATCTCGCACAGGCCGACCCCGCCGGCGTGCGGGCAGACCGGCACTCCGAACTTCGCGGCGAGCAGCAGGATCGCGATGTTCTCGTTGACGCCGCCGACCCGGGCGGAGTCGATCTGCACGATGTCGACCGCGCCGGCCTGGAGGAGCTGCTTGAAGACCACCCGGTTGGCGATGTGCTCGCCGGTGGCGACCTTGATGGGACCCACCGCCTTGCGGACGGCGGCGTGGCCGAGGATGTCGTCGGGGGAGGTGGGTTCCTCGATCCAGTACGGCTTGTAGGGGGCCAGGGTGCTCATCCAGTCGATCGCCGCCTGGATGTCCCATCTCTGGTTGGCGTCCACGGCGATGCGGATGCCGTCGCCGACCGTCTCGCGGGCGGTGCGCATGCGCCGTACGTCGTCCTCCAGGTCAGCGCCGACCTTCAGCTTGATCTGGGTGAAGCCGTCGGCGACGGCCTCGCGGGCCAGGCGGGCCAGCTTCTCGTCGGAGTAGCCGAGCCAGCCGGGGGTGGTGGTGTAGGCGGGGTAGCCCCGGTCGAGCAGGCGGCCGATGCGCTCGTCACGGCCCGGTTCGGCGCGCTTGAGGATCTCCAGGGCGTCCTCGGGGGTGAGGGCGTCGCTGAGCCAGCGGAAGTCGACCTGCGCGACCAGTTCCTCCGGGGACATCTCCCCGAGGAAGCGCCACACGGGCTTCCCGGCCCGCTTGGCCGCCAGGTCCCAGGCGGCGTTGACGACGGCGCCGGTGGCCATGTGGATGGCGCCCTTCTCCGGTCCCAGCCAGCGCAGTTGGGGATCGTGTACGAGGGAGCGGGAGAACGCGCCCAGGTCGGCGCAGACCTCCTCGACGGACAGGCCGACCACGTGCGGGGCAAGGGCCGCGATGGCGGCGGCCTGCACGTCGTTGCCGCGGCCGGTGGTGAAGGCGAGAGCGTGGCCCTCCAGTCCGTCGCCTGCGTCGGTGCGCAGGACGACGTAGGCGGCGGAGTAGTCGGGTTCGGGGTTCATGGCGTCCGAGCCGTCGAGGTGTTCGGAGGTGGGGAACCGCACGTCCAGGACGTCCAGGGCGGTGATGCGGGCGGATGAGGGCACGGTGCGGGACATGGCGGCAACTCCTGTGAGGGGCAAGGAGGATCGGCCCCCTTGTGACGAGACGTGAACGCGGCGGAGGGCGGTCGGCGGGCGACGGCCGCCCGGGTCACTCCTGGACCTTGCCGCCGGTGATGCGGGAGATGGCGAGGGCGACCAGGATGATCAGGCCGTTGAGGGCGCCGATCCACTGGGCGGGGACGCCGCCGAGCGTGAGCACGTTCTGGATCATGAACAGCAGCAGGATGCCGCAGAACGCGCCGAACATGGTGCCCTTGCCTCCGTTGAGGCTGATACCGCCGATGACGGCGGCGGCGAAGACGGTGAAGATGTAGCCGTTTCCCTGCGCCGAGGCCACCGAGGCCAGGCGTCCGGAGAGCATCAGCCCGGCGAGCGCGGCGAGCAGGCTGCCGGTGACGATGACGATCCACAGCACCCGGTCGGTGCGGATACCGGCCGCCTTCGCCGCGTCTACGTTGCCGCCGATGGCGTACAGCGAGCGGCCGAAGCTGGTCCAGCCGAGCACCACGATCGCGATGGCGAACAGCACCAGGCAGATCCAGATCGACGCGGGCGTCCCGAACCACTCGGCGGTGCCGAGGTAGAGCATCGACGGCGGCAGCTGGAAGAACGTCTGGCCGCCGGAGATGCCGGTGAGAACTCCGCGCAGGACGATCAGCATGCCGAGGGTGACGATGAAGCCGTTGAGCCCGAACCGGATGATCAGCAGGGCGTTGATCACGCCGACGAGCGCGCCCACGGCGAGGGTGACGGGGACGGCCCACGCGCCGGGAAGCAGTCCGAGTCCGTGGCCCGCGCCGACCGGCACCACCAGCCAGGCCGCGACGCCGGGCGCGAGACCCATGGTGGACTCCAGCGACAGGTCCATCTTCTTGACGATCAGCACCATCGTCTGGGCGAGGACCAGCAGGGCCATCTCGGACATGGTCTGCAGGACGTTGATGAGGTTGTCGGGCTGCAGGAAGACCGGGTTGATGATCTGTCCGACGATGGCGATGACCACGATGGCCGGGACAAGCGCGAGGTCGCGCAGGCGGGCCAGGGGTATCCGGCCGCCGAGCAGAGCGGTCCGCTTGGGGCCGGCCCCTTCCGTCTTCAGGGCGGGTGTGTCCGCGAGGGCGGTTTCAGGCATCGAGGTCCACTCCTTCCATCGCGGCCACGAGGTCGTGGTCGTGCCAGCCGCGGGCGATCTCCGATGTCACACGGCCCTGGAACATCACCAGGACCCGGTCGCACATGCGCAGGTCGTCGAGCTCGTCAGAGGCGATGAGCACTCCGGTGCCGGTCTGCGCGGTTTCCTCGACCTTGCCGAGGAGGAACTCCTTGGAGCGCACATCCACGCCCGCGGTCGGGTTGATCAGGACCAGCAGCTTCGGGTCGTCGGCGAGGGCACGGGCCATGACGACCTTCTGCTGGTTGCCTCCGGACAGGGCGGAGACGGGCAGGTCGGGACCGGACGTCTTGATCGCCAGGTTCTCGATCATGCCCTCGGTGAGCCGGTCCCGTCGGCTGCGGCTCAGGAACCCGCTCCGGCCCAGCCGCCCCGGCACCGACAGGGTGGCGTTGTCCGCGATCGACATGTCGGGGACGAAGCCCTGGTGGTGCCGGTCCTGGGGGACGAATCCGACGCCGGCGGCGAGCGCGGCGGGCACGCTGCCGGGCCGGGGCCGGTTGCCGGCGATTTCCACGTCGCCGGCCGTTGCCGCCCGCAGCCCTACGACGGTCTCGGCGACCTCGGTCCGCCCGCTGCCGGCGGCACCCGCGAGGCCGACGATCTCCCCGGCGCCCACCTGGAAGGTGACATCGCTGTAGGTGCCGCCACTGTTCAGCGCGCGCACGGAGAGCGCGGGCGTGACGGTGGTGTCGAGGGAACTCGACCGCTCCTGCAGCCGGTCGGCCGCCGCCTCGCCGGTCATCGCCGCGACCAGTTCGGTGCGGGGCAGTTCCGCGACCGGGGCGGTCACGATGTGCCGGGCGTCCCGGAACACCGTCACCATGTCGCAGATCTCGTAGACCTCCTGGAGGTGATGGCTGATGAACAGGAACGTCACGCCCTGGCGCTGCAGGTCGCGGATCCGGGCGAAGAGGCGGTTGATGGCCGCCCCGTCGAGCTGGGCGGTCGGCTCGTCAAGGATGATGAACCGGGCGCCGAAGGACAGCGCCCGGGCGATCTCCACGAACTGCCGCTGCTCCACGCTCAGATCAACGGCCGGGCTCTGCGGATCCACGTCCACCGACCACGTCGACAGCAACTCCTGTGCCCGCCGGCGCACACCCTGCCAGCTGATCAGCCGGCCGCGGCCGCGGTCGTACCGGTTCAGGAAGAGGTTCTCGGCCACGGTCAGCGTGGGGATGATCGTCGACTTCTGGTAGACGCAGGCCACACGCTCTCGCCAGGCGTCGCGGTCGGCGAGTCGTGGTGCGGGACTGCCGCCGAAGGTCACCGTTCCCCCGTCGGGGGCCTGGAGGCCGGTGAGGACCGACACCAGGGTCGACTTGCCGGCGCCGTTGCGGCCGACGAGCGCGTGGGTCTCACCGGGCCTGATGGTGATCCGGGCGCCGTTCAGGGCCACCGTCGGACCGAATCGTTTGACTATGCCCGCCGCCTCGACGACGGGCAGGCCCGAGGGAACCCGTCCGTTGTCCGCCGGCGCGGGCGCGGGGGTGACTGTTCGCTCCTCGTCGCTCATCTCAACCGCCTTGTGCTGGATAGCCGTTGGGTTCTGACGAACGCTGTCAGCCGATGTTGTTGCCCCATAGCGACTTGTCGTCGCTCTTGACGCTGGGCACGCCGCCGTAGGTGCCGCCGTCGGCGGTGACGAGCGGGGCGGAGAGCTGGTCTTCGAGCAGGCCGTCGCGGACCCGGATGATCGTGCTGTCATGGTCCGTCCTGCCGGGCTTGAACGTCTTCCCGTCGATCGCTGCCTTCAGGTAGTACAGGGCGTACTTGGCGTAGAGGTCGGCCGGCTGGGAGACCGTGGCGTCGATCTTTCCCTCGGCGATGGACTTCAGTTCCTCGGGGATGCCGTCATTGGACACGACGAAGACGTGCTTCTTTTCCTTCGGGCCCACCAACAGGCCCTTCTGCTTCAGGACTTGCAGCGTGCCGGACAGGGCGAAGCTGGACTGCATGTAGACGCCCTTGATGTCCGGGTGCTGAGCCAGCCGCGTCTGGAGCTTCTGCGCGGCGACGGCGCCGTCCCAGTTGGTGGCCTCACCGAACACCTTGATGTCCGGGTAGTTCTTCTTCATGCAGTCGCTGAACGCCTCGGTGCGGTCACGGCCGTTGATGGAGTCCAGGCCGCCCTGAAGCATGACGACCTTGCCCTTGCCGCCGAGCTTGGTCCCGAGGTACTGGCAGGCCTTCTCACCGTAGGCGCGGTTGTCGGCGCGTACGACCATGAACACCTTGCCCGTGTCAGGGCGGGTGTCGACGGTGACGACCGGGATCTTCTTCGCCTCCAGCTGCGCCAGGGTCGGGGCGATGGCGGCGGTGTCCTGCGGGGCCATCGCGAGGCCCTTGACGCCCTGGCTGATGAAGGTCTGCGCGTTGGCGGTGAGCTTGGCGACGTCGTTCTGCGAGTTGGTGGTCTTCAGGTCCAGGCCCAGCTCCTTGGCGTACTGGGGCGTGTACTTGATGTACGAGTTCCAGAAGTCGGTGTCGGAGCGCGGGTAGTCGACGCCGACCAGCGGCGCCCCACTCGACGACCCCGCGGTGGTGGAGCCGTTGCCGCACGCGCTGACCAGCGCCAGAGCGGACAGGGTGGAGACGACGGAACAGAGGGCGGTTCTGAGTCTCATCGGTGCTTCCTCGCGCCGGTCCCGTAGCGGGAGATGTTTCGCCTCGGCGACATCTGCGTATCGCCGCGCAGCAGAGATGGGATGTTTATAGGTCCGGTCTCGATGCGCTGTCCAGCCTCCTGCTCGACCCCGCAAGGAAGTCCCAGGTCACTTCGCCCAGCAAGGGCGGGACAACACAAGATCCATCCCATCAATCATCGTCGTCGGACAGACGCGATCAGCCATGAGCCCCTCACAGACATGCCATGTTTAGCCAGCCACAAATCGCCAGAAACAGGCCGCGAAGGTACTTAACACCTGAACCACCGGCGCCTTTCATCCCTGCAAACCGGTTGACATCCCATGGGGGCATGGCGGACCTTCATGGCGTAACAAGCGGCGCCCCATGCACAGCAGCCACGCCGACTCGTGTCCTCCTGCGCCCCCTGTCCCCCTTCTGCACCAGGGATGTCTCCATGCCGAGTTCGCTCAACAGACGCCACTTCCTGGCCGGTGCCACCTGTGTCGCGACGGCGGCCGTTGCCGGAGGTGGGTTCGGCGCCGGCATCGCCCAGGCGGCGCCCAGCACCTACACGCCGGACTGGAACTCCGTCGACCAGCACCCGCCGGCCCCGGAGTGGTTCCAGGACGCCAAGTTCGGCGTCTACTTCCACTGGGGCGTCTTCAGCGTCCCCGCCTACGGCAACGAGTGGTACCCGCGGAACATGTACGAGGCGGGCAACAACGCCAACCAGCACCACATCGCGACCTACGGCCAGCCGTCGGCATGGCCGTACCACAACTTCATCAACGGCGCTCAGGACCTGGCGGGCAACTTCGTGAAGTTCGCGCCGAAGCTGAAGTCGGCCGGCGGGAAATTCGACCCCGACGAGTGGGCGCAGCTCTTCGTCGACGCCGGCGCCAGGTTCGCCGGCCCGGTCGCCGAGCACCATGACGGCTTCTCCATGTGGGACAGCCAGGTCAACGAGTGGAACTCGGTCAAGAAGGGCCCAGGCCTTGACCTGCTGAAGCTCTTCTCCACGGCCATCCGCGCGAAGGGACTCAAGCTGCTGGTGGCCATGCACCACGCGTACAACTTCACCGGCTTCTACGAACACGCCCCCGCCCAGACGGACCCGAGCCTGAAGAAGCTCTACGGGCAGCTGGGGTCGGCCCCGGAGAACCAGCTCTGGTTCGACAAGCTCAAGGAGGTCGTCGACCGCGCCCAGCCCGACATCCTGTGGCAGGACTTCAACCTGGACGCCGTCGACGAGCAACAGCGCCTGAACTTCCTGGCGTACTACTACAACCAGGCAGGCACCTGGGGCCGTGAGGTCGTCGCCACGTACAAGGACGGCATGCACGGCAAGGGCGAGGTCTTCGACTACGAGCGCGGCGGCCCGGCCGACCTCACCACCCCGTACTGGCTGACCGACGACAGCATCTCCAGCTCCAGCTGGTGCTACACGCAGGGCATCGGCTACTACACCATCCAGCAGATGCTGCACTCGTTCATCGACCGGGTCAGCAAGAACGGCAACGTGCTGCTGAACATCGCGCCGATGGCCGACGGCACCATCCCCCAGGCGCAGAAGGACATCCTGCTCGGCATCGGAGACCACCTGAAGCGCTTCGGCGAGTCGGTCTACGCGACCCGCGCCTGGACCGCGTACGGCGAGGGCCCCACGAAGATGGGGGGTGGCTCCTTCACCACCCCGCACGCCGGCACGCCGCAGGACATCCGCTTCACCCGTAACAAGGCGAACACCGTCCTGTACGCCACCGTCCTGGGCTGGCCGGGCGGCTCACTGACGATCAAGACCCTGAGCTCGGACCGGATCAACCTCGCGTCGCTGTCCTCGGTGAAGCTGCTCGGCACCACCGCCGGCACCTACATCGACCTGCCCGCACCGACCCAGAACTCCTCCGGCCTCACGGTCACCCTGCCCTCCTCGGCGCCGTACAGTGCGAACGCCTACGTCCTGAAGCTGGCTTTCTCCGGAACGATCCCGGCGCTGCGGCCGCTCACGGGAGCCGTCGCCTTCGCGGACGTCAACTACACCGGCAACGCAGGCGTGTTCACCGTCGGCGACTACACCGCGGCCGATCTGACCGCCGCCGGACTGGGCGCGGGCACGCTCTCCTCCCTGCGGCCGGCGCCCGGTTACCAGGTGATCGGCTACTCCGGAGACAACTTCACCGGCACCTCCTGGACCTTCACGGCCGAGAACCCGGACCTGCGGGTCACCGGCAACAACGACCGGATCACCTCGCTGAGGGTCCAGTTCAACCCGGCGACGTACTTCCGGATCACCAACGCCACCAACGGGCTCGCCCTGGACAGCGGTGGCAACGTGGCCTCCGGGTCCAACCTCAAGCAGTGGACCTGGGACGGCAGTACCAACCTGCAGTGGCGGGCGGAGGCCGTCGGGGGCGGCTACTACCGGCTGGTCAACCGCACGAACGGTATGGTCGCCGACGGCTGGGGCGCCACTTCCGACGGCTCTCCGGCCCGCCAGGCCCCCTGGAACGGCGGTACCAACCAGCAGTGGAAGATCACCCACCGGGGCGGTGACCGCTACTCGTTCGCCAACCGCACCACCGGCCTGGTCCTCGACGGCGGAGGCAACGTCGACTCGGGCTCCGTCACCAAGCAGTGGACGTACGGCAGCAGCACCAACCTGCTGTGGAGCGTCACGGCCGTCTGACCCTCGGAACGCGCGAGCGGCTGCGCCGGCGTGCTCCCCGTACGCTGTTTCCGTCGGGGGGCGCTGCCGGCTCATCGCTGAGGGCGGCACCGAACACGGCCACGGCGTGTCCATCGCCCCGTCCGCACTCCCAGTGGGCTGCTTGGTAGCCGGCCGACCAACGGCCCTGCAGTGATGGACCGGCGTGGTCACACACAGCGCCAGACAGCGGATGAAAGCTCCTTAGAGCGGCACTGTCAGGCGGATAACAGCTTATGGATCATTCGAAATTTCGCTTGGATTTCGGATCGCTGACGTCACAGACGCTAGAGGACATCACGAGGCTGTCAACACTCTCATCGTACCGTCCGCAATCTTGACCGGCTATCGACCACCATCGGCCGCACTCCGGCGTCGAAAGATTTCGCTGATCACATCGACTCCTGCGAGGCCTATTGACGGGAGCTCTCGGCCTCCTATCATCCAGGATGCTCACCCCTCGATTGGTATTCGAGTTTTCGAACACAGCCGGACCGATCGCCTCAAGCAAGCACTCCCTGGAGAGATCGAGACATTGACATGTCATGTTCTCAACAACCCTTGGCTCGCCGTCGGGCGCCGGCTGCCGCGACCGGCCTTGTCACCAGCGCCTTCCCTTCCCGGGCGCACCCGTCGTGGACGGTGCATGTTCGCGCACGCCTGAGGAGGTCCACCTACCGCACCACCCAACCCCCCACCCCACGAGGAGAACCATGAACCCGCTGAAACGGCTCGGCTGCCGCCGAGCCTCCGTCCTCGCCCTGCTGGCGGCGACCATCCTGGTGACGCCCGGGACGGCAACCGGCGCGCCCGACGCCGTGAAGGCCTCCACCCTGGGCGCCCAGGCGGCCCAGTCCGGACGGTACTTCGGGGCCGCCGTGGCCGCGGGCCGGCTCGGCGACGGTACGTACACCGGCATCCTGGACCGTGAGTTCAACTCGGTCACGCCCGAGAACGAGATGAAGTGGGACGCGACCGAGCCCTCCCGCGGCTCGTTCAACTTCGGCCCCGCCGACCGGATCGCGAACCACGCGCAGGCCCGCGGTCAGCGCCTGCGCGGCCACACCCTGGTCTGGCACTCCCAACTGCCCGGCTGGGTCAACTCCATCAGGGACGCGAACACCCTGCGCGGCGTGATGAACAACCACATCACCACCGTGATGAACCGCTACAAAGGCCGGATCCACTCCTGGGACGTGGTCAACGAGGCCTTCGCCGACGGCCCCAGTGGCCAGCTTCGCAGCTCGGTCTTCCGGGACGTGCTGGGCAACGGCTTCATAGAGCAGGCGTTCCGCACCGCGCGCTCCGCCGACCCGGCGGCCAAGCTCTGTTACAACGACTACAACATCGAGAACTGGAGCGACGCCAAGACCCAGGGCGTCTACCGCCTGGTCCGCGACTTCAAGGCGCGCGGTGTGCCCATCGACTGTGTCGGCCTGCAGGCCCACTTCGGCAACGGTGGCCCACCCGCCAGCTTCCAGACCACGCTGTCGAATTTCGCCGCCCTCGGCGTGGACGTCCAGATCACCGAACTGGACATCGCGCAGGCGTCGCCGACCGCGTACGCGAACACGGTCAGGGCCTGCATGAACGTCGCGCGCTGCACCGGCATCACGGTCTGGGGCATCCGCGACAGCGACTCCTGGCGCGGTTCGGAGAACCCGCTGCTGTTCGACCGCAACGGCAACAAGAAACCGGCCTACCGATCGGTGCTCACCGCGCTGGGCGGCACACCCACCGCCACCAGCGGCACGCCTGGCGCCGCGCGCAGCGCTACCAACGCCGCTGCTCTGCCCAGCCGTTACTCGTGGAGCTCCAGCGGCCCGCTGATCTCACCGAAGTCGGACGCCAGCCACAACATCGCCGGGATCAAGGACCCGACGGTCGTGCAGTACAACGGCAAGTACCACGTGTTCGCGAGCGTCGCCAGCTCCTCCGGATACAACCTGGTGTACCTGAACTTCAATGACTGGTCCCAGGCCGGCTCGGCCACACACCACTACCTGGACCGCAGCGCCATCGGTCGCGGGTACCGGGCCGCACCGCAGGTCTTCTACTACGCGCCGCAACGCCTGTGGTACCTCGTGTACCAGACCGGCAACGCCTCGTACTCCACCAACCCCGACATCAGCAACCCCAACGGGTGGAGCGCCCCGCGCAACTTCTACTCGTCGATGCCCGACATCATCAGGCAGAACATCGGCAACGGCCACTGGGTCGACATGTGGGTGATCTGCGACAGCGCCAACTGCTACCTGTTCTCCTCCGACGACAACGGACACCTGTACCGCTCACAGACGACCGTCGGCCAGTTCCCGGGCGGCTTCACCAACACCGTCATCGCGGCTCAGGACTCCAAGTACGCCCTGTTCGAAGCGAGCAACGTGTACAAGGTGCAGGGCACCAACCAGTACCTGCTGCTCGTCGAGGCCATCGGATCGGACGGCCGACGCTACTTCCGGTCCTGGACCTCGGGCAGCCTCGCCGGTTCCTGGACGCCCCTGGCCGCGTCCGAGAGCAACCCGTTCGCTCGGTCCAACAACGTCACCTTCCCCTCGGGCGCCTGGACCCGGGACATCAGTCACGGCGAGATGATCCGTGCCGGCTACGACCAGACACTGACCATTCCCGCCTGCCGGCTCCAGTACCTCTACCAGGGCATGAACCCCAACGCGGGCGGCGACTACAACCTCCTCCCGTGGCGGCTCGGCCTGCTGACCCAGACCAACTCGACCTGCTGACCGACCGTGCCGTGGGGAGCGCTTCCTACAGGAGCGCTCCCCACGCTCACCGGCGACCTTCGGACGCATCCCTGTCAGAAAGCCGAGGTAATGCCATGCGCCGCAGACTTCTCGCCCTGGTGGCAGCGCTCGCCTCGCTGCCGCTGGCGCTCGCCGCCGCCCCGTCCGCCCACGCGGCCGACCCGACGACCATGACCAACGGGTTCTACGTGGACCCCGACTCCAGCGCGAAGCGGTGGGTCGCCGCCAACCCCGGCGACGGCCGGGCGCCCGCGATCAACGCCTCCATCGCCAACACCCCGACGGCCCGCTGGTTCGGCTCCTGGAGCGGCACCATCGGCACCGCCACCGGCGCGTACGTGGGCGCCGCGGACGCCCGGGACAAGCTGCCCATCCTCGTCGCCTACAACATCTACAACCGCGACTACTGCGGCGGGCACTCCGCGGGCGGAGCCTCGTCGCCGTCCGCCTACGCGAACTGGATCGCCCAGTTCGCGGGCGGGATCGCAGGCCGCCCGGCCGTCGTCATCCTCGAACCGGACTCCCTCGGGGACTACGGCTGCATGACCCAGGCCCAGATCGACGAACGCAGGGGCATGCTCACCGGCGCGCTCGCCGAGTTCAACCGTCAGGCCCCCAACACCTGGGTCTACCTCGACGCCGGCAACCCGGCCTGGGCGAGCGCGGCGACCATGGCCCAGCGCCTCCACGGAGCCGGCCTCCGGCAGGCCCGCGGTTTCTCGCTCAACGTCTCCAACTACCTGACCACGGCCGAGAACACCGCGTACGGCGCCGCCGTCAACAGGGAACTCAGCGCCCGGTACGGCTACACCAAGCCGTTCGTCGTGGACACCAGCCGCAACGGCAACGGCTCCAACGGCCAGTGGTGCAACCCTTCGGGCCGCCGTATCGGCACTCCCACCCAGTTGGGCGGAGGCGCCGAGATGCTCTTGTGGATCAAGGTCCCGGGCGAGTCCGACGGCAACTGCGGCGTGGGAACCGGCTCCTCGGCCGGACAGTTCCTCCCGGAGGTCGCCTACAAGATGATCTACGGTTACTGATCCGGAACCGCTCAGACGCGGCTCTGCGGGCCGAGGTCGATCACGCCGAGAGGGACGCGGACCGACCTCGGCCCTGACGTGGGATCAGCCTCCGTTGACTGGAGGATCGGCTTGATGCCCTCGTGCCGGAGTTGGAGTCGTGCGTCCGCTTGTAGTTGACGCAGAGCATGATCTCTCCACTGGTGGTCGGTAATTGATCCGCGTCCAGGTCTTCGTCTCGTCGTCGGAGCGGTAGATGGCGTTGCAGCTCTCGACGGCGCCGACCTGTGGATCGCCGGGTAGGAAGCGCCCCTGGTGCCTTGCCGAAGCCCAGGGTGCGTGAGGTGCGGCGGCTGCACCTCAGGTAAGCCCGTCGACACGAGACTCCCGCGATGCGCGCCCGCGACGACCGCGTGGCGCTGAACGAGGACGGTACGACCCTGGCCCTCCCGGCATGTCCACGGCGAGCAGCGCGGCGATGAACAGCAGCCCGGCGCCGACCACGCTCTGCAACGGGCACCTGAAACCCTCCGCCGGCGGACGAGCTGCGGTTGATGTCGCGAGGGGATGCGCAGGCCCCGGCCCCGATCGCTCCGGCACCTGACACCCCGGACGCGCCGGTCGGAGCGCCGTGGAGCGGCAGCCGATCTAGGCTGGAAGCAGCCGCTGGAAACCAGCCCTGACGGGCACGGCTGTCCGGACGGAGGCGTGTCGGGTGGAGATGGCCGACAAGCAGGACGCGCCCACTGCCGTTGCCGTTGTGGACCCGGACGGCATGGTCAGTGGCTGGAGCGAGGGGGGCCGGCTGCTGCTGGGCTGGACGGCCGAGGACACGGTCGGGCGCCCCGTGACGGATCTGCTGGTCGATCCCGCGCCGCCCGGCTTCCCCGAGGGCTACGGCGCCGGCCCCGACCCCTCGGGGTTCATCCCCCTTCGCCACCGGGACGGCTCCACGGTGGACGCCGTGGTAACGGCTCACCCGCTGTTCGGCCCCGACGGGCGGGCGCTGGGTCACGTGATGACCATCCAGCGTTGGGGACGCCGCCCGGTGATCGCCGACCGGGCCTTCGAGCAGTCTCCCTTCGCTCTGGGCGTCTACGACCCTGAGCTGCGGTTCCTGTGGATCAACGCCTCCTCGGGCCGGGTGATCGCGCACTCCGAAAAGCAAGTGCTGGGTAAGAAGTACCGCGAGGTGCTTCCCGAATTCGACCGCACGCTGTTTCCCGAAAGGGACGACAAGCCCTACACCGACGCGCTGGCCGAAGTGGCGAGGACGGGCGAGGCCACGCGTCTCATCACCGTCTTCCGCCCTCGCGGCAGTGACTACGCCAATGCCTGGGCCACCAGCATCTGGCCCGTCCGGGATGCCGAGGGCAGGGTCCGCGCGATCGCCAACTGGGGATTCGACATGAGCGCCGAGTACTGGGCTCGGCAACGCCTGCTCATCCTCAACAAGGCCAGCGGCGGCATCGGCCGGACACTCGACGTGATCGGCACCGCCCAGGAACTGGCCAGGACCCCGGTGCCGGGATTCGTCGACCTCGTCAGCGTGGATCTCTTCGACGAGGTGCTGCGCGGTGAGGAACCGCCCTCGGTGTCCGCGTTCACCCCCGGCGAGACGATCAGGCTCAGCCGTGCCGCCCAGCACAGCGCGAAGGAGGACGCCGACCGGGCGCCCGGGCCCACGACGCCGGTCAGTCACCCTGCCGGTTCCGTCGCCGCCCGCTGCATGGCCACCGGCAGGTCCACGGTCGAGCTCGCCGCTGAGCCCGGCCAGGGCGGCGAGTGGGCCTTCGGGCCCGGGCTCGCCGCCGATCCGGCCCACTGGCCACCGGGCAACCCGGTGATCGACGAGTCCATCGCCGCGGACGGGCTGACCGGCCGGATCACCGTGCCGCTCCGGGCGCGCGGCGCGCTCCTCGGCGTCGTCGCCTTCTCCCGCCTCGACCGGCCCGAGGCCTTCACCGCCGACGACCTGATCCTCGCCGAAGAGCTGACCGCCAAGGCAGCCGTCGCCATCGACAACGCCCGCCGGTACTCGCGCGAACGCACGACCGCGCTGACCCTGCAACGCAGCCTGCTGCCGCAGGGCCTGCCGGTCCAGGAGGCGGTCGAGGTGGCATCCCGCTACCTGCCCGGCGGGACCGGCATGGAAGTGGGCGGTGACTGGTTCGACGTCATTCCGCTGTCCGGCGCCCGGGTCGCCCTGGTCGTCGGCGATGTAGTCGGCCACGGCCTGCACGCCTCGGCCAGCATGGGCCGACTGCGTACGGCCGTACGCACCCTCGCCGACGTCGACCTGCCGCCGGACGAGCTGCTGACCCACCTGGACGACCTGGTCCTCCACCTCGCCGACGACCTCCAGCCCACCGGCCACTTCCAGCCGACCGGCGAGTCCGGCGCCACCTGCCTGTACACCGTCTACGACCCTGTCTCCCGGCGCTTCACGCTGGCGAGTGCCGGCCATCCCCTGCCGCTGATCATCTCACCGGACGGCACCAGGACCCCGGTGCCCGTCCATCCGGGACCCCCGCTCGGCATCGGTGGTCTGCCTTTCGAGGCCGCCGAGCTCGAACTGCCGGAGGGCAGCCTGCTCGCCCTCTACACCGACGGGCTGGTGGAAAGCCGCGAGCGCGACGTCGACCAGCGGACCACCGAACTGGAGCGCGCCCTGGACCCCTCGGCCACCTCGCTGGAGGCCCTGTGCGACACGGTGATGGACGCCATGCTCCCCGAACGCCGCACCGACGACGCCGCCCTGCTGCTCGTTCGCACGCACGCGCTGGCTCGCCGGCACGTCGCCGACTGGGAGGTCGAGCCCGACACCGCGCAGGTGCCGCGCGCCAGGAAGTTCGCTGTCGACCAGGTGGACGCCTGGGGCCTGGAGGAGGCGGCGTTCGTCACCGAGCTGGTCGTCAGCGAGCTTGTCACCAACGCCATCAGATACGGCGAGCCGCCGATCAGGCTGCGGCTGATTCGCGATACCTCCCTGATCTGCGAGGTCTCCGACTCCAGCAACACCGCCCCGCACCTGCGCCGGGCTCGCGTCTTCGACGAGGGCGGTCGGGGACTGTTGCTCGTCGCCCAGCTCACCCAAGGGTGGGGCACCCGGCACACCGGCAACGGCAAAACGATCTGGTGCGCGCAGACCCTCCAGTCTGAGCCGCACTGAGATCCCGGCTCGCGGAGCGGCGCCGGCCGCGCGGCAGGGCACGGCAACGGCACCGCTCGTCCGTGCGGGAGCCCGCCGCCTCGCGAGGGCCGGCACGACATCCGGCTGACGAGGCCTGGTCTCTGGGCACGATCAGGATCCGTGATCCACGCCTCTCACCCACCGCGCCGCGAGCGGGCATGGTGGTACGACGCATAGCTACGCCCCGAAGTATGTTGCACCACCACATGTGCCCCTGACGTGCACCTTCTTACGGTATCCCGACACGTACCCGTCCCCACCGCACACGAGGAAGTGGCGCACATGCCCTCCGCAACCACCGTTCCCCCACCCCCCGCCAGCCTCAAACGCATCGTGGCTGCCGGCCTCATCGGCACCACCATCGAGTGGTACGACTTCTTCCTCTACGGCTCAGCCGCCGCCCTCGTCTTCAACAAGCTGTTCTTCCCGGGCTCCGACCCTCTCGTCGGCACGCTTCTGTCGTTCCTCACGTACGCGGTCGGGTTCGCCGCCCGTCCGCTGGGTGCTCTCGTGTTCGGGCACTACGGCGACCGGCTCGGCCGCAAGAAGTTGCTGGTTTTGAGCCTGTTGCTGATGGGCGGGGCGACCTTCGTGATCGGGTTGCTGCCCACGCACGCGACCATCGGGACCGCCGCGCCCGTGCTGCTGACGGTACTGCGGCTGGTCCAGGGCTTCGCGCTCGGCGGTGAGTGGGGCGGGGCCGTGCTGTTGGTGTCGGAGCACGGGGACGCGCGGCGGCGCGGGTTCTGGGCCTCGTGGCCGCAGACCGGTGCGCCGGCGGGGCAGTTGCTGGCGACCGGTGTGCTCTCGCTGCTGACCGCCGTCCTGTCGGACTCCGCCTTCGGCTCCTGGGGCTGGCGGATCCCGTTCCTGCTCTCCGGTGTGCTGGTGATCGTCGGTTTGTGGATTCGTCTGTCTGTCGATGAATCGCCGGTCTTCAAGCAGGCGTTGGCGCGGGCCGAGGCCCGCAAGGCGGCGGTGGCGACGGACGCCGAGCGGCCGCCACTCGTGTCCGTGCTGCGGCACCACTGGCGGGACGTGCTGGTCGCGATGGGCGCGCGCATGGCGGAGAACATCAGCTACTACGTCATCACGGCGTTCATCCTCGTCTACGCCACCACCTCGGCAGGCGTCTCCAAGCAGACGGCCCTCAACGCGGTGCTGATCGCCTCGGCCGTGCACTTCGCGGTCATCCCGGCCTGGGGCGCTCTGTCGGACCGCATCGGGCGTCGGCCCGTCTACCTGCTGGGCGCAGCCGGCGTGGGGCTCTGGATGTTCCCGTTCTTCGCACTCGTGGACACCGGCGGCTTCGGCGGCCTCGTCGTCGCGGTGACGGTGGGCCTGGTGCTGCACGGTGCGATGTACGCGCCCCAGGCCGCCTTCTTCTCCGAGATGTTCGCGACCCGGATGCGCTACTCCGGTGCCTCCATCGGCGCTCAGTTCGCCTCGGTCGCGGCGGGCGCGCCGGCGCCGCTGATCGCCACCGCGCTGCTGTCCGACTACGGCAGCTCCACCCCGATCGCCCTGTACGTCATCGCCGCGGCCGTCCTGACGATCGTCGCCGTGGCGGCGGGCAAGGAGACCCGTCACCGGGATCTGGCCGACGTCGGGCCCACTGCGGGCACGGTGCCGGCGGCGGCCGGGGCGGCGGACGCGCACACCGTCTGATCAGGGCTCCGCACCGCCCCCGTACGCCCGTGCGTGCGGGGGTCAGCGCTGTGCCGGTGTCGCCAACCGGTGCAGCCGCAGGGCGAGTTGTATCTCCAGGGCGCGGGCGGGGCTCTGCCAGTCGTCGCCGAGGAGTCGGCCGACGCGTTCCAGGCGCTGGGCGACCGTGTTGACGTGGACGTGCAGTCGGTCCTTGGTGCGGGCCGGGCTCATCCCGCAGGCGAAGTACGCGTCGAGGGTGCGCAGCAGGTCGGTGCCGCGCCGTGCGTCGTACGCGACGACCTGGCCGATGGTGCGGTCGACGAAGCCGGTGATGTCCCGGTCTCCGGCCAGGAGGAGGCCCAGGAAACCGAAGTCCTCGGCGGCGGCTCCGTCCCCGGAACGGCCCAGGAGCCGCAGGGCGTCGAGGCAGCGGCGGGCCTCCGCGTAGGCCGCGGCCACGGAGTCCGGGTGGGCTGCGAGGTCTTCGACCGGGGCGGAGGCGCCGACGGTGACGGCTTCATGGACGGCCGTGCCGAGGTGTCGGGCGGTGCGGCGGGCCAGCTCGGTGGCGGTGTCTCCGGGGCCGAGGGGCAGCAGCAGGACGGTGCCGCCGTCGCGGGCGGCGGCCAGGCCGTGCCGGGTGGCGGCGAGGTGGGACGCGGCGGACCACAGGCGCCGGCGGGCGGCCGCCTCCTGGTCGGCGTCGGCTGCTGTGCCGTCGAGGCGGGCGGCGAGCACGGCGTGGGTGGCGTCGAGGTCGGCGTGCAGCCGAGAGGCGCGGTCGCGCAGGAGGCGCGGGTCCCGGTCGCGGGCGTCGAGGAGGTCGTCCAGCAGTTCGCCGCGGACGCGCTGTTCGGCTTCGGCGGCGGAGCGACGGGCCAGCAGGAGCAGCGACGTGACCGTCGCGGCACGTTCCAGGGTGCGTTGGTCGACGGGGTCGAGCCCCGGGTGTCCGCGCAGCACCAGCGCGCCGAGCAGTTCGCCACCGGCGGCGACGGCGGCGATCCAGTCGTCCTCGTGGCGGACCGCGTGCCCTTCGGCGCGGGAGGCCTCCAGGGCCTTCGCCGGTGCGGCGGCCGCTTCCGTGAACTCGACGGTGCCGTCCAGGACCTGGGAGACAGCGGCGGCCACGTCGTGCACCCCGCCGCCGCGCAGGACGAGTTCGGCGAGTCTGTCGTGGACGTCGGAGGCGCGTTCGATGACCCCGCTGCGGTCGCGGATGATCTCGTTAGCCCGTTCCAGGTCGGTGAGGGCGGACCGGGTCTCGGCGAGAAGGTTGGCGGCGTCGATGGCGGCCGCGGCGAGGGCTGCGAAGGAGCCGAGCAGGGCGATCTGCTCCCGTTCGAAGACCCGGGCGCGCCGGTCCGCCGCGAACAGCACGCCGATGACGTGGTGCCCGAGCATCAGTGGCACTCCGAGGATGGCCACGAGCCCCTCGTCCCGCACCCCCGCGTCGATGGTGTCGGTGTGCTGGAAGCGGGCGTCCTTGAAGTAGTCCTCGGTGACGTACGGGCGGGCTGTCTGGGCGACCAGGCCGCCGAGGCCCTCCCCCATGCCGAGCCGCAGCTGCTGGAAGCGGGCCGCGACCGAACCCTCGGTGACCCGCATATAGGTGTCGCCTCTGACCGGGTCGTTCAGGCTGAGGTAGGCGACGTCCGTGCCGAGCAGCGAGCGGGCGCGCTGCACAATCGCCTGCAGAACGGCGTCCAGGTCGCGCAGCCCGGCCAGGTCGTGGGCGGTCTCGAAGAGCGCGGACAGCTCGGCCTCCCGCCGGCGCCGCCCCTCCAGCTCCGAGCGGACCCGCAGGGCGAGCAGCTTGGCATGCTCCAGCGCGGCGATCCGCTCGGCCGGCCGGCCCTCGGCGCGGGCGAGGAGCACCGGCTGCTCGTAGGCGTCGGCGGAGGCGCCACGGGCCAGCAGCTCCAGGAACGGTGTCTCGGCATCTGCCGGCCTGGAGCCGCCCAGCGCCTCGCCCGGCGCCTGGCCCGGGTCCCTGGCGTCGCCGGCCGGCGCTCCGGCACCGGTGGCGGAACGCTCGGCGGACTGCACGTGATCGAGGGACATGCTCACAGGATTACTCATCGCCCACCCGCCCCGTCAGGCCTGTGGAAAACTCGGGCCCGCCACGGCGGGGGCCGTCGGCACGGCGAAGGACCGCGCTCAGTGCGCCGTCCAGCCGCCGTCCAGGACGAGCGAGGTGCCGGTCACGAAGGATGCCTGTGGGCTGCACAGATACGCCACGGCCTCGGCGACCTCGTCCGGTTCGATCAGCCGTTTGACGGCGCTGTCCTGCAGCAGCACCTCCGACAGGACGCGTTCCTCGGGGATGCCGTGTGCTCGGGCCTGGTCGGCGAGCTGCTCCTCGACGAGCGGGGTGCGGACATAGCCGGGGTTGACGCAGTTCGAGGTGACGCCATGGGGGGCGCCTTCCAGGGCGGTGGTCTTGGAGAGTCCTTCCAGGCCGTGCTTGGCGGTCACGTAGGCCGACTTGTAGGCCGAGGCGCGCAGGCCGTGGACGGAGGAGATGTTCACGACGCGGCCCCAGCCCTGCCCGTACATGTGCGGCAGGGCGCCGCGGATGAGCCGGAAGGGCGCCTCCAGCATCACGGTGAGCATGGTGTGGAAGACGTCGGGCGGGAACTCCTGGAGGGGCCGCACCAGCTGCAGCCCGGCGTTGTTGACGAGGACGTCGGTGCCCGCGGCGGCGAGTTCGGTGGCGTCCAGGTCGGTGAGGTCGAGGACGTGCGGCTCGACGGTGCCCGCGAGGTCGCGGGAGTGCTCGGTGAGCGCGTCCAGGCCGGCGGCGTCCCGGTCGACCGCTCTCACCTTGGCCCCGGCGGCCGCCAGGCGCAGCGCGCAGGCGCGGCCGATGCCCCCGGCGGCGCCGGTGACGAGGGCGGTGCGGCCGCCGAGGTCGAGCGGGAGGGCGTGGGGGGCCGGGTGGACGCTGGGCGCGGTCATGCTCCGACCCTAGGCGGCAGCCACACACCGACCCATGTGGTCTGGCCCCACAGTTCAGCCGGAACCGGTGGGGTCGAACCATGTGGGTGCGTCGGTCAGGGCCTGCTTGATCCGGAAGAGCCCGAACTCATGGAGGTCCGGCAGGGCGTCCACCGCGAACCAGCCCACCTCCAGCGACTCGTCGTCGTTGACCCGCGCCTCGCCGCCGACGGCCCGGCAGCGGATCGTGACGTCCATGTACTGGCAGATGTCGCCGTTGTCGTACGTGACCGGGTCCAGCGCCTGGACCAGGACGATCCGCTCCGCGACGCAGCGCACCGCGGTCTCCTCGTACACCTCTCGTACGGCGCAGGCGGCGGGCTGCTCCCCCGGTTCCGGGATACCGCCGATCACCGACCACCTGCGGGTGTCGGACCGCCGGTTCAGCAGCACTCTGCCCTCGTCGTCGAAGACGAGGGCGGTGACTCCGGGGAGCCACAGCAGCTGCTGTCCGGCGGTGGCACGCAGGGTGCGGATGAAGTCAGGAGTAGCCATGGCCCGACCCTAGCGGGCCTGCTCCGTCGCCTCCGGCGATTTCAAGGGGCGTGCGGCGGGCGTGCTGCTACACGTCACGGGCGCGTCGCCCGCGCACGCCGGCGCCGATCGCCCAGCCGAGTCCGCCCGCGGCGAGCAGCACCAGGGCGATCTCCGGCAGCACGCCCAGCTCTGTGGCGGGGGTCGTGGAGGTGCGCAGGGGCACCTTCTGGACGAGGTAGTCGGCCACGAACATGCCGGTCTTCTGTGTGATCTTCCCGTCCGGCATGATGATCGCGCTGACGCCGCTCGTCACCGGCACGGTGACGGTCCGGCTGTGCTCGACGGCGCGGACACGGGACATGGCGAGCTGCTGGTAGGTCATCTCGCTGCGGTCGAAGGTCGCGTTGTTGCTCGGCACGGAGATCATCTGGGCGCCGTCGGTGACCTCGGAGCGCACGGTCCAGTCGAAGGCGGCCTCGTAGCAGGTGACCAGCCCGACCTTGGCGCCGTCCATGGTGAACACGCCCGGCTCGGTGCCCCGGCTGAAGTCCTGGCGGGCCATCGCCGTCCAGTTCTTGTTGATCGCTCCGATGAGCGAGCGCAGCGGCAGGTACTCGCCGAAGGGCTGGATCTGCCGCTTGTCGTAGGTGTCGACGGGGCCCTTGGCCGGATCCCACTGGATCTGCTCGTTGTACAGCTTGCCGTCGCGCTCCACGACTCCGCCGACCGAGATGGGCACGCCGATCGCCCTTGCCGCACCGTCGATGACGGCACGCGCGTCGGCGTTGGCGAACGGGTCGACGTCGGAGGAGTTCTCCGGCCAGAGCACGAAGTCGGGCTGCGCGACCTTGCCGGCCTTGACGTCGGCGGCCAGACGTTCGGTCTCACGCGCGTGGTAGTCGAGAACCGCGCGGCGCTGGGAGTTGAAGTCGAGGCCTGCGCGGGGCACGTTGCCCTGGATCACGGCGACGGTCACGGTGCCGTCCTCGGCCTTGTCGCTGACCAGTGGCCGGGCCGCCACGGCCCCCGCCACCGGCACGGCCAGGCTGAGCAGGGCAACGGCCGCCGCGCCCCGCCGTACCGCACGGGTGCGCCGCGCCTGCATGGCCAGGCGCACGACCTCGTAGAGACCGAAGCCGCACAGGACGACGGCGAAGCCGAGCACCGGGGTGCCGCCTACCGCGGCGAGCGGCAGGAAGACGCCGTCCGCCTGCCCGAACGCGATCTTGCCCCAGGGGAAGCCGTTGAACGGCACGCGCGCGCGTGCCGCCTCGCCGACGGTCCACACCGCGGCCGCCCACACCGGCCAGGCGGGCAGTTTCGACACCGCGGCGACGCCCGCGCCGACCAGCGCCACGAAGAGCGCCTCGATGGCGACCAAGGCCAGCCACGGCACAGGGCCGACCTCCACGCCGGTCCACACCAGCAGTGGCAGCAGGAAGCCGAGGCCGAAGAGGTAGCCGAGGCCGAGTCCCGCCTTCCAGCTGCGGCCGCGCAGCACCCGGCCGAAGACGGCGAAGGCCGGCAGGGCCAGCCACCACAGGGTGCGCGGCGGGAAACTGATGTAGAGCAGCACTCCGGAGAGCGCGGCAGCGGCGGCCGGGACCAGGCGCAGGAGCCACTCGCCGCGCGATGCGGGCGCGTTCCGCGGCTGCAGCTGGTCCGAGTCGCCGACGGAGGTTGCGGTGACGGTCACCCGGGGAGTCTACGGCGAGTGACCTGGCCGCCGACAGCGCGGTCCGCGGGGCGGCGGCGCAGGGCACGGCCCGACTGCCGCATCGTTTCTTCACAACTCTGCACGACTCATCCACAAATCGCCCACCAGTCGTTACGGTGTGCCGGAGCCCTTGTCGCACGGCCCCGCACGGCCGGGCGGCCGGGGCCGTCACAGGTCGGGGGCGGCGCGGGTCGGGGGGCGGCGTGGGTTCCAGAAGGATGACGTCTGCGGTCGGTCCCGAGGCGGACGGCGACGGACGGCTCGTTTCGGACGCGGCGGGTGTGGTGATTCTCGGGGCCTGTGCCGCCTGGTCACTGATCTCGGCGACCGCGCGCGACGGCCGTCCCGAGGGCGTCCTGCTCGCGGTGCTGGCCGTGACCGCCGGGTATGCCGCGGGGCGGATCGGCGGAGCCGTCCTGCCGGTAGCCGCGCCCGGTGTCGCCGCGCTCGCCGGCACCGGCCTCACGGTGGCCGTTCCGCATCTGGCCCCGGGACCGCAGCTCGCAGCGCCGCTCGGGCACGCCGGCGCCACTGCCGCCCTGCTGACGCTGGCGACGGGCGCCGCGTGCTGCGGGGCCTGGGCCAGTGGGGTGCCGGCCGTGCGGCTCGGGCTGCGTCTGCTGGCCGCCGGGATCGCGGTGACGGCGGCCGCTCTGGGCTCGGCCACCGGCTGCGTCGCCTGTGCCGTCGTGCTGCTGTGCTCGCTCGCGGCCGGCCACGTGCGGCACCGCGGTACGGGCATCGCCGCGCTGGTCCTGGTCGTGGCCCTGGTGACCGCCCTGACGTGGGCGCTGGCGGCGAACGCGTTGCCCGCCGGGCTCACCGCGTCCCTGGAACGTCCACTGACCTCGCACCGGGTCCAGCTGTGGCGGGACGCGGTGCACATGGTGCGCCAGGAGGCGGCCCTGGGCATCGGTCCGGGGCGCTTCGGGGAGCTGAGCCCGACGGCGGCGCTGTCCCTGCCGCCCGACATCAGGCCCCACTCGGCGCCGTTGCAGCAGGCGGCCGAACAGGGAGTCGTGGGCGTGGCCCTGCTGGGCGCCGCCTTCTGCTGGTTGCTGTTCGCACTGTGGCGCTCGCCGCGCCCCACACCGGTCGCGCTCACGGCGGGCGTGGCCCTGACGGCACTCGCAACCATCGCCACCCTCGGCAACGCCCTGAGCTTCACCGCGGTGACGGCAGGCGCGGGACTGCTCGCAGGACTGGCCACAGCCCACCCACTCGCCGACGAGCCACCGACCCGGACCACGAACGTCCGGCCACGCGGCGACCGGCTCTCACGGTGACTTCACCGGCAACGCCCCGAGCTGCACCACAAGCCGCGCGGTGACCTCAGTGGGCGGTGCCGGTCGCCTTGGGGCGTAGTCGGGCCTTGATGACCTGGACGGCTGTCTCGGCGTCGTCCACGGTGATCGTGAAGGTATGACCGTCCCACAGTTGGAGCACCACGCCCTCGCCGCGCCGTACGACGACGGCCGTGCCCTTCTCGGGCCGCCAGCGGTAGCCCCAGCCGCCCCACTGACGCGGGGTGACGTGGGAGCAGTACTCGGCACCGGCGACGTGCGCCAGCGGGATGCGGCGGCGCGGCACGCCGATGTGGCCGCAGCGCACTTCCAGCCACTCCTGGTCGACCCGCAGGGCGACATGCACGAACGCCAGGGTGCCGAAGAGGACGAGCAGCCCGGCCGCGATGCAGCCCACGACGGCCATGACCAGCGGAACGATCCCGGACGTCCACGCGGAGTCGACGGCCAGCTCGATGCCGAGCGCCATGCAGGCGGCACCGGCGAGCGCCATCAGCCACTGGACCCGGTTCCTGGCGTGTCCGGTCCAGACATCGGAGTGGGGGGCGTGCTCGCCGTGGCGGTGGTCCCTCATATAGAGGAGGTTACTCAGGTTTCGCTCCGCGGCTACAGCGTTGCGGAGCGTGACTGAGCCGACCGGGCGGGTGTGACCGTCCGCAGCAGCTGGCCCTCCTCGTACGCCAGGGCGGGCGCGGGCAGCGTGCCCTCGCGCCCGCTGAGCAGCACCGTCAGGGTGCCGACCGGCTCGGCTTCGGGGGCGGGCAGTTCGCCGATCCGGCGCAGTGCCTGAGCGGCGACGGCCCCGGCGGAGCCGTGCAGGACGAGGGGCGGGTGACCGGGGCGCTGCACGGCGGTCCGGATGCGCTCGGCGACCAGTTCGTAATGGGTGCAGCCCAGGACAACGGTCGTTACATCCTCGGGGGTGAGGGCGGCCGCCGCGGCGACCGCGGCGGTGATCGCCGCCTCGTCCGCGCGTTCGACTGCTTCGGCGAGCCCCCAGCAGGGGACCTCGGTGACCGAGACCCCGCCCGCGAAGTCCTGGATGAGATTGCGCTGATAGTCGCTGCCGGTGGTGGCGGGCGTCGCCCAGATGGCGAAGGGGCCGCCGCCGGCCGCGGCCGGCTTGATCGCCGGGACGGTGCCGATGACCGGCAGGTCCGGCTCCAGCCGGGCGCGCAGGGTGGGCAGCGCGTGCACGGTCGCGGTGTTGCAGCCGACGATCAGGGCGTCCGGCCGGTGCGCGGCGGCGGCCTCTGCGACGGCCAGGGCACGAGCGGTCAGGTCTTCCGGCGTCCTCGGTCCCCAGGGCATGCCGTCGGGGTCCAGGGAGAGGATGAGATCGGCGTCGGGGCGGAGACGCCGTACCGCGGCGGTGGCCGCCAGCAGACCGATTCCGGAGTCCATGAGCGCGATCTTCACCCGGCCACGATAGACGATGTGCCGTGTCGGGCCGGTCCGGTGGGGCAGACTGCGCGCGTGAGCGCCGTTACGTGGACCGCCCTCGTATCACTCGCCTCCTGGCTGTGGCTGCTGCTCTGCCAGGGCTTTTTCTGGCGGACGGACGTTCGGCTGCCGCCCCGCCGGGAGCCGGACGCGTGGCCGTCGGTGTGCGTGGTCGTCCCGGCACGCGACGAGGCGGAGGTCCTTCCCGCGAGCCTGCCGTCGCTGCTCGCCCAGGACTATCCGGGGCGGGCGGAGGTCTTCCTGGTCGACGACGGCAGTTCGGACGGGACGGGGAGGCTGGCGCACGAGCTGGCGCGGCGCCAGGGGAGGCTGCCCCTCACCGTGTCCTCGCCGGGTGAGCCGCCCGCGGGCTGGACCGGCAAGCTCTGGGCGGTGCGCCACGGCATCACCCTGGCACGCGCGCGTGCGCCCGAGTACCTGCTGCTGACGGACGCCGACATCGCGCACGCCCCGGACAGCCTGCGGCACCTGGTGGCGGCGGCCCGGACCGGCGGGTTCGACCTCGTCTCCCAGATGGCCCGGCTGCGGGTGGAGAGTGCGTGGGAGCGGCTGGTCGTGCCTGCCTTCGTCTACTTCTTCGCACAGCTGTATCCGTTCCGCCGGATCGGCAGGAAGGGGGCGCGGACGGCGGCCGCCGCGGGTGGCTGCGTACTGCTGCGCGCCGAGGCCGCCGAGCGGGCCCGGATCCCGGACGCGATCCGGCACGCCGTCATCGACGACGTGGCGCTCGCCCGGGCCGTCAAACGCGGCGGCGGCCACATCTGGCTGGGACTGGCCGACGGGGTGGACAGCGTGCGGCCCTATCCGCGGCTGCGGCACCTGTGGCGGATGGTCTCGCGCAGCGCGTACGCACAACTGCGGCACAACCCCCTTGTACTGGCCGGGACGGTCGCCGGGCTGGCGGTGGTATACCTGGTGCCGCCCCTGGCGGTGGTCGTGGGCGCGGCCACGGGAAGTGCCCCGGCAGCGGTCGCCGGCGCCCTGGCGTGGCTCGTGATGACAGGGACGTACGTCCCGATGCTGCGCTACTACCGGCAGCCGCTGTGGCTCGCTCCCCTGTTGCCGTTCACCGCGTTCCTGTACCTCCTGATGACGGTGGATTCCGCGGTGCAGCACCACAGAGGTCGCGGTGCGGCCTGGAAGGGGCGGACCTACGCTCGTCCGGAGGCCGTGCCCGACGAGGGCTGAGCGCCCGCCCCCACACGGGCTCATTTCCTGCCGGGGGTCCAGTTCATGCCCCACCCGTAGGCGTGGTCGATCGTGCGCTGCGGGCTCACTCCGCGCTCGGGCACCAGGTAGCGGGCCTCGCGCTGGACGACCAGGTCGCTGCCGGTACTGGTGATCAGCGCGAGCGCGCACACCGTCGAGGGGACCGTGCACTCGTCGAGCGAGAACTCGATCGGGGCGCCGTACTGCGGCTGCAGGGTGACCGTGGCGTGCAGGTCGGCGAAGGAGCGTGCCCCGGCGTAGATGGTGACGAAGACGAGGATGCGCCGGAAGGCCTGCTTGTGGTCGAGGTTGACGGTGAGGTTCTCGCCGGTCGTCACGGCGCCGGTGCGGTCGTCGCCGTCCAGGTGGATGTACGGGGGCTGGTGCAGCGCGCCGAAGGCGTTGCCGAGGGCCTGGACGACGCCCTTGCTGCCGTCGGTGAGTTCGTACAGGCAGCACAGGTCGAGGTCGAGATCGTCGTGCAGGGCGACCGGACGGCCCAGCTTGCCGGCCCACCCCGAGAACTGCTTGCGCACCTGCCAGTTGAGGTTCACGCGCAGGGCGCCCGAGGTGCCGCCCTGCTTGGTCAGGGAGACCGAGGGGGCCGCCTTGGTCAGCGTCACCTTGGTCAGGCGGACCGGTGCGGCGGGCGCTGCCGCGGGTGGAGGCGGCGGAGTGGCGACCGGCCCCGTCACCGGCGGGGGCATGGTCACCGGGGGTGCCGGCGGCGGGACCGGCGCGGCGGCCGGGGCCGCGTGCTGCGGCTCGTCCACCGTGATGCCGTAGTCGGTGGCCAGGCCCTCCAGCCCGCTGCTGTAGCCCTGGCCGACGGCCCGGAACTTCCAGGCGCCCTGACGGCGGTAGAACTCACCGAGCACGAACGCCGTTTCCACCGTGGCGCCCGTGCTGTCGAAGCGGGCCACCTCCGTGCCCCGGGCCGCGTCCTTGACCTCGATGTACAGATCCGGGACCTGTCCGAACGATCCGCCGTCCGCGGAGGCGGCGAGGATCACCGTCTCGATCGCGGGCTCCACGCGCGCGAGGTCCACGAGGAGGCTGTCGGTCACCCTGCCGCCATCGGTGCGCTTGCCCTCGTGGCGGACCGCGCCGGAGGAGTGCACCGGCTGGTTGTAGAAGACGAAGTCCCCGTCGGAACGGACCTTTCCGCCCATCAGCAACAGCGCCGAGGCGTCCGCGTCGGGCACACCCGGGCCGGAACGCCAGCCCAGTTCCACCCGCAGCGCCGTGGTCGGCACCGGGGTGTTCGATCCTTTCGGCATTGACATGTCCGCCCCCATCACGTGTCACCGCGCCAGGCCGCGCCCGGCGGTCCGGGAAGTCTCCGCGCACAACCTATTCCCCCCGACTTGCCCCGGACAGCGAACTCCCCTGAGGAGGTCGACAGGACCGGCCCCCGACCCGCCGGTAACCCCTTCGGAACTCGGCCTTTACAAGAACGGCACTACTGGGGGCGCCCCTTTTTCCCAAGTTCGCTCGTATTAGGGATCCCACGTCACGCCGCACACGGAAAACAACCCTCTTATCGGTCTCCCCAACCAGCACATCGTGGGCTTAACTTATGTGCCATGACCTCCCCCCGCTCCACCTTTGGCGGCGGCTACTACTCCGCCTCATTCCCGGACACCCCGATCTACGACTCGCTCGTCAAGGAGCGGGGCACCCCGCAGATCGCCCCGATCCGGGTGCCCGCTCCGTACGACACGCCGGGGAGCCACCTACCCGCGGTCCCGTCGGCGCTGCCCGCCCTCCCGGCGGCCCCGCCCCAGCCCTCCTACGGCTACCCGCAACAGGCACCGCAGCCCGCCCCGCTGCAACAGGCGCCCGCGGCGTACATCCCGCAGCAGGCGACTGCTCCGCGCGCCTACCCGGGTCCGCAGCAGCCGCAACAGCCACGCCCGGCGGCACCCGGCGCGGCGGGCTACGAGGCCATGCGCCCCGCGGCTCCCCGGCCCGCCCCGGCTCCTTACCAGGACCCGTACAACAACCAGCAGTACCGCGGCTACTGAGCCGTTCCCCGGCGGGTGTCGGTGCCGCCTGGCACGATGTCCGCATGGGGAACGCGCGACTGCAGTCGATTCATGTCCATCCGGTCAAGGCGTTCCGGGGCCTGGCGCCCCGGGAGGCCGTCGTGGAGCCCTGGGGGCTGGCCGGAGACCGGCGTTGGGTCCTGATCGACGACGGGGGAAAGGTCGTCACCCAACGCGAGCATCCGCGCCTCGCGCTGGCCGCCGCCGAGCTTCTGCCCGGCGGCGGCGTCCGGTTGTCCGCACCGGGCATGGAGCCGCTGACCGTGCCGGTTCCGGGGCCCGTGGGCCTGCTGTCGATGGAGATCTTCCGCGACAAGGTCGAAGCGGTCCCCGCTGAAGGCGAGGAGGCGCACGCCTGGTGCAGCGCCTATCTCGGTGCCGGGATGCGGCTCGTGTACATGGACGATCCCGCCACGCGCCGACCCGTCGACCCTGAGTACGCGCTGCCGGGCGAGACCGTCTCCTTCGCCGACGGCTACCCACTCCTGCTCACGACGACCGCCTCCCTCGACGCCCTCAACGCGCTGATCGCGCAGGGCGACCGTGCGGACGAGGGCCCCCTGCCCATGAACCGCTTCCGGCCGAACGTCGTCGTGGCCGGTACCGAGGCCTGGGCCGAGGACGGCTGGTCACGCCTCACCATCGGCGAGGTCGCCTTCCGCGTCACCAAGCCGTGCGGGCGGTGCGTCGTGACCACCACCGACCAGAGCACGGCCGAACGCGGCAGGGAGCCCCTGCTCTCCCTCGGGCGGCACCGGCGCATGGGTGGCAAGCTGGTCTTCGGGCAGAACCTGGTCCCCTGTTCCCGCGGCACGATCCGCGTCGGGGACCCGGTCACGATCATCGAATAGCAAGGATTCTCCGACGGGGCCGGAGGCGGGAACCGAGCCCGAGGGCCCGCGCGTTGGCTGTCGTGAGAAGTTCATGAGGGGCACGGCGAGGGGTGATTTCGCTCTCTCTTCGACGGGCCTGCGCGTGGACGGCTCCGCCAGGGGTTATCACGGAGCGGGAAGGGGGTGCGGACGGTGCGGGCAATCAGCGGTCTGTGGCGCTGGCGGCACAATCCGCTGCGCCGTGCGACCGACCTGGCCGAGGCCTGGGTGGCCCTGGTGGCCCTGCTGCTGATCCTCTTCGTCGCACCCGTGATCGGCACCGTCGTCGGCGGCGTCGCCCAGGACGGCCTGCAGCGGTCCGTGCGAGACCAGCACCAGTCGCGTCACCTGGTGACGGCCACCGTGATCCGCAAGCTGGACCGCTCGCCCCTGGACGCCGACCCGGAGACCTCCTCCGCCCGGGATCTGCGCACCCGCGTCCTCGCCGGCTGGACCGCGCCGGACGGCACCGAGCACAGCGGACCTGTCATGGCGAGCCTCAAGAGCCCGCAGCAGGGCGACCACTTCGCGATATGGACGGACCAGCACGGCAAGTTGGTGCCCCGTCCGCTGGACTCCGCGACCGCGACGACGCACGCCGTCATCGCCGGGTTCGGCGCCGCGCTCGCGACCGCCGGACTGGTCGAGGCCGGACGGCGACTGATCGTCTGGCGCATGGTCCGCCGCCGGTACGCCCGTTGGGACCAGGCCTGGGACCGGGCCGGACCGGACTGGGGCAGGACCGGCACCGGCAGCTGACGGCCTTCCGCCTCCGGTCAACTCACCACCTGCGCGCACGCTACGGTGGACCAGCCGAACTCCCTTCGGCATCAACCCGCGCGTGAGGGAGCCACAGGGGCGCGCCCCGGAGGCGAACGAGCCATCAGTACGACGATGTGGGGGCACAGCAACGCCATGGCACAGGGCACGGTCCAGGTGACGCACACCGGCACATCGCGGTGGCGGCGCCGCACGGGTGAGTACGCATCGCTCGCCGCAGCCCTGGAGGTCGCGGCCGACGGTGACGTCCTCACCGTTGCTCCCGGGACCTACCGGGAGAACCTCGTCGTGCAACGGGCGGTGACCCTGCGCGGCCCCGAGGGCTCCCCCGGCTCGGTCCGGATCGCGCCCGTGGACGGGGTGCCGCTGACCGTGCGCGCCTCGGCGGTGGTCCAGGACCTGCACGTGGAGGGCCAGGACGCGGCCGCGCCGGCCGTGCTCGTCGAGGAGGGCACACCGGAGCTGATGGACGTGCGGGTCGTGACCCGGTCCGCGGCCGGGATCGAGGTGCGCGGGAGCGCACGCCCGACCGTGCGGCGCTGCACGGTCGACAACCCGGCGGGCATCGGCATCGCCGTCGTCGACGGCGGGGGCGGGGTGTTCGAGGACTGCGAGGTCGTCGCGGCCGGCCAGTCCGGTGTCGCGGTGCGCGGCGGCGCCCATCCCCGCCTGGAGCGGTGCCGTGTCCACCACGCCTCGGGTGTCGGCCTGTCGGCGACGGGCGAGAACTCCGGGCTGGAGGCGGTGGGGTGCGAGGTGTACGAGGTGCGCGGCAGTGGCGTGCAGGTCACCGGCCGGGCCACCGCACACCTCACCGACTGCGATGTGCACCGCACCACCGCCGACGGTGTCACGCTCGACACGGACGCGGTGATGACGCTCGCCGACTGCCGCATCCACGACATCCCGGAGAACGCGGTCGACCTGCGCTCCCGCTCCGTCCTGACGCTGACCCGCACGAGCGTGCGGCAGTTCGGGCGCAACGGTCTGTCGGTGTGGGACCCGGGCACGCGTGTGGACGCCAACCAGTGCGAGATCTTCGACAGCACGGGCGACTACCCGGCGGTGTGGGTCAGCGACGGCGCGACCGCCGTCCTCGACTCCTGCCGGGTGCACGACGTGCCGGACGCCCTGTTCGTCCTCGACCGCGGCTCCCGCGCGGACGTCGTCGACAGCGACCTGTCCCAGGTGCGCAACACGGCCGTGTCGGTGAGCGACGGCGCCACCGCGCAGCTCGACGACTGCCGCATCCGGGACGCGGCGACCGGCGCCTGGTTCCGCGACCACGGCAGCGGCGGCACCCTCAACAACTGCACCCTGGACGGTACGCAGACCGGCGTGATCGTCACCAAGGGCGCCGACCCCACGATCGAGCGCTGCACGGTCGAGTCGCCCGCGGAGGCCGGGTTCTATGTGTCGGCCGGCGGTCGCGGCAGCTTCCTGAACTGCCGCGTGACCGGCAGCAGCGGCTACGGCTTCCATGTGATCGACGGCTGCCGGACCACACTGCGGAAGTGCCGTACGGAGCGGTGCGCGCGCGGCGGGTACGAGTTCGCGGACGGCGGCCCGGGCACGGACGCGGGCCCGCTCGTCGAGGACTGCACCAGCGACGAGAGCGGGGGTCTGCGGCCGCCGATGGCGCGCGAGACAGCCGTGCAGACGGTGCCCCAGTCCCCCGGCCTGCTGGGATCGATCCCCGGGCAGCGCACCTCCGAGCAGGCGCCTCCGCCCGCGGCCGAGGAGCCGGTGAAGCCGACCCGGACCTCGAAGGCGGTGCTCGGAGAGCTCGACGCCCTCGTCGGCCTGGAGAACGTCAAGCGTGAGGTGCGGGCGCTCACCGACATGATCGAGGTGGGCCGGCGCCGGCAGCAGGCCGGCCTGAAGGCGGCCTCCGTCAAGCGGCACCTGGTGTTCACGGGCTCCCCCGGCACCGGCAAGACGACGGTCGCCCGCCTGTACGGCGAGATCCTCGCCTCCCTCGGTGTCCTGGAGAAGGGACATCTCGTCGAGGTGTCCCGCGTCGACCTGGTCGGCGAGCACATCGGCTCCACCGCGATCCGCACCCAGGAGGCCTTCGACCGGGCGCGCGGCGGTGTGCTGTTCATCGACGAGGCGTACGCGCTGTCGCCGGAGGACTCGGGCCGGGACTTCGGCAAGGAGGCCATCGACACGCTGGTGAAGCTGATGGAGGACCACCGGGACGCGGTCGTGGTGATCGTCGCGGGTTACACGGCGGAGATGGAGCGCTTCCTGTCCGTCAACCCGGGCGTCGCCTCCCGCTTCTCACGGACCATCACCTTCACCGACTACGGCCCCGGGGAACTGCTGCGGATCGTGGAGCAGCAGGCCGAGGAGCACGAGTACCGGCTCGCGCCGGGCGCCGGGGAGGCACTGCTGAAGTACTTCACGCAGCTCCCCAAGGGCCCCGCCTTCGGCAACGGCCGCACCGCGCGACAGACGTTCGAGGCGATGGTGGAGCGGCACGCGAGCCGGGTCGCCCAGCTCGACGACCCGAGCACGGACGACCTGACCCTGCTCTACGCCGAGGACCTGCCCGAGCAGCCCTGAGGCCCGCCGTCCGCGCCCGGGACGGGCGGCTGCTCGGTGTGACGCGGCGCCGGCACCTCGTGCCTCAGCCTCCCCAGCAGCCGCTGCCGTTCCTCCACGAACGCCGGGTCGGCCTGGTAGTCGGAGTGGCCGAGGATCGGCTCCGGCAGCGGATGGCTCCGGGTACGGCCGTAGGCGAGGGGGTCCTTGAGGGGCGCGCGGTCCACCTCGGGCCCGCAGCCGCCCGGCAGGCGCACGGGGCCGCCGATGGGGTCGGTGAGGCGGTAGAGGTTCCGCCAGCAGTCGATCTCGCGGTGCAGGGAGCTGAGCGCGTCCGGGCCGAAGTGGGCCGGGAACCAGCGGCCGTACAGGCGCTCCAGCGGGGAGCCGTACGTCAGCAGGGCGATCCGCTTGCGGGCGGACGGCGTCAGCTGCCAGGCCGCGGCGGCGGCGAGCACACTGCCCTGGGAGTGTCCGGAGATGACCAGCCGCCCGCCGGTGGCGTGTGTCCAGGTCGCCATGCGCCAGGTCAGGTCGGGCACGGCTCGCTCGGCGTAGCAGGGCGGCGCGAAGGGGTGGGCGGCGCGTGGCCAGAAGGTGCCGACGTCCCAGAGGATGCCGATGGTGCGGCGGGCGGAGGCGTCCTTGTAGGCGCGTCTGCCCCAGGTGACGAACAGGATGAAGCCGAGGCCGATGAGCCAGGAGCCCAGGGCCTGGGCGGTTTCGGCGGCACCGTGGACGAAGGCGTGGGTGCCTCGGGCGGCGTCGGCCGGTGGCCGGTCGGTCGTCAGGGCGCCCACCAGCGCTGCGGCGCCCAGCAGGAGAGTGGTGGCGGAGGTGACGGCGATGATGCGGGGGCCTCGGTCGGTGAGCGCTGCCATCGCGCGGGTGCGGGCGATGCGGCGGGTGCGTTCCGTGTCGGCGGGCTCACCGGGGTAGTCGCGGGTCACGGCGGCATGCTCGGCGCGGGCCAGCTGCCAGGCCCGCCGGGCGAGCCAGCCGCAGACGACCAGCAGCACGATCAGCAGCGGCGGGATCACGGACGCCTGCCAGGTCAGCAGAACCGGCGGTCCGTCGATGTTCGTGCCGGTGCCGTCCAGCCAGTCCGACACGCGTTGGGAGACGCCGCCGGACATCACGCCGCCCAGCGCGCAGGCCAGCATCGCCACCGCGGGTCCGCCGAGGCCCCGCATCGCGGCGCGCCTGTCGGGGTGGGTGCGGTGCAGGGCGTGGGCGACCACGCCGAGGGCGATCACGAGCAGGCCCTGTCCCAGGGCGATGCCGCCGAAGGCGGCGTCCCCCGGCAGCCGGCCGGCCGACTCCCACCCCGGACGGGACCACCCGGCGTAGAGCACGGCGAGCACCAGCAGGACGAGCGCGGTCAGCGGCAGGCGTCGTACGAGGTGCTGGTCGAGTTCCCGGTCGAGGCGCCGCTCGCTGCGGCCCCTGCGGCAGACCACCCACACCACGGCGGCAGCGCCGGCGACGAGTGCCGCTTCCAGGAGCCACCCCAGCGTGTCGAGCAGCGCGGGCCCGCCGGACCGGTGGTCGAAGCGGGCCGCGGGTGAGCCGACCGCCGCGGTGACCGTGAGCAGTCCCGCGGCGGTGTGCGCGGCCCGCAGCCGGGCCACCAGGCGGCGGCCGTACCAGAAACCGGGCCGGCCCAGTGCGGTGCGGCCGGTCTCCTCCTCCGGCTCGGGGGCGCGGTCCATGGGCTGCTGGGACTCGTAGGCGCTCCAGGTGCGCAGGGAGAGGAACCAGAGCAGGCCGGTGAGCGCGGCCGGGACGACGGCGGCGAGGGCGAGCCTGCGGCCGGGCAGGGTCCACCAGCTGCCGTCGGAGACCGCTGGCGACAGGAAACCCAGCCAGGAGTGCCGCTCGGCGCACTCGGGTGTGCCCGCGCACTGCCAGGCCGCGAGGTCGAGCGCGACCTCGCAGGCGGCGGCCACGAGCAGCACCGTCAGGGTCAGCCCGGTGAGCCGCACCAGCAGCCCGTACAGCCGGGCCGCGCTTCTGCGTCCGTGTGCGGGGGGCCGCATCCAGTGGGCGAGGTTGACGACCATGAACGGCAGCAGCAACAGCCACAGGGCGCGTGTGCCGTTGCCGGAGGTGAGGTTGCACCACACGTAGGCCTCGGGGACGGGTCTGCCCCGGTGGTCCTCGGGCCGGGACTCCGCGTCGGCGTCCTCGGTGCGCCGGAAGACCGCCGCCGTGTCGTCGCCGCTGATCCGCACCGTCCGCGGATCGTTCAGCATCTTCTCGGGTGTCGTGCCGCCCACTCCGTGGACCAGGAGCTCCAGAGCGGTCCCGGCTTCTCCCCTGTCGTCCGGTCCGTCCGCCGAAGTCCGCTTTTGCGCACGTTCCACTGTTTCGCCTTCCCCCGTGACGCGCCGTCGGCTGTGTCGGTGCGGGCACAAGGATCTCCATTTCAGGGGCGGCGTACACCTGCGGGCACGGAATCTCCCCGGTACGTGTGACAGATGAGGCCGGAATGAACCCCGTGCGGCATGTGCGCGTCGGCGGTCGGTGGCGCACCCCCTGGCGGGCCGTGCGAGGATGGGGCGTCCGCGCACCAGGTCGGGGGGAGAATGTCCTCGTCGGAGTAGATGTGTCGGGCGTGTCGGACGGCTTTGAGGCGAAAGGACCGGAGCGTACGTGAGCGAGAATCAGAACCTCCTCGCGGAGCAGCGGCGCGCCCTGATCCTCGACGAGGTCCGCCGCAGGGGCGGGGTCCGGGTCAACGAGCTGACCCGGAAGCTCGGCGTGTCGGACATGACGGTCCGCCGCGACCTCGACGCGCTGGCCCGGCAGGGCGTGCTGGAGAAGGTGCACGGCGGTGCGGTGCCGGTGGTCGAGGCGAGCACGCACGAGCCGGGTTTCGAGGCCAAGTCGGGTCTGGAACCGACGGCGAAGGAGGACATCGCGCGGGCTGCGGCCAAGCTGGTCTCGCCGGGTGCCGCGATCGCGCTGTCGGGCGGTACGACGACGTACGCGCTGGCGCATCAGCTGCTCGACGTGCCGGATCTGACCGTCGTCACCAACTCGGTGCGGGTCGCCGACGTCTTCCACGCGGCGCAGCGCACCTCGGGCCCACGGCAGGGCGCGGCCACGGTCGTGCTGACCGGCGGGGTGCGCACCCCGTCCGACTCGCTGGTGGGGCCGGTGGCCGACCAGGCGATCGGGGCGCTCCACTTCGACATGCTGTTCCTCGGCGTGCACGGGATATCGCTGGAGGCGGGCCTGTCGACGCCGAACCTCGCGGAGGCGGAGACCAACCGGCGGCTCGTGCAGTCGGCCCGGCGGGTGGTGGTGGTCGCCGACCACACCAAGTGGGGCGTGGTGGGCCTCAGCTCGTTCGCGGCCCTGGAGCAGGTCGACACCCTGGTGACGGACGGCGGTCTGCCGGCCGACGCGCGCGCGGACGTCTCGGAACATCTGAGCCTCGTGGTGGCGGGCGAGCCGGAGAACGGTGACTGAATCCGGCCGCACTGACATCTGACGGGCCGCCAGCTAGTGTGGCCCGGTACCAGGGGTCAGCGAGGGGGGTCGTCCATGGCGCGCCGTCTGCGTCGTCTGCGTCCGGTGGGGCTCGACCACGTCGGCACCGCCCCCGTACGACTGGTCTTCGCCCGGGAGATCACCGCCGCCCCCGAGGCGGTCTTCCATGCCCTCGCCGAGGACGTGCCGGGCTGGGCCGAGTGGTTCGCGGCGGTGACGCTGGCACGGCCGGCCGGCGACGGGGCGGGACGCGAGGTCCGGCTGAAGGGCGGCACGCGGTTCGAGGAGACGGTCCTCGTGGCGAAGGAGCCCGAGGTGTACGCCTATCGCGTGGACGCGACCGACGCGCCGGGAGTCCGTGCGCTGGTCGAGGAGTGGCGGCTGACGCCGGCCGGCACCGGCACACGCGTGCAGTGGACGATCGCCGCCGACGGGACGGCGCTGTTCCGTCTCGTCGTGAGGTCGGCACGCTCGGGCCTGGGGCGGCAGTTCAGGCACGCGGTCGCGTCGCTGGACCGGCGTCTGGCGCGCCGGTAGCTCAGTCGGGCCAGGTGCCGGTGAGGAGCAGCGACTCGATCGCCGCGGTGTAGGGACCGATGTCGAGGCCCTGTTCGGTCAGCCACGCGTCCGAGTAGTACTTGTCGAGGTACCGGTCCCCCGGGTCGCACAGGAGCGTGACCACGCTCCCCTGCCGCCCCTCGGCCACCATCTCGGCGACGATCTTCAGCGCGCTCCACAGCCCGGTGCCCGTCGAGCCGCCCGCCTTGCGGCCGATGGCCCGCTCCAGGGCGCGGACGGCGGCGACGCCTGCCGCGTCGGGCACCTTCATCATCCGGTCGATGGCGCCGGGCACGAAGCTCGGCTCCATGCGGGGGCGGCCGATGCCCTCGATGCGGGAGCCGCAGTCGCAGGTGACATCCGGATCTCCGGTGGTCCAGCCCTCGAAGAAGCAGGAGTTCTCCGGGTCGGCGACGCAGATCCGGGTGTCGTACTGCATGTAGTGGACGTAGCGCGCGAGGGTCGCGGAGGTGCCGCCGGTGCCGGCCGTGGCGACGATCCACGCGGGCACCGGATACCGCTCCAACCGCAGCTGGCGGAAGATGGATTCGGCGATGTTGTTGTTGCCGCGCCAGTCCGTGGCCCGTTCGGCGTAGGTGAACTGGTCCATGTAGTGGCCGCCGGTCTCGGCCGCGAGGGCGGCGGCGGCCTCGTACATCCTGCGGGGGTCGTCCACGAAGTGGCACCGCGCGCCGTGGAACTCGATCAGGCGCACCTTCTCGGCGCTGGTCGTGCGGGGCATCACCGCGATGAAGGGCACGCCGATCAGCTTCGCGAAGTACGCCTCGGAGACGGCCGTCGAGCCGCTGGACGCCTCGATCACCGGGCGGCCGGGCCGGATCCAGCCGTTGCACAGGCCGTAGAGGAAGAGAGAGCGGGCGAGCCGGTGCTTGAGGCTGCCCGTCGGATGGGTCGACTCGTCCTTGAGGTACAGGTCGATGCCCCACGGTTCCGGCAGCGGGAAGCGCAGCAGGTGGGTGTCGGCCGAGCGGTTGGCGTCGGCCTGGACCCTGCGGACGGCTTCCTTCAGCCACGCCCGATAGGCGGTGTCGCTGCGGTCGACATCGAGGGTCGCGCCGGGCCTGGTCTGCTGGGGGGTGGTCACGACGGGGCTCCTTAGGCTGCGCGCCGACGGCGGGTCGCGCGGGCGGCACACCGCATCATAGGCACCTTTCGCACGCTTCTCACCTGCATAAACGGATCTTTGAGCGCCTCTAAGGCGCCCCTGTAGCAAGGGGGTGCACGCCCCCGGGGCCGAGGGGTGCACGGACCTGGGGGCGCGTTCGCGGGCGTGCTCCGTTGCGCCCCGTCGCGACCCCGTCGTGCGTACTGGTGCTCGACGCCGGGCGCGGGCAGACTGCCAGCGGACGGGACGAGGGCCCGAACGGGGACGCACACTGGAGCACGACACGCGCCGGGCAGGTTCGGCGCGCCGACGCACGCGAGGGGGCAGGGGGCATGGCGGAGCCGGAGTTCACGGCCATGGGGGTGCGGATCGGGAAGCGGCTGCGCTCGCTCACCCGGGCCGGACAGGTTCGGATCAGTGACGGCAGGCTGGAGCTGCTCACCAGCTACGGCAGTGTGATCGACAGTGCGCCGGTGCAGGCGGTGCGTGCCTCCCGGCCCTGGTTCGCCCCCGAGGACCGGGCCCTCGCGGACCTCAACGGCAATCGGTACCTGCTGACGCTCGGCGAGCACGATCCCGCTCCGGGTGAGCCGGGGCCGCCCGCGGCGCGTCGCTTCATCGAGGCCGTGCGCAGGGCGGCGGGGCGCGGCGGCTGAGATGTCCGCGAGTTGCGGTACCCCACCCCCTGGGTCACTCTTGTCTCACGTCACTCTGGGTTTACCGGCGATAACGCTGCGAACCAGCCCGCCGGCCATCACAGCAGGCGGCCGTTTGGACGCAAGCACCCTGCTGGATCCGTATCCGTGTTCTTCCGGACCTCACGTCGGGGAGTCGCAGCCGTGATCAGTCACCCAAGCAGGCACTGCACGGTGGAGCTCCAAGCCCTGCCGTCGCGGATCGGCCAGGTCCGCAGAATCGTATCTGCGCAGTTGCGCTACTGGCACCTGGATTCCCTGATCGACCGGGCGGCGCTCGGCGTGACGGAGCTGTTGACCAACGTCCACCGGCACGCCCAGCCCGACAAGACCTGCACCGTGGAGATAGAGCTGCTGCTCGACCGGCTGATGGTCTCGGTACGCGATCACGATCCGCGTCTGCCGGTGGTGGAGGACCCGGGCGACATCGCGCCGCTCGCGACCTGCGGGCGCGGGCTGGCGATGGTGGCCGCGATGAGCGAGAGCTGGGGCGCACGGCCGGACGGAGACTCCGGCAAGGTCGTCTGGTTCACGCTCCCGACGCCCACGGCCGCGAGAACCACCCCCGCCCGCCCGCGGCGGCGCACGGCCGCGGAGAAGCCCGCGCACCGGTTCGCCGAGGTCGAGCACGCGGTGGACGTCGCCAGGCCCCAACCCACTCCCGCCCGGTCGGCCGTTGCCGGCTGACCGGGCGGTGACCCACCGTGCGGGTCACTCGGTGGCGATGGCCCGCAGCACGTCGAGGCGCGCCGCGCGCCGGGCCGGGCGCAGTCCCGCGAGGGCGCCGGCCGCGAGGCCCACCAGCGCCACCACCGCGAGCTGCGCGGGTGGCAGCGCGAAGGCGAAGGCGCTGTCGGAGGCGCCGTCGGAGGCCCGCACCAGCACCCAGCCGAGGAAAGCGCCGAGCCCGAGCCCGCCTGCCGTGCCGAAGGCGGCGACCAGGACCGACTCCCAGCGGACCATGGCCCGCAGTTGGGACCGGGTCTGGCCGACGGCCCTGAGCAGGCCGAGTTCACGGGTGCGTTCGTGGATCGCCAGCGTGAGGGTGTTGGCGATACCGAGGAGCGCGATGAGGACCGCCAGGGCGAGCAGCGCGTAGACGAGGGTCAGCATCATGTCGATCCCGCCCGCCGAGGACTGCGCGTACTCGTCGCGGGTCTGCACGTCCGGGTTGCCGTACCGGTCGGCGACCTGCTCCACCGCGGCCTTGCCCGCGTCCGTGCTCACGCCGTCCTTGAAGGAGACGGCGACGAGGGTGTCGGAGTCCTGGGTGCGGTGCGGGGCCCAGGCGGCACGGGTGATGACGTAGTCGCCGGCGAGTTCCGACCGGCCGTAGACCGCGCGGACCGTGAAGGTCTCCCGCTGTCCGTCGGTGAAGGTGAGCCGTGCCTTCCCGCCGGTGGTCAGGCCCTGCTTGCCGGCCTCCTTCTCGGTGACGGCGATCCCGTCGGTGCCGAGGTCGCGCAGGGAGCCGTGGACCGTGCCGAGGTCGAAGGTGCGTTCCAGGGCGACCGGGTCGGTGACGGTCAGCGCCCGTCCCCTGCCGTCGACTTCGGCGACGCCCCGGCCGAGGCCGACGGCGGTGTCCACCTCGGGCAGTTGCTGGATCGCGCCCGCCAGCCTGGGGCTCAGTCCGCTGCCACCGGCGCCGAAGGACGGCGTGCTGACCGCGACGTCGCCCGCGAAGGACCGGGACACGGTCTGGTCCATGGTGGCCTTCAGCGAGGCGCCGAACACCGTGAACAGCGACACCACGGCCACGCCGATCATCAGCGCGCCGGCCGTGGCGGCCGTCCGCCTGGGGCTGCGCAGGGCGTTGCGCCGGGCGAGGGCGCCGGTGACGCCGCGCAGCCGGTCGAGGGGCGCGCCGAGGAGGCGTACGGCGGTGGAGGAGGCGACCGGGCCCAGGGCCACGAAGGAGGCCAGGGCCAGGACGGCGCCGAGTCCGGCCAGCCACACGGACGGGGATACCAGGACGCCGGTGAACGTCACGGCCAGGGCCGCCGCGACCAGGCCGATGCCGGTGACGGCACGCGCGCGGGAGGCGCCGGAGGTGTCGACGGACGTCTCGCGCAGCGCGGCCAGCGGCGCGGTGCGGCCGGCCCGGAGGGCGGGCATCAGGGCGGAGCCCAGGCAGACCACGACACCGACCGCGAGCGGCAGCAGCAGGGACAGGGCACCGACCACCAGGGCGCCGTCGGGGAAGGGGAAGCCGATGGCCGGGAACAGCGCCCGCAATCCGGCGGCGATGCCGATGCCGCCCGCCAGTCCCGCGGCCGACGCGGTCACGGCGACGGCGGCCGCCTCGGCGAGGGTGGACGCGGTGACCTGCCGGCGCGAGGCGCCCAGGGCGCGCAACAGCGCGTTCTCACGGGTGCGTTGGGCGACGACGATGGCGAACGTGTTGTGGATGGAGAAGGTGGCCACCAGCAGGGCGATGCCGGAGAACACCAGCAGGAAGGTCGTGAACAGGGTCAGGAACTGGCTGGAGATCATGTCGGTGTTCTCCTCGGCCGACTCCTGACCGGTGATGGCCTCGACCCCCTTGGGCAGCACGGGAGTCAGCCGGTCGACGAGCTCCTGCTGGCTCACGCCGGGCTCGGCCCGTACCACGATGCTCGCGGCCTGGCCCGGCTTCGCCGTCAGGTACTTCTCCGCGTCGGACCGCGTCATGCCGGTGAAGGTCACCTGCGCCATGCCGTCCTCGCCGCCGAAGGTCGCGAGGCCGACGATGGTCACCCTGACCGGGTCGGGAGTGCGCAGGGTGGTCGTGTCGCCGATCTTGAGGTCGCCCCGCTGCGCGGTACCGCGGTTGACGATGACCTCGCCGGACCTCTCCGGGGCGCGGCCTTCGGCGAGCCGGTACGGGTTGAGCCGGGGGTCGTTGATCCAGTTGCCGGCGAGGGTGGGCGGGCCCTGGCCGCCGATGGGCTTGCCGTTCGCACCGATCAGCTGGCCGGCGCCCTGGATGTCGGGGGCGGCGGCCGCGACGCCCGGGACCTTCTCGACGGTGCTCACCAGGCCGGTGCCGACCGGCTGCCGTACGCCCTCGCTCTCGCCGGGTGTGGTGATGGCGTCGGCGCTGCGGACGACGGCGTCCGTACCGCTGGTGGCGTTGCCGAACAGGGTGTCGAAGCTGGCGCGCAGCGTGTCGCCCATGACGAGGGTTCCGGCGAGGAAGGCGACACCGAGGAACACGGCGAGGAAGGTGCCGGCGAAACGGCGCTTGTGGGAGCGCAGGGAGGACACGCTCAGGCGCACGGAGGCGTTCATGACGGCACCTCGAAGGCTTTCATGCGGTCCAGGACCTTGTCGGCGGTCGGGGATTCCATGCGGTCCACGAGGCGTCCGTCCGCGAGGAAGACGACCTCGTCGGCGTGGGCGGCGGCCACGGGGTCATGGGTGACCATGACGACCGTGCGGGCGGTCCGGCGCACGGTGCGGCCGAGGAGCCCGAGGACCTCCTCGCCGGAGCGCGAGTCGAGGTTGCCGGTCGGCTCGTCGGCGAAGACGACGTCCGGCCGTCCGGCGAACGCCCGGGCCACGGCGACGCGTTGCTGCTGCCCTCCGGAGAGTTCGGCGGGCCGGTGGTGGAGCCGGTCGCGCAGGCCGACGACGTCGATCAGCGCGTCGATCCACTCCCGGTCGCCCTTGCCGCCCGCGAGGTCGAGCGGCAGCGTGATGTTCTCCGCGACGGTCAGCGTCGGCACCAGGTTGAACGCCTGGAACACGAAGCCGACGCGGTCGCGGCGCAGCAGGGTGAGGCGGCGGTCGTCGAGGGTGCTCAGGTCGGTGCCGCCGATGTGGGCGGCGCCCGAGGTGAGAGTGTCCAGCCCGGCGGCGCAGTGCATCAGGGTGGACTTGCCCGAGCCCGACGGGCCCATGATCGCGGTGAAGCGGCCGGCCGGGAACTCCACGCTGACGCCGTCGAGGGCGCGTACGGCGGTGTCTCCACCGCCGTACACCTTCACGGCGTCCACGACCCGGGCGGCAGCGCGCACGGTGGTCGTCGTGGTCATGCCGCACCGCCCCCGGTCGTACGGCCGAACTGCTCGTCCAGGACGGACAGCCGGCGCCAGTACTCGTCCTCGTCGATCTCGCCGGAGGCGAAGCGGCGGCCGAGCACGGCGACGGGCGAGTCGCCGGACGGACGCGGGTCGTCCGGAGCGCGCCACGGTCCGCGGCGGCCGCGCCCGACGGTGCGGCGCAGCACGGTCACGGCGCCGATCGCGACGACCGCCCAGAACAGCGGGAAGAGCAGGATCCACGGGCCGGGGCCGCCGTCCCAGTGCGCAAGGGTCTGCATGTCGGTTCATCTCCCGGATGTCGGTCTGTGGCTGTGCTGCTTCGAGACTCGCGCCGCGGAGGGCTCCGGGTCGTCGTACGGCCAGCGGCAGTCCACATACCTCCCGGGGAGTACGCGGGGAGTGCCTGACTGCTCGACTTCTGTAACTACTAGTATGTACAGTGCGGGTATGAGCACCTCGGAGCGACTGATCGAGTCCACCCGCGAGCTGCTGTGGGAGCGCGGTTATGTGGGCACCAGCCCGAAGGCGATCCTGGAGCGGTCGGGCGCCGGGCAGGGCAGCATGTACCACCACTTCAAAGGGAAGCCGGACCTCGCACTGGCCGCGATCCGGCGGACGGCCGAGGAGCTGCGAGCCACCGCCGAGGGAGTACTCGGCGGTCCGGGAACACCGTACGAGCGGATCGAGGCGTATCTGCTGCGTGAGCGTGACGTGCTGCGGGGCTGCCCGATCGGGCGGCTCACCATGGATCCGGACATCATCGCCAGCGACGAGCTGCGCGCCCCCGTGGACGAGACCCTCGACCGGATCCGGGAGCGGATCGCCGGGATCGTCGAGGAGGGCAAGGAGCAGGGCCAGTTCGCGCCCTCGCTGGACGGCGAGGAGATCGCGGCAGCCGTCCTCGCCACCGTCCAGGGCGGGTATGTCCTCGCCCGCGCGTCCGGCTCACCCGCCGCGTTCGACACGGGTGTCCGGGGGCTGCTGTCCCTGCTGGCGCCCCGTTCCGCCGCCTGAGGAGGCTTCGATGCACGCCATGCAATACGAGCTCACCATGCCCGCCGACTACGACATGGACATCATCCGGCGCCGGGTGTCCCGCATCGGGCATCTGCTGGACGAGTGGGAGGGCCTCGGCGCCAAGGCGTATCTGATGCGCGAGCGCGGGGTGGACGGCTCGCCGGTCAACCAGTACGCGCCGTTCTATCTGTGGGACACCGTGGAGGGCATGAACTCCTTCCTCTGGGGAGGCGCCTTCCAGGGGCTCAGCGACGACTTCGGACGGCCGTCGGTACGGCAGTGGACGGGTGTGGCGTACGAGGCGGGCGGCGGCTCTGCCGCGCGGGTGGCCGTGCGGCGGCGGCAACCGGTGCCGGACGCAGGGACGTTGTCCGGGGTGATGGAGGACGCGGTGCGCGAGACCGGGCGGCTGGCGGCCGAGGACGGTGCGGTGCTCGCGGCGGCGGCCGTGGACACGAGCCGCTGGGAGCTCGTCCACTTCTCGCTCTGGGAGCACGACGTGCCCAAGGCCGAGGGCGAGCTGTTCCGGGTGCTGCACCTGTCGGCGCCGGGGCTGGACCGGCTGCGCCGGGGGCGTCAGTGGTGAGCACGGTCCGCACGGTGCTGGGGGACGTGCCTCCGGGGCGGCTGGGCGTGTGCGACGCCCACGACCATCTGTTCTTCGGCAGTCCCCGACTGCCCGGGCAGGAGTTGAGGAGTGTGCCGGCGGCGCGGGCGGAACTGGCCGCGTTCCGGGAGCAGGGCGGGCGGACCGTGGTGCAGTGGACGCCGTACGGGCTGGGGCGGCGGGCCGCCGATCTGCCGCCGCTGTCCCGGGAGACCGGGGTGCACGTGGTGGCCGCGACGGGACTGCACCAGGCCGTTCACTACGACGACGAGACGCTCGCGCACCTGCGCGGCAGGCTCGCCGAGGTCTTCGTCTCCGAACTGACGGAGGGCATCGGGACCTCCGGGGTCCGCGCGGGGCTCGTCAAGGTCGCGGGCGGTTTCCACGCCCTCGACGCGCACGCCCGGTGGACCATGGCGGCGGCGGCCGAGGCCCATCACGCGACGGGAGCGCCGATCGCCGTGCACCTGGAGCTGGGCACCGGCGCCCTGGACGTGCTCGACCTGCTGTGCGGCGAGTCGGGGGTGCCGCCGCACCGGGTGATCCTGGGGCACCTCAACCGCTCCCCCGACCTCGTGGTGCAGCGCCAGGCGGCCGAGTCGGGCTGTTATCTGGCGTTCGACGGACCGTCGCACGCCCACCACGCCACGGACTGGCGGATGCCGGACGCCGTACGCGCCCTCGCCGACGCCGGGCACGGCGACCGGCTGCTCCTCGGCGGCGACACCACCACCGCCGCGGCCCGCTCGGTCAACGGCGGCCCGGGGATGCCGTATCTGCTGCGCCGGGTGCGGCCACGGCTCGAAGTGGCCCTGGGTGCGGAGCTGGTGGAGTGGATCCTGACCGCGAACCCGGCACGGGCCTTCGCCGTGGACTGGTCCCCGACCGGAGAGGGGAGCCGCTGACATGCCTCCAGGTGCTGACCGGTCACGACGGCACACACAGCACGCTGCGCTGCGGCGACTACCTCGGTGTGCGCCGCGACGACGGCATCGTGTACGTCTCGATCACCATGCGGTCGGGCCGCACACCGGCACAGAAGCAGGCGCTGTACCGGCGGATCGCCGAGCTCGCCGAGGAGCACGCGGGGACCGAGCCGCGGAACGTGTTCGTCACCGTGACCGAGAACGAGTCCGCCGACTGGTCACTCGGCCACGGTGTGGCGCAGTACCTCGTGTCCTCGGACCGCCCCCAGGTGTGCGGTGATCGAGCCGTCGCCGTCCGCCGCGGACGGTCCGCCCGGTGAAGGAGCTCTGGTCCCCGTCGTCGTCGGTGCCTGGCCCTTCACCGAACAGCTCACTCGGAGATGCTCGGAAGCACCTTCTCAGTGATGCCGAGGAGAGCGCCGTCGTCCGGGAGGGCTCCGGAGGTGCTCCACACGGTGAGCTCGTAGTAGCCGCCCCGGTCGTCCCGGTCGAGGGCCACGGTCAGCGTCCTGGCCAAGGGGCCTTGTTCGACCGGCCCGCCGGATCCGCCGCTCCCGAGATCGATCTCCAGCTTCATGGTGTGATCCGAGGAGAACACCGCGGGCCGGCCGAGGACCGTGAGTGTCTTGACGTCCTTCTCGTCCCCGTACTTCATCAGCTTCACGTACTGGTCGATCGACAGCTCGTTGTAAGTGGCCGAGACGTTCACGGTGTACGTTTCGAACGCCACCTCGGCCTCCGGCTGGGCGACCTTGCCATCGGTCAGGGCAGCGGTGTTGCTGGTGCCGGAAGCAGTGGTCGCGGACTCTTCGGGGGTTCCGAGGAGCCTGGCCAGGTCCGGCCGGTTGAGCGCCTCGCACAGCTCTTCCCCGGTCACAGGGCGGGGCGTCTCCTTGTAGGCCTTCGGCAGTTCCTCGTGGTCCCCGGCCGAACACGAGGCGGGCTGCGAGGTGGTGTCTTCGGACGGCATCATGCGTGGGGCCAGCACCAGCGCGGCCCCGAGTGCCCCGAACAGGGCCACGGCCGCGAAGGCCTGGCCCCACGCGTTGGGCTCCTTCTCGGGCGTACGCGGGCCGGGACGCGGCCCGACTCCGGCCCGGGCCTGAACCTGGACCTGCGCCTCGGCGGCGGCATCGACCGCCGCCCCGTCTGCGGAGGCCGCCGGACCCGGCTTCCGGCGGGCGCGCAGTGCCCGGACCACCGCGTGGACGCGTAATGCGGTGAACACCAGGAACACCGCGCCGAGTCCGGCCGCGACCCGATCGTGATCGCGGACGGCGAGATACATGATGCGTACGCCGAGAACGGACCCGACCGCGATGAGCAGGGGCTCGCGGAGCCAGAACGGCAGGAGACGGAGGAGGAAACCGAGCATCCGGTGATCTCACCAGGGCAGGACCACATGCGCCGTGGTGGAGGCCACAGTTCCGGGTACGGGCCACGGTCAGCGCCTGTCAGGCGCTGCTGCCCGGCCTGTTGGCCCCGTTCCGCGCCGCCCATCCCCAGGTGCGGCTGGATCTGCGGACCGGTGACGCGGCGGCGCTGGCCCGGCTGGACGAGGGCGAGGTGGACGTGGCCGTGGCGGGGGTCCCGGCCCGGCTGCCCGAACCGCTGGTGAGCCGGACCGTGGCGGTGACGGAGCTGGTGCTCGTCACCGCGCGGGACCGGCGGATCCGGATCTCCGCGGCCCCTTCGTCCTCCCCCACCGCGGGCTGGTGCGCGAGGCCGCCGACCGCTGGTTCCGATCCCGCGGCACAGTGCCCGACGTGGCCTGCGAACCGGACGGTCACGAGGGGCTGCTGGCACTGGTCGCCCTGGGCTGCGGCACCGGAGTGGTCCCCCGTCTGGTCCTGGAGCACAGCGCGGTGCGGGACGGGCTGGCGGTGCTGCCCGCCGATCCGGCACCGGAGCGGTTCCCGATCGGGCTGTGCGTGCGGCGGGCTGATCTGCGGGGGCCGTTGCTGGCGGCGCTGTGGAGTCTCACGGCACCCGCCGCCGCGACCAGTGGGGTCTGACCACCACAGGAGGCGACTACGCCAGCGCCCCCAGCGGATCGTCCAGCACCGGCTGCCAGGCCAGTTCGGCCGCGCCGACCAGGCTGTTGTGGTCGAGGGTGCAGGCCAGGATGGGGACGCCTCCGCTCTGGCCCCACAGGCTGCGGTCGGCGACGACGGCGCGCAGGCGGTCCGGGTCGGCGTCGAGGAGGGTGCGATGGAGGCCGCCGAGGATGATGCGGTCCGGGTTGAGGATGTTCACCAGTCCCGCGAGGCCGAGGCCGAGGCGGTCGATCAGGGCCTCGGTGGCGGTGCGGACGGTCACGTCGTCGTAGTGGTTGCGGATCAGGTCGATGGCCTGCTGGAGCAGCGAGACCTCGGGGCCCGGCTCGCGTCCGGCCGCCGTCAGCAGGGCCAGCGGGTCGGCCTCGACGTCGAGGCAGCCGCGGCTGCCGCAGTGGCAGGGGCGTCCCTCGGGGTGGACGGTGAGATGGCCTACCTCCAGGGCGAGGCCCGAACTGCCCATGTGCAGACGGCCGTCGAGGACCAGCGCACCGCCGACGCCCCGGTGCCCGGTGGCCACGCACAGCAGGTCGCGGGCGCCGCGCCCGGCCCCGTGCCGGTGTTCGGCGAGGGCGGCGAGGTTGACGTCGTTCGCGGCGAACGCGGGCCCGTCGATGCCGGCCGCGCGCACCTGCTCCTCGAAGATCCGGCGCACGGGCGCACCCGCCGGCCAGGCCAGGTGCAGCGGGTTCAGCGCCAGCCCTTCCGGTTCGGCCACCGCCGACGGCACGGCGAGCCCCGCGCCCACGCAGCGCCGCCCGGTCTGCCGCAGCAGTTCGGCGCCCGCCTCGACGACGGAGCCGAGCACCTTCGCCGGGTCGGCGTCGACGACCTCGCAGCCGGGCGCGGTGGCGACGATCCGTCCGCCGAGACCGACCAGCGCCGCCCGGAACCCGTCGGCGTGGACCTGCGCGGCGAGGGCGACCGGCCCGTCCTCGGCGACCGCGAGCCGGTGCGAGGGCCGGCCCTGGGAACCGGCGGCCGCTCCGGGCCGGGCGTCCACCCGGATCAGGCCCAGCGCCTCCAGCTCGGCGGCGACCGCCCCGGCCGTCGCCCGCGTCACGCCCAGCTCGGCGGTGAGCACGGCACGGGTCGGCGCGCGTCCGGTGTGCACCAGCTCCAGCGCGGGCCCGAGCGCGCCGCGCCCCCGGTCCAGCCGCGTCCTTGAGGTGGTCCCATCCCCCGTTGCCGACCGGGGGTCCGCCTTGCCGCTCATGAGGGCGAGTCTCCCATGATCCGCAGGGTGTGGCGGCTCACCGGCCGCTGACCCTGAGCGTGATGTTCAGCCGCCCGGTCAGCCCCAACTCGGGCGGTGCCGTGCCCGCGTGCACTCTGGGCACGCCGTGGTAGGCGAGCCGGGAGGGCCCGCCGAAGACGAACAGGTCGCCGCTGCGCAGTTCGACGTCGGTGGAGGGCCGGCTTCGGGTCTCGGTGTTGCCGAACCGGAAGACGCAGGTGTCGCCCAGGCTCAGGGACACCACCGGCGCGTCGGACTTCTCGTCGCTGTCGCGGTGCATGCCCATGCGGGCGTCGGCGTCGTAGAAGTTGATCAGTGCGATGTCGTACGCCGCCACCGGTCCCCCGAGTGTGTCCCGCACCGCCCGGCGGCCCAGCTCCCCCAGCCACCGCGGGAACGGCTTCACCGGCGCGCCGTCGCCGTCGACGACGGTGCGGGCGTAGGCGTACGGGTACCAGTGCCAGCCGAGGCACACCTGCCGGGCGGTCATCGTGCCGCCGCCGGGGGTGCGGACCGTGCGCAGTCCGGCGGGCGGGCGAGCCCACTCCCGGCAGGCTTCGAGCAGCTCGCGCTGGTGCTCCGCGTCCAGCCAGTCCGGTACGTGCACCGCGCCGGGCGCGACCTCCGTACGCTCCCTGGGGAACAGCTCGGCGTCCATGGGTTCCATCCTGCCCGACAGGCCCTGAGCTGCGGCTCGGCTAGCCTTGACGCACGATGAACGACCGTATGACGACGCCATGGGGCAAGCTGGCCCTCTCCCGCTTCCCCGAGGACCCGCGTGACCGGTTGCGCGCCTGGGACGCCTCGGACGAGTACCTCCTCAGGCACCTCGCGGAGGAGAAGGTGCCGCTGTCGGGCACGGTCGTGGTGCTCGGGGACCGCTGGGGCGCGCTGGCCACGGCGCTCGCGGCGCACCGGCCGGTGCAGATCACCGACTCCTTCCTCGCGCAGGAGGCGACGCGCGCCAACCTCGCGCGGGCCGGCGCCGAGCCCGGCTCGGTGCAGCTGCTCACCACCCAGGACCCACCTCCCGGGCGGATCGACGTGCTGCTCGTGCGGGTGCCGAAGAGCCTGGCGCTGCTGGAGGACCAACTGCTGCGGCTGGCGCCCGCGGTGCACGAGGGCACGGCCGTGGTCGGCACCGGCATGGTGAAGGAGATCCACACCTCGACGCTGAAGCTGTTCGAGCGGATCCTCGGCCCGACCCGGACGTCCCTCGCCGAGAAGAAGGCCCGGCTCATCTTCTGCACCCCCGAGCCGTCACTCGACCGGCCCGCCAGCCCCTGGCCGTACACCTACACGCTCCCCGGCGGCATCGGCCCGGTCTCGGGAGGCACCGTCGTCAACCACGCGGGGGTCTTCTGCGCCGACCGGCTCGACATCGGCACCCGGTTCTTCCTCCAGCACCTGCCGAGCGGCCACGGTGCCCGGCGGGTGGTGGACCTGGGGTGCGGCAACGGTGTCGTCGGTACGGCGGTGGCGCTGGCCGATCCCGGGGCCGAGGTGCTGTTCGTCGACGAGTCGTTCCAGGCCGTGGCCTCGGCGGAGGCGACGTACGAGGCGAACGGGGTGGGGGGACACGCCGAGTTCCGGGTGGGGGACGGGCTGGCGGGCGTGCCGGACCGCAGTGTCGACCTCGTGCTCAACAACCCGCCGTTCCACTCCCACCAGGCGACGACCGATGCCACGGCGTGGCGGATGTTCACGGGCGCCCGGCGCGCGCTGCGGCCGGGCGGGGAGCTGTGGGTGATCGGCAACCGGCACCTCGGCTACCACGTCAAGCTGCGGCGTCTGTTCGGCAACAGCGAACTGGTGGCCGGCGACCCGAAGTTCGTGGTGCTGAAGGCCGTCAGAAAGTAGCCCGGCCGAGGGCGTCGATCGTCTCCGCCACCGTCCGCACCATGGCTTCCCTGCCCACGGTGAGGTACGGGCGCGAGTCGACCGCCTCGGGGTGGGCTGCGAGGAATTCCCTGATCGCGCCGGTGAGGGCGATGTTGAGGGCCGTGCCGACGTTGACCTTGGCGATGCCGCCGGCGACCGCCGCGGCCAGTTCGCCGTGCGGAACGCCGGAGGAGCCGTGCAGGACGAGCGGCACGTCCAGCGTGCCGGACAGCCGCTTGATGAGGTCGTGGTCGAGGGTCGCGGTCCGGGTGGTCATGGCGTGCGCGCTGCCGACGGCGACGGCCAGGGCGTCCACGCCACTGGCGGCGACGAAGGCGCGGGCCTCGACGGGGTCCGTGCGGGCGCCGGGCGCGTGGGGGTCGAGCGGCGGCTCGCCGTTCTTCCCGCCGACCTCGCCCAGCTCGGCCTCGATCCACAGACCTCGGGCGTGGGCCCAGTCGACCGCGGCCCGCGTCGCGGCGAGGTTCTGCTCGTACGGCAGCCGGGCCCCGTCGTACATCACCGAGCTGAATCCGGCGTCCGCGGCCTGACGCAGCAGGTCCTCGCTGCGCACGTGGTCGAGGTGCAGCGCGACGGGCACGGCGGCGTGTTCCGCGGCGGCGGCGGCCGCGCGGGCCAGCGGCAGCAGCCGTCCCTGGCGGAACGTGACGGCGTTCTCGCTGACCTGGAGGACGACGGGCGCGTGCACGGCCTCGGCGCCGGCGATGACGGCCTCGACGTGTTCCAGGGTGATGATGTTGAAGGAGGCGACGGCGGAGCGGTGGGCGGCGGCGCGGGTGACGAGCTCGCCGGTGGTCACGAGGGGCATGGCTTCTCCCTTGCCGACGCGTGGGGTCAGGGCGTGAGGATCACCGAGCGGGTGAGGTGGCGCGGCCGGTCCGGGTCGAGGCCGCGGGCCTGGGCGACGGCGACCGCGAGCCGCTGGGCACGGACCAGTTCGGCGAGCGGGTCGAGGGTGCCCGACACCCACAACCCACCGGTTTCCCGCACCTGTTCGGCCAGTTGCCCGGGTGCCTCCCCGATCATCCAGGTCGCCGTGCCGTGGGTAGTGACGCTGATGGGCCCGTGCCGGTACTCCATCGCCGGATAGGCCTCGCTCCAGGACAGCGAGGCCTCGCGCATCTTCAGCCCGGCCTCGTACGCCAGCCCCACCGTCCAGCCCCGGCCGAGGAAGGTGAACTGCGTGCAGTCGACGAGCCCTTCGGGCAGCGGACCGGTCAGCGCGGTGCGGGCGTCGGCGACGACCGACTCGGTGTGCAGGCCCAGGTGGGCGCGGAGCAGGGTCAGCGCGGTGGTGGCGAACCGGGTCTGCACCACCGACCGTTCGTCCGCGAAGTCGAGGACGACGACGTCCTCCGCGGCCTCCATGACGGGCGTGCGCGGATCGGCGGTGATCGCGGTGGTTCGGATGCGGCCCGTCAACCGCCCGAGCAGATCGAGGATTTCGGTGGTGGTGCCGGATCGGGTGAGGGCGACGACCCGGTCGTACGCGCGGCCGTACGGGAACTCCGAGGCGGCGAAGGCGTCCGTCTCGCCGTGCCCCGCTCCCTCACGCAGCGCCGCGGCCGACTGCGCCATGAAGTACGAGGTGCCGCAGCCGACGACCGCGACCCGCTCCCCCGGCACCGGCAGCGCCTCTCCGTATTCCGCCGCCTCGGAGGCGGCGCGGGTCCAGCACTCCGGCTGACTGCTCAGCTCATCCTCGACGTGCGTCATACCGCCACCCCCTGATCTGATTGTTCTTGCAAGATATAGGCGGCTTTCGAGCACAATCAAGCATCAAGACGGTGATCGGGTTGCGTCAGGGTCGCCGAGAGGTCGAGGAACGGAGGGCGGGGATGTCGCGCGACGCCCGCTGGAAGGCGCTGCTGGAACTGCTCGTCGAGCGCGGCCGGCTGGACGTCGAGGAGGCGGCGGCCGAGCTGGCGGTGTCGGCCGCGACGATCCGGCGGGATTTCGACCAGCTGGCCGAGCAGCAGATGCTCGTGCGGACGCGGGGCGGCGCGGTCGTGCACGGGGTGTCGTACGAGTTGCCGCTGCGCTACAAGACGGCCCGCCGGGCCTCCGAGAAGCAGCGCATCGCGAAGGCGGCGGCCAAGCTCCTCGCGCCCGGCGAGGCGGTGGGACTGACCGGCGGCACGACCACCACCGAGGTGGCGCGCGCGCTGGCCGTGCGCGGCGACCTCGCTTCCGGTTCGCCCGCGCTGACCGTGGTCACCAACGCGCTCAACATCGCGAACGAGCTGGCCGTCCGGCCGCAGTTCAAGATCGTGGTGACGGGCGGGGTGGCGCGTGCGCAGTCGTACGAACTCGTCGGCCCGCTCGCGGACGGGGTGCTGAACCAGATCACGATCGACGTGGCGGTGCTCGGTGTCGTCGCCTTCGACGTCACACACGGCGCCGCCGCGCACGACGAGGCGGAGGCGGCGGTCAACCGGCTGCTGTGCGAGCGCGCCGAGCGCGTGGTCGTGGCCGCCGACTCCAGCAAGCTGGGCCGGCGGGCGTTCGCCCGGATCTGCGCGGCCGACGCGGTGGACACACTGGTCACGGACACGGCGGCCGACCCGGAGGAGGTACGGCGGTTCGAGGAGGCGGGGGTGCGCGTCCTCGCGGTATGAGACCCCATGGGCCGTCGAGGTCTCGGTCCGAGCCCCTGGGGATACCGGGCCGCCTAAGCTGGGGTGAGGTGGGAGCCGGGCCAGGGAGGCTGCGATGGGCGGAACACCGACCGGTCGGGCGGGGCGTTACCTGCCGATCGCCGAGCACGGCCTGATCGGCGACCTGCGCAGCGTGGCCCTGGTGGGGACCGACGGCACGATCGACTGGTACTGCTGCCCCTCCTTCGACGCCCCCAGCGTCTTCGCCTCGATCCTGGACGCGGAGCGCGGCGGCTGCTTCGAGCTCGCGGCGGCCGTGCCGGCCAGGACGAAGCAGTTCTACTTCCCCGACACCAACGTCCTGATCACCCGGTTCTTCACCGAGGACGGCGTCGGCGAGGTGCAGGACTTCATGCCGGTCAGCAGCGACTCGGTGGAGGTCGCGCGGCACCGGCTGATCCGGCGGGTGCTGTGCGTGCGCGGTTCCATCCCGTTCCGTGCGCGCGTGGCGCCCCGCTTCGACTACGGCGCCCGTCCGCACACGGTCCGCAGGGTCGGCGACGCGGCGATGTTCGAGTCGGACGGGCTCGCGCTCGCGCTGAGCGCGACCGTCCCCCTGGAGACCGACGGGACGGACGCCCGGGCGGACTTCAAGCTCGCCGAGGGCGAGGCGACGGTCTTCGCGCTGGACCAGGTCGGCGGCGACGTGGCACCGCGCAGGTGCGCGAGGACGGAGGCCGAGGAGCAGTTCGCGGAGACGGTGGCGTACTGGCGGCGCTGGCTGTCCGCCTCGAAGTACCGCGGCCGGTGGCGGGAGATGGTGCACCGTTCGGCCCTCACGCTGAAGCTGCTCACCTACGCGCCCACCGGAGCGATCGTGGCGGCTCCGACGACGAGCCTGCCGGAGCAGCTCGGCGGCGAACGCAACTGGGACTACCGGTACGTGTGGGTGCGCGACGCGGCCTTCTGCGTGTACGCGCTGCTGCGGCTGGGCTTCACCGGCGAGGCCGAGGCGTTCATGCACTTCGTGACCCGGCACATCAGCCCGGGCGACGGCAAACCCTCGGGCCCGCTGCAGATCATGTACGGCATCGACGGCCGCACCGACCTGCCCGAGCGCGAACTGACCCATCTGGAAGGACACCAGGGCTCTGCGCCGGTGCGGGTCGGCAACGACGCCGCCGACCAGCTCCAGCTGGACATCTACGGCGCGCTCATCGACTCGATCTACCTCTACGACAAGTGGGCCAAGCCCGTCTCCAGCGACCAGTGGGACGACGTGTGCGCGCTGGTGGACTGGGTCTGTGACAACTGGGACCAGCCCGACGAGGGCATCTGGGAGACCCGCGGCGGCCGCAAGAATTTCCTCTACTCGCGGCTGATGTGCTGGGTGGCGATCGAGCGTGCCATCCGGATGGCCCACCGGCGCGGCCTGCCCGCCGACCTGCCGCGTTGGCGGCAGTCCCGCGACACGATCTACCGGCGGATCATGCGGCGCGGCTGGTCCGAGCAGCGGCAGGCCTTCATGCAGTCCGAGGACGGCGACGTGCTGGACGCGGCCGTGCTGATGATGCCGCTGGCGAAGTTCATCGCCCCCACCGACCCCAAGTGGCTGTCCACGCTCGACGCGCTCGGCCAGGACCTGGTGTCCGACTCGCTGGTCTACCGGTACGACCCGCAGGCCAGCCCGGACGGGATGCACGGCGACGAGGGCACGTTCTCCATCTGCTCCTTCTGGTACGTCGAGGCGCTGGTGCACGCCGGGCGGGTCGACGAGGCGCGGCTGGCCTTCGAGAAGATGCTGACGTACGCCAACCACCTGGGCCTGTACGCCGAGGAGATCAGCAGCACCGGCGAACAGCAGGGCAACTTCCCGCAGGCCTTCACCCATCTGGCGCTGATCAGCGCCGCGTTCAACCTGGACCGGGCGCTCGGCTGACCTCAGTGCGTGTGCGGGTCCGACACGTGGTCGGTGGCCGCCGCCGCTCCGGCCCGGACCGTGAACGCCGCGGTGTGGACCGTGCCTTCGTGCTGGAAGTCGAGGAAGAGGCGGTAGGTGCCGCTGCTGGGTGCGGTGGCCGTGAACGAGACGGTGGGGCCGGGCTCGGTGGTGCCGTCGCCGGGTTCGCCGTTCGGGTGGACGTGCAGGTAGGCGAGGTCGCCGGAGCGCAGGGCCACGAGGTGGCCGTACGCACCGAGGTAGGGCTGGAGGTCGGTGACGGGCCTGCCGTCGCGGGAGACCTTCAGCTTCAGTTCGCTCGCCCTGCCCGGGCGCAGCCCGCCGACGAGTTCGACCTGGTAGCCGTCGGTTTTGGCGGTGGTGCGGGGCGCCGGCACATCCTTCGGCTCGTAGGCGCCGGAGGCCGCCAGGTCCGCGCCCAGGGTGAGGTTCTCGGCGCCCTGCCGCGCCGGGGTGAAGTCGGCGAAGACGCGGTATCCGCCCGCGCGGGGCAGGTCGACGGGGGTGCTCCAGGTGCCGTCGGCGGCGCGGGTGGGGTGCAGGTGGCGGTAGGTGGCCAGGTCGCGTGAGGCCACGATGAGGTGCAGTTCCTTGCCGTGTTCCGGCCGGTAGGCGGTGACGGCGCGGCCGCTGTCGTCCCGGACGGTGAAGCGCAGGTCGGTGCGCTGCCCGGCGGTGACGCGAGGGGTGTCGAGATCGAGTGTGTAGCCGTTCTCGGAGATCTGCAGGCCGCCGGCCGCGGGCGACTCGTGGCCCGCGTGACCGTCGCCCGCCTCCGCTGCGGGGGAGGGCCGGCTGTGCCCCTTGTCATGCGGTGCGGGCGCGCTGTCGGCGACGAGGGGGTCGATGCCCTTGCCGACGCCGTAGGCCGTGCCGAAGGTCGCGGCCAAAGCGGCGGCGAACGCGGTGATCTTCAGTCCGGTGTTCATGGCGGTCGTCTCCTCCGGTGACAGGGCCTCCGGCCTGAGTGGGAGGCTTCCCTACAGCTCACAATACCCCCCGGGGGTACCAAGTCAAGGCGGCGACAGCTTGCTTTCGGTACCCCATGGGGGTATACAGATTCCCCTAGCGGGGAGATACCCCTCCCCCGTATTTCTCGCTACCTGCCGAGGAGGCACCCCATGTCTTCGACCGCCAGCGGCTTCGTCGCCACGTACGCCGTCTCCGGGATGAGCTGCGGCCACTGCAAGGCCACGCTGACCAAGGCCATAGGCGAGCTGGACGGCGTCACGGGCGTCGACGTCGACCTCGGCACCGGTCAGGTCACCGTCACCGGCACCGCCGAGCCGGACGACGCCCTGATCGCCGAGGTCGTCGACGAGGCCGGCTACGAGCTGACGGGACGGGTCTGACATGGCCGTCCGTACGACCGGCGCCGCGGCCGAGGTGGAGCTCGCCATCGGCGGCATGACCTGCGCCTCGTGCGCGGCGCGCATCGAGAAGAAGCTCAACCGCATCGACGGGGTCACCGCCACCGTCAACTACGCGACGGAGAAGGCCAGAGTCAGCTACTCCGGTGACGTCTCCGTCGGGGACCTGATCGCCACCGTCGAGGCGACCGGGTACACCGCCCAGGAGCCGGCGCCCGCCGAACGGTCCGCCGAGCCGGCCGAGGAGACCGACGAGCTCCGGCCGCTGCGCCGGCGGCTGGTGACGGCCGTAGCGCTGGCCGTGCCGGTCGTCGCGATGGCCATGGTGCCGGCCCTGCAGTTCGAGTACTGGCAGTGGTTGTCCCTGACGCTGGCCGCGCCCGTCGTGACGTATGCCGCCTGGCCCTTCCACCGGGCGGCCTTCACCAACGCGCGGCACGGCGCGGCCACCATGGACACGCTGATCTCGGTCGGTACGTCGGCCGCGTTCCTCTGGTCCCTGTGGGCCCTGTTCTTCGGGACGGCGGGCACGCCGGGCATGACGCATCCCTTCGAGCTGACCATCGCCCGAGGTGACGGCTCCGGGAACATCTATCTGGAGGCCGCCGCCGGCGTGACCGCCTTCATCCTGGCCGGACGGTACTTCGAGGCCCGCTCGAAGCGGAGGGCGGGCGCGGCGCTCAGGGCGTTGCTGGAGCTGGGCGCGAAGGACGTCACCGTGCTGCGGCCCGACGGGGTCGAATACACGGTGCCGGTCGCGGAGTTGGCGGTCGGCGACCGATTCCTCGTGCGTCCCGGCGAGAAGATCGCGACCGACGGGACGGTCGTCGAGGGCTCCTCCGCGGTGGACGCCGCCATGCTGACCGGTGAGTCCGTGCCGGTGGAGGTGGCGGCCGGTGATCCGGTCACCGGTGCCACGGTCAACGTCGGCGGGCGTCTGGTGGTCGAGGCCACGCGGGTCGGCGCCGACACACAGCTGGCCCGGATGGCGAGGCTGGTCGAGGACGCGCAGAACGGGAAGGCCGCCGCCCAGCGGCTCGCGGACCGGATCTCCGCCGTCTTCGTGCCGGTGGTGATCGCCCTGGCTCTCGGCACCCTGGGCTTCTGGCTGGGCAACGGCAGCGGGCTGACCGCCGCGTTCACCGCCGCCGTCGCCGTACTGATCATCGCCTGCCCGTGCGCCCTGGGGCTCGCCACGCCGACGGCGCTGATGGTCGGCACCGGGCGCGGCGCCCAGCTGGGGATCCTCATCAAGGGCCCGGAGGTGCTGGAGTCCACGCGCCGGGTGGACACCGTCGTCCTCGACAAGACGGGCACGGTCACCACCGGCCGCATGACGCTGCTGGCCGTCCACCCGGCCGACGGCACCGACGAGGCCGAGGTGCTGGGTCTGGCGGGGGCGTTGGAGCATTCCTCGGAGCACCCGGTGGCCCGTGCCGTGGCCGAGGGGGCGCTGGAGAAGCTGGGCTCGCTGCCCACGCCCGAGGACTTCGCCAACGTGCCGGGACTCGGTGTGCAGGGGATCGTCGACGGCCACGCGGTCCTCGTCGGGCGGGAACGGCTGCTCGCCGACTGGGCGTTGGAGCTTCCGGAGGACCTGAAGCGGGCGAAGGCGGAGGCCGAGGCGGCCGGGCGCACCGCCGTCGCGGTCGCCTGGGACGGGGAGGCGCGGGCGGTCCTCGAAGTGGCCGACGCCGTGAAGGAGACCAGCGCGGAGGCGATCACCCGGCTGCGCGCCCTGGGTCTGAGGCCGGTCCTGCTGACCGGCGACAACGAGGCGGTGGCCCGGTCCGTGGCCCGCGAGGTGGGCATCGCGCCCGAGGACGTGATCGCCGAGGTGCTGCCGCAGGACAAGGTCGACGTCGTCAAACGGCTGCAGGGCGAGGGACGTTCGGTCGCGATGGTCGGTGACGGCGTCAACGACGCGGCCGCGCTGGCCCAGGCCGACCTGGGGCTGGCCATGGGCACCGGCACGGACGCCGCGATCGAGGCGGGCGACCTGACCCTCGTACGGGGTGACCTGCGTGCCGCGGCGGACGCCATCCGGCTGGCCCGCCGGACCCTCGGCACCATCCGCTCCAACCTGTTCTGGGCGTTCGCCTACAACGTCGCCGCTCTGCCGCTCGCGGCGGCCGGCCTGCTGAACCCGATGATCGCGGGCGCGGCCATGGCCTTCTCGTCGGTCTTCGTGGTCGGCAACTCCCTGCGCCTGCGTTCCTTCCGGGCCGGGAACTGACTCTCAGCGGCTGTGCCACACGAGCGTGTGGCGGCACGACAGCCGACGCCGCGAGGCGCGCGCCGGGCAGGACGGCGCGCGCCTCGCGGCCGATCTCGGCCGTTCCGCTCCGAGAGACACCGGCGACTCGCCGCGCGGTGGCCGCACGAGGAGCACGTCCAGGCCCACGCGCGCCGGGATCGCCCGGACGGGCTCGTCAGGGCGCCGTCGGGCCGGACACGGGCGAGGCTTGTCCGGCAGCCGGTCATCAGCCGGACCGCCCCGGACCGCCCTGCGGAGCAGGAGCCCATGACCGAACCGACCAATGCCGACGGTGACACCAGCGGCCCGCTCCCGGCGGCCGCGGAGCCCGTACGCGGCCGCAGGCCGTTCCTCTCCGCCGTACTCGGCGACCTCCGCGCCGTGGACGGCGCCCTGTACGCGGCCGTGGCCGCCACCCCGACCCCCGCGCTCGACCGGGCGCTGCGGCGCCTGTCCCACGCGGCCGACCACTCCAAGGTCTCGTTCACCATCGCCGCCGCCCTGGCGCTGGGCGGCGCCCGTCCGCGCAGGGCCGCACTCGCCGGGGTCGGCGCGATCGCCGTCGCATCCGCCTCCGCCAACCTGCTCGGCAAGCGCCTGGTCCGCCGCCCCCGGCCCGACCGGGAGGCGGCCCGGGTGATCGTGGACCGGCATGTCCCGATGCCCACGTCGGCGTCGTTCCCCTCCGGCCACACGGCCGCGGCGGTCGCCTTCGCCACGGCCGTCGGTGTACTCCTCCCGTCAGCGGCGGTCCCCCTCGGAGCGCTGGCGAGCGCCGTGGGCTACTCCCGCGTCCACACCGGCGTGCACTACCCGGGTGACGTGGCCGCGGGCGCGGTCCTGGGCATCGCCAGCGCCGCCGCCGCATTGGCCGCGGCGCGTCAGGTGCCCCCGGCGACGGCGGATCACGGCGTCCCTCGCCTCACCCCCCGGCCACGGACGCCGTCCGCCGCACATCGACCGCCGTGAGCGCCAACGCCAACGGCCCCGGCGCCAGCAAGGCGAGCGGCAGCAGCATCCCCGCGCACAGGACCGCCGTCGCCACCGCGAGCAGCACCAGGGCGCTGCCGCCCGGGTCCCTCACGGCGTCGCGGGCGGCCTCGCGTACGGCGGCCGGCCAGTCGGAGAGCGACTCGGGGCGGGCGCACGCCCTGAGGCCCACGACCACCGCGCACGCGCCGATCACCGCCGCCGTCACCGCGAACAGCGGTGCCCCCGGCAGCCCCGCCGTGGCCAGCGCCAGGTCGGCGACGAGGAGCAGCACCCCCGCGAGGGCGACGGTGCCCGCCGCCAGGTCGCCCGCCCGCAGGCGGTGCCGCAGGAGGGCGACGTACCGTCCGGCGGTGGCGGGCCGGTCCTCCCCCGCGCCGCGCAGCACCGCGCACGCCGTGGACAGCGCCGCCGGGGCGGTCAGCAGCGGCAGGCAGGCCACGGCCGTGGCGAGGCCGACGCTCAGCACGTCGGCGAACAGGGTCATCCGCGGCCCGAAGACCTCACCCGGTTCACGGGTGGTACGCATGGCACTCACCCCTTGAGTCCCGAGCTGGCCATGCCCTCCACGAGGAACCGCTGGAAGGCGAGGAAGAACAGGACGATCGGCAGCAGCGCGATCACCGACATCGCGAACATGGGGCCGAACGCGGAGCTGCTGGAGGCGTCCACGAACGACCTCAGCGCGAGCGTGAGCGTGAACTTCTCCGGGTCGAAGAGGTAGATGAGCTGGGTGAAGAAGTCGTTCCAGGTCCAGATGAAGGTGAAGATGGCCGTGGTGATCAGCGCCGGGCGGGTGAGCGGCAGGACGACCTGGAAGAAACTGCGGAAGGGGCCGCAGCCGTCGATGCGGGCCGCCTCCTCCAGTTCGCGCGGCAGGCCACGCATGAACTGCACGATGAGGAAGACGAAGAACGCCTCCGTGGCGAGGAACTTGGGCAGGATCAGCGGCCAGTAGGTGTTCACCAGGCCGAGCTGGTTGAAGATGATGTACTGCGGGATGAGCACCGCGTGGTGCGGCAGCATGATCGTCGCGATCATGAAGGCGAACAGCGGCCCGCGGAAGCGGAAGCGGAGCCGGGCGAAGGCGTAGGCGGCGAGCGAGCAGCTGATGACGTTGCCGAGGACCGCGCCGCCCGCGATCAGCAGGGAGTTGGTGAGCAGCCGCCAGATGGACACGTCGTTCACGCCGTCCAGGGCGGTCGTGTAGTTCGACCACTCCAGGCGGCTGGGGAGAAGATCGAGGCTCGCGATGACCTCGTCGGCGGGTTTGAGCGAGGTGGCGAGCAGCCAGGCCAGCGGGTAGAGCATCACCAGCAGGGCGGCCAGGCAGCCGAGGTGCAGGGCGATCCGGCCCCAGCGGACGGGCTTGCGGGGAGCGGGAGTGGTGATGGTCGTCATCGGTCCCCCTCGGAGGCGTAGAAGACCCAGGAGCGCGCGGTGCGGAACAGCACCGCCGTGACGGCGCCGATGACGAGCAGCAGCACCCAGGCCATGGCAGAGGCGTAGCCCATGTGGGAGGCGACGAATCCGCGGTCGTAGAGGTACAGGGTGTAGACGAGGGTCGAGTCGGCGGGGCCGCCCTTGCCCGCGCCGATCGCGAAGGCGGGGGTGAACACCTGGAAGGCCTGGATGGTCTGCAGGACCAGGTTGAAGAAGAGCACCGGGGACAGCATCGGCACGGTGACGGACAGGAACTGCCGCCACTTCCCGGCCCCGTCCACGGCCGCCGCCTCGTACAGCTCGGCGGGGATCTGCTGGAGGCCCGCGAGGAAGATGACCATCGGAGCGCCGAACTGCCACACCGTCAGCAGCGCCACGGCCAGCAGCGCCCAGCCGGGCTTGTTGACCCAGCCGCCGGTGCCGAGCAGGTGGTCCACCGTTCCGCCGTCGTTGAAGACCGCCCGCCAGACGAGGGCGATGGACATGGAGGCGCCGAGGAGTGAGGGGGCGTAGAACGCGGAGCGGTAGAAGCCCTTGCCGCGCTTCATGGTCTTCAGGGCGAGCGCGACGACGAGCGCGAGCGCCAGTTGCAGGGGCACGGCGATCACGACGTAGGTCAGGGTCGTCACGACCGACCGCCAGTAGCGCGGGTCCTCGGTGAACATCTGCGTGTAGTTGCGCAGGCCCACCCAGCGCGGCGGGTTGAACAGGTCGTAGTCGGTGAAGGAGAGGTACAGCGACACGGCCATCGGCAGCAGCGTGAGGACGGTCGCGCCGAGTACCCAGGGGGACAGGAACACCCAGGCCGCGCCCTCGCGTTCGCGCTGCGGGCGCCGCTTCGAAGGCGCACCGGAGCGGGCGGCGGGGGCGGTGGGCGCGGGGACGTCGGTGGTGGTCATGACCTCAGTTCCGCCTTCGCCTCGGTGACGTAGTTCTCGGCCGCCTCGCGGGGCGACATGCGCTCGTACGACACCTGGTCGTAGTCGCGCTGGAAGGTGGTCTGCAGGGCGTTGTCGCCCGAGGGCGGGGCCTGGGGCGGGTCCTTGAGGGTGCCTTCGAGGGATGCCTGGAAGTCGGCGATGGTCTTGTCGAAGTCCTTGAGCTGCGGGGCGGTCTCCTCGCGGATGCTGTCGTTGACGGGGATGCCGCGGGTCGCGCCGAGGATCTTCGCCGCCTGCCGGTCGTTGATCATGAAGTCGACGAGCTGGGCGGCCTCCTTGGGGTGGTCGGTGTCGGCCGAGACGCCGAGGAACATCGACGGCTTGAAGTACTGGCCGGGCGTGCCGTCCTCCCCGGACGGCATCGGCGCGAGCGCCACGCCGCCCTTGACGAGGGCGAGGAAGCCGCTGGACGGGGCGTCCCAGTTGGTGTCGGCGGTGGCCTCGCCGCGTCCGAGCGGAGTGTTCTCGACAGAGCCGTCGAGCTGGGTGGTCTGCTCCGCCGGGGAGACGGCCCCCTCGCGGCGGAGCCCGTCGGTGAAGGTCCACCAGCGGGTGAGGTCGTCGGCGGTGAAGCCGAGGCCGCCGTCCTCGGTGTAGAGGGACTTGCCCTGGCCGCGCAGCCACACCTCGAAGGCGTCCTCGCTCTGCCCGGGGTCGGTGGCCCCCGGTCTGCCGGTCTTCTTCGCCAGGGCGCGCATGGCGTCGGCCCAGTCGCTCCAGGTCCAGCCCCGGCGGGGCAGCGGAACCCCGGACGCCTTCCACGCCTGGACGTCGTACACGACGGTCTCGGTGCCGCGGCCCTGCGGGACCGCGTACTGGGTGCCGTCCAGCCGGCCGGTGGCGAGCAGGCCCGCGTCGATGCCGCCGGTGCGCAGGACGGCCTTCTGCTTCGCCAGGTCGAGCAGGACCCCGCCGGAGGCGTACTGGTCGATCTGCCGGTAGTCGAGCTGCATCACGTCGGGGGCGTCGCCGCCCGCCGCCTGGATGGCGAGCTTCTGCTTGTAGGCCTCGTAGGCCGAGAACGATGTCTGGACCTGGATGTTCGGGTGCTGTTTCTCGAACAGGGCGACGGCCTGCTCGGTGCGTTCCGCGCGGTCGGGGTTACCCCACCACGTGTAGCGCAGCACGACCTTGCCGCCGCCGACCGACTCTCCGGATCCCCCGCATCCGGCCAGCACCGCACAGAGCACCAGTGCGGCGGCCGACGCGCAGAACCCCTTTGTCCTGTGTCCGGGCATGCCGAGGTCACCTCTTCCTCTCCTCGGACTTCCTGTGGCCCCCCTTCCGGCCCCCCTCGCTCTGTTACTCGCCCTGGTACGGCAGGGTCGTGCCGGGCAGGTTGTACTCGTCCCGCCGGCCGCACATGCCGAAGCCGCCGAGCCTGGTGGGCGCGGCCTCGTACGCGGTGGCCTCGCCCAGGTACGCCGGCTCGCCGTCCGCCAGCGCGTCCAGCTGCGCGCCGGTGCGCTCGGCGGTGGCCAGCGCGCCGGCCCGCCACAGCTCGCGCCAGGCCGGCACCTTGGCGCGGACCAGGCGGGCGGCGGCGCGCTGGAACTCGCGGTACGGGCCGTTGTCGCCCGCGACGAGGGCCTCCCGCAGGGCGAGGTAGCCCTCGACGGCGAGGTCCCTGCGGCGCCGGGCCGCCGCCGCCGTCTGCGGTCCCGTGCCGGGCGGGAGAGCCGCCGCGGCCGCGTACTCGTCGGGGTCGGCGAGCACCTCGGGCGGGAAGGTGAACACCGCGTCCCCGGCCTCGGGCAGGCCACTGTTCTGCATCAGCACGGTGATGCGCAGGTCGCCGCCCTGCACCATGCGGTGCACGGTGCCCGGCGTGAACCAGGCGACCGAGCCCGGCTCCAGGGGGATGTCCCGGTAGCCGTCGGGGCTCAGCGTCTGCACCGCGCCCCGGCCGCCGGTGACGACGTACGCCTCCGTGCACACCAGGTGCAGGTGCGGGCTGCCGCCGCACACTCCGTCGGCGGCCTCCCAGTCGTAGGCGCTCAGGTGGGACAGGCCGACGGCGCCGGGCAGCGGGTGCGGAAGGGCGGGCTTCACGACTGCGGGGTCGTTCACCACGGCAGGGCCTCCAGGTGGGTGCCGACGCGGTCGCGGTCCCAGGCGCCGTCGGCGACGACGATCCGGTAGCGGTAGGCGAAGGACTCGCCGGGCGGCAGCTCGAACTCCTCGAAGAACGCCCAGGAGAACGCGACCGTCGGGAACGGCTCGGAGCGCACGAACCAGTGCGACTCGTGGATCGCCCGTTTCTCGTCGAGGTTCTCCGGAGCGTGCGCGAAGACGAGCGTGGAGTGCGCGTCGACCTCGTCGTGCTGGGTGGTGAAGGCGAGCCACGGGCCCTGTGTGCCCATCAGCTTCCCGGCGTCGGCGTCGGTGTCCGGCGCGAAGACGGTACCGCCGGTGAAGTCGCGGGGCCCCCGCCACTGCAACCCGGTGTAGCCGGCCATCTCCCGGCCCGCGGTGGTCGGGGAGCCGAAGGCCAGGGGCTCGCCACGGATGTTGGTGAGGCGGATCGACCAGTCCAGGGCCCAGGCGCCGGCCTCCTCGTCGACCGAGTGGACGGTCACCTCGCGCTTCTCCCGCGCCCACTCGGCGCCGCCGTTCTCCACCCAGGTGAGCTCCTCGGTGAAGGCGAGCCGGTCGTCCTCGACCGTGAACGCGGGGAAGCCGTCGTGCCGCATCGAGCCGACGCGCTCGGGAAGGGCGAGATACCCCTGGCCGTGGACGTAGCAGTTGCCGCCCCAGAAGTTCTGCCCGGACAGGTGACTCGCCGTCATCTGCAGGCCCTTGTGCCAGCGGTGGTCGTTGGGACGGTAGCCGGTCACGGTGCGCCCGGCGAGGGTGCGCACCGGGTGGGCGTACGGCTTGCGGGACTCGAAGGCGTCGGGATCGGGGCGGTAGACGTAGCGGAGGATCTCGGTCCCGTTGCCCGCCGCCGCGACCGCGATGTGGTCGCCGTAGGCGTGGCTGACTCGGATGGTGCTCATGCGCGCTCCTTGGGGGCCCAGTCGGGGTGCTCGCCGTGCATGGCCGTGTAGAAGGGGTCGCCGGGTCCGATCTCGCCCGCGTGCACCGGGTGCCCCGTGAACGCCGCCTTGTAGAGGGCGGCGGCGAACTCCAGGGTGGCGCGGGCGTCGGTGCCGCTGCCGGGCGGCCGGACACCGTTGTCGTACGCGTCGAGGAGGGCACCGAGCTGCGCCGCGTGCGAGCTGGGGGTGTCCGAGGCGGGGGTGCTCCAGGCGGCGGCACGGTCGGGAGCCACGTGCGGGGCCGGGGTGTAGACCCAGTCGTCGTTGCGGTGTCCGTACAGGTGGGTCAGCTCGACCGTCGCGTCGGCGCAGTCGACGCGGACACGGCTCACCTCGTCCGGGGAGAGCACGCTGTTGACGACGGTGGCGAGGGCGCCGTTCTCGAAGCGCACGAGGGCCGTCGAGACGTCCTCGCTCTCGGTGTCTTGCACGAGCCGCGCCGCCATGGCCCGGACCTCCGCCCACGGGCCGAGCAGGTGCAGCAGCAGATCGTACTGGTGGATGCCGTGGCCCATCGTCGGCCCGCCGCCCTCGCTGGCCCAGCGCCCGCGCCACGGCACGGCGTAGTACTCGGCGTCGCGGTGCCAGGTGGTCTGGCAGTGGGCGACCCGTGGGGCGCCCAGCTCGCCGCTGGTGATCAGCTCGCGGGCGTGCACCGCGCCGGAGCCGTAGCGGTGCTGGAAGACCACGGACGCGTACGCCCCCGACGCCTCCTCGGCCGCCGCGATGTCGTCGTACTCGGCGAGCGACAGACACAGCGGCTTCTCGCACAGCACCCAGGCACCCGCCTTCAGCGCCGCCACCGTCTGCTCCCGGTGCAGCGCCGGCGGCGTACCGATCAGCACCAGATCGGGGTGTACGGCGTCCAGCATCGCGCCGACCGAGGTGAATCCGGCGACCTCCCCGCCCGCCAGTTCCCGGAAGTCGTCGAGCCTGCCCTGGTCCACATCGACGGCGGCCACCAGCTCCACCCGATCGCGGTGGGCTCTGAGCGCGGCCAGATGGCTGCCGCTGACGATGGCGCCGGTGCCGATGACGGCGGCGCGGCGGCGGGCTGGGAGCGGGGACATGCGGTCCTCCTCGGACGTACGGCGGACAGCCCTCACAGAAAGCGCTTGCACCGTGACACTAGGCGGGGATCGAATGTCAGGACAACCCCTCGCGCGGTGATGTTGGAAAGACGTGTCCCCACGACAGCCTTTCCCGGACGTCGAGGGAGGTCACCTCGGCTGCCGTGCCGTCACCGGCCGGTCGTCCCTCAGCTCGGCGAAGAGCTCCCGGGCCCGGCCCGCGTCCCAGCGCACGGCGCTGCCCTGAGGAGTGGCGAGATCCGGGTCGGAGACGGGGACGTTGAGCTGCCTGCCGTTGCCGGCGGTGACATCGCGCATCGCCTGGAGCAGCGAGCCCAGCTGCGGCAGGTCCGTGCCCTTGTCCACCACGAGAGTGTCCAGTCCCGCGTCGAGGGTCGGGAAGGCCTTGGCCGGGTTGAGCAGGGCGCCCGGCGTGGCCGCTTTGGCGGCGAGCGCGGCCAGGAACCTCTGCTGGTTCCGGGTGCGGCCCAGGTCTCCCTGGGCCTCCTGCTTGCGCTGCCGGACGAACGCCAGCGCCTCGGCACCGTCGAGGGTCTGGCAACCCCTGGGCAGGTTCGCGCCCGAGTTCTCGTCCCTGATCGCCCGGTCGAGGCACATCTCCACGCCGCCGACCGCGTCCACGACACCGACGAACCCCGCGAAACCGATTTCGGCGTAGTGGTCGACGTGCAGCCCGGTGTTGCGCTCCACGGTCCGCACGAGCAGGTCGGGTCCGCCCAGCGAGAACGCCGCGTTCAGCTTGTTCGGGGCGGCGGAGTACCGCTTGCCGGTGCCCGGATCGACGTACGGCGGGATGGTCACCCACGAGTCGCGGGGCAGGCTCATCATCGTGGTGCCGTGGGCGCCGGTGTGCAGCAGGATCATCGAGTCGGTGCGGCGGCCCTCCGCCGAGCCGGTGCGCAGATCCTTCTTGTCCTGCTCCGACAGGCCTTCGCGGCTGTCGGAGCCGACGACGAGGTAGTTGGTGCCCTTGCCGGGTGCCGCGCGGCTCCCGATCGTGCCGAGGTCGACCTGCTGGTCGAGTTCGGTGTCGGCCCACACGTAGGTGCCGAGGGCGGGCCCGAGCAGCCCGGCCAGCAGGACGGCCACCAGCCGCCGCCCCGGGCGCCGCCTGCGGGATCTCCTGCCGCGGTGCCCCGTCCTGCTCTCCTGGGGCGGGCGTCCGTCGCCCATACGGCCCGGGGGCGCGGGTGAGGGCATGCCGGGCAGGGGTGCCGTCCGCGTCGGGGGCGGGGACCCGTTCCCGGGCCTCCCGCTCCCTGTGATGACGCGTGTCGGCTCGCGCCCGTCGTCGCCCGTCGCACGGGCAGTCCAGTCGTTCATCGGCCTGTCCAGTCGCTCAGCGCATGGGGATCACCTCGTCGGCAGGCTCTTATACGGGGCGGTGCCACCGATGTGTTCACCGGCCGTGCCGGACCGCTGCATGCGCTGCCACTTCAGCCTGCTGCCCAGCAGGACCGCGACCACGGACTGGATGACGACCAGGTACATCAGCTGCCGGTAGACGAAGATCTGCAACGGCATCGACCACAGGCTGCCCGTCGTCTCGCCGTCGAGTCTGAGCGCGTAGCGGGCGCTGACGACCTGGACGCCCAGGAAGGCGAGCCACACCCCGGCCGACGTCAGCGGATCGAGGAACAGCACGCCGTACAGGGCGTAGACGTCGATGACCGGGGCGAGCAGCGGAAGCAGTACCTGGAAGAACGCGATGTAGGTCAGCCCGCGCCGGCCGAAGCGCCCGGCCGTCCCCGATGCCAGGACGGCACCGCGGTGCTTCCACATGGCCTGGATCGTGCCGTAGCTCCAGCGGTAGCGCTGCCGCCACAACTGGCGCAGCGAGGTGGGGACTTCGGTCCAGGCGACGGCCGACTCCTCGTACAGCACCCGCCAGCCCGCCCGCCACAGTGCCATCGTGAGGTCGGTGTCCTCGGCGAGGGTGTCGTCGCTGACGCCCCCGACGCCCACCAGCGCCTCTCTGCGGAACGCCCCGATGGCACCGGGGACGGTCGTCATGCACTCCAGGACCTCGAACATCCGGCGGTCGAGGTTGAACCCGAAGCAGTACTCCAGGTGCTGCCACTTGGCCAGCAGGCGCCGCCGGTTGCCGACCTTGGTGTTGCCGCTGACCGCGCCGACGGCGGGGTGCGCCAGCGGCTGGACGAGCTGGTGGATCGCGTCCGGTTCGAAGACGGTGTCGGCGTCCACCATGACCACGATGCCGTGCCGTGCGTGAGCCAGGCCGGTGTTGAGGGCCGCCGCCTTGCCCCCGTTGGGTTTGCGTACGACCTCCACGCGCGGGTCCCCGATGCCCTCGGCGATGTCCGCCGTACGGTCGGTCGACCCGTCGTCGATCACGACGATCTGCAGGCCGGGGTGGGTGGAGGCGAGCAGCGAACGGACGGTGGACTCGATGCCGGCCTCTTCGTTGTAGGCCGGGACGAGCACCGTGACCGGCTCGGTCACCTCCCGCATCCAGGGCGCGCCGGGCCTGAAGCGTTCCAGCCTGCGGACATGGGCGCGGGCGAAGAGGGCGAGCAGCGCCAGGCGCAGCACCCCGAGGGCACCGGCGATCCCCAGGGTCCACGTCATGACGGTCGAGAAGGCCTGTCCCGCCTTGGTGACCCAGATCAGGGCGGTGCCCTGCCGGCGCCCGAGGGTCGGCACCGGCGTGTACGGGGTGAGGTCGAGGCCGTCCGAGACGGTGGTGAATTGCTCGACGTCCGGGTTCTTCAGCAGCCTTCTCGTCTCCGCGTACGCGGCCGCCGTCTGGCTGAACTGCCGGACAAGGCCCTGCGCCGGCTCGCGGGTCCCCTTGTCGGCGGTGACCAGCACATAGCCGCGGCCGGTGGCCTGCCGGGCCGCCCGCCACTCGCGGCCGCACAGCGTGTCCGGGGTGGTGGTCCTCGGCATCCGGAGCAGGGTGGTGTTCACGCCCGCGGCGCCCGCCAACGCGGTCTGTGTCAGGTCGAGTTCGGCCGTGAAGCGGAGGGCAGACGCCTCGCCGAGGACGGCGCCGGTGTAGGTGTTCGAGCCGATCTCGTGGCCCTCGGCACGGATCCGCCGGACCAGGTCGGGATGGCGGACGGCCTGGGCTCCGTGGAGGAAGAACGTGGCGCGCGCCCGGTTCCGGCGCAGCAGGTCCAGCAGACGTGGGGTCCACACGGGGTCGGGGCCGCCGTCGAAGGTGAGGGCGACGGTACGGGCGGGCATCGAACCGGTCTGTATCCCGTTGCGGTTGATCCCCACCACGGGGCCGTTTCCTTCGGCCACCGCCTTCGGTGCGGGTGAGGTACAGGGCGACCGTGTCTTCGCGGCGTCGACCTCGTGGTTGGTCCAGCCCTCGAAGAGCAGGGCCGCGAACAGCGCGGGAAGCACGAGTATCAGTAACAGCCAGTGTCCGCGCGGGTCCCGGGACTGTTTGTGCCGGCCCTTCATGGAAGCCCCGCCCTCCTCCCGCCGTTCGGGCCGAGAAGGGAAAGCCTGCGCTGTCTGGTGGGGCTCGCGTTACGCATGGGGCGCGAGTCTAGTTGCGGGGTTTCGCTCGTACGGTGTGAACGCGCAGGCTCACAGAATCGCCTGCGCCACCAGGAGAATGCGGCGGGAACAGTGCAACCGTTCTGCCGGCCTGAGTGTCCCACCTGATATCAGACACACAGGCCCTTCGGGGGACATCATGGTACGAATCAGAACCACCTGGGCTGCCCTCGCTCTCACGAGCGCCGTTCTGGGAGCGGCAGCCGTCCCGGCCACGGCCACGGCCGTCACCTCCCCGCAGACCACCACCGCCTGCCCCACCGGCTGGGGCAGCCTCGCCAAGACACACGCCTCCACCACGACCGCCCCGGTGACCAACATCAGGACCGGCCGCCACGACTGCTACGACCGTATGGTGATCGACCTCCCCGGCGCGGGCCGGAGCGGACTCGGCTACTCCGTCAAGTACGTCGACCGCCTCTACCAGGACGGGTCGGGTCGCCTCATCCCCGTGAGCGGCGGAGCCGTCCTGGAGGTACGGGTGACCGCGCCCGCCTACGACCCGGACACCGGCGCCCCCACGTACCCCGGCCGGGCGGGCCGGCCCCTGCCCGGCGTCGACCTCACGGGGTACCGCACCTTCCGGGACGCACGGTTCGCCGGCAGCTTCGAGGGCGACACACAGATCGGACTCGGCGTGCGGGCCCGGCTGCCGTTCCGGGTGACGCAGCTGACCGACCGTCTCGTGGTGGACGTCGCGCACAACTGGACCGGCGCACGCTGACGTCCGGCGGTTCACCGTCCGGCCAGGGGGTTTCGTTCTGGATCGGTCCGGGTCCGCGACGCCCGGCACGGCACCTCACCGCGTTGTCGACGCGGCGGCCTGAACCGAGCCGCACAACGAAACCCCCAGGGGGTGCGCCCGCACAGTCGCGCTGCCCCGCGACGCCCGGCACGCTCCCCCAGGCTCGTCGAGCAGGGGAACCCGCAGAGCACGCACCGGACTCCGCAGGGCCCGCCCTCCGGGCGGACGACGCGACTTCACGGACACCCCCTAGGCACGCGCCTCCCCGCTGGGCTGGAGTCCCGTGGGCTGCCCGCGGTAGCGGTAGCGGCGCTCGGGGCGGCCCGTCGTGCCGTAGCGCAGGGAGACGTCGGCGCTGCCGACGGCGTGGAAGTGCTCCAGATAGCGGCGGGCGCTGACGCGGGAGACGCCGGTCAGGGTCGCGCACTCGGCGGCGGACAGGGTGCCGTCCGCGGCCCGCAGCGTGCGTTCGATCAGCGCGGCGGTCTCCACGCTCATGCCCTTCGGCAGCGTGCTGAGCCCCGACGCCGGTACGGCCGCTCCGGCCAGGACGCGGTCGACATCGGCCTGACTGCGCACGACGGTGGCGAGCAGCCGGCCGCGCTGAACGGCGTAGCGCTCCAGCCGGGCGCGCAGGTCATCGAACTCGAACGGCTTGAGGAGGTAGTCGACGACGCCGTGGCGGACGGCGCCGCGCACCGTGTCGGCCTCCCGCGCGGCGCTGATGACCATGACGTCGCAGTCGTGTCCGGCGGTGCGCAGCCGGGGGATGACGTCCAGTCCGAAGACGTCCGGGAGGTACAGGTCGAGCAGGACCAGGTCGGGGTGGAGTTCGTCGACGGCGCGGGCCGCCTCCTCGCCGGTGTGGGCGACACCGACGACCCGGAACGGCTCGACGCGTTCGACGAAGGTGCGATGGACCCGGGCCACCATGAAGTCGTCGTCGACCACCAGCACGTCGATCGTGTCGGTCGGGTCGGTCGTCGCGATCATCGTGGCGCTCCTTCCGCCACCGCGTCGGTGAGGTGGCTGACGGTCATGCGTGCGGTGAACATGGCCCCGTCGGGTGTGTTGGTCACCGAGATCTCACCACCGTGACGTTCGCAGACCAGACGGGTCAGCGCCAGGCCGATGCCGCGCTCGCCCTCCCGGGCGGCCTTGGTGGTGAAGCCGTGGGAGAAGACCTCCTGGGCGAGTTCCGGTGCGACGCCCGGCCCGGAGTCGCGGACCACGATCTCCACGCTGGCGGCGTCCTGCCTCAGGGCGACCTCGACCCAGGCGTCGTCACCGCCCTGCGCGGCCGCGTCGACGGCGTTGTCGACGAGGTTGCCGACCACCGTCGCCACGTCGGCCGCGTCGTCGGGGGCGAGCCGGTCGAGCGCCGTGTCGTCGGAGATCCGCAGCGTGACCCTGCGCTCGGCGGCCAGCGACGCCTTGGCCATCAGCAGGGCGGCGACAGCGGTGTCACGGACGCGGCGGCTGAGGGTGACGTCCAGCGACTGGCGGCGCTGGTTCAGCGCGCGGATGTAGCGCACGACCTCGTCCTGCTCGCCGATCTGGATCAGCCCGGAGATGGTGTGCAGCTGGTTGGCGAACTCGTGGGCCTGCGCGCGCAGCAGTTCGGAGGAGCTGCGGAAGGAGCCGATCTCCCGCTCCAGCCGGGCCAGTTCGGTGCGGTCGCGCAGCGTGGTGACCGAGCCGAGCGCGCGGCCGTCCTTGGTGACGGTCATCCGGTTCATCACCAGGACCCTGCCGTGGCGGATGACCACCTCGTCACGCCGGCCGGCGGAGCCCTCCCCCGCCAGGACGTCCCGCAGCCGTCCCTCGACGCCGAGGTCGGCCAGGCTCCGGCCCACACAGTCCTCGGGCAGGCCGAGCAGGCGCCGGGCCATCTCGTTGGCCAGGGTGAGCCGGTGCTGCGGATCGAGGGCGATCACGCCCTCGGCGATCCCGTACAGCATCGCCTCGCGGTGCTCGGCCAGCCCGGCGATCTCACGTGGTTCCAGGCCGAGCGTCTGCCGTTTGACGCGCCGGGCCAGCAGCCAGGATCCGGCGATGCCGAGCCCGCTGGCGATGCCGAGGTAGGCGAGCAGGTACGAGGAGGCGCCGCTCAGACGCTGCCACACCGTCGGGTCCGCCTCGCCGATCATCACGGTGCCGAGGTGCCGGCCGAGGGTCTCCTGGGTGGCGCCGAGGACGGGCACCTGGGCCACGAGTTCGCGGCTGCCGTCCAGTGTCAGCGACCCCGACCAGCCGCGGCCCTTCTCGGCGCCCTCCCCCAGCGGCAGCCGGTCGCCGATGACCGTGGGGTTCGTGGAGCTGACGATCCGGCCGTCGGCGTCGGCCACCGTCACCGAGGTGATGCCGGACTGGGTCTGCGTGGAGTTCACCAGCGTGGCCAGGGCCTCGTGCGGAGCGGGCCGGGCGAGCTGGCTGCGCACCAGCGCGTTGGCGGCCAGTTGCTCGGCCAGCGCGCCGACCCGGCGGCCCTCGACCCGGGTGAAGGTCGCCTCCGACTGCGCGAGGGAGACCGCGGCCACCGCCAGCAGCACCACCACGACGATGGCGAGCTGGAGCACCAGCATCTCGCCCGCGAGGGTCTGACGACGGAAGGTGACGGCCACGACGTACTCAATCTCTCGTACCGGCTCAATCTCTTGTACCGGGTCGCCCCATCATGGCGTCCACCTGCGAAGAGGGAAAGAGAGGTGCACACGCTGCCCGGCGACCACAAAGAACAGAAGCTCCATTGGTTCCGCAAGAGAGACAGCTCGTCGGCGCGCGGGCACCATGTGGCCCACGTCACCCTCCCCCACAGGGCTCCCCATCCCGCATCGACCGTACCGACAGGTGGTGGCATTCGTGCGCCTGCGCACTCCCCTCGCCCTGCTCGGGGCCGCCGTGCTCGTGCTCGTGGGACCGCCGCTGCTGACCACCGGCAGCGGCGCCGAGACCGGCACACAGATCCCCGGCCTGCGCTTCATGGTCCCCAACACCCCCGGCGGCGGCTACGACATCACGGCCCGCACCGCCGCGAAGAACGCCGAGGACGCCGGACTCACCCACAACATCGAGGTGTTCAACCTGCCCGGTGCCGGTGGCACCGTCGGGCTGAGCCGCCTGGTGAGCGAGCACGGCAACGGCAAGCTCGCGATGTCCATGGGCCTCGGCGTCGTGGGCGCCGTCCGCTCCAACCACGCGCCCAAGACCCTCGCCGACACCACGCCGATCGCCCGGCTCACCGAGGAACAGGACGTCGTCGTGGTCGCCAAGGACTCCCCGTACAAGACGATCGACGACCTCATCGCCGCCTGGAAGGAGAACCCCGGCAAGCTCCCGGTGGGCGGGGGTTCCTCGCCCGGCGGGCCGGACCACCTCGCGCCGATGCTGATGGCGCGGGCCGCCGGGATCGCCCCGAAGGAGGTCAACTACATCCCCTTCGACGGCGGTGGCGAACTGCTCGCCTCGATCCTCGGCAACAAGGTCGCCTTCGGGGTGTCCGGCGTCGGCGAGTACCTCGACCAGATCAAGGCGGGCGAGCTGCGCCTCCTCGCGGTCACCGGTCCCGAACGGGTGGACGGCCTGGACGCGCCCACGCTGAAGGAGGCGGGCTACGACGTGAACTTCACCAACTGGCGTGGCATCGTCGCCCCGCCCGGCCTGACCGACGCCGAGCGCGGCAAGCTCGTCCGGCTGGTGGAGAAGCTGCACGACTCGGACGAGTGGCAGAAGTCCATGCGGCAGAACGGCTGGGACGACGCCTTCCTCACCGGCGAGAAGTTCGGCGCGTTCCTGGACGCCCAGGACAAGCGTGTGGTTTCGGTGCTGAAGGAGCTGGGACTGTGACGACGCACACCACCGACACTCCCCCGGCCCCTGCGGCCGAGCGCCGCTCATGGCTGCGCGACCACTCCGAACTCGGCGTCTGTGTCCTGCTGCTGGCGCTCGGCGTGCTGGTCCTCACCGACGCGCTCACCATGGACGTCGACATCGCCCAGCGCGGCCCCGTCGGCCCGAAGACCGTGCCGGTCGTGGTCGGCGCCGGGCTGCTGCTCATCGCCGCGCTGCTCGCCGTGGACGTGCTGCGCGGCGGCCGCGGCCAGGCCGAGTCCGGCGAGGACATCGATCTGACCGAGCCCGCCGACTGGCGCACGGTGCTGCTGCTCGCCGGGGTCTTCCTGGGCGCGGCCGTACTCATCGAGCCCCTCGGCTTCCCCGTCGCGGGCGCCCTGCTCTTCTGGGGAGCCGCCTTCGCCCTCGGCAGCCGCAGAGCCGACCGGGACCCGCTCATCGCGGCCGTCCTCTCCCTCGTCACCTACGTCGTCTTCAACAACCTGCTGGGAGTGCCGCTGCCCGGTGGCCCGCTGATGGGAGTGCTGTGACATGAATGCCCTCAACTCCCTGCTGGACGGCTTCGGTACGGCACTGACCCCCGTCAACCTGCTGTGGGCCGCCCTCGGTGTGCTGCTCGGCACCGCGATCGGCGTCCTGCCCGGCATCGGGCCCGCGATGGCCGTCGCGCTGCTGCTGCCGGTGACGTACGGCCTCGACCCGATCGGCGCGTTCATCATGTTCGCCGGTATCTACTACGGCGCGATGTTCGGCGGTTCGACCACCTCGATCCTGCTCAACACCCCCGGCGAGAGCGCCGCCGTGGTCGCCGCCATGGAGGGCAACCCCATGGCCAAGTCGGGGCGCGGCGCGCAGGCACTCGCGGCCGCGGCCATCGGGCACTTCGCGGGCGGCATGGTCGGCACGCTCCTGCTGGTCGCGCTCGCGCCGGCTGTCGCCGAGCTCGCCGTGGACATCGGCGCTCCCGACTACTTCGCCATCATGGTGCTGGCGTTCATCGCCGTGACGTCCGTGCTGGGCTCGTCGCGCATCAGGGGCCTGGCGTCCCTGCTGATCGGTCTCACCTTCGGCCTGGTGGGCCTGGACCAGATGACCGGGCAGCAGCGGCTGACCTTCGGTTCGCTGCAGCTGACCGACGGTATCGACGTGGTGATCGTCGCGGTCGGTCTCTTCGCCATCGGCGAGGCCCTGTGGGTGGCGGCGCACCTGCGGCGCAGGCCGCCGGAGCCGATCCCGGTGGGCCGCCCGTGGCTGGGCCGGGGCGATGTGAAGCGGACCTGGAAGTCGTGGGCGCGCGGCCCGTTCATCGGCTTCCCGTTCGGCGCGATCCCTGCGGGCGGTGCGGAGATCCCCACCTTCCTGTCGTACGTCACGGAGAAGCGCCTGTCGAAGCACAAGGACGAGTGGGGCAAGGGCGCGATCGAGGGCGTCGCGGGACCGGAGTCGGCGGCGTCGGCCTCGGCGGCGGGCACCCTGGTGTCGATGCTGACCCTGGGGCTGCCGACCACGGCGGTCGCGGCGGTGATGCTGGCCGCCTTCCAGCAGTACGGCATCCAGCCGGGCCCGCTGCTCTTCGAGCGCGAACCCGACCTGGTGTGGGGCCTGATCGCCTCCCTCTTCGTCGGCATGGTGCTGCTGCTCGCGCTCAACCTGCCACTGGCGCCGGTGTGGGCGAAGCTGCTGCGGATTCCGCGGCCGTACCTGTACGCGGGGATCCTGTTCTTCGCGGCGGTCGGCGCGTACGCGGTCGGCGGCGAGGTGATCGACCTGGTGATCCTGCTGATCATCGGCCTGATCGGGTTCGGTATGCGGCGCTACGGACTGCCGGTGCTGCCCGCCGTCATCGGCGTCATCCTCGGCCCCAACGCCGAGCAGCAGCTGCGGCGTGCCCTGCAGATCAGCGACGGCAGCGTCACGGGGCTGGTGAACACGCCGTTCGCGGTGACGGTGTACGCGGTGATCGTGCTGTTGCTGGCCTGGCCGCTGCTGAAGCGGCTCGTGCTGCGGGGTCGCGTGAGCGCATGAGAGGGCTGACGGGGGGCCTCCGGTTCAGCCGGAGGCCTCCGTCAGCATGCGCCAGCCGGGCGTGTAGTTACCGTGCAGCACCAGGGACGCGGCACCGACGGCGCCGACCGTCTCGCCGATGACGCTCTGCTCGATCGCGACGGGACGGATGGCCCGGGCGACGGACGTGCTGTTGACGGCCGTGTCGATCTCCTCGCGCACGAGGGGCTCGATGCCCCGCAGTCCCTCACCCCCGAGCACGACGCGGCCGACGTCGAGCAGGCTGGCCGCGCCCCGGACGGCCTGACCGATACGTCGGGCGGCGTGGCGTACGACGTCGCGGGCGTCCGGGTCGCCGCTGCGGGCGGCGCGGCGCAGGCGCTTCCAGTCCTCGTGCAGGGCGTCCGGTGTGCCGGCGAGGCCGATGCGGTCGGCCGCGGCCGGCCCGTGGCGTCGCAGCAGATCGTCGATGATCGCCGCCGGGGTGCAGTACGGGCCGAGGCAACTGGTGCCGCCGCAGTGGCAGACCCGGTCGCCCGGCTCGACCGCCATGTGCCCGAACTCCCCGGCGTTGCCCGAATCGCCGTGCAGAACCGTGTTGTTGAGGACGATGCCGGCGCCGATGCCGGTACCCAGGTAGATGAACAGGAAGCTGCCCGCCCTGGCCTCGCCGCCGATCCAGCGTTCGCCGATGGCGGCGGCGGTGGCGTCGTTGTCCAGCGCTACGGGCATCTCGGTGGCCTCGGCGAACATCTTCGTCAGCGGCACGCGGTCCCAGCCGGGCAGGTTCGGCGGGGAGACGACGGCACCGGCGGAACCGTCGATCGGGCCGGGCGCCGCGACGCCCAGGCCCAGCAGCCGGTCGGGGTCCACGGCGGACCGGTCGACGAGGCGCAGCGCCGCGCGGGCCACCCGGTCCACGACGTCGGCGGGCTCGCTCGGCATGGTGAGCCGGAGCCGGCGGGTCATGACCGCCTCGCCGGCGAGGTCGACCAGGACGATGACGGCCGCGTCGGGATCGAGGTGGACGCCGAGCGCGTAGGCGCCGTCGGGGCGGGGGGACAGCAGCGTGCGGCGCTTGCCTCCGTTGGACGGGGCGTGGCCGGACTCCGTCACCAGGCCGGCGTCGAGCAGCTTGCGGACGACGTTGGAGACGGTCTGGTTGGTCAGGCCCGTGAGCACCGCCAGCTCGACACGGCTCACCGGGCCCCTCGTGCGGATGGCGTCCAGCACGACGGCCTGGTTGTAGCCGCCCACCCGCGGCAGGTTCGTCCCACCGAGCCTCGTCACCTGTCGGTCACCTGCCGCTCCTCCTGATATCGGTGATCCGTGCCGAAAGTTTACACACCGGAAGCGTTGACTTAATCCATCAATTGGATTTAGCTGTGCGCCACCAAGCCGGGCCCGCAAGGCCAGGTCGCGCGGGGTGGCGCCGAGTGGAACGCCTCGTTCGAGCTGCCCGAAGCCCGCACTCAGTCGCGGCTTCCCCTCAGGTTCGCGTTCCGGAGGAACCACAGTGCGTTCGAGACTTTTCGCTGCCGCAGCCCTCACCGCCACCACCGCCCTGCTCGTCTCCGGCTGCGGTTCGGGGTCCTCGGGCAGCTCCGCCAAGTCGATCAAGGTCGTCTACTGGCAGAACCTGGACAGCAACAACAAGCTCCATGCCGACTTCCTCGCCTCGATGGTCAAGCAGTTCACCAAGGCCAACCCGGGCACCAAGGTGACCCTCGTCCCGGTCACCGCCTCGGAGAACGACTACTACACCAAGATCCAGCTGATGATGCGGTCCCCCGCGACCGCCCCCGATCTGGTCTACGAGGACACCTTCCTGATCAACTCCGACATCGCGAGCGGCTACCTCAAGCCGCTCGACGCCTACCTGGCCAAGTGGAGCGACTGGTCGAAGTTCGCCCCGGCTTCCAAGAACGCGGTGCGCGGCGGCTCGGACGGCAAGATGTACGGCGTCCCGGACGGCACCGACACCCGCGGGATCTGGTACAACAAGCAGCTCTTCACCAAGGCCGGGATCTCCGTGCCCTGGCAGCCGAAGACCTGGGACGACATCCTCAGCGCGGCCAGGAAGATCAAGGCGAAGCTGCCCGGTGTCGTCCCGCTGAACCTCTACACCGGCACGGCGGGCGGCGAGGCCTCCTCCATGCAGGGCTTCGAGATGCTGCTGTACGGCACTCCGGCGGGCGACAAGTCCCTCTACGACGCCGGCCAGAAGAAGTGGGTCGTGGGCAGCAAGGCCTTCAAGGACTCGCTCGACTTCGTCCACACCGTCTACCACGAGAAGCTCGGCCCTCCGGTGGACCAGGCCCTCGGTGCCAACTTCGGTACCACCGTCGGCACCGAACTGTTCCCCCAGGGCAAGCTGGCGATGGACATCGACGGCTCCTGGATGCCCAACAACTGGGGCCCCACCAGCTCCAAACCGTGGAGCCAGTGGAAGACGGTGATCGGCACCGCGGCCATGCCCACCCAGAACGGCCAGGCACCCGGCAAGGTCAGCATGTCCGGCGGCTGGGCCTGGTCGATCCCGGCGAAGGCCAAGAACCCTGATCTGGCCTGGAAGTTCCTCACCACCGTCCAGACGAAGGCCAACCACGCCAAGTGGAACGCCATCAACGCCGGCATCGCGGTCCGCACGGACGCCGCCAGTGACCCGGCATATCTGAACGCCGTGGAGACCAACAAGTTCTTCACCGACCTCGTGAAGTACACCCACTACCGGCCCGGCCTGCCCGTCTACAACCAGGTCTCGACCGCGATCCAGAAGGCCATGGAATCGGTGACCACGAACCAGGCCTCCGTCGGCGAGGCGGCCGCCACCTACGACAGTGATGTGAAGGCCGCCGTGGGCGGTGACAAGACCGTCAAGGGTGCCCCGTGACCGCGCTGACCTCGGCGCCCCGCAAGGCCGGCGACCGCCACCGGCCCGGCGGGGCGCCGCCCGCCGCCGTACGGTCCCTGCTGCGCGGCCTGCCGATGCTGCCGTCGCTGGTCCTGCTGGCCGTCTTCCTGGCCGGACCGATCGCTTACTGCGTGTACTACGCGTTCACCGACATGCAGCTCACCGGCGCGGCCGGCACGCACTTCGTGGGCCTGGACAACTTCCAGCGGGCGCTCGACGACACCGACTTCCTGAACGCGGTCTGGCTGACGCTGGCGTTCGTCCTCGGCTCCGCCGTCGTCGGCCAGAACACCCTGGGGCTGGCGCTGGCCGTGCTGATGGAGAAGGCGGAGAAGCCGGTCCGGGCGCTCACCAACGGCGTCGTCATCGGCGCCTGGGTGCTGCCCGAGGTGGTCGCCGGCTATCTCATGTACGCGTTCTTCTACCGCCAGGGCTCGCTCAACGCCATCCTGGACGCCCTGCACCTGCCGCAGCAGAACTGGTTGTACACGATGCCGATCCTGGCGGTGTGCCTCGCCAACGTCTGGCGGGGCACGGCGTTTTCGATGATGGTCTTCTCCGCCGCCCTCAACGACGTGCCGCAGGAGCTGACCGAGGCGGCCGAGATGGACGGTGCGGGTCCCTGGCAGCGGCTGTGGCGGGTCGTGCTGCCGGTCATCCGGCGGTCGATCATGACCAACCTGATGCTGATCACGCTGCAGACGCTCTCCGTCTTCGGCCTGATCTACACCATGACCCGCGGCGGACCGGGCAACAAGAGCGAGACCCTGCCGATCTTCATGTACCAGCAGGCGTTCCAGAACAGCCTCATCGGCTACGGCACGGCGATCGCCCTGGTCCTGCTGGTGGTCGGCGCCCTGTTCTCCGTCGTGTACATCCGGCTGCTGAAACTGGAGGACGACTGATGGCCGCCGTCGCTTCCCCGCCCGCCAGTCCGGCCCGGCGGAGTACGACCACCCCCGCACCGCAGGCCTCGCGACGGCGCCGCCCCCTCCCCGGCCGTATCGCGGTGAACGCCGTTCTGCTGGCGGTCTCGCTTGCGTACGTCCTGCCCCTGCTGTGGATGCTGCTGGCCTCGGTCAGCCACACCAACAGCTTCCGGCTGACCTGGCCGTCGTCGCTCACGCTCGGCAACTTCGACGCGATCCTCAACGTCGACACCACCTACCGGCCGCTGTTCGACAGCCTGCTGCTGTGCGGCTTCGGGACGCTGGTGACGGTGGTGGTGTCGGTGCTGGCCGCCTATCCGCTGTCCCGGTACCGGTCGCGGCTGCGCCGCCCGTTCCTGTACACGATCCTGTTCTCCACCGGGCTGCCCATCACCGCAGTGATGATCCCGGTCTACAGCATGTTCGTGCAGGTGAACCTCATCGACTCGATGCCCGGTACGACGCTGTTCCTGGCCGCGTCCGCGCTGCCGTTCGGGATCTGGCTGATGAAGAGCTTCATGGACGGTGTGCCGATCGTGCTGGAGGAGTCCGCCCGGATCGACGGCGCGAACACCCTTCAGGTGCTGTGGCGGATCGTCCTGCCGCTGATGCGCCCCGGCGTCATCGTGGTCACGATCTTCACCTTCATCGGCATGTGGGGGAACTTCTTCGTCCCCTTCATCCTGCTGCTGTCCCCGGAGAAACTCCCCGCGTCCGTCAGCGTGTTCACCTTTCTCAGCGCCCACGACCAGACACAGTACGGGCAACTGTCGGCGTTCTCGATGCTCTACTCCCTGCCCGTCGTGATGCTCTACCTGCTGCTGTCCCGGAAGCTGGGCGGCGGCTTCGCGCTGGGCGGCGCGCTCAAGGGCTGACCCCCACACCTCCCACGGAAGACCACCTCCATGCACTACGACCGTGAACTCACCGAGCAGCGGCTCGCCCGGGTGCTGAACGAACGCATCCGCCCGGCCGTCCACGCCCGGTCGGTCCCCCTCCGGGTCGAGATCTGGAACGTGCCCGGCGAACCGGTGCCGGTCCACGAGGGCCTGTCCGCGCCCTACCGCCCGGCACGGGTCGGCGACCGGTGGGGTCCCGCCTGGTCGACGAGCTGGTTCCGGGTCAGCGGCTCGATCCCGGCCGAGTGGGCGGGGCTGCCCGTCGAGGCCGTGCTCGACCTGGGGTTCTCCCCGCACTCCCCCGGCTTCTCCGCCGAGGGCCTGGTCCACCGGGCCGACGGCACCGCCGTGAAGGCGCTCAACCCGCGCAACACCTGGCTGCCGGTCACCGCGTCGGCCGCCGGCGGCGAGGAGGTCGTCCGGTACATCGAGGCCGCCGCCAACCCCGTCGTCATGCACACCGCCCCCGACCGGCTCACGTTCGGTCCGACATCGGTCGGCGGACGCGCGCCCTGGCTGGGCGACCCGGCCGCCGACCCCGGTGAACCGCTGTACCGGCTGCGGCGGCTGGACCTCGCCGTCTTCGACCGGGAGGTCCACGAACTCGTACAGGACCTGGAGGTGCTCGGGCAGCTGATGCAGGAGCTGCCCGTGGAGTCGCCGCGCCGCTGGCAGATTCTGCGGGCGGTCGAACACGCCCTGGACGCGGTGGACCTGCAGGACGTCGGCGGCAGCGCTGCCGCGGCACGCGCGGCGCTGGCCCCGGCGCTGGCGGCACCGGCGAGTGCGAGCGCGCACCGCATCTCCGCGGTCGGGCACGCCCACATCGACACGGCCTGGCTCTGGCCGCTGCGCGAGACGGTGCGCAAGGTCGCCCGTACGGTCTCCAATGTCACCCAGCTCATGGACGACCACCCTGAGTTCCGTTTCGTGATGTCCCAGGCGCAGCAGCTGGCCTGGCTCAAGGAGCACCGGCCCGACGTGTACGAGCGCGCCCGGGAGAAGGTGAAGACCGGGCAGTTCCTGCCCACCGGCAGCCTGTGGGTGGAACCCGACACGAACCTCAGCGGCGGCGAGTCGCTGGTCCGCCAGTTCGTCCACGGCAAGCGGTTCTACGTGGAGGAGTTCGGCGTCGAGACCGAGGAGATGTGGCTGCCGGACACCTTCGGCTACAACGCCGCCCTGCCCCAGCTGATGAAGCTGGCGGGGGTGCGCTGGTTCCTCACCCAGAAGATCTCCTGGAACACCACCAACAAGTTCCCGCACCACACCTTCTGGTGGGAGGGCATCGACGGCACCCGGATCTTCAGCCACTTCCCGCCCGTCGACAGCTACAACGGCGACCTGTCCGGCGCCGACATCGCCCACAGCGTGCGCAACTTCCAGGACAAGGCCGCCGCCAACCACTCCCTCATCCCCTTCGGCTACGGCGACGGCGGCGGTGGCCCCACCCGCGAGATGCTGGCCCGCGCCGCCCGGCTGGCCGATCTGGAGGGCTCGGCCCGGGTCACGCTGGAGCGGCCCGCCACCTTCTTCGCCCGCGCGCACGCCGAGTACGAGGCGAACGGCGGCGCCCCGGTGTGGTCCGGCGAGCTGTACCTGGAATTCCACCGGGGGACGCTGACCAGCCAGCTCGCCACCAAGCAGGGCAACCGGCGCAGCGAGCACCTGCTGCGCGAGGCCGAGCTGTGGGCGGCCACCGCCGCCGTGCGGCACGGCCACCCGTACCCGTACGAGGCACTGGACCGGCTCTGGAAGACGGTGCTGCTGCACCAGTTCCACGACATCCTGCCGGGGACGTCGATCGCCTGGGTGCACCGCGAGGCCGAGGAGACGTACCAGGCCGTCGCCCGGGAGCTGGAACAGATCGTCGAGGACGCGCAGCGCGCCCTGGCCGGGCCCGGCGAGGGGAGGGTCGTCTTCAACGCCGCCCCGCACGCCCGCGGGGACGTCCCGGCACTCGGCGCGGCTGTCCGCACCGGCCCGGCCGAGGGCAACGTGCCGCCGGTCGCTGACGGCGACGGCTTCCTCCTGGACAACGGCCTGATCCGGGTGACCGTCGACGCACGGGGCCTGATCACGTCCGCCCACGACCGCACCGCCGACCGTGAGGCACTGCCGCCCGGTGCGGTCGCCAACCTGCTCCAGCTGCACCAGGACTTCCCCAACCAGTGGGACGCCTGGGACGTCGACGCCTTCCACCGCAACACGGTCCGCGACCTCACGGACGCCGAGTCGGTCACCGCGGCGGAGGGGGCCGTCCGCGTGGTCCGCGCCTTCGGGGCTTCACGGATCGAACAGCACCTGACCCTGCCCGCCGGTTCCAGGCGTCTCGTCATCGACACCGTCGTCGACTGGCACGAGAAGGAGAAACTCCTCAAGGCCGCCTTCCCGCTGGACGTCCGCGCCGCGCACTCCAGCGCCGAGATCCCCTTCGGACACGTCGAACGGCCCACCCACACCAACACCAGCTGGGACGCCGCCAAGTTCGAGGTCTGCGCCCACCGGTTCCTGCACGTCGGCGAACGCGACTGGGGCGCCGCCCTGGTCAACGACTCCACCTACGGCCATGACGTCACCCGCGATGTCCGGCCCGACGGCGGCACCACGACCACGGTCCGGCTCTCCCTGCTGCGCGCCCCCCGCTTCCCCGACCCGGACACCGACCAGGGCACCCACCGGCTCCGCTACGCCCTGGTCGTCGGCGCCGGTATCGCCGACGCCGTGCGCGAGGGCTACCACTTCAACCTGCCCGAACGCGTCCGCCAGGGCAGCACGCCCGTCGCTCCGCTGCTCTCGGTCGACCACGCGGGGGTCGTCGTGGAGGCCGTCAAGCTCGCCGACGACCGGTCCGGCGACATCGTCGTCCGTCTCTACGAGTCCCACGGCACCCGCGCCCGCGCCACCCTCACCGCCGGCTTCCCCTTCACCTCCGCCACCACGACCGACCTCCTGGAACGCCCACTCGACGACCCGACGAGCCATCAGGTCACCGGTGACACCGTCCGGTTGACCCTGCGCCCCTTCCAGATCCTCACCCTCCGGTTCCGCCTCACCCGGTGAGCCCGGCCCGGTCGCAGGCCGCCCGGAGCGCCGGTGTGCAGATCTGCTCGACGGTGTACGCACCGTCCTTGACGAGGACCTGCTCGATCGTGTCGGCCGTCACCGCCCTGGGGGTCAGCAGCACGGCCGGGATGCGCTCGGTGGTGGGGCTGTCGATCGTCGTCGTGGCGATGTCGCCGAGGTCCTCACCGCGGCCCAGGGCGACGGCCATGGCGGCCGCCGAGTCGGCCTCCGTCTCGAACGGTTTGTACACCGTCATGTACTGCTCGCCCTTGACGATCCGCCGTACGGCGTCCAGATCGGCGTCCTGACCGGTGACGGGAGGCAGGGGGTGGACACCGGCGCTCTTGAGCGCGGAGATGACCCCTGCGGCGATGGAGTCGTTGGCCGCGAGGACGCCGCCGATCCGGTCCGGGCCCAGCGCCGTGATGGCGGCGGACATGTTGGCGTGGGCGTTCTCCGACCGCCAGCCCAGGGTGTCGTACGACCTGCCGATCTTCACCTTGCCGGTGAGGACGGACAGCGCGCCCCTGCGGAACCAGGCGGCGTTGGGGCTGGTCGGGTCGCCGTTCATCATGACGACGCTCCGGCTGTTCGCCGTGTCGCCCATGGCCTTCAGCAGCGCCTCGCCCTGGAGCCTGCCGACCTGCGCGCCGTCGAAACTCACGAAACCCGAGATCGGGCCCTCGGCAAGCCGGTCGTAGGCGACGACCGGGACGTCCGCCCGGCGCGCCTCCTGGATGGAGGAGCGGAGCGCTCTGCTGTCGGCGGCGTCGAGGATCAGGACCCTGACCCCCTTGGTGATCATGGAGGTCACCTGGTTCTGCTGCCGCGCCGCGTCGTTCTCGGCGTTGGCGTACGCGATGGTGCAGCCGGGGCACAGCTCCTTCACCCGCTTCTCGATCAGCGGCTTGTCGGAATGCTCCCAGCGGGGGGTCGCCCGGTTGGGGAGGAGCAGTCCGACGGTGAAGGTGTCCGTGCCGGCACCGTCGTCTCCCCCACAGGCGGCCAGGGACACCGTCATGACGACCGCGACGAGTGCCGCGACGACATGCCGCGCGCGGGTTTTCACAGCAGCCCTCCTCGCTCGCTGCCGAGTCCGGATTCCGCGGGAACCGGCTCACCTCCCGGCACGACGATCTCGCTCCACACCTGCTTGCCACCGGCCACCGGCACCGAGCCGAAGGCATCCGACATCGCCTCGACCAGCAGCAGGCCCCGCCCGCCGGTGGCCTCCCAGTCCACGATCACCGGCTTGGCGGGCGCTCGCGGCGAGGAGTCGCTCACGCTGACGCGCACCCGGTCCCCGCGGAGCACCAGGTCGAGGCGGACCGCGCCCTGAGTGTGCACCAAGGCGTTGGTGACCAGTTCGGAGACGACCAGCAGCACCGCGTCGGCCGCTTGGTCGACCTTCCACCTGCGCAGGGTGCGTGCGGTGAAACGGCGGGCGTGCATGACGGCGTCGGGCAGCCGCCACACCACCCAGCCGGCCCGTATCGGCCGGGTCTTCATGCCGTCGTAGCGCAACAGCAGCAGTGCCACGTCGTCCTCACGGCGGACGCCGTCGCCGAGCAGTTCGTCGGCCATCCGCCCCGGGTCCTCCGGGTCGGCCGCGGCGAGGGCGGCGCGGGTGCGGTCCATGCCCTCGTCCAGCGGCAGATCGGCGGCCTCGACCAGGCCGTCGGTGACCAGGGCGAGCACCGCGCCGGGGGTCAGGGCGACCGCTGTCATGGGGAACTCCGCCTCCGCCGATATGCCGAGCGGGAGCCCGCCCTCGACCTGCACCTCCTCGGTGGTGCCGTCGGGGTGGCGGAGCAGCGGGGAGAGGTGCCCGGCCCGGACGAACAGAGTGTTGCCCTCCTCCATGTCCAGTTCGACATAGCAGCAGGTGGCGAACAGGTCGGTCTCCATACCGACGAGCAGGCGGTTGGCGTGGGAGACCACCACGTCGGGCGGGTGCCCCTCCACCGCGTACGCCCTGACCGCGGTCCGCATCTGGCCCATGATGGTCGCGGCTCCGGCGCTGTGCCCCTGTACGTCCCCGATGACCAGCGCCACCCGGTCCTCGGAGAGCGCGATGACGTCGTACCAGTCGCCGCCGACCTGCAGGCCGCGCCTGGCGGGCAGATAGCGGGCGACGGCCGTCCCTCCGGGCAGTTCGGGCAGGCGCCGGGGCAGCAGGCTGCGCTGCAGCATCGTCGCGAGTTCCTGCTCGGCGTCATGCGCGTGCGCGCGCTTGAGGGCCTGCCCGGCCAGCGCCGCGGTGGCCGTCAGCAGGGACCTCTCCTCGGGGGCGAACTCGTGCGGCTGGTCCCAGCCGACCAGGCACACGCCGGCGATCCTGCCCTTGGCGGGGAGTGGCAGGACGGCCAGACCTCCGTCGCCGACGCCCGCGAGGGCGGGTTCGAGGGAGGTGCCGGCGGGCCACAGATCCAGGCGTCCGTCCCGCAGCGCCATCTGCAGCGTGGGCAGGGCGCTGAGTGGTGCGTCGGGCCACTCCGTACGCCACTCGGAGCGCCAGGCCCTCGGCCAGGCGGAGGGCTGCGGCGGGTCGAGGACGGTGACCGTGAGCCGGTCGTCCTGCAGTTCGGCGAGCGCCACCCGGTCGGCACCCAGTGGTTCACGCAGCGCGGTGACCAGCACATGGCTGACCTCACTGACGGTTGCGGCATCGTCGAGTGCGGCGGTCAGCCACTGGATCCGGGAGACGTCGTCGGCGGTCCGGCGCAGCACCGAGGTGGCCGTCACCACGCCCAGCACCTGCTCCGGCCGGTCGTCGGTGCCCGTGACCACCCGGCATCCCATGCTCAGCCAGCGCATCTCACCGGTCGGGCAACGGACGCGGAACTCCAGCTCGCGCCGGCCGAAGGCCTGGGTGGACGGCTCCAGCACCGACATCAGCGCGTGCATGTCCTCCGGGAGGGCGTGCGAGAGCAGGGTGTCCGCCTTGCCGTCGAAGTCGTCGGGGGTGATGCCGACCAGCTCCAGCAGGGTCTCGTCCGCCTCGATCACGCCGGTGTCCGGCACCAGGACGAACGAGCCGACGCGCAGACTCCGCAGGGCGGGCCCCAGCAGCGACGTCGGCGGCGGCCGGCCGTTTCCGGCTCGGAGCAGGTCGGCGACGGCGTCGGCGTACCGCTCCAGGAAGCGCTGCTGCTCGACGTCGAAGCCGTCGGGGGACGTCCCCACGACGACGAGGCAGCCCAGCCGCCTGCCCTCCGCCTCCAGGGGCAGCGCACCGAGGGTCGCCTCCCCGCGCGCCGGCGTCGGCCCGCCCTCGGCGAAGGAGGCGAGTGCCGCGGAGCCCAGCCACACCGGCCGGTCGAGGTGCAGCGCGTGTGCCGCGGGCGAGCCACCGGTCAGGGGCAGATGCTCCGGCAGCCGGTACTGGGCGGCGCCGCATCCGGCCGTTTCCACCAGCCGGAGCCCGGCGTCCCCGGCGCCGGGCACATACAGCGCCGCCAGCGCCGCTCCGGCGAACGTCAGGGCCCGATCACTCGCGGCTGCACCCGGCACCGGAGGCGGTGAACCCGTGTCTGCGGCGCCGGCCTCGGGCGCCCGTGGCTCGGATACTCCGGCCGGGGCAGGGCCGTCATGAGGCATGTCCGCAACCTACCTCCCGTCCATGCCGCAGGTGCCGAAAGAGTCCAGATCGGGGCACCCACACACCAGAATCGCATATACCGGCAAACCAGACAGAGTCGTCTGCCCGCCATCGGTGTCGGGGCCCGCCGGGCTCCACGGCATCGATGGCCACTGCATTCGCAGTTCACCGCAGCCGGTGTCACACTGACGACGTGGCGGTCTTGCAGAAATGGTGACGACCCCACTGGTCCTCCGTGATCGCGGACAACCGTGAGCGCCCCCTCGCCAGGCACGGTGAAGGTCAAGGGAGGTCTCTCACATGAAGGCCTGCATCCACATGAAGGCCTGCATACGGGACACGGCCCTCGCCATGACCGCGGTCTCGACAGCCGTCACTCTCGCGGCCTGCGGGTCCGATGCGGGGAACGACTCCGGCGGGGACGACTCGCCGACGATCGGCCTGCTGCTGCCGGACGCCACCACGGCCCGCTGGGAGACACAGGACAGGCCCTTCTTCGAGCAGAAGACGGAGGAGCTCTGCGGCGACTGCACGGTCGAGCACGCCAACGCCAAGGGCGATGTGGCCCTCCAGCAGGAGCAGATGGACTCGATGATCACCCAGGATGTCGACGCCATCGTGCTCGTGGCCGTGGACGCCAGGTCGCTGGCCCCCGCGGTCAGGCAGGCGGAGCAGGCCGGCATCCCGGTCATCGCCTACGACCGCCTCGCCGAGGGCCCGATCTCGGGGTACGTCTCCTTCGACGGCGAGGAGGTCGGCCGTCTCCAGGCCAGGGCCCTGCTGAAGGCCATGGGCGACAGGATGCGCAGCGAGCAGATCGTCATGATGAACGGCGATCCCAGCGACCCCAACGCGGTGGCGTTCAAGAAGGGCGCCCTGTCCGTTCTGCGGGGCAAGGTGAAGATCGGCAAGGAGTACGACACCCTCCTGTGGAGGACGGAGGCCGCGAACATGAACATGTCCGGCGCCATCTCCGCGCTCGGCGTCGCCAACATCCATGGGGTCTACGCCGCCAACGACGGCCTCGCAGCCGGCAGCATCTCCGCCCTGAAGGCGAACAAGGTCGAGCCGTTGCCCCCCGTCACCGGGCAGGACGCCGAACTCGGAGCCCTGCGGCGCATCGTCGGCGGCGATCAGTACATGACCGTCTACAAGCCCTTCGGTCCGGAGGCTTCCGCCGGCGCCACCCTGGCCGTGGCCGCGGCCCGCGGTGACAGCCTCGACCCGGTGTCCACGGGCAAGGTGACCACCCCCGACGGGCAGACGGTTCCGGCCGTCATGCTCAGCCCGGTCTCCGTGACCGTCGACAACATCGAGGAAACCCTGATCAGGGACGGTGTCTACACGATCCGGCAGATCTGCACTCCCCAGCTCGCCGCCGCCTGCGACAGGGCCGGGCTGACCTGACCTGGTTTCCGACCGATCGGGGCCCCCGAGAAGGAGATGTTCCCGTGCCGACTCCCCCCTTGCTCGCACTGCGCGGCGTGTGCAAGCGCTACGGCGTGGTCGAGGTCCTCACGGACATCGAGCTGGAGATCCACGCCGGTCAGGTGGTCGCCCTGCTGGGCGACAACGGGGCCGGCAAGTCCACCCTGGTGAAGGTGATCTCCGGGGTCGCTCCCGCGGACCGGGGCGTCATCGAGTGGGAGGGCCGGACGGTCCACATCAGGCGCCCGCACGACGCGCGGAACCTCGGTATCGCCACCGTCTACCAGGACCTCGCGCTGTGCGGGAACCTCGACGTCGTCGGCAACCTGTTCCTCGGGCGGGAGATCCGCCGGTACGGGTTTCTGGACGAGGTGGAGATGGAGCGCCGCACGAGGCACCTGCTGGAACGCCTGACCAGGGCCGTGCCCGATCCGCGCGCCCCCGTCGTCTCCCTGTCCAGCGGCCAGCGGCAGACGGTCGCCATCGCCCGTTCGCTGCTCGGCGAGCCGCGGGTCCTGCTCCTCGACGAGCCGACCGCCGCGCTGGGACTTGAGCAGACCACCGAGGTCCTGGACCTCGTGGACCAGCTGCGCGACCACGGTCTGGGGATCCTCCTGATCAGCCACAACATGGGGGACGTCAAAGCTCTCGCGGACCGGGCCGCCGTGCTGCGGCTCGGCCGCAACAACGGCTTCTTCGACGTGAACACCGCGTCCCAGGAACAGATCATCTCGTCCATCACCGGCGCCACGGAGAACGTTCCCCGTCAGATGGGTCCACGGGAGGCGAGGTGGTGAAAGGGAGGCGCACCATGGCGGACCACACGCGGACCGAACCCGGCGCGCCCACCGCCGAGTCCGGTCAGCCGCACCACGGGCGGGCCGTGGCCCGTGCCATGGAGGGCTGGATCGACGTCGTACGGCACAAGCTGAGCGCCGGTGAGCTGGGCGCAGTCCCCGTCGTCCTGGTCCTGGCCGCGGTCTGGATCATCTTCCAGTCCCTCAACGAGAACTTCCTCTCGCCGCGCAACCTGTCCAACCTCAGCGTGGACATCGTGGGTACGGGCCTGATCGCGGTCGGCATCGTCTTCGTCCTGCTGCTCGGTGAGCTCGATCTGTCGGTCGGCTCGATCAGCGGCCTGGCGGCGGCCGTGTTCGCCGTGCTGAACGTGAAGCACGGCGTGCCGGAGTGGATCGCCCTGATCATCGGGGTGCTCGCGGGCACCCTCGCGGGAACCGTCCAGGGCTACTCCTTCGCCAAGACCCGGGTACCTGCGTTCGTCGTCACGCTCGCCGGGCTGCTCACCTGGAACGGACTCATGCTCTACATCCTCGGGACCAGCGGCACCGTCAACCTCGATGAGAGCGGGCTGGTCGCCAAGCTGACCAGCTACTACTTCACCCAGGACGGCGTCGCCTACGGCGTGGCGGCGGTGGGCGCGGGACTGGTCTTCCTCGTGTCCTTCCAGGACATGCGGCGCCGCAAGGCCGTCGGCATGCCGCACCGCTCGTTGCGCGGGATCGGGGTGCGCGCGGGAGCGGTCGCGGTGACCGCGTTCGCCGCCGCGTATCTGCTCAACCGGTTCCAGGGCCTGCCGCTCGCTCTCCTGATCTTCCTCGTGGCGGTGGCCGGCCTCGACGTCGTCCTGCGCCGCACGCACTACGGGCGGCAGGTCTACGCGCTCGGCGGCAGTGTCGAGGCCGCCCGCCGCGCCAGCCTGAGCGTGATCCGGGTGCAGACGGCGGTGCTCGCCGTCTCGGGCACCCTGGCCGCGGCCGGCGGCCTGTTCCTGGCCTCGCGCATCACCTCGGTGAGCCAGACCTCGGGCTCGGGGGTTCTGCTGCTCAATGCCATCGCGGCCGCCGTCATCGGGGGCACCAGCCTGTTCGGAGGACGCGGTACGACCTGGTCCGCGGTACTCGGCATGCTGGTGATCCAGTCGATCTCCTCGGGCATGGCGATCACGGACACCCCCGCCGCCGTCCAGTTCATCATCACGGGCGGTGTGCTCTTCGCGGCGGTGGTCATCGACTCTCTGTCACGGCGCTCGCAGGAGGCACACGGGCGGGCCTGATCCGCATCAGGCCCCTCCCGGCGTCAGACCAGGTGGGCGAAGACCACCAGGTTCTCGGTGTAGTCCCTGGCCACGCGGTCGTAATCCCCCGAACAGGTGATGAGGCGCACCTCGGCCTCGGAGGTGTCCGCGTACACGCGCTCGTTGGGGAAGCGGTCCTTGTCGAACGACTCCACGCTGTCGACCACGAAGGAGGCGGTTCGCCCGTCGGCTCGCCGCACCTGGAACCGGTCCCCCTTCTTCAGTTCCCCGAGCTCCGCGAAGACGGCCGGGGAGGTCCGGGTGTCCACATGCCCGGCGATGATCGCCGTGCCGGCCTCACCGGGCGACGCGCCGTCGGCATACCAGCCGACGAGGTTGGTCTCGTCGGGCGGAGGGGGTTCGAGCTGGCCGGAACGCCCGATGGCAAGGGCGGTGAAGGGGGCGTTGACCGAGATCTTGGGGATGACCAGGCGGGTCGGCCTGGAGCGCGGCAGCGGTCTCCCCGCCGGCTCCCTCCCTCCGGCCCGGCTCGGCTCTCCGGCCTGCTTCTCTTCTTCGGCTCGGTTCCCGCCGGACGGGGCGGATGTGACGGCCGACGCGGCATGCGGTGCGCGACCGTTGTCGGGCGACTCGCCCTGGCCGCCGATCAGGCTCACGGCCAGGGCGAGGGCGGCACCGCTCCAGAGCATCATCGCGCCGGTGCGTGACCTCCGCCCCGGCGGCACGGGGTCGGTATCGGTAGGGGAAGGAGGGCTGGCTGCCATCGGAGACCACCTCACTCGGGCACGGCAGCGGACACGACTAGCGGGAGGGCGAGCGGGGCCGCCGCGGCGCGAGGTACGCCGCGGCGGCCCAGCCGGTACGAGCTCAGGCGCCGGTCAGGCCATGCCTCCGGAGACCTTCCTGCGTCGCAGCGCGTACATGCCGGCGCCGGCCACGCCAAGAACGGCCAGCCCGCCGGCGGTGACACCCGGCGTGGCGAGCCCGCCGCCACCGGTGTGGACGCCGCCCCGCGGCTTGTGCTCGCCGTCCCATGAGCCCTTGTCGTGGTCGCCGCCCCACGAGTCCTTGCCCTGCTCGTGCTCCTTGCCCCCGAAGTCGTGCTCCTTGCCCCCGACCTCGTGGTCCTTGCCGCTGTAGGAGTCGGAGTCCGAGCCGGAACTCCAGTCCTCGTGGGACGCGTCGGTCAGCGCTCCGCCGCCCGTGTGAACACCCCCGTGCGGCTTGTCGTGCTTGGCGTCCTTGTCGTGCTCCTTGCTGTAGGAAGAGTGTCCGTGGTCTCCGTCCTTGTCGTGCTCCTTGCTGTAGGAGGAGTGTCCGTGGTCCCCGTCATCCATCGCGGTGGCGTAGGCGGCGGGTGCGGCGATCGCAAGCGCGGCCGTGGCCGTTGCGGTGGCGATCAGCATGCGGGCAGAACGCATCTGAGAGTCCTTCCGTCACAGCCGGGCAGCTAACGCTTTCAGCAGCTGGGGGAACCCGGCTTCGACTGATCCACCGTCAGCCATATCCGGCCCGCACACCATCCGGGACGTTCACTCGGGTTAAGCCGTCACCCACTCCGGCGACAAAAGTGCCGCGGAGCCGAGTTTTGTGCCCTGGGCAACCACATACGGATCGGTCCGGGGCGCTCCGCCTGAGCGGGCGCCCCGGACCGTCTTCTCACCGCGCGCCTGCCGCGGAGCTACAGCGTGTGCTCCAGGCGGTCGGCCACCAGCTTGACGAACCGTGCGGGCTCCTTCGGCTGGCCGCCCTCGGCGAGCACCGCAAGGCCGTACAGCAGTTCCGCCGTCTCGGCGAGCTGCGTGCGGTCCTCGCGCTCCTTGTACGCCTGGTTCAGGCCCTTCACGAGCACGTGGCCGGGGTTGAGCTCAAGGATCCGCTTGGTGCGCGGCACCTCCTGGCCCATCGCGCGGTACATGTTCTCCAGGGCGGGGGTGAGGTCGTGCGCGTCCGCGACGATGCAGGCCGGGGAGACGGTGAGGCGCGACGAGAGGCGTACCTCCTTGATGTCCTCCTCCAGCTGCTCCTTCATCCAGCCGAGCAGCTCGGCGTACTCCTCGTTCTGCTTCTCCCGCTCGCCGTCGGTCTTCTCGCCCCCCTCGGCGTCGAGGTCGATCTCTCCCTTGGCGACGGAACGCAGCCGCTTGCCCTCGTACTCGCCGACCGTGTCGACCCACACCTCGTCGACGGGGTCGGTGAGCAGCAGGACCTCGATGCCCTTGGCCCGGAACGCCTCCATGTGGGGGGAGTTCTCGATGCTCTGCCGGGAGTCACCGGTGATGTAGTAGATGTCCTCCTGCCCGTCCTGCATCCGCTCCACGTAGCTCTTCAGCGTGGTCGGCTCGTCGTCGCCGTGCGTGGTGGCGAACGAGGAGACGGCGAGGAGGGCGTCGCGGTTCTCCGAGTCGGTGACCAGCCCCTCCTTCAAAACGGCGCCGAACTCGCGCCAGAAGGTGGTGTAGCGGTCCTGGTCCTTGGCCATCAGGTCCTTGACCGTCGACAGGACCTTCTTGGTGAGCCGGCGCTGGATCATCCGGATGTGCCGGTCCTGCTGCAGGATCTCGCGGGACACGTTGAGCGAGAGGTCCTGAGCGTCGACGACTCCCTTGACGAAGCGGAGGTAGGGCGGCAGCAGCGCCTCGCAGTCGTCCATGATGAAGACGCGCTTCACATACAGCTGCACACCGCGCCTGAAGTCCTGCCGGAACAGGTCGTGCGGGGCGTGCGACGGGACGAACAGCAGGGCCTGGTACTCGAAGGTGCCCTCCGCCTGGAGGCGGATCGTCTCCAGCGGCTCGCGCCAGTCGTGGCTGATGTGCTTGTACAGCTCGTGGTACTCGTCGTCGGACACCTCGTCGCGCGGGCGCGCCCACAGGGCCTTCATCGAGTTCAGCGTCTCGGGTTCGGGCGCGGCGTCCCCCTCGCCCGCCGCCGGGACCAGCCTGATCGGCCAGGTGATGAAGTCCGAGTACCGCTTGACGATCTCCCTGATCTTCCAGGTGGCGGTGTAGTCGTGGAGCTGGTTCTCCGGGTCCGCCGGCTTGAGGTGCAGGGTGACCGCGGTGCCCTGCGGGGCGTCGTCGACGCGCTCCAGCGTGTACGTGCCCTCGCCGCGCGACGTCCAGCGGGTGCCCTGGCTCTCACCTGCCCGCCGGGTCACCAGGGTCACCTCGTCCGCCACCATGAAGGCGGCGTAGAAGCCGACGCCGAACTGGCCGATGAGCCCCTCGGCGCCACCCGTCTCCTGGGCCTCCCGCAGCTCCTGGAGGAACTTGGCCGTGCCCGAATTGGCGATGGTGCCGATGAGCTGCCCGACCTCGTCGTACGACATCCCGATGCCGTTGTCCCGCACGGTGAGGGTACGGGCGTCCTTGTCGATGTCGATCTCGACGTGCAGGTCGGACACATCGGCGTCGAGTGTGTCGTCCCGCAGGGCTGCCAGACGCAGCTTGTCGAGCGCGTCGGAGGCGTTGGAGACGAGTTCACGCAGGAAGACATCCTTGTTCGAGTAGACCGAGTGGATCATCAGCTGCAGAAGCTGACGGGCCTCTACTTGGAACTCAAACGTTTCGGTCGTCATGGTTCGCGTGTACCTCACAGGTCGCAGAGTGGCTGGTACTGGCGCCAGTCACTCTAAACACCAAGTCAGGGTGGCATGGCGGTCTTTCTCCAGGTGGCGGCCGATACTCATCGGTACGGCGCGCCTCTCTTCCGCTGCGCGCGTCTCGACCGGTCCGCCCGTGCCGACATTGCCGGAGTAGACACCGATGTCCTCAACTCAGGCCAACTGTCCATGAGTTCGGAGTGACCGGCTGGTGCGTGACCTCTTGACGCCGCACTGATCGACTGGATACTTGCGGGCAGCGCATGCGGAATTCCACTCGTGCCTTCGATATCTCGAACAGCGTACGACATGCTGCACCTCCCTGGTCGTTCCCCCCACATCACGACGGCCCACCCCCCACACAGGAGGCCCCCTCGATGCGTCAGCCACGACGAGCACCGGAGCACTCTCGGCGAACGGTCACATCCTGGCGCGGCAAGGCGGTGGTGGCCGCGCTGGCGGCCGCCGTGCTGGCCGGGCCCGGGGTCGCCGCGCACGCCGCGCCGCAGACCGCACCGGCGCCCCGGCAACAACAGGTGGCTGCGGCCGGCATCACCTGGACCCTCGAACGGGCGAGCAACCCCACCCAGGACCAGCAGACGGCCTACAACCTCATCACAGCGGCCATGAACGCCGCGGTGGCGCGGTACAACAACCTCAGCGACCTGAGCAAGAACATCACCGTCCGCTACGACCCGGGAGTGCCCACCGCGGACGGCAGCATCAACGGCACCATCCGCTTCGGCAACCGGAGCTACATGACGGAGAGAACCGCTCTGCACGAGATCGCCCACACCATCGGCGTGGGCACGAGTTCGGGCTGGTCCCGACTCGGCGGCAGCGGAACCTGGACCGGCGCACAGGCCACGGCGCTGGTCCGGCAGTTCGACGGGCCGGGCGCCAAACTCTCCACCGGCGGAGGCCACTTCTGGCCCTACGGCCTGAACTACGACAACGAGATGTCGAACACGGCGGCCGATCGCCATGTCCGGATCGTCGCCGCCATGGTGCGGGACGGCTTGTAACCACAAGGGCCCCTGCCTGGGAGCGGCAACCGCTCCCAGGCAACGCCGACACCCCGAACGGATCAGGGCTGGACCGGCTTCCCGCGCCCCCAGCCCCAGGCGAGGCGGTCGGCGCCGGACTGGTTGGTGGTGGCCAGCCAGGGCCGGGCCGGGTCACCGATCAGCTTCTGCAGCGAGTAGGTGTCGTCGGTGCGCAGACCCGGCCAGTACACGGACCCCATCTTGAGCTCGCGGAAGGTGTCGGTGACGGCCTGGATGAAGTTGATGGAGTTGTTCTCCGGAGCCGGCTTGTTGTAGTTCAGGCCGGTGGTCATCGGGGCGCCGAACTCGTCGGCGACGGTGCGGTCGGCACAGTCGCCGATGCGCTCCTTCAGGTCGGCCACCCACTGGTCGTAGGTGGCGTACGACTTCCAGAAGCCGTAGTGGTGCAGCGACAGGTACGTGCCCTTCAGGCGCGGGTCCGCGCAGACGGTGGTGACGTGGTCGTTGTAGCCGGCGCCGCTGACGAACACCCGGTTGCGGGGGACGGAGGAGTAGGTGGCCAGCCACTTCGCGGCGATGTCGGCCCACTCGGTGTCGGTGTAGCCGTGGGGCTCGTTCATCGGCTCGAAGTAGACCCGGGAATTGCCCTGGTACGCCTTGACGACGGTGTCCCACATGGGCCAGAAGGTGGCGGTGTCGTCGATGAAGCCGTCCCGGCGGTCGCCGGTGCCCTCCCAGTAGGAGACGATGACCTTGAAGCCCTGGGCCGTCGCCGCGTCTATGACACCGCGGTAGGACTTCCAGTAGGTGCCGTTGACGGTGTACGGGTTGATGGGCAGCCGGACGGTGTTGGCACCCAGGTTCGCGCGGAAGGCCGAGATGATGCGGCTGGCCTTGGCGTACGTCTGGGCATACGTGTCGGAGGTCGACAGGCCGGACAGCTGGAGGGCGTCGTCGGCGAAGTTGTCCCGGGGGTCCGCCCAGTTGACCCCCCTGAACTGGGTGGTGTCGCCGGTCGGCGCGGCGGAGGCGGGGCTGCCGGCGATGGCGGTGCCGCTGAGCGCGGCGATCGCGACGGCCACGAAGGCGGCGCGCAACCGGGGAGAGCGGATTCCGGCAGGGGTCTTGCTCATCAGCTTGCCCTTTCAGGAGGTGGCGGCTCGGCGCAGGGGGAGTGCTGCGCGGTACCGGTTCCCTCTGCGCTTGGCGTGAGGGAGTACGGGGCGAGGTCCTGTCGCCGGCGCGGCCGTGGCCGTCCCGCTGTCGGGCACAGGCCCTGACAACGGTGTCATCGATGGCGCCGGCGACGGGACATCACATGGGTTCGGCTACGCGGTGGTGGCGGAGAGGGCGCCACCGGCACGTGTCCTCGCGTCCACGTCGGGGTTGGTGCACTCGGGGCGGCGTAAGGCAAGGTCCTTGCCGGCGCGGCCGTCCGGGGCGCGCATCCTCGCCTGCGGTGCTGGGACCACGTTCCGTTCCTCCCTGCTCCACCGACCGCGACGCGATGTTCACGTAAACATGCTGAGAACGAAGCGGCGATCGCTGGTGAGCGGGGGCTGTTCCAGGGGCGATGTTTACGTAAACTTCGGGGCGTCGGAATCGTGGCACCCGCCCCAACGATCGTCAAGGTTTCCCACGCGTAACATCCGTGGCATCGCATGGCGGAGTCCCGGACCGGGTCGGGCGGCGGGAGTGGTGGAGCGATGGACCTGAACGACCGGGAGCAGAAGGTTTCCGCGACCTCGGGCGGTGCGCAGCGGGGCGGCTCCGGCGTGCCCGGCGGGCGTCGCAAGCAGCGTGTCTCGATGGCCGATGTGGCCAAGCTGGCGGGCGTCTCGTCCCAGACGGTCTCCCGGGTCTCGAACGGCCATCCCGGGGTGATCAGTTCCACGCGGGAGCAGGTGCTCGCCGCGATGCGGGAGCTGGGCTACCGGCCCAACAGCGCCGCACGCGCCCTGCGGTACGGCCAGTTCAACACCATCGGCGTGATCCTGTTCAGCCTGTCCTCGACGGGCAACAGCCGCACCGTGGAGGCGATCGCCACCCACGCCGCGGCCGAGGGGTACGCGATCACGCTGATCCCCATCGACGTTCCGACCCAGGACAACGTCCTCGGGGCCTTCACCCGGATGGGCGAGCTGGCCGTCGACGCCGTGATCGTCATCATGGAGATCCATCTGCTCGACACCGGCACGGTGCAGCTCCCGCCCGGTGTGCATGTCGTCGTGGTGGACTCCGACGCCGGCGACCGCTACAGCGTGGTCGACACCGACCAGGCCGACGGCGCCCGCAAGGCCGTCAGGCACCTGCTCGACCTGGGTCACCGGACCGTCTGGCATGTGACCGGCCCCCGGACGTCCTTCGCCGCCCAGCGCCGGACCCAGGCCTGGCGCGCCGCCCTGGAGGAGGCCGGGCGCCCGGTGCCGCCGCCGCTGCACGGCGACTGGTCGGCCGAGTCCGGCCATGCGGCCGGCCTGGCGCTCGCCGAAGAACCCGACTGCACCGCTGTCTTCGCCTCCAACGACCAGATGGCCCTGGGGCTATTGCGCGCCTTCCACGAACGCGGCCGCTCCGTCCCCGGGGACATCAGCGTCGTCGGCTTCGACGACATCCCCGACGCGGCCTTCTTCGTCCCGCCCCTCACCACCGTCCACCAGGACTTCGCCGAGGTGGGCCGCCGCTGCGTCCAGGGCGCCCTCCGGCAGATCCGCACCCACGGTGGCGCCCGACCGGGGACCGACCTCGTCCCGACCCGTCTGGTGATCAGACGCAGCACGGCAGCGCCGCCCGGCTGACGGTGGGGCCCTGGGCCCTCTCCCCTGTACTCCAGGGTCGGTACCCGGAGTTACTCCCGCCGTCGGACGCCCTCGCCGCGCCCGCCCGGCACCGTGTCGCAGGTGAAACTCAGCCGCCCCGCACGCCGGGCCACCCTCGTCGTCCATGTCGCCGCCTCCGCGAGCTGGCTCGGGCTCACGCTCGGACTGCTCGCGCTCGGGGTCACCGCGGCCACCACCGGGTCCGCGGTGACCGTGGAGGCCTCCGTCCGGGCCATGAAGCTGTTCGCCGACCGGCTCCTGCTCCCCGTCGCGTTCCTGACGCTCCTCAGCGGCCTGGCGCTGTCCCTGGGCACCAAGTGGGGCCTGGCAAGGCACCGATGGGTCTGCGCGAAGTTCTGGCTCACCCTCGCCACGACCACCGCCACCGCCTTCGCGCTGCGCCCCGCGGTGAACTCCGCGGTCACCGCCGTCGCCGCGGGCGGACCCCTGCCCGACGCCGGCGACGTGCTGTTCGGGCCGTCCGTCTCCCTGTCCGCCTACGTCTTCATGACGGCGATCTCGGTGCTCAAACCCTGGGGACCGACACGGCGTGGCAGGCGACTGCGCGCCCCCGTCCGCGAACCGGCCGCCGCCCAGCGGGCACCCCTGTGAAGGGCCGCGACGGCGGAGGTTTAGCATATGAGCGCCACCTAGCTCGAAAGATAGAACTGTGACTGTCACCGAGGACTCGTTCACCAACTGGAAGACCCGCGAGGAGATCGCGGAGTCGATGATCCCGATCATCGGGAAGCTGCACCGGGAGCGGGACGTCACCGTCCTCCTCCACAGCCGCTCCTTGGTGAACAAGTCGGTGGTCAGCATTCTCAAGACCCACCGCTTCGCGCGGCAGATAGCCGGTGAGGAGCTCTCCGTCACCGAGACGCTGCCGTTCCTGCGGGCTCTCGCCACGCTCGACCTCGGCCCGTCCCAGATCGACCTCGGCATGCTCGCCGCGACCCACAAGGCCGACGACCGGGGTCTGTCGGTGGAGGAGTTCACCGCCGAGGCCGTGGCCGGGGCCACGGGTGCCGACAAGATCGAGCGCCGTGAGCCGCGCGACGTCGTCCTCTACGGCTTCGGACGCATCGGCCGTCTCGTCGCCCGGCTGCTCATCGAGAAGACCGGCTCGGGCAACGGCCTGCGGCTGCGTGCCATCGTCGTACGCCAGGGCGGCGAGCAGGACATCGTCAAGCGCGCCTCGCTGCTGCGCCGCGACTCCATCCACGGCCAGTTCCAGGGCACGATCACCGTCGACGAGGCGAACAGCACGATCATCGCCAACGGCAACGAGATCAAGGTGATCTACGCGGGCGACCCGTCGGAGATCGACTACACGGCGTACGGCATCAGGAACGCCATCCTCATCGACAACACCGGCAAGTGGCGCGACCGTGAGGGCCTGTCGCAGCATCTGCGCCCCGGTATCGACAAGGTGGTTCTGACCGCCCCGGGCAAGGGCGACGTGCCCAACATCGTGCACGGCGTCAACCACGACACGATCAAGCCGGACGAGCAGATCCTGTCCTGCGCGTCCTGCACCACCAACGCGATCGTGCCGCCGCTGAAGGCGATGGACGACGAGTACGGCGTCCTGCGCGGCCACGTGGAGACCGTCCACTCGTTCACCAACGACCAGAACCTGCTGGACAACTACCACAAGGCCGACCGGCGCGGCCGCTCGGCGCCGCTCAACATGGTCATCACCGAGACCGGTGCCGCCTCCGCCGTCGCCAAGGCCCTGCCCGGCCTCAAGGCGAAGATCACCGGCAGTTCGATCCGCGTCCCGGTGCCGGACGTGTCGATCGCGATCCTCAACCTGCAGCTCGCGCGGGAGACCACTCGCGAGGAGGTCCTCGACCACCTCCGCGGTGTGTCGCTAACCTCGCCGCTCAAGCGCCAGATCGACTTCATCAGCGCCCCCGACGCGGTCTCCAGCGACTTCATCGGCTCCCGCCACGCCTCGGTCGTCGACGCCGGCGCCACCAAGGTCGAGGGCGACAACGCGATCCTCTACCTCTGGTACGACAACGAGTTCGGCTACTCCTGCCAGGTCATCCGCGTCGTCCAGCACGTCTCCGGCGTGGAGTACCCGACGTACCCGGCCCCGGCCGTCTGATTCCGGCGGACCATCCGGCTCGGTCCCCCGGACGAGGGGAACTCGCAGGTGTCCTGGCGGGCGGGTTCCTCCCCGCCGGGGGCCGAAGCCGGTCGCGTCCGCGGGCATCACCTGTGGCGGGCCAGCACCGCTACTCCGGCGGTGTGGGCGTGTCGTGCGTGCGGTACATCGCCTGGACGTCGAGCTCCAGCTGGACCGTCGGGCCGACCACCGCGATGCCACGCGCCAGCATCGAGCGCCAGTTGAGCGTGTAGTCCTCGCGGTGCAGCTCCGCCTTGGCCAGGGCCGCGCAGCGCAACTCCTCGCCGTAGCCGCCGTTGACCATGCCCAGGTACGTCGTGTCCAGCGACACCGACCGGCTCACCCCGTGCATGGTCAGGGTGCCCAGGAGGTTCCACTTGCTGCCGCCCCGGTAGGCGAAGCGGGTGCTCCTGAACTCGATGTACGGGAAGCGGTCGACGTCCAGGAAGTCGGCGGAACGCAGATGCGTGTCCCGGGTGTTGTTGCCCGTGTTGATGCTCGACGCGTCGATGCGCACGTGGACGCGGGAGTCCGACACGTCCTGGGTGACCTGGATACCGCCCTCGAACCGTTCGAAACGGCCGTGCACATGGGCCATGCCGACGTGCTTGGCGATGAAGCGGATCGCCGTGTGCGGCGGGTCGAAGAGCCACGTGCCGGGGACCGGTAGTTCGGCCTGCCGGGCCGGCTGGAGCCACACGCGCTGCGAGGACGGGCCGGCATCGGCGACGACGTCCATGGTCTCGCGATGCGGTTCCAGCCCCTCCGCCACGATGAGCACGCTGTAGCTGCCCGGCGGGAGGACGGCCATGAACAGGCCGTAGGGGTCCGTGGTGCCGCGCACCACGACCTGGTGGCCGCGCAGTTCCGTCACCGTCACGTCGGCGGCGCCCAGGGGCTGGTTCACCGGGTCCAGGACCTCGCGGACGACGGCACCCGCGCCGGCCGGGACGGGAAGCGTCAGTCCCGCGGCGCTCCCGGAGGCATTCCTGAGTCGCCGCCGGAGCATTCCGAGGGGCATGATGTTCACCTTTCGGTTCTCGTCGGTCAGAAATTCGTTCGCGGCCGGTCGCCCTCGTACGCCGCCCTCAGTACGTCCAGTACGCCCGCCACGCCGACCTCCCGCGGGTTGGGGTACGTCTGAGCGGTCGCCTCCTGTGCCGCCACCGCCAAGTCGGCTTCCCTGAGGCCGAGTTCCGCCAGGGAGCGGGGTGCGCCGAGGCGGCCGGAGAGTTCCCGGAGGGCGAGCGCGGCGTCGTCGGTGCCCAGGGCTCGGCCGAGCGCGGCCATGGCCTCGGGCGCGGCCGGCGCGTTGTGGGCGAGGGCGTACGGCAGGACCACGGTGTGGGTGTCGGCGTGCGGCAGGCCGAAGGTGCCCCCGAGGACATGGCACAGCTTGTGGTGCAGTCCCATGGTGGTCGCGCCGAGCGCGGCACCGCAGAGCCAGGCGCCGTAGAGGGCACGGCCACGGGCGTCCAGGTCCCGGGGATCGGCAGCCACTGCGGGCAGAGCGCCCGCCATGGCCCGGACGCCCTCCTCCGCCATCAGTGACACCAGCGGCGAGGCATCCGGCGCGTACAGGGCCTCGGCCGCGTGCGCCACCGCGTTGATGCCGCTGGTCACGGACAGGCCCACCGGGAGCGACAGGGTGAGCTCGGGGTCGTAGACGACGCTGCGCGGCAGGACCGACGGGTCGCGGCCGGTGCGCTTGGTGCCGTGTTCGGTCAGGCCCCAGACGGAGGTCATCTCGGAGCCGGAGTACGTCGACGGCACGGCGACCAGCGGCAGGCCGGTGCGCAGCGCGATCACCTTGCCGAGGCCGATCGCGGAACCCCCGCCGACGGCCACGCAGCCGTCGGCTCCGGCGGCGCGCGCCACCTCGACGGCCCGGTCGGCCACCTCGGCGGGCACGTGCATACGGGCCTCGGCGTGCAGCCCGGCGCACGCGCCGCCCAGCGCGTCCGCGACAGCCCGGGCCGCCCTGGCGCCCCGCGGCCCGCTGACCACCAACAGCCGCCGCAGGCCGAGTCGTTCGGCCTCTCCGGCGGTCGCGGTGCGCGCGGCGCCGGGGCGGAGGACGACCCGCATGGGCTGGGCCTCGTAGACGAACTCCTTCATGCCCGCACCGCGTTCAGCACGAGGTCGAAGCGGGCGTGCCGGAACGGGTTCGGGACGCCGAACCGCCGTGCCAGGTGCGGATCGTCGGTCTCGGCGAAGTCCTTGACCAGGCTCTCCTTGACCGCGAACACCGCGTCCGAGTCGAGGTGGTCGCTGCCCGCCACGAAGATGTGCGTGGTGACCGGCGCATGCCCTTCGGCCGAGGCGATGAAGTGGATGTGGGCCGGGCGGTAGGGATGCCGGCCCGTCGCCCGCAGGAGGTCCCCGACCGGGCCGTCCGTGGGGATCGGGTACGGGCTCGGCACGCAGGTGCGGAACCAGAAGCGGCCCTCGTCGTCGGCGGTGAACAGCCCGCGCCCGTTGCCCGCGGGCTGGACCTCCGGCTGCTGCACGTCGTAGTACCCCTCGGCGTTCGCCTGCCAGACGTCGAGGACCGCGCCGGGCAGCGGGGTGCCCTCCCGGGACAGCACACGCCCGCTGACCACGCACGGCTCGCCGCCGCCCACCAGGTCGATGGTCGCGCCGAGTTCACGGACCGGGGACTCGGTCATGTGGAAGGGGCCGAGCACCGTCGACTCCGTGACGTCGCCCCGGCCGTCGCTGTTGATCGTCTCGACGAGCATCGAGACGCCCAGCACGTCCGACAGGAGGACGAACTCCTGCCGGGTGTCCGTGCAGGTCTGCCCGGTCGCCGTCAGGAAGTCGACGGCCCGCTCCCACTCCGCCGGGGTCGGCTCGGTCTCCCGGACGAAGGCGTGCAGGTGGCGGGTGAGGGAGGCGAGCAGCTCGCGCAGCCGGGGGTCGGCCGTGCCCTTCAGGCTGTCGACGACGGCCTCGGTGATGCGGGTGGTGAACTCGGTGCTCATTACCTGCTCCTGTTCCCGTCAGCATGCCCGAGGATCCGCCGCACCGCCTCGGTCAGCAACCGCTCGGCGTCCTCGCCGGAAGCCGCCGCCGTGGCATGCCGGAAGGCGACGTAACCGTCCGGCCGTACGAGGAGCGCGCCGCCGTCGGCCACCTCACTCAGGCGCGCCCAGTCGCCGTACGGGTCCTCGTACTCCTGGCCGGGCCCGATGACGACGGTGGCGATCTCCAGGTCCTGGGCCTCGGCCGCGCCCACCCACGCGGCGCCGCCGATGCCGGTGAGCAGGGTGAAGCGGCCCTTTCCGACGGTGTCGAGCGTGGACAGGGTGCGTGTGCCCGAGGTGATCCAGGCGTGCGGGAGCTTGGCTCCGGGGCGGGAGGAGGGCTGGTGGTACAGCTCTGGGTCGCGGTCGAAACCGGGGTCGGGGGTGCCGTCGGGAACGATCGCGGCGGAGTCGTACCGCTGGTTGAGGTCGACGCCGTGCGCGTTGAACTCGTACACCTTGAACGCGATCGCCTCGCGCAGCTTCGCCCGCTGCTTCTGAGCCGCCTCGGTGTCCTCCTTGCGGGCGGCGATGTTGGCCCACAGTTGCTCGGGGGTCTGCGGGGAGAGCCCGCCGAGGGCTTCGAAGACGGGGGCGGTCTCGCCGATGGACCGGTTGGCGCGGGTGACGATCTGCCTGCCGATCGGGGCGCGTTCGGCGGTGTAGGAGTCCAGCAGTTTCTCGGACGCCGTTCCGTCGAGGACGAGCTTGAGCTTCCAGGCGAGGTTGTAGGCGTCCTGGATGGAGGTGTTGGAGCCGAGGCCGTTGGACGGCGGGTGGCGGTGCGTGGCGTCCCCGGCGCAGAAGACCCGGCGGTGGGAGTAGGTCTCGGCGTACATCTCGTTGACGGTCCAGGCCGAGGACGACTTGATGGTCACCGGGATCTCGTCGTCGCCGACCAGCTTGCGGACGACCGACTCGGCGTACTCGGTGGTCAGGTCGGGGGCGCCCGCGGTGACGTCGTACCCCCAGACGATCAGCCATTCGTTCCAGGGCTTCACACAGCGCACCAGGCCGGCGCCGATGCCGCCGACGGTGGCGCCGGGAGCGAGCACCCAGTAGAGGGTGGACGGCCGGTGGGCGGTGTACTTCGACAGGTCCGCGTCGAAGACGATGTTGATGCTGCCGGCCACCCCCATCCTGCCGCCCATCGGCAGCCCGGCGTCCTCCGCGACCTGTGAGCGCCCGCCGTCGGCACCGATCAGGTACTTGGCGCGGATGGTGTACTCGTCGCCGCGCAGCCGGTCCTCGACGGTGACCGTCACACCGTCGGCGTCCTGGACGAAGGACTTGTAGACGGTGCTGAAGCGCAGGTTCGTGCCGCGTGCGACCGCCGCGTCGACGAGCACGGGCTCCATGAGGTGCTGGGGCATGTCGCACATGCGGGTGGGACTGGCGAGCTCGTGCGCGGCCTGGACCAGTGGGTCGTTGCCCCAGGAGCGGACCCGGCCGAGCTCCTCGCCGGCGAGGCTGGTGCAGAAGGTCGTGTTGCCCATCAGGTGCTGTGGAGTGGCCTTGGCGACCACCTCCTCCTCGATGCCGAGGTCACGCAGCACCTCCATGGTGCGCTGGTTGGTGATGTGCGCCCGAGGGGTGTCGGCGAGGCTCGCACAGCGGGTGACGACGATGTTCGGTACGCCGTAGGTGCTCAGGGCGAGCGCGGCGGAGGCGCCGGCGGGACCACTGCCCACGACGAGTACGTCGGTCACGACATCGGGCTCGACGGTGTGCACGGGAAACGCTCCAGGGGAATGAGAAGAGGCGCCGACTGTTCAAGATCATGTAGCGGGACGCGAGAACCCGGGTGTCTCAATAAGAGACAGTGCCCTGGACCGACACAGCTTGTTGCGGATTCAACCGATCCCGATAGGCTGAGCGGCGCCGTGACCACCGCAGAGCGCCCTTCCGTCCGCCCCGCCCTCGCCGCGCTGCGCAGGGCCCGCGAGTCGTTCCTGCTGGGGCGGCAACTGCCGGACGGGGTGCCGGAAGAGGTCGTCGCCGCCTGGAAGCGCGCCCGGTTCTTCGGCGTACGGCACGACGTGCAGGACCCGGCGCCGGAGGCGCCACACCTGCCCCTGCGGGCGCCCGAGTCTCCTCTGCTGGCCGCGGCCCGCCCCGTGCTGGAACGGATCGCCCCGACGGTCGGCACCGGGCAGACGTCACTCCTGCTCACCGACGAGCGGCTGCGCGTGCTGTGGGCGACCGGATACCCGTCGCACCCCCTGTGCCGCGACCTGTCCGAACAGGTGGTCGGCCACAACAGCGCGGCCCTCGCGATGCACACCCACCGCCGGGCCGAGGTACACGGCCCCGAGCACTTCCTCGACCTGTGGCAGGACGTCTGCGCGGTCAGCGTGCCGGTGCGGGCGCCGGAGACCGGGCAGATCCTGGGCACGGTGACGGTGACCTGCGGACTCGGCGCGGAGTGCGGGCCGCATCCAGGAGCCCCGCTCGCCGAGGCCGCGGCGAGCGCCGTCGAGGCGGAACTCCTCTCCCGGTCGCGGGCGGCGGAGCGGGTGCTGCTGGACGCCTATCTGCGGGCCGCGGGAGAGCAGGGGCGCGCGGTCCTCGCCCTCGACGGTCGCAACCGGCTCATCAGCGAGGCTGCGGGACGGTTGGTGTCACCGGAGGGCCTGGCGGAGCTGGAGCGGAAGGCGACCGCCCTGCTGCGGGAGTCGGGCCGTGGAGCGCCACCGGAGTCCGAGGCCGCCTCCCCCGCCGTCACGGGGCCGGACAGTGAGCCGGCCAACGACCCTGCCGCACGCATCGGAGCGGGGCCGGACCCGGCGCCCGCCGCCTCGTACCGCGTCCGGCTGCCGGACGGCGCGGGATGTACGGCGACCCTCACCCCTGTACCGCACCTGGGCTCGGTCGTCGGCGTGGTCGCCGTGCTGGAGCCCGTGGGAGGCGCGGCCGCGACGTCGCCTTCCCGGACCGTCGTAGGGCTGGCCGGGCGATCGGTGCCCTGGCGGCATGCGGTCGACCGCGCGGTGGAGTTGGCCAGGTCCCCGGAGCCCCTGCTGCTGGTCGGCGAACGCGGCACCGGGAAGACCTCGCTCGCACGGGAGCTGGCCGTGAACCCGTTGGTCATGGACGCTGCGGAAGGCGAACTCCGGGACGAGGTCGAGGCGTTGGTGAAGGGACGCCCTCTCCTCGTGCGTCATGTCGAGCGTCTCGCACCGCCCGACACGGCAACCCTCAACTCGCTGCTGGAATCGCGTCCAGGTGTACGGCTGCTGGTCACCTACACCCCCGGAGCACCGCCGGGCCCGTGTCTGCAACGGCTCCTGGACGCCCTGGCAGCACGCTCGGTCACCCTCCCCGCGCTGCGCGAACGGCCGGACGATCTCAGGGAGCTGCTCACGGCCCTGGCTCCCAGACCCGCGCCGGGACGGCCCCCGCTCACCTGGACGCTGGACGCGTTGCGCGCTCTGGAACAGCACCCGTGGCCCGGTAACGTCACCGAACTCGCCCATGTCGTACGGGCCGTGGCCGAGCATCGCCGCACGACCGGTCCCGTCCGGCGTACCGAGCTGCCGGACCCCGTGCGTGAAGGCCCCGCCTCCCGGCCGCTCAGCCCGATGGAGCACGCCGAGCGCGCCGCCATCCTGGAGGCCCTCCGTCTGCACGGCGGCAACAAGGCCCGCACTGCGGCGGCCCTGGGCATCGCCCGCGCCACGCTGTACCGGAAGCTGCGGGGCTATCGGGGCTGAGCCCCGCATGCATGCGGACGCCACGACATCCCCTTCTCCCGCCTGGCACCGTCGTCGGCCGCAGCCATCTGCGCGTTCCTGCGCGAACCCCCGGCGCCCTGCTCCGGGCGTCCGCGAACTCCCTTGCCCCACCCCGAACGGCCACCTAGCCTGATTTTGTGCCGCTGATAAACAAAGCCCGATCGCACAGCGCCGTGCCGGGCCACGACCTCACCCGCCTCCGTATCGCCCTCACCGTCTTCTTCGCCCTCGACGGCTTCGTCTTCGCCGGCTGGGTCGTCCGCATCCCTGCGATCAAGGAACAGACCGGCGCCTCCGCCAGCGCCCTCGGCCTCGCCCTCCTCGGTGTCTCGGCCGGAGCCGTCATCACCATGACGCTCACCGGCCGGCTCTGCCGCCGCTTCGGCAGCCACCCCGTCACGGTCGTCTGCGGTGTCCTGCTCTCCCTCAGCGTCGCCCTTCCCCCACTCACCCACTCCGCGGTCGAGCTCGGCGCCGTCCTGCTGCTCTTCGGCGCCGCGTACGGCGGGATCAACGTCGCGTTCAACAGCGCCGCCGTCGACCTGGTGACCGCGCTGCGGCGGCCGATCATGCCGAGTTTCCATGCCGCCTTCAGTCTGGGCGGCATGATCGGCGCGGGCCTCGGCGGGCTGGTCGCGGGCTCCCTGTCCCCCACCCGTCACCTGCTGGGCCTCACCGTCATCGGCCTGATCGTGACCGCGCTCGCGGGACGCACACTGCTGCGCCACGAGCCGCCGGTGACGCCGGACCGTGATCCGTCCGGGACGGACGGGCCGCGCCGCCTGGACGCCCGTACCCGTGGCCTGGTGACCGTCTTCGGCCTGATCGCCCTGTGCACGGCGTACGGCGAGGGAGCCCTGGCCGACTGGGGCGCCCTGCACCTGGAACAGGACCTCGGCGCCTCCCCCGGCGCGGCCGCCGTCGGCTACTCCTGCTTCGCGCTCGCCATGACCGTGGGCCGGCTGAGCGGGACGACGCTTCTCGAACGGCTCGGCCGGACCCGGACCGTGGTCGCCGGCGGCACCACCGCGGCGGCCGGGATGCTGCTCGGCTCGCTCGCCCCCTCGCTGTGGGCGGCCCTGCTCGGTTTCGGGGTCGCGGGACTCGGCCTCGCCAACCTCTTCCCCGTGGCCGTGGAACGCGCGGGCAGGCTGGCGGGGCCGAGCGGGGTCGCCATCGCCTCCACGCTCGGCTACGGCGGCATGCTCCTCGGACCGCCCGCGATCGGCTTCATGGCGGACTGGTTCTCCCTGCCGGCCGCACTCACCAGCGTGGCCGTCCTCGCCGCGGTGGCCGCCGCCATCGGGTTCGCGACGCGCCGGGCCGGCGCCGGCTGAGGGCCTTCGGTACCCGTCCGCCTCCCCTGGAGTGCACTCCATCCGGCAGACTCGCCCCCATGGACACTGCCCGCTTCCTGGAAACGCTGGACAGAGAAGGCCAGTTGCTCGCCGCGGCCGCCGAGCAGGCCGGGACCGACGCCAAGGTGCCGACCTGCCCGGACTGGCAGGTGCGAGACCTGCTGCGGCACACGGGCGCGGTGCACCGCTGGGCCGCCGCGTTCGTCGCCGACCGGCACACCGAGCCGCGCCCCCTGGGCGAATCCCCGGATCTGGACGGCCCGCCGCTGGTGGCCTGGTACCGGGACAGCCACCGCAGGCTCGTCGACACCCTGGCCGACGCGCCGCCCGACCTGGCCTGCTTCACCTTCCTGCCCGCGTCTTCCGGAACGGCGTTCTGGACCCGGCGGCAGGCCCACGAGACGACCGTGCACCGGTTCGACGCGGAGTCGGCGCTGGGCGGCCCGGCGTCCCCGGTCGCCACGGACTTCGCGGTGGACGGCATCGACGAACTGCTGCGAGGCTTCCACGCCCGGCCCAAGAGCCGGGTCCGCACCGACGAGCCGCGGGTGCTGCGGGTACGCACGACGGACGCCGACGCGGTGTGGACCGTACGGCTGTCGGCGCAGCCGCCGGTGACCACGCGGGACGCGTCGCTGGACGCGGAGTGCGAACTGGCCGGTCCCGCAGGCCAGTTGTACCTGGCGTTGTGGAACCGCATGCCGGTGCCGGCCGTGACGGGCGACCGCTCGCTCGCCGCGCTGTGGCGGGAGACGTCGACGGTCTGAGCCGGGCCGTCATCCGAGCCGGCCCGAGCGCTCAGCCGTCCGCCAGCATCCGTGTCAGTACCGCGCGCTGCACCGGCAGCACCTCGCCGTGCAGCGCGCGCCCCTTCGCCGTGAGCGCCACGCGCACACCCCGCCGGTCCTCCGAGCACATGCCGCGCTCGACGAGGCCGTCCTTCTCCAGCCGGGCGATCAGTCGCGACAGCGCGCTCTGACTGAGGTGGACCCGCTCGGAGATCTCCTGGACGCGGTAGGAGCAGGAGCCGTCCGACGCGCGCTGCTCGGCCAGGACGTCGAGCACCTCGAAGTCACTGGCGCACAGGCCGTGTCCGTGCAGTGCGCGATCGATCTCGCACTGGGTCCGCGCGTGCAGCGCGAGGATGTCCCGCCACTGTGCCACGAGCGCCTGCTCGGCCTTCTTCGCCGCCATGACCGGCACCGTAGCAGAGGAAAGACTTTGTTGCATCGGAATTAAATGCATTTGCATTCGATGCATACGCATGTAGTGTTCCGGGCATGACCTCTCCGCTCACCACCCCCGCGTCCCAGGGACGTTGGACCCCCAGGCTGTGGGGCACCCTGCTGGTGCTCTGCGCCGCGATGTTCCTGGACGCGCTGGACGTGTCGATGGTCGGCGTCGCCCTGCCGTCCATCGGCTCGGACCTCGGCCTGTCCACCTCGACGCTGCAATGGATCGTCAGTGGCTACATCCTGGGCTACGGCGGCCTGCTCCTGCTCGGCGGACGAACCGCCGACCTGCTCGGCAGGCGCCAGGTCTTCCTGATCGCGCTCGGCGTCTTCGCGCTGGCCTCACTGCTCGGCGGACTCGTGGACTCCGGACCGCTGCTGATCGCCAGCCGCTTCGTCAAGGGACTGAGCGCGGCCTTCACGGCGCCGGCCGGCCTGTCGATCATCACCACGACGTTCCCCGAGGGCCCGCTGCGCAACCGGGCGCTCTCCATCTACACCACCTGCGCGGCCACCGGCTTCTCGATGGGCCTGGTGCTGTCCGGCCTGCTCACGGAGGCCAGCTGGCGCCTCACCATGCTGCTGCCCGCGCCCATCGCCCTGATCGCGCTCGTCGCCGGTCTGAAGCTGCTGCCGCGCAGCGAACGGGAGAAGGACCACAACGGCTACGACGTCCCCGGCGCCGTCGTCGGTACGGCGTCGATGCTGCTGCTGGTCTTCACCGTCGTCCAGGCACCGGAGGTCGGCTGGGCCTCGGCCCGCACGCTGCTGTCCTTCCTCGCCGTGGCCGTGCTGCTGACCGTGTTCGTCCTGGTCGAGCGGCGCTCTGCGGGTCCCCTGATCCGGCTCGGCGTGCTGCGCTCCGGGAACCAGGTCCGCGCCCAGCTCGGCGCGATGGCCTTCTTCGGCTCGTACGTCGGCTTCCAGTTCCTCGCGACGCTCTACATGCAGTCGCTGCTCGGCTGGTCGGCGCTGCACACGGCACTCGCCTTCCTGCCCGCGGGTGCCCTGGTGGCGGTCTCCTCGACGAAGGTGGGGGCGATCGTGGACCGGTTCGGCACCCAGCGGCTGATCGCGGTGGGCTTCGCGCTCATGGTGCTCGGGTACGCGCTGTTCCTGCGCGTCGACCTCAACCCGGTGTACGCGGCGGTGATTCTCCCCAGCATGCTGCTGATCGGCGCGGCCTGCGCCCTGGTCTTCCCGTCGCTCAACATCCAGGCCACCAACGGCGTCGACGACCACGAGCAGGGGATGGTCTCCGGGCTGCTCAACACTTCGGTCCAGGTCGGCGGCGCGATCTTCCTGGCCGTGGTGACGGCGGTGGTGACCGCGGGCGCCCCGGCGGATCCCACTCCGCAGGCGGTCCTCGACAGCTACCGTCCCGGGTTCACCGTCGCCACGGGCATCGCCGTCGCCGGTCTTCTGATCGCCCTCTCGGGCCTGCGCACCCGCCGCGCCTCGGCCCCCTCCGTGGTGGTCGCCAAGTCCGCACCCCAGGAGGCGGAGCGCGTCGCCGTGGGCGACTGACGCGACTCGGGGGACGCCTCCCCACCGTGTGCCCGGCGGGGCCCGCTTGCCCCGCCGGGCACACGCCTGTTTCACTCACCGGCATGACCACTCACGGGGGACGACGCAGTCAGGCCGAGCGGGACGCGGTCACGGTCGAGATCGGGTACGCGCTGTGCAGCGCGGTCTTCGCGGCGGCGGTCGTCTTCGGGGCGGTCGCCGGTCCGGTACTGCTCTTCGAGCTGCCCGAGATCATGGAGGGCCCGCTGTTCCGGGCCGGGCTGGTCCTGGCGTCGGTGCTGTTCGTCGCCCGCGTGGTCAGCGTCCTCGTCCGTTTCCGGCGGGCCGCTCAGCCCAGCCAGCCCGGCCGCACCAGCCCCGACTCATAAGCGAGGACGACCAGTTGGGCCCGGTCCCGGGCGCCCAGCTTCACCATGGTGCGGCTGACGTGGGTCTTCGCGGTCAGAGGGCTGACGACCAGGCGCCGGGCGATCTCCTCGTTGGACAGGCCGAGGCCGACCAGGGCCATCACCTCCCGTTCCCGCTCGGTGAGGTGGGCCAGTGTGCCGGCGGCCGCGGGCTCCTTGGAGCGGGCCGCGAACTCGGCGATCAGGCGCCGGGTGACGCCCGGCGAGAGCAGCGCGTCGCCGTCGACCACCGCTCGTACGGCGCGCAGCAGCTCGTCGGGCTCGGTGTCCTTGACCAGGAAGCCGGAGGCGCCGGAGCGGATCGCCTCGAAGACGTACTCGTCCAGTTCGAAGGTGGTGAGCATGACCACCTTCACATCCGTCAGCTCCGCGTCCTCGGTGACCCGGCGGGTCGCGGCCAGGCCGTCGAGCACGGGCATGCGGATGTCCATCAGGACGACGTCGGGCCGCAGTGCGCGGACCTTCCGCAGCGCCTCCTCGCCGTCGGAGGCCTCCCCGGCCACCTCGATGTCCGGCTGTGCGTCGAGCAGCGCCCGGAAGCCGGCCCGTACGAGTGACTGGTCGTCGGCGAGCAGTACCCGGATCACGCTTCCCCCTCCACCTTGAGCGGCAGTACGGCGAGCACCTGGAAACCGCCGTCGGCGCGCGGGCCCGCCTCGATGGTGCCACCCAGCGCGGCGGCCCGCTCCCGCATTCCGGCCAGTCCGTTGCCGCTGCCGCCCGCGTCGGCGCCGGTCGCGGGCCCGTCGTCGTCGATCCTCAGCCTCAGCGTCGTCCCGTCTCCGCGATCGAGGCGCACGCGCGCGTGCCGTGAAGCCGAGTGCCGTACGACGTTGGTGAGGGCCTCCTGCACGATGCGGAAGGCGGCGAGGTCCGCGCCGGGCGGAAGGCGGGGCGGCTCTCCCTCGACCTCCACGGTGAGGCCCGCGCTCGCCGCCTGCTCCACCAGCTCGGGCAGCCGGTCGAGCCCGGGCGCGGGCGCGCGGGGCGCGTCACCGGGCGCGCGGAGCGTGTCGAGGACCTGGCGGACCTCGCCGAGCGCCTCCTTGCTCTTGGCCTTGATGGTGGTGAGCGCGGTGCGCGCCTGGTCGGGGTCGCGGTCGAGGAGGGCGAGGCCGACGCCCGCCTGAACGTTGATGACGGAGATGCTGTGCGCCAGCACGTCGTGCAGTTCGCGGGCGATCCGCAGCCGCTCCTCGTCGGCACGCCGCCGGGCCGCCTGCGCCCGCTCGGCCCGCTCCCGCGCCCACTGCTCACGCCGGACACGGGCCAGTTCGGACAGCGCGACGATCGCCACGATCCAGGTGGCGACCACGATCTCCTGCGTCCAGGACGCGGCGGAGTCCCCGGACGGCGGCAGCCACCGGTAGAGCCAGTGCGCCACCAGCACATGTCCGGCCCAGAGCGTTCCCAGCGCCGCCCACGCGGCTCTTCGGTGCCCGGCGACGACGGCGCTGAAGCAGGCCAGGGCGACGGTCAGGAACACCGGCCCGTACGGGTATCCGGCGCCCAGGTACACCGTGGCGGCCGCCGCCGTACCGAACGCGACGGCGACCGGATACCGCTTCCGCCACAGCAGCAGCACGCCCGACAGCACCAGCAGCACGCGCGCGAAGGGGTCGAGGTCTGCGCGCTCACCCGCCTGCTGGTGGGCCGCGAAGGTGGAGCCGGCGAGCACGAAGGCCGTGACCAGCACAGTGGAACGCCAGGGCCGGCCGGGGCGCCGTTCCTCGTCGTCCCAGCGGTTCCACCACGGTGGCCCGTGCCGCCACCACTGCGGCGGACCGCCCCCGGGCACGCGCTGCTCGTCCATGCCAGCCACGCTAGACGCCACCGGCGCGGGCGGCGTCACCCGAGCGTGGCGATCAGACGTACTCCCCGCGAAGTACGTGGTCGACGGGGGCCGTCAGGGGCCGTTCGCCGGATGCCCTCGCCGATCTACTTGATCCCGACTCCATGGGCGAGCCGGAGCGCGGCATGACGGAAGAAGGCCTCCCGGTCCTCCACGACCCGGTTGAACTGCCCGAACAGCTCGAACCCCACCAGCCCGTACAGCTGGGCCCAGGCCGCGACCAGTGCCGTCACGGTCTCGGGCGGGAGGTCGGGCGCGAGGTCGGCGGCCATGCGCTCGGCCTCGGGACGCAGTTCCTGCGGGAGTGACACCTCGGTCAGGCCGGACCCCTGGTGCGCGTCGCGCGCGATGCCGATGAGGAGGAGGCCGACACGGGAGGCGGCGGGGACGGTGGCCTCGGGCGCGGTGTAGCCGGGGACCGGGGAGCCGTAGATCAGCGCGTACTCGTGCGGATGCCCGAGCGCCCAGCCGCGTACGGCCTCGCACACCGCGCCCCACCGCTGGGCGGGCCCGGCGCCGGCCACCGCGTCGTGCGCCGCCTCGGCCGCCTCGCCGAGCGAGTCGTAGGCGTCGATGATGAGGGCGGTCAGCAGGTCGTCGCGGCTGGGGAAGTAGCGGTAGAGCGCCGAGGAGACCATGCCGAGCTCGCGGGCCACGGCCCGCAGCGAGAGCTTGGCGGCACCGTCCGCCGCCAGCTGTCTGCGCGCCTCGTCCTTGATGGCCGCGGTGACTTCGATCCTGGCCCGGGCCCGGGCGCCGCGCGCGGTACTGGTCATGCGAGGCAGTGTGCCATGGAAACGGAGCAGTGCACACGAATCGGAGCAGCGACAAAATAAGAGAGCACTGCTCTTGCTTTGGATCGCTGATCTCATGCACACTGCTGCGCATAGCGAGAGCACCGCTCTCTCAACCACTGGGGGTCATCATGTCGACGCCGTACTACCTCAAGGGCAGCCCGCTGAACGTCCGTTTCAACAACGTCATCGGCTGGCTGGCCCGGCACGGGTTCAGCCTCGCGGGTACGGCGGAGATGTCCGTACGGGGCCGCAAGAGCGGCAAGATGCAGCGCATCCCGGTCAACCCGCACACGTACGAGGGCACGCAGTACCTCGTCTCGGCCCGCGGCCACTCGCAGTGGGTGCGCAACATGCGCGTCGCCGGGGGCGGGGAGCTGCGCGTCGGGCGCAGGGTCCGGGAGTTCACCGCGGTGGAGCTCCCCGACACGGAGAAGCTCCCGATCCTGCGGACCTACCTGGAGAAGTGGGGCTGGGAGGTCAACCAGTACTTCAACGGGGTCACGGCCAAGTCCTCCGACGAGGAGATCATCGCGGCCGCCCCCGACCACCCGGTCTTCCGGATCACGGTCAGGAGCTGACCTGGTCCTCCGCGGGCGGGCGGCGGTCCAGCGCGGTCAGCGCGCGCTGGGCCATCGGACGGGTGCGGACGATCTCGCCGAGTGACGTCGAGCCCTGCGTGATGTCCTTGAAGGCCTTCCAGGCGGGCCGGAAGCCGGTGATGGCCGCGTGGAACAGTCCCGGACGGCGCTCGAAGGCGGTCAGCATCCGCTTGCCGACGGCCATCTCGACGCCCAGCCCGGCCTTGACCGCGAAGGCGTAGTTGAGGGCCTGGCGCCGGGTGTCCACGGCGTCGTGCGCCTCGGCGATGCGCACCGCCCACTCGCCCGCGAGCCGTCCCGACCGCAGCGCGAAGGAGATGCCCTCGCGCGTCCACGGCTCCAGCAGCCCCGCCGCGTCCCCGCACACCAGCACCCGCCCGCGCGACAGCGGCGAGTCGTCGGCACGGCAGCGGGTCAAGTGACCCGAGGAGATGCTCGGTTCGAAGCCGGCGAGGCCCAGCCGTCCGACGAAGTCCTCCAAGTACCGCTTGGTCGCCGCCCCTTCACCACGCGCCGAGATCACCCCGACCGTCAGCGTGTCGCCCTTGGGGAAGACCCAGCCGTAGCTGCCCGGCATCGGCCCCCAGTCGATGAGGACCCGCCCCTTCCAGTCCTCGGCGACCGTGTCCGGCACCGGGATCTCCGCCTCCAGGCCCAGATCCACCTGGTCGACCTTCACGCCGACATGCGCTCCTATGCGGCTGGCGCTGCCGTCCGCGCCGACGACGGCCCGCGCGAGCAGGATCTCGCCGCCCTGCAGCACGACCGCCACCGTGCGCCGGTCCGGCACCGCCGACCCGTGCTGCTCGACCCTGGAGACCGTCACGCCCGTCCGCAGCTCGGCGCCCGCCTTCAACGCGTGCTCGACCAGCTGCTGATCGAACTCGGGACGGTTGATCAAGCCGAACAGCATTTGCTTGGAGCGGCGGGTACGGGTGAAGCGGCCGTTGCTGGAGAAGGTCACCGCGTGCACCCGGTCCCTGAGCGGCAGCTCGAAACCGGGCGGCAGGGCGTCGCGCGAGGGGCCGATGATGCCGCCGCCGCACGTCTTGTAGCGGGGCAGCTCCGCCTTCTCCAGCAACAGCACGCGCCGTCCCGCGACCGCCGCCGCGTAGGCGGCCGAGGCCCCCGCGGGTCCCGCGCCCACCACGACGACGTCCCACACCCGCCGCGCGTCGTCCGCCGAAGAGTTCTCGCTGCTCACGATGGTCTACTGCTCCGATCAAGCCGCATGCCGCACCTGTCCCCCCGCATCCTACGGCGGCCGTCCCCGCAGGCCGCTGTGGGAGGATCGGCAGCACAGATCATCACAACGTCGCACCCACCAGGAGCGTTCCCATGTCGTCGCATCCGGTCGCCGAGACCGTCGCCTCTCTGATGCCCAGGGCGAAGGCGGAACTCACCGAGCTGGTGGCCTTCCAATCGGTGGCGGACTTCGAGCAGTTCCCCCGGAGCGAGAGCGAGGGCGCCGCGCGGTGGGTCGCGGACGCGCTGCGCGCGGAGGGCTTCGAGGACGTGGCGCTGCTCGACACCCCGGACGGCACACAGTCGGTGTACGGCCACCTGCCCGGCCCCGAGGGCGCGAAGACGGTCCTGCTCTACGCCCACTACGACGTGCAGCCGCCCCTGGACGAGGCCGCCTGGTCCACTCCTCCCTTCGAGCTGACCGAGCGCGACGGCCGCTGGTACGGGCGCGGGGCCGCCGACTGCAAGGGCGGCGTGATCATGCATCTGCTGGCGCTGCGCGCGCTGAAGGCGAACGGCGGCATACCCGTGCACGTCAAGGTGATCGCCGAGGGTTCGGAGGAGCAGGGCACCGGCGGTCTGGAGCGGTACGCCGAGGAGCACCCGGAGCTGCTGGAGGCCGACACCATCGTCATCGGCGACGCGGGCAACTTCCGCGTCGGCCTGCCGACGGTCACCTCGACCCTGCGCGGCATGACCCTCGTCCGCGTGCGGATCGACACGCTCGAAGGCAACCTGCACTCGGGCCAGTTCGGCGGCGCGGCCCCCGACGCCCTGGCCGCCCTGATCCGCGTGCTGGACTCGCTGCGCGCCGAGGACGGTTCGACGACCGTCGACGGGCTGACCGCTGAGAGCCGGTGGGAGGGACTGCAGTACGCGGAGGAGCAGTTCCGGCAGGACGCCAAGGTGCTGGACGGCGTCCAGCTGATCGGCTCCGGCACGGTCGCCGACCGCATCTGGGCGCGCCCGGCCGTCACCGTCCTCGGCATCGACTGCCCCCCGGTGGTCGGCGCCACCCCGTCCGTGCAGGCGAGCGCCCGCGCACTGATCAGCCTGCGGGTGCCGCCGGGCGTGGACGCCGCCGAGGCGACCAAGCTGCTGCAGGCGCACCTGGAGGCGCACACACCGTGGGGTGCCCGGGTGAGCACCGAGCAGATCGGCCAGGGCCAGGCGTTCCGCGCCGACACCACCAGCCCGGCCTACCAGGCGATGGCGGACGCGATGGCGGTGGCGTACCCGGGCCAGGAGATGAGCTACGCCGGCCAGGGCGGCTCCATCCCGCTGTGCAACACCCTCGCCGCCCTCTACCCGCGCGCGGAGATCCTGCTCATCGGCCTGAGCGAGCCGGAGGCCCAGATCCACGCCGTGAACGAGAGCGTGTCCCCCGAGGAGCTGGAGCGGCTGTCGGTGGCGGAGGCGCTGTTCCTGCGCAACTACGCGGCGGGCTGACGGTTCTGCCACGAGCAGAGGGTCCTCGCCGCCGGGCGGGGGCCCTTCGTACGGTCGGCCCATGGACGTCATCGAGCTGCTCCCCAGCCTGCACCTCCTGCGCTTCCCCGTCGGCCAGGCCTATCTCTGGCGCGACGGGGACGAGGTCACACTGATCGACGCCGGACCTGCGGGCTTCGGCGCGGCGATCGCCGGCCTCGTGTCCGGGCCCGTACGCCGTGTCGTCCTCACCCACTTCCACGAGGACCACGTGGGCAGCGCGGACGAGTTGGCCGCCCGCAGCGGCGCCGAGGTGCTGGCCCACGGCATGGACGCGCCGGTCGTGCGGGGTGAGGTCCCTGGTCCGCCCCCGGTGTTCGAGGACTGGGAGCGCCCCCTGCGTGCGGAGGCGGTCAAGCTGCTGCCGCCTGGCGACTTCGCGCGCCCGTCCAAGGTCACCGAAGTGTCCGACGGCGACATTCTCGACTTCGGTGGCGGGGCGCACGTCGTCCACGTCCCCGGCCACACGCACGGCAGCATCGCGCTCCACCTTCCGCGGCACGGCGTGCTGTTCACGGGGGACGCCGTCGCCGCGTCGCCGGTCGACGGCAGCGTGATACTGGGCGTGTTGAACCTCGACCGGGATCTGGCCGTGGCCTCCTTCCTCCGGCTGGCGGCACTGGAGGCCGACGTGGCCTGCTTCGGTCACGGCGACCCGGTGATCGGCCACGCCTCCACGGCCCTTCGCCGATCGGCGGACAGGTACCGGGTCTCCCCCTGATGATGGGTCCATGTCCCCCTCCGCACGGCTGACCGCCCACACCGGCATCGCCACCGCCCTCGCCCTCCTCAGCGACCGCGACCTCGCGGACCTGGTGGCGTCGGGTACGCCCGTCGGCACCGGGATCGGCGGACGGGCGACCCTGGTGGACGTGGACGGCCGGCGGGTGTTCGTGAAGCGGATGCCCCTCACCGACACCGAGCGGCTGCCGGAGAACATCCACTCCACCGGGAACCTCTTCGGGCTCCCGCCCTACTGCCACTACGGCATCGGCGCCATCGGCAGCCCGGGCTTCGGCGCCTGGCGGGAGCTCGCCGTGCACACGATGACCACGAACTGGGTGCTGTCCGACCGGTTCGCCGGCTTCCCCCTGATGCACCACTGGCGGGTGCTGCCCGACACCCCACAGCCCCTTCCCGACGAACTGGCCGACGTGGAACGGTGCGTCGCCTACTGGGGCGGCTCACCGGGACTGCGCGAGCGCATCGAGGGCCTGCGGACGGCGACCGCGAGTCTGACGCTCTTCCTGGAGTACGTCCCGTACACCCTGCACGACTGGTTCAGCGCCCAACTGCGCACGGACGGCGCCGACGCCGCCTGCGCCCTGGTGGAAGAGGGCCTGGGGGCCGTGACCGCCTTCCTCCGCGAGCGGCGGCTGGTGCACTTCGACGCCCACTTCGGGAACATCCTCACCGACGGCCGCCGGCTCTACCTCACCGACTACGGCCTCGCCCTCTCGGCCCGCTTCTCCCTCACCGCCGAGGAGCGCGGCTTCTTCGCCCGCCACCGTCACTACGACCGGGCCTACGCCCTCTCCTACCTGGTGCACTGGCTCGTCGTCGACCAGTACGGGTACGGCAGGGACGAACGGGAGGCCTACATCCGCGCGTGCGCCGACGGCAGGCGGCCCGAGGGGATCCCACGGGCCGCCGCCGGCCTCGTCTCCCGGTACGCGCCGCTCGCCACGCTGGTGGGCGACTTCAACCGCCGCCTGGAGCAGGAGAGCAGGCTGACCCCCTACCCGCACGAGGAGCTCTACAGCAGCTGCACGCTCTCCGCGTAGTGGCAGGCGACCGGGTTGCCGGCACCGCGGTCGACCAGTGCGGGCGCCTCCTCCACGCAGGCGGTGCGTTCGCTCTCGGTCAGCTGGCCGGCGAACTTGGGACAGCGCGTGCGGAACCGGCAGCCGCTCGGCGGGCGGACCGGGCTCGGTACCTCGCCCTGGACGGTGATCCGCTTCCGGGCGCGTTCCTTGCGCGGGTCCGGCAACGGGATCGCCGAGACCAGGGCCTGGGTGTACGGGTGGGCGGGGCGGGCGAACAGCTGGTGGGCGGGGGCGATCTCGACCAGCCGGCCCAGGTACATCACGGCGACCCGGTCGGCCATGTGCCGCATCACCGACAGGTCGTGCGCCACGAACAGGTAGGACAGGCCGAGTTCGCTCTGCAGGTCCATCAGCAGGTTGAGGACCCCGGCCTGGATCGACACGTCCAGCGCCGAGACCGGTTCGTCCAGCACGACGACCTTGGGACGCAGCGCCAACGCCCGCGCGATACCGATGCGCTGGCGCTGTCCGCCGGAGAACTCGTGCGCGTAGCGGTTGCCGTGCTCGGGGTTGAGGCCGACGAGCCGCAGCAGCTCACGTACCTCGTCGGCGGCCCCGGGCCCGTACCTGCCGTGGATGCGCAGGGGTTCGGCGACGATCTCGTGCACCGAGATGCGCGGATCGAGGGAGGCGTACGGGTCCTGGAAGACGATCTGCAGCTCGCGCCGCAGCGGCCGCATCCGGCGCCTGCTCAGCTCGGTGAGTTCCTGGCCCCGGTAGCGGACCTGGCCCGAGGTGGCGGACTCCAGGCCGAGGACGGTGCGGGAGATCGTCGTCTTCCCGGATCCGGACTCCCCCACCAGGCCCAGGGTCTCGTTCTCGTGCAGGTCGAAGGAGACCCCGCACACCGCGTGCACGTCGCCCACCCGGCGGCGTACGACACCGCGGGACATCACCGGGAAGTGCTTGACGAGGTCGCGGACCTGGAGGACCGGCTCGCCGGTGCCGCCGTGGCCGGGCAGCGGGGTGAGGGGTGCGGCGGCCAGCGTGGGCGCGCTCATACGGGGTCCTCCTCGGGGGTGGTGACAGGTGCGGCGTCGGCGAAGCGGGCCAGGGCCGCGGAGTCGGCGCCGGTCGCGTCGAAGACCTCTCCGGCTCCGGTGCCGACGAGTTCGCCGGCGAAGTGGCAGGCGCTGAGGTGGCCGGCGGACCCTGCCCGGGTCAGCGGCGGCTCGGTGCTGTCGCAGTCGTCGCGGCGCAGGGGGCAGCGGGGTGCGAAGGGGCAGCCGGGGGGCAGGTTCAGCAGGGAGGGCGGGGAGCCGGTGATGGGGGTGAGTCGTGCCTCCTCGCGGTCGAGGCGGGGCAGGGAGCCGAGCAGGCCGAGGGTGTAGGGCATGCGCGGGGTGTAGAAGATCTCCTCGACGGAGCCGGTCTCCACCATCCGTCCCGCGTACATGACGGCCACCCGGTCGGTGTGCCCGGCGACCACGCCGAGGTCGTGGGTGATGAGGACGAGGGCCGCTCCCGTCTCGGCGCGGGCGGTCTGCAGCGCGTCGAGGATCTGCGCCTGCACGGTGACGTCGAGCGCGGTGGTCGGCTCGTCGGCGATGATCACGTCCGGGTCGTTGGCCATGGCGATGGCGATCACGACGCGCTGGCGCATGCCGCCGGACATCTCGTGCGGATAGGTGTCGACCCGCCGTTCGGGGCTCGGGATGCCGACCGTGCCGAGCAGGTCGATCGCCCGCTCGCGGGCGGCCCGGGCGTTCAGGTCCGGGTGGTGCCGGAGCAGGGTCTCGGTGATCTGGTAGCCGACGGGGTAGACCGGGTTGAGGGAGGTCATCGGGTCCTGGAAGATCATCGCGATGCCTTTGCCGCGTACCTCCGACAGCCGCGCGTCGGACAGTCCGAGCAGCTCCGACCCCGCGAACCGCACCGAGCCGCTCACCCGCGCGGTGGCCGGCAGCAGGCCCATCACCGCCAGGGCGGTGACGGACTTCCCGGAGCCGGACTCGCCGACGATGCCCAGCGCCTCCCCCCGCCTCAGACGGTAGCCGACGCCGCGGACGGCCCGTACGGTCCCGTCCTCCGTGGGGAACTCCACGGTGAGGCCGTCGACTTCGAGAACCGTGTCCTTGTCGGTGTCGGTCACTGTCGCACCCTTTGCTGCCGGGGGTCGAAGGCGTCGCGCAGTCCGTCACCGATGAAGTTGACGGTCAGCGCGATGGCGATGATGAAGGCGCCGGGGATGTAGAAGAGCCACGGCCGGGTGTCGACGGCCGTCTGGGCCTGGGCGACCAGCAGGCCGAGGGAGGTGTCCGGCGGCTGGACGCCGAAGCCGAGGAAGGACAGCGCGGTCTCGGTGAGGATGCCGGTGGCCACCAGGACCGTCGCGTTGACGATGATCGGGCCGAGCGCGTTCGGCAGCAGGTGCCGGAAGATGATCCGCGCGTCCGAGGAACCCAGCGCCCGCGCCGCCTCCACGAACTCCTTCTCGCGCAGCGACAGCACGCTGGAGCGTACGACCCGGGCCACGTAGGCCCAGGTCAGTCCCGCGATGACGAGGGCGATCCAGTACCAGGAGCCGCCGCTGCGGGAGGAGATGACGAGGGCGATGGCCAGCAGCGGAAGCGTCAGTACGAGGTCGGCGATCCGCATCATGACCGCGTCGACGAGGCCCCGGTAGAAGCCGGCGATCGCTCCCCAGATCGCGCCGACCAGGGTGGAGCCGAGCGCGATCATGACGGCGATCTTCAGCGAGGTCTGGGTGCCGCGCATGACCTGGGCGTAGGCGTCGTACCCGGAGGAGTCGGTGCCGAAGGGGTGCTTGAGGGACGGGGACCGGGAGTTGTCCGGGGTGAACTTCCGGTACGAGTAGTGCCAGAAGTGCGGGCCGGCGAACGCCCACAGCATGATCAGCAGGAAGAGGACCAGGCTGATCACGGCCGCGCGGTGGCGCAGGAAACGGCGCAGGACGAGCTGGGTCTGGCTGCGCTGCCGCACCGTGAACTCCTGGTCGACGCGCGGGGCTCGGGTGGCGATCGACCCGGGTGCCTTGATGTCAGTCATATCGGATCCTCGGGTCGAGGACGGCGTAGAGGAGGTCTGCGAGAAGGTTGAAGACGATGACGACGACCGCCGAGAGCAGCAGCCACGCCATGAGCCGGTAGACGTCGACGGTGGAGGCGGCCTGGACGAGCATCTCCCCCATGCCGTGCCACTGGAAGATCGTCTCGGTGACCACCGCGCCGCCCAGGATGCTCGCGATGTCGAGCGCCGTGACGGTGGTGAGCGGGATGAGGGCGGTCCGCAGGGCGTGCCGCGTGATGACCTTGCCCCGCCGGAGCCCCTTGGCGCGGGCCAGCCGGACATAGTCGCTGTTCAGCACCTCCAGCATGGAGGCGCGGGTGTAGCGGGTCCAGGAGGCGAAGGAGACCAGGGCGAGGGTGATGGTGGGCAGGACGAGGTGGCCGACGTGGTCGAGGAACTCGTTCCAGGGAGTGTCGACGTCGAGGTACGGCGACTTCTCGCCGATCGTGCCGAGGAACTGGCTGCCGGTGGCCTCGTTGAACCAGATGCCCGCCTGCTTGAGCAGGACGGCGAACCAGAACACCGGCATGGCGAGGAACAGGAAGCCGACGAAGGTGATCGAGTAGTCGGCGGCGGAGTACTGGCGGATCGCGCTGAACGCTCCGAACAGCACGGACAGCAGCAGGGCGATCACCATGGCCGCGGCGACCAGGCTGAGGGTCACGCGGAAGCGGGTGAACAGGTCGTGGCCGATGTCCAGGTTCGCCTGCACGGACGGTCCGAAGTCGCCGTGCAGCACTCCGGTGATCCAGTTCCAGTACCGCTCAAGGACGGGCTGGTCGGCGTGGATGTGCCGGGCGAAGGCGCGGACGGCGGCCTTGCTGGGGGCGGGCTGCCGCGAGGTGGCGAAGTTGGCCACCGGGTCGCCGGAGTTGACGACGACCAGGAACACGATGAACGTCGAGGCGATGAGGACGGGGATGGAGCCGAGGATGCGGCGCACGGTGTAGGCGAGCATGCGGTCTTCTCTCGGGGCCGACGGGGTGGGGTGCAGTCCGTGGGCCGGGGGCCCGGCCCCGCGGTCGCGGGGCCGGGCACTCGGGACAGCTGCCTGGGAGGGGCTACTTCTTCAGGCCCCACTCGGCGGTGTTGTAGGGCGGGCCCACGTTCGTGGCGTTGTCCCGCACGTTCACGAACCGCGTCTGCACCGCCAGGAACGTCGGCTTCTGGTACAGCGGCAGGACGTAGGCGTCGTCCGTCATGATCTTGTCGGCCCGGTTGAGCAGGGAGGCCGCCTTCGACTGGTCCGTCTCACCGACGGCCTGGTCGATCAGGGAGTCGACCTTCTTGTTGCTGTAGCCGCCGTAGTTGCCGCCGCCCCCGGTGGTCCAGGTGGACTGAGCGTTGCTGGTGGGGAACGGCGAGGCGACCCAGGCGAAGACGATGATGTCGTACTGGTGCCCCGTCAGGACGGTGCCGAGATCGGCTGCGCCGATCGGCTTGATGGTGACCTTGATGCCGAGGTTCGCCAGGTCGCTCTGCAGGATCTGGCACTCGCTCTGGCGGATCTGGTTGCCGGTGGTGTAACGGCAGTTGAAGGGTCCGACGGCCTTGCCGTCCGGGGTCTTCAGGGCCTTGCCCACGCCGGTGAACTTGGCGTCGGTCAGGTACTTCTTGGCCTTGGCCAGGTCACCCGATCCCTGCTCGGTCCCGGCGACGAGGTCCTGGTAACCGGTCTGACCGGGGACGTAGTTGTGGTTGCCGAGCTGCTTCACCTTCGGGTCGAACTGGCCGACCGTCTTGCCCACGATGTCCTTCACGCTGATGGCCGTGAACATCGCCTGGCGCAGCGGCTTGTACTTGCCGAGCACCGGGTTGTGCAGATTGAGGTCGAAGTGCTCCCAGGTCAGCCCGCTGCCGATGGTGTAGGTGACGTTCGGGATGTCCTTGACCTGCTTGACCAGATCCACCTCGGGCTGCGGGTAGATGGCCTGGACCTCGTTGTTCTGCAGGGCGGTCGGCTCCTGCGTGGCGTCCGTGATGACCTTGAAGATCAGCCGCTGCAGGGACGGCTTGTGCTTGCCCCACCACTTGGGGTCGGGGACGAAGGTGGCGTGGTCGTTGTCCACCCACTGCTGCATCTTGTACGGGCCCGCCGTCGCGTACTTGGTGGGCGGGGTCTTCAGGAAGTACTGCCAGCCCTTGGTCAGCTGGGCGGCCGTCATGTGGGCGGCGTCGCCGGTCTTGGCGCCGGAGAGCTTCTCGGCGACGTGCGCCGGGTACAGCGGATATCCCGCGCCGAACAAGCCCTTCCAGTCGGAGTACGGCTTGGACATCACGACGGTGACCGTCTTGCCGCCGTCGGATCCGGTGACCGACTTGATGCGGTCGTAGCCGGCCGTGCTCGCCGGCACGCAGCCCTTGGTCTGGGTGCTGTCACTGGCGGGCGGCGGCGGGCAGTCCTTGCCGTCGTTGGTGCGCCAGTAGTACACGAAGTCGTCGGCGGTGATGGGGGTTCCGTCGTTCCACGACGCCTTCGGGTTGATCTTGTAGACGATGGTCTGCGGGCTGGTGCTGGTCTGTCTCGCCGAGGTGACCAGGTCGGTGTTGAGGGCCACGCCCAGGTCCGGCTGGGGGACGAACACCGAGGGCAGGACGATGCCGAGAGCCTCGCCGTTCTCGAAGGTGTTGCCGTTGGCGTCCTGGACGTTCCACTGCTGGATGTTCTTCTCCAGCGTGTAGGTGAAGGTTCCGCCGGACTTCGTGGTGCCGGAGTTGCAGGTGTCGGCCCTGCCTTGGGTGGTGCAGGACGCGAGACCCGCGGAAGTGCTCGTGCCGGAGCCGCCGTTCCCACCGCCGCTGCTGCAGGCGGTGAGGACCAGCGTCAGCCCGGCGGCGAGCGTGATGCCCCGCGCGAGGGCAGATGAGTGCGCGCGCATGTCTCTCCTTGGACCGGCGGTGGATCCGGCCCGATGGAGGTGGCCGGCGACCGCGAAGAACTGAGCTGCGCACCGACGGTAGAACGCTCACCCTCTGTATTCGGATTTCTGTTCATACGGGGACGGCGAAGATTCACCCTCGCTTTGTTCTCGGAATCTCCCAGGTCAGGCAAACTCGGAAAGTTGCGACTCCAGAACGGCAAAATTCACGCCAACAACCGCACGGAATCAGCCATTCCGTGGATCTCCGCCGACCGGGACACCTGCCTCCAGATACAGCGCCTTTCCGTGTTCCCGGGCCCGCAGCGCCCAGCGCAGCCGCTCGTAGCGGACCGGCGGCAGCAGGCCGGCGGCCTCCTCCTCGGTCACGAAGCGCCAGTCGCGCAGCTCGGGCCCGGGCAGCAGCAGCCGTCCCGCCTCGGCGGAGCTCAGGCGTCCGCCGTCGAAGAGCAGGCGCAGCCCGCCGTAGCCGGGCGGCGCGGGCGGCTCCCAGTCGACGACCAGCAGACTCGGTACGTCGTCCAGGCGGATCCCGGTCTCCTCGGCGACCTCCCGCATACCGGCCCGGGCGGGTGCCTCGCCGGGCTCCACGACACCACCGGGGAACTCCCAGCCGGCCTTGTAGGTGGGGTCGACGAGCAGCACCCGGTCCTGTTCGTCGAAGAGGAGCACTCCGGCGGCGAGCGTCTCGGCGGTGGGCTCCGGCGTCTGCACGATCTCGCACGCGGGTACGGCCCCTGAGCTGACGGCTTCGGCGATGCGGGCGGCGGTCTCGTACGGGGTCAGGGCGCTGGTGTCGATCGGATGGGCGTCGGCGGTGAGCCATGAGGCGAGGGCGGTCCGGTACGGCTCGATGTGGTCGTCACTCCACTGCCGTACCCGCATCTCACCGTCGGGAAGGTCCGGAGGGACTTCCCGGTCGGCTATTCGCTCCCGCAGTATCGTTTCGGCCGGAGCGAGCAGAATGTGCCGGACACTGATCCGGCGAGCGGCGAGGCCGCCGAAGATCTCGTCGCGGTACTCCTGGCGCAGCAGGGTCATGGGGACCACGAGGGTCCCGCCCAGTTCGGCGAGCATCGCTGCCGCCGTGTCGATGACCAGGCGGCGCCAGATCGGGAGGTCCTGGTAGTCGCCGACCTCGGCGAGGTGCTTGGGCGGTAGCAGATGTGTGAGCGCTCCGCCGATGACCTCGGGGTCGAAGAGCGTGCTGTTCGGGATCAGGTCGATCAGTTCCCGTGCGGTGGTGGTCTTCCCCGCACCGAACGCGCCGTTGATCCAAACGACGGTCACGGTTCCCCCTCTTCTGTTGGCCCCCTGTGGCTTGCCCGCTCAACCCTGCCACGAAAACCAGCCTTCGTTGAGGGCGCATGACAACGGCGCCGGCGCCCCTGGGTGCGGGGCGCCGGCGCCGAGTGGTCCGGCTTCAGAGAGTGCTCGTCACTTGCCCTTCTTCTTGGGGAAGCCCTTCTTCTTGGCGTGGTCGAGGTCCAGGTTCTTGGTGGCGACGCTGCGCTGAAGGTCGCTGAGGGTCTTGTCCACGTCGACGCTGTTGAGGCCGACACCCTTCAGGTTCTCCCCCACGGCGTGGGACGGCGTGACGGCCGCGACGACGAACCCGGTGGCGAGGGAGGCGATGGCGAGCATGCTGCGCTTCTTCATGCCGGGTTCAACTGCGCAACCGGCCAGGAGTCACGGTCGGACATCACCGCTACCCTCCAGAGGAGTACGCGGCCGTGCGCGCACTCCCACCCACCCGCGGCCGCCCACGGCGCGAAGGGATCGTGCCGGGGCGGCCGGCGTCCATCACCGGAACGCACCGCAGGCGCAACGTCCCCCGCCGCACCGGCCGCCGCAGGCATGGACGAGGCCCCCTGAGCCCCGCACGTCACCGCCTGCGGGGGGGAACGTTCCTGCCGACGCGCCTCAGACGCCTGCCGCGGTCACGCCCGCCGTCCGGGCGAGCGCGGCCGCGGCCGCCCCCACGAGCCCCGCGTCCGTGCCCATCAGCGCGGGCGTCACGGTCAGGCGCTGCACGAAGGACAGGGTCGCGTAGTCGGTCAGGGCCTTGCGCAAGGGGACGAAGAGGACGTCGCCCGCCTTGCCCACTCCCCCGCCGATCACGGCGATGTCGATCTCGACGAGGGTCGCGGTGGCCGCGATTCCGGCGGCCAGCGCCTGGGCGGCCCGCTCGAAGGAACCCACGGCGACCGGATCTCCGTCGCGGGCGGCGGCGGCCACCGCGGCGGCGGAGGTGTCACCGTCCGGGCCGGGCTGCCAGCCGTTCTCCAGGGCGCGCCGGGCGATGTTGGGGCCGCTCGCGATCCGCTCCACGCAGCCGCGCGCGCCGCACGGGCACGGGTCGCCGTCCAGGTCCACGCTGATGTGGCCGATGTGGCCCGCGTTGCCGGTCGGGCCGGGGTGCAGTTGCCCGTTCAGCACCAGGCCACCGCCGACGCCCGTGGAGACCACCATGCACAGCGCGTTGTCGTGGCCACGGGCGGCGCCCTGCCAGTGCTCGGCCGCCGTGATCGCCACGCCGTCGCCGATCAGCTCGACGGGCAGGTCCCCGGTCGCGGCCCGGACCCGCGCCACGAGCGGGTAGTCGCGCCAGCCGGGCACGTTCACCGGGCTGACCGTGCCCGCGGAGGCGTCCACCGGCCCGGCGCTGCCGATGCCGACCGCCGTGGCACGTCCCCACAGCGGCGAGGCGGTCAGCTCACCGAGCACCTCCTCCACGGCCCCCATCACGGTCTCGCCGTCCTCCTGCGCGGGCGTCGCACGCTGGGCGCGCCCCAGGATCCGGCCGTGGCCGTCCACCAGCGCTCCGGCGATCTTGGTGCCGCCGATGTCCAGCGCGGCCACGAGGTCGGTGTGCATCAGAGTCGGATCTCCCCGTCAACCATGAGAAAGCGAGTGGGAAACATCAGGCCGGTCTCGCGGTGGGGGGCGCGGGCCGGAGCGTGCGATGGACAGTGTCCCCCGCATCTGACAACGTTGTCCAGGCTCTATGCTCGACGCCACATCCTCATACAAGCCCATGGACCGACGCATCCCCGTGGACGACAGGACAGGACACCGCACCGTGCCCGAGACGCCCCGCTCGCCCCGCCGACCCGGCACCCGCTACGGCAACCGTCCGACCATGAAGGACGTGGCGGCCCGAGCCGGCGTCGGGCTCAAGACCGTCTCGCGTGTGGTGAACGGAGAGCCGGGTGTCACCCCGGAGACGGAGCGGCGCGTCCAGGAGGCCATCGAGGCACTGGGCTTCCGCCGCAACGACAGCGCGCGGGTGCTCCGCAAGGGCCGGACGGCTAGCATCGGACTGGTGCTGGAGGATCTCGCGGACCCGTTCTACGGGCCGCTGAGCCGCGCGGTCGAGGACGTGGCCCGCGCCCACGGATCGCTGCTCATCAACGGCTCCAGCGCGGAGGACCCGGACCGCGAGCAGGAGCTGGTGCTGGCACTGTGCGCGCGGCGGGTGGACGGGCTGGTGGTCATTCCGGCCGGCGACGACCACCGTTATCTGGAGCCGGAGCTCAAGGCGGGCGTCGCGACGGTGTTCGTGGACCGGCCGCCCGGGAAGATCGACGCGGACGTCGTGCTGTCCGACAACTACGGCGGCGCCCGCGACGGGGTGGCCCACCTCATCGCACACGGGCACCGCCGGATCGGCTTCATCGGCGACATGCCCCGCATCCACACCGCCGCCGAGCGGCTGCGCGGCTACCGGGCGGCCATGGAGGACGCGGGCATACCGGTCAAGGACTCCTGGATGTCCCTGGGCGTCACCAGCCCCGAGCGGGTGCGCCGGGCGGCGGAGGAGATGCTCTCCGGTGCCGACCCGGTCACCGCGATCTTCGCGGGCAACAACCGGGTGACGGTCACCGTGGTCCGGGTCCTCGCCGAGCAGTCCCGCAGCGTCGCCCTCGTGGGCTTCGACGACATCGAGCTCGCCGACCTGCTGCAGCCGGGCGTCACGGTCGTCGCCCAGGACGCGGCCGCCATCGGCCGCACCGCGGCCGAGCGCCTCTTCCGACAGCTGGACGGCACCCTGGTGACGCCCGAACGCATCGAGCTGCCGACCCGGCTGATCACCCGCGGCTCCGGCGAGCTGCCCCCGGCGGACTGAGCCGGCCATGGAGAACCGCACCCTGCACGCGCTCGGGCTGGCCGAGGCTCCGCGGATGCGTCCGCTGCTGTACCCGGGAGCGTGGCCGCGGGAGTCCGGGCTCCTCGACGGGGACCGTCTGCTGCCGCTGGACCGACTGGTGTACGAGGACCGCTTCCCCGTCCTCGCGGTCGGCTCCAACGCCTGCCCTGGGCAACTGCGGCACAAACTGGACCAGTTCGGCATCACGTCCGCCCTCCCGATGGTGAAGACGCGGGTGACCGGGGTCGACGTGGGCGTCTCCGCGCATGTGAGCCGCATGGGCTACGTGTCCGCGTCCCCGGTCAACGCGCCTGATGCTGTACGGGAGTTGTTCGTCCTCTGGCTCGACGCGGAGCAGCTCGCGATCATCGATGCGAGCGAGGGCGTGCCGCTGCCGGCGGGCAACTTCCACCGCGCCTGGCTGCCCGCACCGGACGTGCGGTTCAAGCTCGCCGACGGCACCACGCTGCCCGGCGCCTACGCGTACGTCAATCGCCACGGCGTCCTGCACGACGGCACCGGGGTGCCGCGCACCCACCCGGGCCAGCGGGCCCTGCTCACCGAACTGCTCGTGGAAGTGCCGCGGTTCCGGGAGCTGTTCGGCGTCACGCCCGAGCAGTTCTGCGCGCGGGCACGGTCCGACCGGTGGCTGTGCGAGCGGGGCACGCGGCTGTTCGTCGAGGAGAAGCTGGTGACGGCTTCCGGGCTGGAGCGGTACGTGGCGGGCTGAGCGGTGTCCGCGGGGCGGTTTCCCGGGCTGCCACTCCGTCAGGGGTGGAGGATTCATGGACGGGATGCCCAGGCCGGGCGTCCGCTGTTCGCGGCAGACTCAGCAGACGGGGAGTCCGGGCACCGGCTCGTCGTTGTCGCCGCCCTTGATGTAGACGTCGCTGACGTAGACATCCGTGTTGCCGCTGTCGTCGTCCGTCTTTGCCCACCAGACGTTGGTCCACTCGCCGTACGTCTCGCGGCGGCCTAGGTTCCGCTGGCAGTAGAAGTAGTTGGTGCCCGCCCTGAGGGCGCCCACCTCGGTGCCGGAGGCGGTGTACGACTTGGCGGTGCGCCAGACGTGGCAGTCGTACTTGCCCGCGCCTTTCGGGTAGCAGGACGGGGCCGGGGTCGTCGCACCGCGGCCGGCTGTCGTCTGTGCGGGAGGCCGGGCCTTCCCGTCGCCCTGGCCGGCGGGCTCGGGGTCGGTCGGGCGGCCGGAGGCGGTGGAGGCCGGTGCGGAGGAGGAGGCCGCGGGCTGCGTACGGGTCGCGTCCGCCCCGGCGTTCGTGTCCGGGCTGTCGGGGGCGTACAGCAGGGTGAGTGCCACGCCGGCCGCGGCCAGGACGACGGCGACGGCCGCGGCGGCCGGCAGGCGGCCTGTGCGGCGGGGCGGGGTGGAGGTGGCGGCGGACATGGAGCCGGTGGGCGCGGATGCGGGAGGCGTGGGCGAACCAGAAGCCTGTGGCGGTCCGACCCCCGGCGGTGCCGCCGGGACACCGCGTTCCGTCTCCGGCCTCGCGGGCGTGGTCACCGGTCCCCGCAGAGTCGTCGTCGGCGTGTCCGTGCCGCTCTCGTCGGCCACCGCCTGCAGCAGCTCGCGCGCCTGGTCGGCCTCCGGGCGGGCCTCGGGCCGCTTGTCCAGCAGGTGCCGGAGCACCGGGCCGAGGAGTCCGGCGCGGCGGGGCTCGGGCAGCGGCTCGGTGACGATCGCGGTGAGGGTGGAGAAGGCCGACGTACGCCGGAAGGGCGAGGCGCCCTCCACCGCCGCGTACAGCGTGGCGCCGAGGGCCCAGATGTCGGAGGCGGGGCCCGGGTCGGCGCCCTGGGCGCGCTCGGGGGCCAGGTAGTCCAGGGAGCCGACGAGTTCGCCGCTGCGGGTGAGGCGTGTGGCCGAGCCGTCGCCCGGGTCCTCCATCGTCGCGATGCCGAAGTCGGTGAGGACCACGCGGCCCGATCGGTCGAGGAGGATGTTGCCGGGCTTGACGTCGCGGTGCGTCACGCCGACGCGGTGGGCGGCGGCCAGGGCGTCCATGACCTTGGCGCCGATCCCGGCGGCCTCGCCAGGGTCCAGGGTGCCGCGCTCGCGCAGCACGTCGTCCAGGGACGGCCCGTCGACGAGCTCCATGACGATGAGCGGGCGGCCGTCCACCTCGGCGATGTCGTGCACGGCGACGACGCCGAGGTGGCGCACCCGGGCCGCCGCACGGGCCTCGCGCTGCATCCGCAGTCGCAGGTCGGCGAGTTCGGGTGCGTCGGCGTCGGTGTAGGTGCGCAGTTCCTTGACGGCGACCTCGCGGCCGAGGACCTCGTCGACGGCTCGCCAGACCACGCCCATGCCGCCGCGCCCCAGTTGGGCCCTGACGCGATAGCGCCCGGCCAGCAGCCGGCCGGCCCCGTCCGCCTGTCCGTACTCCCCCGAAGACACCGCTGCCCCGTTCCTGTGACACCTCGGACACGCCCATGCGTGGCGTACAGCCTACGGGTCGGGACCGACAGGGCGAGCCCGTGCCGCTGGGCACTGTCGTTTGGATCAGGCCGGCCGTGAGGTGCGGTGCGTTGCACGCGACGCCGGGATGATCCAAACGAGTGCCTAGGTGGCGGAGGCGGTGAGGCCACCGCGCCGGGGTGCCGCGAAGCCCTCCAGGTCGGCGCGGGTCAGTCCGGTCAGCCGGGCCACCTCGGCGATGTCGAGGGCGCCGCAGTCCAGGCCGCGGAGCAGGTAGCCGCTGAGGGCCTTGGCGGTGGCGGGCTCGTCCATGACGTCACCGGCGGTCCGGTTCGCATAGCGGGCGAGGCGGGCGGCGGCCTGTTCGAAGCCCTCGCGGTAGAAGGCGAAGACGGCCGCGTACCGGGTGGGGATGTGGCCGGGGTGCATGTCCCAGCCCTGGTAGTAGGCACGGGCGAGGGCGCGGCGGGTGAGGCCGTAGTGCAGGCGCCACGCGGCGTGGACCTTCTCGGTGGGGCCCACCGGCAGGACGTTCGTCGAGCCGTCCGAGAGGCGTACGCCGGTGCCCGCGGCCGCGACCTGCATGATGGCCTTGGCGTGGTCGGCGGCCGGGTGGTCGCTGGCCTGGTGGGCGGCGGAGACGCCGAGGCAGGCGCTGTAGTCGAAGGTGCCGTAGTGCAGTCCGGTGGCGCGGCCCTCGGCGGCCTGGATCATGCGGGCCACGGTCGCCGTGCCGTCGGCGGCGAGGATGGACTGGCTGGTCTCGATCTGGATCTCGAAGCCGATGCGGCCCGGCTCCAGCCCGTGCGCCTCCTCGAACGCCTCCAGCAGGCGCACCATGGCGGTGACCTGCTCGGCGTACGTCACTTTCGGCAGGGTGAGCACCAGCCCGCCGGGCAGGCCGCCGGCCCGCATCAGACCGGTGAGGAAAATGTCGAGGGTACGGATACCCCGCGCGCGTACCGGCGCCTCCATGCACTTCATGCGGATGCCCATGTACGGGGCCGCCGTCCCGTTCTGGTACGCCTCGGCGACGATCCGGGCGGCGCGGGCCGCGGCCTCGTCCTCCTCGGCGTCGGGGCGGTTGCCGTAGCCGTCCTCGAAGTCGACGCGCAGGTCCTCGATCGGCTCGCGCTCCAGTTTGGCGCGCACGCGCGCGTGGACCGGCTCGGCGAGTTCGTCGGCGAGGCCGAGGACGGCGGCGAAGGACGCGGCGTCGGGGGCGTGCTGGTCGAGGGCGGCGAGGGCCTTGTCGCCCCAGGCGCGGACGGTGTCGGCGGCGAAGACATCGCCGGGGACGTAGACGGTGTGGACGGGCTGGCGGGTGCCGGGGTCGCCGGGGTAGCGGCGCTCCAGCTCGGCGTCGACCGGTGCGAGGGAGGCGCTGATCTCCTCGCTGACGGCGCCCGCGAGGCTCGTCGCCACCTTCTCCTGGCCCTGGCCCATTGCCATACCCTCTCGCTTTCCGCTTTACGGAATCAACAATCCGTAGAGCGAAGCTATCTGGGCGGCTTCCCGCTGGTCAACACCCCGTCCACCGCCCGAGCCGCCCCGTGCACTTCCGTCTCCGAGGGCCACTACGCCCTCTTTCGCACTTCGATTCGCCCCTTCATCCTGACTCGTGGGGAGGGACAACATGCCGGACGCCAACAGGATGACTCGTCGCATGGGCCTGAGAACGGCGCTCGCCGCGGCGGCCACCGTGCCGCTCATCGGTACGGTGCCGGCCTCGGCCGCCAAGCACAGCAGCCACCGCCTGCACGTCATGACGTTCAACCTGCGTTTCGCGAGCGCCGCGGAGCCCAACAGCTGGGCCGTGCGCCGCCCGGTGATGCGCGAGCTGTTACGCCGTGAGGAGCCGGATGTCATCGGCACCCAGGAGGGCCTCTACCAGCAGTTGCGGGACATCCGGGCCGATCTGGGGCCGCACTACGACTGGATCGGCACCGGCCGCGAGGGCGGCAGCCGCGACGAGGCCGTGGCGATCTTCTACGACACCCGGCGCCTGGCTCCGGTCGAGCACGACACCTTCTGGCTCTCCGACACGCCCAGAGTGATCGGCTCCAACACCTGGGGCGGCTCGCTCCCCCGGATCGCCACCTGGGTCCGTTTCCGCGATCTACGCGGGGGCGGGCGGGAGTTCCACCTCCTCAACACCCACCTCGACCACGCGAGCCAGTACGCACGCGCGCGTGCCGCCTCGCTCATCGTGGAGCGGATCACGGAGCCAGGCAGCTCCGTGCCGTTCGTCGTGACCGGCGACTTCAACGCGGCGGCCCACAAGAACCCGGTCCACGACACCCTGCTGGCCGCCGGACTCGTCGACACCTGGGACACGGCCGCCGAGCGCGGCAAGCTGTACGCGACCTTCCACGGCTACCAGCCGCTGACGCCGGACGGCGACCGTATCGACTGGATCCTGACCACCCCGGGCGTCAGGACGCACCGGGCGTCGATCAACACCTTCTCGCGGGGCGGCCAGTTCCCGAGCGACCACCTGCCCGTGCAGGCGTCACTGACCCTGGGATGAGCGAGGCCCCCGTGACCGGCGCGGGTCACGGGGGCCTCGTCACAGCCTGCGGTGATCAGCCCTTGCGGGCCTTGATCTCGTCGGTCAGCTGCGGGACGACGTCGAACAGGTCGCCGACGACGCCGTAGTCGACCAGGTCGAAGATCGGGGCCTCGGGGTCCTTGTTGATCGCCACGATCGTCTTCGAGGTCTGCATGCCGGCGCGGTGCTGGATCGCGCCGGAGATGCCGGAGGCGATGTACAGCTGCGGCGAGACCGACTTGCCGGTCTGGCCGACCTGGTTGGTGTGCGGGTACCAGCCCGCGTCCACCGCGGCACGCGAGGCGCCGACGGCCGCGCCGAGGGAGTCGGCGAGACCCTCGATGATCGCGAAGTTCTCCGCGCCGTTGACGCCACGGCCACCGGAGACCACGATCGCGGCCTCGGTCAGCTCGGGGCGGCCCGTCGACTCACGCGGCGTACGGGCGGTGACCTTGGTGCCGGTCGCCTTCTCCGAGAACGTCACCGACAGCGCCTCCACCGCGCCCGCGGCCGGGGCCGGCTCGACCGCTGCGGAGTTCGGCTTGACCGTGATGACCGGGGTGCCCTTGGAGACACGGGACTTGGTGGTGAAGGCGGCGGCGAACACCGACTGCGTGGCCACCGGGCCCTCGTCGCCGGCCTCCAGGTCGACGGCGTCGGTGATGATGCCCGAGCCGATGCGCAGCGCCAGACGCGCGGCGATCTCCTTGCCCTCGGCCGAGGACGGCACCAGCACGGCGGCCGGGGAGACGGCCTCGTACGCGGCCTGCAGGGCATCCACCTTCGGTACGACCAGGTAGTCGGCGTACTCCGAGGCCTCGTGCGTGAGGACCTTCACCGCGCCGTGCTCGGCGAGCGTGGCGGCGGTGTCACCGGCGCCGTTACCGAGGGCGACGGCGACGGGCTCGCCGATGCGGCGGGCCAGGGTCAGCAGCTCCAGCGTGGGCTTGCGGACGGCACCGTCCACGTGGTCGACGTAGACGAGAACTTCAGCCATGGGACTTCTTCTCTCCTGCTTGCGAAGTATGCGGGGCGGTCAGCGATTGCGTGCTCAGATGAACTTCTGGCTCGCGAGGAACTCAGCGAGCTGCTTGCCGCCCTCGCCCTCGTCCTTGACGATCGTGCCGGCCGTGCGGGCCGGACGCTCGGCCGCGGTGTCGACCGTGGTGTAGGCGCCCTCCAGGCCGACCTCCTCGGCCTCGATGTCCAGGTCGGACAGGTCCCAGGACTCCACCGGCTTCTTCTTGGCCGCCATGATCCCCTTGAAGGACGGGTAGCGAGCCTCACCCGACTGGTCCGTCACGGACACGACGGCCGGCAGCGAGGCCTCCAGCTGCTCCGAGGCGGCGTCACCGTCGCGGCGGCCCTTGACCGTGCCGTCCTCGACCGACACCTCGGACAGCAGGGTCACCTGCGGCACGCCCAGACGCTCGGCCAGCAGCGCGGGGACGACGCCCATGGTGCCGTCGGTCGACGCCATGCCGGAGATCACCAGGTCGTAGCCGGCCTTCTCGATCGCCTTGGCCAGGACCAGGGAGGTACCGATCGCGTCGGTGCCGTGCAGGTCGTCGTCCTCGACGTGGATCGCCTTGTCCGCGCCCATCGACAGCGCCTTGCGCAGGGCGTCCTTGGCGTCCTCCGGGCCCACCGTCAGGACGGTGACCTCCACGTCGTCGTCGGAGTTCTCGGAGATCTGCAGCGCCTGCTCGACGGCGTACTCGTCCAGCTCGGAGAGCAGACCGTCCACGTCGTCCCGATCGACGGTCAGGTCATCGGCGAAGTGCCGGTCGCCAGTGGCGTCGGGCACGTACTTCACAGTGACAACGATCCTCAAGCTCACGCCGGCTCTCCTACTGCATCGTCATTTCGGTGCTGCCTGCCTGCAGGCAGCATAGGCGCCTCAAGCGGCCGATCCCGGTCGGGGCGGCCCGCGCTCCGATCGAAATATTACTCGTCAGTACAGCCAGATCGTTCCCGCTAAGCAAGCGCTTTGAACTGTGACCTGTGCAACGCAGCGTAACCGGAACTCGACGGCTTCGCAGGAGGGACGGGGCGTGATCAATCGCGCAGGCCGTTGAAGCGTCCCTGGTGGTACAGCAGGGGACGACCGGGGCCGGCGGGGTCGCCGAGGAGGACCTCGGCCAGCACGATCCGGTGATCCCCGGCGGGCACGCGGCCGACGATCCGGCACACCAGCCAGGCGAGCACGCCGTCGAGGACGGGAACACCCTCGGGACCCTCACGCCAGGCGGTGGCAGCGCCGAAGCGGTCGGCGCCGCTGCGGGCGAAGGTGGCGGCCAGCTCCTGCTGGTGCTCGCCGAGTATGTGGACCCCGACGTGGTCGGTCGCGGAGATCACGGGCCAGCTCGACGCGCCGGTACCGATACCGAAGGAGAGGAGCGGAGGCTCGGCGGAGACCGAGGTGAGGGAGGTGGCGGTGAAGCCGACCGGCCCGCTCTCGCCGCGGGCGGTGATCACGGCGACCCCCGCGGCATGCCGCCGGAAGACGGAGCGCAGCAGGTCGGGGGTGGCGAGATGGACGGTGCCGAGGTCGGGCGTGGCCGTCATGGAGTGTCCTTCTTCAGGGGGTGACGAGCGGGTCCGTGGCTGCTCAGCAGACCTGACAGCGCGCACTCGCGGTACGGACGAGGTCGACGTGCACTCGTCCGACGAGAAGGAGTTCCGAAGGCATACGGTCAGACTGACGATAGGTGGTGCACACAGTCAAGTACGTTCCGGCATATGGGAGATGGCTCACTTTTGACGTGATCGCCATCACACCGCCTCCCCGAGTGCGGCGATCACGTCGGCCTTGCGCGGCTGGCCGGTGGCGCGCCGTACGACGCGGCCGTCGGTGTCGAGGACCAGCACCGTCGGCGTCTTGAGGATGTCCAGGGCGCGGACGAGGTCGAGGTGGGCCTCGGCGTCGAGCTCGACGTGGGCCACGCCCGGCACCATGTCGGCCACTTCGGCAAGGATCCGGCGGGTCGCCCGGCAGGGCGCGCAGAAGGCGCTGGAGAACTGTACGAGCGTGGCCCGTTCGCCGAGTGCCACGCCCAGCTCGGCCGCACCGAGCCGCTCGCCCTCGTCCCGCACGCGCACCGCACTCTCCCGCTCCGCCGCCCTCGCAGCACTCCGTAGGCGCTCGCCGCCGCGAGCACCAGCGCACACACCACCAGTGCGGTCACCTTCCGTGCCAGCGTTCACAAGACTGCGAAGATTCCCGCCTCCCCGGAGCGTTTCCGCTGCGGATTGCTTGATTCCTATGGATATCGGGAGTCGTCGGTCACACGCTCGGACCGGCGGGTGACGGTCCGCGCAGAGTAAGCATCTCGCAAAAGCCCGAGGTGGATCACTGGGCCGACGTGACGAGAATCTCGCCGCCGACGGGCACCAGGACTGGTTCGCGGGGCGTTCTTGGGGCACCATCTGCGACAAGCCGTAAACCTACGGCTGCGTAACTTTCAACTGGGAGTCGCCTTCCCAGGTGAAGAAGGAAGGGTCCAGCCCGCCCATGGCAGAACTCGTCTACCGTCCCGTCGTCGGTTTCGCCCGCACCCTCTTCAAGGTGTGGGACCTCAAGATCGACTGCAAGGGTTCGGAGAACATCCCGCGCTCGGGCGGCGCCGTGCTGGTGAGCAATCACATCAGCTACCTGGATTTCGTCTTCAACGGCCTGGCGGCACTCCCGCAGAAGCGTCTCGTGCGTTTCATGGCGAAGGAGTCCGTGTTCCGGCACCGGATCTCCGGTCCGCTGATGCGCGGGATGAAGCACATCCCGGTCGACCGCAAGCAGGGCGAGGCGGCGTACGCGCACGCCCTGGACTCGCTGAGGTCCGGTGAGATCGTCGGGGTCTTCCCGGAGGCGACGATCTCGCAGTCGTTCACGCTGAAGAGCTTCAAGTCGGGTGCCGCGCGTCTGGCGCAGGAGGCGGGTGTCCCGCTGGTCCCGATGGCGGTGTGGGGCACGCAGCGGCTGTGGACCAAGGGCCACCCGCGCAACTTCAGACGGAGCCACATCCCGATCACGATCCGCGTCGGCGAGGCGATCGAGGCCTCACGCGACAAGTACGCGGGCGCGATCACCCGGCAGCTGCGCGAGCGCGTACAGGATCTCCTGGAAGCCGCACAGCGGGCCTACCCGGTGCGCCCCAAGGACGCCAACGACACCTGGTGGATGCCGGCCCACCTCGGCGGCACGGCGCCGACGCCGGAGGAGGTCCGCGCCGCCGAGGCGCACTGAGCGGTTCAGCCCTGCGGCGGGGTACGCGCCGGGTCGGCGGGGTGGACGGTGATCCGCGCGCCCGGGCTGAACTTCTCCAGCAGCTCGGCGAGTTCGGCGGCCGCGGCCTCGACCTCGGCCGGCGGCATCGGCGCCATGCCCTCCAGGAGGAAGATGCCGGAGACCGTCTCCTCGGTGAGCCGGGTGCGCGGTCCCTGGCGCCAGTTCCAGCGGCGGCAAGTGACGCCGGCGTCGTCGCGCCACACCACCTCCCCCGCGTCCGGGTGCTCGACGGTCTCCTCGCCGCCGGCGACGGTCACGAAGTCCTCGTCCCCGCTGGCGCGAGCCGGGCGCGAGGGCGCGCACCTCGTCGGACACGGTCAGCGCAAGAGTCATGGTCCGCCTTCTCTCAGAGTGCGGTGGGGAGCGTCTGCCACAGGTGTGGCCGGTCGGGGGCAGCCTTGAGGACGCTGAGCACAACCGGATGAGGTGCAGCATATAGAACTGGATAGTCCATTTCATTGGACCCCGGGTCCGGCGTGAACGCCAACCGCTCACCCTCCAGAGAGAACCGGGCGTCCACCCCCGGCTTGTTGCCCCGCGGGTCCTGCCGGTGCCAGGCGCCGTTGAACCGTACGGCGACCAGACCGTGCACCGCCTCGAACTTCTGGTAGCACAGTGCGGTCGGGATGTCCTCGGCCCGCAGCAGCGCGGCCAGCGCGTGGGCCTTGGCGTAACAGATGCCGGTCCCCTGCGCCAGGACATCGGAGGCCCGCCAGGTGACGCGCGGGTCACCGGCGTCCTGTGAGTGCGGAATGGTGTCCCGCACGAACTCGAACGCAACCCGCGCATACTCATACGAGTCTGCCACCCCCGTCGCGAGCCGTGCGGCCGTCTCACGCACCAGGGGATGGTCATGGTCGATCGCCTCGTCAGCGACCAAGTAGGCGGACAGGTCAGGGGTTTCCTGGATCAGCTGCATGCCCGCAGAGCATAGGTATACGGCCGATCGAAGGTCAATGCATTTTCGATCAGCCGTATATCTATGCAGTTAGTCGGGAGCGGCGGCGCTAGCGCGCCATCTCCTCCTTCAGCGCCGCCACGAACGCGTCCACATCCTCCTCGGTGGTGTCGAAGGAGCACATCCAGCGGACGTCACCCGCGGCCTCGTCCCAGAAGTAGAAGCGGAACCGCTTCTGCAGACGCTCGCTCACCTCGTGCGGCAGCCGGGCGAAGACCGCGTTGGCCTGCACCGGGTAAAGGATCTCCACGCCGTGCACCGCGCGCACGCCCTCGGCCAGGCGCTGGGCCATCTCGTTGGAGTGGCGGGCGTTGCGCAGCCACAGGTCCCTGGCGAGCAGGGCCTCGAACTGCACCGAGACGAAGCGCATCTTGGAGGCGAGCTGCATGGACAGCTTGCGCAGGTGCTTCATATGGCTGACGGCGTCCTGGTCGAGGACCACCACCGCCTCACCGAACAGGGCGCCGTTCTTGGTGCCGCCCAGGGAGAGGATGTCGACGCCGACCGCGTTGGTGAACGTCCGCATCGGGACGTTCAGCGTGGCCGCCGCGTTGGCCAGCCGGGAGCCGTCCAGGTGCACCTTCATGCCGCGCGCGTGGGCGTGCTCGCAGATGGCGCGGATCTCCTCCGGTGTGTAGACCGTGCCCAGCTCGGTGGCCTGGGCGATCGAGACGACCTGCGGCATCGCGCGGTGCTCGTCCTCCCAGCCGTACGCCTGCCGGTCGATCAGCTCGGGGGTGAGCTTGCCGTCGGGCGTGGGCACCGTGAGCAGCTTCAGCCCGCCGACCCGCTCCGGTGCACCGCACTCGTCGACGTTGATGTGCGCGCTCTCGGCGCAGATCACCGCACCCCAGCGGTCGGTGACCGCCTGGAGCGCGACGACGTTGGCGCCGGTGCCGTTGAAGACACAGAACGCCTCGGCCGTGGCCCCGAAGTGGCTGCGGATCACCTGCTGGAGGTTCTCGGTGTACACGTCCTCGCCGTACGCGACCTGGTGCCCGCCGTTGGCCAGGGCCAGGGCGGCGAGCACCTCCGGGTGGGCCCCGGCGTAGTTGTCACTGGCGAAACCGCGGACCTCCGGGTCGTGATGGCGACGCGCGTCGGTCTTCGGGGGGTTCACGGCTTCTCGGTCAGCCACAGACGGTTTCCGTTCACTTCCGCGGCGGGCTTCTCCCAGACTCCGGCGATGGCCTCGGCCAGGTCCTTGACGTCCGTGAAGCCCGCGAACTTCGCGTTGGGGCGCTCTGCGCGCATCGCCTCGTGCACCAACGCCTTCACGACCAGGATGGCAGCCGCCGACGTCGGCCCCTCGGGGCCCCCGGCCTTGCGGAAGTAGTCCGCCAGGGCCAGCGTCCACGCCTCGGCGGCGGCCTTGGCGGCGGCGTAGGCGGCGTTGCCCGCGGTGGGCTTGCTGGCTCCCGCGGCGCTGATCAGGACGTACCGGCCGCGGCTGCTGCGCTGCAGTGCCTCGTGGAAGGCGAGGGAGGTGTGCTGCACGGTGCGCACCAGCAGCAGCTCCAGCAGGTCCCAGTCGTCGAGGCTCGTCTTGGTGAAGGTCTCGCTGCCGCGCCAGCCGCCGACGAGGTGGACCAGGCCGTCGACCCGGCCGAAGTCCTTCTCGACGCGGATGGCCCAGTCGCGGGTCGCCTCGCGGTCGAGCAGGTCGACCGTGTCACCGACGACGGTCGCACCGCCGTGCCCGTAGCTGGCCGCGTCCACGGCCTCGGCCAGCCGCTCCGGGTCGTTGTCCGAGCCGATGACGACCGCACCCGCCTCGGCGAGCCGCAGCAGCGTGGCCCGGCCTGCGGGTCCGCCCGCTCCGGCCACCGCGATCACCGCGCCGTTGAGCGCCCCGTTCCCCATGGTCCTCGCCTCCTGAGCAGTGTGGTTGGCGCCGTCGCTCACGCGGCGACCCGCTCGGCGCTGTCCGCCGTGATGCCCTTGGTGGAGGCGATCACGTTCTTCAGCTTCTTCGACAGCGCCTCATAGAACATGCTCAGCGGAAACTCGTCCGGAAGCACGTCATCGACGAGTTTGCGCGGCGGCTGGGTCGTGTCGAGGGCGTCGGGGCCCTTGGCCCACTTGGAGCCGGGGTGCGGGGCGAGGTAGGTGGCGACCAGCTCGTACCCGGCGAACCAGTGGACGAGCTTGGGACGGTCGATGCCGTCGCGGTAGAGCTTCTCGATCTCGGCGCACAGCTGGTTGGTGACCTGCGGGGCGCGCTCCCAGTCGAGGGAGAGCTTGTTGTCGGTCCAGCGCACCACGTCGTGCTTGTGCAGGTAGGCGAAGAGCAGCTGGCCGCCGAGCCCGTCGTAGTTGCGGACGCGCTCACCGGTGACCGGGAAGCGGAACATGCGGTCGAAGAGCATCGCGACCTGCACGTCACGGGCCTGCGGGACGCCGTCGGCCGCCAGCTTCACGGCCTCCCGGAAGGCGGTGAGGTCGCAGCGCAGCTCCTCCAGGCCGTACATCCAGAACGGCTGGCGCTGCTTGATCATGAACGGGTCGAAGGGCAGGTCGCCGTGGCTGTGGGTGCGGTCGTGGACCATGTCCCACAGCACGAAGGCCTCCTCGCAGCGCTTCTGGTCGTGGACCATCGCGGCGACGTCCTCGGGCAGCTCCAGGCCCAGGATGTCGACGGCGGCCGCGGTCACGCGGCGGAAGCGGGCGGCCTCGCGGTCGCAGAAGATGCCGCCCCAGCTGAACCGCTCGGGGGCCTCGCGCACGGCGATCGTCTCGGGGAAGAGCACGGCGGAGTTGGTGTCGTAGCCGGCCGTGAAGTCCTCGAACTTGATGCCGCAGAACAGCGGGTTGTCGTAGCGGGTGCGCTCCAGTTCGGCCAGCCAGTCCGGCCAGACCATGCGCAGCACGACCGCTTCAAGATTCCGGTCCGGGTTGCCGTTCTGCGTGTACATCGGGAAGACGACCAGGTGCTGCAGGCCGTCGGTGCGGTTGGCGGCCGGCTGGAAGGCCAGCAGCGAGTCGAGGAAGTCGGGCACCTGGAAGCCGCTGTCGGCCCAGCGACGCAGGTCCTTCACCAGGGCCTCGTGGTAGGCGCGGTCGTGCGGGAGCAGCGGGGACAGCTCCTGTACGGCCTCGACGACACGCCCGACGGCACGTTCGGCCTCGTCGCGGTCCGGGGCGCCCTCGGCATCGAAGTCGATCGACCCGTCCTTGGACTGCCATGGCCGGATCCGCTCCACGGCATCCTTGAGCACGGGCCACGCCGGGTGCTCCACCACCCTGGCCGCCGGAGGAACCTGCCCCTCCACACCCGTCTGCACAAGAATTTCCGTCATGTCCCATCCTCCACAGGAGAACCTCGCGTAAGGACACCGTATGCATACGGGGTTTCTCTCAGCAAGATGACCTTCCGAAAATTATCCTGCACCACCCCCGCCTTCACCGCAGTTTTTCCTGCCGGACACCAATATGGCGGTGACTGTGCCGTAGCACTTCGGTCGCGCCCCCGATCGCCGTGTACGCGTGGGTCCGGCCGACCGTGGGACCGTTAGGCTGCGGCTGGTGCCAGGCCGCCGTCGACGGAAGCGAGTTGAACTTTGAACTTCCTTACCATCGGTCACCGCGGAGTCATGGGTGTCGAACCCGAGAACACTCTGAGGTCCTTCGTCGCCGCCCAGGAGGCCGGCCTCGACGTCATCGAACTCGATCTGCACCTGAGCAAGGACGGCGCGCTCGTCGTCATGCACGACGCAGACGTGGACCGCACGACCGACGGCACCGGACCGATCGCCGAGAAGACGCTCGCCGAGCTGCGTGCGCTGGACGCGGGGCGCGGGGAGCGGATCCCGGTGTTCGAGGAGGTCCTGGACGCCGTGACGCTGCCGCTGCAGGCCGAGATCAAGGACGTTGCCGCGGCCCGGGCGCTGGCCGAGGTGATGCACGCGCGGAACCTGGCCGGCCGGGTGGAGGTGTCCTCGTTCCACGACGAGGCGATCGCCGAGATCGCCCGGCTCGTGCCGGGGGTACGCACCGCGCTGATCGCCAGCCGCTACGGCACCGACATCGTGGACCGCGCCGTCGAGGCCGGTGCGCGGACCGTCTGCCTCAACATCCGCCGGCTCACCCTGGAGATCGTGGAGCGGGCCCGCAAGGCGGACCTGAGGATCATCGGCTGGGTGGTGAACACCCAGGACCATCTGCGTCTCGTACGGGCCCTCGGGCTGGACGGGGCGACCACCGACCACCCGGAGATCAAGCGCACGGGCCGCTTCACGGCGTGACGGTCAACGGCGCCGGCCGTGGTGCGAGCTCCTTGACCAGCAGCTCGAACTGCAGGTCGTCGCGCTGCGGGATGCCGAAGCGCTCGTCGCCGTACGGGAACGGGGTCATCCGTCCCGTACGGCGGTAGCCGCGGCGCTCGTACCAGGCGATGAGGTCCTCGCGCACGGAGATCACCGTCATGTGCATCTCCTTGGCGCCCCACATCTCGCGGGCCTGCCGCTCCGCCTCCGCGAGGATCACCTTGCCGAGGCCGCCGCCCTGGAGCTGTGGGCTGACCGCGAACATGCCGAAGTAGGCGTGGTCACCGCGATGCTCCAGCTGGCAGCAGGCGACGATCCGCCCGTCCCGCTCGACCGCCAGCAGTCGGCCGTCGGGCGACTTGATGACCTCCAGCACGCCTTCCCGGTCGGTCCGCCGGCCCTCCAGGATGTCCGCCTCGGTGGTCCACCCGACCCGGCTGGAGTCCCCGCGGTACGCCGACTCGATCAGGCCGACCAGTTCGTCCACATCGGCGTCGGTGGCGTCGCGGAAGGTCGGTCGGGTGGCGGGGGACTCCATAGGTGTCTCCGATTCTCGGTCGCGGTTCGGCAAGGACGAGAGCAAGGAGAGAGTAGCGCTGCCACTAGGCTCCGGGTGCATGGTGCACGTACTCAGTAGCCGGACCCTGCTCCGCCCCACCGACCCCGAACGCTCCCGCGTCTTCTACGGCGAACAACTCGGCCTCTCCGTCTACCGCGAGTTCGGTACGGGCCCGGAGCGCGGCACCGTCTACTTCCTGGGTGGTGGCTTCCTGGAGGTCTCGGGCCGCTCCGACACCCCGCCGGATCCGGCCGTGCGGCTGTGGCTGCAGGTCGAGGACGTGGCCGCGGCCCACGACGAACTGCGGGCGAAGGGCGTCGAGATCGTGCGGCCGCCGGTGAAGGAGCCGTGGGGCCTGGTGGAGATGTGGCTCGCGGACCCCGACGGCACGCCGATCGTTCTGGTGGAGGTACCGCCGGACCACCCGATGCGGCACCGGCCGGGAATCTGAGGGTCACCGGGGCCGGCAGCCGCCGATGCGAAGGGGCTGACGGCCGCCGGACCCACCACGAAGTCGGCGTCACCGCAGGCACCACCCCGGCAACCCCCGACACGGACCGGCCACCGACGACCGCCGAACCCTCCGCCGAGAAGCCGGCGTCGCCGGATGCGGCGCGGTCGGCCGCTGCCGATGCGGTGGGCTGCGGGCCGTCCGGTGCCCGGCGGTTCAGGCCGCCGCAGGACGGTGCTCCCAGCCGCGGTCGGTGCGGGTCAGCTCGCGGAATCCGGCCGCGCCGAGGTGGGCGATCGCCGTGCTGTCGGTCTCCGTCTCGTAGGCGAAGAGGCGGTCGACGCCGCACAGGCGCAGCCAGTCGGCGGCCTGGGCGAGCAGCCGGTGCTCCAGGCCCCGGCCGTAGTGCCCGGGGTCGATGTGCAGGTTGCCGATGTCGGCGAGGCCCGCGGCTCGGACGTGCCGTTCGGGGCGCGACAGGGTCGTGTCGACCTCCACGAAGCCGAGGGCGTGTCCGTCGGCGTACGCCGTGAAGCGGGTGCCGCACTCCCCCAGCGTGCGCTCGACCGTCACGCCCGGCCCCGGCTCGTGCGCCGGCAGGTCGGCCACGCGGGCGACGAGGACGACCTCCGTGTGCCCGGCGTGCCGGAAGCCCGCGCCTTCGTACACCGCCCGGATGTGCGGCCAGTTGCGGGGCACGCCGTGGACGACGGGGGCGGGCAATGCGCCGTCGGCGTAACGGACGCGTACGTTCCAGCGGGCGAGCTGGGCCAGGCAGGCGCTCATCAGCAGGTCGGCGGCCTCGTCCGCGTCCGGCCAGAAGGAGGCCGGAGGATGGCACACGAACCAGCCGATCTCGCCGGCGTCCCGACAGCTCTCACCGACCTCGGCGTCGGCCCGGTACCGCAGCAGATGGGCCGCGGCGACGACGTACCGGCGCTGCTCGGCGACGAGCGTCACGCGCTCGCTCACCCACGGGTCGGTGATGAACTCGCCGGGCCGGCGCTCCAGGGCGCTCAGAACGGTGTTCACGGAGACGGAGACACCGGGGACGACAGCGGCGACGTGCGCGTTGATCAGGTCGGTCACCTGGTCGCGGTCGTCGCGGCGGAAAGGGCGCACCGTGAGCGCGGGCATGCGGAAACCTCCGGGCAGGCTGGAGAGACGGGAGGCCGCCATGCGGTGCGGTACGGGGTGAGGGTACGTCGGTGGCGGCGCCGCGCACCAGGGGGTTTCCGTCGGATGGCCGGGGCGCGGGCCGGGGCTTAGCGTGCTTCAGGGGCTCTTCTCCGGTTCTCTGGAAGGAACGCCATGAAGCTCGACAAGCCGGTGACCGGCGGGCCCTGCTGGGCCGAGCTGGGGACCAGCGACCTGGAGGCGGCCAAGCGGTTCTACACGAGGCTGTTCGGCTGGCGTCCCGAGACGGATCCGCGTCAGGAGGCCGGCGGCTACACGGTCGCGCACCTCGGGGACGCCGCGGTGGCCGCGCTGACGCCGCTGTACCAGCCGTCGCAGCCCGTCGCGTGGAACGTGTCGTTCGCCGTGAGCGACGCGGACGCCACCGCACGGGAGGTGACGGCGGCCGGCGGCACGGTCCTGCTCGGTCCGATGGACGTGTTCGACGTGGGCCGCTTCGCGGTGGCCGCCGACCCGACCGGCGCGGTCTTCCAGCTGTGGCAGGCTCGGTCCTTCCCCGGAGCCGGGCTGTTCAACGAACCGGGCGCGCTGGGCTGGGTGGAGCTGCTGACCCGCGAGCCCGAGCGGGCCGTGGACTTCTACACGACGGTCTTCGGCTGGAGCATCGACGGTTCGGAGCAGTACACGCAGTGGGGCGTCGGTGGCGAGGACTTCGGCGGCATGGTGACGATGGACGACAAGTTCCCGCACGAGGTACCGGCGCACTGGCTGCCGTACTTCGCCGTGGCGGACGTCGACGCCACGGCGGCCGACGCGACCCAGGCGGGCGGCACCGTGCTGATGGAGCCGACGTCCGTGCCGGACGGGCCGCGCATCGCGGTGCTGCGGGACCCCCAGGCGGCGGTGTTCGGCGTGTACCGGGCGGGCGACGAGGGCTGAGCCCACCGGACACCGGCGGACGCCGTCCGTTTGCGCTGAAGTGCGCTCCAGCTCCTAACGTCGTGCGCAAGACCAGCCCGGAGGGAAGAGATCGTGCGTTACACACTGTTCGGCAGGACCGGTCTGCGGGTGAGCGAGCTGAGCCTCGGTGCGATGACCATCGGTGACGACTGGGGCTGGGGCGCCGACAAGGAGACCAGTGCGCGGATCGTCGACGCCTACGCGGAGGCGGGCGGCAACTTCGTCGACACCGCCAACAACTACACCGACGGCAGTTCGGAGCGGATCCTCGGCGAGCTGCTGGAGGGGCGGCGCGATGAGTTCGTGCTGGCCAGCAAGTACACCTGCGGGACCCGTGAGGGGGATGTCAACGCGGCGGGCAACCACCGCAAGAACCTGCTCCAGTCGGTGGAGGCGAGTCTGCGGCGGCTGCGCACCGACCGGCTGGACGTGCTGTGGGTGCACGCCCGGGACAACTTCACCCCGGTCGAGGAGGTCATGCGCGCCCTGGACGACCTGGTCCGGACCGGCAAGGTGCTGTACGTCGGCGTCTCCGACTGGCCCGCCTGGGAGATCGCGCAGGCCAGCACCCTGGCCGAGCTGCGGGGGTGGACGGCGTTCGCCGGTTCGCAGCTGCGCTACAACCTGCTGGAGCGCACCCCGGAGCGTGAACTGCTGCCCCAGGCGCGGGCGTTCGACCAGGCCGTGCTGGCCTGGGGGCCGCTGGCGGCCGGACGGCTCACCGGCAAGTACCGGCGGGGCGAGACAGGTCGGCTGGCCGCCTCGGGTGCCGGGGCCGACCCGCGCGAGGAGGCGGTGGTCACCGCCGTGCTGGAGATCGCCGAGCAGGGCGGCTGGAGCCCGGCCCAGGTCGCCCTGGCCTGGCTGCTGTCCCGCCCCGGCAACGTGGTCCCGATCATCGCGGCCACCAAGGAGACCCAGCTCGCCGACAACCTCGCCGCCGTCGACGTCCGCCTCGACGCCGACGCCCTCGCCCGCCTCGACGAGGTGAGCGCGGTACCGCTGGGCTTCCCGCACGACTTCGTCCGGGAACCGGCCATCACCCGCAACATCTACGGCGAACGCTGGTCCGCCATCGACGACCGCCGCTCCACCCACCGCCGCTCGGTGCACGACGTGCTCTGAGACAGGCTGTCCGGGCTCACGCCAGCGGGGTCACCGTCACCCGGTCGACGACCGGCGCGTACGCGGAGCGCTGGCCGTGCGGGTTGCGGGTGACGCCGTCGAAGCCGGGGAGTTCGTCGGCGGTGAAGGTGACGGTGTTGGTGCCCTTCTTCAGGGTGACGGGGACGGACAGCTCCCAGAAGTTGTTGAAGTGGAAGGTGGTGGGGAACAGGACGCGGCGCGGGGCGGCACCGTCGACCGAGACGTCCGCGTGGCGGCAGATCGGGTCGGGGTTGTAGTGCGTGGCGGGGGCCTGCTCACCGTTGGAGTAGCGGATGGTCAGCGCGTGCCGTCCGTCGCGCTCGGCCGTCACCGTCAGCGCGAGCGCGTTGCCGGTCCCGCCGCCGATGCCGTCGACGGCCTTGCCGCCGGTGGCGTACGGGTAGGCGCCGGTGACCCGCGCGGTGCCGGTCAGGACGCCGTCCTCGGCCGGATACACGGTGACCGGCAGCAGTCCGCGGGACGGGCCGGTGCTCAGCCGGTCCACGACGAGACGCTCCGAAGTCGCGGTGACGGTGAGCTTGTTGACGCCCGCGGCCAGGAACAGCGGGACGGGTCCCCGCGCGACGTGCCCGACGTCCTCTCCGTTGACGGTCAGCAGCCCGTCCCCGGGCCCGAGCAGGTCGACGGTCACGCTCGCCTCCCCGTCCCGGTCGGCGTGCACCCAGAAGGTGACGGTGCCGCCCCGGGGCAGTACGGCGGCGCCGGGACCCGAGACGCCGCGATAGGCGTAGTCGACGTGGGCTCCGCCGCCGAGGCAGGCGTACTCGGCCTCGTACAGCGCGGGCGCGGTGACCTGGTCGTCGCGCAGGGCCAGATCGAGCTTGTCGATCACCGCGTCGCCCCGCGTGGTGCCGAGGTCGGGGTCCTGCGCGGCGAGGGTGATCCGGTGCCGGCCGGCGGTCAGCTCGACACGGGTGTCGGTGTGACCCCACACCGCCCACTTGTAGCCGAGCGGCAGCAGCAGTTCGTGCGGGTCCTCGCCGTCCACGCGCAGGAAGACGTTGGTGGGGCCCTGCTCCCGCACCAGGTCGGCCTGGTTGTGGGAGTTGGCGTACACGGCGATGTCGTACGTGCCGTTCTGCGGGACCTCGACGTCGAAGGCGAGCACGCCGTCGGATCCGGTGCGCAGACCGCCCACGTGGTAGCCGCCGGAGGTCGCGAACCGGTCGACGCCGGCCGGGGAGCCCTCGGGGCCGTTCTTCGAGTAACCGCCGCCCGTGTAGGACGCGTCCTCGGCCTCGTACGTCCGCCGCCAGCCGACCGAGGGCGGTGTGAGGGGCGCTCCGTTGCCGCCGGGCGAGAGGATCACATGGTAGGCGGACATCTCGTTCAGGCCGGTGACCGGGAGGGTCACCCTGCCGTCCACGACGGGCAGTTCGTCGTCCCGGAGCCGCAGCGGCTGGGGGCAGAAGCCGACCTGGCCGGTCCACGGGATCTCCTCCAGCCGGACGTGGACGACCGTGCCGAGGACGTCCGGGTCGACGCCCTCGAAGACGACGTCCGCGGCCCCGCCCGCCCCGCCGAACAGCGCCCGCGCCTGCCGCTTGGCCCGGTCGAGCGTGGCGAGGCCCTGCAGCGTGTACTGCACACCCGGGTGCGGCGGGGTGACCTGGACGGTGGTGCCGGTCAGCCGGCCGTAGGAGTTGAACAGCCACCACTGGCCGTTGCCCTTGTTCGCCTCGACCGCCGAGTCGTTGAGGTTGCCGGCGATGTTCCAGTACGCCATGTCGGCGTCGATCTTCGACTCCTCGATGGCGGCGATCCACTGGATCATCTGTCCGGGGACGGACAGGTGGTAGTTGTGCGCGTACTCGTTGATGTTGACGGGCAGCGGGCCGATGCCCAGCTCCCGTTCCATCTCGCGGTACTTGGCGACGTTGGTGCGGACCTCGGCCGGGGAGGACAGCTCGTGCCAGGTGACCACGTCGGGCAGCACGTCGTGGGTCTTGGCGAACTCCAGGAAGTTCCTGACCTCGGGGTAGAGGATGCAGGTGTTGGGACCGGCGATCCGCGCTGCCGGGTGCAGTTCTCTGATCAGGCGGTAAGTCTCCGTCCAGGCCGCGAAGTAGTGCTCCGGGGCATCGCGCCAGGAGGTGCGGTCGTGGCTCCACTCCCCCGTGCCGAACATGTTGCCCTCGGGCTCGTTGAACGGGACGTACACGACATGTGACGCGTATGTGCCACCGAGCGCGAGGACCTGTTCGACCTGCCTGCGGATCCGCGAGCGGAAGTCGGCCAGTCGCTGCTCGCCGGTGGCGCCGGGCCATTCGTAGGGGAAGCCGCGGTAGATGTCCGGCATGTAGACGTAGACGTCCCGGCCTCCGGACTCGACGAAGGCCGGCAGGACCTCCAGGGCGTCGGCGCCGGGGTGCTGGACGCCGTCCTGGGCCTTGGTCGCGAGCGTGCGGACGTACATGCCCTCGACGAGGGTGCGGCTGGGCACGCCGTCGCCGTACAGACCGTAGAGGGATCCGCTCGCTCCGCCGTGGAAGGGGCCTGTCTCGGCACCGAGGTCGATGGTGAGGGTCTCGGGGGTGTCGGCTGCCACGGCATCCCAGCTTTCGTTCGGTATTTCGTACGCCAGTCGATGACTCGAACTGGCCTGGTCGAACGTAAGAGAGTGCCCGGATCACGTCAACGGTCGGTCGGCCTCCGAAACTTCCGAAAGCGCGGCCTGGCGACTCCGGACGGGAGGCGGCGGCCGGGCCACTCGAACCCGGCACGATGAAAGGCGCGATCTTGGGCAGTCGTGGGAGTGATCTTCGCATCGATCTCGTAAGGGGGCTCATCAGCGTGACCGCACCTGCGCGTCGCACCGCACCGGCGAACCGCCGACGTGCGTTCGACCTCCGCTCGACCGCCCTGTTCTTCGCCCTTCTCGCCGTGGCCGTGAGCATCCTGGGCTTCGCGGCTCGTACGGTGGCCGACACCTTCGACCGGCACCCCGGCTGGGCATTCGCCCTGGCCCTCGTGGGGGTTGCGGGCTTGCTGGGCCTGCGGCGCCGGTTGCACGTGGCCAGAGCGGCACGTCGGGCCGCGGCCGCACTCGACGAAGCGGCAAGGGAGGCGGCCGACGAGCTGGAGAGCCTGGCGCCTCCCCGCGAGAGTCCGGCCACGGGGACCGGCGTCGACTACGACGCGCTGGACCCCGAGGAGTTCGAGGCGGCGATCGCCGCCCTCTGCGAACGCGACGGATGCTCCGGCGTCGACGTCGTGGGCGGCGCCGGGGATCTGGGCGCCGATGTCGTGGCCGTGACCCCCGACGGGCGTCGTGTCGTCATCCAGTGCAAGCACTACGGGGACACTCACCGGGTCGGCTCCCAGGAACTGCAGCGCTTCGGCGGCACCTGCTTCACCGTCCACGAGGCCGACGTCGCCGTCCTGGTCACCACCAGCGACTTCACCACGCCGGCGGCGGAGTACGCCGAACAGTGCGGGATCGTGTGCGTGGACCGGCAGTCCCTGCTGGCATGGACGGACGGCACCGGGACCCGGCCCTGGGAAGCCACCGGTGACGCCCGGGCGGGTCAGTGAGACGGGTGTCAGGCGCCCGGCCGGATCGGCCGCCGTGCCACAGGTCAAGCATCGGAGCATGCCTTCAGCCGATGGTGACGACACGCGCCCAGGACGGTGGGGTGTCCGGGACGTAGCCGGGGTTCTCCTCGTCCACGGCGCGGCCGGGGCGGGGGAAGAGTCCGACGACGGTGCGGCAGGGCGGCTGCGCGGAGGGCCACGGCGTCTGACCGTCCGTCAGGGCGACGATCACGTCCGGGCGTGGCCGGGAGCGGAGCGCCCGGGCGAAACCCGAGCGCAGATCCGTTCCCCCACCGCCGATCAGTGCGAGGTTCTCGGCACGGCAGAGCGGGACGGCGACCCCGGCCACCGCGTCGCAGGAGATCACCGAGACCAGGTCGCGCCGCCCGCCCACCGCCCGCGAGATCGCCGCCACCTCCAGCAGCGCGCTGCCCAGCTCGGCGTCGCTCACCGACCCCGAGGTATCGATCACGACGCACACCCGGGGAGGTGTCCGGCGCAGGCTCGGCAGCAGGACTCCGGGGACACCGGCCGAGCGCCGGGACGGACGCCGGTAGCTGTGGTCCTCGCCCACCCCCGGCCCACCCGCCGCCGAGCGGACCGCCGCCCCCAGCAACTGCCGCCACGGCTGCGGCGGATGGAACGCCTCGTCCGCCCATCGGCGCCACCCCTCCGGCGCGTCGCCCGGTCGGCCCTTGATCCCCTCCGCGACCCGGAAGCGGACCGCGTCCCGCTGCTGCCTGCTCAGCCCGTGTGCCCCGTCGGGCCCCAGCTCCCACGGCCGGTCCTGTCCGTCGGCGCCACTGCCGCAGTCCAGCCAGGCCAGGTCCGCGGCGAGCCCGGACATCGACGCCGTCCGCAGGTACTCCTCCATCAGCAGCCCGTCGGGCAGCCGCAGCAGCGAGGGCAGCACCGCCCCGGCCGGCCTGGGCAGACCGTCGCCGTAGATGTCGTCGTTGATCTCGAAGTCGGCGGCGATGTTCCGCCGCAGCCTCTCCCAGCCTGCGGCCGGGGGTGCCCCCGTCTCGCTTCTCCCCCAGCCTCCGGCCGGAGGGGCCCCCGTCTCGCGGCGCTCGCCCGGCCCGTGCTCCTCCTGCTCGCGCGCATACCGTTCGCCCCGCCCGTGGTGGTCCCTGAGCAGATGGGAGACCTCGTGCACCCAGACGCCCGCCAGCTCCTCCACGGAGGTGCGGGCCACGAAGCCGGGAGAGACGTAGCAGCGCCAGTACGCGTCCACCGCCATCGTCGGCACCGACCGGTCCTCCACCACGTGCAGCGCGAAGAGCGCGCAGGCCAGGTAGGGACGGACCTTCACGGCGTGCAGCCGGGCGGCCAGCAACTTCTCCATGTCCAGCGGGAGTCGGGGCAGGCCGGCCGGCTCGCCGGAGCCGGCCGGAGGCCCCGGCACGGTGGCCCGCACCGGGCGCGGCGGCGCCGGCCGGGACATCGGACGCGGCAACGGGCGCGGTCCCGGGGCCTTCGAGGCCCCCGTCACCGGCATTGCGGGGCCCGTCATCGGCGCACCCCTGTCGCCCGCCCGGCGTCGGCCGCCGCCGCTGCCCGCCCCACCGACCGGTCCGCCCGCCGGGCGAGACCGACCACCCCGGCCAGCCGTTCCACCGCCTCCGGCACCTCCCAGTCGTCGCGCCGCAGCGCGGCCAGCGCCGTCGCCGGGGCGACCACCAGGTCCGGCGGGCCGGTCTCCAGCGCCCGGACCAGCACCGCCCAGCCCGCCTCCCACCGCGCCCGCTCCGGCCGCGCCCCGACGGCGGCCACCACCGCCTCCAGCGACGCCTGCCGCAGATCGCCCCGCACCGGCAGTTCGGCCGAGGCCGGATCGGCCAGCAGCGACTCCGGGTCCGGCAGGTCCATCCGGTCCAGATGGGCGAGGAGTTCGAGCCCCGGCCCGTCCCCCACCGCGCCCCGCACCAGCAGCGCCAGCACCTCACGAGAGACGGAGGCCGCCGTGCCGAAGGCCAGCAGGGTCAACGCGGCCTCCCAGCTCCGGGGCGAGGGCCAGGCGCCGCCGCGCCGCGTCTCGGTGCTCGGCAGCCGGTGGATCAGCGTCGGCCGGGTGGTGAGGAAGCCGCAGACCGCGCGCCGGGCGAGGGCCACCGCCTCCGGCAGCCGCTCCGGCACCAGCCGGGGCAGCTCCGCCCGGGGCCAGACCCCGCCCAGCCCGCGCACCACCACCTCACGGTCGTGCACCCAGTGCAGATGCACGAAGCGGTTGGCCAGCGGCGGGCTCAGCTCCCACCCGTCCGCCGCCGACGCGCGCGGATTGGCGGCGGCCACGATCCGCACCCCCGGCGGCAGTTGCAGCGCACCGACCCTCCGCTCCAGGACGACCCGGAGCAGTGCGGCCTGGACGGCCGGGGTGGCGGTGGAGAGCTCGTCCAGGAAGAGCAGCCCCCGTCCGGCCCGGACGAGCTCCACGGCCCATTGCGGTGGGGCCATCGGCACGCCCTTCACCGCCGGGTCGTCGCCCACGATGGGCAGCCCGGAGAAGTCGGACGGCTCGTGGACGCTGGCGATCACGGTGGTCAGCGGCAGGTCGAGGGAGGCGGCGAGCTGCGTCAGGGCCGCGGTCTTGCCGATACCCGGCTCGCCCCAGAGCAGCACGGGCAGGTCGGCAGCGACCGCCAGGGTGAGCGCTTCGAGCTGCTCGTCGGGGCGCGGCTCGGTGGTGGTCGTCCGCAGGAGGGTCAGGAGGTCGTCGGCGAGGGCGAGCTGGGCGCCGGTTCGGGATGCGCCGGCGGGGGTGGGTGCGGGCGTGCCGGCGGCCGGCGGCGCGCCGGGCAGGAAGGTACTGAGGGTCATGCGAATCACCTGGGATGGGATAAGGGGACGGGACGGCCCGTCCCGGATGTCGTGGGGGCGCGCGGCGCGGGGTGCGCGTACAGGAAAGGGACTTCGGTGGGCGCAGCCGGTCAGCAGGCCAGGCCGGTGCGCGGCCGGGCACGGCTGCTCCGCTTCCGGCGCATCGCGGGCGGCGTACGGCGGTCGAGCCGGGGCCGGTGGCCCGCCTCCGCGTGCCCCGTGTCCCAGGCGTCCCCGCTCCGTACCGCAGCGGCACCGGGATGCGTGGCGACCAGCCCCGCGCGGAAGAGACCGTGCTCGACGCGGCGGGCCGCGGCCGACTCCAGTTCCTCCCGGAGCGGCCCGTCGCGCAGGACCGCGCCGGGGCCGAGCAGCCGCTCGACCACGGCCAGCGCCCCGGCGGCGTCACCGTGACGGAGCCGCTCCCGGACCGCGGGCAGTGCCTCCGGGTTGCGGTGCACCGTGTCGATCGCCCGCAGGCAGGGCAGGGCCGGACCGCCGAGCGCCACCAGCAGCTCTTCCCGGCGCAGTTGGGCCGGGTCGTGATCGATCGCCGTGAGCACCCCGTCCCGCAGTGCGATCCGGTGGATCTCGCCCCGGCACTCCACCCGGTGCGGATCGCCGGGCTCGGGGACGGGGTCCGCCACCGGTGCCGAGCCGGCCCCGGCCAGCGCCGCTGCGACGAGCGGATGCAGCCGCTCGGCCGTGACCAGCCCGGCTCGCAGCAGCTCCAGGTCCGGAAGGACCCGGGCCGCCGCCTCCGGTAGCACCGGGAGCGCCGCGACCTCCTGTGGCGGCAGCGTCTCCCGCAGCGGCCGGAACGTCGGGGCATGGCTGTCGTCGGGGGCGACGAGTTCGAGCACGGCGCGGCTCCGCGCACCGAGCCGCACGGTGAAGGCCCCGCGTGGGCGCCCTTCGGCCCGCAACAGCAACTCGGCCTCGGCGGCCCAAGTCGCCACCGCCCACGGCGACTCCTGGACGGCAGGCCGGTCCGGCAGGTCCGGCAGGTCCGGCCCGCCTGTTGCGTGGGACCGAGTGGGTGGCGTCATGGACGGTGCCAGGCCCGCACCGCACCGCCTCGCCAGTTCGCCGCTGCGTCCGGGGTCCCAGAGATGCCGGTGCAGGTCGAGCCGGAAGCGCCGGTCGGGATGCGGGTGCGGGTGGTGTCCGGGGACGTCGTTCCCGGACCCTTCCCACAGGGTCAGGGACATCCGCTGTCCGGCGTCCGCCCAGGCCGGCGGTGTCCGCACCACCAGCTGCAGCGACGTGGCACGGGAGCTGTGGTAACGGGCCAGGGAGAGGGTGAGGCCGGGTCGGAGCCGCCCGTCGGGGGCGATCCGGGGCATGTGCCAGCGGAGCAGATCCGGCGCCAGCCGGCGCAGATCTGCACGGAGCCGGGTGACGAGATCGGTGCCGTGGCGGTCGCGCACGGCGCGCAGATCGAGATCGACGTCGATCCGGGCAGCGGCGCAGGCCCCCGCCCAGTCACCGACCGAACGCCGTGCGGTCGCGGTCTCGATCATGGACGGTGGCACGGCGTACTCGCGTACGCGCTGCCACATCAACAGGTGGGCCGGAATCGCAGGCGCGAAGTGATGTGCCATCAGCACTCACCTTGCGCGAACGATTCCCCCAATCCGAACGAGGAGAAGTTCTTCATCCCGGGCATCGTAACCACGCCCATGATGATCTGTCGCCCCTTTAAGCCGCCCGGCTCAACCAGGCTCATGAGCCCTGTATCAGCCCCGCAGTGTGCCGAGCCGCCCCTCCAGCTGTCCGAGCAGTTCGCCGAGCAGCGCGGCGAGTTCGCCCTGCTCCGGTCCGTCCAGGCCGGACAGGGCGGCGGTCTCGTAGGCGAGCTGCTCGGGCAGGATGGCGTCGACGAGGGCGCGTCCGGCGTCGGTGAGGCGCACGTGGGCGACGCGACGGTCGCGGGCGTCGCCGCGGCGCTGCACCAGCCCGCGCTCGGTGAGCTGCTTGAGGCGCTTGGTGACGGCGGCGCCCGAGGAGAAGGTCTCCCGGGCCAGTTCGCCCGGGGTGAGTTCGTGCCCGGTGCGGCGCAGCGCGCCGAGCAGGTCGAACTCGGGACGGCTCAGGCCCGCCCGGCGCAGTGGCGCGTCCTCGGCCTGTTGGAGGAGTGCGGCACAGCGGTTGATGCGGCCGATGATCTCCATGGGGCCGGTGTCGAGGTCGGGGTGGACCGTCCGCCACTGCCGCACGACCGTCGCGACGGTGTCCCTGTGCGTCACGCCCGCCGCTTCTCCCCCGCCGGTTGCCGTCATGGCCGTACGTCCTCCGTCTCCGTGCCCGTGCGCCGGTCCCCGAGCGGTCCCTGGCGTCGTACCGTCGCGGCGAGCGTACGGTGTCCGGACTGCTCGGCGAGCACGACCCGCTCCTGGGGCAGGGCGCGTTGCCACCACTCGCCGGCCGCGGCGTCGGCGACGGCCCGCAGGTCGACCAGTGCGGCTGCGAGGCCGCGGCGGGCGGACTCCAGTGCGCCGGGTTCCGGGTCGGGCTGTGCCAGGAGGCGGGCGGCGTCCTCGCGAGCGCGGTCGACGGCCGTCAGGGCCTGTTCGACGCGGTCGCCCGCGCGCCGGTTGGTGACGGCGACGGCGACGGCGAAGCCGACCAGGGCGCCAACGAGGGTGTCCATCACCCGCTCGGTGATCAGCCGTCCGGTCTCCTGCTGCCCGGTGAACTCGGTGACGAGCAGCGCCATCGGGGTCACACAGACGCTGCCGAGCCAGTAGTTGCGGCTGATGAGCGCCTCGGCGCCGAAGTTGAAGGCGAGGCAGCACAGGACGAGGGCGGCCGGGCCGAGATGGGCGAGCGGGGCGACGGCGGCGAAGAGCAGCACCCCGGCGATGTTCCCGACGATCCGCTGGACGCCCCGGCTCCAGGTGAGGGTGATGTTGGCCTGGTACAGCGAGGCCGCGGTGACCAGTGCCCAGTAGGGCCGGCCGATGCCGAGCGCGAGGGAGGCGTAGCCCGCCAGGGCGCAGCCGAGGGCGGTGCGGACGGCGAGCGGGGTCAGCGGGCGGAGCCGGAGCCGGAGCGGCTGCCCGGGTGTCCCGGCTTCGGCGTCCACGCCGAGGAGTTCGTCGGCGACGGCCCGGGGCTCGTGGCCGGTCCGCGGAACCCGGCCGGTGCCGCGCAGGGCGCGCGCCCAGTCACGCAGCCGCGCCGGGTCCGTGTCCGCGGGCGCGGCGAGAGCGATCTCGGCACGGACGACGAGCCGTTCCAGCGCGCGCCGGGCCTGGGAACGGGTGCCGGTGGACAGCAGCGTCTGCCAGGCGGCCTGTACGGCGGCGTAGGCGGCGGCGCGTGGCTGGGTACCCCCCGCCTCGACGTACGCGGCGGCGGCGTTCAGGGCCTGGGCGGTGGCACGGCGCTCGGGGCCGTGCGGGCGGACGAGTCCGGGCGCCATGCCGACCAGCCAGGCCCACACGCCCGCCGCGGCGGCCGGCGCGAGGTGGCCGGGGACCTGGGCGAGGGTCTGTGGCGCGAACAGCGAGGCGGAGCTGATGAAGGTGAGGACCACGTTGCCCGGCGGACCGATGCGGGTGGCGTCGCACAGCGTCTTCTGCGCGGAGGCCAGCAGGGCACCGACGGTGACGAGGACGGCGGCACGGTCGGTGAGCGCGGCCGTGACCAGGGCCGCGGCGACGCCGCCGAGCATGCCGAGCACCACCCAGGCGAGGGCGCGGGCCCGGGCGGCGTAGGGGCGGTTGTGGGCGTACAGCGCGCACAGGGACCCGGCCATCGTGTACATGGCCAGGTCGAGCCGGTCCAGCGCCAGCAGGGTCAGGTTGGGTGGGGCGACCGCGGCGACCACGCTCAGGGCGGGCTTGAACCAGATGTCGGAGGGGCGGCCGAGGCGCAGCACGCCGGTCAGCGGGAGACGTCGTGGCATAGGCGTCATGTTAACAAGTGTTTTACCCGTAAACATTATCCCACGTTTTCCCCGTGACGTGCTGTGCTCCGTCGAATGCTCCCCGTCTACATCCTTGCGCTCGCTTGCGCGCCGCATGGCCCGGGCATCCCTTGACCGACCGTCGAGCGGGGAGGTGCGTGTGCACGGACCGGCTTCGTCCGGCTGGCTGCTGGTCGCGCTGTGCGCGGCGACCGGCGCCTACTGTCTGCTGCGGATGCGCAGCAGCGTCGAGGAGCAGCGCCGTGCGGCGGGTGGCGAGGCGCTCATGGGTTTCGGGATGGCCGCGATGGCCGTGCCCACGGCCGTGTTCACGCCACCGTCGTGGACCTGGCTCGGGTACGGCGCCGTGTTCGGCGCGACCGCGGTGCACGCCCTGTGGACGGCGCGGGACGGCCCGCATCATCTGCACCACCTGGTGGAGGCGGCGGCCATGGTCTACATGGCGGTGGCGATGGCGGGCTCGCCCGGGCACGCGCACGGGTCCGGCGGCTCCGGAGTGCCGCTGGTCACCGGGGCCCTGTTGCTCTACTTCGCCGGGTACGTGCTCCTGACCGGCGTCCGGCTGGTCCCCGTCGCCGCCGTGGCAGGCGGTGGTGGGGCCGTCGGGTGGGGCGACCGGCCGGAGCTGGCGCGGGCGTGCAGGCTGTCCATGGGGATCGCGATGGTCGCCATGCTGCTGACGCTGTGACGGGTGTTCGCCGACCGGACCGTTGTCTGCGTCACTTTGCGGTGGCAGGCCGTACCCGAGTGGGGTACGGCGCTCATAGGCTGCCCCCATGATGCTCCCCGCGGCACTGCTGCTGCTCGGCGCCGTGACCGCCGTCGTCGCCCCCCGGCTGCTCGCGCGGGCCGACTGGGTGGACCGTGAACCGGTGGTCGCCCTGTGGGTGTGGCAGTGCGTGGTGGCGGCGGTGCTCGTCTGCTGTGCGCTGTCGATGACGCTCAGCGCCGCGGCCGCCTGGCATGCGGTGGGCGGTCACGTCTTCGCCCCGGCGCCGCGTGCGGTCGTGGAGGCCTACGCCCTCGGCACGGCCGGGCCCTGGGCGGCGACGATCGCGGTCACGCTGGCGTGCGGCGGGTTGTGGAGCGCGGCGATGCTGGTCCGGGAGGTCATCAGGGCGCGGTCCCGGCGTCGGCGGCACCGGGCCGAACTCCTCGTCCGCGCCCCGCTGTTGCCGGGCGAGGAGTCTCAGTCCGGTCGGCTCGTCGTGCTGGAGGGCGAGCAGCCGGACGCCTGGTGGCTGCCCGGTACACCGCCTCAACTGGTCGTCACCACGGCCGCGTTGAGCCGCCTCAAGGGCCGGCAGCTGGACGCGGTACTCGCCCACGAGCAGGGGCACGCGCGGGCCCGGCACGACTGGCTGCTGCACTGCTCGGCCGCGCTGGCGGGCGGGTTCCCGCAGGTGCCGGTGTTCGCGGCGTTCCGCGACGAGATGCACCGGCTGGTGGAACTCGCCGCGGACGACATGGCCTCACGCCGCTTCGGCCGGCTGACGACCGCACTCGCGCTGGTGGAACTCAACGAGCACCGGGGCGTTTTCGGCCCCGGCCCGGCCCCGCAGGCTCATGTGCCGCAGCGGGTGCACCGGCTGCTCACTCCGCCGGACCGGCTGACGGCAGCACGGCGACTGCGGCTGACGGCGGCGGCCGCCTTGGTGCCGGTGGTGCCGGTGCTGCTGGCCTTCGTACCGGGGCTGCGGGCGCTGGGGTAGCCGGCGAGCGTCCGTCGCCCTGGCGGGCGGTGATCCCGTGGACTGGCCTACGGCCCCGCGGGTCGGCGAGGATCGCCTCATGCACTCCCCCACCGTCGACTCCCCCACACGTCCGCCACAGCAACGCGTCCTCGTCCGCTCCGCCGGCGTCCTGGCGGTGTGCTCCGTGCTGCTGCTCACCCTGGTGGCCACCAGGTGGCAGCCGTTGATCACCGTGGACGGCGGCATCTCCCGCACCACCCACCGCTGGGCGGTCGACGAAACCGGCATCACCCGGACGTGCCGCATCCTGACGGACTGGGTGTGGGACCCGTGGACGATGCGCGCCCTGTGCGCGGCCGTCGCCGTGTGGCTGGCGTGGCGGCTCGCGGCCTGGTGGACGGCCGTGTGGCTGGCCGTGACCTGCGCGCTGGGCAATCTGCTGCAGCAGCTCCTGAAGGCTGCCGTCGACCGCCCCCGCCCCGTCTGGCCGGACCCCGTGGACTCCGCCCACTACGCGGCCTTCCCGTCGGGTCATGCCATGACCGCCACGTTGGTCTGCGGCCTTCTGCTGTGGCTGCTGCACCACCACGGCGTCGCCCGCGCCCTGTTCCGTACGGCTCTGGCCGTGGCCGTGGTCTCGGTCGCCGGCGTCGGACTGACCCGCGTCTGGCTCGGCGTCCACTGGCCCTCGGACGTCGTCGGAGGCTGGCTCCTGGGCGCCCTGGTGGTGGTGCTGGCGGTACTGGCCCACGCCCGGTGGCGACCGGGAGCCCGGCCGTCCGGAGCGGCCGATACCTGGGACCGCCCGAGCTGAGACCGGCCGCGCGTGACATCGAGGGGCGTCGTCCGCTCCCGGCCGGCCTGGAAGCCCGGGCCGTCGGGCGGGACGGAGCGCAGTGCGCGGAGCCGTTCGCCCACGTCGTCGGGCTCCGCGGCCTGCTGCGCCCGGTCCCCGCCGGAGCGGGCACATCGCGTCGCGGGCGGCCGTGACGCGCTGAGCGGCAATCGGTCCACCGGCTCCTGCCCGGACCTCGACTCGGTTGACTGCGTCTGCTGTTGTGCGGCGGCGATCTTCCCTCGCGCCGGAGCGTGGCCTCGTAAGATCCACCCCATGACCGCAGTCCTGTTCGACTTCTCCGGAACGCTCTTCCGTATCGAATCCGCCGATTCCTGGCTGCGCGCGGTGCTGGCCGAGGCCGGACTGGCGCTGCCCGAGCCGGAGCTGGCCGCGACGGCGCGGGCGCTGGAGACGGCGGGCGCCCTGCCGGGCGGGCCGCTGCCCCTGAGAATGCCCGAGGAACTCGCCGCCGTGTGGGAGATCCGGGACGAGAGCTCCGAGCTGCACCGGGCCGCGTACACCGGCCTCTCCCGCCAGGTGCAGCTCCCCGAGCCGCGGCTGCACGACGCGCTGTACGACCGCCATATGACACCGGTCGCCTGGTCGCCGTACCCCGACGCCGTCGAGGTGCTGCGCACACTCCGTGAGCGCGGGATCGCCGTCGGCGTGGTCAGCAACATCGGCTGGGACCTGCGTCCCGTGTTCCGCGAGCACGGCCTCGACGAGTATGTGGACGCGTACGTCCTGTCGTACGAGCACGGCATCCGCAAGCCCGACCCGCGGCTGTTCGCCACCGCCTGCGCGGATCTCGGCGTCGACCCGCGGGAGACGCTGATGGTCGGCGACGACCGGCGGGCGGACGGCGGCGCGGCGGCCCTGGGCTGCGGAGTGCACTTCGTGGACCATCTGCCGGTGACGCAGCGGCCGGACGGGCTGCGTCCGGTGCTGGGCCTGGTGGGCTGATCCGGCGCCGTCCGGCCGGCGGGAACATGCGGGAAAGCCCGCGTCCGCCTCCGGCAGAAAGGAGCCCGAGGCCACCGACCCGGTCGCTCGCCCGCCCTGGACGATCCCCCGCGTCGCCCAGGGCAGACGGCAGCTCCGGCCAGACCCGCCAGGGGCCTGTCCGGACGCCTGAGTATAGTTGGCTGGCAGCCAGTCAACGCAGGAGTTACAGCATGTCCCCGCGCAGCGCCTCGGTCAATGAAGAATTGCGCAGGCGTTCCAAGGAACGGCTCCTGCAAGCCGCGGTCGAGCTGGTCCGGGAACGCGGCTACGAGGCGACGACGCTCGGCGACATCGCCGACCGGGCGGGCTCGGCGCGCGGCCTGGTCTCGTACTACTTCCCCGGCAAGCGCCAGCTGCTGCAGTCCGCCGTGCACCGGCTGATGCACCGCACGCTGGAGGAGGCGCTGGAACGCGAGCCGTGCGCCGAGGACGGCCGGGAGCGGATGGCGCGGGCCATCGACGCGATCCTGGGCCTCGCCCGGGACCAGCCTCTGCTGATGCGCCAGCACATGGCCGGGTTGCTGCAGGCCGAGGGCTTCGTGCCCTGCCCGGAGCAGCAACGCCTGGCCGAACTGCTGCGGGACACGGTCGCCCGGCACGGCTCGTGCGATGTCGACAGCGACTACCCCATGCTGCGCGCGCTGCTGATGGGCGCCGTCTACGCGGCCCTGGTGCCGGGGGTGCCGATGCCCGTGCCGGTGCTGCGCGCCGAGCTGTTCAAGCGCTACCGGCTGGAGTGGGAGATGGGCGTTCCGCCGGACACCGAGGCGCCCGGCGGAACCTGTGACACGGATCTGTCACGCTTCTTCGCGACCGGGGCGGCACCGGAGTGCCGGCCCGAAGGTCGGGCGACCGAAGCCCGTCAGTCGAAGTAGTCCGGCTGCGTCTGGACGTTGAGCTCGCTCAGCCGGACCCACTTGGCCGGGTCCGTTCGCCGGTCATTGATCTTCAGGACGTCGAGGCCCTTGGCGATGTCGTTCGAGTAGACATAGCCGTTGTAGTAGTACGCCGACCAGGAGCCGCCGAGCACCAGGGCGTCGGTGGAGAGCGGGCCGCGCTCGAAGTAGGCGATCTCCTTGGGCTTCGAGGAGTCGGTGAAGTCCCAGACGGAGACGCCGCCCTGGTACCAGGCCTGGACCATGAGGTCCCTGCCCCTGACCGGGATCAGCGAGCCGTTGTGGGCGACGCAGTTCTCGGTGTCGGCCTGGTGACGGGGCATCTTGTAGTAGCTGCGGAAGACCAGCTTGCGCTTGTCACCCTTGCCGACGATGTCGTAGATGCCGTCGGCACCGCGGTTCGGCCCGGTGGCCTCGTTGCAGGTGGCGCCGCTGCCGCCGCCCAGTTCGTCGGTGAAGACGACCTTGTCGGCCCTCTGGTTGAAGGTCGCCGAGTGCCAGAACGCGAAGTTGACGTTGTCCTGCACGCGATCGATGACCTTCGGGTGCTCCGGGTCCTTGATGGAGAACAGGATGCCGTCGCCCATGCAGGCGCCCGCGGCCAGGTCCTTCGAGGGCAGGACGGTGATGTCGTGGCAGCCGGTGGTCTTGGAGACGCCGGGGTTGGTGGGCGAGCCCGGGTTGCCGCCGCCGTCCGGACCCTCACCGGGGAACAGCACCGGGAAGCCCACGACCGCCGCCTTCTCGGGGGACTTGCGCGGCACCTTGATGACGGAGATCCCGTCGTGCGGCGGCTGGCAGTCGGGGTAGGTGGCGCTCGGCGAGTACGAGGAGACGTAGATGTAGACGTTCCGGCGTTCGGGCACCAGCGTGTGGGTGTGGGAGCCGCAGGCCGTCTCGACGGCGGCGACGTACTTCGGGTTCGCCTTGTCGCTGATGTCGAAGACCTTCATGCCCTCCCACGACGACTTCTCGGTCGCGGGCTGTGTGGTGCTGTTGCAACTGCTGTCGCTGCGCGAGGAGTCCGTGGACAGGAAGAGCAGGTTGCCGGAGACGGAGATGTCGTTCTGCGATCCGGGGCAGAGGACCTGGGCGACGGTCTTGGGCGCCTTCGGGTTGCTGATGTCGAAGATGCGGAAGCCGTCGTAGTTGCCGGCGTAGGCGTACTTGCCCTGGAAGGCGATGTCGGAGTTGGTGCCCGGCAGCGCGTCCTTGGGGATGTTGGCCACGTGTTCGACGTTGGCCGAGTGGACGACCTCGTCCTTGCCGGGTATCTCGCCGCTCTCGATGGCCTCCCGTGCCTCGGCCCGGGCGTTCTTGGACACCCCCTTCGGCGCGACCGGGCTGTCTCCCGGGTCAGGGGTCGCGGCCGCCGGACCGGCCGTGAGCAGAGCGGCCAGGAGTCCGGCGGCAGCGGTGGCAACTCCCAGACGTCTGCGTCGCGTTCGCAGGTCGTTTAACAGGATCACTGTTTCCTCCCTAGTTCCGTTCCGTCGGAACGGATTCACGCACCATCGAAGTATCGTCTTCGCCATGCCCATACCAACACAGCTCAACGAAACTGCAATCAAGTTTTTTGATCAGCAACGCTCAGAAGCGTGCTAGGACGGTCATGACACTCACGAGGTGTCCGTCATCACGCCTGCCACAGGAGGTCGTTGTGCTCTTACGCCGCACGTCCCGCACACCCCTCGTCACGGCCTCACTGGCCGTCCTGACCGTGCTCGGGCTCGGGGCCTGCGACTCCGGTTCGGACACCGGGTCAGCCGCGGCGGGCAAGCCTTCCGTTCTGGTGCCGGGCAAGCCGGGCGAGGCGAACCGGACGCTGTCGGCCGAGGAAGCGGAGCAGCACCGCGCCGACGACGACTCGCCCAACTCGGCGGATGTCAGCTACGCCCGGATGATGATCGAGCACCACTCCCAGGCCCTGGAGATGACCGAACTCGTACCGAAGCGCGCCGAGTCGGCCAAGGTCAAGCGGCTCGCCGAGCGGATCGCCGCCGCACAGGGCCCGGAGATCACAGCCATGCGGAGCTGGCTGAAGGCGAACGGCAAGAAGGAGACGGACGGCGGCCACCAGCACGCCGAGATGCCCGGGATGGCGACCGAGGCACAGCTGAAGAAGCTGCGCGCGGCGCAGGGGAAGGCGTTCGACCAGCTCTTCCTGACCCTGATGATCACCCATCACCAGGGCGCGCTCACGATGGCCACGGACGTCAAGGCGCAGGGCAACAACGTGCGGATCGAGGAGATGGCCGACGACACGGTCGCCCAGCAGACCAGCGAGATCACACGGATGCGGGACATGCTGTGACGGCTCCCGGCCGGACGACGGCGGGCCGGCTCAGCGCCGTGCCCGACGCGGTGTCAGGAAGCCCGAGTCACGCGCCTGCCCGATCAGCCTGAGCGCCCTGCGGCGGCTGTGCCCGGTCGCGCACATCACCGCGAGGACCGGATCGACGCCCTCCGCCTGAGCGGCGCGGTACTCATGCGCGACGAGCCACCGCCCCTCCACGCCCTGCGGCCAGGCCGGCCTGGAGCGCCGCCGCCCGGCAGAGGGGTGGGTCCCGTCGCGGGCGCCACAGGCCTCGAAGAGCGGTCCCTCGATCCACTCGGCGAGCACCTCCAGGTCGTCGAGGGACAGCGCCGGCTGGGCCCGGACGTCCTCGATGCCCACGTGCTCCCCGGACACCACGGCGAGCACGTCCACCCGGGCACCGTCGGCGAACGCCAGCCGGACGTAGAACCACGAGGTGGCCCCGCCGTCCTCCCGCACTTCCCACGCGGGCCGCACGGACACCTCACCGTCCGTCGGAAAGCGGTCGGAAAGATGAAGAAAGGATGCTTCCAGCACACACGGAACGTAACCGCATGATCACACTCCATCCGGCTGACACGCGTCCCGCGCGGCCTACAGCACCCTGTCAGCGCAGCCGGAGCAGTGCGATGCTGGAAGCACCAGCGATCTCCTGAAGGTCCCTCCGGATCCCTCGGGTAAGGAGTTCCGCCGTGCTGCGTGTCGCCGTCGTCGGCTCCGGGCCGAGCGGGTGCTACACCGCCCAGAGCCTCGTCCAGCAGGACCCCGACGTACTCGTCGACGTCCTGGACCGGCTGCCGTGCCCGTACGGCCTGGTGCGGTACGGCGTGGCACCGGACCACGAGAAGATCAAGTCGCTGCAGAACAACCTTCGCGCCGTCCTGGAGCACGAGCGGGTGCGTTTCCTCGGCGGCCTCCAGGTCGGCCCCCAGGGGGTGCCGGCGGCCCGGCTGCGGGAGCTGTACCACGCGGTCGTGTACTGCGTGGGCGCGGCCACCGACCGGCATCTGGGGATCCCCGGCGAGGAGCTGCCGGGGAGCTGGTCGGCGACCGAGTTCGTGTCCTGGTACAGCGCGCATCCGGACGCCGTCGACGACGGTTTCGTACGGGACGCGCGCTCGGCCGTGGTGATCGGCGTGGGCAACGTCGCCGTGGACGTCACCCGGATGCTGGCCCGCGGGCCGGCCGAACTCAGTCCCACCGACATGCCGCAGGCGGCACTCACCGCGCTCGCCGCCAGCCATGTGAGGAACATCCACATGGTGGGCCGGCGCGGCCCCTCCCAGGCCCGCTTCACCACCAAGGAGCTGCGGGAGCTCGGCGCCCTGCCGGACACCGACGTGGCCGTGGACCCGGCGGAGCTGGCGCTGGACCCTGCGTACGGGGACCCCTCCGCGCTGCCCGGCACGCAGCGCCGCAATGTGGAGGTGCTGCGCGGCTGGGCCGAGGCCCCGGCGCGAGGTGTCCCGCGGCGGATCCGGCTGCGCTTCTTCCTGCGCCCTGTCGAACTGCTGGCCGACGGGGGCCGCGTGGGCGCGGTGCGCTTCGAGCGGACGGCGCCGGACGGGCGCGGCGGGGTCGTGGGCACCGGCCGGTTCGAGGACATCGAGGCGCAGCTGGTGCTGCGGTCGGTGGGGTATCGCGGGGTTCCGCTGGAGGGGCTGCCGTTCGACCCGGAGAGCGGCACGGTCCCGCATCTGGCCGGGCGGGTGCTGCGCGGGGGCGTCGTCGCGCCGGGCGAGTACGTGGCCGGCTGGATCAAGCGGGGGCCGACCGGGGTCATCGGCACCAACCGCCCGTGCGCCAAGGAGACGGTGATGTCCCTCCTGGAGGACGCCGCCGTGCTCGTGCGCAAGGACGTGCCCGAGGATCCGCTCACGGTGCTGCGTGCCGAGGGTGTCGAGCCGGTCGAGTGGGCCGGATGGCGTGCCATCGAGCGGGCCGAGGCGGAGCTCGGAGCCTCCCTCGGGCGGAGCGTGGTGAAGCTCTCCGACTGGGATTCCCTGCTGGCCGCGGCACGGAGTATCTCCTCGTAGCAGAGTCGGCGGCCGTCGGGTGGGCATGACACAGAGCGGCAACACCCCGGAAATCAACAAACTGTTCAAGTGGCTTACGGTCTCCTGCTGTTCGGCCTCCTGCTGTTCGGACTTCTGTTGTTCGGGCTTCTGTTGTTCGGACACCTGCTGTCCGGACATGCCGCCGATCCGTCCCCGCCCACCCGCCGCTCTGGAGCGCCCATGGCAACGACCGCACCCGTGCATCCCGTCGACGAGGTCCCACCCGCACGGCAACTGGCCGCCTTCGGCCTGCAGCACGTGCTCGCGATGTACGCGGGCGCGGTCGCGGTTCCGCTGATCGTGGGCGGCGCGATGAAGCTGTCGGCCGCGGACCTGGCGTATCTGATCACCGCCGACCTGCTGGTGTGCGGCATCGCCACGCTCATCCAGTGCGTCGGCTTCTGGCGCTTCGGCGTGCGGCTACCGATCATGCAGGGCTGTACGTTCGCGGCCGTGTCGCCGATGGTGCTGATCGGGACGACCGGCGGCGGACTGCCCGCGATCTACGGCTCGGTGATCGTCGCGGGGCTGGCGATCATGCTGCTGGCGCCGGTGTTCGGGAAGCTGCTCCGCTTCTTCCCGCCGCTCGTCACGGGCACGGTCATCCTGATCATCGGCATCTCGCTGCTGCCGGTGGCGGGCAACTGGGCGGCGGGCGGCGTCGGGGCGAAGGACTTCGGGGAGCCGGAGAACCTGGCGCTCGCGGCGTTCGTGCTGGCGGTGGTGCTGGGCGTGCAGCGGTTCGCACCCGCGTTCCTGAGCCGGATCGCGGTGCTGATCGGCATCGCCGTGGGGCTGGCGGTCGCGGTGCCGTTCGGGTTCACGGACTTCGGCGGGGTGGCGGAGGCCGACTGGCTCGGGATCAGTACGCCGTTCCACTTCGGCGCCCCCGCCTTCGAGGCGTCGGCGATCGCGTCGATGCTGGTGGTGGCTCTGGTGACGATGACCGAGACGACCGGTGACATGATCGCGGTCGGCGAGATGACCGGCCGGAAGGTCGGGCCGCGCTCCCTCGCGGACGGCCTGCGCGCCGATGGCCTGTCCACCGTTCTCGGCGGCGTCTTCAACACCTTCCCGTACACGGCGTTCGCACAGAACGTCGGCCTCGTCGGCATGACCCGGGTGCGCAGCCGCTGGGTCGTCGCCGCCGCGGGCGGCATCCTGGTCCTGCTCGGCCTGCTGCCCAAGCTGGGCGCGGTGGTGGCGGCGGTTCCCGCGCCGGTGCTGGGCGGCGCGGGTCTGGTGATGTTCGGGACGGTGGCCGCGAGCGGGCTGCGCACCCTGGCTCAGGTCGACTTCAAGGGCAACCACAACCTCACGGTGGTGGCCGTCTCGGTGGCCGTGGGCATACTGCCGGTCGGCGTGCCCACGGTCTACGAGAAGTTCCCGGACTGGTTCCAGACGGTGATGAACAGCGGCATCAGCGCGGGCTGCCTGACGGCGATCGTGCTGAACCTGCTCTTCAACCACCTTCCGGCGAAGGCCGGTTCGGTCGGCGCCGAGGCGGGCGGCCTGGTGGGCGGCGGCGAGCGGGCTGTCTAGAAGTCCACGTCCGGCCCCACGTGTCCCCTCCGGTCCCGCACGGAGGGGACACGCTTCGGTATGCCCTCGGCCTCAACCGGTCGTGCAGGCCGCCCCGTTGAGCGTGAAGCCGCCCGGAGCCGCGCTGTTGCCGGTGTGGTTCGCCTGGTAGCCGATGCTGACGCTCGCGTTCGGGGCGAGCGAGCCGTTGTACGCGGCGTTCGTGGCCGTCACCGCCCCGGACGCCGGCGTGTACGTGGCTCCCCAGCCGCCCGTGATAGTCTGCCCGGCAGGCAGGGTGAAGCCGAGCTTCCAGCCGTTGATCGCCGTCGTACCGGTGTTGGTGATGGTCACCGAGGCGGTCAGGCCCGTGCTCCAGGGGCTGGTCGTCGCGGTCACCTTGCACGCGCCGGGCTGGGGCCCGGGCGCCGGACCGGAACTGTTGAGACCGAAGAAGGTCAGGGCGCGTTCCCCCATGCCCCAGGCGTACACGTCGTGGCCGGCACCCTGGAGGCTGATCGCCTCCACGGGGGCGCGGTCACCGGTGCCCCCGTAGCGCGTGCGGGTCCAGCCGGACTGGGGCGTGTCGGTGGCGGCCGGGGTCTGGCTGACGCCGTGCACGTTCGTCCACTGCTTGATCTCCTCCCCGAAGTTGGGGTAGCGCAGGACGGCGTCCTCGGTGCCGTGCCACAGCTGCATACGAGGCCGGGAACCGGTGTAGCCCGGGTAGGAGCCGCGGACCAGATCGCCCCATGCCTGCGGGGTGCGGGTCACCGTGCCGTTCGCGCAGGCGCTGTTCCACTCCGAGCCGTTGGTCGTCGCGAAGCAGCCGAAGGGGACGCCCGCGAAGGCGGCGCCCGCGGCGAACACGTCCGGGTAGTTGCCCAGCAGCACGTTGGTCATCATCGCGCCGGAGGAGATGCCGACGGCGAAGATCCTGCTGGTGTCCGCGTTGTAGGTGCGCGTGACCCAGTCGACCATCGACCTGATGCCCACCGGGTCGCTGCCGCCGCCGCGGCGCAGCGCCTGGGGCGAGGCGACGTCGAAGCACTTGCTGGCCCGGGTGACCGAGGGGTAGACGACGATGAAGCCGTAGCGGTCGGCCAGGGAGGCGTACTCGGTGCCGTTGTACATCGCCGGGCCGGACCCCGTGCAGTAGTGCACGGCCACGACGACCGCCGGGCGGGTGGTGACACTGGCCGGCACGTACAGGTACATCTGCAGGTTGCTGGGGTTGGTGCCGAAGTTGGTGACCTCGGTGAGCGTCGCGGTGGGCGCCTGGGTGCGGGCGGAGGCCGGGGGTGCCGTGAGGGTCACCGCCGCGAGTATCGACGCGAGCGCCGCGAGGAAGGCCACGAGCAGCGCACGCGGCGATCTCCGTGCCGGGGTGCGGGGGGTGGTGGTCACGTCCTTGTCCCTTTCTGTCGCGACCGGAGGGGACGTGCTCGGTGATCGGTCAGCAGGAGGAGTCGGTCCGGGTCAGCAGGCCCAGCCGCCGGGGCAGCCGGGAGTAGTCGCCGCTCGCGCCCGGGTCCATTCCGGTAGGCGAACCGGAGGAGGCACGGGTCGCTCGCGAGGGTCTGGCCGACGCCGGCGCGGATCATCTCCCCGTGGCTGAAGTCCTCGGTCCAGGCCGGTTGTCCCGCGGCGAACATGACGTTGTCCGAGCGGATGAGGGCGTTGGTCTCGGTGTCCGCCGGCGGTGTCCAGGTGCCGTCCGGACGGTCGGCGGTCCTGGCTCGGACGTTGCGGCGCCGGTCGAGGAAGGTCTGCGGCGCGGTGGCGCCTTGGACCAGTCGGAGAAGCCGGTGTGCGCGAGCCTCCACCGCCCGGAGGTGTCGGCGGTGGTGGCGTCGACGTGCCGGCGGTTGTCGTACCGGAAGACCGCCGGGTCCTTCACCGAGACGATCGGATGAGTCGCATCCGGCTCGGGGCTGATCAGCGGACCGGTCGAGGACCAGCTGAAGGAGCCCGGCGGCGGACTCGCCCGCTCGGCCCGGGAGCCGCCGGCGGCCGCCGGGCCCGGCGCGAGGGCCGTCAGGCCGACGGGCCGTACAGTGCCAGCTCGCCGGCAGGAGCCCGCCGATGAACGCACGTCCTCTGGGGAACGTACGTGTGCGCGGAGTCCGCATCGACTCGCCCCCTCTCGCACGGGAGATGTCCGGGGAAACGTCCTGGGAGACGTTCGGGACAACGTCCCGGGGAAACACCGGGCGTGCATGGTGGCATGGACATGGCCGTATATGGAAGCGCTCCCACAACAATCGGTGACGGCCTCGCCCGACAGCGCTTGCCCACCCTGGTCGGCTGAATCTGATGCTGCGAAAGCCGTTGACTAGAAAGCGCTTGCACCCTACGGTCCGTTCAGGAGTGTGACCCGCCGTCGCCATGGGACGCCTGACGACGACGCCCACTGAGGACCGCAAGCCCGGAGAAGTGCACTCCCCGGGCGTGGCTGGATCCTCGTTCAGGTCACCCCGCCTGCGCGCGGCGAACAAGATGACGAACGTCATTCACGTACATGACCCACCAGGCACCTTGAAGGGACGCACCCCCATGCGTACTCTCCCCCCACACCCACACACGCACAGATCCACTCTGGTGGCCGCCACGGCCGCCCTGGCGACGGCGGTCGTCCTCGCTCTCCCCCAGCCGGCCGGGGCGGCCGAGAGCTCGCCGGTCGGGTTCGGCGCCGGGACGAACGGCGGCGGCAGCGCCTCGGCGGTCACCGTCTCCACGCTGAGCGCCTTCAAGACGGCCGTCACGGGAAACTCCGCCAAGGTGGTCAGGGTCAGCGGCCTGATCTCGCTGAGCGGTCAGGTCGACATCGGATCCAACACCACGGTCCTGGGCGTCGGTTCGTCGTCCGGGTTCACCGGCGGCGGGCTGCGGCTGAAGAACGTCTCCAACGTCGTCATCCGCAACCTGAACATCAGCAAGCCGGTCGCTCCCGCCGACGGCGTCACCGTCCAGGCGTCCACGAAGGTGTGGATCGACCACAACTCCTTCTCGGCCGACCGTGACCACGACAAGGACTACTACGACGGTCTGCTGGACATCAATCACGGCTCGGACAACGTCACGGTCTCCTGGAACACCTTCAAGAACCACTTCAAGGGCTCGCTCGTCGGCCACAGCGACAACAACGCGAGCGAGGACACCGGGCACCTGAAGGTGACGTACCACCACAACCACTTCAGCAACGTGTACTCACGCATCCCGAGCCTGCGCTTCGGCACCGGGCACTTCTACAACAACTACGTCGAGGGCGCGGACACCGCCTGCCACTCGCGTATGGGCGCCCAGATGCTCGTCGAGAACAACGTCTTCCGCTCGACCAAGGTCGCGGTCACCACCAACCGCAGCAGCGATGTCGACGGATACGCCAACCTGCGCGGCAACGATCTCGGCGGAGCCGCGACCGAGATCTCGCGGGTCGGCAGCTTCACCAGTCCGCCGTACAGCTACACGGCGGAGCCGGCCTCGTCCGTCGTCACCTCGGTGACCTCGGGTGCGGGCGCCGGAAAGCTCTGACACCCCCCATCCGCACAGACGACAGAAGGATTCGGGACATGACTTCTGCGACACGTCCGCGCGCCCGCGGGCGCGCGCTGACCGGCGCGCTGGCCACACTCGGCCTGTCGGTTGGCATGATCATGACCACCCAGGCGCCCATGGCGAACGCCGCCACATGGCCCACGCCGAACGGCAGCCAGGCCGTCTCCGCCACCATCCCGGTCTCCGGCACCAAGGACTACGGGATGAAGCGGCTGTACGGTACCGGTGACCTGGGCTCCGGCGGCCAGGACGAAGACCAGGGGCCCATCCTGGAGCTGGCTGCCGGGGCCGTGCTGAAGAACGTCATCATCGGCGCCCCCGCCGCGGACGGCATCCACTGCAAGGGCAGTTGCACGCTGCAGAACGTCTGGTGGGAGGACGTCGGCGAGGACGCGGCCACCTTCCGGGGCTCCTCGTCGTCCAACGTCTACAACGTCGTCGGCGGGGGCGCGAAGGAAGCCAGCGACAAGGTGTTCCAGTTCAACGGCGCGGGGACGCTGAACATCTCGAACTTCGCCGTGAAGAACTTCGGCACCTTCGTCCGCTCCTGCGGAAACTGCTCCACGCAGTACAAGCGGACGATCAACCTCAACACCATCGAGGTGAACTGGAAGGGCGGTAAGATCGCCGGCATCAACACCAACTACGGCGACTCGGCCACGCTGCGCAAGATCACCATCGTCGGTGACAGCAGCAGGAAGATCATCCCGTGCCAGAAGTACATCGGCAACAACACGGGCAAGGAGCCGACCACGAACGGCTCGAACCCGGACGGCACGTACTGCAAGTACTCGACGTCCGACATCACCTACCGGTAGTCCCCCCACGGTGAAGGCGGCCGTACGAAGTGTCCCCGCGCGGCGCTTCGTACGGCCGCCGGGTCATTCCCGGCACGTCTGCATCTCGTCGGTCACCTCCCGCTGATAGCCGGTGTACGTGGCGCGCAGCGCGGCGCCCGGCCAGTCGGCGGGCAGCAGTTCCGGGGGCAGGACGGGGTCGGCGAGCAGATGGCGTACGACGGCCGCGAAGGCGGTGAGGCGGTCGGCGGGCAGCTCCGTACGGGCGATGTGGGCGAGCAATGCCCGGGCTGTGGCCGACCAGTCGTCCAGCGGCCACAGACTCGCCGCCAGCTCGCCGGCCGGCCGTTCGGGACGGGCCGTGCAGCGCTCGGCCACCCGGTCGAGGTCGCCGGGCAGAGGCCTGCGGAGGTTGGCGGGCCGGAGCCAGACGCCCTCCCGGAGTTCGGCGAGCCGGAGGGCGGTGAGCCGGGCGCGCAGGTCGGCGCGTTCGGCCGGGCCGCGTCCCGTCACGGTGATCACGACCATCTCCCAGTCGCCGTCCCACGCGCGCGTGTGCGGGTGCACGGCCTCGTCCTGGCGGCGCTGACGCTCCAGCAGCCGGTCGCTGAGGAGGTAGCCGGTGTCCGTGCGCCGCAGGTCGCCCGCGGCCACCATCCGGCTGAGCGCCGCCCGCACCGTGGACCCACCGACGCCGAACGGCTCCACCCCGCGCACCAGGTCCTTCACCGGCAGCTCGGGGGGATGCGTGCCCAGCAGCAGGCTCAGGACCACCGACCGCGCGGACAGCGGACGCAGTTCGAGCTCGCCGGGTTCCGCCGACAGGTTCATCCGCATGGGCACGTACTGTACGGACTCCCTTCGATGTTGCAGTATTGCTGCGGCCGCAGCGCAAGTGCAACACTCCCTTTCATGGACTCGACACTCGCGCGGGAACGGCTCCAGGGGTACGAGCACACCACCCACGACGTCACCAACCAGCCCCCTCCCCTGGCCCCCTACGACGCCTCCGGCGACAGGGCCCTGCTGGAGGGGCTGCGGCGCGAGGGCGCCGGGTGGGCCGAGGAGGGGCTGAGGCGGCTGGGCAGGCGGGCGGGCAGCGCCGAGGCGCAGGAGTGGGGCGATCTGGCCAACCGCCACGAGCCGGTGCTGCGCACCCACGACCGGTACGGCAACCGCGTCGACGAGGTCGAGTTCCACCCCAGCTGGCACCATCTGATGCGGGTGGCGGTCGCGGAGGGGCTGGCCGCCGCGCCCTGGGCGGACGACCGGCTCGGCGCCCATGTCGCCCGTACCGCGGGCGGGCTGGTGTGGGGCCACACGGAGGCCGGACACGGCTGTCCGACGTCGATGACGTACGCGGCGGTTCCCGCCCTGCGCCGGCAGCCGGAGCTCGCGGAGGTCTACGAACCGCTGCTGACCAGCCGGGAGTACGAGCCCGGACTGAGGGTGCCCACGGAGAAGCGGGGCCTGCTGGCCGGTATGGGGATGACCGAGAAGCAGGGCGGTTCCGACGTCCGTACGAACACCACGACGGCCACGCCCAGCGCCGAGCCGGGCGTGTACACGCTGCGCGGGCACAAGTGGTTCACGTCGGCGCCGATGTGCGACGTGTTCCTGGTGCTGGCCCGGACGCGGGGCGGGCTGTCCTGCTTCCTGGTGCCGCGTGTGCTGCCCGACGGCAGCCGCAACACCTTCCGCATCCAGCGGCTGAAGGACAAGCTGGGCAACCGGTCCAACGCCTCCTCCGAGCCCGAGTTCGACGGGACCGTCGCCTGGCTGGTCGGACCCGAGGGGCACGGGGTCAAGACGATCATCGAGATGGTCAACTGCACCCGGCTCGACTGCGTGATGATGTCGGCGGCGCTGATGCGCAAGACGCTCGTCGAGGCGGGACACCATGTGCGGCACCGCAGCGCGTTCGGCAAGCGGTTGGTCGACCAGCCGCTGATGCGCAACGTCCTGGCCGATCTCGCGCTGGAGTCCGAGGCCGCCACGACGCTCACCCTTCGGCTGGCTGGCGCGGCCGACCGGGCGGTGCGCGGGGACGCCGGGGAGGCTGCGTTCCGGCGGATCGCCACCGCCGTCGGCAAGTACTGGGTCACCAAGCGGGGTCCGGCGTTCACCGCGGAGGCCCTGGAGTGCCTGGGCGGCAACGGCTACGTGGAGGAGTCGGGCATGCCCCGCCACTACCGTGAGGCTCCCCTGCTGTCGATCTGGGAGGGCTCGGGGAACGTCAACGCCCTGGACGTGCTGCGGGCGCTCGGCCGTGAGCCGGCCACCGCGCACGCGCTCTTCGAGGAACTGGCCCTGGCGCGGGGCGCGGACGCCCGGCTGGACGCGGCCGTGACACGGCTCCAGGACCGGCTGGCCGAGGGGTCGGAGGCCGGTGCCCGGCGGCTGGTGGAGCTGATGGCCCTCACCCTTCAGGCCTCCCTCCTCGTGCGGCACGCTCCTTCCGCGGTCGCCGACGCCTTCTGCGCGACCCGGCTCGGCGGCGACTGGGGGCACGCCTTCGGCACGCTTCCCGACGGCGCCGATCTCGACGCGGTTCTGGAACGGGCGCTGCCCGAAGGGGGCTGATGTTCCGCCAACGGCGCGCCTGAGGAGGCTGGTTCGCACACAGTCGCCTCTCGGTTCCGCTTCGTTGTCAGTGGCGTGGTGCAGACTCACGATCGTTGGCACTTCGCCTGGGAGGACAACGTGTTCACGGGGATCGACGAGGTCGACTGGGCCTCGATGCGGCACGCGTACGGCAGCGCGGAGGACGTGCCCGGACTACTGAGGGGGCTGGCCTCCGCGGAGCGCGCCGAGCGAGAGATCGCGCTGGACGGGATGTACGGCGCGGTGCACCACCAGGGAGATGTGTACGACTCGACGCTCGCCTGCATTCCGTTTCTCCTCACACTGATCGCCCGGGAGGAGGTGCCGGACCGGGACGGGATCGTGGAGCTTCTGGTCAGCATCGGTGGGGCGGGTGACGGGCCGGGAGCGTCGGCCGGCGGGGAGGCGAGGCGGTCCGGAACAGGTCGGCAACGGGGGGAGACGGCGGGTGGGGACGGCTCGGGCGGGGGTGGCCTGGGCGGGGACGGCTCGGGCGAGGACAGACCTGGCGGAGGCGACCGCAACGGGGGCGGCGTCGGTGGCTACGGCTCTGGCGGAAGCGGAGCAGACAGGGCGGGGGCGGGGTGGAGCCGGGGCAACCGGGCCATGGCCCGGGCCGCGGTCCGGGCCGGGGCCGAGGTCTTCGTCGGGCTGACCGGGGACGCGGACCCGGGGGTGCGCCGGGCGGCTCCGGCGGCGCTCGTGCGCTTTCTGGAGGAACCGGCGCGTGTGCTGGACCTGTTGCGGCAGCGGACCATGGTGGAGCGGGACGACCGGGTCCTGCTCGCCCTGGCCGAGAGCCTCGGCGTCTTCGCCCGGCGGCACCCAGGGCACGCCGCCGAGGCGATCGACCTGCTGGTGGCGCAGAGCGGACCGCCGTACGGCCCCGGGCTGCGGCTCGCCGCCCTCGGCCAGCTCGCGGGCTGCGCTCCCGACCGCCTCCCGGCCGACCTCGTGCCCACCGTCGTCCGGCTGCTCAGGGACAGGTCCGGGCAGCGGTCCGGAGGGCGGTGCGAACCCGGCCACCCCGACACGGACTCCCTCGTCGGACGGCTGCGCCGCCTGCGGCCCTCGGACGAGGAGGGCTCTCAGCTGCTGCGGACCCTGCACAGCGCGCTGGGCGGACGAGTGGCCGAACGGATCGCCCTGCTGTGCGGGCAGTTGACGAGTCCGGACCCGACCGACCGGTGCAACGCCGTGTGGATGTCGGCGGGGCTGTTCCGCGAGTGGCGCGCCGACCCCACCGAGCCCGTCGTCCTCATCGGCGCCCAACTGGGCACCGAAGAGGGGAGGCTGCGGGACGCGTCGGTGTCCGTCCTGGCGGACCTCTTCCACCTGGCCGCTCCCGCCGCCGGCGATCTCCACGCCCTGGTGACCTCCCGCCCGGATTTGTGGGTGCGACGGTGGGAGCGCGGAGCACCGACGCTGGGCGGCCCGGTCAAGGCACTGGCGAGGGCCGGGGATCCGCGGGCCGTCCCGGTCCTGGCCGAGATGCTGGCGGACCCGGCCGCGCCCGACGATCTGGGGCAGGTCGTCCCCCACCTGGGGCAGGCCGCCGCTCCACTCGCCCCCGCGTTGCGGCACAGGCTCGCAGGTCTGCGGCTCGACGCCCCGGACACCCACCGGCGTGCCGTGACGCTGCTCCTGGCACTCAGGGCGCTGGAGGACCGGGAGTCCGTTCCCGCGGTGCTGCGACTGCTGCTCGGCACACCCGAGGACCTGCGGATGCGGGACTCGGTGATGGCGTCGGCGGTGCGGACCCTCGGCACATTCGGCCATGCCGCGCGTGAGGCGATACCGGTGCTGCGCGGACTGCTGGAGGGCGAGTACGCCGTCGCCGCCGCGGAGGCGGTGTGGACGATCGAGGGGGACGCGGAGGCCGTAGTGCCCGCCCTGCTCCGCGCGCTGGCGGACGAGGGGGGCCACCAGCGGGGACGGGCCGCAGAGGTGCTGGCGCGGTTGGGCCCCTCGGCTCGCCCCGCACTGCCCGGGCTGCGCGGCCTGGCCGGGTCCGGCAGCGTGTCGGAGCGGACGGCGGCCGCTTGCGCACTCTGGCGGATCGGGCAGGACCCGGATCCGGCGATCCCGGTGCTGCGCTCCGCCTGGGCGGAACACCCTCAGACGCGCGGCAGCATCGCCGCCTGCGTCGCGACCATGGGCCCGGCGGGCGCGCCCCTGCACGACCTGCTCCGGTCGGAACTGGCCGCTGCGCGCCGCCATCAGGCGGACTCCGGCGGATACGGAAGTCACGACATCCACGAGGACGAGCGGCTGCTGCGGGACTGCCGGAGGGCGGTGGCGGACGAGTAGGCCTCGGAACGTGCGCGTCTGCATGCCCGGCATCACCGATGTCAGGGACATGCAGATGCGCCCCGCTCTGCCGCTCTCGCGGTCAGCTCGTCTTGCGGCCCCACAACGGACCGAACCGTGCCCACTCGGCGTCCCACTGATCCATGCGGCGGCGCTCCAGCCGGCCGCGCAGGGCCCGGCCGCCGGCGAACGGTACGGCCGCGGCGCTCACGCCTGCCAGGCCGCCGATCAGCGAGGCGCGCAGCTGGGCCTCGGACGCGGTGGTGGGCTTGGTCACCATGCGGCCCTGCGGATCCGTCCACACGGTCACCGGCGTCCCGGCCGCGCTGCCGGCCTGGACGCGGACCTGGCCCGAGTGCGCGGAGCCGTCCGCCCCGGTCCACCGCGCCTTCGCCCATACGTGCTCGCCGACGGACCGCTGGTCCTGCCCGGTGGACGTGCCCGGCGCCCGCTCGGCCAGCCGCCCCTCGACGGGACGCCACTCGACGCGTTCCCGCGCCAGCCCCTGCTCGACGGAGTGGGCCGCCGTCAGCCCGGCCAGCACTCCGGCGAGCACGGTGAGTGCCCAGGCACCCAGCACGACCCAGGCCTCCACCGCGTCGGCGCGACGCCTCAGCGGATTGCGCCGCCAGCGCCACAGCCACACCTTCGGACCACGCAACGCCATCGAAGGCACCCTCCTCGTCATTCCTGAGCGCACGACCATGCCGGACCGCCCTCCCATACGGGAGACGGCCCTTCGATGCTCACTGCAAGTACCCCGACTCGACGGTCCCACGAGTCCTCCGCCCGCGCGGGCGACTTCCCCAAAGCGCCCCCGGATCTCCGGTTCCGAGCCGCCGACACTCCTCTGACCTGCGGCGGAGCCCGCTCCAGAGGTGACTGTCAGTGGTGGGGTGCAGACTGGCCGATGTCTGAGACGAAGACGTCGAAGGAGACGTCGCGGAGGTGATCGGCATGACCGAGGTACTGCTCGCCGTGGGCACCCGCAAAGGCCTGTTCATCGGGCGCCGACGGGGTGGCACCTGGGAGTTCGACGAGAGTCCCTACTTCAACGCGCAGGCCGTCTACTCGGTCGCCATCGACACCCGCGGCGACTCCCCGCGGCTGCTGGCGGGCGGCGACAGCTCGCACTGGGGTCCGTCGGTGTTCCACTCCGACGACCTGGGCCGCACCTGGACCGAACCGGCCCGGCCGGCCGTCAAGTTCCCCCAGGACACGGAGGCTTCCCTGGAGCGGGTGTGGCAACTGCACCCGGCCGCCGCCGAGCCGGACGTGGTGTACGCGGGCACGGAACCGGCCGCGCTGTACCGCTCGGAGGACCGCGGAGAGAGCTTCGAGCTCGTCCGTCCGCTGTGGGAGCACCCCACCCGGTCGAAGTGGGTGCCCGGCGGCGGCGGTGAGGGTCTGCACACCGTGCTCACCGACAAGCGCGACCCGAAGGCGGTGACGGTCGCCGTCTCCACCGCGGGCGTGTTCCGCACCACCGACGGTGGCGCCAGCTGGGCCCCCTCCAACTCCGGTGTCTCCGCGGTGTTCCTGCCGGATCCGAACCCGGAGTTCGGTCAGTGCGTGCACAAGGTCGCGCGGGACGCGGCGAACCCGGACCGGCTCTATCTGCAGAACCACTGGGGCGTGTACCGCAGCGACGACGCGGGCGCGCACTGGACGGACATCGGTGAGGGCCTGCCGTCCACCTTCGGCTTCGCGGCGGCCGCCCATCCGCACCGCGGCGACACGGCATACGTGTTCCCGATCAACGCCGACTCCGACCGGGTACCGGCCGACCACAGATGCCGGGTCTACCGGACGGCGGACGCGGGCCGCAGCTGGGAGCCGCTGACGGCGGGTCTGCCCCAGGAGGACCACTACGGCACGGTGCTGCGTGACGCGTTGTGCACCGACGACCTGGACCCGGCGGGCGTGTACTTCGGCAACCGCAACGGCGAGGTGTACGCCTCGGCCGACGACGGCGACAGCTGGCTCCAGCTCGCGTCCCATCTGCCGGACGTGCTGTGCGTGCGGGCCGCGGTCGTCGGCTGAGCCCCTTGGGCGACTTGCCGCACCCCCCTGTTGAAAGGAGCCCATGAAACCGCGCCTTGAGCCCTTGCCCTTACCGGCCGGCCTTGGCCACTGGTTGATCGCCGCTGACCGTACGGCAGTAGGGTGACGCCCGTGGCACCACGACCGTTGCATGAAATCGTCGAAGCGGGCTGGGCGAAGGCCCTGGAACCCGTATCCGGACGGATCGCCGCGATGGGGGACTTCCTGCGCGCGGAGATCGCCGCGGGACGCACCTACCTCCCGGCCGGACCGAACGTTCTGCGGGCCTTCCAGCAGCCCTTCGACGACGTACGGGTCCTGATCGTCGGGCAGGACCCGTACCCGACCCCGGGACACGCGGTGGGCCTGTCGTTCTCGGTCGCGCCCGATGTGCGTCCGCTGCCCGGCAGCCTCATCAACATCTTCCGCGAGCTGAACGCCGACCTCGGCCTGCCCCAGCCGTCCAGCGGTGACCTCACACCGTGGACACAGCAGGGCGTGCTGCTGCTCAACAGGGCGCTCACCACGGCACCGCGCAGTCCCGGCGCCCATCGCGGCAAGGGCTGGGAGGAGGTCACCGAGCAGGCCATCCGCGCGCTCGCCGCGCGCGGCAAGCCCCTGGTGTCCATCCTGTGGGGCCGCGACGCCCGCAACCTGCGCCCGCTGCTGGGCGACCTGCCCTCGGTGGAGTCCGCCCACCCCTCCCCCATGTCCGCCGACCGCGGCTTCTTCGGCTCCCGGCCGTTCAGCCGTGCCAACGACCTGCTCATCAGGCAGGGGGGTCAGCCGGTGGACTGGCGCCTGCCGTGACCGGTGCGGGGGCGGGGGACGGCTCCGGCTATCTCGCCGTGGACTCCGGCGGCTCCGGTCTCCGCGTCGTCGTCGGGACCGTCGGGCGGGGGCCGTTGGCCCGTCGGGCGTCCCGGGTTCCGGTCCGTACCGGCGTTCGGGGGCTGGAGCCCGGGCATCTGCTGGAGCAACTGGTGCCCATGGCCCGGGCCTTGGCCGTCGAGGCCGGGGTGACGCGGCTGGACACGGCCGTCGTCGGGGCCACCGGGCTGGCCAGCCTGGGTGACGCCGTGCGGGCCGAACTGCCGGGCGCCCTGGCGCGGGAGCTGGGCGTGCGGCGGGTCGGGCTCGTCGCCGACGCCGTCACCGCGTACGTCGGCGCCCTGGGGCCGCGTCCCGGTGCCGTGGTCGCCGCCGGGACGGGGCTGATCGCCCTCGGCACCGACCTGACGGGCTGGCGCCGTGCGGACGGCTGGGGTCATCTGCTGGGTGACTGCGGTGGTGGCGCCTGGATCGGGCGGGCCGGGCTGGAGGCCGCGCTGCGCGCCCACGACCGGCGGGAGGGCGGTTCCGCCGGACTGCTGGCCTGCGCCGAGGAGCAGTTCGGGCCGATGCCGGGGCTGCCCGGCGAACTGTACCCGCGCCCGGACCGCCCCGCCGTCCTCGCCTCCTTCGCACCCCAGGTGGCCGCCTGCGCGGAGAGCGACCCGGTCGCCGCGGGCATCCTGCGCGCGGCCGCCCGGCACATGGCCGACTCCGCGGCCGCCGTGTGCCCCGCCGCAGGCGAGCCCCATGTCGCCGTCACCGGGGGCCTGCTGAAGTTGGGCGACCCTCTTGTCGTACCCCTGGACGAGGAACTGACGAACCGGCTGCCGCACGCACGGAGGGTGGCCGCCGAAGGTGATCCACTGCACGGCTCCGTCCGCATCGCGACGGATCTCGCGGCCGGCGCACTCACCCTTCCGAGTGATGGGGCGATGCTGTACGTGAGCACCGCACCAGGCGCTCGATTCCTCGGCACCGATCACTTCTGACACATACATCACTCAATCCGTACGTAACTCATCAGACAAAACAGGACGGATACCGCTCACCTGCACCCTCCCCGAACAGGGGAGCCCAGGAAGCCAGTAACATGCGGCGCCATGAGCTCCCCCACTGGGCCCGCGTCCGGCCTGCCAGTACGAATGCCGCGCCCCCGCCAGCCCGGACGGCACCGCCGTCCCGAACCCGTGGTGGCTCCTGAGGGCGCGCCCGCGCTCGTCCTCGCGGTGCCGGGCACGCCCAGCAGCGCCACGCGCGGCCTCGCCGAGGAGGTCGTGAGCATCGCCCGCTCCGAGCTGCCGGGCCTCGACGCCCGGATCGGGTACCTCGACGGGGACGACACCGAGTTCCCCTCGCTGACGTCCGAACTCACGCGTGCCGCCGCGGAACGCACCGCCCGCTTCGAGCAGGCGCGCGCCGCCGGTATGGACGTCAAGGAGCCCGACGGTCCCGTCGCCGTGGTCGTGCCGCTGCTCGCCGGCCCGGACAGCGCCCTGCTGCGCCAGGTCCGCCAGGCCGTGATGGACAGCCGCGTCGCGGCCGAACTGACCGATGTGCTCGGCCCGCACCCGCTGCTCGCCGAGGCGCTGCACGTGCGGCTCTCCGAGGCCGGTCTGGCCCGCGCCGACCGCGCCCGTCTGTTCACCGTGGCGACCGCCGCGGACGGCATCATCCTGGCCTCCGTGGGCGGCGACGAGGCCGTGCAGGCGGCCGGGATCACCGGCATGCTGCTCGCCGCGCGCCTCGCCGTGCCGGTGATGGCGGCCGCCCTGGACCAGGAGGGCTCGATCGCGTCCGTGGCCGAGCAGCTGCGGTCCTCGGGCTCGCAGCAGCTGGCGCTGGCCCCGTACCTGATCGGCCCCGAGATCGAGGCGGCCCTGATCGAGGAGGCGGCCAAGGAGGCGGCCTGCCCCGCCGCCGAGGCGCTCGGCCCGTACCCGGCCATCGGCAAGCTCGCCCTGGCCAAGTACACGACGGCGCTGGGCATCACCCCGCAGCAGCCGCAGGGCGCGCCGGTCCGCTGACGCGCTGTTCCACGGCCGTACGACACAGGGCCCGCTCCTCGCGCAGGAGCGGGCCCTTTCGCGTGCGGCCCCGGCGGCCCACGTCGGCGCAGGGGCTCGCGTCTGCTGGCCCCTGCTCACCGGCCCGGCGCGCCTCCGGCGACCGGGCCGAAGACCACGCAGGAGGCGGCGGGCACCGCGATCGAGCCGCCGCGGCTCGGCAGACCGGTGTCCGGATCGACGGTGAACCACGTGACGTCCCCGGAGCGCTCGTTCGCCGCGTACAGGAAGCCGTCGGACTCGGCGATCGCCCGCGGCCAGTGGCCGCCGCAGGGGACCGTTCCGGCCAGCCTCAGTTCCTCCCCTTCGACCACGAGCACGGACAGGACGTCCTCGCCGCGGGTCGCGGTCCACACGAAGCGGCCGTCGGGCGAGACGACGATGCCCGACGGGTAGGCGTGGCCGGCCGGGGCACCGGACAGGACCGCGGTCTCGGTGAGCGGCTGCAGTGAGCCGTCGGCGGCGTTCCAGCGGCAGACGGTGACGGTCGGCGCGAGTTCGTTGAGCACGTACGCGTACGAACCGCCCGGGTGGAAGGCCAGGTGCCGCGGGCCCGAGCCGGGGCGCAGCGCGTTCTCCCGGTGTACGGCGAGGGCGCCGTCGGTCAGCGTGCACACCCGCACCGAGTCGGTGCCGAGGTCGACGCCGACCGCCCACCGCCCGCTCGGGTCGGGCTGCACCTGGTGGGCGTGGGGGCCCTGCTGCCGTGGCACGTGCGGGCCCGTGCCGGAGTGCTGGAGCACGCCGGACGCGGCCCGTGCGAGGGTGCCGTCGGAGCGGACGGGCACGGCGGTGACGCTGCCGGAGCCGTAGTTCGCGGTCAGGATGTGCCCGGCGAACAGGCTGAGGTGTGTGGGCCCGCTGCCGTCGACCGGCACGGGCCGTCCGGCCGGCTCCAGCCTGTCCTCGGTCACCCGGTACGCGGCCACCGCGCCCTCGGCCGTCTCACTGACCGCGTAGAGCGTGTCCCCGTCGGGCGACAGGGCCAGGTAGGAGGGGTCTGGCAGGTTGTTCACACTGCTCAGGACGGTCAGGGCACCGCTGTCCGGGGCGACGGCCGCCATCACGATCCCGGGCCCTCCGGCCGCCGTGAACGATCCGATGAACGCTCGCCGTCGCATGTCGCCGCCTGCCACCGCTGTCCCCTCTCGCCGTGTGCCGTCCGGGGCGACGGTAGCAGCCGAGGTCTAGACCAAGCCCTCCGGCCCAAGGGGCGTCAGGCCCCGACCAGCGGCGACCCCGAGGGAGACCGCAGGGGCGCGGCGAGTTCCGCCAGGGCCCGCTCCAGGCCGTGGAGGTGGGCCAGCGCGGGTTCGGCCGCGGAGGCGTGGCCGGGCTGGACGGAGACGGTCCCTCCGCCGGTGAGCGCCTCGACCGCGGTCTCCACGCGCCAGCAGGCGGCGGCGAGGCGCGCGTCGTGCGAGGCCTCCGGGTCGGCGGCCACGGCGACCAGCCCGCGGATCTCCCGGGCGCAGTCGTCGAGCAGGGCGAGCACCCGGCGGGCACGCCGCTTGCGGCCGAGCATGGGGTTCAGCGGGTGCACCAGCGGGGCGACCGAGAGCCGTACCCGCCCGAGCAGCTGCTCCAGTTCGGCGACCCGCGGCGCCGGGTCGGCGCCCTCGGCCCCCGCGAGGCGGGCGGCGGTCTCGGCGGTGCAGGCGTGGACGCAGCGCAGGGCCCGCTGGATCCAGGCGTCGGTGACGGCGTGGGTGGTGACGGGAAGCACGAGGATCACGGCCAGCGCGGCGCCGAGCGCCCCCACGCCGGTCTCCGCGAGCCGCAGGGCGAGCAGGCCGGGGCTGAGCACGCCCAGCAGGCCGTAGAGCAGCTCGGCGAGCAGCGTCACGCAGAGCATCATCCAGGTGTAGGACACGGCGGCCGTGTAGAAGATGCCGAAGACACAGGCGGCGACGAGGACGGCCGTCGGAAGGGGCGCCCCGTGCAGGGGGACGGCCACGAGCAGGCCGAGGCCGATGCCGATGACCGTGCCGAGGACGCGGCGGAAGCCGCGGACCAGGGTCTCGCCTCGCGAGGTGGTGTTGACGAAGATCCACCAGGTGGCGCCGACGGCCCAGTACCAGCGCTGCCCGGAGATCAGCTGGCCCACGACGAGGGCGAAGCCCGCCCCGGCGGTCGCCTGGACGGCCTGGCGGGTGGTCACGCGGGCCAGGCCGGTGCCGCCCGGCGGGGCGGGTACGGCGGCCGGGGGCAGGCGGCGCTCGTAGCACCACAGCCCGAAGCGGACCGCCGAGGCGGCGAGCACGGACAGCAGGACGGCGGCGTACAGCTCGGGCAGCTGGTCGGTGGTCGCGTGCAGGAACTGCGCCACGAAGAAGGTCATGAACGCGAACACGCCGAGGCTGTGTCCGCGCGGGCCCCAGCGGCGTGCGTACACGCCCGCGCCGACCACGGCGAGGAAGGTGAGGTCCCGCGCCACCGGGTGGTCGTGCAGTTCGGCCGCGGCGGCGAGCACGGGCAGGCCGACGGCCGGCAGCAGCGCGGTGGTGACCGCCTGCCCGCGGACCGTGGCGTCGGTGACGGTGAACAGGGCGAGCAGCGCGGCGAGCCCGCCGGTGACGGCGCCCACGAGGGAGTGTCCGGCGAGAGAGCAGACGACGACGGCCAGCCCGATGCCGAGGACGGCCCGCATGGCGAAGCGCAACCGCGCCCGCCCTGGGTCCGAAGCCACGAACACCCTCTTCAGCACCACTTACCGGCCCCCTTCTCGCACATCGGCATGAAAAAGGCGCCGCGGGTATCCGCAGCGCCATCGACGCTCCTATGAGAGCATCACTGCTGCCAGTGGCTCAAGTGAGTGCTCATCGACTGAGCCATTGGCACAGCATCGGCCCTCCGGAGGCTGTCCGGGGAGAGCCAACGGACCGATCGACCACCGAGGAGGCCGCGCGCGATGGCCGTGGACGAGCTCGACACCCGCATCCTGCGGCTGCTGCTGGAGCAGCCGCGCACGAGCGTGCGGGAGTACGCCCGCATCCTCGGGGTGGCCCGCGGCACGGTCCAGGCCCGCCTCGACCGGCTGGAACGGGACGGTGTGATCACCGGTACGGGCCCCACCCTCTCCCCCGCCGCGCTCGGCCACCCGGTGCAGGCCTTCGTGCACATCGAGGTCACCCAGGGCCACCTGGACGACGTGGGGGACGCGCTCGCCGGAGTCCCGGAGATCGTCGAGGCGTTCTCCATCACGGGCGGCGGGGATCTGCTGACCCGGCTCGTGGCGCGCGACAACGCCCACCTGGAGGACGTGATCCAGAAGCTGATCAGCCTGCCCGGCGTGGTCCGCACCCGTACCGAGGTGGCGCTGCGGGAGCGTGTCCCGTACCGGCTGCTGCCGCTGGTGGAGTCGATCGGCCGCGCCGCCCGGAAATGAACCGGGCGCATCGCCCCGGAACCGGCCGCCCTGCCCGTGAATGATCTTTGACATGCTGGGGCGCATGAGCACTCTCGGCGGAATCTCGGTCATCTTCGATCTCGACGGAACGCTCGTGGACAGCGAGCCGAACTACTACGAAGCAGGCCGACGGACCCTCGCCGCATACGGCGTCCGGGACTTCAGCTGGGAGGACCACGAGGGGTACGTCGGCATCAGCGCGCGCGAGACGGTGGCCGACTGGAAGGCGCGGTACGGTCTGCGGCCCCCCGTGGAGCAGCTGCTCGCCGTCAAGAACCGCCACTATCTGGAACTGGCCCGCGCCTCCACCCGCGTCTATCCGGAGATGGGGAAGTTCGTCGAGCTGCTGGCGACCGAGGGTGTCCCCATGGCCGTGGCCTCCGGTTCGTCGCCGGAGGCCATCGAGACGATCCTCACCTGCACGGGCCTGGACGCCTTCTTGCGCACCGTCGTCTCGGCCGACGAAGTGACGCACGGCAAGCCCGCCCCCGACATCTTCCTGGAGGCCGCCCGCCGTCTCGACGCGGCTCCGGCCGACTGCGTGGTGCTGGAGGACGCCGCTCCGGGCGCCGCCGCCGCGCACGCGGCCGGGATGAGGTGCATCGCGGTCCCGTATGTCGCCGAACAGGCCGACGACCCGGAGTTCGCCACCGCCGGTCTCCTGCTGCGGGGCGGCCAGCGGGAGTTCACGGCGCGCGGTGCGTACGACTGGCTGGTGCGCTCGGCCGGGTCGTGACCGGAGCGGCTCCGGGCAGGTACACGTACGGGTAGAGGTACAGGCCGTCTTGGAGGACTCCCATGGGTGCTGCCGCTGTGCTCGTCGCCAATCGCGGGGAGATCGCCGTGCGCGTGCTGCGCGCCGCGTCGGAGGCCGGGATGCGCACGGTCGCGGTGTACGCGGAGGGCGACGAGACGCACACCCGGGCGGCCGACGAGGCCGTGCCGGTCAGCGGTTACCTCGACGCGGACGCGCTGCTCGCGGTCGCCCGGAGCACGGGCTGCGGCTTCCTGCACCCCGGCTACGGGTTCCTGAGCGAGGACGCGGGGTTCGCGCGGCGGTGCGCGGAGGCGGGGATCGTCTTCGTCGGGCCCTCGCCCGAGGTGCTGGAGGTCTTCGGGGACAAGGCCCGGGCGCGGGATCTCGCCGTGGCGGTGGGGGTGCCGGTGCTGCCGGGCACCCGTGGAGCCACGGGGCGGGAGGAAGCCCGGGCGTTCCTGGCCGGCGGCCCCGTCATGATCAAGGCGGTGAGCGGGGGCGGCGGGCGCGGTATGCGGATCGTGCGGTGTGCCGAGGAGCTGGACGAGGCCTGGGAGCGGTGCGCGTCGGAGGCTCGTCACGGATTCGGCCGGGACGAGTTGTACGTGGAGCGGCTGCTGGAGGGGGCCCGGCACGTCGAGGTGCAGATCGTCGGGGACGCGACGGGCGCGGTCACGCATCTGTGGGACCGGGACTGCAGTGCCCAGCGCCGCCACCAGAAGCTGATCGAGCTGGCTCCGGCACCCGAACTCGCCGACGCGGTACGGGAGAAGATCCTCGACAGCGCGCTGCGCATGGCCCGCGCCGCCCACTGCACGAGCCTGGTCACCTTCGAGTTCCTGGTCCGGGACCACGAGTTCCACTTCATCGAGGCGAACCCGCGGCTCCAGGTGGAGCACACGGTCACCGAGGAGGTCACGGGCGTCGACCTGGTCGCCGTACAACTGCGGCTGGCCGCCGGGGAGACGCTGGACGGCCTCGCGATGTCGGGTCCGCCGGCGCCGCCGCGCGAGGTCGCCGTGCAGGCGAGGGTCTATGCCGAGGTGCGGGACCCGGACGGGGGTGTGCGGCCGTCGGCGGGGCGGATCACGCGCTTCGACGTGCCCACGGGTCCGGGGATCCGCGTCGACACGGCGGTCCGGGCCGGGGCCGAGGTCGGTGTGCGGTACGACCCGCTGCTCGCGAAGGTCGTCGCACATGTGCCGCACGGCGGTGCCGACGCGGCCTGCGCGCGGGCGCGGCGGGCACTGGACGAGTTCGCGGTGGAGGGGGTGCGGACGGGCATCCCGCTGTTGCGGGAGGTGTTGGCGGTGCCGCGCTTCTGGGCGCACACCGGGGTGGTGGAGGAGCACGCGCGGGCGCTGCCCGGGGAGGTGGCGGAGCCTGTGGACGGCTCCGTGGCCGCCCCCATGAGCGGGACCGTGGTCTCCGTGGACGTGACGGCCGGCGAACCGGTGCGTGCCGGGCAGCAGGTGCTGGTGGTCGAGGCCATGAAGATGGAGCACGTGGTGCGGGCTCCCGGCTCGGGCGTCGTGGCGGCGGTGCACGCGCGTGTGGGAACGACCGTCGGCGAGGGGCAGGTGCTGCTGACGCTGGACCAGGTGTCCGGCGCCCCCGCCGAGGACGGGCCGGGCGAGGCGGTGGATCCGGAGCTGGTCCGCCCGGACCTCGCCGAGGTGCGGCGCCGGCACGGCTTCGGGCTGGACGAGAACCGGCCGGAGGCCGTGGCGAAGCGGCACGCCCTCGGCCGGCGCACGGCCCGCGAGAACATCGAGGACCTGTGCGATCCGGGCTCCTTCACGGAGTTCGGCGCGCTGGCGATCGCCGCCCAGCGGCAGCGGCGTTCCCTGGACGACCTGATCCGTTCCACGCCGGCGGACGGCATGGTCACCGGTACCGGGCAGGTGGGCGGCGAGCCCTGCGTGGTGATGTCGTACGACTACACGGTCCTGGCCGGTACGCAGGGACTGCAGAACCACCGCAAGACCGACCGGATGCTTGAGCTGGCCGGGCAGCGGCGGCTTCCGGTGGTGTTGTTCGCGGAGGGCGGCGGGGGCCGCCCCGGTGACACGGACACCACGTCGGTGGCGGGCCTGGACGTGACCACGTTCCACAGCATGGGCCGGCTGAGCGGTCTGGTCCCGCTGGTCGGTATCGCCTCAGGGCGGTGCTTCGCGGGCAACGCGGCGCTGCTCGGCTGCTGCGACGTGGTGATCGCCACCCCGGAGGCGACGATCGGAATGGGCGGGCCCGCGATGATCGAGGGCGGTGGCCTGGGCGTGCACCGGCCGGAGGAGGTCGGCCCGCTGTCGGTGCAGGTGCCGAACGGGGTGGTGGATCTCGCGGTCGCCGACGAGGCGGAAGCCGTGCGCGTGGCCCGGCGGTATCTCTCCTACTTCCGCGGACGGCGGGAGAGCTGGGAGGCGCCTGACCAGCGGCTGCTGCGGCACGTCGTCCCGGAGAACCGGCGGCGGTCCTACGACGTGCGCGCGGCGGTCACGGGGCTCGCGGACACGGACTCGGTGCTGGAGCTCCGGCCGGCCTTCGGCGTGGGTGTGCTGACCTGTCTCATCCGCATCGAGGGACGTCCGATGGGCCTGATCGCCAGCAACCCGGCCCATCTCGGCGGGGCGATCGACCGGGACGCCGGTGACAAGACGGCCCGCTTCCTGCACCTGTGCGACGCCTTCGGCCTGCCGGTCGTCTCCCTGTGCGACACGCCGGGTTTCATGGTCGGCCCGGACGCCGAACGGACCGCGACGGTACGGCACTTCGCGCGGCTCTTCGTCACGGGCGCCAACCTGCGGGTGCCGCTGGTGAGCCTGGTGCTGCGCAAGGCGTACGGGCTCGGCGCCATGGCCATGATGGGCGGCTCCACTCGCGCTCCCCTGGCCACCGCCGCCTGGCCCAGCGGAGAGTTCGGCGGCATGGGTCTGGAGGGGGCCGTACGCCTCGGCCACCGCAAGGAGCTGGCCGCGATCGAGGACCCCGCCGAGCGGGCCCGGCTCTTCGAGGCGAAGGTCGCCGAGCTGTACGAGCGGGGAAAGGCCGTGAACGCGGCGGCGGCACTGGAGATCGACGCGGTGATCGACCCGGCCGAGTCGCGGGCGTGGATCCTGGCGGCGCTTCAGGGATGCCCCGAAGTCCGGCCGGGCCACCGGCCGTTCGTCGACCCGTGGTGAGGCACGCTGCGGCTGCGCGTGCCGTCGTGGGCGACCGCCGGTTTCCGGGTCACCGTCAACGGACGTGCGGTGCCCGGAACTCCTGAGCCGGGCGCGTACTTCACCGTGTCCCGGACCTGGCGCGGCGGGGACACGGTGAGGATCGCCATGCCGTTCCGGCTGCGGGCGGAGAAGGCGCTCGACGATCCGTCCCTGCAGACCCTGTTCTACGGCCCGGTCAACCTGGTCGCCCGTAACTCCGCCACCAGCCACCTGGAGTTCGGCCTGTACCGCAACGCGGCTCTCTCCGGTGACCTGCTGCCCGCGCTCACCCCCGTCTCCGGCAAGCCGCTGCACTACACGCTGGACGGGACGGAGCTCGCGCCCTTCTTCGCGGGCACGGAGGACCCGACGCACGCCTACTTCCGGCGCTCCGAGCCCCGGGTGGTGTTCGGCACCACCGACTCCGGCGTCGCCAACCCGGCGAAGGCGGACGGCACCACGCTGCTGGACGAGATCTGGGCCGGTGCGCCGTTCGGCGGCAAGGGGGCGCTGGTCGCACGCGTGCGGTCCACGGTGGACGCCTGGGTGTCGGCCGGGCTGCTGAGCCGGGCCGACGGCGACAAGGTGGTGAGTACGGCGCGGGCGGCCTCGTACGTCTCCTGAGGCCCGCGGGTCCTTGTGCCGTACAGCTGTCGCCGGCCTTCGGCACCGGGACCCGTACCCTCGTACGAAATTTTTCCGCGCGACGATGATTATCTCGGGCCTCTCATCCGTACTTCCTGGCGTTGGGCCGTTCTTCAACCCAGGAGGCACGATGCGCATCTCGCGCAGCACAGCAGGAACCGCGTTCGTGGGCGGTGCGATGATCCTCACCCTCACCGCTCTTGCTTACCCCAGCATGCTGGGCGTGCAGAACACCGCGAGCGGCCAGGACCGCATCATCGCCAACACCCAGTACGGCCCTCTGACCGAGGCGGACCGCGACTTCGTGGTCAAGGTGCGCGCGGCCGGCCTGTGGGAGCACCCGCTGGGCATGATCGTGATGCAGCGGGGCTCGACGCCGGCGATGAAGGAGGCCGGCGAGCACCTGGTCGTCGGCCACGGACGGCTCGACGCCGCCTGCCGCAAGATCGCCCCCGAGCTGGGCATCACGCTGCCCAACCAGGCGTCCCCGCAGCAGCAGCAGTTCGTGGCGACCGTGGAGGGCAGCAGCAACGGCAACGAGTTCGACTCCACCGCCGTGGAGATCATGCGCATCACGCACGGCTCGATCTTCTCGACGATCGCCAAGATCCGCGCCAACACCAGGAACACGCTGGTCCGTCAGCTCGCCGACCAGGCCAACTCCACGGTGCTCGACCACATGACGATTCTGGAGAAGACGGGCCTGGTCAACCATGAGCAGGTCAGCTTCCAGCAGACCGCCCCGGCCAAGCTGCCGCAGGACCAGACGACGCCGCCGCCTCCGCAGCCGGGCTCGCCGGTCCTGAGCCTGCCCATCCCCAAGGAGCTGGAGGACCTGCGGACGGAGGCTCCGAACGCTCTGCAGCCCAGCGGCACGCAGCCGTCCCCGGCGGCCAGCTGAGCCGGGCCGGGGGCCCGCTCCGCGGCGGGCCCCGAGGCTACGAACGGCGGCGCGGTTTGCCGCGCCTGCCGCTCTTGGCGGTGCCGGACTTGTGCCCCGCGCCCTTGCCGGTCTGCTGGCGCCGCACTCCGGCCGTATCGGCACGCTTGGCCTTCGCCTGCGGCTGAGCCGGCCTGCGGCCGCGCGTGCTGTTGACGGTCCGGCCGCGCACGATCCCGATGAAGTCCTCCACCTGGTCCGTGGTCGCCTCCTCGGGCCATGACAGCGCGACGCTCGACTCGGGGGCGTCCTTCACCGGCCGGTGCGTGAGGTCCTTGCGGTGGTGCAGGCGGGCCAGGGAGAGCGGTACGACGAGCACGCCGATCCCCGCCGCCACCAGCTCGACCGCGTCGGCCGTGGTGGCGGGGCGCTCGAAGGCGGGCCGTCCCGGCAGCCGCTCCCAGCCGAGGACGTCGTCGAGGGGATGCAGCACGATCTCGTCGGCCAGGTCGTCGACGGACACCTCGTCGACCGCCGTCACGATGTGGTCCTTCGGGACCATCACGACGGTCGTCTCGGTGTAGAGAGGGATCGCGCTGAGGACGGTCCGGTCGACGGGCAGCCGCACCAGGCCCGCGTCGGCGCCGCCCTCCAGCAGCACGCCGCTCGCCTCGGCGGCGGTCACCTGGGTGAGGGTCAGCGGGACGTCGGGCAGCCGCTCGTTCCAGATGCGCACCCATTTGTCGGGCATCACCCCCGGAACGTAGGCGAGCCGGAACGCGGGGGATTCTTCCGAGCCTGTCACCTGGCCAGGCTACCGGGCGTGGTCGGGCATCGCGCACACGCTCGATACCCTGGACGCCATGACGCAGCACCAGAGCACCCAGACGATGAAGCCCGCGACCGCGGCGAAGAAGCTGGGTGTGTACCTTCAGGCCACGCCCGCCGAGTTCCAGGAGGGTGTCGTCTCGCGCGCCGAGCTGAACGCGCTGCAGGCCGATCCGCCCGAGTGGCTGCGCGAGCTGCGGCGCAACGGCCCGCACCCCCGGCCGGTGGTGGCGGCCAAACTGGGCGTCTCCATCGCGGGTCTCGCGCGGGGCGGGATCACCGAGCCCCTCACCACCGAGCAGATCGAGGCGCTGAAGCAGGAGCGCCCCGAGTGGCTGGAGAAGGAACAAGCCACCCAGGCCGAGGTCCGCAAGGAGGCGGCGCGCGTCAGGAAGCTGCACGCCGAGCGCGCCAAGAAGGCCTGATCCCCCCGCCTGGTTCCACCAGCAGAACACACCAATAACGACAAAACCTGGCGCCGCCCCCTCGGGGTGGCGCCTTCGTCGTGTCCGGGCACGCCAGAGCTCGTGTGACAGCGGTGAAATCTTTCAGCCATGTCTTGACATGCGCGCGAAACGATTCGTAGCTTGGCCGATCATTTAGATGCGTGAAGTTGGTTCACGTACATGAACGGAGTAAGCCCATGCGGGATCGCCGACGAAGTCGCCGCCGCCCGGCCGCCATGCTCGCCGTCGTGGGGCTCGTGTTCGCAGTGGCCGGCTGCGGCTCGGGGTCCGACAGCGCCGGTACCGGCGACCCGAACACGCTGGAGGTGTGGACCCGGAGCAATCCGGACTCCGCCGCCACCTACGACCGTGTCTTCGCCGCTTTCACGAAGAAGACCGGCATCAAGATCGACTACCAGCCGGTCATCAACTTCGACCAGCAGCTCCAGGCGAGGGCCTCCACCAAGGACCTGCCCGACGTCATGATCAACGACACGGCTCTGATGGGCAGTTACCAGAGCCAGGGCCTGCTCAAGGCGATCGACCCCGACTCGATCGCGGGCCATGACCAGATCAGCGCCAAGTCCTGGTCCTCCACCGTGGGCCTGGACGGCAAGCACTACGGCATCCCGTACTCCCGCCAGGCGCAGACCCTGATGATCCGCAAGGACTGGCTGAAGAAGCTGGGTCTGAAGGCACCGACGACCTGGCAGGAGATGCTCGACGTCGCCAAGGCCTTCGCCACCCGCGACCCGGACGGGGACGGCAAGAAGGACACCTATGGCATCGTCGCGCCGGGCAGCGCCCAGAACGGCTACGCCGCCTGGTGGGGGGCCGGCTTCCTGTGGCAGGGCGGCGCGCAGATCATCGAGCCGGACGGCAAGGGCGGCTACCGCCCCACGATGGACTCGGCGGCCGCGGTACGGACCGTCACCTGGATGAAGGACAACCTCTTCTGCGGCGTCAAGGGCGTCCTGCAGCCCGGCGCCGTCACCGCCGTCACCGGCACCGCCACCAACTTCCAGGACGGCAACGCCGGTATGTACATGACCGGCCCGTACAACATCACCACCTTCGACGCCACGCCCGGCAAGGACAAGTACGAGGTCGTCCCCGCCCCGGCCGGCCCGGCGGGTTCCGTCGTGCTGGCCGACGGCGAGAACGTCTACTTCGGCGCCAAGACCGGGAAGACCCGGCAGGAACAGGCACTTGCCGCGTTCCTGATCTCCCCCGAGGGCCAGAAGATCGCCATGACCAGCGTCGACGGCCACCAGCCCGTCGTACGCATCCCCACCAACTCCACCCTGGACGCGGCCGAGGTGCGCGACGACCCGCGGTGGAGCGTGGTGCAGAAGGCGTACGAGACCGCGTCCGAGCAGTTCCCCAACGCACCGGACTTCGCCCCCATCAAGCAGGACACCGCAGACAGCCTCAACGCCCTGTTCACGTACTGCGGCAGTGACGTCCGCTCCGGTCTGAAGGAGCTCAACGAGACCCTCGCCGGTGACCTCAAGGACCAGGACCTGTTGAAATGACCGCTACTGTGACCGCGCCCCCGAGGCGCAGAGGGTTCAGCAAGAAGGCCGTCCTGCCCTGGCTCTTCCTCGCCCCGGGACTGCTGCTCGCCCTCGTCTTCAAGTTCCTGCCGATGGGCAAGGGCATCTGGCTCAGCTTCTTCAAGGTACGGCCCTTCCTCGGTGACAAGTGGGTCGGCCTGGACAACTACACCCGGGTCCTGACCGACCACCGCTTCCAGGACGCCATCGGCCACACCCTCGTCCTGGGCATCGGCCAGTCGCTGGGCGCCATCGTCGTGGGTTTCGCGCTCGCCCTGCTGCTGGAGGGCCAGAGCCGCTCTCTGAAGTTCGTCCGCACCGCCGTCTTCCTGCCCGTGGTCACCGCCACCGCGGTCGTCGGTGAGATGTGGCGGCTGATGTACTACCCGACCTCCGACGGCCTCATCAACCACGCCCTCGGTTTCCTCGGCTTCGGCCCCGTGCCCTTCCTCGACAACCCCGACACGGCCCTGTGGGCGACCATGGCGATGGGCGTCTGGATCTGGGCGCCCTACAACATGGTGATCCTGCTCGCCGGACTCGCCGGCGTCGACCGCTCGCTGTACGAGGCGGCGGCGATGGACGGCGTCTCCCTGTGGCAGCGCCTGCGCTACATCACGCTGCCCGCGATCCGCCCCGCCCTCGGCATCGTCCTCGTCCTCGCCGCCATCCGCGGCCTGCGCGTCTTCACCGAGGTGTACGTCCTCACCGGCGGCGGCCCCGCCGGGTCCACCGACGTCTGGATGACCCGCGCCTACACCCTCGGCTTCACCCGCAACGACATCGGCGGCGCCTCCGCGGCCTCCGCGGTGCTGCTCGGCGTGACGCTGCTGCTCACGGTGACCGTCAACTACTTCCGCAAGAGGGGAGACGTGCGATGAGCGCCCCCGCCCTCGATCCCGTCCAGACACCGGTGACGCTCTCCCCGGCGGGCAAGGCCGCCAGGGAACGTCGTACGACACCCGCCCGCTTCGACACCGCCCTCGGCTGGGACGACAAGCCGGGCCTGGCCTGGGCCCTGCGCATCCTGCTCTGCGGGACAGCCCTGGCGATCTTCGCGGCGCCGTTCCTGACCATTCTCTCCGGCGCCCTCAGCACGCACCCCAGCGGCTCGTCGCTGTCCTTCCTGCCGCACGACAGCACCCTGATGAACTTCAAGGTGGCGGGCGAGCGCGGCATCTGGGACTACTTCACCAACTCCCTGGTCATCGCGGGCGGCGGACTGCTGCTGCAGCTCGTGGTGTGCACGCTCGCCGCGTACGCGCTGGCCCGCCACAAATTCCGTGGTCAGGCGCTGGTGCTGACCCTGTTCATGCTGACGATGATGCTCCCGGAGGAGGTCATCGCCATCCCGCTGTCCCTGGTTCTCGGGCATGTGCCCGTGCTGGGCATCGATCTGAAGGGCACGGTCTGGGCGGTGATCCTTCCGCTCGGCGCCTGGGGCTTTTCGGTGATGCTGCTGACCGAGTTCATGAAGGACATCCCCGCCGAGATCGAGGAGGCCGCCCGCCTGGACGGCGTCGGCGAGCTGCGGATGCTGTGGCAGGTCGTCCTGCCACTGTGCAAGCCCGCGCTCGGCGTGGCCGGTGTGCTCGGCTTCATCATGATCTGGGACCAGTACCTGCTGCCCCTGATCGCCTCCAAGGACCAGACCGACTACACGGTCACCGTCGCCCTGTCCATTCTGCGCACCGACCCCGAGGTCGGCGCCGGGGTCGTGCTGGCCGGCGCGGTCATCGCCCTCGTCCCCAGTCTGATCGTCTATCTGCTCCTCCAGCGCTCGCTGGTCACCGGCATCGCGGCCGGTGCCACCAAGGGCTGAACCGACCCCCACGTTTGAGGGAGACATGAAGTTCCAAGGAGTGCTGTTCTTCCCGGTCACGCCGTTCGCCACGGACGGCTCGCTGGACGAGGAACGGCTCGCCCAGCACATCGACTCCGGTGTGGCCGCGGGCGCGGGCGGCGTGTTCGTCGCCTGCGGCACCGGCGAGTTCCACGCGCTGACGGCCGACGAGATCGAGCGGGCCACCCGGGTCGCGGTCGAGACGGCCGCCGGGCGGGTACCGGTCCTGTCGGCCGCGGGCGGCCCACCGCCGGTCGCCCGCGACCAGGCCGCCCGCGTGGAACGCGCCGGCGCGGACGGCATCCTGCTCCTGCCGCCGTATCTGGTGAGCGCGCCGCAGCAGGGCCTGGTGCGGTACGTCGAGGAGGTCACCGCCGCGACCTCGCTGCCCGTCGTCTTCTACCAGCGGGGCACCGCCCGCCTCACCGAGTCCACGGCCGCCGAACTCGCCGCCCTGCCCGGGGTGCTCGGCCTCAAGGACGGCATCGGCGACATCGAGCTGATGCACCGGATCGTGCGGGCCGTCCGGTCCGTACCGGGCACGGAGGACTTCCAGTTCTTCAACGGCCTGCCCACCGCGGAGACGACCGCGCCCGCCTACCGCGGCATCGGTGTGGAGCTGTACTCCTCCGCGGTGTTCGCGTTCGCCCCGGAGATCGCCCTGGCCTTCCACCGGGCGCTCGCCGAGGGCGACGACGCCCTGGTCGGCACGCTGCTCGACGAGTTCTACGGCCCGCTCGTCACCCTCCGCGACGAGGTCCCGGGATACGCGGTGTCCCTGGTCAAGGCCGGGGTGACGATCCGCGGCCTGGACGTCGGCGGCGTCCGGGCACCGCTGCTGGACCCTACGCCGGAGCACATCGCCCGGCTGACGAAACTCATCGACCACGGTCTGGAGGTGGTGCGGGCATGACGCGCATCCGGGAACTGATCGTCACGCCGATCGCCTTCCGCGACCCGCCGCTGCTCAACTCGAACGGCGTCCACGAGCCGCTCGCGCTGCGCATCATCCTCCAGCTCGTCCTGGAGGACGGCACCGTGGGCCTCGGCGAGTCGCCCGGCGGCGCCGCCCGTCTGGAGCGGCTGCAGGCCGCCGCGGAGGTGGTCGCCGGTATGGACGTCTTCGACACCACGGCCGTCGCCGCGACGATCGACGCCGCGCTGCTGCCCTCGGTGACCAGCTCCCACGAACGCGGCTGGACCACCTCCGCGGTGGAGGTCGCCTGCCTCGACGCGCAGGGCAGGCTGCTCGGACGTCCGGTCAGCGATCTGCTCGGCGGCACGGTCCGCGACTCGGTGCCGTTCGCCGCGTACCTCTTCTACAAGTGGGCCGAGCATCCCGCACTCGACGGCCGCCCGGCGGTCGGCGACGACTGGGGTGAGGCCCTGGACCCGGCCGGGATCGTGGAGCAGGCCCGGCTCATGCAGGAGCGCTACGGCTTCCGCTCGTTCAAGCTCAAGGGCGGTGTCTTCCCGCCCGACGAGGAGATCGCGGCGATCAGGGCACTGGCTGAGGCCTTCCCCGGGCAGCCGCTGCGGCTGGACCCCAACACGGCGTGGACGGTGGAGACGTCTGCGTACGTCGCCCGCGAACTGGACGGTGTGCTGGAGTACCTGGAGGACCCGACCAAGGGCATCCCCGGCATGGCGCAGGTGGCGAAGTCCTCGCCGATGCCGCTGGCCACCAACATGTGCGTGATCGCCTGGGAGCACCTGAAGCCGGCGGTCGAGCAGAACGCCGTCCAGGTCCTGCTCACCGACCACCACTACTGGGGCGGGCTGCGCCGCACCCGTGAACTGGCCGCCGTGTGCGAGGCGTTCGGGATCGCACTGTCGATGCACTCCAACTCGCACCTGGGTATAAGTCTCGCCGCCATGACCCATGTCGCTGCGGCCATCCCGAACCTCGACCACTCCTGCGACACGCACTACCCGTGGAACTCGGCCGACGATGTCATCCTCCCCGGTGCGCTCGAACTGCGCGACGGCGAGGTGAAGGTGCCGACCGGCCCGGGCCTCGGTGTCGAACTCGACCACGACGCCCTCGACCGGCTGCACCGCCTGTACGTGGACTCCGGGATGCGCAGCCGGGACGACACCGGCTACATGCGCCGGATCCATCCGGAGTACGAGCTGCGGCTGCCCCGCTGGTGACACCGATTCACCAGTCCCGGGCGGCGCGCCGCAGGTGGTCGCGGACCCGGGTCACGTCCGGGTTGGCGTCGGCGCCGGGCGCTGGACGAGGTACAGCGTGTTCAGACGGCGGCTCCTGAGTCTCGTGCCCAGCAGCACGAGACGGCCCACGGCGAGGTGCTCCTCGCACAGCGAGCGGGGCAGCACGCTGTAGCCGGTGCCCGCGGTGACGACGACGACCACGGCGTGCGGGTCGGGCACGGTGAGCGCGGCGCGGGCGGTGAGCTGCTCGCCGAACACGCTGCCCCATTAGCGGCGCACGATCGGCAGGTCCTCGGCGTAGGTGACCAGCGGGATGTGGCGGAGGGCGGGCCACGGGCCCGCACCCTCCGGGGAGCCCCGGGGGCGGCGACCAGCAGGTACTCCTCGTCCGCCAGCGACAGCGAGTCCAGCGCGCGGCCGCGTGGGCGCCGGGTGCCGATCACCAGGTCCCGTCAGCCGGCCCGCATCTCCTCCGGGAGGCGGTCGGTCAGCCCCTGGGCGACGCAGCCGCACCCCTGCGGCGACCAGGGGGCCGGCGCGGGCAGGACGGGGGTGCACAGTAGCTCGACAGACCGGCCGGGTGCACCGGCGTGACGGGTCCGGCGAGCGGGCCGCTACGGCCTTCCAGGGAGGCCAGTGCGTCCAGTGGGCCGGAGACGTGGCCCGCCGGCTCGGGGCGGTCACCGTCTGCCGGGACAGTCCGAGCAGCGGTGCCGCCGCTGTGAAGGAACCGGAACGGTAGACGGCAGACATCGCCGTTCCTCTTGGTTACCTGAGGGAACGGGGGCCTACCGTCGTCACCGGGCGAGGCTGGAGGATCCGGTCCGTGCCGTCCGCGCCCGAGTGGCAGGCTGAACGGGAGCAACGACCGCACCAGAACAGGAAGTCGACGTCATGACCGACAAGCTCACCGTGAGCGTCCTGGGCACCGGCATCATGGGCGCCGCGATGGCCCGCAACATCGCCCGGGCCGGACACACCGTCCGCGCCTGGAACCGCACCCGTGACAAGGCGGAGCCGCTGGCCGCCGACGGCGCGCACATCGCCGCCACCCCGGCCGAGGCGGTCGAGGGCGCCGACGTGGTGCTGACCATGCTGCACGACGGTCCGGCCGCCCTGGACGTCATGCGGCAGGCCGCCGGTTCCCTGCGCCCCGGCGCCGTGTGGGCGCAGTCGACGACGGCCGGGATCGACGCGATCGGCGACCTGGCCGCCTTCGCCCACGAGCACGGGCTGGTCTTCTACGACGCCCCGGTCCTCGGCACCCGTCAGCCCGCCGAGGCCGGTCGGCTGACCGTGCTCGCCGCCGGGCCCGAGGAACACCGGTCCGTGGTCACGCCGGTCTTCGACGCCGTGGGCGTCCGGACCGTGTGGACCGGCGAGGACGGGGCGGCGGGCACCGCCACCCGGCTGAAGCTGGTGGCGAACAGCTGGGTCATCGCCGCCACCAACGCGGCCGGCGAGGTGCTGGCCCTGTCCAGGGCCCTCGGCGTGGACCCGGACAGCTTCTTCGAGATCATCGCCGACGGGCCGCTCGACATGGGCTACCTGCGGGCCAAGGCCGGACTCGTCCTGAACGAGCAGCTCACCCCCGCCCAGTTCGCCGTGGCCACCGCCGCCAAGGACGCCCGTCTGATCGTCGAGGCCGGCGAGCGGCACGGCGTCCGCCTCGACGTGGCCGCCGCGAGCGCGCAGCGGCTGGAGCGCGCCGCCGCCCTGGGACACGGCGCCGAGGACATGGCCGCCGCCTACTTCGCCAGCTTCGACGACAAGTCCTGAGGAAAGGAACACCTATGTCCAAGCCGCCGCTGCCGGCCGAGGCCGTCGAACTGCTGCGCCGCCCGAACCCGTGCGTCATGGCCACCCTGCGCTCGGACGGCACGCCCGTCTCGACCGCGACCTGGTACCTCTGGCATGACGACCGGGTGCTGATCAACCTGGACGAGGGCCGCGTACGCCTGAAGCACCTGCGCCGCGACCCACGCATCACGCTCACCGTCCTCGACGGGGACAACTGGTACACGCACGTCACGCTGATCGGCCAGGTCGCGGAGATCTACGACGACGAGGGCATGGCCGACATCGACCGCCTCTCCCGGCACTACACCGGCAACCCCTACCCGGACCGCGTCCGCCCGCGTGTCAGCGCCTGGATCGAGGTCGACCGGTGGCACGGCTGGGGCTCGATGCGGGACAGCGACCAGGCGGCCACGTAAGGCCGGTGTCACCGTCCCGCGACGGGACACTCGCCGGGTAGGGCCCTGGGCAGAGCGAGGGGAGTGCGTGCTCATGAGGTACCACGATGTGATCCGAACCGTTCAGGAGCAGAGTCACTCGGCCGGGCGAGGTGAGGCCGATCAATCGGTGCGGGCCGTGCTCCGCACCCTGGCCGAGCGCCTGCCGGAGGGGCTGGCCGGCCATCTCGCCGCCCAACTGCCGCACGAACTGGCCGAGTCGGTTCAGTCGGCGCACGACTCCGGTGCCGGACAGGGGCAGCCGCGCACCACCGGCGAGCGCTTCGGGCTCACCGCGTTCGCGGGCCGGGTGGCCTGGCGCGCCGGCATCAGCGAGGACGTCGCGCTCCAGCGTTCCGCCGTGGTGCTGAACGTGCTGGACGCCTTCGTCTCCCCCGAGCAGATGACCAAGATCGCGAGCGCGCTGCCCGCGGACATCCGGGAGTTGCTGCCCACCACCCGGGCCGTGGAGACCGAGATCTGAGGCCGGACCGGGATCCGAGGCCCGGCGGAGCGTCTCCCGGGGAGGATGCGGCGGGGCGCGCGGGGCCGCATGGTGGTGTTACGGACTTCGTCCCGGGCCCCGCGCGCCGAGCGGTGACCCGGCGTGTGGCCGCCCGTGTCCTCTCGCGTCTGGAGCCGTGGTGTCCGTTCTCGGCAGCGTCCTGTTCCCGCCGTCCGTCGCCGCGTGGGCCGCTCCGGCGACGGAAGGCGATCTCTCGGCGGCCCGGGCGCAGATGGGGTTCTCGCTCGCCTGGCACATCGTGGTGGCCTGTCTCGGTGTCGGGCTGCCGCTGCTCACCCTGATCGCCGAGTGGCGCGGCCTGCGCACCGGGAACCCCGCCCTGCGGCTGCTCGCCCGCCGCTGGGCCCGGGCCATGGGGGTGCTCTTCGCCGTCGGCGCCGTCTCCGGGACCATCCTCAGCTTCGAGATGGGGCTGCTGTGGCCCGGCTTCATGGGGAAGTACGGCCAGGTCATCGGCCTGCCCTTCGCCCTGGAGGGATTCGCCTTCTTCATCGAGGCGATCTTCCTCGGGATCTACCTGTACGCCTGGGACCGGCTGCCGCCGCGCAAGCACCTGCTGACGGGGATTCCGATCGTCGTCGCGGGCATCGCCTCGGCGTTCTTCGTCGTGTGCGCCAACGCGTGGATGAACCAGCCCCGTGGCTTCACCGTGCGCGACGGCAAGGTGGTCGACGTGGACCCCTGGGCCGCCATGCTCAACCCCGCGAGCCCACCGCAGACCGTGCACATGATCCTCGCCGCCCTCATGGTCGCCGCGTTCCTCACCGCGAGCGTGTACGCCGTCGCGCTGCTGCGCGGCCGGAACGACGCCTACCATCGGGCGGGCTTCTTCATCCCGTTCGGCCTCGGCGCGATCGTCACCCCGTTCCAGATCGTCGTCGGTGACTGGGCCGCCCGCTTCCTCGCCGACTACCAGCCGTCGAAGCTCGCGGCCGTCGAGGGCGTCTTCGAGACCGGCTCGCACGTACCGCTCACGCTCGGCGGCATCGCCGTCGACGAGGAGATGAGGTACGGCCTGGAGATCCCCAACGGCCTGTCCCTGCTGGTCGGGTACAGCCCGGACACCGTCGTCCAGGGACTGGACCGGACACCGCGCAGCGAGTGGCCCCCGGTGACGGGTGTCCACATCGCCTTCGATCTCATGGTCCTCGCCGGTTTCTTCCTGCTGGCCCTGGGCCTGTGGCTGCTGGCCGCCTGGTGGCTGGCGCGCCGGTCGGGCCGGGCGGACGTCCTCACGGCCCGGACCATGCGTCTCTTCGTGTGGGCGGCGGCGTTCTCCGGCCCGGCCGCGGTGGTCGCCCTGGAGTGCGGCTGGACGGTCACCGAGCTCGGGCGGCAGCCGTGGGTCGTGTGGGGACTGATGAACGTGCGGGACGCGGTGAACCCGGCCTCGGGCCTGGTGATGGGGCTGTGGCTGGTGCTCGCCGTGTACGCCGCGATGACCGTCGCCACCGTGTACGTGCTGCGCCGGCTGACGCGGGAGACCCCGGTACCGATCGCTCCGCAGGAGAGCGATGTCCGGCAGTACCCCGTCGTCTGACGGAACATGAGGACGGCGTCCGCCCCGACCGGGAGACGGCGTCCGAACCGCCGTCCGGACCACGCCCGAGGAGGTGTCCGTGCTCGCCGATGTGATGCTCGCGGTCATGTGGACGGGTCTCACCTGCTACGCGCTGTTCGGCGGCGCGGACTTCGGCGCGGGCCTGTGGGACCTGCTCGCCGGGGGATCGCGCCGTGGGCTGCCGCAGCGGCGGCTGATCGAGCACAGCATCGGGCCGGTGTGGGAGGCCAACCACGTGTGGCTGATCTTCGTGGTCGTGCTGCTGTGGTCGGCGTTCTCGCCGGTGTTCGCCGCGGTGCTCTCGACGCTCTACGTCCCGCTGACGCTGGCCGCTCTCGGCATCATCGCGCGCGGCGCGTCCTTCGCGTTCCGCAAGGCGAGCCGGGCGCTGTGGGAGCAGCGGCTGTTCGGGGCGTGTTTCGCGCTCTCCTCCGTCGTCACCCCGTTCTTCCTGGGTGCGGTCGCGGGCGGCGTCGCCTCCGGCCGGGTGCCGCCGGGCCTCGCCGAGGGCGACGCCGTGACGAGCTGGCTGAATCCGACCTCCGTGCTGGGCGGAGTGCTCGCCGTGCTCACCTGCGCGCACCTGGCCGCCGTGTACCTGTGCGCCGACGCCGCCCGGTCCGGGGAGGCGGAGCTGGCGGACGCCTTCCGGCGCCGGGCGACGGCCGCGGGGCTGCTCAGCGGGGTGGTGGCGCTCGCGGGCATCGGGGTGCTGCACGCCGACGCGCCGGAGCTGTTCCACGGGCTGACGCACCGTGCGCTGCCGCTGGTGATCCTCAGCGCGGTCGCCGGGCTGGCCGGATTCGCCCTGCTGGCCCGGCGCCGCTACGTCGTCGCACGGGCGGCCGCCGCGCTCGCCGTGGCGGCGATCCTGTGGGCCTGGGGCGCCGCGCAGTATCCGGACCTGCTCGTTCCCGGCACGACCGTCGCCGAGACCGCCTCCACCGACAGCGTGCTCACCGCCTGCCTGGTCACCGTCGGCGTGGGCACGCTGCTGCTCGTGCCGTCCCTGTGGTGGCTGTACGCCACCTTCCAGGCGCCGGAAACGGGCCCCGCACCGGCACATGAGCCCGGTGCTCACGGGGAGTGACTCGGTACTCGACGCCCACCCCGCCGGGACCCGGCGTCGCAGACCGGACGCCCCGGTGCCGGCCCGCGGCCCCGTCAGCCGTTCTACTCCTCCGCCTGCCTCCGGGCGGCATCAGGCTCCGGGGCAAAGCGACCGGCCACCACCAAGCCGTACAGGACATGGTCCAAGGCCACGACCATCCGCCACAACACCCGCCGCTCCCGCGCGTGCCGCACGCCGAGGGCCGGGGCGACGGCGAGTTCGAAGCCGAGCCAGATGGCCAGGCCGTAGGCCGGCCCGGTGGCGGGGAGTCGGCGGACCCGGTCGGGCAGGAGTCCGAACGCCGCGCCGCCGGCGGCGCCGTAGGCCCAGTGGAGCAGTTCGGTGACCGCCTGCCGATGGTGGGTCTGCCAGCGCTGGATCCGCTTCGGGGCGTGCTTCTCCACGATGGCCTGCGGCGGCGTCTTCTCCTGGGGCGCGATGCCCGCGGCCACCGTCCGGACGCCGGTCATCGCCATGGCGGCCACCATTCCACGCGCCGTGGCCCGCGCGGTCGCACCCGGCTTCTGCTTCCCCTGCGGCATGCTCACCCTCGCCTTCCCGCCTGGCCGCTGTCGGAGCCCGGCAGCCACGCGTCGCGACCATCGTGGGCAGCGGATTCGGCGTGCCGCAACCGCAGCTGCGGCCGCTCCCCCCGCGCCGACCGCACCTCGAATCCTCCGCGCCCGTCGAAGCGGACGTCGAGCACGGCGTCGAAGCCGTCGCCCGGCGAGGGCCGGCGCAGTCGTTTCAGGGTGGCGTGGAGTGCGACGTCGGGAACCCGGTCGCGCCCGGTTCGTGTGGCGTTGCGCCGCAGGGAGCCGCTGAGGTCGGGGGGAAACCAGTAGGCGACGACGACGGCGCCGTGCGTGTGCCCGGCCTCCACCAGCGGGCGCCACTCCTCGGGGGACGGGTTGGTGTTGTCGACGGCCACCGACCGGGCGGCGGCCAGCTCCTGGGCGACCAGCCGCATCTGCCGGGCCTGCTTGTTGCGGGCCCCTCGGGGAAACAGGTCCTTGCTGACCAGCGAGTAACGGTCCCGCAGGCACTGCTCGTAGAAGGTGGTCTTCCCCGAGGCCTGCAGCCCGACCAGAACGGCCACCTCGGTCACCGTGATCAGCCCTCGGACCGCTGCTCGGTCCAGCTCCAGGCGTACTGCATCCAGTCCGCCACCGTGACGGCGGTCAGCCCCGCGCACAGCAGCCGGGCGGCTCGCGGAGCGACGGCGTAGTAGCCGACCAGCGATCCGGCCACCCAGGCCGAGGTGCAGAACGGGCAGGTCACCAGGTCCCCGACGGCGCGGCGCAGACCGCCGCCGCGGGGCGCGTCCATCACCTCGTTGGCGGTGCTCTCGCTCTCGCGGCGGGTGAACGGCGCCCTCAGGAAGCTGGTGACCTTGTCCTTGGACAGCAGCCGCGACGCCTTGAACGTCGCCGTTCCCAGCAGAGCGACGTCCCACGGAGGTACCCGGTCGGGCAGCCGCAGACCCCGTTGACGCGCCACCGCGGCGAACACCCCGGCGCCCGCCGCGAAGGTCGTCGCGAGCGCCGCGTACCCGCCGAGGGGCGCCTCGCCCTCTTCGTCGTAGCGCTGGTCACCGTCCGTCATGGAACCTCCCTCGGGGGGCCGCCTGTCCTGGACGGAGGCCGAGTGCCCTTTCCGGGCACGGCCATACGCGGCGGTCAGCTCGGTTCGAGCCTGCCGAACAGGTCGCGGTAGTCGGACGGCAGCTGGTCCAGGAGGTGGTCGACCTCGCCACGGGAGACCGCGTCGGCGACCGTGCACAGCACGGCGCTCGCGTCCCACTCCGCGGTCCGCGGCCGGGCGCCGGTCTGCTGGGCCACGCGCCGCAGGAACTCCTCGCGGTCGAAGGTCTCGGGGCGGCCACGCTCCAGGCGCAGTGCGTCGTCCAGCGGTGCGGGCAGTTGAGCGGCCAGGTCGGCGGCCTCCTCCGGGGTGATCCGGGAGGCGAGCACCCACAGGACCGCGGTACTGACCTGCTCGGCCTCCTCCTGGGTGTAGTACTCCCCGCGGTCGCGAACCTGGGCCAGGAACTCGTCGGACCTCACGGCACCCTCCTTCCGCCGGTAGGTCCCCACCGGGTGCCCGCCCGCCGGGCGGGAAAACGGGCAGGTCGTCTCCGGATGTCCGCGTGACCGGCCGGGAGGACTGCGCGGCGGGTGCGCCGCGGACGCGCCGGACGGCACGTCACGTGCCGAGCCCGCGGCCGGTGGGCCGGACGAGCACACCGCCTCCGGGACGCGCCCCCGCCCGGAGGGTCCGTGCGGGTGCCGTTTCGGTCCCGCGGTCCGGGTAATCCGTACCGCCATGAACCACAGCGCCGATCAGCCCGCGGATGCGCCGGACGGGGCCTGTCCCCCGTGGGTTCTGCGCGAGTACGCCGTGCTCGCCGACGGCGAACGGGGGGCGCTCGTGGACCCCGAGGGCCGGATCGTCTGGCTGTGCGCCCCCCGCTGGCACAGTGACGCGGTGTTCTCCGCACTGATCGGGGGCGCCGGGCACTTCACCGTCGAGCCCGTGGACCGGTGGCATGTGTGGGGCGGCAGCTACGAGGAAGGCTCGCTGATCCGGGTGAACCGGTGGGTGACGCCCGACTCCGTGATCGAGTGCCGTGACGCCCTGGCGATGCCGGCCCGTCCGGACCGTCTGGTCCTGCTGCGCAGGATGCGGGTCGAGCGGGGCGAGGCCCGGCTGCGCCTCGACCTGGACCCACGTCCGGGCTTCGGGAGCGGCCGGATGAAGGACCCCCGGCTGGAGGACGGGGAGTGGACGGCCGAGGGCGAGGGGCTGCGGCTGCGGCTCGCCGGGGCGGGGGATGCGGTCTGGCGTCCGGAGTCCGGGCTGCGGGGCGAGTTCCGGCTCCGGCGGGGCGAGGAGCACGACCTGGTGCTGGAACTCGCCGAGGGGCGCGGCGGCGGGGAAGCGCTCGACGCCGACGCGCTGTGGCGGGCGACGGAACAGGCGTGGAGGCGTGCGGTGCCCGACTGCTCGCAGCTCGCCGCGCCGCGCGACGCCGGTCACGCGTACGCCGTGCTGCGTGGACTGACCAGCACCTCCGGCGGCATGGTCGCCGCCGCCACCACGTCCCTGCCGGAGCGGGCCAACAGCGGACGGAACTACGACTACCGCTACGCCTGGGTACGCGACCAGTGCTACGCCGGACTCGCGGTCGCCGCGCACGGCCCCCACGAACTGCTCGACGAGGCCGTACGGTTCGTCGCGGAGCGCCTCCTGGAGGACGGTGAGCGGCTGCGTCCCGCGTACACGGTCGACGGCCGGCCGGTCGAGTACGAGCGCTCGCTGCGGTTGTCCGGCTACCCCGGAGGCAGCGACCTGATCGGCAACGACGCGGCCGCCCAGTTCCAGCTGGACACCTTCGGTGAGGCGCTTCAGCTCTTCGCCGCGGCGGCCGCGCACGACCGGCTCACCCCGGAGGCGGAACGTGCCGCCGCCGTCGCCGTGGACGCCGTGGAGCGCAACTGGCTGCGGCCCGACGCCGGGCTGTGGGAGGTGGAGGACCGGTGGTGGACCCACTCCCGGCTGAGCGTGGTCTGCGGTCTGCGCCGGGTGGCGAAGGCCCTGCCCTCGACGACGGGGCGCCGCTGCGACGAGCTCGCCGAGGCCGTCTTCCGGGAGACCCGGCGCCGGTGCCTCGGGGCGGACGGCCGCTGGCACCGGGCGGAGGACGACGACGGTCCCGAAGCCGCCCTGCTCGTGCCGCTGGCCCGCGGCTGCCTGCCCGGCGAGGATCCCGGCGGCGCGGCGACCCGCGCGTACATCGAGTCCCGTCTGGCCGAGGACGGGTACCTCTACCGCTTCGAGCACGGGGACGTGCCGCTCGGCGATGCGGAGGGCGCCTTCCTGTTGTGCGGGTTCGTGATGGCGCTCGCCGCACACCGTCTGGGCGACCGCGTCGGCGCGTTCCGCTGGTTCGAGCGCACCCGCGCGGCCTGCGGACCGGCGGGGCTGTTCGCCGAGGAGTACGACGTACGGCAGCGCCAGCTGCGCGGCAACCTGCCGCAGGCATTCGTCCACGCGCTGCTGCTGGAATGCGCCGTGCGCCTCGGTGAGGTCTCGGCGCTGCCCTGACCAGAGGAATTGGGGGGCGCGTCAAGAACGCGTGCGTCACAGAAACAAATCCCTCATCAGGTAGCTCGGTTCCACGGCGCTTCGGATGTGCTTCTCCGTGCTTCTGTGCGCCCTCAAGGAGTAACGATTCCGGGAGGCGACGGCGGGATTGACTGGGCAGTACATGAGTCGGGCGCCATGTGGTGAAGGTGACCCGACTTTCGCGTGTCGACCGAGACAGGGGGTATTCCATGAAGGATGTCGCGTCGATACCACAGCGGACGTGGACAGTGGGTACTGCGCCGGGCATATTCCCACCGATCAGCCACGGTATCGCCTTGTTCCGCCGGCCGCTGGCCTTTCTGAATTCTTTGCCTGCCCGGGGAGATCTGGTCGAAATTCGCCTGGGGCCACAGCACGCCTGGATGGTGTGTCACCCGGAACTGGTCCACCAGGTACTCACCGACACCCGCACTTTCGACAAAGGGGGACCGCAGTACGACAGGCTCCGTTCGGTGATGGGCGACGGCGTCGTCACGTGTCGTCACGGGGAACACCGGCGCCGGCGCAGCCTGCTGCAACCCAGCTTCCGCCCGTCCCGCGCCGCCGCGAGTACGGGTCTGATGGCCGAGGAGGCCCGGGCGGCGTGCCGCGACTGGCGGCCGGGGCGGAAGGTCGACATCGCCGGGGCGATGGTGACCCTGTCGACGCAGGTGGCGAGCCGGCTCCTGTTCTCCGACTCACTCGACGCCGCGAAGGTCGCCGAGCTGCGGGACTGTCTCACCGTCGTCGCCCGTGGCCTGTTCGTCCGTACGGTCGTGCCGGTCGACGCCCTGTTCCGTGTCCCCACACCCGGCAACCGGCGCTATCTGCGGGCGGTCGACGGTCTGCACGCGATCATCGACTCGGCCGTCGCCGAGCGCCGGCGGGGCGTTGCGCGCGACGACCTGCTGGGGGTGCTGCTGGAGGCGGCGCGCGGCGACGGCGGCGCGGCGGCGATCAGCGAGCAGGAGATCCACGACCAGCTCATCACGATCCTGCTCACCGGAGTCGATCCCACCGCGCTGTGTCTCACCTCGGCGTTCAGTCTCCTCGCGCAGCATCCGGACGTGGAGCGCCGTCTGCACGCGGAGGTCGACACGGTTCTCGACGGACGGCTGCCCGGCCCCGACGACGTGCCGCGCCTCGTCCACACCGGCCGCGTCATCACCGAGACGCTGCGTCACTCCCCGCCCGGCTGGCTCTTCACCCGCATCACCACCCAGGAGACCGAGCTCGCCGGGCACCGCCTCCCCCGGGGGACCACCGTGCTGTACAGCCCTTATCTCCTGCACCACGATCCCGCGTCGTTTCCCGACCCGGACCTGTTCCTTCCCGACCGCTGGCTGCCGGAACGGGCCGCCGCCGTGCCGGCTGGCGCCTGGTTGCCGTTCGCCGCGGGCAGGCGCACCTGCCTGGGCAACGCCGTCGCCCGGCAGGAGGCCGTGGTCGCCCTGGCGACCATCGCCGGCCGCTGGCGCCTGCGCCATCCGGCCGGACCGGTCGCACCGCCGCGTCCCGCGGCGACGCTGGGGCACAGGGCGCTGACGATGATCTGCGAGCCGCGTTCGCACGGGGGAGGTGACAACGGTGTCACAAACACATGAGGACGCCGCGGTCATGAGGCGGGACGACACTCCGGCCGCCAGTCTGAAGGACCTGATCGACGCCCACCTCTACATGCCCTTCCCCTTCCTGCGCAATCGCCACGAACGCGAAGCGGAGGCGGGCGTCGAGGCATGGCTGCGTACCTGGGGCCTGACCGACGAACCAGAGGTGGCGGCGATGATCGCCTACACCCGCCCCGCCGAGCTCGCGTCCTGCATCAGCCCGACCGTGGATCCCGGCCTCCTCCAGATCGTGGCCAACCAGGTCGCCTATCAGTTCGTCTTCGACGACCAGGCGGAGGAGACGGGCCGGCTGGGTCCCGGCCAGCTGTTGCCCATGTTGTGCGAGAGCATCGGAATTCTGCGGGACGACCGCCCGCCCAGTACTCCCCTCGGTGCGGCCCTGACCGATCTCTACCGTCAGGTTCAGCTGCGGTGCACACCCGCACAGGCGGCCCGATGGGCCTGGCAGAGCCGCGAGTACGTGCACGGTCTGCTGTACGAGGCGGTGGCCCAGAGTCACTCCGTCCCCGTACGGATGGAGCTGTGCTGTTCGATACGGGCCCTCATAGCGGGCGTCGAGCCCTTCTACCCGCTGTGCGAGGCCGCGCAGCCGGGCGAGCTGGCCGCCGAGGAGCTCCATCACCCGGTGATGCGCCGCCTCGGGCGGCTGTCCGCCGACGCGGCGGTGTGGATTCCCGACCTGTTCTCCGCGGTGAAGGAGCAGCGCGCGGGCGGACTGATCAACCTCGCCCTCGCCCACCAGCGCGCCCACCACTGCTCTCTGCCCGAGGCCGTGATGCTGGCCATCGGGCGGATCAACCGTACGATCCGCGAGTTCGAGGAACTCTACGAAGAGTTCAAACCGGAGTTGAGTCCCGCCGGCGTCGGCTACGTGGAAGGCATGATCGGCTGGATCCGCGGGTGCTACCACTGGTCCCGCACCGTGCCCCGCTACGCGGACGCGGCGGCTCCCGCCCTGCCGTGAGAACAGGGGGCGCCCGGAATCCGACTCGGGCAGGAATACCCGACGGGCAGGCACCCAAACCGTTGCGGCGGACAATTCACCCGTCCTGTCCTCCTCGTTCGGCACAGCGTTCTTGAGCATGCACGAGGCGCGTACGCTCGGCGCTGCCCTGCGAGGACCAGTGACGGGAAGTGGTAGAGCTCATGGCGCAAGAGTCGCGGCAACCGATCACCGAGGCCCGGCCGTTGCTTGAGCGTCAAAGAGAACTCCAGGCACTGGACTCCGCGTTGTCGGCGCTCCGCGGCGCCGCCGACGGAGTACCGCGAACGCGCCCCAACGGACTGCTCGCCTTCACCGGTCCGACCGGGCGGGGGAAGACGGCACTCGTGTCGGAAGCCCGCGCCCGCGCCGTGACACAGGGGTTCACGGTGCTTTCGGGCAGGGGCGGAGAAAAGGAACAGGAGCTGGCGTTCCATGTGGTGCGCCAGCTCGTCCAGCCCACCCTGGCCGTCATGGACGAGGCGGGACGCCGGGACTTCCTCGGTAGCTGGTACGGCATCGTCTGCGCCGCGCTCGGTCTGGAAGCGACGGGCACCGCCCATGTACCGGACCCGATCGGGGTGCGCGACGGTCTCGACTGGGTGATGACGCGCCTGACGGTGATGAAGGCGCCCGTCGTCATGCTCCTGGACGATCTGCACTGGGCCGATGCCGAGTCCCTCGCCTGGCTCACCTCCTTCGCCCCGCGTGCGGTGGACCTGCCGTTGCTGATCGTCGCCGCCTACCGGCCCGGCGAACTCCCGCCCGAGGCGGACGCTTTCGGCGCACTCGTCGCGGATCACGGCGACCGCCCCTACTCTCTCGCGCCCCTCAGCCGCGCCGGGGTGGCCCGGATCGTCCGGGACGAAGTGGGAGAGGGGGCCGAGGACGAGTTCTGCGAGGAGTGCTGGACGGTCACGGGCGGGAGCCCGTTCGAGGCGGTCGAGCTCGCCATCAGACTCGGCGAACGGAACTTGAAGGGCGCCCAGGAGGATTTGCCGGCGATGCGGGACCTCGCCGCGGCGGTCAAGGGTCCCGGACTGATCGAGAGCCTCCAGCGGCTCGGCACGACCACCGTCCGCTTCGCGCATGCCGCGGCCGTACTGGGTGCGCCCGTCTCACCGGATCTCGCCGCCACCATCGCGGTGGTCGGCAGCGAGGCGGCCGCCGAGGCGATCGAGAGGCTGCGTGCCGCGCGGATCCTGACGGACGGCCATGAGGCCGGACGGGGCCTGGAGTTCGTCCATCCGCTGATCGCGACGACCATCTACCGGTCCATCCCTTCGGGCCTCCGGGTGGGTCTGCACAACAGCGCGGCGGAGGCCCTCCGCGCGGCGGGGGGCAGTCCCACCGCCGCCGCACGGCACCTGCTGGAGGTTCCCTGCGAGGGCAAGCCCGAGGCAGTCCGGTGCCTGCGGGAGGCCGCCCGTGAGTATCTGCGTGCCGGTGCCCCCGAGGCTGCCCGGCGCGCCCTGACCCGAGCGCTGCAGGAACCGCCTCTTCCGGAGGACCGGGCCGCGCTCCTCCACGAACTCGCCTGCTCGACCTTTCTCATCGAGCCGAGGGCCACGGTCAGGCACCTGAGGGAGGCGCTGGCGGAGCCGCGCATCGACCCCGATCTGCGGGCCTCCATCGTCTACCGGCTGACCCAGGCACTGGCCCACACCGACCGGATCGCCGAGGCCGCGGAGGTGTCCGCCGACGAGGCGCGGCAGGCCGCCCATCCCCGCATCCGCCTGCGGATGCAGGCGGACCACTTCAGCTGGAGCTCGGCTCGCGCCGACGAACCCGACTCCTCCGCCCGGTCGCGCAGGCTGGCGCGGCTGGCCGAGCGGCTGACGGGCCGCGGCCTCGAGGAGCGGTCCGTCCTGGGACTGCGGGCCTGGGACGCCATGCTGCGCGGGGAGCCGCACCACACCGTGCTGGCGTGTGCCGAGGGCGCCCTGCGCGGTGGGCTGAGCTGGACCGACGAGGACCGGGGCTTCGAGGTGCCCGTCTCGGTCGCCATGGTCTTCGCGTACTGCGACCAGCCCCGCCGGGCCGAGGAACTGTTCACCAAGGGCATCGCCGAATGCGGGAGCAAGGGCTGGCGCGGCTCCCACCTGGCCCTGGGGCAGACCCTCTTCGGCTACATCCGCTACCGGCGGGGAAGTCTGGCCGAAGCGGAGCAAATGGCACGAGAGGGACTGCGTATCGCCGAGAAGGTCGAAGGCGCCGTCCCCGCCCAGACGTTCGCCATCGGCATCCTCATCCAGAGCCTGCTGGCCCGCGGACGGACCGGCGCGGCGCGCCGGCTCGCCGACCAGTACCGGTACGGCCAGACGGTCCCGAACGCCGTCATCTACCCCGACCCCCGCACGGTGTACGCCGAGTTGCTCCTGGCGGAGGGCCGCCATCGCGACGCCGCATGTCTGCTGACGCAGGTCGGGCGCTGGCTGGACGGGCGTGACTGGCGCAACCCCGCCTGGTGTCCCTGGCAGTTGGACCTGGCGTACGCTGCCGCCCGTACCGAGCCGGGCCGGGCGGTCGGCCTCGCCCGGGACGCCGTCAAGCGGGCCCGGGACTTCGGTGCGGCGTCCGTGATCGGTCAGGCGCTGCACACCGAGGCGGAGGTGACCGGCGGGCCGTCGGCGCTCGGCCTGTACGCGGAGGCCGTCGAGCATCTGGAACAGTCCCCTGCCTCGTACGAGCTGGCACGGGCGCTGGTCGGGCACGGTGCCGCACTGAGCCGGAACGGCCGACTGCAGGAGGCCGCCGACCGGCTGTACCGAGGCCTGGAATGCGCGGTCCACTGCGGCGCCGAGGCGCTGGCGCTGCGCGCCAGGGACGAGCTCTCCTCGGCCGGGCTGCGTCCGTTGCCGCTGCGGTACGGGCAGACGGACACGCTGACGGCGCACGAGCGCAGGGCCGCCGAGATGACGGCCCAGGGCGACCCGGTGTCGGTCGTGGCGAAGGAACTGCGTCTCAGGGAGCAGGGCGTGAGGCAGCTGCTGTCCTCCGTCTACCGCAAGATGGGCACCGACGCGTCCGGTCTCGCCCGAGCACTGGAGTCCTGTCCCCGGCCTCGGGTGTGAACCGCGTGCGGTAGGGCGGGGCAGGCAGCCGGGCGGGCCGGGACACCGCCCGGTTCGTGCGGTGCGAGGAGTTTCGCAGGGTGAGGAAGACCGTCGCCCGGGTCGCCGGCCCGGCCCCCGGCTCGCCGGGCGCGTGGCGCGCGTCGGCCCGTGGCCGCCCCCGCACTCCCGGCCGGCACGATGGTCGCGGCCGCCGCCCAGGCGCGGCGACCATGCCGAGCCACGAGTGCCGCCCGGGCCGCCCGAGGCCGCGTTCCCGGTGCCCGCGGCGTGCCGGCACACCGTCCGACAGGCGCGGGCACACCCCGGCGCGCCGGCCTCGCCCGCCGGGCACGCTCCCGGCGGAGCACCGCACGGGCGGAACCGCGGCCTGCTTGCTGCGCCACGTCGCCGACGGCATGGCTACGGGTGCCCCGAACACACCGCTCTGGACGAGCTGATCGGCCTACCTTAGGGTCAGCCGGAGCAAGCGCTTTCTAGCATGGTCATGCCATCCCTCCCTCGCTCAGCCGCGAAAGGAAGCGTCTCGTGCCGCACAGCGAACCCCGGGGACCGTCCCAGCCGTTGACCCGTAAGTCGTTCCTGCGGGGCATGGCGGCCGTCGGAGCGGCCCCGTTGCTCCCGGTGGCCCTTCCCGCGACCGCCGAGGCGGTGCCGTCGGGCCGGCCCGACTTCCCGCTGGTACAGGGCGGCACCGCGGTCGACGTGTTCGTGGACGCGGCCGACGACCCGGCCGTGATCCGCGCGGCCGGGGATCTCCAGGCGGACGTCGAACGGGTCGGCGGGGTCCGGCCCGGCCTGCGGCACACGCTGCCGGAGCGGGCCGCGCGGCTGATCCTGGTGGGCACCATCGGCGCGAGCCCCGTCATCGACCGGCTCGTCGCTCAGGGCCGTCTGGACGTCTCGCGGGTCAAGGGGCGCTGGGAGGCGTCGGTGACCCAGGTGGTGGACCGCCCGGTACCCGGCGTGGACCGCGCGCTGGTGATCGCGGGCAGCGACCGGCGCGGCACCGTCTACGGCGTCTACGACACCTCGGAGCGCATCGGAGTCTCCCCCTGGTACTGGTGGGCGGACGTGCCCGTGTTACGCCGCGACACCGTGACGGTGCCGACGCGCACCTTCAAGCGGTACGAGCCGTCGGTCCGCTACCGCGGCATCTTCATCAACGACGAGCAGAACCTCACCACGTGGTCCCACCGCACCCAGGAGCCGGACAAGAACATCGGCCCCGAGACCTACAAGCGGATCTTCGAGCTGCTGCTCCGCCTGAAGGCCAACTACCTGTGGCCGGCCATGCACCCCTACTCCGACTTCTTCAACAAGCACCGCGAGAACCCCGAACTCGCCGACCGCTACGGCATCGTCGTCGGCTCCAGCCACCCGGAGGCACTGCTCCGCAACGGCGTCCACGAGTGGGCCCCCTGGGCGGAGGAGCACCGCGGCCCGGACGGCACCCTGCCGGTGTACGACTACACGGTCAGCCCCGTCGTCATCTCCGACTACTGGAGAGCCCGGGCGCACCAGAACGCCGGGTACGAGAGCAGCTGGACGCTCGGCATGCGCGGCCTGCACGACTCCGCGCTGGAGACCAGGTACGCCACGACGATTCCGGAGAAGGTCGCGGTGATGAACGACATCATCGCCGACCAGCGCCGGATCCTGGCCGAGGAGGTCGGCCCGGCGGCCGAGCCGCAGATCTTCATCCCGTACAAGGAGGTCCTGGAGCTGTACAACGCGGGCGTGAAGGTCCCCGACGACGTCACGCTGATCTGGCCGGACGACAACCACGGCAACATGCGTCAGCTCCCGAACGACACAGAACGCGCGCGCTCCGGCGGCAACGGTATCTACTACCACCTCTCCTACTGGGGCCGCCCCAAGAGCTACCTGTGGCTGGACACCACCCAACTGGCCAAGGTGTGGCAGGAGTTGCGCCGGGTGTACGAGCACGGCGTCGACCGGATGTGGATCTTCAACGTCGGTGACATCAAGTCGATCGAGACCGGGCTGTCCTTCAGCATGGACATGGCCTGGGAGGTGGACCGGTGGGGCGCCGGGGAGGTCGAGGACTTCCTCGCGGAGTGGGCCGGGCGGCAGTTCGGGCACCGGCACGGCCGGGAGATCGCCGCGATCCGCACCGAGTACTACCGGCTCGCCGCCGAGCTGCGCCCGGAGTTCGTCGCCGGCGGACTGATCTCCACGGTCCACCACGGTGACGAGGCGGGACGACGGATGGGGGCGTACGACCGGCTGCTCCAGCGGGTCCGGACGCTGGGGGCGAAGCTGCCCGAGGCCTACCGGGACGCCTACTACGAGCTGGTCGAGTACCCGGTGCACGGCGCCTACTTGATGAACCTCAAGTACTACTGGGCGGATCGCAACGCCCTCGCGGTCCGGCAGGGGCGCGGCGCGGGGACGAACCGTTTCGCGGACCTGGCCGAGGCCGCCCACGCCGAGGAAGCGGCGATCACCAAGCGGTACAACACCCGGCTCGCGGGCGGCAAGTGGGACGGGATCGTCAACCCGTACCCCTCACAGATCCCGAAGGCTCCGGGTCGCCCGAGCGTCACCAGGGTCGCCCGGCAGGAGAACTCGGGGCTGGGGGTGGCGGCCGAGGGCAACGAGACCGGAGCGGACCGGCCGCTGTCCTTCTCCTCCTGCACCCGTGACCGGCGCTTCGTGGACGTCTTCAACACCGGCTTCCTGCCGGTGGACTGGACCGCCGAGGCCGGCCGTCCCTGGGTGCGGCTCAGCAGCGCGGGTGGCTCGCTGACCGAGCAGGTCCGGCTGTGGGTGGAGATCGACTGGGCGCGGGTCCCCGAGGGCACGCACGACACGACGGTCACCGTCAGCGGGGCCGGTCGGCGTATCGAGGTGCCGCTGCGGGTGCGCAACGACGGGGAGCGGGCGCGTCGGCGGGCCCGCGGCTTCGTCGAGGCCCATGGCTACGTGTCGATCGACGCCGTGCACGCCGACCAGCGGGTGGCGCGCTACGGCTGCCGCTGGCGGACCGTGCGCGGACTGGGGCGCCGTACGGCCGCGGTGGAGGCGGTGCCGTCGACGGCGGCCCCGATCACGGCGGACTTCGCCTCCAGGGCGCCGGAGCTGAGGTACCGGGTCCGCTTCGTCACCACCGGCACCTTCCCCGTCACCGTCTTCCGTCTGCCCTCCCTCGACGAGCGCGGCCACCGCCGGATCGCCGTCGCCCTCGACGACCAGCCGGTCACCGTCCTGTCGGGGCAGGCCGTCGCCACCGGCAACCGGGGCGACGCCTGGGCCCGCAACGTGGAGGACGGCATCGAGAAGCTGACGGGCACCGTGACCGTCGCCGAACCCGGCGAGCACGTCCTGCGGCTGTTCATGGCCGACCCCGCGATCGCCGTGGACCAGATCGTCATCGACACCGGCGGACTGCCCGCCACCTACCTCGCCCCGCCCGAGAGCTACCACCCGGTGTTCAACCCCGATCCCGCCACCGCGGCGGGACTGGACTCGGCGGACAGCTAGGCCCTGTCGTTTGGATCACCCCGGCGTCGCGGGGTCTGATCCAAACGACAGCGCCTAGGGCTCCGTCCGCAACGTCGCGCCTGCCCCGCGACACCCGGCACGCTCCCCCGGGCGAACGGCGCGACTTCGCGGACACCCCCAGGACCGGGCGCGGGCGGCGTGGCGGGCGGGACGTATGATCCACTACCGAACCCGGCGCACGCTGACGGAGGTGAACCGCGCCCTGAACGCCCGCTTTTCGCCCGTGTCGCGATCGCGTCCCTGCACCCTGGTCGTCTGCCGGGGCTGCTGCTGCGGCAACCCGCGCAAGCATCCCGGCACCGACCACGCCTGGCAGTTGGAGCGGCTGCGGGCCGGGGCGGCCGCGTCCGGGGGCGCCTTCGAGGTGCGGACGACGGACTGCCTCGGCCCCTGCGACCAGGCCAACGTCATCGTCGTCCAGCCCTCCACCGCAGGCCGGCTGGCCGGAGGCCGGGCGGCCTGGGTCGGTTTCGCCATGGACGACGACTGCACGGACGACATCCTGCGCTGGGCCGCCGACGGCGGGCCCGGGATCGCCGAGCCACCGGTCACGCTGGAGCTGCAGTTCGTCAGCCCGCCGCGCGGGGCGCGGGCCCGGTCACGCCGGTGACGGTGACCGGTCCGCCGAAGCCCGCCTCTCGACTCCCGTCGCGATGGATCGGCGTCTCCGAGTCCGTCAGCGGCAGGCCCGTCCCGCCCCTCCTGGACGCGACGATCTCCGCCGCGATGGACAGGGCGGTCTCCTCGGGCGTACGGGCGCCCAGGTCGAGGCCGATCGGCGACCTCAGCCGGGCCAGCTCCCGCTCGGACAGGCCGGCCTCACGCAGCCGCCGGTGACGGTCCGCGTGGGTGCGGCGCGAGCCCATCGCCCCGACGTACGCCACCGGCATCCGCAGTGCCTCCTCCAGCAGGGGGATGTCGAACTTGGCGTCGTGGGTGAGCACGCACAGCACCGTGCGTCGGTCGGTGTCCGTCCGCCGCAGGTAGCGGTGCGGCCAGTCGACGACGATGTCGTCGGCCTCGGGGAAGCGGGCCCGTGTCGCGAATATGGGACGGGCGTCGCACACGGTCACGTGGTAGCCGAGGAACTTGCCCGCGCGGACGAGCGCCGCGGCGAAGTCGACCGCCCCGAAGACGAGCATCCGGGGCGGCGGCACGCTCGCCTCGACGAGCAGGGAGAGGCCGCCGGGGCAGTGCGTGCCGTCCTCGGAGAGCTCGACCGTGCCGGTCCGGCCGGTCTCCAGCAGGGCCGAGGCCTCCGCGGCAGCCGTCCGGTCCAGGCCGGCCTCACCGCCGAGACCGCCCTCGTACGACCCGTCGGGCCGCACGAGCAGGGCTCGGCCGAGGAGGTGGGCCGGACCCCGGGCGACTCGTGCGAGGGCCGTCGGCTCGTTCCGGGCGGCGGCCGACAGTGCCGCCCGGAACAGCGGCGCCTGAGCGCCGACCGGCGTGACCAGGACGTCGATCACCCCGCCGCAGGTCAGCCCGACGGCGAAGGCGTCCTCGTCGCTGTAGCCGAACCGTTCGAGCACCGTCTCGCCGTCCGCCAGGGCCTGCCGGCACAGGTCGTACACCGCTCCCTCCACGCAGCCGCCGGAGACCGAGCCGATGACCGTGCCCTCGCTGTCGACGGCGAGGGCGGCACCGGGACCGCGCGGTGCGCTGCCGCCGACGGACACGACGGTGGCGACGGCGAAGTCCCGGCCCTCCTCGGCCCAGCGGCTCAGCTCCTCGGCGAGGTCAAGCATGCGGGCCGGCCATCAGGACGCGGTCGGGCCGGATGGGCAGGTTCCGGTGGCGTACGCCGGTCGCGTGCCAGACCGCGTTGGCGATCGCCGCCGCGGCGCCCACGATGCCGATCTCTCCGATGCCCTTGATGCCGACCGGGTCGTCGGGGTCCGGGTCGTCCACCCAGTCCGCCTCGATGAGCGGTACGTCGGCGTGCGTGGCGACGTGGTAGCCCGCGAGGTCGGCGCCGTAGTGGCCGCCCGTGGCGTGGTCCCGGACCGCCTCTTCGTGCAGGGCCATGGAGATGCCCCAGGTCATGCCGCCGACGAACTGGTTGCGGGCGGTGAGCGGGTTGATGATCCGGCCCGCCGCGAAGATGCCCAGCATGCGCCGCACGCGCACCTCCCCGGTGGCGGGGTCCACGGCGACCTCGGCGAACTGCGCCCCGAAGGAGTGCCGTTCCTTCTGGGCGAGGGCGCCGATGGCCGCGGTGGTGTCCGACCGTACGGTGATGCCCTCCGGCGGGACGCCGGGGGTCAGGGCGAGCCGCTCCCGCAGTTCGCCGGCCGCGGCCTGGACCGCCCACGACCAGGAACGGGTGCCCATCGAACCGCCGGCGATCATCGCCGGGCCGAAGTCGCTGTCACCGATGCGCACCTGGACGCGGTCCGGTGCCACCTCCAGCGCGTCGGCGGCGACCAGGGTGAGCGCGGTCCGGGCTCCGGTTCCGATGTCCGCGGCGTTGACCCGCACCGTGAAGGTGCCGTCCGCCTCGGCCGTCACGGCCGCCGTGGAGGGCATGGCTCCCACGGGGAAGGAGGCCGCAGCGGTGCCGGTGCCGAGCAGCCAGCGCCCCTCCCGGCGCAGGCCGGGACGCGGGTCCCGGTCCGCCCAGCCGAACCGGCGGGCGCCCTCCCGGAAGCAGGCGAGCAGGTTGCGGCTGCCGAACGGCAGTCCGGACACCGGTCCCCGCTCGGGCTCGTTGCGCACGCGCAGCTCGATCGGGTCGAGGCCGCACCGCTCGGCGAGTTCGTCGAGCGCCGACTCCAGCGCGAACGAGCCCGGTGCCTCGCCCGGCGCTCGCATCCAGGTCGGGGTCGGCACGTCGAGCCGTACGAGCCGGTTGGCGGTGTGGTGGGCGTCGGCGTCGTACATCGACCGTGAGGCCCCGGCGCTCGGCTCCATGAACTCGTGCACGGTCGAGGTGAGGCTCAGGGAGCGGTGCTCCAGTGCGCGCAGCCGCCCGTCGGCGTCGGCGCCGAGCCTGAGGCGCTGGGTGGTGGGGCTGCGGTAGCCGGCCAGCGTGAACATCTGACGACGGGTCAGGACGACGCGGACCGGGCGCTGCAGGACGGTCGCGGCCATCACGGCGGCCACCTGGTGGGCGCGCAGCCCCTTACTGCCGAAGCCGCCGCCGACGTGTTCGGAGCGCACCCGCACGGAGGCCGGGTCGAGCTGGAACATGCTCGCCAGCTCGCTCGCGACCCACGTGGTGCCCTGGTTGGAGTCGACGACCTCCAGTCGGCCGCCCTCCCAGAGCGCGGTCGCCGCATGCGGTTCCATCGGGTTGTGGTGCTCTTCCGGGGTGGTGTACTCGGCGTCCACCACGAACGCGGACGCGGCGAGTTCCGCCTCCAGGTCGCCCTTCTCCGTCACCGCCGGCATATGGCCGTCCAGCGGGTAGGCGTCCGGGCGGTCGGCGGAGAAGGTGATGTCGTGCGGCTCCTCCTCGTAGTGCACCACCAGCGCCTCGGCGGCCTCCCTGGCCTGCTCGGGCGTCTCGGCGACGACCAGCGCCACCGGCCAGCCCACATGCGGCACCCGGTCGTGCTGGAAGACGGCGGCGGTCGGGTCGGGGAAGCCGAGCAGGCCGGTGTAGCCGGTGTCGACCCGCGGAGCGTTCTCGTGGTGCAGGACGGTGAGCACGCCCGGCATGTCGAGGACGGGAGCGGTCTCCAGCGCGCGTATGCGGCCACGGGCGGCCGTGGACACCACCAGCCAGCCGTGGGCCAGTTCGGCGAAAGGTATCTCCGCCGCGTAGCGGGCCGCTCCGGTGACCTTGTCACGGCCCTCCACGCGGGTGTGCGCGGTACCGACGGAGCCCTTGTGCGCCGAGGGGGCGGTGGTCATCGGGCGGCCCCCTCGGCGAGTTCGGTCAGCACGGCCACGACGAGGTTGCGCATCAGTGTCACCTTGTATCCGTTGTGCTGGAGAGGCTTGGCGGCGGCCAGTTCGGCGTCCGCGGCCGCGGCGAAGGTGTCGGCGTCGGCCGGCGCACCGGCCAGCACCCGCTCGGCCGCCCGGGCCCGCCACGGCCGGGACGCGACCGCCCCGAAGGCCAGGCGGGCATCCCGTACGACGCCGTCCTGGACCTCCAGCGCGGCGGCGATCGAGCCGATGGCGAAGGCGTACGAGGCGCGCTCGCGCACCTTCCGGTAGCGGGAGTGGGCGGCCACCGGGGCGGGCGGCAGGGTGACGCCGGTGATGAGGGCACCCGGCGGCAGGGCGGTCTCCCGGTGCGGGGTGTCGCCCACGGGCAGGTAGAACTCGGCGAGCGGCAACGCTCCCGGCCCGTCGGTCGTTTCGAACGTCACGACGGCGTCGAAGGCGGCGAGGGCCACGCCCATGTCGGAGGGGTGGGTGGCCACGCAGTGGGCGGAGGCGCCCAGAATGGCGTGGTTGTGGTGCTCGCACTCGATGGCGGGGCAGCCGCTGCCGGGGACGCGCTTGTTGCACGGTTTGGTCACGTCGGCGAAGTAGCCGCAGCGGGTGCGCTGGAGCAGGTTTCCGCCGACGGTGGCCATGTTGCGCAGCTGACCGGACGCGCCGGCCAGCACGGCCTGCGTCAACGCCGGGTAGCGGCGGCGGACTTCGGGGTGGGCGGCGAGGTCGCTGTTGGTGACGGTCGCGCCGATGCGCAGGCCGCCGTCCTCGGCCGGCTCGATCCGGTCCAGGGGCAGTTCACGGACGTCGACGAGGCGGGCGGGCCGCTCGACGCCGGTCTTCATCAGGTCGACGAGGTTGGTGCCGCCGCCGAGGAAACGGGCGTCCGGGTCGGCGTCGAGCAGCGCGACGGCGCCGGCGACGTCGAGGGCGCGCTGATAGCCGAACTCCCTCATGCCACCGCCTCCGTCGTCTCGGTCCGGGCCGCGGCCGCGCGGGCGACCGCCTGGACGATCGACACATACGCGCCGCAGCGGCACAGGTTGCCGCTCATCCGCTCCCGGATCTCGTCGGGGGTCAGCGGAGGTGGTCCCGCCTCGGGACGGACGTCGTCGGTGACCGCGCTCGGCCAGCCCGCCGCGTGCTCCTCGATCACCGCCACGGCGGAACAGATCTGGCCCGGCGTGCAGTAACCGCACTGGTAGCCGTCCAGGTCGAGGAACGCCTGCTGCACCGGGTGGAGTCGGTCGCCCTCGGCCATGCCCTCGATGGTGGTGATCTCGCGCCCCTCGGCCGCCACCGCGAGCTGCAGGCAGGCCACGGCCCGGCGTCCGTCGAGCAGGACGGTGCAGGCGCCGCACTGGCCCTGGTCGCAGCCCTTCTTCGTGCCGGTCAGATCGAGACGCTCGCGCAGGGCGTCGAGCAGGGTCGTGCGGTGGTCGACGGACAGCGTGTACTTCTCGCCGTTGATCTTCAAGGTGACGGCGCTGGACGTCGATGGGGCCATGAGCAGCCTTCCTTCGTGTCCGGAACACGTCCGAGGGGACGGTCCGGCAGGCAGAGGAACAAGAGAACGAAGCAGGGGACCAGGAGATGGCGCTGTACAGGAGGTGATCGGTTCGGAACGATGCGGGATGCGGGACGGTACTCCGAGGGCTCTCGCCACCGGCCGGCCCGCACCGGCCGCGTCCACCGCTATCGTGGACGTAACCGGACAGCTGTCCGCTCATTGAGAACGTAACACGGACAGGTGTCCGCTTAGCAAGGACGGGATTCGGCCAGGAGCCCGCGAGGAGGACGAGTGCAGCAGAAGAAGGACGCGCCTCTGCGCTCGGACGCGCAGCGCAATCGCGAGCGCATCCTGGAAGTGGCCCTGGTCGAGCTGACCCACTGCGCGGACGCCCCGCTGAGCGCGATCGCCAAGAAGGCGGGCGTCGGTCAGGGCACGTTCTACCGCAACTTCCCCAATCGCGAGGCGCTCGTCCTTGAGATCTACCGCTACGAGATGCAGCAGGTGGCCGACAGCGCGACCCAGTTGCTCCGGACCCGGGAACCCGACCGGGCCCTGCGCGAGTGGATGGACCGTCTCGCCCGCTTCGCCATGGCCAAGGCCGGGCTCGCGGACGCGATCCGCCAGGCCACCAGCGGACCGGGAAGTCCTGCGAAGCCGGGCCACACCCCGGTGAGTTCCGCGGCCGAACTCCTGCTCCGGGCCAACGAGAAGGCCGGCACCATCCGCCCGGGCGTCACCGCGGACGACTTCTTCCTCGCCATCGCCGGGCTCTGGCAGATCGACCCCGGCGGAGACTGGCAACCGCGCGCCACCCGGCTCCTGGACCTGGTCATGGACGGGCTGCGGGCGGGGGCACGCGGCGGCTGAGAACCGCACAGGCCGCCGCAAGCCGCCACGCCGAGCTGCGGAGCGGTCCGGCCGTGTGCCGCTCGGAGTGACGGCGGCACCGGACCGGCAGCCACTCTCCCGGGTATGTGCCCGGTATGAGCCCGGTATGACGACGGTTGCCGCGGCGGCCGGGCGCCCCTCCCCCGCCCGTGCGCGGCGTAGAGTGCCTCGGCGTCAGGAGGGAGAGGGCGTTGGGGAGTCCGCCGGAGCTCACCCTGGGGCGGTTGCTGTCCTCGTGGGAACTGGACGTGCCGGTCCTGCTGCTCGTCGCCCTGCTCGGCGTGCCCTACGGCTGGGGCGTGCTGCGGCTGAGGCGCCGGGGCGAGCGCTGGCCTCTGCCACGCCTCGCCGCGTTCGCCCTGCTCGGCCTCGGCACGCTCGTCGTGGCCACGATGTCCGCGCCGGCCGTGTACGCCCACGCGCTGTTCTGGCCGGCCGCGCTCCAGAACGTCCTGCTCGACCTGGTCGCCCCCCTCGGCCTGGCGCTGGGCGATCCACTGCGGCTGGCCGTGCGCGCCCTGCCCGAACGGGCCGCCGGCCGCGTCCGGCGGGCGATGACCGGGCGGCTGGTGCGCCTGCTCACCTTCCCGCTGGTCAGCACGGCGCTCGTACTCGCGACCGAGCTGACCGTGTACTTCACCCCGTACTTCGGAACCGCCCTGCGACACGGCTGGCTGCACGAGCTGATGTATCTGCACCTGCTGCTCGCCGGATGCCTCTTCGTGGTGCCGGTGCTCACCCGCGAGGAGGCGCTGCCGCCGTGGTGCACGCACCCGGTGCGGGCGGCGCTGGTGTTCGTCGACGGGGTCATCGACGCCGTGCCGGGGATCGCGGTGATGACCCACGGCTCGTTGATCGCCGGTGCCTGGTACCTGCACCACGCCCCGTCCTGGGCGCCGGACGTGCACCACGACCAGCAGCTCGGCGGCGGCGCGATGATCGGCACAGCCGAACTGGTGGCGCTGCCCTTCCTGCTGGCGATCCTCGTCCAGTGGGCGCGCGCCGAACGCGCCGAGACCGCCGTACTGGACCGCCGTCTGGACGCGGAGCTGGTCCCGGCGGCGCCCGCAGCCGGACCGGCGCAGGGCCCGGAACTCGTACGGCCGTGGTGGGAGACCGAGAACGGCGAGGTCGCCCAGCGCATCAGGCAGCGGCGGCCGAGCCCCTGAGCTCCCCTGTTTTCCCCTCCCGCCCACCGACATCTTGACGCGTAAATGACAACGATGGCTTGATGTCCTGATGGGAGCGCTCCCACCCCGCGCGCGGAGCGCGCTGATGGATGCAGCCAGGGAAGGGAACACCATGCGCAGCACCCGCCGCTCGCCCTTACGGATCCTCCCGCTTCTGGGGCTGTTGGCCGCCCTGCTCCTGGGGCTGACCGTGGCACCACGCGCCGCGGCAGCACCCACGGCCGACGCCGTACGCATCATGCCGCTGGGCGATTCGATCACCGGCTCGCCGGGCTGCTGGCGGGCGGTGCTGTGGAACCGGCTGCGAAGCGCCGGGTACACGGACATCGACTTCGTCGGCACCCTCCCGCCCCAGGGCTGCGGGCAGGCACACGACGGCGACAACGAAGGCCACGGCGGCGAACTGGTCACCAACGTGGCAGACCAGAACCTGCTGCCCGCACGGCTGGCGGCCACCCTGCCGGACATCGTTGTCATGCACTTCGGTACGAACGACGTCTGGAGCAACATCGCCCCCGACCGCATCCTCGCCGCCTACACCAAGCTCGTGCAGCAGATGCGTGCCTCCAACCCGGACATGAAGATCCTCGTCGCGCAGCTCATCCCCATGAACCCCGGCAACTGCACGGCCTGCGCGCAGCGCGTCGTCGACTTCAACGCGCGGATCCCCGACTGGGCCCGGGCGACCAACACCAGCCGTTCCCCCGTGACCGTCGTCGACCAGTGGACGGGCTTCAGCACGGCCGCCGACACCTACGACGGTGTGCACCCCAACGCCTCCGGTGACAGCAAGATCGCTGCCCGCTGGTACCCGGCCCTGACCGCGCTCCTCGACGCGGGCACACCCGGAGACCCCGGCGACCCCGGTGACCCGGGCGGCGGCGACCCCGCCTGCACCGCGTCCTTCCGGGCCGTCTCCACCTGGCAGGGCGGCTATCAGGGCGAGGTGACGGTGACCAACACCTCCGGCTCTCCGGTCTCGGGCTGGACCGCGACGGTCGTCCCCGCCGAGGGCGTACGTCTCACCCAGGTCTGGAACGGCAGCCTCACCACGGCCGCCGACGGCAGGGCCACCGTCACCAACGCGGCGTGGAACGGCGCCCTGGCCCCGGGTGCGAACGCCACCTTCGGCTTCATCGCCACCACCCCGGCGACGGCCGGCACCCCCTCGGCCGCCGTCAGCTGCACCGTCCGAGCCGCTACCTCCTGACCCACCCCCCTCCCCCTCTTTGGAGCCGCCGTGAGATCCCGCATCCGCACCGCCCCGAGAGCGGCCGCCCTGGTGGGCGCCCTCCTGAGCCTCCTCGTCCCCTTGCTCTTCTTCGCCACGCCTGCCCAGGCGGCCGCCACCGGCCTGCACATCCAGAACGGCCGGCTGCTGGAAGGCAACGGAAACGACTTCGTGATGCGTGGCGTCAACCACGCCCACACCTGGTACCCGGGCGAGACGCAGTCGCTGGCCGACGTCAAGAAGCTGGGTGCCAACACCGTCCGCGTCGTCCTCTCCGACGGCCATCGCTGGACCAGGAACAGCGCCCAGGACGTGGCGGGCATCGTCGCGCAGTGCAAGGCCAACCGGCTCATCTGCGTGCTGGAGGTGCACGACACCACCGGCTACGGAGAGGAGGCCGCCGCCGGGACCCTCGACCACGCGGCCGACTACTGGATCGGCCTGAAGGACGTGCTCACCGGCGAAGAGAACTACGTCATCATCAACATCGGCAACGAGCCCTGGGGCAACACCAACCCGGCCGGCTGGACCAACCCCACCATCGCGGCCGTCAAGAAGCTGCGCAACGCCGGATTCGCGCACACGATCATGGTGGACGCTCCCAACTGGGGCCAGGACTGGCAGGGCGTCATGCGCGCCAACGCCCGGTCCGTCTATGACGCGGACCCGACCGGAAACCTGATCTTCTCGATCCACATGTACAGCGTGTACGACACGGCCCAGGAGATCACCGACTACCTGAACGCCTTCGTCAACGCGAAACTGCCCCTCCTCATCGGCGAGTTCGGAGGCCCGCCCGACCAGTACGGCGACCCGGACGAGGACACCATGATGGCCGCCGCCCAGCAGCTCGGACTCGGCTATCTGGCCTGGTCCTGGAGCGGCAACACCGACCCGATCCTCGACCTGGCGACCGACTTCGACCCCACACGGCTCAGCTCCTGGGGCCGGCGCGTCTTCAACGGCGCGAACGGCATCGCCGCCACCTCGGAGGAAGCCACCGTCTACTCCTCCGGCGGAGGTGACACCACTCCCCCGACCGCTCCCGGGACACCGACCGCCTCGGACGTGACCTCGTCCTCCGTGAAGCTGACCTGGTCCGCCGCCACCGACGGGACCGGCGTCACGGGCTATGACGTCGTCCGCGTCAGCGGCACGACCGAGACGGCCGTCACCAGTACGACCGGTACCTCCGCCACCGTCACCGGCCTCACCCCGTCCACCTCCTACGCGTTCGCCGTCTACGCCCGCGACGCCGCCGGCAACCGCTCGCAGCGCTCCGGCACGGTGACCGTCACCACGTCCTCCGGCGGATCGACGGCGTCCTGCGGGGTCGGTTACCGGGTAACGAACCAGTGGCCCGGCGGTTTCCAGGGCGAGATCGTCCTCCGCAACACCGGAAGTGCGGCGATCAACGGCTGGACGCTCCGCTGGACCTTCCCCGACAGTCAGCGCATCTCCAGCCTGTGGGGCGGCACCGCGACACAGACCGGCGCCGAGGTCAGCGTCGCCTCCGTCTCGTACACCGCGGCGATCCCCGCGTCGGGCTCGGTCACCCTCGGGTTCACGGCCACGCGGGGGAGCAGCAACCCCAGCCCCACGGCCTTCACCCTCAACGGCTCCAACTGCACGGTGGGCTGACACTGATCACTCGGACCCGTGGCTGACCCGGAGGGCAGGCGAATCGTCCTTCCGGGCGGCCACGGACCTGCGGCCGTGAACGGACCCCGATACCCGATCTGCGGGTGCTGCCCAGGGGCGCTCGATACACTCGAACCGGGGGAAAGGGGCCAACCACGCCTTTCCACATGCGTGTTGCTGCCCAGCCACGGGGTCCGAGACCGGGGGAAGCCGTATGAAGTACACGAAGCTCTTCAACCCTCCCCCTCCCGGCCCGCCGCCGTCCGCGGACGACGGCCCTGCCGTGCCGGCGTCCGCGGACGACGGCCCTGCCGTGCCGGACGACTCGACGGACAGCGTCTACGTCTTCTACGACGAGGAGTTGGTCCTCGCCGTCAACGTGGCACTGGCCACGCGGCGGCCCCTGCTGGTGTTCGGGCCACCCGGCTGCGGGAAGAGCTCACTGGCCAGGAGCGCGGCCCGGGAACTCCACCGGCGGTTCTGTCCGTACGTCGTCACCGCGCGCACGGAGCCGACGGACCTGCTGTGGACCTACGACGGCCTGCGCCGCCTCCACGACGCCCAGTCACGCAGACTCAGGAAGGAGGCCGCCTACTACGCACCGGGCGTGTTGTGGGAGGCGTTCAACCTCGGACTCGCACCACAGACGCAGCCGGGCGGCAGGACGGCCGCAGCCGCACGGCCGGCCGCGGACAGGCCAGCCGTCGTCCTCATCGACGAGATCGACAAGGCGGACCCCGATGTCCCCAACAGCCTTCTGGAACCGCTCGACACCCTGAGCTTCCGGCTTCCCTTCGGGGGAACGGTGCACGCCTCCGAGAACGAGTCCCCCCTCGTGATCATCACCAGCAACAACGAACGCGACCTGCCCCGCCCCTTCCTGCGCCGCTGTGTCACCACCACCGTCAAGCCCCCGACCACGGACCAGCTCCTGCTGGTTGCGCGAGCCCATTTCGGGGAAGGCACGGACGCACTGGCCGCAGCAGTGGCATCGCACCTGCAGCGGCTGCGGAGCGAGGGGACCGCGGAGGGCGAAGGGCTGAGCACCGCCGAGTACCTCGACACGGTCCGCGCCTGTCTGAGACTGGGCGTCACCCCGGACTCCCCCCAGGTCTGGCCGCTGCTGACGCGCGTGACGCTGCTGAAGAACCGGGGCCGGCTCGGCGAAGAGCGCTGAGATGAAACGCGAGATCGGCCTGGGCGACGTCGCACGGGCCCTGGCTGTCCTCCGGCCCGAGGACCCGCGCACAGCCAGGGCGATCGCGAGGATGCTCGGCCACGACCTCGGGGCGGCCGCGGAGGAGCGCGCTCCGTTCGCCACCGTGACGCCCTCCGTCGCCTCCCGGCTTTCGTCCCCGGCGGCGGAAGCCGCCCCGCCGTCGGCACCGCAAGGGCGGCGCACTCTTCCCGACCGCCCCGCCGCGCCGGCCGAGGACGTCCCGTCGGTGCTGGAAGAGCTCACCGTCGCCGACACCCGGCACTACCCGGCATGGCTGGAGGCCCAGACCCCACTGGTACCCGGAGGCCCGCCTCCGGCGGTACGGAACGACGGCCTCGCGTACCGGGGCCACCAGGAGTCGCACGTGCCCCTGACCGTTCCCCGCTGGGCACCGGGCATCTTCCACGCCGCCTCCCAACACCCCGACGCCACACGGGAGGTGGACCTCGGCGCGGTCCTGCGCGCGATGCTGTGCGGGCGGGTACTCACACGCGTGCCGTACCGCAGACGGCTGAGCAGCCGCCTGGGGGTGCAGCTGCTGCTGGACATGGGCCCCGGCATGGCGCCCTACCAGGCCGACCGCCACTGGCTGCGCGCGCATTTCCGCCGTCTGCACAGCAGTGACCGGCTGGAGATCCTGTCCTTCTCGACCTCTCCCCTACTCGCCGGCACCGGACCGCGTCACCGCTGGGCCCCCTACCGTCCGCCCCATCCGGGAACGCCTGTGGTGGCCTTCAGCGATCTGGGACTGACGCTGGGGTCCGAGGACGGGGACGACTCCGACGGCCCGGCGGAGGCCTGGCTGCGCTTCGCCGCCATGGCGGCGCGCGGTGGGGGCCTGCCGCTCTGCCTGACGCCGTACCCGGTGACCGCCTACCCGGCCGAACTGCGCCGGAGCCTCGTCCTGATCGAGATGAGCCGGACGACGACGGCCTCGCTGCTCAGGCACGCGGTGGTCAAACGGTCCGAGCCCGGCAGGAGGCGCTGGTGAGGAACAGACACCGGGACCTCGGCGCGGACGAGAACACGACGTACGCCCGGGCCCTGCTGGCGAGGACGCGGCCCGACATCGTCCGGCTCGCGGAGGTGGTCTCGCTCGCGCTGTACGTGGAGCTCCCACTGCTGCGCACCGCCCGGCTCGTCTTCCTGCCCGGTGCCCCGGCCTCGCTGGAGGCCAACCTGTGCTTCGGCCCTCTGGTCGACTCCTTCAGCTTCGGCAGGGTCGTGCTCGACACGGATGTCGCCGAGGTGCTGCGCGAGCGGCTGGCTGAAGATCCGGACACCCTGCGACAGAGCCGGGAGATCATCGCCCGGGCGCATGACCACGCCCCCGAGACCGTGCGGCTGTGCGAACGGCTGATCCTGAGATCCGTCATGGACACGGGGGACGCGTCCCGCCCGTACACGGAACTCGGCCGGGTGCTCCGCACCATTCTCGACGAGCCCACACGTGCGGACGACCTGAGCCGCTGGGCACTGACCGTGCTGCCCGGCCTCCCCCGGTCCGTCCGGGAGTCGGAGCCCGCCCGGTTCCTGCACCAAGCGGCGGCCGCCTGTCTGGGGCTTGAGCCGCCGACCCGCCCGGGTCCTGAGGGCTCGGCCACGGTGCCTCCCCTCGGGACCACTCAGGTGGGCGTACGGCTGACACGCACCGGAGTGACGCTCGGCGTGCCGCCCGGGGAAGGGGCGCACACCTGGCAGGTGGCCCAGCCGCTGCCGCTGAGCCTGCAGGTGGACATCGAAGGGGCGCGAGGCGTCCCCGTCACCGTTCGGCTGCGCCGCGCGGAAACGCACGAGGTGCCCCTGACCACGCTGCACTGGTCGGCACCCGACGAGCCGGACCAGCAGCCCCTGGGCATCGAGGGGGCCGTCGTCGCCCTGGCCGCGGACCGGTCGCTGAGCTGCTTCGCCGCGCTGTGCGCGGACGGAAGAGTGCTCATCGGCACCACCGGCGAGGACGAAGTCCGGCGGCTGGGGCGAGAGGAGGAGGAAGCTCGTGGCGGCCGGGGCCCCGGTCCGATCGTCGTCTCGCCGACGGGGGACCTGGTGGCGGTGGCCTCGGGCCCGGTCCTCGAACTCTGGGACCCCGGTTCGGGCACATCGCCGGGGCAGTGGCGGTTCGACAGCGAGGTGACCTCCCTCCGGTTCTCCGACCCTGATGCCGACCTGGTGGTGAGTACGGCCGACGGAACCGACCGGGTCATGCCCACGGCCAGTCGTGCCCCTGCGGGCAAAGCGTCCGGCCTTTTCGTCCGGGCGGCCCGCACCCAGGGAAGGCAGTCGGTGCCGGGCCCGTACGGCACGGCCACCTGGCCCCTCCCTCACGACCAGGACGGGGTCGGGTCCCCGCCCGTGCGGACGCTGCTGCCCCGGCGAGCTGCTGCTCTCCTACCGCTCTCCACCGACCCTGCGCACAGTGGCCCCGAGTTGCTCGTTCGCGCCGTCGGCGGAGGGATCTGCGTCTTCGCGGGGAACAGCACGCTCTGGCGCCTGGAATGCCGGCCCTCCGGCACCTGGTCCAGCACCGTGGCCGCAGTACTGCCGGGCACCGTGAGCGCCCTGGCTGCCGACCCGGAGGCACGCCGGGTGCTGGTCGCCGTCACCGGCGGGCCCGTACAACTGACGGCCCCTGGCGGACAGCGGGCACGCCTGGCCCCGGTGGACCGGCCAGGCAGATCACCGCAGCCGACCTGGTGGGAGACGGCCGTGTTCTACCGCGTCTGGCTGCCGGCCTTCATGGACAGCGACGGCGACGGGATCGGAGACCTGGACGGTCTGGTCGCCAAGCTGGACTTCCTCCAGTGGCTCGGCATCGACTGCGTACTGCTCGCCTTCCCCGAGGCGCTCGTCGCCGACGCACCCGAGACGCCGGCGTACTTCCCGATGTTCGGTACCTCCGTACCGGTCGATCGGCTGGAGCACGTGGCAGCACAGTGTCACGCGCGCTCCCTGCGACTCGTCGTGGAAACGCCCCTGAGCTGGACCTCGGCGCAACAGCGTCGTCATCTCCCGACGGCCCTGGAGGGACTGCTGCACCTGGGCCTGGACGGTCTGTGCCTGGACAGCACCACTGATCCGGAGGCCTGGCGGCTGGCCGACGAGCTGCGTGCTCGGATGACGCGGCATCACCCCGACCACGTGCTCGTCGTCCGGCCACTGCCGGACGCGCCGGGGGAAGCACCGGAGCCGGAAAGCCGTCGCCCCGGCGGCGGCCCCTACCACCTGACGCTGTCGACGGCCCTGCCGGCGACCGTGCTCACCGCCCTGGAGCGGGATTCCCGTCACCCGCTGCAGGAACTCCTGGAGAACCGTCGCCCGGGCACGCCCACGCCGTCGGCGTTCTTCCTGCGCGACCAGTTCGACCTGGACCTGGTGCACACATCCGCCGACCTGCGCGACCGTCTCCTGACCCGCAACCCGGAGCACGGACGTACAGCCCTCCGGCGCAGGCTGGCACCCCTGCTGGACTACGACCGCGGCCGGATGGAACTGCTGACGACCCTGCTCCTGAGCCTGCCCGGGCCCCCCGTGCTGTACTACGGGGACGAGATCGGCATGGGCGACGACCTCCGGCTCGGGGAGAACGCCGTGCGCACACCGATGCAGTGGACCCCGGACCTCAACGGCGGCTTCTCGCCTGCCGCCCCTGGCCGGACCGTCCTCCCTTCGGTCACGGACGGGCTGTACGGTCATCAGGTCACCAACGTCGATACGCAGATGTCGTCGTCCGCCTCCTTCCTGCTCTGGACCCGGCGCATGCTGGAGGTCCGCAGGCACAGCCCAGCCCTCAGGCGCGGCACGGGCATGACCCTGTGCCCCTCCTCGAACCCCGCGGTCCTCGCCTTCCTCCGGCAGCACGAGGACGAGTCCGCGATCTGCGTGTTCAATTTCTCCCGCTTCCCGCAGCCCTCGGAGTTCGAGCTGCGGGACCTCATCGGGCTGACGCCGACCGAGATGACGGGCGGTGTCCCGTTTCCGGCCATCGGGGAACTGCCGTACCTGATCACCCTGGCGGGACACCAATCGCTGTGGCTACGGGTGCGCCGCACGTGACCAGCAAGGAGCGATACCACCGTGATCGTCAACCAGCCCGTCCCGGAGGACCTCCCGAACACCCCCGCGGTGCAGGACCCGGAGTGGTACCGGCGCGCCGTCTTCTACGTGGTCCTCGTCAGTTCCTTCCAGGACAGCAACGGTGACGGGATCGGTGATCTGAAAGGCGTCACGGCGAAGCTGGACTACCTGCAGTGGCTCGGCATCGACTGCCTCTTGCTGTCTCCCGTCTTCCCCTCCCCCTGGCGCGACGGCGGCTACGACGTCTCCGATTACACCGGCGTCCATCCCGCCCTCGGTGACCTGGCCGACGTGGTCGAGTTGGTGGATGCCGCCCACCAACGGGGAATCCGTGTCTGTCTGGACGTCGCCCTCACCCACACCAGCGACCAGCACCCGTGGTTCGAAGAGTCCAGCACAGACCCCGACGGCCCCTACGGCGACTACTACAACTGGTACGACGACGACGGCCAGGACCGTGTGTTCTCCCCCTCACGCCGGCAGTACTACGCCCACGGCCGCCACACTCACGAACCGTCCCTGAATCTGGAGAACCCGGCCGTCCACGAGAAGCTGGTCTCCGCCCTGCGCTTCTGGCTCGGCCTCGGCTTGGACGCCGTCCGGGTGACCTCCCTGCCCCGCTCCGGCGACGAGTACCGTCTCGCGCGCTGCCACCTGCTCCTCAGGACGATCCGTTCCGTCATCGACGCCGAACACCACGGCGCGGTCCTCCTGGCAGAGGCCGACGAGTGGCTGCCCGACCTCGCGAGGTACTTCGGGGCCCCTGCCGAGGGCGAGCGCGAGTGCCACATGGTCTGTCACCAGCCCCTCGCACCGCAGGCCTTCCTTTCCATACGGCAGGAGTCACGGCATCCGGTGTCGGAGACCCTGGCCACCACACCGACCATCCCGCCCGATTGCCAGTGGGGCCTCTTCCTGCGCAACCGGGACGAGCTCGCCCTCGACAGGCTCACGCACGAAGAGCGCGCGTACCTGTACGCCGAGTACGCCCCGGACCCGCGGATGACCGACGGTCTCACCGGAATCCGCCGCCGGCTGGCGCCACTGCTGCAGAGCGACCCGAAGCAGGTGCAGCTGCTCACCTCCTTGCTGCTGTCCCTTCCGGGCTCGCCGATCCTCTACTACGGGGACGAGATCGGCATGGGCGACAACATCTGGCTGGGCGACCGGGACGCGGTGCGCACACCCATGCAGTGGGCCGCGGACCGCAACGCCGGCTTCTCGTCCTGCGACCCCCGCCAGTTGTTCCTGCCCGTCGTCGCCGATCCCCTCCATGGCTGGCGGGCCACCAGCGTCGAGGCACAGATGTCCCTGCCGACCTCCCTCCTGCACGGGCTCGGACGGTTGATCGACCTACGCCGACGGCATCCCGCCTTCGCCCTCGGCAGCTACACGGAAGTGGATTCCTCCAACCCGTCCGTCCTGGCCTATGTCCGCGAGCACGGCAGCGACATGATCCTGTGCGTCGTCAACTTCTCGCGGTTCTTCCAGCCGGTCGATCTGGACCTCCGGCATCTGATCGGCCGGTCTCCCTTCGAGCTCACCGGCGGGGTCCGCTTCCCCGCAGTCGGCGAGCTGCCGTACCTCCTCACGCTCGGCGGGCACGGCTTCTACTGGATACAGCTGCGGGCGTCATGACCACGGCCAGGGATGAGGAGCGACCGAAGCCGCTGATCTTCTTCAGCCACAGTGCCGAGAGCGAGGCGGACTTCGCGACGCTGTCGTCCATCAAGGCCACTCTCGTCGACGCGGGTTTCGACGTCTTCGTGGCGAGCGAGGACATCCGGAAGGGCGAGGAGTGGCGCCCGGAGATCCAGCGCAAGCTGATGCGCTGTCACGGATGCCTGGTCCTGCTGTCCCGGCCTGCTCTGAAGGCGCCCTGGGTCTTCCTGGAAGTCGGCGTCGTGATGGCGAGACGGGCCGACTCACAGGGCGCAATGCCGGTCCAGGCACTCCTCATGGAGGACGTCCGGGCCGGTGAGGTCATGGAGAGCAAGCTCCGGCACACTGGTCTGCCGAGCCTGCAGTACGACTTCCTGTCGGCGGACTGCGAGCTTCCCGGTCCCGTCCTCACCCAGCTCAGGGCTCTGCACGAGGAGTACGGCTACCACCCTTACGCGGCGTTGGAGGGCCGCTTCGCGGACGGCCTGAGCCTCCTCACGGACGGCAGTCTCCGCGTCGCCGCCAAGGCCCTCCCCGTCGATGTGGCACCGCACGCGGAGCGGCACCTGCCGAGGCAGATCGCCCGGGCGCTCATCACGGCCGAGCACAACCGGATGCGCGCCTTCCTGGAGCAGGTCGGCGCGCAGCTCGGCCAGAAATTCCGGAAGGACGCCATCGACGTCAGCACGGCATGGACGTCGATCCCGGAGGAGGCCGCGGCCCAGGTACTGGCCGTCAGCGGTTCCGCCTCCCGTTGCAGCGCCGCTCTGCCGGTGGAGAAGATCCGGACGGCGAAGCTCTACGTACGACGGGCCTGTCTCACTCCCCGGGTGTGGTGTACGTACGACATCGCACCCATGGAACCGGAGGACTGGGGAACGCGGCTGCGCCGGGAGGTCCGACGGACGTTGTCGGAGGAGCACTTCCGCGTGGACGACGGGGAACTGAGTGACGACGAGCTCAGAGAGGCCCTCGCGGAGCGCGGCGGAGACAGCCCCATCGTCTTCCTCCTGCGAGGGGTCGTCGACAGAGACCTCGTGGGACAACTGACCTCGGACTGGCCCGGTGTTCTCTTCCTGCACGTGGACACCAACGTCATGGGCGCGGACGGGGAGCCTCTCTACGAGCTGCTGGCCCCGCCCCCGACGCTCCCGGAAGGGAGGCTGCTGCTCCGGCTCGGAGATCTCAACAGCACCTACCTCTGACGTCGACCGAACCGGCGCAGTTCTGAAGATTCCCGGTCGCGGGAAATATGCCTGTGCCTAAACTGCCCCATGTCCTCAAGTCGCCCCGCACGACCGTTGATTGCCATTGTTGGCAGTGTCGACGCGACCCGCACCATCGTGCCCCCGCTGAAAGCCGTCGACGAGGCGTCGGATGCCTGCCGCCGGCTGGGACAGGAACTGGCACGGGCCAACTGTGACGTGGCGGTCTTCTCCAGCAAACCGAAGTACGTGGAAGCGGACGTGGTCCGGGGATACGCGGAGGGATGCAGCGCGGACAACCCGGGCCGGGTCGCCGCGTTCCCGCCTCGTCACCGGGACGTGGACTTCGCCCTGCCGGAGGGCAGTCATGTCACGGTGGACGTGGTGCGGGACACCAGCGGCGAATGGGAAGTCGCTTACTACCGGACCCTCTTGAAATGCGACGGTGTGCTGCTCGTGGGCGGCGGCCAGTCCACGCGCGTGGCGGGGATCATCGCCCTTGCACAACGGATTCCGGTGCTCCCGGTGGCCGCGTTCGGTGGTGGAGCGAGCCAGGTGTGGGTGAACCTGGACAAGGTCAGGAACGACACCGACGATGCCGATATCGCGCTCCTCGGCGGGAACTGGGCGGTGGACACGGCGCCGCGGCTGGTGGAATGCCTGCGCAGGCAGTTGCAACGGCGCGACGCGCAGACACGGGAGGAAGAGCAGCAGAGGCGTTCGGCGGCATGGGCGTCCGCGGCCGGGTGGCTGGTCGCCGTGTTGTGCATGTGCGCATCCGTGGCGGGCCTGGTCACGGCCGGCTCGCCGAGGGAGGCGGACCCGCACAATCTCTCCGTACTCGTCGGTGCGCCGCTGCTGGCCGCCGTCGCGGGCGCGGTCATCCGGAACTCGTTCGAGACCGAGTCCCGTTGGACACGTGCCTGTATTCGCGGTTTGGGAGCCGGTCTGGTTACGGTTTTGTTGTACGTCGCCTCTCAGTTGCTGAGTGTCCCTACCCTGATGGAGCGACTGGATGTCCGGCGGTTGCTGTTCATCACCATTCCGCTGGGTTTCACGGCCGGCTTCACGTTCGACTTGGTTTTCGAGCGTCTGAGGTCGGGGGCGGCAGGGGGCGCGCCTCCGGGTTCGGATCTGTTGTCGACGTCTGCTCCATCCGTGGGACAAGGGCAGCCAGGCGGATGACAGCCCGGCGCTTCAGGCTTCCGCAGTCGTTGTGACGGGTACGAACAACGCAATCGATGCCGGTTGCACGGCCCCGGCATCCTGCGGCTGGTGGACAAGGGGGGACCCAGTGGGCGCGGTACATGTGTCGGCGGCACTACTGGTGAAGGTGGCTTTGGAGGCCACTGGTTCGGGAGCTGCGCTGTGGCGCAAGCTTGAGTCGCTCGTGAGCGGTATGGGGGGATCCGGCGCCCTCGCCGGCCCGGATGCTCGGAGGCTGAGCGTCCTCGCGGACGCGCCGTACAGCGTGGAGGCGGCCCAGACTCTGTTCACCGAGCTGGCAGAGCGGGCGCGGCGGGACGACGGGTTTCGGGCGGCGCTGGAGGCCTGGGCGAACCAGGCGGCGGGACACCTCACCTACGAGTCACGCGGAAGCGTTCCCACAGGCTTGCTGAGGGTGTCCGCAGTGCAGGAGCGTCCCGCGGTCGAGGCGCATTACTCCATCTCGGGCGGCGCCGAGGACGGCCCCAGTCAGTCGTCGGGTGCCTTCGCCTCATGCTGAGGGGCGGCGGACCAGGTGAGCCGCGGCGCGGAGCGCCGCCTCGGCCCGGGTGTGATCGTCGGCGGCGGTCAGCAGGTGGCTCACCCGCAGAAGGTCATGGGTGAGGGCGTCGATCTCGTCGCGCAGATCGTTCTCCAGATGGGCCTGAGCGACCATCGCGTCGGCCGGGGCCGGTGAGTCGACCGCTCCGCGGTGTGTGTACGTCTGCTCGATGCCGAGTTGCTGATAGAGCTCCGCGCTGCCGGACAACGCCACGAGCGCGGAGGGAAGGTCGCCGTGCCGTTCGCATGCGTTGCCGAGACGGTGCAGCGCCTGGGCCTGACCCTGCTGGTCGCCCAACGCCTCGAAGTGCGCTCCGGCGTTGCGCAGGGCCGGGATCGCTTCTGTGTAACGGCCCATGTCGAGCAGGATCGTGCCGACGTTCCGCAGGGAAATGGCCGCCTCCTGGTCGTTCTGGCCTCGCTCGTACAGAGTGCGCGCCGACAGCATCTGTTCCAGCGCCTCCTCGTGACGACCGAGCCTGTGCAGGGCGAGGCCGAAGTCGGTGCAGGCATGCGCCTCGGCGATGGGGTCACCCAGTGCCGTGAACAGCTGGCGGGCGGTCATGAAGTGGTGGTGTGCCTCCTCCGGGCGCTGGGTTTGGAGGAAGAGCGCGCCGAGTTCCCGGTGCAGGCGAGCCTCGGTGACCTGGTCCCCCAGCTGATCGAACAGGCGGGCCGCGAGTTGGAGCCGTTCGGCTGCTTCCTCGGTGCGTCCCAGGGCCTTGAGCACCTCCGCCAGGTTGTGCAGGAGGGCACCCTCCTCCGCAGGGGGAAGCGAATACTGGGCGGCAAGTTGTTCCGCCTGCTGCAGGGTCTGCAGCGCCTGATCGGTCCGCTCCGCCTGGTGCAGGGCGGCCCCCAGGTTGCACAACAGGGAGATGAGGGCCACGGGGCGTTCGCGGCGGTGTTCCGAAAGGGCGTCCGTCAGCAGGGTGATGGCCTCCCTGGTGTGTTCGGTCTCCAGGAGAACCGCCCCGAGGTTGCTCAGCAGACGTAGGTACTCGGTTCGTTGGTGCTCGGCGTCCAGCAGCTCCGCCGCGGTGTCCATGATGGAGCGGGCCGTGTGGAAGTCACCGGTGGCGGCACTGCTCACCGCCAGGTTGTTCAGCGCGGCTGCCGCGGCGGCACGGTCGCCGCTCTCCCTCGCCCATTCATAGACACGCTTCATGAGCTGCAGCAGTGGGGTGAACTCCTTCTGGTGGAAGAGGAAGGAGGCGAGGCGGAGAGCGATGGCGGCACCTTCTTCGTCCCACCCCCGCTCGAAACACTGATTGCTCAGCGCTATCAGGTTTCCGTGCTCTTCCTGCAGCCATGTGATCGCCTTGTCGTGCTCGCCTGCGGCCGTTCCACCGCGTTGGTGGGAGAGGTTTTTGCGGAACGCCCGATCCGCCGCGAATGCGGCGGCGTGCTGCGCCTCGATAACCCGGCGCAGAGCCTCGTCTGCTTCCTGCCTGGTCATGTGCTGATCGGCGATGGTCCGGCCGTAGGTCTGCAGGATGGGATGCATGGCCCAACGGCCGGGCTGGTCCAGCTCGCTGATCAGGTGGTGCCGAGCGAGGCTGTCCAGCAGTCCCACCACGCTGTTGCGCTCGCCCAAGAGAATCCGGGCCAGAGCGCTCGTGAAGCTGGTACCGGGCAACAGGGCCAGGAGGCAGAAGGCCCTGCGTTCTGTGGGGGTTGCTCCGAGGAAGGTCAGCTCCAGAGCCCGCGCCACGGGGCGCTCGCCCCTGTGCTGCAGTTCGAGGGCTGAGGAGAGGCGCAGCATGACCTCCAGGTCGGCCACGCTCCGGTGCGGATCGGCGGTCAGCCATGCTGCCGCGGTCGCCAACGCCAGGGGGAAGTGACCACACAGGGCCACAACGCTCTGGGTCGCTTCCGGTTGGGACTGCAGACGGTGGTCGTCCGGGTCCCGCTGTTTCAGGAAGAACTCCAGCACTTGCACGGCGTCCGCCTCGGGCAGGGGTCCGAGTTCGACCACCGTCGCACCGGTCAGGCTCAGGGATTTGCGGGAGGTGGCCAGTATGGCCAGGCCGGCCGGCGCGATGGCGAGGACGTCCAGCAGCTGTTCCTGCGTCACGTCGTCGAGGACGAGCAGGATCCGGCGGCTCGGGCCCGACAGCAGCATGAGCTGGGCCGCGCAGAGGAGACGTGCGTGGTCCTCGTCCCAGCGCTGAGGCCTTGCCTCTCCCAGTGCCCGGAGCAGCGCGGCCCACGGAGGTCCTTCCGTGCCCACGGTCACCATCAGCACTCCGCCGGCGAACCACCCCCGCTCACGCGCCAGATGCGCCGCCTGAACCGCCGTGACCGTCTTGCCCGCTCCTGGCACTCCGGTGATCACGCTGAGCAGCAGCACCGCTTGCTCGGGAATGAGCCCGTGGGCAATCGACTCCAGATCGCTGCGCCGGCCTGCAAGGGCGGGCAGGGCAGGCGGCAGCGTTCCGGTTGGGTACAGACGGGGATACGGTGAGTCCCTCTCGTTCGCTGAGGTCGTCAGCTCGAATGCCAGGGCCTGCCGCAGGAGCAAGGTGGCCGACGGCCCCAGTCGGGACGCCGCTGTGTCTGCCGCGGCGGCCGTGGCCATGATGAGCACGGGTTGCCGGCCGGCGTCGTCGAGCAGGTCCAGCAGGGCGTCGGCCAGCTGCTCCCCGTTGTACGTGTCCGCCAGGGCCCGGTCGATGTCATCGAGCCACAGGACTGTCTGGGAGCCGATGCCGTCCTCGGCCAGGGCCTGCAGGACCGTGTGGTTGCGGTCGATGGGCGGCGGCGACCAGATCCACCAGGTGGGCAGGGTGTCCCGTACAGCCTCCCATGCGGCTCGGGTCCGTCCGCTTCCGGGAGCACCCCGGACCAGCACGATCTCGCTCTGGGAGGGCAGAGTGATCGCGCTGCGCAGGGCTCCGTCGATGTGGGTGGGCCGGTAGGGGTTCAACGGAGGCAGGAGCAGACCGGTCTGTTTGATGTCACGCAGACCTGGTGCGATGCCGAAGTGGGGGTAGTCGCGATCGTGCAGGTCATCGATGGGCTGACCCAGCAGGCGTGCTCTGGCCAGACGTCCGGAGGGAGGCCGGCTGATCACCTCCGACCCGCCAGGAGCCCCGACGCGGTACACCAGGCCGCGCGCCGTCCGCACGTACATGGGAACGTGGGCGGCTTCCGCGGCGGTGAATCCGCCGCGTGGGACCCTTACTTCCGCGGCGTTCTCCCAGTCGTCCAGGTCATGAGCCAGTTGCAGGATCCGCGGCTGGGTGTCCGGGACGAGGATGCCGTCGGCGGGCCAGGTGGAATCGCCGAACGCTATGACGTTGCCGTCGTGGCGGACGGGCAGGACGACGTCCTGGACGTCCGGAGAGACAGTCGACTGCTCGGCCGCCGAGATGAAGAGCTGATGCGAGGGCGGGCCGAGCAGTTCGTTCAGGTCCAGTGCCGTGGACGTCTGGCGGACGCGCCGGGGCAGGCGTTCCCACGCGTGGGCGAACCACCGGCGCAGCCCGTCCCGTCGACGCGGATCCTCCACGGCGGCGCGCAGCACGGACTGCAGCAGCCTGTCGACGTCCGCCGTGTGCGGTGGGTCGATGCCCGCTTCGGCTGTCAGCGCCGCCCACGTCACGCGCTCCTCCACGGCCAGGATGGGAGGAAGATGGTGGTGTGCCTGTTCGATGACCCATCCGGCTCTCCGGATCGGATCGGTGGGAGAGCTCCGGGCGAGTTCGTCGACGAGGAGGGCGCGGGCCTGATGCAGCACGGGGCGGCGCAGCGCCATGTACTGCCTGGCACGATGAGCCGCCCAAGGGCCGAACCACAGCCCGGACTCCGCCCCCACGTCCAGGGTGGGCCGCACCTGGAGACGCATCGCCCGGATGAGTTCGGGCTCGATACGCACAGCGGACGCGAGGGCCACCGCGAGGGAACGCGCCGTCTCCGGCAGGTCGTCGATGGACGGATCCCTGCGCAGCGGATGGTTCCTCAGGCGGGTGCGGGTCATGCCAGCCTCGTGTACGCGGTGGCCGCCGTGGTCGTCCGGTCCCAGGTGAGGACCGGCATCAGGGTGCGCAGCCACTGCGGCTGGAGACTCTGCGGCAGCGGCGTCAGGGCGACGGGCAGGCAGCCAGCGCGGTGGAGCATCGTCACCACCTTCTGCCAGGTGCCGGGATCAGCACCGGTTCGGGACCGCGGGATGCGGTGCCGCCCGAAGTCGCTGAGCACCAGCACGCGCGTGCCCAAGGGAGGCGCCGTGTACGGTTTCCACGTCCAGCCCGCGCCGCTTCCGTTGTACATCGGGTCGTCGGCGAAGTACCGGACGTCGCAGGCGTGCCGACCGGCCACGGCGGCGATCCGGTTGAGCAGTTCCTCCTCGTCACGCAGGAACAACTCCATGCCGTCCCCGATGTCGACGAGCACCTGCACCCCGAATCGCAGGGTGCGCACGGGGTGGCGCGGCAGGTAGCTCACGTACTGGCCGCTGGTCAGGATGGTCAGGGTCCGTTCCACGTCGATGGGCCCCTCGTAGACCCTGCGCGACAGCAACTGGCGGAGAATCGCCGGCTCGGACCGGGGAGGCAGCAGCGACTGGTAGACGCCGCGGGTGACGGTACGGCGTGCGGGTGTTTCGGCGAGCACGGGCTCGGTCCACGCACGCTGGACGGCCAGTTCCGTGCCGAGCGGGACGAGGAGGGACATGGGGGGCGCCGGTTCGCGCCGCGCCCGGGTGTTCTGCTGGTCCGGCCGTTGACGAGGGGGCGGCTGACTGTGGGGTTCTGCGCGGGAGGCCACTTCTGCGGCCGCCGTGCCCTGCTTCACGCGGTTTCTGGTCTGAGCCGGGCTTGTCTGCCGCAGGCTCAGCATGGCCGCGACCTTATGCAGGGCGGCGGCGTCCAGGGACGGCAGGGCGGTCATGGCGCGTGCCATGTCACCGATCCAGTTCTCGCCCTCCGGGAACTTCTTCGCCATCCGGCTCAGCCCTTCATGTGCTGGGGCTTGACGAGGGTGAGGTGACGCAGCTTGTCCCACCGGTCGTCGTCCCCTCCGACCCGGATGCCGAGGGCGCGGCAGGCCCACAGCGCGTCGAGGTACTCCGCGGTGCTGGGGGGGCGGATCCCGTCCCGCATGGCCGTGGCCCGCACTTCCAGCAGTTCCTCGGCGAGGGCCTGGGCCAGGGCGACGTCTTTCGCCACCGCGCGCCGCAGACGCGCCCGGAGGTGCGCTTTGGCGATCTTGACGAGATCGTCCACCGCTTCGGGTTCGGGAGCGCTCGCGATGACACAGCGGCGAAGGAACGCCTGGGGCAACTCCCTTTCCTCGTTCGTCGTGATGATGACCAGGTGGCGCGAGAACGGCCTTCTCGGTTGCGGCCGCTTGGGCGGTTCGACGTCGACCCGCCTGCCGGTCTCCGTGACGGTGAAACCGTTCGAGGCAAGGGGGACGAGCAGTCCGTTGGGAACGTCCGGGTCGGCTTTGTCGATCTCGTCGATCAGCACGACCGCGTGGTCGTGGTCGCGGCCCTGGTTCCACCGCTCGTCGCGGGGGTCGCCGCCGTCCACTCCGCCGGCGCGACGGTTGCCGCGCACAGTGCGGGCCTGGTCGACGACGTCCGCCGCCGATGTCGGAGCGAAGGCCCACCACAGCGGACCGGGCTCGACGTAGATGTTCTCGTCGACCTTTTCCGCTTCCTGCTGTGTGTACCGTGCCATCTGCGCGTCAGCCAGGCGGCGAACGCCGTCGAAGGTCCACAGGAGATCCGTCGCCCGAGTCTGCGAGGTCACGACGTACTCGTAATAGCGCCAGTTCGCCTTGCGGGCGACATAAGGAGCGAGCGACGACTTTCCCGAGCCGGGATTACCACGCAGCAACAGCGGCCTGCCGGTCGCCTTCGCCACCTCGACGGCCAGCTTCAGGTCGGGCGGCATCACATAGACCAGACCGTCTCGGCGATCCGGCATGTCGGACACGTTCGTCTCGGCCACTTCGGCATTCATGCACACTGCTCCAGGAGTTCATCGATCGACTTCACCATGGTGAACGCCGCGGCCTGCGTGGCTTCGTCGGGCGCGGGAGTGACGCGTATCGCGTCGGTCAGTCCGTTCGCTTCGAGCTCCTTGGGATCCGGTAAGCCCTCAGGAGTGAGAATCACAAAGCCGAGCCAGGGCCAGCGTGCCTGCAGTCTTCTGGCCACCTCGGATATCACGTCCAGTGCGTAATCCTCCCGGCTGACCACCAGGTACTGGGTCACGCGCTCGTCATGGCGGACCGTTTTGAGTTCCTTGTCCCACGGAGGTGCCCGGAACACTCCGGCAAGGCTGCTCAGACAGGCGTCGTACAGCCAGTCGGCCAGGGACTCGTCGCTGAGCGCCAGGTCGGGCTCGTCCTCCAGGGCAGCGCCGCGCCAGCTCATGGGTTTCACGAACAAGGCGCGCTGCACGTGGTGATCAGCCATCCAGGCGTCGTACGCCGGAAAAATGATCACCCGCCCTCGGGGGCCCTCCTGGGTCTGCTCGGGCAGGAAGCACCGCGCCGCGTCGGCGTCCACCCAGCCGGGCTTCAACTGTTCGGCGAGCTGCTTGAGCGAGGAGGTGCGCAGGGCGGGTTGCAGCTCCGCCAGCGCCTGGGCGAGAACGACGCCCTGACTCGCTGCCGCGAGCAGCCGGAACGCAAGGAGGAGGTGGGACCCTATGCGTGCCGCGATCTGCTGCAGATCGCCGCCTTGCAGGCCGAGCCGCTCCGCGGTCTTCACGACACGCTTGTGACTCCGCTCGCTGGCGGAATCGATGTAGTCGGCGATCCGGTCAGCCCACTCGAAAACGTATTCGTCGCTGCTCACGTGCCCGACGTGCGCGAATTCGCGGAGCAACCACTCCACGACCTCCTGGACGGTGGCGGCCTGGCCCGGCCGCGGGTTCGGGTTCTCCGCACGGTCATGGATCTTGGTCTGCAGGCGGAGCAGCGGGCCGTACCCCTTCGACCTGGCTTCCCTGGTCCCGGCCCCGCCCAACAGAGCCGGCAGTACGTGCGGCAGACTCCTCATGACATGGCGTGCCATGAGTATCTCGGTCTCGCGGCGCACCCACTCGGAGTCCGCGACCGTGTGCGGACCGAGCAGGACCACAGCGGCATCGCAGCGGAAGAGTTCCATATAGAGCTGCTCTGCCCATACGTCCCCCGAGCGAAGGCTCTTCACGTCGACGAACACCTCGTAGCCACGGTGCTCCAGCTCGGGTACCAGCAGCTCCAGGGCTTCTTCGACACACTCGTCCTTGCCCGCCCCGTGGCTGATGAAGACCTTTAAACCCACAGCCCCCCGCTTCACGTCCCCCTCGCAGGCACATATCGCCTGCCCGCACCGGGATTGTGACGTCTCGTCACCCCTCCGCGCAGCGCTTTCGGCAAATGCCTCTCACGCGACGGGCGTTCGTTTCGCCGAAGTGCTTCAGACCGGGCCGGCCCCCGTCCCGCCCTTGAGACGCTCCAGGTCGGACGGGCGGACCTGGATGACCAGGACGGCGATCAGCGCGGCGACGACTGTGAAGATCGCCGCCATGACGAACGCGGCCGAGACCCCGGCCGTGAGGACCTCGTCGCCCCAGGGCGGTGGGAGCTGATCGGTGCGCTTGAAGCTGAGGCGCTCGGCCGGGGTCGCCTGTGCCAGGAAGTCCGGAACCTGTTTCTCCCTCTCGTTGTTGCTTGCCGTGCCGAACATCGTGACGAGGATGGACAGCCCGAGGGAGCCGCCGACCTGTTGGGTGGCGTTGAGCAGTCCGGAGGCCGCACCGGTCTCCGGGACGGGCACGTTGGAGAGCGCCATCAGCGTCAGCGAGACGAACTCCATGCCCATGCCCAAGCTGAAGACGAGCATCGGGCCGAGGACGCTGCCCGCGTAGGTGGAGTGCACATCGGTCAGGGTCAGCCAGGCCAGGCCGGACGCCGCGAGGATCGCGCCCAGCACCATGAAGGGCTTGGGGCCGTACACCGGCAGGAACCGCGAGGCCAGCCCGGCGCCGGTCGCGATCAGGGCGCTCACCGGCAGGAAGGCGAGCCCGGCCTGCAGCGGGCTGAAGTCCAGCACGTTCTGCACGAAGAGCGTGAGGAAGAAGAACATGCCGAAGATCGCGGCGGCGAGGCACAACATAATGCCGTAGGTGCCCGCGCGGTTACGGTCGGCGAACATGTGCAGCGGAGTGATCGGCTGTCTGGAGCGCCTCTCGACCAGGACGAACGTGGCGAGGACGACGGCGGCCGCGGCGAACGAGGCCAGCGTGAGCCCGTCCCGCCAGCCGTCCTGCGCGGCCCTGATGAAGCCGTACACCAGCAGCACCATGCCCACGGTGGAGGTCAACGCGCCGGTGATGTCGAAGTGGCCCGGGTGGCGTTCGGACTCCCTGATCCAGCGGGGCGCGGCCAGGGCGATGAGCAGTCCGATCGGGACGTTGACGAAGAGCACCCACCGCCAGTTCAGCCACTCGACGAGGATGCCGCCCGCGAGCAGCCCGATCGCACCCCCGCCCGCGGAGACCGCGGCGAAGACCCCGAAGGCCCGGTTGCGTTCGGGGCCCTCGCGGAAGGTCGTGCTGATCAGGGCGAGAGCTGTGGGGGAGGCGATGGCGCCGCCGACGCCCTGGAGGGCGCGTGCGGCGAGGAGTTGGCCGGAGTTCTGGGCGAACCCGCCGAGCAGGGAAGCAAGCGCGAAGAGCAGTACCCCGAAGATGAAGACCCGCCGTCTGCCGAGGATGTCGCCGGTCCGGCCGCCGAGCAGCAACAGGCCCCCGAAGGTGAGCGTGTAGGCGTTGACCACCCAGGACAGGCTGGTGGTGGAGAAGTCCAGGGAGCGCTGGATGTGCGGCAGCGCGATGTTCACGATGGTGATGTCCAGCACCACCATCAGCTGGCACGACGCGATGACCAGTAGCGCCATCGCGTTTCCGCCGCCGGTTTCCCTGGCGGCGGTCTGTTGTGCGGAGGTCGGCTGCGGGCTGCTGCTCATGACGTGTCGCGCTCTCGGAAGGGGGCGAGCCCTCGCGAGGGGTCAGTGAACGCTTGCGTCCACTGCGGTATCCACCGTTCGACCGTACGCCCGTGTCCTGGCCGTCACCACTCGATCAACGACGGGGAAGATCCGTGCATTTTTGGACCAGGACTGACGTGTACCTGTCCAAGTACGCCGCCGGATGGCACCCTGCCTCCTGACCGCACGCAGCACCACCCTGCCGGCTCGGGCGGATGGCTCCCACCGCCCATCCCTCATCGCAGAAGGAGACCGCGTGAAAGGCAGCCTCCCCCGGCTTCGCACATCCGGCGGCATACGCGTCCGCCGCACCGTACTCGGCGCTCTGGCGGGCGCGGCCGCGCTGCTGGGCACCAGCGTCGTCGTAGCTCCGGCGAGCACCGCCGGTCCGGAACCGGGAGCGGTGGCGCTCTCGGCCCAGGAACGCGCCCGTGACTTCTGGACCCCGCAGCGGATGCGTCAGGCCACACCGCTCGACGTGCTGTCCGTCGACCGCTCCGACGTGACGGCGTCGGCTCCTCGTCAGGGCGAGAAGACCGTCGTCTCGCCCAGCGCGCCGGCCTCCGCCGTCGGCCCCCTCGCCTTTCCCCAGGGCGGCGGGCCCTGGAGCGGGGGCGGAGCAGTGGTGCGGACCGCGGGGCGGGTGTTCTTCAGCTACCAGGGCCGCACCGCCTCCTGCTCCGGCAACGCCGTCACCAGCGCCAACAAGAGCACCGTGATCACCGCTGGACACTGCGTGAAGCTGGAGGGCTCCTGGCACACCAACTGGGTGTTCGTCCCCGGCTACCACGACGGACAGGCGCCGTACGGCACCTGGGCGGCGTCCAAGACCCTGTCCACGCCGCAGTGGACGGCCAGTGAGGACATCAACTACGACATCGGCGCGGCCGTGGTGGCCCCGCTGGACGGCAAGCGGCTGACCGATGTCGTCGGTGGCCAGGGCCTGGCGTTCAACACGGGCTACAACAAGGCCATGTACGCCTTCGGCTTCCCCGCCGCGGCCCCGTACGACGGCGAGAAGTTCGTCTACTGCAGCGGTACCACCTACCGGGACTTCCTCCTGTCCAGCGACCACGGCCTGACCTGCGACATGACCGGCGGTGCCAGCGGCGGGCCCTGGTTCACCCAGTTCGACGAGGCCACCGGCACGGGGCTGCAGTCCTCGGTGAACAGCTTCAAGTACAACTTCCTGCCGACCGCCATGTACGGGCCGTACTTCGGCGCGGACGCGCAGAACCTGTACCGGACGGCCCAGTCCTCCTGAGCCACCGGCCGGGCACGCGGCTTCCCGGCCGCGTGCCCCCCGCTCGAAACGCCGTTCGCGGAAATGTCCGGTCATCCGGTCCTCCTGCCCGTAGGCTCAACGCCGTTGTGACGCGGGGAGATTGACGGCGACCGCGGCGGGGCGCGCGCCGGAGGGGCGGGGAACATGACGCGGGACGAGCTGATCCGGCCGCTGCCGGAGCTGCTGAAGACGCATGCCGGGACGGCACCCTCACGGGTGGCGTTCGCCGACGACGTGCGCGCCGTCACCTACGCCGAGTTGGAGCGGCGCACCGGTCGGCTGGCCGCTCACCTCGCCCGGACGGGCCTTCGGCGCGGGGACCGGGTGGCGATCTGCCTCGGCAACCGCGTGGAGATGGTGGAGAGCGTGCTGGCCGCCGTCAGGGCGGCGGCGATCGGTGTGCCTCTCAACCCTCGGTCCTCCGACGCCGAACTCGCCCACTTCCTCCAGGACAGCGGCGCCTCGGTCCTCGTCACCGACCCCGCGCACCTCGACCGCCTGCACCGCCTCGGCTCCGCCGTCGGCTCGATGCGCGTCCTGCTGACCGGCCCGGGACCGGTCCCCGCGGACGCCCCTGCCGGCACCGTCCTCTTACAGACCGCCGCCGAGAGCGACGACCCCGCCGAGCCGCCCCGGGACGACCTCGGGATGGACGAGCCGGCCTGGATGCTCTACACCTCCGGCACCACGCATCGCCCCAAGGGCGTCCTGTCCACGCAGCGCGCCGCCCTGTGGTCGGTGGCGGCCTGTTACGCCCCGCTCTTCGGGCTCTCCTGCGAGGACCGGCTGCTGTGGCCGCTGCCGCTGTTCCACAGCTTCGGGCACTCCCTGGCCATCCTGGGTGTCACCGCCGTCGGCGCGAGTGCCAGGATCACCGGCGACCTTCTGCCGCCCGGCGGTCTGCTGCAAGAGATCCGCACACCGCACCACGCCGTCGGCGGTTCCTACACCGTCCTGGCGGGGGTGCCCACGACCTACCACCAGCTGGTGGCGTCGGCCGGGGAGGACGCCTGCCCGCCCGGTCTGCGGACCTGTGTGGTGGCGGGCGCACCGAGTGCCCCGGCGCTGCGCCGCGCGGTGGAGGAGCTGCTCGGGGCTCCCCTCCTCGACGCGTACGGCAGCACCGAGACCTGCGGCATGATCGCGGTGAACCGTCCCGGCGGACCGCGGCCCGACGGTTCCTGTGGGCCTCCGGTCCCGGGCATGGAGGTGCGGATCGTCGACCCGGGCTCCGGCAACGATGTCGCCGACGGCGCCGAGGGTGAGATCTGGGTGCGCGGGCCGAGCCTCATGGCCGGCTACCACAACCGGCCCGAGGCGACGGAGGCCGCGCTGCGGGACGGCTGGTACCGCACCGGCGACCTCGGCCGCCGCGTCGAGCACGGCCATCTCGTGCTCACCGGCCGGGTCAGCGAGCTGATCATCCGCGGCGGGGAGAACATCCACCCCACGGAGGTCGAGCAGGCCCTGCTGCGCTGTCCCGGCGTGCGGGACGCGGTGGTGGTGGGCAGGCCGCACGAGGTACTCGGCGAGGTTCCGGTGGCCTACGTCGTCCCGGGACCGGAGGGGGTCGACGCGGGGCGGGTGCTGGCCGCGTGCCGTGTCCGGCTGGCCGAGTACAAGCTGCCTGTGGAGATCCACGAGATCGCCGCCGTCCCGCGTACGGCGTCCGGCAAGATCGCCCGCCATGCGGTGGCGCGGGAAGCGGCCGGGCCCGTGCCCGCCTCCTCCTCCACGCCGGCCGACGGGCCCCTGCGCCGGCGGCTGCTGTCCCTGCCGCCGGAGGGGCGGGAGCGTGCGCTGCGTGAGGCCGTGCTCGCCGAGACGGCCGCGGTCTGCGGAGGCGGACCGCACGAGCGGCTCGACGGCGACAGCACCTTCACCGATCTCGGGCTGACGTCCGCGGGCGCCGTCACGCTGATCGACCGGCTCGGCGAGGCGACCGGACTGGGGCTGCCCTCGACGCTCGTCTTCGACCACCCGACACCGGCCGGCCTGGCCCGGCAGGTGCACCGCGTCCTCTTCTCGCCGTTCGCCGCGGCTCCGCCCGCCTCAGCCGTGGAGGTGAGAGCGGACGATCCGGTGGTGATCGTCGCCATGGGCTGCCGTTATCCCGGCGATGTCCACTCCCCGGAGGACCTGTGGCGGCTGGTGTCGGACGGCCGGGACGCGATCACCGGCTTCCCCACCGACCGGGGCTGGGACCTGGCCGCCCTCCACGACCCCGACCCCGACCGGATCGGCACCTCGTACACCCGCAGCGGCGGATTCCTGCACCGCGCCGCGGAGTTCGACGCGGGCCTGTTCGGTATCTCGCCGCGCGAGGCGCTGGCCATGGATCCACAGCAGCGGCTGCTGCTGGAGACCTCGTGGGAGGTATGGGAGCGGGCGGGCATCGACCCAGCCACCCTCCGGGAGAGCGACACCGGCGTGTTCGTCGGCGTGATGCACGGCGACTACTCCGTCCGCTTCACCCGGCACGAGTTGGAGGCGCATCTGGCCCTGGGCTCGGCCGGCAGCGTGGCCTCCGGCCGGATCTCCTACGTGTACGGCCTGCGCGGGCCGTCCATCACGATCGACACCGCGTGCTCCTCCTCGCTGGTGGCGCTGCACTGGGCGGCGAGGGCGCTGCGCTCCGGCGAGTGCTCCCTGGCCCTGGCGGGCGGGGTCACGGTGATGGCGACGCCGAAGCCGTTCACCGCGTTCAGCCGCCAGCGGGGTCTCGCGCCCGACGGCCGCTGCAAGTCCTTCTCGGCCGCGGCGGACGGCACCGCCTGGGGCGAGGGCGCGGGACTGGTGCTGCTGGAACGGCTGTCCGACGCCCGGCGCCACGGTCATCCGGTGCTGGCCGTGCTGCGCGGCTCCGCCGTCAACTCCGACGGCGCGTCCAACGGCCTGACGGCCCCCAACGGCCAGGCCCAGCAGCGGCTCGTCACCCAGGCCTTGGCGGACGCCGGCCTGCGCCCGCAGGACGTGGACGCCGTGGAGGCGCACGGCACGGGGACCACACTCGGCGACCCCGTCGAGGCGCGGGCCCTGCTGGCCACGTACGGCCAGGGGCGGGGCGAGGAACGGCCGCCGCTGTGGCTGGGCTCGGTGAAGTCCAATCTCGGGCACACGCAGGCGGCGGCCGGGATCGCCGGGGTCATCAAGATGGTGCAGGCCCTGCGGCACGAGGAACTCCCCCGGACCCTGCACGCGGCGACGCCCACCCCGCACGTCGACTGGTCCGCCGGCCGGGTGGAGCTGCTGACCGAGGCCCGCCCGTGGCCGGCGACGGACGCCGGGCCGCGCCGGGCCGGCGTGTCGGCCTTCGGCATCGGCGGGACCAACGCACACGTGATCCTGGAGGAGGCCCCGCGGCTCGCGGACCCACCGGTCCGGGAGGAGCCCGACCCCGTTCCGTGGCTGCTCTCCGGCGCCGATGAGGGCGCCCTGCGGGCCCAGGCCCGCCGGCTGGCCGCCCACCTCGCGGCCCGGCCGCACCTCTCGGCGGCCGATGTCGGCTTCTCCCTCGCCGTGTGCAGGTCGGCGCTCGCCCACCGGGCGATGGTGCCGGCGGGCGACCGGGCGCGGATGCAGGCGGCGCTGCAGTCCCTCGCCGAGGGCGACGGCATCGACTCGGTGCGGGCCCTCGCCGATCCGGCCCTCCGTACGGCCTTCCTGTTCACCGGCCAGGGGTCCCAGCGAGCCCGGATGGGGGCCGAACTGCGCTCGGCGTTCCCCGTCTTCGCCGATGCCTTCGACGAGGTCTGCGGGGAGCTGGAGCGCAGGCTCGACGGACCACTCGGGCGGGCGCTGTCCGCCGAACCGGGTTCGCCGGAGGCCGCCCTGCTCGACCGTACGGACTTCGCGCAGGCCGCACTGTTCGCCTTCGAGGTGGCCCTGTTCCGGCTGCTGGAGTCCTGGGGAGTGCGCCCCGACTTCCTGGCCGGGCACTCGGTCGGCGAACTGGCGGCGGCGCATGCGGCCGGGGTGCTGGATCTGCCCGACGCGGCCGAACTCGTCGCGGCCCGCGGCCGGTTGATGCAGGCCCTGCCCGAGGGCGGGGCCATGGTGGCGCTGCACGCGACGGAGGAGGAAGTGCTCACCGCGCTCGCGGACTGCGGCGACCTGGTCGCCGTCGCCTCGGTCAACGGGCCGCACTCGGTGGTGATCTCGGGCGAGCGGGACGGGGTGCTGGCCGTGGCGGCCCGGTTCGAGGCGCGCGGCCGCAGGACGGTCCGGCTGCGGGTCGGCCATGCCTTCCACTCCCCGCTGGTGGAGCCGGTGCTGGACGACTTTGGCCGGGTCGCCGAAGGGCTGGTCTTCCGGCCGCCGCGGATACCGGTGGTCTCGGCGGTGACGGGCCGCCCGGCCGAGACCGCGGAGCTGTGTTCCCCGGAGTACTGGGTACGCCATGCCCGCCTGCCGGTGCGGTTCGCCGACGCCGTGCGATGGCTCGGGGACAACGGCGTGTCGGCGTTCCTGGAAGTCGGCCCCGGTGCCGCGCTCACCGCCGCGGCCGAGGACTGCCTGACGGACGCCGGCGTCGACGGCCCGCTGTGCGCCGCCGCCACCCGTGGCGGGGAGCCCGAGCGGCAGACCCTGCTGTCCGCCGTGGCCCGGCTCCATGTGCGCGGGGCGCCGGTCGACTGGGCCGCGGTGTTCGCGGGCACCGGGGCGAAGCCGGGAGCCTGGCGGAGGGTGGACCTGCCGACGTACCCCTTCCAGCGGCAGCGGTACTGGCTGGACGCCCCGCGTCCCGCGGAACCCGCGGCGGACCCCCACGGGCATCCGCTGCTGGGTCCGGCGTTCACCGTGCCCGGCACCGACCACACGGTGTTCTCCGGTCTGCTCTCCCCCACGACCCACGCCTGGCTCGCCGACCATGTGGTCGCCGGGAGAGCCCTCGTCCCCGCGACGGCGTTCGTCGAACTGGCCGTACGGGCGGGCGAGGAGGTCGGCTGCCGCGTACTCGACGAACTCGTCGTCCTGGCCCCGCTCGGTCTGCCCGCGGCCACGGACATACGGGTCCAGGTCGTCGTAGGCGCGCCGGACGAGTCGGGCCGTCGCCCGGTCGACATCCATGCCCGGTCCGACGAGACCGGCCCCGAGCCGGCCTGGACGCGGCATGCCACCGGGTTGCTGGGCCCGGCCCCCGCCGAGACGTCACCGCCGGACACGGGACTGGCCGCGTGGCCGCCGCCGGGCGCGACCGAGGTCGGCCTGTCCGACGACGCGTACGGCAGCCTCGCGGACGGTGGCCTCGCCTACGGGCCGGCCTTCCGCGGTGTCAGAGCGGTGTGGCGGCGCGGTGACGAACTGTTCGCGGAAGTCCGGCTGCCGGCGCCGGAGTCGACGGGTGCCGGCCGGTTCGGGATCCATCCGGCGCTGTGGGACGCGGCTCTGCACCCTCCGCTGCTCGCCAGGTCGGAATCCGCCCCACTGCGGGTGCCCTTCGCGTGGACCGGTGTGCGCCTGTACGCGGCCGGCGCGTCGGACCTCCGCGTGCGGGTCACCCCGACCGGGACGGACACGGTCTCGGTGACGCTCGCCGACCCGGCGGGCCGCCCGGTGGCGCGGGTGAAGTCCCTGACCGCACGCGAACTCCCCTCCGAAGCCGGCGACCTGACGGCTGACGTGGTGCGGCGTGCCCTGTGGCGCCCCGACTGGGCCGCCGTCGAGCCGTCCGACGGCGAGCACCGGCGGGACACCGGCCGCTGGGCGCTGATGGGCCCGGACGAGCTGGAGCTGCGCGCGCAGGTTCCCGGCGTCGTGGACACCGCCGTACCGGGACCGGACGCCGTCGCCGTCACCGCCGTGGGCCCGACGGGCCTCGACCCGCTGCGCGCCGTCCATCTGCTGACCGCCCGGGTGCTCCGCGCGGTGCAGGACTGGCAGGACGATCCGCGGGCAGCGGGCTCACGGCTGGTGGTGGTGACCCGGAACGCGACCGCGGCGGAGCCGGATCTGGCCGGCGCCGCGGTGTGGGGGCTGGTGCGTACGGCCCAGTCCGAGCTGCCGGGACGTGTCGTCCTCGTCGATGTGGACGGGCGGCCCGAGTCCCTACGGGCGCTCCCCGCCGCCGTGGCCACCGGGGAGCCTCAACTGGCCATCCGCGAAGGGAAGCCGGTGGCTCCCCGGCTGACGGAGGCGCTGGGAGACGCGCCCGGAGCGTCGCCCCGCCTGGACGGCACGGTGCTGATCACGGGCGGTACCGGCGCCCTGGGTGCGGCACTCGCCCGCCACCTCGTCCTCTCGTACGGCGTACGGCACCTGCTGCTCACCGGACGCCGTGGGCCCGAGGCACCGGGTGCCGGGGAACTGCGCGGCGCGCTGGAGGAGTTGGGCGCCGAGGTGCGGATCGTGGCCTGTGACGTGGGCGACCGTGCCGCGCTCGCCGAGCTGGTCGGGGGATGTCGGCCCGCGCTGACCGCCGTGGTGCATGCGGCCGGGGTGCTGGACGACGGGGTCCTGGCCGCGCTGACCCCCGAGCGGATGGCCGCGGTGCTCCGGCCGAAGGCCGACGCGGCCTGGCATCTGCACGAGCTGACCCGGGACCTGGACCTGTCGGCGTTCGTCATGTTCTCGTCGGTGTCCGGCCTGCTGGGCCGCGCCGGCCAGGGCAACTACGCTGCGGCCAACTCCTTCCTGGACGCCCTGGCCCGTCACCGCACCGCGCGCGGACTGCCCGCGGTCTCCTTGGCATGGGGCCCGTGGGCGACCACGGGCGGCATGACCGCCGCACAGCTCCGGGACGGTGAAGGTACCGGCGGTGATGTGGTGCGTGCGCTCTCCGTGGAACAGGGCCTGGCACTGTTCGACGCGGCACTGTGCGAGGGCGGACCCGTCCTGGCGCCGTTTCTGCTGGACCGGAGTGCCCTCGGGTCCGCCCCGAGACCGCTGCCGCCGCTCCTGCGCGGACTGGTACGCGCTCCCCGGCACGCCACCGCTCGCCCACCTGCCAAGGAGCAGCCGTGGGAGCCGGGAGCATGGCGGAAGCTGCTGGCCGAGCTGCCGGTCGGACAACGCGAGGAGAAGCTGGCGGAGTTGATGCGCGGGGACGTGGCGGCCGTGCTGGGGTACCCGGACGCCGGCGCGCTGCCGGCCGGCAAGTCCTTCGCCGAACTGGGCTTCGACTCCCTGATGGCGGTTCAGGTCCGCAACCGGCTGAGCATGGCCCTGCGGCTCAGGCTGTCCGCCGCCGTGGTCTTCGAGCACCCGACGGCTGAGGGGCTGGCCCGCCACGTACTCGGTCTGCTCGAAGACGAACTGCCCCGGACAGCGGGGGTGCCGGAGCCGGCGGGGGCGGGCGACGGCCGGCCTGTGCAGACGCTCTCCTCGCTCTACCGGCGAGTCTGCGATGCCGGTCAGGTGGTGTCCGCGATGCACATGCTGGTCACGGCGTCCTACGCGGTGCCGACGTACGACGCGTCCTCCAGCCGGCAGCACGCCCTACCGCCTCTGCGGCGGGCAGAGGGTCCGGGCGGCGGTCCGGTCGTGGTCTTCTTCGACGGGTATCACCCTCCCTTCCTCGGCCCGGGCGGAGGAGCCGCGGCTCTCCACCGCTGCTTCCAGGGCGACTGGGACGTCCTGGAGTTCCCGCACCCAGGTATCAGCGAAGGAGCGGCGGTGCCGGACGGCCGGGAGACACTGGCCCGTACCCACGCCGAGACGGTGCTGCGGCACGCGGGCGGGCGGCCCTTCGTCATCGTCGGCTCGTGCACCGGAGGCGCCGTCGCGCACGTCGTGACCCGGCGCCTCGAAGCGCTGGGGGCCGCTCCCGTCGGCCAGGTGCTGCTCGACACGTACCTCGTCCACGAGGGCAACCGCAGCACGTACTGGCTGCTTGCCCTGCCGGCTTCCTTCGTCCCAAGCCTGGAAGGGGACCGGTCGACCGGAGACGACGACACCGCCCTGGCGGCGATGGGCGCGTACACCCGGATGTTCCTCGGCTGGGACCCGGAACCCGTCGGCACCCCGACCTTGCTGGTCCGGGCCACACAGCCGACCCCGGAGATGGCAGCGAAGGCGGAGGCGGACTGGCGGACGTCCTGGCCGCTGCCGCACGACCGCGTCGACGTCCCCGGTGACCACTTCTCACTCGGGCAGGAACACGCCCCGGCCACCGTGGCCGCGATCCGCACCTGGATCGACTCCCTCGGCCGCGGGGACGCTCGGCCGACGCCGACCGCACCAGGAGGACAGTGATGAGCGCGAGCCCGCCCGTGGAGGAGTTCGACGTCATCGTCGTGGGCGGCGGCCCGGCCGGAGCCACCGCCGCCGCGGCCGTCGCCCTGCGGGGCCACCGCGTCCTCCTCCTGGAGCGGCAGACCTTCCCCCGGTACCAGATCGGTGAGTCGCTGCTGCCCTCCACCGTGCACGGCGTGTGCCGCATCCTGGGCGTCGAGGACGAGGTCGCCCGGGCGGGCTTCAAGCTCAAGCGCGGGGGCACCTTCCGGTGGGGCCGCAACCGGGACCCCTGGCAGTTCTCCTTCGCGCTGTCCCCCCGGCTGGCCGACCCGACGTCGTTCGCCTACCAGGTCGAGCGGTCCCGGTTCGACGCGATCCTGCTGGACAACGCCCGCCGGGTCGGTGTGGACGTCCGCGAGGGCTGCCGCGTCACCGGCGTGCTCGGCGACGAGGAACGGGTGCGGGGCGTCGGCTGGACCGGCCCCGGCGGCGCATCGCGTGAGGCCCGGGCACGCTACGTCGTGGACGCCTCCGGCCACGGCAGCCGGATCCACGGCGAGGTCGGCGGCAGGCGGACGTACTCCGACTTCTTCCGGAACATCGCGGTGTTCGGCTACTTCGCCGGGGGCGGACGGCTCCCGGAGCCGAACGACGGCAACATCTTCTGCTCCGCCTTCGACGAGGGCTGGATCTGGTACATCCCGCTCCGGGACGACCTCACGAGCGTGGGAGCGGTGGTGAGCCGGGAGAACGCCGACCGGATCCAGCGGGACCCGGTGGCGGCCTGGCGCCGGATGATCGACTCGTGTCCCGGGATCCGGGACTTGCTGCACGGGGTTCCGCAGGCCACGGAGGTGCCGTACGACCAGGTCCGCGTCCGCCGGGACTGGTCGTACTGGAAGTCCCGGCTGTGGCGGCCCGGCATGGTGCTGGCCGGTGACGCGGCGTGCTTCGTCGACCCGGTGCTGTCCTCCGGTGTGCACCTCGCCACCTACGGTGCCCTGCTCGCGGCCCGGTCCATCAACAGCGCCCTCGCCGGAATGCCGGACGAGGACCGCCTGTTCGGCGAGTTCGAGGCCCGCTACCGGCACGAGTACGGCCTGTTCCACGAATTCCTGGTCTCCTTCTACGACATGCACCAGGACGAGCGGTCGTACTTCTGGAAGGCGCGCAAGGTCACCGAGGTCGGTACGACGGAACTGGAGGCGTTCGTCGACCTGGTGGGCGGGCTGGCCTCCGGCGACTCGTCCCTCGGGGGGCCGGAGCAGGCGGGTGCCCGGCTGTCGGCGGCCGCCTCGGACCTCGACGGGGCCGTGGGCCGGCTCCCGTCATCCGACGGGCTGCGCAATCCGCTCTTCGAGTCCGCCACCGTCCGTCAGGTGTTCCACGAAGGTGCCGTCCTGCAGGAGCGTGGCGTCTTCGGCGGCCCGCTGGAGGACGAGACGCCGCTGCGGGCCGGCGGTCTCGTGGCCTCCGAGGACGGGCTCACCTGGGTGGACCCCGCGGACAGGTGAGTCATGCCGCCTCAGCGCAGGGCGCCCTTGGTGGCGTCGGCGATGAAACCGCGGGCGAAGAAGGTGAACACCAGCACCAGCGGGATGACCGCCAGCAGCACTCCGGCCATCACCATGCTGTAGTCGGTGGAGTGGCCCGCGTACAGCTGCGCCAGCGCCACCTGGAGGGTGAGATGGCTCGGGTCGACCAGCATCACCAGGGGCAGGATGTAGTCGTTCCAGGCGGCGATGAAGGTGTAGATGCCGAGGAATGCCAGCGCCGGGCGGACGCACGGCAGCACCACGTGCCAGTACTGGCGGAAGAACCCGGCGCCCTCGATGCGTGCGGCGTCCAGCAGTTCGTCGGGGACGCCGGTGCTGGTGTACTGGCGCATCCAGAAGATGCCGAAGGCGTTCGCCGCGGCCGGCACGATGAGCGCCTTGAGCGTGCCCAGCCAGCCGAGCTGCACCATGATCTCGTACTGCGGGATGATCGCCAGCTGTGTCGGCAGGATGTACAGCGCCAGCAGCAGCCCGAACAGGAACTTCTTGCCCGGGAACTCGTACTTGGCGAAGGCGAACGCGGCCAGCGAGTCGAAGAACAGCACCAGCGTCGTCGTACAGACCGCCACGAGCACCGTGTTGAACAGTGATCCCCAGAAGTCCATCTTGGCGAACAGGTGCTGGATGTTGGTCAGCAGGTTGCCGCCGAACCACAGCTTCGGTGGGTAGCTGTAGATGTCCTGCGAGGTGTTGGTCGCCATGACGACGATCCAGTAGAACGGGAACACCGAGATGGCGACGCAGGCCATCAGGATGATGTGGACGCTCAGACCTCGAAAGCGCCTGCGGTTCTGGCTGTTCACGGCCGTCGCTCCTTACGCTGCACCAGGCGCCAGTTGATGAGGACGATGAGCAGGATGACCAGGAAGAAGGCCCAGACGATGGCGGCGGCGTAGCCGAAGTCGTTGTGGTCGAAGGCCTGGCTGTAGAAGTACAGCAGCGTGGTCAGTCCCGCCTGGCCCGGGCCGCCGGAGTTGGGGTTGGTGGACGCGTCACTGCTGAACAGCACCTGGGGTTCGGTGAAGCTCTGCAGTCCGGTGACGGTGGAGATCACCACGGTGAACAGGATGATGGGCCGCAGCAGCGGGATCGTGAGGGAGAAGAAGATCCGTGCCGGGCCGGCGCCGTCCATCCTGGCGGCCTCGTAGAGCTCGGAGGGGATCGCCTGGAGGCCGGCCAAGTAGATGATGGCGTTGTAGCCGGTCCATTGCCAGGTCATCAGTGCCGAGATCACCAGCTTGATCGTCCACTCGTTGCTCATCCACGGCACGGCTGACAGGTGCAGCGCCCTCAGGATGGCGTTGATGAGGCCGAAGTTGTTGCTGAAGACGGCGCCGAAGAAGATCGCGACCGCCACCAGCGAGGTGATGCTCGGGATGAACAGGGCCACCCGGTAGAAGCCGGTGAAGCGCCGGGTGGAGTTCACCAGGACCGCCAGCACCAGCGCCATGAAGAGCATGGGGACGGTGGACAGCACCCAGATGACCAGGGTGTTGCGCAGGGACAGCCAGAAGATGGGGTCGTCCCACAGGAAGCGGAACTGCTGGAGTCCGACGAACTGCATGTCCCCGATGCCGTCCCACTTCTGGAACGCCAGGTACACGGTGTACAGCATCGGGAAGAGCATGAAGACCGTGAAGAGCAGGTAGAACGGCGAGACCGCCAGGTACTGCGGCCAGTACCGGGCGATCCCGCGTCGCGGCCCGCGCCGGGCCCCGGCCGACACCGGCCGGATCCGGCGGCCGGACCGCCCCGGACCGCGGCGGTGATCCGGGGCCGGGCGGCCCGTGGGTCCGGTGGCGGGTCCCGTGGACGGGCCGGTGGGGGCCGGGCCCGCTACCGGGCTTGACGACATGTCACTTCACTCCCTGCCGCTGGGCGATCTGCTTGGCCTGGCTGACCGCGTCCTGCCAGGCGTCCTCGGGCTTCTTGCCCTTGGCCTCGATGTTCGTCAGCTCGTTGAAATAGGCGGCGGAGACCGCGGCGTCGGCCGGGGCCTCGTAGGCGGCGGGGATCTTCTCGGCTGCCGGGCCGAAGATCTCGATGGTCTTCTGACCGCCGAAGAAGGCGTCGCCGCCGGTCAGCGCGGGCAGCTTGTACGCGGCCGGGGCGGTCGGGAACAGGGCCGCGTCGGTGAAGCCGCGGGCCTGGTTCTCGGGGCTGAGGATCCAGGTGATGACCTTGAACGCCAGTTCCGGGTTGGCGCAGGTCGCGGGCAGCGCCAGGAAGGACCCGCCGAGGTTGGAGGCGCCGCCCGGCAGGCTCGCCACCCGCCACTTGCCCTTGGTGCCCGGAGCGGCGTTGGAGATGTCCAGCGCGTGCCAGGCGGCGCCGAGCTCGGTGCCCAGGGTGCCGTTGCCGATGGCGGCGTTCCAGGTGTTGTCGTTGATCTTGGCGTCGATCTTGAGGGTGTAGGGCTTCACCGCGGTGGTCCAGGCGGTGCGGATGTGGTCCTGGTCGCCGATGAACCTGTTGTCCTCGTCGATGAACCGCTTGGTGCCCTGACCGATGAGCATCGAGAACACGGCGCCGATGTTGTTGATCAAAAAGGTCTTGGGTATGGCCTTGTGCAGTTCGACACCGGCGTCGAAGTAGTCGTCCCAGGTGGACAGCTGGGCGGAGACCTTCGCCGGGTCGGTGGGCAGGCCCGCCTTCTCGAAGAGGTCCTCGCGGTAGTACAGCGCGCAGGGACCGATGTCGATGGGGAAGCCGATGAGCTTGCCGTCCTGGCTCGTGGCCTGCTTCAGCTTCCACGACAGGTACTGCGGTGCCAGCTTGTCGGCGCCGACGGTGTTCAGGTCGATGAAACGGTTGGCGTTGGGCAGGAAGGAGGCGATGTCCTCGCCCTTGATGCCGGTGATGTCGGGGGCGGACGCGGCGGACTTCAGACCGGTGAGCAGCTTGGTCTTGAAGTCGCCGCCGACGACGGACGTCTTCAGGGTGGCGTCGGAGAAGTGCTTCTTGGCGTCGGCCACGACCTTGTCGCTCAGGCCGCCGGCCCAGTACCAGAACTTCAGGTTCTTGCTGTCCTTGCTGCCGCTCGCCCCGGAGCCGCCGCACGCCGCGGTGGCGCCGGCCGTGGCGGCCGTCAGTACGGCGGCCTGAAGGAATCGTCTGCGGGAAAGGTCCACGATCTTCTCCTAGTTTCGGCGTGTCCGGCATGTCCGGCAGGACCTGTGAGCCGTGGGCTTCGGGGGCGCGGCGGGGGCCGAGTGGCTGAAGAGCATCGGCGTGGTGGGAACCCTTCAGCCACCCGGGGCCTTTGACCTGGTCCTCTCAGACGGTGCCGACGCGTCCGTGACGGCGGAAACATGCCGTTCATCCGCTTCGGCCGACCGGAGTGGGGTCCGGACCCGGCTCGGAATTACGCAAGAGAGTGCACCCGGTGCGCGACTTTGACAAGGGTCAAGCAGAGATCGAGACATTCATGCGCGACTTTGCTTGAGTTTGGCGAGTTGGCGAGTATGGTCAGCGGCATGCTCCCTGACCGAAGACATCAGCTGATCCTGCGTGCCCTGCGCGCGGACGGGCCCATCACGGTGGCCTCCCTGGCCGAGAAGGTCGGGGCCAGCCAGGCCACGGTCCGGCGCGACCTCGCCCAGCTGGAGGAAGAGGGGCTGCTCAAGCGGGTCTACGGCGGTGCCGCCCCGGTCGTCGGTGAGGACGACCCGTTCGCCGATGTGGCCGCCGTCAGGGTCGAGGCCAAGGACGCGCTGGCCGCCTGGTGCGCCGATCTGGTCAGGGACGGCGAGACGGTGCTGCTCGACATCGGCACCACGGCCCACCGGGTGGCCCGCCATCTGCACGGCCGGTCCCTGACCGTGATCACCAGCAACCTGGCCGTCTACGAGGAACTCCAGGACGACAAGGACGTCCAGCTGATCCTGCTGGGCGGCGTGGTCCGGCGCGAGTACCGCTCGCTGGTCGGTTTCCTCACCGAGGACAACCTGCGACAGGTCCATGCCGACCGGCTGTTCCTCGGCACCAGCGGGATCCGCCCCGACGGGCAGGTGCTGGACACCACCGCCGTCGAGGTCCCCGTGAAGCGGGCGATGATCGCCGCGAGCGCCCAGGTGGTCCTGCTGGCGGACGCGGGCAAGTTCCCCGGCACCGGCATGGCCCGGGTGTGCGGTCCGGAGGAGCTCGACGTCGTGGTGACCAACGCCCCGGGGGACGAGAAGACCTGTAACCGGCTGCGCGAGGCCGGAGTCGAGGTGGTCGAGATATGAGACTCACGGTCCTGGGCGGCGGGGGCTTCCGCGTCCCCCTGGTCTACCGGGCGCTGCTGGGCGACCGCGGCGAAGGACGCGTCACCGACGTGACCCTGTACGACCTGGACGCCTCCCGGCTGGCGGCCATCCGCAAGGTCCTGGCCGACCAGGCCGCCGGGCACCCCGACCCGCCCGCCGTCACCATCACCACCGACCTGGACGAGGCGGTCACCGGAGCCGACTTCGTGTTCTCCGCCATCCGCGTCGGCGGGCTCGCCGGACGGGCGGCGGACGAGCGGATCGCCCTGGAGGAGGGCGTCCTGGGCCAGGAGACGGTCGGCGCGGGCGGCATCTCCTACGGGCTGCGCACCATTCCGGTGGCGCTCGGGATCGCCCGCCGTATCGCCGCCCTCGCGCCCGACGCCTGGGTCATCAACTTCACCAACCCCGCCGGCCTGGTCACCGAGGCCATGACCGCCCTCCTGGGCGACCGGGTGATCGGGATCTGCGACTCACCGGTGGGGCTCGGCCGGCGCGTGGCCGGAGCGCTCGGCGTCGACCCGGCACGTACCCGCCTGGACTACGTGGGCCTGAACCACCTGGGCTGGCTGTGCGGCCTGTACGCCGACGGCCGGGACCTGCTGCCGTCCCTGCTGGCGGACGAGGCCGCCCTGACCTCCTTCGAGGAGGGCAGGCTCTTCGGCGCCGACCTGCTGCGCACGCTTCGCGCTCTGCCCAACGAGTACCTGCACTACTACTACTTCCACCGCGAGTCGGTCGGCTCCGCGCGCGCCTTGGAGCAGACCCGCGGCGCCTTCCTCCACTCCCAGCAGCAGCGCTTCTACGACTCCCTGGGCACCGGCACCGACGGCTCGCCCGCACCCCGCGCCGCCTGGAACGCCTGGGACGCCACCCGCCTGGAGCGGGAGACCACCTACATGGCCGAGAACCGCGACGCCGTCGGCATGGGTGAACGGGACTCCTGCGACCTGGAATCCGGCGGATACGAGCAGGTGGCCCTCGCCCTGATGCGGGCCATCGCCCTGGACGAGCGGACCACCCTCGTCCTCAACGTCCGCAACCGTGGCCGCGTCCCCGTCCTCGACGACGACGCCGTCGTCGAGGTGCCGTGCCACGTGGACGCCAACGGCGCACGCCCCATCACCGGAGCCCCGTTGCCCGACCACGGCCAGGGCCTGGTGTGCGCGGTCAAGGCAGCCGAACGCGCGGTGATCCACGCGGCCACGACCGCCGACCGCGCCCACGCGGTCAAGGCGCTGACCATCCACCCGCTGATCGACTCGTACGCCGTCGCCAAGCGTCTGCTGGACGCCTATCAGCGGCACTTCTCCGAACTGGCCTACCTGGGCCGTTGAGCGTCAGCTCATGCTCAGCCCAGGAAGCTGAGCCGGACCCGGCGGTCGGCGTTGTCCTTGTTCGTGTCCACCAGACACACCGACTGCCACGTCCCCAGCTCCAGCCGTCCGCTCACCACCGGCAGCGTCGCGTGGGGCGGGACGAAGGCGGGCAGGACGTGGTCACGGCCGTGGCCGGGGCTGCCGTGGCGGTGCTGCCAGCGGTCGTCGGCGGGGAGAAGGGTGTGCAGGGCGGCCAGCAGGTCGTCGTCGCTGCCGGCGCCCGTCTCGATGATCGCGATGCCCGCCGTGGCGTGCGGGACGAAGACGTTGAGGAGGCCGTCGCGGCCGGCCGCCGCCTCGCGCAGGAAGGACTCGCAGTCGCCGGTGATGTCGACGACCCTCTCCGCGGAGCCGGTGGTGAGGTTCAGGACTCGGGTGGTGAAGGCATCTGACATGCCCCCATCCTGACGCATGCGCCCCGGTTTCACCCGGGCAGGTCCGCCCGTCCGGCGATACGTGCGTCCACCGGTCGAGACGCCCATTGACCGTGGGCACGCCATCTGGCTACGTTCAGGTGCATGTTGCGTTCAGCCCTGCTCACCACGCGCGGTCATATCGACCTGCTGCGGGTGGCCTCCGCAGCATGTCGCCGCGGCCGCTGACGCGCCTCCTCTTCTCTCTTCTCTCCCGCCATCGTTCCGCCCACCCGCACGCCCGCTGATCGGTTCGGCTGATCTCTCCGGCGTGGCGGTGACGAGGCGTGCTCGCCTGTCGTTCTCCTCCAGTGGAGCACTCATGAGCATCAGCCATGCCCCTCCCAGCACGACTGACTCTGACATTTCGGGAATATCGGGCCCCGTTCTCGACCTCGAACCGATCGTCCCCACCTCCGACCGCCGCACCCGTCTCCCCCGCTGGCTGCGCCGCACCACCGGCCCGGTCCTGTTGCTGGCGCTCTGGCAACTGCTCAGCAGCACCGGCGCGTTGACCCCCGACGTGCTGGCCGCCCCCGGCCGTATCGCCCAGGTCGCCGGGAACATGATCAGTGACGGTTCCCTGCCCTCCGCCATGGGCACCTCGCTCCAGCGCGTGGCGATCGGCCTGCTGTTCGGCACCGTCACCGGCACCGGACTCGCCCTGCTCTCGGGCCTGTTCCGGATCGGTGAGGACCTCGTCGACGCCCCCGTACAGATGCTGCGGACGGTGCCGTTCGTGGGTCTCATCCCGCTGTTCATCATCTGGTTCGGCATCGGCGAGGCCCCGAAGATCGCCATCATCACGCTCGGCGTGACCTTCCCGCTCTACCTCAACGTCCATGCCGGCATCCGCGGGGTGGACTCCCAGCTGATCGAGGCCGGGGAGTCCCTGGGGCTGTCACGGTGGGGACTCGTACGGCATGTGGTCCTGCCGGGGGCGCTGCCCGGCGCGATGACCGGCCTGAGGTACTCGCTCGGCATCGCCTGGCTGGCGCTGGTCTTCGCCGAGCAGGTCAACGCCGACTCCGGCATCGGGTTCCTCATGGTGCAGGCACGGGACTTCCTGAGGACCGACGTGATCGTGGTCTGCCTGATCGTCTACGCCTTCCTCGGCCTGCTGGCCGACTTCATCGTCCGCCTCCTCGAAAGGCTGCTGCTGCAATGGCGACCGACGTTCACCGGCCGGTGACCACCCATGCCGTCAGGGTCGAGGGGCTGACCCGCTCCTTCGGCGGCCGGACCGTCATCGGCAATCTCCAACTGGGCGTACGCCCGGGCGAGTTCGTTGCCCTGCTCGGCCGCAGCGGCTGCGGCAAGTCCACCCTGCTGCGCATCCTCGCCGGCCTCGACCGGGACATCGAGGGCACCGTCCTGGTCCCGCGCCGCAGGGCCGTCGCCTTCCAGGCGCCGCGGCTGATGCCGTGGAAGAAGGTGTGGCGCAACGTCCTGCTGGGCCTGCCCGGCAAGCCGGAACGCGCCGTCGCCGACCAGGCCCTGGAGGAGGTCGGTCTCAGTCACCGCTCGGACGCCTGGCCCAAGACGCTCTCTGGCGGCGAGGCCCAACGTGCCTCCCTCGCCCGCGCGTTGGTCCGCGAACCCGATCTGCTGCTGCTCGACGAGCCGTTCGGCGCCCTCGACGCGCTCACCCGCATCAAGGCCCAGCGTCTGGTGGGCGAGCTGTGGCAGCGCCGCGGCTGCGCCGTACTGCTGGTCACGCACGACGTCGAGGAGGCGGTGCTGCTCGCCGACCGTGTCCTGGTGATGGACGGCGGCGTCATCGCCCACGAGCAGCGCATCGACCTCGACCGGCCGCGCGACATCACCGACCCCCGCTTCGCGGAGCTGCGCGCCGCCCTGCTCACCCGCCTGGGTGTCGAGCCCACCGCCGAAGCCGCCTGAACGGCCCTGCGCAATCGAAGAACAGGAACCACCATGCGACGACGCCTCGCTCCCGCCGCACTGCTCCTCCCCCTCGCCCTCCTGCTCAGCGCCTGCGGCGGCACCTCGTCGGCCGGCACCTCGGACGGCGGGACCGACGGGCAGGGCTCCGTCACGCTCGACGTCGGTGACCAGAAGGGCGGTTCGGAGGCCATCCTGCGGGCCGCCGGAGAGCTCAAGAACCTCGACTACAGGATCAAGTGGTCGACGTTCACCTCCGGCCCGCCCCTGTTGGAGGCCATCAACGCCGGGGCCGTGGATACGGGCGGCGTCGGCAACACCCCGCCGGTCTTCGCGGCCGGCGCCAACTCAAAGATCAAGGTCGTGGCGGCCTGGCACGGCACGTCCAAGGGCGACACCATCCTCGTACCGAACGGCTCGAAGCTGACCTCCGCCGCGGAGCTCAAGGGCAGGTCGATCGCCGTCGCGCAGGGTTCCTCCGCGCACTACCAGCTGGTCGCGTCCCTGAAGAAGGCCGGGCTGAGCTTCGGCGACGTCAAGGTCAAGTACCTCCAGCCGGCCGACGCGCTCGCCGCGTTCACGTCCGGAAAGGTCGACGCGTGGGCGGTGTGGGACCCGTACACCTCGCAGGTGCTCCAGGCCAGGCAGGGCCGTGTCCTGACCACCGGCGACGGCGTCACCAACGGGCTCACCTTCCAGGTGGCGGCACCCAAGGCGCTCAAGGACGAGAAGAAGGCCGCCGCCCTCAAGGACTACCTTCAGCGGCTGCGACGCGCCTACAAGTGGGTGTACTCCCACGAGAAGGAGTGGGCGAAGGTCTGGGCGAAGGACACCGGTCTGCCCGAGGACGTGGCGCTGGCCGCGGTGAAGCGCACGTACACCACCCGGATCGCGGTCGCCGTCGACAAGCCGCTCATCTCCTCCGAGCAGCAGATCGCCGACACCTTCACCCGGCTGAAGCTCATCCCGCGCAAGGTCGACTTCGCCGACTTCACCGACGCGCGGTTCAACGACGACCTGCCGCCGTCGACCACCACACCCCGCCCCTCGGAAGGCTCGTGACATGACCGTACGTCTCCACTGGTTCCTGCCGACCGCCGGCGACGGCCGCACCCTCGTGGACCGGCACGCGTACGCGCCCAACCAGGCCGGGCAGCCGAGCGGCGTGCGCGCGCCCGACATCGCGTATCTGGCCCAGATCGCCAAGGCGGCCGAGCGGTTGGGCTTCGAGGCGGTGCTCACACCGACCGGCACCTGGTGCGAGGACGCCTGGCTGACGACGGTGGCGCTCGCCCAGCACACCGAACGGCTGAAGTTCCTGGTCGCGTTCCGGCCGGGCCTGATCTCGCCGACGCTGGCGGCGCAGATGGCGGCGACCTATCAGCGCGTCACGCGCGGACGGCTGCTGCTGAACGTCGTCACCGGCGGTGACTCGGCCGAGCAACGCCGGTTCGGGGACCGGCTCGACCACGACCGGCGGTACGCCCGTACGGACGAGTTCCTGTCGGTCGTCCGCGGCGTGTGGCGCGGTGAGCCGTACGACTTCCACGGCGAGCACTACCAGGTCGACGGCGGGCTGACCGCGCTGCCGCCGGACCCGGTGCCGCAGCTGTTCTTCGGCGGGTCGTCGCCGGCTGCGGGTCCGGTCGCGGCGCGGCACGCGGACGTGTACCTGACGTGGGGCGAGCCGCCCGCGCAGGTCAAGGAGAAGATCGACTGGATCCGGGCGCTGGCCGAGCGGGAGGGCCGCGAGGTCCGGTTCGGGGTCCGGTTGCACACGATCTCGCGTGACTCGGCGGCGGACGCCTGGTCGACCGCGCACCGGCTGCTCGACGACCTGGACGCGGACACGATCGCGTCCGCGCAGGCGGCGCTGGGACGCAGCGAGTCGGTGGGGCAGCAGCGGATGCTGGCCCTGCACGGCGGCTCACGCGAGGACCTGGAGATCTACCCGAACCTGTGGGCGGGCGTCGGGCTGGTCCGTGGCGGCGCGGGCACCGCGCTGGTCGGCAGTCATGCCGAGGTCGCCGAACGGATCGAGGAGTACCACGCGCTGGGCGTCGAGCACTTCGTGCTCTCCGGGTATCCACACCTGGAGGAGGCGTACTGGTTCGGGGAGGGGGTGATTCCCGAGCTCGCGTCGCGTGGGCTGCTGGAGACGACGGCCGCGGCGGGTGGCGCTCCGCTCCTCGTCGCGAGCGGGCGGTGAGCCGACGGGAAGATCCACGCCCTCGCCGGTGTTAGTACAACCGTGAACAACATGCGCGAGGTCGAGGTAGTCGTCATAGGCGCTGGTCAGGCCGGACTGTCCAGCGCCTATCACCTGCGGCGCACCGGGTTCGAACCCGAGCGGGACTTCGTGGTGCTCGACCACTCGCCCGGCCCGGGCGGCGCCTGGCAGTTCCGCTGGCCGTCACTGACGTACGGCAAGGTGCACGGGATGCACTCCCTGCCCGGCATGGAACTGACCGGCGCCGACCCTGCGCGGCCGTCCTCGGAGGTCGTCGCCGAGTACTTCGCGACGTACGAGCGCACCTTCGGCCTGCGGGTACGGCGGCCTGTCGACGTCCGTGCCGTACGCGAGGGCGGCGGTGGGCGGCTGCTCGTGGAGACCTCGGCCGGGGTCTGGTCGACGCGGGCGCTGATCAACGCGACCGGTACCTGGGACCGGCCCTTCTGGCCACGCTATCCCGGCCAGGAGACCTTCCGCGGGCGGCAGCTGCACACGGCGCAGTACGCCGGGCCGGAGGAGTTCGCCGGGCAGCGGGTGGTCGTGGTGGGCGGGGGTGCCTCCGGCACGCAGCACCTGCTGGAGATCGCCCCGTACGCGGCCGCCACGACGTGGGTGACCAGACGGCCGCCGGTCTTCCGTGAGGGCCCCTTCGACGAGGACGCCGGCCGCGCGGCGGTCGCGCTCGTGGAGGAGCGGGTACGGCAGGGGCTGCCGCCCAGGAGCGTGGTGTCGGTGACCGGTCTGCCTATCACAGGACTTTGACAACACACTCCCGTGACCAGGGATGATGACTGTCCGTAGATCTGAGCATGAGTAAGGCCCCTGGTCATGGTGCTCACCAGGGGCCGTGTCTCTGGGGTGCAGCCTGCTAGGGCAGGGTGTCTAGCCGCTCCTGCCTGGACTCAGCGACACGCACCGCAGCACGGGCGGACTGTGCCAGGAAGAACAGGGCCACCGTGAGTTCCGCCCTGGTGACCTTCTCGTCCTCTGCCACGGACAGGGCCCGGACCACGTCCATCCTGGCCACTCCCAGGATCGACTCTTCCCAGGACTGCATGTCCCTGGCCTCAGATGCTCGGGGAATGAGGAGAGCCCTCTTGAGAAGTTGCTCGATCCTGCCACCCGCTTCACAGATGACAGTCTTGGCCGGCTCTGACTGACCCTCTGGGATGATGCCCATAGTCCCTACCTCCATAGGGGCAAGGCCCCGGTGTCAGAGCTAGTCCCTCTGCCCGGGGCCGTTCTGTGTCTCCAGCGGGTACCGGAGAAGGGTCAGCGTACTCGTACCCTCGAATACTCGAAAGGTCGAATCATCGGATGCGTGTATCCCCGAACGGTCGCACGCTTGGCCCATGATCGACCGGACGCAGCCTGTCTACCCGCAGCTTGTGAGCATCCTCAGGGCCAGGATCACCGATGGCACCTACGCCTCAGGGTCACGCATGCCTGCTGTCCTCGCCGTGGCGAGTGAGTTCGACGTAGCTGCGTCAACAGTCCAGCGGGCATTTGCAGCCCTCAGGGCAGACGGACTGATCATCACTTGGTCTGGCCGCGGTTCATTCGTGGCAGACAAGAGCACTTAGCCAGAACGTTTACCCTGTGCCGTTGCCATGGGGCCCAAGTCTCTGCCCCTGACCTCTCCTGCTCTGTCTACTCTCTAGCTTGTCAGTGTCGTTTCGCATGCCACCCACCAAAGGCATGCCGGCATTGTCTGCACCTGCCCAGGTATATACACACGCACACCCCCGGGGTAATGCTTGGCTTTCCGCTTGGCGAACCCGCCGGGAGCGCCTTCCCGGAATCGTGTACGAGTTTGGGAACTTTCATGATCGGAAACACCCCCGTCTAGAGTCCTTGCATTCGAGCATGTACGGGTTTCAGGATTCCCAGAAGAGCCGGCGCCAAACACAAAAGCCGGGGACCCTGACAGCCACGAACGGCGCCAGAATCCCCGGAGTGTGTCAGTGCTCCCAATTACTACTATATCCGTCAGCCTTGGCAATGAACATCTTAGGCTTGTAAGTGCGCCAGAATTCAGCGTCAGCTTCCGCGGCCTCATCCTTTACCGGCTCTGGCATGACAATGAGTCCATCAATGACGCCTACTCCCTCATAGCCAAGGGCAATGGCTGCCTCTGTAGTGAGCCGGCCATCATCGGACAGCTCCCAATACTCAACGTTGTTACCGGCACTGGCCCCTTCAAGGGGCGTGGTCTCGTAGTCTCCTGAGGTGGCACACCATGCAAACAACCCTGCATGACGTTCCAGGGCGCGCCTAGCGTCCATGGCAGCCTTATAGAGCCGCTCCCACTCCTCGCGCGCCTTGGCAGCCTTCTGGGCCTCCTTAAGGCCCATGGTCAAGAGGTCATCCCTGAGTGCGTCTGAGTACTCCCGGTGAGCCTTCTCCACAAGGGCATTGAGGGCAGGCACCATACGCTTGTATTCGTCCACCTTGGCCTGAATGGGGCGCAGCACCGAATCCCTATCGGGCAGTGCCTTACCGGCCGCTACCGCGGCAACTTCCTGTTCCTGCAATTCCTGCTCAGCCTTGACCAGGGCCGGAATCTCGTAACGAGTAGTGGCCTCGTATTCCCTGGTCACATTCCGTGTGGCATAGGCTGCATTCTCTTGCTTGTACTCAGACAGCTTGGCCTTGGCATCCTCGTACGACTTACGCAGCGCCTTGACCTTGGAGGAAAGGGGAAGGTCATTCGGGGGCTCAACAATGTAATCAGTCATGGTCTCTCCCAGTCGGTGTCAGCATTGATGACACCTAGTTCTCAGTCAGTGTGTTCCTTACTCGCCCCGGACATTGAAGTGTCCGGCCCTAATGGCCTCATACACTTCTAGGGGCGTCATATCATTCACCTCTGCATGTGTCTGCTGTCCGGCTATCAGGCTGTCCGTAGTGTTGTCATCCATGGCAGTCCCCTAGGCAGTGAGCTGAGAGAGGTATCGGGCCCCGGTACGCTCCGAGACCTTGAATGCAGCAGCAAGAGCCTTGGCAGTGACCTTCTCGCCTACCGCGTCAAGGTTCTGTGCGGCATCCCGGATAGCCGCTAGAGACGCCTTAGGACGTCCCTTGGAGCGGCCTGCCAGACACTCATCAGGGGCCTGAGCCTCTGTGTCGTTCTCGTCACTATTAGGTCCCTCACCGACTGAATCGTCATGAGTGACACCGACAGCATCCTTTGGCGTAGCGCACAAATGGAGCATGTGACAGGCCGCGAGTGCGGGTACGGAACTGACTGCCGAAACCAGGAACGGGCCAGAAGTCATGTAGCCACTGGAGATTAGGTGTCCGACTACCTGAGCAGAGAGGGCCAGACCCAGGGCAACGCCACTGCCAGCAATGGCGGACTTCCGGCCCTTTGCACCACGTGGCCTAGTGGCAGCAATGACAGCAGATGCCGCGGAGTACAGGGAAAGCGTCAGAGGCATGAGGTATTCGAACCCGTCCCCAAATCCAGAGGCACGGGCTAGCTGAATCTCTGCCGGCATTGAGATGACGAGAGCAGAGATAAGGACCAGGGGTCGAGAGATGACAGCGGTAAGCCTGGCATACAGAGGAGTGTGATTCATTCGCCATGTGTCCTAACGTCTAGTCGTCGTAAGCGGCTCGAATAGCCGCTCTAACCCCAGGGTCCTTGATCTCAGACAGGAGGGTTCGCAATGGAATACCCAAGATCTTGGCCATGGTGATTTGGTGCTTAAGCTTGGGGTTACGGTTGGCACTGTTGCTGTTGAACCACTTCTCCGGAGTGCCCTCGTAAACGTCGCAAGCCTCGGCAATCTGCCGATAGGTAATACCCTTCACTTCTCGGATGGCGCCCCAAGTGCGCCTATCCCATACAGAGGTCTTGCTCATTGAGATCACGTCCTTATGCCATGTGTGGAGTTGTGGGGTCAGTGGGCACAAAAAATGACCCCGGTCCCTATGACATGGCGAACATAGGGACCGGAGCCACTTACCTAGGCAACCCTGAGCCAGAACCTAGGAGAGGGGAACGCATGACCACCGACTACGGAGGAGGTGTTGAGAGAGGGGGAAGCCTGTTTCCCCTCTCTCTTCACTTATGACGTCGGTGTCACTCAGGGGGGTAGTGAGACACAAAGTGAGGGAACTGAGAGCTAGATCACAGGAGAGACACTGTCCCCGGTCTCGGAGCCAAGGACAGGGCCCAACACAGCGGGCACAGACAGGCCTTGACGCTCTGTACGCCCTTCTGGGGGCCGCACAGAGGCTCAGATGACCAGAGAGGCCAGGAAGCTACTCAGAGGCCGCTACAGAGCCACACAGAGGCTCTGCGGGGCGCGGGACAATCTCTAGTCGAGACAAGCTCTCCACTCGACTAAGTCTCGTGTCTCACTGCCAGACCCCTAAAAGTCTGGCTAGCTCGACTAGCTCCCTCACTCCGTTCGGTCACTGCCTTGGCTGACCAGGATCCCCCTTGGCCCTTGAGAGGCCAAGGAACCTACTTACTAAGTCACTAGTACTAGTAGATGTTTAACTACCCTCCTACGTAAGTAGGAGGGTATGTATGTTTGGGGGGTCGTCCTGACCCTCCCTGGAGAAGGTTGTTACGACCCTCCCTTGTAGAGGGTCGTCCTGACCTCAGGTACCTAGGGAGGGTTCTTACGACCCTCCCTCTACCCATGTCCTCTGGACACCGATGTGCCGAACCTTGGTCCCGCTCATCCCAGGGCGCACCGCGGGACGCATGCCGTTCTCTCGGATCCAACCATCCTTGGTTAGCCGGCTCAGCCTCTTACGGAAGTTGGCCACGTCTATGTTGGCTTCCTCGGCCAAGGTCTCATTGGAGGCAGTGCAGCCACGGCTATTGACGCCACAGTGCAGCGCCACAACGCCAAGGACACTTTTGTCAGCATGGTTGAGGCTAGACCGGTAGACGTGACGCATGTAGTCCATATTCCTGGCAGTCATGTCTATCCAGTCAGGGTCATCAATCAGCACTAGGCCATTTCTGCCAATGGCCTCTGACACTTCCTCTGTCTGCTCTGTCTCGGGCCCGTAGACCTCTGCCAGGATCTCCGCTAGTTCCTCGGCAGACGGCATTTCCGGCCCATCCTCGGCCGTCTCAGAGCCTCCCTGCTGCACACTGGTGGTGGCGTCATTGAATCCCGGGGCGTACCTCTCCCAGGGACTCACAGCGCCCCAGGGGTCTACCGCCGTTTCGTCAGTCATCTGCTTAGTTGTCATTGGCGTTCCCAATCTTCACTAGGTTCGTGTCCACCTCTGCTGTCATTGCCTTTGTCATAGCGTCTGCCACTAGCGTTTCTGCCTCGGGATAGCTCACATGCAAGAGGCCGGCCACAAACCAAACGGCAGCATTGATAGCCATCGCACCTCCCCACGCCATCTGTCCGACGCTGTCTATGGCAAATGCCCTCTCTGCCTCTGTCACTTCCTGTCCCCTCCTGCTCGACACTCAGGCATGACAGAGGGCCCGTAACTGTTGTCACGGGCCCTCACGGGGTATTGCTTATTCAGTTGTCGCCGTACTCCAGCGCAGACACTCTGTCGTCAACCCAGAGGCCTATCAGGAACTCTGCGGCATCATCCTCGGTAAGGCACGCTGTCTGTGCGTAGACCTTGACTGCTGCTGCCAGGGTCAGTATTCCTGCGTTCCAGTAGTCCCCCAGAGCGTTGACTAGCTCAGTCAACGTCTCCAACTGCCCTTCCTCTCGGCCGGACAGCCCTTCCCCGTTCTCGTCAACGTACAGCGCCATGTATCCTGGCCCCTCCTTCACAGGAGACACGGGGCGTGTACTTGTTTGGCGACAGGCACGCCCCGTGCCTATGTAACAACGGTGTGTTGCTGGTTATTCCCCGGGCTCGCTGCTGACAGTGTCCGTGTCAGTCATGTGGCCAAGTCGGATGAGCCGAGCCTTCCTCTCGGGCCATGTCTCAGGCTCAGGCCCCGTGACCTCAAACTTCCCGTGAGCCAACTCAACTCGGAACCCGGACCGGATGAGTTGCTTCCTACGGCCCTCAGCATCGAGAGTTGGCCAGAGTTCCCCGTAGGTCTGTCCCGTGCTCACCTCAGACCAGTGACCCTCGATCACTGGTTCCGCGGCAAGCTCATCCCTGCGCCCCATGAGAGACGCCATGAGACCCCGGAAGCCTTCCTGATCGTCATCCCAGAGGCCGGCCACAGAGTCTCGCCTAAGCCGGTCAATGCGCTTGCGCACTTCCTCAAGCTCTCGGGTGTTGTCTGTGCCAGGAACCCATACCCTCTCGGTTACCGGCTCATGGAACCAGCGTTGGAGGAAGAGCACCTCCATCCACTCTTCAAGCTCATCTGCACGCACAGAGCCCTTGCAACGGTCTTCCTTGGGGAAGGATCCACAGACCGCGTATCGGTATGTGATGTCCCCTCGGGTACGGACTTTCTGCACTGCCTTGGCTCCGCAGATGGCACAGAAGGCGACACCGTACAGGGGGTTAACCTTGTTCGCCCTCTTGGCCTTACTGAGTGTCCGCCGCTGGATAGCGGCCTGGAGTGACTCCCACTCCTCCTCAGTGAAGACAGGCTCTGCCAACCGGACAGGTGCCCCATCCGGCCCATAGAGCAACTCTCCCTGATACTTCTTCAAGCCCTGGGTTGACTCACTGGTGAGGACGTTCTTGACCGTGGTCTCTGCCCACTTCTCCTGTACGCCCTCCCCCTTGCGGCTCTTGACAGGCTTACCCTTGCGGAGCCTAGCCCTGTCCCTGGCAGTCAGCACGCCCTTGGCGTTGAGGTACTTAGCCACCCCAAGGAACGACTGTCCGTCAATGATCTGCTGTCGCATCTCATGGAGGATCTCGACCATTTCAGGGTCACGTTCGAGATACGCCGCAGTCTTACCGTTCTCGTACCGGTTGACAGGGCGGAAGCCAAAGGGAGGGAAACCGCCGTGCCACCGTGCGGTGAACCTGCGCCGTTCGTGGCTGTCCCTGACTCGAACCTTGATGCGCTCTAGTTCCCTGGCAGGACCGATGGACTGTACGTAGGCAATGGCACGCCCCTCTGGCGTGCGGAAGTCAAGTCGGGGGTTGTCCAGGATGACAACCGTCTTACCCCACTCATGAACCACACGAGCCATGAACGCATGGGCATGCATGTCGTTACGAGACAGACGATCCTGCGTGGTGACCCATAGCTCATCCCACTTTTGCCGGCCCTCTTCTGTCAGCCACGGCCCCAACTTCTTGCGCTGGAACGGGTCAACGTCACCGGAAACAGAGATGTCGTCAGCTACGCCAATGATGGTCACGTCCTCTGCCTCGGCATGTCGACGCAACTTCTTGTCCTGCGCTTCAATGCTCTCGGAACGCTCCCCCTTGGCGTCACTGATGCGTTCACAGAGCAATACGCGGCGCATGCTGTCCCCTCCCCTATGCACTGGAGGACTGCGTGCCCTGTCCCCCTCTACCTCCAACTCTCCCAGGGGCTATGCATAGTTGTCAATCATCTGTGAGTGGGCTGCCGCTCAACGACGCGATCCGGCGGGGCATCGAGGACGGGGTCCTCGACCGGCAGCCCATGTTCGACCGCATCACGCCCGACGGGGTGGAGTGGAGCGGGGAAGGGCGGCGCGTGGACGCCGACGTCATCCTGTGGGCCACCGGCTTCCGGCCCGCCATCGACCACCTGGCCCCGCTGAAGCTGCGCGAGGCGGGTGGCGGAATTCGCGTCGAGGGAACCCGCGCGATCGCCGATCCGCGCATCCACCTCGTCGGCTACGGCCCCTCGGCCAGCACCATCGGCGCCAACCGCGCGGGCCGCGCGGCCGTACGGGACATCAGGCGGCTGCTCACCGAGGAACCACTCGCCGCCGCGTGACGGCCCCCGTGGGCATCACCGCCAAAGGCTCAGCCGGGACGGCGGGATCCGCGTCGAAGGGACGCACACGGCCGCCGCCCCGCAGACCCACCTCGCCGGCCGACACCATCGGTCGCCCACTCCGCCCCGCAGATCCACCTCGTCGGCCGGCAAACCCTCGGCGCGGGCCGCGCGGCCGTACGGGACATCAGGCGGCTGCTCACCGAGGAACCACTCGCCGCCGCGTGACGACCCACCGGGTCATCCCACCGTGGGCATCGTCGCCGGAGGTTCAGCCGGGACGGCCGGAGCGGCCGGAGCGGGTGAGTTCTGCTGGTTCCCGTTGAACTCGGCGACGTTGCGCTGGTGTTCGGCGTAGTCGGCGGTGAAGCGGGTGTCGCCCGGTCTGACCGTGACGAAGTACAGCCAGTCGCCCGGCGGCGGGTTGATCGCGGCATGCATCGCGTCCTCGCCGGGGTTGCCGATGGGGGTGGGCGGCAACCCCATGCGCTCGTACGAGTTGTAGGGGCTCTGGATCCGCGTGTCGCTCTCCGTCGTCCTGAGGGCGGAGCGCCCCAGGGCGTAGTTGATGGTGGAGTCCATCTGCAACGGCATGCCCCGTTCCAGGCGGTTGAAGATCACCCGGGCCACCTTGCCCATGTCGGGCTTGGTGGCGGCCTCGGCCTGCACGATGCTGGCGATGGTGACCGTCTGGTACACGTTCATCGCGTTGCGCTGCGCGCCCGCGGTGACCGGGGCACCGTTGAACTTCCTGTTCGCCGCGTCGACCATGGACGACAGCAGCCGCTCCGGCGTCGCCTTCTCGTCGAGCGGATAGGTCGCCGGGAAGAGGTAGCCCTCGGGGTTGCCCTGCGCCTCGCCCGGCAGCTTCAGATTCGCCTTGGAGAGGGACTTCTTGGTGGTGCCGGGCGGCAGGGTCAAGGCCTTGTCGACGGCCTCGTACACCTGGCCGGCGCGCCAGCCCTCCGGGATCACCAGCGTCCTGGGCTGGGGCTCGCCCTCGCGTCCCATGATCAGCAGCGGTACCGCCACAGCAGTGCCGGCCACGACGACTCCGGCCGCGATCAGGACGAGACGGCCCCGGCGCGTCAGTCGGATCGCGCTCCCAGTGCTCCGTGACGGAGTGTTCGTCTCCATGCGGGCACGGTAAACCACCTGAACCCATAAACCCGGCATATCATCATTTTGTCGGCTCCAGTCGGACGTCCCGGCGCACCAGCGCCGCATAGCGCCCGTCCCGCTCCAGCAGTTCCTCGTGCGCGCCCCGTTCGGCCACGCGCCCGGAGTCGAGGACCACGATCTGGTCGGCGGCCCGGATGGTGGATAGGCGGTGCGCGATGGTGAGCGTGGTGCGGTTGGCCGACAGGGCGTCGATGGCCTCCTGGACGGCGGCTTCGGTGCGGGTGTCCAGGGCGCTGGTCGCCTCGTCGAGGATGAGGACCGGCGGGTCGCGCAGGATGGTGCGGGCGATGGCCAGCCGCTGCTTCTCGCCCCCGGAGAAGCGGTGGCCGCGCTCACCGACGACGGTGTCGTAGCCGTCGGGCAGGGAAGCGATGTGCTCGTGGATCTGGGCCGCCTTCGCCGCCTGCTGGATCTCCTCGTCGGTGGCGTCGGGCTTGGCGAAGCGCAGGTTGTCGGCGACCGAGGCGTGGAAGAGGTACGTCTCCTGCGAGACGACGCCGACCGCGCGCGCGAGGGTGTCGAAGTCGAGGTCGCGGACGTCGACGCCGTCGAGGGTGACACGGCCGCCCGTCACGTCGTACAGCCGCGGCACCAGATAGCCGAGCGTGGACTTGCCGGCGCCGGTCGGGCCGACGACGGCGAGGCTGCCGCCCGCGGGCACGGTGATGTCGATGCCGTCCAGGATCGGAGCGCTCGTGGCGTCGTAGCGGAACGTCACGTCCTCGAAGCGGACCTCGCCCTTGATCCGGTCGAGCCGGATGGGCCGTTCGCGCTCGCTGATGTCGATCGGCAGGTCCAGGTACTCGAAGATGCGCTGGAAGAGCGCCAGCGAGGCCTGGATCTGGACGCCGGTGCCCAGCAGACTGACCGCCGGGCGGAACAGGCCCTGCTGGAGGGAGACGAAGGCGACGATCGTGCCGATGGAGACCTCCGGGCCGCCGAGCTGGAGAGCCATGCCCGCGGTCCAGTAGATGACGGCGGGCATCGCGGCCATGACGATCGTGATCACCGCCATGCGCCAGCGGCCGGCCATGTTCGACCTCACCTCCAGGTCGACCAGGCGCTCGGACTCGTCGGAGAAGGACCGGGTGAGCGAGTCGGAACGGCCCATCGTGCGACCGAGCAGGATGCCGCTGACGGAGAGCGACTCGGTGACCGTGGCGGCCATCGCGGCCATCTGCTTCTGCCGCTGGGTGGTGATCTTCTTGCGTTCGTTGCCGACGCGACGGCTGATCCACACGAAGACGGGGAGGAGGAGCAGTGAGACGACGGTCAGCCGCCAGTCGAGGGCGACCATCGCCACGATCGTGGCGACCACGCTGGTCAGGTTGGAGACCAGGGAGGTGGCGGTGGAGGTGACGGTGGCCTGCATGCCGCCGATGTCGTTGGCGATGCGGGACTGCACCTCACCGGTGCGGGTGCGGGTGAAGAAGGCGAGCGACATGCGCTGCAGGCGGCCGTAGACGGCGGTGCGCAGGTCGTGCATGACGCGCTGGCCGACCGTCGTGGAGATCAGGGTCTGCAGCACGCCGAAGACGCTGGTGAGGACGGCGCTGAGGATCATGCCGAGGGCGAGCAGGCTGAGCAGGCCGGTACGCCCCTCGGGGATCGCGACGTCGAGGATCGCCTTCAGCAGGAAGGGCGTGGCGACGCCGACCAGTGAGGAGGCGCCGACCAGCAGGCCGACGACCGCGAGGCGGCCGCGATAGGGGCGGAAGAGCCGCAGGATGCGGCGCACCTGCCGGGGCTGTTCCTTGGCGTCGGCCGGCGGGTTCCAGGAGGGTTCGTGGTCGGGGTGCATGGGCTCCTACGAGACATACGAGGGCGAGGACTGCGGGAGCATAGCTCATTGTTACCTATACTCACAATGAACGTCGTCCTGATATTGTTCCCGCATGACCAGCCCCGATTCCGACGGCCCGCTCGCCGATCAGCTGCTGCGGTTCACCCGGCGTGTGCACCGCATCCAGAAGCGGCACATCGAGAGGTGCGGCGTGGGCGTCACCCCGGCGCAGTCCCGGCTGCTGCGCACCCTCGCACACTACGACTCGCCGCCCCGCATGGCCGACCTCGCCGAACGCCTGGAAGTGGTCCCCCGAGCCGTGACGACGCTGGTCGACGGACTGGAGGCGAGCGGCAAGGTGCGACGGGTCCCCGACCCGGCCAACCGCCGGGTGATCCGCATCGAGCTCACGGACGACGGGCACAAGGCCCTGCGGGAGCTGCACGGCGCGCGCCGGTCGGCCGCGGAGGAGATCCTGGCCCCGCTGACGGACGAGCAGCGCGAGGTACTCGGGGGACTGCTGGACACGCTGGTGGACGGGGCCGTCCCCGGGCCTGGACGGCACTGCTGAGCAGCGAACGGCGAGCGCACGACGGGCCGCGGCCACCACTCCCCGTTGCCGGAGTGGTGGCCGCGGCCCGTCGTGCGCCGTGGGGTCAGCCGGTCTCGGCCGCGGTCTCCTTGGTGGGCTGGGCGGGCACGCCGGCGAGTTCGTCGGCGGGCGCTTCGGGCTCCGGCAGTTCCTGGACCTCCTCGCCGGCCAGGACCTTCTTCGCCCGTGCCGCGTCCAGCGCGCCCTCCCAGCGGGCGACCGCGAAGACGGCGACGCAGTTGCCGAGCAGGTTGGTGACGACACGCATCGAGTCCATGATCCGGTCCACGCCCAGCAGCAGGGCGACGGCGCCGGCCGGGATGGCACCCAGCGAGGAGGCGGTCGCGGACAAGGCGAGGAAGGCCGAACCGGGGATGCCGGCCATACCCTTGCTGGTCAGCATCAGCACCAGGACCACGGTGATCTGCTGGCTCAGACTGAGGTCCACGCCCACGGCCTGGGCGATGAACAGCGTGCCGATGGAGAGGTACAGCGAGGCGCCGTCGAGGTTGAAGGAGTAGCCGGTGGGCAGCACCAGGCCCACGGCGTCGTCGCGGGCGCCGGCCCGGCGCAGCTTCTGCATCACCCGCGGCATGACGGACTCGGTGGAGGCGGTGCCGAGCGCGAGCAGCATCTCCTCGCGGATGTAACGGATGAACTTCCAGAGGCTGAGGCCGGTGACCATCCGGAGCGCGACGGCGAGGAGCACGATGAACAGCGCCGCGGCCGCGTAGCACAGCACGATGAGCTTGGCGTACGTCTCCATCACGCCCAGCCCGTACTGGCCCACCAGGTAGGCCATCGCGCCGAACACCGCGATCGGGGCCAGCCGCATGATGAAGCCGACGACAGCGAAGATGATCTCCTGCGCCTGCTCGATCGCCGGCAGGACCTTCGGCACCTTGGTGTGCCCGAGGTGCAGCAGGGCGGCGCCGACCAGGCAGGCCAGGATGAGCACCTGCAGCAACTCGTTCTCCGCGAAGGCACCGATGAAACTCTGCGGGAGGGCGTTGAGGACGAACTCGGTCGTCGAGGGCAGATGGCCGCCGCCCGTCTTCTGGTCCACCGCCGCCGCGTCGAGCGTGGACGGATCGACGTTCATGCCCCTGCCGGGCCCCACGGCGTTGGCGGCGACCAGGCCGATGAGCAGGGCGAGCGTGGAGGCGACCTCGAACCAGACGAGGGCCTTGACCCCGATCCGGCCGAAGGCCTTCAGGTCACCGGCCTTGGCGATACCGACGACGACCACGCAGAACACCAAGGGCGAGATCACCGTTTTGATGAGCCGGGTGAAACCGTCGCCGAGCGGCTGGAAAGCCGTGGCCGACTCCGGCCACAGCTTTCCGACGACGATACCGAGCACAAGCGCACAGGCGACCTGCGTGAAGAGAGAGGTACGCAGCAGGCGTGCGACCCGTCGCGGGAGGGACGGTACGGACGGCGGCACGGGCACTCCTAGGGGGACGGCGGCGCATGCAGAAGCCGGGGACAGGACTTCTGCCATACGGAAAGCGGATTCCGTGACTGCCACTTTGTAGGTCCCGTTGCGTCCGCACAAGACCCTCGCGTTTCAGCCAGGTAAATCACGTCCCGAGTGACGCATCGCACGCCATCTGTCTCAGCAGCCCCTGCGATCCTCCGTGAGCACCCCCTGAACGGTCGTCAGGGAGCGGTCGTAGCAGCCGGATGAGCCCGTGAGGCGGTAGCGCTCACTCGTCGTGCCGACGGCGTGCCGCTGGTCGCGCGGAACGTTGAGGGTGAAGGTGGCATCGCCTGTGTAGGTGTCGTCGAGCCGTGACCACACGGTGCGCCCACGCCCCCGGGACTCGACCGCCGTGGCGCGGTCGCCGAGCGTCAGCACCGTGCGCAGCCGGTCGTCCGCGCCTGTGGTCGTCGTCCCGTCCATCGTGTACGTCCGGTGCGTTCGCGTCGTGCGGGCCGGTCCGCGCCCGTCGACGGTGACCGACTCGTCGTCCGTCCAGGTGGCGTCGAGCCCGTCCACGGTCTCGCCGTCGGTCCAGCGGTGCACGGAGGTGTTGGCCAGCGAGCGGCTGACGGTGGTCGTCACCCGGCCGTGCGAGGTGTCGACGTATCCGGCGACGGTGAGCCGGTGACTGCCCCGGGTGTCCAGGCGGTGCTCCGAACCCGGCGTGTATGTCGAGGAGTTGGCGAGGGCGCCTTCCCTGTGCGCGGTGAGCTCGCCGGTGACCTGCGCCGCGCGGGCGTCCTGCCAGACGAGGACGTTCACGGGAGCGCTCCAGCCGCTCTGCCCCTCGGGCACGCCGGCTACCGAGACCTCGACGCGGTGCGGGCGCCCGTCGTTGAGGATCCCGGCGAAGGGCGTCAGGTCGTATTCGATCGGCTTGATGTCGAAGGCACGCGGCCCCGGTACGACGTACCAGAGGAAGGGGTTGGACCAGCCACCGGTCCATACGTGCGGGAAGGGGGTCGCGATGCCGGCGAGTCGGCCGTCGACCTTGATCTGCACCTCTCGGTAGGGGCCGTTGCCGGCCTTGCAGGAGTACGGGGCGGAGTCGGGCACGGTCAGGTACCAGTACTCCTCGCAACCGCCACCGGAGCCGGTGGCGTACACCTCGGCGACTATGCGTTCGCTGTTGCGCGGGGTGGTGAGGGTGCCGTCCTGGAGCGTGCGGACACGGTCGGGGGTGTGCGCCCGGGGAGGCGTGCCCGGGTAGAACGTCAGAGTGACCTTGACGTCGATGACCCCGGTGTACGTGTCGTCGACAACGTTGCCGATGAGCATCTCGACGTCCTGGCCGCGGTGGAAGGTGTCGCTGTAGCGCGTGACGTCCTTCTCGACGGACCAGGCGATGCCGTCGGGGGACGGCTCGGGGGTCGACGTACGGAAGATCTCGACGCCGCCCACGTGCAGAGAGCCGAGCCGGTCGAACTGCCGCCCCTTGACCTTGCCGTCGAGGCGCAGCACGACCTTGCTCCAGCGGTCACCGCAGCCCTCGGGCGGCGTGTAAGTGCCCTTGTACGGCGTGAAATCGCGGAACTGCGCCTCGGCGACGGTGACTCGGCAGGACGGGCCCGAGGGCTTGGGGACGGGCGGAGCGGCTGTGACGGGGTCGTGCCAGTCCGTTCCGAACTCGGCGGGGACGTCGGCGGACCGAGCGGGACCCGCCCCGAGGAGGGTGCTCGCCAGGAGGGCCGCTCCGGCGAGCATGGACATGATGATCCGTCTCTTCATGGCCGGTGTTCTACGGGGCTCTCGACGCCTGCGCAACGGGTACCGTCCCCCGCTGCCAGACCCCGTCCCTGTGGCGGCTACGACGTCTGCGGCATGCGATAGACGGAGACATGAGAACGCGACTCGGCGGTGAATGCGGCGCCGCCCCAGTCCGCATGCCTGGTCTCCAGCTCGAACCCGGCAAGCTGAGCCATCAAGTCGAGTTCCGCCGGCCAGATGTAGCGGTGAGGGCTGCGGAACAGCTGGGCCTGCTCCGTCTCGTCGAATCGGATGTGATGCGATACGACGTGCTGCCGCAGGACGTCGTAGGTGTCCAGACCGATGTAGCCGGGTTCGGACTGCCACACGGTGGCCGTCTGACCCGGTGGGAGCTTGCGCAACTCGGGCACCCAGAGCTCGATCACGAACCGGCCACCAGGCTCAAGGTGCCGGGCCGCATTGCGAAAGCATGCGACCTGCTCAGCCTGGGTGAGCAGGTTGGAGATCGTGTTGTAGACGAGGTAGACCAGGCTGTACGTCCCCGGCACGACAGTGGTCGCCATGTCCCCGATGACCACCGGGATCGTCGCTTCGTCCGCCTTGGTCCGCAGTTGCTCCACCATCGGCCGTGACAACTCGATACCGGTGACGGAAACGCCCCGCTCGGCGAGCGGCACGGCTACGCGGCCGGTCCCGATGGCGAACTCAAGTGCCGCTCCCTCACCTGCGAGCTCAGCGAGACGATCCACGGTCGGCCCCAGGACCTCAGGCGCGAACATACCGTGTCCCGGCGTGTCATAGCGCTGCGCAACATCAGCGTCCCAGATCTTCCCTTGTTGCATTCCGCCAACGCTCGCCGCTGACGTTCGCGATGTCCAGCGAATATCTGCCGCCCCGGCGGGGCGGCGTGAGCGCCTGGGGCGCACCGGGCGCAAGAAGACAGCCTGCTACTTGTCATGAGATGTGCTGAACGCGGCGAGCCGCCCGCCCATGTCCCCCGTGGCGGGCGGCTCGTGCTCGTGTTCAGAGGTCAGAGTCGGCGGCGGCACAAGGCATCCTCGGCCACTGGACGACACCGGCCGAGGCCGGCGGCGGGATTCGAACCCGCGTCTCCCGCTTGACAGGCGAAGTAGCCGCAGCCTTCGCACCTGAACGACGCCCACCGTAGTGCGGGAGCCGTCGGCCCGCACGTGATTTGTGCGGAGCCGGGAGCGGGGCGCCGTGTGGCAAGTGAGGCGCCCGGCACAAGTTCACGGTCATCCATTGCGCCCTGGCGCGACACACCTCGGTGGCTGTCGGTGCGCGGCGCTACGCTGCGGCAGCAGCCGGCGGCTCCGTCAGCGGCGCGCAGACAGAGGAGAGACCGATGAGTCCGCTCGACTTGCTGGTCAGGGAGTATGTGGCGCCAGTGATGAGAGCAGTCGGCTGCAAGCGGTCCGGCCGCACCTTCCGCTTCGTCACGGACACTGGTGACCAAGCTGTTCTCGGGTTCGTCCGGCACTACGTCGACCCGGACGCCGCCGTGTTCGAGGTGGGGTACCGCATTGTTCCGGCTCCGTACTGGGAGTGGATCAACCGGCGGCACTGGACCAGCGGCGAGGTGGGGGCTCCCCGCGCCTTCGGTCCGGCGGTTGTGGCCGGCGACGTGATTCCACCACCACGGGCAGCACATGTGCCCGACAGCGAGGGGCGGCTCCGCTCACGCTGGGCTCTACGCGAGGACAACCGAGACATCCGCGGTGAGGCGCTGGCAAGCGCGTTGCGCGACGAAGCGATCCCGCAGATGGTTCACCTCCTCGACCGAACCAATCTCCTGCGGGAGTGCCGCCGTCCCACCATTCCGGTCATCCGACTCGTGCCGCTGACCAGATTGGAGATCTTGCTGCGCGTCGATGACGCATCCGGTCGCGAGATGGAAGCGATGCTGGCAGACGTGCAGCCGGCAGGACCCGGAGACGACTTCGCTGCCTGGGTGCGCCGGAGACTGGAGACACGCCGCTTCGCCACGTAAGGCGCCCGCTGAACAGTCGACCGGGCACCGAACTCCTGCGGTACCCGCAGCTCCATCACAACCCGGTGCCTCAGGCCCGCAGGCCCGCCCTGTCCCCCATCACCACCACAGGATGCCGACCCGGGTCGAGCGTGCGCAGCAGGTACCGCATCGCCGGCTTGGGCAGGCTGACGCAGGCCGACGTACCGCTTCCGTGGTCCAGATGCAGCCAGATTCCACCGCCCCTGGACGTGCCCTGGGGACGGGTCGGGTCGTTCGGAGGGGTGCCCTTGACGCGGTTGTAGTCGATGGCGATGACGTAGTCGAAGTCGTGCCAGTACGACCTGGCCCACCAGCGCGGGGCCGCGAAGGAGGCCGACCGCGTGTACGGGAGCCTGGCACCCGGGTCCGGGAGCACGCCGCCCGCGTCGCTGAGCGTGAACACCCCGACGGGACTGCGGTTGTCGCCCTCGTGATGGTCGGTCGTCCAGCCCTTCTTGCCGTTGTGCGCCGCCCAACTGCGGGTCCGCTGCCAGCTGGAGCCCTGCCTCGTGTACAGCACGACCGTGGAGTCGGCGGAATCCCTTCCCTCGCCGTAGACCACGACGACCTGGCGTGAGTCGGCGGGGATGCGCCGCTGGAGTCGGTCTCCGACGTCCGGGATGCGGGTCGGGTCCGTGGAGGCGGGACGATCGGCGGGGCGGGTGTGCGCTGCCTTGCCCGCGGTTCCCGTCCCGCCGCCGCCGTGGTGCCCGGTGCCCGAACCGCCGCAGGCCGACAGGGCCGTCAGCAGGGATCCGAGGGCCGCCGTCGCAACCACCGCACGCCGTACGCCGTCAGTCCGCATCACTCCATGCTCGCACCGTGGGCCGCTGCCGAATCCGCGCCACGGCCGGGGAAAACCGTTTGATTTTGACCATCCTGTGACGCGAACCTTTCACGGCTTGTTACCGCTCGATCCGCGTAGCGCGGCTCTCCCCCCATCCCCTGACACGAGCCACTTGGGACGTCATGCAGATTCAAGACCTTCCGTATCCCGACCCGGGTGTACCGGACGCGCGCTCGGGTCCCCGATTCCTGAGATGGCTCTTCCGGAACCAACTGGGCGGACAGCTCAGATCGCTGGCCTGGGGGCTGCTGCACTTCACCTCCGTGACCTCGCTGCCGTTCTGCGTCGGGTTCGCCGTCCAGGCCGTCGTCGACCACTCCGGCGCACGGCTGGCGCTCGCGGGCGCGCTGATGGCGCTGGCCTGCGTCGGCACCGCGGTCGGCGACACCTTCCTGCACCGCGCCGCGGTCACCAACTGGATCACGGCGGCGGCCCGCGTTCAGCAGCTGCTGGCCCGCAAGGCCGCCCTCCTGGGCTCGGCACTGACCCGGCGTGTCGCGGCCGGCGAGGTCGTGGCCGTGTCCACGGGTGACGTCGAGAAGATCGGCTGGTTCGTGGAGGCCCTCTCCCGGTTCACCGCGGCGGCGCTCACCATCGTGCTGGTCTGCGTCGGCCTGGTCGTCTACCAGCCGGCGCTCGGCGTGGTCGTCGCCGTGGGCCTGCCCGTGCTGGCGGTCGCGGTGCTGCCACTGCTGCCCCGGGCGACCCGGCGCGCCGACTTCCAGCGCGAGAAGGCGGGCCGCGCCACCGAACTTGCCTCGGACACCGTCGCCGGTCTGCGCGTGCTGCGCGGTATCGGCGGCGAGGAGCTGTTCCTCGACCGCTACCGCCGCGCCTCCCAGGAGGTCCGCCACGCGGCCGTGCGCACCGCACGGATGTGGTCCCTGATCTCCGCGGTCCAGGTACTGCTGCCGGGGCTGCTGCTGATGACGGTCGTCTGGTACGGCGTGCACCTGGCCCATCAGGGCCGGATCACCGTCGGCGAACTGGTCACCGTCTACAGCTCGGTCATGATCCTCACTTATCCGCTGCGGCACTTCGAGGAGATCGCCATGGCGTACTCCTTCTCCCGGCCCTCGGCCAAGCGGGCCGCGCGCGTGCTGGCGCTGGAGCGGGCCACGGACACCGCGGGGTCGCGCGCGGCCGACGTCCCCTCCGGAGACCTGTACGACCCGGCCACCGGTCTGCTCGCGCCCTCCGGCCGGTTCACCGCCGTGGTGTGCGGCGACCCGGACGCGGCCGGACGGCTGGCGGAACGGCTCGGCGGGCATCCCGCGGAGAAGGCCACGTCGGTGCTGCTGGGCGGTGTGCCGCTCGACGAGCTGCCGCTGGACGCCGCACGTACGGCCGTCCTGGTCCAGGACAAGGATCCGGTGCTGCTGTCCGGCACCCTGCGCGACCTGCTCGACGTGCCCGCGTCGGGCGACGTCGGCGCCGAGCAGGCGCTGGCGGCGGCGCAGTGCGACGACGTGCTCGCGGCGCTCGTGCAAGGGTCGATCGACGCCGAGGACCCGATGGACGCCCGTATCACCGAGCGCGGCCGGTCCCTGTCGGGCGGCCAGCGCCAGCGCCTCGCGCTGGCCCGGTCGCTGATCACGGACCCCGAGGTGCTCGTCCTGGACGAGCCGACCTCCGCCGTCGACTCGCACACCGAGGCGCGCATCGCGGAGGGGCTGCGGGAACTGCGGGCGGAACGCACGACCGTGGTGTTCACCTCGTCGCCGCTGCTGCTGGACCGCGCGGACCGGGTGGTGTTCCTGCACGACGGCGAGGTCGCGGCGGTCGGCGTCCACCGGGAGCTCGTGCACAGCGAACACCGGTACCGGGCCGTGGTGACGCGGGAGACCGATGACGAGGCCGCGCTGCGCGGCGCGCTTGACGAGCTGGACGACCTGCAAGAGCTGGAAGAGATCGAGGAGACAGCATGATCGGCGTGGCGCCACCGGCGTACGACCCGGCGGCTCCGACGACGGCGAGCACCCTGCCCGTCGGCGCCCCCGCGACCGTACGCGCCTACGTGGCCGAACTTCTGCGCCGGCACCGGCGTGCCTTCCTCGTCCTCGTCACCGTCAACACGGTCGCCGTCGTCGCCTCGATGGTGGGGCCGTACCTGCTGGGCGGGCTCGTGGAACGGCTGTCGGACGGCGCGCGGGAGCTCCATCTGGGGCTGACCGCCACGCTGTTCGTGCTGGCGCTGGTCGTCCAGGCCGCGTTCGTGCGGGAGGTGCGGCTGCGAGGTGCGATGCTCGGCGAGCGGATGCTGGCCGACCTGCGCGAGGACTTCCTCGTGCGGTCGGTCGGGCTGCCGCCGGGCGTTCTGGAGCGGGCCGGCACGGGTGACCTGCTGTCCCGTATCACGACCGACATCGACCGGCTCGGCAACGCGATGCGCGAGGCCGTGCCGCAGCTGGCGATCGGCGTGGTGTGGGCGGCGCTGCTGCTCGGCGGGCTGGTGGTCACGGCGCCGCCGCTGGCGCCGGCCGTGCTGCTCGCCGTGCCGCTGCTGGTGACCGGCTGCCGCTGGTACTTCCGGCGGGCCCCCTCCGCCTACCGCTCGGAGGCCGCCGGGTACGCCGCCGTGGCCGCCGCGCTCACCGAGACCGTGGACGCCGGGCGCACCGTCGAGGCCCACCGCCTCAGCGCCCGCCGCATCGAGCTGTCGGAACGCCGGATCAGGGAGTGGACGGCCTGGGAGCGCTACACGCTCTGGCTGCGGTCGGTGCTCTTCCCGGTCATCAACGTCACCCATGTCACGGTGCTCGCCTCGGTGCTGCTCGTCGGCGGGGTGTTCGTGCTGCGGGGCTGGATCGGAGTCGGCCAGCTGACCACGGCCGCGCTCATCGCGCAGATGCTCGTCGACCCGGTGGGGCTGATCCTGCGCTGGTACGACGAGCTGCAGGTGGCCCAGGTGTCGCTGGCCCGGCTGGTCGGAGTCCGGGACATCGAACCGGACACCGGGGACGGCGCGCTGGCTCCGGACGGGCGGGACGTACACGCCGACCGGGTGTACTTCGGCTACCGGGACGGCGTGGACGTCCTGCGCAAGGTGTCCCTGGAGGTGGCTCCCGGCACCCGGCTGGCGCTGGTCGGCCCCTCGGGCGCGGGCAAGTCCACCCTGGGCAGGCTGCTCGCCGGCATCTACGGGCCCCGCGCCGGCCGGGTCACCCTCGGCGGTGCCGAGCTGTCCCGGATGACCGCGGAGCGGGTCCGCTCGCACGTCGCCCTCGTCAACCAGGAGCATCACGTCTTCGTGGGCTCGCTGCGCGACAACCTCCGGCTGGCCCGCACCGAGGCCACCGACGCCGAGCTGTGGGCGGCACTGGGCGCGGTCGATGCGGACGACTGGGCCCGGGCCCTGGACGAGGGCCTGGACACCGAGGTCGGATCGGGCGGCTTCGCCCTCACCCCGGCCCAGGCCCAGCAGATCGCGCTGGCCCGCCTGGTGCTGGCCGACCCGCACACGCTGGTCCTGGACGAGGCGACCTCCCTGCTCGACCCACGGGCCGCCCGTCACCTGGAGCGCTCCCTCGCGCGTGTCCTTGACGGCCGCACGGTGGTCGCGATCGCCCACCGCCTGCACACGGCCCACGACGCCGACGTCATCGCCGTCGTCGAGAACGGCCGCATCAGCGAGCTGGGCAGCCACGACGAGCTGGTGGCCGCGGACGGGGCGTACGCGGCGCTGTGGCGGTCGTGGCACGGGTGACGGCGCTACGGGGGGCGGGGGGCTGAGCCGGCAGGGTCCGGCGGCGCCCCCGCCCGACGGGAGCTCCTGTGCGTCGACGGCTCCCCCTGCCCGGCGCCGGACACGCCCCGCGCCGGACACGCCCCGCTCCAGGCGCGATGCCCCCGGCAGGGCGCGCCCAGCAGCGCGCTGGATCGGTCGGGGCGCAGACCACGGGTGCGCCGGCCCGGGCCGTCGGTGGGCCGTTCCGGGGGCCGGGCCCGTGCCGTTGCGCGGTCCCGAACCGGGGTGGAAGTCTGGGGGTAGGCACCGGCTGGGGGAACGCCCGGGAACCACGCGGATCCTCGACGGGTGGCGCCAGTGCCCCGTGCAGCGGCGGCCCGGCGCGGGCCACGGTGAGAACGGGCCCGTCCCACCCCCCTGGAGGTACCCGTGAACAGCGCCGACGGTTGGGGAGACGACGTCTACCAGCCCGACAGGTCCGAGCAAAGAGAGGACACGGGGCTGCTCGACGCCGAGGACACCCTTGAATACGACGGCGTCGACGATCCCCTCGACCGGGGCTGGTCCCCTCCGGAGCGCCCCTGGGCCGTGGAGCACAGCGGCGTGACGGCCGCGGAGCGCCGGCGCGGCGAAACGCTGGACCAGCGGCTCGCCGAAGAGCTGCCGGATCCTGGCGAACCCGACGGTGACGGCCTCGGGGACTGCCAGGGCACTGACGGGGAACTGCTGGACAACGAGGTCGGCGCCGTTCGCTCCGGCCGTCTCGTGGCACCCGACGAGGGGGCGCACGAGGACGAGGAGCCCGCGCTGGTCGCCACGGACGTGGGTATCGACGGTGCGGCCGCCTCCGCCGAGGAGGCCGCGGTGCACATCGTCGACGAGGACACCCAGTCCCGCTGACCCCGTCGGCGCCACCGTCCCCACTGGCCCCGCACCGCCATACCGACCTGCGCCGCACAAGGAGCAGCCATGCAGCAGGGCAAGCACCCCGACTACCACCCCGTCGTCTTCCGCGACCGCGCCGCCGGTTACGCCTTCCTGACCCGGTCCACCGCGACCAGCGAGCAGACCATCGACTGGGACGACGGCGAGACGTACCCGGTCGTGGACGTGGAGATCTCCTCGGAGAGCCACCCCTTCTACACCGGCAAGGCGCGGACGGTGGACTCGGAGGGCCGTGTCGCCCGGTTCGAGCGGCGTTACGGGGGTGGCGAGGGCGCCGGCGGCACGGGCTGACCTGCCCGGAACAGGCGCCGGTCGAGGGCTCAGATGACGTTGAGCGCCGCCGCGCAGCCCACTCCGCCGAGCACCATGAACGCCGGCATCAGCACCTTGAGCTCGACCCAGCTGCCGGCCCGGAACCGCATGGCCTTCGGCGGACCGACCGGGTACCAACGCTTGCGGCCCACCGGGATCGGCCACAGTATCGGGCAGCCGGAGACGGTCAGCGCGTCCCCGATGTCGTGCACTATCGCGCCCAGCAGGACCGGCAGGCCCAGCCACAGGTACTCCTGCCCCGGCGCGCCGAACAGCCAGTCCGAGCCGTTGCCCGGCTTGTCCAGCACACCGGCGACGATCCACGCGCTGGTCGCGGCCAGCAGCCACACCAGGACGTCGGCGCTGGAGCCGCGCGTCGCCCGCCACAGCAGGCCTTCGATCGCCAGCACCAGGTGCACGAAAAGGATCGCGAGCACCCCCCAGCGGTCGCCGGTGATCGCCACGGCCGAGCTGCCCGCACCGATCAGCACGGCCCACAGCCAGGTGTGCGTGAGCGTGCGATGCCCGCCCGAGCGACGCGGGTCGCCCTGCTTCTTCGTGGCCTTGTAGACGGCGTAGGAGAGCTTGTCGACGATCTCGCACAGCCAGCGTGACAGCGGCCCGAAGGACCGCGAGATCGTGGCGGCCTTGTGGTCGAGATCGGGAGCGAGCGCGGCTCCGGCGCAGATCAGCGCCCCCGACAGCAGGACCGGCCAGGGCATCGGGTGCCCGGCTGCCGCGGCGGCCGCCCCGACGCCGAGCCAGGCCGCGGCGCCCGACAGTGAGTGTGCTGGTCCCATCATCGCCGTTGCCTGCCCCATTCCTCGTGTGCCGCTGTCCAGTTGACCGGGTGCGTTGACGCTCCGTCGGCGACACAGCGTAGCGTTCGCGATCTTCGGACTGGCATCCGATTCCCGCGGAGGGGAGGAGGCCAGGCAAGATGGGTGCGTGACCCTCATCGATCAGCTGCCGCCGACCGCCGACCCCGACGACCTGTACGAGGCTTTCGAGTCGTGGGCCCAGGAGCGTGGCCTCACGCTCTACCCCCACCAGGAGGAAGCGCTGATCGAGGCGGTATCTGGTGCGAACGTGATCGTGTCGACGCCCACCGGCTCCGGCAAGAGCATGATCGCCGCGGGTGCCCATTTCGCCGCGCTGGCCCGGGACGAGGTCACCTTCTACACAGCTCCGATCAAGGCGCTCGTGTCGGAGAAGTTCTTCGAGCTCTGCAAGCTCTTCGGCACCGAGAACGTCGGCATGCTGACCGGCGACGCGTCCGTCAACGCCGACGCCCCCGTCATCTGCTGCACGGCCGAGGTTCTCGCGTCGATCGCGCTGCGTGACGGAAAGGACGCGGACGTCGGCCAGGTGGTCATGGACGAGTTCCACTTCTATGCGGAGCCGGACCGTGGCTGGGCCTGGCAGATCCCCCTGCTGGAGCTGCCGCAGGCGCAGTTCGTCCTGATGTCGGCCACGCTCGGCGACGTCTCCTTCTTCGAGAAGGACCTCACGCGCCGCACGGGCCGCCCCACGGCGGTGGTCCGTTCGGCGACCCGGCCGGTGCCGCTCTCGTACGAGTACCGGTACACGCCGCTCACGGAGACGCTCACCGACCTGCTGGAGGCCCGGCAGGCGCCCGTCTACATCGTGCACTTCACGCAGGCGCAGGCGGTGGAGCGGGCGCAGGCGCTGATGAGCATCAACATGTGCTCGCGTGAGGAGAAGGACCAGATCGCCGAACTGATCGGCAACTTCCGCTTCACCACCAAGTTCGGCCGCAACCTCTCCCGTTACGTACGGCACGGCATCGGTGTCCATCACGCCGGCATGCTGCCCAAGTACCGGCGCCTGGTGGAGAAGCTCGCGCAGGCAGGCCTGCTGAAGGTCATCTGCGGCACGGACACGCTCGGTGTGGGCGTCAACGTGCCCATCCGGACGGTGCTGTTCACGGCACTCACCAAGTACGACGGCAGCCGTGTGCGTACGCTGCGCGCCCGCGAGTTCCACCAGATCGCCGGCCGGGCCGGGCGCGCGGGCTTCGACACGGAGGGTTTCGTCGTAGCCCAGGCGCCCGAGCACGTCATCGAGAACGAGAAGGCACTGGCCAAGGCGGGCGACGACCCGAAGAAGCGGCGCAAGGTCGTCCGCAAGAAGGCGCCCGAGGGCTTCGTCGCCTGGACGGAGAAGACCTTCGACAAGCTCATCGAGTCCGAGCCGGAACCGCTGACGTCCCGCTTCCGGGTGACGCACACGATGCTGCTGTCGGTGATCGCCCGGCCCGGCAACGCCTTCGAGGCGATGCGGCGCCTGCTGGAGGACAACCACGAGCCGCGCAAGCAGCAACTCCGGCACATCCGGCGGGCGATCGCCATCTACCGCTCGCTGCTGGACGGCGGCATCGTCGAGAAGCTCGACAAGCCGGACGCCGAGGGCCGCATCGTCCGCCTCACCGTGGATCTGCAGCAGGACTTCGCGCTGAACCAGCCGCTGTCCACCTTCGCTCTGGCCGCGTTCGAACTGCTGGACCCCGAGTCGCCGTCGTACGCACTGGACATGGTGTCCGTCGTGGAGTCCACGCTGGACGACCCACGGCAGATCCTCGCCGCCCAGCAGAACAAGGCGCGGGGCGAGGCCGTGGCCGCGATGAAGGCGGACGGCGTCGAGTACGAGGAGCGCATGGAACGCCTCCAGGACATCACCTACCCGAAGCCCCTGGAGGAGCTGCTCTTCCACGCGTACAACACCTACCGGCGGAGCCACCCCTGGGTCGGCGACCATCCTCTGTCGCCCAAGTCGGTCATCCGTGACATGTACGAACGGGCGCTGTCCTTCACGGAGCTGGTGTCCTTCTACGAGCTGGCCCGCACCGAGGGCATCGTGCTGCGCTACCTCGCCAGCGCCTACAAGGCCCTCGACCACAACATCCCGGACGACCTCAAGTCCGAGGATCTGCAGGATCTGATCGAGTGGCTCGGCGAGATGGTGCGCCAGGTCGACTCCAGCCTGCTCGACGAGTGGGAACAGCTCGCCAACCCGGAGGAGATGACCGCCGAGGAGGCCCAGGAGAAGGCCGACGAGGTCAAGCCGGTCACCACCAATGCACGGGCCTTCCGCGTCCTCGTCCGCAACGCCATGTTCCGTCGCGTCGAACTCGCCGCCCTGGACCAGGTCGAGGAACTGGGCGAGATGGACGCCGACTCCGGCTGGGACGCCGAGGCGTGGGGCGAGGCGATGGACAAGTACTGGGAGGAGTACGACGACCTCGGCACCGGTCCTGACGCCCGCGGTCCGAAGCTGCTGCTGATCGAGGAGGAGCCGCAGAACGGCCTGTGGCGCGTCCGGCAGATCTTCGACGACCCGAACGACGATCATGACTGGGGTATCAGCGCGGAGGTCGACCTCACGGCCTCCGACGCGGAGGGCCGCGCGGTCGTCCGCGTCACCGACGTCGGCCAGCTGTGAGCACAGGAGAAACGCACCCATGACGACGAACCCGGCCGAGAGGCTCGTCGACCTGCTCGACCTGGAGCAGATCGAGGTCAACATCTTCCGCGGCCGCAGCCCGCAGGAGTCCTTGCAGCGGGTCTTCGGCGGCCAGGTGGCGGGCCAGGCGCTGGTCGCCGCCGGGCGCACCACGGACGGCGACCGCCCTGTGCACTCGCTGCACGCGTACTTTCTGCGCCCGGGCAGGCCGGGCGTGCCGATCGTGTACCAGGTGGAGCGGGTCCGGGACGGGCGGTCGTTCACGACCCGCCGGGTCACCGCCGTGCAGCAGGGCCGCACGATCTTCAATCTCACCGCCTCCTTTCACAAGACCGAGGAAGGGAGCTTCGAGCACCAGCTGCCGCCGGCCCGCAAGGTGCCCGATCCGGAGTCATTGCCGACGGTCACGGACGAGATCCGGGAGCATCTGGGCTCGCTGCCGGAGCAGTTGGAGCGGATGGCGCGCCGCCAGCCGTTCGACATCCGTTATGTGGACCGGCTGCGTTGGAGTGCCGAGGAGGTGAAGGACGCCGAGCCGCGCAGCGCCGTGTGGATGCGCGCCGTCGGGCCGCTCGGCGACGACCCGCTCGTGCACACCTGCGCCCTGACCTATGCCAGTGACATGACTCTCCTCGACGCCGTGCGCATCCCGGTGGAACCCCTGTGGGGCCCGCGGGGCTTCGACATGGCGTCGCTGGATCACGCGATGTGGTTCCACCGGCCGTTCCGTGCGGACGACTGGCTGCTGTACGACCAGGAGTCGCCTATCGCGGTCGGCGGTCGGGGTCTGGCCCGCGGCCGGATCTACGACCGCGAGGGCCGGCTGGTCGTGTCGGTCGTACAGGAAGGGCTGTTCCGCAAACTGGGCTGACATGGCGGCGAGAGAACCCGACAGGCCAGGGCGCTGTGGTCACGAGCTTCTGCGGCGCAGCCAGTTCAGCAGGCCGCGGGATCGTTCGGTCTCCGCGGTCGGCTTCCGTTCCGGTGCGGGGCGGGCTGTGGCGGGCTTCGGGGCGGGGCGTGGCGCCGGACGGTGTGCGCGTGCGTCGTCCAGTTCCTGCGCCAGCCCGGCCCGGAGCCATGCGATCTCGTCCGGGTCGTCCGCGGTCATGAGTTCCTCGGCGAGCTGCGCGGCCGGTGAGCCGGGTGAGCCGTGGGCCGGTGGCGCCGGGCGGATCCGGTTCAGATAGGACCGCTCGTACGGGTCCCTGACGACCTCCGAGAGCTGAACCGGGTCGAGCAGCGACGCCACGACGGCGGCCCTCGCCCACGAGTCGTCCGCCTGACGGAGCATGAACCCCAGGTGCCGGTTGCGCCAGTTGCGCGGACGCAGATCCACTCCTCTGCCCAGCAGGGTCCTCAGTGCCTCTGGCGTACGCCCCTTCAGCAGCGGGGCGTTCTCCCTGTCCGCCGCGAACTGCCGTAGCTCGTCGGCCAGATAGAGCCAGATCACGGTCCGGTAACGGTTCAGGTAGAACTTCACGGGCATCAGCAGTCCCAGCCGTGCGAGGCGTGTGAACCGTTCCCTGGACACCTCCATCAGGGCCGCGCCCTCCGCGGCTCCCACGGCCTTGACGCTGTCCCGCAGTGCTTGAGGAAAGCCCTCCTGGGCGCGGAGCCGTTCGATCTCGGCGTGGGTGACGCGCCGGCCGCCTCCCCCGTCGTCGGGAACGGTGCGGATGCGCCCCAGATGTACGCCGATATCGAATTCGCTGCGCTTCAAGCCGAGTTCGCGTGCCGCTCGGCTCTGCGTGACCGAGGTGTCACGGGTGCTGGTGATCTGCTCGATGGTGCCCGTGGCCGCATGCGTGATGGTGTTGCCGGACATGCTCGTCTCCCCCGTGGAGTCGTGAAGTGTGCCTGGCCGGCTCCGTGTGCGCCCGCCTGAAAAAACCGTAGCCGCTTCGGCCGATCTCGTGGCGAGCCTGTGGATAACTCCGCGGGGGTGACGAAAGGCCAGGTCAGAGGTCTACGACAGGGGCCCGCTCGGGCTGCCGGGCGTCCACGTCGAGGTGCTCGCCGACCCGGTTGACGAGCAGCGTCATCTCGTAGGCGATCTGGCCGATGTCGGCCTCGGCGCCGCTGAGCACGCACAGACAGCTGCCGGTGCCCGCCGCGGTGACGAACAGGACCGCGTCATCGAACTCGATCATCGTCTGGCGTACTCTGCCGGCGCCGAAGTGGCGGCCCGAGCCCTTGGCCAGGCTGTGCAGTCCGGACGAGACGGCGGCGAGGTGCTCCGCGTCCTCGCGTCGCAGTCCCGTGCTCGCGCCCGTGACCAGTCCGTCGTTGGACAGGACGAGTGCGTGCCGCACATGTTCGACGCGCTCGGTCAGGTCGTCCAGCAGCCAGCCAAGTCCCTGGTTCTGCGCCATGATCCGGTCTCCCCGTGTTCTCCCCGTGCGATGCGTCCCCCTGGCCGGAGGATCTGTTCGCCAGCCTTCCCCACGGCCGGGCTCCGAGCAAGGAGGATGGGAGGCATGGCGCAGAAGATGACCGACGAGGAATGGCGGGAGTTCGTCTCGTACGGCACCCGCACCGGCAAGCTCTCCACCGTCCGGGCCGACGGGAGTCCTCATGTGACTCCCGTCTGGTTCCTGCTGGACGGTGACGAGGTGGTGTTCAACACCGGAAAGGACAGTGTGAAGGGACGCAATCTGGCGCGGGACGGCCGGGTCGCCCTGTGCGTGGACGACGACCGGCCGCCGTACGAGTTCGTGGTGCTGCGGGGCCGTGCCCGGCTTTCGGAGGACCTTGAGGAACTGCGGCACTGGGCCACCCGCATCGGGGCGCGGTACATGGGTGAGGAGCGTGCAGAGGAGTTCGGTGCCCGCAACGGCGTGCCGGGCGAACTCCTCGTCCGCGTCACGATCGACAAGGTTCTGGCGGAGAAGGGCGTGGCGGATTAGGCGCCGGTCCGCCGAACCGCGCCCTGCCGGTCCGCCGAACCGCGCCCTGCCGGTCAGCTCACGGAGTCGAGCAGTCGGGCGGTGTGCATCCGCCCGGCGTACTCGACGAGCCGGATCAGCACCTCCTTCCCCGAGTCGCGGTCACGGGCATCGCAGAGCACCACGGGCGTTCCCTGGTCGAGGTCGAGGGCGCGCGCGACGTCCTGGGCGCCGTGGAGTCGGGCGCCGGCGAAGCAGTTGACCGCCACCACGAAGGGAATGCGCCGGTGCTCGAAGTAGTCCACCGCGGGGAAGCAGTCCGCCAGGCGCCGGGTGTCGGCCAGGACGACGGCGCCCAGGGCACCCTGCGACAGCTCGTCCCACAGAAACCAGAAACGGTCCTGGCCCGGTGTCCCGAAAAGGTAGAGGGACAGCCCCGACCGAATGGTGATCCGTCCGAAGTCCATGGCGACGGTCGTCGTGACCTTCTGGTCCACACCGCCGGTGTCGTCCACCAACTGGCCTGCTTCGCTGAGCAGTTCCTCGGTACGCAGCGGCCTGATCTCACTGACCGCGCCCACCAGGGTGGTCTTGCCCACGCCGAAACCGCCGGCGACCAGAATCTTCAACGCCAGGGCGGTCGTCTCGCCGTCTGTGGCATCGGAGTGCTCGGAGACCATCGATCACTTCTCTCGGGAGTGCCGGAGTCAGCATCATGACAACTGACGTGTGCCTGTGGTGAGTTGGACAGTTATGCAGCCGATGTGACCGGTCGGCGGTCATTCGGTGCCCGGAACCATGCGCAAGGTGAGCGCCATCGGCGTCCGGGTGGGCGTGAACTTTCCTCTACAGCGCTCGCAATCCCGCGATCACCTCGCGCAGAATCCGCTCGTCAGGCAGTTGCGCGGGCGGTACGGGGCGGCTGACGGTGACGCAGGCGAGTTCGAGCAGGTCGCCGAGGAGCACCCTGACCACGCCCACGGGCAGGTCGGCGCCGGCGGCGAGTTCGGCGACCGACTGGGTCTCCGTGCGGCACAGGTCGATGAGCGCCCGGTGTTCCGGCCCGAGCGCGGTGTCGTCGACACCGGGCGCGCCCGGGTCCAGCGTGACGAGGGCGATCAGATCGAAGCGCACGCCGGTGGGGCCCGGCCTGGTGCGGCCGCCCGTCATGGCGTACGGGCGGACCAGCGGCCCTGCCTCGTTGTCGTACCACTGGCTGCCCTGCGCGCGCGGGGCGTCTGGCATGTCCTCGGTCATCCGTTCCGACCGCCCTTGCGTCTCATCCGGCGGGCGGTCGCGCGGCGGCGCGCGGTGCCGTGTGGAGGTGCTCACCGACGCGTTTGACCAGCCGTGCCATCTCGTAGGCCACGAGGCCTATGTCGGCGGTGACGGCGGTGAGGAGGGCGAGGCACGAGCCGTCGCCCGCCGCGGCCACGAACAGGAAGCCGTCATCCATCTCCACCATGGTCTGGCGCACGCCGCCGGCGCCGAAGTGGCGGCCCGCGCCCTTGGCCAGGCTGTGGAAGCCGGAGGCGACCGCGGCGAGGTGTTCCGCGTCCTCGCGCCTCAGGCCGGTCGACGCTCCCACGGCCAGCCCGTCGTTGGACAGCACCACGGCGTGCCGTACCTCACTCACGCGCACGACCAGGTCGTCCAGCAGCCAGTCGAGTTCTCCGGCTCGCTGGGCGGCCTTCATGCCCGGGTCCTGGATCATGCGGGGTCTCCTTCGCTGCTGTCACTGCCCGCCGCGGGACCGGAAGCGGCGCCGCGGCCGGGTTGCCTGCCACCACCGCGCGCCCAGCCGTCGCGGTACGCCGCCATGCGGTCCCGTACGAGTTCGGGGGTGCGCTCGTCGTCGCGTGGGGCGGACGCCGGCGCCGGTTCCTCGGGACGTCCGTCCCGCAGTTGGGGGGCGAGGCTGGCCTGCCGTACGCGGCGGGGCAGGTCGTCGGACTCGCCGGAGTCGTCCTGGGGGCGGTGCAGGCGCAAGGTGGCGACTCCCGGGGGTGGTGTGTGAGTCGTGGTCTCCGCGGCGGCCGGTACGGGAGCCACCAGTGCGGGCCGGCCGGCCGGTGCCGGCACGGGCTCCTGCTGCCGGTCGGTGCCGGGCACGCGCGCGTACGCGTGTTCCTCGGGCTGCCGTGCCTCCGCCGTCTCACGGGAGGAGGGTTCCGTGGCGCCACTGTGCAGCAGGGCGGTGGGCAGCAGGACGACCGCGGTGGTGCCGCCGTACGGCGATGGCCTCAGGTGCACCTGGATGCCGTGCCGGGCGGCGAGCCTGCTGACCACGAACAGGCCGAGCCGGTCGCTGTCGAACAGGTCGAGCGCCTCGGAGTGGGCGATACGCCGGTTGGCCTCGGCGAGGGTCTCCTTGCCCATGCCGAGACCTCGGTCCTCCACCTCGACGGCGTAGCCGTTGCCGACGGGTTCGCCGGTGACGCGCACGCGTGTGTGCGGAGGCGAGAACTGGGCGGCGTTCTCGATGATCTCGGCCAGAAGGTGGGTGAGATCGGCGACGGCCGCGCCGACGACGGACGCCTCGGGGAGTTGCCGTACCTCCACGCGCGCGTAGTCCTCGACTTCGGAGAGGGCCGCGCGGACCACGTTCGTCAGGGAGACGGGCATGCGCCAGGCACGGCCGGGTGCGGCACCGGAGAGGATGATCAGGCTTTCCGCGTGGCGCCGCATGCGGGTGGTGAGGTGGTCCAGGCGGAAGAGGTCGCTCAGCTCGTTCGGGTCGTCGGAGCGGCGCTCCATGCTGTCGAGGAGGCTCAGCTGACGGTGGACGAGGATCTGGCTGCGGCGGGCGAGGTTGACGAAGACTCCCGAGATGCCGCTGGCGAGTTCGGCGCGCTCGACGGCGGCCCGCAGCGCAGCGCGGTGCACGGTGGTGAGCGCTTCGGCGACCTGCCCGGTCTCGTCCTCGGCGGGCGGTCCCGACGGCGCCTCGGCCTGGATGTCGATCTCCTCGCCCGCGCGCAGTTTCCGCATGGCGCCGGGGAGTTTGCGCCGGGCGATCTCCAGGGCGCTGTTGCGCAGGCTCTCCAGTTCGACGACGAGGCCGCGGCCGATGCGCACGGAGATGACGAGGGACGCGGCGACGGCGGCGAGCCCGAGCAGGACCGCGGCACCGGCCGGCGTGAGCAGACCGCGGGTGAACGGGTCGGCCCGGTCCGCCACTCCGCGCCCGGCCTGCTCCTCGATCGCCCGCATGCCCTCCTGCACACGCGTGTGTGCCGTGTCCCACCTCGCTTCGGGTGCCGCGGCGACCGCCCGGGCGCCCGGACCGCTCGCGAGGACCTTGTCCTCGGCGGCGCTCAGGGCGGCGTAGGCGCTGCTGTCGGCAAGGTTGCGCCAGGCGGCGCGTTCGGAGCCGCGCAGGTCGGCGACGGCCGACTCGGTGAGGGCGCGGCGCCTGTCCACGGCACCGGTGAACAGCCGTAGCCGCTCGCCCGTGAGCCCGCCGGCGAGGTGGGCACTGGCCAGTGCCGCGTCCTCCTGGGCCAACGCCTCTCCCGCGCGGGAGAATTCGAGCAGCACGCGCGCGTCCGACCCGAGGTCGCCGTCCTGGATACCGGTGAGGGCGCCGCCCAGGCCGAAGGCCGTCGCGATGGTCTTCGTGTACCGCTCGTACGTCTCCTGCCAGCCGGCGCGACGGTCGAGCACATCGGCGCGCAGCGAGCGCAACCGCTCGGCTCCGGCGACGAAGGTTTCGAGCCGCTGGGCCACGCCGGTGGGCAGTTCCTCGCCGTCGGCGACGGTGTTGCGGTCGCCGAGCCGGAGCTTGGCCACAGCCTGGTCGGTGCTTTCCGAGAGTTCCTCGTAGTCGCGGCCCGGCACCGCGGACGGTTCGGTCGCACGGCGTACCGCTGCCGCGCGCTCGGCCTGCAGAGCGGCGACGGCGGCGGCGACGGGGGCTCGCACCCTGGCGTCGACGCGTTGCACCTGCCGCAGCCGGGAGATGTCCTGGGCGGTGCTGACGGTGGCGTACGCCCACAGGGCCAGCAGGGAGACGACCGGCACCATCAGCAGGCAGACGATCTTGGCGCGTACGGTGCGGGGCCGTATGTGCCGACGCCCCGCGCGCGGGGGCGCCCCGTCCGCCGCGGTGTCCGTGGGCGGCTCGTGCGGGCCTTCGTCGGCGGGTGGTCCGGCGTGCGCGCGGCGGCCGCGGACGGGCTGCGGGGGCGGCGGCTCGGCGCCGGCTGTGGGGGTGCTACGGGGTGTACGCATGGCCTCCTCGCTCGGGAGTGGTTCAGGGCGTGGCCGCCGCTAGCGGGCGGCGCTCTCGACCGGCTGCTGGGCCGAGGCTGACGCCTCCCGCTCCCCCGCCGTCGGCGACAGCGCGACGAAGGCCGAGGTGAGGAACAGGTAGGACCCGAGGCCGACGGCGAGGGGGAAGACGAACTGCATCGCCGTAGCGCCGGGCAGGACGTCGCTGGAGGGCGTGACGTGCACGGTCACCGCGAACATGGCTGTGTAGTGCATGCTGCTCACCGCCGCGCCCATGATCAGGGAGGCGACGGTGACCGCGAGGGGCGACTTGATGTTGAGCCCCGCCCACAGGGCCGCCGTCGCCGCGACGACGGCGATCAGGACGGACAGGGCGACGCGCATCGGGTCGTAGCTCACCTCGCCGTGCAGACGTACCGCGGCCATGCCCAGGTAGTGCATGCTCGCCACGCCGAGCCCGGTGGTGAGCCCGCCCAGCAGCAGTGCGCGTCCGCGGTCACGGCTGTGGCCGACGGCGAAGACGCCGGCACAGACGACGATCATGGCGACCAGCAGGCTCGCGACGGTGAGCGGCACGTCGTAGCGGATGTCGGTGCCGCTGACGCTGAAGCCGAGCATGGCCACGAAGTGCATGGTCCAGATGCCGGTGCCGATCGCCGAGGCGGCGGTGACGAGCCAGTTGCGGCGCGAACGGCCGGTGGCGGCGAGCGCGCGGACGGTGCAGCGCAGCCCGAGGGCGGCGCCGGTGCAGGCCATCGCGTACGACAGCACGGGGGTCAGCCAGCCGAGGGCGGCGTGGTCCAGGTGTCCCATGGCCCCGGGACGCTAGTCCTGGAGGGGGCGCACAACCGGAGCGCATTTCGAAAGCTGCTGGAATATGTCGAAGAGATGTACCTGAACGATCGCGTCATGCTCGAACGTGTGCACTGCGATGTCATCTGCGCCGGTGAGGGATCATGCGGAACATGAGCGACGACCACACACATGTCCAGGAGTTCTTCACGGCCCGCGCCGCCGACTGGGACAGCCGGTTCCCGGATGACGGTCCCGCCTACGCGGCCGCGGTCGCCGGCCTCGGGCTGCGTGAGGGAGACCGCGTGCTCGACGCGGGCTGCGGCACCGGACGCGCCCTGCCGCCGCTGCGTACGGCCGTGGGGCCCTCGGGAGTGGTCGTCGGGGCCGATCTGACCCCGGCCATGCTCCAGGCCGCCGTACGGGCCGGCAGGGACCGTGACGGGCACCTGCTGCTGGCCGATGTCACCGCGCTGCCGCTGCGGTCGCGGTCACTCGACGCCGTGTTCGCCGCGGGCCTGATCGCGCATCTGCCGCATCCGGCGGACGACTTGCGGGAGTTGGCCCGTGTGGTGCGCCCCGGCGGCGTCCTGTCGCTGTTCCATCCGATCGGCAGGGCCGCGCTCGCGGCCCGCCAGGGCCGCCGGATCACGCCGGACGACCTGCGCGCCGAGCCCAATCTGCGCCCGCTTCTGGAGCGTTCGGGGTGGCGCATGACGTCGTACGTCGACGAGGACGCCCGCTTCCTGGCGCTGGCAGTCCGCGAGGACTGACGGTTCAGCCCCGCCCCGCGACCGCCGCCGCGAAGGCGTCCGGGTTGTCGAACATGACGTTGTGCCCTGCGCCGGGCACGGACACCACGCGCACGCCCGCGGCCTCCAGGGCGTCCCTGCCCTCCAGGTCGCCGCTGAACTCGCCCTGCAGGTACACGCGCTCGATCGGCAGCCCTTGCAGGATGCTGCGCATCACGGGCTCGGATCCGTGCCTGAGCCCGACGGCCGAGCGGTGCAGGGCACGCGGGTCGGCCAGCCGCATCGTCGCCGCCCACGTGGGGCCGGCCTTCTCCAGCACGCGCGCGTACGCACCGTTCACGAAGGCCTCCTCCTCGTAGGAGGCGATGCCGCTGCTGCCGGCCGTCGGCGGCGGAAAGGCGTCGAGGTTGGCCTCCGTGAGGACCAGGCGGGAGACGAGTTCGGGCCGCCGGTGGGCGAGCACGATCGCGACGGCGCCGCCCATACTGTGCGCGATCAGCTCCGCGCCGGTCAGTCGGGCCGCGTCCAGCGCCGCCGCCAAGGCGTCGGCGTGGTCCTGGAGTGAGTAGCCGAAGTGTGCGGGCCGGTCGCTGATGCCATGTCCGGGAAGATCGACGAACAGGCTGCGCCGGCCGGCGAGTTCGGGACGGGCGGCTATGTGGGCGTGGTACACGGCCGAGACCGACCCGAGCCCGTGCACGTACACCCGCGCCGGCTCCCCGCCCGGTGCCTCTGTCCAGCGGATGCAACTCCCCTTGCCGTCGAACTCGGCCTGCTGCAACGCACCCTCCCTCATTCGTGACACCACCGTTGTCGGCGCGCCGAGAGAGAATACCTCGGTTACGAGGTATTCTTCACCCGATGTACAGAAGCTGCGATGTACAGCGGGATGCTGAAGAATGCGGGCATGCTGGAGCTCGCCATCCTCGGATTCCTGTACGACACCCCGCTGCACGGCTATGAGCTGCGCAAGCGCATCACGGCGCTGACGGGGCACGTGCGGCCCGTCGCCGAGAGCACGCTGTATCCCGCGATCAAGCGCTTGGAGAAGGCGGGCCTCCTGGCGCGCGCCACGGCTCCGGGCACCGTGGCCGCGCCGCGTCATGTCCTGACGCTCACCGAAGCGGGCAGGCAGGAACTGCGCCGCCGACTCGCCGAGCCCGCGCAGCGCGACATCACCGACGAGAACCGCTGGTTCACGGTGCTCGCCTTCCTCCGGCACCTGGACGACGCCGCCGCCCAGGCGGCCGTGCTCCGGCGCAGGCTGGCCTTCCTGGAACAGCCGGCGAGCTTCTTCCACGACGGAGACCGTCCGCTGCGCGCCGAGGAGATGGACGATCCCTTCCGGCGCGGGATCCTCACCATCGCGCGTGCCACGTCCCGGGCAGAACTGTCCTGGCTGCGCGAGACGCTCGGCTCACTCGACGGCTGAGCCGCGTTCCCGCCGTTCGCAGTGCTCGGCCGCCTCCTGCCCCTTCTGTCGTCGGGGCTCCAACTCCGGGTTGAGGATCGGGAGATGGGCGGTGTGTCATGGCAACCACACAGGGAGAAGGTGGTCAGCATGTTCGGCAGGGTCCGCAAGGCCTGCGCCAGATTCCTCGACGCCGCGCGCGCAGGGGCGAACACCGGCCGGGACAAACCCACACACAATCTTTTCGAAGCTGCCGCGGCGTACGTCTCGGCGTGCGCGGAGGACGATCGGGATGGGATCGACGAGGCCGCGGGCTGGGTGTCGCCGGAGGCGCTGTCGTTCGGCGTGAACGAGCTGGCCTGCAGGGCCGTCATCGCGCTGGCTCGGGAACGCGGCGAGTCGCCCCGCGCCGTCGCCCGCGCGCTCCTCGGGCTTCCGGCGGCCTGACCCGCCGGCGGCGTGTGGTCGATTCGCCCCGTCCAGCCGGAAAACTGCAGCTCCGAGTGGGCTGAGAGGTCGTGACAACCGCCTTCCTGTCGCACTAGGGTGCGCGCGATCGGACGAACTGATGGGGAGGCTGGGATGCCCGAGACGGAGGAGGACGCCGTCGCCACCGCCGACGACGCGCTCTATGTACTCACGGCGGCCCTGCTGACGCCGGCGCAGTACCCGAGCGTGCTGGGTGACGACTACCCGGAGGCGTGCGCGGCGCTCGGTCTGCCGCCGCTCGCCGACGGGTACGGTCTGGTACTCGGCCAGGACGGCGAGGGCGCCCGGTGGACCGTGGTCATCGACGACGTCTCCCTGGTCGCCGTCGCCATCGCGTCATGGGACTGCGGCATGGAGTACGAGTTGTCGCCCGACGATCGTTCGGTCGTGGCGGCGCTGCCCGGCTGGCCCCTGGAGGTCGCCGTCGCGGCTCCCGGCGTTCCCGCGCCGCACGACCCCGATCCCGGGCTCGGCGACGGTCCGGCGCTGTCGGCGCCGGACACGTCCACCTGGGGGCCCGCGCAACGGCGCCTGGGCGCCGACACGATCGCGCTGCAGTGGTCGCTGTGGCGGGAACAGGTCGACGACGCCGCCTTCTCTCCACCGGCCGACACGACCGATACGGCCGACGCCCCGCAGCAGGCCGGAAGCGACAACGGGCGCAAGGGCCACAGGGGGATCCGGCGGGCACTGGCGGAGGCCCGCGCCTACGTCGACGCGCCGCCGCCCCTGGGCCGCGTCCGGTCGTCCTTCGCGCCGGGTGACGCGCGCACGCTGCGTGTCGACGGTCCTGGCTGGTCGCTGGTGGCCAGGACCGACGACATCGCCTTCGTCCTGCTCGACGAGGAACCCGGCGAGGTGCTGCCGGTGGGCCGGGGACCGGAGCTGCCGGGCCTGCTGGAGGCCCTCGACAAGATGGCCGTACGTCCCAGCTGAACCCGGCGGGCGCCGCGGTGACGCCACAGGCCGGCCGGGAAGGGCGACCGACCCCGTCGGGGCCGGCGTTGGCCGCGTACGGACGGACAGCCGATCCCCTGCCTCTGCTCCGCGCCGTCGACCCGGTCGACGACCCCTACCGCCGTCGAACCGGCAGCTCCCCGTGCCAGGAATCCCGCCACAAAGCCGTCCGCGGACCACAGGTCGGCGGGCCCGCGGACGGCGACGCGGTCGGCTTCAGCAAGCCGGTGGTCCTGCCGCACCGGGACGTCAGGCGCTCAGCGGCCGAGCTCCTTGCGTGTGACACGGCGCAGCCTGCGCCGCTGCGAGGGGTCGAGTGTGAGGTATGCGGCGGCCGGGACTCCCAGGATTATCAGGAGGGCGGCCCACCAGGGCAGCCAGATCAGCAGGATGAGCCCGGCCGCCACACCCCCTGCGGCGATCTTGGCGTTCTTCGACATGTGCGTCGCCTCCTTCACGGCCATTGCCGCTCTCTGTCCTGAAAACGGACCCGCGATTCCCGCGGTTCCGCACCGCGACCCTGAGGCGCCCCTGAGGCGGGACCCTGACTCATCCCTGAGACCCCGCCGATGACCACTCCTCTCCGGGGGAACACCGCCCTCACCTTGATGGTGACCCAAATCACAGACCAGAGATACTGGGTAGCCGCCGGGAATGTTGTATCATCGGCAACTCCGCTCCACTAGTCAAATTTGAGGAATACACCACAGCCGTGCAGACGACTCCTGCGGCAACACCCTCCGAAATATCCCAACTGGCCCACTGCTGCGCGGTGTTCCTGCCCGGCGACCCCGCCCGCACCGGCTGCCTCGCCTTCTGGCGACCCGACGGTGCGGCCCCTCCGGACGCCGGATCGGGAACCACCGCCGACCTGGCGGTCGTGTTACCCGGCGGCGACGGTGCCGAGCTGGTGAGCGTGCCCGCCGTGCTGCTGCCGGTGCGAGCGGCTCTGCCGGTTCTCACACGTGCGCGCGCCGCTGGGCACGGGCACCGGGCGACGGCGTTCTGGGGCGCCGCCGCCGTGCACGCCCTGCACCTCGTGGCGCGCGGACTGCTGTTGCCCGGCCTGTCCGAGGGCGATCACGACGCCTGGCGCGCGGGCCCGCTGCGCTCGGAGGAGGTCGAGCGGATGCGTCACCTCGCCGCCGCGATGCCACCCGAGGCGCACGCCGTGCCGGTGGAGCACGCCCAGCCCCTGCTGCTGCCCGACCCGGAGCGGTTGCTGCGCGCCTTCCTGGACGCCGTCGCCGACACGCTGCCGCGCTCCCCCGCCGCCGCACTCCTGACGGGCGGACCTGCCTACGCGGTACGGGAGCCACTGTGCCTGCCCGAGCTGCGCACCTGGGCCGCCGATGTCGCGGCGGGCCATGACGCGGGTGTACGGCTGTCCCTGCGGATCGAGGTGCCCGGTCTGACGGCCACCGCGCCCGAGGGCGCGGCGCTGACGTTCCGGGCCGTACCGCAGGTGCACAGCATGAGCGATCCCGCGCTCGTCGCGGACGCGGCCGAGGTGTGGGGCGATACCACGAGCGTGGCCTTGGGCCCGCGCGCGCGGATGGACGCCCTGCTCGCGCTCCGGCGTGCGGCCCGGGCCTGGGCTCCGCTCGCGCCTCTGCTGTCGGCCGCCGTGCCGGAGGCGGTCGAACTCGCCGACGAGGAGATCACCGACCTCCTCGGGGAGGGCACCCGGGCGCTCGCCGGCGCCGGAGTCGACGTGCACTGGCCGAAGGAGCTGACCCGCGGCCTGACCACCCGAGCGGAGGTCGGCCCGCCCGACGACGAGCCGGAGCCCGGCACGCTCTCGCCGGAAGGGTCCTCGTTCCTGTCCGCCGACGCACTGCTCGCCTTCAACTGGTCGTTCGCCCTGGGCGACGAAAGGCTCACGCGTGCGGAACTGGACCGTCTCGCGGAGGCCCACCGCCCCGTCGTACGACTGCGTGACCAGTGGGTTCTGATCGACCCCCGGGAGGCGCAGCGCGCCCGCACGCGGCAGGACCAGAAGGTCACGCCCGTGGACGCCCTGGCCGCGGCGCTGACCGGCTCCGCCGAGATCGACGGCCGGCGGTTCGAGGTACGGCCCACCGGATGGCTGGCGGCGCTCAGGGAGCGCCTCGCGGACCCCGAGGCACAGGAGCCGGTGGGTCAGCCGGCCGCTCTCGCGGCCACACTCCGGGACTATCAGCGGCGCGGCCTCAACTGGCTGGCCCGCATGACCTCCCTGGGCCTCGGCTGCTGTCTCGCCGACGACATGGGTCTCGGCAAGACCATCACGCTGATCGCCCTGCACCTGCACCGGCAGACCGACGCCTCGGCCGCGGGCCCCACCCTCGTGGTCTGTCCGACGTCCCTCATGGGCAACTGGCAGCGGGAGATCGAGCGGTTCGCGCCCGGCACGCGCGTGCGCCGCTTCCACGGCACGCGGCGTGATCTGGAGGGCCTTGCCGACGGGGAGTTCGTGCTCACCACGTACGGCACGATGCGCCTGGACGCGCAGCGGCTCGCCGAGGTGGCGTGGGGCCTGGTCGTCGCGGACGAGGCCCAGCACGTGAAGAACCCGTACTCGGCCACGGCGCGGCAGCTGCGTTCCATCGGCGCACGCGCGCGTGTGGCGCTCACCGGCACTCCGGTGGAGAACAACCTGTCGGAGCTGTGGGCGATCCTCGACTGGACGACCCCGGGACTGCTGGGCCGGCTCGGCACGTTCCGCAGGCGGTACGCGCGAGCCGTGGAGGGCGGCCAGGACCCGGCTGCCGCGGAACGGCTCGCCCGGCTCGTACGGCCGTTCCTGCTGCGCCGCCGCAAGTCGGATCCCGGCATCGCGCCCGAGCTGCCGCCGAAGACGGAGACCGACCACGCCGTGTCGCTCACCAAGGAGCAGACGGGGCTGTACGAGGCGGTGGTGCGCGAGGCGCTCGCGGAGATCTCCGGCGCCGGCAGCATGGAGCGGCGCGGACTGATCGTGAAGCTGCTGACCGGCCTGAAGCAGATCTGCAACCACCCGGCGCAGTTCCTCAAGGAGGAGCGGCCGACGATCGCCGGCCGCTCGGGGAAGCTGGAACTCCTGGACGAGCTGCTGGAAACCGTCCTCGCGGAAGGGGCGAGCGTGCTCGTCTTCACCCAGTACGTGCAGATGGCGCGTCTCATCGAGCGGCACCTGACGGCCCGTGGCGTGGCCTCCTTGTTCCTGCACGGCGGCACGCCCGTCGCTGAGCGGGAGACCCTGGTGCGGCGCTTCCAGGACGGTGACGTTCCCGTCTTCCTGCTGTCGTTGAAGGCGGCGGGCACCGGACTGAACCTCACGCGGGCCGAGCACGTCGTGCACTACGACCGCTGGTGGAACCCGGCCGTCGAGGCGCAGGCCACCGACCGCGCCCACCGCATCGGCCAGACACGGCCCGTGCAGGTGCACCGGCTGATCGCCGAGGGGACCATCGAGGACCGCATCGCCGCTCTGCTCAGCCGCAAGAGGGAGCTGGCCGACGCGGTGCTCGGCTCCGGCGAGGCGGCGCTCACGGAGCTGACGGACGCGGAGCTGGCCGAACTGGTGGAACTGCGAGGGGGTACGCGATGACTCGGCACGACGGTGACACGGAGCGCACGTTCGCCGCGCTGCCACCCGCGCGGGGGCGGGGTTTCGCGCAGACGTGGTGGGGTCAGGCGTGGCTGAAGGCACTGGAGGACGCCGCGCTGGACTCGGCGCAGGTGAAGACGGGCCGCCGGCTCGCGCGCGCCGGAGCGGTCGGAGCGGTGTCGGTGCGACCGGGGCGCATCACCGCCGTCGTCCAGGACCGGGACCGTACGGCGCACCGGGCCGACGTCCTGCTGGAGGAGCTGTCCGAAGCACAGTGGGACCGTTTCCTGGACCTGGCCGTCGAGCGGGCCGGGCACGTCGCAGCGCTACTGGACCGCGAGATGCCTCCGCATCTGGTCGAGGACGCGGCGACCGCCGGCATCGAGCTGCTGCCGGGCATGGGCGATCTGGAAGCGGAGTGCGACTGCGGCGCCTGGGACCACTGCGGGCACACGACGGCGCTCTGCTACCAGGTGGCGCGGCTGCTGGACCAGGACCCCTTCGTCCTGCTGCTGATGCGGGGACGCGGCGAACGCGCCGTGCTGGAGGACCTGCAGGCCCGCAGTGGCGCGCCCGCCGAGGAGCGGTCCGCGCAGCCGGAGGGGGTGAACGCCGTCGAGGCGTATGCGGTGGGGGACATCCTGCCGCCGCTGCCCGGCCTGCCCGAGCTCCCCTGGGAGCCGGGTGTGCCGCCTTCCCCGGACACCGAGACCCCGCCCCCGCCCGGCATCGACCCGGCCGCCCTGGAGGTCCTGGCCGCCCGAGCCGCCGCGGAGGCCCACCGCCTGCTCGCCGAGGCGCTCCGAGCCGGTCACGAGCGGCAGGCGCTGGAAGCGGAGTTGACTGTCGCTCAGGACGCCGTGCGCCTGGCCGCGGGCGATCTCGGAAGCGGCGCGCAGGACCGGCTCGCGGGCGGGTCGGGGCGGGGTCGGGAGGAGCTCGCAGTGGCTGTGCGCGCGTGGGGCCACGGGGGCGTGGCCGCGCTGTCCGTGCTTGAGGAGGAGTGGGCGGTCGAGGGCGAAGCGCTCGCACGCGCGCGTGCCGCCCTGGAGTCGGCCTGGGACGAGGACGAGCGGCCGTCGCTGCGGCAGCGGAACAACCGGTGGACCGTGGTCGGCGCACCGAGTCAGCTGCGTCTGGGACGCGACGGCCGGTGGTGGCCGTATCGCAAGGAGCGCGGCGGTTGGGTGCCCGCCGGCGGCCCGGCGCAGGATCCGGCGACGGCTCTGGCCTGGACGGAGGTGGCCTTCGATGAGGAACCGTCCGGATGAAGCCGGAGGGAGTCACCGTGTCAGGGCACCGCGTCGCCTCAGCAGGGGGAGGATGTGGTCCGTGAGGGCGGGCGAGAGCCGGACGTCGCGCTCGTGCCCGGAAATCCATTTCAGGTCGGCGAGTTCGGCGGCCGGCCGGGGTGCCCGGTCGATGTGTGCCTCGAAGAGGGTCAACTTCATGGGCACCCCCTCCAGGGCGGCCACGGCCTCGACGTGCCCCAGGAACCGAGGCTCCAGGGGCTCGACCCCCAACTCCTCGTCCAACTCCCGGAACAGGGCCTCCAGCGGGCCCTCGCCCGCGTCGGGCTTGCCGCCGGGCAGGTAGAAGACATCGGGAGCGGCCTGCTTGCTCACCACCAGCAGGCGCCCCTCCTGAACGATCGCGGCCGCCACCACGGACAGCGGCTCGCCCTCACCCGGGCCCGGGGCGTCTTGCGTCATACAGGACATCCTCCCAGTGCACCTGGCCGAGATCCTGGCTTCCGCGGAAGGGGACACAGACTCATCCCATGGATCGCATGATGCCGGAGCACTCCGCGTGGGGGCCGCCCATCACCGCCGTCTACGCGCACCGCGCGCGACCGGTGTGTGCCGTCGGCAGACGGCACACACACGCGCGTGCGCTCAGCCGCGTGCCCCCAGCAGGTGGTCCATCGCCAGCTGGTCCAGGCGCTCGAAGGCCATCCCGCGCGCGGCGGCCGCCTCCGGGTCGAAGTCCTCGAAGGCCGTGCGGTCCGCGAGCAGCGCCTGCAGTCCGTCCGCCGCGGTGGGCTGCGCGAGCTGGTCCAGGCGGGAGGCGCGCAGGGCCTCCTGGACCTCCGGGTCGGCGCGGAAGGCGGCCGAACGCTCCTTGAGGATCAGGTAGTTGCGCATGCAGCCCGCGGCGGAGGCCCACACGCCGTCGAGGTCCTCGGTCCGCGGCGGCTTGAAGTCGAAGTGGCGCGGCCCGTCGTAACCGGCGCTCTCCAGGAGGTCGACCAGCCAGAACGCGGCCCGCAGGTCACCGGCGCCGAAGCGCAGGTCCTGGTCGTACTTGATGCCGGACTGGCCGTTGAGGTCGATGTGGAAGAGCTTGCCCGCCCACAGGGCCTGCGCGATGCCGTGCGGGAAGTTCAGCCCGGCCATCTGCTCGTGGCCGACCTCGGGGTTGACGCCGTACAGCTCGGGCCGCTCCAGGCGGTCGATGAACGCCAGGGCGTGGCCGACGGTGGGCAGCAGGATGTCGCCGCGCGGCTCGTTCGGCTTGGGCTCGATCGCGAAGCGGATGTCGTAGCCCTGGGAGGTCACGTACTCGCCGAGGAGGTCGAAGGCCTCCTTCATGCGGTCCAGTGCGGCCCGTACGTCCTTGGCGGCGCCGGACTCGGCACCCTCACGGCCGCCCCAGGCGACGTAGACCTTGGCGCCGAGCTCGACCGCCAGGTCGATGTTGCGGATCGTCTTGCGCAGGGCGTAGCGGCGCACGTCGCGGTCGTTGGCGGTGAACGCGCCGTCCTTGAAGACGGGGTGCGTGAAGAGGTTGGTGGTGGCCATCGGCACGGTCATGCCGGTCGCGTCCAGAGCCTGGCGGAAGCGCTTGATGTGCGACTCGCGCTCGGTGTCGGAGGACCCGAAGGGGATCAGGTCGTCGTCGTGGAAGGTCACACCGTAGGCACCCAGCTCGGCCAGGCGCTGCACCGTCTCGACCGGGTCCAGGGCACGCCGCGTGGCATCGCCGAACGGGTCCCTTCCCTGCCAGCCGACGGTCCACAGGCCGAAGGTGAACCTGTGCTCGGGGGTGGGCTGGTAGTTCATGCCGCGGCTCCTTGCTCGCTTACGACTATTTCGTCATGGCGGTTTACAAATTAGTATGCGGACGCATCCCTGGGAAGGGACAAGATGTCCCTGAAGGAGTGATGCTTGTCGGGCCAGGGCCGCCGTGGCCCCGGCACACCGCCACAGCCCCAGGTCAGATCCCGCTGAGCCGCGGAAGAGGGAGTAGCCCGATGTCAGCAGCCGAGGGTCCGCTCGTCGTCGGCGTGGACACGTCCACCCAGTCCACCAAGGCGCTGGTGGTCGACGCGGCCACCGGCCGGGTCGTCGCGAGCGGCCAGGCGCCGCACACGGTGTCCTCCGGGGCCGGCCGCGAGAGCGATCCGCGCCAGTGGTGGGACGCCCTGTGCGAGGCCCTGCAGCAGTGCGGGGAGGCGGCGCACGAGGCCGCCGCGGTGGCGATCGGCGGGCAGCAGCACGGCCTCGTCACGCTGGACGACCGGGGCGAGCCGGTGCGCCCGGCCCTGTTGTGGAACGACGTGCGCTCGGCGCCCCAGGCCCGCCGTCTGACGGAGGAGCTGGGCGGGGCGAAGTTCTGGGCCGAACGCACCGGTTCCGTCCCGGCGGCCTCCTTCACGGTCACGAAGTGGGCGTGGCTGGCCGAGAACGAGCCGGAGGCGGTCCGCGCGACCAGGGCCGTACGCCTCCCCCACGACTACCTCACCGAGCGCCTCACCGGGCAGGGCACGACCGATCGCGGCGACGCCTCCGGCACCGGCTGGTGGGCGTCCGGGACGGAGACGTACGACGAGGAGATCCTGGCGCACGTGGGCCTCGACCCGGCGCTGCTGCCGCGTGTGGTCCGGCCCGGCGAGGTGGCGGGCACCGTACGCGACAGCCACGACCTGCCGTTCTCCAAGGGCACCCTGGTCGCCCCCGGCACCGGTGACAACGCCGCCGCCGCGCTGGGCCTCGGACTGCGCCCCGGCATGCCGGTGATGAGCCTCGGCACGTCGGGCACGGTGTACGCCGTGTCGAAACGACGCCCCGCAGACCCGACCGGCACCGTCGCGGGCTTCGCCGACGCGCACGGCGACTGGCTGCCGCTGGCCTGCACCCTGAACTGCACGCTCGCCGTCGACCGCGTCGCCACCCTGCTGGGCCTGGACCGGGAGGCCGTCGAACCCGGCACGAGCGTCACACTCCTGCCCTACCTCGACGGCGAACGCACCCCGAACCTCCCGAACGCCTCCGGGCTGCTGCACGGCCTGCGCCACGACACGACCGCCGGCCAGCTGCTGCAGGCGGCGTACGACGGTGCCGTCCACTCACTGCTCGGTGCGCTCGACCTCGTGCTCGACGAGGACGCGGACCGCTCGGCGCCCCTGCTGCTGATCGGCGGCGGCGCCCGGGGCACGGCCTGGCAGCAGACCGTACGACGGCTGTCGGGGCGCCCCGTCCAGATCCCCGAGGCCAAGGAACTGGTCGCGCTCGGTGCCGCGGCACAGGCGGCCGGGCTGCTGACCGGCGAGGACCCGGCCTCGGTCGCCCGGCGCTGGAACACGACCGCCGGACCGGTGCTCGATGCGGTGGAACGGGACGAGGAGACGCTGGCCAGGATCGCCGGGGTACTCTCCGACGCGGCTCCGCTCCTGGAGAGGCCCGCTCACTGAGACCGTACCGACACCACTGAGGACTGACGGAGGCATGACCGCACCCCCGCACGAGGCGCGCCCGCCCGGTCGTGGGCGCGCGCTGCCGGACACTCAGCAGGGCATGCGCCGCCGCAACCTCGCCCGGGTGATGCACGCCGTCAGCGCCGAGGGGCCGCTCTCCCGTGCCGCCGTCGCCTCGCACATCGGACTGACGCGGGCGGCGGTGTCGACCCTGGTGGACGAGCTCATCCGCGCGGGCCTGCTGGAGGAGTTGGGCCCGGAACGTCCCGGCAGGGTGGGCCGGCCCGGCTCGGCGCTCGCCGTCAGCGGGCACGGTCCCGCCGGCATCGGTGCGGAGGTCGGCGTGGACCACCTGGCGGTCTGCGCCGTCGACCTGCGCGGACAGGTACGGTCGCGGGCCGTCCGGCACGGCACCAACCGCGCCCGCCCGCCCGAACCGGTGATCGAGGAGCTCACCGAACTGGTGCGCCGGGTCGTCGCGGAGGCGGAGGGCGAGGGGCTGTGGCCGGCCGGGCTCGCCGTGGCGGTCCCGGGGCTGGTGGCGCGGGACGCGCGAACCGTCGTACGCGCGCCCAATCTCGACTGGCATGACACGGACCTGGGCGCCCTGCTCCCCGTGGACCTCCCGCTGACCGTGGACAACGAGGCGAACTTCGGCGCGCTGGCCGAACTCTGGCTGGGTGACGGCACCCCTCGGGACTTTCTGCACGTCTCCGCGGAGATCGGCATCGGTGCGGCCGTGGTCGTGGACGGGCTGCTGCTGCGCGGAACGCGTGGTTTCGCGGGCGAGTTGGGGCACATACCGGTGCATCCGGACGGACCGGAGTGCGCGTGCGGCGGGCGCGGGTGCCTGGAGCAGTACGCCGGTGAGGACGCGGTGCTGCGCGCGGCCGGTCTGGAGCCGGGCGAGGACCGCGTCGGACTGCTCTCGGGGCGCGCCGCGGAGGGCGACGAGGACGTACGAGGTGCTCTGCGCGACGCGGGAACGGCGCTCGGCATCGCGTTGACGGGGGCGGTCAATCTGCTGGACCCGGAGAGTGTGGTGCTGGGCGGTGCGCTGTCCGGTCTCGCGCCCTGGCTGTTGCCGTCCCTGCGGGCCGAGTTGGCTCGGCGTACGGCGGGTCCGGTCTGCCCCGTGTCGGTGTCGGGACTGGGGCCCGAGGGACCCTTGCTGGGCGCCGCGCACTCCGTGGTGCGGGCCGTGCTGGACGATCCGGCGGCGGTGGCGGAACGGCCCTGAGGCGCGGCCGCCCCCATCCCTCCCCCAGAGCTTGTCGATACTCGCCCCCGGAGTGACGATGTCCCCAGCCGCATCGCCGTCGGGGAGGCAGAGTTGACCGATCCATGGGTGGCTCTGGAACCCGGAGCCGACCCCGTCGAGCGCGCGCGCATGCTGCGGCGCGCGCACGAGACGTTCACCGAGGCGGGCACGGTTCCGCGACCGGTGCGTACCGTGGTGGCCGATTCCTGGCGGCGTTCGGCCCGGGCCGGCGTCGGGCCGGACGGCACCGCCAGCGTGGAGCTCGTGGACGCCGACCTCGGCGCCTACCGGGCGGAACATCCGCTCGCGCGGGTGATGCCGCTGGTCCGTGAGCTCATGGGTACCTTCGCCGCCGACGGGGAGCATCTCCTCGCCGTGTGCGACGAGCACGGCAGGCTGCTGTGGGTGGAGGGCCACCCGGCCACGCGGCGGCGGGCGGGGCGGATGAACTTCGTGCCGGGTGCGCGATGGGCGGAGACGGCCGTCGGGACGAACGCGCCGGGCACGGCCGTGGCCGTCGACCGGCCGGTGCAGGTCTTCGCCGCCGAGCATTTCATCCGGCGGGTGCAGCCGTGGACGTGCGCGGCGGCTCCGGTGCACGATCCGCGCACCGGGCGGGTGCTCGGCGCCGTGGACATCACCGGCGGGGACGGGCTGGCGCATCCGCACAGCCTGGGCTTCGTGCAGGCGGTCGCGCGGGCCGCCGAGTCCCAGCTGGCGCTGCTCGCTCCTCGGCGGTCCGCCGTCGACACGGCCGAGCTGACGGCGCTGGGCCGTGACGAGGCGCTGCTGGTGGCCGGTGGTCACCGGATCCGGCTCAGCCGCCGGCACAGCGAGATCCTGGTGCTGCTGGCGCGGCACCCGGAGGGGCTGACCGGCGACGAGCTGCTGTGCGCGCTGTACGAGGACGAGTCGGTGACGCCGGTGACGTTGCGCGCCGAACTGGCCCGGCTGCGCCGGACGCTCGGGCCCGGTCTGCTGGCCTCGCGCCCCTACCGGCTCACGGTGCCGGTCGAGTCCGACGTCGCCGTCGTCGAGCGGCGCCTGCGGACGGGTGCGGTCACGGCGGCCGTGACCGCGTACGCCGGTCCGCTGCTGCCCGGTTCGCAGGCCCCGGCCGTGGTACGGCTCAGGGACCGTCTCGCCGACGGTCTCCGTACCGCGCTGGTCGCCTCCCGCGACCCCGACCTGCTGGCCGACTGGGCGTACGCGCCGTGGGGCGAGGACGACCTCGACGTGTGGCGGGCGCTCGCCGCGCTGCGGCCGACGGCCGCGGTACGGTCCCGTCTCGCGGCGCTGGAGTCGGAGTTGGGGGCACCACGAGCTCTCCGGGCATCTCCCTGACGCGGGTCGCTGGCGCAACCTGCTTGCAACGTCCCCTTTCCTAGCCTCGCGCCGAAAGCTGCCCAACGGCGGGCAGCGCTTCTCCGGGAGGCAGACCAGGATGACCCGTTACGCGGCGCCCGGCACCGAGGGCGCGATCGTCTCCTATCAGGCGCGCTACGACCACTTCATCGGCGGCGAGTACGTGCCGCCGGTGCGCGGGCAGTACTTCGAGAACCCCTCTCCGGTGAACGGGCAGCCGTTCACCGAGGTCGCGCGTGGTACGGCGGAGGACGTGGAGCGGGCGCTCGACGCGGCGCACGCGGCAGCCCCGGGCTGGGGGCGCACGTCCGTGACCGAGCGCGCCGACACCCTGCGGCGGATCGCCGACCGCATGGAGGCGAACCTGGAGGCGCTCGCGGTCGCGGAGAGCTGGGAGAACGGCAAGCCGGTGCGCGAGACGCTGGCGGCCGACATCCCGCTCGCCATCGACCACTTCCGCTACTTCGCGGGCGCGATCCGCGCGCAGGAGGGCTCGCTCAGCGAGATCGACGACGACACCGTGGCGTACCACTTCCACGAGCCGCTCGGCGTGGTCGCGCAGATCATCCCGTGGAACTTCCCCATCCTGATGGCCGCCTGGAAGCTCGCCCCGGCCCTCGCGGCCGGCAACGCGGTGGTCCTGAAGCCGGCCGAGCAGACCCCGGCCTCCATCCATTACTGGCTGAGCCTGGTCGCGGACCTTCTGCCGCCGGGCGTGCTCAACGTCGTCAACGGCTTCGGCGCGGAGGCGGGCAAGCCGCTGGCCTCCAGCCCGCGGGTGGCGAAGGTGGCGTTCACCGGTGAGACCACCACGGGGCGGCTGATCATGCAGTACGCCTCGGAGAACATCAAGCCCGTCACCCTCGAACTCGGCGGCAAGTCGCCGAACATCTTCTTCGACGACGTGTGGGCGAAGGACGACGACTTCCGGGACAAGGCTCTTGAGGGCTTCACGATGTTCGCGCTCAACCAGGGCGAGGTGTGCACCTGCCCGTCCCGGGCGCTGGTCCAGCGCGGCCACTACGCCGAGTTCGTCGAGGCGGCGGTGGCCCGCACCGAACTGATCAGGCCGGGCCACCCCCTCGACACCGACACCATGATCGGCGCCCAGGCCTCCAACGACCAGCTGGAGAAGATCCTCTCCTACCTGGACATCGGCCGGCAGGAGGGCGCGAAGGTCCTCACCGGCGGCGAACGCGTCGAGCACGACGGCGAGTTGAAGGGCGGCTACTACGTCCAGCCGACGATCTTCGAGGGGCACAACCGCATGCGGATCTTCCAGGAGGAGATCTTCGGGCCGGTCGTGTCCGTGACGTCCTTCGACCACTTCGACGACGCCATCGAGATCGCCAACGACACGCTGTACGGCCTCGGCGCCGGCGTGTGGACCCGGGACGTCAACACCGCGTACCGCGCGGGCCGCGCGATCCAGGCGGGCCGCGTCTGGACGAACTGCTACCACGCCTACCCCGCGCATGCCGCGTTCGGCGGTTACAAGCAGTCCGGGATCGGGCGGGAGACGCACAGGATGATGCTGGAGCACTACCAGCAGACGAAGAACCTGCTGGTGAGCTACTCGCCGAAGAAGCTGGGCTTCTTCTAGGCGCAGAAGAAGGGCGCCTGACCCCGGGCAGATGCCCACCAGGCGCCCTTCTTGGCACACATCCAAGAGGGTGGTATGTGAGTAAATAGATGGTTTGTCGTCACCTGAACGTGTGGCAGGACGGTATCCCGGCCGGTCGGGGGCCGTGGGCGTGCTGGGCTGGTCGTCGTGAGCGAGCGCAAGCCCTACAAGACCGACCTGACCGACGAGCAGTGGTCGCTGGTCGGGCCGGTGATCACCGCATGGAAGGCCGCGCACCCCTCGGTCAGCGGCCATCAGGGCCGCTACGCGATGCGGGAGATCGTCAACGCGCTGCTCCAGCAGGGCCGCGCCGGCTGCCAGTGGGACCTGCTCCCGCACGACTTCCCGCCGCCCGGCGCAGTGAGGTACTACTTCTGCATCTGGCGCGACGACGGCACCGACCAGACCATCCACGACCTGCTGCGCCGGCAGGTGCGGGAGAAGGTGCGCCGGAAGGCGGACCCGAGCCTGGTGGTGCTCGACACCCAGAGCGTGCACGCCGCGGCCGGGGTGCCCGCACAGTCGACGGGGCGTGATGCGGCAAAAAAGTGCCGGGCGCAAGCGCGGCCTGGCCGTTGACGTCCTGGGCTGGTGATCGCGGTGGTCGTGGTGGCCGCGTCGGCGCACGAGAACGCCGTCGGCATCACGCTGCTGGACAAGCTCGTTGCCGACACCGACACCATCGAAAAGGCGCTGGTCGACCAGGGCTTCAAGAAGCCGTCGTCACGCACGGTCAGAAGGTGGGCATCGAGGTAGAGATCGTCGAGCGCAACCCTGCACAGACCAGGTTCGTTCCGATCCCCGAACGGTGGATCGTGGAGCGCGCCTACGGGATCTTGATGCTGCACCGCAGGCTGGTACGCGACTACGCGCACCAGCCCCGCAGTTCGGAGTCGCGGGTGTACTGGGCGATGACCGCGGTGATACTGCGCTGACTGACCGGGGCGACCGCGCCGGCCTGGCGCACCGCATGACCGGCGGGGAACTGACACTCGGCGCGTTGCTGGCGCGACTGGAGCCCGCAAGACGCTGCTGGAGCTGCCCGAGCCGGTCCCGCCCGCGCCGCCGCCCCCGAAGCTGCCGGACCATCCGGCCTACCAGCAGATCATGGCGGCGTTCGCCGTGGCCGACGCCCCGCTGCGGGCGCGGCAGGTGTGTGAGGCGATGGACATGGAGATCGCACCCAGCATCAACGACACCCGCCTGAAGCTCAAGCGGCTCGCCGAGCGCGGGATCCTGGTCGGGACCGAGCAGGGCTTGTTCCCAGCCGCGGCCGTAGCCCCCCGGCGACACGGCGGCCAGCCCGCTTGCCCCTCCCGAAAGCGCGAAACGGACATCGACCTATGCGCCGCCTCTCAGCTCCTGAACTGCATCGATCACGCTATCCACCACCTCGGTCACCGGCTTGGACGCATCGATGATCGTCGCGCCACGGCTTTCGTAGATCGCTCGCATCCGAGGATTCCACTTCAGGGCCGCTGCGAGCTCTTCGGGATGTTGACCGAATGGGTTCGTAGTACGGGTCGCGAGCCGGTGACGGAGGGTGTCCTCGTCGATCACCAGGCACACGAGTACGTCGAAAAGATCGAGGACGTCTGCCTCGTTCTCCGCCGACCCGCACAAGAACGCGATTCGGGAACGAGACTCCTCGACGAGGGTCTCAACGCGCTCGCGGACGATCTCCCACCCGTGTCGATCGAGCCAGCCCCCGGGAACCGGATACGGGGGATCCGCTACGACCTCGCCATTGGCTCGGTCGATCCAGCGACTGAAGCCTTCTTCGTCGGCGTCAAGTGCGACGTGGCCACGCGCTCGTAACACCCCGCAGACCGTGGACTTACCAGTCCCTGAATTGCCCGTCACCCACACCAATGTCACACCGCCAGCGTAGACATGACCAACCCGGGCTAGCGACGCCACCGCCGCGATCAGGCAAGGTGTAGCTTCTACCGAGTGACTGCTCCGGCACAGCCTGCGGACCCTCAAAGCCCCAGCTCAGCTACCAAAGCCACGTGCATCAAGCACATCATCGCGACCGGTCGCTCAGCCTGACCTACACCCAAGCCGAAACAGGCATTGGCTTACATACCGCCCTCTCAGGATGATGTACGGGTCCTCCACGACCCGGTGGGCCACCCGTTCTGCCTCTTTGTGCGCACCAGCTCGAGCACCTGACAGGTTGGGTCAGGTGGTGAGTCGGCGGTAGCCGATGAGGGCTGCGGCCATCGCGACGAAGGCGAGAAAGCGCTCGGCCTTGCGTTCACAGCGGCGGTGCAGGCGTCGACACCCGGCCAGCCAGGACACGGTGCGTTCGACGACCCAACGGTGGCGGCCGAGAGCTTGGCCGGTCGTCGGCGCCGCGGGCCGCGCCGCGAGCGGATCGGTGGGATCCCGCGTACCAGCGGCTCAGGCCCAGACTGTCGTGCATTCTGGCGCCGGAGATGCCCAGCGACAGAGGTAGCCCGTTCCGGTCCGTGATCAGGTGGATTTCCGATCGGTTCTTGCCGCGGTCGGTCGGATTCGGTCCGGTCAGTGGCCCCCTTTTTGCAGCCCTGAGGCTGACGGAGTCGATGGCGCACCGCGACCAGTCCAGCTCACCGCGGGCGCCGAGCTCGTCCAGGAGGATGCGGTGCAGCCTGGCCCGAGGTGGCTACGAAAATGATCCCCGCCAGGCATTCGCGGTCACCCGCCCGCCGTCGGCCGCCGCCCTGCGGACGTATGACCTCCGTTGGCGGCACCACCCGCCGGAACAGCGTCCATAACTCATCCGGCACCAACCGCTCCGTCAGTTCCGTCATGCGCGGCTCAACAAACGATCACGCCAAATGAAACGACTTCCTAACGGAACACGCGTGGAGGCATTCTCCGGGGTCAACGCCGACCTCTTCACCCACCTGAGCCGCGGGCCGCCTGGAGCAGAGCTGAGTTGGAGCTTCGGGTACCCCTTCGCGATCGGCCCGATGGGGGTGGTTTACATGATTTTGTACGTAATTTTCAAGCGCCGGGACTGGCTCTAGGAGCCTCCCACCGCGCTCAGCCCTTCCTTGCTGCTCGCTCTCGCATCGGTCAGGGCTCGGGCCAGCATCACCCCTGGGGAGCCCCTGGGGAGCCCCTGGGGAGCCCCTGGGGAGAAACGAATGGCAGCCCACGTCTCGCTTCTCCCGAAATGAGCCCGCTTGACTCCCTGCTCAACGACTCACAGCGTCCGTCGCACACCCGCCTGACGTTCGAGGTTGCGCAGCTGCACAGCCAGGTCCCCTTCCACGGCGTCGTGCGCCGGGCCCCGGCGTCCTACAGGCAGTACCTCCCCGCCCCTCATGTCCTCCAACATGAGAGCGAACGCGGCATACATAGCCACACCCGCGAGGAGCAGTCCGAAAACTCCGGAAATGTAGCCAAGCCAGGCTGCCCCGGTGAAGTTGAAGAGCGAGGCCGCCGCGAAGCGGGGCACAGCCACACACAGCACGAGCCACATGGCACGCTTGCGGGTCGCGACGGTAGCCATCATCAGGGCGAACACGGCGAACACGAGATTGAGCACGCCGAGCACCTCGGTGCCCGCCCGCGGAGCGAGGGCAAGCACCAGGGAACTCGCCAACCAGGTACCGGAGAAGCACGCCATGAGCGTTGCCGCGAGAACGTCCCTCGCCCCGAACGCCAGAATGCTGACGATCAGTTGCAGGATGAAGGCGGGAAGGATCGTCAGGGCGACCGCCCGATGAGCATCGTCTCCCAGAAATCCCAGCTGCAGGCTTCCGACGATGACGGAGGCGATCGCCACCGCGAAGAAACCAACCGGCATCGGGGAGGCGATGGGATGGAGGTTGATGCGGGTCATCGGCCGCAAGTCCGGCTCGAAATGTCTACCTGTCGGCTCGGCCTGCTCCCCTGACGGGTGAGGACTGCTCCTCATGGTGAACTCTCCTCTTAGTCGTGTTTTGCAAAGGATCCGGAGGGCTGATGATCACGGCAGTCGGCATGTGACACTCCGGGCATCGCCAGTGCCAGCCCCGCCGAAGGCATGCCGTCCAGCACACAGCCGAGCCCGCTCCGTGTGACGTGGAAGTTGGGGAAGTCACTGATCGCCAGTGCACATCACGTGCACCACGCACTTACTCTCGAGGCGCGCTTCGCTCGGCGGCAATGCATGAAGCGGCCGAGCCGCCGCCGCGAGCGCCGGCGGCTCACACCCGTTCAGGCACGGACCAGGGGCGTGTCGACCAGATGCTCGGCAAGGAACCACGCCTGCAGTTCGCCGGTCCGGATCACCTGGGAGACCAACAGGTCATTGGTGCCGTCGTCACCCAACTCCCCTGTCCGGGATGCCGCGTCATGGGCTTCGGACAGAATCGCCTCGTGCGCTGCCAGCAGCCGCGAGAGCATGGCGGGCACTTCCTCCACGCCGTCCGGAGGCCGCGGGATCGAGGTGATCTCGGCGACGTGCCGGGGGTCGCCCACCGCGACACCGCCCAGGGTCTGGACCCGCTCGGCAAGGGTGTCGACGAGCGCTAGCTGTTCCCCGGCGTGCTTGTCCAGCACGAGGTGCAGTTGGTAGAAGGTCGCGCCGCGTACCAGCCAGTGGTGCTTCTTGTAGAGGCCGTAGAGGATCTGGGTGTCCGCCAGGATCTTGTTCAGGCGCTGGCAGGAGTACATGCGCGCCTCGTAGGAGAGGCCGAGCGGGAACTGCTTGACGGTCCCGAAATCCTGGATGATCTCTCCCCTCTGGTGCAGCCACGGCTGGCTGCCAAGGTGCTGCCTGCTGCTGGTCACTGTCCGCCTCCTGGGGTGTGGCTCTGCTTGCAGGAGTGACGCTAGGTGTCCACACGACGGCATCGTTGTCCAGAAGCGCACGTCCTGGTGCTCGGCAGCGCACTGAGCGAGGGGATGGCGCCCAGTGTTCGTTCTCGGGCAAGTCCCCGTGCGCGGGCGGGCGCGCCCCTGTGCCTCGCCCGCTCTAACTTCTCGCCGACGGCGTCAGCCGACGTACGGCGAGGAGAGGCATGAACGTGAGCGAGCAGGCCGATGTGGTCGTCCTTGGACTGGGGCCCGGCGGCGAGTACGTCGCGGGTTGTCTGGCGGAGGCCGGGCTGGATGTGGTGGGGATCGAGGCGGAACTCGTCGGGGGCGAGTGCCCGTACTGGGCGTGTGTGCCCAGCAAGGTGATGATCCGGGCCGCGAACCTGCTCGCCGAGGCAGGCCGCGTGCCGTTCCTCGCCGGTGAGGTGGAGGTGACGCCGGACTGGGGGCGGGTCGCCGGGCGTATCAGGGGCGAGGCCACCGATGACTGGAACGACCAGGTGGCCGCCGACCGGCTCGCAGCGAAGGGCGTCCGACTTGTGCGCGGAAGGGGACGGCTCACCGGGCCCCGGCAGGTGGCAGTCGGCGGACGCACGTTCCGGGCCCGGCGGGGCGTCGTCCTGGCCGCCGGCACCCGGCCGTGGATTCCCCCGGTCCCTGGCCTGGCCTCGACGCCGTACTGGACCCACCGGGACGTGATGGCGGCCAAGGAACTGCCGCCCTCGATGATCGTGCTCGGGGGCGGCGCCATCGGCGTGGAGCTCGCCCAGGTCTTCGGCCGTTTCCGGTGCGCGGTCACCGTGGTGGAGGGGCAGGACCGGCTCCTGTCGCAGGAAGAGCCGGAAGCCGGGCGGCTGGCCGAAAAGGTTCTGTGGGAGGACGGCGTCACTGTTCTCACCTCGGCCCGGGCCGGGCAGGTCGGTCATGACGGCACCGGCTTCTTCGTCCAGTTGGAGGATGAGGAGGAGCCCCTGCGCGCCGAACGGCTTCTCGTCGCCACCGGGCGCCGCGCCGACCTCGCCGCGTTGGGCGTCGACGCGGCGGGTCTGGATCCCTCGGCGCACGTCGTGCCGACAGACGGACAGATGCGTGCCGGGGACGGGCTCTGGGCGATCGGCGACATCACCGGCCACGGCAGTTTCACCCATGTGTCCATGTACCAGGCCGAGATCGCCGTACGGGACATCCTCGGCTGGCCAGGGCCCGACGCCGACTACCGGGCGCTGCCCCGGGTCACCTTCACGGACCCCGAGATCGCGGCCGTGGGACTGACGGAGCGGCAGGCGCGCGATCAGGGACTGCGGGTGCGCACCAGTCTGCTGCCGATCTCCTCCTCCACGCGCGGCTGGATCCACGGGCGAGGCAACGAGGGGTTCATCAAACTGGTCGAGGATGCCGACCGGGGCGTGCTGATCGGGGCGACGTCGGCAGGACCGGCGGGAGGAGAGGTGCTCTACGGGCTGAACGTCGCCGTCCACGCGGAAATTCCCGTCGAACGCCTCCGGCACATGATCTACACCTACCCCACCTTCCACCGGACCGTGGAAGCCGCTCTGGGAGCCCTCCGCTGAGCCGCTTCTCGCCCGTGCGTACGCTGCGGGCCGGGCGATGGCCGGGAGGACGGCACGGTGCATCCCACGGAACCATGCCGGGCCGGGACCCCGGTGAGCCGCACAGGACCGCCACCTCGTTGGAGCTCCTCTTCGACCTGTGCTTCGTCATCGCGGTGGCGCAGGCATCCGAGAGCCTGAGTGCGGCGGTGATCGGCGGGCACTACATCGCCGGTTCCCTGCGCTTCGCGCTGGTGTTCTTCACCATCTGGTGGGCGTGGATGAACTTCACGTGGTTCGCTTCCGCCTACGACCCGGACGACGTCCCGTACCGGTTGGCGGTACTGGTCCGGATCACGGGGTCCCTCATGCTCGCGGCCGGTGTTCCCCGGGCGTTCGAGGACGGCGACCTTCGCGTCATCACGCTGGGATATGCGGTCCTTCGCACCGCCCTGGCCGTTCTGTGGTTGCGTGCGGCGCGATCGGACCCCGGTCGGCGTCGAACGGCTCTCCGCTTCGCCGCCGGAGTGACGGGCTGCCAGATCGGCTGGGTCGGGATACTCTTCCTGCCTGCCCGGCTGCAGTTGCCGGCCATCATCGTGCTGATCGTTGCCGAGGTCTGCGTCCCGGTGTGGGCGCAGTCCGCCGGGATGACCCCGTGGCATCCGCACCACATCGCCGAGCGGTACGAACGTTCACCCTCATCGTGCTTGGTGAGTCCATCGCAGCCGCAGCGGTGGCCGTACGCGGTGCCTTCGACCGGAATCACGACGCCGGCGCGCTGTACACGCTGGCGATCGGTGGCCTGCTCATGGTCTTCGCCATGTGGTGGCTGTACTTCGCCAGACCGGCGCACACGCTGCTCGCCACGACGCACCAGGCCCATCCCAAGAGGTTCACCTGGGCGTACGGCCACTACCTGATCTTCGCCTCCGCTGCCGCTGCGGGCGCCGGACTGGCGGCGTACGCCGAGCTCGTCACGCGCAGCACCGATGTGCCCTCGGTGGCAGCGAGTGCCGCGGTCACCCTGCCGGTGGCGATCTTCCTGCTCACCACGTGGGCCGTACACATTCGGCCCCACCAGCAGAGCACGGTCGAGCAGTTCGCGTATCCCGGTGCCGCGATCGCTGTCCTGGCTGCCGCTCAGTCCCCGGCACCGGCCTTGGTCGCCGGTCTGCTGGCTGCGGCCCTGGTCGTCGTGGTCACGGTGGCCGACCGGGCCGGGGGCGAGAGGCTCTGAGGCCGAATTTGAGATCTGCCATGTCCCGTGGCGATAGTGGTCGTTGAGGCAGCCTTGACCGGTACTGCGGGGGGATCCGTCGGACCTGACCGATGAGCAGTGGACGCTGGTGGAGCTGTTGCTCCCGCCGCCACGGACTGGGCCGAAGGGCGGGAGACGTGAGAAGCACGCGCGACGACGGATCGTGGACGCAATCTTCTGCGTGGTGCGGACAGGCTGCGCTTGGCGGCAACTGCCGCACGACTTCCCGCCGTGGCAGACCGTGTACTGGTACTTCGTACGCTGGCACGACGAGGGCACCGCCACCCGAGTCCACGACGCCCTGCGCACCCAGGTCCGCCGGGCCGAGGGGCGAAGCCGGGAACCAAGCGCCGGGCTGATCGACTCGCAGTCGGTCCGCACCGCTGACACCGTCCCCGCGGCCACACGCGGCTTCGATGCGGGTAAGAGGGTCAAGGGCCGCAAGCGGTAACTGGTCACCGACACCCTCGGCCTGCTGCTGGCCGTCCACGTCATGACTGCGAGCATCCAGGACCACGACGGAGCCAAGCGCCCGCTGCTGTGGGCCCGGCTGGACCACCCGTCCGTGCGGAAATGCCGGGCCGATCAGGGCTTCGCTGGCCGCCTGGTCGACTGGACCGCCCAGATACTCGGCCGCGATCTGGAGATCGTCCCCAGGGACGCCGGCCAGCGGCGTTTCCGGGTCCAGCCCAAGCGGTGGGCGATCGAGCGGACCTTTTCCTGGCTGACCGCTCATCGCCGCCTGACCCGCGACTATGAGCACCATCCCGCCCACGCCGAGACCATGATCCGCCGGGCCGTGATCGCGTGGTGGTCCGTCGGCTCGCCCGGGGAGGCCCGGCCACGCGTCCAGGCCCTCGCCCCTTGCGCCGCATCGCTGCGGAGTGAAGCAGACCCGTAGGCGATGATCGCCGCATGGAACGTGTCGTAGACCTCGATGAAGCCGCTGCCGCCGTCGCGGCCCGTCGGCCTGCATGGCAGACTGCGGGGCTGGTCGCCGACCCCGTAACCTGGCGCGAGGAGGCGGCCCCGTGGCCCCAGCAACTGAAGACAGAGCGCTCCCAGGTCAAAGACCCCGACTCAGTCGGCATTCATCTGCACGGTCTCAATGAGGCCGAACTCCTCGTTGTCCTCTACTGCGGCGGGTGGGCCGACATCGACTACATGGTTGATGCCCACGACTCCGGTGTGATCCCTGCTCCGACGGTAGCCTCCGCTCAGGCGTTCGCCTCCCTCCTCGACGCCTGCATCACTCGCGTCTTCGGCATCAGCTACGACGTCGAGTGGAGAGCAGATCTCAAACGCGGTCTGAGGGGAAAAGCAGCTGCGCGGACGAAACGAGTTCATCCGCGCAGCTGGTGTACGTCCTCTGGTCAGCTGGTGTACCCCCCCCAGGTCAGCTCGTCGTCCGTACCGCGTCGCGGATCAGGTCGGCGACTTCCTTCGGCTGGGAGACGGCGACCGCGTGCGACGCCTCCGCGATCTCGACGACGGTCGCCCCGGCGCGCTTGGCCCCGAACCGCTGGACCTCGGGGTTGATCGCCTGGTCGGCTCCGGCCACCAGGGCCCACGACGGCTTGGTCTTCCACGCCGCCGCCGAGGCCGTCTCCTCGAACGCGGCAGCGGCCAGCGGCCGCTGGGCCACGGCCAGGACCTTGGTGACGTCGGCCGGCACATCCGCGGCGAAGACCGACGGGAACGCGTCGGCGGCGATGGTGACCTCGACCGCGGGGTCACCGCCCTCGACGGGGTACGTCCACTGCTTCAGGTTGCTCACCAGCGGGGAGAGAGGGAAGCGTCCCTGCAGCTCACCGAGGCTCTCGCCCTCCTCGAGGACGTAGGCGGCCACGTAGACGAGACCGACGACGTTCTCGCTAGCGCCGGCCACGGTGATCAGCGCGCCGCCGTACGAGTGGCCGACCAGGATGACGGGACCGTCGATCTGGGAAGCCAGGGAGGCGATGTAGGCGGCGTCGGCGGCCAGTCCCCGCAGCGGGTTGGGTGGGGCGATCACCGGGACGCCGTGACGCTGCAGTTCCGCTATGACCCCGGACCAGCCGGCCGCGTCGGCGAACGCGCCGTGGACGAGGACGACGGTGGGGGTGGGGGTGGATGTGGTCATGTGTGGTTTCTCCTTGTCGTTCAGGCGGTGTGCAGGGCGGAGCGCAGGGTGTCGGCGGCCAGCGTGATGGCGGCCTCGGCGGCGTGGGTCTCGCGCAGGGCGTTGAGCATCACGAAGTCGTGGATGATGCCCTGGAAGCGGACCGCGGTGACCGGGACCCCGGCCTCGCGGAGCTTGCCGGCGTACGCCTCGCCCTCGTCGCGCAGGACGTCGGCCTCGGCGGTGATGACCAGGGCCGGGGGCAGACCGGTGAGCTGCTCGGTCGTGGCGCGCAGCGGGGAGGCGGTGACCTGGGCGCGCTCGGCCTCGTCGGTCGTGTACTGGTCCCAGAACCACTGCATGCCGTCGCGGCGCAGGAAGTAGCCCTCTGCGAACTGGTGGTAGGAGCCGGTGTCGAAGCTCGCGTCGGTGACCGGGTAGAACAGCACCTGCTGCACCAGCGGGATACCGCCGCGTTCCTTGGCCATCAGCGTCAGCGCGGCGGCCATGTTGCCGCCGACCGAGTCACCGGCGACGGCGATGCGAGCGGGGTCCAGGCCCTTGGTCGCGCCCTGCTGGACGACCCACTGCGCGATCGTGAAGTTCTGCTCGATGGCGACCGGGTAGCGGGCCTCGGGTGAGAGGTCGTACTCGGGGAAGACCACGGCGGCGCGGGCGCCGACGGCGAGTTCCCGCACTAGACGGTCGTGGGTGTGGGCGTTGCCGAAGACCCAGCCCGCCCCGTGGATGTAGATGATCACCGGCAGGGTGCCCTCGGCACCGGCGGGCTTGACGATCCGCGCACGGACGCTGCCCGTCGGCCCGCCCGAGACGGTGATCCACTCCTCGTCGACCGCGGGCTTGACGACGTCGCCCGACTGCACCTCGTCGACGGCCTTTCGCCCTTCCGCCGAAGGCAGTTCGAACAGATACGGCGGATGGGCGGTCGCCTCCGCGAAGGCGGTGGCCGCGGGTTCCAGCACCGGCTGAACCGGCTCGACGGCATAGGGCATGGGAATCTCCTGGGTGCTCATGGGCGCGCCGGTTCTTCCGGCAAGGGCACGCTAAAGCTGTCGGCAGGCGGCAATTGCCCTTGAGCGCACTGCTTGTTTCCTCACAGTGCAGGGCTGTCTTCTGTCCTCCACGATGAAGTTCGGCGAAGAGCGCGACCGTGCGCGGTGAGGCAAACCGCTGTGCACTCGCAGGACATGGAGATGCGTCTGTCCTGCCTATCGTGTTGGCGAAGCAACAGCGGTCCCCCGCCCTTCCACACAGGGCTCGATTCGATCCGAGCAGACGGGCATTCGAGTGGGACTGCGTCACCGAAGTCCGCCGTTGCCGGCCATGACTTGGATCGAAGTCGTTTTCCCAGAGGGGTTTCAGGAGATGTCGACAATGCCCGTCGGCGGGCTGGTTCCGCGCGCCATGGACGAAGCCGCGGACCTCGTCGTCCGCAACGCGAAAATCCACACCGGGGACCCGGCCCGCCCGCAGGCGGAGGCGCTCGCCATCTGCGACGGCGTGATCACGGTCGTCGGTGACGACAAGGACGTGGCGCCCCACGTCGGCACCGGCACGAAGGTGGTTGATTCGCTGGGGCGACGGGTGATACCCGGCCTCAACGACTCACACCTGCACGTGATCCGCGGGGGACTGAACTACGTACTGGAGCTGCGGTGGGACGGTGTGCGCAGCCTGCGTCAGGGTCTGGCGATGCTGCGTGAGCAGGCAGCTCGCACCCCGAAGGGCCAGTGGGTGCGCGTGGTGGGGGGCTGGTCGGCCGAGCAGTTCGCCGAACGCCGGCTGCCGACCGTCGCCGAACTGAACGCCGCCGCGCCGGACACCCCGGTGTTCGTCCTGCACCTGTACCAGTCGGCCGTGCTCAACCGCGCGGCGCTCAAGGCCGCCGGTTTTACCCGGGACACCCCCGACCCCAAGGGCGGCCAGATCGTGCGCGGCCGGGACGGGGAACCGACCGGCATGCTGCTCGCCGCTCCCAGCGCCCTCATCCTCTACTCGACCCTGGCCAAGGCGCCGGTGTTGCAGAGCGACGAGGACAAGAAGACCTCCACCCGGCATTTCCTGCGCGAGTTGAACAGGTTCGGACTGACGTCGGCGATAGACGCCGCCGGCGGATTTCAGAATTTCCCTGACAACTACGCCACCGTCATCGAACTGGCGAAGGCCGGCCAGCTCTCGCTGCGCATCGCCTACCATCTCTTCCCCCAGACGCCCGGCCAGGAGATCGACGACCTGGCCCGCTGGATCGACATGGTCCGCCCCGAGGACGGGGACGCATGGCTGCGTCTGAACGGCGCGGGTGAGAACCTCACCTGGTCGGCCGCCGACTTCGAGAACTTCACCCAGCCGCGTCCGGAACTCACCGCCGGCTACGAGGCGGAATTCGAGAAAGCCGTACGCCTCCTCATGGAAAACGGGTGGGGATTCCGGCTGCACGCCACCTACGACGAAACCATCCGCCGTGACCTCGCGGTGTTCGAGAAACTCGCCACGGAAGGGCTCTTCCCCGCCGGGAGCCGGTGGCTGTTCGACCACGCGGAGACCGTCTCCACCGAAAGCCTGGACCGCATCGCCGCCCTCGGCGGCGCGATGTCCGTACAGAACCGTCTGTCGTTCCAGGGCGAGGCGTTCGTGCGGCGTTACGGCCCCGGAGCGGCCGCGGACGCCCCGCCTATCCGGGCCATGCTGGACCGCGGCCTGACCGTCGGCGCCGGCACCGACGCCACCCGGGTCTCCACCTACAACCCGTGGGTCGCCCTGCACTGGCTCGTCAGCGGCCGCACCGTCGGCGATCTGGCGCTGCGCCCGCTGGCGAACCGCGTCGACCGGCAGACGGCACTGGCGATGTTCACGCGCGCCGGCGCCGCACTGACCGGCGAGGACAAGGTCAAGGGCGTGCTCCAGCCAGGTTGTTACGCGGACCTTGCGGTCCTCTCCGACGACTACTTCACCGTGCCCGAGCCGGACATCGCCCACATCGAGTCGCTGCTGACGGTGACCGGCGGCCGGATCGTCTACGGCGCCGCCGAATACGAAGGGCTCGACGAGGAACTTCCCCCCGTCAGCCCGGCCTGGAGTCCGGTGGCGCACTTCGGCGGCTACCAGGCGTCCCAACGGTCGTCTCTCGTCGGCGCCCGCCAGGCGGAGTTGCTCGGCCAGGCCGTCGCCGAGTCGAAGCAGCACCGTCAGTGGCGCATCGCGCGCGGCCTCGCCGTGGACTCCGCGAGCACCCCGATCGATCCCTGCTTCTACCTCTGAGCTCCCGGAGGGGGCCTGGCCCTGAGCGCCCCTTCCGGGACACCCACAGGCTCCGTCCGACAGGACGGTCTTCCCAGGGCACGGACAGCAGTCCGCGCCACCACTTGCCGAGAAAGGCACACACTCATGGTCAACATCGCCGAGGTCACCGCTGCCCCCAGTCCCGACCTGCTCACCCCGGACAACTGCGCGGTGCTGTTCATCGACCACCAGCCGCAGATGTTCTTCGGCACCGGCAGCGGCGACCGCACCGCCATCATCAACTCCACCGTGGGCCTGGCGAAGGCCGCGAAGGTGTTCGACGTGCCCGTCGTGCTGAGCACCGTGGCCTCCGAGTCCTTCTCCGGACCGCTCATGCCGCAGCTCGCGGACGTCTTCCCCGACCAGAAGATCATCGACCGCAGCACGATGAACGCCTGGGAGGACGTCAACTTCGTCGAGGCCGTCAAGGCCACCGGCCGTGAGAAGCTCGTCATCGCCGGCCTGTGGACCGAAGTCTGCGTCGTCCTGCCGGTGCTGTCCGCCATCGCCCAGGGCTACGAGGTCTACGTCGTCACCGACGCGTCCGGCGGTGTCAGCCCGCAGGCCCACGAGCACGCCGTCCAGCGCATGATCCAGGCCGGCGCGGTCCCGGTGACCTGGGTGCAGGTGCTCCTGGAGCTCCAGCGCGACTGGGCCCGCACCGAGACGTACGCCGCCGTGGGCGACGTGGTCAAGGAGCACGGCGGCACCTACGGTCTCGGCCTGGTGTACGCGCAGGCCATTCTCGGCGCTCACGCCGCCGGCTGACGCACGGCACGGACACGTCAGGGACAGGCAGGTACACGATGGACGCTGGACTGTTGGTCCTCCGGCTGGTGGTGGGGCTGCTCATCGCCGCGCACGGTGTGCAGAAGGTGAGCTTCCGGCTCGGGGGCAACGGATTCGCGGGCGGGACCGAGGAGTTCCGCCGGGACGGATTCCGCGGCGGCCGGCTGACCGCGCTCGTCGCGGGAGCCAGTCAGATCGGTTCCGGCCTGTTCCTGACGGCGGGGCTGCTCACGCCCCTGGCCGCGATGGCCGCGATGGGTGTGATGACCGTTGCGGGCACCGTGAAATGGCCCAAGGGGCTGTGGGTCCAGAACGACGGCTACGAATATCCCCTGGTCCTGGTCGTCGTCTCCGCCGTCCTGGCCCTGACCGGGCCCGGACGGTGGTCCGTGGATCACGCGCTGGCCGTCACCCCCTGGCCGGTGTGGGTCTCCGTCGCCGCGATCGTGACGGGTCCGGCGAGCGGCCTGCTGACGCGCGTGGTGCTGCACCGGCCGGCCACCGCCGCACCGGAGAGGGCGCGGCATGCGCAGGCTGCTGAGTGACGCGCTGCGCACCCTGGTACCGCGCGGTGAGGAACGGCACGGCCCGCTGCCTCCCCTGATGCTGGTCCTGACGGTGGTCACCGGTCTGGTCGACGCCGTGAGCTACCTGGCACTCGGGCACGTCTTCGTCGCCAACATGACCGGGAACGTGGTCTTCCTGGGATTCGCTCTGTCAGGCGACGAGAGCCTGTCCGCGCTCGCGTCGGTCGTCGCGATGGGCTCCTTCCTCGTCGGCGCGCTCGCGGGGGGCAAGCTCAGCACTCGGTTCGCCACGCACCGGGGCCACCTGCTGAGTTCGGCCGCGGCTGTGCAGACCGTCCTGGTCTTGGTCACGGTGGTGGCCGCCGCCGTATCGGACGGCCGGGTCACCCCCGGCGTCCAGTACACGCTGATCGTGTTCCTGGGCCTCGCCATGGGTCTGCAGAACGCGGTCGCCCGGCGCCTGGGGGTCCCGGACCTCACGACGACCGTCCTGACCCTGACCCTGACGGGCCTGGCAGCGGACTCCACTCCGGCCGGCGGCGAGGCGCCGCGCCCCGGCCGCCGGGTCCTCTCCGTGCTCGCGATGTTCCTCGGCGCGCTCATGGGAGGCCGGCTCGTCCTGCACGGCCATCTTGTCCTCACCCTGGGCCTGGCCGTGGTGTTGCTCGCGGTCACCGCCGTGGTCACGCATCGTCTGTCGTCGGCCGATGCGAGCTGGGTCCGGCCGAGGCCCTGAATGACCCACCGGCCCACCGGTGGCTGCACCGACAGTCAACGCGTTCGCACTCACCCGCATGGACCAGCATGAGCACCTCACCGTCCTCCTCATCCACCCAGCCCCCGAAGCCGGATTCGCCATGGGCACCGCTCGCAGCACGCCTCTTCCGGGCCCTGTGGATCGCCCAGCTGGTCTCCAACATCGGCAGCTGGATGCAGATGGTGGGCGCACAGTGGCTGCTGATCGGACATGACGCGGCACTGGTGACGCTGGTCCAGACGGCCTCCAGCCTGCCCGTGGTGCTCCTGGCGCTGCCCTCCGGCGTGGTCGCCGACCGCTATGACCGTCGCGGAGTGCTCCTGACCGCGCAGCTGGCCATGCTCGCGGTCTCCGGCGTGCTGACCGCGCTGGCGTTCGCGGACGCGCTCACTCCCTTGCTGTTGCTGATCCTCACCTTCCTGCTGGGATGCGGCACCGCGTTGATGGGCCCGGCCTGGCAGGCCATCCAGCCGGAGCTGGTGGAACGCCGCCAACTGGGACAGGCCGCCGCGCTCGGCGGCGTGAACATGAACCTGGCCCGCGCCGTCGGGCCGGCCGTCGGCGGAGTGGTCGTGGCGGCGGCGGGCGCGGGCTGGGTGTTCGCCTTCAACGCCGCTTCCTATCTCGGCATCACCCTCGTGCTGATGCTCTGGCGGCGTCCCCGGGCTGTCGCCACCGCTGCGGGAGGCGAGAAGCTGCTGAGTGCCCTTGACGCAGGCCGCCGCTATGTCTGGTACGCGCCGGACGTCCGCAGGGTCCTGCTGCGGATGGCCCTGTTCATCCCCGGCGGCGCCGCTCTGTGGGCGCTGCTTCCCCTGGTCGCGAGTCGCTCCCTGCACCTGGGCTCGGGCGGCTACGGACTGCTGCTGGGCGCGGTCGGGGTCGGAGCGGTCGCGGGCGCCTTCGTGCTGCCTCGCAGCAACAGAGTGCTCGGCGCCAACGGCACTCTGTGCGGCGGCGCCCTGGTCTTCGCGGGTGTCCTCGTCGTCCTGGCCACCATACGGATCCCGTGGTTGGTCACCGTGGCGCTGCTGTTCGCCGGGCTGGCGTGGATCGGGGTGCTGTCCACCCTCAACGCGGCCATGCAGACGCGGCTCCCCGGCTGGGTCAGGGCCCGCGGCCTCGCCGTCTATCTTCTTGTCTTCCAGGGCGGCCAGGCGCTGGTGGCACCGCTGTGGGGCGCCCTCGCCGACCGGCTGGGGCTCACCGTCCCGCTCCTGACGGGCAGCACGTTGCTGCTGCTCAGCGCCACCAGCGTGCGTCGCTGGCCGCTGCACGGGACGGAAAGCATCGACCCCTCCCCCTCCGCGCACTGGCCGGTCCCGCCCCTGGTGTTCGAGCCGGGCCCAACCACCGGCCCGGTACTCATCACCGTTTCCTACCGCGTCGCGCCAGGAAAGGAACCAGCCTTCAGCGACTGCATGGACCACGTCGCCCGTTCCCGGCGGCGCACCGGAGCCCTGACCTGGGGTCTGTACCAGGACGGACAGGATCCCGGGCACTTCATCGAGACCTACCTCGTCGTCTCCTGGTCCGAGCATCTCGCCCAGCACAGCGACCGGCTCACCCGCACCGACCGCCGCTACGAGGAGCGGGCACGCCGTCTCCTGGTCCCCGGCACCCGGCCGGAGGTGACCCATGCCTTCGACGCGTCCTCGGGACCCGTCGTACCGGCGACAACGCATCCATCGTGGAAGGGAGACGGTGCACAGTGAGCAACGTCGAGACAGAGCCGACCGAGTCGCACGGCCCGACACCGGCCGACAGCGGCCGTGACGCGAGGGCTCCACGCGTCGACGTACTCGCCCCGAGGGACGTGCCCCTCGGCGGCCCACGGGCGATGAAAGTACGGCGCACACTGCCGCAGCGCGCCCGGACGCTGATCGGCGCCTGGTGCTTCGTGGATCACTACGGCCCCGACGACGTCGCCGACACGGGTGGCATGGACGTCGCTCCCCATCCGCACACTGGGCTGCAGACGGTGAGCTGGCTGTTCAGTGGAGAGATCGAGCACCGCGACAGCCTCGGCAGTCACGCGCTGGTACGACCGGGCGAGTTGAACCTCATGACGGGCGGGTACGGCATCAGCCACTCGGAGGTCTCGACGGCGCGGACCACGATCCTGCACGGCGTCCAGCTGTGGGTGGCGCTGCCCGACCAGCACAGGTACGGCGAACGCGACTTCCACCACTACGTGCCCGACCCCGTACGGATCACGGGAGCCGAAATCAGGGTGTTCCTGGGCTCCTTCGCCGGGTCCGTCTCCCCTGTACCGACCTTCACGCCTCTGCTCGGCGCCGAAATTCTCCTGGCTCCCCGTGCGACCGTCACGCTCGCCGTCGATCCCGCCTTCGAGCACGGCCTTCTCGTCGACCGAGGACCTGTCCGCGTGTCCGACGCCCTCCTGCATCCCGCGGAGTTGGGATACACGGACACCGGGGACCGCACATTGACGCTCACGAATGAGTCGGACCACGCGGCACGGACCGTCCTGCTCGGTGGAACGCCCTTCGACGAACAGATCGTCATGTGGTGGAACTTCATCGGCCGCGGCCACCAAGAGATCGTCCGGGCTCGCGAGGACTGGCAGAACGCCTCCGACCGCTTCGGCGCGGTCGAGGGATACGACGGAGACCGCCTTCCCGCGCCCGCCCTGCCGAACGCCGCCATCGCACCTCGCGGAAACCCCTCGCGCCGCTGAGCCGCACCCACCGAAAGGATCCCGACCCCCATGAGCCAGCCCTCCGCCACCCCGACCGTGGAACGGGTGGACGCCCGGCACCGTTACGAAATCCTGGTCGACGGCAGGCGCGTCGGCCTGACCGCCTACCGCGACCGAGGTGAGCAGCGGGTCTTTCACCACACCGAAGTCGACGACGCCTTCACCGGCCAGGGACTCGCAGCCCAGTTGGTCCATGAGGCACTCACCGACGTGCGCAGGTCGGGCAAGCGCATCGTGCCGGTCTGCCCCTATGTCGCCAAGTACCTGACCCGGCATGAGGAGTTCGACGACATCACCGATCCGGTGACCCCTGAGGTCCTGGAGTGGCTGGACACGGAGCTGGGCTGACGGCCGGGTCGGTCCACTCACCCACCTACGGATGTCCCGAGCCCGACGGGAAAGGGCCTGGCAGCGTCGGCTGCCGGGCCCTTCGTCGCGCAGCACGGTCAGCTGGCAACCCACGCGTCGGTGGCCGGAGAGCCGACGCCCGAGGCTGCCAGCGCCTGCCATTCGCTGGGGGACATCCCGTACGCGTCCCGGAAGGTGCGGCTGAAATGCGCTGGGCTGCTGAAACCCCACCGGTGCGCCACAGCGGCCACAGTGATCCGTCGGTTCGGTGTCCGGCTCAGTTCGTGTCTGCACGCGTCGAGTCTCCGCTGGCGCACCCACTGGCTCACCGTGGTGCCGTCGTTCTGGAAGAGCTTGTGCAGGTAGCGGACCGAGATGTGGTGCGCGCGTGCGATCGCCTCCGGTGACAGGTCCGGCTCCATCAGATGCTCTTCGATATAGGTCCGGATCCGGAGCAGCATCTCGGTGCCGGCCCTCGACACACTCGACGCCTCGGCAGCGGTCTCCGTCTCAAGGAGTTCCATGACAAGGACAGTGACGAGATCCATGGCACTGCGGGCGAGCCGGTCACCGATCACCGACGTCCGGAACTCCGTCTCGGCGGCGAGCGCGGAGAGAAGGTCCGACACCAGCGCGCCCAAGCCCCGGCAGCCTCGCACGGTCGCCCCCGCGACGCGGTCCAGATCCGACTCCGAAACTCCCAGATAGCAGCGCGGTATACGGAAGACCGTCATCCGGCAGTCGTCGCTGAACCGCAGGGAATGACGCCGACCTGGATCGCAGAAAGCAAGGTCACCCGGCTCCAGGTACACCTCGTCCCCTTCCCAGGTGATCGCGACCGAGCGGCGGTCGAACATTCCCAGGTAGAGGACTTCCTGATTCTCCTCGTCGGGCACGGCGGCAACGATCTGGACGCATCCGGATGCCGTGGTCGTTTTGGGTTCGGCGGTGGGCATGCTGCTCTTCCCAGGTGAAGGACGTGCCGACGTAGGCGGCCTCATGTCCCTTCAGCCTGGCAAGAGCCTGCTGCGCAGGCATCAGTAAGTTGACGGTCGATTCCTCAGGAGCGGGCCGTCAGCTCCGGTCGGCCAGGGCGTCCCCGAGGAAGTGGCCGCCCTGGCTGATCGCGGCCCGCGTCGGAGGGCTGTTCCGCAAAGGGTTCAGGGAGACGAAGTCGTGCACCGTCCCCAGATAGCGAACGGCGGTCACGGGCACCCCCGCCAGCCGCAGCGAGCGAGCGTACTGTTCGCCCTCGTCCCGTACGACATCCGCCTCCGCCGACACGACCAGGGCAGGGGGCAGTCCCGCGAGATCCTCGGGGGTGGCCCGCAGCGGCGCGGCCGTGGGCTCCGCGAGGTCGCGCTCGTCGTCGACGTACTGCCGCCAGTACCACTCGACAGCCGCGCGCGTCAGGAGGTAGCCGTACTCGAACTGTTCTGCCGACTCGGTGTCGCTGTCCGGGTCGGTCATCGGGTAGTAGAGCAACTGCGCGCGGATGCGGGGACCGCCGCGCTGCTTGGCCAGCATGGTGAGGGCCGTGGCCATGGTCGCGCCGACGCAGTCGCCGGCCACCGCCAGCCTGCGGTCGTCCAGGGCCAGTTCGGCCGCCTGCTCGACCACCCAGGTCAGCAGCGCGTACGACTCCTCCAGCGGGACCGGGTAGCGGGCCTCCGGAGTACGGGTGTATTCGGGCACCACGAAGGCGGCGCCACTGATGGCTGCCAGCTCGCTGATCATCCGCGCATGCGTCCGGCCGTCACCGAGCATCCAGCGGCCGCCATGGAGGTACACGACCACGGGAAGGGGACCGGTCGGCCGCGTCGGCCGGAACAGCCAGAAGCCGACGAGCCCGGAGGGACCCACCGGTGCCACCCTGAACTCCGCGTCCACGGCGAAGTTGTCCGGCGTGTGGCCCTGCATCTCCAGCAGTGCCTGCCGACCGTCGACGGGTCCGAGCTGGTGCAGGTACGGCGGTGCGGCACAGGCGTCGACGAGCCGCTGGACGAGGGGATCGAGGACGACGGCAGGACGGTCGCGTCCGCCGGAATCCGTGGGGGGGTCGAAGTTCACACATCTCCCTGCAACGTCACTGTTGCGCGCTGTCGGTCCTCATGCCGAAGGCCATGGCAGGTGAGGCCGAATGGCAGGAGTGCCTCTACCGTACGGCTCATCGTTGCGGCCTCACAGGTCCTCGAAGAGACCGCGGAGCTGGTTGCGGCTGCTGACCCCCAGCTTCGGATACACGTTGTAGAGGTGGGAACTGACCGTGCGAGGGGACAGCATCAGCTGCTCGGCTATCTCCCGATTGCGCAGCCCCCGCGCGGCCAGCCGGACGATCTCCCGCTGCTGGGCGGTCAGTTCCGCCAGTGGGTCGGCCTTGGCGGGCTCGGTGGCCACGCCGCTGGCCCGCAGCTCCACCCGTGCCTCGCCCGCCAGGGCCGCCGCGCCGAGCCGGGTGAACGACTCCAGGGCCGTGGCCAGGAGCGGGCGGGCATCCAGAGGGCGCCGCCGCCTGCGCAGCCACTGCGCGTAGTGCAGCCTTGCCTGCGCCCTTGCCAACGGCCACTGATCACCCGCCGGGTTCACCGTGGCGAGCCGGAAGTGGTGCTCGGCGTCCTTGGGGTCGCCGGTCAGCGCGGCGGTGTGGTGCAGCAGCAGCGTCATCCGGGTCGTCGGCTGCGGCCCCATCGCGGCGCGCACCGCCTCGACGATGCGCGCTGCCTCCTTCTCCCGGCCCGTGCGCTGGGCGGCCGCGGCGAGATCTGCGATCGACCGGGGTGACAGGAAGTAGTGCAGAGGCGTGCCGTCCTCGCCGAACAGCAGCCGAAACTGCCGGAACGCGCCGTCGAAGTCGCCGGCCGACACGGCAGCGGTACCCGCGGCCCGCAGGAGGCGGGCGTGGGTGGCGCGGTTCTCCTCCAGGCCGACCGCCGTCCAGGCCGGGTCCGCCGGCAGGTCGCCGGTCTCGCCCCGCAGGGCCCGCAGGGTGGCCCGCAGGGCCTCGACGTCGATCTGCACATGCCGCCACTTGTGGACGGCCGCCAACGCCGCGGACTTGTCCATGTGCTCGTCGGCCTCCGCCCATCGGCCGGTGTCGATCAGCGCCGTCGCCACCGCCGTGAGCGAGGGTGCGGCCGAGCCCAGGGCACCGTACGCGCTGAGCATGGCGTACCCCTGTCGGTGGGCGTCGACGCACAGGTCGGACTCGTCGGCGTACCAGGCCAGCGCGCCCAGCCCGAGGAGGCGGGTCATCGCCGCCACGCCGGTCGACTCCTCGGGCATCCCCGGGTCCAGGATTCGCCGGAGCAGCACGGGGGCCCGGGTGGGGTCGGCTCCGGCCAGGGAGGAGGCCTGCACCGCGTCGGAGCTGTGTCTCGTCGCCAGCTCGGCGTAGGGGGTCTCGGAGTTCCCGGTCCGCACTCCCTCCCGCAAAGCCACGACCGGGCGCCTGACTTCGGGCAGACCCGACTGGTAGCCGACTGCCGCGAGGATGCTGGTCAGAGCGACCACCGTCATGCCGTTCTCGGGGGGATTCGGCTCCAGCGCATTCATCAGTATCCGGAACGCCTGCCGCTGATGACCGAGCAGGGACATGCCCATGCCGGCGGCACAGGCCGCCATGCCCAGCAGATCCCGGTCCTCGGTCAGCGCGGTGACCTTGTCGAACAGCTCGCACACCCACAAGGAGTCGCCGACGTTCTGGGCGGCTCTCAGCGCCTTCGCGTACCGGCGGGCCCGGTCGGTGATCGCGGGGCTGCACTCGGCGGAACGTTGCAGCGCCTGGCCCGCCGCGTAGAAGCCGCCGCGCTTCTCGGCGAGTTCGGCGGTGTCCTCCAGAGCCGCCGCCACGGACTCGTCGTGGCCGACGCATGCCGCGGCCAGGTGCCAGGCGCGGCGGGCCGGGTCCGTCGTGAGGGCGTCCGCCAGGTCCCGATGAACCTGTTGCCGCAGGTGTGCCGGGGCCGCGTGATAGGCGCCCGTGCGGACCAGCGGATGCCGGAAGAGCACCTGCCCGTCCATGACGGAGACGAGGCCGATCTCCTCGGCCGGGGCCCATGCCGACAGATCGGACCCTGCGCCGGCGGCGGCCATGACGGCGGCGAGGTCTTCGCCCTGCGACGCCGCGGCATACAGGATCAACCGCTGAGTCATCTGCGGCAGTTCGCGAAGCCGGGCGGCGTACAGCTCCTGGATGCGCTCCGTCCTCGGCAGTCCGCTGCCGGGCAGCACGCCCAGGCCGCCCGTTCCGGCCGCGCGGCACAGCTCGATGATGGCCAGCGGGTTGCCACCGGCCTGCCGCAGCAGCTCGATCCGTGTCCGGCCTGTGGGTGCCTGCGGCTGGGCGTCCAGGAGTTCGGCCGCTGCCTGTTCGGTCAGCGGCCCCAGCAGCACGGTGGGCAGGTCCGCCGGGACCCCGGTGGGGGCCGTGTGGCCACGTGCGGTCAGCAGCACTGACACGTCCTGTGCCGAGATTCGGCGCATCACGAAACCGCACACGTCGAGGGAGTCCCGGTCGAAGTGCTGGACGTCGTCGAGGGCCAGCAGGACGCGCTGCCGGTTCGAGACCTCGCTCAACAGCGCCAGGACGGCCGTACGCAGCAGCATGGAGTCGGGCGGTCCCTCGACAGCGATGCCGAACGCAGTGTCGAGTGCCTTGCGCAGATGGTCGGGCAGCGCGGCGGCATCGGACAGAACGGGGAGGAGCAACTGGTGCAGGGACGCGAAGGACTGAGGCGACTCGGCCTCGATGCCCTGGGACGCCAGGACGAGCGTTCCCTTGGCCCGGGCGTGGTCCACTGCGGCCGCCAGCAGCCTCGACTTGCCCGTGCCGGCGTCGCCGAGCAGGAGCAGCGTCCGTGGTGCGGTCCGCCCCTCCTCGACGATGTCCAGGACCTGAGCGACCTCGGCCTGCCGGCCCACCAGCTGTATGCCGGATACCGGGGAGTGCGTGCTGCCGCGCCTGGCTCCCGGCTCGACCTCGGTCAGTTCGGCCACGCCGTCTCCTTCTTCGTTTCGTCCGGGCCCGCCCGGAGGGCGATCATTCGCTTCCCGCCATGAGCTCGGCGATGACACGGTCCACGTCCACATGAAGCCCCTCCGTGCCCGGTGGTACGAGCAGATCGGTCTGCCGCAGGAACGCGGTGACCGCGGAGGCCGCGATGTCGAGCAGGGTGGCTCCCACGGGGGACCTGACGACCACCCGTACCGACTGCCGGTGGCAGCAGCGGCGGGGTATCACCAGGACGTCTCCGACGCCCATCGGTCTGTGCAGGCCCTCCGACAGCAGGCTGCGGGCGAACACCCAGTCGACCGTGCCGGTCGACGTCGCTCCGAGGGAGAGGCACACGGCGTAGGGATCGGTCCTGTCGTAGCGCAGCTCCGCGGGCAGCGGTACAGGCGGCTGGTCCGCGAGGGCGACGTGCACCACGACTTCGTGGGTGACCGGTAGCTCGTCGGCGGCATCGGAAAACGGTTTGCTCATTTCGTACCCCGATCATGGGCTTCCGCAGAGGTGATCCCTCTGCGGACAACCTAAATCGGCTCATACGAACACCTTCTCCGGGAACGTACGGGGTGTTGCCTGAGAAGGAAGAGCAGATTCCGGCCGGTGGACGTCCCGCCATTCGCTGGGGGACACCCCATAAGCGGCCCGGAACACGCGGCTGAAATGGGCGGCGCTGGTAAAGCCCCACCGGCGTGCCACCGCGGCCACGGTGAGACCCGTGTTCTCCCGGCGGCCCAGATCCCTCAGGCACGCCTCCAGTCGGCGACTCTGGATCCACCGGCTGACCGTTGTGCCCTCGCGCTCGAACAGTTTGTGCAGGTAGCGCACGGAAATGTGGTGGGCGTGGGCGATGCTCTTCGGGGACAGATCCGGGTCTTCGAGATGCCGCCCGATGAATGCCCGGATCCGCAGCAGCAGCGCCGCGTCGCCGCTCGGGGTTCCGGTGGAGATCCTGCCGAGCCGCTCGTCGGCCAGCACGGTCAGGATGTCCACCACATTGCGGGCGATCGACTCGCCGGTGTGCGCACGGTACGTTCCGGCCTCGTCCGCGAGCCGAGCCAGGCAGGTGGACAGCAGCTCGCCGAGCGCCGTGCCGGAGCGCAGGGGAGATGCCGTGATGTGCCGCAGGTCCGACTCGCTCAGGCCCAGGACCTGCCGGGGTACCACGAGGGACTTGGTCTGGAAGCAGTCACCGAGGATCAGCCGGACCGGGCGCGCCAGGTCGTAGATGAAGACCTCCCCCTGCCGCAGGGCGACGTCGCGGTTGTCCTGCTCGAGCCGGGCGTCCCCCTTGCTCAGCAGCTTCACCACGACGTACTGCTCCTCGGCGCCCTGGGCGATGAGCCGCGGCGTGCGCCGGGCCTCCAGCGGACCACCGTCCACCGTGGTGACCTGGAGCCGGCCGAGCGGTGCCGTGCGGATCGTTCCCGAGTTCACCTCTCGGGGGACCGACATGTCCACGGCGCCGAAGGTCCGGGACAGGGCCTCGCGCCAGTAGGCGCGTCGTTGGTGGGCGGGCACCGTGGCCGTGGTGAGCACGTTGCCCGCGAAGCTTTCCTCGTCGGTTGCCGGTGCGCCCGCCATCTCCCCCTGCCCTGCGCTTTTCTGAACCACCGCTCCATCTTTCACGACGCGCCGGTGCCCGGACATCACACGGACCGTGCGATGCGGGACGGGCCCCGTATGATACGAAGCGGTTACTCTCCGCTGTCACGGGCGCCGGCCAGGTGGGCCAGCTCCACCCGCGAGGTGATGTCGAGCTTGGTGAAGGCGCGTCGCAGGTGCGAGCTCACCGTGTGCGGCGAGAGGGAGAGACGCTCGGCGACCTGCCGGTTGGTCAGTCCCTGAGCGACGAGCCGCACCACACCGACTTCCGAGACGGTCAGCTCCGGCCAGCCCTTCACGGTTCCCGTGGACGTGGTGCGGCGCCGGACGCCGGCGGCCCGCAGGCGGCTGCGGACGCGCGCGACGTCGCGCTCGGCGCCCGCCTCCGTGTAGAGGGCGAGGGCGGTGTCGAGGTAGGGCACGGCTTCGGACGCACGGGTGGCGGCCAACTTGCGCCCCGCGTCCTCCAGCGCCGACGCACGCGGCAGAAGGCGGGGACAGCCGTCGTACAGGCGTACGGCACGCAGGAGCTGAGCGAGGTCGTTGTCGAGCAGGCCGCGCGCGTGAGCGGCCGATGCCGCCAGGATGGTGAAGTCAGGGTTGAGCCTGGCACGTCGCTCCGCCACGCAGACTGCCACTTCGGCCTTTTCATGGGCACCGGCCCGCAGCGCCATGCGGACGAAGACAGGGGCGTCGGCGGGATCGTCCGGGCTGGCGAGGGAGGGGCGCTTCTCGGGGATCGCAACGGCCGCTTCGTCGAGTAGTCGCACGGCGCGGTCGGGTCGGCCCTCGAAGTCTGCCACCAGCGCCGTCATCCAGGAGCCGACATTGCGGACGAGCGGCGCCTCGTCCCGCAGCATCCGCTCTGCCTGGGCCGCGTACATGCGTGCGGCTTCCTGATCGTTGGTGTGGACGGCGACTCGCACCAGCGTGTACAGGAGTGTGGCGTCGGCGAAATTGCCCATGCCCAGCTCGTCGACCATCGCCGACGCGGCTTCCGCCTCGGCCCGGGCATCCGCCAGCCGCCCGGCGTCCAGAAGTGCGCGCGAGCGGTTCATGAGCCACAGGAGCATCGCGGCGGCCTGGCTCTGGCGCCGGGTGTCCCGGACGCCGGCCTCGGACTCCGCGAGCGCCTCACCGGACCGCCCTGCCGCGTTCAGCAGGAACGCCTTCCACAGTGCTTCCGGCACCCACAGGGAGTGGGCGATGCCGAGGTCGGTCGCCAGTGCGGCGGCCCGGTCCGCCTGCCGGAACGCCGCTCCCCAGTCCATCCGGTAGAAGAGCACGACCGAGTCGACGGCGATAGCGGTGGCCTCGGCACCCCGCTCCCCCGCCTGCGCAGCGGCGTCCAGCGCCTCGGTCACGGCGTGGGCGCATGCCGTCATGTCCCCCATGTTCGCCAGGTTGAGGCACAGCAGCGCCAGCAGCTGGGCCCGTAGCGGTGCCGGCAGACCGGGCAGCGCAGCCCCGGCACGGGCCTGCCGGACCGCTTCCATGAAGTCGAACTGGCTGGACAGGCGCGCCAGCCCCATGCGCACCTGTGCCTCGTCCTCGGGGCGGAGGATCCCGGGCAGGGTCGATGCACCGAGCGCCTTGGCACGCGCGGCCTGCCCGCTCTGCCACAACAGAAGGATCGTTTCGGCAACGATCGCGGGCCGTTCCGGCGCGTCCTCGGGGGTCAGCTCCAGGGCCCGACAGCTGAGTTCGGCCGCCGGCGTGGACGCGGTGGACGCGAGTTCCGCCGCAGCGGTACGCAACCGCTCGACGGCCAGACGGTCACCGGCCTCCGCGCTGTCGGCCAGGAGCGTGGCGGTCTCCACAGCGGGCGCACCCTGTGCCAGCAGCACGTCGGCGGCATGACGACGCAGGGCCCGGCGTACGGAGACCGGCAGTCCGGCTTCGACCGCCTCGCGGATCAGGTCGTGGCGGAAGTACAGACGTCCGTTCCGTTCGACCAGCAGGTCGGAGTCGAGGGCCTCCCGCACCGCGGTGAGCAGTGCGGCGGCCGGTCTCCCGAGCAGCTCGGCCAGCAGCTCCACGGTGACCGAGCGGCCCACGGCGGACGCGGTCTGCACGACGTCGCGGGCCGGTTCGGACAGCAGATCGATGCGGCGCCCGACGGTGGACAGCAGACGTGCTGGAATGGCTTGGCCCGACAGCCGGGCCACGTCGTCCGCGACGGTGACGAAGTCCTCGTCCCGCAGCCCGCCGAGCATCTCCACGAGCAGCAGCGGCAGACCCTCGGCGCGAAGAGCGACCTTCAGGACCTCGGAGTCGGGCACCGCGCCCAAAACGTCCTCGGCGATCTGCGCCACAGCCTCGTCCGCGAGCGGTCCAAGGCGCAACTCGTGCCCGCCGGCCTGTCGCAGTCGGTCCAGTGCCCCCCGCACCAACGGGCTCGTGGTCCCGCGGCGAACGGCCACCAGCCAAAGGATCGCGTGCGACGACAGCCTGGCCGAGAGGGTGCGGACAGCGAGAAGGGTCAGGTCGTCGCACCACTGAAGGTCGTCGAGAACAATGAGCAGCGGCCTGTCGAGGGCCATCTGCTCCAGCCGGTCCTGCAGTTCCTGGAGCAGCCAGAACCGCTGGTCAGGGGCCGTGGAGAGCTCCCGCAGCTTCTCGGCGTCGAGCAGAGGTTCGACGCCGGACTGCAGCCCGTCCAGCAGCGGGCCGAGCGGCACGAAGTGTTCGTCGGGGTCCGCGCCGCCCAGGAACGTGCGAAAGCCGCGCCGCACCGCGGCGGCGTGTCCCTCCGCCAGGAGCCGGCTCTTGCCACTGCCCGGCGCGCCCTCGACGCACACGACCCCGCCGAGGCCACGGGCGAGGGCGTCAAGTCGTGCGTCGAGGAATGCCAGTTCCTCGTCCCGGCCGCGCACCGGTGCCTGCGCGGCACCCGTTCCCCCGACAAGGAGCCGCTTCGTGAACCGGTCCACGCACCATCCTCATAAGCCATGGCCGCACGGAATGCGACTACGGCAGGCGTGCGACGAGGTGAATCTGCACGAAGCATGCTATATGCGCGCCGGAACGCAGGAGTGTCCTCCTTCATGGAGGTGCTCGCCCCCAGCGCCGGAGGCGGCCCTCGCAGTGGTGCGCTCCGCCAGGGTCGGCTTCAGTCGAACCGCAGGTCGGAGAGCTGCCGCTCGAGCGCGGTGATGTCGTCCTCGGGCGCCTCCCCGGCCGGTCGGGCGGCCATCATGGCGGCCAGCTCCCCGCCCGCCCGCCGTATGCGCGCGGGCAGCCCCGCGGTGTACTCGTCGCCGTCGGAGCCCCAGTCCTCGGACGCCGCGTACACCGCGGTGGGGACGACGGCGGCGCGCAGGTAGGCGAAGAGCGGGCGCAGGGCGTGTTCCAGGACCAGGGAGTGGCGGGCCGTGCCTCCGGTGGCCGCGACGAGGACCGGCTTGCCGGTGAGGGCGTCCGGGTCGATCAGGTCGAAGAAGGACTTGAACAGCCCGCTGTAGGAGGCGGTGAACACGGGGGTCACGGCGATCAGGCCGTGAGCGCCCGTCACCGCGTCGATGGCGGCGGCCAGGGGCGGCGGAGGGAATCCGGTCACGAGGTTGTTGGCGACGGCGACGGCCAGCCCCCGCAGCTCGATGACCTCGGTCTCCACCTCCTGGCCACGGGCGGCGAGTTCGCCGCGGGCCGACTCGGCGAGACGGTCCGCGAGCAGGCGGGTGGAGGACGGGGTGCTCAGCCCCGCGGACAAGGCGACGAGCTTCATGCGGCGGGCACCTCGCGAACGGCTCGCAGCGACTCGTGCGTGGGAGCGTCCGGCACATCGGCCGGGCGGCCGATCGCGAACTCCTTCCGCAGCACGGGCACCACCTCTTCGCCGAGGATGTCGATCTGTTCCAGCACGGTCTTCAGGGGCAGGCCCGCATGGTCCATCAGGAACAGCTGTCGCTGGTAGTCGCCGACGGTCTCACGGAAGGACAGGGTCCGCTCGATGACCTGCTGGGGAGAGCCCACCGTCAGCGGGGTCTGCTCGGTGAACTCCTCCAGCGAGGGGCCGTGCCCGTAGACGGGCGCGTTGTCGAAGTAGGGGCGGAACTCCCGCACGGCGTCCTGGGAGTTCTTCCGCATGAAGACCTGCCCGCCGAGACCGACGATCGCCTCCTCGGGCCGGCCGTGACCGTGGAAGGCGTATCGCCGCCGGTACAGCTGGACTATCTGCCTCGTGTGGTGGGCGGGCCAGAAGATGTTGTTGTGGAAGAAGCCGTCGCCGTAGAAGGCCGCCTGCTCGGCGATCTCCGGCGAGCGGATCGAGCCGTGCCAGACGAACGGCGGTACGCCGTCCAGCGGGCGCGGCGTGGAGGTGAAGCCCTGCAGCGGCGTACGGAACTGCCCCTCCCAGTTCACGACGTCCTCGCGCCACAGCCGGCGCAACAGGGCGTAGTTCTCCTTGGCCAGGTTGATGCCCTGCCGGATGTCCTGGCCGAACCAGGGGTAGACCGGTCCGGTGTTGCCACGGCCCATCATCAGGTCGACCCGGCCGTCGGCCAGGTGCTGGAGCATCGCGTAATCCTCGGCGATCTTCACCGGGTCGTTGGTGGTGATCAACGTCGTGGCGGTGGAAAGGATCAGCTTCTCGGTACGGGCGGCAATGTAGCCGAGCATCGTGGTCGGGGACGACGGCACGAACGGCGGGTTGTGATGCTCACCGGTCGCGAAGACGTCGAGGCCGGCCTCTTCCGCCTTCAGCGCGATGGCGACCATCGCCTTGATGCGCTCACGCTCCGAGGGGGTACGGCCGTTGGTCGGGTCGGGGGTCACGTCCCCCACCGAGAAAATTCCGAACTGCATGGGGCCTCTTCATTCCGGCAACTGTGTGGATGCCGGAAATGTAGGCAGCGGTCGGACGGTCGTCATGCCTGTGCGTGCAGGGGTGCTTGCCCGTGAGTGCCCTGTCCCGGCCCGCGTTGTGGGTCGCTGCCTGTGCAACCGCAACCGTGCAGCCTGAGTCAAGCGCAGTGGCGCTCGGGGGCAATCGTCGTACCCGGTCGGCTGTCTGGTGGCGGGGCCACAGGGCGGCGTTCATGTCGCCCACACACACCGGTGGGCCCCGGCGGACGCCTGCTGTCCCAGGCGCAGCGAAGGCGCCTTGACACGGCACGTGCCGTACTGAGGCGTCCACCGATGCCTGCTGCTCGACGAGCCGGTGGCCGGTCTGGACCACCCCACCGCCGAGGCGCTCCTGGCCGCACTGCCCGACACCGCACTCGTGATCGCCCTGTAGGAGCAGGACCTCACCGAACTCAAGCGGATGCCAACAGCGGTCGTTCACTCGGGCAGGCCGCCGAACGGCCGCTCCATCCTCAGCAGGTGGACTCACGGCGGGGACAACAACCTCGGACATGCGGGAGCCGGGCCGCCTTCGACAGACGGCCCGGCTCCCGTGTGATTACTTCCGCAGGAAGGTGAGGAGTGCCGAGTTGACCTCCTCCGCGTGGGTCCAGAGCAGGCCGTGCGGGGCGCCCTCGATCTCCACGTAGTCAGCGGACGGGAGCGCCTTGTGGAACGGCCGCGCCGTTCCCTCGACGGGCAGGATGCGGTCGCCCGTGCCGTGCAGGATCAGGGCCGGCACGTCGATGGCCGGTATGTCGGCCCGGAAGTCCGTGTACCAGGTCGAGGGCGCGGCGGCGGCTGCGAAGAAGCCACCGCCCCCAGCGACGTTCCAGCTGTTGCGGACGGCCTCCTCACTGATCCGGGTGCCGAGGTTCTCGTCGAGGTTGTAGAAGTCCTGGTAGAAGCTGGTGTAATACGCGTAGCGGTCAGCCTTGACGGCCGCGACGACGCCGTCGAAGAACTCCTTCGGTGCGACGCCGGCCGGGTTGTCGTCACTCTTGAGCAGGCAGGGCTCCAGCGAGGCCAGGAAAGCGACCTTGGCGACTCGGGCGGAGCCGTAAGTGGACACGTACCGGGCGACCTCCCCGGTGCCCATCGAGAACCCGACGAGAACGGCGTCCCGCAGGTCGAGGGTCTCCATCACGGTGTTCAGATCGGCCGCGAAGGTGTCGTAGTCGTAGCCGGCCGTCGGCTGACTGGACTGCCCGAAACCGCGGCGGTCGTAAGTGATGACGCGGTAACCGGCGTCGAGCAGCACGGCACTCTGCCTCTCCCAGGAGTGGCCGTCGAGCGGGAAGCCGTGAATGAGGACGACCGGCTGCCCGGTTCCGTGGTCCTCGTAGTAGAGGTCGATGGTCGTGGAGTTCTCCTGGCCCACTGTGATGAACGGCATGCGTTGATCCCTTCGTTCGCGAATGAGTGTGCGTGGTTACGGACTCGGTCACGCTAGGACGGGCGCCGCACGGGCAGTTGTCGCCGAGTGCACCAGTCCTTGCCCGCCCACGCAGGGATGCCGGGTCGGCATGCCAGGCCAGGCACATACCCGCCACGCTTGTCACTCAGCGTGCCTGCGGCAATCCTGCGGATGGGCCGGGCCTCCCGGGTCGCCACTGCCCTGGCAGTGGCAAGCTGTGGGGAGAATCTGGGGAGTCTCGACGGCTGTGGGGAGCGCGTGGGGAGAATCGGCTGCGTGACGCGAGACCATGCTGAAAGATGCCGAAAGACTCATCTTCGCAGGCCAGAGGCGGCCGGAGTCGCGTCGTCGCAGGTCAGAACCGCCAAGTAGACGACTTCAAGAAGACCTCCTCGTCTCCGGATTCCCGAAGCGTGGCCCGCCGGCCATGCCCGACCCGGGCCTCGCCCGGTTCACGACCAAGATCCGGACCATAGGCGGGCCAGAATCCACCAGCTGCCCTTTGAACCTCGCATCCGCGCTGGTGAGGGCCCTGCGAGGGGTGTACCACCAGCAGACGAAGAACCTTCTTTGCTCCTACAGCCCGAAGAAGCTTGGTTTCTTCTAGAGCGTGAAGTGGGTTCGACGGAGTGGAGCCAGGACCGTCCTGGCTCCACTCCGCGGTGCGGGCGGGTCACTGGAACTGTGCGAAGAACCTCCAGATCTCTGCCTTGGTCCAGGTGGCGACGCCGCTTTCGTTGGGGGAGCCGTCGACGGGACCGGGCATGTGGCCTCCGTCGAACGCGGCCCATTGGACCGGGTATCCGGCACGGCAGCCCGCGTAGGTGGTGGTGATGTGCGTTCGGCTGCCCGGTGCGGGCTCGCGCGGGCTCTGGGGGGTGCAGCCGTTGTTGCTGACGAATCGGTCGCGCAGGGACCGTCCTTGCGCGATGTTGAGGACGGAGTCGCTGATGCCGTGGATCCCGAAGTAGGCGATGGGCTGGGTGCCGCCGCTGCACCCGCTGATCTGAGCGCCGGACATGACCGCGACGGCCCTGAAGACGTTCGCCCGGCTGCACGCGAGCGCGTAGCTCATACCGCCGCCCCAGCTGAATCCCGTGGCGAAGCGCTGTGCCGGGTTGACACAGAGGCCGCCCTCGATTCGCCGGATCATGTCGTCGACGAAGGTGACGTCCTCACCGCCCGAATTGGCCCAGCCGTTGCCGAGGCCCTGGGGGGCGACGAGGATCGCGGTGTTGTTCGACTGTTCCTGTTGGCCGTAGTAGGACCAGGCGCTCCCGCTCGTGCCGCCCGAGGCGACCTCGCCGGCGGTTCCGCCCCGCCAGTGGAACGCGAAGATCAGCCGGTAGGGGTGGCTGTTGTCGTAGTTGGCGGGAACCCTGAGGATGAAGCTGCGGGTCTTACCGCCGCTCTGAATCGTGTGCGTACCGCTCGCCAGAGTCGGGGCCCTGCCGCATCCGCCGGCGCCGCCATCGGACGACAGCTTGATCATCTGCCATTGCTGGTTGGCGCCGCCCCAGTCGGTGTACTGGACGACGTTGCCGCCGTCGGCGGTGGAGGCGCCCTGCACCTCCACCGCCTTGCTGCTGGTGCGGTTGATCAGCCGGACGTGGCCCGCGTCGGAGTCGGCCAGGCGAAACTGCTGGTTGGCCCCGTTGTGGTCGGCCCACTGCTGGATCGCGGCGCCGTCTGCGGTCGAGGCGCCGGCCACGTCGAGAACCTTGCCCGAATGCCGGGCCTTGAGCCGGTAGAAGCCGTCGCCGGAGTCCACGAACTGCCACTGCTGGTTGGCTCCGTCGTTGCGCGTCCACTGGCTGACCCGCGCCCCGTCGGCGGTGGACGAGCCGGAGACGTCCAGCGCCTTGCCGCTGTTGCGATTGACCAGGACGTACCAGGCATTGGTGTCCACCGTCGCCGCCTCGGCGGGCGCCGGACTCACCGCGGTGAGCATGCCGATCGCGAGGGTCGCCGCCACCACGGCGGCGACCCGGGACCACCAGCGATGTCGTCGTGGAGGGGCGGGGGAAGCCGCACCATAGGGCTTCATCGATTCACCCTTTCGTCTGTGGCGGGCCCCATCAGGTGCGGGTCCAGCGTTGGTTGCTGCCGTTCGAGCAGGAGTAGAGCTGGATCAGGGTGCCGTTGGCGGTGCCGCCCGCGACGGCGTCGAGGCAGAGGCCGGACTGGACGCCGACGATGGACCCGTCGGAGTTGAGGCGCCATTTCTGGTTGTCGCCGCCCCAGCAGCTGTAGATCTGGACTTTGGCGCCGTTGCCGGTGCCGGCGGCGTCCAGGCACTTGTTGCCATAGACCCTGAGCTCGCCGGCTGCGGTGTACGTCCACTGCTGGTTGGTGCCGTTGTGGCAGTCCCACAGGTTGAGCTGGGTGCCGTCGGTGGTACTGGCGCCGGGCACGTCCAGGCAGCGGCCCGAACCGACGCCCTTGATCTGTCCGGAGTCCGAAGGGGGCGTGGAGGTGCCGCCGTTGAGTGCGTTGAGGACGGCGGTGTAGGCGGGCTTCTTGCTGCCGTCGCCGTTGAACAGCAGCGGCGTCTGCCCCGCTCGCCAGGAGTCGGTGTCGCGCACACCCCAGACGGTGATGCCGAGGCAGCGCGGGACGGCCAGGCAGTCGTTGGTCACGTTGGCGTAGGTCGTGGCCGAGGCGCCCTGGATGTCGAGTTCGGTGATGGCCACGTCGACGCCGAGGGCCGCGAAGCTCTGCAGGGTGGTGCGGAAGTTGCTGTTGTACGGGCTGTCGTTGTTGAAGTGCGACTGGAAGCCGACGCAGTCGATCGGCACGCCGCGCTGCTTGAAGTCTCGGACCATGGCGTACACGGCCTGGGTTTTGGCCCAGGTCCAGTTCTCGATGTTGTAGTCGTTGTAGCAGAGCTTGGCGGCCGGGTCGGCGGCGCGCGCGGTGCGGAAGGCGACCTCGATCCAGTCGTTGCCCGTGCGTTGCAGGTTGGAGTCGCGCCGGGCTCCCGAACTGCCGTCGGCGAAGGCCTCGTTCACGACGTCCCACTGGACGATCTTGCCCTTGTAGTGGGCCATCACGCCGTTGATGTGGTTGATCATCGCCTGGCGCAGCGTGCTGCCGCTGAGGCTCGCCATCCAGGCCGGCTGCTGGGAGTGCCAGGCCAGGGTGTGGCCGCGCACCTGCTTGCCGTTCTGCACCGCCCAGTTGTAGACGCGGTCACCGGCGGCGAAGTTGAACTGGCCCCGCTGCGGTTCGGTGGCGTCGATCTTCATCTCGTTCTCGGCCGTCACCGAGTTGAACTCACGGCCCGCGATCGTCGTGTAAGCCGAGTCGCCCAGCCTGCCCGAGGCGATGGCGGTGCCGAAGTAGCGGCCGCTCTGCGCCGCCGCGGCGCCGAGCGTGTTCTCGGCGGCGTGTGCGGCCGGCGGCGCGATCAGTGCGGCGACCGCAGGGAGGACGCCTAGGACCAGCGCCAACAGCAGGCCGTGGATCTTCCGGCGGATAACGGGTCTGGGAAGGGCATGCGTGCCCATGACTGTGCCTCCAAGGTAGAGATCACGGAAGGACTGAAGCGCAGGGGGATGCGTCGTCCGCTCCCCTTCGGCAGACGGACGGACGGTCGGTGGGACCGGGACTATCTCAGCCGGCACGGACGGCACCCGGTCGGTCGTCGGGTGGCGTACGGCGGGCGGCGGCGGTGTTTCGACAGAGGCATGGGGGTACTCCATCGCGGCTCAGCCGGGGGACCGCCACGCGGCGTCGCACCTGTCCCACTGCGCGAAGAGCCAGGATGCGCTGGTGCGAATTTCACCGGAACGTGACGGGGTGGCGCAGGCTTTGGTGCGCGGATCTGTCGTGCGGCTATGCGTGGGTCTGCCGTGCAGCACAGCCATGGTTCGATATTTCGAACTACGACCGGCCTTCAGGCAGGGATGATTGAGGTATTGACGATGGATCGTCAATACTCCCTGCAGAAAAATTTCGTTCCCCGCCCGAAACTTTCCGGCAACTCCGGCGAGCGGGACAGCGGAGCCCCGATCCGAGGGGAGGCGCATTGTGGACAGATCAGCGACAGACCTTGACCAGAAGGCCCAGCATTCCTAGCTTGTGGCGTCAACGCATTCGGAAATCCTTCGAAACATTCGAGATTCCCCTCCCCCAGTACGTCCGCTCTGCGGTTCATCGGGTCACCTCACCCCCGCCCCCAAAGGAGGCCCTCTGATGTGGTTTCGCCACCCGTCCCCGGTCCGTCCAAGACGCTTACTCGCCGTCCTCGCGCCCTTGCTGCTCGTGGCTACCTTCCTCGGCGCCCAGCCCGCCGGCGCGGCGACCATAGACCCCAACGCCTCGTATGTGCTGGTCAACCGCAACAGCGGCAAGGCCCTTGATGTCTACAACATGGCGACCAACGATGGCGCCCGCATCACCCAGTGGACCAGGAACGATCAGAACCAGCAGCAGTGGCAGTTCGTCGATTCCGGGGGCGGTTACTACCGCATCAAGTCCCGCCACTCCGGCAAGGTCCTGGACGTCCACAACTGGTCCACCGCCAACGGGGGCTCGATCGTCCAGTGGTCCGACCTGAACGGCACCAACCAGCAGTGGCGGCTGGCCGACAGCTCGGACGGTTACGTGAGGCTGATCTCGCGCCACAGCAACAAGGCCCTCGAAGTACAAGGTGCCTCCACCGCCGACAACGCGAACGTCGTCCAGTACGACGACTGGGGCGGCACCAACCAGCAGTGGCAGCTCGTCAAGGTCGGCGCCGGCGTCCCCGGCCCGTGCGATCTTCCATCGACATACCGCTGGACATCAACGGGCGCGCTGGCGCAGCCCAAGCCGGGGTGGGTCTCGCTCAAGGACTTCACCGTCGTCCCCTACAACGGCAGGCAACTCGTCTATGCGACGACGCACGACACGGGGACGCGCTGGGGCTCGATGAACTTCGGCCCGTTCACCAATTGGTCGGAGATGGCCTCGGCCAGCCAGAACACGATGTCGACCTCCACCGTCGCGCCCACGCTCTTCTACTTCGCGCCGAAGAACATCTGGGTGCTCGCCTACCAGTGGGGCAGGACCGCCTTCTCCTACCGGACGTCGAGCGACCCCACCAACCCCAATGGCTGGTCATCCGAGCAGGTGCTCTTCTCCGGAAGCATCTCCGGCTCCGGAACAGGACCCATCGACCAGACGCTCATCGGTGACGGGACGAACATGTACCTGTTCTTCGCCGGTGACAACGGCAAGATCTACCGGGCCAGCATGCCGATCGGGAACTTCCCGGGCAGCTTCGGCACTACCTCGACCGTGGTCATGAGCGATACGACGAACAACCTGTTCGAAGCCCCGCAGGTCTACAAGCTGCAGGGCCAGAACCGCTACCTCATGATCGTCGAGGCGATCGGCTCGCAGGGCCGCTACTTCCGCTCGTTCACGGCCACCAGCCTGAACGGCTCATGGACACCCCAGGCCACGACCGAGAGTCATCCCTTCGCCGGCAAGGCCAACAGTGGCGCCACCTGGACCAACGACATCAGCCATGGCGAACTGATCCGCACCAGCCCCGATCAGACCATGACCGTCGACCCCTGCAATCTGCAGTTGCTCTACCAGGGACGCAGCCCCAACTCCGGCGGCGACTACGGCCTCCTGCCCTACCGTCCGGGTCTGCTGACACTGCAGCGCTGACGGCGTGAGACGAGTCCGGCTCCGGCATGGAGCCGACGTGGCGGGCTCGGCGGAAGGCCGAGCCCGCCCGGGTCATGCGACAACGCCGGCGCGCATATGGGTGAGTGAACATCGCCCCGGCCCCTTGGGCACTCCAGCGCGCGGCGGCGACGCGGTTTCCCGACGCCTGCATGATGACGTCGTGGAAGGAGAGCCGGCCCGCCCGGCGCGTCCGGTGGTCCCGCTCAGGCCATCGTCACGCCGGGACACGCTCCACCGGCGGCAGTACCAAGCCGGGGCAGAGCGCCCTGATCGCCCATGAACGCCGGTCCGGTCTGCCCAAGGCGACCGGATACAGTGCGCGAGACGGCAGCCTGGTCAGGGAGGCAAGCGTGACCGACACCAGCAACACCCGGCCCGCCGAGGGTGCAGCGCAAGCTCCGCGGCAGAGCCGACTGCACCGCCTGATGCGCTACATGCCTCTGATCGCCCCCGTCCTGCTGTGGACCGTGCCCTGCTGGGTGCTTCTGCACACCGGCCAGCACTGGCCGCAGCCCGTCACGCTGGTCGGCACCGCCCTGTTCGTCCTCGGCCTCATATGTATGCCACTGGCGATGGTGCGCGGCCACGGCCGGCGTCAGCACGACCGGGCGGCGATCCTCGGTGACACCCTGTTGGGCGCGAGCTGGGTTCTGTTCACCTGGTCCGTTCTGCTCGGCGTCTTCTTGCGGCTCGCCCTGACCGTGGCCGGCGTCGGCGAGAGTCAGGACCGGGCCCGAATCGTCACCTGGACCGTCCTGGGTGTGACCGCCGTACTGCTCGCCTGGGGATACGCCGAAGCCCGGCGCGTGCCGCGCGTGCGCCGACTCGACGTGCAACTTCCACGGCTGGGTGCCGGGTTGGACGGCATCCGCGTCGTCCTCATCACCGACACCCACTACGGCCCACTCGATCGCGTCCGCTGGTCGGCACGGGTGTGCGAGACGGTGAACACCCTGGAGGCCGACCTGGTCTGCCACACCGGCGACATCGCGGACGGCACGGCCGAACGCCGCCGCGCCCAGGCCGCCCCACTCGGAACAGTGCGGGCCACCCGGGCCCGTGTGTACGTCACCGGCAACCACGAGTACTACAGCGAGGCTCAGGGCTGGATCGACCTGATGGACGAGCTGGGCTGGGAGCCGCTGCGCAACCGCCATCTGCTGCTCGAACGCGGAGGCGACACCCTCGTGGTCGCCGGCGTGGACGACGTCACCGCCGAGTCCTCCGGCCTGGCAGGCCACCGCGCCCACCTCGCCGGAGCCTTGAGCGGCGCCGACCCCGACCTACCCGTCCTGCTCCTGGCGCACCAGCCGAAGTTCATCGACCGAGCGGCAGCCGCCGGCATCGACCTCCAGCTCTCCGGCCACACCCACGGCGGCCAGATCTGGCCCTTCCACCATCTCGTCCGCATCGACCAGCCCGCCCTCGCCGGCCTCAGCCACCACGGCTCCCGCACCCTCCTCTACACCAGCCGCGGCACCGGCTTCTGGGGCCCGCCGTTCCGCGTCTTCGCCCCCAGCGAGATCACCCTGCTCGTGCTCCGCTCCCCGCACCTGCCCACCTCGACGTAACGGCCACGTTTTACCGAGACATCGAGGCAGCCCGGCGTGGACGTTGCGGATCGACCCGTCGGAGGTGATGGTCCACGTCTGGTTGGACAGGCCGATCTTCCGAATGTTTCGAATGTGCTTGCGCATCATGCGAGGGGTATTGACGGGGCCGGCCGGGCTCCTATCATCCAGGATGCTCGACAACCCGATCTGCGTTCGACATCACGAACCCTGTGGATCGACCTCGGTCACTTCCCACCGCACGAACCAGGGGCACTCCCGAGTCAACCCCGGACCACAACGGCCGGGCCGCACAAGGAGACTGACACATGGATATGTCATGCCCTCATCAAGGCATGCCTCGTCGGCGGGCGCTGGCCGCCGCCACCGGCCTGGTCACCGGCGCGTTCCTGCCTGCCTCCCGGGCCGCCGCCTCCGCTCCGGCCCAGGGGCCGGCCCTCGCGGCCGCCGCGGACTACACGAACCCGGTGATCTGGCAGGACTTCGCGGACATCGACGTCATCCGCGTCGGCGGCACCTATTACGCCTCGGCCTCGACCATGCACTACTCGCCGGGCGCGCCTGTCCTGCGTTCGTACGACCTGGTGAACTGGGAGATCGCCGGTCACTCGGTGCCCGTCCTCGACTTCGGCGCCAAGTACGACCTGAACGGTTCCCGTGGCTATGTCAGAGGGATCTGGGCGTCGTCGCTGGCCTACCGCCCGAGCAACAGGACCTTCTACTGGCTCGGCCAGATCGACTTCGCCCGGACGTACGTCTACACCGCCACCGCCGTCGAGGGGCCGTGGAGCAGGCTGACGACGATCAGCACTCCCTACTACGACGCGGGGCTGCTCGTCGACAGCGACGACTCCCTGTACGTGGCGTACGGGAACACCACCATCAGTGTGGCCAAGCTGTCGCCCGACGGCCGCAGCCAGGTCCGTACGCAGCAGGTCTTCACGACACCGTCGAGCGTCGGCACCCTTGAGGGCTCCCGCTTCTACAAGATCAACGGGCAGTACTACATCTTCCTGACCCGCCCCGCGAACGGGCAGTACATCCTGAAGTCGTCGAGCGGCCCCTTCGGTCCCTACACCATGCGCCAGGTCCTCCTCGACCTGCGCGGGCCGATCCCCGGCGGTGGCGTCCCGCACCAGGGCGGGCTGGTGCAGACGCAGAGCGGTGCCTGGTACTACATGGCCTTCGTGGACGCCTACCCCGGCGGCCGGATGCCTGCCCTGGCGCCGGTCACCTGGACCCCGGACGGCTGGCCCGTCGTGCAACTCGTGAACGGCGCATGGGGGACCTCGTATCCCAGCCCGGCCGTGCCCACGCCACCCCGCCAAGTCACCCCCATGATCGGCGTCGACACCTTCGACAGCACGACCCTCGCACCGAGATGGGAGTGGAACCACAACCCGGACAACACAAAGTGGTCCGTCGGCAACGGCCTGACCCTGCGCACCGCGACCGTCACCAACGACCTGTACTGGGCCCGCAACACCCTCACGCACCGCATCCAGGGGCCCACCTCCACCGCCACGGTCCGGCTCGACCACTCGGCGATGCGGGACGGCGACCGGGCCGGACTGGCGCTGCTGCGTGACTCCTCCGCCTGGATAGGCGTCAAGCGGGACGGCGGCAGGACGCGGGTGGTGATGGTCAACGGGCTGACCATGGACGGCAACTGGAACACCACCGGCACCGGCACGGAGGTCGCGAGCGCGCCCGTCTCCGGCAATCCGATCTGGCTGCGCGCGAGCGCGGACATCCGCCCCGGTGCGGCACGCCCCGGGACCTTCTCCTACAGCACCGACGGCACCAACTTCACCCGCCTCGGGCCCGCCTTCTCGCTGGGCAACGACTGGCGGTTCTTCATGGGCTACCGCTTCGCCCTCTTCAACCACGCCACGCAGGCCCTGGGCGGCGCGGTCCGCGTCACCCGGTTCGAGCTGTCCACACCCTGAACCGGTCCGGTCCATCGCAGGAGCCGGCGCCGAGCCTCGGCGTCGGCTCTCCTGGCGGCCGGCGCCCTGCTGGTCACCGGTACCGCGGCTGCCGCGCCCGACGTCACCGTCCGGGCATCCGCCCTGGGGGCCCAACAGATCGTCAACGGGGCGGCGGCCCGCGGGCAGCGAGTGCGCGAGCAGCGGCCGGCACCGCTCCCGGTGTTCCAGAACCTGCTGGGCGACGGCTTCATCGAGCGGGCGACGGAGGCCTGAGCAGCCGGTCTCTGCTCCGTCGAGTACGGCGACGGACAAGCGGTTGATCGCGCCGATCTTCCAGCGGTCATCTCAGTTGCAGTAGGTCACGTTTCCCGTTGATCCTTGGCCTACTCGACGAACAAGGGGAGAGCGGTCGTGGGGCTGATTCTGTGCCCGGGAGACGGAGACACGAGCAGCCCGGACGCCGACTCATGACCGACAGGTTCGCGACGAAGGCCACCTATGGCCAGGTCTTCGCGGTCACCCAGTTCCGTGCCATATTCGCGGGTCGGCTGCTCGGCGTCATGTCGGACACGCTGCGGTCCGTCGCACTGGCGGTGCTGGTGTTCAGCCAGACCAACTCTCCGTTGCTGACGGCGACGGCGATGACGATCGGTTTCCTCCCCCAAGCCGCAGGCGGCCTGTTTCTTGCCGCGATGGCGGACCGGTTCTCGCCGCGGACCCTCATCACCACGGGCTACGCTCTCCAGTGCGCGGTCGGGCTGCTGCTCGCGTTCGGACACCTCCCGGTCGCGGCCAGCCTGCTCCTCGTCGCGGCCGTGGCCTGCCTGACACCGGTCACCACCGGGGCCGCGGGCCGAGTCATGGCGGAGGTCCTCACCGGCGACACCTACGTGCTCGGGCGTTCGCTGTCCTACCTCGTCGCCGTTTCGGCGCAGATGGCGGGCATGGCCGCCGGCGGGACGCTGATCGTGTGGCTGGGCGTGGATCGGACGATGCTCGTCACCGCAGGGGCGCACCTGCTCGCGTCGGTGATCAGCCGCCTGTTCCTGTCGCGCACCGAGGCGGTCCGCGCGGGCGGGCCGGTCGTGGCGAACGGGTCGATCGTGCGAAAGACCTTGCAAGGCAACGCCGCGCTCGTCGCCGCCCCCGGGGTCATCGAGCTGATCATGGTCCAGTGCGTGCCCGCCGCGTACTTGGCCGCAGCAGGAAGCCTGCTCATCCCGTACTCCGCGCAGCGTGCGTTCAGCCCGACGGAGACCGGCACCCTCTTGGCAACCACGTCGGTCGGAATGCTCATCGGTGACGTCGTGGTCGGGCGAGCGTTCGCGCCTGCCACCCGGGAACGACTCGTCCTGCCACTGCTGCTGGTGATGGGCACGCCCCCGATCGCGCTCATCCTGGACCTGCCGTATCCGGCGATCGCCGCGGTGTACGTGATCACCGGCGTGGGTTCCGCCTACTTGCTCGGACTGCAGCGACGTTTCCTGGAGGCAGTCCCTTCCGACCGCCAGGGACAGGGTTTCGCCCTGCTCAACACCACCACCATGACCATCCAGGGGATCGGGCCCCTGGTTTTCGGCGTGTTCGCGGAATTCCTCGCGGTCGGCCTCGCGATCGCCCTGACCGGAGTGAGCAGCGTGATCACCACACTCCTCCTGCGCAACGCCATCCGACCACGCCCATCCGGCTGAGGCCGCAGCACCCGACCCCGATCAGAACCAGCGTCACATGCGCGTCAGCGCAGCGTCGAAGCCTTCGCGGCCGGGGGTGAGCCTCCCCCCGGCCAGAGCATGTTCGGAAGCCTTCCGGACGGGTTCTGCCGCCGAGCACCGACATGATCAAGCCGTTCAGCGACAGGCCGTGGTGCACGAACAGCGGGAAGCCGTTGCCGAACTTGCCGCCGTATCAGGCTTGCTGCAGCTCTCCGAGCTGCGGGGGCGGGCGGTGGCAGGCCGGGCGCCGGCGGGCGGTCGCAGATCGGAGAATCCAGTCTCAAAGCTGAGCACAAATTCCACACATCCCCTCTACATACTGACCCCCCATGGTCTAGATTGATCGAGCTTCAGCTATTCGAACACGAAGCGACCGTTAATGATCTATACGTCCGGCGTGACAAACAGCCAGTAGTCGCGTCCCCGGCGGCAGCCGTGGGTTGATCAATTCTTGGAGCCCGAGACGGGTCCTTGGGTGCGGGGAGCATCCGAGGTTTCGACGGGTTCCCGCACTTGGAGAGTCCGGCAGGACATGCGAGTCCGCCCACCGGGGTGGGCTGTTCAAGCAGCGCTGAAACAGCCGGGATGTTGTGCGCCGGGGGGCGGGGGTCTCCCGAGGGGAGGAACAGCGCGGGGGGCGGGGGCCTCCCGGGCGAAAGACAGTGTTGGGCGAACACGTCGAACCACTGGCGACAGGGGGGGTCCTGTGCAGCAGGGGGAATTGGTCGACCCGTTTCCGTCGGCGCGCGGGCGTCTGGCGAACGGTGCAATCAGCCGGCCCGCGATCGACTGGGAGCAGCGGTACCGCCGTGCCGTGATCACCAGCGATACCGTGGCCACCGCCTTCGTGGTGGCGGCTATCGGCAACTTCTTCGGGGCCCGGGACGCCGCCAACTGGCATGAGAAGTGGGGAATTCTCGCATTCGGCACCGAGCTGCTGGTGCTGGGGGCGCTTGCGGTGAGCCGGTCGTGGGCTCCTGCCGTGCTCGGCCAGGGCGCCGAGGAATTCCGCCGGCTCGGACGCTCACTGTTCATGGCGACCGTCGTACTGGCGCTCGGCGGGATCGCCCTCACTTCGCGCAACATCAAACTCTGGATCTTCGTCGCGATCCCCGCGATCGCGCTCATCACCATGATCGCGCGGTATCTGCTGCGCCTCTGGCTGCACAAACAGCGGAAGGAAGGACGGTGTCTGAGACCGGTGCTCGCTGCCGGGAGCCCGGCCACCGTGCGCGACCTGATCACCCGAACCCGCAAGTTCCCGCACCTCGGCTGGCGGGTGGACGCGGTGTGCACGACGGACGGTCTCGGGCTCGACGGTGACCAACTGGACGGAGTGCCGGTCGTCGGCCGGCTGGCGGAGGTCGCGGGCCATGTCCGCCGCGACGGCTACCGTGTCGTCGCCGTCACACCGGACCCGCACTGGTCACCGGACCGGCTGCAGCGGCTGGCGTGGAACCTCGAAGGCAGCGACGCCGAGATGGTCGTGGCCCCCGTCCTGATGGAGGTGGCCGGCCCCCGGCTGCACGTCGACGCGGTGCTCGGAATCCCGCTGCTGCGGGTCAGCATGCCGACCTTCACCGGGGGCCGCCGGGCGATCAAAGGGGTCGTCGACCGGATGGGCGCGGCGGTTCTGCTGATGCTGTTCGCACCGCTGATGGTGCTCATCGGGCTGCTGGTGCTGGCGGACAGCCGGGGCGGGGTGTTCTACCGCCAGCGCAGGGTCGGCAAGGACGGCCGCGAGTTCACCATTCTCAAGTTCCGCACCATGGTCGCCGGAGCTCACGGGGCACGTGCCGAGCTGGCCGACCGCAACGAGGGCGCCGGCCCGCTGTTCAAGCTCCGCCGGGATCCGCGGGTGACCCGGGTGGGAGCGGTGCTGCGCCGGTACTCGATCGACGAGCTCCCGCAGCTCTTCAACGTACTCACCGGATCGATGTCGCTCGTCGGTCCGCGGCCTCCGCTACCGGAGGAGTCCGCCGCGTACGGCCCCGACATCCGGCGGCGGCTGCTGGTCAAGCCCGGACTCACCGGCCTGTGGCAGATCAGCGGACGCAGCGACCTGCCGTGGGAAGAGGCGGTCCGCCTCGACCTGCGGTACGTGGAGGACTGGTCGCTCGCCCTGGACGCGGTGATCTTGTGGAAGACGCTGCGCGCGGTGATCCATGGGCAGGGGGCCTACTGATGCGCGGGGGGTTGCAACTCGACGGTCCCGCCGACGCGTGGACCGCAGGCCGCAAGGGCCTGCCTGGGGGGAGGAACGGGTCGTGAGAGTCAGCGTTTTCGGGCTCGGCTACGTGGGCTGCGTGTCGGCCGCGTGCCTGGCCAGCATGGGTCACGAGGTCATCGGGGTGGACGTCAACCAGGTGAAGGTCGACCTGGTCAACGACGGCAAGGCCCCGGTGGTCGAGGAGCGGATCGGCGAGCTCATCGCCGAGGTCGTGCGGACCGGGGCGTTGCGCGCCACCGGCGACGTCCGCGATGCGGTCATGGACAGCGAGATCTCGCTGGTCTGCGTGGGCACGCCGTCGGAGCCCAACGGCAGCCTGTGCACCACGTACTTGGAGCGGGTCACCGAGGAGATCGGCGCCGCGCTCGCCGAACGCGGCGGGCGGCACACCGTCGTGTTCCGCAGCACCATGCTCCCCGGCACCTGCCTGAACCTGCTGGTACCGATCCTGGAGAAGTACGTCGGCGGCACGGCCGGGGTGGACATCGGGGTCGCGGTCAACCCGGAGTTCCTGCGCGAGGGCACAAGCGTGCGGGACTTCTTCGACCCGCCCAAGACCGTGATCGGCGAGCTCGACCCGGCGAGCGGCGACGCGGTGACGGCGCTGTACGACGGTTTGCCCGGCGAGGTGTTCCGGGTGCCGGTCCCGACGGCCGAGGCGATCAAGTACGCGGACAACGCGTTCCACGGCCTCAAGATCGGCTTCGCGAACGAGCTGGGCGCGGTGTGCCAGGCGCTCGGGGTGGACTCGCACCAGGTGATGGACGTGTTCCTGGCCGACCGCAAGCTGAACATCAGCCCCGCCTACCTGCGGCCCGGCTTCGCCTTCGGTGGCTCCTGCCTGCCCAAGGACCTGCGCAGTCTGGTCCACGCGGCACAGCGGGCCGACGTCTCGGTGCCCATCCTCGCCCACGTGCTGCCCTCCAACTCCGACCATCTGCAGCGCGCGGTGGAGCTGGTCGAGCGCACCGGAAGGCGCCGGGTGGGCCTGTTCGGGCTGTCCTTCAAACCCGGCACCGACGACCTCCGCGAGAGCCCGCTCGTCGAGCTGGCGGAGAGGCTCTTCGGCAAGGGTTACGACCTGAAGATCTACGACGCCAACGTGAGCCTCTCCCGGTTGCTCGGGGCGAACCGCGAGTACATCGAGACCCGGCTGCCGCACCTCGCGCAGCTGCTCGCGGAATCCGTCGACGAGGTGCTGGAGCACGCGGAGGTGTGCCTGGTCGGGACCAGGGACCCGGCCGTGCTGTCGGCGCTGCCCCATGGCGACGGCCCGGTGATCGTCGACCTCATCCGCCTTCCCGACGCCGAGGCGCGCCGGGCCGAACCGGGGTACATGGGCCTTGCTTGGTGACACGTCTTTCGGTGACACGACTTTCGGTGACACAGCCGGCGGCGACCGGCCGGCCCGGCGCGCGCTGATTCTGGTGGAGAACCTGTCGGTGCCGTTCGACCGGCGGGTGTGGCAGGAGTGCACGACGCTGCGCGACGCGGGCTGGGAGGTGCACGTCATCTGTCCCCGGGGGGAGAAGCGGGACACGGAGCCGGAGGCGGAGATCGACGGGGTGCGGATCCACCGCTACCCGTTGCGCGCGGCCACCGGAGGGCCGGCGGGCTACCTGCGGGAGTACGGATCGGCGCTGTGGCACACGGCCCGGCTGGCCCGGAAGGTCGGCCCGGTCGACGTGGTCCACGCCTGCAACCCGCCCGACCTGCTGTTCCTGCCGGCACTGTGGCTGAAGCGGCGCGGCGCGCGGTTCGTCTTCGACCAGCACGACCTGGTACCCGAGTTGTACCTCTCCCGGTTCGGCCGCGGCGAGGATCTGCTCTACCGCGCCGTGTGCGCGCTGGAACGGCTGACCTACCGGGCCGCGGACGTCGTGCTCGCCACGAACGAGAGCTACCGGGACGTCGCGGTGCGCCGTGGCGGTCGACGCCCCGAGGACGTTTTCGTGGTGCGCAGCGCGCCCGCGGTCGACCGGTTCCGACCGGTGCCGCCCGAGCCGGAGTTGAAGCGCGGAAAGCCTCATCTGCTGTGCTACCTCGGCGTCATGGGCCCGCAGGACGGCGTCGACTACGCCTTGCGGGCCCTCGCGAAGCTGCGCGACGAGCTCGGGCGGCGGGACTGGCACGCGGTGTTCGTCGGCGCCGGCGACGCCTTCGACGCGATGGTGGAGCTGTCCCGGCGGCTCGGGCTCTCGGAGCAGGTGCAGTTCACCGGCCGCATTCCGGACGCCGACCTGGTGCGCTACCTGTCCACCGCGGACGTGTGCCTCTCCCCCGACCCGCGCAATCCGCTCAACGACGTGTCGACCATGAACAAGGTCCTGGAGTACATGGCGATGGGCCGGCCGATCGTCTCGTTCGACCTGAAGGAGGCGCGAGTCTCCGCCGGTGACGCCGCCGTCTACGCGCCCGCCGACGACGAGGCCGAGTTCGCCGGGCTCATCGCGGCGCTGCTGGACGATCCGGAGCAGCGGGCCCGGATGGGCAAGCTCGGCCAGGAGCGGATCAGCGGGCCGCTGTCCTGGCGGAACTCGCAAGCGTCGCTGCTCGCCGCCTACGCCGCTGCCTGCCGTGTCCATGTTCCGGCTCGGCGGACGCGCCGGTCCGGGCACAGAGGAGGCAGCGCCGTTGAGTGATGAAACGATACGCCTGGTCACGATCGGGCGGATTCTCCGTCGGCGCCGGCGGCTTCTCGCCATCGTCGCCGTGGTGGGCGCGCTCGTCGGCTACGGCGCCTCTGTGCTGTTCCCGCCGAGTTACACGACGTCGGCATCGGTGCTGCTGGCGGGGCAGTGGGAGGAGCGCGAGCTGCTGACGCAGGCGGAGATCGCGACGAGTTCGGTGGTGGTCGACCGCGCGGCTGCCGCGCTCGGCTGGACCGGGGTCAGCGGCAGCGAGCTGCGGGATCGGGTGAGCGCCAAGGCCGCCAACGGGAACATCATCAAGATCTCGGGCACGGCCGACACCCCGGAGCGCGCGCAGCGGCTCTCCGACCAGGTGGCCCAGCAATTCGTCTCCTTCGCCGCGCGGATCGCGGGCGACAGCACCGACTCCGACGCTGCGGCGGGGACCGAGGCGCTGCGGCAGAAGGTGGCGCAGACCAACCGCCGCATCACCGACCTGGCCGATGCGGCCGATCCGGGGCAGACCGTGGAGAGCGTGCAGGCCCGCACCGAGCTGGAGAAGCTGCGCACCACGCTGCAGGAGGCCATGCAGAAGCTGGACGAGGCCGACCCGGCGACCGACGAGGCCGACATGGTCGTCATGGGGCCGGCGGCCCGTCCGACCGGCGAGGCACCGCCGACCAGGGTGCAACTCATCGTCGCCGGGGCGCTGCTGTTCTTCCTGCTCGCGGTCATCGGCCATCTCGCCGCCGCACGGATGAGCCGCCGATTGCGCACCGAACCGGAGATCGCCGCGGCGCTGGGCTCGGCCCTGCTGGGTACCGTCGACGTGCCTGGTGAACGGCCCGCGCGCCGGCCGAAGGGCCGTGGTCCGGGAGCCTGGATCCGCTGGCTGCTGGGCGTCGACACCCGGTGGGACGTACCGACTCCGCAGCCGTCCGACGAGGCCGGCAGGCAGATCCGCTACCGGCGGGTGTGCGCTCGTCTCCGGGATCAGCTGCCGGCTCCCCGACGGCTGCTGGTTGTCGTCCCGGACGGCGACGAGATCGCCCGCCGGGCCGCCGGGCAGCTCGTCGCCGAGGCCGAGAGCGACGCTTCCCCAAGCTCGTCGAGCAGGGGGAACCCCATGCTGCGAGTGGTGGGTGTTTCGGTGTCCCGGCCGCTGGTGCCGGACCGCGACAACGAGTCCGGTGCCCTGGTCGTGCTCAGCGCGGGCAGCTGGACCGCGGGGGAGCTCGCCGGCCTCGCCGAGGCGTGTGCGGACGCAGGACATGAGGTCGTCGGCACCGTCCTCGCCGGCACGGTCCGGGCCCGTCCGAAGCGGACTGCCGGCGATCCTCCGCATCTCGCCAGGCCGGCGATCGCGGTCGGCGACGACGCGAGGGTGGGTTCAGTGTGACGACGAGCAAGACTTCGGAGTCGTCGACCGCCGCTCCGCTGCTGGACCTGCAGGCGCTGGTGGCGGCGGTGCGCAGGCGCCACCGTCTCTGGTGCTCCTTGGCGCTGCTGGGGCTGCTCGCCGGCGCGGCCGTGGCGGTCCTGCTGCCGCCACCGCCGACCGCGGTGACCACGGTGCTGGTCGCGCATCAGGAGGACCAGCCGAACGACACCGGAACGCTGATCCGCACCGACGTGGAGCTGCTGGGTACCACGCGGATCGCCGAGAAGGCCCTGCGGTCCCTCAAGTCCCCGGAGAACCCCGAGGACTTCATGCGGGACTACCGGGGTGCCGGCTTGACCAACAACCTGCTGCAGATCACGGTGGCAGGTGACAGCGACGCGGAAGCGGTGGCCCGGGCCAAGGCGCTGGCCGATGCGTTCGTCGCGGACCATGTGAAGCGGATGCGGGAAGCCGCGAACGCCGAGGCCGAGGCCCTGCTCGACCAGCGTGACCGCATGCGGGGCGAGCTCGCCGAGGTCAACAAGGCCATCGGAGACCGATCGCCGGAGAGCGACCCGAAGGCGTCGGCGAGCATGGAGACGCTCTTCGCCCGCCGGGCCGAACTCAACTCGCGGATCGCCGATTTCGACCAGCGCGCCGCGGAGGCGCGCACCGGCACGCCCAAGGTCATCGCCGGCACACAGATCGTGGACGCGCCGCGCGCGGTGCGACACTCCCTGCCCAAGGCCGCTGCCACCGACGCCGCGATCGGGCTCGTCCTCGGGCTCGTCCTCGGGCTCGTGCTGGCCGCGGTCGGCACGGTGGTGGCGGACCGCCCCGTGCTGCGCCGGGACATCGCGGCGAACCTGGGCGCCTCGGTCATCGCGGAACTGCCCCGCCGGTCGGGCAGGCTGTGGCAGCGCCGACGGACCCGGGCGGCACACGAACGGCTCACCACGACACTGGCCCGCACCGTGCGCGGCTCCGCGGATCCGGTGTCGTTGCTGGAACTGGGCTGTGCGCGCAGCACGAGCGTGATCGCGCTGAACGTCGCCAGGGCTCTGGCGGCGGAGGGGCCAGTGGTCGTCATCGACGGTCTGCCCGGCCCGCAGTTCGCAGGCCGCCGCCAGAAGCCAGGAGACCCCACCGTGGTCAGCGGCGAGCGTGCCGCGACCGTGCCGCCTCAGCAGCGCCGGCTCGGGGTCGGTTCGGTCGCGCCCGGCACGGCGTGGACCGACCTCCAGTACCTCGGTGGCCAGACCGTGCTCGTCGTGCGCGCCGGGCACGGCAGCGCCACATGGCTGCACACCGTGGCACGGCAGCTGGCGGACCAGCGCATCCCGGTGATCGGGGTGGTGCTGATCGACCCCGATCCGCGTGACCGGACCGACGGCACGCTGTGGGACGGGCTGCACATCGCGCTGCGGGGCCAGAGCGAGCGGCTGGCCCGGCAGAACGGTGGGGGTACCTCCCACGCCGTTCAGGCAGTGGGGGAGGGCCAGGTGCGGAACGAGCGGCTGCCGATGTGGGCCGCACGAGTCCCGGACAGCGACCAGGAGGCGCGGTAGGACATGTGTGGCATCGCAGGCGCATACCGATGGCCGGACGGGAAGGCCGTGACCGACCGGCTCACCGACACCCTCGCCCACCGCGGCCCGGACGGGGCGGGCCGGTACAGCCACCCGGCCGGTGACGGCGAAGTGCACCTCGGGCACCGCCGGCTGGCCATCATCGACCTGTCCGGGACCGGCGCCCAGCCGATGGTCTCGGGCGGCCTCGCCCTGACGTACAACGGTGAGCTGTACAACGCGCCGGAGCTGCGTGCCGAGCTGGCAGCCGCCGGGGTGCGCTTCCGCGGTACCTCCGACACCGAGGTGCTCCTTGAGGCCTGGCGGCGCTGGGGCACGGACTGCCTGCCCCGGCTGCGCGGCATGTTCGCGTTCGCGGTCTTCGACGAGCGCACCGGTGATCTGGTGCTCGCCCGCGACCAGCTCGGCATCAAGCCGCTGTTCCTGCTCCGGCGCGGCGAGGGCCTGGTGTTCGCCTCCGAGCTCAAGGCGCTCGCCGCCGCGACCGGCGGGTCGCTGGAAGTGGACCATGCGGCGCTGGTGGCCTCGTTGCTGTACTACTGGGTGCCGGACTCGCGCTGCGCGTTCCGCGAAGCGGAGAAGCTGCCGCCGGGGAGCTGGCTCAGGTGCCGGCCCGACGGCCGGGTGGAGCGCGGCCGGTTCTGGCATCTGAGGGACGTCGCCGCCGAGGGCCGGGAGCGGGCCCGCAGCGGCGAGCGGCCGGACCTGGCCGCCATCGTCGAGGAGTCGACCCGGCGCCACCTGCTCTCCGACGTACCCGTGGCGACCTTCCTGTCCGGCGGCCTCGACTCCAGTTACCTGACCGCGCTGGCGGCCCGCCACCAGCCAGGGATCTCGGCTTACACGATCGGATTCCGTGCTCAGGACGCCAAGTTCGAGGCGATGCCGGACGACCTGCGCTATGCCCGGCAGGTGGCCGAGCGGTTCGGCGTCGACCTGCACGAGATCGAGATCGCCCCGAATGTGCTCGACCTGCTGCCGCAGATGACGTACCACCTGGACGAGCCGATCGGCGACCCCGCCGCGATCAACACCTTCCTGATCTGCTCGGCCGCCCGGGAGGCCGGGGTCAAGGTGATGCTCTCGGGGATGGGCGCCGACGAACTGTTCGCCGGTTACCGCAAGCACCTGGCCAACCTGGTCGCGCTGCGCTACCAGCGCGTGCCGCGACCCCTGCGGCGAGGGGTGTCCAGGGCAGTGGACCGGCTGCCGGTCGCGACGAGCCGCCGGGGGTACCGGTCGGTGCGCTTCGCGAAGCGGTTCCTCTCCTTCGCCGATCTGCCGGAGGAGACCGCGTTCCGGCGCAGCTACACCATGTACGACCGGGACGAGCTGCTCGCCCTGATCGATCCGGACCTGGCCCAGGCGGTCGAGGACGTGCTGACCGAGCACGCGGACATCTACCGGGACAACGACCTCGACGACTTCGTCAACCGCATGTGCCTGGGCGACGCCCGGATGTTCCTGCCGGGCCTGAACCTCGCCTACACGGACCGGTCGAGCATGGCCGCGTCGACCGAGGTGCGGGTGCCGTATGTGGACGTCGAGGTGGTCAAGGCGGCGTTCGCCGTCCCCGGTGATCGCAAGATCGTCGGACGGCAGGGCAAGGCAGTCCTCAAGGAGGCGGCCGGCTCGATCCTGCCCCGGGAGATCGTGTACCGGCCCAAGGGCCTGTTCAGCGCCCCGCTGCGCGCCTGGATGAGCCGGGATCTGGCACCGCTGGTGCGCGAGGTGGTCAACGACGGCGAGCTCGTCCGCTCCGGGTTCCTGCGCCGCGACGCGCTTCGGCGGCTCGTCGCCGAGGACGCCGCCGGGCATCGGGACTTCTCCAAGCATCTGTGGCACGTGCTGACCCTTGAGTACTGGTATCGCGGCGCGACCTCCGGGTCCGGCCAGAACTCTCCCTTGACGGCGTAGAGACAAGAGGACTTCGGGTGAAACAGGTTGTGCAGAACTACAAGAGCGGCGAACTGGCGCTGCTCGACGTGCCGGTGCCGGGGTGCAAGCCGGGTGGTGTGCTGGTCAGGACCGCCTACTCGCTGATCTCCACGGGGACCGAGCTGATGAAGGTGTCCGAGGCCGGCATGTCGATGGTGGGCAAGGCCCGCTCCCGGCCGGACCAGGTGGCCAAGGTCATGCAGAGCGTGGCCACCAACGGGGTGCCCGCCACCTACCGCAAGGTGATGGGCAAGCTGGACTCCTACACGCCGCTGGGCTACTCGCTGTGCGGGGTGGTCGAGCAGGTCGGCGCCGGGATCGACGAGGTGAAGGTCGGCGACCTCGTGGCCTGCGCCGGCAACGAGCACGCCTTGCACGCCGAGCTGAACTGGGTGCCGAAGAACCTCTGGACCCCGGTACCGGACGGCCTCGCACCGCGGTACGCGGCCTTCGGCACCGTCGGGTCGATCGCGCTCCAGGGCGTCCGCCAGGGCGGGCCGCAGCTCGGCGAAGTGGCCCTCGTCATCGGCCTCGGGCTGATCGGGCAGCTGGTGGTGCAGCTCCTCGCCGCCTCGGGCGTCCGCGTCGTCGGCGTCGATCCCGACCCGGTGCGCTGCGAGCTCGCCGAGCGCCTGGGCGCCGCGGCCTGCGGCGACCCCGCCTCCGCGGCCGTGGAGAACTCGGTCGCCGAACTCACCGGCGGTCACGGCGTGGACCAGGTGTACCTGGCAGCGGGCGGCGGCAGCAACCAGCCCGTCGAGCTGGCCGCCCGGCTCTGCCGGGACCGCGGCCGGGTGGTCGACATCGGCAAGTGCCGCCTGGACCTGCCGTGGAACGCGTACTACGAGAAAGAACTCGACGTCCGGTTCTCCCGCAGTTACGGCCCCGGGCGCTACGACCCGGAGTACGAGCTTCAGGGGCGCGATTACCCGATCGGCTACGTGCGCTGGACCGAGCGCCGCAACCTGGCGTGCTTCCTCGATCTCCTCGCCCGCGGCAGCGTCGACGTGGAGCCCTTGGTCTCCCACATCGCCGACTTCGACGACGCGGTCGAGACGTACCGGCGTCTGAAGGACGGCGACCTGAAGGCCGTGGCTGTGCTGTTCCGCTACCCCGAACACGCGGGGGAAGCGGCAGCCCCGGCCGTGGCCGTGCCCGCGGTGAACGTGAAGCGGAGTCCGGCCCGGGCCGCCGAGGCGCCGGTGCGGCTGGCGTTCGTCGGCGCGGGCACCTACGCGACGTCGATGCTGCTGCCGCACCTGGCGCAGCGCGACGGCGTCGAGTTGTCCACGGTCGTCACCACGACGGCGCTGTCCGCGGCCAACGCGCAGCGGAAGTTCGGCTTCGCCGGGGCGACCACCGATCTCGACGCCGTGCTCGGCGACAAGTCCATCGACGCGGTGTTCGTGGTCACCCGGCACAGCTCGCACGCCGAACTGACCCGGAAGGCGCTGCTGGCCGGCAAGACGGTGTTCGTGGAGAAGCCGTTGGCGCTCACGGAGGACGAACTGGCCGGCGTGCTCGCGGCGGTGGAGGAGTCCGGCAACGACCGTCTGCAGGTGGGCTTCAACCGCCGGTTCGCACCGCTGCTGCGGGAGGCCAAGCAGCGGTTCGGCGCCCGGACCGGTCCGGCGAACCTCCGCTACCTGGTCAACGCCGGCCGGCTGCAGCACGGCAGCTGGTATCTCCAACAGGGCACCGAGGGCTCACGGTTCGCCGGCGAGGGCGGGCACTTCATCGACACGGCGAGCTGGCTGCTCGACGCCGATCCGGTCTCGGTGTACACGGTCGCCACGTCCGGCAACGAGGACCTCCACGTCGTGCTGCGCTACCCGGACGGGTCCACCGCCACCATCAGCTACGTCACCACCGGGCCGGCCGGCTTCCCCAAGGAGACGCTGGACCTGATCGCGGACGGCAAGGCGCTGCGGCTCGACGACTTCGTCCGTGCCACCGTTCACGATGGCCGCCGCAAGCGGTGGGTCGGTTCGCGGCTGCCCAAGGGCCGGGACAAGGGCCAGAACGCCGAGCTGGCCGCGTTCGTGAAGGCCGTGCGGACCGGCGGCCCGATGCCCGTGCCGCTTCAGTCGCTGGTCACCACCACGGCGGCCACCCTCGCCGTGCGGACCGGCCTGGCGGGCGGCGCGCCGGTGACGCTGGCGAGGACGCGATGACCATGAGCGCGGGCTGGTACCTGCGGCGGCTGTCCCGGATGGGACCGCGGGAGGTCGGCGGCCGGGTGGGCGACGCGGTGCGCAGGCGGCGGTGGCGGTCGGCACGGCCGCAGTGCCCGGGCGTGACCGGCGCCCGGTTCACCGCGGTGCTGCCCGCAGGGGCGATCGAGGCGGTGCCACCGGACGCCGCGAAACGTCTCATCGCCGAGGCGGACCGGCTGATGGCCGGGCACGCCGAGTATTTCGGGGTGGACCGCGACGACCTGGCCGACCCTGACTGGTGGTACGACCCGAAGACCGGGCGACGTGCTCCGTGGGGCTACGCCTTCGACGTGCCGTACCGGAACGAGGACGCGGTCGGGGACATCAAGCAGATCTGGGAGCTGTCCCGGCATCAGTACCTCACCGTGCTCGCCGCCGCCTACGCGATCACCGGTGACGAGCGGTACGCCGAGCGGGTGGCCGCGCACCTGCGGTCGTGGTGGGCGGCCAACGCGCCGCTGCGCGGAGTGCACTGGACCAGCGGCATCGAGCTGGGGATCCGGCTGCTGTCCTGGGTGTGGATCCGCCGGCTGCTCGACGGCTGGCCGGGCGTGGCCGGGCTGTTCGAGGACAACCCGGTGGCGTTGAACCAGATCTGGCACCACCAACGCTGGCTGGCCGCCTTCCCCAGCCGGGGATCGTCGGCGAACAACCACGTCATCGCCGAGGCCGCCGGGCAGTTCGCCGCGGCCTGCGCGTTCGGGTGGTTCCCCTCCTCGGCACGTTGGCGGGCCGACGCACTGCGGTCGCTGGAGCGGCAGCTGCGCAGCAACACCTTCGGCTCCGGGCTCAACCGTGAGCTGGCATCCGAGTATCACGGACTGGTGCTGGAGCTCGGCCTGGCCGCGGTGGCCGAGGCGGATGCCGCAGGCAGTCCGGTCCCCGCGTCGATCCGGCTGGTGCTGCTGCGGATGACCGACGCGCTCGCGGCCGTCGTGGACAGCCGGCTACGGCCGCCGCGCCAGGGGGACGCGGACGACGGTCACGGTCTGGTCGTGGACGGCGCGGGCACCGACCGGTGGGCCTCGCTGCTGGCCACCGGGGACGCCGTGTTCGGCCGGCTCGACTGGTGGCCGGTGGTGACCGGCACCGATGTGCGCACCCCGCTGCTGGCCGCGCTCATCCGGCCGTACGCGGAAAAGGGAACGGCACCGGCTCTGACCCGCCCGGCAAGCCGACCGGCCCACTTCGCCGACGCGGGGCTCACCATCCTGCGCGGTCCGGAGGAGATCTGGTGCCGCTGCGACGGCGGTCCGCACGGCTTCCTGTCCATCGCCGCGCACGCCCACGCGGACGCGCTGTCCGTGGAGGTCCGGCACGACGGGGTCGACGTGCTCGCCGACCCGGGGACGTTCTGCTACCACGGGCAGCCGGAGTGGCGGCAGTACTTCCGGTCGACCCTCGCCCACAACACCCTGCAGCTGGACGGCGGTGACCAGTCCGTCTCCGGCGGCCCGTTCCTGTGGACCCGGCATGCCCGCAGCCGCGTCCTGGCCGTGGACACCTCCGGTGACGGGGTGGCCCGCTGGTCCGCCGAGCACGACGGTTACCAGCCCTCCGTGCACCGCCGCCGGGTGGAACTGACCGCCGCGAGCCAGGAGTTGAGGATCGTCGACGAGGTGCGCGGCCCGCGCCGGGCCGTACGGCTGGCGTTCCACCTCGGCCCCGCGATCACCGCGGATCTGGAGGGGAACCGGGCACAGCTCACCTGGACCCGGGACGGCGAGGACCGCTCCGCGGTGCTCGACCTGCCCGCGCGGCTGTCCTGGCGGGCGCATCGCGGCGAGACCGATCCGCCGCTGGGCTGGTACTCCCCCGGCTTCGGGCGCAAGGAGCCCAGCACGACGCTGATCGGCACCGGCTTCGCCGACGGCGCGGAGGGGTTCACCACCGTACTCGGGTTCCGCGGCTAGGGGGCTTGGGATGGAGGTCCGCGGAGGAAGGAGCGCCCGCCGCGCGGCGGACGAAGACCGCAGTCGGTGCTCCCCCGCTTCGGTGGGGGCGCGCGCCGGGCGTCGCGACGCCGCGGAGATCCGTCAGCAGCCCCCTCGGGGGAGACGCGTGGGGGTCAAGTGGCGGAATTGGGCGTGGCCGGCGGCACCGCTGGGGCTGGTCCTGCTGGCTGCGACCGGCTGTACGAGCACGCCGGGTGCCCCGGCGGAGGCGTCCGCCTCGCCCTCCACGTCCGGGGCCCGGTCCGCCGTGGGCCGGGTGTGCGCCGAACCTGCGGCCGGGCCGGCGACGGCGCCGAAGGGCGCGGTGACGGTCGATCCCGCGGTGGTCGGTGACCTGGCCGCGAAGACGCGGAACAGCCCCCCACACACCACGTTCTGGCTTCGACCGGGCAGGCACAGGCTCGAACCGGAACGCTACGCCCAGGTCGTTCCCAAGGAGGGGAACCGCTACCTCGGCGCGCCGGGCGCGGTGCTCGACGGCCGGAGGAAGAACCAGTACGCGTTCGGCGGCAGTGCCCGCGACGTCACCATCCGCCATCTGACCGTGCAGGGTTTCGTCCCGCCGCACGACGAGGGCGCGGTCAACCATGGCTCGGCCGACGGGTGGGTGATCGAGCACGCGAAGATCCAGTACAACTCCGGTGCCGCGCTGATGGCCGGTGCCCGCCAGCAGGTCCGCGCCAACTGCCTGCGCGGCAACGGCCAGTACGGCATGAACGCGTACAAGGAAGGCAACTCCATCCGGGACCTGGTGGTCGAGGGCAACGAGATCGTGGGCAACAACACCGACGACTGGGAGCGGCGAAAGCCCGGCTGCGGCTGCACCGGAGGCATCAAGTTCTGGGCCGTCGACGGCGCCGACATCCGCGGCAACTGGGTGCACGACAACCGCGGAACCGGGCTGTGGGCGGACACCAACAACAACGACTTCCGCATCGAGAACAACGTGCTGGAGGCCAACGACGGTGCCGCGCTGATCTACGAGATCAGCTACAACGCGGTCATCCGGAAGAACACCATCCGGCGGAACAACTGGGTCGAGGGCCGCAGGAACGCCGACCGCGGCGACAGCTTCCCGTTCGCGACGGTCTACCTGTCCGAGGCCGGCGGCGAGCCACGGATCGACGCCCGCACGGACAAGATCGAGATCTACCGGAACGTGCTGGAGAACAACTGGAACGGGATCACCCTGTGGGAAAGCGCCGACCGGTTCTGCAACAGCCCGGCCAACACCTCGTCCGGTGACTGCACGTTGCTGGTGAAGGACACCGACCGCTGCAAGAGGCCGGCCATCGCCACCGCACCGCTCTATGCAGACTGCCGGTGGAAGACCCAGCGGGTGGACATCCACGGCAACCGCTTCGTGCTGGACAAGTCCGTCCTCGACTGCACGGTGAAGTGCGACCGGATGGCGGTGCTGGCCAACTACGGCACCTATCCGGACTGGTCGCCGTACAAGGGCGACGGGGTGGCCCGGGCGATCACCCGCGAGCAGCACAACCGCTGGCACGACAACGTCTACGTCGGACCTTGGAGGTTCGTCGCCCACGACCCGAGCCGGGTGTACGACTTCGCGCGGTGGCAGGGCACTCCGTACCAGCAGGACGCGGGCAGCACCCTGGACCCAGGGGCCGGTGGTTGAGATGACGGCGGATCACACACCGAAGAGCGTCGGGATCGTCTGGGCGCTGCTGGGCCTCAACACGCTGGGCTCCGCCGGGGCGCAGACCATCGTCCCGCTGCCCCGCTCCCTGATCCAGCTGGTCACCATGGGCTCGCTGGCCGCCGCGTTCACGCTGGCGCTCGCGCTCAATCTCCGGCTGCGCATCCGGGCCAGCGCCTTCCTGCTCCTGCTCACCCTGCTGCTGGTACCGAGCGTGATCTCCAGCGTGGACCTGGAGTCCGGCTTCGGCGCGCTGTTCCGCTGCGCCCGGCTGGCTGTCTTCGTCTGCACGCTGTGGCTGCTCAGCCGCTGGTGGGACGGCAGCCTGACGTTCGTCCGGTACCACATCCGGATGTACTTCGCGGTGCTCGGGTCGGTGGTCGCCGGCCTGGTCATCTCGCCGGGCGCGGCCATGCCGGAGCTCTACGGCGGGCGGCTGGTCGGCGCGTTGTGGCCGCTCACCCCGCCGCAGATCGGCCAGTACACCGCGGTGATCACCGGGCTCACCGTGCTGCTCCTGCTGGGCCGCCGGACCGACCGGGCGAGCGCGGCGGTCGTCATCGTGCCCTCACTCGTCCTGCTCGCGCTGACCCATACCCGGACGGCCACGCTCGGCCTGCTCATCGGGCTGGTCCTGGCGGTCGGCTCGCTCGTCCTGACCAGCGCAGCCGCCCGCCGGTTCTTCACCTGGTCGGTGCTGTGCGCCACGGTGGCCGCGGTGGGGTTCGCCTCCGCGCTGCGGACGTGGTTCCTGCGCGGCCAGTCCCAGGAGAACTTCACCAGCCTCACCGGCCGGGCCAAGGTCTGGGACGCCCTGCTGGCAGCGCCCCGGACGACCCGGGAGAAGTTGTTCGGCGTGGGCCTGGGCGACAAGTCGTTCGACGGGCTGCCGATCGACAACAGCTGGCTGGCCGTCTACAACGAGCAGGGTCTGACCGGCGTCACGCTGGTGGCGGCGTTCATCATCGTGCTGGGCGGTGTCGCGTTGCTGCGGCCACCGTCGCTGCCCAGAGCCTGCGCGGTCTTCCTGATCAGCTACGTCGCGATCTCGTCGTACACCGAGGCCGGGCTGGGGGACGCCTCGCCGTATCTGCTGCATCTGGCCCTGGCCGCCACGCTGCTGGCGGCACCTGCCGAGGCCACGCCCCACTCGACGCCCGAAGTCCCCCGACGACACCGTATCCCGCGCTGGACCCGGGACCGGGAGGTGGCCTGACCATGCACGTACTCGTGGTGCACAACCGGTATTCCTCGGCGCAGCCGAGCGGGGAGAACAGGGTCGTCGACGAGGAGGTGGGGCTGCTGCGCGCGGCCGGCCACCGGGTCGAGGTGTTCGAGCGGCGCAGCGACGACATCGCCACCCGGTCCCTGCTGGGCAAGGCCGCGGTGCCGCTGCTGGTGCCGTGGAACCCGGCGGTCCGCGCGGAACTCGCCGCGCGGCTGCGCGCCGAGCGGCCGGACGTGGTGCATGTCCACAACGTCTTCCCGCTGCTGTCGCCCGCGGTGCTGGCCGCCTGCGCCGACGCCGGCGTGCCCGCCGTCGCCACGCTGCACAACTACACCCAGGTCTGCCCGCCCGGCACGCTGCAGCGGGACGGCCGGACGTGCACCGAGTGCGTCGGGTCGGCGGCGGCCCTGCCCGCCGTCCGGCACGGCTGCTACCGGAACTCCCGGCTGGCGACGGTGCCGCTCGCGGTCAGCCTGTCGGTCAACCGGCGGCGGTGGTGGTCCGGCGTGGAGCGGTTCTTCTGCGTCTCAGCCACGCAGCGCGATGTCCTGGTGCGGGCCGGCATGCCACCCGGGCGGCTGGCGGTGAAGCACAACTTCGTGCCCGACCCGGGTGCCCGCCGAGCGGACACCGGCGAGCATCTGCTGTATCTCGGCCGGCTCGCGGAGCCCAAGGGCATACGGCTGCTGATGGCCGCGTGGGACGAGATCGCCGCGGCCGGCGGAGTCGGCGTACCGCTCGTGGTCGCCGGCGCGGGGCCGCTGGAGCGCCGGGTGACCGCCTGGGCGGCGGGCCGCGACGACGTGCGGTACGTCGGCCTGTTGGACCCGGCGGAGTCCCGGCGGGCCGTCGCGCGGTCGGTCGCGGTGGTGGCTCCCTCGATGGCCCTGGAGACCTTCGGCCTGGTGGTCGCGGAGGGGATGGCGGCGGGGGTCCCGGCCGTCGCCGCCGGTCACGGCGCCTTCGTCGAACTCGTCGAGGACGGGGTGACCGGGCTGCTGCACCGGCCTGGCGATGCCGCCTCGCTCGCGGACCGCATACGCCGGATCACGGCCGAGCCCACCCGCAATGGGGAGATGGGCCGGGCGGCCCGGCGCCGTTACGAACAGCACTTCAGCCCGTCCGTCGGGCTGGAGCGTCTGGTGGAGGGGTACCGCACCGCGATCGCGGGTCGGTCAGCACTGGCTCGTGGCGGGGACACCCGCACGAGCAGGGGGGATGGAGACAGTAGATGACACGATGCCGACTCTGCGGCTCGGAAGCGATGGCGAGCGTCGTCGATCTCGGGGCGACGCCACCGTGTGAGAGCTTTCTCGCCGCGGACCAACTGGACCAGCCGGAGCCGGCGTACCCGCTGCACCTGCGGGTCTGCACCGACTGCTGGCTCGCGCAGATCCCTCCGCTGATCACGCCGGAGGAGACGTTCACGCAGTACGCGTACTTCTCCTCCTACTCGACCTCCTGGGTGGAGCACGCGCGCACGTTCGTCGCCGACGCCGTACAGCGGGTGGGTCTCGGCCCCGACGCCTTCGTGGTCGAGGTCGCGAGCAACGACGGGTACCTGCTGAGGCATGTGGTGGACCGGGGGATCCGCTGCCTGGGCATCGAGCCGTCGGTGAACGTCGGCGCCGCGGCCCGGGAGGCGGGTGTACCCACGCTCACGGAGTTCCTGAGCCCGGACACCGGCTCGGCCGTCCGCGCCGAGCGCGGCCCGGCGGACCTGGTCGTGGCCAACAACGTGTACGCGCACATCCCCGACGTGGTCGGGTTCACCCGGGGGCTGCGCGCCCTGGTCGCCGACGACGGCTGGGTCTCCATCGAGGTACAGCACCTGCTGACCCTGATCGAGGAGAACCAGTACGACACGATCTACCACGAGCACTTCCAGTACTACACGGTCGCGTCCGCGACCCGGGCGCTGGCGAGCGGCGGACTCACGCTGGTGGACGTCGAACTGCTGCCCACGCACGGCGGCTCCGTCCGGCTGTGGGCCCGGCCGGCCGAGGTGGCGGGAGAGCCGAGCCGGCGAGTGGCCGACGCGCTGGCCCGGGAGAAGGCCGCCGGGCTGCAGGAGCTGTCCGGCTACACCGAGTTCTCCGCCCGGGTGGCCAAGGTGCGCCGGGACCTGCTGAAGTTCCTCATCGAGGCGGCCGAGCGCGGCGAGACGGTCGTCGGCTACGGCGCCCCAGGCAAGGGCAACACCCTGCTCAACCACTGCGGCATCCGGCCCGACCTGCTCCCGTACACGGTCGACCGCAACCCCTACAAGCACGGCCGGTTCACCCCGGGCACCCGCATCCCGATCCTGCCGCCCGAGCAGATAGCCGCCGACCGACCGGACTACGTCCTCGTCCTCCCGTGGAACCTGCGGGCCGAGCTGGTCGAACAGCTGTCCTACGTGCACGAGTGGGGCGGCCGGCTGGTCTTTCCCATCCCGGAACTGAGCATGGTCGAGGTCGCGTCCCGAAAGGTCACAGCATGAAGGTCGTTCTGTTCTGCGGCGGTTACGGGATGCGGATGCGAAGCGGTGCCGCCGACGACGTGCCCAAGCCGATGGCGATGGTCGGCCCGCGACCCCTGATCTGGCACGTCATGCGTTACTACGCGCACTTCGGGCACACGGAGTTCATCCTGTGCCTCGGGTACGGGGCGCACCACATCAAGGACTTCTTCCTCAACTACGAGGAGACGACGTCCAACGACTTCGTGCTGCGGGGCGGGCGGACCGAGCTGCTGTCCACCGACATCTCGGACTGGACGATCACGTTCGCGCAGACCGGCATCGAGTCACCGATCGGCGAGCGGCTGCGCCGCGTGCGGCACCACCTGGACGGCGAGGAGATGTTCCTCGCCAACTACGCCGACGTGCTCACCGACGCCCCGCTGCCGGAGATGATCGACCGGTTCGCCCGGCGCGACGCCGGTGCGTCGATGATGGTGGTGCCGCCGCAGTCCTCGTTCCACTGCGTGGAGTTGGGCGAGGACGGCCTGGTGGGCGGCATCACCGCGGTGAGCGAACTGCCGCTGTGGGAGAACGGCGGCTACTTCGTGCTGCGCCAGGAGGTCTTCGACCACATACCGGAGAACGGGGACCTGGTCGCCGACGGATGCGCCCAACTGGCCAAGCGCGGCCGGCTGGTGGCGCACCGGCACCGTGGCTTCTGGAAGCCGACCGACACGGTGAAGGAGCGGGCCGCGCTCGACGCCGCCTACGCCCGGGGCGACCGCCCGTGGGCCGTGTGGGAACGGGACGGTGCGGGAGCGGGCGCCGGGGTGACCGCGTGATCCGGCTCGGGGCCGGGCGCCTGGACCGGATCGTCGCGGTGGGCGCGCACTGCGACGACATCGCCATCGGCGCCGGCGGCACACTGCTGACGCTGTGTCATGCCCGGCCGGGTCTCCGCGTCGACGCGCTGGTCCTCTCCGGCGGCGGCACCGAGCGGGAGCAGGAGGAGCAGGCCGCGCTCGCCGCCTTCTGTCCGGGCGCCGACCTGCGGCTGACCGTGCACAAGCTGCCGGACGGCCGCATGCCCGTGCACTGGGACGAGGCCAAGGCCACGGTCGAGGAACTGCGCGCGCAGACCGACCCCGATGTGATCCTGGCCCCGCGCACCGACGACGCCCACCAGGACCACCGCGGCCTGGCGAAGCTGATACCCACCGCGTTCCGCGACCACCTGGTCCTCGGCTACGAGATCGCCAAGTGGGACGGCGACCTCGGCCGGACGGCCGCGTACCAGCCGCTGTCGCCGGAGATCGCCGAAGAAAAGGTGCGGCTGCTGCAGGAGCACTACGCCTCGCAGCGGCACCGGCCCTGGTACGACCGCGAAGCCTTCCTCGGACTGGCACGAATCCGCGGCATCGAATGCCACGAGCGCTACGCCGAGGCGTTCGCCGTCACCAAACTCACGCTCAACCTGGGGGGTTGAACCATGCGCGTACTCCTGACCGGACACCAGGGCTACCTGGGCACCGTGATGGCCCCGGTCCTCGCCGCCGCCGGGCACGAGGTCGTCGGCCTCGACGCCGGCCTGTTCGCCGACTGTGTGCTGGGCCCGACGCCCGCGGACCCGCCGGGGCACCGGGTGGACCTGCGCGACGTCACGGCCGAGCACGTGGCCGGGGTGGACGCCGTGATCCACCTGGCCGCCCTGTCCAACGACCCGTTGGGGTCGCTGGCGCCGGAGCTCACCTACGACATCAACCACCACGCGTCCGTGCGGCTGGCCCGGCTGGCCCGCGACGCGGGGGTGCGGCGCTTCCTGTACGCGTCGACCTGCTCGGTCTACGGCGCCGCCGGAGGCAGTGACTCGGCGCACTTGGTGACCGAGGACGCCCCGCTGCGCCCGGTGACGCCGTACGCGGAGTCCAAGGTGCGGGTGGAGGACGACCTGCACTCGCTGGCCGACGGCGACTTCACCCCGGTGTTCATGCGCAACGCCACCGCCTTCGGCTACTCGCCCCGGCTGCGCGCCGACATCGTGCTGAACAACCTGGTGGGTCACGCGCTGCTGTCCGGCGAGGTGCTGGTGCTCTCCGACGGCACCCCCTGGCGCCCGCTGGTGCACGCCGCCGACATCGCACGGGCCTTCACCGCCGCGCTGACCGCGCCGCGGGAAGCGGTGCACGACCGGGCCTTCAACATCGGCAGCGAGATCAACAACGTCACGGTCGCCGAGATCGCCGAGCAGGTCGCCGCGGCGGTGTCCGGCTCGCGAGTGGTGATCACCGGGGAGACCGGTGCCGATCCGCGGTCGTACCGGGTGGACTTCTCCCGGTTCCGCGCCGCGGTGCCCGGCTTCGACTGCGAGTGGACGGTGAAGCAGGGCGCGCTCGAACTCGCCGACGCCTACCGCGAACACGGGCTCACCCGGGAGGACTTCGAGCGACGCTTCACCCGGCTGGCCGTGCTGCGTACGGCGTCCGACGCCGGCGCCGTGGACGACACCCTGCGGTGGCGCCGGTGACCGCGTCCGGCGACGAGATGTACGCCCTGGTGGAGCGGCTGTACCCGCTCTGCCGGAGCATCACCGGCGACGGTGTGCGCGCCACCCTGGACATCGTCGGCGAGTACATCCCGCTGCAGGTGCACGAGGTGCCGACCGGGACGCAGGTGCTCGACTGGACGGTGCCGCAGGAGTGGAACATCCGGGAGGCGTACATCGCCGACTCCGCCGGCAACCGGGTCGTCGACTTCGCCGCGTCCAGTCTGCACGTGCTCGGCTACAGCGTGCCGGTGTCGGCGACCATGCCGCTGGCCGAGCTGCGCGGACACCTGCACACCCTGCCGGACCACCCGGCCTGGGTGCCGTACCGCACCAGCTACTACAAGCCGGAATGGGGGTTCTGCCTGGCCCAGGAGACCCTGGACGCGATGCCGGACGGCGAGTACGAGGTCCGCATCGACTCCACCCTGGCGGACGGCCACCTCACCTACGCCGAGCATGTGGTCCCCGGGCAGGTCCCCGACGAGGTCATCGTCTCCTGCCACGTCTGCCACCCGTCGCTGGCCAACGACAACATGGCCGGTGTGGCGGTGGCGACGTTCCTGGCCCGGGAGCTGGCGCGGCGAACGCCGTACTACACCTACCGGTTCATCTTCGCGCCCGGCACCATCGGGGCGATCACCTGGCTGGCCCGCAACGCCGAACGGGTGGAACGGGTCAAGCACGGCCTGGTGCTGGCCTGCGCCGGAGACCCGGGCCACCTGACGTACAAGCAGAGCCGGCGCGGCGACGCGGAGATCGACCGGGTGATGCGGCACGTGCTGACCGCCTCCGAACGCCCGCACCGCATCACCGAGTTCACTCCGTACGGCTACGACGAGCGGCAGTACTGCTCGCCCGGGTTCGACCTCGGCGTCGGCTCGCTCACCCGGACTCCGTACGCGGGCTACCCCGAGTACCACACGTCGGCGGACAACCTGGACTTCGTCTCCCCGGAGGCGATGGCCGACACGCTCGCCGTGTGCCGCGAGGCGTTCGCGGTCCTCGACCGCAACCGGCAGTACGTCAACCTGAGCCCTTACGGCGAACCGCAGTTGGGCCGGCGGGGGCTGTACGACGCGCTCGGCGGCCGCAGCGACACCAAGCAGGCCCAGATGGCCATGCTCTGGGTGCTCAACCTCTCCGACGGCGAGCACAGCCTGCTGGACGTCGCCGAGCGCTCCGGGCTGCCGTTCGACACCGTCACCGCCGCCGCCGACGCCCTGCACGGCGCCGGTCTGATCAAGGCATGACGCCGATGACCACCGAGGAGAGGACGACGACGCCGGCCGGATCCGCCAAGCGGGCCCTCGTCGGGCGGCTGTCCTGGGGGCTGGCCGACCAGGCGGCCTCCAGCATCAGCAACTTCGCGGTGGGCATCTACGTGGCCCGCTCGCTGGGCGTGACCGCGTTCGGCGTGTTCAGCCTCGCCTGGGTGACCTACGGCGTGGTGCTCAACGTCTCCCGGGGCCTTGCCACCGACCCCCTCGTGGTGCGCTTCAGTGGTGGTCCGGACGCGTCCTGGCGCGGGGCGGTGGCCAGGTCGTCGGGCGCCGCGCTCGGCGTCGGTGCCGCCCTCGGCGCTGCCTGTGTGGTGGTCGGCCTCGCGGTCGGCGACCGGGTGGGGCCCGCCTTCGCCTGCCTCGGCGTCGTCCTGCCCGGGCTGCTGCTGCAGGACGCGTGGCGGTTCGCGTTCTTCGCCGCCGGCGCCGGGCGGAAGGCGTTCGTCAACGACGTCGTGTGGGGCGTCGCGCTCGTCCCCGCCATGGTGGTGGCGGCCCGCGTGGGCAGCGTGTCCGCCTTCGTGCTCGCCTGGGGCGGATCCGCCGCCGTGGCCGCGGTGTACGGCTGCTTCCAGTCCGGCATAAGGCCCCGTCCCACCGGTGCGCGCGAGTGGCTTCGCGCGCACCGCGACCTCGGTACCCGGTACCTGGTCGAGAACGTCAGCAACAGCGGCGCGAGCCAGCTGCGGGCGTACGGGCTCGGCGCGATCGTCGGGGTCGGCGCGGTGGGCGTGGTCCGGGGCGCCGAACTGCTGCTCGGCCCGTTCATGGCCGTGCTGATGGGACTGTCGCTGGTCACCGTCGCTGAGTCGGCACGCGTGCTGCGGCGGGCCCCGCACCGGCTCGGCGCGTTCTGCCTCCTGCTGGGCGGCGGGCAGGCCGTCGCCGCGCTGCTCTGGGGCGGCGCGCTGCTGCTGGTGCCGGACCGGCTCGGCGAGCTCGTGCTCGGCGGTGTGTGGAGCTCCGCCTCCCAGCTCATCGTCCCGGTCACGCTCGGCGTCGCGGGCGCCGGCCTCGGCACCGGCGCGGCGGCAGGGCTGCGCGCGCTCGGCGCGGCCCGGCGCAGCCTGCGCGCCCAGCTGTTCGCCTCCGCCTGCTACGTCGGCGGCGGGCTCGGCGGAGCGGCCGTGGCCGGCACGGTCGGCTCGGCCTGGGGCGTCGCCGCGGCGACCCTCTGCGGCTCGGCTCTGTGGTGGCTGCAGCTGCGGTCCGCCCTGCGCGAGCACCACCGGAACACCCTTCGCGAAGTGAGGACGCCATGACTGCGCACCCCCGGCTGAGCATCGGCCTGCCCGTGTACAACGGCGAGGAGTACCTGGCCGAGTCGCTCGACGCCCTGCTCGGCCAGACCTACGAGGACTTCGAGCTGGTCATCTCGGACAACGCATCGACCGACGGGACCGAGGACATCTGCCGCAAGTACGCCGCGCAGGACTCCCGCATCCGCTACATCCGGCTGCCCCGGAACATCGGCGCCGCGCCGAACCACAACCATGTGTTCACCGAGTGCCGCGGCGAGCTGTTCAAGTGGGCGTCGCACGACGATCTGTACGCCCGCGACCTGCTGCGGCGCTGCGTGGAGGCGCTGGACGAGCGGCCCGAGGTGATCCTCGCGCACGCCGACCAGGCGGTCATCGACGAGGACGGCCAGGTGAAGGTCCCGTACGCGTACACGCTCGCGACCGCCTCGCCGCACGCGCCGGAGCGCTTCCGCAGCATGCTGTTCGAGCCGGGCGGCGACGACTTCTACGGGGTGATGCGGGCGAACGTGCTGCGCCGGGTGAGGCCGCACGACAGCTACCACCACGCGGACCGCACGTTCGTCGCCGAGATCGGCCTGCACGGGCCCTTCCACCAGGTGCCGGAGCTGCTGTACTTCCGCCGCGACCACCCCACCCGCGCCGAGCGGGCGAACCCGTCCAAGCGCTCCCGCTGCGTCAACCTGGACCCGCGCCGGGCGGGCCCGCTGCACCCGACATCGCGGCTGCTGGCCGAGTACGTCTGGGGCTTCGTCTCGGCGATCCGGCGGGCGCCGTTGTCCTCGGCCGAACGGCGCGAGTGCTACCGGCACTTGGCCGCGTGGATGACCAGCCGGGCCCGGCCGGGCGCCGGTGAGCGGGTCGAGGACCGCGCGCCGGTCGACCCGGCCAAGCTCTCCGTCTCGGTCGACGCGCTCGTCGCCGGCCGTGAGGGGCGGCGGACATGAAGACCGCGCCACGCGTCGGGGTGTTCGGCCTGCTCGGCTCCGGCAACCTCGGCAATGACGGGTCGCTCGAAGCCGTGCTCGGATACCTGCGCGCCGAGCACCCGGAGGCGGTCGTGGACGCGCTGTGCGGCGGGCCCGAGGTCGTCGCGGCCCGGTACGGGATCCCCGCGACACGGCTGCACTGGTATCGCGGGGAGTACCGGACCGCGTCCCGTGCGGGCGCGATCGTGGCCAAGGGCCTGGGCAAACTCGTCGACGTCTTCCGCACCGCCGCCTGGGTGCGCCGGCACGACGTGGTGATCGTGCCGGGCATGGGCGTCCTGGAGGCCACGCTGCCGCTGCGGCCGTGGGGCTTCCCGTACTCCCTGTTCCTGCTGTGCGCGTCCGGCCGGCTGCTGCGCACCCGGGTCGCGCTGGTCGGCGTCGGCGCCGCCCCGATCGGCGACCGGCCGACCCGGGCCCTGGTGCGCTGGTCGGCACGGCTGGCCGCGTACCGGTCGTACCGAGACGACCTGTCCCGTGACGCGATGCGGGCGATGGGCGTGGACACCGCACGCGACGAGGTGTACCCGGACCTCGCGTTCGCCCTGCCTGTGCCGGAGGCGAGCGCGCCCTCGGGCTCGCGGGACACGGTCTGCGTCGGCGTCATGGACTTCCACGGCGGCAACGACGACCGCGCCCGGGCCGAGGAGATCCACCGGCGCTACCTCGACGGGACGACCCGGTTCGTCCGCGCGCTGGTCGAGGAGGGCAGGCCGGTCCGGCTCCTCACCGGCGACGAGTGCGATACGTCCGTGGTCGCCGCGATCCTCGACGCGGTGGACTCGCCGCTGGTCACCGCCGCCGAGGCGGCCTCGCTGGCCGACCTGATGAAGGAGACGGCGGCCGCCGGCACCGTGGTGGCGACCCGGTACCACAACCTGGTCTGCGCGCTGAAGGCCGGCACTCCGACACTCGCGCTCAGCTACGCGGCAAAGAGCGACGCGCTCATGGACCGGATGGGCCTGGGCGCGTACTGCCACCCGGCGCGCGAGGTGGACGCCGACCGGCTGCTGGAGCAGTTCCGGGAACTGGAGCGGCGATCGGCGGAGCTGCGGCGGACCATCACCGAGCGGAACCTGGCAGCCGTTCGGCAACTCGAAGACCACTTCACCGCGTTGACCGCGGCCCTGTTCCCGGCGGCGGACCACGACCGTGCCCCCACCCTGCGGAAGGTTCCATGAAAGCGACCGAAGTCACGGAGATAGCCGGGGCGTTCCTGTTCGAGCCGACGCCGTACGCCGACGAACGCGGCTTCTTCTGCCGCACCTTCGACGCCGACGTGGTCCGCTCGGTCGGCCTCGACCCGCACGCCTTCGTCCAGGACAGCGTGTCCCGTTCGGCCAAGGGGGTGCTGCGCGGCCTGCATCTGCGCTCGGGCGCCGGCGAGGCCAAGCTGGTGCGGTGCTCGTACGGCAGGATCTTCGACGTCGTCGTGGATCTGCGGCCCAAGTCGCCGACGTACCGGAACCGGGCCTTCTTCGAGCTGTCCGGCGACACGCAGAAGACCCTGTACATCCCGGCGGGGTGCGCGCACGGCTTCCAGGCGCTGACCGACACCGCCGACACCTCGTACCGGATCGACCGTCCGCACGACCCGTCCGAGGACGTGACGATCGCCTTCGACGACCCGGAGCTGGCCATCCCCTGGCCGCTGCCGGTCACATCGATGTCCCAGCGGGACCGGGAGGCGCCGAGTCTCGCCGAGGTCCTGAAGCACACGGAGAGTTGAGGTCGGCGTGGACACCGAAGAGTTCCGACTGCCCCGGTCGCGCGCGGCGAACGAGCGGCTGCACGCCATGATCCCCGGGGGCGCGCACACCTACGCCAAGGGCGACGACCAGTACCCCGAGAACCTGGCCCCGGTCATCAGCCACGGCCGCGGTGCCCACGTGTGGGACATCGACGGCAACCGCTATATCGAGTACGGCTCCGGCCTGCGGTCGGTCAGCCTCGGCCACGCCCACCCACGCGTGACCGAGGCGGTGCGGCGGGAACTCGACCGCGGCAGCAACTTCGTCCGGCCCTCCATCGTGGAGGTCGAGGCCGCGGAACGCTTCCTGGCCACGGTGCCGACGGCCGAGATGGTGAAGTTCGCGAAGAACGGCTCCGACGCCACCACCGCCGCGGTGCGCCTCGCACGTGCCGCCACCGGGCGCCCGCGGGTGGCCCTCTGCGCCGACCACCCGTTCTTCTCCGTCGACGACTGGTTCATCGGCACCACGCCGATGTCCGCCGGTGTTCCGGCGGCGACCACCGAGCTCACCGTGGCGTTCCCTTACGGGGACCTGGCCGCCACGGAGGAGCTGCTCGCCCGGTACCAGGACGAGGTCGCGTGCCTGATCCTCGAACCCGCCACCCACACCGAGCCGCCGCCCGGCTACCTCCCCGGCCTGCGCGAGCTGGCCGACCGGCACGGCTGCGTACTGATCTTCGATGAGATGATCACCGGCTTCCGCTGGTCCGAGGCGGGCGCTCAGGGCCTGTACGGCGTCGTCCCCGACCTCTCCACGTTCGGCAAGGCGCTGGGCAACGGGTTCGCCGTCTCCGCGCTGGCCGGGCGCCGCGATCTCATGGAGCGGGGCGGGCTGCGTCACTCCGGCGACCGGGTGTTCCTGCTGTCCACCACGCACGGTGCGGAAACGCACTCGCTGGCCGCAGCGATGGCCGTGCAGACCATCTACGCCGAGGAGGGCGTCACCGCGCGGCTGAACGCCCTCGGCGAGCGGCTGGCCGCCGGTGTCCGCGACGCCGCCGCGAGCATGGGCGTCGGCGACCACGTCGTCGTCCGGGGCCGGGCCAGCAACCTGGTCTTCGCCACCCTCGACGAGAACGGGCAGCCGTCGCAGGAGTACCGCACCCTGTTCCTGCGCCAACTCCTCGCGGGCGGGGTGCTGGCCCCGTCGTTCGTGGTGAGCAGCGCGCTCGACGACGCCGACATCGACCACACCGTCGAGGTGGTGGCCCAGGCGTGTGCGGTGTACCGGAAGGCACTGGACGCCGCCGACTCCACCCCCTGGCCGGCCGGGCGACCGGTGAAGCCCGTGTTCCGGCGCTTTGCGTGACGTGCCGTCAGCGACGCTCCCGCCGACGGACGTCAGCCATCCGGTCGACCAGCCATGCGGTCGCCGGTATCACCGCCAGCGCGGTGCACCAGCCGCCGAGGACGTCGGTCGGGTAGTGCGCGCCCAGAGCGACCTGCGCCCAGCCCATGGCGGCGCCGGCAACCAGCGCCGCCGCGAGCACGAGTGACGTGCCGGCCGTCCTGCCGAGGCCGAGCCGGCCGGTCACGAGCAGCGCCACCACGAGGGCGAGCGCGGTGCAGAAGGCGGTGTGGCCGCTCGGGTAGGACAGGTTGCCGTCGCCGTGGATGGTGCGTCCCACCAGGGGCTTGAGCAGCGTGGTCGTCCCCACGGTGGTGCCGACGCCGGCAACGACCAGCACCGCTGCGCGAGGATGCCGAAGCAGCAGGCAGCCCGTCACGGTGGCCAGGACCAGGGTCGCCGCTCCGGCGGGCTCCCCCAGGAAGTCCGTGGCCAGAGCGACGTGCCGCCACGGCGGCCGCATACCCTCCACCGCCGGCTGGGTCCAGGCGTCCACCCTGCCGGGCCTGCTGTGGCCGGCGTACAGGGCCCCGAGCACGACGACCATCAGCGTGGCGAGGGCCGCGATCGGCCCGAGCCACGCGCGCAGCGGCGGGGGCAGCACCGCGGGCGCGGGCCGACCGGTCACACGCCCACCGTGTCCGGTCGGCCTGCGGCAGTTTGCCGTGATCGGTCCCGCCTCCCCACGCGTCAGTCCCTGCCTGCCACCCTGCCCAACCATGCGATCGTGGCAAACCACCGTCGGACGGTCCGCGTGTCAGCTCGCCGGTACGGCGTTACTCTCGGCTCCACCTCTGGGTGGCGTTCCCGAGAGTCGTCCACAGTTGCACGCCGTCACCGGCCGCCGCGAGTGTTGAGCAGGGTCGCAGGACTGGCAGCTCGTCCAGGACCCCCTGCCGACGGACGGGACCTTCACACTCAAGGTTCGCGTTGCCGGAGCGGTCGTGCCGGCGCTGCCCCCGGAGCGGCGGGCCGGCCGTGTGCGCGGCCTCGCCACCCGCACCGGAGTCACCGTCGACGAGCTGACGTGGAACGTGGACTAGGGAACGGCCCGAGCCGTGGTCGGCTCACCGCGCGAGCGGTCCGTCACCCTCGTGTGCCGCGACGCGCGGAAGCCCGCGGACCGACGCCGCAGTGTCCGCCTTCCGGCGGGCCCAGCCGTGACGATCACCGTCGCCCTGGCACACCGTCGCTGACCGTGGGGCGCGGCACCGAGGCCGGGACGTGCAGCACCACTTCGGTCGCCGGCTCGATCCGCTTCGAGGCAGGCTGCTCGTCCCGAACGAACGCCCCTGCTCATGTCGGACCGGCCGAGCCCCGGCATCAGGCGCTGTAGTCGTAGAATCCCTGCCCGCTCTTGCGGCCGAGGCGTCCCGCGGCGACCATGCGGCGCAACAGCGCGGGCGGGGCGTAGAGGGGTTCCTTGAACTCCTCGTACATCGACTCGGCGACAGCCTGGGCGGTTTCGAGCCCGATGAGGTCGAGCAGACGGAGGGGGCCCATCGGATGGGCACAGCCCAGTTCCATGCCACGGTCGATGTCCTCGGCGCGGGCGGACCCGGACTCGACCATGCGTACCGCGGCCAGCAGGTAGGGCACCAGGAGTGCGTTGACCACGAAGCCTGAGCGGTCGGTCGCCTCCACGGCCTCCTTGCCCAGGTGCTCGCAGGCGAAGGCACGGGTCCGTACCACCGTGTCGGAGCTCGTGGTGAGCGCGGGGATGATCTCGACCAGTCTCTGCACCGGTACCGGGTTGAAGAAGTGCATGCCGATGACCTGCGCGGGCCGCCCGGTGCTGACAGCGAGGTCGACGATCGGGATCGACGAGGTGTTGCTGGCGAGAACCGCCAGGGGATCGGTGACGACCCGGTCGAGGGCGGCGAACACGCCGGTCTTGAGGTCGCGGTTCTCGGCGACGGCCTCGATGACGAACTGACGGTCCGCCATGGCGCCGAAGTCGTCGGTGACCGTGAGACGGGCGCGTGCGGCATCCCGTGCGGCTTCGGTGATCCTGCCCCGGCGCAGTCCGCGGTCGAGGGATGCTTCGACACGTCGGCGGCCGGCTCGGGCGGCTTCCGGGGAGGACTCGGTGACCAGGACGTCGACGCCGCCGAGGGCGGCGACTTCGGCGATGCCGGAGCCCATGAGGCCGCAGCCGACGACGCCGAGGCGGGAGATGGTTTCCATGTGATGGTCCTTGGGATGGAGGGATTTTTCCTCGCCCGCCGCGATCACGAACCGACGGCGGCGTCCGGGCGAGGCCGCCGGTAGGGCTTCAGTGCGCGGCGTGCGATGGCGAACCGGTGCGTCTCGGAGGGGCCGTCGTAGATGCGGAAGGGCCGCACGTCCCTGAAGAGACGGGCCAGGGGGGCGTCCGCGGCCGAGACGCCGAGCGCTCCGCAGATCTGCACCGCCCGGTCGACCACTCGGTTCACCGCCTCCGCCACGAAGGTCTTGGACATGGAGCTGAGCTGCGGGGCGGCCGCCGAGCCGGTGTCCAGTTCCCAGGCGGTCCGAAGGATGAGCGCGCGACTGGCCTCGATGTCGATCTCGGAGTCGGCCAGCATCTGCTGCACCATGCCGAGGTCCCCGAGCACCGAGCCGAAGGCCGTCCGGCTTCCCGCCCGTTGCAGCGCGATGTCCTGAGCGCGGCGGGCGGCTCCCAGCCAGCGCATGCAGTGCGTCAGACGGGCGGGGCCGAGCCGGACCTGGGCGCCTTCGAAGCCGTGGTCCACCGTGCCCAGCACCTGGTCGCCGCCGACCACGCACCCTTCGAAGACGATCTCGCAGTGCCCGGCGAAGAAACCTTCGTCCAGGGTCTCGATGTCCCGTACGACGCGCATGCCGGGCGTGCCGGCGTCGACCAGGAACATGGTGGCGCCGCCCGGGTCTCCGGGGCCGCCGGTGGTGCGGGCCATGACGATGGTGAAGCCCGCGCCGTTCGCCCCGGTGATGAACCACTTGCGTCCGTCGATGCGCCATCCGCCGGGCACCCGGGTGGCGGTGGTGCGCAGGGACCGGGGGTCGGCGCCCGCTCCCGGGGCCGGTTCGGTCATCGCGAAGCAGGACCGGCACTCGCCGGAGGTGAGCGGACGCAGATAGCGCTTCTTCTGCTCCTCGGTGGCCACCTTCTCCAGCAGGTGCATGTTGCCCTCGTCCGGGGCGGCGCAGTTCAGCGCCAAGGGGCCGAGCAGGGAGTACCCGGCGGCTTCGAACACCGCCGCCTGTCCGCGCAGGTCGAGTCCGTGCCCGCCCCACCGCTTCGGCACGTGCGGCGCGAAGACTCCCGCCTCACGGGCACCTTTCTGCAGGGACTCGCGCAGGGCCTCGGGAGCGTCGTGCACGGATCCGCCGCACTCGCGCTCGGCCGGGATCACCACCTCGCGGACGAACTCGGCGGTGGTCTCGGCGAGTCGGGCGACGAGTGGGTCGACATCGAACTGGACAGGCACGGTTCCTCCCGCCGACGGGCGTACGGGCGCCCCTGCCCGTCGCGACCTAGAAACTGTACAACGTCTCCAGTATCTTGCGGAGCCCGAGTGGCAGCCGGTGACGTTGGGAGACGACCGCCATGAGCACACCGCCGGTCCGGGTGGTCCGCCACCCCGATGGAGTCGCGGAGTTGAGACTGGACGATCCGGGGCGGGGCAACGCCCTGGATCTCCCGACGGCCGAGGCACTGCGGGACCGCGCCGCCGAGGTGGCCGCGGACCCGGGTGGGGCGGTGCTGCTCCGGGCGTCGGGCCCCACCTTCTGCGTGGGTGGTGACCTGCGCGCCTTCGCCGGTCGCGGCGCGGGCACCGGTGCCTACGTGCACGCGGTCGCGACCGCCGCGCACGCGGCGGTGCTGACCCTGTACGACCTGCCGGTGCCGGTCGTGACCGCCGTGCGCGGCGCCGCGGCGGGGGGCGGCATCGGCCTCGCGCTCGTCGGCGACATCGTCCTGGCCGCCCGGTCGTCACGGTTCCGGCTGGCGTACACGGCGGTGGGCCTCACTCCGGACTGCGGGGCGTCGTGGCTCCTGCCGCGCCTGGCGGGTCCCCGGCTGGCGGCCGAGCTGATCCTGACCGACCGGGTCCTGACCGGCGAGGAAGCCGAGCGCCGCGGTCTGGTCACCCGGACGGTGGGCGACGACGACCTGGACGACATCGCGCACCGGACCGCCGCCGAACTGGCCGCCGGGGCGGGCGAGGCGCTGCGCGCGGCGAAGGGCCTGCTGCGCGGTGACACCGGCGACGACCTGCGCCGTCATCTCGCCGAGGAGGCTCAGTCGATCGCGGCTCTGGCGGACGACGCGGAGGCGCAGACCCGCATGGCGGCGTTCCTGGCCGCGCGGGCCCGCACGAGAGGTGGCGACCACACCGCACCGCGAGAGCCGGAAAGTGTTTCTTGAGTCCCTCTTCACTAACAGCCCCGCCGGAGCGTAACCTCCGGGCAACACAGCACCGAGGAAGAGGTGTGGCGATGCAACCTGCTGCCGTGACCGGGACGGACGCTCTCGACGAGACGCTCAGCGAAGCCGTGCTCGACCTGGTTCTGCGAGGCATGTGGCGCGGCAGGCCGGAGTCCGTGTACCGCCCCCTGGCCGACGCCGGGCTCGCCATGGTGAAGGGCCCGGTGGTACTGCCGACCGAGCACGCCAAGGCGATCGCCGCGCAGGCCCTGCGGGTCCCCGAGGGTTCCGAGCAGGAGGAGCGGATCACCGCCGCCTACCACGCCTTCCTGCCGGTCAACCGCCGGATCCGCGAGGTGTGCACGGCCTGGCAGTGCCGCCCTGACGGCGCCCCCAACGACCACACCGACAGCGTCTACGACGCCGAGGTGCGCGAAGCTCTGGAGGACGTGCACGAGGCCATCCAGCCCGTGCTGCGCAGGCTCGAACGGGTGCTCGCGGGCAGCGGGCGGTACCTCACCGACCTCGACGACGCGCTGGACCGCTTCGACGACGGCGCGGTGGAATGGCTCGCCTCGCCGCTGTGCGACTCGTACCACACGGTCTGGATGCGGCTGCACCAGGAGCTGCTGCTGGTGCTCGGCATCAGCCGGGCCGAGGACGAGGCCCTGGAAGAGGAGTTGGTCACGAGGAGCCGGGGTTGAGCGTCACCGAGCGTCCGGCCGGCGCACCCACCCGGGCGCACGCTCCCGCCCACGCCCTGGTGCCGTACGGCCAGGGGCGGATCCGCGGGCTGGGCGCCGATGACCTGGGCACGCACGGCATCGCCATGGACCGGCTGGTGGCCCTCGGGCTCCCCGTGGTGCCGGGGCTCACCGTGCCGGCCGGGTCGGCCGCGTCGCTGTGCGAGCCGGACATCGCACGAGCCGCTCTGGAACTCGTGGAGCAGCTGTCGGGGCGGCGGATCGGCGACCGGAGCAGACCGCTGCTGCTGCGTCTGTCGGCGAGTGCGTCGACCGAGGTCGCGGGGCTGCCTCCGGACCTCGCGGGGATCGGCCTGGCCCCGCCCGGTGCCGGCGACCTGTGCGCCGTCATCGGCCGCGAGGACGCGCTGCACGAAGTGTGGGCCTCGACCCTGCGGATGACCGCCGAGTACGCCCTCGACGTGCCCGGTGCCGAGCTCGACGACGCCCTCCTCGACGCCGCGTCGACACGGGCCCGCGTCGACGCGCTGCTCGCGGCCATCGCCCGGCACACGGAGCGCACCTACCCGGACGACCCGGCCGAGCAGCTCGCGCTGGCCGCCCGCGCGGTGCTGGCCCGCTGGGCCTCGCCCCGGGCCAGGCGGTCCCGCAAGGCCCAGCGGCTGCCCGCCGACCTGGGCATCGCGCTGCATGTCCAGGCGCTGCGCATCGGCCCGTGGGACCGCTCCGGCTACGGCACCGCGGCCGGCCGGGACCCCGGCAGCGGCCGTTTCGCGCCGCACGGCTCCTTCTTCCGAGGCGTACGCCGCAGCGCGCCGCCTCCGCACCCGGGGGAGCCGCTGGAGGAGCTGGGCCCGGCCTTCGCCCTGCTGGAACACGCGCTGCTCACCCTCGAACGCCATCTGCACGCCCCGGTCCGCGTCGACTTCGAGCTGCGCGACGGTGAGATCGCGCTGCTGGCCGCCTCCGAGGTGAGCCGCCCCCCGCTGCGCGCCTCGGTGTGTCTCGCCGCCGACCTGGGCGCACAGGGCGCGCTGGACCGGGAGGAGGCCGTACGCCGGGTCGCACCCGCCCAGGTGCAGGAGTTGCTGCACCCCAGGCTGGAACCGGCCGGAGTGGACGAACCCCTCGTCCGCGGGCTGCCCGCCTCCCCCGGAGCCGCGGCCGGCCCCATCGCCCTGTCCAGCGAGCGCGCCCTCGAACTGGGGGCGGCCGGCACGCCCGCCGTACTGGTGGCCCTGGAGACCACTCCGGCCGACGTGCCCGGCATGCTGGCCGCCGCCGCGGTGCTCACCGGCACCGGCGGCATCGCCTCGCACGCCGCCGTGGTGGCACGCGGCGCCGGCAGACCGGCTGTCTGTGGGGCCGAGGGCCTGCGCGTGGACCCGGCGGCCGGCACGGTCCGGATCGGAGACCGCCTGTTGCACGAGGGCGACCCGGTCTCGCTCGACGGCCGCACCGGTGCCGTCTACGCCGGAACGCTGCCGGTCACCGTCGCCGGTCCCCCGCCGGAGCTGTCGACCCTGCTGGACTGGGCGGACGGCATCCGACGGCTCGGCGTACGCGTCAACGCCGACACGGCGGCGGAGGTGAACACCGCCGTCGCCCTGGGCGCGGAGGGGGTCGGCCTGTGCCGCACCGAGCACCAGTTCCTCGGCGACCGGCTGCCGCTCATCCGGCGGGTGCTCCTCGCCGCCGGCCAGGCCGCCCGGGACGAGGCGCTGCGCGCCCTGGAAGAGGCCCAGCACGAGGACTTCCGGGCCCTGCTGTCCGCCGTCGGGGACCGCCCGGTCACCGTACGGCTGCTGGACGCGCCGCTGCACGAGTTCCTGCCCGCGCCGGGAGAGGCCGGCGGCCCTGAGGCCGAGCACCGGGCCGCCGCACTGCGGGAGGCGAACCCCATGCTCGGGCTGCGCGGAGTGCGCCTGGCGCTGCTGCACGAGCGGCTCTACCCGGCGCAGGCCGAGGCGCTCTTCGCCGCGTGGGCGGACGTCGCGGCCACCGGTGTCCGGCCCACCCTGGAGGTGATGATCCCGCTCGTCAGCCTGCCGGAGGAACTGGCCGCCGCGGCGGCGTACGTACGCGGGGCCGCCGACGCGATCGCCGAACGTACCGGCGTCCGCGTCCCGTACCGGCTCGGCACGATGATCGAGACTCCGCGCGCCGCCCTGCTGGCCGCCGAACTCGCCCGGCACGCCGAGTTCTTCTCCTTCGGCACCAACGACCTCACCCAGCTCACCTACGGCTTCTCCCGCGACGACGTGGAGCGCCAGGTGCTGGGCACGTACCAGGAGCGCGGGTTCCTCACCGCGAGCCCGTTCGCCCGGCTCGATCCGCACGGCGTGGGCGCCCTGATCCGCCTGGCGGCCGAGCGGGCCAGGAGCGTACGCCCCGGCATCAAGCTGGGGGTGTGCGGTGAGCACGGCGGGGATCCGGAGTCGGTCGCCCTCTGCGACGACCTGGGCCTCGACTACGTCTCCTGCTCCGCGCACCGGGTGCCGGTCGCCCGGATGGCGGCCGCGCACAGTGCGCTGCGGGAGCGGCGGAGCGAGAGCGAGAGCGCACCATGACGAGCACCGTGACCGACAGCACGGCCCTGTCGGACGCCGAACTGGACGACCTGCGCGAGACCGTGCGGTCGGTGTGCGCGGACGCCGGCGGCACCGCCGCGGTGCGCCGGCTGCCCGAGGACTCTCCCGGTATCGACGCCGAGCTGTGGGACACCCTCGGCCGGCAGGTCGGCCTGGCGGCCCTCGGCCTGCCCGAGGCGGCCGGAGGAGTCGGCGGCCTCGCGGAGATCGCCGTGGTGTGCGAGGAGTTGGGCAGAACGCTGGCGCCGGTGCCCCTGTTGTCGTCCACCGTGCTGGCCGGGCAGGTCCTGGCGGGCTGCGGCACGGCGGACACCGCGCTGGCGCGGCTGGCCGAGGGCAGGGTGCACGCCCTGGCGGTGGCGGCACCCGACGGCGTCTGGCGGCCGGAGGCCGTGCCGGTGGCCGTCGCCTGGCACGGCGGCGTCCCGGTGCTCGACGGCACCGCGCCCTTCGTGCTGGACGGCGCCGACGCCGAGGCACTGGTCGTCGCGGCCACCGGCACCGACGGCGTGGACCTGTTCCTCGTCGATCCGCGCGAGCCGGGGGTGACGGTGCGCCGAGTGCCCACGCTGGACATCAGCCGCGGCCAGGCGGTCGTGACCTTCTCCGGTGCGCGGGCCCGGGCCCTGACCGCCGGCGGCGAGGGCGCGGACGTCGTCACCCGCGCCCTGGACGTGGCCCTGGTGGCTCTGGCCGCCGAGCAACTCGGCGGCGCGCAGGCCGCGTTGGACATGACCGTCGCCCACGTACGGGACCGCACCCAGTTCGGCAGGGCCGTCGGAAGCTTCCAAGCGGTCAAACACACCTGTGCCGACATGCTGCTCCAGGTCGAGTCCGCACGGTCGGCCGTGGTGCGCGCGGTCCGCGCGGCCACAGCGCCTGACGCGCTGGCCGAGGCGGCCGCGGTGGCGCAGGTCTGGTGCGGCGAGGCGTTCGTGTCCGTCGCCGCCGAGTGCGTGCAGCTGCACGGCGGCATGGGCTTCACCTGGGAGCACGACGCGCACCTGTACTTCCGGCGCGCCCAGTCCGACGCGGTGCTGCTGGGCGGCGCCGCGCACCACCGGGAACGGCTGGCCGGGCTGCTCGGCTGGTGACGTGGAAGGCGGGACGGCATGACCAGCAGACTCATCGACGAGACCCTGTTCGACAGCGCGGATCCACCGCGTCTCGTGGGGGCGCGCTGCACCGGGTGCGGCACCGTGGTCTTCCCCCGGCAGGACTCCTGCCCCAGGTGCCCGGACGGGGCCATGTCCGCGCACGCGCTGCCGATGAGCGGGCGGCTGTGGTCGTGGACGCTTCAGGCGTTCCCGCCCAAGCCGCCGTACCGGCCCCCCATCGGGGGCTTCGAGCCGTACCACGTGGGCTATGTGGACCTCGGTGAGGTGCTGGTGGAGACACGGCTGGCGATTCCCCGCGAGCAGATACGGATCGGGCTTCCGGTGCGCCTGACCACGGTGGAGGCGTACCACGACGAGGACGGGACCGAGGTGCTGACCTTCGCGTTCGGACCGGATCCGGAGGGCGGAAGGTGAGCCGGAGGGACGAGGTGTACGTCGTCGGCTGCGGGATGCATGCCTTCGGCCGCGACGAGAGCGTCACCGGGATGGACATGGCCGAGCGGGCGGTGCGTGCGGCGCTGGCCGACGCCGGTGTCGCCTGGGAGGACATCGGGTACGCGGTGGGCGGCTCCGACGTGTCCGGGAAGCCCGACACCCTGGTGGGCAGGCTGGGGCTGACCGGAGTGCCGTTCGTCAACGTGCAGAACGGCTGCGCGACCGGCGCCTCCACCGTGCTCGCGGTGGCCGGCGCGCTGCGCGCGGGCGAGGCCACGCTCGGTCTGGCGGTGGGCTTCGACAAGCACGCGCGGGGCGCGTTCAACGCCTCCGCGGCCCGCTATGGGCTGGGCGACTGGTACGCCGAGAGCGGTCTGATGCTCACCACGCAGTTCTTCGCCCTGAAGACCCGGCGGTATCTGCACGAGCACGGCGTCTCGGAGCGGGTGCTGGCGATGGTGGCGGCGCGGGCCTTCCGCAACGGCTCGGTGCATCCCCTCGCCTGGCGCCGCAAGCCGCTGACCGAGCAGGAGATCCTGGACGCCGCCGAGGTCAGTCCGCCCCTCACCCAGTACATGTTCTGCTCGCCGGGGCAGGGCGCGGCGGCGCTCGTGCTGGCGCTGGGCGACCGCGCGTTCGACCTGTGTGAACGGCCGGTCAGGCTGGCGTCGTTGGCCCTGCGCACCCGGCGCTTCGGCTCGTTCGAGGTCTTCTCCCCCTGGCTGCCGCCGGGCCCGCACCGCAGCCCCAGCGTCGACGCGGCCGAGGCGGCCTTCCGCAGGGCGGGCGTGCGTCCGGCCGACGTGCGGGTGGCCCAGGTGCAGGACACCGACAGCGGATCGGAGCTGATCCACCTGGCGGAGACCGGGCTGTGCGGTCACGGCGAGCAGGAGGACCTGCTGGCCGCCGGGGACACCGATCCCACGGGCCGGCTGCCGGTGAACACCGACGGGGGCTGCCTGGCCGGCGGGGAGCCCGTCGGCGCCTCGGGACTGCGCCAGTTCCACGAGGTCGTACGGCAGTTGCAGGGCCGGGCCCCGGGAGCACAGGTGCCCGGCGGGCCGCGGGTGGGCTTCACGCACGTGTACGGGGCGCCGGGGATCAGCGCGTGTTCGGTGCTGACGGTGTGACCGTCCATCGGTGCCGCCACAGCCGGCACACATGCCCGCGGACCGCGGGACGGTTCGCCCGCAGCTGGTGCTCAGGCCGACGGGACGGCCACTCCCTGCTCCGCCGCGATGATCCGCAGCGCCGTCGACCTGACCGCCTGCTGCACGGCACGCGGCGGCAGCCCGGCCAGTGGCCCGCCTTCCGCCCGCAGCGCGGTGACCAGCATGGTGGTGCTGATGAGGGTGCGGACCGCGAGCGCCTGCGCGGCGTGCCTGGCCTTGGCGGCGCGGGGGCTGCGCGTGGTCGTCTCGGGCAGGTAGTCGTACGCACGCTGGATGTGCCGCTGCTCGAACTCGTCGCGCAGCAGCTTCACGTTGCCGTTGGCGGAGGCGATCTGGACCTGGAACAGCCGGGCCTCGTCCGGGTTCTTCTCCACCCAGTCCCACACGGCGTCGATGACGCGCAACAGCCCCTTGGCGTCGCCCGGCTCGGTGTCCGGACGGGCTTGCTCCACGACGGCGTTCAGCTCGTCGAAGACGCGGCGCATGGCCAGTTCGAGGAGTTCCTCCTTGCCGTCGAAGTGGTAGTAGACGGCCGTGGGCACCACCTGGGCCTCGTCCGCGATGTCCTGGATGCTGGTCTCCGCGAAACCCTTGCGGCCGAAGACCCGCACCGCGGCACCGATGATGTGCTGTCGCCGCGAGGGCCGGTGAGCCGGCTGCTTGCCGTTCTGCTTGGTGGCCATGTGTGCTCCCCTTGCGGCTTGACGATGCGATGCCCCTGCGTCCGGTCCACTGACCATGCTATCGAGGCTGTCGAGTAACTCGGTCGCGCAGGTGCCGTAAATCCTGGTACCACAGTGATGCTGGTGCAGGTGGGGGTTGGCATACTTGACACCATGACGACTTCCGGAACCCGCGCCGCTCACCGCCCCTCGCGTCGGCAGTGGGTGATCGAGGCCGCCACGGAGCTGTTCGCCACCCAGCCGCCGGACGAGGTGACGGTGGCCGACATCGCCGCGCGCGCGGAGATGACGTCCGCGGCGGTGTACTACCACTTCTCCTCCAAGGACCAGGTCCTGGTGGAGGGCATGCGGGTGTTCGCCGCCGCGCTGCGCGAGCAGCTGGAGTCGCTCACCGAGGCGCACACGCCCGGTTCGGGGATCGGCACGGAGGTCAACGCTCTGCTGGCCTGGCTGAGCGAGCACCGGTCGGCCGCCACCGTGTTCTTCGTCTCCTCGGCAGGGATGAGCCAGGAGGCGGAGGTGCTGCGTCATGAGATCCGTACCCGGTTGCTGGCGGAACTGGTGCGGCTGGTGCGCAAGGACCGGGAACCGGTCACCGAGGCGGAGGCGGCGGTGACCGGCCTGGGCGTGCTGGCGCTGCTGGAGAACGCCGCGATCTCGCAGATCCGGGGCGACGAGGTCTACCGGGCGCTCGGGCACCGGGCGTTCACCGAGGAGGTCCACCGGCTCGCCGACCGGATCGCCGGGGCGCAGGACTGAGCCGCCGCCTCACATCAGCAGCCGCAGCGGCCTGCGCAACAGGCCCTCCACCGTGCGCAGGTACTCGGCGGCGGGCGCACCGTCGACGGCCCGGTGGTCGAACGTGAGGCTGAGGGTGAGCACCCGCGTCCGGAGCGGCCGGTCGTCCACCCACTCGACGCCGTCCCGGAGTCTGCCCACCCCGAGGATGGCGACGTTGCCGGGGTTGATCACCGGGGTGAAGAAGTCGACGCCGTAGCCGCCGAGTGAGGTGACGGTGAACGTGGCCCCTTCCAACCGGGCCGGGGAGATGCGTCCCTCACGGGCGGCGTCCGCCAGTTCCCGCGACCGGCGGGCGAGCTCGGGCAGCGGCAGCGCCGCCGCGTCCTCGATCACGGGGACGAGGAGGCCGCCGGTCACCGCGACGGCGAACCCGAGGTGGATGTCCTCGTAGAGGTGGATGCCGTCCTCGTGCACCGCCGCGTTGAGCAGCGGGTGTTCGCGCAGTGCCAGGGCGGCGGCCTTCAGCAGGAAGTCGTTGAGGCTGGGCACCGGCAGGTCGCCGCCGGCCCACTCCTGCTTCAGCTGGGCACGCAGGGCCACGACGGCGTCCATCCGCACCTCGTAGCCGTGCGTGAGCTGAGCCATCTCCTGGAGGCTGGCGTGCATCCGGCGGGCGATGGTGCCGCGCATGCCGGTGAGCGGGATGACGTCGCTGGAGCGCACCGGGGCGGGTGCCGGTGCGGTGATCACGTCGAGGTCGGCCCGGCGGATCCGGCCGCCCGCGCCCGTGCCGCGTATGCCGGCGAGGTCGATGCCGCGCTCCTTCGCCAGACGGCGCACGAGAGGCGAGACGGGGACGACCTGATCGCCGGGCAGGACGGCGGGGGCCTGCTCCGCCGGGGCGGCGGCGAGGTGGTCCTCCACGTCCTCGGAGAGGATCCGGCCGCCCGGCCCGGTGCCGCGTACGGCGCCCAGGTCGACGCCGGCCTCGCCCGCCACTCGTCGCGCGTTGGGCGAGGACAGGATCCGGCCTCCGTTTCCGGGCCGGGCGGCGTCGCCCTTCATGGACGCCGCGCCGCCCACGGCGGGTGCCGCGGACGGGGCCGGGGAGGCGGTGCCGTTGCTCCCGGGCCCGGCGGGCATCGGCGTACCCCCCGGGCCCGGCGGCTGCTCGCCCTCTGCCAGCAGCCAGCCGATGAGCGTCCCCGCCGGGACGGTGGTCCCCGCGGGGACGGCAGGGTGGAACAGTCCCCCGGCCTCGGCCTCGACGTCCACGTCGACCTTGTCGGTGGCCAGCCGCAGCAGCGCGTCGCCCTCGCGTACTGCGGTGCCGGCCGGCACCAGCCACTCGTCGATCGTGCCGTCCTGCATGGTCAGGCCGATCTTCGGCAGCAGAACCTCGACCGCCACGTCCTTCACGACCTTTCGAGCAGACGCCGGCAGCCCTGTGCGATGCGGGCCGCGTCGGGGACGTACGCCTTCTCCAGCACCGGGGAGAACGGCACCGGGGAGAAGGGGGCGCCGATCCGCAGGACCGGAGCGTCCAGGTGGTCGAAAGCCGCGTCCTGGATCTGGGCGGCGATCTCGGCGCCGAGGCCGCCGAAGGTGACGGCCTCGTGCACGACGAGCACCCGGTTGGTGCGCCGCGCCGAGGCGATCATGGTCGCGGTGTCCAGGGGCTGCACGGTGCGCGGATCGATCACCTCTGCCTCCACCCCTTCGGCGGCGAGTTCCTCGGCCGCGGCGAGGGCCTCGCCCACCATGCGGCCGAGCGCGATGACGGTGACGTCGCAACCCGGCCGCGCGGTGTGGGCCCGACCCAGCGGGATGCCGTAGATCTCCTCCGGCACCTCGCTCCTGCTGCCCAGCAGCACCTTGTTGAGCATGACGACGACCGGGTTGTCGTCCCGGATCGCCGAGACGGTCAGGCCCTTGGCGGTGTACGCGTCGCACGGCATCACGACCTTGAGGCCGGGCACGTGAGCGAGCCAGGCCTCCAGGCTCTGGCTGTGCTGGGCGGCGGCGCCGAGGCCCGCGCCGGAGGCCGTGGTGATGGTGAGCGGCACGGATACGGAGCCGCCGAACATGTACTTCATCTTGGCGGCCTGGTTGACGATCTGGTCCAGGCAGACGCCGATGAAGTCCATGAACATCAGGTCGACGACGGGGCGCAGGCCCCGGGCGGCGGCCCCGACGCCGAGCCCGACGAGCGCGGCCTCGGAGATCGGCGTGTCGATCATGCGGCGGGGCCCGAACTCGTCCAGCAGGTTGTCGAACATCCGGAAGACGCCGCCGTACCCGGCCACGTCCTCTCCGGCGACGAAGACGTTCTCGTCCTCGCGCATGGCCTGCGCCAGCCCCTCGTTGAAGGCCTTGACGTAGGTCAGGGTGCGGGCCGTGCCGGGTGGGGCGACGGCCGGTGCTTCCGTGGTGGCGGTCATGGCGGTCACCCCGAGTAGACGTTGAGCAGCAGGTCAGTGGTGTCGGGCAGCGGGCTGCCCTCGGCGTACGCGATGGCCTCGGCGATCTCTTCGCGCGTGCGCCGCCATACGTCGTCCAGTTCCGCGCGGGTGGCGGCGCCGTCGGCGACGGCGCGGGCCTGGAGCAGGTCGATCGGGTCGCGGGCCTTCCACTCGTCGACCTCCTCCTGCGAGCGGTAGGGGTGGCGCAGGCCCTTGACGCCCTGATGGTCGAAGTAGCGGTAGGTCTTGGCCTCGATCATCATCGGGCCCTCGCCGGCCCGGGCACGTGCGACGGCCGCCGCGGCGGCCTGGTACACGGCGACGGCGTCCATGCCGTCGACGGTCACGCCGGGCATGCCGTAGGCGGCCGCCCGGTCGGCGACGTCGGTGAGCAGCATGTGCCCGGACTGCGGGGTGAACTCGGCGTAGCCGTTGTTCTCGCAGACGAACAGCACCGGAAGGCCCAGCACGGCGGCCATGTTGGCGGCCTCGTGGAAGGAGCCGATGTTGGTGGCGCCGTCGCCGAAGAAGGTGACGGCGACGCTGTCCTCGCCCCTGTAGCGGGCGGCGAAGGCGGCGCCGACGGCGATCGGGATGCCGGCGCCGACGATGCCGTTGGCGCCGAGCATGCCGAGCGTGACGTCGTTGATGTGCATGCTGCCGCCGCGGCCGAGGCAGGCGCCGGTGACGCGGCCGTACAGCTCGGCGTACATCTGCCGGAAGCCCACGCCCTTGGCCACGGCGTGCCCGTGTCCGCGGTGGGTGGAGGTGATCTGGTCGTCGTCGCGCAGCGCCGCCATCACCCCCGCGGCCACGGCTTCCTGGCCGACGTAGAGGTGCAGGAAGCCGGGCAGCCTGCCCGCCTCCATGAGCTTTCCCGCCTCGGTCTCGAACAGCCGGATACGGACCATGCGCTCGTGCAGGTCACGCAGGACCTGCGCGGTCGGCTTCTGCGGTGTGGTGTGAGCCATCGTCGGCCCCTTCGCCCCGAGGGAGGTGTCCCACCGATCGGACTTTATTGTGTCGGTCTACAGTAACTGACAGGGGCACCTTACTGAAGAGGCTGTCTAATTACTACGGCAGTCCACCACCTCGACGACATTGCCCTCCGGATCCGCCCAGAAGCTGATCCGCCGTCCGCGCGCTTCCACCACGACCGGGGACGACAGCGGCCGGGCACCGGCCGCCTCCAGCGCGGCGACGACAGGTATGACGTCGTCCAGGTGGAAGGTGAGATACGACAGACCGCAGCGCGCGGCGAGCGGCATCCCCGCCCGGCCCCGCACAGCGGCGACCCGGGGGTGCAGCAGCTTGATCCGGCCCCCCGACGGCACCTGGAGCCAGACCACCACGAGCTCCCCGCCCAGCCCCGCCGGTCCTGCGATCTCCTGCGGCACCACCGAGCGACGCACGGGAAGACAGCCGAGGGCCTCGCGGTAGAAGCACTCCATCAACTCTTGGTCCGCCACGACGATCCCGGCCTCGAAAGGCCGGGTCATCGACACACCGAACTCCACCGACCCTCACCCCCACACGGCGATCCGCCCGTCACTTTTCCTACTTACTATTGACAGACAACACTAAGCCCTGTTGTTTTGTCGCTCACAGCCCAGCTGCCGCAACCGGAGCCGTTCCCCAGCTCTCGGCTGGGAGGATTGTGAGGACACCGTGGTCCGGACCAGTTCCCCGGGGCCCCTGGAGGCGACTGACCAGCCTCAGCCGCCCAAGGCCCCCGAATACACCTCGTGGATCAGCCGGGACCGGTCCACCGATCCCGCCGCCACGGCGATGCGGCAGGACGCGGCCGAACTCGTCGAGCGCGTGCTGGAGCACTACCGCGCGGGCACGACGCACGAGGCCGCGGACCAGTGGACGGAACCCGTCGCGCACTACCTCGACGCCGACCGATGGCAGCGCGAGATGGACGCCGTCCATCGCAGCGTCCCGCTGCCGCTCGCCATGTCGTGCGAGCTCCCCGGGCCGCACTCGTACAAGGCGATCGACGTGCTCGGCGTTCCGGTCCTGATCACCCGTGACCGGCAGGGCACCGTCCACGCGATGATCAACGCCTGTCGGCACCGGGGGGCCAAGCTCCTCGAACCCGGCTGCGGGGTTTCGAAACGGCTGACCTGCCCTTATCACTCCTGGTCGTACGACCTGGCCGGGGAACTGCGGGGCGTGTACGCCGAGAAGACCTTCGGCCCGGTGCCGCGTGAGGGCCGCAGCCTGGTGCGGCTCCCGGCCGGGGAACGCGCGGGTATCGTCTTCGTCTCGCTGGACCCGGCGGCCGAGCACGACCTCGACGCGTGGCTGGGCGACCTGGGGCCGCTGCTGGAGGGGCTCCGCCTGGCGGAGTGCCACCACTACTCGACGAAGGAACTGACCAGCCCCAACTGGAAGGTCACCCTCGACGGGTACCTGGAGACGTACCACTTCGCCTCACTGCACCCCAAGACGGTGTTCGAGACGAACCTGTCGAACATGATGGCGCACGACACCTGGGGTCCCCACCAGCGCATCGCGCCGGCCCTGCGGCCCATCGCCCGGGCGGTGGACCTGCCGCCGGACCAGCGCGACCCCGGGGACTGTGTCGGCCCCATCTTCTGGCTCTTCCCGGGACTGGCGATCGCCGGCGGCTGGCGGCAGAAGATCGCCGTCTCGCTGGTACTGCCCCGGACGGCCACCGAATCGGTGACCCAGCAGATCATCCTGCTGCGCGAGCCGGCCGTCACCGAGGAGGAACGCAAGGCCGCCGACCAGTTCGGCGAGTGGTTCCACGAGGTGGTCCGCGACGAGGACTACGCGACGACGTACGGGGTCCAGGAAGGGCTGCAGGCCCTTGCCGGAGCCGGAACGGACTTCGTCTTCGGGCGCAACGAGCCCGGCCTCCAGCACTTCCACCGCACCGTTCATGAACACCTGGACGGCGCTGACAGCGCCGCGAGAGCCGCCAGGTGACGTACCGACAAGACACGCAGGAGAACAGCATGGTGGCTACGGGCAGCCTCGACGGACGTGTCGCGGTGATCACGGGCAGCACACGCAGCATCGGACGCGCCATCGCCGAGGCGTTCCTCGCCGACGGCGCCACGGTCGTGGTCAGCGGCCGCAGCGAGGTCAAGGGCAAGCAGGCCCTGGAGGAGATGGACGCCGGGGACCGGGCCGTCTTCCACGCCTGTGACGCGAGCAGCCAGGAGGACATCGAGGCCCTCGCCGACTTCGCCGCGGAGCGGTTCGGGCGGCTCGACGTCTGGGTCAACAACGCGGGCGGCAGCCAGGGCTTCGCCCCACTGCACCAGTTGAGCGACGAGGCCTGGAACCACGCCCTCGCCTTCAACCTCAACGCCTACTTCTACGGCACCCGCCGGGCGCTGCCGAAGATGCTGGAGCACGGCTGGGGACGGATCATCAACATCTCCTCCGTCGAGGGCAAGCAGGCCAACAAGCCCGCGATCAGCCACTACATCACCAACAAGCACGCCATCCACGGCCTGACGAAGGCGACCGCGTTCGAGTACGGCACCCAGGGCATCACCTGCAACGCCATCTGCCCCGGCGCCGTCGACACCGACCTGATGCGGGCGGCCGGTCCGGCTGCCGCCGAGGCCGAGGGCATCAGTTACGAGGAGTGGCTCGGCCGGTTCGCCGAGCATGCCGCCACCAAGAAGATCACCACGGTGGAGCAGATCGCGGCCGTCGCCTCGCTGCTGGCGAGCGACGCGGGCGCGGGCATCACCGGCACGCTGATCAGCGTCGACGGCGGAACGGCACAGTGGTAGGCCCCGGCAGCACCGGGACGGACGGCGGGAGACCTTCGGCCATGCAGAGCTGGATCACGGACTGGCAGCGCAGTGAGCGTCTGCCGCACTACACCCGCGCCAACGCGGGTGAGACCCTGCCGGACCCGGCCAGCCCGCTGGGCTGGACGCTGGTGTGGGGGCGCGGGCTGCAGGGCTGGCGCAGGGGCTTCGTCGGGTTCGGCGTCTACCACGAGCGGGAGGTGACCGGTCCCCGGCCGCCGTTCGTCGGGATGTTCGGCGGCTACTTCTACCTGAACCTGTCGCACATGCGGCTGTTCGGCATCCGTATGGGCCAGACGGCGGACCAGATCGACACGGCCTTCGTGGGCCAGCGCTCCGACACCCCGGTGTACGTGCCGCATCCGGAGGACCCGGACGAGGAGCTGACGGCCAAGGCGGGCGCGACGCTCCAGCGGATGCTCGGCCAGGCGAACTTCCCGGAGGCGGACGCCGACCGGGAGCGGCTGCGCCGCCTGCGCCGCGAGCGTCCCGGCCTGTCCCGGCTGTCCGACGCCGAACTGGTGGCGCACGCCCGCTCGTTGCTCGGCGAGGTGGAGACCACCTTCCAGCGGCACGTCGAGTCCTCGCTGCCCGCGTCCGTCGGACCGGCGATCCTCGGCCCGCTGTGCGCGAGCGTGGACCGCCCCGACGCCCTGCTCGACCTCATCGGCGGTCTCGGCGACGTCGACTCGGCGTCCCCCTCGACCGGGCTGTGGACGCTGTCCCGCCAGGTGGCGGCGTCCGCGGAGCTCACCGCGCTGTTCGACCAGGGTCCGGCCGCGGTGGAGCAGGCCCTCGACGGGGCGAGTGGGGACGTGAAGGCGTTCCGCGACTGCTTCGAGGAGTTCCTCGCCGAGTCCGGCGACCGCGGCCCCAACGAGTGGGACATCCACGCCCTGTCGTGGGAGGCGGCGCCGATCCAGGCACTGGCCCTGGTCGACCGGATCCGGCACAGCTCCGACGACGACTCCCCCGCCGCCCGCGGACAGCGTCTGACCGAGCGGCGTCAGCGAACGGCGCGGGAGATCCGGGCTGTGCTTCCCGAGGACGCGCAGCCGGTGTTCGACGCCGGCATGCACGCGTCCCAGGTCTGGATCCCGGCCCGGGAGCGCACCAAGGCGAACTGTGTGACCGTCGTCAACGAGATCCGGATGGCGCTGCGCGAGCTCGGCCGCCGCGGGGTGGAGGCAGGGCGCCTCGCCGAGCCGGAGGACGTGATGATGCTGCTGGACACCGAGTTGGACGACTATGTCGCCGACCCGGAGCGCTTCGGCCCGGTCATCGCCCAGCGGCTCCAGGAGTACGCGGCACTGCACGAGCTGGAACCGCCGTTCTTCGTCGCGGACGACACGCAGACCGACATCAGCACCTGGCCGCGGCGCGCCGAGGAGCGGTCCGCGGAGGCGGCCGAGGGCGATGTGCTCGGCGGCGTGGGCGGCAGCCACGGCACCTACACCGGCACGGTACGGGTGGTCACCGACCCGGCCTCCTGCGAGGCGCTGGAGCCCGGCGAGGTGCTGGTGGCGCCGATCACGGACGCGGCGTGGACCCCGCTGTTCCTGGTCGCCGGCGCGGCCGTCGTGGACGTGGGCGCCCTCAACAGCCACGCCGTCGTGGTCTGCCGCGAGCTGGGCATCCCCGCTGTCATCTCCGTCGAGGGCGGCACGGGGCGGCTGCGCGACGGGATGGTGGTCACGGTCGACGGGGACAAGGGCACGGTCACCGTGGACAGCGTTCCGGCGGCACTCGGCATCTGAGGAGGACCGCGGACCCGCGGGCACGACCGTGAAAGGAACACCGTGTCGGAGGAGATCATCGTCGCCGGCTGGATGGACTACGAGCCGGGCGACCGCGACCCGATGCTGGGACATCTCGTGGAACTCGGAAGGCGCACCCGGGAGGCGGAGCCCGGCTGCCTGGACTACGCGATGACCGCCGATCCCACGGACGGGCGGCGGATCCGGGTGTACGAGCGGTGGACCTCCCAGCAGGCGCTCGACGGGCACTTCACCACCGCGCACATGAAGGAGTTTCGGGCCGCCACGACCGGGCTGACCCGGGTGGGCGTGTCCCTGAACACCCACCGCATCGCCGCCTCACAGCCGATGCGCTGATCAGCAGGAGTCGATGGGCCATTCAGGTGATTGCCTCGGCAACGGGGCATCACCGTCATTTCCGTCGCCCGACAGCTCGCCATACTGTGCGAATGTCAGCACAGAAGACGATTCCCCCGTTGATCCATCAAACATGGAAAGACACTGATCTTCCTCCGAAATGGCAGAGGTGGGCGGAGTCGTGGCGGCTGCACCACCCCGGGTGGGGCTACCGGTTGTGGACCGACGCGGACAACCGCGCGTTTCTCCAGGAGCACTATCCCTGGTTCCTGCCGGTCTACGACGGCTATCCCGAGGCGATCATGCGGGCGGACGCGATCCGCTATTTCCTGCTGGACCATTTCGGCGGGGTCTACGCGGATCTGGACTTCGAGTGCCTGAAGCCGCTCGACGGAATCCTTGACGGGCAGGAACTCGTCCTGGGCTGCGAACCCGAGGCGCACACCCGATTGCTGCTGGCCCGCCAACGCGGATTCACACGCATCGTCGGCAACGCGTTCATCGCCTCACGGCCGGGCCACCCCTTCTGGGCCCATGTCCACCGTCAGCTGGTCGGCGCCCACAGACTGCCCGGCGCTCTCGACGCGACAGGGCCGTTCTTCCTCACCCGAGCGGTGGACAGCACCCCGGAGCCGGCCTCGGTCACGGTGGTCGGGGCCGAGCTGCTGTACCCGGAGGTGAGCCCGTACGCCACAGAGCTGTTCGGCCCTCAGGAGGCCGACCACGACCGTGCGTACGCCGTGCACCACTGGTCGGGCAGCTGGGCGTGCGACACATCCGGCCCGCCACGGGGCTCGGCGGGCAAACGCTTCCCGTTCTGGGCGAGCCAGGAGCTGCAACCGGTCGCCGACGGCCTGCTCAGCCTGGAGGCACAGCGCCGCCGCTGGACCGCGGGCGCACCCGCGCCGACCGTGTCCTGCCTGATGGTGACCAAGGACCGCTCGGCGACGGCACGACGAGCCATCAGCTGCTTTCGTGCCCAGACCTACCCGAACCTGGAACTGGTCGTGGTGGAGGACGGCACCGACGACGGCCTCGAACGGCACATCCGCGCCCTGGAGGACCCGCGCATCCGCCACCACCGGCTCCCTCCGGAGGGACGGACCCTGGGCGAACTGCGCAACGAGGCGGTGGATCGGGCCACGGGGCCCTACGTCTGCCAGTGGGACGACGACGACCTGTACGACCCCGAGCGGGTCGAGACCCAGATGGCGGCGATGCTCGCACTCGGCGCCGACGCGTGCTTCCTCGCCCGTGAGCGGCTGTGGTGGCCCGCCCGCCACAAGCTCGCGATCTCCTGTGCGCGGATCTGGGAGGGGTCGATGGTGTGCGCGAAGGAGCGGCTTCCGCGCTACCCGGCCGAGCGCCGGGGCGAGGACACCCCGGTGGCCGAAGAGGTGGTCCGCACCTGCCGGGTCGTATCGGTCGACGCACCCGAGCTGTACACCTATGTGTGCCACGGCGGCAACACGTTCGGCGAGTCCCATTTCGCGGAGCACTTCGAGGTGGCGACCCAGATCTGGGCCGAGCCGGGCGCCTACGCCGAGCGGTTGCTGGCCATGGCGACCCGGCTGCCGCTCGACCCGCGGGACATCGCCCACGCCGAGACCGTCGCCGGCACCGCCCGGACCTCCCGGCCGAGACCGCACGCGGCCCCCGAGCCCGCGCCGGCCCCGGCCGGCGAGCGCCCCTCGGTACTGGTCCTCACCCCTCTCAAGGACGCGGCCGCGTTCCTGCCCGGTTATCTGGACCGCCTTCGTGCGCTGGACTACCCGCGCGAGGCGATCTCGCTGGGCCTGCTGGAGGGCGACAGCGAGGACTCGACGCCGGAACTGCTCCGGCAGGCCCTGCCGAGCCTCGACGCGCGGTTCCGGCGGGTGACCCTTGTGCACCGCGACTTCGGCCTGCAGTTGCCCGGACCTCGCTGGGAGCCGGGCGTCCAGCGCCGGCGCCGGTCGGTCCTGGCCAGGGTGCGCAACCATCTCCTCTCGCACGCCCTCGCCGACGAGGAGTGGGTACTGTGGCTCGACGCCGATGTCACCGGCTACCCGTCGGACTTGGTGCAGCGGCTGCTCGGCGCGGGCAAGGACATCGTCGTTCCGCACTGCGCCACGGCGCCCGGCGGGCCGACGTACGACCTGAACACCTTCGTCCTCAAACCTGGGGCCGGCACGCTCAACTGGAACCAGTGGCTTCGCGACGGCATCCTTCAGCCTCCCCGGGGTTTCGGCCGGACGTACCTGGACGAGTTGCGCGGGCGGGGACTCGTGCGCGTCGACTCGGTCGGCGGTACCGCGCTGCTGGTGCGCGCCGATCTGCACCGCGACGGCCTGAACTTCCCGTCCTTCCCCTACCGGCGGCTCATCGAGACCGAGGGGCTGGCCGCGATGGCCCTGGACATGGGTGTCGCCTGCTGGGCGCTGCCCGATCTGGAAGTGGTGCATCCCCACCACGGCGTCCCGCAGCCGGAGCGGACCGGCACCATCGCTACCCACAGTGAGTAATCGTTTTGACGCATGGAGTGACCAAATTTACGGTGGCTTTGCTGCCCACGCCACGACGCACGCCGGCTTCCCTGGGCAGTTCCCCCGCATCCAAAGGAAAGGCGCCACCGTGAGAACCCGTGTCATGACCTCTCTGGCCCTGCCCGCCGCGCTGGCCACCGCCGGACTGCTGAACACCGCCGAGGCGGCCTACGCCGCCGTCGCCCCGGACGATCACACAGGGACGGCGACGTACGGGTACCAAGGACCGCTCCCCGACGGCGATGTCACCCTCATCCCCGGGTCCGCCCACCCCTGCCCGCCGATCGGCAACGTCACGATCACCGACTACGGTCACTGCTGTCCGCCGGTGGGCAACATCACCATCAGCGACTACGGCCACTGCTGCACGCACATCGGCAACGTGACCATCCCCGGCTTCGTGTTCTGCCGGGACGACCACGATCACGACCACGATCACGACCCCTACATCCACGCGCGCAAAGATCACCAGCACAGCTAGCGGACGTTCCGGCGGCCGGCCCGGGCGTGGGCCTGCGGACAGCACGGGGGGGGAGGGCCGACGCCCGGCACGCCTGATCCGACCACCCACTCGCAACGTCCCGGCTCCCGCCCCCCTGTTTCCCGTTCCGAAGCGAAAGACGGCGCATGCCTCTCAGTTCCGACCCTGCGGTCTCGGTCGTCATCCCCTGCCATGACTACGCCCGCTATCTGCCCGAGGCCCTGTCCAGCATCCTCGCCCAGACCTTCCGCGACTGGGAGGTCGTCATCGTCGACGACGGCAGCACCGACGACACCGCCGAGGTGGCCCGGTCCCTGATCGCCCGCCACCCCGACCGGCGCATCAGACTCGTCCAGCAGGCGAACGCCGGCGTCTCGGCCGCGCGCAACACCGGGATCGCCGCCGCCACCGGCCGCTACGTCCTTCCCCTGGACGCCGACGACGTGATCGCTCCCACGATGCTGGAGAAGACCGTCGCGGTACTGGACGGCGATCCCGGCATCGCGATCGCCTCCACCGATGTGTTCACCTTCACCGACGACGATCTGCCTCCGCAGCCGATGCCCCTGCCCGCCTACAGCAGAGAACTGATGCTCCAGCGGCTCATCATGTTCTACTGCTCGCTGTACCGGCGTGAGGTGTGGCAGACCGTGGGCGGCTACGACGAGAGCATGCGGGCCGGGGAGGACTGGGACTTCTGGGTCGGCTGCGTCGAGCACGGTTTCGACGCCCACCACATCCATGAGCCGCTGTTCGGGGCGCGCAACAAGGACACCGGGCTGCATGTGGAGGCCGCCGAGAACGACCTGGCCATCCGGGCGCGGATCGTGGCCAACCACCCGGGCCTGTTCAAGCCGATCACCCGGGGGTGGGCGCGGGCCGTGCTCAGTCAGGACGCGGAAGCCTGCCTGCGGGACGAGCACGTGCCCGACGACATCCTCACCCGGGCCGCCGAGATGGACCAGTTCCTCACCGCGGTCATGGCCCTGCAGCGCACCGCGAGGGTGCAGCACTACCACATCAGACGGCTGGAAAAGGAACTGGCCACCCACCGCCGCGCGGCCGGCCCGCCCGCCGGGGAGAAGGATCCCGCACCTGCCGCCGTCTAGGCCCTGTGGCGGTGGTGGCTCATCCGGTCGTCGTTCCCGTGGCGCAGGGGTCGGATGCCAGCCGTACCAGCATCTTGCCGACGTTACCGCCGCCGAGCAGGGACAGCAGCGCACCCGCCGCGTTCTCCAGGCCGTCCACCACGGTCTCGCGGGCGACCACCTCGCCCGAACGGAGCCAGCCGGCGACCCGGCGCTCGAACTGCGGCCGAAGGTCCTCGTGGTCGCGCACGATGAACCCGCGCAGTGTGAGCCGTTTGAGGACCGCCTGGATCAGCTGGTTGATGTCGGCGGACACCCTCTCGCGGCCGAACTGCGACATCATGCCGCACAGCGCGACCCGGCCGCCGGGCCGCAGGGCGTGCAGGGCGGCGGCGAGCTGCTCGCCGCCGACGTTGTCGAAGCAGACGTCGATGCCATCGGGCGCCAGCCGGGCCAGCGCGTCGCGGGCCGGCTCGGCACGGTGGTCGGCGGCGGCGTCGTAGCCGAACTCCTCGACCATCAGGGCGCACTTGCCCGGCCCGCCCGCGGTGCCGACGACCCGTTCGGCGCCCAGCAGCCGGGCGAACTGGCCGGCGGCGCTGCCCACCGCCCCGGCCGCCGCCGATACGAAGACCGTGTCGCCGGGCCGGAGTTCCGCGATCCGCGTCAGTCCGACGTACGCGGTGAAGCCGGTCTGTCCGAGCAGCCCCAACCACGTCGGCAGTGGCGCGAGTCCGGGGTCGATGCGCCCTGCGCCGTCCGTGTCGGCGGCGTCGAGGACGGCATGTTCCCGCCAGCCCAGCTGGTGGCGTACATAACTGCCCGGTGGCACCGAGGTGCAGCGGCTCTCCTCCACGATGCCCAGCGCCCGGCCGTCCAGAGGCGCTCCCGGCGTGAAGTTGTGCGTGTAGTGCTTCTCGGTGCTCTCCAGCCGGCCCCGCATCGAGGGGTCGACGCTCATGTAGAGGTTGCGTACGAGCAGCTTCCCCTCGCCGAGGGGCGGCAAGGGGCGTTCCTCGATCGCGAAGTCGCCGGGGACCGGCTCTCCGAGCGGGCGGCGGACCAGACAGACCACGCGGGTGGTGCGGGCCGTCACCGGCTCACTCCTCCGGCTGCCGGGCGGACCGCCGCTGGGCCAGCCGGCCCACCCAGCCCGCCATCTGCAGGTCGGCGTGGCGCAGTTCACCGGACTGCCAGCGGGCCTGGAAGTCGAAGATGCCCCGCGCCCCCGTCCTGGGATCGGTCACCTCGACCAGGCCGTCCTCGGTGAGCCGGTACACGTGTCCGGTCAGCGGATGGATCACTTGCTTGGGCATGCTGCTCTCACTCCTGCACTGGGCGGCGCACGCCGCGTTTCGTCACGGTCACCGGGCCGGCGACCCGGAGCTGGCAGGCGAGCCGGGTCCGGCCGTCCACCGGCTGCCGCAGAGCCTGGATGCCCTCGCGCTCCAGCGGGCCGACGGGTGAGCAGTGCTCGGCGCCCTCGTCGACCTCCACGAAGCACGTGCGGCAGGTGCCCTTGCCGCCGCAGACGGTGGGCCAGCGGTAGCCGAGGCGGCGGGCGGCGGTGAACAGGTCCTCGCCGTCGCGTACGTCCAGCTCGGCACCCGAGGGGCGGACCGCGACACGGTGGGCGGCGGTCACCGGTTCATCCACTGGTCGAGGGTGTGGTTGAAGTGCCGTATCCGGCTCTCCTGGTAGTTGGCCAGGGTGATGCCGGGCTTGCGCATGGTCTTCAGTCCCTGCTGCACGTACGGCAGGTTCTCGCAGTCCTGGTCGAACACCGGGCCGAGGATGCCGAGTTCGGGGATGTCGGCGAAGAGCAGGTCCTCAGGCACCCAGCGGATCTTCGCCGGGGGCGGTGTCTCCCCGGACTTCGGCGGGGACGACATGAAGAGGATCTCGGCGATGCACGAGTCCGGATCGAGCCCGTTGGGCCGGAACCGGTAGACGATGTTGGACTTCACGCCGCCCCACGGGTTGAAGTTGGGGAACAGCAGGTAGTTGATGGCGTCCAGCAACTCGCTGTCGGAGGTCTGTGAGAAGTCCTGGTCCGCGCGGGCCGCCAGTTGCTCACGCATGCGGTCCGCGAGGACCTGGCGGGCGGTGCCGCCGGGCGGGATCGGTGGGAGTTCGCCGCCGTCCGGGAGCGCCAGGTCACGGCCCTGGGTGGCGGCGTAGAAGGAGCGCGAGTAGTAGAACGTCTCCAGGACGTCCTCCTCGGTGACCGAGTCCGCCACATGGGGGCTCGGGGCGCCCTGGATGTTGATCATCCGGTTCCAGTGGGGCTGGCCGGCGGTGACGTCGTACTGGGAGTTGGCGTCGGCGAGCCACGGCAGCATCTGCGGGTGAGTGGCGATCACGTGGAAGGACTCGATGAACGCGTCCTGCGCGACCTTCCAGTTGCAGGGCAGCACCTTGGCGATGTGCAGCGACTTGTAGCGCTTCTCCAGCGGCCAGATGTAGTACTCGTCGAAGGTGCCCCGATAGGTGTCGAAGGACTCGGCGTACGGGTCCATGGTGATGAAGACGAAGCCGCGCCAGGTGGCCACCCGGGCCTCCGGCAGGGCGAACTTCTCCGGGACGACATGGGGGAAGTCCCAGGCGCAGGGCGGGGTCTGCATGGTCCCGTCGAGGTTCCAGGCGAAGCCGTGGAAGGGACAGCGGAACTCGGCGACGTTGCCGCCGGTCGTACGCAGCTTGCGGCCCCGGTGCAGGCAGGCGTTGACGAACGCGCGGATCTCGTCGGGGGCCGTACGCACGATGATCAGCGAGTCGGTGCCGATCTCGTAGACCTCGTGGTCGCCGACCTCGGGGATCTCGCTCTCCAGGCAGGCGAACTGCCAGACCCGGCGCCAGACCTGTTCCATCTCGCGCTCGGCCCACTCGCGCGAGACGAAGCGGGCTGCGTCGATGTCCTCGCTGCCGAGGTGATCGTTGCGGTCGTACCTCAGTGCGGGCGGGACCGGTCGGCTGTCCCGGTCGAGGTAGTCCTGGACGCTGGGCCCGGGGCACCGTGCGGTGACCGACTCCGACGATTCGTCCATCATCTCTCCTCCGGCAGAAACTATAGAACGAGTGTAGTTAGGCAGCGCGCACCGGAGCAACAGCCGCAAGGGCACCGGACGGCGTATCACCCGGGAGCCCTGAGAGATTCACCTGTCAGGCCTTGAATTTCTCGCGGCCACCCTCTCCCCAAGCCGATGGCGGCGTGCCACACTCCGACGCACTCAGGACTGTAGTCCCTCATAAGTTTCTTGCGCCCGGGGCGCGGCCGGGCCCCTCCACGTTCCTCGCGCCACCTCACAGGAGTGCTCAACGATGAGTTGCAGACCTGTCCGCGCGGTCCGCCGTGCGCTGACCGCGATCCTCCCCGTCACCGCCCTGCTCGCCCTGGCCGCGTGCGGCGGGGGTGCCACTCCCGCCGCCGGCTCGTCGCAGGCGGCGGTCTCCGACTCCCCCGGGCTGGCCGCGGCCCGGGCAGCGGCGCAGAAGTACTCCGAGCGCCCGGCACACATCCCCGTCACCGAGGCGGTGGGCAAGGACATTCCCAAGGGCAGGACGATCGACTTCATCCTGTGCGGCGTCCAGTCCTGCAAGGACCTCGCCGACCGCTTCACCGCCGCTGCCCGGGAACTCGGCTGGAAGGTCAGGACGATCGCCACGCAGGGCACGCCCGAGTCCGTGCAGGCCGCCTGGGAGCAGGCCGTGCGTGACAAGCCGGACGCGGTGGTGGCCTCGGGCTTCCCCCGCGCCGTCTACGCCAAGCAGCTGGCGCGACTGAAGGCAGCGCACATCCCCGTCATCCAGTCGAACGCCGACGACGTGGTGGGCGACGGCATATCCCTGCTGAAGAACGGCCCTGACGACGTGGGCGTCCAGGGCGAGATGATCGCCTCCTGGGTCGTGTCGAACAGCGGCGCGAAGGCCGACACCGTCTACTTCGACCTGCCCGCCTACACCATCCTGAAGCCCGTCAGGGTGGGGTTCGAGGCCAAGTACCGGAAGTGGTGCGCGGGTTGCCGGCTGGACACCGTCGACGTGCCGATCACCGCGATCGGCAAGGACATGCCGGACCGGGTCGTGTCGTACCTGAGATCGCACCCGAAGGTGACGCACGTCGTCTTCTCGCTGGGTCTGCTCAACGTGGGTGTCCCGGCCGCGCTGAAGACCGCGGGCATCACCGGGAAGCACATCGTCGTCAACGTCGGTGACGCGCAGAACTACCAGTACATCGCGAGCGGCCTCACCGACGCCGCGATGGCGCTGAACCAGTACGAGACCGCCTGGATCCAGGTCGACGCCCTGGCCCGCCACTTCACCGGTCAGTCCATGGGCGTGGACCAGAAGGCGGTGCTGCCCAACATGCTGATCACCAAGGACAACCTCCCGTCCACGGACGGTGACTTCCCGCTGGTCAAGGACTACGACGCGCAGTTCAAGGCGCTGTGGGGCCTGAGGTGACGGGGACGGCCCACCAGCGGGACGAGACAGTGCGGCCGGTACTGAAGGTGTCCCGGTTGTCCAAGCGATTCGGCGGGACCCAGGCGCTGAAGGACGTGGACCTGGAGATCGCCCCCGGCGAGATCCACGCCCTGATCGGTCCCAACGGTTCCGGCAAGTCCACCCTCATCAAGGTCCTCGCCGGATACCACCACGCCGAGCCGGGAGCGTTCGCCGAGCTCGACGGCGAGCCGTTCGGCCTGGGGCAGGTCACCGGGTCGCGGCACGACCGGCTGCGCTTCGTCCACCAGGAACTCGGGCTGGTGGAGGAGTTGAGCGCCACGGACAACCTCGCGCTCAGCCATGGTTTCGCCCGTACGGCGTTCGGCAACATTCACTGGCCGGAGATGGAGCGTCGCACCGGAGCACTGGTGGAACGCTTCGGTCTCGGCATCGACGCGCGCCGGCCGCTGGCCCTGGCCACGCCCGTCCAGCGCGCGGTGGTGGCGATCGCCGCCGCGTTGCAGGGCTGGGAGGGCCGACGTGGCGTCCTGGTGCTCGACGAGCCGACGGCCGTACTCCCGCCGGGGGAGGTGGCCAGGCTCTTCGACATCGTGCGGGAGGTCCGCGCGGCCGGCGCGAGCGTGCTGTACGTGTCACACCGGATGGACGAGATCTTCGCCCTCGCCGACCGGGTCACCGTACTGCGCGGCGGACGCCGGATCGCCACCCGCCCGGTCGCCGAGCTCACCCCCAGGTCACTGGCCGAGCTGATGGCGGGCCGCGAGGTGGAGACCGGCCACCGGCCGCAGCCGTCCTCCCCCGCCGTCGGTGAGGCCGCGCTGGAGGTCCGCGACCTGTGGGCCGGTCCGCTGCGTGGAGTCTCCTTCGATCTCGCCCGGGGCGAACGGCTCGGCATCACCGGCCTGGTCGGCTCCGGCCACGCGGCGGTGCCGTACGCGGTGAGCGGGGCGTGGAGCGGACCGGTGCGCGGCAGGGTGCGGCTGCCCGAACGCTCCGTGCGATGGGCCGACGTACGCAACGCCCGGGGACTCGGCATTGCCCTGGTGCCCGCCGACCGCGCGCGCGAAGGCCTGGTCGGTGAGTTCTCCGTCGCGGAGAACCTCACCCTGCCCCTGCTCGACCGGCTCCGCGCCCGCGTCGGCCTGCTGCACCGGGGACGGGAGAACGCGCTCGCCGAGCAGTGGGTCCGGCGCGTGCAGGTGCGCACGGCCGGACCCGGCGCCCGGATCACCACGCTCAGCGGCGGCAACCAGCAGAAGGTCGTCATGGCCCGCTGCCTGGCCCGGCGGCCACCCGTGCTGGCGCTGTGCGAACCGACCGCGGGCGTCGACATCGCCACCCGGCTGCAGCTGTACGAGCTGATCCTGCGTCAGGCGGCCGACGGAATGGGCGTGATGGTGTCCTCCTCCGACACGCAGGACCTGCTCGCGCTGTGCACCCGCGTCCTGGTCGTACGGGACGGCCGCGTCGCAGAGGAGATCAGCGGCCGGGACATCACCGAGCCCGCGCTCGTCCACGCCATGGAAGGAACCTCAGCGACATGACCTCCACCCCGATCCGCGCGGCGGATCACCGGCCGGCCGAACCGGACGGGTCCGCGGCGCCCGACGCGGACGCACCCCTCGCACTGGTCCGGCGGGTGGCAACCGCCCTGTCGTTCCGGAACATCGGCGCCGTCCACGTCTGGCTGCTCATCGTCGCGATCTTCTCCCTGTGGGCGCCGGAGACGTTCCCGACCCTCACCACCGTCAAGCAGGTCCTGAACGGCAACGCCGTGGCCGGGCTGGTGGCACTGAGCGTCGTCCCTCCGCTGGCCGCACGGGTCTTCGACCTGTCGGTCGCCTACACCATGTCGCTCACCAGTGTGCTGACCGCCCACTTCCTGGTCGCCTCGGGCCTCGGTCCGGGCGCCGCGATCGCGTCGGCCATGGCTGCCGCCCTGCTGGTCGGGCTGGTCAACGGGATCGTGGTGGTGGTCCTGCGCGTCGACTCGTTCATCGCCACGCTCGCCACCGGCGCGCTGATCCAGTCCCTCATCACCATGGTGACCGACGACAGCTCCATCACCGGCGTGCGGCTGCTCGCCAGACCGTTCGCCGGCATCGCCCAGCTGGAGGCGGGCGGCATCACCCTGCCGGTGCTGTATCTGCTCCTCGCCGCGCTGGCCGTTTGGTACCTGCTGGAGCACACCGCCACCGGACGCCGGCTGTACGCGACCGGCTTCAACGAGAACGCGGCACGCCTCCAGGGGGTGCGTACCGGGCGGCTGCGGTTCATGACGCTGGTGACGTCCGCGCTGCTGTCCGGATTCGCCGGAGTCGTCTTCGCCTCATCCGTCGGGTCCGGATCCCCGACCGCGGGCACACCCCACCTGCTGTCGGCCTACGCGGCGGCCTTCGTCGGCGCCACCCAGCTGCGTGCGGGCCGCTTCAACGCCTGGGGCACGGTGATCGCGGTGCTGCTGCTCGGCACCGGCGTCACCGGACTCGGGCTCGCCACCAGCGCGCCGTGGGCCACGAGCCTGTTCACCGGCTCGGTCCTCATCGTCGCGCTGGTCCTGACAGGCGGGCGGATCTCCCTGCCCGCCGCACTGCGCCGCCGGAGGGCGCGCCCCGCCGCCGCGGCGGGGGCCGCCGTGGTACCCGTCTCCGACAAGGAGGTATGACATGAAGGCCGTCCAGTACCTGACCGTGGGCCGTGCGCCCGAGGTCGTCGAGATTCCCGTGCCCGAGCCCGGCCCTGGCCAGGTGCTGCTGAAGGTGACGGCAGCCGGACTGTGCCACTCCGACCTCGCGGTCATGGGCTGGCCCGCGGAGCAGTTCCCCTATCCGCTGCCGCTGACGCTCGGCCATGAGGGCGTCGGCACCGTCGCCGCCCTGGGCCGCGGCGCCGGTGGGGTGGCCGAGGGCGACGAGGTGGCGGTGTACGGGCCATGGGGCTGCGGCCGCTGCCGCGTCTGCGCCGAGGGCAGGGAGAACTGCTGCCCGCACGCCCCCGCGCTCGGCATCATGCCGCCCGGTCTCGGCTCCCCCGGCGCCCTCGCCGAGTACATGCTGGTGGACTCACCCCGCCACCTGGTGCCACTGAACGGGCTCGACCCGGTGCAGGCGGCCCCGCTCACCGACGCGGGACTGACGCCGTACCACGCGCTGAGCAGATCCCTGCCCAAGCTGGTGCCGGGCAGCACGGCGGTGGTGATCGGCGTCGGGGGCCTCGGTCATCTCACCGTCCAGCTGCTGCGCGCACTGACCCCGGCCCGGGTGATCGCCCTCGACGTGAACAAGGAGAAGCTGGAACTGGCCGGCACCGTCGGCGCGCACGAGACCCTGCTGTCCGACAGCGGGGCGGCGACGCGGGTCCGGGCACTGACCGGCGGCGTAGGGGCGCAGGCGGTCCTGGACTTCGTGGGTGTGGAGGCGACCCTGGCGGTCGCCGCCGCCTCGGTGGCGACGGGGGGCGACGTGACCGTCGTCGGCATCGGCGGCGGCACCCTCGCGGTCGGCTTCGGCGGCGGTCTGCCGTTCGAGGTCTCCGCCTGCGCTCCCTACTGGGGGAGCGTGCCGGAGCTCTTCGACGTCGTCGAACTCGCCCGGCAGGGGCTGGTCTCCTGCCACGTCGAGACGTTCTCCCTGGAGGAGGCGCCCCTGGCGTACGAGCGCCTGCACGCAGGGGAGATCACCGGCCGGGCGGTCGTGCTGCCGCACGGCTGACCGCCCGCTCCACGCAGCGCCCGAGGACCGTACGGAACGCCGGCGCGTCCCAGGGCCCCCGGTCCACGCGCCCGGTGTCGGCCACGCCGAGGTCCTGTGTGTCGTACCGGCCCCGGCAGTGGCCGAGGGTGAAGTAGCAGACCTCGCCCCGCCCGTGCCGCTTCAGGTACAGCACCGGACGGGGAGCGTGGTCGAGTGCCGCCGTGTCGCCCTCGGCGAAACCGCGGCAGGGCCCGGTGTACTCGGCGTGCAGCAGGACGTCCAGGTCTCCGTGCAGCTCGCAGACGTACAGCTCGTCGGTGACCGTGAACGGCTCGACCCCGGCGACCAGCGGATGGTCCGGCCGGGTCACCCGCACCTCGTACGGCTCGATCGGCGGGTGGGCCACGAACTGGCTGCCGAGCACCCCGGCCAGCTCACCGAGGAGCCGCGGGGTCGTGAAGAGCCGTGGCCCGCCCGGGGTAGGTGGCTCGATCACGGAGTTGGTGCCGTGCAGGGCGAGCCAGTACCCGCCCCGCTCGACGAAGTGCGCGAGCGCCTTGCGCTGCCCGGTGTCCGGGCGTACGTCGCAGGTGTACGTGACCAGCAGGTCGGCGGCCTCCAGTGCGGGCAGGCAGTCGTAGTCCTCGTACACCCGGGTGCGGATCCGCGGCTGGTCCGCGAGCAGTTCCAGCAGTCGCAGCCGTGCGAAGTCGATGTCGTGCCATCTGCCGCCGCAGACGAGTACGGCGTCCAGGCGGCCGGCCGGGCCCGCCACGGCTCAGTACTGGACGCGGGTCAGCAGCCCGCCGTCCACCACGAGGTTGACACCGACACAGAAGGAGCCGGTGCGGCCGAGCAGGAACGTGACCGCGTTCGCCACGTCCTCCGGGGTGCCGTAGCGGCCGATCGGCAGCTTGGCCAGCACCTCCTCGTAGACCTCCGGGCGGGCGGTGCGGATCGTCTCCCAGGCGCCGCCGGGGAAGTCGATGGGGCCGGGCGAGACGGTGTTGACCCGGATGCCCTTCGGGGCCAGGGCGTGGGCGAGAGCTGAGGCGTGCTGGACGACGGCCGCCTTCAGGGCGGAGTAGGAGTTGGCTCCGGCGGGGCGAGCGGTGTCGGAGGCGTTGGTCGTGCCGATGGCCACCACGGCGGCCCGGTCGGAGGCCTCCAGGTGGGGCAGGGCCGCCTCGACCAGTCCCGCGAACGGCACCAGGTCACCGCGCAGGCTGGCCTCCCAGGATTGCGGCCCCTTCACGTTGCCCGCCGAGACGTTGGACACCAGCAGGTCCAGGCCGCCGAGTTCGTCCGCCGACCGCTGCACGAAGGCCGCGAGGGCGGCCGGGTCGGTGACGTCGACCGGTTCTGCGTGGACGGTCGTTCCGTCGGCGCGCAGTTCGGCGGCGGTCTTCGCCAGCGCCTCCTCGCCCCGCGCGCACAGCGCCAGCGTGCAGCCCTCGGCGGCCAGCGCCTCGGCGACCGCCCGGCCGATACCCCGGCTGGCGCCGGTCACCAGCGCCTTCGCGCCTGTCAGTCCTGTGTCCATCGGTCACGCTCCTCGGTCAGTCATGGGGCAGTTCGGAGAACGGCACCCGGTCGGTACGCGGCTCACCGGGCAGTCCCAGGACGCGTTCGCCGATCAGGTTGCGCTGGATCTGGTCGGTGCCTCCGGCCAGCCGGTAGCCGGGGGCACCGAGCAGGTGCTGCGTCCAGGCGAAGGTGTCCGGCTCCCCGGTGTCGGCGCTGATCCGGGCGCCCATGAGGTCGGCCGCCACCTGCCCGGTGCGGGTGAGCAGGTCGGAGGCCATGAGCTTGGTCAGCGACGCCTCCGGCCCCGGCCGGCCGCCGGCCGCGCTCGCCCGGGCGACCCGGTCCACGGTGGCCGCACGCAGCTCGGACCGGACGTACAGGTCGGCGAGGCGCTGGCGGACGAGGGGGTCCCGGGTGCGGCCGAGGGAGCGCGCGAGGGCGAGGACATCGGCGAAGGTGCCGCCCTTGCGCCGGTTGCCGCCACCGGAGGCGGTCCGTTCGAAGGCGAGGGTGGCGGTGGCGACCTCCCATCCCTGCCCGGGGCACCCGATCCGCAGCGCGTCCGGGACACGGACTCCTTCGAGGAACACCTCGTTGAAGGAGGCCCCACCGCTCATCTGGCGGATGGGGCGGATCTCCACGCCGGGGGCGTCCATCGGGACCAGGAAGGCGGTGATGCCGGCCTGCTTGACGACGGCCGGGTCGGTGCGGGCCAGCAGCAGCCCGTAGTCGGCGAACTGGGCTCCCGAGGTCCACACCTTCTGGCCGTCGACCATCCACTCCTCGCCCTCCTGCCTGGCGCGGGTGCGCAGCGCGGCGAGGTCGGATCCGGCGCCGGGCTCGCTGAAGAGCTGACAGGCCAGCAGGTCGGTGCGCAGGAACGCGCGGGCGTAGGTGTCGCGCTGCTCGGCCGTTCCGAACAGAGACACGGCCATCGCGACCAGCCGCACGGTGACGCTGATCAGCTCGGTCGACGGCGGCACCGCGAAGGCGGACTCCTCCTGGGCGAAGGCCGCCGCGTGGGCGGCGCTCAGGCCCGCACCGCCCTTGTCGGTGGGGAGGGTCAGGGCCTGGTAACCGGCGTCGAAGCGGGCGCGCTGATAGGCGCGGCAGCGCTCCAGCAGCAGGCGTTCCTCGTCGTCGGGGAGGTTGTGGAAGACGGCGAGACCGGCTGCTCGCGAGGTGGACTGCGGCGCCCGGCCCGGTTCGAGCACGGTGGCCAGCCACTGCCTGGCCGCTGCGCGCCAGGCGTCCATGTCCGGCTGGCCCACATCCGGCTTGGACATGGCTCCTCCTTGAGGCACTTACCAGATGACAGTTGCAGTAACGCGGGAAGGAAAGAGTCCGCGCTCGGCCATCGAGCAGGTGCGGACAGCATCGGCTCCGATCAGAGTGTTCCGCACTTTCTTGATAAACGCTACAGTCTCCGCATCGTCTCCCCACGGACGCAGGGGAAGACCGAGGAGCCGCCGGAGGAGCCATGTCCCTTCCACCACTCGACCGCCGCGCCCAGGAGACACCCCACGAGCCCGCCCTGGTGGACGACCGGGGTGTGCTGTCCTGGTCCGGGCTCGCCGACCAGGTCGAGCGGGCGGCCGCGCGGCTGCTGGAGTTCGCGCCCGGCCCCGGCCACCGCGTCGCCGTCCTCGGCGACAACGCGATCCCCACGCTCGTGGCCCATCTGGCCGGGCTGCGCGCGGGAGTGGGGACGGTGGCCACGTCCCGTCAGCTGCGGGTCGGCGAACTCGTCGACCAGCTCGTCGACGCCGGTGCGACCGGGATCGTCGCCGGACCGGTCGGCGCGGGTGTCGCCGTGGAAGCGGCCCGCGAACTCGGCCTGCCCGTCGTGACACACGGCACCGAGCCGGCCGGACACGCCTTCGACTGGGACCTGTGGCTGGGCGCGGCGCCCGCCACCGCCGCGCCGGCGGACCGGCCCGCGCGGCCCCTCCTCGTCTACACCTCGGGAACCACCGGCCGGGCGCGCGGCACCGAGGTGCGCTGGGTGAGCGGCCCGGTCGCCGACAGCGCCGCCTACCTGGCCGAACTGGCCGCCCGGCCCGGCTTCCCGCCGGGCCCCCACCTGGTGTGCGGCCCGCTCCAGCACAACGGCCCGCTGACCTCGCTCCGGCACCTGGCGGCCGGTCAGCCGGTGGTGATCCTCGGCAGGTACGACCCGGAGGCGTTCCTGCGCCGGGTCGAGGAGTGGCGGGTCACCTCCACCGTGATGGTGCCCACCCACTTCCAGCGTCTGCTCGCCCTGCCCGGGGAGCTGCGCGCCCGGTACGACGTCTCCAGCCTGCTCCAGGTCTCGCACACCGGGTCCGCATGCCCGCCGGACGTCAAACGCGCCATGATCGACTGGTTCGGCCCGGTGCTCACCGAGTCCTACGGTGCCAGCGAGGCGGGCACCCTCGCCCGCATCGACAGCACCGAGTGGCTGCGGCACCCGGGTTCGGTCGGCCGTGTCCAGCCCCCTTTCGAAGTGCTGGTGACCGACGACGACGGCACCCCGCTGCCGCCCGGCGAACTCGGCCTGCTGGCCTTCCGCGCCCCCGAAGGCCGGGGCGTGCGCTACCACGCCGACCCGGACAAGACGAAGTCCGCCTACCTCTCCCCCGGCGTCTTCACCCTCGGCGACATCGGCTACGTGGACGCGGACGGCTATCTCTTCATCACCGACCGGGCCGCGGACGTCGTGGTCTCCGGCGGGGTCAACCTGTACCCGGCGGAGAGCGAGGCGGTGCTGCGGCTGCACCCCGCGGTCGCCGAGGTCGCCGTCATCGGTGTGCCCGACCCGGACTTCGGGGAGGCGCCGCGAGCGCTCGTCGTGGCCGCCGGGGGCGAGCCGCCGGCCGAGGAACTGGACCGGTTCTGCCGCGAGAGGCTGGCCGCCTACAAGTGTCCCAAGTCGTACGAGTTCGTCGCCGAACTCCCGCGCAACGCCATGGGCAAGCTCGACAAACGCGCGATGCGCCGCCCCTACTGGCGCTCCGAGCGCACCATCGCCGGCTGAGCCGGTCCCACCGCGAAGGATCCTCATGACCGAACTCCTCCTCATCCGGCATGGCCTCCCCGTGGCCGGGGTGTACGACCCCGGCCTGTCACCGGAGGGCGCCGCGCAGGCCGAGCGGCTCGCCGCCTGGCTCGCGCGCGAGGACATCGACGCCCTGTACGTCAGCCCGTTCCGGCGTGCCCGGGAGACGGCGGCGCCCCTGGAACGGCTCACCGGCCTGACCGCCACGGTGCTGGACGACCTGCGTGAGTGGGACACCGACGTCTCGCAGCCCTACACGCCGCCGGAGCAGATCAACGCCGACGACCCCCGGTCGGTGGCGCTCGCCGAGGGACGGTACGAGGACTTCGTGCCGGACCTGGACCGGGACGCCTTCCGGGCCCGGGCGCTGCGGGCCATGGAGACCATGCTGGCCGCCCACCCCGGCGAGCGGATCGCGGCCGTGTGCCACGGCGGCATCACCAACACATATCTGGCGACGGTGCTCGGCCTGCCCCGCATGTTCTGGTTCCATCCCGGCTACACCTCGGTCAGCCGGGTCCGGCGGATGCCGGGCGGACGGATCGTCCCGCATTCGGTGAACGAGACCGCCCACCTCGTCGCCGAGCACGCTGTCGCCTGACCCCGCCCCCGCACCCAGGAGGTCCCGGCCGTGCCCGGATCCGTCATCGTCGCCGGAGCCAGAACACCCATCGGGAAACTGATGGGCGCCCTGAGCACCCTGTCCGCCGCCGGCCTCGGCGCGCACGCCATCGGCGCCGCCCTGTCCTCCGTACGGCTGGACCCGGCCGCCGTGGAAGCCGTCGTCATGGGCCACGTCGTCCAGGCCGGGGCCGGTCCGAACACGGCTCGGCAGGCGGCCGTACGCGCGGGCATCCCGTTCGCCGTCCCGGCGAGCACCGTCAACAAACTGTGCCTGTCCGGTCTGCACGCCATCGCCCTGGCCGACCTCATGGTCGCCTCCGGGCGCCACGAGGTGGTCGTCGCGGGCGGCATGGAGTCCATGTCGGGCGCCCCGCACCTGCTGCGCGGCACACGTGGCGGCTGGAAGTACGGCTCGGCCACCGCCGAGGACGCCCTCGACCGGGACGCGCTCGTGTGTGCCTTCGACGGCGTCTCCATGGGCGCGGCCACCGAGCGCCACCAGCAGCCGTACGGCCTGACCCGCGAGGAGCAGGACGAGTTCAGCGCGCTGTCGCACCAACGGGCCTCGCGCGCTCAGGAGTCGGGCGCGTCGGCCGAGGAGATCGCCCCGGTCACGGTGCCCGGACGCCGGGGCGAGACGGTCGTCGACACCGACGAGGGCGTACGGCCGGACAGCACCGCCGAGAGCCTCGGACGGCTGCGGCCCGCCTTCTCCGGCGACGGCGAGGGCACCATCACGGCGGGCAACTCCTCACAGCTGTCCGACGGCGCCGCGGCCGTCATCGTGATGAGCGCGGCACGCGCCGAGCGGGAGGGCCTCACCCCGCTCGCGGAGATCGGCGCCTACGGCACCGTCGCGGGCCCCGACCCCTCGCTGCTCGTCCAGCCGGCCGCCGCGGTCCGTGACGCCCTGGCCAGGGACGGCCGCCTCAAGGCCGCCGACCTGGACCTGTTCGAGATCAACGAGGCGTTCGCCGGGGTGGCCCTGGCCTCCGTGCGGGACCTCGACGTCCCGCTGGACAAGGTGAACGTCAACGGCGGGGCCATCGCCCTGGGGCATCCGGTCGGCATGACCGGTGCCCGGCTGGTCCTGACGCTCGCCACGGAGCTGCGCCGGCGTGGCGGCGGCACCGGGGCGGCGGCCCTGTGCGGAGGCGGCGGCCAGGGCGACGCGCTGTTGTTGCACGTACCGCCACACGTCTGACCCCGGCCCCCGTACGAGATTCAGGTTGCCCGCCATGACCGACCACCAGCCCCCGCACGAGGAGACCCTCGTCGTCGCGGCCCGCATCCCCGCCGCCGACGGTGTCGTCTCCCTGATCCTGCGCCGCCCCGACGGTGATCCGCTGCCCTCCTGGACCCCCGGCGCGCACATCGACCTGCTCCTGGACGGCGGCCTGATCCGCCAGTACTCGCTGTGCGGGAGCCCCGCCGCACGAGACGTCTGGCAGATAGCCGTGCTGCGCGAACCGCGTGGCCGCGGCGGCTCGGCGTACGTCCACCAGCACCTCGCGGAGGGCAGCAAAGTGCTGGTGCGGGGGCCGCGGAACACCTTTCCGCTGCGCCCGGCGGCACGTCACCTGTTCGTCGCGGGCGGCGTCGGCATCACGCCCATCCTGCCCATGGTCGAGGCTGCCCAGGCCGCGGGCGCGGACTGGCGCTTGCTGTACGGCGGCCGGACCCGCACGTCCATGGCGTTCCTGGACCGTCTGGCGCCCTTCGGGGAACGCGTCCTGATCCGGCCCCAGGACGAGTACGGCCTGCTGGACCTCGCCGCCTTCCTCGGCACCCCCGAGGAAGGCACCCTGGTGCACGCCTGCGGCCCCGAACCCCTGCTGCAGGCGGTGCAGGAGCGCTGCGCCGCCTGGGCGCCCGGCACGCTGGGGGTGGAGCGGTTCGCCCCGGTGCGGTCGGCCGGGCCCGGGCCCGCCGAGACCTTCGACGTGGTGCTCGCCCGTGCCGGCCTCACCCTCACCGTGCCGCCCGACCGTTCAGTGCTGCAGGTCGTCATGGAGGCAGGAGTTCCGGTGGACTTCTCCTGCCAGGAGGGCACCTGTGGCACCTGCGAGACCGACGTGCTCGACGGCACGCCCGACCACCGGGACTCACTGCTGAGCGAGGACGAGAGGGCGGCCGGCGACACCATGCTCATCTGCGTCTCACGCTCATGCGGGCCACGCCTGGTCCTCGACCTGTGATGTGTGCCGCCGGGCGACGTCCGTCACAGTTGCTCTGACGGACGGACGGCCATGGCAGGCGGAACCGCAGTTCAGACGGTCGAATGCGGTCAGGTTATGGATTCCCTGAATACCAGGCATTGGACGCATGCATCCGTGGTCTCCCAGCCTGGTGGATGTCCCCGTTCCCGACCGCGTAGGAGTAGTCATGGGCATCCACTGGAGCGCCACCGACGGACACATCCGGACGACCGCCCGCGCACATGCCGTACTCAACAACCCGCGTCTGAACCGGGGCACCGCCTTCACCCGGCAGGAACGGCGGGATCTCGGGCTGGTGGGCCTGGTGCCGCCGCAGGTGCTGACGCAGGACCAGCAGGCGGCCCGCGCCTACGCGCAGTTCCGTTCGCAGCCCGACGACCTCGCCAAGAACGTCTATCTGACGGCGCTGCGCGACCGTAACGAGGTGCTGTTCCACCGGCTGCTCGGCGACCACCTCGCCGAGATGCTGCCGATCGTGTACACCCCGACCGTCGGCACCGCGATCGAGCGCTACAGCTACGAGTACCGCCGCCCGCGCGGCGTGTATCTGTCGGTCGACGCGCCGGAGGACATCGAGCGCTCCCTGCGCGCGTCCGGGCTGGGCGCCGACGACGTCGACCTGATCGTGGCGACCGACGGCGAGGCGATCCTCGGCATCGGCGACTGGGGAGTGGGCGGCATCGACATCGCGGTGGGCAAGCTCGCCGTCTACACCGCCGCGGCCGGCGTCGACCCGGCGCGCACCCTGGCGGTGATGCTGGACGTCGGCACCAACCGGCAGGAACTGCTGGACGATCCGCTGTACCTGGGCAACCGGCACCCGCGCGTGGACCGGGAGAGCTACGACGCCTTCATCGACGCGTACGTCGCCACGGCCAGGGAGCTGTTTCCCAACGCCCTGCTGCACTGGGAGGACTTCGGCCCGGCCAACGCCCGCCGCATCCTGGACCGTTACCGCGAGAAGGCCTTCACCTTCAACGACGACATCCAGGGCACCGGCGCGGTCAATCTGGCCGCCGTGCTCTCCGGCGTGCGCGCCACCGGTGTCCCGCTCCGGGAGCACCGCGTCGTGCTCTTCGGCGCCGGCACGGCCGGCATCGGGATCGCCGACCAGCTCCGCGACGCGCTGATCGCCGACGGGCTGACGCCGCAGGAGGCCACCGACCGCATCTGGGCCGTCGACCGCCACGGCCTGCTCACCGAGGGCCAGCAGGGACTGCGTGACTTCCAGGCGCGCTACGTCCGTCGCGCCGCCGAGGTCGCCGGCTGGCGGCACGACGAAGCCCTCGGCGGCATCCCGCTGGCCGAGGTCGTCGACCGGGTGCGCCCGAGCGTCCTGATCGGCGCCTCCGGACAGGGCGGGGCGTTCACCGAGGACATCGTCCGCACCATGGCCGCGCACACCGAGCGCCCGATCATCCTGCCCCTGTCCAACCCCACCCGGCTGGCCGAGGCCGTCCCCGCCGACCTGCTCGCCTGGACCGGCGGCCGGGCCCTGATCGCCACCGGCAGCCCGTTCGACCCGGTGGAGGCCGACGGCGTCACCCACCACATCGGGCAGGCCAACAACGCGCTGGTCTTCCCCGGCCTGGGGCTGGGCGCCGTCGTCGTCCGGGCCGAGCGCGTCACCGACGGCATGCTCGTCGCCGCGGCCCGCGCCGTCGCGGAACAGACCGACGCCACAGCGCCCGGCGCTCCCGTACTGCCCCTGATCGACCGCCTGCGCGACACCTCCGCGGCGGTGGCCGTGGCCGTGGCCCGCGCCGCCGCCGAGGACGGCGTCGCACGGGAGCCCGTCGACGACACCATCGAGGAGCGCGTCCGCGCGGCCATGTGGCAGCCGGAGTACCCGCCGATCGAGGCCGTCTGACGGACACCGGTCCGCGGACCAGCCCCTCTCGCAGGAGTCAACGACCGTCAGCGTCTGGCACTGTGCCCTGCCGTCACCGGACCGCGCGGCCGAACCCCCTTGTTCGAAGGATTTACGCAGTCATGTCTTTCGCCGAGATCTTCACCGTCGTGGTGCCGGTCTTCCTCGTCATCGCCGTCGGTTACGCCACCGGCCGCCGTGCGCTCTTCGACGCCGGCGGGGCGCAGGCGCTGCGTGAGCTGACCATGCAACTCGCCCTTCCGGCGGCCCTGTTGCTGAGCATCTGGCAGACACCGCGGCAGGTGCTGGTCGAGCAACTGCCCTTGGTGGGGCTTCTCGCGTTCGGGCTGCTCGGGGTGTACGCCGTCCTGCTCGGCGTCCTGCGCCTCGCCGCCCGCCGCCCGCTCCGGCGGGCGGCCCTGTTCGCGCTGGCGTGCGTCCAGCCGCAGTACGCCTTCATGGGCACGTCCATCCTGGGGGGCCTGTTCGGCGCCGCGGAGGCCGCCGTGCCGATCGCCGTGGCGGGCGTCCTCGTCAACGTCGTCCTCGACCCGCTCGTCCTGATCCTGCTCGGCATGCCGGAACACCAGGCGTCCCGGACGGCCGCCTCCGTCGCCGCGGTACGGCGGCCGGCCCTGGTGACGACCGGCGGAGCGCCGACGGAAGGTGCCGCGCCGGCCCCCGCCGAGGCATCGTCGCCCGAGGACCGCCCCTCCGTCCTGCGCACGGTCGGGCACGCGCTGCGTGAGCCCTTCTGCTGGGGCCCGGTCCTGGGCCTGGTCCTGTCGGTCAGCGGGGTCGGCCTGCCCGAGGTCGCCGACGCCTCGCTGACCCTGCTCGCCGGGGCCTCGTCGGCCGCCGCGCTGCTGTATGTCGGCGTCTCCGTGTCCCGCATCGGCCGCCCGACGCTGACCCCCGCGGTGTGGGCGGTCTCCCTCACCAGCGTCGTCGTCCTGCCGCTGCTCGTCTACGGTGTGGGTCTGGCGGTGGCCTCCGCGGCAGACGCCGCCCAGGCCGCGCTGATCGTCGCGTTCCCCGTCTCCCCCGTCCCGCTGATGTTCGCCGCCCGTCACGGCTCGACGACCGATGTACGGACCATCGGCTCCGCTGTCGTACTGAGCCTGCTCCGCTCCTTCGTCACCCTGCCGCTCCTCATCGAGCTGGTCGGCTGACTCCGGCAAACGAAAGGACACGGCCGCATGGCACCAGCAGCAGACGCGCGCCCCTCCCGCATACGGTGGCCGCGTTCCACCGCCGTACCGCTCCCCCTCGCAGCGGCGGCGCGGGGTGCCGTCGCCCTCGCGCTGCCGCTGTTCGTCGGGCTGCGCACCGGGTGGGTGGTGCCGTCCGTGATCGCCGCGATCGGCGCCCTGTGGGGCGTGAGCCAGGACGGCTCCGATCCCTACCGGACACGGGTACGGCGGCTGGGCTGGACCGGCGTGTCCAGCGCGCTCGGCCTGCTCGCCGGTGAACTCGCCCTGCGCAGCGGGGAGCCGACGGCCGTGACGGCGTGCCTGGTGGCGGCCGCGCTGGTGGCGGGCACCGTCAGCCTGCGGGGGCGGATCGCCTCCGTGTCGGGCATGCACCTGCTCCTCGGCGTCACGATCGGCGCCGGCATCCCCGTGCCGGGGCCGTGGTGGCAGCCGCCGCTGGCCCTGCTCGCCGGTGTCGCCCTCGTCCTCGTGCTGTCCGCCGCCCCGTGGCTCTGGCGCCGGCACCACGTCGAGCGGGCCGCCGTACTCGCCGTCTACCGGAGGGCGGGCGAGGCGCTGGCCGCCGCCGGCACCCAGGACGCCGAGGAGGCCCGCCGCCGGATGACGCTGGCCCTCAACCACGCCCACGAGGTGATGGCCCCGCACCTCGCCCCGCGCGCACGGCAGCGGCAGCAGGCGGAGGTCCGGGAGCTGGTACGGGCGTTCCACTGCGCCGTACGGCTGGGTGAGGCCGTGACGGCGATGGTGTGGGAGGCCCGCCCGCTCCCGCCCGCCCTGACCGGCGTACCGCTGCACCTGGCCGAGCGCCTGCTGCCGGGACGCGTCCCGGCTCCTGTTCCGGCGGAGCATGCGGTGCCGGCGGGCGACGCGGACTCGCCGGGCAGGCGCGCCCTGGCCGACCTGTGCGCTGCCGTCGACGACGAACCGGACCCCGCCGACCCGACGCTGCACCTGCCGGCGCACTCATGGCCCGGACGGACGGCGCACCTGCGCTACGCCACCCTGCTGGCAGGCTGTGTGCTCGTCGCCCACCTGCTCGCCGAGGCTCTGCACGGCCCTCGCGGTTACTGGCTCCCCATGACGGTGGCCTTCGTGTACAAGCCCGACTTCGGCCCGCTGTTCACCCGGGCGCTGCACCGCTGCGTCGGCACGGTCGTCGGCGTGGCCGCCATCGGCGCGGTGTCCCTGGCGGCGACCGGCGCCTACCCGCTGATCGGCGTGGTGGCGGTCTTCGGCGCGCTGATGGCCGTAGGCGTGCGCCATCACTACGCGCTCGCCACCACGGGCCTGACCGCGGTCGTGTTCGTGCTCGTCGACCTGCTCGGTGACCATCGGGCGTTGTACGGCACACGCATCCTGGACACCGCTCTGGCCTCCGCGCTGGTGCTCGTCGCGCACTTCGCGGTGTGGCCCGACTCCGCGGCGCACCGGGCCGAGGCGCAGACCGAGGCCGCCGTCGCCGCCGCCCGGCGCTACCGCGACGTCGCCCCGGAAGCGGGCCCGGTCCACCGGCAGTCGCTGCGCCGTGCCGCCTACCACCAGCTGGCCGAGGCGCGTCGGGCCGTCGCTCACGCCCGCGGCGAACCGGCACGGCCCGGCCGGTCGCTGCCCGACTGGGAGGCCGCGATCACGGCGGCCGAGCGGCTCTGCGACAGGGTGACCGCGCAGGTGGTGGCGGGCGAGCCCGGACCTGCCGCCCGCACCTGACCGCGCTGCCGCACGGCCGGGACCCATACCGCTGTCGCCTGGATCCTCTCTGGTCCATGAGGGAGGAGAATGGCCGTATGGACCTTCAGGTGCTGCGCTCCTTCCAGGCCGTCGCGGAGGGAACGACGGTGACCGACGCCGCGGCGGACGCCCGTATCACCCAGCCCGCCCTGTCGCGGGCCCTGAAGCGGCTTGAGGACGAGGTCGGCGCGGAACTCTTCCAGCGGGTGGGGCGTGGATTGCGCCTCACCCCTGCGGGACGGGTGTTCAAGGAGTACGTCGACGCGACGCTCGACAACTACGACCGGGGCCGGCGAGCCGTGGCCGAGGTGGTGGACCCCGATGCGGGCGTGGTGTCGCTGGCCTTCCTGCACACGCTCGGCACCTGGCTGGTGCCCAGACTCGTCACGGACTTCAGGCAGTCGTTCCCGCAGGCCCGGTTCGAGTTGCACCAGGACGGCGAGGCCGGACTGACCCGGCACCTCCTCGACGCCACCGCGGACCTGATCATCACCAGCAGCGAGCCCGGCCACCCGCTGATCACCTGGCGGCGCCTCCTGGTGGAGCCACTACGGTTGGCCGTCCCCGCCCGGCACCGGCTGGCCCGGCGCCACCGGATCCGGCTGGCCGAGGTGGCCGAGGAGCGGTTCATCCTGCTCAAGCCCGGATACGGGCTGCGGGACATCACCGAGACGCTGTGCCGCGAGGCCGGTTTCGTCCCGCTCGTCGGCTTCGAGGGCGAGGAGGTGGAGACCTTGCGCGGCCTGGTCGCCGCCGGCCTGGGGGTGTCCCTGATCCCGTCGTCGCCGGACACGACGGCGACCCTGGACGCCCCGATCCGCTACCTGGAGATCACTGATGTACGCGGTGCCCGGGACATCGGCATCGCCTGGCTGAGCTCACGTGCCGTGCCGCCGATCGCCCGGCGCTTCCTCGACCACGCCATGGAGTCGGCCTCCGCACCCGCGGCTGCGCGAGCGGCCTCACGGGCCTGACGCCGATGCCCCGTCAGGGCGCCCAGCGGCCGGGCGCCCTCCGCCACGGCCCGAGAAGCGGTCGAACCGCACACGGTGCCGGGTGCTGCCTGAGATACCCGGCGAGCGGAAGGTTCTGCCGGCGACGAGCCCGGCGATCCGCCGCGCACCGTAGGTTTCGAAGTGGGTGCGGTCGTTGCAGAAGAAGGCGCCCACGGGCCCCGATCCGAGGAGAACACCGACACGTCCCACTTGCCGCCGCTCGCGGCGAAGCGGCTGGAGAACGTCGTCATCACGTCGTACTTCTGCGGCCGGGCCAGGTGGATGCACACCGTCGAGTTCGGCGACACCGCCTTCACCTGCGTGTACGCCGCGTTGAGCAGCCCGGTCATCTGCGCCGGGTTGGAGACACTGCCGACGGGGCGGCATTGGTCGCTGGAGGGGTTGACGAAGGTACGCAGCGACGACGCCTACTTGTTCGCCGGTGCGTAAGGGCACGTACTGCGGTACGTCGAGACGCCGGTGGGGTCGGCCAGTGTGGGGCACAGGAACTTGGTGTACCGGGTGTCGTTGTCCACGAATGTCTTGAGCCAGGGGATCAGGATCCGCATCTCAAGGGAGTTGGGCTTGGTGGGGAAGAGGTGACCGGCCCCGGTGAGCTGCAGGTACGCGTTCTCTGTCGCGGTCGGCAGGGTGGTGTACAGGCCGTCCAGGTAGGACGGGGTGACCGTGGTGTCCTTGGTGCCACCCATGATCATGGTCGGTACCCGGTCGCCGACGAGGTTTCCGGACGGCTTGAACGGTGTGAGTCCCACGGCGGCCTTCAACGACGGCCGCCGCTCGGCCGCGACCAACGCCCCGCCACCGCCCATGGAGTGGCCCACCACCGACAGCCGGCCGGGATCGACCCGGTTCCGTACCGGACTCTTCTGGGTGAGGTAGTCCAGCCCGGCCAGCAACTGCGTCCCCCTGGCCGTGTCGAAGTCGTTACGGCTGTTGGTCTCGATGCCGATCACCACGAACCCGAACGAGGCCAGCCAGTGCCCCATCCACGCCTCCTCGTCGGCGAACCGCGCGGTGTAGCCGGGCACGATCGCGACCGCACCCCACGTCCCCAGGCTGGTGTCGGTCGGGTAGTAGATCATCCCGCCGTTGAAACCGTTCCCCGGCGGCACACTCTGCTGCGCGGTGGCGAACGTTCCGCGGGTGGCCGCGACACTCGCCAGGGTCGGGTCCGGCCCCCGCTGGTACGGGTTCTCGGCTGCGGACGCCGGAACTCCCGCCACGATGGCCATGAGCGTCGCGAGGACGACCGTGACCACGGCGACGATGCGCCGCACAGGCCCACCCGGGGGTGGTTGCGTGTGTTCCTCTGGCACGACGACGAACCTCCTTTGGCGCGACGACGACCACCACACGAACGCCCGGAGAGCGAGGCATGCCCGAGGAAGGCACCCCCAGGAGTGTTGTGCGCGCTCCCAGTAGCGCGTGGGATGGCGGGTGAGCATCGGTGGTCAGCCGACTGTGATCGTTCCCAAGTCAGCCATGAAGGTGCATCAGGAAGTCTCGCCGTGGGGCACTTGACCTGTCAATCACTGGGCGCGGAGAAAGTCACGGATCCGAACAGGGGCGAACAACAGGGGCGAACACCAGAGTCCGACAGAATTCTTGACCGCGGGGCTGTCCTGGCGTGCGGGGCAGCACGATGAGACCCGCGGCGCTCTACGACTCCAGATACCTCAGGACCGCCAGGATCCGCCGGCTGTAACCGGTGGTGTGCGACAGCTCCAGCTTGTCGAAGATCATGTTGAGGTGCTTCTCCACCGCGCTCAGCGAGATGTGCAGTTTCTGCGCGATGGCCGTGTTGGTGTGCCCCTGGGCCAGAGTCTCGAGGACATTGCGTTCGCGGGGCGTGAGGCGGGTCAGCGGATCTCCGTTCGTCGTGCGGATGACCAGTTGCCGCACCACCTCTGGATCGATGGCGGCGCCGCCCGCCTGGACGCGCTCCAAGGCGTCGAGGAACTCCTCGACCTGGGCGACGCGGTCCTTGAGGAGATACCCCACGCGTTCCGCGCCCCCGGCCAGCAGCTGCGCCGCATAGTTGCGCTCGATGTGCTGGGACAGCACCAGTACGCCGACCTCCGGCCACCGCTCACGGATCTCCAGGGCCGCACGCAGTCCCTCGTCGGTGTGTGTCGGAGGCATCCGGATGTCGAGGACGACGGCGTCGGGTCGCCGCGACGCCATCTCCTCCAGCAGGGGACCGGCGTCGCCGAACGCGCCCAGGACCTCGTGTCCCTCCTCGACCAGGAGCCGGACCAGCCCCTCGCGCAGCAGGGTCGAGTCCTCGGCGATCATCAGGCGCATGGCAGCTCCGCGGTAATGGTGGTGGGTCCCCCTTCGGGGCTGTCGACGCGCAGGACGCCATCGAGCGCGGCCACCCGGCTGCGCAGTCCGCTCAGCCCGCTGCCCGCAGGATTCGCCCCGCCCTCGCCGTTGTCCCGGACCTGTACCGAGAGCACCCGACCGCGGAGCGCGACCCGCACGGAGACGGCCGTGGCCCGGGAGTGCTTGGCCGCGTTGTTCACGGACTCCGACACCACGAAGTACGCGGCGGTCTGCACCGGTTGCGGCAGCGGCCCATCGACGTCGAACTCCGTACGGACGAGGATGCCGCACCGCTCGGACACCCCGCCCAGTGCCTCCTCAAGCCCCAGGCTGTCCAGCGCCGACGGATAGATCCGCCAGGCCACTTCGCGCAGTTCCGCGAGGATGTCCTGCGACTCCTGATGCGCCTGGCGCAACAGGGCGTCTGCTCGCTCAGGGTGGCGTCCCCTGCGTGCCCGGCCGAGCAGCATGCCCAGTGCCACCAGGCGCTGCTGGATCCCGTCGTGGAGGTCCCGCTCGATGCGCCGGCGTTCGGTGTCCACCGCCCGCACGATCGCCGCCCGGCTGGTGGCCAGTTCATGGATGCGGCGCTGCAGCAGTTCTCGTTCGGAGGGGCCGAAACACTCGCGGGCGATGTGCCTGTCCAGGGTGGTGAGTGAGTGGAGCCCCTGGACGTCGAGGAAGAGCAGCACACCGCCGAGCAGCACCTGCGTCAGCAACTCGTCCCAGCGGAGGGTCCCCTGGGCCATTCCCCTCACGAGCAGCCCTGCCAGGACGATGCCGAAGCCCAGCAGTCCGAGGACGACGCCGCACAGCAGTCCTGTGTAGCTGCGGACCGCCAGATAGCGAAGGATCTTCTGCTCGGACGCCGTGTAGTGCTCGGGGAAGCGGTCACCGAAGAAGACGGCCCGGCGGAGCCGCTCCAGGGCCGTCAGCCGACGGGCTCCGGTCATGAGGATGCCGAGGGCACTGGTGCGGGTGAGCGGCCACAGCAGGAAGGGGCCGAGAGCGGTGCCCACGACGAGGAAGTAGAGGGAGTCGAGCAAGGCCGTGACGCAGCCGAGAAGCGTACCGACGCTCCGGCGCGGCAAGGAGGTCGGCCGGATCGCCGCGGCGTCGCCCTGGCCCCACCGGCCCGGCGGGTCATGGGCGGTGATGCCTGCGGAGTCCCCCTGCACAAGGGCTGAGCCTACTGACGCGGCCTGATCGCCGCAGCAAGATCGCTGAGAGTGCCTGTCGCGGGTCATGAAGTGCGGCGGTGCCGGGCCTGGTTGCGGCCGCGCAGCCGTACGGCCACGTAGGCCGCAAGGGCGGCGACCACCAGGACCAGCACCGCTTTGGAGAGGATCCCGACGTAGGTCTCCACCAGCTCCCACTGGTCGCCCAGCCAGTAACCGGCCAGCACCAGGACGGAGTTCCAGATCAGGCTGCCGAGCGTGGTCAGCATGACGAACACGGCCAGGGGCATGCGCTCCACCCCTGCGGGGACGGAGACGAGGCTGCGGAAGATCGGCACCATGCGGCCGAGGAAGACCGCCTTGGTGCCGTGCTTCGCGAACCACCGCTCCGTGCGCTCCAGGTCGGAAGCCTTCACCAGCGGCAGCTTCGCCCAGATCGCGTGCATGCGTTCACGGCCGAAGAGCCTGCCGATCCAGTAGAGGACCACGGCTCCCGCCACCGAGCCGAGCGTGGTCCAGAACAGTGCCGAGGCCAGGGTGAGAACTCCCTGCCCGGCGGCGAACCCGGTCAGCGGCAGGATCACCTCGCTCGGCAGCGGCGGGAAGAGGTTCTCCAGCGCGGTGGCCAGGCCGGCTCCGGGACCGCCCAGGGTGTCGACGAGATCGGCGGCCCAGCCCCCGATGCCGTCGGCGGGTTCCTGCGGCAGGGCCAAGGACATGAGGTGCATACGAGTCTCCAAGCTGGCGGGTCAGTCGCCCGGGGCCGGGGCCCCGACTGACCTCCAAGCTAGAAACCGCAGCTCAGCGGCGGTATGCGGATTGCCGTCAAGTCCGGTGCGGTGGTCCGCACCGGACACCCTGCGGAAAACCGCACCCCTGCGGAACGCACGGTGTCGCGCGTCTGGCGGCGCCGTGGTGCCGGGGCGGGCTGCCGCCCCGGCACCACGGCCCGCGCGTCACTCCTCGTCGCGCAGACGGGCCACCAGGGAGGTCAGCGGTTCGATCTCCTCGGTGTGACCCAGGGCGGTCAGGTGGGAGACCGCCGCGTCGAGACGGGTGAGGGCGGGGCCGGGGCGTTCCAGGTAGATGCCCTCCACGGCACCCGCGAGGCGGACGCACTCGGCCCACTCGCCGGCACGGTCGTCCTCCGGTCCCGGCTCGCCGAGCAGAGCGAGGGCCTTCTCCAGCGCGGCCAGTGCGTCCTCGTACTCGCCGGCGTAGGCGTTGACCCGCCCGTGTTCGTAGGCGAGTGCCGTGTCCAGGGAGCGGCCGTGGGCCTCGTATGCGGCAGCGCGGGCCTCGTCGGCGATACGGCCGGCGTCGGCCAGGTAGGCGAGGGCGTCGGCCAGGCCGTCGGGACCCTGCTTCTGGGCCTGGACGCGGGCGAGTTCGCGCAGGCAGTTGCTGAGCTGCTCGTAGCGCGGGGCCCGGGCGTGCGCGGCGATCGCCTGGTCCGCGGCCGCACGGGCCCGGCCGAACTCGCCGGACTCGCCGAGGAGTACGGCCGTCTCCGCGGCGATCATGGCGTGGCTGCCCGGGTCGTCGTCCCAGCCCGCCGACTCGGCCGCGAGGGCGACGAACTCCGCCGTGGCGGCCTTCAGATCCTCCCCCGCGTGCAGCGCGCGGGCGCGGGTCAGGCGCAGCTGGGCGATGAGCCGGTCGTCCAGCTCTCCGGCGGCGGCGTCCGGTTCGGCCAGCAGGGAGTCGAGCAGGGCGATGCAGTCCTCGACGCGGCCCAGGTCGAGACTGAGCTGGGCCGCGTTGCTGTAGGTGCAGAACGCGTCGATCCGGCTGCCCCGGCGAAGATGCACCTCCGCCGAGCGCGTCAGGTGCCGCAGTGCCTCCTCGGGGCGGCCCAGGTGCATGCAGGCCTCGGCCAGGTCACCGTGGAGGCGGGTGGTGTCGATCGTGTCGGCCGGCCAGTCGGCGGCCCGTCGCAGGCCCTCGGTGAGGTCCGCGTACGCTGCCTGCGCGTCCCGGAGGCCGAGTCGGAGCCGGCCGCGCAGTCCGAGGGTGCGGGGCAGGTGCCAGGTGGGACCGTGTGCCGTCAGCCGGTCGAGGAGTGCGTCGATCTCGGTGACCGCGGCGGGCAGGTCGCCGGAGATGGCGTACGTGCTGGCCCGCAGCAGCAGGGCGCCGGAGATCTGCCCGGCGATGTCGTGGCGGGTGGCGAACGCGTGCAGCAGGTCCACTTCGGCGAAGACCGGCGCGACGTGCTCCTCGCTGCCCGAGGTCTGCAGGCGCAGGGCGAGCGCGGTCACCCGCAGCCGCAGCAGGCGGGCCTCCTGGTAGGCAGCGAGGCCGGGCGTCTCCTCCTGCAGGCGGACGAGGGACGCGTGGGCGGCGGTCAGCGCGGCGGCCTTCGCCTCGGGCCCGTCCGCGCCCTCCGCGGGGATCTCGGCGGCGGCGAGCAGGGCGTAGGCGCGGGCGAGCGCCGCGTGGCCCGGCAGGCCGGCGTCGTCGTACAGGGCCGCGGCCTCCTCGTGGAGGGCGACGGAGTCGGCGTACTCGTCCCTCTCGCCCGCCCGGCCCGCCTCGTCGGCCAGCAGGTCGGCGCGCAGCTGGACGAGGGAGCCGACGGCCGGGTCGTCGGGGTGGGCGTAGTCGCGGGCGGCGACGAGTGTCCGCAGCCGCGCCCAGCAGACCTGTGCGTCCGGGTGGCCCTGCTCCTCCGCCTTCCTCGCCCGGAGGATGAGTTCGGGCAGTTCGTCGGGGACGGTGCCGGCCGTACGGCCTGCGGGTGCCGTGACCGGGGCGGCCGGGGCCACGTCGTCGAGGTGGCGGGTGCGCAGGGTGAGTTCCAGCGCGTCCAGGAGCGGGGCTCGGTCGAGGCGGGCCCTGCGGCGGTCGGTGTGGGCCGTCGTTCCGTTGCGGGCGTCGAAGCGGGCGGCGAGGTCGTCGGCGCGGCCGCGCACCTCGGCGCGCAGGCCGGCCACCGTCCAGGTGCGGCCCGCGTATCCGGCGGCGGGCAGTTCGCCGTGGCCGAGGAGCTCGACGCGCTGGAGGAGGACCTCCACGCCGGTGAGGAAGTCGAGCTGGTCCAGCGGCGAGTCGACCTCGTCGAACAGGTTCCGGTTCTCGGCGAGCAGTTCCAGGCCGCGTGCCTCGTTGCCGGTCAGCGCGCAGAACTCCAGGTGCCGGCCGACCTCCCCGGACATCGAGGGGTTGCGTCGGCAGCCGCGGTATCCGGCGAGGTGCAGTTCGCGGGCCCGGTCGGTGCGGTCGGTACGCAGCAGGGGCAGCAGCGCGTACGAGAAGGAGCGGGCGGGCTCCTCCTGGCAGGATTCCTTCCCGGCCAGCACGGGCTCCCAGATGCGCAGCGCCCGCTCGTCGTCGCCCGCCCTGAGGTGGTGGCGGGCGCGCTGGCAGATCTCGCAGGCCTCGCAGTCGCTGAGCCGGGTACGGGTGCGGCCGGCCCACAGCTCGTAGGCGAGGGTGGTGTCCTCACCTACGTGGGCCGCGAGCTGGTAGGCCTGGCCGTAGTAGGGCTGGAGGCCGAGGCCGGCCTTCTCGTAGCGGTCGCGCATCTCCGTCAGCCACTGGCGCAGGCTGGTCAGCGGCATCTCGGGAAGCTGGCGCAGCGCGTGGGCCACCCACTTGAACCGCCAGAACAGCAGGTGGCGCAGGCGGTCGTCGAAGACGTCGGGCTGCTCGTCGAAGAGGGTGAGCAGGCGGGCGAAGACGACGGGCGACTTCCGGGGTTCGGAGCCGTACGTGTACGCCTCCTGGAGTTCGAGGAGCGCGTGGACGAGCGGGAGGGGCTCCGCGAACTGCTCGGCGGCGTCGACGAGTTCCTCGGCGGTGACGGTGCGGGTGCGGCCGTAGGGGCGCCGGTCGTTCTCCTGGAGCGCCTGGTACAGCTCGTCCGTGCTCTGGGGATGGGGTGCGGTGGGCATCGTCAGCTGTCCTTGCGGAGGGCGTGGGCGAGAAGGTCGAGGAAGGAGCGGTTGATGAGGCTCGACTCGGCGGGCCTGAGCGGGCGCCGGGACAGCATCGCGGCCTGCCCGTAGAGGGCTTCGGCGCTGGTGCGGGCCAGCTCGGGCTCGTCGATGGTGACGGCGGTGCGGACCAGCGGGTTGAGCTGGTTGAGGATCAGCTGGGCCCGCGGGGCCTCCTGGCGCAGGGCGCCGAGGATGTCGCCCCACAGACCGCCCTCCTGCTCACGGGCGAGCCGGGAGCGGGTGCGCTCGTGCCGGGCCTCGCGGCTGTCGACGAGGAGGGCGGGGGCGGAGGCGGGCTGGAAGGTGCGCAGCGCCACGTCGCAGTCGAAGACGGCGAGGGCGTCGCGGGCCTGGGCGAGGTAGGCCGCGGCGGCCAGCTCCGTCTCCCGGTCGACGGGGTCGAGGTGGGCGGTGAGGGTCTCCGGGTCGAGATCGGCGACGCTGACTTCGGGCCTGATCTCGGGCAGCCGGTGGACCAGGTCGCGGTCGTAGGTGTAGCCGCCGTTGACGACGCCCAGCCCGGCGGCCGAGGCGATCGCCGCGACCTGCCGGAACTCCTCCACGCTCGACGTCACGAGCACGGTGCGGTGGGTGCGTGCGAACTCGTCGAGGGTGGTGTGCCCGTCGGTGGTCTCGAACGGCAGCCAGGGCAGCAGCATCCGCAGGATCTCGTCGTCGTACACCGCGAGCGACTTCACGGCCAGGTGGTGGGCCTGGAGGAAGCGGCCCAGCAGGTCCGGGTCGCTGGCGGCGACGCGGGCGATCCAGGCGCGCAGCCGCTCGGCGAGGGCGTCGCGGACGGCGGCGAGGGTGTCGTCCTCGTACAGGGACTCGCGGGACGCGGTCGGGCGCAGGCTCTCGGCGTCGACGACGCAGCGGACGAAGAACGCCCAGTCGGGAAGGATCTCCTCGGCCTGCTCGGACAGCAGCATGCCCTTGACGTGCACGCGATGGCCGTGGCGGCGGCCGGCCGGCACCGCCTCCGGCAGCACGCACGCGATGCCCTTCAGGCCTACGGCCGGCAGGTCCAGCTCGATGGTGTCCAGTGGCCTGAACCCGAAGACCTCCTCACCGTACGCGGCCAGCGCCCGGGAACGGGCTCCCGGCGTGGGGTACGTGCGCGTCCAGGGTGCGGGCTCGGGGTTGACGGGCGCGCCCGGGCCGCCGGTGCCGCCCGTGCCGTCGTCGAAGGTCACCGGGTGGCGCAGCAGGGAGCCGAAGTGGCGGGCCAGCGCGTGCACCTGCGCCGGGCGGGTCCACTCGGCCGCGTCGGCACGCGGGGTCAGCGTGACGGTGGTGCCCGGCCGGGGGCGGGCGGAGGCGGGCAGGGTGCGGACGGTGTAGCTGCCGTCGCCGCGTCCCCGCCACTCCACGGCGGGTGCGTCGGGGGTGCGGGCGGAGCGGCTCAGGACGTGGATCTCGTCCGCGACCAGGAAGCAGGAGAGCAGGCCGATGCCGAACTGGCCGATGAAGTCGCCACGTTGTTCGGCTATCCGGTCGGCGCGCTTGCTGCTGCGGCCGATGGTGGCGAGGAAGGTGTGCACGTCGGCCTCGGTGAGACCGACGCCGTCGTCCTCGACGCGTACCACCGAGCCGTTGGCGTACAGGCGGATGCCGAAGGGTTCGGCGGGGGCGGCCGGTTCGAGGGCGTGCCGGGCGGTCAGCGCGTCCACCGCGTTCTGCATCAGTTCACGCAGGTAGACGCGAGGGCTGGAGTAGAGGTGGTGGGAGAGGAGATCGACGAGGCCGCGCAGATCGACCTGGAAGGTGCGGTCGGCGCCGGCCGGGTCCGCGGCGGCGTGGGGCAGTGTCATCGGGCAGTCCGGAGTGGGAAGGGCGACGGGTGGGTGGGCGGGGCCGATGGGCGGCGCGTGCTCGGATGCGGTGGTGGTGCGTACTCGGACGCGGCGGTGGTGGTGCGTACTCGGACGCGGCGGTATGGCGCGCGCTCGGACGCGGCGGTGATGGTGCGTGCTCAAGCGCGGCGGTGATGGCGCGCGAACTCCTTCTCCGGCTCCGCGAAGTAGGTCCACGGCCACTTGGTGCAGGCGCCGTCCAGCGTCTGGAAGACGCGCCGGGCCGTGTGGCGCTCACCGGCCAGCGACAGGGCCATGGCGAACATGTTGAAGTCCTGTTGCCAGCCCGGGCGCCACACATAGGCGGGGTGGAGGATGCTGTAGTCGGCCGCCTCCCGCAACTGCGCCCGGATCTCGTCGGTTTGGAGGTAGTCCCCACGCTCCGACTCGACCCACTCCTCGATGTACGCCATGGCGATCACGCAGCCGAGGCGGTGGCCCTCCGGGGCGCGGGCGAAGGCCTCCTGGGCGAACGCCAGGGCCTGCCCCGGCTCGCCACCCCAACGGGGCTGCAACTGCGACACCCACTCGATGTGTGTCTCCAGGTCCAGCGGGTCACGGCGCAGGGCGGCGTCGAGCCGGGTCTCGTTGACGGCACGGCCCAGTGACATGCCGCGACCGGAGGTGAGGAGGCGGCGCCACGGCGTGACCCATTCCGGCCGCAACTCGGCGGCCTCCAGCAGCTGCTGCTCGGCGATGTGGAGCCGCTCGTGGAAGATCCGCCACTGTTCCTCCGTGACGTGCACGGCACGGGCGGCGGTGCGCGCCTCCCAGCCCCAGCTGATGTGACGCGTCCCGGATATCAGCAGGGCCGTCGCGCGGTGCTCCTTGTCCTCCTCGACGGCCCGGCCGATCCAGTCCTGCACACCGTCCAGGTCGGCGAGTTCACCCAGCACCTGGTGGTAGCGGCCGAGATCGAAGGGCGCCAGCGCCGCCTTGACAGCCTCCCAGTCACCCGCGTCGGCCGCTTCCACCAGCGCCAGCACCCGGGCGTCCCCGAGCGCGCGCAGCGTGTACATCCCGTTTTTCTGCCTGCGCGGGACGGGAAGGGCGTGCGGATCCGCCGCCGGTCTCTCCGCTCCTCTGCCGAACAGCTTGCCGAACATGCCGCGCCCTCCCCTGGTCCCGCGTGATCGTCCGGTGCAGCATAAACGGCCCCCCTGACACCGCTTCCACAGGGTTTTCACCGGCGCTTCACCGGCCCGGAATGCGGTGGCGCCGGCCCGGGCCGGCGCCGGAGTGCCCTACCGGCGGACAGGTGGGGAGGGCCCCACTCCGAAGCCTCGGGTTACCCGTATCGACCCCCATGATCAAGCCGACCTAATGTTCGAGCATGGGAATCATGAGAATACTGTCGCAGATGCGCGACTTGTCTCCAGTCGGCACCCGTATGCGTCGCCCGGCCCGGACGTTCGGCCGCATGGCGGGGCGTCGCACGGCGGCGGCCGCTGTGGCGCTGGCCGCTGTCCTTGCCACGGCCACCTCCCAGAGCGTGTCGGCCGAGTCCGGCCGGAAGAGTGACGACCAGGCTCGGTTACAGCGCGATGCCGATGCGATCCGTGCTCTGGGAGTCGTCGGCGTCCAGGCCCGTGCGGTCACCGCCGAGGGCCGGCACCTGGTCGCCACCAGCGGTGTCGCCGACCTTCGGACTCATCGTCCCCTCGCACCCAATGGCTACTTCCGCACGGCGAGTACGTCCAAAGCCTTCGTGGCCACCGTGATCCTGCAACTGGAGGAGGAGGGCATGCTGTCCCTGGACGACACCGTGGAACGCCGGCTGCCCGGTGTGGTGAAGGGCCATGGCAATGACGGCTCCGCGATCACCATCCGGCAGCTGCTCCAGCACACCAGCGGCATCCACGACGACTACCCGGACTTCTCCTCGCCCCGGGACTACTACGAACACCGCTACGACGTGTACCGGCCCGAGCAGCTCGTGGCGCGCGCGATGAACCACCGGCCCGACTTCCCGCCCGGCCACGGGTGGGCGTACTCCAACACCGGCTATCTCCTGCTCGACATGATCATCGAGCGGATCACCGGGAATCCGGTCCACCAGGAGATCACCCACCGCATCCTGGGTCCGCTCGGTCTCGCGCACACCCGGTGGACCGGCACATCGCCCACGCTGCCGCACCCGCATGCCGACGCCTATCAGCTCTTCGGCGGGGGCGCCCTGGTGAACGTCACCGAGCAGGTCCTGAATGACGCCGGGACGTCGTTCGTCTCCACCACCGCGGACATCAACCGCTTCTTTCGTTCACTGCTCGCAGGCCGACTGCTGCACCCCCGGCAACTGGACCAGATGCAACGGACCGTCGCCGTCAGCGGGGCCGCGGAGGCGATGTGGCCGGACGGCCGGTACGGGCTGGGGCTGGTGCAGCGGCCGCTGTCGTGCGGCGGAATCTACTGGAGCCACGAGGGTGGTGACGGAGGGTATGTGACCTTGAACGGTGTCACCGACGACGGCAGGCGCAGCGCCGTGGTCTCCATGTCCACCGCACGCGCAGACAGCGAAGCGCACGCACTTGAGCAGGAGGACGCCGCCAGCGCGCTCATCGACCATGCGTTGTGCCCGGCACGGTAGGCGGGCACACCAGGGCCAGACAGTCGGCGAAGTGCGGTGCGGTCGCGCCGTGGGCGGTGCGGCTCCCTATCCGAAATGTCGAACCGGTTCGAGCATGAAGCGAAGGAGCCGGGAGAACCTCGCGCAGGAGGGATTGCTGGCCCCGTTTACCGGTGCTAGCTTCCTCGAACCGGTTCGATGAACTGGTCCCTTCGTGCTACCCCGAGCCCCGTTCCGCACCCTCCCGGTTACTCGATCGAGGATTGAGGACGCAATCCATGCCATCCGCTGACAGATCCGCCCGGCGCCGGGCCCCGGCCGCGGTGGCCGTGGCTCTCGGCGCGGGCCTGCTGACCGCACCAGCCGCCCCCGCGCAAGCGGCCGACGCTCCCCAGCCCGCAGCCCGTTACACCTTCGACCAGGACGATCTGACCTCCGGCAGGATCACCGACAGTTCCGGCAACGGCCTGACGGCGACCCTGGTGAACGGCTCCACCGCCCAGTCCGTGGCGGGCACGGACGGCGGCAAGGCGCTGGCCCTGCCCGGCGGGGCGCCCGACTCCGACGGCGCGTACGTCCGCCTGCCCCGCGAAGTACTCGGCGCCGCGACCGACTTGACGGTCTCCGCCCGCGTGAAGTGGAGCGGTGACACGTCGTCCTGGCAGCGGATCTTCGATCTGGGCACCAACACCACGAAGTACCTCTTCACCACCCCGTACAGCGGAAACGGGGTGCTGCGCACCGCCGTGACCACCAATGGAGGCGGTGCGGAGGCACAGGTCAACGGCTACGCGATGCTTCCCGCGAACGAGTGGCGGACCGTCACCGTCACCCTCGACACCTCCGCCGGCCGGCTCACCACCTACCTCGACGGCGTGGCGGTCTCGTCCGCCCGGACCAGCATCAAGGCCAAGGATCTGCTGGACGGTTCGGCGACGGCCGCCGGTTACATCGGCAAGTCCTTCTGGCCGGATCCGCTGCTCAAGGGCGCGGTCGACGACTTCACCGTGTGGCACTCGGCGCTCAGCCCCGAGCAGGTGGCCGGCACGGTCGGCGCCCTGCCCACCCTCCAGCAACTCTCCCGGACGTCCTTCGAGGTCCGTACGACGACCGGGACCGCCCCGTCCCTCCCCGCGGCCGTCCGCTCCTCCTTCTCCGACGGCTACGACCGTGACACCCCGATCACCTGGGACGCCGTACCGCCCGAGAAGTACGACCGGCCGGGGACATTCACGGTGGCGGGCACGGCAGCCGGGCGCGCGGTGAAGGCCACCGTCACCGTGGTCCGCGAGGGACAGCTCACCGTGGACCTCGGCTCGGACACCGGCGCGTTCCACGGCGGAGCCTCCGGCACCCTCTACGGGGTGTACGGACCGGACGTGCCCACCAACAACCTCATGGAGGGCATGGGCCTGCGCACGGTCTCCACCAAGGCGCAGGACGGCCCGCAGCACCCCGGTGCCGACGCGCTGGAGGTGGTCAAGCCGCTGGCCGACTCCACCGACGGTGACGTGTACATCTACATGACCGACATCCACCGCGGCTTCCCGTACCAGTGGCCGGGCAACACTCCCGAGGAGAAGCTCAAGCTCTACGAGGAGAAGATCGCCAAGCAGGTGGATCAGGTACTGCAGCTGCCGAAGCAGTACCAGGACAACATCGTCTTCGTGCCGTTCAACGAGCCCGAGGGCAACATGTTCGGCACCGGCGAGTGGAGCTACAACAAGGTCAGCTGGCTGAGCGACCCGGACGACTACTTCGCCGCCTGGGACGACGCGTACAAGCTCATCAAGGGCAGGATGCCGGGCGCCCGCATCGCCGGCCCCAACACCAGCGTCCTCTACGACCAGGTGAAGGGCTTCCTCACGCACACCCTGGCCGCGGGCACCCTCCCGGACGTCATCACCTGGCACGAGCTGAGCCACCCGGAAGCGGTGCGCGAGAGCGTCGCCAAGTACCGGGCGTGGGAGAAGGAGCTGTTCAAGGGCACCGACAAGGAGGGCACCCAGCTCCCCGTCAACATCAACGAGTACGCCTTCAACTACCACACCTCGGTGCCCGGCCAGATGATCCAGTGGGTGTCCGCGATCGAGGAGTCCAAGGTGGACGCCGACATCGCGTACTGGAACATCGACGGCAACCTCTCCGACTCCGCGGTGCAGTCGGGCCGAGGCAACGGCCAGTGGTGGCTGCTGCACTCGTACGCCTCGATGAGCGGTCACACCGTGCAGGTGACCCCGCCCTTCCCCGGCGAGAACTACACCATGCAGGGCGTGGCCACACTGGACGAGAAGAAGAAGCAGGCCCGGCTGATCTTCGGCGGGTCGACCGGCAAGGGACACATCACCTTCGCGGGCGTCCCGAAGCAGCTCTTCGGGGACCGGGTGCACGCCTGGGTGCGCGAGATCGAGTGGAGCGGGCAGGTCGGTGACAACTCCGGCCCGAAGCTGCTGACGGAGACGAACCTGGAGGTCGGTGACGACGGCCAGGTCGTCGTCGACTTCGGTGACGGCGCGCTGCCGAAGCTGAAGGAGTCCTCGGCGTACGAGATCGTCCTCAGCCCCGCCGGGAAGGCGAAGAGCACGCAGTCCCCGCCCGCGCGCTGGCAGGGCTCCTACGAGGCGGAGGACGCCGCCCACAGCGGCTCCGGCTACTCGAAGAACGGCCCGGAGGGCTCGCCGCGCGATGTGTCGAAGTTCTACACCTCCGGCGGCTACGACGTGGGCGGCCTGCGCACCGGCTCGGACGTCACGCTCGACTTCACCGTGGACGTGCCCGAGGACGGCACGTACGACCTGAGCGTCTTCGCCAACTCCCTCAACACCTTCGACAAGGTGAGGGAGCAGGGCCCCACCAACGTCTTCCTGAGGGTGGACGGCGAGGCCGACAGCGAGCAGGAGCTGTACCTGCCCCTCGGCTACAAGTGGGTGGTGTGGGACCACACCGACACCGAGGTCCACCTCACCAAGGGCGAGCACACCCTGACGCTCGCCGCGAAGAGCCTCGACGGCAAGCGCGCCACCAAGGGCGACGCCATCGTCGACCGTCTCACCCTGTCCTTGCCGCGGGATGCGGTCGGCACGCAGGTGTACGAGGGTGAACTGGCCTGGCTGGGCGGCGGGGCGCAGCCGGTCTACACGCTGCCGAAGCACACCGAAACCCCTGCCACCGGCTCCGGCGCGGCCCGGCTCCCGAAGAAGGGGACCGCCACGTTCTGGGTGTACTCACCCGCCGACCGCGAGGCCACCCTCAAGGTCGACACGCTCGACGGCACCGGCGCCCGGCTCTCCGTCAACGGCCAGGACGTCCAGCGCCTCGGCAAGGGCGGGAACAGCGTCGCGGTCTCCCTGTCGGGCGGCATCAACAAGGTGACCCTGACGGGAGGTTCGTCCACCACCCTCGTGGACCGTCTCACGGTCACGCCCACGGAGGGAGAGCTGCCGACACGTACGTACGAGGCGCAGGACGCCGAGCTCGCGGGCTCGGCCACGCTGACTCCGCTCTCCCTGGCCACCGACGGCACGGCGATCACCGGCATCGGCGGCGGCCCCGGCAACGGCAACACCGCCACCTTCACCGTCGCCGCCGACCGCAGCGGGCTGTACGCGCTGCGCATCCGCTACTCCAACCCCGAGCAGTCCGAGGCCACCCACTACAACCCGGACCCGCTGGCCCGTCACGCCGACCTCACCGTCAACGGCGGCGAGATGCGGCGCATCGGCTTCCCGCACAGCTTCCACCAGAACAACTTCTGGGAGCTGACCGTCCCCGTCCACCTGAAGAAAGGACAGAACTCGATCACCTTCCGCTCCGAGGAACTGCCGAACTTCGACGGCACCACCTACGCCTCGGACACCTTCCCCGGAGTGCTGCTCCGCTCCCGCTACGCGCCGCTGATCGACCGGATCACCGTCGCGCCCTACGCGCGGCAGGTGCGTTGAGGTAACCGCCGCCGGCGGCGACGTGGCCCACACGTCGCCGCCGGCGGTCTGTTGTCATCTCGGCCAAGGCCGCGGTGCTGCCGTCTTGACAACCCTGTGCCCACGGGGAAAAGCTGTTGCGCATAGAGATGTACGTTGCTTCATCTGAAACCACCGGGGTTCGGTCCGAAGTTTCCGGAACCACTCCGGGAGGGAGCCCGCCCGTGGCCATCTCCGTTTTCGATCTGTTCTCCATCGGCATAGGTCCCTCCAGTTCGCACACCGTCGGACCCATGCGGGCCGCCCGCATGTTCGCCGGCCGGCTGGAAAGGGAAGGTCTGCTCACTCGGACGGCGTCGGTGCGGGCCGAGCTCTTCGGCTCCCTCGGTGCCACCGGCCACGGTCACGGCAGCCCCAAGGCCGTGCTGCTCGGACTGGAGGGCAACGAGCCGCGCACGGTGGACATCGGCCAGGCCGAACTGGACGTCGAGCGGATCAGATCGACGGGGCGGCTGCGTCTGCTGGGCCGCGACCTCGGCGATGCCCACGAGATCGGCTTCGACACGGACGGTCAGTTGGTCCTGCACCGCCGCCGTTCCCTGCGGTACCACGCCAACGGCATGACGTTCTTCTCGTACGACGCAGAGGGGCTGCCGCTGCTGGAGACGACGTACTACTCGGTCGGCGGCGGGTTCGTCGTCGACGAGGAAGCGGTCGGCGAGGACCGGGTCAAGCCGGACGACACGGTGCTGAAGTACCCCTTCGGCAGCGGTGACGAGTTGCTGCGCCTGACCCGGGAGACGGGTCTGTCGATCTCGGCACTGATGCTGGAGAACGAGCGGGCCTGGCGCACCGAGGAGGAGATCCGCGAGGGTCTGCTGGAGATCTGGCGGGTGATGCGGGAGTGCGTGGCACGCGGCCTGTCCTGTGAGGGGATGCTGCCGGGCGGGCTCAAGGTCCGCCGCCGGGCCACGGCTGTGGCCAAGGCGCTGCGGGCCGACGGCGATCCGGCGGGGCGGGCGTTGGAGTGGGTGACCCTCTACGCCATGGCGGTCAACGAGGAGAACGCGGCCGGTGGGCGGGTGGTCACCGCACCGACCAACGGGGCCGCCGGCATCATCCCGGCGGTCCTGCACTACCACGTCAACTTCGTCCACGGAGCCGACGACGACGCCGTCGTCCGGTTCCTGCTGGCAGCCGGCGCCATCGGGCTGCTGTTCAAGGAGAACGCCTCCATCTCCGGCGCCGAGGTCGGCTGTCAGGGGGAGGTCGGCGCCGCGTGCTCCATGGCCGCGGGCGGCCTGGCGGAAGTCCTCGGCGGCTCGCCGGAACAGGTGGAGAACGCCGCTGAGATCGGTATGGAGCACAACCTGGGCCTGACGTGCGACCCGGTCGGTGGCCTGGTGCAGATCCCGTGCATCGAACGCAACGGCATGGCGGCGGTCAAGGCCGTCACCGCGGCCCGGATGGCCCTGCGTGGCGACGGCCGCCACCACGTGTCGCTGGACAAGGTCATCAAGACCATGAAGGAGACGGGCGCCGACATGAAGGTCAAGTACAAGGAGACGGCCCGCGGCGGGCTCGCGGTCAACGTCGTCGAGTGCTGAGGGCGGAGGGTTCGGTCCGGGGAGGGTCCATGGGACGGGTCACCGAGCGACGGCGCGTACTGCGCATCCCAGCTGGCGAGCATCGTGTACTGCGCGGACGCCACCGCGGACGGCGCGAACACGTACAACGTCGTCGATGTGCGGCTCGCCCCCGGCGTGGTGGTGCCGGACATCTCGCTCGAGCGGAACGTGTACACCACCTCCTCCTGCGGCCTGTGCGGGAAGGCGAGCCTGGACGCCGTACGGACCACCGCCCGCTGGCCGGTCGCCGACACTCCCCCGGTCCGGGTCGGCCCCGACCTGCTGGCCGGCCTCACCGACCGGCTGCGCGCCGCGCAGCGGGTCTTCGACCGCACCGGGGGTCTGCACGCCGCCGGGCTGTTCTCGGCGGAGGGCGAGCTGCTGGACCTGCGTGAGGACGTGGGCCGCCACAACGCCGTCGACAAACTCATCGGCCGCGCCCTGCGGTCCGGCGCGCTGCCGCTGTCCCGGCACATCCTGCTGGTCTCCGGCCGCGCGTCCTTCGAGCTGGCGCAGAAGGCGGTCATGGCGGGCATCCCGGTGCTGGCCGCGGTCTCGGCTCCCTCCTCCCTCGCGGTGGACTTGGCGGCGGAGACCGGCCTCACGCTGGTCGGTTTCCTGCGTGGCAGCTCCATGAACGTGTACGCGGGAGAGCAGCGCATCATCCCGGGGCCGCGAGGAGGGCCCCCGGAGTGAGCCGTCGCCGCCCTCTACGGCGTGACGCAGACGGCCGCCGCGGCGACTGCGGACGTGTACGCGGCGGCGACGCGCGCGTGCCTGACCGACAGGCCGGTCAGTGCGCGGGTTCCAGCCGGACCACGATCGACTTGGAGGTGGGGGTGTTGCTGACGTCCGCGGTGGAGTCCAGCGGAACCAGGACGTTGGTCTCCGGGAAGTAGGCGGCGCAGCAGCCACGTGGGGTGGGGTACGCGACCGTACGGAACGCCGGTGCCCGGCGGTCGGCCCCGTCGGAGAACTCGCTGACGATGTCGACCAGATCGCCCTCGGCCAGGCCGTGTGCGGCGAGGTCGTCCGGATGGACGAAGAGCACCCTGCGGCCCTGGTGGACGCCGCGGTAGCGGTCGTCCAGGCCGTAGATGGTGGTGTTGTACTGGTCGTGCGAACGGAGGGTCTGGAGGAGCAGCCGGCCCGGCGGGACGCGCAGCACCTCCAGGGGGTTGACGGTGAAGTTGGCCAGCCCGGTCCCGGTGGGAAAGCGCCTCTCGTCCCGTGGAGGATGAGGCAGTGCGAAGCCGCCCGGCTGCCGTACCCGGGCGTTGAAGTCATCGAAGCCGGGGACCACCCGTGCGATCCTGTCCCGGATCCGGTCGTAGTCCGCTTCGAATGCCGTCCAGGGCACCTGCGGACCGTCGTTCCCGAGGACCGTCTTCGCCATCCGGCAGATGATCGCGACCTCGCTCAGCAGGGCGTCCGACGCCGGCGCCAGCCGCCCACGCGAGAGGTGCACCATGCCCATGGAGTCCTCCACCGTCACCAGTTGAGGCCCCGCGGGCCGGAGGTCGGCCTCGGTGCGGCCCAGGCAGGGCAGGATGAGCGCCTGCCGGCCGGCCACCGCGTGGGACCGGTTGAGCTTGGTGGAGATCTGCACCGTGAGCGCGCAGTTGCGCAGTGCCCGCTCGGTCAGCTCGGTGTCGGGAGCGGCGGAGACGAAGTTGCCGCCGAGAGCGACGAAGACCCGCACCTGCCCGTCCCGCATGGCCCGGATGGTCTCCACGGCGTCGTGGCCGTGGTGGCTCGGCGGCACGAAACCGAATTCCGCGCCGAGCGCGTCGAGGAAGGCGGTGTCCGGTTTCTCGTGGATGCCCATGGTCCGGTCGCCCTGGACGTTGGAGTGCCCGCGGACGGGGCAGAGGCCGGCGCCGGGGCGACCGATGTTGCCGCCGAGCAGCAGGAAGTTGACGACCTCGCGGATGGTCGGCACGGAGTGACGGTGCTGGGTGAGACCCATCGCCCAGCAGACCACGATCTTCCTGGCGGCCAGAACCTCCTGGAACGCCTCGCTGATCTCCTGTGCCGTCAGGCCGGTGGCCTCCAGGATGTCGTCCCAGTCCGCCTTGCGGGCCCGGTCGGCGAACTCCTCGAAACCGTGGGTGTGCGCGGTGATGAAGTCACGGTCGAGGACCGTGCCGGGAGCGTCGTCCTCCGCCTCCAGGAGCAGGCGGTTGAAGGCCTGGAAGAGGGCCTGGTCGCCGCCGAGCCTGATCTGGAGGAACCGGTCGGACAGTTGGGTGCCGGCGCCCAGCACGCCCGAGGGCCGCTGGGGGTTCTTGAACCGCAGGAGTCCGGCTTCGGGGAGCGGGTTGACGGAGATGACGCGGGCTCCCCGGGCTTTGGCGGTCTCGAGTGCCGAGAGCATCCGGGGGTGGTTGGTGCCCGGGTTCTGCCCCACGACGAGGATCAGGTCGGCCTCGTACAGGTCATCGAGGCGGACGCTGCCCTTGCCGATGCCGATGGTCTCGGTGAGGGCCGAGCCGCTGGACTCATGGCACATGTTGGAGCAGTCCGGCAGGTTGTTCGTGCCGAAGAGCCGGACGAAGAGCTGGTAGACGAAGGCGGCCTCGTTGCTCGCCCGGCCGGAGGTGTAGAAGGCGGCCTGGTCCGGGGAACCGAGCGCACCCAGCTCCCGGGCGACCACGGCGAACGCCTCGTCCCAGGAGATCTGCCGGTACCGGTCGCTGCCCGCGGGGCGGTACATGGGGTGGGTGAGGCGTCCCTGCTGACCGAGCCAGTAGTCGCTGCGGCCGGCGAGCTCTGCCAGGGTGTGCCCGGCGAAGAACTCCGGGGTGACCCGGCGCAGGGTCGCCTCCTCGGCCACCGCCTTGGCCCCGTTCTCACAGAACTCGGCACGGTGCCGGTGTTCGGGCTCCGGCCAGGCGCATCCCGGGCAGTCGAAGCCTGTCCGCTGGTTGACGCTCAGCAGGGTCAGCAGACTACGGCGGACGCCCATCTGCACGTGGGCGTGGCGCAGCGAGGAGGTGACCGCGGGAATGCCCGCGGCGTAGTCCTTCGGCGGGCCCACCCGCAGGCGGGAGTCACCGGGGTCCTCGGCAGGTGCCTCGCGGGTCATCGCCTAGCGCTCCGCGATGGTCGCGTGGGTGCCGAGGCGGTCCTGGACCCAGTCGTGGAACTCGCCGATGTGGTGCTCGCTGGGCACCAGGACACCGCCCTTGGCGTACAGGCGCGAACTCATCGCCGGCTGGCAGCGCTCACAGGCGTCGAAGTCCTGCCGGTTGACCCGGTCGAACAGCTCCACCGACCGGCTGACGTCCCGGCCGCTGTCCACCACGCCCTTCAGATAGAGCCAGTCGCACTCCACGATCGTCCGGTCGACCGCCACCGGGAACATCCGGTGGAAGATCACGTGGTCGGGGACCAGGTTGATGAAGACCTGCGGCCGTACCGTGATCGCGTAGTACCGGCGGTCCTGTTCCTCGGAGACCGTGGGGATACGGTCCAGGCCCTCCGAGCCGTCGACGGTGAATCCCCTGACGTCCGCACCGAACTCGGCGCCGTGCCCCACGTAGTACTGGGCGGCGTAGCCGTCGGCGAACTCCGGGAGCACCTCGGTCAGTTCCGGATGGATCGTCGCGCAGTGGTAGCACTCCATGAAGTTCTCGATGATCAGCTTCCAGTTCGCCTTCACGTCGTAGACGATCCGCTTGCCGACCTCCAGGCTCTCGATGTCGTACCGGTCGATGGACTCCACATCGCCCAGGCGCGCCACCACGTCCGCTGTCACCGACTGCTCGAACGAGGGCGGGTTCTCCGCCAGGCACACCCACACATAGCCCAGCCACTCGCGTACCGCCACGCTCGCCAGGCCGTACTCGGTCCGGCCGACGTCCGGCATCTTCGTCAGGTTCGGAGCGGCGACCAGCTTGCCGTTAAGGTCGTAGGTCCAGGCGTGGTACGGGCACTGGAACGCCCGCTTCACCTCGCCGGACTCCTGCGTGCACAGCTTGGCGCCCCGGTGCCGGCACACGTTGAAGAAGGCGCGGACGGAGTTGTCCCGCGACCGGGTCACCAGGACGCTCTCCCGCCCGACGTCCACGGTCCTGAACGCACCCGGCTTCGCCAGCTCCGACGAGCGTGCCACGCAGAACCACATGGACTCGAAGATGTGCTCCTGCTCCAGGCGGAAGATCTCCGGGTCCGTGTAGTGGTCACCTGGGAGGGTCGCGATCAGGCTCTCCGGCAGGCCGGTCGTAGTCATGGTTCACCTCGAAGAGAAGCGTGGTGGGCGGGCGGTGAGCGGTCGTCCGGTACTGCGGGGGTTCCTTCGATTCGAAGCCGCTAATGTTGCCTTATACGCAACGCACGTCTATCTACGCAACACACAGTGCAACCCGCCCGAAGCACTGTCAAGCCCTTGACCGCAGACGACCTCAGGCCGGACCATGTTGCGCATCAGTCTCACTGTTGCGTGATGCGCACCCCCTCAGGGAGGGCTCAGTGTCTCTTGGACCGACATCCGACCGCGAGTACGTCCTCACCCTGTCGTGCCCCGACCGATCCGGTCTCGTCCACGCCGTCACCGGCTTCCTGGTCCGGCACTCCGGGAACATCCAGGAGAGCCAGCAGTTCGACGACCGGCTGCAGGACCGCTTCTTCATGCGGGTGCACTTCGACGTCTCGGATCCGAGCACGTCGCTGGAGGTCCTTCGGTCCGGCTTCGCCCCGGTGGCGGAGGCGTACCGGATCTCCTGGCAGTTGTACGAGGCGTCGACTCCGACCCGCACACTGATCATGGTGTCGAAGTTCGGTCACTGCCTGAACGACCTGCTCTTCCGCTGGCGCACCGGCGCGCTGAACATCGAGGTTCCGGCGATCGTCTCCAACCACCGGGACTTCGAGCCGCTCGCCGAGAGCTACGGGATCCCGTTCCACCACGTGCCCGTGACCCCGGAGACGAAGCCCGACGCGGAGGCGCGTCTGCTGAAGCTCGTCGACGAACTGGACATCGACCTCGTGGTCCTCGCCCGCTACATGCAGATCCTGTCGAACGATCTGTGCAAGCAGCTCGAAGGCCGGGCGATCAACATCCACCACTCGTTCCTGCCGAGCTTCAAGGGCGCACGACCGTACGTCCAGGCGCACGAGCGCGGTGTCAAACTGGTCGGAGCGACGGCCCACTACGTCACCCCGGACCTCGACGAGGGGCCGATCATCGAGCAGGACGTGGTCCGCGTGAACCACTCGCAGGGTCCCGACAGTCTGGTCGCCCTGGGGCGGGACGTAGAGGCTCAGGTCCTGGCGCGGGCGGTGGAATGGCACACCCAGAGCCGCGTCATGATCAACGGCAACCGCACGGTCGTCTTTCGCTGAACGGCCAGGCCTGCCCCGGGGACGCCCACAGGGCGCCCACCGAAAAAGCCCCCCAGCCCCACACTTCTGTTGACCATTTCACATATGGTTTCGCTATGAGCAACTACGGCACTGAGCCCACAGTCGCTCCGAGTGGCGGAGTGCAATCCGTTGACCGCGCTGTCGCCGTGCTGGAAATTCTGGCCCAGCACGGCGAGGCGGGCGTCAGTGAAGTGGCCGCGGCGATCGATGTCCACAAGTCCACCGCCTTCCGCCTGCTCGGCGCGCTGGAGGCGCACGGGATGGTCGAGCAGGAGGGCGAGCGCGGAAAGTACCGTCTCGGCTTCGGAGTCGTGCGTCTGGCCGGTGCGGTCACGGGGCGCATCGCGGTCACCAGACATGGGCGGGGGATCTGCGAGCGTCTCGTCGACGAGGTGGGCGAGACGATGAACATCGCCGTCCTGGAATCCCACCACGCGATCAACCTCTACCAGGTGCGCGGCTCGTCCGCCATCGCCGCACAGAACTGGGTGGGGCGGCTGACTCCACTGCACTGCACCTCGAGCGGAAAGATCCTCCTGGCCCATCTCGATCCGAAGCGCCGCGACGAGTGCATCGCCGAGACCGGACTCCCTCGTCTGACCCCGCGCACGGTGACGTCCAGAAAGAAGCTGGAGGCGGAGCTCGCCGAAGCCCGCGAGCGGGGCTATGCCGTCACGATGGAGGAGTACGAGGAGGGCCTCAACGCCATGTCCGCTCCGGTGCGTTCAAGCGACGGCGAAACCATCGCCGCCCTTTCGGCGTCGGGGCCGGCCTTCCGCCTGACCGAGGAGCGGATGCACGAACTCGCGCCCGTACTGGTCGAGGGAGCGGCCGAGCTCAGCCGCCGTCTCGGCGGTACGAGCTGAGGTCCGGGAGACCGGACCCGGTCCCTGGCCTCGACAGGACAGGCCATACAGGCGGCGGTCAGGATCCGGTGTCCGGGTCCTGACCGCCGCCTTCGCGGTGGCCGTGTCAGGCCGTCCACTCCGAAGCCGCGTCCAGCAGCCAGTCCGTCAGGTACCCGGCGAAGGACGAACGGACCAGGACCCAGAACCCGGCCCGGGGTTCGGCCCGGGCGACCAGCACGACCTGGGTGCGGCCCAGGGTCGTCTGCGCGCAGCGGGCGGGGCCGAAGACCCTCGGGTGCAGATCCAGCGAGCAGCCGTGTGCCAGCAGGTCACGGGCGCGGGGGCCCGCGACGAGGAGCGTGGTGCGCTGAGCCGAGACATCGATGACGGACACCGGCTCGTCGCCCGCGCCCCCGCGGATCCGGCTCTCCACGTCCTGCTGACCGCCGGGCGGGCCCACCACGAGCCACTCGTCGGGGCCGAGCCAAAGCGCGGTCAGCTCTCCGGCGTGGACGACGGTGTTGGGTTCGACGGGCAGTTGGAGGCCCAGCGCCAGGCCCACGGCGTCGGCTGCCGCTCCCTTGGGATCGAGGCGCACGTTGATCTGGGTCAGGAAGGGGAGTTCCGCCAGCCGGATCGCGCCCCCGGACGTACGTGTCGCGGCGGCCAGGCGGTCGGCGGCGTGCGACAGAGGGCTGCGGAGCGGGGCGGTAAGGGCGGTGTCAGCCATCGCGGCGGGCTCCCTCGGGGTCGTAGAGAACGGGGCTTGCGACGGTCACCGGGACCAGCCGGTCGCCCACGGGGGCGTAGAGACGTTCGCCGATGCGGTCCCGGCCGCCCTTGATCAGGGCGAGGGCGAAGGTCCGGCCGAGGGCGGCACTGCGGTAGCTGGAGGTGACGTGTCCGAGCATCGGGACCGGCGGCGCGGGCAGTACACCGTCGGCGACCAGGTGCGTGCCCTCGGGGAGGAAGGTGCCCGGGTCCTCCGGGAGCAGACCGACCAGATGCTTGCGGTCGGGGCGGACGGTGTCGGCGCGCGCGAAGGAACGCTTGCCGATGAAGTCGGGCTTCTTCTTCGACACCACCCAGTTCATGCCGAGGTCCTGCGGCGTCACCGTGCCGTCGGTGTCCTGGCCGACGATCGGATAGCCCTTCTCCGCCCGCAGGACGTGCATCGTCTCCGTGCCGTACGGGGTGATGCCGTACGGGGCGCCGGCCTCGTACAGCGCCTCCCACAGGGCGAGGGCCTCCCACGGCGACACGTTGATCTCATAGGCGAGTTCGCCGGAGAAGCTGATCCGGCACACCCGTGCGGCGATGCCTGCGACGGTCGTCTCGCGCCACGCCATGAACGGGAAGTCCTCGTTGGCGACGGCCAGGTGAGGCGCGAGCGAGCCGAGGACCTCGCGGGACCGCGGTCCGACCAGGGCGACGGTGGCCCAGTGCTCGGTCACGGACGTGCAGTGGACGCGCAGATCGGGCCACTCGGTCTGCAGCCACTCCTCCATCCAGTCCAGTACGGCGGCCGCGTTGCCCGTCGTGGTGGTGACCAGGAAGCGGTCCTGGGCGAGGCGGATGACGGTGCCGTCGTCGAAGACCATCCCGTCGGGGCGGCACATCACGCCGTAGCGGATCATGCCGACCTTCAAGGTGCTCATCATGTTGGTGTAGAGCCGGTCGAGGAAGACGCCGGCGTCCGGGCCCTGTACGTCGATCTTGCCGAGGGTGGAGGCGTCCATGAAGGCGACGCCCTCGCGGGCGGCGGTGCACTCGCGCAGCACCGCGGCCTCCATGTCCTCGCCGTCCTGCGGGTAGTACCAGGGCCGCTTCCACTGGCCGACGTTCTCGAACAGGGCGCCGTGCGCGACATGCCACTCGTGCAGGGCGGTGGTGCGGATCGGGTCGTGCAGCGCCCCGCGGTCGCGGCCGGCGAGGGCGGCGAAGGAGACGGGGGTGTACGGCGGACGGAACGTGGTCGTGCCGAGCGCGGAGATGTCCACGCCGAGCAGTTCGGCGACGACGCCGCCGGCCAGGACGCCGGAGGTCTTGCCCTGGTCGTTGGCGGTGCCGGCCGTGGTGTAGCGCTTGGTGTGCTCGACCGAGCGCATTCCGGCACCGGTCGCCCGGGCCAGGTCGTCCACGGTGACGTCGCGCTGGAGGTCGACGAAACGCGGGGCGCCTTCCCGGCCCGGGACGGTGAAGACCTGCATGGGCGGCGTCTGCGGTTGCGCGGACACCTGCGGCAGACGGGGAGCCTCGGAGGTGTAGCCCTCGGCCTCGATCGCGCGGGCACCGGCGGCTGCCCCCTGCGCGAGGACTCGGGCCAGGTCGAAGACGCCGCTCGCGCCACCCGCGACCTCGACCGCCTGGCGGCAGGCGTCGGGGACGAAGGTGCCGAGCGTCTCGTCGTAGCGCAGCTTGCCGCCCGCCTGGCTGAACAGGTGTGCCACCGGGTTCCAGCCGCCGGAGACCAGCAGCAGGTCGGCGGCGAACTCCCGTCGGCCTGTCGCCTCCCCGTACGGGGCGACGCTCACGGCGGTGAGCCGGGCGGCGCCTTCGGTGGCGATCACGGCGTGGCCCGGCAGTACCTCGATGCCGGCCTGCCGGGCACGCTCCGCCCACTCCCCCGGTTCGGGGCGGGTGTCGACGACGGCCCCGACGGCCACGCCCGCCGCGGTGAGGTCCAGTGCTGCCGCATAGGCGCTGTCGTTGGTGGTGAAGACGACCGCGTGGCGGCCGGGCAGAGCAGCGTACTTGTGCAGGTAGGCGCGGGCCGAGGCGGCCAGCATCACACCGGGGCGGTCGTTGTCCGCGAAGGCCAGCGAACGCTCATGGGCGCCGGTGGCCAGGACGACGCGACGGGCGCGGATGCGCCAGACGCGTTCGCGGGACACGTGCTCCGGGGCCTCGGCGCCCAGGTGGTTGGTGCGGCGCTCCACGGCGAGGAGGTGGTTGTCGTCGTAGTAACCGAAGACGGTGGTGCGGCGCAGTACGCGTACGTCGGGGGCGGCGTCGAGCCGGGCGGTCGTCTCGTCCACCCAGTCGAGGAGTTCGCCGGTGCCGAGGAGGCTGCCGCCGGGTTCCGGTTGGTCGTCGGCGAGGATGACGCGGGCACCTGAGCGGGCGGCGGCCGCCGCTGCGGCGAGGCCGGCCGGGCCCGCGCCGACGATCAGCAGGTCGCAGTGGGCGTGTACGGCGTCGTAGCGGGCCGGGTCCGGTTCGGTGGCGAGGCGGCCCTGGCCCGGGAGGCTGCTCGCGACCAGGCCGTCGTAGAGCTCGACGGTCGTGGCGGGCAGCATCGGCTCGGGGAAGGGGGCCTCGATCTGGATGACGGCGTTGGGCTCCTCGACGCCGGCCGAGAAGATTCCTCGCGGGCGGCCGAGCTTGATGCTGGTGCCGGTCTGGATGACGCCGTTGGCGAGGAGGGCGGAGGCGAGGGTGTCGCCCCGGTAGCCCTGGTATTCGGTGCCGTCGAAGGTGAAGGTGAGGGGGGTGTCGCGGTGGATTCGGCCGCGGGTGGGGTGGCGGAACGGCTGGGTGTTCTCCCCCACCCCGCCTCTTCCCGAAACCAGGGGCTCCGCCCCTGGACCCCGCTGGGGGCTCTGCGCCCAGGCCCCCGTATCGGCCTGAACGGCCTCGTCCTCAATCGCCGGACGGGCTGGAGTCGCTGAACTCGGCTGAAGAGTGACGGGACGCGGCTCCACCGTCTCCGGGCGCTCCTCCCCCGCCCGGTACACCGCCAGCACCTCGTTCGTCGACGTGTCCCGCACCGCGTTGAACCAGCGGCGGCAGCCCGCCGCGTGGCTCCAGCGCTCGGCGAAGGGTCCCTTCGTGTTCTCGCGGAAGAAGAGGTACCGGGCCCACTCCTCGTCGGTGAGGGAGGCCGGGTCCTCCGGGTACGGCACGTGGGCCTGGCCGCCGTAGTGGAACTCGGCCTCGTCGCGGGGCCCGCACCACGGGCAGGGGATCAGCAGCATGGTTCGGCTCCCTAGTGGTCCTAGTGGGCCACCGCGGCCGCGCCGTGCTCGTCGACGAGCGCGCCGGTGGTGAAACGGTCGAGCGAGAAGGGGGCGTTGAGCGGGTGGGGGACGTCATGGGCGATGGTGTGGGCGTAGACCCAGCCGACCCCCGGAGTCGCCTTGAAACCGCCGGTGCCCCATCCGCAGTTGAGGTACAGGTTGTCCACCGGGGTGAGGCCGATGATCGGCGAGGCGTCGGGGCTGACGTCGACGATGCCGCCCCAGGTGCGCAGCACATGGGCCCGGGCGAAGACCGGGAAGAGTTCCAGGGCCGCGGACATCTGCTCTTCGATGATGTGGAAGGCGCCGCGCTGGGTGTAGGAGTTGTACGAGTCGATGCCCGCGCCCATGACCAGCTCGCCCTTGTGCGCCTGGCTGACATACACGTGCACCGCGTTGGACATGACGACCGTCGGGTGCACCGGCTCCAGCAACTCCGACACCAGCGCCTGCAACGGGTGGCTCTGGAGGGGCAGTTCGATGCCCGCCATCGCCGCCAGCACCGAGGTGTGGCCCGCCGAGCACAGGGCCACCTTGCCCGCCGCGATCGGGCCCCGGGTGGTCTGGACGCCGACCACCCGGTTGCCGACCACGTCGAGGCCGGTGACCTCGCAGTTCTGGATGATGTCGATCCCGGCGGCGTCGGCGGAGCGGGCCAGGCCCCACGCCACGTGGTCGTGCTTGGCGATCCCGGCGCGCGGCTGGTAGGTGGCGCCCAGGACCGGATAGCGCACGTCCGGGGAGATGTTGACGATCGGGCAGACGTCCTTGACGCCGTCGGCGTCGAGCCACTCGGCGTCCACGCCGTTGAGGCGGTTCGCCTCGACTCGGCGCACGCTGTCGCGGACGTCCTGGAGGCTGTGGGCGAGGTTCAGTACGCCGCGCTGGGAGAAGAGGATCGGGTAGTCGAGCTCCTCCGCCAGGCCCTCCCACAGCTTGAGCGCGTGCTCGTAGATGCCGGCGCTCTCGTCCCAGAGGTAGTTGGAGCGGATGATCGTGGTGTTGCGGGCCATGTTGCCGCCCGCCAGCCAGCCCTTCTCCAGCACGGCGACGTTGGTGATGCCGTGGTTCTTCGCCAGGTAGTGGGCGGTGGCCAGGCCGTGACCGCCGCCGCCGACGATGACGACGTCGTACGAGCGCTTCGGCTCGGGGGTGCGCCACAGCCAGTCGGGGTGTTCGGGGAGCTCGGCGCCGGGGGTGCGGGGGCTCATCGGGCGTCTCCGTTGTCGGACAGGTGGGGGTAGAGCGGGTGCTTGGCGGCCAGTGCCTCCGTGCGGGCGCGCAGGGCGGCCACGTCCGGCTCCGGCTGGAGTGCGAGGGCGATCACGTCCGCCACCTCGGCGAAGTCCTGCTCGGTGAAGCCGCGGGTGGCCAGTGCCGGGGTGCCGACGCGCAGGCCCGAGGTGACCATGGGCGGGCGCGGGTCGAACGGCACGGCGTTGCGGTTGACGGTGATCCCGATCTCGTGGAGCAGGTCCTCGGCCTGGCGGCCGTCCAGCTCCGAGTCGCGCAGGTCGACGAGGACGAGGTGGACGTCCGTGCCGCCGGTCAGCACCTTCACTCCGGCGGCCGCCGCGTCCGGCTGGGTGAGGCGTTCGGCCAGGATGCGGGCACCCGCGAGCGTGCGGGCCTGGCGTTCGGCGAACTCCGGTGACGCCGCGACCTTGAACGACACGGCCTTCGCGGCGATGACGTGCTCCAGCGGGCCGCCCTGCATACCGGGGAACACCGCCGAGTTGATCTTCTTGGCGAGGTCGGCGTCGTTGGTGAGGACGACTCCGCCGCGCGGACCGCCGAGCGTCTTGTGCGTCGTCGTGGTCGTGACGTGGGCGTGCGGTACGGGGTTGGGGTGCAGTCCCGCCGCCACCAGGCCGGCGAAGTGCGCCATGTCCACCATCAGCAGGGCGCCCACCTCGTCGGCGATTCTGCGGAAGGCCGCGAAGTCCAGCTGCCTCGGGTACGCCGACCAGCCCGCGATGATCATCTTGGGGCGGTGTTCCTTGGCGAGCCGCTCGACCTCGTCCATGTCGACGAGGTTGTCCGTCTCGGACACGTGGTACGGCACGACGTTCAGCATCTTGCCGCTGTAGTTGATGCGCATGCCGTGCGTGAGGTGCCCGCCGTGCGCGAGGTCGAGGCCGAGGATCGTGTCGCCTGGCTGGAGCAGGGCGAAGAAGACGGCGGTGTTGGCCTGGGCTCCCGAGTGCGGCTGCACGTTGGCGAACCCGGCGCCGAAGAGGGCCTTGATCCGCTCGATGGCCAGCCGCTCGGTGACGTCGACGTGCTCGCAGCCGCCGTAGTAGCGGCGGCCCGGGTACCCCTCGGCGTACTTGTTGGTCGCGACCGAGCCCTGGGCCTCCATCACGGCACAGGGCGCGAAGTTCTCGGAGGCGATCATCTCCAGGGTGGACTGCTGGCGGTGCAGCTCGGCGCGGAGCGCGGCGTGGACCTCGGGGTCCAGCTCCGCCAGGGGGGTGTTCAGCGCGTTCATACGGCGTTCGCGTTCCTCTCGGCGGCCTCGACGACGTTGGCGAGCAGCATGGCTCGGGTCATGGGGCCCACGCCCCCGGGCATCGGCGCGAGCCATCCGGCGACCTGGGCGGCGTCCGGGTGGATGTCGCCGACCAGGCCCTGGTCGGTGCGGGTGATGCCGACGTCCAGGACGGCCGCGCCGGGGCGCAGCATGTCCTTGGTGATCAGTCCGGGCGAGCCGGCGGCCGCGACGACGATGTCCGCCTCGCGCGTGTGCCAGGCCAGGCCCTTGGTTCCGGTGTGGCAGAGGGTGACGGTGGCGTTCTCGGATCTGCGGGTGAGCAGGAGCCCGATGGGGCGTCCGACGGTGATGCCCCGGCCGATCACGCACACCCGCGCTCCGGCCAGCGGCACGTCGTGGCGGCGGAGCAGTTCGACGATGCCGCGTGGGGTGCACGGCAGCGGGGCCTCGACGCCTAGGACGAGCCGGCCGAGGTTGACGGGGTGCAGTCCGTCGGCGTCCTTGGCCGGGTCCATGCGTTCCAGGACGGCGTTGGCGTCCAGGTGCCGCGGCAGCGGGAGCTGGACGATGTAGCCGGTGCAGGCGGGGTCGGCGTTGAGTTCGTCGATCGTCTCCTCGACCTGCTGCTGCGAGGCGTCGGCGGGCAGCTCCCGGCGGATGGAGGCGATGCCCACCTGGGCACAGTCGCGGTGCTTGCCGACGACGTAGGCGTGGCTGCCCGGGTCGTCGCCGACCAGGACGGTGCCCAGGCCCGGCGGGCGGCCCGTGGTCGCGGTCGACTTGGCCACACGCTCGGCGAGTTCGCGGCGGATGGCGGCGGCAGTGGCCTTGCCGTCGAGCAGGTGTGCGGTGGTCACCGGCGGTGTTCCTTCCCTGCGGTCAGCCACGGAGGCGGGACATGGTCGGGTCGAACAGGGGCTCCTCGGCGACCTGCGCCTCGACGCGCTGGTCGAAGTAGCCGATGTGCACGGTGGTGCCGGGGGTGGTGAGTTCCGTGGGCAGCCAGGCGTAGGCGATGCCCTTGCCGATCGTGTAGCCGTAGGCGGCGCTGGTGACGTAGCCGACCGCGCGGGCGCCGTCGTACACCGGCTCCTTGCCCATGACGACCGCCCGCGGGTCGTCGATCGTGAGGCAGGTCAGCTTGCGCCGTACGTCGGCCTTGCGGCGCTCCAGCGCGGCCTTGCCGATGAAGTCGTCCTTGTCGGGCTTGACGGCGAAGCCGACGCCGGCCTCGTAGGGGTCGTGTTCGTAGGTCATGTCGGTGCCGAAGGAGCGGTAGCCCTTCTCCAGGCGGAGGCTGTTGAAGGCGCCTCGGCCGGCCGCGATGCCGCCCAGTGGCCTGGCCGCCCGCCACAGGGTGTCCCACAGCTTCTGGCCCAGGTCCGCGGTGGTGTAGAGCTCCCAGCCGAGCTCACCGACGTACGACAGGCGCATGGCCGTGACGGGGACGGAGCCGATGTGGGCGCGCTTGGCGCGGAAGTACTTCAGGCCGGTCGCCGAGAAGTCGGCGTCGGTGAGCGGCTGCAGGACGTCACGGGCGAGCGGTCCCCACAGGCCGATGCAGCAGGTACCGGGGGTGATGTCGCGGACCTGCACCGTGCCGTCGGCGGGGAGGTGGCGGGTGAACCAGTCGAGGTCCAGGTTGCCGTTGGCGCCGACCTGGAAGAGACCGGGGGCCAGCCGGGCGACGGTGATGTCGCTGCGGATGCCGCCGTCGTGGTCGAGCAGGAGGGTGTACGTCACCGAGCCGACCGACTTGGCGACCTTGCCGGTGCACAGCCGCTCCAGGAAGTCCGCGGCACCGCGCCCGCTGACCTCCAGCCGCTTGAGGGCCGTCATGTCGTACATCGCGACGGTCTCGCGGGTGATCTGCGCCTCGGCGCCGACGACGGGCGACCAGTAGCGCGCGGCCCAGTCGTTGGGGGTGGGGATGGAACGGCCCTCGACCAGGCCCGCGTTGGCCTCGTACCACTGGGGGCGCTCCCAGCCGTTCGCCTCCAGGAAGAAGGCGCCCAGCTCCTGCTGGCGGGCGTGGAACGGGCTGGTGCGGATCGGGCGCGGGTCCCCGGAAGGCTGGAGGGGGTGCAGGATGTCGTAGACCTCGACGAAGTTCTGGCAGTCGCGGGCCAGTACGTACTGCGGGGAGAGCTGGTGCGGCTCGAAGCGGTTGACGTCGCACTCGTGCAGGTCGAAGGAGGAGCAGTAGCCGTCGACCAGCCACTCGGCCATGGCCCGCCCCACGCCCGCGGAGTGGGTGACCCAGACGGCCTCGGCGACCCAGAACCCCTTGACGTCCGGGGATTCGCCGAGCAGGGGCAGGCCGTCGGTGGTGAAGGAGAACAGGCCGTTGATGCCCTCCTCGACCTTCGCCTCCTTGGTGGCCGGGAGCAGTGACTGGGTCTCGGTCCAGGCGTCCTCGAAGTCCTCCTCGGTGAACTTCAGGACGGACGGCATCTCGTCGGCCTCGTCCACGGAGAGGATGTCGTCGGCGGATACCGGCATCGGGCGGTGTCCGTAGTAGCCGATGCCCAGGCCGTCGAAGCGGTCGCGGTAGTAGAGGTCGGCGTCCTGGTGGCGCAGGATCGGGCGGACCGCCTCCTGCGTCTGGCCCGCCAGGGCCGGTACCGGCCCCGTCCAGGCCAGTTGGTGGGCGAGCGGGGTGAGCGGGAGGTTCATGCCGGCCATGCGGGCGATCTTCGGGCCCCAGATGCCGGCGCAGCACACGACGATGTCGGCGGGGAGCTCGCCCTGGTCGGTGAGGACGCCGGTCACCTCGCCGTCGGCCTGAGTCACGTCGAGGACTTCGTGGCGGGCGAGGAAGCGCACGCCGCGCTCGGTGGCCCGGCGGATCTGCGCCTCGACGGCGAGGACGGCCTTCGCGAGGCCGTCCGTCGGCACCAGGAGGCCGGCGAGGACCTTGTCCGGATTCACGAGCGGGTGCTGCTCGACGCACTCTTCGGTGCTCAGCAGCCGGGATTCGATGCCCCAGGAGGTGAGCCAGCCGTGGCGGCGGTGGAGTTCCGCGACGCGCTCCGGGGTGGTCGCCACTTCGAGGCCGCCGACCTGCAGGAAGCAGGGCTGTCCGTCGACGTCGAGGGAGCAGAACTTCTCGACGGTGTAGCGGGCCATCTCGGTCATGGTCTTGGAGGGGTTGGTCTGGAAGACCAGGCCCGGGGCGTGCGACGACGATCCCCCGGTGGCGGGCAGCGGGCCCTGGTCGACCACGGTCACTTCGGTCCAGCCTCGCGCGGAGATCTCGTCGGCGAGCGCTGCTCCCACGACGCCCGCTCCGATGATGACCACCCGGGGTCCCGCCATCGCCGCACCTCCGACGTTGAAAGCGATCCAGTTGCTGTGTGCGCAACATGGTTCAGGTTGCGCAACTCAATGTGCCCGCCGGGGAGGGGCGTGTCAAGGGGTCCGTGACGCCGGAAAAACCCCCGAGGACGACCGGGAGAACCGCCCCGGACGCGACGAGGCCCGGCAGGCTGACAGCGCAGCCTGCCGGGCCTCTCCGGCGGGTTCAGGAAGCCGTCGTACGCCCTACTTGATCCAGGCGTCGACCTTGTCGCGGTTGGCCTCGACCCACTTCTTCGCCGCCGCTTCGGGCGCCATCTTGTCCACCGCGATGTACTTGGCCACGGTGTTCTGGTCGTCGTTCGTCCAGTGGAAGTTCTTCACCAGGTCATAGGCCGGGCTGCCCGACTTGGCGAACTTGGCGCTGACGATCTTGTCCAGGTTGTACACGGGGTAGTCGCACGCGACCTTCTCGGCGTCGGCGTCGCAGCCCTGCTTGTACTCGGGCAGCTTGACGTGCACCAGCGGCACCTCGGACAGGAACCACTGCGGCTCGTAGAAGTAGCCGATCACCCATTCCTTGTTCTTCTCGGCGTTCCGGTACGCCTGGATGAGCGCGGTCTCGCTGCCCGCGTACACCACCTTGAAGTCCAGCTTCAGGTTCTTCACCAGCGCCTCGTCGTTGGTGACGTACGAGGGGTCGCCGTCGAGGAGCTGGCCCTTGCCGCCCGACTCCGAGGTCTTGAACTTGGAGGCGTACTTGTTCAGGTTCTTCCAGTCGGTGATGTCCGGGTGCGCCTTGGCCAGCCACGGCGGTACGAACCAGCCGATGATGCCCTTGTTGCCGGTCGGGCCGGCCTCGACGGCCGTCTTCTGCTGGGTGATGTACTTCTTCTTCAGATCGTCGTGACCCCAGTTCTCGACGACGGCGTCGACCTCGCCCGTCCCGAAGCCCTGCCAGGCGATCTCCTCCTTCAGGTCCTTCTGGTTGACCTTGCAGCCGAGGTCGTGCTCGGCGACGTACGCGAGGACCGCCGCGTTCGCCTCGTAGCCGACCCACGGGTTGACCGCGAGGTTGAAGGTGCCGCACTTGTCCGAGCTGCCCGAGCCGCCGCCGCTGTCGGCACCGACCTTCGCGCCGCCGCAGGCCGTGAGGGTGAGGCCGAGGACGGCCAGGCCGGCCGCGCCGGCTCGCCAGTGTCTTGCCATGGTGTGGTACTCCCTATGCGCTGGTGCGGCGAGCCGCTGCCTGAGTGATTCGGTCGAACATGACTCCGAGCAGGACGATGGCGAGCCCGGCCGCCAGGCCCTTGCCGTACAACTGGCCCTGCGAGAACCCGGCCACGACGTCGTAGCCGAGGGCGCCCGCTCCCACCAGGCCGCCCACGACAACCATCGACAGCACGTAGATCAGGCCCTGGTTGGTCGCGAGGGTCAGGGCACCGCGGGACATCGGCAGTTGCACCTTGGTGATGAGCTGCCAGGTGTTGCACCCGGAGGACGTCGCCGCCTCGACGGTGGTCTCGGGCACGGCCCGCACCCCGTCGGCGATGATCTTGATGGCGACCGGCGCCGCGTAGACGACGGCGGCGACGATGGCCGTGAACCGTGTCGCGCCGAACAGCGCGAGGAACGGCACGAGATAGACGAACGGCGGCATGACCTGAGCCGCGTCCAGGGTGGGCCTGACCAGCCGGTCCACGAGCTCGCTGCGCCCCATCCACACCCCGAGGACGACGCCGAGCAGCATCACCAGCACCGTCGCCACGGCGGTGGACGCCAGTGTGGTCATGCCGTCCGACCACACGCCCGTACCGACGAGCAGCCCCACGCACACGGCGGCGGTGGCCCCGGCGCGCCAGCCGCCGAGCACCGTGCCGACTGCGACGAGCGCCGCGCCGACGAGCCACCACGGGGAGTCGGTCAGCAGGGTCTGGAACGGGTTGAGCAGGCCGTTGGTGAGGGCGTCGCGGAAGGCGTTCGTGAGACCCGACAGGTTGTCCTGCGCCCAGGTGGTCACGTCGGCGGCCGCCTTGGAGATGGTGCTGCCGGTGCCGCCCTCGCCCGGGAACTCCGCCGCCCATACATACGTGTGCGACAGATACACCAGCACCGCCGCCGCCACTCCCCCGGCGATCAGCAGATGCCGTCGCCACTTGAGGAAGGGGTTCTTCGAGCGCCGGGCCGTCTCCGCCCGCCCGCTCGCCGCGGTGGTGACCCGGTCCAGCACGATGGCCATGACGACGATGGCCAGACCGGCGTTGAACGCCGTGCCGACATCCAGTGACTGCAGGGCCTGGACGACGGTCGCTCCGAGGCCGGGCGCGTTGATCAGGGCGGCGATGGTCACCATGGCCAGGGCGGCCATGATGGTCTGGTTGACGCCCATCACCACGGTCCGCCGGGACATCGGCAGCAGGACCTTCAGCAGCGTCTGCCACCGCGTCGCGCCCAGTGAGTCCGCCGCTTCGACGGTGGTCTCGGGTACCGAACGGATCGCGTGCGCAGTGATGCGGATCGCCGGTGGTGCCGCGTAGATGGTGGTGGCGATCGTGGCGGAGGCGGGACCGATGAGGAAGAACAGGGTCAGCGGTGCCAGGTAGACGAAGGTCGGCATCGTCTGCATGAAGTCGAGGAACGGCGTCACGACCCGGTTGAACCGGTCCGAGAGCCCCGCCCACACCCCCAGGGGGATGGCGAACAGCAGCGCCACGAAGACCGCTGAGAGGGTCAGCGCCAGCGTGTCCATGCTCTCCTGCCACAGGCCCTGAAGGCCCAGGAAGGTGAAGCCCGCCACCGTCAGCAGCGCGACCCGCCAGTTGCCCACGGCCCAGGAGACATAGCCGGCGATGCCGACGACGCCGAGCCAGCCGATCTGCGGCACCGGGCGGCCCGGAGTCGGCTGCGAGATCAGTTCCTGGACGAAGGTCACCAGGGTGTCGATGACCAGGCGGATCTCGTTGAAGAAGTAGAGGAAGAGCGGGTTGGAGTTGCGGTTCGCCCCGATCGAGTCGTTGACGTCGTTGAACCAGCGGTGCAGATCGGTGAGGTCCGCCGCCGCCAGCGTCAGGGTCTGCTTCCCGCGCAGCACGGCGAAGAGCACCAGCCAGACGACCAGGATCGCGGCCAGCATCATACGGCGGCTGATCCCGCGCGCCCTCGCGACGGGCGGGACGGCCTGCTCCACCGTCTCGGTTTTCTCCGGTTTCTCCGGTTTCTCCACGGCGACGGTCATCACATGTCGCCTTCCTGCCCGGCGACCACCGCGAGGATCTCCTCGTCGCCGACGATGCCGAGCAGCTTGCCGTCCTCGACGACCTTGACCGGCTTGTCCGCCGCGAGTACCGCCCGGGTGGCTTCCTTCACCACGACGTCGGGGCCCAGCTCGGGCCCGTCCAGGGGGTCGTCGGGCTCCGCCGGGCGCATGATCCAGCGCAGGGTCAGCACGTCGCCGCGCGGGACGTCCTTGACGAAGTCGCGTACGTAGTCGTCGGCGGGGGCCCCGACCAGTTCGTCGCCGGTGCCGCACTGGACCATCCTGCCGTCGCGCATGATGAGGATGCGGTCGCCCAGCTTCAACGCCTCGGAGAGGTCGTGGGTGATGAACACCATCGTCTTGCCGACCTCGTGGTGCAGGCGGACGACCTCGCTCTGCATGTCACGGCGGATCAGCGGGTCGAGCGCCGAGAACGGCTCGTCGAAGAGGAGCACATCGGGATCGCCGGCCAGGGCCCGGGCCAGACCGACGCGCTGCTGCATACCGCCGGAGAGCTGGTCGGGGTAGGAGTTCTCGTACCCGGACAGGCCGACGAGTTCGACCACCTCCAGCGCCCGTCTGCTGCGCTCGGCCCTGCCCATGCCGCGGATCTCCAGCCCGAACGCCACGTTGTCGACGACGCGGCGGTGGGGCAGCAGCCCGAAGTGCTGGAAGACCATGGAGAACTTGTTGCGCCGCAGTTCGCGCAGGCGCTTGTCGTCCGCGTCGCGGATGTCCTCCCCCTCGAAGAGGATCTCTCCGGCCGTGGGTTCGATGAGCCGGGTCAGACAGCGCACCAGAGTGGACTTGCCGGAGCCGGACAGGCCCATGACGACGAAGACCTCGCCGGGCGCGACCTCGAAGTTCACATCGCGCACGGCGGCGGTACAGCCGGTGCGCTCCATCAGTTCACGGCGGGTGAGCCCGCACAGTTCCTCGGAGTCCGGTACCTGGTCGGCTTTCGGCCCGAACACCTTCCACAGCTTGCGCACGGAGATGACCGGCGTGGGGGCCGCGTCCTGGGGTGTGCCGCGCCGATGCGGCACCTCGGTCGTTGCTGGGGTCATGTTCGACCTCTTTTCGGCGTTCAGCCGCGGAACCAGTGCTGCGGCCGGGGTTGGATGTTCTGCCAGATGTGCTTGGGCTCTCGGTACTCGTCCAGGCCGGTCGGTCCCAGCTCCCGGCCCACGCCGGAGTGCCCGAACCCGCCCCATTCCGCCTGCGGTACGTAGGGGTGGTAGTCGTTGATCCACACCGTGCCGTGGCGCAGCCGCCGGGCGACCCGCTGGGCCTTGCCGGCGTCCTGCGTCCAGACGGCTCCGGCGAGTCCGTACTCGGTGTCGTTGGCGATGCGCACGGCGTCGTCCTCGTCGGCGAAGCGTTCCACGGTGAGCACGGGCCCGAAGGACTCCTCGTGCACCACGCGCATGTCCTGCCGGCACTCGTCGAGAACGGTCGGCGGGTAGTAGTGCCCGTTCGCCAGGGCCGGGTCACGGGGGCGTTCACCGCCGCAGCGCAGTACGGCGCCTTCGGCGAGACCGGCCGCGACATACGCCTCGACCTTCTCCAGGTGCTGCGCGGAGATCAGCGCGCCGGTCTCGGCCTGCGGATCGAAGGGGCCGCCGAGGCGGATCTGCCGGGCGCGGCGGACCACCTCGTCGACGAACCGGTCGTGCAGCGCGTCCTCGACGATCAGCCGGGCACCGGCCGAGCAGACCTGCCCTGAATGCAGAAAGACGGCCGTGAGCGCGAAGTCCACGGCCGCCTCGAAGTCGGCGTCGGCGAAGACGACGTTGGGGTTCTTGCCGCCGAGTTCCAGCGCGACCTTCTTCACGGTCGCGGCGGCGGTGGCCATGATCCGTCTGCCGGTGTCCAGGCCGCCGGTGAAGGAGACCATGTCGACGCCGGGGTCCTCGGCGAGCGGAGCGCCCACCTCGGGCCCGGTCCCCAGGACGAGATTGGCGGCGCCGGCCGGGATCCCGGCCTCTTCCAGTGCCTTCATCAGCAGGATCGAGGTGGAGGGGGTGAGCTCGCTGGGCTTGAGGACGATCGTGTTGCCCGCGAGGAGGGCGGGCGCGACCTTCCAGCTCGCCTGGAGCAGCGGGTAGTTCCAGGGGGTGATCAGTCCGCACACACCGACCGGCTCGTACACGACGCGGCTGACGGCGTCGTCGCGGCCGGTGTCGATCACACGGCCGGCGCTGGTGCCGCCGAGCCCGCCGTAGTAGCGGAAGCAGGAGACGACGTCGGCGATGTCGTACTCGCTCTCCACCAGCCGCTTGCCGGTGTCCAGCGATTCGGCGCGGGCGAACTGCCCGGCGTCGCGCTCGACGATGTCGGCGGTGCGCATCAGGAGCGCTCCCCGCTCCCGCTCGGGAGTGCGCGGCCAGGGCCCTTGATCGAAGGCACGGCGGGCCGCGGCGATGGCCGCCTCGGCATCGGGACGCGTACCTTCGGATACGGTCACGGAGAGCGTGCCGTCGGCGGGACAGCGGATGTCCCGGTAGCCTCCGGCGACGGGATCCCGCCATGTTCCGTCCACATACAGGTCTGCCACCTCGGGAGCCCTTCGAGCGAATCGTTGCGCATCACGCACCGCATTGCTTGTGGTGGAACACTCTGAAGAAGGAGGGATCCCACGTCAAGGGGTTGACCGATGACGTTTTCACCAAGCTGACGGCCGGGAGGACACGCTGAGCCCAGGCCGGATGCGCCTGGTTTCCGGACCAAGCGGCTGCCTGAAAACTCCGTGTTACGGCAGGCGGTCCAGCAGTTCACGGCGCCACCGCTCGGTCTCGGCGATCTGGTTGAAGGTGAACAGGTGCAGACCTGCCACGCCCGCCGACGGCGCGGTGAGCGCCTCGGAGCCACGGGCGAGCAGCCGCTCGGGCGCGTAGCCGCCGGGGGCCGCGAAGCGCAGGAACCAGGACGGGTGCCTGGTCAGGAAGCGGGTCGACTCCCCCACACCGATCTTCGTCGCCATGGACAGCAGCTTCGCCCGCTGCACCGGCCCCGCGACACCCACATGGACGGGCAGGGCGATGCCTCGACGGCGTATCCGGCCGACCCAGTCACCCAGCACACGCGAGTCGAAGCAGAGGTTGCTGACGATATACGTGGCATGCGCCTGTTTGTCCCACATCGCCTGGATGGTGAGGTCGTCGTGGATGAGCGGGTGACTCTCGGGGTAACCGGTGATGCCGACGCGGGCTAAGGGGCTGCCCAGTTCGCCCAGCCTGCGCAGCACCGGCAGCGCCCCGTCGTAGGCCCCGGCCGGCGGATCGGCGTCGCCTGCCGGTACGAAGACGTCATCGACGCCCGCTCCGCGGAGCCGGTCGATGACGTCCTTCAGGTGCGCGTCGTCCCGCAGCAGCCGCGCGGGCACGTGCGGGGCGACGCGGTAGCCGTGCGCGGCGAGCCGGCCTGTGAGGTCGAGCGTCGGCTCCAGGCCCTTGACCGGCGACGCCGTCACGGTGACGACGACGTCGCGCGGGACATGGGCGAGGACCTTGTCCTCCGTCGCCCTCGCGGGCAGCACCTCGTAACGCACGCTGTCCAGCAGCGCGCGGAAGTCTTGGGGGCCCGACACTTATCCGACCTGCTTGTGGGCGTCGCGGTACCGGTAGTACGCGGCCGTGGAGGGGGGCAGCGGCTCCTTCCCGAGGATGAGGTCCGCCGCCTTTTCCGCGATCATCATCACGGGCGCGTAGATGTTGCCGTTGGTGACGTACGGCATCACCGACGCGTCGACGACACGCAGCCCCTCCACGCCGTGCACCCGCATGCTGGCGGGATCCACGACGGACATCTCGTCGGTGCCCATCTTGCAGGTGCAGGAGGGATGCAGCGCGGTCTCGCCGTCCTTGGCGACCCAGGCGAGGATCTCCTCGTCGGTCTCGACGGAGGGTCCGGGCGAGATCTCCCCGCCGTTGTACGGAGCCAGGGCGGGCTGGTTGAGCAGCTTGCGGGCGACCCGGATCGCCTCGACCCACTCTCGGCGGTCCTGTTCGGTGGACAGGTAGTTGAAGCGCAGCGCGGGGTGCTCTGCCGGGTCCTTGCTCTTGATCTTCACCGAGCCGATGGCGTCCGAGTACATGGGCCCGACGTGCACCTGGTAGCCGTGCCCGCCGGCGGGCACGGAGCCGTCGTAGCGGACCGCGATGGGCAGGAAGTGGAACATCAGGTTGGGATAGTCCACGTCCTCGTTGCCGCGGACGAAGCCACCCGCCTCGAAGTGGTTGGTCGCGGCGGGGCCCTTGCGGAAGAGCCATTGCAGGCCGATGAAGGGAGCGCGCCATTTCGCCAGGTACGGCTGCATGGAGACGGGCTGCTTGCAGGCGTACTGGATGTACACCTCCAGGTGGTCCTGCAGGTTCTCGCCGACACCCGGCAGATCGTGCACGACGTCGATGCCGAGCGCGCTCAGCTCCTCGGCGTTGCCGACGCCCGAGAGCTGGAGCAGCTGGGGGGAGTTGATGGCACCTCCGCAGAGGATGACCTCGCGGGCACGTACCTGCTGGGGTCTGCCGCGGCCACGCCGGTACTCGACACCGACGGCGCGCTTGCCCTCGAAGAGGACGCGGGTGACCAGCGCGCGGGTGGTGACGGTGAGGTTGGGCCGCTTCCTCGCGGGCTTGAGGTACGCCTTGGAGGCGGACAGACGGCGCCCTCGGTGGACATTGCGGTCGAAGGGGGCGAACCCTTCCTGCTGATATCCGTTGACGTCGTCGGTGCGGGGGTAACCCGCCTGCTGTACGGCCTCCAGAAAGGCCGAGAAGAGCGGGTTGGCCGCCGGCCCGCGCTCCAGGACGAGAGGGCCGTCGTGACCGCGGAACTCGTCGTCCGGATCGGCGGCGAGACAGTTCTCCATGCGCCGGAAGTACGGCAGGCAGTGGGCGTAGTCCCAGGTCTCCATGCCGGGTTCGGCCGCCCAGCGCTCGTAGTCCATGGGGTTGCCGCGCTGGAAGATCATGCCGTTGATGCTGCTGGAACCGCCCAGCACCTTTCCCCGCGCGTGATAGATGCGCCGGCCGCCCATGTGGGGTTCGGGTTCCGACTCGTACTTCCAGTCGTAGAACCGGCTGCCGATCGGGTAGGTCAGGGCCGCGGGCATGTGGATGAAGACGTCCCAGGGATAGTCGGGCCTGCCCGCCTCCAGGACCAGCACGCGGTTGCCCGGGTCGGTGGAGAGCCTGTTGGCCAGTGCGCTGCCGGCCGATCCACCACCGACGATGACGAAGTCGTACTGCAGGGGAGCCATGGTGCCTCGTCTCGCTCGCGCCGTAGATACGCGCGGCATGCTAGTACCAGTATCGCTATATGCACCAGGTTGCGAGCAGCGCAACTTTCGGCTGGTCTGTACCGAACCCGTGATCCGCGTCGCTGCTGTTGTTGTTTATCGCCCGTATAGTTTCGCTGTGAGCAACTACCATCCAGATACCGAAACGACAGGTTCGCCGGCCGGTGGAGTGCAGTCCGTCGATCGCGCCATCACCGTGCTGGAGATCCTGGCCCAGCGAGGCGAGGCCGGCGTCAGCGAGGTGGCCGGCGAGATCGATGTCCACAAGTCCACCGCGTTCCGGCTGCTCGGCGCCCTGGAAGCGCGCGGCCTCGTGGAGCAGGCGGGTGAGCGCGGCAAGTACCGCCTCGGCTTCGGCATCGTACGCCTCGCCGGCGCGGTCACTGGACGCATCGACATCACCCAGCAGAGCCGCCCCGTCTGCGAGCGCCTCGCCGACGAGATCGGCGAGACGGTGAATCTCGCCGTGATGCAGGAGCACTACGCGATCAACCTCTACCAGGTGCGCGGCCCGGGTGCCGTCACCGCGTACAACTGGGTCGGCCAGCTGACCCCGTTGCACGCCACGTCCAGCGGCAAGATCCTGCTGGCCCACATGCCCGCCAAGGAGCGCGCCGCGCTGCTGTCCGAGGCCGGCCTGAAGAAGATCACCCCCCGCACCATGACGGCGAAAACGAAGCTGGAGAAGAATCTCGCCGAGGCTCTGGAGCGTGGCTACGCCTGGACCCTGGAGGAGCTGGAGGTGGGGCTGCACGCCATGGCCGCACCGGTCCGCAACCGGGACGGAGAGGTCATCGCGGCCATCAGCGCCTCCGGACCCGCGTACCGGTTCACCGAGGAGCGCATGCACGAACTCGCCCCGGTACTGGTCAAGGGCGCGGACGAGGTCAGCCACCGCATGGGCTACCTGGGTTGAGACGCTCCTGGACGAAGGCGTGGAACTCGCCGATGTGATGCTCGCTGGGTACCAGGACGCCGCCCTTGGCGTACAGCCGGGAGCTCATCGTGGGCTGGCAGCGCTCGCACGCGTCGAAGTCCTGCCGGTTGACGCGGTCGAAGAGCTCCACCGACCGGCTGACGTCCTTGCCGCTTTCGACGACGTGCCTCAGGTAGAGCCAGTCGCACTCGACGATCGTGCGGTCCGCGGCGACCGGGTACATCCGGTGGAAGATCACATGGTCGGGCACGAGGTTGATGAACACCTGCGGCCGGACGGTGATCGCGTAGTAGCGGCGGTCCTGCTCCTCGGTGACCCCCGGTATGCGGTCCAGACCCTCGGAGCCGTCGACGGTGAAGCCCTTGACGTCGGCGCCGAACTCCGCCCCGTGGCCCACGTAGTACTGAGCGGCGTACCCGTCGGCGAACTCCGGGAGCACCTCGGTGAGTTCGGGGTGGATCGTCGCGCAGTGGTAGCACTCCATGAAGTTCTCGACGATGAGCTTCCAGTTCGCCTTGACGTCGTAGACGATCCGCTTGCCGACTTCAAGGTTCTCGATGCCGTAGTGCTCGATCGACTCGACGTCGCCGAGACGTGTCACCACGTCCTGTACGACCTCGTCGAAGGGAGGCGGGTTCTCGGCGAGGCACACCCACACGTAGCCGAGCCATTCATGCGTAGCCACGGCTGCCAGGCCGTATTCGGTGCGGCTGACGTCGGGCATTTTCGTGAGGTTGGGCGCTGCGACGAGTTTGCCCGTCAGGTCGTACGTCCAGGCGTGGTAGGGGCACTGGAAGGCACGTCTGACCTCGCCGGTCTCCTCTGTGCAGAGCTTGGCACCGCGATGCCGGCAGACATTGAAGAAGGCGCGTATGGAGTTGTCCCGTGCGCGTGTGATCAGGATGCTCTCGCGGCCCACCTCGACGGTCCGGAAGGCACCGGGTCCGACGAGGTCGGCGGAGCGCACGGCACAGAACCACATCGCTTCGAAGATGTGCTCCTGCTCCTGGGCGAAGATCTGCGGATCCGTGTAGGAGGAGCCGGGGAGGGTGGCGATCAGGCTGTCGGGCAGGCCGGTCGAGGTCACAGTGCACTCCTCGGAGAACGTCGTGGATCGGTCATGCACGCGCCGGGAAGAGCGACACCGGACGTCGTTGGATAAAAAGGGCGCCGCAGGCCGTACGCGACAGCGGCAGGGTTTCTTGCCGGGTCGGCGCCGTCAGGACGCCGTGGCTGCGAGCTGCTTGCGCCAACGCATGAAGAGCCGTGGCTGGTTCATCCCGAGCACACCGACCGGATGTCCGGCACGCCGGTAGACGGCCAGGACGTTACGGTCGTCCGGGCTGCCTTCCTCGATCGTCACACTGTCGGCGCGGGCCGCGTGACCGGCGAACTGGATCTTCACGCCGTACTGGTCCGACCAGAAGTACGGGGGCCGGGGTATGCCCGGTTCCGTCGCGCCCCAGGACAGCAGCGCGGCCACGGCCGCGTCGGGGCGCTCGCGTGCACCGGTCCAGTGCTCGACGCGACGGTGGGTGCCCACGCGGGGGTCGTACCAGGAGGCGCAGTCGCCGACCGCGACCACCCCGGCCAGGCTGGTGCGACCGTCCGCGCCGCACTTGACGCCGTCGGCGAGGTCGACGCCGGATCCCTCCAGCCACTCGACGCAGGGGCGGGCGCCGACACCCACGACGACGATGTCGGCGGGAATGGTACGGCCGTCCTCCAGCAGGACGGCGTCGACCCTGTTCTCGCCGCTCAGCCCCTTGACGCCCACGCCGCACAACAGTCGTACGCCGTGGTCCGCGTGGAGGGCGGAGACGATGGCGCCCATGGTCTCGCCGAGCGGTCCGGCCAGCGGCGTGGGCGCCGCCTCGACGACCGTCACGTCGAGTCCGAGAGCTCGGGCGGTGGAGGCGACTTCGGCACCGATGAACCCGCCGCCGATCACGACCAGCCTTCCGCCCACGACCAGTTCGTCCCGCAGGGCGCGGGCGTCGTCCAGCGTGCGCAGGGTGTGCACACCGGCGAGGCCGTCCGTGCCCGGCAGGGTCCGCGCGGCCGCGCCGGTGGCGATGACGATTCCGTCGGCCCGCACCTCCCGGCCGTCGGTGAGCCGCACGGCGCGGGGCTCGGTGCCGAGTCCGGCGGCGCGGGCTCCGAGCAGCCACTCGGCCTGCAGGTCCTCGTCGTCCGGCTCCAGCGCGAGATCGGCTTCGCCGATGCCGCCGGCCAGGAACTCCTTGGACAGTGGCGGCCTGTCGTACGGGCGGTGGAGCTCGTCGCCGATGACGACCAGCCGCCCGTCGTACCCCTGCTTCCGCAGGGAGCGCGCCGCTGACAGACCGGCCAGCGACGCGCCCACCACGGCCACCGTCCTCACGCGACGCCCCCGGCGAGCCGCGCCGCGATGCAGGGCGGCAGGTTGGGGGCTTCCGTGGACAGCCGGACGTAGATCATGCCGTCCTCGACGAAGACCTCGTGCGTACGCACCGGGAGCTTGGCCGGCGGGGCGTCGACGGCTCCGGTCTTGAGGTCGAACTTCGAGGCGTGCAGGGGGCATTCCACCTCACAGCCCTCCAGCCAGCCGTCGGCGAGCGAGGCGTCCTGGTGGGTGCAGGTGTCGTCGATGGCGTAGAGCTCGCCGTCATCGGTGTGGAACACCGAGACCGGCGGGTCGATGTCGAGCCGGAGGGCCTCGCCTCGGGGCAGATCCACGAGACGGCACGCGGGAATCATCATGACACCTCGGTGCGTATAGCGAAACGGATTGCGGTTAACGCAACGCCAGTTTGCGGTCGGCCACAAACCCTTGTCAAGGCGTTCACGGGACGTGTAACCCCTTCCTTTGTGTTGCTTTTTACGCAACGCTCTGCGTGGTACGAAACGCAGGTCAGGGAGTCGGCACCTCTCAGAACAAAGGGGTCGGCAGTGCCGAGGCCGTGGCCTCCAGACCCCAGCGGGCGGTCACGCGCACCGCGTCGGCCGTCGAGGCGACGTCGTGCACGCGCACGCACCAGGCGCCCTGCGCGGCGGCCAGGACCGACACCGCGGAAGTGGCCGCGTCCCGCAGGTCCGGCGGGCGGGGCCGGCCCGTCGCCGGATCCGCCAGCAGCTGGCCCAGAAAGGACTTCCGCGCCGCGCCCACGAGGACAGGTCTGCCGAGTGCGGCGATCTCCCGGAGGCGGCCGAGCAACCGCCAGTTGTGGTCGGCCTGCTTGGCGAAGCCCAGCCCCGGGTCGACGACGAGGCAGTCCGGCGGGACGCCGGCGTGCAGAGCCGCTTCCACCCTCAGCCGCAACTCGTCGACCACATCGGTGACGACGTCGTCGTAGACAGCGTTCGCCTGCATGCCCGCGGAGTGGCCGCGCCAGTGCATGACCACGTAGGGCGTGCCGGCCTGCGCCATCAGCGGCAGCATCGCGGGATCGGCGAGTCCGCCCGAGACGTCGTTGACCAGCGCGGCACCGGCTTCGATGGCGCGGGCGGCGACCTCGGCGCGCATGGTGTCGACACTGACGGGCGCGCCCGCGGCCGCGAGTTCGCGAATGACCGGCAGGACGCGCCGCACCTCCTCCTCGACGGGTGGGCGTGCGGCGCCGGGGCGGGTGGACTCGCCACCCACGTCCAGGATGTCGGCGCCCTCGTCGAGCAGCGCGAGGCCGTGCGCGACGGCCCGCTCCGGGTCGAACCACCGCCCGCCGTCGGAGAACGAGTCGGGTGTGACGTTCACGATGCCCATCACCAGGGTCCGGCCGGGACGGGGAAGCCCTCGCGGGTACAGCGCGGGAGCGGCCTGGTCCGGCCGGGCGGCGGTGCTCATGCGGTGCGGGGTGGATCGGCGAGGGGGCACGCGGGAATCACCATGGGGACCTCGTTGCACATGAGGAAACATCATGCGATGTGTGCAACGAGTCTGGGGACGGTCGAGAGGCACTGTCAAGGCAGTGGGAAGGCTTCGACGCGGACCGGCCCGTACCCTCGGCCGGCTCCCCGCGCACGGTGGAGACCATCATCCCGGCCTCGTGGGGTCTGGCACACCGAACACACCAGACCCCACGACGGCGACGGCCGCCCCGGCCGGGCATGGCGGCGCCCGTCTCACCAGCCCCGGGCCGCCCACTCCTGCAGGTGCGGTGCTTCCACCGCGATGGTGGTCGTCTCGCCGTGTCCGGTGTGGACGACCGTCTCACCCGGGAGCGTCAGCAGCCGGTCACCGATCGAGGTGATGATCGTGCCGAAGTCGCTGTACGAACGCCCGGTCGCACCGGGCCCTCCCGCGAACAGCGTGTCGCCGCTGAACAGTACCCCCAGCTCGGGCGCGTACAGGCACACGGCCCCGGGAGCGTGACCGGGGGTGTGGAGGACCCGCAGGCCGATGCCCGCCACCCTCAGCTCGTCACCGTCGGCGAGCGGGCGGTCGGGCCGCCGGTTCGGGTGCACCATCTTCCACAGCACCTGATCGTCGGGGTGCAGGAGGATGGGCGCCCCTGTGGCGAGGGCGACGTCCGGCGCCGCGCGCACATGGTCGTCGTGGGCGTGGGTGCACACGACGGCCACCAGCCGGCGATCGCCGACGGCCGCCAGGATGGCGTCGGAGTCGTGTGCCGCGTCGATGACGACCACCTCGTCGTCGTCACCGACGATCCAGACGTTGTTGTCGACGTCCCAGGTGCCGCCGTCGAGGCTGAAGGTCCCGCTGGTGACGAGGTGCTCGATGCGCGGTGCGCCGGCCATCACAGCACCACCACGGAGCGCAGCACGTCGCCACGGTGCATCTTCTCGAAGGCCTCCTCCACGTCGCCGAGGCCGATGGTCTCGGAGACGAACGCGTCCAGGTCGAAACGCCCCGACAGGTACAGGTCGATGAGGGCCGGGAAGTCGCGCGAGGGCAGGCAGTCGCCGTACCAGCTGGACTTGAGCGAGCCACCGCGTCCGAAGACGTCGAGCAGCGGCAGCTCCACCTTCATCTCCGGGGTGGGCACGCCGACCAGCACCACCGTGCCGGCCAGGTCGCGGGCGTAGAAGGCCTGCTGGTACGTCTCGGGGCGGCCGACCGCCTCGACCACGACGTCCGCGCCGAAGCCTCCGGTCAGCTCGCGCACCGCCTCCACGACATCGCCCTTCGCGCCGTCGACCGTGTGGGTGGCGCCCATCCGCAGGGCCCGGTCCAGCTTGCGCTGGTCGATGTCGACGGCGATGACCTTGGTCGCGCCGGCGAGCTTCGCTCCCGCGACGGCTGCCATTCCGACCCCGCCGCAGCCGATCACGGCGACGGAGTCCCCTCGGCCGACGGCACCGGTGTTCACGGCCGCGCCGAAGCCCGCCATGACACCGCATCCGAGCAGGCCGGCCGCCGCCGCCGGGGCCGCCGGGTCCACCTTGGTGCACTGCCCGGCGGCGACCAGCGTCTTCTCCGCGAAGGCGCCGATGCCGAGTGCCGGTGAGAGCGGAGTGCCGTCGAGCAGCGTCATCGGCTGCGTCGCGTTGTGGGTGGCGAAGCAGTACCAGGGCTTGCCCTTGCTGCAGGCCCTGCACTGGCCGCACACCGCGCGCCAGTTCAGGATGACGAAGTCACCGGGTTCGATGCCGGTGACCCCCTCGCCGACCGCTGCGACGCGACCGGCCGCCTCGTGCCCCAGAAGGAAGGGGAAGTCGTCGTTGATCCCACCCTCCCGGTAGTGGAGATCGGTATGACAGACGCCGCACGCCTCGATGTCGACCAGCGCCTCACCCGGACCGGGGTCGGGGACGACGATGGTTTCGACGGAGACCGGTGCACCCTTCTTCCGGGCGACGACGGCACGAACCTCGTGAGCCATGAGTTGCTCCTCAAGCGGGAAACCCTCGCGAGTGCGTTGCCTCATCAGATACAAGCACCGCTATACGCAACTGAGCATCAGGGAGAACGACGCCGAGGGTCAAGAGGCCGGCTCCAACCAGCTCAGCCCGCGGCCTGCGGATCCGTCAGGGCCGCGGCCGTCCCGACACCGCCCTCCGGCTCCCGCTCGCCGACGGCGTCGGCAGCTCCCTCACGCTCCCGAAGCGGCTCCTCCATCGGCTCGGCGCGCAGCGCCTTCACCAGGGAGACGCACAAGCCGATCATCACGAAGAGGAACGGGAACGCGGCGATGACGGCCACCTGCTTGACCGCCTCCAAGCCACCGGCGAGCAGCAGCACGGCCGCGACCAGGCCGGTCAGCGCACCCCAGAGGATCACGACGAGGCGACCTGGGGTCATGCTGCCGCGGCAGGAGAGCATGCCCAGCACCACGGAGGTCGCGTCGGCGCCGCTCACGTCTTGGGGAGCGCGGTCAGGTAGCCCCCCACCGCCTCGGTCTGGCCGCCGTCCTGCTGCTGTTCTGGCGGAGAGCACGAACAGGACGGTCAGCACCGCGATGATCGTCACGGCCAGTGCCGTGGAGTTGGCGACCCCCCAGACCTCCTTCAGTCCACTGTTGATCTGCAGCGCACCCAGACCGAGGGAGACGGCGGAGCCGAAGAGGGTGGCGAAGATCGCCAGGATGTCGATGGACTTGCCCAGCGGTCCGTCCACCCGGTCGCCGAGCAGCGGACGGAAGGCGGAGCTGATCAGACTGTTTCCGCTCTTGCGGAATCCGAAGCAGGCGAGCGCCAGGCCGGCCACGGCGTACATCGCCCAGGGATGGATCGCCCAGTGGAAAGAGGAGTACTCCAACGCCAGACGGGCCGCGTCCGCACTCCCCGCCTCGGCGGTGCCCGGCGGCGGGCTGGACGAGTGCATGATCGGCTCACTCGCCGCAGAACATCAGACCGATGCCCATGCCGGCGCTGAACATCATCGCCACCCAGGAGGCGGTGCTGAACTCCGGGCGTTCGCCGTCCCTGCCGAGCCGGATGCGGCCGAACCGGCTGGGCGCCAGCAACGCCGCCAGCACGGGGTGTTCTTCACCGACAATCTGGCCGCGGTCGCCGAGACGACGTTGGGCCGGATCATCGACAGCTTCGGCTGGCTCTTCATCCTGACCAGTTCCGGATTCGTGACTCATCCGAAGCCTTCCGACAGGGGACGGGGGTAGCGGGTCTGCATCCCTGCGAGAGCACCGCGCACAGCGATGCACAACACGCAACTTCGAGCTCGATGTGCAGCATCGGTTTCTGCCCTGCCCCGGTGCGTCAACCCCCCGTACACCGACCGTTCCACCGGACGCGACGCGCCCGGCACCGGCTCTTCTCCCGCGCGATGCCGCGGCTTCCAGGTCAGTTGGAGCTCATGGGTGCCGGCCCTGTCGGTCGTCGGCCGGTGGGCGTTCGGGGGCGTGAGGCGGCTTCGGTGTCCCGGAGTGCGTGGGCCTCGGCCAGGAGGAGGTAGCCGGCCGCGGTCCAGGTGTAGGCGCGGTCGCGCAGGCCCTGGCCGGTGAGGGCGTCGAAGTTCTCCGCGAAGCCGTGGGTCTCGCACAGGCCACGGAAGCGGGCGCTGATCTCGTCCGCGAGGTGGTGGTGGCCGCCGCGGCGCAGGCCGTCCTCGATGAGGACGGTGGCCGGCGCCCAGATCGGCCCGCGCCAGTAGCCGTCGGAGTGGTAGTGGGGTGAGGTGGGGAGTTCGGTGGCCAGTCCGTGCGGGGTGAGATGGGCCTCGATGCGGGCCGCCAGTACAGCGGAGACGTTCCCGGGCAGGTGCTCGCCCAGCGCCATCGGCATGAGGTCCAGGAGGCTGGACGTGCCCCAGGTCTGTGAACTGCCGACGCCGCGGGCCAGGAACCGTTCCCCTGTCCACAGCTCGTCGAGCATCGCCGCCTGGGTGGCCTCGGCCGTACGGGTCCACCGGCGTGCCTCGTCGGGACGGCCCAGTTCGGTGGCGAGCGCGGCGAGTTCACGCAGTTGCAGGGCGAGGAAGGCGGCGAGGTCGGCGGTGACGACCACGCGCTCGGGGTCGAAGGTCGTGGCGTTGTCCCAGCCGCTGTCGTTGCCGTGCTGGTAGTGGGGCAGTACGGCGCCCGGTGCGCGGCGCGCGGTGAGCCAGAAGTCCGTCCAGCGGCCCAACCGGCGGTAGATCTCGGTGAGTTCCGTCCGGCCGAGGCCGTCGGGGAGTCTTCGGCGCAGGTGGGACAGGGTCCAGCCGTGGATGGGCGGTTTGACGAAGTTGTAGAGGACCTCCGAGTGGGTCACCGAGTCGGGCAGGGCGCCGCTCTCGTCCTGGTGGTCGAACGGCAAGGAGAACTGGTCCCAGGCCAGGGCGGGGGCCCCGGGTGCCAGGGCGAGGGCGTTGAAGCAGTGGTCCCAGCTCCAGACCTTGTCCATCCAGTGCTTGGACATCAGTACCGCGGGCCGGGTGACCAGGGACACCGGGCGGACCGTCGCCGACCACAGGACGTACGCGGCGAGTTCGGCGGCGGGGGTGCCGGACGAGCGCCAGGGGGCCACCGCGTCGGCGAAGTCGGCGAAGGCACGCTCCGCGGCCTCCACGACCCGGCCGAACGTCTGCGAAGAGGCGTAGGGGCGTCGTGCGCTGTCCAGCTCCTCCACCGCCGCTTCCCAGACGCCTCCGGCGTCCGCGATGAGCGTGAGTCCGCGGTCGCCGCTGCCCAGGGCCTGGCTGCCGGACGTCTCGGCGACGGAGCCGGACAGCACGGTGATCCGGTAGCGGCGCCCGGTCTCGTACGAGGTGAACACATGGGCACCGTCCACCGGGTCACGGAAGAAGTACGTGCCCGTGAAGGGTGTCAGGGCCTCCGCGGCAGCGGTGATGCGCAGCCCCAGTCCCTCACCCCGGAGACGGACGACGTCCGCTGACTCGTAGGCGCAGCCGATGGTCCCGCTGCGGTGGACCCATCTGAGCAGGCTCGGCGTCGTCTCGACGCGGGTCGCGGCCCGGTCGCCCGTCGTCGTGTCGAGGGGCACCAGACGCAAGACGGCGTGCATGCCGTTCTGGTGGGAGACCAGATGGAGGTCGTCGGCGTACGTCTTCTCCGCCACCACGGGCGAGAGGTCGAACCAGGAGCCGTGGGTGCTGAACGGGATGTCGTGGACGGAGAAGGCCGGGCCGGATCGGGCGGCGGTCATGAGACGTTACTCGTTTCTTCGACGGTGGGCGCGGCGGTCTGCCGGGAGGTGGATCGGCCGGAGGAGGTCAGTCCTTGACGGCTCCGGCGGTCACGCCTGCGGCGACATAGCGCTGGGCGAGGACGAGGATCACCGTGGCGGGCAGCGAGGCCACGACGGCGGTCGCCATGATGGCGTTCCACTCCTGGTTGTTGTTGCCTATGTAGTGGTAGATGCCGAGGGTGATCGGCTCGTGGGCCCCGCCGTTGGCAAGAGTGCTGGCGAAGACGAAGTCGGACCAGGACCACAGGAACGCGAACAGCGACACCGTGACGACGGCGTTGCGGCTCATGGGCAGCACGACGGACCAGAAGGTGCGCAGGGCCCTTGCTCCATCCATCTGCGCGGCCTGGATCAGCTCGCCGGGGATGCCGGACATGAACGCGGTGAAGATCAGGACCGCGAACGGGACGGCCAGTGTGGAGTCGGCGACGATCAGACCAGGGACGGACTGGAGCAGTCCGAGGCTGAGGTAGATGGCGTAGAAGCCCATCGCCATGATGATGCCGGGGATCATCTGGGCGACCAGGAGCAGGAAGCCGAGCACGCCCCCGCCGCGTGGGCGGAGTTTCGCCAGCGCGTAGCCGGCGGGCGCGGCCAGCGCCACGGTCAGTACGACGGTGCCGAGGCCGATGATCAGGCTCGTGCCGAGGTAGGGCACCTGCTGGTCGAGGACGGCGCGGTAGCCGTCCAGGGTGCCGTGGACGGGGAACAGGTCCGGCGGGCTCTTGCGCATGTCCTGGTCGCGGGTGAAGGACACGTTCAGCATCCAGTAGACGGGGAACAGCATGACCGCGGTCAGCAGCAGACCGACGGCCGTCTTCCACGACGTACGGCTGGGGACTCGGTTCATGACAGTGCCTGCTTTCGCTGGACCCTCAGGTACACCAGTCCGAAGACCAGCGCCGCGACGACGAGCAGGTTGCCGACGGCCGCGCCGGGGCCGAAGGCGGGCAGCAGGTTGCCGAAGCCGAGCCGGTAGGACCAGGTGGCGAAGGTGGTGGACGAGTCCGCCGGGCCGCCCTTGGTCATGATCCAGATGATGTCGAAGACCTTGAGCGTGTAGACGAGGCCCAGCAGCAGGGTGATCGCCGACACCGGGCGCAGCAGGGGGAAGGTGATGCGCGTAAAGCGCTGCCAGGTGTTCGCGCCGTCGAGGGCCGCCGCCTCGTACAGGGTCGAGGGGATGGACTGCAGGCCGCTGTAGAGCACGACCAGGTTGAACGGCACACCGATCCAGATGTTCGCGATGATCACCGAGGTCAGTGACCACGACGGCGAGGTCAGCCAGTTCACCGGACCGATCCCGACGGCGTGCAGGGCTGCGTTGACGACACCGGAGTCGCTGTTGAGCATCCACGACCAGGTGGAGGCCGACACGATCAGCGGCAGCAGCCACGGCACCAGGAACAGGGCCCGCAGAGTGGCGGAGAGCCGGAAGTGCTGGTTGAAGAAGACGGCGAGGGCCAGGCCGATGACGTACTGGAAGAACAGGCACACGGCGGTGAACACGACGGTGTGCGTCAGCGCTGGACCGAAGGTCGGGTCCTGGAAGACGGTTTCGTAGTTCTTCAGCCCGGTGAACGGTGCGTTGCCCTGGACGAAGGAGCGGACGGTGTAGTTGCGCAGGCTCAGGTCGAGGTTGCGGTAGAGCGGATAGGCGTAGAAGAGGGCGAGGTAGAGGGTCACCGGGGTGAGGAAGGCCCAGGCGGCCCACTGCTGGGAGGTGGGACGCCGGCGACGGTGGGTGGTGCGGGCCGGGGGCGGGGCGGCGGTGGCCGCCCCGTTCCGGTCGCGCACCGGCCGGCGGTCCGGCAGGCGTGTCGTGCGGTTCATCGAGGAGCCCCGTGTCACGGTTGCCTGCCGGTTTACTTCGCGGCGTCCTGCGCCGCGGTGAGCGCGTCCTTCGGCGACCTGGACCCGCTGAGGGCGGACTGGACCGCCTTCCACATCTGCTCGGAGATCTTGGGGTACTGGGTGCCCAGGTCGTCACTGGTGCGTCCCTTGGCCGACTTCACGGCCTGGACCCAGGGCTTGAGCTTGGGGTTCGCCGCCACCTGCTTGTCCTGGACCTCGCCGGTGGGGGCCACGTAGGACAGGGTGGTGTCGGTGTCGTACAGGTTGTCGGTGCTGGTCAGGCAGGACACCAGCTTGCGGGTGATGGCGTAGCGGCCGGTGTCGCCCTGGACCGGGACGGTGACGAACTCGCCGCCGGTCGGAGCCGCGGCGTTGCCCCCGTCGGCGCCGGGGATGGGCAGGACGCCGTAGTCGAAGCCGGCCTTCTCGGCGTTGGCGAGCTGCCAGGTGCCGTTCTCCGCGAACGCGTAGTCGCCGCTCGCGAACTCCTGCCAGCTGGTGGTCTGGGTGTTGTTGATCACCGAGTTGGGCGCGTAGCCCTTCTTCAGCCAGCCGGTCCACAGGGACAGCGCCGAGACGCCCTGGGAGGAGTCGAGTTCGGTCAGCTCGGCGCCCGAGCCCCAGAACCAGGGCAGGAACTGGAAGCTGCCCTCCTCCGTGCCGATCGCGGAGAAGGTGATGCCCTTCTTGCCCGCCTTCTTCACCTTCGCCAGCGCCGCCGTCAGCGACTTCCAGTCCTTGACCGAGGCGACGTCCACACCGGCCGCCTTGAGGACCTCCTTGTTGTAGTAGAGCGCGAGGGTGTTGGCGCCGATGGGCGTGCCATAGGTCTTGCCGCCCGACTGGCCGGCCGCGAGCAGGTTCGGGTCCACCTTGGAGGTGTCCAGCTTGTTCTCGTCGGTCGTGGTGAGCGCTCCCGCCTCGGCGAGCGTCGACACCACGGGGTTGTCGAGGATGAGCACGTCCGCGGAGTTGTCCTGCTGTGCGGCCAGCAGCGCCTTGTTCATCAGGTCGCTGGTGTCGAACGCCGTCCGCTTGACCTTGACCCCGGCCTTGCTGCCGCAGCCGTCCAGCAGCTTCACCCACGCCGAGTCCTTGGCGAACTGCGGGTACGGGTCCCAGATGGTGTAGGTGCCGCTGTCCGCCGCCTTCGCGGACGACGTCCCGTCACCGGAGGAGCATGCGGCGGTGCCGACGGTGAGGGCGACGACGGTCATGGCGGCGGCGGTGAGACGGTGTCTGGCGGGTTTGTTCATGGGTGTTCCTCTTGAGTGATCCGGGTGGCGATTCGGATGTGGGCATGCCAAGCCGACAGGCGGCGGAGGCGCATCACGCCGCCGGTACGGGCAGGTGCGGTCCGGGCAGGGGGCAGCCGGTCGGGCGGCTCAGGCGGTCACGTCGGAGCCGGGACTCGCCGGCGCGACCGTGCCGACGGGCCCGGTGCTGGCACGGAGAGAGATCGGCGGGGCGAGCAGGTGGTGGCGGGGCGGTGCGTCGGGGTGGTCGAGCCGCTCGACGAGCAGTTCGACGGCCAGACGCCCCATCTGCGCGGCCGGCACGTCGGCCGCGGTGAGCTGCGGGGTCATCGTCTCCGCCCACCGGGCGGCGACGACGCCGGTGACGGAGAAGTCGCGCGGCACATGGCGCCCGGCATGGGCCAGGCCCCGGTAGAGGCCGCCCAGTGCGGCCTCGTTCAGGGTGACGAGGGCCGTGGTGGCGGGATCGTCGCGCAGAATCCGTTCCAGGCAGGCCTGGCCCGAGGGGGCGTCGTCCCCGCAGGTGTACGTGCGGACGGTGAGCCCGCGCTCCGCGGCGGCCTTGGTGAAGCCGTCGAGCCCCCGGTGCGCGGACTCGTACCCGGCGCGCAGGAGCCGCTCGGGCCGGTTGACGAAGGCGATCCTGCGGTGGCCCAGGTCCGCGAGGTGGTGGACACAGGCCGCCGTCAGCGCGGTGTGGTCGAGGCCGACCCACCAGTCGCCCTCCGGCCGCGCGGTGCGGCCGATGCAGACGGCCGGGAAGTCCTCGGCGAGGAGGTGGTCGACGCGGTCGTCCTGAAGTCTGATCTCCATCAGGATGGCGCCGTCGACACGTCGCTCGCCCAGCAGCCGCTGGAACGAGCGGTCGCTGTCCACACCGCTCGGCGAGAGCAGTACGTCGTAGTCGTAGGTTGCCGCGGCCTCCACCACGCTGCCGATGAAGTCGAGCTGCATCCCCGTGTAGTGGTTGCCGGCGGGCGGGAAGACCAGACCGATGGTGCTGGTCCGGCCGTTGGCCAGGGCGCGTGCGCTCGCGTTGGGCCGGTAGCCGAGGTCGTCGATGACCCGCCGGATCTTCTCGCGGGTCTCCTCCGACACCGGGCGCTTGCCGCTCAGTGCGTACGAGACGGTGCTCCGCGAGACACCGGCCCGCTTGGCGATCTCACCGATGTTCACGGGGACTCCTTCATCGAGCTCATTCGACCTCATCGAACCGGTTCGCGTGAAGGGAAGGTAGGAGCTGGCCGGGCGGGTGTCAATGCCTTGCGCGGAGTTCCCGGAACTCATCGGAAACCCGGATGTACCGGCAGAGAGAGTCGCGCACGGAGTATTGCTGGCCAGGTCGGGCCGGTGCTACCTTCCGGCGAACCGGTTCGACAGGTGTCGTCGGGCGGACGACGTCATCTCGGCAGGTCTTGCCCACCCCGGTTTGGCGAGCACCCCGTCCGGACCGCAGTGAAAGCGGCTACCCGCGTGGCGGTGCCGTACTGCCCCGGATCACGAGCTGCGTCGGTACGACGACGTCGTGTTCGGTCTCCTCGCCGCGCAGGATGTTCAGGAGCATCCGCCCGGCCAGTTCACCCTGCTCACGGACCGGCTGCCGCACAGTCGTCAGGTCGGTCAGCTCGGCCACGGGATGGTCGTCGATGCCGATCACGGACATGTCGTCCGGGATGCGCAGACCCGCCCGTCGCAGGGTACGGATGGCGCCGAGGGCGACCTCGTCAGAGTGGGCGTAGACAGCGGTGGGCGGCTCGGGCTGGCTGAGGAGTTTGGCCATGGCGTCGGCACCCTGGTCGCCGCCCCAGTCGACGGTGGCGACGAGGCGTTCGTCCACCGGGATGCCCGCGTCGCGCAGGGCGGCGTAGTAGGCGTTGGAGCGGCCGGAGGGCTGTACCTCGTCGGGCTGGTCGGGGTCGACGGCAGCGATCATCGCGATGCGACGGTGGCCGAGGAAGAGCAGATGGTCCATGGCCTGCCGGCCCGCGGTCTCGTCATCGATGGACACGTTCGGGTAGGGCGCGTGCTGCCCGCCCGCGGCGATGATCGTGACGCCCATCAGCTCCAGGCGGCGCTGTTCCTCCTCCCCGACGGGGAAGGCCAGGACGACGACGGCGTCGACCTTGCGGCGCGCGGGCAGGCGGTGGAAGAAGTCGTGGCGGTCCTCGATGCCGTCGACGTGGTAGAGCAGCACGTCGAGGTCGGCCGCGCGCAGCACCGACTCCAGCCCCTCCAGCAGCGCCGCGAAAAACCAGCGGGAGATGTGCGGTACGACCACAGCGACCCGGCCGGTGGCACCGCCGGCCAGGCGGGACGCCTCGGGGGAGACGACGTAGGAGAGCTCCTCGGCGACCGCGAGGACGCGGCGCCGGGTGGCTTCTGAGACGCCGTAGTCGTTGTTGAGTGCGCGTGAGGCGGTAGCCATCGAGACGCCCGCCGCGCGGGCCACGTCGGCCATGTTGATCTTCTGGGAGCTCTGCGCCATGCCGGAAGGCTAACCCACAACCGGAGAAGTTCGGAAACGCTTCCGAAATCTTCGGAAGAGCTTCCGAGCCCCTCGGTAGCGTCAGTTACTCCCCGTACGGACATCTCATCGTTTTGGCACGTCAAATGTATGTTGCGGGTTCGTTACTTGACAGACCTGCTCGGCCACCTCAGTCTTTCGGCAACGGAAACGCTTCCGAAACGACCTTCGCACTTCCTTGTGGCCCGGTCGGGGAAGCACGCCGACCTCGGTCTGCCGACCGTGCCCTGGAACGGCAGCCGCATGGATGCGAGGAGGCATCATGCCTGAGCAGCACCCCACCTCCCCCGTCAGAACCGCGGTCCGCCGCCTGCGCGCCCCACTGGTGGCCGTCGCCGCAGCGTCCGCGCTGGTCACGCTGGCGGCGTGCAGCGCACCCGGCTCCGGATCGGATTCCGGATCGGCGGCGAACGCGACGCCGACCGCCGTCAACACCGCCGTCGCCGACACCCCGGCGACCCTGACCCTGTTCTCGGCGGCCGGCCTGCAGACGTACGAGCAGGGCCTGGCGGACGCCTTCATGGCCAAGTACCCGAAGATCAAGGTGAAGCTGAGGGTGGAGGCGGACAACAACTACAACACCGTCCTGCCGAGGCTGCTGGCCTCCGACTCCACGCCGGACCTCGTCCAGCCCTACGACCTCCTCGGCGGCGTCAAGGACAACCTGCTCACCAACCTCGACGCCTACGACAAGGCGTACGGCTGGAGTTCGAAGGTCCCCGCCTCCGCGCTGGCGCCCGGACGGGTGTCGAACGGTGCGGTCGGCGGCGGTTCGCTGTATCAGGCGGGCGGTTCCGCGGGGCCGCTGGTCGGTGTCTTCTACAACAAGGAGCTGGCCGCGAAGGTCGGCATGAAGACCGTGCCCGCCTCGATCGCGGATCTCGAGGCCGTCATGGCCAGGGCGAAGGAGTCCGGGATCACTCCGATCGTCGCCTCCAACCAGGACGGCCTGATCGGCCACCTGTACAACCTGCTGCTGGGCGACTACATGGGCGCCGAAAAGCTCAGCGACATCGTGTACCACCAGCCGGGCGCCACCCTGGACACCCCGGAGGCGGTCAAGGCCACCGAGACGCTCCAGAAGTGGATCAAGGCCGGCTACTTCGCCTCCGATGTCAACGCCATCAACCAGGAGGCGTCGTACGGGCAGTTCACGGGCGGCAAGGGCCTGTTCTTCTTCCAGGGCAGCTGGATCACGCAGACCATCGACAAGAACTTCAAGGGCAAGTACGGCGTCTTCCCGATGCCGCCGGCCACCGAGGACGGCGCGTACGCGTGCATGACCAGCAACACCCTCGCCTTCTCGATCGCCGCGCGCTCCAAGAACAAGGACGCCGCCGCGCTGTTCCTGAACTTCCTCACCACCCCCGAGGCCGCGAAGGTCGCCGTCAAGAACGGCTACGCCGCGCTGACTTCCGGGACGGCCGCCCCGGCCAAGCCATCACTGTCCGGCACGCTGACGGAGCAGATCCAGGCCGGTTACGCCGCCATCGCCGCCGACAACGGCTTTGACAGCTGGCTGCAGAACGCCGCCCCGGCCGTCAACACCAAGCTGACCCAGCAGCTCCAGCTGCTGGTCTCCGGCAAGGTCGAGCCCGCCGCGATGGTCAAGAGCCTCCAGTCCACCTACGCCGACGCACTGAAGAGCAGCTGAGCCCCATGCCTTCCACCACCCGACCGACGACGAAGGGTGCGGCCGCCCGGGGCCACCGCAGGCTCCGGGCGAGGCGGTGGGCCGGCTGGCTCTTCGCCCTCCCCGCCCTCGCCTTCTACGGCGTCTTCAACTTCCGCCCGGTCCTGATGTCGATCCAGTACTCCTTCTACGACTGGGACGGCGTTGGCGCCTCCACCTGGGTGGGCCTGAAGAACTACACCGAGGTCTTCACGGACAACGAGCAGTTCTCCTCCCTGCTCCACGCCTTCTACCTGATTCTTTTCTTCACCGTCCTGCCGGTGACCATCGCCCTGATCACCGCCTCCGTCCTACGGCAGATGCAAGGCCGCTTCACCGGAGCACTGGCCCGCACGCTCCTGTTTCTGCCGCAGATCATCCCCGGCGCCGCCGCCGGCGTCGCCTGGACGTGGATGTACTCCGACAACGGCGTGGTCAACCAACTCCTGCGCGCCGTCGGTCTCGACGACATCGCCCGCCCCTGGCTCGCCGACTTCACCTGGGCCCTGACCGCGGTCGGCTTCATCGGCACCTGGCTCTCCACCGGACTGTGCACGATGCTCCTGCTGGCCGGCATCGGAAAGATCGACAACAGCCTGTACGAGGCGGCCCGCATCGACGGCGCAGGCCCCATCCGTCAGTTCCTGTCCGTCACCCTGCCCGGCCTGCGCAACGAGATCGGTGTCTGCGTCACCATCACGATCATCGCCGCCCTCGCCAGCTTCGACGTCGTCTACCTCTCCACCCAGGGCGGCCCCGGCACCCAGACCATGGTCCCCGGCGTCGCCGTCTACAACCTGGCCTTCAACGACGCCCGCCTCGGCGCGGCCTCCGCCCTCGCCGTCGTCCTCGCCCTCGTCGTGATCGCCGTCGTCGTCCCGCTCCAGCGCCTGTTCCGGGAGAAGTAGTCCGATGCCCGAACGCACGCAGACCATACGGAACTTGCGCCGCCGCGCCCCCGGACTCATCCTCATCACGGCCGCCGCGCTCTACTCCGTCGTCCCGCTCCTGAGCATGGTCAGCGCGGCCCTCGCGCCCCAGGGCACGTTCCCCTCCGGACTGAGCTGGCCGTCCGACCCGCACTGGCACAACTTCGTCGACGCCTGGAACGTCGCCAACATCACGACGTTGCTGAAGTCCAGCACGCTCATCGTGCTCGGCGTCGTCCCGGTCGCGGTCCTGATCGCGACGATGGCCGCATACGCGATCGCCGTACTGGAGATCCCGCTGGGCGGCGTCTTCTACACCGTCCTGGTCCTGACACTGACCCTTCCGTACGAGATCGTGATCGTTCCCCTTTACGAACAGACCAGGGCCATGGGCCTGTTGGGCACGCAATGGGCGCTGATCCTCCCTCTCATCGGGATGAACATGCCGTTCGCGGTGTTCTGGATGCGGGCCCACTTCGTCGGCGTACCGAAGGAGTTGTCCGAGGCGGCGGGCATGGACGGCGCCGGCCCCTGGCGCGCCCTGTTCCACATCCACCTGCCCCTCGCTCGCCCCGCGATCGCCTCCCTGGCGCTGCTGATGTTCCTGTCCACCTGGAACCAGTTCCTGCTCGCCCTGGTGCTCATCGACGACCCCAACAAGCGAACCATGGCCGGCGCTCTTCAGGCGTTCACCACGAAATACAGCACCGACCAGGTCCTGCTGAATGCCGGCGCCCTGCTGATCATGGCACCCACGATCCTCGTGTTCCTTGTCCTGCAACGCCACTTCGTCAAGGCGCTGCTCCAGGGCTCGGTCAAGGGCTGACCACCACCCCCACCCCTCTCTCTTCAGAACAGTCAGGACCGAGTACATGACCCACGACTCCTGGTGGCGCTCCGCAGCCATCTACCAGGTCTACATACGCAGCTTCGCCGACGGTGACGGCGACGGAACCGGCGACATCGCCGGCCTGCGCTCACGTCTGCAGTACCTGGCCTACCTCGGTGTGGACGCGATCTGGATCAACCCCTGGTACCCGTCCCCGCTGGCCGACGGCGGCTACGACGTCTCCGACTACCGTGACATCCACCCCGCGTACGGCACGCTCGATGAGGCGAAGCATCTGATCAGCGAAGCCCACCAGCTGGGCCTGCGCGTGATCCTCGACATCGTCCCCAACCACACCTCCAACCAGCACGCCTGGTTCCGGCAGGCGTTGGCAGCGGCGCCCGGCTCGCCGGAGCGGGAGCGGTACTTCTTCCGCGACGGCCGAGGCGAAGACGGCTCCCTGCCCCCGAACGACTGGCACGCCGCCTTCGGTGGCCCCACCTGGACCCGCACCGACGACGGCCAGTGGTACCTCCACCTCTTCGCCCCCGAACAACCCGACCTGAACTGGGACAACCCCGAGGTCCGTGCCGAGTTCGAGTCCGTCCTGCGCTTCTGGTTCGACCTCGGCGTCGACGGCTTCCGCATCGACGTCGCCCACGGCATGGTCAAGGACCCCGCCCTCCCCGACCTCGGCCTGACGGAGTTCTCCGTCCTCGCCCGCGAAGGCCAGGACAACCACCCGCACTGGGACCGCGACGGCGTCCACGACATCTTCCGCAGCTGGCGCGCCATCGCCGACAGCTACCCCGACCGCCGCGTCTTCGTCGCCGAGGCCCACGTCCGCCCCGGCCGCATGCCCGACTACCTGCGCCCCGACGAACTGCACACCGCCTTCAACTTCGACTTCCTCAAATGCCCACTGGAAGCCGACAAGCTGAGGCAGGTCATCGACCGCACGATCACCGATCTGTCGACGGTCGGCGCCCCCTCCACCTGGGTCCTGTCCAACCACGACGAAACCCGCCACGTCACCCGCTACGGCCGCGCCTACACCGGCGTCACCACCCCGATGCGCGACCAGCGCCACCCCACCGACCTCGCCCTCGGCACCCGGCGCGCCCGCGCAGCAGCCCTGCTGATGCTGGCCCTGCCGGGAGGCGCGTACATCTACCAAGGGGAAGAACTGGGCCTGTACGAGGTCGAAGACCTCCCGGAAGAAGTCCTGCAGGACCCCACCTGGGAACGCTCAGGACACACGATCCGCGGCCGAGACGGCTGCCGCGTCCCCCTCCCCTGGACCGGCGACACCCCGCCCTTCGGCTTCAGCACCTCCGCCGCCGCCCCCTGGCTGCCCCAGCCCGAAGACTGGAAGTCCTACACCGCCGAGGCCAACCAGGCCGACAGCGCCTCCATGCTCCAGCTCTACCGCGCCGCCCTCCGCCTGCGCCGCACCGAACCCGGCCTGCGCGGCGAGGAGTTCCGCTGGCTGGACAGCCCGCAGGGCACGCTGCTCTTCGAACGGGGCAACGGCCTGCTGTGCGCGGTGAACCTGTCCGACCAGCCCGTCCCCCTCCCCGTCGGCCACAGCCCCCTCCTCGTCTCGGGGCCGCTGGACGGTGGCAGCCTGCTGCCCACGGACACCACCGCCTGGCTGCACCGGGGCTGACCTCACCCCAATCCACCAGGGCCTGTCCGGTGTACCTCCCCGCCGACCGGACGGGCCCTGGTCCCATTGCGGGAGCCATCCGGGTGGGGCGGCGCCACGGCCTGCTGGTGGGCCGGCACCGGCGGCGCACCTGGGAACTGCCCGGCGGGACCGTGGAGCCCGGCGAATCCCTGCCCGAGGCAGCCGTCCGCGAACTCGCCGAGGAAACCCGGCTGACCGCCCGGTCGGCCGACGTGCGCCTGCTCGGCACGCTCCTCGACCGCGTCGACGACGTCGTCCGCATCACCGTGGGCGCCGTCGTCACGGCCTGGCACGGAACGCCCACCGACCAGCCCGGCGAAAGCGTCGGCGACTGGCGTTGGTGACCGCTGGACGCCCTGCCGCCGGACCTGTTCGAGTGCAGCGCACGGATCCTCACCGCCTGGCGTCCCGACCTGCCCATCGACCACCCGACGGCCCACTTCGTCCCTTTCGCCGGCCCGCCGCCGGCCGCGCCTCGGTGACGAGCCGCCATGTGCGTCAGCCGCGCACCAGCCGGATCATGTTCCAGGACATCGGTTCGAGTCCGGCGCGCAGGACGCTCTCCGTGACCGTGGTACCGGTCGCGGGGTGCGGGGCGACGCGGTTCTGGTGGTCCAGGGTGTTACGTGCCTCGGGGTCGGCGTCGGCCAGGACCAGGTGCTCGGCCACGGTGTGGGCCTCGACCCCGCGCAGGTCGATCTCCAGCGGCAGGGCGGTGCGCCGGCCCCGGTTGACGGCGAAGACGGATGTATGTCAGCTACATCAAAGGTGTGCCGGACCGCTGGGACGGCGCCGGGTGGCGTATGTGGTACAAGGACGAGGCCCACGGCTCGCACACATGGGCCGCGGACTCGGCCGATCTGTACGACTGGCAGGTGCGGGGCCCGGTACTGGAGCACCGGCCGCACGAGGGGCCCAACGTCTCCGCGCTGGACGGCCGTTACTGGATGATCGTGGACTGCTGGGACGGCCAGGACGTCTTCCGCTCCACCGATCTCGACGAGTGGGTCCCGGCAGGCCGCGTCCTCAACGGGTCCGGCACCCGCAGGGACGACCAGGGCGTGGGGCACCACGCCGACGTCGTCGCGGGGCCCGACGCGGCCTGGGTCTTCTACTTCACCCACCCCCAGCGGGACGCGGTTCCCGCGCAGGGCCACGGCCCGGGACCGCGCCGCTCCGTGGTCCAGCCGGCCCGGATCACCGCCGACGGCGACCGGTTGCTGCTCGGCCGCGACACCGTGGCGTTCCACGGGCTGCCCCGACCCTGACCCGCGCGCCCGGGGCCGGCGCCCGCGAGCCGGCCCCGGCTGGTGCACGAACCTTGCCGACCCCGGGGTGGGCGGCAAGCGTGGAAGCACTTTCACGCGGCCTCGTCGGGCACCTGACACGAGGGAGCCTGCATTCCGGCGGCATCGTCCGCTACCCCGCCCTCAGCCGCGGCGCCTTCACCGGATGGGTCACGGGCCGGGGGCCCGCCCGGCGTGTCCGTCAGTCCGCTCGGTCGGCAGCGGTGGGATGCTACCCGTCAGCGCCAGGTCCCGGTACCACAGGGCGCTGTCCTTCGGCGTACGGCGTTGGGTCGCGTAGTCGACGTGGACGATGCCGAAGCGCTTGGAGTACCCGTATCCCCACTCGAAGTTGTCCATCAGCGACCACACGAAGTACCCGCGCAGATCGACGCCCGCGGCGAGAGCCCGGTGGGCGGCGAAGAGGTGGCTGCGGAGGTAGTCGATGCGCTCGGGGTCGTGGACGGCGTAGGTGCCGTCGGGGCGGGCGGAGAGGTGGTCGTCGAAGGCCGCCCCGTTCTCGGTGATGACCAGGGGCTGGTTCGGGTACCGGGTGTGCAGGTCGAGGAGGAGTTCTTCGAGGCCCGCGGGGTCGATGTTCCAGCCCATGGCGGTGTGCGGGCCCTCCTGTTCGAGGAACTCGACGTGGGGCGAGCCGGGCCAGGGCGAGCCGCCCATGTCCTTGTGGCCGTCGTGGTTCTGACGTGGGGTCTCGCCGTCCCAGAGGCGGACGGCGGTGGTGGCGTAGTAGTTGACGCCGAGCAGGTCCAAGGGCTGGTGGATCTGGGTGAGGTCGCCGTCCTGGACGAACGCCCAGTCGGTGACGGCGGCGGTGTCCTCGATCAGGTCCTCCGGGTACCGCCCGCGCAGCAGGGGTTCGGTGAACGAACGGTTGGCCAGCGCGTCGATGCGGCGCACGGCCTCCTCGGCACCGGCGCCCCTGCCCCGCAGCACATGGAAGTTGAGGGTGATGGAGTACTGCGGTGTGTTGGTGGTGACCGCCTTGAGCTGTTGAACCGCCAGTCCGTGGGCGAGGTTGAGGTGATGGACCGCCGTCAGCGCCGCGGCGCCGTCGGTGCGGCCCGGGGCGTGGGCCCCGGATCCGTAGCCGAGGTAGGCGGAGCACCACGGTTCGTTCAGAGTGGTCCAGACCGCGATGCGATCGCCGAGGGCTTCGCCGACGACACGGGCGTAGTCGGCGAAGGCGTGGGCGGTGGTGCGGTTCGTCCAGCCGCCGGTGTCTTCGAGGGCCTGAGGCAGGTCCCAGTGGTAGAGGGTGGCCACAGGGGTGATGCCCCGGTCGAGAAGGCCGTCGACCAGGCGGCGGTAGAAATCCAGCCCCTTGGGATTGGCCTGGCCCCGGCCGGTGGGCTGGATGCGCGACCAGGCGATGGAGAACCGGTAGGCCCGCAGGCCCAGGGACGCCATGAGATCGAGGTCTTCGTCGAGGCGGTGATAGTGGTCGGCGGCCACGTCACCGGTGTCCCCGTTCCATGTCTTGCCCGGGGTGTGGGAGAAGGTGTCCCAGATGGAAGGACCGCGACCGTCCTCGGTGGCGGCGCCTTCGATCTGGTAGGCGGCGGTCGCGGAGCCGAGGAGGAAGTGGGCGGGTAAGGCCAGGGGTTCGGAGGGCTCCTGCCAGGCTGTCGGCATGCACGTCTCTCTCTGTGTGTCGTGGGGCCGGCCCGCACGGGGCCGCTCGATGATCAGCACGCTCTACTGCCACGTTGCGGTGTCGGGGTCGATGCCGTGGGCGCGCGCGCTGGCGTCGACGATGCGACGGAACCACGTGGCAAGGCCGGCGCGGATGCCGTCGTAGTGGGCGGCAAATGCCGGATCGGCCTCATACATGCGGCCGAGACAGACCTGCATCCGCCTGGTGAGGGGAAAGTAGGAGGCGAAGACGTCGCGGTGCCGCTCGACGAGTTGGTTCGCTTCCGGGCTGCCAGGTGCGACGCCGGCGTCCATCGCATCCCCGAGGGCGCGGTCCAGGTCGGCAATGGTGTCGGCGATGGCCTGCCATTCCTCCGGACCGCGAGAGGCTGAGCGTTCGGCGTACTGCCGCCACTGCGGCGTGTCGCCATAACGCCGACGTGCCTCGGCGGGCCAGTCCGGGTTCCACTGGGGGCCGAAGATCGCGGCCTGCTGCTCGACGGTCAGCAGCAGGCCGCGCTCGTGGGCGTCGATCATCCGATCCAGTCCGGCGCCGAGCCGCTGGAGGCGGTCGATCCGTTCAGCGACCTGGGTGCGCTGCGCGCGCAATGCGCCGGACACGTCCGCGGTCGAGTCGTCCAGGATGACCCGGATCCTGTCCAGGCCGAGCCCGAGCTCGCGGTAGACGACGATGCGGTGCAGGCGTTCCAGATCACCGGTGGTGTAGAGCCGGTATCCGGCAGCCGTGCGCAGCGACGGTCGGGCCAGACCGATCTCGTCCCAGTGGTGCAGCGCGCGGACGGTCACACCCAGCCGCGTCGAGACCTGACCGACGGTCAGGCCATCGGCGTCGGTGGCATCAGGCATGCTCCTCATTGTCGCCGCGACCGACGCCCGGTGGGGTGATACCGACGGCTTCAAGGTTCCGCGCCTCCTGACTGGCCGGATCGAAGGGCTTCGCCGCAGTGAAAACGACCCGTGCGTTCTCGGGGGTGATCACCGTCACATCGCGGGTGTTCCAGGGAGTGTCCCGTGGGCCGTCGACCGAGTCCGGGCGCAACGCACGACAGGACTCGACAAGGGGATCGACCTGGCTGAGCACGCACGCGAAACTGAGGCTCATCGCCGGTGCCTGCTCGGGAACGCTCGCCGCCAGGACGAGGAGCACGTCCTGGAACGCCCACCGGCGCAGATGCACCAGCCTGCCGGGGATGCTGAACAGCTCGAAGAAACCGAGCCCGCGAATCCAGAAGTCCACCGACGCCGCCAGATCGCTCGTGGGGATCGTCGCGAAGGCGGGCATTCCATAGATGCCGCGGAACGGCTCCGGCGGAACCGTGTCCGGGCCCGGAGCGGGCACGGGGCTCATCTCGAACGCGTTGTAGTAGTCGCTCATGCACCCCACCCTTCAGCCTCACGCAACGTGAGGGTCAAGCCGAGTCCTTCCTGGAGCGGATCAGCTGTAGAAGTTCTTCTGCCAGCGGTGCTCGGCCAGCAGCTTGAGCTCCTCGGCGGTCAGCGGGGGCGCGTCGGCGATCGCCGCGTTGCGTTCCACGTTCGTCAGTGACCGCATCCCGACGATGACCGTGGAGACGGCCTGCCCGGCGAGCGCGAACCGCAGGGCGGTGGACGCGAGCTCCTCGACGCCGATCCCCAGGTCGGCGAGGAGCGCGTCCACGCGCTGTTCGACCTGGGTGGGCCGGTCGTCCCGGAAGTACCAGTTGCGCCAGTCGCCCTCGGGGAAGGTGACGCCCGCCCGGATCGAGCCCGTCAGGGCCCCCTCGTCGAGTGCCACCCGCCCGATCACACCGACCCCGTACTCCTCACAGGCAGGCAGCAGGGCGTCGGACGGGGCCTGCTCGAAGATGTTGTAGATGACCTGGACCGCGTCCAGCACCCCGGTGCGCAGCACCGTGAGCACGTTCTCGGGCTGGTGGTCCTTGACCGAGATCCCGAAGAACCTGATCTTGCCCTCCTGCTTGAGGGCGTCCACCGTCTCCAGCCAGTCGCCGCGGCCGGTCCACTCGTCCTCCCAGGTGTGCAGCTGAAGGAGATCGACGTGGTCGCGGCCCAGTTCACGCAGGCTGGTCTCCAGGCTCTCGCGCAGGTGCGAGCCGGGGAAGGCCGCCATGGGGTCGAGTCCGCTGGGCGACAGAGGGACCGGGACCTTCGGCCCGACCTTCGTCGCCACATGCACGCCGTCCCCGCCGCCCGGGAGCTCCCTGAGCGCACGGCCCACGATGCGCTCGCTGCGGTCGTACGCCCTGGCGGTGTCGATGAAGGTGACGCCCAGGTCGACAGCGCGGTGCAGGGCGCGTACGCCGGAGTCGTCGTCGGCGCCGACCCAGGCACCCTGGCCCAGTCCCCAGGCCCCGTAACCGATCTCGGACACGGTCAGTCCGGTGCGGCCGAGTTCCCGATAACGCATGTGCTGTTCGTTCTCCCGGTGACGCCCCCTGGTGGGGGCCGCTTCCGTGCGCTGCCTGCCGGCACCGCGCCTTGTCCGCACGACGCTACAGACGGTGGCACGCGGGCGACAGCACGGCCGGGACGGCGAAACTTTCGAATCGGCGACGCGTTTCGGGATTCCGCGCGGCGGGGCGGTGCTGTGCCGTACGGCGAGTTCCGGCGTGAGGTATCAGAGATCGCCATCTCAGACGGGTTCCTCGGTGATAGCCTCCAAAAAATCTTCATTCCTACGAGCTCAGGGGCGGGCGGCCGGCCCGGCTGCCGCCTTGCGGGAGGTGCCCTCGTGGCAGCCAGCCGTCTTTTAAAGGAGGAGCTGCACGCCAGCATCTCCGACCCGGTGCTCGACACGATGAATTTCCTCAACGGAATCACCCACCGTTATCCGGAGGCGATTTCCTTCGCCCCAGGCCGCCCGTACGACGATTTCTTCGAACCCTGTCGCTGACGGCCCGTCATGAGCTCCTCGAACTCGCCGCCCGGGAGGACATCCTCCTGCTGGAGGACAGCCCGTACCGCATGGTCAGTCCCGGACCGCAGGTGCCCACCCTGAATTCCCTGGACCGCGAGCGCCGGGTCGTCCACCTCGGCTCGTACTCCAAGACCCTGTTCCCCGGCGCACGCGTCGGCTTCGCCGTCGCCGACCAGGACGTCGTCGACCGGGACGGCAGCACCGGGCTGCTGGTGGACGAGATCACCAAGATCAAAAGGTGACGGTGAACACCTCAGCACTCGGCCAGGCCGCGGTGGGCGGAATGCTGCTGGCCGCCGACGGCCGCACGGCGGACCTCAACGTCGAGACCTCCCGTTACTACGGCGACGCGATGCGGGCCATCCTGCGCGAGCTCGCCGATGCCTTTCCCGAGCCGGAGCGCACCGCGCTCGGGGTGCGCTGGAACCAGCCCACCGGAGGTTTCTTCCTCACCGTGGACGTTCCGTTCCGCGCGGACAACTCCGCACTGCAACGCTCGGCGGAGGAATTCGGCGTCATCTGGACGCCCATGTCCTACTTCTATCCGCGGGGCGGTGGGGACAATACGCTCCGCCTGTCCATCAGCTATCTGACGCAGTCCGAGATCGTGGACGGCGTCAAACGACTGGCCCGTTTCATCAGGGAAGAAACGGCCGCTCAGCCCGAGTGACCCCTCACGAGAAAGCCGTCCAGCCGTCGGCTGTCCATCGCAACGCCTCCTGCCTCAGCGTTCGAAGACCACGCGTCCGTCGAACACGGTGAGATCCACCTGGGCCTCGGTGATGTCGTGCGGGTCGAGATCCAGCAGTGGGCGGTCCAGGACGCACAGGTCGGCGGCCTTGGCCGGCTCGATGGTGCCCTTCCAGTGGTCGGCGAAGTCCTGCCACGCCGGGGTGGCGGTGTAGGCGCGCAGGGCGTCGGCGAGGGGCACGCGCTGGCCGGGGCCGCTGGGCCGGCCGCTGGCCTTGGACTCGCGGAGCATCATCGAGGCCACGCCCTGGCGCCAGTCGGGCTCGGTGATCGGCGCGTCGGAACTGGCGCAGACCCGCACGCCCGCGTCGAGCGCGGAGCGCACCGGCCACTGGTAGGCCGAGCGTTCGGGGCCGACGACCTCGTCCATCAGGTCGGAGATGGTCCACTTGATGGCGGGGTTCATGTTGACGCCGTAGCCGTGCGCGGCGAGCTCGGCCAGGCTGCCGGGGCTGATGAAGTCGCCGTGAATGACGTAGTGCCGGGCGTCGGGGCGCGGCGCGGCCGTGTTCGCGGAGACGAAGGCGTCCACGACCGTGTCGATGGCCCGGTCGCCGGTGACGTGCACGCCGAGCTGGAAACCGGCCTCGTGCGCGACGCGGATCATCTCGCGCAGTTCGTCCACCTGGAGCGCGGGGGTGTCGCCGTGCACGCACAGGGCTCCGTGGCCGCCCTCCCGGTACGGCTCGCTCATCCACGCCGTGCGGTTGGGCGGCACGCCGTCGCCGAAGATCTTGACGCCGATGGCCCGTAGCAGCCGGGGGTCGCAGGACTCGGGACGGCGCAGTTCCGCCAGGCCCTTGCGGACGTCGTCGGCGGAGCCGCCCATCGGGGCCGGGAGCAGCAGGACACTGACGCGGGCCTCCAGCAGGCCCTCGGTGGCGAGTTCGGCGTACGCCGTCCAGTTGTCGGTGCTCAGACCGCCGAAGAGGGTGCCGGTGCCGCCGGGGCCGAGGCCGGGTTCGGTGTAGCTGGTGATCCCGCGGGAGTGGAGTTCGCGGATGACGCCCTGGATGGCCTGGCGGCGCTGCGCGATCGTCGGGGAGGGGAGCGCGGCCTGGACCAGGCGCTGGGCGGCCTCGCGCAGGATGCCGGTGGGCTCGCCGTCGGCGTCGCGGTCGATGACGCCGCCGGGCGGGGGCGTGGTGTGTGCGTCGATGCCGCACTGGCGCAGCGCCTCGCTGTTGGCCCACACCATGTGCGAGGAGAAGTCGGTCAGGCAGACGGGGTGGTCCGGTGCCACCGCGTCCAGATCCCTGCGGTGCGGGAAGCGGCGCGGGTCGGCCAGGCATTCGGCGAGGTAACCGGGGTCCCAGCCCAGTCCGATGATCCAGGCGCCCGGCCGTGCCTCCCGCGCCGCGCGCCCCACGGCCCGGGCGATGCCGGCGATCGAACTCACCGCCGGGTGGCCGACGTCGATGGCGAAGGGCGGTTTCGTCATCCCGTACGCGGCCCCGTGCAGATGCGAGTCGTTGATGCCGGGCAGGACGGTCCGGCCGCCCAGTTCGACGACCCGGGTGCCGGGTCCGGCCAGGGCGCGCATCTCCGCGTCGGTGCCGACGGCGACGATGTCCCGGCCGCGCACGGCCACGCCTTCGGCGACAGTGAAGCCGCGGTCGACGGTGAGGACCTGACCGCCGGTCAGGACGAGGGTGGGAGGGGTGTCGCTCACGGGAGACCTCTTTCCGATGAGGGGGTCATCGCCCCGGACGGGGCGCGAAGTACGCCAGTGCCGCACCGGCGACCAGGGCGGTGCCCTGGGCCATCTGCTGCCAGAACGTCGGCACGTTCAGCAGAGTCAGTCCGTTCTGCAGGCCGCCGAGGAACAGCACGCCGAGCAGGACGCCGAGGATCGAGCCGGAGCCACCGGTCAGCGCGACCCCGCCGAGCAGCACGGCGGTGAGCACGGTCAGCTCGAAACCGGCGCCCGAGGTCCCGGCGACCACGCTGTCCAGCACCGACGCCTTGATCGCCCCGGCGAGAGCCGCGGCCACGCCCGTGGCCACGAACAGCGCGAACGGCGTACGGCGGATGTCGATGCCGGACAGGTGGGCGGCCTCCCGGTTGACGCCGATGGCGAAGACGTGCCGCCCGGCGGGGGTGAGCGCCAGGAACAGCGCGCCCGCGGCCAGCACCACCGCCGCGATGACGACCGGCGCGGCGATCCCGGCGATCCGCGCCCCGCCGAGCCACGCGAACCCGGATCCGAAGCCGCTCAACGGCAGCGGGAACAGCTGCTGCGCGAGTCCTCGCACGGCCGTCAGCATACCGAGCGTGACGATGAACGCCGACAGGCCGAAGCAACAGCACAGGACACCGTTCACCGCGCCCACCGCCGCCCCGGCGGCCAGCGCCCCCAGCACGGCCACGACGGGGGGATGGCCGTCACCCGCCAGCCGGCCCGCGACCAGCCCGCCCACGGCGAGCGTGGAGCCGACCGACAGGTCGAGGTAGCCGCTGATGACGAGCAGGGCCAGCGGTACGGCGACGATGGCCAGGGTGGCGGCGTCGGTGGCGATGCCGCTCAGGTTGGCCGGGTCGAGGAAGCTGCCCGTGGACAGCTGGAAGCCCAGCACCATCACGGCCAGGACGGCGATCAGCGGATGGCGGCGTACGGTGGTCAGGCCGCCCGTGACCAGGACGCGCGGTCTCGTGAGGGCGGGGTCGGCGGTGGTCATGCTGCTCCTTCGGCGGGCACGGTGTCATGGACGGCGGACAGCAGGGCCTGTTCGGTGAGGCCGGTCCCGGAGAGCTCGCCGACGATCCGGCCTCCGGCGACGATCAGGCAGCGGTCGGCGAGCGCGACGGCCTCCTCCGGATCGCTGGAGGCGAACAGCACGGCCGTGCCCCGCTCGGCCGCGAGTGCGGACACCACCCGGTAGATCTCCTGGCGGGCGTCGACGTCGACGCCCTGGGTCGGCTCGTCCAGCAGCAGCACGTCGAGGTGCCGGGCCTCGTTGATCCACCGGCCGAGGACGAGCTTTTGCTGGTTGCCGCCGGAGAACGCGCCCGCCGGCAGCCCGGGACGCGCGGGCCGCAGCCCGACCGCCGCGGCCAGCGCCTCGAACACCCGCCGCTCGGCGCCCAGCGCCCGCACCCCGTACCGGGCCAGCGGGCGGACGGCCGGCAGCAGCGCGTTGTCCTGCGCGGACAGCGACGGGAACAGACCCTGTGCGCGCCGGTCGGCCGGTACGAGGGCGATCCCGGCGGCCAGCGCCTCGGCGGGCCGGGCCGGGGCGACGGTGCGGTGGCCGACCCGGACGGTTCCGGCGGAGGCACGGCGTCGGCCGTACAGGGTTTCCAGGATCCGCGTACGGCCGGAGCCGATGAGGCCGTAGAGGCCGACGCGTTCGCCCGCGGCGACGGTGAGGCCGACGGGGCCGAAGCCGGGGCCGCGCAAGCCGTCGACGGTGAGGCGGGGCGCGGCCGGAGGGCGTTCGCGCCCGGGCGGAAGTTCTCGCGCGTCAGCCGTCGGCCCGTCACCCGTCAGTCCTTCACCTCCCCCGGCCGGACCGCCCGGCGGTGCATGGCGCTGTCCGGGGCCGCGCGCACTGCGCGGTGCGGGGCCAGTCGGCCGGCCCGCGATCGCCTCGACCAGCCCGCGGCGCGTCCGGCCGGCCATCGGTGCGTGGTGGGCGACCCGGCCGTCCCGCAGGACGGTCACCTCGTCCGCCAGGCGCTCCACTTCCGACAGCAGGTGGGTGACGTAGACGACGGCGAGTCCCTGGGTGCGCAGGTCCTCGACCCGTTCGGCCAGGGCGTCGGCCTCCGCTTTGGACAGGGCGGCGGTGGGTTCGTCCAGGACCAGCACGGAGGCGCTGCGGCTGAGGGCCTTGGCGATCTCCACCAGCTGGCGCTGCCCCATGGGCAGGTCGGCCACCCGGTCGCGCGGCGAGCACTTGGCCGCGACCCGCCGGAGCAGCCCGGCGGCGACCTCTTCCTGAGCGCGCCGGTCGATGCGGCCGTAGCGGGTCCACTCCTGTCCGAGGAAGATGTTCTCCGCCACCGTCAGAGCGTCGACCACGCTGAGCGTCTGGAAGATGATCGCCACGCCCGCCGCGATCGACTCGCGCGGGCTGAGCCGGCTGTACGACGCGCCGCCCACCTCGATCGTGCCCGCGTCCGGCGGGTGGGCGCCGCCCAGGCACTTGATGAGGGTGGACTTGCCGGCGCCGTTGTGGCCGAGCAGGGCGTGGACCTGACCCATCGGCACGGTCAGGTCCACGCCGTCCAGGGCCCGGACCCCGCCGAAGGACTTGGTCAGCCCCCGGATGCGCAGGCCCGGCGCCGTCATGAGGTGCCCTGGGCGTTCTGGGCGAGCAGGTCGTCGATGCGCGCGGTGTCGTCGTGCTGGACGAGCGTGATCGGCACCTGGGCGCTGGGATCGGCCTTGCCGGCGGCGACCGCGCGCGGTACGTCCACGATGGCGGCCGCGATGTCCTTGGGCGCGAGGGCGGCGGAGGCCCGGTAGAAGGTGCCCTGCTTGACGGCGAGGAGGGAGGGTGCCGAGCCGTCCTGGCCGCCGACGAAGGTCTTCGCGTCGTCCTTGGCGCGGCCCGCCTGCTGGAGGGCCTTGAAGCCGCCGTACGCGGCGGCGTCCGTGACGCCGAGGACGATGTTGAGGTCGGGGTGCTTGGCGAGGATCGCCTTCGACTTGGACAGGCCGGTGTCGGGGTCGATGGCCTGCTCCCGCGCGACCACGTCGACGCCGGGCGCGGCCTTGGTGAAGGCGTCGATCATGCCCTCGGTGCGTTCGCGGCCCAGCTGAATGGTGCTGTCGGTGAGGAAGGCGATCTTGCCCTTGCCGCCCAGGTGCTGCTCGGCCCACTGGGCGGCGGCCTCGCCGAGGAGGGTGCCGCCCTGGCGGAAGCTGAACTGGATGTCGGCGCTCTGGTGCTGCAACGAGCCGCCGTACGTCACCCAGATCAGGCCGGCGTCCAGCGCCGCCTTGGCGATGGGCTCGGCGGCCTCGAAGACCATCGGGAACGACACGATCGCCGGGACCTTGCGGGCGACCCAGATGTTGAGGTTGCCGGCCTGGGTGTCGGCGCCGGCGTTGTCGCTCGTGGTCAGCAGGGAGATGCCGTGCTGCTCGGCCTGGGCGGTGGAGAGCTTCACCAGGGTGGAGTAGAGCGGGAGTTGGGTGAAGGGGTAGTCCAGGCCGATCTTCGTCAGGTGGGTGCCGCCGGAAGCCGAGGGCTTCGTCGAGGCGGCCGTGTTCTGTGGTGCCGAGCATCCGGCGACCGCGAGCGCGGTGGCGGCGGAGAGGGTGAGGAACTGTCTGCGTGAGGCGGCGTGGTGGGGTGGGGTCATGGCGGGGCTCTCCCGGTGGGCGGGCCCGTGGAGGCGGGCGTCCGGCTGTGCCGAACAGGAAAGACCCGCGGGGCCCGCCGCACCATCCGTAGAAATACCGACTGCCGACGACGCCCACCACCTCGCATGACTGTGCGGTGCACGCCTTGTCCCGCACACACCGGAGCCCTATCGTTAGATCCCAAACGACCTCGTCGCCCGAGCCGCACGGAGGCTCGTATGCTCAGCCACCACCAGATCGCGGCGGCCACCCGTATCGGCATGCTCACCCGCGAGCGCGACACCGCCTCCGCCTGCGCCCAGGCGCTGCGCGAGCTGGCCCGGGCCCTGCCCCTGGACGCGGCCACCCTGCTCACGATCGACCCGCCGACCGGCTCCCACGTCCAGGTCGCGGGCATCGGCTACCCCGCCGAGGTCTCGCAGGCGCTGGCCGGGGAGTTCGTCGCGACACCCTGGTACCGCAACGTCGTGCGGCGGGAGCTGCCGCCGTCCATCTCTCAGGACGCCGAGGACACCGGGCCGCGCTTCAGGAACGGCTGGTTCTACGCGGAGCGGGTCCGCCCGGCCGGGTTCCGCGACGGTGTGACGGGGGCGCTCAGGCAGCACGGCCGTCTCGTCGGCCTCGTGCACCTCTCGACCGAGCGCGCGAACGCCTACGACACCGACGCCCGCCGGCTGCTCGCCTCCGTGATGCCCGCTCTCGCCGCGCTCGCCGACCCGGTCGCGCACGCCGCTGATCTGCACGCCCTGGCGGATGGCGCGGCGAGCCTCGTGACGGCCGACGGCTGCGTGGTCGACCTGCCCGCCCGGGAACGTCCCCGCGTGCTGCGGGAGGACGGGGAGTTCCGTCCGCTGCTCGACGCCTTCGCCGGTACCGGCGGACGGCGGCTGCGGCTGCTGTGGCCCGCCGGGGGTGGCTGGCAGCGCGTCGTACTGCACCGGCACCCAGCGGGCCCCGGCCTCGCGCCGGACGCGGTACTGGTGCACGAGACGCCCACGGAACTGCCGTACGGACTCAGCCCCCGGGAGCTGGAGGTGCTCACCCGGGCGGCCACGGGACAGACCAACCAGGCCATCGCACAGGCGCTGTTCCTGTCCCCGCGGACGGTGCACAGCCATGTCGAGCACCTGCTGCGCAAGACCGGCTGCGCCTCGCGTGCCGAGGCCACGGCCCTCGCGGTCCGGGACGGGCTGCTGCGCCCGGGCCCGGACCATCTGCCGTACTTCGTCGAGGGCTGATCCTCGTCAGGCGGTCAGGGCCGCCACCCGCCGCATGACCTCGCGGCAGAAGGCGCCGACCCCGTTCGGGTCGTCGATGAACTGGTTGGGCTTGATGCAGAAGGTGGTGAAGCCCTGCTCCAGTTGCTCGGGGAGCGAGGCCAGGGCCGCGCCGAGGTCGGCCGGTGCGTGGTCGTCGGGGAAGACGGCCTGGGTGCCGCCGATCATCTCCAGGTCGGCACTGTCCCGTCCGGCCGCGGCCATCGCCTCCTTGAGCGCCTGGAGGTCCTCGGGGGCCGGCCGGCCGAGGGGGTGGAAGCCGTGGCCGTACTTCACCAGCCGGCGCAGGACCGGGCCGTGCAGGCGCTGCCCGCCGAACCACAGCCGGGGGCCGCCGGGGCGGTGGGCCTTGGGCTCGAAGTAGACGTTCCGGAAGGGGTAGTGGTCGCCGTCGTGGGAGATCGGGGACGGCCCCCATGCCTTCGCCCAGACCTCCAGGTGCTCGTCCAGCAGCCGCCCGCGCTCGGCGAAGGGCACGCCCAGGGCGTCGTACTCGTCCTTGCTCCAGCTGACCGTGGGCTGCACCACCAGGCGTCCCTCGCTGATCAGGTCGAGGGTGCCCAGTTCGCGGGCGAGCAGCAGGGGGTGGCGCAGCGGGGCGAGGACGGCCGCGGCGGCCAGGCGCAGCCGGGAGGTGACGGAGGCGATGGCGGCGAGCAGGAGCAGCGAGTTCGGCCAGGGGGTGTACGGGTCCTGGTTGCCCGGCAGGGCGTAGTCGCGGGGGTTGCCCATGACGCCGGCGGCGGACGCGTCGGGGCCGAGGACGATGTGCTCGCTGACCATGACGGCGTCGAAGCCGGCGTCCTCGGCCTCGCGGGCCCAGCGGACGGCGGCGGGCAGGTCGGCGCGGCCACCGGTGAGCGTCCAGTTCTCGCTGAGGACGAGGAGCATGCGGGGAGGGGTGGGCATGTCGGGTTTCCCTTTCGGCTTCGTACAATTTGAGCCCGAACGATGGGCGGTGAGGACGAGCCGCCCGCGTGACGCGTCGCCGCCAGACGAAGGAGCCGCCCGTGCCCGGCCAGCGATCCATCACCGAAGCCGAGAAGCTCGCCGCGGCGAAGCTCGGCGGCTCTCCGATCCGCCGGGAGCAGATGGCGGCCGTGGCGAACATCTACCGGGCCGCGTCCGCCGTGCGGCAGCATCTGGAGAACTCCGTGCTGCGCGGCTCCGACCTGACCTGGACGGCCTTCGTGGTGCTGTGGGTGGTGTGGGTGTGGGGCGAGTCGGAGACCCGGCACGTGGCCGAGGAGGCGGGGATCTCCAAGGGCACGCTGACCGGTGTGGTCCGCACGCTGGAGTCCCGGGGACTGCTGCGGCGGGCGGACCATCCGACCGACGGGCGGCTGGTGCTGCTGAGCCTCACCGAGGAGGGTGAGACGTTCATGCAGCGGGTGTTCCCGGCGTTCAACGAGGAGGAGGCGTTCGTCACCGCGCGGCTCAGCGACGCGGAGTGCCGCAGCCTCGCTGAGTCGCTGCGCAGCGTCGTGCTCCAGGTCGAGGAGCACGGCGAGGAGCGCCGCCAGGCCCTGCTGGACGGCGCGGAGCCCGCGCCCCGGCGCAGCGGGCGCCGGCCCCGCGCCTGAAACCGGCCTCTCACTCCCCCGCCGCGGCCCGTACCAGCGCATCGAACAGCCCCTGCTGGGCCGGGTCCTCGTGTGCGGTGTCCTCCGGGTGCCGCTGGACGGCCGTGAACCAGCCGCCGCTGCCGGGGAGTTCGAGCGCCTCCGCGGTGCCGTCCCACGCCCGGGCGGTGACGCGCAGGCCCGTGCCGAGGCGGTCGACGCGCTGGTGGTGGTAGCAGGACGCGTCGGCCTTCTCGACGCCGGTGGCGCGGGCGACGACGGAGTCCGGCTCCAGGGTGACGGGATGGACGCGGTGCCGGTGTTCGCGCTCCGGGCCGCCCATGTCCTGTTCCAGGGTGCCGCCGAGGGCGACGTCGACGACCTGGAGCCCGCGGCAGATCGCCAGCAGCGGCAGGCCCGACTCCAGGGCGTGGCGGGCGACTTCGAGGTCGAAGGTGTCCTGGAGGTCGTCGACGTCGTAGACGCTTCCACGAGGCCAGCGTCAGCGGGAAGTTCCACGGCACCACCGCATCGACGACACCGGCGGGCTCCCGGGTGACCAGGGCGAGGGCGTCGGGCGCGGTGTGCGGCGAGTCGTCCGTCAGTTTGTCGGCCAGCTGCCCGTACCAGCGGAAGGTGTTGACGGCGGCGCGCAGTTCGATGCCGTACGCTTCCGTGATCGGTTTGCCCATCTCCAGGCTGACGGTCAGCGCCAGTTCCTCGCGCCGCTCGTCGAGCAGGTCGGCCAGACGCCGGAGGACGCGGCCGCGCTCGGCGGGGGCCGGACGCGGCCACGGGCCGGTGTCGAAGGCCCGCCGGGCGGCGGCGACGGCCGCGTCCACCTCGGCGGGTCCCGCGTCGGCCACCTCGGCGAGAACCCGGCCGTCCCGCGGCGACACGACCGGGAACGTGCCCCCGCCGCCGGCCTCCTCGACGCCGTCGATGTGGTGGGCACCGGAGACTTCCAGCGCCTTCGCGCGGCGCAGCCACTCGTCGTGGGTGACAGCCGGCATGCGAACCTCCCCGAGGTCATTTGATTTCAAACAATGTGGATGCGACGGTCCGTCGACCGCGGCGGGGGCGGTCACCCGTGGGCGACCGCCAGGGCCCGTCGCCTGACCCACGCGGTCAGCATGCCCAGGGCCATGACCACCGGGACCGACACCACGAGCCACACGGCCGTGCGGCGTTCGCCGCCGATGAGGGTGGTGAAGTTGGCCAGGATGAGCCAGATCGCGCCCGCGATGCCGAGCGCGCCGAACAGCGGGGCGATCAGCGTGTTCCAGGGGCGGGCGTCCAGGCGTTCGCGACGGAAGAAGGCGACGACGGACACCGAGGTCAGCAGGTACAGGAGCATCATCGCCAGGACGGCGACCCCGCTGAACCACGAGAACAGCGTCAGCACCGGGTCCTTGCCCGTCAGGGCGAACGGCGTCACCAGCGCCACCGCGACGGCGGTCTGCACACAGCCCGCGCCCCAGGGCGAGTGGCGGCGGTTGAGAACGCAGAGCCCGCGGGGCAGCAGCCGGTCGCGGCCGAGCGAGAAGAGGTAGCGGTTGGCGGAGTTGTGGAAGGTCAGGATGCCGGCGAAGAGCGAGGTGGCGAGCAGGACGGGCAGGACGTCGTTCACCCAGCCGCCGAACTCGGCCGCGATGGGCGCGAACACGAACCCGGCCCCGTCCCCGCCCGCCAGCGCCTTGCCCGCGGCGGCGGTGGCCCTGGACGCGCCGTAGGAGGCGATGAGCATCCATGAGGTCAGGGCGAAGAAGCCGGTGACCACGACGACCGACAGATAGGTGGCCCGAGGGACCGTCTTCCTGGGCTCGCGGGCCTCCTCGCCGTAGATCGCGGTGGCCTCGAAACCGAACATGGACGCCACGGCGAACATCACCGCCACGCCCGGCGCCCCGCTCAGGGCGGCGCCCGGGGAGAAGCTGTCGGCGAATCCGAGACCCTCCGGTCCGCCGCCCTTGACGAGGGCCACCAGCGCGAAGACCGACAGGATGCTGAACTCCGCCAGGACGAACACGGCGAGCACCTTGGCGCCCATCTCGATGCCCGCGGCGCCCAGCGCCTGCACGACGGCCATGGTGGCCAGCGTCCAGACCCACCACGGCAGGTCGAGCCCGGCGTGGCTGGCGACCAGGCCGCTCACGATGGATCCGTACAGCCCGTACATGGCGGCCTGGACGGTGCAGTACGCGAAGAGCGCGACACCCGCGCTGCCGGTGCCGGTGGTCCGGCCCAGCCCCTTGCCGATGTACGTGTAGAAGGCGCCCGCGTCGACGACGTGGCGGCCCATGACGACGAAGCCCACCGAGAACAGCAGGATCACCACGCCCGCCACCAGGTAGGCGGCGGGCACACCGGGGCCGTTGCCGAGGGCCACGGCGATGGGGGCCGCACCGGCGATGCCGGTCAGCGGCGCCTGGGCGGACAGGACGAAGAAGAGGATGCCCAGGACGCCGAGGGCGTTGGGCTTGAGCATGCCTGCGGTGGGCGTGTCCGGTTCCGTGCGTTGCCGGGAGACCGTCCGACTGTCCACTCGGATCACCTGCCAGAGGGGAGGAAGGATCGTTTCAGGCCAAACGAGTTGCCTCATCGTGGGGTAGAACTATCCGTTTGGCAAGGGGGGCGGGGCGAGGAGTTCCGAGGTTTTACGCGGTCGAGACGTACCGGCCCTACGCCTCGCCGTCTCGCTCCTCGGCGAGCCGGCGCAGCACCGAGCGCAGCTCGTCCAGGGCCTGCTACGGGTTGCCGAAGACGCCGCAGGCCGGAGCTGCTGGCCCACCTGCGGACTTCGACGTCACCCGCGCGAACAACGACCACGTCACCTTCGGCAAGGGCAGCCCCCACCTGCGCCTGGGCAACCTGCTCGCCCGCACCGAGATCCGCCTCATGTTCGAGGAGCTGATCCCGCGCCTGGCGGACATCCGCCTGACCGGTGACGTGCCGCGTGTGCGCTCCAACTTCGTCAACGGCATCAAGAAGCTGCCGGCGGAGGTCGCCCTCGCGTAACCATCTGTTTATTCCCTCTGAACCACGGATAGTTCACCCAAAAAACCGGCAGACCGTCATTTAGCTGATGGCTCCACCGGTTCTCCAGCGCCGGCGGCCGTCCTCGCCGGCGCTTCAGCCATACACAGTGCGAGGGGTGTGAGGTCGCTCACTTTTGGGATGCCGTCCAGTGGGCAAGGAATCGCCTGGAGGCGGGGTATTTGCCCTGCACACGCAGCGCGCCGGGCAGCGGCGCGCTCGCGGGGCCTCGTGCTAGCATTCAAATGTTCGATCACGACATGGCGAAGCGTCAAATCGACGTTCAAGCGGGGGAACTGAGCGTGTTCGCAAGTGACGATGAGGTGCGAGTGGCGTTGACCGCCGCCACTCGACGGGCCGGAGCGGGCCGTGACGGCGCCCGGCCTGGCGGATTCCCTGAGCACCACCCATCCAGGGGCACAGGCGCCTGCGCGCTGAACTCGGCGTTCGGCGCTGCCAGTTACTGACGTACCACACATGATGAACGGCCCGGATCACGAGCGACCGGTGCAGCGTCGGGCGACGCGGCTTTCTCATGCGTAGGCGCGGAATGGACGCTGTTTCCCACTTCGGCGCGGTCTCCGCACGCTCGAATTCGGCCGGCCCGGAATGACGTGACGGTAAATCCACGGACGGGAATTCGACGGATGCGTGGATGCATCGAGCAACGAGCGGAGTGAAGCCATGACCGATCAGCACCGACTTGGCCTCTTAGTGGACCAGGCCTTCTACGGTTCCACGTACCAGGGCCGCGACGCATGGCGTGCCGCCGCGTTATCCGGAGCCGAATGGCTGTGCATCGTCGAAGAGGCGATGGACCTCAAACCCGAACGGTTGCTGCAACTCCGCGACGACGCGGACTCGGTCGGCCTCCCCATATCCCTGACCGCCTGCCACGCTTTCGGCCTCAGCGACCACCGTGATGTCGTCCGGGAGTTCAACATCTCCCGCACCGAGGCCCATATCGACCTTACGCGCGAACTCGGCGGGCATGTGATGAAGATGCTGCTCGGCGAATGGATCTGGCGCACCATGTGGCCGGAGGCGGCCCAGTGGCAGATCCTGGTCGATTCACTGCGCCGGCTCGCCGACTACGCGCAATCCCGTGACATCCAACTCAGCGTCAAGCCCGAGCCGTTGGACAGTGCCTTCGTCCCCGACGTGGACGCGCTGGTGCGGCTGCTGGACGACGTGGCCTCGCCGGGCCTGCAGGCCAACATCGACGTCTCGCATCTGGTCGTGCAGGGCGTGCCCGCCGCCGAAGTCGGCCGGCTGCCCGGCCGGGTGAACAGCGTCGACTTCTCCGACTCCAACGGCAAATACCACGAGCACCTTGTGCCGGGAGACGGCGTGGCGGACCTGCCGGCCTTCACCGAGCAGCTCCTCGCCGTCGACGCGCAGTGGATCGGTGTCGAGGTGGGCCCGTTCACCGACCCGGAGAACGCCCACGACAAGGTCGCCAGGTCACTCGCCGAGACCAAGCGCCTCTTCGACGCCGCGCGGCAGGCGCGGAACGCCCGTGGCTGAACGGTCCCGCGCGCCGTTCCCGTTCCCTTCCCGGAGGCCCTGATGCCGAACACCGCAGCCGATTCCGACGGCGGAGTCATACCCGAACGGCAGCCCGTCGCCGTACCGGAGGCCTCGCCCGACCCCGTTCAACTCGTACGCCAGGCCTGGGAGAACGTGCTGTGCATCGACACGGCACCCCTGGACACCGGCTTCTTCGACGCGGGCGGCAGCTCCATGCTGCTGGTCATGCTCGCCGATGAACTGGCCGACCTCACCGGCCGGGAGCTGGACGTCGCCGAGCTCTTCCGCCACGACACCGTTCTGAAGCAGGCCAGGCTGCTCGACCCCGACCACGAGACGGACAACCGCCCGGCCCCGCCGGCCGCCACCGGCCGCGGACGACTGCTCGGGGCCGGCCGTCGAGGCCGCGGCGGCACCGCGCCCACGCGCTCCGAGGCACAGCCGGAAGGATCCGCCGCCCGATGAACACCGAGACCGCCATCGCGGTGGTGGGCATCGGCTGCCGCTTCCCGGACGCCGTGACCCCGCAGGAGTTCTGGGACAACCTGGACAAGGGCCAGGTCTCCATCCGGGACATCCCGGACGAGGAACTGCGCCGCGCCGGGGTGGCCCCGGAGACGTCGGCCGCCGCCGACTTCGTGGCGCGGGCCGGGACGCTGCAGGACGCCGAGCAGTTCGCCGCCGAGTTCTTCGGCTACCCGCCGGTGGAAGCCGAACTCATCGATCCTCAGCAGCGGTTGTTCCTGGAAGTCTGCTGGGAGGCCCTGGAGCGGTCCGGCCATCCGCCCCATGACGAAGCCGGCCCGCGGATCGGCGTGTTCGCCGGGACCAGCCACAGCTCGTACACCAGCATGCTCCAGTTCGCCCGGGCCCGCGCCCACGGCGCCGTCGCGCTGGGCGACCTGACCTTGCAACTCGGCGGTTCCGCCGACTTCATGGCCGCCCGGGTCGCCTACAAACTCGGGCTGCGCGGCCCGTCGGTGGCCGTCCAGACGGCCTGCTCCTCGTCCCTGACCGCGGTGCACTACGCGGTGATCAGCCTGCTCTCCGAGGAGTGCGACATCGCCATGGCGGGCGGCACGGGACTGGCCCACCCGCCCGCCGGCTACCGCTACCAGCCGGGCGGCGTGTTGTCCGAGGACGGTTACTGCCGGGCCTTCGACATCCGCTCCTCCGGCACCGGGGCCGGCTCCGGCGTCGGCGTCGTCGTACTGCGCCGGCTGAACGACGCCCTCGCCGACGGCGACCCCGTCCTCGCGGTGATCCGCGGCAGTGCGGTCGGCAACGACGGCGGTGGCCGGCCGGGCTTCACCGCGCCGAGCCCCGCGGGCGTGGCCGACGTGGTGGCCGGTGCGCTCGGCGTGGCCGAGGTGGGCGCCGACGAGCTGCGCTATGTCGAGGCGCACGGCTCGGGCACCCCGCTCGGCGATCAGGTGGAGCTGCGCGGTCTCATCGACGGCCTGCGGGCCACGACCTCGCGCAGCGGGTACTGCGCCCTCGGTACGGTCAAGGCGAACATCGGGCACGCCGGTTCCGCGGCCGGTATCGCGGGGCTGATCAAGGCCGTCCATGTGGCGCGCACCGGCCATCTGGTCCCCCACCCGATGTTCGAACGCCCCCGCGATCCAGGGGTGCTCGCCGTCAGCCCGTTCCACATCCCCACCGAACTGCAGCAGTGCACCGAGCCCGACCGGCAGGTGCTGGTGAACTCGATGGGCCTGGGCGGCACCAACGCGGCGGTCGTGCTGGCCCCGCCGCCGCCCCCGACCCGCCCGTCCGCCGGTGCGCGCCCGGTGGTCCGGTTACAGCTGTCGGCCAGGACCCGTACCGAACTCGACGCACTGTCCCGCAGCCTGGCCGACGAAATCGACCAGGACCGTCACGCGCCCGCCGACATCGCCCACACCCTGCGCACCGGCCGGCACGACTTCGCCGAACGGCGGCTGGTGGCCGCCGCCCCCGACCGGCTGGCCGCCGCCCTGAGACTGCCCCGGCCTCCCGCGGCCCGCACCGTCCGCGCTCAGCCCCGCAGAGCCGTCGTGGCGGTCACGGCCCCGCAGGAGAAGGCGAGGCGCGTGCTGCCCACCCTGCTGGCGGGCCTCGGTGGCCGGGTGGAGCAGTGCGACGCGATCCCCGCGTCACTGCCTTCCGACGTCTACCTTCTGGTGGTCGGTGACGCCGACCCCGGTCCCGACCGGCATGTGCTGCGCGTCGGTACCGACAGTGCGGAAGAGCCGGCCGAGCAGGTGGCGGCCGCCCTCGCCGACGCCTGGCTGCACGGCGTCCCCGTGCACAGGACGCCCGACGACGGCACCGGCCTCCGGGTCCCGCTGCCCACCTATCCGTTCACCCGTCACCGCTACTCGGCGCTGGACGGCATCACCCTGGACGCCCACTCCCCCACCCCTGCCCCCGCTTCCGCACCCGTGGCCACGGACCGCGAAGCAGGCGGACTGGAAGGCGAACTGCTGACCCTGTGGGAAGAGCTGTTCGGCGTGACCGGCATCGGCCCGCACGACGAGTTCGGCGCGCTCGGCGGCAACTCGCTGCTCGGGCTGCGCATGGTGCTGGAAGTGCAGAGCCGGTACGGCATGCTGCTGAACCTGCACCGGGTCGGCGGCAGTCAGGCCACCGTCGTACGGGTCGCCGATGCCATCCGCGGCTGGTCCGCCGAGGACGGCGCCAGGACGGGCGACGCGTCCGACAGCGCTCTGATCGACGCCGACCTCGCCAGGGAGCTGCCACCGCTGCGGCCGCGGCAGGCAGAACCGGGCCAGGACGTCCTGCTCACCGGCGCGACCGGATTCGTCGGCGCCTTCCTGCTGGACGAGCTGCTGCGGTGTACCGAGGGCCGGGTCTACTGCCTGGTGCGGGCCGAGGACGAGGCGCACGGCCGCAGACGGCTGCGGGAGGCGGCGCGGCGCTTCCGGCTGCCCGAGCCCGACCCTCAGCGGGTGCACATCGTGCCGGGCGACCTGGGTGAGATCGCCGAGGTCTGCGAGACGTACCGGGACGGCGAGCTGGGCCGTCGGGTCGGCCATGTGCTGCACTGCGCCGCGCATGTCGTCTTCACCGAGCCGTACCCCGTGCTGCGGGCGGCCAACACCCTGGCCACCCATGCCCTGCTCGGCTGGATGCGGACCAACGGGATCGTGGACATCAGCTATGTCTCCACCCTGGCGGCGTGCGGCCGGGCGCTGGGCACGGGAGACCGGCTGCTGGAGCGCCGGGAGCAGCCCCTGGACCCCGCGGCCGGCGGCTACGGGATATCCAAGTGGGTCAGCGAGCGGATTCTGGAGCAGGCGGAGCGCGACGGCATGCGCGTGCGGGTCTTCCGCCCCGGGCTCATCGCCGGCGCCACCACCACCGGCGCCTGCAACGACCTGGACATGATGTGGCGTCTGGTCGCCGCCTGCCTGGCCGTCGGCGCGTACCCGCTGGACGACAACCGGCTGGCGATCGCCCCCGTCGACCTGGTGGCCCGGGCGATCGTCGAACTCGGCACGCGGCCCGGCTCGGTGGGCCAGGTCTACCACCTGGTGGGCGAGTCCAACGGCTCGCTTCCGGAGCTCTTCGCGGAACTGGCCGGGCTGGGCATGCCGACCCGCGGCGTCTCCGGCGAGGAGTGGGTGCGGCTGGTGTCCGAGCGGGCGCTCGCCACGGGCGACCCGGTGCTGTCCAGCATGGCGCTCTACGAGAACAACGGCGTCGACGCACCCCGCTGGTCGGTCGAGAGCGACGGGTGGCAGGACTGGCTGCGCACAGCAGGTCTCGACCCGCGACTGGACGGCGCCCGGGCCCTGCACACGCTGCGGTACCTCGCCGGACGACCCGAGTTCCAGAGCCTGTTGACCGGCCTGCCGCAGGCCCGCCCACCGCAGGACCGGGACGGTGCGGCACAGCCGGAAGACGGAACCACCCAGTGACGACAGACGGGACGATGATGAACGGGGCTTGGACCACCCGCAGGCTGGCGATCGTGGGCGCGGGCGTGATGGGCGTGGGGATCACCACGCTGGCCGTCGGCCATGGTGTTCCGGTGCTGCTCCTCGACATCAGCGAGGAGCGGCTGCGCCGGGCACAGGACGCGATCCGCCAGGAACTGCGGCTCGCCCGCATGATGGGCAAGCTCCCGGCCGGTGCCGCCGGGGAGCTGACCGTCAGTACCTCCTACGACGATCTGCGCGAGGCCGGCGCCGTCATCGAGGCGGTGACGGAGACCACCGACGCCAAGATGAAGGCGCTGGCCGCGATCTGCGACGCCGTGGCTCCCGGCACTCTGATCACCTCGAACACCTCGGCCATCCCGGTGGACGAACTGGCCGGCTACACCAGCCGGCCGGAGGACGTCGTCGGCACCCACTTCATGAACCCGCCCTATCTGATCCGGGCCGTCGAGGTGGTACGCGGACCGCGCACCGGCGAGGCGGCGATGGCCGCGCTGCGCTCGCTGCTCTCCGCGCTCGACCGGGACGAGGTGCTGGTCGGCGACGGCCCCGGCTTCGTCTCCAACCGGATCCTGATGCGCGTCATCAACGACGCGGCCCGGCTGGTCGAGGAGGGGCGCGCGCCGGCCGAGGCGGTCGACCGGGTCTTCACCGGATGCTTCGGGCACCCCACGGGCCCCCTCGCCACCGCCGACCTCATCGGCCTCGACAACGTCGTCGACACCCTGCGGGTCCTGCACGACCGCACCGGGGACGACGGCTACCTCGCCTGCGACCTGCTGCTGGACAAGGTGCGGTCGGGCGACCACGGCCGCAAGACCGGCAAGGGCTTTCACATCTACGGAGGAACGAGCGCATGAGCACCCTCGACAACGACCTGGCCCGGCAGCCCGGAGCCGAATCCGCTGCCGACCCGGTGCGAGAGAGCCTGCTGGGGTTCCTCCGTGCCCGGACGAAGACCGAATGGGCCGCCGACCAGGACCTGTTCGCCTCGGGAGTGGTCTCCTCGCTGTTCTCCCTGGAACTGCTGCAGTACGTGGAACAGGAGTTCAAGGTCACCGTCGAGGGCGATGACCTCACCTTGGACAACTTCCGTACCGTGCACGCCATGGCCGCACTGGTCGAGCGGCTGCGCGGGGGCGAGCCGGGACCGGGACGGTGAGGGCCGACACGGTCGGTGCCGCCTGTACCGAGCTGACCGAACTCGTCGGCGAACAGGCCGACGAGTGGGACCGGCAGGGGCGGATCCCGGAGGCGGTGGTCCGCGAGGCGTCCCGCCGCGGACTGCTGTGCGCCCAGGTCGGCCCGGAGCACGGCGGGCTGGGCCTGAACAGCCTGGACAACGGCGAACTGACCGCGCACGCCGGAAGCCTGTGCAGTTCGCTGCGGTCGCTGATGACCTCGCAGGGCATGGCCGCCTGGACCATCCAGCGCATCGGCAGTGCCGAGCAGCGCCGGACGTTCCTGCCCCGGCTGACCGGTGGCGAGGTCATCGGCGTGGCGTTCAGCGAGTCGGATGCGGGCAGCGATCTGTCCGGCATCCGCACCGAGATCCGCCGCGACGGTGACTCGGTGCGGGTCAGCGGCTCCAAGATCTGGACGACCGGCGGTGCGTACGCCGATCTGCTCGCCGTCTTCGGCACCTACGGCGACGGAGCGGCCGTGGTGCTGGTGCCCACCGACGCGCCCGGTGTCCGGGTGGAGCGGCTACCGGACCCGATGGGCTGCCGGGCGGCCGGGCACGCCGATGTGCACCTGGACGACGTCGGGTTGCCCGCCGGGCAGTTACTGGGCGGGGCGGGCATGCCGCTGGCCATGCTGGCCACCTCGGCGCTGACCTACGGCAGGCTCTCGGTGGCCTGGGGCTGCGCGGGCATCCTGCGCGCCTGCCTGGACGCCACGGCCCGGCACGCCAAGCACCGTGTCCAGTTCGGCAAACCCCTTGCCGAGCACCAGCTGGTGGCCCGCCACCTGGCCGAACTGTCCGTCGGCGAGCACGTCACCAGGCGCTGTTGCGAGTTCGCCAGCGCGTGCTGGGACGAGGGAAGTCCGCAGACCGGGACGCAGGCGGTGCTCGCCAAGTACGTGGCGGCCAAGGAGGCCGTCAAGGGCGCGGCCGCCGCCGTCCAGGTGCTGGCCTCCCGCGGAGCGCGGGACGGCCACCCGGTCGCCAGGGCGTACCGCGACGCGAAGCTGATGGAGATCATCGAGGGCAGCACGGAGATCAGCCAGCTGCTGCTCGCGGAACACGCACTGGTGGGTTCGATATGACCACGACTGTGAACGACGGCGACGCGGCGGCGGTGGGCATCGGTGCCATCCACTGCGTACTGCCCGATGAGCGCTTCCCCGTGGAGAAGCTGCCGGAGCTGGACAATCTGCCGCGCGAGGAGGCGGACTTCGCCCGCGGGTGCGGCATCCGTACGGTGAGCCGGTTCACCGACGAGGCCACCTCGGCCGGCCTTGCCGCCCAGGCGACACGGGAGTTGCTGGACGGCGCCGACCGGGAACCCGATGTGCTGGTGGCCGTGGGAGCACGCGCCCCGGAGGTCCTGCTCGGCTCGGACTCCGGCCACATCGCGAAGGAGGCCGGGCTGACCTCCGCCTTCTCCTTCGTGCTCGACGGACTCGGATGCACCGGCTCCAGCACGGCCTGGTCCCTGGCCAGGGACCTGCTGCTGGCCGACCCGTCCCGGCACAGCGTGCTGATCACCCATGCCAGCCGTCCGGTGTCGCTGGACCGGGTGCGCTACCCGGTGACCGTCATCGGCGACGGTGCCTTCGCGATGACCATGGTCCGCGGCGGCCGGCCGGTGCTGCGCGCCCACCGCCAGGAGACCGACGGCAAGTTCCACGACCTGTTCCGCGTCGACTACAAGAGTGCGCCCTGGTACGAGTGGCGAGAGGAGTGCCGGTCCGCCGACCGGTACCGGTTCGAGCTCGCCCTGCACAGCCAGCAGCGGCTGGCCCGGCTGGTCGACGAGGTGCTGGCCGAGGCCCAGGTCGACCGCGCCGGGGTCGCCGCCACGCTGATGCAGAACGTGACCGCCCCCGCCTTCCAGTTCTACGAGTCCTTCCTCGGGCTGCCCATCCACCCGGTCTGCCACCGGCACCTGGCGGAGTACGGGCACCTGGGCGCCATGGACGTGGTGCTCAACCTGGACCGGCTGCTGGCCACCGGCGAGCTGGCGCCCGGCGACCTGGTCCTGGTCCTCAACAACAGTCCCGTGGCGGCCTGGGCCGTGACCCTCTGGGAGGTGTGATGAGCACGGTCAAGTGTCTGGTGTGGGACCTGGACAACACCCTGTGGCAGGGAGTGCTGCTGGAGAACGACACGCTCACCCTGCGCCCCGGGGTGCTGGAGGTGCTCCGCCAACTGGACGAGCGCGGCATCCTGCACTCCGTGGCCAGCCGGAACGACCACGAAGACGCCTGGGAGCGGCTTGAGAAGCTCGGCGTGGCCGAGTACTTCGTGCTGCCGCAGATCGGCTGGGGCCGCAAGTCGGACTCGGTACGGACCATCGCCGAGCAACTGAACTTCGCGCCGGGGACCATCGCCTTCATCGACGATCAGCCCACCGAACGCGCCGAGGTCACCCACCACCTGCCGGACGTCCGCTGCTACGACGCCCAGGAGGCTGCGGGACTGGCGGAGCTCCCGGAGTTCAGTCCGGTGGTGACCGCCGACGCCCGTCAGCGGCGCACCCTGTACCAGCAGAAGTTCCGGCGGGAGGCGGCCCGCAGCGAGTTCACGGGACCCGACGAGGACTTCGTCCGTTCCCTGGGGATGCGCATGCACATCGACCGGGCGCGGGCGGAGGATCTGGCCCGGGTCGAGGAGCTCACCCTGCGCACCAGCCAGATGAACGCCACGGGTGTGCACTACTCGAACGAGTCCCTGCGCGCCCTGGTCGACGACCCCGAGCACGAGGTGCTGGTGACCACGGTCGAGGACCGGTTCGGCTCACACGGAGCTGTGGGCGTCGTCCTGCTGCAGCGGCAACCGCACAAGTGGCGCCTGAAGCTGCTGGCCACCTCCTGCCGTGTGGTCAACTTCGGTATCGGCACGCAGCTGCTGCGCTGGCTGATGGACCAGGCCGCCCGGGCCGGTGTCCATCTGGAGGCCGACTTCCGGCGCACCGCCCGTAACCGGATCATGGAGGTCGCCTACCGGTTCGCCGGGTTCGGCAGCGCGCCCTGCGAGTGCCGCGGCGGCGACGGGCCGTCCGAGTCCGGCGAGGGTGTGCAACGGCTGCATCTGGTACCGCAACGGCAGGCCGCTCCTCGGACGTTGACGACCTTCGGGCCCACTTTGTGGTCCGCGGACGACTCCCTGGGCCAGTGGTCATGACCGACGGGGCAAGTAGCACGACGCCGGGCGATCGGGGTGTGGCCGACAGCGTCCCGGACCGTCCCGGCGACGGCGCCGCGCCGTGGAGTGCCTTCGGTCGGCTGTGGACGGCCGGCGCCATCTCGTCGCTGGGCGACGGCATCCGGCTGACGGCGCTGCCGCTGGTCGCCGTCTCACTGACCGACGACCCGCTGCTGATCTCCCTGGTGACGGTGGCCAACTGGTCGCCTCTGCTGCTGTCGCCGCTGGCCGGTGCCTGGGCCGACCTGGTCGACCGGCGCTCGCTGCTCATCGGGATCGACATCGCGCGTGCCGTGGTCGTTCTGCTGCTCGCGCTGAGCCTGGCCACGGGCACGGCCGGCCTGGCGATCGTCTGCGTCGCGGCGGCGGCGATGGGACTCGGCGAGACCGTGTACGTGGTGGCCGCCCAGTCGTTCCTCCCCGCGGTCGTCGACAGCTCCCGGCTGGCGGCGGCCAACGGCCGGCTGCACATCGCCCAGCTGGTCTTCCGCGACTCGGCGGGACAGCCGTTGGGCAGCGTGGTCTTCGTCGCGGCGGCGGCACTGCCTTTCCTCATCGACGGTGTGTCGTTCCTGCTGGGCGCCGCGCTGCTCGCCACCATCGGGCGTCCAGGCACCACCCCGTCGACCGCCCGGCCGGCCGAGCGCGGAACCACCCCGCGCTGGCGTGTCCTGGTCGCCGACGGCGCTCGCCATGTGCGCTCCGACCGCCTGCTGATGTCACTGGCCGGCATGCTCGGCACGCTGAACTTCTTCATGGGCGCCATCGGGGCGCTGGAGGTGCTGTACGTCGTCCAGTGGCTCGGCCTGCCCGAGGGCGCCTTCGGTGTGTTCCTGGCCGTCGGCGCGCTGGGCGGCATCGCCGGTGGACTGCTGAACGCGCCCCTGTCCCGCGCGTTCGGCCTGTTTCCCGCCGCTCTGGCCGCGATGGGCCTGGTGGGCGCGGCCACCTTGGCGATCGGCCTGGTGCGGCAGCCGCTCGTCGCCGCAGCGTCCTTCGCCGCACTCTTCCTGGGCGCCGCGGTCTACCAGTCTCTGACCGTGTCGTTCCGCCAGGCGGTCACCGCACCGGAAAAGCTCGGCCGGGTCAACGGCTTCTACCGCCTGGTGGGAACCGGCACCATCCCCCTGGGCGCGCTGGCCGGCGGAGCGGTGGCGAAGCTGATGCAGGTCAACATCCCCTTCGTGGCGGCCGGCGTCGGCATCCTCCTGCTGGCCGCGCTCACCACGCGCCCCGTGCTGCGCATGGCGGCCCAGCAGCCGGATACCGCGCCATGACCCGATCCCCCGAGGACCCTGCCGCACTCGCAGTCCCGACCCAGTTCCGCGTGGAGCTCCCCTTGTCAGATCACACTCTCTACCAGTGGTTCGCCGAGTCCGTCCGCCGCTGGCCGGACGAGCCCGCGCTGGAACTGCGGGACCAGATCCTCACCTATCGCGAGCTGCACCAGCGGGTCCAGGCGCTGGCCGCCCGCATCGTCGGCGAGCACGGGCAGGTGCCGGACCGGATCGCCCTGGTGGCCTCGCGCACCGCGGCCGCCTATATCGGGTATCTGGCCATCCAGCGGCTCGGGGCTTCCGTGGTGCCGCTGAACGACGACTACCCGCGGCAGCGCAATCTCGACATCGCCCGGAGGGCCGAGGTCGGCGCGGTGCTGGCGCAGGAGGCCCACGGCACCGTCTTCGCCGACCTGCCCGAGGACTTCCGGCCCACGGTGCTCCTCGTCCCCTCGAACGACGCACCGTCCCCGCCGCCGCCCGCGGGCCGGCTGCCCGACTGCCCCACCGACCCGGCGCGGGAGGCGTATCTGCTGTTCACCTCGGGGTCCACGGGTCGGCCCAAGGGGGTGCCGATCCGGCACCGCAATGTCTCCCCGTACGTGGCGTACAACATCGCCCGCTACGAGGTGGGGCCCGGCAGCAGGGTGTCCCAGGCGTTCGGCCTGACCTTCGACCCCTCCGTCTTCGACATGTTCGTCGCCTGGGGGTCGGGAGCCGTCCTCGTCGTCCCGGACCGTGACGACCTCTACCGCCCGGTGGACTTCGTGGTGGACCGTCGCATCACCCACTGGTTCAGCGTGCCCTCGGTGGTCACCACCGCGCAGCGGCTGGGCAATCTGCCGCTGGGCCGGGTGACATCGCTGCGGCACAGCTGCTTCAGCGCCGAGCCGGTCACCGTGCAACTGGTCGACCTGTGGCGCGAAGTGGCACCGGGCAGCCGTATCCACAACCTCTACGGGCCGACCGAGCTGACCATCACGTGCACGGACCACGAGCTGCCCGCCGACCGCGCGCAGTGGACGGCCGGCTCCAACGGGACGGTGCCGATCGGCCGGCCGTACCCGCACATGGAGGCGGTCGTCCTGGACGAGCAGGGCCGGCCCTGCGAGGACGGCGAGCTGTGCGTCCGCGGGCCCCAGCGGTTCGACGGCTATCTGGACCCGGCCGACAACGCCGGACGGTTCCTGACGTACGAAGCGGGCGAGCCCGCCGTGCCCTACGACGGTACCGGCGAACTCACCGCACGCCACTGGTACCGCACCGGAGACCGGGTGCGGCGCGAGGACGGCCTGCTGGTGCACCGCGGCCGGCTCGACAACCAGGTGAAGGTCCTGGGGCACCGGGTGGAGCCCGGTGAGGTCGAGGCGGCGATGCGCCGCCACCCCGAGGTCGTCGACGCCGCCGTGGTCGTGGTCCGCGTGCAGGGCGAGGACCGGCTGGTGGCGGCCTATCTGGGCAAGGACATGCGGGCGCGGGACTTCACCCGCTGGCTGCGGCAGCAGATCCCGCTGCACATGGTGCCCCGCCGGATACAGCACCTGGAGGAGTTCCCCTACAACGACAACGGCAAGCTGGACCGCCAACGGCTCGCCGAGCTGCTCGCCTGATGCTCAGTCAGTGATGTCCGACAGCGGTGTCTCCGCGACCCCAAGCCTCGGCCGCCCGGCGCTCACCACGGCGGCCACGGCGTCCCTGCGGTCGTCGGTCCAGTCGAGGACATACAGCTCGCCGTGGCGGGACAGGCACGGCGAGCCGTCGGGTGTGTCCACCGGCAGGGCGGAAAGATCGGTCTTCGCCATGTCGCCCAGCCTGGTCTCGCCGATCTTGACCAGCGACTCCTTACGCACCCACTGCCGCAGGAAGTACCGGTCAGGCAGGGCCGACGCACGCATCGTCCGCAGCTCCACGTCGCTCAGCACCCGTTCGGCCGCGACCAGTACGGTGTCGGGCACCGTCGCCCGCTCCACGTCGACCCCCACCCGCTGCCGGCCGACGGCCGCGGCCACCACGCCCTGGGTGTGGGACAGACTGACGTGGACGTCCGGCAAACCGGCCAGCGACGGCTTGCCGTGCTCCCGCGAACCGCAGTCGGCGCAGTGCTGCACCAGCGAGAGGGTGTCGGCGGGCACCCCCAGCAGACGGCCGGCACACAGGCGCACCAGCAGGTGCGCCGCCACGAAGTCATCGCGGTCCCGGTCGAACCGGAAGGCCGCCGCCCGGCGTAGTTCGACCGACGTGAGCACGTTCCTTCGCGCCGCAGGGTGGCCGAGCACCTCCTGGGTGCTCACCACCACTGCCAGAGCCTGGTCGTCACGGACGGCGGTGGCCTGCCGCATCGGCGTGATCCTTTCCCTCACCGGGTCAGCAACTGGGAACGCTGCCACCGGCGCCGCGCAGGGCCTTCAGCGCGCTGAGAGCGTCATCGAGCGTATCGACGGGAACCAGTCGCAGCCCTTCGGGGCGAGCGGCCCGGGCTACGGAGCACTGGCTGCGGGGCATCAGGAAGATCCGTACCCCGTCCCGCCGTACGGCCTGCTCCTTGAGCTCGATGCCCCCGACGGCGCCCACCGTGCCGTCGGCGGCGATGGTGCCGGTGCCGCCGATGGTGCGCCCGCCGGCGAGGTCCCCGCCCTGTCCGTCGCCGTCGATCTTGTCGATGATGCCGAGGGCGAACATCAGCCCGGCGCTCGGTCCGCCCACGTCCGGCAGCGTCAACCGCACCCTGACCTTCTTCGGCGACAGTCCCAGGTGCTTCAGTGCCGCTGTCTCGGCGGCATTCTGGGAGTCGTTCATCTCCTGCACGTTGTGCCGCTCGATCTCCTCGATGGACTTACCCGCGGGGTAGACGGCGTCACGAGGCACGACGGCCCGGTTTCCGTCGAACCAGGCGCCCACCACTTCCGGCAACTTCACCGACGTGTCCGGCTGAGTAACCGAAACGACCGTCACCAGCCGGAGTTCGCCCGTCGTTCTCCGGGTCCGGGTGCCATCTATCGCAATGACCGGTTTGCCGTCCTGGGCGCTGAGCACATCGGCGGTGGGACCTGGCACGAGTACCGCGAACGGCAGTGGAGCCAGCAAAGCGACGCCGATCAGAGAAATGACCAGGGTGGCACAGACGACGAGCGTGCGGATGCGAGAAGTCACGGACGTCACCTTTTCAGACGCCATCGTGCCGAAGCAAGGCGGGAGTTGACCCGGTCCGCCCTTTCCGGTCAGCCACTCTTCACCTCGCCATTTACCTGTTTCCGACGGCCTGTCGCGGCCCTCGGTCTATGAGTCGGAGGAATACGTGAACGACATGACTCAGACGGCACCGCAGGCCGTTCTGCCCGACCTGTTCGAGGCTCGGGTGCGGCGGTGTTCTGAGGCTGTGGCGTTGGTGTGCGGGGATGGGGTGGTGTCGTACGGCGAGTTGAACGCGCGGGCAAATCGGCTGGCGCGGTTGCTGGTGGCGCGGGGTGTGGGGCCGGAGCGGGTGGTGGCGTGCGCTTTCCCGCGGTCGGTGGAATTGTTCGTCGCTTTGCTGGCCGTGGTGAAGGCGGGCGGGGTTTATCTTCCCCTGGATCCGGATTACCCGGCGGAGCGGATCGGCTTCATGCTGGCCGACGCCGAACCGGTGTTGGTGTTGACGGCGGGTGAGGTGGCGTCGAAACTCGCGACGGACGCGATACCGGTCGTGGTGGTGGACGACGCGGGAGTGGCGGCGGAATGTGAGGGCCTGCCGGATACGGATCTGACGGACACCGAACGCGGTGGTGTCCTGACGTCGTCGAGCGCGGCGTATGTGATTTACACGTCCGGTTCGACGGGAGCTCCCAAGGGTGTGGTGGTGTCCCACGCGGGACTTGGTTCCCTCGCGGCCTCGCAGATCGAACGGTTCGGTGTACGGGATTCCAGCCGCGTTCTGCAGTTCGCGTCACCGAGCTTCGACGCCTCGGTGTCCGAGGTGTGCATGGCCTGGCTGTCGGGCGCCGCTTTGGTGGTGGCGCCGGCATCACGGCTGCTGCCCGGCGCGGGCCTGGCACAGGTGATCGCCGAGTTCGCGGTCACGCATGTGACCTTGCCGCCGTCGGTTCTCGCCGTGCTGTCCGAGGACGACCTGACGGGCGTGGAGTGTGTGGTGGTGGCCGGTGAGGCCTGTCCGGCGGATGTGGTGGAACGCTGGTCGGCCGGACGCCGGCTGGTGAACGCCTACGGCCCGACCGAAGCAACGGTCTGTGCCACGGTGAGCGAGCCGCTGACGGGCCGCCGCGTACCACCGCTGGGCCGCGCGATCACCGGTGCACGGGTGTATGTGCTGGACGACGCCTTGCGGCCGGTCCCCGCCGGTGTGGTCGGCGAGCTGTACATCGCCGGTGCCGGCCTGGCCCGGGGCTATCTGGGCCGTGCCACGGTGACCGCGGAACGGTTCGTGGCCGACCCCTTCGGCCCCGCCGGATCACGCATGTACCGCTCAGGAGACCTCGTACGACGACGCACGGACGGAGAACTGGAGTTCGTCGGCCGCGCCGATGACCAGGTCAAGGTCCGCGGGTACCGGATCGAACCGGGCGAGATCGAATCGGCACTGCGAGACCACGCCATGGTCGAACAGGCCGTGGTGACCGCCCGCGAGGACCGAACCGGAGACGTCCGACTGGTCGGCTACGTAGTGCCCTCCGCACACGCCGAACCCGACGAACACGCCAACGCCCACCAGGTCGACGAATGGCAGCACATGCATGACCTGGTGTATTCGGAAGGCACCGGGAGCGAGGCCGCTACGGAATTCGGTGAGGACTTCTCCGGTTGGAACAGCAGCTATGACGGTTCGCCGATCCCGCTGGCTCAGATGCGGGCGTGGCGCGCCTCCACGGTGGAACGGATCCGCTCGCTGAACCCGCGCCGGGTGCTCGAACTCGGAGTCGGCAGTGGCCTGTTGATGGCGAAGATCGCCCCGGAGTGCGAAACATACTGGGGCACTGACTTCTCGGCGGCGGTGATCGAGAGGCTGCGCGGGCAGATCGCCTCTGTTCCCGAGCTCTCGGACCGGGTGGAACTGCGGAGTCAAGCTGCGGACGTGGTGGAGGGACTGCCGACCGGCTTCTTCGACACCATCGTCATCAACTCGGTGGCGCAGTACTTCCCCAACACCGAGTATTTCGTGCGGGTGATACGGCAGGCGACGGAACTCCTCACCCCCGGCGGGTCGTTGTTCATCGGCGACATCCGCAACCTTCGTCTGCTGAGGCTGTTCCGCACAGCGATCGAACTGCGACGGTCCGGCGGCTCTGCCGAAGTCTCGGTTCTGCGGCAGATCGTCGAGCAGAGTATGGCGCTGGAGAAGGAACTGCTCGTCGACCCCGAGTTCTTCACGGCTCTTGCGGATGTACTGCCCGATGTCGTGAGCGTTGATGTCCGGATCAAGGACGGCACCCACCACAATGAGCTGACCCGGCACCGGTACGACGCCGTGCTGCGCAAGCAGCCGGCACGTGCGGTGTCCTGGCGGGACGCGGAGCAGCTGCGCTGGGGCCAGGACATCACCGACCTGGACGCTCTGGAAGAACTGCTGTCACGGCGGGGCACGGAGCGCCTGCGGCTGACCGGAGTACCGAACCGCCGGCTGGCCGGAGAACTGGCGGCCGTCGAAGCGGTGGCGGACGGACGACCGGTGACCGAAGCACTGGCCCAGCTCACCACGGACGGACCCGGGATGGAGCCGGACACCTTCACCCAGCTGGGACACCGGCTCAGCCTGTGGACCGCCGTCACCTGGAACTCGCACGGCGACGACGGCCGCTTCGACGTACTGTTCGCGCCGCACGAGACCATGTCCGACGCCGTCCCGACGGACGTCTACCTGCCGGCCGCCCAGACACACGACGAGCTGACCGCCTACACCACCAATCCCGGAGCATCCCTCAGCACCGCCGCGCTGACCACCGAACTCCGCCACCACCTGCGCGAACGCCTGCCGGAGTACATGGTCCCCGCCGCCATCATGGCCCTCGGCACGATCCCGCTGACACCCAACGGCAAGGTGGACCGCAAGGCCCTGCCCGCCCCCGACTTCGGCACGGCGGGCAGCGGACGCGCACCACGCTCGCCCCAGGAGGAGATCCTGTGTGAGCTGTTCGCGGACGCTCTGGGCATCGCTCGGGTCGGTACCGACGAGAACTTCTTCGCGCTCGGCGGTCATTCCCTGCTGGCCACCCGTCTGATCAGCCGGATCCGCACGGTACTCGGCGTGGAACTGCCGATCGCGGTGCTGTTCGAGGCGCCGACGGTCGCGGGGGTGGCCGAGTGGCTGCGTACGGCAGATGCGGGGGTGCGCCCGGCGCTCGTGCCGGCGGTGCGGCCGGAGGTCGTGCCGTTGTCGTTCGCGCAGCGACGGCTGTGGTTCCTGCATCGGCTGGAAGGACCGAGCGCGACCTACAACATCCCCCTCGCGCTTCACCTCTCGGGCGCGGTGGATGTCGCCGCGCTGCGGGCGGCGCTGGGAGATCTGGTGGCCCGGCACGAGAGCCTGCGCACCGTCTTCCACGAGACCTCAGGTGAACCGCAGCAGGTGATTCTCGATCCTGAAGCAGTCCCCGACCTGTTGAGCACGGTGGAGACCGACTCCGACGAACTGAACACCCAACTGCGGCGGGCCGCTCGCCATGCCTTCGACCTGACCGCCGAACCGCCGTTGCGTGCCACGCTCTTCGTGGTCGAGCCGGACGCGTACGTGTTGTTGCTGCTGTTGCACCACATCGCGGGCGATGGATGGTCCGCGGCGCCGTTGTCCCGTGATCTGGCGACGGCCTATGAGGCACGGTGCCAGGGACGGACGCCGGGGTGGGCGCCGCTGCCGGTGCAGTACGCCGACTACACCCTCTGGCAGCGCGACGTCCTCGGCGACTTCACCGACCCGGACAGCCTGTACGCCCGCCAGCTGGCCTACTGGAAGGCCCGCCTGGACGGCATCCCCGAGGAAATCGCGTTGCCGTTCGACCGGCCACGTCCCCAGCGTGCCACGTATCGAGGCGACGCGTTGCCGGTGGAATTGCCGGCGGAGTCGCACCGGCGGCTGCGGGAACTGGCACGGGACACCGGCACCAGCGTGTTCATGGTCCTGCAAGCCGGCCTGGCCGCCCTGCTGACCCGGCTGGGTGCGGGCACCGACATCCCGATCGGCAGCCCCGTCGCCGGACGCACCGACGAAGCCCTCGACGGCCTCGTGGGCTTCTTCGTCAACACCCTGGTACTGCGCACCGACACCTCCGGCGACCCCACCTTCCACGAACTGCTCCAGCGGGTACGCGACACCGACCTCGCCGCCTGGTCACACCAGGACCTGCCCTTCGAACAACTCGTCGAAGCCCTCAACCCCACCCGCACCGCGGCCAGGCAACCCCTGTTCCAGGTCGTCGCCGCCCTGCAGAACGCGCCCGAGAGCGACTTCGACCGTCTCGGCGTACGGTCCCGTTCCGAACTGGTGGGGACGGCGACCGCCAAGTACGACCTGTTCCTCAGCCTCTGGGAGCGCCACGACGCGCAGGGCGAGCCGGGCGGTCTGGACGGCTTCATCGAGTACAGCACCGATGTGTTCGACCGAGGCACCATCGAGATGCTCTCCGCTCGGTTCATACACCTGCTGGAGACGCTGACCGCCAACCCCGACCAGCCTCTCGCGCACACCGACATCCTCCTGCCCGGAGAACAGGAGTCCCTGCTGGACCGGTCCGCGGAGGCGACCGGCGCGATCGAGGCAACGCCTCTTCCGCAGGCGTTCGAGGCTCGGGTGGGGCGGTGTTCTGAGGCTGTGGCGTTGGTGTGCGGGGATGGGGTGGTGTCGTACGGCGAGTTGAACGCGCGGGCGAATCGGCTGGCGCGGTTGCTGGTGGCGCGGGGTGTGGGGCCGGAGCGGGTGGTGGCGTGCGCTTTCCCGCGGTCGGTGGAATTGTTCGTCGCTTTGCTGGCCGTGGTGAAGGCGGGCGGGGTTTATCTTCCCCTGGATCCGGATTACCCGGCGGAGCGGATCGGCTTCATGCTGGCCGACGCAGACCCCGTTCTGGTGTTGACGGCGGGTGAGGTGGCGTCGAAACTCGCGACGGACGCGATACCGGTCGTGGTGGTGGACGACGCGGGGGTGGCGGCGGAATGTGAGGGCCTGCCGGATACGGATCTGACGGACACCGAACGCGGTGGTGTCCTGACGTCGTCGAGCGCGGCGTATGTGATTTACACGTCCGGTTCGACGGGAGTTCCCAAGGGTGTGGTGGTGTCCCACGCGGGACTTGGTTCCCTCGCGGCCTCGCAGATCGAACGGTTCGGTGTACGGGATTCCAGCCGCGTTCTGCAGTTCGCGTCACCGAGCTTCGACGCCTCGGTGTCCGAGGTGTGCATGGCCTGGCTGTCGGGCGCCGCTTTGGTGGTGGCGCCGGCATCACGGCTGCTGCCCGGCGCGGGCCTGGCACAGGTGATCGCCGAGTTCGCGGTCACGCATGTGACCTTGCCGCCGTCGGTTCTCGCCGTGCTGTCCGAGGACGACCTGACGGGCGTGGAGTGTGTGGTGGTGGCCGGTGAGGCCTGTCCGGCGGATGTGGTGGAACGCTGGTCGGCCGGACGCCGGCTGGTGAACGCCTACGGCCCGACCGAAGCAACGGTCTGTGCCACGGTGAGCGAGCCGCTGACGGGCCGCCGCGTACCACCGCTGGGCCGCGCGATCACCGGCGCACGGGTGTATGTGCTGGACGACGCCTTGCGGCCGGTCCCCGCCGGTGTGGTCGGCGAGCTGTACATCGCCGGTGCCGGCCTGGCCCGGGGCTATCTGGGCCGTGCCACGGTGACCGCGGAACGGTTCGTGGCCGACCCCTTCGGCCCCGCCGGATCACGCATGTACCGCTCAGGAGACCTCGTACGACGACGCACGGACGGAGAACTGGAGTTCGTCGGCCGCGCCGATGACCAGGTCAAGGTCCGCGGGTACCGGATCGAACCGGGCGAGATCGAATCGGCACTGCGAGACCACGCCATGGTCGAACAGGCCGTGGTGACCGCCCGCGAGGACCGAACCGGAGACGTCCGACTGGTCGGCTACGTAGTCCCCTCCGCACACGCCGAACCCGACGAGCACGCCAACGCCCACCAGGTCGACGAATGGCAGAAGATCTACGACGAGCACTACACGAAAACGGCTGATCTGCCCGTCGGTGAGGACTTCTCCGGTTGGAACAGCAGCTATGACGGTTCGCCGATCCCGCTGGCTCAGATGCGGGCGTGGCGCGCCTCCACGGTGGAACGGATCCGTTCGCTGAACCCGCGCCGGGTGCTCGAACTCGGAGTCGGCAGTGGCCTGTTGATGGCGAAGATCGCCCCGGAGTGTGAAACGTATTGGGGCACTGACTTCTCGGCGGCGGTGATCGAGAGGCTGCGCGGGCAGATCGCCTCTGTTCCCGAGCTCTCGGACCGGGTGGAACTGCGGAGTCAAGCTGCGGACGTGGTGGAAGGACTGCCGACCGGCTTCTTCGACACCATCGTCATCAACTCGGTGGCGCAGTACTTCCCCAGCACCGGCTACCTGGTGCGCGTGATACGGCAGGCGATGGAGCTCCTCGCCCCCGGCGGGTCGGTGTTCATCGGCGACGTTCGCAACATGCGCTCACTCAGGGCCTTCCGCACCGCGATCGAACTGGGGCGAGCCGGAAGCACTGCCGAGATCTCCGAGGTGCGCACGGCAATCGAGCAGAGCATGGCGCTGGAGAAGGAACTGCTCGTCGACCCCGAGTTCTTCACGGCTCTTGCGGATGTACTGCCCGATGTCGTGAGCGTTGATGTCCGG
>NZ_JANUQM010000006.1:0-2500 GCF_030386795.1 Streptomyces sp. S.PNR 29
TCCTGGTCCGCCTCGGCGGGCTCCGGGGACCCCACCGGCGCGGACACCCGCCGCGTGGCACGACGCCGCGTACGGCGCGGCGCGGCCTCCTCGGCGGGCTCTTCGCTCTGGGCGGCAGCGGGCGTCTCGGAGGCCTCGGCAGCGGCGGCCGGTTCGACGGCCTCGGGCGCCGCGGCGGCCTCCGCCGGCACCGGGGACGCGGCGGGCGAGGTCACGCTGCGCGTCGCACGACGGCGCGTACGCCGCGGAGCGGCACCCTCGGCGGACTCGCCGGTGTCGGCGGTCACGGGGGCTTCCTGCTGCGGCGCCTCGGCGGCGGCCGGAGCGGAGGCGGTCGCCGGGACGACGGTCTCGGCCGCGTCCGCCGACGCCGGGGCTCCGGCGGGCGCGGAAGCGCGGCGGACCACCCGACGGCGCGTACGGCCGGCAGGAGGTGCCTCGACGGCCGCTTGGGCCTCCGCGGCCTCCTTCTGGTCCTTCTCCTCCGCGGCCTCAAGGCCCTCGGCAGCCTCATCGGCTTCCGGAGTAACATCTCCGGCGATCTCCTGCGCCGCGACGTCGACGGGGTCGGCGGCCGGTATGGCCGGCGCGACGGTCTCCACCGGAGTGTCGGAGGAGGCGGCCGGCGGACCCGCCGGGCGGGACGCGGCACGGCGCCGACGACGCGGCGGCAGGGTGTCGCTCGGAGTGTTCAGTTCTTCGGAACCCTCGGTGGGCTCGGTCGGTTCGAGCATGCGGGCGTATCTCCCGTCAGGCTCCCGGGCGCCGCGCCTGGTCCGGCGATACCGGTGACGTCCGCGGCTCGCGCGTTGCGCGGTTGCCGCCGTCCGGGGCGCGGGCGCCGCACGGGAGCTCTCTGTGTCCTGTCTCGCCGGTTCCGTATGCCTTGTCGCATACGGCCTGGCGAAAGTCTTCTGGTCGGTGGCGCTGCCCGACCCAGGTGGCTCCCGAGTTCGAGGGCGGCGCTACGACGTCCGTCCCTACGCGGAACCTTCCTTACGCCGGCGCCGTCGCGGCGGCAGTCGCGCCGGCCGTCTGCGGCTCGGGCGCTGCTGCCTCGCGGTCGGGCGCGAGCGGGTCGGTCACCGTGCCGGTCTCTTCATCGAACAGCCCCTGCGCCAGCCTGGTCACCGCTGCGGGGACCGGCGGCGCCAGGTCGGCCACGGCGCGGAGACCGGACAGGACGTCGTCGGGTCGTACGGCAGGCGTCACGTGCCGAACAACCAGCCGCAGTATCGCACAGGGCTGGTCGGTCGGCCTATCAGCCTGCGAACTGTGCGTTTCCGAGAGGTCGCGGCTCTCCAGGCTCACGACCGCGGAGCGGGCGTCGAAGGTGCGGACGCCGTTCTTGGTCAGGCGCTGGACCTCGACGGTCCTGGCCGCGTTGAAGGCCTCCACGGCCCGCTCGGCGTCCGTGGGCTCCACACCGTCCAGCCGGAGCTCCCACACGGAAGCCGTGAGCCGGTCGGCGAGCCCGGAGGTCCGGGCCTCGACCGCCTCGATCACGTCGAGCCCGGGGGGCAGCGACGCGTCGAGGAGGATCCTGAGCTGCTCCGGGTCGCGCGCCTCGGTGAGCGCGATCTCCAGGTATTCCGCCTCACTGCCCGTGCCGGTGGGTGCGGCATTGGCGTACGACACCTTCGGGTGCGGTGTGAACCCCGCCGAGTACGCCATCGGCACCTCGGCACGGCGCAGCGCACGCTCGAAGGCGCGCTGGAAGTCACGGTGGCTGGTGAACCGGAGGCGGCCGCGCTTGGTGTAACGCAGTCGGATGCGCTGCACCGCGGGTACGGGCGGCGGGCCTTCGGGCTGTCGCTTGCCCAGTTTCGTTCAGTCCTTCGTGAGAGCGGTCGTACTGCTACCAAGAGTACGTGTCTCGCGGCCCACAGGTTCCCGGCCACCCGGGGACCGCTGCCGGCGGGGCTCGGACAGGAGCATCCGGCGGAGGTCGGCCCGGGCCTGCCGTACGGTCTCCCGGGCGGAGGCGAGCGCCTGCCGCGTGGCCCGGCCCACACTCCGCGCGGCCTGCGCGGCGGGCCGCAGGACGATGTCCCGCACCACGTGTCCCACGGGTGTCAGCACGCTCCGGTACACCCATCGCGCCGGCTCGACGAAGATCCACCGGAAGAGGGTCCCGAGGAACCGCCCGACGGCGAGCGAGATCCGCCCCGCCACCCGCCAGGCGTGCCCGAGCGCCTCCCCGACCTCACGCCCGATGACGGCGAGGACGCGGCCGACGGGAGTGAGGACCCGGCGCCACAGGGCGAGGGCGGGCAGGACGAAGAGGATGCGGCAGGTCCAGTACAGGGCCGCACCGACACCGGTGACGATCATGCGGAGGCCCCATGCGACCCCGCTGGCGCACCAGGCGAGGGCATGCCCGACGGGTGTGAGGGCCCCCGTGTACAGCCACACCGCGGGGACGACCACGAGATACCGCACCAGCCAGACCACGGCCGCGCACACACCGGCCCCGAGGGCGGCCAGCGCGGCCCCGGCC
>NZ_JANUQM010000006.1:2600-528185 GCF_030386795.1 Streptomyces sp. S.PNR 29
CCCTGGAGCACCCACAGCGCCGCGTGCCCGACCGGCGTCAGCACGCGCGCGTACAGCCGGCCCAGCGCAGCACCGATCCCACGGACCACCCAGACGGTCCCGCGCCCGACGGGAGCCAGCACCTGCCGGTACAGCCACACCGCGGGGACGACCACGAGATACCGCACCAGCCAGACCACGGCCGCGCACCCACCGGCCCCGAGGGCGGCCAGCGCGGCCCCGGCCCCCTGGAGCACCCACAGCGCCGCGTGCCCGACCGGCGTCAGCACGCGCGCGTACAGCCGGCCCAGCGCAGCACCGATCCCACGGACCACCCAGGCGGTCCCGCGCCCGACGGGAGCCAGCACCTGCCGGTACAGCCAGACCAGAGGGACGACGACGAGTGTGCGCCCGAGCCAGGCCATCGCCTTCCCGGCCGGCACGACGGCATACCGCCACAGCCCCACGAACGGCCACACGAACACCGCCCGCCCGGTCCACAGCAGCGCACGCCCGGCCGGCCGGAGCACGGCATCGTTCAGGAACCGGCCCCCGACGACCAGCGCGTCCCACACCATCCGCACCGGCACGACCAGCACCAGTACAGCGATCCGCACGGGGACGCGGACCGCGACGACGAGACACCCCGGGGGCTGCTCCTGCTCCCCACGCCGTGCGGGCGGCTCGGACCGAGCGGTCTGCCCGGCGGACGGCTTCTCCGACTCCATACCGGCACAGACGCCTCAGCGCCCCGTCCGGATGCAGCCGGTCGTATGGCTTGTGTGCTCAGCCGTCGACGAGCCGTCGCACGACGCGGCAGGCGCGCGCGACGCCGTCCTCTTTCACGAGTGCCCGGCCGAGTCGGCGGGCGGCTGCGGCGTGGGCCGGGTCGCCGGTGACGGCGCGCAGACGTCCGGTCAGGGCGGAGACGGTGAGGCGGCGGCTCGGCAAAGGCGTGGGGCCCGCACCGAGGCTGTGCACGCGGGCCGCCCAGTAGGTCTGGTCGCCGAAGAAGGGGCAGACCAGGGAGGGCACCCCGGCGCGCAGTGCGGAGGCGGTGGTGCCCGCCCCACCGTGGTGGACCACCGCGGCCATCCTCGGGAACAGCCAGTCGTGGGGGGTCTCGCCCACCACGAGCATGTCGCTCTCACTGGTGGCGGGGTCTCCGGCCAGCACGCCCCGCAGTCCCGCCCGCCGCAGCGCTGTCCGTACCAGGTGGTCCGTGGCCTCGGGGTCGCTGGTTCTCATGCTGCCGAACCCCACGTACACCGGGCGGGTGCCGTCGTCCAGGAAGTCGAGCAGTCGCCGCGGCGGCTTCCACAGCGGCTGCTCGTGGTGCCAGAACCCGGTCAGATGGACGTTCGCCCCCCAGTCGGCCGGCCGTGGCACGACGGTGGGACTGAACGCGCAGAGCACCGGTGCCTGCCGGGCCAGGCGCAGAAGGGCGCGCGGGGACACGGCGGGAAGGCCGAGGTCCTTGCGGCGCCAGTCGTTGAGGAACTGGTGGAACACGAGCCAGGCTCCCAGGTCGACCGCTGCGAAGCTGAGGCGGTTTCCCAGGGCTCCGAGGAACCGCGCAGCCGGCAGCAAGGGGTGCGGGAACACTCCTGTGGGCTGGCTCGGCTGGAAGTGGATGATCGCGTGCGGCACCCGCAGATACTGGCTCAGGTGAAGGCCGAGGAAGCCGAGCGTGGGGGCCAGCACGAGATCGGCGTCCTTGGCGGCGGCCTGGGTCTGAGCGAGGATGCGGTTCATCAGCGGCCGGAGGATCCGGTGGATGCCGCGGATGAAGGCGACCGGATTGCTCCGGCCGGCGAGCAGGTCCTGGCCCTCGGGCGATCCGATGATGTCGGCCGGGTCCGCCGGAAGGGGGTGGAATTCCAGCCCCGCCGCCGCGATCAGCTCTTGGTAGCGGCTGCTGGCCAGCACGCGCACTCTGTCGCCCTGGCCGGCCAGGGCCCGGCCCAGCGCGAGACACGGCTGGACGTCTCCGCGGGATCCGGCCGCGATCATCACGAATGTTCTGCCCATGACCATCTCCTGGTGCTCCGTAGGGCACGGCGAGCGGTTCTACGTGAGTTCCTTCATCACCGTGGGCCAGATGAGGTGCAGTTCCCGTTCCCAGTAGGGCCAGGAGTGCGTCCCGGGGCTGTAGAAGTGCGTGGTCACCTCGACGCCCGCCGAGCGGAGCGACGCCGCGAAACCGGCGATCGACTCCGGAAGGTATTTCTCTCCCACCGAGGCGATCACGAGCACCGGGACCGGCCGGTTCTCGTCCCAGGGCCCGGGCTTCCCGTCGCCGACGGAGAGATGCACCTTCGCTCCTCTGAAGGCGTGTGGCATGGCGGCCGGGTTGTGGTCCCGCCAGACGTCGGCGTTCGCCACGGGGTCGCCCCAGACGTCGCGGAGGTCGACACCGTCCGTCAGGGAGCCGAGGCCGAGTGCCACGCGCGCCGCCGGGCCGTCGAGGTCGACGTAGGAGCTCATGGAGGCCACATAGCGGTACATCCCCTGATGGTGTGCCGCGTAGTTGAGCGCGCCGAAGCCGCCCATGGACAGGCCGATGACGGCCCGGGCGGAGGAGGCGCGGAACGTCCGCTCCATGAGCCGCACCAGTTCGGCGGTGTGGAAGGTCTCCCAGCGGGGCCTGCCGGCATACCAGTCGCTGTAGTAGCCGGCTTTCCCCGCGTCGGGCATCACGATCAGCGCGTCGGAATGCTCGGCCAACTCCTCGACGTCCGTCTCACGTGTCCAGGAGGTGTAGTCGTCGTTCCCGCCGTGCAGCAGGTACACCACGGGGAACCTGCTTTCCGGGTCGCTGTGCCAGCTCCTGGGGAGGATGACCCGGACGGGGACCAGGGCGCCCACAGCCGGTGAGCTGACCGTGAGGTCGAGGGTGCGCTCGTCGAGTTCCCGGACATCCGTGATCTGGGCATCGGTGCCGGGCGAACGGGGCGCGGTCTGTGCCGCGCGGGCGGCCGAAGCCGTCCCCGCGCCGCAGAGCAGCGGAAGAAGCATCAAGCAGACGAGCAGCGAGCGGCGGCCACGTCGCGCTCGGCCGGTGAATGCGCCGGCCATCAGGAAGTCGACACGCATGAGAACAGACAGTGACGATTCCTCATATTAAATTCCAATAGCCACACCGATCGGGTCACCAGGAGATGGTCGTTCCCATGCTCCTTTCGGCGGTGCGCCACGCGGTGGACCCCCGCTGTCGCGGACGCTTCTCTGACCTGCGTTTGTTTTCCGGCGGCTGACGGGCGGCCTGCCTTTGCGGTTGCGTCAGCGGCCTCACGACTGCTTGCTGGAGACAGTCGGGAAACGATCGCCGACGAGACACCAACGCATGCCCTGACAGGGAGAGGGAATCACGATGCAGTCTTCTCAGGTGATGTCCGAAGCGGTTGTCGCGGGCGCCGACGCGGCGGACATCGCATCGCTCCCTGTGCCCGGCCATTTCCCTGCGGCCACCGTAAGAGAAAGCGATGTCGACACCTTCAAGGGCATGGAGGACAAAGACGTCCGCAAATCCCTGTTCGTCGACCAGGTGCCCATGCCGGAACTGGCGCCCGACGAGGCCCTGATCGCGGTGATGGCGAGTTCGATCAACTACAACACCGTGTGGACGGCGATGTTCGAACCGCTTCCGACGTTCCAGTTCCTGAAGCAGATGGGGAAGAAGGGCGGCTGGGAGGCACGGCACGACCTCCCGTACCACATCGTGGGATCCGACGCCTCGGGCGTCATCGTCCGCACGGGATCGTCCGTGCGCAGGTGGAACGTCGGAGACCACGTCGTGGTCTCCCCCGTGTATGTCGACGAACAGGAGCCCGACACGCACCAGGACGGCATGCTCGGCGAAGGCCAGAAGGCCTGGGGATTCGAGACCAACTTCGGCGGACTGGCGCACTACGCCGTCGTACGGGCCAGCCAGCTGATGCCCAAGCCCCCGGCGCTGACGTGGGAGGAAGCGGCCGCCAACCCCCTGTGTGCGGGTACCGCCTACCGCATGCTGGTCAGCGACCGCGGCGCCCGGATGAAGCAGGGCGACGTCGTGCTCGTGTGGGGGGCCACCGGCGGCCTGGGCTCCTACGCCGTCCAACTCGTCCTCAACGGGGGCGGGATCCCGGTGGGCGTGGTCAACTCGCCGGAAAAGGCCGAGGTGCTCAGATCCCTGGGCTGCGAGGCCGTCATCGATCGTGAAGAGCTCCTGGACGGCGATCCGACGCTGCTGGACCGCCCCGACGGCTGGAAGAGGATGGGACGGGCCGTGCGCTCCCTCGTGGGAGAGGACCCGCACATCGTGTTCGAACACGTCGGCAGGAAGACGTTCGCGGCGTCGGTCTTCCTCGCCCGGCGCGGAGGCACCGTGGTGACCTGCGGGTCCAGCACCGGTTACGAACACGTCTACGACAACCGGTACCTGTGGATGCGCCTCAAGCGGATCATCGGCAGCCACGGCGCCAACCTGCACGAGCAGTACGAGGTCAACCGGCTCGTCGCACTCGGGCGCCTGATTCCGGCTCTGTCGAAGACCTACACGCTGGCCGAGGTCGCCGCGGCGGCCCGCAGTGTCCAGACCAACCAGCACATCGGCAAGGTGGGCGTGCTGTGCCTCGCCCCCGAGCCCGGCCTGGGGGTCACCGACCCGCAGGCCCGCGCCCGGATCGGTGAGCAGCGGCTGGCCCTGTTCCGGGGGTGAGCGGGCGCCGGGCCACCGGAACGCGGGGGAACGGTGGCCTCCGGGCGCGCCGTGCGTAGCGCCTCGGGCGTGTTCGGGCAAGGCGACGCGCTCCCTCACACGGGTGGTTCTCGTGCGGTCCCCTTGCCTGTCCCGTAACGCGCATCTATTACTGGACATACCGGCAGGCAGCCCATCCACGCCGGGCAGTGCACATCCCGGATGTCCGCTGGCCTGCCCCGAAGAGCCGTTCCGGCTCCTTCGACGTTGCATCGCCCAAGCAGCAAGCAGGGCAGGCCGCACGGCGGTCCACCACGGACGCCCGTGAGCGCAAGCGCTCCGCGCCACTCGCCCCCGGCCGAGCCACCGTTCAACACGCCGCACGATGCGTCGCGTTGCCTCTCCCAGGGCTGGGCCGGCCGCTCCGGCCACGCATGCGTCTCGACGGACATCCCACCGGACGACATCACCGACTCATGTTCAGGAGAAGTCCATGTCCGCGACCCTGCTTCCAGGCCTGACCCTGCCCCCCATCCTGACGCAGCCGTTCCTCCTCGCCGCCATTCCGAACTCCGGGCCCACCGCGGGAGGCAACACCGTCCTGCTCATCGGCCTCAACCTCGGCGGGGCGACATCCGTCACCTTCGGCGGGACGCCGGCCACGATCGTCTCCGTGGACCCGTCCGGGTTCCTGGTCACCGTTGTCGCCCCGCCGCACGCGGCGGGCACCGTCCCCGTGGTCGTCACGACCCCGGCGGGCACCAGCACTCCGACCAGCTACACCTACGTCGCGCCTCCGGCGCCGCAGCCGCCCACGGTCCTCGGCATCACCCCGCCGACCGGGCCGACCACCGGCGGTACGCCGTTCACGATCATCGGCACCAACCTCACCGGCGCGTCGGTCACCTTCAACGGTGTTCCGGCCACCAACGTCAACGTGATCGGCGGAGTCGTGCTGACCGGTCTGACTCCCCCGGGAGCCGCCGGCAACGCCACCGTCCAGGTGACCACTCCGGCGGGCAGTGCGACCGTCCCCGGCGGCTTCACCTACGTTGCGCCGGCCCCGCCGACCGTGAGCTCCCTCATCCCGACGACCGGGCCGATCGCCGGCGGGACCCCGTTCGTGATCACCGGCTCGAACCTGACCGGCGCCGGCGTCACCTTCGGCGGCGTCCCGGCGACCAACATCGTCGTCACCGCCGACGGCACCGTGATCGCCGGTCTGACTCCCCCGGGAGCCGCCGGCAACGTCGCCGTCCAGGTGACCACTCCGACGGGCAGCGCCACCGTCGCGGGCGGGTTCACCTACCAGTGACCCGCACAGTCCGGTGGCCCGGCGTACGGCCGGGCCACCGGCGTGTCCGCGTCCCCGGACCCGCCCGGCACGCCTATCCGGGACGCGGCGGCGTCCGGTCGTCGGCTGCCCCAGGACCGGGAGCGTGCGGCCGCAGGGCCCGGGCGAGGTGCCGGGCGATGGTGGTGACGTGGGGAGGGTCGATGAGGGACAGATGGTCACCCTCGACCGGGACGATCTCCAGCGAGGGGCACAGCGGCGCCCAGCCGAGGTCGGCCTCCGACCGCAGGTAGCGCGGGTCGAGAGCCGTCGTGAGCGGCTGGGCCTGCTGCGCGCGGTACAGCACGACTCGGCCGTCGTAGGGGCGCGGCACGTAGCGCTCGCCGATGCGTGCGTCGACGTACGACGTCCGCTGGTGCTCCATGATCCCGGGGCTCATGTCGAGGCCCGCCTCGGCCACCAGACGCATGATCACATCGATCTGCCGGTCGTCCGGGGTGGCCGCGAGTTCGTCCCAGGGCAGGTCGAGGCGGTGCCCGTACGTCTTCTCGATGTACTCGGCGAACCGTCCGAAGCGCTCCAGCAGGAGGTCCTGTGAGTCGAGGTCCGGGAGGGCGGCGGGCAGGATGGTGTCGATCAGCCCGAGGAAGGCCACGCCCTGGCCGTTCTCCTTCAGCTGGCATGCCGCCTCGTAGGCCAGGCAGCCGCCGAAGGACCAGCCGAGAAGGCGGTACGGCCCCTGCGGCTGGATGTCCCTGATCAGGGTGACGTAGTGGGCGGCCTTGTCCTCCATCGAGGCGACCGCGTCCAGCCGCTCCATCCCGTACACGGCCTGGTCGGACGGCAGGAGCCGGGTCAGGGGCAGGTAGACCGATGTGGGGCCGCCCGCGGGATGGAAGGTGAACAGGGGAAGCCGCCGGGAGCCGGCGCGCGGCGGACGGAGGACGTTGACCACGGACTCGCCCGTCGGGTTCACCACGGGCCGGATCAGTTCCGCGATGGCGGACACCGTGCGCTCGCTCAGTACCGCCTCGGCCGTGAGCGCCGGCTCGGCATCGCCCAGGCGGCCCCGGACGGCGTCGACGAATGCCTCCGCCGCCCGCTGATCACCGCCGTCCGCGACGAAGTCGGCGCGGACATCGGCCGGCCGGTGTCCCAGGACTTCCGCCCAGACACCGGCCACCAGGCGCTCGGCGGCGTCGCGCGGCAGGATCGAGTTCGGCAGCGCGGGGCCGGGACGCCGCCCGGCTGCCGGGGGAAGACCCGCTTCGGACGGATTCCGTGAGGCGGCGGTGTCCGTGGTGCCGCGGTGCAGCCCGAGGGTCTCCAGCACGGTGTCACCGACCTGCCGCAGCGTCGCGCCGCGCAGCATGAGGTTCGCGGGGATGTCGACGGCGAAGTCCTGGCGTGCCGCGTTGCGGATGCGCACCGTCATCAGCGAGTCGAGGCCCAGGTGGGTCAGGGGGACCGCGTCGTCGAGGTCCCGCACACGGAATCCCATGATGCCCGCGGTGCGTTTGACCAGGCGCTCGTACACCTTCTCGGCGGCGGCGTCCCCGAAGGCCTCGACCCCGGCGGGGCCGGGCCAGTCGTCCGCCTGGGAGGCGGCCTCGCGCAGGACGTCCGCGAAGAAGGGGACGTCCGACAGGCCCGGGTAGGCCTCCAGCACCCGCTGGGCGTCGAGATGGACGACACCGGTGTGCGCCCGGTTGTGCACGACCAGCGCCTGCAGGGCGTCCAGCCCCTCGGGGGGCGTGATCGGGTCGAGGGCCAGAGCCGGATGGGCGGGCGCGGCACCGACGTCGCTCCAGGGTCCCCAGGCGATCGAGGCGGCGGGCGGGCCCTCCGCTCTGCGCCGGTGTGCGAGCGCGTCCAGCCAGGCGTTCGCGGCGGCGTAGGCGGCCTGCCCGGGAGAGCCCAGGAGTGCCGCGGCGGAGCTGTAGGACACCCACCAGTCGAGGTGCTGGGTCGCGGTGGCCGCTTCGAGGTGGAGGGCGCCGAGGACCTTGGGGCGCAGCACCGTGTCGATGTCGGAGGATTCGAGGTCCGTGATGATGCGGTCGTGGAGGACTCCGGCGCAGTGGACGACACCGCGCAGCCGGTGCCCTTCGTCGAGGGCGGCCTGCACCAGGCGCGGTGCCACGTCGGGGTCGGCGATGTCCCCCTGCACAACCGTGATGGACGTGCCGTGCGCGGCCTGCACCTGGGCGAGGACCGTCCGGGCCTCGGGTCCGGGGGGCCGCCTGCCGTTGAGGACCAGGCGGCCGGCTCCCCGTTCGGCGAGCCGACGGGCCGTGGCCAGACCGAGGCCCGTCAGGCCGCCGGTGATCACATAGGCACCGTCGGGGCGGACGAAGGGAGCTTCGTACTGCTGCCCGGTCAGGTCGGCGCGGGCCAGGCGGGCGACCAGACGGGTGCCCGCTCTCCAGGCGACCTCGTCGTCGGCGCTGTCCCCGAGCAGTTCCTGAGCGAGGTCGTCGGCGGAGTCGGGCTGGGTGTCGATGTCGACCAGACCTGCGCGCAGGGCGGGCTGCTCCAGGGCGAGGACGCGGACGAGACCGCGCAGGCAGGCCGCTGCCGGGTCGCCGGGTTCTCCCGGTGCCGTGGCCTGGGCCCGCACGGTGACCAGCCGGAGCCGGGGGACGGGCTGTCCGGGCCGGCCGGCGGCGAGGCGCCGGGCCAGGCGTGCGGCCGCCCGCAATGCCCGGTCGTCCTCGGGGGAGGCGGCGGGCCGGGTCAGCAGCAGGACGACGGCGCCGGGGGTGTCCTGTGCGGCGTCCCGCAGCCAGTCGTCGAGCACCTGGTCGGTGTCCGTGGTCCCGGAGGCGGCGGTCACCTGTACGTTCTTCGCCTGCAGGGCCGTGCTCACGGCTGCGCGCAGACCGTCCGCGCCGCTGTCGGGCTCGTCGGTCAGCAACAGGACACGGTCGAGCGGACGCGGAACCGGCAGGGGGGACTTCTGCCACTGGATGTCGTAGGTGAAGGCCTGGAGGGGCTGGGGCACGTCACGGCGTTCTGTGGGCCGCAGTTCCACTCCCCGTGCGGTGATCCGCGTCCGTACGGCCCGCGCCACGATGTCCCAGTGGTGGCCGGTTCCGTCGCCCGCCGCGGAGCCCTGTGCGGCTTCCCCGGGTGCCGGGTCGTCGTCTCGCGGGCTCGGGAAGCACTCGATGCGGTGCGGGGCGTCGTCCACGGTGAGGCCGTGAAGCTGCAGGGACCGCACGGCGGTCGGCACGATCTCGGCGGCGTCGCGCGCCGAGTGGACGGTGTCGCTGCCGGGCTCCGCCGCGGAGGTCCCGGCCGGCGCGTACAGCATCGCGGTGAGAAGTTCCTCGTCGTCCGGTGGCTGCGGTGAGGGCTCCTCGGGCTCGGTGGGGGTCCACTCGGTGACCCTGGCCGGTGGGGTGGCGCGCGGGTCGTCGTCGGGCTCGGGGCCCGTGTGCAGCCGTGCCGAGGCGTGGCAGCGCCAGGTGCCGTCGGCGCCGCGGGCGTTGATCGTGACGGTCGCGCCGGCCGCGGTCGGCTCCCAGACGAGGGTGACGGGGGTGCTGCCGGCGAGCGGCAGCCACTGGTGGACCGTCAGGTCCTCGATCCGCAGACAGCCGATGTCGTCGTGCGGGTGGATGTCCTTGGCCGCCGCGATCATGAGGGCCGCGGAGGCGGGAAGGGTGAGGACCGGCCGGTCGTGAGGGCCTCGCCCGGAGAACCGCGTCCGGTCGGTACCGAGGTCCGCCTGCCAGAGGACGGCGCCCGTGCGGGGGTCGTCGGTCCTGAGGCCCAGCAGGGGGTGGCCCGTGCCCGCCGCGTGGACGGCGGGGCCCCGGCGGCTGACCCAGTGGCGTTGGTGGCGCCACGCGGGGGTGGGCAGCGGGGTCCGCCGGCCGCCGGGCCACAGCTTCCGCTCGTCCACGGGCACGCCGGCCAGGTGCAGCCGGGCCACAGCGGCACGCAGGTCGACCGCCTCGTCGCCGTTCCTGCGCAGGGTCGGGATCACCACGGCTTCGGATGTGGACGCCGCCACCTGCAGGGTTTCGGCCAGGGGGACGAGGGCGACGGGGTGGGGCGCGATCTCCAGGAAGAGGTCGTGTCCGTCGGCTGCCGCAGCGGCCACCGCCTGCCGGAAGCGCACGGGGCGCCGGACGTTGGCGCCCCAGTACTCGGCGTCCGCGTGGACGCCGGCCCGGGGATCGTCGAGCACGGTGCTGTACCAGGCCGCCTCCGGGGTGCGGGGCCGGAGTGTCGCCAGCAGCTCACGCAGTCTGGGTACGACGGGGTCGACGGCCGGGGAGTGTCCGGCTGCGCCGACGTCGAGCAGGCGGGCGAGGATGCCCTGTTCGGTCAGTTCATCGACCAGGTGCCGCACGGCCGCTGCCGGTCCCGCGACGGTGCATCTGCGGGGAGAGGAGTGAACCGCGACCTCGACGCCGGGGAATCGCGCGAGGACGTCCGCCCGTTCCGTCTCGGGCAGTTCGACGGCGGCCATCGCACCGGCGCGCTGGGCGTCGATGGCGGCGAGTTCCGTCGAGCGGTGGAGGATGACGCGCAAGCCCTCGGCATCATCGAGGGCTCCCGCGACGACGGCGGCGCCGACCTCTCCCATCGAGTGGCCGATGACGGCGGCCGGTCGAACTCCGTAGGCCCGCAGGGCACGGGCCAGGGCGAGCTGCATGCCGAACAGCAGGGGCTGGGTGTGGTCGACGCCGGTGGCGGGCCCGGTCCGGGCGAGCATGTCCCGCAGGGAGATGCCCGTCTGCGCGGTGTAGACCGGGTCGAGTTCGTCGACAGCGGCGGCGAACAGCGGTTCGTGCCGGAGCAGGTGCTGTCCCATGCCCTGCCATTGGGAGCCGTATCCGGAGAACACGAGGACCGGACGGTGGGTGCCGGCCGCCCGCGCCGCGGGGTTGTCGGTGCAGGGGGCGACGAGGCCGGGGGCCTCCTCGCCCCGTGCGAGGGCCGCCAGCCGGTCCGTCGCCTCCTGGTGGGTGCGCGCCACGACGGCGGCGCACACCGGTCCTCTTCGGTGGCGGGCGAGGGTGTGGGCGATGTCGGGCAGTGCGGGTGCGTCCTCGGCAGCAATCCATCGGGCGAGGCCGGCGGCCACGTCGGCGACACGGTCCCTGTTCCGGGCGGAGACGACCAGGACGTGCGGGATGTCCGCGTCGCCGTCGCGGCCGTGGGCGGGTTGCCGCGGTGCGGGGGTGCCCGGGGAGGGCGTGGGTGCCTGTTCGAGGATGGCGTGCGCGTTGGTGCCGCCGAAGCCGAAGGCGGACACCCCGGCCCGGGCCGGGCCGTGGTCCCGGTCCGGCCACGGGGTGGGCCGGGTGACGACGCGCAGCCGCAGCCCGGTGAAGTCGATGTGCGGGTTGGGTTCCCTGAAGTGCAGGCTCGGAGGGATCCGGCCGTGGTGGAGCGCGAGCACGGTCTTGATGAGGCCGACGATGCCGGCGGCGCCTTCCAGGTGGCCCAGGTTGCTCTTGACGGATCCGATGAGGAGCGGCTGTTCGGCCGGTCTGCCGCTGCCGAGGACGGCACCGAGGGCGCCTGCCTCGATGGGGTCTCCCAGGAGGGTGCCGGTTCCGTGGGTCTCGACGTAGTCGATGTCGGCGGCCTCGGCCTGCGCATCGCCGAGCGCGCTGCGCAGAAGGGACGCCTGGGCATCGGGGTTCGGGGCCATCAGGCCGGCGGAGCGGCCGTCGGAGTTGACCGCTGTTCCCCTGATGACGGCGAGGACCCTGTCGCCGTCGCGCTGGGCGTCGGCGAGCCGTTTCAGCACGACGACGCCGCAGCCCTCGCCCCGGGTGATGCCGTCGGCCGCCGCGTCGAAGGGTTTGCAGCGTCCGTCCGCCGCCAGCGCGCCGGCCTGCTGGAAGGAGGCGGTGACGGCCGGCGAGAGCAGGATGTTGACTCCCGCCGCCAGCGCCGTGTCGCACTCGCCGCCGCGCAGGCTGCGGCATGCCTGGTGCACGGCCACCAGGGAGGACGAGCAGGCCGTGTCGATGGTCATGCTCGGGCCGTGCAGGTCGAACAGGTAGGACAGGCGGTTGGCGGCGATGCTTCCCGCGGCGCCCGTGCTGGTCCAAGGGGTGAGCCGGGCGGGGTCCGCGGTGGTGAGGTGGCCGTACTCAAGGGAGCTGAGGCCCACGAAGACACCCGTGTCGCTGCCCTGGAGCATGTGGGCGGGGGTGCCGGCGTGGTCCAGGGCCTCACAGGCGACTTCCAGCAGGAGACGCTGCTGCGGGTCCATGACCTCGGCTTCGCGCGGGGTGATGCCGAAGTGGTCCGCGTCGAACGCCTCGATGTCGTCGAGGAAGGCACCCCATCGGGTGGTGCGTTCGACCAGTGCGGCACCGCCGGGACCGGCGGCGAAGTCCCGCCAGCGTCTGCCGGGGACGCGGCCCACGACGTCGGTGCCCGCCAGCAGACGCTTCCAGAAGGTGTCCGGCCCGTCGATCGTGCCGGGAAGGCGGCACCCGATCCCGATGACGGCGATGGCGCAGGGGGCCGCGCAGGCGTCGCCGCCGGGGCCGGCGGGCGTCGCGGCGGGGCGGGGATCGTCCGGCGTCGTGGCCTTCGCCCCGGTCCCCGGCTCGTGGGGCGTGGCCAGGGCATCGGCGAGCCTGTCGATGGTCGGGTTCTCCCACAGCAGCGTCGCGGGCAACGGTCGGCCCAGCAGCTGTTCCAGATGCCCGGTCAAGGCGACGGCGTCGCGGGACGTCAGGCCGTACTCGGCCAACGGGCGGTGCTCGTCGAGGTCCTCGGCGGGGATGCCGCAGACGTCCGTGACGAGCCCGCGCAGGGTCGCACGCATCCGGGTGGCCGGCGCCGACGTACGGCCGGCCGCGGCGGCGGCCTCCCGGCCCGGTTCCGTCTGTTCCTCTCCGTGAGCCGTCATGCGCTGCCGGTCCTCTCCTGGGCTCCCCCGTCCGCCGTCCAGTCGCCCGCCGCATAACGCGCGCGGCAGGCGCTGCGGGCGACCTTTCCGCTCGTGGTGTGCGGGACGGTTCCCGGCGGGGCCAGGACGAAGTCGTGGACGGAGACACCGTGCCCGGTGGCCACGGCCGCGCACACGGCCCGCTTCACCTCCTCGACGAGGCCGCCGGGGTCGGTGACGTCACGGTGATGCTCGGCGACGACGACCAGGCGCTCCTCGCCGTCGGCGTCCACGGAGAACGCGGCGATGTGGTGGGCCCGGATGGCCGGGTGCGCGTCCTGGACCGTTGCCTCGATGTCGTGCGGGTAGTGGTTCACCCCGTCGATGATCACCAGGTCTTTGAGGCGGCCGGTGACGTAGAGCTGCTTGTCGTGCCAGGCGCCCAGGTCCCCCGTGCGCAGCCAGTGATGCGCCGGGTCGCCCGGGTCGTCGCCGTGCAGAGTGGCCCGGAAGGTGGCTTCGCTCTGTTCGGGACGGCCCCAGTAGCCGCGCCCGATGTTGGGACCACGGAGCCAGATCTCTCCGACCCGGCCGTCCTCCAGGAGCCGGCCGGTGAGGGGGTCCACGACCGCGATCTCCTGGCCGGCCGGGCGGCCGCACGCCACGAGCTCCGCCACGGCCCCGCCGTCGTCCGGCTCCACGACGCGGGCGACCCCCAGCCCGAGGGCGTCCCGGTCGAAGGACGTGACGGTCGGTTCCTCTCCCGCCGGAGAAGCGCAGACGAACACGGTCGCCTCCGCCAGCCCGTACGACGGCCGCATGATGGTCCGCACCATGCCGACGGGCGCGAAGGCCGCCTGGAACCGCTCCAGGGTCCGGGCCCCGACGGGTTCGCTGCCGTTGACCATGGCGGTGACGGATCCCAGCGACAGCTCCGCGCGTTCCTCGCCCTGGACGCGCCGGACGCAGTAGTCGTAGGCGAAGTTCGGTGCGGCGGTGAGGGCACCGGGATGCCGGGTCAGCAGGCGCAGCCAGCGTGCCGGCTGCTGGATGAAGGCCAGGGGGTCCATGAGCACGGAGGGGACCTGCCCCACGACCGGCATCGCGACCGCCAGGACCAGGCCCATGTCGTGGTAGAGCGGCAGCCATCCCACGGTGCAGTTGCGGCCGGTGCGGATGTCGTAGGCCTCCAGCGCCTGGCGGGCGTTGGCGCAGACGTTGGCGTGCGTGATCTCCACACCGGACGGGGTGCGTGTCGACCCTGAGGTGTACTGCAGATAGGCGACGTCCTGGGGGCGGGGGTGCCACGGCCTGGCCGGCTCGTCCGGCTTCTCCGCCATCTCCCGCAGCTGGCGTTCGGTGATGACCCGCGGGCCGCAGGAGAGGCCGCGCGTGGCGCAGAATTCCGTGAAGGAGGCCTGCTGCTCCTCGGTGGTGACCGCGAGCATCGGGGCGGCGTCCTGAAGCACGGCCACGAGTTTGTCGTCGTGGCCCGGCAGGGACGGAGGGAACAGGGGGACGGCGACGCAGCCCGCGCACGCGGCGGCGAGGAACGCGACGATGTAGTCCAGGCCCTGCGGTGCGACGACGGCGACTCTCTCGCCCACCGCCCCGGCGTGACGCAGTCCGGCGGCGGCCTGGCGTACCCGGCTCTCAAGCTGCGTCCACGTCAGCGTGCGGGTGACTCCGCCCATGTCGGTGCTGTAGTCGACGAAGGTGAAAGCAGTTTCGCCGGGCCGGGCAGCCGCTGCCTCGGCCAAACAGTGGCTGAGTGTTTGTGTCATTGGTGATGGCACCGAGTCACCGACCTTCGTTCCCAGGGGAAGAACCGGGCCCCGGTCGCTACCGGAGGAAAGCAGCGGACAACAGCGAAACACGGTGTTGTCCTCCCCTACCAGTGACACGCCGACAGCGGAGCGGGACCAGGTACAACGTAATTCGTTATGACTTACAGTGCACGAGTACGGACGGCCCGGCTCTGATTCGCAGGACGGGAGGACGCCGGAATCATGAGTCGACTGCGCCATCTGAGCGTCCTTGCGGCTGTCATTCTCTGCACGTTCCTGACGGCTCTCGACAACAGCGTCGTGAATATCGCGCTGCCGCGAATCCGTACAGAACTGGGCTTGGGCGAAACGGACTTGAAGTGGGTGGCGACCGCCTATCCACTCACCCTCGCGAGCTTCCTGTTGCTGGGCGGTCACCTGACCGATGCCAAGGGCCGGCGCTGGACGCTGACGACTGGTCTCGCCGTGTTCACCGCTGCGTCCGTGTGCTGCGCTCTCTCCGCCGACGGAGTGATGTTGGTGTGTTCGCGCGGTCTGCAAGGACTCGGTGCCGCGTTCACCCTGCCGGCCTCATTGGCGATTCTCTCCCACGATCTGCCGCAGCGTGCGCGCACCACCGGATTCGGCGCGACAGCGGCCACGCTCGCCTTTGCGCTCGCCTTCGGCCCTGTGATCTCCGGTGTGGTGACCCAGCACCTCGGGTGGGAATGGCTGTTCCTCCTCAATGTTCCCCTGGGGCTTTCCAGCCTGGTTGTCGGTTCCGCCGCCGTTCCGCGCTCCTCCTCGCTCGTCAGCCCCGGCTCCCGGAAGGCTCTCGCCGCTGTTCCGCTCCGTGTTGTCGCGTTGGCCTGTGTTTCTCTCGCGGCCCTCGTCTATTTCCTGATCGAAGGCCCTACGTTCGGCGTCACGGCACCGAGAGTCGTCGTGTCCGGGGTCATTTCCGCGACCGCGGCAGCAGGGGTCTGCTTCGCCGTGACGCATCGCCCGATCCCTGCTCTGCGGACGCTGTTCGGGCAACGCGCCTTCACCGGGGGACTCATCACCCAGCTGCTGTGGGGGCTGGGAGTGAGCGGCGTGTATTTCTACACCTCCCAGTTCCTGCAAACCGGTCTGCGGCTCAGTCCGACGTCGGCCGGACTGACCTTTGTTCCCGTCGCCTCGGCTCTGCTCCTGACGGTTCCGTTCGTCACCGTCCTGACCCGGCGTTGGGGGGACGGCGGAGTCTCCGCCGCGGGCCTGCTGCTGGTGGCCCTCGGGCTGCTGCTGGTGGCGCTGGGCAGCCTGCGCGGCGGTCTCGCCGACCTGCTGCCCGGGCTGGTGGCCGTCGGTGCGGGATCCGCTCTCGCCCTGCCCCTGACGACCCGGGCCCTGGAATCGCCCCCCGGCCGTCTCTCCGGGTTCGCGGCGGGATTGTTCAGCGGGACCCGCGAACTGTCCGGGGTGTTCGGCATCGCTTTCGTCGGCGCGATCGTGACACTCGTGCAGCGGGCCTCCGTATCCGGCGGTGTCCCGCAAGTCGAGGCGTTCGTGTCGGGATATCAGGCGGGTCTGTGTATCGCCGCCGCGCTGGCGGGAGCGGGAGCTCCCGTCGCCGTGTGGGCTCTGCGCCCCCGTGTGTGCGGCCGGGAGGGCTGCTGCCGGACCAGGGCCTGCTCGGCCGGCCGACGGGACTGACAGCCCGGCATGCGGGATGCGCCGAGCGGGTGAAGAGTGGGTTCATAGGGGTTCTGTTCTGTCTGTTCTGTTTGAGTTCAGAACTGAACAAGGAGGGGCAGCACCCCACAGTGTCCGGTCCGCGATGGACAAGACCGTTCGACAAGACCGTTCGACAGGACGGTTCGACAGGACCGTTCGACGCACACCGCAATCTGGAACCATCATGGCCAGAACCGCCCGGCGACACGTCTTCCGTACGGTCGGCGCGTCCGTCTCGGCCGTGGCCCTCGCGTTGCCGGCCGGCCTGGCGATTGCCACGGCAGGGCCTCAGGATGGCGGCGTGAGCAGGGCCGAGGCACCCGCTCAGACAACACCTCCTACTCAGGCTCCCACTCAGGCCCCCACTCCGACGCCTACGCCGCCTCCCCCGTCGTCGCCGGGTGTTGCGCCGACCACCACGGCGCCTCCCCCGTCCACGCCGAGCGGGACGCCGAAGCCGACCGGTACGGGCACATCGGAGCCGACCGGTACGGGGACGCCGGAGCCGACCAGGACCGGGACACCGGAGCCGACCAGGACGCCGGAGCCGGGTGACACGGAGACCTCCGAGAGGCCGCCCGAGCCGGAGGAGCCGAGCACGCCGAAGTCCGATGCTCCGACGGATCAGCAGAAAGAAATTGAAGACGTAACGGCAAGCCTGAACAGGGAGATGGAGGAAGCCCCTGGCGAACTCGTCCCGGCCTTGGAGCACTTGTCCGCCACTCTGCGGGAGGTCGAGGACCCGGGGACATCACCGCAAGACAGGCAAGAGGTCCTCAGCAGCACGCATGAGGTGATCGCCTTGCTGGAGAAGATCGACGATCCCGGCACACCTCGCGAGCTGCGGAGACAGCTGACCGAGCTCGTCCAGCAGACGACTTCCACACTGGAGATGGGCCAGGACCCGGAGGTACCGCCGGAGGAGCGGCGCATGATCACCTGGGTCACACAGCAAACGGCGCGCGTCTTTCCCCTGTTCGGCGACCCCAACACGCCACAGGACCAGCAGGAACAGCTGGCCGGAACCGCGAATCGAATGCTCACCGCCCTCGCGGAAGGACACGACAAGAAGGAAGTCGCCAAGGTCGCCAGGGACATGGGCGCCGCAATGAACCAAATCGGCGATCCGGACACACCCAAGAGAGAGCGGAAAGGACTCGCGAAGAGCACACATCAGGTCGGTGAGTCGCTGGAGAAACTCAGCGACCCCAGCTCGTCGACCGAGGAGAAGGCCGAAGCCCGGAAGGCTTTGGAAAAGGAGGTCGCCCGGATGCAGGAAGAGCAGAAGAAAGCAGCTTCCGCTCAGAACCTGCCGGACGTGTCGCTGGGCAAGGCTGCCGAGGTGTGTACCAGTGCCGCCTTTTCCATGGTGCCGGAGCGCGCTCTCAACTGGGGCCTGAGCATACTACTTCCCGAGAGGTGGGACACGGAAGGCGTCAAGGACTTCTGGATAGCCACGGAACAAGGGAATGAATCCCTCAAGGTCACCGCCCAGTTGCAGAACGACGAGTACGCCAATGCACCGTTCGAGACCGCACGGCTCGTCACCCAGCTCGCGGAGCTGCTCCCGGCAGACCGGCTCGTCGAGACCATCGGGAATCCGTCTCTCTACTGCCTCCAATCAGCCTGGCGCCTCCACGAAGAGCTGGGGATCAGGGCCGGGACCTGGCTCCAGCTGGCCATGGAGAAGAAGGATGGCGGCCCGTGAGTGCGCGGATCGGGGTCAGACCCCGGCAGATTTCATCAGTTCCGCGACGGAAACCTCGGAATCGACATGGACGGTCGAAGCACCATACCTGTCGAGCTCCCTCTTCTCCTCCGAGACATCGGCTTTTGCCCGCCTGAAGTCGAATGACGACGAGATGGAGAACACGGGACGATCGAAGAGGGACCATATCGCGGTGACATAGCGCGGCTTGCGTGTCACGTTGACAAGGTTGTTGTTGTGCCGCACCCTGCCGTGATAGATGACTCGCTCATCACAGCCCTTCAGAGCCGGAGGGCAATAGTACCGCCCCTCTCGCCGGTTCCACGAGTGGTGGGCGACCTCGAATTCATCCACGGCGAGCTTGCCTCTGTCCTTCCTCATGTATGAAATCTGAAAGACGGCACTTACCGTGTCGAAATCTTTGGCGTTCTGCGGCAACTGAAAGACATGCTGCAGCGTGAATTCCTCGCCGACTTCCAGCCAGCGGCCAGGGCCGTAAACATGTCCGCTGCTTATGATGGTGTATTCCAGATGGTCAACATACAGTTCGGCATCCGCCTCTTCGTCGCCATGTTTGTCGATACTCTTCCTCCACCCTCTCACAATGGGACCCTCCGAGTAGTCTGCAGTTCTGCCGTAGACCGTGTAGTCATCATTGATGATATACACCGGGATTCCGCCATCGTTTTTCAGGTAGAGTTTCAGCGGCACATGCACGAGCGGGAGCCATTTATCTGCCCGCGATGTCCCGAATTCCGCCTTCAAGATGAAGTGCACAGGAGCCGCCGCCGGCTGGTACATCGTGGAATACGCCAGACTGACGGCGGTGAGAAGGGCAGTGACGACCACCCCGGCCGCGAACCTCTTGGGCTGCGGAACTCCCTTCCATGATTTCCCGCGGACGAGAAGGACGAGCGCCCACACGGACCAGCACCAGAGCGGCATGAACACCCACAGGTAGGGCGTGTACTCCCGCTCTTCGAGCCACATGAACACCAGAAGGCTGTCCGTGGCCAGCGAGACGAGGACCCCCAGCAGGACGACCGCCCCCGAGACCTTGTACTGCCGTCTTCCCCAGTAGTCGAGGGCCGCGATCGCCGCCACACCCAGCACCGCACCGGACAGGACGAACAAGGCCCCGGTCATCCGTTGCGCGAAGGTCAGGGCGCCAAGCGCGTCCGGCCATCCGATCACCGCGTTGAGGGCCATGGCGGCGAGCAGTCCCGCCACCATGAGGACGAGGGTTGCGCGTCTTCTCCCCGCCCGGTCGGGCCAGGTACGGCTGTCCCCTCCGCGCCAGCATATGGATGCCGGGTCCTCCATATCCAGGTCTTCCGGATAACCGAGACGGCTGAGCAATTCACGCAGTTCGTCCAACGACCACGCACTGCCAACCGTCTCGCTGCCTATGGTGACCCGGCGAAGACCACGACTGTCCGGCGCCTCGACAACGACCCATGGACGAATGCTCATGGAACCAGGCTCGAACCCGAGCCGGCACCGTGCATGCGGAACTCCCCCGGTTGGCGGCCCGGCTGTCAGGGCTGCTGGGCAGGCCCGATGTTCTGGTTGGCGTGGAACAGGTTGTCCGGGTCGTACGTCCGCTTCACCTGCGCGAGCCGGTCGTAGTGGTCGCGGTAGGTGGCCCGGACCCGTCCCGCGTCCTCGCCCTCACCCATGAAGTTCACGTACGCGCCGCCCATGGAGTACGGGTGTGCCTCCTCCCAGTAGTTCACGCACCACTGCTTGATGGTCTCGGCGTTGGCCGGGTCGGGGTCGACACCCGCGAAGACGCCGGACCACACGGCGTCCCGGTAACCCCAGGCGGTGGCGTCCGGGCCCACCCGGTGGACGGCACCGTCGACCGGGTACAGGTGCATGAGCGACAGGGGACTGGGGAGGTTCTCGCCGTACTTGAGATGCACATCGACGGCGGCGTCCGGAATGGTGTCGAAGAAGTCCCCCCGCCAATACCACTGGTACCCCGTGGGGATCACTTCGTCGAAACTGCTCTGCAGTACGGGATAGGGCATGGGCGACGTGAAGTGGAAAAGCGGCGGTCCGGCCTCGTTCACCGCGGCGAACGCCTCTTCGAAGCCGTCGAGGTCACCGGTGTGGCACCACACGACGCCGCACACCTTCCGGCCGTGGATCTCCTCGGGGAACGGCGGGCCCGGCGGGATGGTGAACAGCGCGAAGAAGCCGTAGACGTCCTCCGGTGCCTGCGGAAGGAAGTGGCGGTACCACGTCAGCACCTCCCGCGTGTGGTCGACCGGCCACGCGGTGATCCCGACCCCGACGGTCTCCACCGGGTGGAGGCGAAAGGTGAACGAGGTCACGACGCCGAAGTTGCCGCCGCCCCCACGCAGGGCCCAGAACAGGTCCGGGTGGTCGGTCTCGTTCGCCGTGACGAAGCTGCCGTCGGCCAGCACGACGTCCGCGGCCAACAGGTTGTCCACGGTCAGGCCGTACTTGCGAGTGAGGTAGCCGTGCCCGCCGCCGAGAGTCAGGCCGGCGACGCCGGTCATCGAGATGATGCCGGTGGGGGTGGCGAGGCCGAAGGCGTGGGTGGCGTGGTCGAGGTCGCTGAGCAGGCTGCCGGCACCGACCTGGGCGATCCTGGCGACGGGGTCGACACGTACCCAGCGCATCGGCGAGAGGTCGATGGTGACGCCTCCGTCCACCAGACAGAGTCCGGGGCCGCTGTGCCCGCCGCCCCGGACGGCGAGTTCCAGCCCGTTGTCGCGGACGAAGTCGACCGCAGCCATGACGTCGGCGGCGTCCGCGCACTGCGCGAAGGCAGCGGGACGTTTGTCGATCATCGCGTTGTAGATCTTGCGGGTCTCGGGGTATTCGGCATCCTGCGGACCTATGACCGGCCCGCGCAGGGTCGCCCGCATCGCTTCCAGAGTCGTGCTGTCCATGACGGCCTCCTGAGGGGAGCACGGACCAGACCACATCCGGTTTCGGCGCTCTCCGGCGGCACCACCGATCACGGCCCCCCGGCCGGTTGTACGTCAGCGCACCGCAGGGCTGACACCACCAGCCTCCCGCCGGCCGACAGGCCCTGCAATTCCGGAGGTGGCGCCGTACCTGCTCAGTTACTGGCAGTGCGATTGAAGCTGGTGATGTTGAGTTTGACGCCCTCCACGTTCTTGAGCACCGTGGGGTACTCACCCCGCGCGGTCTGGCCGGGCTGCACGTCGGTCTCCACTTGAGAACCGTTCGTCAGTCGTGTGCCATCGGCGTCGACCGCCTCCCAATCCCATGAGTAGTCGGACTTCTCACTACTGCCGTTCTTGATCGTCCAGACGACCCAGATATTGGTGATACCGGCCTCTGAGCGATCGTCCAGCTGGAAGCTGATGAGGTCCGCCCGTTCGCGTTGGGCGTCCTGCGTCTTCTCGGTGGTGGCCTGAGTGGGCGCGGGTGTGGTGTCCTCATCGCCGTTCCCCAGCGCGATCACCAGCACAACCACAACGATGACGATCACCGCGGCCAGGACGCCGGCGCACCCCCATAGACAGGCACGGCCCCGCTGTTTCTTCTTCGGCGGCCCGGCGGCAGACGCCCACTTCCCAGAAGGGGAAGGGCCATTGCCAGGTCTCCCCCACCGAGGACCACCCGCAGGCGGCTCACTCGCCGGCATGCCTGCCTCCTCTGTAGCGGATATCGCCACGGTAGGAAGCCAGCAGCAACCTGGCGAACAGAGAGCAGCCGTTCAGGCGACAGCCGCCATGCACGGCCTTCTCCGGGACCGTCGGCTGAGACGGTGCCAGGCGTTACTCCACTTCGATTCCGTACTCCCGGACCAGCTGTTCCAGACCGCCTGTGTAGCCCTTCCCACCGAGCACGAAGTCCCAGTCGCCATTCGGCCTGCGTCGGAAGGAGCCGAGGACCAACGCGGTCTCTCGGCCACGGCCGTCGGAGACCTCAAGCCGGCCGAGTTCGGTCATCGCCGGGTCCAGCAACCGGATACGGGCATCGGTGAATCCGGACAGGTCGGCCTGCGGGTTCACCTCTGGATCCACAGCAGCCACCAGCACGAACCGATCGGCTTCCCCCGGCAGCGCGTCGAAGGAGACACGCATCGCTGCCTTGTCCGGCGCAGCAGCCGGCACTGCGCGTACCGAGCCGTCCGGGGTCTGCGGGTTGTTGAAGAAGACAAAGTGGTCTTCGCTGAGGACTCGGTTGCCCCGGCAGACGAGCGCGCACACGTCCAACGCAACGTTGCCGGACCATGTCATGCCCAACACGTTGTAGTCATCGGGCCGAGTTGCCGGACCAGTCGGCGTCGGCTGCGCTGGTGTGGATTGCCCTCCCTCCCCCAGGCGTCCACGAAGCCCATGCCGGTGCAGCAGATCGATGAGTTCGCCACCCGAGATGAGCTCCAGAGGCTTGCCCCGCGCAAAGGTGTGCGAGCCCGGGCCGAAACCGGAGGTCGTCACCAGGACACCCTTGTTGGCGCCGACGTCCTGGACCGTGCCGTACAGATCGCGCACGGCCGTGGGCGGCACCGTGTTGCGGTAGCGCTTCACCTGTACGACGATCTTGCCGCCTCGGATGGGAGTCGGGTCCATCGCGTCGACGTCTACGCCACCGTCGTTCGAGCGCTGAGTCGTCACGGCCTGCATCCCCATTGCGCGGAACAGATCGGCGACGAGGGACTCGAAGGCGATCGGATCCATGTCGTACAGGTCCGGCTCGTGATCGCCGCCGTGAGCGGCCACAGGGCTCCCAACGTCCTGGGGCTGCCGGCTCGGCCGCACAGAGGTGAGCTGGTCGGGCCGCGTCGCCAGCTGCCCCCTCAGCGCGTCGGTCAGGCAGCTGACCGGGTCCACCTGCTCCAGTTGCAGATCCGTGAAGTCCGCCCTAGGGGCCATGACGGTCGCCAGGAAGACGCACGTCCGCCTGCCTGTCGCCGGGTCATGAGCGTCCACGAAGCCGTTCAACGCCACCGAGTCGAGGATGCCGTACTCGTCCGCCGTGAACAGCTGATGCAGCACCAGCAGCATGCTCTGTGCCAGCACCCCTCGATACAGTGCACGGCGCTGAGTCACAGGGCGAGCCGTGTCCTTGAACTGATCCTGCCCGTACAAGTACTTGACGGACTTCGCTTCCGGGACGACGCCGTAGCCGGGAAGCTCCCAGTCCAGCACCAGTTGCCGCCCCGCTGCGTCGTAGGCCGCCGCCACCTGCCGAGGAAACCCCTCCGGCCAGGCCGTCGATGCGTAGAGCGCAGCCGAGAAGTACTCAACCACCGAGTCGGGCTCGCCCCGCCTGACCCCCTCGGTCGCCCGCATGACCCCGGCGTTGTGCCGACGCACCTCGGCCCGCTGAGCCTCTGTCCTCTGCTCGTAGTCCCGCTGCAGCGCAGCCAACTGCTGCTGTCGCTGCGCTTCGGAAGCCTGTGCGGCATGCCAGTCCCGCTCGAAACGAGCCCGCGCCTCGGCCTGCGCCTGTGCCCGTCGGTTGGCGGTCCAGCCTCCCTGCGCCTGGTACTGGCTCGGGTCCGGCATGCGCACCGGCCAAGCGAGCCGCCCTGGATCGAACGGCGGGATCTCCTCGGCGCGCATCAGGGACGAGGCCCTGAAGGCCGGCGCCCGGCAGCCCGCGACCAGCAGCCCCTGCAGGGCCGCGACCTGGGCATCCAGCTCCTCCGTACGTCGCCTGGCCTCCGCCTGCCGGAACTCCCGGTGGCTCTGAGCAGCCAGTCGCTGGTAGTCCCGCGCCTGTCGCGCCTCCTCCCGCCGCCGTCTGGCCTCGGCTTCCGCCTGGCGCTGCTGCTGACGCTGGATCTCAGCCCAGGCACCGACAAAACCAGCAGAGCGACGACTCATGCGCTACAGGCCCTCCCCAGGACGTCGGCTACGCCGACCAAGCTCTGGTTGCCCCCACAACCAGGAGTAACAAAACGACTGTATCCAGCAACCGGCGTCCCGGACATCACCTTGCCAAACCCACTCGAACCGATCGTCCGGGCAGGTCACGACTCCCCCGCCATCGCCCAGTTGTCTCGCACGTTCAGCAACCGGCATGATCCGGGCGGAGGAAAGGCCCTTCGCAAGCCCCGGCCGACGCGGTGTGCCGGGTGCGCTGTCTGGCGCAAGATCAGGAAAGTCACTACCATGCGCACGATCCGGCCAGAGTCGGGTCGGTCAGGCGATCTTCCCTGAACGTGCGGAAGCACACTCCGCTGCGAGAGCCCCGTTCACCTTTGGGAGGGAATGGTGTCGCAATCCCCTAGGCTCTCAGGTCACCTCACTGGCTGGTTTTCATCGGCCACGCACTACAGTGCGTGGCCCATCCGGTTGAGCACGGTTGATCCCTCGAAGGGAAGTAGTTCACGCCGCGGCAGGGAGATCTAGTGAATGACGTCGGGTCGGTACGTACTGCCGTATTCCGGGAAGAGGAGTCCGATCCCGGCACCTTCCGAGCCAGTGCGAGCATCGTCCAGGCGGGCTTCTTCTGCTGGGAGATCGCCACAGGCGAGGTGAGCTGCGATCCGCTCACCCTGGCGCTGCACGGCATGCCCGAGAGTGGACCGTCGGACATCTCGAGTTTCCTGGCCGCAGTGCACGAGTCCGATCTGGCCAATGTACGCGATGCCCTGGGACTGATAGCGGAATCCTGCGGCAACTACCAGATCGAGTACCGCGTCACTTCCGACCACGGCCGGCACCGGTCCCTGGAAGCCCGGGGCCGCGTCCTGCCCGACGCCGACGGCCGGCCGGCCCGCATGGTCGGAGTGGTCATGGACACCACGGCCGTCCATGAACGCCACGAGGCGGAGAGACGCCGGTTGTACGAGCGCGCCACCCGTGACCGCTGGATGCGGGAGCTGACCGCGGCGCTGGCGGCCGCGGTGACGGTCAAGGACATCATGGCCGCCGCACAGGCAGGATTGCGTACGTTCGGAGCGGACGCGCTCGCGGTGATCGCCCCGGAGGGAAACCAGCTGGCGATCGTCGCCTCGTGCGCCGACGACCAGCAGGGTGAGGGCTCCCCGCACGTCCTCGACGCGACGGCCCGCACACTCGTGGAGGAGTCACTCGACCGCAGGGCGCCCGTTCTCATCGGCTCCGCGGACGCACTGATCACCGGTTATCCGCACCTGGCACCACTCGCGCAGTCGGCCCCGCAGGCGTGGGCGGCACTGCCGCTCACGGACTCGCGCGGCCGCGTCAGTTCCTGCCTCGTCAGTTTCCCCGAGCCGCAGGAGTTTCTGCCCGAGGAGCGGGCCCTCCTGGTCGCCGCCATGGGACTGCTCGCCCAGTCACTGGAGCGAGCCGGCATGTACGAGTCGGAACACGCGCTCGCCACCGAACTCCAGCGTGGCATGCTGCCGCGCGGGCCGCTCACGGTGCCGGGTGTGACCATCGCCGCCCGCTACCAGGCCGCCACCTCCGGCATGTGGATCGGTGGCGACTGGTACGACGCCATCACCCTCCCCGACGGCGGGGTGGCTCTGGTCATAGGAGATGTGCAGGGACACAGCGTTCACGCCGCGTCCCTCATGGGGCGGCTGCGTACCGCCGTGCATGCCTACGCGAACGAAGGGCACCCGCCCGCGGCCGTCCTGGAACGCACCAACCGCCTGCTGACCGAGCTGAACTCGGACCCGGACAGCGCCCTGTTCGCCACATGCTGTTACATGGCGCTCAACCCCTCCGACGGAACGCTCCGGGTGTGCCGGGCAGGTCATCCGTCCCCAGCGCTGATCACACCCCGCAAGCCGCCGCGCCTCCTGGAGGTGCCCGGCGGCCTCCCTCTGGGGATCGACCGGGAGCAGCGGTACCCGACCACCCGCCTGCGCATCGCTCCGGGCAGCGTGCTCGCGCTGACCACCGACGGCCTGCTCGAGGCCGTCAACAAGGACATCGACCAGGGCACCGAGAGGTTTCTCCAGGGTCTGCGGGGCGCTCCCACGGCGGACCTGGAGACCCTTGTCGACGACCTCCTCGCCAGTACGCAGAAGGCGCACGGCCTGGGCGACGACGTCGCTCTGCTCCTGGCTCGTCTGAACCGGCCCGGCGGCCGCACCTGACCCGGTTCTGACCCGGCCTGTTTCCCACAGGCCTTGGGCGCCGGCCCTGCGACCTGCCTGAGTTCAACGGCCTGTAGAACCGGGACCTCCGTCGAACGCCACCGGCATGCAGGGTAATTTACGTCGGTGGCCGGGACTGCCCCGGCCATGCTCCATGCGGCCCTGGGCATGCGCATCGGCAACGTCGCCGGATGTCGCGAATGGCAGAGATTAGCGAGAAGCGAGCTGACGTATGGACACATTCCGGATTCCGGACCTCTACATACCCGTACCGGCAGCGCTCAATCCGGAACTCCAAGAGGCGACGGCGGCCACGGAGGCCTGGCTGGACGAGTTCGGTCTGGTGCCCACCGAGGAGACACGTCGACATGTACAGCGCACTCGTGTGGACCGGCTCACCGCCTGGCTGTGCCCGAACGCCTCACGGGAGGCGTTGACGCTGATCACCCAGTGGAACGCATGGCTGTTCCAGTTGGACGACCAGTTCGACGACGACCCGGTGCGCGGTTACCAGCCCGAGCGCTGGCGGGAGGCGTTCGGGCCGTTGTTCGCCGTCTTCGACGGATCCGTCTCGGCTGGGCGACTGGCGAGTTCCCTGGCCGATCTGTGGCGCCGTACGAAGGCCGTCCGCTCTTCCGCGTGGCAGCGAAGATTCGTCCCGCACCTGTTGTGGTATTTCGACAGCTACCGGGCCGAGATGATGCATCGGGAGCAAGGGCGCGTGCCCGGCTTGCAGCAGTATCTCGCCCACCGCCGCGCCTCGTTCGCATTCGACGCCGTCCTCGATCTGATGGAGATCGGTACCGGTGTGGACCTGTCCGACGAACTGCATGCTCACCCGGCCTTCGCGGACATGCGAGAGGCCGTGATCTACGCGAATGCCTGCATCAACGATCTCTATTCGCTGCCCAAAGAACTCGCGCACGACTACGCGTTCAACGCCGTGACGGTGATCTGCCATCATCACCGGTGCAGCCTCCAGGAGGCGGTGGAGCGAGTGGCCGTGATGCAGGCCGGATACGTCGAGCGCATCATCGATCTCGAGCAGGTCCTGCCCGGGCGGCTGACGCGTTCCGGCCTCGCCGACGACCTCGTCGAGGACGCGCTGCGCTGCGTCAGGGACTTCCACGCGCTCACCGCCGGGAACGTCGCCTGGTCGAAGGAGACGGGGCGCTATGCGGAGATAGAGGCCGAACCGACCTATCTGGCGGACCTGTTCATTCCGTAGGACCCTCGCACCTCTCACCCCCTCGCCCAAGCGCACCGGAATCCGCGGCCGTGGCGCCACGGACGTCACCGTGCCGGACGCGCCGCTCCCAGGCGTCCGCCCTGGCGGGAAAATTCACGCACACCTCTTGACCACCTATACCTACCGGTCAGTACGCTCACGCCACCCTCGATTGACACCGGTGTCCTCCTCCCCGTGCGGCCCCGGCGAACCGGCCCCTCGGCCCCCGCACGCCTGTAGGCACAGCTCCCGCACCCCGGGAAAACGCCCCAGCGCTGTCCCCTGTCAGAACGCGCCGTCGAGCGCTGTCCCGAACCCACGCGAGAGTCCCCGTGAACAAAACCCTTGCCGGCGCGGCCGTCGCCACGGCCGGCGCCCTTCTCGCCGTGCAGGCGTCCGTTCCCGCCCAGGCGTCGAGCAGCTCCACCTTCGACCCGACGACAAGCAATCCCGTCCTTTTCGTGCACGGCTACACCGGTGACGCCAGCAACTGGAACACCATGGCCAACCGCTTCCTGACGGACGGCTGGCCATCCTCCCACCTCGACAAGTGGTCCTACGACTGGCGCCAGTCGAATGCCACGACCTCCCAGCAACTGTCCACCGAGGTCGACCGTCTGCTGGCGGCCACCGGCGCCACCGAGGTCGACATCGTCAGCCACTCCATGGGCGGTCTCTCCTCGCGCTACTACCTGAAGAACCTCGGCGGAACCTCCAAGGTCGACGCATGGGTGTCCCTGGGAGGCCCCAACCACGGCACCGACAGCGCAAACAGCTGCTTCGACACCTCCTGCACCGAGATGCGTATCGGCTCAAGCTTCCTCGCCGATCTCAACTCCGGCGATGAGACGCCGGGCTCGCTCAGCTACGCGACCTGGCGCTCGCCCTGCGACACGGTGATCAACCCGGACTCTTCCGTCTCCCTGTCCGGCGCGGCCAACACCCAGACCGCCTGCCTGAGCCACTCGGGCCTGCTCGTCGACGCAACGGTCTACGCCCAGACCCGGGACGCGATCAACCACTGACCCTTCCCCGACCAGCCGGCAGAGGCCGCGGCTGCCATGGGCCGCTCACCGCGGCCTCTGCCGGCACCCAGGTCACCCGATCAAGCGCCTCGCCCTCCTCAGTGCGAGTGCCCGCTCGGCGTCGGCGCCGCGTTCTTGACCGTCAGAGGCAGCAGCTTCTTCCCGGTCGGTCCGATCTGGATCTGCGTGTCCATCTGCGGGCACACCCCGCAGTCGAAGCACGGGGTCCAGCGGCAGTCCTCGACCTCCGTCTCGTCGAGGGCGTCCTGCCAGTCCTCCCAGAGCCAGTCCTTGTCGAGACCGGAGTCGAGGTGGTCCCAGGGGAGGACTTCCTCGTAGGTGCGCTCACGGGTCGTGTACCAGTCGACGTCGACGCCGAAGGGTTCCAGCGCCTTCTCCGCGCAGGCCATCCAGCGGTCGTACGAGAAGTGCTCGCGCCAGCCGTCGAAGCGGCCGCCGTCGTCGTAGACGGCGCGGATGACGGCGCCGATGCGGCGGTCGCCGCGCGACAGCAGGCCCTCGACGATGCCGGGCTTGCCGTCGTGGTAGCGGAAGCCGATGGAGCGGCCGTACTTCTTGTCGCCGCGGATCTTGTCGCGGAGCTTGGCCAGGCGGGCGTCCGTCTCCTCGGCCGACAGCTGCGGGGCCCACTGGAAGGGGGTGTGGGGCTTGGGGACGAAGCCGCCGATCGAGACCGTGCAGCGGATGTCGTTGGAGCCGGAGACCTCGCGGCCCTTCGCGATCACCTTGGTCGCCATGTCGGCGATCTGGAGGACGTCGTCGTCGGTCTCCGTCGGCAGACCGCACATGAAGTACAGCTTCACCTGGCGCCAGCCGTTGCCGTACGCCGTCGCGACCGTGCGGATCAGATCCTCTTCCGAGACCATCTTGTTGATGACCTTGCGGATGCGTTCCGAGCCGCCCTCGGGGGCGAAGGTCAGACCCGAGCGACGGCCGTTGCGCGTCAGCTCGTTCGCCAGGTCGATGTTGAAGGCGTCCACCCGGGTGGAGGGGAGCGAGAGGCCGATCTTGTCGTCCTCGTAGCGGTCCGCCAGGCCCTTGGCGATGTCGCCGATCTCCGAGTGGTCCGCCGAGGAGAGGGACAGCAGGCCCACTTCCTCGAAGCCCGTCGCCTTCAGGCCCTTGTCGACCATGTCACCGATGCCGGTGATGGAGCGTTCGCGCACCGGGCGCGTGATCATGCCGGCCTGGCAGAAGCGGCAGCCGCGCGTGCAGCCGCGGAAGATCTCGACCGACATGCGCTCGTGGACCGTCTCGGCCAGCGGGACCAGCGGCTGCTTGGGGTACGGCCACTCGTCGAGGTCCATCACCGTGTGCTTGGAGACCCGCCACGGGACACCGCTGCGGTTCGGTACGACCCGGGCGATACGGCCGTCCTGCAGGTACTCGACGTCGTAGAAGCCGGGGACGTACACCCCGCCCGTCTTCGCCAGGCGGAAGAGGAGCTCCTCGCGGCCGCCGGGGCGGCCCTCCTCCTTCCAGGCGCGGATGATCTCCGTGACCTCCAGGACCGCCTGCTCACCGTCGCCGATCACCGCGCAGTCGATGAAGTCGGCGATGGGCTCCGGGTTGAAGGCCGCGTGGCCGCCGGCCATGACGATCGGGTCGTCGAGGCCGCGGTCCCTGGACTCCAGCGGAATGCCCGCCAGGTCCAGGGCGGTCAGCATGTTGGTGTAGCCCAGCTCCGTGGAGAAGCTCAGGCCCAGCACGTCGAAGGCCTTCACCGGCCGGTGGCTGTCCACCGTGAACTGCGGGACGCCGTGCTCCCGCATCAGCGCCTCCAGGTCCGGCCACACGCTGTAGGTGCGCTCGGCGAGGACGCCCTCCTGCTCGTTCAGTACCTCGTAGAGGATCATGACGCCCTGGTTGGGCAGCCCGACCTCGTACGCGTCGGGGTACATCAGCGCCCAGCGGACGTCGCAGGAGTCCCAGTCCTTGACCGTGGAGTTGAGCTCTCCGCCGACGTACTGGATCGGCTTCTGCACATGCGGGAGCAGAGCTTCGAGCTGCGGGAACACAGACTCGGCGGCTTCGGCAGGCATCTCGCGAACCTTTGTGTGCTGACAGGGGTGACCATCAAGACTAACGCGGCCGGACAGGTGCCCAGCACGCTTCAGGGCCACGCCCTGCGGTTGATCTCCGTCCAGGTCCCGGGCAGCTCCGCTTCGTCGGCCGCCGCCCGCTGTTCCTCACGCCCGTACAGCACCCCGTACGTGAACGTGCTCTCCCCCGCCGAGTGCGCCTGCCGTGCCAGTTCACGCAGGGCCTGGCGGGTCATCACGCTGTCCTGATGATCGCCGAGCAGCCCTTGGAGATCCTTCATCGCCTTCGCCAGCCCGATCGCGGGCCGGCCCATGACGTCGACGGCCGACTCCGCCGCGTACCGCGTGCGCTTGGCCTTCTTCCGGGCCTCGTGCAGCGCGAGGTCCCGCTCGCCTCCCGCCGACCGGGCGAGGGCCTGCTCGACCAGCCCGGCAAGCCTCCCGAAGTCCTTCCGTACGGCCTTGGCGATCACCGCCTCCGGCTTTCCCGAGGCCGCCTTCAGCAACGGCGGGTCGGTGATCAGGGCGTCCAGCGCGTTCAGCAGCTCCAGGTACCGTGCGCCGTCCAGTACGGCGATCAGCCGGCGCCGGGACCCACCGCGCCGGGCCTGCGACCAGGTGCGCAGGCGGGTGCGGACGGGGCCGACGACCAGCGCACGCGGCAGGGCGTCCACGGCCGCCGTCAGCCGCTCGGTGAGCACCTCCTGGTCCCGGTCGACGCCGAGCTCGCCCGCCAGCCACTTCAGCTCCTCGCCGACCGGATCGGTCACGGCGCGGTCGAGGACCCGGTCGTACGAGCGGAAGACGCTGCGCAGGCGGCGGGTGGCGACGCGCATCCGGTGCACGGAGTCGTACACGTCCTGGCGAACGGCGGGGTCGAGCTCGACGAGCGCGTCCCGCTGCGCGCGCACGTACGCGAGGACGTGATCGCCGGCGGTGACGGCCTCCCGCGCTGCCCGGCTCTTCCGCCTCTTCTTCGGTGCCGTCTCCTCCAGGGCCCTGGCCAGCTTCGACGAGGACGCGGACGGCTGTACGCCCGCCTTGCGCAGCCGCTTCTCCACCTTGTCCAGGAACACCGGGTCACCGCCGTCGGCGAGCTCCACCTCTATCTCGGTCCACTCGGCGGCGCCTCCCTTCCCCGTCAGGCGTTCGGCGCGTACGGCGTCGACACTGACCTCGGCGAGCAGACGGCCGTCGGCGTCGACGAGGTGGCGTACGTCCCTGTCGGAGACGAGGCGGACGACGGGCAGCAGCTCACCGTCGCGCACGCGGGAGCGGACGAGGCCGGCGAGGGGGCGGGGGACGGTGTCGGCCAGCGGGGCGTGGATCTCGTCCCGGACTCCCGGGGCGACCGGGAACTTCAGGTGCCAGCCGGCGTCGGAGCCGCCGGTGCGGCGGCGCAGGGTGACCTTCGAGGCGGCGAGGCGTTCGTCGGCGGTGTCGTAATAGGTGGCGTCCAGGTGGGCGACGCCCTTGTCGATGACAGCCGCGACCCCGGCGACGCCGGTCAGGTCGGGCAGCCCACTCTCGTCGGACTCGTACTTGCGCTCGATCTCGCGTTTGATGTCCGCCATGGGCCGAATCTAGTGCGGCCTGCGGCGGCGCGGCAGGGGGCGACGCCAACGCGCACCCCCGCCGAGCCCGGCACAGCGCCTCGCAGCGGTCACGCCGACATGGGCCTCTGCACCGTGATCGACTGCAACAGCCCCACCGCCACCCACACCGCGAACATCGACGAGCCGCCGTACGACACGAACGGCAGCGGCAGACCGGTGACCGGCATGATGCCCAGCGTCATCCCGATGTTCTCGAAGGTCTGGAAGGCGAGCCAGGCGACGATCCCGGCGGCCACGATCGTGCCGTACAGGTCGGTCGTCTCGCGGGCGATGCGGCAGGCGCGCCAGAGCACCACGCCCAGCAGCAGGATGATGAAACCGGCGCCGAGGAACCCCAGCTCCTCCCCGGCGACCGTGAACACGAAGTCGGTCTGCTGCTCGGGCACGAACTGGCCGGTCGTCTGCGAGCCGTGGAAGAGGCCGGCCCCGGTCAGGCCTCCCGACCCGATCGCGATCCGCGCCTGATTGGTGTTGTAGCCGACCCCGGCCGGATCCAGCTCCGGGTTCGCGAACGCCGCGAAGCGGTTGATCTGGTACTCGTCCAGCACCCCGAGCTGCCAGACGGTCACCGCCCCGATCGCCCCGGCACCGATCAGGCCGAGGACCCACCGGTTGGACGCGCCGGAGGCGAGCAGCACACCGAGCACGATGACGACCATCACCATGACCGACCCGAGGTCGGGCATGAGCATCACGATCAGCATCGGCACGGCGGCAAGCCCCAGCGCCTGCAGCACCGTCCGGTGGTCGGGGTACTGCTTGTCGCCCGCGTCGACCCGCGCCGCCAGCAGCATCGCCATCCCCAGGATGATCGTGATCTTCACGAACTCCGAGGGCTGCAGGGAGAAGCCGCCACCGAACACGATCCACGAGTGCGCGCCGTTGACCGTCGAGCCGAGCGGTGTGAGCACCAGCAGGATCAGGAGCACCGACACGCCGTACAGGATGGGCACGACCGTGCGCAGCGCGCGGTGGCCGAGCCAGATCGTGCCGATCATCAGGGCGATACCGATGCCGGTGTTCATGACGTGCCGGATCAGGAAGTAGTACGGGTCGCCCTGGTTGATCTCGGTCCTGTTACGCGTGGCCGAGAAGACGAGCAGCGAGCCGACGATCGACAGCGCGATGGCGGACAGCAGCATCGGCCAGTCCATCCGGCGCGTCACCGAGTCGCGGGCGAACAGCCGCGCCCAGCCGGCGCGTTCGGGCCCGTACCCGGAGACCTGGAAGCTGTTCGCGCCCGTCATGTGAGCATCCTCCGGCTCCCCCTGCGGCCGTTCCTGCACCCCTTGCCGCGCCGCCGTCTGCGCGTGTCACGGTTCTCGGGCGACGGTGACGTCACGGTCGCCGGCTGCTGCTGGTCGTCCGGCGCGTTCTTGTCCTTCTTGGTGGCCTGCTGGTCCTTGGCCGGGTCCTTGGAGATCTTCGGCGCGGTGATGGTCCCGTCCGCCTTGACCTTCGGCAGGCTCTTCTCCGGCTCGGGCAGCAGTGCCCTCTTCTTGTCGATCGCGCCGTCCTCGGAGACGCCGTACAGCGCGTTGTAGATCTTGCGGACGGCCGGCCCCGAGGCTCCGGAGCCCGTACCACCCTGGGAGATCGTCATGACGACCGCGTAGTCCTTGGTGTACGTGGCGAACCATGAGGTCGTCTGCTTGCCGTAGACCTCCGCGGTACCGGTCTTGGCGTGCATCGGGATCTGGTTCTGCGGCCAGCCGCCGAACCGCCAGGCGGCCGTACCCCGGGTGGCCACGCCCGCGAGCGCCTGGTCCATCTCGTCCCGTGTCGCCTTGCTTATCGGCAGTCTGCCGTGCGACTTGGGCTCGATCTCGCTGACCTGCCGGCCGTCGGCACTGACGATGGCCTTGCCGACGGTCGGGGTGTACAGGGTGCCGCCGTTGGAGATGGCCGCGTAGATGGTGGCCATCTGGATCGGGGTGACGAGGGTGTCGCCCTGTCCGATGGAGTAGTTGATCTCGTCACCGGCGCGCATCTTGTTGCCCTCGAGGCAGTTCTCGTACGAGATCCTCTCCACGTACGAGCCGTCCTTCTTGCCCGTCTTGCACCAGGCGTCCTTGTTGGCCTCCCAGTACTTCTGCTTCCACTCGCGGTCGGGCACGCGGCCGGAGACCTCGTTGGGCAGGTCGATGCCGGTCTCCTTGCCGAGCCCGAACTGGTGGGCGGCCTTGTAGAAGTAGTCCTTGGGCTGGCCCTTCTTCGGGTTGATGCCGCCGTCCTTCTTCCACTCGTTGTGCGCGAGGCGGTAGTAGACGGTGTCGCAGGAGACCTCCAGGGCGCGGCCGAGGCTGATCGCGCCGTGGCTCTGTGACTCGAAGTTCTTGAAGACCTGGCCACCGACCGAGTAGGCGCTGGAGCAGTCGTAGCCGCCGTTCCACTCGTACCCGGCCTGGACGGCGGCGGCCGAGGAGACCACCTTGAAGATCGAGCCGGGGGCTGCCTGACCCTGTATGGCCCTGTTGAGCAGCGGGTAGTTGGAGCTCTTCCCGGTGAGCCGCTTGTAGTCCTTGGCGGAGATGCCGCCGACCCAGGCGTTCGGGTCGTAGGTCGGGTTGGAAGCCATGGCGACGATGCGGCCGGTCTTGGCCTCCATCACCACGACCGCGCCGGCGTCGGCCTTGTAGTTGGTACCCGTGTTCCGGTCGTGCTGCTTGCGGGCCTCCTTCATCGCCTCGTTGAGCTCGTACTCGGCGACGCGCTGGACGCGGGCGTCGATGCTGGTGACGAGGTTGGAGCCGGGCTGGGCGGGGTCGGCCTCGGCCTGGCCGATGACGCGGCCGAGGTTGTCGACCTCGTAGCGGGTGACGCCGGCCTTGCCGCGCAGTTCCTTGTCGTACTGGCGCTCCAGGCCGGACCGGCCGACCTGGTCGGAGCGCAGGTACGGCGAGTCGGTGTCCTTGGCCTGCTGGATCTCCTGGTCCGTCACCGGGGAGAGGTAGCCCAGCACCTGCGCGGTGTTGGCCTTGCCGGGGCTCGGGTAGCGGCGCACGGCCTGCGGTTCGGCGGTGATGCCGGGGAAGTCCTCGGCCCGTTCGCGGATCTGGAGGGCCTGTTTGGGGGTTGCCTCGTCGGTGATGGGGATCGGCTGGTACGGCGAGCCGTTCCAGCAGGGCTGGGGCGTCTTGGCGTCGCACAGCCGGACCTTCTCCATGACCTCCTTGGGCGTCATGCCCAGCACGCCGGCGAGCTTGGTGAGGACCGCCTTGCCGTCGTCCTGCATCTTCATCAGGTCGGTGCGCGAGGCGGAGACGACGAGCCGGGTCTCGTTGTCGGCGATCGGCACGCCGCGCGCGTCCAGGATCGAGCCGCGGACGGCGGGCTGGACGACCTGCTGGACGTGGTTGCCGGAGGCCTCCTTGGCGTACTCGTCGCCCTCGCGGATCTGCAGGTACCACAGACGGCCGCCGAGGGTGCCGAGGAGGGAGAGGACGAGGACCTGGATGACGACGAGCCGGATCTGGACGCGTGGGGACCGTCCGGTCTCGGGGATGTTGGTCACTGCTGCTGCCTCCCCCTCTCAGTGCGCGTACGTGTGTGTGTGTACGAGGCTCGTGCGTGCGGCACGGGCGGGCACGGGACGCGCGTGGACGAGAGGTGCGTCGACCAGTCTCGTACGTACGCGTCGTGTGTGTACGTGCCGTGTGTGTGGGTGTCGTGTGTGTACGACTGGTGAACGGCGGGCCCGCGGCGCAGGGTTCCTCCCGCTCTCACCCGTTCCGGTGAATTCCGCCGCGCTCACAGCCGCTTGACCCCCTTGATGCGCCCCGCCCGGGCCATCCGCGCCCGCGCCGCCTTCACCCGCAGCCCGCCCCGCTGACCGCCGATGCGCAGGCCCGTACCGCCGACGAGCCAGCCGGAGGAGATGTCGGTCGCCTTGGCCGAGGAGGTGGTCTCGGCGAGCGGGTCGTTCTCGGCGCGCCGGGCGAGGGCCATGATCCCGGGGACGACGAACGGGGCGAGCAGCAGGTCGTACAGGGCGGCCGTGAACAGCAGGCCGCCCAGGCCGACGTTGCGGGCGGCGGTGTCGCCGACGAGGGCGCCGACTCCGGCGTACAGCAGGGTGGAGCCGAGGGCGGCGGCGACCACCACGACCATGGGGCCGGTGGCCGACTTCAGCCGGCCGTTGTCCGGCTTGGCGAGCCCGGCGAGGTAGCCGATGACGCAGAGCACCAGGGCGTAGCGGCCGGCGGCGTGGTCGGCGGGCGGGGCCAGGTCGGCCAGCAGCCCCGCGCCGAACCCGACGAGGGCGCCGCCGACATGGCCGTAGACCAGGGCGAGGCCGAGGACGGTGAGCAGCAGCAGGTCGGGGACGGCGCCGGGGAGGTGCAGGCGGGCGAGGATGCTCACCTGGATCACCAGGGCGAGGACGACCAGGGCCGAGGACAGCAGGATCCGGTTGACGCGCATGGGCTAACAGCTCCTACTGCTCTTCCTGGGACTGGCCGTCGGCGGGCGCCTCGGCGGACGGGGTCACGGTCACCGTCACGGTCGGCGTGGGTTTCGGCTTGGGCTTGTCGGGGAGGACCGTGTCCCGCGGGTCCTTCTTCGGGACGTCGACGACGACGCCGACGATGTCGAGCTTGCTGAAGCTGACGTACGGCGTGACGTAGAGGGTGCGCGTCAGGTTGCCGCCGGAGGGGTCGACGCGGGAGACGACACCGACGGGTACGCCGGGCACGAAGGGCTTGTCGGCCTGGGAGCCGAAGGTGACGAGCCGGTCGCCCTTCTCGACTTCGGCCTTGCCGTTGAGGAGTTCGACGCGCAGCGGGCGGTCGCCCTGACCGGAGGCGAAGCCGAGTTCGTCGCTGGCCTCCATCCGGGTGCCGACGGTGAAGTCGGGGTCGTTGGCGAGCAGGACGGTGGCGGTGTTCGGGCCCACGGTCGTCACCCGGCCGACCAGACCGTCCCCGTTCAGGACGGTCATGTCCCGCTTGATGCCGTCGTTGGCGCCGACGTCGATGGTGATGGTCCAGGAGAAGCCCTGGGCCGCCCCGATGGCGATGACCTGGGCGCCCTTGATGCCGTACTGGCCGGCGCCCGCGAGCTTCAGCATCTTGTCGAGCTGCTTGAGGCGGCTGCGGCTGCGGTCGTCACTGCCGAGTTTCGCCTTGAGGGCCGCGTTCTCCTTCTCGAGCGCGGCGAGCCGGTCGTGCCGCCGGCCGGAGTCGCGGATCGCGGAGACCGCGTTGCCGACCGGGGCGACGGCGGCGGACACCCCGTTCTCGATCGGGCCGAAGACGGTGGCCGCGGCCTGCCGGGCACCGTCGACCGGTGAGTCCTCCCCGCCGCGGATGTCCACCGTGATCAGCGCGAACGCGATGGCGATCAGCAGCACCAGGAGCAGCCGGCTCTCTCGTGTGTCCCTCACGTGCGGCGGCCGTGCCTTCCTCGTCGGAATTCGGGAATGTCTGTGGGCGCCAACGACGGGCGCTATGGGGGAGCTTATGCCTCCATATCAACGATCCGCCGTACGAGAGGCGATGATCTCGTACGGCGGAATCGAAGAGTCACGTCATCTGCGCGGCTGGGCGTCCAGCACCTGCTGGAGCGCCTCGAACTCCTCGACGCACTTGCCGGAGCCGAGCGCGACGCTGTCCAGCGGGTCCTCGGCGATGTGGATCGGCATGCCGGTCTCCCGGCGCAGCCGCTCGTCGAGGCCGCGCAGCAGCGCTCCACCGCCGGTCAGAACGATTCCTCGGTCCATGATGTCGCCGGACAGCTCCGGCGGACATTTGTCGAGGGTCGTCTTGACGGCGTCGACGATGGCGTTGACCGGTTCCTCGATCGCCTTGCGGACCTCGGCCGCGGAGATGACGACGGTCTTCGGCAGCCCGGAGACGAGATCCCGGCCGCGGATTTCGGTGTGCTCGTCAGTGTCGAGGTCGTACGCCGAACCGATCGTGATCTTGATCTGTTCGGCCGTCCGCTCACCGAGGAGGAGGGAGTACTCCTTCTTGATGTGCTGGATGATCGCGTTGTCCAGCTCGTCGCCCGCGACGCGGATGGACTGGGCGGTGACGATGCCGCCGAGGGAGATGACCGCGACCTCCGTGGTGCCGCCGCCGATGTCGACCACCATGTTGCCCGTGGCCTCGTGGACCGGCAGGCCGGAGCCGATGGCCGCGGCCATGGGCTCCTCGATGATGTGCACCTGGCGGGCGCCGGCCTGGGACGACGCCTCGATGACGGCGCGGCGCTCGACGCCCGTGATGCCGGAGGGCACACAGACGACGACCCGCGGACGAGCCAGATACCGCCGCTTGTGGATCTTCAGGATGAAGTAGCGGAGCATCCGCTCGGTGATCTCGAAGTCGGCGATCACGCCGTCCTTCAGCGGACGTACGGCAACGATGTTGCCGGGCGTGCGCCCGATCATCTTCTTCGCTTCGGCGCCGACCGCGAGGATGCCACCGGTGTTGGTGTTGATCGCGACGACGGACGGCTCGTTGAGTACGATCCCGCGACCCCTGACGTACACCAGCGTGTTGGCGGTCCCGAGGTCGACAGCCATGTCACGGCCGATGAACGACATTGAGTTCCCCATCAGGATTCGTCTGGCCTTCCCACGAGCTTTTGAGGGCTTTTCAGGTCGGCAAAGGTGGGTGCTGTGACGTGAAGGCTTCCATCGTAGACGCGCCTTCCCGAACACTGCGCGAGGGTCTTCGCCATTGTCAGCAGATGGCGTACCGCCCCGCTTGTGGAGACGGGCCAACGGAGGCATTCGTTCCCCCGATCGGCACGGCATATGCCACTGGGCGGCCGGTTTTATGCGGCCGCCCAGGTCAGATGGGCCATTCGGCTGACGAGGCGTCAGAAAAAACGAACGTTCGAAAAAATCACGCGCGGCCCGGGAAGAAGATCTTCACCTCGCGCTCGGCGGACTCCTCGGAGTCGGAGGCGTGGATGAGGTTCTCCCGGACGATCACGCCGAAGTCGCCGCGGATGGAACCGGGGGCCGCGGCGATCGGGTCGGTGGGACCGGCGAGCGTGCGCAGGCCCTCGATGACCCGCTCACCCTCGACGATCATGGCCACGACCGGGCCGGAGGCCATGAACTCCACCAGCGGCTCGTAGAAGGGCTTGCCCTTGTGCTCGCCGTAGTGCTGCTCCAGGGTGTCCTGGTCCAGGGTGCGCAGCTCCAGCGCGGTGATCTGCCAGCCGGCCTTGCGCTCGATACGGCTGATGATCTCGCCGGTCAGGCCACGACGGACGGCGTCGGGCTTGAGGAGGACGAGGGTGCGCTGGCTCACGACGGGCTCCTTAGAAAAATCAGGTTTAGTGCGGGGAGAAGAGGTTACAGGCGGGGCCTTGCCCTTGTTACACAGCGTCAGGTGTGGAGGAGTCGGCCTGAGCCGCCGCGAACCTCGCCTTCGCCTCGTCGACCTTCCGCCCGTAGTGCACCGAGGCCCACCACAGGGCCGCGAAGACCGCCCCCATGAAGAACATCGTCGGGATGACGAAGCCGGAGGCGATGAGGGCGATCTGCAGGGCCCAGCCGAGGGCCACTCCGCCGGGGCGGGTCACCAGGCCGCACAGCACCAGGCACAGGAACATCGCGACACCGCTGACCGTCCACACCGTGGACATGGACAGGTCCGGGTCCTTCATGGCGACCAGCCCGGCGAAGCCGATGATGAAGAACTCGCCGATCAGCGTCGAAGCACAGAGCGTACGCATTGCCGGACCTCAGCCCTTCCCCAGCAGCAGCCGGGCCTCGCCCACGGTGATGACCGAGCCGGTGACGAGCACGCCGCCGCCCGCGAACTCGCCCTCCTCCTCGGCCAGCGTGATCGCGGCCTCCAGCGCGTCCGGCAGCCTCGGCTCGACCTGCACCCGCTCCTCGCCGAACACCTCGACGGCGATCGCGGCCAGCTCGTCGGCGTCCATGGCGCGATGGCTGGAGTTCTGGGTCACGACGACCTCGGCGAAGACCGGTTCGAAGGCCTCCAGCAGCTCCCGCACGTTCTTGTCACCGCTCGCGCCCACGACGCCGATGAGCCGGCTGAACTGGAAGGCCTCCCCGAGCGCCTCGGCAACGGCCCGCGCGCCCGCCGGGTTGTGCGCGGCGTCGAGGACGACGGTGGGAGACCGCCGGACGACTTCGAGCCGCCCGGGGGAGGCGACGGAGGCGAAGGCCTTGCGCACGGTGTCCGCGTCCAGCGGCTCGGCCCGCTGGGCCCCCACCCCGAAGAAGGCCTCGACGGCGGCGAGCGCCACGGCCGCGTTGTGCGCCTGGTGGGCGCCGTGCAGCGGCAGGTACACATCGGTGTAGTCGCCGCCCAGCCCGCGCAGGGTGAGCAGCTGCCCGCCGACGGCGACCTGCCGGCCCACGATGCCGAACTCAAGCCCTTCCCGGGCCACGGTGGCGTCGACGTCCACAGCCTTCTTCAGCAGCACCTGGGCCGCGTCCACCGGCTGCTGGGCGAGGATCACGGTGGCGTCCTGCTTGATGATCCCGGCCTTCTCGGTCGCGATCTCGGCGTGCGTGGCGCCGAGCCGGTCGGTGTGGTCCAGATCGATCGGGGTGACGACGGCGACGCTGCCGTCGATCACATTGGTGGCGTCCCAGCTCCCGCCCATCCCGACCTCGACGACCGCGACGTCGACGGGCGCGTCGGCGAAGGCGGCGTACGCCATCCCGGTGAGCACCTCGAAGAAGGAGAGCCGGTACTCCTGCTGGGCGTCGACCATCTCGATGTACGGCTTGACGTCCTGGTACGTCTCGACGAACCGCTCGGCGGAGATGGGCGCCCCGTCGAGGCTGATCCGCTCGGTGATCGACTGCACGTGCGGTGAGGTGTACCGCCCCGTGCGCAGTTCGAAGGCGCCGAGCAGGGCCTCGATCATGCGGGCGGTGGAGGTCTTGCCGTTGGTCCCGGTGATGTGGATCGACGGGTACGACCGCTGCGGCTCGCCCAGGACGTCCATCAGCGCGGAGATGCGGCTGACGGACGGTTCCAGCTTGGTCTCGCCCCAGCGGGTGGCCAGCTCCGCCTCGACCTCCCGCAGCGCCTTGTCCACCGCGGGATCCTCCGGCCGCGCGGGCACGTCGGCCTCCGGCGGCCCGCCCTGTGTGCGCAGGGTGCGGCTGCCGGCCTCGATGACCGCGAGATCGGGATCGCGCTCGGTCTCGGCCGCGATGATCTCGTCGAAGGAGTCGAGGGGGTCGGGCTGGTCGTCGTTGCCGTTCGGGGGGAGCTCACTCACGGGGCCAGTCTACGGAGGCCGACCGACAACGGCGTGCACCCACCCGACGCCACGGCCCCGGAACCGTGAGTTCCGGGGCCGTGGGGCGCGTACGGGCGCCTACGCCTGGGGCAACCGCTCCAGCTGTGCCTGGATCCGCGCGATGTCCTCGTCGGCCTTGGCCAGCCGCGTCCGGATCTTCTCCACGACGTGGTCCGGGGCCTTGGCCAGGAAGGCGTCGTTCCCGAGCTTCGCCGTGGCCTGCGCCTTCTCCTTCTCCGCGGCGGCGAGGTCCTTGGCCAGCCGCTTCCGCTCCGCCGCAACGTCGATCGCACCGGAGAGGTCGAGGGCGACCTCGACCCCGGCCACCGGCAGCGTCGCCGTCGCCGTGAAGGTCTCGCCCTCCGGCTGGAGCCTCAGCAGCTGACGGATGGCGGGCTCGTGCGGCGCGAGGGTCGTACCCTCCAGCGACAGGCGCGCCGGAACCCGCTGACCGGGCTGCAGACCCTGGTCGGCGCGGAAGCGGCGAACCTCGGTGATCACCGACTGGAGCGTCTCGATCTCCCGCTCGGCGGCCTCGTCGCGGAAACCGCTGTCCGTCGGCCAGTCGGCGATGACCACCGACTCACCCCCGGTCAGCGTCGTCCACAGCGCCTCCGTCACGAACGGGACGACCGGGTGCAGCAGCTTCAGAGTGACGTCGAGGACCTCACCGAGGACCCGCTTGCTGACCTCGGCGGCTTCTCCGCCCGCCTGGAACGTCGTCTTGGACAGCTCGACGTACCAGTCGAAGACCTCGTCCCACGCGAAGTGGTACAGCGCGTCCGACAGCTTGGCGAACTGGAAGTCCTCGTAGAAGGCGTCCACGTCGGCGACGGTCTTGTTGAGCCGGGACAGGATCCACCGGTCCGTCGAGGACATCTCGGACGGGTCCGGCAGCGGGCCCCGCACCGTCGCGCCGTTCATCAGAGCGAAGCGCGTGGCGTTCCAGATCTTGTTGGCGAAGTTCCGGGACGCCTGGACCCAGTCCTCACCGATCGGCACGTCCGTACCGGGGTTGGCGCCCCGGGCCAGGGTGAAGCGGACGGCGTCGGAGCCGTACTTGTCCATCCAGTCGAGCGGGTCGACGACGTTGCCGAAGGACTTCGACATCTTCTTGCCGCGCTCGTCACGGACCAGACCGGTCAGGGCGATGGTGCGGAAGGGGACCTCGCCGTCCATGGCGTACAGGCCGAACATCATCATCCGGGCGACCCAGAAGAAGATGATGTCGTGGCCGGTGAGCAGGACGTCGGTCGAGTAGAACTTCCGCAGGTCCTCGGTCTGTTCGGGCCAGCCCAGCGTGGAGAACGGCCACAGGCCGGAGGAGAACCAGGTGTCGAGGACATCCGTGTCCTGCTTCCAGCCCTCGCCGGCCGGCGGCTCCTCGTCGGGGCCGACGCAGACGATCTCACCGTCCGGGCCGTACCAGATCGGGATCCGGTGGCCCCACCACAACTGGCGCGAGATGCACCAGTCGTTCATGTTGTCGACCCAGTCGAAGTACCGCTTCGACATGTCCTCGGGGTGGATCTTCACCCGCCCGTCGCGGACCGCGTCACCGGCGGCCTTCGCCAGCGGACCGACCTTGACCCACCACTGCATGGACAGACGCGGCTCGATGGTGGTCTTGCAGCGCGAGCAGTGTCCGACGCTGTGGACGTACGGCCGCTTCTCGGCGACGATCCGCCCCTGCGAACGCAGGGCGCCGACGATGGCCGCGCGCGCCTCGAACCGGTCGAGTCCCTGGAACGGGCCGTGCGCGGTGATGACCGCCCGCTCGTCCATGATCGTGATCGATTCGAGGCCGTGCCGCTGGCCGATCGCGAAGTCGTTCGGGTCGTGGGCCGGGGTGACCTTGACGGCACCGGTGCCGAACTCGGGGTCGACGTGGCTGTCCGCGACGACGGGGATGGCCCGGTCGGTCAGCGGCAGCTTGATCCTCTTGCCGATCAGGTGCTGGTACCGCTCGTCGTCGGGATGAACGGCGACGGCGGTGTCGCCGAGCATGGTCTCCGCACGCGTCGTGGCGACCACGAGGGTCTCGTCGCCCTCGCCGTACTTGATGGAGACGAGCTCGCCGTCGTCCTCCTGGTACTCCACCTCGATGTCCGAGATGGCCGTCAGACACCGCGGGCACCAGTTGATGATGCGCTCGGCGCGGTAGATCAGCTCGTCCTCGTACAGCTTCTTGAAGATGGTGAGGACGGCCTTGGACAGCCCCTCGTCCATGGTGAACCGCTCACGGGACCAGTCGACCCCGTCCCCGAGCCGGCGCATCTGGCCGAGGATCTTGCCGCCGTACTCCTCCTTCCACTGCCAGACGCGCTCGACGAACGTCTCGCGGCCCAGGTCGTGCCGCGACTTGCCCTCCTCGGCGAGCTGCTGCTCGACCTTGTTCTGGGTGGCGATGCCGGCGTGGTCCATGCCGGGCAGCCACAGGGACTCGAAGCCCTGCATGCGCTTACGGCGGGTCAGCGCGTCCATCAGCGTGTGCTGGAAGGCATGCCCCAGGTGCAGGGAACCGGTGACGTTCGGCGGCGGGATGACGATGGTGTACGCGGGCTTGTCGCTCTTCGCGTCGGCGGCGAAGTAACCCTTGTCTACCCAGCGCTCGTACAGCTTCCCCTCTACCTCGGCCGGCGTGTACTGGGTCGGCAGTTCGGTCGTGGGCGCTGGTTTCGGCTGCTGAGTGTTCTCGGTCACGGGGGTCAGTTTAGAGGTGTCACGGGGCAGTCCCGAAACGCGATTCTTCTGTAACGGCGGGCCCCCCGGTGACCTGCACACGCCATGCCTGCGCCAGGATGTCAGGGCCACATGAGTATCTGGAGGGGAACCCAGAGATGAGCTACAACCAGCCGGGCCCGTACGGCGGGCAGCCCCAGCAGCCCGGACCATACGGCGGTCCGGGCCCTTACGGGCAGCCGCCACAGGCTCCTGCGGCCCAGCCCGGCTACGGCTACCCCCAGCAGCCCCCTCCGGCCCAACCGGGCTACGGCTACCCCCAGCAGCCCCCGCAGGGCGTCCCGCCCCAGCCCGGCCCGTACGGGCAGCAGCCCCCGTACGGCCAGGCCCCGTACGGCCAACAGCCCCCGTACGGCCAGGCCCCGTACGGGGTGCCGCAGCCGCCGGCGCCGGGGGGCGGCAAGAAGAAGACGGGGATCATCCTCGGCGCGGTCGCGGCCGTGGCCGCGATCGGAGTCGGTGCCTTCTTCGTCATCGGCCAGGGCGGGGGCGGTGTCGAGGACGACGGTGCCCACAAGCTGACGACACCGGCCACGGCGCTCGGTGAGTACAAGCGCGTCTCCAAGGACGGTGCGAGCGCCGGCGACGACTCGGCGTTGGAGCTGGAGAAGAGCGGCGTCAAGAACGGCAAGTCCGTGCTCGGCATCTACTCGACGGCGGACGCCGGCAAGTACGACCCGGACGACCCTTCCTCCGCAGCCCAGATGGCGACGGCCAAGGGCATCACCTACGCCGGTGTCTACGGCGAGGTCTCCGATCCCGAGGCGGCCCTGGACGCGTTCTTCGCCAACTTCAAGAAGTCGACGCAGGAGAAGTCCTCGGACAGCGGCACCGGCCCGAAGAGCGCACAGTTGGTCGGCGAGCCCGAGGAGGCCGAACTCGACGGCGCGGTCATGAAGTGCCAGGCGGCCACGGGCCCGGACCCGCTGACCAAGAAGGAGAAGACCGACTGGTTCTGCGCGTGGGCCGACTACAGCACCATCGCCATGGTGTCGCCGGGTGACGCCTCGAAGGGCATCACCAAGGACGTGGCAGTGGACATCACCACGAAGCTCCGCCAGGAAGTCCGCGTCAAGGCCTGACACCTGCGCCTCGACGTCGAAAGGGCCCCGGTCGACCTTGGTCGACCGGGGCCCTTTCGCTGTCTGCGGGACCGTTACGCCGTCTTCTGCTCCCCCGGCCCCCGCCCGCGCGAATCCCGCGGAATCAGGGTCGGGTTGACGTTGGAGAGGACGACGTCCGCCGTGATGACGACACGGGCCACGTCCTTGCGGGACGGGACCTCGTACATGACGCCCTGGAGGACCTCTTCCATGATGGCGCGCAGGCCTCGTGCGCCGGTCTGGCGGAGGATGGCCTGGTCGGCGATGGCTTCGAGGGCCTCGCGTTCGAAGTCCAGCTCCACGCCGTCGAGTTCGAAGAGGCGCTGGTACTGCTTCACCAGCGCGTTGCGCGGTTCGACCAGGATCTTCAGCAGCGCCTCGCGGTCGAGGTTGTGCACGCTCGTGATGACCGGGAGGCGGCCGATGAACTCGGGGATCATGCCGAACTTGACCAGGTCCTCGGGCATGACGTCCTCGAACTGGTCCTTGGCCTCCAGCTCGCGCTTGGAGCGGATGGTCGCGCCGAAGCCGATGCCCTTGGCGCCCGCGCGTCCCTCGATGATCTTCTCCAGGCCCGCGAAGGCGCCACCCACGATGAACAGGACGTTCGTCGTGTCGATCTGGATGAACTCCTGGTGCGGGTGCTTGCGGCCGCCCTGCGGCGGGACCGAGGCCGTGGTGCCTTCCAGGATCTTCAGCAGGGCCTGCTGTACACCCTCGCCCGAGACATCGCGCGTGATCGACGGGTTTTCACTCTTCCGCGCGACCTTGTCGATCTCGTCGATGTAGATGATCCCGGTCTCGGCCTTCTTGACGTCGTAGTCCGCCGCCTGGATCAGCTTCAGCAGGATGTTCTCGACGTCCTCGCCGACATAGCCCGCCTCCGTCAGCGCCGTCGCGTCGGCGATGGCGAAGGGGACGTTGAGCATGCGGGCCAGGGTCTGGGCGAGCAGCGTCTTGCCGGAGCCCGTGGGCCCGAGCAGCAGGATGTTGGACTTCGCCAGCTCGATGGCGTCGTCACGGCCGTTCGCCCCGCCGTTCTCGCCGGCCTGGACACGTTTGTAGTGGTTGTACACCGCCACGGAGAGGGCCTTCTTGGCCGCCTCCTGACCCACCACGTACCCGTCGAGGAACTCGTAGATCTCGCGGGGCTTGGGGAGCTCCTCCCAGCGCACCTCGCTGGTCTCGGCGAGCTCCTCCTCGATGATCTCGTTGCAGAGATCGATGCACTCGTCGCAGATGTACACACCGGGACCTGCGATGAGCTTCTTGACCTGCTTCTGGCTCTTGCCACAGAACGAGCACTTCAGCAGATCGCCGCCGTCACCGATGCGTGCCACGGTGTGCTTCCCCTTCGCCTGGGAGACGCCTGGACGCCTTGAGTCCAGCGGCTCCTGGTGCTGCCTTATGTCCGACGGTACCTTGCCCGGCCCCCCGTTCGGGCCCCCCTTGGCACGGTTCACTTTGACGTGGACCGTGCCAAACCGTGCCAAGGGGCGCAGACGATACTCCCCCGAGCTCTCGGCTTCGCCCGAGTAGGGGGTACCCGCATCGCGTCAGCGAACCGACGTGTTGTTCATCTTCCGGGTGGAGATGATCTGGTCGATCAGGCCGTAGCTCAGCGCGTCCTCGGCCGTGAGGATCTTGTCGCGCTCGATGTCCTCGCGGATCTTCTCGACCGGCGTGGTGGAGTGCTTGGCCAGCATCTCCTCCAGCTGCGAACGCATCCGGAGGATCTCGTTGGCGGCGATCTCCAGGTCGGAGACCTGGCCGCGGCCGGTCTCGCTGTACGGCTGGTGGATCAGCACCCGGGCGTTCGGCAGCGCCATGCGCTTGCCGGGCGTGCCGGCGGCCAGCAGGACGGCCGCGGCGGAGGCCGCCTGCCCCATGCAGACCGTCTGGATGTCCGGCTTCACGAACTGCATCGTGTCGTAGATGGCCGTGAGCGCCGTGAAGGAGCCACCGGGGCTGTTGATGTAGACCGAGATGTCCCGGTCGGGGTCCATCGACTCCAGGCACAGCAGCTGCGCCATGACGTCGTTGGCGGAGGCGTCGTCGATCTGGACGCCGAGGAAGATCACGCGCTCCTCGAAGAGCTTCGCGTACGGGTCGTACTCGCGGATGCCCTGGGAGGTGCGCTCCACGAAGCGCGGGATGACGTAGCGGGACTCGGCCGTGGGGCCGGTGTACTCGGAGCGCATGCGGTCATAGATGCCGCTGCCGGGGAAGTCGTTCACGGTGTCTCCTGGAAAGGGGCTGAGGCGGTCGGCTGGGGCTGGCTGGGGTCGCTGGGGCCCTGGAGGGCTCCCGTCGGCCCCACGGGGCTCCACGGGCCCCGTGGGGACCTCTCAGGCCCCGGTGCCGCCGCCGCCCGGCATGCCGGCGGCCGTGGCGATGACGTCGTCGATGAGCCCGTACTCCTTGGCCTCAAGGGCGTCGAACCAGCGGTCGCGGTCCGAGTCCCGGGTGATCTGCTCGACCGTCTGGCCGGTGTGCTGGGCCGTGAGCTCGGCCATGCGCCTCTTGGTGTGCAGCAGCCGCTCGGCGTGGATCTTGATGTCCGAGGCCGAGCCGGCCAGGCCCGCGGAGGGCTGGTGGATCAGGATCTCGGCGTTCGGCAGGGCGAATCGCTTGCCGGGGGTGCCCGCGCTGAGCAGGAACTGTCCCATCGAGGCCGCGAGGCCCATGGCGATCGTCACCACGTCGTTCTTGATGTACTGCATGGTGTCGTAGATCGCCATGCCGGCCGTGATCGATCCGCCGGGGCTGTTGATGTAGAGGAAGATGTCCTTGTCCGGGTCTGCGGCAAGGAGCAGCAGCTGTGCGGTGATCTTGTTCGCAATGTCGTCGTCGACCGGCTGGCCGAGGAAGATGATCCGCTCGTTGAGCAGCCGGTTGTAGACCTGGTCGCCGAGGCCACCACCGATGGAAGGCTCGCCGGCGGCGGAGGGCATCAGATTCGTCAACGTATCCACCTGCTCGTCTTGCGACGGCGCCGGGCCGTCTCACGTGTTCCCTGCCAGGGGCCTCCGGCAGCTTCGCCGGGTTCCCTGCCCCCGTATTCATGGACCCTAACGCGCGGGTCCCTTCGGGGAATCCCGGAGATGAGGGTGTTCGCCGGGGGCGTAGCGCGATGCGCTCCGCTGGAACGGCCGGTGCTGCTCGCCGTGGTGGTGCCTGGCGGCGGGCGGCTGGGGGTCGGGGATGGCTGGTCGCACCCCTGCGGCGGAGCCGCACGTCGCATACGGCCCTGCGCCCGTTCCGGCCGCTGTTCCACCGTACGCCGACGGGCCCCGGGGCGTGCGTCCCGGGGCCCGTCGTACGTGCGTCAGAAGGCGCCGTGGGCGTCAGCCCTCGGCCTTCTCCTCGCCGGCGGCCTCGGCCTCGGCGGCGCCCTCCGCCGCCTCGACCGTCTCCGCGGCGGCCTCGTCCTCGTCCTCGTCGTCCAGGTCGACGATCTCGCCGTTGGTGTCCTTCACCGTGGCGGCCTCGACCACGACGGCCAGGGCCTTGCCGCGGGCGACCTCGCCGACCAGGAGCGGAACCTGGCCGCCCTCGACGACCGCCTGGGCGAACTGGTCGGGGGACATGCCGGAGGAGGCGGCACGCCGCATGAGGTGCTCGGTGAGCTCCTCCTGGTTGACGTTGAGCTTCTCCTGCTTGACCAGCTCGTCGAGCACGAACTGGGTCTTGATGCCCTTGACCGCGGCCTCGCGGGTCTCGTTCTCGAACTCCTCGGCGGTCTTGCCCTGGATCTCCAGGTACTTGTCGAGGGTGAGGCCCATCTGGCCGAGCTGGTGGTGCTCGAGGTTGTGCTTACGGGTGTTGATCTCGTCCTCGAGCAGCTTCTCGGGGACGGGGACCTCGACCAGCTCCAGCAGCTTGTCCAGGACGCGCTCCTGGGCCTGGGTGGCCTGGTCGTACTGCTTCATGTTCTCCAGGCGCTTGCGGCTGTCGGCCTTCAGCTCCTCGAGGGTGTCGAACTCGGAGGCGAGCTGGGCGAACTCGTCGTCCAGCTCCGGCAGCTCCCGCTTGGCGACCTGGGTGACCTTGACGGTGACCTCGGCCTCCTGGCCGGCCGCCGAGCCGCCCTTGAGCTCGGAGGTGAAGGTGGCCTCCTCACCGGCGGACAGGCCCTTCACGGCGTCGTCGATGCCGTCCAGCAGCTCACCGGAGCCGATGGTGTAGGAGACGCCGTTGGCCACGCCGTCCTCCAGGACCTCGCCGTCGACCTTGGCCTCCAGGTCGATGGTGACGACGTCGCCGTCCTCGGCGGCGCGCTCGACCGGGGAGGTGGAGGCGAAGCGCTCACGGAGCTGCTCGACCGACTTCTCGACGTCCTCGTCGGTGACCTCGACGGCGTCGACCTCGACCTCGATGCCGGAGTAGTCCGGGATCTCGATGGCCGGGCGGATGTCGACCTCGGCGGTGAAGTTCAGCGTCTCGCCGTCCTTCAGCTCGGTGATGTCGACCTCGGGCTGGCCCAGCGGGCTCAGCTCGGCCTCGTTGACCGCGTCGGTGTAGAACTTCGGCAGCGCGTCGTTGACGGCCTCCTCCAGCACGGCACCACGGCCGAACCGCTGGTCGATGACGCGGGCCGGGACCTTGCCCTTGCGGAAGCCCTTCACCGTGACCTGCTGGTTGATCTTCTTGTACGCCGCGTCGAGGCTGTCCTTGAGCTCCTCGAAGGGCACCTCGACAGTGAGCCGAACCCGGGTCGGGTTCAGGGTCTCCACGGCGCTCTTCACGGTTCGGTCTCCTTGTGGCTGACTTCTTGGTTTCTGCCGGAGCCAGAGCGGCCCGGCGGATTTCGCCGCCCGGAGGACTTCAGACGCTGAGACACACGGGCGTGCAGCTTGCATAGTAACGGCAGCGGCTACACCGCCCAAAAGGCGATCACGCGAGTTGATCAGGTGGCTGGTCGGGGTGGCGGGATTTGAACCCACGGCCTTCCGCTCCCAAAGCGGACGCGCTACCAAGCTGCGCCACACCCCGTCTGGTGCGACACGTAGGGTACATGCCGCCAGGCCGTGGGGCCCGCCGCATTTCCGTAGCGCCGGTGAAGGTCCGGTGCGCACGGGGACGGGATGTGCGGCGAAGGGGGTCCACCCGCTACGATGCAGTGCAGTGCCGCGGTCGGCTGACCTGCGGCGCGTTGTGTGCGGGCGTAGCTCAATGGTAGAGCCCCAGTCTTCCAAACTGGCTACGCGGGTTCGATTCCCGTCGCCCGCTCTGTGGGACTGAGGCCCAGGCCGGAGGAGGAATCCTCGCACCTGGGCCTCAGTCGTGTCCCGGACGGGATCGGCCGTACATCCCGACATCCCGATGGAGTCGCCCAGCCGCCACCGCTCGCCGCGGGATGCGACCGTGCTCGCGCTCGAAACCCGATGGACACGGCGCGGTGCGGTGGCCGATGATCTCCGGCATGATCCGGGCCGCCATGGTGGACGACATCGCGGACATCCGTGCGATGATCCGCGAACTCGCTGCGTACGAACGGGCCGCCGAGCAGGCCCGAGCGACCGAGGAGCAGCTCCGTGAGGCGCTGTTCGGGGAACATCCTGCCGCGTTCGCGCTGATCGCGGAGGACGACGAGACGGGTCAGGCCGTGGGCTATGCCCTCTGGTTCCCCCGCTTCTCGACCTGGACCGGCACGCGCGGCATGCACCTGGAGGACCTCTACGTACGGCCGCACGCCCGGGGCGGAGGACACGGAAAGGCTCTGCTCGCCTCCCTCGCGGCGGTCTGTCGGCAGAACGGCTACGAGCGCTTCGAGTGGTGGGTCCTGGACTGGAACCAACCGGCGATCGACTTCTACAAGTCGCTCGGCGCGGAGCTCCTGAACGAGTGGACGGTATGCCGGCTGAGCGGTGCCCCCCTCGGGGAACTCGCCGACCGGGCCCCGGCACCCCTCGACCGGACCTCCGCCCCGTAGGAGGGAGAGCCGTGCAACCTCCAGTCGCAGCGGTGATCGAGGCCCATCTCGAACTGAAGAGGCTCGTGGCCGGCCTGGATGACCGGCAGGTCTCCGCGGCATCCGCCCTTCCGGGCTGGTCACGCGGCCACGTCCTCGCGCATCTCACGGACAACGCGAGGATGTTCGCCCGTCTGGCGGAGCATGCCCTGCGCGGTGAGCTCGTGGCGGGTTACGACGGCGGGACGGACGAGCGCAACGCGATCATCGCGGCCACCGCGGGCCGCAGCGCCGCCGAGCACCGCGCGCAACTCGCCGCGCAGACGGCCAGGCTGGAGGCGGCCTGGGCACGCGCCGCCGGCACCGACTGGAGGCGTCCGGTCACGTTCCGCAACGCGGACCTCGCCGCCACCGTCTTCGCACGCTGGCGCGAGGCATGGATCCACATGGTCGATCTGGAACTCGGCGTGCGGCCGGACGACTGGCCCGAGGGTCTGGCCGCGCATGCCATCGACTTCCTCCTGGTCCGCCTTCCGGCAGGCACACACGTGCGCGCCGAGGACGTGCGCCGCCAGTGGTCCGTCGGCGACGGGCCGCCGGACACGGTGGTCACCGGAGGGGTGCGCGATCTGGCGGCCTGGCTGGCCGGACGTACGCCCGTGGTCCCACCCGTGGCGACGGCGGGGCTGCCCGCTCTCGGGCCCTGGCCGCCCCACCCTCCACAGCGCCTGGGCGGAATCCCCTGACGTCGCTCCTGGAGCGGACGCGTCAGCGCGGTGCGACCTCGCCCGCGTGGACGGCACGCACGGCGCGCTCGACGGTTTCCCGGTTCTCGCCGACCGGAGCCACGTAGTCGATGACGGCGCGCGCGGCGTCCTCCCCGAGTACCCGGGTGATCACCCAGGTGGCGAGGTACTGCGACGCCAGGCAGCCGCCCGCCGTGGCGATGTTGCCCTCGGCGTGGAACGGCGCGTCCAGCACGGTGACGTCCAAGGCCTCGACGAACGGGCGGCTGTTCCTGTCCGTGCAGGCGGGCATGCCCTCCAGCAGCCCGAGCCGGGCGAGCACCAGCGCGCCGGAGCACTGCGCACCGATCAGCTGTCGCGAGGGGTCGAGCACCAGTCTGGAGATCAGCCGGTCGTCGGCGACCACGTCTCGCGTCTTCACCCCGCTGCCGATCAGCACGACGTCGGCCTCGGTCACGAACTCCATCGGGCGCTGACCGGTCACCTCGACACCGTTCATGGAGGTGACCACCGGCGTCGGTGTCGTGACGAAAGCTTGCAGGCCGTCCTTGCGGCACCGGTTGATCAGGGCGGACGCGATGAAGCTGTCGAGTTCGTTGAACCCGTCGAAGGTGACCACGGCTACCTGCATCACGACTCCTCCAAGCGCGGCATCACAGATCCGCAAGGTTGTTCACGTCGACGGCGAAGACGGAGCGGACGCCGTACGGGACGTACAGTGCGTCGCCGTCGAGGACGAGCGGGGCGCCGCCTGTGGTGACGAAGCCGGACCCGGCGGGGCCGCCGTCGTCGCGGCCGGGGCGGGTGGCCTCGACCTTCCCGGTGCGGGCGTTCAGGGCGGCCAGGCGCCCGCTGGGGGACGCTAGGTAGACGTGGGTGGCGGAGGCGGTCGGCGGGCCCTGCTGCTCCACGGTGGAGTTGGTCTCCCACAGTGTCCGGCCGGTCCGCGGCGAGACCGCGCGGACGCTGCCGCTGGAGCGGGTGAAGTAGAGGGTGCCGCCGGTCATGTACGCGTTGGCCCCGTCGGGTTGCGGGTCGGCGAGCCGTACCACGGTGAGCACGTGTGAGGAGACGTTGATCAGCGTCAGCCGGTCGCCCGGGTGGTAGGCGTCGCCGAGCACCAGGCGCCCCCGGTCCTCGCCCAGCACATCCACAGCGCCCCCGACCTGGACCGTCCAGCGGGGTTTTCCGGTGGCCATGTCGAGCAGGGAGACGTTGCTGCGGGCGGTGCTCTTCTCCATGTCGGTGGCACAGACCAGGTAGGCGCGCTCGGCCGCCGAGCGCAGCAGGCAGTCGTACGGGGAGTCCGGAAGCGGGCGTTTCCAGCGGACCTGGCCGCTCTCGCCGTCGAGCAGGGCGTACTGGCGGCCCTGGTCGCCGTAGGCCGTGACGACGCCTTCGGGCACGGTGGTGGCGGAGCCCTGGTCCCTGTCGGGCACGGTGGCCGATCCGCCGTCGCCGGTCGCGGTCCGCCAGAGCACTTCGCCGGTGTCGGCGGCCAGGGCGTGGACCGTGTAGCGGGTCAGCAGGGCTCCGTCCGCCCCGTTCCGGTCGTCGGCCGCGTAGGCGTAGACGCGGCCGCCGTCCGCGCCGATGATCGTGCCCTCGTCGCCGGAGCCGCTGTCCGTGGTGGGGTCGACGGGCCGGGACCAGGTGTTGCGGCCGTCGGCGAGGTCGAAGCGGGTTGCCATGAGGTTGGCGCCGGCACACACCAGGGACTCGCTGACGGCGGCGCAGCGCCGGAAGGAGGTGTCGGGGCCCAGTATTTTCTCGGTCCCCGCCGGGGCCTTGGCCTTGGCGGCCCAGGGCCGCCAGCCCTCGGGGAGGTCGCCCGCGGCGGCGGAAGGCGAGGGGGTGGGGGTGTGGGCCCGGGTGACGGCGATGGTGCCGGCGGCCAGCGCGGCGAGTACGACGGCCGCCGCGGCGGAGGCGATGAGACACCCGGACCTGCGTCGGGTGCGCGGCGGGGCGGGCTCGGGCCGCGCGTCCACGGGCACCGTTTTCCTCGGCCCTCTCCCCTGCTCGGACCGCGCTCCCTCCGGTTCGGGGCGTGGGGCCGGCAGGCGCCCGTCGCGCAGCAGGGTCAGGAGTTCGTCGGGGCTGGCACGGGACTTCGGGTGTTTTTCCAGACAGAGGCGGATGAAGGGGACCAGTTCGTCCGGCACGCCGGACAGCTCGGGTTCGCCCTCGACGACCCTGACCGCCGTCTCGTAGGCGCTCGGGCTGTCGAAGGGGCCGCGCCGGGTGGCGGCGTACACCAGGACCGAGCCGAGGGAGAAGATGTCGGCGGCCGGGCCCACGTCGTGGGGGGAGGAGAACTGCTCCGGGGACATGTAGGGCGGGGTGCCCATCACCCGGCCGGTCTGGGTCAGCACGTCGGAGGCGGCGAACTCGGCGGCGCGGGAGATGCCGAAGTCGATGACGCGGGGGCCGTCCTCGGCGAGCATCACGTTGGCCGGTTTCAGATCGCGGTGGACGACTCCGGCGCGGTGGATGTCGCGCAGGGCCTCGGCGAGGCCGGCGGCCAGTTCCCGCAGGCGCTGCGGGGACAGGGGGCCGTGGTTGCGGACGTGGGTGCCGAGGTCCTCGCCCGGGATGAAGAGCGTGGCCATCCAGGGGCTCGGCGCGTCCGCGTCGGCGTCCACGACGGGGGCCGTGAAGGCGCCGCTGACCTGGCGGGCGGCGGCCACCTCGCGGCGGAACCGGGTGCGGAACTCGTCGTCGTCCGCGTACTGGCCGTGCACGACCTTGACGGCGAGGCGGCGGCCGGAGGGAGAGCGGGCGAGGTAGACCACGCCCATGCCGCCGGAGCCCAGGCGGTCCTCTATGCGGTAGCCGCCCACCTCCGCCGGGTCCGTCTCGCGCAGCGCCATCCCCGTACGTCCCCCCGTCACGCACCGTCCCACGGTCAGGGACGAGCGTATCCGCCCGCTTCGGCACCCCGGGTGGTCACTCCGGCCGGCGGCTGATGATCAGAAGCTGATCGAGTTGATGGTGTCCGCTATCGAGTTGAGGAAACGATTGATCGACGGGGCCATGCCGGTCGAGGCGAGGAAGAAGCCGAACAGGATCGCGACGATCGCGGGGCCGGCCTTGAGGTTCCCCCCTCTCACCAGCACCACCAGGATGATCGCCAACAGCAGGACTACGGACAGTGAAATGGCCACAACTGATCACACCCTCGGTCGGTCCGCTCTCCCGGCCCAGAGGTGCAATCCCGCGCACCCCCGCCAGAACCATCGTGCCACCAACCCGGCCACGCTATGCGGCCCGTGACACAACGTCCGGCCGGCTCTTACCGGACCACCCGTGCCCACCCCCGCGAGCAACACTCAACAGCCGTACTCCGCACAGCAATTCGAGGGTGAACCCGCACAGGAATTTCACCCGTGTCGTTTCCGTGTCCACACAACGTGCCCGCAGCTATTTCGAATTGTTGCGGCAGCCACAGGAGCGGGCGACCGGCGGACCGCCAAAGCACACCTGAAGCGGACATATCACCGGAGTCGCCTGCTGGTCTTATGCGTCGCTTAGTCATGATGAATGACGACAAGAGGGGCACATATGATGCAGCCGCCCGACATCCGGCAGTGTGTGAGCCGTCACGTCGGCAATGGCGTCAACCTCCCCGAAATAGCGGGTACCCGGGATCGATATGCAGGAATGACGTCCAGGGTTTTACGAAATCACAGAGCCGACGCTAGGGTGCCTCAGATGTTCCACGCTGCCTCGTCCCCCGCAAGCGCAGCGAGGTCCCGGATCGTCTCACCGAGTTCCTGGTGGGAGGGTCTGTGACGAACTCGCTGCGACCGTACGGCAACCGCAGGACGCCACTTCCCCCGGCACAGTCGCCGGCGTCGGGAGTGCCGAGCCCGCGGCGCACGCCGCAGAACCAGCAGAACCAGAAGAACCAGCACAAGTCGGGCACGCAGCGCGACGCGTTCTTCGACAACGCCAAGTACCTGGCGATCGCGCTGGTGGCCATGGGCCACGCCTGGGAACCGCTCAAGGGCGACAGCCGGATCCTCGAAGCCGCGTACCAGGTCGTGTACGCGTTCCACATGCCGGCGTTCATCATCATCTCCGGCTTCTTCTCGCGCAGCTTCGACATGCGGCCCGACCGGCTCAGGCGGCTGATCACCGGCGTCGCCGTGCCGTACATCGTCTTCGAGACCGCCTACCCGCTCTTCAAGCGCGTCATCGACCATGACCCCGGCCAGGAGATCAGCCTGCTGGATCCCTGGTACCTGACCTGGTTCCTGTGCGCGCTGTTCATCTGGCGGATGACCACCCCCATCTGGAAGACGGTGCGCTGGCCGCTGCCGCTCGCGCTCGGCATCGCGATGCTGGCGTCCGCGACGCCGGAGATCGGCGACGACCTCGACCTGCAGCGCGTGCTGCAGTTCCTCCCCTTCTTCGTGCTCGGCCTGTCGATGAAGCCCGAGCACTTCCAGATGGTGCGCCGCCGCTCGGTGCGGATCGCGTCGGTGCCGGTGTTCGCGGCCGCGCTGGCCGTCAGCTGGTGGGCGGTGCCGCGGATGAACACCGCGTGGTTCTACCACCGCGACGCCGCCCAGGAGATGAATGCGCCGTGGTGGACCGGGCCGGTCATGGTGCTCGCGCTCTTCGGCTGCTCGCTGGTGCTGACCGCCTGCTTCTTCGCCTGGGTGCCGCGCCGGCACATGTGGTTCACGGCGCTCGGCGCAGGCACGCTGTACGGCTACCTGCTGCACGGTTTCCTGGTCAAGGCGGGCGACTACCAGGGCTGGTACGAGGCCGCCTGGCTGCACCGGCCGCTCGGTGAGATCTTCGTGACCGTCCTCGCGGCCGCCGTCGTGACGCTGCTGTGCACCAAGCCCGTGCAGCGCGTGTTCCGGTTCGTGATGGAGCCGAAGATGGAGTGGGCCTTCAAGCGGGACGCCGCCGAACTGGCGCGGGAGCGCGAGAGGCGGGACAAGCAGGACAGGCAGGACAAGCAGGACAAGGGTGAGACGCGGGAGAACCGCGAGAAGGTCAACGCCTAGTCACTCCCGGTCACCGCTCGGACCCGCCGCTCGGACCCGCCGCTCGGACCCGCCGCTCGGATCGAGACCGAGAAGTGCGCGCATGTGTGCGTACTTCTCGGTCAGTCGTGTGCGGGTGGCCTCGTCGAGGACCGCGAGGCGCTCCGGATCCGCGTTGTGCGCCAGATCCGCCTCCTTGACCAGCAGCGCGCCGGGGGTGGCGAGGATACGTGCGGCGTACGCCTCGGGCGGCTCCCCGGTCCGCTTGGTGACCGCGAGGACGATGTCCTTCGTACGGCGGCTCAGCGCGGCCTCGTGCAGCCACCGTTCGGAGAGGGCGTGGTCCTCGACGGCGTCGTGCAGCCAGGCCGCCGCGATCTGGTCGTCGTCGCCGCCGCGCTCCCGGACGCCCTCCGCGACGGCCCGGAGGTGCTCGGCGTACGGCCGTCCCGCCTTGTCGGTCTGGCCGTCGTGGGCGGCGCGGGCGGTGGCCGCCACTTCCGGCAGGGTCATCGGCTGGGGGATGTGCGTCACGCCCCCAGTGTGTCAGCGGGTGGCGGTGGGTCAGCGGGCGGCGGCCGCGTGGGCCGTCGGGCCTTCGCGACAGATCAGCAGCAGCGCCCGGTCGTCGTTGACGTCCTTCGCCACGGCCTCGATGAGATGCCAGGCGGCTCCGTGGAAACCGCCCGCGACATAGCGGTCGGCCTCGCCGGTGAGGCGGTCGATGCCCTCGACGATGTCGCGGTCGGCGGTCTCCACCAGGCCGTCCGTGAACAGCATCAACACGTCGCCGGGGCGGAGCGAGCCCTTCACGGGGTCGAACTGCGCACCGTCGTACACACCGAGCAGCGGGCCCTCGGCCGCCTTCTCCTCCCAGCGGCCGGTGCCGGCGCTGAGCTGCAGCCCCGGCGGATGGCCGGCGGAGTACAGCTCGTAGTCGCCGGAGTCCAGGTCGAGGACCAGGTGGATGGAGGTCGCGAAGCCCTCGTCCCAGTCCTGGCGGAGGAGGTAGCCGTTGGCGGCCGGCAGGAACGCGTGCGGGGGCAGGCTGCCCAGCAGGCCGCCGAAGGCGCCCGACAGCAGCAGGGCGCGCGAGCCCGCGTCCATGCCCTTGCCGGAGACGTCCGTCAGGACCACCTCCAGGGTGCGCCCGCCGTTCGTCCGGGCCGCGACCACGAAGTCGCCCGAGAAGGACTGGCCGCCGGCCGGTCGCAGCGCCATCTCCCGGTGCCAGCCGTGCGGCAGCTTCGGCAGCTTGCTCTGCACCCGGATGCGCTCCCGCAGGTCGAACAGCATCGTGCCGCCGCGCCGCCACGGCACACCGACCCGGCTGCGGAACTGCGCGAGCAGCAGCCCGAAGAAACCGCACGCGGCCACCACCAGCACCACACCCGGGGTCACCCGGGACGGGCCCTGGGTGTACGGGCCCAGTCGCACCGACTCCACGATCAGAGCCGTGGCCGCCGCCGCGTACAGGCCGAGCAGGCTCGCCGGGCGCAGCAGCAGGCCGCCGACGACGACCGGCAGCACCAGCGCGGCCGGCGAGAACCACACCGAGTTCGCCAGCGTCGCCGCCGCGATCAGGGGGATCGTCAGCATCAGGCCGGCCAGGGCGACCCAGTCCGAGCCGTCGCCGCGGAAGTAGTCGACGGCGGCTCTGCGCACACCGACGCGGACCCGGTGCCACTGCATCTTCAACCGGGCCGTGAACGTCTCGGCCGCCGCGCGCCGCTCTCGTCCTGCTGCCATTAGTTCGGGACCCTATCCATCGGACCAGGCCCTTGGCACGGGAGGTCCCACTTGTCCCCCGTCCGAGGCTCAACTTCACAGTGAACTGCACGGAAAGCCGCCGCGCCGCCGCCCACGCGAAATTCCCTCGCTCGTCCCCCATTGCCCTGATAGGCATGCTCCATGGCGACTGACGGTGCGACAGGCCGGACGACCGACGGCGGCGGGCCCGAGCTGCGGGTGCTGCGGCGGGACGACTGGGACAAGTGGTACGACAACCTCCTCCGCGCCTTCGGTGGGGTGGGTGAGTCGGCCGAGGAGCGGGAGTTCTGGAACTCCCTGACCGAGTTCGACCGTTCGCTCGGGGCTTGGGACGGCGACGACTGCGTGGGGTCGGCGGGGGCGTTCCGCTTCCGGCTGACCGTGCCCGGCGGGGCCTCGGTGCCCGCGGCGGGCGTCACCATGGTCGGTGTCGCCGCCACGCACCGGCGGCGCGGGGTGCTGACCTCGATGATGCGGCGGCAGTTGGACGACGTCCGGTCCTGGGGAGAGCCGCTGGCCGTACTGTGGGCCTCCGAGCCGGCGATCTACGGGCGTTTCGGGTACGCCGTGGGGGCCTACCACATCAATGCCGAGATCGACACGAGCCAGGTGCGGTTGTCGGTGCCGGACGGAACCGATGACGTACGGCTGCGGTACGCGGCGCCCGCGGACGTGCTCGACGCGTGCGAGGCGGTGTACGCGCAACTGGTGCCGCGGCGGCCGGGGATGCTGGCCCGGCAGCCCGGCTGGGAGCGGCTGTCGCTGCTGGATCCGGAGAGCGAGCGGGACGGGGCGTCGCCGCTGCAGTGCGTGGTCGCCTCGCGGGACGGCGAGGTCACGGGGTACGCGCGGTTCCGGGTGCGACTGGGGTGGGGGCCGACCGGGCACAACGGCACGGTGGTCCTGGAGGACCTGGACGCGCTCGACCCGGCGACGGACGCCGCGTTGTGGCGGTTCCTGTTCGGCATCGATCTGACGACGACTCTGACCGCGCGGGGGCGGCCGGTCGACGAGGCGTGGCAGTACATGGTGTCGGACATCCGGCGGTGCCGGCCTCGGCTGCGGGACCAGTTGCACGTACGGCTCGTCGACGTGGGAACCGCGCTGGCGGCGCGGACGTACCAGGCGCCGGTGGACGTCGTGCTGGAGGTGGAGGACGCCTTCTGTCCCTGGAACGCGGGGCGTTGGCGGCTGACCGGGAATGCGAAGGGGGCGTCCTGCGAGCGTACGGAGGACGCGGCGGAGTTGGTGCTGGGGGTACGGGAGTTGGGGGCGGCGTATCTCGGGGGTGTGAGCCTGGCGGCGCTGGCTGCGGCCGGGCGGGTGCGGGAGGTGCGGGAAGGGGCGTTGACGGAGGCGTCGTTGGGGTTCGGGTCGGTCGTGGCGCCCTGGACGGCGCACGGGTTCTGAGGCCGGGCCGGGTCGTACCGGGCTGAGGGGTGGGGCGGGCCTGACCTCTCAGTTCTTCTGGCAGGTCGGGCACCAGAAGAGGTTGCGGGCGGCGAGGTCGGCGGTGCGGATCTCGTCGCCGCAGATGTGGCAGGGCTGGTTGGCCCTGCGGTAGACGTACACCTCGCCGCCGTGGTCGTCGACGCGCGGCGGGCGGCCCATCGCCTCCGGGGTGTGTTCGGGGCGGACGGTGTCGATGCGGTTGTTCTTCACGCCCTCGTGCATCAGCTCGACGAGGTCGGTCCACAGGGCGTTCCACTCCGTGCGGGTGATGTCCCTGCCCGGGCGGTACGGGTCGATGGTGTGCCGGAAGAGGACCTCCGCGCGGTAGACGTTGCCGACGCCTGCGATGACCTTCTGGTCCATGAGGAGGGCGGCGATCGTCGTCCGGCTGCGGGAGATGCGGTGGTAGGCGGTGTCCGGGTCGGCGTCGGGGCGCAGGGGGTCGGGGCCGAGGCGGGCGTGTATCGCCTGCTTCTCGGGGTCGGTGATCAGGGCGCAGGTGGTGGGGCCGCGGAGGTCGACGTACGAGGTGGTGTTGGCGAGGCGGAGGCGGACGGTGTCCGTGGGCGGGGGTGCGGGGGCGGGGCCGAAGGTGACCTTGCCGAAGAGGCCGAGGTGGATGTGGATCCAGTCGGTGGGGGTGGGGTCCCTGAAGCCGAGGAAGAGGTGTTTGCCGTGGGCTTCGGCGGTGTGGAGGGTGGTGCCGTCGAGGAGGGCGGCGGCGTCCGTGAACTTGCCCTGGGGGCTGGTCACGTGGACGGGGGCGGGGGCGAAGGCGGCGGCGTAGTCCTTGGCCAAGCGGTGGATCGTGTGCCCCTCTGGCACGGTGTCTCTCCCTACTCCTGCGTGTGTCTGCCGACCGGCTGGGTGGTGGGGGGGTGTATGCCCACCCACCCACCCGACTCGGTCACTCAAGAGGCTTGACTCGAACCTGGGGCTCCGCCCCAGACTCCGGCGGGGACTTCGTCCCCCACACCTCTGGACGGCCGTCCACCGACCCGGCCCAGTCAGCCCACGAGCTCGCCTCGCCCCTTGGGACAGCGCCCAGACACCGCCAGCACGCCTCTGGACGGCGCCCACCGACCCGACCCAGTCAGCCCACGGCCTCGCCTCGCCCCTTGGGGGAGCGCCCAAGCCCGGCCGGCGCTCCGCCCCCTGCGCCCACGCGGGGATCCGTCCCGCGACTCGGGGCGGGGCGGAGTTCCGCGGCCCGGTGGGCCCGGCTGGGGGTGGGGTCGGTGGTCGGCCGGTAGTCGCGTGCGGGGGCCGCGGGTTACTGCTGGGGGTGGTGAGGGGGGATCGGGGGGAGGTCGCCGGTGGTTTCGTAGGTGGCGAGCATGTTGATGCGGCGGGTGTGGCGCTCGTCACCCGAGTAGGGCGTACCCAGGAAGGTCTCGACGAACTTCGTCGCCTCGTCCAGCGTGTGCATGCGCGCGCCCACCGCGACCACGTTGGCGTTGTTGTGCTGCCGGCCGAGCGCCGCCGTCTCCTCGCTCCAGGCGAGGGCCGCACGGACGCCCTTCACCTTGTTCGCGGCGATCTGCTCGCCGTTGCCGGAGCCGCCGATCACGACGCCGAGGGCGTCGGGGTCCGCGGCCGTCCGCTCTGCGGCGCGGAGGCAGAAGGGCGGGTAGTCGTCCTGGGCGTCGTAGATGTGCGGGCCGCAGTCGACGGGGTCGTGACCCGCCGCCTTGAGCCATTCGACGAGGTGGTTCTTGAGTTCGTAGCCGGCATGGTCCGAGCCGAGGTACACGCGCATGGGACGAGTGTGACACGGCTGTTTCCGGGCAGGCGCGCCGGGTGTCGCTCGCATAAAAGGGAGGCGCGCTATGGAACCTCAAGAAAACCTCAAGTAACGATTTGGATTCAAAGGTTCAGGATTTCGTTCGCCTCCGATTCACTGGACCGACTCGTACACCGCTGTTATCCCGCTCGTACGAGAATCAGCTCCCCGGCGCAAAGGAATAACGTTCCATGACCTCGCAGCCGACCTTGAACACAGCAGGAGAACAGGAGTCCGGTCTTCAGGCCGGGCTCAAGAACCGGCATTTGTCGATGATCGCCATCGGCGGCGTGATCGGCGCCGGGCTCTTCGTCGGGTCCAGCTCCGGTATCGCCACGGCCGGGCCCGGCATCCTGCTGTCGTACGCCCTCGTCGGCACCCTCGTGGTGCTGGTGATGCGGATGCTCGGCGAGATGTCCGCCGCCAACCCGACGTCCGGGTCGTTCTCCGCCCACGCCGACCGGGCGCTCGGCTCCTGGGCCGGGTTCACCATCGGCTGGCTGTACTGGTTCTTCTGGGTGGTCGTGCTGGCGGTGGAGGCCACCGCGGGGGCCGTGATCCTCGAAGGGTGGGTGCCCGCCGTACCGCAGTGGGCCTGGGCGCTGATCGTGATGGTGGTGCTCACCGCGACCAACCTCGCCTCCGTCGGCTCCTACGGTGAGTTCGAGTTCTGGTTCGCCGGGATCAAGGTCGTGGCGATCGGTGCGTTCATCGTCATCGGCGGGCTGGCCGTGTTCGGGGTGCTGCCCGGCGTGGACAGTGAGCAGGCGGGGCTGGGCAACCTGACCGATCACGGTGGCTTCCTGCCCCACGGGGCCGGCGCCATCCTCACCGGTGTGCTGCTCGTCGTCTTCTCCTTCATGGGCAGTGAGATCGCCACTCTGGCGGCCGGCGAGTCGGAGGACCCGCAGCGGGCGGTCACCAAGTCGACCAACAGCATCATCTGGCGGATCGCCGTCTTCTACCTCGGCTCGATCTTCGTCGTCGTCTCCCTGCTGCCGTGGGACAGCAAGGCGATCACCGAGAAGGGGTCGTACGTCGCCGCCCTCGACTCCCTCGGGATCGCGCACGCCGGTCAGATCATGAACTTCATCGTGCTCACGTCCGTGTTGTCCTGTCTCAACTCCGGGCTGTACACGGCCTCCCGCATGGCCTTCTCGCTCGGCCGACGCGGGGACGCCCCGAAGTCCTTCGCCCGCACCACGCCGCGAGGTGTGCCGCGGACCGCCATCATCGCCTCGGTGGTCTTCGGGTTCGTCGCCGTGTTCTTCAACTACAAGTTCCCGGACTCCGTCTTCCTCTTCCTCGTCAACTCCAGTGGCGCGGTGGCGCTGTTCGTGTGGCTGGTGATCTGCTTCTCTCAGCTGCGCATGCGGCGGATCATCCAGGCCGAGGCGCCGGAGAAGCTGGTCGTGAAGATGTGGCTGTACCCGTATCTGACCTGGGCCACGGCCGCTCTGATCATCTTCGTGCTGGGGTACATGCTGACCGACACCGAGCACGACGGGCGCGAGACCGTGCTGCTGTCGCTGCTGGTCGCGGCGGGTGTACTCGTCATCGCCTTCGTCAAGGACAAGGTGAAGGGGAAGACGAGGACCGAGGCGGAGGCCGAGGCCGAGGCCGAGGTCGAGCCGACGGTTGGCGCCTAGTCGCTTCGGGAGGCGGGAGGGGCCTTGCGGTGGGTACCGCAGGCCCCTCCCGTCTTTCCCGCGTGCACAGCCGGAAAACTTGACGGTACATGTCCTGTTATGCCGCCACGATGAGCGCCATGACCTTCGTGGACCACAACACCGCAGACCTGCTCGCCCTCCGCCCCGGTGACACCGGGTACGAGGAGGAGATCGCCGGTTTCCAGACCGGGTTCGTCCAGCGTCCGGCCCTGGTCGTCGCCGCGGCCTCGGCCGACGACGTGGCCGCGGCCGTACGGTACGCGGCGGCCCGGGACCTGCCGGTCGGCGTCCAGGCGACCGGGCACGGGCTGCCCGGGCCGTCGGAGGGCGGCGTGCTCATCACGACGAAGCGGATGGACCGGGTGTCCGTCGACCCGGCAGCCCGCACCGTCCGCGTCCAGGCGGGCGTGCGCTGGGGTCAGGTGGTGGCGGCGGCCGAGCCGTACGGGCTGGCGCCGCTCAACGGTTCGGCGCCGAACGTGGGCGCCGTGTCCTACACGCTGGGCGGCGGACTGGGCATCCTCGCCCGGGAGTTCGGGTACGCGGCCGACCATGTGCGCGCCCTCGACGTCGTCACGGCGGACGGACGGCTGCGGCACGTGACACGGGAGTCGGAGCCCGACCTGTACTGGGCGCTGCTCGGCGGCGGGGGCGCCTTCGGTGTCGTCACGGAGCTGGAGATCGGGCTGGTACCCGTACGGACGCTCTACGGCGGCTCGATCGCCTTCGACGGGCGTGAGGTCGACCCGGCGACCGTGCTGCGGGCGTACGAGGAGTGGACGCGGACCGTGCCCGACACGCTGACCTCGTCCTTCGCCGCCGTACCGTATCCGGACCTGCCGGCGCTTCCGCCGCATCTGCGCGGGCGGTACGTCGTGTCCGTCCGCGTCGCCCACACCGGTGGCGACGGGGAGCGACTCGTCGCTCCGCTGCGGGAGATCGGGCCGGCTCTGTCCGACTCGCTGCGCGAGATGCCGTACGCCGACAGCCACACCATCCACAGCGACCCGGACTTCCCGCACGCCTACTACGGGGACAGTGCGGTGCTCGGCGAGCTGGACCGTCCCGGGGCCGCGGAGTTGCTGTCCCGCACCGGGCCGGACGCGGGCGCCCTGTGCGTCGTACAGATCAACCACCTCGGCGGGGCGCTGGCGAAGCCCGCGCCGAACTCGGTGCCGTACCGCGACGGGCGGTTCCTGCTGCGGCTGTTGACCATGGGCGAGCGTGCGGCGGCGCGACGGCGGCTGGACACGGCCTTCACGCCCCTCGCGCCGGTCACGATCGGACGGGCCCTCAACTTCGCGTTCGGGGCGGGTGACCGGGCCGAGGGGCTGTACGACGCGGAGACGCGGAAGCGGCTCGCCGGGCTGAAGTCGCTGTACGACCCGGCGAACCTCTTCCGCGGGAACGGTGGGCTCAGCGCTTGACGAGCTTCCAGGCGGTGGGCAGCGCGCCCATCGCCAGGGCCGCCTTCAGGGCGTCACCGATCAGGAACGGGGTGAGGCCGGCCGCGATGGCGGCGGACGCCGAGAGGTCGGGCTCGGCGGCGTAGGCCAGGTACGGGACGCCGACGGCGTAGATGATCGCCTCACCCAGCACCATGGTGCCGGCCATGCGCAGCACGGAGCGGTCGGCGCCGCGGCGGGCCAGGGCACCGACGACGGTGGCGGCGAGCATCATGCCGAGGATGTAGCCGAAGGAGACGGCGACACCGGAGGCTCCGCCGGCGAACCACGGCACACCGGCGACGCCCGCCAGCGCGTACAGGGCGAGCGCGGAGAAGCCACGGCCCGCGCCGAGGGTCGTGCCGACGAGCAGCGCCGCGAAGGTCTGGCCGGTCACCGGCACCGGGGAGCCGGGCACGGGCACCGAGATCTGGGCCGCGAGGCCGGTGAGCGCGGCGCCGCCGAGCACCAGAGCGACGTCCCGGACGCGGGAGGCGGGGAGCAGGTCGGCGAGGACCTGGCCGGTGCGGGCGGGGGCGGCGGCAAGCGTACTCATGGGGACTCCGCGGGTTGGTGTGGGCATGCTGGGACACGGTGACGCTATACCGGGGTCCTCGCGTCGATCACCGTCAGCGCTCGACAAAGGCTCGAACGCGCGCTTGGTGGGCTTCACACAAAGGATGCGGGTTACACCTGGTGGGGCGTGATGCCGGTCACGGAGGTGACGTGGTTCGAGATACAAGGGAGGGGGCGCGGCCGTCTGTAGGGTTTCACCAAAGCGCCTCCGCCCTGGGCCGGACCTGCTGTTCGCGTCGCCCGGCAGTCGGCCGAGGGCGGCGCCTCGCAGCGCACGCCGGCTGCCGCGTGAGCGGGCGATCACACGGCGTGCCGCGAGTGTCCACATAGTGGTCGATCTCTCCGTGCGGGAGCAGGGGCCGCCCAGACTGTCGGGGTTTTTCCCTCTGCTTTCACCCCCTACGCACTGGACGAGCCGCGCCCATGCCCAGCAGCAACATCGGGACACCGCCGCAGGCGGACGATGTGTCCCTCTCCCACGGCCTCAAGCAGCGCCACCTGTCGATGATCGCCCTCGGCGGAGTGATCGGCGCCGGCCTGTTCGTCGGCTCCGGTGCGGGCATCGCCGCCGCCGGGCCGTCGATCGTCCTCGCCTACACGCTCTCCGGCCTTCTCGTGATGCTGGTGATGCGGATGCTCGGCGAGATGTCGGCCGCGTATCCCTCGTCGGGCTCCTTCTCCGCGCACGCCGAGCGGGCGATCGGCCCCTGGGCGGGCTTCACCGCCGGCTGGTCCTTCTGGGTGCTGCTCTGCACGGCCGTCGGCCTGGAGGGCATCGGCGCCGCGAAGATCGTGAGCGGCTGGCTGCCGGGGACGCCCGAGTGGGCGTGGGTGGCGCTGTTCATGGTGGTGTTCTGCGGCGCCAACCTGGCCGCCGTGAAGAACTTCGGCGAGTTCGAGTTCTGGTTCGCCGCCCTGAAGGTCGGCGCGATCACCCTGTTCCTGGTGCTCGGTGTGCTGGCGATCGCCGGGGTCCTGCCCGGCAGCGACTCCCCGGGGGCGAGCCACCTCACCGACTTCTTCCCCAACGGCGGCGAGGGCCTGGTCATCGGCCTGCTCGCCTCCGTCTTCGCCTACGGCGGCCTGGAGACCGTCACCATCGCCGCGGCCGAGTCGGAGGATCCGGTCAAGGGCGTGGCGAGCGCCGTCCGTACGGCGATGTGGCGGATCGCGCTGTTCTACATCGGCTCGATGGCGGTCATCGTCACCCTCGTCCCGTGGGACTCGAAGGAGGTCGTCGAGAAGGGCCCGTACGTCGCGACCCTCGACACCCTCGGCATCCCGGGCGCCGGCCGGCTGATGAACGTCGTGGTGCTGGTCGCGCTGCTGTCGGCGATGAACGCCAACATCTACGGCTCCTCCCGCATCGCCTACTCGCTGGTCGAGCGCGGCCAGGGCCCGAAGGTGCTGGGCCGGGTGTCGGGCCGGGTCCCGCGCATCGCCGTCCTGGCCTCCTCGGTGTTCGGCTTCGTCTGCGTGCTGCTCAGCTACTGGCGCCCGGACGACGTGTTCTCCTGGCTGCTGAACATGATCGGCGCGGTGATCCTCGTCGTCTGGATCTTCATCGCCGTGTCCCAGCTGCGGCTGCGCAGCCGCCTGCAGCGGGAGGCGCCGGAGAAGCTGGTCGTACGGATGTGGATGTTCCCGTGGCTCACCTGGGTCGCCCTGGCGGGCATGGCGACGGTGCTGGTCCTGATGGCGCGGGAGCCGGACACCCGGGTGCAGTTGTACTCGACGGGCGGGATGACGCTGTTCCTGGCGGTCGTGGGATACGCCTGGCAGAAGGCGCGCGCCCGCACCTGACTCCTGCTCACCTCCCGGAAGGGCCCCTGCGAGACACGCGGCCCTCGGACCGCTGATCTCGCCCTCTGGTTGTACAGCAATCATCGGATTGCCGCGGGGCGGGAGTTGGAGTTGTATCCAGGCGAAGGGGGGAACCACATCCATGCGAAGCAGACTCGCAGCCGCAGCCGTCACCGCCTGCACGTGCGTCACGGCGCTGCTGGCGCCCGCCGCACAGGCGGCACCGCACGACCCGCACCACGGGCAGCACGGGAAGAAGCCGAGGGCCGGGCACACCGTCCGCCTCACCCAGGGTGCCGACGCGGCGTCGGAGGCCCCGTCGCTCAGCGCCGACGGCCGCTACGCGGTCTTCACCTCGTCCGCCTCCACCCTGGTCCCCGGCGACACCAACGGCGCCCCCGACGTCTTCCTGCGGGACCTGAGGACCGGCCGCACCCAGCGCGTCAGCACCGACGCCGCCGGAGGCCAGTCCCGGCTCGGCGGCACCGCGGGAGCCATCAGCGCGAGCGGCCGGTACGTGGTCTTCCTGTCGCGATCGCCCGACCTGATCCCGGGCGAGACCCACGACACCCAGTCGGTCTACCGGCGCGACCTGCGGACCGGGGAGCTGAGGTACGTCGGCAACGACCTCGGCGGACGCGTGACGTGGGCGGTGAAGGCGTCCGTCAGCGCCGACGGCCGGTACGTCGCGTTCGCCGCGTCCGACACCGTACCCAAGCCGGGCGCGGAGATCGCCGTGCGCGACATGCGCACCGGGGAGCTGACGAAGCAGGCGACCAGGCACGTGGCCCGCTCCCCGCTGCTCAGCGACGACGGCAGCGTCCTGGTGTACTCGACCTACAACTACTACCCGTACGACAACCCGCCGTCCGACGTCCTCGTGGCGGACCCGCTCACCGGGACCGGCCGGTCGCTGCACACCCGGCCCGACGGCACCCGTGGCAACGGCAGGGTGTCCCAGGCCGGCATCAGCGGCAACGGCCGCCACGCCTCCTTCACCTCGACGTCCACCGACCTCGGTCCTGAGGACACCAACGGCGCGGGTTCCAACGTCTTCGTCCGCGACCTGCGCACCGACGCCCTGCGCATCGTCGAGGCGCCCGACCCGGCCCTCTCGACCGCCGACGGTGCGCTCAGCCGAGACGGCCGGTACCTGCTCTTCCGGGCGTTCGCGGGCACGTCGGATCCGGGCACCTGGTACCTGAGCGACCTGCGGCGCGGCCGCACCCGGGTGGCGATCACCGACGCCGACGGCGCGCCGGTCCAGGCGGGCACCGCGGACCGGCCGCTTGACGCCCGGGCACGGACGGTGGCCTTCTCCTCCAGGGCCGAGAACCTTGCTCCGGGCCCGCGCAGCCCGGGAGCGGACGCCTATGTGCGGCGTGCGCGCTGACACCGGTCCTACGGCACATCCGGCTCGCACGGCACATTGAGCGAGAGCAGAGCGGCGGAACCGTCGCCGTCCATGCGCAGTTCGCTGATCGCGGCGTTGCGCAGCCGCGGCAGGACGCGACGGTACTCCCCGGCCGGGATCGACAGCAGCCGGCACAGGACCAGCCGCAGCAGGGTGTTGTGGGCGACGACCAGGACGCGTCCGCCGGGGTGGGCGGCGGCGATGCGGTGCAGGGCGCCGGCTCCGCGGACGGCCGCGGCCGCCGGGTCCTCGGCGCCGGGGAAGGGGTGGGCCACCGGGTCGGCGCGGTAGGCCGCCGCGCGTTCGGGGTCCTCGGCGGCGAACTCGGCGAGCGTACGGCCCTCCACCACCCCGAAGTCGCACTCCCTCAGCGCCGGTTCGCGGTGCGGGGTGAGCCCCAGGGCACGGCAGGCGGGCTCGGCCGTGGCGACGGCGCGGGAGAGCGGGGACGTCCAGATCGCGTCGACGGGGTGCGCCGCCACCCAGCGGCCGAGGGCCTCCGCCTGGGCACGTCCGGTGTCGGTCAGCGCCACGTCGCTCACGCCCGCGTAACGGTTCTCGGCATGCCAGACGGTCTGTCCGTGCCGGACGAGCAACAGGGTTGTGGTCATCAGCCACCAGTATCCCGGTCGAGGCGGCTGCGTGCGTGGGACGCGACCTGTTTCGGCAGCCAGCCGCGTGCCTCCAGCTCGCCGACGAGGCGGACGTACGGCTCCGCGAACAGGGCGGTGCGGTCGGGCCGGGGTTCGAGGACCGTACGGATGCGGACCATGCGGTCGGCCGCGTCGGCGAGGGAGGCCGCCCCTCCGGAGCCGTACGCGGCCAGCGCGGCCATGCCGAGGGCCGGTTCGGTCTGCTCCGGGATCCGGGCCGGGCGGCCGAGGATGTCGGCGCGCAGTTGGTTCCAGTACGCGCTGCGGGCGGCGCCCCCGGTGAAGGTGAGCGGCCCGTCGAGCGGAGCGCCCAGGTGGTGCAGATAGTCCAGGCACAGCCGTTCGGTGAAGGCGACGCCCTGCAGCAGCGCGGCCCACAGGTCGGCGTCCCCGGCCGGCTCGCCCAGCACCAGTGAGGTGGCGTTCGGCGCCAGGAACGGGAAGCGCTCCCCCGGCGACACCAACGGATAGGCGACCGCGCCGGACGGCTCGAAGGCGGCGGCCTCGCGGTCCATGGCGGCGGCATCCGCACCCGGGAAGCAGGCCGTGAGGACGCCGGCCCCCACGCTCGACGCCCCGCCCGGCAGCCAGCTCCCGTCCGGCGCGCGGTGGTTGTAGACCACGCCGGTGGCGTCCCGGACCGGCGCCCGGGAGGCTCCCTTCACCACCAGCGTGGTGCCGAGCACCGAGTTCCAGGAGCCGGGCCGCAGGGCTCCGGAGGCGATCTGGGCCGCGCAGCCGTCGGTCATGCCGGCGATCACCGGGGTGCCGGCGGGGATGCCGGTGGCGTCGGCGGCCGCCGGGCAGACCTCGCCGAGGCGGGTGCCGGGGCGTACGACGTCGGGCAGCGCGTCGGCGGGCAGTTCCAGCCCGTCCGGCCAGGCGTCGCGTTCCACGTCGTAGGCCGTCTTGAGGGCGTGACTGGAGTCCGTCGGCACCGGCCGGCCGACCAGCCGTGCGGTGATCACGTCGGGCTGATGGGTGACCCTGCCCCGACCGTGGGCCCCGGTGAGCCACACCGCCTTCGGCAGCGCCCAGGTGTCCTGCACCGCCAGCCCCGCCTGCCGTGCCCGCGCCGCCTCCTCGGCCGCCCGCCCGTCGTCGTACATCAGCGCCGGGCTCACCGGCCGCCCCGCCCCGTCCGTCAGCAGCACCGTCCCGGACGTCCCGCACACCGCGAGCCCCCCGATCCGTACGCCGGGAAGCGGGCCCAGGGCCGCACGGGACGCGGCGCACACCCCGTCCCACCACTCCTGCGGATCCTGCTCGTGCCGTCCGCCCTCCCGTCGCCCGGCCAGCGGAGCGGCACCGCTGCCGAGGACCGTGCCGTCACCCCCGGCCACCAGCACGCGGACGCTCTGTGTGCCCAGGTCGATGCCCAGCCACGCCCCGCCGCCCTCCTCCATCGCCATCCGGACCTCCCGCATCATGCCCCGGCCTGTGAACTTCACACTCCCAACCGATATTGACTCGGGAATTCCCCATGCGCGAGGGATTGACGCACAACTTCCGCCGTTACACCCTCTGTTAGCGAGTCGACTCGACGTGTTACCCCAGCACCCGGCCGGACCGAACCCTCACGTGGAGGTCACGGATGGACAGGCACGTGCACGACCGCCGCCGCTTCCTCGCGCTCACCGCCGCGGCCGCCGCGGCGCCGCTCCTCACCGCCTGCGGAGCCGGTTTCGGCGGGGACGACCAGAAGAACGACGGCTCCGCCGCCGACGACATCACCGGATCCTTCGACTGGAAGCGGGAGAAGGGCACCACCGTCAAGGCGCTGCTGAACAAGCACCCGTACACGGACGCGCTCGTCGCCGACCTGAAGTCCTTCACCGAGAAGACCGGCATCGAGGTCGAGTACGACGTCTTCCCCGAGGACAACTACTTCGACAAGCTCACCGTGGACCTCTCCAGCGGGCGTGCCTCCTACGACGTCTTCATGCTCGGCGCCTACATGGTCTGGCAGTACGGGCCGCCGGGCTGGCTGGAGGACCTCGGTCCCTGGATGCGCAACTCCTCGGCCACCGGCGACGAATGGGACCAGGCCGACTTCTTCCCCAACCTGCTGCAGGCCGACCAGTGGTCCCTGAAGGCCGGCGCCCCGCTCGGCAGGGGTGGGCAGTACGCGCTGCCGTGGGGCTGGGAGACGAACGTCGTCGCCTACAACACCGAGGTGTTCCAAAAGCTGGGGCTGAAGCCGGCCGAGACCTTCGAGGAGCTGGCCGAACTCGCCGGCACCATCAAGCAGAGGGCGCCGGGCGCCGGCTACGACGGCATGTACGGGATCGCCGTACGCGGGTCCCGGAGCTGGGCCACCATCCACCCCGGCTTCATGACGATGTACGCCCGCAACGGGCTGACGGACTTCACGGTCGACGGCGGGAAACTCACACCCGTCATGAACAGTTCCGATGCCGTCGCCTTCACCGAGGACTGGGCCGGCATGGTCAAGCGGGGCGGGCCGCCGTCGTGGACCTCGTACACCTGGTACCAGTGCTCCAGCGACCTGGGCGCGAAGAAGGCCGGGATGCTGTTCGACGCGGACACCGCCGCGTACTTCCAGGCGGTGCGGGGCGCGAGCCCGGCCTCCGGGAAGATCGCCTTCCACCCCGGGCCGAAGGGGCCCGACGGCTCCCTCGCCACCAACATGTGGATCTGGTCGCTCGGCATGAACGCCAAGAGCAAGCGGAAGAGCGCCAGTTGGCTGTTCCTGCAGTGGGCGACCGGGAAGGAACACCTGCGCAGGGGAGCGATCACGCACAACCACATCGACCCGGTCAGGAAGTCCATCAGCCAGGACGGCGCCTACAAGGACAAGATGAAGCACCTCCCGGGTTTCCTGGAGACCTTCGAGACGGTCGTGGACCACACGAGGATCCAGTTCACTCCGCAGGCGCAGTTCTTCGACGCGACCACCAGCTGGGCCGCCGCGCTCCAGGAGATCTACGGCGGCAAGGACGCGCAGCCGGTCCTCGACAGGCTGGCGGACGACCTCGCCGACAAGGTGGGTTAGGGATGGAGTGGCGGCTCACCCTGCGCCCGTACCTCCTGATCGTCCCCGCCCTGCTGCTCACCTGCGGGATCCTCTACCCCTTCGGGCTCGGGCTGTACTACACGCTGTTCGACTTCTCGGCGAGCAAACCGCAGCCGGACATGGTCCGGTTCGAGAACTACGCGACCGTCTTCACGCAGGAGGCCTTCTGGAACTCGGCGTGGGTGACGGTGCTGTACGCGGTCGGTGCCGCCGCCGTCGAGACCGTGCTCGGGGTGGCCGTCGCGCTGCTGCTGCACCGGTCGACGATCGTCGGCCGGATCCTGGAGAAGATCCTCATCCTGCCGCTGATGATCGCCCCGGTGATCGCGGCGATCATATGGAAGCTGATGCTCCAGCCGTCCGTGGGAGTCGTCAACCACCTGCTGAAGCCCTTCGGGCTGGGGGGCGTCCAGTGGACGGACACCCCGACGGGTGCCCTGCTGTCGTCCATCGCCGTGGACGTGTGGGTGTACACGCCGTTCGTGGCGATCCTGGCGCTCGCCGGTCTGCGGTCGCTGCCCGCCTCCCCGTTCGAGGCGGCGGCCGTGGACGGCGCGGGCTGGTGGTACACCTTCCGGCGGCTGACGCTGCCGATGCTGTGGCCGTACGTGCTGGTCGCGGTGATCTTCCGGTTCATGGACTCGCTGAAGGTGTTCGACATCATCTACGCCCTCACCGAGGGCGGCCCCGGCGACTCCACGGTGGTGCTCCAGATCCGGGCGTATCTGGAGGCCATCCGCTTCCAGCGCTACTCCTTCGGGATCAGCTACACGATCGTGCTGTGGGCCGTGGTGTACCTCGCCGCGATGGTGCTGGTGCGGCGCCTGGGGCGGATCCAGCGACGGGCCGCGGAGGTGACCCGGTGAAGAAACGCCTTCTGGGGTGGCTGGCGGACGCCGCCCTCGTCCTCTACTTCGTCTTCGCGCTGTTCCCCGTCGCCTGGATGGTGATCCTGTCGCTGAAGCCCACCAACCAGCTCTTCAGCACCTACTTCTCCTTCACCCCGACCCTCGACGGCTACCGGACCGTGCTCGGTGACAGCGAGGGCATCCCGTTCGTGCGCTTCTTCGTCAACAGTCTGGTGGTGTCGGTGGGCGCGGTGGTGCTGTCGCTGGTGGTCGGGCTGCCGGCGGCGTACGCCTCGGCGCGGTGGCGGTTCCGGGGCGCGGACAACCTGATGTTCACGCTGCTGTCGTTCCGGTTCGCGCCCGAACTGACGGTGATCATCCCGCTTTTCGTGCTGTACCAGAAGCTGGGGCTGTTCGACACCTACGTCGGCATGGTGTGGGTGCTGCAACTGGTCACGCTGCCGCTGATCGTGTGGATCATGCGGTCGTACTTCGCCGACCTCACGCCGGAGCTGGAACAGGCGGCGCTGCTGGACGGCTACACACGCAAGCAGGCGTTCTTCCGCGTCGCCCTTCCCCTGGTCAAGCCGGGGATCGCGGCCGTGTCGCTGCTCGCGTTCATCTTCGCCTGGAACAACTTCGTCTTCCCGCTGATCCTCACCTCCAACGAGGCCCAGACGGTGACCGTCGGCGCGCTGTCCTTCCTCGGCGGGGACCGGCCCAAGTACAACCTCACGGCCGCGGCGGCGCTGGTCTCCGTCGTACCTCCGCTGCTGCTGGCGCTGACGATCCAGCGGTACCTGGTGCGGGGGCTGTCGTTCGGGGCGGTCAAGTCATGATCGAGCTGCGGGGGATCCGGAAGACCTACGGGAGGACCACGGCCCTGGACGGGCTCGACCTGGAGGTCCGGGAGGGTGAGTTCTTCTGCCTGCTCGGGCCGTCGGGGGCGGGCAAGACGACCACGCTCAAGACCATCGCCGGGCTCGAACAGCCCGACTCCGGCACCGTCGAGATCGGCGGCACCGACATGCGGGGCGTCGAGCCGTACGACCGGGGCGTGGCGATGTGCTTCGAGAGCTACGCCCTCTACCCGCACCGCTCCGCCTACGACAACCTCGCCTCCCCGCTCCGCTCGCCCCGCCACCGGCTGCCCGCCGCCGAGGCCCGCGACCGGATCGGCGCGATCGCCGAACTGCTCGGCATCACGGGCCTGCTGGACCGTCCCGTCGGCCGGCTGTCCAACGGCCAGCGGCAGCGGGTCGCCCTCGGCCGGGTGCTGGTCCGCCCGGCCCGCGCCTTCCTCCTCGACGAGCCGCTCTCCCACCTCGACGCCAAGCTGCGCCAGCAGATGCGGGCCGAGCTGAAGGCGATCGGGGCGGTGCAGAACACGACCACGCTGTACGTCACCCACGACTCCGTGGAGGCGCTGGCGCTGGGCGACCGGATCGGGGTCGTCCGGGAGGGCCGGATCGTGCAGACGGGGACGCGGGAGGAGATCTGGTACCGGCCGTACGACACCGAGGTCGCGCGGGCCTTCGGGCGGCCCCGGATCAACCTGCTGCCGGGGGTGGTGACGGAGAGCGGCGTGCGGGCGGAGGGCGGGACCGAGCTGCCGGTCCGCGCCGAGGCGTCCCCGGGCACCGACGTCCTGGTCGGGGTACGCCCCCGCGACCTCGCGCTGCACGGCGACGGCCACGAACTCACCGGCACCGTTTACGTTACCGAGGTGCTCGGCCGGTCCGTCGAGGTCACCGTCCGGCTCGGCGAAGGGGAGCAGCACGTGTCGCTGGTCGCCTCGCGCGCCGACACGGCGGGGCTGCGGCCCGACGATCCCGTACGGCTGTCGGTGCGGCCTGAGAACCTGCTGCTGTTCGAGGCCGACCGGCCGGAGCGCCCAGGACGACGGATAGAGAAGCGATGAGCAGCAGCAGCGCACAGCAGGGACCCGCGGCCCGCCAGGCCGCCATGGCCGAACAGGTGCTGGCGGACGGCTCGGCGACCGCGGCGGAGCTCGCCGAGCGGTTCGGGGTGAGCCTGATGACCATCCACCGTGACCTCGACGAGCTGGAGCGGCAGGGCATCGTACGCAAGTTCCGCGGCGGGGTGACCGCGCAGCCGTCCGGGGTCTTCGAGTCGAACGTGCAGTACCGGCTGAAGACCATGCGCGCGGAGAAGGCGGCCGTCGCCGAGCACGCGCTGAGGCTGATCGAGCCCGGTATGGCGATCATGCTGGACGACTCCACGTCCACCCTGGAGATAGCCCGCCGCCTGCGGCTCGGCGAGGTCACCCCGCTGACGGTCGTCACCAACTTCCTGGAGGCGATCAACCTGCTGTCGGACCAGCGGGGCATCCATCTGATGGCCCTCGGCGGCGACTACGACCCCCTGCACTCCTCCTTCCTCGGCGTGTCCTGCGTCGAGGCGATCGAGCAGCTGCGCGTGGACGTCTGCTTCGCGTCCACGTCGGCCGTGCACGGGGGTTACGCCTACCACCAGGAGCAGCACATCGTGTCGGTGAAGCGGGCGATGCTCGACTCGGCCGCCCGCAACGTCCTGCTCATCGACCACACCAAGCTCGGCCGGGTCGCCCTGCACCGGGTCGTGCCGCTGTCCCGCTTCGACCTGGTGCTGGTCGACGACGGGGCGCCGGCCGAGGCGCTGCGGGACCTGGACGAGCAGAAGGTCCGTTACGAGGTTTGCGCGACGAAGGGCGGCAGCCATGACCGAGCTGGAGCTACGTGATCTGCGCAAGACCTACCGGTCGCGGGGGCGCCCGGCGGTGGACGCGGTGCGCGGCCTCGACCTCGCGCTGCGGTCCGGGGAGCTGCTGGGGCTGCTCGGCCCGTCCGGGTGCGGCAAGTCCACCACCCTGCGGATGATCGCCGGTCTGGAGACGGTGACCGGCGGGGACATCCGGGTCGGCGGTGCGTCGGTGGTCCGGCAGCCCGCCCAGCAGCGCAACGTCGGGGTCGCGTTCGAGAACTACGCGCTGTACCCGCCGCTGACGGTGGCGGAGAACCTGGCGTTCGGCCTGAAGGCCCGCAAACGGGCGGCGCGGGGGGACGTGGCCCGCAAGGTGAAGGACATCGCCGGGCGCGTCGGCCTCACCGACCTGCTCGACGCCCGCCCGGCCGGACTGTCCAGCGGTCAGAAGCAGCGGGTCGCCCTCGCCCGCGCGCTGATCCGCGAACCCGACGTCCTGCTCCTCGACGAGCCCCTCTCCCACCTGGACGCGGCCCAGCGCGACACCACCCGCCGCGAACTCAAGCGCATCCAGAAGGACCTGGGCCACACGACGATCCTGGTCACCCACGACCAGGAGGAGGCCCTCTCCCTCGCCGACCGGATCGCCGTGATGAAGGACGGCGTGATCCAGCAGCTCGGCACCCCGTACGAGATCTACGACCACCCGGCCAACCTCTTCGTCGCGGACTTCGTCGGTGAACCCGCGGTCAACCTGCTGCCCGGCATAGCGGACGGCGACGGCCACGCCCGCCTCTCGGGCTCCGCGCGCATCGCGCTGCCGGTGCCGGTGGCGGCGGGCCGGGAGGTGGTGGTCGGGATCCGCCCGGAGGACCTGGAACTCACCGGGGACGGCGGCCTGCCCGCTCGGGTCGTCGCCCACGAACCGCTCCTGGAGGCGGGCATCGCGACCCTGGCCCTGGAGGGTGTCGAGCGGCCGCTCGTCGTCCTCACCGGCCCCGAGGTGCGGCTCGCCCACGACGAACGGGTCCGGGTCGCGACCGGACTCACCCATGTCTTCGACGCCGAGACGGGAGATTCCCTGCGATGACCGAACCCGTGCGTGTGGTGGCCGCCGGCGACCACTTCGTCCTGCCGTCGCTGATCACGCGGGCGGTGGAGCACGAGGTGGAGCGGGCTCAGGTGACGGAACTGAAACTCGGGTGGCCGCTGGAGCCGTTCGGCCCGGTCGCCGAGGTGCAGGAGGCCAGCGATGCCGAGGACGAGCTGATCGGGGCGCTGGCCGGGGCGGAGGTCCTGGTCACGCAGATGGGCCCGGTCACCGAACGGGTCCTCGCCGCCTGCCCGGACCTGAGGCTGGTCGTGGTCTGCCGCGGCGGGCCGGTGAACGTGAACCTGGACGCGGCCAAGTCCCGTGACGTACGGGTCTGCTTCGCGCCGGGCCGCAACGCCGCCGCCACCGCCGAGTTCACCGTCGGCCTGATGCTGGCGGCCCTGCGCCGCATCCCCCAGGCCCACGACCTGCTGGCCGGGCAGCGGAGCTGGGCGGGGGCGTCGTACTACACGTACGAGCACAGCGGTCTGGAGCTGGAGGACCTGCCCGTCGGGCTGATCGGCTACGGGGCCGTCGGCAGCCGGGTCGCCCGGGTGCTGTGCGCGTTCGGGGCGCAGGTGATGGTGTACGACCCGTACGTGCGCGGCGAGATCCACGGCCTCAGGGTCACCTCGCTCGACGACCTGCTGCGCCGCTCCCGGGTGGTCACCCTGCACGCCCGTCTCACCTCCGAGACCCGCGGGCTGCTCGGCGCCCGCGAGCTGGCGCTGCTGCCGCGCGGCGCGGTGGTGGTGAACGCGGCCCGTGGCCCGCTCCTCGACGAGGACGCGCTGTGCGACGCGCTGGAGGGCGGGCGGCTGTCGGCGGCGGCGCTCGACACATACGCGCGGGAGCCGCTGCCCCAGGAGTCACGGCTGCACGCCCTGGCCGACCGGGTGGTGCTCACCCCCCACCTGGGCGGTGCCTCGCGCGCGGTGGCCGAGAAGGCGGCGCGGATCGCGGCGGAAGAGGTCGGGCGCTGGCTGCGCGGGGAGCCGCTGGCGCACTGCCTGACATGACGACCGGAGGAGCTGGCATGTACGTCGGTATCGACGTGGGCACGTCCATGGTGAAGGCGGCCGCGTTCGACGGCACGGGCACCCAACTGGCCGTCGCGTCCCGCCCGGTGGGCCTCGCACTGCACGGCGGGGTCGTCGAGCAGGACATGGAGGAGGTGTACACGGCGGTCCTCGCCGTCCTCCAGGAGCTGACCTCGCGGGTGCCGGAGCCGGTGGAGCTGGCCGGGCTCACCGGGCAGGGCGACGGGGTGTGGCTGGTGGACGGCGAGGGCCGTCCGGTGCGGCCGGCGGCCTCCTGGATGGACGGGCGGGCGCACGAGCTGGTCGGCCAGTGGCTGGCGGACGGCACCTTCGAGACGGTGTTCCGGCGCACGGGCAGCGCCATGTTCCCCGGCTGCCCGGGCCCGCTGCTGGCCTGGTTCGACCGGCACGACCCGAAGGCCCTGGATGCGGCGTCCACCGCCCTGTACTGCAAGGACATGGTCTTCCGGCGGCTGACGGGGGCGCGGGCGGCGACGGATGTGTCGGACGCGTCGATGCCGTTCCTCGACCCGCGCACCCGCTCGTACGACAACCGGGTCGTGGAGCTGCTGGGGCTGACCCACCGGCGGCGGCTGCTCGCTCCGGTGAGCGACCCGATCGCCACGGCCGAGACGCGGGGCGAGGGCCTGCCGCCCGGCACCCGCATCGCGAACGGCCCGTACGACCTGCCGGCCTGCGCGCTCGGCGCCGGCGTCACCGCCCCCGGCGACGGCCTGCTCATCGTCGGCACGTGCCTGGCCGCCCTGGTCGCGACGACCGAGCTGGACCTGACCGGCGAACCGGCCGGCCTCCACATCTCCACCGACCGGCCCGGGCACTGGCTGCGCGCCATGCCCGCGATGGTCGGTACGGCCGCCCTGGACTGGGTGCTGTCGACGACGGGCGTCCCCCACGAGGAGGTCGACGGCCTGCTGGCCGACACCCCGCCGGGCGCGCACGGGGTGCGGGTGCTGCCGTACTTCGCGCCCTCGGGCGAGCGGGCCCCGTTCGTCGAACCGCGGCTGCGCGCCGAACTCACCGGTGTGTCACTGGAGTCCACCCGCGGCGACCTGATCCGCGCCACCTGCGAGGGCATCGGGTACGCGGCCCGCCACTGCCTTCAGGCCGCCGGTCTGACGGGGTCGCTCGCGGTGTGCGGCGGCGGCACCCGCAGCCCCGCCTGGATGCGGCTGCTCGCCGACGTGCTCGGAAGGCCGCTCAGGGTCGTCGAGGGCGAGGTGGGCGCGCGGGGCGCGGTGCTGGCGGCGGCCGAGCGGTACGGGGTCGCGCTGGACGCGGCCGGGTGGACGAAGCCGACCGCGGTGGTCGAGCCGGACGCCGGGCGGGCGGCCCACTACGCGAAGGGGTACGAGGAGCACCTGGCCCGGCTGGCGGAGGCGCGCTCCCGGGCACGTACGTGAACGACCTCGCCGATCTTGCCGACCCTGCCGAGAAAGGGAGTCGTATGCATCTGAGACGCCGATCCCTGCTGCTCGCGGCCGCCGTCACCCCGGCGGCCGCCGCCGTGCCCGCCGCGGCGGCGGCCGGCCGTACGGGGACGCACCGCCCCGTGGTCATCGGTCACCGCGGCGCGGCGGGCTGGCGGCCCGAGCACACGGCGGCCTCGTACACGTACGCCGTGCAGACGGGCGCCGACTGGATCGAGCCGGACCTGGTGCCGACGAAGGACCATGTGCTGGTGGTCCGGCACGAGAACGAGATATCCCAGACGACGGACGTGGCCCGGCACCCGGAGTTCGCGGACCGGAGGACCACCAGGACCGTGGACGGGCGGTCGGTGACCGGCTGGTTCACCGAGGACTTCACGCTGGCGGAGCTGAAGACGCTGCGGGCGGTGGAGCGGCTGCCGCAGGTCCGCAACCGCAACACGGTGTTCGACGGCCGGGAGGAGGTGCTCACCTTCCAGGAGGTGGTGGACCTCGCGCGGAAGCTGTCGAAGGCCTACGGCCGGACGATCGCCGTCTTCCCCGAGACCAAGCACCCCACGTACTTCCGCTCGATCGGTCTGCCCCTGGAGCCGAAGCTCGCGCGGACGATCCGCCGGAACCGGCTGGGCCGCCGGGAGTGCGTGGTGCAGTCCTTCGAGCCGACGAGCCTGAAGCGGATCGCCGCCGAGCGCCTGGGCGTGCCGCTGTGGCAGGCGCTGGGGACGACGGGAGGGCCGTACGACCTGGTCTCGGCCGGCGACCCGACGACGTACAGGGACATGATGACCCCGGCGGGGCTCGCGCGGATCGCCGAGTACGCGGACTGGATCGGACCGGACAGGTCGTCGGTCGTGCCGGTGGGCGCGGACGGCAGGCTCGGTACGCCGACCGCTCTGCTGTCCGACGCCCACGCGGCGGGCCTGAAGGTGGGTCCGTACACCTTCCGGTCGGAGAACCAGTTCTTGCCGGTGGACTTCCGGCGCGGCACCGGATCGACCGATTTCGGGGACGCCTTCGCGGAGTACGCGCTGTACTACGACCTGGGAGTCGACGCGGTGGTGACGGACTTCCCGGACCTGGCGGTGATCGCGAGGAGAGGCTGATGACCCACAAGTGGTGTCCCACCTGCCGTGCCTGGCACGGCTTCCGGAAGCTCAACGCCGAGGAGAAGGCCGCTGTCCGTGCGGCGAAGGGGGATCGCCACTACGTGGACGACCTCTGGCGATGCTCCGCCGAGGGCTGTCTGTGGTACCAGCCGTACTTCCACACGCGAGGCGGCGACGTCCTCCCCGAGCGGTTCCGGGAAGAGGCCGCCGCCCCCGAGTGACCGTTACAGATTGCTGAAGTCCGGGCCCTTGGTGCGGGTGCGCTTGATCTCGTAGAAGCCGGGGACCGAGGCCACGGCGAGGGTGCCGTCCCAGAGCCGGGCGGCCTCCTCGCCCTTCGGGGCGGGGGTGACGACCGGGCCGAAGAAGGCGATCTGCTCGCCGTCGGCGCCGGGGACGGCGATGACCGGGGTGCCGACCTCCTGGCCGACCTTGTCGATGCCCTCCTTGTGGGAGGCGCGCAGCTGGGGCTCGTACGGCGTGGAGTCCCAGTGGTCCATGAGGGACTCGGGCAGGCCGGCGTCCTTCAGGGCGGCGGCGACCGCTTCCTTCTCCGGGCCCTCGCCCTGGTTGTGGATGCGGGTGCCGAGCGCGGTGTAGAGATCACCGAGCACCTCGGCGCCGTGCTCCTCCTGGGCCGCTATGACGACCCGGACCGGGCCCCAGGCCTTGGTCGCGAGCATCTCGCGGTACTGCTCGGGGAGCTGGTCGAGCTTGTCCTCGTTGAGCACGGCGAGGCTCATCACATGCCAGCGGACCTCGATGTCCCGGACCTTCTCCACCTCCAGCACCCAGCGGGAGGTCATCCAGGCCCAGGGGCACAGCGGGTCGAACCAGAAGTCGACGGGGGTCTTGTCCGACATGTCTCTCCTCATGAGGCAAGCGTTTCCCGATGGAACACCGCTGCTCACCCCGGCCATTCCCGACTGCCCGCACCAAGGGCGCATGGCAGGATCGTCGCTGTCCGCATGCTGAACACGACCAGAGGGAGTACCGCCGGTGCCCGGTGAGAATCTGACCCGCGACGAGGCCCGGGAGCGGGCCGCACTGCTGTCCGTGGACGGGTACGAGGTGTCCCTCGACGTGCGTTCCGCGGTCGGTGACCAGGACGCCGACGGGGCCGGGCCCCGCACCTTCCGGTCCGTCACCACGATCCGCTTCCGCTGTGCCGAGCCGGGCGCGAGCAGCTTCGCGGACCTCGTCGCGCCGAGTGTGACCTCCGTCACCCTCAACGGCCGGGATCTCGACCCGGGCCAGGTCTTCGACGGCTCCCGGATCCTGCTGGAGGACCTGGCCGCCGACAACGAGCTGGTGGTCGACGCCCAGTGCGCCTACTCCCGCACCGGTGAGGGACTGCACCGCTTCGTCGACCCCGAGGACGGCGAGGTGTACCTGTACACCCAGTACGAGCCGGCCGACTCGCGCCGCGTCTTCGCGAACTTCGAGCAGCCCGACCTCAAGGCCCCGTTCCGCTTCGAGGTGCGGGCGCCCGAGGGGTGGACGGTGTGGAGCAACGGGGCCGGGGAACGCGCCGACGGGGTGTGGCGGTTCGCGGAGACCAGGCCGATCTCGACGTACATCACCTGCGTGGTGGCGGGGCCGTACCACTACGTGACGGACTCCTATGAGCGTGTGTTCGAGGACGGCACCCGGCTGGAGATCCCCCTCGGCGCCCTGTGCCGCAAGGGACTGGCCAAGCACTTCGACGCCGACGACGTGTTCCTGGTGACCAAGCAGGGCCTGGACTTCTTCCACGACCACTTCGACTACCCGTACCCCTTCGGGAAGTACGACCAGGCGTTCGTGCCCGAGTACAACCTCGGCGCGATGGAGAACCCGGGCCTGGTGACCTTCCGGGAGGAGTACATCTTCCGCGGCAAGGTGACGCGGGCGTCGTACGAGGGCCGTGCCAATGTGATCCTGCACGAGATGGCGCACATGTGGTTCGGCGACCTGGTCACCATGGAGTGGTGGGACGACCTGTGGCTGAAGGAGTCCTTCGCCGACTTCATGGGCGCGTTCTCGCTGGTCGGCGCGACCCGCTTCAAGGACGGCTGGATCACCTTCGCCAACCGCCGCAAGGCGTGGGCGTACCGCGCCGACCAGCTGCCGTCCACGCACCCCATCACCGCCGACATCCGGGATCTGCAGGACGCCAAGCTGAACTTCGACGGCATCACGTACGCCAAGGGGGCTTCGGTTCTGAAGCAGCTGGTGGCGTACGTCGGTCAGGACGCGTTCCTGGAGGGCGCCCGGCGCTACTTCAAGCGGCACGCGTACGGCAACACCCGGCTCGGTGACCTGCTGGCGGTGCTGGAGGAGACCAGCGGACGGGACATGGGGGCGTGGGCGCGCTCCTGGCTCCAGACGGCCGGGGTGAACGCGTTGACGCCGCAGGTGCTGCTGGACCGGCAGGGCCGGGTCGCCGAGCTGGCCGTGGTGCAGGAGGCCGCCGAGTCCCACCCCGAGCTGCGGCCGCACCGGGTGGCGGTGGGCCTGTACCGGCGGGGCGACTCGGGCGCGCTGGAGCGGTACGCGCGGGCCGAGGTGGACGTCGACGGGCCACGGACGACGACGGCGGAACTGGCGGGAGCGCAGGCGCCGGAGCTGGTACTCGTCAACGACGACGACTGGACGTACTGCAAGATCCGCTTCGACGAGACCTCGCTGGAGACGCTGCGGGCCGGTCTGGGTGACCTCACCGATCCGCTCGCGCGCGCCCTGTGCTGGTCGGCGCTGTGGAACATGACCCGGGACGCGCTGCTCCCGGCGCGGGACTTCGTGGACCTGGTGCTGCGGTTCGCGGGCCGCGAGTCCGACATCGGGGTGCTGCAGATGCTGCACGCCTGGGCGAACTCGGCGCTGGTGCACTACGCGGCCCCCGAGTGGCGCCGGACGGGCGGGCGGCTGCTCGCCGAGGGCGCGCTGCGGGAGCTGCGGGCCGCCGGGCCGGGCAGTGAGCAGCAGCTGGCGTGGGCCCGCTTCTTCGCGTCAGTGGCCTCGGAGCAGACGGATCTGCGGCTGCTGCGGGACCTGCTGGAGGGCACGGCGGAGATCGACGGGCTGGAGGTGGACCAGGAGCTGCGGTGGGCGTTCCTGGAGCCGCTCGCGGCGCACGGGGTCGCGGACGAGGCGGTGCTGGCCCAGGAGCTGGCCCGGGACGACACCGCGTCCGGCAAGCGCCACCAGGTCCGCTGCCTCGCCGCCCGCCCGTCGGCGGCGGTGAAGGCGCAGGCCTGGGCGCAGGTGGTGGAGTCGGACGCGCTGTCCAACGCCCTGGTCGAGGCGACGATCGCGGGCTTCTCGCAGGCCTCGCAGCGGGAGCTGCTGGCGCCGTACGCGGAGAAGTACTTCGCGGCGATCGAGCGGGTGTGGAGCGAGCGGTCGATCCAGATCGGGATGGACGTCGTCCAGGGCCTGTTCCCGTCCCTGCAGGCCTCGCGGACGACGCTGGACGCGACGGACGCATGGCTGTCCTCGCACGAGCAGGCCGCCCCCGCCCTGCGCCGTCTGGTGCTGGAGGCGCGGGACGACCTGGCGCGGGCGCTGCGGGGACAGGCCCGGGACGCGGCGTCGGCGACTCCCTGACGACCGGTCAGGAGCGATCGATCTTTGGCCCACGCTTGAGCGTTCCGTGATCGTTACGAAATTCAGGCAAGAGGAGCCGTAACCCCTGGCCCGCACCCGAACGGACCAGGGGTTTTCGGCACCCGAACACGCGTCCTTTAAGGCGCCCTTGTCCGTATTTGTCGACGGACATGTAACACCGGTTCGGAGCGGGCCCGTACGCGGGAACCTCCGGGTCATGAACCACAACACCCCGCTCTCCCCCCGCCCCCTGCAGCACCTGTCCGGCGGTCCCCGCCGCGTCGTGACGGTCGCTCAGCTCCGGGCGCACGGAGTCCCGGCCGCCGAGACGACCGGGCAGTGCCGCCCCGGCGGCCCCTGGCAGCAGATCCTGCCGGGTGTCGTCCTGCTCCACCCCGGCCCGCCGACCAGCGAGGAGCGGCTGCACGCGGTGCTGATGTACGCGGCACGCGAGCCGTCCACCGGGGTCCCGACCCAGCCCGGCGCCCAGGAGGCGGCCCCCACCGCCTACCCCGAGGCGATGATCACCGGCCTCGCCGCGCTGACGCTGCACGGCTTCGCCTCCGCTCCCCCGCTGCCGTCCCTGGAGGCCTTCGACGTCCTGGTCCCCCGGCTGCGCCGGCTGCGCTCGACGGGCTGCGCGCACATCATCCGCACGGCCGCCCTGCCCACCCCGCAGCAGGTGACGGGCCTTCCGGTCGCGCCGGTGCCGCGGGCCCTGGCCGACGCGGTGGCCGGGCTGTCGGACGCGGGTGCCGTACGGCGGCTGCTGACGGAGGCGGTCCGCGGCGGCCACTGCGAACCGGCGGCGGTGGTACGGGAGTTGAACCGGGCGCGGCTGCTGAGCCGCCCGCAGGTGGTGGACGCGGTGGACTCCCTGCTGGCCGAGAGCCGGGCGATCGCCGAGGACCGCCTGTACCGGATGGTGGGCGAGTACGGCCTGCCGGACCCGGTGTGGAACGTCGATCTGCGGTTGCCGGGCGGCCCGCACCTCGGCGGCGTGGACGCCTACTGGCCGGAGCAGGCGGTGGCGGTGGAGCTGGACACCCGCACCCACCGGCACGACGACGAGCTGTGGTCGGAGTACGCCGGCAAGCGCGAGCACCTCGAACGGCTGGGGATCACGGTGGTGTACCTGACGCCGAGGAAGCTCCGTGACGCCATGGAGCAGCAGGCGGCGGTGGTCCGTACGGCCCTGATGGCGTCGGGGGACCGGGAACCGGCCGCCTATGTCGTGGTGCTGCCCCGCCAGTGAGGGGCCGGGGCCGTGTCAGGAGGGGAGAGGAGGGGCCGCCGGAATCGCCGGCGGCCCCTCCTCGTGGAGTGCGGGGCGGTTGGGTTGAACGGCGTGAAGTCACGCGGCTAGGACCATCCTGGCGTACGGCTTGGCGGGCCTGACCGTCGTCGCCGTCACTCGGCGCAGAACTCCGCCTCGATGACCTTGTCGGTGTCCCCCGTCCAGTTCCCGTTGAAGTTGAAGGCCAGGGAGTGGCGGCCGTCGGCGGTCGTCACGGCCTCGGTGAGGGAGCCGAGGATGTCGCCGCCGTGGCCCCAGACGTGGACGCCGCAGGACAGTTTCCGGTCGATGAGGCCGAGGCCGTAGCGGCCGTTCGTTCTGCCCGGGACCGTCACCGTGGTCTTCATGGCCTTCAGCTGCTCCGGCGGAAGCAGCCTGCCGCGCAGCAGGGCCCGGTAGAAGCGGTTCAGGTCGGCCGAGTCGGAGATCACTCCCCCGCCCCCGTAGGCCAGCGACGGGTGGAACTCCGTGACGTCGTACGTCGGTCCGGTCGTCGTCGGGGCGAGCTTGGCGTAGGCACGGCTGCTGGGGCTCGGGACGGTGACCCGGGTGACCGGGACGGAGGTGTTGCGCAGCTTCAGCGGCTCGATGATGCGGCGGCGGATCTCCGTGCCGTACGGGCGGCCGGTGGCCTTCTCGATCACCCGCGAGGCCAGGACGTAGTTGGTGTTGGAGTACTTCCAGTCCGTGCCCGGCGTGAAGTAGGGCTCGTGCCGCATGGCGATCGCGACCAGGTCCTCGGGTGTCAGCGGGTGGTAGCGGTGCTGGAAGAAGCCCTCCGGGCTCATGCGTGTCCCGCGGAAGTCCGGGTCGGACAGGAAGTTGTAGATGCCGCTGGTGTGGTTCAGGAGCTGGCGCAGGGTGATCCGGCTGCCGTCGTGGCCGCCGCCGTGGACCAGACCCGGCAGCCACTGCTCCACGGTGTCGTCGAGCGACAGCCGGCCCTCGGCCTCCAGCTGGAGCATCACCGTGGCGACGAACGTCTTGGCGACGCTGCCGACGCGGTAGTGGTCCCGCGGCGAACGCGGCTCGCCCGTCCCGATGTCACCGAGGCCCGCCGTCGCCGACCAGCTGCCGCGGCCGTCCCGGGCCGTCACCGTCACCCCCGGCACACCGGCCTCGACCGCGGCCTCCACAGCCCTGCGGGTCGCGTCGTGGCCGCCGGGTCTCGCGGGCGGCGCCGCGATCGCCGGGGCGGCCAGGGCGGCCGACAGGGCCAGGGCCGTCGCCGCCACCAGTGCCGTCCGTACGCGTACGGTCATGTCTTCCCCCTTGTGATGATCGGTCGGGGGGACAGACTCCGGCGCGCAGGCCGAGGTTGACGCCCTTCGGGACGGTTGAGCGCCTCTCAGCCCTTCTTGAGCACCAGCTCCGTGTTGCGGTCCACCGCGTCACCCGACAGGGACGTGCGCGCGCCCGGCGCGTTGAAGGACAGCTCGCGGTACAGCGCCGCCAGGCCCGTCTGGGACAGGTCGCCGAAGTCCGTGCGGTGCGGGGCCGAGGACTCGACGAGCGTGGTGAACAGCGAGAGCGTGCCGTCCTTGTTGTCCACCAGCTCGATGACCCGGGCGAGTTGCGGGTAGTCGACGTGGGAGGCGGTGGAGATCTCCCAGAAGGAGCCGCCGTCGGCGAAGGCGTGCGGGGTGATGTCGTTCTTGTGGATGTGGCCGTTCACCCAGGCGAGCACATTGCGGTGACGGCCGAGGACCGCCAGGAGGCGCTGACCGTCGTAGCGGCGCTCGTTCGGGCGGGCCGGGTCGGGGCGGGTGTTCGTCATCGTCCTGCTGGTGTGGTGGGAGAAGACGACGGCGTACGAGTCCTTGTTCTCGCGCAGGGTGCGCTCCAGCCAGCGCAGCTGGTCCGCGCCGATGGAGCCCTCGTAGTGACCGCCGGGGTCGGTGGTGTCGAGGCTGACGCCGATGACGTCGTCGGCGATGCGGAAGGCGTAGTACTGGGTGCCCGCGTCGAGGTTCGCCGAGGAGTAGCCGTGACCGACCGGGCCCAGGCCCCGGTACGCCGGGTTCAGGTGTGCCTTGAGGTAGTCGGCCGGGGTGAACGGGGCGCGCTTCTCGTCCGGGGTCACCGAGCGCATGGCGCGGGCGTGAGCCTTGAGGAAGTCGGCGTATCCCACGCCCTGGCAGTCGGTGGCGTTCTTGATGGCGGCCTGGAGCTTCTGCGCCTCGGCGGCGGGCAGGCTCATCAGCTTCTTCCCGCCGATGGCGAGTTCGGTGAGGTAGGAGTCGCCGTGTGAGGCGTAGCAGCCCAGCGGCATGGAGTCGTGATTGCCGACCGTGGAGTACCAGGGCAGGTTCAGGCCGGGGCTGCGCGCCTCGCGGATCGCGGCCTTGAGGAAGCCGTCCAGCTGCGGGAAGCCGAGCTGCTTGTCGGCGTCGCGCACGGCCGCCTCGGGCTGCCAGTACTGCTTGAGGCCGCTGTTCTGGACGCCCTCGTAGCGGCGCGGGTCGCCGGAGTTGGGGGTGACGCGGCCGCCGCTCATGACCGTCAGGAACCACTCCAGCTCGGTCTTGGAGTTGTTGTCGCAGTTGTCGCCGGTGGTCATCGCGAAGTGCAGCGGTGCGCCGGTGACGGGGGCGCCCCGCAGCGCGTTGATCCGCTCCACGAGCGCGATGGCGCCCTGCACGGTCAGCGCCTCGTGCGGCCGCCAGGCGTGCACGTCGGCGGAGCGCAGGTACTCCAGGCGCAGCGGGTGCTGGGCGTCGATGATGTGCAGGTCGGTGAGCTGTACGAACGCGGCGAGCGCGGTACGGCGTCCGGTGCGCCCGGACTTGGGGGCGGCCAGGTCGGAGCGCACGACGCGCTGCCAGCCGGGCCCGTCGCCGAGACGGCGGTAGCCGGAGCTGCCGCGCGGGGTGGCGACGGAGGCGAGGGTGGTGCCCTTGGTGTACGGCGCGAGCGGCGCCGCCGGTGCCTTGCGCGAGGCGGCGAGCGGCGCCTCGGAGGTGCCGTGGGTGGTGGTGGCGGCCTGGCTGTCGCTGGGCCGCAGGGCGTAGCCGACGCCCGCGGAGAGGGCCACCGCGGAGGTGGCGGCGAGGATGGAACGGCGGTGGACCCCGTGGGCGGAGCCGGCGACAGAGCGTGTGCGCGACATGGCGCTTTCTCTCCCCGAGTGCGAACGCGTCGGCAGTGGTCACGGGGGCCGCTGCCGCGAACCTCCCGCTCTCACTGGATCGTTGGCACCGGGAATGACCTGCGCGTAAACGCGGTGGCAACGGGTGGCGCCGATCACCGTACGTGGATCTTGGACCACCCTGCGCGGCCACGGGCCGCTCCCCGAACGGCCGGGGAGCGGTCACGCACTGTTCACTTTCCGGGGTAGCGGAGGCATTTCCCCTCCGGAGTACCGGAGGGTGAAGGGCTATTCCTCGGCGAGCACGGCCCTCCCCGCCGCCGGCCGCTCCCGCCACAGCCGCAGCGCGACGTCAACGAGCCGCACGGTGTTCAGGCCGGGCAGGGCGTCCAGGTCCTGCCAGGCCGCCATGTCGGTGGAGCCGCCGACCTCGTACCGCAGTTCGCCGCCGACGACCCGGCCCTCGTAGACGAGCCGCACGCCGTGGTGATCGACGGTGCGGCCGAAACGGCCCGGGAACCTGCGGTGGGACGAGTCCACGCCGAGCAGCCCGGTGAGCTCGATGCGGTAGCCGGTCTCCTCCTCCACCTCCCGCACGACGGTGTCGTAGGGATCCTCACCGTGCTCCATCCCGCCGCCGGGCAGCACCCACTCGGGGGTGCCGCCGGGGCCCGGTGAGCGGGCGAGGAGCACCTGTCCGTCGCGGACGCACACGGCGTAGGCCGCCACCCTCAACTTCCTGCGCATTACGGGACGTTAACCCACCGACCCCGGCATGGGGCGGCGTTGGGCGACTTGTCACCTTCCAGGGCTGATGTCCGTAAACTGCATCGCGGGTTTTCCCCATACATGCATATCGATTCGGTCAACTCTCCCCAAACAATCGCCCCTTGCGTAAAGCTGAGCGGCCGTCCGGGATCGCATTCCGGACCGTTGCGACCAGGGCCGTTCAATCCCGGTCGCTCACCGCACGTTCCTTTACCTACAAGGGATGCCGATGACCCTCACCCCCCAGAGCGATCCGATACCGGGCGCGAGACGCGTGGCCCGCATAGCCGTGGCCGCCGGTCTCGTGGCCGCGCTCTCCGCGGCGGGGCCGATACCCCTGGCCTTCGCCGGCGACACACAGCCCGTCAGCGCCGACCCCGGCGTCAAGTCCGCGCAGAAGAAGCTCGGCTCGGACGACGCGGCCCTGCTCGCCGAGGCCAAGGCCGACGGCGACAAGAACGTGACGCTGATGGTCGCCACCGCGCCCGGGCAGACCGAACAGGTCGCCGGACAGCTGGACGCGGTCAAGGGCGGCGTCGTGGGGCGGACCTACGACAAGCTCGGTTACGTCCGCGCCACCGTCCCCACCGCGAAGGCGGACTCGGCCATCGCCGCCGCCGCGAAGCTCTCCTCGGTGCACGGCATCGACCTGCGGGAGGAGATCCCGCTGGACGACCCGAGCGTCGGCACCGCCAAGTCGGCGGCCAAGGCCGGCTACCCGGCGCCCGGCAGGAAGACGCCCGCCGAGAACCCGTACAACCCGTCCTTCGAGACGGGTGCCGTCGACTTCGTCGAGGACCACCCGAAGGCGGACGGCCGCGGCATCACCATCGGCATCCTCGACTCGGGCGTGGACCTCGGCCACCCGGCGCTGCAGAAGACCACCACCGGCGAGCGGAAGATCGTCGACTGGGTGACGGCGACCGACCCCGTCGTCGACCAGGACAGGACCTGGCGCCCGATGGTGACCTCCGTCTCCGGGCCCACCTTCACCTACGGCGGCAGGACGTGGACGGCCCCGGCGGGCTCGTACCGGGTCAGCACCTTCCTGGAGTCGTACACCACGGGCGGTGACGCGGCCGGCGACGCCAACCGCGACGGCGACACCACCGACTCCTGGGGCGTGCTGTACGACGCGGCGGCCGGGACCGTCCGCGTCGACCTGAACAACAACCAGGACTTCGGTGACGACACGCCGATGAAGCCGTACAAGGACGGCTTCCAGATCGGCTGGTTCGGCACCGACAACCCGGCGACCGACGTCGCCGAGCGCCAGCCGTTCGTCGTCGAGATCCGCAAGGACGTCGTCTACAACTCGGCCGGCGCCAAGGCCGACTTCGTCAACATCGGCGTCATCGAGTCCGAGCACGGCACGCACGTCGCCGGCATCACCGCCGCCAACGGCCTGTTCGGCGGGAAGATGAACGGCGCGGCTCCGGGCGCGAAGATCGTCTCCTCCCGTGCCTGCACCTGGACCGGCGGCTGCACCAACGTCGCGCTCACCGAGGGCATGATCGACCTCGTCGTCAACCGCGGCGTCGACATCGTCAACATGTCCATCGGCGGCCTGCCGGCGCTGAACGACGGCAACAACGCGCGCGCCGAGCTGTACACGCGGCTCATCGACACCTACGGCGTCCAGCTGGTGATCTCCGCGGGCAACTCCGGCCCCGGCGTCAACACCATCGGCGACCCGGCCCTCGCCGACAAGGTGATCTCGGTCGGCGCGTCCATCTCCAAGGCGACCTGGGCGGCCAACTACGGCTCGGTCGTGGAGAAGAAGTACGCGATGATGCCGTTCTCCTCGCGCGGCCCGCGTGAGGACGGCGGCTTCACGCCCACCCTGGTCGCCCCGGGCGCCGCGATCAACACCACGCAGACCTGGCTGCCCGGCGGCCCGGTCGCCGAGGCGGGCTACTCCCTCCCGGCCGGCTACTCGATGCTCCAGGGCACCTCGATGGCGTCCCCGCAGGCCGCGGGCGCCTCCGCGCTGCTGCTGTCCGCCGCCAAGCGGAAGGGCATCGACCTGAAGCCCGCCACCCTGCGCACGGCGCTCACCTCCACCGCCGACCACATCAAGGGTGTGCAGGCGTACGAGGAGGGCGCGGGCCTCATCGACATCGAGGACGCCTGGGACGCGATCCTCGACGGCGCCACCGCGCACGACTACACCGTGAAGGCGCCGGTCGACACCGCGATGGACGACAAGCTGAAAACTCCTGGCTACGGCACCGGCCTCTACGACCGTGAGGGCGGCCTGAAGGCCGGCCAGAAGAAGACGTACGAGGTCACCATCACCCGTACGTCCGGCGCGGACAAGGCGATCCGGCACGAGCTGGACCTGGAGAACAACGCGGGCGGCACGTTCCGGATCGTCGGCTCCGACGAGGTGAAGCTGCCGCTGAACCAGCCGGTGACCGTCAAGGTCCAGGCCGCTCCGAAGTCCGCGGGTGTCAAGAGCGCGATCCTGGAGGTCGACGACCCGAGGACCGAGGGCGTCGACAAGCAGGTCCTGAACACGGTCGTGGTCTCGGCGCCGCTGAAGTACACCTTCTCCGCGTCGAACACCGTGCAGCGCAACAGCACGCAGCACTACTTCGTGACCGTGCCCGAGGGCGCGAAGTCGCTGGAGGTCGCGATCGGCGGGCTGAAGGACAAGAGCCAGACCCGGTTCATCGCCATCCACCCCTACGGCACCGCGGTCGACACCACCGGCACGCCGTACTGCTACAACAACTACCTCGACGGCAACGGCTGCAAGCCCGACGTGCGGTCCTACGCCGACCCGCAGCCGGGCGTCTGGGAGATCGAGGTCGAGTCGCGCCGCACCTCGCCGCTGCTCGACAACCCGTACAAGCTGGACGTCTCCGTCCTCGGCGCGGCCTTCGACCCGGAGACCGTGACCGTGCCCGAGGCCAAGGTCGGCACCCCGGCCACCGCCTCCTGGAAGGTGACCAACGGCTTCGCCGCGATCGACGGCAAGCTGGCCGGCGGCCCGCTCGGCTCGGCCAAGTCGGCCCGTCCGACGATCAAGCAGGGCGAGACGCAGACCACCACGGTCGAGGTGCCGCAGGGCGCCAAGTCGCTGGACGTCGTCATCGGCGGCGTCTCCGACGCGGCGGCCGACCTCGACCTGGCCGTCTACGACGCCGCCGGCACGGAGGTCGGCAGCTCCGCCGACGGCGACTCGGAGGAGGCGGTCTCCGTCGCCTCGCCCGCCGCCGGTACGTACACCATCAGGGTCGTGGGCTACTCGGTGCCGGCCGGCTCCACCGCCTACGACTACAAGGACGTGTTCTTCGCCGCCTCCCTCGGCACCGTCACCGTGGACGACGCGGCGGCGGTGAAGCTCGGCACGGGCGAGTCGGCGTCCGTCTCCGGCAGCGTCACCGCGCTGGCCGCCGCGCCCGAGGGCCGGGAGTTCTTCGGTCAGGTGCGGCTGGTGAACGCGCGCGGCACGGCCGCGGGCGTCGGCAGCGTGAAGATCGAGAAGGTCGTGCCGTAAGTCCGGTACGGCACCGGGGGCGGGCGTCCGGTTCGGGCGCCCGCCCTTTCTCATTCGCAGCTCAGGGAGCGCGACTCGGGCAGTGCCTTGAGGATCCAGGCGCGTTCGCGGGCGATGTCCCGCTCGCCGACGGTCCACATGTCGGGGGAGGCGCCGTGGCGCGGGATGCCGACGAGCACGTGGTCGCCGGTGCGCAGCCGCGGGTCGACGTCCTGGCCCATGACGAAGGTGACCTCGTCCTTGCCCTCGGCGGGCTTGTAGGAGCGCGTCACCTCCAGGGTGATCCGCTCCTGCGCCGTGCCGGGCACCGGCTCGACGCCGGTCACGTCGCCCTCGGCGATGAGGCGGGCGCAGGCGACATAGCCAGGGGCGCTGAGGCCGGCGCCGCCACGGCTGTCCTGCTGGGCGCTGGCGCTGCTCGCGGAGTCGTCCGAGCCGCCCCCGGACCGGGCCACCAGCCAGCCCGTTCCGGTCACCAGTGCGCCGGCACAGGCCACGGCGAGGGCACCGAAGGCCACGGCGAGGAAGGGGCGGCGGCGTGGGCGGGGGGCTCGCACGGGGGCCGGTTCATCCGGTTTCCGCGTGTGCGTGAGGTCGGCCTCGGGGGCTTCGCCCAGCGCCCGCCCGATGATCCCGAGCTGCTCCCGCAGCAGGGCGACATCGGCCGCCGCCGACCGGCGCTCCGCCAGGAACGCGGCGTTCTCGGGTGCCTCGGGCGGCAGCGGCTCGTCGGTGAGCGCGGCCATCAGCGCGTCCACACCACAAGGCCCGTCGTGCTCGGCGGCCATGTCACACCACCTCGTCCTCGTGCAGGCGGGCGCGCAGGGCGCGTACCGCCGTGTGCAGCCTGCTCTTGACCGTGCCCTCGGGGATCCCCAGCTCCTCGGCGATGCCGCGCACCGGCAGGTCGGCGTAGAAGCGCAGGACCAGGACCTGACGCTGGGTGTCGGGCAGCTCGTCCAGGCCCTGGGCGACGGCGAGGGAGAGCAGGCTGGTGTCCTCGCCGGAGGGGTGGGCCGACTGCCGCAGCGCGGCCAGGCGCTCGCCGAGCCGCTCCTGGCGGCGCTTGGCGCGGTGCCAGTCCATCGCCAGGTTGGAGGCGACGACCGCCGCCCACGCCGACACGTCCCGCGGCGCCTCGCGCCCGCTCGCGGCCCGTTCCAGCAGCCGCAGGCGTACCTGCTGCACCCCGTCCGGCAGGTCCGCCTGCGGCACCCCGCCGAGCGCGAGCACCGCCCGCACCCGGCGCTCCTGGTCCGCGTCCAGGGGATCGTCCCGTACCGCGTCCCCCTGGCCGCGGCGGGTCCTTCTGCGCAGCACAGCCACCCCTCTCCTCACCGCGTTTCCCCTATGACGCCGGTGAGGGCGGAAACGTTCGGCCTCTTGTGGCGGAGTCCGGATCGAGGTGTACGTCACACCGTCGTATGCGCCGGCGCGCGGCGGGGCAGGTGCGGGGCAGTACAGCTTGCGGTCCGGGGGCCGGTGCGGCTGATTTCCTGCAGCTCAGCGGGGTGGCGGCCGAAGGTCCACGACCGGTGGCCGCGATGCCGCGTCCCATTCCCCGGGCGCCGTGGGTAAAGAACTGGACAGGCGGGCCGGGGTGGGCCGCATGATGGAAAAGCTCGACCGTGCATCAGGCACACGAACGTTACGAGAAGGAGTCGCCGTGAGGGTCGGAATCGTCGGAGCCACCGGTCAGGTGGGCACGGTCATGCGCAGAATCCTCACGGAGCGGAACTTCCCGATCGACGAGCTGCGCCTGTTCGCCTCGGCCCGCTCGGCCGGGACGGTCCTGGACGGCGTGACGGTGGAGGACGCGGCGACCGCCGACTACACCGGCCTGGACATCGTGCTGTTCTCCGCGGGCGGCGCGACCTCGAAGGCGCTGGCCGAGAAGGTCGCCTCGCAGGGCGCGGTCGTGATCGACAACTCCTCGGCCTGGCGCCGGGACCCGGACGTACCGCTGGTGGTGTCCGAGGTGAACCCGCACGCGATCGCCGACCGTCCCAAGGGCATCATCGCCAATCCGAACTGCACGACGATGGCCGCGATGCCGGTACTGAAGCCGCTGCACGCGGAGGCGGGCCTCGAAGCGCTGGTCGTCGCCACCTACCAGGCCGTGTCCGGCTCCGGCCTCGCGGGCGTCGACGAGCTGTTCGAGCAGGTGAGGAAGGTCGGCGACGACGCGCCCAAGCTCACCCACGACGGCTCGGCGGCGAGCTTCCCCGAGCCGAACAAGTACGTCGCGCCGATCGCGTACAACGTCCTGCCGATGGCCGGCTCGATCGTCGACGACGGCCTGGACGAGACCGACGAGGAGCAGAAGCTCCGCAACGAGTCCCGCAAGATCCTGGAGATCCCCGAGCTGAAGGTCTCCGGCACCTGCGTGCGCGTCCCGGTCTTCACCGGCCACTCCCTCCAGGTCAACGCCCGCTTCGCCCGCCCGCTGAGCGTGGAGCGCGCCAAGGAGCTGCTGGCCGACGCCCCCGGCGTCGTCCTCACCGAGGTGCCGACCCCGCTTCAGGCCGCCGGCCAGGATCCGTCGTACGTCGGCCGCATCCGCAAGGACGAGACCGTGGACAACGGCCTCGCCCTGTTCGTCTCCAACGACAACCTGCGCAAGGGCGCGGCCCTGAACGCGGTGCAGATCGCGGAGCTGGTGGCGGCGGAGCTCACCGCCGAGTAGGCGTCCGTACGCCGTGGGGGGCGGTCACCGCGGGACGGTGACCGCCCCTTCCGCATGCCCGGCCAGGGCGACCGCGGGCAGCGCGAGCAGTGCCAGTGCGGCGGCCAGGCACAGCACCTGTGGCAGGCCCGCGGCATCCGCCACCCGGCCGCCGGTGAAGGCGCCGAGGGCGATCGCCGTGTTGAACACCCCGGCGAACAGGCCCGACGCCGCCTCCCGGGCCTGCGGGGCGGCGGCCGACAGCCAGTTCTGCGCGGAGACGGAGACACCCCCGTACAGCAGGCCCCAGACGACGAGCAGGGCGGTCGAGGCGGCGAGCGAGCCGTCGGCGGGTACCAGCAGTGCGACCACCGTGCCGAGTCCGGCCGAGACGGCGAGCAGGGCGCGGCGCGGGTCGCGGGCCGCGAGAGCGCCGACCGCGAAGGTGCCGGCGACGCCCGCGACGCCGTAGCCCAGAAGCAGGGTGCTGATCAGGCCCGCCCCGGTGCCCGGCACGCGTTCCAGGACGGGGCGGACGTAGGTGTACGCGGCGAAGTGGCCGGTGACCAGCAGCGCCACCGCCAGCAGACCGCGGGAGACCTGCGGGAGCCGCAGCAGCCGGCCGAAGGTGGTGAGGCGGACCGGCCGCTCCGCCGGCAGCGGCGGCAGGGTCCTGGCCAGCACGCCCGCCGCGGTCAGGGCGAGCACGGACAGCGCGGCGAAGGACCAGCGCCAGCCCGCGAGCGCGCCGAGGAAGGTGCCCGCGGGCACACCGAGCACCGAGGCCACCGCGATCCCGCTGAAGATCACCGAGGTCGCCCGGCCGACCGAGGCCGGCGGCACGAGCCGTACGGCGAGCCCGGCGGCCACCGCCCACACCCCGCCGATGCACACGCCGACCAGGGCCCGGGCGAGAAGCAGGACGGCGAAGTCCGTGGCGAGCGCGCACAGCAGGTTGGCGGCGGCGAGCAGGAGCAGCAGTGCGCCCAGCATGGTCCGCCGGCCGGTGCGGCGGACGGCGACCGGCAGCAGCGGGGCGCTGACGGCGGCGAGCAGCCCGGGCAGGGTCACGGCGAGGCCCGCGGTGCCGGGCGAGACGCCGAGTCCCGCGCCGAGCGAGGTGAGCAGGCCGACGGGGAGCATCTCGGTGGTGACGACCGTGAAGGTGGCGGCGGCGAGGGCGAGCACAGCGGCCCAGGAGTGGCGGGGGGCGGGGGTGACGGATGTGTCCGGTCGGTCCGGTGAGGTGGTGTTCGGGGTCGTGGAGGACATGCCCCCAGCCTTTTGCGCGGGCGGGTGCGGAACAACGGCGAAGCGCTCACCCTTCTATGAGCAGGGCTCATCGATCTTCTATGAGCAGGGCTCATCGATCGGCAAGGGAGGGCTGGGGGCCGTGGCCGGACTGGAGGCGCGGGAACTGGAGTGCTTCCTGGTGCTCGCCGAGGAGCTGCACTTCGGCCGGACCGGGGAGCGGCTGTACGTCTCGCAGAGCCGGGTGAGCCAGTTGCTGAACTCCCTGGAGCACCGGATCGGCGCCCGTCTGGTGCACCGCACCAGCCGCCGGGTGGCGCTCACCCCCCTCGGGGAGCGGTTCCTGGCGCGGCTGCGACCGGCGTACGACGCGGTGCGGGCGGCGGTCGAGGACGCGCGGGCGGCGGCACGTGGCGTCGAGGGGACGCTGCGGCTCGGTTTCCAGGGGACGGCGGACGCCCGGCTGGTCGAGGCGGTCACGGCGTTCCAGGCCGCGCATCCGGGGTGCGTGACGCAGCTCGTGGAGATCCCGTTCGCCGACCCCTTCGGCGCGGTGAGCCGGGGCGCCGTGGACGCGTCCGTGGTCCTGCTGCCGGTCGAGGAGCCGGACCTGGTGCTGGGCCCGGTCTTCTCACGGCAGCGGCAGACGGTGGCCGTGTCCGTGCGTCACCCCTTCGCGTCCCGCCCCTCGGTCACCGCCGCCGACCTGGCCGACGTGCCCCTGGTCGGCGCCGCGTCCCCGGCGCCCGCGTACTGGCGTGCCGCGCACGCCCCCGGCGGCACGCCCGGACCGGAGGTGACCACCCTCCAGGAGGGCCTCACCCTGGTCGCCGCCGGTCGCGGCGCCCTGCTGCTGTGCCGGCCGACGGCCGCCCACCACCGCCGCGAGGACGTCACCTTCGTGCCCGTCGAGGGCCTGCCCGACTCGGCCCTCGGCCTGGTGTGGCACCGGGACGGGGAGACGGAGACGGTGCGGGCCTTCGCGCGGGCGGTGGCGCAGACGGCGTCGGGCCGGGCGAGGCCTAGGAGCGCCGCACCTCGTACAGGAAGCAGCCGTACTCCACGGCCCGGACGTGGACGAGTGCCACCTCGGGGTCGGTGAATGCCTCGTCGAAGGCCGGTTCGAAATCCTCGGCCCGCTCCACCAGGCGCCCGCCCAGGATGCGGCCGTCGGCGGAGTAGCGGCGGACCGTGCGGTGGGCGCCTGTGAAGGGCAGCCCGGCGCCGCGCGGGCCGGGGCACTCCCCGGCGTGGATGAACACCGGGCCCTGCTCGTCGTACGCGCCCGGGTCGACGCCCGCCCCGGCCGCCCAGCGGCGCAGCGGGGCGTAGGAGACCAGGGCGATGCTCTCCCCCGGCTCGCTGTGGCGCAGGCAGCAGCGGAGGGGGGCGCCGCCCTCCTCGTCGGTGACGGGAACCATCTCGCGTCCCGCGTCGTCAGCAGAGCGCAGCTCCTTCAGGGTCACGTGGGGAATCGGCCGTGCGGTGTACGCAGTCGCCGGCGTCGCCGTGGGTGTCGTCATGCGCCCAGGCTCGCGGGTGTCCGTCCCGCTCACCGGCGGGAAACGGACATCGCATTCGCCTCCGGTCCCGTGGAAGGATGGCGCAACCGACACATATCGAGGAGATGACCGCGTGCCTGGCACAAACCTGACTCGGGAAGAGGCGCAGCAGCGGGCGAAGCTGCTCACCGTTGACTCGTACGAGATCGATCTCGACCTCTCCGGCGCGCAGGAGGGCGGTACGTACCGGTCCGTGACCACGGTGCGCTTCGACGTGGCCGAGAACGGCGCGGAGTCCTTCATCGACCTGGTGGCCCCGGCCGTCCACGAGGTGGCCCTCAACGGCGACCAGCTGGACCCCGCCGAGGTCTTCAAGGACTCCCGGATCGCCCTGCCGGCGCTTCTCCAGGGCCGGAACATCCTCCGCGTGGTCGCCGACTGCGCGTACACCAACACCGGCGAGGGCCTGCACCGGTTCGTCGACCCCGTCGACAACCAGGCCTACCTCTACACCCAGTTCGAGGTGCCGGACGCCCGCCGGGTGTTCGCGAACTTCGAGCAGCCGGATCTGAAGGCGACCTTCCAGTTCACCGTGAAGGCTCCGGAGGGCTGGACGGTCATCTCCAACTCGCCGACGCCGGAGCCGAAGGACAACGTCTGGGTCTTCGAGCCGACCCCGCGCATCTCGACGTACATCACGGCCCTGATCGTCGGCCCGTACCACTCGGTCCACAGCGTGTACGAGAAGGACGGCCAGTCGGTGCCCCTCGGCATCTACTGCCGTCCCTCGCTCGCCGAGTACCTCGACTCGGACGCGATCTTCGAGGTGACCCGGCAGGGCTTCGACTGGTTCCAGGAGAAGTTCGACTACGCGTACCCGTTCAAGAAGTACGACCAGCTGTTCGTCCCGGAGTTCAACGCGGGCGCGATGGAGAACGCGGGCGCGGTCACCATCCGCGACCAGTACGTGTTCCGGTCGAAGGTGACGGACGCGGCGTACGAGGTGCGTGCGGAGACCATCCTGCACGAGCTGGCCCACATGTGGTTCGGCGACCTGGTCACCATGGAGTGGTGGAACGACCTGTGGCTGAACGAGTCGTTCGCCACGTACACCTCCATCGCCTGCCAGGCCCACGCGCCCGGGAGCCGCTGGCCGCACGCGTGGACGACGTTCGCCAACCAGATGAAGACGTGGGCGTACCGCCAGGACCAGCTCCCGTCCACGCACCCGATCATGGCGGAGATCCGGGACCTCGACGACGTCCTGGTCAACTTCGACGGCATCACGTACGCCAAGGGCGCCAGCGTGCTGAAGCAGCTGGTCGCGTACGTCGGCATGGACGAGTTCTTCCGGGGCGTGCAGGCCTACTTCAAGGCCCACGCGTACGGCAACACCCGCCTGAGCGACCTCCTCGGCGCGCTGGAGGAGACCTCCGGCCGTGATCTGAAGACGTGGTCGAAGAAGTGGCTGGAGACGGCCGGCATCAACATCCTGCGCCCGGAGATCGAGACGGACGCGGACGGTGTGATCACGTCCTTCGCGATCCGTCAGGAGGCCCCCGCGCTGCCGGCCGGCGCCAAGGGCGAGCCGACGCTGCGGCCGCACCGCATCGCGATCGGCCTGTACGAACTCGACGACGCGTCCGGCAAGCTGGTGCGGGACGAGCGGGTCGAGCTGGATGTCGACGGGGAGCTGACGGCCGTACAGCAGCTGGTCGGCAGGCGCCGCCCGGCGGTGGTCCTGCTCAACGACGACGACCTGTCCTACGCGAAGGTCCGCCTGGACGAGCAGTCGCTGGCGTTCGTGACGCAGCACCTGGGCGACTTCGAGTCCTCCCTCCCCCGGGCCCTGTGCTGGGCGTCGGCCTGGGACATGACGAGGGACGCGGAGCTGGCGACGCGCGACTACCTCTCCCTGGTGCTGTCGGGCATCGGCAAGGAGTCCGACATCGGCCTGGTGCAGTCGCTGCAGCGGCAGGTGAAGCTGGCGATCGACCTGTACGCCGCCCCGGCCGCCCGTGAGGCGCTGCTCGCCCGCTGGACGGACGCCACGCTGGCGCACCTGCGCGCGGCCGCTCCCGGCAGCGACCACCAGCTGGCGTGGGCCCGCGCGTTCGCGGCGACGGCGCGGACGCCGGAGCAGCTGGACCTGCTGGACGCCCTGCTCGAAGGGTCCCAGACCATCGAGGGCCTGGTCGTCGACACGGAGCTGCGCTGGGCGTTCGTGCAGCGGCTCGCCGCGGTGGGCCGCTTCGACGAGGCGGAGATCGCCGGCGAGTACGAGCGGGACAAGACGGCCGCGGGTGAGCGCCACGCCGCCACCGCCCGGGCCGCCCGGCCCACCCCGGAGGCCAAGGCGGAGGCCTGGGCCTCGGTCGTGGAGTCCGACAAGCTGCCGAACGCCGTCCAGGAGGCGGTGATCTCCGGCTTCGTCCAGACGGACCAGCGCGAGGTGCTGGCGCCTTACACCGACCGGTACTTCGAGGCCGTCAAGGACATCTGGGAGTCCCGCTCCCACGAGATGGCCCAGCAGATCGCGGTCGGCCTGTACCCGTCGGTCCAGGTCTCGCAGGAGACCCTGGACAAGACGGACGCGTGGCTGTCCTCCGCCGAGCCGAACGCGGCCCTGCGCCGTCTCGTCTCCGAGTCCCGGGCGGGCGTGGAACGCGCCCTCAGGGCCCAGGCGGCGGACGCCGCGGCCGGGCACCAGTAGTCGCCCGTACGACGGTGAGGGGCGCCCGGTGCCGCACCGGGCGCCCCTGACGTGTTCAGCGCGGGGACACCCCGCCGGTGGCCTTGACCAAGGTGCCGGTGACGGGGCCCGGCCCGGGCGGTCCGGCCGGGGTCGGCGCCGTGCGCGGCATGAGCTGGCCCGCCACCGTCGCCCCGAACGCCAGCGCCATCCCCGCAAGCTGCACCGGCGTCAGCGCCTGCCCGAGCGCGGCCCAGCCGACAGTCGCGGCGGTCAGCGGCGACAGCGGGCCGAGGAAGGTGACCTGGGTGGCGGTGAGGCGGCCGATGCCCCGGAACCACAGCCAGTACGCGACCGCCGTGTTCGCCAGCGCCAGGTAGAGGTAGCCGCCGGCCGCGCGGCCGTCCAGCGCGGGCGGCACGCCCTCGACCAGGAAGGCGACGGGCGCGATGAGCAGGCCTCCCGCGGTCAGCTGCCAGCCGGTCAGGGCCAGCGGGCCGACGCCGTCGGGGCGGCCCCACCGCTTGGTGAGGACGGTACCGGCGGACATGGACGCGGTGGAGGCGAGGGCCGCGAGCACCCCCAGCGGGTCCAGCGCCCCCGCCGCCTTCAGCACGACCAGGCTGACGCCGAACGCGGCCACGACCCCGGTCAGCAGCGTCCGTACGGTGGGCCGCTCCCCCAGCAGCACCGCCCCGAGCCCGGCGACGAAGAGCGGACCGACCGAGCTGACGACGGCGGCCATGCCGCCCGGCAGCCGGTACGCGGACAGGAACAGCAGCGGGAAGAAGGCGCCGATGTTGAGCGCGCCGAGCACCGCCGCCTTCCACCACCAGGCGCCGCGCGGCAGCACCCGGGCGAGCGCGAGCACCAGCAGGCCCGCGGGCAGGGCGCGCATGAGGCCGGTGAACAGGGGGCGGTCCGCCGGGAGGAACTGCGTGGTGACGGCGTAGGTGGTGCCCCAGGAGACGGGGGCGAGGGCGGTGGCGGCGATGAGCGCGGCGCGGTTGGCGGCCATGGGACACCCTTCAAGTAGGTCAGCAGGAAGTAGCTTAGCTCTAAGCTACTTATCGTCAAGCTACTTTCTTGCGGGTGACCGTCCGGCGGCCGATACTCGGCACATGACCGCACACCCACAGCCGCCCCGCAGGGACCCCGTCGACGCGATCATCGGCCAGTGGGCTGCCGTACGGCCCGACCTCGACACGCGGGCCATGGAGGTCTTCGGGCGCCTCAACCGCCTCTCCCGAGCCATCGGCGACCGCATGGAGAAGGCGTACGCGCCCTATGGGATCTCCCGTGGGGAGTTCGATGTGCTGGCGACCCTGCGTCGCTCCGGCGAGCCGTACACACTCTCGCCCCGCCAGCTCTCGGCGACGCTCATGCTGACCACGGGCGGCATGACCGGCCGCCTGGACAAGCTGGAGCGGGCCGGGCTGCTGCGCCGCTCCCCCGACCCTCACGACCGCCGCGCCCTGCAGGTGTCGCTCACCGAGAAGGGTCTGCACCTCATCGACGAGGCGGTCGCCGCCGGACTGGCCGTCCAGACGGAAGCCCTGTCCGCCCTCGACGACGAACAGGCCGGCCAACTGGCCGACCTGTTGCGGAGACTGGTGCTGGGCACGGGGGCCTGAGACCGGCCTCCGAGCCGGACCGAGGGCGCGGGAGTCACCCTCCCGGCCGTGAACGGCCGTCACCCGACGTGGGCGGCGACCGCCCGCTCGACGGCAGCCCGGTCCGCCGCGTCCGCCGCCCAGGCCACGTATCCGTCGGGCCGCACCAGCACGGCGGTACGGCGGTCGCTCGCCCAGCGCTCCACGGCCAGCCGGTCCGCGCGGGCACTCCCGCCCTGGTACGGCTCCGGGGTGATCAGCACGAACCGGCCGCCGCGCTGGGCCTCATGAAGGCGGCCGCCGCCGGCCAGGGCGACATCCGGGACGCGCCGACCGGTCAGGGGATGGGAACCCCGGGGAGCGGCGTACCTGTAGCCGATGCCGGTGACCTGGCCGACGGCCCTGCGGCGGGCCGGGCCGACGGAGCCGAGGAAGCCCGCGAGCGCGGCGCGCAGCGCCACCGTCCAGGGGTGCTTGGCCATGGCGAGGCGCACGATGCCGCCGCTGCTGAGGAGCACCGCCCTGCCGACGGGGTGGCGTTCGGACTGGTAGGTGTCGAGGAGTTCCTCGGTCGCGTGGCCGTTGATCACCTGGGCCAGCTTCCAGCTGAGGTTGGCCGCGTCCTGCAGGCCGGTGTTCATGCCCTGACCGCCGGCCGGGGTGTGGACGTGGGCGGCGTCCCCGGCGAGGAAGACCCGGCCGACGCGGTACGCGGGCGCCTGGCGTTCGTCGCTGTGGAAGCGGGACGTCCAGCGGGCGTCGTGCATACCGAAGTCACGGCCGAGGGCGAGCCGGGTGTTCTCCCGGACCTCCTCGATGTCGACGGGCGTGTCGTCGGGGACGTCGCGGGCGCGGTTCCAGCAGATGACGCGGTGGTATCCGTCGGCGAAGGGCGCGATGAAGGCCAAGGCGTCGCCCACGGCGTTGGCGGTGAGCAGGTCCTCGGGCGGCTCCGCCAGCCGCACGTCCGCCAGCACGACGGAACGGATCACCGAGCGGCCGGGGAAGGGCAGGCCGATCGCGTCGCGCACGGTGCTGCGCATACCGTCGGCGCCCACGACGTAGGCGGCCCGCAGCTCCCCGGTCCGGCCGTCCACGGCGCGGACCTGCACCGTCACGCCGTCCGGGTGCTGCGTCAGCCCGGCCACCTCGGTCTCGTACCGGAAGTCCGCTCCCGCTTCGACCGCGCGCCGTTCCAGCACCTTTTCCACCTCGTACTGCGGGAGGACGAGGAGGTGGTTGAAGCGGGAGGGGAGGCCGCCGAGGTCGAGGGAGAGGTGGCCGAAGAGGCGGAGGCTGTCGAGGCGCCGGCCGACGGCCTCCAGGTCGTCGGCGAGCCCTCGGGCGTCGAGTTGCTCCAGGGTGCGGGCGTGCAGGACGAAGGCGCGGGACAGGTTGCTGATCTTGTGCGGGCGCTTCTCCAGGACGGTGACGGGGACGCCGGCGGTGGCGAGATCGCCGGCGAGGAGGAGGCCGGTGGGGCCGGCGCCGACGATGATCACGGCGGGAGTGGTGCCCGGGGTGGTGCCGGAGGTGGCGTTCATCTTGGCCTTCCTGAGTGCCAACGTGTGTTTGCCTACATCTGTTTGCCAACGCTCGTTGACCCCAAGTTAGACCTCGGCTCAGCACTGGTCAACGCTTGTTGGCCTACTTGTGTTGGCCTACGCTCGTTGGCATGCCCGACAGCAAGCCCACCGCCCCCTCCCGCCGCTCCGACACCACCCGAGCCGCGATCCTCGAAGCCGCCCGCGAGCGGTTCGCCACCGACGGCTACGAACGGGCCACCATCCGCGCCATCGCCAAGGACGCGCACATCGATCCGTCGATGGTCATGCGGTATTACGGCAACAAGGAGGGCCTCTTCGCGGCGGCCGTCGCCATCGACCTGAGGCTGCCCGACCTGCGCGCGCTGCCCCGGGACCGGGCCGGTCACGCCCTAGTCACCCACTTCCTCGACAGATGGGAGGAGAACGAGGTGCTCACGGCCCTGCTGCGGGCGGGCGCCACCAACCAGGCCGGGGCCGAGCGGATGCAGGGCATCTTCCGGGACCAGTTGCTGCCGGTCGCCCGCCAGGTGTGCCCGGACCCCGAGCAGGCGCCCGCACGGGCCGGGCTCGTCTCGACGCAGGTCCTCGGGCTGGCACTCACCCGGTACGTGCTGAGGTTCCCGCCGGCCGTCGCGCTGACCCGCGAGGAGATCGTGGCGTGGCTGGCGCCCACACTGCAGCGGTACCTCACCGCACCGCACCCCTGAGCAGCCCGCCCCCGGGAACGCACCCGGAGGCACCCGGACGCACCCCGGCACACACAGTCACACACAGTCACCCGGACACGCGGAGGGCGCCGTCTCCGGCGTACGTACGGCGGTGTGCGTGTACGTACGCCGGAGACGGCGCCCTCCGGGAAGTGCGCGGCGGAGCCGTCCGGGGGACGGCCCTGCGTCAGGCCTTGGCGTCGGCCTTGGTCCGGATGTTCTTCGTGGTCACCCGGTGCTCCTGCTTGGACTTGTCCAGAACCATGACCAGACCGGCGATGACCAGGAACAGCACGATCGGAGCCGCGACGTAGAGGCCCAGCGTCTCGATGACGCTCAGACCCGGGCCGGGGTCGTCACCGTCGTCGCGGGTGAGCGCGAGCGCGGGGGACGACATGAGCAGCATCATCAGCGTCGTACCGGCGGCCAGGGCGCCGGCGCGCAGGGCGTTCTTCTTGTCCACGGTGCAAAAGGTAGCGAACGGCGGTGGGCGGCGCGCGCCCGGGGTGCCGTACGGGCAGGTGTGCCGGGTCACCGGCCGCCACCCGACCGCGGCACGTCACCCGACCGCGGCACGTCACCCGGCCGCAGCACGTCGAACAACGCACGCGCCCTCGGCGAAGCCGCCAGTTCCTCCAGCGTCACCGGTCTCCCCTCCGCGTCGGCGATCGGCAGCCGCCAGTTCGGGTACTGGTCCCAGGTTCCCGGCAGGTTCTGGGGGCGGCGGTCACCGACTCCGTCCGGGAGCCACACGCCGACCATGCGGGCGGGGGTGTGCAGGAGGAAGCGGTGGACGGCCTGGATCCCGGCCTCCTCGGAGGCGGTGTCGGTGCCGCCGCCGGTTCCCGGCAGCAGGCCGAGCCGGGCGAGCAGTTCCAGCCACTCCCCCGCGTCCGCGGCCGCCTGGGCGCGCTCCTCCTCCAGCGGGCGGGTGAGCAGGCCGAGGCCGTGGCGGAGTTCGACGTGTTCGCCGGTGAGGCGGGCGGCGGTGGGCGGCAGGTCGTGGGTGGTGGCGGTGGCCAGGCAGTCCTCCCGCCAGCGGTCGGGGGGCAGGGGGCGGCCGTCGCCCTCCCAGTCCCGTTCGAACCACAGCACCGACGTGCCGAGCACCCCGCGCTCGCGCAGCCGCTCGCGCACGCCGGGCTCCACGGTGCCCAGATCCTCGCCGATCACCACGGCTCCGGCCCGGGCGGCCTCCAGGACGAGGATCGCGAGCATGGCCTCGGCGTCGTAGCGGACGTAGGTGCCCTGCGTCGGCGGATGCCCCTGCGGCACCCACCAGAGCCGGAACAGGCCCATGACGTGGTCGATGCGCAGGGCGCCCGCGTAGCGGAACAGGGCGCGCAGCAGGCGGCGGAACGGTGCGTAGCCGGAGCCGGCCAGGCGGTCCGGGCGCCACGGGGGCAGGCCCCAGTCCTGGCCGCGGGCGTTGAAGGCGTCCGGGGGCGCGCCCACCGACATCCCGGCCGCGAGGTACTCCTGTTGTGCCCAGGCGTCGGCGCCCTGGGGGTGCACGCCGACCGCCAGGTCGTGCACGACACCGACCGGCATCCCGGCCTCGCGCGCGGTGCGCTGGGCCGCGGTGAGCTGGGCGTCGGTGAGCCAGGCGAGACGGCAGTGGAAGTCGACCCGGTCCATCAGTTCCGAGCGGGCGCGGGCCGTTTCGCGCGAGCGCGGGTCCCGCAGACCGGCGGGCCAGCGGTGCCAGTCGGGGCCGTGCACCTCGGCGAGCGCGTACCAGGTGGCGTGGTCCTCCAGGGCCTGGCCGTGCTCGGCGAGGAAGTCGCAGTAGGCGGCGCGTCTGCCGGGCCCGAGGGGCACCTCGCGGATCAGTTCGAGCGCCTCCCGCTTCAGCTCCCACACCGCGTCCCGGTCGATCAGGGCGCCCTCCTCCAGGACCGCCGCGCGCAGCCGCCCGGCCCGCTCCCGCAGGGACCGGACGCGTTCGGGGTCCGTGACGTACGCGAACTCGGGCACGTCCTCGATCCGCAGGTGGACGGGGTCGGGGAAGCGGCGTGAGGAGGGCCGGTAGGGGGACGGGTCGGTGGGGGCGCCGGGTACGGCCGCGTGCAGGGGGTTGACCTGCACGAATCCGGCGCCGAGAGCCCGTCCGGCCCAGGCGGTCAGCTCGCCGAGGTCGCCGAGGTCGCCCATGCCCCAGGAGCGGCGGGAGAGGAGGGAGTACAGCTGGACGAGGAGTCCGTACGAGCGCCCCGTGGGCGTGGGCAGCCGGGCCGGGGCGACGACCAGGTGGGACCGGGCCGTACGTCCGTCGGGGGCGGTGGCGGTCAGGCGGTGGACGCCGGGCGGGAGCCGCTCGGCAGCGGCGCGCGTCTCGCCCTGTTCGGTCTCGATGCGGAGCCCGGTGCCCTCGGGCAACGCGGCCAGGGCGGGAGAGGTGCTCCCGCCCCAGCACACCACCGTCGGCGGCAGCAGCCGCTCGCGCAGTTCCCGTTCACGGGCGGCGAGCGCGCCGCGCACGGCCTCGGGGGTGCTCGCGTCGATACCGAGGGCGGCCAGGGCAAGGGTGACGGCGGTGGCCGAGGCCGCGACCGTACGGTCCGGGGACGGGCTGTAGGAGGTGGCGACGCCGTGCAGTTCGGCGAGCCGGGACAGGTCCTCGGTGGGGGGCTCGGCCGGCGCGGTCATCTAGGGCCTCGAATAGTCCGGGACGGCGACCGAGGGCTCGCTGGTCAGCGGCATGGCGTCGGAGAGCGGCGGTTCACTGGTCAGGGGTTCGGCGTCGGGGTGGGGAGGCTCACTGGTCAGCGGGGCCTCGGTGCAGGCGCCCTCGGCGCTGAAGACGCAGAAGTGGGGGCTTTCGGGCTGGGCGGACGAGTCCGCCACGGGTTTGGAAGGGTCCACCGGTTTGTTCGAGTTCACGGGTTTGGACGGGGCGGGCAGGACGAGGTATGCGGATGCAGCCATGGGAGCCTCCTTGTCGAGTACGGCTTTGGCTGGTTACCGCAGCCCTACCCAGTGGGCGCGACGGCAGACGCCCAAACAGGAACATGGTGGTTCTGCTCACACACTCCTGCCGGACCCAGTCTCCAGATTCGGGTAAATCAGTCACACCGGCCACGCTCGTTGACACGTTCACCGCAGGAATGGTGGGCTCGATGCTTCTGCGAGAGAGCCGGACACGGATACCGGCCGACCAGGAGGGGGGCCTGTGCAGCAACGGCGTGGGAAGAGGGCGGCCGCCCTCGCGTTCGCCGTCGTCGCCGGAACCCTGGGCGCCGCCCCCGCCGCCCTGGCGGCACCGCCGACCCCGGGCACGGCCACGACGACCCCCGACTCGGCCGGCGCGGACGTCTCGGTCTGGCCGCGTCCGCAGTCCCTGCGCCCGAACGGCACCCCGGTCGCGGTCACCGACGAGGTCGCCCTGGTCACCGGCGCGACGGCCGACCGGTACGCCGTCGAGGCGCTGCGCACGCTGCTGCTGGAGGCGGGGGCGCGCCGGGTCACGGTCCTCACGACGGGTGACACGCCGCCCGCGGGGGCGCTGGTGGTCCGCGCGGAGACGGAGCAGGCCCGGGGTGACGTGAACCACGACCTCCCTTCCGGGGGGTACCGGCTCACCGTCGGTGACGGCAGGGTCACCCTCTCCGGCGCCGGCGAGGACGGCCTGTTCCACGCCGTCCAGACCCTGCGCCACCTCGTGCGCAAGGACGGCACCATCGCGGCCGTCGCCGTACGCGACTGGCCCGGCACGGCCGTGCGCGGCACCACCGAGGGCTTCTACGGCACCCCGTGGACGCACGAGCAGCGGCTGGAGCAGCTCGACTTCATGGGCCGCACCAAGCAGAACCGGTACCTGTACGCCCCCGGCGACGACCTCTACCGGCAGGCCCGCTGGCGTGAGCCGTACCCGGCCGGGCAGCGCGCCCGGTTCCGCGAGCTGGCCGAGCGGGCCCGCCGCAACCACGTCACGCTCGCCTGGGCGGTGACGCCGGGACAGGCGATGTGCTTCGCCTCGGACGCCGACGTGCGGGCGCTGACGCGCAAGCTCGACGCGATGTGGGCGCTGGGCTTCCGGGCCTTCCAGCTGCAGTTCCAGGACGTCAGCTACAGCGAGTGGCACTGCGACGCGGACGCGGAACGGTTCGGTTCCGGCCCCGAGGCGGCCGCGCGGGCCCAGGCGCGGGTGGCGAACGCGGTGGCCCGGCACCTGGCGGAACGTCACCGCCGCTCCGCCGCGCTGTCCCTGATGCCGACCGAGTACTACGAGGACGGGCCGACCGACTACCGGCGGGCGCTGACGCACGCCCTGGACGAGCGCGTCGAGGTGGCGTGGACGGGGATCGGTGTCGTCCCCCGGACCATCACGGGCCGCGAGCTGGCCGCGACGAGGTCGGTGTTCGGGGAACATCCGCTGGTCACCATGGACAACTACCCCGTCAACGACTACGCCCCCGGCCGCATCTTCCTCGGCCCCTACCAGGGCCGCGACCCGGCCGTCGCGACCGGTTCGGCCGCGCTGCTGGCCAACGCGATGGAACAGGCGGAGGCCTCCCGCATCCCTCTGTTCACCGCCGCCGACTACGCCTGGAACCCGCGCGCCTACCGCCCCCAGGAGTCCTGGCAGGCCGCAATCGACGACCTGGCGGCCGGTGACGCCCGCCGCGAACAGGCCCTGACGGCCCTCGCCGGGAACGACGCGTCCTCGGTCCTGGACCGGGACGAGTCGGCGTATCTGCGGCCGCTGATCGAGGCGTTCTGGAACACCCGTGGCTCCACCGACCAGACAGCGGCACGCCGGCTGCGCGAGGCGTTCACCGTGATGCGGGAGCTGCCCGAGCGGCTCGGGCGCAGCCGGCTCGGCACCGAAGTCGCGCCCTGGTCCGAGCAGCTGGCCCGCTACGGCGAGGCCGGCACGGCCGCGCTCGACATGCTGCGCGCGCAGGGCGCCGGGGACCCGGCGGGGGCCTGGACGGCGTACCGGAACCTCGGCCGCCTCCGGGACCGGCTCGCGCAGGCGCGGGTGACGGTCGGCACGGGCGTGCTGGACCCGTTCCTGAGCCGGGCGCAGAAGGCGTACGCGGCCTGGGCGGGCCTCGACCACGAGCCGTCCGTGAGCCTCGGCGACGCGTCGGACGGCCGCATGGTCCGCCTGCCGGACACCCGCGCCCTGTCCTCCGTGACGGTCCTCGCCGAGCCCGGCACGAGCGGGGACGTGGAGGTCCATGTGCCCGGCAGGGGCTGGGAACGCATCGGGTCGCTGGACGCGAGCGGCGCCACCGAGGTCACCGCCCGCCGGAGCACCGAATCCGGCGCCACCGGTGTCGCGCCGCGCCCGCCGCTCACCCCCGGCCTCCGCGTCGACGCCCTGCGCGTCACCGGCCCGGCCGCGTCCCGGGTACGTCACCTGGTCCCCTGGTTCGCCGACTCCACCGACGCCTCGCTGGAGCTGACGCGCGCGCGGGCGGACATCGACATCGGCGGAACTCAGCGGCTGACGGCCCGGCTCGGCTCGCTGCGCCCGGCCGACGTGCGCGGCAGGCTCACCGCCGAGGCTCCCGAGGGCGTGCGGGTGCGCGTCCCGGCGGCCCCGCTGACGCTGCCGCGCGGCACGACGGTGGAGGTCCCGGTGGAGGTGACCGTCGCGCCGGGGACGCCGTCACGGTCGTACGAGATCCGGCTCGCCTTCGGGGGGACGACGCGCACGCTCACGGTCCGCGCCTTCCCGCGCACCGCCGGGCCCGACCTCGCCCGCACCGGCACGGCGCGTTCCTCCGGTGACGAGACGCCCGACTTCCCGGCGTCCGCGGCGAACGACGGCGATCCCCGGACGCGCTGGTCGTCGCCCGTCGACGACGGGGCGTGGTGGCAGGTGCGGCTGGCCGACCCGGTCCGGCTCGGCCAGGTCGTGCTGCACTGGCAGGACGCCCACCCGTCCGCGTACCGCGTCCAGGTGTCGGCGGACGGCCGCCGCTGGCGTACGGCGGCCACGGTGCGGGACGGCCGGGGCGGGCGGGAGACCGTGCGCATGGACGAGCGGGACGTGCGGTTCGTGCGGGTGCAGGGCCAGAAGCGGGCCACGCCGTACGGGTACTCGCTGTGGTCGGTGGAGGCGTACGCCGTCGCGGAGTGACCTCCCGGCGGAAGCTGACCTTCCGTATCTCGTCGGGATCTCGTCGGGGGCCACTATTCACTCAGTACATGTACTCAGTACATAATGATCCGCATGAGCACCCGCCACATCCTGCTGGGGCTGCTCGCCTCGGGGCCGAGCCATGGCTACGACCTGAAGCGACGCCACGACGAACGATTCCCGCAGGCCCGCCCGCTCGCCTACGGGCAGGTCTACACGACCCTGCAGCGCCTGGTCCGCGACGGCCTCGCGGAGATCGAGGGCACCGACTCGGACGGCGGCCCGGAGCGGACGACGTACCGCTCGACGGACGAGGGGAGCCGGGAACTGGCCAGATGGGCCGGCGAGGTCGCCGCTCCGGCGCCCTTCGTGACGAACGAGATCTTCGCCAAGGTCGTCGTCTCGATCCTTTCCGGCGGCGACCCGGAGGCCTATCTGCGCGCCCAGCGCGCCGCCCACATGGAGCGGATGCGGGAACTCACGGCGGTGAAGGCCGCGCGGGGCGCGGACCTGGCGACCATGCTCTCGGCGGACTACGCCCTCAACCATCTCGACGCCGACCTCCGCTGGATGACCACGACGGCGGCCCGGCTGACCACCCTGACCGCGGAGGTCGACGCAGCATGAGCAACGACAAGGCACCGCCGCTCCTGGCGGCCCGTGATCTCACCAAGGCGTACGGCAGGACCGAGGCCCTGCGCGGCGCCTCGGCCGAGCTGCGCGCCGGCGAGATCCTCGCCGTCACCGGCGCCAGCGGCAGCGGCAAGTCGACGCTGCTGCACTGTCTGTCCGGGATCGTCCGGCCGGACTCCGGGGCGGTGACGTACGCCGGGGAGCGGCTCGACCGGCTGCCGGAGAAGCGGCTGAGCGAGCTGCGCCGCACCGACTTCGGCGTGGTCTTCCAGTTCGGGCAGCTGATACCCGAGCTGACGGCCCTCGACAACGTGGCGCTGCCGCTGATGCTGGCCGGCGCCGACCGCGCCCGGGCCCGCGCGCAGGCCGGTGAGTGGCTGGAGCGGTTCGGGGTGCGGGGGCAGGAGGAGCTGCGGCCCGGTGAGCTGAGCGGCGGCCAGGCGCAGCGGGCCGCGCTGGCCCGGGCCCTGGTCACCGGCCCGAAGGTGGTCTTCGCGGACGAGCCGACCGGCGCGCTGGACTCGCTGGCGAGCGAGCAGGTGATGACGGCCCTGACGCACACGGCCCGCGAGGCCGGCACGGCGGTGCTGCTGGTCACGCACGACGCCCAGGTGGCGGCCTACGCGGACCGGGAGGTGCGGCTCGGCGACGGGACCGTGGCCGGCCTGGAGGTGACCGCGTGAGAGCCGACGTCCGTCTCGCCTTCGAGCTCACCCGCGGTTCCGACCGCCGCGAGTGGTGGCGGATCGCGCTCACGGCGACCGGCGCGGCACTCGCGACCGGGTTCGCGCTGGCGACGGTCGCGCTGACCTCGCTGCGGGGCAGCTACGACGTGTCCGTGGGTCACGGCCTGCTGGACGAGCCCGGTACGCGCTCCGGGGTGATCGTCGCCCTGCTGCTCCTGCTGGTCCCCGTGCTCGGCTTCCTCGGCCAGTGCGCCCGCATCGGTGCCGTGCACCGCGACCGGCGGCTGGCCGGGCTGCGGCTGGCCGGGGCGACGCCCTGGCAGGTGCGGCGGATCGCGGCGCTGGAGACCGGCCTGACCTGTCTGCTGGGCTCGGCCCTCGCCACCGTCCTCGCGGTGCCGCTCCTGCTGCGCCTGTGGGGCGAGCCGACCGCCCTCGCCTGGGCGGGCATCGCGGTGGTCGCCCTCGGGGTGCCGGTGCTGGGCGCGGCGGCGGGCGCGCTGGCGCTGCGCCGCGTGGTGGCCTCGCCGCTCGGCTGGGTACGCCGGGCGCGGCCGCGTACGGGACGGGGGCCGGGGCTGCTGTTCCTGGGGGCGGTGCTGCTCTTGGCGGTGGTGGCGCTCGCCGCCGTGGTCACGACCTCCACGTACCGGAACCGGCCCGACGGGCCCTGGCAGGCGCCGATGGTCGTGCTCGGCCTGGTCCTCGCGGTGGGCTCGGGAGCGGTGTGGCTCGCCGGGGTCACGGCGGGGCTCACCGGGCGGCTGCTGGCGGTCCGGGCCCGGTCGGCGGCCACGCTGATCGCGGCGGAGCGGCTGCGCGACGACCCGTGGGCGCCGGCCCGCACCCACGCGGCCGTGCTGGTGGTGACGGTGGCCGGCACGGGCTTCGTGGGCGTCCGGCAGGGGCTGCTCGGCGAGCTGAACGGCAAGGACCAGCTCGCAGCGGACATGTCCTTCTACACCACGGGCCTGAACCTGACCGCCGCCGCGATCCTCGTCGCCCTCGCCATCACCCTCTCCGGCCTGGCCGTGGGCACCGCCGAGTCGCTGGCCACCCGCCGCCGGGGCCTGGCCGCGCAGGCCGCCGCCGGCGTGCCGCAGCCGGTGCTGGGCCGGGCACTGCTGCTGGAGACCGCGCTGCCCCTCGCGCCGGCGCTGCTGCTGGCCGGGGTCGGTGGGATGGCGATCGGCACGCCGTACGCCGTGCTCCTGGGCGTCAGCTCCGTGCCGTGGGCGGCCCTGCTGGTCCCGCTCGCCGTGTACGCGGCCTGCCTGCTGGCGGCGGCCACGGCACTGCCCCTGCTGCGCCGCTCGGTACGTCCGGCGGAGCTGCGCTACGCGTGACCGACGGCCGGCCCCGGGGCACGGGGGACCCCGGGGCCGGTTCGCAGGCCGTGCGCGAGCTGCGCGAGCATGGACGGCAATGCGAAGGCCCGGATCGTCAGGCTGAGATGCCGTCGATCCGGGCCAGAGCGTCGTCCGCGCCGTACGGCTGCAGGTACGGCAGCCAGCGCGGGTCCCTATGGCCGGTCCCGATGATGCGCCAGGCCAGACCGGTGGGCGGAGCGGGTTTGTGGCGCAGCCGCCAGCCCAGTTCGAACAGGTGACGGTCGGCCTTCACGTGGTTGCAGCGGCGGCAGGACGCCACCACGTTGTCCCAGACGTGTTTGCCCCCGCGGCTGCGCGGGATGACGTGGTCGACGCTGGTTGCGACGCCACCGCAGTACATGCACCGGCCCCCGTCGCGGGCGAAGAGCGCCCGCCGGGTCAGAGGAACGGGCCCCCGATAGGGAACCCGGACGAATCGCTTGAGCCGGACCACGCTGGGTGCGGGGACTGTGACGGTCGCGCTGTGCATGAAGGCGCCGGACTCCTCAAGACACACGGCCTTGTTCTCGAGGACCAGGACGAGCGCGCGGCGGAGCGGTACGACGCCGAGGGGCTCGTACGACGCGTTGAGGACCAGGACATGCGGCACAGATGCCTCCTTGTACGTCGGCGGCACGTGGCTCGCGCCGGGACGATCCGTAGTCAGTCTCCCCTCAGGCCTGGTGGAAGCGCCACCATGTCCCGGTAACGGGCTGGGAGTGTTTTCGACCACACCTCATTCATCCCCCGGATCACGGCCGGTTCATCCCACCTGTTGGTTTCGGGATGCGCACGGTTCCTCCCGCGAACATCACGCCGATTCACACACGATGCCCCGTTAGTGTGGTGGAGCCGCCCCTTCGGTGACCTTTCCGTGACCTTGAACGTCGTGACCCGTGCCGGAGGGCGGTCCGCTGCACCTGGAGGTACCTGCCGTGTCCTTGTCCGCCGTCCTACTGGCCGCCGGAGCGTCCCCGTCCCCGACTCCCTCGGAGTCGGCCCCGGCGGTCCCCACGCTCCAGGACGCCCAGGAGAGCGCGACGAACGCCGCCAGCTGGGTCGAACAGAACTGGTCCACGTGGCTCGCGATCGGCCTCAGGGTCCTGCTGATCCTGGTGATAGCGGCGGTGCTGAGAGTCGTCGTCCGGCGCGCCATCACCAAGCTGATAGACCGCATGAACCGCACCGTGCAGGCGGTGGACGGCACGGCCCTGGGCGGTCTGCTGGTGAACGCCGAGCGCCGTCGGCAGCGTTCCCAGGCCATCGGCTCGGTACTGCGTTCGGTCGCGTCCTTCCTGATCATGGGCACGGCCGCGCTGATGGTCCTGGCCACGTTCCAGATCAACCTCGCCCCGCTGCTGGCGTCCGCCGGTGTCGCCGGTGTCGCCATCGGCTTCGGCGCCCGCAACCTGGTGACGGACTTCCTCTCCGGCGTCTTCATGATCCTGGAGGACCAGTACGGCGTCGGCGACACCGTCGACGCGGGCGTGGCCTCCGGCGAGGTCATCGAGGTCGGGCTGCGGGTGACCAAGCTGCGCGGCGAGAACGGCGAGATCTGGTACGTCCGCAACGGCGAGGTCAAGCGGATAGGCAACCTCTCCCAGGGCTGGTCGACCGCCGGGGTGGACGTGACCGTCCGCGCGGACGAGGACCTGGACCGGGTCAAGGCCACGATCGACGCGGTCGCCGAGAGGATGAGCAAGGAGGAGCCCTGGAACGAGCTCCTGTGGGGCCCGATCGAGGTGCTCGGCCTGGACAGCGTCCTCCTGGACTCCATGGTGGTCCGCGTCTCGGCCAAGACGATGCCCGGCAAGTCCCTCTCCGTCGAACGCGAACTGCGCTGGCGCATCAAGCGCGCCTTCGACGCGGCGGACATCCCCATCGTGGGCGGCGCGACGGTCCCGGCGGACGGCTCCGCCGCGGAGGACCCGACGGCCGCCGTCGCGGCCCCGTCGGCGTACGCCAACACGTCGTCGCCGCAGGCGGAACGGGCTACGCCGCTCGTGCCGCCGCCGAGTGTGACGAAGTAGGGCCGGGATCAGGGGAACGGTTCAGCACGCTCGTTCGACCAGGGTCTTCGTGCCACCGCTGCCATGCGTGGCACGGAAGCCCATGCCCGTGCCGGCCTCGTGCGGGCCGGCCTCGGACGGCAGCCCAGGTGGCGGCGGAAGCCACGAAGGCCCAGAGCCGGAAGACGCCGGACAGCACCTGCCAAGCGAGGTCCCGCTCGCCTCGGTGGGCGATACCTGCGGTGCCGCCGACCGCCCGGTACAGCCAGACCCCCATGCCCACGAACACGAACCAGCGCGGCCTCCCGGACCGGCATCGACGGGCCTGCGTCGTTCCCGTCCTTCAGAGCGCCGTCCGCCTCGCGCAGCAGCGGACTCAGGCGGAACCGACCGGAGTACCTCCGAACTCGGCCGCCCGGGCCAGGTAACGACTCGGCCAACTCCCGGCCGGTCTCCGTTGACACCCCCTCCCCGGCAGGCTTACCTTCCACCCGATCGATAGGAAAGTTTCCTAACAGTGAGCCGATGGACCGCCATCGACTTCACTCCAGCCCCCTGAGAAGCTAGGCGGCCGGAAAGGCAGGTGCACACCCCATGGCAGGAACCGCCGGTACGCCGGGCACCCCGCGCGTCCTGCGCGCCATGAACGACCGCGCCGCCCTGGACCTCCTGCTGGAGCACGGGCCGCTGTCCCGTACGCGGATCGGCAAGCTCACCGGCCTGTCCAAGCCCACCGCGTCACAGCTGCTGGCCCGGCTGGAAGCCGCGGGGCTCGTGCTCGCCACCGGTACCACCGAGGGGCGACCCGGCCCGGGCGCACAGCTGTACGAGGTCAACCCCGCCGCCGCGTACGCCGCCGGACTCGACGTCACCCCGGGGCGCATCCTCGCCGCCGTGGCCGACATCACCGGCCGCACGGTCGGCCGGTACGAACTGCCCACCCCCGGCAGGCACACCGGCACCCCGGTCGTCCAGCAGGTCACCGACGCCCTCGACGGCGCGGTGAAGGCGGCGGGACTGGACCGGGGCGACATCCACCGCCTCGTGATCGGCACCCCCGGCGCCTTCGACCCCACCACGGGCCGCCTGCGCTACGCCTCCCACCTCCCCGGCTGGCACTCCCCCACCCTCCTCGACGAACTCGCCGCCGCCCTGCCGATGCCGTTCGAGTACGAGAACGACGTCAACCTCGCCGCCGTGGCCGAACAGCGCCTCGGCGCGGCCCGGGGCCACGAGGACTTCGTCCTGCTGTGGAACCAGGAGGGCCTGGGCGCCGCCCTCGTCCTCGGCGGACGCCTGCACCGCGGCTGGACCGGCGGCGCCGGCGAGGTCGGCTTCCTGCCGGTGCCGGGCACTCCCCTGGTCCGCCAGGTCACCAAGGCCAACAGCGGTGGTTACCAGGAGCTGGCCGGTTCACAGGCCCTGCCCGTACTGGCCCGGGAGCTGGGCATCGAGGAGATCCCCTCGGGCCCGTACGACGAGGTGGCCGCCGCGCTCGTCGCCCGCGCCGCCGCCGAGGACGACGGCCCTCACCGCCGCCTGCTGCAGACGTACGCGACCCGGCTGGCCACCGGTCTCGCCGCTCTCGTCTCCGTCCTCGACCCCGAACTCCTCGTCCTCAGCGGCGCCTGCCTGACCTCCGGCGGCGAGCCCCTGCGCGCCCTCGTGCAGGCCGAACTGGAGGAGCTGGCCGCATCCAGGCCGCGCCTGGTCGTGGGCGACGTCCGCGAACACCCCGTGCTGCGCGGCGCGCTGGAGAGCGCGCTCACCACCACCCGCGACGAGGTCTTCGACACCTCGCGCTGACCCCCGTACTCCACCCCCCTCGCCTCCCCTTCCCCTGTCCCTGCCCCTGGGAGCTTCGCCATGCCTGAAATGTCCAGGAAGGTGGCCATCGCGCTGGCCGCCTCCGCCTCCCTCGCCCTCCTCGCCACCGCCTGCACCGGCCAGTCCGCCACCGGCGCGGACGACGACGCGTCCAAGGAGACGACGATCAACTTCTGGCACGGCTGGTCCGCTCCGGCCGAGCAGAAGGCCGTGAAGGACCTGGTGGCCGGCTTCGAGAAGACGCACCCCGCCATCCACGTCAACATCGTGGGCAACATGACCGACGACAAGGTCAACCAGGCGCTGCGGGCCGGCGGCGAGAAGGCGCCCGACGTCGTCTCGTCCTTCACCACGAACAACGTCGGCACGTTCTGTTCGTCCGGCGCGTTCGTCGACCTGAACCCCTTCTTCGAGAAGTCGGGCATCGACCCGGACAAGACCTTCCCGAAGGCGATGAACGAGTACACCCAGTACGACGGCGACCGCTGCACGGTGCCGCTGCTGGGCGACGCGTACGGCCTCTACTACAACAAGACCGCGTTCAAGAAGGCCGGCATCACCAGCCCGCCGAAGACCTGGTCCGCGTTCGAGGCCGACGCCAAGAAGCTGACCATCAAGAAGGGCGACTCGTTCTCACAGCTCGGCGTCATGCCGAATTACCACGGCTGGGAGTTCACGACCGAGCACCTCTTCGCCCAGTGGTCGCCGACGTACTTCGACTCCAGCGGCAGGTCGAACCTCGCGAAGGACCCGAAGTTCGCAGCGGGTTTCACGTTCCAGAAGAAGCTCGTCGACGAACTCGGCGGCTACCGGAAGCTGGAGAGGTACCGCTCCGGACTCGGTGACGAATGGGGCCCGAAGCACCCCTTCCACACCGGCCAGGTCGCGATGCAGCTGGACGGCGAGTGGCGGCTCGGAATGGCTCTGGACGCGGGGCCGAAGTTCGAGATCGGCGTCGCACCGCTGCCCGTGCCCGACGACCAGGTGGACCAGTACGGCAAGGGCTACATCACCGGCACCATCGCCGGTATCCCCGCCACCAGCAAGAAGCAGAACGCGGCCTGGGAACTGGTGAAGTACATGACCACGAACACGGACGCGGTGGTGAGCTTCTCCAACGCCATCCACAACGTGCCCTCCACCCTCGCCGCCCTGAAGTCGCCGAAGCTGAAGTACGACCCGCGCTTCAAGACCTTCCTGGACATCGCCTCGAACCCGAACTCGCAGACCAGCCCGGCGTCCGTCAACGGCGGCGTGTATCTCGTCACGATCCAGAAGCTCGGATACGACTACGAGAGCGGCAAGGTCACCGACCTGAAGGCCGGCCTGCAGAAGGCGGCCCGGCAGATCGACACGGACATCGCGCAGGCGAAGTAGTCACATGGCCACCACCGCGTACACACTGCGCGCCAAGCGACGGAAGGCGGGCCTGAAAACCGCCGCCTTCCTGTCGCCCTGGCTGATCGGTTTCGCCGTCTTCTTCGCCTACCCACTCATCTCGACGGTCTACTTCTCGTTCATGCACTACGACGGGTTCAGACCGCCTGCGTTCAGCGGGGCGAAGAACTGGCTCTACGTCTTCGAGGACTACCCGTACTTCTGGCCCGCGATGCGCAACACCCTGTGGCTGGTCGTCGTCATGGTGAGCCTCAGGGTGGCGTTCGGGCTCGGTGTCGGGCTGCTGATCACCAAGACGAAGACGGGTACGGGTGTTTTCCGCACCCTCTTCTACCTGCCCTACCTCGCCCCGCCCGTCGCCGCCACCATGTCCTTCGCCTTCCTCCTCAACCCCGGCACGGGCCCGGTCAACTCGATCCTGGAGAAGATCGGCATCCCGGCGCCGGCCTGGTTCAACGATCCCAGCTGGTCCAAGCCCGCGCTCACCCTGCTCGCCCTGTGGGGCGTCGGTGACCTGATGGTCATCTTCATGGCCGCGCTGCTCGACGTCCCCAAGGAGCAGTACGAGGCCGCGGCGCTGGACGGCGCTTCGGCCTGGCAGCGCTTCCGGTACGTCACGCTCCCGAACATCTCGCCGATCGTGATGTTCGCCGTCGTCACCGGCGTGATCCAGACCATGCAGTACTACGCGCAGCCGCTGATCGCCGGAAAGGTCGCCTCGGGCGTCATCCAGGGCGCCGGCACCAACTTCGAGCCGGGCTACCCGGAGAACTCGACCTGGACGCTCCCCCAGGTCGTCTACAACCTCGGCTTCCAGCGCTTCGACTACGGCTCCGCCTGTGTGGTCGCGCTCGTACTGTTCGCGCTCTCCATGGCGTTCACGGCACTGCTGATGCGGCGCCGCGGCGGGATCATCCGGGCAGGTGACTGATTCATGACCCAAGTACTGGACAGACCCCTGCACTTGAGCACACCGGACAAGGACGCCGAGCGCACCGCCCGGCGCAAGGCGCTGCTGGAATGGATCGCGATCCACTCCCTCGGCGTGGCCGCCGCGCTCTTCTTCGTCCTGCCCTTCGTGTTCGTCTTCCTGACCTCGCTGATGAGCGACAGCCAGGCGCTCAGCCGCGATCTGATCCCGCACACCTGGGAGTGGGCCAACTACAGGAGCGTGCTCGACACCCCGGGCTTCCTGACCTGGTGGAGGAACACCCTGTTCTACGCGGGCCTGGGCACCGTCCTCACGGTCGTGTCGTCCCTGCCGGTGGCGTACGCGCTCGCCAAGTTCCGCTTCCGCGGCCGGAACCTGGCGATGATGCTGGTCATCTCGATGATGATGCTGCCGCCGCAGGTGGTCATCATCCCCATGTACCTGTTCTGGGCGAAGCAGCTGGACCTCTCCGGAACCCTGTGGCCGCTGATCGTCCCGATGGCCTTCGGTGACGCGTTCTCCATCTTCCTGCTCCGCCAGTTCCTGATGACGATCCCCAACGAGTACCTGGACGCGGCGAAGGTGGACGGCTGCGGCGACCTCTCAACGCTGCTGAAGGTCGTCCTGCCGATGGCGCGGCCCGGGATCGCCGCCGTCGCCCTCTTCCAGTTCTTCTACGCCTGGAACGACTACTTCGGGCCGCAGATCTACGCGTCCGAGAACCCGGGCGCCTGGACCCTGTCCTACGGCCTGGAGTCGTTCAAGGGCATGCACCACACCGACTGGAACCTCACCATGGCCGCCACCGTCCTGGTCATGGCCCCCGTGATCCTCGTGTTCTTCTTCGCCCAGAAAGCGTTCGTCGAGGGCGTCACCCTGACCGGAGTGAAGGGTTGATCCGGATATGAAACTCACCGTGGTCGGCGGAGGATCGACCTACACCCCCGAACTCATCGACGGGTTCGCCCGGCTGAGGGAAACCCTGCCCATCGAGGAACTGGTCCTGATGGACCCGGCGACGGACCGCCTGGAGCTGGTGGGCGGCCTGGCCGAACGCATCTTCTCCCGCCAGGGCCACACCGGCCGCATCCTCACCACCACCGACCTGGACAAGGCCGTGGACGGCGCCGACGCCGTCCTGCTCCAACTCCGCGTCGGCGGCCAGGCGGCCCGGCGGCAGGACGAGACATGGCCGCTGGAGTGCGGCTGCGTCGGCCAGGAGACGACGGGCGCGGGCGGCCTGGCCAAGGCCCTGCGCACCGTCCCCGTGGTCCTGGACATCGCCGAACGCATCCGCCGTACGAACCCGGACGCCTGGATCATCGACTTCACCAACCCGGTGGGCATCGTGACCCGCGCCCTGCTCCAGGCCGGCCACAGGGCCGTCGGCCTGTGCAACGTGGCGATCGGCTTCCAGCGCAAGTTCGCCGCGCTGCTCGGCGTGACACCCACCGACGTCCACCTGGACCACGTCGGCCTCAACCACCTCACCTGGGAGACAGGCGTACGGATCGGCGGCCCCGAGGGCGAGGACATCCTGCCCGGGCTGCTCGCCGAGCACGGCGACACGGTCGCGGCCGACCTGCGCCTGCCGCGCCCGGTCATCGACCGCCTCGGCGTGGTCCCCTCGTACTACCTGCGCTACTACTACGCGCACGACGAGGTCGTACGGGAGCTGCGGACGAAGCCGTCGCGGGCCGCCGAAGTCGCGGAGATGGAACGGCGGCTGCTGGAGCTGTACGCCGACCCGGCACTGGACGAGAAGCCGGAGCTGCTCGCCAAGCGGGGCGGGGCCTACTACTCGGAGGCCGCGGTGGACCTGGCGGCGGCACTGCTGGGCGGCTCCGGCAGTGCCTTCCAGGTCGTGAACACGTACAACGGGGGAACGCTGCCGTTCCTGCCGGACGACGCGGTGATCGAGGTGCAGGCGGCGGTCGGCCCGCGCGGCCCGGCCCCGCTGCCGGTGACGCCCGTGGACCCACTGTACGCCGGGCTGATGGCGAACGTGACGGCGTACGAGGACCTGGCGCTGGACGCCGCCCTGCGCGGTGGCCGCGAGCGGGTCTTCCGGGCGCTGCTCGCGCACCCGCTGATCGGGCAGTACGCGTACGCCGAGACCCTCACCGACCAGCTGATCGCACACAACCGGGAGCACCTCGCGTGGGCCTGACCGCACGTGTCCTCGCCATCGACGCGGGCAACAGCAAGACCGACGTGGCGGTGGTGGGAGCCGACGGCGGGATCCTCGCCACAGCCCGTGGCGGCGGCTTCCGCCCGCCCGCGGTGGGCGTCGAGAAGGCGATGGACGCCCTCGCCGAGCCGGTGGCCCGCGCCTTCACCGCCGCCGGGGTGGTGTCGGCCGACCACGTCTCGGCGTGCCTGGCGAACGCCGACTTCCCCGTCGAGGAGGAACGGCTGGCGGCCGCGCTGCACGCGCGCGCGTGGGGCACGAGTGTGGAGGTCCGCAACGACACCTTCGCGATTCTGCGCGCCGGCCTCACGGAGCCCCGCGGGGTCGCGGTCGTCTGCGGCGCCGGCATCAACTGCGTCGGCATGCGCCCCGACGGCCGCACCGCCCGCTTCCCGGCCCTCGGCCGCATCTCCGGCGACTGGGGCGGCGGCTGGGGCCTGGCCGAGGAGGCCCTGTGGCACGCCGCCCGCGCGGAGGACGGCCGGGGCGGCCCCACGGAACTGGCGCACACGCTCCCGGCCCACTTCGGCCTCCCGACCATGTACGCCCTCGTCGAGGCCCTGCACCTGGGGCACATCGAGTCCTCCCGGCGCCACGAACTGACCCCGGTCCTCTTCGCCACGGCGGCGGACGGCGATCCGGTCGCCCGCGCGATCGTCGACCGTCTGGCCGAGGAGGTGGTGACCATGGCCATGGTGGCGCTGACGCGGCTGTCCCTACTGGAGGAAGAAACGCCGGTCCTGCTGGGCGGCAGCGTCCTGGCCGCCCAGCACCCTCAGCTCAACGACCGCATCCGGGACCTACTGGCGGACCGCGCTCCCAAGGCGGTGCCTCAGGTGGTGACCGCGAGTCCCGTGCTCGGGGCAGTGCTGTTGGGGCTGGACCACGTGGGAGCCGGGACGGAGGTACAGGCGCGGGCGCGGGCGCGTTACGTCGGCTGAGGTGCGCTGCAGGTGGGGGTGGGTCACCTGGTCCTGCGTTGCCCGCAGGATCTGCGCGCACCCCCACCCACCCGCACTCGCCCACGGCCCCGCCCCACAAACCCCCCGCAGGCGCAACGCGATCCCCCACCGAACCCGCACAGGCCGCCGCAGGCGTCCACACCCCACCCTCCCACCACCGGGAACCGAACCGATTCCGGCGGCGTATTCATGGGCAGGGGTGGTGCGGATGTCAGTGCCGCCAGCGATACTTGCGGCGACAGATGACCATGGGGGAGGTCAGCAGTGACTCAAGCGCCGAAGAGCAGCACGGCACCACCGCCGCACTCCGGCCTGCCCACACTGCCGGCCGTCCCACCCCAGCCGACCTCCCCCGGCACTGCGCCCACACCCCTCTCACCGCCGGAGGCCCGCCGCACCGCCTTCGCCGAAGGCGTCGACCGTCTCCGCGCGGCCGCCACCACCGAACCCGGCCGCCTGCGCATCATCGGCGCCCTCCTCGCCCTCCTCGTCGTCGCCTTCGGCGCCGTCACCGCCTGGCAGATGACCGACCGCGCCGCAGCCGCCGACGACGTCATCAACAGCAGCCAGCCCCTCAGCTCCGACGCCGCCGCCATCTACCGCTCCCTCGCCGACGCCAACACCGCGGCGACCAGCGGCTACCTCGCAGGCCAGCAGGAGACGCCCACCAACCGCCGGCGCTACGCCGAGGACATCCACACCGCCGCCGACAAACTGGTCACCGCCGCCGCCAACTCCGAACCGGGCTCCCCCTCCGCGGACCTGATCGCCCAGATCAACAAACTGCTGCCGGAGTACGAGGGCCTGGTCGAGACGGCCCGCGCCAACAACCGCCAGGGCTACCCCGTAGGCGGCGCGTACCTGCGGGCGGCCAACGAGATGATGCAGCAGCAGATGCTGCCGAAGGCCGAGAACCTCTACCAGACGGAAAACCGGCGCCTGCGCTCCGACTACGCGGACGCCAAGTCCTTCCCCTGGCCCGCGCTGGCCCTCGGCGTCCTCGCCCTCGCCGCCCTCGCCTGGGCCCAGCGCCGCAACTACCTGCGCACCAACCGCGTCCTCAACCACGGCCTGGTCGCCGCCACGGCCACCGCGACCATCGTCCTGCTCTGGCTGGTCGCCGGCCACACCATCGCGCGCGCAGGCCTGAACGACTCCTACGACCACGGCGTCCGCTCACTGAACGTGCTGCACGACGCCCGCATCGCGTCCCTCACGGCCCGCAGCGACGAGAACCTGGCCCTGGTCCGCCGGGGAGCGGACACCAAGGAACTCGCCGACGGCAGGATCGTGGACGCGTACAACGCGGGCTACGACGAGCAGATCGCCGCACTCGGCGAGGCACTGACCCAGGCCGGCGCCCTCGCCGACGACGACACCGGCAGAAAGCCCGTGCAGGACGCCAACGGCTATATGAAGGTCTGGAAGGAGCGCCACGAGGTCGCCCGCGAGGAGAACGACTCCGGCGACTACCAGAAGGCCCGCGACAAGGTCATCGGCGCCGCCGAGGAACCGACGAGCGAGTGCTTCGACAGCGTCGACAAGGCCCTGGCGACAGCGCTCAGCCACGAGCAGAACGAGTTCAAGCAGGCCGCGAGTGACGGCCGTGACGCGCTGACCGGCCTCCCGGTCGGCGCCGCGGTCCTCGCGGTCCTGGGGGCGGCCGGCGCGGTCCTCGGCATCGGACGCAGGCTTTCGGAGTACCGGTGAAAGGGGGCATGACGATGCACGCACTCAGTACCTCCGTGCGGCGACTGCGGGCCAGCCTCCGAGGCTGGGGAGGCGTGGGCGCGATGGCGGTCGTCTGCGCCCTGGCCGTGCTCTTCGCGCTGCTGCTGCCGTCGACCCGGGCGGCCGGCGGATCTGACGGCGCCACGCGGGCCGGCGGCGGGGGCGTCGCCGAGGTCCGCCAGGCCAGGGCCGAGGACTGCACCGACCCGCAGGACCAGAGCCTGTCCCCGGCAGGCGGCGACGGGCGGACGCCCACCATCGACGCCATCAAGAACCGCAAGGACCGGCGCCTGGTGGTCGGCGTCGACACCAACAGCTACCGCTGGGGCTACCTCGACCCGAACAACACCTCCGGCGCGCTGGAGGGCTTCGACATCGACCTCGTCCACCGGATCGCCAAGGACCTCCTCGGCGACGAGAACGCGGTCCAGTTCAAGGCCATCCCCACCAACCGCCGTATCGAGGCGGTCCAGAAGGGCGAGGTCGACATGGTGGTCCGCACGATGACCATCACCTGTACGCGCCTGGACGACGTCGCCTTCTCCGCCCCGTACTTCGTGACCGGCCAACAGGTCCTGGCCGCGAAGACCTCGAAGATCACGGGTTACGACAAGTCCCTCGCCGGCAAGAAGGTCTGCTCGGCGACGGGCTCCACGGCGTACGACAGGCTGGACGCGGACCGCAAGAGCGGCGCCCTCCCCTCCTCCACCGACATCTCCACCACCGTCCCCAACCAGCTCGACTGCCTGGTGAAGTTGCAGCTCGGCGAGGTCGACGCGGTCGTCACGGACGGCGCGCTCGCCGCGAGCCAGGCCGCGCAGGACCCGACGGTGGAGCTCAAGGGCGGGCTGTTCACGACCGATTACTACGGTGTGGCGATGAACCAGAAGGCCACCGACCTGGTCCGCCAGGTCAACCGGACTCTGGAGAGCTACATAAAGAGCCCGGACGGCTGGCGGGCGTCGTACGAGAAGTGGCTGCACCCGACCATGGACCAGGGCGACAAGAGGTCGAAGTCGGCGACCCCTCCCGTGGCCCGCTACAAGTGACCGACCTGGACAGAACCACCGACTGAACCGAACCACAGACATACCCGAGACCGAGAGGTGATCGATGGGCGTCACGGGATCCACCGGGCCGGTGATGGACCGGGACGAGGTGGACCGTGCGCTGGCGCGGCTCGGCGCGGAGCACGAGGCGATCGAGACCTCGCTCCTCGCGCTGCAGGACCACGCGGGCCGCAGACTCCTGGAGGGCGCCGAACTGACCGGCGTCACCAAGGAGCGCTGGCAGGCCACGGAGGCGTCGATCACGCTGCTGTGGACGTACTTCGACGCGTACACGGACGCGCTGCGCACCGCCCGCGAGATCCGCTCCCGCCGCCGCTGGTCCAGCCGTGAGGACCTGGTGGAGCTGACCGAGATCCTGAACGGCGAATCCGTCACCGTGGCCGGCTCCGCCACCGCGACCGCCAGCGCACCGACCCTGCACGGCACGCCCGGCAAGCTCAGCGAACGCTTCTCGCTCACCACCCTCGTCGACCGCATGAACGAGCTGTACGCCGACTCGCTGGACATGGTGGTCGCCGCCGACGCGGTCTGGTCGGCGCTGCCGGCCCGTATCGATTTACTCGCCGCCGAACTCCAGCGCACCCGACGCCTCGCGCACTCCGTCGGCGTCCGCCCCGGCGAGCACCCGGCAGGCGACGACCTGGAGCGCATCACGCGCACGCTGACCAGGCTGCGCGAGCAGGTGGTGTCCGATCCGCTGGCGTTCTGGGTCCCGGCCCAGGGCAGTTCGGCACCGGGCGGCGGCAGGCCGGACACGACGGTGTACGACCGTGAGGCGCGCGCCCTGGAGGACGTGCGCCGCGAGATCGACGCCGTACTGACGGTCCGCCAGGACGCTGAGAAGCGGATCGTCAAGCTGCGGGACATCCTCAGCCGCGCGGACCGCACGCTCGCCGAGGCACGCACCGCGCGCGGCGAGGTACTGGCGAAGATCGCCGCGACGGAGGTGCCGGTCGTCAGTGGACCGCCGACCGCGCTGCAGGAGCAGCTGGCGACGGCCGCCGAGTACCGGCGGCAGGCCCAGTGGCACCGCCTGTCACCGCTCCTTGAGTCCCTGGAGGAGAAGGCGGAGGACGAACTGCTGCGCGCCCGCGAGTCGTTGACCGCGGTCACCGCGCCCCTCGCGGTCCGCGCCGAGCTGCGCGGCCGCCTCGACGCGTACAAGGCGAAGGTCGCCCGGCACGGCCTCGCGGAGGAGCCCGAGCTGGTCGAGACGTACGAGAAGGCGCGCCGCATGCTGTGGAGCGCGCCCTGCGACCTGCGCGTCGCCGAACAGGCCGTGCTGCGCTACCAGCGGGCGGCCGCCGAACTGCTCGGCGCCGTCCCGCGGGTGCCCGGGCAGGGCGGCCCCGAGGACCGCAGGGGAGCCGGCGCGTGAGCGACATGGGGGAGGCAAGGTCATGAGTGAGGCGCAGGGGACCTGTCAGCGGCCCGACTGCGGCGGGGCGTACGAGGACGTGGGCGGCGGCGAGCTGTACTGCGACACCTGCGGTCTCGCCCCGGTCGTGTCGGCCAAGGGCATGGTCGGTTCGACGCCGACCGGGGTCGCGGGCGGCGGCAACGGCTCCCCGGGCTCGGCGGGCAGCGGCAGTTCGCGCACCAGCAGCCGCAGTTCGCGGACGTCGTCGCAGTCGTCGAAGTCCCGGCGCTCGGTGTCGGGACGGCTCTCACGCTCCCTGTCGGGCAAGTCCACGAGCCGCTCGGTGTCGGTGCGCAGCTCCGGCTCCAGCAGCGGTTCCTCCTCCCGCGGGCGGCTCGGCGCCGGCCTGGTGCAGGTGCCGCAGGTGCCGCGGCCCGACCCGCGCTCGATGGTGCTGGAGAACCCGGAGGTGCCCGAGCGGAAGCGGTTCTGCTCCCGTTCGGACTGCGGGGCGCCGGTCGGCCGCGCCCGCGCCGAACGGGCGGGGCGCACGGAGGGTTTCTGCACCAAGTGCGGCCACCCGTACTCGTTCGTACCGAAGCTGAAGGCCGGTGACGTGGTGCACGGCCAGTACGAGGTCGTGGGCTGTCTCGCGCACGGCGGCCTCGGCTGGATCTATCTGGCCGTGGACCGCGCGGTGTCGGACCGGTGGGTGGTGCTGAAGGGCCTGCTGGACACCGGCGACCAGGACGCGATGGCGGCGGCGATCTCCGAGCGCCGCTTCCTCGCGGAGATCGAGCACGCCAACATCGTGCGGATCTACAACTTCGTCGAGCACCTCGACCAGCGCACCGGCTCCCTCGACGGCTACATCGTCATGGAGTACGTCGGCGGCAAGTCGCTGAAGGAGATCGCCAACGCCCGTCGTACGCCGGGGGGCAAGCGGGACCCGCTGCCGGTGGAGCAGGCGTGCGCGTACGGCATCGAGGCGCTGGAGGCGCTCGGCCATCTGCACAGCCGCAACCTGCTGTACTGCGACTTCAAGGTCGACAACGCGATCCAGACCGAGGACCAGCTCAAGCTGATCGACATGGGCGCGGTGCGCAGGATGGACGACGAGGAGTCGGCCATCTACGGCACGGTGGGCTACCAGGCGCCGGAGGTCGCGGAGGTCGGCCCCTCGGTGGCGAGCGACCTCTACACGGTCGGCCGCACACTCGCCGTCCTGACCTTCGACTTCCAGGGCTACACGAACGTCTTCGTGGACTCGCTGCCCGACCCGGACTCCATCGAGGTGTTCCGCCAGTACGAGTCGTTCTACCGGCTGCTGGTCCGTGCCACCGACCCGGATCCGGCCCGCCGGTTCGCCTCCGCGCAGGAGATGTCGGAGCAGCTGACGGGCGTGCTGCGCGAGGTGGTGTCCCTGCAGACGGGCCGCGCCCGTCCCGCGCTGTCCACGCTGTTCGGCCCCGAGGTGCGGGTGACGGACACGGAGCTGTTCCCGAAGCTGGACGGCGAGGTGTCGCGGCTGGGGGCGAGGGCGCCGCAGAGCAGGAGGAAGTCCCTCACGCCGTCCGCTCCTGCGCCGGCCACCGGCCAGGGAGCCGGCCTCGTCAAGCCCGTCCACACCCCCGCCGCCGCGCTCGTCCTGCCCGTGCCCCGCGTCGATCCGACCGACCCCAACGCCGGTTTCCTGGCGGGTCTCATGGCGTCCGCGCCGGGTGAGCTGCTGGGTGCGCTGGCCGCCGCGCCGGCGCCGTCGGTCGAGACGCGGCTCAGGCAGATCAGGGCCTGGCTGGAGCACGGTGACTCGGCGGCGGCGCTGAGCGCCCTGCGGGCACTGGAGGACGAGCGGCCCGACGACTGGCGGGTCGTCTGGTACCGGGGCGTGGCCGCGCTGGTGACCGGCGACCATGAGGGCGCCGCGCTCGCCTTCGACGCGATCTACGACGCCTTCCCCGGCGAGATAGCGCCCAAGCTGGCGCTCGGCCTGTGCGCGGAGGTGCTCGGCCAGCTCGACAACGCCGCCGAGTACTACCGGCTGGTGTGGTCGACCGACCCGAGCCATGTGAGCGCCGCCTTCGGCCTGGCCCGCGTCCAGCTGGCGACCGGCGACCGCGCGGGTGCCGTACGGACGCTGGAGTCGGTGCCGGAGGCGTCCATCCACTACACGGCCGCCCGTGTGGCGGCCGTTCGCGCACGGCTGAGGCGGAGAACCGCCGCCGCGGCCGACGTATCCTTCCTGGACGACCTGACCGCCGCCGCCCGGCAGGTCGAGGCGCTGGACATGTACGGTCTGGATCCGGCGCGGCGCGAGCAGTTGTCGGCCGAAGTCCTGGGCTGCGCGCTGGACTGGGTACTCTCCGGGGGCCAGGGTTCCGCCCCTCCCGCCGCCGGGGGACGGACGCTGCTCGGCAGCGGCCTGGACGAACGGGGCCTGCGTTTCGGCCTGGAGCGTTCGTACCGCACGCTGGCCCGGCTGGCGAGGGGCGGCGAGGAGAGGATCGACCTGGTGGAACGTGCCAACCGTTACCGCCCCCGGACGTGGGTGTAATTGATGTCGCAGACGCACCAGTTGTCCGCCTGCCCGAGCTGCGAGGAACCGCTTGAGTCGGGTGACCGTTTCTGCGGAGCGTGCGGATACGACCTGTCCGCGGTGCCCGCACGGCCTCAGGACAACCCGACGATCGCCCTGAACGGTTCGGTGCCTCCCCCGGCGGCACCACCCGCCGGCGTGGACTGGCCCATCGCCCCGGAGCGGGACGGCTCCGGCCGGCCGGCTCCGGTGCACCTGCCGACGGACCTCCACGGCACCGACTCGGTCGGCTCCCCGCTGCCCGCCGAGGCACCCCGGCCACGGCTGCCGTCGCAGGCCCCGCCGATGCCGCCCGAGGCGCCGCGGACACCGCCGCCGCCCTCGTACGCGCCGCAGCCCCCGCCCCCGACGGGCACCCGGCAGCCGTCCCCGGCTCCCCAGGACCCCGCCGGGCTCCCGGAGGCCCCGGCAGCCGGCGTCCGCTTCGACCGTCCCGCCGAGCCCGACGAGTACCCGCTCCAGGCGCCGGACCCGCGTGTGACCGCCGAGCCGACGGCGCCCGCACCGGGCGAGACGGTGTGCGTGGCCTGCCGCGCGGGCCGCGTCGACGACGACGGCTACTGCGAGAACTGCGGGCACGCCCAGCCCCGCGAACGCGACCACATGGAGCAGGAGGCCGGCCCGGTGGCCGCGGTCAGCGACCGGGGCCTGCGCCACCACCGCAACGAGGACGCGTTCGCCGTCGGCCACACCGCCCTGCCCGACGGCTCCCCCGCCGCCGTGGCGATCGTGTGCGACGGCGTGTCCTCGGCGACCCGCCCGGACGACGCCTCGCTCGCCGCCTCCCGGGCGGCGAGCGAGTCACTGCTGGCGGCCCTGCCCTACGGCACGCACCCGCAGCAGGCCATGCACGACGCGATCGTCGCCGCCTCGCACGCCGTCAACGCCCTGGCGCAGGAGCCCGCGACGGCCCGCGAGCACGCCCCGCACCAGAACGCCCCGGCCTGCACGCTGGTCGGCGCGGTGGTGACGAGCGGCCTGCTGGTCGTCGGCTGGGTCGGCGACAGCCGCGCCTACTGGGTGCCGGTGGACCGGAGTTCACCCCCGGCCCGGCTCACCGAGGACGACTCCTGGGCGGCGCAGATGGTCGCCGCGGGACTGATGAGCGAGGCCGAGGCGTACGCCGACGAGCGCGCCCACGCGATCACGGGCTGGCTCGGCGCGGACGCCTACGAACTGGAGCCGCACACCGCTTCCTTCAAGCCCGACCGGCCCGGTGTGGTGGTCGTGTGCACGGACGGGCTGTGGAACTACGCGGAGGCCGCGGAGGAGATGGCGGAGGTCGTCCCCCTCGACGCCGCCGTGCGCCCGCTGCACAGTGCCCGGGTCCTGGTCGGCCACGCCCTCGACGGCGGGGGCCACGACAACGTAACAGTGGCCGTGGTGCCGTTCCCGGCCGCGGTGCAGGGGGCAGGATCGGCCTGAGGCCGCGTTCGGGGAGGCCTCGACGGACCGGAGGGGACGGTTCGGAAGGGACGGCCCTGGGGGGCCGTCCACACAGTCATTTCCTCACATTGTGAGGATGTCGAGGGGGATTCGATCAGGCATGGCCAATTTCTCGAAGTCGAACGTGCCGCAGTTCTCGGTCGACGTGTACCAGAACGAGTACCTCCCTGAGGGCGGCCGCGAGGTCAACGCCATCGTCACGGTGACCGCGACGGGCGGCGGCACGATCGGGAGCGCGGTCGCGGCACCCCACCTCTACTCGCCCGGCCAGGGCCCGTCCGCCGCGGTGGCGGTCATGGTCGACTGCTCGGGGTCGATGGACTACCCGCCGACCAAGATGCGCAACGCCCGTGACGCGACGGCCGCCGCGGTCGACACCCTGCGCGACGGTGTGCACTTCGCGGTCATCGGCGGCACGCATGTGGCCAAGGAGGTCTATCCGGGCGGTGGGCGCCTCGCGGTCGCCGACGCCACCACCCGCGAGCAGGCCAAGCAGGCGCTGCGCCGGCTCAGCGCGGGCGGCGGCACGGCCATCGGCACCTGGCTGCGGCTGGCCGACCGGCTGCTGTCCTCCGCGGACGTGGCCATCCGGCACGGCATCCTGCTCACCGACGGCCGCAACGAGCACGAGTCGGCCGAGGACCTGAAGGCCTCCCTCGACGCCTGCGCCGGGCGCTTCACCTGCGACGCCCGGGGCGTGGGCACCGACTGGGAAGTGAAAGAAGTCACAGGGATCGCCTCCGCCCTGCTCGGCACCGCCGACATCGTCGCCGACCCGGCCGGTCTCGCCGCCGACTTCACGCGGATGATGGAGACGGCCATGGGCAAGGAGGTCGCGGACGTCTCCTTGCGGCTGTGGACCCCGGTGGGCACCACTGTGAAGTTCGTCAAGCAGGTCGCGCCCACGGTGGAGGAGCTGACCGGCCGCCGCACCGAGGCGGGCCCCCGCGCCGGCGACTACCCCACCGGCTCCTGGGGTGACGAGTCCCGTGACTACCACGTCTGCGTCGAGGTGCCCTCCGCCAACCTCGGCCAGGAGATGCTCGCCGCCCGTGTCTCGCTGGTCATTCCGCAGCCCGACGGCACCGCCCAGTCCCTCGGCGCGCAGGGACTCGTCCGAGCCGTGTGGACCGACGACATGGCCGCCTCCACGTCGATCAACCCCCAAGTCGCCCACTACACCGGGCAGGCCGAACTGGCACAAGCCATCCAGCAAGGCCTCGATCTTCGCAAAGCGGGAGACTTCGATGGAGCAACGGCCAAACTGGGCCGGGCGGTTCAGCTCGCCAGCGCCTCCGGAAACGCGGATACTGCGAAACTCCTTGCGAAGGTGGTGGACGTGGTCGATGCCGCGACAGGTACTGTGCGACTGAAGGCGAAGGTCGAGGAGGCCGACGAGATGACTCTCGAAACCCGGTCGACGAAGACTGTTCGTGTGAAGAAGTGACATAAGAAGTTCGCGACGTAGACGAGACTCTGGTCGAAGCGGCCGGAAAGGGAGAGGGGGAAGCGCCGACATGCCGACCTGCCCGAACGGACACCAGTCGGGTTCCGACGACTGGTGCGAGGTCTGCGGTCACCGCATGGCCGGTGCCGTGCCTCCGCCCCCTCCGCCGCCGCCCCCGGGCGGGGGTTACGGCTTCCCGCCGCCGCCCGGCGGTCCCGGCGGCCCGGGTGGCCCCGGCGGCCGGCCCGGTGGGCCTCCGCACCTGTCCGCCGTGCCGGACCCCCAGCCGGAGCTGTGCCCGCAGTGCCGTACGCCGCGTGAGGGCGGTGCGCCGTTCTGCGAGGAGTGCCGGTGGAACTTCCTGACCAACACGGCGACCTCGTACACCCCGGCCGCCCCGCGCCCGCCGGCGCCGGGCCCGGGCGTCCGCTTCCAGCCGCCCGGACCGTCGTACGGCGGCGACTCGTACGAGTACCAGGGCTCCCGCCCGTCGCAGGTGAACCGCCCCGCCGAGCCGATCCCGCCGGGCCCGCCCTTCGGGGGCGAGCCCTCGGGCCCCTCCGGCCCGCCCGGACCGCCCAGCCCTCCCGGACCGCCCGGCTTCGGCACCGACCCGTCGCGGCCGGTCCCCCCACCGCCCGGACCGCCCGGCGGCCCTGGTGGTCACGGCGGCCCCGGTAGCCCCGGCGGTCCCGGCGGTCACGGCGGTCCTGGCAACCCCGGCGGACCTGGCAACCCCGGCGGTCCTGGCAACCCCGGCGGTCCTGGCAACCCCGGCGGACCTGGTGGTCACGGCGGTCCTGGCAACCCCGGCGGCCTTGGTGGTCCTGGGAGCCCCGGCGGCCCCGGGGGCCATGGCGGTCCTGGTGGTCACGGCGGTCCCGGTAGCCCCGGCGGACCTGGTGGTCCCGGTGGCGCTCCGCAGGCGTTCCAGCAGTCCGGACCGCCGGCCCCGCCCGCGTTCCCGCAGGAGACGAACCGGCCGCAGCCGGGCGGTCCGTCCTTCGGCGGCGGTGACGACGACTGGGTGATCTCCCCTCCGTCGTCGACCGGCCCCGGCGGACCCGGCGGCCCGGGTGGCCCGAACGGGGCGGGCGGCGGCTACGGCTATCCGCAGCCCGGCGCGACCCAGGCCCCGCCCCCGCCGCCCGGCCAGGGCTTCCCGCAGCAGCCGGGGCCGCCCCAGCAGCCGCAGCAGCCGACGACCTGGACGGCGACCATCGGCCCGGACCGCGAGTACTTCATGGCGATGATGCAGCGCTCCGGCCCGGAGGCCGCGGGCCTGAACCTGCCCGCGTACTCGCCCGAGCAGCAGCGCACGCTCACCGGTAACCAGATCACGATCGGCCGCCGCCGGCACTCCACCGGCGACACCCCCGACATCGACCTGTCGGTGCCGCCGGAGGACCCGGGCGTCTCGCACCAGCACGCGGTGCTGGTCCAGCAGCCGGACGGCAGCTGGGCGATCGTCGACCAGAACTCGACGAACGGTACGACGGTCAACGGTGGCGAGGAGCCGATCCAGCCGTTCGTGCCGGTGCCGCTGCAGGACGGGGACCGGGTGCACGTCGGCGCCTGGACGACGATCACGATCCGCCGGGGCTGACCCCCGTCAGGAGGGGAGGGGCCAGGCGTACGGCCCCTCCGGGCCGTCCAGCCAGGCCCACTCCCGATCGCCGCTGACGGTGATGCCGTACCGCTCGCGCTGCGGCATGCCCTCGCGCTCCCACAGCGCGTACGCCTCCTGCGGATCGAGGCTGCCGCGGGTCAGGGCCAGCAGGAAGCGGAACAGCTCGTTCTCCCGGGCCCGGCGCGGCACCCCGCCGAGCGGCGTCGGCTCGGCGGCCCCGCCCTGGCCGCGCAGCGGCACGAAGTAGGCGGGCGTGGACAGGAAGCGCCCCTCGGCGTGCTCCGCGTCGCGCACGGTGAGCACGACCAGTCCGGTGGCGAGCGGGGTGAGGATCCGTCCGCCGGGGCGGCACTGGGCGAGCCAGGCGCGCGGGATCGAGGGCAGCGTGCAGGTCGCGATGATCCGGTCGAAGGGGGCGCGTTCGGGCACGCCGCGCGCGCCGTCGCCGGTGACGACGGCCGGGTGGTAGCCGGCGGCGGCCAGGTGCCGGCGGGCCGACTCGGTGATCTCCGGGTCCAGGTCGATGGTGGTGACCAGGTCGTCGTCGCCGAGCCGGTGGGCGAGCAGGGCCGCGTTGTAGCCGCTGCCGGCGCCGATCTCCAGGACCCGGTTGCCGTCCTCCACCTTGAGCTCGGCCAGCATCATCGCCATCAGCGAGGGCTGGCTGCTGGAGGAGAGCAGCTCGCCGTCGCGCAGCCGGATGGCCAGCGGGGTGTCGGTGTACGCGCCGCGCACCCAGCGTTCGCGTGCCGCCGGGTCGGGGTGTTCGCCCCACCGGCGTTCGTAGCCGCCCATGACGCCGACGTAGTAGTACGGCACGAAGAGATGGCGCGGCACCGCCTCGAAGGACTCCCGCCAGACCGGGTCGGCCGCCCAGGCCCCGCTCAGCTCGATCTCCCGCACCAGCGCGGCCCGCGCCAAGGCGGCGAGCTGGTCCAGATCTTCGGCACCCTGGCCGTGCTTGCCGCGTTCGCCCGGAGAGTTCCCACCCATGGCTCCAGGGTGCTGCCTGAAGGCGACAGGAGGCGAGTGCCACGCCCCCCGGAAAGGGACGGTCCTAAGCCTTGAGTCCTGGTTCCCCCGGTCTGGCAGCATGGACGGGTGAATGAGATTCGGCGCGGCACGCTTCAGGAGCAGACCTTCTACGAGCAGGTCGGCGGGGAGGAGACCTTCCGCCGGCTCGTCCACCGTTTCTACGAGGGAGTCGCCGAGGACCCGATCCTGCGGCCCATGTACCCCGAGGAGGACCTCGGTCCTGCCGAGGAGCGGCTGCGGCTGTTCCTGATGCAGTACTGGGGCGGCCCGACGACGTACAGCGACAACCGCGGCCATCCCCGCCTGCGGATGCGCCACGCCCCGTTCACGGTCGACCGGGCGGCGCACGACGCCTGGCTGAAGCACATGCGGGTCGCGGTCGACGAACTCGGCCTGTCCGAGGAGCACGAGCGGACGCTGTGGAACTACCTGACGTACGCGGCGGCCTCGATGGTCAACGCGCCGGGCTGAGGGCCTTCACCTGACGCACGGGTTCCGGTGATACGTCACCGGAATTCGATCACAATCCGGTCAAGCCCTGCCCACAAGCGCTTACCGCCACCGGTCCCCTCTGACAACATCGCCGAGAGGTCTGGACAACGGCGGGGGCGACGGCGGGGGGCCGGGTTGACGACGTACGGGGGGTCGGCGGGGTTCGTCCTCTTACGCGCGCGGGCGCACCGCCTGCTGCTCGCCGCCGCCCTGCTCACCGTCCTGCTGACCACGGCGGTGCTGGCGACCCTCACGGCGTACTCGGGTGCGATCGGCGACGCGGCCCTGCGCCACGCCCTGCGCGAGCCGGGCAACGCCGCCGACGCCGCGCTGGTCGTGAAGTCCGACGTGCCGGCCGACCGGCGCGAGGCCGCCGGCACCGCCGTACGCAACGGGGCACGGAAGGCCTTCGACGGGCTGCCGGTGACGGTGCGCGGCCTGGTGCGGTCGGGCCCCTACGCGCTCCCGCGCTCGCTGCGGCCGAAGGCCGAGCGGTCAGGGGACCCGGACCTCACGCACTTCGCCGCGCTGGACCGCACGCAGGTGCGGATCACCGAGGGGCGGATGCCGTCGGCGGCGGGCGGTCCGGTGATCGACGTGGCGCTGCCGCAGACCGCCGCCCGGCGTCTCGGCCTGCGGCCCGGCGCCCGGCTCACCCTCGCCGACCGGCTCGGCGGCCCGGAGGTACGCGTCCGGATCACCGGCCTGTACCGGCCCGTCGAGGCCACGGCACCGTACTGGCGGCTGGACGAGCTGGGCGGTCGCGGGATCCGGAAGGTCGACTTCACGACGTACGGGCCGCTGCTCGCCGCCCCCGGCGTCCTGGGCGGCGGCCGGGTGAGCGAGGGGCAGTCCGCGTGGCTGGCGTCGGCCGACTTCTCGGCGCTGACGGCCGGGCGGATCGGCGCGCTGCGCGAGGCGGTCCGCGAGGAGACGGCGGCGCTGCGCAGGCAACCTGCCCTCGGCGGCACGACCGCCGCCACCACCTCCCTGCCCGCCGTCCTCGACCGGCTCGACCGCTCCCTGCTCGTCTCCCGTTCCACCCTCCTTGTCGTCGCACTCCAGCTGGCCCTGCTCGCGGGCTGTGCGCTGCTGCTGGTGGCCCGGCTGCTGAGCGCCGAACGCGCGGGCGAGATGCGGCTGCTGAGGGCACGCGGCGCGTCTCGCGCCCGGATCGCGGGCCTGGCCGCGCTGGAGGCGCTGCTGCTGGCCGTGCCCGCGGTCGTGTGCGCGCCGCTGCTCGCGGGGCCGCTGACCCGGCTGCTGGCCGGGCAGGGGGCGCTGGCCCGGATCGGGCTCAGTCTTCAGGTGCCGTCCGGCGGGAGCGGCGGGGTGTGGCTGGTGGCGGCCGGGGCGGCGCTGGGGTGCGCGCTGGCGGTGACGCTGCCCGCGCTGGCCTCCTCCTTCACCACCGAGCGCCGGGCGCGTGCGCTGCCCGCCCCGCTGCGCGCGGGCGCGGACGTCGGGCTGCTGGTGGTGGCCGGGGTCGCGTACTGGCAGCTCGACCGGCAGACCACCGGCACCGTGACCGGTGACAGCACCGGCGCCCTCGGCATCGATCCGCTGCTCGTCTCGGCCCCCGCGCTGGCGCTGCTCGCCGGGACCGTGCTGACGCTGCGGCTGCTGCCGCCGGTGGCGCGGCTCGCCGAGCGCCGGGCGGCCGGCGGGCGCGGGCTGACCGCGGCGCTGGCGGGCTGGCAGCTGAGCCGCCGTCCGATGCGCGGGGCGGGCCCGGTGCTGCTGCTGGTCCTCGCCCTGGCGCTGGGCATGCTGGCGATCGGGCAGGGAGCTTCCTGGGACCACTCGCAGGACGACCAGGCCGACTTCCGCGCCGGAGTGCCGGTGCGGGTGCTGGCCGCCGGTGAGGGCGGGCTGGGCCGCACCGAGACGTACGCGGCCGTACCGCACGTCCAGGCGGCCGCCCCCGCCGTACGGACGGCGCTGCCGATGTCCGGTGACCGTACGGCGACCGTGCTCGCGCTGGACACCGCGCATGCCGCGGACGCGGTGCTGATGCGTCCGGACCTGGCCTCCGAGCCGGTACGGCCGCTGCTCACGGGGCTCGGCCCGAAGGGCTCGGCGGCGGGCGCGAAGGTGCCCGCGGGAACCGCCCGGCTGGGCCTGGCGGCGACGCTGCGCAGCTCGGGCGCGGACATGACGGCGGACGTGACCGTCACGGTCGAGGACCGCTACGGCACCCCCTACCAGCTACCGGCCGGGACCCTCCCCGCGGACGGTCGCCGGCACGCGCTCGACGTCGCCGTCTCCTCCGGCGGCCCGCTCACCCTCACCGGCGTGCAACTGGTCATGGTCCAGCCGAACGGCCGCGCCCAGCAGCACCGCTTCGGCATCGACGAACTGACCGCCACGGCCGCCGACGGGTCGGTACGGCGGCTGCCGCTGCCCGCCTCCTGGACGGCGGTGTCCCGGACGGACGGGGACGTGTCCTCGCCGGACGCGCGCTCCAACCCGACCAAGCCGCGCGTCGATTCGTCCGGATCGCCGGCCGTCTCGTACGGCACCGGGTACGTCCCCCGCGACTACTCCTCGGTCATCTCGTCGCTGACCGTGCGGATGCGGGTCGCGCAGCCCGCGCCGCCCGCCGTCACGGCGGTCGCGACCGACCGGTTCCTCGCCTCGGCGGGCGCGCGCACCGGGCAGAGCGTGGACGTGGTGTTCGGCGGCGAGATCCTGCCGGTGCGGATCACCGATTCGGTACGGGCGCTGCCCACCACGGAGGTCGCGGACGGCTCGGTGAACGACGGCGGGGCCCTGCTGGTCGATCTGCGGTCCGTGAACCGGGTGCTGCAGGCGCGGTACGGCACGAGCGTCACGCCCACCGAGTGGTGGCTGCGCACGGCGCCGGGCGAGGCGGCCGGGGTCGCGGCGGCGCTGCGTGACGTCCCGGACGTGGATCCGGAGCAGGTCGTGGTGCGGGACGAGCTGGCCGAGCGGTTGCGGGACGATCCGTTCGGTGCGGGTCCCGAGGCCGCGTTCGCCGCGTCGGCCGGGGTGGCGGCGGCGCTGGCGGCGGTCGGGTTCGCGGTGAGTGCGGCGGGGTCGCTGCGGGAGCGGGGCGCCGAGTTCGCGGTGCTGCGTGCCCTGGGCGCCCCGCGCCGGCGGCTGGCCCGCATGATCGCCGTGGAGCAGGGCGTGCTGGTGACGCTGGCGCTGCTGGTGGGTGTGGCCCTGGGAGCCGTGCTGACCCGGGCGGTGATCCCGCTGATTGTCCTGACCTCACGGGCCACCCGCCCGGTGCCCGAGGTGCTCGTCGACCTGCCGGCCGCGCGGGTCGCCGTACTCCTGGCAGCGGTGGCACTCGCGCCGCTGCTGGTCACCGCGGCCCTGGCACTGCGCCGGGCCGACCCGGCGACGACGCTGAGGGAGCAGGGAGATGAGTGAGGCGGTACCGGGCGCCCGGCCGCACCCGGAACCCACGTCGAACCACCGACCGCACAAGGCCGCCCTGCTCCTCACGGCAACGGCAGTCACCCGGCCGCCGGTCATCACGACGCCGGCACTGCACCAGGCCGACCCGGCGACGACGCTGAGGGAGCAGGGAGATGAGTGAGGCGGTGCGGGGGCGTGTGGACGCGCCCTGGGTCCGCACCCGGCTGCGCGCCGCCCCGGGAGCCGCGTGCGCGCTGGCGCTGCTGGTGGCGCTGACCGCGTGCCTGGCCGCCGCGTTCCCGCGGGCGCTGGACCGGTACGACGACGCCGGCCTGCACCGGGCCGTCGAGCGGGCCCGCCCCGAGCGGACCAGCGTGCAGCTGTTCGCCCCCCAGCCCGACCTCACCCTGCCCCAGGAGCAACGGGAGGAGGCGCTGCGCCCGGACGCGGTCGGCAAGCGGTACGCGAAGGTCCTCGCCGCCGTGGAGCGGCCGCTCGTCGCCGACCCGGACCGGTCGGCGTACGGGGTGCGCACCCTCCACAGCATGGAGGTGCCGGACCCCTGGCTGCCCCGGCCGAGGGGGCTGCCCGCGCAGGTGGTCCTCGCCGCGCAGCACGGCCTGGCGGACCACTCCCGGCTACGAGCAGGCCGCCTGCCGCGTGCGACCGGCACGGTGACCGCCGCGACGCGGAGCGTGGAGGCCGCCGTCACCGAGGCCACCGCCGAGAGCCTGCACATCAAGGTGGGCTCGGTGATCCACGTACCCGGTGTCGAGCGCGCCCCGCTCGCCGTCCACGTCACCGGCATCGTCACCCCGCGCGACCCGGGCGGCGCCTACTGGGCGACCCTGGCCCTGCTGCGCACCCCGTCCCTGGTTCCGCTGCCGGGGTCCTCGGGCCCGGACCAGCTCAAGTACTGGCTCGGCGCGCTGCTGCTCCCCTCGGAGGCCGCCCCCGTGATGCTGGGCACGGCCGGAGAGCCCCTGCGCTACTGGCAGCTGGCCCCCGACGCCGGCGCGCTGCACGCCCACGACCTCGACCGGCTGAAGTCCGCCGTCGCCGCCCTGGAGTCCGGGCCGGGCCTGCGCACGGTGCGCGCGGTGACCGACCCGGCCACGGAGGTGGAGACAGAGCTCGACGACGTCCTCACCTCCTACTCCCGGCTGCGTGGGGGCATCGGCCCGCTCGTGGCCGTCGCCGCGTTCGGCACCGGCACGGTCGCCGCCGTGGTGCTGCTGATGGCGAGCGGCCTCGCCGCCGACCGCCGCCGCGCCGAACTCGCCCTGCTGCGCGCACGCGGGGCGTCGCTGCCGGGTCTGGCGGGGCGGCTGCTGGCCGAGACGGCGGTCGTGGCGCTGCCCGCCGGCGCGCTGGGCCTCGCGGCGGCGCTGCTGGCCGTGCCCGGGGGCCGCGTCCGGTACGCCGTGGCGGCCGCCCTGACGGTGACCCTGCTGGCCTGCGCCGCGCTGCCGCTGCGCGCCGCCGCCGAGCACCGTGCCGTACGCGTCCACGGTGCCCGTCAGGACGTCGTCGCCGTGCGCCCGTCGCGGCGCCGTACGGTCGCCGAGCTCACCCTGCTCGTGCTGACGGCGGGGGCGGTGGTGGCGCTGCGCAGACGGGGCACGTCGGACGGGTCGGACGCTGCGGGGGACCAACTGGTCGCGCTGGCGCCGGTGCTGGTGGGGATGATCGCGGCCCTGTTGCTGGTCCGGCTGTACCCCCTCCCCCTGCGCCGGCTGGCGCGCCCGGCCGGGCGGCTGCGCGGGGCGGTGGGCCACCTCTCCCTGGCTCGCGCGGGCCGCACGTCCGTCTCCGCGGTGCTGCCGTTGCTGGCCCTGCTGACCGCGCTGACCACGGCCGCGTTCGGCGGGTCGGTCCTGGCGGGCGTGGACGGGGCGCGCGACCGGGCGGCACTCCTCGCCGTCGGCGCCGACGCGCGCGTAGAAGCGATCCATCCGCTGCCGTCCGACCTGACCGACCGGGTACGCCGGACACCCGGCGTACGCGCGGTCGCCCCGGTGAGCATCGCCTACCACGCCAACCCCGAGGACGGCCCGGTGTCGGTCCCCGTCGCGGGCGTCGAGCCCGGCAGTTACGCGGCGCTGGCGGCGAGGACGGGGCTGGGGACGTTCGGGAAGGGCGAGCTGAGCGCGCGGCACAGCGGTGCGCTCCCCGCCCTGGCCTCCCCCGCCGTGGCCCGGCGCTACGGCACCCGGCCCTTCCCGGTGCGCATGGAGGACGGCACCGCCGTCACCGTCCGCATCACCCTGGTACGGGACCGGACCCCGGCCGTCGTCGGCGACGACTTCCTGGTCGTGGACCGCGCCGGCCTCAGCGCCCGCGCCGCCCGGCCGACCGCGCTGCTCCTGACGGGCGGCCGGCTGGACGCGGGGGCGCTGCGCAAGGCGACCGGCGAGACGGCGGACGTGCAGCTGCGCGCCGAGGAGCGGGCCCGGTACGTCGACTCGCCCCTGCAGTCCGGCGCCGAACGCGTCTACGCGGCAGCGGTGGCGGCCGGCGCGGGGTACGCCGTCCTCGCCCTGCTGCTGTCCCTGCTGCGCGCCGCCCCCGAACGCACCGCGCTGCTCGCCCGCCTCCGCACCATGGGCCTCACCCGCTCCCAGGGCCGCCGCCTCCTCGTCCTGGAGTCCCTCCCCCAGGCCGCCCTCGCCGCGGCCGGCGGCACCCTCACGGGCTGGGCCACCATCCGCCTCCTCGCCCCCGGCATCGACCTGACCGCCATCGCCCTCGCCTCGACCCCGTCCCCTTCGGGCCGCTCCGAGCTGCACACGGACCCCCTGTCCCTGGGGGTGCCCGCGGCGGCGGTTCTGGTGGTGGCGGTGGGGGTCACGGGGGCGCAGGCGTGGTGGGCGGGGCGGCGGGGAGCGGTGGCCGAGCTGAGGGCGGGGGACGCGAGATGAGGCACCGCCCCGGCACACACCCAGGCCCGCTGTCCAGGAGACCGAGATGACGACGAACCCCACGCTCACCGACCTGGCCGACCGCGCCACCGCCGCCCGCAACCGTCCCGCGTACGGCCACGACGCCCTGATCACCTGTGACCGGCTGGTCCGCATCTTCACCACGGACGGCGTGGAGGTCCAGGCCCTCCAGGGCCTCGACCTCCTCGTCCGTGAGGGCGAGCTCATGGCTCTCGTGGGGGCCTCCGGCAGCGGGAAGTCCACGCTCATGAACATCCTGGCCGGACTGGACACGCCGACCGCGGGAGCGGCCCGCGTCGCCGGCCGCGACCTGCTCACGATGACCGCCAAGGACCGCCTCGCCTACCGCCGCGAGGTCGTCGGCTTCGTCTGGCAGCAGACCTCCCGCAACCTCCTCCCGTACCTCACCGCCGCCCAGAACGTCGCCCTCCCGATGCAGCTGACCGGCGCCCGGGGCACAGGCCGCCGCGCCCGCGCCGAACGTGCCCTGGAACTCCTGGAGTTGCTGGACGTGGCCGACTGCCGCGACCGCCACCCGCACCAGATGTCCGGCGGCCAGCAGCAACGTGTGGCGATCGCCGTGGCCCTCGCCAACGCTCCGGCGGTCCTGCTCGCCGACGAACCCACCGGCGAACTCGACTCCCACACCGCGGAGCAGATCTTCGCCGCCTTCCGCACCGCGAACGAGCAGCTCGGCACCACCATCGTGATCGTCACCCACGACCAGGCGGTGGCCGGCGAGGTCCGCCGCACGGTCGCCATCCGTGACGGCCGCACCTCCACGGAGGTCCTGCGCCGCAGCGAGGTGGACGCGGCGACCGGCCACGAGACGATGGTGGCCCGCGAGTACGCCATGCTGGACCGCGCGGGCCGCCTCCAGCTCCCCGCCGAGTACACCGAGGCCCTCGGCATGCGCGACCGCGTGGCGCTGGAACTGGAGCCGGACCACATCGCCGTGTGGCCGGACGACACCGGCGACGGCTGATCCGCCACGCCGAGGTCAGCGGACGCTGACGTCCAGCGCCCCGAGTCCCGCACGTCGTACGGCGATCGAGCCGTACGGCGTGCGCAGTCGCAGCCAGGCCCCCGACGAGAGCAACGCCAGGTCTTCCTCGCGCGCGCCCCGCGCGGGACGCAGGAATCCCAGCGACTGCGCCGCGTGCACGGCCCGCACCGGAAGCCGGGTCTCCCCGACCGTCCGGGACCAGATCTCCTTCCCGATCCGGTCGAGCTCGGCCCGCGTACGCCCCTCGGGCGGCAGTTCCCGCGTACGGGCCCGGAACTCGGCGACCGCGGCGGCGACGAGGGCGCGCAGGGCGTCCGGCGCCGGCAGCCCCGGCTCGGCCCGCCAGCCGCCGCGCGGCGGCAGCACGCCCGCCCAGGGCGGCCCGGTCACCGCACCGGGAACACCTGCCGTGGCCCCCGGCTCGTCGACCGACTCCAGCAGCTCACCAGCGGACACGGTGACGTCGAGCGTGACGTCGAGCCCGTTCTCGTACGGCTTCGCCAGCCGTACCGCGCGGACCGCCAGCACCTCGAAGGACGGCGGCCGCCCGAAGACGGCGAGCGCGGTGCCGGCCGCCTGCAGGCGCACCGCGGCCGACCGGTCGTAGTGGAGCAGCCGGGAGAGGAAGGCCGCGAGATCCGCCGCCTCCCCCTCGTCGGCGAGGTGGAGCACCGTCATGCGGCGACGGCCTCCTCCTCGGTCTCCTGGTACTCGCGGAGGAACTCCCGCTCCTCCGCGGTGATCCGGCGCGGCCGCTGTGCCTCGAAGTCGAACGGCACTATCACCGTCGACGCGCGGACGTAGATCTGGTCGCCGTCCTTGACCTCGTAGGCGAGGGTGAAGGACGCCGCCCTGATCTCCGTGACCCACAGCTCGATGTCCACCGGCGCGTGCCGGTGGACGAGCTGCCGCTTGTAGTCGATCTCGTGGCGCGCCACCACCGACCCCTGCTGGAAGTCCTTGTCCGGGCGGAACAGGAAGTCGATACGGGCCTCCTCCAGGTAGCGGAGGAAGACGACGTTGTTGACGTGGCCGTACGCGTCCATGTCCGCCCAGCGCAGCGGGCAGCGGTAGATGTGCCGCAAGATCAGCCCCGGGTCAGCTTCTTGTAGGTGGCACGGTGCGGACGGGCGGCGTCCGGGCCGAGCCGCTCGATCTTGTTCTTCTCGTACGACTCGAAGTTGCCCTCGAACCAGAACCACTTGGAGTCACCCTCGTAGGCGAGGATGTGCGTGGCGACACGGTCGAGGAACCACCGGTCGTGGGAGACGACGACGGCGCAGCCGGGGAACTCCAGCAGCGCGTTCTCCAGGCTGCTGAGGGTCTCGACGTCGAGGTCGTTGGTGGGCTCGTCGAGGAGCAGCAGGTTGCCGCCCTGCTTGAGGGTGAGGGCGAGGTTCAGCCGGTTGCGCTCACCGCCGGAGAGCACACCCGCGGGCTTCTGCTGGTCCGGCCCCTTGAACCCGAAGGCGGAGACGTACGCCCGCGAGGGCATCTCCACCTGGCCCACATTGATGTAGTCGAGCTCATCGCTGACGACGGCCCACAGCGTCTTCTTCGGGTCGATGTTCTCGCGGCTCTGGTCGACGTACGAGATCTTGACGGTGTCGCCGACCTTGATGGTGCCGGAGTCGGGCTGTTCGAGCCCCTGGATCATCTTGAAGAGCGTGGTCTTACCGGCACCATTGGGCCCGATGACACCGACGATCCCGTTACGGGGCAGCGTGAAGGAGAGGTCGTCGATGAGAACCTTCTCCCCGAAGCCCTTGCTGAGGTTGTTGACCTCGACGACGACGTTGCCCAGCCGCGGCCCCGGCGGGATCTGGATCTCCTCGAAGTCCAGCTTCCGCATCTTGTCGGCCTCGGCGGCCATCTCCTCGTAGCGAGCCAGACGCGCCTTGGACTTGGCCTGCCGCCCCTTGGCGTTGGACCGCACCCACTCGAGCTCTTCCTTGAGCCGCTTCTGCCGCTTGGCGTCCTTCTGGCCCTCGACCTTGAGACGGGCGGCCTTGGTCTCCAGGTACTTGGAGTAGTTGCCCTCGTACGGGTACAGGCGGCCGCGGTCGACCTCGCAGATCCACTGGGCGACGTTGTCGAGGAAGTACCGGTCGTGGGTGACCGCCACGACGGTGCCGCTGTACTGGGCCAGGTGCTGCTCGAGCCAGTTCACCGACTCGGCGTCCAGGTGGTTGGTGGGCTCGTCGAGCAGCAGCAGGTCGGGCTGCTCCAGCAGCAGCTTGCACAGCGCGACGCGGCGGCGCTCACCGCCGGAGAGGTTGGTCACGGGCCAGTCGCCGGGCGGGCAGCCCAGCGCGTCCATGGCCTGCTCCAGCTGCGCGTCGAGGTCCCAGGCGTTCGCGTGGTCCAGCTCCTCCTGGAGCTTGCCCATCTCTTCGAGCAGCGCGTCCGAGTAGTCGGTCGCCATCAGCTCGGCGATCTCGTTGAACCGGTCGAGCTTGGCCTTGATCTCGCCGACGCCCTCCTCGACGTTCCCCAGGACCGTCTTCTCCTCATTGAGCGGCGGCTCCTGCAGCAGGATGCCGACGCTGTAACCGGGCGTGAGGAAGGCGTCACCGTTGGACGGCTGCTCGATCCCGGCCATGATCTTGAGGATCGTCGACTTGCCGGCACCGTTCGGGCCGACGACGCCGATCTTCGCTCCCGGGTAGAAGCTGGTCGTCACGTCGTCGAGGATCACCTTGTCGCCGTGCGCCTTGCGCGCCTTGCGCATGGTGTAAATGAACTCAGCCAAGAGAAACCGTCCGGCAGCTTGAAATCTGGCAGTGGGCAGATACAACCCATCTTGCCGTACCGCCACCCCTGGGTGGAAACGCGTATGGCCCAGGCCCTCCCACCTGGGGCTTCTCCGCTGACGGCTGCGGCTCGCCTGTCACTGCCGGTCACCGTGGACACCACGAGGTCCGCAGGGACGCCTCCTCGGCGGTCGCCTGCCTGCTGTCCCGGTCCCTGCCTGCCGACAGCCCTCATATGAGCTCACCGCGTACGTGGAGAAGGTGGCTTCTTTCCCCTGCCCTCTGGACTACGCTCACCACCCGCGCCCTTGGGCCTCGGCCTGCGCGATCGCCCGCCCCCTGCACTCAGTTGGCAGCATGCCCCGCACCCACGCCGAGGAAGCGATGAACAGCAATGACCATGATTCCCGTCTCCCGGCGGAGGCACGCGCTCGTGCCCTTATCGACCACCAGCTGACTGCCGCGGGCTGGGCGGTGCAGGACCGCAAGGCGATGAACCTGTTCGCGGGTGAACCCGGCGTGCACGGTGTCGCGGTGCGGGAGGTCGTGATGGCGCCGGGCCACGGCCGGGTCGACTACCTGCTGTACGTGGAGAAGAAGGTCGTCGGGGTCATCGAAGCGAAGCCTCAGGGCACGACCCTGTCAGGCGTGGAGTGGCAGTCGGCGATGTACGCCACCGGCTTGCCGCCGGAGCATCGCAGGCGTGCGCACACGGTGGCTGATCGCATCCCGTTCGTGTTCGAGGCCTCCGGGTCGGAGACTCACTTCAGCAACGGCTACGACCCTGAGCCGCGGGCCAGGAAGATCTTCAACTTTCCCAAGCCGGCCACCCTCGCACGAATAATTCGGGAAGCACAGGACGACCCCGCCTTTCCGACCTGGCGAGCAAAGGTGCGGCGCATGCCGCCGCTGAACGTGGAACGGCTGCGGCCCGCGCAGACCGAAGCGATTTCCGGGACCGAGGCATCCCTGGCGGCCCAGCGCGCAGACCGGTCGCTGATCCAGATGGCCACCGGTGCGGGCAAGACGTACGCCGCCGTGACTCTGTCCTACCGGCTGCTCAAGCACGCGGGATTCAAGCGGGTGCTTTTCCTGGTCGACCGCAACAACCTGGCCAAGCAGACCGCTGCGGAGTTCAGCAATTACGACACTCCGGACGACGGCCGGAAGTTCACCGAGCTGTATTCGGTCCAGCGTCTGACCGGGCTGGGGATGCTGGAATCGTCGAACGTGGTGATCTCCACGATCCAGCGCGTCCACTCCGTGCTGCGCGGCAAGGACGTCCCCGAGGGCGACGACCCCGCGTTGGACAACTTCGTACCGGATGCCCCGGTGGAGGTCGCCTACAACCCGGACATGCCACCGGAGTCGTTCGACCTGGTGATCGTGGACGAGGCCCACCGCTCCATCTACGGGGCTTGGAAGGGCGTACTGGAGTACTTCGACGCCCACATCCTGGGGCTCACGGCCACGCCGGGCAAGCAGACGTTCGCGTTCTTCCGCCAGAACCTCGTCTCGCAGTACACGTACACCCAGTCGGTGGCCGACGGCGTGAACGTGGACTTCGACATCTACCGCATCAAGACGGAGGTCTCGCAGAACGGCTCGAAGATCGAGGCCGGCACGTTCGTGCCCAAGGTCGACCGCCGCACCCGCGTGCAGCGCATCGAGGCCATCGACGAAGAGGTCGAATACAAGAAGAGCCAACTGGACCGGGCGGTGCAGAACCCCAACCAGATCCGCACCGTCCTGGAGACCTTCCGCGACCGGCTTTTCACCGAAATCTTCCCCGGCCGCACCGCGGTCCCCAAGACACTGATCTTCTGCAAGGACGACACCCACGCCGAGGAAGTCGTCACACAGGTGCGGCAGGTATTCGGCAAGGGCAATGACTTCGCCGCGAAAATCACCTACCAGGCCAAGGACCCCGAAGGCCACCTGCAGGCCTTCCGCACCTCCGCGCGTCTGCGGATCGCGGTCACGGTGGACATGATCGCCACCGGCACGGACGTCAAGCCGCTGGAGTGCGTGTTCTTCCTGCGGGACGTGCGCAGCGCGCAGTACTTCGAGCAGATGAAGGGCCGGGGTGCGCGCACGATCCCCAAGCCCGACTTCCAGGCCGTCACCCCTGACTCCCAGCAGAGCCCGGTTGCCCAGGAGAAGACGAGGTTCGTCATCGTCGACGCCATCGGCGTCACCGAGCACGGCTTCGTGGACCCGCCGCTGATGCGCAAGAAAGGCATCAGCCTGGAAAAACTCCTGGACAAGACCGCGAACCTGACGATCACCGAGGACGAGACGGCCACCCTGGCCTCCCGCCTGGCAGCCCTGGAGCTCCAGGTCACCCCGGCTGAGCGGGCCGAGCTCGACAAGGTCGCCGGTCAGCCCCTCAAGCGGATCGTCAAGAAGCTGGTCGAGGCGTGCGACCCCGAGAACCAGGCTGAAGCCGTCGAGGCCGCCGGTGAGAGCGCGGACCGTGACCAGGTGGTGGAGGACCTGATCGAGAAGGCCATCACCCCGCTGGCGGCCAATCCCGAGCTGCGTACGCGGATCATGGAACTGCGCCGCCGGCACGACCTGATCATCGACGACACGAACCCCGACACCCTGCTTGAGGCCTACGGCGTACGTGCCGAGGACAAGGCTCGTGAGATCGTCGCGGACTGGCGCGCCTACCTGGACGAGCACCGCGCGGAGATCTCCGCGATCCAGGTCCTGCAGCAGGCGGAGGAATCCGGTTCGAAGCCCCCCGGGGGCGCGTTCGCCCACATCAAGGAGCTGGCGGACCGCATCGCCCGCCCGCCGCACCGGTGGACCCCACAGCGGCTGTGGGAAGCCTACGAGCAGGTGGAGAAGGGACGGGTGCGTCCGAACGCACACGCCCAGGTCACGGACCTGGTCTCCCTGCTGCGCTTTACCCTTGCAGCCGACGACGAGCTGGTGCCGTACGCGGAAAAGGTCCGCGAGCGCTACCGGGGCTGGCTGTTTCAGCAGGAGCAGGCCGGCGTCGTCTTCACCGATACGCAGAAGTGGTGGCTGGACAACATGGCCGACGTGATCGCGTCCTCGGCCGGAATCGATGTCGACCAGCTCGACGGCGCCCCGTTCGACGAGCGCGGCGGCATCGACGGCGCTCTGCGTGACCTGGGTGCCCAGGCCGGGACCCTCCTGGCGAGCCTGAACAAGGAGCTGACCGCGTGACGCCTGTCTTCCAGACCGTCGGCGAGGTCGCGGCGGTCGATTCCGGCCCCGCCTTCAAAAGCGCCCACTTCGGTGGACCGGACGAAGGAGTCCGGTTGCTCCGAGGCGACAACATCGCACCCGGGGCACTGCGATGGGACCGCACGAAGACCTGGCCGGAGTCGATGCTCGCGGGTTATGAGCACCTGGCGATCCAGGAGGGGGATCTCATCCTCGGGATGGACCGCCCGCTCATCTCCGCGGGCCTCAAGCTCGCCCGGGTTCGTCCCGGTGACCTCCCCGCACTGCTCGTCCAGCGCGTCGCCCGCATTCGCCCCCACTCGGTCGACGGCGCTTACCTTTATCACTGGCTCAGCGGTCCCGAGTTCCGGCAGCATCTCAAGGGTTCAGCCACCGGCACCCAGCTGCCCCATGTGACCCTCAAGAGCATCAAGGGATTCAAGGTCCCGCGCTTCGGTGAAGCCGCCGAAGCACGCATCGTCGAAGTGCTGGAGGACCACCTCTCCCGCCTCGACGCGGGCGTCGACTACCTCGACGCTGCGGAGCGGCGTCTTGGGTCACTTCGCCGCGCTCTGCTCAACGACGCGTTTTTCCCAGCCCGGACAGCAGAGCACGCTGCCACCGCAGCTCCCGCGAGCGGCCCCGAAGGGTGGCGGACTGTGGCTCTGCCCGAAGTCGCGGCGATTCAGGGTGGTATCCAGAAGCAGGCCAAGCGCCACCCTGTGCTGAACAAGTTCCCTTTCCTGCGGGTCGCGAACGTGACCTCGACGGGGCTCGACCTGACCGAGGTGCACGAGGTCGAGCTCTTCGAGGGTGAGATCGACAAGTACCGTCTACGCAAGGGGGACTTGCTGGTTGTCGAGGGAAACGGCAGTCCCGACCAGATCGGCCGTGCGGCTGTCTGGGACGGGAGCATTCCCGACGCCGTGCACCAGAACCACCTGATCCGCGTGCGCCCTGGTGACGAAATCGATCCGGGGTACCTCGGCTTGGTCTGGAACTCCCCGAAGATCCGGGAGCACCTGTCTCGTGTCTCAAGTTCCTCAAGCGGACTCCACACCCTCAGCGTGAGGAAACTGCAGCAGGTCATGATTCCGCTTGCTCCGTTCGCCGATCAGCAGCGAATCGTCGCAGTGACCGAGAGCAGGCTCTCCCGGCTCGACCTCCAAGCGCAGCACATCGCCGTTGCCCGTCGTCGAGCGGCATCCCTGCGCCGTTCGCTCCTGGCAGCCGCTTTCTCCGGCCGGCTGACCGGCGTGGCCTCCGAGGTCGAGCAGGCCGAGGAAGCCGCCGCCGACGCTGCCGGGGACCTGACCGATGAGGGGATCCCGCTCTGATGGCAGGCAAGCAGGTGCGCCTGTTCCTGGTGGACGGCAAAGTCGGTGGTCTGACGACCGCGGAGATCATGACGTGGACCGGGCAACTGCTCAAGGGTGCCCGCAAGGACCTGGGGCGCATCCGGGACCGTCGGGAGGCGCAGAAGACCGGCGTCTACATCCTGCTGGGTGAGGACGAGGAGACCGGGAAGACCAAGGCGTACGTCGGGCAGTCCGACAACGTCGCCAAGCGCCTGGGCCAGCACGACCAGAGCAAGGACTTCTGGTCGGAGGTCGTGGTCATCACCTCGAAGGACTCCAACCTGACCAGTGCGCACGTGCGCTGGCTGGAGTCGAAGCTGATCGGCATGGCCAAGGCGATCGGCCGGGTCCCGCTGGAGAACGGCAACGAGCCCACCGGCGGCGCCGACCTTCCCGAGGCGGACGCTTCGGACATGGAGGAGTTCGTCAGGCAGTTGGAGATCCTCCTGCCGGTTCTCGGCGTGGACGTACTGCGGGGCAGGGCCACTCGTCCGGTCGCCGGTACTCCTGCCGTCCCGCAGCCCGCGCCGACCGGGTCCGGTGGCCCGGTGCCGGTCGTCGAGTCCGAGCCGGAGCCTGAGGCGGAGGTCTCGCCGGTGTTTCACCTGGCGCAGATGCCCGGTGCTCAGGCGCAGGTCATCGACGGGGAGTTCACGGTTCTGGCCGGCTCGCAGGTGGCTGCTGAGATGCCGGACCGCTCCGGTTACAAGGCTTCGTCGGCCAAGCAGTACAAGCTTCGTCAGGGCCAGCATCGTGACCTGGTCGCGGACGGGTCGATCGCCGTTGGCCCGGACGGGACCGCGCGCCTGACTCGTGATGTCGTGTTCGGTTCTCCTTCGGCCGCCGGGGCGGTCATCGCTGGGCGGGTGTCCTTGAACGGACGGATCGCCTGGCTCACCGAGGACGGCGTCACCTACGGAGCCTGGGAGTCCGACAGCACTCGCTGACCGGCCTCGGAACATACTGATCTCGCAGGGCGTGGGTCCTGGGCAGGAAAGGAAACAACGTGTCGGACACTCGCCGGCTGGTCGACAAGATGTGGTCGTACGCGGGCGTGCTGCGGGACGCCGGGGTGGGCGTGCTGGAGTACACCGAGCAGCTGACCTACCTGCTGTTCTTGAAGATGGCGCACGAGCGTGCCCACCGGCCGCTCAAGCCTGAGCAGATCGTCCCGGAGAAGTACTCCTGGCAGCGCCTGCTGGACACGGACGGCGCAGCCCTCGAAACGGAGTACACGCTGATCCTGCAGGGCTTGGGCCGTCAGCCCGGCATGCTCGGCACGATCTTCCGCAAAGCACAGAACCGGGTGCAGGACCCGGCGATCCTCAAACGGCTCGTCCACGACCTGATCGACAAGGAGAGCTGGTCGGCCGGCGGTGACATCAACGGCGACGCCTACGAGGCTCTGCTGTCCAGGGGCGCCAGCGACAAGGGTTCGGGCGCGGGCCAGTACTTCACCCCGCGTTCGATCATCTCCGCGATGGTGGAGGTCGTGCAGCCCACCGTGGAGGACACGGTGATCGACCCGGCCTGCGGCACGGGCGGGTTCCTGCTGGGGGCGCACGAGTACGCGTCCAAGAACGCAGCGCGCATGAACCCCGAGCAGCGCCGGCACCTCAAGGCGTCGTTCGTGCACGGCGTGGAGATCGTGGACGGCACTGCGCGCCTGGCCGCCATGAACCTGCTGCTGCACGGCATGGGGGACGCCAAGGGCGAGTCGCTGATCGAGGTCAAGGACGCCCTGGTGGCCGACCCCGGTGAGCGCTGGTCGGTGGTGCTGGCCAACCCGCCCTTCGGCACGAAGTCCTCGATCACGATGGTGGGGGCCGATGGGAGGGAGGCGCGCGAGGACCGGGAGATCGAGCGCAACGACTTCGTGGTCACCACCAGCAACAAGCAACTCAACTTCCTGCAGCACATCATGACGATCCTGGACATCAACGGCCGGGCTGCGGTGGTGCTGCCGGACAACGTGCTGTTCGAGGGCGGTGCCGGAGAGACCCTGCGCCGCAGGCTGCTGGACGACTTCGACCTGCACACGATCCTGCGCCTGCCCACCGGCGTGTTCTACGCACCGGGTGTGAAGGCGAACGTGCTGTTCTTCGACAAGAAACCGGCCAGCGAGACCCCGTGGACCACCAGGACGTGGGTGTACGACCTGCGGACCAACAAGCACTTCACGCTCAAGAAGAACCCGCTGACCCGTAAGGACCTCGATGACTTCGTCCGGTCCGTCAGGCCCGGCCGGCCCCTTGAGGAACGTGTCGAGTCCGAGCGTTTCAGGTCGTTCACCTACGACGAGCTGATCGCCCGTGACAAGGTCAACCTGGACATCATCTGGCTGCGCGACGAGTCTCTGGAGGACCTCGACAACCTGCCTGCCCCCGACGTGATCGCCCGTGAGATCGTCGACGACCTCACCGCCGCCCTGGAAGAGTTCGCGGCCGTCGCCCATGATCTGGAGGCCAGGGGGACGAGCGGGGCTTGACCCTGCGGACTGCCTCGGATCGTCTGTCACGGGCTCGCGGCATCCCGCTGTCAGTGGGTGAGCCCGGCCTTCTTGCAGGCGGACTCCAGCTGCGGAGTGCAGATCTGGCCGATGGTGTACACGTCGTCCTTGACCACGGTGTCCTTGATGTTGCCGACGGTCACCGGGATGGGGTCGAGCAGGACGGCGGGGATGTCCTCGGTGGTGAGGGTATCGACCGTGGTCCTGGCGATGTTGTCGAGCGTTTCACCGCGGCCCAGGGCGACGGCCATGTCCGCGGCCGCGTCGGCCTCGGCCTTGAAGGGCTTGTAGACGCTCATGTACTGCTCGCCCCTGATGATGCGCCGCACGGCCGCGAGGTCGGCGTCCTGGCCGGTGACGGGCGGCAGCGGCTCGATGCCGGCGGACTTGAGGGCGGCGATGACGCCGGCGGCCAGGCCGTCGTTGGCGGCGTAGACGCCGTCGATGCTGTCGGCGCCCAGGGCGGCGATGGCGCGGCCCATGTCGGCGTGGGCGGTCTCCTGCCTCCAGCCCTGGATGTCGTACGTCTGGCCGATCTTGACCTTGCCCTTGAGGACGGACAGCGCGCCCCTCTTGAAGGAAATGTTGGTCGGGCTGGTCTGGGGGCCGTTCATCATGACGATCTGGCCCTCGTCCGCCTTGTCGCCCAGGGCCTTGAGGAGCGCCTCGCCCTGGAGCTTCCCCACCCGTTCGTTGTCGAAGGAGACATAACCCGAGACCGGGCCCTCGACGAGGCCGTCGTAGGCGACGACCGGGATGCCCGCGTCGTGTGCCCTCTGGACCGAGGGGGCCATGGATCTGAAGTTCACGGCGGAGAGGATGAGGACCTTGACGCCCTTGTTGATCAGGGTGTCCACCTGTTGTTGCTGGGTGGCCACGTCCCCCTCGGCGTTGGCGTACTCCAGCGCGCAGTCCTCGCACAGCTCCTTGAGCTTCTTTTCGATCAGGGGCTTGTCGAACGTCTCCCAGCGAGTCTGGACGATCTGGCTGAACAGCAGGCCGACCGTGAACCCGCCCTTGCCGGAGGCGGTCCCGCCCGAGTCGGCGGACTCCCCTCCCGCCCCGCAGGCGGCCAGGGGCGCGGCCAGCGCCAATGCGGCTGCGGCGATGGCCGTACGACCCCGATGCGCCCTCACAGGGGGACCTCCTGGCTCGTCCGAGAATCCCCCTGACCGCCCACCTCGGCCACTCACTGTCAGGATAGGCCGGGCGGCGCGAGGCGGCGGGAACAAGGCGGCGGGCACAACGGAGAGTCACTGAGACGGCCGGTGGAGGTTCCTGCCGAGCGGACACGCTCGCCGTGCCGGCCGCCATGTGGTGAGGGCGGCAACTGCCGCCCGTCCCGGTCGCGGTCGAACACCGGCTGCCTACTGAGTAGGCATGTCCTTCCTGCGGACCACGATCAGCACCGCCCCGCCGATCAGCACCAGCGCGATGGCGATGCCGCCGATGAGGGGGGTGACGCCAGAGCCTCCGGTTTCGGCGAGGTTGGTGTCCGTCGCCGTGCCGCCCACCGTGGCCGGGCTCGGCTCGCTGAGGATCTGTGTGGACTCGCCGCCCTCGTCACCCTGCGTCCGGCAGTCGAGCACGCCGGCGAACCGCTTCTCGAAGCCGCCCGGCCCCTTGATCGTGAAGTCGTAGGGCTGGTCCTCCCGCAGCGGGATCGTCACCGTCCGGGACTCACCCGCCGGAATGCTGTACTCGACGCCCATCAGCTCGAAGGTGAACGCCTCGTCGCCCTCGTTGGCCGCGGTGATGTCCAGGCCGCCCTTGGCACAGTTCTTCGTCGCGGACAGGGCGGGTATCGCGCCCTTCGTCGCCCACATGGCGCTCGCCGTCGCCGAGACCGTCGACTCGCTGGAGCCGGCCAGGATCTGGGTCTGGCTCCGGCTCTCGGAGGTGAAGGCACGGCCGACCGGCACGGTGGTCGAGGCCTGCACGGTCAACTCGGCCGTGCCGTCCGGGGCGTCGTCGGGCACCTCGAAGAACACCTGGCTGCCGTTCGCCGCGGACGTGACCTGCCTGCCGTCCCTGTCGACGATCCGCACTCCGCTGGTGGCGGCGTCCGCCGGCGGCGTCAGCGTCGCACCGTCGGCGTTGGTGTGCACGGTCACCGGGCCGAGCCGCTCACCGGGGTGACCGGAGACGGCGGGCGGGTCGAGGGTCAGTGACGCCTCGGGCTCGGCCAGGGTCCGGGCGCTCTTGTGCAGGTAGTCCGCGAGTTGCTCGGCCTGCGGGTCGGCGGCGTCGACGTCCGCGCCGTCGGAGTAGCGCCAGATGGCCACCTGCGTGCCGGCCGCCGCGTCCTGCTCGGTGAGGGCGCCGCGGACGCCCGCCTTCTTGGCCAGGGCCGCGAGGTCGTTCACCTGCGGATAGGAGTTCTGCAGGATCCAGCGGATCCGGCCCGCGTCCTTGTTGGCACCGAGTGAGGTGCCGCTCCAGGGCGTCTCCTGGTACTTGGCGTCCTTCTGCGTGGGGTTCTGGATGTCGACGCAGTACGTCTGCAGCATGCCGCCGCCGTCCACGGACATCTCGAACAGGCCGGCCGGCACCTGCTGGTCCCCGGAGACGTCGTGTATCACGGCGGCTCCGTACGTTTTCAGGCCGCCTATCGTGGCGGTCGCCCCGCCCTGGCTCTGCACCGTCCCGTCGTCGGCGGAAGCGGTGCCGGCACCGGCCAGCACGCCCGCGGCGACGAGCCCGGACACCAGGGTCGCGGCGGCGAGGCGGGCCGCCCCTCGCCCGCGCGCGGACAGCGCAGAGAACGAAGAAAACACCAAATTCCCTTCCGAGCAGGACCCGTTGACGTGGGGGGTACGGTCCCACCAGCAGAATCACCAGCCCCGGAGGGCATGTCCGGCATCCTAAAGACGTGGCACACCGCGCTTCCCGGTGAGACGGTCCGATCATCGATCCGACTCGGAATCGTTATCGCCGCACCGCAGATGAGCAGGACTTATCGACAAATCCACCCCGGGCGTTCGGTGCGCACTCGCCGATAAGCCGCAGTTCGGTCAGCTCGCGAAAGTCGACACGTCGGCTGACGTCATGTCATGACAGCGGGCTCCGGCTCCTGTTGTGCGGCCGTGTCCGACGACTCCCCCGTTGTCTCCCAGTTGGGCTCGGACTGCGGTGGAGAGGCCGCCGACTCCTGCCTGTTGGGGCGCCGGAAGGCCGACGTGCCCCGGGCGAGGTCGTGCCCGATCGCCATCGCGTCGATGTCCGCCGAGGTCCAGCTCTGCCCCTCGCGCACGTCCGTGCGCACCTTGAGCCGGCCCTGCACGACGACGGGTTCGCCCACGTTCAGCGACGCCGCCGCGTTCGTGGCGAGCTGCCGGTTGGCCCACACCGTGAAGAAGTTGGTGTGGCCGTCCGTCCACACGTTCTTCTCACGGTCCAGGTAGCGGGAGGTCACCGCCAGCCGGAACCGTGCGGACGGTCCGTTCGCGAGCTCCCGGTACACCGGCTGGGTCGCCACGTTGCCCACCACACAGATGATCGTCTCGTTCATCCCGGATCCCTCCCTCACCCGACACACGCACGTCAGGCGGATACGCGTACGGGCCCGTCCCGCACGGTTGCGTCTGCCGCGACGGCGCTGTCCGTTCGCACACCGCCGCTGCCGCGACGGCGCTGCCTCTTCGCACACCGCCGCGCTGCCGCGGCGACCGCGTCCGTCACGGTCGCCGCGAAGCCAGACTGCCTCCGCCGAGCCGGGCCCGCCGAGCCCTGTGGACCGCCGCCCGCCTGTGGAGAACTCCGTCACTCGTACGGGTGAGGGGAGCCCTGGGCCACAACGCCGAGCCTGTCTCTCACCTCATCTCGTCCCGGACCCCACGACCTTCGCGTACTGCTCCCGCACCTCCCGGTACCGCAGCAGCTCCGCCGCCACCGGATCCAGCACCCGGGCCCGGCCGCACCCGGCGGCCGCCTCCCGTAGTCGCCGTTCCGCCTCCAGCCCGTACCGCCGGGCCGGGCCGCGTGCCGCCACGCGACAGCTCCACTCGACGAGGGGGCCGCCGACGATGCCGATGATCATCAGCAGCACCGGCACGCCCAGGTTCGGCGCCATGACCCCCAGGATCTGGCCCAGCAGCCACAGACCGCCCACGAACTGGAGGACCGTCATGCAGGCCTGCACCAGCACGGCCATCGGCCACCAGCCCGGACGCGGCGGACGTCCCGCCGGCACCCCCGCCCGTGCCGCGAGGCGGTCCAGTGCCTCGGGCAGCCCCTGGGAGCCGCGGGCGGCCGCCTCGCGCACCGCCTGCGCCCACGGCGCGGGCAGCCCGGCCGACGCACGGTCGGCCACCGTGCGCACCGCGTGCTCGACGCGCTGGCGGGCCGTGGCCTCCTCGTCCGCCTGGGTGCGCAGCGGGAGCCGTCCCGTGGGCGGTTCGGACCGGTCCTGGAACCAGCGCCACAGCCGCAGCCAGGGCGTCCCGCACGCGCGGTTGGCGTTGCGCAGCCACGCGCGTTCCGCCGCCTCGCCCGCCGCGGTGGCGCCGACCGCGTCCGCGAGCCGGTCCGCGAACTCCCTGCGGGCCTCCTCGCTGAGCCCTGCCCTGCGGCCGGTGACATAGACGGGCCGCAGCCGCCACGCCGCGGCGTCCACGTCCGCCGAGATCCGACGCGCCGGAGCCTCCCGCTCCGCCAGGAACTGGCCGAGCGCCTCACGCAGCTCCCCGACGCCGTCCCCGGTGAGCGCGGACAGCGCGAGCACGGTCGCGCCCGGTTCGCCGTACTCCCCGAGGGCGATCCCGTCCTCGTCCAGCAGCCGCCGCAGGTCGTCGAGGACCTGCTCGGCGGCCTCCCCGGGCAGCCGGTCGATCTGGTTGAGGACCACGAACATGACCTCGGCATGACCCGCCATCGGCCGCAGATAGCGCTCGTGGAGCATGGCGTCGGCGTACTTCTCCGGATCGACCACCCAGATGACCGCGTCGACGAGCGCCAGGATGCGGTCCACCTGTTCGCGGTGCTGTACGGCCGCCGAGTCGTGGTCGGGCAGGTCGACCAGGACGAGCCCGCGCAGCTGCGCTTCCGCTTCCGCGTTCTGCAGCGGGCGCCGCCGCAGCCGGGGCGGGATACCGAGCCGCTCGATGAGGCTCGACGCGCCGTCGCTCCAGCTGCACGCGATGGGGGCGGCGGTGGTCGGCCGGCGGACGCCGGTCTCCGAGATCGTCACGCCCGCGAGCGCGTTGAACAGCTGCGACTTGCCGCTGCCCGTCGCGCCCGCGATGGCGACGACGGTGTGCTGCCCGGAGAGCCTGCGCCGCGCGGCGGCCTCGTCCAGGACCCGGCCCGCCTCGGCGAGCGTCCTGCTGTCCAGCCGGGTGCGGGAGAGCCCCACCAGCTCGCGCAGCGCGTCGAGCCGCGACCTGAGGGGCCCGTCGTACACCAGGGGGGTCACGGCCGGCGCGCTGGGCGCCCTGCTCTCCACGGCCGCCGCCTGCTCCGCGGCAGCCGCCTCGGACACCCGCCGAGCGATCAGCCCGTCGTCCCAGACGGGCTCGGAGTCCGCACGAGCGGAGTCCCCACCAGCCCCGCGCGCGGAGTCCCCACGAGCGGAGTCCCCACGAGCGGAGTCCGCACCCTCCGGACGCTCCGCCCTGTCGGTGCGGTCCGCGCGGTCCGCACGGCCGGAGACCTCCGCTGCCTTACGGCGACGGGACACGATGGCGTCCCACACGCGCGCGTGGGGGCCCTTCGCGCGCTTCTCGGGCCGCTGCTCCTCGTCCCGGACGTCCTGCGGGGCACCCTCGGCGCCCTCTGCACCCTCGGTGTCCCCGGCACGCTCGACGTCCTCGGCGTCCCCGGCTCCCTCGGCGCCCTCCGCGTGCCCGTGGTCCTCCCCCGAGGCCGCGTCCTTCGAGGCCGCGTCCCCCGTGTGATCGGAGTGCTCGGTGTGGTCCTGGTCAGTGACGGCGGTCACCGGTCACCTCTCCTTCAGCAGTACGGACAGCGCGGCGATCATTTCGGCCTGGGGTTCCGGATGGACGTCGAGCGCGTCGAGCGGGGCGAGACGGCGTTCGCGTTCGGTGTGCATGACCCGGTCCACGAGGTCGAGGAGCAGCCGCCCGCCCCGCTCCCGCAGCCGCAGCGCGCCGTGGACGCCCATCCGCTCGGCGAGCTGCTCCCCCGTGGACCATGTCCGGCGCCCGCCCAGCAGGGTGGTGGCCAGGAGGGCGGCGAGCACCTCGGGATCCGGCGCGACACCGCGCTCCAGCTCGCGCGCCTCCTCCTCGGCGTACTCCTCCAGCTCCCGCCGCCACCGCCGTACGGCCATCCCGATGCGGTGCTCGGCGCTCTCCAGCGAGGGATCCCGGACCGCCAGCTCCGGAGCCTTCGCCGCCGGTTCGCGCTGCCAGGCCTCGTCGACGCGCTCGTCGGCGGCGGTGACGGCGCACAGCAGGAGGGCGGTCAGACTCTCCACCAGCGAATCGAGGAGCTCCCCCGCGGTGCAGTCCAGGGGGAAGGCACGCCAGCGCTTCAGGGCGTCCCCCGCGAGCACGGCCCCGGACTGCAGCCGGCCCCGCACGCGCGTGTGCTCGTTGTCGTAGGCCGCGTCGACGGCGGCGGTGAGGCGCAGTGCGGCCGCGTACTGGGCTGCGGCGGCACTGGCCAGCTCGGGCATCCGGGACTTGAGGGAGTCGAGGACCCCGTACGCCGTACGGGCCATCGCGTGCTGCCGGGCCACCGGGTCCTGCGCATGATGGACGAGCCACGTCCGCAGCGGCGCCACGGCGGTGGCCGGCAGCAGCCCGCCGCCCCAGGCGGACTCGGGCAGCTCGGGCACGGTGAACCGGGGTACGTCACCGAGCCCGGCCTTGGTGAGCAGTGCTCCGTACTGCCGCGAGACCTCGGACACGACCTGGTGAGGTACGCGGTCGAGCACGGTGATCAAGGTGACGTCGTACTCCTTGGCGGTGCGCAGCATGTGCCAGGGCACGGCGTCGGCGTAGCGGGCGGCTGTGGTGACCATCACCCAGATGTCGGCCGCGCAGATCAGCTCGGCTGCGAGGACGCGGTTGTCGGAGACCAGGGAGTCGATGTCGGGCGCGTCCAGCAGGGCCAGGCCGGGCGGGAGGGTGTCGACGGTCTCGATCCGCAGTACGCGGGTGGGGTCCTCCCCCGGGAGCAGCAGATCGTCCGCCGGCCCCGGCTGGGGCACCCACACGCGCGTGAGATCGGGCAGGACCCTCATCCCACTGAACCAGTGATGGTCCTCCGGATGGCACACCAGCACCGGCGTCCGGGTGGTCGGCCGCAGCACCCCCGCCTCGCTGACGCGCCGCCCCACGAGCGAGTTCACCAGCGTCGACTTCCCGGCCCCGGTGGAGCCCCCCACGACGGCCAGCAACGGCGCTTGGGGCTCCTTCAACCGGGGCACCAAGTAGTCGTCGAGCTGCGCGAGCAGTTCGTCGCGATTGGCACGCGCGCGTGGGGCCCCCGCCAGGGGCAGCGGGAAGCGTGCGGCGGCGACACGGTCGCGCAGGGCGGAGAGTGCGTCGAGCAGCTGAGGCCGTACGTCCAAGGTCACCACATGCGAAGAATGCCCAATTTCGGGGGATTTCTGAAGCATATGAGCATGCCTGCGCGCCGACGGAACAGAAGGGACGGAAGGGACTAGTGGGACAGGCGTACAGTCCAGGCATAACGAGTGCACAACACCCGATGCGTGAGACGCCAAAAGCGGTGCACGATTCGTACCTGCCTGCGATTATCAGGACCGCTTCACCGAACCTCCACATCGAGCCACGGAGGCGAAGCAACAGGGACAAGGACGCGGGAGCCCTATCCTTGTCCCCGGCAACGTCAGAGATCCGCCCACACCCGGGCACCTCGACAGAGGCCACCACACCAGGCCCCCGTAGCTCAGTGGATAGAGCAGGCGCCTTCTAAGCGCTTGGCCGCAGGTTCGAGTCCTGCCGGGGGCGCCCAGCCTCGCCCTCCCTCGGGAGGGCGTTTTTGCTGCCGGAACCAGCGCCGCGACCAGCGCCGTGTCAATGCCGTGACGATCCGCCCCACCCGAGAGCGAACCCACGCCCCCGGGTCGCCGTCATGACAAACCATATCCGCATTAAGCGATTTCATCAGGATCGCCCACAATTGCTCGGTTACATCCAGATGGTGAGATTTCTTGGTAACTCTGGAACGGTTCGTACTAGTTCCGTCTGCCCTGGAGCCGTTCATGCGCACTGCCGTCACCATCGCCGCCCAGGACTCACCCAACGCAGGTCGCCGCGCACCCGTTCCGCCGGCATCGGAGCAGGTGGAGGAGCGAAGCCTCGCTTTCGAGGGCTTCGCGTACAAGTGCCGCATCGTCCACCAAAGCGCCCCGCAGACCGCGCCGTTGGTGCTGCTCGGAGGGTCGTCCCAGAACAGATATTCATGGCAGGGGCACGAAAAGTGGCTGGCACCGCTATGCACGATGATCACCGTGGATCTTCCCGGTTACGGCGCCGCGGACTTCCTGCCCGCCCGGTACGGCATCGACTTCCTGGCCGCCGCGCTCAAGCACATGCTGGTGGAGATCGGCATGCTGCGAGTGAACCTCTTCGGCGGCTGCTTCGGTGAGGTCGTCGGTCTCCGCTTCGCGCAGCTCTACCCCGAGTTCGTCAGCCGCATCGTCTTCTGCGGCGCGGCGAAACGTATCCCCGAGATCTACGCCGACGCCGTACCGCGTCTCGCCCACGCGCTCGACCGCGGCGAGATCGCTGAGGCCGCGAGCGGACTGGTGCAGCTGTTCATGTCGAACCCCGGTGCCGGCCAGGTCCGCAAGCACGCGGCCGTGGCACGCCTCCTCCAGCGGCAGTTCATGAACCAGACGCAGGACGAGGTCGACAAGGCGGTCGAGCACAACACAAGGCTGATGACACACGGCTGCTACGAGCCGCTGCCCGTCCCCGACGTGCCGTCCCTGGTGTTCACCGGGGAGTACGACACCCTGTGCACCCCCCAGATGGGCCGGGAGGTCGCCTCGGTGATGCCCGCGGCTCTGTTCACCACCATCAAGGAGGCCGACCACCTGGTCACTGTCGAACGCCAGGAGGAGACCTCGGATCTGATCGGCCGGTTCTGCACCGACCGTCCCATCGACCACCTGCCGTACTGCAATCCCGTCGAGTCGCTGTGCGCCCGCCGTGTTACCGCAGTCGGGTGACGCTCGGCCGGTGAGCGGCTTCGCACATCGGAGACATACGGAGAATGGCCGGGGGCCCGGTACCGGGCCCCCGGCCATTCTCCGTATGCGCGGGTGGACCTGCGCCACTGGCGCCGACGGCAAAAGGCGCCTCGGCCGTCTGGTCGGACGTCAGGACTTCTTGCCAGGGACGTCGAAGGTGCTGACGCAGTTGATCTGGCCGTTCGACGCCGGGCAGCTCTGCGTGGAGTCGTTGACGATGGTGACGTTTCCGCGCTTGTCGGTGGTGACCTGAGCCTCCCTCACCTGCGTGCAGCGCGTGTAGCCGTTGCCGCTGTCGACACACCGGCTGGAGCCATCACCGGCGAAGGCCTGGGCGGCGCCGGCACCGATCAGAGCGAAGCTCCCCAGGACACCCACTGCCGCTGCGATCTTCTTCGAGTTGAACATCTGCCTCTTCCTTTACAGTCGGCCCCCGGCCCCGTGACTGGACCGCGGAGTCGTTCCGGACAGCCAGACGGCAAGCTCCGGGGCTCGGACACCTGGTCGAGCCTCAAGGGCTGCCTGCACCTGATGAGTGATTACCTGCCGGCGGGGATGACCTGAGTGCACTGCACCGACTTGCGCTCGCTCTGGTCGTTGACCTGAATACCGAGGGCGTTGACTGCGAGGTTGACGTCGCCGACGGTGATGACCGACCAGTTCGTCTCGTCCGCAGAGCACTTCTGGCTCTGCTGGGGGTTGTCGGTCTTGGCCTTCGGGTCTCCGCCGGCAGCGTGGCCGACGCCGGCGCCCAGCAGGCTGACACTGCCGAGCATGGCCACGGCAACTGCCGCCTTCCGGTACTTGCGCATTACTACTCCGTTCTCAGGTTGACACAGCTCGTAACGGGCTGAATACGGGCAGTTGCCAACTGTATGCGAGGTTTGCGCCTTTTGGCGGCTGAAACGCTCAAGAGGAGCATGTCCGGAAAAGACCCATAATCCGGTAGGTAGCTGTACACACCGAGTGCCACAAGACAGCAGACCCCGGGCTCGGACACACGGTTCGAGTCCCGGGGCCTGCCTAAGTCACCCTGACGGGTGATCACCTGCCGATGGCGAAAACCTGAGTGCATTCCACCGACGTGCGCTGGCTCTGGTCGACGAGCTGCAGACCGCCGGTGTTGACCGGAGCGAAGCCTTCGACCGTCTCGCTGCCCGTGATGTTGACCTCGTCCGCCGAGCACGACTGGTGCTGCTTGTTGTCGAGCTTGACCTTCGCGTCCCCGCCGGCGTGGCCGACGCCAGCACCCAGGAAGCTGACACTGCCGAGCATGGCCACGACGACTGCGGCCTTCTGGTAGTTGCGCATTGCCTCTCCGTTTCTCGTGTCGACACAGCCCGTTACGGTCTGGTCACCGACAGCCTTCAACGTAGGCGATCTTTCTGCCTTTTTCCACGAGAAACGCCCATTGGGTCTCTATCAGGAAAAATTGCGCATTTCCGCACCACTGTGCGCGCAACGGGCGAACAAGTCACCAAAAAGCTCGACCGGGGCAGCCGGAACCCCACGACAGGCGACGGGCCCCGGTACTCGGACACACGGTCCGAGCGCCAGGGCCCGCCTGAGTCGCCCGATCGGCAATTACTTGCCGATGGTGAAGAGCTGAGCGCAGTTCACCGACGTACGCTCGCTCTGGTCGACGAGCTGGATGCCGGCGGTGTTGACCGGGGCGAAGACAGCACCCGTCTCGCTGCCCGTGATGTTGACCTCGTCGGCCGAGCACTCCTGGCTCTGCTTGTTGTCGAGCTTGATCTTCGCGTCCTCGTTGGCGTGGCCGACGCCGGCGCCCAGGAAGCTGACGCTGCCGAGCATGGCCATGACGACCGCGGCCTTCTGGTACTTGCGCATTACCTCTCCGTTTCTCGTGTCGACACAGTCCGTTACGGTCTGGTCACTAACAGTTGCCAACTGTAGGGGATGTTGCGACCTTTCGACACCGCGAAACGCCCAAGCGTGAATGTTTCTGGAAAAAAGCACAATCCAGACGGCAGACCCGGCACTCGGACCCTGGCTCAAGCGCCGGGACCTGCCCACATCACCTAGTCGGTGATCACCTGCCGAATCCGACGATCTGAGCGCAGTTCGCCGCGTTGACATCGCTCTGGTCGATGAGCTGGGTGCCATCGGTGTTGACCGGAGCGAAGACGGCGCCCGTCTCACTGCCCGAGATGTTGACCTCGTTCGCCGAGCACCTCTGCACCTGGCTGCTCTCGAGCCCGAACCCGAAGCCGTCGCCCCCGGCGTGGCTGACGCCGGCACCCAGGAAGCCGGTGCTGCCGAGCATGGCCATGATGAACATGGCCCTCTGGTACTTGCGCATTACCTCTCCGTTTCTCGTGTCGACACAGTCCGTGAGGGACTGAGCACCAACAGTCATCACTGTAGGCGGCATTTGTCATTTTTAATGACGAAACGCCCAAAGCTGCTACGAGGACTGCTGCGCATACCTCGGATGGCGGAGCCGAGTGGTCACGTCAGGCGGGAGCCTGTCGCGGACCGTTACCGGTCCGGAGGCTTCGCGTTGAAGGGGCAGTGCGGCGCGCTCTGCGCCCGCACCCACCGATTCACTAAGGGGAACGTTTGATGTCTCGCATCGCGAAAGTCGGCGCTGTCGCTCTCGGTACGGGAGCCGTGGTGCTCAGCGGGCCCGGTCTCGCGGCGGCGGACGCCGGCGCCAAGGCCAAGGCGGTCGACTCGTCCGGTTTCATCTCCGGCAATGTGATCCAGGTCCCGATCCACCTGCCGATCAACGTGTGCGGAAACACCGTCACCGGACTCGGCGGTCTCAACCCGACCCTCGGCAACGTCTGCAAGAACGGCGACGACAAGAAGCACCAGAAGACGCACGACAAGAAGCACGACAAGAAGCACAAGAAGACGCACGACAAGAAGCACCACGAGGCATACGACAAGGCGGACGCCAAGAAGCAGCACAAGGCGCACGACAAGGCGTCGGAGAAGGCCCACGACAAGAAGCACCACGAGGCGCACGACAAGGCGGACGCCAAGAAGCAGCACAAGGCGCACGACAAGGCGTCGGAGAAGGCCCACGACAAGAAGCAGTACACGACGTACGACAAGGCGTGTGACAAAAAGAGCGACAAGACGTACGACAAGACGTACGACAAGAAGCACACCGAGAAGCACGTCGAGAAGGCCCGCGTCAGCTACGGCCACTGACGTCTGTCGACCTCGTCCGAGAGCCCCGGCATCCACGAACGCCGGGGCTCTCCGCACGTGCCGTGCGCAGCTCACCCGTACCGGTAGATCCGGCTGACGTCCTCCAGCTCATCCGGTGTCACGTCCCACGGCGGCAGCTTCTGGTGCCGTGCCACGATCCGGCCGTGCTGTTCGTCGTCGCGGCCCGGCGGTGCCGCGGGAAGGTAGCGGGCTCCGTGGTGCCGGCGCTGCCAGCGGTACCACTGCAGGTCGACGAAGGCGTGGTGCAGCCAGAAGACGGGGTCGTTGACGGAGGCGCCGCCGAGCATGGCCCCGCCGACCCAGCGGTGCACCCGGTTGTGGTTGCGCCAGGAGCTGGGGCCCCCGCCGGTGCCCCAGCCCTCCAGCTTGTTGCGGAAACCCCGCGTGACCGTCGAGTCCCAGGGCGCCATGTCGTAGGCGGGGTCCTTCAGCGCCCACTCCAGGTCGCTCTTCGTGGGCAGGTCGATCGGGCTGCGGGGGCGACCGAGGTCCCGGGTGAGGAACTTCTCGTCGGTCACGCCCACCTTGAGGGCCCAGTTGCCCTCCCGATAAGCGAACGGTCCGGTCATCACCTGGTGATCGGACCGGCGCCCGTTGCCGCCGAGGAGGTCCGCCGTCCAGGGGACGGAGGTGGTCGTGCGGTCGCGGGTCCAGTCCCAGTACGGCACGGTCACCGACGAGTCCACCCGGCGCAGCGCACGCTCCAGTTCGAGCAGGAACCGGCGGTGCCAGGGCAGGAAGGAGGGCGCCATGTGCGCGGCGCGCAGTCCGTGCTCGCCGTCGGAGGAGAAGTACGCGATGTGCATCCGCACGAGTTCGTCGTACTCACCCCGCCGTTTGACCTCCAGCAGCGCCTTGACGAACCGGCGCTTCTCGGCTCCCGTGAGCATGCCGGCGTTCTTACGCACGTACGCCATGCCGGTGCCCCATGTGCAGGTGTCCACCGTCCGCCGGTTCCGGGGCCGGAACGCGCAGCCGCTGACCGGGGCCGAGTTCGTCGACGGCGGCGCGCGCCGCTTCGAGCGGTGTCCGGTAGGAGCAGTAGTGGTCGACCATGCTCAGCCAGGTGCCGTCGGCGCGGCGCATCAGATGCAGAGGACGGCCGTCCACGGTGACCTGCCACTGGCCGTCCTCGGCTGTGCCGCGCCCGGGGATCCACACACCTCGGATGCGGCGGCCGCGGTAGGTCGCCTCGAAGCCCGTGCCGACCGGGGCGCGCCCAGGTCCGGGACGCGGGGGCAGAAAGGCGGCGAACGCCGAGGCCAGGACCGCGGTGAGCGCGCAATTCCGTAGACCGCGCACCAGATCCCGCCGCGTTCTGCCCGCCGGTCCGGGCCGCTCCGGGCCAGGTGCTCCGTCCTCGGCACCCCCCGGGACTTCGCCGACGCTGACGACCATGGTTCACTCCCCGTCCGGTTCGGTTGTCCGTAGCGGTAACCGCCGAACGCCCCGCGCGGTCACCGCCGCGCGGCCAGGACAGTGATCGCCGGAGGCCATTTCGGTGACATGGGGGCGAGAATCGGGCCGGCGTCACTGGCCGTACACAGGGAAAGTCGGCCCTCAAGCTCCACCGAGGGCCGACTCCGTACGGTTTGGGGGCTCAGCCCTACATCCACAGATTGCCGCGCAGCGGCTTGGCGTCGTTCAGCGCGGCCGCGGTCTCCTTCAGCGTGGGGAGAAGCGACTTGTTGCCCGAGGCGCTCGCCTCCAGGGGGACCTTGGTCTTCACGCCGCCGCTGAGGTCGGTGGTCGCCAGGTCGGGGGCGCTCTGCGCGGCAGGCGCCTGGGCCGGGGCGCTCTGCGCGGCAGGCGCCGAAGCCGGAGCACTCTGAGCGGCAGGCGCCTGGGCCGGGGCACTCTGCGCAGCAGGCGCCGAAGCCGGGGCACTCTGCGCGGCAGACACCGAAGCCGGAGCACTCTGGGCAGCAGGCGCCGAAGCCGGAGCGCTCTGCGCGGCAGGCGCCTGGGCCGGGGCGCTCTGCGCGGCAGGCGCCGAAGCCGGAGCACTCTGAGCAGCAGGCACCGGAGCCGGAGCACTCTGAGCGGCGGACACCGGAGCCGGAGCACTCTGAACGGCAGGCGCCGCGGCCGGAGCACTCGTACCGGTCGGCGCCAGGTCGGGGGTGCTCTGGCCGGCGGGCGCCAAGCCCTGGGCGTTGTGAGCGAACGCAGGCGTGGCGGAACCGGCGGCGATCAGGGACCCGGCAATGACCGCAGCAGCCTTCAGAGACTTCATCGTGTTCCTTTCTTCGGCAACGCAGGTCGCCGGAGGGGATTCTGTCGCCGTGCCTAACGAGCCCTGGCCGGGGCGGAAACCAGAGGGGCTGAAATTGCCGATTCCTCATATGAGAAACCGGAGAGGCCGGGCCCCTGGAACGGGAAAAGGCCGGAGATAAGCCGGGAGAAAGGCGGGAACCGCAACAGCCGTGGTGCAGCCGCCTGGAGCGGGCACCACGGCTGGACGGGCCGGAGCCGTACCGTGCGGATGCTCACCAGTCCGACAGCCGCACCATCGCCGACGGGGTGGCCTCGGGAAGCGTGCCGACCGACACCGAAGTCTCCTGCGTCGTCGACATCGATGACGATGATGACGACGTCGTTGTGGGCGTCGGCGTCGGCGTCGATGTCGACACCGATGTCGGCAGCAGGAGCAGGCCGTCGTCGAGCAGGTCGTCGATGAGGTCCTCCAACTCGGCCAGCAGGTCGTCGACGGACGGAGCCACCTCGGTGTCGTCACTGGAGGTGAGCGCTTCGAGCAGGTCGTCGACGGCGTCCTCCACGGTGTCCAGCAAGTCGTCCACGGCGTCCAGCGTGCCGCTCGTGAGGTCGGTGTCGGCGTCGACCGTGGAGTCGGTGTCGCGCCTGGGGGGAGCCAGCAGCAACACGCCCGTCGCCGGAGTCTTGGCGGCCTGCTCGGCCGCGGCCTTGTCCAGGGCGGCCTTCGCGGCGTCTCCCAGTCTCCTGGCCTCGGCGGCGGTCAGTCGGCCGTTGTCCGCCTTGAGCACGGCGTTCAGCAGGTCGGCGACCGGAGCGAGCTCGCCGCCGTAGATGGTCCTGACCTGACCGAGGAGCGCGTCCGCGCCGGCGCGCCGGGCATCGGGCGACGCCGCATGGCCGCGCTCGCGGGCAGAGTCGGCCGCCATCGCGGCGGGGCCGGTGATCCCGACCAGGAGGGCGGCGCACAGTGCGCTGGACGCGATGCGCCGCGCGGGCAGAGCACGCATGGGGGGTTCCTTTCGACGGGCGTCGGATCTTGAGCCAACCGTGAAAGCGCCCATGACTTCCCGCAACCGCTCATGCGCTTTTCGTGTATTCCGTATTTCACTCCGTTGCTTCGTCCTGCCTGATGAGGCGGTACTCCAGGGCGGTTGTCCCGGCCCCGTCGGGAGAGCGGCACCGGCCGCCCTGCGCGGAGGAACCGGGAGGAGGGCACAGCCCGGCGGACCAGGCTCGTGACGAGGGGTCGGCTTCACCATTCCGACACACTTGTCGTACTTCATCGAATATCACCGAATTTGTCCGGTTGATGACTAGAGTTGCGAACCTCCCGAGCACCCCTCTGGGCGGACGCATCGCGCTCGTGCCGTTGCCTTCCACCGCCACCTGTTCCGAAAGGGCACCGACGGTCATGCGCCATTCCCTGGGTCCGCTGTTCCGCCGTGGGACGGTGGGCGTTCTCGCCCTCGCCGCGCTGTGGGCACCCGCCGCCTCCCCTGCCTCCACCCCGGCCGCGGCGGCCGCACCGGAGGAGAGCAGCCTCGCCTTCTCCCAGCGCTACCGCGCGCACCAGCACGGCGGCATCGTGCGCGCGGCCAACGCCTCCATCAGCTGCACGAGCGCGGCCTCTTCGTGCTCGGACGTACAGGCGGGCGGGCAGGGGGCGAACGGCGACTTCGACATGTTCTACATCGACGTCGACCGCGACCCGAACACCTACAACTCCTCCCGCGCGGAGGTCCGTCTGCCGGGCGGCTCGCGGGTGACGTACGCGCGCCTGTACTGGGGCGGCAACCTGCGCGTGGGCGAACAGAAGCCGCCGGAGGACAACGAGCGGGTCCTGGTCGCCGAACCCGGTGGGGAGTACAAGGAGCTCTTCGCGGACACGGTCGTCGGACACCGCGTGGCCGAGGGCGCGGACGCCTTCCAGGCCTCGGCGGACGTGACGCGGCTGGTGCAGGAGGGCGGGCCGGGCCTGTACACCGTGGCGCAGGTCAACGTGGCCATGGGCAGATCGGCAGCCGGGGCATGGGGCGGCTGGACGCTGGTGGTGGCGTACGAGAACCCTTCGGAGCCGCTGCGGCACCTCGCGCTCTGGGACGGCTTCACCTCGCTGAAGTCCGGCGGACAGGAGATCCGGCTGCAGGGCCTGGACTTCGCGTCGGGCGCGGGGGGCCGCGCGGGGCTGGTGGCGTACAACGGCGACCGCGGCACCAGGGGCGACTCGCTCACCATGACGAACGGCCCGGCCTCCATCGCCCTCAACAACGACGCCAATCCCGAGGACGACGTCCTGAACTCCACCATCACCGAGCCGGGAGCGGATGCGCCGCGTGTGCCCGCGTACGCCAACAACCTCGGCTACGACTCCGACGTGTTCGAACTCGGCAGAGGCCTGCAGCACGCGGGCGACCAGCTGACCTTCCGGTTGCAGTCCCCGCACGACGCCGCGTGGGCCGGTGTGCTCTTCGCCGCCGTCGACGCCCGGCGATGAGCCCGCTGCCCCCCGTACCGAACGCTTTCCCAAGCGAGGAATCCGTGCATACGCACCTGGCATCCACCACCCCTCGGCCGCGGATCCTGCACCTCACCCAACCGGTGGAAGGCGGAGTCGCACGCGTCGTCGCGGATCTGGTCCGGGCTCAGCTGGCGGACGGCATGGACGTCACCGTGGCCTGCCCCGACAGCCCGCTCACCGCGGAACTGCGGGCGCGCGGCGCGACCGTACGGCACTGGGCCGCGACGCGGTCGCCGGGTCCGTCGCTCCTGCGGGAGGTGCGGAACCTGGCCCGGGTGATCGACGAGGTACGCCCCGACCTGGTGCACGCGCACAGCGCGAAGGCCGGGCTCGCCGGGCGCCTCGCTGTGCGCGGGCGGATCCCGACGGTCTTCCAGCCGCACGCCTGGTCGTTCGAGGCGGTCGACGGGAGCACCGCGGCCCTGGCGCTCAAGTGGGAGCGGTGGGGCGCGCGTTGGGCCACGCGGGTGGTGTGCGTGAGCGAGGCGGAGCGCGCGACCGGCGCGCGGGCCGGGATCACCGGCCGATGGTCCGTCATCCCCAACGGCATCGATCCCGAACGCTTCCGCCCTGCCGCCGCCGGCACCGTGCGGGCCGGGCTCGCACCGCTCGCCGGCCTCCCCCCGGCAACGCTGCTCGCCGTCTGCGTGGGACGGCTGTGCCGGCAGAAGGGGCAGGACGTCCTGCTGCGGGCGTGGGAGGACATCGTGTGCAAGGTACCCGACGCCCGCCTCGTCCTGGTCGGCGACGGGCCGGACCACGACCGACTGCGCGCAGCGGCCCCGGAATCCGTGCTGTTCGCGGGAGCCGTCACCGACGCCTCCCCCTGGTACCAGGCCGCCGATGTGGTCGTCCTGCCGTCCCGCTGGGAGGGCATGGCGCTGGCCCCGCTGGAGGCGATGGCCTGTGGGCGGCCCGTGGTGGTCACGGACGTCGACGGCGCCCGCGAGAGCCTGCCGCCCGTGTTCGCCGCCCGGTGCCTGGTCCCGCCGGAGGACCCGGCGGTGCTGGCCGCGGCCGTCACCGAGCTGCTGCTCGACCCGATGGAGCGCGAGTCGCTCGGCAACCGCGGCCGCCGGCACGTGCTGTCCACCCACGACGTCCGGCACACCGCCGAGGCGGTCACGGCCGTCTACCGCGAGCTGCTCGGCGGACGGCCCGCCACCGACAGGGCGCGCCCCTCCCGAGCGATCGAGTGCGTCACGGCCCGCGGCACTGAGCACGGTCAGCCGCTCGACACAGGCCCTGGCGCCGAGGCGAACCAGACAACACAGCGCGTCGAGCCCACCGAGCACAGGGAGTCGATCCACTCGTGACCGCCGAACGTACCGTCCCGTCCCCCGGCGTAACGCCACGGGACCACGGTTCCTCAGCCGTTTCCGTCATGCCGCCGCGCGGCACGGCCACCGGTTTCCGTGTCCCCGTTCCCCGGCGCCCGGCCAGGCCGGCCTCACCGGTCCCGCTGCTCGTCACGGACTGCGTCGCCGCCCCGGTGGGCGCGCTGGCGCTCGCCGAACCCCAGCGCCATCCGCTGCTCGTCACCCTGCTGATCGTCGCCTCGCTGCTGCTGCGCCCGCGCGAGAAGCGGCCACCGGTGCCGGGGCTGCTGGAGGAAGTGCCCGCCGTGTGCGGCCGCATCGCGGTGGCCTGGCTGCTGCTGGCGGCGCTGCTGGCGGCGTACCGGCCGGAGCACGCGTTGTCCGCCGGCACCGTACTGACGGGTCTCGCCCTGCAGGCGGCGGTGGCGTGTGCGCTGCGTGGAGCCGTGCACGGACGAAGACGCGCCGCACTGCTGCGCCACCCGCACACCGCGCTCGTCGTGGGCCCGGTGGCGACCGCGCAGCGGGTGGCCTCCGCCGTGCTGCGGCACCCGCGGTGCGGAGTGCGGCCGGTGGGGATCGTCGCCGAGCAGCCGGACGGCACCGAGGGCCTGCCGGTGCTGACCACCGGCGAGGAGGTCGAGCGTGCGGTCATCCAGAACGGGGTGCGGGCCGTGCTGACCGTTCATCCCTCCGTACGCGCCGAACAGGCGCCGCTGCTGCGGGCGCTGGCCGAGTCGGGCTGCACGGTCTGGGAGGTCGACGCCGAATCCCCGTCGTACGCGTCGAAGGAGCGGCTGGCCGGTTTCCCGTACCGGCGGCTGGAGCTGTTCCCGGCGCACCGCGGCAGCGTGGGCAAGCGGATGCTCGACATCCTCGTGTCGGGGACGCTGTTGCTGCTGGTCAGCCCGCTGCTCCTGGCGTTCGCTGTGGCGCTGCGGCTCAGTGACGGGCCGGGCGTGGTGTTCCGGCAGGAGCGCATCGGCAGGAACGGAAAGCCGTTCACGCTGCTGAAGTTCCGTACGCACCGCCCGGTCGACGAGCACGAGTCGGCGACCCGGTGGAGCGTGGCGAACGAGCACGAGATGCGCTGGTTCTGCCGTATGTTGCGGCGCACCTCGCTCGACGAGCTGCTCCAGCTGTGGAACGTGCTCCGGGGCGACATGAGCCTGGTCGGGCCGCGGCCCGAACGACCCTACTTCGTCACGCAGTTCAGCCAGACCTACCCCGGTTACGGGTCCCGTCACCGCATGCGGACGGGCATCACCGGCCTCGCCCAGGTCCACGGGCTGCGCGGCGACACCTCGATCGAGGACCGTGCCCGGTTCGACAACGCCTACATCGACGACTGGTCGCTGTGGCAGGACATCTGCATCCTGCTGCGCACCGCGACCCTGCTGGTGCGTCCGACGGGGAGCTGAGAGACCGTGAGCCACGCCCTGACATCGCTCCAGCGCCGGGCCGCCGATCTGACGCCGATCCTTCCCGTGGTGGCCGTGCCCGCCCTGCTGGCGCTGCCGCTGACGCCGGACGGCGCGGGGCCCGCCGACGTGGTCTCAGGGCTGGCGGTGGTGTACTGCGTGAGCCGTCTCCTGCGCGAGCGGCGGCGACCGCTGTCGCCCGCCGCGGTCGTCGTGCTGGGCCTGCCGGTCGTGGGGCTCGCGTTCGCCGCCATGGAGGCCACGCCGGAGGCGGGGCTCAGCGGCATGGGCCGCTATCTGCAGCTCTTCGTGTTCGTCCCGGCGGCCGTACTGCTGCTGCTCCGCGACCGGGCCGACTTCCGGATCGTGGCCTGGTCGATCGTGGGGCTCGGCCTGTGTCAGGGGGCCGTCGGCGTGCACCAGTACGTCACCCGGACCGGCGCCTCCTACCAGGGCGAGAACATCCGGGCGGTCGGCACCTTCGGGCCGCATGACGTGATGGGCATGGCGACCGCGGTCTCGCTCGGCCTGGTCTGCGCGGTCGGCATCGCGCTGGGCCGGGCCTCCGTACGGCAGCGGGCGGCCGCGGCCGGGTGCGCCCTGGTGCTGCTGCTGCCGCTGGCGGTCTCCTTCAGCCGGGGCGCCTGGATCGCGACCGCCGTGACGTGCGCCGTGCAGCTCGCGCTGGCCGGGCTGCGGCGTGCGCTCAAGGTGGCCGCCGCCGTGGCCGCCGTCGGCGTGATCCTGGTGGGCGGGTTCGGCGTCGGCACGGTGATGCTGCAGCAGCGGATCGACAGCATCGCGCAGGTCGCCGACGCCCCCGACCACTCCGTCGTCGACCGGTACGCCCTGTGGGCGTCCGCCATCGGCATCTGGAGCCGGCACCCGCTGACCGGCGTCGGGTTGAAGGCCTTCCCCGAGTACCGCGACGGACACGCCACGCTGGCGCTGTCGTCGGGCAGCGACATCCACGGCGCGGGGGTGGCCTTCGAGAAGCAGCCGCTGCTGTCGCCGCACAACATGTACCTGCTGCTGCTGAGCGAGCAGGGTCTGGTCGGGCTGCTCGGGCTCGCCGGGAGCTGGCTGGCGCTGCTGGTGTGCGGGCTGCGGCGGCTGTTGCGCGTCCGCACCCGGGGGCCGGGGCTCGACTGCGCGCTCGTCGCCTGCGGGCTGCTGGTCTGGCAGCTGACCGACTTCATGTACGGAGACATCGGCGGCCCCTCGACCGTGCTGACCGCCGTGGCCCTGGGCCTCGTGGCGTGGTGGGCGCTGGCCGGCGACGAGCGGGGGGCCGCCGTGCCGCGGAACGGGACGCGACAGCGCGTCGAGGAGGCCCTGGCGCGATGACGGTGGTGCCCTCGCAACCCCCCGGATCCGAAACGGACAGCGCGGCGACCGTACCCGCGGCGCGTGCCGCCACCATCACCGGGGACGGCTCCGACCCGGCCGCGGCGGCCTCGGCATCCCGGAAGTTCCTCGCCAGGGCGGCGCTCATCACGGCGTCGCTGTCCATCGCGGGCTCACTGCTCGGCCTGGTGCGCGACCAGGCGCTGGCGCGGCTGTTCGGTGCCGGGAGCGACACGGACGCCTTCCTCGTCGCGTGGACCGTGCCGGAGTTCGCCGCCACCCTGCTCATCGAGGACGGGCTGGCGATCGCGCTGATCCCGGCGTTCAGCATGGCGCTGGCCCGCCGTGCCCGGGGCGCCGCGGGCGACCCGGTCCGCGCCCTGGTCGCCGCCACCCTGCCCCGCCTGTGCCTGGCCCTCGCCGCCGTGGCCGCGCTGGCCGCCGGCACGGCTCCCTACCTGGTCCGGGCACTCGCGCCCGGCCTGCCCGACCCCGGCCTCGCCGCCGACTGCACCCGGCTCACGGCGACCTGCGTACTGTCCTTCGGGCTCGCCGGGTACTGCAGCGCCGCCCTGCGGGCACACCGCAGCTTCCTCGCCCCCGCGGCGATCTACGTCGCCTACAACGCCGGCATCATCACCGCGATGTTCGTCTTCGGCGACAGCTGGGGGGTGCGCTCCGCCGCGGTCGGGGTCGCGGCGGGCGGCTGTCTGATGGTGGCGGTGCAACTGCCGTCGCTGTGGCGGCAACTGGCGTCGCGCACGCCGGCCCTCGGCGGAACCGGGGCCGACGCCGAGGCGCGGCCGATGCAACTCGCCCTGGTCGCCTCCGTGCTCCTGTTCGCCCTGTGCCGTCAGTCGCAGGTCCTCGTCGAACGCTTCCTCGCCTCCTCCCTGCCCTCCGGCGCCATCTCACACCTGAACTACGCGCAGAAGGTCGCCCAGATCCCGATGACGCTGTCGCTGATGGTGTGCACCGTCACCTTCCCGGTGGTGGCGCGGGCGCTCGCGGACGGCGACACCGAGCGGGCGCGCACACGTGTGGAGCGGGATCTGGCGCTGGCCTCCTGCCTGGTGCTGCTGGGCATGTGCGCGGTGATCGCCTGCGCCCCGCAGATGATCGAACTGCTCTTCCAGCGGGGCGCGTTCACCGCGAGCGACACCGCGGCGACCTCGGAGGTCATGCGTGTGTACGCCCTCGGGCTGCTGGGACAGACCCTGGTGGGTGCCCTGGTCCGCTCCTACTTCTCGGCGGGCCGGCCCCGCTGGTACCCCGTCGGCATGATGGCCGCGGGCATCGCCGTGACGTCCGCGATCGGCGCCGCCACCGTGCACGCCTGGGGCGTCGCGGGGATCGCCGCCGCCAACGCCTTCGGCATCACCGTCACGGCCGCCCTGATGCTCGTCGGCCTGCGCACGAGCCGGCCCCACAGCCCCCACGGCGTCTCGATCCGCGTCCGGCAGGTGCTGGCCGAGCTGAGCAGGCCGGTGTGCGCCGCGCTCGTCGCCACCGTCGCCGGGGCGTTCGTCGCGAGCCGGCTCCACTCCCCCGTGGCGGGCCTCACGGCCGGCTGCCTGACCGTGACCGCCGTCTTCGTCCTCCTCGCCTGCGCCCTGGGCGCCCAGGGCTCCGCATCCGCACTGCGCTCCGTGCGCACCCTCACACGAAGGCTCACACATGGTCGCTTCCGTTGATTCCGTCGGCACCCGCAGACCTCCCGTACCGCGCCCGGGTCCGATCCCGTGGGTGGCGATGTACCACTCGGTGGGCGACTGCTCGGACGACCCGTACAACATCACGGTCGCCCCCGAGCGGCTCGACCGGCAGCTGGCCTGGCTGCGCCGGCGCGGACTGCGGGGCGTGTCCGTCGCCGAGCTGCTCGCCGCCCGGGGCGAGGGGCGGCGCCTGGTCGGGCTCACCTTCGACGACGGGTACGCCGACTTCGTCACCGACGCGCTGCCGCTGCTGCGCCGCTGGAACTGCGGCGCCACCCTCTTCGTGCTCCCCGGACGGCTCGGCGGCGACAACGCCTGGGACCCGCTCGGCCCGCGCAAGCCGCTGCTGACCGCGGACGGCATCCGGCACGCGGCCGCCGAGGGTGTGGAGATCGGCTCGCACGGGCTGACCCACATCGACCTCACCAAGGCGGACGACCTCACGCTCAAGACCGAGGTCGCCGAGAGCCGCGCACAGCTGATGGAGCTGACCGGCGCCCGGGTCGACGGCTTCTGCTACCCGTACGGCACGATCGACGCCCGCGCCGTCGCGGCCGTACGGGAAGCCGGATACGCCTACGCCTGCGCCATCGACCCCGGCCCGCTCGCCGGTCCGCACGCCCTGCCACGCGTGTACGTAGGCCAGAGCGACACGGCCCTGCGTCTGCACCTGAAGTACCGGCTGCACCGGCTGCGCCGGCGCCCGGTGGAGGGCCTGTGAGATGAGGGCGCTGCACATCATCACCGGCCTCGGCGTCGGCGGGGCCGAGCAGCAGCTGCGGCTGCTGCTGCGTCATCTGCCCGTCGACTGCGAGGTCGTGACGCTCACCAACCCCGGTGCGGTCGCCGACGGACTCGCCGCCGACGGGGTCCGCGTCACGCACCTCGGCATGGGCGGCAACCGCGACCTGGCCGCGCTCCCGCGCCTGGTCCGGCTGATCCGCGCCGGCGGCTACGACCTGGTGCACACGCATCTGTACCGGGCCTGCGTCTACGGCCGGCTCGCCGCACGTGTCGCCGGGGTCCGCGCGGTCGTCGCCACCGAACACTCCCTGGGCGACTCGCAGATGGAGGGCCGCCGACTGACGGCAGGGGTGCGCGCGCTGTACCTCGCCAGCGAGCGGCTGGGCTCGACGACGGTCGCCGTCTCCCCGACGGTGGCCGACCGCCTCAGGCGCTGGGGCGTGCCCGCGCCCCGTATCGAGGTCGTCCCCAACGGCATCGACCTGGAGCGTTTCCGCTTCGACGAGGAGCGGCGCGGGCTCACCCGCCGGCGCCTCGGCCTGCCCGAGGGCGCGTACGTCGTCGGCGGCATCGGCCGGCTCACCCGGGGCAAGCGGTTCGACGTCCTCGTCCGGGCACTCACCCGGCTCCCGGACGACCAGTGGCTGCTGCTGGTCGGCGGCGGCCCCGAGGAGCACGTCCTGCGCCGCACGGCCCATGAGCTCGGCGTGGCCGACCGCGTCCTGTTCACCGGCGAACGTCCCTACGTCCCCGACGGCTCCCCCGGCCCCGACCTGCCCTCGCTCACCTCCGCGATGGACGTGTTCGCGTCCCCGTCCCCGGAGGAGGCTTTCGGGCTGGCGGCCGTGGAGGCGCTGGCGTCCGGCCTGCCCGTGCTCTACGCCTCCTGCCCGGCGATCGAGGACCTGCCGCCGCAGGCCGCCGCGGGTGCCCGGCGGGTGCCCGGCGGCCCCGACGCCTACGCCCGCGCGATCGCCGAGGTGCGCGCGGCGGGCCCCCTGCCGCGCACGGTCCCGGAGGCCGCACACCGCTACAGCATCGCCCGCAGCGCAGCCCGCCTCATGGACGTGTACGCGGCAGCGGTCTTCAGTTCGTCGACGTCCCTCTCACCTCTGGGAGCCAGCTCCTCATGACCGACACTTCGACCCGTCAGCGCCTGAAGTCCCTGGCCAGGGGGCTGCCGTCCTGGTCCGTGCTCGCGGCCGGCACCCTCGTCGGGGGGCTGCTCGGCGGCGCGTACGGCCTGGTCAAACCCCCGGCGTACACGGCCACCAGCTACGTCATCGCCGTACCGACCGCGAAGTCCGGCCCGGAGTCCGCCCTCGGTTTCGCGCAGGCGTACGGCCGGGTCGCCACGCAGCTCGCGGTGCTCGGGGACGCGCAGGTGTGGGCGGGGGTGTCCCTGCGGACGCTGCAGCACAGCGTGCGCACGGCGACCTCGCCCGACGCGCCGATGGTCGCCGTCTCGGCCACCTCCACAAGCCCCGGCCTCGCCGTCGACATGGCCAACGCGGTCTCCCGTGCGCTGACCCGGCACGCGGACGACACCAGCGGCAGCACCCAGGTCCGGCTCGTGCAGTTCTCCCGGGCGGTCACGCCGACCGAGCCGACATCGGCGTCACCGACGCTGACCGGCCTGGTGGGTGCGAGTGCGGGCGGGCTGCTGTGCGGCCTGACCCTGCTGGCGCGGCCGAGGAGGACCGGACAGGACGACGACCCTGTTCCGGCCGCCTCGGTGCCCGGCCCGGCCGCCGCCGCCGATGTACAGGGCAAACGATGACGATGACGGGCCCGGCCGGACCGATCCGCGGCGAGCGTGCCCCCGCCGAGCCGGCCCGGGACGGGGAGCGTCCGTACCGGCGGTGCCCGGCGGTGGCGGCGGATCCCGAGGCGGGTCAGCCGCCACCGGCGGGGTCGGCTGGTGCGCTACCACCAGTCCAGGCGGAGGCAGAGCCTCCCGCCGAGCCAGTACTCCGCCCAGCTGCCCAGGTCCAGCGGTGTGCAGCCCTCGGGCGGTGTGGTGGGCGTGGCCGGCTGCGGCGTGGGGGTGGGAGTCGGGGTCGGGACCGGGCTCGGAGTCGTCTCGTCGGTGCGGCCGAAGAGCGTGGACCGGTAGATGTGGGACGACCTGGGGTTGTCCTCGCACTGCCACACACCGTGCGGGCAGTAGTCGGTCAGCGTGTTGTAGACCGGCTGGTGCTCTTCCATCCACTCCAGCATGCGCCGCATGTACTCGGCATTGTCTCCGTTGCGGAAAAGTCCCCATTCGGGGTACGAGATGGGTTTGCCGTGGGCCTTCGCGAAATCCACATGCGCCTGCAGCCCGTAGGGCTCTTTCACCTGTTCATCGAACGACATTCCGGCCGGCTGGTCGTAGGCGTCCATGCCGATGATGTCGACCGTGTCGTCCCCCGGGTAGCACTGCGTCCAGGGAATGGCGTCCCGGCCGCGGCTGGGCGTGAAATCGAACCGGAACTTCTGGCCCGGCACCGAACGCATGGTGGTGACGATCCGGTTCCAGTACTTCTTCCAGGCCTCCGGGTCCGGCCCGCAGCGGTGGGTGTACGTGGTGCCGTTCATCTCCCAGCCGGGCACGAGGACCGTGTCCGGCACCTTCAGTTGCATCAGCCGCTCGGCCAGGGCGCGGAAGTGATGGTCGAACTCCCCGGCCGCGCCCCGTTGCAGCAGGTGCCGGACCTCGTGATCGGGGACGCCCTCCTCGTTGCGCTCCAGCATGGGGACATTGATGACGAGCGTCCGGTCAGCCTTCTGGTTGCGCCAGTGCGCCCACGCCTCAAGGAAGTGGGCGGAACCCTCGATGTCGTGCCAGCGGTGACCGGGCAGGTAGGTGTGGCCGACGCGGATCTCGGTCCCGCCCAGCCAGCGGCTGAACTGGGCCATGCGGGCCACACCACGGGCGTCGGAGCTGAGGAAGGCCCCGAAGGGCGGTACCCCCTGGCCCACTGCCGGCGTCGTGGTGGGGCCGGGGGCGCCCGGAGGCGTGGGCTCCACCAGGGGGGCGGGCGCCGTCGGGGTGGGTGCCGGAGCCCGGGCGTCATCGGGTCGCACCACTGTCGTCCGCGCCGCGAGGCCGGACGCCAGAGCGGCCGAGGCGACGACCACCGCCGCGCCGATGGCCAGCCGGCGGATGTGGGCCCGCTTGCGCTGTGGGGGCATTTCTGCTCCATTCTTCGCTCTCGTCCGGCCTTCTGCGTCCTTTTTATTGACGAGCAGTCACCTGAAGTCAGTCACAAGAAAGCCATGGGCGCCACAGCCGTTGCGGCTTTCGAGTGCCCCGCTCGCCCGTGCGGGTGAGCCGATCCCAAAGAAAGAGAGAATTCGTGTCGCTTCTCGACACCCGCGTCCCCGCCGTACTGCTGCGGACCGACCGGAATCCCTTTCACCACGGAACACTGGGTGCCGTGCGTTCGCTCGGCAGGGCGGGAGTGGAGGTTCATGTCGTCGCCGATGCGGCGCCGAGTCCCGTCCACGCGTCGCGTTACGTACGCCGGATGCATCCCCCGCCCCTTCCGGGTGCGTCCCCGGAGGAGGTCCTCGGTGTGCTGCGCCGGGTGGCGGAGCGGGTCGCGCGTCCCGCGGTCCTGGTTCCGCTGGACGACGCGAGCGCGATCGCCGTGGGCCGCATGCGGGACGACCTCGCGCCCTCCTATCTGCTGCCGGAGATGCCGGGCGCGCTGGCCGAACGCGTCGCCGACAAGGCGGAACTGGCCGCCGTGTGCGCGTCCGCGGGCGTTCCGCACCCGGAGACGCTGGTCCCGGACAGTGCGGCGCAGGTCGCCGACCATGTGCGGCAGCTCGGGCTGCCGCTGGTGGCGAAGTGGAGCCGGCCCTGGCTGTTGCCCACCGGCAGCGGGCTGCGCAGCACCGTGCTGGTCCACTCGGTGCAGCAGGCCTGTGAGCTGTATCTGCGGAGTGAGGAGGCGGGCAGCCGGCTGCTGCTGCAGGCGTATCTGCCGCCGGGACGGGACCGGGACTGGTTCTTCCACGGCTACGCCGACCGTTCGGGCACCGTGCGCGCGGGCGGCCCGGGCCGCAAGCAGCTGGCCTGGCCGCGCGCGGCGGGGCTGACCGCGGTGGGCTGCTGGACGCTGAACGCGCAGGTGCAGGAACTGGCGGAGCGGCTCACCGGCGAACTGGGCTACCGCGGCATCTTCGACCTCGACTTCCGCCGCTGCGGCACGACGGGGCGCTATCACCTGCTGGACTTCAACCCCCGCCCCGGCGCCCAGTTCCGGCTCTTCACCGACGGCGCGGGGCTCGACGTCGTACGGGCTCTGCACCTGGATCTGACGGGCCGCCCGCTGCCGGACGGGGCCCCGGCGATCGGGCGGGCGTTCGTGGTGGAGAACTACGCGCCGCTCGCCGCGCTGCGTGCGGCACCGGGCGGGCGCGAACTGGCCTGGCACGCCCCGGACGACCGCGCCCCCGGACGGGCGATGTGGGCCCTGTGGTGCCGTCATGTCTCCCAGCGGCTGCGTGAGCGGCTGGGCCCGCCGCCGGCTGCACCGACGCCACGGCTGATTCCCCGAGCGGCCTCTCCCTCCCTTACCGACAACGAGAAAGCGAGCAGTTGATGATGTACGACCTTCTGGTGGTGGGCGCAGGCCCGTACGGCCTGTCGATCGCGTCCCACGCCGCGGCCGCCGGGCTGAACCTGCGCGTGTTCGGCCGGCCCATGGCGTCCTGGCGGGACAACATGCCTCGCGGCATGTTCCTGAAATCGGAGCCGTGGGCGTCCAACCTCTCGGACCCGGCCGGGCGTTGGCGCCTGGACGCGTACTGCGCCGAGCAGGGCCTGACGGCACGGCACGCCAAGCCCATTCCGGTCGAGGCGTTCGCGTCGTACGGCCTGTGGTTCGCGCGCAATGCCGTGCCGGAGGTCGACGAGCGCACGGTGAGCCGTGTGACGCCCGTGCCCGGCGGTTTCTCGGTGGTCACCGAGGACGGGGAGGAGCTGCACGCGCGGACGGTGGCGCTTGCGGTCGGTGTGATGCCGTTCGTCGAGGTGCCGCAGGCCCTGCGCGGACTGCACCCCGCGCTGGTGACGCACAGCAGCCACCACAGCGACCTCGACCGCTTCCGCGGCAAGGACGTCACCGTCATCGGCGGCGGCCAGGCGGCTCTGGAGACGGCGGCGCTGCTGGCCGAACAGGGCACGCGGGTACGGGTGCTGGCGCGGGCGGAGCGGCTGGTGTGGAACGATGTGCCGCCGCCCTGGGAGCGCCCCTGGTGGCAGTCGGTCCGCTCCCCGCACAGCGGCCTCGGCCCCGGATGGAAGAACTGGTTCTACTCCGAGCGCCCCAACCTCTTCCGGCGTCTGCCGGAGCCGACCCGGGCGCGTATCGCGACCACGGCACTGGGGCCGGCCGGAGCGTGGTGGGTGCGCAGCCGGGTGGAGGGGGTCGTGGAGGTGCTGCCGGGTCACGAGGTCGCCGCGGCCAGTGCGGTGCCGGGCGGCGTACGGCTGGACACGGTGAGCCGCGCGGGCGCCCTGCGCGCCCTGGAGACCGAGCACGTCATCGCCGCCACGGGGTTCCGGGCGCGCTGCGACCGGCTCGGGCTGCTCGCCGCGGAGCTGCGCGGATCGCTGGCGGCCCTGCCCGACGGCTCCCCGGTGGTCGGGCGGGACTTCGAGTCCTCGCACCCGGGCCTGTTCCTCGCGGGACTGGTGACCGCCTCCGGCTTCGGCCCGGCCATGCGCTTCGTCCACGGAGCGACCTTCACGGCGTCGACGCTCGTCCGAGGGGTACGTCGCCGGCTCAGGACGACCCCGACGGGCGGGACGGTTCCCGTACCGGGAGGCGCCGTCCGCAACGCGCCGCCCTCGCCGGTGCGCCGCTGACGTGTACACGAACGGCCGGGCCGCTGACGGCGAGTCAGTCGTCAGCGGCCCGGCCGTGCGCCGGTGGCTACCGGTGGGAGGCGACGCGGCTGCGGCGGTACAGCATCACCCCGCCCGCGATCATCGCGGCGCTGACGGCCGAGGCCGCCAGCAGTTCCTCACTGCCGGTCTCGGCCAGCTGCGGCGGCTTGGACGTGCCGGGCTGCTCACCGCCGGTCTTGGGCGGCTTGTTGTCCCTGTGCTTGGCCGGAGGCGTGTGACGCGGCTTCTCACCGGCGCGCGGAGGAGGCGGCGTGTGCTTGTCGACGGCCGGAGGCGTGTGGTGCGCACGCGGCGGCGGAGGCGTGTCGTCCTCCTCGCCGTAGCCGTCGTCGTCGCTGTGGCCGTGGCCGCCGTCGTCCCCGTCGTCGTCGCCGTACGAGCCGTTGATGCAGGAACTGCCGAGCGCGTGGCCGAGCCCCGCGATCGTGGTGACGGTGTTGCCGCACAGGTTCACCGGCAGCTCGATCGGCACCTGCACGGTGTTCCCGGACAGCAGGCCGGGAGCGTCCTTGGCGACGGCTGTCGCGTCCGTGTCAGCGAGGGCGGGGCTGCCGTACAGGGACAGAAGGCCCGTGGCGGCGGCCGCCACGAACACTCCCCTGTTCAGGGTCTGGCGCAATGTGGTTGTCCTTCTGCTGGAAGAAATGGGAAAGCCGACCCTGGAACGGAGATCGACGTCCAAGGCCGGCCACTGCCGATCGCCGGGTTCAGCGCGATGATGAAATTGACCGATGTCGCATGCTGTACTGCTTCATCAACCCGGCACCTGAGAATTGGGTTTCGCAGGTTCACCCGGTTGGACCGCGCTGAAAAGGGAACGGCAGTCACTTCTCCGGCTAGGACACCACGTCCTTGCGGGCGAACCCCCGGAAGGCCAGGGCGAACAGCACGAGTGCGTAGGTGATCGACAGGGACGTGCCCTGGATCATGTCGGACCATTCCAGTTGGGGCCGGACGGCGTCCAGCCAGGCGTACTGCCAGTGCGCGGGCAGGAAGTCGCGCCAGTCGCCGAGGGCCGTCACCTCGTCGAGGACGCTGCCGATGATGGTCAGGCCGACGGCGCCGCCGACCGCGCCCAGCGGCGCGTCGGTCCTGGTGGACAGCCAGAACGCCAGGGCCGCGGTGACCAGTTGGGACACGAAGATGTAGGCCACGGTGACCGCCAGGCGCTGGGCGGCGGTACCGAAGGGCAGTGTGCCGCCGGTGGGGAGCTCCAGCGGGCCGGTGCCGTACGCCGCCATGCCGACGGCGAGCGCGACCAGGGGCAGCAGCACGAGTGCCCCCAGGCTGAGGGTGAGCCCGACGGTGAGCTTGGACCACAGCAGACGGGCGCGGGGCACGGGCGCCGCGAGGAGATAGCGCAGGGACGACCAACTGGCCTCCGAGGCGACCGTGTCACCGCAGAACAGTGCCACGGGGATGACGAGCAGGAAGCCCGCGGAGGCGAAGAGGTTCACGGCGGCGAAGTTCGCCCCGGACGCCGTGGCCGTGTCCATCAGGTTGACGCGGTTGTTGCCGCCGCCCGGTTCTCCGCCGACCTGGAAGGCGATGAGCAGGATGAACGGCAGGGCGAACAGGATCCCGCCCATGACCAGGGTGCGCCGCCGCTTCAGCTGCCGGACCAGCTCGACCCTCAGGGGCAGCGTGCGGCCGGCCCGGTAGCCCTCGGCGCGCTCGGCGAGCGTGCTCATGCTTCAGCTCCGATCAGGGTGAGGAAGGCGTCCTCCAGGCGGCGGTGGGGGCCCACCGATTCCACGGGCACTTCGAGCCGTACGAGTTCGGCGACCAGGCGGCGTGCGGTCCCGTCGGCGTCGAGCTGCACCAGGAGGCCCTCGTCGGTCCGTACGGCCGAGGCGACGCCGGGCAGTGCGGCCACCTTCTCGACCACGGGCTCGTCCACGGGGGCGGCCGTGCCCACCAGCAGCGTGTCGCCCGATCCGATGATCTCGGCGACGGGGCCCGCCTGGACGAGCCGCCCCTTGTCCATCACCACCAGGTGGGTGCAGGTCTGCTCGACCTCCGCCAGCAGGTGGCTGGAGACGATCACCGTGCGGCCGGCCGCCGCGTAGCGGATCATCACCTCGCGCATCTCGCGGATCTGGGGCGGGTCGAGGCCGTTGGTCGGCTCGTCGAGGATGAGCAGGTCGGGCAGGCCCAGCATGGCCTGGGCGATGGCGAGGCGCTGGCGCATGCCCTGGGAGTAGGTGCGCACGGCGCGGGCGAGCGCGTCGCCCAGGCCCGCGATCTCAAGGGCCTCGTCCAGGTGGGCGTCCTCGGGCGGGCGGCCGGTCGCCCGCCAGTACAGCTCCAGGTTCTCCCGGCCGGACAGGTGCGGCAGGAAGCCCGCGCCCTCGACGAAGGCGCCGACGCGGGAGAGCACCGGGGCGCCCGGCGCGATCGCGTGGCCGAAGACCCGGATCTCGCCGCCGTCCGGCTTGATCAGGCCCATCAGCATGCGCAGTGTCGTCGTCTTCCCGGCACCGTTCGGACCCAGCAGGCCCAGCACCTGGCCCTGCTCCACGCGGAAGGACAGGTCCCGGACCGCGTAACGGTCGGCCGACTTCGCGTACCGCTTGGTCAGGTCGGTGATCTGCAGGGGGACTTCGGCCAGCGCGGGGTCGGGGGCGGGCGTCGCCGTGCGGCGGCGGGCCGTCAGCACCAGGGCCAGGGCGATCGCGGCGCCGGTGAGCGGCAGCCACCACACCCACGCGGGCAGCTGGGACGCCTGGTCCGCGCTGCCGAGTGCCGTCGGCACCTTCAGGTCGCCCTTGAGGGAGACGGTGTACGTCGCCGGTTGCGCCGGGGAGGCGTAGCCGAGGTCGGTGGAGGACAGCACCAGCCGCAGACGGTGGCCGTCGTCCACCTCGTGGTCGACGGCCGGGAGCGTGATCCTGACGTCCTTGCCGGCCTTCGCGCCGGTCACCCTGATCGGCTCGACCAGCTGGGAGGGCAGCACCTGCCCGCTGCGGCCCGGGCCGACGTCGTACACCTTGGCGAAGAGCACGGCGTCGTCGGTCGTCGACTTCACATGGACGGTCACCGTCGGCGACCCGGTGATCTGGAGGTCGTCCCGGAGGGGCGCCGAGTCGAAGGCGGCGAACTGGCCCGGGAAGTCGAGGGAGACCCCGACACCGAGCGAGGACAGCTGGGAGAGGCCCTCGGCGCCGCCGAGGCCGGGCAGGGCGGAGACGGCGGGCGGGTTGGCGCCGGCCGGGTTGTCGAAGCGCTGCTCGCGCCCGGTGAGGGGGATCGCGCGCGGCTCGCCCTCCAGGCCCGGGTACGTGTCCGCGTTCACGCCGCTCAGCCGTGGCTCCCCGTCTCCGGTGCCGGTGCCGAGGGTGCGGGTGACGCGGAAGGCCGGTCCGGTGTCGGCGCCCTTGTCGTCCTTCAGGTAGCGGTCGAACCACGCCTCGACGCGGCCCTGGACGCGGCTCGTCTCCAGGTCGCCGCCGTCGTGCCCGCCCGCGATCCAGTCGACGTCCACGGGGGCGCCGCCCGCACGGATCGCCTTGGCCGCGGCGTCGGCCTGGCTCAGGGGGAAGAGCGAGTCGGTCTGGCCCTGCACGAGCAGCGTGGGCACCTTGATGCGGTCGCCGACGGCCGACGGCGAGCGCTCCTGAAGCAGAGCGCGGGCCTGCGCGTCCGGGGTTCCGGACTCGGCGATCCGCTCGTACATCCGGCACAGCTGCGCCTCAAGCCTGTCGCAGCCGCCACCGGAGTTGACGAAGATGCCGGCCCACAGCTTCTTGAAGACGCCGTTCGGGAACAGGGCGTCCGCCAGGTTCCAGTACGTGATCGCCGGGGCGATGGCGTCGACCCGGTCGTCGTGTCCGGCCGCCAGCAGCGCGATCGCTCCGCCGTACGAGGCGCCGGCCACGCCCACCCGCGGGTCGCCGGCCTTGTCGAGTTCGACCTGGGGCTGTTTCGCCAGCCAGTCGATCAGCTTCGAGACGTCGGCGACCTCGCCCTTGGGATCGTTCAGCCCGATCTTCCCGGTGGACCTGCCGAAGCCGCGCGCCGACCAGGTCAGCACCGCGTACCCGTCCCTCGCGAGGCTCTGCGCCTGCTGCCGTACGTCGTCCTTGCTGCCGCCGAAGCCGTGCCCCAGCAGGACGGCCGGGCGGCGGCCGCCGGAGGCGGTGGTGAAGTACGAGGTGTCGATGCGCACCCCGTCCCCCACGGCCATGACCCGGTCGGTGCGGTGCACCGGGGGCGCGTCACCGGAGGCGACGGCCGACCCCACCATCCAGGTACCGGCACCGGCGAGCACGACGACGGCGGCCCCGGCGGCCAGCAGGCGCCGGGGCCGCCGAAGCAGCCCGCGCAGTCCGGGCAAGCGAAGATCCATGCGTCAACGGTACGGGGTCGACCTGTCGGGAAGGTGTCGACCGGAGACCGAACTCCGGGCCCTCCCACGGGCGTACGGGGCCGCTGCCGCGTACCGCGTCCGCGGTACTCAGTGGTTGCGCGGGAAGCCCAGGTCGACCCCCGCCGGGGCCTCCGACGGGTCCGGCCAGCGGGTGGTGACGACCTTGCCGCGGGTGTAGAAGTGCGTGCCGTCGTTGCCGTAGATGTGGTGGTCGCCGAAGAGGGAGTCCTTCCAGCCGCCGAAGGAGTGGTAGCCGACGGGGACCGGGATGGGGACGTTGACGCCGACCATGCCGGCCTCGATCTCCAGCTGGAAGCGGCGGGCGGCGCCGCCGTCCCGGGTGAAGATGGCGGTGCCGTTGCCGAAGGGGGAGGCGTTGATGAGGGCCACGCCGTCCTCGTACGTCTCGGCGCGCAGCACGCACAGCACCGGGCCGAAGATCTCGTCCTGGTACGCCTTCGCGGTGGTCGGCACCTTGTCGAGCAGGGAGATGCCGATCCAGTGGCCGTCCTCGTAGCCGTCCACGGTGCAGCCGGTGCCGTCGAGGACCACTTCGGCGCCCTCGGCCGCGGCGCCGGTCACGTACGACGCCACCTTGTCACGGTGTGCCTTGGTGATCAGCGGTCCCATCTCGGAGGCCGGGTCGTCGCCGGGGCCGATCTTGATCTTCTCGGCGCGCTCGCGGATCTTCTGCACCAGCTCGTCGCCGATCGCGCCGACCGCCACCACCGCGGAGATGGCCATGCAACGCTCGCCCGCCGAACCGTAGGCCGCCGAGACGGCCGCGTCCGCCGCCGCGTCCAGGTCGGCGTCCGGGAGGACCAGCATGTGGTTCTTGGCGCCGCCGAGGGCCTGGACGCGTTTGCCGGCCGCGGAGGCGGTGGTGTGGATGTAACGGGCGATCGGGGTCGAGCCGACGAAGGAGACGGCCTTGACGTCCGGGTGAGCGAGCAGCCGGTCCACGGCGAGCTTGTCGCCGTGGACGACGTTGAAGACGCCGTCCGGCAGACCGGCCTCGGCCAGCAGTTCGGCGAGGCGGACGGACGCCGACGGGTCCTTCTCGCTCGGCTTCAGCACGAAGGTGTTGCCGCACGCGATGGCCAGCGGGAACATCCACATCGGCACCATCGCCGGGAAGTTGAACGGCGTGATGCCCGCGACCACGCCCAGCGGCTGCCGGATCGCGGCCACGTCGACGCGGCTGGCGACCTGCGTCGACAGCTCGCCCTTCAGCTGCACGTTGATGCCGCACGCGAGGTCGACGATCTCCAGGCCGCGCGCCACCTCGCCGAGGGCGTCGGAGTGCACCTTGCCGTGCTCGGCGGTGATCAGCTCCGCGATCTCGTCGCGGTGCGCGTCCAGCAGGGCCCGGAACCTGAACAGGATGGACGTGCGCTGGGCCAGCGAGGACTGGCCCCACGTCAGGAAGGCCTCCTTGGCGGCGGCGACGGCCGCGTCGACCTCCTCCACCGACGCGAAGGCGACCTTCGTGGTGATCTCGCCGGTCGCCGGGTTGGTCACCGGCCCGTACGTACCCGAGGCGCCTTCGGCGGTCCTGCCGCCGATCCAGTGATTGACGATCTTCGTCATGGCCGAGAACTCCTTCACAGATGGCGGCGCCGGCTGGACACATGCCGTTCGTACAGCTCACGGGCCTTGACCGCGGACGGTCGGGTCGCGGTCTCGGCCACGGGTACATCCCACCAGGCCTGTGCGGGAGGCGCGCCCGACACAGTGTCTGCCGTTTGGGTCTCCACGTAGACACATGTGGGAGTGTCGGCGGCCCGGGCCTGAGCGAGCGCCTCGCGCAGGTCCCGTACGGTCTTCGCGCGCAGCACCCGCATGCCGAGGCTGGCCGCGTTGGCGGCGAGGTCCACCGGGAGCGGCGCCCCCGTGTACGTGCCGTCCTCGGACGGGAAGCGGTAGGCGGTGCCGAACCGCTCGCCGCCCACCGTCTCGGACAGGCCGCCGATGGAGGCGTAGCCGTGGTTCTGGACGATCAGGATCTTGATCGCGACGCCCTCCTGCACGGCCGTCACGATCTCCGTCGGCATCATCAGATACGTGCCGTCGCCGACCAGCGCCCATACGGGCCGGTCGGGGGCCGCGAGCTTCACGCCGATCGCGGCGGGGATCTCGTAGCCCATGCAGGAGTAGCCGTACTCCAGGTGGTACTGGTCGGCCGACCGTGTCCGCCACAGCTTGTGCAGGTCGCCGGGGAGGGAGCCGGCCGCGTTGATGAGGATGTCCGACTCGTCGACCAGCGCGTCCAGCAGGCCGAGCACCTGCGGCTGGGTCGGCCGTATGTCGGGTTCGTCGGCCTCGTAGCAGGCGTCGACGCGCTGCTCCCAGCGCTCCTTGTCCTCGGTGTACTCGGTGGCGTAGGCGTCGGCGACCTCGTACGCGTGCAGCCGCAGGGCGTCGGTCAGCTCCTGCAGGCCGCTGCGGGCGTCCGCGACGAGGGGCAGGCCGGCCAGCTTGTGGCCGTCGAAGGGGGCGATGTTGAGGTTGAGGAAGCGGACGCCCTCGCCGGTGAACAGGGTGCCGGAGGCGGTGGTGAAGTCGGTGTAGCGGGTGCCGACGCCGATGACCAGGTCGGCGGTGCGGGCGAGTTCGTCGGCCGTCGCCGTGCCGGTGTGGCCGATGCCGCCGACGTCCTGGGGGTGGTCGTGGCGGAGCGAGCCCTTGCCGGCCTGGGTGGAGGCGACCGGGATGCGGGTGGCCTCGGCGAACTCGGCGAGGGCCTGCTCGGCGCGGCTGTGGTGGACGCCGCCGCCCGCGATGAGCAGGGGCCGGCGCGAGGCACGGATCGTCCGTACCGCGTCGGCGAGTTCGGTGGGGTCGGCGCCCGGGCGGCGTACGGCCCAGACGCGCTCGGCGAAGAACTCCTCCGGCCAGTCGTACGCCTCGGCCTGCACGTCCTGCGGGAGGGCGAGCGTCACCGCGCCGGTCTCGACCGGGTCGGTGAGCACGCGCATGGCGTTCAGGACCGACGGGATCAGGGCCTCGGGCCGGGTGATGCGGTCGAAGTACCTCGACACCGGGCGCAGGCAGTCGTTGACCGACACATCGCCCGCGTACGGGACTTCCAGCTGCTGGAGGACCGGGTCGGCGGGGCGGGTGGCGAAGACGTCACCGGGCAGGAGCAGGACCGGGAGGTGGTTGATGGTCGCGAGGGCGGCGCCCGTGACCAGGTTCGTGGCGCCCGGGCCGATGGAGGTGGTCACGGCGTGCGTGGACAGGCGGTTCGACTGGCGGGCGTAGCCGACGGCCGCGTGGACCATGGCCTGTTCGTTGCGGCCCTGGTGGTACGGCATGACGTCGGCGTACTCGACGAGCGCCTGGCCGATGCCGGCCACGTTGCCGTGGCCGAAGATGCCCCAGGTCGCGCCGATCAGCCGCTGCCGTATGCCGTCCCGCTCGGTGTACTGGGCGGACAGGAAGCGGACGAGCGCCTGCGCGACCGTGAGCCTCGTCGTTGAGGTCTGCACCGTCATCGGTAACCCTCCGTGTGGTCCAGGTGGAAGCAGATCCGCCATTCCCGTACGGCTCAGCCGCCCCGTACGACTCGACGGCCCATGTCGTTCCCTGCTGAGACCTCCGGCGCGGGGCCGTAGCGGGCGGGGAGTCGTCGCTCGCACTTCGCTCCTGCCAAAGCAAAGCGGCCACCCGCGCCGGAGGCGATCTGGGCCCGGGCGTCACGGGGCGCGTACGCGACGTCGGTGACCCCGCTGAACACGCTCTCCGGGCCTGGGATTTGGACCCCTTGGTCCGTTGTGTCGGCTATGTGCACGGTACTTCCGCCATGCGGCGGGCGCACGATCCACTCGCTGCCGCCGGTGGCGAACTGGTGTGTGTCGCTGATCATGAGGCGGCCCTCAGAGCAGTCCGACGGCGGTGTCCACGGCGGCCGCCACGTCACCGTCCGCCGGGTACAGCAGCGAACGGCCGACCACCAGGCCGCGGACGGTGGGCAGTTGCAGGGCGCCGCGCCACTTCTCGTACGCCCCGTCCTGGTCGTCACCGACCTCGCCGCCGAGGAGGACGGCGGGCAGCGTCGAGGCCGCCATGACCTCGGCCATGTCGTCGGGGTTGTCGGTGACCGGGACCTTCAGCCAGGTGTAGGCGGAACTGCCGCCCAGACCGGAGGCGATGGCGATGGACCTGGTGACGGCGTCGGCGGAGAGGTCGTTGCGGAGCTTGCCCTCGTCCGTGCGGCGGCTGATGAACGGCTCGACGAAGACGGGGAGCCGGCGGGCGGCCATGTCGTCGATGGCGCGGGCCGCGGAGTGAAGGGTGTTGAGGGAGCCCGGGTCGTCGTAGTCGATCCGCAGCAGCAGCTTGCCCGCGTCGAAGCCGAGGCGCTCGATGTCCTGCGGGCGGTGGCCGGTGAAGCGGTCGTCGAGTTCGAAGCGGGCGCCCTGGAGGCCGCCCCGGTTCATCGAGCCCATCACGACCTTGCCGTCGAGGGCGCCGAGCAGGAGCAGGTCGTCGAGGATGTCGGCGGTGGCGAGGACTCCGTCGACGCCGGGCCGGGACAGCGCCAGGCAGAGACGTTCGAGCAGGTCGGCGCGGTCGGCCATGGCGAGGGCGCGGCGGCCGACGCCGAGGGCACCGCGGGCCGGATGGTCGGCGGCGACGATCATCAGGCGGCCGGTCTCGCCCAGCAGCGGCCGGCGGACGCGGCGGGCGGCGGCCTCGGCGATCGCCTCCGGACGGTGGGCGCGGAGGCGGACGAGCTCGCAGACGTCGACGGTCATTGGACGGCCCCCGCGGTGAGCGCCGCTTCCACCTCGTCCGGGGTGGGCATCGCGGACGAGCACTCCAGGCGGGAGGCGACGATGGCGCCGGCGGCGTTGGCGTGCCTCATGGTTCTCTCCAGGTCCCAGCCTTCCAGGAGGCCGTGGCAGAGGGAACCGCCGAAGGCGTCGCCGGCGCCGAGACCGTTGAGGACGTGCACCGGGAGCGGGGGCACCTCGGCCGACTCGCCCTCGCCGCTGACGGCGAGGACGCCCTTGGGGCCCTGCTTGACGACGGCGAGGTCCACACCGGCGTCCAGGAGCGCGCGGGCGGCGGCGTGCGGTTCGCGGACGCCGGTGGCGACCTCCACCTCGTCGAGGTTGCCGACGGCGACGGTGGTGTGCTTCAGGGCCTCGGCGTAGAAGGGCCGGGCGGCGTCCGGGTCGCTCCAGAACATGGGCCGCCAGTCTAGGTCGAACACCGTGGTGCCGGACTTGGCGCGGTGCGCGAGGGCCGCGAGGGTCGCCGTACGGCTCGGCTCCTCGCTCAGGCCGGTGCCGGTGACCCAGAAGATCCGGGCGTCGCGGATGGCGTCGAGGTCGAGCTCATGGGCGTCGATCTCCAGGTCGGGGGCCTTGGGCCGCCGGTAGAAGTACAGCGGGAAGTCGTCCGGGGGGAACACCTCGCAGAAGGTGACCGGGGTGGGCAGGCCGGGGACGGGGGTGACCCAGCGGTCGTCGACGCCGAAGCCGCGCAGGGCCTCGTGGAGGTAGGTGCCGAAGGGGTCGTCGCCGGTGCGGGTGATCACCGCGGTGTGACGCCCGAGCCGCGCGGCGGCGACCGCCACGTTCGCCGCCGAACCGCCGAGGAACTTGCCGAAGGACGTGACCTGGGACAACGGGACGCCCGTCTGCAGCGGATAGAGGTCCACTCCGATCCGCCCCATGGTGATCAGGTCGTACGCCATCGGCTCCCCTTCACATCGGCCCTCCCGGCTTTGTAGCCCCGCTCACGCAGCCCTGTCAATGTTTTGTCCGGACATTCTGACCAGACCTGCCTGTCAATGCGCCACGCACACCAGTCGGCGGGTGGCTTTGCTGCACTTGCGTCACAAACGCCCCCGTCTCGTCACACATGTCGCATGGAAGCGGACCTTCCGTCACATCCGCGCACGGGCCCTGTCCTGCTCTGACCGCATGTCGTTGACCGGGCGCAGGCTTGTTGATCGCCGGCGCAGCGCCCGGCTCCCCCGGACGGCCTTCCCCCGGCCGCCGCCGTGGTGCACGCAAGGAGGCACACCTCATGACCGACCAAAGGCTCTGGACCTACAAGGACATCGCGGCGCACATCCGGGTGCAGCCGGACACCGTGCGGTCGTACCGCAAGCACGGCCTGTTGCCCCCGCCCGACCTCGTGGAGGGCGGCAAGCCCTACTGGTACGCGGACACGATCCGGGCATGGGTGGCGTCCCGCCCGGGCAACCGGCCCCGCCGGGACGACTGACCGGTGACGCCCCGTGATTCTCCTCCGTGTGCCCCGCGGCTCACCCTTCGAGCGGGGCGTCTCAGCTCCACGGCTCGACGACCGTGACCCCCGCGCCCGGCGCCGTCCCCATCGCGGCCAGCGCGGCCGGGACCGCGTCCAGCGCGATGGTGGACGTCACCAGGAGGTCGGGGCGCAGCACGCCCGCCCGGACCAGCTCCAGCATCGGCGGATATGTGTGCGCGGCCATCCCGTGACTGCCCAGCAGTTCGAGCTCCAGGGCTGTCGCGCGGGCCATCGGGACGGGCGTGGTGCCACTCGGCGAGGGCAGCAGGCCGACCTGGACATGACGGCCGCGGCGACGCAGGCCGGCCACGGACGCGGCGCAGGTGGCGGGTGAGCCGAGGGCGTCGAGGGAGAGATGGGCACCGCCACCGGTGAGGTCGCGCACCGCCTCCGCCGTGTCCCGCGTACGCGACGCGTCCACGCACTCGGTCGCCCCGAAGGTCCGCGCCAGCTCCAGGGCGCGTGGCGATATGTCGACGGCGACGACCCGGGCGCCCGACGCCGCGGCGATCATCACCGCCGACAGGCCCACTCCGCCGCAGCCGTGCACCGCGACCCACTCCCCCGCCGCCACGCGGCCTTGCTGCACCACCGCCCGGAACGCCGTGGCGAACCGGCAGCCGAGCGAGGCCGCCGTCGGGAACGACATGTCGCCGGGCACGGCGACGAGGTTCACGTCGGCGTGGTCGAGCGCCACGAACTGGGCGAAGGAGCCCCAGTGGGTGAAGCCCGGCTGGGTCTGCCGTTCGCACACCTGCTGGTCGCCCGCCGCACACGCACCGCAGCTGCCGCAGGCGCAGACGAACGGCACGGTGACCCGGTCGCCGGGCCGCCAGCCGGTCACCCGGGCACCCACCTCCTCGACGACCCCGGCGAGTTCATGGCCGGGAACGTGCGGCAGTGAGACGTCCGGGTCGTGGCCCTGCCACGCGTGCCAGTCGCTGCGGCACAGGCCGGTGGCCTCGACACGGACCACGACGCCGTGCTCCGCGGGCCGGGGGTCCGCCACCTCCCGCACCTCGGCCGGCTCGCCGAACCGCTCACACACGACCGCCCGCATTCGGCCCCTCCTTCTCCCGCCCAGCGCTTCCCGGCGCTCCCGGCGCTCCCGGCGCTCCCGGCGCTCCCGGCGCTCCCGGCGCTCCCGGCCGAACGCTATCCGGGCGCCCCCACCTTGTCCCGGCTGCCCTCCTTCTCCACGGCCGGCCCGGCCGGCTCCCCCTCGCTCAGGCCGAACCGTGCGTGGAAGCGCCGCAGCGGGACCGGGGCCCACCAGGTGGCGCGGCCCGTGAGGCGCATGACCGCGGGGACCAGGAGACTGCGGACGATCATCGCGTCCATCAGGACCGCCAGCGCGATGCCCAGGCCGAGCATCTTGGTGTTGGTCACGCGGGAGGTGCCTATGGCGACCATCACCACCGCCAGGATCACCGCCGCCGCCGTGATCAGCCCGCCGGTGCGCTGCAGCCCGTGCCGCACCGCCTGGTCGTGGTCGCCGCTGTGGTCGTACTCCTCCTTGATCCGGGAGAGCAGGAACACGCCGTAGTCCATGGACAGACCGAAGGCCACGCAGAACATCAGGACCGGGAGTGTCGTCTCTATGGAACCGGGGCTGGTGAAGCCCAGCAGACCGGACAGATGGCCGTCCTGGAAGACCCACACGACCGCGCCGAACATCGCCGTCAGGCTGAGCGCGTTCAGCACCACCGCCTGGAGCGGTATCAGGACGCTGCCGGTGAGGAGGAAGACCAGGAGCAGGGTGACGATGGTGATGAAGACGACCGCCGTCGGCAGGCGTTCGCCGATCGCGTCCTTGGAGTCGACCAGGACGGCCGCCGCGCCGGTCACCTTGGTGTCGAACGGGGCCCGGACATCGCGCAGCTCACCGACCAGGCGCTGGGCGGGTTCGTCGACGGCCTCGCCCTCGGGCAGCACCGTGAAGTACGCCGAGTCGCCCTTGACCAGCGGCCCGTCGACCCGCAGCACCTCGGGCAGGCCGGCGATCCGCTCCTTGTAGGCGGCGTACTGCGCCTGGGTCGCGCGGCCCTCGGCGAGGACTTCGAGGCCGCCGCCGGGGCTGCCCGGGAAGCCCTCCCGGATGTGCTGCTGCACCGTGTGCGACTCGGCGGTCGAGGGCAGCTGACGATCGTCGGCCGTACCGAACTTCACGCCCAGGAAGGGCAGCCCGAGCAGGACGAGAACGGCCGTGGTGCCCAGGGCGAAGAAGGGTGCGCGGCGCATGACGAGCGTCGCCGTGCGCGCCCAGGCCCTGCCCTCCTCGCGGGAGCCGGAGACCCCTGAGGACTCGGCGGACTCGGCGGCCTCGGCGGACTCGGCGGGCTTCGGCTGCCGGCCCCGCCGGAACGGGCGCCGCAGGTCCAGGGAGTCGACCCGGTGGCCGAGCAGCACCAGGGCCGCCGGGAGCAGGATCAGCGCGGCCGCCGCGGCGAGCAGAACCACCGCGATCCCGGCGTAGGCGAAGGACCGCAGGAAGTACTGGGGGAAGAGCAGCATCGCCGCCAGGGACACCGCGACCGTGAGGGCGGAGAAGAGCACCGTGCGGCCGGCTGTGCGCAGGGTCGTGCCCACCGCGGTCAACGGCTCGGCGCCGGTGGAGAGTTCCTCGCGGAAGCGGCGGACGATGAACAGGGCGTAGTCGATGGCGAGGCCCAGGCCGAGGGCCGTGGTGAGGTTCAGCGCGAAGACCGACACGTCGGTGAGCTCGGTGAGGCCGCGCAGTACCGCGTTGGTGCCGAGGATCGCGACGATGCCGATGCCGAGCGGCAGCAGGGCCGCGATCGCGCTGCCGAAGACCATCACCAGCAGCACCAGCGTCACCGGCAGGGCGATCAGCTCCGCCCGGGTCAGATCCTCCTGGATGATCGTCTGCATCTCGTGCCGCACGGCGACCGGGCCGCCGACGCGGACCTCCACCACCCCGTGCTCGCCCCGGTAGGAGGGTGCGAGGCGGTCCAGGGTCTCGCCCATGGCCTTCTCGTCGCCGGTGATGCGGGCGGAGATCAGCGCCTCGTGTCCGTCCTCGGCGCGCAGCGCGGGGGCGCCGGACTGCCAGTAGGAGCCGACGCCTGTCACGCCCCGCTCCCCGGCCAGGCGCGCGGCGAGCCGCCTGGCCTCGGCGGCGACGGCCGGGTCGTCGACCGAGGCGCGGCCCGCGTCGACGAGGAGCAGGAGGTTGGGCTGGGAGTCCGGGAAGGCGCGCTCCAGGGCCTTGGTCGCGTAGGTGGACTCCGCGTTCGGGTCCTCCCAGCCGCCGGCGCCCAGGCGGTCGGCGACACCACTGCCGGCCACCACCGCGAGTGCGGTGAGCACCAGCGCGACCACCAGAGACAGCCGTGGCCGGGCAGTGACGAAGCGGGTCCAGCCTCGGACGGGCGGCGGCTTGTTGACTTCGGTCATCGTGCGGTGTCCCCTTCACCTGATCCGTGCTGAGCGCAGGCAGGCAGCACGGGCCGTCGTTGCCATAGACTGGCAAACACGAGTGATCGCTCGCGTTTCATCAGAATGCGAGCGACTGCTCGCGTTTGTCAATCGCGTTCGGAGAGCTGGGGACAACCGCGTGACCGACAACCAGGAGAAGGAGCGACCCCGTCGCCGTCAGGCCCGCGGCGAACGGCGGATCGCTCAGCTGCTCGAAGCGGCCGCCTCCGTCTTCTGCACGACCGGCTACACGGCCGCGAGCACCAACGCCATCGCCCGCGAGGCGGGCGTCTCACCGGGCACGCTGTACCAGTTCTTCCCGAACAAGGAAGCGATCGCGATCGAACTGGGCAGCCGGCTCATGCACGAGATGCGGGAGACGTACGGGGAGGCGCTGGCGCCGGTCGACCCCGCGACCCCGCTGGAGGAGGCCGTAGGCGCCGCCGTCGACCGCTTCATCGACTTCAACTGCCGGCACCCGGTGTTCTTCGCCCTGATGCACGGCCCCGACATCCCGGGCCGGATCGCCGAGGAGCACGACGCGCTGTACGCGACCCTGATCGCGAGGGTCGAGGCGCTGCTCGCCTCACTCCTGCCCGAGGCGCCCGCCGCCGAGGTCACGCGCACCGCGCACGTCTGCCTGGGTATCTACAAGGCAGGCCTGGAGCTGGTCCTCGCACACCAGGGCGCCGAGCGGGAGGCGTACGTACGGGAACTGAAGAACGTTCTCCTCCGCTACCTCGCACCACTCGTCGGCGACCGATCGGAGGGGCGGACGGACCCCCTTTGGTCGGGTACCCCCTAGGGGTATAGTCTGGAACAGATGACCCCCTCGGGGGTCACTCGCAGTCCCACCCGCCTCGACGAGGGAGTAACGACATGACCGCACAGACCGACACCCCTGGCTCCGTCACCACCGTCTACAAGGTGAGCGGGATGAGCTGCGGACACTGCGAGGGTGCCGTCTCCGGCGAGATCTCCGAGATCCCCGGAGTCAGCTCCGTGACGGCCGTCGCCGCGACCGGCGAGGTCACCGTCGTCTCCGCGGCGCCGCTGGACGAGGAGGCCGTGCGTGCCGCGGTCGACGAGGCAGGTTTCGAGCTGGCCGGCAAGGTCTGAGGGGCACACCGCCCTCAGGCAGCGCGTCGAGCTTCTGGAGTCCGAAAGACATGACCAGCACCATCGCAGGAACCCCCACGGACACCGCGCCGGACCTCTCCGAGGTCGAGCTGCTCATCGGCGGGATGACCTGCGCGGCCTGCGCGGCCCGGGTCGAGAAGAAGCTCAACCGCATGGACGGCGTCACCGCCACGGTGAACTTCGCGACCGAGAAGGCCCGGGTCACCTATCCCGCGGGCACCGAGGTCGCCGATCTGATCGCCACCGTGGTCAAGACCGGCTACACGGCCGAGGAGCCGCAGGCCCCGGCCACCGAGGACGAGGCGCCCGAGGAGGACCCGGAGCTGTCGTCGCTGCGCCGGCGGCTCACCGTCTCCGCCCTCCTCGCCGCCCCCGTGGTGCTGCTCGCCATGGTCCCGTCCCTGCAGTTCGACAACTGGCAGTGGCTCTCGCTCACCCTCGCCTCACCCGTCGTCGTCTGGGGCGGTCTGCCCTTCCACCGGGCCGCCTGGACGAACGTCCGGCACGGCGCGGCGACGATGGACACGCTCGTGTCGCTCGGCACGCTGGCCGCGTTCGGCTGGTCCCTGTGGGCGCTCTTCCTCGGCGACGCGGGCATGCCGGGCATGCGGCACGGCTTCGAGCTCACCGTCGCCCGCGCGGACGGCGCCTCGACGATCTACCTGGAGGTCGCCGCCGGGGTCACCGCCTTCCTCCTGCTCGGCCGCTATCTGGAGGCCCGCTCCAAGCGCCGCGCGGGCGCCGCTCTGCGGGCACTGATGGAGCTGGGCGCCAAGGACGTGGCCGTACTGCGCGACGGGCGCGAGGTGCGGATTCCGGTGGCGCGGCTGGCCGTCGGCGACCGGTTCGTCGTACGGCCCGGCGAGAAGATCGCCACCGATGGCACCGTGGTCGAGGGCACGAGCGCGGTCGACGCCTCCATGCTCACCGGCGAGTCGGTGCCCGTGGACGTGACGGCCGGAGACACCGTCACCGGCGCCACGGTCAACGCGGGCGGCCGGCTCGTCGTCGAGGCCACCCGGGTCGGCGCCGGCACCCAGCTCGCCCGGATGGCGAGGCTGGTGGAGGACGCGCAGAACGGCAAGGCCGAGGTGCAGCGCCTCGCCGACCGGATCTCCGGGATCTTCGTGCCGGTCGTGCTGCTGATCGCGGTCGCCACCTTCGGCGGATGGCTCGGCGCCACCGGCGACACGGCCGCCGCGTTCACCGCGGCCGTCGCCGTGCTGATCATCGCCTGTCCGTGCGCGCTGGGCCTGGCCACGCCGACCGCGCTCATGGTCGGCACGGGGCGCGGGGCCCAGCTCGGCATCCTCATCAAGGGCCCGGAGGTACTGGAGTCGACGCGCCGAGTCGACACGGTCGTCCTGGACAAGACCGGCACGGTCACCACGGGCCGGATGACCCTCCAGGAGGTGTACGCCACCGAGGACACCGACGAGAAGCAGGTGCTGCGCCTCGCGGGCGCCGTCGAGCACGCCTCCGAGCACCCCGTGGCCCGCGCGGTCGCCGCGGGCGCCGAGGAGCAGGTCGGCGCCCTGCCGGCCGCCGAGGACTTCGAGAACCTGCCCGGAAGGGGCGTACGCGCGCGCGTGGAGGGCCATGAGGTGGCCGTGGGGCGCCTCTTCGAGGAACTCCCTCAGGAGTTGGCCCGCGCCAGGGAAGAGGCCGAGAGAGGCGGTCGTACGGCCGTCGTGGTCGGCTGGGACGGGGCGGCGCGGGGTGTCGTCGCCGTCGCGGACGCGGTGAAGGAGACCAGCGCCGAGGCGGTGGCCCGACTGCGCGGGCTGGGCCTGCGGCCCGTCCTGCTGACCGGCGACAACCGGCTGGTCGCCGAGTCCGTCGCCCGGGCCGTCGGCATCGACGAGGTGATCGCCGAGGTGCTGCCCGAGGACAAGGTGAACGCCGTCAGGCGACTGCAGGCCGAGGGCCGTACGGTCGCCATGGTCGGCGATGGCGTCAACGACGCCGCCGCCCTCGCCACCGCCGATCTGGGTCTGGCGATGGGCACGGGCACGGACGCGGCGATGGAGGCGGGCGACCTGACCCTGGTGCGCGGCGACCTGCGGGTGGCCGCGGACGCGATCCGGCTGTCCCGGAAGACCCTGGCGACGATCAAGGGCAACCTCGTGTGGGCCTTCGGCTACAACGTGGCCGCGCTGCCGCTGGCCGCCGCGGGGCTGCTCAACCCCATGATCGCGGGGGCCGCGATGGCGTTCTCGTCGGTGTTCGTGGTGACGAACAGCCTGCGGCTGCGGGCATTTCGCTGAGGTCTCGAAGTAAGAGGCCCTCTGGAGTCGGGTACGAAACTCACATAAGCTCTTCACAAGGCTCGCGCATCATCCTTACGCTTGGGTCCCGTAAGCCGTATCGGGGCTCTTGCGTATCTAACGGACATATGCAAGAGACGCAGATCACAGTGATGTGAACGTAACCATCGAAGGGGTTCGAAGGTCTAAGTTGACGATGTCGGGCAGCGTCTTGGGGGGCGCTTCCTGGCATCTGGGGATGTCTTGGGGGACTTCCTCAGAGATGCGTTGCCGGGACACGTACACCGGGAAGCTTTGAGCGGCCCTCCCGGGCGTGCGCTGTCCCGGCAGACCGCACACAGCACGAGTGGGACGAGTTTTGCTCGTTCTGCTCGCACAGCGATTCAGGCGCTGTCCTCACAGACGCCCGGCCGGATCCCGTGGGGGGAATCCGCACCGGGACATGGGAAGGCGCCCTGGTCGCCGGCCCGTGGGGGGACCGGCGCCGGGGCGCCTTCTGCTACCCCTCCGCCGTCCGCTCGTGTCGCGTCTCAGTCCGCGTCGTCCGCGAACGCCTCAAGTACGTCGGCCAGGTGCACCTCGACCGGTTCGCCGAGTTCGTCCGTCTCCCAGAAGAGCTGGTTCAGCAGGCCCAGCGGATACAGGTAGTCGCCGTCCTGGAAGTGCGGCCGCCCCAGGTGCGGGGTGTCACCCACCTCCTGAACCCCCGGTTCGAACATCCGCTCAGGGATACGGTCGTCGGAGGTGAACGGGTCGTAGCGCCACACCGCGTCCGGTGCGGACCGGCGGATCACTTCCCCGATGTACCAGACGGCACCCTGCACGAACTCCCCCGAGCGTGCGGCGGCGATCTCCTCCTGGGCGGCGAAGGTCCGCCGCACGAGCTCCTCCAGCGCGTCCAGCGACTCGGGGCTGAAGTTCCAGTACTCCGGCGCGCCGGTGTCCCGCGCCCACCGCTCGAATCCCGCGGCCCGCGTCTCCAGCCACGCCACCAGCTCAGGGTGCCTGTCGGGGGCCGGTTCCGTTTCCGTCATGCGGGCCACTGTAGGTCAGCCTGCGGGCAGTGATGTGAACTCTCCACCGTGCCTTGGGATTTGCGTGGGTGACTCTGTGAAGCCCGTGTGGTGCCGGGGGGTTGACGCATTACTGTGTGCCGCGCGACGCCCAAGTCACGGGGGCCTCATGCGCCGCACCTTCACCCCCTCATGCCCCCACGCAACGAGGGAACACCGACATCTTGAGTCAGTTGACCACCCCTTCGCGCCCACGGCACCTGTTCGGTCGCCTGGCGGTGGCGATCACCGCCGCCTGCGCGATGAGCCTCTCCGCACTGCCCGGCCTGCAGAGTGAGGCCGACGCGGCACCCGCACCCAACCGCTGCGACGAGAAGTGGCTGGGCCGCAAGTACGACGCCCCGGTGGCGGGCTCCGGCATCCAGGGCAGGAACCAGCCCTACAGTGTCAGCCCCGAGAGCCAGTGGGACGAGTACTTCTACGACAACCCCTCCAAGGCCTTCGACGGGCTCAAGGCGCCCACAGCGCAGCAGAAGAAGCTCGCCGGGAAGACCGAAGCCGACATCAACAAGTGGAAGAGGCAGTACGAGAGGACCGGGAACATCAAGTACCGGGTCCTGGAGATCTACGCCCGGTACAACTTCCAGCTCTCCTCCGGCGGCACTCCTGTCCGCGACTTCTCCCGCTGGCTCGACATCAAGCTGATCGGCAACGAGACCAACCGGACCAGGGGCAACGGGTTCGAGGCCAAGGTCGTCCGTGACTTCAGGCTGGTCGGACCGGACTGGATCTGCCAGAAGGAGGTCCCGGTCAGGGACCCCAAGACCGGCAAGCAGCTCATCGACCCCAGGACGAACAAGCCGGTCTTCCGCCGGTACGACGCGTACAACGCGCGGACCAAGGAGTTCGTCGAGTTCAAGTCCAACGGCAAGCACATACCGCGTCAGTTGCGCAACGACGCGATGGTGCTGCGGGACCCGGCCTACAAGGACCACAAGCTCCGTCTGATCACCGGTGAGAAGACCACCAGGAACACGATCAGGAAGTTCGGTGCCCTGAACCGGCAGATCCAGCAGGAGACGGGCAGGGCCAACCAGGTCACCATCCGTGAGCAGCGCTCCACCGGCGTGCCCCGGTACCAGCCGAACCAGTACACCCGCTACGACAAGCTGATGAACCCCGACCCCAGCCGGGTCGGCTCCCGCGGCCCGATCAACGACGCGGCCTGGCGTTCCGCCGACACCCCGGAGCAGGCGCGTCAGCTGCAGCGTCAGTACAACGCGGCCAACACCCGCGGCGGCTTCGGCCGCGGTCCGGGCGGCGTGGACTTCTCCACCCTGGAACTCCAGTACGTCGGCAACCCCGTCAAGGGCAAGGGCCTCGACTACTCCTTCAAGGCCGACTACGTCGAGGACGAGGACACCAACCCGGGCTGGGGCGGCAGGGCCAGGCTCCAGCTCGCCTCCGACGCCCTGTTCACCTGGCTCGCGCTGCCCCCGGACAAGTTCTGGGTCAACCTCAACCCGGACCAGCCCGACAAGGTCATGGACAAGACGTTCGGGACCACCGACGCCGGCCGGGTGCTTCTTGAGGCCGACCTGGAGATGAAGCACGACTACGCCAAGGACATGGATCCCCGCCGGGAACCCGGCAAGTCGTACTGGGACGCCATGCGCGCCGCGGGCGTGCCGTGCAGCCACAGCCTCCGCAACTGGATCGTCCCCAAGACCGCGAAGGTCCGCGTGGACGACAACGGCATCTACATCCTCGATGCCCCGCTGGAGGTCAAGTCCGAGCCGATGAAGATCGACACCCCCAGCCCGAACGGCAGGTGCGAGCTGACCGACGCCCAGGTCAGGACCTCCCAGCGGCTGGTGAACCAGTACGTCATCCCGGACGTCGAGCGCAAGGTGAACACGCACCCGCGCTACGCCGACCTGCGCCGTGTCTACAACTCGCGGGTGGCGGCGGAGTACATCCGCCAGCAGGACCAGGACCACCCCACCGACTTCCGGAAGATCATCAACAGCAACGACGTCAGCCGGTGGCCGCTGCGCGGCGCGAACAAGGGCTGGACCCCGCGCCAGACCTACGACGCCTACGTGAAGTCCTTCACCAAGGGCGACTACAGCTACCCGTGCGAGATCGACGGGCAGCAGAAGACCTGCGTCATGGGCGGTGTCGACTTCTCCAAGGCACCCAGGCGCAACATCAGCAGGGTCCAGTTCGACCTGGAGAACCCGCGTCTGGACAGCACCACCAAGACCTCCGTCCGCGCGGAGACCTCCTACCGGGACACCGAGACCTCCTACCAGGGCGGTAACGGCTCGGGCCGGACCGACAACGGTGGCGGTGGCGGGACCGGCCCGACGCCGCAGCCGACCCCGACCGGCACGGGCAAGCCGACCGACCCGGCCTCCCCGTCGGCCACGCCGAGCCCGGCGCCGAGCACCTCGGCGCCCACCCCGGCCCCCACCCCCCGGCCGAAGGACCCGGACGGCGACCTCGCCGACACCGGCTCCGGCACACCCGTCGGCCTGATCGCCGGGATCGCTGCGGCCCTGGCAGTCGCAGGCGGTTCGCTGGTGTGGTGGATGCGCCGCAGGAAGGCCATGGAGTAACCGGCGTGGAGTGACCGCCGTGGGGTGACCACAGCCTGCGCCGCACGTGCACGAGGCCCCGTTCCCGCTCACTGGAGCGGGGACGGGGCCTCGGGGTTCGCTGCGCCTCAGCGCTCCTCGACGGGAACGAAGTCGCGCTGGACCACGCCCGTGTAGATCTGGCGCGGGCGGCCGATGCGGGAGCCCGGCTCCTTGATCATCTCGTGCCACTGGGCGATCCAGCCCGGCAGCCGGCCGAGGGCGAACAGGACCGTGAACATCTCGGTCGGGAAGCCCATGGCGCGGTAGATCAGGCCCGTGTAGAAGTCCACGTTCGGGTAGAGGCTGCGCGAGACGAAGTAGTCGTCGGAGAGCGCGTGCTCCTCCAGCTTCAGCGCGATGTCCAGCAGCTCGTCGGACTTGCCGAGGGCGGACAGCACATCGTGCGCGGCGGCCTTGATGATCTTGGCGCGCGGGTCGAAGTTCTTGTAGACCCGGTGGCCGAAGCCCATCAGGCGGACGCCGTCCTCCTTGTTCTTCACCTTGCGGATGAAGGAGTCGACGTCGCCGCCGGAGTCGCGGATGCCCTCCAGCATCTCCAGCACGGACTGGTTGGCGCCGCCGTGCAGCGGGCCCCACAGGGCGTTGATGCCGGCGGAGATCGAGGCGAACATGTTCGCCTGCGAGGAGCCGACCAGTCGGACCGTGGAGGTCGAACAGTTCTGCTCGTGGTCCGCGTGCAGGATCAGCAGCTTGTCCAGGGCGGAGACCACGGTCGGGTCGAGCTCGTACTCCTGCGCGGGGACCGAGAAGGTCATGCGGAGGAAGTTCTCGACGTAACCGAGATCGTTGCGCGGGTAGACGAACGGGTGGCCGATCGACTTCTTGTACGCGTAGGACGCGATGGTCGGAAGCTTGGCGAGCAGCCGGATCGTGGAGAGGTTGCGCTGCCGCTCGTCGAACGGGTTGTGGCTGTCCTGGTAGAACGTCGACAGCGCCGACACGACCGACGACAGCATGGCCATCGGGTGGGCGTCGCGCGGGAAGCCCCGGTAGAAGTTCTTGACGTCCTCGTGCAGCAGGGTGTGCTGCGTGATGTCGTTCTGGAACGCGGTGAGCTGGTCGACGGTCGGCAGCTCACCGTTGATCAGCAGGTAGGCGACCTCCAGGAAGGTGGAGCGCTCGGCCAGCTGCTCGATCGGGTAGCCGCGGTACCGCAGGATGCCCTGCTCGCCGTCGAGGTAGGTGATCGCGGATTTGTAGGCGGCGGTGTTGCCGTAGCCGCTGTCCAGCGTCACCAGACCGGTCTGGGCGCGGAGCTTTCCGATGTCGAAGCCCTTGTCGCCGACGGTGCTGTCGATCACCGGGTAGGTGTACTCGTTGCCGTCGTACCGCAGTACTACAGAGTTGTCGCTCACGTCTTCCCTCACCGACGTTGTGCCTCATCTTCGAGGTGCCCTGACTGTCTCTACCTTCCCCCACTCGGCTCAGGAGAGTGCACTCGGGGTCGACCATCGGGCCTATCGACGGCACTCAGTGCCGCCAACTTGCCCATCCTGCCCCCTGTGTTCCCCATCTGGAAGTGCTCTGTGACCTTCGCGACTGATGTGATCGATCATTTTTTGTGATGTCAGTCCCGAACGGGCCGTGACACCTGTCGCCAGGGGGTGTTCAGGTCTCCAGAGGGGGTGTTCAGCCTTCCAGGGGGCGGAGTGAGAGCCGGAAGTCGAGTGCCGTGCAGCGCCTGCCCGCCGACATCGTGCGCACCGCCTGTCCGATCGCTTTGCGCGAACCGACGAGGACGACCAGCTTCTTGGCGCGGGTGACCGCCGTGTAGAGCAGGTTCCGCTGGAGCATCATCCAGGCGCCCGTGGTGACCGGGATGACCACCGCCGGATACTCGCTGCCCTGGGAGCGGTGGATGGTCACCGCGTACGCGTGGGCCAGCTCGTCCAGTTCATCGAATTCGTACGGAACCTCCTCGTCCTCGTCCGTCAGCACCGTCAGACGCTGGTCGACCGGGTCGAGCGAGGTGACCACGCCCACGGTGCCGTTGAAGACACCGTTGTTGCCCTTCTCGTAATTGTTGCGGATCTGGGTGACCTTGTCGCCGACGCGGAAGACCCGGCCGCCGAACCGCTTCTCGGGCAGGTCGGGGCGGCCGGGGGTGATGGCCTGCTGGAGGAGGCCGTTCAGGGTGCCCGCGCCGGCCGGTCCCCGGTGCATGGGCGCCAGCACCTGGACGTCCCGGCGCGGGTCGAGGCCGAACTTGGCGGGGATCCGCCGGGCGGCGACGTCCACGGTGAGCCGGCCGGCCGCCTCGGTGTCGTCCTCGACGAAGAGGAAGAAGTCCTTCATGCCGTCGGTGACCGGGTGCTGACCCGCGTTGATGCGGTGGGCGTTGGTCACGACGCCCGACTGCTGGGCCTGCCGGAACACGCGCGTGAGGCGCACGGCCGGGATGGGACTGCCGTCGGCGAGCAGGTCGCGCAGGACCTCGCCGGCGCCGACGCTGGGGAGCTGGTCGACGTCCCCGACGAAGAGCAGATGCGCCCCCGGGGGTACGGCCTTGACCAGCTTGTTGGCGAGGAGGAGGTCCAGCATGGAGGCCTCGTCGACGACCACCAGGTCGGCGTCGAGCGGGCGGTCCCTGTCGTAGGCCGCGTCGCCGCCGGGCTTGAGCTCCAGCAGGCGGTGGACGGTGGAGGCCTCGGCGCCGGTGAGCTCGGCCAGGCGCTTGGCGGCGCGGCCGGTGGGGGCGGCCAGGACGACCCTCGCCTTCTTGGCGCGGGCCAGCTCCACGATCGAGCGGACCGTGAAGGACTTGCCGCAGCCGGGGCCGCCGGTGAGGACGGCGACCTTCTTCGTCAGCGCCAGCTTGACCGCGGCCTCCTGCTCGGGGGCGAGGTCGGCCCCGGTGCGGGTCTTCAGCCAGGCCAGCGCCTTGTCCCAGGCCACGTCATGGAAGCCGGGCATCCGGTCCTCCTCCGTGCGCAGCAGGCGCAGCAGCTGGGCGGAGAGGGCGAGCTCGGCCCGGTGGAAGGGGACGAGGTAGACGGCGGTGACGGGCTGCCCGCCGTCCGGGCCGGGCACCTTCTCGCGTACGACACCCGGGTCGGAGCCGTCCTCGGGGGGCGTGGCGAGCTCGGCGAGGCACTCGATGACGAGGCCGGTGTCGACCTGGAGGAGTTTCACCGCGTCGGCGATCAGCTGTTCCTCGGGCAGGAAGCAGTGCCCCTGGTCGGCGGACTGCGACAGGGCGTACTGCAGGCCGGCCTTGACGCGCTCCGGGCTGTCGTGCGGGATGCCGACGGACTGGGCGATCTTGTCCGCCGTGAGGAAGCCGATGCCCCAGACGTCGGCCGCCAGCCGGTACGGCTGGTTCTTGACCACCGAGATCGAGGCGTCGCCGTACTTCTTGTAGATGCGCACGGCGATCGACGTGGAGACCTCGACGGTCTGGAGGAAGAGCATGACCTCCTTGATCGCCTTCTGCTCCTCCCAGGCGTCGGCGATCTTCTTCGTCCGCTTCGGGCCGAGGCCGGGGACCTCGATCAGGCGCTTGGGCTCCTCCTCGATGATCTTCAGCGTGTCCAGGCCGAAGTGCTGTGTGATGCGGTCGGCGAAGACCGGACCGATGCCCTTGACCAGCCCCGAGCCGAGGTAGCGGCGGATGCCCTGGACGGTGGCGGGCAGGACCGTCGTGTAGTTCTCCACGTGGAACTGCTTGCCGTACTGCGGATGGGAGCCCCAGCGGCCCTCCATGCGCAGCGACTCGCCGACCTGGGCGCCGAGCAGCGCGCCGACGACGGTGAGGAGATCGCCGGCTCCTCTGCCGGTGTCGACGCGGGCGACCGTGTAGCCGTTCTCCTCGTTGGCGTACGTGATGCGTTCCAGGACGCCTTCGAGTACGGCCACATGCCGTTCCCCGCTCCCCGCTGGTTGAGCCATGATCCGACGGTACCGCCCGGCACCGACAACGCTCTGTCCGTGCCCTGCGGCAGGCGGATGCAGCAAGCCCGAACCGCCTCGGCCGCGCACGCGACCCTGCTCATCCGAGCACGCATCATCACGATCCGGTTTCGGCCACCACGGGGGCTTGCCTCAGCGCCGTGTAATCGATTCCAATCCTCCGTACACATCGGTGTAATCGATTCCACAAGGAGGTGGACGGCGATGGCGAGCATCAAGGACGTCGCCGCCGAGGCGGGGGTCTCCGTCGCCACGGTCTCGCGCGTCCTGAACGGCCACCCGTCGGTGAGCGAGGACGCACGCACGCGCGTGCTGGCCGCCGTCGAGACGCTGGGCTACCGCCCGAACGCCGTCGCCCGGTCGCTGCGCACCGACCAGACCCACACTCTCGGCCTGGTCATCAGCGACGTGCTGAACCCCTACTTCACCGAACTGGCCCGCTCCGTCGAGGAGGAGGCCCGCGCGCTCGGCTACAGCGTCATCTTCGGCAACGCCGACGAGCGTCCCGACCTGCAGGACCACCACATACGGAACCTGCTGGACCGCCGCATCGACGGGCTGCTGGTCTCCCCCACCGACGGCGGCTCACCGCTGATGCTGGACGCCGCGCGCGCAGGGACGCCGATGGTGTTCGTCGACCGGTGGATCCCGGGCGTTCAGGTGCCGGTGGTCCGGGCGGACGGGCGGGCGGCCGTACGCGATCTCGTCGCGCACCTGCACGGGCTCGGGCACCGGCGGCTCGCGATCATCGCGGGCCCGGCGGCGACCACCACCGGACGGGAGCGCGTGGAGGCCTTCAGGGAGGCCCTCCAGGAGTACGGGATCCACCTCCCCGACGCCTACACAGGCCAGGGCGACTTCCAGGCGGAGAGCGGGCGGCGGGTCACCGAGGGCTTCCTCGACCTGGCCGAACCACCCGAGGTCGTGTTCGCCGCGGACAACCTGATGGCCCTGGGCGCACTGGACGCCGTACGCGCGCGTGGGCTGCGGGTCCCCGACGACCTCGCGCTGGCCGCGTTCGACGACATCCCCTGGTTCGTGCACACCGATCCGCCGGTCACCGCCATCGCCCAGCCCACGGGCGAGCTGGGGCGCGCCGCCGTACGCGCGCTGGTCGACCGTATCGAGGGCCGGACCCCGGAGTCCGTCACCCTCCCCGCCCGTCTCGTCGTACGCCGCTCGTGCGGTGAGCCCGGCGAGTCCGGCGAGTCCCCCTCCCCAGTGCAAAGGAGCACGACGTGAGCAACGCGGACGAGTTGCTGCGCATCGAGGGCATCCGCAAGACCTTCCCCGGCGTGGTCGCGCTCGACGGCGTCGACTTCGACCTGCGCCGGGGCGAGGTGCATGTGCTGCTCGGTGAGAACGGCGCGGGCAAGAGCACCCTCATCAAGATGCTCTCCGGCGCCTGCACGCCCGACGCCGGGCGGATCCTGGTCGGCGGCGAGGAGGTGCGCATCAGCGGTGCGCAGGACTCCGAGCGCCTCGGGATCGCCACCATCTACCAGGAGTTCAACCTCGTTCCCGATCTGACGGTCGCCGAGAACATCTTCCTGGGGCGGCAGCCGCGCCGCTTCGGGATGATCGACCGCAAGCGGATGGAGGCCGAAGCGGCCGACCTTCTGGAGCGGGTCGGTGTGCACGTGTCCCCGCGCGCGCGGGTGCGGGAACTCGGCATCGCCCGCCTGCAGATGGTCGAGATCGCCAAGGCGCTCAGCCTGGACGCACGCGTGCTGATCATGGACGAGCCGACCGCCGTGCTCACCTCCGAGGAGGTCGAGAAGCTCTTCGCCATCGTGCGCAGGCTGCGCGAGGACGGCGTCGGGATCGTCTTCATCACGCACCACCTGGAGGAGATCACCGCCCTCGGTGACCGGGTCACCGTCCTCAGGGACGGAAAGAGCGTCGGGCAGGTGCCCGCCGCCACGCCCGAGGAGGAGCTCGTACGCCTGATGGTGGGACGGTCGATCGAGCAGCAGTACCCGCGTCAGCGGGCCGACGCCGGGTCCGCGCTGCTCAACGTCGAGGGGCTGACCCGGGACGGGGTGTTCCACGACGTCAGCTTCGAGGTGCACGCCGGTGAGGTCGTCGGCATCGCCGGGCTGGTCGGAGCCGGCCGTACGGAGGTGGTACGCGCCGTGTTCGGGGCGGATCCGTACGACAAGGGGGCCGTGAAGGTCGCGGGCGCCCGTATCCCCCGTCACGACGTCAACGCCGCCATGGAAGCCGGGGTCGGGCTCGTGCCCGAGGACCGCAAGGGCCAGGGACTGGTCCTCGACGCCTCCGTCGAGGAGAACCTCGGGCTGGTCACCCTGCGGTCCGCGACCCGCGCGGGCCTGGTCGACCTCAAGGGACAGCGGACGGCGGCCGCCCGGATCGCCGAGCAGCTCGGTGTGCGGATGGCGGGCCTCGGCCAGCACGTGCGCACCCTGTCCGGGGGCAACCAGCAGAAGGTCGTCATCGGCAAGTGGCTGCTGGCGAACACCAAGGTGCTGATCCTCGACGAGCCGACGCGCGGCATCGACGTCGGCGCGAAGGTCGAGATCTACCAGCTCATCAACGAACTGACCGCGCAGGGCGCCGCCGTGCTGATGATCTCCAGCGACCTGCCCGAGGTGCTCGGCATGAGCGACCGGGTGCTGGTGATGGCCCAGGGCCGGATCGCGGGCGAGCTCCCGGCCGCGGAGGCGACGCAGGACGCCGTGATGGCACTCGCCGTCAGCGCCCCTGCCACCGAAGCCCCCAGCACCCCGACCACCGATGCCCTCAGCACCCCGACCACCGAAGTGGAGGCCCCCCGTGGCCACTGACACGCTCAAGAGCACCGCGGGCGCGGGTGGCGCCTCGGGCGGCCTGCGCCGGCTGCTGCTCGACAACGGCGCGCTGACCGCGCTGATCGTCCTGGTCGTCGCGATGTCGGCGCTCTCCGGCGACTTCCTGACCACCGACAACCTCCTGAACGTCGGCGTCCAGGCGGCCGTGACCGCCGTCCTCGCCTTCGGCGTCACCTTCGTGATCGTCTCGGCGGGCATCGACCTGTCGGTCGGGTCGGTCGCCGCCCTGTCGGCCACCGTCCTCGCCTGGAGCGCCACGCAGGAGGGCGTGCCGGTTCTCGTCGCCGTCCTGCTGGCCATAGCGACCGGCATCGCGTGCGGCCTGGTCAGCGGCTTCCTGATCGCGTACGGCAAGCTGCCGCCGTTCATCGCGACGCTGGCCATGCTGTCGGTGGGCCGTGGTCTGTCCCTGGTCATCTCCGGGGGCTCGCCGATCGCCTTCCCCGACTCGGTCTCGCACCTCGGCGACACGCTCGGCGGCTGGCTGCCGGTGCCGGTGCTCGTAATGGTCGTGATGGGGCTGATCGCCGCGTTCGTGCTCGGCCGGACCTACATCGGCCGCTCCATGTACGCGATCGGCGGCAACGAGGAGGCCGCGCGGCTGTCCGGCCTGCGCGTGAAGCGGCAGAAGCTGGCCATCTACGCCCTGTCCGGCGTCTTCGCCGCCGTCGCGGGCGTGGTGCTCGCCGCCCGCCTGTCCTCCGCGCAGCCGCAGGCCGCCGACGGCTACGAGCTGGACGCGATCGCCGCGGTCGTCATCGGTGGGGCGTCCTTGGCGGGCGGTACGGGCAAGGCGTCCGGCACGCTGATCGGCGCGCTGATCCTGGCGGTGCTGCGCAACGGGCTGAACCTGCTCAATGTGTCGGCGTTCTGGCAGCAGGTCGTCATCGGTGTCGTGATCGCGCTGGCGGTGCTGTTCGACACCGCGCGCCGCAAGGCCGGGGCGACGCCGGTGGCGGCCGGCACGGGTGGCGACAAGGGCAGGCAGGCGGCGGCGTACGCGCTCGCGGCCGTGGTCACCGTCGCGATCGTGGGCGCCACCTCCTTCCTGCACGGCGGCTCCTCCGCCGCGAGCACTCCGAAGGTCGGCCTGTCCCTGTCCACCCTCAACAACCCCTTCTTCGTGCAGATCCGGGCGGGCGCCGAGGCCGAGGCGAAGAAGCTGGGCGTGGACCTGACCGTCACGGACGCGCAGAACGACGCCTCCCAGCAGGCCAACCAGCTGCAGAACTTCACCAGCTCGGGCCTCGGCGCCATCATCGTCAACCCGGTGGACTCCGACGCGGCGGGCCCCTCGGTGCGGGCCGCCGACCAGGCGAAGATCCCGGTCATCGCCGTCGACCGGGGCGTCAACAAGGCCACGACGGACGCGCTGGTGGCCTCCGACAACGTCACCGGCGGTGAGCTGGCCGCCAAGAGCATCGCCGAGAAGCTGGGCGGCAAGGGCAAGATCGTGATCCTGCAGGGCCAGGCCGGAACCTCCGCCGCCCGCGAGCGCGCCGAGGGCTTCGCCAAGGGCCTGAAGGCCTACCCTGGCATCCAGGTCGTCGCCCAGCAGCCCGCCGACTTCGACCGCGCCAAGGGCCTCGACGTGATGTCGAACCTGCTCCAGGCCCACCCGGACGTCCAGGGCGTCATCGCGGCCAACGACGAGATGGCACTCGGCGCGATCAAGGCGCTGGGCTCCAAGGCCGGCACGTCGGTGTCCGTGGTCGGCTTCGACGGCACGCCGGACGGCCTGAAGGCGGTCGAAGGCGGCACGCTGTACGCGTCCGTGGCGCAGCAGCCGACCCAGCTCGGGAAGATCGCGGTGGACAACGCGCTGCGGGCGTTGCAGGGCAAGAAGGTCGAGCAGACGGTGAAGGTGCCGGTGAAGGTGGTCACGAAGGAGAACGTGGCCTCCTTCAGCGGCTGAGATCGGGAAGCGGGCGGGCGGTCCTGACCACCGCCCGCCCCACGTCATCCATTCGGGTATTCGGGGATTCGGGGAGACAATCCATGTTCGACTACGACCTCCTGGTCGTGGGATCGGCCAACGCCGACCTGGTGATCGGTGTCGAGCGGCGGCCGGGTGCCGGGGAGACCGTGCTCGGCTCCGACCTGGCCGTCCACCCGGGCGGCAAGGGCGCGAACCAGGCGGTCGCGGCCGCCCGGCTCGGGGCCCGCACGGCCCTGCTGGCCCGGGTGGGCGACGACGCCTATGGCCGGCTGCTGCTGGACTCGCAGCACGCGGCGGGTGTCGACACGGTGGGCGTCCTGGTGGGCGACGCCCCGACGGGGGTCGCGCTGATCACGGTGGACCCGTCCGGAGACAACAGCATCGTGGTGTCCCCCGGCGCGAACGGGCGGCTGACGCCCGGGGACGTACGCGCCGCGGGCAGCCTCTTCCACGCCTCCCGCGTGGTGTCGGCGCAGCTGGAGATCCCGCTGGAGACGGTCGTGGAGGTCGTACGGAACCTGGCGCCGGACAGCCGTTTCGTCCTCAACCCGTCACCGCCGCGGCCCCTCCCTCAGGAGGTGCTGGCGGCCTGCGACCCGTTGATCGTCAACGAGCACGAGGCGAAGGTCATCCTGGGTGGTTCCGCCGTCGGGGACACCCCTGAGGACTGGGCGCGGATCCTGCTCGCGAAGGGCCCGCATTCGGTGGTCGTCACGCTGGGCGCGGAGGGGGCGCTGGTGGCCTCCTCGGAGGGCGTCGCCCGGGTCCCGTCCGTGAAGGTGGACGCCGTGGACACCACGGGCGCGGGCGACGCGTTCACCGCGGCGCTGGCCTGGCGGCTGGGCGCGGGCGCGTCCCTGGCTCAGGCGGCGGCGTACGCGGCACGGGTCGGGGCGGCGGCCGTCACCAAGGAGGGCGCGCAGGCGTCCTTTCCGACGGCGCGGGAGGTCGACGCGCTGTGAAGAAGGCCGGAATCCTGAACCGTCATCTCTCCGGGGCACTGGCCGAACTGGGCCACGGCGACGGGGTGCTGGTGTGCGACGCCGGCATGCCGATACCCGACGGTCCGCGGGTGGTGGACCTCGCCTTCCGGGCCGGCGTGCCCTCGTTCGCGGAGGTGCTGGACGGGCTGCTGACCGAGCTGGTGGTCGAGGGCGCCACGGCGGCGACGGAGGTACGGGGAGCGAACGCGGAGGCGTCGGCTCTGCTCGACGGTCACTTCCCCGAGCTGGACCTCGTCCCGCACGAGCGGCTGAAGGAATTGTCGGCGGGTGCGCGGCTGGTGGTGCGGACCGGGGAGGCCCGGCCCTACGCGAACGTGCTGCTGCGGTGCGGGGTGTTCTTCTAGCTCCAGCGGGTCCCGGACAGCTTCCAGCGAGCCCCGGACAGCTTCAAGGGGGCCCGGTCCACGGACCGGGCCCCCTCGGGTTTTCCCCTCCCTCAGAACCCCCGCGATCCCCCCGGATCCCCCTCCGGGACGTCCTGATGCCTTGTACGACCCGCGTGGGGCGGGAAGGGTTGCACGTCTTTCCAGAAATCTTTCAAGGATTTTTTTCCGGCCTGGTTGCCTACGCTGTCTGCATGCTGGTGCAGGAGTTCCGGACCGAGGTGGTCCCGACCGCCGAACGGTGGGACCTGTGGCAGGACGTCACGTCCCGCACCCACGTACCCAACCTGCTGCGCAGCGACGACGAGGACGACTTCCGCGCCACGTTGCGCTTACTGCCGCTGGGCGAGGCTCAGATCTCCCTGCTGGCCTTCCCGCACCTGGAGATCGTGCGCACACAGCGCGCCATCCGGCGGTTCGATCCCGAGGCCTACCAGATCCAGTGCCTGCTCGAAGGCGAGTGCGGTGCCGCGCAGAGCGGGCGTGAGGCGGCGGTCCACGCCGGGGACCTGGTCCTGGTCGACACCTCCCTGCCGTACGAAGCCCGGCACATCCCGTCGCCGGGCCCCGTGTCGTCGGTGGTCGTCACCCTCCCGCGCGCGATGCTGCCGCTGCCGCCGCGCGCGGTGCGGCGCCTGCTGGCCGCCCCCGTCCCCCTGAGCCACGGCATGGGCGGCGTGCTGTACCGCTGGCTGACCGACGTCGCCGCCCGCGCCGACGAGTTCACCGAGGCCGACGTGCCGACGCTGGCCTCCGTGACCACCGACCTCCTCGCGTCCGTGCTCGGCCGCTGCCTGGAGGCCGAGGACACGCTGGCCCCGGAGTCCCGCCGCCGGGCCCTGCACACACGCATCCGGGACTTCATCGACCAGCACCTCACCGACCCCTCCCTCTCCCCCGCCCTCGTGGCCGCGGCCCACGGCATCTCCGTCCGGTATCTGCACCAGCTGTTCGCGGAGGAGGGCGAGACACCCGCCGCCTGGATCCGCCACCGCCGCCTGGAGCGCTGCCGCCGCGACCTCGCCGACCCCCGCCTGCAAAACCGCTCCATCCAGTCCGTGGCCGCCCGTTGGGGCTTTCCCGACCCGGCGACCTTCAGCCGCGCCTTCCGGCGGGCGTACGGGATGACGCCCAGGGACTACCGCCACCACACCTGACGCCCTGCACGCGCGCGTGCGTGCGTGCAGGAATCATCAAAACCCGTGCACCCGTGGCCAAGGATCAGTGCCGTCCGTCTTGTCATGCTGTTCCTCGTGCACGGCGGGGGGCTTGTGCACGGCGGGGATCAGGGGGGAGCGGCGTGTGGTGCCGGAACCGCGGGCGACGTGACCGGCACCGCACGCCGACGCGTTCGACGGGTGAAGGACCGTACGAATGGGCAGAGTTACCGGCGTGACGGAAGTACGGGTGGGGATCAGCGTCGACGGAACGACCACGGGCGCCGGTGGGCACGGCACGGTCACGGACACCGGCCTGCACGACCTGCGGCGGCGCCTGGCCACCGAACCCGAACTGCGCGGCCGGATCCGCCTCGACGGCTCGGCCCCGCTGCCGCCCGGCGCGATGGGTTTCCCCGGTGAGGCGCTGCTCGCGCTGCTGGAACCGGGCGGAGTCGTCACGACGTTCGCCGCGGGCCTGGTCGCCTGGCTGGCGGCGCGGCGCACCGAGTGCACGGTGACCGTCACCCGCCCGGACGGGACCCAGATCACCGTCACCTCGACCCGGGTCAGGAACCTCACGGCCCAGGAGCGTGCGGAGTTCATCCGGGAGATCACGGCCGCCCTGGACGAGAGCGCCCCGGAACCGGAGTAGCAGTGCCGGCCACCGACCTCGACGGCGCCGGCGACTTCGCGGTACTCGGAGCGCACGCGATCCTCATCGGAACACCGGACCACGTCCCCGGCTCCGAGCTGCCCGGCCTCCCCGCCGTCAGCACCACCCTCGACGACCTCCAGGCGGCTCTGCGGGACGCCTGTGGGCTGCGCGTGCAGCGTGTGCCCGCCGACGCCACGCAGGGCGAGGTCGTCGCGGCGGTGGAACGGACGGTCCGGGAGACGACCGGGCCGATCCTGCTGTGCTACGTGGGCCACGGCATCCTCGGCCCCGCCGACGAGCTGTACCTCGCCACCAGGGCCAGCCGCTCGCCCGAGCGGATCGCCGACGCCGTGCCCTACGGCACGCTCAGGAACCTGCTCACCGAGGCGCCCGGCGGCAGTGTCGTCGTCCTGGACTGCTGCTACTCGGGACGGGCGAAGGCACCCGGCGGCGGAGGGGCCCAGGGCCCGCCACCGTTCGCGGTCACACGACCCGACGGCAGCTTCCTGCTCACGTCGGCCACCTGGTACGACCTGTCGTACGCGCCGGAGGGACGAAGACACACCCTGTTCGGCGGGCGGCTCGTCGAACTGCTCACCCAGGGCGACCCGGCGGGCTCCCCATGGCTCACGCCGGACGGGCTGTACGAGGCCGTCGACCGCTCCTTCCAGGGCGGCCCGATCCGCCCCTGGCGGCAGAGCGAGGGCACGCTCGGCTCGCTGCGGCTCACCCGCAACCGCGCGTACGCCGACCCGCACCCCGAGGCCGACCCGCCCGCCGACGTGCCCTGCCCCTACCCCGGCATGGAACCCTTCGGCACCACGCAGGCCCGGCACTTCTTCGGCCGCGAGGACCTCACCCGGCGGCTGCTGGATGTCGTGTGCGACGACCGACGGGCGGCTCAGGCGGGCGGCACCGCGCCCGTGGTGCTGGTCGGCCAGTCCGGTGTGGGCAAGACGTCGCTGCTCACCGCCGGGCTCCTGGCCGGCCTGGAGCGGCGCCACGCCGAACCCGCCGGGCGCTTGGGTCTGCCGTGGCCGGCCGTGCTGCTGTCCGCGCCCGGACCGCATCCGCTGCGGGCGCTGGCCGAGGTGTGGGGCCGGGCCACCGGACGTCCCGCGCAGGAGGTGCACGAGGCCCTGTCCGCGGGCCGGTTACCGCAGCCGCGGCCCGGACGGGAGCGCTGCGGACTCCTGGTCGTCGACCAGTTCGAGGAGATCTTCACCCGCTGCACGGACGCGGAGGAACGGACCCGCTTCGTCGACGTACTGACCCGCCCCGAGACAACCACCGACCCCCCGCGCGTGGTCCTCGGCCTGCGCGGCGACCACTACGGCGACTGCCTCACGCACCCCGGCCTCGCCCACGCGCTGGACCACGGTCTGTTCAACGTACGCCCGATGGACGACGACGCCCTGCGCGCCGCCGTGGAACGCCCCGCCGAGGCCGCGGGCCTCACCCTGGAACCCGGCCTCACCGACCGCCTGCTGCACGACCTGCGCCACGGCGGCGGCCACGACCGCGACACCGCCCTCCCCTTCCTGGCCCACGCCCTGCGCGAGACCTGGCTGCGCCGCAGCGGCGCCACGCTCACCCTCGCCGGGTACGAGGCGACGGGCGGCATCTGGCGGGCGGTCACCACGACGACGGACCGGCTGTACGAGGACCTCGACGGGGCCGAGCGGGAGGCCCTGCGCGAACTGCTGCTGCGCCTCGTCCAGGTCACGGACGACGGGGTGGTCGTACGGCGCCGGGTCCCGGTCGAGGGCCTCCTGGACGGCCTGTCGGCCCCGCAGCGGGCGGCGACCGGGGCGGTTCGCGAGCGTCTGGCCGCCGCGCGGCTGATCACCGTGGACCAGGACCATGCGCAGATCGCCCATGAGGCGTTGCTGCGGGTCTGGCCCCAGCTGAGCAAGTGGATCGAGGAGGACAGGGAACTGCTCGTCCAGCGGCAGAAGCTGGCGGACAGCGCCAGGGAGTGGGAGGCGGGTGACCGTCATCAGGACCTGCTGCTGACCGGTGTCCGGCTGAGTGCCGCCGTGGATCTGCTCCGGGCGGAGAGGCTGCGCCATCGCCGGCTGCCCCGTACGGAGGAAGAACTGGTCCACGCGAGCCTGGCGGCGGAGCGGAAGCAGCAGGAGGGTCTCCGGAGACGGTTCCACATTGTCGTGTCTCTGCTCTGCGTGGCGGTGATCGCCGCCGGTGTCACCGTCTGGCAGACCGTCGAGGCCAACCGGCAGCGGAACGACGCCCTGGACCAACGGCGGCTGGGCACCCTTCGCGCGCTCGTCGCCGAGGCGGAGAACATGCGCCAGGAAGATCCCCAGCTGTCCCTGCGGCTGGGGCTCGCCGCCCACGGGATCCGGCCCTCGGCCGAGTCACGGGCCGCTGTGTTCAGCACTCTGGCGCAGAGCCGGTATGCCGGGAGCTCGACGGACGAGAAGAGTGTGGACGTCCCCGTGCTCAGCCGGGACGGACGGATGGAGGCCGCCGGACTGGGCGGCCGAATCGTGTTGTGGGACGTTTCCGATGCCGCCCGGCGAAGGCAGCTGGCGATGGTCCCGGGCTGCGGCGAGGACGTGGACGGCCTGACGTTCAGCTCGGACGGCCGCGCGCTGGCCGGCGTCTGCGACAACGGCTCCGTCGTGCTGTGGTCGCTGGCCGATCGGAGACATCCGCGCCGGACGGCTGTCCTGACGGTCGACGGCCTGAAAGGGGACCCGTCGGGGGTGGCGTTCAGCCCGGACGGGAAGCTGCTGGCCGCGGCCGGGTGGGGTGGCGAGGACATGTCCGTTGCACGCCGGTCCCTGGTGTTGTGGAGCCTCTCCGGAGACGAGCCTCGCCAAGTGGCCGTCGAGCGCAACGTCTACGACAGCAGTGCCGTGCTCTTCAGCCCTGACGGCCGGACTCTGGTGAGTTCGACGGGCGTGGTGACCGCCAAGGAGGAGCCCGTCGACCACACCTCCATCACCCACACCTCGGGCGCCACCTTGTGGGACGTCTCCACCCCGGCACGACCGCGGCGGCTGGCCCGTCTGGATCGGGTCGATGAGAGCGTGGCCTTCAGCCCCGACGGCCGGCTGCTCGCCACGCACCACGGCAACGACGTCATGCTCTGGGACGTCACCGATCCCGCTAAGGCGAAGGCACGAGTGGCGTGGGCCGCCCACAAGGGCACCGTCGAGGCCCTGGCGTTCGACCGTTCGGGGGCGCGTCTGGCCACGACCTCACTCGACGACTCGATCGTGGTGTGGAACCTGGAGGACAGCAACAAGCCGAAGCGGGAGGTGGTCCTGCGGGGCCACGAGGAGCCGCCGAAGGACGTGGCCTTCGGCCGGGACACCGGCACCCTGACCTCCGTCAGCGAACGGGCGGTCATCCGCTGGAATCTCCGTGTTCCCGGACGGCCCGAAGTCCTGACCACTCTGGGCGACTTGGGCGGCGGCACCCGGGCAGCCGTCTTCACACCGGACGGGAAGACCCTGGCCCTCGCCGGCTGGGGCGAGACCGTCACGCTGTGGAGCATGGCCGACCCAGGTCACCCGAAGCGTCTCGGATCCACGGATCTGGGGGCGGCCGTCGAGGATCTGGCCGTCAGTGCCGACGGAACCACGCTGGCCGCCGCCGATCGCACCAACAGGATCACCCTCTGGGACATCACCGCGCTGTCCCGGCCTCGCAGGCTGTCCGTCATCAAGCCGCTCAGCCGTCCGGACGATCCCCATGAGATGCACCTCGGCTTCTCTCCGCGCGGCGCGACCCTGGTCGCCAACGGCGGCAAGCTCTTCACCAGCGGCTGGGCCGCCCTGTGGGACGTGACGGACGGCGCGCACCCGAAGAAACTGAGCTCGTTCACGGGCGTGTCCCCAACCGATCCCGCCCAATTCAGCCCTGACGGAGAACTGCTGTCCGTCCCCTCGGGCACCGATACATACCTCTTCCGCTACGGCTCCCCATCGGCCGAACCGATCCCCGTTCCCGACGCGTACGGCGCCGCCGCCTTTTCTCCCGACGGCAAGCTGCTCGCCAGCTCACTGGGCGACGACCTGCTCTTCCTTGACGTCAGCTCTCCGGAGAAACCCCGCAAGGTCACGGAGGCACCGAAGGAGGATGGGGCCTACCAACATCCGGTCTTCCACCCTGATGGCAATCTCCTCGCCACCACGACCGACTCCGGAGACGTCCGTCTCACCGACATCGGAGATCTCTCCCAACTCCACCGGGCCACCACCCTGTCCTCGCCCGCTGAGCAGCTGACCATGCTCGCCTTCAGCCCCGACGGCCGGCTGGCCGTCACCGAACGCGAGGACAGCACGGTCCAGATATGGGACCTGCGGTCCCTCCCCGCCCTCAGCGCCGACCCCATCGGCACGGCATGCAAGCTGGCGGGCGGAGGCCTCAGCCAGTTGGAGTGGGCGAGGTACGCACCGGGGGTGCCGTACAAGACCACGTGCCCGGCTCCGGAGACGTCCTGAACGGATCTCACCGCGTCAGCCGTGCCCCTCGGCTCTCCGCCACCCGCTTGACGTCCGCCAGGCACTCCCTGAGCCGGCCGGCGAGGTAGCGCAGTTCTCCGCTGGTCGCGCGGGGCTCGGCGAGGAGTTCGGCGGCGTGGCCGAGGAGGTGGTCGGCCATCCCCAGCTGCACGCGTTCGACCTCGTCGGCGAGACGCGAGACATAGCCCGTTCCGTTGCCCACGACGTAGCAGGGCTTCCCCTCCGGGCTCGACCAGGGCAGCAGGCGCCCGACCGGCTGCTCGTACCGGCCGCTGTTCACGCGTACACCTCCGTACGACAGGGCAGCAGCGACCGGAGGTCCGCTCCCGTCGGCGCGAGCCGCAGCACCCGGCGGGGTGCCGTTGCCCGCTCATGCGCCAGCAGGTAAGGCCGCACCAGCGGACTGTCCTCGCCGCGCAGCGGTCGTTCTCCGGTGCGGTGGGCGGTCGGGCCGCAGACGTACGGGCATGCGGGCGCGGGCGATGCTCTGTGCCGCCCGGCCGGCGGGACGAGGACACGCACGAACGGCTCGATGAGCCGGGCGACAAGGGCGTACACATCAGCCTCCTGAGTGACTGCGTTCTGTGGCGAATCCCTCACAGAGTGACGTCGTCGCTGGCTACGCTGCCAGTACCTGGGACTTGACAGCGGACTTTTCAAGGTGGGGAGTTGGCACGTATGCAGCAGGGCCGCAAGCCTCGGACGGCACGTGAGAAGTACGGAGAGGAGCTGAGGCTACGGCGAGCAGCAGCCGGGCTCACGCAGGAGGAACTGGCCGATCGGGTCGTGTGCTCACCTACGTTGATCAGTCACTGGGAGTCCGGCAGGCGGCTTCCCAAACCCGACGACGCCCGGCGGATCGACCGGACGGTGGGGGCAGACGGGTTCTTCGAGCGCTGGCTGGAGGACCTGGAGTCGAAGTACGCCGATCACTTCGCCGCTGTGGCCGAGCTGGAACAACAGGCCACGCTGATCCAGCAGTTCGCGCTCTCGCTGGTTCCCGGTGTGCTCCAGACCGACGACTATGCGCGTGCTGTCTTCCGCGCGTACAGCCCGAACCACACCGCCGAGGAACTTGACGAGGCCGTTGTCATCCGAACAAAGCGCCGACGCGTCCTCGACGGGCCTGGACAGCCCGTCGTCTGGACGCTGCTCGACGAGGCCGTGCTGCGGCGCCGCGTCGGCGGCCCACAGGTCATGGCCGAGCAACTGCGCAGAATCGCGGAACTGGCCGAGGCAGGACGGCTGCGGCTGCACGTGCTTCCGTACGGCGTAGGGGCGCACGCGCTGCTGCAGAGCTACCTCACCCTCATGAGCTTCGAGGACTCCGCCCCCGTGGCCTACGTCGAAGCGTTCCTCACCGGTCACTTGATGGACGACCCGGCGCTGGTGGCCGCCAGCCAGACCGCCTACGCTCTTGCGCTGAGCGACGCGTTGTCGCAGCAGGAGTCACTGGCCCTCGTCAGGGCGGCAGCGGAGGAACACGCGCATGGTCAGCAGTGAGCACACCGTCCCCGACTCGTCCACGCTCACCGGTTGGCACAAGTCCAGCTACAGCGGCGGCGATCAGGGCGACTGCCTCGAAGTCGCCCGCGGCCACGCCGGTGTCCCCGTCCGCGACAGCAAGGCCGTCAGCGGCCCGGCGCTGATCTTCTCGGCCGACGGCTGGACGTCGTTCGTCACCGCGGTCAAGGCTGGCCGTATCGGGGGCTGACCCACTCGTCAGCTGGTGCGCAGCCGGTCGCCGGGGCCGGGGATGGCGGGCGGGACGTAGCCGTCGCTGTCCTTGGGATCGCCGGCGTGCAGGTCGGGCTTCAGCTGGTCGGGGAGGAAGAGCACGCGGGCCGTGTCGGACAGGTCCGATTCGGAAACCGGGCCGAGCCAGGAGTCGCCGTCCGCCACTCGCGCATCACCGGGTTCCGCACGCTCCACGGCAATGATGTCGCAGAGCAGCACGACGTCCGCCGAGTCCACCGCGCATGCCGCGAGTTCCACCGAGGCTTCCGGAAGCAGACCTTCCTGGACCGCGCGGTAAGTGAAGTGCACCGCGTCGCCCCGCTCGGGCACCTGAGGGTGCGGTCGCAGCTCCCACTCCGTGACCCTGGCGGTCAGGGGGTAGGTCTCCTCGCCGCGCACCACGGTGACTTCGACCGCCGCGGGGCCGGGTTCGCTCGCCTCATGGCTCGTCGATGACAAGCAACCGGCGAGGGCGACGGTCGCGCAAGCGGCCGTCACCGCCCGCGCTGCCGCATCCACACGGCATCGCGTTCGCCGCTGCACTCCGCCCCGCCCGCCCTTCGTCCGTGAACGGCCGCTGTCCCGCCCCGGTCGACGGGCGGGACAGCGAGCCGGATCACCTCAGTGTCACATCACAGCGCGTGCTCCACGAACCGCGCCGCGGTCTCGGCGAGCACCTCGCGCCCGTCCCGGGCCCACAGCCCGTCGTTGAACAGCTCCACCTCGATGGGACCGCTGTACCCGGCAGCCTCCACGTACCGCTTCCACTCCCGCATGTCGATCGAGCCGTCGCCGATCTGGCCGCGGCCGGTCAGGACGCCCTCCGGCAGCGGGGTGGTCCAGTCGGCGAGCTGGAAGGTGTGGATACGGCCACCCGCGCCCGCCCGCGCGATCTGCTCCGGGGCCGTGTCGTCCCACCAGATGTGGTACGTGTCCACGGTGACGCCGACCTGGTTCGCCGGGAAGCGTTCGGCGAGGTCCAGGGCCTGGGCGAGGGTGGAGACCACGCAGCGGTCGGAGGCGTACATGGGGTGGAGCGGCTCGATGGCCAGCCGTACGCCGTGCTGCTCGGCGTAGGGGCCCAGTTCCGCCAGTGCGTCCGCGATGCGCTCGCGGGCGCCGTGCAGGTCCTTGGAGCCGGCCGGGAGGCCTCCCGAGACCAGGACCAGGGTGTCCGTACCCAGCGTCGCCGCCTCGTCGATCGCCCGGCGGTTGTCGGCGAGGGCCTTCGCGCGCTCCTCCGGGTCGATCGCGGTGAAGAAACCGCCGCGGCACAACGTTGTCACCGTCAGGCCCGCGTCGCGGACCAGCTTCGCCGTGGCCTCCAGGCCGTACGACTGCACCGGCTCACGCCACAGACCCACGTTCCGGATGCCCAGCCGGCCGCACTCGTCGGCCAGTTCGGGCATCGACAGCTGCTTCACCGTCATCTGGTTGATGGAGAAGCGGGACAGCTGATCGCTCACCGGTTCACCCCGTACAGGCTCAGCAGGGTCCGCATCCGCTCCTCGGCCAGCTTCGGATCGGGGAACAGGCCCAGGCCGTCGGCGAGTTCGTAGGCGCGGGCGAAGTGCGGGAGGGAGCGGGCCGACTGGAGGCCGCCCACCATGGTGAAGTGCGACTGGTGGCCGGCCAGCCAGGCCAGGAAGACCACACCCGTCTTGTAGAAGCGGGTGGGGGCCTGGAAGAGGTGGCGGGACAGGTCGACCGTGGGGTCCAGCAGCCCGCGGAACCCGGCGACGTCGCCCGTGTCCAGCACCCGTACCGCCTCGGCCGCCAGCGGGCCCAGCGGGTCGAAGATGCCGAGCAGGGCGTGGCTGAAGCCCTTGTCGTCACCCGCGATCAGCTCGGGGTAGTTGAAGTCGTCGCCGGTGTAGCAGCGGACGCCCTGCGGGAGCCGGCGCCTGAGATCGATCTCGCGCTGGGCATCCAGCAACGACACCTTGATGCCGTCCACCTTGTCGGGGTGGGCGGCGATGACCTCCAGGAAGGTGTCCGTGGCCGCGTCCAGGTCGGACGAGCCCCAGTAGCCCTCCAGCGCCGGGTCGAACATCGGGCCCAGCCAGTGCAGGATGACCGGCTCGGCGGCCTGGCGGAGCAGGTGGCCGTAGACCTCCAGGTAGTCCTCGGGGCCCTTGGCCGCGGCGGCCAGCGCGCGGGAGGCCATGAGGATCGCCTGCGCGCCCGCCTCCTCCACGACCGCGAGCTGCTCCTCGTACGCCGTGCGGACCTCCTCCAGCGTCCCGGAGGCGATCTGGTCGGTGCCGACGCCGCAGGCGATCAGGCCGCCCTCCGCCTTCGCCTCGGCGGCGCTGCGGCGGATCAGCTCCGCCGCGCCCGCCCAGTCCAGGCCCATGCCGCGCTGGGCGGTGTCCATGGCCTCGGCGACGCCCAGCCCGTGGGACCAGAGGTGGCGGCGGAAGGCGAGGGTGGCGTCCCAGTCGACGGCGGCCGGCGAGTCGGGGCTGACGTCGGCGTACGGGTCGGCGACGACATGCGCCGCCGAGAAGACCGTACGGGAGGTGAAGGGGGATCCCGGGGTGACGGCGAGGGGTTCCGTGCGGGGCTCGTAGGCCCGCAGGGCGCCGCTCGCGTCGGGCAGGTGGATGGTCACAGCGAGATCTCCGGTACGTCGAGGCGGCGGCCCTCGGCCGAGGACTTCAGGCCCAGCTCGGCGAGCTGGACACCGCGGGCGCCGGCCAGCAGGTCCCAGTGGTAGGGCGCGTCGGCGTAGACGTGCTTGAGGAAGAGCTCCCACTGGGCCTTGAAGCCGTTGTCGAACTCACCGTTGTCCGGGACCTCCTGCCACTGGTCGCGGAAGACCTCGGTGGCGGGGATGTCCGGGTTCCAGACGGGCTTGGGGGTGGCGGACCGGTGCTGCACCCGGCAGTTGCGGAGCCCCGCGACGGCCGAGCCCTCCGTGCCGTCCACCTGGAACTCGACCAGCTCGTCGCGGTTGACGCGGACGGCCCAGGAGGAGTTGATCTGGGCGATCGTGCCGCCCTCCAGCTCGAAGATGCCGTAGGCGGCGTCGTCGGCGGTGGCGTCGTACGGCTTGCCGTTCTCGTCCCAGCGCTGCGGGATGTGCGTGGTGGCGATGGCCTGGACCGACTTCACGCGGCCGAACAGCTCGTGCAGGACGTACTCCCAGTGCGGGAACATGTCGACGACGATGCCGCCGCCGTCCTCGGCGCGGTAGTTCCAGGAGGGGCGCTGGGCGGGCTGCCAGTCGCCCTCGAAGACCCAGTAACCGAACTCGCCGCGGACGGACAGGATCCGGCCGAAGAAGCCGCCGTCGATGAGGCGCTTGAGCTTCAGCAGACCCGGCAGGAACAGCTTGTCCTGGACGACGCCGTGCTTGACGCCCTTCTCGGCGGCCAGGCGGGCGAGCTCCAGGGCGCCGTCGAGGCCGGTGGCGGTCGGCTTCTCGGTGTAGATGTGCTTGCCCGCGGCGATCGCCTTCTTGATCGCCTCCTCACGGGCCGACGTCACCTGGGCGTCGAAGTAGATGTCGACCGTCTCGTCGGCGAGCACGGCGTCCACGTCCGTGGAGACGTGCTCCAGGCCGTGCTGCTCGGCCAGCCCCTTGAGCGCATGCTCACGGCGGCCGACCAGGATCGGCTCCGGCCACAGCACGGTGCCGTCGCCGAGGTCGAGGCCGCCCTGCTCACGGATGGCCAGGATGGAGCGGACCAGGTGCTGGCGGTAGCCCATGCGCCCGGTGACACCGTTCATGGCGATACGCACCGTCTTGCGTGTCACGTCATTCCCTTCGTACGCGGTCCCTGCGCCGCGTACGCCCCACCCGCCGCCGGAGGACCGGCAAGTTACTGGTGAGCAATACAGCAAGCGCTTTCTATCTCTTCAGAAGCTAGCCTCTGCACTGCGGTCTGGACAAGACCAAGGCGGGGATGAGTTGTTCGAGGGGGCGAACAACACGGCCGGATGGCCTTAAGGTCTGCTCGGAACCATGGCTGTGGGCCTGCGTGTGTACGCAGGCGTACTGGGTCTGTGTGTACGCAGGCGTACGACGAGATGCGCGACCGGAGGACGAGGACATGACGGTGACCCTGGCGGATGTGGCGGCCCGCGCCCAGGTCTCCCCCGCGACGGTGTCGCGCGTGCTGAACGGGAACTACCCCGTGGCGGCCTCGACCCGTGAGCGGGTGCTGAAGGCGGTCGACGAGCTGGACTACGTGCTCAACGGGCCGGCGAGCGCGCTGGCGGCGGCGACGTCCGACCTGGTCGGGATCCTCGTCAACGACATCGCGGACCCCTTCTTCGGGATCATGGCGAGCGCGATCCAGTCCGAGATCGGAGGGCCGGGCGGCCGGGCCGGCGGGGAGAGACTCGCGGTCGTCTGCAACACCGGCGGCTCCCCGGAGCGCGAGCTGACCTACCTCACGCTGCTGCAGCGGCAGCGGGCGGCGGCGGTGGTGCTGACCGGCGGTGCCATCGAGGACGCGGCGCACAAGGCGGCCATGGCGGCGAAGATGCGGAAGCTGGCGGACGCCGGGACGCGGATCGTGCTGTGCGGGCGGCCGCCGGCGCCGGAGACCGGGGCGATCGCGCTGACCTTCGACAACCGCGGGGGCGGACGCGAACTGACCGAGCACCTGATCGGACTCGGCCACCGGCGCCTCGGCTACATCGCGGGCCCCGAGGAGCGCACGACCACCCGGCACCGCCTGGAAGGCCACCGGGCCGCGCTGGAGGCGCACGGCATCGAGGAGGACCCGCGCTGGACGGTCCACGGCCGCTACGACCGGCAGTCCGGCTACGAGGCCACGCTCGAACTCCTGCGCCGTGACCCGACGTTGACGGCCGTGGTCGCCGCGAACGACTCCGTCGCCCTGGGCGCGTGCGCCGCACTGCGGGACTCCGGCCTCCGCATCCCGGACGACGTGTCGGTCGCCGGCTTCGACGACCTGCCGTTCAGCATCGACGCGGTGCCGTCCCTGACGACGGTGCGGCTGCCACTGGCGGAGGCGGGGGCGCGGGCCGGCCGCATCGCGATGGACCGCGAGGAGCCGCCGCCCGGGGGGATCGCCACGGTGCGGGGGGAATTGATGGTGCGGGGTTCCTCCGGAGTGCCGCGGGGCTGAGAGCGCCGTTGCCGTTGCGACTCGGGGCGGGTCACGGGGCCCGGCGTTGCTGACGTGCCCGGCGTTGCGCTACGGGATGGGCGACGGGGTGCCGCTGCGCCCACCCGTGCCGCCCCAGCGGCACGACTGCCCGCAGCTACGCAAGCGGCCCCCACGCACCCGCACCCGCCCACGGCGCGTAGGGGCCGTGTCGGGGGGTGTCCGCCCGCAGCGGCCGGCGTCCATCACCGCCCACCCTCCAGCCGACAGCCCCGCCGGACCGAGGACGGACACCCCCCGGCGCGGCCCCGACCCACAATCCACCCGTAGGCGCAAGGCGCACCCCCGCCACCCCGCACAGGCCGCCGCAGGCACAGACGCGCACCCCCACCCACCCCGCAGGGGCCATGGACGAACACCGCTCCCCGTCCTACGCTGGCACCACACACCTCTGACTCAGTCAGAGATGAGCCGGTCCGACCCACCGGGGGCGCCCACCATGACCGTCCAGGACATCCGCACCTTCAACCGCTTCTACACCAAGGTCATCGGCGCCCTCGACTACAGCCGCCACCTCTACGCCCCCTACACCCTCACCGAGTCCCGCGTCCTGTACGAACTCGCCCACTCTCCCCGCACCGACGCCGCCGACCTGCGCACCGAACTCTCCCTGGACGCCGGATACCTCAGCCGGATCCTGAACAAGTTCGAGCAGGACGGCCTGGTCGAGCGGGCCCCCTCACGCCGCGATCCCCGGCGCACCCGCATCACCCTCACCCCCCGCGGCCGGGAAACCGCCGACCTCCTCGACGAGCGGACGAACGAATCCGTCGGACGCCTGCTGTCGACGGTCCCGGCCGCCGACCGCCCCCGGCTCGCGGAAGCGATGCACACCGTCCGCGAGATCCTGTCCCAAGGCCGCCCGCCCCGCCGCGAGGACGTCGTACTGCGCGAGCCCGCCCCCGGCGACCTCGGCTGGATCATCCAGCGCAACGCGGCGGTGTACGCCGCCGAGTACGGCTTCGACGCCGACTACGAGGCCCTGGTGGCGAGGATCGTCACCGACTTCGCGGAGGATCACGACCCCCGCCTCGAACGCGTATGGATCGCCGAGCTGGACGGCCGCCCCGTGGGCTGCGTGATGTGCGTACGGGACGACGCACCCACCACCGCCCGCCTACGTCTCCTCCTCGTGGAGCCCGACGCACGCGGCCTCGGCATCGGCGACCGCCTCGTCACCGCCGTCGTCGACTTCGCACGCGCCGCGGGCTACCGGGACGTCGTCCTGTGGACCAACGACATCCTGACCGCCGCCCGCCGTGTCTACCAGCGCCACGGCTTCGTCCTCGTCGCCGAAAAGCCCCACCACTCCTTCGGCAAGGACCTCAAAGGCCAGGACTGGCGACTGGATCTGCTGGATCTGCACAGGACGTCCCAGGACGGGTAGGTGTCAGTCACCGGACGGAAAGGTAGGGTCCGTGACCATGAAGCTGGCGTTCTCCACCCTCGGCGTCCCCGGCCTCCCCCTGGCCGACGTCCTGCGGCTCGCGGCCGAGCACGGCTATCACGGCGTCGAACTGCGCGCACACCCCGAGGAACCGGTGCACCCCGGCCTCACCGCCGCCGAACGCGCCGACGCGGCGGCCGAGTTCAAGGCGGCCGGGATCGAGCTCCTCGGCCTCGCGGGCTACCCGCGGGTCGCCGCGCCCGGCGACGACGAGCCCGTGCTCGCCGAGATCCGCGCCCTGCTCGACCTGGCCCGCGACCTGGGCGCCCCCTGCATCCGCGTCTTCCCGGGCGGCGGCACCGACCAGAGCCCCGAGGAGGCCGACGCGACGGCCGCCCGGCGCCTGGGCACGGCCGCCGAGTACGCCGCCGACCTCGGCGTACGGATCCTGCTGGAGACCCACGACTCGCACCGCACCGGCGCCGACGCGATCAGGATCCTGGGCCTGGTCGGGCACCGCCAGGTCGGCGCGCTCTGGGACGTGATGCACACCTGGCTGGGCGGCGAACAGCCCTCGGAGTCGTACGCGGCGCTGTCCCCGTTCCTCGGCTACGTCCAGGTCAAGGACATCGCCTCCGCCGACGACACCACCCCGCTGCCGCTCGGCACCGGTGTTCTGCCGCTCACCGAGTGCGTGGAGGTGCTCTCCCGGCACGGCTGGGACGGCTGGCTGTGCTGGGAGTACGAGAAGCGCTGGTACGAAGCGGCGGCTCCGCTGCCGGATCTGCTGGGCGCCGGACGCGAGCACCTCGCCCGGCTGCTCAACGAGTCGGCGTGAGGACCTGGTTGTTCGGTGGCCGCGGCCGGTTCACGGCCGGCTGACGTCCCCGGCGTGAACCAGCCCGCACCGCCCCCTACGCCCGTCTGAGGAACCCCGCCACCCGTTCCTCCAGCCGCTCCCGGCACCGCGGCCACTCCACCGCCGTGATCGAGTAGATCGCGGAGTCACGCAGCAGGCCGTCCTCCCCCGGTGCCCAGGAGCGCGACCAGTTGCGCAGGACGCCCTCGAAGCGGGCGCCGACGCTCTCGATGGCCGCGCGGGAGCGGCTGTTGCGGGCGTCCGTCTTGAGGTCGACGCGGGACACGCCCCACTTCTCGAAGGCGTGGCGGAACAGCAGCAGCTTGGCCTCCGCGTTCACGCCCGTGCCCTGGGCGGACCGGGCGAGCCAGGTGAAGCCGACCTCGACGGCGTCGAGCCGGTCGTCGCTCAGCCAGCAGCGCGGCTCCCAGAACGAGGTGGCGCCGACCGCCCGTCCGGTGGCCCGCGACACCTGCGCGTACGGCGCCAGCCGTCCCGTCGCCGCGCGGGCGAGCTGTGCGTCGATGTAGGCGCCCACCTCGTCGGCGCTCGGCACCCAGGTGAACGCGTAGGTGTCCCGGTTCTCCTCCGCCGCTGTCGCCAGATCGGCCGCGTGCCGGTGCTCCAGCGGTTCCAGGCGCACCAACGCGCCCTCCAGGACCGGCCCTTGCAGTGTGAAGCTCACGCGGGGAAGTCTTCCGCACGCCGCCGGGGGCGTCGAACGAAATACCCGGCGTCGCACGGAGCGACGGCACGGGGGCTCAGTCGGTGACGAGGTCGTCCGGGCCGGACCGGGCGAGGCCGGCGAGCGTGGCCAGCGCCTGGGAGAGGACGTCGGCCCGGGGTGTGGCGAGACCGAGCCGGACGGCGTTGGGGGCGTGGTTGCGGCCCACGGTGAACGCGGCGGCGGGCGCCACCCCGATGCCGTGCCGTGCGGCGGCGGCGACGAAGGTGTCGGCGCGCCAGGGGCGCGGCAGCTGCCACCAGCAGTGGTACGACCGTGGGTCGCTGCGCACCGTGAAGCCGCCGAGCTGCCGGGCCGCGATCTCCTGCCGTACGGCGGCCTCCCGCTGCTTGGCCTGCACGAGCCGCTTCACGATGCCGTCCCGCTGCCAGCGCGAGGCCGCCTCCAGGGCGAAGCGCATGGGGCTGCAGCCGCCCGAGCGCAGTGCCGCGGCGATGTCGCCGGCCACCGCTGCGGGCGTCACCAGGAAGCCGAGGGTCAGGCCGGGGGCGATGCGCTTGGACAGGCTGTCGACGAGGACGGTCCGCTCGGGGGCCAGCGCGGCGAGCGGTGGCAGCTCGTCGTGCAGGAAGGCCCAGATGGTGTCCTCGATGGCCGGGATCTCCCGCCGCAGCAGCACGTCGGCGAGCCGCTCCGCCCGCTCGCGGGGCATGGTGAGCGACAGCGGGTTGTGCAGCGTGGGCTGGACGTAGACGGCGCTCAGCGGGCCGTCGCGGTGGGCCTCCTCCACCGCTTGCGGGATCAGTCCGTCGGCGTCCATGGCCAGGGGTACGAGGGTGATGCCGAGCCGGCCGGCGATGGCCTTGATGACGGGGTAGGTCAGCTCCTCGACACCGAGCCGGGCGCCGGGCGGCACCAGGGCGGTGACGGCGGCCGAGATGGCCTGGCGTCCGTTGCCCGCGAAGAGCACCCGCCCGGGGTCGGGGCGCCAGCCGCCGCGGGCCAGCAGGTCGGCGGCGGATTCCCGTACGGCCGGCGGGCCCGCCGCGCCGGTGGGCCCGAGCGCGTGTTCCAGGACGTCGGGGCGGAGCAGTCCGTCGAGCCCGTCGGCGAGCAGCGCCGCCTGCTCGGGCAGCACGGGATAGTTCAGCTCCAGGTCGATCCGGCTGCCCGCGGGTTCGGTGAGGGCGGGAGCGGAGAGCGGGGACGCCGCGCGGACGAAGGTGCCGCGTCCCACCTCGCCCACGGTGAGGCCCCGGCGGGCGAGTTCCCGGTAGACGCGGGTCGCGGTGGAGTTGGCGATGCCGTACCGCTGGGCGAACTCGCGCTGCGGGGGCAGCCGGTCGCCCGGCCTGAGGGTGCCGGTCCTGATCTCCTCGGCCACCGCGTCGGCGACGCTCCGGTAGTCCTGCACGGCGCTCTCCTCTCGCCCCGGATCGCCGCATCCAACCACAGAATTGCACCGAGTGCAATAAGCGCGATTGCATCGAGCTTGTACCGCCCATATGCTCGGGGCATTGTTTGGGCGCCTCCCGGAAGGAGGGCCCGGAAGGAGCCCTGCGCGCAGTGCACACCACACGGTCTCCGCTCGGCAGGACCCCGCTTCCGCTGCCCGACTGCGATCGGTGCGGCTTCACCTCCAGCCTGTTCCCACAGGGCGACATCGCCGACCTGCTGCGGGATTACGCGTCGGGCTGGCAGCGCGTCCTGACCGGGCCGGGGCACGACCGGCGCCGTGTGGGGGTGCCGCGCTGGTCGCCGCTGGAACACGGCTGCCACGTACGGGACATGTGCCTGCTCTTCCACCTAAGGCTCGATGCAATGCTCGGAATCGCACCGAGCACCTCGGCGCGGGACGCCGGACAGCGCTATCGGGACGAGATACCGACGCGCGTGGCGGAAGAGCTGGGGCGGGCGGCCGAGGCACTGGCCCGCCGCCTGGCCGGGCTCGGCGCCGACGACTGGAACCGCGGCGATCCGGGCCTGGCCGACCCACGACTCACCGTCGAATTCTTCACCCGCCACCTCCTCCACGACATCGCGCACGGCCTCGCCGAGGTCCGGCGGGCCTGCGACGGCGGCGGGGCGGAACAGCGATCAAGGGGTACGCATGGTTGAAACGAGCGGGGTTCTCGGCGTGGTGGCGGTGGCCCTCGGCATGGTCCTCACACCGGGCCCGAACATGATCTACCTGGTGTCCCGCAGCATCACCCAGGGCAGGCGCGCCGGGATCGTCTCCCTCGGTGGTGTGGCCCTCGGTTTCCTGGTGTACCTGCTGGCCGCGAACCTGGGCCTGTCGGTCGTCTTCATCGCCGTACCGGAGCTGTACCTGGCGGTGAAGCTGGCGGGCGCGGCGTACCTCGCCCACCTGGCCTGGAACGCGCTGAAGCCGGGCGGCGTCTCGGCCTTCGCCCCGCGGGACGTCCCGCACGACTCACCGCGCAGGCTGTTCATGACGGGGCTGATGACGAATCTCCTCAATCCGAAGATCGCCATCATGTATCTCTCGCTCATCCCGCAGTTCATCGATCTCGACGAGGGCCATGTCCTCCTGCAGGGCCTGGTGCTCGGTTCGGTCCAGATCGCGGTCAGTGTCGCGGTGAACCTCACCCTCGTCCTGGCGGCCGGGACCATCGCCGTCTTCCTCTCGCACCGCCCCTCCTGGCTCAGGGCGCAGCGCTACCTGATGGGAACGGTGCTCGGCGCGCTCGCCGTCTCGGTGGCCGTCGACAGTTCGGTGCCGGCGAAGGCGAGCTGACACGGCTCACCGGCCCCAGCGTGCACAGCCGTACCGACTTCCGCGAATCGGCCGGGATGCGGGAACCCGCCACCGTCCTCGCCCGTCCCACCCGCAGGCTGCCGGACGAGTCTCCGCAGTGCGGTGTCGGCTCTCGCTGCTGGCTGCGATCGCTGACCACCCTCTCCGCCGTACTGCGGCCGGCAGCACGCCGCCATCGGCGCGCCCCCCTCCAACCGCGCTGATGGCGGCCCCTCCCCGGTCGGTGTGCGTTCCCTTGACTGGCAGAAACTTCCCGGTTATTGGTGACTCCTCGGAAGTTTCCTTCAGCGGATCTCCAGCGGATCACCTCCGGAAGGAGCGCACGTGCACGACACCAGCACGGGAAACACCGCGAAGCCCTCAAGACGCACCGTCCTCGCCGCCACGGCGGGCGTCACCGCCGCGCTGACGGCCACCGGACACTCGTACGCGGCGGACACCGCCGACGACGGCAGGCTCCGTTCCCTCATCTCCCGTATGACGCTGGAGGAGAAGGTCGGCCAGCTCTTCGTCATGCGGGTCTACGGCCACTCGGCCACCGCCCCCGACCAGGCCGACATCGACGCCAACCTCAAGGAGATCGGTGTCCGGACGGCCGCCGAGCTGGTCGCCAGGTACCGGGTGGGCGGCATCATCTACTTCGCCTGGGCGCACAACACCCGTGAGCCGCACCAGATCGCGGACCTGTCGAACGGCATCCAGAAGGCGTCCCTGGACCTCCCGCGCGGACTGCCGGTGCTGATCTCCACCGACCAGGAGCACGGGATCGTGGCCCGGGTGGGCAAGCCCGCGACGCTGTTCCCCGGGGCGATGGCGATCGGTGCCGGCCGCTCGCGGTCCGACGCCCGCACCCTCGGCCGGATCGCGGGCCGGGAGCTGCGCGCGATGGGCATCCGGCAGGACTACTCCCCCGTGGCCGACGTGAACGTCAACCCGGCCAACCCGGTGATCGGCGTACGGTCCTTCGGCGCCGACCCGAAGGCGGTGGCCGCTCTGGTGGCCGCCGAGGTCGCCGGGTACGAGCGCTCGGGGGTCGCGGCGACCGCCAAGCACTTCCCCGGCCACGGCGACACCGCCGTCGACAGCCACACCGGCTTCCCGGTCATCACGCACAGCCGGGAGCTGTGGGAGAAGCTGGACGCGGTGCCGTTCCGGGCGGCGATCGCGGCGGGCATCGACTCGATCATGACCGCCCACCTCATGGTCCCGGCGCTCGACGACTCCGGCGACCCGGCCACCCTCTCCCGCCCGATCCTCACCGGCATCCTGCGGGAACAGCTCGGCTACGACGGGGTCGTGGTCACCGACTCCCTCGGCATGGAGGGCGTCCGCACGAAGTACGGCGACGACCGGGTGCCGGTGCTGGCGCTGAAGGCGGGCGTGGACCAGCTTCTCAACCCGCCGAACCTGGACCTCGCCTGGAAGGCGGTGCTCACGGCGGTACGGGACGGCGAGCTGACCGAGGCCCGGCTCGACGCGTCGATCCTGCGCATCCTGCGGCTGAAGGCGAGGCTGGGGCTGTTCAGGGCCCCGTACGTCGGCCAGGACGGCGTCGACCGCACGGTCGGCGTCCGGGCGCACCTGAAGGAGGCCGACCGGATCGCCGACCGGACGACCACGCTGCTGGTCAACGAGGGCGGCCTGCTGCCGCTGTCCCGGCGCAGGCACGCGAGGATCCTCGTCGTCGGCGCCGACCCCGCCTCACCCTCGGGCACGACGGGCCCGCCGACCGGAGTGCTCGCCGCCGCGCTCACCGCACTGGGCTTCACGGCGACGGCCCTGTCCACCGGCACCTCCCCGTCCGCCGCCACCATCGCCAGGGCGGTCGCGGCCGCGCGGGACGCGGACGCCGTGGTGGTCGGCACGTACAACGTCACGGCGGGCAGCAGTCAGAAGACGCTGGTACGGGAGCTGCTGGCGACCGGGAGGCCGGTGGTGGCGGTCGCCGTCCGCAACCCCTACGACGTGGCCCAGCTGCCGGAGGTGAAGGCGTACCTGGCCTCGTACTCCTGGACCGACGTCGAACTGCGGGCGGCGGCACGGGTGATCGCGGGGCGGGTGGTGCCGCGCGGGAAGCTGCCGGTGCCGGTGCCGCGGGCGGACGATCCGGCGCGGGTGCTGTTTCCCCTCGGGCACGGGCTGACGTACCCGGCGCGCCGTCGGACGTAGCCCGCGTACGTCACGCACCCGGCGGACCACCCCCAACAGGCGCAAAGGGTCCCGTTTGTCTGGCGTGTCCCGCTGCGGCGGGTCACGCTGGAGTGGGTGCTCGGGGGGATGGCGATGCGGGAGAGACGGTCTGTGGGGGCGGTGGGCACACTGGCGGCGCTGCTCACCGTCCTGTTGACGGGGTGTCAGAGCCCGTTGGTGACCACGGGTGGGTCCCGCGACGGCCGGCTCGGCGAAGAGACCTCGGCGACGGCGGCCGGGCCCGCCGGGTACGGGGCGGTGTTCCTCGCGGTCGACGAGTGCAGTTCCTTCGGGACGACCAGCTTCACCGAGGTGCCGTGCGCCGGTGAGCGGGCGGCGGCACGGGTCGTGGCCCGGCACGACGGCAGGGCGGGCGACGGGCCGCCCTGCCCGGCGACCACCGACTTCGTCCTGCACATCAGCGAACAGCGCCCGTCCTTCGACGAGGACGGCGACGGCGCGGTGCCCCAGGGCTACGCCTGTATGCGCAACCTCCAGCCGCCCCACCCCGGCGACCCCGGCGGCGGAGGCGGCCCCCGCACCATCGTCGGCGACTGCGTCTACAGCTTGGGAGGCGGCCAGGTCCGCGAGACGGCGTGCGACGGCACCGGGAAGAGGAAGCCGCAGTACAAGGTCACGAAGGCGGTCGCCGAGCGGACGCGGTGCCCCGCGTCGACGGCCCTGTACGTCCGGATCGGCGGCGAGACCCCGGTGGGCTGCGCGCGGCCGCTGTGAGGTACCTCAGTCCAGGTCTGTGAGGTGATCGGCGCTGCCCCCGCGCCACTCGATGAGGAAGAGGGTGGCGTCGTCGCTCGTGCGTCCGCCCCGTTTCTCCTTGAGCGTGTGGGACAGCCGGCGCACGGCCGCCCGCACTCCTCCCCCGGCCTGCTCCATGAGGTCGACACACTCGATGAGCTGTTCCTCCCCGAACGGCTCGCCGCCGACCTCGTGCTCCTCGATCACGCCGTCGGTGTAGCACAGCAGCCGGTCACCGCGCTGGAGCTGGACTTCGCTCATGCGGGGCTGTTCGCCGCCGAAGCCCACCGGCAGGGTGGTCGGGCCGTGCAGGGCCCGCACGACCCGGTGGTCGCGGATCAGCAGGGGGGCGGGGTGGCCGGCGTTGACCCACTCCACGTGGCCGGTGACGACGTTCAGGTGCAGCATCTGCGCGGTGACGAAGTGGTCGGGTCCGAACTGCCGGGCGATGGCCTGGTCCATGAAGGTGTACTTCTCGGAGAGGCTGATGTCGCCGCGCCGGGCGTGGCGGTAGGCGCCGATGGCGACGGTGGCCATGGTGGCGGCGTCCAGGTCGTGGCCCATCGCGTCGATGACGGCCACGTGCAGGATGTCGTGGTTGAGGGCGTAGTCGAAGCTGTCGCCGGCGACGTTGTAGGCGGGCTCCAGGATCCCGGCCACCTCGACCTGCGGCACGGACATCGCCAGCGGCGGCAGCAGGGTCCACTGCATCTCCGCGGCCACGCTCATCGGCTCCCTGCGCCGGGCCAGGAAGAACAGGTCGGTGTAGGAGTGCTTGGTGACCATCATGTCGGCGACCAGACTGGCGAGCCTGCGCAGCAGACGCCGGTCGTTGTCGTCCACCTCGTCCAGGGTCAGGGCCAGTACGCCGATCTGGTCGCTGCCGTCCAGCAACGGCAGATACATCCGCACGGCGCCGTTCTGCGGGACCTCGACGACGTCGACCCGCAGGAAGGCCTGCCCGGCCGCCGACTCACCGATCGGTTCCGGCTCACCGATCACCAGTTTCCTGCCCGGCAGGGGCACGAGCAGCTCCTGCGAGTAGTCCTGCAGCAACACCGAGACATCACGCCCACCGATCCTGCCCACCCGCTCCGCGATCAGCGGAGCGATCAACTGCGGCGGCACCAGGTGCGCCTGGTCCAGCAACAGCCCCAGCAGCCGCTCACCGAAGCCTTCCGACCGGTCCAGCACACTGTCCACCACGGGCCCGCTCCTTCGCTCCTTCGGGAATTCTGCTGGCCCGCCGCCCTCCACCGCCCCCAGCACACCCACCGCGGATCACCGAGCACCCCAACAGCGCAACCCGTTCCGCCCGCGCCGAACCCGGATGTTGCGGAGGGATGAAATCCGCTTCTGTCCGTGTTGGTTCCTTCCGGCAGAGAAGGTCGACTGGAAGGCGGCGACGTGGCGGCTCAGCAGGGGTGGGCGCGGAGACTGGCCGGGTACGCGTGGCGCTATCCCAAGGACGTCGTCCTCGCCCTGGGGTCCTCGCTCGCCGGCATGGCGCTCATGGCGCTGGTCCCGTTGATCACCAAGGTGATCATCGATGACGTGATCGGCGACCACAGCCGCGCCATGGCCCCCTGGGCCGGCGCCCTCATCGTCGCCGCGCTCCTCGTCTACGTCCTCACCTATGTCCGCCGCTACTACGGCGGCCGTCTCGCCCTCGACGTCCAGCACGACCTGCGCACGGAGATGTACGCGACGATCACCCGGCTGGACGGGCGGCGGCAGGACGAGCTGTCCACGGGGCAGGTCGTCGGACGGGCCACCAGCGATCTGCAGCTGATCCAGGGCCTGCTGTTCATGCTGCCGATGACCATCGGGAACTTCGCGCTCTTCCTGGTCTCCCTGGTCGTCATGGCCTGGCTGTCGCTGCCGCTCACGCTGGTCGCCCTCGCGGTGGCCCCCGCCCTGTGGTGGATCGCCAAGCGCAGCCGGACCAGGCTGCACCCCGCCACCTGGTACGCCCAGGCCCAGGCCGCCGCCGTCGCGGGCGTGGTCGACGGTGCCGTCAGCGGCGTACGCGTGGTGAAGGGGTTCGGGCAGGAGGAGCAGGAGACCGGCAAGCTCCGGGAGGTCAGCCGCCGGCTGTTCGCGGGGCGGCTGCGGACCGTCCGGCTGAACGCCAGGTACACCCCGGCCCTCCAGGCCGTACCCGCCCTCGGCCAGGTCGCGATGCTGGCGCTGGGCGGCTGGCTGGCCGTACGCGGGCACATCACCCTCGGCACCTTCGTCGCCTTCTCCACCTACCTCGCCCAGCTCGTCGGCCCGGTCCGCATGCTCGCCATGGTCCTCACGGTCGGGCAGCAGGCGCGGGCGGGCACCGAGCGGGTGCTGGAGCTGATCGACACCGAGCCGTCCCTGACCGACGGCACCAAGGAACTCCCGGCCGACGCCCCCGCGACCGTCGAGTTCGACGACGTCTCCTTCGGCTACGACCCCGGCCACCCGGTCCTCGACGGCCTCTCCTTCGAGATCCGTCCCGGCGAGACCCTCGCCGTCGTCGGCTCCTCGGGCTCCGGCAAGTCCACGGTCTCCCTGCTGCTGCCGCGCTTCTACGACGTGACGCGCGGCGCCGTCCTGGTCGGCGGGCACGATGTGCGCGAGCTGACCCTCGACTCGCTGCGGGCCGCGATCGGGCTGGTCCCCGAGGACTCCTTCCTCTTCTCCGAGACCGTGCGCGACAACATCGCCTACGGCCGCCCCGACGCGACCCAGGAGGAGATCGAGGCCGCCGCCCGCGCCGCCCAGGCGGACCGTTTCATCAAGGAGCTGCCCGAGGGCTACGACACCAAGGTCGGCGAGCACGGCCTCACCCTCTCCGGCGGCCAGCGCCAGCGCGTCGCACTCGCCCGCGCGATCCTCGCCGATCCGCGGCTGCTGGTCCTCGACGACGCCACCTCCGCCGTGGACGCCCGCGTCGAGCACGAGATCCACGAGGCGCTGAAGCAGGTCATGGAGGGCCGGACGACCCTGCTGATCGCCCACCGCCGCTCCACCCTCAACCTCGCCGACCGCATCGCCGTCCTCGACGGCGGCCGCCTCGCCGACCTCGGCACCCACGAGGAGCTGCAGGAACGCTGCGCCCTGTACCGGCGCCTGCTCACCGACCCGGACGAGCTCGGCGCCGTCTCACCCGGCCACACCGTGCCCGCCTGTCCCCGGGAGGACACCTCGGTCCGGGACGAGCTGGACGCGGAGTTCGACGCCGAGCGCGGCATCACGCCCCGGCTCTGGGCGGGCGAGCGGACGCCCCGGGACCCGGCGATGGACGGCACCCCGGCCACGCCCGAACTCCTCGCGCAGGTCGACGCGCTGCCCCCGGCGACCGACACCCCGGGGATCGACGAGGGCCGCGCGGTCCAGCCGGAGGACTCGTACGGCCTGCGCAGGCTGCTCCGCGGCTTCGGTCTCCCCCTCCTCGTCAGCCTGGCGCTGGTCGCCGTGGACGCCGGCATGGGCCTGCTGCTGCCGATCCTGATCCGGAACGGCATCGACGACGGCGTCACCCGGTTCGCCCTCGGCGGGGTCTGGGCGGCCTCGCTGCTGGCCCTGCTCGTGGTAACCGTCCAGTGGGCGGCCCAGGTCGGCGAGACCCGCATGACCGGCCGCACCGGCGAACGCGTCCTGTACGCGCTCCGTCTGAAGATCTTCGCCCAGCTCCAGCGGCTCGGCCTCGACTACTACGAGCGGGAGCTGACCGGCCGGATCATGACGAGGATGACGACGGACGTCGACGCCCTCTCCACCTTCCTGCAGACGGGCCTGGTCACGGCCTTCGTCTCGGTCGTCACCTTCTTCGGCATCATGGTCGCCCTGCTGGTGATCGACGTGCAGCTCGCGCTCGTCGTGTTCACGACGCTGCCGCCGCTGATCATCGCCACGTTCTTCTTCCGCCGGGCCAGCGTGAAGGCGTACGAACTGGCCCGCGAACGCGTGTCGACGGTCAACGCCGACCTGCAGGAGTCCGTGTCCGGGCTGCGGATCGTGCAGGCCTTCCGGCGCGAGCGGGACGGCGGGCGCCGGTTCGCCGGGCGCAGCGACAGCTACCGGCGCGCCCGCATCCGCGGCCAGTGGCTCATCTCGGTCTACTTCCCCTTCGTGCAGTTCCTGTCGTCGGCCGCCGCGGCCGCCGTGCTGATCGTGGGCGGCACCCGGGTCGACGACGGGACGCTGACGACCGGTGCGCTGGTGGCGTACCTGCTCTACATCGACCTGTTCTTCGCGCCCGTCCAGCAGCTCTCCCAGGTCTTCGACGGCTACCAGCAGGCGTCGGTCTCCCTCGGCCGCATCCAGGAGCTGCTGCGCGAACCCACCTCCACCCGCAGCTCCGACGAACCGCTCAAGGTCTCCTCCCTGCGCGGCGAGATCACCTTCGAGGACGTGCACTTCGCGTACGGCGCCGCCGATGAGACGGACGCGGCCCTCGGCGGCATCGATCTGCACATCCCCGCCGGGCAGACCGTCGCCTTCGTCGGCGAGACCGGCGCCGGCAAGTCGACCCTCGTCAAGCTGGTGGCCCGCTTCTACGACCCGACGGACGGCCGGGTGACGGTCGACGGCACCGACCTGAAGGCGCTGGACCTCACCTCGTACCGGCACCGCCTGGGCGTCGTCCCGCAGGAGGCGTACCTCTTCCAGGGCACCGTCCGGGACGCCATCGCCTACGGCCGCCCCGACGCCACCGACGCCGAGGTGGAGGCGGCGGCCCGGGCGGTCGGCGCGCACGAGATGATCGCCACCCTGGAGGGCGGTTACCTCCACGAGGTCGCCGAACGCGGCCGCAACCTCTCCGCCGGGCAGCGCCAGCTGATCGCGCTGGCCCGCGCCGAGCTGGTCGACCCGGACATCCTGCTCCTCGACGAGGCGACGGCGGCCCTGGACCTGGCGACGGAGGCACAGGTCAACCAGGCCACGGACCGTCTCGCGGGCCGCCGTACGACCCTTGTCGTCGCCCACCGCCTGACGACGGCCGCCCGCGCGGACCGGGTCGTGGTGATGGACCACGGGCGGGTCGCCGAGGACGGCACGCACGAGGAACTGCTGGCGCGGGGCGGGCGGTACGCGGAGTTGTGGCGGACGTTCATCGGCCGACCGGACGAGTACCCGGTGGCGGTCGAGGCGTCCGGCTGATCGCGGGCCCCCGGCACCCCTGCCATCGGTGACCGTGTCCCTGTGACGGCACGCAACCATCCGACATATGTCGCGCGTCCGTACACCCGTACGCCAATCGTCGCAGTACGGGAGGGACGTCAGTGGACAGGGGTGCGATACGCCGGCGGCTGGCCCTCGGTATGGCCGTGCTGACCGCGTCCGGGCTGTTCGCCGTCGCGGCGCCGGCCGAGGCGCAGGCAGCCGCGGGGACCGCCTACTGCGCGGGACGCAAGATGAGGGAGCTGCCGTTCTCCACCGGCTCCGTGCTCGTCTACAAGCGCAACGGCTTCGTCTGCGCCGTCACCGTCCCCAAGCGTCCCGGCACCAGGCGGACGATGTCGGTCAGCGTGCAGGCGCGCGGCAGTCTGCCGGTCGTCGACAAGGGCAAGTACAAGTACCGGGCAGGCCCGGTGACCGTGCACGCCGGGCAGCGCTGCGTGTGGGTGAAGGGCAGGGTGGGCCGGGGGTCGGTCAGTTCGGGCTGGATCCTCTGCTGAGACCCGTCCCGGGACACCGGAATCTCCCCGGGACACAGGCACCGTACAGGGTTTTCCCCATGTCCCCTGGTGCGTAAGGGAGTTGCTCCGATAGCTTCCGGCGCACATCTGTCTCACAGGGGAGTGTGCATGCGCAAGGCGCTCAGATGGCTGCTGGCGCTCACGGTGCTCATAGGCACGTTGAGCACGGCGGGGGCGGCGACCGCCGCCGAGCCGGAGGCCACGGACATCAAGGACCGGCTGCTCGCGATACCGGGCATGAGCCTGATCCAGGAGAAGCCGTACCCGGGCTACCGTTTCTTCGTCCTGAACTACACCCAGCCGGTCGACCACCGGCACCCGTCCAAGGGAACGTTCCAGCAGCGGATCACCGTGCTGCACAAGGACGTCTCCCGCCCGACGGTCTTCTACACCAGTGGCTACAACGTCTCGACGACGCCCGGCCGCCGCGAGCCGACCCAGATCGTGGACGGCAACCAGGTGTCCATGGAGTACCGCTTCTTCACCCCGTCCCGGCCCGCCCCGGCCGACTGGTCGAAGCTGGACATCTGGCAGGCGGCCAGCGACCAGCACCGGATCTTCGAGGCGCTGAAGCCGGTCTACTCCAAGAAGTGGATCTCCACGGGCGGTTCGAAGGGCGGCATGACCGCCACGTACTACGAGCGGTTCTACCCGCGCGACATGGACGGCGTCGTCGCGTACGTCGCGCCCAACGACGTGGTGAACAAGGAGGACTCGGCCTACGACCGCTTCTTCACCACGGTCGGCACCAAGGAGTGCCGGGACCGGCTGAACGCCGTGCAGCGGGAGGCGCTGGTGCGCCGGGAGCCGCTGAAGAAGAAGTACGAGGCGTACGCGGCCGAGAACGGCCTCACCTTCGACACCATCGGCAGCCTGGACCGGGCGTACGAGGCGGTCGTCCTGGACTACGTCTGGGGTTTCTGGCAGTACAGCCTGCTGAAGGACTGCGACCGGATCCCGGCGGACGCGAAGAACGCGACCGACGACGAGATCTGGGACTCCGTCGACACGATCTCCGGCTTCTCGGCCTACGCCGACCAGGGCCTGGAGACCTACTACCCGTACTACTACCAGGCGGGCACCCAGCTGGGAGCGCCGACGATCCACTTCCCGTCCATCGAGAAGCAGTACATCCGCTACGGCTACCAGCCGCCGCGGAACTTCGTGCCCCGGTCGATCCCGATGAAGTTCCAGTCCTGGGTGATGCGGGACGTCGACACATGGGTGCGGCACAACGCGCGGCACATGCTCTTCGTGTACGGCCAGAACGACCCGTGGGGCGCCGAACCGTTCCGCCTCGGCCGCGGGGCGCGTGACTCGTACGTCTTCACGGCGCCCGGCATGAACCACGGGGCCAATGTCGCGGGCCTGGTGCCCGAGGAGAAGGCGCTCGCCACCGCCCGCGTCCTTGAGTGGGCCGGTGTCGCCCCGGCCGCCGTCCAGGCGGACCCGTCGGCGGCGAAGCCGCTGGCCAAGTTCGACGCCAAACTGGACAAGCGGGACGTCGAGCGCGAAACGGCGCTGCGTCCGTAACGCGAGCCGATCAGCCACGACGACAGGTCCGGCAGCTCCGGATACCGGCGTCGTGGCTGGTCGCCGTCACCACGGGCAGGGTGTCCTCAGACCCGCACCCGCAGGAAGTAGAACCGCGTCGTCTGCGTCGCGCTCTGGTTGTCGTCGCTCACCAGCAGCACCTTCAGGCGGCCCTTCGCCCGGCCCGTGACCGTCATGCCCTCGATGTTGTCGAGCAGCGGGTTCGGCTGGGGCTGCTTGGCGGTGGCGCCCAGGGCCGGGCAGGTCACGAGGTCGGCCAGAAGGGTCTTCCCGATCAGCCGTACGCCGCTCTGGCCGGTCAGTTTCTCGACGCCGCTGGTGTCGGTGGCGCGGCGGGGGTCGGCCAGGTAGAGCCGGATCGTGTTGCCGACACCGGAGGTGTAGCCCCGTTCCAGGACGAGCAGGCGGCCGTCGGGGGTCGCCTGGACCTCGGGGACGCCGAGCCCGTCGTCGACGGGGTAGCCGTACTGGGCCGCGAGTTCGAAGCGGCCGCCCTTCGTCCTGTCCCAGGTCTGGAAGCGGACGATGCCGGTGCTGTCGCCGGAGAGGGCGTACTCCATCGACGCGAGCAGGGTGTGGCCGCCGGGCAGGAGGGTCAGGCCCTCGAAGGTGCCGTTGGATGCGGCGCGCCCGGCCGGGGCGACCCGGAGGGCGTCCGGCACGGGGAGGCGGTCGAGGATGCGGCCGCCCGGGGAGTAACGGCGTACCGACGGCTCGGTCTCGGAGGTCACCAGCCGCGTGTGGTCGCGGTCGACGACCAGGCCCTCGGCGTCGATCGCGGCGCCGCTCTCGTCGGCGAGCCGGCCGACGCCCTTCGGCCGGAGGGTGGTGCGGTCCAGCGTGAACAGCGAGGAGCGGTCGGACAGGGCGGCGAGCGAACCGTCGCCGTCGACCGCGAGGGCGGAGAGGTTGCCGACGTAGGTGCCCCGGTACGTCGTCTTGTCGAGCGCGTCGGAGAAGCGGTCGATGGAGACGGACGGCGAACAGGCGTTGTCCGCCCGGGCGTTCGCGGGTCCGGCGGCGGTGAGACAGGTGGCCGCCGCCAGGCCGGCGGTGACGGTGGCGAGTACGGTTCTCAGGCGCATGGGCGCCACCGTAGGACGGGTCGGTGACGGACGGTAGACCGGCTCATGAAGCGTCAGCTCGCGGCGAGGTCCTTGTGGATGGCCTTGGCGACGCCCTGGATGGTCGTGATGCCGTAGTTCATGGTGCTGTTGCCGTGCGTGAGCACCGTGATCATGTAGTCGTGCCCGCCGCCGTTGAACGTGCCGACGCTGTGCACCCGCCACCCGTGCGTGGAGCGCTGCAGCCAGCCGTTCTTGACGTGCACGGCGACACCGGACGGCGCTCCGTACGGCGTGCCCCAGCGCTGGGAGGAGATGACCTGGCCCATCAGCTTCAGGATGTAGGCACGGGAGTTGTCGCTGAGCACCGTGTTCTTCGCGGTGATCAGCTTGAGCAGCTTCTGCTCGTCGGTGACCGTGATCTGGGTCAGGCCCCAGTAGCCGTTCGTGCCGGGTTTCGTCTGCGTCATCCCGGCCGCGCTCAGGAAGCCCTTGATCTTCGTCAGGCCCAGCTGCCTCCACAGGGTGGAGGTCGCCGTGTTGTCCGACTTGGTGATCATGGCCTTGGCGAGGGAGGTCTCCCGGTCGGTGAGGTACCGGTTGTGCTTCTTGGCGTCCCACAGCAGCGTGGCGAGGACGGTGACCTTCACGACGCTGGCGGAGTCGTAGGCGGTGGAGGGCCGCAGCGTGCAGGTCGTCTTGGTGCTGCGGTCGTAGAGACCGACGGCGATCGTGCCCTTGCGGTTGGCGAGGGCTGCCGTGATGTCCTTCTGCAGCTTGTCGGCGAGGCCCGCCTTGGCGGACGTGCAGCTGACGGTCGGCGCGGGGGCCGCGGCAGCCGGGGTGGCGGCTGCGACGAGCGGTACGAGCACTCCGGCGCCCACCCCTGCCGCCAGCACTCTCGCCCGGCGGGATATCCCATGAGTCATGCACCTGTTGACTCACGGACCCGGGGGAAGGGTTGTACGGCTGCCACGGGCCGTTACCTTCTCCTTGGCATTTTCACAGGCGGCCGCCAGCCACGGCACAGCGCTCACTCACCCGGGGTTCGCACGATGCGGGGGCGACCTCTGCTACTGAGGACAGCTCCGGCACGACGACCGACTCCGCGCAGAGCAACCAGTCGACGATCTACCGCCTCGACCCCTCGGACATCAGCTGACAGAGACGCCCAACGGCCCCCGCCCGACCGGCCGGGGGCCGTTTCGGCGTGTTTGCCGGTTCCCGTCACCCAACCGACATGCCCGCTTCCTTTACAGAGCCGCATGTCCATGTCACGCTCCCGAGTGCCGCCTCCGTTCAACCCGCGTAGATGGGACCCCCACATGCCGGCGACACGCATCCACCGCTGGAAGCCGGTGGCGTTGACCACCGCTGCCGTTCTGGTCGGCCTCACCGTTCCGGCGCTGACCGCGGCCCCGGCCGCGGCGACGACGACCGCCTACGACTCGACGTACTACAAGAACGCGATCGGCAAGACCGGCACCAGCCTCAAGTCCTCGCTGCACACGATCATCAGCAGCCAGACGAAGCTGTCGTACTCGGCGGTCTGGGAGGCGCTGAAGGTCACCGACCAGGACCCGAACAACAGCAACAACGTGAAGCTGCTGTACTCGGGCATCTCCCGCAGCAAGTCGCTCAACGGCGGTGACGTCGGCGACTGGAACCGCGAGCACGTGTGGGCCCAGTCGCACGGCGACTTCGGCACCTCGGCCGGCCCCGGCACGGACCTGCACCACCTGCGTCCCGAGGACGTCCAGGTCAACAGCATCCGCGGCAACAAGGACTTCGACAACGGCGGCAGCAGCTTCACCAACTCCGGCGGCAGCCTCACCGACGCGAACTCCTTCGAGCCCCGCGACGCCGTCAAGGGCGACGTGGCCCGCATGATCCTCTACATGGCCGTCCGGTACGAGGGTGACGACAGCTGGCCCGACCTGGAGCCCAACGACTCGACCAGCAACAGCAGCGTTCCCTACCACGGCCGTCTGTCGGTCCTGAAGCAGTGGAACGAGGCGGACCCGCCGGACGCCTTCGAGGAGCGCCGCAACCAGGTCATCTACGACACCTACCAGAAGAACCGCAACCCGTTCATCGACCACCCGGAGTGGGTCGAGGCGATCTGGTAGCACCGGGCGCCGGTGCCCCGGGGCCCGTACGCCCGGCGCGCCGGCGCCGGCCGCTCGACGAGGATCGCGGCGCCGAGCCCCCGGTTCGCTCCAAGAGGTGGTGTGGGCGGCTGCCCCGGGCAGGCCGCCCCGCGCCGCCGGGAGCATGGCAATCGCCCCGGCACGTGAGCCGGGGCGGTCCGCAGTCCCGGAATCCTTGGGAGAGTGCCGTGAAGCTTCGTTCCTGGTCCCTCGCCGCCACCCTCGCCCTGACCGCGCTCCTCCTGCCGGCCCACGGGGCGTCCGCGGCGCCGGCCGCCCCGCCGTCCTGCCCCGACGGATCCGTGTGCTTCTGGAGCGGCGAGGGCTTCGGCGGCGACTACTGGGAGTGGACCGCCCGCAGCGGCTACCGCGACATGCCGCCCCGCCTCCACGACCGCGTGGGCTCCTTCGTGGCCAGCACCCGCGCCTGCTTCATCAACTGGCAGCCGGTGGAGAAGCGGGACGTCTTCAACGGCGACTGGCGGTCCCGTTACCGCGGCGACTTCGGCGGACGTATCGACGGCGTGGGACCGGGGGCCTGCTGACCCGCCGCCCTTCAGCCCAGATGCGTGGGCGCGAACATGCGCAGCACCGCCGGGAGGACGACCACCGAAGGGCCCGGTGACGCCAGGGCCTCCGCCAGGTCGGCTTCCAGCGTCCCGGGGGTCGTCCGCACCCCCGGGACACCGAAGGACTCGGCCAGCGCCGCATAGTCCGGCCGGGTCAGCTCGGTCGCCGTCGCCTGCCCGAAGGCGTCGGTCATGTACTCGCGCAGGATGCCGTAGCCGCCGTCGTCGACGATCAGCCAGGTGACGTTCAGGTCGTACTGACGGGCGGTCGCCAGCTCGGCGATCGAGTACAGGGCGCCGCCGTCGCCCGACACCGCCAGCACCGGGTGGGTGGGGTCGGCGACGGCCGCGCCCAGTGCCGCCGGGAAGGCGTAGCCGAGGCCGCCGGCGCCCTGGGCGGAGTGCATGTGGTTGGGGCCCTTCGGGTCGAACGCCGACCAGGCCCAGTAGGCGAGGATCGTCATGTCCCAGAAGGACGGGGAGTCGGCGGGCAGCGCCTTGCGCACCGAGGCCAGCACCTGCTGCTCCAGGGTGAGTTCCTGGGAGGCGATGCGTTCGGCGACCTTCGCGAGGAGTGCGCGGACGCGCTCCGGCGCCGTCGGGTCCTCCCGCTCGGAGACCGTCTCCAGCAGCGCCTGCAACGCCAGTCGGGCGTCCGCGTGGATGCCCAGCGCCGGGTGGTTGGACTCCAGCTTGCCGAGGTCCGCCTCGATCTGGATGACCCGGCCGCGCGGCTTGAACGTGTGGTAGTTGGAGGAGAGCTCGCCGAGGCCGGAGCCGACCACCAGAAGGACGTCGGCGTCCTCCAGGAAGTCCGTGGTGTGGCGGTCCTCCAGCCAGGACTGGAGCGAGAGGGGGTGCTTCCACGGGAACGCCCCCTTGCCGCCGGGCGTGGTGACCACCGGGGCCCGCAATGCCTCGGCCAGCCGCTTCAGCTTGCCCGAGGCGTCGGCCCGTACCACTCCCCCGCCCGCGATGATCGCCGGACGGGACGCGCGGGAGAGCAAGTCGGCTGCCACGGCCGTCAGTTCGGGACGCGGAGGCAGCTCGTCGGGGAAGGCGTCGCCCCCCGTCACCACCGGGATCGACGTCTCGGCGAGCAGCACGTCCTGCGGGATCTCCACCCACACCGGGCCGTGCGGGGCAGTCAGGGCCGACGTCCAGGCCGCCTCGATCGCGGACGGGATCTGCGACTGCGTCCGGACCGTGTGCACCGACTTCACCACACCCCGGAACGACGCCGCCTGGTCCGGGAGTTCGTGCAGATAGCCGTGGCGGCCCCCGCCCAGCCCGGCCGTCGGGACCTGGCTGCTGATCGCCAGGACGGGGGCGCTCGCCGCGGCCGCCTCCTGGAGCGCGGCGAGCGACATCAGCGCACCCGGGCCCGTGGACAGCAGCAGCGGCGCCGCCTCGCCCGTGATCCGGCCGTACGCGTCCGCCGCGAAACCGGCGTTGTTCTCCACCCGCAGGCCGATGTAGCGCAGGTCCGAGCGGCGCAAGGCGTCGAACATGCCCAGCGCGTGCTGGCCGGGCAGGCCGAAGACGGTCGTCGCACCGAGTCCGGCCAGGGTCTCCACGACCAGGTCTCCGCCGTTGCGGCCGGGTGGAGGGTTGAGCGCGGCCTCCGTCTGGGCGGGCGTGGGACGGAGCACCAGGTCGTGGTCGTGGGTCACTGCTCGCGGGCCTCGGCAATCCGGCGGGTCATGATCGTGGTCAGTTCGTACGCGGTGTGGGAGGCCGCCACCGATGTGATCTCCGCGTGGTCGTACGCGGGGGCCACCTCGACGACGTCCGCCGACACCAGGTTGCACGATGCCAGCCCGCGCAGGATCTCCAGGAGCTCACGGGACGTCATGCCGCCGGCCTCGGGGGTGCCGGTGCCGGGGGCGTGGGCCGGGTCGAGGCAGTCGATGTCGATGGAGATGTACAGCGGACGGTCGCCGATGCGCTGCCGCAGCTGGTCGGCCACCTCGTCGGCGCCCCGGCGGTAGACGTCCGCCGACGTGACGATGCCGAAGCCCATCTTCTCGTCGTCGGTGAGGTCCTGCTTGCCGTACAGCGGGCCGCGGGTGCCGACGTGGGAGAGGGCGGAGGTGTCCAGGATGCCCTCCTCGACCGCGCGGCGGAACGGGGTGCCGTGCGTGTACTCGGCGCCGAAGTACGTGTCCCAGGTGTCGAGGTGCGCGTCGAAGTGCAGCAGCGCCACCGGGCCGTGCTTCTTCGCCACCGACCTCAGCAGCGGCAGCGCGATGGTGTGGTCGCCGCCCAGGGTCATCAGGCGGGCGCCGGTGCCGAGGAGTTCGTCGGCCGCCGCCTCGACGGTCTCCACGGCCTCGTTGATGTCGAAGGGGTTCACGGCGATGTCCCCGCCGTCCGCGACCTGCGCGAGGGCGAAGGGGGAGGCGTCCTGCGCCGGGTTGTAGGGGCGCAGCAGCCGGGAGGCCTCGCGGATGGCGTTGCCGCCGAAGCGGGCGCCCGGCCGGTACGAGACGCCCGAGTCGAAGGGCACGCCCACCACGGCGACGTCGGCGGTGCCGACCTCGTCCAGGCGGGGCAGCCGGGCGAAGGTCGCGGGGCCGGCGTACCGCGGGATGCGGGAGGAGTCGACGGGGCCGCGGGGCGTCTCGTTGCCGCTCATACTGTTCTGCCTTCTTTCCTACGCTTCGTCGCGTTTGTACTACTGGGCTCGACTTTACTGGGGAGCCGGGACCGGCTCGGACAGGGGTTCGGGCGCGCGGCCGGCGAGCCGTTCGCGCCAGGCCGCCAGCACCGCCGCGTCGGTCGGCCGGGTGGCCAGGGAGACGGCGACGTAGGCGGCCAGGGAGGACAGCAGGCCGTAGTAGACGGGCTCGTTGGCGAGGATGCCGTAACCCGCCATCAGGGCGATGACGGCCAGTCCGCCGACGACGACGGAGGCGAGGGCGCCCTGCACGGTGCCGCGCTTCCACAGCAGTCCGCCGAGGATCGGGACGAGGAGGCCGCCGACGAGGAGGTTGTAGGCGACGGTCAGCGCCTCGACGACGTTGTTCAGCCAGATCGCCGTGCCGATCACCGCGAGGCCCATGAGAAGGATGAAGGCACGGTTGCCCCGGACCTCGTCGTGCTCCTCGCCGGAGGGCTGCACGATGCCCCGCAGCCGCGACCAGATGTCGTTGTTGGCGACGGTGGCGCAGGCGATGAGCGCGCCCGAGGAGGTCGACATCACCGCGGCCAGAGCGGCCGCCAGCACCAACCCCCGTACGCCCACCGGGAGTTCGTCCTTGACTACGGTCGCGAAGGCGTCGTCGGCGTTGCCGAGCTGCGGGTACAGCACCTTGGCGGCCGTACCGACGACGGCTCCGGCGAGGGCGTAGACGAGACAGTAGGTGCCGGCGACCGTGCCGCCCCACCTGGCGGTGCGGTCGCTGCGCGCGGTGAAGACCCGCTGCCAGATGTCCTGCCCGATGAGCATGCCGAACGTGTAGATCAGCACGTACGTGAAGATGGTCTCGCCGCCGATGCCCAGCGGGTCGAAGTACGACGTCGGCAGCTCGGCCCTCATCGCACTGAACCCGCCCGCCTTGACGACCGCGACGGGCAGGAGCAGGAGCAGCACGCCGACGGTCTTCACCACGAACTGCACCATGTCGGTGAGCGTGATCGACCACATGCCGCCGAGCGTCGAGTAGGCGACGACGACCGAGCCGCCGAGGACGATCGCGACCGTGCGGTTCATGTCGAAGAGGACGTCGAAGATCGTGGCGTACGCGATGGTCGATGTGACCGCCAGCATGAGGGTGTACGCCCACATGACCACGCCGGAGATGACGCCCGCCCGTCCGCCGTAGCGCAGGTCGAGCATCTCGGAGACGGTGTAGACCTTCAGGCGGGCGATGCGGGCGGAGAAGAACACGCTCAGCGCCAGCAGGCCGAGGCCGATGGTGACGACCATCCAGGCACCCGAGAGGCCGTACTGGTAGCCCAGCCCGACACCGCCGATGGTGGACGCGCCGCCGAGGACGATCGCCGCCATGGTGCCGGAGTACATCGCGGGCCCGAGCCGGCGGCCGGCGACGAGGAACTCGCTCTTGGAGCGGGCGCGGCGCATGCCCCACCAGCCCATGGCCAGCATGCCGGTCAGATAGACGACGATCACGACGTAGTCGACGGCCATGGGGAGGCCTCCTTCGCGCACTCTCGGTGGCGGGGACGAGGGATGACGAGGGATGACCCTAGGTGGCCGGAAAGCGACTGCGAAGTGTACGTTTCATCCATTCGAGCGCCAGATGACGGAGGGAACGTCCACCATGCCGGATCCGGCTGTTCCCCCCACGCCACCAGTGCCCCTCACGGCACTCCTGGCCCGCGAGGACCTGGCGCTGCACCAGATCGCCGGGCCTGCCGACCCCGGCATCGTCATCCACTGGGCGCACACCTCGGAGATGGCCGACCCCTACCCGTACCTGCTGGGCGGGGAGCTGCTGCTGACGGCGGGCGTGCACATCCCGGAAGCGGCGGGTTCGGGGACGTACTTCGACGACTACGTCTCCCGGATCGTGGCGGCGGGCGGCGCGGCCCTGGGCTTCGGGCTCGCCCCCGTGCACGACACGGTGCCGCGGGCGCTGGTCGCGGCCTGCGACGCGTACGGCCTGCCGCTGCTGGAGGTGCCGCCCGAGACCACGTTCTCGGGAGTGGCCCGCGCGGTCTGGCAGCTGATGGCCCAGGCCCGTCTGGCCGAGCTGCGCCGCGTCTCTGAGGCCCAGCAGAGCCTCGCCGCCGCGGCCTCCCGCCCGGACCCGGTGCCGTCCGTGCTGCGGCAGCTGGCCCGGCGGCTGGGCGGGTGGGCCGTGCTGTACGGGCCGGACGGGGCCCGGCTCGCGACGGCGGGGCGGGCCTGTGCGGCGGACGTGGGCGAGGCGCTGGGAGAGCTGGCGCAGGTGGTCGGCCGCCGGGCTTCCGCCACCGCCACGGACACCGTCGCCGGCATCCACCTCGCCGCCTACGCCCTCGGGCCCGGTCACGGTTTCGTGCTCGGCGTCGCCGCCCCGCACCGCGATCCCGGCGACCACACCATTGCCTCCGTCGCCGCCGTGCTGCTCTCCCTGCTCACCGGCGAGCAGCGCAGCGGCACGGGGGCGGCGCGCTCCTCCGCGCTCGTCCGGCTGCTGCTGGGCGGCCCGCCCGAGGAGGTGGCCCCGTTGCTGGGTGCCGAGCGGTGGCTCGTCGTGCACGGCCGCCCGGACGCGCACGCCCCCGACGCCATGGCGGCCTCCGCGCTGGGCGCCGCACTGGGGTCCGCCCTCGTCGATCCGGGACGGGACGCCGTACGGGTGCTGGTCCCGGCCGACCGCGAACCGGCCCCGCAGCCCGGCTGGACCCTGGGGGTCAGCGCTCCCGTCACCCCGGATGAGGCGCCGGCCGCCGATGCGCAGGCGGCCCGTGCCCTGGCCCGGGCCCGCGCCACCCGCACCCCACTGGTCCGGCACGGCAGCCGCCCCGCCCTCGCCGACCTGGTCCCCGACGCCGAGGCCGAGGCGCACGCCCGCACGCTCCTCGCGCCCATCGCCCAGGCGCCCGCGCTCACCGAGACGCTGCGCACCTGGCTGTCCCTGCACGGCAGCTGGGACCGCACGGCCGTCGCCCTGTCGGTGCACCGCAACACCGTGCGGCAGCGCATCGCCCGCTGCGCGGCCCTGCTCGGCACCGACCTCGACGACCCGGACGTACGGATGGAACTGTGGTTCGCGCTGCGGCGCCTGTGAGTACGAGCGCCCAGTCCGGAAACTGAGTACGTGACCCCCGTCCCAGGGGGCGATACCCCAGGGACGGCCACCGGTGGCTGCCCCACAATGGGACCCATGCCGATACCCGGGACCCCCAGCCGCGCCGAACTCGTCGAGCACCTCGTCAGAACGCGCATCGCGGGCGACGTCGCCACGCCCCGCGAGAACAACCTCTCCCACTACCGGAAGCTGGCCAACGGCGACCGCCACTACTGGCTCGGCCTGGAACTGGGCGACCGCTGGAGCGACGAGCAGGACGTGCTCGCGGTGATGGCCGAGCGGGTCGGCGTCAACGACGACCCCGAGTACAGGTACGGCCAGGACACCATCGACCCCGAGCTGACCGTCGCCGCCCTGGAGCGCCTGGCCGGGCGGCTGCGCAAGGCGGCGGACGGCGGGCAGCGGGTGCTGTTCGCCACCGGTCACCCCGGCGGCCTGCTCGACGTGCACCGCGCCACGGCCGCCGCGCTGCGCACCGCCGGCTGCGAGATCGTCGTGATCCCGGACGGGCTGACGACGGACGAGGGGTATGTCATGCAGTTCGCGGACGTGGCGGTCCTCGAACACGGCGCCAGCCTCTGGCACACCCACTCGGGCGAGCCGATGAAGGCGATCCTCACCGCCCTGGAGCGCGCGGGCCGCCCGCTGCCCGACCTGGTCGTCGCCGACCACGGCTGGGCCGGTTACGCCGGCCGGCACGGCGTCGACTCCGTTGGCTACGCCGACTCCAACGACCCGGCCCTCTTCCTCGCCGAGTCCGAGGGCACCCTCCAGGTCGTGGTCCCCCTCGACGACCACGTGGTCAGCCCGCGCTACTACGACCCGATGACGGCGTACCTGCTGTCGGAGGCGGGGCTCGGTTAGGCGTTCGGGGCCTGCGCGGCCGGTGGCTGTGCGTACGGCATGGGGGGTACGGCCGGGGGGACGATCGCGGGGGCGGTCCGCTGCGGAGGGTGGCGCCGGGTCAGCCACAGCACGGTCGCGGCGTAGAGGCCGACGGTCGCCATGTCGGTGACGGCCAGTTGCCAGGGCGAGTCGGTCGCGGTCTCGTCGGAGGACAGGCCGTCGACGATCGCGGCGGACAGGCCGAAGGCCAGCAGGTTGTTCAGGGCGTGCACGGCGACGGCCGCCTCCAGGCCGCCCGTGCGGATGGTCAGCCACCCCGCCACCAGGCCGAAGAACAGCAGACTGGCGAAGCCCCACGGCGTGCCCCAGCCGTGGGCGGCGGCGAACAGCGCCGCCTGCGGCAGGACCGCGAGCCACGGCGAGCGGGCGAAGGCGCCGGCCGCCTGCATCAGCCAGCCCCGGAAGACGTACTCCTCCGCCGCGGCCTGCAACGGGACGAAGACGGCCAGCACCGCCAGGGAGACCAGGAACGACCGCCAGCCCACCCAGACGGCGGGCGCCCCGGAGCCGTCATCGCCCTCCGGCAGGAGGAACGCGACCGCCGACAGCAGGACCACGGACGGCACGGCGGCACCCAGGCACCGGGCCAGCCAGCCGACACGTAACCGCCCGCTGACCGACGACACCGTGCCGGCCGGACGTCGGCCCGGCCGGCGCACGGCCAGCAGGACGACCGGCAGGGCGATCGCTATGCAGGTCAGCTCCAGTGCGGTGTTTCCGAGCGGCCCGAAGTCGATGCTGCCGTCGGGCAGTTCGGGGTGGTCGGCCACCTTCCCCAGGACGTAGGTGTAGCCGAAGAGTAAGAGGATGAGCACGAGCCAGCCGCCGAGCACCAGGAGGGTGCCGAGCAGCGACCGCCACCAGCGGTGACGGCCGGTGCAGTGGGCCATGCGGTGGTAAGGGAGAGCGGTGAGGTCCGGGGACGCGGTTGTCATGATCAACAGCTTTTCAGCGCCCGGCGGACCGAACCTCCACCCCCAGCATGAACGGCCGCTCGGTCCCAGGGTGGATGCCCTAACCGTTTGACTTGACTTTCTCTTTGCGCTTGGCTGCGGATCCGACCATCACGATCCGGGGGGATCCCTTTGAAGCGCACCATCCGCGCCGCCGTCTGCTCCGTCGCCGTCGCCGGCCTCGCGTTCGGCCTCAGCTCCTGTTCCGAGGCGGTCGACCAGGTCGACAAGGCAGTGGACGAGACGTACGAAGTCACCTACGAGGTCACGGGAAAGAACGTCGACTCGATCGAGTTCCACGGCGGCGGCGGCAAGGCCACGGCACCGAAGATCGACTCGGTGTCGAAGCCCAAGCTGCCCTGGAGGAAGACGGTCACACTGCGCGGCATCATGCCCGCGGCGGTCATGCCCGTCGCCGCGGACCCCGAAGGCGCCCAGGTCGCGTGCAAGATCACCTACAAGGGCAAGGTGCTGGAGGAACAGAGCGGAAGTGGCATGGTGACCGCCGGCGGCTGCATCGCGGAGTCCCCGGTCACGGAGTAACCGGAACGGGTTGGTGCCCGCGCCGGCCACCCTTGCCCGGTCGCCGGTCAGCGCACTCGTTGAGGGCCGCGACCAGCACGGCCCCGCCCCGCGGGCTCCACGCCTCCCGGCCGACGGTCACGGTGCCTGTTTCCGCGGCACGCGGACCACGCCCTCCTGGATCACCGAGATGGCGAGCCGTCCGTCCTGCGTGTAGATGCGGGCCTGCCCGAGGCCCCGGCCGCCGTACGCCGACGGCGACTCCTGGTCGTACAGCAGCCACTCGTCGGCGCGGAACGGCCGGTGGAACCACATGGCGTGGTCCAGCGAGGCCCCGACCACATCACCGACAGCCCAGCCGCCGCGGCCGTGCGCGAGCAGGACCGAGTCGAGGAGGGTCATGTCGGAGACGTACGTGGCGAGGACGACGTGCAGCAGGGGTTCGTCGACAGCGCCGCCGAGTTTGCCGTTGGTGCGGAACCACACCTGGGAGTGCGGTGCGCGCGGCTCGCCGAAGCGGCCGTAGGGCGGCTCGTCGACATAGCGCAGGTCGATCGCCTCGCGTGCCTCCAGGAACCTCTCGACGACCGCCGGGTCGAGGTGGTCGTAGCCGCGCAGCCGCTCCTGGGAGGTGGGCAGCGTGGCCGGGTCCGGGGAGGGCGGCATCGGGGCCTGGTGGTCGAGGCCGTCCTCGTACGTCTGGAAGGACGCCGACAGGGAGAAGATCGGTCTGCCGTGCTGGACCGCGACCACCCGGCGGGTGGTGAAGGAGCGGCCGTCACGGATGCGCTCGACGTTGTAGACGATGGGCGCGCCCGGGTCGCCGATGCGCAGGAAGTACGCGTGCAGGGAGTGGGCGTGCCGGTCCTCGGGGACCGTACGCCCGGCGGCGACCAGCGCCTGGGCCGCGACCTGTCCGCCGAAGACGCGCGGGACGACGGCGGACCGGGACTGGCCGCGGAAGATGTTCTCCTCGATCTGCTCCAGGTCGAGCAGATCGAGGAGATCCTGAAGTGCCTGGCTCATGACAGACAGTTGTATCGGCCAGTGATGTCGTGGACCTTACAGACCCATGTCCTTGGCGATGATCGTCTTCATGATCTCGCTGGTGCCGCCGTAGATGCGGTTGACGCGGTTGTCCGCGTACAGGCGGGCGATCGGGTACTCGTTCATGAAGCCGTAGCCGCCGTGCAGCTGGAGGCAGCGGTCGATCACGCGGTGGGCGACCTCGGTGCAGAACAGCTTGGCGCTGGCGGCCTCGGCGGGGGTCAGCTCGCCCGCGTCCAGGGCCTCCAGGGCACGGTCGGCGACGGCCTCCGCGGCGTCCACCTCGGCCTGGCAGGCGGCCAGCTCGAACTTGGTGTTCTGGAAGGCGGCGACGGGCTTGCCGAAGACGGTGCGCTGCTGGACGTACTCCTTGGCGAACCGGACGGCGGCCTTGGCCTGCGCGTAGGCGCCGTAGGCGATGCCCCAGCGCTCGGAGGCGAGGTTGTGGCCGAGGTAGTAGAAGCCCTTGTTCTCCTCGCCAAGGAGGTCCTCGACCGGGACCTTCACGTCGACGAACGCCAGCTCGGCGGTGTCGGAGGTCTTCAGGCCGAGCTTGTCCAGCTTGCGGCCGACCGAGTAGCCCTCGGCCTTGGTGTCCACGACGAAGAGGGAGATGCCGTGCCGGCGGTCCTCGGCGGTGGGCGCGGCGGTGCGGGCGCAGACGATCATCCGGTCGGCGTGCACACCGCCGGTGATGAAGGTCTTGGCGCCGTTGAGGACGTAGTGGGTGCCGTCCTCGCTCAGCTTGGCGGTGGTCTTCATGCCCGCGAGGTCGGAGCCGGTGCCCGGCTCGGTCATCGCGATCGCCCACATCTCCTCGCCGGAGACGAACTTGGGCAGGTAGCGCTTCTTCTGCTCGTCGTTGGCGAGCATCTTGATGTACGGCAGGCCGAGCAGCACGTGCACGCCGGAGCCGCCGAAGGAGACGCCCGCGCGGGCGGTCTCCTCGTAGATGATGGCCTCGAACTTGTAGGAGTCGATGCCGGCGCCGCCGTACTCCTCGTCGACGCGGATGCCGAAGACACCGAGCTCGGCGAGCTTGTAGTAGAAGTCGCGCGGCGCCTGGCCCGCGGCGAACCACTCGTCGTAGACGGGGACGACCTCGGCCTCGATGAAGGCGCGAAGGGTCTCCCGGAACGCCTCGTGGTCCTCGTTGAACACTGTACGGCGCACGCCGCCGCCCTCCTTTGCGCCTGAACCGGCGCCGCTCTCGCGTACCTGGTTGCTCGCCGCCCGGAATCCCCGACCGAAGGTTGCGATCCCTTGGCTAAGCGCTTGCTCACCCAGCGTACCGGCGGGTAATGGACGGCGTCCAGGGTGGGACGGGAGTAACGCTCGTCACGATTGACACCCGCCCACCGGGATTCGCCCGGCCAGGACAATCAGTAAAGTGCTGGTCAAGGGGAGGCGGGTCGCCCCCCGTGACAGCAGACCAGAGGGGGAACACCGATGACGACCGCGCACGCCTTATCCGGGACGGGGAGCAGCCCACCGCCCGAGAGCGACACGGTCATCGACGTACGTGATCTGCGGATGCGCTACCGCAGCCAGGACGTCCTGAAGGGGGTCGACTTCACGGCCCGGCGCGGCGAGGTCGTCGTACTGCTCGGCCCGAACGGCGCGGGCAAGACCACCACGATCGAGATCCTGGAAGGCTTCCGGATGCGCTCGGCCGGGGACGTCACCGTCCTCGGCACCGATCCGGCGCGTGGGGACGAGCGGTGGCGTGCGCGGCTGGGCATCGTGCTGCAGTCCTGGCGCGACCACGGCAAGTGGCGGGTGCGGGAACTGCTGGCCCATCTCGGCTCGTACTACGTCCCCTACTCCACCGCCTACGTGCAGCGGCCGCGGGACGTCGACGAGCTCATCGCCGCCGTGGGACTGACCGAGCAGGCGGACAAGCGGGTCGGGACCCTGTCCGGCGGGCAGCGCAGGCGCTTCGACGTGGCCGTCGGCATCGTGGGCAGGCCCGAGCTGCTGTTCCTGGACGAGCCGACGGCCGGTCTCGACCCGGAGGCCAGGAACGAGTTCCACGGCCTGGTGCGCGGGCTCGCGGACGAGCGCACCACCGTTCTGCTGACCACGCACGACCTCGCGGAGGCGGAGAAGCTCGCCGACCGGATCCTCATCCTGGCCGGTGGCCGCATCGTGGCCGACGGCCCGGCCGAGGAGCTGTCCCGGCAGGCATCGGCCGAGGCCACCGTGCGCTGGACCCGGGACGGGCAGCCCTTCGAAGAGGCGACGGCCGAGCCCACCCGGTTCGTCCGCCGGCTGTTCGAGGAACACGGCGACGCCATCGGCGGGCTGGAGGTGCGCCGGGCGAGCCTGGAGGACACCTACCTGACGATGGTGCGGGAGTGGGAGGCGGGGAACGGCCCCGGCGAACAGGCGGCACACACCCTTGGGGAGGGACAGCGATGAGTCCGGTGTGGTACGCGGCGCGGGCCGGGGTGCGGCGGGGCTGGACGGAACTGCGGCAGACCTTCACCACGGGCCAGGACCTGTTCGGGCACGGGCTCTGGACGGTCCTGATGATCGTGCCGGTGCTGCTGGCCGGGGACGACCGGCTGAAGGGCGCGGGTATATCCGCCGGCGCGTTCATGCTGCCGAGCCTGCTCGGGATGACGCTGGCGTTCACGGGGATGACGACCACGGCGCAGCTCCTCGCGACCGAGCGGGAGGACGGCACGCTGCTGCGGGCCAAGGCGGTGCCGCACGGCATGGTCGGTCACCTGGTAGGCAAGATCATCCTGGTGTCCGGTACGGCTGTCGTCTCCATGGCACTCGCCCTCGTCGCCGGTGTGTTCCTGGTCGACGGTGTCGCCCAGCAGGGCGGCACGGCCTGGCTGATCCTGCTGTGGGTGGTGCCGCTCGGCCTCCTGGCCACCCTGCCGATCGGCGCCGTCATCGGCTCCCTGGTCGGCAGTCCGCGCACCGTCGGCCTGCTCATGCTTCCGGTGATGGGACTCGTCGTCGTCTCCGGCATCTACTTCCCCCTGTCGAAGCTGCCCGAGTGGCTGCAGACCGTCGGCCAGATCTTCCCCGTGTACTGGCTCGGCCTCGGCCTCCGGTCCGCCCTGCTGCCGGCCGGCGCGGTCGCCGTCGAGATCGGCGCGTCCTGGCGCCACCTGGAGACAGCGGCCGTACTGTCCGCCTGGTCCCTCGCCGGCCTCCTCCTCGCCCCGCCCGTCCTACGCCGAATGGCCCGCCGCGAGTCCGGAGCGACGATGGCGGAACGACGGTGGAAGGCGATGCAGCGGGTCGGGTAGCGCCGGGCCGCGCCCCACCCGCACCCACCCACAGCGAGAAAGGGACGTGCCGGGGGCGCGAACGCCAACCCCCCACACACCCGCACCCGCCCACGGCGGCAAGGGGCCGTGTCGGGGGGTGTCCGCCCGCAGCGGCCGGCGTCCATCACCGCCCACCTCCGCAGGAGACGGTTCCGCCGGACCGAGGACGGACACCCCCCGGCGCGGCCCCGACTCACACCCGCATCCGTAGGCGCAACGCGAACCCCCACCGAACCCGCACAGGCCGCCGCAGGCACCCACCGGCACCGGCGTCACTCCGCCCCGGCCGCCGCGAACGCCCCCCGCGCCATCCGGTGCAGCAGCGCCGCCGTGGCGCCGCGCCCCGGCAGGGAGCCGGACCTCGCCAGATGCGGCGTCGAGTTCAGCAGGCCGAAGACCGAGTGGACCGCGGAGCGGGCGGCCGGCTCGGACAGCTCCGGGTAGACCTCGCGCAGCACCCGCACCCACAGCTCGACGTACTGCCGCTGCAACTGCCGTACCAGCTTGCGGTCGCTGTCCCGGAGGCGGTCCAGCTCCCGGTCGTGCAGGGTGATGAGGGGACGGTCGTCGAGCGCGAAGTCGATATGCCCCTCGATGAGCGAGTCGAGGACCGCCTCGGGAGCCCGGGCGTCCCCCTCGGCCTCCGTCAGGCGCCGCTTGGCGCCCGTCAGCAGCTGACCGCTGATGCCGACCAGCAACTCGGCGAGCATCGCGTCCTTGCCGGCGAAGTGCCGGTACAGACCGGGCCCGCTGATGCCGACCGCGGCTCCTATCTCGTCGACACCGACGCCATGGAAGCCGCGCTCGGCGAACAGCCGGGCGGCCTCCTTGAGGATCTGCTCGCGACGGGTGGGGGCGTCGGTTCTGGTGGCCATGGAGGCAATTCTAGACAGCGGGGTTAGCGCTCGTTAACCTGGAGGAAATGCGTTAACGCTCATTAACAAGTGAGGGGACCGCAGGATGCACGAGGCACCGGAGCTCCACAGCGCGGCAGACCCCGCGTCGGAGGCCTGGCACGCCAACGAGGAGGCGCACCGCGCCCTGGTGGAGGAGCTGCACGCCAAGCTCGCCGAGGCCCGGCTCGGCGGCGGCGAGAAGGCCCGGGCGCGGCACACCGCGCGCGGAAAGCTGCTGCCGCGCGACCGGGTGGACAGCCTCCTCGACCCCGGCTCACCCTTCCTGGAGCTGGCACCCCTCGCCGCCGACGGGATGTACGACGGGCAGGCCCCGGCCGCCGGGGTCATCGCCGGCATCGGCAGGGTCAGCGGACGCGAGTGCGTGATCGTCGCCAACGACGCCACGGTCAAGGGCGGGACCTACTACCCCATGACCGTCAAGAAGCATCTGCGGGCGCAGGAGGTGGCCCTGGAGAACCGCCTCCCCTGCCTCTACCTCGTCGACTCCGGCGGCGCCTTCCTGCCCATGCAGGACGAGGTGTTCCCGGACCGCGAGCACTTCGGCCGGATCTTCTACAACCAGGCCCGGATGTCCGGCGCCGGGATCCCCCAGATCGCCGCCGTGCTCGGCTCCTGCACCGCCGGCGGGGCGTACGTCCCGGCGATGAGCGACGAGGCCGTGATCGTCCGGAACCAGGGGACCATCTTCCTGGGCGGCCCCCCGCTCGTGAAGGCCGCCACCGGCGAGGTCGTCACCGCCGAGGAACTGGGCGGCGGCGAGGTGCACGCACGTGTGTCGGGCGTCACCGACCACCTCGCGGAGAACGACGCGCACGCCCTGCGGATCGTACGGAACATCGTCGCCACCCTCCCCGCGCGCGGCCCCCTCCCCTGGGAGGTCCGGCCCGCCGTCGAGCCGAAGATCGACCCGTACGGGCTGTACGGCGCCGTCCCGGTCGACTCCCGCACCCCCTACGACGTACGCGAGATCATCGCGCGGGTCGTCGACGGCTCCCGTTTCGCCGAGTTCAAGGCCGAGTTCGGGCAGACCCTCGTCACCGGCTTCGCCCGGATCCACGGCCACCCGGTCGGGATCGTCGCCAACAACGGCATCCTGTTCTCCGAGTCCGCCCAGAAGGGCGCCCACTTCATCGAGCTCTGCGACCAGCGCGGCATCCCGCTGGTGTTCCTGCAGAACATCTCCGGCTTCATGGTCGGCAAGGACTACGAGGCGGGCGGCATCGCCAAGCACGGCGCCAAGATGGTGACCGCCGTGGCCTGCACGCGCGTACCGAAACTGACCGTCGTGGTCGGCGGGTCGTACGGCGCCGGGAACTACTCCATGTGCGGACGGGCGTACTCACCCCGCTTCCTGTGGATGTGGCCGAACGCCAAGATCTCGGTCATGGGCGGCGAACAGGCCGCCTCCGTCCTCGCGACCGTCAAGCGGGACCAGCTGGAAGCGCGCGGGGAGCCCTGGTCGGCGGAGGAGGAAGAGACCTTCAAGGCGCCGATCCGTGCGCAGTACGAACGCCAGGGGAACGCTTACTACGCGACGGCCCGCCTGTGGGACGACGGCGTGATCGATCCGCTTGAGACCCGCCAGGTGCTGGGCCTGGCCCTGACCGCGTGCGCGAACGCCCCGCTCGGTGAGCCGGCGTTCGGCGTCTTCCGGATGTGAGGAGGGGACCCATGTTCGACACAGTGCTCGTGGCCAACCGGGGCGAGATCGCGGTCCGCGTCATCCGTACGCTGCGCGCGCTCGGCGTGCGCTCGGTGGCCGTCCACTCCGACGCGGACGCCGACGCCCGGCACGTCCGGGAGGCCGACACGGCGGTACGGATCGGCCCGGCGCCGGCCGCACAGAGCTATCTCTCGGTGGAACGGCTCCTCGACGCGGCGGCCCGGACCGGCGCCCAGGCGGTCCATCCCGGCTACGGCTTCCTCGCGGAGAACGCCGACTTCGCGCGCGCCTGCGAGGAGGCGGGACTGGTCTTCATCGGGCCGCCCGCCGAGGCCATCGCGCTCATGGGCGACAAGATCCGCGCCAAGGAGACGGTGAAGGCGGCCGGCGTGCCCGTGGTGCCCGGTGGCCGTGACCCCGAGCTGGCCGAGGCGGCCCGGGAGCTGGGCGCACCCGTGCTGCTCAAGCCCTCGGCCGGCGGCGGCGGCAAGGGCATGCGCCTGGTGCGGGACCTGGCACGGCTGGACGAGGAGATCGCGGCGGCCCGGCGCGAGGCCGCGGCCTCCTTCGGCGACGACACGCTCCTCGTCGAGCGGTGGATCGACCGCCCCCGGCACATCGAGATCCAGGTCCTGGCCGACGGCCACGGCACCGTCGTCCACCTGGGCGAGCGCGAGTGCTCCCTCCAGCGCCGCCACCAGAAGATCATCGAGGAGGCGCCCAGCGTGCTCCTCGACTCCGGCACGCGTGCCGCGATGGGCGAGGCGGCGGTCCAGGCGGCCCGCTCCTGCGGGTACCGGGGCGCGGGCACGGTGGAGTTCATCGTCCCCGGCGGGGATCCGACGTCGTACTACTTCATGGAGATGAACACCCGCCTCCAGGTCGAGCACCCGGTCACCGAGCTGGTCACCGGCCTGGACCTGGTGGAGTGGCAGCTGCGGGTGGCGGCGGGCGAGCCGCTGTCCTTCACCCAGGACGACATCCGGCTCACCGGACACGCGATCGAGGCCCGCATCTGCGCCGAAGACCCGGCGCGGGGCTTCCTCCCCTCGGGCGGCACGGTCCTGAAGCTGCGCGAACCGCAGGGCGACGGCATCCGCACCGACTCCGGGCTCAGCGAGGGCACCGAGGTCGGCAGCCTGTACGACCCGATGCTGTCCAAGGTGATCGCGTACGGCCCCGACCGCGCCACGGCCCTGCGCAAGCTCCGGGCGGCTCTCGCGGAGACGGTCACGCTGGGCGTGCAGACGAACGCCGGGTTCCTGCGGCGGCTGCTGGCGCATCCGGCGGTGGTGGCGGGCGAGTTGGACACCGGGCTGGTGGAGCGGGAGGTGGACGGGCTCGTCTCCACGGACGTACCGGAGGAGGTGTACGAGGCGGCGGCGGCCGTACGTCTGGACGCCCTGCGTCCGGGGGACGAGGGCTGGACGGACCCGTTCTCGGTGCCGAGCGGCTGGCGGCTGGGCGGGGAGCCCAAGCCCGTGACGTTCCCTCTGCGCGCACTCGGCGACCCCGTGGAGCACACCCCGCGCGGCACCCACACCGTCACCGGCGACCAGGTCTCGGTGACGCTGGACGGCGTCCGCCACACCTTCCACCGCGCCGCCGACTGGCTCGGCCGCGACGGCGACGCCTGGCACGTACGCGACCACGACCCGGTCGCCGCGTCCCTCACCCGCGCGGCCCACGCGGGCGCCGACTCGCTCACCGCGCCCATGCCCGGCACGGTGACCGTGGTGAAGGTCGCCGTCGGCGACGAGGTGGCCGCCGGGCAGAGCCTGCTGGTCGTGGAGGCGATGAAGATGGAACACGTCATCTCCGCCCCGCACGCCGGCACGGTCACCGAACTGGACGTCACGCCGGGCACGACCGTCGCCATGGACCAGGTCCTGGCGGTCATCGCCCCGGCGGAGGAGGAGAAATGACCTTGCCCATGACCGTCCCGTCCCCCGGCCTCCCCGCCCGCGTCCGGATCCACGAGGTCGGCGCCCGCGACGGCCTGCAGAACGAGCAGGTGACCGTGGAGACCGAGGTCAAGGCGGAGTTCATCCGCCGCCTGGCCGACGCGGGCCTGACGACCATCGAGGCGACCAGCTTCGTCCACCCCGAGTGGGTGCCCCAACTGGCGGACGCGGAGCGGCTCTACCCGCTGGTCGGCGACCTCCCGGTGGCGCTCCCGGTCCTGGTGCCGAACGAACGCGGCCTGGACCGCGCGCTGAAGCTCGGCGCCCGCCGGATCGCCGTCTTCGCCAGCGCCACCGAGTCCTTCGCGAAGGCCAACCTCAACCGCACGGTGGACGAGGCGCTGGCCATGTTCGAGCCGGTGGTGGCGCGGGCGAAGGCGGAGGGCGTCCAGGTCCGCGGCTACCTGTCGATGTGCTTCGGCGACCCGTGGGAGGGCCAGGTCCCGGTCCCCCAGGTGGTCCGCGTCTGCCGGGCCCTCGTCGACATGGGCTGCGACGAACTGAGCCTGGGCGACACGATCGGCGTGGCCACGCCGGGCCACGTACGCGCCCTCCTCACCGCCCTCGACGAACAGGGCGTCCCCACCGAGGCGCTGGGCGTGCACTTCCACGACACCTACGGCCAGGCGCTCGCCAACACCCTCGCCGCCCTCCACCACGGCGTGACGACCGTCGACGCCTCGGCCGGCGGTCTGGGCGGCTGCCCGTACGCGAAGAGCGCCACCGGAAACCTCGCCACCGAAGACCTCGTGTGGATGCTGCAGGGCCTCGGCATCGACACCGGGGTCGACCTCGGCCGTCTCGTCGCCACCAGCGTGTGGATGGCCGACCACCTGGGCCGACCCAGCCCGTCCCGCACCGTGCGTGCCCTCTCCCACACCGCCTCCCACAAGGAGCAGTGAACGACCATGGACCACAAGCTCTCCCCCGAACTGGACGAACTCCGCAGCACGGTCGAGGAGTTCGCACACGATGTCGTGGCGCCGAAGATCGGCGAGTACTACGAACACCATGAGTTCCCGTACGAAATCGTCCGGGAGATGGGCCGCATGGGCCTGTTCGGCCTGCCGTTCCCGGAGGAGTACGGCGGCATGGGCGGCGACTATCTGGCCCTGGGCATCGCACTGGAGGAACTGGCCCGCGTCGACTCCTCGATCGCGATCACGCTCGAAGCCGGGGTCTCCCTGGGCGCGATGCCGATCTACCGCTACGGCACTCAGGAGCAGAAGCGCGAGTGGCTCCCCCGCCTCTGCTCGGGCGAGATGCTGGGCGCCTTCGGTCTGACGGAACCGGACGGCGGCTCGGACGCGGGCGCGACCCGTACGACGGCCCGCCTCGACGAGTCGTCCGGCGAATGGGTGATCAACGGCACCAAGTGCTTCATCACCAACTCGGGCACGGACATCACGGGCCTGGTCACGGTCACGGCGGTCACGGGCCGGGGCCCGGACGGCAAGCCGCGGATCTCGTCCCTCATCGTCCCGTCCGGCACCCCCGGCTTCACGGTGGCGGCCCCCTACTCGAAGGTCGGCTGGAACGCCTCCGACACCCGCGAACTGTCCTTCTCCGACGTCCGCGTCCCGGCAGCGAATCTGCTCGGCGAGGAGGGGCGCGGCTACGCCCAGTTCCTCCGCATCCTCGACGAGGGCCGCATCGCCATCGCGGCCCTGGCGACGGGCCTCGCCCAGGGCTGCGTGGACGAATCGGTCAAGTACGCGAAGGAACGCCACGCCTTCGGCAGGCCCATCGGCGCCAACCAGGCCATCCAGTTCAAGATCGCCGACATGGAGATGAAGGCCCACACGTCCCGCCTGGCCTGGCGCGACGCGGCGAGCCGCCTGGTGGCGGGCGAACCCTTCAAGAAGGAGGCGGCACTCGCGAAGCTCTATTCCTCCACCATCGCCGTCGACAACGCCCGCGACGCCACCCAGATCCACGGCGGCTACGGCTTCATGAACGAGTATCCGGTCGCCCGCATGTGGCGCGACTCCAAGATCCTGGAGATCGGCGAGGGGACGAGCGAGGTACAACGCATGCTGATCGCACGGGAGTTGGGGCTGGCGGGCTGACGCGGTGGGCGTATGACGGGGCCTGCGCGGGACATACGGCCGGAGCGTACGGGCGGTTGACCTCTGGACAGGTGCTGAGGTTAGGCTACCCTAAGCACGGTTCCGCCAGCGTCCCCGCATGCACGAAAGCAGAAGGCACCCATGTCCAACGCCCGCCCTGTAAGACTGTCCCGCCGTGGCATCCTCGCCGCAGGTGGCGCCCTCGGCCTCGGTGCCGCCCTCGCCGCCTGCGGTGACGACGACCGGAAGAGCAGCGGATCGGACGCCAAGGAGGCGGCGAAGTCCGGCCCCTGGTCCTTCAAGGACGACCGCGGCCGGACCGCGAAGGCCGACAAGGTCCCCTCGAACATCGTCGCGTTCGTCGGCGTCGCCGCCGCGCTGTACGACTACGGCATCCAGGCCAAGGGCGTCTTCGGCCCGACCGAGACCAAGGACGGCAAGGCCGATGTCCAGGCCGGCGACATGGACATCAGCAAGCTGACGATCCTCGGCAACGAGTGGGGCCAGTTCAGCATCGAGAAGTACGCGGCCCTGGCCCCCGACGTCCTCATCACCACGATGTTCGACAACGTCGGCACCCTCTGGTACGTCCCGGAGGAGGCGACGAAGAAGATCGAGGCCGTGGGCGCCCCGAGCGTCGGCATCTCCGTCTACGACCGCCAGCTGACCGAGCCGCTGCAGCGCATGCTGGAGCTCGCCAAGTCACTCGGCGCGGACGTGACGTCGTCGAAGATCACCGAGGCGAAGAAGCGGTTCGAGGACGCCTCCGCCCGGCTGCGCGCGGCCGCCAAGGCCAAGCCGGACATCAAGGTGATGGCCGGTTCCGCCAGCCAGGACCTGTTCTACGTCTCCGGCACCAACCTCTCCGTCGACCTGGAGTACTTCAAGGCCCTCGGCGTGAACTTCGTCGAGCCGCCGGAGAAGGCCAAGGCCAAGGGCGGCGGCTGGTTCGAGTCGCTGAGCTGGGAGAACGTCGACAAGTACCCGGCCGACATCATCATGATGGACGACCGGTCCTCGGCGATCCAGCCTGCCGACATCACCGAGGGCACCTGGAAGAAGCTGCCCGCGGTGAAGGCGGGGCAGGTCATCGGGCGTTCGCCCGAGCCGATCCTCTCGTACGACAAGTGTGTGCCGATGGTGGAGAACCTGGCGAAGGCCATCGAGAAGGCCAAGAAGGTCAGTTAGGCGCTTCACGGGGAGGGCGGTGCCTTGAGTCCGCCGCCATCCCCCCAATCCCATACCTGACGTCAACTCAGGAGCCCCCCATGACAACCGCCGTAGCCGCCCCGTTCCGCTTCTTCTCCCTCCACGTCGTGCGGACGAGGCGGCTCGGGCCGTCTCTGGTGCGCGTCACCTTTGCCGGGCCCGACCTGCACGCGTTCCACTCCGACGGGCGGGACCAGTCGCTGTCGCTGTTCCTGCCGCACCCGGGTCAGCCGGAGCCGGTCGTGCCGATCGAGCTGGGGGACGGCTGGTGGCAGGGGTGGCGGGAACTGCCGGACGACGTACGGGCGGTGATGCGGTCGTACACGCTCCGGGCGCTGCGGCGTGATCCCGATGAGATCGACATCGACTTCGCGCTGCACGGCGTCGAGCCGGGAGGCGCCACCCAGGCGGGCCCCGCCTCCCGGTGGGCCGCACGGGCCGCCGCCGGGGACCGGGTGCTGCTGCTCGGTCCGGCGATCGCGGACAACCGCGCGATCCGCTTCCGGCCGCCCGCGGACGCCGATCTGGTGGTGATCTGGGGCGACGAGACCGCCGTACCGGCCGCTTCGGCCATCGTCGAGTCGCTGCCGGCCGGCACCCGCGCCCGGGTCTGGCTGGAGGTGCCGCACGCCGGGGACATCCAGGACCTCACCACCGAGGCGGACGCCGAGATCACCTGGCTCGTGCGGGACGGCGGAGAGCAGAGCGCCGAGGGGTCCCCCATGGCCCTCGGCGCCCTCCGCGGCGCGCAACTCCCGCCCGCCGAGCGGCCGTACGTCTGGATCGCCGGCGAGTCCGGCTGTGTGAAGGCGCTGCGCCGGCACTTCGTGGGCGAGCGCGGGATCGACCGCCGGCGGGTGACCTTCGTGGGCTACTGGCGGCAGGGGATGACCGAGGAGCAGCTGCGCACGCAGGAGTAACGGCGCATCCGTCCACGGGAGTTACCCGTGGACGCAGACGTGACCACAGTCACGGGTGGGCGGGGTTTCGGGAAAATGAGCTTAGGTTAGGCTAACCTAAGCTGAACCGAGGCTCCGCCCCGTTCCGTCCCGCACCGGACCGTCCCCACCGGAGGACCCCCACATGCGCTCGCACCTGCTCAACGACACCACCGCGGAGCAGTACCGCCGCTCCGTGACCGAAGGAGTCGAGCGGGTGGCCGCCAAACTCGCCACCACCGATCGGCCGTTCACCGGCGTCACGGTCGACGCCCTCTCCCCCCGCATCGACGCGATCGACCTCGACCAGCCGCTGCACGACACCACCGCCGTCCTCGACGAACTGGAGGACGTCTACCTCCGGGACGCGGTCTACTTCCACCACCCCCGCTACCTGGCCCACCTCAACTGCCCGGTCGTCATCCCGGCCGTGCTCGGCGAGGCCGTCCTGTCCGCCGTCAACTCCTCCCTCGACACCTGGGACCAGTCGGCCGGCGGCACTCTCATCGAGCGGAAACTGATCGACTGGACGGCCCGGCGCATCGGCCTCGGACCGGCCGCCGACGGCGTGTTCACCTCCGGCGGCACGCAGTCCAACCTCCAGGCGCTGCTGCTGGCCCGCGAGGAAGCGAAGTCCGACTCTCTCGCCCAACTGCGCATCTTCGCCTCCGAGGTGAGCCACTTCAGCGTGAAGAAGTCGGCGAAACTGCTGGGCCTCGGCCAGGAGGCCGTGGTCTCCATCCCCGTCGACCACGACAAGCGCATGCAGACCCTGGCGCTCGCCCATGAGCTGGAGCGCTGCAAGCAGGACGGCCTCGTCCCCATGGCCGTCGTCGCCACCGCCGGCACCACCGACTTCGGCTCCATCGACCCGCTCCCGGAGATCGCCGAGCTGTGCGAGCAGTTCGACACCTGGCTGCACGTCGACGCCGCCTACGGCTGCGGCCTGCTCGCCTCGCTGAAGTACCGGGACCGTCTGAACGGCATCGAGCGCGCCGACTCGGTGACCGTCGACTACCACAAGTCCTTCTTCCAGCCGGTGAGTTCCTCGGCCGTGCTCGTGAAGGACGCCTCGACCCTGCGCCACGCCACCTACCACGCCGAGTACCTCAACCCGCGCCGCATGGTGCAGGAACGCATCCCCAACCAGGTCGACAAGTCCCTGCAGACCACCCGCCGCTTCGACGCCCTCAAGCTGTGGATGACCCTCAGGACCATGGGCGCCGACGGCATCGGGCAGCTCTTCGACGAGGTGTGCGACCTGGCGCAGGAGGGCTGGAAACTGCTCGCCGCCGACCCGCGCTTCGACGTCGTCGTGCAGCCGACGCTCTCCACCCTGGTCTTCCGCTACATCCCGGCGACCGTCACCGACCCGGCCGAGATCGACCGCGCCAACCTGTACGCCCGCAAGGCCCTGTTCGCCTCCGGCGACGCGATCGTCGCGGGCACCAAGGTCGCCGGCCGCCACTACCTGAAGTTCACCCTGCTCAACCCCGAGACGCAGGCGACCGACATCGCCGCCGTCCTCGACCTGATCGCCGGCCACGCCGAGCAGTACCTGGGAGAGACCCTTGACCGCGCTTCCTGAAGCCAGCCACGTCCATGACTTCGTGGGGATCGGCCTGGGCCCCTTCAACCTCGGCCTCGCCTGCCTGACCGAGCCCATCGCCGAGCTCGACGGCGTCTTCCTGGAGTCGAAGCCCGACTTCGAGTGGCACGCGGGCATGTTCCTCGACGGCGCCCACCTCCAGACGCCGTTCATGTCGGACCTGGTCACCCTCGCCGACCCGACGTCCCCGTACTCCTTCCTCAACTACCTGAAGGAGCGGGGCCGCCTGTACTCGTTCTACATCAGGGAGAACTTCTACCCGCTGCGGGTCGAGTACGACGACTACTGCCGCTGGGCCGCCGGGAAGCTGAGCAGCATCCGCTTCGGCACGACGGTGACCGAGGTGACGTACGAGGACGAGCTGTACGTCGTACGGACCGAGGCCGGTGAGACGTACCACGCCCGTCACCTGGTCCTCGGCACCGGCACGGTCCCCTTCGTCCCCGAAGCGTGCCGGGGCCTGGGCGGTGACTTCTTCCACAACGCGCAGTACATGCACCGCAAGGCGGAGCTGCAGGCCAAGAAGTCGATCACGATCGTCGGCAGCGGGCAGAGCGCCGCGGAGATCTACCACGAGCTGCTCTCCGAGATCGACGTCCACGGCTACCAGCTCAACTGGGTCACCCGCTCCCCGCGGTTCTTCCCCCTTGAGTACACCAAGCTGACGCTGGAGATGACGTCCCCGGACTACATCGACTACTTCCGCGCGCTGCCCGAGGAGACCCGCTACCGGCTGGAGAAGCAGCAGAAGGGCCTGTTCAAGGGCATCAACTCGGACCTCATCAACGACATCTTCGACCTGCTGTACCAGAAGAACGTCACCAGCGGCGGCCGCCCTGTCCCCACCCGCCTGCTCACCAACTCCACGCTGACCGGCGCGCGCTACGAGAACGGGAGCTACGAGCTGGACTTCCACCAGGACGAGCAGGACAAGGACTTCGGGATCCGCACCGAGGGCCTGGTGCTGGCCACCGGCTACCACTACGAGCCCCCGGCCTTCCTCGCCCCGATCCGCGACCGCCTCCGCCTCGACGGCCGGGGCCGCTTCGACGTCGCCCGCAACTACGCCATCGACGTCACCGGCCGGGGCGTGTTCCTGCAGAACGCCGGCGTCCACACGCACAGCATCACCAGCCCCGACCTGGGCATGGGCGCGTACCGCAACAGCTACATCATCCGTGAGCTGCTCGGCAGCGAGTACTACCCGGTCGAGAAGAGCATCGCCTTCCAGGAGTTCGCCGTATGACCATCGGCACCTTCACCGTCCGCCCGCTCGACCCGATGAAGGACGCCGAGCTGCTGCACGGCTGGGTCACCCACCCCAAGGCCGCGTTCTGGATGATGCAGGACGCGAGACTGGAGGACGTCGAGCGCGCCTACCTGGAGATCGCGGCCGACGAGCACCACCACGCCTACCTCGGCCTGCACGACGGCGAACCCGCCTTCCTGATGGAGAAGTACGACCCCGCCCACCGCGAGCTGGTCGGCCTGTACGACCCGGAGCCCGGTGACGTCGGCATGCACTTCCTCGTCGCTCCCACCGACCGGCCGGTCCACGGCTTCACCAAGGCCGTGATTACCGCCGTGATGGACGAGCTGTTCGCCGACCCCCGCACCCGGCGGGTCGTGGTCGAGCCGGACGTGGACAACAAGGCCGTGCACGCGCTGAACGAGGCCGTCGGCTTCGTGCCGGCGCGTGAGATCGACAAGCCGGAGAAGCGCGCGCTGCTGAGCTTCTGCACGCGTGAACAATTCTTGGCAAAGCGCAGCCGGGCAGCTCGAGGAGTGGCGATATGACCCTGTCCGACGCCGTGGCCCACCTCTCCCCCGAGCGCTGGGAGAAGGCCAACCGCCTGCTGATCCGCAAGGCCCTCGCCGAGTTCGCGCACGAGCGGCTGATCACGCCGGAGAAGGACGGCGACGACGGGTACGTCGTCCGCAGCGACGACGGCCTGACCCGCTACCGCTTCACCGCCACCCGCCGCGCCCTGGACCACTGGCAGGTGGACGCCGACTCGATCACCCGCCACCGCGACGGCGCGGAACTCCCGCTCGCCGCGCTGGACTTCTTCATCGAGCTGAAGCAGTCCCTGGGCCTGAGCGACGAGATCCTCCCCGTCTATCTGGAGGAGATCTCCTCCACCCTCTCCGGCACCTGCTACAAGCTCACCAAGCCGCAGATCCCGGTCGCCGAGCTCGCCAGGAGCGGCTTCCAGGCCATCGAGACCGGCATGACCGAGGGCCACCCCTGCTTCGTCGCGAACAACGGCCGGCTGGGCTTCGGCATCCACGAGTACCTGTCGTACGCCCCCGAGACCGCGAGTCCGGTCCGGCTGGTGTGGCTGGCCGCGCACCGCTCGCGGGCGGCGTTCACGGCCGGGGCCGGCATCGAGTACGAGTCCTTCGTACGGCAGGAGCTGGGCGCGGAAACGGTCGAGCGGTTCGAGAAGCAGCTGACCGACCAGGGTCTCGACCCGGCCGACTACCTCCTCATCCCCGTCCACCCCTGGCAGTGGTGGAACAAGCTCACCGTCACCTTCGCCGCCGAGGTCGCCCGCGGGCACCTGGTCTGCCTGGGCGAGGGCGACGACGAGTACCTGGCCCAGCAGTCCATCCGGACCTTCTTCAACACCTCGCACCCCGAGAAGCACTATGTGAAGACGGCGCTGTCCGTCCTCAACATGGGCTTCATGCGCGGGCTGTCGGCCGCCTACATGGAGGCCACCCCGGCGATCAACGACTGGCTGGCCCAGCTGATCGAGGGCGACCCGGTGCTGAAGTCGACGGGCCTGACGATCATCCGCGAGCGCGCCGCCGTCGGCTACCGGCATCTGGAGTACGAGCAGGCGACCGACCGCTACTCGCCGTACCGCAAGATGCTCGCCGCGCTGTGGCGGGAGAGCCCGGTGCCGTCGCTGCGGGAGGGCGAGTCGCTGGCCACCATGGCCTCCCTCGTCCACGTGGACCACGAGGGCGCCTCCTTCGCGGGCGCGCTGATCGAGCAGTCCGGCCTCACGCCGAAGGAGTGGCTGCGGCACTACCTGCGGGCGTACTTCACCCCGCTGCTGCACAGCTTCTACGCCTACGACCTGGTCTTCATGCCGCACGGCGAGAACGTCATCCTCGTACTGAAGGACGGCGTCGTGCAGCGCGCGATCTTCAAGGACATCGCCGAGGAGATCGCCGTCATGGACCAGGACGCGGTACTGCCGCCGACGGTCGAGCGGCTGCGCGTCGAGGTCCCGGAGGACAAGAAGCTCCTGTCGATCTTCACGGACGTCTTCGACTGCTTCTTCCGCTTCCTCGCCGCGAACCTCGCCGGAGAGGGAGTCCTGGAGGAGGACGACTTCTGGCGTACGGTCGCGGACGTCACCCGCGAGTACCAGGAGTCGGTGCCCGAACTCGCCGACAAGTTCGAGCAGTACGACATGTTCGCCCCCGAGTTCGCCCTGTCCTGCCTCAACCGGCTGCAGCTGCGCAACAACAAGCAGATGGTGGACCTCGCGGACCCGTCCGGCGCCCTGCAGCTGGTCGGCAACCTGCAGAACCCCATCGCGGGGCTGTAGACGCCCCACGGACGGGCGGGCACCCCGGTGTACGGTCCACCGGGGTGCCCGTCGTGTTGAGACCGACCGCTCAAGCGGATGCAGCGCCCGTGAGGAGCTACTTCGCCCTGCGCGCCACCGTGAAGTGGTCGATCCGGTCACCCGTCTCGGCGATGCCCTGGACCTTCAGCGTGGCGTAGCGGCCCCTCGGCGCGGGGGTGACGTCCACGCGCAGGAAGGAGTAGTTGAGGTAGCGCACCCGGGACCAGGCGACCGTCTCGTTCTGCTTGCCGTCCTTGAGGTTGACGAACGAGGCCACGGAGTCCACCTCGTGCTCGTGGCCCTCGTACGAGTCGGGAGCGCTGAACGCGTACAGGCTGCGGCCCGCCGCACCCGCCGTCACGTACACCACGCCCTCGGTCTCGGGGTACGCCGTGCCGCCGATCGGCAGCTTCTTGGCCACGGCGTCGCCCTTGATGACGTCGGTGCGCTCGTACTGGTGGTTGTGGCCGTTGATCACCAGGTCGACGGTGTACTTCTCGAACAGCGGCACCCACTCCTGGCGCACCCCGCCCTCGGAGGCGTGGGCGGTGGAGGTGCAGTAGGCGCAGTGGTGGAAGAAGACGACGATGAAGTCGATGTCCTTCGAGGCGCGGTACTTCTTCAGCTGCGCCTCGAACCACTTGGTCTGGGTGCCGCCGGAGATGCCGAGGTTGGCCGGGATCTCGAAGGACACGTCGTTGGGGTCCAGCGAGATGATCGCCGTGTTGCCGTGGACGAAGGAGTAGACGCCCGGCAGGTTCGCTTTGTCGGGCCCGTTGTCGGGGAGCGTGAAGCGGGCCTCCTCGCCGCCGTAGCCGTTGGGCGAGTACCAGGCCTCCATGTCGTGGTTGCCGTAGCTGACCATCCACGGGACCGACTTGGCGACGGTTTCGGTCTGCGCCAGGAACTGGTCCCAGACGCGCGAGTCGAAGCCGGTGTCGGAGGTCTTGCCCTGGCCGGTGGGGTCGCCGTAGGCGATGTCGCCGGCGTGCAGGTGGAAGGCCGGTTCCTGGCCGAGGATCAGGGCGTCGTTGGCGAGGCCGTGGTAGCTGACGCCCTGGTCGCCGAAGGCGGTGAAGGTGAACGGCGCCTTGTGGGCGGGGGCGGTGGTGAAGGTGCCGAGGGTGCCGAGCAGGTGGGGCTCGGCGGGGTCGAATCCGGCGTGGCCGACGCCGTAGTAGTAGGTCCGGCCCGGGCGCAGGTCGGAGAGCCTGGCGTGGAGGTAGTACTGCGTGTGGTCGCCGCTCGCGCCGACGCCGGCCGGGGTGTAGAGGGTGCGGACCTCGGCGTCGATCCTCCGGGACAGGTCCCAGGGGTGGGCGCCGATGCGGACGAAGGGCTTGTGCACGGCGACCGGGACCTGCCAGGAGATCGTCATCTCCGTGCGCGGGTCGTTGCCGTAGGCGAGGTGACGCCCGAAGGGCGCGACGAAGGCACCGTCGACAGCCCCGGTCGCCGGGGCGGTCGACCGGGTCGGCACGGCGGCCCGGGCGGTGGCACCCGGCACGAACGCGCCACCCGCGACGGCGCCCAGTGTGACGGCGCCGCCCCTGATCATCGTGCGCCGGGAGAATCTGGCGCGCAGGTACTCGTGTTGCTCGGCCATGCTCATGCGCTCGGCGAGCTTCTCGGGTACTCCCATGCGAGGAATGTCCATGGCGTCCGAAACTCGTCCCCCTGGGCAACGAATCGCAGGACGCCGGATGGACGGCTCACGAACAGGGGCTCATAAGAGCTTCAATGTTGTCCTAAGAATTTTCCACAGAAGGCTGCCCGAAATCGGGCAGGATCCTTGCGAAACCCGTTCCCGTACCTCAGGATCTACCGGGTGCACGACGAACTCGTTGATCATCTGACGCGGTCCACGCCCCTGAGCCGGGGCGAGGCACTGCGCGTGATCCAGGACGTGCTCGCCTTTTTCGACGAGACGACCGAGGACTACGTCCGTCGCCGCCACCGCGAGCTGCAGGCCCAGGGCCTGGTGAACGCGACGATCTTCGAGCGGATCGAGGCGGACCTGAAATACCGCGCCGTGGCACCTCCGGAGCTCACGCTCCGCCAGCTGCGCCGCATCGTCTACGGCTGAGGGACACATCTGTATGTGTGGAATTGTCGGTTACATCGGGAAGCGCGACGTGGCGCCCCTGCTGCTGGAGGGCCTCCAGCGGCTGGAGTACCGCGGGTACGACTCGGCGGGCATCGTCGTCACGTCCCCGAAGACGGCCGGGCTGAAGATGGTCAAGGCCAAGGGCCGGGTGCGTGACCTGGAGGCCAAGGTCCCGGCGCGCTTCAAGGGCACCACCGGCATCGCCCACACCCGCTGGGCCACCCACGGCGCCCCCTCCGACGTCAACGCCCACCCGCACCTGGACGCCGAGGGCAAGGTCGCCGTCGTCCACAACGGCATCATCGACAACGCCGCCGACCTGCGCCGCAAGCTGGAGGCGGACGGCGTCGAGTTCCTCTCCGAGACCGACACCGAGGTCCTCACCCACCTGATCGCCCGCTCGCAGGCCGAGAAGCTGGAGGACAAGGTCCGCGAGACGCTGCGGCTGATCGAGGGCACGTACGGCATCGCCGTCCTGCACGCCGACTTCCCGGACCGCATCGTCGTCGCCCGCAACGGCTCCCCGGTCGTCCTCGGCATCGGCGAGAAGGAGATGTTCGTCGCCTCGGACATCGCCGCCCTGGTCGCCCACACGCGGCAGATAGTGACGCTGGACGACGGTGAGATGGCCACCCTCAAGGCCGACGACTTCCGTACGTACACCACCGAGGGCACGCGCACGACCGCCGAGCCGACCACCGTGGAGTGGGAGGCGGCCTCCTACGACATGGGCGGCCACGACACCTACATGCACAAGGAGATCCACGAGCAGGCCGACGCCGTGGACCGCGTGCTGCGCGGCCGCATCGACGACCGTTTCTCCACCGTGCACCTCGGCGGCCTGAACCTGGACGCCCGCGAGGCGCGCAAGATCCGCCGCGTGAAGATCCTCGGCTGCGGCACCTCGTACCACGCGGGCATGATCGGCGCCCAGATGATCGAGGAGCTGGCCCGTATCCCCGCCGACGCCGAGCCGGCCTCGGAGTTCCGGTACCGCAACGCGGTGGTGGACCCCGACACCCTGTACATCGCGGTCTCGCAGTCCGGTGAGACGTACGACGTGCTGGCGGCCGTGCAGGAGCTGAAGCGCAAGGGCGCCCGGGTGCTGGGCGTGGTGAACGTCGTGGGCTCCGCGATCGCCCGCGAGGCCGACGGCGGCATCTATGTCCACGCGGGCCCGGAGGTCTGCGTCGTCTCGACCAAGTGCTTCACCAACACCACCGTCGCCTTCGCACTGCTCGCCCTGCACCTGGGCCGCACCCGCGACCTGTCCGTCCGGGACGGCAAGCGGATCATCGAGGGCCTGCGGAAGCTTCCGGAGCAGATCTCCGAGATCATGAAGCAGGAGGAGGAGATCGAGAAGCTGGCCCAGCAGTTCGCCGAGGCCCGCTCGATGCTCTTCATCGGCCGCGTCCGGGGCTACCCGGTGGCCCGCGAGGCCTCCCTGAAGCTCAAGGAGGTCTCCTACATCCACGCCGAGGCCTACCCGGCCTCCGAGCTCAAGCACGGCCCGCTGGCCCTGATCGAGCCCGCCCTGCCGACGGTCGCGATCGTCCCGGACGACGACCTGCTGGAGAAGAACCGCGCGGCCATGGAGGAGATCAAGGCCCGCAGCGGCAAGATCCTCGCCGTCGCCCACCAGGAGCAGGAGAAGGCCGACCAGACCATCGTCGTCCCCAAGAACGAGGACGAACTGGACCCCATCCTCATGGGCATCCCGCTGCAACTCCTCGCGTACCACACGGCACTGGCCCTGGGCAGGGACATCGACAAGCCGCGCAACCTCGCGAAGTCGGTGACGGTGGAGTAGCAAACCGAACGGCCCCCCACATGTGTCACCGGACACGGGGGGCCGTTCTCATCGCCGGGGAGCCGCCCAACCCCCGGCCCGCGCAGCCGACCGGTGGCCGTCACTCCCCGGCCCGCAGCGCGCCGCGTGTGACCGGTGTATGCCCTTCACAAAGGCACAAACACCTCTACGCGTGAGTAGCTTCACGCTGCGCGCAAGGGGGGGTCCGGGTTTCCGCTTACGGGATGACCACGACCGGCCGCCGCGCCCGCTTGGCGAGCCGGCCGGCGACAGAGCCGAAGATCCGCCCGACGATGCCCTGTGTGGAGCCGACGACGATGGCGTCCGCCTCGTACTCCCGGCCCACCTCTTCGAGTTCGTGGCAGATGTCGCCCCCGCGCTCGACCAGGATCCAGGGCACCTCGGCGAGGTAGTCCGCGCAGGCCAGCTCCAGCCCGAGGACCTCGGTCCGGTGGTCGGGGACGTCGACGAAGACCGGCGGCTCGCAGCCCGCCCACACGGTGGTGGGCAGCCGGTTGGCGACGTGGACGATGATCAGGCCCGAGCTGGAACGCTGCGCCATGCCGATGGCGTACGCGAGGGCGCGCTCACTGGACGTGGAGCCGTCGAAGCCGACGACGACGCCGTGCTTGAAAGCGGGGTCGCACGACGTGCGTGGCTCTTCCGCCGCCAGGGGATCGGCCGCCGTCGGATCGGCGACCGGCCGCTTGCGGTCCGCGGGTTCGAAGAATTCGTGACCGGCCATGACTGTCTCGGCGTTGTGATCCTTTATGGGTGGGACGACAGTGTGCGGCGGAGCTGTGTCCGGGAATCATCTTCCCAACCCCATACCCCCAAGGGTACGGCGGCACGCCTCCTTCGCCCAGATCCCGCCCACGGTGCGTGGGGGTTCCAGGGAGCATGCACGAGGCGACGCCCGTAACGCAATGGTTGCTGCGTTGTACAGGTGGTTTGCACAGGATTCACTTGCCCGGGGGCGAGATCGCGCAGTGACCGACCGCTCGAACGGGCGTTGAACCCCGTGAGCCACGCCCCAGGGAGCACGCATTGTCCGGACCCCGCCGCGCCTCCGAGGCGCCCTCCGCGGCCTCGCAGCGCCAGGACACCGTCACCGACCTGATCCGCTGGGCGGCGTTCAGCTGTGTCCTCGTCCCGGTCGTGCTCCTCTGGTACGGGACCTCCCTCGCCGGCGCCACCGGCACCGCCCTCGGCCTCGCCGCCGTCACCGGCGTCTGCCGGCTGCTGCTGCGCCAGTCCGAGCGCGGCGCGGCCCGCCTGCGTGCCGAGGAGCGCGCACCGCACCGCGGCCGCCACCACAGGAACGGCACGGGGGGACACCGGGGCAGGCGCCACAGCGGAGGAAATACACCGGTCGGCTGACCGGTTTCCGCGCACACAGACGTTGGTTTTCAGCCAACTTCTGGTTCTCGCGTATCCCCCGCCGTAACCGCCCCCCAACCCCCGTTCCACCTGCACGGAAAGGGCCTCCGGGGCCCTGCGCACCCTACGTGGATTGGCCACTGCGACAAGGCGCACTTCCCTGCACGGCCCACGAGTGCAACGCTTCGTGATCGAATGCTTCACGCCAAGTTGCCATGTCGACATTGGGCCGGGTACCGAACCGGCCACGGCGGCACGGCGTGACGCAGTAGATTCGATCTTGACTGTCTACGGCGGGGGACTCGTGCAGGACCGAGGGGAAACGTGCAGGAGCGACACAACCGAGGAGCCGCGACCACCGAGGGGGGCTTAGCAGTATGAGCCACGACTCCACTGCCGCGCCGGAAGCCGCGGCCCGGAAACTGTCCGGGCGACGCCGCAAGGAGATCGTCGCGGTGCTGCTGTTCAGCGGCGGCCCCATCTTCGAGAGTTCCATACCGCTTTCGGTGTTCGGGATTGACCGCCAGGACGCCGGAGTGCCGCGCTACCGCCTGTTGGTGTGCGCCGGCGAGGACGGCCCGCTGCGGACCACAGGGGGCCTGGAACTCACCGCACCGCATGGCCTGGAGGCGATCTCACGCGCCGGCACGGTCGTCGTACCGGCCTGGCGCTCGATCACCTCACCGCCACCGGAGGATGCGCTCGACGCACTGCGCCGGGCGCACGAGGAGGGTGCCCGCATCGTCGGACTGTGCACGGGCGCTTTCGTGCTGGCGGCGGCGGGCCTGCTGGACGGCCGCCCCGCGACCACGCACTGGATGTACGCGCCGACGCTGGCCAAGCGCTATCCGTCGGTGCATGTGGATCCGCGGGAGCTGTTCGTCGACGACGGCGACGTGCTGACGTCGGCGGGGACGGCGGCCGGGATCGACCTGTGCCTCCACATCGTGCGGTCGGACCACGGCAACGAGGCGGCCGGTGCGCTGGCCCGCCGTCTGGTGGTCCCGCCACGCCGGAGCGGAGGCCAGGAGCGCTATCTCGACCGTTCTTTACCAGAGGAGATCGGCGCCGACCCGCTCGCGGAGGTCGTCGCCTGGGCGCTGGAACACCTCCACGAACAGTTCGACGTGGAGACACTGGCGGCACGCGCGTACATGAGCCGTCGTACGTTCGACCGCCGGTTCCGCTCCCTGACGGGAAGCGCGCCGCTGCAGTGGCTGATCACGCAGCGCGTCCTGCAGGCCCAGCGCCTGCTGGAGACGTCGGACTACTCCGTGGACGAGGTCGCGGGCCGCTGCGGCTTCCGCTCACCGGTGGCGCTGCGCGGGCACTTCCGCCGGCAGCTGGGCTCGTCGCCGGCCGCCTACCGGGCGGCGTACCGTGCGCGCCGCCCGCAGGGTGAGAAGCCGGTGGACAGCGACGGCGCCCCGGGAACGTCCGGGGTGACCGGGCCCACCGGCCCGTCGGGGCAGCAGTCCCCGGCGCTCCACCCGGAGGTCCCGTTCCAGACCCGCCGCACGGCCGCCGCGAGCGCCGTCGGTTCGTCGGCACAGCTGTCGCCCTCGGCGTCAGCGCCGTCGGACAACGGTCGCGAGGCCTACCTGGCGAGCCGGGCGAGCCTGCCGGGGCAGCGCAGCGGTATGTGAGCGGGGAAACGGCGGCCTCGAACACCGGTCGGGCGCGATCAGGCCCGACCGGTGTTCGAGGAGCCGAATGCCCGGACGCCGGCACCGGTGGGCGGCGCCGGGACGCCCGGGCGCGTGGCGAGATCGTTCGAGGCGGTCCCGGCTCGCCCCCGAGAGGGGAGCCGTAGGGTGGTCGCATGAACGATCGCATGGTGTGGATCGACTGCGAGATGACCGGCCTCTCGCTGTCCGACGACGCGCTCATCGAGGTGGCCGCCCTCGTCACCGACTCCGAGCTGAACGTACTCGGCGAGGGCGTCGACATCGTCATCCGTCCGCCGGACCGGGCGCTGGAGACGATGCCGGAAGTGGTGCGTCAGATGCACACCGCGTCCGGGCTGCTCGCCGAGCTCCCGAACGGCACGACGCTCGCGGACGCCGAGGCGCAGGTCCTGGCGTACGTGAAGGAGCACGTCAAGGAGCCCGGCAAGGCCCCGCTGTGCGGCAACTCGGTCGGCACGGACCGCGGCTTCCTCCTGCGGGACATGCCGACGCTGGAGGACTACCTCCACTACCGGATCGTCGATGTCTCGTCGATCAAGGAGCTGGCCCGCCGCTGGTACCCGAGGGCGTACTTCAACAGCCCCGAGAAGAACGGCAACCACCGCGCGCTCGCCGACATCCGCGAGTCCATCGCGGAGCTGCGCTACTACCGGGAGGCCATCTTCGTGCCCCAGCCCGGCCCGGACTCCGACACCGCGAAGACCATCGCCGCGAAGCACGTCCTGCCTGCTCAGCAGGCGTGACGGGGCCCGTCGAAGGGGCGCCGCGAAAGCCGTGCGCGAGCACCCCTTCGGACCCTGTACACTTTTTCTCGGCCGGTCGGGGAGAACACTCCTCGGACTTCCGGTCATGGTGGGTGTAGCTCAGCTGGTAGAGCACCTGGTTGTGGTCCAGGATGCCGCGGGTTCGAGTCCCGTCACTCACCCTTGACGACTGAGGGCTGACCTGTGAAAGCGGGTCAGCCCTCAGTCGTGTGCCGTACCGGCCGCGTTGCTCAGGCCGCGCAGAAGCCGAGGCCCTTCAGGGCCTGGTTGATCTGCTTGCCCTGTGCCTCCGTGGTCGTGACGTCCTCGTAGGTGAAGCGCTGCGAGGCCGACCAGTCGAGACGCTGAGCACCGCCGTTGATCGCCGAGCACTGGTTGCGGGCGGCGTCGATGGCCTTGTCCTCGTACTTCACGACGTCCGGGTTGGCCGCGGCGAGGGCCCGGAGCAGCATGACGCGGTCGGCCCCGGTCGGCTCGGGAGGGATGCCCGGGCTCTTGGCGGCATCGTCCTTCTGCTGCTGCGGGGCCTCTCGCTCGGACGCCGAGGTCTTCGGCTGGGCGTGGGACTGCTCGTCGCTGTCGCTGCCGGAGCAGGCGGCGAGTGCGAGTGCCAGTGCGGTGATGGCGACGGCTGCGGCGGTGTGCCGGAGTTGCATGTTCCCCCCTGGAACGTCGGTCTGAAAGGGCATCATGCCGCACCCGGTGTGTGGCGGCCCGTTCGCCCTGGCCCGCCGTTCCTCCCCCGTCCCGCACCGTCCGCGCAAGGCCGTGGCCGATCCGGCGCGTTGAGCCGGCCCGGACCCGTAGGCTTCCGGCGGTGACCGAGTCCCGCGTATCCGCCGAGCCCATCCCCACCGCCCGCCTCGACCTGCTCCCCCTGCGCGTGGAACACGCCGAGGAGATGGCCGCCGCCCTCTCCGACCCGGCCCTGCACACCTTCATCGGCGGCGCTCCCGACTCCCCCGGCGTCCTGCGCACCCGCTACGAGCGGCTCGTCGCCGGCTCCCCCGACCCGTCCGTCTCCTGGTGCAACTGGGTGCTGCGGCTGCGCGCCGGGTCCTGCCTCGTGGGCACCGTCCAGGCAACGGTCACCGGCCGGCATGCCGCGGAGATCGCCTGGGTGGTCGGCACCCCCTGGCAGGGCCACGGCCTCGCCAAGGAGGCGGCCCGGGGGCTCGTCGCGTGGCTGGGACGGCAGTCCGTGCGCACGGTCGTCGCCCACATCCACCCGGCGCACACGGCCTCGGCGGCGGTCGCGGCGGCGGCGGGGCTGACGCCGACGGAGGAGGAGCAGGACGGGGAGGTCAGGTGGCGGTCGGCGCCCGTTCCAGGAGGGGGTGCGGCACGGGGTGGCCTTACGACGACGCCCGTTCCACCAGCTCCGTGGCCAGGACCACCTGCCGCCGCTCCAGCCCCCGGGACACGGCCGGGCGGCGGTCGGCGATCTCCGTGAGGAGGAGGTCGATCATTCTGCGGCCCATCTCATCGATGGGCTGGCGGACCGAGGTGAGGGGCGGCTCCATGTGGCGGGCGATGGCGGAGTCGTCGTAGCCGACCAGGGCGACGTCCTCGGGGATGCGGCGGCCGGCCTCGCGCAGGGCCTGGCGGGCGCCGGCCGCGGTGACGTCGGAGGCGGCGAAGACCGCGTCGAGGTCGGGGCAGCGCTGCAGCAGTGCCGCCATCGCGCGGCGGCCGCCGTCCTCGGAGAAGTCGCCGGCCTCGATCAGGTCCTCGTCCACCGGGTGGTCCGCGTCGCGCAGCGCGTCTCGGTAACCGTCGATGCGCCGCTGGGCGCCGTACACGTCGAGGCGGCCGGTGATGTGGGCGATGCGGGTACGGCCGCGGGACAGCAGGTGTTCCACGGCCGAGCGGGCGCCGCCGTAGTTGTCCGAGTCCACCGAGGGCAGCGTCTCCCCGGCCGACCTCGGGCCGCTGATCACGGCGGGGATCTCCAGCTGGGCGAGCAGGTCGGGCAGCGGGTCGTTGGCGTGGACCGAGACCAGCAGGACACCGTCCACCCGGTGGGCGGCCAGGTACTGGGCGAGGCGCTGCCGCTCCCGGTCGCTGCCCGCGAAGATCAGCAGCAGCTGCATCTCCGTGTCCGACAGCTCGGCTCCCACGCCCCGCAGCATGTCCGAGAAGTACGGCTCCGCGAAGAACCGCGTCTCCGGCTCGGGGACCACCAGCGCGATCGCGTCCGTGCGGTTGGCGGCCAGGGCACGGGCGGCCGTGTTGGGCACATAACCGAGCTCCGCGACCGCCGCCTCGACCGCGGCGCGCGTCGCGTCACTGACCCGGGGCGAGCCGTTGATCACCCGGGAGACGGTGCCGCGGCCGACACCGGCACGCGCCGCCACCTCTTCGAGGGTGGGCCGGCCACCGCTCCGGCCCCGCGCTGCGTGGCTTGCCATGAGCTCCGCCTTCCCGCCGTCGTTGTCACGCGTCACTGTCACGCTGGCCTGGAATCTAACAGTCCCCTGTGGTGGGCTGACCGTCCCCGGGGCTCCGTTCCCCGGCCGGATCCGCACCGCCCGTGCGATTGATTAACAGCCCGATAACTGAACACATCTCTCCGCTCCCACTCCCTTGACACCCCCGGCCGGACCGGCGAACCTTCAACACATCACTTGTGGGAGCGCTCCCACAGTACCTGACACATACACATCCCGCACGTTCCCCGCCCGAGCCGCAACGAGAACCAACGGGCCCAGCACAGCAGTTGGCCGGGGGGTCGGCACATCAGTGCAACAGGAGGACGTAATGCGAGCACGTACCCGTACCGCCCGCAAGGCGGTGGTCCTCGCAGCCGCGGCGACGCTCGGCGCCGGGCTGCTGGCCGGCTGTGCCGACGACGGCAAGGACGGCAGCTCCGGCTCGTCGGACGGCGACAGTGGCGGCAAGACCACGATCACGCTGGGCCTTTTCGGCACCATGGGCTTCAAGGAGGCCGGCCTCTACACCGAGTACGAGAAGCTCAACCCGAACATCAAGATCTCCGAGAACGTCGTCGAGCGGAACGAGAACTACTACCCGGCGCTGCTGAACCACCTCACCACCAACAGCGGCCTGCTGGACGTCCAGGCCGTCGAAGTCGCCAACATCGCCGAGGTCACGGCCACCCAGTCGGACAAGCTGGAGGACATGTCCAAGGTTTCGGGCGTGAAGCCGGGCAACTGGCTGGACTGGAAGTGGAAGCAGGCCACGACCAAGGACGGCCGGACGATCGGCCTCGGCACGGACGTCGGCCCGATGGCGATCTGCTACCGCAAGGACCTGTACGAGAAGGCCGGGCTGCCCACGGACCCCGCGGAGGTCGGCAAGCTGTGGGCCGGTGACTGGGCCAAGCTGGTCTCCGTCGGCGAGCGGTACAAGGCGAAGGCGCCCAAGGGCACCTACTTCATGGACTCCCCCGGCGGTCTGCTCCAGGCGATCCTGGGCAGCGAGAAGGAGAAGTTCTACGACGCCTCCGGCGAGGTCATCTACAAGACGAACCCGGCCGTCAAGGCCGCCTTCGACCTGACCGCCGAGGCCGCCGAGAAGGGCCTGGTCCAGTCGCAGACACAGTTCCAGCCGGCCTGGGAGACCACGATCTCCAAGGGCCTGTTCGCCACGATCTCCTGCCCGCCGTGGATGCTCGGCACGATCAAGGGCAAGTCGCAGCCCGACGCGGCCGGCAAGTGGGCCGTGGCCACCGCGCCCAAGGGCGGCAACTGGGGCGGCACCTTCCTGACCGTGCCGAAGAGCGGCAAGCACGTGAAGGAGGCCCAGAAGCTCGTGGCCTGGCTGACCGCCCCGGAGCAGCAGGCCAAGCTGTTCAAGGTGCAGGGCAACTTCCCGAGCACCCCGGCCGCCTACACCATGCCCGAGGTGACCGGCGCGAAGAACGAGATGACCGGTGAGCAGCCGATCGGCCCGGTCTTCGCGGAGGCCGCCAAGGACGCCCCGGTGCAGGTGATCGGCCCGAAGGACCAGATCATCATGCAGGGCCTGACGGACAACGGCGTGTTCCTGGTGACGAAGGGCAAGTCGGGCGAAGACGCCTGGGAGTCGGCACAGAAGACCATCGACAACAAGCTGGACCAGTGACCCGTATGGCCACCCGTCACGACACCGCCGCGCCCCCCGCCGAGGGGGGCGCGGCCCCGGGCCGCCCGCCGGCGGACCCCGTATCCGTGGAGAAGGAGCAGCGACGCCGGGCCCGGCTGTCCCGCCGCTGGCAGCGGGACATCCGCTGGAGCCCGTACGCGTTCGTCTCCCCGTTCTTCCTGCTGTTCGTCGCGTTCGGCCTGTTCCCGCTGATCTACACGGGCTGGGCCTCGCTGCACCAGGTGGAGCTGACGGCGCCGACCGACATGAACTGGGTGGGGCTGCGCAACTACACCCGGATCTTCGACGACGAGTTCTTCTGGAACGCGGCGCGGAACACCCTCACCATCGGCATCATCTCCACCGTCCCGCAGCTGCTGATGGCGATGGGCATCGCCCACATCCTCAACTACAAGCTGCGCGCCTCGACCTTCTTCCGGGTCGCGATGCTCGCGCCGTACGCGACGTCGATCGCCGCCGCCTCGCTGGTGTTCGTGCTGCTCTTCGGCCGTGACTACGGCATGATCAACTGGGCGCTCGACCTGGTCGGCATCAACCCGGTGGACTGGCAGAACGACAAGTGGCCCTCGCAGATCGCCGTCTCGACGATCATCATCTGGCGCTGGACCGGCTACAACGCGCTGATCTACCTGGCCGCGATGCAGGCGATCCCGCAGGACCTGTACGAGTCGGCGGCCCTGGACGGGGCCAGCCGCTGGAAGCAGTTCATCCATGTGACGCTGCCGGCGCTGCGCCCGACGATCCTGTTCACCTGTGTCGTCTCGACGATCGGGGCGAGCCAGGTCTTCGGTGAGCCGCTGCTGTTCGACGTCAACAAGGGCGCCTCCGGCGGCGCCGAGCACCAGTTCCAGACGCTCGGCCTGTATCTGTACGAGCAGGGCTGGGTCGCCCAGCACCTGGGCCGTGCCTCGGCGATCGCCTGGACGATGTTCCTGATCCTGATCGTCATCGGCATCGTCAACTACGTCATCTCGCGCCGGCTGCGCGCCAGTAGTTAAGGAGTTCCGGCCGTGACGACGACTGTGACGCCCCCCGACGCGAAGCCCGCCGCCCCCAAGTCCAAGCGCCCGCACCTGCCGAAGGCCGCCCGGGCCGGCGGGACGCTGCACGGCGGCCCGATCGCCTACGCGATCCTCATCCTGTTCACGATCGTTTCGCTGTTCCCGCTGGTGTGGACGGCGATCGCCGCCTCTCGCGACAACCAGCGACTCGCGCAGACCCCGCCGCCGTTCTGGTTCGGCTCCGGTCTGTTCGACAAGCTGGAGATGGCCTGGACGGACGCCAATCTGGGCGAGGCCTTCGTCAACACCACGATCGTGGCGGGCATTTCGGCGCTGACCATCGTCTTCCTGTCGACGATCGCCGGATTCGCCTTCGCCAAGCTGAGGTTCCGGGGCCGGGGCGCCCTGATGCTGATCGTGATCGGCACGATGATGGTGCCGCCGCAGCTCAGCGTGATCCCGCTGTACATGATGGTCGCCAAGCTCGACTGGACCGACCAGTTGCAGGCGGTCATCTTCCCGTCGCTGGTGAGCGCGTTCGGCGTGTTCTTCATGCGGCAGTACCTGATCCAGGCGCTGCCCGACGAGATCATCGAGGCCGCCCGGGTCGACGGTGCGAGCAGCTGGCGCGTGGTGTGGCACGTGGTGTTCCCCGCCGCCCGGCCCGCGATGGCCGTGCTCGGCATGCTGATGTTCGTGCAGACCTGGAACGACTTCCTGTGGCCGTTCCTCGTCCTGACCCAGACCGGCAACCCGACCGTGCAGGTCGCCGTCGCCGGCCTCGGCCGCGGCTACACCCCCGACCAGTCACTGATCATGGCGGGCGCGCTGCTCGGTACGCTGCCGCTGCTGCTGGTCTTCGCGATCTTCGGCAAGCAGATCGTGGGCGGCATCATGCAGGGCGCCGTCAAGGGCTGACGCCCGCTCACGGGGGCCGGGTCACCGCCGCCTCGGCCCCTTCCCTCTCCTCCCCACCCCCTCCTACCTGTCGGTCTCCTCGACCTCCTATGGGAGCGCTTCCATGACTGAGTCCGAAACTCCGGCGACCCCGGTGACCTTTCCTCCCGCCTTCCTCTGGGGCGCCGCGACGTCCGCGTACCAGATCGAGGGGGCGGTGCGGGAGGACGGCCGTACCCCGTCGATCTGGGACACCTTCAGCCATACGCCGGGCAAGACGGCCGGCGGCGAGCACGGTGACATCGCTGTCGACCACTACCACCGCTACCGCGACGACGTGGCGCTGATGGCGGAGCTGGGCCTGGGCGCCTACCGCTTCTCCGTCTCGTGGTCGCGGGTGCAGCCGACGGGCCGGGGCCCGGCCGTTCAGAAGGGCCTGGACTTCTACCGCCGTCTGGTGGACGAGCTGCTGTCGAAGGGCATCAAGCCGGCGATCACCCTGTACCACTGGGACCTGCCGCAGGAGCTGGAGGACGCGGGCGGCTGGCCGGAGCGGGACACGGCCTACCGGTTCGCCGAGTACGCGCAGATCGTCGGCGAGGCGCTCGGCGACCGGGTGGAGCACTGGATCACGCTCAACGAGCCGTGGTGCAGCGCGTTCCTGGGCTACGCCTCCGGGGTGCACGCGCCGGGCCGTACCGACGCGGCGGCCTCGCTGCGGGCGGCGCACCACCTGAACCTGGCGCACGGATTGGGTACGTCGGCCCTGCGCTCGGTGATGCCGGCCCGCAACGCGGTGGCGATCAGCCTCAACTCCGCGGTGGTCAGGGCGCTGTCCCCGCAGGACCCGGCGGACCAGGCGGCGGTCCGCAAGATCGACGACCTGGCCAACGGCGTCTTCCACGGCCCGATCCTGCACGGCACGTACCCGGAGTCGCTGTACGTGGCGACGGAGTCGGTGACGGACTGGTCGTACGTCCTCGACGGCGACCTCACGACGATCAACCAGCCGCTGGACGCGCTGGGCCTGAACTACTACACGCCGACGCTGGTGTCGGCGGCGGACGCGCAGGCCACGGGGCCGCGCGCCGACGGCCACGGCGCGAGCTCGCACTCCCCCTGGCCGGGCGCGGACGACATCGCCTTCCACCAGAAGCCCGGTGAGCGCACGGAGATGGGCTGGTCGATCGACCCGACGGGCCTGCACGAGCTGATCATGCGCTACACGCGGGAGGCACCGGGTCTGCCGCTCTACATCACCGAGAACGGCGCGGCCTACGACGACAAGCCCGACTCCGACGGCCGGGTGCACGACCCGGAGCGCATCGCCTACCTCCACGGCCATCTGTCGGAGGTCCGCCGCGCCATCGCCGACGGCGCGGACGTCCGCGGCTACTTCCTGTGGTCCCTGCTGGACAACTTCGAGTGGGCCTACGGCTACGGCAAGCGCTTCGGCGCGGTCTACGTCGACTACGCCACCCTGGCCCGCACCCCCAAGTCGAGCGCCCACTGGTACAGCAAGGCGGCCCGGACGGGGACGCTGCCCCCGGCAGAGGCGATCTTGTAACCACTGCCGCCACCCCGGGGGGGATGGGGGACGGGGCGCGGTACCCGACGGGGGGTGCCGCGCCCCGGCATGTCAGCGCAACAAGGGCCCACGACAGCACTCGGGCGCGTGTGTACGAAGGGTTCAGCGCGGTTCTCGTACGACCGCGACGTCCCCCCGGGCAACGGTGACCGTGCCGCCCTCGGCCGGCCTGCCCGTCAGCAGCTCGGTGGCCCCGGTCGCCACGGGCACCTGGGCGTCCTCGTCGCCGTGGTTGATGAGGAACAGGTAGTCGGCGTCCGGGCCTCGCCGCAGTGCGGCCTCCACGCGCTCGGGAGTCGCACGGACCGGCTGCACGCCCGCCTCCGTGCGGATGCGGTCCAGCAGGGCCGCGAGCGTGTCCGGGTCCGGGCAGGTCGCCAGGTACCAGGCGGTGCCCTCGCCGTGGGTGTGGCGCGTCACCGCCGGGACACCGGTCAGCGGGCCGGTCGTGTACGAGGCGATCGGCTCGGCGCCGCTCAGGCGCAGCCGCTCCGACCACAGCACTGCCGTGCCGCCCCCGCTCAGGCCGGCCGACTCGCCCGGCAGCAGCGGGAAGAGTTCGTCCGTCCGCACGCCGAGGGCCTCCCGGAAGGCGCCCGGGTAACCGCCCAGCCGGACGTGGCAGTTCTCGTCGACCATCCCGCTGTGGAAGCCGACCGCCAGCGTGCCGCCGCGTGCCGCGAAGCCGGTGAGGTTGGCCGCGCCCGCCTCGTCGACCAGGTACAGGGTGGGGGCCAGGACCAGGCGGTACGGCGAGAGGTCCTGGTCCGGGCGGACGAAGTCCACCGCGACGCCGGCCCGCCACAGCGGCTCGTACCAGGAGCGGACCAGGTCGGCGTAGCGGACCTCCTCGCTCGGCTGGGAGGGCAGTTCGAGCGCCCAGCGGGCGTCCCAGTCCCAGACGATGGCCACCTCGGCCGTGCCGGTGCTGCCGCGTACCTCCGCCAGCGCCCTGAGGTCGGCGCCCAGGCGGACGACGTCCCGCCAGATCCGGCTGTCCGTACCCGTGTGCGGCAGCATCGCCGAGTGCCACTGCTCGGCGCCCGCCTTCGCCGCCCGCCACTGGAAGTAGGCGATGCCGTCCGCGCCGCGCGCCACGTGGGCCAGGGCGTTGCGCCGCAATTCACCCGGGTTCTTCGCCCGGTTGACGGGCTGCCAGTTCACCGCGCCCGTCGAGTGCTCCATCAGCAGCCACGGCCCGCCCGCCAGCGAGCGCACCAGGTCACCGCTCAGCGCGAGGTCGATCTCCGACTCGGGGTCGGTGGACCGCAGGTAGTGGTCGTTGGAGACGAGGTCCAGCTCCGGGGCCCAGCGCCAGTAGTCGAGGGCGTCGAAGTTGTGCATCACCATGAAGTTGGTGGTGGCGGGAGTGGCCGGTGCCGCCTCCCTGAGGACGTCCCGTTCGGCCGTGTACAGCGACAGCAGTTCGTCGCTGCAGAAGCGGCGCCAGTCCAGCTGGTGCGTGGGGTTGGGGACGGCGCCCGTCGCGCGCGGGGGCAGGATCTCGTCCCAGTCGTAGTACCACTGGCTCCAGAAGGTGGTGCCCCAGGCGTGGTTGAGCGCGTCGAGGTCGTTGCCGTACTTCCCCTTCAGCCAGTTCCGGAAGGCGGCCGCGCTGGTGTCGCAGTAGCAGGCGGCGTTGTGGCAGCCGTACTCGTTGTGGACGTGCCACATCACGACCGCCGGGTGGTCGGCGTAGCGTTCGGCCAGCGCGCGGGTGATGCGCAGGGCGGCCGTGCGGTAGGCCGGGCTGCTCGGGCAGAAGGTCTGGCGGCTGCCGTACGACAGGGTGCGGCCGTCGCCGTCCACCGGCAGCGCCTCCGGGTGGGCCGTGAAGAACCACGCCGGCGGGGCGGCCGTCGGGGTCGCCAGGTCGGCGGCGATGCCGTTGTCGTGGAGCAGGCCGAGGATCCGGTCCATGCGCGAGAAGTCGTACACGCCCTCGGAGGGCTCCATGAGCGCCCAGGAGAAGATGCCGACGCTGACCATGGTCACCCCGGCCTCGCGCATCAGGCGCATGTCCTCGGCCCACACGTCCTCGGGCCACTGCTCGGGGTTGTAGTCGCCGCCGTAGGCGATGCCGGGGACGGACAGGGAGCGCTTCATCGGGCGGTCCCCTCCAGCAGGCGGCGGGTCGTCGCCACACCCCACTCGTCCAGGGACAGCAGGCGGTCGCTGGACGCCATCAGGCCTCCGGTGGCCTCGACGTGCGCCGCCCACTGCTCGCGGGTCTCCACGGCCGGGCGGGCCATCAGGCAGTCGGGGTCGTTGATCCAGAGGCGGCCGTGCTGCCACTGGCGTGCGGCGCCGGTGAACTCGGCCGGGGCCTGGCCGGGCTGGCTGTAGTCCTCGGCCTCGGGGCGGCGGTGCGGGGCGGTGTCCGGGCTGACCCGCATGGCGTCGAACAGGCCGATGGAGGGCAGGATCGGGGCGCCGCAGCCCAGCAGGTAGGACTCGGGACCGATCGCCTCGCGGATCAGCTCGATGCCGGCGCGGTACGCCTGGACGGGGTCGGTGGACGCGTGCCGTACGCCCTCCAGGGCGCCCGCGTAGAGGAAGTCGACCTTGAAGTAGTCGTAGCCCTCGGCACGCAGGGTCGTGAAGACCTCGGTGAGGTAGGCCGCCGCGTCCGGGTGCGTGGTGTCCAGGACACGCAGGTCGTGGCCCCAGTTGCGGCCGGCGTGCGCGAAGCCGCCGTCGGTGGTGCGGACCAGCCAGTCCGGGTGCTCGGCGGCCAGGTCGCTCGCCGGGTCCACCAGGAAGGGGGCCGTCCAGATGCCCGCCCGGCGGCCCCGGGCGCGGATGGCGTTCGCGATGCCGGCGCGGGAGCGGAAACGCCCGGAGAGGGTGAGCCAGTCGCCGAGGGCCTTCTGGTAGCCGTCGTCGATCTGGACGACGTCGACGGGCAGGTCGAGGGTGTCCATCGCCCTGAGGTTCTCGTGGATGTCGTCCTCGGTGACGGCGGTGAAGTACTCGTACCAGGAGCACCAGACGGTCGGGGCGGGGCGAGGGGCGGGCAGCGCGAGGCTCTCCGCCCACTCCCCCAGCACCGACTGGATGTCCGTGCCCGTCCACTCCTTCACGGTCCCGTCCGCAGTGACCACGGCCACGCCGTCGCGTACGACGAGCCGGATCGACGGCACCTCGCGGGTCGGTTCAGCCGCCGCCCACAGCCGCACCGGCGAGCCGTCACCGGGGTCGAGGGCGAGCAGGCCCTCGCCCTGGAAGGTGCCGGCGGGGACGGTGACGCCGGGGCGGTAGCAGACGGTCGCCCAGTTGTCGGTCGCCGGGCGGTGGGGCGTCGCGTCGAGGGCGTAGGCGCCGCTGGGGCTCCAGGACTGCCAGCCCTCCTCGTGGACGCGGGCCCTGCGCGGGTCCACGGGCGCGGAGGCGACGGGGGTGAAGGGGTGGTGCAACGGAGGTTCTCTTTCTGAGGGGGCCGGTCTCAGCCCTTGTTGGCGCCCAGCGTGAGGCCGCTGACGAACTGGCGCTGGAGCAGGAAGTACACGATCAGTACCGGGACCGCGGTGATCAGGGCGCCGGCGGCGATCAGGTTGGGGTCCGTGAAGTACTGCCCGGAGAGGTTGTTGAGCGCGGATGTGATGGGCATGTTCTCGCCGGTCGAGATGAGGACGAGGGCCCAGAAGAAGTCGTTGTAGATCCAGATGGACAGCAACGTCGCGAGGGCCGCCATCGCCGGCTTGCACAGCGGCAGGGTGATCTGCCAGTACAGCCGCCACACGGACGCGCCGTCGACCAGCGCCGCCTCGGTCAGCTCGTGCGGCAGCATCCTCATGTAGTTGCTCAGCACGAACGCGCAGAAGCCGGACTGGAACGCCACGTGGATCAGCACCAGGCCGAGCGCGGAGTCGTACAGCTTGCCGCTCATGGTGATGCCGGGCAGGTCGACGAGCAGGTACAGCCGGTACAGCGGGGTGATGATGACCTGCTGCGGTAGCAGGTTGCCGGCCGTGAAGACCAGCAGCAACGCCAGGTTGAGGCGGAAGTCGAAGCGGGCGACGTAGAAGGCGACCATCGACGACAGGAACAGCGTCAGCAGCACGGCCGGAACCGCGATCACCAGCGTGTTCATGAAGTAGTGGGACATGTCCGACTGCGTGAACGCGTTGATGAAGTTGTCGAGGTTCAGGGTGTCCGGGAGGGACACATAGCCCTTCTCACTGGTTTCCGAGTACGGCCGCAGTGCCGCGTAGATCGCCCAGAGCAGCGGCCCCAGCCAGGCGAGCGCCGTTCCGGCGAGGAAGACGTGCAGCAGGACCCGGGCCGGGCGGACGGGGGTGCGCTGCTTGCCGAGCGCGCTCACGGTGCTCATGCGCGCCGCTCCTTCCGGAAGGTGGCCACCAGGTACGGGATGATCACGGCGAGGGAGATCAGCAGCAGGACGACGGCGATCGCGGAGCCGTATCCGATGCGGCTGGACTCACCGATGATGTTGTTGGTGACCAGGATCGACAGCAGCTCGGTGCCCTCGGCGCCCTTGTTGAAGACGAACACCAGGTCGAAGGCGCGCAGGGCCTCGATGATGGTGACGACCAGGACGATGGTGTTGGTGGGCCGCAGGGTGGGGAAGATGACGTTCTTGAACGTCTGCCACTCATTCGCGCCGTCCAGGGCGGACGCCTCCCGCAGGGCGGGATCGACGCCCTTCAGGCCGGCCAGGTAGAGGATCATCATGTAGCCGGTGTGGCGCCAGGACGCGGCGATCAGGATCGCCCAGAGGTTGAGGTCCGGGTCGCCGATCCAGTCGATGTACTTGCCGGGCTCGTTCGCCCCGATGAGGCTGTTGATCAGCCCTGTGTCGGGGTTGTAGACGAGCTGCCAGACGAAGCCGATGACCGCCATCGACAGCACGACCGGCAGGAAGAACGCCGTCTGGTAGACCCGGCTGAACCGGATCTTCTTGTCCAGCTGTACGGCGAGGAAGAGGCCGAGCGGCGTCGGGATCAGGATCAGGACGACGAACCAGACGACGTTGTGCTCGACGGCCGGCCAGAACTGCGGGTTGTTGGTGAACAGCTCCTTGAAGTTCTCCAGCCCGACCCACCGGATGGCGTCGAAGCCGATGCCGTCCCAGGTGGTGAAGGCGAGCAGGATCGAGGCGAGCGCCGTGACCCAGACGAGGGTCACGTGCAGGATCGTCGGCAGCCCGGCCATGAGGCCGAGCGTGAGCCGGTCGCGGCGGGTGAGCAGGCGCTTGTGGCCGGTGGCCACCCGCTTGGTGTCGGATGCCGCGCCCGAAGGCGGCACGTCGGCCGCCTCCGGGGTCTGCGTCGGGGTGTCGGTAGTCATCGATCAGCTGGACGCGAAGATCGTCTTCTTCTGGCGCTCGATCGACGAGAGGATGCTGTCGATCTGCTTGGGGTCACGGATGTACTTCTGCAGCGCGGGCTGCATCACCGTGGAGGTGAAGTCCGGGCGGCTGTCGCGGTCCATGAACTGGGTGAGGCTCTTGGCGCCGCTGATCATCTCGTACGCCTTCTTCTGCAGGGCGCTGTACGAGGAGGTGTCGGCCTTGGTGGAGGCGGCCACGACGTTCGGGTCGGACTTGAGGTAGATCTCCTCGGCCGCCGGGGTGCCCAGGTACTCCAGCAGCTTCACCGCGCCGTCGTGGTTCTTCTTCGCCTTGGAGAGCATGAAGCCGTCGGTGGGCGCCTCGACCGTGTCCTGGCCGTACGCCGGGTCGATCTCCGGGAAGGCGAAGAAGTCGAGGTCCTCGCGGTCGGCCTCGTTGGTGAACTGCTGCCCCACGAAGGTGCCCAGCAGGTACATGCCGGCCTTCTTCGACACCAGCGTCTGGGCGGCGTCCTGCCAGGTGCGGCCGACCGCGCCCTCCTGGTGGTAGGGGAGGATCTCGGTCCACAGGTCGAAGACCTTGCGCACCTTGGCGTCGGTCCAGGAGGCCTTGCCCGCCATCAGCTCGACGTGGAAGTCGTAGCCGTTCGCACGGAAGTTGATCTGGTCGAAGGTGCCCATCGCCGGCCAGGCGTCCTTGTCGCCGAAGGCGATCGGGACCAGGCCGTCCTTCTTCATCTGCTTGCACAGGGCGAGGAAGGCGTCCCACGTGGTGGGGACCTCGTAGCCCTTCTCCTGGAAGACGCTCTTGCGGTAGAAGAGCGCCCAGGGATACGTGTACAGCGGCACGAAGTAGTACTTGCCGTCCTCACCCTTGCTGAGCTTCTTCATCGCGTCGGGGAAGTTGCCGCCGATCTTCTGCCACACGTCGTCGATCGGCGTTGCGAGGCCCTTGGCCGCGAAGAACTGCATGCGGTAGCCGGCGAACCAGTGGAACACGTCGTCCGGCGTGCCCTGCAGATAGGAGTTGATCTGCTCCTGGAACGTGTTGTGGTCCTTGGTGTTGATGTCGACCTTGAGCCCGGACTCCTTGGTGAAGGCCGCGTAGATGTCGGCGAACGCCTTCTTCGGCACCGCGTCCGAGGCGTTGGACCCGACCGTGACGGTTTTGGGGTCGCTCGCCGCGCCGCTGCCGCCGCAGGCGCTCAGCAGGGGTATGCCGGCGCCGAGGGCGACGGCACCGCCGCCGATGCCGCGCAGCAGGGAGCGGCGGCTGGGAGTGGGGCGGGAAGGACCGGTGGAGAGGCCGGCAGGGGTGAGGTCGTGCATGAACGGCTCCTGGAGGCAAGGTTCGGCCACGGAGGGCTGGCTTGAAACTGATCTCAATCGACCAGAAATCAACTTGACCGAACACGGTGGCGCAATAACAGCCGTATGTCCGTTCATGCGTCAAGAGCAGATGCGTCCATTTGTCGAAACGTAATCGACACGTGCCCACCCGCCTCGGTGGCGGAGAAGTCGATGGTCTGGTCGTCCCCGTACGACTGATGCCACACCTCGGCGAGCAGTCCCTTGCAGGAGACGACGGCTCCGGGCCGGCGGGCCAGGAAGGCCAGGAGGTCGAACTCGCGGCGGGTGCGTCAGGCCGCCGACGCGCAGGGCGGCGGACGGCTGGGCGGATCACCACGTCGAAGCGGAGGCGGGCGAGCAGCCCCAGCCCGTCCCCCAGTACCTCCGGCCGGGTCAGGTCAGGAGCCACGGCACCGACGGCGGCGTCATGAGAAGACGGACGGCGGCGGTGCCGGTGAGGCGACCGCCGAGGCGTCCCGTACGGGTACGGCCCCTCCGGTGAAGTCGGTGAGCGCCTTGCCGTGTTCGACGCGGGCCGGGTGCGGGTCGGAGGCGGCGCGGCGGGTCAGTTCGGCGACCGGCAGCCGGTGGTCGGAGGCGACCAGGACCGCGTTGCCGAAGCGCTTGCCGCGCAGCACGGCCGGGTCGGCGACCAGGGCGAGTTCGGTGAAGCGGTCGGCGGCGGTGGCGATCTGGCCGCGCAGGTGGGCGAGCGGCGGCCCGTCGGCGTGGTTGGCGGCCAGGACACCGCCGGGGGCGAGCGCCCTGCGGACCTCGTCGAGGAACTCGGTGGAGGTCAGGTGGGCGGGGGTGCGGGCCCCGCTGAACACATCGGCTATGACGAGGTCGGCCCAGCCGTCCGGCACCTTGGCGAGCCCCGCACGGGCGTCCACCGACCGCACCCTGATCCGGGCGTTCGGGTCCAACGGCAGTTCACGCCGGACCAGTTGCACCAGGGCCGTGTCCCGCTCCACGACCTGCTGGGTGGAGCGGGGGCGGGTGGCGGCGACGTAACGCGCCAGGGTGAGGGCGCCACCGCCGAGGTGTACGGCGTGGATGGGCCTGCCCGGCGGGGCGACGAGGTCGATGACGTGCCCCAGGCGGCGCTGGTACTCGAACGACAGATACGCCGGGTCGTCCAGGTCGACGTGGGACTGCGGAGCCCCGTCGATCAGCAGCGTCCAGGCCCGCCCCCGGTCCCGGTCGGGGACCAGCTCGGCGATTCCGCCGTCGACCTTCTCGACGACGGCTTCGACGGCGGCCGGCCTGCGCCGGGAGTTCCTGGACTTTCCCACCGGGTCATTATCGGGGGGCGCCAGGAGACCGCGCGAGGGCCGGGGTCAGCGGCAGTTGTCCGCCGCCTCGATCGTCCGGGCCGCCTCGCCCAGCGCGGCCCGCAGCACGGCCGGGTCCGTCGCCAGGTCGGCGTCCCCGGGCGGCAGCAGCCAGTCCGAGCCCTCCAGCGGGGGTTCGGGGAGCAGCGTCAGCCCCCGGCCGTCGGTCCGCGTACAGGTGCTGCCCGGTACGTCCCATGCCGCGGCGGTGCCCGGCGGCACCAGGAAGCCCAGCGTGTCGCCGCCGTCGTGGTGCAGCACCGGCCCGACCGCCTCACCGGTCCCCCGTCGGAGAATGTCGACCGCCTCCAGTCCCTGCCGCGCGGGCACGGTGACGACGTCACAGGCGGATACCGCGGGGGGTGGTGTGCCGTACTCCGGGACCGGTGCGTGTCCCGCCGTCGTCGGCGGTGTACGCGGATCGTTGCTCTGGCTGGTCGTCACCATCCGGCCTCCACCACGGAACCCCTGCTTGGACGAGCGGTCGGGAGTCGGGGGCCTCCCGGTCCACGGGGTTCAACGCGCCGCATCGTCAACGGCTACGGCGCAAGGTCGCCGCAAAGGATGGCACTTCATGGCAGATCACGGATGAGATATCCGGTTTGTAGCCAAACCCTGCGTGTCGAGTCCGTCACAGAAGGTACGTTCTTGCCCGCCGGGCACAAGGCATCACATGGACAATCCGCCCTGAATCCGGCATGGTTCGACGGTTCGCATGAGAGGACCCGGCCATGGCGTCGTCAACGGTGACCCCACCCCAGCCCGACCGGCCACCGCAGCCGAACCTCGCCTTCCGGCGGTTACGCGGACAGCGCTCGCCGGCCGAGTTCGCCGCTGCGGTCCGCCGGGCCGCCCGCGAGATCGGCGAGCGGGTCAGCTGTGACGCGCGCTACGTCCACAGGGTCGAGGCGGGCGAGATCCGCTGCCCCAACTACGCGTACGAACGGGTGTTTCTGCACATGTTCCCCGGCCGCACGCTCACCGACCTGGGGTTCGCGCCCCGCTCGTCCGTACGCGGACGCCGGGCGCGCGCCGCCGGGGACGCGCCGCCCTCGCGCATCACGAGCCCGGCGGGTGCCGGGAATGAGACCCGCGGGGCCGGCGAGCCGTATGACACGCAGGACCCGTACGAGACGCACGACAACTACGAGGAGAGCGACGTGCTGCGTCGCGCATTCATGACCGGCGGGGGCGCCACGGTGGCCGCCGCCTCGCTGGGCCCCCTGGGGTTCGCCCTCGACGCCGCGGCGGCACAGTGCCCCGTGCGCCGGGCCGGGGCGAGTGACGCGGGCGCCCTCGAAGAAGCCGTCCGCCGGATCCGGCTGCTCGACGACCGGCACGGTGCCGACGGCCTCTACCGGCGTGCGGCCGCCCCGCTGCGCGCCGCGTACGCGCTGCTGGACGCGGCGGCGACCCGGCAGGCGACGGCGGACCGGCTGTACTCGGGCGCCGGGGAACTGGCCATCTCCGTGGGGTGGCTGGCACACGACTCGGGGCGGTTCGACGACGCGCGCTCCCACTACGCCGAGGCGCTCGCCACCGCCCGGATGGCCGGGGACGCGGCACTTGAGGCACACGCCTTCTGCAACACGGCGTTCCTCGCGCGCGATGCGGGGCGGCCGCGGGAGGCGGTACGGGCGGCGCAGGCAGCGCAGCGCGCCGCCCGGCCCCTGGGCTCCCCCCGCCTGATGTCACTGCTGGCGCTGCGCGAGGCGGGCGGCTGGGCCGGGCTCGCCGACCGCGTCGGCTGCGAACAGGCTCTGGCCCGGGCGCACGCCCTCTACGAGCGGGGCCGCGCGGAGGCCGACCCCGAGTGGATGAGCTTCTACGGGGAGGCGGAGCTGGAGGGGCTGGAGGCCCAGTGCTGGTCGGCCCTGGGCGACTGGCCGCGGGCGGCACGGCACGCGCGCCGGGCGGCGGAGCTTCAGGATCCCCACTTCGCACGGAACATCGCGCTGTACACGGCGGAACTGGCGGACGACCTGGCCCGGGGCGGACGACCCGACGAGGCCGCGGACGCGGGGATGCGGGTGCTGGATCTGCTGGGCGAGGTCCAGTCGTCGCGCGTGCAGACGATGCTGGCGGGCACGGCGCGGGTGCTGTTGCCGCACCGGCGGGCCTCGGGGGTGTCGGCGTTCCTGGAACGGCATGCGTCGGTGCCGCGTACCGCCTGAGCGGCAGCGGGCACGGTCGTCACGCGGCCAGGTGCCCCAAGTCGTTCCAGCTCTCGATGGCCGGTTCCCCGTACGCCCAGCCCAGCACCGACAGCGACGTCGGATTCAGCCTGATCCGCGCCGCGAAGTCCAGCGGCAGCCCCAGCCACCGCGCCCCGATCGACCGCAGTATGTGCCCGTGCGCGAACACCAGCACATCGCGGTCCTCCGCGCGTGCCCAGGACACCACCTCGTCCGCGCGGGCCGTCACCTCGGCCAGGGTCTCCCCGTCCGGCACCCCGTCCCGCCAGATCAGCCAGCCCGGGCGGAAGGCCTGGATCTCCTCCGGTGTCATGCCCTCGTACGCGCCGTAGTCCCACTCCATCAGCGTGTCCCAGGGACGCGCCCGCTCGCCGAAACCGGCGAGTTCGCAGGTCTCACGCGCGCGGGAGAGCGGGCTGGTGCGGACCTCGACGCCCTGGAGGCCCCCGAACGGCGCCCGGTGCAGGCGTTCGCCCAGCAGCTTGGCGCCGCGTCGGCCCTCCTCCAGGAGGGGCACGTCGGTCCTGCCGGTGTGCTTGCCGGACAGCGACCACGCCGTCTGTCCGTGCCGGGCCAGCAGGATGCGCGGTGCCATGGGAGGGAGGCCTTTCGAGAGAAATCACAGGCGGTGCTCCTCCATCATCGCGCACGCTGGGTACGGGCAACCCGGCGGGCGATCTCCGCGTCTATCAGGGCCGAGGGCGCCCCGCCGAGGGATCTACGCCGTAAAGTGGCACGCCTGGCCCACGGGGGCGCCGCGCGAGAACGAAGGGGGAGGGCGATCGGATGCCGCACACCGAGACACCGGGCACCGAGGCGGCCCCGCAGACTCGGCTGCGCTGGTGGACCGAGCTGCCGCTGATCCTGCTGGTGTACGGGTGCTACACGGCGGGCCGGCTCCTCGCCCGGGGGGACGTCTCCGGCGCCGTCGACAACGGCCTGGCGATCCTGCGCATCGAGAAGGCGCTCTACCTCAACGCGGAGCACCCGCTCAACCGCCTCTTCACTCGCGAGCCCTGGCTCGGTGTGCCGGCCGACTTCTGGTACGCGTCGCTGCACTACGTGGTCACCCCGGCGATCCTGGTCTGGCTGTTCAGATCGCGCACCGTGCACTACCGGGCCGCCCGCACCTGGCTGATGACGTCGACCTTCATAGGCCTGATCGGCTTCACCCTGCTGCCGACCTGCCCACCCCGCCTGCTGGACGCCGGCTACGGCTTCGTGGACACCATGGCCCACTACAGCTCGTACGGCTGGTGGGGCGGGGAGGCGAGCGCGCCGCGGGGCCTCGGCGGCATGACGAACCAGTACGCGGCCATGCCGAGCCTGCACGTGGGCTGGGCGCTGTGGTGCGGGGTGATGCTGTGGCGGCACGGCAGGACGCGCACGGCGAAGGTGGCGGCCGTCGGCTACCCGCTGGTGACCACGATCGTCGTGATGGCCACCGCGAACCACTACTTCCTCGACGCGGTCGCGGGCGCGGCCGTGATGGGCGTGGGGCTGCTGCTGGCGCCGGCCGTGATGCGGTACGCGGACCGGGGGAAGGCACGGCTCGTGCCGCGGGTCACGCCGGTCGCGGCGGACTCTTCCGGCGCACTTTCCTCGATTGTCAGTGACGGATGCCAGACTTCCGCGGGTGAGCGAATTCCACGGCAGCGCGAGGCGCGGTTCGAAGCAGCAGCCGAGCCGAGTGCCTCCCCCACGGACGCGGGGGACGGCGCTCCGGCACCGGCTCGCTGAGCTGCGCGGTCCCGACGTACCGGCCAAGGCGCTCGACGCACGCGCCCTGGCCGCCCTCGCCGCCAACCCCGGGTGCAGACGGCGCGCGATCCTGGACAGCGCCGGGGTGAACAAGGCGGCGCTGGCGAGCGCGCTGGGCTCGCCGTCGGCCTACGGGCAGTCGCAGTTCGCGTTCATGCGGGGCAACGCCTTCGAGGCCCGGGTCAAGGCGGACGGCGGCACGGAGCTGCTGCGGCTGGTGCACGAGAAGCTGGACCGGAGCGCCGAACCACCCGCCCAGGCGCGCGTGCCCGAGCTGTCGGCGACCGGCCCCGAAGGCCGCGCGGCCCGTACGGCACTGGCGCTGCGCGAGGCCACCGGGTCCGGCGGCTGGACCCTGCTGGACCACCCGATGCTCGCCCTCGACGTCGCCGGCTCCCCCGCCTTCCTGGAGCCGGACGCGGTGGTGGTGCACCCGGACGGCAGCTGGACGGTCGTGGAGATCAAGTCCTTCCCGATGCTGGACGGTTCCGCGGACCCGGCGAAGGTGGGTGCCGCCGCGCGGCAGGCGGCGGTGTACGTGCTGGCGCTTGAGGAGGTGGCCGCCCGCCTGGACCCCGCGCCGAAGGTGCGGCACCAAATCCTCCTGGTCTGCCCGAAGGACTTCTCCAACCTGCCCACCGCGTCCGCCGTCGACGTACGCAAACAGCGCGCGGTGACCAGCCGCCAGCTCGCCCGCCTCACCCGTATCCAGGACATCGCCGACACCCTCCCGGAGGGCACCTGCTTCTCCCCCGACCTGCCCGCCGAGCAGCTCACGGACGCGGTGGAGTCGGTCCCGGCGACGTACGCACCCGAGTGCCTGTCCGCCTGTGAGCTGGCTTTCCACTGCCGCGCCCGGTCCCGGGAGGCCGGCGCGGTGACCACCCTGGGCAGGCCGGTGCGCGCCGAACTCGGCGGTCTGGCGAGCGTCGAGGACGTGCTCGCCGCGGCGCGCGGGGAGGCCGGGGACCCGGAAGACCCGGCGGTGGCGGCACTGCGGAGGGCGGCTGCCCTGCGTGCGGAGGCACTGGAGGCGGCATGTCGCTGATCTCCACCCTCGCCCGCCTGGAAGCCGTCAGCACCGGCCGCGCCCAGCCCGCCGCCACCGTCCGGCACCGGCATCTGTCCGAGCGGCCGCTGGTGTTCGTGCCGCTCACCACCGCCGGTGAGGCGGGCGCCCCGCTCGGCGCGCTGGTCGGCACGGACCGGGACGCCCCGCACCTGCTGGTCGTACCGCAGCCCCGCGACCGCGACCTGAGGTTCGCGTTCCTCGCCGAACTGGCCGACGTCGTCCTGCCCTACGTCGACGCGTACGCCGACGTCGTCGAGGCCGCCGAGCGCACCGAGACCGACCCGGAGACCGGCAAGCGGGTCAAGGTCGAGGTCGACCTGTGCGCGGACGCCCCGCAGCTGATCGTGCCGAGCCGCCCCGGCATCGACTTCGTACGGCTGCTCGGGCGCTCCATGCGCTTCAGGCGCACGGCGGAACAGGACCCGGAGGCACCGCATCCGGCGCCGCCCCGGGTGCCGTTGCTCGGACGGTGGCTGACCCACTTCGGGGAGCGGGCCCGGGTGCCCGGCTCCTCGCTGCTGCTGGCCATGACGGACGTCCTGTCCCGGCACTGGGCGACCGGGCAGTCCACGCTGGAGGACCAGCATCTGGGGGCGCTGCTCGCCTGGATCGACCCGCCGGAGGGCGTGTCCGGCGCCGAGGCCGCGCTCGACGCCGAGCTCGGACGGGACGCCGACGGCCAGCTGCGGTGCCCGCCCGCCGGGCCCGCCACCGACCCGGCGTTCGACAACAAGCTGCTCGCCCCCGCCATCGAGCGCTACGACCGCGCGCGCACCGCGCTCGCCGCGGCCGAGGACGGGCTGGAGGCCGACGAGCGGCTCGGTGCGCTCACCGCCGCCGAGCGGGAGATCCGCGCCCTCGTCCTGAGCCGGACGCGGCCCACCTGGGACGCGGTGTGGCGTGGCCTCGACCTGCTGCGGGCGCTGCCGGAGGGGGCGCACGTCGAGGAGCGGTGGACCCGCGACCGCTGGTCGTTCACCGGCCACCGCGACCGGGTCCTGGCGGGCGAGCCCCCGCAGCCGCGCCGCGACGACGCGGTCACCGCGGCGAACAAGCTCGCCACGCGCGAGCGGGAACAGGCCCGGCTGGACGCCCAGGAGGCCCTCGACGATCCGCTGGTGATGGCCGGGCGGCGGCTGGCCGGGGAGGCGTTCGCGGGTGAGGTCACGGACGTCGTCATGGCGTACAGCGAGGGCAAGCGGCCGAGCCCGCGCCCGCTGGTCACGGTCCGCACGGACGACCGGCCGCATCTCGGGGAGCGGGTCAAGGTCTACCGCTCGCTGGGCGGGAAGCCGCAGGCTGCCGAGTTCGTCGGGCGGGACGGTGACGATCTGCTCGTCCTGCGGATCGTCGACAAGATGGGCCGCGGCAAGGAGCCGGAGGCCGGGTCCGTGCCCGAGAAGGGCGACCTGGTCTGCTTCACGCTGTTCGAGCACGAGCAGCGGGGCGGCGCGAAGCTGCCCGACCCGGAGGACACGCCCTGGACGCACGGCGGGCCGCCCGGTGAGGACGCCGTGCCGGAAGCCGCCGACCCCGTGACCGAGGAGGATCTCCTGTGACGACGGTGTTCGACCCCTCGGCCGCCGCCGCGCAGGCCACCGACGCGATCCTCCACGACACCCTGCACGGCACGCGGCGCGGAGTCGTCGTCGACTCCCCGCCCGGCGCCGGCAAGTCCACGCTCGTGGTGCGGGCGGCGCTGGAACTCGCCGGCACCGGACGGTCGTTGATGGTCGTCGCGCAGACCAACGCGCAGGTCGACGACCTGGTGCTGAGGCTCGCCGAGAAGAACCCCGACCTGCCGGTCGGCCGCCTGCACAGCAGTGACGCGGACCCGTACGACAAGGCGCTCGACGACCTGCCGAACGTCCGGAAGTCGGCGAAGGCGGGCGACCTGACGGGGCTGCCGGTGGTGATCTCCACCGGCGCCAAGTGGGCGCACGTCAAGGTGGACGAGCCGTGGCGGCACGCGATCGTCGACGAGGCCTACCAGATGCGCTCGGACTCCCTGCTCGCCGTGGCCGGGTTGTTCGAGCGGGCGCTGTTCGTGGGTGATCCGGGGCAGCTGGACCCGTTCGCGATCGTGGGCAGTGAGCAGTGGGCGGGCCTGTCGTACGACCCGTCGGCCTCCGCCGTGACCACCCTCCTCGCCCACAATCCCGACCTGCCGCAGCATCGCCTGCCGGTGTCGTGGCGCCTCCCGGCATCGGCGGCGCCCCTGGTGTCCGACGCCTTCTACCCGTACACGCCGTTCCGCAGCGGCACGGGACACGGCGACAGGAGCCTCGCCTTCTCCGTCCCGTCGGACGGCTCCGGTCCGGACCGGGTGATCGACGAGGCGGCGGAGTCGGGCTGGGGGCTCCTGGAGCTGCCCGCGCGGCACACGCCACGCACCGACCCCGAGGCGGTACGGGCGGTGGCGACGGTCGTCCGGCGGCTGCTGGACCGGGGCGGGGCGGCGACGTCGGAGCGGTCACCTGATCCGGCGCCGCTGACCGCCGACCGGATCGCCGTCGGCACCGCGCACCGGGACCAGGCGGCGGCCGTGCGTGCCGCGCTGGCGGAACTGGACGTGGCGGACGTCACCGTCGACACGGCGAATCGGCTCCAGGGCCGGGAGTACGACGTGACGGTCGTCCTCCATCCCCTCTCCGGCCGCCCCGACGCCACCGCGTTCCACCTGGAGACCGGACGCCTGTGCGTCCTCGCCTCCAGACACCGGCACGCCTGCGTCGTGGTGTGCCGGGCGGGGGTGACCGACCTGCTGGACGCATACCCGTCGACGGAGCCGGTGCAGCTGGGGACGGTCGTGAAGTTCCCTGACGGGTGGGAGGCGAATCACGCGGTACTGGCGCACCTGGCGGAACACCGGGTGACCTGGCGACCATGACCCACATCTGCTGACACACCCCGCCGCCGGAGGCGTCCGATGGATGGACGGCACGCCCCCTTGCGCGGGCGCGGGACAATGGACGGTGGCCCACTCCACTGGGGGTGCCCCCGCTTGCGGGGGAGGGCCGTCCGCGACGTACGAGGAGGAGAAGACATGGCGGAGCCCACGCCGCGCCGGAACGAACCGCGGCTACGCCCCGCGCCCCTGCTCTTCGAGCCCGCGGAGGCGGCCTCCGATCCGGAGCACTTCTTCGACCTGGAGTCGATCGACGACCCGCGGGCGCTGCTGGCCCGGGCGACCGAGCTGACACAGGCGTTCCGTGCGGCGGCGGACCGGGCGGTGGAGTTCCAGGCGATCGCGGCGGCACAGCTCGCCGACCCCCGGCGCTTCGACCGGCTGACGCCGGCGGACATCGCCGAGCGGGCCGAGTGGACCGAGGACTACGCCAAGAAGATGGTGGAGTTCGGGCGGGATCTGATGCGGGGCGGCGAAAACGGCCGGGAGTACGTCGACCCGGTGTGAGCCGGCCGGCCGGTAAACCCCGCCCTGGCATATGCCGGGCGGGTAGGTTACCCCCTCCCAGCCCTCCCTGTCCCGCTTTCCGGCAACCCTGGGGAACGAGGCGCTCACGACGGGTAGACCTGGACGTCATGAGCAGCACACGCCACGCCTCGAACGTCACCTCGGACGGTGCCGTCTGGCTCGCCTCGGCAGGAACGTATCCCCGTAGCACCCTCGCGCTCTGGGAGGAGCGGCCGGACGCCCCGGTCGTGCTGCCCTGCGGCTCCGCCTTCGACGTGGTGAGCGCGCCCGCGATCTTCGGACGGCGGATGCTGGACCGGCTGTGGGACGAGGGCCCCGGCTCGGGGCCGGTGGCGGAGTTCCGCGGCCGGATGCTGCTGTTCACGACGCCGGGCACGGCCCAGCGGCTGCCTTCGCTGCTGGAGTGGGAGGAGTGGAGCGCGCGGGGCCGGCAGGACGGCCGTACGGCCGCGATCCCGCCGCTGCTGTGCCACGGCACCGGCGACGCGGTGACCGTCCCGGCCCTGACCCGCGCCGGCTCCCCGGTCCGCTCCGCCTCCCGCTGGCTCGTCGCGCCGGACACCCGTCATCCCTGGTTGCCGGGCCCGGAGGTCCTGCTCTGGGCGGCCGTGCGGGCGGCCCGGGCGACCGTACGCATATCGATTTCTCGTCCCGCCGACCAGGGTGCTAAGGTCTACGACGTCAGCAGGCGCCGCTAGCTCAGTTGGTTAGAGCAGCTGACTCTTAATCAGCGGGTCCGGGGTTCGAGTCCCTGGCGGCGCACGATGTCGATGGCGAGGCATGTTCGCGAAAGAGCGCGAACCGGCCTCGCCATCGTCGTGTCTGCGCGGCTGCACCGCGCGCTGTGGGAGCCCCGCCACCCACCCCCTTACCGGGGGCCACGGTGACCGTCGGCCGGAGGTCACCCCGTGGTGATCTTCACCGTCCACGCCCCCGACCCCGTACGCCCCTCCACCTCCACCCGTACGTCCTCCCCCGGCACCGTGAAGCTCTCGCCCAGCGCGACGGGCGCGTCCGCGAGTGGTGGGTAGACCGAGTCCCCCCAGCAGGCGTCGGTGTGCGGGTGGGCGTCGATCACCTGGATCGGTCCGCCCCCGGACTCCGCCCGGCTGTGCACCCGGTACACGAGCACGCCCGCCCGGCAGGCGGACGCGTCATTGCCCACCGGCCCGCGCGCCTCGAAGGCGAGGACGCTGTCGTCCCCGGTGCGCACCACCGCGAGCTTGGTGCCCCGCCCGAGCCCGAAGGCCGGCGCCCCGGCGGCGCCCGTCACCTGCACCCCCGGCCCCGCACCCAGCGGCTCCAGGGTCAGGCGCGCGGGACCGGCGCCCCGGACGCACGCCACCTGCCGCGGGTCCAGCCAGCCCAGCTTCCACTTGTGCCAGCCGAAGAAATCGGGCGCGAGTCCGAACTGGCTGCCCATCAGGTCCCAGTCGCCGACGAACGTGTCCCAGTCGCCCTTGCCGTCCACGGGCCGGTGGTACAGGTCCGGCAGGTCGAACACGTGCCCGGTCTCATGGGCCAGGACCAGCCGGTCCGGCGGATGGTTCTCGAAGATCGTGACGACCCGCCGGATGTCCGTGCCGTCGGCCCGCAGCGGCGTGTCCAGATTGACGACCTTCGTCGCGTCCGAGTCGACGCCGGGTGCGTCCGGGTCGGCGACGAAGTAGACGACGTCGTAGCGGGAGAAGTCGACGTGCGCGTCGGCCACGGCGAGCGCGTCGCGCAGGTACGCGGCCCGGTGCGCGGCACTCCAGTCGCGCTGTATGGCGTACGCGGTGGACGGCTGCGGCATGGCGAGCCAGCGCCGCAGCGAGTGCGGGCGGAGCGTGAACCGGCCGTAGGAGGCCCGCTGGAAGAAGTCGCCGGTGGCGGGGAAGTGGTCGGCGGCCAGGTCCTGGGGGGTCGTCAGGGGCTGTGCGTCCGGGAAGGACAGGAAGACCATCACCGCGTCCAGAGCGCGGGTCGGCTGCGGATAGGCGGCGTTCCAGGTGTCCACCCCCTCCGAGTGGTGGGCGTCGGTGCGTTCCAGGGCACACGGCGCCGGCGAGAAGGAGTCGGCGGCCGAGGGTGCGGTCACCAGGGAGGTCGCGACGAGAGCCGACATGGTGGTGAACACGGCGGCCGTGCTGCGCAGTCGGGGCCGCACCCCTGCCCGGGCGAGCCCGTCCAGGGCCTCACGGGTCAGTCGCCTCAGGCGGAGCCGACGCGGCACAGGAACCTCCGAGTGCGGGTTGGCGGGACACCGCACTCAGCTTGTGTCGGTTTGTAGTACTACGCCCTGTTCGCATGCACCAGACGGGTGAGCGGCCCCACAATTCCGCCGGGACCGGCACCCCGAACCACTCACGGAACGTCACAACTGGTCGGGGGCCTGAAGAACCCCGCCAGGTATGAGCAGAAACGATCTGCTGGGAGGGCCGGGCGCTCCAGGACACTGCACAGCGGCTGGAAGGCCTTCGGGTCAGGGCCTATGATCGGCACACTTTCCTGCGCGGACCGAGATCGAGTGCACTGCGGGAGCGAGCGGTGAGCGGAACGTCCGAAGGGTCGACGCCCGCGGCAGACCTCGACCGGTCCGCCGTCACAGAGAGTGACATCAGCACGCCTCCTCGTGCCGGAACCCTGTCCCCTCCGGCCGAGCCGCCGGACTACCGCTCGGTCTTCACGGCCGCCCCGCTCGCCATGGCCGTCGTCGACCGCGAGGGTCTGGTCGTCCGCGCCAACGACACGCTCGGGGCACTGCTCGGCAGCGCCCCGGAAGAGCTGGCCGGGCGCCTGGCCGCCGATCTGGTGGACCTGGCCTCCGACGCCCGTACCTGGCACGCCTATCGCGAGGTGCTGCGCGGTAGGCAGGCCAGGCTGCGCTGCACCCGCCGGCTGAAGTGCTCCGACGGCCGTTCCCTGTGGGTGCAGGTCTCGGTCGCTCCCCTGCCCGTCGAGGAGCACGGCGTCCTGCTGTCCGTCGCCGACATCAGCGAGCGCCGCGAACTGCAGGCGCGACTGCGGCACTTGCAGATGCACGACCCCGTGACCCGGCTGCCCAACCGCACGCTGTTCTTCGAACGCCTGTCGGCCGCGCTGGAGGCGGAGTCGTACGAGCACGGCGGTACCGGCCGGATCGGCCTGTGCTATCTGGACCTGGACGGCTTCAAGGCCGTCAACGACACCCTCGGCCACCGCGTCGGAGACCGGCTGCTGGCCGCCGTGGCCGGGCGGCTCACGCGCTGCGCCGAGGAGGCGGGCCACGCCCGGACGAGCACGCCGCTGGTGGCACGGCTCGGCGGCGACGAGTTCGCGCTGCTCGTCGAGGACTCGACGGGCACCGAGCAGGTCGCCGACCTCGCCGAGTCGGTGCTGACGGCCCTTCAGGAGCCGTTCGACCTCTCCGGGCAGCGGCTGTCGGTGTCGGCGTCGATCGGTGTCGTGGAGCGTCGCGCGGCCGGGACCACACCCACGGCCCTGATGCAGGCGGCCGACACGACCCTGTACTGGGCCAAGGCCGACGGCAAGGCGCGCTGGACGCTCTTCGACCCCGAGCGCAACGCGCACCGGATGACCCGTCAGGCCCTCGCCTCCACGCTCCGCCCGGCCATCGAGCGCGGGGAGTTCGCCCTTGAGTACCAGCCGCTCGTGGGTATGGAGGACGGGCGGGTGCGGGGGGTCGAGGCGTTGGTGCGCTGGAATCATCCGCAGTTCGGCGTGCTGACGCCGAATCGGTTCATCACATTGGCAGAGGAGGACGGTTCGATCGTTCAGCTGGGCCGCTGGGTGTTGCGTACGGCCTGTCGTCAGGCCCGGCGCTGGCAGGTGGACCACCCCGACGAGCCGCCGATCTTCGTGAGCGTCAATGTGGCGGTACGTCAGGTCTGGGACTCGGACCTGGTGGCGGACGTCGCGGAGACGCTGGCCGAGACGGGGCTGGCGCCGCACCTGCTCCAGCTGGAGCTCACCGAGTCGGCGGTGATGGGCTCTGCGGGGCGTCCGCTGCAGGCGCTCAGGGCGCTCAGCGACATGGGCGTGCGCATCGCCATCGACGACTTCGGCACCGGCTACTCGAACCTCGCGTACCTGAGCCGGCTGCCGGTGTCGGTGCTGAAACTGGACGGGTCCTTCGTGCGGGGCTTCCAGTACGACGACCGGGATGCCGACCGGGACGCCGTCCGGGACGCCGTCCGGCCGAGTCCGGCCGACGAGGTCATCGTCGAGGCGATGATCCAGCTCGCGCACCGCCTGGGGCTGACCGTCACCGCGGAGTGCGTCGAGACCTCGGCGCAGGCGTCCCGGCTGCGTCGCATCGGCTGTGACACCGGGCAGGGGTGGCTCTACTCCCGTCCGGTGCCGCCGGATCGTATCTCCACGCTTCTGGTGACGCGGACCTGCGGGCAGTCCTAGCCAGGGGCGTCAGGGCTTGGGGAAGCCGTAGGCGTCCGCGATGAGTTCGTACGAGCGCAGGCGTATGTCGCCGCTGTGGGCGTTGCCGGTGATCATCAACTCGTCGGCGCCGGTGCGCTTGTGGAGGTCGTCGAGGCCGGAGCGGACCTCGTCGGGCGTGCCGTGGATGACGTTGGCGTTCCAGGAGTCGACGAACTCGCGCTCCAGCGTGTTGAACTCGTAGGCCTCCGCCTCCTCCGGGGTGGGGACGAGGCCGGGGCGGCCGGTGCGCAGCCGGAGCATGTTCAGGGCGGCGGCCCTCACCTGGCGGCGGGCCTCCTTCTCGTCGTCGGTGGCGAGGGCGGAGACGCCGATGAGGGCGTACGGCTCGTCGAGGACGGCGGACGGCTGGAAGGACTCCCGGTACAGGTCCAGGGCCGGGATGGTGTTCTGCGCCGAGAAGTGGTGGGCGAAGGCGAAGGGCAGTCCGAGGACGCCGGCGAGGCGGGCGCTGAAGCCGGAGGAGCCCAGCAGCCAGATGGGCGGGCGGTGCGGGGACTGGACGCCGCCCGGGGAGGTGGCCTGGACGGGGCCGGGGACGGCGTGGATGCGGCGGTAGGGGTGGCCGTCGGGGAAGTCGTCGTCCAGGAAGCGGGTGAGTTCCGCGAGCTGCTGGGGGAAGTCGTCGGCGCCTTCGCCCAGGCGGTCGGTGCGGCGGAGAGCGGCGGCGGTGGCGCCGTCGGTGCCGGGGGCACGGCCGAGGCCGAGGTCGATGCGGCCGGGGGCCATGGCTTCGAGCGTGCCGAACTGCTCCGCGATGACCAGGGGGGCGTGGTTGGGGAGCATCACACCGCCGGAGCCGAGGCGGATGCGGGTGGTGTGGGCGGCGAGGTGGGCGAGGATCACCGCGGGGGAGGACGAGGCGACGCCGGGCATGGAGTGGTGTTCGGCGACCCAGTAGCGGTGGAAGCCGCGGTGCTCTGCGAGGCGGGACAGGCCGACGCTGGTGCGGAGCGCGTCGGTGGCGGTGCGGCCGGCGCCGACGGTGACGAGGTCCAGGACGGAGAGGGGGACGGGGGCGGTGCCCTGGGCTGTGCCTCGGATCTCGTCGTCTGCGGTCACGGTGGCTGCCTCCTGTTGTACGCCGTGCACGGTCCGTCCGGCGTTAACAGGAGGCTGTCCCCGCTTATTCCGTCGACCCAGGTCTTCGCCCCCGCCGCCCCTACCCGTTCCCATCCCCAGGGGCTCCGCCCCTTCGACCCCACCAGGGGCTCCGCCCCTGAAACCCCGGCGGGGACTGAGTCCCCTGCACCCCTGGCGGGGTTGCTCCGGCCCCGGGTCCCCGCGGGGCTCCGCCCCCTGTCCCTCTGGCGGGGTCGCCCCGGCCCTGAATCCCGGCCGGGGACTGCGTCCCTCGCACCCCTCACGGCCCACTCCCCCCGTCCCCTGCACCCCTCACGGGGCCGCTTCACCCCTGGATCCCGACCGGAGACCCCACCCCCTTCCCCCTGCCGGTTTATGCCGCTGCAGGCGGGTGGGCTGGACAGCAGTCCCCCAGCGAGCAGATCGGCGCGATTGCGCCGTTCCCGGTGGGCGTGGGCAGGAGGGGGCAGGTCCGTGCCGACCGGTTGTGCCCTGCGGGCGGGTTGGTGGAGCTTGGGGGCGGGCCCCCGGCCCCCCGCGCCCCTCACACCTGCACGATCGGCTCCTTGGTGAACAGTGCCCCCAGTTCCGGCGCGTTCACGCGGCGGTCCGCCAGGCGGAGGGCCTCCCAGACCGTGACCTGGTTGGCGGTGAGGACCGGCTTGCCCAGTTCCTTCTCCAGGGTCGGGATGTGGGCCGCCGTGTGCAGCGCCGTGTCGGGGAGCAGCAGCGCCTCCGCGTCGGGGCGGTCGGCGGCGCGGGCCAGTGCCAGCACCTCGGACTCGTCCCACGTGCCGACCTCCGCCGCCGTGATGATCCCCGAGCTGTGGACGCCGGTCACCTCGATGCCGCCGGCCCGCAGGAAGTCGGCGAACAGCGAGGCCACGTCCTCCGGATAGGTCGCGCCGATCGCCACCCGCCGCGCCCTCAGCTCCCGTACCGCGTGCACGAAGGCGAAGGACGTCGACGAGGCCGGCATGCCGGCCGTCTGCGCGAGGGTGCGGACCTGCTCCTGCGCGCCCTCCCAGCCGTGCACGAAGCTGCCGCTGGTGCAGGCCCACACCACCGCCTCGGCGCCCGCGTGCCGCAGCTCCGCCACGCCCGCCGCGAGCCGCTCGGGCGAGCCCATCTCACGCAGCGCGTCCACCCGGTGCGCGTCCTCGCCGATGTCGGTGTGCACCAGGTCCACCCGGATGTCGCTTCCCAGCAGCTGCTCGATGCGCGGATAGTCGTCCTCGGCGGAATGGCCCGGGTAGAGGAATCCCAGTGCTGTCATGTCCAGCCTTCCTGCTGCTCTTCGTCTGGCACTTCCGGCAGTACGGGACCGCAGCGCGCCGCCGGATCGGTCAGCGCCTGATACGGCCCTACCGCCCGGGTACCCAGTCGGCGCAACGCCGCCCACATGGTCACCTGGTTGGCCGAGATCACCGGTATGCGCAGTTCGGCCTCCAGCTGGGGGATCACGTCGTACGTGGGGAGGTTGGTGCAGCTGATGAACAGCGCGTCGGTGCCGGGACGTACGGCGCTGCGCGCCATGTCCGCCACCTCGCGGTACTTGACCTTCCAGATGTGCCGCGTCAGGCCCATGAACGCGCACCCGGTGACCAGGACGCCCGCCTCGGCCACGTACTCCTCCAGGGAGCGCGTCACCGACACCGTGTACGGAGTCACCAACGCCACCCGCCGCGCGCCCAGCTCGGCCAGTGCCTCCAGCAGCGCACCGGACGTCGTCACCGACGGCACCGCGCCCGCCCGGGTCATCGCCTCGCACATCGCGCGCTCACCGGCGATGCCGCCGACGAAGCTGCCCGAGGTGCAGGCGTAGGCGACGACCTCGGGCGCGATGGCGGTGAGGGTGCGTACCGCCTCGCTCAGCGTCTCGTGCTCGCTGACCAGGCGGGCCAGGTCCAGGCTGACCTCGACCGGCACGTACGGCGTCCGTGTCATGTGCAGTGAGACCTCGTCCGGCACCCAGCGCCACAGTTCGCGGTCCAGCGCGAAGTCGAAGGGGGCGACGACACCGACACCGCGCTGCGGACTCGGCCCGCCGAGAAAGGAGACGTTCATGGTGTCCATGGCAGGCACCGGCCTCACACTCGGAGAAGGGTGAGCAACGGACCGTACGCACGCCCGTGTTGACGAAGGTAGGTTCGGGTGCGAGCGTGGTCAAACCTCGCATGTCAGACGGCCGCCACCCTCAGAAACGGCTCCTGAATGACCTCCTCCGCATCGACTCCTCCCACGCCGCCACCCACACCCCCCACACTCCTCGTCCTGGACGCCGATCCCCTCCCCCGTCTCGGCCGCCTCACCGGTCGCGTCCGCGTCGAGCACGCGGACGAGGCGACCCTCGCCGAGCGGCTGCCGCACGCCGATGTGCTGCTGGTGTGGGACTTCACCTCCCGCGCGGTGCGTCAGGCCTGGCCGGGCGGGGGCCCACGGCCGCGCTGGGTGCACACGGCGAGTGCGGGCGTGGACCATCTGATGTGTCCGGAACTCGCCGAGTCGGACACGGTGGTCACCAACGCGCGTGGCGTCTTCGACGAGCCCATCGCCGAGTACGTGGCCGCCCTCGTCCTGGCGATGGCGAAGGACCTGCCCCGGACCCTGGAGCTGCAGCGGGAGCGGACCTGGCGGCACCGCGAGTCGCAGCGGGTGGCGGGCACGCGCGCGTGCGTGGTCGGCTCCGGGCCGATCGGGCGGGCGATCGCCGGCACCCTGGAGGCGCTCGGCGTCGTCCCGGCACTGGTCGGCCGGGCCCCGCGCCCCGGCGTCCACGGCCCCGACGATCTGGACCGCCTGCTCTCCCGCGCCGACTGGGTGATCGCGGCGGCGCCGCTCACGGAGCAGACGCGGGGCATGTTCGACGCCCGCCGCTTCGGCGTGATGCAGCCCTCGGCCCGGTTCGTGAACGTCGGCCGGGGTCAGCTGGTCGTCGAGGAGGCGCTCGCCGAGGCGCTGACCAAGCACTGGATCGCGGGCGCCGCCCTGGACGTCTTCGAGCACGAACCCCTCACCCCCGACAGCCCGCTGTGGCAGGCCCCCGGCCTGATCGTCTCCCCGCACATGAGCGGCGACACGATCGGCTGGCGGGACGAACTGGCCGCGCAGTTCGTGGAGTTGTTCGAGCACTGGGAGGCGGGCAGGCCCCTGCCGAACGTGGTCGACAAGAAGCGCGGGTACGTACCCGGACACTGACGTCCCTGGGAGGGTGGATGACCGAGCTCACCGAGCTGACCGCCGTACGACTCCTCGATGGTTACCGCAAGGGCGAATTCAGCCCCGTGGAGGCGACCCGGGCGGCCCTGGAGCGGGCCGAGCGGATCCAGCCGGAGGTGAACGCGTTCGTCCGCCTCACCCCGGAGCAGGCCCTCGGCCAGGCCCGCGAGTCGGCGGAGCGCTGGCGGCGCGGTGAGCCGCGCGGCCTGCTGGACGGCGTCCCGGCCACGGTCAAGGACATCCTGCTGATGCGCGGCGCACCGACCCTGCGCGGCTCGAAGACGATCTCCGAGCAGGGCCGCTGGGACGAGGACGCCCCCTCGGTCGCCCGTATGCGGGAACACGGCGCCGTCTTCCTCGGCAAGACCACGACACCGGAGTACGGCTGGAAGGGCGTCACGGACTCCCCGCTCAGCGGGGTGACCCGCAACCCGTACGACCCGACGCGTACGGCAGGGGGCTCCAGCGGGGGCGCGGCGGCGGCCGTCGCCCTCGGCGCGGGACCGCTCGCCCTCGGCACGGACGGCGGCGGCAGCGTGCGCATCCCGGCGGCCTTCTGCGGCATCTTCGCGCTGAAACCGACGTACGGCCGGGTCCCGCTCTACCCGGCGAGCGCCTTCGGCACCCTCGCCCACGTGGGTCCGATGACCCGGGACGCGGCGGACGCGGCGCTGCTGCTGGACGTCATCGGCGTCCCGGACGCCCGCGACTGGTCGGCGCTCGGCCCGGCGCCGGAGTCGTTCGTGGCGGGCCTGAGGGGTGGCGTGCGCGGGCTGCGGGTGGCGTACTCACCGTCGCTCGGCGGGCAGGTGGCGGTGCGCCCGGCGGTCGCGACGGCGGTGCGGCACGCGGTGGAGCGGCTCGCGGACCTCGGCGCGTACGTCACGGAGGCCGACCCCGACTTCGCCGAGCCGGTGGAGGCCTTCCACACCCTGTGGTTCAGCGGGGCGGCCCGCGTCGTCCAGCACCTCGGCCCCCACCAGCGGGAACTGCTCGACCCCGGCCTGCGCGAGATCTGCGACCTCGGCGCCCGCTACTCGGCGCTGGACTACCTGGCCGCGGTGGACGTCCGCATGGAACTCGGCCGCCGCATGGGCCGCTTCCACGAGTCCTACGACCTCCTGGTCACGCCGACCCTGCCGATCACCGCGTTCGAAGCGGGCGCCGAGGTCCCGAGGGGCTCGGGGCACCGGCGCTGGACGGGCTGGACACCGTTCACGTACCCCTTCAACCTCACCCAGCAGCCGGCTGCTTCCGTGCCGGTGGGGACGGACGCGGACGGCCTGCCGATCGGACTGCAACTGGTGGCCGCCCGCCACCGGGACGACCTCGTGCTGCGCGCGGCGCACGCGCTGGACGAGGCCGGGGTCACTTCCGGCGGAAGCTGAGGGTCTCCCCCAGCGCCCCCGACCGCCACAGGTCGTTGCACGCCGCGGCCATCTCCTCCAGGCCCTCCACGACCTGGCCCCAGACGATGCCGGGCACCCAGCCGACGTCGCCGTTGAGGAGGAGGTTGTTGCGCTCGTAGAACAGGGCCAGGTCCACCAGCGTGGTGCCCGGACGGACCTCGCGGTCGTATCCGTAGGCCTGGGTGCCCAGTTCCGCGCCGGCGAAGGAGAAGTAGCAGAGGTCTCCCGGGATGGGGGTGACGGTCGGGTTCTCCAGTGGTGGTTCCGAGGGCGCGAAGGGAGGGAAGAGGGCGTAGATCTCGTTGCGGGCGTACTTCGCGTGGTAGACGTCGCCGCTCAGGGGCAGTGCGTCCCACACCGCCGCGCACGTGATCGGTGCCCGGTCGTCGAGCAACCGTGCCGTGCAGTGGACCCCTCGCCGGTCGAGCACGACGTCGACGTAACGCTCTGTCATTCCGCCCCCTCGGAGCTTCCTCGGAGCTGTTCTGGGCCAGCCTGCCCCGTCACGCGCGTTTCAAGGGCGGCCTCTTGGCCGCGGCCGGGCACCGGACACATACGTGAAGGTCCGGAAAGGAACTGGCATACCCGATGCCGAACCGGGTAGCGGCGCGCCCATGGTTCCAGTGCAGGCAGACGACAACGACTCAGGACGCAGCAGACGCCCCGGCATCCGCCGCCGCGCCCTGCTCACGGGTACGGCCGCCCTGGTCACCGCGGGTGCGGTCGGCGCGAGCAGCGGATGCAGCCGGGTGGCCACCGCCGACACCGAGGACGGCGGGCACCTGCTGCAGCAGCTGCGGGCCAAGGGCACCGTGCGCCTCGGCATCGCCGGCGAGCAGCCCTACGGCTACATAGGCAAGGACGGCAAGATCACCGGTTCGGCCCCGGCCATCGCGACCCGTATCTTCCGCCGGCTCGGCGTCGACCGGGTCGAACCGTTCCCGACCGAGTTCGGCTCGCTGATCTTCGGGCTGAACTCGCTCCAGTTCGACGTGGTGGCGGCCGGTATGTACATCACTCCGGAACGCTGTGAGCAGGTGCTCTTCGCCGATCCCGAGTACCAGATGAAGGACGCCTTCATCGTTCCCAAGGGCAACCCGAAGAAGCTGCGCACCTACGAGGACATCGCCCGGACCGGCGCCCGCATGGCGACCGGCATCGGCTACGCGGAGATCGACTACGCCAAGGAGGCGGGGGTCAAGAAGATCGACACCCTGCCCGACCAGCTGGCCGGTCTCCTCGCCGTCGAACAGGGCCGGGTCGACGTCTTCGCGGGCACCGCCGTCACGGTGCGCAACGTGGTCGAGCAGACCAGGAGCACGAAGGTGGAGGCCACCGACGAGGTCACGCCGATCATGGACGGCAAACCGGTCATCGACGCCGGTGCCTTCGCGTTCCGCCTGCCGGAGCGCAACCTGCGCGACGCCTTCAACCGCGAGCTGCACAAGATGAAGCGGAGCGGCGAACTGCTGGAGATCATGCGGCCCTTCGGCTTCACGAAGGACCAGATGACGACGCTCACGGCCAAGGAGAAGTGCCGCTCATGAGTGACATCAGCGCAGGTCTGTGGGACATCCTGCTGCACGGTGTCTGGGTCACCGTGCAGCTGACCGTGTACAGCGCCGCCCTGGGCGCCGTCGTCGCCTTCGTCGTGGGTCTCGCCCGTACCCACCGGCTGTGGATCGTGCGGTTCCTGTCGGGGGCGTACTTCGAGATCTTCCGCGGCACCTCCGCCCTGGTCCTGATGATCTGGGTGTTCTTCGTGGTGCCGCTGACGCTCGGCTGGCAGCTCATCCCGATGTGGGCCGCCGTGCTCACCCTGGGCTGCACCTACGGGGCCTACGGCTCGGAGATCGTGCGGGGCGCGGTGGCCGCGGTGCCGCCGGCCCAGCGCGAGGCCGGCGTGGCGCTGGGCTTCACCCCCGGGCAGCGGCTGCGGAAGATCGTCGTGCCGCAGGCCTGGCCCGAGATGGTCCCGCCCTTCAACAACCTGCTGATCGAGCTGCTGAAGGGCACCGCCCTGGTGTCCGTCCTCGGCGTGGGCGACATCACCTTCGCGGCCCAGCTGGTGCGCAACGCCACCGGCCAGAGCGCCCCGGTCTACACCGTCATCCTCGTCATGTACTTCGTCCTCGCCTTCCTGCTCACCCGTGTGATGCGCCTGGTGGAGCGCAGGGCCAAGGCGAGTGTCGGGCGGGCGCCGTCCAAGGCCGGACCGGCGCCGGGGAAGGCCGGCTCCGCCGCGCGCAAGGATCTCGTCGCCGGAGGTGCCTCGTGAACTGGGACTGGTCCACGCTCGGCGACTTCATGCCGGTCTTCTGGGACGGCGTACTCGTCACGCTCCAGGCGCTGGTGCTGGGCTCGCTGATCGCGTTCGCCCTGGGGCTGGTCTGGGCCCTCGCCCAGCGCTCGAAGCTGAAGGTGGTGTGCTGGCCGGTCACGGCGGTCACGGAGTTCATCCGCAACACCCCGCTGCTGGTGCAGCTGTTCTTCATCTTCTACGTCATGCCCGAGTGGGGCATCACCATGTCCGCGCTGACCACCGGCGTGATCGGCCTGGGCCTGCACTACTCGACGTACACCGCGGAGGTGTACCGGGCCGGCATCGAGGGCGTGCCCACCGGCCAGTGGGAGGCCGCGACGGCGCTCAGTCTGCCCCGCTCGCGCACCTGGACCGCGGTGATCCTGCCCCAGGCGCTGCGCCGCGTCGTGCCCGCGCTGGGCAACTACGTCATCGCGATGCTGAAGGACTCGCCGATGCTGATGACCATCGGCGTGCTGGAGATGCTCGGCCAGGCCCGTCAGTACGGTTCGCAGACCTTCCACATGAACGAACCGATCGTGGCCGTCGGCATCGCCTTCATCCTCATCGCCTACCCCGCCTCCCTCCTCCTGCGATCCCTGGAGCGTCGCCTTGCCCGCTGAGACCGAACCCTCGACACCGTCCACCCCATCCACCGCCGTGGACAGCCGTGAGCTGATCCGCCTGGAGCAGGTCACCAAGCGCTTCGGCGACAACACCGTCCTCGACCACCTCGACTTCTCCGTCGACACCGGCAAGCACGTCACGCTGATCGGCCCGTCCGGCTCCGGCAAGACGACGATCCTGCGCCTGCTGATGACCCTGACCAAGCCCGACGAGGGCACGATCACCGTCGACGGGGAGCGGCTCTTCCCGGCGCCGGAGAAGCAGGTCCGGGAGGTCCGCAAGAAGATCGGGATGGTCTTCCAGCAGTTCAACCTGTTCCCGAACATGAAGGTGCTGCGCAACATCACCGAAGCGCCGGTCACCGTGCTCGGCCTGTCCAAGGACGAGGCCGAGGCGCGGGCCCGGGAGCTGCTGGAGCTGGTGGGGCTGACCGAGCACATCGACAAGTACCCGACGCAGCTGTCCGGCGGCCAGCAGCAGCGGGTGGCGATCGCCCGGGCGCTGGCGATGCGGCCGCAGGTGCTGCTGCTGGACGAGGTGACGTCGGCGCTCGACCCGGAGCTCGTCGCGGGGGTCCTCGACGTGCTGCGGGACATCGCCCGCAGCACCGACATCACGATGCTCTGCGTGACCCACGAGATGAACTTCGCCCGGGACATCTCGGACCAGGTGCTGATGTTCGACTCGGGCCGTGTCATCGAGTCCGGCCCGCCGGAGAAGCTCTTCGGCGACCCCGACCACGAACGCACGCGGGAGTTCCTGAGCGCGGTGCTGTGACACGGCCCGAGCCGGGACGGACGACGACCCTCGGCCCGGCCTCCCCTCCGGGAATCACCCCGGCATGGGAGGGCCGGGCCGACCTTTGCCGCTGGCATGTTCCTGCGGGCAGTGCCCCTGCTGAGAGGGCCGAAATCTTGTCAAGCCCCGCTCCCCATGGCCTCCTTGACGGCTATCGTGGAGGAGATTCGCTGTCCGGATTGCGGCCCTAGAAGCGAGAGCGCAGGGGGAAACCGTGGCGCTGAAGCACGAGCCGACCGCCCCGTACCACTCGGCCCAGGAAGCGCTCCGCGTCCTGGAGACAGTGGCGCGGTACACCGCCGGAGTCACCGACACCGAGCTCGCCCGCCACACCGGCCTCAGCCCGGAGCGACTGACCACGCTCCTGAGGATGCTGCGCCGCGAGGGCTACGTCGAGCAGGCCGCCGACGGCAGCTACGTGACCGGTGTCGCCCTCACCCGTCTGACCTCCGCCCAGCACCGTGAGGAGGCCCTGCGGGACAAGATCCAGCGCACCCTCGACCGGCTGCGCGACTCGGTCGGCGCCGCCGTCTACATGAGCCGGTACGTCGACGGCGAGGTCAGCATCACCCAGTACGCCGACAGCGCGGCCACGCCCAAGGTCAACGAGTGGGTCGACTTCCGCTCCTCGGCCCACGCCACGGCGATCGGCAAGAGTCTGCTGACCCAGCTCGACCACGCCGGCCGCCGCGACCACCTCGCCCGCCACAAGATGGCCCGCCTCACCTCGCGCACCATCACCAGCGACAAGGTGCTGCTCACCCGCCTGGAGACCCAGCCACCCACCGTTCCCGTCCTCGACCTGCAGGAATACGCCGTCGGCACGGTCTGTGCGGCCGTCCCGATCACGGCCGGCTCCACCGTGGGCTGCCTCGCGCTGTCCCTCCCCGTGGAGCACGCGCACCGGCTGCGCCGGGCCGCGGACGCCCTCAACCGGAACGCGGCGCCGGTGCTGCTGTCGCTGGCGATCTAGATCGAGCACGGGTGGTCGGAAGCACCCCCGCGGACCAGGTAGTATTTACTTCGTCGCCGCCCGCGGAACGAAAGAACGCGGTCGGCGGGAGTCATGCGCCGCTAGCTCAGTTGGTTAGAGCAGCTGACTCTTAATCAGCGGGTCCGGGGTTCGAGTCCCTGGCGGCGCACCGGTGAAGGGCCTCTCGTGGATGCGAGAGGCCCTTCGCGTCTGTTTCGGTCAGCCTCCGATAGGCGTCCTCCCCGGCCGGCCTCCACCACACCGGATCACCGCACCGGAGGCCCTCACGTCTGAGACCCGCGCGGTCGATCTTGTTCGTGGCGGTCACCGGCATCCGCTCCACCACCCGTACGAACCGGGGCGGCATCTTCGTCCCCAGGTCCGGCTGGGCGCTCAGGAACTCGGCGAAGCCGGCCGGGTCGAAGGTCCCGGCGATCGTCGCCATCACCTGGTCCCCGGTCACCGGGTCCGGCACCGCGTACACGGCGACGGCCACGGCACCCTCGTACCGGGCGAGGATGTTCTCGATCATCGCGGCGGCCAGGTTCTCGCCGTCGACGCGCAGGCGGTCGTCGGTGCGGCCGGCGAAGTAGAGGTGGCCGCCGGTGTCCCGGTAGAAGAGGTCGCCGGTCCAGTACCAGCCCTTCCGGCGCCGCTCGGACTCCGCCTCCGGGTTGCGCCAGTAGCCCTCGAAGGGGTTGGGCCCGCGATTGACCAGTTCCCCGATCGCCTCGTCGCCGTTGAGCAGCCGCCCGGCGGCATCGAAGACGGCCGGCGGGCACTCCTCGCCCGTCTCCTGGTCGAGAACGACCAGGCCGCGCCCCGCCTTGCCCACCGCACCCGGCGGTGTGCCCGGCGTCCAGTGGATCGCCGCCCCGCCCTCCGAGGAGCCGTAGCCCTCCACCAGCCGCACCCCGAACCGCCGCTCGAACGCCGCCGCGTCCACCGCGCCCGCCTCGGTGCCGAAGCCCAGGCGGAGGGGATTGTCCCGGTCGTCGGGACGCGGCTCGGTGGCGAGGATGTACTGGACGGCCCGCCCGACATAGGTGAAGTACGTCGCCCCGTAGCCGCGCACGTCCGCCAGGAACCGCGACGCCGAGAACCGCCGGCGCAGCGCCACGCCCGCCCCGGCCGCCAGCGCGGGCGCCCAGTCGGCGATCACCGCGTTGCCGTGGAACATCGGCATGCAGATGTAGTGCACGTCGTCCGGCCGCACCCCGAACTGCCGGCCCAGGGAGTGCCCGGCGGCGGCCAGACGGCCCTGGGTGCAGATCGCGGCCTTGGGGGCGCCGGTCGAGCCGGACGTGAAGTACAGCAGGAGGCGGTCGTCCGCGGTGGCGCGGGAGGCGTCCGGTCGCGCGTCCGCGTAGGGCGCGAGCAGGTGGCCGTACTCCTCCGTGTCGGTCACCAGAACGGGGACGCCGGGGAGGTCAAGGCCGGCGAGGAGGGGCAGGTGGGTGCGCTCGGTGACCAGGATCCGGCACTCGGTGTGCAGGATGTCGCGGGCCAGTTCGGGACCCCGCCGGGTCGGGTTGATCCCGGCGACCGCCGCGCCGGCCAGGGCGGCAGCGGCCAGCCACAGCGGGAACTCGGGCGTGTTGTCGAGCAGCACGCCGAGGTGCGGCTCGGCGCCGGGTGGCAGCAGGTCGGCGAGGAGCGCCGCCCGGGCGGCGGCCCCCGCCGCCACCTCGTGGTGGGTCAGCACCAGATCCTCGCACCACAGCCCGGGCCGGTGGTCACCCCACCGTCCGGCGACGAGTTCCGCGACCGTACGCCTGCTGGACTCCATGAGCGGGCACGTTAATTGACGTTCCGTCAGATGTGGAGGGCCGTCACGGCCAGAAGTCGTCCGCCGCCACGAAGAAGAGGGAGGCGAGCAGCATGAAACCGAGGCAGAAGGCGATGACCACCCCCAGGAACACCAGCACACACCCCGTGCCCGCCGCCAGCTTGCCGGGCGCCGGCGCATGGGCCGTGGCCCGCTCGGGACGGTCCGGCGCGTAGTGCACGGTCACGATGTCGCCCTCGACGGTCGTCCCCGGACCGTTCGGCTCGTCGAACCGGACGACCCGGCCGTCGTACGTGACGAACTCGTACACGTGGTGCAGCGTGGTCCGCACACCGCTGTCACCGCCGCCGCTGGTGGTCGTGTACGCCCTCAGACAGCGGGCCTCGGCCGTGAAACCGCTGTTCCAGGCCCGGCGCACCTCCTGGTCACGGCCGACGACCTTGACCACGCCGAAGACCGCGCCGGCGATGATGAGCGCCGGCACGATGAAGAAGAACGCCGCGAACAGTTCCATGAGATCCCCCGAATCCCCCGCGGCCACGATCGGCCGGCGTGGAGGGAACCTACCCACGCCGGCCGGGCCGTTGGCTCAAGGGAGCCTCAGAGATCGTCAGAAGGTGACGTCGGAGCAGGCGTAGAACGCGTTGCCCGTGTCGGCGATCGTCCACACCGCGACGATGACGTGGTGCCCGCTCAGCCCGGACGGCAGCCTGCCGCTGTGGGAGAGCGTGGACGGCGGACGCTGCCCGTTGTACGGCACCGTGAAGAAGGGGGTGAGGTTGAGGTCGGACCGGGCCAGGTTGTGGTTCTGGTTCCAGCCCTGCCTGGTGACGTAGTACTTGAAGTCGGTCGTCGCGTGCATGGCGGTGAACTGCCAGCGGAACGTGTAGTTCTGGCCGCCCGTCACCCTCGTGGTGGGCCAGGCGCCGCCCGAGGGGGTGCGCGGGCTGTCGAGCTGGGCGAACCGCGTGTTGTTCCCGGAACAGATCCGCCCGTCGGCCGGCCCGGCGGCGGGGAAGCCCTTGGGGCCCTCGACGCTCTGCGGCTCCCACTGGATGTCGCCGCAGCCCGTGACCGTGCCGTTCTGGCAGAGCTTCTGCCGGCTCACGGGGAGGTCGGTGTAGCCGTGGCCGCTCGCGCCTTGGGCGGAGAGCACCAAGGCTCCTGCCGTGGCGAGCCCGAGCGTGGCGGCGTACCACTTGGTCTTTTTGCGCATGCTGCCGCTCCTGGAGAACGTGGGGGTGTTCAGCGAGCTGTGCAGAGTAGGTCTAGACCAAGTCTGAGGTTATGGGCGCGAGTTGAACATGTCCATACCAATCGCGGACCTGTTTCCCGGCCCTGACTCACGGCCCTGACTCACGGCCCTGACTGACCGCCCTGCGTCAGGGCGTCGACCACCGACGTGAGCACGCTCGCCCGGTGCTGGGCGTCCAGCGCCGCGATCCGGCGACGGTGCATCGCGGCGGCGATCTCGGGGGCGTACTCGGCCTGCACCGGCTGGACCGAGAACACCTCCAGGCCGACCGGCGCCGTGTCCGCCGCGACCAGCCGGGTCAGCGCCTCGCCTGCCGCGTCCGCGGAGCCCCGCGTGCCGCCCGGCAGCCCTACCGGCACCCGGGCGAGCGCCGCCTCGACGCACTCACGCAGGTACGTCTCGTGGTCCTCGACGCCCAGCGTGGCCCGCGCGGTGTCCCGCACCCGCCACACCACCAGGACCACCACCTTGAGCGCGACCCCACTGCCGTCGGCCGCCGTCATCGGCTCGCTGCGCCAGTGCCGCAGCCGTACGTCGACCCGGCGGCGCAGCAGCAGCGGATTGACCCACAGCAGACCGGTGCGCCGCACGGTCCCCCGGTAGCGGCCGAACAGGCCGAGCACCCACGCCCGCCCGGTCCGCCCCCGCGCCAGCCCACCGAGCCCGAAGAGGCCGAGGGCGCCCGCCCCCACGTACGCCGCCCACTGCGCGGGCCCCAGCCCGGCCCCCACGTACGCCGGCAGCCCCAGCGCCTGAGTGGCGAGCGGCGGCAGGACACCCGACCACCAGGACGTGGCCAGGCATCCGGCCGCTCCGCAGGCCCCGGCGAGCACGCCCGCCGCACCGGGCAGCACCCTGGCCGGACGCTCCGCCAGATCCGGGTCGGCCTGCGGCGCGGGCCGCCGGTGCGCGACCGCCGGACGCCTGAAGCGCGGCTGCTCCCCCGTGCCCTGCCGGCGGCCCGCGGCCGCCGGCTCCAGTGGAACCGGCGCCGGGTGGGGCTCGTCACGGAACAGCAGGTGAACGGGGATCTCGGTGGTCGCCTCGTTCTGGATGAGCCGGGCGGGACGGGCACCGCCCCCGGCCCGGCCCTCGGACTCGGGCGTCTGTGACGTGGTCGAACTCATGCGTGCCTCCAGCCTCCGCGCCAGATGCGTCCCAACAGGTGTCACGACAGGGGTCTCACGAGAAGAGCCGCCGCCAGGTCTCCGGCCCCGGATAACCGTCCGCCGCGCCGCCGCGCCAGCCCTGGGCACGCTGGAAGGCCTGGACGGCCCGCCGGTCCTCCTCGTCCCAGGCCGGCCCCGGTTCACCCGTGTAGTACGCGCCGAACCCCTTCCGCACCAGCTGCCTCCCCAGCCGGGTGACGTACTCGTTGTGCGCGCCGGGCCGGAACAGCGCCCGCCCCGGATAGCCGGGCACGCCATGCGACGAGGGCACCTGGCCCCCGGCCGCTCTGGCCGCTCCAGCCGCTCCGGTCACGATGTCCTTGCCCGCCCCCGTCACCAGCAGGTCCCAGGTCCGCGGTCCGGGCAACCCGTCCGCGTCCGCGCCCGACCAGCCCTGGGCCAGCTGGAAGGCCCGGGTGGCCCGCCGGTCCTCCTCCGTCCAGCGCGAGTCGGGATCGGAGGAGTAGAAGCGCCCGGCGCCGCGGGCGATGAGCATGCGGGCAAGCTCGGCGACGTACTGGTTGTCCGCGCCGGGGCCGAAGTACGCCCGTCCCGGGTAGGGCGTGGAGGCCGGCGTGCTCGGCGTGGCGGTGTCCGGCTCGGCGCCCGCCGTCTCCTCCACGATCCCCGTGTAGCGGTAGGGGAGGTACCGGGACGAATTGCTCCAGTAGGCGTACGGGGTGTACTTGCGGCGGGTGCGCGGGCGGGCCTGCTCATAGGCGATGTAGCGGGTGTGCGCGGAGTCCGCCCAGCCGCCGAAAATCACCACGTGCGACCCCTTGTGGGGGTTCGCCGTATTGTGGAACAGCAGAATGTCGCCGGGCTGGAGTTCCTCCTTGGAAATCCGCACGGCGTACTGCCCGAGGCTGCCGGTCCATTCGTTCCCGGGCAGGTTCCAGGCCATGGAGACATAGCCCGAGCAGTCCTGCCGGTATCCGTCCGACCAGTAGTCGTACATGCTGTAGGGCACCCCTGCGGCGAGCCATTTCTTCGCCCGGCTGATGATCTCCGTGCGCGTGGTCTCGCGCACCTTGGTCGAGGCCCCGGGCCTCGCCGCCGACCCACTGGGGCCACGCAGCGGACCCTTGTGCCCCTGAGGGGTATCACGCTCGTCACCTGCGGGAACGCCCGGACGGTGGGGGGCGTGGGCGGCGGCCGCAGGCGCTGCAGGACAGCCGGTGCCGAGGACGGCGGAGGCCGCGGCGGCCGCCACGATCAGCACCCGGCGGGCTGCCGGGTGACCGAGGGCCCGAACGGCACGGGAATGCGGCAGGATGCGCCGCCAGTGACGGCATCCGGGGCAGTCGCAGTCTCTCGCAGGGTCGATTTCCTCGAATACCGGAGACTGCATGCGATTCCCCTCACATTCCAGCTGAAAAATGGCCGCGGCGACGCTCAGGCGCCAGTTTCGCAACTGTCTTGAGGGCGCGCATGTTGACGGTCCGAATGATGTACGCGGCCCTCCGGCCCCGTGGCCGCCCCGGCACCGGTGGTCGGGAGCACCCTCCGGCGTCCGGTAGAGTGACGACGTCACCAGGCGCCGCTAGCTCAGTTGGTTAGAGCAGCTGACTCTTAATCAGCGGGTCCGGGGTTCGAGTCCCTGGCGGCGCACGATGCCGATGGCGAGGCATGTTCGCGAAAGAGCGCGAACCGGCCTCGCCATCGTCGTATCCGCGCGGCCGCGCCGCGCGCGGTGGGGGCGCGCGCCACCCACACCCCTCCCTCGTAGGCCCGGCCAGCCCCGTCGTGATCTTGGTGGGGTCGGCCTCGTTGAACTGGACGCACTCGTGCCCCGTAGGGAACAGCGGGCCGCAGGGGCCCGGCGACTCACTGCGGACGGAGGAGGGCTCACCTATACCACAATGAACGCGTTTGACCGGTAAACACCATGTTTCCCGTCTTGCGATCATGATGGGTGGCGTAGACCCTGGTTTCCGGGTTTTTTCAAGATGCTGCGGATAAGCGGCAGTTGGGGGGCAACGAGCCGGTTGCTCGAGTCATCGGGGTGTGGGGCCCCGTTTCCTGACCGGGTGCCGAGGGGGGCATCATGCAACCGGAAGGTCGCCGTTCCATGTCTATAAAGTGTGGATGACGTGGTGACAGCGACCCACCACTGATACGCCTGTGAAGGTCGAGGGGGACCCGAGCAGGCGAAGGAAGCGACGGAACACGCGATGCTCACGCGTGTGGGGGGATGACTCATGACGTCGACGCCGACGGGCGCCCGGCAGAACTTCGACCCGTCCCAGACCACCCAGCTCAGGGTGCCTGCTCACCGGACCGGGAACACGGGGATGTTCCGCCGGATAAAGAAGACGCTGCCGAGATACGACTACGAGCACTACAGCCGGCTGGCCGGCCCCCTCACCCAGCCGGATCCGAACAAGCCGTACAAGGTCAGATACCGCTCGCTGATCTCCCAGGAGCCGCACCGCATACGAGTGGCCCTGATGCTGGCGGCGGCCCCGGTGCTGTCGCTGGTGCTGCTGGTCTGGCTGCTGCAGCCCGAGCACTGGACCGAGCGTGACTACCCGGCCTTCGACTGGCTGCCCGCGCTCGACGTCGTGATGCTGGTCTCGATCGGCCTGATCGAGTTCTTCCGCTGCATGAACGTGCTGTCGAACGCGCACGCCACGCTGGTCGCCCGCGATCCGATCCCGGTGGTGCCCGAGAGCGGTACCAGAGTCGCCTTCCTCACCTCCTTCGTGCCCGGCAAGGAGCCGCTGGAGATGGTGACGAAGACCCTGGAGGCCGCGGTGAAGATCCGGCACCGGGGCGTCCTGCACGTCTGGCTGCTGGACGAGGGCGACGACCCCGAGGTGAAGGCGGTCTGCGAGCGCCTCGGGGTGCACCACTTCTCCCGCAAGGGCGTCGCGAAGTGGAACCAGCCCAAGGGCCCGCACCGCGCCAAGACCAAGCACGGCAACTACAACGCCTGGCTCGAAGCCCACGGCGACGACTACGACTTCTTCGCCTCCGTCGACACCGACCACGTGCCGCTGCCCAACTACCTGGAGCGGATGCTGGGCTTCTTCCGCGACCCGGACGTCGGCTTCGTCATCGGCCCGCAGGTCTACGGCAACTACGACAACTTCGTCACCAAGGCCGCCGAGTCGCAGCAGTTCCTCTTCCACGCCCTGATCCAGCGCGCGGGCAACCGCTACGGCGCGCCGATGTTCGTGGGCACCTCCAACGCCGTGCGCATCAAGGCCATCAAGCAGATCGGCGGCCTGTACGACTCGATCACCGAGGACATGGCGACCGGCTTCGAGATGCACCGCGCCAAGAACCCGGCCACCGGCAACAAGTGGCGCTCGGTGTACACCCCGGACGTGCTGGCGGTCGGTGAGGGCCCCAGCGCCTGGACGGACTTCTTCACCCAGCAGATGCGCTGGTCGCGGGGTACCTACGAGACGATCCTCAAGCAGTACTGGAAGGGCTGGTTCTCGCTGCCGCCGAGCAAGCTCTTCAACTACACGATGATGATCATCTTCTACCCGATGTCGGCCCTCAACTGGATCCTCGCGGCGCTGAGCTGTGCGCTGTTCCTGGGTCTGGGCGCCTCGGGTGTGAACATCGACCCGGCCGTCTGGCTGATGCTCTACGGCAACGCCTCCGCCCTGCAGATCGGCCTCTACGTCTGGAACCGCCGCCACAACGTCTCACCGCACGAGCCGGAGGGCTCCGGCGGCGTGGCCGGCATGGTCATGTCCGCGCTGTCGGCGCCGCTCTACGCGAAGGCGCTGATCGACTCCGTGCTGCGCCGCAAGAGCAAGTTCGTGGTCACCCCCAAGGGCGACTCGGCCAGCCCGGACAGGTGGTTCGGGACCTTCCGGTACCACTGGTACTTCATCCTGATCTTCGGCGGCTCGATCGCCGCCGGCTTCGTCTACGGGCACTCCCACCCGGCGATGGTCATCTGGGCCATGTTCGCCATGCTCATCACCGCGTTCCCGATCTTCGCCTGGCGGCACGAGCTGCGGCAGGCCCGGAAGAAGCCGGCCGCCGCCGCTCAGGCCCAGCCGGAGGACGCGGCGCCGGCGCACCAGACGCGGCCGCTGCCCCTGCCGCAGCAGCACGCGGCCCACGCGCCCCAGCAGAAGCCGAGCTGGGCCGCCGCGAACACCGGAGCGCACGGGGGCTCCGACCAGACCATGCAGATCGCCCTTGGTGGACTTGGGGGACGTAAGGAATGAACGACCGTGCAGGCCGCCGTCGCGCCCGTCGGCTCGCGATCGGCACGGCGGTGGTACTCGCGCTGGCCGGGATGAACGGGCCGTGGCTCTACCGCTTCGGAACCGAGAAGTACCACCAGTACCAAATCGACAAGCCCGAGTACAAAGCCGCGAACGGCAAGTGGGAGATCGTCGAGTTCCCGGAGGAGTACCGCCAGAACACCATCCACGCGGCACTGCTGCACACCGGCAAGGTGCTGCTGATCGCGGGGTCGGGCAACAACCAGGACAACTTCGACGCCAAGAAGTACGACACCCGTATCTGGGACCCGGTCAAGGGCACCATCAAGAAGGTCCCGACCCCGAACGACCTGTTCTGCACCGGCCACACCCAGCTGGCCAACGGCAACCTGCTGATCGCCGGTGGCACCAAGCGGTACGAGAAGCTCAAGGGTGACGTGAAGAAGGCCGGCGGCCTGATGATCGTCCACAACGAGAACCCGGACAAGCCGATCACCCTGCCGGCGGGCACCAAGTTCACCGGCAAGGAGAACGGCAAGACCTTCGTGTCGAAGGACCCGGTCCTCGTGCCGCGCGCGAAGAAGAACTTCGACAAGAACACCGGCGCGTTCCTGGGCAACTCCCCCGGACTCGGCCGTATCTACGTCGAGGCGCAGAAGGAAGGCGCCAAGTACGAGACCGGTACGCAGGACAACTACCGCGTCCACGGCCTCTCCGGCGCCGACGCGCGCAACACCTACGGCATCGCGCAGAAGCTCGCCCTCGACAAGAAGGACTTCCAGGGGATCCGGGACACCTACGAGTTCGACCCGGTCGCCGAGAAGTACATCAAGGTCGACCCGATGAACGAGGCCCGCTGGTACCCGACGCTCACCACGCTGAGCGACGGGAAGATCCTCAGCGTCTCCGGCCTCGACGACATCGGCCAGCTGGTCCCGGGCAAGAACGAGATCTACGACCCGAAGACCAAGAAGTGGACGTACACGGAGAAGCTCCGCCAGTTCCCGACGTACCCGGCGCTGTTCACGATGCAGAACGGCAAGGTCTTCTACTCGGGTTCCAACGCGGGCTACGGCCCGGACGACGTGGGCCGTGACCCGGGCGTCTGGGACGTGGACACCAACAAGTTCACGAAGGTGCCCGGGCTGGGCGACGCCAAGCTGATGGAGACGTCCAACACGGTGCTGCTGCCGCCGGCGCAGGACGAGAAGTACATGGTGATCGGCGGCGGCGGGGTCGGCGAGTCCAAGCTGTCCAGCAAGAAGACCAGGATCGTGGACATGAAGGCGGACAACCCGCGCTTCGTGGACGGCCCTTCGCTGGAGAAGGGCACGCGCTACCCGCAGGCGTCGATCCTGCCCGACGACAGCGTGCTGGTCTCCGGTGGCTCGGAGGACTACCGGGGCCGCGGCGGCTCCAACATCCTCCAGGCGCGGATCTACGACACGGAGAAGAACGAGTTCAGGCGGGTCGCCGATCCGCTGGTGGGCCGTAACTACCACTCCGGGTCGATCCTGCTGCCCGACGGGCGGGTGATGTTCTTCGGCTCCGACTCGCTCTTCGCCGACGAGGCCAACACCAAGCCGGGCGAGTTCGAGCAGCGCATCGAGATCTACACACCGCCCTATCTGTTCGGGACCCGGCAGCCGTCGCTGGCGGGCGGCCCGAAGACCATCGCGCGGGGTGAGTCGGGGACGTTCACCTCGAAGCAGGCCGCGTCCATCAAGAAGGTGCGGCTGATCCGGCCGAGCGCGTCGACGCATGTCACCGACGTGGACCAGCGGTCGATCGCGCTGGACTTCCAGGTGTCCGGCGACCGGATCGCGGTGACCGTGCCGAAGAACCGGAACCTGGTTCAGTCGGGCTGGTACATGATGTTCGTGACCGACGCCGACGGGACGCCCAGCAAGGCGCAGTGGGTGAAGGTGCCGTAGTCTCCGCGCACCTGGGGGCGCCCTCCTCGTCGGAGGGCGCCCCCTTCGGCGTATCAGCGCCTAGTGGGACGCTTTGGCCAGCTTCAGTGCGTAGTCCGCCCACCACTGGCCCGCCTTCGGGCCGCCCTTGCACTCGCCGTCCGACTCGCCCGGGCGCTTCACCCACAGGTACGCGTCGACCAGCGGGTCCGCCGTCTTCGTCGTCGGGGTCTCGCCCAGGGCCCGGCCCGGCGGGTTGCACCAGCGCTCGTCGGGGTTGCCCCCGGTGTAGGGGCCGTTGCCGTTGCGGCTGGTGTCGATGACGAAGTGCTTGCCGTCCACCTTGGCCGACAGCTGCTTGCCGTAGGCGAGGGAGTCCTCGGTGGAGTAGTAGTTGGAGACGTTGACCGAGAAGCCGTCGGCCTGGTCGATTCCCGCCCACTTCAGGGGCTCGAAGATCTGGTCGGGGTGACCCCAGCCGGCGTTGCCCGCGTCCAGGTAGACCTTTGTGTTCTTCAGGGCCGTGAGCTTGGCGATGGCGCCCTTGAGGAGGTCGTAGCGCTCCTCGTGGTACTCGTCGGGCGTGCAGCCGTCCACCAGGTGCAGTACGGCGTCCGGCTCCAGGATGACGGTCGCGGACCGGTCGCCGATGCCCTTGGCCACGCCGTCGATCCAGGCGCGGTAGGCGTTGCCGTCGGCGGCGCCGCCCTGCGAGTACTGGCCGCAGTCGCGGTGCGGGATGTTGTAGAGGACCAGCAGCGCGGTGCGGTCCGCCTTGTCGGCGGCCTCGGTGAAGCCGCGGGCCTCCTGCTCCGGGTTCTCCGGGCCGATCCACTCACCGGTCGGCTGCTGGGCGATCTTGCGGATCTGCTGGGCCTCCGCCGTCCTGCCGGCCTTCGCCGCAGCGGCCAGCTGCCGCGCCGCCGTGCCGTTCGGGTTGACCCAGAACGGGTTGCTCTCCTTGGGCTGTTGAGTGATGCGGGCGCTCGCGTCCTCGCCCTTCTCGCCCCCGCCTCCGCCCCCGGAGGAGGAACACCCCGCTGCCAGCAGTGCCGCCCCCAGCACCACCGCGGACACGCGTGCCCCGGCCCCCCACTTGCCGTACATCCAACTCCCCCTTGGGTGCACTGTTCCGAGCCTCAATCCTGACATACGCCCCGCGGGCCCAGGAGGTCGTGACTACATCAGACGCCGGTGCCCGTGAGGTACGCCGAGACGACCACGTTGGCCGTGTAGCTGCGGCTGGCCCGGTCGTAGCTGCCGCCGCAGGTGATCAGCCGCAGCTCGGCCCGCCCCGAGGTGCGCGGCCCGTAGGCCTGGTGGGCGTCGAAGCGGTCGCGGCTGAGGACCTGGACCTTGTCGACGGTGAACTCGGCGACCTCGGCGTCGTCGCGGATCACCCGGATCTTCTCGCCGGGCTTGAGGGCGCTGATCCGGAAGAAGACGGCGGGCCGGGTCTCGGTGTCGGCGTGCCCCACCATCAGCGCGGTCCCGGCCGCCCCGGGTTTCACCCCGGCCGCGTACCAGCCGACGGCTCCGGGCTGGTCGAAGGGCGGCGGGTCGAGCGCGCCCCGCCCGTCCAGGCCGCGGGGCACCACCGGTGCCCGCACACCGAGGCCGGGGATGTCGAGGCGCCGCGGCAGCGCGTCGTCCAGCGGCCGGTGCGCGGGCGGCAGCGCCACGTCGGGCGGCCGCCCGGCCGCCGCCATGTCGCCGGTGGCCGGCGCGGCTATGCCGTGCTGTACGTCCGTCACCTCGCGGCCCCACAGCCACAGCCCGAGCAGCAGCACCGTCCAGGCGACGCCGGCCACGAGGCGGCCGGTGCCGGGGAAACGTTCGTGGTCGGACATGGTCAGCCCGTTCCGTGTCCCGTCCCGCGGCTCCGGCGAACACCGCGCAGGGCGACGGCCACCGCGGCGATCCCGGCGAGCACCAGGCCGGTCACCGTGTGCGCCGTACCCGGGCCGGCCGCGCGGGCCTGACCGGCGGGCACGGTGGCGAGGTGTGCGCCGCCGCCACCGCCCGCCTCGACGGGGGCGATGGGGGAGGCGGGGGCAGACGCGTGGGCGAGTGGAGTGGCCGGTGCGGGGGAAACGGGCGGAGCGAGGGGAGAGGCGGCGGTGCGGGGCTGCTCCGGCCCGGCCGCCTGCCCGGCGACGGTGATCGTGCCCGTCCGCTCGACGACTCCGCAGGTGACCCTCACCCGGTACGCCCCGGCCTTGGCCGTGGAGCGGACCCGGGTCGAGCCGACGAGGGCGCCGTCCGCGGCCGCGAGCCGCGCGTCCGCGACGAACGCGTCCGAGGCGGCGAGGGCGGTCTTCTCCGTGCAGTCGGCCACTCTGAGCGTGACGTCGGTGCCGGGGGCGGGGGCCGAAGGGGCCACCGAGACGCCGGCCTGCTCCTCCACGGGCGCCGCGTGGGCCGCCGGGACGAGGGCGACGCCGGCCAGGACGCCGGTACAGAGAGCGACTCTTCGCAAACCCATCGTGAAACCTCCAGACATCTGGAGACTCCCCCGCCGGAGCCCGCCCCGCATCCGCGCGAGGGGCGGGGTTGCTCCGAACGGGTGACGGCGGGTTTCAGATCCGGTCGACGAGGTCCGCGATGGAGTCGACGACCTTCGACGGCCGGTACGGGAAGTCCTCGACCTGCTCGGGCCGGGTCAGGCCGGTGAGCACCAGGAACGTCTGCATACCGGCCTCCATGCCGGCCAGTACGTCGGTGTCCATGCGGTCGCCGATCATCGCGCTGCTCTCGGAGTGGGCGCCGATCGCGTTGAGGCCGGTGCGCATCATCAGCGGGTTCGGCTTGCCCGCGAAGTACGGCTTCTTCCCGGTCGCCTGGGTGATCAGCGCGGCCACGGCGCCGGTCGCGGGCAGCGGGCCCTCCGTCGACGGGCCGGTCTCGTCGGGGTTGGTGCAGATGAAGCGGGCGCCGCCGAGGATGAGCCGTACCGCCTTCGTCATGGCCTCGAAGGAGTACGTGCGGGTCTCGCCGAGGACGACGTAGTCCGGCTCGTGGTCGGTGAGGATGTAGCCGATGTCGTGCAGCGCGGTGGTCAGGCCCGCCTCGCCGATCACGTACGCCGAGCCGCAGGGCCGCTGGTCGTCCAGGAACTTGGCGGTGGCCAGCGCCGACGTCCAGATGTTCTCGATCGGCACGTCGAGGCCCATGCGGCGCAGGCGGGCGTGCAGGTCGCGCGGGGTGTACATCGAGTTGTTGGTGAGGACCAGGAACGGCTTGCCGGACTCCCGCAGCTTCTTGAGGAAGGCGTCGGCGCCGGGGATGGGGACGCCCTCGTGGATGAGCACACCGTCCATGTCGGTGAGCCACGACTCTATGGGCTTGCGGTCTGCCATGTGCCTCGGTCTCCTGCCGTACGCGGTGCTGCGTGGGCCCTGGGGCTGCCCGAGGGGTTCCCGTCGTCCGCCCGGCGCGCGGCAGGCGGGAAGGGCTCGGGCAGCCCCTAGCCTAAACACTGGCCGGATCTTGAGGGAATGGCTGGGTTCCGGTGCTCTCAGCGACGTCTGCGCGCCAGGCGCAGCGCACTGGTTCCGGCGAGCACCAGGGCGGCGGCCAGGAGGAGGATGCCCACGGCGCCGCGTCCGGTGCCGGCGAGTTCGTCGGCGAGGGGCAGCGGAGCCTCCGGGGCGGTGGAGGACGGGGATGTGGGTGCGGGGGTGGGGGTGGGTGCGGGTGTGGTTCTGGCTGTCGGTGTCCGGGTGCTCGTGGAGGCATACGGGCGCGGGGACGCGGATGCGGACGCCCAGGCGGAGGCGGGGGGCGGGGCGGAGGCCGGAGTGGAGACGTCCGGCTGGGGCTCGGGGGCCGGTTCGCGGTCGGACTCGATGCGGAAGCGGTAGTCGTTCGACTGGCCGACCCAGTCGCCGTCGTCGTCATGGCGCTGGACGACGGCGGCGACGGCCGTGACCTCGTTGGCCACGGCGTCCGAGGTGACGGCGAGCCGCACCTTCACGGTGAGGGTCCGGCCGGGGCCGACGCTGAAGCCGGGGAAGCCGTCGGTCCGGTCGTCATCGGTCCCGCCGGCGAACACTCCGATCAGCTCGTCCTGATCGGTCTCCTCGAAGCGGACCGGGTGCGGGCGGGCTCCGTCGTAGAACTCCAGACGGGGCTGGGAGGGTTCCAGGGCGCGCTGGTCGTCGACGAGCACGACGACCGGGTGGATACCGGTGCAGGCGCGGTCGGTGGTGTTGGTCAGTTCCAGGTACCAGACGCCGTAGCCGCCGCCGGCCTCATAGGTGCCGGGCCCGCCGTGGATGCGGGTGCTGACGGGAAAGGCACGGCTGTCGGATCCTGCGCAGGCAGCCCGAGCCGGTGGCCCCGCGTGCGCGGGACCGGGGCCGACGAGAAGGGCGGCTGCCGCCGCCAGGCTGAGGGACACCGCCGTGCACAGTCGCATGAACACATGACCATGCCGGACCCCTGATCCCACCGACGGCGCCATTCCGCCCGAGGACCTCCAACGGCCGCGAAACACCGCCCGATCGGCGGCACGCCCAGACCCAACGGGCCGACTCCGACGCGGGCAGCGGGCACCGCGCCGACACAGCGGCTCCGTCGCGCCGGGCCGCGCACCCCACCCCCGGTCACCGCAACGCCGGCCACGCAGCAAACCCCGAGCACGCAGCACCCACCCCCCACACAGCACACCCACCGCACAGGCAAGCCCCCGTCACCCCTCCCACCCGAACACCGGCCCCAACACCAACTGCGCCGCCCCCTCAGCCACCCCCCACCCCCCGCCGGAGGCGACCCGTACCGGCACCGCGCCCCCACGCCCTCCCTCGCGCCGAGCCCGCGCGTCCAGCACCGCGGCAACCCCCCGTACGAAGGTCTCCGGCGCCGCTGCCACCGTCCGGCCCCCGAGCAGCACCAGGTCGATGTCGAGCAGCCCGACCAGATTCGCGGCGCCCACCCCCAGCACCCGCGCCGCCTCATCGAGCTCCCCCCGCGCCACGGCCCTCAGACACAGCGCCTCGACACACCCCCGGTCACCGCAACCGCACAGCACCCCGTCCAGCTGGACGACCTGGTGTCCGAACTCCCCGGCCCCGGTCCGCGCCCCCCGGTGCACGCGCCCTCCGATCACGAGCCCGGCACCGAGCCCCGTACCGAGGTGGAGATAGGCGAAGGACCCGCCTTCGCCACCCACCGCGAGCCTCAGCGCCGCCGCGTTGGTGTCCTTGTCGACCACGACCGGCACCCCCAGCCGCCGCGCCAGCGCGTCCCGCAGCGGAAACCCGTCCCACTCGGGAAACCCGGTGACCCGGTGCAGTACACCCCGGTCGTGATCCAGCGGGCCGGGCAGTGCCACCCCGAGGCCGAGCAGTGAGGCGGCACCGGACAGGGGCGCAGCCGACAGCACGTCCGCCACCAGCTCCTCCGCCTCCCGCGCCACCACCGCGACCACATCCTCCGCCCCCGCCCCCAGGTCCAGTGGCCTGAGCCGCTCCCCCACCACGGTCCCGTCGAGATCGACCAGCACCGCCCGCAGCTCGTCCCGGTCCAGGTGCGCCCCGACCGCGTGCCCCGCCTCCGGCACCAGCCGCAGCACCGTGCGCGGCTTGCCCCCGGTCGACGCCCGGCGCCCCGCCTCCGCCGCGAGGCCGTCCTCCCGCAGCCGGGCCGTGATCTTGCTGACCGCCTGCGGTGTGAGCCCGGTCCGCTCGGCGAGCTCCAGCCGGCTGATGCCCTCCGCCCCGGCCGCGCGCAGCAGATCGAGCACCAGCGCGGTGTTGTGACTGCGCAGGGCAAGCAGATTGACGCCGGTGTTCGTCCTGTTCACGCCCCCATTGTCGCCACGCCTTGCACTTTGGCAACAGCGTTGCCAAAGTGGACCCATGACTGGTACTCCCCTCCGCGTCGGCCTCGTCGGCTACGGCCTCGCGGGCTCCGTCTTCCACGCCCCGCTGATCGCCGCCACCGGGGGTCTCGCCCTCGACACCGTGGTCACCTCCCGCCCCGACCGGCAGCAGCAGGCCCGCGCCGAGTTCCCGGACGTCCGTGTCGCCGCCACCCCGGACGAGCTGTTCGACCGCGCCGCCGACCTCGATCTGGTCGTCATCGCGTCCCCGAACAAGACGCACGTACCGCTCACCCGTACCGCCCTGAAGGCCGGGCTCCCGGTCGTGGTCGACAAGCCGGTCGCGGGCACGGCCGCCGAGGCGCGTGAGCTGGCGGCCCTGGCCGAGGAGCGCGGGGTCCTGCTCTCCGTCTTCCAGAACCGCCGCTGGGACAACGACTTCCTGACGCTGCGCAAGCTGCTGGCCGAGGGCGCCCTGGGCGACGTATGGCGGTTCGAGTCCCGCTTCGAGCGCTGGCGGCCGCAGCCGAAGGGCGGCTGGCGGGAGTCGGGCGACCCGGCAGAGATCGGAGGTCTGCTGTACGACCTCGGCAGCCACGTCGTCGACCAGGCCCTCGTCCTCTTCGGCCCCGTGACGTCCGTGTACGCCGAGTCGGTCATCCGCCGGGCGGGCGCCGAGACCGACGACGACACGTTCCTCGCGCTCACGCACGCCGGCGGGGTCCGCTCCCACCTGTACGTGTCCGCGACCGCGGCCCAGCTCGGCCCCCGCTTCCGGGTGCTCGGCTCGCAGGCGGGCTACGTCAAGTACGGCCTCGACCCGCAGGAGGCGGCCCTGCGCGAGGGCGAGCGGCCCGGCACGGGCACCGGCTGGGGCGTCGAGCCGGAGTCGATGTGGGGCCGGGTGGGGGCCGGGGAGTCGCCCCTGACCGGCGGCGGCCGCCCGGAACCGACCCTCCCGGGTGACTACCCGGCCTACTATGCGGCCGTGGCGAAGGCCCTGCTGGAGGGCGGCCCGAACCCGGTGAGCGCCCGAGAGGCGGCCGCCGCCCTGGACGTACTGGAGGCGGCCCGCCGTTCGGCCCGAGACGGAGTGGCGGTGACGCTGTGACGCACAACCAGGAACTGACCCCCAAGTTCCACCCCGAGCTCACGCCGAGCCTGGAGGAGCTTCAGGCCCAGGAACGGCGCCTGGTCTTCCGCCAGTTCACATACGACGACGCGTGGGCGCTGGGCTCGCTGCTCGTCGAGCTGGCCCGGGAGCGTCAGGCCCCCGTCGCCATCGACATCCACCGTGCCGGCCAGCAGCTCTTCCACGCGGCACTGCCCGGCTCCACCCCCGACAACGACGCCTGGATCGACCGCAAGCGCCGGGTGGTCGAGCGCTACGGTTCCGCCTCCTACCTGGTCGGCGCCCGCTTCCGCGCCAAGGGCACGACGTTCGAGGAGTCCTCCCGCCTCGACCCGGACGTGTACGCGGCGCACGGCGGCTCCTTCCCCATCAACGTCGAAGGCGTCGGCGTGATCGGCGCGGTGACGGTGTCCGGGCTGCCGCAGTTGCAGGACCACCGGTTCGTGGTGGAGGCGCTGGAGCAGTTCCTGGGTCTGTAGCCGGCCGGGAATGATCTCTGGAGTGCCTCCGGTTGCACGGGTCGTACACGTAGCGCGAGTGACCGGAGGGACCGGAGACCGATGAGTGACGCGACGGGCAGTGTGAAGGAATCCCTTGGCCGGTACGGCATCTGGAGCGTCGGCCTGCGCTCGGAGGACCCCGCCCGGCGCGGCGAACGCGCCGAGGCCGCCGCCGAACTGGAGGAACTCGGTTACGGCGCCGTCTGGCTGGGCGGCAACAGCTCCGCCCGTCATGCCGCACCGCTCATCGAGGCGACCTCACGGCTCACCGTCGGCACCAGCATCCAGAGCATCTGGGAGCACGAGCCCGCCGACAGCGCGGCGGCGTTCGCCGAGCTGGAGGCGGCCCACCCCGGCCGCTTCCTGCTCGGCCTCGGCGTCAGCCACGCCCGGCTCGCGGAACAGTACCGCCGCCCCTACTCGGCCCTGGTCGCGTACCTCGACGGCCTGGACGCCGCCGGCACGCCCGCCCACCGCCGGGTCCTGGCCGCCCTCGGCCCGAAGTCGCTGCAGCTGACGCGCGAGCGGGCCGCCGGGTCGATCCCCTACCTGGTCACCCCTGAGCACACCGCACACGCCCGCGAACTCCTCGGCGACGCCCCGCTCCTCGCCCCCGAGGTGACGGTCGTCCTGGAAACGGACCCGGTCCGCGCCCGCGAGCTGGCCCGCGAGTTCCTCTCCCTCTATCTCGGCCTGCCGAACTACACCAACAACTTCCTCCGGCACGGCTTCACCGAGGACGACTTCACGGACGGCGGCAGCGACCGCCTGGTCGACGCGGTGTTCGCGTGGGGCGACGAGGACCGGATACGGGAACGGATCCGCGCCTTCCAGGCGGCGGGCGCGGACCACTTGGCGCTCCAGGTGGTGAACGGCGGCTCGCGCGATGCCCTGCCGCGGGAGGAATGGCGCCGGCTGGCTTCCCTGCTGGCGTGAGGCGACCGACCGCGCCCGAACCGCCGGGCCCGCGTCTCTACAGGCCGCCGAGACCCGGCGGGTCGTCGAGCGTCTCGCTGGGAGGCGGCCTCGTGGCGTCGGCGAGAGGGCTCAGACGCCCGGTCAACACGCCCTTGAACACGACCTCTCTGAGCAGTGAGAGCTCGTACGAGGACAGGTCGTCGTTCGTGGGCGGCACCAAGGGCTCCCCATAGCGGTCCCGGCGCGGGACACTGGCCCGACGTCCTGCCTCGGTCACGCCCGGGTCCCACTTCTCGGGGTGGCGGTGGGCGAGAAAGCCGCCGGTCGCCATGGGCACGGTGGCGGCGAGGGCGATCAGGGCCTCGCGATCCCCCACGGCGGCCAGTACCCCGGCGACCAGCGCGAAGGTGACGGTGCACAAGAGCATGCCCTGCAGGAAGCCGAGGGCTGACGCGGCGGCGCGGCAGCGGGTGGGGCTGCCGACGAGTCCCTGATCGGCCAGACGGTCGCCGATGGCGTCGACACTCGGACTCGTACTGAGCGGATGCAGGCATTCCCACGCCTGGCGCCGCGGTGCCAGGCCGATGACCTCGATGACATCGGCCTCGACCGCGTCGCGTGGGACGGGGTCGGTGAGGGTCACCACCTCGCGGTTCGCGGTCAGCCGCCCGCCGAGCATCATCGCGGCCAGGGCCGTCCAGGCGACGCGCAGTCCCTGACCGTGGAGGAACGCCACCTCGTAGAGGCTCAGCTCCTCGTGCTGCGGGCGCCGGGTGACCGGTGCGTCGGCGAAGCGCCGGTACGCCCGGCGGAAACGCACGGCGGCGACCCCGGTCAGCAGGTAGAGCACGGCGAGCGCCACGAACCACACCATGGCCGTCCCCCTTCGGCATCCGGCAGCGGAACCGCGCGGCGTGCTCGATAGATGCCCCTGGGCACGACGGGCCAACCCGGGTGGGGACGGAGGCGCACACTCCTGCTCTCAGGCGTCCTTGAACTCCTGCCGCTGCCGCCCCAGCCCCTCGATCTCCAGCTCCACCACGTCCCCGGCCCGCAGGAACGGCTTGGGCTCCGGCTCCCCGAGAGCCACCCCCGCCGGCGTACCGGTGTTGATGACGTCCCCGGGGTACAGCGTCATGAACTGGCTGACGTACCGCACGACCTCGGCCACCGGGAAGATCTGCTCGGCCGTCGTCCCGTTCTGCTTCAGCTCACCGTTCACCCACAGCCTGAGCGCGAGGTTCTGCGGATCCGGTACCTCGTCCGCCGTCACCAGCCACGGCCCGAGCGGGTTGAACGTCTCGCAGTTCTTGCCCTTGTCCCAGGTCCCGCCGCGCTCGATCTGGAACTCCCGCTCGGACACGTCGTGCGCCACCGCGTACCCGGCGACACACGCGAGCGCCTCCTCCCGGGACTCCGCGTAACGGGCCGTACGTCCGATGACGACCGCGAGCTCGACCTCCCAGTCGGTCTTCGTGGACCCGCGCGGAACGAGCACCGTGTCGTTCGGCCCGACGACGGTGTCCGCCGCCTTGAAGAAGATCACGGGCTCGGCGGGCGGTTCGGCCCCGGTCTCGCGGGCGTGGTCGTGATAGTTGAGCCCGATGCAGACGATCTTGCCGATCCGGGCCAGCGGCGGCCCGATCCGCAGGCCCACCTCGTCCAGGGCGGGCAGCTCCCCGGCGTCGGCGGCGGCACGGATCCGGCCGAGCGCCGCGTCGTCGGTCAGCAGCGCCCCGTCGATGTCCGGCACGATGCCGGACAGGTCCCGCAGGGTCCCCCCGGCGTCGAGCAGCGCGGGCCGCTCCGCCCCCGCCGTACCGACTCGCAGCAGCTTCATGATCACAATCTCCCTAGATCGCGGGCAGCCCGTCCGATGCGTGCGACCCGGTGCGGTGGGCGCATCTGCCGGATCAGCCATCGGAGGTCTGGTCGATCCTCCAAGCTCGGCGTTCAGCGCGCAATACCCCGCTCACGGACTGGACCTCAGCGGTAGAGGGCCGCCCGCTCGACGGCCGTCCACGTCGTACTCGTCACCAGGTACAGGGCGGCGGCCAGCGGCACCACGGCCACGGTGAAGAGCGTGAAGAAGGACATGAAGGGCATGACCTTGCTCACCGCGCCCATCCCCGGCACCCGCTCCCCGTCACCGGTGACCGGCACCGCCGGGTTGGCGGCCATCATCCGCTTGGTGCGCCGGAAGTTGAACGCGGCGACGGCGGCGACGAGGGCGAACAGCCCGACGTAGACGAGCCCCGCGCCCTGGAAGAGCCCGCCCTCGCCCAGCGCGTCCGCGAACCGGCCGCCGAGGGGCGCGGCGAACAGCTGGTGGGTGAGCAGCTCGTTGGCACGGCCGCCGATCGTGGTGTTGGAGAACAGGTGGTAGAGGAGGAAGAAGGCAGGCAGCTGGAACAGACTGGGCAGGCAGCCGGACAGCGGCGACACCTTCTCCTCGGCGTGCAGCTCCAGCACGGCCTTCTGGAGCCGCTGCGGATCCTTCGCGTGTTTCTTCCGCAGCTCGGCGATCTTCGGCCGCAGTTCGGCCTGTGCCTTCTGCCCCCGTGCGGCGGCCCGGGACAGGGGGTGGACGAGGAGTCGTACGAGCGCGGTGAACAGCACGATCGCGGCGGCGGCTGCGGAGGCGCCGAACAGCGGCTGGAGCAGGTCGGCGAGGCGCTCGACCAGCGTGGCGAAAACGGACATGGGAGTGAGCCCTCCGGGGGTCTCGTCGTGCCGGGATGCCGGATGTGCCGGCGTGGAGAGATGGCGGCATGACGACCCGCGCGGGGCCTGCAGCTGGGAGCTGGGAGGTGTGCCCTACGCGGCGGTCGCCAGGAGGGCGTGTCCGGGTGCCCGGGGACGGGTGCGCCCCTTGGCGTCGGGATCGCATTGCGGCAGGAAGGCCGTACGCCGGGCCCGGTCGCGGATGGCCGTCCGGACCCGGGTGGGCGGTACGGCGGGCGCGCAGCGCGAGGCGATGACGGAGCAGGCGGCGAACGCGGAGCCGACCGCGGCGGTCGCGGCGACCGCGACGGTGGCGGAGACGCTGCCCGCGTCGAGCAGCACGACGTCGAGCAGCAGGAGCAGCAGTACGGCGGCGGGACGCGGGTTCGCCCAGCTGCGGATGATCATCGGCCGCTCCTCCTTCCGTTCGTCGTACGGGCACTCGCCTGCTGTCGGTTATACAGGATCGGATCGCCTGCCCGCCCAGGACCCGGACTTCGTACAGCGGTTTGAGAAAGGGCTGTCGCAACCCTCGACAACCTCGCACACCACCCCCGATGCTTCCTCCTGCCACGACTGCCGCGACCGCCGCGACAGCCACACACAGGCCACACACAGGCCACACGCCGGTTTCAGGGACCGGTGATGGAGCGAAGCGGAGACGCCATGATCCGACGCAGAACCCTGCTGGCCGCAGCAGGCGGAACGTTCCTCGGCAGCGCCCTGGCGACCGGCACCGCACACGCGGACGCCACGATCGCCGTGAACCCCGGCACGGCGTACGGCACATGGGAGGGCTGGGGCACCTCGCTGGCCTGGTGGGCGAACGTCTTCGGCGCCCGGGACGACTTCGCCGACCTCTTCTTCACCACCAAGTCGGTCGCGTACGGCGGCCGCACCCTCCCCGGCCTCGGCCTGAACATCGCCCGCTACAACCTCGGCGCGTGCAGCTGGAACAGCGTGGGCAGCGCGACCATGGTGGAGTCGCCCAACATCCCCGCCTTCAAGCAGATCGAAGGCTACTGGCAGGACTGGAACAACGAGGACCCGACGTCCTCGGCCTGGAAGTGGTCGGCGGACGCGACCCAGCGCGCGATGCTGGTGAAGGCCACCCAGCGAGGAGCGATCAGCGAACTCTTCGCGAACTCTCCCATGTGGTGGATGTGCAACAACCACAACCCCTCGGGCGCATCCGACGGCGGCAACAACCTCCAGACCTGGAATTACCGCCAGCACGCCTCGCACCTGGCCGCCGTGGCCCTGTACGCCAAGAACAACTGGGGCGTGAACTTCGCGACGGTCGAGCCCTTCAACGAGCCGAGCTCCAGCTGGTGGACGGCCACGGGCACCCAGGAGGGCTGCCACATGGACGCGTCGGTCCAGTCCGCCGTACTCCCCTACATGCGCAGCGAGCTGGACAAGCGAGGCCTCACCGGCACCAGGATCGCCGCATCCGACGAGACGAGCTACGACCTGGCCCGCACCACCTGGAACTCCTTCAGCTCGACGACGAAGGGGTACGTGAACCGGGTCAACGTGCACGGCTACCAGGGCTCGGGCGGCCGCAGGGACCTGCTGTACACGGACGTCGTGAGCACGGCGAAGAAGGCCCTGTGGAACTCGGAGACGGGCGACAGCGACGGCTCGGGCATGACGATGGCGAGCAACCTGCTCTACGACTTCCGCTGGCTGCACCCCACGGCGTGGGTGTACTGGCAGGTCATGGACCCGTCGGCGGGCTGGGCGATGATCGCGTACGACCCGAACACGCTCCAGCCGGGCGCCATCCAGACGAAGTACTACGTCATGGCCCAGTTCAGCCGCCACATCCGCCCCGGCATGACGATCCTCGACACCGGCGTCAGCTACGCGGCGGCGGCCTACAGCGCCTCGGCGAAGCGCCTGGTGATCGTCGCCGCGAACACCTCGACGTCGGCCCAGACCCTGACCTTCGACCTCTCCCGCTTCTCCTCCGTCACCGGCGGCTCGGGCGGCCTGGTCCCCCGCTGGAACACGGTGACGACCGGCGGCGGCGACCTGTACACGGCACGCTCGGACACGTTCCTGAACGGCAAGTCGGTGAGCGTGCCGTTCGCGGCGAAGGCGGTGCAGACGCTGCAGATCGACGGCGTGACGATATAGACGACGTGGATGACGTAGGCGATGGCGTGACGACGTAGACGACGGCGCCGGACGTGGGCGGCGCCGCCGGACGATCGTGTTTCTCGCGCGCCCGATCCCCCGGACGGCGGCTCGGGCGCGCGGCCGGTGGACCGTCGGGGCGGTGTGAGCCTGCGGGCGGGTGACTCCGCGCTGTGGCACACCGTCCTGACGGCGGCCGCGCGGCTACAACGTCAGCATGAGCCTGATGATGAAGATCGGTGTCCTGGCGACTGCCGTCAGCGGCCTCCTGGCCTTCGGCGCGAGCACCACCGCGGCCCAGAGCACCGACGAGCAGCACGTGAAGGTGACCAGGTCCGAGGGCGGGCGGACCCACTGCCCCGCGGGCACGCCGCTGGGCGCCGGCCCGCAACCGGTTCTGCTGCCTCTGGTGGCCCGCGGCAGCACAGGGCTCGGCGGTACGGCCGGCTCGGTGGACCGCTGGTGCCGCACGTCCGGCGACCGTGACGGCGGGGACACCTCGGGCGGCCGGGGCGCCCCCGGCGGCGAGGGAGACGGGCGTGCCTCCGGCGGCGAGGGAGCGGGGCGTACCTCCGACGGCGAGGGAGACCGGCGTCCCTCCGGCGACACCTCCGGCGGCGAGGAGGGCGAGGGCGCCCGCGCCCTTTGACGGTTGACCTCGGACCGACCTCGAAGCGACCTCGAAGCGACCTCTGAGCGGGCATGGGCCGACGTCGGCCTGTGCCCCTCTCACCTTTGTCCGCGCTCGGCAGTACGGTGTCGTCCATGCGCCCCGACACGCCTGCCGAAAACGTCGACCACACCACGGAGGCGGCCCGCCTGGAGCGGACCGCCGACCTGTACCCCGAGGACGCCGAGACCCTGCTGCTACGGGCCGCGGCCCACCGGGAACTGTCCGGCGACCGCCCCGCCGCCACGGCCCTCTACGACCGCCTGCTCGCCTCCGGCGACTCGCTGGAGAACCCCGCCCTGGTACGCGCCCTCAAGGCGTCCAACCTCTGGGAGTACGGCCACGAGGCGGAGGCCCGAGCGATCATCGAGGGTGTGCGCACGGCGTCCCCGAAGGACCCGGCCCCCTGGGTGATCGTCGCGGAGGCACTGGAAGCCCACGACGAGCTCGAGGCGGCACAGGAGACGTTCACGGAGGCCGTCCACCTGCTCCTGACGGACGCCCCGGAGCCGCCGTACTCGACGCATCCCCTCCTCTTCGGCCGCCACCGGGTGCGGAGGATGCTGGGCGTGGCGCACGACGAGTGGGACACCCTGGCGGACACGCTCCACTCACTGCCGGTGTCCCTGGACGAGCTCCACGACCCGAAGAGGATCTGGTCCCTGGGTTCGGACAACCCGGCGGAGCTGGAGGCGGAGATCTCGCGCCTGCGGGCCGAGCTGGGCGCGTACCGGGAGGCGCTGTCGCGCCCTTTCCCCGTCGCGGTCCTGCACTGGCCGGCGTCCGAGCTCTCCGAGCTGGTCGGCGCGTATCCGGACCTCGCCGCCGAGTACCCCTCCCATGAGGCGCACCTGGCGACGATAGAGACATCCCTGCGGGAGCTGGCGGCTTCCGGCACGCAGAACCTGGGGATCGTGTCGGGGACGGTCCCGTCGTACGAGGCGTTCGCGGCCTCGGAGGGTTCGTCCCCGTCGGACCCGACGCTGCTGCCCCAGTACGCGACGATCTTGGCAGCGCGGGGCCGGGCCGTGGCATGGCCACCGCAGAGGGGCGCGGCCTGCTGGTGCGTGTCGGGGCGGACGTACGGGGAGTGCCACGGGGACGCGGGCTGACGGGGCCGGGGAACCGGGGCTCGGCATGCCCCCGAGATGCGCGAGCCCCCCTCGTGACAAAACTGGACGTATGACCACCAAAGCACTCCTGGACGGCGGACCGGACGACCTGGCGGGCAAGATCGTCCCCATCGTCCCTCCCGGCCAAGAACTCAAGATCCCGCACCGCGGCGGCTACGAGCACTACAAGGTCACGACGACCCATGAGGAGACCGCGGAAGGTTCGGTGACCGTGTACCGGTGGTGGGAACGGACGGAGGTCGCCGAATAACCGAACACGGCCCTGCACGGAACTGCCACAGGACGGCTCCCGTCTCCATGAGCAGCTGACGTCGGCTCCTGGGGGGAGGCCACGTGAACCAGTCCTGGCTCACGCTCGCGCTCATGACGGCATCCTGCATGACAGCCTTCGGCATCTGGAACCTCCGCATCGCCCAACGCCAACGCAGGGCCATGGCCCGCCTCGGCGTCCACGGCATCCGCACACGGGGCGAGGTGGCCCGGGGCGCCCGCCGGGAAGGACCTACGGTCCACCCACCCGAGGTCCGCTACAAGGCCCCACCCGTGGACCACCCCGACGCCCCACCCACCCAGACCTATCGCCGAGCCCCCCTCAACCACGACCAGCATCCACTGCACGCCGGCGTTCCTGTCGTCCTCCGCTACGACCCGGGGGATCCGAGGCGGGTGGTGGTCGTACGGCAGGAGGACGGGAGGCCGGGGCGTGTGTCGTACTCGGCTGCGGCGCATGTGGTTTGGGGGGTTTCGTTTGTGCTGCTTGGGGTGGGGATGGGGGTGTCGACGTTCTTCTGACGACCTGACCGGCCCCACATACTCCCGCCCCGTCGGCCGCCCACCAACCGCTCGCCGCCGAACCAACCCGGCGTGCGCCGAGAACCTGCCGCGCGCCGTCTCCGGACGCCATCCCAAAAACGATCACTTTTGGGTGCAGGCCCTTCGAATGTCAGTGACTGCTGTTAGAACAGATCCTTCACGGGGGATCACGCCCGAGCACTACGAGGGATCAGGGGGAGCAATCGTGGCAGAACCAGGGGGCCAGTCGGAGCCGATCGCCGGGGTCTACGAGAAGCTGATCACTCGCGACCTCCATGACGAGTTGGAGCGATTCGAGGCGGCGGGCTGGAAGGCCATCGACGCCGAGGTCTCTCCCGAATCCACCCCTCACGTGCTGGCGCGCTATATCGGCGAAGCTGTCAACCAAAGGCTAAGCCAGCTTCCGCCCAAAGACCGGGTCACGGTCGCGAACCGCATCCTTGAGTCCCTGGCCACCAGTGCCCCCGATCCGAGCGAAGCCGAAGCCGCCAGCACGATCATCGAAGGCCCTCGACAACTGCTGGCTCTCGCGCAGCAGGAGGCTCCGGGCGTCTACGCCCTGCGCCCCCTCACGCCGCTATCCGAGACGTCACTCATTACAAATTCCCCGGATGACCTCAGTCTCGGTGCCGAAATCAGGGCGGAGCTCGCCACCGCGGACCGCATCGACCTGCTCTGCGCGTTCGTGAAGTGGTACGGCATCCGCGTCCTGGAAGACTCCTTGCGCGCCGCGAAAGAACGAGGTGTGCCGATCCGCGTCATCACGACTACGTACATCGGCGCCACGGACCGCCACGCGCTTGACCGCCTCGTCCGCGACTTCGGCGCCACCGTCAAGATCAACTACGAAATCCGATCCACCCGACTGCACGCCAAGGCCTGGCTCTTCCGGCGCCACACGGGCTTTGACACTGCGTACGTCGGTAGCTCAAACCTCTCGAAGGCTGCGCTCCTCGACGGCCTGGAGTGGAATGTGCGTCTGTCCTCCGTCGCCACACCGGCGGTACTGGACAAGTTCGAGGCGACCTTCGACGCGTACTGGAACGACTCGGCCTTCGAGACGTACGACCCCGACCAGCACAGTGAGCGCCTCGACCAGGCCCTTGCCCAAGCGAGCGGCACTACCTCCACCACCGACCTGAAGATCAGCCTCTCCGGCCTAGAGGTACGCCCGTTCCCGTATCAGCAGGACATGCTGGAGCGCCTCCGGGTCGAGCGTGAGATCCGTGGACGAAGTCGCAACCTCCTGGTCGCGGCCACCGGTACCGGTAAGACCGTGATGGCAGCCCTGGACTACCGAAATCTGAGCAAGAAGCTCGGAAACGGACGGCCGACGTTGCTCTTCGTCGCCCACCGCAAAGAGATCCTCAAGCAATCTCTGCGTAAGTACCAGGAGGTACTGGACGACGCCTCATTCGGTGAGCTGCTGTATGGCGGTCAAGACCCACAGGCTTGGGACCACGTCTTCGCCAGCGTCCAGTCACTCAACTTGCCGAGGCTCGAACAACTGGCACCCGAGCACTTCGACATCATCGTCATCGACGAGTTCCATCACGCCACGGCCACCACCTACCGCCGAGTCATCGACCACTTCAAGCCCAAGGAACTACTCGGTCTGACCGCAACGCCTGAGCGGATGGACGGGCTCAACGTGCAGGACGAGTTCTTCGACGGGCGCATTGCAGCTGAGATGCGTCTCTGGGAAGCCCTCGAAAACGACCTGCTGTGCCCCTTCCATTACTTCGGCATCCCGGACGGCACAGACCTGACGAACCTCGGCTGGCAGAAGGGCACATACGCGGACCAGGAGCTCGGCAACCTCTACACGGGCAACCACGCGCGAGCCCGTATCGTGGTCAAGCAGATCCGAGACAAGATCTCCCAGCCCGGAGCCATGCGTGCGCTGGGCTTCTGCGTAACCAAGGCTCACGCCCACTTCATGGCGGACTTCTTCCGACAGGCCGGCTTCCAAGCCACCGCCCTCGACAGCGATTCGTCCGCCGCGGTGCGGGCTCAGGCACTCTCTGACCTACGTGACGGGAAGCTGCAAGTCATCTTCTCCGTAGACCTGTTCAACGAAGGTCTCGACATCCCCGACGTCGACACACTCCTCCTCCTGCGTCCCACCAACAGCGCCACGGTGTTCCTGCAGCAGCTGGGCCGTGGGCTACGGCGTACTGAGACGAAGCCCGTACTCACCGTCCTCGACTTCATCGGGCAGCATCGGGCGGAGTTCCGCTTCGAGGAGCAGTTCCGAGCCCTAACGAACCTCTCCAGAAACCGACTCGTCGATCACATCGAGCACGACTTCCCGCTCCTTCCCTCCGGATGCCAGATCATTTTGGAGGGCAAGGCCAAGGACCTCGTGCTCGACAACATCCGCACGCAACTCAGCGCTAACGTCAAGACCTTGGTCAGCGAGGTCAAGGCGTATGAGACTCCGCAGCTAGCGGACTACCTGCGTGAGAGCCGCAGAGAGATCAAGGAACTCTACAAGAGCGACAACTCCTGGACGACTGTCCTGCGTAGGGCAGCCCTGGTGAAAACCCCTGCCCCTTCCGGCGAATCGGCTCTCCTCAAGCGAGTCCACGCCTTCCTGCACGTCGACGACCCCGACCGTGCCCACGCCTACCTCAGCCTGCTCGCCGACGATGCACCGTCCTACGAAGAGCTAGATCCCACCGACCAGGCCTACGCCCGCATGCTCTTCTTCAACCTCTGGGACAACGCGGGCGGTTTCACGAGCTTCCAGCAGGGCCTCGACTCACTGCGCGACCAACCCGTCTTCCGCGATGAGCTCCGTCAGGTCCTGTCGTACGTCATGGAGCAGGCGGACCACTTCCCGATCCCATTGACGGGCAGCCACAGTCACATCCCCCTCAAGATCCACAGCTCGTATAACCGCTCGGAGATACTGGCGGCACTCGGAGTGGCACGCTTTGGTGGCCAGATGCCCAGGTCCTTCGCCCAGGGCGTCCAGTGGGTGGAGGACATCCAGACGGATGCTCTCCTGGTCACCCTGGAGAAGAACGAGAAGGACTTCTCCCCCACCGTCCGGTACAGGGACTACGCACTGAGCCCGACGCTCTTCCACTGGGAGTCCCAGAACTCGACCGCCGAGAACTCTCCTACAGGCCTGCGCTACCGCCAGCACGTGCAACGGGGCAGCCACGTCCTGCTCTTCATGCGCCGTTACAAGAACACCGACATCGGCAAGTCCCAGCCGTGGATGCTGCTCGGGCCCGCCACCTACGAAGGACACACGGGCAGCAAGCCGATGGCGATCACGTGGCGTTTGGAGCATGAGCTGCCAGCCGATGTGTGGTCGTACGCAGCCATCAACGCAAGCTAGTTACCCATGTTCGGTGTCAGAGTGATCAGCTAGCGTCAGGGTATGGACTTAGCTTCGATCAAGCCCGGGCTGATGACCACTCGCGCAGAGATGAAGGAGCTGTTCGGCGGAGGCACGCAAGGAGGGATCATCCCCTCCGATACCACCCCAAACATCCTCATCTATGTGGATCACGACAGCGGCAAGAAGTACGGCTACGAGGACGGCTGGCTGGAGGAGGAGGACGACCGAGGACCGGTGTTCGAGTACACCGGTCAAGGTACTCACGGAGAGCAAACGTTTCTGGGGTTGAATGGCTCCCGCAACGCAGCCGTCCTGTACCACGCAGATGCGGGACGGTCTCTCCGTGTCTTCAAGGCAGCGGGCAGGGTGCCCGGCTCAAAGTCCGCTGCCAAGCGGCAGCGATACATCGGCGAGTTTGAATTGGACGCGCAGCAGCCGTACACCGTGCGCGAGGCGAACGACGAGGCAGGGGAACGGCGTCGCATCATTGTCTTCCGCCTCCGCCCCAAGGGCGAGTACGAACGCCTCCCCGAGGACGTCATCACGCGCGCGGAAACAACCAATGCTCATCAGGTGTCCGCGGATGTAGCCGTAAGCAGGATGCCCGAACCGAGGACGAGCGAGCCTAAGAGAAAGCACGCCTCAGAGAGCAGGCGCGCCGCCCAACCGAGCCTCATAGCCGAGCACCGACAGTCAAAGCTGCGGGAAAAGTACCTTGAAGAGCTTAAAAAGAAACAGCACGACGTCTTCGCGTACCAAATCACGATTGCGGACACGACAACCATACTCAAGACCGACCTCTATGACGCCACCGCGCACGAGCTCTACTCAGTAAGGGGCGATAGCAGCCGCGAGGAAGTGCGCACGGCAATCGGGCAACTCAAGGACTACGTGCGGCACATAGAGCGACACAACCCCAAATTGGTGGTACTGCTCCCCGAGAGACCGCACGATGACTTGCTAGATCTCCTCCACACGGAACATATTGATGTCGTCTTCCAAGACGGCAGTGGGTACACGAGGTGCGCAGCAAAGTAAAATCCTTCACACCCATTGGAGTCGTCATGGCATCATCACGGGAACACGACTTCCTGTCATCCGCCGCTTTACGCATCATGGAGAGCGCATCAAAATCCAGGCTATTCGGCTACACGGAAGGACAGCGCAAGCTCTTTGACTTCTCGTGCGATCTCAAAAGAGACTGGTCAAAGGTGGTTGCGGGACAGACTTTGTGGCAGCACGGCGGGGACGGCATAGACAAGGACATTAGAACGTTCCTCAACGAGGAGGACATACATGCCGCCGTGTACATCGCACGCCACGAAAGTCGACATCGCGCGCGGTTCGCCGAAGTGACGCAGTCTTACCTAAAAGGTCCGATGCGGAACCGACTGTCGCGCCTACGCGTCTTCTGGGTTCCAGCGGACTTTGACGCACGCGACGAGAAATCCTGTGAGTCGATCTATAACTCCCTGAAGGAGGAGATAACAAAGGACCTCCTCCTTCAGGTAGCTCTTGGAGGACTCACCCCTCAGGATGTAACTCGCTTCGCTTCTTCAAAGCGCCCAGGCCTCCCCATCGCCATCTTGTCGTATGTCAAGGAACACGGTTACCGAAGCAACAGAACTGCATCCAAGGCGCTGAGCGTAGGCCTAGACCCCCTCCGATACGAGATCGAAAGGCTCTTTATCCTCGGCTTCCTAGACAGCGAGAGCCTACAAGGCGGAATATATCACGTAACGGACAGCGGAAACGCCATGCTCGATATCGCCTCACGCCTCCGGGACTATCTCCGGGCAAATCTCGGCAACGGCAACCAGAACGATGAGTTCGAGCACATATGCAGAGTTCTGGGCATCGACTACTCCTCGATACCGATCACGACCCGCCTAATAGGCAAGGACGCCGAGGTAGACATACAGAACCCCACAGCTCTCCTGTTGCAGCACGTGGCTCAAGCCGATGCAGACGGCTCCGTTGACTGGCCCGAACCCTACTTCGCGCTGCCTTCAGCCTCCGAGATTTCCGCCTCGAAGTGAGTCTGTGCGCGATCAAGTGCCGTGTCAGCATCGCATCCATGAGCTCTGAGCCAATGGAGCAGATCCGCAATCAGGTCGACGACTGCGTGCTCAGCTGCAACCACGCCTAGCACTCCGCCACTCGCTGACTGCACCAGCCGCGACCTACCCGCTGGGTACTCGCTCAGCACGGCCTCAACCCGATTGACGCGAGCCCCTCCGCAATGCCCCTGATCGGAAGGCAACCCTGTCGCCAGCTCACACCAGGTGACCTTCATACCTGGGGTGAGCTGGACGCCCCATTGGATAGCGATCGCGTCAATGAGGGCCATCCCACGGCCGGCTTCAGAACCCGCATCTGCGGCAACGAGCGTAGGCAACGCACGAGTATCGGGATCATGGACCTCGATCCTCAATCGGGTGCCGCTCATAGAGACGGCAAGCTTCGCCGGAGTACCTGCGCCAACATGCGTGATGACGTTGGCTACGAGCTCACTCACACAGAGTTGGGCGTCGTCGACGACGTCATGCAAGCCCCAGAGCCCCATGTGCACGCGCATGGCGCGACGGAGCGCAGCTACCTCTTCAGGCTGAGCGACGAAAGAGAGTTCCCAAGGCTTCCTCATCAGACCCGCGATGCACCCCATCGTTCAACTCCTCAAGCACTAGGTGTAGTTGCAGTACGTGACTGCTGCCACACCGAGAGTTGCATTGAAACTCTCAAAATGGAACTCTCATCTGGCCTCGGTGGAAGCGCGGTCTGACTCCGCACGCCCCGGCGCACACCACCTTGCCGTCCTGTTCGGGCAGCCAGGACGATCTGAAGGACCGACACGGAGGACTAGGAACATGGCAGTTGGGCCAACCACCCGCAGGCGTCAGCTCGGTGCTGACCTCCGGCGTCTTCGGGAGCGCAAGGGGCTCACCCTCGAAGAGGCGGGTGCACGGGTCGGTATCTCCAAGGCGACGCTCAGTCGGTACGAGACCAAGGAAGGCACCGTCAAGTGGCCGGCTGTGGACGCCCTTTGTCGCGAGTATGACGCCTCAGACGAGGAGCGCCTGGCGCTTGTCGAACTCGCAAAGGGCGCCAGGATCCAGGGATGGTGGCGTTCGCTCGCAGACCCCATCCCTGAGTCCATGAACCTCATGCTCACGCTGGAGGACGAGGTCGTACGCGAAGACCACTACGCCTGCATGTACATTCCTGGACTGCTTCAGACCCGCGCCTACGCGGAAGCTGTCCACCGGGCTTCTGAGGTGCAGTGCCCGGAGCGGGAAGTGCGGCACATGGTCGACATCCGTATGAAGAGGCAAGAACTGCTGGATCGTGAGGAGCCACCGCACATCTGGTGTGTCATCGACGAGGCAGCGCTTCGCCGACGGGTGGGAGGCCAGGACGTCATGCGGGAGCAGCTCCGGCACCTCCTTGCCATGTCTGAGCGGCCGCACGTCACTGTGCAGATTCTGCCGTTCTCAAAGGGTGCGCACGCGGCAGCCGTTGGCAGCTTTGCTGTGCTTCGCGGTCCATCCCGCGAATTGGACGTGGTGTACGTCGACCTGCTCGGCGGTGGGCTCTTCATGGAGAAGCCGAAGGAACTGGATCGCTATAGGTTGGCGTTCGAGTACCTCAGCGCACAGGCACTCGACTTTGAGTCCTCGGCGGACACCATCCACCGCACAAGCAAGGAGCTTTGATGACAGCGTCCTCTACACGCCAGTGGTTCAAGTCCTCCTACAGCGGCGGTAGCGGCACTGAGTGTGTCGAGTGCGCGCGCGTGAACGACGGGATCTTGGTGCGCGACTCAAAGAACGTGGGCGGTCCCGTCGTGGTCGTCAGAGGCTGGGCCTGGCGGGTCTTCATAGATACTTTGAGCTGAGCAGGCGCTTCGTCCCAGCCGTGCCTCTCGCGGTCGTCGGGCCGTCAGGCGCCCCGTGAGCCACTCGACGCACCCGCACGCCCCGCGTTCCCCCACCATTGCGCCCGGATCGCACCCTACCCACGCCTATGCCGTACGCAGACGCTCAAAGCATGGGGGAAGCAGACGAGGCGAGCACCCGTGCGTTGTCCAAGCCGAAGGGGGACGGACAGCACGTCATCCCGTTCTCCAGCCCAGACGGGCAGCGTCAGTCACCACCCGGTACTCCCCAGCCATGGGAGAAGGTCGACCGTGCCCAGGCTGCCATGGACTGCGCCGATGCACCCAATCCTCCCGCGCCACCGATCTGTCCACAGTGCAGACTGGTCAGCGACCGGCACCCTACCTACTACGGGGCGTATGTCCTCCTAGAGCCCGGGCTGACGGCTCCCGCGCACATGGTCCCGGCCTGGCACCGCTGGTACGTCGACGCAGACGGAACAGCTTGGAACAGCGGCCGAGACGAGCCCACGCCGGGAGCGGAATGCCGGGTGCCGCACCGGCTGGCATGTCCGGGATTGACTCTGGAAGAAGTCGGGCTGTGGCGGTGGCTGGACGCCGTGCGATGGGAGAACGCGCGGCGAGCGCAGCGTCAAGCTGACGAGGAAGCGTTCCTCGGCCGTCTGCCGGATGTCGGTTGAGTCGAGGTGCTTCAGTGAAGCGGCTACCTCGACGAAGCCGAAGGGCGCGTCCGGCAGGCGGTGGCGATGTTCGGCTCGTTCCTGGCTGGTGCACTCCAGGATGAACCTTGCCGACTTCTGATCACCGCTTGGACCGCTCCCGCGCCCGGAACTCATCGCCCTGATGCGGTCGGTGCTGCCGCTCATCCGCCCAGGCGAGTGCCCTCCCCCTCCCGGGTGAGGCGGCCGCTCGGACCTCCGTCCTGGGCCGGTCCGGAAGCTCATCCCCGGAACCGACGTCGGATGGGCGGCACGCCGACACGATGGTGCGCATGACCGCCGTTGCGCTCGATCCCGCCGTTTCAGGCCCACCCCGCTGGGCCGTCCGGGCCGCCCATGCCGCCGCGCTTGTCACCCTGCCGACCGGCATCTGGCGCCTCCTGCTGGCGACCGGCCACACGGCCGGTTACACCGACGCGGGCTACGGGGCCATGGGCTTCACCGGCTGGGGCGCGGTGTATGTGGTCGGCCTCAGTGTGGCCGGCGAGGCACTCGCCCTGCTCACGCTCGGCCTCGTCCGGCCCTGGGGTGAGGTGCTCCCCCGCTGGATCCCCCTGCTCGGTGGTCGCCGGGTCCGCCCCATGGCCGCCGTCGTTCCGGCCGGTCTCGCCGCCCTCGCACTGACCGTCCTCTGGACGCCGTTCCTCGCCTGGTGGGCCCTCCCCCACCCTCACATGACCGTGCTCGGCCAGACCCTCGTCGGATTCCTCTACCTGCCGCTGGTCGCCTGGGGGCCGCTGCTCGGCGCCGTTACCGTCTCGTACCACCGCCGGCGTCGCGCGGTGCGTCCGGAGCTGGCGGGCGTTGCCCCGTCCTGACTGGGGGCCGTGGCCGGTGCACGCACGTCAAGCCGGAACCGGTGTCGCAATCCGAACGTGTGTGGGAACGGTGGAGGGGCCCGGACACGTTGGCCCGGCATGGAACATGCGGCATTACGGATCGCGGTCGGCGTGCTGGGGCTGGGGCTCGTTCTCTTTCTCGCCGACCGTCTGCTGTTGTGGCTGGAGAGCCGGGGCTGGATCTACTGGCGTAAGCGGAAGGGCCTGTCGTCCATCGGAATGGAGTTCGTGCAGGGGGGCGACCCGGGTGCGCAGGCCGTCAAGCGGGCCATGGAGCAGGAGCGCGTGCGGAAGAACGTGAAACCGGCGGAGGAGCCGCCGTTTCAGGTGGATCTTGAGGCCGGGGTGGTGCGGATAAGGCCTGGACGGCGGGACGGAGGTGCGTCGTAGGGTTGTGCCATGGACGCTGACGTCTTATTGCCGTACCTGATCGTTGCCGGTGTCCTGGCCGCCGTCATGGGCTTCTTCACCTGGCTGGCGGCCGTTGTGCGGCGCCGGGGTGGGGCGGGTGCGGGGGTGCGGGCCGCCATGGCGTCCTACGAGGAGGCGTTCCGTGTGACGGCTCATGACTCGCACTATGAGATTCAGGCGCAGGCAGAGGCCAGAAGTCCGCTGTCCTCGGCCGGTGATGGGTGGAGGCCGGGTCGGGAGGCCGCCGGTTCGTATGCGGTGGAGGGGCGGCGACGACCGCTCGGGCCGTATCCCCGGCGTCGGGGGCGGGGACTGCGCCGCCTGTGGGGCCTTTCGGGGCGCGGGCGGGAGCGCAGGTAGTGGTCAGGGGTGGGAAGAGTCGGTCGCGGCCTGCGGTGGGGGCGGTGGTGAGCCGCTGTGCGGAGTGCCGGGGGTACGAGTACGGCGGGGCTCCCGCCTGTGCTGCCTGCCGTGATCTCGTGGACGGGATCGTGGAGGACGAGTGGCGGTCCTTTGCGCGTCACTGGGGCGTCGGGCGGGAACAGGAGGTCGCCCTGGCCGAGATGGTGGCGGAGGAACCCGACCGTCACGACTGGCGGGTGGTGGACGCGGCGCTCGACAGGATCCGCTGTTCCGACTGCGGTGAGCGGATGAGCCGCGGTCCCGTCGGCTGTGCCGCGTGCGACCTGGCCCATGGGTTTCGCTATGCGGCGATCGAGACGGACCGGCCCGGTGTCCCGGCCGGTAACGAACATGCCGTCCGGGTCAACGTCTCCGTGGTGCGTCGGCCTCGGATGACCTCCGGGAACGAGCTTCTCGTACGGCGTCTGTTGCTGCCTTTCCTTTTGGTGGGGTGCTTGCCGACCGTCGAGGAGGCTCAGCGGCTGAGCGGCCTGGTCAAGAGGAGCTCTCCGGCGCAGAAGGCGTCCGTCGCCGAGCGGGCCGTCGAGGACCTGTTCCGGCGGTAGGTGCCGCGGGCCGTCCGACAGCAGGGTTGCTGCTGCACGGTCAGGGTGGAGAAGGAAGTCGGTTCAGTCCCCTTGTGCGCTGGATGTTTGACCCGGTTCCCAAGCGGACTCTGCCGGCGTCGGTCGAGCGTGAACTACGGTTGTCCCAGCAGATCTTGGAGCGGGGCGAAGCGGCTGGTGAGCAGCCAGAGAGGCATCTGCATGCAGAACACGGGCGACTTCATCGCCGACACCTATGCGCTCGGCACCGGAGCGTGGACGATGACGCCCGTCACCCGTGGCGCCCTGGGCCAGATCTGGAAACTCTCGGGGGACGGGTCGTCGTGGGCGGTGAAAGAGCTGCTCTTCGGGTGTGACGAGCGGCAGGTGGCGAGGGAAGCCGCGCTGCGGGACGCGGCGGAGAAGCTGGGCATCTCCGCGCCTCGGTTCATGCCGAACAGCACCGGTGCGTACGTGTCACAGCTGCCCGCCTCGCTGGGCGGGTCGTACGTGAAGCTGTACGACTGGGTCGACGGGACCGGGGCGGACGCCTCGGATCCGGAGATCCTGAGCTGGTGCGGCCGGACGCTGGCCATCCTGCACACGGCCGGGGAGGGAACGAGCGAGACACCGAGCTCCTGGTACGAACGGTGCCCCCAGGAGGCCGACTGGGCGGAGCTGTACAAGGGGGTTCGCCGGGCCGGCGTGCCGTGGGCGGACGCGTTGGGGCGGTTCGTCGACACCACCGCGGCGGAACTCGCGCGGTACGTCGGTCCGTCCGATCCCGGCGATGTGGTGACGTCTCATCTCGACATGCGACCACAGAATGTTCTGGTCGGTCCGGCCGGGCCGGTTCTCCTCGACTGGGACAACGCCGGGGCCATATCGGCGGGGCGTGAACTCGCACGTGCCGTGTACGTATGGTCGGGCGGGAACCGGTTCCGGGCCGATTCCGCCCGGCGGTTGGTGCGTGCGTACCGGGATGCCGGGGGCCGTGGTGTCGTCGAGGGACTGGATTCCTTCTCGGTGCTCTTCGCGACGGACCTGAACTACGTCTACGTACAGGCCGAGTGTGCCGTCGATCCGGGCGTGACCGCCGCTCAGCGCGAGTTCGCGAGCAATCAGGTCGTCGCTTCTCTGGCGAGCTTGCCGGATCTGAGCGCCGTCTCCCGGTTGACCGCGGCTCTTGACGGCGAGTGGTGATCGGCCGCACGCAGATCCTCAGGTTGGGCCGAGGTCGAGGAGGAAGGACCTGATCGCCTCGTAGAGGGCGTCCGGCTGGTCCAGGTGTACGTCGTGGCCCGCGTCCGGGATGAGCCTGTCCTGGGTTTGCGGGCGGCGGGTCAGCATGTCGGTGGCTTCCTGGGGCGGGACCGTGCCGTTCTGGCCCCGGACGAGGAGTGTGGGGGCGGTGATCCGCGACCAGTCGGTCCAGTAGGCGGTCGTGGCCAGTTCCGAGATCGAGTCGATCATCGTGTCGCGGTCGAAGCGTGGGTACCAGCCGTCCTCCCGTTCTTCCAGGCCGTCGGCCCATGCCTTCTGGCCGCCGAGGAAGTGCTGGGCCGCCTCCCGGGAGGGGAAGGGGGTCGGCCAGCTGTCCAGCCAGCCCGCTATCTCGGCGGGGAGTTTCGGGTTCGGGCCGCCGGGGCCCGCCTCTATCAGGATCAGGGACTTCACCAGGTCCGGGTGGGCCGACGCCAGGAGCAGGGCGGTGTGGCCGCCCAGGGACTGGCCTATCAGGATCGCGGGGGCGAGGGAGAGGTCCTCGATCAGGGTTACGGCGTCCTGGACGTGGGCCGCTCTGGTCGTCGTACGGGGGTGGCGGGTGCTGTCGCCGTGGCCTCGGGCGTCGTACGTCACCACGCGGTGGCCGTCCGCCAGGAGGCGGGGCACCAGGTCGTTCCATTCGCCCTGGTGGCCTGCCAGGCCGTGCAGGAGCAGGACCGGGTCGGCGGACGTGCCCGCCTCGGGGGTGTGGTCGCGGTGGGCGATGCGGGTGCCGTCCGATGTGGTCAGGTGGTGTGCGGGGGTGTGCAACTGGGCCTCGGCTTCTGACGTTCGGTGTCCTGTCCTCTCGGATTCTCTCCACGCCGACGGCCACCGCCGGCCGTTTCCAGGCAGGCGGTGGCCGGCCGTCGGCACACGCAAGGGCGAAAAGACGTACGAGGGTTACGGCGCCGGGCTCAGGTCCGCGCGGCCGAAGAGCAGGGCGTAGCCCGGGGGGAGCTGGGCCAGGATGCGGGTGACCAGGTCGTCGCCGACGAGGTCCGGCAGGACGCCGAGAACCGAGCTGACGTCCCAGCGGGCCGTGGCGGGCGTCGCTCCCTCTATACGGGGCGCGATCGAGTCGACGAACTCCGCGGCGGTCAGCCGGCGGGTGGCCGGGATCTGGGAGGCGACCACCCTGGCGGCCTCCTCGGGCAGGGCGCGGGCCAGGTCGACGCGTTCGTCGCCGACGACGTGGCCGCCGAGGGCCGACAGGACGATGCGGGTGACGCGTTCCGCTTCCGTCCTGGTCGGGTACTGGCCGGCCTCCCGTACCTTCTCGACCAGGTCCATCCAGCGCGGTCTGTCTTCGGGCGCCATCACCGTCGTGGTCGGGGTCGCCGTCATGCTCATCTAAGGGCTCCTCCAGGCATGGTGACCGCGTCCCGCAGGCCGGGTGCGGTCATCCATGCCTGCGGGACGCTACTCGGGGTGCGATGTCCGGGTGCGTTCTCCGGCGCCGAACCGTCAGCTGCTCAGCTGCTCAGCTGCTTGCGGCCCTCGCCGCCGGTGATCTGGATGCGGCGGGGCTTGGCCTGCTCGGCGACGGGGATGCGCAGCGTCAGGACACCGGCCTCGTACGAGGCGTCGATGCGGTCCGTGTCGAGGGTCTCGCCGAGGAAGAGCTGGCGGGTGAAGGTGCCCGTCGGGCGCTCGGCGACGATCATCTCCGCTCCCTCGGGGGCGGGGCTCCTGCGCTCGGCGCGGACGTTCAGGACGTTGCGCTCGACGTCCAGCTCGATCGTCTCGGGGTCGATGCCGGGGAGGTCGAAGTGGACGATGAAGTCGTCCCCGGACCGGTAGGCGTCCATCGGCATCGCTGCCGGACGGGTGGCCCCGAAGACCTGCTGGGCGAGGCGGTCGAATTCACGGAAGGGGTCCGTGCGCATGAGCATCACAGTTCACTCCTCTCGTCAGGCGCGTCTCTGTGCGATGCCCTCCAGCTCCTTCTTATATAGCGCGGGGGAGGAAAGTTGACAAGCCTCGGCTCAGGTTCATGGCGTGTCCGGATGCGGGAGTTAGCCTCAGTGGCACACGAGCAGTCGGCAGCACCGGCAGGAGGCAGGCATGGCGAAGGTTCCCGGCGCGGTGGTCGCGGCGAGCGGGCTCGTCGGCGGGTACGGCGTGGCCCGCTGGAGCGGGAAGCGGCAGCTGGGCGGTGCCGTGCTGGCCGTCGCGGGGGCCGCGGCCGCGCAGCAGTGGCGGCGGCAGGCCGGCGGGAAGGCCGCGGGGGCGCTCACGGCCGCGTATGTCGCCGCCTTCGCCGGGTCGCATCCGCTGGCCAAGAAGGTGGGCGCCTGGCCCGCCGTGTTCGGCGTCGCGGGCGCCGTCGCCCTGGCGTCCTGGGCGGTCGCGGACCGGCGGGGCTGACGCAGCGCCCGTACGGCGGCCAGGGCCACCAGGACCGCCAGGGCCACCAGGGTCACCAGGGTCACCAGGGCCACCAGGCCCTGGCATCTGGACCATCCCGGTGTCGCGGGGCCCGGCACGCGCCGCCTCGCAGCCGCACGCACCGGACCCCGCTCGGCTCGGCTGAACGCACCGCCCTCGCTGAACCGCACCACCCTCACGGCCGCCAGGACCGCCACGGCCCCTAGGCCCGGTGACCGAGCACGTTCACCACCCGCCCGTTCGGGTCCCGGACGAAGAAGCGCCGTACGCCCCACTCCTCGTCCCGCAGTTCCCGGACGACCTCGGCGCCCGACGCCACCACCTGCGCGTACACCGCGTCGACGTCCTCGACCTCCACGCTCAGGTCGGGGACCACGGGCGCGCCGCGGTCCTCGGTGAGGAAGCTGATCTGGGCGGTGGGGTTCGAGGGTGAGGCCAGTGTCGTCACCCAGCCCAGGTGCATGACCTCCTCGAAGCCGAGCAGGCCGTAGAAGTCCCGGCTCGTCCTCATGGCCTCCTCGGACTCGACCTGGATGTTCGGGACGTTCCTGCGGATGGTCATCGGCTGCCTCTCCTGGTCATCCAGTTTTTGTTATCGGCCACCCCATCGTCCCGTCTCCTCTCCGTCCCCCACCGCGGAACGCAGAGGAACGACGCAGTGACACCACACATCAGCCGCCGCACCATGCTCAAGGCCGCCGGCGCGGCTGCCGGAGCAGTCGGTATCGGTACGGCCGTGGTCGCGCCCCCGGCAGCGGCGGCGGGCGCCTCCTTCGCGCACCCCGGCCTGCTGCACACTCGCGCCGACCTGGACCGTATGGCCGCCAAGGTGAAGGCGGGCGCCGCGCCCTACACGGCCGGGTTCGCCAAGCTGACCGCCAACCGGCACGCGCAGAGCGGCTGGGCGGCCAATCCGCAGGCCACCGTGTACAGAGGAGCGGGCTCCCCGCAGAACTACGCGGTCCTCTACAACGACGTCCACGCCGCCTACCAGAACGCCCTGCGCTGGCACGTCTCCGGCGACAGCGCCCACGCCGACACCGCCGTCGCGATCCTCAACGCCTGGTCCGGGAAGCTGACGGCGATCGACGGCAGCGCGGACCGGTTCCTCGCGGCGGGGCTGTACGGCTACCAGATCGCCAACGCCGCCGAACTCGTCCGGGACCGCGACGACTTCGAGGTCGAGCGGTTCCAGAAGATGCTGACCGACGTCTTCTGCCCGCTCAGCGAGAGCTTCCTGACGGACCACAACAACGCCGTCGTCACCAACTACTGGACCAACTGGGACCTGACGGCCATGGCGTGCGTCCTGGCCACCGGCATCTTCTGCGACGACCGGGCGAAGGTGGAGCAGGTCGTCGAGTACTTCAAGGGCGGGGAGGGACTGGGGTCCGTCAAGCACGCCATCCCGGTGGTGCACGACGACGGGCTCGGTGAGTGGCTGGAGGCCGGGCGTGACCAGGGGCACGCGCTGCTCGGGGTCGGGCTGATGGGCACCGTCTGCGAGATGGCCTGGAACCAGGGGATCGACCTGTACGGCTACGACGACAGCCGCTTCCTCAAGGGCGCCCAGTACGTGGCCAGGTGGAGCATGGGCGGTGACGTGCCGTTCACGGCCAGCACCCGTAGGAAGGGGGCGATCGGCGGCTGGTCGGGTACGGAGACCGTGAGCGAGGCCGCCTCCGCGGACCCGGCGATGAAGCGGCCGATCTGGGCCATGATCGCCAACCACTACACCAAGCGCCGGGGGCTGCCGGCCACGTACCTCACCCGGATCGCCGCGCAGTCCGCTCCCGAGGGCGGCGGCGGGGACTACGGGCCCAACAGCGGCGGGTACGACCAGCTCGGCTTCGGCACGCTCGCGTACACCCGGGACAAGGCGACGGACACGGCCGCCCCGGCGTCCGGCGCCGCCGGTTCGGGTCCCCGGCCGCAGGGCGCGGGAACGGCGCAGGCCTCCGCCTCACCGGCCGCCGGGCGGGACCTCGCCGCCACCGGCTCGCAGGACGTCGTCGGCTGGGCGGCCGCCGCCGGCGTGAGCGCCGTCGCCGGCGGTCTGCTCCTGCTGCGGCGCCGCGACCGGGCGCGCCGCGAGCCGCAGTAGAGCTCCGGGCCCGGGTCCGGGCCGCGGATCCGGGCTTCCCCCCTCGCCTGATCCGCTCCCCCCACGCTGACCCGGGCCCGGACTGCGGGCCGGGCCCCACCCATCCCACGCCACAGGGCCCGGCCCGCGCCCAAAGCCCCCTCCGGCCACGTCCGCCCGCATGCGCCTCGCCTGCCGCGCAGAACCCCAAGCTCTGGACTTCCTCAAAACGCGCTTGGCGCGGTGATCACGCGGGGCATCCCCTCCGCACAGACCGGAGCGCACGGACCAGTGCGCGGCACAACGGGGGTGGAGAAATGGAATTCCTGGTGATCGCGGCCATCGCTGTCATCGTGGTGCTCCTGCTGATTCGAGCCGGGAAGGAGAAGCCGTCGCGACGACGGTCCTGGGGAGACGGCGACTCCGGAAGCGGCTGTGGGGGCGGCTGGTCCTGCGGGGGCGGCTCGTCCTGCGGGGGCGGCGGGGGCGGCGACTGACACCTGGGCCTGTCCGGCGTGCCGGGCAGGCCCCAGGCCGGCTAAGCGGTGGCCGTCCGCGACCCCGACCCCTGCCGCCGCGACCCGGCCCGCTCCGTCGCCGTCGGCTCCGCCGCCGTGAGCGGCTCGGCGACGTCCTCCAGCGAGCGGCGTTCCGCCCGTACGGCGAGGGCCGCCGCCACCAGGCCGGCCAGGCACATGAGGGTCGCGCCGATCTGGAAGGCGAGGACCGTGTCGCCGACCTTGCCGGTGCCGGTGAGGTCGGCGAACAGCAGAGGGCCGCTGATACCGCCGGCGGCGGTGCCGAGGGCGTAGAAGAAGGCGATGGACATCGCCCGGGTCTCCATCGGGAAGACCTCCGAGACGGTGAGGTACGCGCTGGAGGCGCCCGCCGAGGCGAAGAACAGCACCGCGCACCAGCACGCCGTGAGCGTGCCCGCGCCCAGCGCGCCCCGGTCGAAGAGCCAGGCCGTGCCGAAGAGCAGGAGGCCGGAGAGCAGGTACGTCGTGGAGATCATCACCCGGCGGCCCACCGTGTCGAACAGCTTGCCGAGCACCAGCGGGCCGAGGAAGTTGCCGACCGCGATGACGGCGAAGTAGTAGCCGGTGCTGCCGCTCGGGACGTTGAAGAACGAGGTCAGGATGGCGCCGTAGCCGAAGGTGATCGCGTTGTAGAGGAACGCCTGGCCGATGAAGAGGGCGAAGCCGAGGAACGCGCGGCGGCGGTACTTCGAGAAGACCGTGCGGCCGATCTCCAGGAAGGTGACGCTGCGGCGCTGGTGGATGGTGATCTCGCCCTCGGGGCGCGGCAGCGGCTCGCTCCTGTCGGCCCGCACCCGCTGCTCGATCGAGGACACGATCCGTTCCGCCTCGTCGTCGCGGCCGTGGATCAGCAGCCAGCGGGGGCTTTCCGGCACATGCCGCCGCACCAGCAGGATCACCAGGGCGAGGACCGCGCCGAGCGCGAACGTCAGCCGCCAGCCCACGTTCATCGCGAAGAGCTCGGTGTTCAGCGCGACGATCGACAGCAGCGAGCCGCCCACCGCGCCCAGCCAGAAACTGCCGTTGATCATCAGGTCGACGCGGCCTCGGTACTGGGCCGGGATCAGCTCGTCGATGGCGGAGTTGATGGCCGCGTACTCGCCGCCGATGCCGAAGCCGGTGAGGAAGCGGAAGGCGAAGAACCACCAGGTCTCGAAGGAGACCGCGGTCAGGGCGGTGGCCCCGAGGTAGACCGCGAGGGTGATCATGAAGAGTTTTTTGCGCCCCCATGTGTCGGTCAGGCGGCCCCAGAACAGGGCGCCCGAGCAGGCGCCGGCCACGTACAGCGCGGCCGCGAGACCGGTGACCTCGCCCGAGGAGATCGGAAGCCCGCTGCCGGGCTCCGACAGGCGGCTGGCGATGTTGCCGACGACCGTGACTTCGAGGCCGTCGAGGATCCACACGGTGCCGAGGCCGATGACGATCGTCCAGTGCCAGCGCGACCACGGGAGGCGGTCCAGGCGGGCGGGGATGTTCGTGGTCACGGTACGGCCGGTCCCGGCCTGCGCGGTTGTCATGGGCTCCCTCCTCATCGAGCGAACCCGAGCCGGGTCCCCCGAGTCGGCGGGTTCACGCCCGGGAGGCAGGGCCGCTACGCCCCCAGCGTCCGCGACACCGTGTAGATGAGCAGGCCCGCCAGCGAGCCCACCACGGTGCCGTTGATCCGGATGAACTGCAGGTCGCGGCCGATGTTCGCCTCGATCTTCCGCGTGGTGTGCTCGGCGTCCCAGCTCGCCACCGTGTCGGTGATCAGGGAGGTGATCTCCCGGCGGTAGGTGGTCACGACGTAGACCGCCGCGTCCTCCACCCACTTGTCGACCTTGCCCTGGATCTTCGCCTCGCCCGCCATACGGGCGCCCAGCGACAGCAGCGAGGCCCGCACGCGCAGCCGCAGCTCGCTGCGCTCGTCCTCCGCCGCGGAGACGATCATGGAGCGTACGGCGGTCCAGGCGGAGGCGATCAGGTCCTGGACCTCGCCGCGGCCCAGCACCTCGGTCTTCAGCCGCTCCACCCGCGCGCGGGTGTCGGTGTCGGACTGCAGATCGGAGGCGAAGTCGGTGAGGAAGCGGTCCAGGGCGCCGCGCGCGGGGTGGGCGGGCATGTCCCGCACCTCGGTGGTGAAGCGCAGCAGCTCCTTGTAGACCCGCTCGCCGACCTTCCGGTCGACGAACTTCGGTGTCCAGCCGGGCGCCCCGCCCTGCACGGCGTCCATCACTTCCTCGCCGTGCAGCACCAGCCAGTCGTGGGCGCGGCCGACGATCAGGTCGACGGCCCGTTTGTGGCCGCCGTCGGCGACGACCTTCTCCAGCATCTTGCCGATGCCGGGCGCGATCTCCTGGGCGCCGGCGCGGCGTGTGACGGCCTCGCCGACCACCGCCTGGACGTCGGAGTCGCGCAGCACGGTCAACGCGCCCCGGAGGGCGGCCGACAGTTCCGCCGTCACCCGGTCGGCGTGCTCCGGCCGGGCGAGCCAGGCGCCGAGCCGGCTGCCTATGCCGACGGCGCGCAGCCGCACGCGTACGACGTCCTCGGAGAGGAAGTTCTCGCCGACGAACTCGCCCAGGGAGACGCCGAGCTGGTCCTTCTTGGTGGGGATGATCGCGGTGTGCGGGATGGGCAGGCCGAGGGGGTGGCGGAAGAGGGCGGTGACCGCGAACCAGTCGGCGAGCGCGCCGACCATGCCGGCCTCGGCGGCCGCGGCGACATAGCCCGCCCAGGGGCCGGCGCCGGAGTTCTGCCCCCACTTGGCGAGGACGTACACCAGGGCGACGAACAGCAGCAGGCCGGTGGCGGTGAGCTTCATCCGGCGCACGCCGCGCCGCTTCTCCTCGTCGGCCGGGCTGAAGGTCGTCATCGCGCGTACGGCCGAAGCGGGCACGGTACGCGCGGCGGCGTTACCGGCGGCGTCCGCCTGGGCATGCTGCCCTACGCCCACTCCCTTTTTGTCCGGTTTCGTGCGATCCATACGCTCCACCCGTTCAGGATTCCCGTACACATTGTCCCTTCCTGACCGACTCCTGGAACGAAACGAAGGTTCCCGGCGTCTGTCTTGCGGGGGGAGCACACTGAGAACACCCGGGGGGTATCCCCGCGGCCCAATGGGGGGCCCGTTCACCTTCCTCACGCCTCATGACGCATCATGAGGTGATCAACTTCGGAGCTTCGGGCTCCATTTCTTGAGGAGTCGCGCACCGCATGACCAAGCGTCACGGTTATGCCCTGCTCGCCGCGATCGTCACCCTGATCGTGGTCATGTCAGCCGCTATCTACGTCGGAGTCGCCTCCGACGAGAGCACCACCACCAACGCTCTCGCGAAGGGCAGCGCCCCGCACAACCCCGCCGCCCCCGCCTCCACCGGCACCTGGGTCGGCGCCTGGTCCACCTCCCCGGCCGGGGCCGAGCCGGGCACCGAGACGACCGGGATGGCCGGCCGCTCGGTCCGCAACGTGGTCCACGCGAGCGTCGGGGGTACGAGTGCCCGCATCACGCTCTCCAATCTCTACGGCCAGTCCCCGCTGACCATCACGCACGCGTCCATCGCGGTCGCCGCCGGTGCCGACACCGCGGCCGCGGTCGCGGAGACCATGCGGCGGCTCACCTTCGCGGGCAACGCCACGGTCGTCATCCCGGCGGGCGGGCAGGTGATGAGCGACGCCGTCCGCGTCACCATCCCCTACGGCAGCGACATCCTGGTCACCACCTACTCCCCCACCGCGTCCGGCCCCGTGACCTACCACCCGCACGCGCGCCAGATCTCCTACATCGCCGAGGGCGACCGCACCGAGGACGTGGTCTCCACCGCGTACACCGAGGAGACGCCGTACTGGCGCTACCTGACCGCGCTGGATGTGCTGAGCAACGAGTCCGACGGCACGGTCGTCGTCCTCGGTGACTCGCTCACCGACGGCATCACCTCCACCCTGGGCGCCAACCACCGCTGGACCGACGTGCTGTCCGAGCGGCTGCGCGCGGCGGTCGAGGCCGGGCAGGACGTGCCCCGCTACAGCGTCGTCAACCAGGGCATCAGCGGCAACCGGGTGCTCACCGACGGCCTCGGCCGTCCGGCCGACAACCCCAGCGGCCTGAACCGCTTCCCCCGGGACGTGCTCGACCGTACGAACGTCAAGGTCGTCGTCATCGACCTCGGCGTCAACGACATCCTGCGCAACCCGCGGCTCGCCGACCCGAACGCCATCCTCGACGGCCTGCGCACCATGGTCCGCCAGGCCCACTCCCGCGGCCTGAAGGTCGTCGGCGCGACCCTGATGCCGTTCGGCGGCCACCGCGGCTACACGCCGGAGCGCGAGAACGTACGGCAGATGATCAACGCCGCGATCCGGGCCGGGTCGGTCTTCGACGCGGTCGTCGACTTCGACAAGGCCGTACGCGACCCGTACGACCCCCGCAAGCTGCGCGCCGACTACGACTCCGGCGACCACCTCCACCCCAGCGACAAGGGCTACGCGCGGATGGCGGAGGTCTTCGACCTGACCGACCTGAAGGGTGCGGCACCGGCGGAACTGTGAGCTGACCGGCGGCACGGCACCGCGGGCGGTACGACGGCACGGGCGGCGGTACGCGGTACGACGGCACGGCGGTACGGGCGGGGTGCGGCGGCACGGGCGGCGGCACGACGCCACGGCGGCACCGGCGGCACGACGCCACTGCGTTACGGACGAGGCGGCGGCGACTCGGGCGGCGGTGCAAGCGGCCCTGCCGGGAGGCGACGCCGAGGGCGGGCGGCCCGGCGGCGGCGCCGTCCGGCCTCGGTCGCGTCCCATGGACGGCTCGCCGGACGCCCCGGCGCGGCGGCGGACCGCGGTGACAGCCGGAGTCGAGCTGAAGCCGGCGCAGCGGTCCGGGACGGGCGCCCTGCGCAGAGGTCACTCAGCAGCCGGTTCGCCGGTACGGGGCCGGAACCGCCCGACGGCGACCGTGCAGCGCCGGTGCGGGCGTCGTGCGCCCGAGCCCCCCGCCGGCCACCTCGTCGGCCCGGCGGACGCCCGGTCCAGGTGCCGGTCGGCGTCAGTCGGCGTCCCCGCGCCGCTCCCGCCCCCCGTGCCCCAGCTCCCGGTGCGCGTCGTGCGGGGAGGAATGCAGATCGCCCCGCGCTGCCCTGCGCTCCGCCTTGAGGCGTTGCCGCTCTGCGCGTGGCAGCTTGCGCACCACACCCACGCCGCCCCAGAAGGCGAAGCCCGTAACCACGACGCGCGGGCCGCCCGGGTCCCCCGGCACGCCCTCCTCGCGGTGGTCGAAGCCGCCCATGACCCCGATACCGCGGACGACGACCTCGACGCCGGGCGGCACGATGACGGTCACCCCGCCCATGATCGCGACGCAGTTGATCACGACCTCACGGTCGGCGAAGTTCGCGTCCCGCAGATCGATCTCCCCGCCGCCGCAGAAGGCGACGCAGTTGAACCGCCTGGGCACCGTCCAGCGTCCCAGCCGCTGGAAGCCCGACATCACGGCGACCGCCCACGTCGACGACCCCTCGCCGCCGACGATCCGCCCCGCCCACCGCCCGCTCTCGGCGGACTCCTTCGTCAGCGACACGGACGACGCCGCGGCCGGCAGGTCCCTGGTGATCGGCACCAGCTCCCCGTACGTCCGCGCCCTGTACGTCGCGTCCAGCCGCTCCTCGAACTCCGCCATGTCGAGCCGCCCCTCCGCGAGGGCGTCCCGCAGAACCTCGGCGACACGTTCACGATCGGCGTCCGATGCGCGGAGTTCGCCAGACTCGTCGGTCATAGCAGCAGCCTACGAGCTCCGGGCCCACCGCACTATGCGGTCGCTCGCTCCGCGTACATCTTCGCGATCACCGCCTCGATGTCCGGCTCCCGCACCGACAGATCCACCAGCGGATACTCCGCCGCGACCCGCGCCACCAGCTCCGCCGCCGACGCCGACGCCGGGAACGCCAGCCACTGCCGCGGCCCCTCCACCCGCACCACCCGCGCAGGCGCCGGCGCCTCGATCGGCGGCAGCTCCCGCTCCAGGTCCACCACCAGCGTCCGCTCGCTCTCCCCCGCCTCGTGCAGCCCGGTGAGCGGCCCGTCGTACATCAGCCGCCCGTGGTCGATGACCATCACCCGGGAGCACAACTGCTCGATGTCCTGCAGGTCGTGCGTGGTGAGCAGCACCGTCGTGCCGCGCTCGGTGTTCAACTCCCGCAGGAACTCCCGCACCTTGGCCTTGGAGATGACGTCCAGCCCGATCGTCGGCTCGTCGAGGTACAGCACGTCCGGGTCGTGCAGCAGGGCCGCCGCGATGTCACCGCGCATCCGCTGCCCCAGCGACAGCTGCCGCACCGGCACGTCCAACAGCGCGCCCAGCTCCAGCAGTTCCACACAGCGGTCGAGGTTCTCGCGGTAACGGCCGTCAGGGATCCGGTACATACGGTGCATCAGCCGGTAGGAGTCGATCAGCGGCAGGTCCCACCACAGCGTCGTACGCTGCCCGAACACCACCCCTATCCGGTGCGCCAGACGCGTCCGCTCCCGGGACGGGTCGATGCCCGCCACCCGCAGCCGGCCGCCGCTCGGCGTCAGGATGCCGGTGAGCATCTTGATCGTCGTCGACTTGCCCGCGCCGTTCGGCCCGATGTAGCCGACCATCTCACCGCGCGCCACGGTGAACGAGATCGAGTCGACCGCCCGCACCTGATGCCGCTCCCGCTTCAGGAAGCCGGTCCGCTTACGGACGTCGAAGACCTTCTCGACCCCGTCGAGTTCGATGAATCCGGTGTCCACGGTATCCACCTCGCGCTAACTCCCTGTACTCCGATAGGAACGAAGCCCCGCCCGCCACGCCACCCCCGCCAGCACACAGCACACGGCCGCCACCACCGGCGGCGTGAACGCCACCCACTCCGGCAGATCCAGCGGATACGGCCGCCCGAGCACATACGAAGCCGGCAGCCAGTTGACGAACGCCAGCGGCAGCACGAAGGTCACTCCCCGCACCAGTTCCCGCCCGAACACCGTCGGCGGATACTGCAGCAGCGTCGTCCCGCCGTACGTGAACGCGTTCTGCACCTCGGACGCGTCCTGCGCCACGAACTGGAAGGCCGCACCCGCCACGAACACCGCGCAGAAGATCAACGCCCCGCTGAGCAGCATCACCGGCATCAGCACCAGCTTCGCCGCCGTCCAGTCGATGTCGACCGTGACCAGCGCGTAGCCCAGCACCAGCGACCCCTGCGTCACCCGGCCCAGGCGGCGCAGCGCGAAACGGTCGGCGGCGACCTGGGCGAGCACCGGCGCCGGACGCACCAGCAGCGTGTCCAGCGTGCCGTCGCGCACCCGGCGCCCCAGCCGGTCCATCGAACCGATCGCCAGATCCGCCACCCCGAAGGCGACGCTGGACAGGCCGTACAGGAACGCGACTTCGGGCAGGGAGTAGCCGCCGAGCGCGTCGACCCGCGAGAACATCAGCATGATCGCGACGAAGTCGAGCGCGGTCGTCGCGAAGTTCCCGAACGTGGTCATGGCGAAGGAGGCACGGTAGGTCATCGTGGAACGCAGCCACATCGCCGCGATCAGCCGGTACGCGCGCAACCCCTCCGCCGGCCTGCTGGTCTCACCCACCCTGGACCACCACCCGCCGCGTCGCCACCGACTGCAGCAGCCGCCCGGCCGCCAGCAGCGCCACCGCCCACGCGGCCTGGAAGACGTACGTGCCAAGCGGGTCGGCCTCGCCCAGCAGGACGTCCGCGGGCGCCTGCAGGACCGACGACCAGGGCAGCATCCGTACGACCTCCCCGAAGGCGCCCGGGAAGACGTTCAGCGGCAGCACCATCCCCGAGCAGAACCACCCCAGCAGCCACGACATCTGCACCACGCCGGTCCCGTCGATCAGCCAGAACGCCGACAGCGCCACCAAGAACCGGATGGCGAAGCCGACCACCCAGGCCAGCAGCACCGCGACCAGGAACGCCAGCCAGGTCGTCACGTCCCCCGGCAGCGCCATCGGGAAGAACAGCATGCCGAACACGAACGGCACCACACCGCGCCCGAACAGCTCGAACAGCGCCCGGCCCCCGTCCGCCGCCATCCACCACAGCTGAAGGTCGGCGGGCCGGTACAGGTCGACCGCGACGTCACCCGTACGGATGCGCTCCATCAACTCGTCCTCGAAACCGCCCCCGCCGATGCCCAGCGTCTTGAACAGCGCCTGCCCGACCCACACATAGGTGACGGCCTGCGCCTGGTCGTACCCTCCGAGGTGCGGCTTCTCGTCCCACAGCGCCAGGTACGTGTACACCAGGATCAGGCCGAAGGCGGTGTTGGTGAACACCCCGGCCAACGTGGCCGCCCGATAGGTCGCGTACCGTCTGAAGCCGCCCGCCGCGACGGCCGCGTACAACCGCCCCGAGCCCACAACCACAGCCCTCCTCGCCCGCCCGGCACCGAAGCGCAGGAGCCTAGTGCGCCAATGACCCGGTGTGCCACGGATTTTCGGGTGTGCCGGTCGTCGGGAACGGAACGCCCGGTGCGAGAGTCTTCATCAGGGGGCGCACCAGGCGTAGGCCGACGTACGGCAACGTACGAGGCGACAGTTACGACGCGACAGTTACGACGCACAGTTACGACGCGATACAGGAGTCCGTGCACGACATGAGCGACGAGCCGCAGCCGCAACAGCCGAAGCCGGGCTGGGCACAGAGAGAGCCAGAGGCGGCTCAGGAACCGGGGGAACAGGCGGAACAGCCGGAACAGCCGGCACAGGGGGAACGGGCGGAACGGGCGGAACAGGGTGCGGGGAAACCGGAGCGGCCCCAGCGCACCGGCTGGCGCCGGCTGATCCCGACCTGGCGGATGGTGCTCGGCGGCTTCGTCGTCGCCGTGCTGCTGCTGATCGGCGGGTTCTTCCTCGGCTACTCGATGGTGAAGATCCCGCCGGCCAACGCGCTCGCCACCCAGCAGGCCAACGTCTATCTGTACGCCGACGGCAGCGTGATCGCCCGTGACGGCGAGGTCAACCGGGAGAACGTCACCCTCGCCCAGATGTCCAAGGACGCCCAGCACGCGATCCTGGCCGCCGAGGACCGCGACTTCTACACCGAGTCCGCCGTCGACCCGGGAGCCATGGTCCGCGCCGCCTGGAACACCGCCACCGGCAAGGGCAAGCAGTCCGGCTCCACGATCACCCAGCAGTACGTGAAGAACTACTACCTGCGCCAGGACCAGACGGTCACCCGCAAGGTGAAGGAGTTCTTCATCGCGATCAAGCTGGACCGCGAGCAGAGCAAGGACAAGATCCTGGAGGGCTACCTCAACACCAGCTTCTTCGGCCGCAACGCCTACGGCATCCAGGCCGCCGCCCAGGCCTACTACGGCATGGACGCCAAGGACCTCGACGCGGGCCGCGCCGCCTACCTCGCCGCGCTGGTCAACGCGCCCAGCCAGTACGACGTCGTCGCCCACCCGGAGAACCGCAAGGCCGCCCAGGCCCGCTGGAACTACGTGCTGGACGGCATGGTCACCAAGGGCTGGCTCAGCGAGTCGGAGCGGGCCGGCATGAAGTTCCCGATGCCGAAGGAGACCACCCTCTCCACCGGCATGTCCGGGCAGCGCGGCTACATCGTCCGCACCGTCAAGGACTACCTGGTCCAGAACAAGATCGTCGACGAGTCCTCGCTCGACGCGGGCGGCTACCGCATCACCACCACCCTGCAGAAGAGCAAGCAGGACGCCTTCGTGAAGGCGGTCGACGACCAGCTGATGAAGAAGCTGGACAAGGACCGCAAGGTCGACAGCTACGTCCGCGCGGGCGGCGCCTCCATCGACCCCAGGACCGGCAAGGTCGTGGCGATGTACAACGGCATCGACTACGTCAAGCAGTACACCCCCAACGCCACCCGCCGGGACTTCCAGGTCGGCTCCACCTTCAAGCCGTTCGTGTTCACCTCGGCCGTCGAGAACGGCTCCCGGACGCAGGACGGCCGCACCATCACCCCGAACACGATCTACGACGGCACCAACAAGCGCCCCGTGCAGGGCTGGAGCGGCGGCACCTACGACCCGGAGAACGAGGACCAGCGCTCGTACGGCGACATCACCGTCCGCGAGGCCACGGACAAGTCCGTGAACTCGGTGTACGCGCAGATGGCCGTCGACGTCGGCTCGGACAAGGTCATGCAGACCGCGGTCGACCTGGGGCTGCCCGAAGCCACCCCGGAGCTGAACCCGTCCCCGTCCATCGCGCTCGGCGTGGCCACCGCCAGCGTCCTGGACATGGCGGAGGCGTACGCGACGCTCGCCAACCACGGCAAGCACGGCACGTACACGATGATCCAGAGCGTCACCAAGGACGGGGACCAGGAGATCCAGCTGCCCAAGCGGCGGACCCGGCAGGCCGTCAGCCGTGAGGCCGCCGACACCACCACCTCCGTCCTGCGGAGCGTCGTCGAGACCGGCACCGCCACCGGCGCCCAGGCCGCCGGCCGCCCGGCGGCGGGCAAGACCGGCACGGCGGAGGAGGACACGGCGGCCTGGTTCGCCGGCTACACGCCCGACCTGGCCACGGTCGTCTCCGTCATGGGCCAGGACCCGGTCACGGCCGCCCACAAGTCGCTCTACGGCGTGATGGGCCTGGACCGCATCAACGGCGGCGGCGCCCCGACCGACATCTGGGCGCAGTTCACCAAGGACGCCCTGAAGGGCAAGCCGGTCACCGACTTCGACCTCCAGCTCCAGCCCGGCGCCGACATCATCCAGGCTCCCCCCGCCCAGCCGGACGTCACCACCCCGGGCACGGACGACCCGACGGACGACGGCACCGCGACGGGCGGCGAGGAGACGCCGGGCGAGACGCCCGACGAGACGCCGAGCGAGACCGACGGCACGGCCACCGGCGGCGGGACCACGACCGACGGCACCACCGGCGACACGACGACCGGCGGGACCCCCACCACCGGCGGCACGACCGACGGCGGCACCACCGACGGCGGCACGACCGGAGACACGGACACCGGCGGCACGACGACGGACGGCACCACGGGCGGCCCGGGGGGCGGCACGACGGGAACGACGAACGGCGGCACCGCGGGCACGCTGAGCACCAACCGCAGACAGTGACCGCCCGGTGATGTCAGAAGGGGCTGGTGACCATGGTCACCAGCCCCTTCCACCGTTGCGGCCGTCGGTTCACAGGTAGAGGCCGGTCGAGTCCTCTGCGCCCTCGAAGCGGTCGGCGGCCACGGCGTGCAGGTCGCGCTCGCGCATCAGTACGTACGCGATGCCCCGCACCTCGACCTCGGCACGGTCCTCCGGGTCGAACAGGACCCGGTCGCCCGGCTCCACGGTCCGTACGTTCTGCCCCACCGCGACGACCTCGGCCCAGGCCAGCCGACGGCCGACCGCCGCCGTCGCGGGGATCAGGATGCCGCCGCCGGAACGCCGCTCGCCCTCGCCGGTCTCCTGCCGCACGAGTACCCGGTCGTGCAGCATCCGGATGGGCAGCTTGTCGTGGTGGGTGCTCTGCTCGTTTCTGTTGGCGCTCACGCCTTTGAACCTACCTGCCTTCTCCACATCCGTGCGCGGGTGGGTCAGCCCTTACGGCGCCGCGTGCCCAGGGTGAGCAGCCCGACGACCCCGACGACGACGAGCGCGACGGGCACGACCCGCTCCAGCCGGGGCGCCCCCTCCTCGTCCACGAACTGAGCCCTCACATCACTCACCGCACGATTGACTCCGACGTAGGCCCGCCCGAGCGTGTGGTCGATATGGGACACGACCTTGGCCTTGGCATCCCCCACGATCGTCTTGGGGTGCACCCGCACCCCGATCTCGTCGAGCGTCTCGGCCAGCACCTCGCGACGGCGCCTGATGTCCGCCTCGATCTGCGCCGGGGTTCTGGTGTCCGACGTGTCCGCCACCGTGTCGCCTCCGAAATCGGTTGAAGCCTGTGCCGCACAGTCTGTCAGCTCCATGGCTCACCGTACGGGCAGGACCCCCGGTTACGCTGGTCCGATGAGCGAGCGACTCCAGCCGGGGGACGTGGCCCCCGCCTTCACCCTGCCCGACGCCGACGGCACCGAGGTGTCCCTGGCCGACCACAAGGGCCGCAAGGTCATCGTCTACTTCTACCCGGCCGCCCTCACCCCCGGCTGCACCAAGCAGGCCTGCGACTTCACCGACAACCTGGAACTGCTGGCCGGCGCGGGCTACGACGTCATCGGCATCTCCCCCGACAAGCCCGAGAAGCTGGCCAAGTTCCGCGAGAAGGAAGACCTGAAGGTCACACTGCTGGCCGACCCGGACAAGAAGGTCCTGGAGTCCTACGGCGCCTTCGGCGAGAAGAAGCTGTACGGCAAGACGGTCGTCGGCGTCATCCGGTCGACGGTGATCGTCGACGAGGACGGGAAGGTCGAGCGGGCCCTGTACAACGTGAAGGCGACGGGTCACGTGGCCAAGATCATCAAGGATCTGGGGATCTGAGGACGCTGCCCGACCAGTAGCATGGCCGGGCAGCATCAGGCGGCCGTGGTGGAATTGGCAGTCACGCTGGGTTTAGGTCCCAGTGGGGTAACTCCCGTGAGGGTTCGAGTCCCTCCGGCCGCACCAGTCTTCAGCCGAGCAGCTCCCGCACCACCGGCACCAACCCCCGGAACGCCTCCCCCCGATGGCTGATCGCGTTCTTCTCCTCCGGCGTCAGCTCCGCGCACGTCCGTGTCTCGCCCTCCGGCTGGAGGATCGGGTCGTAGCCGAAACCGCCCGTGCCGGCGGGCTCGTGGCGCAGGACGCCCCGCAAGCGGCCCTCGACCACCCGTTCCGTGCCGTCGGGCAGCGCCAACGCCGCCGCGCAGGCGAAGTGGGCGCCCCGGTGCTCGTCGGCGATGTCGGCGAGCTGGGCCAGCAGCAGCTCAAGGTTGGCCCGGTCGTCGCCGTGGCGGCCTGCCCAGCGGGCGGAGAAGATGCCGGGGGCGCCGTTCAGGACGTCGACGCAGAGGCCGGAGTCGTCGGCCACGGCGGGCAGGCCCGTCGCCCGGGCCAGGGCGTGGGCCTTCAGCAACGCGTTCTCGGCGAAGGTGACGCCGGTTTCCCTGACGTCGGGGATGTCGGGGTAGGCGTCCACGCCGACGAGGTCGTGGGGCAGACCGGCGTCGGCGAGGATGGCCTTCAGTTCGGTGATCTTTCCGGCGTTGCGGGTGGCGAGGATCAGGCGGGTCATGCCCCCAGTATCGCGGGGGCCGGCACCGGCTGATTACGGCGTGCAGACCTTGGTCAGTTCGCCCGCCGCGTCGGTGACCGGGCTGATGTCGGGGGTCTCGTCGCCGTTCTTGACGGCCGTACGGACGTTGTCGACGGCCTTGGCCAGGTCGTCCACGGCCTTGTTGACGTCGGTGTTGTCCGTCTTGTCGCCGATCTTGTCGAGGTTCTTGTCGATGGAGTCGAGGGACTCGTCGAGCTGGGTCGGGTCGTTCGACGCGTTCTCCACGGCCTGCTGGAGTTCGGTGACGCTGTCGGCTATGGCGTCGGCGGTCTGGACGCAGTCCAGCGCCTTGTCGACGGCGTCGCAGCCGGTGGTCAGCCCGGCGGTGAGCACGGCGGCCACCACGGTGGCGGCGACGGCTGCGGTGCGGCGTCGGCGGCTCGCGGCCATGGAACGGTCCCTCCCTTGCGCGCGGGCCAGGCGGCCCTGTCAGCTGGCCGGGCGTACAGGGTTGAGCCGTGCGCCCGTATCTTTAGGGACGCGCCGGGGAGCGGCGCGGTTGCCCGCGCCGACCGCCCGATTTGGTGCGCCCTTTACTCTGCCGTCCGCTGTGCCGTTACCGTTCGAGGGCCGTGTCGAGCGCCTTGCGCTGCAGCGCCGCCAGCTCGGTGCAGCCGGCGACGGCCAGGTCGAGGAGCGCGTTGAGCTCGTCGCGGGCGAAGGGTTCGGCCTCCGCGGTGCCCTGGACCTCGACGAAGCGGCCGTCGCCGGTGCAGACGACGTTCATGTCGGTCTCGGCGCGCACGTCCTCCTCGTAGCAGAGGTCGAGGAGAGGGACGCCGCCGACGATGCCGACCGAGACCGCCGACACGGTGCCCGTGATCGGCTGGCGGCCCGCCCGGATCAGCTTCTTGCGCTGGGCCCAGCCGACCGCGTCGGCCAGGGCCACGTACGCGCCGGTGATGGCGGCGGTGCGGGTGCCGCCGTCGGCCTGGAGGACGTCGCAGTCGAGGACGACGGTGTTCTCGCCGAGCGCCTTGTAGTCGATGACGGCCCTCAGGGAGCGGCCGATGAGGCGGCTGATCTCGTGTGTGCGGCCGCCGATCTTGCCCTTGACGGACTCCCGGTCGCCGCGGGTGTTGGTGGCGCGGGGCAGCATGGCGTACTCCGCGGTGACCCAGCCCTCTCCGCTGCCCTTGCGCCAGCGGGGGACGCCCTCGGTGACGGAGGCGGTGCAGAGGACCTTGGTGTCGCCGAAGGAGACGAGGACGGAGCCTTCGGCGTGCTTGCTCCAGCCGCGTTCGATGGTGACGGGGCGGAGTTGCTGGGGGGTGCGGCCGTCGATTCGTGACATGCGGCTGAGCCTAGCCGTACCTGGGGAAGGGGCCCCTCCTGCGGTGGGAAGGGACCCCTGGGGCCTGTTACGACGGTGGTGGGTGGTGAACGGGGAGGTTCACATCATGTCTTCGATCTCCGCCGCGATCGGGTCGGCGTCGGTGCCGATGACGACCTGGATCGCCGTGCCCATCTTGACGACTCCGTGTGCGCCGGCGGCCTTCAGTGCGGCGTCGTCGACCTTGCCGGGGTCCACGACCTCGGTCCGCAGGCGGGTGATGCAGCCCTCGACCTCTTCGATGTTGTCGATGCCGCCGAGTCCGGCAACGATCTTCTCAGCTTTGCTGGCCATGTTCGCTCTCCCTGATCCGACCCGATGCGACGCCTGCGCCGCGGTGACCAACTGGTCTACACCACCCTGCGGGCGGTCGCCAAACCTCGTCCGGACAGTGCCCGGAATCGAGGGTTCCTTATGCCGCCTTCATCGTGCTACAACAGGTCTACACCACTGAGTGGTGTAGACCACCACCCGATGGAGGGCGTATGAGCACCGCCACCGCAACGGCGGCCCCCGCGAAGAAGCGGGGATCCGGCCTGTTCCAGGGCCTGCAGAAGGTCGGCCGAAGCCTGCAGCTTCCCATTGCCGTGCTACCGGCGGCGGGCATCATGGTACGGCTCGGCCAGGACGACATCTTCGGAAAGGACGGCCTGGGCTGGGACAAGGTCGCGGCCGTCTTCAACGCCGCCGGGGGTGCGATCACCGGCAGCCTGCCGATCCTGTTCTGCATCGGCGTCGCCATCGGCTTCGCCAAGAAGTCGGACGGCTCCACCGCCCTCGCCGCGCTGGTCGGCTTCCTCGTCTACAGCAAGGTGCTCCAGGCGTTCCCGCTGGTGGAAGAGCACATCGAAAAGGGCAGGATCGTCGAGGCGACGTACAACGACCCCGGTGTCCTCGGCGGCATCGTGATGGGTCTGCTCTCGGCCGTGATGTGGCAGCGGTTCCATCGCACCAAGCTGGTGGACTGGCTCGGCTTCTTCAACGGCCGCCGTCTGGTGCCGATCCTGATGGCCTTCGTCGGCACCCTCGTGGGCGTCTTCTTCGTCCTGGTCTGGAAGCCGATCGGCGAGGGCATCACCGACTTCGGCGAATGGATGACCGGCCTCGGCGCGACCGGCTCGGCCCTGTTCGGCCTCGTCAACCGCGCGCTGATCCCCATCGGCATGCACCAGTTCGTGAACACCGTGGCGTGGTTCCAGCTCGGTGAGTTCAAGGACGCCGCGGGCCAGGTCTTCACCGGTGACTACAACCGCTTCCTGCACGGCGACCCGACCGCCGGAATGTTCATGTCCGGCTTCTTCCCGATCATGATGTTCGGCCTCCCGGCGGCGGCCCTGGCCATCGCGCACTGCGCCCGTCCCGAGCGCCGCAAGGCCGTGACGGGGATGATGATCTCGCTCGCGCTGACCTCGTTCGTCACCGGTGTGACCGAGCCGATCGAGTTCTCGTTCATGTTCATCGCCCCTGTGCTCTACGTGATCCACGCGGTCCTGACCGCCGTGTCCATGGCCGTCACCTGGGGCCTGGGCGTGCACGCGGGCTTCAACTTCTCCGCGGGCTTCATCGACTACGCCCTGAACTGGAACCTCGCCACCAAGCCCTGGCTGATCATCCCGATAGGCCTGGTCTTCGGGGCGATCTACTACACGCTGTTCCGCTTCGCCATCACGAAGTTCGATCTGCCGACCCCGGGCCGGGAGCCCGAGGAGGAGGTCGAGGACCTCACCAAGGCGTGAGTGCCGCCGCGACGCGACGAGGCCCCCGGAGCCGATCGGCTCCGGGGGCCTCGGTCATGCGGGTGCGCGTCAGATCTCGTACGTGGCCCCCGGCGCCGCCAGCTCCACCGGACCGTCGAAGACCGCGCGTGCGTCGGCCAGGTTGACCTGGGGGTCGGTCCACGGGGGGATATGGGTCAGCACCAGGCGCCGGGCGCCCGCGCGGGCGGCCGTCTCGCCGGCCTCGCGGCCGTTGAGGTGCAGGTCGGGGATGTTCTCCTTGCCGTGCGTGAAGGCGGCCTCGCACAGGAACAGGTCGGCGTCCTGGGCGAGTTCGTCGAGCGCCGCGCTGACGCCCGAGTCACCGGAGTACGTCAGCGACTTCCCGCCGTGCTCGACGCGGATGCCGTAGGCCTCCACGGGGTGGGCCACGCGCTCGGTGTGCACCGTGAACGGGCCGATCTCGAAGGTGGACGGCTTGACCGTGTGGAAGTCGAAGACCTCGCTCATGGACGAGGCGGTGGGGGTGTCCGCGTAGGCGGTGGTCAGCCGGTGTTCCGTGCCCTCGGGTCCGTAGACGGGGAGCGGGTCGCAGCGGCCGCCGTCGTAGCGGTAGTAGCGCGCGACGAAGTACGCGCACATGTCGATGCAGTGGTCGGCGTGCAGATGGCTGAGGAAGATCGCGTCCAGGTCGTAGAGACCGCAGTGGCGCTGCAGCTCGCCCAGGGCGCCGTTGCCCATGTCGAGGAGCAGCCGGAAGCCGTCGGCCTCGACGAGGTAGCTCGAACAGGCCGATTCCGCGGACGGGAACGACCCCGAGCAGCCGACGACGGTGAGCTTCATGAAGCAGAAACCTCCGCTGGCGGGATGTGAAGACGGGGGTCGTGCGGTGCGTCGAGCGTAAGGCGCAAAACGTCCGGTCGCTCCTCCGGCAAGGGCTGTTGTGGGCGAACTCACCTGAGCGGCGCCGCCATCCGAGCTACCTGGTGTTCAGCTGTTCGGTCATGATCCGAGCACACAGCCGGGGCACCGCGCCGCCTCGGACAGGAACTCCTCGACCGCCTCTCGGTGTCCTCGTCCTCCTCAGGGAACGGGTGGCCATATGTCTCTATAGCCACCGTAACCGTGTCACCGAGACGCGCGGCCACTGTCCTGGGCCCTTTCCCGTGCCTGATCAGAAGGCCGGCGTGGATATGGCGAAGATCGTGGAGACGGGTGCGCGACCTCCACCGTGCGCCGCAGGAAGTCGACGTGGCGGACCTGGAGACCGAACAGCTCACCAGGGGGTCGGTTCGTACCGCCCGCCGGGCAGGTCGGCGCCTGTCTCGGCCGCGCGACGGTCGGCGTTGCCACCGCTTGCCCCGGCCGTGGTCGGCCCCGGCTACGGCCTTCTTTCGTCACGGCTTCCGTCCCGCTGCCCGGTCTCAGCGCGCCGATCCCCGCCGAGCCGGCCTCGCTGAAGATCGCGCCGGGCACGGACGACGCGGTCACCCACCCCGCTGCCGGCGAGTGCGCGATCCACGACGGGCAGATCGGCGAGTCCTACGCCAAGGGCAAGGTCGAAGAGTCACCGACGCGCCTCACCGTCGCAGGACACTGCTTGCAGCGACCAGGATCATGAAGTCTTCCAGGTATCTGCTTCCTCATCCGGGCTGATCCGGATGGTACGGGCGAATTCGTCGATATCGTCGAGAGCTCGGAGGATTCGGCCGGCGTCAGGATCGGCCAGGATGATCAGGACGTCCGCCGCTTCCGTGCCCTTCTCGTAGCGCCAGGCATAGCGGAGGCCGACGTGCACCTCGTTGCTGTCCTCGTCCTGGTAGTAGCGCAGCACCCGCAAGCCGGTTCCCAGATGCGGGGAGTCGAAGTCCTCGACGATGGGTGGCTCGACGGCGTAGCTCGCGTCGGCGTGGGTCAGCTCACGCAGTGCCGTTTTCCGGTCCTCGTCCTCCTCGATCTCCACCAGGTCGACGTACGCGGGGAGCGGGATCTCCCGAGGGTGCGGGAGATGGAGGAAGACCTCGAAGTCCGGAAAGGCTGCGGGGGCCCTGATGGCATACATCAACAGGATGTTGGTCAGCAGGTCGACTTCACCCGGTTCTGATTTCTCCGACGCGAAGTCCTCCCAGAGACCCTCGGCGAAGTAGCGAGCCCACGCCTCAGGTGTTTGTGCCTCCTCGACGTCCTCAAGTCCCGGTTCCGGCCACATGAGTGGGATGCGGATCCATGGGGACAGGTCCATGGCGTGCTTGACGTTGAGCCAGCTCACTCATAACTCCATCTGAACGTTCCGACCACCGCGTCGAACAACTCGACCAGCACGTCGGTGAATTCACCGTCGATATCGCCGTCACCCGGTGTGGAGAAGTTGATGCTGATCCAGCGACCGGGATCATCCGGCACGGGGATCACATAGTCGACCCGCCGCGTCGGCAGGGAGGCCTGCGCTACGGCTTCGGGGGCGGAACTCAGCTTCTGCTCGTCAGGGGTGGAGCGGTAGGCGCGGCGGAGTGCGGGTGCCCCTGCCACGTCAACCGTTGTCGCCGTTCCGCCGGGGACGTCCTCGTTGGCGAGTTGAGCGATCACTGCCTGTGGAGGAACCGCATGGTCTTGGCCGATCGGCATCTCGGCGACGATGAAAGAGGCCATGAGGAAGATTCCCCCGCGCGGGAGCACGGGAAGGTAGAGGTCAAGGCCACCGTTTCTTCTGGCCGCACGGGCGTGCTTCTCCAACTGGCGACGCATGTCCAGTCGGAAGCGCATCGCGTCGTCCCGGGGGATGCCCTCCGGTACTTGCCCCATGTGCGAGAAGAGGATCTTCTCGAGTGCTTCCTTCGTGCCCTCGCGCAGGGGGATGCGGACCCAGCCGGGTGGCAGGATGAGCTCATAGCGGCGGGGAGCGGTCACCTCGACGGAGGGGGACTGTTGCTCCAGGTCGGACGTGCTCACGCGCGGGCCTGCTTCTTGAGCTGGCGGTCGGCCACCAGGATCGTCAGGGAACAGAGCACCGAAATTACGGCCAGCCAGCTGTAGCCGATGGCTCCGATGATGTTCCAGAACAGGTACATGACGGCAACGATCTTGATCGTCTGGGAGAAGTTGGAACCCATCCGCGGGTTACGGATGAGTTCTCGGTTCCTGAGAAACAGGACCAGCATCAGTACAGGCGCAATCATCAACGGCCATGCCACATAATCGTAAGTGAGCCAGTCCATTCCGCCGTACTTGCTGCCAAGGTCCTGGACGGCGAAACAGAGAATCGGCACCAGCGTGTACGCGGCAAGGAACTTCATGGCCCGCGATTCCCGTGGGCTTTTCGCTGGGATTGTCGCCACTGTCTCCACTCCCTCAAATTTCTGCTTTGAACTTCCTCAGACCGGTTGATGCCGGTCAATTTCTACTCCGGAGTGGTCACCAGCGGCTCCCTACTTCGCGCGTCAAGACATCCTTGACGTCACCGTACTGGTTCGCGTAGGGTCCCTTTTCTCCGAGTTTGTCGCCCACGTCCACCGTGGTGGCAGCGCCGTAGTTCAACTTAAACTTCAGAGCAGCCTTTTCCATTGCGTCAGCCGCCCTCACCACCTCGGGATTTCCCCCGAATTCGGCCCGCATCGCCTTGGCGAACTTGGATGCGCTGGCGACCTCCGCTTCGCCGCTCAGCAGGCGGTCCAGTCGGGTCGTCCCGGGCCGTGTTTCCCTCGCCCCGATCTGGCGCAGCGCATCCTTCGCCCGCACTGCTTTCGCACCGCGGGCCGAGTCGGTGCCGTATCGCATGATGTTCTTGTCGAGCAGTTTGCGCAGATTCGCGTACCGCTGGAACCGTCCCGCCCTGCTGGCGGCCTTGAGTGTTGTCGCTGCGGCCTTCACGCCCTTCATCGCGACGCTGCCGAATCCCAGCGTCGCCAGCGCGAAGACGTCCATAGCGACGTCCGCCCAGTTTCCGTCACCGGAGAGGGCCAGCAGCGTGTGGCCGACGCCGACGAGCGCCGTGAGGCTGAGGGTGGTCACTGTGATGAGGGTCGCCAGCCAGCCGACCGGTGTGAAGAGGAGGGCGATCACCCCGATGATGGTCGCTGCCCAACTCAGGACTTCGACGACTTTTTTGATCGTATCGGCATGCTCGTGCACCCAGTCCTTGAAGTTCTCCCATCTGCTGTCCTTGATGATGTCGGAGATGTCGCGGCCGATGTTCTCGGCGTAATACTGGGCGCGGGAGTCGCGTTCGGAGATGACCTGGTTGAGCTGCTTGTGGTACGGCGCCAGGTGGCTGTCGGGGTCGGACTCCTCGGACGCCTTCTTGTCGCCGTCCTTGCCGTCCTTCTTGGCCTCGGCTTCCTTCTTCTTCACCTCGGCAGCGTGTTCCTCGTCGGCCTGCTTCGCGGCTCGGAGTACGCCGTCGGCCCGTTCCTGGAAGCCCTCCAGTTCGTTGGCCCATTTGCCGAGGTCACCGACCACACGTTCGTAGCGGGCCGCCGTCTCGCGGAAGTGCTTCTCGAGGTCGCCGGACTTCTCGCGGATCTTGTCGGCGTACTTGCCCTGCAGCGCGTCGCCGCCGGCGGCCTTGCGCAGGATGGCAGCCTGGTCGCGGAGGGTCGAGGCGAGGTTCTTCATTCTGGTGACCTCGTCGCGGATGTCCTCCGGATCGCCGGGGATCGGGTCCTTCTCCGCCAGCGGGTGCCAGTCGACCGGCCGGCGCCTGCCCTTACCCGTACCCATCGGTTAATTTCCCCCGTTTTTGCCGTGCTTCTTCTCGTTCGCGTTCTTGAGATCGAGGTCCAGCTTCTCGAAGCTCTTGAGCGCGGTCTCTACTTGCTTGCCCAAGTCCTCGACGTTCTCGAGGAGTTCGCGCCGATAGTTGTCCCAGTTGCTGACGAATTCGTCCATCTTGCCGGCGATGCTGCCATGGCCCCAGATGTCATGAATGTCGGCACGGTGCTTGTCGATGCCTTTGAGGGCTTTCTTGATGTCCTTCAGATTTGTCTTCGAGGACTCCAGAAGTGTGTAGTCGACTATCAGGCGGTCGTGCTCCCCCATGAACACCTCCCCGTTTGCTTACGTGGTGAACACGCTCCCGTTGGGGCTCAACCTACCGGCACCGTCACCGCACATGCCTCTCACACCTCAGTGGCACCAGCAAAGGACCCTCCCTCGCGAAAGCGGACAGGGGCGCGCGGTGGTGGCGTACGCCGGTAACGTCGTCCGTATGGACACGTCCTGGTGGTGGCTTGTGCTCGCGGCGGTGATACTGCTCGCGCTTGTTGCCACGCTGGTCGACGGCTGGGGCCCGGGGCGGCGGCCGGAGGGCCGGAGAGGGCCGGGGCACGGGGAGCGGCCGCGGCCGGCGGAGATCTGGTGGGCGAGCGTGCCGTACGAGGACGGGCCGGGAGCCAAGGACCGGCCCTGTCTGGTGCTGGCCGTGCGGCGCAGGCGGGCGAGGGTCGCGAAGATCACCAGTCGGTTCCGCGACGAGCGGTCCGGGGTGATCCCGCTGCCGCCGGGCTCGGTCGGGGACGCCGAGGGGCGGACGAGCTTCCTGGAGACGGACGAGCTGCGGGACGTACCGGTGGGCGACTTCCGGCGGCGGGTGGGAGTGGTGGACCCGGTCCTGTGGGACCAGGTCCGTCATCTCGCCGGGTGAGGACCTACGCCCAGAGCTGGCCCTGGAGCCTGTCGATGGCTTCCTCGGTCGTGGCGGCGGTGTAGACGCCCGTCGAGAGGTACTTCCAGCCGCCGTCGGCCACGATGAACACGATGTCCGCGCTCTCGCCGGCCTTCAGCGCCTTCTTGCCGACGCCGATGGCGGCGTGCAGGGCGGCGCCGGTGGAGACGCCCGCGAAGATGCCCTCCTGCTGGAGGAGTTCGCGGGTGCGGGTGACCGCGTCGGCGGAGCCGACGGAGAAGCGGGTGGTGAGGACGGAGGCGTCGTAGAGCTCGGGGACGAAGCCCTCGTCGAGGTTGCGCAGGCCGTACACCAGGTCGTCGTAGCGCGGTTCGGCGGCGACGATCCTGACGTCGGGCTTGTGCTCGCGCAGGTAGCGGCCGACGCCCATGAGCGTCCCCGTCGTCCCGAGGCCGGCCACGAAGTGGGTGATGGACGGCAGGTCGGTGAGGATCTCCGGGCCGGTGGTGGCGTAGTGGGCGCCCGCGTTGTCCGGGTTGCCGTACTGGTAGAGCATCACCCAGTCCGGGTGCTCGGCGGCCAGTTCCTTGGCGACGCGCACGGCGGTGTTGGAGCCGCCCGCGGCGGGCGACGAGATGATCTCCGCGCCCCACATGCCGAGCAGGTCCCGGCGTTCCTGGGAGGTGTTCTCGGGCATCACGCACACCATGCGGTAGCCCTTGAGCTTGGCCGCCATGGCCAGCGAGATGCCGGTGTTGCCGCTGGTCGGCTCCAGGATCGTGCAGCCGGGGGTCAGGCGGCCGTCCTTCTCCGCCTGCTCGATCATGTGCAGGGCCGGGCGGTCCTTGACCGAGCCGGTCGGGTTGCGGTCCTCCAGCTTCGCCCAGACGCGGACGTCGGCGGACGGCGACAGCCGCGGCAGGTGCACCAGAGGGGTGTTGCCCACCGCGGCCAGCGGGGAGTCGTAACGCATCTCGATCAGGCCATGCCGCCGGCCACGGCCGGCAGGATCGTGACGTTGTCGCCGTCGGACAGCTTGGTGTTGATGCCGTCGAGGAAGCGCACGTCCTCGTCGTTCAGGTACACGTTGACGAAGCGGCGCAGCTGGTCGCCGTCGACGATGCGGGCCTGGATGCCCGCGTGCCTGGTCTCGAGGTCGGCGAAGAGTTCGGCGAGGGTGTCCCCGGTGCCCTCCACCGCCTTCTGACCGTTGGTGTACTGGCGGAGGATGGTCGGGATGCGGACCTCGATGGCCATGGTTGCGGGCTCCTGTCGGAAGGTTTCGTCGGGTCGGTGGCGCGCGGCGGCGCGGGCTTGCGTGGTCGTACGCAGGTGAGACGGATCGCCGCGGCTCACGGCCGTACGGCGGCAGGGTCCGGCGTCAACAGATGGCGCTGGCGAGCCTGCACAGGTCGACGTGCAGCCGCGCCACGAGCAGCATGCCCGGCGTCTTGTCGCTCACGTCGTGGAAAACCATGGGCTCATCGTATCGATTCCCGGCCGGGGCCCCGGAGTGTGATCTCACTGTTCGGACGGAATTCATCCGCACTGCGAGATCAGTAGGACTCCACGACCTTGACCTCCTCCTCCGTGACCTCGCCTTCCACGATCCGGTACGAGCGGAACTGGAACTCGCCGACCCCGTCGGTGTCGGCGGTGGAGACCAGGACGTAGTGGGCGCCCGGCTCGTTCGCGTAGGAGATGTCGGTGCGGGACGGGTATGCCTCGGTCGCCGTGTGGGAGTGGTAGATGATCACCGGCTCCTCGTCGCGGTCGTCCATCTCGCGGTAGAGCTTGAGGAGGTCCTGCGAGTCGAACTCGTAGAAGGTGGGCGAGCGGGCGGCGTTCAGCATCGGGATGAAGCGCTCGGGGCGGCCCTCCCCCACGGGGCCCGCGACGACGCCGCACGCCTCGTCGGGGTGGTCCTCGCGCGCGTGGGCGACGATCTGGTCGTACAGGGCCTGGGTGATGGTCAGCATGACGGTCAGGATAAGCAGAGGGGCACCTCCGTACCGATGGGTGGTACGGAGGTGCCCGCATGCCGGACATCCTGAGCGGCTGCCGCCCGGGGGTGCCACGAGCATCCCCGGCGGACGGACGTCCGTGGTGCGCCGGAACGCGCTGGTCAGCCGACCTTCTCGAACTCCGGGTCGCGGCGCTCGGCGACCGCCGGGTTGCGGCTCTTGAGGATCGCCCAGCCGAGGGCCAGGGCGGCGGCCCAGCCGGCCATGACGTACAGGCAGATACGCGAGTCGGCGTCGTAGGCGATCAGGCCGGTGACGAAGAGCAGGAACGCGATGGCGATGTAGGAGCACACCGCGCCGCCCGGCGCCGGGAAGGAGGAGGCGGGCAGCCGGCCCGCGACCACCGCACGGCGGTAGAGGACGTGGCTGACCAGGATCATCAGCCAGGTCCAGATGCCGGCCGCGGTGGCGACGGAGGTGACGTAGGCGAAGGCCTTCTCCGGGACGACGTAGTTCAGGACCACGCCGATGCCCATGAACAGCACCGAGACGGTGATGCCGAACGCCGGGGTCTTGGTGGCCGACAGCCGGGTGAAGACCTTCGGGGCCTCGCCGTTGTCCGCGAGGGTGCGCAGCATGCGGCCCGTGGAGTACATGCCGGAGTTGCAGGACGACAGGGCCGCGGTCAGCACGACGAAGTTGACGATGCCGGCGCCGGCCGGGATGCCGATCATCGCGAAGGCCTTCACGAAGGGGCTGACGCCCTCCGCGAACTCGGTCCACTTCACCACGCAGAGGATGACGGTGAGGGCGCCGACGTAGAACAGGGCGATGCGCCAGGGCAGGGTGTTGATCGCCTTGGGGAGGGTCTTCTCGGGGTTCTCGGACTCGCCCGCGGTGACGCCGACGAGTTCGACGGCGAGGTAGGCGAACATGACGCCCTGCAGGGTCATCAGGGACGAGCCGATGCCCTTGGGGAAGAAGCCGTCGAAGGCCCACAGGTTGGAGACGGCGGCGGTGTCGCCGGCCGCGCTGAAGCCGAAGGTGAGGACACCGAGGCCGATCACGATCATGCCGATGAGGGCGGTGACCTTGACCATCGAGAACCAGAACTCGATCTCGCCGAACAGCTTCACCGAGATGAGGTTGGCCGCGAACAGGACGACCAGGAAGACCAGGGCCGTGACCCATTGCGGGATCGACGGGAACCAGTAGTTGACGTAGATCGCGGCGGCCGTGAGCTCGGCCATGCCGGTGACGACCCACATCAGCCAGTACGTCCAGCCGGTGAAGTAGCCGAAGAAGGGGCCGAGGAACTCGCGCGAGTACTCGGCGAAGGAGCCCGAGACCGGGCGGTAGAGCAGGAGCTCGCCGAGGGCCCGCATGATGAAGAAGATGATCACGCCGGCGAGGGCGTACATGAGGATGAGGCTGGGGCCGGCCTTGGCGATGTTGGCGCCGGCTCCCAGGAAGAGGCCGACGCCGATGGCGCCGCCGATCGCGATCATCTGGACCTGACGGCTGCCGAGCCCGCGCTCGTACCCCTCTTCAGGGGTGTGCTCACCGGCGACCTGCTCTGAGGTCATGTGTCGTGCGCCTTTCTCCATTTGCCGACCCGGGCCTCTCGTCGGCCTCGGATCGGGTCTCGATCCCCCCGGATTGATGGAGTTGAGCGACTCTGGGAGCCCGCTCGTGCCTGGCCGACGGTCGTCGGCTCGGTGGCGCACCCGGCCGAACATTCGGGTGGTGTTCGCCGGGCGGTCGTGAAGATTTATCACGGCCGCAACAGTGATCACCCGCGCGACATGTGGCGCACGACACAAGAAGAAGAGGACAAAGCGGGCGTAAACAGGACACACGACACGGGTGCGGTGACGTGATCGTTATCCGGATTTGAGCGTCCGCTGAGCGAACACCAGAACGTCACAGATCGCGCATAAGTGTCGAGACAAGAGTCTCCTGGAGCCCACCGAGCCACAGGTACGCCATCACCATCGGCTTGCGCGGGTCCTCGTCCGGCAGGCGGTAGAGGAGGTCGGTCTCGTCCTCGTCGGTGATCTCCAGCCGGGAGCCGATCGCCAGGCGCAGGTCGTTGAGGGCGCCGAGCCACCGCTGGGACTCCTCGGCCGACAGCTTGAGCACCGCCCCGCCCTCGCCCGCCGACGCCAGCTCGTCCAGCGAGCGGATCACCGCGAGGGCGTTGTCGCGCTTGCCGGCCCTGAGGTCGTTCTCGGTGAAGCGGCGGAACTCCGCGGAGTACGCCCGTCGCTCCTCCGCCTCCTGCGGGGACGCCGGCACCTCCTCAGGGTCGCTGTAGGCGTCCGGGAAGAGGCGCCTGAGCACCGGATCGGCGGGCGGCTCGCTCGGCCCCTCGGCGAACAGGTCGGCGAGCGGGTCGTCGGGGGCGTCCTCGGCGGGGCCGGGACCGATGAGCTCCAACAGCTGCACGGCCAGCGACCGGATGATGGAGATCTCGACGTCGTCGAGGGCGACGGCCGCGCCGCCGCCGGGGAGCGGTTCGAAGGTTCCTGGCATCAGGGGTTATCGCTACTTCCGGTCCTGCTGGAGGGTGGCCCACAGACCGTAGCCGTGCATCGCCTGCACGTCGCGTTCCATCTCCTCGCGAGTGCCGCTGGAGACGACCGCCCGGCCCTTGTGGTGGACGTCGAGCATGAGCTTGGTGGCCTTGTCCTTGGAGTAGCCGAAGTACGTCTGGAAGACGTACGTCACATAGCTCATGAGGTTGACCGGGTCGTTGTGGACGATCGTGACCCAGGGGACGTCGGGCTCGGGGACGGCGAAGACCTCCTCCGCCGACTCGGTACGTTCGATCTCTAGGGGAGCGGGTGACGTCACATCACCCATGCTGCCACTGGAGGGGGGTAGTCGCACAAACGGGCCCCCGCGTGCCCCCTCCGACCAGCATCCGAACCGAAATCGTCAAACTGACGAAATCTGGAGTACGATCCACTGCCATGAACACAGCGGACCTTGGGCTGCCGGTGGACGTTCCCTCGACGGCGCTCTTCACGGACCAGTACGAGCTGACCATGCTGCAGGCCGCGCTGAAGGCGGGCACGGCCGGGCGGCGGAGCGTGTTCGAGGTCTTCACCCGGCGGCTGCCGAACGGGCGCCGCTACGGCGTCGTGGCGGGCACCGGCCGGGTACTGGACGCGGTCGAGAACTTCCGCTTCGACGCGGGCGTCCTCGGCTTCCTGCGCAGGCAGGGCATCGTCGACGAGGAGACCCTGACGTGGCTCGCCGACTACCGCTTCAGCGGCGACATCTGGGGCTATCCCGAGGGGGAGGTGTACTTCCCGGGCTCGCCGATCCTGCGGGTCGAGGGCACCTTCGCCGAGTGCGTGCTGCTGGAGACGGTGATCCTGTCGATCCTCAACCACGACTCCGCGATCGCCGCGGCCGCCTCCCGCATGTCGTCGGCCGCCGGTGACCGCCCGCTGATCGAGATGGGCGCCCGGCGCACCCACGAGCTGGCCGCGGTGGCCGCGTCCCGGGCCGCGTACGTCGGCGGCTTCGCCTCCACCTCCGACCTGGCCGCGGGCTTCCGCTACAACATCCCCACCGTCGGCACCTCCGCCCACGCCTTCACCCTGCTGCACGACACCGAGCGGGACGCCTTCCAGGCCCAGGTGAACACGCTCGGCCGGGGCACGACGCTGCTGGTGGACACCTACGACGTCGCCGAGGCCGTCCGTACGGCCGTCGAGATCGCCGGGCCCGAACTGGGCGCGGTGCGCATCGACTCCGGCGACCTGCTGCTGGTCGCGCACCGGGTGCGGCAACAGCTGGACGCGCTGGGCGCGAAGGACACGAAGATCATCGTGACCTCCGACCTGGACGAGTACGCGATCGCCTCGCTGGCGGCGGCGCCCGTGGACGCGTACGGCGTCGGCACCCAGCTGGTGACCGGCTCCGGCCACCCGACGAGCTCGATGGTCTACAAGCTGGTCGCCCGCGCCGAGTCCACCGGCGCGGACGCGCCGCTGATGCCGGTGGCCAAGAAGTCCACCGGCGGCAAGACGTCCCTCGGCGGCCGCAAGTGGGCCGCGCGACGGTTCGACGCGTACGGGGTCGCCGAAGCCGAGGTGATCGGCACCGGACCCGTGCCGGACGAACTCGCCGACCGGCAGCTGCTGGTCGAGCTGGTCAAGGGGGGCGAAGTGGTCGCACGCGAGCCGCTGGACGTCGCACGTGAGCGGCACGCAGGCGCACGCGCGAACCTGCCGCTCTCCGCCACGCAGCTCTCGCGCGGGGAACCCGTCATTCCGACGGAGTACGTCCAGGGGCTCTCGGGTAGCTAAAGCGGGTGCCCCGCGTACGCCCCGCAGAGCCCCTCCCGATCCGCCACCGAACTCAATAGGCTCGGAAGTTCACCGGCCGGGCCGCATCGCTTGCTCCGCAGATTCCCCCCGACCCCACAGTCTCCATAGTCGAAGGACACCGACCATGCGCCGCGCCTTGATCGTCGTAGACGTGCAGAACGACTTCTGCGAGGGGGGCAGCCTTGCGGTGGCCGGGGGCGCCGACGTGGCCGCCGCCATCACCGAGCTGATCGGGCAGGCACCGGCCGGCTACCGCCATGTCGTGGCCACCCGCGACCACCACATCGCACCCGGTGGCCACTTCGCCGACAACCCCGACTACGTCCGCTCCTGGCCCGCGCACTGCGTCGCCGGCACGGAAGGGGTCGGCTTCCACCCGAACTTCGCCCCGGCCGTCGCCTCCGGCTCGATCGACGCCGTCTTCGACAAGGGGGCGTACGCGGCGGCCTACAGCGGCTTCGAGGGCACCGACGAGAACGGCGTGACGCTGGCCGACTGGCTGCGCGCGCGGGAGATCGACGAGGTGGACGTCGTGGGCATAGCGACGGACCACTGCGTGAAGGCCACCGCGCTGGACGCCGTACGGGAGGGCTTTCGCACCCAGGTCCTGCTCGACCTGACCGCCGGGGTGTCCGAGGAGACCACGCAGCGGGCGCTGGAGGAGCTGCGCGAGGCGGGGGTCGAGCTGTCGGGCAAGCCCGTCGTGTAGGACGTGCACGGCCTGGACAGGGCGGCGGCCTACGCCTGCGGCGTCGGGCGTCTCAGCAGGGACCGGATCGGGTGCCACAGCTCCTGGACGAGTTCCGGGCCGGTCGTGACGCCGCCCGTGGGGGACGTGCGCCATATCAGGCCGTCCGGGTGGTGCAGGACCGCCGTGATCTCGTCCGGGGTCGGCGGGGCGGCGTTGCCCCGCAGGTAGACCGCGCCCATGCCCAGGTTGCGCAGCCTGGTCAGGGCGCGCGCCCGGTTCACGGCGTGCACGAGCACGCGCACGCCCCCGGAGGGGGGACCCCCACCAGGTCCGGCGGCGGCGGGGGTGGGCAGGTTGAGCGCCACCACCACCGTGCCGTTCGGCAGCTTGCAGAATCCTCCTGCGGCCATGCGGTCACACCCCCGTGTCAGCCGGTGTCAATAAGGGAACCACAGCACGCACCTAAACACGGATCGGCGGCAACCCGCCAGGGGGTCACCGCCGATCACCTTCTGACCTGCGAAAACGTCGCCTACTTCACTGCGCGTCCGACCTGGAGCGAGATCGTGGAGCCGTCCTTGGCCTCCTTGACGATCTTGATCGTGGTGTTGGTGTCAGTGATCTCGACGCCACCGGTGGGGTTGGACTTGTCGTAGTACGTGCCGGTGTGGTCGTTGAAGAGCGGAACACCCTTGGAGGAGGGGATCCGGGTCGCGACGCCCGCGTTGTGCAGCGTGATGCCGTCCGTCCGGTAGAGGCTGAACGGCGAGTCGTAGGACTGGACGCGGTTGCGCATCAGCGTGCCGTCGGAGAACTTCAGCGCGGCCGGGTGCGAGTCGATGGGCAGGATCAGACCCTTGCCCGGGTGCTGAGTGGTGTTGTTGTCCTTCTGGGAGGTGTCCCACTTCCAGATCAGCAGGCCGTTCTGGTACGGGTAGTGCTCCACCCAGGACGGACGCGTGTTCTGGAAGCCGAAGTTGTACGGGCCGACCTTGAGGGTCTTGTCGTACGACACGTACTGGCGGTTCTCGGCGATGTAGTACTGGTCGTAGTCGTCCGAGATGGACGCGCCGATGCGGGAGAAGCCCTTCGCCGTCCAGGCCGCGTCCGCGCTCTCCGCGTTGTCGGAGAAGAGGGCGCTGCCGTCGGCGGTGACGGTGATCTCGTCGGCCGTGAAGCCCTTCGGGGCCACGCCGCCGTCGGTCTGGTAGCGGAAGCGCAGGTCGATCTTCTTGCCCGCGTACGCGTCCAGCGGGTACGCCAGCTTCCGGTGCTCGGCGGAGGAGCCGGTCAGCGCCGGCTTGCCGCTGGCGTCGCGCGGGATCGCCGTGCCGTCGACCGTGCCGTCGACCGCCGTCCAGGTGGCGCCGCCGTCGGTGGAGACCTCGGTGTAGAGGTAGTCGAAGTCGGCCTCGATGTCGTACCAGCCGTCGAGCGTGAGGGTGGCCGAGGACTTGCCGGTGAGGTCGACGGAGCGGGTCAGGGTGTTGGCGAGGTTGTTGCCGTTGCCGCTCCACCACTGGTTCGCGCCCTGTGCGGGCGCCACGATCTCGGTGGTCACCTGCTTCTTGGGCAGCTCGACCACGAGGGCCTGCTTGTTCTTCGTGTTGTACTCGGCGACGCCCAGCTTGTGCTTGGACTTCGTCGCGGCCTTGGCGGTGTCGTAATTGAGCCAGCCGAGCTGCAGCTTGTCCCAGGCGGTCATGTCGCCGGGCAGGTCGCCGATGGTGTCCTTGCCGGTGCCGAGCCAGGAGCCGGAGGACATCAGGGTCCAGAAGCCGGTGGAGTTGTCGCCCGTGTTGGTGGTGTCGTAGTGGTCCGGCAGACCGAGGTCGTGGCCGTACTCGTGGGCGAAGACGCCGAGTCCGCCGTTCTCCGGCTGGATGGTGTAGTCGCCGACCCAGAGGCCGGTGTCGCCGATCTGGGTGCCGCCGAGCTTGTTGAACTCGGGGCCGGTGGCGCCGGCGTCGGTGCCGAACGCGTACCAGCGGTGGGCCCAGATGGCGTCGTCGCCCTGCGCGCCGCCGCCCGCGGACTCGTCCTCGCCGGCGTGGACGACCTGGAAGTGGTCGATGTAGCCGTCGCGCTCGTTGAAGTTGCCGTCGCCGTCGAAGTCGTAGCGGTCCCACTGGTCGTACTGGGCGAGCTTGGCCTTGATCTCGGCGTCGGTCTTCCCGGCCGCCTTCTGCTGGGAGACCCAGGCGCTCACGCCGTCGGCGACCGCGTACCAGGCGCAGTTGTCGGGGTCGCACTTGTTGGAGCCGTAACGAGCCTCGTTGTAGGGGACCTTGACCCAGTCCGAGACCTCGCCCTCGATCGAGTAGCGGCCCGAGGACTGCTTCTCGTAGTACGTCTTCATCGAGGCGGTGCCGTCGCCGAAGTACAGGTCCTGGAAGTGCTCGCGGTCGTAGTCCGCCTGCCAGGCCGTGGAGTTGTCCTGCTTGCGGTCCGGCTCGGCGATCTGGTTGTGCAGCGGGCCGGGGGTGCCACCGTAGCGGCTGTCGACCTGGTCGCCGAACTCGACCAGGATCGTGAAGATCTTGTCGGTCTTCTCGCGGCCGAGCTCGACGTACTTGCTCTTGCCCTTCTTGCTCTTCAGCTGCACGACCTTCGAGCCGTCACGGTTCTTGACCGTGGCATCGCCCGATATGACCTGCTTCAGGGCTTCTTCTCGCTGGGCGGCCTGAGTCTTGCTCAGCGGGCCTTCCAGATCGTGCTCCTGGTCGGAGTGGGCGCGGTCGGCCGGGTCGGTCCGCTGTACGGACGCCGCCGAGGGGCCTTCGTCGGCCCGCGCCACCGCGAAGGTGGAGAGCGTCGCCGCGGCCGTGGCGAGCGTGACGCCTATCGCGGCCGTTCTGAAGGTCCAGGGTCTGCTGGTCACTTGAGTTCCTCCCCCGCGTTCGTGCGCGCGGAGGAAGGAGTCCTGTGGTGGAGGTGTCCGCGCGCGCGTGGTCAACGCGTGTAGTCAAGTGACGACATTTGACTAGAGGTTAACGAGAAAAGACAGACCTTGACTTGAACAAGTCAATTGCACTATGCGGAGCCGGCGTTCGCTTTACGGACACCGGATGCGCCGTCCAGTAGGCGCGCAGGACCGTCCACGTACCGGACGGCATGACTCCGTGCGCCCCCCGTGCACCGGCACTGTTGGTTAGGTCACGCTTACCGTTCGCTCCACTCGGGCATGCAGGCGATTAGAGGCCTGTCCGCGACCCCCGCCCCCACTTCCGAGGACACGATTGCCATGCCCCGTCCGTCTGCCGCCCAACTCGCCTACGGCTCGTGCACCGTGATCTTCTCGACACTCGCCATGCTGCTGCTGTCGCAGACGAGTTCGGGTGCGGGGATCGCCGTGATCGCGGTCGCGGCGCTCGCCCTCGGACTGCTGGTCGCCCTGACGGTACGGCAGCCCAGGTCCCGTACGGCCGCGCAGGAACGTCCCGCCACCAAGGACACCGTGCGGGCGGCCGCCCCCGTCTCCCTCACCCCGGTCAGGTCCGAGCCGGTGCGCGAGCGGGCGGCCTCCTGACCGACCGGCCTTCAGGGCCGCGTCAACGGGTGCTGACCACCACCGTCCTGGCCGCCTTGTCGTGCAGTCCCTGCTTGTAGGGCCTGTCGAAGAAGCTCCAGCCGCCCGCGATGATGGTCCAGACGCAGGCGCAGCAGAAGGCGAAGGGCAGCCACAGCACCGCCGCGCGCGTCAGCGAGGTCTGCACGGAGGGCGTGGCCCCGTTGTCGAGGTCGGCCACGCGCATGCCCAGCCACCTCTTGCCGAGGGTCTGTCCGGTCCTGGAGATCAGGACGGTGTCGTAGGCGATGTAGAGCACGGCGGCGATGATCGACTGCCCGAACGACTTGCCGACCTCGATCTCGTCGCCGTCCACGGTGTACTCGGTGACACCGAAGCCCCAGCTGAGCAGCCAGACGACGATCCCCACGAGCACCATGTCGATGAGCCGGGCGAGCGTGCGCCTGCCGCTGTCGGCGAGCGGGGGCATGCCGGCGAGCGGATCGGTGGGCTGGTCACCGCCGCCGTAGGGGCCGCCTCCGTAGGGCGGGGGCTGGCCGCCGGGCGGGGTGTCGTACGGCGAGCCCGCGCCCGCCCCGGGAGCTCCGGGACCGCCCGGCCCTGCGGGGCCCTCGGGGCCACCGGGTTCCCCGGGAGGGGGCTGCTTCCTGAACGGGTCGTCTTCTGGCGGCATGCCGGAGCCGGGGGGCGGTTCGCTGCTCATGGCCCGAGTCGACCGCGAACCCTCCGGCTCCGCATCCGGCGGGCGGCCGTCCGGGGTACCGCCTCAGGTCTCCCTCGGGGGAGGGGGCCGAGGGGGCGTCAGAGGCCCCCTAGCCCGCGACGAACGTGTGCGCGGCCTTGTCGTGCCAGCACTGGTGCCACGGCCGGTCGAACAGGCACCACACGACACCGACGATCCCGACGACGAGGAGGCCGGGGACGCTGTAGACCAGCCAGCGGCGCAGGGCGGCGCCGAAGTCCGGGGCCTCGTGGCCCTCGATGTCCCGCACCTCAAGACCCAGCAGCTTCTTGCCGAGGGTGCGGCCCCACTTGGCGGTGGGCAGCGCCTCGTAGACGACGCCGAAGAGCAGCAGGACGGCGAGGACGATGCCGAGGTACAGGGACGTCGTGCCGTCGAGCAGCCAGACGGTGACGGTCTCGCCGGAGAGCCTGGCCGCGTCGATCTTGTCGTTGACGTGGTCGATCGCTCTGGTGCCCAGCGGGACGGCGGCCACGGCGGTGACGCCCGCGAGGACGACGGTGTCCAGCAGCCGCGCGGCCAGGCGCTTGCCGATCGGCGCGGGCCGGGCCGCCGCCTGCCGCCGGGCGGCCGCCTGGAAGACGTCCTCGACCGGCGGCTTCCAGGGCGCGACGGGCTGCTCGTCGCCGGGGGTCCCCGCGAGGCGGTGCACCTGCTGGGCCCAGGAGGACTGACCGCCGCCGGGTCCGGACGTCAGCGGGGTGGGTCCGGGAGCGGGGGCTGGGTGCTGCGGGGTGGCGGGGACGGACTGCGGACCGGACGGAGCCGCCGGGTCGGCCGTGGGGGCCTGGGCCCCGGCGGCTGCCTGCGCGGCGGCCGCGCGAGCGGCGGCGGCCTTGCCGGCACCGAAGCCGGGGGCGCCGGAACCGTGGTGTGGCGCGCCCGTGCTCCCGGCCGCTCCGCCGCCGGGCTGTCCCGTGCGCGGTGAGACGGCGCGGAAGGTCATCGTGCCCTCGTCGGAGGCGGGGCCGCCGGGACCAGGGACGCCGGGAGTACCGGCACCGGGTCCGGAAGCCCCGCCGCCGGAGGCCCCCGCTCCCCCGGGTGTGGCCGTCGGCCGGCGGAACACGAACGTGCTGCCCGCGTCCCGGTCCGACGCGGCCGGCGGGATCGTCGCCGTGCCGTCCGTGCGGGCGGACAGGCCGTCCGGCTGCTGGGCGGGGGCGTCGGCCGGCCGGGCCTCGTCGGGCCCGTCGTCGGCGGGGCGGGACGGGTGCGGCACCCTCGGGTCGGCGCTCTGCGGGGAGCCCCAGGAGACGCGGCGGTCCTGGTCGCCGCCGAAGCCGGACTGGCGGGAGCGGTCGGCGCCCCAGGCGGACGCCGGTTCGGGACGGCTGCCGTGCTGGGACTCGGGCGGAGAGGCCCCGTCGACCGGGTCCTCGTCGAAGAAGTGCGGCCCGGTCTCCTCGACGGCGGGCTGCGCCGGGCGCACGCCGGGCGGTGGGGCGAGCGGTTCGCCGTCCTTGGGCGCCGGACGGCTGGTGCCCGGCACCCAGGCGGCACCGTTCCAGTACCGGACGTATCCAGGGATGGACGGGTCCGGGTAATACCCTTCGCGGGGCCTGTCGTCACCGGGGGCCGGGGTTGGGGCGCTCATGTCCGTCGTCCGGTATCTGCTCGAAGGTGGGATGGGGGGCTCCACATCTATCAGACGAGCGCAACCCCCACCGCCAGTCCCGCCGGACCCGCTCTTTTCCGGGCAACCTCGTACAGGTCCTTCACTCTTGGAGGACAAGGCCCGAAAAAACTTCCGCCTACCCGTGCCTCAGAACAGCTTGCCCGGGTTGAGGAGGCCGAGCGGGTCGAAGACCTGCTTGATCGCCCGCTGCATCTCCACGCCGACCGGGCCGATCTCCCGCGCCAGCCACTCCTTCTTCAGCACGCCCACGCCGTGCTCGCCGGTGATGGTGCCGCCGAGTTCCAGGCCGAGGGCCATGATCTCGTCGAAGGACTCGCGGGCGCGCCGGCACTCGTCGGGGTCCTGGGCGTCGAAGCAGACCGTCGGGTGGGTGTTGCCGTCACCCGCGTGGGCGACGACACCGATGGTGAGCCGGTGCTTCTCGGCGATCGCCTCGACGCCGTCGATCAGGTCGCCGAGCCGGGAACGGGGCACGCACACGTCGTCGATCATCGTCGTGCCCCGGACGGCTTCCAGCGCGACGAGCGAGGACCGCCGTGCCTGGAGGAGGAGTTCGGACTCGGCGGCGTCGTCGGCGGGCACGACCTGGCTCGCGCCGGCGGCCTCGCACAGCGCACCGACGGCGGCGAGGTCGGCGGCCGGGTCAGGGGTGTCGAAGGCGGCGAGGAGCAGGGCCTCGGTGGTCTCGGGCAGGCCCATGTGGGTCAGGTCGTTGACCGCCTTGACCGTCGTACGGTCCATGAGTTCGAGGAGTGAGGGGACGTGCCCTCCCGCCATGATCCCGCAGACGGCGTCGCAGGCGGCGGACGCCGAGGGGAACTCCGCGGCGAGCACCAGCTGCTGGGGCGGCTGCGGTTTCAGCGCCAGGACGGCCCGGACGACGATGCCGAGCGAGCCCTCGGAGCCGACGAACAGGCGGGTCAGGTCGTACCCGGCGACGCCCTTCGCGGTGCGGCGGCCGGTGGACATCAGGCGTCCGTCGGCGAGGACGACGTCCAGACCGAGGACGTACTCGGCCGTCACCCCGTACTTGACGCAGCACAGGCCGCCGGAGGCGGTGCCGATGTTGCCGCCGATGGTGCACATCTCCCAGCTGGAGGGGTCCGGCGGGTAGTACAGACCGTGTTCGTTCACCGCGCGGGAGAGGGTGGCGTTGATGACGCCGGGCTCGACGACGGCGATGCGGTCGACCGGGTCGATCTCAAGGATCCGGTCCATCCGGGTCAGGGACAGCACGATGCAGCCGTCGGTGGCGTTGGCCGCGCCGGACAGACCGGTGCGGGCGCCCTGCGGGACGACCGGGACGCGCAGCTCGGTGGCGGTGCGCATGACGTGCTGCACCTGTTCGGCGGTGCGCGGCAGGACCACCACGGCGGGGGTGCCGGCCGGGCAGAAGCTCGCCATGTCGTTTGCGTAGGAGGCGGTGACGTCGGGGTCGGTGAGGACCGCCTCGGCCGGCAGGCCGCTCAGCAGACGGTCGAGGAGGGTGCCGGTCATGGCCGTGCCTTCGGGGCGGGGCGCTTCGATGCGGCTCATGATCACAGCGTCGCACCCGGGGCCATCGGTGTGAACCCCGTCTGCGCCGACCGCCGTATGCCGGGATGTGCTCGTCGTACTGACGCACAGTAAGCGCCATGGAGAAGGAACAGGAGCCGCCGCCACGCCGTGCCCGGCGGGTGCTGATCGCCGTGGCCGCCTCGGTCGCCGGATGTGTCGCGCTCGGTGGGGTGCTGGTGCTGCTGCCCTGGGAGCGGACGCAGGCGCCGTCGGCCGCGAAGGGGACGGCGGCGCAGACGCGCAGCGCGGTCACCACCGGGGTGCCGGCCGCGCTGCCCGACCTCGCGGCGCTGATCGGCGAGCAGCGGGTGCGGGTGCGGCGGCATCCGGAGAGCGCGCGGTCCTGGGCCGTGCTCGGGGCGGCCTATGTGGAGCAGGGGCGGCGGACGGCGGACCCCGCGTACTACCCGAAGGCCGAGGAGGCGCTGCGTGAGTCGCTGAAGGTGCGGGGGCGGCGGAACGTGGAGGCGCTGGACGGGCTGGCGGCGCTGGCGGTCGTGCGGCGGGACTTCCCCGCGGCCAGGAAGTGGGGGGAGGCCGCGCGGAAGGTAGCGCCGAAGCGGTGGACGACGCGGGCGCTGCTGATCGAGGCGTACACCGGGCTCGGCGACTACAAGGCCGCGCGGCGGACGCTGGACCGGCTCATGGAGCTGCACTCCGGCCCGGCCGTCATGGCGCGGGCCGCGGCCGTGTACCGGGACCGGGGCTGGCGGGAGGACGCGGCGGCCCAGCTCGCCGACGCGGCGGCGGGGGCCCGGGCTCCGGCGGAGCGGGCGGCGTATCTGGAGCGGGCCGGGCAGCTGGCCTGGGAGCGCGGGGACCGGGAGGCCGCGCTGCGGCACTTCCAGGAGGCGGTGCGGATCGACCCCGACCAGCGGGCCGCGCAGGCCGGGCAGGCTCGTGCGCTGGCGGCGCTGGGGCGGACCTCGGAGGCGCTGACCGCGTACCAGGTGGCGCTGTCCAAGCAGCCGTGTCCGCAGTACGCCCTGGAGCTGGGCGAGTTGTACGAGTCGCTGGGGCTGGAGCAGGCGGCCCGGGTGCAGTACGACCTGCTGCGGTCGCTGGTGTACAAGGCCGCCGAGGGCGGGGCCGACGAGGAGCTGGTGCTCGGGCAGTTCGAGGCGGACCACGGGGAGGCGCCGGCCGCGGTGCGGCGGCTGCGGGACGAGTGGCGGCGGCAGCCGGGGATCGCGGTGGCCGACGCGCTGGGCTGGGCGCTGCACCGCGCCGGGCAGAGCGACGAGGCGCTGCGGTTCGCGCGCATCGCGACGGACAAGGCGCACGGGGGTGGGGTGCGCAGTGCGCCGTACGCCTATCACCGGGGGATGATCGAGCGGGAGCTGGGGCTGTTCGGGCCCGCCCGGCGGCATCTTCAGGAGGCGCTGCGGATCAACCCGTACTTCTCGCCGGTCCATGTGTCCGAGGCGCGGGCGGCGCTGGAGGAGCTGGGCGAGCCGCCGGCCGGGGACGTGCCGGAGTAGCTCACGGCTTGGAGTAGAGGGAGAAGCGGCGGGCTCCCAGCGCGCCGGAGGCGAGGCCGATGTACAGCCGGGGGTGGGGCTTGTGGCGGACGGCGAGGCCCTCCGGTTCGCGGAAGTCGAGCGAGTGGCCGGCCTCGGTGCGCTGGCGTTGCACCAGGTCGCCGGTGCGGATGTCGAGGCAGGAGAGGTACGTGTTGCCGTGCTCGGCGGGCGGGTTGGTGGCGTCGTCGTAGGCCGTTCCGGCCAGCTGGTAGATGTGGTCGCCGTGCAGGGCGTAGCCCTGGAAGGGGACGGCCGGGTCGGGGTGGGCGCCGGTCTGCGGGAGGTCGGCGAGGGGCCGGCCGTAGTCGCGGGCGACGAACGCGTCGAGGTCCCAGACGCGGTAGCGGGGTGTGCCGCCGGTGCGGTAGCGGACGGCGATGCGGCCCGAGGCCATGCACACCGACGGCTGGTTGTTGGTGGATCCCGGTATCGAGTGACGGATCTTGACGTCCGCGCCGGTGCGGACGGCGCCGTGGAAGAAGCGGAAGCGGGTGACGCCCTGGCCGTAGCCGCCCTCGGCGTCGGCCTCGGTCCAGATCCAGACGGTGCCGTCGGCGGCGTTCTGCACGCCCGTGCTGACGCCGTGCCCGAAGCCGTGCAGGTACATGTGGCCGAGCCGGTTGCCTTCCAGGTCGAGCTTGTTCAGGCACAGGTTCCCGGCGGCGGCGCCGCCCCGGCGGACCTGGACGACGTACAGGTGCTGGTGCGCCTCGTCGAAGGCGAAGGACTGCAGGACCGTGGGCTCCCGCAGTGCCTTCTTCCACAGCCGGCGGACGGCCGGCGCCGTCAGGTCGATGCGCTCGTCCACGGTCCCCCCGATGTCCCGCGGGGAACCTGTCCTGTCCCAGGTCGGTCCTGTTACAGGTTGCCCCGCCTCGCCTGCTCCCGCTCGATCGCTTCGAACAGCGCTTTGAAATTGCCCTTGCCGAAGCCCATCGAACCGTGCCGCTCGATGAGTTCGAAGAAAACGGTCGGGCGGTCCTGGACGGGCTTGGTGAAGATCTGCAGCAGGTAGCCGTCCTCGTCGCGGTCGGCGAGGATCTTCAGCTCGCGCAGGGTCTCCACGGGGACGCGGGTGTCGCCGACCCACTCGCCGAGGGTGTCGTAGTAGGAGTCGGGGGTGTCGAGGAACTGGACCCCGGCCGCGCGCATCGTCCGTACCGTCTGCACGATGTCGTTGGTGTTGAGCGCGATGTGCTGGACGCCCGCGCCGCCGTAGAACTCCAGGTACTCGTCGATCTGCGACTTCTTCTTCGCCACGGCGGGCTCGTTGATCGGGAACTTCACCTTCAGGGTGCCGTCGGCGACGACCTTCGACATCAGCGCGCTGTACTCGGTGGCGATGTCGTCGCCCACGAACTCCTTCATGTTGGTGAAGCCCATGACCCGGTTGTAGAAGCCGACCCACTCGTTCATCCGGCCGAGCTCGACATTGCCGACGCAGTGGTCGATGGCCTGGAAGGTGCGGTGGGCGGGGGGCTCCACGAGGGGCGCCGCGGCGACGTAGCCGGGGAGGTACGGGCCGTCGTAGCCGGAGCGGTCGACCAGGGTGTGGCGGGTCTCGCCGTAGGTGGCGATCGCGGCGAGGACGACCGTGCCGTGCTCGTCCTTCAGCTCGTAGGGTTCGGCCACCGAGCGGGCGCCGTGCTCCAGCGCGTAGGCGTAGGCGCGGCGGGCGTCCGGGACCTCGATGGCGAGGTCGACGACGCCGTCGCCGTGCTCGGCCACATGCCGGGTGAGGAAGTGGCCCCAGTCGGTGTCGGGCTTGATGACCGAGGTGAACACGAAGCGGGCGGAGCCGTTCTCCAGAACGTAACTGGCGGTCTCGCGGCTGCCGTTCTCCGGTCCGGAGTAGGCCACCAGCCGCATGCCGAAAGCGGTGGAGTAGTAGTGCGCCGCCTGCTTGGCGTTGCCCACGGCGAACACGACCGCGTCCATTCCCTTGACCGGGAAGGGGTCGGCCTGCCGGACGGTGTCGGGAGTGTGGTGTGTGGTCTGCGTCATAGCCGCAGGGTCTCCCCCATCGGCAAGGTGCGCAATAGTTCGCCCGTTCAGTGGGCAATCTGACCAGTGCCTGGTCCGTTTCTGCGGACGTTCTGTACATGATGACCAGCCAGGGAGGGCCCTAGTGGCGATCGATCATCTGGACGGGCGGATCATCGTGCTGCTGGCACGTGAACCGCGCATCGGCGTGCTGGAGATGTCCCGGCGGCTGGGGGTGGCCCGGGGGACCGTGCAGGCGCGCCTGGACCGGCTTCAGTCGAACGGAGTCATCCGCGGGTTCGGGCCCCAGGTGGATCCCGCGGCGCTCGGCTACCCGGTCACCGCGTTCGCGACGCTGCAGATCCGGCAGGGGCAAGGGGCGGACGTACGGGCGCACTTGGCGACGGTGCCGGAGGTGCTGGAGCTGCACACGACCACCGGCACCGGGGACATGCTGTGCCGGCTGGTGGCTCGCTCGAACGCCGATCTCCAGCGGGTGATCGACCGGGTTGTCGGTTTTGATGGCATCGTCCGGGCCTCCACGGCGATCGTCATGGAGAACCCCGTTCCGCTGCGGATCATCCCGCTGGTGGAGCAGGCGGCCGAGGACCGGAGGAAGACCCAGGGGCCTTTCACAGGCCCTACCGACCCGGGGTGAGCGGATGTGAACTTCTGGGAGTACCTGAGCAGTCGCCACCAGCAGTTGCTCGTGGACGCCTGCCAGCACGCGAGCGCCGTCTTCCAGTGCATGGCCGTGGCGACCGTGCTCGGGGTGCTGATCGGCGTCGTCACCTACCGCAGCGAGTGGGCCGGCACCCTGGCGACCGCGGCGGCCTCGGCCCTGCTGACCATCCCGTCGCTCGCCATGATCGGCCTGCTGATCCCGCTCCTGGGCCTGGGCGTGCCGCCGACGGTGACCGCGCTGACGCTGTACGGGCTGCTGCCGGTCGTGCGCAACGCGGTCGTCGGGCTGCGCGGTGTCGACCCGGCGCTGGTGGACGCGGCCCGCGGTATCGGGATGTCCCGCGCGGCCCGGCTGCTGCGGGTGGAGCTGCCGCTGGCCTGGCCGCCGATCCTGGCCGGGGTGCGGGTCTCGACGCAGATGCTGATGGGCATCGCGGCGATCGCGGCGTACGCCTCCGGCCCCGGCCTCGGCAACGAGATCTTCCGCGGCATCGGCTCGCTGGGCAGCGAGAACGCGCTCAACCAGGTACTCGCGGGCACGCTCGGGATCATCGTCCTGGCGCTGCTGTTCGACGCCGCGTACGTGCTGGTCGGGCGGCTGACCATTCCGAGGGGGATCCGTGTCTGACTTCGGCACCATGGGCGCGACGATCGAGCTGGAGAACCTGTCCAAGCGGTATCCCGGCAGCCCGCACCCCTCCGTGGACGGCGTGAGCATGGAGATCAAGGCGGGCGAGACGGTCGTCCTGGTCGGCCCGTCGGGGTGCGGGAAGTCGACGACGCTCAAGATGATCAACAGGTTGATCGAGCCGTCCAGCGGCCGCATCCGGATCAACGGCGAGGACGTCAGCGGCATGGATCCGGTCAGGCTGCGCCGGCAGGTGGGGTACGCGATCCAGTCCTCCGGTCTCTTCCCGCACATGACGGTCGCGCAGAACATCGCGCTGGTGCCCAGGATGATCGGCTGGCCGAAGGCGCGGGTCCGGGCCCGGGTGGAGGAGCTGCTCGACCTCGTCGGACTCGACCCCGGCGAGTTCCGCGACCGCTATCCGCGCCGGCTCTCCGGCGGACAGCAGCAGCGGGTCGGTGTGGCGAGGGCCCTGGCCGCCGATCCGCCGGTGCTGCTGATGGACGAGCCGTTCGGTGCCGTCGATCCGATCACCCGGGCGCACCTCCAGGACGAGCTGATCCGGCTGCAGCACGAACTGCGCAAGACGATCGTGTTCGTCACGCACGACTTCGACGAGGCGATCAAGCTCGGCGACCGGATCGCGGTGCTGCGGGAGCGGTCGGGGATCGCCCAGTTCGACACCCCGGAGGCGATCCTGGCCGCCCCGGCGGACGCCTTCGTGTCCGGGTTCGTGGGCGCGGGCGGGGCGCTGAAGAGGCTCAACCTGACGCGCGTGCGGGACATGAGGATCACCGACTGTCCGACGGTGACCGTGGACGACCCGCTGCAGACCGTCCTGGGCCGGCTCCGTTCCAGCGGCACCAACGAGGTGCTGCTGCTGGACAGGCGAGGCCGCCCCTACAAGTGGCTCAGGCGCGGTGACCTGATGCGGGCCAGGGGCTCGCTGGCGCGGGCGGGCACGCTCGTGCACGACACGGTCACCCGGGACGCGACGCTTCGGGACGCGCTGGAGGCGGTCCTCACCGACCACGCGGGACGGGTCGCCGTCACCGGGCGGCACGGCGAGTACACGGGCGTCGTCGACATGGAGACGCTGATGAACTCCGTACGCGCGCTGCTGGAGGCCGACCGCCTCGACGCGCTGGATCAACAGCAGGACCTGGCGGACGCGGAGGTGAGAGCGTGACCGCCGCCGAGGTGGGGACGGCTGCCGAGGTGGATGCGGCAACGGGGGTGGGTACGGCGACCGGGGTCCCGTCGCCGGCTCACGCGGCCGGGCGGGTCACCTGGCAGAAGCTGACCTTCCTGCCGGCGTTCCTGGTGGCGGTGCTGCTGGCGACCTGGCTCTGGTTCCGGCGGGCCGGCCTGGACGCGGTCTCCGCCAACGCGCTGTCCAAGGGCCAGGTCTCCCAGGCCCTGTGGCAGCACATCCAGCTCACCGCCGTGTCCACCTTCTTGGTGCTGGTCATCGCGATCCCGCTGGGCGTCCTGCTGACGCGGCGGGCGCTGCGGAAGGCGGCGCCGTTCGCGACGGCACTCGCCGACGTCGGCCAGGCGACGCCGGCGATCGGCCTGCTCGCGCTGCTGGTGATCTGGCTCGGCATCGGCCGGAAGGCGGCCCTGATCGGCATCGTCGCCTACGCCGTCCTGCCGGTGCTGTCGAACACCGTCGCGGGCCTGAAGTCCAACGACCCCACCCTGCTGGAGGCGGCCCGGGGCATCGGCATGAGCCCGCTCGGAGTACTGACGCGCGTCGAACTCCCGCTGGCCGTCCCGCTGGTCCTCGCGGGCGTCCGCACCGCCCTCGTCCTGAACGTCGGTACGGCCACCCTGGCGGCCTTCGGCGGGGGCGGTGGCCTGGGCGTGCTGATCACCACCGGCATCACCAACCAGCGGATGCCGGTGCTGGTGCTGGGCTCGGTCCTCACGGTCGTCCTCGCCCTGCTGGTCGACTGGCTGGCCTCGCTGGCCGAACTGCTCCTCAGACCAAGGGGGTTGGAGGCGGCGACATGAGACGGCGTACGTGTCTGCTGCTCGCCGGGGTGCTGGTGGCGGCGTCCGGCTGCGGTCTGAGCAGCGGCTCCCCCATGGTCGACGCGGTCCGGCCGGGCTCGGTCGGGCGGGGGGAGCCGCTCAAGGGCGCGGAACTGACGGTGACGGCGAAGGCGTTCACCGAGAACCTCGTCCTCGGCGCCATCATGGGCATCGCCTTCCAGGCGGCCGGCGCCGACGTCCTGGACCGCACCGGCATCCAGGGCTCCATCGGTGTCCGCGAGGCGGTCGCGAGCGGTGACGTCGACGCCCTGTACGACTACACGGGCACCGCCTGGATCACCTACCTGGGCAACGGCGAGCCCCTCACCGACCCGCAGCAGCAGTGGCGGGCGGTGCGCGACGCCGACCTGCGCAACGGGCTGACCTGGCTGCCGCCGGCGTCGCTGAACAACACCTACGCGCTGGCCATGAACCGGGCCGCCTTCGAGAAGTACGGCACCAGGACCCTGTCGGACGTGGCCAGGCTCGCGCAGTCCGACCCCGGCGCCGTGACCCTGTGCGTGGAGGGCGAGTTCGCCAACCGCGCGGACGGGCTGCCGGGGATGCGGAAGGCGTACGGGATGCGTGTGCCGGCGGGAAACATCACGCAGATGGACACCGGGATCGTCTACACGCAGGTGGCCAAGGGGAGTTGCACCTACGGGGAGGTGTTCACCACCGACGGGCGCATCCGGTCGATGGACCTGGTGGTGATGGAGGACGACCGGAAGTTCTTCCCCAACTACAACGCGGCACCCGAGATCAACTCCGGCACCCTGAAGAAGTGGCCGGCGATCGCCGACGTCCTGGCCCCGATCACCGAGAGGCTGAACAACTCGGTGGCGCGGAGGCTGAACGCGAAGGTGGATGTGGAGGGGGAGGACCCGCATCGGGTGGCGTTGGAGTGGATGAGGGAGGAGGGGTTCGTGGAGTAGGGGCTTCGGGGGCAGGACGCGAAGACGTCGACGCGAAGACATCGACGCGAAGACATCGACGCGAAGAGGGCGATGCGAAGAAGGCGATGCAAAAAACCTGTTGCAAAGGAGTCTTTGCAACATTACTTTGTCCGCATGCCCGAAGAGCTGCGCCCCCGACTGCTCGACGCCCGCTCACTGCGCGGCCTCGCCCACCCCCTGCGTATGCAGCTGCTCGTCGCCCTACGGCGCGAAGGACCCGCCACCGCGTCCCAACTCGCGCAGAAGCTGGGCGAGTCGAGCGGTGCGACCAGCTACCACCTGCGCCAGCTCGCCGCGCACGGCTTCATCGAGGACGCGCCGGAGCACGGCAAGGGGCGGGAGCGGTGGTGGCAGGCGGTCGATCAGGGCCTGATGTTCGACGAGACCCTGCTCAGGGATCCCGACCCTGAGGTGCGCGGAGCCGCCGCCGTGTTCCGCTACGAAGTCGCCAACGTCCACACGCAGGAGATCGCCACGTGGCTCGGCACCCAGCACGAGTTGCCCGAGGAATGGGACAGCGCGAGCGATCTGAGCGACTTCAGCGGGCGGCTCACGCCCGAGATGGCCCGTGAACTCATCCAGAAGATGCACGAGCTCATCGAGAGCTACCGCCCTCTCCCCGAGGACACCCCCGGCGCGCGGACGGTACGCATCCACACGCACGTGTTCCCCAGCTCCCGCACTCTGTGAAAGGCGACAACCCGATGCAGCCCGACATCCACCTCGCCCTGCACCACACCCGCGCCGCCGAACTCCACGCCCAGGCCGAGGCCCACCGCCTCGCCGCTGAAGCCAGGCGTCCCCATGACCTCCGGATCCGCCTCGGCTGGACCCTCGTGGAATTAGGGCTCCGCCTCGCCACCCCGAAGCCGGCCCTCGCCCCTAGCAGCTAGGCACGGAACCCTTCCCGCTCTCCAGCGCCACCAGAGAGTTCACCGCGCTCTTCAGCGTGGTCACCGGAATCAGCCGCAGCCCCTTCGGCAGTTCCGCCTCCGCCTCACCGCACTCCGCCTTCGGCACCAGGAAGACGGTCGCCCCGTCCCGCCGGGCGGCCTGCGTCTTGAGGGACACGCCGCCGACGGCGCCGACCGTGCCGTCGGCGCTGATCGTGCCCGTACCGGCGATGGTGCGACCGCCCGTGAGGTCGCCGCCGCTGCCGTCGCCCTTCAGCTTGTCGATGATCCCGAGGGAGAAGAGCAGGCCGGCGCTGGGGCCGCCGACGTCGGCGAGCTTCAGCGTGACCTTGACGTTCTTGTCGCTGAGGTCGAGGTAGTTCAGCGCGGCCCGGGTGGCGTCGTCCTGGGACTCCTTCATCTGCTCCGCGTTGTGCTGTTCGATCTCCTCGACGTTGTCGCCGCTCGGGTAGACCGCGTCGCGGGGCATGACCGCGCGGTCGGTGCGGAACCAGCCGTCGATCAGGTCGGTCAGCGAGATGTGCGCGTCCGGGCCGGTCGCCACGATGGCCGTCATCCGCAGCTGCCCGCTCGTGTCCCGGGTCTTCGCACCCGAGATCGTGATCACCGGGACGCCCTTGTTCGCGCCGAGGACATTCGCCGTCAGACCGGGCTGCGCCACGGAGAACGGCAGCGGCGCGAACGCCGCCGTGGCGAGCAGAGCCACGACGGGGAGGGCGCAGACGGCGACGGCCCGGGGTCGGGTGAAACGAGAGAGCACGTCATCAATCTACGGGACGACGATTTCCGGCCATCGGCCGGTGGGCGACGGATCAGCGCAGGGCCTCGGCAACCTCCTTCGCCGCGTCCACGACACGCGGCCCCACCCTCTCCGGCACCACGTCCGCCAGCATCACCACTCCCACACTGCCCTCGACGCCCGTCACCCCGACCAGCGGCGCGGCCGCCCCGCACGCCCCCGTCTCCAGCTCCCCGTGCGTCAGCGTGTACCCGGGCTCGGCCATCGGCTGCTGCCGGGCCGCGAGGATCGCCCTGCCGGCCGCGCCCCGGTCCAGCGGATGCCGGAACCCCGCCCTGTACGCCACGTGGTAGTCCGTCCACGTCGGCTCGACCACCGCCACGGCCAGCGCGTCCGTCCCGTCCACCAACGTCAGATGAGCCGTCGCCCCGATGTCCTCCGCCAGCGACCTGAGCGCCGGCATCGCCGCCTCCCGCACCAGCGGATGCACCTGGCGGCCCAGCCGCAGCACCCCGAGCCCCACCCGGGCCCGCCCGCCCAGATCACGGCGTACCAGCGCGTGCTGTTCCAGCGTGGCGAGCAACCGGTACACGACAGTCCGGTTCACTCCGAGTCTGTGGGAAAGCTCGGTCACGGTCAGCCCGTGATCCGTGTCGGCCAGCAGCTTGAGGACGCGCAGTCCTCTGTCGAGCGTCTGGGAGGTCTCCGCGGTCACGACGCCCACTCCTTAGTGGTGAGGTCGGCGGCCCCCTCGCGGCGATGCGTCACCGAGTCCCGTCGGCGACGCGCGTCAGAGGCCGCCGATCGGCCGGCGGCCCGGCCTGTCCGGACCGCGTCGCTTCACGGCTGCGCTCCGCGGCGGCGCTGCCACGGGGCGTGTGCGTAGCGGGACAGTAGCGAAGCGGGTTCGCTGAGCGGAAGGCTCCGTCCAGAATCCGGGCATTGGCCGGGATGAAGTACCTGCCTTTGTCCGGATACGTACAGGGCCCAGCTTGTGCCATACGCAATCCCTGCATACGGCGCGCACCACCGAGCGCGCACGACGAGGGGCGCGCGCCCCGTCACCAGGACCCGCGCCCCACAAACCCGCACGTCATACGCCCGTCAGGGCTGAGCCCTGTTGTGTGGATCAGGCCGGCGTCGTCACCGCATCCGGGTCGCCCACTCCTGCACCTTGGCGATCCGCTGCCGCAGCTGCCCCGCCGTGGCCTCGGCGGCCGGCGGGCCGCCGCACACCCGGCGCAGCTCGGTGTGGATGACGCCGTGCGGCTTGCCGCTCTGGTGGACGTACGCCCCGACCATCGTGTTGAGCTGGCGGCGCAGCTCCATCATCTCCTTGTGCGAGACCACCGGCCGCCGCTCGGCGGGCAGTTCGAGCAGGTCGGCCTCCTCGTCCGGCTTCTTGCGGCTGTGCGCGATCTGCCGGGCCTGCCGCTTCTGCAGCAGCAGCTGCACCTGGTCGGGCTCCAGCAGGCCCGGGATGCCGAGGTAGTCCTGCTCCTCCTCGCTCCCCGGGTGGGCCTGCATGCCGAACTCGGCGCCGTTGTACATGACCCGGTCGAAGACGGCGTCGGACTCCAGCGCCTCGAAGGGCAGCATGTCCTGCTCGCCGGTGTCCTCGTCCTGCTGCTTGTTCGCCTCCTCCATCTCCTTCTCGGACTCGGCGTACGGGTCCTCCTCCTCGCCGCCCTTCTTGGGCTTGTCGAGGACGTGGTCGCGCTCGCGCTCCATCTCATGGGCGAAGGAGAGCAGGTCCGGCACGGTCGGCAGGAACACGGAGGCGGTCTCGCCGCGCCGCCGGGACCGTACGAAACGGCCGACGGCCTGCGCGAAGAACAGCGGCGTCGAGATGGTCGTCGCATACACCCCGACCGCGAGCCGGGGCACGTCGACGCCCTCGGACACCATGCGGACGGCGACCATCCAGCGGTCGGTGTTGCCGCTGAACTCGTCGATCCGCGAGGACGCGCCGGCGTCGTCGGACAGCACGAGGGTCGCCTTGCTGCCGGTGATCTCACGGATCAGCTTGGCGTACGCGCGCGCGGAGTCCTGGTCGGAGGCGATGACGAGCGCGCCCGCGTCGGGGATGGCCTTCCTGACCTCGGTCAGCCGCTGGTCGGCGGCGCGCAGCACGGCCGGCATCCACTCGCCGCGCGGATCCAGCGCCGTACGCCACGCCTGGCTGATGGCGTCCTTGGTCATGGGCTCGCCGAGCCGTGCCGCGACCTCGTCGCCGGCCTTGGTGCGCCAGCGCATGTTGCCGCTGTAGGAGAGGAAGATGACCGGGCGGACGACCCCGTCGGCGAGGGCCGATCCGTACCCGTACGTGTAGTCGGCGGCGGACCGCCGGATCCCGTCGTTGCCTTCCTCGTACGTGACGAAGGGGATGGGGTTGGTGTCGGACCGGAACGGCGTACCGGTCAGGGCGAGGCGGCGGGTGGCGGGCTCGAAGGCCTCCAGACAGGCCTCGCCCCAGGACTTGCTGTCACCGGCGTGGTGGATCTCGTCCAGGATGACGAGGGTCTTGCGCTGCTCGACGCGGTTGCGGTGCAGCATGGGCCGCACGCCGACGCCGGCGTAGGTGACGGCGACCCCGTGGTACTCCTTGCCGAGCGGCCCGGCGCTGTACTCGGGGTCCAGCTTGATGCCTATGCGCGCGGCCGCCTCCGCCCACTGCTTCTTGAGGTGCTCGGTGGGCGCGACCACGGTCACCTGCTGCACGACGTGGTGGTGCAGCAGCCAGGAGGCCAGCGTGAGCGCGAAGGTGGTCTTGCCGGCGCCGGGGGTGGCGACCGCCAGGAAGTCACGCGGCTGCTCCTGGATGTACTTCTCCATCGCCCCCTGCTGCCAGGCACGCAGCTTGCTGGCGGTGCCCCAGGGGGCGCGGCCGGGGAAGGCCGGGGACAGGTGGTGCGAGGAGCTGGAGCTGGCGGTGGTAGTCACGGTCTCCGTATGGGTCGAGATGGGTCGAGCGACTCGGCTGGGTATGACAACCGGGCCACCCTACCGGCGGCCCGGCGCTGTCAACGCGCGGACCAGGCCGCCTCGCCCGAGGGTGGGACCGACGTCACACCCCCTGCTCGGCCAGCTCCCGCAACACCTCGGCGATCGCCTTGGCTTCGTCCATGCTGCCCGTGGCGACTGCGATGACGAGACGCTCGGCACCGTCGATGTCCGGCCTCAGCTGCACGCCTTTCATGGCGAGGAAGACGACGCAGGACACCCACGCCGTGCGCTCGTTCCAGCAAGCCCACGTCGCGCACGACAACCCTCTGGTCGTCGACGGAGGTACCACTCAGGGCGCGGCACGCAGTCGCGTCGTCACCCAAGCCCCCACCAGCGCCACGACCGCCATCGGCAGGAACACCGCGGCGAACGCGGCGGGGTGGCCGGCCGAGGCGTGGGTGGCCGTGTGGCTGACGGTGCCGCCGCCGAGGGCGGCGAAGGCGGCGCCGGTCGCGGCGAGGAGGACGACGTTGGTGAGGCCGTCGGAGATCTGGAGGGCGGCGGAGTTGGTGCCGGCCTCCTCGGGGGCGGAGAGGTGGAGCAGGAGCACGCTGGTGGAGGAGATGACCAGGCCCATGCCGAAGCAGCCGAAGGCCGAGGCGACGGCCACGATCCAGACGGGCACGGCGTCGATCAGCACGCTCGGTGCCGTGGCGATGGCCGCCGCCACCAGCACCATCCCCAGCGTCATCAGCCGTTCCCGGTACGGTTCCGCCCGCTGCCGGGACTGCATCCACGAGCCGAGCGCCCACGTCGCACCGCCCGCGGCGAGCGAGAAGCCGGCGAGCGTCGGGGACAGCCCCCGCTGGGTGACCAGCATCAGCGGGACGAAGGACTCGGCGGAGACGAACGAACCGGCGGCGATACCGCGCAGCAGCACGACGGAGGGCAGGCCCCGGGCCGCCCGGTAGGTGCCGCGCGGGAGCAGCCCGAGGACGGCCGGGACGAGCAGTAACGCCCCTGCCACGCCGGGGACGAGCGAGACCCACCGCAGGTCCTGGGCGGCGTACTGCAGCAGTCCGGCGCCGAGGGAGATGCCGAGGGCGAGGCGGATACGGCGGCGGTCGAAGGAGGCGGCGGGTCCGGTCCCGTCCGCGGCCGGTGCCTTCTCCACCGGGCCGGAGGCACGGCGCCGTATCTGCGGCAGGGCGAGCGCCAGCGGGAAGACGACCAGGACCGGGATCCCGACGAACACCCACCTCCACCCGAGGTGTTCGGTCACCGCGCCCGAGGCCAGCGGGCCGACGATCGACGGGACGACCCAGCTCGCCGCGAACGCCGCCATGATGGCCGGGCGCAGCCGCTCCGGGTAGGCGCGGCCGACGAGGACGTACAGCGCGACGATCACCAGTCCGCCGCCGAGCCCCTGCACGGCCCGCCCCGCGATGAACAGCCACATCGCCGTCGCCGTCCCCGCCAGCAGCAGCCCGGCCGCGAAGGCGGCGATCCCCGTGGTGAGCGCACCGAGCGGCCCACGCCGGTCCGACCACTGCCCCGCCAGCACCATCCCGAACAGGCTGGTGGTGAAGAACCCCGAGAACGCGAACGCGTACAGCGACACCCCGTCCAACTCCCGCGCCGCCACCGGCATCGCCGTACCGACGGCTGTCGCCTCGAAGGCGATGAGCAGGACGACGGAGACGATGCCGATGCTCAGGGAGCGGTAGGGGCGGCTGAGTACGGTGCCGGCGCGCTCGGCGTACTCGTCGTCGCGCTCATCGGCCGAGGGCAGGTCGGAGGTCTCGGGGGTGGTCATGGTCGTCAGGGTAAGGGCCACGGACCACTTTGACCCCTGTCGAGAGATGCCTCCGGGCCGGGACCTTGGTCCTACGACCCCCGTTCATGAACGGGGTATGGCAGTCGCGTTGCGGCGCCGGCGGTTTCCTTGAGCCCTGGTCGGCCGGCGGCCTACGGTCGTTTCACCGAGTTCGAGCGGACGAACTTCGGTGATGGCCGTGTGCCCGAGTGGTTTAGGGACTCGCCTGCAAAGCGAGTTACGTGGGTTCGATTCCCGCCACGGCCTCAAAAAGGGCGCCGGTCGGCTGCCAAGCCGACCGTGCGCCCGAGTCGTTCGGGGTCGATTCCCGCCACGGCCCCTGACGCCCCGAGCGGGCGACCGTTGCCGTCACGTGGTGAGGCCCGCGTCGCGGGCCAGGAGGGCGGCCTGGACTCGGTTGGTTACCTCCAGGGCGGCCAGGATGCGGCTGACGTGGGTTTTGACGGTGCTTTCGCGCATGGTGAGGCGGGTGGCGATGTCCGCGTTGCTGTCGCCTCGGGCCAGCAGGGTCAGAAGAAACCCGTCGGCTCCGGCGGCGAGGGCGTTGTAGACGGCGCCTTCATCCCCACGCTCACCCTGCTGCTGACCGACGGCGTACGGCGAAGACGAGCAGGCCGCCGAGTGCTGCCGCGGCGGCTGCCGCGCCGGCGAGGAGCGGGGTGCCGTCGGAGCCCGTGCCGGCCAGGCTGCCGCCGGTGGAGCTGCTGGAGGAGCCGCCGGTCGAGGTACCCGCCGTCGTGGAGCCCGTCGTGCCCGAGCCGCCGGCGGCCTGGCCCTGCGGGTCGTTGCCGTCGTCGCCCGAGCCGGAGCCGCCGTCTGCCGAACCGCCGCCGGTGGCGGAGCCTTCCGAGGGGCTCGGGCTCGGGACGGGTTCGTTGTCGCTCGGCAGGTCGATCCTGATCCGGGCCGTGTCGTTGTCGGGGTTCTTGTCGTATACCGGGTGAATGCCGTAGACGGAGGTCGCCTTCACCTCGCCCACGGGGTCCTCCGTGGTCTTGTCGATCTTCACGAAGAAGGTGTACTCGAGCGTCTGGCCGACCTCGATGGTGTGGTCGGCGGGCCAGCAGACGTACTGAGGCTTGCCCGGTGTCCCCTTCGGCCCGCTCGGTCCGTCGATCCCGAAGGGCGCACAGTCCTCGGGTACTTGGGCGGCGGTCGTGCCGGTCGGGATGCGCACCAGGAGTGCCGGGTGGTCGTCGCTCTCCTGGTTCTGGATCCAGCCCGGGCCGTCGTTGCGCAGCCTTGCCGTGAACGACTGCCCGCTGCCGGGGAGCCCCTCGGGTTCCTCGCCCATCGCGACGAGGTCGGCCGAGCTGTCCGCGGTCAGGGTCAGCCGCTTGTAGCTGTCGGTGAACCCCTCGTCCGGGGCCTCGCCGGTGCGCCCGGTGCCGTACTCGACGGCCTCCATCAGTGCCTTGGGCAGCGCCTTGAACCGTACGGGCGTGGTGACGGAGGCGCCGGGTTCGATGACCGTGTCGAGTTCGCACAGCGCCTGCCTGACCTGGCCGGCGATGGTCGAATAGGTGCAGCCTTCGACGGGCTCCGGGAAGTCGAGCCCACGGGTCAGCCGCATCCGGAAGGTGACGCCGTCCGCGGCCTGCGTGCCCCGGTTGGTGATGGTGACCGACTTGTCGTACACATCGCCGGGCTTGGGAGCGGCGCTCGGGAGAGTCGAGATCACCAGGTCGGGTCCGGCCTCCTCGGCATACGCCGCGGGAGCGGCGACGGCCGGAAGCGCGGCGGCGATCGCGGCAGCGGCCACTACGGCTGCGGCGGGGCGGATGCGCTCACGCACGGTTGGTCTCCTCGTGGGGGGACAGACAGGACAGCGACCAGGCCGTTTGCCGCCAGGTCATGTCCTGGACACCTGAGAGGCCCCGGAGGTTGTAGTGGTCCGGGCGATCGCCCGCGGGCGCTGGTCACCGTCCGCAGGAACGGTCGATCCCCGCCACGGCTTCCAGGAGGGCTCGGCGGTCGGCTGCGTGCCCGCGGTGGAGCAGCCAGAGGGTGAAGGCGAGGGTGGAGACGTCCGTGGTCAGCGGGGTCAGGGCGGCCTCGGCCTCGTCCCAGGTCAGAATGGCGCCCGTCGTCCCTTCGGCGACCAGGGTCTCGCCCTCCGCCAGCTCCCCCAGGCGTATCAAGGGGGTGGCCCCTTCGGGGAGTCGGTCCTCCGGGTCCTCCAGGCGGCCACCCGGCCATTCGTCCGTGTAGTACTCCCCCAGCGTCCGCAGGGGCGCGTCCATGTCCAGGTGGAAGGGGGAGTCGGCCTCGGGCAGGCCCGTTTCGCGCAGGAAGCGGCGGGTCGGCTCGTGCGTGAGGGCCGGGGGGAAGTCGACGTCCTCGAAGCGGGCCACCCTGCCCCGGCCGAACTCGTGGTCCAGCAGGCGGGGCGGAAGGTCCAGCGCCAGCCCCGACGTCGTACGCCTCCCCGCCACGAGCGCCAGGAAGCGGACCAGTTCCGTCGTGGTGCGGAACGACGGCACGTCACCACACCGGTCCCCTCCGCCGGGCGGTTCGCCCGCCGCCGTCGCGAACCGCGCCAGCGTCAGCAGCGACGGCAACGGCGAAGGCGGCGGCGACACGAACAGGGCCGCATCCGTCAGTGCCGGCGTCATCGGTGCCGCCGTCATCGGTGCCGCCGTCATCGGTGCCGCCGTCATCGGTGCCATGGTCGTCGTTCCCCCGTACATGGTGCTCCCCCGTGCCTGCGCGCCTGTTCGTCGTCCGGACAGGCCACGCCCGCCCGTCCTCCGGGCCCGGCAGCCGTCCCCCACTGGTCAGAACCCTACGCGCCACCACTGACAACGCCCCCGCATGAGAAGACGCTCAGGCAACCCTCGCGCGTTCCCTCCCCGCCAAGATCGCGTCCACCGTTTCGCCCACCGCCATCGTCGAGGTGTCCAGCCACAGACCGAGCCGCGGGGTCGACTCCCGCAGAGCAGCGTCCAGAGCCTCGACCGTCCACGCCCCGTAGCCCGTCTTCGCCCGCCCCGCCTCCCGCGCCGCCACCGCCTCCGGGGTCGGCGCCAGGACGACCACGTGCAGCGGACGGTGGCGGACCAGCCGTACGTACGCCGCGAGGTCCTCCCCCAGCACCACGTCCTGCACCACCGCCGTGAACCCCGCCTCCGCGTACGCGTCCGCCGTCGCCGCCGACAGCCGGTACCGCAGGCGGAGTTGGGCCTCGGCCTCGTCGTCGGCGCCGGGGACGTACTCCTCACGCCCGGACACGATCATCCGCCGGAAGACATCACCGCGGATGTGCGCCGCTCGCGGCAACCTCTCGGCCAGCGCCTGCGCCACCGTCGACTTCCCGGCCGCCATCAGCCCCGTGACGAGGACGACCCCGTCCATCAGGACCGGTCCGTCACCACCGCCGCCTGCGGGCGGATCGGCAGGCGGTTCACCGGGCGGCCCGTGGCGGCGCGTACCGCGGAGGCGATGGCCGCCGGGGAGGTCACCACCGGTACCGCGCTGACCGCCTTCGCGCCGAAGGGGGCGACCACGTCCCGCTCCTCGACGAGCTTGACGATGCGGATGTCGGGCGCGTCCAGGGCCGTCGGAAGGGCGTAGCCGGTGAGGTCCGGGTGGCGGATCAGGCCGCGTGGCGTGCGGAGGTTCTCCGTCAGCGCGATGCCCAGGCCCTGGGTGACGCCGCCCTCGATACGGGAGGCCAGCTGGGCCGGGTTCAGCACCCGGCCCACGTCCTGGGCGACGGCCAGCTCCACGACCCGTACCGACCCGATCTCGATGTCGACGTCCACCACCGCGCGGATCGCGCAGAAGGCCATGCCCACGAAGGCGTCGCCCTGGCCGGACTCGTCCAGCGGTTCGGTGGGGTGCGGGCGGCACTGCGCCGTGGCCCACAGCTCCTTGCCGTCCATCGCCTCCGTCACCGTGGTCGACAGGACTCCGTCGTACGACGTGATCTTGCCGTCGGTGATCTGGAGAAGCTCCGTGGACATGCCGAACTTGTGTGCGAGGGGCTGGAGCAGCTGGGTGCGGACCATCTTCGCCGCGCGCTCCACCGCGCCGCCCGACACCCAGGTGTGGCGGCCGCGGCAGCCCGCGCCCGCCGGGGGCTGGTCGGTGTCGACCGGCGCCACGTGGACCTCTTCGATGCCGAGGGTCTCCTGGACGATCTGCCGGGCCAGCGTGGTGAAGCCCTGGCCCGTCTCCACGGCCGCGCACAGGACCGTGGCCACGCCGTCGTGGACCTTCACCGTGGCCGTCGAGACCTCGTCGGCGCCCTCCGCGCCGAGCATGTGCACCATGCCCAGGCCGTAGCCCACGCCGCGGCGGACCGCACTCGGGTCGCCCGCGCCCTCGGGGCCGCCGGGCAGCAGCCAGTCCTCCTCGGGGGTGTCCTTGGGAAGGGCTGGGAGGGGGAAGTCCCGTACGGCCTGCAGGAGTTCCGCGACCGGTGCCGGGCAGGTCACCGTCTGGCCCGTCGGGAGGACGTCGCCCGTGGCCAACACGTTCCGCAGACGCAGCTCCGCCGGGTCGACGCCGAGCTTCTTCGCCAGCTTGTCCATCTGCGCCTCGTACGCGGCGCACACCTGCAGGGCGCCCTCGCCGCGCACATGACCGGAGGGCGGGTTGTTGGTGCGTACGACCCAGCCCTCGATGAAGGCGTTCGGGACGACGTACGGACCGCAGGCGAAGGCGACGGCGGCGGCCAGGGCGTCCGATGAGGTGTCGGCGTACGGGCCCGCGTCCAGCAGGATCTGCGCCTCGACCTTCACCAGCTTGCCCTCGGCGTCCGCGTGGTGGCGGTATCTCAGGAGGGTGGGGTGCCGGTGCGTGTGGCCGAGGAAGGACTCCTCGCGCGTGGCGGTCAGTTTCACCGGGCAGCCGGTCTTCAGCGCCAGCAGGCCGAGCGGGAGCTGGAAGCCCTGGTCCTCGCGGTCCGCGGTCGCCCCGGGGACGCCGGTGACGACGATCTTCACCCGTTCGGGTTCCAGGCCGTAGCAGGCGGCGGCCGTGTCGCGGTCGGTGTGCGGGTCGGTGGAGGCCAGGTAGAGCTCGACCCCGCCGTCGGGGCGGGGCACCGCGAGTCCCGCCTCGGCGCCGATGGGGGCCGGGTCCTGGCGGCCGATGCGGTACAGGCCCTCCACGACGACCTCGCCGACCGCCGCCGGGTCACCGTGCCGCAGCGGGATGTGCCGGATCAGGTTGCCGTCGGGGTGCAGGGGCTCGGCCTCGAAGGCCTGCTCCGGGTCGGTCACCGGGTCGAGCGTTTCGTACTCGACGATGATGGCGGCCGCGGCCATACGGGCCGTGTCCGGGTGGTCGGCGGCGACGGCGGCGATGGGCTCGCCGTGGTGGCGTACGACCTCCGAGGCGAAGACCGGGCGGTCGGCCGTGCCACGGCCGTACAACGGGCTGCCGGGCACGTCCTCGTGGGTGACGACGGCGCGTACGCCGGGCATCTCGCGCGCGTGGGAGGTGTCGATGGACAGGATGCGCGCGTGCGGGTGCGGTGAGCGCAGCACGGCCGCCCACAGCAGGCCCTCGGCCCACAGGTCGGCGGCGTACGGGAAGGTGCCCTCCGTCTTCGCGCGGGCGTCGGCGGGCGGCAGGGAGGCGCCGATGCCGTGCGGAATCGGTTCGGGGGCGGGGGCGGCCTCCGCGGGCTGCGCGGCCTGCGCGGTGGCTGCTTCGTTGCTCACGCGTGGCCTCCGTCCTGGCCGTAGGGCTGGTCATGCGGTCCGGGGGACTCGAAAGCCGAGGGATGGACGCCACCGGCTCCCGGGCCCGCCTGGTGAGGAATACGGGGCTCGTCGGCGTCGGACTCAGGTTCGTCGGGCGCGGAGTGCGCCTCACGTTCGGCGACGACCTCCTTGACGGCCTCCAGGACGCCCCGGTAGCCGGAGCAGCGGCACAGGTTGCCGCACAGCGCCTGGCGGGCCTCCAGTTCGGTCGGCGCCGGGTTGCCCTCCAGGAGGTCGTGCAGGGTCATCGCCATGCCCGGCACGCAGAAACCGCACTGCACCGCGCCGCACCGGGCGAGCGCCCGCTGCACGTCCGACGGCTGCCCGTCGGCGGCCAGGCCCTCGACCGTACGGACCTCGCTGCCGGCGGCGGTCACGGCCGGGACCAGGCAGGAGGCGACGAGCCGCCCGTCGACCTGGACGTTGCAGGCCCCGCACTCGCCCTGCGAGCAGCCGTCCTTGGCGCCCGCGAGCCCGAGCCGCTCCCGCAGGACGTACAGCAGCGACTCGCCGATCCACGCGTCGGTGACGGGCCGCTCGGTGCCGTTGACGCTCAGGACGTACGAGGCGAGGGGGTGTTCGTCGTGCGATCCGGTGGGCGCCGGCTCCTGCGGGGCGGCCGGCCCGGACTCGGCCGGGGTCTCGGGGCCGGTGGCCGTCACGGGCTCCTCGGCGGCCTCCGGCGCCGGTTCCGCGTCCGGGGCCGGTGCGGGGTCCGCAGGGGACTCAGCGGGGCTCTCAGCGGCCGCGTCGGGAGCCTGGGTGTCCTCGGCCGCCTCACCGGCACCAGGAGTGTGCTGTGAGGTTTCGACGTGGGGGTCCCCGGACTCCTCCGCGTGGGAGGGGGCGTGCTCCGGTGCGGGCGCGTCGGGCTGCTCCCCCGCGTGCCCGGCCGTTTCCGGCTCCGGAGCGCGCGTGTCCGGCCCGGGCTCGGCAGGCGGGTGCTGCTCCGGGTCCTGTCCGGCCGGCATCGGCTGCTCGGGCCCGTGTCCGGCGGACCGCTCACCGGTGTGCGGCGCGGGCTGCTCGTACCCGGTCCCGGCCGGCTGGTCGTACCCGGTCCCGGCCGGCTGGTCGTGGCCGTGTCCGGCCCCGGTGGTCTCCGCCGTCTCCTGCCCCCAGGGCTGTCCCACCGCCTGGGGCGCCCAGGGAGCGGGCGCGCCGCCCGGCAGGGTGGCCGGTGGGGTGCTGCCCCACTGCTCGACCAGGGACGACGTGGTGAACTCGCCCGATTCGTCCGGAAGGTCGCCTCCGGCGACGGGGATCGACCACTGCCCGGTTACGTCCTGGCCCGACGCGGGAGCGGCCTCGGCAGCCGTGGCCTGGTCGAAGTGCCACTGCCCCGTGGCGGCGGGGTTGTACGTGAACCGGTCGTCCCCGGCGTGTTGCCCGGCCTGCTGCCCGTGCTGCCCGTGCTGCCCGGCCCCACCGTGCGGGTCGTGCTGCTGGTGCCCGGCGTTGGGGTCGTGCCACTGGGCGCCGTCGACCGGCGCGGCCGGCGCCGCCCAGCCGCCGGCGGCCGCGGGGCCGGTCCCGTCGGCCGTGGCGGGGTCGGCCGTTATCGGCGGCGGCACATAGCCGTGGCCGGGCGCGGCGAGCGGACTGTCGGCGGAGGCCAGCAGGGCGTCGATGCCCCCCTCGGGGAGCTTGACGAAGGCGGTGGCGCCGTCGTCGTAGTCGCCCTGGGGCAGCGGATCCCAGCGTCCGCCGCCCTGAGGCATGCCCTCTCCGTGCTGGTCGTCGGTCACGACAGCGCCCTCCCCAGTGCTCGTCGGGCCAGCGCGGCGACGGTGCGCCGCAGATGCAGTACGGCGGGCGGAAGCGGCTGCACGGAGCCGTCCTCGGCCGGAGGCGCGTCGGGGATGCAGGCCGCGGCGACGTACTCACCGAAGGCGGTCAGCGCCTCCGGCACGATCGCGCGGTTGTTGTCCCAGTCGATGAGCTGGGCGACCCACTGCTCGGCCTCCAGCGGCCTGAGCGCCATCGGCGCTATGGCCCCGACGGCGCACCTGACCCCGCGCCGGGCGGGGTCGAGGACGAGCGCCACGGAGGCGACGGCACGCCCCGGTCCGGTGCGGCCGGTCGCCTTCAGGAAGACCTGCGGCGCGTGCAGCAGCGGCACGCGCACGTAGCCGATGAGTTCGCCGGCCCGCAGCATCTCCATGCCGGCCAGCAGGTGCGACACCGGGATCTCCCGGCGGGCTCCGCCCGGGCCCGCGATGATCAGCGTCGCCTCCAGGGCGGCCAGCACGGGCAGCGCGTCCCCGGTGGGCTGGGCCGAGGCGATGTTGCCGCCGAGGGTGCCCGCGTTGCGGATGTGCGGCGGGCCGGCGGCGCGCGCGGCGGCCGCGAGCGCCGGGATCAGGGCGGCGAAGTCGGGGCGGCCCATACGCGCGTGCGTGAGGCCCGCGCCGAGCAGCGCGTGACCGTCCTGGTACTGCCAGCCGCGGATCTCGCTGATCCGGCCGAGGCCGACCAGCGCGGCGGGCCTGAGCTGTCCGGAGTTGACGGCGGTCATCAGGTCGGTGCCGCCCGCCACGGGCACGGCGGCGGGCATGGCGGTGAGCGCCGCCACGGCCTCGTCCAGCGTCGCGGGCAGCGTCACGGCCTGCGCCGCCTGCGGTGCGTGCATGGTCAAACCGGCTGCCCCTTCCCGCTGCCCCACTGGTCCCGCCTGTGTTGCCGTACCGTACGTGCTGACAGGGCGGACGTGGCAACTCTGGCACATCTTCGCAGGACCCGAGGACAGGGGTTCACTAGGAGGCATTCGCCCACCTCACCAGGGAGATGGTCCGTTTTCGCACGGCATCACCGGTGCGCTCGAATTGTCACTCTTCGGTGACCCTTGCGCGTTTTTCCCGAGACCTGCGGGGCCTGGCCGTCAGCGATTCGGCGGCGGGCCGTCGATCGGGCGGCCGAGCACTCCGGGGCGCTTCTGCCAGGGCCGCGGCCCGGTGGGCGGCCGGTAGGCGACGCCCAGGGCGTCAAGTCGCCGGTAGTGGACGGCCATCCGCCGTTCGAAGTCGGCGAAGTCCCGCTCCGCGGGGGCGGGCAGGGCGCTCCAGGCCACCTCGGCGAAGGCCGCGAGCCTCGGGAAGGCCTGGTAGTCCACGCGCGCGTGGTCCTCCATCACCTCGGTCCACACATTGGCCTGCGTGCCGAGCACGTGCCGGGCCTCCTCGGCCGTCAACTCCGGTGGAACCGGCTCGAACCGGTAGACGTCCTCCAGGGTGCGCACGTACCCGATGGGCACCGGCTCGTCCGGGCCGGCGTCCTGGCGGTGGTCCAGGTACACCTGCTGCTCGGGGCACATGACGACGTCGTGCCCGGCCCGCGCGGCGGCGATCCCGCCCGCGTAGCCGCGCCACGAGGACACGGCCGCACCGGCCGCGAGTCCGCCCTCCAGGATCTCGTCCCACCCGATGAGCCTGCGCCCGCGCGCGGAGAGCCACGCGTCGAAGTGGGCGATGAACCACGCCTGGAGTCCGTCCTCGTCCTTCAGCCCGAGTCGCTCGATGCGCCGCTGCGCGGCGGCCGACTGCCTCCACTGGTCCTTGCGGCATTCGTCACCCCCGACATGCACGAACTCCGAGGGGAACAGCTCCAGGACTTCCTCGAACACCCCCTCGTAGAAGCGCAGGGTGTTGTCAGTGGGGGCGAGTACGTTCGGAGAGATCCCCCAGTTGTCCCAGACGGTAAGGGAGGTTGTGTCGATGGCATCGGTGTTGCCGAGTTCCGGGTACGCGGCGATGGCGGCCTGCGAGTGTCCGGGTACGTCGATTTCGGGGACGACGGTGATATGCCGCTCGGCGGCGTAGGCGACGATCTCCCTGATGTCGTCCTGGGTGTAGTAGCCGCCGTGCGGCTTCTCCTCCCACAAGGGTGAGGCCCGGTGGCCGAATTTGGTACGGGACCGCCAGGAGCCGATCTCCGTCAGCCTGGGGTACCGCTTGATCTCGACGCGCCAGCCCTGGTCGTCCGTCAGATGGAAGTGGAACACGTTCAGTTTGTGCGCGGCCATCAGATCCAGGTAGCGCAGGACGCCTTCCTTGGGCATGAAGTGCCGGGCGACGTCCAGCATCAGCCCGCGCCAGCCGAAGCGGGGGGCGTCCTCGATGATCTGAGGCTGGATCGCGAGGGTGAAGCCCGGACGGACGGGGGCCTTACGGAAGGCGTCCGGCCCGAGAAGCTGACGCAGCGTCTGGGCACCCCAGAACACGCCGGCCGCGCTGCCGCCCGTGATGTCGACGCCCCGGTCGGTCACCACGCGGAGGCGGTACGCCTCGGGCTCCAGGGTGTCGTCGAGGCGCAGCCGCACGCCGTCGCGGGCGTCCTCGGGCCCGGGCGGCAGCGGCAGGCCCAGGGCCGGGCCGAGTGTGCAGCGCAGCCAGCGTTCCGTGGTGCCGGTGCCGGGCGCGGCCCACAGGGTGGTGTCCGCGCCCAGCAGGACAGCGCGGCTCATGTGCCCCTCGACGGTGCGGGGCGCGGGGATCAGATCCGTCCGAGAGGTCACGTCAGTCCTTCACCGCTCCGCCGAGGCGGGAGACGAGTCGTCGTGGGTGGTCCGGAAGCGGAAGCGGAACCGTGTGACGGCGGTCGCCGCGAGAAACGCGATCAGCGCCGGGGTGAACACGTTTCACTGCCCGCGACGGCACGGCTGTTGAGAAGTAACGGCCGAATTCCTGCTGTCGCCATCGAGTGCAGCGGGAAAGCGACGGGATTCACAGTTCCGACACTCCGGAGGCTAGGGACTCCCCGAACACGCCCACAAGAGGTCTCAACCACTCTGTGACCGGCAGACACACTCCACGCAACGATAAAAGCAGCAAAAGGCGCAAAAGCCCCCAGGACGCACAGGAACGCGCGCCCTGGGGGCCTTACGGCCTCAGGCGGGAGAAGCCGTTACTTGTCGCCGCCCTTGCCCTCGTCACCGCCGGCGCCCATGGACTCGTAGATCTCCTTGCACATGGGGCACACCGGGTACTTCTTGGGGTCGCGGCCCGGCACCCAGACCTTGCCGCACAGCGCCACGACGGGGGTACCGTCGAGGGCGCTCGCCATGATCTTGTCCTTCTGGACGTAGTGGGCGAAGCGCTCGTGGTCGCCGTCGCCGTGGGACACCTGTGGCGTCGGCTCTACGAGGGTCCCCGTACCAGTCCCGCGCTCGGGCTCAAGAGTGCTCATAGCGCCAAGGGTACTGAAGCTCACACGCATCAGTTGAGCGACGGGTCGTCCGGATACGTGGCCACCATCGCCAGCTCGTTGCGCTGGCGGCGCAGCACCTCGCGCCAGAGTCTCTCCGGCGACGGGGAGGAGACGTCGCCGGGCTCGGACTCGACGACATACCAGGCGCCCTCCACCAGCTCGTCCTCCAGCTGGCCCGGGCCCCAGCCGGCGTATCCGGCGAAGATCCGCAGGGAGCCCACGGCGGAGGCCAGCAGCTCCGGCGGGGCCTCCAGGTCGACCAGACCGATCGCACCGTGCACCCGGCGCCAGCCCAGCGGGGCGCTCTCACCGGAGGTGCCACCGGGGACGACGGCCACCCCGAGGGCCGAGTCGAGGGAGACCGGGCCGCCCTGGAAGACGACGCCGGGCTCGCCGGCGAGGTCCGCCCAGCCCTCCAGGATGTCGCCCACGCCGACCGGTGTCGGACGGTTGAGGACGACACCGAGGGAGCCCTCCTCGTCGTGGTCGAGAAGGAGCACCACCGCACGGTCGAAGTTCGGGTCCGCCAGGGCGGGCGTTGCCACGAGCAACCGCCCTGTGAGCGAGGACACCTCGGTCATGCCAGACATGATCCCGCATCTTCCCTCACTGTGGGGAGGCAATCCGGGGACGGGAGTGAAGGCAGGTCAGGGCGCACCGGTGCGCGCCGCGCGCACGGGGGGCGCCGTGACGCGACGTACCCGCCGGGGAACGGTTCGTGTTGTGACACAGCTATGACGTGGCTGGATCGTCCTCGGGCTTACGGAAGGGGGGTGAGGGGCGATTACCCTTTCCCCTCTGGCCCCTGCCCCACTCCACGGAACGCGAGATACATGACCGTCAACGACGATGTCCTGCTTGTCCACGGCGGAACCCCGCTGGAGGGCGAGATCCGGGTCCGCGGTGCGAAGAACCTCGTGCCTAAGGCCATGGTCGCAGCCCTGCTGGGCAGTGCCCCGAGCAGACTGCGCAATGTTCCGGACATCCGCGACGTGCGGGTCGTACGGGGCCTGCTGCAACTGCACGGGGTGTCCGTCCGTCCGGGTGACGAGCCGGGCGAACTGGTGATGGACCCGACCCATGTGGAGAGCGCGAACGTCGCCGACATCGACGCCCACGCGGGTTCCAGCCGTATCCCGATCCTCTTCTGCGGACCGCTGCTGCACCGTCTCGGCCACGCCTTCATCCCGGGGCTCGGCGGCTGTGACATCGGCGGCCGGCCCATCGACTTCCACTTCGACGTGCTGCGGCAGTTCGGTGCGCGGATCGAGAAGCGTGCGGACGGGCAGTACCTGGAGGCTCCGCAGCGGCTGCGGGGCACGAAGATCCGGCTGCCGTACCCGTCGGTGGGCGCGACCGAGCAGGTGCTGCTGACGGCCGTCCTCGCCGAGGGTGTCACGGAGTTGTCCAACGCGGCCGTCGAGCCGGAGATCGAGGACCTGATCTGCGTCCTGCAGAAAATGGGCGCGATCATCGCGATGGACACCGACCGTACGATCCGCATCACCGGTGTGGACAGGCTCGGCGGCTACACCCACCGCGCCCTTCCGGACCGCCTGGAGGCGGCCTCCTGGGCGTCGGCGGCGCTGGCGACCGAGGGCAACATCTACGTCCGCGGTGCCCAGCAGCGGTCGATGATGACGTTCCTGAACACGTATCGGAAGGTGGGCGGGGCCTTCGAGATCGACGACGAGGGCATCCGCTTCTGGCACCCCGGCGGGCAGTTGAAGTCCATCGCCCTGGAGACGGACGTGCACCCCGGCTTCCAGACGGACTGGCAGCAGCCGCTGGTCGTGGCCCTCACCCAGGCCACCGGCCTGTCCATCATCCACGAGACGGTCTACGAGTCCCGCCTGGGCTTCACCTCGGCGCTGAACCAGATGGGCGCCCACATCCAGCTCTACCGCGAGTGCCTCGGCAGCTCCGACTGCCGCTTCGGCCAGCGCAACTTCCTCCACTCGGCCGTCGTGTCGGGCCCGACCAAGCTCCAGGGCGCCGACCTGGTCATCCCCGACCTCCGCGGCGGCTTCTCCTACCTCATCGCCGCCCTGGCCGCCCAGGGCACGTCCCGCGTCCACGGCATCGACCTCATCAACCGCGGCTACGAGAACTTCATGGAGAAGCTCGTGGAACTCGGCGCGAAGGTGGAACTGCCGGGCAAGGCCCTCGGCTGACCCACCTCCACCACCCCGGCCGGCGACAGCACCACCCCTGGCCGGGGTCCTGGGCTGCCCGCCGGGCCGGCACAACAGAGCGACCCGCGCGACCCGCGCAGACCGCGCACGGCGAAGGCACAGCCGCCGGACAGGGCTCTTCGGCTGCCGCCGCCCGCTCCACAGCAGGGAGCAAGGCCGCTCGCGGCGCAGGCACGGCCGCCGGAGAGGAGTCTTCGGCCGCCCCACCTCCACCACCCCGGCCCAACGCGGCACCAGCCCTGCCCGGGGCCCCGAGGATGCCCCTCGGGCCGGCACAGCAGGAGCAACCCGCGTACCCCGCTCACGGCCAGAGTGCAGCCGCCGAGCAGCGCTCTTCGTCCACCCCCGGCCAGTGAGCACCGCCCCTGCCCGGGACTCTTCGTCCACCCCCGGCCGGTGAGCACCGCCCCCCCCCCGGGGTCCTGGGGCCCCTCCGGCCGGCACAGCAGAAGCCACCCGCGTACCCCGCTCACGGCCAAAGTGCAGCCGCCGAGCCGGGCTCTTCGCCCGCACCCCCGGCCGATGACAGCACCGCCCCTGCCCGGGTACGACGATGGGGCGGCCCCCGGTGAGGGGGCCGCCCCATGTGGCGTTGCTGAGCCTCAGGGGCTCTCGTACGCCGTCCCGTGGCGTACGGACGGCAAGGTCACTTGCCCTTGGCGGCTTCCTTCAGCTTGCTGCCCGCGGAGACCTTGACGCTGAAGCCCTCCGGGATCTGGATCGGCTCGCCGGTCTGCGGGTTCCGCGCGGTGCGAGCGGCACGCTTGGTGCGCTCGAAGGTGAGGAAGCCCGGGATGGTGACCTTCTCGTCCCCCTTGGAGACGACATCGCCGACGACGTCGGCGAACGCGGCCAGCACGGCGTCGGCGTCCTTGCGGGTCACCTCGGCGCGCTCGGCCAGCGCGGCCACCAGCTCACTGCGGTTCATGTTGTTACTCCCGTGTTCTTCTTGCCGTTGAGGCGTGCCACGCGGCGGAGCCGCATGTCAGGCGCTGCGAAGCCGATGCTGCCAGGGTCCCCGGTGAGTCCCCGGGCCCGGGTCCGACCGTCAGACCCTCGCGCCCAGTGACGCATCCTGCCTCTACCTGCGGCGGGAAAGCCAATCCGGCACCCGCAGGAGTCGTGAGAACACTCTTGGGAGTCACACGAAAAGAGGCTGAGCACGGCCGACACCATAGGCTCCGCCGCCGAGGACGGGTCCTGCGACGCGCCGGTTTCAAGGTCGGCCCGTGGGGATCCTCACAGTGCGGGGGCCACCGCTGCCGCCGCCCCGACCGCCTTGGCGGCCTCCCGCACGGCCCCGGCCACGGCGCCCGCGACCTTGTCGTTGAAGACGCTCGGGATGATGTAGTTAGGGTTCAGCTCGTCCTCGGTCACCACGTCCGCGAGGGCGGTGGCGGCGGCCAGCATCATCTCGGTGTTGACCGTGCGGGACTGGGCGTCCAGCAGGCCGCGGAAGACGCCCGGGAAGACCAGCACGTTGTTGATCTGGTTCGGGAAGTCCGAGCGGCCCGTGGCCACAACTGCGGCCGTCTGGCGGGCGATTGCCGGATCCACCTCGGGGTCCGGGTTCGCGAGCGCGAACACGATGGCGCCGTCGGCCATGGCGGCCACGTCGTCGCCGTCGAGGACGTTCGGAGCGGAGACGCCGATGAAGACGTCCGCGTCGCGCACGGCCTCCTTCAGCGTGCCCGTCAGGTTCTCGGGGTTGGTGTTGTCGGCGATCCAGCGCAGCGCCGAGCCGGGCGCGGCGTCGACCAGGTCCTCGCGGCCGGCGTGCACGACGCCGTGGATGTCGGCGACGACGGCGTTCTTCACGCCCGCGGCGAGCAGCAGTTTCAGGATGGCCGTACCGGCCGCGCCGGCGCCGGACATGACCACGCGCACGTTCTCGATGGCCTTGCCCACCACGCGCAGTGCGTTGGTGAGGGCGGCGAGGACGACGATCGCCGTGCCGTGCTGGTCGTCGTGGAAGACGGGGATGTCGAGGGCCTCGCGCAGCCGCGCCTCGATCTCGAAGCAGCGGGGCGCGGAGATGTCCTCGAGGTTGATGCCGGCGAAGCCCGGGGCGATCGCCTTGACGATCTCGACGATCGCGTCGGTGTCCTGGGTGTCGAGGCAGATCGGCCAGGCGTCGATGCCGGCGAACCGCTTGAAGAGGGCCGCCTTGCCCTCCATGACGGGCAGCGCGGCCTTGGGGCCGATGTTGCCGAGGCCCAGCACCGCCGAGCCGTCCGTCACGACCGCAACGGAGTTGCGCTTGATGGTGAGGCGGCGGGCGTCCTCGGGGTTCTCGGCGATCGCCATGCAGACGCGGGCCACACCCGGCGTGTAGACCATGGACAGGTCGTCACGGTTGCGGATGGGGTGCTTCGACGCCATCTCGATCTTGCCGCCGAGGTGCATGAGGAACGTACGGTCCGAGACCTTGCCCAGCGTGACGCCCTCGATGCCGCGGAGCTTCTCCACGATCTCGTCGGCGTGTGCGGTCGAGGTGGCCGCGATCGTGACGTCGATGCGGAGCTTCTCGTGACCGGACGCGGTGACGTCGAGGCCGGTCACCGAGCCTCCGGAGGACTCCACGGCGGTGGTGAGCTGCGAGACGGCGGTTCCGCTCGCGGGCACCTCCAGCCGGACCGTCATCGAGTAGGAGACGCTGGGCGCCGTTGCCATGGCCGACTTCCTCTGCTTTCACGATGTCGCGAAGATGTGCCGTCCGATCGTCGCACCTACCGTCGGGTAGCTGGTAGCCGCGTGAGGTTGCGAACGTTTTGTTCTCAAGCACATGCCAAGCAAAAGAGGTCCACGTCACATCGTGACGTGGACCTCTTCGACGTTCAGTGACACCGACCCGCCATGCTCGCCTCGCGGCAAGTGGTCGCTCGAAGCGACTAAGGTTGGGCCCGGGGGCTTGGATCGGGCCGGTGCCACATCAAGGCTAACAAACAGATCCCGTACGGCCATTCCCGCACCGGAGTTCGTCTTCGAGCGGTTCCGGTCACCCGGCGGGCGTGCCGATGCGCAGGCGGTTGCCGTCGGGGTCGCGCAGCTCGATCTCCCGCGCCCAGGGAGCCGCCTCGACTCGTAGCCCGAACTCGGCGGCGACCTCGTCGACATCGGCCACCCGCAGGTAGACCAGGGTGTCCGGCCGCGCGTCCCCGGGGTGCTCCGACAGGAACAGCCGTACCCGGCCGCGCGCGACCTCCACGAAGGCCGGCAGGCCCGGCTCGAAGCGGTGTTCCCACTGCTGGGCGAAGCCCAGTCGGCCGTACCAGCGGACGGCCGCGGCGGCGTCGGCCACGCGCAGGATCGGGATGACTTCCTCGTCCATGACGCCATGCTCGCAGACGCCACCGGGCGGCCGGGCCCGAAGACCGCTAATCGCGCAGCAGGTCCGGCACCCCGGCCGCGTCCGGCTCGTCCCGGTCGCCCGAGACGACCGTCAGCTGCTGGGTGGCGCGGGTCAGGGCGACGTACAGGACACGAAGGCCCGCCGGGGACTCGTCCGCGATCTCCGCCGGGGAGAAGACGACCGTCGCGTCGTACTCCAGGCCCTTGGCCTCCAGGCTGCCGAGCGCCACGACCCGGTCGCCGAGCCCGGCGAGCCAGCGCCTGGCCTCCTCGCGGCGGTTCATCGCGACGACGACGCCGACCGTGCCGTCGACCCGGTCCAGCAGCCGCGCGGCCTCCTCGCGGACCGTCTGGGCCGGCGATTCCCGTACGACCTCGAAGCGCGGTTGCACGCCGGTGGAGCGCACGGCCCTCGGCGACCGCGAGCCCGGCATGGCGAGGGCCAGCACCTTGGACGCCAGCTCGGCGATCTCCGCGGGGTTGCGGTAGTTCACGGTGAGCTCGAAGCGGCGGCGCGGGCGGGTGCCGAGGGCCTCGTCGCGGGCGGCCGCCGCCTCGTCGGGGTCGGACCAGGAGGACTGGGCCGGGTCGCCGACGACCGTCCAGGTGGCGTGCCGGCCGCGCCGGCCGACCATCCGCCACTGCATCGGCGTGAGGTCCTGGGCCTCGTCGACGATGACGTGCGCGTACTCGGTGCGCTCCTGCGCCAGCCGCTCGGCGCGCTCGCGCTGGGTCTCCTCGCGGACCGGCATCAGCTCCTCCAGCCCGGTGAGCTGCTCCAGCGGGTCCAGCTCGCGCTTCCTCCGGGGGCGGGCCGGACTGCCGAGGATGGCCTGGAGCTCGTCGAGCATCGCCACGTCGTGCACGGAGTGGCCGTCCCGCTTCAGGGAGCGGGCGACCCTGCGGACCTCGCCCGGGTTGAGGATCCGTCGCGCCCAGCGGCCCAGCCGCCGCTCGTCGGACATGGCCGTCAGCACGGCTCCCGGGGTCAGCTCGGGCCACCAGGCGTCGAGGAACGCGATGAAGCCGTCCTCGGCGGACACGTCCTCGTCGAAGGAGGAGCGCAGCTCGGCCGCCAGCTCGGGGTCGGTGTGCCGGGCGGCGGCGCCGGACTTCTCCCACAGGGCGTCCAGCAGCAGCTTGCGGGCGCGGGGGCGCAGCAGGTTCACGGGCGCGGTGCCGCCGAGGGCGGCTCGGCGGATGCCCTCCAGTTCGCCGGCCTCCAGCTCCAGCCGGCGGCCGAAGGCGACCACCCGCAGCCGGTCCGGTGAATCGTTCAGCTCCAGGGCTCCGCGCGCGGCCTTGCGCAGCACCTTGAGCATGCGGGAGGAGCCCTTGGCGCGGGCCGCGGACGGGGAGTCGTACAGCGTGGCCTCGGCGCCGTCGACCAGGGAGCCGATCGCGCGGATGGCGACCTGGCCCTCTTCGCCGAGGGAGGGCAGCACGCCCTCGGTGTACGCCACCAGCAGCGGGGTGGGCGAGACGATCAGGATGCCGCCCGCGTACCGGCGCCGGTCCTGGTAGAGGAGGTAGGCCGCCCGGTGCAGGGCGACGGCGGTCTTGCCGGTGCCGGGGCCGCCCTCGACATACGTCACGGAGGCGGCGGGGGCGCGGATCACAAGATCCTGCTCTGCCTGGATGGAGGCGACGATGTCCCGCATGGTGTGGCTGCGCGCCTGCCCGAGCGCGGCCATCAGGGCGCCGTCGCCGATGACGGGCAGCTCGTCACCGTCGAGGAAGGCCTTCAGCTCGGGACGCATCAGGTCGTCCTCGACGCCCAGCACTCTGCGCCCCTTGGAGCGGATGACGCGCCGGCGCACGACCCGGCCGGGGTCGACGGGGGTGGAGCGGTAGAAGGGGGCGGCGGCGGGGGCCCGCCAGTCGATGACCAGCGGGGCGTAGTCCTCGTCGAGGACGCCGATGCGGCCGATGTGCAGGGTCTCGGCGATGTCGGCGGTGTTGTCGGAGCGCACGGCTCCCTCGGCGGGCTCGACCGCCGTGTAGGCGCCGTCGGGACCCTTCTTGCCGTCCTTGCCCCGCAGCAGGTCGATCCGGCCGAAGAGGAAGTCCTCGAACTCGTTGTTGAGGCGGCTGAGGTGGATGCCCGCGCGGAAGACCTGGGCGTCCCGCTCGGCGAGCGCCCCGGGCGTGCCGATCTGACCGCGCTGGGCAGCGTCGTTCATGAGGAACTCGGCCTCGTGGATCTTCTCCTCAAGGCGCCGGTACACCCGGTCCAGGTGTTCCTGTTCGACGCTGATCTCCCGGTCGCGAACCGAGTCGACCGCGGTTTCCTGTTGAGCCTGAGCGGCCACCGGGCCCCCTTCTGACGTGCTGGGCAGCCGTCAACCGTACGCGAAGGGGGCCCCGTGCGGGAAGAAGCTACGCGTCGATCTGGACCAGCTTCTTCCCGTCGAAGGTCATGACCTCGAAGTGATCGATCTCGTTCGGCTGGAAGGCGGCGCCACCGAGCACGTACAGGGGCTGCTTGGCCTGCTCGGTCTTGGCGTCCGGGAGGCCGTAGCCCCACTTGCCCACGGACCAGGAGCTGATCGTCTCCCGCTCGCCGTTCTTGCCGACGGCGATGAGCGAGCACTTCTCCGGGCCCTTGACGTTCTTGAGCTCCACGCCGACTTCCGCGCCCCAGAGCTTCTCCTCCATGGCCACGGTCGCGGTGACCTTGGTGCTCGGGTCGGTGGCGGTGAGCTTGTCGGACATCTGCTGGAAGGCCTGCTTGGCGGGGCTGGCCTGGAGTGTCTGGTTGCCGCCGCTGCCGCCGTCGCCGCCACCGCCGCTCGTCGCCACGGCCACGAACGGGCCGCCGACGATCAGCGCGGCCGCGGCCGCCACCATGTAGAAGCTGCGGCGCCGCTTCTGGGCGCGGCGCTCGGCGACCTCGTCGACGAGCTTCTCGACCACCCGCGGGCTGGGCTTCGCGGAGAGCGACTCGCCGATCGCGGGTGTGCCGGAGCCGGGCAGGTCCGCGAGCGCGGCCAGCATCGGTTCCATCCCGGCGAGCTCGTCGAGCTGCTGGGCGCACCATTCACAGGTGGCGAGATGGGCCTCGAAGGCGGTCGCTTCGGCATCGTCGAGGATGCCGAGGGCGTAGGCGCCGACGGTCTCGTGTTCGTTCGGCACCGGTGATCCCTGCATGGGACCAGACATACCCGCGCCACCTGTACCGAATCCCTGATTACCCCCGTAAACGCTCATCACGCCGTCACACCCCGCTCCTCCAGGGCCAGCTTCATCGACCGCAGGGCATAGAAGACCCGCGAGCGGACGGTGCCGCTGGGTATGCCCAGGGTCTCGGCCGCCTCATTGACGGTACGCCCCTTGAAATACGTCTCGACGAGGACCTCCCGGTGGGCCGGGGTCAGGTCGTCGAGCGCGTCCGACAGCGTCATGAGCCACAGCGCCTTGTCGATCTCGTCCTCCGCGGGGATGACCTCCAGCGGCGACGGGTCGACCTCCTGCGGCCGGGCCTGCCGGCTGCGGTGGCCGTCGATGACGATGCGGCGAGCGACCGTCACCAGCCAGGGGCGTACCGAGCCGGTCGCCCGATTGAGCTGACCGGCATTCTTCCAGGCACGGATGAGCGTCTCCTGCACGACGTCCTCGGCACGCTGCCGATCTCCGGCGACCAGCCTCAAGACATACGCAAGCAGGGGTCCGGCATGCTCTCTGTACAGAGCACGCATCAGCTCCTCGTCAGGTTCCGAGGGCTGGGACATGCGATGTCGGGCCCTCGTTCCACGTTCATTGGCCACGACGGAATCCTTGCGCACGCCCACCTCCGATGTCCGGGGGTTCCCCCAGTCGGTCGCTCCACCACAGGTACGCAGAAGGCGTGTTGGGCGTTCAACGCGAGGTGACAGTTTTCTGTGGGCTGACATGACGTGACGGACAAGGAGACACATTCTCCCCGCGCGATCTTTACATTTCCGACACGCCAGGCAAGGTCACTGGGGTTTTCCCTACGGGGGCGTAGGTAAACGGGGTGTAATCGAAATCACTTCGACAGTCGTGTCACAGAAGGAACATAACGGGCCCTCAGGTGGGGGGCCGTCAGAGAAAGGCGTTTTTGAAGGCCATTCAGAATCAACTGACAAGTCCTTTATGGGCGGGTGAGAGCGGCGCGGCGGCGGTGCCGGGCGACCCGCTCGCGGTTTCCGCAGACCTCGCTGGAACACCAACGCCTCCGGTGCCCGCGGGAGGTGTCGAGGTACACGATCGGGCAGTTGTCGCCCTCGCACTGACGCAGGCTCGCCCGGGCCACGGGATCGGTGAGCAGGTCCACGGCGTCCCGGGCGACCGCGCCGAGCAGTTCCGCGCACCCGGGCGGAGCGGACAACTCCCGCACCAGCGCCCCGTCCTCGCCGGGGACCGCGCGCGGTGCCGGGGGCGCGGCGCGGGCCAGCTCGTTGACGCGGGCGAGCGCCAGGTCGTACGGCCGCCCGTCCGGCGCCTGCCTGCCGTGCACCAACCGGGCGGTGTGGCCGCGCAGTTCCCGGAACGCCACCAGCCAGGAGGCGTCGGCCCGCACCAGCGGGGTGCCGCGGGGTACGAGCCCGGAGCCGGTGATCCAGGCGCGCAGCACCTCAAGGGAGTCGAGCCGTTCCACGGGATGGGTGGTGGCGAGGAGGTCGAGGCAGATCCGCCCGGCGTCGAACCGCAGCTCGTGCGGGGCCGTGGCCGTACCCAGTGCCATGTGCCTGTCACCGCCTAGGGGCTTCCCGGTCGGGAAGGAGAAAGGGGGCAGGGGGAACCGTTCCCTCCTACAGTGCCTGCCCGCTCCCCGGCCCGGAACCCCTCGTGCCGGCGGGAGGCGCCCCTCAGGCGTCGGCGTACTTGGCGTCGGCCGCCGGGTCCAGGGCGAGCCGGTAGCCCCGCTTGACGACCGTCTGGATCAGCTTCGGCGTGCCGAGGGCCGTACGCAGCCGGGCCATCGCCGTCTCCACCGCGTGCTCGTCACGTCCCGCACCCGGCAGCGCGCGCAGCAGTTCGGCGCGGGCGACCACCCAGCCGGGCTGCCGGGACAGGGCCCGCAGCAGGGACATTCCGGCGGGCGGCACGGGCTTGAGCTCCCCGTCGACCAGCACCGCGTGCCCGCGGATCTCCACCCGGTGCCCGGCGATGGGCAGCGACCGCGCCCGGGCGGGCAGTTCCTGGCACAGCAGTTGTACGAGGGGGCCGAGCCGGAAGCGCTCGGGCTGGACGGTGTCGATGCCCTTGGCCTGCAACGGCAGCGCGGTGACCGGGCCGACACAGGCCGGCAGCACGTCGTGGTTGAGTGCGGCGAGGAACTCGGGCAGCAGCCCACGCTCCTCGGCACGGGAGAGGAGTGAGGCGGCGGCGGGCGCGCTGGTGAAGGTGAGCGCGTCCAGGCCGCGGGAGACGGTGGCGTCGAGCAGCCGGTCCATCGGCCCGATGTCCTCCGGCGGCATCCACCGGTAGACGGGAACGCCCAGGACCTCCGCTCCCCCGGCCCGCAGCGCCTCCACGAACCCGGGCAGCGGCTCGCCGTGCAGCTGTACGGCGATACGGCGGCCGTCGACGCCCTCTTCCAGGAGCCGGTCCAGTACCTCGGCCATGGACTCGGACGACGGCGACCATTCCTCGGTCAACCCGGCCGCCCGTACGGCTCCCTTGACCTTGGGCCCGCGCGCGAGCAGTTCCACCCCGCGCAGCCGGTCGAGCAGGTCCGCGCCGAGCCCCCAGCCCTCGGCGGCCTCGATCCATCCCCGGAAGCCGATCGCGGTCGTGGCGACCACGACGTCCGGCACCTGATGGATGATCTCCTTGGTCGCGGCGAGCAGTTCGCTGTCGTCGGAGAGGGGCACGATCCGCAGAGCGGGGGCGTGCAGGACGGCGGCGCCGCGCCGCTGGAGGAGGGCCCCCAGTTCGTCGGCCCGGCGCGCGGCTGTCACACCCACGGTGAAGCCCGCGAGGGGGCCGTGTTCCGTTCGCTGCTGTTCGTCGTACATCACTCTTGTCCCGCACTCCAGTCCTGGCACCTCTCAGAGGTGCGTTACACATGAGGGGCGGCTTACACCTGCATGCCGACCGAGCCTGTCAACGGCTCGTGACAGGCTCGGTTCGGGTAGATGTCGCTGGTGTTACGTCACACCTCGGCGTAGCTGAGCTGCGGCTTCGCCTCCGAGGCGGCGGTGATCTTCGATCCGCCGAGCGGGCGGCGAAGGTATACGGCCCACGTCACCGCGAAGCAGACGGCGTAGAAGGCGAGGAAGGCGACGAAGGCGCCGGTGCCGGATCCGTAGGAGAGGAAGGACTGCCGGAAGGCCAGGTTGATCCCGACACCGCCGAGGGCTCCGACGGCACCGATGAGCCCCATGGAGGCCCCGGACAGGCGCCGTCCGTACGCGGCCGCCTCCTCGCCCCGAAGCCCCTTGGCGAGGGCCTTGGTCTGGAAGATGCCGGGGATCATCTTGAACGTCGAGCCGTTGCCGAGACCGCTGAGCACGAACAGCACCACGAAGGCGACGGTGAACAGGGCCAGCGACTTCTCCATGGAGGCGCCGATCAGGACCGCGGTGGCGAGGCCCATGCCGACGTAGTTCCACAGGCTGATCTTCGCGCCGCCGTACCGGTCGGCGAGCCAGCCGCCGAGCGGGCGGATCAGGGAGCCGAGCAGCGGACCGAGGAAGGTGACGTACGCGGCCTGCAGCGGCGTACGGCCGAACTGGTTGGTCAGCACCTGCCCGAAGGCGAAGCTGTAGCCGATGAACGAGCCGAAGGTGCCGATGTAGAGGAAGGACATGATCCAGGTGTGCGCGTCCTTCGCGGCGTCCTTGGCGGCACCGGTGTCGTTCTTCACGTTCTCCAGGTTGTCCATGAAGAGCGCGGCGAGGACGGCGGCCACGACGATCAGCGGGATGTAGATGCCGAGCAGCACGCGCGGTCCGCCGCTGGCGCCGATGATGGCGAGCGCGGCCAGCTGGATGACGGGCACACCGATGTTGCCGCCGCCGGCGTTGAGGCCGAGCGCCCACCCCTTCTTCCTGAGCGGGAAGAAGGCGTTGATGTTGGTCATGGAGGAGGCGAAGTTTCCGCCGCCGACGCCGGCCAGCAGGCCGACCAGCAGGAAGGTGGAGAAGGAGGTGCCGGGCTCCATCACCATGAAGGCGGCGACGGACGGGACGAGCAGGAGGCCGGCGGAGATGATCGTCCAGTTCCGCCCGCCGAAGATCGCGACAGCGAAGGTGTAGGGGACTCGGACGACGGCTCCGACCAGCGTCACCATCGAGGTCAGCAGGAACTTGTCGGCCGGGGTGAGGCCGTACTCCGGGCCCATGAAGAGCACCAGCACGGACCACAGGGTCCAGATCGAGAACCCGATGTGCTCGGACAGGACGGAGAAGAACAGGTTCCGGCGGGCGACCTTCTCGCCGGTCTCCTGCCAGAACGTCTCGTCCTCGGGATCCCAGTGCTTGATCCAGCGGCCTCCCCTGCTGGACGCGGGGGATGTGCTAGGGGCTGTCATGACGCCTCCACGGTGCTCCGGGCTCAGGTCGTACTACGAGTGGCTGAGTCCCGACGGTAGGGAGGCCGCGTTTCCTGCCTGTGGCATCGAGTGACCGGAAGGGAACTTTGCTCTCACCTCCGGTCGGGGCGGGATGAGAGGTTCTCGCCCTTTGGGTGGAGGTGAGGGAGGCGTCAGTGCTGCGGGGGCTGCCAGTGGGGGTTCTGCTGGAGGTGGGGCTGGGGCGGGTGCGGCTGCGCGTATGGCTGGGGCTGCTGGGGCTGTGGGGGCTGCTGGGGGTAGGGCTGGGAGGCGTACGGGCCGGGGGCCGGCTGGGCGTACGGGCCGGGGGCCGGCGGGGCGTACGGGCCGGGGGCCGGCTGGGCGGCGTACGGGCCTGTGGCGGGCTGGGCGGGGTACGCGGCCGGGGCCTGCTGGGGCGGGTAGGGCTGGTGGCCGGGCATCTGCTGGTGACCGGGTGCGCCGTACGGGCCGGGGGCGGCTGCGAACGGATTCCCGTGCCCCGGAGGCTGCGCACCGGCCGGCAGATACCGCACCCGCCCGGTCTCGTCCGTCACCGGCGTGAACCCGGCGGCCTGCAGCCGGACCGCGAACTTGGCGTTGCGTTTGCGCGTGACGACGAACCCGATGCCGAAGACGCCCATGAACACCAGCCAGGTGATGAACGCGGCGATGTAGGCCGCGGAATCGCCGCCCAGCCGGAAGGCGAGCACCACGCACCCGACGGTGAGTCCCAGGGCCGCGTACCCCATCCGCTTCTCGGCGTTCTTGCCGGTGAGGTCGAACTGGATCCGCGCCTTGAGCAATTCGAACGCGTCCGGCACGAGGGGCGGCACGGAGACCCCGTCCGCGGCGTTCGGGTACTGCGCCCAGTTCTGCGCGGCACGGGCGCGGGCCTGCGGGCTGGGGTCGGGCACGATCAGCATGGTGAGCGCGCCGTTACGGCCACTGCTCTGCCGTACGTCGGCGTACTCGTACCCGAACTGCTGGGCTATGAAGGCGAGCCGGGCGAGCTTCTTCACGGACGCCATGGGACTGGTGAGCTGGACAGGCTCCCCGCTCGCCATCAACTGCAGCATCTTCCGCACTTGCCGCTTGCTCATCGTCGCCTGCTCTCCCCACGGGCACCCTGTTCACTTCCGCAACCGCGGGGCAGTCTCGCACGCCGGTGTGACAGCGCGGTACCGCAGCCGTCCCTGCTTGACCGGGCCTTGACGCTCGGACAGGGCCGTACGTCCGGGACCGTGATGTACTCCTGCCATGCCGCTGCTGCTGCTGGACCTCGACAACACCCTGGTCGACCGCGATGCGGCCTTCCGGCACGCTGTCGCCGCCTTCCTGGCCGAGCACGGCCTGCCCGACACCGACCTCGCGTGGGTGATGTCCGTCGACGCCAGTGGCTACACCCCCCGTCATGAGGTCGCCGCCGCTCTGACCGACCGTTACGGGAGCCTCGTACCGGCGGCCCCCGCCGTCCGCGCACTGCTCGACCGCGGCGCCGCCGACCGCGTCGTCCTGGCACCCCCGGCCCGTGAGGCACTGGGCAGGGCGCGGGCGCACGGCTGGACGAGCGTGATCGTCACCAATGGCCGCACGGCCCAGCAGGAGGCGAAGATCCGTAACACCGGCCTCGACCGGCTCGTGGACGGCTGGGTCGTCTCGCAGGACATCGGCCACAAGAAGCCGGAACCGGAGGTGTTCCAGGCGGCAGCGGCCATGGTCGGAGCCTCCCTCGCCGGCGCCTGGGTCATCGGCGATTCGCCGCACGCCGACATCGCGGGCGCCCACGCACTCGGCCTGCGCAGCGTATGGGTGACGGACGGTCGGCCCTGGACGCGGGACTCCTGCCGGCCCACCCATGTCGCCGCCGACGTCGCCGCCGCGATCGACCACGCCATCAGCACACCGGAGTGTGCCTCGCCCCGCCTCTGACCTCCCGGAATCACCGGGCGGCGGCATGGTGTTGCGAGCCTCCCCGGCCGGTGCGACCGTGTTCGAGGGGGCGGTGCCGACGGCCTGGAAGCGGGGCAACGCTGCAGGTCGCGGCAGGCGTGCTGGTGCACGGTTGAACCACGCCCCCATCCTCGGCGTCCGGCCGTGCATCGGCGTGCGTCCACCAAACCGGAGGAAACACGCAGAAAGCGGGAAATTCAATGGCGAACGGACCCATGGACAGGCGCACCTTCGGCGAACAGCCCCACCAGCCCGACGGCTTCGGGGGCGAGGGCACGGAGTACACCGGTCGATACGTGGTCCTGCTCGACCCGAGCAACCAGGAGAACGCGATCAACGCACTGCGTTCCTCCGCCGACATCGCGACCGTGGAACGCGTCCGAGGAGCCGAGGCCGAGAACGTCGCCGAACTCCTGGAGCGCCCCGACGTCTCCGTGCTCTTCGAGGACCTCAGCGCCGCCGTCGTCGAGGTCCGGCCCGAGCAGCGCCACGCGCTGGTGACCACGTGCGAGTCGGAGTCCTCGATCATCGCGGCCGAGCCCGAGCGCATGGTCTACGCCCTGCCCATCACCGCCCCGCAGCAGGCACCGACCGAGTTCTTCCCGGCCTTCCGCAGCGATGAGGAGGTCGTCACCCGGCACACTCTCGCCGAGATGGCCGCAGGCCAGGGACCGGCCTGGATCGAGGAGAAATGGACGTGGGGCCTGCAGGCGATCCGGGCCAACCTGACCCATCTGACCGGACGCGGCATCAAGATCGCCGTCCTCGACACCGGTGTGGACCCCGAGCACCCGGACTTCGCCGGCCGTATCGACGGGGCGGTCTCCTTCGTGCCCGGCGAGTCCGTGAACGACGGCCACGGCCACGGCACCCACTGCATCGGCACCGCCGCCGGCCCGGCCACCCCCCGGCAGGGCCCCCGCTACGGCGTGGCTCCCGAGGCCCGGATCCTCGCGGTGAAGGTGCTCAGCAACAGAGGCAACGGCACCGACGGCCAGATCCTGGCCGGCATGGCCTGGGCCGTCTCCCAGGGCGCGAAGGTGATCTCCATGTCACTCGGGGCAGCGGTCCGGCCCGGTGAGCTCTTCCCGCAGACCTACGAGATCCTGGCCAAGCGGGCAATGGAGCGCGGCTGCGTGATCGTCGCCGCCGCGGGCAACGAGAGCCGCCGGCCTCCCATCATCCAGCCCGTCGCCCGGCCCGCCAACTGCCCCTCCATCCTCGCCGTGGCCTCACTCCACAAGGCGATCGCGCCGACGTTCTCCTCCAACGGCGGCATCAACGGCCAGGGCGGCGAGATCGACATCGCCGCGCCCGGCTGGCAGGTGCGCTCGGCCATGCCCGGCGGCGGGTACCAGAACATGAGCGGCACCAGCATGGCCACCCCGCACGTCGCGGGTGTGATCGCCCTGCTCGCCCAGGCCAACCCCAGCGCCACCGCGGACAAGCTCGTGGCCATGCTGAAATCCGGTGCCTTCCCGCTCCAGCAGCCCGTCAGGGACGTCGGCGCGGGCCTGCTCCAGGCCCCGTGAGCGAGTCGTCCAACTCCGCACCGGTCGGGGTCATCCTCGCGGTCGACCCCGACCGGTTCACGGAAGTCGTCGAAGCCCTGCGGCAGGCCGGACTGACGGTCACCGGCGAGCAACCGGAACTCGGCACGCTCTCCGGCACCATCGCCGAGAACCGGATCCCGGCCCTGGAGGCGGTCGACGGCGTCGACTCCCTCGACCGGGAGACCACCTACCGGCTCCCCCCGCCGGACTCCCCGATCCAGTGAGACGAGACGGTGCCGCCGCCCCGGCCTGACGGGGCGGCGGCAAGTTGTCGTCGGCGGTGGTGGCCGTGAAGGTACGCCTGGCCGGCTGGTGCGGTCGGCCGTGAACGTCAGCTCGTGGTGGGCTCCTTCACGCGCAGCCATCTGCCGGTAGTGCTGGAGCAGTTCGTCGGGGAGCCGTTGCGGGTGGTACGGCGCACCGGGTACGGCTCGGTGCGCCGACCGTCGGGGCGGTCGTGTGCCGCGCTCCTCTCCCCCGCCTCTGACCTCCTGGAATCACCGGGTGGCGGCCTTGTGTTGCGAGCCTCCCCGGCCGGTGCGACCGTGTTCGAGGGGGCGGTGCCGACGGCCTGAGAAGGGACAGTCCTGCAGGTCACGGCAGTACGCGTCGTACACGGTTGAACCACGCCCCCATCCTCGGCGTCCGGCAGTCCGTGCACCGGCGCGTGTCCACCAAACCGGGGGAACGCACAGAAAGCGGGAAATTCAATGGCGAACGGACCCATGGACAGGCGCACCTTCGGCGAACAGCCCCACCAGCCCAACGGCTTCGGGGCCCAGGGCACGGAGTACACCGGTCGATACGTGGTCCTGCTCGACCCGAGCAACCAGGAGAACGCGATCAACGCACTGCGTTCCTCCGCCGACATCGCAACCGTGGAACGCGTCCGAGGAGCCGAGGCCGAGAACGTCGCCGAACTCCTCGAACGCCCCGACGTCTCCGTGCTCTTCGAGGACCTCAGCGCCGCCGTCGTCGAGGTCCGGCCCGAGCAGCGCCACGCCCTGGTGACCACAGCCGAGTCGGAGTCCTCGATCATCGCGGCCGAGCCCGAGCGCATGGTCTACGCCCTGCCCATCACCGCCCCGCAGCAGGCACCGACCGAGTTCTTCCCGGCCTTCCGCAGCGATGAGGAGGTCGTCACCCGGCACACTCTCGCCGAGATGGCCGCAGGCCAGGGACCGGCCTGGATCGAGGACAAGTACACCTGGGGTCAGCAGGCGATCCGGGCCAACCTGACCCACCTCACCGGACGCGGCATCAAGATCGCCGTCCTCGACACCGGTGTGGACCCCGAGCACCCGGACTTCGCCGGACGCATCGACGGGATGGTCTCCTTCGTGCCCGGCGAGAGCGTCAAGGACGGCCACGGCCACGGCACCCACTGCATCGGCACCGCCGCCGGTCCGGCCACCCCCCGGCAGGGCCCCCGCTACGGCGTGGCTCCCGAGGCCCGGATCCTCGCGGTGAAGGTGCTCAGCAACCGCGGCAGCGGCACCGACGGCCAGATCCTGGCCGGCATGGCCTGGGCCGTCTCCCAGGGCGCGAAGGTGATCTCCATGTCACTCGGCGCTCCGGTCCGGCCCGGTGAGATGTTCCCGCAGACCTACGAGATCCTGGCCAAGCGCATCATGGAGCGCGGCTGCGTGATCGTCGCCGCCGCGGGCAACGAGAGCCGCCGGCCCCCGATCATCAACCCCGTCGCCCGGCCCGCCAACTGCCCCTCCATCCTCGCCGTGGCCGCGCTGGACAAGGCGATCGCGCCGACGTTCTTCTCCAACGGCGGCATCAACGGCCAGGGCGGCGAGATCGACGTCGCCGCGCCCGGCTGGCAGGTGCGCTCGGCCATGCCCGGCGGCGGGTACCAGAACATGAGCGGTACCAGCATGGCCACCCCGCACGTCGCGGGTGTGATCGCCCTGCTCGCCCAGGCCAACCCCAGCGCCACCGCGGACAAGCTCGTGGCCATGCTGAAATCCGGTGCCTTCCCGCTCCAGCAGCCCGTCAGGGACGTCGGCGCGGGCCTGCTCCAGGCCCCGTGAGCGAGTCGTCCAACTCCGCACCGGTCGGGGTCATCCTCGCGGTCGACCCCGACCGGTTCACGGAAGTCGTCGAAGCCCTGCGGCAGGCCGGACTGACGGTCACCGGCGAGCAACCGGAACTCGGCACGCTCTCCGGCACCATCGCCGAGGACCGGATCCCGGCCCTGGAGGCGGTCGACGGCGTCGACTCCGTCGACCGGGAGACCACCTACCGGCTCCCCCCGCCGGACTCGCCGATCCAGTGAGCAACGGGCCGCTGGTGCCCCAGGCGTGCGCGCCTGGGGCAGTCCGCGTTCCCGCTCACCGCGCCCGCGTCCCCCGCTTCCGCGCCCCGTTCGGCCACAGCCGCGGCCCGCGCTTCGCCGCCAGGTCCTCGATCCAGCCGACCGCCAGGATCACCAGGCCGATCAGCGGCCAGACGAGGCAGAACATCCAGATCGTGTACGTGGCGTCGAGGGCGGCCACCGCGCTGTCGCCCTGCATGAACGGGAGCTCGTAGAGCAGGTCGAGGATCGGGACCGTGGCCATGATCAGGAAGTTGTGCCACAGGTAGATGGTGACCGCCCGGTTGTTGGAGAGGGTCACCAGCTTGTCCCACTTCGCCAGGCGGCCCGGGAGTTCCTGCCAGGACGGCGAGTACAGCAGCAGGATCACCACGAAGCCGAACGACCATGTCGCCTGGGCCAGCGGGATGTCGTTGAGGTCCCAGCCGTCGGGGCCGAGGTGGCCCGACGCCCACCACAGGCCGAAGGCCATCAGCAGGAAGCAGCCGGAGACGGCGGCGTAACGAGGGATCTTTGTCAGCAGGCCCTCGTGGTGGGCGAAGCCCAGGACCCAGCAGCCGCCGTAGACCGCGAAGTCGGTGACGGCGTTGCCCGTCTCGCCGGGGATCGTGACCAGGCCGGTGCCGACGATCGCGGTCAGGCCCAGGGGGGCCAGCAACGTCGGCCAGGGTGCCCGGCGGAACGCCCACAGCAGCAGGGGCGACGCGACCACGAACCACAGGTACGCGCGCAGGTACCACAGCGGGCCCGCCGCCTGCACCGCCCATGTGTCCTCCAGCAGGCCCGACTTGGAGCCGATGTGCCAGGGGAAGGGCGGGGCGCCGATCGGGATGACGTAGTTGACCAGGTCGACCAGGCCCCACGTGCCGCCGTGGTCGGGGTCCTTCACCGGGTTCCAGCCGCCCGCGAACATCAGCGCCAGCGCCACCGCGCTGAACGCCCAGAGGGGAGGCAGCAACCTCCTGACCCTGCTTCTGATCACGCCCAGCGCCGGGCGGTTCAGCGACCGCGCCATCAGTGAACCCGCCAGCGCGAACATCACGCCCATCGACGGGAACAGCACCGTCAGCCACGCCCAGCCGAACAGGTGGTAGACGACGACGCGGACCAGGGCGATCGAGCGCAGCAGGTCCAGGTAGCGGTCGCGTCCCGGTTTCCGGCCCACCTCAGGGGTGGGGGCGGTGGGAGCGGCGGGTGCCGGCTCCGTCGTGCGCTGCTGCGGAATGCCGTACGACGTCGTGTTTCCGCTGGTCATGCCACAGGCCTCCGTTCACTGCTGCTGCCCGTGCGCTGGCGCGGCACCGGGCCGCCGGGCGCCTCCACGACGCCGGTGCGCCGCAGCTTCTGCCAGCGCAGCCGGCCGCCGGTGAGCGCGGTGATCCAGGACTGGAGCAGCACGACGTACATGAGCTGGCGGTAGAGGATCTGCTGCAGGGGCAGCGAGATGAGGTGCGTCATGCGCTCGCGGTCCAGCCGGAAGGCGTACGCCGCGCAGACCGCCTGGATCGCCAGGACGCCCAGCCATGCCACGATCGTCTTCTGGGTCGGGCCGAAGATGATCCCGTACAGAAGGAAGATGTCGATCAGCGGGGCCAGCAGCGGCGCCACGACCATGAACAGGGAGACGAGGGGAAGGCCCACCCGGCCGAAGCGGCCCGAGGGACCCTTCTCGACGAGGGCGCGGCGGTGCTTCCAGATCGCCTGCATGGTGCCGTAGGACCAGCGGTAGCGCTGGGACCACAGCTGCTGGACGGTCTCCGGGGCCTCGGTCCACGCGCGGGCGTTCTCCGCGTACACCACGCGCCAGCCGTCGCGGTGCAGTGCCATGGTGATGTCGGTGTCCTCGGCGAGCGTGTCCTCGCTCATGCCGCCGACCCTTTGCAGTGCCGAGCGCCGGAAGGCGCCCACCGCGCCCGGGATGGTCGGCATGCAGCGCAGGATGTCGTACATGCGGCGGTCGAGGTTGAAGCCCATCACGTACTCGATGTGCTGCCAGGCACCGATCAGCGAGTCCCGGTTGCCGACCTTCGCGTTGCCCGCGACCGCGCCCACGCGCCGGTCGCCGAAGGGCTGTACGAGTTCGCGGACCGTGGACGGTTCGAAGACCGTGTCGCCGTCCATCATCACGATCAGGTCGTGACGAGCGTTGGCCACGCCCCGGTTCAGCGCGGCCGGTTTGCCCGCGTTGAGCTGACGGACCACCCGGACGTTGGGCAGTCCCATCCCCTCCACGATCCGCGCCGTGCCGTCGCTGGAGCCGTCGTCTATGACGATGACCTCGATCGGGTGGTCACTGGCCATCAGGGAACGGACGGTGTTCTCGATGCACTTGGCCTCGTTGTACGCCGGGACCAGCACCGACACCGGTTCGGTGACCGGCGGCCCCCAGCGGAAGTCGCGGCGGCGGACGCGGCGGGCGTGCAGGCCGGACAGCAGGAGCATCAGGACGAAGCGGGCGATGACCAGGAAGCCGATGACGGCGAGGCCGACCACCAGACCGCCGGTGATGCTGTCCGAGGCCTGGACCAGGAAGACCCACGCCTTGCCCTTCCACGCGTCGATCCCGGTCACCCGGGTGTGGGCGCTGGGCGCGTCGAGGGCCTCGGTGAGGTTGTCGAACTCGTAGCCCTGCTTCTGCAGGTCAGGCAGCATCCTGTCCAGCGCCTGCACCGTCTGGTGACGGTCGCCGCCGGAGTCGTGCATCAGCACGATCGCGCCCTTGCCGCCCTTGGGCGTGGCACGGCGGATGATCTCGTCGACGCCGGGCTTCTGCCAGTCCTCGCTGTCGGTGTTGTTGACGACGGTGATGTAGCCGTTGGCGCCGATGTACTCGGTGACCGGCCAGGACCGGTTGTCCATGGCGTCGGCGAAGGAGGAGTACGGCGGGCGGAAGAGGGAGGTGCGGATGCCGGCCGCGCCCGATATCGCGAGCTGGTTCTGGGACAGCTCCCAGTCGATGCGCTTCTTCGACTGGTAGGACAGATCGGGGTGGTTGAAGGTGTGCAGGCCGACCTCGTGGCCCTCCTCGACCATGCGCCGGACCAGGTCCGGGTGGCGGGAGGTCATGGTGCCGGTGACGAAGAAGACCGCGTGGGCGTTGTGCTTCTTCAGCACGTCCAGGACCTTCGGGGTCCAGGTCGGGTCCGGGCCGTCGTCGAAGGTGAGGACCAGGCGGTGGTCGGGCAGGCTGAGGCTCTCGGTGCGGCCGCTGCGGGTGTCGATGACCGGGCCGCCGTCAAGGATCTTCTCCGGCACCTGGTCGGTGGCGGCGGGCGGCCGGACGCGGTGGTCGGCGAGGATCTCGCTGTGCACGTACCCGCGCAGCATGAGCATCGCCATCAGTGCGACGAGGACGAGCACCGGCAGCAGCAGGCGCAGGGGCAGGCGGCGGCGGGAGCCGTCGCGGGCTCGCGTCGGGGGCGGGCCGGGACGGCGGCTATGGGATGCCATCAGGGGACGTGCTCCGAACAGGGTGAGGGTGGTGGTGCTGAAGGGAGTCCGGCTCCCGGACGGGCGAGCGGTGCCCGGCTCCCGGACGGGCGAGCGGTGCCCGGCTCATGGAGGGGCGAGCGGTGCCCGGCTTCCGGAGAGGCCGGCTCCCGGGTGGGCGAGCTCCTGGCGGGGCCCGCCGCGAGGGACGGGGCCGGCTTCTAGGCGGGGCCCGCCGCGACGGCCGGGTCGGTGCCCGCGCTGTCGGCGGTGCCCGTGGTCTCGGTGGGGCCGACGGCCGGCTCGTCGGAGGTCGGGGTCGCCGTCGGCTCGTCGGGGGCCGGCGAGTCGGTGGGCTCCGTCGGGTCGGGGACGGTGACGCCGGTGCCCGAGGTCCGAGGGGACCGGGCCGGGGTCGGCGGCCGCGGGTCGGCGACCGTGCCCGGGGCGTCGGGGGCGGTGGAGGCACCGGACGCGGGGGCGCTGACGCCGGGCGTCGGTGACGTGCCGCCGGTGGGCGACGGGGTGCTGCCCGGGGCCGTACCGCCGGTGCCGGAGGGCGGTGCCGACTCCGCGGGGAGCGGCGGGCTGTCGACCTGGCCTGCCTGGCGGCCCTCCGGGCCCGGTACGGGCAGCCAGGGCGCCTTGGAGTTGCCGGACAGCAGCGTGGCGACGATGACGACGGCGTAGATCGCGCAGGCGGCCCCGACGGCTATGCCGATCCGGCGGAACGTACGGCTGCGGCGGCCCGACTCGTCGACGAACACCGGCCCGTCGGAACTCTCCCGCCCGGTGTCCGCCCCTCCCGCGGCGCGCCGCAGGATTCCCTCTCCGAGCTGTACGGCGTCGAGCTGGACGGTCACCTCGTGCGGGTCGTGGGTGTGCCCGGCCGACTCGTCACCGTCCTGCCAGGGATCGCGCGGGGCGGCGGCCCCACCGGCACCGGACTCCGGGAGGGCCCGGGTCGCGTCGACCGCGGGAAGGACCTCCGTGTCGGCGGCGGCCTGTGCGGAACGCCGGGCGCTGCGGGTCGCGGAAAGGATCTCCGTCTCGGCCGCGGACCGCGCGGCACCCCGGGTTCTGCGGGCCCCATGGGCCCCCGGCAGCATCTCCGTCTCGGCAGCACCGCGCCCCGCCTGCGGCAAGCCCTGGGGCCCGCCCGTCGACGGCAGGACCTGCGTTTCGGCCGCGTCGGAAAACCACCGCGCGCGGCCCCGCAGGAGCTCCGTCTCGGCAGCGCCGGAGCGGGCCCTGCGGACGTCGGTTCTGCCGGTCTCCGGGAACGCCTGGGTGGTTCTGCCCCCTCCCCTCGTCACCGGGGACTCCCGGGTCGCCGATGCCGGATCGGGCCACTCAGGTTGGGCGTCTTCCCGCCAGTTTTCCACGCGCACGCACTTCCCCCCACGGGACAGTTCCGGGTGCGCGTACGACGCCGAGCACACGTCGGTCGAACCAGGCCCCCACCTGGTTCGAGCGCCCCCTTACCACACCGTGCTCGGGTCATGAATGTAGCGCATGCGGAGGTTCTGTGGTGTCCACGTGTCAGTTGTGAGACAGGAGCAGAACGGGATCAGCGCGACATCACGGCGCGTCAGAGCTCCGTCAGAGCTCCGTAAGAGCCGCATCACAGTGCCATCACATCCGCATCGATGGCCGGAATCCACCCCCCGACAGGCCGCTCAAGCCACCCCTCCCCGGCCGCGACCTCGATTGCGGCCCGCCGCAGCGCGTCCAGTGCGGGATGCGCCAGACCCCTTCTCCACACGAGTGACACGGGCGACAGCGGGACGGGGTCGACCAGGGGCCGCAGCACCGTGTCCGGCATGGCCGGAAAGTCCACCACGGCGAGAACCGGGTGACGCGTCTTGGCCATGATCCGTTCGAACTCCTCGTCGCCGACCGCCAGGGGAAGGGCGGGCGCGACCGCGATGCCACGCCCCTCGAACAGCAGACGGGCGAGGTCCGTCCACTCCGGCGTCCGCGGATTTCCGGCACCGGCGTACACCGACTCGCCCGCCAGCGCGGCGAGCGGCACCGCCTCCAGCGAGGCCAGCGGGTGGTCCTCGGGCAGCACGACCGCCATCGGCTCGTACCGTACGGGCTGGTGTTCGAGGCCCGCCCGCAGCGCCGGGGGCAGGCCCGCGAACCGCCCGAACGACGCGTCGAGGCGCCCCGCGAGCAGCTCGCCCGCGGCTCCGGTCAGCCCGCTCTCGTAGCGGGCCATCAACTCCTGCTCGGGGGCGAGTTCCCGGGCCCGGTGCAGGACCCGGCGCCCCGTGACCAGGCCCGGGGAGTTGAGGTCCACCAGCAGGGGCCGCGCCTGACCGAAGGCGGCGAGGAGGTCGTCCTGCGCCTCAAGGACGCGGCGCGCGTACGGCAGCAGCCGCTCGCCGTCGGCGGTCAGCACCACCTGCCGGGTCGTCCGGACGAACAGCTCGGCGCCCAGTTCCCGCTCCAGCCTCCGTACGTCCCGGCTGAGCGCCTGCTGGGCGACGTACAGGCGGGCCGCGGCCCGCGTGAAGTGCAGCTCCTCGGCGACGGTGGCGAAGGCGCGCAGGAGGCGGGGGTCGAGGTGGCTCGGTGCGGGCATCCGGTGAACCTACAGCAGGCCGGCGCATTCACAACGGGAGTGTGTGAATGGGCGGGAAGAAGGTGTTGGACCCCGTGACCGGCCCCGGGCGACGGTGGACCCATGCCGCAACAGCCCTCCCGCAACGCCCTGTTGCTCACCGTCACCGCCGACACCCTCGTCGCCGTCGACTTCACGCCCCGCACCTCCGGCTCCCGTACCCGGAGCCGCCCGCCCGGCCCGTACCGCCGTCTCTTCGCCCTCCCCGGCACCCGAGCCTTCACCGTCGGGAACCTCCTGGCCCGTCTCCCCATGGGCATGTTCAGCGTGAGCGCGATCGTGATGATCGCCGGCACCCGTGACTCGTACGCTCTCGCCGGTGCCGTCACCGCGACCGGGCTGGCGGCGACCGCGCTGGTCGCCCCGTGGACCGCGCGGCTCGTCGACCGGTACGGGCAGGCCCGCGTGGCCGTCCCCGCCACGGCGATCGCCGCCCTCGGCTCCCTCGCGCTGCTGCTGTGCGTGCGGCACCACGCCCCCGGCTGGGCGCTGTTCGCCGCGTACGCCGCCACCGCCACCACCCCCAACACGGGCGGCATGTCCCGCGCCCGCTGGGCTCATCTGCTCAGGGACGACCCGGCCGCCCTCCACACCGCCAACTGTTTCGAACAGGCCGCGGACGAGCTGTGCTTCATGCTCGGCCCGATCCTGGCGGCCTTCCTGTGCACCGCCCTCTTCCCGGAGGCGGGCACCCTCGTCGCCACGGCGCTGCTGCTGACGGGCGTCCTGCTCTTCTCCGCCCAGCGCTCGACGGAGCCACCGGTGCGGGAGCGGTCCTCCGCACCGGGCAGGGCCCGCCTCGGCTCGCTGCTCGCCGTCTGTCTCGCGATGGGCGGGGTATTCGGGGCGACGGAGGTCGTGACGATCGCGTTGGCGGACGCGCAGGGGCACCGCTCGGCGGCGGGTGTGGTGCTCGCGCTCCAGGCGGCCGGTTCCTGCGCGGCGGGCCTGCTGTACGGGGCCCTCGAACCGAGCGGTCCCGCCGAGTCCCGCCTCCCGTGGTGCGTCGCGGCGATGACCGCCCTGCTCACCCTGCCCCTCCTGCTGGCCGGCACCGGCTCACTCCCGCTCCTCGCGGGCGCGCTGCTGATCGCCGGCATGGCGACCGCCCCGACGATGATCACCACCATGACGCTGGTCCAGCGGCGCACCCCCGAGGGCCGCCTGAACGAGGGCATGACCCTCGCGGTGACCGGCCTCCTGGGCGGCATCGCGGGCGGCAGCGCGGCAGGCGGTTGGGTGGTGGAGCACGCGTCGGTCACGGCGGGTTACGGGGTGCCCCTCATCGCGGCGGCCTCGGCCCTGGTGATCTCTCTCGCCCTGTTCGATCCGTCGAATCGCTTCGCCAATTCCCGCACGCCCCATTGACGGTCTCACATGCCCCACATACGTTCCTTCGTCGAAGCGCTTCGACGTCATGCTCGCATCAGTTCGATCGACTCTGCGTGACGTCACGACCTGCCCATCCGACTCCTCTGGAGGCAGTGGATGTTGACGGCACGAAGGCGTGTGGTGGCGACAGCGGTGATCCTCGGCGGATCGCTGCTGCTGACCTCCTGCGGTGGCTCGGACGGCGGATCCGCCGACGGCAAGACCCTCAGGCTCTGGCACTACGAAGGCCCCGACAGCGCGATGGGCGTGGCCTGGAACGAGGCCGTCAAGGAGTTCGAGCGGACCCATCCGGGCGTGCGGGTGACGTTCGAGGAGAAGGGCTTCGAGCAGATCCAGAAGACCGCCCCGATGGTGCTCAACTCCTCCGACGCGCCGGACGTCATGGAGTACAACAAGGGCAACGCGACGGCGGGTCTGCTCTCCAAGCAGGGCCTGCTCACCGACCTGACCGCCGAGGCCACCCAGCGCGGCTGGGACCAGAAGATCAGTGCCGGTGTGCGCACGACCAGCAGGTACGACGCCGACGGCGTCATGGGCTCCGGCAAGTGGTACGGCGTGCCCAACTACGCCGAGTACACGATGGTCTTCTACAACAAGGACCTGTTCAAGAAGTACGGGGTCGCCGAGCCGAAGACGTTCGACGACCTGACCGCCGCCATGGACGAGTTCGTCGAGGCGGGCGTCACCCCGCTCGCCAACGCCGGCGCCGAGTACATGGCCCAGCAGTACCTGTATCAGCTGGCCCTCACCGAGGCGGACCGCTCCTGGGTGGACGCGTACGAGCTGTACCGGGGCAAGACCGACTTCCACGACGCGGCGTGGACGTACGGCGCCGAGACCTTCGCCGACTGGGTGAAGAAGGGCTACATCGGCAAGCAGTCCAGCAGTATGAAGGCCGAGGACGCGGGCGTCTCCTTCATCCGGGGCAAGGCACCGATCCTGTTCTCCGGCAGCTGGTGGTACGGCCGTTTCAAGGCGGAGAACACGTTCGACTGGGGGACCTTCCTCTGGCCGGACACGAACCTCACCCTCGGCTCCGGCGGAAACCTCTGGGTGGTCCCCAAGGGCGCGAAGAACAAGGACCTCGCCTACGACTTCATCGACATCACCCTGTCGAAGAAGATCCAGAACCTGCTCGGCAACAAGGGCGGCGTCCCGGTCGCGGCCGACCCGAGCGCCATCACCGACCCGCAGGCCAAGGACCTGATCGCGAACTTCAACACCCTCTCCCGGCGGGACGGCCTGGCCTTCTACCCCGACTGGCCGGTCCCCGGCTTCTACGACGTCCTCGTCTCCGAGACCCAGAAGCTGATCACGGGCAGCACGCCACCGGACGACTACCTCACCGCCCTGCAGGAGGCCTACGACAAGGGCGCCCCGAAGCAATGACGGTGACCGGCCAGCAGGCTCCCCGCCGCTCCCGCGACTCCTACGCCCTGTTCCTCCTCCCCGGCGTACTCGCCTTCCTCGCCGTCATCGTCGTGCCGTTCCTGATGAACACGGGCGTGAGCTTCACCGACTGGCAGGGCGTGGGCAGCCCGACGTGGTCCGGGCTCGCCAACTACCGCGAGCTGATGGACGACTCCGACTTCTGGGCGTCCTTCCGGCACAGCCTGTTCATGGTCGTCGCCATGGCGGTCGTACCGACGGCGATCGGGCTGGTCCTGGCCGCCGCGCTGTTCGACTACGTCGGCAAGCACTTCGGGTTCCGCACGGCCGCCGTACTCCGCGCCTGCTTCTACCTCCCGCAGGTACTGCCCATCGCGGTCGCCGGCATCGTCTGGAGCTGGATCCTCGCCCCTGACAACGGCTCCCTGAACGAGCTGCTGAAAGCCGTCGGCCTCGGCTCCTGGCAGCAGGACTGGCTGGGCGACCCCGACCTCGCGCTGTACAGCGTGATGGGCGTGATGGTGTGGGTGCAGATCGGCTTCCCGCTGGTGGTGTTCATGGCGGGGCTGCAACGCGTCGACCCGCAGCTGTACGAGGCGGCCGAGCTGGACGGCGCCGGCTGGTGGCGCCGCTTCCGGCACATCACGCTGCCGCAGATCCGGCCCGAGACGTACGTCGTCCTGACCTGGTGCACCATCGCCGCGCTCAAGGTGTTCGGCGCGGTGTACGTGCTGACGAAGGGCGGCCCGGGCGGCGCCACCGACGTGCCGTCCTACTTCTCCTTCACCACGTTCTTCGAGAAGACCCAGGTCGGCTACGGCGCCGCCATCTCCACGATCCTCACCGTGATCATCCTCGTCCTCTCGCTGATCGGGCTGAAGCTGCAGACCCGGGCGGAGGACGCGGAGGAAGGGGCCCGCGCATGACGGCCACGAGGAACGCCCTGCGCCGCTACCCCGTGCTCGTCGCCCTGTGCGTCGCGGCCCTGTTCATGGTCGTGCCGTTCCTGATCGTCGCCGTGAACGCGGTCAAGTCCCCGGCCGAGTACTCCCGGAGCGGCCCGCTCAGCGTGCCCGACGGCCTCTACCTGGACGGCCTGAAGGACTTCTGGGAGCGCGTCGACTACGGCCGGAAGCTCGTCAACTCGGTGCTGATCAGCGGCGCGGTGGCCGTGCTCGCCACGGGCCTGTCGATCCTCAACGCGTACGCGATCGGCATCGGCCGGATCAAGGGCCGCACCTGGGTGCTGGCGTTCTTCGTCCTCGCCACCATGCTGCCGCAGGAGGCGCTGGTCTATCCGGTGTACTACCTGAGCAAGGAGGCGGGTCTGTACGACACCCGGCTCAGCGTGATCATCGTGTTCACGGTGATCCAGGCGGCCTTCGGCACGTATCTCCTCTCCTCCGTCCTCGGCCGGTTCCCCCGCGAGATCATCGAGGCCGCCCGGATCGACGGCGCGACCAAGTGGCAGGTGCTGTGGCGGATCGTCGTCCCGGTCAGCCGGCCGACGCTCGGCGTGCTCCTGGTCTTCTTCTTCGTCTGGACCTGGAACGAGTTCCTGCTGCCGCTGGTCATGCTGATCTCCAACGACAACCAGACCGTGTCGGTCGCCCTCGGTGTCCTCCAGGGCCAGCGCCTGATGGACGCCACCATGACCAACGCGGCCGCCCTGCTCGGCGTCCTGCCGGCCCTCGTCTTCTTCCTCGTCTTCCAGCGGACGCTGACCCGCGGCATCGCCGTGGGCGCCGTGAAGTAAGGACCCCCACATGAAGTTCACCGACGGCTACTGGTTGCTGCGCGAGGGCGTCACCGCGGCCTATCCGGCCGAGGTCCTCGACGTCACCGAGTCGGACGGCGCGCTGGAGATCCACGCGCCGACCCGGCCCATCCGCTCACGCGGCGACCTGATGACGGGACCGGTCATGACGATCAACGCGCACACCCCGATGCCCGACGTCATCGGCCTCACGCTGACCCACTTCGCGGGCGAGCAGCCCCGCGGGCCCGAGTTCGGCCTCACCGAGGCCGAGCCCGCCCCGCAGATCGAGTACGACGACGAGCACACGACCCTGACCTCCGGCGCCCTGTCCCTGAGGATCGCCCGCACCGGCCCCTGGCACGTGGAGTTCCTCGCGCACGGCCGCACCCTCACCCACAGCGGCCACAAGAGCATGGGCATCATGCGGGACGCGGCGGGGGCGCACTACCTCCGCGAGCAGCTGAACCTCGGGGTGGGGACGTCCGTCTACGGCCTCGGCGAGCGGTTCGGCCCGCTGGTGAAGAACGGGCAGGTCGTCGACATCTGGCAGGCCGACGGCGGCACGTGCAGCGAGCAGGCCTACAAGAACGTCCCCTTCTGTCTGACGGACGCGGGCTACGGCGTCTTCGTCGACCACCCCGGGAAGGTCTCCTTCGAGGTCGCCTCGGAGGTGGTGTCCCGGGTGCAGTTCAGCGCGGAGACACAGCGGTTGACGTACTACGTCATCTACGGACCGACTCCGAAGGACATCCTGCGCAAGTACACCGCCCTCACCGGCCGCCCGGCCCTCCCGCCCGCCTGGTCCTTCGGCCTGTGGCTGTCCACGTCCTTCACGACGTCGTACGACGAGGAGACGGTCACGTCCTTCATCGAGGGCATGAGGGAGCGGCGACTGCCGCTGTCGGTCTTCCACTTCGACTGCTTCTGGATGCGGGAGTTCAACTGGTGCGACTTCCAGTGGGACCCGCGGGTCTTCCCGGACCCGGAGGGCATGTTGTCCCGGCTGAAGGCGCGGGGGCTGCGCGTCTGCGTGTGGATCAACCCGTACATCGCCCAGCGCTCGCCCCTGTTCGCGGAGGGCAAGGCACTCGGGCACCTGCTGAAACGGCCCGACGGCAGTGTCTGGCAGTGGGACCTGTGGCAACCGGGCATGGCGCTCGTCGACTTCACCTCCGCCGCCGCCCGCGACTGGTACGCCGCCAAGCTGGAGGCGCTGCTCGCCCAGGGCGTGGACTGCTTCAAGACCGACTTCGGCGAGCGGGTGCCGGTCGACGTGGCGTGGGCCGACGGCTCCGACCCGGAGCGGATGCACAACTACTACACGTACCTGTACAACCGGACCGTCTTCGACGTGCTGCGCAAGCACCGCGGTGAGGCGGAGGCCATGGTCTTCGCGCGGTCGGCGACGACCGGGAGTCAGCAGTTCCCGGTGCACTGGGGCGGCGACTGCGAGGCGACGTACGAGTCGATGGCCGAGTCGCTGCGGGGCGGGCTGTCCCTCGGGCTGTCCGGCTTCGGGTACTGGAGCCACGACATCGGCGGCTTCGAGGGGACACCGACGCCCGCGCTGTTCAAGCGGTGGATCGCCTTCGGGCTGCTCTCCTCGCACAGCCGCCTGCACGGCAGCTCCTCCTACCGGGTCCCGTGGCTGTTCGACGAGGAGTCGGTGGACGTGCTGCGGCACTTCACCGGGCTCAAGCTGCGGTTGATGCCCTACCTCTACGGCGCCGCGCGCACCGCCCACGCCGAGGGCGTGCCGATGATGCGGGCCATGGTGCTGGAGTTCCCGGACGATCCCGGCTGCGCGCATCTGGAGCGGCAGTACATGCTCGGGCCGGATCTGCTGGTGGCTCCGGTCTTCTCCGACGAGGGGGACGTGACGTACTACGTCCCCGAGGGCACGTGGACCCACTTCCTGACCGGGGAGACGGTGACCGGGCCGCGCTGGGTGCGGGAGCGGCACGGCTTCCTGAGCGTGCCGCTGCTGGTCCGGCCGGGCGCGGTGATCCCGGTCGGCGCGGTGGACACCCGGCCCGACTACGACCACGCCGACGGGGTGACCCTGCGGGCGTACGGGCTGCGGCGGGGCGAGCAGGTGACGGTGCCGGTCGGGGACGTCACCTTCACCGTCGTACGCGAGGGGGACACGCTGCGGGCGTCCTGCAGCGCCCCGGCCGCGCCCTGGGGGCTGGCCGCCGGTGAGCGTGCGGTGCGGGCGCAGGCGGGCACCGGGTTCCTGACGCTGGAGCTCGGCTGATGGTCAAGATCACCGATGTGGCGCGGCGCGCCGGGGTCTCCCCCAGCACCGTCAGTTACGCCCTCAGCGGCAAGCGCCCGATCTCCGAGGAGACCCGGCGGCGCGTCGAGGCGGCCGTCCGCGAACTGGGCTACCGGCCGCACGCCGGGGCACGGGCACTGGCCGGCAGCAAGTCGAACGTGCTGGCACTCGTGATGCCGCTGCGCGCCGGGATCCATGTGCCGGTGGTGATGCAGTTCGCGGTGTCGGTGGTGACGGCGGCCCGGGAGTACGACCATGATGTGCTGCTGCTGACGCAGGAGGAGGGCGAGGAGGGGCTGCGGCGGGTCGCGGACACCGGGCTGGTGGACGCGCTGATCGTGATGGACGTTCAGCTGGACGATCCGCGGCTGCCGTTGCTGCGGACTCTGGACCGGCCGTCGGTGATGATCGGTTTCCCTGCCGATCCGGCCGGACTGACCTGTATCGACCTGGACTTCGGGGCGGCCGGCGAGGCGTGTGTGGAGCATCTGGCGGGGCTCGGGCACCGGGTCGTGGCGCTGGTGGGTTCGCCGCCGGAGGTGTACGTACGGCAGACCGGGTTCGCCCAGCGGGTGGTGCAGGGCTTCACGGCCGCCGCCGACCGGGCCGGGCTCTCCTCGTCCGTGCACCCCTGCGGGGCGGGCGCCGCCCGGGAGGTCGCCGAGCGGCTGCTGCGCGAACAGCCCGCGCTGACGGGGGTCGTCGTCCACAACGAGCCGTTACTGGAGCCGCTGATCGACGCCTTCGAGCAGCTGGGGCTGCGCGTGCCCGGGGACTTGTCCGTCACCGCCATCTGCCCTGACGAGGTGGCCGAGTCGGTCCGCGTCCCCGTCACCTCGGTCGCCGTACCGTCCGCGGAGGTCGGGGCGCGGGCGGTGGAACTGCTGATGGAGAAGCTGGGCGGTCAGGCCGTACCGGAGGCGACGTTGCTGGCGCCGAGGATGACGGAGAGGGCCAGTACGGCGCGGCGGGCGGTGGCGTGAACTGTCGTTGACTGTCATGCCGGGTGGGGGGCTGGTGTGCTGTACTTGGACGCGGGAGGGCCCCGCTCGGACCGTGTAACCGGACGGTGGCCCAGCTCAGCAGCAGCCTGTCGGATGTCCCCAGGCCCTGTGGGGACATCCGGTTACCTGCTGAGCCACCAGAGAAGGTGGGCCCCGCCCGGAGCGGTAACTCCGAACGGGGCCCCGGCTCAACAGGAGCCCGCCGGATGTCCCCAGACCCTTTGGGGATATCCGGTTACCTGCTGAGCCACCAGAGCAGCCACCTCCTCGCATGCCTCGCCGCCCGCTCCGGAAGGAGTCGGATCAGCCGCATGACGACAGTCGGTTTCTGCTCCTCGTGACAGCCCATCTGGGGGGCGTCACGGCTCAAGGCTATCGCTCCCCAACGCCCCTTTTGGCACGTCCGGTTCACCCGGACGGTGGATTCCGTTTCGAATGCGACCGGGCCAAGGATCGGCCAGGGTTGCAGAAAGAGACAGGCCTGCCCGCCGAGGAGCCGAAGGAGCCGTATGACCCTGCCCACCCCACCCGAGACGTCCACCGCCTGGCTGCCCCGCGAGGAGTGGGTGAAGACCCAGCCCCAGGCCCTCATCGCCGCCTGCGTCCTGATGCGGGACGCCGAGGGCCGCCTGCTGATGCTGCGCTACGGCCCCGGCCAGCCGAGCGCCGGGACGTGGTGGGTGCCGGGCGGGATGGTCGACCACGGGGAGGACCCGTGGGCGGCGGCGCGGCGGGAGATGCGGGAGGAGACCGGCATCGAGCTCGCCCCGGTGCCCAGGCTGATCGGCGTCGACCACCGCGCGGACGTCCTGGGCACGGGCCCGGTGCTCGACTGCTTCTTCGACGGCGGAACCCTCCCCGAAGGCGCCCCCGTCCGGCTGAGCCCCGAACACGACCGGCACGCCCTGCTCGGCCTGGACGACCTGCGGACCACGCCCCTGGCCGCCCCTCTGCCCACGCTCACCGCGCTGTACGCCGCCGCCGTGTCGGGAACGGTCGTCTACCTCAGGGAGGGGCAGCCGCTGTGACCGGCACGACAAAGGCCCCGCCGCTGAAAGCGACGGGGCCTTTGCCCACATGGGGTGCGGAGAGGTACTCCACTCGTGGAGATGGCGGGAATCGAACCCGCGTCCAACGGTGCGGAACCAGGGCTTCTCCGTGTGCAGTCCGCTTCGCTTTTCTCGGCCCCGGAGATCACGCGGACAAGTCTCCGACGGGCTCAGTCACTGTTTGGTTTCCCTCTACACCCCGTGACCGGGCCTAGAGGTTTAGTTCCCTAGCTGATGCCAGGATCCGGGTCGGGAACAGCCCCGGGCTGACACTCCCTTAGTAGGAGGCTCGCTCTGCTACCTGAGATCAGGCAGCGAGGGCGAAGGCCTGCTGGGAGGAATCGCGCTTGGTGTTGGCGATTATTTTTTTCGGCCTGTGGTTTACGAGATCATGGCCGCTTCCTCGACACGCTTCCCCTGCTTCGACAGCCGCTGTCGAAACCGATCATCCCCATGTTGCTGTATTTAATTAACAACAGTTCAATCCTCGCCCCCGCTGAGAGGGGCTCGCACCCGCTGTGAGGTGCAGGTGCCATCGTACGTGACCAACGCCGGACGATGCCACCGTATTCCCGGCGCTAGGCGCGCGCCTTCCTGCGCACCGCCGACATCGCCCGCTCGGCCTCGCGCCGGTCCTGCTTCTCGCGGAGCGTCTGCCGCTTGTCATACTCCTTCTTGCCCTTCGCCAGCGCGATCTCGATCTTGGCGCGGCCGTCCTTGAAGTACAGGGCGAGGGGCACGATCGTGTGACCCGTCTCCTGGGACTTGGCCTCCAGCTTGTCGATCTCCTCGCGGTGCAGCAGCAGCTTCCGCTTGCGGCGGGCGCTGTGGTTGGTCCAGGTGCCCTGGCTGTACTCCGGCACGTGCACGTTGTGCAGCCACGCCTCGTGCCCGTCCAGCTGCACGAAGCCGTCCACCAGCGACGCCCGTCCCTGGCGCAGCGACTTCACCTCGGTCCCCATGAGCACCAGACCGGCCTCGTAGGTGTCGAGGATGAGGTAGTCGTGCCGCGCCTTCTTGTTCTGCGCGATCAGCTTGCGCCCTTTTTCCTTAGCCATAGTGCTGGCCATTTTCGCACTACGGAGGGGGTGGGCGGAAAGTCGATTACGAGGGTGATCAGGAGGGGTCCCCGAGGCCGCTCAGGACCGTCTCCGCCCGCTCCAGGGCACCCTCGTCGGCCTCCAGGTCGGGCGTGATGCCGTGGCCGTCGACGCCCCGGCCGGAGGGGGTGCGGTAGTGCCCGACGGTCAGCTCGGCGACGGAGCCGTCGGGTAGCCGGCTCGGCATCTGGACCGAGCCCTTGCCGAAGGTGCGGGAGCCCACCACGACCGCGCGGCCGCGGTCCTGCAATGCGCCGGTGAGCAGCTCGGCCGCGCTCATCGTGCCGCCGTCGACGAGCGCGACCAGGGGTCTGGTGGTGTCGCCGCCCGGTTCGGCGTGCAGAGCCCGCTGCTCGCCGTCCACGTCGTACGTGGCGACGAGGCCGCCGTCGAGGAAGGCGGAGGCGGCGGTGACGGCCTCGGTGACCAGGCCGCCGGAGTTGCCGCGCAGGTCGAGGACGATCCCGGCACCGGGCGGGGCCTGCCGTACGGCGGTGCGGACCTCGTCACCGGACCCCTTGGTGAAGGCGTCGATCTTGATGACGGTGGCGCCGTCGGCGAGTTCTCGGACCGTGACCGACTCGGTGGACAGACGGGCGCGGCGCAGTGTGAGGCTCCACGCGCGCGTGCCGCGCTCCAGGCCGAGGGTGACCGGGGTGCCGGCGGGCTCCTTGCCGGCGTCCCCGCGCAGTGCCGAGACGACCTCGGTGACCGGCCGTCCGTCGACCCTGCGCCCGTCGACGCTGCGCAGCCGGTCGCCCTCGCGGATCCCGGCGGCGGCCGCGGGCGACCCGGACCGCACCTTCGTCACCTCGATACGGCCGTCGCGCTCGCGCCGCGCCCACAGGCCGACGCCGGTGTACCGGCCGTCGAGGGCCTCCTCGAACTCCTCGTACTCGCCCTGGGAGTAGACGGCTCCCCAGCGGTCCCCGCTGCGGCTGACCGCGCGTTCGGCCGCCTCCACGGGGGACTTGCCGTCGGCCATCGCCTCGGCGGCGGCCCTGGTGACGTCCTCATGGTGACCGGCGGGCATGGCCGAACCGGCCGTGTCCTGTGCGGTCTTCCGGTCCGGGCCGGGGAGGGAGCCCGTGGCCGCGCCGGTGACGAGGACGCTCGCGAACACCAAGGTCAGGGCGACCCCGCGGCCGATGCGGCGGGGCTGACAGAACGGGTCACGACCTGACATGCCGGTGAGTCTAGGACAACGCGAAAGGGCCGTACGGCCGGTTGACCGCACGGCCCTCTTGGCGTGCGTCACACCTTCAGATACTTGCGCAGCGCGAAGAACGCGGCCAGAGCGGGCATCAGCAGGCTGGTCGCGAGGATCAGCGGGAGCTTGGTGAGAACGGCCTCCCAGCCGATGAAGTTGATCAGGTTGAGCTTCTCGGACAGGGCCAGTCCGTGGTCGATGATGAAGTACCGGGCGATCAGCAGGAAGGCGCACGCGAGCGTGCCTCCGATGAGCCCGGCGACGGCGGCCTCCATGATGAACGGCGCCTGGATGTAGAAGCCCGAGGCGCCGACCAGGCGCATGATCCCGGTCTCACGCCGCCGGCTGAACGCCGAGACGCGCACGGTGTTGACGATCAGCATCAGCGCCACGACCAGCATCAGCGCCATCACCGCCCGGGCCGCCCAGTTCATTCCGTTGAGCAGCCCGAAGAGGTTGTCGAGAATGCCCTTCTGGTCCTGCACGGACTGCACGCCGTCCCGCCCGTCGAAGGCGGTCGCGATGACCTGGTACTTCTCCGGGTCCTTCAGCTTGATCCGGTACGACTCCTGCATCTGGTCCGGCGTGAGGGAGCTGGCCAGCGGGGAGTCGCCGAACTGCTCCTTGTAGTGCTTGTACGCCTGGTCCTGCGACTCGTAGGAGACCTTCTCGACGACGTCCATCTTCTTCAGGTCGGCGAGGATCTGGTTCTTCTGGTCCTCGGTCACCGCGCCCTTGGCGCAGTGGGGGTCCGACTCCGCGTCGCTCTTGTTGCACAGGAAGATCGAGACGTTGACCTTGTCGTACCAGTAGCCCTTCATGGTGCTGACCTGGTCGCTCATCAACAGCGAACCGCCGAACAGGGCCAGGGACAGGGCGACGGAGACGATGACCGCGAAGGTCATCGTCAGGTTGCGGCGGAGACCGACACCGATCTCGGAGAGTACGAACTGGGCGCGCATGGCGTCTGGTTAAGCCTTTCCGTGGACCGTCAGTGCTGGTAGCCGTAGACGCCGCGTGCCTGGTCGCGGACGAGGCGGCCCTTCTCCAGCTCGATGACGCGCTTGCGCATCTGGTCCACGATGTTCTGGTCGTGCGTCGCCATCACGACGGTCGTGCCGGTTCTGTTGATCCGGTCGAGCAGCTTCATGATGCCGACGGAGGTCTGCGGGTCGAGGTTGCCGGTGGGCTCGTCGGCGATGAGCAGCTTGGGCCGGTTGACGAAGGCGCGCGCAATGGCCACGCGCTGCTGCTCACCGCCGGACAGCTCGCCCGGCATCCGGTCCTCCTTGCCGGCGAGCCCGACGAGGTCGAGCACCTGCGGCACGGACTTGCGGATCTCACCGCGCGACTTGCCGATGACCTCCTGCGCGAAGGCGACGTTCTCCGCCACCGTCTTGTTCGGCAGGAGACGGAAGTCCTGGAAAACCGTCCCCAACTGGCGCCGCATCTGCGGAACCTTCCAGTTGGACAGACGCGCGAGATCCTTGCCCAGGACGTGCACCTGTCCGTGGCTGCACCGCTCCTCGCGGAGGATCAGCCGCAGGAAGGTGGACTTTCCGGAGCCGGAGGACCCCACGAGGAACACGAACTCGCCCTTCTCCACTTCCAGGGACACATCCCTGAGGGCGGGGCGGGTCTGCTTGGGGTAGACCTTGGAGACATTGTCGAATCGGATCACGGATGCACCACGGGTCGCCGGGGGTAGATGAGCGTGACCATACGCGAAGCGGGTAGGAGACCGCAGTCACCGGTTGGGGTTGTGTGAGGCTTGTGCATATTTGTGCCGGTGAGGGCATGCCGCTGACACCCCCTCCCCCGCCGCTCTGGGAGCGACCCGCGCACCCTCCGGAGGAACCTGGCACAGTGGGAGGGGGAACGTTCGCGCCACGGCGAGCGTTACATACGTGGAACCGGTGCAAGGAGGGCGAGCGCATGACGTACGACCGGCTGGTGTGCGCTAACTGCGCGGCGCCCGTGAGCGAGGGCCGGTGCCCCGTGTGCCGTGCGAACCGCGAGCGGCTGCAGCAGGAGAACTTCTTCGCGGGGCTGAACCCCATGGCGCTGATCGCGCTGCTGGTGGTGCTGATCGCGGCGCTGGCGCTGCTGGCCCACCAGACCGCGTAAGGACGCGGCCTGCGACAACGTACAAGGGGCCCGGAGCGATGTGCGCTCCGGGCCCCTTGCCGTCAGGGCATGCGTACGGTGCGTACGCGCGCGGCTACCGTCAGGCGGCAGCGCCGCCGCGGCCGCCCACGAGGCGCGGCAGGATGCGGAAGCCGATGCCACCGGCGATCATCGTGGCGGCGCCGACCAGCAGGAACGTGGTCTGCGCGGCACCGGTCTCGGCGAGCTCCTGACCGTTGCCCTGGGCCGAGGTGTCGGAGCCGGAGGTGTCCGTGCCGGTGTCGGTGAGGGCCGAGGAGCCCTCCTCCTGGGCGGAGGTGCCGGAGCCGCCGTCGGGGTCGGTGTTGTTGCCGCCGCCGTTGTCGTTGCCGCCGCTGTTGTTGCCGCCACCGTTGTTGCCGCCGCCGTTGTTGCCGTCGCCCGGGTCGGTCGGCTGGGTGGTCGGGTTGTCCGACGGCTCCTCGGTGGGCTCGGTGGGCTCCTCCGTGGGCTCGGTCGGCTCGTCGGTGGGCTCTTCCGTCGTGGGCGGGTCGGTGGGGATGTCCGTGGGCGGGTCGGTGGGGATGTCCGTGGGCGGGGCGGTCGGGTCGTCGCCGTCGACACTCACACCGACACCGACGTTGCTGTCGCCGACGCCGACATTCACGCCTATGTCGAGGGCCGAGGCGGCGCCCGCGGCGGTCAGCGAGGCGCCGGCCGCGATCACGGCACCGGCCGCGATGCGCGCGACGCGGATCCGCGTCTTCTTGGTCATCTGGTTGCTACCCCCAGTAGCTGAATCGTCAGTGAGGCGGCGCTCGGGGCCGTGATCGACGGAGGTAGCTGCGGTGAAGCCCCCCGGTTCACATGCGCCCCTGAGATACGCATGCCGCGCTTCACCCTTCCCATTTTTCAAAGCAACGTCAAGGCCGTTGCGTGTGCATTGTCCATGGGTGGGCCGATTGCCAGGAGTTGCAGCGTGTGAGTGTGATGTAAAACCCAGACAAAACACAACTGCCGCCCGAGGGGCGGCAGTTGTCATGTCGACAAAGTTACTTCTCTTGCTGCTTGCGCCAGCGAATACCGGCTTCAAGGAATCCGTCGATCTCGCCGTTGAACACGGCTTCGGGGTTGCCGACTTCGTGCTCGGTCCGCAGGTCCTTGACCATCTGGTACGGGTGCAGCACATAGGAACGCATCTGGTTGCCCCAGGAGTTGCCGCCGTCGCCCTTGAGGGCGTCCATCTTGGCCTGCTCCTCCTGGCGGCGGCGCTCCAGCAGCTTGGCCTGGAGGACGTTCATCGCGGTGGCCTTGTTCTGGATCTGCGACCGCTCGTTCTGGCAGGAGACCACGATGCCGGTGGGGATGTGCGTGATACGGACCGCGGAGTCGGTGGTGTTCACGCCCTGACCACCCGGGCCGGAGGACCGGTAGACGTCGATCCGCAGGTCGGACTCGTCGATGTCGACGTGGTCGGACTGCTCGACGACGGGCAGGACCTCGACGCCCGCGAAGGAGGTCTGCCGGCGCCCCTGGTTGTCGAAGGGCGAGATACGCACCAGGCGGTGGGTGCCCTGTTCGACGGAGAGGGTGCCGTAGGCGTACGGCGCCTGCACGGCGAAGGTGGTCGACTTGATGCCGGCCTCTTCCGCGTACGACGTCTCGTAGACCTCGGTCTTGTAGCCCTTCTGCTCGGCCCAGCGCAGGTACATGCGCTGCAGCCGCTCGGCGAAGTCGGCGGCGTCGACGCCACCGGCCTCGGCGCGGATGTTGACGAGCGCCTCACGGGCGTCGTACTCACCGCTGAGCAGCGTGCGGACCTCCATCTCGTCCAGTGCCTTGCGGACGGCGGCGAGCTCGGACTCGGCCTCGGCGCGGGTGTCCGGGTCGTCCTCCTCCTCGGCCATCTCGAACAGCACGGCGAGATCGTCGATCCGGCCGCGCAGGGCCTCCGCCTTCCTGACCTCGGCCTGGAGGTGGGAGAGCCTGCTGGTGATCTTCTGCGCCTCGTCCGGGTTGTCCCACAGGGACGGCGCGGCCGCCTGCTCCTCGAGCACGGCGATGTCTGCCCTCATCCTGTCGAGGTCCAGAACGGCCTCGATCGACTCCATGGTCGAGGAGAGGGACTTGAGCTCTTCGGATACATCGACGACTGCCACGCCCTCCAGCGTAACGGCTGTGGCAACCGACCTCGGCCGTGCGATCCCGCTCCCGCCGACCGGGGGCTGCGCCACCGGGCCCCCGCTTTCGGCCCAGCCCCCACAAAGGCAGGCATGCCAGCGCGGCCTGGGAGCAGCCCGGCAGGTGAGGGCGGCGGACCGGCCGGTCCCGCACTGGTGCCGGGTATCAGGGGGACGCCGGGGCTGAGGTCCGGGTGTCCTGGGGGGTCGCCCCCGCGTCGTCGTCGCTCGTGGCCAGCCAGGTGCCGACGCCGATCGCCGCCAGCAGCGCCAGCGCGGCCGCGCCGAGGGCGGCTCTGCGGCGCCGGGCCGCCGCGCGGTTGCGGGCGGAGCCGGGGCGGGGGGCGCCCGTCGCGCGGGGGGCGCGGGCGGTGCCCCGGGCGCCGCCGGCCAGTTCGTCAGGTCCCGGCACCCGCATCGACGTATGCGTGTCCCGGTTGGAGTCGGCCGGCTTCGCCCCCGGCACCAGCGGAACCGCGCCCCGCCGCCGTACCCGCTCCACGGCCGGCGCCGGCCGGGCGGGGGCCTCCTCCTCGGCCCCGTCGGCCGACTCGGCGTCCGGCTCGTCCACGTCCAGCGGCGGCATCCCGGCCAGCAGGGGCAGCAGCTCTCGCAGCCGGGCGCCGAGCTCCGAGGCCCGCAGCCGCGAGGCCGGCGCCTTGGCCAGGCACTGGACGAGAAGCTGCCACAGTTCCTCGGGGATGCCCGGCAGGGGGACGACCGTCTCCGTCACGTGGCGCCGGAGCACCGCGCCCGGGTGGCCGCCGCCGAACGGCGTGAAGCCCGCGAGCAGCTCGTACAGGACGGTGGCGAGGGCGTAGATGTCCACGGACGCCCGTGGCGGCAGGCCCTCGACGATCTCCGGCGCCAGGTAGTCCGGCGTACCGATGATCTTCGTCGCGCGGGTGCGGCGCGGAGTGTCGATGAGCTTCGCCACACCGAAGTCCGTCAACAGCGCGCGGTGCGAGCCGCCGGGCCCCAGCGGGCCCTGCATGTCCAGCAGGACGTTCTCCGGCTTCACGTCCCGGTGCACGACCCCCGCGGCATGCGCGGCCGCCAGCCCGTCCGCGACGTCGGCCACGATCGCCACCGCGGCCTCGGGCGCGAGCCGCCGTTCCCGGTCGAGCCGGGTGCGCAGGTCCGTACCGCGGACCAGGTCCATGACGAGCGCGAGGTCGTTGCCGTCGACGACCAGGTCGCGCACGGACACGACGTTCGGGTGTTCGAGCCCCAGCAGCGCCGTGCGCTCCTGCACGAAGCGGCCCACGAGTTCCTCGTCGGACGCGAGGTCCTCGCGCAGCAGCTTGATGGCGACGGGTCCGTCCGGCCCCTCACCCAGCCACACCGTGCCGGCGCTGCCCCGCCCCAGGATCTGGTGGGCGGTGTACCGGCTGCCGATCTTCCGTGCCAAGGCTGCTCCTACAGACGCGTGTTGCCGTCAAAAGTACGCGTCCGAAGAGCCAACCTTCACCGCGGAGGCGGAAATCACCCGGCAGATGTCGACAAATCTCCAAACTCAGTTGCCGCCCGAGCCGCCACTCCCGCTTCCGCCCAGGTTCTCGATCCACCCGGTCACGTCGTTGAACCAGCTGCTGAGCTGTGACCAGTAGCTCTTGCCCGTGCCGATCCAGTCCTGCAGCGGGCTCAGCTCCCAGATCAGCCACCCGGCGACGAACAGGATGACGATCGTGAACAGGCACCCCTTCAGGCAGCCGAGCCCGGGGATCCGCATCGGGTTGGCGCTGCGCTGCCGCGGCTGCCGGGGCTCACGCGCGGGCTGCTGGGGCGGCGGGGGCGCGGGCGGGGCGTACCGCTGCGGCTGCTGCTGGGGCGGCGGCGCGTACTGCTGCGGCTGCTGGGGGCGCCGCTGCTGAGGGCGCGGCTGCTGCTGGGGGCGCGGCTGCTGCTGCGGCCGGGCGACCTGCCGCTGGGGGCGGCGGCGCAGCGGGTCCTCGTTGGGGTCCAGGTACTGGACCTGCGTCTGCTCGTTGCGGTCGCGGGCGGCACGCAGCTGGTTCTGCCAGGGGTGCGGGTCCTGGGGCTGACCGGGCTGCCCCGGCTGCCCGGGCTGCTGCCCCGGCGGCACCGGCGGCATGACGGCCGTCGGGTCGGCCGCGCCACGGTTCGGCAGGACGGCGGTGGGGTCGGCGGCGCCGACCGGTCCGCCGGTGTGCGGAAGGACGCTGGTCGCGGCGTTCGGGTCGTAGGCGCCCGCGCCGTGCGGCAGCACCTGCGTCGGGTCGGCGGAACCGGGCGCGCCCGGCGTGCCCGGCACGGGCGCGGGTGCCGGGTCGGGGGCGAGGAGTGCGCCGACGTTCTCGGCGGCGGCGATCTGCGCGGAGTTCGCGTGCACGCCGATGCCCTCGGCGACGACGCGCAGGCCGCGCGCGAGGTTCTCGGCGCTGGGGCGCTCGTTCGGGTTCTTGCGCAGGCAGCGCTCGATGATCGTCCACAGCGGGTCGGGGACGGTGGAGGGACGGCGCGGTTCGGCGCTCAGATGCTGGTGCAGGACCTCCAGGGCCGAGCCGCCGGAGAACGGCGGACGGCCGGTGACCAGCTCGTACAGCAGGATGCCGGCGCCGTAGATGTCGACCGCCGAGGTCTGCGGCTGCCCTTCCGCCGACTCGGGCGCGACGTACGCGGGCGTGCCGACGAACTCCTGGGTGCGGGTGAGGCCGGGCGAGTCGGCGAGGCGCGCGATGCCGAAGTCGGTCAGCATCGGGTGCATCTCGCCGCCGTTCTGCGCGAGCAGGACGTTCGCCGGCTTCAGGTCGCGGTGGACCACGCCGTCGGCGTGGCTGGCGGCGAGCGCGTCGGCGATCTGCGCGGTGAGCAGGGCGGCGCCCACGGGGCTGAGGGGGCCGTTCTCGCGCAGGTAGCGGTGCAGGTCGGGGCCGTCGACGAGGTCCATGACCAGCGCGAGCAGATCGCCCTCGACGACCAGGTCGCGGACGCGGACGATGTTCGGGTGGGTCAGCCGGAGCAGGACGGAGCGCTCCCTGAGGAACCGCATCACGATGTCCGGGTCGCTCGCGAGCTCCTCCTTGAGGACCTTGATCGCGACGGTCTCGCCGGGCTGTCCGGGCACGGCCGCCTCGGCGCCCGCGGTCTCTCGCTGGCGGGCTCGCCAGACGGTCCCCGTGGCGCCGCGACCGAGCGGCTCCTCGAGGAAGTACTTGCTGCCTACCGGCCGCACGTCATGCGCTCCCTGCTGCTTGCCTGCGTTTCCGACCCACTGTAGTGCCGCGGCGCAAAAGCACCGGGTGTCGGCTTTCTGTAGGTCTTACGTCCGTGTCGTCGCACACGTTCGAAGGAAAGACGCTCACCTCGGTCTCCTGGTTGCTCATGGTGAACGTGACCGATCTCAAGCGGTCGCCCGAGCGGCATCTGGCAGGCACTTTTGCGGGCAGAGCCGACCATTCAAGATCACATGTCACCGAGTGGCGGGCGCGCTGTCAGTGGCAGGTGCGAGGATGCCCTGCAGTACTGGCGACGTGCTCCAGAAGGGACCGCTGACGGCGATGCAGATCCGGCTGACCGTCGTAGACCCGCTGGGCCCGTCCGGGCCCGCTCCGGCGCGGAGCCGGGCCGCGAGCTGCGACGTGCTGGTCACGGCGCCGGCCGGCACGGCCCTGGCCGCGGTCGCCTCGGCGCTGGCCTCCGCGGTCCTCGGCGGCGACGGCACGGGCACGGTGGTGCTCTACGCCGGTGAACAGCGGCTCGACCCCCAGCGCTGCACCCTCGGCGAGCCCCCGCTGATCGACGGCGCCGTGCTGTCCCTGGGCGCCCCGGGCGTGCCGGAGCCGCACCCGGAGCTCGACGACGCCCCCACCCAGCTCCATGTCGTCGCCGGCCCCGACGCGGGCGGCGTCCATCTGCTGCACGGCGGCGAGATCCGCATCGGCCGCTCCGCCGACGCCGACGTCCCCCTCGACGACCCGGACGTCTCCCGGCTGCACTGCGCGGTGACCGTCGCCCCCGACGGCCGGGTCTCGGTCGCCGATCTCGGCTCCACCAACGGCACCGTGCTGGACGGCACCCGTGTGGGCGCCCGCCCGGTCCCCCTCGCGCCGGGGGCCCTGCTGCGGATAGGCGAGTCGGCCCTGCGGCTGGCTCCGGGCGGCGGGCCGGGTGCGCGGCTGGAGACGGCTCCGGACGGGGAGGGGCATGTGCGGCTGTCCCCCGGAGGTGAGCCGGCTTCCGGCGACACGGCCGGCACGGCCGAGCGGACGTATCACGCCTACGGCACCCCGGGCTGGGGCGCGGCCGGGGGTGCCGTCGAGCCGCCTCCCGTGCCGGAGCAGGGCACGGCGCCCCGGATCGAGAGCCAGGGCACGGGCTCGACGCCGGCGGTCCCGCGTACGGCTTCCCGCGCGGGCACACCGGCGAAGGGCCCCCGCGACGGGGACACGCATGGCGCAGGGTCCGTCCTGGGCCCGCTCGACGGAGCCCACGCCGGCCACGCCGCTCCCGCTCAGGACACTCCTCCCCTCGGCAGCGGACGCAAGGGCACCCCGCTCCGGGGAACCGACGCTCCCCAGGGCGTGCGCAAACGCGGGGGCATAGCGGCGTGGGCGCGGCGGCTGGCCGGCGGGCGCGGTGAGCAGGGGGCGAGCGAGCACGGGGGGTACGACGAGCAGACGGCCGGTGCCGAGCCGGAGACGCCGGCCCCGCGGTCCCCGGTGCGGGAGACCTGGCCGGACCCGGCCGCGCTGCTGCTGACGGCGCTGGGTCCGGGGCCGCGGCTGTGGGAACGCGGTCCGGGCCATCCGGAGGCGCTCACCGTGCGGCTCGGTACGGCCGACCGGGCGGCGCCCGACGGTTCGGGGCTGCTGCCCGCGGTGCCGGTGACCGCCGGTCTGCGCGAGGCCGGGGCGCTCGGGCTGGCGGGCCCGCGCGCGCGGCTCGCCGGGCTGACCCGCGCGGTGCTGGCCCAGCTGGCGGCGCTGCACTCCCCCGACACCCTGGAGATCGTCCTGCTCAGCGCGGACCGCTCCCGCTCCCTGGAGGAGCGCACCGCCGAGTGGTCCTGGCTGGGCTGGCTGCCCCATCTGCGCCCGGGACACGGCCAGGACTGCCGCCTCCTGCTCGCCTACGACCGCGAACAGGCGACGGCCCGCACACAGGAGCTCCTGCGGCGCCTGGAGGACCACCTGGCGGATACGGGACGGCCCACCGGCCCCGGGGCGACGGCGACGCCGTTCGCCTCCGTCCCGGGTCAGCCGACCGTGCCCGGGGCATCACAGCCGACCGCGTCCGGGCCGGGCCGGCCGGACCCATCGACCACGTCGGGCGCGGGGCAGCCCGTCGCGTCGATGCCGAGGCAGCCCGTCGCCACCGCGCCAGGACAGCCCACCTCGTCCGGGCAGGGGCGGCTCACCGTTTCCGGGGCGGGCCGGCCGACCTCCTCGGAGCCGGGCCGACCGGTGTCCCCGGGGCCGGGCCGACCACCGTCCGCCGCGCCGGGGCAGGCGACGCCCTCGGGGCCGGTGCAGGAGGAGAGGGCCAAGGCGCCCGCCGCCCGGCGCCCCTCCTGGGCGAGGGACGACGGGACCGACGAGACGGATTACTTCGCGGGGCCGTACACCGTGGTCGTCGTGGACGGGGACCCCGGTGGTGCCGACGTCCGCGAGGCCGTGGCCCGGCTGGCGCTGGAGGGGCCGCGGGCCGGGATTCATGTCGTGTGCCTGGCCGAGACGGCCCCCGCCTCCCCGGCGTCCCCGGTGACGGAGACGTACGAGGCGGCCTGTGCGGTGTCGCCGGCGTTCCGCGAGTGCGGTGCCGTCGCGCTGCTCAGCGGTGACGTGGCGACAGCCCTGCGCCTGCTGCGGGTCGCCCGGGCCGGGACCGCGGCGTCCCCGGCCGGAGCGGACCGGACCGGCCCCGTCGGTCACGGCGCCGTGGCCACCGTGGACGCCGTCTCCCTCCCGTGGGCCGAGCGGTTCGCGCGGGCGCTGGCACCGCTGCGCACGGACGGTGCCGTCGCCGGGCGGCACCCGCGCGTGTCCGCCCCGCTGCCCCAGGCGGCGAGGCTCCTGGACGAACTGGGCCTGGCCCGGGCCACCCCGGCATCGCTGATGGCCCGGTGGGCGGACGCGGCCGACGACGCGGAGGCGCTCGGCGGCCGGGCACAGGCGGTGCTGGGAGCGGGCCCGCGCGGGCCGGTCTGCGTGGACCTCGCGGCCGAGGGCCCGCACCTGCTGATCGAGGGACCGGCGGGCAGCGGCCGTACGGAGCTGCTGCGGGCGGTCGTCGCGTCGCTGGCCTCGGCCGAGCGGCCGGACCGACTGGGCATCGTGCTGATGGACGGCCGGGACAGCGTGGGCGCGGCCGGCGGGCACGGCGAGGGCCTGCGGGTCTGTACGGACGTGCCGCATGTCACCACCCACCTCACCGCCAACGACCCCGTCCGCATGCGGGAGTTCGCCCAGTCCCTGAGTGCCGAGCTGAAACGGCGTGCCGAGCTGCTCGGGCGGTCCGGCTTCGCCGAGTGGCACACCGGGCGCCAGGTCTCCGGCCGCATGGTCGCCCAGCGCACACCGGCGACGCGCGCCACGTCGGCAGCGGGGGCCGGGGACCTCGACTCGCCGCCCAGCTCGACCCTGCGGCTGCGCCCGGGGGCGGGCCGGCAGCGCACGGAGTCGGCGCCGCCGTTGCCCCGGCTCGTCGTGGTCGTGGACGACCTGGACGCCCTGGTCTCCCCCGCGCTCGGTTCGCCCGGACGGCCCGCCGCCGGGTCGGTGATGCGGGCACTGGAGGCCGTGGCGCGGGAGGGTGAGCGGCTCGGCGTGCACCTCGTGGCGGCCGCCGGTCCCGGAGGGCGTACGGCGGAGACGGAACCGGCCCGCCGGGCCACCCTGCGCGTCACCCTCGAAGCGCCGGTGCCGGGGCCGGACGAACCGGCGCCGGGGCGTGGCCGCCTGGCGTCGGCCGACGGAAGGACGACCCCCTTCCAGGCCGGCCGGGTCACGGGCCGCATCCCCCGGACGGCGACCCTGCGCCCGACGGTCGTCCCCCTGGAGTGGCCCCGCATGGGCGACCCGCCGACCCGGCGCCCCGTGAAGGAGTTGGGGAACGGGCCGACGGATCTGGCGCTGCTGGCCAGCGCGTTGGAGCGGGCGGCGCGGGAGGTTTCGGCGGCTGAGGTGCCGTCACTTCTGTAGCGGGGAGTGGCTCTCGGCCCGTCCGGCGCTTGAGGACGAGGCCGTCCAGGCCGAATTGGGGATCTGGGGCGGCACCCCCAGGACGTCGGCGGCAACGCCGAGTGCCCGACTAGTCACGACGCGGTCACGAAACCCCCGTTGACAGCGGACGCGCTCTTGCCGCCCGCAACCCCCACGGCGTACACCAGACCGCACGGGACAGCGCCGAACGTTCGACGAGGAACGAAGAACGGGGCAGTGATGCGCATCAGCAGCACCATCCGGACACGCAGGTCTCCCAGTCACCCAACGGCACCCCACACCCCACGCAGGACCGCCAGAGCCGCAGCCGCCGTTCTCGCGGGAGCGCTCGCGTTCTCGCTGACCGCCTGCGGAGGCGACGACGATGACAAGGACAAGACGGGAGGCGGCGACGACGAGACCGCCGCCACCGTCACCCTCCCCAAGCTGAACGGCGAGACCCTGGAGGTCGCCGCCGTGTGGACCGGCGCGGAGCAGGCCAACTTCAAGAAAGTGCTGGCCGAGTTCGAGAAGCGCACGGGCGCGAAGGTCAACTTCGTACCCGCCCAGGACCCCATCATCAACTTCCTCGGCTCCAAGATCGCGGGTGGCAAGCCCCCGGACGTGGCGCTGCTCCCGCAGCCGGGCGCCATCAAGCAGGCCGTCGACAAGGGCTGGGCCAAGCCGCTGGGCGCCGAGGCGCAGAAGGAGCTGGGCGAGAACTACTCGCAGGGCTGGCAGGACATCGGGAAGGTCGACGGCAAGCAGTACGGCGTCTACTACAAGGCCGCCAACAAGTCGCTGATCTGGTACAACACCAAGGTCTTCGAGAACGCGGGCGCCTCGGAGCCCAAGACCTGGGACGAACTCCTCACCACCGCCCAGGCGGTGTACGACTCCGGTGTCACCCCGTTCTCCGTCGGCGGCGCCGAGGGCTGGACCCTGACCGACTGGTTCGAGAACATCTACCTCTCCCAGGCGGGCCCGGAGAAGTACGACCAGCTCGCCCAGCACAAGATCAAGTGGACGGACCCCTCCGTGAAGGAGGCCCTCACCACCCTCGCCCAGGTCTGGGGCAAGAAGGACTATGTCGCGGGCGGCGCGAAGGGAGCGCTGCAGACGGACTTCCCGGAGTCGGTGACGCAGACCTTCACCGGGGGCGACCAGCCCAAGGCGGGCATGGTCTACGAGGGCGACTTCGCCCAGGTCAACATCACCCAGACGAAGTCGAAGGTCGGCACGGACGCGAAGGTGTTCCCGTTCCCGGCGGTCGGTGACACGGCGCCCGTGGTCTCCGGCGGCGACGCGGCCGTGATCCTGAAGGACTCCAAGGCGGCGCAGGCCCTGGCCACCTTCCTGGCCTCCCCGGACGCGGCGACGATCCAGGCGAAGCTGGGCGGCTACCTCTCGCCGAACAAGAGCGTGCCGAACTCGGCGTACCCGAACGCGGTGCAGCAGAAGATCGCCAAAGCCCTGATCGACTCGGGCGACGACTTCCGCTTCGACATGTCCGACCAGGCCCCGCAGGCCTTCGGCGGCACGCCCGGCAAGGGCGAGTGGAAGGCGCTGCAGGACTTCCTGAAGAACCCGAAGGACATCGCGGGCACGCAGCGGAAGCTGGAGGCCGACGCGGCCGCCGCCTACGGGGGCTGACGCCATGACGTCGGCCACCGCGGCAGGGGTCCCGCCGGCCCCTGCCGCACCCAAGTCGCGCAAGAACGTGACCGGCACGCGCAGGACCGTGGCAGCGCTGTTCCTGCTGCCCGCCCTGGTGCTGCTCGGCGCGCTCGTGGTCTACCCGATCGGGTACTCGGTCGTCCGCAGTTTCTACGACCAGTCCGGCGACGGTTTCGCCGGATTCGACAACTACCAGGCCCTGTTCAGTGACGAGGGCATCCGCACCGCCCTGAAGAACAACGTCATCTGGGTGGTGTTCGCGCCGACGGTCTCCACCGCGCTCGGTCTGATCTTCGCGGTGCTGACCGAACGGGTGCGCTGGGGGACGGCGTTCAAGCTGGTCGTCTTCATGCCGATGGCGATCTCGATGCTGGCGGCGGGCATCATCTTCCGCCTGGTGTACGACCAGGACCCGGACAAGGGCGTGGCGAACGCGGTGTGGGTGGGCGTCCACGACACCTTCGCTCAGTCGTCGGCGTTCCCGAAGGCGCACCCGGGCCGTGAGTCGCCCCTCACGGCACAGGACGGCGGCTTCGTCACCAAGGACCCGGTCCGGACCGGCCAGGCCGTCACGCTCCCCCTGCTCGGTGTCGCCCCCGACCAGATGCCCGACGACGCGAAGAACGCCGTGGCGCCGAAGGCCGAGCCGGGGAAGATCACCGGCACGACCTGGCAGGACTTCACCCGTGGCAAGGGCGTCGGCAAGCTCGGCGGCGTCGACGCGTCCGAGCTGGGCTACGCCGGCATGAAGATCGAGGCCGTCAAGGACGGCAGGGTGGTCGAGTCGACGAAGGCCGCCGCCGACGGCACCTTCACCCTGTCGTCGAAGGCCGACGGCGCCCGGCTCCGGCTCCCGGCCGGCAACTTCGAGGAGCCGTACAACGGCCTGGACTGGCTCGGCCCGTCGCTCGTCACGCCGGCGATCATCGGGGCGTACGTGTGGATGTGGGCCGGTTTCGCGATGGTGCTGATCGCGGCCGGGCTCGCCGGGGTCCCGCGGGAGCTCCTCGAAGCGGCCCGGGTGGACGGCGCGAACGAGTGGCAGGTGTTCAGAAGGGTCACCGTCCCGCTGCTGGCGCCGGTCCTCGCGGTCGTCACCGTCACGCTGATGATCAACGTGCTGAAGGTGTTCGACCTGGTCTTCATCATCGCCCCCGGCTCCTCCCAGGACGACGCGAACGTCCTCGCCCTGGAGCTGTACCGCAAGGGCTTCTCCGAGGACCAGCCGGGCATCGCCAGCGCCATCTCGGTGTTCCTGCTGCTGCTCGTCATTCCGGTGATGTGGTTCAACATCCGTAGGCTCAGGCGGGAGGTGCGGCGATGACGACCCAGGCCGGGACTCTGCCGAAGGTGGCCCCCGCCGAGCCGGTCAAGGTCAGGCCGTCCTTGGGGGCCCGCCTCGCCGAAGGCGTCAGCGGCGGTCTGATGCGCGTGTTCCTGATCGTCGTCGGACTGTTCTGGCTGGTCCCGACGATCGGCCTGCTCATCTCCTCGCTGCGCGCCCCGCAGGACATGGCGGGCAGCGGCTGGTGGAAGGTCTTCGGCAAGCCCTCGCAACTCACCTTCGAGAGCTACGACAAGCTCCTGCAGAACGGCGACATCACCGATTCCCTCGTCAACACGGTTCTGATCACCGTCCCGGCGACGGTCCTGGTCGTCGTCATCGGCGCCCTCGCCGGCTACGCGTTCGCGTGGATGGAGTTCCCGGGCCGTGACTGGTGGTTCCTGGCAGTGGTCGGCCTGCTGGTCGTCCCCGTGCAGGTCGCGCTGATCCCGATCGCCGAACTGTTCGGCTCGATCGGCCTGTTCGGCTCGGTGCTCGGCGTGGTCCTCTTCCACACCGGCTTCGGCCTGCCCTTCGCGGTGTTCCTGCTCAGGAACTTCTTCGCGGAGATCCCCAGGGAGCTGCTGGAGGCGGCCCGGCTCGACGGGGCGGGCGAACTGCGCCTGTTCGCCCGGGTCGTGATGCCGCTGGGTGGCCCGGCGATCGCGAGCCTGGGCATCTTCCAGTTCCTGTGGGTGTGGAACGACATGCTGATCGCGCTGGTGTTCACCGACTCGGGCAGCCAGCCGATCACGGTCGCGCTGCAGACGCAGGTACGGCAGTTCGGCAACAACATCGACGTCCTGGCACCGGGAGCCTTCATCTCCATGGTGATCCCGCTGGTCGTGTTCTTCGCGTTCCAGCGGCAGTTCGTGTCCGGCGTCATGGCGGGCGCGGTCAAGTAACCCGGGAGAAAGCCCGGTTGAGGGGGCGGACCGGCACCGGTCCGCCCCCTCACCGTGTGCTCACCCGTATGCCGTAGACGTTCGTAACCAAGTCACCCCACCGGGCGTTCCCGGGCCGAAGCCCGTGCCGACCCATGGATGTGCCGTGCCCAGGTTCAGTGTCGTCGTCCCCGTGTACAAGGTTCAGGCCTACCTCCACGAGTGCCTGGAATCGGTGCTCTCCCAGTCCTGTCCCGACCTGGAGCTGATCGCGGTCGACGACTGCTCGCCGGACGCCTGCGGCGCGATCATCGAGGAGTTCGCGGCGCGTGACCCGCGCGTACGGCCCGTCCACCTGCCTGAGAACAGCGGCCTCGGCCCCGCCCGCAACGCCGGGATGGAACGGGCCACCGGCGACTACCTGATCTTCCTGGACAGCGACGACACCCTCACCCCCGGCGCGCTGCGGGCGATCGCCGACCGGCTGAAGGAGACCGGCGAGCCGGACGTCCTGGTCTACGACTACGCGCGCACCTACTGGACGGGGGAGGCCGTCCGCAACCAGGGCGCCGCCCGGCTCACCGAGCGGGGCCCGGCCCCGTTCCGCCTGAAGGACCGCCCGGGGCTGCTGCGCCTGCTGGCGGTCGCCTGGAACAAGGCCTACCGGCGGGAGTTCCTCGTCCGCGAGGGCTTCGCCTTCCCGCCCGGCTACTACGAGGACACGCCGTGGACGTACCCGGTGCTGATGACGGCGGGGTCGATCGCCACCCTCGACCGGGTCTGCGTGCACTACCGGCAGCGCCGGCGGGGCAACATCCTCGGCACGGCCGGCGAGCGGCACTTCGACGTCTTCGACCAGTACGACCGGGTCTTCGCGTACCTGGACGAGCGCCCCGAGCTGGCCCGGTGGCGGCCGATGCTGTTCCGCCGCATGGTCGACCACCTGGCGGCGGTGTTCGCCCGGGACGACCGGCTGCCGCGCGGCACGCACGCCGAGTTCCTGCGCCGGGCCCGCGCCCACTACCGCCGCTACCGCGTCCCCGGCACCCCCGCCACCCTCCGCGCCCGCCTGCGCCACACCCTGATCCGCCTCGGCCTGCACCGCACCTACCGGGCGCTGCGGCTGGCGACGGCCCTGCACCGCAGGACCGACACGTGCGCGAGGAAACTCGCGCGCGCCCTGCACCGCGCCGCCCTCCGGCTGCACTACAAGATCCAGCTCTGCCTCCCCCTGCACGCCGACCGTGCCGTCTTCTCCGCCTACGACGGCCGCGGTCACGGCTGCAGCCCGGGCGCGCTGGAGGAGGCGTTCCGCACCGTCGCCCCGCACATCCGCACGGCATGGATCGCCCACCCCGAGCACCACCACACGGTCCCCCCCGGTCCTCGCCGGGTGCGCCCCGGGACGGCCGCGTACTGGACGGCGCTGGCCCGCTCCAAGTACGTGATCAGCAACGTCGGCTTCGACCGCCGCCTGGTCAAGCGCCGCGGCCAGGTCCTCGTCCAGACCCAGCACGGCACCCCGCTCAAGCACATGGGCCTGGATCTGCAGGAGTACCCGGCGGCCGCCCGCGACACCGACTTCGCGGAGCTCCTGCGGGACGTCGACCGATGGGACTACGTCCTGTCCGCCAACCGCCACACCACCCTGACCTGGGAGCGCGCCTATCCGGGCACGTACACCACCCTGGAGTACGGCTGTCCCCGCAACGACGTCCTCCAGCGGGCCACGGCCGAGGACGTGACCCGGCTGCGCGAGTCCCTCGGCATCCCCGAGGGCACGGTCGCGATCCTGTACGCGCCCACCTACCGCGACTACCGCCGCACCCAGCGCCCCGGCCTCGACCTGGAGCAGGTCCTGCGCCGCCTCGGCCCCCGCTTCGCCGTGCTGGCCCGCGCCCACTTCCGGTGCGGCGGCCCGCTCGCCCGCACGTCGGGCCGGGTCATCGATGTCACCGACCACCCGGGTGTCGAGCAGTTGTGCCTGGCCTCGGACGCCCTGGTCACCGACTACTCGTCGATCATGTTCGACTACGCCAACCTGGACCGGCCGATCGTGCTCCACGCCGACGACTGGGAGGCGTACGAGGCGGCCCGCGGCACCTACTTCGACGTGCGGTCCTTCCCGCCGGGCGCGGTCGCGCGCAGCGAGGACGAGCTGATCGACATCTTCGTCACCGGCCACTGGCACGGCGCACGCTCCGCCCAGCTGCGCAGGGCGTTCCGCGAGCGGTTCTGCCCGTACGACGACGGACACGCCGCCGAGCGGGTCGTACGCCATGTCGTCCTCGGGGAGGCCCACGCCCCGCCGGTCGTGCCGCTGGACGAACGGCACCCGGCGCCGTCGGCGGCCGCGGCGCTCTCCCTCTGAGCGCACCAGCACAAGACCCACGGAGAGAGCAGAATGCCCCGCTTCAGCATCATCGTTCCCACGCACGACGTGCCAGGGCGCCTGTCCGACTGCCTGTCCTCTGTGCTCGGGGAGCCCTTCACGGACTTCGAACTGATCGCCGTCATCGACGAGTCCGAGGAGTTGTGCACCGCCATGGTGACCGACCACGCGCGCCGCGACTCCCGGGTGCGCATCGCGTCGTCACCACGGGACAGCGGCCTGCCGGGCGCCCGGAACGCGGGAATGGCCAGGGCGAACGGTGACTATCTGATGTTCCTCGACGGCGACGACACCCTCGTGCCGGGCACGCTGAGCGCCGTGGACGCGTGCCTGGCGCGGAACGGCGATCCCGATCTGCTGCTCTTCGACCACGAACGGGTTCACTGGTTCCACGGCAGCCAGGGGCCTGTGCTGCGGCGTCTGACGGAGAACGCCCCCTCACGGTCCTTCTCCGCGCACGATCACGCCGCGTTGCCCGACCCCCTGGTGCCGGCCTTCTCCGGCGCGTACCGCCGCGCATTCCTGCGGGACCACGGACTGACCTTCACGGCCGGCATGTTCACGGATGTTCCGTGGAGCGTCCTGACGGTCCTGCACGCCGACCGGATCGCACTGCTCGACCGGGTCTGCGTCCGCCACCTGCAGCGTCGCCAGGGTGCCAGGAACCGGGTCGCGGGCGTCCATCACCTGGACCTGCTGGACCAGTTCGACGTGACGATGCGGCGGACCGCGGCGCTCGGACTCCCCCACGAGCTGGTCTCACGGACGTTCCTGAGGCTGTCGCACGCCCTGCTGAAGACGGCATCGTCTCCGTGGCGGCTGCCGAGCGCCCGGGCCCGCAGACGCTTCTTCCGCCGCGCCTCCCGCCTCTATCGTCTGCACCGGCCCGCCGGATTCCGTCCTCCGGGCGGCAGTCTGGGCCTCCAGCACAGGCTCCTGGCGCACGGGGCCTACACCGGGTTCTGTGTGCTGCGGGGGGCCAAGCGCCGCCTGTCGCACATCGCAGTCCGTGCGCGCGCGCTCGCCGGCCGGACGTACCGGCGGGTGAACCACCCGTATCGGCGCTACCTGAAGCGACCGATCGACGAGAACCTCGCCGTCTACTCGTCCTACTGGGGGCGCGGCTACACCTGCAACCCCGCTGCCATCCACGCCGCGGCACGCCGCCTGGCCCCGCACATCAGGTCCGTGTTCCTGGTGTCCGAGCCCGGCACCCCGCAGATGCCCGACGACGTGGAATGCGTCGTGATCGGCAGTCGGCGCTACTGGGAGGTGATGGCCACGGCCAAGTACACCTTCAACAACGTCAACTTCGAGATGTCCGTCAGGAAGCGCCCCGGCACCCTTCACGTGCAGACCCAGCACGGGACCCCGCTCAAACGGATGGGCATCGACCAGATCGCCTTCCCGGCCGCCGCGTCCGCCGCCGGAAGCTTCGGCAAGTTGCTGCAGCGGGTCGACCGCTGGGACTTCAACATCTCCTCGAACACGCACTCCACCGAAGTGTGGGAGCGCGCCTACCCGGGCACGTACGAGAGTCTCGACGTGGGGTATCCGCGCAACGACGCCTTCTACCGCTCCACGGCCCAGGACGTGGCGGCGATCCGGGCGCGGTTCGGCATCCCGGAGGACCGCGTCGCCGTCCTCTACGCCCCCACGCATCGCGACTACCGCACCGGCTTCACCCCGCAACTCGACCTGGCCGCGTTGTGCGACTCGCTCGGCGACGAGTTCGTGGTGCTGTTGCGGGCGCACCACTTCCACGACGCGGAAGCCGCCTCGCTGGAAAAGACGCTGCGCGCCGGAAAGCTGATCAACCTGACGGAGCACCGCCTCCCCGAAGAGGTGTGTCTCGCCGCGGACGCCCTGATCACGGACTACTCCTCGATCATGTTCGACTACGCCAACCTCGACCGTCCGATCGTCATCCACGCCGACGACTGGGAGATCTACAAGGAGACGCGGGGCGTCTACTTCGACCTGCCGGCGACACCACCGGGCCCGGTGACCCGTACCCAGGAGGACCTGGTGCGCGTCTTCCGCGACGGCTCGTACGCGGGCACCGAGTCGGCGGCGCTGCGCGCCCGCTTCCGCGAGCGCTTCTGCCAGTTCGACGACGGCCACGCCGCCGAACGCGTCGTACGCCGGGTCCTGCTCGGCGAACCACCTCAGGCGCTCCCGCCCGTGATCCCGCTCGCCGAGCGCACCCCGGCCCCCGCCGCAGCGCCCCTCGTAAGGAGCTGACCCAGCCGTGCCCCGCTTCAGCGTCATCGTCCCCGTCTTCAAGGTGCAGGGCTATCTGCGCGAGTGCCTCGACTCGGTCCTCACGCAGTCGTTCACGGACATCGAGGTCATCGCCGTCGACGACCGCTCTCCCGACAACAGCGGTGCCATCCTCGACGAGTACGCGGAGCGCGACGCGCGCGTGCGGGTCCTGCACCTGCCGGAGAACGTCGGGCTCGGCCGCGCCCGCAATGCCGGAGTCGGCCATGCCACCGGCGACTACCTGCTGTTCCTCGACAGCGACGACAGTTACACGCCGGGCGCCCTGGGGGCGATCGACGACCGGCTCCGGGCCACGGGCGACCCCGAGGTGCTCGTCTTCGACCACGTGCGCAGCCACTGGTGGGGCCGGGGCGGCCGAAGCATGACCGCCGATCTGCTGGCCTCGGCGGGCACGGACACCTTCGACATCCTGAGCAGCCCGCAGTATCTGCATCTGTTCCTCGTCGCCTGGAACAAGGCGTACCGCCGGGACTTCTTCACCGAACACGGCTTCGCGTACCAGCGGGGGCTCTACGAGGACGCGCCCGTGACGTACCAGGTTCTGGTCTCGGCCCGGCACATCGCCTGCCTGGACCGCGTATGCGTCGAATACCGCCAGCGCAGACAGGGCGCCATCACCAGGACCCCGGGACGCAGGCACTTCGACATCTTCACGCAGTACGCCGGGCTGTTCGCCTTCCTCGACCAGCACCCGGAGCTGGACGAGGCCAGACCGCTCCTCTTCGAGCGGATGATCAACCACTTCCTGGTGACGATCTGGCGCTCCGAGCGGGTGCTGCCCGACGACCGCGGTGCCTTCTACCGCAGGACGGTGGAGTTCTACCGCCGTTACAAGCCGGACGGTTTCGTCCCGCCGGACGACGCCTACCGCACCCAGTGGCGGCTGCTCCCGGCCAGCCCCTACCTCGTGTTCCGGGCCTGCGTCCTGGCGAAGGCTCTGCGGGACGCGTCGCTCCGCAAGAAGCGCGAGCTCCACAGGGCGACCGGCCAGAAGGTCAAGCAGGCCATCGCCGGGACGCAGCGCCGACGCCCGCTGGACCGGAACCTCGCCGTCTACTCGGCCTTCGGCCACCGCGGTGCACTCGGCGATCCGGCGGCCATCCACCAAGCGGCCGGCGTGCTGGCGCCCCACATCCGCTCGGTGTGGGTGGTGCGGCCGGAAGCCGTCCGGCAGCTGCCGGAGGGCATCGACCACGTCACGCCCGGCACGCCGCGCTACCACCAGGTGATGAGCCGCGCCACGTACTTCGTCAACAACGTCACCTGGGGTGCCGACGTGGTGAAACGTCCGGGGCAGGTCCATGTCCACACCCATGTCGGCACCCCGCTCAAGCGCATGGGGGTGGACCTGCTCGATCGCCGGGCCGCGACCTACCACGTCAATGTGCGTGCCCAGTTGCGGCGCGCGGACCTCTGGGACTACAGCCTGGTCTCCAGCCCCCATGCCGAGCGCGTGTGGGACCGCGCCTATCCGTGCCGCTTCACCTCGCTGCCGACCGGCGCGCCCCGCAACGACGTGCTGGTGCGCGGTGACGCACTGCGCGGGACGGCGGTGCGCGCCCGGTTGGGCATCCCCCGCGACCACACGGTGATCCTCTACGCGCCGACTCCCCGCGACCACCAGAAGTGGTACGTGCCGCGGCTCGACTTCGCGGCTCTGACGCGCCGCCTCGGCCCCGGCGTCACCCTGCTCGTCCGGCTGCACTGGCACCAGGCGAACGCCGCCTTCAGGGACCTGGAACTGCGCGACCTGCAGCAGCGCGGCCTCCTGCTCGATGTCACCGACGAACCCTCGGTGGAGGACCTGATGCTGGCCTCCGACGCCCTGGTGACCGACTACTCGTCCCTCATGTTCGACTACACCCACCTCGACCGTCCCATCGTCGTCCACGCCGACGACTGGAAGGTGTACGAGGCGGCCCGGGGCACCTACTTCGACCTGCTCGCCGAACCACCCGGGCACGTCACCACCAGCACCGCCCAACTGATCCAGGTCTTCACGGACGGGTCCTGGCGGGACGAGCGCTCGGCGGCACTGCGCCGGGAATTCCGCGCACGGTACTGCACGTACGACGACGGCCACTCGGCAGCCCGTGTGGTCAGCCTGGTCATGCTCGGGCAGGAGTCGTTCCCGCCCAGCATTCCGGAGCAGCACGGCAGTCGCCTGGACGAGGTCTCGCTGCCCGGCAGGTACGAGCGATGACCGGGGTCGGCCAGAGGGGCGCGGCGCGACTGCCCGATCAGAGCGGTCCCGGTCGCGCGGTGCCGCGCTCCGCCCCGGACCGTGGCTCCACCACGGGCTCACGCCCGTGGGCCGACGGCCTCGCGATGACGGCGGGCACCGCCCTCATCGGGTGGCAGGGGGCGCGGCTCGGAGCCTGGGTGGTGGACGACGCGGCCATCACGTTCGCCTACGCGCGCAGCGTCGACGAAGGCCTCGGGTTCGTCCAGCAGGCCGGGTCGCCCGCGGTGGAGGGCTACTCCAACCCCACCTGGCTCGCCCTCCTCGTCGTCGGCCGCGCACTGGGGCTTTTCGATCACCGTGCCGTCCTCGGCGTTCCCGACCTGGTGCTCTATCCCAAGATGCTCGGCCTGGCGTGCGCGTTCGGCATCCTGCTGGCCGTGGCCTGCACGGCCCGGCGGATCGTTCGCCTGTCGTGGGCGGTGACCGGTCTCGCCGGGGTGCTGCTGGCAAGCAATCTCTCGTTCGTGGCATGGATGTTCGCGGGTCTGGAGAATCCGCTGTACGCCCTGCTGTCCACCGTCCTCGCCTCCGTTCTGGCCTGCGCGGCCGCGAGGGGCACGCTCCTCGGCCGGCTCCCGGTCGTGGGCTCGGGTCTGCTGGCACTGGCCGCGGCGCTCACCCGACCGGACGGCGCGGTGCTCGCCGCCGCCTGTCCACTGCTCCTCGCGGTGACCTGGCGGGGCGCGGACCTCGGGCGGCGGCTGCGGGCGGCCGGGCTGAGTGTCGCCGTCTTCCTCCTGCCGTACGGTCTCTTCCTGGCCTGGCGCCACAGCGTGTTCGGCAGGCTGGTGCCCAACACGGCTGTGGCGAAGGCGCAGGGGGTTCCGTCGGCCGGGGAGTTCGCCACCACCACGGGAGAACTGCTCACGTACGCGGGCTGGCCCGCCGTACTCGCGGCCACCGCCCTGTTCGCCGTGGCCCTCACCCGGGGCGGGGCCCTGCAGAGGTCGCTTCCCGCCGTGCTGGTTCCCCTCGGTCTGACGCTGTGTGCGTTCGGTGCTCTCAAACGGGACTGGATGGGCCTGTACCGCTTCGCGACTCCGGTGTGGGCTCTGGGCATCATGGCGATGAGCCTGACCCTCGTCGCGGTCGCCGAGCGGCTGCGCGGACACCGGCGCGCGGTCCTGGGCCTGACCGTGGGCTGCGCGTTGATCTTGTCCGGGGCCGGCCAACGCGAGCCCGAAGCGGAGTTCCGCGCCAAGCCCACGCTTCCGATGTGCCTGATCGTCCAGCGCGACGGTGTCATCTTCAACGAGTACGCGGACCGGCTCGACCTGGCACACGGCTCGGTCCTGCTGCCCAGCCTCGGCGGAACCCTGCTCACCAGCGACCTCAAGGTGTACGACCTGGCCGGCCTGACGGAGCCCCGTATCGCCGACGCGCTCGCCGCCGACGACATCCCGGGGCTGCAGCGGTACGTGTTCGACGAACTGCGTCCCACCTTCGTCCACGCGGTCGCCGTCTGGGCCCGCAAGACCGGGATGCTCGCACCACGGCTGACCGCGGAGGGATACGTGCCCCTGTACCGCACCTCCGAAGGGGGCGGCGACTGGGTACGCGCCGATGCCGTGAAGCACCCCGAGCGCCTCAAGGAACTGCGGGCCTGGGCGGCCCGCGCGGTGCCCAGGGCCTACGAGCGGAAACTCACCGGCTGCAGCGGTCCCCTGCGTCCCGGGATGAGGGCGGCCGGCACAGCCGGCCCGCGGAACCCGTGACCCGCGAGGACCGGATTCCCCGGTCAAGGAGCGTCCTGTGATCCACAGGCCGCGGGGAGCTGCGCCTTCCGGGTGTACCGGCGCAGCACCCCGCTGCGCAGACGCCTCTCTGCCACCGGCGTGAAGTCGCGTCGCAGCAGGGCGAGTTTGGCCTGCTCGGTGGTGTTCCGGGGTGACCAGCCGGGGCGTGCCGCATCCGTGTAGAACAGGACCCACACCTGACGCAAGCACGCCATCCGGGCCCCGAGGCGCCGCTTGTCGACGTCCTGCCCGAACAGGGTTCCGGAGCTGCGGCCGGTCGCCCGGAGCGACACGTCCCGGACCCCCCTGACGGACTCGGGATACACCTCCGCGAGACGGCGCCCGACCATGGGCACGTACAGCAACGCGTCCCCCGGTCTCAGTTCATGGGCCATCACGCGGGCGACCGCCGCGAAGTCGTCCCTCCGGGCCAGGGGAGTGCGCTGTTCCTCGTGGAGGGGGAGCTGCACACAGAAGCTCGCGACGATCAGGCAGGCACCGGCCAGGGCCGGGACCCGGCCGTCCCGCCACCTGCCGACGCGCATCCTGCCGAGCACGGTGTCGACGCCGGCGGCGGTGAGCAGCGGCACTCCGGCGAACGCGAAGAACACATAGCGCGGCAGGTACAGCGGGTGCGCCTGCGACACGGCGAACAGCACCACGGTGGGCACCACGGCGAGCGGCAGTGCGACGGCGACCAGGCCGCAGGTGCCCGGTCCCCGACGGGCCGGCGGGCGCACCACGGCGAGTCCGATGAGCAGGAGCGTCAGAACGGACAACGGCCCGTGGCGGCCGGTGGCCGTACGCAGCAACCACTCGGCTTCGGCAAGGCCGGGCCGTCGCAGCCAGGCGACCTGCGCACTCTGCGCCGCCGCCACCGCCACGAGCGGCAGGACGAGCAGCACGGCAGCACCCGCCGCGCCGGCCCACCCCCGCCACACGGCCCGGCCGACCCGTGCGGCGGACAGCGTCACCGCATGCGCGAGCAGCAGCAGTACCGCCAGCTCGTGCAGCCAGGCCGCGCCGGTCACCAGCGCGCCGTACGCCGCCCAGGCTCCCGCGGACGGGCGTTCCACCGCTCGGACCAACGCCAGTGTCGCGGCGGTGGCGGCGGCCGCGACGAGTGCGTAGGAGCGGCCTTCCTGCGCGTAGTACGCCGCGAAGGGGGAAACCCCGTACAGCGACCCGGCCAGCAATCCGACCCGCGGCCCGGCGAGACAGCCGCCCAGCAGGGCGACCAGGCACGCCGTGACGGTGGCGGCCAGCACAGACGGCAGACGCAGCGCGAACTCACCCGCGTCCACGGCGAGGACGAAGTGCATCAGCAGGTAGTAGAGGCCGTGCACCGCGTCGACGGTGTGCACAAGGCGCCAGATCTCCGGCAGTGTGCGGGTGGCCACCTGCAAGGTGGCCGCCTCGTCACGCCATACGCTGCCCCGCTCAAGTCCCCACAGGCCGAGCGTCAGCATGACGGCACCCGGCACCAGAACCACCGCAGTCCGGGAACGGGCGACACAGAGGTACCAACGCATGAATTGATCTTGTAAGACCGCAGGGCCCTCCTCCACAGGCACGTCGAGAGCACGCAGGGCATCACTCGATGAGGTGAGCCGAGGTCATTCCGTTGACCACAGCGGGAAGATAGGGCAAATGCCCCAGCCACCCTCTCAACCGACAGCCCGATGAGCGCCGGACCCGTGATCCGGCGGGCGACGGGCGGCGCGACGGCGCTGCGTGGCGGCCGTGTGTGGCACCCCAGCCCCTACCTGGTCTTCGGCGGCCTGTTCTGGCTGGTGATGACGCTGGCCTACTGGCGGTTCCCGCTGTGCTGCGACGCCGGGCAGCACGCGGCGGTCGTCGAGCGCCTCAAGGACGACCTGCTCCACCCGGCCCACCCGATGGCGGACCTGCCGGGCGCGGGCAGTCCGTACTACGGGCCGTACGCGGTCACCCAGGGTGTCCTCGCGCGGCTGACGGGGCTGTCCGGCTGGGAGGTCGTACGGCTCGCGGGGCCGGTGCATCTGGTCGTCCTGCTGACGGGGATCGGCCGTTTCGTGCGGGGCCTCACCTCCCGCCCGTGGGCGCCGGTCCTCGCCCTGCTGTTCACGACGCTGCTGTGGGGCACCTCGCGGCTCCGGTGGAGCGGTTACCTGGGGCTGCTGTCGATGGCGGCGAACCTCGGCTATCCGTCGACGTTCGCCATCGGGCTGACCTTCTGGGCGTGGGCACTGACGTACCGGCGTGCCGGTGAGCGCGGGTCGGCCGTCAGGTTCGTCGGTCCCAGCGGGTTCGGCGGGTGGTGGGGGTACGCCGGGATCGGCGCCCTGTACGGCCTGATCCTGCTCACCCACCCGGTCACGGCCGTCTCGGCGGGGACCGGCGCGGTGGCGATCGTGGCGGCGCGACAGCGTGCCTGGCGCCGGCCGGTCGTGGCCCGCTGGGCCCTCGCGGCGGCGGCCTGCGGGGCGGTCGCCCTCCTGTGGCCGTACTACGACGTCCTGACGCTGGTGGGCGACACCGCCGTGGACGCGATGCACCGCCGGCTGTACGAGGAGATGGCGCTGAACAGCTGGCTGGCGCTGCTCGGCGCGCCCGCGCTGTGGGTACGCGGCCGCCGCTCGGCGCGTGACCCGCTGGTGCTGATGTTCGTACTGGAAGGCCTGGTGGTGGCCTACGGCTGGGTCAGCGGGCACTACACGTACGGCAGGGCCCTGTGGGCGGCGCTGGTACCCCTGCAGTTCGCCCTGGCCGTGGAACTGGCCGCGCCGCGGCCGTGGGGGCGGGCGAGGAGGGTACTGGGCGGGGCGGTGGCCGTCGGGGCCTGCGTCGGGTTCCTCACCGTGCACGCCGGGGTGGTCGTGCCGCGCTCGGTGGACCCGGTCGGGTTCACGCGGCCGGCGCGCTGGCCGACCTACGAGTGGGCGGCGCGGTACATCGGGCGGGGCGAGGTGGTGATCACCGACGGGTACTTCGCCGGCCACGCCCTCGCCGGGTACGGGCCGAACCTCGCCGCGCCCCTCTGGCCCGACCCCGCGCTGGACGAGCGGGAGCGGAAGCGGCGGGCCGCCGACGTCCGCGCCTTTCTCGCCCCCGGCTCGACCCGCGCCGAGCGTGCCGCCGTCGTCCGCCGCTACCACGTGCGCTGGCTGCTGCTGACGCGCCGGCACCCGGTGCCCGAGGAGGCCGTGGTGGTGGCGTTCAGCACGCGGACGGGGGAGGTGCTGGCGCGGGTCGGGGGGTGACCCGTGGGGATTGCTCGATCTGCTCGTGTCTACTCGATGACGAGTTCGACGGGGATGTTGCCGCGGGTGGCGTTGGAGTAGGGGCAGACCTGGTGGGCCTGCTCGACCAGCTTGCGGCCGGTCGCCTCGTCCACGGTGTCGGGCAGCTCGACGCGGAGGGTGACGGCGAGCGCGAAGCCCTCGCCCTGCTTGCCTATGCCGACCTCGGCGGTCACCGCGGCGTCGCTGACGTCGACCTTCGCCTGGCGGCCGACGAGACCGAGGGCGCTGCCGAAGCAGGCGGCGTAACCGGCGGCGAACAGCTGCTCCGGGTTGGTGCCCTGGCCGTTGCCGCCCAGCTCCACGGGCATGCCGAGCGCGAGGTCCAGCGTGCCGTCGGAGCTGACGGCGCGTCCCTCGCGGCCGTGGGTGGCGGTGGCGACAGCGGTGTAGAGCGCGTCCATGGAAAACCCTTCCCTCTCACGTCACGTTCCGGCGGCCCGTTCCGGCCGCCTGACACCAGAGAGTAGAGCACACAATTCAATTGCACGCAATCGAATTGCGGACACGGGCTATCCTGGAGCCATGAACGAGCCCCGGACACCCACCACCGCCACCGTCCCGCCGGCCGGGGACTGGCTCAGCCTCGACCAGCAGATCTGCTTCTCCCTGCACGCGGCCTCGCGCGCCTTCAACGGCGTCTACCGCGTGCTCCTGAAGGACCTCGGGCTGACCTACCCGCAGTACCTGGTGATGCTCGTGCTGTGGGAGCACGGCGACCTGCCCGTGAAGAAGCTCGGCGAACACCTGCGCCTCGACTCCGGCACGCTCTCTCCGCTGCTCAAGCGGCTGGAGGCGGCCGGGCTGGTGCGCCGTGAACGCAGCACCCGCGACGAACGGTCGGTCGAGGTCCGCCTGACCGGGGAGGGCGCCGCGCTGCGCGAACGGGCGCTTGAGGTGCCGCGCCGGATCACCGCCGCGACCGGCTTCGACATCGACGAGATCCGCGATCTGCGCACCCGCCTCGACGAACTCACCACCGCGCTGGACGCGGCCGCGCTGTCGGAGGCGTCGGGACGCCCGTAGGGCCATCCAGGCTCCGCGGCCTGCTTCACTGATACCCGACGGGCAACCGACGAGGGGACGACCGCACATGACCTGGCTGATCACCGGCGGCGCCGGCTACATCGGCGCGCACGTGGTACGGGCGATGACCGAGGCGGGCGAGAAGGCGGTGGTGTACGACGACCTCTCCACCGGGATCGCCGAGCGCGTGCCGGACGGGGTGCCCCTGGTGACGGGCTCCACCCTCGACGGCGACCGCCTCGCGCGCACCCTCGCGGAGCACGGCGTCACCGGTGTCGTCCACCTCGCGGCCAAGAAGCAGGTGGGTGAGTCGGTGCACCTGCCCCTGCACTACTACCGGGAGAACGTCGAGGGCCTGCGCGTCCTGCTGGAGGCGGTGACGGCGGCCGGGGTCGCGTCCTTCGTGTTCTCGTCCTCCGCGGCGGTGTACGGCATGCCGGACGTCCACCTGGTCACGGAGGAGACGCCCTGCGCGCCGATGAGCCCGTACGGCGAGACGAAGCTGGCCGGCGAGTGGCTGGTACGGGCGACGAACCGGGCCACGGGCCTGTCCACGGCATCGCTGCGCTACTTCAACGTGGCGGGCGCGGCGCGCCCCGAGCTGGCGGACGTCGGCGTCCACAACCTCATCCCGATGGTCTTCGAGAAGCTCACGGAGAACGCACCCCCACGCATCTTCGGCGACGACTACCCGACCCCCGACGGCACCTGCGTCCGCGACTACATCCACGTCGTGGACCTGGCGGAGGCCCACGTGGCGGCGGCCCGCGCGCTGGTGTCCTCCCCCGGCCGTGACCTCACCCTGAACATCGGCCGCGGTGAGGGCGTCTCCGTCCGCGAAATGATCGACCGCATCAACGCCCTCACCGGCTACGACCGCCCCCCGACCGTCGCTCCCCGCCGCCCCGGCGATCCCGCCCGCGTGGTCGCCTCCGCCGACCGCGCCGCCACCGAACTGGCCTGGAAGGCGAAACACGACGTCCAGGACATGATCACATCGGCGTGGCAGGGCTGGGTACGACTGCATCCGGAGGCGGCACGGGACTGACCGCGCCGGTCACGCAAGTGGCCCGTGCCACCGATTCCCCCCGCATGCGGCGTGCCCTCGGCTCCGCCGTCTGGGCACCGCGGACGACCTCCTCCCATGAGGGAGCCGTGCGCGCCGCGATCGACCTCGGCGGCGACACCGACACCGTCGCGGCGGTGACCGGCGGGCTCGCGGGGGCGGTGCACGGCATCGGCGCCGTGCCCGAGCGCTGGACCGAGCCCCTGCGCGTCCCGCTTCCGGGGTTCGGCGGACGGGTGCCGCGCACGGCGGACCTCGCCCGGCTGACCGGGCGGCTGAGCGCCTGAGCGCCCGTCCCCTGGCGCCCCGGCACCCGGCTCACAGCACCCCGCCCCCGACACCCCGGCGGCCGGGCTCACAACGCCTTCAGCGCCTCCGTGGTCGCCCTGGCCAGTGCTGCCAGGTATCCCTTCGGCAGCTTGGGGCTGCGGATCACGACCGAGCGCCAGTAGAGCGGGCCGGAGATCAGGTCGAGGGCCAGTTCCTCGTCGATGCCCGGGCGGACCTCCCCGCGTCGCTCCGCCGCCGCCACGATGCCGCTGGCCACACCCTCCTGCCCCTCGCGGAGGGCCTTCTGCAGGGCCTCCGCGATGTCCGGGTTGCGGGCCGCCTCGGCCTGGAGGTCGGGGATGATCTGCGAGGCGACGGGGTGGCGCAGGGCGCGGGACGTGACCTCGTACAGCAGGCGCAGGTCGCCCTCCAGGGTCCCGGTGTCCGGCGCGGGCAGCCCCTGCACCGCGATCGCCGAGACCAGGTCGAGCACCAGGTGCAGCTTGGAGCGCCAGCGCCGGTACACCGCCGTCTTGCCGACGCCCGCCCGGCGCGCGATCCCCTCGATGGACATCCGCGCGTAGCCGACGGCCGCGAGTTCCTCGAAGACGGCCGCCCGGATGGCTTCCGTCACGTCCTCCCGCAGTACGGCCGCCCCCGCGGGTGCCCGGCGGCGCGGACGCGGCTGGGGCTCGTCGGCGTTCGTCGTCATGCGGACCAGCATAGAGCGTTACGACGAAACGGTTGCGTTCCGACGCTCCATCGTCCTACGCTCGCGTTGCGACGATACGGTCCCGTCCCGACGTAAGAGAACGTGAAGAGTCACGTAAGAAGACGTCGGCGGCACACTCCAACACCCCCGACACCCCCCGAGCGAAAGCAGCGGATGTGAGCCAGGCCCTCCACACACCGCCCCCGGTACCGGTGACCCCGGTCCCGGCCGACCACGACCTCGCGGCGCTCGCCGCCCGCCACGGCCTCTCGGTCAGCGGCGCCCGCCCCTCCCTGCCGGAGTACGTCCGCCAGCTGTGGGCGCGCCGCCACTTCATCACCGCCTTCGCGACGGCCAAGCTCACCGCCCAGTACAGCCAGGCGAAGCTGGGCCAGGTCTGGCAGGTGATGACGCCCCTGCTGAACGCGGCCGTGTACTACTTCATCTTCGGCGTGCTGCTGGGCACCAAGCACGGCGTTCCGGACTACGTCCCGTTCCTGGTCACGGGCGTGTTCATCTGGACGTTCACGCAGAGCTCGATCATGGCGGGCACCCGGGCGATCTCCGGCAACCTCGGCCTCGTGCGGGCCCTGCACTTCCCGCGCGCCGCGCTGCCGCTCTCCTTCTGCCTGCAGCAGTTGCAGCAGCTGCTGTTCTCGATGGCCGCCCTGATCGTGATCCTGCTCTGCTTCGGCGTGCCGGTCGCCGCGTCCTGGGTGCTGGCGCTCCCGGCGCTGGTGCTGCAGTTCACGTTCAACGCGGGCGTCTCGATGATCATGGCCCGGATGGGCGCGAAGACGCCGGACATCGCCCAGCTGATGCCGTTCGTGCTGCGCACCTGGATGTACGTCTCGGGCGTCATGTGGAGCATCGACAGGCTGACCCAGCGCGACCACCTGCCGCGCGTGGTGACGGTCCTGCTGGAGACCAACCCGGCCGCCGTCTACATCGACCTCATGCGCTTCGCGCTGATCGACAGCTTCCGCTCCAGCCAGCTCCCCCCGCACGTGTGGGCGGCGGCGGTCGGCTGGGCGGTCCTCGCCGGCGTCGGCGGCTTCATCTACTTCTGGAAGGCTGAGGAGACGTACGGCCGTGGCTGAGCACACCACCGAGAAGATCCCCACCGTCATCGCCGACGGCGTCGACATCGTCTACCGCGTCAACGGCACCGGCGCCGGACGCGGCTCCGCGACCGCCGCCCTCAACCGCATCCTGCGCCGCAAGCAGGCCGAGAAGGCGGCGGGCGTCCGCCGGGTGCACGCGGTGAAGAACGTGTCCTTCGTCGCGTACAAGGGCGAGGCGATCGGCCTGATCGGCACCAACGGCTCCGGCAAGTCCACCCTGCTGAAGGCCGTGGCCGGGCTCCTGCCCGTCGAGAACGGCCGCATCCACACCAACGGCCAGCCCTCCCTGCTCGGCGTGAACGCCGCCCTGATGAACGACCTCACCGGCGAGCGCAACGTCCACCTCGGCGGCCTGGCCATGGGCATGTCCCGCGAGCAGATCAGGGAGCGCTACCAGGAGATCGTCGACTTCTCCGGGATCAACGACAAGGGCGACTTCATCACCCTGCCGATGCGCACCTACTCCTCCGGCATGGCCGCCCGCCTGCGCTTCTCCATCGCCGCCGCCAAGGACCACGACGTCCTCCTCATCGACGAGGCCCTCGCCACCGGCGACCGTTCCTTCCAGAAGCGGTCGGAGGAGCGCATCCGCGAACTGCGCAAGAGCGCGGGCACGGTGTTCCTGGTCAGCCACAACAACAAGTCGATCCGCGACACCTGCGACCGCGTGCTGTGGCTGGAGCGCGGGGAGCTGCGCATGGACGGGCCGACGGAGGAGGTCCTGGAGGCCTACGAGGCGTTCACCGGCGGAGCGGACAAGGCGGCTGCGGCCAAGCCGAAGCCCAAGCCGAAGGCCAAGGTCGCCCTTCCCTCGTGAGGCGCAGCCGCACTTAACCCTTTCATCGCATTGGTGCCACTATGACCGAATAAGCGTGCCCGCAGTGCCGAAGGCGCGACGAAGGTGAAGGAGCCCCCGCGATGCCCGAGACCCCCGTCCTCAGCGTCATCGTCCACGGCCCCAACACCCAGGACCACCTGACCGGACTTCTCGACTCCCTGGACGCCCACCCCCTGCCCGACACCGAGGTGATCGTGGCCGCGGTCGGCGCCTGGGCCCGGGAGACGGCCGAGCGGCACACGCCCGCGTTCCAGGTGGTGCCCCTGCCGGACGGGACGAGCGACGCCGAGGCCCGGGCGGCGGGGGCGGCGCGGGCTTCCGGCCGCTGGCTGCACTTCGTGCACGCCAAGGACGGACTGCCCGCCGGCGCCCCGCACACGGTCACCGAGCGCCTCGCCGAACTCCCCGAGGCGGTGGACGTCCTGCTCCTGGACCACGTCCGCAGCACCTGGCAGGCGTCCGCCCTGCCCTCCCGGGACGGCCCCCTCCTCGCCCGCGCCGGCCGCGCCGACCTCACCCTCGACGAGCGCGCGTCCCTGCTGCGCCTGACCCCGCTGCTCGGCACCCGGGTCGTCCGTGCGGGGTTCTGGCGGACACACGAGCGGCTGCTCACCACGGACGACGAGCCGTTCGCCGCGTACGCGGCCCTCCTCCTCGCCGACCGCGTCGCCTGCCTGCCCCACCCCGCCTACGAGGACCGCCGGCTGCGGCCCGAGAGCCTCCCGCCGCTCACCGCGCGGGAGTACTACGCCCTCGTCGACCGCTACGAGACCCTCCTCGACCTCGCCAGGGGCCGCCCGGCCACCCACGCCGTCCTGTACACCGTCATGGTCCGCGACTGCCTGCGCACCTTCGCCCGCGGCGGCATGCCGGACCCGGTGGCGCGGGAGTTCTTCCGCCGGGCGTCACTGGCGGCACTGCGCCGGCGCCCCGACGGCTACCAGCGCCCCGCCGGCCTCGAAGGCATCCGCCGCTCACTCCTCGAAGAGGGCGCCTACACCAGGTACCGCGCCTTCCAGGTCGCCAACCGCACGCGCCGCGCCGTCAGATCGGCCGTGCGGACCCGAAGACGCCAGGCCGGCGTCAAGGTCCGCGACCACCAGTACCGCCAGGCGCTGAGCCGCCCGGTCGACCCGGACCTGGCCGTCTTCTCCGCCTACTGGGACCGCGGAGTGGCCTGCAACCCGGCAGCCATCGCCGCCAAACTCGCCGAACTGGCCCCGCGGATCCACCCGGTGTGGGTGGTGACCGCGAAGAACGCGGTACTGCTCCCGCCCGGCACGGATCACGTCGTCCCCGGCACCCGCCGCTACTGGGAGGTGCTGGCCAGGGCGAAGTACCTCGTCAACAACGTCAACTTCCCGGGCGCGGTGGTCAAACGCCCGGACGCCGTCCACGTCCAGACCCACCACGGCACCCCGCTCAAGCGCATGGGCCTGGACCAGATGCAGTTCCCGGCCGCCGCCCAGGGCATGGACTTCCGGGCCCTGCTGGAACGCGTCGACAAGTGGGACTACAGCGTCTCCGCCAACAGCCACACCACCCGCATGTGGGAGCGCGCCTACCCCGCGCGCTACGTCTCCCTGGACTACGGCTATCCGCGCAACGACGTCTACTACACGGCCGGCGCCCAGGACATCCGCGCGATCCGCGAACGGCTCGGCATCGCGCCCGGCCGCAGGGCCGTCCTCTACGCCCCCACGCACCGCGACTACGAGGCCGGCTGGACCCCGCGCCTCGACCTCGCCGCCCTGGCCGACCGCCTGGGCGAGGACACCGTCCTGCTCGTCCGCGGCCACTACTTCTACGCCGGCGCCGCCTCCCCCCTGACCGGCCTGCGCCGCACGGGCCGCATCCTCGACGTCTCGTCCTACGACCCGGTCGAGGAGCTGTGCCTGGCGGCGGACGTCCTGGTCACCGACTACTCGTCCATCATGTTCGACTACGCCAATCTCGACCGCCCGATCGTGATCCACGCCGACGACTGGGAGACGTACCGCACCACCCGCGGCGTCTACTTCGACCTCATGGCCGAGGCGCCGGGCCCGGTGGCCCGGGCCCAGGAGGAACTGGCGGAGATCCTCACCACGGACGCCTGGCGTGACGAAGGCGCGGCAAAGGCGCGGGCCGCCTTCCGCCGCCGGTTCTGCGAGTACGACGACGGACGCGCCGCCGAACGTGTCGTACGCCGGGTCTTCCTCGGCCAGGACGAGGAGTCGCTGCCGCCGGTGCTCCCGCTCGATGCGCGCACGCCGGCCCCGAGCCCCCAGGAGGCCGTATGACCCCCGACCCGCGCCCGGACGTCACCGTGACGGTCATCGTCTACAACGACGCCGAACGCCTTCCCCGGGCCGTCGCGTCCGTCCGGCGCCAGACCCACGAGAACATAGAGATCATCATCAGCGACGACCACTCGACGGACGGGACACCGGCGGTGGCACGGGCGCTGGCGGCCGAGGACCCCCGCATCGTGCACCTCCGCCTGGCGGAGAACAGCGGCGGCTGCGGTGTCCCGCGCAACCGGGCCGTGGAGATCGCCCGGGCGCCGTACCTGATGTTCCTCGACAGCGACGACGAACTTCCCGAACGGGCCGTCGAGTCGCTGCTCGCCGCGCACCGCGAACGCGAGATCGACTTCGCGATGGGCGCGGTGCAGCGGGTACGGGAGGACAACGGCCGCCGCTCCGTCTGGATGCCGCACCTGGTGGCCGAGCGCCGCACCGTCGAGGGCATCGCGGCCGACCCGCGACTGCTCTTCGAACACCTGGCGACCAGCAAGATGTACGCCCGCGCGTTCCTCGACCGCCACGGTCTGCGCTTTCCGGAGGGCATCCACTACGAGGACCAGCTGTTCTCGGCGCAGGCGTACTGCCTGGCGAAGGCGTTCACGATCGTCCCGGAGCCGGTCTACCGCTGGTACGTGGCGCCGTACGCGGCCCTGGACACCGCCTCGATATCCAACCAGCGGCACAAACTCACCAACGTCCGCGACCGGATACGCGTCCAGCACCTCATCGACGCCTTCCTCGTCGAGAGCGGGCACGAGTGGCTGCGCGAGGACAAGGACCACAAGTTCCTCAAGCACGACTTCCGGATGTACGCCGGGGACCTGCCGTACCGGGACGACGAGTGGCTGGCGTCCTTCGCGGACCTCGTGAACCCGTACCTCGCGACGCTCGCCCCCGGCGCGTACGCCCGCCTCCCGCGCGCGGAACGCGTCGTCCTGCGGCTGATCCGCGACCGCCGCTTCTCCGACGCGCGTCTGGCGGCCCGGGGCCTGGGCCACGGCGTGGCGCCGAGGGCGGTGACGACGGACGCTCAGGGGCGGACGTACTGGGGGGACCGAGTCCCGTCCTCGGACGAGGCGCGCCGCGAACTGGACATCACCGACCTCGACCTGGACACCCGCCCCTTCCCCGACGCCCGGTTCCGCCATGAGATCACGCGGATCGCGCGGGGCCCGGGAGCCTCCGTTGACCTGACCGTCCGGACGTACGACCCGGCCCTGCGCCTCCCGGTCGGCCCGCACCGGGCGACCCTCCTCCTGACCCCCGGCCGACGCCGCCTGAGGGTCCCCTTCCGTCTCTGCCCCGTCCGCCCCGGCGTCTTCGAGGGCCACGTCCGCCTGGACCTGGCGGCGGCACTCCTCCCCCTCCACGGCTTCGACGGCGTACGCCACCCCGTCCTCCGCCTCGAACACCAGGGCCTGGCCCACACGGGCCTCCTCCTGGCCCCCCTGGTCTTCCCCTCGCTCACGGCCCGCGTCGAGTACCACGCCGGCGCGGCCCCCCACCAGGTCACCGTCGAACCGGAGGGCCACGGTCCGGGCCGCCTCCAGGTGCGGTGGCAGCCCGTGGGCGTGACGGCGAGGGTGATACGGCCGGTGGCCCGGAGGGTGGCGCGGCCGAGGGTGAAGAGAGCGGCGCGACTGGTGGCGAGCGTCCTCAGGTAGGGGCCGCTCAGGCAGGGGGCGCGGCTCAGGGCTCGGCGTGCTGGAAGACCCAGGTGCGGTAGACCAGGAACCGGAAGGCGGAGGCGAGGACGATCGACGACGCCTTCACGGCGTTCGACTCGATCGGCCCGTGCAGTCCCAGGCCGTGGTACCCGAGGTAGAACAGGCCGCTTTCCATGGCGACGCCGATTCCGCTGAAGACGAAGAAGAGCGCCACCTGGCGCCGTGTGCGGGACGCCCTGTCCCGGTAGGTGACATACCGGAAGCCGAGGTAGTTGGTGCCCATGGCGACGAGGCTGGCCGGCACCGTCGCGACCATGGCCGACCGGTGCAGGCTGTGCAGAAGCACGTTGAAGACCAGGAAGTTCACCGCGACGCCGCTTCCGCCGACGATCGCGAACGTCACCAGTTCGAGGACCACGCGCTTCAGCGGTCGCTTCACCGGCGGGGCGGGAGCGGCCACTCGCTCCTCGGAGAGGTTCACTGTCACATCTCAAGCCATATCCGCAGACAGTAAGTCCTTCCCTCGATTCCCCCTAGGGCACGCCATGAAGAAACGCCCCGAGCCTTGCGGCCCGGGGCGCCCTCAGGTGTCGTACGGCGTGTCGTACGCGCCGGCGTACGGCTACGAATGCGTCCGCAGCAGCGTCCGCATCGTCCGCATCGCCACCGACAGGTTGGCGAGGTCGAAGGTTTCCGAGCTCTGGATCTCCTCCAGGGTGGTGCGGGCCCGGCCCAGGATCGCCGCGTTCTTCTGCTGCCACAGCGTGAAGCGCTGCTCGGGCGTCGACGATCCGTTGCCCACCGCCAGGACATCGGCCGTGAGCGCCGCGTGCGCCGCGTACAGGTCCTCGCGGATCGCCGCGCGGGCCATGGACTGCCAGCGGTCGGCGCGGGGCAGTTCGATGATGCGGTCCATGAGCTGGGTGATGCGCAGCCGGTCGGCGAGGTCGTAGTAGACCTCGGCGACGTCCAGCGGCTCCTTGCCCATGCGGTCGGCCACCGAGACGATGTCGAGCGTCGGGAAGGCCGAGGAGAACCCGGCGACACGGGTGGCGAGCTCGTCGGGGACGCCGGCGCCGGTCAGCTCGTCGTGGATCTTCTGGTACCACTCCAGGTCCGCGCCGCGCAGCAGTTTCGGCAGCTGCGACCAGACCTGCTCGACACGTTCGGCGAAGAAGTCGACGGTCTCGGCGAGCCGGAGCGGCTGCGGCCGGTTGTTGAGCAGCCAGCGCGTGCCGCGCTCGACCAGGCGGCGCGAGTGCAGCCGGATACGGGTCTGCACGGCGGCCTCGACCTTGTTGTCGAGCGCCTCGACCCCGTCCCACACCTCGGCGGAGCGGAAGATCGCGCGGGCCGCGGTCTGCGCCCGGACGATCTCCTCCAGCGACGCGCCGGTCTCCTCGCGCAGACGGTGCAGGTACGTCGTACCGCCCGTGTTGACCGTGTCGTTCACCAGGACGGTCGTGGTGATCTCGCGGCGCAGCGGGTGGCCGTCGATACGCTCGGGGAACTGCTCGCGCAGCGCGGTCGGGAAGTAGCAGTGCAGCAGGCCGCGCAGGTACGGGTCGTCGGGCAGCGAGGTGTGCAGCAGCTCCTCGGCGACCGTGATCTTCGTGTACGCCAGCAGCACGGCCGTCTCCGGACCGGTCAGGCCCTGCCCCTGGCTGAGGCGCTCGCGGATCTGGCGGTCGGTGGGCAGGAACTCCAGGGCCCGGTCCAGGTGCCCCTCGCGGACCAGGTGGCGCATGAAGCGCTGCTGGGCGTGGAGCATGTCCTTGGACTGGGCGAGCGCGTTGGCGATCGCGGTGTTCTGCGCGTAGTTGTTGCGCAGGACCAGGCTGCCGACCTCGTCGGTCATCTCGGCGAGCAGCTTGTTGCGCTGCTTGACGGTCATGTCGCCGTCCTGGACCAGGCCGTTGAGCAGGATCTTGATGTTCACCTCGTGGTCGGAGGTGTCCACACCCGCGCTGTTGTCGATGGCGTCCGTGTTGATCTTGCCGCCGTGCCGCGCGAACTCGATCCGGCCGAGCTGGGTCAGGCCCAGGTTGCCGCCCTCACCGACGACCTTGACGCGCAGGTCCTTGCCGTCGACGCGGATGGCGTCGTTGGCCTTGTCGCCGACGTCCGCGTTGGACTCGACGGAGGACTTGACGTACGTACCGATGCCGCCGTTCCACAGCAGGTCCACCGGTGCCTTCAGGATCGCCTTCATCAGGTCCGCCGGGGTCATCTTGGTGACCTTGCCCTCGATGCCCAGGGCCTCGCGGATGTGCGCGTTGACGGGGATCGCCTTGGCCGTACGGGGGAACACCCCGCCGCCGGCCGACAGCAGCTCGGTGTTGTAGTCGGCCCAGCTGGAGCGCGGGAGCTCGAACAGGCGGCGGCGCTCCGCGTAGGACGTGGCCGCGTCGGGGTGCGGGTCGATGAAGATGTGCCGGTGGTCGAAGGCGGCGACCAGGCGGATGTGCTCGCTCAGCAGCATGCCGTTGCCGAACACGTCACCGGACATGTCGCCGATGCCGACGACCGTGAAGTCCTCGGCCTGCGTGTTCACGCCCAGCTCCCGGAAGTGCCGCTTGACGGACTCCCAGGCGCCGCGGGCGGTGATGCCCATGCCCTTGTGGTCGTAACCGGCCGAGCCACCGGAGGCGAAGGCGTCACCGAGCCAGAAGTTGTACTTCTCGGCGACCTCGTTGGCGATGTCCGAGAAGGTCGCGGTGCCCTTGTCGGCGGCGACGACGAGGTAGGTGTCGTCCTCGTCGTGCCGGACGACGTCCGGCGGGGGCACGACCTCGCCGGCCACCATGTTGTCGGTGATGTCGAGCAGCGCCGAGATGAAGGTCCGGTAGCTGGCGATGCCCTCGGCCATCCACGCGTCGCGGTCGACGCTCGGGTCCGGCAGCTGCTTGGCGACGAAGCCGCCCTTCGCGCCGACCGGCACGATGACGGTGTTCTTCACCATCTGCGCCTTGACCAGGCCGAGGATCTCGGTCCGGAAGTCCTCACGCCGGTCGGACCAGCGCAGACCACCGCGCGCGACCTTGCCGAACCTGAGGTGCACGCCCTCGACGCGCGGCGAGTACACCCAGATCTCGAACGCCGGACGCGGTGCCGGCAGATCGGGGATGGCCTGCGGGTCGAACTTCATGGCGACGTAGTCGTGCCGCTTGCCGCCGGCCGCTTCCTGGAAGAAGTTGGTGCGCAGGGTCGCCTTGATGACGGTGAGGAAGGACCGCAGGATCCGGTCCTCGTCGAGGCTCGCCACCTGGTCGAGGGCCGCGTCGAGCTCCTCCAGCAGGGCGTCGACGATCTCCAGGCCGGCGCGCTGCCGGTCCGGCGACATCCGCGCCTCGAACAGGGAGATGAGCAGCCGGGTGGTGTGGACGTTGTTGCGGAGGGTGTCCTCCATGTAGTCCTGGCTGAAGGTGGACCCGGCCTGGCGCAGGTACTTGGCGTACGCGCGCAGCACCATCGCCTGCCGCCAGTGCAGCCCGGCGCTCAGCACCAGGGCGTTGAAGCCGTCGTTCTCCGCCTTGCCGGTCCAGGTGGCGGCGAAGGCGTCCTGGAAGCGCTCGCGGGCGTCGTCGCCGAAGTAGTCCCCGCTGCCGTTCTGCGACCTGGGCATGCGCAGCCCGAAGTCGTAGATCCAGGCGATACGGCGGTCCGAGCAGCGCAGCTCGTACGGCCGCTCGTCCACGACCTCGACGCCGAGCCGGTTGAGGACCGGCAGCACGGCGGACAGGGAGACGGAGTCGCCCTTGCGGTAGATCTTGAAGCGGCGCTCCTCCGGCGCGGCGCCCACCGGTTCGTAGAGGCTGAGCGCGAAGTCCTTGCCGTCCTCATCGCTGAGCTCTTCGAGGTGGACGAGGTCGGCGACCGCGGAGCGCGGGCTGTGGTCCGCCTTGTACCCCTCGGGGAAGGCGTTGCCGTACCGGCGCAGCAGTTCGGCGGAGCGCTCCTCGCCGAACTCGGCGTTCAGCGCCTCGGCGAATCCGTCGGCCCAGGAGCGGGCGGCCTCGACGAGACGGGCCTCGATGCGCTCCTTGTCGGCGTCGGACAGCTGCGGCAGCTCGGTGCCCGGCGGGACGCGGACCACGAAGTGCAGCCGGGAGAGGATCGACTCGGTGTTCCAGGCGGTGAAGTCGACGCTGATGCCGCCGAGTTCTTCCTTCAGGATGTCGATGATCCGCAGACGGACGCCGGTGGTGTAGCGGTCGCGGGGCAGGTAGACGAGGGCGGAGTAGTAGCGCCCGTACTCGTCCTGGCGCAGGTAGAGGCGGAGCCTGCGCCGTTCCTGGAGGTAGAGGACGGAGGTGACGATGGACCGCAGCTCGTCGGCGGGGGTCTGGAACAGCTCGTCGCGCGGGTACGTCTCCAGGATCTGCAGCAGGTCCCGCCCGTCGTGGCTGTTGGGCGAGAACCCGGCGCTCTCCAGGACCTCCTCCACCTTGCGCCGGATGACGGGGACCCGGCGCACGGACTCGGTGTACGCGGCGGAGGAGAACAGACCGAGGAAGCGCCGCTCACCGACGACATTGCCGTCCGCGTCGAACTTCTTGACGCCGATGTAGTCCAGGTACGACGGCCGGTGCACGGTCGCGCGGCTGTTGGCCTTGGTCAGGACGAGCAGCTTGTGCTCACGGGCCTTGGCACGGGCGTCGGCGGGCAGCCGCTCGAAGGACGGGCTGACGGGGTGACTCTCCTCGTCCGCGTGGTGCGGGTCGGAACGCAGGATGCCGAGGCCGGTGCCGGGGACGGCGGCGAGGGAGTCGTCGCCGTGCAGCTGGTACTCCCGGTAGCCGAGGAAGGTGAAGTGGTCGTCGGCCAGCCAGCGCAGCAGCTCACGGGCCTCCTCGACCTCCGGTGGCCGCAGGTCGGCGGGGGCGGGCTCCTCAGGGAGCACGTCGGCGAGGCGTACGGCCGCCTCCCGCATCTTGGTCCAGTCCTCGACGGCCTCGCGGACGTCGGACAGGACGCGCATCAGGTCGGCGGTGATCTGCTTCAGGTCGGCACGGTCGGTCTCGCGGTCGATCTCGACGTGGATCCAGGACTCCACGTGCGCGTCGTGCGGGAGGGCTCCGTCGGGCCGGGTGGTGAGCAGTTCGACGAGCTTGCCGGTGACGTCGCGCCGCACCAGGAACTGCGGGTGGATCACGACGTGGATACCGCGCCCCTGCCGGGTCAGCTCGTTGGTCACGGAGTCGACGAGGAAGGGCATGTCGTCGGTGACCACCTCGACGACCGTGTGGCTGCAGGTCCAGCCGTTCTCCTCCACGGTCGGGGTGTGGACCCGCACGCTGGCCGTGCCCTGGGGGCGGTTCTCGGCCAGCCGGTAGTGCGAGACCGCGGCGCCGAAGACATCGACCGGGTCACGGCCGGCGAGGTCCTCCGGGGCGGTGTGCAGGTAGTAGCGCTGGAGGAACGCGAGCACGGATTCGCTGTCCGGGGTGTCCGGGGTGCCCTCGCTCGTCGTCCCAGTCGGTAGGTGCCCCCCGACCGGGCTGTTCTCAGCTACCCGGGCGGCCCGTTCGAGCAGCTCGGCCTTGGCTTCGTCCAGCTTGGTCTGCATTGTCCTCTGGCTCCTGTCGCGCGCCGTTGCGTGACGTTGAAGGAAGTACGGTCTCCGGCCTTCCGACGTACCGTCGTGACGCGGGGTGTCCGGTCTGTTTCGACGCTATGCCGCAAGGTGAGATGAGCGGGGAAATATGAGCCACTTTTGAGCTGTCCCGCGGGTGTGACGCTGCTCTCCGCCGCGCCTTGTCCCCAGGAGTGCCCGGCGTCCCCGGGAGTCTCGATGCCCCGTCCCGCCCACGAAGACCAGCGGCCGTCACCCGGTCACGGATGTCGTCCGTGCTCTCCGGGCGCGGGGCAGGGGCGCCGATGCCCCCGCGAGCTATCGCGCTGATCACGCCACTAAGGCTATCGCTCCTTACAGGGGGCCCGTCATGAGCCGTATGTGTACAAATCCGGGGGTGGAAGTTTGACGTTCTGCACAGGGACGAAGGGGAGGAAGCCGTCGTAGTGGGCGCAGGCGCGTGCGGAGTGCCCGGAAACCGGCGGGCCCTCTTGGCAATCGGCCCGCGGAGAGGCACGTTGCCGACATGACCGCAAAAATCCTCATCGTCACCGGCGACGCAGCGGAGTCCCTGGAAGTCCTGTACCCCTACCAGCGCCTCCGTGAAGAGGGCTACGACGTGCATATCGCGGCCCCCACCCGCAAGAAGCTCCAGTTCGTGGTCCATGACTTCGAGCCGGGCTTCGACACCTACACCGAGAAGCCCGGCTACACCTGGCCCGCCGACCTGGCCTTCTCCGAGGTCGATCCCGGCCAGTACGCCGCCCTCGTCATCCCCGGCGGCCGGGCCCCCGAGTACCTCCGCAACGATCCCGAACTACGCAAGATCCTCAAGTCCTTCTTCGACGCGGACAAACCGGTCGCCCAGATCTGCCACGGCCCGCTCCTCACCGCGGCGGTCGACGGCCTCCGTGGCCGCCGCGTCACCGCGTACCCCGCCCTGGAACCCGACATGCAGTCCGCCGGCGCCGTCTTCAAGGACACCGAAACGGTGGTCGACGGCACCCTGGTCTCGTCGCGCGCATGGCCGGACCACCCGGGCTGGATGCGGGAGTTCTTGCGGGTACTGCGTGCCAAGGCGCCGGTGAGCTGAGGCTGCGGCTGAGCTGCGCAGCTGGGGGCAGGCGACGCAGGCGGGGGGGGAGGCGGGCGGCGGGGGGGTGTGGCAGTCGGGGCGTCGGGGGCGCGGGCAGTCGGGGCGGCGCGGGGTGGGGGCAGCCGCGGTGGGCCGCCCCCGACGCCGGGCCCCTCACAGCCAACCCCACTCGAACCAACCCCCAGCCCAGCCCTACACAGCCAACCGCTCCGCCTCAGCCACCGCCTCCCCCAACGTATCCACCACCGGAACCCCAGCCGCCTCCAAACTCGCCCGACTGTGCGACCCCCCGGTGTACAGCACAGCCCGCGCCCCCACATACCGCGCCGCCACCGCGTCATCGGCGGCGTCCCCGATCACCACCGTACGAGCGGGGTCCACCCCGGCGAGCGCCGAGAGGTGACGCACCATGTGCTCGGCCTTGCTGCCACCGGACGGCCCGGTCCGCCCGTCGACCCGTAGGAAGTGCGTCTCGATCCCGAACCCCCGCACCAACGGGACGAGTTCCTCATGGCCGTACATACTCAGCAGCGACTGACTACGCCCCGCCGCCCCCCACTGCACCAACAGCTCCGCCACACCCTCGGTCAGCCCGCACCGCACCCGGTGCTCGGCGTAGTACCGATGGAAGGTCACGTCCATGACCTCCCACTCGGCATCCGTCGGCAGACGGCCCAACAGCCGCTCGTAGAACTTCGGCACCGGCACGCAGTACAGCTCCCGGTACTGCTCCAGCGTGATCGGTTCGAGCCCCAGCTCGGCGAACGCCGCGTTCGTCGCCCCGATGATCGCGTCATTGTCGTGGAACAGCGTGCCGTTCCAGTCCCAGACGATGTGCACCCCTGCCCGCTTCCTCATGCCCGTCCCCATGCCCAAGAACGTACCCGCCACCACTGACAATCAAGAGAACGGCAGGTCGACGCGGCACCGAGGGTGAACGCCCGGCCTCAGTCCCCGAGCCCCACCAGATTCGGGATCTCCTGCGTCGCGTACCACAGCAGTTCGTGGTCCTCGGCCCCGTCCACGACGAACTGCGCGTCGTCGTCCCCACCGTCCGCGGCCGCAAGCGCCTCCGCGGCAGCCGCCACGTCCGCCTCCGCGTCGCCGGAGTCGACATGCACCGAGGCCGCCTTGGCCAGCGGCACGGCCCCGGCGACCCGCACCTCGCCGAGCGCGGCCGGATCGAGCCCCCGGTCGGGGTCCGCGGTCGCCGCACGGTCCGGCACGTCGACGGCGACCACGACCCGGCGCCTGGCCGCCCCCGGTTCCGCCGCCAGCAGCCGCAGCGAGGCCAGCGCGGCCCTGCTCAGCGCCGCGTACTCCAGTTCCTCGATGTCGTCGGACAGGTACCACTCGCGCAACGCGGGCGTGACGGCGTACGCGACGAGCGGACCGGCCCCCAGCTCACCCATCTTGTAGGCCTCGGCGAGACCGGAGAGGGTCAGGGGGACGTAGACACGCATGGCTGGCCGCTTTCGTGGTCGTTTATCTAGTGGCCGGAGGCTCCGGAGGCTCTTCAGGATACGTGCGGGGTCCCCTTTCGGGTTCCTGCCCGTGACGCCGGAGGCGTCCACCCCGTGCCCCGAACGTCACCCGGCGAACCCCCGCGGTTCTGGGCTCCACGCCTCCCGAACCACCCGGATAGGTGAACATTTGGGCGCTCTCGGCCCCGGGCCCGCTTCCTTGCCGCCGCCCTGCACGGCCCCGTACAAGATCCCCAACCACGAAGTTACTGCCCGGTATCCCCCGGGCCCACTGAACGGGGACTCCATGAACAAGGTCATGACCAGGGCCCAGCTCCACCCCGGCACCCGCCCGCCGAGCCGCCGCGACCCCCGCCGCCCCGGCGGCACCCCGCCCCGCACCCCCAGCGGCGGCAGGCCCCGCACGACGACGCCCGACGGCCGCCCACCCGGCTCCCCGGGCCCCCTCGTCCGGTCCCGTACGAGTCCCACGGACACCCGCCCTCCGGCCGCCCCGCGCAGGCCGGCCGCCCCACCGCCCCGCCCCACCGACGTCTTCGCCGAACTCCTCCTCGCCGTGCTCAGCGGCCGGCGCCCCGTCCACTCGATGCTCCGGCACACCGCGGGCCGCGCGTACGACGAACTGGCCTGGCTGGCCGAACGCGGCCCCCTGCGCACCCGCGGCGTCCACCCCGTGGTCCGCGACATCGGCTACTACGTCCCGCGCGCCGGCGCGGTGGAGGCCTTCGCCCGCATCGGCGCCGGTGACCAGCTCCGCGCCATGGCCTTCCGCCTGGAGCGCGGCCGGGACCTCCGCTGGCGCTGCACGGCGGTGGAACTGGGCGGCCCCCGCAGGCCTCGCCCGGACGACGACTGAGGCCTCCGGCCCGGATGCCGAAGGGCCGGGCACCCCTCGGGTGACCCGGCCCTCCAAGCCGCTACGGCGCCGCAGGCACCGTCACTTCTTACTTCTTGCGGCGCCGCCCGGCCTTGGCCTGCTTGCGGCGCTCGGCGCGCGTGAGGCCGTCGGCCTCGGAGCGCACCGGCTCTCCGTCCTCGGTGAAGTCGCCCTCGATGGTGCCGCCCTCACCGTCCACCGTGGGCGCGGAGAAGTGCAGGTTCCGCCGCTGCGGGGCGTCGAGGCCCTTGGCGCGGATCTCCGGACGCCCGTTCGCCTGCGCCGGTACCGCGTCCTGCTTCTGCAGCTCCGGCTTGGCGTCCTCGACCGGGACCTCCTCGACCTGCTGCTCGACCTGGACCTCCAGGTTGAAGAGGTAGCCGACGGACTCCTCCTTGATGCCCTCCATCATGGCCTGGAACATGTCGAAGCCCTCGCGCTGGTACTCGACCAGCGGGTCCTTCTGGGCCATCGCGCGCAGGCCGATGCCCTCCTGGAGGTAGTCCATCTCGTAGAGGTGCTCGCGCCACTTGCGGTCCAGGACCGACAGCACGACCCTGCGCTCCAGCTCACGCATGATCTCGGAGCCGAGCTGCGCCTCACGGGCCTCGTACTGCTCGCGGATGTCGTCCTTGATGGACTCGGCGATGAACTCGGCGGTCAGCCCGGCACGGTCGCCGGCCGCTTCCTCCAGCTCCTCGATGGTGACCTTCACCGGGTAGAGCTGCTTGAAGGCGCCCCACAGCCGGTCGAGGTCCCAGTCCTCGGGGAAGCCCTCGGCGGTCTCGGCCTGGACGTACGCGTCGATCGTGTCGTCCATGAAGTGCTGGACCTGCTCGTGCAGGTCCTCGCCCTCCAGGACGCGGCGCCGCTCGCCGTAGATGACCTCGCGCTGCCGGTTCAGGACCTCGTCGTACTTCAGGACGTTCTTACGGGTCTCGAAGTTCTGCTGCTCGACCTGCGACTGGGCGGACGCGATCGCGCGCGTGACCATCTTGTTCTCGATCGGCACGTCGTCCGGGACGTTCGCCATCGACATCACGCGCTCGACCATCTGGGCCTTGAACAGGCGCATCAGGTCGTCGCCCAGCGACAGGTAGAAGCGGGACTCGCCCGGGTCGCCCTGACGGCCGGAACGACCGCGCAGCTGGTTGTCGATACGACGCGACTCGTGCCGCTCGGTGCCCAGCACGTAGAGGCCGCCGAGCTTCTCGACCTCTTCCTTCTCGGCCTTGACCGCCTCCTCGGCGCGCTTGAGCGCCTCCGGCAGGGCGTGGGCCCACTCCTCGATGTGCTCCTCGGGGTCGAGGCCACGCTGGCGCAGCTCCGCCTCGGCGAGGTCCTCGGGGTTGCCGCCGAGCTTGATGTCCGTACCACGGCCGGCCATGTTCGTGGCCACCGTCACGGCGCCCTTGCGGCCGGCCTGGGCGACGATCTGGGCCTCACGGTCGTGCTGCTTGGCGTTCAGCACCTCGTGCTGGATGCCGCGCTTGCTGAGCTGCTGGGACAGGTACTCGGACTTCTCGACCGACGTCGTACCGACGAGGATCGGCTGGCCCTTCTCGTGCTTCTCGGCGATGTCGTCGACGACCGCCTCGAACTTCGCCACCTCGGTGCGGTAGATCAGGTCGGACTGGTCCTTGCGGACCATCGGCCGGTTGGTCGGGATCGGGACCACGCCGAGCTTGTAGATCTGGTGGAACTCGGCGGCCTCGGTCATCGCCGTACCGGTCATGCCGGCCAGGCCCGGCATCTCCTTGCCGTTGTGGTCGTGGCGCTTGTAGAGGCGGAAGAAGTTCTGGAGGGTGATCGTGGCGAGCGTCTGGTTCTCGTCCTTGATCGGCACCCCTTCCTTCGCCTCGATCGCCTGGTGCATGCCTTCGTTGTAACGGCGGCCGGCGAGGATACGGCCGGTGTGCTCGTCGACGATCATGACCTCGTCGTCGATGATCACGTAGTCCTTGTCCCGCTTGAAGAGCTCCTTGGCCTTGATGGCGTTGTTCAGGTAGCCCACCAGCGGGGTGTTCACCGACTCGTAGAGGTTGTCGATGCCGAGCCAGTCCTCGACCTTGCTGACGCCGGACTCGTGGATGGCGACGGTGCGCTTCTTCTCGTCGACGTCATAGTCGCCGGTCTCCTCGACGCCCTTCAGGGGGTTGCCGGGCTCGCCCCTCTTCAGCCGCTTGACCAGCTTGGCGAAGTCGCCGTACCACTTGGTGGCCTGGTCGGCCGGGCCGGAGATGATCAGCGGCGTACGGGCCTCGTCGATGAGGATGGAGTCGACCTCGTCGACGATGGCGTAGTTGTGGCCGCGCTGGACGAGCTCGTCCTTGGACCACGCCATGTTGTCGCGCAGGTAGTCGAAGCCGAACTCGTTGTTGGTGCCGTAGGTGATGTCGCAGGCGTACTGCTCACGGCGCTGGGCCGGCGTCATGTTGGCGAGGATGCAGCCGACGCTCAGGCCGAGGAACCGGTGGACGCGGCCCATCATCTCGGAGTCGCGCTCGGCCAGGTAGTCGTTGACCGTGATGATGTGCACGCCTTCGCCGGAGAGGGCGTTCAGATACGCGGGCAGCGTGCCGACGAGGGTCTTGCCCTCACCGGTCTTCATCTCGGCCACGTAGCCCATGTGCAGGGCGGCGCCGCCCATCATCTGCACGTCGTAGTGCCGCTGGCCCAGCACGCGCTTGGCGGCTTCCCGCACGGTGGCGAACGCCTCGGGCAGCAGGTCGTCCAGGCTCTCACCGTCGGCGTAGCGCTGTTTGTACTCATCGGTGAGGGCCCGCAGCTCGGCGTCGGAGAGGTCGACGAAGTCCTCTTCGATGGAGTTGACCTGGTCCGCGATGCGGTGCAGCTTGCGCAGGATCTTGCCTTCGCCTGCACGCATGATCTTGGAGAGGACGGACACGGGGGTTGGTCTCCTTGCCGGTCGGGCCTGGGACGGTCGGTTTCCATGTGACTTGACTGAGCAACGGCCATCGTATGCGAGGACCCCACCACGCCGGGAGGCCTGCCGTGGCGGCGACTGTCCGGTGTTTCACGTCTTGCTTCCAAGGGGTCAACGTCCGGGGCCCGCGGATGGTGCCGCGCAGCACCGACGATTACGCGATTCGTGCCCACCCGCTCACGCACAGCGAAAAAGCATGGCACCTTGCCGGGCCCGCGAGCAGAATCAGCCGATGGACCCCGTCACGCTCACCACCGACCGCCTCCTCCTCCGCGCGGTCGGCCCGCAGGACACCGACGCCGTGTACGCCGCCGCCCAGGACCCCGACATCCAGCGCTGGATCCCCCAGTTCCCTTCGCCCTACCTGCACGAGCACGCGCGCGCCTTCACGGAACAGGCGGCCCCGGACGGCTGGGCCAACGACACCGTGTACACCTTCGGCCTCTTCCTCCCCTCCGGGGACCTGACCGGCATGCTCGGCCTCACCATGCGCTCCCTCGGCGCCGCCGAGATCGGTTTCTGGGCGACCAAGGAGCACCGCGGCAACGGCTACGTCACCAAGGCCACCGTCACCGCCTCCCGCTGGGCGTTCACCCACCTGTCCGTCGACCGCGTCGAATGGCGCGCCGAGGTGGGCAACACCGCCTCCCGCGCGGTAGCCGAACGCGCGGGCTTCACCATCGAGGGCACCCTCCGCGCCGCCCTCGACAACAAGGGCGTACGCCGAGACTGCTGGCTGGGCTCCCTCCTCCCCTCAGACCTGGGCCTACCGTCAACGACCCCCTACCTCCCCGCCCCAAGCCGCTCCAGCACGCCCGGGGACACCGCGTAGCGGTACACCTCGGGGGACCTCAAGAGGCGACACGCTGGAAGGCGCCGGCTCCGGTAGGTGCACAGAGGCGCGACTCCTGGCCTGGACGCAGCCCCTGCGGGACGAGCCCACACGACACAGCCTCCGGCTGGGCGGAACAGACACGCAGGGGGGCGGGCGCGTAGCCCTTGGGGTCCAGGGGGCGCAGTCCCCGGCGGGGGCTAGGGGGCACGCACCCTGGGGACCAGGGGGCGTGCCCCCGGTGGGCCCGGGGGACACAGCCCACCGGCGGGGCCGAACGGGCACCCCCCCCCGGGAGCCCAGGAGGGCGCAACCGCCCGACGGGACCGAAGACCCTTTGGGGTCGGCGGCGGGCACCCCACGAGCAACCACCCTGCGAGACCGAATAGGCAAAGCCCCTGGGCCCCAGGGGGCGCAGCCCCCGGCGGGGCCGAAGGGGCGGAGCCCCTGGGGATGGGAACGGGTAAGGGCGGCGGGGGCGAACCCCTTCGACGGCAACCCAGCGCCGACCCCTCACCAGCGACCCGACACCCACCCCCACTGTCAGTCCCACCCCCTATCGTGCGGAGGCATGACGACCCCGCGCCCCACCACCGACCTCTCCGCAGACGAAGCCCGCCGGATCACCCTCCGCGCCCAGGGCCTCCTCGGCACCCCCAACCGCAAGGCGGGCGTCCGCGGCATACTCCGCCACCTCGGCGCGGTGCAACTCGACACCATCTCGGTCCTCGCCCGCTCCCACGAACTCGTCCCGTACGCCCGCCTCGGCGCCGTAGGCCGCACAACAGTCGAACAGGCCTACTGGAGGGACACGCACGCCTTCGAGTACTGGTCCCACGCCGCCTGCATCCTCCCCGTGGAGGAGTGGCCCCACTTCGCCTTCCGCCGCCGCGCCTACCGCAACCGCCCCCACTGGAACCACGAACTCCCGGACGGCACCTACGACCAGGTCATCAAGCAGCTCCGCACCGAAGGCCCCCTGACGGCAACCGAACTGGGCGGCGCCAAGAAGACCAGCGAGTGGTGGGACTGGTCGGGCACGAAGGTCGCCGTCGAACGCGCCCTGATGTACGGCGAGGTCGTGTGCGTCGAACGCCGCGGCTGGAAGCGGGTGTACGACCTGGCGGAACGCGCCATCCCGGACACCCTGCTGCACGACGAGCTGGACGACACCGAATGCCTGCGCCGCCTGGTCCGCCTGGCCGGCCAGGCACTGGGCGTCGGCACCCGCGCGGACATCGCCGACTACCACCGCCTCAAGGGCGAGCAGGTCGACGCGGTGATCGCGGACTCGGGCCTGGTCCCGGTCACGGTGGAGGGCTGGGGCAAGCCGGCCTGGGCCGACCCCGCGGCCCTGGAGACACCCCCGCGCGGCCGCCACCGCACCACCCTGCTGTCCCCCTTCGACTCCCTCATCTGGGAACGGGCCCGCACCGAGCGCATCTTCGGCTTCACCCACCGCCTGGAGGCCTACGTCCCCAAGCCCAAGCGGGTGCACGGCTACTTCGCGATGCCGGTCCTGGCGGGCGGCCACCTCGTCGGCCGCGTGGACCCGGCCCGCGAGGGCCGCACCCTGGTCGCCAAGCAGGTCACGCTGGACGGCCCGAAGGCGGTCCCGGCGGTCGCCCAGGCCCTGGTCGAGGCCGCGAGCTGGGTCGACTGCACGGACGTGCGCGTGGAACGCGTCGACGCCCCGGACCTGCGCGAGCCCCTCACAAAGGAGCTCACCCGCATATCCGCCTGAGCGTCAGCCGACGCCCCTGGACCGCCTCAGCGGATCTCCAGGATCTTCTCCCGCATCGCGTACACCACCGCCTCCATCCTGGAGTGCAGCTGCAGCTTCTCCAGGATGTTGCGCACATGGTTCTTCACGGTGTTCTCGGAAATGAACAACTCCTTGGCGATGTCCCGGTTGTTCATCCCCGTGGCGACGAGCTTGAGCACCTCAAGCTCGCGATCCGTGAGCCGCGGCGCCGGCACGAGACGGCGTTCGTCGGTCCGCTGGATCATCGACTTGAACTCGGTGAGCAGCTTCGACGCCATGGACGGGCTGATCTGCGACTGTCCGTCGGCCACCGCTCGAATGGCGGTGGCCACCTCGTCCGTGGAGATCTCCTTGAGGAGATAACCGGTCGCGCCCGCCTTGATCGCCTCGTAGAGGTCGGCTTCCTCGTCGCTGATCGTCAGCATGATGATCTTGGCGCTGGGGGCCACCTCCTTGATGGAGGTGCACGCTTCGATCCCGCCCCGCTTGGGCATGCGCACGTCCATCAGCACGATGTCCGGCAGCAGGTCGGCGGCCTTCTCCACGGCCTCGGCACCGTCGCCCGCCTCACCGACGACCTGGATGTCCTCCTCGGCCGCGAGGACGATCTCCAGGCCACGGCGGAACAGCGCGTGATCGTCCACCACAAGGACTCTGATCGGCTCCTTGCGTGGAGAGCCCGCATCCGGGCCCGTGCCGGCGACGCCGCCATCGGCATCCTCGCCCTGTAGCGGTCCGAAGCTGTCCGCCATCGTTCCTCCCCCTGAAGGCTGTGGCTGTGGTCCTGAGCCATCGCCAAACCAAGGCAACGACCCACCGGTTGAGCCGTTGCGGCCATGATTTCATGCCCGGACGGCACCGGGGTGACCGCGCGGGGCGCTCAGTGGGCGCACACCGGTGCCCCTGGGGGCGCACACGCGCTCCAGGGGCACCTGATCAGCTGTCACCCCGCACGGTCAACCGCCGAGCGCGCCGCCCGCCTCGGGAGAGTGCGTCTGGGTGACCATCGTGTCCGTCCTGAGGTGAATCACGCCGTAGTCGTATGCGTGCCGCCGGTAGACGACGGCCGGTTCCTTGGTCTCGGAGTCGACGAACAGATAGAAGTCATGCCCGACCAGCTCCATCTCGTAGAGCGCCTGGTCGAGGGTCATCGGGGCTGCGACGTGGGTCTTCTCGCGGACGACGAGGGGTCCCTCACCCTGCACTTCCAGCGAGCCGATCTTCCTGGTCGGCACCACGTCCGGCTCTTCCTCGCGGACGCTGTGGCCGTTGCCGTTGAGCGTCGCCGCGCCCGGGACGTGGTCGGGGACCTCGGCGGCCGAGATCCGGCGGGAGCCTCGACGCGAGAAACGCTTGTCGTGCTGCCTGCGCAGCCTGGCCTCCAGCTTTTCCGCCGCCAGGTCGAGCGCCGCGTACGGATCGCTCGCCGCTGCCTCCGCCCTGATCACCGGGCCGCGGGAGTGAAGCGTGATCTCCACTCGGTCACTGCGGTCGGCCTGCCGGGGGTTGGGCTCCTTGGACACCTCGACGTCGAGGCTGATCACCTTGGTATCGAGCTTCTGGATCTTCTCCAGCTTCAGCTTCTCGGCCACGTGCTTCCGGAACCGCTCGGGCACCTCGGTCTTGCGGCCCTTGACGACGATGTCCACGCAGAACTCCGTTCCCGGATCGCTCCGCATCGGTGGCGGAGCATCTCCCTTTTGCACCAGGTTCCGGTCATCCCCGGAACCTCGGACTCGGTGACGTCCACCTCCTCCCCCGCGGAAAGGATCTCCACTCCACCAGCGCAGGTGATTGCGGAAAACCCGCGGCACGGCATTCGGGTTTGAGAGGTGTGGCCTGCGGCTTTCCCTCACAACCGAACATATCTCGCCCGGACGGATGTCGTCACCCTCTACTCCGGCGTACCTCCGTTCAGGTGAATTGACCCTCTCGTTACCTGCAACGACGCAAGATCTCAGTCAGTTCCAGTTGTTTTCAAAAGAATCCGGTGAAGCTGCGACCACAGCTGCGCCGATCACTTCACCGACGCAGCCGGTGCCCGCCATTCCCGGCCCGGCAGGCCCCCGGCCTGGCTGTTCTTCGGTCGTTCCAGCTCTCTGTTCCCCTCTGCATTCCCACCCTGCTCCCGTGTACACGGCCGCTCTTGCCGTCCTGTACGAGACCGGCCACGCGGTCTGCTCACCCGCGGCCCGCCTCTTCTGCACCGCCGCCCGCACGGCACGTGCCGCCTCCGCCAGGGAGGCCCCCGTCGTCATCAGGTCGTCGACGAGCACCACCGGGCCATCGACCAGCAGCCGTGCCCCACCCGGGGTTACGGCCAGCGCGTCCGCGAGGTTCTCCAGCCGCTGCCGGAAGTCGAGCCCCGACTGGTCGGCCACGAAACGCCGCTGCCGCAGCACGGACACCACGCGAGCGGCCGTACCGGTCCGCCGCAGTTCACCCGCCGCCGCGAGCGCGATCCGCCGCGCCGGATCATGCCCCCGCGCCCGCACCGCCCCACGAGCGGACGGAACCGGCACCAGCAGCACAGGGGCGGCTCCACCCCCGAACCATCCACCCTCGGCCCGAACCCGACCCTCGTCGAGCCCGGCCCGTACCCGAATCTCGTCGAGCCCGGCCCGCACCGCCCCCGCCAAAGCCGCACCGAGCGGCCCCGCGAGCGCCAGCGCGCCGCGCTCCTTGTGGGCCAGCAGCACGGCCCGCACCTCGTCCGCGTACCGGGCCGCCGCGTGCACCACCGGCAGTCCGGGTGGCTCCGGCACCGGTCGCACCCGGCGCGGTGCGGCCCCGCTCAGGGCGGCACGGCACTCCTGGCAGAGCACCGTGCGAGGCCGTCCACAGCCTCCGCACTCGGCCGGCAGCACCAGGTCGGTGAGGTCCTGCCACCACCCCCGCATGCCCACCACTGTGCCAACGCCCGAGCCGCCCCACCACCCCTGTGGATAACTCCCTGTGGGCAACTCACCAGGCCTTCACACAACAGAAGCGGCCGCTCCCTCCAGGGGTCCCGGACAGGAATCTCCCGGCCGAAGCGGCCGCCTCCTTTCAGCGCCTCACCGCTGGTGCGTCAGCACCTCACCCCGGATAGACCGGCGCCGTCCCCTCCGTCACCTTCTGCCACTGCGCCCCGGACGGCAGCCGCACGATCCCGTCCTCCGAGTAGGCCACCAGCGGCAGCCGTTCGTCCTCGGACGCGGCGATCTCCTTCACACCCGTCAGGGCAGCCGGCGCCGGTGCCTCCGGAGTGGAGCCGTCGACCTGGACGTACCGCATCTGCTGGACGCCCCCGTGCTCGCGCCCGACCACCACGAGCCGGCTGTCACCGGCCCAGGACATGGCCGTGACCTCCTCCAGCTCCGGAGTCGCCGACCGCAGTTCCAGCACGGTGACGGCGGGCCGCTCGCCCGACCGCTCGTCCCGTTCGATCCGCCCGATGAGCAGGGACCCCTTGCCGTCCTTCTCCACCACGAGCGCGATCCGCACCCCGTCGGCAGCCACCCGTACGGCCCGGATACGCCCGTCCAGCCCCGGAACCTTCACTTCGACCGGGTCACCGGCGCCCTTCTGCAGCAGGAGCAGCCGGGGGTCGGCGGCATCCCGGTCGGCGACCCACAGATCACCCCGCGCGTCCCAGCTGGGCGGCGTGAGCCGGTCGTCCTCCGTCCGCCCGTGGCTGACCAGCACGGGATCCCCGAGCGAGCCGCCCGACACCAGCGACCCGACGTACAGCGCCTTGCCGTCGAGGCTCACGCCCGCCGCGGTGTGCTCGTCGCGCGAGACCGCCACCGACCGCATCGCCGTGTCACCCTCGCCCAGCGCCCCCGGCGCCGGTTCCGGCGTGGTGTCGCTTCTGCCCGCCGGTATCCGTACCAGCCGGTGCTTGCCGTCGATGAAGTACAGGTAGGTGGGGCTCTGCGCCGAACCGTGCGTCGCGACGGTCTGGAGCCGGTCCTCGGAGAGCGAGCACAGCGGCGCATTCCCCGCCCGCAACTCCACCTCGTCCACCGCGGGGGTGAGGTTCTGCAGCGTGAACAGCAGCTGGGCCGCCATCTCGTCGCACGTGTCCTGGCCCACCCGGGCGGCCCTGTCGTTCAGCGGCACCGTCAGCTTGTTGCGATCGTCGGGTGTCAGCGGGGCGGCGCCCTTCTCCAGCGCCGTACCGGTGGGGAAGCTCGACCTGACGACGTGCCGGAGCAGGCTCGTGGGCCCGCTGAGGACGGAGCGCACGACCTGGGTCATGGAGTCCACGCGCTCGCGCAGGTAGATGGGATCGGCGACGACCGCCGGCTGCGCGTTCGGATCGGCCTCGTCGTTCGATGCGACGTTCGACGCGAAGTAGTACTTGTTGACCGACATGTAGTTGCGCTGGAAGTCCGACTTGCCCATGACGACGCCCGGCGGCGGCACGTCGATGCGCCACTGCCCGCTCTTCCCGTCCCGAGTGAGGTGCACTGGCTGGCTGTACGGCCCGTCGGCGGGCGTGTACGACTGCTGCGCGTTCACCGTGGCGACCTTGGCGCCGGTCAGGGTGACCGAGTAGTCATTGGCGTCCTCCCGGTTTCCCGAGTGCTCGGACGTGGTCCCGGGGCCGCCTGCGAGCACCGTGGTGGACGACTCCGGCCGCCACGTCTTGGCGGCCTCCGGAGTCAGATACTTCCGCGCCGTCTCATAGTTCGGATCGTCGCTGGTCAGCGCCTCCAGGAAGCCCTGCACGATGTCCGGCGCCGAGGCGTTCTCAGGCGGCGGCATCGCGAACACCCGCACCTGCGTGTCCTGCCGGGGCGTGGACTCCACGCCCCGCAGATCCCCGCTGTCGGGCATGGAAGCGCACCCGGCCAGCACCACGACACCACAGGCGGCATACACCGCCGCGCGCAGCGCCTTCCGCCGGCCGCCCCCCTCGCGGTCAGCGCCCACGAAATGCCTCCCCTTGCCTGTCCGAGTCCTGCGACCCCGTTTCCGTGCGGCTCGCCGCCTCCGTGTCCTCCTGCCGCCGCGCGGGCGAGGCGGGCCGGGGCACCACGCGTGCGCCGTTGCCGGGCAGTGCCGTCGGATCGGCCGTCGGGGGCACGGCGGCCATCCGTGGCGTGATCGGGTCCCGGGCCGGCCGCAGCACCGCCTGAGCGGCCGACTGCTGCGCCGGCACGGTGACGGCCTTGTCCCCTCCGCTCGGCAGACCGGCGTCGTCCAGTCCACGATTGCGCCGCGAGTCCTTGGGCTCCAGCGGTATCGGGGAGCCCCGCAGCGGCTCGTCCGCGGTACGCGGCAACGTCAGCCGGAACTGCGAGCCGCCCCCCGGCTCCCCCCACGCCTGCAGCCAGCCGCCGTGCAGCCGCGCGTCCTCCAGGGCGATCGACAGCCCCAGGCCCGTACCACCGGTGGTACGCGCGCGTGCCGGGTCGGCCCGCCAGAAGCGGCTGAAGACGCGGGTCGCCTCGCCGGGCTTCAGCCCGACACCGTAGTCGCGCACCGCGACCGCCACCGCGCCGCCGGCCGCGGCGAGCTTGACGACGACGTCCCGGCCCTCACCGTGCTCCACGGCGTTGACCACGAGGTTGCGCAGGATGCGCTCCACCCGACGGGCGTCGGCCTCGGCGACGACGGGCTGCTGATCACCGACGATCTTCACCTGCGTGCCCTTGCGCTCGGCGAGCGGCTCGGCCCCCTCGACGACCCGCCGTACGACATCCCTGAGGTCTATCGGTTCCGCCTCCAGCGCCGCCGCGCCGGCGTCGAAGCGGCTGATCTCCAGCAGGTCGGCGAGCAGCGACTCGAACCGGTCCAGCTGGTCGGCGAGCAGCTCCGCGGACCGCGCGGTCACCGGGTCGAAGTCCTCCCGCGCCTCGTGGATGACGTCGGCGGCCATCCGCACGGTCGTCAGCGGCGTACGCAGCTCGTGCGACACGTCGGACACGAACCGCCGCTGCATCCGCGACAGGTCCTCCAGCTGGTTGATCTTCACCTGCAGGTTCTGCGCCATCTTGTTGAAGGCTTCGCCGAGCCGCGCGATGTCGTCCTCGCCGGTGACCTTCATACGTTCCTGCAGCCGCCCGGCGGACAGCCGCTCGGCGATGCTCGCCGCCATCCGCACCGGGGTGACGACCTGCCGCACCACGAGCCAGGCGATCGCCCCGAGGAGGACGACGACGAAGAGGCCGGCCGTCGCGAGCGTGCCCTTGACCAGGCTCAGCGACTTCTCCTCCTGCGTCAGCGGGAAGAGGTAGTACAGCTGGTACGGGTCGCCGTTCGGGTCGTTGATCTGCTTGCCGATGACCAGGGCCGGCTGGGACTCCCTGCCGTCGGTGTAGATGATCCGGGTGTAACTCTGGGCCGCCGCCGTGCTGTCGCCGACCCGCTCACGCAGGGCCTCGGGCACGCTCGCCGTCGGGCCGACGTAGGGGGAGGCGCGCGGACCGCGTCCGACGCCGCTGTCGTCGCCCGCGGGAAGCGTGACCACCTCGAAGGCGCCCTGGCCACCGCTGGAGAGCGATTCCACCAGGTCGCTCATCCACTGGATGACGTTCTGCGAGGAGCGACCGTCTACGGAGGCGTCGTCGTCGCCGGTCACGCTGGCCGCCTCGTCGGCCTTCTGCTTGGCCACGGCGAACCCGCCGGTGGCCTGGCTCTGCGACGCCTTCACCTTGGCGTCCAGCAGGCCGTTGCGCACCTGCCCGATGACGACGAAGCCCAGCAGCAGGACGACGCCGAGCGACATCAGCAGGGTCGTGACGACGACCTTGAGCTGGATGTTGCGCCGCCACAGCCGCATCACCGGCAGCAGCGGGCGACGCACCCAGCGCATGGTCAGGCGGATCACCGGGCTGCCCTGGACGCCCCCCTGCAGCAACCCGCTCTCCAGAAGACGCCCCCAGCGGGAGCCCGCGTTCTTCCGGCCGACAGGCCGCTCCGCGCGGGCCCGGGACCGGCCGGGCGCCGAAGCGGCACTGTCACCGGACATGTCAGCTGGGCCCTGCCTTGTATCCGACACCACGGACGGTCACCACGATCTCCGGCTTCTCCGGGTCCTTCTCGACCTTGGACCGCAGCCGCTGCACATGCACGTTGACCAGACGGGTGTCCGCCGCGTGCCGGTAACCCCACACCTGCTCCAGCAGAACCTCACGCGTGAACACCTGCCACGGCTTGCGCGCGAGCGCGACCAGCAGATCGAACTCCAGCGGTGTCAGCGCGATCGACTGCCCGTCCCGCTTCACGGAGTGACCGGCCACATCGATGACGAGGTCACCGATGGCCAACTGCTCCGGCGCCGGCTCCTCCGACCTCCTGAGCCGCGCCCGGATCCGGGCCACGAGCTCCTTCGGCTTGAACGGCTTCACGATGTAGTCATCAGCCCCGGACTCCAGGCCGACCACCACATCCACGGTGTCGCTCTTGGCCGTGAGCATCACGATCGGCACCCCGGACTCCGCCCTGATCAGGCGGCACACCTCGATACCGTCCCGCCCGGGCAGCATCAGATCGAGCAGCACCAGATCAGGCTTGGTCTCCCGGAAAGCGGCCAGCGCCTTGTCGCCGTCGGCTACGAAAGACGGCTCAAAACCCTCACCACGCAGCACGATGCCGAGCATCTCGGCCAGTGCGCTGTCGTCGTCGACGACAAGGACTCGTCCCTTCATAAACGACATCATCCCATTCTCATAACAGTGATAGGCGCGCTGGTGGGGAAGCTCACTGACCAGTGACGATAGTCGTACGGGGTCGCTACTGTCTGCCCTCGCCCGAAGGTCTTGAGGCCGTGACGGGCGGCGGGACGGCCACGTCTCAGCTCGTCGCCACCCGGCGTGACCTGGCACACATCTCGGCAAGAGCATCGGCCCTGACGGGCGAGACGACGCCTTCCTCGGTGACGATCGCCGTCACCAGCTCGGGCGGTGTCACGTCGAACGCCGGGTTGTACGCCTGGGTTCCCAGCGGTGCCACCGGAATCCCGCCTCCCGCTCCCGTCACCTGCACCTGGGGCGCTGTGACCTCGGTCACTTCGTGCCCGGGGCGCTGTTCGACCTCGATGGACGCCGCGTCGGGCGTGTCCAGGTCCACCGTCGTCACCGGCGCCACCACGATGAACGGCACATGGTGGTACCGCGCCAGCACCGCGAGCGGATAGCTCCCCACCTTGTTCGCCACCGAACCATCGGCCGCGATGCGGTCCGCCCCGATCAGCACCGCGTCCACCTCCCCCGCCGCGAACAACGAACCCGACGCGTTGTCCGTGAGCAAGGTGTACGCCATACCGCTGCGGGCCGCCTCGTACGCCGTCAGGCGAGCGCCTTGCAGCAACGGCCGCGTCTCGTCCACCCACAGCCGCCTGAGCCGCCCCGCCCGATGCGCCGCCAGAGCCACGGCGAACGCGGTGCCCTCACCGCCGGACACCAGCGACCCCGTGTTGCAGTGCGTGAGGATGCGGTGCCCGCCACCGGACAGCAACTCGTCCAGCAGCGCCAGCCCGTGCTCGGCCATACGGGCACTGGCCTCGGCGTCCTCCCGGTGCAGCGCCCGCGCCGCACCCAGCGCGGCTTCGGCGGCCTGCCGGGCATCACCGCTCCTGGCCAGCACGGCCTGGTACGCGGACTGGGCCCTGCGCACACCGACGGCGAGATTCACCGCGGTGGGGCGGGCGCCCGCCAGCGCCGTCGCCGCCTCCTCCACGTCGAAGCCCCGCACGGCGGCGAGCGCGACACCGTACGCCCCCGCGATTCCGAGCAGCGGCGCACCGCGCACTGCGAGCGAGCGGATCGCCTCCACCAGCGCGGGTGCGTCCGTACAGACCAGCTCCACCTCCTCGGCCGGCAGCCTCGTCTGGTCGAGAAGGACCAGCACCGGGCCTTCGGGGGGTTCCTCCCAGCGGATCGCGGGGATCTCGGTCGGCCGCTTCTGCTCGCTGGTTTGCGCGTACTGATCAGCCATGCGGCCAGTCTGCCCCTTTTCCAGCGGACAATTGAAGGTGTGCAGCCCTTACCGTGCCTGGTCCCTCGAAGACCACCCCATGGCACGATGTCTGCCAACCTGCCGCCGCGACCGCGGACGGGCACCGTGAAGGAGCGACGATGAACGACACTCCGGGCTGGGCCTCGCCCGGATCCGCCCCGTCCGACGGGCAGCAGCCCGGCGCATACGGCCGCCCTGCCGAGCCCGCGGACCGCCCCGGCCCCGCGCAGCCCGCGGACCAGCCGGGCCCGGAGCCGACGAACCCCGGCACGAAGTGGTCCGAGGAGCAGCCGCCACCCGGCCAGTGGTCCGCGCCCACCGGCCCCACGGGCCCGACGCAGGCTCCCCCACCCACACCACCCGGCCCGGGCTGGGGCGCCCCGCCCCCCGGCGCCCCCGGAGCCGGCTACGGAGGCCCCGGCGGCGGCTACGGCCCTGGAGGTCCCGGCGGCCCCTACGGCGGCCCCGGCGGATACGGCGGCTGGGGCACCGGCTGGGGCGGTCCCCCGCCCGCGGCCAAGCCCGGCGTGATCCCCCTCCGCCCCCTCGGCGTCGGCGAGATCCTCGACGGCGCGGTCTCCACCATGCGCACCTACTGGCGCACGGTCCTCGGCATCTCCCTGACCGTCGCCGTCCTCACCGAGGTCGTCGCCGTCCTGCTCCAGGGCCTCGTCCTGAACAACACCAACAGCGAGACCCTCAACGACCCGAGCGCCACCCTGGACGAGCTGAGCCGCGCGATGGCCGACAGCATGCTCAGCTCCGCGGTCCTCTTCCTGATCTCCACGATCGGCACCGTCGTGGCGACCGCCCTGCTCACGACCGTCACCAGCCGGGCGGTGCTCGGCAAGTCGGTGACCACAGGCGAGGCCTGGCGGGACGCCCGCCCGCAAGTGCCGAGACTCTTCGGCCTGATCTTCCTGCTGCTGCTCATCGCCCTGGGCATCATCGCCGCGGGTGCCCTGCCCGGCATCCTCGTGTCCCTCACCGCGAGCACCGAGGCAGGCATCGCGCTCGCCATCCTGGGCAGCTTCGGCACCAGCATCGTCGCGCTGTGGCTGATGATGCGCTTCTCCCTGTCCTCCCCCGCGCTGATGCTGGAGAAGCAGGGCATCCGGAAGGCGATGAGCCGCTCCGCGAAGCTGGTCCGCGGCTCCTGGTGGCGGGTCTTCGGCATCCAGCTGCTCGCCGGGCTCATCGCCGGCATCGTCGGGGCGATCGTCGTCATCCCCTTCACGCTCCTCGCGGCGGCACTGAGCGGCGGCGGCATCAGCGGCTTCCTCACCGGCGCGGCCAGCGAGGTCGACTGGACGTTCCTCATCGTCAGCGCGATCGGCTCGGTGATCGGCTCCACGATCACCTTCCCGATCACCGCGGGCGTCACCGTGCTCCTCTACATCGACCAGCGCATCCGCCGCGAGGCCCTCGACCTCGAACTGGCCCGCGCCGCCGGTGTCCAGGGCTACGGGCCCAGCACTCCCGGCCCCACCCCTGGGGGCTGATGCGGTGAGCACGGCGGGGGGAGTTCTCACAGAGGCGCTGCCGCGCACCGCCGTACGGGCGTTGCTGCGCGCCGGCGACGCCTCCGTACTGTCACTGTCGCGATCCGGCGACGAACCACCGCTGACGATCCCACGTGATCCCGCGCGGGAGGCGGCACGACGCGAGCTGTCCAAGCGGATGTACCACGAGAACGACCCCGGCCTGTTCCAGCGCGCCCTGAACGCCTTCTGGGACTGGGTCGACAAACTGCTCAGCTCCGCCTCGGCCGCCACCCCCGGAGGCACACTCGGACTCGTCGTCATCATCGTCGCCGTCCTGGCAGTCCTCGGCGCCCTCTGGTGGCGCCTGGGCACTCCACGCCGCCAACCCACCTCGTCCGCCGCCCTGTTCGACGACCGCCCCCGCAGCGCCGCCGAGCACCGCGCGGCCGCCGAAGCGCACGCCGCCCAGGGCCACTGGAGCCAGGCCGTCCAGGAACGCATGCGGGCCATCGTCCGCGCCCTGGAGGAACGCGCCCTCCTCGACGTCCGCCCCGGCCGCACCGCGGACGAGGCCGCCGCGGAAGCCGGCCGCGCCCTGCCCTCCCACACCGACCGACTGCGCACCGCCGCCCAGGACTTCGACGACGTCACGTACGGCGGGCGAGCGGCGACCGAGCAGTCGTACCACCGCATCACGGACCTCGACCGCGACCTGGAGCGCACCAAACCACAGCTCACGAGCAGCAGCGACCACAGCACAGCCGCCAACGCCCGCCAGGGAGCCGCCGGATGACGACCGAGGCCACGCTCCCGTCCACCTCGGCCTCGCCCACCGCACGCCAGGTATGGACCCGCGCGCGAGGCATCGTCCTCGCCCTCCTGCTGCTCCTCACGGCCGCCATCGCGATCGCCGTCATCCGCTCCGACGCCCGGCACGGCGCACTCGACCCGCGCTCCGCCGACCCCTACGGCAGCCGTGCCGTCGCCGAACTCCTCGCCGACCGGGGCGTGTCCACGCGCGTGGTCACCACCCTGAACGCGGCCCGCGCCGCGGCCGGACCGGACAGCACCCTCCTGGTCGCCGCCCCCGACCTCCTGACGCGCCCTCAACAGTCCGCGCTGCGCTCGGCCACCGCCGCATCCGGCGGCCGTACCGTCCTCCTCGCCCCCGGCAGCCCCTCCGTCGAACGGCTCGCCCCCGGCGTCACCGCCGACCCCGCCACGAGCCTCGACTCGACACTGTCCCCCGACTGCGACCTGCCCGCCGCCCGGCGCGCGGGCACCGCCGACACGGGCGGCATCCGCTACACGACCACCCACCTCGACGCCGACGAGTGCTACCCCAGCGAGCGCCTCCCCACCCTGCTGCGCGTTCCGGAGGAGTCCGGCGGCGACACCGTCGTCCTCGGTTCGCCCGACATCCTCTACAACGACCGTCTCGACGAGCAGGGCAACGCCTCGCTCGCCCTCCAACTCCTCGGCTCCCGCCCCCACTTGGTCTGGTACCTCCCCTCGCTCTCCGACGCGTCCGCCGCCGACACCGACGACGAACGCGGCTTCTTCGACCTGCTCCCCTCGGGCTGGCTCTGGGGCACCCTGCAGCTCTTCATCGCCGCAGCCCTCGCCGCCCTGTGGCGGGCACGCCGGCTCGGCCCCCTCGTGCCCGAAAAACTCCCCGTCGCGATCCGCGCCTCCGAAACCGTCGAAGGCCGCGCTCGCCTCTACCGCAAAGCGAACGCCCGCGACCGCGCGGCCGCCGCTCTTCGTTCCACCACCCGCACGCGCCTCGCCCCCCTCGTAGGTGTCCCCGTATCCCAGGCGCACGCGCCCGAGGCCCTGCTCCCCGCACTGTCCGCCCACCTCCACGGCGGCGGACAGTCCCTGCAACCCCTCCTCTTCGGCCTGCCGCCCAGCGACGACGCAGCACTCATCGCACTCGCCGACCAACTCGACGCCCTCGAAAGAGAGGTACGCCGTCCATGATGGACCCGACCACTGACAACGCCGGGCAGACCGGGGACGCGGGCAGCGCCCGAGCCTCCCTGGAGACCCTGCGCGCCGAGATCGCCAAGGCCGTGGTCGGCCAGGACCCCGCCGTGACCGGCCTCGTCGTGGCCCTCCTCTGCCGCGGCCACGTCCTCCTCGAAGGCGTCCCCGGAGTCGCCAAGACGCTGCTCGTCCGCGCCCTCGCCGCCGCACTCGACGTCGAGACCAAGCGGGTCCAGTTCACCCCGGACCTCATGCCGAGCGATGTGACGGGCTCCCTCGTCTACGACACCCGCACCGCCGAGTTCTCCTTCCAGCCCGGGCCGGTCTTCACCAACCTCCTCCTCGCCGACGAGATCAACCGCACGCCCCCGAAGACCCAGTCGTCCCTCCTCGAAGCCATGGAGGAACGTCAGGTCACGGTCGACGGCACCCCCCGCCCCCTCCCCGAACCGTTCCTGGTCGCCGCGACCCAGAACCCGGTCGAGTACGAGGGCACGTACCCCCTCCCCGAAGCCCAGCTGGACCGCTTCCTCCTCAAGCTGACGATCCCGCTCCCCTCCCGCCAGGACGAGATCGACGTCCTCACCCGCCACGCCGAGGGCTTCAACCCTCGCGATCTGCACGCCGCCGGCGTACGCCCCGTAGCGGGCCCGGCCGACCTGGAAGCAGCCCGCGCCGCGGTCGCCAAGACAGCTGTCTCCCCCGAGATCACGGCCTACGTCGTCGACATCTGCCGAGCCACCCGCGAATCCCCGTCCCTCACCCTCGGCGTCTCTCCCCGCGGTGCCACGGCCCTCCTGGCCACCTCACGCGCGTGGGCATGGCTGACCGGCCGCGACTACGTCATCCCCGACGACGTCAAGGCCCTGGCCCTGCCCACCCTCCGTCACCGCGTACAACTCCGCCCGGAGGCCGAAATGGAGGGCGTCACAGCCGACTCCGTCATCAACGCGATCCTCGCCCACGCCCCCGTCCCCCGCTGATGGCACTCACCGGACGCGCCGCGCTCCTCGCGGCTCTCGGCTCCCTCCCCGTCGGCATCTGGGACCCCAGCTGGACGGGCATCCTCGCGGTCAACGCACCCCTGGCCGTCGCCTGCGCCTGCGACTTCGCCCTGGCAGCCCCCGTACGCCGCCTGGTCCTGAACCGCTCCGGCGACACCTCCGTACGCCTGGGCGACACCGCCGACGTCACCCTCACGGTCACCAACCCGTCCCGCCGCCCGCTCCGCGCCCACCTCCGCGACGCCTGGCCGCCCAGCAGCTGGCAGCCCGGCACGGAAACAGCGGCCTCCCGCCACCGCGTGACAGTGCCGCCCGGCGAACGCCGACGCGTGACCACCCACCTGCGACCGACCCGCCGCGGCGACCGCCAAGCCGACCGCGTGACGATCCGCTCGTACGGCCCTCTCGGCCTCTTCTCCCGCCAGGGCACGCACAAGGTCCCCTGGACGGTACGGGTGCTCCCTCCGTTCACCAGCCGCAAGCACCTGCCGTCCAAACTGGCCCGCCTCCGGGAACTCGACGGCCGCACGAGCGTCCTGACCCGCGGCGAGGGCACGGAATTCGACAGCCTGCGCGAGTACGTCCCCGGCGACGACACCCGCTCCATCGACTGGCGTGCCACGGCCCGTCAGTCCGCAGTGGCGGTCCGCACCTGGCGCCCGGAACGCGACCGCCACATCCTCCTCATCCTCGATACGGGTCGCACCTCTGCAGGCCGCGTGGGCGACGCCCCCCGCCTCGACGCGTCCATGGACGCGGCACTCCTCCTGGCCGCCCTGGCATCCCGTGCCGGCGACCGTGTGGACCTCCTCGCCTACGACCGCCGGGTACGCGCTCTCGTCCAGGGCCGCACGGCGGGCGACGTCCTCCCGTCCCTGGTCAACGCCATGGCGACGCTGGAACCGGAGCTCGTCGAAACGGACGCCCGAGGCCTCACCGCCACGGCACTCCGTACGGCCCCACGCCGTTCCCTGATCGTGCTGTTCACGACCCTCGACACGGCTCCCATCGAGGAGGGCCTCTTCCCTGTCCTCTCCCAGCTCACCCAACGCCACACCATCTTGCTGGCTTCAGTAGCAGACCCACACATCGCCCAGATGGCCAAGGCACGAGGACGCACGGAAGCGGTGTACGAGGCTGCTGCCGCTGCCCAGTCCCAGACCGAGCGTGATCGCACTGCGGAACAACTACGCCGCCACGGCGTCACGGTCGTCGACGCGACACCGGACGAGCTGGCACCGGCGCTCGCTGATGCTTACCTGGCGCTCAAGGCGGCGGGACGTCTGTAAGAGACGGGGCCGGGGGGAGAGGAGACGGCCCAGAAACGCGAAAAACCCCGCACCGGTACGGTGCGGGGTTTTCCCAATATTTGTTCGGCGGCGTCCTACTCTCCCACAGGGTCCCCCCTGCAGTAC
>NZ_JANUQM010000007.1 GCF_030386795.1 Streptomyces sp. S.PNR 29
ATCGACGGGGGCGCCGGGCGCCAGTTCGGCCACCGCCTCGGCGACCGGCCTGCGCGGCCGGTACACGCCGTACGCGAACATCGCGCCGTTCGGTCCCGCGGCGACGGCGAAGCCGTCGAACAGTGCCTCGGGCAGGCTCGCCGCCAGGTCGTCGGTCAGCGGTGCGGTGGAGTACAGGCCGCGCGTTCCGGTGTCCACGACCGCGACGTCGGGCAGCAGCTGCCTGCGTACGACGGAGTTGATGCCGTCGGCGCCCACCAGTACGTCCCCGGTTTCGCTCGTGCCGTCGTCGAGCAGCACCCGGACCTTCTCGCCGTCCGTCTCGAAGCCGGTGACGGTGCTGTCGTAGCGGACGATGTCCTCCAGGCCCAGGCCCATGATCTGGCGCAGCGTGCGCCTGTTGACCGCTGTGTGGGGCCGCCGCGGGTCGTTGGGCGGGCCGATGTGGGGGCGGGCGCCGAGTTCGCGGGCCTGGTGGTCGAGCATGACCATGACCTCACGGCGCGGCGTCTCGCGCGAGGTCTGCATGTACAGCTCGAAGAGGTTGTCCGGCAGGCACTGCTGGAGAGCGCGGCCACCCGCGCCGTTCATGTGCAGGCGATAGCCGGCCCGCCCGATGCCCGGCGCGCTCTCGAAGAGGGTGCAGCTGATGCCCGCGCGGCGAAGTCCCTGCGCGAGACAGAGCCCTCCGATGCCTCCGCCGGCGATCAGGACATGGAACGACGGCATTGTCGCCTCCTTGATGGGTTCGGAGCACCTGCATCGATCGGTGCAGGCCCGAGCATGCGAACGTCTGAGGTGGTGGCGGTTCGTCTGACACGAGGTCCCGCGGAGCCTTGTCACCACTGTCGCGTCCGCCCCTGGGATCAGGGAAGCCGAAATCCCTTATGCTTGGCATAGACAGAGCTGATGATCATTAGTGGTGGGTGCTGTGACTCTGGACCTCAACCTGCTGCCGCCGCTGGGCGCGCTCCTCCAGGAGCGCAGTGTGACGCGGGCCGCACAACGGCTCGGTCTGAGCCAGCCCTCGCTGAGCGCGGCCCTGGCCCGGCTGCGCCGGCACTACGGCGACGAACTCCTCGTCAGGGTGGGCAACAGCTACGAGCTGACCCCCCTGGCGGAACGACTGGTGGAACACACCGAGCAGGCCCTTGGCTGGGCGGACCGGGTCCTCCAGACGCGCCCCGACTTCGATCCCGCGCAGGCCCGGCACGAGTTCACCGTGATCATGGCCGACTGCCAACTGCCCACGTTCGGGCGGGCCTTGGCCGACCTGGTCCGCACTGCCGCGCCGAACGTGCGGCTGCGGTTCCAGCACAGCACCGAACGGGTCGTGCAGCAGGCGCTGGACAACCTGCGCACGGTGGACGCCCTCGTCCTGCCCCAGGGCATCCTGTCGAACATCCCCACCTTCGACCTGTACAAGGACCGTTGGGTGTGCGTGGTGTCCGCCGACGGCGCCCCGGCAGTCCTCGGGCGGGAGGAACTGGCGGAGCGCCCTTGGGTGTTGCCCTACCGTCACCCGTCGCCGGTCTTCTCCCCCTTGAACCGCCTGCACTCCGAGGGCATCGAACCGCACGCGGAGATCGTCACGGAGAACTTCCTGGCCATTCCCCACTTGGTCGCGGGGACCGACCGGATCGGCCTGATGCCCGAACGGGTAGCGGTCCCCACCCTCTCCGGACAACCGATCACCGTCGTGCAACCCGCCTTCGAGATCGGTCACTTGGTGGAGTCCCTGTGGTGGCATCCCCTCCATGAGCGGGAACCGGCCCACATATGGCTGCGCCGCATGGCCGCCCAGGCCGGCCAGACAGTCGGGAACGGCCCTATGGTTTAAATCTGTAACATCATGCTGGCCTCCGGATGTCCAAATTTGGACCCTCGGACACCGGTGCACGGCCCGACCGCGGACGCGGTCGGGCCGTCATGCGGTCGCGAATGATCAGGAGCCCGTTCCCAGAGCGCAGCAGGCTGTTGGTGATACGTGGCTGGGACCTTCCGGCGGAGGGCTGGATGGCAGTGCCGACATGCGGAGGCGTTGGAGGGAGTGGTAGGGGCGGGCGACAGCCTGGCGCCTGCGCCGCGACCAGTGCACTGCGTGGAGACGAAGCAGTTGGCCAGGCCGGCGCTGGAGCGAGTTGCCGCGTCCTTCTTCGCCGCCGCTTGGCCGGACCACGAGAAAGGCGTGTGCGAGCACACCCAGGGAGATGTGCCGTATTCAGCGGACGTAGCGGCGCATGTCGTCACCGCTCGGAAACGGCCAGGAGCGGGCCCTGTTCAGCGGGCTGGTCAGGCCAGGGGAGGATGTCGCCCCAGTGGTACCGAGGTACCACTGCGATGCCGAAGTGTCCCCCCTGGTCCCAGGGACGCGATCTGTTCCGTTCCTAGCTTTGAGGCACGCGCTCCGGATTGGCCGGAGCGGCGGGAGTGGATCGGGATCAACCCATGATTGAAGTACGAGAGTTGACCAAACGTTATGGGGACAAGACCGCGGTGGACCGGCTGAGCTTCAGCGTGAAGCCAGGCCAGGTCACCGGTTTCCTCGGTCCCAACGGAGCCGGCAAGTCCACCACGATGCGCGTGATCATCGGCCTGGACGCGCCCACCAGCGGCTCGGCGACGGTGAACGGCCGACGCTACGACCGGCACGCCGCGCCGCTGCAGGAGATCGGTTCGCTGCTGGAGGCACGCTCGGTCCACCCGGGCCGCACCGCCTTCGCCCACCTGATGGCCCTCGCCCGTACCCACGGGATACCGCGCCGCCGCGTCGACGAGGTCATCGAACTGGCCGGGCTGCACAGTGTGGCTCACAAGCGGGCCGGGGCTTTCTCCCTGGGCATGGGCCAGCGGCTCGGCATCGCGGCGGCGCTGCTCGGCGACCCGGAGATCATCATGCTCGACGAGCCGGTCAACGGCTTGGACCCGGAGGGCGTGCTGTGGGTGCGCGAGTTGCTGTCGGGGCTGGCCGCCGAGGGACGGACAGTGATGCTGTCCTCGCATCTGATGAGTGAGACGGCGCTGATCGCCGATCACCTGGTCGTCGTCGGCCGGGGCCGGCTGCTGGCGGACACCACGGTCGACGGACTGATCCAGGAGGCCGGAGGCAGGGGCGTGAGGGTCGCCACCACCGAGCCGGAACAGCTGCGCTCGCTGCTGTCGGGACCGGGCGTCACCATCACGTCCTCGGCCGCGGAGGAACTGGTCGTCCTGGGCGTGGACGCGCGCGGCATCGGCGCGATCGCCGCGCAACACGGGATTCCGCTGTACGAGCTCACCCCGCAGACCGTCTCCCTGGAGGAGGCGTTCATGGACATCACCAGTGACGCGGTGGAGTACCACAGCGTCCCCGCCGACACCGCCGACCGGAGGGCCGCCTGATGACCATCACCATCACGCCGGACACCGCGGACGCCGCACCTGCCCGCCCCGACCGGCCCGCCTACCGGGTCACCGCGCTCGGGGTGCTTCGCTCGGAGTGGGGCAAGTTCTGGTCGCTGCGGTCCAGTTGGATCACCCTGGGCGTGTCCCTGTTCCTGCTGACCGCCATCGGTACGATCGCCGCCGCCACATACAGCCCGGGCAGCGACGGCGGCGGTCCGCCCGGACCGTCCTCCGGCCCCGAGGACGCCGTCAGCGTGGCCCTGACGGGCCTGACGTTCGCCTCACTGGCCGTTGGCGTCCTCGGGGTCCTGATGTCAGCCGGTGAGTACAGTACGGGCATGATCCGCTCCACGCTGGCGGCGGTGCCCAGGCGGCTGCCGGTGCTGTGGTCGAAGAGCGTCGTCACCGGCGTACTCGTCGTGCCCGTGGCCGTCATCGGCGCGCTGGCGGCGTTCGGGCTGGGTGTTCCGTCCCTGGACGGCCAGGGCATCTCCCTGTCCCTCGGGGACGACGGGGTGCTGCGCTCCCTGATCGGAGCGGGCCTCTATCTGGGACTGGTGGGCGTGTGGGGTGTGGCCCTGGGCTCGCTGTTGCGCTCCACCGCCAGCGGCATCACCGTCCTGGTGAGCAGCCTGCTGATCCTGCCGGGCCTGACCTCGCTGCTGCCCGCGTCCTGGAAGGACGACATCACACCGTATCTGCCCAGCAACGCCGGCCAAGCGGTGACGCACCTGCACCAGGCCAGCGACTCGCTCGGCCCCTGGGCGGGCCTGGCGGTGTTCTCCGGATGGGTGGCGCTGACACTGGCCGGGGCGGCGTACCGGCTTGTCCGTACGGACGTCTGACCGGCTGGGGGAGGGCATGCCTGTAACGGGTACGGCAGGAGGGGCGAAGGCCGCCGGCGCGGGCCGCCGCCCCTGCTCCGGCCGGCCGGCCCTCGCGCCGCCCCCCGGCTTGGAGGCGGCCTGGTCGCATCCGCTCATGGGGCGTCTGCTGCGCGCGCAGCGGCACCTGACATGGAGCAGCCGTCGGCATCCGGGGCTGTTCGACTCGGCGATCGTGCTGGTGGTCGCCGCTGTGACAGCGTTCCAGACCTACTCCCCGGGCGAGCACGGCCCGTTCGGCGAGATCCGGACTCTCGCCGACCTGCCGTTGGGCCTACAGACGGCCTTGTCCGCCGTGCTCGTCGTTCCGCTGTGGTGGCGGCGCAGGGCGCCGACCGCCGTCTTCACGGTGATCGCGGTGTGCGCCCCGGCCTCCATGGCGCTCGGCCTGCTGCTGCCGACGGGCGGGTGTCTGCTCATCGCCCTGTTCAACCTGGCACTGAACGGCCCCCTGCGGCGGCTGGGCTGGGCGGCCGCCGCGACGGCCGTCGAGCTGAACGCGGCGGTGTGGTTCCTCGCACCCGCCGACCGCCTGTGGCAGGGCCTGCTGACGGTGGCGAGCCAGGAGATCGCCGCGATCGCCGTGGGCCTGGCCCTGCGCACCCGGCGGGTGTACCTCGCGGCGCTGGAGGACCGGGCGGCCCGACTGGAGATCGAGCGTGAGCAGCGCGAGAGGCTGACCGCCGCCGCCGAACGCTCCCGCGTGGCCCGTGAGATGCACGACATCGTCGGCCACAACCTGTCCGTCATGGTGGGACTCGCGGACGGCGCCGCCATCCTCGCCTCCAGCACGGGCGAGCGGTCCGAAGAGGCCCTGCGCATCATCGGGGACACCGGACGGCAGGCGATGAGCGAACTGCGGCGCGTCCTGGGTGTCCTGGGCGACGCAGCCGACGACCAGGCCGAGCGGCTCAGCCCGCAGCCCGGTGTCCGCGATCTGGATCCGCTGCTGGCCCGGGTCCGTGCGGCCGGTGTGCATGTCACCTGCCGGACGTCCGGAGACATCGACGCCCTCGGCGGCGGGGTGCAACTGACCGTCTACCGCGTCGTCCAGGAAGCCCTGACCAACACCCTCAAGCACGCCGGCACCGGCTCAGCCGCACACGTCACCGTCACCGCCGGGCACGGAGACATCCGGATCAGCGTCTCCGACACCGGGCCGCCCCCCGGCGCCCGAACATCGGCGCGGCCCCTGGCAGAGGCTGACGGTCCGGGACACGGACTGGTGGGTATCCGGCAGCGGGCCGCCATGTACGGCGGCACCGTCACCGCGGGGCCACGTGACGACCGGCCCGGCTGGACCGTGGACGTGACACTCACCGATCCGCCGGCGACCACCCCGCCCCCCGCACAAGCCCCCGCCCCAGGAGACCCGCAGCCCCAGGGAGAGCAGACCCCATGACCACCGTGCTGATCGCCGACGACCAGCCTCTGCAACGCCTCGGCTTCCGCATGCTGCTCCAGGGCACCCCGGACATGGAGTGCGTGGGCGAGGCCGGACACGGAGCCGAAGCCGTCCGCATCGCCGCCGACCTGCGCCCGGACGTCGTCCTCATGGACGTCCGCATGCCCGGCATGGACGGCATCGAGGCCACCCGGCGGATCGTCGCCGCCGGCGGCCGTACCCGCGTGCTGATCCTCACCACCTTCGACCTGGACGAGTACGCCTACGAGGGGCTGCGCGCCGGAGCCAGCGGCTTCCTGCTCAAGGACGCCCGCCCCGAGGAAGTCGTCGCCGGGATCCATGCGGTGGCGACAGGCGACGCGGTCGTCGCTCCGAGACTGACCAGACGCCTGCTGGACGCCCACGCCCACCGGGTGCTCTCTCCCGTCTCCCCCGCAGAGCCGCACACCGATCCCAGGCTGCGGACGCTGAGCGAGCGCGAGCACGAGGTCCTGGTGGCGATCGGCAAAGGCTGGACCAACGCGGAGATAGCCGAGCGGCTGGTCCTCACGGAATCCACCGTCAAGAAGCACGTCGGCCGGGTCCTCGCGAAGATCGGTGCGCGCGACCGCATCCAGGCCGTGATCATGGCCTACGATGCCGGGTTGGTCAGGCCCCGCTCCTGAGCCGCCGCAACGGCTCGCAAGGGGTTCGGCGGCCACCGCCGCTGTCACGAGATGGTGCAAGGCATAGCCGCAACACCGATCGGGTGGCTGTGACGTTGTCCAGCGGCCGCCCAGTTGATGGGGCTCGCGGGTGGGCGGCAGCTGATCGATGCCGTCGAGGGCGGCAACGGCAGGACTGTTCGAGTTGCCGGGCGCCGCCGTCGTCGTTGCACGCGGCACGGTGTCGGGTGGCCGTCGGCCCGCCCCGCGGTGATCACCGGCGCCCGGGGAACAGCGGAGCTGCGGCCGGCACGGAGGGCCGCCGTCAGGTCATGAGCGTGTCCCGGGCCGCACCCAGGGCGGCGAGCACGTCCTGGGCCGCCTCACGGAGTACGGCCTCGTCCGGCGTGACGGAGGTTTCCAGGGCTGCTTTGATCGTGTGGCCGAGCAGGTCCGCCCGATGGTCCGGGCGGACGTCCTCGCCCGGGACGGCGAGGCCCCCCGTGATGAATCCGGTCAGCACCGCGTCGATCGTGTAGATCTGGTCCGCCGCCGGGGTCGTGACGGCCATCAGCCCGTGCGCGCGCCATACCTCGACGAGGCGGGCGAGCAGGGTGTGGAAGCCGAGTTCCTGGATGACGGGACGGCCGGCCGGGGTGACGGCGAGCGCGCCGAGGACGTCGCTGTCACCGGCGTGGATGGCCCGCGTGACGGGGTTGCGGGTCTGCTGCACGAACACCTCCCGTACCACCTTGCTGGGCAGGGCGGCAGCGGAGTTTTCTCTGATCTCGGCAGCGAGGACGCCGAGCGCCTCGCGGAGTTCACGCCGCAGTAGTTCGGCGAACAGCATCTGTTTCGTCTTCCAGTGGAGGTAGACGGTGCCCTTCCCGATACGGGCGCGGCGCGCGATCTCATCCACGGTGACCCGCTTGTAGCCCCATGCCAACAGCAGTTCGCGCGCGGCGGCCAGGATGCGCTCGGCGCGTGCGTGGTCGGCCTGCGGGGCAGCGGCCGAGCGGTCCAAGGTCATGAGCACAGCATCCCACCCCCTTTACTGGATGACCAAATTTCGAATCTGGTCATCCAGTACGGATCAAGGGTATGGTCGAGGCATGACCTCTTCGTCACTCCCCCCGCAGGGCGCCCGTCGCGCCCTCATCGTCGGATCCGGCATCTCCGGGCTGGCCGCGGCGCTGAGCCTGCACCGGGCCGGCTGGCAGCCCCTGATCGTCGAGCGGGCCCCCGAGCGCCGCACCGGCGGCTACTTCGTCCGCTTCAACGGCCCCGGCTACACCGCCGCCGAACGCCTGGGCATCCTGGACTCGCTCCCGGACCGCCGCGACCCCGACGGGCGTATGTTCGAAGTCGATGCCCGTGGCCGTCTCACACCGGGCCTGACCTTTCCCGAACAGGTCAACGGCACCCCGATGCGGATGCTGCTGCGCAGCGACCTGGAGCGTGTCCTGTACGAGGCCGTGAAGGACCTGGTGGAGATCCGCTACGGCACCGGGCCCGCGACCATCACCCAGGACCGCGACCAGGTGACGGTGACCCTCACCGACGGGTCCGTGGAGAGCGCGGACCTGCTCATCGGGGCCGACGGCATCCACTCCACCGTCCGTTCACTGGTCTTCGGCCCCGAGGACCTCTACCGCAAGGACTTCGACCACGTCGTGGCCGCCTGCCTCATGGACGGCCCGCTGTCCGGTCTGCAAGAGGGCGACAGCGCGGTCGCCACCGCCCCCGGGCGCTCCGCCTGGATCAACAGCTATCGCGACCACCCCCCGGTCGCCTTCCTGCTCTACCGCACCGACTGGCCCGCCGCCGAGATCCGCAAGAAGCCCTCGGTCGCCCTGCGCGAGGCCTTCGCCGGCTTCGGTGGGGACCTCGTGCCCGCCATGCTCGAGGCGATGGACCGCTCCGAATCCGTCCTGTTCGACCAGGTCAGCCAGATTCACATGAGCCGCTGGAGCCAGGGCCGGGTGGTCCTGCTCGGTGACTCCGCCTGGTGCATGACCCTGCACTCCGGCCAGGGTTCCGGCATGGGCATCGCCGGCGGCGAACTGCTGGCCCGGCTGCTCACCGAACACGGCGACCTGCCCACCGCCCTGGGCAGCTGGGAACAGCAAATGCGCCCGCATGTCACCCGCCACCAGAAGGAAGCCCTGCGGATGCGGCACTTCTTCATGCCCGCCAACCGCTTCGGCCGCGTCGCTCGCAGCACCCTGATCCGCGCGATCTCCACCCCGGCCGGCGCCAGGCTCGGCAAAGCCCTGATGGGCTGACCCACCACACGAGAAGGAGGACATGCGATGACCCAGACGACCGAGACGGTGGCCGACCGCTACATCACGCTTGTGGACCGCGCCGTGCACGAACCGCAGGCACTGCAGGAACTGGGATCGGTGTTCGCGCCCGGGGCCACCGTGCAGTTCGGCGACCTCCCGCCGGTGACCGGCCTGGCCGACATCACGGAGTTCTACCGGAACTTCTACTCCGAGATGGCCGACAGCAAGCACGTGTGGACCACCACGGCGCTCGGCGACGGGACACTCGAAGTCCGCTTCATAGCGTCCTGGCGCACCACCGACGGGCACCTCGCGTCCCAGGGCGCCGTCGAGCACGTGACCGTCGACGCGAACGGGCTGATCACGCAGCTGCGTGTCCTCGGTCCCGAGACACAGAAGGCGGGATGAGCGCGTTCCACCCCACCCTGACCAGCGCGCCGCCGACGACCTCGCCGCGACCGCTCCCGGCAAGAGCGACTCCTGGTGGATCGCCTCCAGGCTGCTCGACGAGGACGACAACGTCGTCTGGGCGAAGATCCACGTGATGGACTCGGACGGAACCTGTCACAGCACGTCGCGCTGCCGCGGGAAGCGGACGGCCACACCAGCAGACACCGTCGGGACACGGAGGCCAGGGTCCATATCGCGAGCTGGATCACCGACTTCCACCACATCCGTCGGCTACACCGCGTGTGCGGACCACGAACTCGGGTTTCTGCCGGGCATGCGGATCGCCGCACCATCCAGAACGGTCTTCACCGCAAGTACTGGGTTCACAAGCTCCACGAGTTCCCTGGTGGCGACCCCACTCCCTACTCCCCCTCATGCAACGGCTCCGCCCCGGGAGCGCAGGCCGGGGCGCAGGCGTCGGACGAGGGTCTTCCCCTCCCGCCCGACCACGGCCGCACGCGGCGCGGCGGGTTCGGGCGGGGAGGAGGGAAGGGCGCCCGCCGGGTCATGGCCTTGCGCGGCCCCGGGCCGACATGGTGCGGGCGGGCAGTTCGGACACTGGGGCCCCCGGCATCACCCGTGCGAGATCGCGGCGTATGCGAGATACAGGAACTCGCCGTCGCCCACCGGCAGGTAGGTGATGTCGCCAACGTACTTGGTGTTCGGCGCACTCGCGGTGAAGTCGCGCCGGAACAGGTCCGGCACCGGTGTGGCGGACGGCTCGGGCACCGTGGTGACCTGGCGCTTGCGCAGCCGCAGCCCGGCGATACCGAACTTCCGCATCACCCGCCCGACGCGCTTGTGGTTCACATACTCGACCTCCTCGCGCAGTTCGGCGGTGATCCGGGGGCGGCCGTAGGTGCCGTCCCACTCGGCGTGCACGGCCCGGATCCGCTCGGCAAGCGCCGCGTCGGCCCGCTCGCGCGCGGTGCGGGCTGCGCGGCCGGCCCGCCATTCCGAGCGCCCACACCAGTTCCGCCTGCTAGCCGAGCCGCCGGACGAACCCGCGGCCCTGGAACGGGTCGCCGCCCTTGTCGACGAGCAGAACGCCAAACTCGCCGCCGCCCTGGCCGACGGGGTGTCCGACGGCTCGCTCGCCTCCGACCTCGATCCCGTCACCACCGCCACCGCGTTGTGGGCTGCCATGAACGGCGTTCTCGGCCTCTCCTGGCGCGCGGACCGACTCCGCGCTGACGCCTCCCATTTGACGGAACTCGTCGCAGCTGTGGAAAGGGTGGTTCTCCGCGGACTGCTCGCCCGCTGAAGTCCGCCCGGGGCCGTGCCACCATACGGGGGCACGGCCTGGCTCCGGCCGGCACCACCGTACGGGCGATCGCCGGAATACTGCCCGACGGCGAGAAGTTCCTGGCCGACCTGGAAGGGCGGTTCACCACGCTGACCGCCGGTACTGGAGTCTCCTGAGCTCGAGTGACCGGTTATCCCGTCTGTGCGGAGTCTGACGTCTGTCCCATCGGCTCGCCGGTACGTCCGGCCGCCGTGGCCGATTGAGCACGACCATGCCCAGCGCCGGCGGCGGAAGCAGCGGCTCGAGCAGGGCCCATTCCTCGTCGAAGGTGTCGGAGGGGTAGCAGCGGCGCCGTGCCAACGTTTCCTCCCCGAAGACGGGGCGGGTCCGGCCGCCTGGCGGCCGGTCCCGCCGGTCAGGCTTCGATGTAGTCGGCGATCACAGAGACTCGCCCCGCAGGCCGGGCACTTCGCCCGGCCCTCGTCACTGAGTTCCGCCACTACCCGCTTACGCAGCCGGCGGGCCCGACGCCACTGCCTGGAACGACATGCCGTCGAACAGTGAACGGCGCTGGGTCGCGCGTCCGGCCGCAGCCGTTCGCCGCAGCCGCCGCACACCCGCTCCTCGGCCCGCTCCGCGTCCTCGGACACCACGCCAGCGCAGAGCCCGCGGCTGCCCACCAAGCGGTTTGGGAACAGGCACTCACATGTGCGCATTTACGAAGCAAGGGAACTGGTCGGGAAGACCCGGCGTCGAACGTTGCGGCGGGGAGGGGCCGTGGCCGGGGCGGGGCTGCGGCGAGCGCTTGGGGGGCGACGATGACACGCTGGCGACCTCTGCCGGACGCGCTGCCGAGGGAGGCGCGGCACCTGGTCGAACAACTGCGGGGCCTGAAGGATCGTACGGGCCTGAGCCTCGCCGAACTGGCCCGGCGGACCGCGTACAGCAAGTCGTCCTGGCAGCGGTATCTCAGCGGGGCCAAACAGCCGCCGAGGGGGGCGGTGCAGGCGCTGTGCCGGGTGGCGGGGACGGACCAGGCGCGGCTGGTGGCGCTCTGGGACCTGGCCGACCAGACGTGGCCGCGCGGTGCGGTGGTGCCCGCCGGGCCGCCGGAGGCGACGCGGGTGCCGAGCGGCGCGGAGTACCGGCGCTGGCGGACGGCGGCGCTGGTCGCGTTCGCCGTCATCGTGCTGCTGGTGGTGGCCGGGCTGTTGTGGACACTGCCCGCAGGGAGCGGGTGACCGCCAGGAGCGGGTGGCCGCGGGGCCACCCGCTCCCGCCGGTACGCGGTGCGCTCAGCCGCGCGAGTCGTAGTGAGCACTCTTCCAGGGCCCGTTGCCCTTGAGCTTCACCTGGTACTTCTTGCTGACCCGCTTGAAGGTCGCGATGTGCGCGATGCCCGCGTACTGGACGCTGTTGGCCGAGAACGGGCCGCGGAGCCGGAACTGAGCCCGCTCCCAGGTCTCGTCGGTGACGACGCCGTCGGTCTCCGCAAGGCCGCGCTGCTCCTGCCACCACTGGGTGGCCGACTCGGTCTCCGCGCCGAAGGTGCCGTCGATCTGGTTCTTCTTGAAGGGGTGCCGGTCGCCGTCCTCGTCCTCCCACTGGGCTCCGTCCGCCCACAGGACGGTCTGCCACAGGGCCGTGGCGTTGCTCTCGGTGTAGTTCTCGATGCCGAGGTCCTCTTCCTCTCCCCAGTCGTCGAAGACGGGACCGCTGCCGTCGATGCCGTGGTACGCCGCGGCGTTCGCGGCCGGCGCCAGGGCGATCCCGGTGCTCCCGGCCGCCAGCAACGCGGCCGTCACCATCGCGACGGCCCGCTTGCGCATGCTCATGAAGTCTTCCTCTCCCCGAACCGCCGACACCCGTGGGTTCCCCCTGGGGCGGCTCGTTTCGCTTGGCATGGCAAAGAGTCACGGCCAGGGGGTGGGCACGGCGAGGCCTGCCGGAGTACGTGGACCGGCACGGGACGGTCCACGCCCGGTCCGGCGGCGTCCCCGCCGACGGCGGGTCGTACGGGGACCTCGTGGGACGGGCTGGGACGGGACGGGAACGGTTTCGGCCAATGCCCTCGGCCGGGCCCCGCACGCACCGCCCCTCGCGGGTCGGTGCGGAAGTCGTACCACTTTCCTGAAGTTGCCCAACGACCCCACTTGTTGAGCCGTTCCGGCTGCCCCGCACCGCCGCGCCCGGCAACAATACGCGCATGACCGATGACTGGCAGCAACAGATCGACGCGCTCCACGAGGAGTTGATCCGCCGGGACGACCCCGCCGCCTGGGTGCGGGAGGCCGACGCGGTGGACGCCTCCCGGCGCTATCCCCGTATCGCGATGCGCGGGCCGGTCTTCGGGGTCGCCGCGCTGGATCCGGCGGCGGGCCCCGAGTGGCGGCTGCTGAAGCCGGTGGTGGACGGCATGCCGCAGATGGCCCGGGACGGGCTGAACTCGCATCTGTGGTTCACCGCGAAGGACGGCACCGACGATCCGGCCGTACGGCGTGAACTGCTGGCGGCCGTCGCGGTGCTGGAGCGGGAGCCGGTGGACGAGGTGGAGGCGTGCGGGGTTCGCTACCGGGTGGTGCGCGGGGACGAGTTCGCGCGGATGAACGACGACGGGCTGGAGCCGCCCCGGCCCACCGACCCGGAGCCGAGGCAGCGTTCGTGGGACAAGCGGACGAAGGACGCCCCGTCCCCCGACGTCGGCTTCGTCCTGGACCCGTCCCGCTCGGGCGGCCCGCTGGAGGGCGCGCTCAAGCTGGGGCTGCGTGACTTCGCCTACACGGGCACCCGTTTCCCCTCCGGCGTACGCGCGGACTCGCAGCGGGCGATCGCCAGTCACCCGGAGATCGTGCTGCTGCCGACCGGTTTCGGCGTGGTCGAGCGGGACGGGCACGGCTGGCAGACGTGTGGCACGCTCATGACCACACCGCACGACGCCCGGCGCATGCTCTACAACGGCCTGTCCGAGATCTGGGCGATGCTCTACGAGTACGACGACGCCAAGAAGGCCCGGTACGCGGAGGCGGCCGAGGAGTACAAGGCGCTCGGCCGTGCCGACGAGTTCCGCGTCGACGACCGGCTGTTCCGGATCTGCCGTACCGAACGCATGCTCCGCATGGGCCCCGACGGCCCGGAGCCGCCGCGCCCCTCGGACATCGACGAGTACGGGCCCATGAAGATCCACCCGACGATGGACGAGGACGGCACGATCACCTACGAGTGAGCCGGGTCAACCGTCCTCCCGGCCGGACTCACCCACGGCGCTGCCGACGGCGCGTCGGTCCGGCTGCCCCTTCGACCCGTCGGCAGAGCTGATCGACGCCCGCCGGCACGGCCCCATCAGCCGCTGCACCCACTGCCGGCACCCCCTGACGCCGGGCCGCCCGACCCCGCCACACGCTTCTGTCCGATTCCTTCAAGACCGGCCCGGCGGACCCTGCCTACGGTGGCCGCATGACCGCACGATTCAACGCCATCGGCCTCGTCGTCTCCGACATGGCCGCGTCCGTGACCTTCTACCGCCGCCTCGGGTTCGTCTTCCCGGAGGGCTCCGAGGGTGAGCCGCATGCCGAGGCCGAACTGCCGGGCGGGCTGCGGCTGTTGCTCGACACCGAGGAGACGGTCCGCTCGTTCCACGCCGGATGGCAGCCGCCCACCGGCGGGGGCCGGTCCTCGCTGGCCTTCCGGTGCGACGGCCCGCAGGAGGTGGACACGCTGTACGAGGAGCTGGTGGCCGCAGGCCACCACGGCGAGCTCAAGCCCTGGGACGCCTTCTGGGGGCAGCGGTACGCGGTGGTGGCCGACCCGGACGGCAACGGCGTCGACCTGTTCGCTCCCCTACCGGCCCAGTAGCGCGCGCACCGTCACGCCCGCCAGCTCCTTCACGTCCCGGGCCAGATGGGCCTGGTCCGCGAACCCGGCCCGGGCGGCCGTCTCCGCGAGGGGTACGCCGTCCCGGGCCAGCGCGAGGGCGCGCTGCATCCGCAGCACCCGGGCCAGCGTCTTGGGACCGTAACCGAAGGCGGCCAGCGAGCGGCGGTGCAGCTGACGGGCGCCGAGGCCGAGTTCGTCGGCGATCGCGGCGACCGGACGGCCCGCCCCCAGGGCCACGACGACCTGCCGGAGCAGCGGGTCGGGGGGCTCGGTGTCGGCCGCCCGGGCCAGCGCCACCTGCTCCAGCCCGCTCGCCGGGTCGGGGGCCGCGTCGACGCGGGCGGTGAGGCGCCGTACGACCGAGGCCGGCCACAGATCGGCGAGGGCGACCCGCCGGTCGCGCAGCTCGTGCGCGGGCACGCCGAGGAGGGCCGGGGCCGTCCCCGGACAGAACCGAACGCCCGCCCAGCTGCTGGGCCCACCCTCGGTGACGTACGCCCGTGTGTCCGGTCCCGCTACCAGCAGCCGGCCGTCGTTCCAGAGCAGATCCATGCAGCCGTCGGGCAGAATGCGCCCCGCACCGCCGCCGACCAGGGTGTTCGTCCACACCACCGCACCGGCGAGCCGGGACGCGCGCTCCGTATACACGTGGTCGAGGCTACGCCCTACCGGCTACTCTCCGCCGTCGTCACCGGTCCGGTTCGATCCCCCTCGGCTGCCCTTGCCGGCGCTGTGCAGCAGCTCGCCCGCGCCACGCGTCACGGCGGCCACGATGCGGACCCAGCGGGGACCACCGCGCTCCGCCCACACCACACACACGCACCCGCCGATGACGAGCACCAGGACACCCAGCAGCACCAGAACGGCCATGTTCCCCCACCTCTGCATTCGTACGGTCGTTCTGATCTTCTCAGACACGGAAGTCAAGGTCATGCCTTGGAGACTTCTTCCACGAGGCTGCGCGCCAGGGCGTCGAAATGCTCTCTGAAGGAGCCCGTCTCCCGGTGGAACAGCTCCTCCGAGAACAGACGGTCGCGGCCGTCCAGGAACATCAGTGGCGCGGCGGTCAGCGCACTGTGCAGAACGTGCACCTCAGCTGCGGACAGTCGCAGGTCGAATGACCTCGCGTGGTCGCCCGCCAGGCGTGCGGCGAGGGCGTCCACGGCTTTCGCACCCGCGCCGACCTGCACGGCCAGGGCCGTGTCCCCACGCTGCCGGGCCCGCAGGCAGGTCAGTGCCCGGTGGAGGACATCGGCGTGGTACGGGCTGAGCCGTGCGATGAACGATTCTCCGTCACGGGAGAGGCGTATGCGCAATCTCATTCGGTCACCTCGTCGGCTTGAGCCTCGTACGCCCGGTAAGCGGCGTTGACGATGGCCAGCGCCAGGGCATCGAAGTTCTCCCGGTAGAAACCCAGCCGTATGAGGAAGGGCTCCTGGGAGAAGAGGCCGTCGGCCGTGACAAAGTGCGCCGCGGCATTCGTCAGCGCGCTCAGCACCACATGCAGTTCCTCGGGCCGGAGCCGCACGTCGAGCGGCTCGGTGCGAGGACCGCTCAGGCGCTGCACAAGGCCGTCGACCACACCCCGGTCGGCACCGAGCAGCACCTTCAGGTAGGCGTCGGTGGCATCTCCGCGGCGCGCGTAGCTCAGCGCCTCGTGCAGGGCGTTCGCCTGGGCCGGGTCGAGCCGCGCAACGAAGTCGTCCCCCTCGCGGGTCAGCTCGAACTCCGTTCGCATGAGAGTTCTCCCTCCCGTTTCGCTACTGGTACGCGCGCCCCGCGACGTCCTTGCGCACGCGCCCCCGCGCCCCCTCCCCCCGGGGACGCGATCATCATGGCAACCGAGGGATGTTCACGGAACGCGCTTTCCGGATTCGCGTTCTATTCTTTCGGCCGCATCCGATGCTTCTGCGGGCTCACCCCGTACACCCGCTTGAACGCCGTCGACAGCGCGAACGCGCTGCCGTAACCGACCTGGCGGGCGATCGCCTCCAGGGTGTCGTCGGTGTCGCGCAGGCGGTCGGCGGCGAGGGCGAGGCGCCAGCCGGTGAGATAGGACATGGGGGGTTCGCCCACGAGGTCGGTGAAGCGGCGGGCGAGCGCGGCGCGCGAGACCCCGGCCTTGGCGGCGAGCGACGCCACCGTCCAGGGGTGTGCCGGGTCGTCCTGCAACAGCCGCAGGGCCCTGCCCACGACCGGGTCCGCCAGGGCCCGGTACCAGGCGGGTGCCTCGGCCTCCGGGCGGGAGAACCAGGCCCGCAGCGCGGCGATGACCAGCAGGTCGAGGAGGCGGTCCAGGACGACCTCCTGACCGGGCTCGTCACGGACGATCTCCTCCGTGATCAGCGGGGTCAGCGGGCAGTCCCACGCGTCGGTGGTGAGGGCCAGCAGCGGGGGCAGCGCATCCAGCAGCCTCCCGCCGATCTCGCTCTGCATGAGGTACGTGCCGATCAGCACCACCGTGGACCCGTCGGGCCGGTTGCCCCAGCTGCGCACGCCGAGGTCCATGGAGCCGTTCAGGGGCCGCCCGTCGGGGTAGCTGCACTCACCGCCCGGCAGGATCAGCGCCTGCGGTGCCGTACCGGGGTCGTCGGCGCAGGTGTACGGGACCGGGCCGCGCACGATGGCGAGCTCCCCGGCCCGCAGCCGCACCCGCTCCCCCGCGTCCGGCATGACCCAGGCCTCGCCGCGGACCATGAGCATCACCGTCAGCGGCGCCCGGTCCTCGACGCGCACCGCCCACGGCGGGTCGAAGGACGCCCGGGTCATGAACGCACCCCGGGCGCGGGGCCCCTCCAGCAGGCCTGCGAGGACGTCCATGGCGCCAGCGTAGACGCGCGCGCATGGGAACGAGCCGTTCAGCGATGGGACCGTGCGCCGTACGGCAGTTGACTCGGAGGCATGACACAGAACACGGAACACATGACGGTTGTGGTGACGGGCGCTTCCGGGCGTACGGGAAGCCGGGTGGCCGAGGCCGCGCGGGCGGCCGGCCTCACGGTACGGGCGGCGTCCCGGGCGAACGGCTTCGACTGGCAGGACCGGTCGACCTGGGCGGGCGTCCTCCGCGGCGCCGACGCGGCCTATCTGGCCTACCCCTCCGACGTCGGCGCCCCGGGCGCCGCCGACGCGGTCGGCGCGCTGGCGCGGGAGGCGGCCGGTCTCGGCGTACGGCGGCTGGTGCTGCTGTCGGGGCGGGGCGAGGAGCAGGCGCGGCCCACCGAGGAGGCGCTGCGCGAGGCGGGCGCGGACTGGACGGTGGTCCGGGCCGCCTGGTTCGCGCAGAACTTCAGCGAGGGTCCGCTGGTGGAGGAGCTGCGGCTGAGCGGGCGGCTGGTGTTCCCGGCGGACGGGGTGCGCGAGCCGTTCGTCGACGTGCGGGACATCGCGGACGTGGTGGTGGCCGCGCTGACGAGCGGCGACCCATACGCCGGGCAGACCGTCGAGGTCTCCGGGCCCCGGCTGCTGACCTTCGGCGAGGCCGTCGCGGAGATCGCCGAGGCGACGGGGCGCGAGCTGACGTACGTGCCCGTGCCGCCGCGCCGGTACGGCGAGAACCTGACCGCCTTCGGGGTGCCGCCGGAGGAGGCCGATTTCCTGGTCGGGCTGTTCGAGTCGCTGCTCGACGGCCGCAACTCCCACGTGTCGGACGGCGTGCGGCGGGTCCTGGGCCGCGAGCCGCGGGACTTCTCGGAGTACGTCCGGGACGCCGCGGCGGCAGGAGCCTGGAAAGTCTAGGCCCTGTCGTTTGGATCATCCCGGCGTCGCGGGGTCCGGCACGCACATCTGCGGCACCGCACCTCACGGCCGGCCTGATCCACACGACAGGGCCTAGTCCTCCGGCTTGTGCGGCGGATGGGCGCTCTTCACATGCGTCCGCAGCCGCGACGTCACGTCCTCCGGCGGCAGGAACCGGGACCACCGCTCCGGGAACTCGGACGGCATGTCGGGGTCGGACTCGCCGTTCGCGGCGGCGCGGGCCACGTACTCGGCGACCTGGGCCTGGCGCAGGCGCTCGTTGGCCTCGCGGGCCGCGGCCGTGGCGGCGGCCGGCCAGACGCGGTCGATCGCGGCGTTGACCGCGGCGCCGACGAGGACGGCGAACGCGGAGACGCCGATCCACAGCAGGACGGCGACGGGCGCGGCGAGGGAGCCGTAGATGGTGGGGCCCTCGACGGTGTTGGTGAGGTAGATGCGCAGCAGGAAGCTGCCGAGGACCCACATGCCGAGGGCGACCAGCGCGCCGGGCACGTCCTCGATCCACGGGGAGCGGACGGGCACCGAGACGTGGTACAGCGTGGTCAGGAAGGCGATCGACAGAACGATCACGACCGGCCAGTACAGGACCTGGACGACCGTCGTCGACCACGGGACGAACCGTACGACCGCGTCCGGGCCCGCCACCATCAGCGGCAGCGCGACCGAGCCGATCAGCAGGGCGACGATGAACAGCAGGAAGGCCATCAGGCGGGTCTTGACGATGCCCCGGACGCCGTCGAGGCCGTACATCACGGTGATGGTGTCGATGAAGACGTTCACCGCGCGGGAGCCCGACCACAGCGCGAACAGGAAGCCGATGGAGATGACGTCGGGCCGGCCGCCCTTCATCACGTCGTGCAGGATCGGCTCCGCGATCTGCTTGACGCCCCGGTCGGAGAGCACCGTGCGCGCGGCCTCCAGGAGGTTGGTCTCCAGGCTCTGGATGGTGTCGGCGCCGGTCCAGGCGTCGACGTAACCGAGCAGGCCGATCATGCTCAGCAGCAGCGGCGGCACGGACAGCAGCGTGAAGAACGCGGCCTCCGCCGCGAGACCCAGGATGCGGTACTCCATGCAGGAGTTGACGGTGTCCTTGAGCAACAGCCAGGCGGTCCTGCGCTTGGATACGTTCCGGTAGAGGGCTCGTGCCCGATGGAGACGGCCGGAGTGCCTGTCGGGGGTTTCGCTTGCTGCCTGCACGTCCTAAAGGTATCCGTCGCGCCTGCCCGCACTCACCCGCGCCCGCCCGCAGACCTGGGCGTACGGCACCGGCGGCCGGATCTTCTGCCTGCCGGTCTCCTCTCGGGGTAGGTTCGCAGACATGGCAGGCAGCACCCACATCGTGACGAATCAGGCCCCGCCGCTCGTCGGGTACGACGTCTTCACCGCCGACCGCGCCCTGGTGGAGGCGGTCGAACGGCATGTGGCGCCTGAGCTGCTGGGCGAGGCGCTGGACGAGTTGTCGGGCCTCGGCCGGACCTGCGGCTCGCTCCAGGTGCAGGAGTGGGGGGTGCTGGCCAACGAGAACCCGCCGAGGCTGCGCACGCACGACCGCTACGGCCACCGGATCGACGAGGTCGACTTCCATCCGGCCTGGCACCGGTTGCTCGGCAAGGGCGTCTCGGCGGGCCTGACCGCGGCCTGGACGCGGCCCGGCGGGCACGTACGCCGCGCGGCGGGGTTCCTCATGTGGACGCAGGTGGAGGCCGGCAACGGCTGCCCGCTGTCGATGACCCACGCGGCGGTGCCCGCCCTGCGCACGGACCCCGCCCTCGCCGCCGAGTGGGAGCCGCGGCTGACGTCCACGGTCTACGACCGAGGGCTGCGGCCGGCGCAGCTCAAGGCGGGCGCCCTGTTCGGGATGGGCATGACGGAGAAGCAGGGCGGCAGCGACGTACGGGCGGGCACCACGTCCGCCCGGCCGCTGGCGCAGGAGGGGACGTACGAGCTGACCGGGCACAAGTGGTTCTGCTCGGCGCCCATGTCCGACGGGTTCCTGGTCCTGGCCCAGGCTCCGGGCGGTCTGACCTGCTTCCTCGTGCCTCGGGTGCTGCAGGACGGCAGCCGCAACGTGTTCCTGATCCAGCGGCTGAAGGACAAGCTGGGCAACCGGTCGAACGCCTCCGCCGAGGTCGAGTTCGACGGGACCTGGGCGCGCCGGGTCGGCGAGGAGGGGCGCGGGGTGCGCACCATCATCGGGATGGTGGCGGCGACCCGGCTCGACTGTGTGCTGGGCTCGGCGGGGCTGATGCGGCAGGCCGTGGCACAGGCGGTCCACCACTGCACGTACCGCGAGGCGTTCGGCGGGAAGCTGATCGACAAGCCGCTGATGCGCAACGTCCTCGCCGATCTCGCGATCGAGTCGGAGGCGGCGACGACGCTGGCGCTGCGGCTCGCGGCCGCCTACGACGACGGCGGCGAGCAGGAGCGGGCGCTGCTGCGGATCGCGGTGCCGGCGGCCAAGTACTGGGTGACCAAGCGCTGCGCGCCGGTCGCGGTCGAGGCGGCCGAGTGCCTGGGCGGCAACGGGTACGTCGAGGAGTCCGGGATGCCCCGGCTGGTGCGCGAGTCGCCGCTGAACTCGATCTGGGAGGGCGCGGGCAACGTCCAGGCGCTGGACGTGCTGCGGGCGCTGCAGCGGGAGCCGAGGGCGCTCGACGCCTATCTGCGGGAGGTGGGGGCGGCGCGCGGGGCCGACCACCGGCTGGACGCGGCGATCAAGAACCTGCTGACCGAACTCGCCGACCTGGAGGGCATCGAGGCGCGTGCCCGGCGGCTCGTGGAGCGGCTGGCGCTGGTGCTCCAGGGGGCGCTGCTGGTCCGGTACGCGCCGCCGGAGGTCGCCGACGCCTTCTGCGCCTCGCGGTTGGGCGGGGACGGGGGCGCGGCCTTCGGGACGCTGCCGCACACGCTGGACCTGGCGTCGGTGGTGGAGCGGGCCCGGCCGGTGTCCTGACCCGGACGCAAGGGACGGGGGTGGTGCTGCGCCGACACGGCACCACCCCCGCCTACTGGCCCGTTCGAGGCCACGAACGCCGCTCGGGACGGCGTCGCTCAAGTTTCAGCCAGCGCGGGGCCGTCCACCAGGGTTGCAAGAGGTTGCAACTTGCTGCTGACTGTGTGCGGACTGTGCCCCTCCGTCAGAGCAAGCGGTCACCATGAGACGAACATTCGGGACGGGCCCCGGGGCCGGGGCCGGCAGACCGCGGACATCGCCCGCCCGAGCCCTTCTTCCGGGAGGACCAGTGGCGCTCTCGCCGATGGACGTGACGCACCTCGCCGCCGTCGACACGGCACAGGCGGCCCGGGTACTCAGCGAGGTCCGCTCCGCCAAGCTCTCCGGCCGGCGCGCTCCAGTGGCGCCGCGCCCGGTGATCGAGCAGTCCTGGCAGCGCATGCTGCGCGGCGGTGTCGACCCCGACCACGACTTCCGGTCGGGGCTGCTCTCCCGTGACGAGGTGCAGCGGCGGCGGGAGACCTCGGCGCTGCGGCATGTGCTGCCGGTGCTGCGAGAGGGCCTGCTCTCGGTCGCGGACATCGCCCACCACATCATGGTCGTCGCCGACGAGGAGGGCCGGGTGCTGTGGCGCGAGGGCAGCGCGCCCGTGCTGCGCAAGGCCGACGGGCTGGGCCTCGAACCCGGCGCGGACTGGCGGGAGGACGTCGTGGGAACCAACGGTGTGGGGACCCCGGCGGTGGTGCGCAGGCCCGTCCAGGTCTTCGGCTCCGAGCACTTCGTGCGTTCGCAGGTCACCTGGACCTGCGCCGGAGCCCCGCTGACCGATCCCCGCGACGGGCGGCTGCTGGGCGTGGTCGACGTGAGCGGGCCGCTGGAGACGATGCACCCGTCGACGCTCGCCTGGGTGGACTCCGTGGCCAAGCTGGCCGAGGCCCGGCTGCGCGAGGTGCACCTTCAGTCGCTGGAGCGGCTGCGTGCGGTGGCGGCGCCGGCGCTGGCCCGGATCGACGGGCGCGGTCTGGTGGTGGACCGGGACGGCTGGACGGCGGCCGTCACGGGGATGCCGTACACGAAGCGGATCGCACTGCCCACGTCGCTGACGGGTGGTCTGAAGTGGCTGCCGGAGCTGGGGCTGTGCTCGGTGGAGCCGCTCGCCGGGGGCTGGCTGGTGCGGCCCGCCGACGAGCCGGTGCCGTGCCGGGCCGCCCGGATCGTGCTGGACCTCAGACAGCCGCGCCGCTGGTGCGTGGGGGTCTTCGGCAGCGCGGGCTCCTGGAGCCACGAACTGAGCCCCCGGCACGCCGAGTTGCTCTACCTCCTGGCCGTGCACCGCACCGGCCGCAGCGCCTCGGGGCTCGCCGAGGACCTGTTCGGTGACCCCGGCCGCACGGTGACGGTGCGTGCCGAGATGTCGCGGGTACGGCGCTATCTCGGGGGTCTACTGGAACACCGGCCGTACCGCTTCCGTGAGGACGCCGAGGTCGAGATGCTGCTGCCCGACGACCCGTGCGACCTGTTGCCGCACTCGACGGCGCCGGCGGTGGCCGGGCGACGCGCGTCCGCTCGGTTGTCCTGAACGTCAGGCCTGGGGGCGGTGTCTTCCGCATATTTGCGAGGTCTTCGTCCGCAGGCGGTCCGCCTGCCGTAACATCCCGTACGGGTCACCCCACCTGCTCCTCGGTCAACGTACTGATCACCAGGCGCAGTTGGCCCGGCCTCGGGAGGATGGATGAAGCATCGCGGCAGACATCGCCGACGCAGACGGGGCAAAGCGCTGCGCGCCTTCCTGGCCGGGACCGCCCTCGCACTGACCGCCGCGGCCACCATGATCAGCGCCTCGCAGGCCACGGTCACCGACGACCCGGGGGCGCTGAAGCCGCTCACCGCCTCCGCCGGGACGGCCCGGTCCGGCATCACGGAGCACCGGGTGCCACAGCGTTCCCTCGACCGGCTCGCCTCGGCGATGGGCCGTCCCGTCGGTGTCGGTGCCGTCCTGTCCGACGCCGACCACACCCTGCGCGACGCCGCCGACTGCACGGCCGAGGAGCGTGAGGCGCTGCCCGTCACTCCCGTGGCCGACCGCGCGTACTGCTGGGACCCCGCCGACACCCGGGGCTGGCGGGCCGGGGCGGTCACCACCTCCGGGGACGCCGACGACGACGGCCGCTGGGGCCGGAACCGGGTGATCCTCTCCGCCTGGAGCCGGGACGACGGCGCGGCCGACCAGGGCCTGGCCAGGGTCGCCTTCGTCGACGCGAACAACCCGAACCGCCTCGGCTACACCTGGGCGCTGCTCGCCGTGCCGGTCGACGGCGGACGCGACTACCGGGGGCTCGTCTCCCCCGTGTACGGCATGGTCTGGTACCAGGACAAGCTGCTGGTGACCGCCAAGTCCGGGGACCGCAGCGCGCTGTACGTGTACGACCTGGACCGCGTCCAGCGCGCCGGCGTGGCCGCGGACGCCGTCGGCCGGGTGCCCGGCGGCTGGTCGGCGCACGGCTACCGGTACGTCCTGCCCGCCGTCGCCTCGTACACGCTGGGCGGCCACGGCGCCCCGCGTCCCGACAGCATCTCCCTGGACCGCAGCACGGCGCCGGACAGCCTGGTCGCGAGCGAGTGGGTGCCCTCGGACGGCGACCGGCACACCCGGTTGTGGAGGTACGCGTTCAGCAGCGACCCGGCGCGTGCCGGGCTGCTGGCCACCGATTCCTCGGGGCACGCGAAGGCGGAGGAGGCCTACGAGACGAAGGCCACGGACGTGCGGGGCGTGCTGTCGTACCGGTCGGCCTGGTACGTGGGCCGTGCCGCCGCCACGCCGGACGGGCGGGGCACGCTGTGGCGGCAGGACGCGCGGGGTGCGCGGGCCGCTCGGTGCGGGGCGGACGAGACGCACCACTGCTGGAGCGGGCACGCGGAGTCGCTCTCCTACTGGGAGGAGACCGGCGAGGTGTGGACCCAGTCCGGCCGGGTGCTGTTCGCGCTGCCGCTGTCCTCGGTCGACCGGTCGGTGGGCTAGCCAGAGGCCCGCGATCGACAGGTCGGTGGAGTGGATGGTTCCCTGAGCGCCATGACCACCATCGCCGTGACCACCTGGTCCCTGGAGCAGACCGCGCCGACCGACCTTCTGCCGGCCGCCGCGCCCGAGGGAGACGTCCGGATCGTCCGATCCGAGGTGCCCTCGCCCGAGTTCAGTCGTTTCCTGTACGCCTCGGTCGGCGGTGACATCCGCTGGGTGGACCGGCTGAGCTGGACGTACGCGCGGTGGCAGGAGTACCTGGACCGGCCCGGCGTGGAGACCTGGGTCGCGTACGACCGGGGCACGCCGGCGGGGTACGTGGAGCTGGACCCGCAGGACGAGGGGGTCGTGGAGATCGCCTACTTCGGCCTCGTCCCGGCCTTCCGGGGCCGGCGCATCGGCGGGCACCTGCTGTCGTACGGCGCCGCCCGCGCCTGGGACCTCGCGGACCGCTGGCCGGGTCTGGCTCCGACCAAGCGGGTGTGGCTGCATACGTGCAGCAAGGACGGTGAGCACGCGATGGCCAACTACCAGCGCCGGGGGTTCAGGCTGTTCGACACCAAGGTCGAGGAGGAGCGGGAGGCACCCGCGCCGGGGCCCTGGCCGGGGGCCTTTCCTGTCTGACCTGCACAGACGCACAGGAACACGCGTCATGTGACCAACAACACCCTTGTCCCGCGATCCGAGACAAGGGTGTCCGCATGATGGACGAAGCTGGACTGTGTCCAGATCGCCGTGACACGCTTCCGTCATGTCTGGAACTGGGATCGCCTTGGTGAGTCGGCGGCACGTCGACCTCGGCCGCATGTCCAGCGCCATCTGTCCGGCGCGCTGAGAGCACTCACGCAGCGCCGACATCCCCTCTTCAGCCTCATTTCTGCGCAACGAAGCGCACGTATGCCCATGCGCCCGCACGCGCAGGTCAGAGCCGCTTTCCGCCTGTCCCGAAGGACGTATCAGCCATGGCCGCCACCCCGCAGAACCCTGCCGCCGCGACTCCCCGCCGCAAGGTGAGCCGTCACCGCGGTGAAGGTCAGTGGGCCGTGGGTCACTTCACCCCGCTCAACGGCAACGAACAGTTCAAGAAGGACGACGACGGTCTCAACGTTCGGACACGTATTGAGACGATCTACTCCAAGCGGGGCTTCGACTCGATCGACCCCAACGATCTGCGTGGCCGTATGCGCTGGTGGGGCCTGTACACCCAGCGCAAGCCCGGCATCGACGGCGGCAAGACGGCCGTGCTGGAGCCGGAGGAGCTGGACGACAAGTACTTCATGCTCCGGGTCCGGATCGACGGCGGGGCGCTGACCACCCAGCAGCTGCGGGTCATCGGCGAGATCTCGCAGGAGTTCGCGCGCGGCACCGCGGACATCACCGACCGCCAGAACGTCCAGTACCACTGGATCCGGGTCGAGGACGTGCCCGAGATCTGGAACCGGCTGGAGGGCGTCGGGCTGTCCACGGTCACGGCCTGCGGTGACACGCCCCGCGTGATGATCGGCTCCCCGGTCGCCGGTATCGCCGAGGACGAGATCATCGACGCCACGCCGGCGCTGGAGGAGATGAAGCGCCGCGTCCTCAACAACAAGGCGTATTCGAACCTCCCCCGGAAGTTCAAGACGGCCATCTCCGGCTCGCCGCTGCTGGACGTGGTCCACGAGATCAACGACGTGGCGTTCGTCGGCGTCCGGCACCCCGAGCACGGCCCGGGCTTCGACGTGTGGGTCGGCGGCGGCCTGTCCACCAACCCCAAGCTGGGCGTACGGCTGGGCGCCTGGGTGCCGATCGACGAGGTGCCGGACGTCTACGAGGGCGTGCTGTCCATCTTCCGCGACTACGGCTACCGGCGGCTGCGCACCCGCGCCCGCCTGAAGTTCCTGGTCGCCGACTGGGGTGCGGAGAAGTTCCGCCAGGTCCTGGAGGACGAGTACCTCAAGCGGAAGCTGGTCGACGGACCGGCCCCCGAGCAGCCGGTCCAGCAGTGGCGCGACCACGTCGGGGTGCACCGCCAGAAGGACGGCCGTTTCTACGTCGGTTTCGCGCCGCGTGTCGGCCGCGTGGACGGCACCACCCTGACGAAGATCGCCGACCTGGCGGAGGCGCACGGTTCCGGCCGGGTCCGCACCACCGTCGAGCAGAAGATGATCATCCTCGATGTCGAGGAGACGCAGGTCGACTCCCTCGTGGAGGCCCTGGAGGCGCTGGACCTCACCGCCAAGCCGTCCCCGTTCCGGCGCGGCACCATGGCCTGCACCGGAATCGAGTACTGCAAGCTCGCGATCGTCGAGACCAAGGCGCGCGGCTCCCAGCTCATCGACGAACTGGAGCGCCGGATCCCGGACTTCGACGAGCCGATCACCATCAACCTCAACGGCTGCCCGAACGCCTGCGCCCGCATCCAGGTCGCGGACATCGGTCTCAAGGGCCAGCTGGTCCTGAACGACAAGGGCGAGCAGGTGGAGGGCTTCCAGGTGCACCTGGGCGGAGCGCTGGGCCTCGATGCGGGCTTCGGCCGCAAGGTCCGCGGTCTGAAGGTCACCGCTGAGGAGCTTCCCGACTACGTCGAGCGCGTGCTGAAGCGGTTCCAGGCCGAGCGCGAGGACGGCGAGCGGTTCGCCACCTGGGCGGCCCGCGCCTCCGAGGAGGCGCTTTCGTGAGCGCGGCGAACGAAACGAAGGACGCGGTATGACCGAGCGTGCGGCCCCCTTCTACTGCCCCTACTGCGGCGACGAGGACCTGCGTCCGAACGAACAGGGCCACGGTGCCTGGGAATGCGCGGCATGCAACCGCGCATTCCAGCTGAGGTTCCTCGGGCTGCTCGCCCGGGGGCTTCGGCAAGGCACCACCGGAAAGGCAGAAATATGACGACCGCTCAGGAAGAGCGCACCACCGAGGATCTGAAGGCGCTCGCCGAGCAGGCGGGCCGTGAGCTGGAGGACGCCACCGCGCTGGAGGTCCTCCAGTGGGCCGCCGAGACGTTCGGCAGGCGCTTCTGCGTGACCTCCTCGATGGAGGACGCGGTGGTGGCCCACCTCGCCTCCCGCGCGCTGCCCGGCGTCGACGTGATCTTCCTCGACACCGGCTACCACTTCCCGGAGACCATCGGCACCCGGGACGCGGTCGAGGCCGTGATGGACGTCAACGTCATCACGCTGACCCCGCGTCAGACGGTCGCCGAACAGGACGCGGAGTACGGCCCGAAGCTGCACGACCGCGACCCCGACCTGTGCTGCAAGCTGCGCAAGGTCCAGCCGCTGGAGGAGGGCCTGAAGGACTACCAGGCCTGGGCGACCGGCCTGCGCCGCGACGAGTCCCCGACCCGGGCCGACACCCCCGTGGTGGGATGGGATGAAAAGCGCCAGAAGGTCAAGATTTCGCCGATCGCACGCTGGACTCAGGACGATGTCGACGCATATGTCGCCGAGCACGGCATACTGACGAATCCGTTGCTGATGGACGGCTACGCCTCCGTCGGCTGCGCCCCCTGCACCCGCCGCGTCCTCCAGGGGGAGGACGTGCGCGCCGGCCGCTGGGCGGGTCGTTCGAAGACCGAGTGCGGGCTGCACGGCTGACCATGACCGGGCTTTCAACGATTGGGGAGAACCACGTGACGACCGGAGCCACCGTCTGGCTCACGGGTCTGCCGAGTGCCGGCAAGACCACCATCGCGAACGAGCTGGCCGGCCGGCTCCGCGAGGAGGGCCACCGCGTCGAGGTGCTCGACGGGGACGAGATCCGCGAGTTCATCTCGGCGGGCCTCGGCTTCAGCCGCGAGGACCGGCACACCAACGTCCAGCGCATCGGCTACGTCGCCGAACTGCTCGCCCGTAACGGCGTCAAGGCGCTGGTCCCGGTGATCGCGCCGTACGCCGACAGCCGGGACGCGGTGCGCAAGCGTCACCAGGAGAACGGCACGGCGTACGTGGAGGTGCACGTGGCGACCCCGGTCGAGGTGTGCTCCGTACGCGATGTGAAGGGCCTGTACGCCAAGCAGGCCGCCGGCGAACTCGAGGGCCTGACCGGGGTCGACGACCCGTACGAGGAGCCCGAGTCGCCGGACCTGCGGATCGAGTCCCAGCACCAGACCGTCCAGGAATCCGCCGCAGCGGTGTACGCGCTGCTCAGCGAAAGGGGACTGGCATGACGACGACCGTGGCCGCGGTCGACGAGGGTACGGACAGCCCGTACGCCCTCTCCCACCTCGACGCACTGGAGTCCGAGTCCGTGCACATCTTCCGCGAGGTCGCGGGAGAGTTCGAGAACCCGGTGATCCTCTTCTCCGGGGGCAAGGACTCCATCGTCATGCTCCACCTCGCGCTGAAGGCGTTCGCCCCGGCGGCGATCCCCTTCTCCCTGCTGCACGTGGACACCGGGCACAACTTCCCCGAGGTCATCGACTACCGCGACCGTACGGTCGCCCGGCACGGGCTGCGGCTGCACGTCGCCTCCGTGCAGGACTACATCGACCGGGGTGTGCTCAAGGAGCGCCCGGACGGCACCCGCAACCCGCTGCAGACGGTGCCCCTGACGGAGAAGATCCAGAGCGAGAGGTTCGACGCCGTGTTCGGCGGCGGGCGCCGGGACGAGGAGAAGGCCCGCGCGAAGGAGCGGGTGTTCTCCCTGCGGGACGAGTTCTCCCAGTGGGACCCGCGCCGCCAGCGGCCGGAGCTGTGGAACCTGTACAACGGCCGGCACGCGCCCGGCGAGCACGTCCGGGTCTTCCCGCTGTCCAACTGGACCGAGCTGGACGTGTGGCAGTACATCGCCCGGGAGGGCATCGAGCTGCCGCAGATCTACTACGCCCACGAGCGCGACGTGTTCCAGCGGGGCGGCATGTGGCTGACCGCCGGCGAGTGGGGCGGGCCGAAGGAGGGCGAGACCGTCGAGAGGCGGCTCGTCCGCTACCGGACCGTCGGCGACATGTCCTGCACCGGCGCGGTCGACTCCGACGCCGACACCATCGAGAAGGTGATCGTCGAGATCGCCGCCTCCCGGCTCACCGAGCGGGGCGCGACCCGCGCCGACGACAAGCTCTCCGAGGCAGCGATGGAAGACCGCAAGCGCGAGGGGTACTTCTAAGCATGAGCACGACCACGACCGAGGAGCTCTCGGCCACCACCCTGCTCCGGTTCGCCACCGCGGGCTCCGTCGACGACGGCAAGTCCACCCTCGTCGGCCGGCTGCTGCACGACTCCAAGTCGGTCCTCGCCGACCAGCTGGAGGCCGTGGAGCGCGCCTCCGCCAGCCGGGGGACGGAGGGCCCGGACCTCGCGCTGCTGACGGACGGCCTGCGCGCCGAGCGGGAGCAGGGCATCACGATCGACGTGGCCTACCGCTACTTCGCCACGCCCCGGCGCCGGTTCATCCTCGCCGACACCCCGGGCCATGTGCAGTACACGCGGAACATGGTGACGGGCGCGTCCACGGCCGAGCTGACGGTCATCCTGGTCGACGCCCGCAACGGCGTCGTGGAGCAGACCCGCCGCCACGCGGCGATCGCCGCGCTGCTGCGGGTGCCGCACGTCGTCCTCGCCGTCAACAAGATGGACCTGGTCGGCTACCAGGAGACCGTGTTCGCCGCGATAGCCGAGGAGTTCACGGCGTACGCGACCGAGCTGGGTGTCCCGGAGGTCACCGCGATACCCATCTCGGCGCTGGTCGGCGACAACGTGGTGGACCCCTCCGCCAACATGGACTGGTACGGCGGCCCGACCGTCCTGGAGCACCTGGAGACGGTCCCGGTCAGCCACGACCTGAGCCACTGCCACGCCCGGCTGCCCGTGCAGTACGTCATCCGGCCGCAGAGCGCCGAGCACCCGGACTACCGGGGGTACGCGGGTCAGATCGCGGCCGGTTCCTTCCGTGTCGGCGAGTCGGTGACGGTCCTGCCCTCCGGCCGTACGTCGAAGATCGCCGGGATCGACCTGCTCGGCGAGCCGGTCGACGTCGCCTGGACCACCCAGTCGGTGACCGTCCTGCTGGAGGACGACATCGACATCTCCCGCGGCGACCTGATCGTGCCGACCAAGGACGCGCCGGACACCACCCAGGACGTCGAGGCCACCGTGTGCCACGTCGCCGACCAGCCGCTGACCGTCGGTCACCGGGTGCTGCTCAAGCACGGCACCCGCACGGTCAAGGCGATCGTCAAGGACATCCCGTCCCGCCTCACGCTGGACGACCTGTCCCTGCACCCGCACCCGGGGCAGCTCGTCGCCAACGACATCGGCCGGGTGAAGATCCGTACCGCCGAGCCGCTGCCGGTCGACTCCTACGCCGACTCGCGGCGCACCGGTTCGTTCATCCTGATCGACCCGCACGACGGCACCACGCTCACCGCGGGCATGGTCGGCGAGTCCTTCGCCTCCCCCGAGCCGGTCAAGGACGAGACCGACGACGACGGGTGGGACTTCTGAGCATGAACCCCACCGATTTCTACTCCACGTTCGCGAAGGAGGGCGGCCGCGTCGGCAGCGGCGCCCTCGGCAGCGGGCAGGGCGGAGTGGCGCGATGTGTGCGCTGACGTACGCGCACTGCCTGCGCGCCCTCACCCCCCACCCGCCGTCCCGGAAGAGACGAAAACCCTTTGCCGATCTCCCGGCCACGACCTGAAAGACCGTGACCGCCGGGCCAACGAGAGGAACCCCTCCCGTGCCTGCCTCAACCGCCCTCCGCCGCACCCTCGCGGCCGTGGCCGCCCTCCCCCTCCTCACCCTCGCCGCCTGCGGCTACGGATCCCAGGCCCAGGACGAGAACGCCAACCAGAAGGTCGCCGCCGGGGCGAAGAAGATCGACGGACTGGACACCGTCAAGATCGGCTACTTCGGCAACCTCACTCACGGGACCGCGCTGGTCGGCCGTGAGCAGGGCTTCTTCCAGAAGGCGCTCGGCGCCACGAAGGCCGAGTACGCGACCTTCAACGCCGGTCCGTCCGAGATCGAGGCGCTCAACTCCGGCTCCATCGACATCGGCTGGATCGGCCCGTCCCCGGCGATCAACGGCTACACCAAGTCGGGCGGCAAGAACCTGCGCATCATCGGCGGTTCGGCGTCCGGCGGTGTGAAGCTCGTGGTCAACCCGGAGAAGATCAAGTCCCTCAAGGACGTCAAGGGCAAGAAGATCGCGACGCCTCAGCTGGGCAACACGCAGGACGTGGCGTTCCTCAACTGGATCGCGGACCAGGGCTGGAAGGTCGACGCGGAGAGCGGCAAGGGCGACGTCACGGTCGTCCGCAGCGACAACAAGGTCACCCCGGACGCCTACAAGGCGGGATCCGTCGACGGCGCCTGGGTGCCGGAGCCGACCGCGTCGAAGCTGGTCGCCGAGGGCGGCAAGGTGCTGCTCGACGAGAAGACGCTGTGGCCGGACGGCAAGTTCGTGATCACGAACATCATCGTGCGGCAGGGCTTCCTCAAGGACCACCCGAAGGCCGTCGAGGCAGTGCTGAAGGCCTCCGTCGAGGCCAACAAGTGGATCAACGCCAACCCGGACAAGGCGAAGGCCGCGGCGAACAAGCAGCTGGAGGCGGACTCGGGCAAGGCGCTGCCCGCGAACGTCCTGGACCCGGCGTGGAAGTCGATCCAGTTCACCAACGACCCGTTGGCCGCCACGCTCAACACCGAGGCGGAGCACGCGGTCAAGGCCGGCCTGCTGGAGAAGCCCGACCTCAAGGGCATCTACGACCTCACCCCGCTGAACAAGGTCCTCAAGGCCGAGGGCGAGAGCACCGTCAGCGACGCCGGTCTCGGCGCCGGTTCCTGAGCCCGACCCCGACTCCCCAGGAGGTGACGACCATGGCCACGACCCTCGCCAAGGCCGCCGAGTCCGTCGAGTACGCGGCCCGCCTTGAGCATGTCTCCAAGTCCTTCGCGGGACCGGGTGGGCAGCAGCTCGTGCTGGACGACATCAGCATCGATGTCGCGCCCGGCGAGTTCGTCACGCTCCTGGGGGCCTCGGGCTGCGGCAAGTCCACGCTGCTGAACCTGGTGGCGGGACTGGACCAGCCGACCACCGGCTCGATCACGACGGACGGCCGCCCGGCCCTGATGTTCCAGGAGCACGCCCTCTTCCCGTGGCTGACCGCGGGCAAGAACATCGAACTCGCCCTCCGGCTCAGGGGGGTTCCGAAGAGCGAGCGGCGCGACAGGGCCGAGGAGCTGCTCGAACTGGTCCGGCTGAAGGGCGCCTACGGCAAGCGCGTCCACGAACTGTCCGGCGGTATGCGCCAGCGTGTCGCGATGGCCCGGGCGCTCGCCCAGGACAGTCAGATCCTGCTCATGGACGAGCCGTTCGCGGCGCTCGACGCGATCACCCGGGACGTGCTGCACGACGAGCTGACCCGGATCTGGCGGGAGACGCAGGTGTCCGTCCTGTTCGTCACGCACAACGTGCGCGAGGCGGTGCGCCTCGCCCAGCGCGTGGTGCTGCTGTCCTCCCGCCCTGGACGCATCGCGCACGAGTGGGCCGTCGACATCCCGCAGCCGCGCCGTATCGAGGACGCCGCCGTGGCGGAGCTGTCCGTCGAGATCACCGAACAACTGCGGGGGGAGATCCGTCGCCATGGCCAGCACTGAAACCACCGCCAAGGACGGCAACGACCTGGCCGGTCTGGAGGCGGGCCTCGATGCCCTGGAGACGGTGCAGCAGCGACGCAAGCCGTTCCGCCAGACCTTCGTCGAGAAGATCATGCCGCCGATCATCGCCATCGCGCTGGTGCTGGTGGCGTGGCAGATCACCTACAAGATCGTCGACGACCCGTCCAAGCTGGTCTCGCCCGCGGACGTGGCGAGCGAGTTCCGGGACGCCTGGCTGAAGGGCGAGCTGCTCGGCTACATCTGGACCAGCGTCTCGCGCGGTCTGCTGGGCTTCTTCTTCGCCCTGCTCATCGGCACCCCGCTGGGTCTGCTGGTGGCGCGTGTGAAGGTGGTGCGCGCGGCCATCGGCCCGATCCTGTCCGGTCTGCAGTCGCTGCCGTCGGTGGCGTGGGTGCCGCCGGCCGTGCTCTGGCTGGGTCTGAACAACTCGATGATGTACGCGGTGATCCTGCTCGGTGCCGTGCCGTCCATCGCCAACGGCCTGGTGTCCGGCGTCGACCAGGTGCCGCCGCTGTTCCTGCGGGCGGGCCGCACGATGGGCGCGACGGGTCTGAAGGGCACCTGGTTCATCACCCTGCCGGCCGCGCTTCCCGGCTATGTGGCGGGCCTGAAGCAGGGCTGGGCGTTCTCCTGGCGCTCGCTGATGGCGGCGGAGATCATCGCGTCCTTCCCCGACCTCGGCGTCGGCCTCGGCCAGCTGCTGGAGAACGGGCGCAACGCCAGCGACATGGCCATGGTGTTCGAGGCGATCCTGCTCATCCTGGTCGTCGGTATCGCCATCGACCTGCTGATCTTCAGCCCGCTGGAGCGGTGGGTGCTGCGCAGCCGCGGCCTGCTGGTGAAGGGCTGAGCCCCATGCGCAACCCGGTCCTCCTCCTCATCGCCCACGGCAGCCGCGATCCGCGCCATGCCGCGACGGTGCACGCCCTGGTGCGCCGGGTACGGTCGCTGCGCCCGGACGTGCGGGTGGAGACCGGGTTCCTGGACTTCAACATCCCGTCGGTGCACGGGGTGCTGGAGTCCCTGGCGACGCAGGGCGTCCGCGACGTCGTGGCCCTGCCGCTGCTGCTGACCCGCGCGTTCCACGCGAAGGCCGACATCCCCGCCGTCCTCGCGGACGCGCCCCCGCAGCTGCGCATCCGTCAGGCGGACGTCCTCGGCCCGTCGCCCCTGCTGCTCACCGCGCTGGAACGACGCCTGTACGAGGCGGGGCTGAGCCCCGCCGACAAGTCCTCGACCGGGGTCGTGCTGGCCTCGGCGGGGTCCACCGACCCGGAGGCGATCGCAGTGATCGCTGACATCGCGCGGGAGTGGCGGCACACCGGTTGGTGCGCCGTGCGGCCTGCGTTCGCCTCCGCATCCCTTCCTCGCACCGAGGAAGCCGTACGCGAGCTCCGCGCCCTCGGCTGCGCACGCGTCGCCGTCGCCCCGTACGTCCTGGCCCCCGGCTTCCTGCCGGACCGCATCGCGCGGGGCGCGGCGCAGGCGGACGTACTGGCGGACGTGCTGGGTCCGGCGCCGGAGGTGGCGCGGGTGCTGCTGGAACGGTACGACCAGGCGCGCGTGCCGGCGCTGGCGGCTCTCGGCGCCTGAGCCTGCCGGCACCTCTGTGTGCGCGACGGCCGTGACGCGCTCCGCGATCGGGTAGCGTCGGGTTCCTGAGCTGCGCCAAGGATGTGTGCGGGGGACGTGTTGAAGGGTTCGGGCGGCTGTCGTGACGCGCACAGCGTCTTCGTGCTGTCGATCGGGGTCGGCGGCTTCGACGACGGTGCCGACGTGGAGGAGCTGGGCTTCGTCTCGTCCCGGATGGACGAGGTACGGTCCGCCTTCGAGCAGTTGGGGGCCAGGGTCGAAGCGGCGCTGGATGCCGACGAGGGTGAGGTCGAGGCGCTGCTGCGCCGGTGGCTCGTCGAGGAGCGGGAGCCCGCCGATGTGACCGTCGTCCACCTGATTGGGCACGGTCGTACGGACCGCAGTGGTCGTCTGGGGTTCGTCGCGCGTGACGACCGCGATGTCGACGTGGACCGGTGGATCGAGAAGGCGCAGCAGGAAGTCGAGCGCGGCGGGAACCGGCGTCGTGTGGTCTTCCTCGTGGACACGTGCTCGGCGGGGGCCGCGACGGGGCGGCAGCAGATCTCCGAACTGGGCAGCGAGCGCGGCGTGTGGGTGCTCGGGGCGTCCGTCAGCAGTTCGCCGACGGAACGCGGACGGTTCAGCGGCTGGATCGCCACCGCACTGCACCGGTTGCGGGACCGGGACTTCTCCCTGAACGCGGAGGCGATCAGCTTCACCCTGTTCGTCCAGAGCCTGACCCAGGTGGTCAGGGCGGACACCGCAGGTCAGCGTATGTCCCTCGGCTTCAGCCTGACCCAGGGCGACGGCGACTGGTCCTTCCTTCCCACCCCCCAGCGGGCCAGCCTCACCCCCGAGCAGATCCGGCTGCGACGCCGCTCGCTCGGCTATGTCCCGGGCGAGGAGGATCTGCGCCGGGACCTGGCCAGCCGGATCGCGGCGGGTGAGGAGATCGGCGACGCGCTCTACTTCATCGACCGGGCCTCCGGGCGCGGCCTCGTGCCCGTCGACACCGGCGCCGGCTTCTTCTCGGGCCGCGCCGCGGAGCTGAAGCAGTACATGGTGTGGCAGGCGGGCGACAGTCCGCTGCTGACCGTCACCGGTGCGGCCGGCGCGGGCAAGTCGGGTCTGCTGGGCGTCGTCGTCTGTGCCGCGCACCCCGATCTGCGCGGACGCTTCCGCGAGTTGTGGGCCTCCGCCGAGCAGCAGCTCCCGGAGGTCGCGCACCTGGTGGCCCTGCACGCGCGGCAACGCTCGCCGCAGCAGGTGATCGACACGATCGCCGGGCACGCCCGGCTGCAACGCCCGAAGGACGAAGGCGAGGACGGCACCGAGGACGGCACCGCACCCGACCTCTCCGGCTCCTCCGGGGCGGCGGGTTCCGCCCCGTGGACCGCGACACTCCTGCGCAAGGCTCTGGAGCTGGAGGGGAAGAACCGTCTCATCGTGCTGGACGCGGTGGACGAGAGCACGGACCCGCAGTCGGTGCTCCGCGTGGTCGCCGAGCTCATCGCCCCCACGGAGCGGGACGGCGTGTCCGTCGACCCGCCGTGCCGGATCCTGCTGGGTGGCCGGCGGGAGGTGATCGACGCGCTGTCCGCCGTCGACGAGATGCCGGAGATCCCGGTCGACCGTATCGACCTGGACACCGCCGACCCGCTCGCCGTCGAGGAGGACGTTCGCCGCTACATCGCCCAGCTGCTGGCGACCCGCGAGCCCTACGCCACCGGCGCCGCCTCGGAGTTCGTCGACCTGCTCGCCAAGCAGGGGGCTCAGGGCATCGTCCGTGGTCTGCGGCCGGACAGCCCCTGGGGGCCGTTCCTGCTCGCGGGGCTGTACGTCCACTACCTGATGACCTTGAAGTACCCGCCGCAGGACAAGGTCAACGCGGAGGCGCACGCGGGGCGGGCCTCGGCTCACCTGCCGGACCTGCTGGAAGCGGTGCTGAGCGCGCGTGACGAGGAGTTCCCCTCGCTGCGTGCCGTTCTCGCGATCCTTGCCCGCTCACGGGGCGACGGCATGCCGCGGACGGCTCTGCGTCGCTGCCTCAGGGCCCTGAACGCCGACGGGATCACCGACGACCAGTTCCTCGGCACCCTGCGGGAAGCCTCCCCCTTCCTGCGGACCGGGATCGACCCCGTGAGCAAGGAGGCTCTGTACCGGATCTTCCAGCAGGGGCTGGCGGACTATCTCCACGACCACCCCGTGGACGAGGACCCGTGGGACGGTCATCGGCACGTCGAGCTGGAGCGGAGGGTGCTCCGCGCACTCGTCGACCCGTACATGGCCGATCCCGACGAGCGCTCCGACCGCTGGGAGTCGGCCGACAACCCGGCGGAACCGTATGTCTTCCGGCACGCGCTGGGACACGTCACGGCGGCCGGTTCCGCGGAGCACGCCGAGGCGCTGCTCACCGACCCGTACTTCCTCATCCGCTTCGACCCGCGCCAGGACCACCGCGCCCTCGACCTCGCCCGCTCCGAGCGGGCCGCGACCTACATCCGGCTGCTCAACGCCTCGTGGTCGACCCACGCTCAGCTCAGCAGCGGCACCGACCGCGCGTGGGTGTTCGCCTTCGACGCGGCTCGCCTGAACCTTCCGGAACACCAGAAGGAGTTCGCCCGTATCGAGAAGGAGCTGGCGTACCAGCCGGAGAGCGTGGCTCCTTCCTTCCTGTGGGCGGAGGGTGGCAGGGCGGTGTCGAACGCCCGGATCGTCGAGAGCGGGCACCCCTCGGTGACCCGTGCGGCGTTCTCCCCGGACGGCGCCCTGTTCGCCACCGCCGGCCACGTGGGCGTGCGGGTCATGGAGACGGAGACCTGGCGTCAGATCACCCCGCTGATCGGTGACTCGCTGGATGACGCGCTCTGCGATGTCGTCTTCTCGCCGGACGGCCGTCTCCTGGCCTTCGCGGCGGGGTCGTGGACGCGGAACATCCAGCTGTGGGACGTGCACAACCGTGTTCTCGTCGGCAAACCGTGGCGCTGTCACACCGGAACGGTCGCCACTTTGGCCTTCTCCCCGGACAGTCGCCTGCTCGCCGTGGGCAGTGAGGACCTCGACGTTTCGGTCTGGGACATCACGGGCGACCATCCCGTGGACGTGGCCCGGCTGGACGGCAGTGAGGACACCACGCAAGTGGCGTTCAGTCCCGACGGACGCTTCCTCGCGGTCTGCGGCGACGCCGGACTGACCCTCTGGCGGACGGACGGCTGGGAGGCCAAGGTCCCACTGAGCCGGGAGAAGACCCTGGCTGTCGCCTTCTCCGCGCCGGGCGGCTACTTGGCGGGCCTCCACGAGGGAAGAGTGACGATCTGGTCCGGCGACACCTTCGACAGGCCGATACGGATCGAGCCGGTCGACGCGGACGGCCGGAGCCTCGCCTGTTCGCCGGACGGATCCCTCCTCGCGGTCGGCGGCTGGAGCGCCCTTCAGCTCATCGAGGTCTCCTCGCGGCGCGCGATCTGCCGTCTCGCCTCGGGCAGCTACACCGTCACAGCGGCATTCCACCCCGCGGACGCCTCACTTCTGGTGAGCACGAGCGGTTCCGACGGCAGCCTGCGTCTGTGGTCCGCGTTCGCGGACGAGACGGAACTTCCTCAGCCGACGCAGTTCCAGTACATCGCCGCAGCCGCCTCCCCCGACGGGCGACTCCTCGCGGCCTACGAGAGCGACAGGGGATGCCTGACGCTCCGCGATCCCGCCACCGGACGTGAGCTCGCGCCCGTTCCCCTGAAGTGGGCCCCTACCTTCGGCACACTCCGTTTCTCCCCGGACAGCCGCATACTGACGATCCTCACCTACGACGGCATCCTCCAGGTCGTGCGGACCGGGTCGCTCCCGCCTCCGGAGATAGAGAACATCCACATCGGCGGAACGGTCCCTCATCACCAGAACAACCTGCAGTTCTCCCCGGACAGCAGGCTGATCGCACTGTCCATGGAGGAACCCCACTCACGCACCAGCGTGATCAAGGTCTGGGATTCCGTGAGTCTGAGGCTCACGGCACGGATTCCACTGCCCTCCTATGCGGCCTCCTTCGGGTTCGCAGGACCGGACAGAATCTTCGTCAGCGTGGACAGAGCCCTCGCCGTCTACACCTGTGACGGCACCATCACGGAAGGACACGCATGACCCGAGTCCTCGGCGTCCACGGCGTCCGCAACTACAAGGCCGTGGACGTCAGCCCGCACCACGGCAGCTCCCGCCTCCGCGCCGACTGGCTCGCCGCGCTCGGGGAGGCGGCCTCGTCCCTCGATCTGGAAACCGCCTACTACGCCGACCTGCTCCGCGGCGAGAAGCAGAGCACGGAACTGGACGACGACGAACTCGCCCTCGTCGAGCAGTGGGCACGGGCCTGGGGCATCGCGCCGGACGGCGTCCAGGGGCGGGCCACCGGCTGGCTCCGGTGGGTCTGCGGGCAGGTCGCCGAGCGGACGCGGCAGAAGCCGGCCGTGGTCGAGAAGACCGTGAAACAGTTCTTCCCGGAGGTGACCCGGTACTTCGCCACCGGCCGCCCGGCCGTGCGCGAGCGGGTCAGGGCCCATCTTCTCCGGCACCGCCCGGATGTCGTCGTCGCGCACTCCCTGGGCAGCGTGGTCGCCTACGAAGCGCTCCACGAGCTGGACGGAGAACTCGACGTGGACCTGCTCGTGACGCTCGGCTCTCCCCTGGCGCTGCCCAACGCGGTCTTCCACCGTCTCGACCCGGAGCCGCTGCAGGGCCTCGGCACGAAGCCCCCGAACGTACGGCGGTGGGTCAACATCGCCGACATCGGTGACTTCGTGGCCGTCCCGAAGGGCGAACTGGCCCGGATTTTCCCGGGCGTCGAGGAACTTCCGGAGATCAGCATCGCGCCCCTGTGGCCGCACAGCGTGCTCGACTATCTCAGGCACCCCTCGGTGGCCAAGGCCGTCACGACGCGCTGACCCGGTCAGTCGGCCTGCGGCAGCAGGGTGCCGAGCGGGCCCAGGTCCAGGTTGAGGTCGTCCAGCCGCAGGTCGTAGCGGGCGCAGAGGTGTTCCATGCGGTCATGCAGGTGCATCAGCGTGAGGCCGATGCGCTCTTCCTGTTCTTCCGTGAGGTCGCCGGCGTCGACGCGGTGGAGCGCCTGGCGTTCCATGAGCTGGCGGAGGAGTTCGACGACGGTCAGGACGAGTCTGACAAGATCGCGCTCTACGGTGTCCGGGTCCGTCGACAGGCGGTGGGTGGCGCGGGTGCCGGGGTGTGGGGGCGATGACATGCGGCCTCACAGCGGGAGGGTCGGATGGGCGGCGGCCACGGGGGCGATGACCGCGCGCAGGTCGATGCGGACGAGGTCGACGTCGGCGATGGACAGGACGAGGTCCCCGGTGAGGACGACGCCGCCCTGGAGGAGCCGGTCGAGCAGGTCGATGAGGGCGACGGGACGGTCGGTGTGGGGGGCGACGCTCACAGGACGGGCTCCGCGGGGAGCGTGAACGAGTAGGGGGCCCAGGGACCGGTCACCTCCACGTGGACACCGGGCTGTGCCTCGGCGGCCGCCAGGACACGGGCGCGGAAGTCGTCGACGCGGTCGGTGGGAACCAGATAGGCGTCGTTGCTGACGTTGGGGCCGGGCGCCGGACCGGCGAGGTCCGAGCGCTGGGGGCGGTGGGCCACGCGGTCGACGGCGAGGGCGCGGGCCGTCTCGGTGAGGCGGGCGGCGGTCCGGGTGGCCGCTTCCCAGGCGTCCTCGGCCGTACGGCGTTGCCGGCGGCGTCCGGCCAGGTACGCGCGGCCCGCGCCGAGGCCGGCGGCCTGGGCGGAGTCCGTGCCGGGCGGCGCGGCCGTGGGGGCGGCGTAGATCTTGACGCCCAGTTCCACATGTCCGGTGACGCGGTCCAGCAGGGTGAGGAAGAAGTCGTGGCGGAGGTCGAGGGCCTGCCGGACGCGCTCCTCGTCGCGGTACACGGTGGCCAGGCGCAGCGGCAGGACGGCGGTGCCGTGCCCGGCGAACGCGGCGACGACGGCGTGGTGGGCCCGGGCCATGGCTTCCAGCCGGTCCAGGTTCTCCAGGTGGGCCTTGAGGGGGGTCTCGTCGAAGTCCGCGGCGGGGACGCGGCCGACGGCCGCGGCGAGCTGCGAGGTGCGGTCCGTGGGATCCACCAGGCGTATCGGTTCCCCGGCCACCCCGCGTACGTCCGCGACCGCCTCGGCGGCCTGCGGGGTGCGGTGCAGTACGGCGTAGGCGTAGACGATGTCCGTGTCGGTCATGGGTCCTGTCTCCTGTCGGCCGTGCTGCCCGCCCGCAGCGCGGCGATCTCGGCACGCAGGCGTTCGTTCTCCTCTGCGAGGGACACCTCCGGGCGGGCGGCCCGGGAGGAGAGGGAGGGGTCGTGCTCCCACCAGTCGATGCCCATCTCCTTCGCCTTGTCGACGGAGGCGACGAGCAGTCGCAGCTTGATGGTGAGCAGTTCGATGTCGAGCAGGTTGATCCGGATGTCGCCCGCGATCACCACGCCCTTGTCGAGGACGCGTTCGAGGATGTCGGCGAGCGAGGCGGCCTGGCCGCCGGGGGGCTCGTACAGGGACGGGGGGCGGGGCGGTCCGGTGAGTCCGCCTGGTGCCGGGTGTGTCATGGTCGCAGGGCTCGTCTCCGCGCGGTGATCTCGTCGAGTCGGTCCAGCAGTCGGTCCTCGCGGCGGTCGTACTCGTCCTCGTCGATCCGCCCCTCCAGCAGGGCGCGCTCCAGGTCCACGAGCGCCTGCTGGACGGGGGCCGGGTCGTAGTACTCCGCCTCGGCGGCCTTCTGCACCTGCTCGGCGGCCCACAGGGTGGTGCGCAGGGGCGCGAGCGGGAGGGTGAGGATGCCGGTGAGCAGGCCCATGGGTCAGGCGGCGAAGCTGTACGGCGGCAGGGGGCCGCGCAGCCGGAAGTCGTAGGCCTCGCCGTAGTCGTGCGCCAGGCGCGCTCCGGCTTCGGTGAACTCGTGGGCGCGGGCGCGTTCGACGAGGAACGAGACGTTGAGGAAGTCGTCCTTCGCCGGTGCGGCCACGACCCGGGAGCGGGCCAGGCCGGACAGCTGCTCGACGACCTGGTCGGCCAGCCGCCGCTGCCGGGCCTCGACCTGCCGGGCCACCAGCTCGCCGAGGGCGACCCGGTCCTCGTAGGTGCCGTGGCCGTCGCGGGTGCGTTCGTTGAGCCGGCGGGCCTCGTCGGACTCGTCGAGGATCTCGCGCAGCAGATCGTCCTGGGAGCGGGCGGCCTTGAGGTTGAACTCGGTGGTGCCGTGCAGCTCGGCGAGCCTGCGGGTGTACTCCTCGCCCTTCACCTCCAGGGCCGTTCTGACGGCCGTGTCGTCGGGGGCGAGCAGTCCGAATCTCATGGGCAGGACCGCCCCGTCGGCCATCAGGCGTTCCTGCAGCGCCTGGTGGGCGGCGAGGTCACGGCGTTTGGGCCGCAGGCCGGCGGGCGCGGGGCTGACGACGGCGGCGAGCGGGCCGTGGACGACCGTGCTCAGGGAGCCGCCGGCGCCGCCGACGGTCCGCAGGCCGTCCAGGCGCAGGGGGTGGTCGGAGCCGGTGACGGCGTAGACGTAGAGCGGCGTGGCCCGGCCGCCGCTCACCGGTCCTCATCCTTGTCCTTGTCGCGGTCGAAGATGTCGCCGATCGCGTCGACGGCGCCGCTGATCGCGCCCCCGGTCCTGCCCCTGGCTCCGCTTTCGACGAGGTTCCCGACGAGGTCGCTGAGCTTGTCGGGGGCCTTGCGGCCGGACTCCAGGTCGAGGCGGTTGCAGGCCTCGGCGAAGCGGAGGTAGGTGTCCACGCTCGCGATCACGATCCGTACGTCGATCTTGAGGATCTCGATGCCGACGAGCGAGACCCGGACGAACACGTCGATGACGAGCCCACGGTCCAGGATGAGTTCGAGGATGTCGTAGAGGCCGGCGTTACCCGAACCACTGGAGGCGACGGCGGCGGGTTGCATACCGCCGGTGTGCGTCATGACGGTCACGGTTCGGTTCCTCTCGCTGGGCTCCGTTCTCGACCTGGCACCGGGCGGGCGCGGTGCCGCCCGTAGGTACGGGCGGGGCGGCGGCCTTGTTCACGGTGGAGCCGAAAACGCTTACCGACAGCGGGAGTTGGCGCTAACGTCCCCGGTCGAGCCGTCCGCGTACGTAACGGTGCACCCGCTCGTAGCCGAGGAGTTGGCCCTGGAGGTCCAGGGTGACCCGGTAGGTCGCCAGGATGGTCATGGTGTCGGGGACCCGCTCCAGCTCCACGACCTCCACGTCGGCCGTCCAGCCGTCCTGTGCCGGGCGGAGGGCGGAGACGGCCTCCGGTGTGGTGCCGAGCAGCTCGGCGAGCTGGGCCGCCGCGCCGCGCATGGCCTGGGCCGCACTCACACGGCCGGAGGGGACCGCGGGGCTTCCGGCCGGGTCAGGGGAGGTCGTCGTCTCCGGGACGTCGGGGTCGGTGCTCGTCATGGTCCTACCGTGCCAACTCCGCCGCTCGCGTGGGAAGCGAATCGGCCAATGAGGCCTCGGACGCCACCGCGTTCCGCCGGCTTGACCTTGCCCCTGGGGCAGACCCGAGTGTCCGGGGGCATGGACTTCCTGACGCAGACGCCGTACAGCGACCCGGGCGGCCTGGACACGAGCGGACTGCCGCATGACGTCTCCGAGCTCGCCCGGACCGTGCGGGACCTGGTCATCCATCGGGGGGAGGGCCGGTTCTTCGACTACCTCGTCCCCGAGCAGCGGCTGCACGAGGACGCCGAGTCGCGGTACGTCACCGGGATGCTCCGGATCCTGCGGGAGCGCGGGGACGGGCCGCTGACCCGGGCGCGGCCGCCCGAGGAGCGGTTCGTGGGCACGTGCCGGGACTTCTCGCTGCTGCTCTGCTCGCTGCTGCGGGCCACGGGGACGCCCGCACGGCTGCGCTGCGGTTTCGCCGCGTACTTCGTCGACGGCTTCCACGAGGACCACTGGGTCACCGAGTACCGGTCGCCGGACGGGGGTTGGCGGTTGGCCGACGCGCAGGTCCATCACGGGTACGACATCCCGTTCGACCCCGTGGACGTGCCGCGGGACCGCTTCCTCGTCGCCCAGGACGCCTGGCGGGCCTGCCGGGAGGGGCGGGCCGACCCGGAGACGTTCGGCCTCAGCGGCGTGGAGGAGTTCCGGGGGCTGTGGTTCGTACGCGGCAACGTCATCCGCGATCTGGCCGCCCTGAACGGCGTGGAGCTGCTCCCCTGGGACGGCTGGGGCCCTGCGTTCCTCGGCCGCGCGCCGCTCACCGAGGAGGACCTCGCGGCGGCCGACGCGGCGGCCGCGGCCCGCTCCGAGGACGAGTGGCGGCGGCTGTCCGAGGATCCGCGGCTGGCCGTACCGGCCGAGATCGTCTCGTACGCGCCCTACCTCGGAGCCCGGAAGGTCACTCTTCCCCTGGGCTGAAGGGCGTTCCCTGGTGGAAGTACAGCAGCCAGCAGTTCTCCGTCCGCCGCCACAGTGAACTGCGGTGCACCCGGCGCCCGTTGTTCTCCGTGTCGAAGGTCAGGTGGACGAGGTCCGGGGCGAGCTGGACGCCCCTCATCCCCGAGGTGACCGGGGGCCGGACGCCGGGCTGGGCCGTCTCGGCCAGCATGGTGATGATCGAGGCCCGGTCCCAGCGCCGTCCGGACGCGCCGAACTCGTGGAAGTCCGGGTGCAGCAGCGCCCCGACCAGCTCCGGCGCGCGGCGCACTTCGGGGTCGAGCAGCTTCAACTCCCCCTCGATGGCGGCCTCGACGGCCGGACCGCGCTCAGGCACGGGTCAGCTCCACGAGTTTGACGACGGTGTTCCAGTTGCGCGTGGTGGCGATCAGACCCTTGGTGATGCGGGGCCTGGCCAGCTGCTCGGCGAGCTTGGAGCGGCCCAGTCCGTTCGGCGCGTACAGATAGAGCGCGCGGTCACCGAGCCGGAACTCCTCGGGGAGGAAGGCGGCCTGGTCGATCTCCGCGAACCGCTCCGCGTCGACGGGCCCGGAGAAGTACGTGACGTGCAGCTGCCGGGCCTCCAGCTCGGCGGCCGGGAACGGGCACGCCTCGGCGACCGCCTTCAGATACGCGTGGTCCCGCACGATCACGTCCACCCCGAAGCCGAACCGCTTCTCGATGGCGCCCCTCAACTCGGCCGCCAGGGACTCCTCGTCCCCGTGGTCGGAGGTGAACACGGCCTGCCCGCTCTGCAGATAGGTGCGTACGGCGTCGTGACCGAGGCCCTCCATGAGCGTGCGCAGGTCGGCCATCGGGACCTTCTTGGCCCCGCCCACATTGATCCCGCGCAGCAGCGCCGCATACGTCGTCGTCATCCGCTCACCATAGAGCGGCCGTCGTGCCCCGTGGGGGTGGGCACGACGGCCGCGTCCGCACGGGGCGGACTTCGCGAAACTCTGGCCGATGCGGCGGGCGTGGATCAACCGCTACACGCTTCTGTGACTCATTCAACAAGACTTTGTCATAACAAATGTCACAACAAATGGTGGCCCTCATAGATGTAAGGGGCCTCTTCGTCCCCAGTGGGGAGAAGGCGGGGTCCAGAGGGATGATTCGCGCCGTCGGCACGTCACCGGGCAGCACGAGGAGATGCCTTTATCCGCCCCATACCTTCGAAGTGAAGGGGGGCGGCAGGGGGCCGCCGCCGTGCACGAGGGGGGAAAGCCGGTCATGGGGAACGGAGAATCGCGGGTGCGCGGCATCGCCGCGCGGGCCGGCGGCTGGAGCGCCCGGCACCGGTGGGGGGCCGTCGGCATCTGGGTGCTGTTCGTCGTCCTGGCGATGGGGCTCGGTTCGGCGGCGGGCCGGGTCGACGTCAAGGACAGCGACCAGCTGAAGGGGGAGACACACACCGCCGCGGAGATCATCGAGGACGCGGGGATCGACGAGCCGGCCGGTGAGACCGTGCTGATCCAGGCGAAGGACGGTGCCATGAAGGCCACCGACGCCGAGTTCAGGGCCGGCGTCGCCGCGGTCGTCCGGGCGGTGGAGGCAACCGGCGAGGTCACGGACGTGACGTCGCCGTACGAGACCCACACGATCTCGAAGGACGGCCGCAGCGCGCTGGTCCAGTTCGACATGCGGGGCGAGGCGGACACCGCGGGCGAGCGGGTGGAGCCGGTACTGAAGGCCGTCGAGGAGGTCCAGAAGGACCACGAGGCACTGCGGATCGAGGAGATCGGCGGCGCCAGCATGATGAAGACGTTCGCCGACGCCTTCGGGGACGACTTCCAGAAGGCCGAGTACTCCGCGGTACCGGTGGCCTTCGGCATTCTGCTCATCGCCTTCGGGGCGCTGGTGGCCGCGCTGCTGCCGGTGGCGCTGGCGATCACCGCGATCATGGCGACGATGGGCCTGATGGGTGTCGTCAGCCATGCGGTGCCGATGACCGACGCCGCGAACTCCGTGATGCTGCTGGTCGGCATGGCGGTCGGTGTCGACTACTGCCTGTTCTATCTGCGCCGCGAGCGCGAGGAGCGCGCCGCCGGCCGGGACGCGCGGACGGCCCTCGGGATCGCCGCCGCCACCAGTGGCCGTGCGATCGTCGTCTCCGGCGTCACGGTGTGCGTGGCCATGGCGGGCATGCTGTTCACCGGGCTCGCCGAGTTCGAGGCGATGGGCCTGGCCTCGCTGATGGTGGTGGCGGTCGCCATGGTCGGCTCCGTGACGGTGCTGCCGGCGCTGCTGTCCCTGCTGGGCGAGCGGGTCGACAAGGGCCGCCTGCCGTTCCGGCGCCGGCGCGGGACCAGCGGCCCCGCCGACAGCCGGTTCTGGACGGCCGTACTGCGGCGCGTGCTCGCCAGGCCGGTCCTGTCGGTCGTCGTGGCGACCGGTGCGTTGCTGGCGGTCGCCGCCCCCGCGCTCGGCATGAAGACGCAGCAGCTGACCCTGGACCAGGAGTTCGGCGACTCGCTGCCCATCGTCCAGACGTACAACCGGCTGAACGAGGCCTTCCCGGGTGGCTCCGAACCGGCTGAGGTGGTCGTCAGGGCGGACGACATCAACGCGCCCGAGGTGAAGAACGCGCTGGCGCGGTTCAAGGAGCAGGCGATCAGCTCGGGCGCCTCGCGCGGGCCGGTCGAGATCAAGTTGCACGACGCGCAGAACGTGGCCTTCGTGTACGTCCCGCTGGTCGGCGGCTCCGACCTCGACCGGGCGGGTGCGAGCCTGGGCAAGCTGCGCGACGAGGTGCGGCCCGCCACGCTCGGCAAGGTCGACGGTGTCGAGGCGCCGATCACCGGGCAGGTCGCGGGCTCGAAGGACTTCAACGACCAACTGGCCGGAGCCGTCGTCCCGGTCTTCGCGTTCGTCGTGGTCTTCGCCTTCCTGCTGATGCTGCTGTCGTTCCGCTCCCTGACGGTGGCGATCACGTCGATCGCGCTGAACCTGCTGTCGGTGGGCGCGGCGTACGGCATCCTCGTCGCCGTCTTCCAGCACGGCTGGGGCGCGTCACTGGTGGGCGCGGAGGGCGTCGGCGCCATCATCACCTGGCTGCCGCTGTTCCTGTTCGTGATCCTGTTCGGCCTGTCGATGGACTACCACGTGTTCGTGGTCTCACGGATCCGCGAGGCGCGTCTGAGGGGCCGTACGACGAAGGACGCGATCCACCACGGGGTGGTGACCACGGCGGGCGTCGTGACGAGTGCCGCGGTCATCATGGTCGCCGTGTTCGCGATCTTCGGAACGCTGTCGATGCAGTCGATGAAGCAGATGGGCGTCGGCCTCGCGGCCGCGGTGCTCATCGACGCGACGATCATCCGTGGCGTGCTGCTGCCGGCGGTGATGGCGCTGCTCGGGGAGCGCAACTGGTACCTGCCGAAGTGGCTGCACCGGCTGCCGGACCTGACCCACGACGAGTCACCGGAGGCCGTGGCGCCCGCGATGCGGGACGACGAGGGTGCGCCGTTGCGGGTCTGACCTGCTTCCGTCCACCGGGGGCCCGTCGGTTCCGGGGAACCGACGGGCCTTCGCTCGTGCTGTTCAGGCGGGCAGTTCGGCCTCGATGAGATCGGCCGCCCGTCGTGTGCCGCCCTCCTGGGCCATACCGGCCTGGATCTCCTTCAGCCGCCCGGCGACCTCGGGGTCGTCGACGAGCGCGAGGGCCGTGGCACGCAACGTCTCGGCGGTGGCCTGCTCCGTGGGGACCTGGCGGGCGACGCCGAGGGCCTGGAGCATGTCCGCGTTGCCGAACTGGTCCACGGCCTGCGGTACGGCGATCATCGGCGTGGCGGTGGCCAGCCCCTCCTGGCTGCCGCCCGCACCGGCGTGCGTGACGAACAGGTCGGCCTGCTTCAGCACGGTCAGCTGCGGAACCCAGGAGCGCACTTCGACGTTCGCCGGTACGTCCCCGAGTTCGGCGGGGTCGACGTGCTTGCCGATCTGCAGCACCAGATGCCAGCCCGGCAGGTCGCCGAACGCCTTGACGCACTCCCGGTAGAAGTCCGGCCGCTGGGTGAAGGCCGACCCGAGCGAGACGAGCACGACCTTCTCGGCGCCGGCGGGCCGCTCCCAGTGCCCCTCTGCGGTGCGGTCGCCCTGGCAGGCGCCGACGAAGGTGTACACGGACTCGTCGACCCGGTCGGCGTTCGGCTGCAGCGCCCTGGGGATCAGGACGAGGGACCGGGCGGGACGGGCGGTGAACCGGTCGGGGTGGTCCGTGATGCCGTTCTCCTCCAGCCAGGCCTGGAAGCAGGCGTAGTAGGCACGGCCCCGCTCGGTCTGCTTCGGCTCGGCCCACAGCGGTTCGAGCGCCTCCTCCTCGTAGCCCTCCCAGGCGACGAGGTTGGGGGAGAGCGAGACCGCGGGCACGCCCCAGCGGTGCGCCAGGACGCGGGCCGGGTAGGAGGTGATGTCGTGCAGGACGAGGTCGGGCTCGTCCCCCTGGTACGCCTCGATGAGCTGCGGCAGCGCCTGGATCGCGTCGTCGAGAAAGGGCTCCACGTTGTCCAGCAGGGTGCTCCCCCAGTCCTCCGGGGGGTCCTCGGGCGAGGGCAGCGTCGAGTTCCAGAGCATCACCTCGGCGCCGGTCTCGGCCACCTTCTCGGCGAGCGCCGGTGGGATCGCGTATGTGACCCGGTGTCCGCGCGCGACGAGTTCGCGGATCACTTCGAGGCTGGGGTTCACGTGGCCGTGCGCGGCGATGGAGAACATGGCGATGTGAGCGGGACTGGTCATGCGAGGGACAGTAGGCGAGACGAGACGTCTCGTGCAACTTGTTTATGCCGTGACACTCGGTCAAGCCACCGTCAGCGCCTGGTGCAGGAGCAGCCACCGCTCCGGCGCGACCGCACCGACCAGCACATCCGCCTCCAGGCGTGCGGCACGGAACGCCGCGTCCACCCGGCGCCTAGGGTGAGCCCGGCGCAGCGAGGCGTGCAGCGAGCCGCCCACACCGGAGAAGCCGAGTTCGACCAGGGCGCACCAGCCGGCGTACCCGGCGGCGTCGAGCAGGGGGCTGCGGCGGCGCTCGATGCGGACGATCCCGGCGTCCACGCCGGGTGCGGGACGGAAGCTGCGCCGGCCGACCCGTCCCAGCAGCCGCCACTCGTAGCGGGGCCAGGTCCTGACCGTCAGCAGGGTCCAGCCGCCGTAGTCACCGGTGCGCTTGCGGGCGTATTCGAGCTGGGTGAGGAGCGTGGCGTCGGTGAGGGCGGGGGCCTTCAGGCACCAGTCGACGATGGCGGCGGTACGCGAGAAGGGCACGTTGCCGGCGACGGAGAACGGCGTGCGCGGGGGCCGTGCGGCGAGGAAGTCCCCGGCGGTCACCCGGACTTGGGGGACGCCCGAGAAGCGGGCGCGCAGCCCGGGCACGAGCCGCGGGTCGATCTCATAGGCGATCAGTTTCCGGCAGCGGGGGGCGAGTGTCTCGGTCAACGCGCCCTTGCCCGCACCGACTTCGAGCAGCAGGGGTGCGGCGCGGCCGTCCGGGACGGCCAGTCGGGCGAAGCGTGCGGTGGCGGCGCGGTCGGCGAGGAAGTGCTGCGAGAGCGCGCGGGAGCGAGGGGTGGGGCGGGCCATGGCCAGCGGTCCTTGTCTTCCGTGAGGGGGAAAGAGGGCAGCCGAAGGCCCTGACCGGAAGACAGAAGGTGACGTGAGAAGCGGAGGCGTACCCGGCCGCGAGGAATCAGCGGGCGGGGGTCCCCGGGCCGGTCAGGGCACCGGGGCCGCGGCGCATCCGGACGGAATGCGTGCAGCCCCGGCCGTGACCGGAGATGGAGATCGCGTTGTTCGCTGCCACGAGAGGCACGTTAGGCGGGGCCCGGAGCGACGGGCAACAGGTTTTCCCGGGGCTCGGCTTCCGGGGGCCGCGCGGTGCCGGACGTCGGCCATCAGCTTGTCCGGCAGCGCGATGAGCCGGGTGCGTTCGCGTTCCGGCAGCCCATCGACGAGCCGTGCTTCCCGGAGACGCTCGCTTTCACCACGCGGTAGCGCCCGCCGGTCCGTGCGGACAGCTCAGCGCTGATACCGCGCGAGCACCAGATTGCCGTCCTCCTCCAGCCGTTCGCGCAGCTCGTCGAGGCCGATGGCCCCGCTGTAGTACTCCTGGAACGCGGGGGTCGCCACCTTGTCCTTCCACTCGGGGTAGCCCCGGACGGACTGGGCGGGCGCCGGGCGGAGGTGGGCGGCGAGAGCGGTGCCGGTGGCCCAGCCGTGCTCGGTCGTGCGCAGGGCGGGGTCCTTCAGTGCCTGGCTGCCGGTGGGCAGCATCCAGTCGCCGAGGGCCAGGCGGACCATGTTCTCCGGCTGGAGGAGGAAGTCGATGAACTCGGCGGCCTCCTTCTTGTGCGGGCTGTCCTCGGCGATGGAGAGCGTCTGCGGGCTGACCCCCTGGGTGAGCCCGCCGGCGCCCGCCGGGGCGGGCAGGACCTGCCAGTCGAAGCCCTCCGGCGCCTGCTGCACGATCTGCTGGCGGTAGGAGAAGCCGAGCGGGACCATGGCGTACTTGCCGGCGAAGAACCCGGGCAGGGTGTCGGAGCCGCCGCTGCCCAGGGTCGTGGGTGAGGCGCTGCGGTCGGTGGTGGCCTGGTCGTGGATCGTGCGCGGCACGGTCTGGTCGGCCGTGTCGAACCGGACGGTGACCTTGCCGTCCGCGCCGCGGTGGAAGAGCTGTCCGCCCGCCGACAGCGACAGGTTGAGCGTGGCGGAGACGGGTTCCTTGAGCGGCCAGGCCACGCCGTACTTTCCCGCGCCGCTCAGCTTCTTCGCCACCTGCCGGAACTCGGCCCAGGACCAGGGCCGTTCGGATGTCGGGATCCGTACGCCCGACTTCTTCAGCCAGGTGGTGTTGGCGATCAGCACCCGTGGCTCCTGCAGGAACGGCACGCCGTAGATCCCGTCCCCGAAGGTGGCGGTCTCCCAACTGCGCCGGGGGATGTCGGACTTCAGCCGCTGGGGCAGCAGGTCGGTCAGGTCGGCGAGGTAGCCGCCGTAGGCGAAGTCCGCGAGGTCGTCGGAGGCGTCGTGGATGATGTCCGGGGCCTCACCGCCCTCGAAGGAGGTGAGGAGCTGGTCGTGGACGCTGTCCCAACTGCCCTGGACGTACTCGACCCGGACGTCCGGGTGGCCGGCGTTCCACTCCCTCACCAGCTCCCGGTTCGCCTCGACCGACTGCTGCTGCCAGGCCAGGGACTGGAAACGCAGGGTGATCCGGCCGTCGTCGTGCCCGCCGCCCGATGAGCACCCCGCAAGAAGCAGGGCGGTCGTGATGAGTGCCGCCAGGACTCTTCTGCGCATCAGCTCTTCACCGCCCCGGTGAGCATGCCGCCCGTGATCCGCCGCTGGATGATCGCGAAGACGACCAGCGAGGGCAGCGTCGCGAGGAACGCGGCCGCCGCGAGCGGGCCGAGGTCCGCGACGCCCTCGGCGCCGATGAAGTGGGTGAGCACGACCGGCAGGGTCTGTTTCTCCGGGGTCTTCAGCAGCACGAGCGCGAAGAAGAACTCGTTCCACGCGGTGATGAACGCGAACAGCGCCGTCGCCACGATCCCCGGCGCGAGCAGCGGCGCGGTCACCGACACCAGCGTCCGTACCCGCCCGGCCCCGTCGACCGCCGCGGCCTCCTCCACCTCGGCCGGTACGGCCCGTACGTATCCCACGAGCATCCACAGTGCGAACGGCAGCGCCCACACCACGTACACCATCACCAGCCCCGGCACGGAGTCGACCAGCCCGATGTTCTTCAGCACGAGGAAGAGCGGGATGATCAGCAGCACGAACGGAAACGCCTGGCTGACCACCACCCACCCGGTGGCCGCCTTGGTGAGCGGACCGCGGTGCCGGGCCATCGCATAGGCCATCGGGGTCGCGATCAGTACGGCGATCACCGCCGCGGCGAGCGCGGCGAGCAGGGAGTTGACCGCGGCGTGCAGCAGCGGCTGCTCGTCGAAGGCCTGCCGGAAGTTGGCGAGAGTGGGGTCCTTCGGGATCCAGGTGGGGTGCAGGCTGCCCAGCTCGCGCGGTGGTTTGAACGCCGTGGAGAGCAGCCAGAGGAACGGGAAGGCGAGGAAGACGAGATACGCGAGCAGGGCGGCGTACTGGCCGACACGGGCGACCCGACCGGTCCTCACGCTTCCTCACCTCCCCTGAGGCGGCCGGCCAGGAAGACGGCCAGCAGGATCGAGATCACGGCGACCATGACGCATCCCATCGCCGCCGCGTAACCGAACTGCCCGTAGCGGAAGGCCTCTTCGTAGGCGAAGAGCATGGGCAGGCGGGTACGTCCGCCGGGGCCGCCGTTCGTCAGGACGTAGACCAGCGCGAAGGAGTTGAAGTTCCAGATGAGGTTGAGGGCGGTGATGGCGAGGGCGATCGGTCTCAGGGCGGGCCAGGTGACGGTGCGGAAGCGGCGCCAGGCGCCGGCACCGTCGACCGCTGCGGCCTCGTGCAGTTCGCGCGGGGTGTTCTGCAGGCCGGCCAGCAGGGCGACCGTCGTCTGCGGCATGCCCGCCCAGACGCCGACGACGATCACCGCGGGCAGGGCGGTCGCCAGGCCGCTGAGCCAGTCGCGGCCGTCACCGAGACCGAGGTCGCGCAGGGTTTCGTTGAGGATGCCCGCGTCGGGGTGGTAGACGAGCCGCCACATGATGCCGACGACGACCTCGGGCATCGCCCAGGGGATGATCGCCAGGGCGCGGGCCAGCCATCTCAGGCGCAGGTCCTGGTTGAGCAGCAGGGCGAGGCCGAGGGCGAGCAGGAACTGCGGGACGGTCACCCCGACGGCCCAGACCAGCCCGATGCGGAACGACTCCCAGAACAGTGTGTCGTGCAGCAGGTCCCGGAAGTTGAGACCGCCGATCCACTGGGTGGGCTCGGTGCGTCCCGACTGGGCGTCGGTGAACGCCAGCAGGATGCCGTAGAGCAGCGGTCCGGCACTCAGGACGAGGATCGGGAGCAGGGCGGGCAGCACCAGGAACCAGGCGCCGTGGTCGGTGGCGCGCCGCCTGGGGCCCGGGCCGGGCGCGGATCGCGCCGGTCTCCTCACCTCGGTCGCCGATGTCACGGAATCAGCCCCTTTGCACGGCTCGGGTGGCCACGTCATGGTCGTGAAGGTGCTGTGCCTCGTCAAGGCACCGCGCACACCGCCCGACCTGTGCGAATGCGACACTGGCCGACGGATGGCGGGAACCCGACGGTGCCCGGCGGCGGGTACGAACCCGTCGTGGCGAACCGGCCATCGAGGGCGGCGCAGGCCGCGGGCACGGACGAGGACGGACACGGAGGCGGACGATGGACGAGGCACGGGCGCGGGACGTACTGGCCGCGGCGGGTGTGCTGCCGGGCCCGGCACGGGACGCGCGGCTGCTCGCCCTGGGCGAGAACGCGGTGTTCGCCGCCGGTGACCTGGTCGTCAAGGTGGGCCGGGACGCCAAACTCCTGGACCGGGCGCGCCGCGAGCTGGCCATCGCGGTGTGGCTCGCCGAGGCGGGCGTGCCTGCGGTGCGGGCGGCCGAGCCGAAGGCGCTGCTGGTCGAGGGGCACCCAGTGACCGTGTGGCACCGGCTGCCCGATCCGGTACGGCCCGCGCAGGCGCGGGATTTGGCCGAACTGCTACGGGTCGTGCACACGCTCCCCTCCCCTTCCTTCGCACTGCCGCCCCGCGATCTGCTGGGCGGTGTGGAACGCTGGCTGCGGCTCGCGGGCGACGCGATCGACCCCGCGGACGCCGCATACCTGCGCGAGCGCCGGGACGGCTTCGCGGCGGCCGCGGCGGCGCTGACGCCCCGTCTGACGCCGGGGCCCATCCATGGCGACGCCCTGCCCCGCAATGTGCACGTCGGTCCCGACGGGCCCGTCCTGGTCGACCTGGAGACCTTCTCCGCCGACCTGCGCGAGCACGACCTGGTGGTCATGGCCCTGTCCCGCGACCGGTACGGGCTGCCGGCCGAGGCCTACGACTCCTTCACATCCGCGTACGGCTGGGACGTACGCGAGTGGGAGGGCTGCGGGGTGCTGCGCGGCGCCCGCGAGACGGCCAGCTGCGCGTGGGTCGCCCAGCACGCGCCGAGCAACCCCGAGGCGCTGGCCGAGTTCGAGCGCCGGGTGGCGTCGCTGCGGGACGGGGACGAGACGGTGCGGTGGTATCCGTTCTGATCCCGGCACGCGGTCCGTGGGTCGTGCTGAGCGGTTCCTGCCCGTACGCCCGGCTCAGACCCGCTCGTCCGCCAACTCCCGCACCGGCCATGTCCCGTCGACCATCGCCGTCGGGTCGCCCTTGCGGCGCAGGAAGTTCTGGAAGTCCGCCGCCCATTCGGCGTACCACTCGATCTGGCGGCGGTGCAGTTCCGCCGGGCCGAGGGACGCGACCTTGGGGTGGCGGTCGGCTATCGCGCAGGCCAGCCGGGCCGCGGCGAGGGCGTCGGCCGAGGCGTCGTGGGCGGAGTCGAGTTCGATGCCGTACTCGGCGCAGACCGCTTCGAGGTTGCGCTTGCCGCGGCGGTAGCGGTCGACGGAGCGGTCGATCGTGTAAGGGTCGATGACCGGTGCGGGGGCGAGGCCGCCGAGACGGTCGCCCAGTGACGGCAGTTCATGGCGCCGCAGTTCGGCGGAGAGCAGGGTGAGGTCGAAGGCGGCGTTGTAGGCGACGACCGGGACGCCCGTCTTCCAGTACGTCACCAGGACGTCGGCGATGGCGTCCGCGACCTGGTCGGCAGGCCTGCCCTCGGCGGCCGCCCGCTCGTTGCTGATGCCGTGGACCGCCACCGCGTCCGCCGGGATCTCCACTCCGGGGTCGGCCAGCCACTCCCGGCGCCCCATCGGCTCCCCGCCCCTGACCTCTATCACGGCGCCCGTGACGATGCGCGCCTCACGCGGGTCGGTGCCCGTCGTCTCCAGGTCGAAGCCGATCAGCAGCTCCCGGTGCCAGCCCATGGGCCGTCCCCCTTCTCGGTGGTGCTTTCCCCCAGTGGCCTCCACCATCGCATGCGCCACTGACAATCAGAGGACCGCATTCCGTTTACCCGCTCCGGCAGTTCACGACACGGGGCACTTCACGACACTGGCCGCGAATCCGCCCACATCACCTCGAACTCCTCGCGGTAGGTGGGGAAGAGGCCACCTTCGTCGAGCTGACCCGACTTGACCACCTTGTTGCCGTTGCGCAGGACGAACACCGGCGCCTCCATCCCCCGTGTACGCCGCAGATAGGACTGCACGACCGCGATGCCGTCCGCCCCGTCCCCGTCGACGAGGTACGCCGTGAAGCGGGGGGTCTCGTCGAAGACCTGGATCTCGAAGGCGCCGGGGTCGCGCAGCCGGGCGCGCACCCGGCGCATGTGCAGGATGTTCATCTCGACGGCGCGGCTCAGTTCGCCCCGTTTGATGCCGAGTTCGCGCTCGCGCCGCTTGACTGCGCTGGAGGCCGGGTTCAGGAACAGCAGCCGCACCCGGCAGCCGGACTCGGCGAGGCGTACCAGGCGCCGGCCGGAGAAGTTCTGCACGAGCAGGTTGAGGCCGATGCCGATGGCGTCGAGGCGACGGGCGCCGCCGAAGATGTCCTCGGCCGGGAACTGCCGCAGCAGCCGCACCCGGTCCGGGTGGACGGCGACCACGTCGGCGTACCGGTCGCCGACGAGGTCCTCGACCGCGTCGACGGGAAGCCGGCGCGCGGACGGCACGTCGCTGCCCGCGCCGAGGATCTCCAGCAGCCGTGCCGAGGCCCGCTCGGCCTGGGCGAGGACGGCCTCGGACAGCGCCCGGTTGCGGGAGACGACGTTGCGGGTGACCTCCAGCTCGTCCAGGGCGAGTTCGACGTCCCGGCGCTCATCGACGTACGGCTCGAAGCAGGGCCAGTGCTGCACCATCAGTTCGCGCAGCTGGGGCAGCGTGAGGAAGCTGAGGACGTTGTCGTCGGCCGGGTCGAGCAGATAGCCCTTGCGACGGCTGACCTCGCGCACGGCGACCGCGCGCTGCACCCACTCCTGACCGGCCGGTCCGGCCGCCGCGACCACCCAGTCGTCGCCGTGGACGGGTTCGTAGACGGGTCGCAGAACAGCGGCCACGACCGCGCGCAGCCGCTGTTCGACGAGATTCAGCCAGATGTAGGCCCGGCCGGCCCGCTGGGCGCGGGTGCGCACCTCGCGCCAGGCGTCGGCGTCCCAGTCCAGCTCCGGTCCGATCGCGCCCGCGTCCATCGGCCGTGCCAGGGACACGGCACCGGGCGGGACGTCTGTGGAGTTCCCCTCATGACCGTCGTCACCAGGGGGCAACTCCAGCCCTCCCGAGCCCACCCGCGCACCGCCTTCCGCTCCCCCGAGCACTCCCCGTCCCAACGATCAAGGAAGGGTACTCCGGGTGGGGTCCACGGTGCAGCCTGATGGGCCGGGTAGTTTCCCAACCTTGTTACCGCGGCTCGCCGTTCTGGCCCGCCAGGGCGGCCGGAGTGAGCGGGCTCATGGCGGTGACGTCCCGGGGAGCGATCGAGAAGCCCTGCCAGTGGACCGGCATGGGCTGCTGGTCCTCGTCGCGCGCGATGTGGTGGAAACCGATGTTCACCCAGGCCACCGGGTGGGTGAGGCTCTGTCCGTTCACCCACTTGTCGACGGACTGGGGGTGGCCGCGCTCACAGCCGGGGTTGTGGCTGGCGAACAGCTCGCACTTGTTGTACTGGGTGAAGTAGACGTCGTGCTTGGTGTAGCTGCGGCCCGGGTACTTGGCGGTGGCGCCGGGGACGATCTCGTACGACCGGGCGTGCCCGTCCTTGTTCTTCCCCGTGGCGCTGACCACGCGCCACCAGCGCATGTTCTTGGCGTCGCCGGCGAGCTCCTTGGTGACCTTGGTGCGGGTGGTCTTGTTGGTCGGTGCGTACTGGCCGCGGGCGGGCGGGCTGACCACCGAGTCGTACTGCTCGATCCGGTCCTTGGACGAGCCGTCGAGGGCGAAGTCGAGGCGCCAGAAGACGTTGTGGCTGTGGCTGGTGGCCTTCGACCTGGCCCCCTTGCCGATCGGCCAGCCGCGGCCGTCGCCGGCGTCGTAGTCCACGGGTGAGAGGCTGCCGGTCGCGCCGACGTTCATGTTGATCATGCCGTCGTCCTGGAAGCGCCACTCGGTCATGTACTCGTACCACCCGACCTTGTTGACGGTGTAGACGAGCAGGTCCTTGCCCTGGGCCTGGTAGATCTTGCCGAAGTCCTCGTCGGCCTGCATGCGGTAGGCGTGCCCACGCGCGCGCGTGGTGGTGCACAGGGCCTTGATGTCCTGCGTGTCGGAGTAGTCAGGGTCCCGGACCTTGATCGTCTTGATGGTGCCGCCGGGGCACTCGGTCGGCGCCAGGTTCTGCAGCCCCTGCGCGAAGCGCTGGCCCGTCAGGTCGTCGTACTCGATGTTGCCGTCGTCGTAGGGGACGTGGATCTGGCCGAGGCGGGCGCTGGCGAGGACCTTGATCGGCTTCGGCTCGCCCTTGGGCTGGTAGGAGACGTTCTCCAGGACGAGCCCGGCCTTGGTGTCGTAGCGCCAGCACATCCGCCAGGTCGTGCCGGTGGAGAGCTTCTGCTCGATGCGGTACGCCGGGCTGCACTCCGCCGGCGGTGCGGGCGCCGCCTTGGGCTGGGCGACGGCCGGCCCGGAGCCGGTCGTCACCCCGGCGGCCAGCGCGGCCAGGGACAGGCCCACCGCTGTCCGCCTGCGGGCACGGCTGATCTTGTTGACGCGCATGAAGACGTGACTCCCTTGAAGGAGGAGCAGGGTTGGAAAAATGGACGGAGGGCGGCTCAGCCGCGGTCGAGTTCGGCGACCTTGCGGGCGCTGAGGTCGATCACCAGGTGCCGGGCGTCGATCCACGGCCCGTTCCTGACCTTCGGGAACAGCCGTAGGCAGCGGTGTTCACCGCACCGGTCGAGTGCGGCGGGCTGGGCGCCGGGGGCGGCCCGGTACACCCCGCTGGTGAGCAGCAGCTGGTCCGGGGAGGTGAGCTCCTTGCCCGTGGCGTCCTTGTAGTCCGCCTTCAGGTCCGCGCCCAGCGGGTCCGCGATCAGGAGCCTGGCCGCCTCGATGTTCTCGGCACGGCTCGCCGGCGGCTGGACGCCGTGCCGGGTGGTCGTGTCCTCGACCTTCCCGGTGTCCAGATTGATCGTCTTGGTGACGAGAGCATCGCTCTTGTAGTCGTAGAAGGTGACCTCCGCGCGGCGCGGCGCGTTCGGGTCGTCGACCTCGTCGGCCTCGGGCTCGGCGAGGTCGACGGAGAGCTGCTGCGGACCTCGGTCGCCCTCGACGTTCTCGCCGGCGTTGAACTGCTGCCGGTCCACCGCGAGCCGTTCCACGCGCTCGATCTCGTCGTCGGTCAGCGGGTCGCGTCCCGCGCCCTTGTCACCCTCGGCGGGCGCCTGCTCGACGACGCCCGGGGCGACGGTGTTCTGGTCCTGCCCCTCAGCGGTCTGCCGGGCGGCCTGGTTCGCCCCCCTGGTTCCTGTGTCGTCGGCCCCTGCCGTGCCCGGCAGGGTGACCCCGATCATCACAGCGGTCCCGGCCACCGCAATGGCCGCGCCGGCCACCACCTTGCCCAGGTGGCGGTGCACTGTCTTGCGCACGTCTTCCCCCTACTCCCCCAACGGACCCGGGAGTATGTTTCTGCCCCACTGTTCGGCATAGCGTGTATGCACCGGTCGCCCGGTAAGAGGGATGTAAGTCATGGGTGGTTCCCTCACTTTCGGGGAGACTCGGGGGCCAAGGCGCTCCCACCCGCGCGGCACACCTGAAAGAGTCGTATCCATGCAGGTCTGGCCTGGAGAGGCGTATCCACTCGGTGCCACGTACGACGGCGCCGGCACCAACTTCGCGGTCTTCACGGAGGCCGCGGACCGAGTAGAGCTGTGTCTGCTGCACGACGACGGCTCGGAAACGGCGATCGAGCTCAGGGAGAGCGACGCGTTCGTCCGGCACGCGTACGTGCCGGGCGTCATGCCGGGGCAGCGGTACGGCTACCGCGTGCACGGCCCGTACGCCCCCGAACGCGGGCTGCGCTGCAACTCCGCGAAGCTGCTGCTCGACCCGTACGCGCGCGCGATCAGCGGCTCCATCCGGTGGGGCGAGGAGGTGTACGGCTACCACTTCGACGAACCCGGCCGGCGCAACGATCTCGACTCGGCGCCGCACACCATGACCTCGGTCGTGGTCAACCCGTACTTCGACTGGGGCGACGACCGCCTGCCGCGCACCGGATACCACCACACGGTGATCTACGAGGCCCATGTGAAGGGCCTCACCATGCGGCACCCCGGGCTGCCCGAGGAGCTGCGCGGCACCTACGCCGCGCTCGCCCACCCGGCCATCATCGAGCACCTGACCGAGCTGGGGGTCACGGCGCTGGAACTGATGCCGGTGCACCAGTTCGTGAACGACCACCGCCTGGCCGACATGGGTCTGAGCAATTACTGGGGCTACAACACGATCGGCTTCTTCGCCCCGCACAACGCCTACGCCTCCTGGGGCGACCGCGGTCAGCAGGTCCTGGAGTTCAAGTCGGCGGTGAAGGCGCTGCACGAGGCCGGGATCGAGGTCATCCTCGACGTGGTCTACAACCACACCGCCGAGGGCAACCACCTGGGCCCGACGCTCTCCTTCAAGGGCATCGACAACCCGCGGTACTACCGCCTCTCGGACGACCCCCGCTACTACACGGACACCACGGGGACCGGGAACTCCCTGCTCATGCGGTCCCCGCACGTACTGCAGCTGATCATGGACTCGCTGCGGTACTGGGTCACCGAGATGCACGTGGACGGCTTCCGCTTCGATCTGGCGGCGACCCTGGCCCGGCAGTTCCACGAGGTGGACCGGCTGTCGTCGTTCTTCGACCTGGTGCAGCAGGACCCGGTGGTCTCCCAGGTGAAGCTGATCGCCGAGCCGTGGGACGTGGGCGAGGGCGGCTACCAGGTGGGCAATTTCCCGCCGCTGTGGACCGAGTGGAACGGCAAGTACCGGGACACGGTGCGGGACCTGTGGCGGGGCGAGCCGCGGGCGCTGGCGGAGTTCGCGTCCCGGCTGACCGGGTCGTCCGACCTGTATCAGGACGACGGGCGGCGCCCGCTGGCCTCGATCAACTTCGTGACCTGCCACGACGGCTTCACCCTGCACGACCTCGTGTCCTACAACCACAAGCACAACGAGGCCAACGGCGAGGACAACCGGGACGGCGAGAGCCACAACCGGTCGTGGAACTGCGGGGTCGAGGGCGAGACGGACGACCCAGCCGTGCTGGAGCTGCGGGCGCGGCAGATGCGGAACTTCATCGCGACGCTGCTGCTGTCCCAGGGCGTGCCGATGATCAGCCACGGCGACGAGTTCGCCCGCACCCAGCGGGGCAACAACAACGCCTACTGCCAGGACAGCGAGCTGTCATGGGTGCGGTGGCCCGACCCGGACGCGGAGGGCGGCGGCGCGCTGCTGGACTTCACGCGGGCGATGGTGTGGCTGCGCAGGGACCACCCCGTCTTCCGCAGGCGGCGCTTCTTCCACGGGCGGCCCGTGGAGGGCACGCACGACGACCTGTCGGACATCGCCTGGTTCACTCCTGAGGGCCGGGAGATGACCCAGCGGGACTGGAACTCGGCACAGGCGTCGGCGCTGACGGTGTTCCTCAACGGCAACGCGATCTCGGAGCCGGGCTCGCGCGGGGAACGCATCACCGACGACTCGTTCCTGCTGATGTTCAACGCCTCGCCCAAGCCGTTGGACTTCGTGGTGCCGGTCAACCACGGCCGGCAGTGGCAGGTGGTGGTCGACACCGCCCGCCCGGACGGAGTGCCCCCGGGCACGGGCCCGAAGGTGCAGGCCGGGGACAGGCTGACGCTGGTGGACCGGAGCCTTACGGTGCTGCAGCGGCCCGTGTGAGGGCGGGGGCCGGGGGCGCCGCATCGTACGAAGCCGGGCACGCGCGCGTACGCCCGTTCAGGGGCCGATGACACGAAAGACGGCGGGGCGGGTACGTACCCATCCATGACAGCTGAGCGATCTGACCCGGTGGTGCCCACGGCCACGTACCGGCTGCAGTTGCAGCCCGGCTTCCCGTTCGGGGCCGCCACGGCGGCCGTGCCGTACCTGGCCTCGCTCGGTGTCTCGCACCTCCACCTGTCCCCCGTCCTGGAGGCCGTGCCGGGCTCGCTGCACGGATACGACGTCGTGGACCACGCGCGCGTGCGGGAGGAGCTGGGCGGCGAGGAGGGGCTGCGGGCGCTGGCGCGCACCGCGCGGGAGCACGGGCTCGGCCTGGTGGCCGACATCGTGCCGAACCACATGGCGATGTCCCCGCGCCACAACCGCGCCCTGTGGGAGGTGCTGCGGGAGGGCCCGAAGTCGCCGTACGCGCGGTGGTTCGACATCGACTGGGAGGCGCAGGGCGGCCAGGTGCTGCTGCCGGTGCTCGGCGGTCCGCTGGGCGAGGTGATCGGCGAGCTGCGGGTCGACGGCGACGTCCTGCGCTACTACGACCACGCGTTCCCGTTGCGCGAGGGCACCGAGGACCTGCCGCTGCCGCAGCTCCTGGACGCGCAGTGGTACCGCCCGGTGTGGTGGCGGCTGGCCCGGACCGAGCTGAACTACCGGCGCTTCTTCAGCATCTCGGAGCTGATCGGGGTGCGCGTCGAGGACCCCGAGGTGTTCGAGGCCACGCACGCCAAGATCCTGCAGCTGCTGCACGAGGGCGTGATCGACGGGCTGCGCATCGACCACCCCGACGGGCTCGCCGACCCCGACGCCTACCTTCTGCGGCTGCACGAGGCCTCCGGCGGTCGCTGGACGGTCGTGGAGAAGATCCTGTCGGACGGCGAGCACCTGCCGGCCTCCTGGCCCGTCGCGGGCACCACCGGCTACGACGCCCTGCGGCACGTCGACGGCCTGTTCACGGACCCGGCGGGGCTCGGGGAACTCCTCGGGCAGTACCGGCGCTTCGCCGCCCCGCAGACGGACCGGGGCGGCGACTGGGCGGCGACCGTGCGGCGGGCGGCGTACAAGGTGCTCACGCACGAGCTGGCCACCGAGACCGACCGGCTCACCCGGGTCGCGCACCGCGTGTGCGCCACCTCGCCCGATCCCGCGCTGCGCGACCGGGCGCCCTGGGCGCTGCGCACCGCGCTGCAGGAACTCCTGGTCCGGCTGGAGGTCTACCGGCCCTACCCGTCGGTCGACGTGGCCTCCGTCGTCACCGAGGAGGCGGCGGCCGAGGCCCGGCAGGCGTTCGTCGTGCCGGAGGAGGCCGGTGCGGTCGACGTCGTGCGCGACCTGGTGCTCGGCCGGGCCGGTGACGGGCCCGAGCACGTGGAGTTCCGTACCCGGTTCGCGCAGACCGCGTCCGCGCTGCGCGCCAAGTCGGTGGAGGACACGGCGTTCTACCGCTATGTCCCGCTGCTGTCGGCGACCGAGGTGGGCGGGAACCCGGGCAGTCCCGCCGTGTCGCCGGAGGAGTTCCACGCCTACTGCACGCGCGTGCAGCGCGACTGGCCCGCGACCGGAACGGTGGTGTCGACGCACGACACCAAACGCAGCGCCGACGTGCGGGCGGCGCTGGAGGTGCTCACCGAGTGTCCGCAGCGCTGGGCGGACGTGCTGGCGGAGGTGACACGGACCGGAGAGGGCGTGCCGGACGCGCAGCTGGCGTGGGCGGCCTGGCAGACGGTGTTCGGGCTCGGCTCGGCGCCGCGGGAGCGCGTGCAGCAGGCCTTGCTGAAGCATGTGCGCGAGGCGGGGATGTACACCAGCTGGACGGAGCAGGAGCCCCCGTACGAGGAGGCGGTGGCGCGGTTCGTCGCGGCGGGGCCCTGTGGGGCGCCGGGCGAGCAGGTGGCCGCCTTCCGCGGCACCCTGGCGCCTCACATCCGGGCGAACGTCCTCGGCACGGCCCTGGTGCACCTGACGATGCCGGGCGTGCCGGACCTCTACCAGGGCACCGAGGGCGAGTACCTGGCCCTGGTGGACCCCGACAACCGGCGTCCCGTGCCGTTCCCGTCCGAGGATCCCGGGGACAAGGGCGCGGTGACCCGGGCGGCGCTGCGGCTGCGCGCGCGGCGGCCCGAGGTCTTCGGCGACTCGGCGACGTACGCGCCGCTGACGGCTCAGGGCCCGGCGGCGGCGCACTGCCTGGCGTATCTGCGCTCCGGGGAGGTGCTCACGGCCGTGACACGGCTGTCGCTGCGGCTGGCGGAGGCGGGCGGCTGGCGGGAGACGCGGCTGCCGCTGCCACCGGGCCGGTGGGCCGACGTACTGGCGCCGGAGCGCGAGTTCACAGGGCACGCGCGCGTGGCGGAGCTTTTCGAGCGGTTGCCGGTGGCGCTGCTGGAGCGGGCCGGGTAGCCGGAGAGGGGCGGACGAGCCCGTCGGGCGCTCTCGGCGGACCGGCGGCGCCGCAGTCCTCGTACGCCTGCGGGGGGACGTCGGGCGCCACCGGATGCGGCCAGGTCGCGCGCAGGAGGTCGACGAAGGCCTGGGCGGCGCCGGTCGGCGGTACCCGGGTGAAGACGGTCAGGGCGCGCTTCCAGGGCGGGTCGGGCGAGAGGACCACGCAGTCCTCGCCGACCGCGCCGCGCACGATGTGCGAGGGCGCGGTGCAGACGCCGACACCGGCGGCGGCCATCCGCACGGCCGTCGAGGTGTGCTCGGTGAACACGGCGGTGCGCGGCCGGAAGCCGGCGCGTCCGCACGCCCAGTCGAGGAAGCGTTCGCCGTGGACGACGGGTTCCATGGCGCAGCGGATCCAGGGCCGGTCGGCGAGTTCGGGCAGGGTCACGGTCGTACGGCCCGCGAAGCGGTCGTCGAAGGGCACGACGAGGACGAGTTCCTCCTCGCCGACCGGGACGACCGTGCCGGGCCAGTCGGTGGGCGGAGGGCCGACGGCGAGGTCCGCGACGCCGCGCTCGACCTCCTCCTCCAGGGCCTCGGTCGTGGCGTACTCGTGGAGGTGCAGTACGACTCCCGGGTGGGCGGTGCGCCAGCGGGCGAAGACGTCCGGGAGGACACCCACCGCGATGGAGTGGACGGCCGCGACATGCAGTTCGCCGCCCTCGGCCCCGGCGGCGGCACGTGCCGCGCGGCGGGCCTGGGCGGCGCTGCGGACGGCGAGTTCGGCGTGCGGCAGGAACGCGCGCCCCATCGGCGTGAGGCGCACGCCCCGCGCCATGCGTTCCAGGAGGGCGCCGCCGACCGATCGCTCCAGGGCCTTGATCTGGTGGGACAAGGCGGGTTGGGAGACGTGCAGGAGGTCGGCCGCGCGGGTGAAGGACGCCTCTTCGACGACCGTCAGGAAGTACTCCATCTGCCGCAGAGTCATGCCCCAAGCATGGTGCATAAACACTGTGCATGAGTTCCACAAAAACGTTGCCTTGGACTCATGGCGGGGGCGGGCGGAGGGTGGAGGGCATGAACACACCGGACGTCATCGTCATCGGCGGCGGCACGGGCGGGTACAGCACCGCCCTGCGCGCCGCCTCCCTGGGGCTCGACGTGGTGCTCGTCGAACGCGACAAGGTCGGCGGGACCTGCCTGCACCGCGGCTGCATCCCGAGCAAGGCGATGCTGCACGCCGCCGAACTCGTGGACGGCATCGCCGAAGCCCGCGAGCGCTGGGGCGTCAAGGCCACGCTGGACTCCGTCGACTGGTCCGCGCTGGTCGCCACCCGGGACGACATCGTGGCGCGCAACCACAGGGGCGTGGAGGCGCATCTGGCCCACGCCGGGGTGCGAGTCGTGCGGGGCAGCGGGCGGCTCACGGGGGCGCGCTCCGTACGGGTCGACGGCGCGTCCGCCTCCGGCGTGCAGGACTACACCGCGCGGCGCGGGATCGTGCTGGCCACCGGCTCACGTCCGCGCACGCTCCCGGGGCTCGTGCCGGACGGGCGGCGGGTGGTGACCAGCGACGACGCTCTCTTCGCGCCCGGGCTGCCGGCGTCCGTCCTGGTCCTGGGCGGCGGCGCGATCGGCGTGGAGTACGCCTCGTTCCACCGCTCCCTGGGCGCGGAGGTCACCCTGGTGGAGGCCGCCGACCGGATCGTGCCGCTGGAGGACGGGGACGTGAGCCGCCACTTGACGCGCGGTCTGAAGAAGCGCGGCATCGACGTCCAGGCGGGCGCCCGGCTGCTGGACGCCGAGGTGCTCGACGACGGCGTGCGCGCACGCGTGCGCACGGCCCGGGGCGAGACCCGTACGGTCGAGGCGGAGCGGCTCCTGGTGGCCGTCGGCCGCGCCCCGGTCACCGAGGGCCTGGACCTGGCCGCCGCGGGCCTGCGGACGGACCCACGCGGCTTCGTCGCACCGGCGGACTGGGACCGGCTGCGGACGGCGGTGCCCGGCGTCCACGTCGTGGGCGACCTGCTGCCGCCGCCGTCGCTCGGGCTGGCCCACGCGTCGTTCGCGGAGGGACTGCTGGTGGCCGAAACGCTGGCGGGCCTGCCGTCCGCGCCCGTCGACTACGCGACCGTGCCCCGGGTGACGTACTCCTCGCCGCAGACCGCCTCCGTGGGCCTGAGTGAGGCCGAGGCACGCGCGCGTGGGCATGAGGTGGACGTCAACACCATGCCGCTGACCGCCGTCGCGAAGGGCCTGGTGCACGGGCAGGGCGGCATGGTGAAGGTCGTGGCCGAGGCAGGCGGTGGTCAGGTGCTGGGGGTGCACCTGGTGGGCCCGCACGTGTCGGAGATGATCGCCGAGAGCCAGCTGATCGTCGGCTGGGACGCGCAGCCCTTGGACGTCGCCCGGCACATCCATGCGCATCCCACGCTGTCGGAGGCGGTCGGCGAGACGTTCCTGACGCTGGCCGGACGCGGGCTGCACCAGCAGTGAGCGACCGGGGCGCGGGAGCCCACAGGTAGTCGGTACGGCGACCACAGAGCGAAACGCCCGCCGGCGCCCCGCGAGCGGACCGGGCGGTGAAATGCCTCCGGGCGCCCCCCGGGAGCCTCCGCCATGTCCTTGACACCTCACCGCGGCCATGGGGTACTGCGGAGGGCGAGGCCGGGTGGATATGACGGGGGTGAGTGTCCTGCCGGAGCTGCGCTACCTCACGTGGGCCGAACTGGTGGCGTCCGCACGGGCGCTGGCCGGGCGCCGCCCCGGCGTGTGCACCCTGCGGCAGGTGGGCGCCTCCCGCGCGGGCAGGCCTCTGCACCTGCTGACCGTGGGCCGCTCCCGGCGCGCCGTGCTGGTGGTCGCCGGCGCCCACTCCAATGAGCCGGCCGGCGGCTCGACCCTCCTGACACTGGCCGAACGGGTCGCACACGAGCGGGAGTTACGGGCCGACACGTCCTGGCATTTCCTGCTGTGCGCGGACCCCGACGGGGCCAGTCTGCATAGGACGCCGGCGCCGCGCAGCCTGTTCGACTTCCACCTCGGTTTCTTCCGGCCCGCCGGGCCGGAGCAGCCGGAGTGGGCGCCGGCGATGCTGCCGGCCGACCGGCTGCCGCCCGAGACGCGCGCGCTGACCGAGGTCATCGACGAGCTGCGTCCCTACCTTCAGGTGTCCCTGCACGGCACCGACGTGGGCGGCAGCTGGGTGCAGCTGACCAGGGACGTGCCGGGCCTCGCCGAGCCGTTCGCCAAGTCCGCGGCGCAGTTGCACATCCCGGTGGAGACGGGCGCCTCGGACGCCGCGGGCTGGCCCGAGTCCGGGCCCGGCGTACGGGTGATGCCGGCGCCGGGCGCGGGCCCGGCCTACCCGAGCCTGCCGGACGACGCGCGGCACAGCACCTGGTACCACGCCCACCGGTACGGCGGTGTGACCGCGGTCGTGGAGGTGCCGATGTGGGCGAGCGACCTGGTGGACGACCCCGCGCCGCACCCGGCACCGGCCGCGGCCATACGCCGGCTGGGGCACCGGCTGCTGCGCGACACGGTGCAGGTGGAGCGGGTGCTGGAGGACGCGCTGCCGCGGCTGCGGGGTGTCGACGGTCCGCTGTTGCGGGCCGCCCGCTGGGGACTGGAGCTCGTGCCGGGACTGGCCGCGGACCTGATGAGCACGCCGCCCGCCGACGGCACGATGGCGTACGTCGGCAGTGTGGACGCGTTCGCCCGCCGGGTGCCGCTGCGGGCCGCCGCCATGCTGCTGCGGGTCCTGCAGGAGAGCGGCGACCGCGCGGCGCCGCGTCTGGAGCGGCTCGTCGCGGCCTGGAGCGATGCTTTCGCGGAGCGTTTCCGTGCCCGCTGGGTGCCTTTGGAGCACCAGATCGAGCACCAGTCCCGCACGGTCGTCGCGGCGGCCCGGCACGCGCGCGAGAGGGACGGGTGAAAGGCACACCGGAGCACGCGCGCGTGGCCGTGCCGACGGTCGGCTTCAGCTGTCCAGCGCGAACACCGATCCCGTCCGGGCCGCCATCATGCACGCGTTGGAGAAGGTCTGCCGGTACTCCACCGGCTGTCCCCGCCACTTCCCGCGGGCGTGGGCGGTGACCGGGGCGTAGATCGTCGGGCAGTAGCCGTCCTTCCGCGGGATGGCGGCGATGTCGCCGGCCGCCGCGCCGAGCTCCGCGCACGCCGTCTCCGCGCGGGAGTGCCCCTTGGGCGGGTCGCACTGCAGCAGGGCGCTGCGCGCGCCGGCGGACTTGGCGTCGCCCTGGGTGACCGTCAGGTAGAACCAGTTGTCCCCGAGGGCGTCATCGGCGGTCGCCGGCGCCGGGGTGGCGCAGGTGAGGAGGAGGGCGGCCGCCGCCAGCAGACCGCTCCGTACCGCTCTCGCTGTGGTGGTGTGCGTCATTCCCGATGCATCGGCACGGCGGCCTGGCTTCCCCAGCCCGGCTCACCCGAACGGGAGCACGCGGACGCGTGCCGCCCGGCCAGATCGAACACGGCGAGGACGACCCGCGCCTGGTACTCCGCCTGGCGCGCGACCGGTATCCAGCGGGCCGCGCAGCCGTCGCGGTAGTCGGCGCACCACTCGTCGACGAGCCGGTCCAGCTCCGGCAGCGCGCCGGCCGGGTCGCCGGCGCCCGCCACCAGCTGGTGCAGCAGCCCGGCCGTCCGCAGCGCCAGCCGCCGCCCGGCGATGCGCAGGGCGACCAGGTGGGCGGTGGTCAGCGGCGGCAGGGGGTGCCCGGCGTCACCGCCGGTGTCCGGGTCCCACGCGTCGGCGAGTCCCGGGCAGACCATCAGGTAGTCGTCGACCGGCTGGAGAAGGTGGGCCGCGTCCGGCGCGGCGGCGAGGTGCGGCCGGATCCGCGCGAGGATGCGCCGCAGGACCGCCGTGTCGTGACGCAGCGTGCGGCTCACGGTGCGCAGCACCGCGTCCCGGTCCGTGGGCGCCGAGCCGTCCTCCACGGCTGTCACCGCCCACATGGGCGCCTCGACGACCGCCGTGACGGTGCCGTGCCGGCGGGGGTGGCACCACGTCGACTCGACGGCGGCCTCGGTGATGGCCGCGGCCAGGTCGCCCGGGCGCGGCGGCGGGATCCGGTAGACGGCGGGCCCCAGGACGGGCCAGTACAGGGCGTCGTACGCACCGAGCTCGCGGGGGATGCCGAGGCGGGCCGCTGCGTGCGCGACGCGCTGCGGAAGGCCGGGCAGGTCGTGGGTCAGCTCGACGAAGCCGCCGCCGACGTCGACGCCGTGCAGCGAGCACTGGAGGAAGGGCCGCAGTTCGTCCTGGAGGCCGAGCAGGGCGCGGGTCTCCGGCAGGGCGGCGCCTGCCGCGCCCTCGGGCAGCCATTCGGGCTGCTCCAGGAAGCCGGGCCGGAAGAAGTTCCGGACGTAGTGACCGAGGGTGTACGGGCCCGCGAGCCAGCCCTCGTTGCGGCGCAGGCCGTCCGGGTCGAGGCACAGCAGCAGGTTCCAGGTGGCGTCGGCGCCCTCGGTGAGCCGGGGGTCGGCCAGGGCGCGTTCGGCCAGCCGCAGGGCGGTGGCGCCGCCGACCGGTTCGTTGGCGTGCGGTCCGGCGACGACGAGGGCCTGGCGGCTGCCGTGACCGATGGAGAGCAGCCACAGGGGGGCACCCGCGCGGGAGGTGCCGACGCGGCGCAGCCGGGTGTCCCGGGGGTGGCGGGCGGCGAGCGCGGCGGCCCGGGCGCCCAGCTCGTCGACGGTCGGGTAGCGGAGGAGTGGTGGCAGGGCACACCTCCACAATGCGGTGCCGTCGGTTCACCCGGAGTGCGTGGTGTACGCACAGTCAGTCACGACTTCGGGGGTACGTCAACACCGTGAGACGGATAGGCATTTCAGCCATTCCACGGAACCAACACGGCGTAATACCCAGGCCAGAGCTAAGGTCCGGCTCAGTTCGCCGCCAGCCGGAACGTCATCCGGCCGAAGCCGACCTGGTCGCCCTCGCGGACGACGGCGGCGCCGATGACCCGCCGGCCGTTGACCGTCGTGCCGTTGGTCGAGCCGAGGTCCCTGAGGACCCACATGCCGCCCTGGCGGCTGAGTTCGGCGTGTACGCGGGAGACCGTCTCGTGGCTCAGACGCAGCCCGTTGGCGGGGTCCCGGCCTATGCGCAGCGGGTGCCCGGCACCGGGGTGCGGCAGCAGCAGCTTGGGGAGCCGCTCGGCCTGCCAGGCCCTGCGCAGCCGTACGGTGAAGCCGGAGACCGCCTCGACGGTGCCGAACACCAGCCGCGACAGACGGTTCTCCGTGGGCAGGTCGGCGGTGAGCGCGGCGAGCTCGTCGGAGCGGCGGGCGGCGAGCGCCAGCTCCATCCGGCGGATGAAGGTGTCGTGTGACAGCCGGCCCATGGCGACGCCGTCACGGAGCACCTTCAGCGCCTGGTCGCGCTCCGCGTCGGAGAGCCGCGCGGGGTACGTGTTGAACTCGAAGGACGACGTCACGGAGGTGATTGTCGGTCAGGAGCGCCGGGGTGTCCAGAAAGCGGGAAAACAGCCGCCACGCGCGCGTACCTCAAGACACCTGCCGCGAAAAGGAAGAGCACGCCCCGCCGCACAGCGTGATTCACCGGCGGATCGATCTCGTTTGAAGCACCATGGACGGGGCGACATCACGGTGACAGACGAAGGGGAACCGTCCGTGCAGTTCGAGGTGTGGGCACCGCAGGCCGACCGTGTGACGCTCCGGTGCGACGGCGTCACGCGCGCGTTGGAGCGTGATCCCGAGCGGGTGGGATGGTGGCGGGGGGAGGCGGAGGCGCACGACGGATCGCGGTACGGATTCGCCGTGGACGACGGTCCCGTGCGGCCCGACCCGCGCTCGCGCCGGCAGCCGGACGGCCCGGACGGGCTGAGCGCGGTCGTCGACCACGCACGGTACGAGTGGCGCAGCGAGTGGACGGGACGTCCGCTGCCCGGCGCGGTCCTGTACGAGCTGCACGTGGGCACGTACACGCCTGAGGGCACCCTCGACGCGGCCGCCGAGCGGCTCGGGCACCTTGCGGAACTGGGCGTCACACACGTCGAGTTGATGCCCCTGTGCCCCTTCCCCGGGACGCACGGCTGGGGGTACGAGGGGGTCTCGCTGTGGGCGGTGCACGAGCCGTACGGCGGGCCCGAGGCACTGAAGCGGTTCGTCGACCGGGCCCATGAACTGGGCCTGGGCGTCGTCCTCGACGTCGTGCACAACCACCTGGGTCCGTCCGGCAACTACCTGCCCGTGTTCGGCCCGTACTTCACCGACACGCACCACACTCCGTGGGGCGCCGCCGTGAACCTGGACGCGCCCGGCTCCGACGAGGTGCGCGCGTACTTCGTGGGCAGCGCGCTGGCGTGGCTGCGGGACTACCGGATCGACGGGCTGCGCCTGGACGCGGTGCACGCGCTGGCCGACACGCGCGCGTGCCACTTCCTGGAGGAGCTGTCGACGGCTGTGGACACCCTGGCCGCCGAGGTGGGCCGCCCGCTGTTCCTGGTCGCCGAGTCCGATCTGAACGACCCGCGGATCATCACCCCGCGCGCGGAGGGCGGCCTGGGCGTGCACGCGCAGTGGAACGACGACTTCCACCACGCCCTGCACACCGCGCTCACCGGCGAGTCCCAGGGCTACTACGCCGACTTCGCGCGCGCTCCCCTCGCCGCGCTCGCCAAGACGCTCACGGGCGGCTACTTCCACGACGGCACGTACTCCAGCTTCCGGGGCCGCCGCCACGGCCGCCCCCTGGACCGCAACCGGGTGGCCGGGCACCGGCTCCTGGGGTACAGCCAGACCCACGACCAGGTCGGCAACCGCGCCCAGGGGGACCGTCTGTCGGCCCTGGTCTCACCGGGTCTGCTGGCCTGCGCGGCGACCCTGACCCTGACGGCGCCCTTCACGCCGATGTTGTTCATGGGCGAGGAGTGGGCGGCGGGCACACCGTGGCAGTTCTTCACCGACCACACCGATCCGGAACTCGCCGAGGCGGTACGGCGCGGCAGGCGGCGGGAGTTCGCCGCGCACGGCTGGAAGGAGGAGGACGTGCCCGACCCACAGGACCCGGCGACCCGCGACCGCTCCTGCCTCGACTGGTCGGAGCGCGAGAGGGAGCCCCACGCGCGCGTGCTGGCCTGGTACCGCCACCTCATCGCCCTGCGGCACGAGCAGCCGGACCTCACCGATCCCGACCTCGCCGACACCAAGGTGGCGTACGACGAGGAGGAACGCTGGCTCGCCTTCCGGCGTGGCGACGTCCGCGTGGCCGTGAACCTCGGCGAGCATCCGGCGGCGATCCCGCTGGGCACCCGCGCCACGCGCGTACTGGCCGCCTGGGACCCCGTCGAGGCACCGGGCACGGACGGGGTCCTGCACGTACCCGGCGAGTCGAGCGTGGTGCTCCTGCAGGCGTGAGCACGCTAGAGGGCGTCGTCCTCCTCGTCGTCCCGTAGCTCCGTGACCCGTTCGAGGAGGATCGCCTCCCAGGCGCGGCGGAGCCGGGTCTGCAGGAGGGGCAGCGGGGCGGTGGTGCGGCCGGTGAGGGCGTCGGCGAGGTGGATGACGGTGTCGCAGCGGGCGAGCCAGAGGCCGCGCAGGCAGGGGCGGGCGCCGTAGCCGGCGAGGGTGGCGGCGCGAACGGCGGCGGGGGAACCGACGGCGCGTGCGAGTCCGGCGATGTCCTCGGCGGGGTCGCCCACGACCGCGTCGGCCCAGCCGAGGACGCCGCGCACCCGGCCGTCGGCGCTGACGACGAGGTGCTCGCCCGTGAGGCCGTGATGCACGAGGACCGCCGATCCGGGCTGCGCGGCGAGTTGGACCGTCGCCGGCGGCGTGAGCTGGGTCAGCCTGGCCGGGTCGAACTCGTCGGCCTGGGCGAGCCGTCGCGCGGCGCGTTCGGCGGCCCGGCGCAGCGCCTCCAGGGAGCGCGGTGCGACGCGCGGCACGCCGAGGGCCTCGGCCTGGCGGACCGGCACCTCACGCAGCCCGGTGAGCAGCCCGGCCAGGTCGGCCTCGCCGACGGCGGACACGTCGTGCTCCTCGCCCGAGCCGCCGGGCACCTTCGTGTCCAGCGTGTAGGCCAGCCCCGGCGCCCACTCGCCGTGGGCCACGCTCGCCGGCACCGTGACGGGGACGTGCGGGCGGACCAGGTCGCGCAGGCGCAGCTCGCGGCGCTGGCGCACGGCGGCGTCACGGTCGGGGGTGAGGCGCAGCACGTGGCGGGTGCCGACCCACCACGTGGCGGGCTCGGCGCCCTCGGCGACGGGCCGGACGTCGGGTCCGGAGCTGTCGCCCGTACCGCCCGGGCCTTCCTTGAGCAGGGAACGGACCAGTCGGCGGACGGTGTCCGCGGTGGGTGTCGGTGCCTGGGTCATGGTCGCGCCAGTCCGGAAGGGGGTGGTGAGTGCTGAGGGGCTCCTGGTGTCGCTCAGTCCACTATGACCATCTCGCGTGCCGTGTTGTTGAGGCGGCGGCCACCGTCCTCGGTGACCGTGACGATGTCCTCGATGCGTACCCCGAATCGGCCGGGCAGATAGATGCCGGGTTCGACGGAGAAGCACATGCCGGGCACCAGGGGCTGCTCCTCGCCCTCGATCATGTACGGCGGCTCGTGGGTGGTGACGCCGATGCCGTGCCCGGTGCGGTGGATGAAGTACTCGCCGTATCCGGCGTCGGCGATGACCGCGCGGGCGGCCCGGTCGACGTCCTGGCAGGCGGCGCCGGGCCGCACCGCCCGGAAGCCGGCCTCCTGGGCCTCGCGCACGATGTCGTGCACCCGCCGTTCCTCGTCGGTGGGTTCGCCGACGTGGACGGTGCGGGACGTGTCGGAGCCGTAGCCGTCCTTGAGGCCGCCGAAGTCGAGGACGACCATGTCGCCGCGCTGGATGACGCGGTCGCCGACCTCGTGGTGCGGATTGGCGCCGTTCGGGCCGGAGGCGACGATGGTGAAGTCGACCTGGGAGTGCCCGAACCGCCGCAGCAGTCCGGCGAGGTCGGCGGCGACGTCGGACTCGCGGCGCCCGCCGAAGGGCACCTTCCGGATCTCCTGGAACACCTCGTCCGCGGCGGCTCCCGCGGCCGCCAGCAGCTCCAGCTCCGCCGCGTCCTTGACGGCGCGCAGCATCGGCAGCGCCTCGGTGAGGGAGGCGTAGGAGGTGCCGGGCAGCGCCTTCTGCAGGCCCAGCAGGTGCATCGCCCAGGCGTTGTCGCTGACGCCGAAGCGTCCCGAGGCGTCGAGGAGGGCGGCGGTGGCGGCGTAGGGGTCCTTGCCGTCGGTCCAGTCGCGCAGGGTCAGGGCGGGTGCGCCGGCCGCCTTCCCGGCGTCCGGGGCCTCCAGCGTGGGCACGACAAGGACGGGGTCCTGGCCCGGGGCGAGGACCAGCAGCGTGAGGCGTTCGGTGACCGCCGTGGGCGTGTAGCCGGTGAGCCACACGAGGTCGGGCCCCGGCGCCACCAGCAGTCCCGCCAGTCCCGCGTCGGCGGCCGCCCGCGCGGCGCGCTCCATACGGGCCCGGTAGTCGTCGGCGGTGAAGGGCGCGGGCGCGGTGCCGGTCATCCGGGCCTCCCAGTGCGGCTGAAGTGGACTACGGGCAGCATCCTGCCCGGCCGGAGGGGGCGGCGCGAGCCGATTGGCGAGGGCATTTCGAGGGTGGCCGGGTGGATCGAGCACCCCTGTGCGGCGACTCGCGGCACATCTAACGGCATTCGGTTGCCCAACCATTAGAACTAATGATTGGATGCCGATCGGCCATTAGACGATCAGCCAGGGGACGCGGTCTTCCGGGAGGCGTACGCCGTGCTCGTACTCGCACACATCAGCGATCTGCATCTGGACGGAAGCGCCCGGGCGACGGAGCGCGCCGAGCGGGTGCGCGACCGGCTGTGGGAGCTGCCGGGGCCCGTGGACGCGCTGCTGGTGACCGGGGACATCGCGGACCACGGCACGGAGACGGAGTACGAGGAGGCCGCGCGCATCCTCGGACTGCGCGACGGCGACGCCCCGTTCCCGGTGCTGACCTGCCCGGGCAACCACGACAGCCGCGCCCCGTACCGCAAGGGCCTGCTGGGGCGGCCCACGGCCGAGGGGCCCGTCAACAGTGCGCACGTCTTCGACGACGGTGCCGTGCTGATGTGCGACTCCAGCGTTCCGGGCAGCGACGAAGGGGAGCTGGACGAGGAGACGTACGACTGGATCGAGACGACCCTCGACGAACTCGACGGCGACCTCCCCGCCCTGCTCGCCTTCCACCACCCGCCGGCGGCACTGCACCACCCGCTGCCTGACGCGTACCGGCTGCGCCGCCCGGACCGCCTGGCCGCCCTGCTGGAGCGCCGGCCCGAGATCGCGGGGCTCGTCACGGGGCACGCGCACACGCCCGCCGCCACCGCGTTCGCCGGACGGCCGCTGGTGGTCGGCCCCGGTGTGACGTGGACGCTGCGGCTGCCCTGGGAGGGCGAGCAGGTCGCGGACCGGGAGGCTCCGGTGGGACTGGCCTTCCATGTGCTGGACGACGGGGGCCGGCTCACGAGCCACTTCCGGACGGTCACGTGACGACGCCCGGAACGGCCGACAACCGCTGGTAGCCACCGCTTCGGTGCAGCACCGTCAGTTTGACGGCGGCTCCCGGGCGGGCCCGGGAGACAGCCCGTGCGAGGTCGGCGGCCGTGTCGATACGGGTCGAGCCGAAAGTGAGGAGTACGTCGCCCCGGACCAGACCCGCCGCGTACCCGGGGCCGGGAACGTGGACACCCACGACCAGCGCGCCCGCCTTCTCCGCGTCCACGACCTCCACGCCGAGGGTCGCACCCGCGGGAGCCGGTGACGGGGTCGGCCGGGACGGGGCGGCGCCGGCGGAGGGGCCGCCCGGAGCCGGGTCCCGCCCCTCCTGCCGGTGCAGTTCGGCGAGCCGGCTCATACCAACCGCCGTGACGCCCACCGCGCCGAGGCCTGCCCCCGCGAGGACCAGGACCGTCCCGACGAACAGGCCGAACAGCAGGGTCGTGAGCCGTCGTCCGCGCCGGTGCGCGGCGTGCGGACGCCGGGCGGGGTCCGAGGGGGTGCCGGATCCGGGCTCCCGGCCGGGCATCGGCTTGGGACGCAACGCAGTGTGTTCCATGATCGCCTCCGCCTGGTGCCTACCCCCCGCGCCACCGCCCGACGAGCCACGAACGGGTGAGACTGACCTGCGGTCAAGGGCGGGTAGCCCTTCGGGGCGGGCCCGGGGCGTCAGCCGAACACGGACAGGGCCGCGCGCCCGGGCAGGGGCACGGCGGGCGGTCGGTCCGGGAGGAAACCGTGGGAGCGCCGCGCCAGGTACTCGGGCTTGTACCGGAGCACGTTCCGGTGCCAGTTGAGGATGCCGGCCACATAGTGCTGCAGGTCCGTCACATAGCCGCGCATGGCCGCACGCGCCTCCTCGGACAACTGGAAGTCGTCGTAGAGCACGGGGAGTTCGTGTGCGGCCACATGTTCGAACTGCTGCATGCGCTGGGTCATCAGATCGTGGACGACGCCGAGCGCGGCCGGGTAGTCGCAGCCGAAGAAGTTCTGGACGACCAGGATGGCGTTGTGGATCTCGCCCTCGTACTCGATCTCCTTCTGGTACGAGAAGACGTCGTTGAGCAGGCACGCGTAGTCGATCGCGGCGTTCTCCAGGGAGCGGACGGGGCCGCTGCGGTAGACCTCGGGCGGGACGGCCGGGCCGTGTCCCATCCGGCACAGGTTGACGGTGAGCGCGGCGCCGAAGGTCTCGCGGCGCATCTCCAGATAGTCGACCGGGTCGGGGACGCGGTTCTGGAGCTGGTTGGACAGCTCCCACAGCCAGCTCTCCGTCATCGTGTTCACGGCATCCTTCAGGCCGCGCCGCGCCTCGGGGGTCATCTCCGGGGTCGTACGCGTCCACAGGTCGATCAGGCCGCGTTCCATGGCGTTGACCGGTGCGGGCAGCGCCTCGCCGTCGAGCGGCATGCAGGCCGAGAGGCGTTCGGTGCACAGCTTCGCCGCTGCCAGGTCGCGGCGGTGACCGAACACCAAGGGGTAGTAGTCGTCGGCGTAGGTGCCCCAGGTGAGCCAGTGGGCGCTGAGGTCGAGGGTGTCGGGCGTCGCGTCGGGGTCCAGGCCCGCCGAGCACAGGGGCAGGTCGAAGGCGGCGAGCTTGTCCTCGTCCCAGACGCCCTCGCTGAGGATCCCCATGCGGTGCGCCCAGGGGACGAGGCGCCGGCGTGCCCCGTCGAGGTCCGGGTTGAGGCTGAGCTCGAACGGCATGGGGAAGTCGGGGAGTCGCGAGGGGCCGACCTTCTGGAACGGCACGTGCGTGTAGGCGCGCAGCCGCTCGGCGCCGGCGTCTGCGAGCAGGGCACGCACATCGACGGCGGACATGCCGAGGCCCGGTCGGCGTCCGTCGAGGGCGCCCTCGTTCATGTACCGGCTGGAGCGCAGGTGCCACTCGTGGCCGCCGGACTGCCAGTCCTGCAGGCCCTTCGCGTACGCCGCGACCGCCGCGACGTCGGCCGGGGTGAGGCCCTTCTCCAGGGCGAGCGCGGGCACTTCGGTGAACGCGGTGTGCTCGAACTGGTGGAGCCGGGAGGTGAGGACGTCGTTGACGGTGTCGGCGGCCTCCTGGGTGGTGCAGCCGAAGAAGGTCTCCAGGACGAGCACGCCGTTGCTGAGCTCGCCCTCGTCCTCGACCTCCCGCTGGTAGGAGAACAGGTCGTTGCGCAGGTGCACCGCGTCGGAGAACGTCTCCATCAGCACCCTCAGCGGCCTCGACCCGGCGACGGTGGCGGGCACTTCGGCGGTCGCGTACTCCACGAGCCCGGCCGACCAGGGGGCGCCGCCCACCTTGCGGCGCATCTCGATGTACTCGACGGGGTTGGCGATCCGCCCCTCGTTGATGTTGGACAACTCCCACAGGGACTCGTTGAGCAGATGCTCGGTGGCGACGGCGAAGCGGCGGCGCCAGTCGGCCGACATCGACGGCACCGTCCGCGCCCACAGGTCGGCGAGACCGGCCTCGACCGGGTTCTCCGGCTCCGGCACGGGGGTGCCCAGGTCGAGCGGCATGAACAGCGGGAGCCGGTCCAGGTGGGCCTTGCCGGCGGCCCGGTCCTGGGTGCGCTTGTACATGTCCAGGAAATGGTCGTCGAAGAAGAAGACCCACACGTACCAGTCGGTGATGAGGGAGAGGGCGGGTCCGTCGCAGTCGGGGTGGGTGTAGGCGCACAGCAGGCCGTAGTCGTGCGCGTCGAGGTCGGCCTGCTCCCAGATCCCGGAGCCCTCCAGCATGCCCATCTCGCGCGCCCACGCCGTCGAATGGGCGCGGGCCTCGTCCACGTGCGGGTTCAGCCGCGCGGGATGCGGCATGTAGAAGTGCGGGAGTTCGAAGGGCTGCTGCGTCATGGCCGGGCCCTACCCGTGGCCCTCCGGCGGCATCCGCGGCGCGGGACATGATCACACCATCGCGTGAACCAAGGGTGAATGCGGGATCTGTCCGGCCCGGGTCCGGCTATCCGCTCCCCTCGCCGGTCGGGGACGGGACGACGGTACCGGCGGCGGGCCATCGGCCGGTGTGGCAGGACGTGCGGGTGGTGTGAGCGGCCGGGGCAGCGGCGGCCCGCCTCCGCGGCTCGCCCCGCGCACGATCACTCTCACGTGCTCTTGCCGGAGCCCCGCTCCCCCGTCACGGTGGTGCCCATGACCTCCTTCACGCTCCCCCATGAGCTGCACGGCGACGGTGCCCACAAGGTGTTCGCCGTGCACGGCTGGTTCGCCGACCGGACCGCGTACGCGGCCGTGCTGCCGGACCTCGACCGCGCGGCCTTCACCTACGCGCTGGTGGACCTGCGCGGTTACGGGCAGGCCAAGGATGCCGTCGGCACGTACACCACCGCGGAGGCGGCGCTGGATCTGGTGGAGCTGGCGGACCGGCTCGGCTGGGACCGGTTCTCGGTGGTGGGGCATTCGATGGGCGGGGCGGTCGCGCAGCAGCTGCTGGCCCGGGCCCCGCACCGGTTGCGGCGGATCGTCGGGGTGTCCCCCGTGCCCGCCTCGGGCCTCGCGCTGCCGCCGGAGCAGTGGCAGTTGTTCGCGGACGCGGCGCACCGGCCGGAGAACCGGCGCGCCATCATCGACATCACCACCGGCGGGTGCCGTCCGGACGCGTGGCTGGACCGGATGGTGGCGCGCTCGCTGGAGTGCAGTGACCACAAGGCCTTCCGTGCCTGGCTGGACTCCTGGGCCGGAGAGGACTTCCACGACCGGGTCGAGGGGGCGACCGTGCCCGCGCTCGCCGTGGCCGGGGCGCTCGACCCGGCCCTCTCCGCGGACCTGCTGCGCGGCACATGGATGACCTGGTACCCGCGCGCCGCCCTGCACGAGCTGCCCTGCGCCGGCCACTACGCGATGGACGAGACGCCACTGGAGCTCATCAGGGCGGTGGAGGACTTCCTACGCGCGGACGAGGCCGGGAAGACCGACGAGGGCGAGCGGGTGTGACGCTGCGGGAGGAGGCTGTGCCGGTTCCCGACGTGTTCGATCCGCGCCGGTACGCCACCGGGGTGCCGTACGACGCCTACCGGGTCCTGCGCGACCACCACCCCGTGGCCTGGCAGGACGAGCCCGAGGTGCTGGGCTGGCCGGCCGGGCCCGGATTCTGGGCGGTGACCCGGCACGCGGACGTGGTGCGCGTACTGAAGGACGCGGCGACGTATTCGTCGTACGTCGGAGCCACCCAGATCCGAGACCCGGATCCGGAGGACCTGCCGTTCATCCGGCGCATGATGCTCAACCAGGATCCGCCGGGACACGGCAGGTTGCGGCGGCTGGTCAGCCGGGCGTTCACGCCGGGGCGCGTCGACCGTTTCGCGGCGGTCGCCGAGGAGCGCGCCCGTACGCTGTTCGCACGGGCCGTGAGTGCGGCCCGCGCGGCGGACGGCACCGTCGATCTGGTCACCGCGGTGACCGACGACTACGCCCTGCTCAACCTCACGGACCTGCTCGGAGTACCCGTGAGCGACCGCGGGCTGTTGCTCGGCTGGACGCGGCGGGTCATCGGCTACCAGGACCCGGACGAGGCCGACCCTCTGGTCCGGGACGCGGCCGGCAGGCCGGTCGATCCGCGGTCACCGGCGATGCTGCGGGACATGTTCGCGTACGCACAGCAGCTGGCCGCGCACAAGCGACGGCACCCCGGCGACGACGTACTGACCACGCTCGCCCACGAACCGGAACTCGCCGACGCCGAGCTGGAGATGTTCTTCTTCCTGCTCACGGTGGCCGGCAACGACACCGTGCGCAGCGCCGCCCCCGGCGGACTGCTGGCGCTGGCCCAGCATCCGGCGGCGTACGACCGGCTGCGCGCAGGGCAGCACGGACTCGGCGCGGCGGTGGACGAGTTGCTGCGCTGGCATCCGCCGGTGCTCACCTTCCGCCGCACCGCCGCGCAGGACACCGAGCTGGCGGGGCGCCGGATCCGGGCCGGCGAGAAGGTGGTCGTCTTCCACGCCGCCGCCAACCGCGACGAACGGTCCTTCGCCGACCCGGACCGGCTGGAGCTGTCCCGTGCACCGAACCCGCACGTGTCCTTCGGGGACGGCCCGCACGTCTGTCTGGGCGCCCACTTCGCCCGGCTGCAACTGCGGCTGCTGTACCGGGAGGCGCTGCGGGCGCTGCCGGTCCTGCGCACCGCCGGGCCGCCCCGGCGGCTGGTGTCGAACTTCATCAACGGGCTCAAGTCACTGCCGGTGCGGGTGGGGTGAGCCTTGCGGCGCTCGGTCAGCTCCGCACCTGGATCAGCGCGTGCGTGCCGCTGGTCCGCCACCGCTGGTCCTCCGCCGCGACGAGAGCGGCCTCCGTGCCGGCGTCGAGGCCGGTGATCACGTCGGACTTGAGGGTGCGCAGGGCGGCGACCGGGCCGGGGAAGTGGGCGGTGACGTCCTGGAACGGGGTCGTCGGGGGCCACCGCCGATCGCCCACCAGGCGGCGGTAGTTGAGGTCGCCCTTGACGAGGGTGACCGTGGCCGCGGCGAACTCCTGGCGGAGGTCGCCGGGCATCTCCGCGAACGGCAGCGGGGCGCAGGAGAAGGCGTGCGCGCGGACCGCGAGGCGGCCGTCGGCCAGGGCGGACCACAGCAGGCGGCCGTACTCGGCGGCCGCTCCCCCGGCGCCGGTCAGCCGGCGCAGCGCGTCGACCACGTCGGCGGTGGTGGCGTCGGAGACGTAGTACGGGTAGGGCTTGATGTGCAGGACGGCCCGCTGGACATGGCCGTGGGCCAGGAGGTGGGCGATGAGGAGGAGGTCGGGGACGAGTTCCCGGCCGGCGTTGTCGGCGATGAGGCACAGGGTGGAGGTCCCGGTGGGCGGCAGCAGCGACCAGAGGTGCTCGCTGTCGTCGGCGACCAGGGGCGGGGTGTCGGCCGGGGTGTCGGCGCCGGTCGCGGAGAGGCGGAAGCCGAGGTCCGCGCGGTTGCCCCAGAGGGAGCCGTGCAGCAGGGCCGTGGCCTGTTCCTCGGCGGGCAGGCCGGTCAGGCCGTCGAGTGCGGCGAGTTCCTCGTCCGTCTCCGGGGCGTCGAGTTCGGCGAGCTTGGAGGGGCGGAACGGGTCGATGCCCTGCCAGGGGCCGGGGCCGAAGTAGCCGACGGCGTCGAGGAGCCGGCGGTAGAAGTAGCTCTCGGACCAGAGCCAGGGGACGTCGAACCAGGAGCGGCCGGCGTACTCGTCCATCCCCCAGGCCACCCAGCGGTCCCGGTCGTGCGCGTCGGCGGGGAGAGGTTCGATCTCGCCCTTGGTGCAGTTCTCCAGCAGCACGTCGAGCGCGCGGTGCTGATCGGGTCCGTAGGGGAAGGCCTCCCGCACCTGCCGGACGATCGCGGGATGCCGCTCGGCCAGCACGCTGTGGGGGAAGGAACCGGGCTCGTCACCGAGAATCACGGACGCGGACGGGATGTCGGACATGCACCTCACCGTATCGCCGAGCGCCTCACCGCATGACGGCGCCACCACCACGGCGCAGGCGCGCACACGCGGCGCCGGGCACCCACCGGGTCAGGCGCCCCCGGTCTCCCTCTCCAGACGTGCCGCCAGGCTCACATAACGGGCCCGCCGGGTGACCGGCACCAGGCCCCGGACGAGGATGTGCCACATCTCGGCCAGTCTGCGGGGCTGCCGGGCGAGGGGTTCGACGGTGCGGCCCACGACGCGGGTGCCGACGAAGGAGGAGACGAGGAAGTGGGCGATGGCGTCGACATCGATGTCCGGGTGGACGTCGGACTCCTTGACCGCGCCGAGGAGTCGGCTTGAGGCGATCTCCAGCCACTCCGTGAAGGGGTGCCGCAGCGGCGGCTTCACGGGTATCCCCCCGGTGGCGAGCCGGAGGCCGGCTCGCAGGATCGGACCTTCGAGGGACAGCCGCGCGAGTCCGAACGTGATGCGCATCAGCGCTTCCAGTGAGGAGTGCCCCCGGCTGTCCACCTCTTTCGCCAACTGGCGCGCGGCTCTGGACTGGAGTTCCATGATGGCGTGCGCGAGGTCTTCCTTCGCGGCGAAGTGGAAGTACAGCGCACCCTTGGTGACCTGGGCGTGCTCCACGATGTCACTCAGACTGGTCGACTCATAGCCGTGACGGTCGAACAGGTCAGCGGCGGCCGTGATGATCGTCGCGCGGGTCTGCTCGGCGCGTAACTGCCTCGCCATCGGTTGAACCACTCCAAAAAATGTACGGGACGTGCTGTTTGTTTCTAACCCCCTGTACACGATAACTCACCGTCCGACGGAACCGCAGGCCGCCCTTGTCAATCGTGCTGCCCGTGCCGACCCAAAACGAAACGGGCTGTTCGGTATCTTACGCCCGCACACAAAAAATGACGGCGGGCCGGCCGGTGCTCATTCGCACCGTCCGGCCCGCCGCCTGTCAAATATCGCGGTCGCTCAGAAGGTCAGCTTCCAGCTGTTGAGCGTCCCGGTGTCCTGGGCGGCCGTGTCCTGGACGCGCAGCTTCCAGGTGCCGTTCGCGGTCTCGGACGAGGCGTCCACCGTGTACGTCGTGTTCACGTTGTCCGCGGAGTCCGAGGAGGCCGACTTCAGGCGGTACGCCGAACCGTCCGGGGCGACGAGGTCGATGACCAGGTCACCGCGGTAGGTGTGGGTGATGTCCACGCCGACCTGGAGGCTGGCCGGCGCGTTGCCGCTGCGGCCGCTGACGGCGATGGGGGACTCGATCGCCGAGCCGTTGTCCGGGATGGCGACGGCGGTGGTGCTGGAGTACGTCGTCCCCGTGCTCGTACCGCCCTTCACCGCCTGGACGGTCTTGGCGGCGTCCGCGAGGCCGGAGCCGCAGCCGCCCGAGCAGGTGCCCGGCAGGGCACGGGAGTTGCTCTTGATGGCCGACTCGATCTGGGCCGGGGTGAGCGAGGAGTTCGCCGACTTCATCAGCGCGGCCAGGCCCGCGATGTGCGGGGCGGCCATGCTGGTGCCCTGGTAGTACTTGTACGTCTCGCCGGACGGGCCCTGGGCACCGGAGTTCAGCGTGGAGTAGATGCCGTCGGCGGTGGTGCTGTTGGTCTCGCCGCCGGGGGCCGCGATGTCCACGACCGTGCCGTAGTTGGAGTAGTAGGAGCGGTTGCCGGCCCGGTCGGTGGCGGCGACGCTGATGACGTTGTTGCAGCTCGCCGGGGAGTAGTTGGCCGCGTTGGCGTTGCTGTTGCCCGCCGCGACGACCACCGTGGTGCCGCGGCCCACGGCGGCGTTGATGGCGTTCTGGGTGGCGGTGGAGCAGGTGCCGCCGCCGCCGAGGCTCATGTTGATGACCTTGGCGACGTTGGTGTTGGCGGGGACACCGGAGACGGTGCCGCCGGAGGCCCAGGTGATGGCGTCGATGATGTCGGAGTCGTAGCCCCCGCACTTGCCGAGGACGCGCAGCGGGGAGACCTTCGCGCCGTACGCGATGCCCGCGACGCCCTTGCTGTTGTTGGTGACGGCGGCGATGGTGCCCGCGACGTGGGTGCCGTGCCAGGAGGAGCTGGAGGCCGGGTCGCCCTGGGCGCACTCGTTGGCGGCGGTCCAGTCGCCCGGGTCGGCCGGGTTGCTGTCGCGTCCGTTGCCGTCGTTGGCGACGGTCGCGTCGGAGATGAAGTCGTACCCGGCGACGATGTTCGCACCGAGGTCGGAGTGGGTGACGTAACCGGTGTCGATGACGGCGACGGTGACGCCGCTGCCGGTGGCGAGGTCCCAGGCGCCCGGCACCCGCATGCCCGCGGTGGTCTCGAACAGGTCCCACTGCTTGCTGTACTCGGTGTCGTTCGGGGTGGCCATCGGCCGGTTCAGACGGTCCGGTACGACGTAGGCGACCTGCGGGTCGGCCTGGTACTCGGCGACCACGTCGGCGACGTCCGCCTTGGTGAGGTCCTCGCCGAGGTCGACGAGGGCGGCACCGGTGCCGAGGCGGCGCTGGAAGTCGAGGTTCTCGCCGGCCTCCTTGCCCTTGGCCTCGGCGTCGGCGGAGGCGGCCCGGTTGGACTTGGCCTCGGCGGCACCGGACTTGTAGCCGACGATCAGGCGCTCGGCGGGGGCGCCGGGGGCGGCCTCGGTCTGCGCCGTGGGGACGGCGGCGGCTTCCTGGGAGGGGATGTCCTGGGCGACGGCGGCCGTGGTGGTGGCGGCCGTCAGCAGCGCCGCGGAGACCGCGGCGGCGGATATCAGCTTCCGTCTGGAAGAGCCGGAAGAGCCGGAAGAGCCGGAAGAAGGGGAGGTTCGCACAGGCTTGCCTTTCGTGCCGTACTCCGGGCAGCGCGGAGCGGCGGTCGATTCGCTTCGTCGTCGAAGCGGCGGGGGGTGAATCGAGGAGCGAGGCGATGGCCGGCCAGGCGTGGGGTGCGGACCCGTTCGGGGTTACCTGTGGGTCGGCTGTGGTCGAACGATAGGCAAAGGGAAGGTCATACGGATACAGGGGAAACCCTCGATCGGACCGGAAACGCACCCTTGAGGGACGGGAGTTGACCGAGGTTGGCCCGGTTTGGTCCGGGGCGCGGGGCGCTGAACGCGCCGGGCCGTCTTCCCGTACTGCACGGGAGCAGACCGAATCCCGCACCGGCCGAGGAGACGTTCCGGATGCCCCGGATGACCGCACACCGCCGCGCCGCCCTCGCGGCCACCGCCCTCAGCCCTCTGCTGCCGATCCTGTGGGCGGCGGCACCGGCCCAGGCGCACGGCGCACCGACGGATCCGGTCAGCCGGGTGTACGGCTGCTCCCCCGACGGGGGTGCGGCGGCCCGCTCCGCCGCCTGCCGCGCCGCCGTCGCCGCGAACGGCGCGCCCTTCACGGCCTGGGACAACCTGAGGGTCGCGAACGTCAACGGCAGGGACCGGCAGACGATCCCGGACGGCAAGTTGTGCAGCGGGGGCCTGCCCGCCTACAAGGGCCTCGACGTGGCCCGCTCCGACTGGCCGTCGACCCGGCTGGCCCCGGGCGCGGCGCTGACGATGAGGTACGTCTCGACGATCCCGCACACCGGCACGTTCCGGATGTACCTCACCAAGCCCGGCTACGACCCGGCGAAACCGCTGACCTGGTCCGACCTGCCGGAGCAACCCTTCGCCGAGGTCAAGGACCCGGCCCTGACGGACGGGGCGTACCGCGTCAGGGCGACGCTGCCGTCCGACCGGACGGGGCGCCATGTGCTGTTCACCGTCTGGCAGAACAGCAGTACGCCGGACACGTACTACTCGTGCTCGGACGTGGTGTTCCCGGAGGCGAAGGCGTCGGCTCCGCCTCCCGCGACGAAGAGCCCGGCCAAGAGCAGGCCGTCCGCCTCCGCAAGGACGACGGCGCCGACGACGGCGCCCTCTGCGCCGGCCCCGGCGACCACCGCGGGGCAGGACCGGAGCACCGCACCCGACAGCACGCCGGTGGCCTCCACCACCGGCGCCGGTCACGGTCCGTCGGCCCCGCTGCTGGCGGGCGGCGCGGTCGCGGCGCTGGTTCTCACCGGCGGCGCCGCCCTGGTCCTGCGCCTGCGCCGGCGCTGAACGCGATGCCTGAGCGGCTCAGTTGACGAAGACCGGAGCGGTCCCGTCGGTCACCGGGGCGTACTTGGCGGTGAAGTAGCCCTTGGCGAAGCAGAGGGACGAGCCGGAGACCTTCGAGAACTCCTGGTTGGTGAAGGTGATGCTGTTGTCGTCGTTGCTCGCCTTACCGGTCAGGCCGGGTGCCTGGTAGACGCAGGTGATGCTGCCCAGCAGGGTGCGCAGGACGACCGTCGTCTGGATGGGCGCGCCGCTCGCCGGGGTCACCGTGACGGTGCCTTCGGAGGTCACGGTCGTGGTGTACGGCAGGTTGTTGACCGTGATGCCGGTGACGCCGAGCACGCCGACGACGTTCGCGGAACAGCTGCCGAAGGAGTGGGCGGTGAGCGACTCGGTGGCCGTGCCGGGCGCGGTGGGGTTGGCGGTGACGCCGGCGGTGAACTGAGAGGCCGCGCAGGAGACGCCGCTGGTGCCGGTGGCGCTGGAGTAGAGGGTGGCGGTGGTGCCGGCGGCCAGCGAGGCGGTGAGGGTGTCGCCGGCCGCGACGGGCGTGCCACCGGCGGACCCGGTGGTGAGGACGGGGGTGTCGGCCGCGGAGGCGGGGACGGCGGCCGGGAGCGACAGCCCGGCGACGGCGGCGGCGAGGGTGACGAGGGTGCGAGTACGCATGGGGGGTACCTCTTTCGAAGGGGTGAGGGTGGGGGACGCGAGTCGGCGTCCGCCGTTGCCGGCCCGTGACGCCTTCTCCGTACGTGACGGGCCGGCAGCGGCAGGCCGGTGACCGGCCGAAGGTCCCGTGCGGGATCTCCGGCCGAACCGGGTGGGGGTGGCGCGGCACCGGCCGAGCGGGAAGTGACCGTGCCGGTGCTGTGAAGGTCGGACTCGGGTGATGATGCGCCCGTACGGGGACGGGCGGTGACATGCCCATACGGGACGGGCGGTCCGGGAACGCGGGCAGTGCCGCGGAAACGGATCCGGCGCCACGGATCCGGGTGATTGAAACTGGGAGAGTTGTAGACCTGAGGATCCGTCAACGTCAAGGAGTCGCAGGGCTGTTGCCGGAAAGTTGTGCGTCGGCTGCACCTTCGCCGACCGTTCCGGGCCGCCAGTACTCACAGCGGACACATAATCGGCACTCTTTACGCACAACTTGCTTGACCGCCGAGTGTAACCCACGGTAACTTCCTGGAACGGCTACTGGTGCGTAACGAGAAAGCCCTTGCAATCGCCGGGAGTTGCGAGGAGCGGTGCGCACCAGCCGCTGTCCGCGCCAGGACAACGCGCCGTTGAAGCCCGACTTGCATTGACTATGCCCTGGGAGCAGACATGGCCTCGTCCTCGGACGTCACTCCGTCCTCCGGCAACACCCCTGACAGCCCGGAGAGCGCCTCCGTACCCGAAACCTCCGAGGGTCCCGCAAGACGCGGGCGGGTACGGGCCCGCCGGGCCGCGGTGATGGCGGTGCCGGCCGCCGCGGTCACCGCCGCCCTCGCGATCCTCACCGCGCAGGGGGCGCTGGGCGTGCAGTTCGCGATCTCCGGCATGCCGTTCGTGGTCACCGCCGACAAGCTCGACGGGAAGGGCTTCGCGCAGTACGGCTCGCTGGACGAGATGATCCCGGACAGCCCCAACCAGGGCGACACCGGCGGCCAGGTCCTCGTCGTCACCTCGGTCGTGAAGAACGGAAAGCTGACCAACCTCTGCCAGAGCGTCGACCTCGGCGGCATCCAGCTCGTCCTCACCGCCGGCGGCGGGGACACGCCGGTGACCGTGAAGAACCTGGCCATCGACTCCGACGAGATCAAGGGCGGCAACGCCACGTTCAACAACATCGAGATCGGCCGCGACTCCAGCACCTTCGACAAGGTCGAGCAGAAGGGTCCCAAGGGCGTCTACGGCCAGCAGGCGGACAGGGTCGTCATCACCGACCTGTACCAGCACAACTACGCCGCCACCGCTGCCATCTTCAAGCTTCCCGACCTGCACATGAGGTTCGGGGACAAGGGCTGCCCGCAGTGAGCGGGTTCCGGGAGTGGAGGGGACGGCGGCCCTTCGCGGGCGGGGTGCTGCTCTTCCTGGGCGGCGCGGAGATCCTGCTGACCATGAAGGCGCCGCTTCCGGTCATCCTGCACATCGGCATGCAGGGTCTGGCGGGCTACCTCCTGCCCACCCTGATGCTGATCTGCGGCCTGCTGATCCTGTTCAACCCCGCCCAGCGCCTCTTCTACTCCATCCTCGGCATCCTCCTCTCCCTGGGCACCTGGCTCACCTCCAACCTCGGCGGCTTCCTCGTAGGCCTCCTCCTCGGGGCCATCGGCAGCTGCCTCGCCTTCGGCTGGCTGCCGGACCAGGAGCCCCGCCGCAGCCGCCGGCAGCGCAGGAAGGAGGCCCGGGACGCGGAGGCCGCCAAAGGGCCCGTGGGGCACCAGCTCGGCGGAACCGCCTGAAAAGAGCGGCACTGCACCATGACGGCTCGTCAGATCTGCTGACGAGCCGCTTCTTTCGGGTGGGGGCCGCAGGGAAACGGCACTAGGCTTCCGCCGTGAACGACACCGCGCCGGACATACGGATCAGACCGGGCAGCCCGGCCGACGCGCCGGTCATCCTGGAGATGCTCGACTCCGCGGTGGCCTGGATGAACGAGCGCGGCAACACCGAGCAGTGGGGCACGACACCGTATTCGCAGAGGCCGGGCGGGGTGGAGCGGGTCGAGCGGTACACGACCGAGAACGCCCCGTACATCGCGGAGTCGGACGGGATGCCGGTCGGGGCCCTGGTGCTGGACTCCGGGCCCAGCCCGCAGCTGCCGATCGCGCCGGCCGGGGAACCCGAGCGGTATGTGCGGCTGCTGGTCTCCGACCGACGGTACGCCGGTCTGGGCATCGGCGCGGCGCTGCTGGCCCATGCCGCCGAGGAGACCCGGCGGGCCGGCGTGGAACTCCTGCGGGTCGACTGCTGGGCGGGCGGCGGAGGTGCCCTGGTCGCGTACTACGAGCGCAACGGTTTTACACCGACCCACCGCTTCCTGTCCGGTTCCTGGCCGGGACAGGTGCTGGCCCAGCGGGTCGGCTGACGCCACGGGCGGGGCCCTCCTCGGCGACGGGGGCGCGCCTCACCGAGCGGGCCGGCCGGCGGCTCACCGCCGGCGCTGGGCTCGCTGCCGAACTCGGTGTCCGATGCGGTCGGTCCCGGCTCACGCCGCAGGCGGCTGACCCTCGTTCTCGGTCTTCATCGCCCGCGCCTCGCTCTTGAGGATGCGCATCGACCTGCCGAGCGCCCGCGCGGTGTCGGGGAGCTTCTTCGAGCCGAAGAGCACGATGACGACGAGCGCCACGATCAGCAGGTGCTAGGTCGTGTCCGCAAAGTCCCGTCGTCCGCCCGGAGGGCGGGCCCCGCGGCGTCTGGTGCGTGCTCTCGGCGTGCCGGGCGGAGGCCCTCGTACTGGACGTACTTGGGACTTCGCCCGGTGCGGCGAGAGGGCGTGCCAGGCGTCGCGGGGCAGGCGGGACTTTGCGGACACGGCCTAGGGCTCCAGTCCGTTGCGCAGCATGGCCGCACCCTCTCTTTCCTTGCGTCTCTCTTACGTAGGCCGAGGACACTGCCGTCACTCGTCCGCAACACGACAGTTGCCAGCTTGCGCAACTGTACAACCCTGGGGAAGACACAAGAAGGCGCCGATGACCGTCACCAGCAGCCGGAGCGCAGCTCCCCCGAGACACCGGAGCCATCGCGGCGGCGGTGGACACCGCGGTCACCGGACCGCCGGCCGGGACCGCAGGCGCCGCCGCCGTCGCGGTCTGCGCGTCACGCTCGTGGTCTGCCTGACGCTGCTGGTGACGGCGGCCGCCGGAGCCGGCTGGATCTACCTGAAGCTGAACGGCAACATCAACACGTTCGACTCGGGCGGCATATCCGGCGACCGCCCGGCGGCCGGCGTCTCCCAGGGCGAGAACGTCCTGGTCATCGGCTCCGACGCCCGCACCGGCGGCAACGCTGCCCTCGGCGGCGGCGACAAGGACGACATAGGCCGCTCCGACACCACGTTCCTGCTGCACATATACGCCGACCACAGACATGCCCTCGCGGTCTCCATCCCCCGCGACACCCTGGTCACCATCCCGCCCTGCAGGCTCCCCGACGGCAGCTGGACGAAGACGCAGACCGACACGATGTTCAACGCGGCCTACTCCGTGGGCCAGACCGCCAAGGGCAACCCCGCCTGCACCCAGAACACGGTCGAGAAGCTCACCGGGCTGCGCGTCGACCACACCGTGGTCGTCGACTTCAAGGGCTTCGCCCGCCTCACCGAGGTGGTCGGCGGGGTCAAGGTGTGCCTGCCGCAGGACGTGTACGAGAACGATCTGAACCCGCACCTCACCACCCCCGGCAAGCTGCTGTTCAGGAAGGGTGTGCAGACCGTCTCCGGGCAGCGGGCGCTGGACTACGTGCGCATCCGGCACGGCATCGGCGACGGCTCCGACATCGGCCGCATCAAGCGCCAGCAGGCCTTCGTGGCCGACCTGTTGAAGAAGGTCAAGAGCAACGGTCTGACCCCGGCCAGGCTGCTGCCGCTCGCCGAGGCCGCCACGAAGTCGATGACCGTCGACCCCGGGCTCGGCTCCGCCGGCAAGCTCATCTCCTTCGCGATGTCGCTGAAGGACATCGACCTGCACGACACGAAGTTCGTCACGCTCCCCTGGCGGTACGAGGGATCGCGCGTCGCGATCGTGCAGCCGGACGCCGACGCCCTGTGGGCCGCGCTCAGGGCCGACCGCACGATCGACGGCAAGAACGCCGGCGGCAAGAAGAAGGGGCCTACGGCCGGCGCCTCCCCCACACACGTCTCCGGCGCGGGCATCGACGTGACCGTCTACAACGGCACCACCGTCACCGGCCTGGCCGCCCGCGCCGCCGCCACGCTCACCTCGGACGGCTTCACGGTCACCGGCACGGCGACGGCAGCCGCGCAGGACCACACCACCACCCTCGTCGAGTACGGCCCCGGCCTGGAGACGCAGGCCAGGACCGTCGCGGAGGTCTTCCCCGGCGCCCGGCTGGAGCGGGTGACGGGGACCGCCGTCAACGTCGTGCTGGGGCAGGCGTACGCGAACACGCCCGCGGCCGCTGCGTCACCGACGCCCACCGCCGTGCCCAGCGAGATCGCGAACGGCGCCCGCTCCGCCGACGAGAACCCCTGCTCGAACCTGACGTACGGCTGACGGAACCCCGATGGCCACCAGGACGAGCACGTACAGGCTGAGGACGACGGCCGGCAGGACGTCGTACGCGGCGTGCGGCGATGTCATGTCACCGGGCCGGAGCCGGACCACGCCCCCGGGCACCAGTTCGGCGACAGGGATCTCCCGTGCCTGCCGCGGGCCCGGAGCCGAGGCAGGGCAGCACGGCGGTGAGGGACCGAGGAGGCCGCGCAGGCTGGCCTCCAGCCGGTGCGGCGCCCGCGGTGCCGTGCCGTCGGTGGCGTCAGAGGCCGTGGAGGCGGCGGGCCGGTCCGGCGCGTTCGGTGAGCCGGCCCATCATCAGCCGTACCACGTCCACGATGTCCGGGTCGTCGACGAAGTACACCTGGCGGCGGCCCTCACGGCGGGCGCGGACCAGCCCGGCGAGCTTCAGCTTGGTCAGGTGCTGACTGACCGCGGGCAGCGCGCCACCGACCCGCTGGGCGAGTCCGGTCACGTCGCTCTCGCCCTGGGCCAGCGCCCACATGATGTGCAGCCTGGCGGGGGAGCCCAGCAGGCCGAAGGCAGCGGCCGCCTGGCCGAGCACGTCGGCGGACGGGTCCTCGATGCCCCTGCCGGCTGCCGTCACCGTCGTCGTCCTCCCGGTCCTGGTCAGGGCCCTGTCGTACGGTCCGACCAGTCTAGGCGGCGCCTCGGGCCCAAGAGGATCACGATGTGGCAGCAACAACTCACGCAAGGTGGTTGTTCACTTGACTACCGGCGGTCACACAGGGTTTGCTCCGGGCCAGCGAGAGTTACCCGGTCGGAGCACCTGCTTCCGCGGCTCCGGCCTGCCTCGCCCCGTTCCGCTTGCTCGGCCGCACAGCGAGGTGCCGCACCGCGATGAAGACTCCTCCCCCGCCTCTCCGTTCCCCCGGATTCGCCCGCGTCGCGGCCCTGACGGCCGCCGTCTGCCTGCTCGCGGCCGGCTGCTCCGGCTCCGGCGACGACGCGTCCGCGGCGGGCAAGGCAGGCGACGGCCGGACGACGGTCGCTCTGGTCACCCACGGCGGCAAGGGCGACGCCTTCTGGGACCTGGTGAGGAAGGGCGCCGAGGCGGCGGCCGCCAAGGACGGCATCGACCTGTCCTACGCGAACGACTCCGACCCGGCGGGGCAGGCCGAGCTGGTGCGGGACGCCGTCCGTGAGAAGGTCGACGGCATCGCGGTGACCCTGGCCAAGCCGCAGGCGATGAGGGGTCCGGTCGCCGAGGCCAGAGCGGCGGGCATTCCCGTGGTCGGTCTCAACTCCGGTATCGGCGCCTGGCGGTCGACGGGGCTCCTGGAGTACTTCGGGCAGGACGAGAGCGTCGCGGGCCGGGCCGTCGGCGAGAAGCTGAACGGCCTCAAGGCCAAGCACGCCCTGTGCGTGATCCACGAGCGCGGCAACGTCGCCCTGGAGGCGCGCTGCGCCGGGGTGAAGAAGACCTTCGGCGGCGACACCGAGAACCTCTATGTGGAGGGCACCGACCTGGACAAGGTGAACGCCTCGATCGTCACGGAACTGCGGCAGGACCCGACCATCGACGAAGTCGTCACCCTGGGCGCGCAGTTCTCGCTCAGCGCGGTCAAGGCGGTGAAGGAGGCGGGCAGCAAGGCACACGTCGCCACCTTCGACCTCAACAAGGACGTGGCCGCCGCCGTCAAGAGCGGCAACGTGCAGTTCGCGGTGGACCAGCAGCCGTACCTGCAGGGCTATCTCGCGGTCGACGCGCTCTGGCTGTACCGGACCAACGGCAACATCAGCGGTGGTGGCGTGGCTCCGGTGCTCACCGGCCCCGCCTTCGTCACCAGGACGAACGTCGACAAGGTCGCGGCGCTCGCCGCCAACGGAACGCGCTGACCGGAAACTTCGTGTGAGGGAGTCGCCAAGGATGGGGCCACCGGTGGCGCGTGCAGCCACTTGTACGGATAACATCCTGCTCACCCCTTGTGCCGTACCGGACAGGCTCCCACCCCCGCCGCGCCCGTCCCCCGCTCACCGCTCCCGTTTCCCGCTCCCCCGCCGCCCCGTTGATCGCCTAGGACCACGATGTCTCCTCGGACAGGTGCCCGGCGCCGCCGTCTCGGCTCCATACGTCTCTCGCTGATCCTCCTGGCGCTGGTCCCCAGCGTCACCCTCACCGCCATGTGGGGTGTGACGACGATCCAGATGTTCTCGGAGGGCCTGCGGCTGCGCGCGCAGACGGAGCTGAGCAGGTCGACCGGCGCGATGGGCACGGACGCGACGCTCGCCCTGCAGGCCGAGCGCAGCCTGTCGGCCGCGTGGCTGGCCTCGCCGCGCGGCTCCCGGGCCGCGCTGGACGCGCAGCGGAAGAAAACGGATGTGGCGGTCGCCAAACTGGTCGGCCAGTCCGAGGCGATCCAGAAGGCGCCCGACCGTATCTCCGACCGGCTGTACTCGGTCCTCGGGTCGCTGGGCAGCCTGGAGTACTACCGGGACCAGGTGGACAACCCCACGGACATCACTCCCGAGCAGGCCCTGGACCAGTACACGTCGATCATCGACGACCAGATCCACGCCTTCCAGGAGCTCTCGCAGGTCGACGACGGTGACCTCACCTCGCAGGCCGGTCCGCTGGTCGCGCTGGAGCACGCGGCGGAGCTGGTCTCCCAGGAGGACGCGCAGCTCACCCTGGCCTGGCCGTCCGGGCACCTGGACGACAAAACCTGGGTCCGGTTCGCGCAGCTGGTCGACTCGCGCCGCTGGCTGGTCGAGGACCAGATCGTCCCCCAGCTGACCGGCAACGCGAAGACGCAGACGGAGCGGATCCTGCAGAGCCCCGAGTGGCAGACCCTCCAGTCCATCGAGGACCAGGTGCTCTCGGCCCGGCTGAAGGCGGGCGACGGGAAGGTGTCCCTGCCCGACGCGCAGAAGCGGTGGACCGCGGCCATCGACACGCTCTCCCGGCAGTATCAGGGCCTGATCCGGCAGCAGACGACGGAACTGCTCACCCGCAGCGCCGACAAGGCCCACCGGCTGCTGGTCACGGCCGCCTCCCTGAGCGCCGGCGGCCTGATCGCCCTGCTGGTGTGCGTCGGGATGTCCTGGCGGATCACCCGCTCGCTGTCCCGGCGGCTGCGCGGCCTGAGGATGGCCACCCTCAGCCTGGCGCAGGAGCGGCTGCCCGACGTGGTCGCCAAGCTGGAGCGGGGCGAGACGGTGGACGTGGAGTCCGCGACCCCGCCGCTGGACTACGGCCGGGACGAACTCGGTCAGGTCGCCCGGGCGTTCAACACGGCCCAGCGCACCGCCGTGCACACCGCGGTGGAGCTCGCCGACACCCGGCGCGGCTTCCAGAAGGTGATCCTGGGCATCGCCCGGCAGAGCCAGAACCTTGTCAACATGCAGCTGACCAGGCTCGACGCACTGGAACGCGAGCACAGCGACCCCGACGTCCTCAAGGGCCTGTACGAACTGGACTCCACCGCAAGTCAGTTGCGCCGGTACGAGGAGAACCTCGTCATCATCAGCGGGGAGCAGCCCCGGCGCAGCTGGCGGGAGCCGGTCGCGCTGATCGACATCCTGCGCAGCGCCGTCGGCGAGGTCGCCGAGTACCAGCGGGTGGAGGTGCACACCGACGAGGAGGTGTACCTGGCGCCGCCCGCGGTGGCGGACGTGATCCACCTGCTGGCCGAGCTCATCGACAACGCCACCGCGTACTCCCCCGCCCCGAGCCCGGTCGACGTGCGGGCCACGATGGTCGCCAAGGGGCTGGCCATCGAGGTCGAGGACCGCGGTCTCGGCATGTCGGAGGAGGATTACGCCTCGTTCAACGCGCAGTTGGCGGTGCCCCCGAAGTTCGACGTGGTGGCGCTGGCCGACGACCTCCGGCTCGGCATGTTCGTGATCGCCCAGCTGGCCCACCGGCACGGCATCACCGTGACGCTGCGCGCCTCGCCGTACGGCGGGACGACGGCGATCGTGCTGATCCCGCACGACGTCGTGGTGCGGGAGATCCCGGACGCCGCCACGCCCGAGGAGACGGCCGTCGAGGGTACCGAGGCCGCCGTCCGCGAGGCTCGGCCCGCCCTCGTCGCGGCGCGCAGTACGCCCGCCCCCGCGCTGGAGGCCCGGCGGGACGGGCTCGCCCCGCTGCCGCGCCGGGTGCCGCAGACCAGCCTGGCCGCCGAGCTGCGCGAGGAGTCCCCGTCCGCCGAGGAGGACGGCTCCCACGAGGAGTTCACCGCGGAACGCGCCGCCTCCTCCCTCGCCGGCTTCCAGCGCGGCACGCTCCGGGCGCGCGACACCGACCCCGAGGACCCGGCCGCACCGGAGGAGGTTCCCGCGGCAGACACCCCCCTCTCCTCCGCTCCCCACGCCGACCGCTGACGAAGGACACACCCATGACACGCCCCATCCCCGCCACGCACACCCAGCTGGACCAGCTGCTCACCGGACTCGTGGACCGGGTCGCCGACGTCAACCAGGCCGTCGTGCTCTCCGAGGACGGACTGGTCGTCAGCAAGTCCACGGGCTTCCTGCGCGACGACGCCGAGCGGCTGGCGGCGACCGCGTCCGGTCTGATGAGCCTCAGCAAGGGCGTCAGCATGGACTTCCGCGGCGGCCCGGTGCGCCAGGCGCTGATCGAGATGGCCAACAGCTACCTGATCCTGACCTCCGCGGGCCCCGGCGCGCACCTCGTCGTGCTCACCGGCCCGAACGCGGACGTCGGTGTGGTGGCGTACCAGATGAACATGCTGGTGAAGAAGATCGGCGAGCACCTCAGCGCGGCACCGCGGGGGACGGTCGGTCCCACGCTCGGCCCCGGCGACTGAAGTGAGCGGAGGCGACGCGGGGGGCCGGCTCGTGCGGCCGTTCACCCTGATCGGCGGACGCACCCGGCCCAGCCGCGCCTGCTTCACCCTCATCACGACGGTGACCGCGGTGGATCCGCCGCCGGAACGGGCGGCGCGGCCGCAGCCGGAGCATCTGCGGATCCTGCGGTTGTGCGCCGAGCCGGTCGCCGTGGCGGAGGTGGCCGCCCGGCTCGACCTTCCGGTCAGCGTGGTCGTGATCATGCTCTGCGATCTGCTGGAGGCGGGCCGGATCACCGCGCATCCGCCGCGTCCCGTCACCCGCACCACCCCGGACCTGGACCTGCTGCAGAAAGTGAGGGACGGCCTTGGCCGGCTCTGACCCCACGCCCCAGGCGCCGACGGCACCCGACACGGTCAAGATCCTGATCGCCGGAGGCTTCGGCGTGGGCAAGACGACCATGGTCGGGTCGGTCAGCGAGATCGTCCCGCTGCGCACCGAGGAACCGCTGACCGCGGCGGGCCTGGACGTCGACGACCTGGCCGGCATCGAGGAGAAGCGGGCCACGACCGTGGCCCTGGACTTCGGCCGGATCACCATCAGCCGGAGCCTGGTGCTGTATTTGTTCGGGACGCCCGGGCAGCAGCGGTTCTGGTTCATGTGGAACGACCTGGCCGTCGGCGCCCTGGGCGCGGTGGTCCTCGTGGACGTCCGCAGACCTGAGTCGAGCTTCGCCGCCATCGACTTCTTCGAGCGGCGCGGTATTCCGTTCGTCGTCGGCGTCAACGGCTTCTTCGGGGAGCATCCGTACCCACCGGAGGACATCCGGGAGGCGCTGGCGCTTCCGGAGGACGTGCAGGTGCTGCTGTGTGACGCGCGGGAGCGGAAGTCGTCCCGGGACGTACTCATCGCCCTGATCGACCAGTTGATCGCCTCCGCGATCCGGGGCTGACCGTCACCTCCGCCGCGGAGCCCGGATGGTCACGATTCAGCCAAGCCCGACCGTGTGATTGACGCGCATGCGTCACATCCCTACCTTCTGATCGACTTACCGGACCATGTTCGAAATGTCGATCGCAGGGCATCCCGCAAACGCCCACCCACTGGAGAGCATATGAACGCCAGTCCCCTCCCCTCCCGCCGTCTCTTCCTCGGCATGGCCGCGACCGTTCCGCTGGCCGCGACCGGCGCTCTGGCCCTCGGCGCCGGATCCGCCCACGCCGCCGACTCGGCGTACGTCATGTGCTACTTCACCGAGTCGCCGAACGGGCTGGGCACCGACTACGGCCTGCATCTCGCGGTCAGCACCGACGGCCTGGAGTGGATGCCCCTGAACCAGAACAACCCGGTGGTCACCCCGACCGGGGGCGCCGGGGGGCTGCGCGACCCGTTCGTCCTGCGCAAGCAGGACGGCAGCTTCGTCGTGCTGGCGACGGATCTGAAGGGCACCGACTGGACCCGGAACAGCGTCTACATCCACGTCTGGGACTCGGCCGACCTGCGTTCCTTCACCGGCTACCGGCTGCTGAAGCTGCACGACATGATCGGCACCCACAGCTGGGCGCCGGAGGCCTTCTGGGACGCCGGGCGCGGCAAGTACGGCATCCTCTACTCGTCGGTCAACAGCAGCGGCCACAACGTGATCATGGTGAGCTACACCACCGACTTCCGGACGACCGAGAGCCCCCAGGTGTTCTTCGACCCCGGCTACGACGTCATCGACGGCAACCTCACCGTCGGGGTGAACGGCGTCAACTACCTCTACTTCAAGAAGGACCAGACCCTGGTCGGCGCCAGATCCACCTCCCTGAACCCCGGCAGCTTCACACCCTTCAGCCAGCCTGCCGCGCACGGCGGCACGGAGGCCCCGACCGTGGTGAAGTCCCTGACGTCCGGCACCTGGTACCTGTGGGGCGACACCTACACCCCCAACGGCGTCTTCTACGCCTGGCAGAGCACCGACCTGTCGTCCGGCACCTGGACGGCGCTCGACCAGCGCCGCTACACCCAGCCGCTCAACTCCAAGCACTGCGGCATCCAGCCGATCACCGCCGCCCAGTACGACAACCTCGTCGCCAAGTGGGGTGCCCCCGCCTGGAACCGGCTCAAGTCCTACAACCATCCGGCCCGTTACGTCCGGCACAGCAACTACGCCGGCCGGATCGACGCGTACCCCTTCGACCCGTACACCGACTCCCAGTGGAAGCTGGTGCCGGGGCTCGCGGACTCCTCCGGCGTCTCCTTCCAGTCGGTCAACTTCCCGACCCGGTACCTGCGGCACTACAACTACGCGCTGCGGCTGGACGTCAACGACGGCACGTCGACGTTCGCCGCGGACGCGACCTTCTACCGGACCGCGGGGCTCGCCGACTCCTCCTGGTCGTCGTTCCGCTCGTACAACAACCCGACCCGCTACATACGCCACTTCGACTTCGCCCTGCGCATCGACCCCGTCTCCACGGCCACCGACCGCCAGGACGCGACCTTCCACGTCGGTTACTGACGCCCGGTCAGCCCGCCCGGACGAGGAACCGCTGGTCGGCGGCTCCGGTGCAGCGTTCCTCGAGCATGCCCTTGACCGGGCCGCCGGTCATGACCGTCAGGCACCCCTTGCCCTCCTCGGGGTGGTGCCACTGGATGCGGTACAGGCCCTCGCCGGCCGGTTCGAGATAGGTGCGCGGCACGGTGGCCCGGGCGCAGCTCAGCTGCACGGCCACGGCACTGCCGTAGGCGCCGTCGCGGTCGCGTCCGTCGGTCAGGCAGAGCTCCGGGGTGCGGGCCGGGCGGATGGTGACCCAGCCGTCGGCGGGAGAGGCGGCGGGCGGTGCGCCGGGACCGCCGGGGAGGAGTACCCAGGCGGTCAGGGCGAGCAGCGGGACCGTGACGGCTGCGCCCATCGCGTACGCGCGGCCCCTGGTCCGGCGGGGCCGCGCGTCCGCGGGTTCGCCGGCCGGTGAGCCGATCTCGGGGTCGGGGCCGAGCACCAGGCCGGGCACGGCGGCGGCCCCCGCGGCGATCCGGTCCCTGGCGTCCAGCCAGGCGCCGAGCCGCTGCCCGTCCCCACAGGCGCGGACGAACGCGGCCAGCACCTCGGGCCGCGGCAGGTTCGTCCGCCGCAGGATGTCGGCCAGGGTGCTGCGCGCCAGCACGTCACCGTTGGCGGCGGCCCGCTCCTCCAGTTCGCGATAGGTCAGCCGCGCCCGCTCCTTCAGCTGCCGCATCGACGCGACGAACCCGGCAGCGTCTGTGGCGTCGTACGGCGACAGCTCCCCCATGTTCCCCATGCGTCGTCATGCTGCTGCGGGCCCGACACCACGGTAAGGGGTCCTTTCACTGTGCCGTCCGGGTCGCGCCGGATGTACGGGCCCGCACGGGGGACGGGCCGGTACGTCCGGCGGCCACGAGGTGCCGCGGCCGGTCGCGGTCTCAGTCCAGGCCGGCCGACTTCAGCCAGGCCTTCGCGACGTCCAGCGGGTCCTTCTTCTCCAGCTGCACCTGGGCGTCCAGGTCCAGCAGCGTGGCCGTGTCGAGCTTGGCGGAGACGGCGTTCAGGGCGTCGACGCCCTTCTGGTCCAGGCCGCTCTTGTAGACCAGGGGCTGCACGTTCTGGAAGCCGAAGAGGTTCTTCGGGTCCTTGAGGACGACGAACTTCTCCTTGGTGATGGTCGGGTCGGTGGTGAAGATGTCCGCGGCCTGCACGGTGTTCTTCTTCAGCGCCTCCTGGGTGAGCGGTCCGCCCGCGTCCAGCGCCTTGAAGGACTTGAACTCCACGCCGTACACCGACTTCAGACCCACCAGACCCTGGTGCCGGGTCTGGAACTCCGGCCCGCCGCCGATGACCAGGTCCTTGGCGATGTCCTTGAGGTCGCCGATGCTCGACTCGGAGGTGAGCTTGTACTTCTTCGCGGTGGCCGCGTTGACGGTGACCGAGTCCTTGTCCTCCGCGGACGACGGCTGAAGCAGCGTCAGCTTCGGGTCCAGCTTGCCCTTGAGGGCGGACGTGGTCTCCTCGACCGTCTTCGGCGTGGCCTTGGCGTCGAGGTAGGCCAGCAGCGCCCCGTTGTACTCCGGCAGCACGGTGACGGTGCCGTTCTTCATCAGGCCGTAGGTCGTCTCCCGGCTGCCGATGTTGTGCTTGTAGGTGACCTTGACGCCCTTGGCTCTGAGCGCCTCGCCGTAGATGTCGGCCAGCAGGGTGCTCTCGGCGAAGTTGTTGGAGCCGACGACCACGGTGCCGGCCTTCGCCTTCTCTCCGGCCAGCGGGTTGTCGGAGGTGTCGTCGGAGGAGGAGCAGCCCGCGAGCAGGGCCGCCGCGGCGGTGAGCGCGACAGCCGCCGCGCCGGTGTGCCTCGTCCTGGACCAGCTGCTCTTCGCGGTAGAAGTCATCCACCGATCCAATCCAGCCGCTTCTCGGTCCGTCAACCACGGCCTGGTTACGGTTTCTTGCAGGAGTGCGCGTGGTCGTCAGCGCCTGCGCACCCCGGGGGACACCGCCAGCCGTCCCGCGGCCCAGAACACCGCGAGCGTGACCAGCGCCAGCACGGCCACCAGGGTGGCGCCGCCGACCACCTTCTCGTAGTCACGCTGGTAGAGCCCGTCCACGATGTACCGGCCGAGGCCGCCGAGGCTGACGTACGCCGCGATGGTGGCCGTCGAGACGATCTGGATGGCCGCCGAGCGCAGACCGCTGAGGATCAGCGGCAGGGCGACCGGCAGTTCGACCTGGAACAGGATCCGCGTCTCGCGCATGCCCATGCCCCGGGCGGCGTCCACCGGGGAGGGGTCGACGGAGCGCACCGCCTCATAGGTGGTCACCAGGATCGGCGGGACGGCGAGGACGACCAGCGGGATCATCACCGGCAGCAGGGTGAAGCCCATCAGGATCACGATCAGCACCAGCAGACCGAAGCTGGGCAGTGCGCGGGCCGCGGTGGCGATGAAGGCGAGCGCGTTGCCGCCCCGCCCGGTGTGCCCGGTGATCAGGCCGACGGGCAGGCCGATCGCGGCGGCGAGGGCCAGCGCCAGAGTTGAGTACTGGACGTGTTCCAGCAGGCGCTGGGGGATGCCGTCGTAGCCGTGCCAGTGGGCGCCGTCGCTGAAGAAGGCGTTCACGAAGTTCAGTACGTTCACCCGATCACCTCCTCCGGTTCGGGCATGTCCTGCCGCGCGGCGGGCTTCGGGCGGGTGCGCGTACCGCGTGGCATCCACGGCGTCAGCAGGACGCGGACCAGGACCAGTGCGGCGTCGCACAGGATGGCCAGGACGGCCGTCGTGATCACGGAGTTGACGGCCAGCTCGGGCCGGTCGTACTTCTGGGCGGCCGCCAGCAGGTTGCCGAGGGCGCCCTGGTTGCCGATGAGGGCGCCGACGCTGACCAGTGAGATGCTCGACGCGGTGGCCACCCGGAGCCCGGCGACGATCGCGGGCACGGCGATCGGCAACTGCACCTGCGCGTACCGCCGTACCGGCCCGAAGCCCATGGCCTGGGCCGCGGCCAGCGTCTCCTGCGGCACCGAGCGGACGCCGTCGACGATCGCCGGAACCAGCACCACCAGGCTGTACACGGCCAGGGGGATCATAACGGTGAGCTCGGTCTGGCCGGTGTAGTCGATGAGGACGACGAAGAAGGCCAGCGACGGGATGGCGTACAGCACGGTCGTCGCACCGAGCACGGGCGGGTACAGCCAGCGGAAGCGCACGCACAGCTGGGCGAGCGGCAGCGCGAGCAGCAGGCCGGCCAGGACCGGCAGCAGGGCCTCGCGCAGATGCAGCCCGATCAGGCCGGTGTAGCTGTGCTGGAGGTCGCTCGGGATGTCGAAGAAGTCGTGGAAGAAACCGTTCATCCGGCGACCTCGGCCTCCGTGCGTCCCGCGGCGTGGGCGCTGCGGATCGCCTCGCCGATGACCTGCTGCGAGACGACACCGGTCACCCGGCCGTCGGTGTCCACGGCGACGGCCCAGCCGGTGGGAGACAGCACGGCGCCGTCGAGTGCGGCCCGCAGCGAGTCGGTGCCGGGCACGAACGGGCGCCCGTAGGAGAGCAGTCGCTCGGTCCTGATGTCTCCGGCGGTCAGGTCCCGCGGTTCGCTCCAGCCGAGGGGTCTGCCGTCCGCGTCGGTGACCAGGAGGTAGGGGACGTCGGGCACGGCGAGTTGCTCGGCGGTGGCGTCGACGGTGACGACCGGATCCGTCGTCAGGTCCAGGCCGGCGGAGGGGAAGAAGGACAGCCGCCGGATGCCGCGGTCGGCGCCGAGGAAGTCCTCGACGAAGGCGTCCGCCGGGTCGGACAGCAGCTCGGCGGGCGGCGCGAACTGGGCGAGCCGACCGCCGGTGCGCATCACGGCGACCATCGTGCCGAGCTTGATGGCCTCGTCGATGTCGTGCGTGACGAACACGATGGTCTTGCCCAACTCGTCCTGGATGCGGAGGAGTTCGTCCTGCAGGCCCTTGCGCACCACGGGGTCGACGGCGGAGAAGGGCTCGTCCATGAGCAGCACCGGCGGATCCGCGGCGAGCGCCCGCGCCACGCCGACGCGCTGCTGCTGGCCACCGGACAGCTGGTAGGGGTAGCGCTTGGCGAGCGAGGCGTCGAGCCCCACCCGCTCCATGAGCTCCGCCGCCCGGTCCCGGGCCCGCTGCTTGCCCCAGCCGAGCATGCGGGGCACGGTGGCGATGTTGTCGACGATCGTGCGGTGCTGGAAGAGGCCGGCGTTCTGGATGACGTACCCCATGGACCGGCGCAGCGTGTGGACCGGTCGGCGCTGTATGTCCTCGCCGTCGAGGAGGATGGTGCCCTCGCTCGGCTCGACCATCCTGTTGATCATGCGCAGGGTCGTCGTCTTTCCGCAGCCCGACGGCCCGACGAGGACGGTGATCGAGCGGTCGGGTATCTCCAGCGAGAGCCGGTCGACGGCGACCGTGCCGTCCGGGTACCGCTTGGTGACTGATTCGATCCGTATCAAGACGCCGAACACCCTTCGGGTTGGCGGAAGCTTTCGGCCAGGGCCGCGCGGGCCGTTGCGGGGAGAGTCTAGACCTCTTGTGTTGCGGGGATTTTGACGGCCGAAGGGCTCGTTCACCGGATCAGAAGCCCAGGGCGGCGGAGAGAATGACGGCGCCCCACCGCTCACCCGTCTGCAGGAATCTGCAGGAATCTTTGCAGGAATCTGCAGGAAAGAGGTCGTCATGGCCCGTCGCTCCGAGCCGTCGCCGCCGCCTTTGATGCCGTCGCTCACGCTCCGCGGGCGGGGCGAGAGCCTGTGGCTCGACGCCGGGGCCGTATGGCTGCACCGGCGGGGAGTGCGTCGGCGGATAGCGATCGCGGCCGTCGAAGAGGCCCGGGTGGCGGGTCGCGGCGGCCGATCGGTCGAGGTGGCGCTGTGGGGAGCTGACGGTGTGCCGGGTCCGGTGTTCGTGGTGGAGGGCCGGGATGCCGCAGCGGCGTCCCGGCTCGTCGAGGTGATCAACCGGGCACGACCGGAGACGGGACCACCGCAGGGCGGCGCGCCCCTGGTCGACGTGCTGCCGACGGGCGGCTCGGAGGCCGGCCGGCGCAGGAAGCGGCGCACACGCATCGAGGTTCTCGGCGTGCTGGCGGTCTACGTCGCGGGTATGGCCGGGCTGGCCCTGACAGGTCATATGGGCCGGGCGATCATGTGGGCGGCCGGGGTGGGGCCGCTCGCCCTCGGCCTGCTTCTGGTCGGTATGGGGGCTGTGGCGGCTCGCCGGCGGTGGGTGCTGAGGAAGCGGGGGATCGCGGTCGTGGCACGGTTCGCCCACGGCGGTGGTCAGAAGAAGTACTTCCAGTACTCCGACCTGGAGGGCGGCACGCACAAGATCCTGGCCGACTACGCGGCGCCGGGGATCGGCGGTGACCCACAGCGCATCGAGGTCGTCTACGACCCGGAAGACCCGGACCAGGCCGTCTGCACACTGGCGGCGCGGACGCTGGTCTGGAGGACGGCCGGCATCGTCGTCTTCGGGGTGCCGATCCTGCTGCTCGGGCTGGTCATGACCGTCGGCCAGGTGGTGAGCCTGTTCTTCTGACGGCCTGGTGCGAAAAACGCTTGGCCCCGGATCGGCACGGTCGGCCACAGTGGCGGTATGAGCGTCTCCGGCGACGGGTTCCTGCCCGGTATCGAGTTGTCCAGGGTCCTGTACGAGGAGGCGGTCCGGCCGATCCTTCGTGAGCACTTCGCGGGGTTGCGGTACACGGCCGCCCGGGTGGGAAGCGGCTCCGAGGTGCTCGGCTTCGACACGGCACGGTCCGCCGATCACGAGTGGGGGCCGAGGCTGCAGCTCTTCCTCACGCCCGATGACCATGCCCGGCACGGCGAGGACATCCGCCGGAGCCTGGCGCAGCGGCTGCCGAAGCAGGTCCGTGGCTGGCCCACCCACTTCCGGGAGAGCGACGATCCGCTGGACGCGTCCGGTGTGATGGAGCGGACGGACGGCCCGGTCGACCACCGCGTCGACGTGCTGGAGCCGGCCGGATGGCTGCACCGGCAGCTGGGCCTGCGTGCGGCCACCGCCCGGCCCACGGTGCGGGAGTGGCTGGCCATGCCGCAGCAACGGCTCGCCGAGACCACGGGTGGTGCCGTCTTCCACGACGGGCTCGGCACGCTGACCGAGGTGCGGCGCGGGCTGGAGTGGTATCCGGAGCAGGTGTGGCGGTATCTGCTGGCCTGCCAGTGGCAGCGGATCTCGCAGGAGGAGGCGTTCGTCGGCCGGTGCGCGGAAGTCGGTGACGACATCGGCTCGGCGGTGGTGGCCGCCCGTCTGGTGCGGGACCTGATGCGGCTGTGCCTGCTGCTGGAGCGCCGGTACGCCCCGTACAGCAAGTGGCTCGGCAGTGCCTTCGCCCGGCTGCCGGCGGCCGGGGCGCTCGCTCCTTCGCTGCGCGGGGCCCTGGCCGCGACGGACCACGCGGCCCGGGAACGGCATCTCGGCGACGCCTACGAGGCCGTCGCCCGGCTGCAGAACGCCTCGGGGCTCATCGACCCGGTGGACCCGAAGCGCCGGCCCTACCACTCACGCCCCTTCCTGGTCCTGCGCGCCGAGCGCTTCGCCCACGCGCTGGCCCGGACCGTCGTGGAACCGGAACTGCGCCGGCTGCCGCTGGTGGGAGGCGTGGACCAGTGGGCGGACAACACCGACGTCCTCAGCCGGCCCGTCGACTGTCACGCGGCGACGGACGCATTGACCGGCGGCTGCGCGTGCGCCCCGCAGGGGCCGGTCAGCTCTCCCGCCCCCCGAGGGGCAGCGTCACCGTGAAGACCGTCGCCCCCGGCTCGCTGGCCAGGTCGATCCGGCCGCCGTGCGCGCGCACGAGGTCGTTCGCCACCGACAGGCCGAGCCCGCTGCCGCCGCGGTCGCGGCTGCGGGCCTTGTCGACGCGGTAGAAGCGGTCGAAGACCCGCTCCCGGTCGGCGGGCGGGACACCGGGGCCCGCGTCGGCGACCCGGACCTGGGCCGTGCCGGACGTGACATGGACCGTCATCGCGACGTGGGTGCCGGGCGGGGTGTGCACGGCCGCGTTGGTCAGGAGGTTGTCCAGCACCTGCCGGATGCGTTGCGGGTCCAGGCGCAGCTTCACGGCCTCGGGACCGGCCGTCACCGTCAGCGGGTGGTCCGGGCGGGCGGCCCGGAAGGCGTCGGCGGCCTGCTGCACGAGGCCCACCAGGTCCGCGTCCTCCGGGCGCAGCGGTGCCTCCACCTCGGCGGCGTCGAGGCGGGCGAGCAGCAGCAGGTCGTCCAGGAGGGCCCCCATCCGGGCGGCCTCGGCACGCAGCCGCGCCAGGTGCCTGTCCCGTTCCTCGGGGGCGTTGGCGGCCGCGTACTGGAACAGGTCGGCGTAGCCCCGCACCGACATCAGCGGGGTGCGCAGTTCATGGGAGGCGTCCGCGACGAACCTGCGGAGCCGCTGCTCGGCCTCCGCGCGCACCGCGAGCGAGTCGTCGATGTGCTCCAGCATCCTGTTGAACGCCGTGCGGAGTTCCTCCACCTCCGGGCCGCCGTCCCGGCCGTCGGCCCGCAGCGGCAGCCGCGCCTCCGACTCGGTCAGGTCGTGCGAGGCGATGCCGTGCGCGGTGTGCGCCATGTCGTTCAGCGGTTTCAGTCCGCGCTGCAGCATCCTGCGGCCGAAGATCACCAGGGCCAGCAGCGCGAGGACGAAGGTCACGACCTGGATCGTGATCAGCTGGCTGACGGTGTCCCCGATGTCCTCCATGGGGGCGGCGCTCACCAGGACCACCCCGGGCTCGACCTCGCAGGCCCGCAGCCTGTACAGGCCCGCGCCCCTGAGGTGCTCGGTGCGCAGCAGCTCCGAGTGCGCGGCGGTCTGCGCCCGGGCCAGGGCGGTGAAGTCGTCGACGTCCTTCGGCAGGTCGGCGGGGTCCTCGGGTCTGCGCAGCCGGGGCGTGCCGTCCGAGACGTCGTACACGGCGTAGAACCAGCTGTAGTACTTCTTCCCGGAGAGCGTGCCGTAGTCCGCGATGCTCTTGGACTGTGCGATCTGGGCCTGGGCCAGCTGCGTGTCGAGCTGGGCCGACAGGTAGTCCCGCATGTACGTCGTCAGGGCCGTGCCGACGACGGCGAACACGACCAGCGCGAGGGCGCCCAGGCCCAGTGCCAGCCGGGTGCCCAGGCGCATGCCGCGGTAGCTCCGCCTGAGCCGGCCGATCACTGAGCCGCCTGCCGGATCACATACCCGAAGCCGCGCACGGTCTGGATCAGCTCGGGCTCGTCGAGCTTGCGGCGCAGCCGGCTGACGACCAGCTCGACGACGTTGGAGCGGCCGCCGAAGCCGTACTCCCACACGTGGTCCAGGATCTGCGCCTTGGTGAGCACGGTCGGCGACTTGCGCATCAGGTAGCGCAGCACCTCGTACTCGGTCGGGGTGAGGTTCAGCAGCCGCTCGCCGCGCCGCACCTCACGCGTGTCCTCGTCCATCGTCAGGTCCGCCACCCGCAGCACCGACCGCTGGAAGCCGGGGCCGGCGCTGCGCCGCAGCACCGTGCGCAGCCGGGCCATGAGCTCCTCCACCGCGAAGGGCTTGACCAGGTAGTCGTCACCGCCCCGGGTCAGTCCCGCCACCCGATCGGCGACCCCGTCGCGCGCGGTGAGGAAGACCACGGGCACCATGGTTCCGGAGCGCCGCAGCCGGTCGAGCACGCCGAAGCCGTCGATGTCCGGGAGCATCAGGTCCAGCACCACGATGTCCGGGTCGAACTCGCCGGCCAGCCGCAGCGCCTCCTCGCCGGAGTTCGCGGTGACCGCCTCCCAGCCCTCGTAGCGGGCGACCGTGGCGACCAGGTCGGCGATCGGCGGGTCGTCGTCCACCACGAGGAGTCGTACTTTTTCCACCCGCTCATAGTGCGGCACGCGGCTCCCCACTCCACCCGGGGCCGCCCCCCGCGGCCGGATCGATAAGTACTTGAAAGTTGGCCGACAGGATAACGACAGCCGCCGCCAGCGAAGCTTCGACCGACCCTGACCCGATCAAGGAGCTGCTGTCCGTGACGACCGTCCAATCACCCCCCGCGCCCGCCACGGCGATACGGCCCCGGGTGGTGGCCCGCACGGGCCTGTACGCCGTACTGGCCGCGAACGCGGCCGTGGTGACCTACTTCTTCGCGCGGGCGGGGTTCGCCTCGAACGCCCTGATCGTGCTGGGCCGGCTCGCCGGACTCTACGGCGCTCTGCTCATGGCCTTCCAGCTGCTGCTGGTGGCCCGGCTGCCGTGGTTCGACCGCCGCATCGGCATGGACCGGCTGACGTCCTGGCACCGCTGGGTCGGCTTCGGTGTGCTGTGGGCCCTGCTCGCGCACGCCGTGTTCATCACCTTCGGTTACGCCCAGGCCTCCTCCATGGACCCGGTGAACCAGCTGGTCGACCTCGCCGAGACCACCGAGGGCGTCCTGCGCGCGGTCGTCGCGCTGGCGATCATCCTCGTGGTCGGTGCCGTATCCGCCCGCTACGCCCGGCGCCGCCTGGCGTACGAGACGTGGCACTTCATCCATCTGTACGCCTACGTCGCCGTGATTCTGGCCTTCACCCACCAGGTCGCGGTCGGGACGACCTTCGCCTCGTCGTCCGCGGCCAAGGCGTACTGGAACGCGCTGTGGGGCGTGTCCCTCGCCTCCGTCTTCGTGGGCCGGCTCGTCCTTCCGCTGTGGCGGAACCTGCGGCACCGGCTCCGTGTCTCGGCGGTCGTCCCGGAGAACGACAACGTCGTCTCGATCTACGTCACGGGCCGCGACCTCGACCGGTTGCCCGCACGGGCCGGCCAGTTCTTCCTGTGGCGGTTCCTGACCCGCGACCGCTGGTGGCAGGCCAACCCGTTCTCCCTGTCGATGGCGCCCGACGGCACCCAGCTCCGGCTCACCGCCAAGACCGCCGGTGACGGCACCGCCGCCCTGCGGCACCTCAAGGCCGGCACGCGCGTGTTCGCCGAGGGTCCCTACGGCGCCTTCACCGCCCTGCACCGCACCCGCCCGGACGCCCTGCTCATCGCGGGCGGCGTCGGGGTCACCCCGATCCGGGCACTGCTGGAGGAGCTGCACGGCCACGCCGTGGTCCTCTACCGTGTGGCCACCGACCGCGACGCCGTCCTCTACGACGAGCTGCGGGAGCTGGCGATCGCCAAGGGCGCGGAACTGCACCTGGTGAGCGGGCCGCCCGTCCCCGACAAGCTGGCGCCCAGCGAGCTGGCACGATGGGTGCCCGACATCGCCGACCGGGACGTCTTCCTGTGCGGTCCGCCGCCGATGATGAACGCGGTGCTGGGCAGTCTGCGGGAGCTGAACGTGCCCAGGCCGCAGATCCACTTCGAGCGTTTCAGCCTGGCGGGATGAGGTGAGCACCGTGAAACGAGCACTGCCTGTCCTGGTCCTGTCGATCGCGGGCCTGATCCCGGTCTGGCGCTACACACCGTCGACGGACACGACGACGTCGACGACCGGGGCCGCCGAGTCCGCCTCGACGCCGTCCGCGTCGTCCTCGTCGTCCTCGTCGTCCTCGTCGTCCTCGTCGGGCACATCGGGCCGGGTCGTCGCCGGCACCACCGTCGACACCGAGAAGGGCCCCGTCCAGGTCGAGGTGACCTTCGACGGCGACAAGATCACCGCCGTACGGATGCTCCAGCAGCCGAACCACCCGCAGACCGAGGCCGCCGTGCCGAAGCTGATCCAGGAGACGCTGCGGGCGCAGAGCGCCGACATCGACACCGTGTCCGGCGCGACGATCACCAGCGACGGCTACCGGGAATCGCTGCAGGCCGCGCTCGACGCGAAGGGCTCCTGAGGTGCGGCGCGTCGAGCACGTGATGGGGTTCCCGGTCTCGCTGCGGGTGGACGACGAGGACGTGCCCGAGGAGGCCGCGGACGCGGTGTTCGCCTGGCTGCGCAAGGTCGACGCGCGGTTCAGCCCCTTCAAGCCCGGCAGTGAGGTGTCCCGGTTCGACCGCGGGGAGGTGACCGACCCCAGCGCCGAGCTGCGGGAGGTCCTCGGCCTGTGCGAGGAGTACCGGGTAGCGACGGGCGGCGCGTTCGACGTGCGGCTGCCGGGGCGGGGGCTGGACCCGTGCGCGGTCGTGAAGGGCTGGTCGGTGCAGCGGGCGGCGGAGCTGCTGACGGCGGCCGGGGCCCGGCGGTTCTGCCTGAACGCCGGTGGTGACGTGGTCGCCGTCGGCGGGCCCTGGCGCGTGGGCGTACGGCACCCCGACCACGCCGACCGGCTGTGCACCGTGCTGGAGGTCACCGACGGGGCGGTCGCCACCTCCGCGCGCTACGAGCGCGGCGACCACATCATCGACGGACGCACCGGGCGCCCCTCGACCGGGCTGCTCAGCATGACGGTCGTGGCCGCGTCCCTGACCGTGGCGGACGCGGTCGCCACCGCCGCGTTCGCACTGGGCGCCGAGGGCATCGAGTGGGCCGCCGCGCGCGAGGGGTGCGAGGTGTTCGCCGTGGACGCCGGGCGACGGGTCTTCCGCACCCCGGGCCTTCCGGTGGCGGGGGCGGTGGCGACGTAGCGCCCTTCCCGCGAGGTGGCTCGTCTACGCTTGCACGGCGGCACGGCGGGAGACCTAGGGGGAGAACGATGGCCGAGGACCGGGACGGCGTGGTCGTGTACTGGCGGCCCCTGTGCGCGTTCTGCATGAAGCTGCGGTTCCGGCTGCTCTTCACTCGGCTGCGGTACACCAAGGTGAACATCTGGCGGGACCCGGAGGCGGCGTTCGTCCGCTCGGTCGCGGACGGGAACGAGACCGTGCCGACCGTGACCGTGGCCGGCCGGGCGATGGTGAACCCGTCGAAGAAGCAGCTGATGGAAGCGGTCGCCACCCACGCACCGCACCTGCTCTCCCGCACCGGCTGAGATCACGCACGACCCACGCCCCCTGCCCCGCCGGGTTGGGTCACGGCCGGGAGCCGCGCGGCCGGCCCGACTGGTCCCCGTCCCGGCCGGACAGCCGGCGGTCGCCTGACGCTTCAGCAGCGGTCCGGCAGGGACTCCAGGAAGTCGGCCGAGGTGACAAGAGGGGCGAGGGCGGGGGCCAGACCTCACGGCAGCGGCTGCTGGGTCCAGATCACCTTGCCGTCGGGTGTGTACCGGGTCCCCCAGCGATCGGTGAGCTGGGCGACGAGGAACAGGCCACGGCCGCCCTCGTCCAGGGTGCGGGCGCGGCGCAGGCGCGGGGAGGTGCTGCTGCCGTCGCACACTTCGCAGATCAGGGCGCGGTCGCGGAGCAGTCGTAGCTCGACCGGTCCGGTGGCGTGCCGGATGGCGTTGGTGACCAGTTCGCTGACGACCAGTTCGGTGGTGAAGGCCAGCTCGTCCAGGCCCCAGTCGGCCAGCTGCTCGGTGACCGCCGCACGCGCGCGGGAGACGACCGCCGGATCGCTGGGCAGGTCCCACTGGGCGACCCGGTCGGACCCCAGCGCGTGGGTACGGGCGACGAGCAGGGCCACGTCGTCGCTCGGCCGGTTCGGCAGCAGCGCGTCGAGGAGTGCCTCGCAGCTCTCCTCCGGCGACCGGCCGGGGCAGGCCAGGACGGCGCGCAACCGGTCCAGGCCGGAGTCCATGTCCCGGTGCCGGTCCTCGATCAGACCGTCGGTGTACAGCACCAGCTGGCTGCCCTCGGCCAGCTCCAGCTCCACCGTTTCGAAGGGCATCCCGCCGAGTCCGAGCGGCGGCCCGGAGGGCAGGTCGACGAACTCCACCGTTCCGTCGGGTGCGACGACCGCGGGGAAGGGGTGCCCGGCGCGGGTGAGGGTGCAGCGCCGGGACACCGGGTCGTAGACGGCGTAGAGGCAGGTGGCTCCGACGATGCCGGAGTCCGGGCTGTTCTCCGCCGCCCAGCCCTCGCCCCGGTCGAGCCGTCCGACCAGGTCGTCGAGGTGGGTGAGCAGGTCCTCCGGGGGGAGGTCGAGGGAGCAGAAGTTGTGGACGGCGGTGCGCAGCCGGCCCATGGTGGCGGCGGCGTGCAGACCGTGGCCGACGACATCGCCGACGACCAGCGCCACCCGGGCGCCGGACAGCGGGATCACGTCGAACCAGTCGCCGCCCACCCCGGCCTGCGCGGGCAGGTAGCGGTAGGCGACCTCGACGGCGCTCTGCTCGGGGCGGCCCCGGGGCAGCAGACTGCGCTGCAGGGCGAGGGCGGTGTTGTGCTCGCGCGTGTAGCGGCGGGCGTTGTCGATGCAGATCGCGGCGCGGCCGACCAGTTCCTGGGCCAGGGCCAGGTCGTCGTCCTCGAAGGGGGCGGGCTTCTCGGAGCGGTAGAAGCTCACCACGCCGAGGGTCGTGCCGCGGGCCCGCAGCGGCACCGTGATCAAGGAGTGGACGCCGGCCGCGAGCACCCGCCCGCACTGGTCGGGATCCTGGGCGATCCAGCCGCGCGCCTCGGCCAGCACGGGTTCGAGCACGCACTGCTTGCTCTCCAGGCTGCGGCCCTGCGGGGCGGACGGGGTGTACCGGACCGTCTCGCCGGCCCGCTGCAGATGGGACTCCTCGTGTACGGCGCCCAGCGCGACCCGGCGCAGCGGGGTGTCGGCGGCCTGCGGCTCGGGCTCCTCACCGTGCAGCACGGCATGGGGCAGGTCCACGGCGGCGAAGTCGGCGAACCGGGGGACGGTCACCTCCGCCAGTTCCTCCGCGGTACGGGTGACGTCCAGGGTGGTACCGATCCGCACGCCGGCGTCGTGCAACAGCTCCAGCCGCCTGCGGGCCATGACGGCGAGCCTGCCGACGCCGGGCTCGCCGACGAGCAGCAGCCTGCTCTCGGCGCCGCCGGCTGCCCAGGGTTCCGGACCGATGGGCTCGGGCTCCGCGGCCGACGGCACCGGAACGACGGTGCGCATGGCGGCGGGGTGCGGGGCGGTCGCGGGCGGGGCGGTCCCCGGCTCGGACGGAGCGGACATCGTCCTGGCGGCTTCCGGAGCGGACGGGGCCGTCTCGGACTCGGCAGCCCCCGGCACGGGCGAAGCGGACGTCGGCTCAACTGCCCCCGTCACGGGCCGAATTGTCACCGGCCGTCGGGTCAGCGGTGCGGACGGAACCGTCACCGACCGGCCGGCCGTCGGCCCGGTCGCCGTCGTCGGCCCGGTCTGCGTGACCGGCACGGCCGGTCCGGCCTGTTGCAGGCGCGGGCCGCCGAGGACCCGGGCCTCGACGGCCACGCCTGTCTCACCCGCCGCTCCCGTGACCGGGCGGCGCAGCAGAAGCGCCGTCCGGCCCCCGGGCAGGGCGACCTCGTCGAGGGTCAGGTGCGGGGAGGCGATGAGTTCCTCGGCCTTCTCCCGCAGTACCGCCAGCTCGATCCGCCCGAGGTCGCCGCCGTTCGGGCCGGTCCCGTGGCCCGGGCGCCCGGGCTGCGGAGGCGAGCCGGCCGCGTCACCGCCGGAGCGCCGGTACGCGACGAGCAGCGCCCGTTCCCGTGCGGTCGCCTGCTCCAGCATCCGTGCCTCGATGTCGCGGGCGGCCCGGCGGACCAGCCGCAGCATCGCGGGGTCGCCATCGCCGCGCAGGCAGGTGAGGTCCAGGACGGCCTCGATGCGCCCGCTCAGCGGATCGCGGACGGGCGCGCCCGCGCAGGCGAACGGCTGCAGGCAGTCGGCGAAGTGCTCACGGCCGGCGACGTAGACGGGGCCGCGCTCGGCCAGCGCGGTGCCGACGCCGTTGGTGCCCACGGCCTGCTCGGAAGCGTCGAATCCGGGGGCGAACCGTACCTCGTCGAGGCGTGCGCGCAGCTGTCGGTCACCGCCCAGCCGCCGGACCATGCGGCCTTGGGCATCGCAGAGCACGACCGTCATGCTCAGCTCGGCGAGCGAGGCGGTGAGGTCCTCCAGAACGGGGTCGGCCGCGCGCAGGAACCGGTCGTCCAGCGCCAGGTCGGAGGTGTACGGCACCTCGACGCGGTGCGGTTCGAGCCCTGCGTACCGGCACCGCTTCCAGGAGTCGAGCACCGGCCCTCGGAGCTCCGGGCCGACAGGAGCCCCGGCCAGAAAACGTTCGTGGGCATCGACGAGACCGCCGATGCCGTCCCAGGAGACGGACAACGGGATCACTTCCCTCACCCGGAGGCGGCCCGGTCGCGAGCCGCCGTTCGACTCGCCGATCGAGGGGGGCCTCCAAGCGACCCACCCTAATCCTTGTGACGCACATCACAAAATGGACAGGATCGCCGCCCCGGTCACATGACAGTCAGGAGGCGGTCCGCCGGATCCGTCCGGCATACCGCTTCTCCAGCTCCAGGTTGCTCTCGAACCCGCCGGGCACATTGGCCGAGACGTACACGGGCGGCCGTTCGCCGGAGGCGAGGAGCTGCGCGGCGGCTTCGGCGACCGTCATCTGCGCCAGCATCACACCGGTGAGCGTGGACAGGGCGCACACGGAGCCGCCGCCGGGGAGTTGGAGCAGGGCGTCACCGCGCGGCGCCGCGTTGTCGAGGACGACGTCGGCCAGGTCGGCGAGCTTCTTGCCGCTGGGATGACCGGCCGGCACGGCACGGGTGTGGGTGAGCGAGGTGATGGCCAGGATGCGGTGGCCGTGCGCCTTGGCGTGCAGGGCCATCTCCACGATCACGTTGTTGACGCCGGAGTTGGAGATGACGACGAAGAGGTCCTGGGGGCGCGGTGCGGCGAGTTCGTAGATCCGCTCGGCGACACCGGGCTTGCGCTCCAGCAGCGGGTCGTCGAGGACGGCGGGGGAATCACCGCCGTACAGGACGAGATCGGCGATGCTGAGGCGGTTGGTGGGCACCAAACCCCCGGCTCGGCCCGCGAGTTCGAGGACGATCGCCTGGGAGTGCCCGGTGCCGAAGGCCTGGACGACACCGTCCGACCGCACACAGTCGGCGATCAGCTCGGCGGCACGCGCCACCTCGTCGCGGCCGGACTCGGTGACGTGACGCAGGACGGACAGGCTCTCGTGCGCGAACTCCTGGGCGCTCACAGACTCGACGGACACGCGGCACTCCCCACTGGTGGATTGAACCACCTCACACGTCTATTCTGTGAATCACTCAATCACATGACGGTCCTGGTATTCAATCTGTGGACGTAACGGTGGCTGGTACCTTCTTTGCATGCCCCCGACAGACGTCACCGCTCTGATCCGCACCGAGCTGCCCCGGCTGGCCGGTTCCCTGCGCAAGGTCGGCGAGCTGATCCTGGAGGATCCGGCCGCCGTCACCCACTGCTCGGCCGCCGAACTGGGCCGCCGCACCGGGACCTCGCAGGCGACGGTGACCCGATTCTGCCGGGCCATAGGGCTCGACTCCTACCAGCACCTGCTGATCGAGCTGGCCCAGGAACGCGGCCGCGGCGAGGTCTCCGACTGGGGCACCGCCGAGATCGGCCCGGACATCTCCCCCGACGACAGCCTGGAGCGGGTCGTACAGGTCGTCGGCACCGCCGATCTGCGCGCGGTGCAGCAGACCATCGACCGGATAGACCTCGACGCGATCGAGCGCGCCGCCCAGGCCATGGCCCGGGCCCGCCGTATCGACGTCTACGGCGTCGGCGGCAGCGGAGCCGTGGCGCAGGAGACCGAGACCAGGCTGTTCCGGATCGGCTGCGCGGTGCGCGGCTGGACCGAGGTGCACGCCGCGGCCACCTCGGCCGCCCTGCTCACCCCGGCGGACGTCGCCATCGGCATCTCGCACTCCGGGGCCACCCGCGAGACCATCGAACCCTTCGAGCTGGCCAAGCAGCGCGGAGCCACCACCATCGCGCTCACCGCCGACCCGCGCTCCCCGCTCGCCAAGGCCGCGGACATCCGGCTGATCTCCTCCACCTCCGAGACCAGCTTCCCCACCGGCATCATCGGCGCCCGGCACTCCGTCCTGGTCCTCATCGACTGCCTCTACGTCCGGGTCGCCCAGCTGTCCTACCAGCGTGCGAGCGCCTCGCTGGCGCTGACCGACCACATCGCCAGGCAGCACGCGGTGAAGTCCCGCCGCAGCCGGTGAGCACGGCCGGGATTGCATGGATGAACCACCAGCGATACATGAAGATGGTTGTTTGAACCAACCGCCGGTGCCAGGATGGGGCTCCCCCCGAGCACTCCGGTAGGAGCCCCATGCGCGTCACCTCTGTCGAGTCGACCGAGCTCTTCGTCGGTACCGCCGAGCATCCGCACCAGGTGGTGGCCGCCGAGATCAGCCATCTCCCCGGCCGGACGGTCCACCTCTCCGCCGAGGGCCCGGGCATCCGCGGCGCCGGGGAGACGTTCGCCACCGTGGGCGACGACGGCACCGTGCGTGCCGAGATACCCGTGACGACCGACGGCCTCGCCCCGGGTGACCGGCGCGAGATCACGGTCACCGCCGTCGACGGGGAGCACACGGCCCGTCACACCGCCGAGTTCACGGTGGCCGAGCCCGGCTGGACCATGTTCATGGTCAGCCACTTCCACTACGACCCCGTCTGGTGGAACACCCAGGCCGCCTACACCGAGACCTGGGACGTCGCCGACGACCCCGCCACGACGGGTCTGCCGGCCCGCACCTTCGACTCGCGCGGCCAGTCCGGCATGAGCCTCGTCCGCGCCCACTGCGACCTGGCCCGCCGCGACCCGGCGTACACCTTCGTGCTGGCGGAGGTCGACTACCTCAAGCCGTACTGGGACGCCTTCCCGGAAGAGCGCGCCTTCCTGCGCCAGCTGATCCGCACCGGCCGTGTCGAGATCATGGGCGGCACCTACAACGAGCCCAACACCAACCTCACCGGCGCCGAGGCGACCGTACGCAACGCGCTGTACGGCGACGGCTTCCAGCGCGGGATCATCGGGGCGTCGCCCGAGACGGCGTGGCAGCTGGACGCCTTCGGGCACGATCCGCAGTTCCCGGGGCTGATGGCGGACGCGGGGGTCACGTCCAGTTCGTGGGCGCGCGGGCCGTTCCACCAGTGGGGGCCGACCCTGTCCGTGTTCGGCGAGGAGCCGAGGGACCCCAACCGGATGCAGTTCCCGGCCGAGTTCAGCTGGATCGCCCCCTCCGGACGCGGGCTGCTGACCGCGTACATGGTCAACCACTACGGCGCGGGCTGGGCGATCGACAACGCGCCGACCCTGCCGGAGGCCGAGGCGGCGGCGTTCAAGCTGTTCAAGGGGCTGAAGCAGGTCGCGCTCACCCGCAACGTGCTGCTCCCGGTCGGCGGGGACTACGCGCCGCCGTGCCGCTGGGTGATGGACATCCACCGGGACTGGAACGCCCGGTACGTCTGGCCCCGCTTCATCAGCGCGGTCCCGCGCGACTTCTTCGCCGCCGTACGCGCACAGCTCGACGCGGAAGGCCGCAAGGCCTCGCCGCAGACGCGGGACATGAACCCGGTCTACACCGGCAAGGACGTCTCCTACATCGACACCAAGCAGGCCCAGCGGTACGGCGAGGCGCTGCTCGCCGACGCCGAGGCCTGGGCGACGCTCGCCTCCCTCGTCACCGGGCACCCCTATCCGGACGCGGCGCTCGACAAGGCCTGGCGGCAGCTGATCTACGGCGCCCACCACGACGCCATCACCGGCTCCGAGTCCGACCAGGTCTACATCGACCTGATGACGGGCTGGCGGGAGCTGTACGACCTCGCCGAGACCGTGCACGCCGACGCCACCCAGGCCCTCGCCGACCACGTCACCCCCTTCCCCGGCGACTCCCCCGACCTCGTCGTCCTCAACTCCACGACCTGGCAGCGGCAGGACGTGCTCACCGTCGAGGACCCGGGCCTCCTCCCCCTCGACGACACGGGACTGCCGCTGCCCGCCGTGCGCGAGGACGGCACGCTGCGCGTGGTCGTGCCCCAGGTGCCCGGCATGGGGCTCAGGGCCCTGCCGCTCGCCGAAGGGACCGCCTCCGGGTGGACGCCGGCCGAGGGCACCACCATCCGCAACGAGTTCTACGAGGTGACGGTCGACCCCGCGCGCGGCGGCGGCGTCAGCAGTCTGCGCGCGCTCACCGAGGACGGCCGCGAGCTGCTGCGCCCCGGTGACATCGGCAACGAACTCGTCGTCCAGGAGGAGTACCCGAGGCACCCGCGCTTCGGCGAGGGCCCCTGGCACCTCACCCCGACCGGCACCACCGTCGCCCGCGGCCGGGACGTGACCGCCGAGGTACGTGTCGAGCGGTCCGGGGCCGGCTCCCGCATCACCGTCACCGCCGACCTCGGGGTCTTCCGCTACACCCAGCGGCTCACCCTCCTCCAGGGCGTCGACCGGCTCGACGTCTCCACCACCATCGACGGCTACGACGGCGCCGACCGGCTCATCCGGGTCCGCTGGCCGTCCTCGGTGCAGGGCGGGCTGCCGGTGCACGAGGTGGCCGACGCCGTGATCGGCCGCGGGTTCGGGTTCGTGGAGGTGGACAGCGAGCAGTTCCCGTGGACGCTGGACAACCCGGCGAACACGTGGTTCGGGCTGGGCTCCACCGCGCGGGTAGCGGTCCACGACGACACGGGCCGGTTCCTCGGCCACCGGTCGATCGGCGTCGCCGAGCTGGTGTACGCCTCCTGGGACGACGCCGGTGAGCTGGGCACCGCGCTCGCGGCGGCCCTCGTCCGCGTCGGCGTCACCGCCACCTCGACCCTCGCCGACGGCCCCCGCTACGGCGATCTGGAGGTCGACTCCAACCTCCCCGACATCCGTATCGCCGTCGGCGGCCCCGACCGCAACGCCGTGGTCGCCGAGGCGCTGAGCTGGGACCCGGCCGCGGGGCGGGAGTTCCGGCGCCAGCTGGACGGGCGGGGCGTGGCGGCCGTGTGGGTCGCGCCGCGCGCCTCACTGCGCGAGGAGTGGGTGCCGGGGGCCGACCTGCGGGACCTCGAACGGCTGCCGCTGCTGGTGGTGGCGGGCGCCCACGCCGAGGACGACGCGAAGGCGGTCGACGCGCTGATCGCCGACCTGGACGACGCGACCGTCACGGCCACGGCGGCCGGCGGCGGCGAGGCCCTGCCGCCCGGCGACGCCTGGGACGGTCACAGCTTCGCCCTCCTCAACCGGGGCACGCCCGGCTGTGTGGTCACCGCCTCCGGCGACCTCTACATGTCCCTGATGCGCTCCTGCACCGGCTGGCCGTCCGGCGTCTGGGTCGACCCGCCCCGCCGCACCGCGCCCGACGGCTCGGCGTTCCAGCTCCAGCGCTGGTCCCACACCTTCGACTACGCCGTGGTCGCGGGCGAGGGCGACTGGCGCCGGCTGCGGCTGCCCGCGCGCGGCCACGAGTACAACCACCCGCTCACCGCCCGGCTGCGCGCCTCCGGCGAGGCCGCGCTGCTGCCCCGCAAGGCGGCCCTGCTGGAGCTGGAGCCCGCCGGCGAGGTCCTGCTCGACGCCCTCAAGCCGCTCGGCTCCCCGCTCGCCCGGGGCAGCGTGGCCCCCGCGGACCCGGGGCGCGGGGTCGTCGTACGGATGCACGAGGTGAACGGCCGGCCGGTACGGGCGCGGGTGCACGGGCCACGGGAGTGGACCGAGGGCGCCCGCGCGGACGTCCTGGAGAGAGCCGGGGAGCCGTTGACACCGGACGGCGCGGGCGTGCTGGAGATCGGCCTGACCGGATTCGAGGTCGGCACGGTCCTGGCCACTCCCGCCGCCGGCCCCCAGGCCCGCCCGGCCCCCGGCGTGGCCGCCCACGAGCCGGCACAACCCGTCCCCACCCGCTACTGGCTGCACAACTCCGGCCCCGCCCCGCGCGGCAACATGCCCGTGGCCGTGTACCTCTCCCCCACCACGCTCACCGCCTCGGGCCCCGTCACCGCCACCGTCCGGGTCGGCTCGGAGCTCACCGACGCGCCCGTGTCGGGCACCGTGCGCCTGCACGTGCCGCCGGGCTGGTCCGCCGAGCCCGCCGAGCTGCCGTACGCGCTGGGCCCGGGCGGATTCACCCTCACCGAGATCACGGTGACACCGCCGCCCGACGCGTCGCCCGGCCGGCACTGGCTCGCGGCCCGGCTGACGTACGGCGGGCAGACCTACGAGGACGTCGTCGCCCTCGACGTGCCGGGCGGGACCGCCGGGCCGAGCCTCCTGACCCACCTGGAGACGGAGCACGTCACCGTGGGCAGGGGCGAGCGGGTCCGGGTCCCGGTGAGCCTGTGCAACACCACCGGGGGCCCGGTCGGCGGCACCCTGTGGGCCGTGTCGTCCTGGGGCACCTGGCCGGGCGTCCAGCCGGGCTGCCAGGGGTTCACGGTGCCCGCTGGTGAGCGGCTGGAGTGCGTGATCGAGGTGGACGGCTCGGCGGTGCCACCGGGCTCGTACTGGCTGATGGCGAAGGTCGCCTGGCACGGGTGCGTCGCCTACACGGAGGCCGTCACCCTGGAGGTGACGCCTTGACGGAGCACACGGCCGCGGTACATCAGAGTGCCCCCGGGCCCACCCGGACCGATCACGCGGCCCTGGTGCACGGGGAGGCGGTCCCGCGGGAGCGCGTGGACGCCCTGCTTCGGGTGGTGCCGCCCCGTGACCGGGAGACCCGTCCGGACGCCCTCGCCCGTGCCGAGCGGCAGCGGCGGCGCTGGGCGACCCAGGTGGTGGTCGCCGACGAGCTCGCCCGGCGGGCCTGCGCGGACCGGGGGCTGGAGCCGGGGGACGAGGTGGCGGCGGCCCGTGTGCTCGCGGTGGCCGAGACGGACGTCGCCGGCCTCGGCAGCATCGTCGCGGTGACGCTGGCCCACTCCCCGGCCGCGCGCGCCCTGCTGGCCGCCCTGGAGGGCGAGCAGGACGTCTCCGAGGACGCGGCACGGGACTACTACGTCCGCAACCGGGACCGCTTTCTCACACCTGCCGCGCTGCGGCGCGGTGCCGATCCGTTCGGCGCCGCGGCGGAGGAGGACTTCCTGCCGTACGAGCGGGTCCGCGAACCCATCGCGCGGGAGCTGCGGCGGGCAGCGGGGCGGCGGGCCTTCGTCGACTGGCTGGACCAGGCCCGTGCCGGTGTCGTCTACGCTCCCGGGCACGAGCATCCCGGCGACCCCGCCCATCCGGACCACGAACACCGGCACTGATCGGCGCCGTGATCAGCGTTTTGATCACGGCCGGAACCGAAACGCAACACGGCAACCCATTGACCTCCGATGAATTCTGGTCCACCTTTTCATCAATCCAAGTCGAACTTGGTTCATTGAACCAGCGGCTGGCTGGTCACCAGGAGGGCAGCGATGCGCGCTAGAAGACTGACCGGATCCATAGTGGGCCTCGTCGCCCTGTCGCTGACGGCCGCCGGCTGCGGCCTCTCCGGCGGCGACTCGGGCGGCGGGGAGGCCACCGCCGGCGCTTGCAAGGTCGACAAGGCCAACGTCGGGTCCGGCAAGCTCTCCGGCGACGTGAAGGGCAAGATCACCTTCCAGACCACCAACCTGAAGAAGGACTTCGGCGGGTTCTTCAACGGAGTCATCAAGGCCTTCGAGAAGGCCCACCCCGGCGCCCAGGTCAAGTGGATCGACGACCCCGGCGACAACACCTTCACCCAGCGCACCGTCGCGGACGCACAGGCCTGTACGTTGCCGGACGTCATCAACGTCAACGCCCCGACAGCGAGCGCCCTCACCAAGGCCGGCTACCTGCTCGACCTGAGCGTGAAGGACCCGGACGTCGCGAAGCCGTTCGTCCCGTCGTTCTGGAAGTCCGCCACCTTCAAGGACGCCTCCGGGAAGGCGATCCACACCACGCTCCCCTGGTACACCGGCGGCGTCCTGCTGACGTACAACAAGGACCTGCTGAAGAAGGCCGGCATCGACCCGGCGAAGCCGCCGACGACGTTGTTCGGACTGTTCGCCGACTACCAGAAGATCGCCAAGGCGGGCAAGGGCAAGTTCTACGCGACGATGGCCAACCCGATCTGGCGCATCCCGTCCGACTTCGACCAGATGAACATCAAGATCCTCTCGGCGGACGGCAAGTCGGCCGTGTTCGCCGACGATCCGCGCACCACCCAGTGGGTCGCCTGGATGGCGAAGCTGTACAAGGAAGGCGCGATGCCGAAGGACTCGCTGTCCTCCAGCAACGACCCCTCCACGCTCTACAGCCAGGGCAAGGTCGCCTACGGCTCGACGAACCCGAGCTTCGTGCGGTTCGTGAAGCAGAACAGCCCGTCGATCTACGCCAAGACGGCCGTCGGCCAGCAGCCCTACGACGCGCTCGGCCGCGCCTCCGCCGGTGCCCCGCAGTACATCTCGGTCGCCGCGACCAGCAAGAACGCCCCCACGGCGCTGGCGTTCGCCGAGTTCCTCACCAACGCCGAGAACCAGACGGCCTGGTGCAAGGACCCCAACGTGGTGATCTTCCCGACCACCTCGGCCTCGCTGGAAGACCCGTTCTTCCAGAACGTGAAAGGTGACGATCCCTTCTCGCAGGCCCGCAAGCTCGTCGCCGACCAGCTCAAGACGGCCGACACCAACCAGACCAACCTCTCCCCGGCCGTGCAGAACGCCATCGTGAGCCAGGTGCAGCTGGCCATGCAGGGCAAGAAGAGCCCCGAGCAGGCCGTGAAGGACGCCCAGGAGAAGGCCAACGAGCTGCTGAAGCAGGGCAGCTGACCGTGGCGACGCAGACCGTGAAGCCGGTGTCCGTGCCCGGTGCGGAGCACACCTCCGCGCCGGGCACGGCCCCGTCCCGCATCCGCCGGCTGGCCCGGGCCGTACTGCCCGGTCCCGCCCCCGGCGCCAACGGCGCGGCGCTGTACCGCCGCTGGTGGCTGCCCTGGCTGTGGACCGCCCCCGCCCTGATCTGCGCGGCGGTCTTCGGCGTGTTCCCGTTCCTCAACACCGTCCTGCTGTCGTTCACCGACGCCAAGCCGCTCGGCGGCGCCGCGAACTTCGTCGGACTGTCCAACTACACCCGGATGCTGGACGACTCCGACTTCTGGCTGGCGACCCGCAACAGCGTGCTGTACGCGCTGATCGTGGTGCCGCTGATGGTGCTGCTGCCGCTGATGCTGGCCGTCCTGGTGGAGAAGAAACTGCCCGGCATAGGGTTCTTCCGGTCGGCCTTCTACACACCGGTGCTCGCCTCCAGCGTGGTGGTGGGTCTGAGCTGGCAGTGGCTGCTCGCCGACGACGGACTGGTCAACACCTGGCTGCAGAAGGCCCATCTGATCCGGCACGCCATCCCCTTCCTGTCCGACTCGTGGCTGATCCTGTTCTGCGCGATGGGCCTGACGCTGTGGAAGGGGCTCGGCTGGTACATGGTCTTCTACCTGGCGGCCCTGGGGAACGTGCCGGGCGAGCTGCACGAGGCGGCGGCCATGGACGGCGCCGGGGCGATCCGGCGCTTCTGGCACATCACCGTGCCGGGCGTGCGGCAGGCCATGATGCTGGTCGGCACGCTCACCGGCATCGGCTCGCTGCGGGTGTTCACCGAGATCTTCATGCTCGGCAGCTACACCGGAGGCCCCGGCGGCGCCGACCGCACCCTGCCCTTCTACATCCGCGACGTCGGCCTGGACCCGATGACCGGCAACGCCGGTTACGGGTCGGCGGTCAGTGTGGCGCTGTTCCTGCTGACGCTGGGGCTGACCCTGCTGGCGCAGCGCCTGACGAGGGAGGACGAGTCATGACGACCGCTGTGCACAAGCGCGGGCGCCTGATGCCCCGCTGGCGGGACTACGGCCGCCCCCGCGAACTCGTCGTCCGCTATCTGCTGCTGCTCTTCGTGCTCGCCATCACCGTCGGACCGCTGCTCTGGCAGCTCCTGGCGTCGCTGAAGAGCACCAGCGAGGACGTCTTCGGGGCGAACGCCACCCTGCTGCCGCACCACCCGACCCTGCGGGCGTACAAGGCGATCTTCGAGCAGGTGCCGGTGGCCACGTACATCAGGAACAGCCTGATCGTGGTGGTCCTGTCCATCACCAGCCAGCTGGTGTTCTCCACCACGGCCGGCTACATGCTCTCCAAGCCCGGCTGGAAGGGCCGCAAGGCGGTCTGGGTCGTGCTGGCCGCCTCCATGATGTTCCCGTTCGAGTCGATCATGGTGTCGCTCTTCCTGAGCATCCGTGATTTGGGGCTGGTCGACAACCTGGTGGGCGTGTGGCTGCCCGGGTTCGTCGGTGCCATCAACGTGCTGCTGATGCGCGGGGCGTTCCTGGCGGTGCCGCGGGAGATCGAGGACTCGGCGATGCTCGACGGCGCCGGCGAGTGGCAGCGCTTCCGGCACCTGTACCTGCCGTCCGCGTGGGGCGCGATCATGGTGGTCGTCATCAACACCTTCATCAGCGCCTGGGACGACTTCCTCTGGCCGCTGATCGTGCTGCGCTCGGAGAACCACATGACGCTGACGCTGGGCCTGTCACGGCTGCAGAGTTCGTCGTTCGGCTACGACCAGCGGATGGTCATGGCCGGGTCGGTGATCTCCGTCATCCCGGTGCTGGTGCTGTTCGTGATCACCCAGCGGTGGTTCTACAAGGGCGTGTCGGCGGGGGCCGTGAAGTTCTGAGCGCCGTCCGGGTGGACCACCACCGGTACGACGCTCAGCGCGGCCCGCGCCGACTCGGCGACCCGGATCTCGACGGCGCCGGTGAGCTCGGCCCCGACGGTCAGGGTGACCGTACGGCGCTCACCCGGCGCGAGGGCGACACCCTCGAACGCACACAGTTCGAGGGTGCGCGGCCAGACCGGTGTGACCAGGCGTCGCAGATAGACCTGCACGACCGTACGCCCGTGCCGGTCCCCCGAGTTGGTGACGTCGACCTCGATCCCGTGCCCCGACACACGTGGCGGGCCGAACTCGAAACGCGTGTACGACAGCCCGTGTCCGAAGGAGTACAGCGGCTCGGCGCTCTCGTCCACGTATCCGCCGTACTCCGTGTCCTTGTGGTTGTAGTAGACGGGGAGTTGGGCCGCCGAGCGGGGCACGGAGACGGGCAGCCGCCCGGCCGGTTCGGCGAGCCCGAGCAGCACCTCGGCGATCGCCTCGCCGCCCCACGGGCCGGGGTACCAGGCGGTGAGCACCGCGGCCGCCGTGTCGGGCACGACGTGCGGGCGGCCCTGGATCAGCACGACCGCCGTCGGCGTACCGGTCGCGACGACGGCGTCGAGCAACGCGTACTGCGCGGCGCCGAGCCGCAGTCCCGCCAGGTCGACGCCCTCGCCGCAGGTCATCTCCGAAACGGCGGTCAGGGCCGCCCCGTTGGCGGCGAAGCCGGTGTCCGGTGTGCGGGCGCTGCTGCCGCCCAGGACGACCACGGCCAGGTCGGACGCGGCGGCCTCGGCAACCGCCTCCGGGATGCCGGAGAGGTCGTCGCCGGTGAGGACGCAGCCAGGGGCGTGCCGGATGTCGACACCGGGCCGGGCGAGCCGGCGCAGCGCGTCGAGCACGCTGCTGCCCGTGCCGGGGCGCTGCGGGGCCGTGTAGTCGCCCGACTGGTGGGCGGTGGTGGCCGACTGAGGGCCCAGTACGGCGATACGGGAGACGCCGGACCGGACGGGCAGCGTCCCGCCGTCGTTGCGCAGCAGCGTGACGGCGGCCCGGGCGAGGGCGGTGCTGAGCTCCCTGCCTCCGGCCGGTGCGGGCGGTGTGGTGCCCGGCCGGTCGAACAGCCCCAGGCGGAACTTCAGGCGCAGGACGCGGGCGACGGCGGCGTCGAGGGCCTGCTCGCTCACCAGGCCCCGCTCGACCGCCTCCGCCAGATGCGTGAAGCCCTCGTCCCACAGGCTCAGGTCCACACCGGCGTTGAGGGCGAGGGCGCCCGCGGAGACCTTGTCGCCGGTGATGCGGGCCAGCCGGTCCACCGCCAGGCCGTCCGCCATGACGAGGCCCTCGAACCCCCAGCGCTCTCTGAGCAGTTCGGTGAGCAGGGCGCGGTTGCCGGAGCAGGGCATGCCGTCGACCTCGTTGTAGGCGGCCATGACGGCGGCGGCTCCGGCGCGGATTCCGGCGCGGGCGGCGGGAAGGTGGATCTCGTGCAGTTCCCTCCAGCCGAGCTCGGACTCGGCGGAGTTGCGGCCGCCGACGGTGGCGCCCTGTCCGGCGAAGTGCTTGAGGACGACGGGGGCCTTGTCGGCGGCGAAGAGTTCCGCGGGCTCGCCCTGCATGCCGCGTACCAGGGCTTCGGTGAGCCGTGCCGCCAGGTACGGGTCCTCCCCGAAGCACTCCTCGGTCCGGCCCCACCGGGGGTCGCGGGCGATGTCGAGGGCCGAGACCAGGGCGACATGGCCGCCGCGGGCACGCAGTTCGGCGGCGGCGTGGGCGGCGGCGCGCTCGTACAGCCCGGGGTCGAAGGTGGCACCGACGGCCAGGTTGACGGGCAGGACCGTGCCGTCGAGCGCCATGTGGCCGTGCGGCACCTCCTCGACGAACAGCACGGGGATGCCGAGCCTGCTGCGCTCGGTCACATGCCGCTGCACCAGGTCGGTGAGGGCCGCGCTGTCCTCGGCGCCGGGGCCGCCCGTGTGGTCGACGCCGGACCAGGCGTCGGCGCGCAGCAGCCCGTAGAGGGCGCCGAGCCCGGCGAAGCGCTCGGTCTCGGCGTACAGGGCCTCGGTCGGTTCGAAACCGCCGTCGGGGGTGCGGCGGTAGGCGTCCCAGCCGTACATCCGCTGGTTGAGCTGGCCCGCCTTCTCGCGCAGGGTCATGCGGGAGAGCAGGTCGCTCACGCGGGCGTCGACGGGGGCGGCGGGGTCGCGGTAGAGAGGGCGGGCGTCCTCGTGACCGCCGCGGCACGGGGGCGTCTGCTCGGCCTGGGCGGCCGCGTGTTCCGGAGTCGGCATGCGGCCGGTCCCTTTCGTGAGTGTCTGCCTGTGAAAGGACCCCTAAAGGCCGATCAGGAGCCGGGCGAGCGCCACGGCCCCCCGGCAGCCGTCGGCCACCCAGTCGGCGCTGAGGCCGAGCGGGCGCAGCCGGTCGGCCAGGGGTGCGGTCAGGGGTCCGTCGGGGCCGAGCAGTCCGCCGGTGGCGACCAGCGGTTCGCCCGGGCGGGGGGCGAGCGCGCGGACGGACTCGGCCAGGTGGTCCGCGGCCCGGTCGAGGATCGCCTCCGCCACGGGGTCCTCGTCCCGCGCGGCCTGCGCGACCACGGGCGCGAGACGGGCCAGCCGGATCGGCGGCTGCGCCATGACGGCGGGCAGCAGCCGCCTGCGGTACTCCTCGCGTCGGTCCGGGGCCCACGCGTCGCCGGAGGCGTGCGGCAGCACGTCGGCCGGCAGTTCGAAGGCGCGGGCCACCGACCCGGCCAGCACCGTGGGGCCGCCGCGCCCGTCCGCCATCCGCAACGCCGCCCGCACCGCGGACCGTCCGATCCAGAACCCGCTGCCGTCGTCGCCGAGCAGCCAGCCGTCGCCGTCCACGGTGAGGGCGCAGCGGCGGCCGGAGATGCGCATCGCGACCGCTCCGGTCCCCGCCACCAGGGCCAGACCGTCGGCCGGGGCGCCGGGGGCGGAGGCGAAGGCCGCCTCGATGTCGCTGCTGATCCCGATCGCCTCGGTGGTGATGCCCAGGCCGCGCAGGGCCGCGGTGAGCGCGGTCCGGGCGTTGTGCCTGCCGGGCTCGTCCGGCGAGGTCCCCGAGGCGCCCGCGAAGCCGCCCGCCACGGCCACGACCCGGCCGCGCGCCGGCTCCGGCACCGCCTGGGCGACGGCTTCCGCCAGGTGCTCGGTGAGCCGCGGCACCGGGACGGTCAGGGCGTTGCCCGGCCCGGCGGCGCCCTCACCGAGGGAGCGCCCGTCCCGGGCGGCGGCGAGGACGGCGCGGGTACGGGTGCCGCCGGCGTCGAGCCCGACCACGAGGCCGCCCTCGGGGCCGTCCCCCCAGTCCTGGCCGCAGTCCTGGTTGAAAGAACTATTCATCGCGGACCATGGTGGTTGATACATTCGGCCACGACAAGCCCCGATCTTTGCCGTGCCCCGAGGAGGACCCCATCCACACGCTCCGCTTCGGCGTCAACTACACGCCCTGCCGCGGCTGGTTCCACTCCTGGCACGACTTCGACCCGGCGCACGCCCGCGATGATCTGGCGCAGATCGCCGGGCTCGGCCTCGACCACGTCCGGGTCTTCCACCTGTGGCCGCTGCTCCAGCCCAACCGCACCCTGATCCGCACCGCCGCCGTCGACCAGCTGGCGCACCTGGTCGATCTGGCGGCCGAGGCCGGCCTCGACGTCCTCGTGGACGGCGTGCAGGGCCATCTGTCGAGCTTCGACTTCTACCCGGAGTGGACCCGCAGCTGGCACCACCGCAACGTGTTCACGGACCCGGAGGCCATCGAGGCCCAGGCCGCGCTCCTGCGGACCCTGGGCCACGCCCTCGCGGACCGCCCGAACCTCCTCGGCCTGCAGCTCGGCAACGAGCTCAACAACCTGGTCGAGCACAACCCGGTGACGGCGGCGCAGGTCGACCACTACCTCGACACGCTGCTGTCCGCCGCACGGGAGGGACTGCGCGACGGGCAGCTGGCCACGCACTCCGCGTACGACGCCGCCTGGTACGGCGACGACCACCCCTTCACCCCTGAGGCCTCGGCCCGCAAGGGCGATGTGACCACCGTCCACCCGTGGGTGTTCTCCGGCGACTGCGCCCGCCGCTACGGCCCCCGCTCCCCGCAGGTCCTGCACCTGGCCGAGTACGGCACGGAGCTCGCCAAGGCCTACGCCGAGGACCCGGACCGGCTCGTCTGGGTCCAGGAGACGGGGGCGCCGGAGCCGCACATCCCGGCGGCCGACGCCCCCAAGTTCGCCCGCGCGACCGTCCTCAACGCGGCCGGGTGCACGGGGTTGTGGGGCGTGACCTGGTGGTGCTCCCACGATGTGGACCGCGCCCTCGCCGACTACCCGGAGCTGGAGTACACCCTGGGCCTGTTCGACTCGGCGGGCCGCGCCAAGCCGATCGCCACGGCCCTGGCCGAGACCGTCGCCGAACTGCGCGCCGACCCGCCCACCCCGCACGCCCGTGACACCGCCCTGGTGCTGGACTGCACGCCCGCCACCCGGTCGGTCTCGGGTCCGCAAGGCGCGTTCTTCGAGGCGTGGATGCGGTTGCGCACGGAAGGCGCCCGCCCGGCGGTGGTCCTGGCGGCACGGGCGGACGACGCCGGGTACCTGGCCTCGCGCGGGATCAAGGAACTCGTACGGCCGTCCTGACCTGCGTCACCTCTCCGCGCGCACCTGCCCGGTGAGCACCTCCGCAACCGCCCGCAGGTTCGCCCGTCCACGCCCGTAGGAGCACAGGGCGCCGCCCTCCGGCAGCCCGGTGTCCACCCGCACCGCGTCCGGCCGCCGGGCGAGCAGGGCTGCGCGCAGCCGTTCCTGCCAGGGGTGCAGCCCGGCATCACAGGTGGCGACGACCAGCGGCGCGTCACCGGTCGCACGCAGGATGGCCGCCACGACGGCGGCCGGGTCCGCCGGCTCCCCGGTGACCGCGGTCCCGGTGGCCGTGGCGTCGACGGCGCGCACCTCGGTCAGCAGGTCCTCACCGCCCCAGTTGAGCGCGGGGTGGGGCGGCGGGAACAGGTCCACGACATGGGCGCCCCGCACGGCCGGCGGCACCGCGCGACCGCGGACGGCCCGGCGTGCCGCCTCCAGCCCGGCCCCGGCGTCCCACGCGGCGACGTGGGACGCGGGGGTCGCGTACCGCTCGGCGAGCCGCCGCACCCGCCCCGCCGCCTCTCCCACGCGGTCCACCGTCAGGACGCCGGAACGCAGCGCCCCGGACACGGCGTCCCGGCAGGCCAGCGTGACCTCCAGGTCCGGTACGGCGACGATGACCTGGTCGGCCCCGGCGGCGAGCGCGATACGTGCGCCGGCCGCCTCGCCGTACTCGTCGGCGATCGCCTTCATCTCCAGCGCGTCGCTGACCAGGACGCCCTCGAAGCCGAGCTCGTACCGGAGCAGGTCGCCGAGGATGCGGCGGCTCAGCGTCGCCGGGCGGTTCGGGTCGTACGCCGGGTAGACGACGTGGGCGCTCATGAGCATCGGCACGCCCGCGGCGACGGCCGCGCGGAACGGTTCCAGGTCGGCGCGGAGTTCCTCCTGCGGCCGCGGGTCGACCGCGAGGCCGTGGTGGCTGTCGGTCTCGGTGCCGCCGTGGCCGGGGAAGTGCTTGGCGCAGGAGGCGATGCCGCGCGCCTCGGTGGCGGTGATCCAGGCGCGCAGGTGGCGGGCGGCGAGCGCGGGGTCGGCGCCGAAGGCGCGGGTGCGCACGATGGGGTTGCGCGGCGTGTGCTGGAGGTCGGCGACCGGGGCGTAGGAAGCGGTGATGCCGAGCGTGGCCAGGTGCCCGGCGAGCGCGTCGGCGCAGCGGGCGGTCAGATGGGGGTCGTCGGCGACGCCGAGGGCGTAGGAGCCGGGCACCTCCGGGGCGCCCGCGCCCACCAGGTGGCCGATGCCGCCGCCCTCGTTGTCGATGGCGACGAGCAGGTCCGGCCGGATGGCCCGCAGTTCGTCGGTGAGCCGCCGCACCTGCTCGGCGTCGCGGATGTTGCGGGTGAACAGGATGACCCCGCCCAGGCCGCGGTCGACGAGTCGCTTGAGGGTGTGCGGCACGCCCGTCGTGCCGTCGAACCCGGCGACGAGACAGCGGTGGACGGCTTCGTCCAGGTCGACGGGGAGGGCGGACGAGGCGGGCGGGTGATCGGAGTGGGTCACCCCGGACATCCTCTGGCTGGCCAAGCCTAAAGTCAACAGAAGGCATGGATGGTTGATTCACCGACCTCCGATCGTGACCCTGTTCAGCCGGCCGGGGGCGGGCCGGCCGAGATGTCCCGGATCACGGACAGGACGGGCTCCAAGGAGGGGACGACCAGGTCCGCTCCCTCCGAGCGCAGCTGAGCCTCTGCCCGGTCGTTGTGCGCGAGCCCGAGGAACGGGACGCCCGCCTCCCGGCTCGCCCGGAAGTCGGCGGGCGTGGCGCCGATCATGAGGGCCCGGGCCGGGGAGGTCCCCAAGGCGGCCAAGGCCCGGACCACATCCGGAAGGAGGGAGGCCTCCGGGGTCGTGCCGCGACCGGAGACGTGCTCGACCACGGAAGCCAGACCCCGGCTTTCGAGGTAGGCCCGCACGGTCCGCGCCGAGCAGGGCGTGGCGACGGCGACGCGCATCCCCATCGCCCGCAGGGACCGGAGCACAGGGTCCGCGTACGCGTTGGGAAAGGCGCTGCTCACGGCGCGCAGTTCCTCCGCCGTCAGACGCTCCTGCAGTTCCCTCACCAGATCACTGCCCGGATGCCTGCGGGAGACGTAGTCCGGCAGGGCGTAGGGGTCGATGACGTCCCCGGCCGGGAGCAGCGCGCCCAGGCCGCGCGCGCGGAGCCAGGCCGCGTATTCGCGGGCGAGGTACTCGCGGCTGTGACCGGAGAACAGTCGGCACACAGTCCCGTCGAAGCCGAAGAGCACGGCCTGAGCCGAGGCGATCAGCGTGCGCAGGTCGGCCGGGCGGTCCGACGGCTGGTCAGGACGTTCGACGGCGAGGAGACCGGTCTCGGAGCGGCGTGCGAGACGTCTTCCCGTGGTGTCGACCGACCCTTCGAACTCCGCTGTCTCGAAGTCGGCCAGATCCTCGAACACCGTGTGGGCGAGGGAGACCGCCCCTTGGAAGCGCGTGCGCGTCCACGCCGCCGTAGCCCGGAAGTGGCTGTGGTCGAAGGAGGCCGTGTCCTCGAACCGGGCCTCGGTGAAGCGCGCGTTCCCTGCGAACACCACGTGGCACAGGGAGGCCTCGGCGGCGAACCGGGTCTTGTAGAACTGGGCCGAGCCTCGGAAGACCGCACGATCGAACGAGGCGGATTCCCAGAAGATGGCCCGCGAGAAACGGGCGTCGCCCTCGAACACGGCTCTGTCGAACCGCGCCTCCTCGAATTCGACACCCTGGAAGTCGCAGCCTTCGCCGAAGACGGCCCGGTCGAAGATCGCCCGCCCGAGGACCGGGTGGAGCCCGGATTCCGGGTCCTGGAGCGCCTCCATCAACTCGGCCAGCAGCGCCGCCGAGAACGTCGTACCGGAGAAGTCGACCCACGCCCCGGGCGACAGAGCGGCCAGATAGCGCGTCCGCTCCTGCTCCGGAACATGTTCCAGGCACAGCCCGGCGCCCGGCAGCGCCCGCCCGGCGCAACCGTCGCCGATGCGACGGCTGCCCGTCCCGACACCGCAGCGCCTCCAGGGGAGTGCCGCGTCCGCGGCCTCCGTGAGCGCCCGTCCGAGGTCTGCGGCTCGGTCGGTGCACCACCAGCCGGAGGGGTCGGACAGCGGTCTGCCCAAGAGGGGACCCCATCCGGCCTCCTCCTGGACCATGGAGTCGATCATGCGCAGGTGCACGCGCCGGGACAGGGCCAGCAGCAGCGGGCCTTCTTCCGCCACCAGCATCCGGTAATGCCGTCTGCGGAACTCCGCGTGGTGGAGCACCTCGACGGTCTCCCGCCCCTCCGGCCCCTCGTCCACCGCCATTCCGAGAGTCAGCGGCGCACCCAGCCGGCCGCTGTAGTCGGCCAGCCTGTCGGGCAGTGCGGCGAGGAGCCGGCCCAGGCCGGGCAGGGCGGACGGGGCGTCCAGTTCCACGGACAGATCGGGTCTGCCTGGACCGCCCTCCCGCGTGACGGTGCCGTCCACCTCTGTGTCTTGCATCAACTCGGCGAAGAGATCCGCCACTTCGCCACTCGTCCGTCCCGGGTCGACGATGGGACCGGACTGCCGGTCGTACCACTTGATCTCGACGGCCAGGCGCAACGAGCTCGCCGTGTCCTGGCGGGCCCGTTCGAGTACCTGCCGGAATCCCTCGTCCCAGAGCAACCGGCTCGCGGACAAAGCGACGAACCTCGCCCCTGCCCGCTCCCGCCCCACGATCACACCGCTGAACTCCCCGCCCCTGGACAGGGGCGCCCCCGCGAGCTGCGGCCACCCCGTCGTGGGGTGGGGCTCGGTGATGCCGACCTTCAGCACGTTCCCCGCCGGGTGTGCCTCTCCGCCCAACCGGACGGGATCGCCGACCTCGGAGAAGGCGTCGATGTCCACCGGCACGGGTGCGGAGGGATCCGGTGACGCCCAGCGGAGCGGCTCCGGCGCTTCCGCGTCGAGGATCGTCTCCTGGGTGAGGAGCAGGGCGGCACCCGGCGTACGGCCCTCGCTCCACACGGCCCGGGCGTAGATGTTCCGGCCACCGACACTCACGACGTACCCCGGGTCGCCACCGGCCGGGCCCAGCAGGCAAGTGAGCACCAGATGCGGTGCCACCAGGAGGCCGACGTTGTCGTCGCCGCCCGTGGAGACCACGGGCGAGACACGCACCAGCCGGCCGGCCAGGCCGCTCGGCGCGGTATCGGCCGGGGATGCCGTCCCACGCGCGCGCCGCTCGGCGAAGGACTCCTCGCCCGCCTCCACCCGCCGCCGACCGGACGCCCCCCGGCCGACCCGCGTCGCACTGAACTCCCTGCCGGAACCCCGGCCACGGTCCAGGTGGTCCCAGACGCTCTGCCGGACCAGCTCCCGCACGGCGGCCACGTCTCCGCGCAGCTGAGAGCCGAGCAGCGCGTCGCGCACACCGGGCAGGAAGTCGAACGTCAGGTCGTCGGGCGGGACGTCGGCAACGGTCGTACCCCACGGCTCGAACAGCCCGCCGAGGGCCACCTCGGCGAGGTGGCCGTGCTCCGAGCCCGGCAGGAGGGAGTGCCGTACCAGCGACATGACCGGCAGGGTCAGCGGCACCGCCGCCAGGTACGCGGCGAGTTGCTGGGCGGTGGGAGAAGCGTTCGCCCGGAAGCGCTCCACAGCCGCCAGCGGGTCGGGCGCGCCGCCCGTGGCGGGCGGCTCCGTACCGGTGCCACCGTCCTGCCGTGCGTCGAGCCGCAGGCAGGCCAGGCGGTGCCATCCGCCGTCTCCGGCCACGAGACGGGCCAGTCGCGCCAGGCTCTCGGGGGACGCGGAGACCACCGGCACCACGGGCGGCGTCCCCGGCGTCGGCGTGGGTCCGCGCCGGCGCCGCGCACGGGTGCGGGGGGTGGCGGCACGCTGCCAGGACCGGCTGGGCCGGGCCGGACGGTCGGCGCGCAGGGACAGCGACACCGGCCGGACGGCGGCGCGGGACCACAGCCGTTCGGGGAGGACGTTGAGGACGGCCACCGAGTTGTGTCCGCTCCAGTGGCGCAGCACGTCGTGCAGTGCGCCCTGTCGCCAGCCGTCGGCCACGGTGTCCGTGACCACGAGGATCAGCCGGTGCCCCGACGGGTCGGCGATCTCCGCCGGTCTGCGCGGTGGCGCGCCGCGCCGGTGCGCCACCCCGGGTGTCCCTGAGTCCGTGGTGCCGGACAGGTACCAGGTGCGTACGTCGCGGAAGACGCCGCTGCGGGTCAGGACCCGGCGCAGTTCGTCGACCAGGTCGGTCCACAGCAGCATCGAGTGGTGGGTGTCGACGACCAGGGCGAGGTCCAGCCATCTGCTCTCGGCCGGAAGCAGTACCGGGCACGGCAGCTGCTGCTCGACGCTGCGCTCCACGGTCGCCTGCTCGTCCAGCCGGTCGCCCGGGCCGCCGATGGCCCGCCGGCCCAGGGGCCGCAGTGAGCGCATGAGGCCCAGCGGGTCGTGCAGCGAGGCCGCGCGCGCCACGCGCAGGGGTGCGCCCCAGCGCGTGCCGTCCTGTTCGGGTTCCGTAGCCGTCGTCGCGGACCGTGCCGTGAAGAGCTGCGCCTCCGGTTCGCGGGCGGGCGCTGCGGGCTGTCGCGGGCCGGGGGCCGGGAGCGGCTCGGGGGCGGGCGGCTCGGTGCGCCGGGTGCGGGTGGCGGCGTCCACCCGGGCCGCCAGCCACAGGATGTCCGCGACCTCGTCCACCCCGACGTCCGGGCCTCCCTCGGCGAACGCGCTCAGCAGCTCCTCGATCACCCGGCGGCTCGATTCCGGCGGCCTCGACGCCGTTCGTCGCTCATGCCGGGGGCCCCGTCAGGTGCTGCATCACGGTGTCGAGGAACCGCGCACGGTCGCCGGGGTTCGTCCAGGCCCGGCTGAGCCGGAGCTGGATGGCGTTGAGCAGCTGGTCCGTCGCCAGGTCCCCGTCGGCCCTGCGGTCGATGAAGTCCTGCAGCAGCTGCTGGTACTCGGTCGACTGCTCCACGTCGACGCCGAGCCGACGGCGGACGATGCGGGCCAGCTTCTTGGCGTCCGGGGCCTGGAGGTGGAGGCGTACGCAGCGGCGCAGGAAGGCCGGGGGGAAGTCCCGCTCGCCGTTGCTCGTCAGCACCACGACGGGGAAGTAGCGGCACTGCACGCGGCCGCGCCGGATCGTCACGTACCGGTCCTGCTCGTCGTCGGTGGCGACGACCACCTCCGGCTGGTCGGCGGCCAGGCGCGCCAGTTCCGGGATCTCGAATCCGCCGTCCTCGAACAGGGTGAGCAGGTCTCCGGGCAGGTCGATGTCGCTCTTGTCGATCTCGTCGATCAGCAGCACCCTGGGCTGGTCCTGGGGCAGCAGGGCGGTGCCGAGGGGGCCCAGCCGCAGGAACCGGGCGATCGACGAGGGCTCGCCCCCGTCCTGGTCCGCGGCTTCCGCGTCCGCCGCGGGCGGTTCCGCCGGGCCGGCCGGGGTCGTGAGCGCCCGGTGCAGGTTGGCTTCCTGGAGGCGGCCGATGGCGTCGTAGAGGTAGAGGCCGTCGCGCCGGACCGTGCGGCTGGTGATCGGCCAGTGCAGCACGGGCCCGAGCCCCAGGTCCGCCGCGATGCTGTGGGCCAGGGTCGACTTGCCGACGCCCGGCCTGCCCGTGACGAGGAGGGGCCTGCGCAGGTACAGGGCGGTGTTGACGACATCGACCTCGTCCCTGCCGGGGACGTAACCCTCGCCGCGCTTCAGGGTCCGCTCCCACGCCTCGCCCTGGCAGGCCGGCGGTGGGCAGGAGGGATCGGGCGTGTCGGTGAACTCGCGCCACGGCGGCGCGGGCGTGGCCTTCAGCCGCTCGCGGCGCTCCTCGGTGCCGCCGGCTCCCTGGTAGAGCCACCAGTCCTGCTGCGTCCCCGTCATCGGGGCACCCCCTGGTTCCTTCATGGTCGCGACGGGTCCGCTGCCGCCGGGCCGTGCAGGGACCGGACGTCCATCGTGTGGTCGGGATCGTCCCACAGCAGTGCCATCCGGCTGCCGGTACCGCCTGCCGCCGGGGCCGAGGCCCGGTTGCGGCGCAGGGTGTGGAGGTCACGGGGCAGGGTCAGCACGTTCGTCGTCGGTGTGCCGTCGTCGGCGGGGGCGAGCAGCGCGGCCAGTTCCGCCTCCTCGGCGCCTCCCGCCGACGGTCCGCCGTCGCGCCACCACACGGTCGCCGGCACCCCGCCCTCCAGTGCCGCGTCGAGCACGTCCTGCGTCCGGCTGCCCGAGGCCACCACGCAGGCGGGTGCCGGTCCGATGCCGAGTTCCACGCCGAGGCCGCCGGTCACCTGATGATCCGTCACCACGCGTACGGCGTCGGGGTAGGCGCCGCCCTGTGCGTGCGCCCAGCTCCACTTGCGCAGCCAGGCCGCGCGCGAGTCGTCCCGTTCCTCGGGGCAGCGGACGACGACCTGGTGCAGCACACCGAGGGGGCGGGTCCGGCCCCGCCGGACCGGCATCGGCCACTGGTCGAAGGGGACGTCCAGCAGCTCGAACGGCACATGGAACTCGACGCGTTCGACGCCGGCGTACGCGTCCGGGTCGGAGGGGGCGCCGAACGCGTGGGCCGTGCGCTTCAGTTGGCCGGCCAGCTCCTCGCGCACCTGGTCGAGGGTGAGCGGACGGTCCTCCGACTCCCAGATCGCCGTGGTCGTGTCCCGGCGCAGCCACATGCGGGCCAGATAGAGGTCCTCGCCGTCGGCGGCGGGCTCCAGCCGCAGGTGCAGCACGGTGCTGCGGGCCCGGGACGGGGGCGGTGGCAGGGCCGGTGCGCCCAGTCGCTGCCGGGTGCGCTCCACCCAGTCGCTCAGCCGGGCCGCCCAGTCGGGGTCGGTCGCCCGGGCGCGGTCGGCCAGGAAACGTACGAACGGCAGGGTCAGCGGGGTGTCCGGCCGGTGTCCCTGCCGCTCGTCGAGGTCGAGGGCGATGTCGGTCAGGCTCTCTCCGGGCAGCCCCGTGTGCACGGGAGCCGCGCATCCGGTGACCTTGAACGCCCAGGTGTAGGCGTCGTAGGTGTGCCGGGGCAGGGAACGGTCCGCGAACAGCGGTCCGAGGCCGTCCCAGGCGGGCTGGTCGAGCCGGGCGGCGGCCGGCGGGAGGGCCCCCGGGCCGTCGTCGAGGAACGAGCTCTCGGTCCAGTCGCGGTCCCTGATGAACTGCGGGAGCTGCCGGGTCCCGTTGTTCCGCCGCAGATCCTCGAAGCGCAGGTGCACGCGGCGGGCGATCTCCGCGAGGCCGGCTGTGCAGTCGAGCAGGTTCCGGTCCGCCAGTTCGCCGAGCAGGACCTCGGTGAACTGGCCCGACGCCGTTTCCGGGTCGTTCCGCGACGCCTCGCCCTCGCGGGAGGCGTACAGCTCGAACTGCCGCCGCCCGGTGCGGAGACTGCCGCCCCCGTAGTCGAAGCTGGGGAAGTTCAACGCGCTGCCCCGCGGGACCTCGACACGGCATGCGTCGACCAGGGCCGCCTGCAGCGGGAAGCGGCACCGCACCAGGTCGGTGCGCCACCAGTGCAGCGCCGAGTCCAGATTGAGGTGCCGGATCTCGCCCCGGTGGGCGTCCGCGCACGGCAGCATCATCTCGCGTTTCGGGGAGAGGAAGCCGTGCCCGGCCCAGTAGATCCACAGCATGTCGCCGTCGCACTCGGGGAGTTCACGGAACAGCGCGTTGCGCACGTTCTCCTCGGTCGCGGGCCGGCACCGGTCCTTCAGGGCGGCGAGCTGCGCGGCTGCCGACCAGTCGAGGCCCTCCGGGTCCAGGGGGGACAGCAACAGCCGGACGTTGTCCGGCGGCACCTGTGCGGGGCCGGTGAGCCACCGGGCGAACCGCAGCGCGTCACGCGCCGCGCCGCGCAGGTTCCAGCGCGCGGTGAGCGCGTACTGCTCGACGCCGACGACCAGCGCGTACGTCCGCTGCGGGCACAGGGTCGCGGGGAGGAGGCTGTTCCGGTCGGTCACCCGGCCTCCGCCACGGCTCGGGCGATCCCGTCGTAGACGCCGCCGATCTTCCAGTACGCGCTGTGGCACGGAGGGAACGGCTGCCGGCTACTCACCTCGTGGTCGGTGACCCTGGGGTCGCCGGGGAAGACCGGTTCCGCGAGGAAGGCCAGCATGTCCTGACGGTCGAAGATGTTGAGCCAGCGGGGGAAGCCGTCCGGCAGGGGGTCGCCCGGCTCCAGGCCGGCCAGGGCGCCCAGTTCGTGCAGGAAGGGCGCCTGGGATCCAACGGTGACGAGGAGCCGCGGGCCCCGAAGGGGCTCTCCGCGCGCGGCGCGCTGGGCGAGCAGATCGACCAGCGCGACACCGCCCAGGCTGTGTCCGACCAGCACGGTCGGCCCGTCATCGGCGGTGATCGTGCGGTGCAGGTGGTCGCGCAGGGCCTGCCCTCTGGCCTGGTAGCGGAGGATGTCCCCGAGGAAAGGGGTGGCCTGCTGGGTGATCGGCCCCCGCCACAGATTGAGGGCGGGCTGGGTGGTGACGCGCAGGGCGAGCTTCCCGAGCAGCGCCGCCGCCCGGCCGCCGGGCCACCGCGCGTCGCCTCCGAGCCGGGCCGTGATCACCTCGACCATCCGGTCCCGCTCGGCGCCCGTGCACTCCGCGTCGGCGCCGGCCCGGGCCAGGGCCTCGGCCACGAGGGCTCTGGCGGCGGCGACGGCGAACTCCCGGGCGGCCGGCTCCTCGAAGGCGTTCGCGGCGGCACGGGTCGCCTCGTCCGAGGCGCGGACGGTCTCCAGCGCGGGAGGGTAGTGGCGGGCCAGGCCGGTGCCGCGCAGCAGCCCGCCGAGTTCGTCCCCCTCGCCCGGGTCCGTGGGGAGCTCGGCCAGCAGCTCCATCACCTCGGAGCCCGCCGCCCGCACCCCCGGCGGGCCGAAGCCGTCGTCGGTGCCGCCCGTGTCGGCGAGCACCCGCAGTTCGCACAGCGGGTCGGCCAGCAGCAGCGCCCACTCGGCCGCCTCCTGGTCCGGCGGAACCACCGCCCCGTCGCCCGCGGCACGGGTCCGGCGCTCCCCGGGGACCGCACGCCCTCCCGCGCCACGAGGCACCCCGAACGCCTCCCCCCAGAAGCAGGAAGCGACCGAGGCCTCGGGAAACCGCTCAAGGAGCCGGCACCGGACGCGCTCCCACAGCCGGTCGTGGCCTTCGCGCCGCACCCCCGTGCCGTGGACGAACAGAAACCGCATCGCTCGGCGCCCCCCTCGTCGTGCCGTCCGCACTGGGACGACAGTACCCGCGAGGGCGGGCCGCCCCGAAAGGGCGGGAGCCCGCGTCAGCCCTCGTCGGCCGTCAGCCGCAGGGAGATGCTGTTGATGCAGTACCGCTGGTCGGTCGGCGTCGGATATCCCTCGCCCTCGAAGACGTGCCCGAGGTGCGAGCCGCACCGGGCGCACCGCACCTCGGTGCGCACCATCCCGTACGAGCGGTCCTCCACGAGCTCCACCGCGTCGCTGTCCTTCGGGTCGTAGAAGGACGGCCAGCCGCAGTGGGACTCGAACTTCGTGTCCGAGGTGAACAGGTCGGCGCCGCAGGCGCGGCAGGAGTAGACGCCCTTGGTCTTGGTGCTGGTGTACTCACCGGTGAAGGCGGGTTCCGTGGCGGCCTCGCGCAGGACGGCGTACTCCGACGGGGTCAGCTCCGCGCGCCACTGCTCGTCCGGCTTCTCGACGTCGTACGGCATGAGCCTTCAGCCCCTCACTTCACTTCGACAGACGGTCCAGGATGCGCGGGCCGAGGTCGGTGACGTCGCCCGCGCCCATCGTGAGAACGAGATCGCCCGGCCTCACCATTCCCGCCACCACGGACGGCACCTCGGCCTTGTCGTGGACCGGCGTGACGTCCGCGCCCGCCGCGCGGGCCGCCTCGATGATCAGGTCGCTGGTCACGCCGGGGATCGGGTCCTCCCGGGCCGGGTAGATGTCCAGGACGACCGACGCGTCCGCCAGGGCGAGGGCCTCCCCCATCTCCTTGCCCAGCTCCTGGGTGCGGGAGAACAGGTGCGGCTGGAAGACGACCAGGATCCGGGCGTCACCGGCGGCCGCGCGCATCGCCTCGAGGTCGGCCGTCATCTCCGTCGGGTGGTGGGCGTAGGAGTCGATGACCTGGACTCCGGCCGCCTCGCCCGTCAGCTGCAGGCGCCGCTTGACACCGGTGTACGCGGCCAGCGCGGGGGCCAGCTCCGCGGCCGGGACGCCCAGCGCCACGGCCGCCGTGAGGGCGGCGACGGCGTTGCTCGCGTAGTGGCGGCCGGGGACGGAGACCGTGAAGGTGAGCTCCGTGCCGTCCAGGAGGACCGTCACCTCGCTCTTCAGGCCCTGCGCGACCACGGACAGGATCCGTACGTCGGCGTCCTCCGCCTCTCCGTACGTCACCGTCCGCACCGAGCCCGCCAGCCGCCGCGTCAGCTCCCGCGCGCCCTCGTGGTCGGCGGAGATCACCAGTGTGCCGCCGGGGACGATCTTCCCGGCGAACGTCTCGAAGGACTCGAAGATCTCGTCCATCGAGGCGTAGTTGGCGTGGTGGTCGAGCTCGACGTTGAGGACGATCGCGACCTCGGGCGTGTACTTGTGGAAGCTGCGGTCCGACTCGTCCGCCTCGGCGACGAAGATCTCGCCGTCGCCGTGCAGCGCGTTGGAGCCGGGGGCGTCCAGGTCACCGCCGATCGCGTACGACGGCTGCAGGCCCAGCTCCGTCAGGGACACCGCCAGCATCGAGGTCGTGGTGGTCTTGCCGTGGGTGCCGGCGACCGCGATCGGGCGCAGGCCCTCCATCAGGGCGGCCAGCGCGTCGGAGCGGTGGACCACCGGGATGCCCAGTTCGGCGGCGCGGGCCAGCTCGGGGTTGTCCTGGCGGATCGCCGACGACACGACCACGCAGCTCGCGTCGTCGGCGAGGTGGTCCGCCGCGTGCCCGATGTGCACCGTCGCCCCCAGCGCGCGCAGGGCCTCGGCGGTCGCGGACTCCTTCGCGTCACTGCCGGCGACCTTCGCCCCGCGCTGGGCGAGGATCTTCGCGATACCCGACATTCCGGCGCCGCCGATGCCGATGAAGTGCGGTCGGTCCATGGCGGTGGGAAGGCCGGGTGCCATGCGTTTCTCCCTAGTGCGTACTGACGCTGTGCGTACTGATACGGCGGACGTTCAGCGGCCCAGCCTATGCCGAACCGTTCAAGATCATCGACGCAACCGCCGCCCGTCAGGCCTTGCTGTGGGAGAACAGCTTCAGCACCGGCACACCCACCTTGTGCCGAGCCCGCGACGCCCAGTCCCGGTGGAAGAACTCCTCGACGTAGTGCGGGTCGGTCAGCACGATCACCTCGTCGGCGGCGACCTCCTCGACCAGGGACTTCAGGGCGTCCAGCGGATGGTCCTCGACGAGGCGGCCGTCGGCCTCGCTGCCGGAGGCGTGCAGGGCCCGCAGGGACACCTCCAGCGCCCGCTGCCCCTCGCTCTTGGCCTCCTCACCCTCGGGTGTCTCGCCCTCCCGGGCCGCCTCGTCGATCTCGCCCAGGGCGATGTCGTCGATGGCCCGCAGCAGGCGATCGGCCTGGTCGCCGCGCGGCTGGAGCAGCACGTTGAAGGCGACCGGCTCGTCTCCGTGCAGGGTGGTGACGAACTCGACGTCGGCGGACGTCAGGGCCTTCTCGATCATCAACACGCTGGTGAACATCAGGCGCGCCCCTTCTCCTTCGAGGGCCGTGCAGGCCCTGCGGAAACCATCCTGCCCCGTAACCGCACGGGTACTGCCTGATCCAGTGTGCCCGCCCGAAGCTGAACGGAACGGTACATTCCTGCCGATTCGGGACCTGCCCTGCCTTTGTACCGGCGTTCAGGCCCGCCGGTACCTGCTGAAGAGGAAGCCTTCCTCCTCCAGGAGGGACACCATCGCGAACCGCTGCGGAACCGCGATCGAGGGCCCTCCGGCGATGCGCTGCGCGTCACCCGCGGTGAGCATCGGGGAGACGGTCAGACAGAGCTCGTCGAGCACGCCGGCCGCCACCATCTGCCCGAGCAGCCGCGGGCCGCCTTCGGTCAGCAGCCGGGTGTGACCGAGGCCGGCGAGGGCCTGGACGGCGCGGGCGGGGTCCACGCCGGTGCCGTCGCCGGCGATCACCACCCGGGCACCCGCCTTCTCGGCGGCGGCGACGCGGTCGGGGGCGGCCGCGGCGCCCGTCAGGATGAGCGTGGGCACCAGGGGCGAGGTGAACAGCGGCAGCGAGAAGTCCAGCTCCAGGCCGGCGGTGACCACCGCGATCGCCGGGGCGGGCCCCTGCCCGGCCGCCTCCCGCATCGCCGTGAACTCGGCACGCGCGCGAGCGGGGCGGTACCCCTCCTGACGTACCGTTTCCGCACCGACGACCACGACGTCCGCCAGCGCCCGCAGCGTGCCGAAGATCCGCATGTCGGCCGCGCTGGAGATGGGCTGCGAACGATTGTCGTGCTGCGCGGCCCCGTCGAGCGTGGACACCATGTTGGCCCGCAGCCAGGGCTCCCGCCGCCCGGTACCGGCCTCGGGATAGGCGTAGGCGTCGGCCAGCTCGGTGAGGCTCCACTCCCGGTCGACATGGCTGGAAACGTGCGCTCCGCCCGGGCCGCCGGCTCCAGGAGCCGCACCGGCGGCAGCGGCCCGAAGGCCGGCCCCGGCACCCCCCCGCCTCTCCTCACCGGATATCCCGTCGAAGGTCCTGACTGCTGTCTCGTCGGTCACAGGGAACAGGCGTCGCATACCGTGAAGTCTGGCACGGCTCGGGGCCCGCCCGGCGAATACCACAGGGCCCCGGGCGCCCGGAATGTGAGGGAACCCCCACGAGCGGCCCCGCACACCCCCACCGAGCAGGCCCTAGCATGGTGAACCGTGTCGTCCTCCTCCGCCGCCCCCGGTCCGACCTCGATAGCCGACGCCGCTCCGCTGTCCCTGTGCGCCCGTGAGCCGCACGTCCCCGCCGAGCGGCTGGTCGCCGAGATGGTGCCGCCGCCGCGCTTCGACTCGGTGCGCTTCAGCACGTACATCCCGGACCCGAACCAGCCCAGCCAGACGGAGGCGGTACGCGTCCTGGAGGGCTTCGCGGCCGGGCTCGGCGGGGCACAGGCCGGCACCGGCAGGCGCGGCTTCTTCGGCTTCGGCAGGAGCAGGGCGCCGAAGGCCCCGGCGGGCCCCCGCGGCGTCTACCTCGACGGCGGCTACGGCGTCGGCAAGACCCACCTGCTGGCCTCCCTCTGGCACGCCACCGACGCCGAGCCCGCCCGCAAGGCGTTCGGCACGTTCGTGGAGCTGACCAACCTGGTCGGCGCCCTCGGCTTCCAGCAGACCGTCCAGACCCTCTCCGGCCACCGCCTGCTGTGCATCGACGAGTTCGAGCTCGACGACCCCGGCGACACCGTCCTCGTCTCCACCCTGCTCGGCAAGCTGGTGGACGCGGGCGTGGCGCTCGCCGCCACCTCCAACACGCTGCCCGGCAAACTCGGCGAGGGCCGGTTCGCGGCAGCAGACTTCCTGCGCGAGATCCAGGGCCTGTCCGCCCACTTCCGCACCCTGCGCATCGACGGCGAGGACTACCGCCACCGCGGCCTGCCCGAGGCGCCGGCGCCGTACTCCGACGAGCAGGTGACCAAGGCGGCGCACGCCACCCCGGGCGCCACGCTGGACGCCTTCCCGCAACTGCTGGACCACCTCGCCCGCGTTCACCCCAGCCGCTACGGCGCGCTGACCGACGGCGTGAAGGCGGTGTGCCTCACCGACGTGCGCCCCGTGCCGGACCAGTCGACGGCGCTGAGGCTCGTCGTCCTCGCGGACCGGCTCTACGACCGTGAGGTGCCGGTCCTGGCCTCCGGCCTGCCCTTCGACCGGCTGTTCAGCGAGGAGATGCTGAAGGGCGGCTACCGCAAGAAGTACTTCCGGGCGATCTCCCGGCTCACCGCGCTGGCCCGCGACGCCCAGCGACTCGTCGAGTCCCGCTGACACCGGGCCCGCCCGACGGGCCCCATTACCTCAGCAACGGCCGCGCCACAAGGCCCGGTTCACGCCAGCCGATCCACGGTTTTCAGGCTCTCTTCAGCTCGAAACGTTAAGTTAACCCTGCAAACGACTTTGCAGGGTTAATGTGTTTCTTGACCAGCCGTTGACCAACCGTTGGTCTGCACTAGAGGCGTGAACTGCCTGAAGGGGGGCGCATGTTCCGAGGTACGACGGCCCGGACCGTGGTTTCGCTCCTCGCCGCCGTTCTGCTGGCCCTGCAGTTCTTCGCCCCTACGGCATCCTTCGCATCCGCGCACACGGCCCGTCATGCCGTGGCCAAGGGTCAGCCCGGAATCAAGCCCTCCGGCCAGTCCCTGCGCGACGAGCACGTCCACTGCCGGGATGCCGGAAGCGCAGGGGACCCGACCGGCCCCCTGCGCACCCGCGACCGGCACCGCACCGCCGACTCCGCGCCCGAGGCGCCCGAACGCCCGCTCCTGAGGCCGTGCGCCTGGACCGCACCCGAGCCGGCCGCACCCGGTGCCACGCATCTGCGCACATCGAGATGGCCGACCGATCACACACCGGCCGCTCTACAGGTGTTCCGCTGCTGAGCTACAGAGCAGTCCCCCCACCTCTGTCCCATTAGCCCGACGCGCCCCCCGACCGGCGCGCCAGGAGGAGTCACCACATGCAACCCCTCATCGACAACGCCCGCACGTTCGGACAGCGCCCTGAGGAGTTCGCCAAGCTGGCCGAGGGCCAGTCCCCCGAGGTCCTGTTCATCACCTGCGCCGACTCCAGGGTCGTACCGGCCCTGATCACCGGCGCCCGCCCCGGCCAGCTCTTCGAGCTGCGCACCGCGGGCAACATCGTCCCGCCGTACGGCTCCGGCACCCCCACCGGCGAGGCGGCCACCATCGAGTACGCCGTGGAGGTGCTCGGCGTCAAGGACATCGTGGTCTGCGGCCACTCGCACTGCGGTGCCGTGGGCGCCGTGGTGCGCGGTGACGACCTGGACGCCGTACCGGCCGTGCGTGACTGGCTGGCGCACGCCGCGGAGGAGCCCAAGTGCTCCGACAAGGCCGACCCGACGGTCGCCGAGGCCGTCCAGCACCACGTGCTGACGCAACTGCTGCGGCTGCGGTCCTACCCCTGCATCGAAAAGCTGCTGGCGAACGACCAACTCCGGCTGCACGGCTGGTACTACGAGGTGCACACCGGGGCCGTGCGCGAACACCGCGCGGAGACCGACACGTTCGAGGCTCTGTGAGGCGCGCCATGACTGCCATGACCAAGTTTCCTTATCTCCGGCAGGACTTCGCCGCCTCCATCGTCGTCTTCCTGGTCGCCGTGCCGCTCTGTGTCGGTGTGGCCGTCGCCTCCGGCGTCCCCGCCGAGCTGGGTCTTGTCACCGGCATCGTGGGTGGCCTCGTCACCGGGCTCATGCCCGGCAGCAGCCTCCAGGTGTCCGGGCCCGCCGCGGGCCTGACGGTGCTGGTCTTCGAGGCCGTCAGCGAGTTCGGCGTGGCCGCGCTGGGCGTGATCGTGCTGATCGCCGGACTGCTCCAGCTCGCCATGGGCTTCCTCAAGGTGGGCCGCTGGTTCCGGGCGATATCCGTCGCCGTCGTCGAGGGCATGCTCTGCGGCATCGGCCTGGTGATCATCGCCGGCCAGATCTACGCGGCGGCGGGCCTGAAGGCCCCGGAGACCGGACTCGGCAAGATCGCGGGACTCCCGGGGGCGTTCGCCGACGCGCTGAAGAGCACCGAGGCTCTGACCTCGCTCGCCATCGGCGCGGCCACCATCGCCGTCATCGTGCTGTGGAAGAAGATGCCGAAGGCGGTACAGGCCGTGCCCGGCGCTCTCGCGGCGGTGACGCTGGCCACGGTCGCCACGCTCGCCTTCGGCCTCCCGGTCGCCACGGTCGAGGTGGAGGGCCTGCTCGGCGTCATCCAGCCGCCCGGCGCCGAGGCCTTCGGTGAGCTGGCCACTCCGGCCATCTGGGGCACCATCATCGCGTTCACGCTCATCGCCTCGGCGGAGAGCCTGTTCAGCGCCGCGGCCGTGGACCGTCTGCACAACGGTCCCCGCACCGAGTACAACAAGGAGATGATCGCCCAGGGCGCGGGCAACACGGTGTGCGGTCTGCTCGGCGCGCTGCCGATGACCGCGGTGATCGTGCGCAGCTCCGCCAACGTCAACGCGGGCGCGAAGACCAAGGCGTCGCGTGTGCTGCACGGCGTGTGGCTGCTGCTGTTCGCCGCCGCGATGCCGTGGGCCCTGGCACTGATCCCGATTCCCGCCCTCGCCGGCATCCTCGTGCACGCGGGCTGGAAGCTGATCCCGTTCCGCCAGATCGCGACACTGTGGCGGAGCCACAAGGGCGAGGCGCTGATCCTGGTGGTCACGGCCGTGTCGATCGTCGCGGTGAACATGTTCGAGGGCGTGCTCATCGGTCTGGCCCTGTCCGTGATCAAGACCGCCTGGGAGGCCTCGCACCTGAAGCTGGATGTCATCGACAAGGGAGCCGGCCCGATCCAGGTGTACCTGTCGGGCAACGCGACCTTCCTGCGGCTGCCGAAGATCCTCGACAGCCTGGAGGCGCTGCCCCAGGACCGGCCCGTCGAGCTGGACCTGTCCGGGCTGCACCACCTGGACCACGCCTGCCGTACGGCGCTGGAGAACTGGGCCGAGCGGCACAGCGCGCCCGACACCGAGCCGGTGAAGGTCACCACTCCGGAACCGGAGAAGGCCGTGGCGTCCTAGCGATCCCGGTGTGAAGCACCCCTGCCCGGCCGGAGCTCGCCAGAGCGTCCGGCCGGGCATATCGTTACAGGAGGTGCGAAAACTCGCACAAGCGTGCAAGACGGCCGGCAAGGAGTCGTCATCGTGCTTGAGGCAGTGCTGACCGCTGTTGTCGCCGCCGGAACCGTTGGCGTCGTCTACGTCGCCGCGGCGGCCCGGGTCGTCAAGCAGTACGAGCGTGGGGTGGTCTTCCGCCTCGGACGGCTGGCGGGTGACGTGCGGCCGCCCGGGTTCACCGTGATCGTTCCGTTCGTGGACCGGCTGCACAAGGTCAACATGCAGATCGTGACGATGCCGGTGCCGGCCCAGGAGGGCATCACCCGGGACAACGTGACCGTGCGGGTGGACGCGGTCGTGTACTTCAAGGTGGTCGACGCGGCCAACGCGCTCGTGAAGGTCGAGGACTACAAGTTCGCGGTCTCGCAGATGGCGCAGACGTCCCTGCGGTCGATCATCGGCAAGAGCGACCTGGACGACCTGCTGTCCAACCGCGAGAAGCTCAACCAGGGCCTGGAGCTGATGATCGACAGCCCGGCCGTCGGCTGGGGCGTGCAGGTGGACAGGGTCGAGATCAAGGACGTGTCCCTGCCGGACACGATGAAGCGGTCCATGGCCCGCCAGGCCGAGGCCGACCGTGAGCGCCGGGCCCGGGTCATCAACGCCGACGCCGAGCTCCAGGCGTCGAAGAAGCTGGCCGAGGCCGCGCAGCAGATGTCCGACACGCCGGCCGCGCTGCAACTGCGGCTGCTGCAGACGGTGGTCGCGGTGGCCGCGGAGAAGAACTCCACGCTCGTGCTCCCGTTCCCGGTGGAGCTGCTGCGCTTCCTGGAGAAGGCGCCGCAGGCGCCGCCGGAGCAGACCGCCTGACCGTGACGCGCGCTACGCGCGTGGTTCCCGTGGCCCGCACCAGGTGATAGACACGGCGGGGTCACAGTTCCTGTCCGCCAGCAGGAAGGTTGCCCATGCCCGAAAACACGACCGAGACCGTGTCCGACAGCGGCCGTACGACACGACGCCAGATGCTCGCCCGCACCGGCGCGTTGGGCGTCGGCATCGCGTTCGCCGGAAACCTCTCCGAACTCTTCGCGGGCACCGCCGCCGCGCAGACCCTGGGGCGCACCGGATACGGCCCCCTCGTCCCCGACCCGAACGGCCTGCTCGACCTGCCGAAGGGCTTCCGCTACACCGTGCTCTCCCGGGAGGGCGACCCGTTGCGCTCCGGCGAGGGCAGGGTCCCGTCCAACCACGACGGAATGTCGGCCTTCGCGGGCGGACACGGCCGCGTCCACCTGGTCCGCAACCACGAGAACCGCAACACGGCGAAGCTCCCCGTCCCCACCGTCGAGGGCCTCACGTACGACCCGGCCGGCAAGGGCGGCTGTACGGTCCTGACGCTGGACTCACGCAACAACGTACTGTCCGAACGGGTCGGCATCGCCGGTACGGCCGTCAACTGCGCGGGCGGCCCCACCCCTTGGGGGACCTGGCTGACCTGCGAGGAGACCGAGGACAGGGCCGGCACCGCCGGGTACAGCAAGGACCACGGCTTCATCTTCGAGGTCGACCCGGCCGACCCGCGCCGCAGCGGGGCCGTGCCGCTGACGGCGATGGGCCGCTTCCAGCACGAGGCGATCGCCGTCGATCCACGGCGGGGCGTGGTCTACGAGACGGAGGACGCGTTCCTCAAGCCCTTCGGCCTCTTCTACCGGTTCCTGCCCGAGAAGCCGCTGGGCGGCCTCGGTTCGCTGCGCGCGGGCGGCCGGCTGCAGGCGATGCGCGTTCCCGGCGTGCCCGACCTCTCCACCATCCAGGAGACGGGCGCCTGCTTCGACGGCATCGAGTGGGTGGACGTACCGGACCCGCAGGCCGCCCAGACCCCCGTCCGGCTGCAGGACTTCGGGCCGAAGGGCATCACCCACGCGCAGAAGCTGGAGGGCTGCTACTGGGGCGGGCGGAGCGTGTACTTCGTGTCGTCCTTCGCCCGCAGCGCGGACGGGTCCGCGGCCGACCACTACGGGCAGATCTGGCGGTACGACCCGTCGGCGCGCCGCCTGACCCTGGTGATCGTCTTCGGCCCGGACACCGACGTCCAGCTGCCGGGCGAGTCCCCGGACAACATCTGCCTCGCGCCCAGCGGCGGCCTCATGGTCTGCGAGGATGGCAACGGCGCCCAGCACGTCTTCGGCGTCACCCGGAAAGGCGAGGTCTACGCGATGGCCCGTGGCCGTCAGAACATCGGCACCCCCGAGGAACCGGAGTGGGGCGAGTTCGCCGGGGTCGCCTTCTCCCCCGACGGCCGGACGATGTACGTGAACTGCTACACGCCCGGGACGACGTTCGCCGTGACGGGTCCCTGGCGCGGATAGCCGTGCCCGGTGAGGCCCGGGTGCGACGGGGTACTCGGGCCCCATGACAGAGAACCCGCACGTCAGCGGCTCGTACTGGCTACAGACGGCTCCCGGCGGCCCTCATCCCGCGCTGCAGGAGGACCTCGACGTCGACGTGGCCGTGATCGGCGCCGGTATCGCCGGGCTGAGCACGGCGTGGGGGCTGGTGCGGGCCGGGCGGAGCGTGGCGGTGCTGGAGGCCGGGCGGATCGCCGCCGGCGTGACCGGCCACACCACCGCCAAGGTCACCGCCCTGCACAGCCTGATCTACGACAAGCTGCGGCGCACCCGGGGTCCCGAGGGCGCCCGGCTGTACGCCCGCTCGCAGTCCGAGGCGATCGAGCACGCCGCAGCGATCGTGGACGAGCTGGGCATCGACTGCGACTGGGAACGCCGGAGCGCCTACACGTACGCCTGTGACGCGGGCCGCGTGGACGAGCTGCGGGCCGAGGCGGCGGCCGCCGAGGAGGCGGGGCTGCCGGCGGCGTTCGTGACGGAGACCGGGCTGCCGTTCCCGGTGGCGGGCGCGGTGCGGGTCACCGGGCAGGCGCAGTTCCATCCCCGCAAGTACCTGCTGGCCCTCGCCGACGACCTGGTCGCCCGCGGTGGGCGCATCTTCGAGCACACCACCGTCCACGGCCTGGACGAGGGCACGCCCTGCCGGCTGTCCACCGGGGCCGGGCCGACGGTGACCGCCCGGGACGTCGTCGTCGCCACGCACTACCCGATCTTCGACCGGGCGCTGCTCTTCACCCGGCTCTCCCCGCGACGCGAGCTGGTCGTCGCCGGGACCATCGAAGCCGAGCGGGACCCGGACGGCATGTACATCACACCGGACGAGAACACCCGCTCGGTCCGCACGGCACCGCACGGCACGGACGGCGGTCGGCGGCTGATCGTCATCACCGGGGAGCACTTCACGCCCGGCACGGGCGACACCCGGGACCGCTTCGAGCACCTGACCAGCTGGGCCACCGAGCACTTCCCCGGCATCGACCTCACCCACGCCTGGGCCACGCAGGACAACGATCCCACCGACACCGTCCCCATGGTGGGCCCGTTGCACCCGGGTGCCCGCCACACCTACGTCGCCACCGGCTTCGCCGGCTGGGGCATGACCGGCGGCATCATGGCGGGCCGGCTGCTCACCGCGCAGATCACCGGCGAGGAGTGCGCGTGGAGCGAACTGTACGACCCGCGCCGGCTGCGCACGGCGGTGCGCGAGGCCCCGTCGTTCCTCAGGACGCAGGCCGAGGTCGCCCGCCACTTCGTCGGCGACCGGCTCAAGCCCGCGCCTCCGGTGGACGCCCTGCCGCCCGGCGAGGGGTCCGTGGTCCGCGTGGGCGGTCACCGGCTCGCGGTCTACCGGGACGACGACGGCGCCCTGCACGCCGTCTCCGCGCGCTGCACCCACCTCGGCTGCCTGGTCTCCTTCAACGCGGCCGAGCGGGCCTGGGAGTGCCCCTGCCACGGCTCCCGCTTCGACACGGACGGCAAGGTGATCCAGGGGCCGGCGACGCGTCCGCTGGAGCGGCGGGACATCTGACGGGCCGGGAGCGGCGGCCGGGCGGGTGACTCGACGGCCGGGTTGACTCTGAGGCCGGACAGATCGTCATACGGTCGTACGGTGATCACTCTGGTACGTCGGATCACCGCCGTCTGGGTCGTGAGCGCCGCCCTCGCCGCCTGCGGCACCCCGGCCCAGGCACCGCGTGCTCCCCGCGCGTCGCCCTCGGCGGCCCCGTCCCGCCCCGCGTCGATCCCGTCCCGACCTCCCAGCCTCGCCCCCGGCCCGGCGGGCCTCACCCCCGTCTTCACCCACGGCCCGCGCACGCGGGGCAGGGCCGTCGCCCTCACCTTCGACGCCGACATGACCGCCGGCCAGGGGGCGCGGGCGGCCGCGGGCGAGCGATTCGACAACCCGGGGCTGATCGCGACGCTGCGCAAGCTGAAGGTGCCGGCCACGGTGTTCATAACGGGGCGGTGGGCCGAGGAGTACCCGGCCCAGGCCCGGTCCATCGGGCGGGACCCGCTCTTCGAGGTCGCCAACCACTCCTACAGCCACTACGCGTTCACCCGCGACTGCTACGGCCTGCCGACCCTGCCCCGGAACCGGATGCGGGCGGACGTGGAGCGGGCGTACGCCGCGTTCCGGAAGGTGGGTCTGCGGCATCCGATGCCGTACTTCCGCTTCCCCGGTGGCTGTCACGACCGGCGGGCCCTGAAGGCGCTGGCCCCCACCGGCGTCACCGCCGTGCAGTGGGACGTGGTGAGCGGGGACGCGTTCGCGACGGACGCGGACGCGGTGGCCCGGCAGGTGCTGCGGGGGGTGCGGCCCGGATCGGTCGTCGTTCTGCACTGCACCCGCAGCGCCGCCCCGGCGACCGAGCGGGCCGTGCGGACGATCGTGCCCGAGCTGCGCCGCAAGGGCTTCCGGTTCGTGAAGGTGTCCGGGCTGATCGGGGCCGCGGGCGCCCGGCGCTGAGCGTCCTACGCTGGAGGCATGAGCGAGGACGACTACTGCCTGATCGACGCGGCCAGGCCGCCCAGGGCCGACGGGCCGCCGTACGCGGAGTGCGTGCTGTGCCGGGAGCCGACGGAGTATCCGGAGTCGTACAAGGGCATCACCCTGTGCCCGGTCTGCGAGTGGCAGGAGGCCCAGCGCACGGCCTGCTCGGGATGATCCCCCCGATCCCGGGGTTGGCACACTGGTGGGCGTGACGAATGATCCCACGCCTGTGAACGACAGCCCCTTCCGCGCCGAGCCCGGCGACCGCGATCTCGCGCCGCAGTTCGTACTGCCGCTGGTCGTGCGGATCGAGCGGGCGGCGCCGCCGGCCCGTACGGACGCCCTGGAGACCGCGGCCCGGGCGGTGCTCGTGATGCTCGGCGACGAGCGGTCCGTGGGCGACGGCGAGTGGGCCCGGGCGATGCGGGACTGGCAGGACGCGCGGATCCGCAAGGTGGTGCGGCGGGCCCGCGGCGCCGAGTGGCGGCGGGCGCAGGCGCTGCCCGGCATCACGGTCACCGGCAAGACCGCGGAGGTGCGGGTCTACCCGCCCGTTCCGCTGGACGGCTGGCCGAAGGACCTGGCCCGGCTCCAGGTCTCCGGCACCGACCTCGACGACCCCGAGCCGCCGGTGGACCCGGACCTGTCCGCGCCGGTGCTCTGGATGAACCCGGACCTCGGCATGTCGGCCGGCAAGGCGATGGCGCAGGCGGGCCACGCCGCCCAGCTCGCCTGGTGGGAACTCGGCGACGAGGAGCGCGCCGCCTGGCGGGACGCGGGCTTTGCGCTGGCCGTGCGTACCCCGGAGCCCGGACACTGGAGTGAACTCGTGGGCAGTGGGCTGCCGTTGGTGCGTGACGCGGGCTTCACGGAGATCGCGCCGGGATCCTGCACGGTGGTCGCGGACCATCCCGCGCTGCGGTAGGACGGCCCGCGCCAGCGCCCCGTGAACGCGTCGGCCGCTCGGCACGTACCCCTCGGCACCGGCCGGGCGGCGGCAGGCGCCGGAACCTCAAATGTTGCTCTGAACGTGTCCGTGAAGGGGTTCGGTCCCGGGCGCCGGGGCCATACCCCCGTCATGTCCGAGGGGACGCCCCGGCGGGGCCGGGTGAGCCGCGTGGCCGGGTGAAGGAGGGGGACGATGGAGCGACTGGGGACGGGAATCGGGTGGCGGCCGGAGATCGCGGACGCCGTGGAGCGCATGCCGGGCATCGACTGGGTCGAGGTCGTGGCCGAGAACGTCTGCCCCGGTCACCTGCCCGAGTCGCTGCGGCGGCTGCGCGAGCGCGGAGTGACCGTGGTGCCGCACGGCGTCTCGCTGGGCCTGGGCGGCGCGGAACGGCCGGACGGCAACCGGCTGGCCGTGCTGGCCGAGCGGGCTCAGGCGCTGGGCTCGCCGCTGGTCACCGAGCACATCGCGTTCGTCCGGGCGGGTGGGCCGCTGACCGCCTCCCCGCGCCTGGAGGCGGGCCACCTGCTGCCGGTGCCGCGCACCCGGGACGCCCTGGACGTGCTGTGCGAGAACGTGCGCATCGCGCAGGACGCGCTGCCCGTGCCGCTCGCCGTGGAGAACATCGCCGCGCTGATCTCGTGGCCGGGCGAGGAGATGACCGAGGGGCAGTTCCTGTACGAGCTGGCCGACCGCACCGGGGTGCGGCTGCTGATCGACGTGGCGAACCTGCACACCAACCACGTCAACCGTGGCGAGGACCCGGCCAAGGCGCTCGCCGAACTCCCCGTGGAGGCCATCGCGTACGTCCATGTCGCGGGCGGCTTCGAACGCGACGGCGTCTGGCACGACAGCCACGCCCATCCCGTCCCGCGGCCGGTCCTGGACATCCTGACCGACCTCGCGTCCCGGGTCTCTCCGCCCGGAGTGCTGCTGGAACGCGACGAGAACTTCCCGGAACCGGCTGAGCTGGAAGGGGAGTTGGAGGCGATCCGGGAGGCGGTGGCGAAGGGCGGGGCGCCGCGTGCGGCGCTCCGGTCCGGCGAGCCGGCGGCGGGCTCCCGGGACGTGCGGGAGAACCCCGCCTCCACCGACCCCGCCCGTCAGCGGCTGGGCCTCGCCCAGGCGGCGCTGCTGTCCGCGCTCGTCGCCGGGACGCCCGCGCCGGAGGGGTTCGACCGGGTGCGGCTCGGGGTGCAGGCGCGGGCCCTCGCCGGGAAGCGGGCCGGCGTCGTGGCGAAGGTCGCGCCCGAACTCCCGGTGCTTCTCGGGGAGGGATACCGGCCGGCCTTCCTCGCCTACGCCCAGGGCCACCCGATGACCGGCGGCTACCGGCGCGACGCCCTGGACTTCGCGGAGCACCTGCTGCTCGCCGGGCGGCCGGAGGAGGCGCGCGCCCGGCGGGAGCTGCGGGAGTGGTGGCTGGAGCGGTCGGGGCCGGTGCCGCGGTCCGCACGGCCGGCGGTTCGCCTGGCGCGGGCCACGCGGCGGGTGCTGTCGCGGCGCTGACGGACCAGCCGAGCGTGCCGGGGCCCGCACACGGAGCAGAGGGTTGGCGTGAACTCCGCAGTAATATGCCAACTCCGTACCCGACAACGCACCAGCGGTGCCGTGAGCAGGAGGCACCATGCGACCGCGACCGCCCATCGAAGGCCGAGGCGTCTTCAGCGGCACCGGGCTCATCATCACGGGCCTGGCGGCCACTCTCGCCGCGCTGATCTTCCCGATCTGGTCGTACACCGACCAGCCGGCCACGGAAGTGGACGTACTGCGCTCCGAGACCGTGTCGACCGAGTACGGGCCGCTGTCCGCACTCGACCAGGACTTCCTCACAAAGGTCCGGCTGGCGGGGCTGTGGGAGCTGCCCGCCGGTCAGCAGGCGCAGCAGAAGGGCACCACCGAGGCCGTACGGACGGCGGGGCAGCACCTCGTCGAGGGGCACACGTATCTCGACCAACGGGTCCGCAACGTGGCGTCCCGGCTGGGGGTCGCCCTGCCCAACGAGGCCGGCGAGCAGCAGAAGGAGTGGCTCGGGACCCTGGACGCGGCACAGGGCGCCGACTACGACCGCAAGTTCGCCAACATCCTGCGGCTGGCGCACGGCCGGGTGTTCTCGGTGGTCGCCCAGGTCCGCGCGAGCACCCAGAACTCCCTGGTGCGCGACCTCGCCGACGACGCGAACACGACCGTGCTGGACCACATCAAGGTCCTGGAGGCCACCGGATACGTCGACTTCGACGCCCTCGCCCGGGACATGGCCGCCGACGTTCCCTCGGCGCCGGACTCCGCGCCCGGCCCCACGGCCGATCCCGGCGTGGTCGTCCCCGTGAGCCCGTCGCCGTCCCCCACCTACCCGCTTCCGCCGGCCGCCACCGCCCCACCGCCGTCCGAGCCCGGTGACTCCTGAGCTCCGTGACTCCTGACCTGCCGTCACAAACGGAACGTCACATACCCACAACGCTCCGTCCGCATGATGAACAAGGCATGGCAATCGTCAGGACCTTGGCATAGAAACGCGGCATGTTCTGGGTCCTTCTTCTGCTGCCGGCCTGGGCCGTCGCCGGCACGGCGTGTACCCGGCTGTGTCTGGCCGCCGTACGCGCGGCGGCCGTGGACTCCCACGGCGTGACCGCGGGCCGGGGACGTGAACTGACGCTGTACGAGGCCGCGTTCCTGTCCGGCGGGCCACGGCGGGTCGCCGATCTCACGCTCGTGTCCATGGCACGTCAGCGTCGGCTGCTCCTGGCGCACACGGGCTGGGCGACCGTCGTCGACCCGCTCGCACGGGACGACATGGAGCGGTCCGTCATCGGGGCCATCGGGCCCGGAGGACAGTCCCGGATAGCGCCGGTGCGGGCCGCCGCGGCCGCGGCGGACGCGGTGCGCGGCCTCGCCGACCGGCTCGTCAGCGCGGGCCTCGCCGTGCCCGACGGCGACCGCGGCGGTGTCGCGGCCGGAGTCCGGCAGGTGCGGCTCGCCGCGGTGGCCGTGTGCGCGCTGGGGACGGCCGCGCTGCTGATGCCCGCCCCGCCGGACCTGCCACGACACCTGGTCGCCCTGTGGTTCGCGCTGCCGCTCGCCCTCACCCTGAGCTGCCTCGCCATCGCACGCGTCGAGGGCCACCCGTACTCGCGCTGGGCCTCCCCGGCCGGGCAGCGGCTGCTGGGCGCACTGGTCCGGCGCTCCACCGGCGCCGGCGACGACCGTACGTATCTCACCTCCGTCGCCGTACGCGGTGTCCACGCCGTCGGCGAACCGGATCTGCGCGCCGCCTTCGCGCACCGCGAGCAGAACGACGAGCGGCAGGGCTGACGGGCGCGGGCGTACAGGGGCATTGGCGCCGACACCGGCGGTTGGTGCTTGCCTTCCCCCACAGCCGGACGAAATATCCCTTTTGTCGCCATCGTGCACCGAAGGGAAACTCGATGCGAGCTGCCGCCCTCTACTCGGCTGCCGGGTCCTTGCTCCTGACCACCCTGGCCGCCACCCCGGCCGGCGGCGCCCCGGAGTTCCCCGGTGCGGCGGAGCTGCGCGGCACCGCGGTGGCCGCCGAACGCGCCGCCGCCGCCGGCATCAGATTCGGGAAGTGCCCCAAGGGGCAGGAGATGCCGGGCCATGTGCGGTGCGGCACGGTGAGTGTCCCGCTCGACTACGCGCATCCCGACGGCCGGCAGATCCAGCTCACCGTCAGCCGGGCACGGGCCACGCACAAGGACCCGCAGAACAGCAAGCACCGGGTGCCCCGCCAGGGCGCCCTGGTCTACAACCCGGGCGGTCCGGGCGCCTCCGGCATGGCCTTCCCCATGGTCGGCCTGCTGCCCGAGTGGAAGCGGATCGCTGCGGCGTACGACCTCGTCGGCTACGCCCCGCGCGGGGTCGGCCGCTCCGCGCCCCTGTCGTGCCAGGACCCGAAGCACTTCTTCAAGGGGCCCACCCAGGCGCCGAGGCACCCCTCGGAGTCGTACAAGAAGAAGCGCATCGCGCAGGCCAAGGCGTACGCGCGCGGCTGCGCCGAGCGGGGCGGCTCCGCGCTGCGGCACTACACCTCCCTGAACAACGCCCGCGACCTGGACGTGCTGCGCGCCGCGCTCGGCGAGAAACGGCTGACGTTCATGGGCGCCTCGTACGGCACCTACTTCGGGGCGCTGTACGCGACGCTGTTCCCCAGGCACGTGCGCCGGATGGTGTTCGACTCGGCGGTCGATCCGGCCCCGGGGGAGATCTGGTACCGCAACAACCTCGACCAGTCGGCCGCGTTCGAGGTCCGCTGGCGGGACTTCCGGGAGTGGGTCGCCCGGCACGACCGCGTGTACGGGCTGGGCGACACGGCGGCTCAGGTGCAGCGCAGTTACGAGCGGGCGAGCGCGCGGCTGGCGGCCGAGCCGGCGGGCGGAAAGGTGGGGCCGGGACAGTTGCAGGAGGCGTTCCTGCAGGCCGGGTACTACGACGACTACTGGCCGGGGCGCGCGGCCGCCCTGTCGGCGTATCTGAAGGGGAACCCGAAACCGCTGATCGAGCAGGCGGGCCCGCTTCTGGAGGCGGCGGCCGAGAAGGAGAACACGAGCGCGGTCTACACGGCCGTCGAGTGCAACGACGCGCCCTGGCCGACGGACTGGGCGGTGTGGGACCGGGACAACACGCGTCTGGCGCGCGTGGCGCCGTTCGAGACCTGGGACAACGTGTGGATGAACCTGCCGTGCGCCTACTGGCGGGCGCCCCGGCAGCGGCCCCTCGACGTGCGGACCGGGCCGGGCGAGCTACCGCCGACGCTGATCCTGGCCGCCGAGCGGGACGCCGCCACGCCGTACGACGGCGCCCTGGAACTGCGCCGCCGGCTGTCGGGCTCGGTCATGGTGACCGAACGGGACGCCGGCACCCACGGCCTCGCGGGCGGCCCGAACCGCTGCGTCAACGGCCACCTGGAGGCGTATCTGCTGGCAGGACGCCTCCCGACGCGGCGCGCGGACTGCGCACCGCACCCGGAGCCCAAGCCGGCGGGAACGGGCGACCGGTCCGCGGACCCCGCCCGGCCGGCGCACTGATCAGGCCAGCCCGGCGACCAGCTCGGCGACCGACTTCCGGCGCCCGGTACCGCACCTGCCGGGGGACAACCCCCGAACCCCCGGCCGACCCGAGACCACCGCCTCCCGTCAGGCCAGCCCGGCGACCAGCTCGGCGACCGACTTCCGGCGCCCGGTGAAGAACGGCACCTCTTCGCGGACGTGCATCCGGGCCTCCGAGGCGCGCAGGTGGCGCATGAGGTCGACGATGCGGTACAGCTCGTCGGCCTCGAAGGCGAGGATCCACTCGTAGTCGCCGAGGGAGAACGAGGCGACCGTGTTGGCGCGCACGTCCGGGTAGCCGCGGGCCATCTTGCCGTGGTCGGCGAGCATGCGGCGGCGGTCCTCGTCCGGCAGCAGGTACCAGTCGTAGGAGCGCACGAAGGGGTAGACGCTGACGTAGTCGCGGGGCGTCTCGTCGGCGAGGAACGCCGGGATGTGCGAGCGGTTGAACTCGGCGGGGCGGTGCAGCGCCATGTTCGACCAGACCGGCGTGAGCGCCCGGCCCAGCTTGGTGCGGCGGAAGAGGTTGTACGCCTCCTGCAGCTGGTCGCTGGTCTCGGCGTGCCACCAGATCATGAGGTCGGCGTCGGCGCGCAGGCCCGACACGTCGTACGTGCCGCGGACGGTCACGTCCTTGGCGGCGAGCTGGTCGAACAGCTCCTGGACCTCGTCGGCGTACCCGGCGCGGTCCTCGGGCAGGACGTCCTTCAGCTTGAAGACGGACCAGAGCGTGTAGCGGATGACCTCGTTGAGGTCCTTGGCCAGCTTGCCCTTGTTGGGGATCCGCTCGGGCGCGGTGCTGGAGGCCGTGGTGGGGGCGTCGTCACTCATGGTCCTTATTCTCCTGCTCCGCCGTGCAGGCTCTGCACCGGGTTGGCGGTGAGCTGCTGCACACCGCGCAGGTCCCCGTGGATCTGGTCCACCGCCGCGTAGGCGCTCGCGATGCACGCCGGGATGCCCACGCCGTCGTACGCCGCACCGCACACGGCGAGACCCGGGAGCCTGCCGACGTGCTCGCGGATGCGGGCCACGCGCGCGTGGTGGCCGACGGGGTACTGGGGCAGGCCGTCGGTCCAGCGGGTGACGCGGGTCTCGACCGGGGTGGCGGTGAGGCCGGTCGCCTCCTTCAGGTCGTGCCGGGAGACGTCCACCAGGCCGGCGTCCTCGCGCTGGAGGATCTCCGTCTCGCCGTACCGCCCGACGGAGGTGCGCAGGACGAGGAGATCCGGGTTCTCCTCGGCGATCCAGCCCCACTTCTGGGAGGCGAACGTGGACGCCTTGATGGTGCGGCCGTCCACCGGCGGCACGAGGAAGCCGCTGCCTTCGGGGAGGGCGGTTTCGGCGCGGCGGTAGGCGAGGGTGACCAGGGCCATGGAGGCGTACTCGACGCCGCCGAGCGCGGTCGCGGCCTCGGGGGCCTCGGTGCGCAGGAGACCGGCGGCGGCCGGTGCGGGGACGGCGACGACGACGGCGTCGGCGTACAGCACCCGGTCTCCGGCGACGACGCCCCACCTCGCGTGCGACCGCTCGGCCCCGGCGTCCACGTGGCTGCCCGCGCCGGTCGTCCTGCGCAGCTCCGTCACCGGCGTCCCCGTCAGGATCTCGCCGCCCCGCTCGCGCACCGACTCCGCGACCGCGAGCGGCAGGGTGCCCACGCCGCCCTGGATGCCCATGAACACCGGCCCGGTCTGCCGGCCCGCCACGGCCTTCGCCTGGATCTCCCGGACCGCCTCCAGCAGGGAGTCGTGCGTCCGCGCCGCCTGGAACAGCTGCGGGACCGCCAGGCGCATCGAGATGCGGTACGCGTCGCCCGCGTACACCCCGCCGAGCAGCGGCTCCACCAGGCGGTCGACGACCTCGCGGCCGAGGCGCGCCGCCACGTACTCCCCCACCGCCACGTCGTCGCCGACCTCGGTGCGGGGCAGGTCGGCGTCGCGCTCGATGCGCTTCAGGCCCTCCTCGGACAGGACGCCGGAGAGGGCCGATGCGGTGCCGGGGACGCCCATGACGTGGCCCTTGGGCATGGGGCGCAGGGCGCCGCGGGTCCACAGCGAGGCGGTAGCGGTGGCCGGCGGCTGGAGGCGGTCGGTGAGGCCCACCTCACGGGCGAGGGCGACGGCCTCGGGGCGCCGGGCCAGCATCGACTCGGCGCCCAGGTCGACACGCGCACCCGCGATCCGGCCGGGCAGCAGCTTGCCGCCGACGCGGTCGGAGGCCTCCAGCACGGTCACCCGCGCACCGCGCTGCAGCAGCCGGTGAGCGGCGGCCAGTCCCGCGATGCCGGCCCCGATGACGACGACATGCCCCGTGCCCGCACGGATCTCCCTTGCCCACATGTCCACAGCCTCTCAGATCCCACTGACAGTCCCGCCCCGGCCCCGGTGTCCGTCACGAGTCCTGACCGTGACCGCATCGGAACCGTTCCGCCCCAACGTCCGCGGCCGCGCCGGCGTCGAAGGAACGTCAGTCGTCACGACCCGGGGGGACTCCCACATGCGCGCACGTCGTTCCGTACGACCCGTTCGACCCGTTCGACCCGCTCACGCCCTGGCCGGCCTCCTGCTGGCCGCCGCCCTCGCACTCACCGGCTGCAGCGCGGCCGACGACTCCGGTGGCAGCGGCGCGGGCGACAGCAACGCCGCCGCCTCGCAGGCGGACGCGAAGGAGGGCGCCCCCGGCAGTGGGGCGGGCGGCACCAAGGCGTCGGCGGCGCCGAAGGTCACCGCGAGCCACATCATCCGCACGGCATCGCTGACCGTGCAGGTCAAGGACGTCCCGAAGGCCCTCGACGCGGCCCGCGCCAGCACCGAGAACGCGGGCGGCTACATCGGCAACGAGACCACCACCCGGGACGAGGAGGGCCACGAGGACACCCGGGTGGTGCTGCGGGTGCCCGTCGAGAAGTACGAACAGGTCCTCGCCGACCTGGAGGGCACGGGCAAACTCCTGGACCGCAACGCCAAGGCGCAGGACGTCACCGACCAGGTCGTGGACGTGGAGAGCCGCATCAAGTCGCAGCGTGCCAGCGTCGCCCGGATCCGGGAGCTGATGGACCAGGCCACCAAGCTCAGCGATGTGGTGACCCTGGAGGGCGAACTGAGCTCCCGCCAGGCCGACTTGGAGGCCCTGCTGGCTCAGCAGGCGTCCCTGAAGGACCGCACCGGCCTGGCCACCATCACCCTCTCTCTGTCCGAGACGCCGGTACCGAAGGCCGCCGAGGACGACGAGCCCGGCTTCGTGGACGCGCTGGCGGGCGGCTGGGACGCGTTCGTGACGATGCTGCGCTGGCTGGCGGTGGCGTTCGGCGCGGTCCTGCCGTTCGCGGCGGTGACGGCGCTGCTCGTGCTGCTGTGGCTGCGGGTCGTACGCCCCCGGCTGCCGCGCCGCCCGGCCCCGGCGCCCGCGACGACCGCGCTGGGCCCGCTGCCGACGGCCCGGCCGGCGCCCGAGCCCACGCGCGGGGAGCAGCCCGGCGGGCGTGAGTGACGAGCGGGAAGGGCGAGCAGGAACGAAGTGCCCCGTCCCGTTAGCGTGTTCACATGAGCATGAGCCGTGCGCGGGGTACGAGAGAGCGACTGGTCGTGATCGGCGGCGACGCGGCGGGGATGTCCGCGGCGTCGCAGGCCCGCCGTCTGAAGGGCCCCGACGAGCTGGAGATCGTGGCGTTCGAACGAGGCCACTTCACCTCCTTCTCGGCCTGCGGCATCCCCTACTGGGTGGGCGGTGACGTCCCCGAGCGGGACCGGCTGATCGCCCGCACGCCCGAGGAGCACCGCGCGCGGGACATCGACCTGCGCATGCGCACCGAGGTCGTCGAGATCGACGTCGGTCGGGGGCGGGTACGCGCGCGTGACGTCGATGCCGGCGCCGAGTCCTGGACGTCGTACGACAAACTGGTGATCGCGACCGGCGCCGTTCCCGTCCGCCCCGCCATGCCGGGCGTGGACGCGCCCGGCGTCCACGGCGTGCAGACCCTCGACGACGGCCAGGAGCTCCTCGACTCCCTGGCACGCACGCGTGGCCGCCGTGCGGTGGTCGTCGGCGCGGGCTACATCGGCGTCGAGATGGCCGAGGCGCTCATCAACCGGGGCTACGAGGTGACGGTCGTCAACCGCGGCCGGGAGCCGATGTCCACACTCGACCCGGACATGGGCCGCCTGGTGCACGAGGCCATGGAGGGCCTGGGCATCGCCATGGTCGACGACACCGAGGTGACCAAGCTGCTCACGGGGGACGACGGGCGGGTGCGGGCGGTGGCCACGGAGGACGCCGAGTACCCGGCGGACGTGGTCGTCCTCGGCATCGGCGTACGCCCGGAGACGACGCTCGCCGCGGCCGCCGGCCTCCCGCTGGGTGCTCACTCCGGCCTGCTGACGGACCGGGCGATGCGGGTGCGCGGCCACGAGAACATCTGGGCCGGCGGTGACTGCGTGGAGGTGCTGGACCTGGTCTCCGGCCAGGAACGCCACATCCCGCTCGGCACGCACGCCAACAAGCACGGCCAGGTCATCGGCACCAACGTCGGCGGCGGCTACGCCACCTTCCCTGGGGTGGTCGGCACGGCGGTCAGCAAGGTCTGCGACCTGGAGATCGCCCGCACCGGCCTGCGCGAGAAGGACGCCCGCCGTGTGGGCCTGCAGTACGTCACGGTCACCATCGAGTCCACCAGTCGCGCGGGCTACTACCCCGGCGCCTCCCCCATGACCGTGAAGATGCTCGCCGAACGCCGCACGGGCCGGCTGCTCGGCGTGCAGATCGTGGGCAGGGAGGGCGCGGGAAAGCGAGTCGACATCGCGGCGGTTGCCCTCACGGCCGGCATGACGGTGGAGCAGATGACGTCCCTGGACCTGGGGTACGCGCCACCTTTCTCGCCGGTCTGGGATCCGGTACTGGTAGCGGCCCGCAAGGCATCGAAGGCGGTACAGCAGCAGGGCTGAGGGGGCGCGGGGCCGCATCGATGTGCGGCCCCGCCGCGTGGGCGCGAGCAACCGCCCACAGCCCGCCCCCGGCAGGCCACCCGCCTCCCGTCGGCGCGTCCCTACGCAGTCCCGTTGATCCGGTCGATCGCCTGCCGAGCCTGCTCAGCCGGCGGCCGGGACGGCAACGACGACACCGACGCGGCGGCAACGGCCGGCGGCTGCTCCCCCGCCGGCCGCGCGTGCGCGGCACTCCGCGTGGACCGCAACCGGTGGCTCACCGCCTCATCGAGAGTCACGGGACGCTGCATCTGCGAGGCCAGCCGTCCGGCCTCCTGGCCGAGCCTGGCCACGTCCTCCCACGGCAGCCTCACCACCAGGGAGAGCTCCGCCTCGCCGTCCGGCGTGGCGTGCATCGGAGGAGTAACTCGGTCGTTCATCGCCTGTTCCTCACGTCGTCCCCGCGACCCGCCTTCCCCGTGCCGCGGACGGTTGCCGAGACATACGCGCGTCCGGTCGGCCGCGTTCACCGATTCGCCGGCCGTATCGGGGGCACTAGTCCCTCGTGGTCATCCCGGTCCATGACGTGAACCCCGTGCGCCGCACCCCTTGGGTGACGTACGCGCTGCTCGCCGCCAACGTCCTCGTGTTCCTGTTCATGCCCGGCCTGGCCGGCTCCGTGGCGGGGGACAGCAGCCTGGCCCAGCTCTGCCATCTGCAGGCGTTCCTGGACCAGTACGCCGTGGTGCCCCGGGAGTTGATCCACCATCAGATGCCGCAGGTGGTGCCCACGGGCGACATCGGCATGGGCCCGCAGGGGCCGGGCTGCGTGGTCGGCCCGCCGGACTACGACAAGTCGCCGGAACTGAGTGTCCTCACGGCGATGTTCCTGCACGGCAGCTGGCTGCACCTGCTGGGCAACATGCTCTTCCTGTGGATCTTCGGCAACAACATCGAGGACCGGATGGGGCACATCCGCTTCCTGCTCTTCTACGCCGTCTGCGGATACGCGGCGTCCTACGGTTTCGCGCTGCTCAACGCCGACTCCGGCGAACCGCTGATCGGCGCCTCGGGGGCGATCGCCGGTGTGCTGGGCGCCTACCTGGTGCTGTACCCCAAGGCCCGCGTGTGGGTCCTCGTACCGTTCCTGATCTTCCTGCCGCTGAGGCTGCCGGCCTGGATCGTGCTGGGACTCTGGTTCGTGCTGCAGGCGGTGTACTCGTCCGGCGAGGGCGTCTCCGCCGCGGGCACCGTGGCGTACGCGGCACACATCGTCGGCTTCCTCGCCGGGATGCTGATCGCCTGGCCGCTGCGCCCCGGCACCCCGCCACCACCCGAACCACGCGGTGTGCTGTTCGGGAGGCGTGCACGGACGGGCTGGTGACAGGGCCGGGGCCGCGGTCACCGGTTCAGCCGTGCGTCGAAGTGGGCCGTGGCCAGGACGGAGCCGTCCGCGTCCAGCAGCCGGGCACCGGACACCGTGTCCGGGTCGACTCGCGTGGGGGCTCCCCAGTACCCCCGCCCGGCGTCGTCGAGGGCGAACTCCCCGATGTGCACCGACGTGCCGTCCGTACGCTCCAGCCGGCAGCTGACCTTTCCGGCCTCCGGGTATCCATCGCGCGAGCCTGCGGCCAAGGAGTCGGATCCGGACCAATCCCGGCCGAGGTCGACCGACATGTAGACCCAGCCCGGAGATCCGGTATAGGCGAAGATCCGGCCTACCGGGCGGTGGTCGAGGGCCAGCAGAGACGCTGCGAGCAGGCCGTGCTTCGAGCCGGGGGGCTGCGAACTCCGCGAGGAGGGAGCCGACGCTCCCTCGATGGCCGTACCGACGGCCCAGCCGCCGAAGCCGAACCCGAGGGCGATCGCGGTGGCGGCCGCGACCGCCACACGGGCCCGTGGTCGCCGCCGTCGCGCCGGCCGGCTCAGACGCAGGCCGTGCGTCACCCGTGTCTCGAAGCCGACGGGCGGCTCGCTGTCCGGCAGGAGAGAGAGCAGTCCGTCCGCGACGACCGTCAGTTGCCCGACGTGCTCCCGGCAGGCGGGGCAGCGGTCCAGATGGGCGATGGCCTCGGCGCGCTGCTGGCCGGGGAGGATACCCAGCGCCAGCTCGTCGGCGACGCCCCTCAGCCACGCGCAGTCCCTGTCAGTCATGATCGGCTCGCTCGGGTCCCAGAACCGTCCGCAGCTTCCCCATCGCCGCCCTGATCCGTGTCTTCGCCGTGCCCAGGGGGATCCCCTCGGACTCGGAGATCTGCCGTGCGGTCATTCCGTAGATCCCGGCCATGACCACGGCACGCGCCTGCTCGCGCGGCAGGCCGGCCACCGCGGCCCGTATCCGGGATGCCGTCTCGTCGGCCAGGGCCACCTGTTCGGGCGTCCGGGTCACGACGCCGAGCAGAGCGTCGAGGTCCTCGGGGGAGACCGGCGTGGCGTTGCGCGCGCGGACGGCGTCGACCGCCAGATTGTGCGTGATGGTCCCCAGCCAGGTCTTCACCGATCCGCGCCGGGAGTCGTAGACCTGCGCATGACGCCAAGCCCGTTCGAAGGTCTGCTGGGCGATGTCCTCGGCGAGCTGGGGGTCGTCGACGACAGCGATGGCGATACCGAAGACCATGCGCTGGAACCGGCGGACGAACGCGAGGGCGATCTCCGGGGCACCGCTCGCCATTCCCGCCAGCAGCGCCTCGTCCGAGAGCCGCCCGATGGGGAGGGCCAATCTCCGCATACCAGTGGATACGGCGGACCTCGCCGAACGGATTCCCCCGTTCCTGCGCGGGATCACAGCCCCATTCTCCCGCTTTCCGGAAATCCCCGGGCACGCTCCGCCCGTACCTCTGGTCAGGAACGATTTCTCGCGGAGGGCCGAGACATGGCGACGACGCTCATGACGTTCGTGCGCAGGAACGTCGGGCCCGGGCTGGCCGCCGGAGCACTGGCGGGCATCCTCGTGGCGTGCGGAGGCGGAAACGACGACGGTGCCGGCTCGACATCGTCGACCCCGGAACGGAGCGGCAAGCCGGGAACCACCCAAGTGGACGTCAAGATGACCGATTTCAAGATGCAGCTGTCCCGAGCGACGCTGAAGGCGGGTGAGCACACCTTCGTCGCCAGGAACGACGGAGACCACGACCACGCCCTGGAGATCGAGGGCGCCGGGACGGAGGAGAAGACGCGGACGCTGGAACCCGGAGAGTCGGCGAGCCTCACCATCACGCTGAAGGACGGCACGTACGAGGTCTACTGTCCTGTCGACGGACACAAGGACCTGGGCATGAAGACCGAGCTCACCGTCGGTGGCAGCGCCTCACCGGGCGGCGGCACCCGCACGACCGACGGCAATGGCTACTGAGCGCACGGTCGCGCTCATCGTGCTGCGGCTGGCCGCGGCCGGAACGGCCGTGGCCATGGGCGCGATCCACCTCCACCTCTGGTACGACGGCTACCGGTACCTGGACACGATCGGCCCGTTGTTCCTGCTCAACGCGATCGGGGCCGGGCTGCTCGCCATGTCGCTGCTGATCACACCCACCCGCCTCCTGTCCGTCCTCGCGACGCTGGGCACGCTCTTCACGGCCGGCACACTGGTGGCCCTGATCGTGAGCCTCACCTCCGGTCTCTTCGGGTTCCAGGAGACCCTCGACGCGAACCTGGTCGAGCCGACCCTCGCCGTCGAAGCCGCGGGGTGCGTTCTGCTGGTGGCGCTTGCCCTGCTGAGCCGTCATGGAGGTGCCCGTGCCGGTCGCGCCCCCGGCACGGGCCCCCGAACCGCACGTCGGTCAGACGACGGTGGGCGTCTTTGAAGCGGCGCCTCGGGCTGTCCGGTCAGCCTGCGGGTGCAGCACACGCCGGGCCAGGAACCCGAAGATCACCCCGAACGACGCCCAGAGCAGGGCCTGGATGCCGATGGAGGCCATGCGGAACTGCCACAACGTGCCGGCCGGGAAGTCCTTGGGCACTTCGTCGACCGCCGGCAGCACTGCCATGACAACCGAGACGACCACGATGAAGGCGGTCCCCGCGGCGACGGTGGCATTCCAGTTGCCGTACCGCGCGGCGAGGCGGCGGCCGAGGATCACCGCTGCGATGCCGAGGAGTACGGCCAGCGCGATCATGCCGAAGTACAGCGTGGTGCGCTTGCCGATGGTGTCCGGGTCGTTGGCGCCGGGCGGGTTGGCCGGGTACTTCAGGAACGGCACGAGATAGACCGTGACGAACGCGCTCCCGGCCACCAGGGCGGCGGTCGCCCGTGCGCCGAAACGGCCGACCCGCCCCAGGGCGAAGCAGAAGGCCAGCGCGGCGATGCCGCCCACCGCGGTCCCGAACACCAGTACCGCGGTCGCCAGGCCGGCGGTCGACTGCATGGCCCGGCTGACGATCTCGGCCTCGTGCTCGTGCGTGTGGGCGTCCTCGTAGGCGATGCCGGCGTTGACGCCCGGCTCGCCGATCAGGCGGGCCAGTCCGAAGGCCAGCAGGCCCGCGGCCAGGCCCGCGAGCATGCCGCGGACGAGCAGCATGCGGACGATCGCGGAGTTCATGTGGGCTGTCCCCGCCCGCTCAGTGGCAGGGGAAGCCGAGCAGGTGCCGGCCGTCGTGCACCCATTCATGGACGCCCGCGCCCGACAGGAGCGAGGTGGCGCCTTCCTCGGCACCGACGAAGTACAGCAGAACCAGCATCAGAAGGCCGAAGAACGCCGCCCACGGCAGAATCGCGCGTACGGGCAGCTTGGCCACGGTGGGCGGGGCAAGCGGGGCAGGGGTGATGGCGGACTGCGCCATGGCGGGCCTCCTTCGGGAACACGCGTCCCGTGATAGGTGGAGCACGCGACGACGGCGCGAGGGTCTGACTCACCGACAACGCCCCCCGGGAGGGCGGCTTGTTCGGCACACAGTGGCGCGACCGTGCCGGAGTTTCACCGGGCTTCCAGACGCACCGTCGTCCTTACCGTGCAGACGGTACCGGCCCGTGGACAACCGGCCAAGATGGCCTGCCTCACGCACCCGCGCCCACCACCCGCCGCACCAGGGCTAGCCTCGCGTGCATGACGATCCGGCTGACCCTGCTCACCCCTGCACTGGGACCGGCCGCCCGCCGGGGACGCATCGACGGCGGCGGTTCGCTGGACGAGAACGGACTGCGGCAGGCCCGGGCCATGGCTGCGCATCTGCCGCCGGCCGACCTCTGTCTCAGTGCCCCGTCCCGGCGGTGCACACAGACCGCCGACGCCCTCGGCGTGCAGGCTACGACGGAGATGGCGCTGCGCGAGCTGGACCTCGGTTCGTGGCAGGGCCGCAGTCTCGACGAGTTGGCCGCCACCGAGCCGGAGGCGTTGGCCGCCTGGACCACCGACCCCGCGGCAGCGCCGCACAGCGGCGAGTCCGTCATCGACCTGTGCCGGCGCGTCGCCGAGTGGCTGGACGGCCTTCCGGACGACACCGGCCGCCTCCTCGCCGTCACGGACCCGTCGGTGGCCCGCGCCGCCGTCCTGCACGCCCTGACAGCACCGGCGCTCGCCTTCTGGCGGGTCGACGTTCCTCCGCTGACCTGCGTTCAGTTCACCGGCCGGGCCGGACGCTGGAACCTCCGTATGCGGTGACACGAGGGGCCGGGCGGCAAGCACGACGACCCGCCCGTCATGGGGTGGCCGGCACCCTCGTGGAGACTCAGCGGGCGGTCTGCGTGTGGACGTACTCCACGAGCCGGGTCAGGGCGTCCGGGTCGGTGGACGGCATGACGCCGTGGCCGAGGTTGAAGACATGGCCCTCCAGTCCGGCGGCCGCGTCCAGGACCTCGCGGGTCTTGGCCTCGACCGCCTGCTGCGGGGCGAAGAGGATCGCCGGGTCGAGGTTGCCCTGGAGCGCCTTGCCGGGGCCGACGCGGCGAGTCGCCTCGTCGAGCGGGACGCGCCAGTCGACACCGACGACGTCCGCGCCCGCCTCGCCCATGAGGCCAAGGAGTTCGCCGGTGCCGACGCCGAAGTGGATGCGCGGGACGCCGTACCCCGCCACGGCCCGGAACACCTTCGCCGAGGCCGGCATGACGGAGCGCCGGTAGTCGACCGGGGAGAGCGCGCCGGCCCATGAGTCGAACAGCTGGACGGCGCTCGCGCCCGCCTCGATCTGCACCTTGAGGAACGCGGCCGTGATGTCGGCGAGGCGGTCGAGGAGGTCGGCCCACAGCTCGGGGTCGCCGTACATCATCGCCTTGGCGTTCTCGTACGTGCGGGACGGGCCGCCCTCCACCAGGTAGCTCGCGAGGGTGAAGGGGGCGCCCGCGAAGCCGATGAGCGGGGTACTGCCGAGCTCACGCGTGAGCAGGCCGATGGCCTCGGTGACGTAGGAGACGTCCTCGGGGGTCAGGTCGCGCAGCTGCGCGAGGTCCGCGCGGGTGCGGACCGGGCGCTCGACGACCGGGCCGACGCCGGGCTTGATGTCGAGGTCGACGCCGATGGCCTTGAGTGGGACGACGATGTCGCTGAAGTAGATCGCCGCGTCCACGTGGTGCCGGCGCACCGGCTGCAGCGTGATCTCGGTGACCAGCTCCGGCCGCATGCAGGACTCCAGCATCGGAATGCCCTCGCGCACCTTGCGGTACTCCGGCAGCGAGCGCCCGGCCTGCCGCATGAACCACACCGGTGTGTGCGGCACGGGCTCGCGCCTGCACGCCTTCAGGAAGGCTGAATCCTTGACCGCCTCGGACGTCGCTGTCGGCTGCCGGCTCGCGGGGCTCTCGTTCGCACTCACGTCGGCAAGTCTCGCACGGGCCCGGAACCGAGGCGGCCGCGCCCGCCCCTGCGGCAACCCCATCGCCGGGCAAGAGGGTGTCTTGCCCTGCGCCGGGCCCCCGTTCCCCTTAATCTTCCCCGCATGGCTGCGGCTCAGGGACGACTGTCGGACGGCGCTGGCGGAATGGACGAACCGAAGGACACCGAGGACGGGGGCACGACGGCACCGCCGCCCTTCCGGGCCGCCGTCGAGGCGCTGCGAGCGGCACGTCTGCGCCCGCAGATCGAGGTGGAGCCGACCCGGGCGCCCCAGCGGCTGGCGCCGCACGCGTACGCGGTGGAGGCCACGGTCGTCGACGGCGATCAGGACCTGGCCGACGGCCGGCTGGTGCTGCTGCACGATCCGGCCGGGCACGACGCCTGGCAGGGCACCTTCCGGCTGGTGACGCTGGTGCGCGCGGAGCTGGAGGCGGAGATGGCCGCGGATCCGCTGCTGCCCGAGGTCTGCTGGTCCTGGCTGACCGGAGCGCTGCAGGCACGCGGACTGACGTACGGCGAGCCGAGCGGCACCGTCACACGCGCCAGTTCCCACTACTTCGGGGGGCTCGCCACGCGTCCGGCGGCCTCGCAGATCGAGATCCGCGCCTCCTGGACACCGCGTGAGGGCCTGGGCGGCGTCCCGGACACCGCCGCCCACCTGGCCTCCTGGTGCGATCTGCTCGCCCAGGTCGCGGGCCTGCCGCCGGCCGGGCCGGGCGAGGCCTCGGTGGTCACGCTGCCGCAGCGGCGCGGGCCGCAGCCGCGCTGATCACTCCTGGGCAGGCCCTCTCGGACTCGATCATCCCCGTGTCCCCCTCCTCGTCCCCCACTTGGTCGAGTCACTTTGTCGATACGGAAATGTTCGGCCACTCAGCGACGTAGATCGAAACCGTTCGATCTTCGAATGATCGATCGCATGTCCGAATTGCGCGGATTGTTATCACCGAATCGTGATCATTCTCTAAAGGCGGACAGGTTCGGTGCCGAAGACGAATGTGACCTTGAAAGCACGTTTCGTCCCGGCTTCTCCCCCGCAAGCCGGCCCCGTCCCCCACCCAGGAGGCCTGGTGTCCGTTCTCCTTGAGCAGCCCGCAAGCCTGGTCGCCTACCGCCCGAACAAGCCGACCGCCATGGTGGTCGTGGCCGACCCGCGCGTCCGCTCCACCGTCACCCGCCACCTCTGGGCGCTCGGTGTGCGCGATGTCATCGAGGCCTCGACCATCGCGGAGGCTCGTCCCCGCATCGGCAACCCCCGCGACATCTGTGTCGCCGACGTCCACCTGCCCGACGGCTCCGGCCTCACCCTCCTGTCGGAGACCCGTGCCGCCGGCTGGCCCAACGGGCTCGCCCTGTCCGCCGCCGACGACATCGGTGCCGTGCGCAACGCCCTCGCGGGCGGCGTCAAGGGCTACGTCGTCACCGGCACCCGCACCAACGTCGGGCTCCCCACCCGGCCCGGTGCCGCCCCCATCGGCGCGGCCGCCGCCCGCCTGCACCGACGCCCCCCGGGTGCCCCGAGCCACCCGGGCGGCTATCGCGAGCTGTCCGGCCGCGAGGTCGAGGTGCTGCGGCTGGTCGCGGAGGGCCAGTCGAACAAGGCGATCGGCGTGTCGATGGGCCTGTCCGCGCTGACCGTCAAGAGCCACCTCGCCCGCATCGCCCGCAAGCTCGGCACGGGCGACCGCGCCGGCATGGTCGCCGTGGCCCTGCGGACCGGCATCATCCACTGACCCGTACGTTCCCTCCCACCGCCCCCTGTGTTCGCTCTCGACTGTTCGCCGGCGTGAACGGGACCGGCCGCCGCCCCCCGACCACGTCCTCCCCCGCACCGTGAACCGGACCTTTCGCCGACCTGACTGGTTTACGACCCCCGAGCGCCCGCCGACGGAACGTTCCATCGGCGGGCGCTGTCCATCCACGGATACCCTTGACATGTGACCGACGCCCACGAGACCGCAGCAGACAACTCACCGCGAACCACCGGAGGCGCCCCTCCGGACGACAACGGATCTTCTGCTACGGAGGCGCCGATCCCTTTGCTGGAGCCGCGTGACGGCATTCCACCGGTGATCGCCGACGAGGCCGCCCTCGCCGAAGTGATCGCCGCCTTCGCGGCCGGCTCCGGCCCCGTCGCCGTCGACGCGGAGCGCGCCTCCGGCTACCGCTACGGCCAGCGCGCCTATCTGGTCCAGCTGCGCCGCGAAGGCGCGGGGACCGCGCTGATCGACCCCGTGGCCTGCCCCGACCTGTCCGGCCTCGGCGCCGAGCTCTCCGGCGTGGAGTGGGTGCTGCACGCCGCCACGCAGGACCTGCCCTGCCTGCGCGAGATAGGGATGGTGCCGACGCGGCTGTTCGACACCGAGCTGGCGGGACGCCTCGCCGGGTTCCCCCGGGTCGGGCTGGGCGCGATGGTCGAGGGCGTCCTGGGCTTCGTACTGGAGAAGGGCCACTCGGCCGTCGACTGGTCCACACGCCCGCTGCCCGAGCCGTGGCTGCGCTACGCCGCACTGGACGTCGAGCTCCTCGTCGACCTGCGCGACGCGCTGGAGAAGGAGCTGGACCGGCAGGGCAAGCTGGAGTGGGCCCAGCAGGAGTTCGACGCGATCGCGTCGGCTCCGCCGCCCGAGCCCCGTAAGGACCCCTGGCGCCGTACCTCCGGGATGCACAAGGTGCGCCGGCGCCGCCAGCTCGCCGTCGTGCGCGAGCTGTGGCAGACGCGGGACCGGATCGCCCAGCGGCGGGACGTGTCGCCGGGCAAGGTGCTCTCCGACACGGCCATCGTCGAGGCCGCCCTCTCCTTGCCGGGCAATGTGCACGCGCTCGCCGCGCTGAACGGGTTCGGGCATCGCATGGGGCGGCGGCAGCTGGAGCAGTGGCAGGCGGCCGTCGACCGGGCCAAGGCCCTTCCCGACGCCCAGTTGCCGCAGCCGGGGCAGCCGGTGACCGGGCCTCCGCCGCCGCGGGCCTGGGCCGACAAGGATCCGGCCGCCGCGGAGCGGCTGACCGCGGCGCGGGCCGCCGTGACCGCGCTCGCCGAGCAGCTCGGTATGCCGCAGGAGAATCTGATCGCGCCGGATACGGTGCGCAGGGTCTGCTGGGAGCCGCCGACGGTCGTCGAGGCGGAGACCGTGCGCGCGGCTCTCGCCGGGTACGGGGCTCGGCCGTGGCAGGTCGAGCTGGTGACGCCCGTGCTGGTGGGGGCGTTGTCCGTCTGACCGCCGAGCGCCCTGCACAGCGTTCACCTCGTCGCGCCCCGCATGAAGCCGTTGTAGATGAAGCGCTGCAGGAACAGGAAGACGATCAGCGTGGGCAGGATGACCAGGACCGTCCCCGCCGAGATCGTCTCCCAGTGGGCCGCGAAGGGGCCCCTGAAGCGGAACAGGGACGTCGATATCACGCCAAGATCCTCCGACGGCATGTAGAGGAAGGGGATGTAGAAGTCGTTGTAGACGGTGATCCCCTTCACGATCACCACCGTCGCGATCGCCGGTTTCAGCAGGGGAAAGATGATCTTGCGGTAGATCGTGAAGGCGTTGGCGCCCTCCAGGCGGGCCGACTCGTCGAGGGAGATCGGGATGGACCGGACGAACTGCAGGAAGATGTAGATCGACACGATGTCCGTGCCCATGTAGAGCAGGATCGGCGCCCAGAGGCTGTCGAACATGCCGAAGCTGTTGACGATCTGGAAGGTCGCCACCTGCGTGGTCACGCCGGGGACCAGTGCGGCGACCAGGAAGAGGGCGACCACCAGCTTCTTGAAGCGGAAGGCGAAGCGGTCGATCGCGTACGCCGTCATCGAGCCGATGAGGACCGTGCCCCCGATGGCGAAGAGCAGGATGAGGGCCGTGTTGCCGAACGCGGAGAGCATCCGGCCGTCCTGGAACGCCGTCACGTAGTTGGAGAAGTTGAGCGGGTCGTCGGGGAGCGTGAGGGCTCCGCCGGAGTCCGCCATCTCCCGCTCGGACTTCAGGGAGGTCAGCAGCACCACGCCGAGCGGGAGCAGGACGACCGCCGCCGCGCCGGTCAGCGACAGGTACACGAGGGCGCGGGCCACCACACGGCGCGTCATACGAGGTCCACCTTGTCGTCGGGGACGAGGCGCCGCTGCAGCCACGTCACCAGCAGGATGATCAGCAGCAGCACGACCGCGGCGGCGGAGGCGAGCCCCGTCTTGTTGAAGCGGAAGGCCAGGTTCACCGTCTGGATCACGAAGGTCTCGGTGCCGGTGGCGCCGCCCGTCATGATGTACGGGATCTCGAAGGCCGACAGCGATCCGGAGACGGAGAGGATCACGGTCAGGGTCAGGACCGGTTTGATGCCGGGCGCGATGATGTGGCGGAACTGGTGCCAGCGGTTCGCGCCGTCCAGTTCGGCCGCCTCGTAGAGCTCCCCCGGGATGGACTGGATCGCGCCGAGGAACAGGACGAAGTTCAGGCCCATGTAGCGCCAGAGGGAGACGCCGGCGAGCGAGACGTTCGCGGACGTCGGCGAGCCGAGCCAGGCGTGGTCGGTGGAGTGGCCGAACAGCCCCAGCAGCGAGTCGAGGGTGCCGCCGTCCTGGAAGAAGTAGAGGAAGACGAAGCCGATCGCGACCCCGTTGATCAGGTACGGGAAGAAGAGCACGCCCTTGAAGAAGTTCCGGAAGCGGACGTTGAAGGACAGGATCGTCGCGAAGTAGAGGGCGGCTGCGATCTGGACGGCTGAGGCGGCCAGGTAGTAGCCGCTGACGAAGAAGACCCGGAAGAGGTCTTCGCGGGTGAAGAGTTCGGCGTAGTTCTCCGCGCCCGTGTAGTGCAGTTCGGGGTTGACGCCGTCCCAGTCGGTGAAGCTGTACGCGACCATGTTGGCGATCGGCGCGTAGGTGAAGACGATCAGCAGGGCGAGCGGGGCGAGCAGGAAGAGCCAGGGGGTGACCCCCCGCCACACGCGGGCCCGGCGCGGGGCCGGGGCCGGGACGGCGGGTGCCGCCTCCGCCCCGGCCCCGACCGCCGCCTTCTCGGTGGTGTCCGTCATCTCAGGAACCCACGTTCTTCTGCGCCTCGGTCCAGCGCTTGCTGAGGTCGGCGAAGAAGTCGTCCAGGCTGCCCTTGCGTGCGCCGCGGGCGAGGTCGACGAGGTTCTGGCGGTATTCGGGGGCGTAGATGCCGACCTCGGACTCGGAGTCGATGAGCTTGACCTCGGCGCCCTTGGTGTCGTCCAGCTCGATGAACTTCACGCCCGCCTCCTCGTACGGCTTCAGCACGTCGGGCAGCGGGTCGGCCTTGAGCGGGGAGATGGACAGGTTGTCCTCGGCGTAGCCGGACTTCTCGGTGAACCAGTCGATCCAGGCGCGGGCCGCCGCCTTGTGCTCGGAGTGGACGTTGACGGCCTGGTTGTAGTCGGGGGAGAGAATCGCGCAGTGCTTGCCGTCCGTCCGGGCCGGGAAGGGCATGAAGCCGATGTCGTCGGGGTTCGCGCCGGCCTTCTTCGCCGCGTCCTGGAACTGGATGATCGCCCATGAGCCGAGCCACTGCGTGGCGATCTCGCCCTTCGCCAGCCGGGGCTTGGACTCCTCCCAGTTGCTGGTCGTCGGGTCCTTCTCGACCAGCCCCTCGCGCACCATGTCGTACAGCAGGGTGTCGCCCACGCGCAGGTCGGCGCCCTTGGCCCAGGGGTCGCCCTCGGCCAGCTTGGTGGTCGCCTCGGGGTCGCAGTGCAGGGAGCCCTTGGTGTCCGTCCACTGGGAGAGCGGCCAGCCGGCCGCGAAGTTGGTGTAGTACGGAATCGCGTCGGTCTTGGACTTGATGGCCTTCAGGGCGGTGAGGAACTCGGCCGGTGAGGTGGGCCAGTCGGTGACGCCGGCCTCCCGCCAGACCCGCTTGTTGTAGAGGAACCCGGGACTCACCCCGACCGGGGTCTGCCCGTAGACCTTGCCGTCGACCGTGGTGAACTCGGTGAAGCGGTACTTCTTGCCGCGCTCCTCCTGGGTGCCCAGCGAGGCGAAGAACTTGGGGTAGTCGCTCTTCTTGATGACCGCGGGGATCATCAGCACGTCGCCGTAGTTCTCCGTGTTCATACGGATCTTGACTTCGGACTCGTAGTTGGTGAGACCGTCGAACTCGACCTCGACCTTCGGATAGGTCTTGTTGAACTCCGCGGCGTACTTCTTCAACGTGCCGTCCTGCACGAGGTCGGTGCGCTGGGTGAGGACCGTGATGGTCCCGCTCACTTTCGACGGGTCGTCGGGCGCCTTGGCATCCGCGCCCCTCGACGTTCCTCCGGTGCCGGTGCACGACGAGAGCAGCAGGGCTGCTGCGGCGATGGCGAGGACTGTGCGGCGGTTCATGTGCGTCAGCTCCGTTCTTGGGACGGACGAGCACGAGCGGGTTGGCTGGTTCGGCACTCTGACAGCGCTTTCCTTAACCGGTAAAGTCCCTATCCCGCCAAGGTTGCCGGAAGGCGTCCGCGTCACGTGGTGGACCGGTTTAGGGAGTGCGCATGCTTCAGGCCACACCGCTCACCGAGGGATGGGTCCTGCGACACCCGGAAGGCACCGGGGATGTGATTCCCGCCGTGGTGCCCGGCTGTGTGCACACCGATCTCCTGGCCGCGGGAGTGATCCCGGACCCGTTCCTCGGCCTGGGCGAGGCCGAGGTGGCGTGGGTGGGGCGGCGGGACTGGACGTACGAGACCGACCTGCGGGCGGCACCGGACCACGGGCAGACCGGACACGAGCAGACCGGACACGAGCAGACCGACCTCGTCTTCGACGGCCTCGACACCGTGGCCGAGATCCTGCTCGACGGGCGGCTGCTGGGACGGGTGCGGAACATGCACCGCTCGTACCGCTTCGACGTGACGGGGCTGAGCGGGCGGCTCGCGGTGCGGTTCGCCTCCGCGTACGCCGAGGCCGAGGCGGTGCGCGGCCGGCTGGGTGAGCGGCCGGCCGCCTACGCCGAGCCCTACCAGTACGTCCGCAAGATGGCCTGCTCCTTCGGCTGGGACTGGGGCCCGACCCTGGTGACGGCCGGTATCTGGCGGCCGGTCCGGCTGGAGCACTGGTCGACGGCCCGGATCTCCCGCGTACGTCCGCTCGTCACCGTCGAACAGGGCACCGGGTGCGTCGAGTTGCACGTCGACGTCGAGCGGGCCCGGGTCGAGGCGCCACTCGCCGTCGAGGCCCGGGCCGGCGGTGCCCGGGCGCGGGCGCAGATCGACGGGACGTCCGGGGTGGTACGCGTCGACGTGCCGGACGCGGAACCGTGGTGGCCGCGCGGGTACGGCGAACAGCCCCTGTACGACGTCGAGCTGACGCTCCTGCACGGGGAGGACGCGCTCGACGTCTGGCGCCGGCGGATCGGCTTCCGGACGGTCGAGCTGGACACCTCGGCCGACGCGCACGGCACCGGGTTCACCCTCGTCGTCAACGGCGAGCGGCTCTTCGCGCGGGGTGTCAACTGGATCCCGGACGACGTCTTCCCGTCCCGGATCACCCGCGAGCGGTACCGGGAGCGGCTGACGCAGGCCGCCGGCGCGGGCGTGGATCTCGTACGGGTCTGGGGCGGCGGGATCTACGAGAGCGAGGACTTCTACGACGCGTGCGACGAGCTGGGCCTGCTGGTCTGGCAGGACTTCCCGTTCGCGTGCGCGGCCTACCCGGAGGAGCAGCCGCTGCGGGGCGAGGTGGAGGCCGAGGCGCGGGAGAACGTCGTACGGCTGATGCCGCATCCTTCGCTGGTGCTGTGGAACGGCAACAACGAGAACCTGTGGGGCTTTCGGGACTGGGGCTGGGAGCAGCGGCTGGCCGGGGACTCCTGGGGGGAGGGGTACTACCTCGGCGTTCTGCCGCGGGTGGTGGCGGAGCTGGATCCGACGCGGCCGTACACGGCGGGCAGTCCCTGGTCCGGGTCCTGGCGGCACCATCCGAACGATCCGGCGCACGGCACCCACCACTCCTGGGAGGTCTGGAACCGGGAGGACTACGCGGACTACCGGCTGAACGTGCCGCGTTTCGTCGCCGAGTTCGGCTGGCAGGCGCCGCCGGCGTACGCCACGCTGCGGCGCGCGCTGCCCGGGGAGGACCTGGCGCCCGACTCCCCCGGCATGCTGCACCACCAGAAGGCGGAGGACGGCAACGGCAAGCTGGAGCGCGGGCTCGCCCGGCACTTCACCGTGCCGGAGGGCGACTTCGACCGCTGGCACTATCTGACGCAGGTGAACCAGGCGCGTGCGGTGGCCGCCGGGATCGAGCACTGGCGGTCCGGCTGGCCGGTGTGCGCGGGCACCGTCGTCTGGCAGCTCAACGACTGCTGGCCGGTGACCTCGTGGGCCGCGATCGACGGGGACGGGCGCGAGAAGCCGCTGTACCACGAGCTGCGGCGGCTGTACGGGGACCGGTTGCTGACCCTCCAGGGGCAAGGCGGCGGTCTGCTGCTGGCCGCCGTCAACCAGGCGGCGCGGGAGTGGTCGGGGACGGTGTCGCTGCGCCGGATGTCCGTGGAGGGGGCGGTGCTCGGGGAGGCGCGCCTCGGGCTGGCGGCCGGGGCGCGGACCGTGGCCCGCGTCGGTGTCCCCCCGGAGCTGGAGCCCGCCGGGCCGAAGGAGTTCCTCGTCGCGGACGCGGACGGGCTGCGCGCCCTGCACTTCCCCGTGCCGGACCGCGACATCCCGTACGTGCGGCCGGAGTTCGACGTGGCGCTCGCGCCGGGCGGAATCACGGTGACGGCCCGCACTCTCGTACGGGATCTGCTGCTCCAGGCCGACCGGCTGGACCCTGATGCGCGGGCCGACCGGGGGCTGGTCACGCTGCTCCCCGGCGAAGAGGTGACCATCGGTGTGCGCGGCTGGAGGACTCCTGATCCGGCCGCGGCTCGTTCAGCCCTGTACTGCATGGAGCCCGGCCGATGACGGCGACCCCGACCCCCCGCGTCACCATCAAGGACGTCGCCGCGCGCGCCGGTGTGTCCAAGGGGGCCGTGTCCCTCGCCTTCAACCACAAGCCGGGGCTGTCGGAGGCGACCCGGAACCGGATCTTCAAGGCCGCGCGGGAGCTGGGCTGGGCGCCGAACCTCACCGCCCGGACGCTGGCCGGCTCGCGCGTGGACGTGGTGGGGCTGGCGATCTGCCGGCCCGCCCGGCTGCTCGGCCTGGAGCCCTTCTACATGGAGTTCGTCTCGGGCGTGGAGAGCGTCCTGACCGAGCGGTCCTGCTCGCTGCTGCTGCGACTGGTGCGGAGTGTGGAGGAGGAGGTCGGGCTGCTGGAGTCGTGGTGGCGGGGGCGGCAGATCGGCGGGTCGATCCTCGTGGACTTCCGCGACGACGACCCTCGGGTGCCCGCGGCCCGGCGGCTCGGGCTGCCGGTGGTCGCCGTCGGGCACCCCTCGCTGACCGGCGGGCTCACCTCCGTGTGGACCGACGACACCACGGCCGTGACGGAGGCCGTGCGGTATCTGGCCGCGCTCGGGCACCGGCGGATCGCCCGGGTCGGCGGCGCGGCGGCCCTCGGGCACACCTGCATCCGTACGGCCGCGTTCGACGAGGCGGCCAGGACGCTGGGGCTGGCCGGGGCCTGGCAGGTCGCCACCGACTTCTCCGGGGACGCGGGCGCGCGGGCCACACGGTCCCTGCTCAGCGCCGCGCCGCCGGACCGGCCGACGGCGATCGTGTACGACAACGACATCATGGCGGTGGCGGGGCTGTCGGTGGCCGCGGAGATGGGTCTGAAGGTCCCCGAGGACGTCTCCCTGCTGGCCTGGGACGACTCCCAGCTGTGCCGTCTCACCCACCCGACGCTGTCGGCCATGAGCCACGACGTCCACGGCTTCGGCGCGGAGGTGGCCCGGACCCTGTTCGGGGCGATCACGGGGGAAGGGCCGGGCTCACATCCGGTGCCGACACCGGTGCTGACCCCGAGGGGATCCACGGCACCGCCTACGCGGCCTGCGGGACCTGCGGGCTGAAGGGGTGCAGATCGTCCTCTCCGGGCTGGACGACGCAGTAGCTGCTGTCGGGAACCTCGTTCCACGCGCCGGGGAGATCACCGAGGGGCTCGGACACGATGAGGCGGGTCTCCTCGGACACCTCCCGCAGGAACGCCAGGTCGGGGTGGAGTGCGCGCAGTGTCTCGACCTCGGTGCTGAAGAAGAGGGAACGTGAGGCGCCCTGGCTGGAGTAACGGAAGGCCCACAGCCGCTGTCCGTCGGCCACGGCGACCGTCATCTGCAGCGGGAACTCGACGCCGTGCCGGTGACCGGTCTCCTCCACCAGGCCGGCCATCCGCTCGACCGCGCCCGGCGGGTCCTGCTCCAGGCCGAAGGTGAGGGCGAGGAAGAACATCATCTCGGAGTCCGTCGAACCCTCGATGCCGGAGAAGAGATCCGGGTCGACGGCCAGGGCGAGGTCGCGCCGGACCCGCTGGAACTCGGCGATCGCCCCGTTGTGCATCCACAGCCAGCGGCCGTGGCGGAACGGGTGGCAGTTGGTCTGCTGCACCGCGGTTCCGGTCGTGGCCCGGATGTGGGCGAAGAAGTGCGGGGAGCGGACGTGGCCGGCGATCTCCCGCAGGTTGCGGTTGCTCCACGCCGGGCCGGTGTCCCGGACGACCGCGGGGGTGTCGAGGCCCGGCTGGTACCAGCCGACGCCGAACCCGTCGCCGTTGGTCGTCTCAACGCCCAGCCGGGAGTGCAGGCTCTGGTCGATGAGCGAGTGTTCGGGCCGGTAGAGGATGGTGTCGAGCAGGACGGGTGTTCCCGTGTACGCGAGCCAACGGCACATGGCTACCGCCTCCCGGTCTGGTGCGCGGGTGAGCTGCGGGCTGCCCTGGCACCGGGCGGCCCGCCGTACGCGGCCCGGCCGCCGCCCGAGGCCGGCGGACCGAGCGCGAGCCGTGTGACGCGGGGCCAGTCGGCCGCCGGTCTGCTCAGCGCTGTGCCCGGGCGGTCGCGCGGCACCCGCACGCGCAGCGCGGCCGGTGCGATGCGGCAGACCACGGGCGTCGGCAGCAGCACGTGTTCCCCGTCGATGCCGGCCGGGACGGTGTCCGTGTCCGCTTCGACGACCACCTCCCGCGCGGTGAGCCGCAGCAGGCTCCCCGAACGGGTGCCCCGCACGATCCTCGCCGCCTGCGCGGTCGTGCGGACCCGTACGCACAGCAGGCCGAGCAGCCCGGAGTCCAGCCGCTCCCTGCGCCCCAGGCGGGCCGAGTCGACGGCTCGCCGGTAGGGGTTGTTGCTGACGAGCAGTGCCTGCAGTTCGTCGGCGCGCGTGTCGCCGGCCCGCATCCGCAGCCTGGGCGCGTCCGGGCCGGTCAGGAGGCCGGGCAGCGTCTGCAGGGTCGTCTGCACCTTCTCGTCGCGGTAGGCGGGCTCGCCGACGACGGCCGCGTACGTACCGAAGGAGGCGTTGTTGACGAACACCCGGCCTGCGGCGAACCCGAGATCGACGCGGAGGTCGACGCCGTCGGTGAGGGCGTCGAGGGCCGCCGCCGGATCGTCGCGGTCGAGTCCGAGGTCGAGGGCGAAGTGGTTGCGGGTGCCGGCGGGAATCACCATGAAGGGCAGATCGTGCCGCGCCGCCACCTCGGCCACCAGGGCCTGGGTGCCGTCGCCGCCCGCCACCGCCAGCAGGTCGGCCCCCTCGCTCACGGCCTGCCGGGCCAGCCCGGCCGCGTCCTGCGGTCCGGCGCCCAGCAGGACGACACGCGCGCCCGCGGCCCGTGCCTTGTCCACCAGGTGGAAACGGCCCACCTTGCCGCCGCCGGAGCGCGGGTTCATGAGGATCCAGGGGTCGTGGGGCGCCTCGGCGGGCTCGTGTTCGCGAGCGGAGGGGCCGGGCCACGGTGCCACGGCGCCCCGGGCCGCCACCTCGGCCAGCACCCACAGGGCCAGGGCGAGGAGGGCCGGGGCCAGCAGACCGGACGCGGCGTACAGCGCCAGCACCGTGACCGGCGCGAACACGCACAGGGCCACTCCGGCCATCCGCACCACACCGGTGTGGGCCAGCGTCCACCACGTCCCGACGGCGAGGAGGGACAGTCCCGCGAGACCGACCAGCAGCCAGAGCACGCTCAGCAGACCGGCGGCGACCAGCGGAACCAGCACTCCGGCCAGGAGCAGGAGCAGGGCCAGACGCGCCCGTCCCACGTGGCCCCGGCCGGCGGCCGGGCCGGAGGGGGCCGCCGTGGGCCCTCTCGCCTGCGCGCCCTGCCCTTCCATGGGAGGCACTTCTTCCCTCAGACCTCGCGTCCCGGGCGCTCGAACGGGTCGAAGGACTCGTCCTTCCGTGCCACACACAGAGCCCAGATGACGAACCCGGACATCGCGATCATCACGACCGACCACACCGGGTAGTACGGCAGGGAGAGGAAGTTGGCGATGATGACGAGTCCCGCGATGGCCACACCGGCGACGCGCGCCCACATCGATGCCTGGAACAGCCCGAAGCTGACGATCACCGCGACCACGCCCAGGATCAGATGGACCCAGCCCCAGCCGGTGAGGTCGAACTCGAAGACGTAGTTCTCGGTCGTGAGGAACACGTCGTCCTCGGCGATCGCCGCGATGCCGCGCAGGACGGCGAGTATCCCGGCGATCATGAGCATGACGGCCGCGAAGGCCATCAGGCCGGTGGCCCACGCCTGCTTGGTCGTCCGCGCGTGCGGGGGGTGCGTGGCGGTCATCTGATGCCTCGTTTCGGTCTCGTCCGGTGCGCTCTCAGCGACCGCGACCGGGGGTGTGGGGGACGGTGGACGACTGGTCAGAGGGGCCGGAGCCGCTCAGAACCAGTTCCTTGGCCCGGCGGAACTCCTCGTCCGTGATGTCGCCCCGGGCACGGATCTCGGACAGCCGGGCGAGTTCGTCGACGCTTCCGCCGCCGCCCTGGGCGGTCTCCCGGACGTACCGGTCGAAGGCCGCCTGCTGCTCACGTGCCTGCGCCACCTCGCGGCGGCCCATGTCCTTGCCCCGGGCGATCACGTAGACGAACACGCCGAGGAAGGGCAGGAGGCAGACGAACACCAGCCAGCCGGCCTTGCCCCAGCCGCTCAGGGTGTCGTCCCGGAAGATGTCGAGGATGATCCGGAAGAGCAGGACGAACCACAGGATCCACAGGAAGATCCACATGACGGTCCAGAAGGCGCTCAGCAGCGGAAAGTCGTACGCGAGGTTCATCGGCCCACTCATGTCTCTCCTCCGTCCGGGAGCGGGCACGGCAGCTGTTCCGTGTCCGTCTTCAGCGTGCGCACGGCAGGGCCCGGGCGGCTTCACCCGAGCCGGGTGAGCCTGGGGACGAGCGTCAGGCTCATGGGACCGCTCGCCCCGCTTCGCCCTCGGTGGCGGGCGGGGCGGGCCCCGCGGCGGCGGCCAGCACCGCCGTGAGGGCCGACACCAGAAGGACCAGGCCCACCACGAGGATCACCGCGCCGACCGTGGGGTGGTTCCAGAGCACCAGCGCCAGGACGCCCGCCCCGATGACGCTTCCGGTGATCCACGCCTGGTGGGCGGCCATCCGGCGTCCCGTCGTGCCGGTGCGCACTCCGGCCCGGCTCAGTGCCTCGCCGGTGGCCGTGGTGCCCCGCCGGGCCACGCCCCGTACGCCGCGGGCCAGGCGCCCAGGGCCGTACAGCCAGGCGGCCACCGCCGTGATCACGGCGACGACGAGGAGCGTGCGCGTGCTGTTGCGCAGGAAGCGGACGAAGGTGTCGAAGATCACCGCGGCGGCGTCGGACGGCAGAGCCGACGGTGGGACCGAGTCCAGGTAGACCCGCCGCATGACGGCCAGCGCGACGAGCAGCAGCACCATCATCACGCCGACGCCGGTGGCCGTGATCAGCAGCATCACCCGGTGCCCGGGCGCGGTGCAGACGGCGAGGGCGGCGAGGGCGACGGTGAGGACGGGCAACCAGGTGCCGACGATGTCCAGCAGCCGCATCGCGTCCTGTGCCTTGCTCAGTTCCTCGGTCTGGAACAGCGTGATGGTGCGCTCGGAGTCCGGGATGGCGGCGGCCGTGTCGAAACCGGCGTCCACCAGGCGCTGCCGCACGTCGTCGACCACGACTCCGAGGTCCAGTTGCACGGTGTCGCCCGCGGCGCGCAGGGCGCCCTCCCGCTCTCCGGTGAGCACGTTCATCACCTCGTCGTGCGCCCGCCGGTTGGCCGCCACCCAGGCCTGGCCGAAGGCGTCGCTGGTCACCACGCCAGTGATGGTGCGCTGCGCGACGGCCGTCACCGCGGAGCGCAGCGGACCGTCGAGGGCGGCCGCCGCGTCCGCCACCTGGGGCGGCGCTCCGGCCTCCTTGAGCACCTCCGTGAGCTGGGCCGTCACCGCCTCGACGTCCACCTCGGCCACCACACGGCGGGTGAGCCGGTCGATCACGGCGTCCTGGACGGCGGGCTCCGAGGCCAACGGCGCCACCGTCTCCACGTACTGGTCGGTGTCGGCGATGGTGTCGTCCAGCCATGCCGTGACGACGGCCAGGGGCGCGAGCAGGAGGGCCACGGCGAGCAGGACCGAGGCGCCGGCCTTGCGCAGCCGGCGGTGGCGTACCTGCGCGTACCGGCGCAGCCGCTCGTACTCGGCGCGTTCCTCCGGGGTCAGGGCCTGACCGCCTTCTGCGTGCGCGCCGGGGCCGGGCGGTCCGGAGGGCTTGTCCGAGGCCATGGCTTCTCCCTCGCGTGGGCGTCGAACCGGGGTTCAGACGGTCCCGGCCGGGTCGCGCGCAGCCGCGTCGCGTGCCCTGGACAGTGCCGCTCTCCAGGCGAAGGCGATCGCCACCTCGACCAGGCCGAGCAGGACGAGCCACAGGCCGAGCAGCCGGGTCAGCGCCCGCGCCGACTCGGCCGGGAGGGCGAGCACCACGATCCCCGCGACGATCCCGAGCAGCGCCGCGCCCAGGACGACGCCGCGGTGCGGCAGGTCCTTGGCGGCGATGGCCGTGTAGAGCGTGAGGACGCCGGACACCAGCCAGACACCTCCGACGATCAGGGAGAGCGCGGCGATGGTCTGCAGGGGGTGCCGCAGGCACAGGACTCCGGCCAGGACGTGCAGCACCGCCAGGAGCAGTCCGGGCAGCCGTTCGCCGGGCCCCTCCCGGGCGAAGACGGCGACGAACCGGAACGCCCCGGTCACGAGCAGATACAGGCCGATGAGGACCGCCAGGACGTGCAGGGTCGCGTCCGGCCAGACCAGGGCGAGGACTCCCGGCACGAGCGTGGCGGCCGCCGAACCGAGGATCCACGTCCAGGAACGCCCGAGTTTCGCCAGCAGTTCCTCGGCGTCGGCCGTCGTACCGGGGGCCGTTGCGGCGGGCATGGCTCCTCCTCGCCTGATCGAGCGAGTCGCTCCCGGACCGCCGCGGAGGCGGTGCGCGGGGGCGTCACCGGGCCCAGCGTGCCGCGCGCCGGCGGCCACCGGGTCACCCTCGGTGGGTGATCCGTGGGCGGAGCCGCGGTGATGGGGTGACGGGAGAAGCGCGCCGGCGTGGGGTGGTGAGGGCCCGGGGGGAGGGCGGCGGGCGGCTGCCGTGTCCGTCGCCCGGGTCTCGCCGGGTCCGGCGGCGTCATCGCCCGCTCCCGGGCGGGGGCCGGCAGGGCGCACGCCGCTCGGCTCACTCCGGCAGCTGGCGCATCTCCACGACCCGCAGTCCCAGCGACTGGAAGCGGGCCAGCAGCCCGTACAAGTGCGCCTCGTCGACAACGGGCCCGAACAGGACGGTCTGACCGGACATCACCACGTGATCCAGTTCCGGGAAGGCCTTGGCCAGCGTCTCCGACATGCGTCCGTCGACGCGGATCTCGTAGCGCATCAGCTGCTCTCCCGCGGGCGGCCCGGGACAGTCTGCGTCCTTGCCCTGCGATCGTCCTTACCTTGCGATCGTCGGTCGCGGCGCACCGTCCGGCCTCACCCGGCAGAGGTGATACATCGCCCTGCGTCAGTGCGTCAGTGCGTCAGTGCGTCAGTGCGATCTTCAAGGTGATGATGAGCACGCCGAGCAGCAGATTCACCGAGACGGTGGTGAGCACCAGGAGCCACCGGGCGCCCGCCCGTCGTGCCGCTGCCGCCGACCAGCCCACCTGCCCGGCCACGGCCACGCAGAGCGCCAGCCAGAGGGCGCCCTCCACGCCCAGGCCCAGCAGAGGGCTGACGGCCACGGCGACGGCGGGCGGGACGGCCGCCTTGACGATCGGCCACTCGTCGCGGCACACGTGCAGCACGGTTCGGCGGTCCAGGCGCTGCTCCGCCAGGCGCGCGCCGAACAGCTGGGCGTGCACGTGGGCGAGCCAGAACACGATGCCGGTGAGCAACAGCAGCAGCACCAGTTCCAGGGTCGGGAAGGAGCCGAGGGTGCCGACACCGACGATCACGGAGGCGGCGAGCATGGAGCCGTAGACACCACCGGTGTAGTCGGTGTCCTTCCGGCGCTCGGCTCTGCGCTCCTCCCGGCTCACAGCAGCCCCAGCTCGCGTGCGCGGCGTACCGCGTCGCTGCGCCGGTTCACCGCCAGCTTCCGGTAGAGGCTCTTGAGGTGGGTCTTGACCGTGTTCACCGACACGTACAGATCGACGGCGATCTCCTCCGTCGACATCATCCGGGCCAGCCGCCGCAGCACATCGCGCTCGCGTCCGCTCAGCTCCTCCACGACCCGCGGCAGCCGGTCCTCGGGCCGCGGCAGCCCGCCGTGCGGCGGGGGGCCCAGGGTGAGCCAGCCCGCTGCCAGCTGCCGCAGGGGCGCCGAGTCCATAAAGCGGCGGATCCACGGTCCGGCTTCGAGGAAGGGACGTCGCAACCGCTCGGGCCGTGCCTCGCGAAGGGCCTGGGCGAGAAGCCTGCGCGAGGTGGCGGTGTCTCCCGCCGCGTCCGCGGCCTGCGCCCGCACCAGAGCGGCCCGGACGGTCACCGCGGGACCGGCGCGGCCCGCGGGGTGCGCCCGGTCGAGCAGGTCGATCGCCTCGGCGGGCCGGCCCGCGGCGAGCCGGGCCCGCGCCGCCCCCACGGCACACGCCACCTGGCCGTCGGCCAACGATCCGAGGAGTGCCGCGGCCGTCTCCGGCCGGCCTTCGGCCAGGTGGACGGCGGACGCGACCAGCGCCGCCTGACCCTGAGCCCAGGGGGAGTCCACGTCGGCGGAGACGGCCGGTTTCGCCGCTTCGAGCGCGGCCCGCGTCCGGCCCCGGGCCAGCAGCAGACGCGCGGTGGTGACGGCCCGGCCCGCCTCCAGCACGGGGTCCCGCATCCCGGGGTGCGAGTCGGCCGCCGCGTCCAAAAGGGCCTCGGCCCGGGCCAGTTCGTCGCGGTCCACCGCCACGGCGGCCAGGACCAGCCGTTCGATGCCGGAGGCGGACGGTTGCGTGAGGCTGAACCGTTCCGTCTCGGCCTGCGCCGCGAGGGCCTTGCGCTCCGCCCTGCCGGGCCAGCCGTCCAGGTAGTCGATCAGGCCCAGGCGGGCCAGGGAGTCCTCGCGTGGCAGCGCCGTCGAGGCGGAGCCGCGGGAGCCGGCCACCGTGGACAGGGCGGCGCGGGCCTCCTCGAAGCGCCCGGCCCACAGCCGCGCCGATCCCAGATGGGTGAGCAGCAGGGCGGTGAGCTCGGCGTGCTCGTCCAGGAGGTGGGCGGGGACCTCGGCCCGCAGCTTCTCGGCGGCCTCCGCGGCCAGTTCCGCCTTGCGCGGCGAACCCGTCAGCCGGGCCGCCAGGGCTTGCAGCAGGGCACAGCTCAGCCGGGCCGCCGCCGATGCGGCCCCGTCCCCGGCCAGGCTCCGCTCGGCGTGCCGCAGGTGGGTCAGGCCACGGTCGAGATCGCGCCGGGACAGTTCACAGGCCGCGCGGACGAGGTCCGCGCAGGGACCGGTGGCCTCGGGCCCCATCCGGGCGAACAGCGCGGCCAGGTCCTCGGTGCTCAGACCCGTGAAGATCCGGCCGATGGCGAGGTCGTCGACGAGAGCGGCGGCCGTGAACTCCCAGTCCCCCGCGGCCGCGGCGTGGCCGAGCGTCTCCACGAGGTATCCGCGGCGCCGCAGCCAGCCCGCGGCCCGCCGGTGGAGTACGGGTTCCAGGCCGGGCGAGCGCACCCGTAGATGGGCCCGGAGGATCTCCCCGAAGAGAGGATGGAGGCGGTACCAGGTGTGCCCGAGGTACTCGACGAACGCGTTCTCCTGGCGCAGCCCGGCCAGAAGGGGCTCGGCATCCGTGCGCTCGGTCAGCGCGTTCGCCAGGTCGGGGCAGAAGCGGTCGAGGACACTGACCCGCAGCAGGAGATCCTGGGTCTCGGCGCTCTGCCGTCCGAGCACCTCCGCGAGCAGGAAGTCGGCGGCCGGGGTGTGCTCGGCCTCGAACTCCTTCAGGTACGTCTCCGGGTCGGGGCTCTGCTGCGCGGCCAGGGCGCACAGTCTGAGGCCGGCGGCCCAGCCCCGGGTGCGCTCCACGAGCGCGTGCACGGCGTGCGACGGGGGGCTCAGTCCGTGTCGCTCCAGCAGCACGGCGGCCTCCTCGGCGGTGAAGGCGAGTTCCGCGTTCCTGATCTCGGTCATGTCGCCGGCCGCCCGGTGCCGGTGCAGCGGCAGCAGGGGTTCGGTGCGGGAGACGAGGATCAGACGTATGCCCTGCGCCGCGTGGTGCAGGAGGAACTCCAACTGCTCGGAGATCTCCGGAGCTCTCACGCGGTCGTACTCGTCGATCACCACGATCACGGGTGGGTCCAGCGCACTCAGCTCGGTGGCGAGCCGGGTCAGCAGCGTGTGGTCCACGCGGCCGGCGTCCGCGGGAGAGCCGACGCCGGCGGACAGCGGTACTCCGGAGGCGCGCAGGGACTGGAGCAGATACGCCCAGAACGTCCCGGGGCCCTGGTCCGCCGCGTCGGTGGTGAGCCAGGCGACGGGCCGGTCCAGCCCCGCGGCCCAGTCGGCCACCAGCACGGTCTTGCCCGCCCCCGCGGCTCCGTTGACCATGGTCAGCGGAGTCAGCAGGGCGTGATCCAGGTGCCGGCCCAGCCGCTCCCTGCGCAGAAACACCGTGGGACGTGCCGGTACGGCGAACCGGGTGCGCAGAAACGGGTCCCCGTGCGGATCGGCCCGCTGCGCGGCCGGTTCCGGTTCGTTCTCCTCCAAGCCAGCCAAGGCGCTCACCACCACTGTTCTTCAGATCACGGGAGCGCCCCCTCCTCAGCATCCCAGCGTTTTCCCGCGTCCGCGCGCCGGCGCAGGTCCAGTGGCTCTGCACAGGTCCCTTGCCCCGCCCGAGTGGGGGGTAGGAGGCGGGCGCCGGGACACTCGCAGGGGTGTGACCTTCACCGCTCGCGCCCCCGGGACTGGGCAGCTACGTTACTCATAAGTAGCATGGTGATAAGCGCGCGCTCAGCGCACCGCAGCAGTGCCATCCCGCACCCTGGAGGAGAGCCATCGTGCCTCGTACCGTCAGGGACGTCGTCTTCGTCGACGGCGTCCGCACCCCGTTCGGCAAGGCGGGCCCGAAGGGCATCTACCACGAGACCCGTGCCGACGACCTCGTCGTGAAGGCGATCCGGGAGCTGCTGCGCCGCAACCCCGGTCTCGACCCGAAGACGATCGACGAGGTCGCCATCGCCGCGACGACGCAGATCGGCGACCAGGGCCTGACGATCGGCCGTACGGCCGGCATCCTCGCCGGTCTGCCGCAGTCCGTGCCCGGCTACTCGATCGACCGTATGTGCGCGGGCGCCCTGACCGCCGTCACCACGGTGTCCGGCTCCATCGCCTTCGGCGCGTACGACGTCGCCATCGCGGGCGGTGTCGAGCACATGGGCCGGCACCCGATGGGCGAGGGCGTCGACCCGAACCCGCGGTTCGTCAGCGAGAAGCTGGTCGACGAGTCCGCCCTGTTCATGGGCATGACCGCCGAGAACCTGCACGACCGCTACCCGCACATCACCAAGCTGCGCGCCGACGAGTACGCCGTGCGCTCCCAGGAGAAGGCCGCCAAGGCGTACGCCAACGGCAAGATCCAGGCCGACCTGGTGCCGATCTCCGTACGCCGTACGAACCCCGAGGGCGGCGAGACGGGCTGGGGCCTGGTCACCGCCGACGAGCCGATGCGCCCGGGCACGACCCTGGAGAACCTGGCGGGCCTGAAGACGCCGTTCCGCGTCCACGGCCGAGTAACCGCCGGTAACGCGGCCGGTCTGAACGACGGCGCCACCGCCTCGGTCATCGCCTCCGAGGAGTTCGCCCGCGAGAACGACCTGCCGGTCAAGATGCGCCTGGTCTCCTACGCCTTCGCGGGCGTCGAGCCCGAGGTCATGGGCTACGGCCCGATCCCGGCGACGGAGAAGGCCCTCGCCAAGGCGGGGCTGTCCATCTCCGACATCGGTCTGTTCGAGATCAACGAGGCCTTCGCCGTCCAGGTCCTGGCCTTCCTCGACCACTACGGCATCGCCGACGACGACGAGCGCGTCAACCAGTACGGCGGCGCCATCGCCTTCGGGCACCCGCTGGCCTCCTCCGGCGTCCGGCTGATGACGCAGCTGGCCCGCCAGTTCGAGGAGCAGCCTCAGGTCCGCTACGGCCTGACCACCATGTGCGTCGGCTTCGGCATGGGCGCGACGGTCATCTGGGAGAACCCGAACTGGGAGGGCAAGTGAGCACCACCGCCGAACTGCTGAAGGGTGCGGCCGAGCTGTTCCCGGACGAGGTCGTCACGCAGGCGCACGTACGCCACTTCGACCTGCCGCTGGGTGCGGGCCGCTTCGCCCTGATCACCCTGGACAACGGCCACGACCACACCAAGCCGACCACCTTCGGCCCCGCCTCGCTGGCGAACCTGAACACGGCCCTCGACCAGGTCGAGAAGGAGGCCGCGGACGGCGAGATCGTCGGCGTCGGCATCACCGGCAAGCCGTTCATCTTCGCGGTCGGCGCCGACCTCAAGGGCGTGGAGATCCTCAAGGAGTACGAGCACGCGCTCGCCATCGGCAAGGGCGGCCACGAGGTCTTCAAGCGGCTCTCCAAGCTGGCCGTGCCGACCTTCGCGTACTACAACGGCGCCGCGATGGGCGGTGGCGTCGAGGTCGGCCTGCACTGCACCTACCGCACGGTGTCCGCGGCCCTCCCGGCGTTCTCCCTCCCCGAGGTGTTCCTGGGCCTGGTCCCGGGCTGGGGCGGCTGCACGCTGCTGCCGAACCTGATCGGCGCCGACAAGGCCGTCTCGGTGATCATCGAGAACAGCCTCAACCAGAACAAGCAGCTCAAGGGCAAGCAGGTCTACGAGCTCGGGATCGCCGACGCGATCTTCGAGGGCGCCGACTTCCTGGAGCAGTCGCTGATCTGGACGGCCTCCGTCCTCAAGGGCGAGATCGTCGTCGACCGCCCGGTGATCGACCGCGGCGAGGCCTGGGACCAGGCCGTCGCCAAGGGCCGCTTCATCGCCGACGGCAAGGTGCACGGCGCGGCCCCGGCCGCCTACCGCGCCCTGGACATCATCGCCGCCGCCAAGAACGGCGACCTCCAGCAGGGCTACGACGCCGAGGACAAGGCCCTCGCCGACCTGATCATGGGTGGCGAGCTGCGCGCCGGCATCTACGCCTTCAACCTGGTGCAGAAGCGCGGCAAGCGCCCGGCGGGCGCCCCCGACAAGAACCTGGCCCGCCCGGTCACCAAGGTGGGTGTCGTCGGCGCCGGCCTGATGGCCAGCCAGCTCGCGCTGCTGTTCCTGCGCCGCCTGGAGGTGCCGGTCGTGCTGACCGACATCGACCAGGAGCGCGTCGACAAGGGTGTGGGTTACGTCCACGCCGAGATCGACAAGCTGCTCGGCAAGGGCCGGATCAACCAGGACAAGGCCAACCGCCTCAAGGCGCTGGTGACCGGTGTCCTGGACAAGGCCGAGGGCTTCGCGGACGCGGACTTCGTCATCGAGGCCGTGTTCGAGGAGATGGGCGTCAAGCAGAAGGTGTTCGCGGAGGTCGAGGCGGTCGCCCCGGCGCACGCGATCTTCGCCACCAACACCTCGTCCCTGTCCGTGTCCGAGATGGCGTCGAAGCTGAAGCACCCCGAGCGGGTCGTCGGCTTCCACTTCTTCAACCCGGTCGCCGTCCTGCCGCTGCTGGAGATCGTCCGCGGCGAGCAGACCGACGACGCCTCCCTGGCCACGGCGTTCGCCGTCGCCAAGAAGCTGAAGAAGACCGCGGTCCTCACCAAGGACGCCCCGGCGTTCGTCGTGAACCGCATCCTGACCCGCTTCATGGGCGAGATCCAGAACGTCATCGACGAGGGCACCCCGGTCGAGGTGGCGGAGAAGGCGGTGGAGCCCCTGGGCCTGCCGATGTCTCCGCTCGTCCTGCTGGAACTGGTGGGCCCGGCGATCGGCCTGCACGTCTCCGAGACGCTCAACAAGGCGTTCCCGGACCGCTTCAAGGTCTCCCCGAACCTCAAGGCGGTCGTGGAGGCGGGCAAGCGCGGCTTCTACGTCTACGACAGCGGCAAGCCGGAGCTGGACCCCGAGGTCGCCGCGCTGCTGAAGCAGGGCGACACCGTCCTGACCGAGGAGCAGGTGCGCGAGCGCGTCCTGGACGCGGTGGCGCAGGAGATCGGGCTCATGCTCGACGAGGGTGTCGTCGCCGAGGCCCAGGACATCGACCTGTGCCTGATCACCGGCGCCGGCTGGCCCTTCCACCTGGGCGGCATCACGCCGTACCTGGACCGTGAGGGCGTCTCCGAGCGCGTGAACGGGAAGCGGTTCCTGGAGCCGGGCGTGGCGTCGGTCCCGGCGTAACGGCCGTACGTGGCTGAAGAGGGCCTCCGCCGCTCGGCGGAGGCCCTCTTTTCATGCGCCCGCGTCGGCCCTGACATCGGCGATCCGCGTCACGCCCTGGACGACGAACGCGGGAGCCTTGGTGCGCGGCACCACGGGGAGCCGGCCGCGTACGGTGACGCCGCGGTCGAACCGACGGCGACGACCCGGCGAAGGCGGCCGTCGGGTCGCTCGTCAGGTCAGACGGCGGCGGATCCACCAGGCGCAGAACCCGGTCAGGACCAGGGCGAGCCCGAGGTAGAGCCCGGTCTCGGCCCATTGAAGGGCCCAGAAGTTGCTGGCGGGCTGGTACGTCACCTGCTGCCGGTAGCCCTGGGCGCCGAGGTCGGCGATGCAGCGGTCGACGTGCTGAAGGCTGGGTATGTCCGACCCGCCGTACAGGCAGTCGGCGAAGGACGACGGTGGGGAGGACGGCTGACCGGCGGCGTTCAGTGTCTGCTGGGAGGTGAGCCAGGCACCGGGCAGATCGGGGTGTACGACGATCTCCTTGGCGCTCTCGTCCTGGATGCTGATGGGGATGCCGGTTCTGATCGGCACGGTGGTCCGGTCCGGCGTGACCAGATGAGGCCGGACCCACATCGGCACAGCGATCTGGACGGCGGCGTAGAGGACAGGCGTGGCTGCCATCGCGGGCAGGGTGCGACGGATGACGAGGCCGAGGGCGACGCCCAGGACGAAGGCGAAGGCGGCGTGGGCGACGGGGACGACACCTCGTGCGGCGAAGGCCATGGGGTCGAGCCGCGAGAAGTACGTGTCCGTGGCGCCACCGTCGTTGACGGCCCGGTCGATGGGGCTGCTCCACCAGCTCACCACGAGTGCGGCCAGTCCGGCGGCGGTCATGGCGGCCGCCGCGCCGAAGCCCAGCTTGGTCGCCAGCCAGCGGGTGCGGGTGACGCCCTGGTTCCACGCCAGGTGGTGGGTGCCGGTCTCCAGCTCACGGGCGATCAGCGGCGCGCCCCAGAACATTCCGATGGCCGCCGGCACGGCGAGCACAACCATCAGTCCGGCGTAGTAGAGGGTCTGGTCCGCACTGGGAATCCGGTCCACCAGGGTGCTGCCGGCTGCTTTGTAGAGGTCGGCCAGCTGCGGGCCGGTGACCGCGAGGGTGGCGGCGAGGGCGGCCAGTGCGGCGAACACCACGGCGGCCTGGGTGCGGAACTGGCGCCAGGTCAGCCAGATCATCGGAGTACCTCCAGCGCGGGCCGGGTGTCACGGACCGCATCGCCGGGCCGGGTCATGTAAGCCAGGACGATGTCTTCCAGAGCGAGCGGGCTGACGCTCCAGGAGGGATCGTTGACCGGAGCCTCGGTACGCACCAGGAGGGTGGTCTGCCGGTCGGTGTGGCTGGCGGTGATGACGTGCCAGTCCGCCGGGAGGGTGGCCGGGTCGCGGCGGGGGCCGGTGAGGCGGTGATGGGTGGCCTGCAGCTCGTCGATGTCACCGGCTATCTGCACGCGGGAGTCGACCAGGACGATGACGTAGTCGCAGGTCCGCTCCACGTCGGAGACCAGGTGGGAGGAGAGCACGACGCTCAGCTCGTGCTCGGCGACGGCCTCCATCAGGTCCTGCATGAACTCCCTGCGGGCGAGCGGGTCGAGGGCGGCGACCGGTTCGTCGAGGATGAGCAGTTCGGGCCGCTTGGCCAGCCCCAGGGTGAGGGCGAGCTGGGCGCGCTGGCCGCCGGACAGCCGCCCGGCGCGCTGCTTGAGGTCGAGGCCGAGCCGCCGGATCCGCTGGGCGGCCAGGGCGTCGTCCCAACCGGGGTTGAGCCGGGCGCCCAGCCGCAGGTGGTCGGCGACGCTCAATCCGGCGTAGGTCGGGGTGTCCTGTGCGACGAAACCCACTTTGGCCAGCTGCGCGGGGCCGTCGGCGGGGCGGCCGCCGCACACCTCGATCGTCCCGGACGTCGGCGTCAGCATGCCGGATGCCAGGTTCAGCAGGGTGGACTTCCCGGCGCCGTTGGGACCGACCAGGCCGACGACCCTCCCGGCGGGCACCTCCAGCGTGCAGTCCCGCAGCGCCCAACGCTGCTTGTACTTCTTGCCCAGTGTCCGGGCCTGTAAGACGGCGCTCACGCTACGTCCTCTCCAGCGGTGGTCCGAAAGGTGGTCATGAACAGGGCCTCGATGCTCTCGTCGTCCAGGCCGGTGCGGCGTGCCTCGGCCAGCCAGCGCCGCAGATCCCCGCGGAGGCGGGCGTGCTCGGCGAGTGTGGCGTCGGCCAGCGTCCGCGTCACGAACGTTCCGACGCCCGGGCGGGCAGCCACCAGCCCCTCGTACTCGAGCTCTCGGTATGCCTTGAGCACGGTGTTCGGGTTGATGGCCAGCTGCCCCGCCACTTCCTTGACCGTCGGCAGCCGATCGCCTTCGTTCAGCAGGCCCAGCCGGAGCGCATGGCGGACTTGCTGGACGAGCTGCTGGTACGGGGAGAGGCCGGACCGCTCGTTCAGGTGGAACTCAATCACCAGTTCCTCCATTTATCTAGTTGCCTAGTACTTTAGCTTCCTGGTTCGACGATTGGTCAACCTCGGACGCACTCGACCTGCACGTCGATCAACTGAGGCAGCGGCGAGGAAGCAGAGGGGACCACGGCGAAAGGGGCAGATGGGACGCGCCGCAGCACACCCGCACGTCAGGACGCGCACGAACGCCCGTCAGACCTCCCGCCACGCCTCCAGAGCCAGCCCCGGCTCGTCCTTGCGGCGGGTGAGGAGAAGCTGCCCGGTCGACGGGGACAGGGTGGCCGCCACCACCCGGTCGTCCTCGTCCACCGCGACGGACACCTCGGCGTCCGCGGCCAGTCGGGGGCCCGACTCGGTCCACCAGGCGCCGGCCGACTCCTGTTCCGTGGGGTACGCGGCGAAGGCGACCCGGCCGCTCACCGAGCGCTGGGCGAGCAGCGTGCAGTCGTGGCCCCCGATGACGCAGCGGACGGCGGCGACCGGGCCGGGGCCGGCGGAGGCGAGGAGGGACACCGGCTTGTCGCCGGGGCGCCAGGCGCACAGGTCACCGGAGTCGTCGGTGAAGAACAGGGTGGTGTGCTCCGGTGAGGTGGCGAGTGCCCGGAGGGTGCCGGGCCGCACCGGCACGTCGCACCCCTCCTGCGGTACCGGCTGTGCGCCCGGCTCCTCCTGCCGCCAGTGCCGGACCCCGCCGGGGACGGCCGCGTACAGCTCGACCCTGCCGGACTCCCCCGTCACGGCGGCCAACTCCCCCTGGACGTCCTGCCCCTTGAGGTCCCGCCAGGGGCCCCAGCCGCCCTTCTCCTTCTGGGCGAGCATGCTCACCCCGCCGCCACCGTTGCGGACGAAGAGGTGGGCGCGTCCCTGGGCGTCGACCGCCACGGCCGGCATCCCGGTGCGGTCGCCCTTCTTGTCCGGGTGGCCCACCGGGTTCCAGTCCAGGGGCGCGAGCCGGGGCCGGAAGTGCGTGGAGTGCACCAGGCCCGACTGGCCGGGCACGGTGGGCCGCCAGGCGACCAGGTGGGCGTAGCCGTCGGCGCCCTGGCCGATGGCGAGTCCGGGGTGCAGTTTCTGGTCGCCGCCCACTCGGCGGGGCGCCTCCCAGGGCCCTCCGGGCGCGCGCTCGGCACGGCACAGGACGGCGTCGCCCGACGGCAGATAGACACTGAGGCGGCCGTCTCGGCCGCGGATGAGCCAGTCGCCGTTCACCGGTTCACTCTAAGCGGGGATGCCGCACCGTCTCCCGGCGGGTACGGCCGGGCGGGGGACGGTCGTGCGACCCTGGCCGTATGGACGGCCTCATGGACGACAACCCCCTGCTCGTGATCGTCGACGCCGCGAACGTCATCGGGTCGGTGCCCGACGGCTGGTGGCGGGACCGGCGCGGGGCGGCGGAACGGCTCCGGGACCGGCTGGCGGCGGACGGGCTGCCGGGGCACGACGGTCCGGCGGAGATCGTCCTCGTGGTCGAGGGCGCGGCCCGCGGCGTGGACTCCGCGCCGGGCGTGCGGGTGGAGTCCGCGCCCGGCAGCGGGGACGACCGTATCGTCGAACTGGTCGAGGCGGCAGGCGACCGCGCCTGCCTGGTCGCCACGGCGGACCGCGAGCTGCGGCGCCGGGTGACGGAGCTGGGCGCGCGGGTCACGGGGCCGCGAAGCGTGCGGGACGGGACCGCCCCGGCCCGCACGACACCGCCCGACCACGACGCGTGAACTCAGCGCGGCGTCGGTTCCGCTGAACGGTCCGCCGCGTCATGACGAGGCGTCACCGCCTCACGCCACCTCGCCCGCCGTGGCCTCCTCACCCCGTGCCAGACGGCTGTGGGTGCGGCCGTACAGGAAGTACACGAAGAAACCGGCCACCATCCAGATGCCGAACCGGATCCAGGTCTCGGCGGGCAGATTCAGCATCAGCCACAGCGAGGCCAGCACCGACAGGATCGGGATGACCGGCACCCACGGGGTGCGGAAGGCCCGGTGCAGGTCGGGGCGGGTGCGGCGGAGGACCATCACGCTGATCGCCACGACGATGAAGGCGAACAGCGTGCCGATGTTCACCAGCGCGGCGAGTTCGTTCAGGGGCGTGAAGCCGGCGAGGACCGCGATGACCACGCCCAGCAGGATGGTGGGCCGGTGCGGGGTCCTGAAGCGGGGGTGGACGTGGGAGAAGAAGCGGGGCAGCAGCCCGTCGCGGCTCATCGCGAAGAACACCCGGGTCTGGCCGAGCAGCAGGATCATGCAGACCGTGGTCAGGCCGACCGCGGCGCCGAAGCTGATGAAGCCCGCGAACCAGGGGTGCCCGGTGGCCTTGAACGCGTCGGCGAGCGGGGCGTCCACGGACAGCCGGCTGTAGTGCTGCATGCCGGTCACGACGAGCGACACGGCGACGTAGAGCGCGGTGCAGATGAACAGCGAGCCGAGGATGCCGCGCGGCATGTCCCGCTGCGGGTTCCTGGTCTCCTCGGCGGCCGTGGCGACGATGTCGAAGCCGATGAAGGCGAAGAAGACCACGGAGGCGGCGGTGAAGATGCCCATCACACCGAAGTTCGAGGGCGCCCAGCCGAACATGATCTGGATGAGCGGGGCGCTCAGGGAGCTGCCCGCCTCCACCTCCTGGGTCTTCGGGATGAACGGGTCGTAGTTGTCGCCGTCGACCAGGAAGGCACCGGCGATGATCACCACCAGGACGACGGTCACCTTGACGGCGACGACGAGCTGGGTGAACCGGGCGGACAGCTTCATGCCGATGACGAGGATGCAGGTGAGCGCCAGCACCAGGACGGCGGCGAGGATGTCGAAGCCGAAGCCGGAGGCGCCCTCCCTGCTGCCCAGGGCCGCGGGCATCTCCCAGCCCGCGTTCGACATCAGCGACTGGATGTAGCCGGACCAGCCGACGGCGACCACCGCCGTACCCAGCGCGAACTCCAGGACCAGGTCCCAGCCGATGATCCAGGCGGGCAGTTCACCGAGGGAGGCGTACGAGAAGGTGTACGCGGAGCCGGCCACCGGAACCGTGGAGGCGAACTCGGCGTAGCAGAGCGCGGCGAGCGCGCAGGCGACACCGGACGCGACGAAGGCCAGGGCGACCGCGGGTCCGGCGTTGTTCTTGGCGACGGTGCCGGTCAGGACGAAGATGCCGGTGCCGATGATGACACCGACGCCGAAGACGGTCAGATCCAGCGCGGACAAGGACTTTCTGAGCGCGTGCTCTGGCTCCTCGGTGTCCCGGATGGACTGCTCGACCTTCTTCGTCCGGAAGAGGGTGCTGCTCACGACTACCTCCCACGCTTGGCGTCCTCGGCATGATCGAGAGGGGGCGTAGACCGTATGCCCCGGCACCGATGGATTCACGCCAATGGGCCGGTGCGACCACTCCAGGCAGTGGTCGCACCGGCCCATCCGGACGTCAGGCGTCCTTCGTCAGTCGCGCGCGGGCTCCACCGCGTCGACCTCGGCCGACGTACGTTCGTACCGGCCGTCCAGCTTGGAGACCAGCCCGGTGACCTGGCGGGCGATGTCCGGGGCGGTGAGGCCGATCTCGGCCATGACCTCGGCGCGGGAGGCGTGGTCCAGGAAGCGCGGCGGGATGCCGAAGTCGCGCAGCGGCACATCGACACCCGCGTCCCGCAGGGCCTGCGCGATCGCCGAGCCGACACCGCCGACGCGCGAGTTGTCCTCGACGGTGACGACCACGCGGTGCCGCTCGGCGAGCGGGGCCATGGCCTCGTCGACGGGCTTGACCCAGCGCGGGTCGACGACGGTGGTGGAGATGCCCTGCTTGTCGAGCAGGTCGGCGACCTCCAGACACATGGGAGCCAGGGCGCCGACCGAGACGAGCAGCACGTCGGGCTTGTCCGTCCCCGGCTCGCGCAGCACGTCCATGCCCCCGACCCGGCCGACGGCCGGTACGGCGGGCCCGACGGCGCCCTTGGAGAAGCGGACCACGGTCGGCGCGTCCTTGACCTCGACGGCCTCGCGCAGCTGCGCGCGCACCTGGTCGGCGTCGCGCGGGGCGGCCAGCCGCAGGCCCGGTACGACCTGGAGGATCGACATGTCCCACATGCCGTTGTGCGAGGCGCCGTCGGTGCCGGTGATGCCGGCCCGGTCCAGGACGAAGGTCACACCGCACTTGTGCAGGGCGACGTCCATCAGGACCTGGTCGAAGGCCCGGTTGAGGAAGGTGGCGTACACCGCGAACACCGGGTGCACTCCGCCGGTGGCGAGGCCCGCCGCGGAGACGGCGCCGTGCTGCTCGGCGATGCCGACGTCGTACACCCGCTCCGGGAACCGCTTGGCGAACTTCTCCAGGCCGACCGGCTGGAGCATCGCGGCCGTGATGGCGACGATGTCCTCGCGCTCCTCGCCGAGCTTGACCATCTCCTCGCCGAAGACGGACGTCCAGTCGGCGCCGGAGGACGCGATCGGCAGGCCGGTGTCGGGGTGGATCTTGCCGACGGCGTGGAAGCGGTCGGCCTCGTCCTGGAGCGCCGGCTGGTAGCCGCGGCCCTTCTCCGTGAGGCAGTGCACGATGACGGGGCCGCCGAACCGCTTGGCGCGCACCAGGGCCGACTCCAGGGCCTCGATGTCGTGCCCGTCGATGGGACCGACGTACTTGAGCCCCAGGTCCTCGAACATGCCCTGCGGGGCGATGAAGTCCTTCAGGCCCTTCTTGGCGCCGTGCAGGGTGCCGTAGAGCGGCCTGCCGACGACGGGGGTCCGCTCCAGCACCTCCTTCGTCCGTGCCAGGAAACGCTCGTAGCCGTCCGTCGTACGCAGCGTCGCCAGGTGGTTGGCGAGCCCGCCGATGGTGGGGGCGTACGAACGCTCGTTGTCGTTGACGACGATGACGAGGGGCCGGTCCTTGGCGTCGGCGATGTTGTTCAGCGCCTCCCAGGCCATACCGCCCGTCAGAGCACCGTCACCGATCACGGCGACGACGTGACTGTCGCGTTCGAGCAGCTGGTTGGCCTTCGCGATGCCGTCGGCCCAGCCGAGGACGGTGGAGGCGTGCGAGTTCTCGATGATGTCGTGCTCGGACTCCGCCTGCGAGGGGTAGCCGGACAGACCGCCCTTCATCTTCAGCCGGGAGAAGTCCTGGCGTCCGGTCAGCAGCTTGTGCACGTAGGACTGGTGGCCGGTGTCCCAGAGCACCTTGTCCTTGGGCGAGTCGAACACCCGGTGCAGGGCGATGGTGAGCTCCACCACACCGAGGTTGGGGCCGAGGTGGCCGCCGGTCTTGGAGACGGCGTCGACGAGGAAGGTCCGGATCTCCTCTGCCAGCTGGTCCAGCTCCTCCAGGCTGAGCCGGTCCAGATCGCGCGGTCCCCTGATGCGGGTCAGCAGCGGCACCCGTGCCTCCTTGCAGTAGAGCTGTTCGAGCAGTTGCCGGGCGTGTCGAGTCTAATGTTCCGCCTCCGTGGACGGCGTCCGGGCGGTGCGTCATACGTCACGCGTTCGGCTGTACCCAGTAACGCCCTTGGCTACGACACGACTGTGCCCGGCACCTTCACAGGTGCCGGGCACAGTGACGCCGGTAAGGGGCGCGGGGCTGTACGCGATGTGCGGCTCCGCCGCGTGGGCGCGACCAGCCACGAACAACCCGCAGCCGCCCACCCGGCGCAGCCCCTACGGCGCTAAGCGCGCCCTGCGCTCTTCTGCGTCTTGCGGGTCACCGCGTCGATGACGACGGTGGCCAGCAACACACCACCCGTGATCATGTACTGAACCGGCGACGCGATGCCCTCAAGAGCGAGCCCGTACTGGATCGACACGATCACCAGCACACCGAGCAGCGCGTTCCAGGTACGCCCCCGCCCACCGAACAGCGAGGTACCACCGATCACCGCGGCAGCGATGGCGTTCATCAGCAGGTCACCGCCACCGGCACCCTGGTTCGCCGAGGCGATCTTCGACGCGATGAACAGACCGCCCACCGCGGCGAACGTACCGGAGATCGCGAACACCGAGATCCGCACCAGTTCCACGTTGATACCGGCCCGGCGGGACGCCTCCACGCTGCCGCCGAGCGCGAACACCTTGCGGCCGTAGGCGGTACGGCGCAGCACGAAGTCCGTGACGAGCAGCACGCCGATGAAGATGACGACGGCCAGCGGCAGGCCCTTGTACTGGTTGAAGACGATGGCGACGGCGAAGGCCAGGACGGCCAACAGCGCGGTGCGCAGGATGGTTTCGCTCAGCGGCCTGGACGGCACACCGGCGGCCTCGCGGCGGCGGTTGCCCAGGAAGGAGCTGAGGAAGTATCCGGCGGTGACCACGATCGCCAGGCCGTACGCGGCGGCCACGTCCGTGAAGTAGTAGCTGGTGAGCTGGGCCACGACCCCGTCCGGGTCGAGGTTGATCGTGCCGTTGTCGCCGAGGATCTGGAGCATGAAGCCGTTCCAGAACAGCAGACCGGCCAGCGTGACGGCGAACGCGGGCACACCGATCTTCGCGAAGAAGAAGCCGTGGACCGCGCCGGCGACCGTGCCGGTGAGGATGGCCAGCACGAAGGCGAGCCACTCGTTCATGCCGTTGGTGACGTTGAACACGGCGAAGGTGGCGCCGGCGACACCGCTGACCGAGCCGACCGACAGGTCGATCTCGCCGAGCAGCAGCACGAAGACGATGCCGACGGCGATCATGCCCGTGCCGACCATGGCGACGGACATGTCGGAGAGGTTGCCGGCGGTGAGGAAGTTGGAGTTCAGGCTCTGGAAGATGATCCAGATGATCGCCAGGCCCAGGACGACCGGAATGGAGCCAAGGTCACCGGACTTCAGCTTGCGCTTGAACTCGGTGACGTAGCCGGCGAGGCCCTGTTCGCGCACCAGCAGCCGGGGGTCGACGACCGTGACCGCTGCGGCGGCCGCCTCGGGGTTCGCCACGGCGTGGTCCTCGGGGGTCCCCGAAGTCGCGGTGGTCTTGTCGATGCTCACTTCTTGATCTCCCCATTGGTGCGCGCCGCACGACGGGTCACGGCGTTGTCCGTGGCGCCCGTGATGGCGGAGATGATCTCTTCCTGCGAGGTCGACTTGACCTCGAAGACGCCGTTGTTGCGGCCGAGGCGCAGCACGGCGACCTTGTCGGCCACCGCCTTCACATCGGCCATGTTGTGGCTGATGAGGATCACGGCGTGACCGCGCTCGCGCAGCCGCTCCACGAGGTCGAGGACCTGGGCGGTCTGCTCGACGCCGAGGGCGGCGGTGGGCTCGTCGAGGATGACCAGCTTGGGCTCGCCGAGCATGGAACGGGCGATCGCCACGACCTGGCGCTGACCGCCGGAGAGCGAGGCGATCGGGATACGGACGCTGGGGATGCGGATCGACAGCGTGTCCAGCAACTCGCGGGAACGACGCTCCATCTCCACCTCGTCCAGGACCCCGCGTTTGCGGATCTCCCGGCCCAGGTAGAGGTTGCCGACGACGTCGATGTTGTCGCACAGCGCGAGGTCCTGGTAGACCGTCGCGATGCCCAGGTTCTGGGCGTCGTGCGGCTTGTTGATCGTGACGGATCTGCCTTCCCACTCGATGGCGCCCTCATCGATGGGGTGCACGCCGGCGATCGTCTTGACCAGCGTGGACTTTCCGGCGCCGTTGTCGCCCACCAGGGCGACCACTTCACCGGCGTGGACCTCAAGCTCTACGTCGGTGAGCGCCTGAACGGCACCGAACCGCTTGGAGACCCCGCGCAACGCCAGCACGGGCGTAGCGGACACGTGAACCATCTCCTTCGCCGCCTGACCCGGCGGAAGGTAGTGCAGAAAGTTGGGGGGACCCGCAGGAGACAACCGCGTGGATACCACCGCGGAGAACTGCGGGGAACTACGGGGAACTGCGGGGATTTCCCTCCGGCGCCCCGCTTGGCTTGCGGGGCTGGTGTGTGCGGGGCGCCGGAGGAGCTTCGCGCAGTCGGTCCCGTACGGGAATCCGCTCAAGGCGTGGATTCCCGTACGTGTGAAGGGACTTCGGGCTGCTTACTGGAGACCGATCTTCCCGCAGGCCGACTTGTACTTGGCCGTGCAGATCTCGTTCACCGTGTAGATGCCGTCCTTGATGACGGTGTCCTTGATGTTGTCCTTGGTCAGCGAGACGACCGGGACGAGGACCGAGGGGACGCCCTTGGTGGTCGGGCTGTCGACCTTGTCCTTGGCGATGGAGTCGAGGGACTTGCCCTGGGCGAGGGCGACGGCCATCTCGGCGGCGACGTCGGCCTCCTGCGGGTACGGCTTGTAGACGCTCATGTACTGCTCGCCCGCGACGATGCGCTGCACGCCCGCGAGCTCCGCGTCCTGGCCGGTGACCGGGATGTCGGAGATGCCGGCCGCCTTCAGGGCGGTGATGATGCCGCCCGCCATGCCGTCGTTGGCGGAGTAGACGCCGACGATCTTGTCCTTGCCGAGGGCGGAGATGGCGCCCTCCATGTTGGAGTTGGCGTTCTCCGGCTTCCACTCCTTGGTGTCGTACTCGCGGCCGACCTTCACCTTGCCGTCGAGGACGGAGTGCGCGCCCTTCTTGAACTGGGCGGCGTTCGGGTCGGTGGAGGACCCGTTCATCATGACGATGTCGCCGTCCTTGGCCTTGGAGCCCAGGGCCTTCAGGAGGGCCTCGCCCTGCACCTTGCCGACCGTCTCATTGTCGAACGAGGTGTAGGCGTCGATCGGGCCCTCGGCCAGGCGGTCGTAGGCGACGACCGGGATGCCGGAGTCCTTGGCCTTCTTCACGGAACCGGCGATGGCCTTGGAGTCCACCGCGTCCACGATCAGCACGTCGACCTTGTTGGTCACCATCGTGTCGACCTGCTGGTTCTGCAGGCTGGCGTCCTGCTTGGCGTTGGCGTAGACGACCTCGCCCTTGCCGTTCGTCAGCTCCTTGACCTTCTTCTGGATCAAGGGGTAGTCGAACTTCTCGTAGCGCGCGGTCTGGTTCTCCGGCAGGAGCAGTCCGACCTTGATGGCGTCGCCCTTGGCGGGGGACTTGGACTCCTCGCTCTTGTCGCCGGCCTCCTTCGCGCTGCCGCAAGCGGCCAGCGAGACGGCCATCGCGCCGGCGGCAATGGCAACGGCGGCACGACGCATACGCGTGTTCACTTCTAGAAACCTCCCTGACGAGGCCGCGTCGTTGCGGCCGAGGTGGCTGGAAGTCAACTCGGCCATACGTGCGACGTCAAGAAGTAAATCCTTAACGGGTTGGCAACGGTGCCATCCGTTCTCTAAGTGAAGGCAGGGGCGGCCGCCTGCAGGGTTCCGTCCAAAAGGGTTGAATCCCCCATCTCGCTGAGCGCGAGGGCGAGGGCGCCGAGCACCTCCGCGCGACCGCCAAGTGCCCCGGGAAGCACGGACAGTTGACGTGCCGCGCTGGGGATCGCGTAGCGGCCGACGGACTCCCGGATCGGGCCGAGCACCAGCTCACCGGCCTCGGCCAGATCGCCGCCGAGGACGACCCGGCTCGGGTTCAGCAGGTTGCAGAGATTGGCGACTCCGCTGCCGATGTGACGACCGACGTCGGCGATCACCCGACGGCAGCCCGGGTCGCCGTCCCGCGCCAGCCGTACGACTCCTTCCATCGTCAGGTCGGTGCCGTGGCTGGACTGGAGGAGCGGGAGCACATAGCGCGCGGCCGTGAAGGTCTCCAGGCACCCCCGGTTTCCGCAGCGGCAGACGGGGCCGGCCTCGTCGAGTGTGATATGGCCGATTTCTCCCGCTGTGCCACCCGGGCCGCGGTAGATCTTGCCGTTGATCACCAGGCCCGCGCCCACACCGCTGGCGACCTTGATGTACGCCAGGTCCCGCACGCCCCGGCCGCTGCCCCAGACCAGTTCGCCGAGGGCGCCGAGGTTGGCGTCGTTGTCCACGTGCACCGGCACGCCGAGCCGCCCCCGCAGCTCCTCGGCGGGCCTGGTGCCGGTCCAGCCGGGCAGGATCGCGGTCGAGCCCAGCGTTCCGGACTCGACGTCGATCGGGCCGGGCACGCCGAGGCCCACGCCGGCGATCTTGGACCGGTCGACGCCGGTCGCCTCGATCAGCCGGCTGACCAGCTGCTCCGCCCGGTCGAAGCCCTGCGTCGAGGAGGCGTCGACGTCGAGGGGCTCGGACTCCTCGGCCAGCACCTGGTGGGCGAGGTTCCCGATCGCGACGCGCAAATGCGTGTGCCCGAAGTCCACGCCGATGACGATGCCGGCGTCCCCGCTCAGGCTGACGCTGCGGGCCCGCCGGCCACCCGCCGAGGTGGGCGTGACCTCGACGGTTCCGCCCTCCTTGAGCTCCCGGACGATGTTGGAGACGGTCGCCGCGGACAGACCCGTGGTCCTCGCGATCTCCGCCTGGGTGAGCGACCCGGCCAGCCGCACGGCTCGGACGACCCGCTCCAGGTTTGCTCGGTGCAGTGACGACTGCGACCCCGGAGTCTCCACGACGACCTCCTGCGCACGGGGCCGCAGCGATGAGGCCCCGCTCTATGTCCAACTAGTGAACTCTAAGCTGAGCCGTTCGGGTTGCCTCACGTCAAGAGGTTGAACTGCATCCGGGTCTGTGCATACGTGTGTACGCGCCGTTCCCGCGGCCGGGGACGGCGCGTACGCGAACCGCTGCGGAGGGCTACTTCAGCGTCGCCGAGGTCAGCCCCGCCTGCACCTGACGCTGGAAGGACAGGTACACGACCAGCATCGGGATCATCGCGATGGTCACACCCGCGAACAGCACCGGCAGGTCGGAGGCGTACCCCTGCTGCTGCTGGAGCTGGATGAGCCCCTGGGTCAGCACATAGCGCTCGGGATCGTCGCCGCTCTGCGGCTGCATCAGGACCGTCGGCAGGATGAACTGGTTCCACTGGCCGAGGGTGTTGAAGATGCCGACGCTGATCAGTCCCGGCTTCGACATCGGCAGCATCACCTGGAAGAAGGTCCGGGTGTGCGAGGCACCGTCCAGGACGGCGGCCTCGAAGACGGCTGTCGGCAGGGTGCGGAAGAAGGAGTGCATGAAGAACACCGTGAACGGCATCGAGTAGGCGATGTAGACCAGGATCAGTCCCTGGTAGGTGTTCAGCATGTCCAGCCGCTTCACCATGAAGAACAGCGGGACCAGGGCGAGGAACACGGGGAACATCGCGCCGGCGACGAAGAAGTAGTAGAGGAAGCGGTTCCCCCAGAACCGGTAGCGGGCCAGCACGTACGCCGCCATCGACCCGAACAGCATGGTCAGCGGCACGGAGAACACCAGCACGACGACGGTGTTGAGGAAGTAGTCGCCGATGCCCTTCTGCCAGGCGCGGGAGAAGACGTCCAGGGACCAGTTCTGCGGCCAGCCGAAGGCCGAACCGCCGATCTGCGCGTCGGTCTTGAAGGAGCTCAGCACCAGCCACAGCAGGGGCAGCACGATCAGCAGCGCCCACAGGGCGAGGAAGCCGTGCGAGAAGACGTTCAGGACGACGCCTTCGCCGCGCTGGTCGCCCGGGCGGGGCGGGGTCTTGCGGACGGGGGGCTGGGCGGGGGCCGGACCGCCCGTCGCGGCGGTCTCCTTGAGGGGTGCGCTCATCGTCGTCTCTCCCGCTCAGAACTCGATGCGCTCGCGGCGGGTGGCGCGCAGCGTGACCACGGACAGGACCAGGGTGAGCAGCAGCATGATCACGCCCATCGCACAGGCGTAGCCGCTCTTGCCGAAGTAGAGGAAGTTGCGCATCATCACGGTCGACATGACGTCGCTGGCGTGGTCGGGACCGCCGCCGTACGCGCCCATGTTCTGGGTCATGGTGGCGACCAGGACGAACATGTCCATCGCCACGATGCCCAGGTACACCCAGGCGGTCTGCACGCTGTCCCACAGCAGCGGCAGGGTGATGCGCAGGAACGACTGGGCGCGGCCGGCGCCGTCGATGAGCGCGGCCTCGTAGATGTCCCTCGGGATGGACTGCATGGCGGCCGAGAACAGCACCAGGTAGAAGCCGACGCCGTGCCAGACGGCGACCAGGATCAGTGCCCAGCGCACGAATCCGGGTTCGTTCAGCCATTCCACCGGATTGCTCGCGTCGACCAGGCCGATTTTGATCAGGAAGCCGTTGAGCATGCCGCCGCCGTCGCTGCGGTACACGGCGTTGAACAGCACGGCGAGAATCGCCAGCGACAGCACCTGCGGGAAGAAGTAGATGATCTTGTAGAACTTCGATCCGGCGACACCGCTGACTCCGCCGGCCCGGCTGCGTCCGCCCGCGTTCACCATGAAGGCGAAGAACAGGGCGAGCAGAATGGTGATCACCGGGATGAACACCAGGAACTGGATGTTGTGCCAGATGGCGCCCAGGAAGACATCGTCTTGGAGCAGTGCCTTGTAGTTGTCGAGCCCGACGAAGTCGAAGGTCTGCGACTGCCCCTTCCAGTCGGTCAGCGAATAGCCGAACGTCTGGATGTACGGCCAGATGACGAAGATCAGATAGAGCGCCACGGGGATGAACAGAAACCCCGCGATGAACCTGTACTGCCCTTTGCGCATTGGCGATTCCTGCCCCTGGTGTCCTCCCCGGGCCGGAGGTGTTCCGGCCCGGGGAACGGCGTGCGGTCAGTCCCGGTGGTTCTTCTTGGACGCCGGGTCCTTGGCCTGCTTGTCGACCGCGGCCTGGGCTCGCTTGAGCCACTCCTTCGGCTGGATGCGCTTGGCCATCAGTTCGTTGGACGCGGCTTCGAGGGCGGCACCCATCTCGCTGTACCAGTCGACGTACATGTAACGGAAGGTGTTGTCACCCGCCGCCTTGGACGCCTCGACCGTGGACTGGGTGCCGGGGCGGAGCTCGACGGTCGGGTCGACGCCGTCCTTGAGGATGGTCAGCGAGTTCGCCTCCTTGGCGAAGAGCGTCGACCACTCCCTGGAGAGCATCATCCGCATGAACTCCTGGGCGCCGGCGAGGTTCCTGGCCTTGGCCGGGATGATGAAGGGCTCGCCGGCGCCGGCCCGGATCGCCTCGAAGGGCAGCTTGCTGTCGGGCAGCAGCGGCATCGGCATGAACTTCATGTCGAAGTCCGACGGCGTCGTCTTGAGCTGCTCGTTCTCCAGCCAGGAACCACAGGTGATGAAGGCGGCCTTGTACTGGTTCCAGCGGGTCTGGGACTCGGTGTGGGTCAGGCCGTTCGTGCCGGGCATCAGCAGGCCCTTCTCGACGACCTCGTAGATCGCCTCGACGCCCGCCTGCGCCGCCTCGGAGCCGACGAAGGCCTTGGGGTCGAGGTTGTCGATCGCCTTCATGGCGTCCAGACCGCCCTTCTTGGCGATCATGTCCATGATGGCGACATTGATGTAGTACGGGTACTTGCCCTGGTGGGCGAGGCCGCCGATGCCCTGCTTCTTGGCGTCCTGGCAGATGGCGAGGAAGTCGGCCCAGGTCTTGGGCTCCTCCCAGCCCTTCTCCTTGAAGAGCTTGCCCGAGTACCACAGACCCCAGACCGTGTAGATGTAGTTGAGGGCGACGACCTTGCCCTCGAACGTGCCCGGGTCGAGCGTGCCGGGGATGAGGGTGTCGCGGACCTTCTTGGAGGGGTCGTCGACCGACGGGGCGTCCAGTACCTTGGCGAGGTCGAGGAGCTGCCCGTTCTTGTTGAGGACGTCGACCTTGATCTGCTGGGCGCCCGAGTCGTCGACGATGTCCGGCGGGTTGCCCGCGTTGAAGCGCGGCTGGAGCTTGCCCGTGATCTCCTGGGTGCCGGTGTGGGTGGAGGTGACGCCCCATTTCTTCTGGAACGAGGCCTCCCACGCCTTGGCGTAGTCGTCGCCGTACCCGCCCTTGAAGATGACGACGTCGAGCTTGCTGCCCTTCTTCACGCCGAACGGGTTCGACGCGGACGTCTTGCCCTGCGTGTCATCGGCGGAGTCGTCGCCTCCCCCGCCGCTGGCACAGGCCGACAGGAAGCTCATCGTGGGTACGGACAGCAGGCCGAGTGCGGCAGACCGCTTGATCAGATCGCGGCGGCCGACACCCGGTGCGCCGGTGTGGCCGGAACCGTTGTTCTCGGCGGAAGTGGATCCCATGCTCAAGTCCTCGCCTTCTCCAGGACTCAGGCGGTGAACCGGATCCTCCCCGGCACCGCGATCGGGTCAAGCTGGGTCGTGCAGGAAGTGCGTGAACTACTCAAATGCGTGAGCCACCGGGAAGGCGAGGAGTACACGGTGGGCTGACCTGTTCCGTACGCCAAACCACCCGTTCCGGCTCCCCCCGGACCTGCTCCCGATCTATCGAACGGCTAAGCGGGTGCGACAGGTATAGTCCACTTCCCGTCAAGGGATCAAGATCGAATGCAAGGTTGGCCATTTGTCTTTTCCGAGTTGAGACCTCGCGGAAATATGAGCTGCCTGTGGGCGGCTTGCCGGAAAAATCCGCGACATAGGCCCCGAATGCCACACCCAACACCCTTGACAGTCCTTTGACTTGACCCCCTACTGGTCCTTGCGCACCACAGTTGACAACGTTGTCCAGAGGGCAGGGAGGGCGCTCGCGCATGCAGATGGGAGTTCGGCACAGATGGGGTCCGGCGGTCGCGACAGCGGCCGCCTTATGTATGGCCGTGGGATCACCGGGCACGGCGGTCGCCCTGCCCGCAGCACCGGAGACCGCCGACCGGGAGTTCGCCTCCTCGTTCGAGTCGGACGACCCGGTTCCGGACTGGGTCAGCACCGTCGACGAGGCCCCGGACGGCAGCAAGCGGGCCGCGGGCGTGGACGGCGGGTACACCAGCGGCATCCCGGGCAACGTGACCGACCACGTCACGGACGTCCGGGCCGGCGGTGAGAACACGGGCGCCGGTGAGGTGAAGGAGAACCTCGTCGACGGCGAGGCCGGCACCAAGTGGCTGACGTTCGAGCCGACCGGCTGGGTCGAGTTCGACCTGGACAAACCGGTCAAGGTGGCACGGTACGCGCTCACCTCCGCCAACGACCACGACGAACGCGACCCGGCGGACTGGACCCTGAAGGGCTCGGCGGACGGGAAGGACTGGAAGACCCTGGACACCCGCTCGGGCGAGTCCTTCGCCGAGCGGTTCCGGACGAAGACGTACGACCTCGCCGAGCCGGCCGAACTCCGGCACGTCCGGCTGGACGTCACGAAGAACAACGGCGGGGACCTCCTGCAGATCGCCGACGTGCAGTTCTCCACGGGCGCCGGCGACGGCCCCGTCCCCGAGGACATGCTCTCTCTCGTCGACCGCGGCCCGAGCGGCTCCCCCACCGCGAAGGCGGGCGCCGGCTTCACCGGCAGGCGGGCCCTGCGGTACGCCGGACGGCACACGGCGGACGGGCGTACTCGTACAACAAGGTCTTCGACGTGAACGTGTCCGTCGGCCGGGACACGCGGCTGTCGTACCGCGTCTTCCCGTCGATGGCGAACGGCGACCGCGACTACGCCGCCACCAACGTCGCCGTCGACCTGGCCTTCACCGACGGGACGTATCTGAGCGACCTGAAGGCGACCGACCAGCACGGGTTCGAGCTGAGTCCCCGGGGACAGGGGGCCGCCAAGGTGCTGTACGTCAACCAGTGGAACAACGTGGTCTCGCGGATCGGCCCGGTCGCCGCCGGGAAGACGGTGGACCGGATCCTGGTCGCGTACGACTCCCCCGAGGGCCCGGCGCGGTTCCGCGGCTGGCTGGACGACCTGGCCCTCGGGCGCGTGGCGCCCGAGAAGCCGAAGGCACACCTGTCCGACTACGCGCTGACGACCCGCGGCACGAACTCCAGCGGCGGCTTCTCGCGCGGCAACACCTTCCCGGCGACGGCCGTGCCGCACGGCTTCAACTTCTGGACGCCGGTGACCAACGCGGGTTCACTGAGCTGGCTGTACGACTACGCACGTGCGAACAACGCGGACAACCTGCCGACGATCCAGGCGTTCAGCGCGAGCCACGAGCCGAGCCCCTGGATGGGTGACCGGCAGACCTTCCAGGTGATGCCGTCGGCCGCCGCCGGCACCCCCGACACCGGCCGTGAGGCCAGGGAGCTGGCCTTCCGGCACGAGAACGAGACCGCGCGGCCGTACTACTACGGGGTGCGGTTCGAGAACGGGCTGACGGCGGAGATGGCCCCGACGGACCACGCGGCCGTGCTCCGCTTCACCTACCCGGGCGACGACGCGAGCGTGCTCTTCGACAACGTGACCGAACAGGCGGGGCTGACCCTGGACAAGGAGAACGGCATCGTCACCGGTTACTCCGACGTGAAGTCGGGACTGTCGACCGGGGCCACCCGGCTCTTCGTCCACGGCGTGTTCGACCAGCCGGTGACGGACTCAGCGGTGAGCGGGGTCAAGGGGCACCTGCGGTTCGAGGCGGAGGACCGGACCGTCACCCTGCGCCTGGCGACCTCGCTCATCAGCGCCGACCAGGCGAAGGACAACCTGCGCCAGGAGATCCCCGACGGCACCTCCTTCGAGACGGTGAAGAAGCGCGCCCAGCGGCAGTGGGACCGGCTGCTCGGCAAGGTGGAGGTCGAGGGCGCCACGCCGGACCAGCTCACGACCCTGTACTCCAGCCTGTACCGGCTGTACCTGTATCCCAACTCGGGCTTCGAGAGGGTCGACGGCAGGTACCGGTACGCCTCCCCCTTCTCCCCGATGCCCGGCCCCGACACCCCGACGCACACCGGCGCGAAGATCGTGGACGGCAAGGTGTACGTCAACAACGGTTTCTGGGACACCTACCGGACGGCCTGGCCGGCGTACTCCCTCCTCACGCCCGGGCAGGCAGGCGAACTGGCCGACGGGTTCGTGCAGCAGTACAAGGACGGCGGCTGGACCTCACGCTGGTCCTCCCCCGGCTACGCGGACCTCATGACCGGCACTTCGTCCGACGTCGCGTTCGCCGACGCGTACGTCAAGGGCGTCGGCTTCGACGCCAAGGCGGCCTACGACGCGGCCGTGAAGAACGCGACCGTCGTGCCGCCCTCGCCGGGCGTGGGCCGCAAGGGCATGGCGACCTCGCCCTTCCTCGGCTACACCGGCACCGAGACCCACGAGGGGCTCTCGTGGGCGCTGGAGGGCTGCCTCAACGACTACGGCATCGCCCGGATGGCCCGGAAGCTCTACGAGGAGACGGGCGAGAGGCGCTACGAGGAGGAGTCCGCGTACTTCCTCGACCGGGCCCAGGACTACGTGAACCTGTTCGACTCCGAGGCCGGCTTCTTCCAGGGGAAGGACGCGAAGGGCGACTGGCGCGTCCCGTCCGGGAAGTACGACCCGCGGGTGTGGGGCTACGACTACACCGAGACCAACGGCTGGGGCTACGCCTTCACCGCCCCGCACGACAGCCGTGGCCTCGCCAACCTGTACGGCGGCCGCAGTGGACTGGCGGAGAAGCTCGACGAGTACCTCGCCACGCCCGAGACGGCGTCACCGGAGTTCGTCGGCTCCTACGACGGTGTCATCCACGAGATGACGGAGGCACGGGACGTGCGGATGGGCATGTACGGGCACTCCAACCAGGTCGCCCACCACGCCCTCTACATGTACGACGCGGCCGGGCAGCCGTCGAAGGCGCAGAGACACGTCCGTGAGGTGCTGTCGCGGCTGTACGTCGGCAGCGAGATCGGACAGGGCTACCACGGCGACGAGGACAACGGCGAGCAGTCGGCCTGGTTCCTGTTCTCCGCGCTGGGCTTCTACCCGCTGGTGATGGGCAGCGGTGAGTACGCGATCGGCTCCCCGCTGTTCACCAAGGCGACGGTCCGTCTGGAGAACGGCGAGGAGCTGGTCGTCAGGGCACCGCGGAACACCGCGAAGAACGTCTACGTGCAGGGTCTGCGAGTCAACGGCCGTCCGTGGACGTCGACTTCGCTGCCGCACTCGCTGATCGCGCGGGGCGGTGTGCTGGAGTTCGACATGGGCCCGCGGCCGTCGTCGTGGGGCACCGGGAAGCACGCGGCGCCCGTGTCGATCACCGAGGACGACAAGGTGCCGGCACCACGCGCGGACGTCCTGAAGGGCGAGGGGGCGCTCTTCGACGACACGTCGGCGACGGACGCGACGGTGACGTCCCTGGAGCTGCCGGTGGCCGGTCGCACCGAGGCCGTGCAGTACACCCTGACGTCGTCGGCGGACCGGGCGAAGGCCCCGACCGGCTGGACGCTCCAGGGGTCCACGGACGGCACCGCGTGGCACACCCTGGACGAGCGCTCAGGCGAGTCCTTCCCATGGGACAGGCAGACCCGCGCGTTCTCCGTGAGGTCCCCGGGTACGTACGACAGGTACCGCCTGGTCCTCGACGGTGAGGCGACCGTGGCGGAGATCGAACTGCTCGCCTGAGCAACCGAGTTGGGGGTCCCATGCCGCTTCCCGTGCCCGTGCCGCCCGAGGGTGTCGACCCGGCCTGGCTGCCGCCGGTGGCCTTCCGGCCGCTCGGCACCCGGCGGACGCTGATCCGCGGATCGGGTCCGCTGGTGGACACGGTGCACGGGGAGGTGGCGGAGGCCTGCGCCCGGTTCGGTGGCGGGGTGGACCGCGACGCCGGGCCGGGCGGGACGTCGTACGACCTGGTGCTGGAGGTGAGCGGCTCGCAGGGCGGCGAGGAGTTCACGTGCGGGCGCGAGGACGGTACGACGACCGTCACGGCGTCCGGCCCGGCGGGGCTGCTGTACGGCCTCTTCCACGTCGTACGGCTCGGCGAGGAGGCCTTCCGCGGTGAGCGGCCGCGTGCGAGGCACCGTCCGGCGCTCGCGCTGCGGATGCTGGACCACTGGGACAACGTGGCCGTGCATCCGGTGATGGGTCAGGTGGAGCGCGGGTACGCGGGCGGCTCGCTGTTCTGGCGGGACGGGCGGGCGCGCGGCGAGCTGGGCCGGGTGCGGGCGTACGGCAGGCTGCTGGCGGCGTGCGGGATCAACGCCGTGGCGGTGAACAACGTCAACGTGCACGAGACCGAGGCCCACCTGCTCACGGACCGCATCGGTGAGGTCGCCTCCCTCGCGGACGCGTTACGGCCCTACGGGATCCGGACGCACCTGTCGGTCACCTTCGCCGCGCCGATGGTGCTCGGCGGGCTGTCCACGGCCGATCCTCTGGACGAGAGGGTGCGGGCCTGGTGGGCCGAGGCGGCCGCGCGGGTGTACGAGGAGATCGAGGACTTCGGCGGGTTCGTGGTGAAGGCGGACTCGGAGGGCCGGCCGGGACCGTTCGCGTACGGCCGCAGTCACGCGGACGGTGCCAACATGCTCGCCGCCGCGCTGGAGCCGTACGGCGGCACGGTGCACTGGCGGGCCTTCGTCTACAACCACCGCCAGGACTGGCGGGACCGGACGACGGACCGGGCCCGTGCGGCGTACGAACACTTCGCTCCGCTGGACGGGGAGTTCGCGCCGAACGCGGTGCTCCAGGTCAAGCACGGGCCGATGGACTTCCAGGTGCGGGAGCCGGTCTCGCCGCTGCTCGGCGCGATGCCGCGGACCCGCCTCGCGCTGGAGCTGCAGGCCACCCAGGAGTACACCGGGCAGCAGCGGCACGTGTGCTGGCTGGGGCCGATGTGGAGTGAGGTCCTGCGGTTCCGTCCGGACGGGGTTCCGGTGGGGGAGCTGGCCGACGCGCTGGTCGCCGTCTCCAACGTCGGGGACGATCCCTTCTGGACCGGGCATCCTCTCGCGCAGGCCAACCTCTACACCTTCGGGCGGCTCGCCTGGCAGCCGGACGCGGATCCGGGCGGGATCCTCGACGAGTGGATCCGGCTCACCTTCGGGACGGGCCCGGCAGCGGGGCTGCACGCGGTGCTGGACGGTTCGTGGCGGACGTACGAGAAGTACACCGCGCCGCTCGGGGTGGGCTTCATGGTGCAGCCGGGGCATCACTACGGGCCGAGTGTGGACGGATACGAGTACAGCCCGTGGGGGACGTATCACTTCGCCGACCGGGACGGGGTCGGGGTCGACCGCAGCGTGGCGACCGGCACCGGGTACGCGGGTCAGTACGCCAAGCCCTGGGCCGAGCTGTACGAGTCGCCGGACACCTGCCCCGACGAGCTGCTGCTGTTCTTCCACCACGTGCCGTACGGGCATGTGCTGAAGAGCGGAAAGACCGTGATCCAGCACATCTACGACACGCACTTCGAGGGTGTGGCGGAGGTGGAGGAGGCCCGGGAGGTGTGGGCCTCGCTGGCCGGACTGGTGGATCCGGCACGCCACGCACGGGTCGCCGAACTGTTCGAGGAACAGCTGCGCAGCGCCCGCGAGTGGCGCGACCAGATCAACAGCTACTTCTTCCGGAAGTCCGGGATCCCGGACGAGCGGGGCCGGCCCCTCTACTGAAGGCGCAGGACCACCGTGCCGAGCGGGTCGAGGGTCAGCGGCTCCCCCTGCTCGACCCGCTTGCCGGTCAGCAGGTCGGTGGCGGTGGTGTGGGCGGTCAGGCGGGCCGGTTCGGCGGTGTGGTTGAGGAGGAAGAGGAGGCGGGTGCCGTCGGGGGTGACGCGGGTCGCGGTCTCCACGGCGGGCTGCTCGGCGTACGGGCCGAGCAGGTCGTGGCGGTCGAGAATCCGGCGGACCACCTGGTCGACGCCGGGCTGGTCGAGGGCGGTGGCGACGTACCAGCCCTCTCCGTCGCCGAATCGGTTACGGGTCACGGCGGGGGTGCCCGCGTAGAAGTCGTGGCCGTACGTGGCGACGGGCTCGGCGCCGCGCGGCTGCACGATCTCGAAGACCAGCCGGGCCTGCGCCCGCAGTTCCGGGATGCGCTGCGCGAACTCCGGCTGCCGGGCGTCCCACTCGTCGACGCGAACACCCATGAGGGGCGCGAGCGGGCCGGGGACGTCGGCGAGGAAGGCGCGGTCGTGTTCGTCGACGCGGCCGGAGAGGAAGGTGGTCAGCACGGTGCCGCCACGGGCGGCGACGGCTTCCAGGCGGGGGGCGAGGTCGCCCTTGACCATATGCAGCACGGGGGCGAGGACGACGTCGTACGGGGTGAGGTCGGCGGTCTGCGGGACGACGTCGACATCGGCGCCTGCTGCGCGGGCGGCGCGGTAGTAGGCGTGGACGATGTCCTGGTAGCGCACGAGGCGGGAGGGGCCGTCGGAGATCTCCAGGGCCCACCAGCTGTCCCAGTCGAAGAGGAGTGCGGTGCGGGCGGGAGTGCGCGCTTGCAGAGTGGCGCCGCCCAGCAGCTCCAACTCCCTTCCGAGATCGGCGACTTCGCGGAAGACGCGGGTGTCGTCACGGCCCGCGTGCCCGACGACCGCTCCGTGGTACTTCTCGCAGGCTCCGCGGGAGGCGCGCATCTGGAAGTACAGGGCGGCGTCCGCGCCGTGCGCGAGGGCCTGGAAGGTGGCGAGGCGGAGTTCGCCCGGACGCCTGAGCGGGTTGACGTCCCGGCAGGCGGTGGTGGACGGGGTCTGCTCCATCAGCCAGAAGGGGGCGCCGTCCTTCAGGCCGCGCATCAGGTCGTGCGCGAGAGCGGGCCAGGTGGGCGGGGCGTCGAGGGGCGGGTAGCTGTCCCAGGACGCGAAGTCGAGGTGGGGCGCCCAGCGGTGGTAGTCGAGGGGGCGGAACATGCCCATGAAGTTGGTGGTGACGGGCGTGTCCGGGTCGTGCGCGCGGATCGCCTCCTTCTCGGCGAGGAAGCAGCCGAGCAGGGCGTCGGTGGTGAAGCGGAAGTAGTCGAGGGTGGTGCCCTGGAAGGCGGTGTGGTCGGGGCCGCGCCAGTGCTCGGTGAGGGCGCTCGGGGGCTCGATCTCGTCCCAGGCGGTGTAGCGGTGGGACCAGAAGGTGGTGCACCAGGCGTCGTTGAGGGCGTCGAGCGTGCCGTACTTGTCGCGCAGCCAGGCGCGGAACGCGTCGGCGCACAGGTCGCAGTAGCAGGCGCCGCCGTACTCGTTGTTGATGTGCCAGGCGAGCAGGGCGGGGTGGTGCGCGTACCGTTCGGCGAGGCGTGCGGCCATCGCGGTGGCGTGGCGGCGGTACGCGGGTGAGCTGGGGCAGAAGTTGTGGCGCTGGCCGTAGCGGTGGCGGCGGCCCTCGAAGTCGGTGCGGTTGACGTCGGGGTGCCGTTTCGCGAGCCAGGGCGGGAGGGCGGCGGTGCCGGTGGCCAGGCAGACCCGGCGTCCCTCGGCGGCGGCCCGGTCGAGGATGCGGTCCAGGATCGTGAAGTCGTACGTGTCCTCGGCCGGCTGGGTGAGGGACCAGGAGAAGACGCCGACGGTGAGGGTGTTGATACCGGCCTGCGTGAACAGGCGGTGGTCCTCGTCCCACACCTCCTCCGGCCACTGTTCGGGGTTGTAGTCGCCGCCGTAGGGGACCTTCGGGGTGCGGGGTGCGGTCATGCGGTGAAGTCCTCCTGGGTCTCTGCGATCACCGGGCGGCAGCCGTGCAGCAGGGAGTACAGCAGCGGGGCGGCCAGCAGGGCGGGCAGGGCCTCGGTGAGCAGGACGGTCAGGCCGGCGGCGAGGACGAGCAGGGAGGCGGCGGCCAGGGTGGCGCGGCCGTGCCTGAGCAGGAAGTACGCGGCGAGGCGGGCCGTGTCACGGGCGCGGAAGGCGAACAGGGAGGTGAGGACCAGGGCGTGCGCGCCCCAGAGGAGGGAGCCGGCGCCGATCGCCGTGAGCAGCACCGCCCACCAGCCGGGCAGGCCGGTGGCGGAGAAGTGGGTGAGGGTGAAGGCGATGACGGTCAGCCATGCGAGCAGGGGCGTCCACAGTTTCAGCGCGGGCAGGGCGTTGAGCCGCCAGCCCCGCCCGTAGGTGCGTGCCGGGTGGAGGTCGGTGAGGTCGCGCCCGCGGTGGTGGAGGGCGTACAGGGCGGCGGAGAGGGCCGGGCCCAGCGGCAGCAGGCATACGGCGGCCAGCGGGAGGTTCGACGGGGCGGCGCCGAGGAGGAACAGGCCGGCCAGGCCCGGTGAGGCGGCGAGCAGCAGCAACGCCTCGACGGTCACCACGGTGTGGATCAGGGCGGCGGCGCGGGAGAGGGGGCCGTCTCCGAAGGCGACGGCCTGGGGGGCGCTCACTGCGGTTCCTCCCTCCCGAGCAGTCGGCGCTCGTCCCACCAGGGCGGGGTCTCGTCCGTCACCGGGTCCAGCTCCACGAGCGTCACCTCGTGGCGGGCGAGGGTCAGGTCCAGGTGCACCCTGCCGTCCTCGGCCGGCAGCCGCCGATGACTGCGGGCGGGTTCGGCGGCCTCCCGCAGGACGTCGAGCTGGTGCGGGCGGGGTGAGCGCGGGCTGCCCATCCGCTGCCAGGCGGTGTGGGCGTTGCCGTGCTCCTCGTCCACCGTGGACCGGCGGACGAACACCTCCCCCGACTGCACCGGGACGGACAGGCGCAGGGCATGCCGCTCGGGGCCGGGTGTCTCGCCGCTCGGGTCGACGGGTGCCCAGGCGAGGACGGTGACCCGGCCGTCGGCGTGCCGTGTCACCAGGTGGTCGTCGCCGAGCGCCAGCAGGCCCTCTCCCATGCGGGCCATGAAGGCGTACAGGTGGTACGTGGGCTTCTTCACCTGCCGGTGGGTGAGCAGTCCGAAGCCGCCGTGGAAGAGGGCGGTCGGCACGCCCGCCTCCTCGAACATGTCGCTGAACGTCCAGTACGAGAAGGAGTCGGCGTGCTCGCCGCCGCCCGCGAGAACGGGGGCCAGGTACGCGGCGTTGAAGGCGGTGTCGTGGATGGGGTTGTCGGGGCAGTACGAGGAGTTGAACTCGGTGATGTGGACGGGCAGCCCCGCGAGACGCGTGTTCTTCAGACGGTCGCGGGGCGTGGCGAACTGGTCCAGGAGGTCCCGCGCGGGCGCCAGCGTCTGGTACGAACCGAACGGCACGTGCTGGGCGGGGCCCGAGGTGTACGCGTGCTTGGACACGAAGTCCACGGGGACGTCCCGGCGTTCGGTGAACTCGGCGAACCGCTCCAGCCACTCGTCCGCGCCGGGTGAGATGGCGGGCCCGCCGACCTGCAGGTCGGCGTCCACCTCCTTGACGGCGTGCGCGGTCACCTCGTACAGCCGGTGGTACGCCGCCTCGTCGGCGTCCTTCCAGAAGCCGGGCAGGTTGGGCTCGTTCCACACCTCGATGGGCCAGGTGCGCACCTCGTCGAGGCCGTACCGGTCGACGAGGTGGGCCACGGTCGCGCGGACCAGCCCGGCCCACTCCTTCCCGTCCCGGGGCGGGGTGACGTTGCCCCGCCACCAGAAGATGGTCTCCTCGCCGGAGGCCAGCTGCTCGGGCATGAAGCCGAGTTCCAGGAACGGGCGGATGCCGAGGCCGAGGTAGGCGTCGATGACCTGGTCGACGTACGTGAACGAGTGGTGGACGCGCCGGGCGCCCTCCCATTCGTAGGGGCGGTGCACGCCCATGCCGTCGCTGAGCAGGCCGTGTCCCCGGATGTACCGGAAGCCGATCTCGCGCTGGAGCAGGGCGAGGGAGTCCTGGTAGTCACGGCGCAGGGCGAGTTCGATCCGGCCGGTGCCGACGCAGTGGCGCCAGGCGTCCGGGAAGGTCCGGTTCACGCTGTCGGGGACGCGGATGATCATCCGTTCTCCTTCTTGAAGCGCTCGTACGCCTTGTTGTGCAGGTCGACCAGCTGCTGCATGTTCTTCGCCTTCAGCTCGGTGACGTACGCGTCCCATTCGGACAGCGGGCGCTTGCCGAGGACGAACTTGAGCGTGTTCTGGATGGCGTGGTCCTTCAGCGGCGTGTCCCAGAGCGTCGCCTGTTCCTGCTCCACGGACTTCAGCGGGTGGGCGGGGTCGACGGGCAGCTCCTCGCGCTGGGTCATGACGTCCTGGAACTTCTTCTCGTCCGGGCTGAACGAGGAGGAGACCAGTGACCAGCTGCCGCCGTAGGTGAAGACGCCGTTGAAGAAGCCGAAGTCCTTCTGGAGGTCCTTCGGGGCGTCCGGGTCGGAGCCCATGAGGCTGATGCCGGGCTCCAGCTTGTACTGGCCGCCGGACTCCGTGTAAGTGACGCCCTCGACACCCCACTTGCAGAGTTTCTGGCCCTCGTCCGAGTACCAGAGCCAGTCCACGAACTGCATCATCGCGACGAAGGTGTCGCTCTTGAGCGCCTTGCTGGAGATCATGATGCCGTTCTCCAGCCGGGCACCGCCCAGCACCACCGGGCCCGCCGGCCCGAGGGGCACCGGGATCATCTCGATCTTCGCGCCCTTGACCTGCTTGCCCAGCTTGTAGCGGTAGTTCTGCACCAGCTCCTGCGGATTGGCGCTGATCACATAGGACTTACCGGCCAGCAGCTTCTGCACCGCCTGGTCGTCCTGCTGCGTGAAGCTCTCCGGGTCCAGCAGCTTCTCGGCGACGAGTCTCCTCAGGTACTCGATCATCTGGCGGTAGCTGTCGGTCGCGGCGGTGAAGACGAACTTCTGCGCCTTGGTGTCGAAACTGATGTTGTCGTAATTCCAGCCCGCCTTGACCCCGTAGGCCTGGCCGAGGTAGTTGAACAGCGCGCCGCACGGGAAGGGGGTGTTGGTGCTCCAGCGGTCGGTCCAGGGGTACTTGTCGGGGTACTCCTCCTTGAGGGCCTTCAGGACGTCGTACACCTCGTCCCAGGTGGTGGGCAGGGCCAGGCCGTGCTGGTCGAGGACGTCCGTGCGGAAGGACAGCGAGTAGCCGATCTTGGCCTTCTCGTGCAGGCCGGGCAGCAGGTAGTACTTGCCGTCGGACTGGCGGATGGAGTCGAGTTCGGGCTCCAGCTTCCACTTCCTGACCTTGGCCTGGAAGTTGGGCATCAGGTGCACGTAGTCGCTGACCGGGAGGATCGCCCCCGACGACACGAACGCGACCTCGGAGGGGTGGTAGGTCTTGGGGATGATGAAGGGGGCGTCGCCCGAGCCGATGAGGACACTGCGCTTCTTCTCGTAGTCCACCAGCGGGACGTCGACCGGCTTCAGGGTGATTCCGGTGCGCTTGGTGACCTCTTTCCAGAACAGCCAGCCGTTCTTCGTCGGGTAGACCGGGTTGTTGTTGTGCAGGAGGGAGAAGGACAGCGGCTTCGAGGCCTTGAACTGCTGTCCGGAGCGGTACTCCTTCATCGCACCGCGTCGCTTCTTCGACAGGTCCTTGGAGTCCCCTCCGTCGTCACCGCTGCCGCAGCCGGTGAGCGTGGCGAGGGAGACGAAACCGGCGGCGGCGAGGACCTGGCGCCGCGACAGCTGTCCTGTGTTCTTCACGGGAACTCCCTTGTTCCGTCAGTGGGTCGAGGAGGAGCAGCGTGGGTGGTGCAGGGTCAGCCCTTGACCGCACCGAGCGTCACGCCCGAGACGAAGTAACGCTGGACGAACGGGTACACGCACAGGATCGGCAGCGCGGTGAGCACGATCGTGACGGCCTGGATGCTCGCGCCGACCTGGCTGAGCTGCTCGGTGGCGGCACCGACGCCGGCGCCTCCGGTGGCGCCCTGGATGACGTTGCGCAGATAGACGGTGACGGGCATCAGGTCCGTCCGGTCCATGTAGAGGAACGCGCTGAACCAGGAGTTCCAGAAGGACACCGAGTAGAAGAGCACCATGGTCGCGACGACCGCCTTGGACAGCGGCAGCACGATTCTGAGCAGGATGCCGTAGGTGCTCAGGCCGTCGATCTGCGCGGCCTCCTCCAGTTCGGTCGGCAGGCCCTCGAAGAAGGCCTTCATCACCAGCAGGTTGAAGACGCTGATCGCGTTGGGCAGCGCGATCGCCCAGACGCTGTTCTTCAGGCCGAGGCTGGTGACCAGGACGTAGTTGGGGATCAGGCCACCGGTGAAGAACATCGTGAACACGGCGATGCCGACGAGCGCGGTGCGCCCCTTGAGGTGCTTCTTCGACAGCACATAGGCGTAACACGTGGTCAGGACCATGGCCACGGCGGTGGACACGACCGTGTACAGGACGGTATTGCCGTAGTTCCGCCAGAACATCGAGTCCTGGAACACGATCTTGTACGTGGTCAGGTTGAAACCCTTGGGCCACAGGGTCACTTCACCGGCGCGGATCTGGCGCTCCCCGCTGAAGGATCTCGCGACGATGTTGAGGAAGGGGTACAGGGTCACGACCACGACGAGGGTGAGGATCACCCCGTTGACGCCCTGGAAGACGCGGTAGCCCCGGGTGGGCCGGTTCACGGACGGACGGGTCACCACAGGCTCGTCCCCACTGTGCGGCGCGAGAACTGGTTGGCGGACACGATCAGGACCAGGCCGATGATCGCCTCGAACAGACCGATGGCGGCGGCGTAGCTGAAGCTGCTGGACTCCACGCCGGTCCGGTACACGTACGTGGAGATCACGTCGGAGGTCTGGTACGTCAGCGGGTTGTACAGCAGCAGGACCTTCTCGAAGCCGACCGCCATGAACGTGCCTATGTTGAGGATCAGCAGCGTGATCATGGTGGGCCGGATGCCGGGCAGGGTGACGTGCCAGATCTGCTGCCAGCGGTTGGCGCCGTCGATGCGTGCGGCCTCGTACAGTTCCTCGTCGACCGTGGTGAGCGCGGCGAGGTAGAGGATCGTGCCCCAGCCGGCGGTCTGCCAGATCTCCGAGCCGACGTAGATCGTGCGGAACCACTCGGGTTCCTGGATGAAGCGGATCGGGTCGTGGCCGAACCACTCAAGGACCTGGTTGACCGGGCCGTCCGTCGCGAGCATCTGCATCGTGAGGCCCGCGACGATCACCATCGACAGGAAGTGCGGCAGGTACGACACCGACTGCACGAACCGTTTCAGGGACCGCCTGCGCACCTCGTTCAGCAGCAGCGCGAGGACGATCGGGATCGGGAAGCAGAAGACGAGCGTGAGTCCGCCGAGCCACAGCGTGTTGCGGAACACCTGCCAGAAGGTGGGGTCGGTGAGGAACATCTCGACGTAGCGCAGGCCGACCCACTGCTCGCCGAAGACCGAGCCGCCCGGCTCGAAGCGGCGGAAGGCGATCACGTTGCCGATCATCGGCAGGTAGCGGAAGACCAGGAAGAACAGCAGCGGCAGCACGGCCAGCGAGTACAGCTGCCAGTCGCGGCGCAGCGCCCGCCGCCAGCCGGTGCGCGCCGGGGGGCGGGCACGGCGGGGCGCGGTTCTCGTCGGCGGGGGATCCTGGGTGCCGGGCGGTGGCGCCGGCGTGATGGAGGTGCTCATGCTCGGGCCTCCCGTGGCGGTGGGACACGGAACCGAAACTTTCGAGCTCTTACCGGTAACTTGCGGCAACTTATGGGGCATGGAAAGCGCTGTCAATGGGTGCTGCAACAGGGAGTTGAGGCAGCCGTGGCGTATGGGAATCACCTCGGGACCGCTGCGGAAGACATGAGGTGACTGTTACCGTCATCCGGAACTTTCTGAGATACGACCGCAACAATCGGTCGTCACCGCCGTCCGAGACTCCTGCGAGGTGCTGCTGTGCCCGCGTTCGACCTGCCGCTCCCGGAGCTGGAGCACCATCGCCCGGACGTCGAAGAGCCCTCCGACTTCGACGAGTTCTGGCTGAGCACCCTCAAGGAGGCGGCACAGGCGGAGCCGCTCGTGTCGGTACGTCCGGTGGAGACCGGCCTACGGCTGACGCGGACCTGGGACGTGACCTTCCGGGGCTTCGCGGGCGATCCGGTGCGCGCGTGGTTCAGCAGGCCCGCCGGGGTGGACGAGCCCCTGCCGGCGGTCGTCGAGTACGCGGGCTACGGACGCGGCCGCGGCCTCCCGCACGAACGGCTCACCTGGGTGAACGCCGGGTACGCGCATCTGCTGATGGACAACCGCGGCCAGGGCGACCAGTACGGCTGCGGCGGCGAGACGCCGGATCCCCATGCGGGGGCGCCGGGCGGGCCGGGCCCGATGGTCCGCGGTCTGCTCGCCCCGCACGACTACCACTACCGCCGGCTGATCACGGACGCGGTGCGCGCGGTCGCCGCGGTACGGGAGTTGCCCGGTGTGGACGCCGGGCGGGTCGCGGCCGTCGGCAACAGCCAGGGCGGCGGCCTCGCCCTGGCCGTCGCGGCTCACGTCCCCGATCTGGCGGCGGTCCTGGTCACCGCCCCTCTGCTGTGCGGCATCCGCCGCGCCCTGGACCTCACCGACGCGCCCCCCTACGGCGAGATCACCGCGTACCTCTCCGTGCACCGGGGCGCGGAGGCGGCCGCGTACCGCACCCTGTCCTACATGGAGGGCATCTCCTTCGCCCGGCGCGCCCAGGCCCCGGCCCACTTCGGGGTGGGCCTGCGGGACAGGGTGTGCCCGCCCAGCGGGGCGTACGGCGCCTGCAATCGCTACGGGGAGCTGACGGCCGCCGCCCCGCGCAAGGAGATCCACGCCTATCCGTTCAACGGCCATGAGGGCGGGGACGCGGTGCATGTCCGGCGTCAGCTGGACTGGCTGCGCCAGGTGTGGGAGGTGTGAGGTCCCCCTGGCGCGTGGTCGGGGCGCCCGCGCGGCGCCCCTTCTCCGCCTACCGAACGCCGCGCCCCGGTGCGCTCCCTTGTCAACGCCTCGTGGGCGGGTGCGCTCCCAGCGGCTCCAGGAACGTCAGCACGGAGGCGTCCTCTTCGATCAGTGGGGTGAGGGCGGCGTTGAACGGGCCGCCGTACGGGGCGTTCAGGTGGGTCTGGAAGGCGTCCTCGTCCCGGTACACCTCGAAGATCCAGTAGGCGCGCGGGTTGGACGCCTTGGTGTAGACGTCGAAGGCCAGGTTGCCTGGTTCCTCGCGCACCTTCCGGGCGTAGTCCCCGATCAGTCGGGCGACCTCGTCCTGAGCTCCCTCGCGGGCGGTGAACTCGGCGAGCAGGGTCCTCTTCACGGTTCGGTCCTTTCAGTGGGCGGAGTCGAGGTGCCAGACGACGGCCTTGTCCAGCTTCACCGAGCCGTTCTCGGCGAAGACCTGCACGCCCTGGTCGGCGGGGTCGGGGAAGATCTGGTCGGTGATCACGGCCTCGCCGTTGCCGCCGAACACCTCGACGGACGACCAGTCGACCAGGACGCGCAGCTTCACCTTGCCGTTCTCGGCTTTCAGGGGCGCGCTCTGGACGCCGGGGAAGCTGCTGTTGAAGTCCACGGCGCCGGAGTGGGTGCGGTCGACGTACAACTGCTGTGTCGTGGTGTCGTAGCCGATGACGGTCTCCTCGCCGCCCGCGCCGGTGCGCACCTTCAGGCCGAACCGTTCGGCGTCCTTGAGCGAGAAGGTCGCCTCGATGTCGAGCGCCTTGCCCTCGGCCGCGCGGCCGATCAGGGGCTGGGAGGTGTTCTCGACGGTGAGCCCGGTCGCGGACGACGGGGCCTGCCGCAGGGACGTCACGCTGTTCACCGGCTCGCTGACCAGCCGGACCCGGCCGTCGACAGTGCGCAGGGCCATCTGGCGGGGGATGCTCTGCGCGCCACGCCAGGGGGAGGTCGGGATGGCGCCGCTGTAGTCCCAGTTGTTCATCCAGCCGATCATGTAGCGCTTGCCGCCCGGGGCGTTCTCCCAGGACACCGCCGCGTAGTAGTCCTTGCCGTAGTCGGCCCAGTCGGCGCGCTGCAGGGCGGAGAGGGCGGGGGTGTCGGCGGCGGTGAACTGGTCGGCCAGGATGTGCCCCCAGCCGGCGGTGTTCATGTCGACGACCTGGATCCGCGCCTTCTTGCCGAGGTAGGGGCGCAGGTCGAAGGAGGCCCAGTCGAGGGTCTCGCTGTTGGAGCCGGTGGCGCTGCGGACGATCTGGCCGTCGACGAGCAGGTTGACGGACGTCTCCTGGGAGACGGGCCGGGCCTGGGTGTCGGACAGCATGATGTGGTCGACGTTGATGTGGCCCCAGCCGCCGGTGTTGTCGTCGACGATCCTGATCCGCGCCTTCTTGCCGGCGAGGTCGCGGACGTCCCAGGAGGCCCAGTTGAGGGCCTCGGCGTCCTGGCCGGTGGCGCTGCGGACCACCGCTCCGTCGACGACGAGCTCGACGGCGGTGGGGTTGCCGGAGGAGAGGCCGTGGTTGCCGCCGCCGATGAGGAAGTTGACGTAGTCCTTGTCGAGGGTGAACTCGGGCGAGGTGAGGGTGCCCGTGGTGGCGTCGCCGTTCAGGTAGCTGTTGACCAGGCCGCTGCCCAGGAAGCCGGAGACCTCCTGCTGGCCGGGCAGGGTGCCGGTGGCGGGTGCGGAGCCGAAGGCGTCCCCGGTTGTCGTCCAGTCGCCGTAGGTGCCGCCCTCGAAGTCGGCGAGCAGCGTGCCCTCTGGCTCAGGGCCCCGTTCCATCACCGTTCCCGGCACGTGCGGGTGCCGGCCGCCGCCGACCTTGAAGTTCAGGTAGTCGCTGTCGACGGTGAACTCGGGCGAGGTGAGGGTGCCGGTGGTGCCGTCGCCCGAGTGGAAGCTGTTGGCGAGGCCCTTGCCGTCGAAGCCGTCGACCGTGCCCTGGCCGTCCAGCGCCCCGCCTGTGGGCGCCTGGCCGAACGCGGTGCCGGTGGTGGTCCACGGACCGAAGTCGGTGCCCTCGAAGTCCTGCACGACCTGGCCGGCGGGCGGGGTGTACGTGCCCTTGTCCTCGGCGGTGAACTTCTTGCCGTCGAAGTCGCCGATGAAGTACTGGGCGGCCGAACCGCCCGCGATGCCACCGGGGTTGATGTTGACGACCAGCACCCACTTGATGTTGTTCTCGTCCCCGTCGACCGCGAGGGGGAACAGGTCGGGGCACTCCCACACGCCGCCGGTCGCACCCTGTGGCCCGAACTCGCTGAGCAGGTTCCAGTCCTTGAGGTTCTTGGACGAGTAGAACCGCACCTTGTGCTCGGTGGACAGCGACACCGTCATCAGCCAGCTCTTGGTCGGCTCGTACCACTGGACCTTGGGGTCGCGGAACTCCTTGGAGCCGATGTCGAGGACGGGATTGCCCCGGTACTTGGTCCAGGTGCGGCCGCGGTCGGTGCTGTAGGCGAGCGACTGGGCCTGGATGCCGGTGGCCTTGTCGTAGCTGGTGTAGATCGCCACCATGGGCGGGTTCTTCAGGGTGCCGAAGCCGGTGGTGTTGTTCCGGTCGACGACCGCGCTGCCGGAGAAGACCATCTCCTGGTCGTCGTGCGGCAGGGCTAGCGGCAGCTCCTTCCAGTGCACGAGGTCCGTGCTCACCGCGTGCCCCCAGGACATGTCACCCCAAGAGTTTCCATTGGGGTTGTACTGGTAGAAGAGGTGGTATTCGCCCTTGTGGTACACGAGGCCGTTGGGGTCGTTCATCCAGTTCTTCTCCGGGGTGAAGTGGAACTGGGGGCGGTAGGTCTCGGAGTACGGCGGAGTGTCGGCCGCGACGGCCTGAGGGACGAGCGGGGCGGCGGACAGGGCGCAGACGGTCGCCACCGCCGCCAACCGCATCCGGGCATGCCGGGATACGCGTGCAGAGCCCATGGTGTCTCCTCGTACAGCGGCCGTCCGCGCAGCGGTGACTGCGGCCCCGGCGCGGACGGAGCGAAAAGTGACGCCTTGGTCGGCGGTGTCGTCCACGCGGTCGGCCAAGGAGTGTCATCGTTGACTTGTGTCATCGATGACATCAAGTGGGCCGATGATGCGGGCAATCGGGCCGACGCGTCAACGGTCGGGGCGTGATTGCCCCGGCGCGACTCGCCTGCCGGTTACGGGCGGTCGGCTGTCGCGAGCCGCGCCAACTGGCTCTGCCACGGCGGGTTGGGGCCTGCGACCGAGCAGGTCAGGGCCGCGACCCGGGCGGCGAACCGGCAGGCCTGTGCGACATCGTCCGGACCCAGCTCCGTCAGCCGGCCACCGAGGAGTCCACGGGCCCCGAGGTGGTGCAGCATCCCGGCCGTGAAGGAGTCTCCCGCCCCGACCGTGTCGACCACCTGCGTCGCCACCGCGGGCACGTGCACCCGTTCGCCGTCGAGGGAGGCCACAGCGCCGTCGGCGCCGCGGGTGATCACGACGAGCCGCGCCCCTGCGGCGTGCCAGATGTCGCACGCCCGCTCGGGGGGCGTGCCGGGCAGGAGGAGCGCCAGGTCGTCCTCGCTCAGCCGCAGCACGTCCGCGAGGCCGCACCAGTGCTCCAGCCGGGCGCGGTAGACCTCGGGGCGCACCAGCAGCGGACGGACGTTGGGGTCGATGCTGATGGTGGCCCGGGAAGCGGCGGCTGCCAGGAATTCTTCCACCACCGCCGCCCCGGGCTCCCGGACCAGGGCGAGCGACCCGGTGTGCACACAGGCGGTTTCGGACAGCTCCACCCGGGCGAGCTCCTCGGCCGTCCACTGCCAGTCGGCCGTGTTCTGCGCGTGGAAGGAGAACGCGGCCTGCCCCCGGGCGTCCAGCTCCGCCACGGCCAGCGTGCTGGGTTCCGCGGCCGGGACGGCATACGACAGGTCCACCCCGGACGCCTCCAGATGGGCCCGGAACAGGCGGCCGAACACGTCGCCGGACAGCCGTGCGAGGAAGCGGGCCGGGGTGCCCAGCCGGGCCAGGGCCACTGCCGTGTTCGCGGGCCCGCCGCCGGGCAGCACACGGAGGGCCAGCTCGCCCGGGGCGCTCGCGGGTTCGGTGAAGGCGTCCGCGACGCACTCCCCGAGGACGGTGATCTGACGCAGACTCATGGGCTGCTCTTCTCTTCGAACGCACGAGCGAAAGCGGGCACGGACCGGGCAGCCGCCGCGGGCGTTACGGACTTGTGTCCGGCACAAGGCATTGACGCTGCCGGGAGACGGAGTCCATCATCCTCGCCATGCAGTGTCAACGATGACATAAGTCAACGATGACACCCCGGGCAGCATGCTCCGACCCAACTCCGTGCCGCCCGCTATCCCACAGGAGTCGATCATGCCTCGCACCACTCGCCTGTCCTCCCCTCTCCTCAGAGCCGCCGCGGTCACGGGCATCGCGGCCCTCACCCTGACGGCCTGCGGATCCGGCTCCGGTGCCGGATCGGGTTCGTCCAGCGCCGGTTCGGGTGACGTCAAGGTCGGTCTGATCACCAAGACCGACACCAACCCGTTCTTCGTGAAGATGAAGGAGGGCGCGGAGAAGACCGCGAAGGCCGAGGGCGTCAAACTCATGACCGCGGCCGGCAAGTTCGACGGGGACAACGCCGGTCAGGTCACGGCCATCGAGAACATGGTCGCCGCCGGCGTGAAGGGCATCCTGATCACGCCCAGCGACTCCAAGGCCATCGTGCCCGCGATCGAAAAGGCCAAGGCCAAGGGCGTCCTCGTCATCGCCCTGGACACCCCGACCGAGCCGCAGAGCGCGGTCGACGCCCTCTTCGCCACCGACAACCTCAAGGCCGGCGAGCTGATCGGCGAGTACGCCAAGGCCGCCATGAAGGGCAAGACGGCGAAGATAGCCACCCTCGACCTCGCGCCGGGCGTCTCCGTCGGCGTCCAGCGGCACAACGGCTTCCTGAAGGGCTTCGGCGCCACCGACAAGGACGTCACCTGCGCCCAGGACACCGGCGGCGACCAGGCCAAGGGCCAGACCGCGATGGAGAACTGCCTGCAGAAGGCGCCCGACATCAACGTCGTCTACACCATCAACGAGCCCGCCGCCCTGGGCGCTTACACCGCGCTGAAGGCCAAGGGCCGGGAGAAGGACGTCCTGATCGTCTCGGTCGACGGCGGCTGCACCGGCACGCGGGCCGTCAAGGACGGCAAGATCGCCGCGACCTCGCAGCAGTACCCGCTGAAGATGGCCGCCGAGGGCGTCAAGGCCGTCGTGACGTACGCCAAGAACGGCAAGAAGGCCTCCGGCTACACCGACACCGGCGTCACGCTGATCACCGACAAGGCGCAGACGGGGGTCACCTCGAAGGACACCGCGTACGGCCTGGAGAACTGCTGGGGCTGAGCCGCCCCGAGGACCGCCCGAACCGCCTCAGGCAGCGGCCCGGCTCCCGCCTCCCCGACCGGGAGCGGGCCGCCCTCTCACCCTCCGTCAAGGACTTCGCATGACTGCCACGTCCACGCCACCGTCCACCTCCTCGCCGTACGCCGGGCTCAAAGCACCGACCACGGCCCGCAGACTGCTCACGCAACCGACCACCGGCCCCCTGGTCGCCCTCCTCCTGGCCTGCGTCTTCTTCTCCGTCTCGACCGACCAGTTCCTCACGGGCGGAAACTTCTCGCTGATCGTGCAGCAGGTCATGGTCGTCGGCACCCTGGCCATCGGTCAGACGCTGATCATCCTCACGGCGGGCATCGACCTGTCCTGCGGGGCGGTGATGGCGTTCGGCAGCATCGTGATCGCCAAGATGGCGGCCGAGGGAACCCTGCCACCGCTCGTCGCGATCGCCCTGGGCCTGGTCGTCTGCGGCGGCTTCGGCCTGCTCAACGGGGCGTTGGTGCAGAAGATCCCGCTGCCGCCGTTCATCGTCACCCTCGGCATGCTCAACGTGGCCTTCGCGCTGACCCACATCTACTCCGAGGAGCAGACGGTCACCAACCTGCCCGGCCCGCTCACGGCACTCGGGCAGACCTTCCCGCTCGGCAGGACCGACATCACGTACGGCTCGCTGGTCACGATCGCCCTGTTCCTCCTCCTCGCGTACGCGCTCAGCAGCACCGCCTGGGGCCGGCACGTCTACGCCCTGGGCAACAGCCAGGAGGCGGCGCGGCTGAACGGCATCCGCACCTCCCGGCTGACCATCGGCGTCTACACCGTGGCCGGCCTGCTGTACGGCATCGCCGCCCTGCTGCTCATCTCCCGTACCGGCGTGGGTGATCCGCAGGCCGGACAGACCGACAACCTGGACAGCATCACCGCGGTGGTGCTCGGCGGCACCAGCCTCTTCGGCGGACGCGGGTCGGTCCTGGGCACCTTCATCGGCGTCCTCATCGTCGGTGTGTTCCGCAACGGCCTGCAGTTGATGGGTGTCGCCTCCATCTACCAGACCCTGATCACCGGCGTCCTGGTGATCCTCGCGGTGACCGTCGACCAGATCTCCCGGAAGAAGGCCCGATGACCGCCACCTCCTCCTCGACCCCCGTCCTGCAGGCCCGCGGTCTGGTCAAGCGCTACGGCCACGTCACCGCCATCGACGGCGCCGACTTCGACCTGCTGCCCGGCGAGGTCCTCGCCGTCATCGGCGACAACGGCGCCGGCAAGACCAGCCTCATCAAGGCCCTCACCGGGGCTCTGGTCCCCGACGCGGGCGAGATCCGGCTGAACGGCGAACCCATCACCTTCTCCGGCCCGCAGAGTGCCCGCGCCCACGGCATCGAGACGGTGTATCAGGACCTCGCCGTGGCCGCCTCCATGGACATCGCCTCCAACATGTTCCTCGGCCGCGAACTGCGCCGCCCGGGCGTCCTCGGCAGTGTCTTCCGCATGCTGGACAAGAAGCGCATGCGTCAGGAGGCCGCCGAGCACATGGCCGACCTGAAGATCGGACTGCGCTCGCTCACACAGGCGGTCGAGACCCTCTCCGGCGGACAGCGGCAGGCCGTGGCGGTGGCCCGTTCCGTCGCCTGGGCCCGCAGCGTCGTCGTCATGGACGAACCCACCGCCGCCCTCGGCGTCAAGGAGTCCGGCCAGGTCCTCGACCTCATCCGGCGCGTCCGGGACAAAGGCATGCCCGTCGTGCTGATCAGCCACAACATGCCGCATGTCTTCGAGATCGCCGACCGGATCCACGTCCACCGGCTGGGCCGGCGCGCCGCCCTGATCAAGCCCTCCGACTACTCCATGGCCGAGGTCGTCGCCATCATGACCGGCGCGCTCAGCATCGACGAGGCCGGAGATACTGTCGTAGCGGACTCGGAGGCCGCGAAGGCCGCCGGGGTACAGGCCACCTGACAACACGACCCGGCTTTCGCAGTTGCCGGCCGAGGCCGCGGCCGGAACCGAGAGCCCTCAGGAGACGGTTTCCTCCATGGCAGCGAACCGCCGCCCCACCCTGGCCGACGTCGCCCAGGAGGTGGGCGTCAGCGCCAAGACGGTCTCCCGCGTCCTCAACGAGGACGGCCCCGTCTCGGCACAGACCAGGGAACAGGTGCTCGCCGCGGTGGCCAAGCTCGGTTTCCAGCCGAACCTCATGGCACGCAACATCCGCGTCGGCGGACCCGACACCACCATAGGACTGGTCGTCCCGGACCTCGGCAACCCGTTCTTCGGAGCCGTGGCCCGTGGCATCGAGGACAGCGTCCGCGACCGCGGACTGACGCTGCTCATGGGATCCTCAGCGGACGACCCCGACCGTGAGCGCGCCCTGACGGACAAGTTCCTCGCCCGGCGTGTCAGCATCCTGATCGTCGTGCCGTCCGTCGGCGCCGACCACTCCCACCTCAAGTCCCACCGCACGGCGGGACTCCCCGTGGTCTTCCTCGACCGCCCCGGTGTCGGCCTGTCCACGGACAGCATCGTCAGTACCAACCGGGCGGGCGCCCAGGAAGGCGTCGCCCACCTCATCGCCCACGGGCACCGGCGCATCGGCTTCGTCGGCGACCTGCCCACCAGGCTCTACACCCGCCGCGAACGTCTGGCGGGCTACCGCTCGGCCCTGCAGGAAGCCGGAATCCCCTACGACCGCTCACTGGTCACCAACGCCCACGACCAGCGAGGAGCCGAGGCCGCGACCTCCCAGCTCCTCGACCTGGCCGATCCCCCCACGGCCCTGTTCGCCGGCAACAACATCGTGGCGCTGGGGGTCGTCGCCGAACTGGCCCGCAGCAAGCGCAAGCACGTGGCCGTCGTCGCCTTCGACGACGTCTCACTGGCCGAGGCGCTCGAACCGGCCCTGACCGTCGTCGCCCAGGACCCCGAGGAAATCGGCAGGACAGCGGCGACGACCGCCCTGGCCCGCCTCGACGGCGACCGCTCCCGGGCTCGCACCATCACCGTGCCGACCCGGCTGATCGTCCGCGGTTCGGGAGAGCAGCGCGCGGCCGCCCCGCCGGAGGCATGACCGCGGCGCCGGGACACGCCCCCCGGTGGAGCTCCCCGCCGTTGCCCCCTGGCCGCCCGTCCCGCTGTCCGCGTCATCGCCGAAGAGAGCCACGCCCCTCTGCCGAGGCAGATCGACGAGGACCCCGCCGGAAGTCCCGAGCACCTCGGCACCGGCCTGCGGCGCCTCTGCTCCGGCGCCGCCCCTCTCCTCCGGTCCTGCGCCCGAACTCGGCCTGTACGGAGGCGACTTGGCCAGGCACCAGTGAGGACTGGGGCACGGGCCCCGACACCCGCAAGCACCCGCGAGCACCCGCACCGACCGACTCGCGCTGAGCGCTCCCCCGTAGCCCTCACGTGCGGCGCACACGCCTGCGCGCCGCACGTGGCCGGGTGCCGGCGGGCGAACCAGCGGTTCAGCCGACCCGGCAGGGCAGGGTCGTCGTACTGTCACCGCCGGAGCCGGAGACGACGTAGCCGAACGTCGTACTCTTCCCCGGATCCAGCGAACCGTTCCAGCCCGCGTTGTGGACCATCACGGACTGACCGTTGTAGGTGGCGGTGCCGCTCCACAGGCTCTCGACCTTCTGGCCGGCCGGGAGCGTCCAGTCCACCATCCAGCCGAGCATGGGGACGTCGCCGGTGTTGGTGACGGTCACCTCGGACTGGTAGCCGCCGTTCCAGCTGCCCGTCGTCCTGCGGGTGGCCGTGCAGGTGCCGGGCACCGGCTCGCTCGGGTTGCCCGGCTGCTTGACGCCGGTCACCTCGCCGTTGCCGCCGTCGAAGACGACGTCGGAGCAGGAGTAGAAGGTCTCCTGGCTGTCCGAGCGCTGCCAGACCATGTAGATGATGTGCCGGCCCGACTTGTTGGCGGGGAGCTTGCCGGTCCAGGAGTAGTTGGCCTCGACCGTGCCCGGGGAGCCGTTGAGCGGCGGGTGGTCCACGGAGAGGAACGGCTGCTCCTCGATGTCGTTCCAGGTGAGCGTCTTGGTCGGGTCGAAGCCGTCCTTGGTGATGTAGACGTAGAACCAACCCGGGTGCGCCGCCCAGGCGTTGTACGAGAAGTCGACGGTCGCACCCGAGGTGAGGTGGGTGAGCGGCCAGTCCTTGCTGGGCGTGTTGAACCCGGTGAAGTTGGTGTTGCCGCCGCTGCACAGCTGACCGTCGGGCACGAAGCCGCGGGTGCGGCCGGCGCCGTCCGAGCGCAGCACCGAGAACCAGTTGTAGAACGGCGTGGTTCCGCTGACCTGCTGGGCGGCCTTGCAGGCCGGGTTGACCGGTTTGATCTCGCCGGTGTCGGTGAGGCCGTCCTGCCAGCACAGGAAAGTGCGGCTGCCGGGCTTCATGGGGGTGCCGTGGGCCTCCGCGTCGGCGCCGGCCGTGACGACCAGGGTGAGGGCCGGGATGGTGGCGAGGAGGGAGATCAGGACGAGGAAGAGTGATCTGGCGCGGGTGGGGCGCGTTAATCGACGCGCGGCCGATTCATCTTTTGTCATGATCATGACAATGCGTCCGTTCCTTCAGGTACGGTGCGTGCGGGTGTCATGTGATGCGGATGCGCGGGGAGGGAGTGACCCGGAGGGCGGGTTCCGGTCCACCGTATGGGAGCGCTCCCACCCCGCTGGTGTGGAAGTTAGCGCCGAGCGCCGAAGTTGTAAACGGATGGCGCACGAGTCCTGTGGACAAAAGCGCCCCAGGATCGTCGTATTGGACTTTCTCCCCCCTTTTTCGCGCCGTGGCTTCCGCGACGAAGCACAACTGGCGACCCCCTGAACGACATGCACGCGAGACCGCCTCGGCCGCGAGGGCCTTTTCCTGATTCCCCGGTTTTTCCTGAGCATTCCCCTATGACGCCGAAAGGACGGATCGATGGTTTCCTGGGGTGTCCGTTGCCCGATATGCGGATGTTTCGTGAGATCATCAAAAGGCATCACGACACCGTGTCGCCCCATGAAGTCAAGTTCACGGTCACCACCCACACCGGGGAGGTGCACGGCGTGCCGACCCAGCCATCCTCATCGTCGTCGCTCAGCATCCTGGGACCGTACACGGGGCCATATGCGCCTCGGACCCGTAGGAGCGGCTGCCGCACGGAACTTCACGGCCGCCGGTGGGCCGGGCGCCGCGCACGCGGAGGCCGGCACCGCAGGCCGATTTCCCCTGATCCGGTCGCTGATCTGCCGCGACACCTCAACCAGGCTTCTTCCGGCGGCTTCTGACCGATGACGCGGCACCGGACAAGTGCCGCCCACGGGCCGCGCGCGGACCTCCACTCCTGGTGGACGCCCGCGCGCCGACCTGACGTCTCCGACAGCACGCAGTGCAACGGACCGAAGGAGACCTCCATGCAGCTCACCCACGTATCCGAACCAGTGAAGTCCAGCACAGCCCGGCGGCCGCCGCGACGGGGAGCGGCTCGGCGGTACGGTCGGCTGACCGCGCTCTGCTTTCTGCGCGGAGCGGCAACTGCCGCAGGTGGCAGCCTGATCAGCCTTCTGGTGTTCTGGATTCAGCACCGCGTCTGACGCGGTGACGCGTCGGCGAGGCGGCTCACCGAGCGAGAGCCCGGTCGGCCCCCGCCACCGTGCCGGCGTGGGGACTGCCGGCGGCGGCGCGGTCCGTCGGCAGTACCACCGTGAACTCCGTACGACCGGGGGCGGATTCCACGTCGATGCGGCCCCCGTGCGCCACCGTTATCGCCTCCGCTATGGCCAGGCCCAGGCCCGAGCCACCCGCTCGGCCGCCGGGCCGGGAGCGGGAGCTGTCGGCGCGGGTGAAGCGGTCGAAGACCGTCGGCAGCAGGGACGGTGGGATGCCGGGGCCGTCGTCGCGGACCCGGATGACACAGCGTTGCTGCGTGGCCTCGACCGAGCCGGTGACCGTCGTGCCCTCGGGCGTGTGGACCCGTGCGTTGGCCAGCAGGCCCGTCACCAGTTGGTGGAGGCGGGCCGCGTCGCCGGTCACGAGGGCGGGCGCGTCGAGGTTCAGCTCCAGCTGCCAGCGGTGGCCGTCGGCGGTGGCGCGCGCCTCCCACACCGCCTCGGCGACCAGTGCCGCGAGGTCCACCTCGGTACGGGCGAGCGGGCGTCCCTCGTCGAGGCGGGCGAGCAGGAGCAGGTCCTCGACGAGGCCTGTCATACGGGCCGACTCGGCGAAGACACGGCGCCAGGCGAGCACGGGCTCGATCCGGTCGGTGCCGCGGTTCATCAGCTCCGCGTATCCGGCGATGGAGGCGAGCGGCGTCCTCAATTCGTGGCTGGCGTCGGCGAGGAAGCGGCGCACCCGCTCCTCGCTGAGCTGCCGCTCGGCGAGCGAGGACTCCACGTGGTCGATCATGCGGTTGAGCGCGGCGCCGACCTGACCGGCCTCGCTGCCCGGGTCGAGGTCGCGTTCGGGCACGCGGGTCAGGCCGGTGCCCCCACCATGCCCCAGCGGGGTGCGGGCCACCTCGACGGCGGTGGCCGCGACCCGGCCGAGGGGGCGCAGCTGTCGCCGTACGACCACGGCACAGGCCCAGCCCGCGGCGGTGAGCCCGGCGCCCGTGACGACCGCCTCGACCGCCGCCAAGCGGCTGATCATGTCCTGTACGTCGTCCATGGGGAGCCCGGCGAGGACGCGACCGCCGCCGGAGCCGAGCGAGGTGACCCGGTAGGTGCCGAGGCCGGGGACCACGCGGGTGTGCGGGGTGCCGTCGGGGGGCAGGCCCTTGAGGGCGGCGCGTTGGCCGGCCGTGAGGGGCTGGGGCGCGGCACCGCGGGTGACGACGGCGGCGGTGACGATCGTGCCGTCGGTGCGGAGGCGGGCGGCGAGCAGTCCGGCGGGCTGCCCGCTCTCGTCGAGGAACGTCAGATCCCGCGCCGGCTCGGCGAGGCTGTGCCGGGCGGCGTCGGTGACCTGGTCGTCGAGGGTGCCCAGCAGATAGGCGCGTTGGGCGAGGACGGTGGTGAGGGCCATCGTGGCGCATACGGCGACGAGAGTGACGCCGAGGAAGAGCAGCAGACGGGTCCGCAGCGAGCGTCCGCGTGGGCGGGCGGTCCTCATCTCCCGTCCTCCGTGGGCCTGATGGCGTGGCGCGGGCCGCACAGGGTGGGGGCGGGCGGGGCCGGCACGGCGGGGTACGGGGCGCCGCCGGGCGCGAGGCGCGGCGCCAGGGCCTGCTGGGAAAGTCCCGCCTGCCCCACGACGCCCGGCAGATAGGCGCGTTGGGCGAGGCGGGGCTCGTCCTCGGCGATCGGCGCGCGGACTCGGCCGGTTCGGGACCCGGAAGTGACGGACATGTACCGATCGTGTCCCGGTGCGCTGAGGGAGCGCTGTGTTCAGCCTGAGCTCCGGCGATGCCTTCGCGACGCGCCTCGGCGGCATGGCGAAGGGCCGCACCCCCGTCGCCGGGGATGCGGCCCAAGTGCCGTGTCCGATCGCTTACTTGCGGATCAGGCTGCGCAGCACGTACTGCATGATGCCGCCGTTGCGGTAGTAGTCCGCCTCACCGGGCGTGTCGATGCGGACGACCGCGTCGAACTCCACGCCGGTGTCGGTGGTGACCTTCACCGTGCGCGGCGTGGTGCCCTCGTTGAGCTCGGTGACACCGGTGATGGAGAAGGTCTCCTCGCCGGTCAGGCCGAGGGACTCGGCGGAGGCGCCCTCCGGGAACTGCAGCGGCAGGACGCCCATGCCGATGAGGTTCGAGCGGTGGATGCGCTCGTAGGACTCGGCGATGACGGCCTTGACGCCGAGGAGCGCGGTGCCCTTGGCGGCCCAGTCGCGGGACGAGCCGGAGCCGTACTCCTTGCCCGCCAGGACGACCAGCGGGATGCCGGCGGCCTGGTAGTTCTGCGAGGCGTCGTAGATGAAGGAGACCGGGCCGCCCTCCTGCGTGAAGTCACGGGTGTAGCCGCCCTCGGTGCCCGGCGCGATCTGGTTGCGCAGGCGGATGTTGGCGAACGTACCGCGGATCATGACCTCGTGGTTGCCGCGGCGGGAGCCGTAGCTGTTGAAGTCGCGGCGCTCGACGCCGTGCTCCGTGAGGTACTTGCCGGCCGGGGTGTCGGCCTTGATGGCGCCGGCCGGGGAGATGTGGTCGGTGGTGACCGAGTCGCCCAGCTTGGCCAGGACGCGGGCGCCGGAGATGTCCTCGACCGGGGCCGGCTCCATGCCCATGCCCTCGAAGTACGGGGGCTTGCGGACGTAGGTGGACTCCGGGTCCCACTCGAAGGTGTTGCCGGTCGGCACGGGCAGGGACTGCCACTGGGCGTCGCCCGCGAAGACGTCGCTGTAGGACTTGGAGAACATGTCCTCGCCGATGGCGTTGGCGACGACGTCGTTGACCTCGGCCTCGGTCGGCCAGATGTCCTTCAGGAAGACCGGGTTGCCGTCCTGGTCGGTGCCGAGGGCCTCACGGGTGATGTCCACCTTCATGGAGCCCGCGATGGCGTAGGCGACGACCAGCGGCGGGGACGCCAGGTAGTTCATCTTGACGTCGGGGTTGATCCGGCCCTCGAAGTTGCGGTTGCCGGAGAGGACCGAGGTGACGGCGAGGTCGTTGTCGTTGACGGCCTTGGAGACCTCCTCCGGCAGCGGGCCGGAGTTGCCGATGCAGGTGGTGCAGCCGTAGCCGACCAGGTTGAAGCCGACCTTGTCGAGGTACGGGGTCAGGCCCGCCTTGTCGAAGTAGTCGGTGACGACCTTGGAGCCCGGGGCGAGGGTGGTCTTGACCCACGGCTTGCGGGTCAGGCCCTTCTCGACCGCCTTCTTGGCCACCAGGGCGGCGGCGACCATGACGTACGGGTTGGAGGTGTTGGTGCAGGAGGTGATGGCCGCGACGGTCACCGCACCGTGGTCCAGCTCGTAGGAGGTGCCGTCGGGGGCGGTCACGGTGACCGGGTTCGACGGGACGGCGGCGCCGGTGCCATCGGCGTGCTGCGGCGCGCCGGCGCCGTTCTCCTGGCTGCCGTAGGCGGGGGCGTCGGAGGCCGGGAAGGACTCGGCGCTGGCCTCGTCGACCGGGGAGGCCGCGGCGGCGGGCTGCTGCGCGGCGGGCGCCTCGACGTAGTTGAGGACGTCCTTCGCGAACTGCTGGGCGGCCTCGGCGAGGACGATGCGGTCCTGCGGGCGCTTGGGGCCGGCGATGGACGGGACGACCGTGGAGAGGTCGAGCTCCAGCTTCTCGGAGAAGTCGGGCTCGGCGGCCGGGTCGAGCCAGAGGCCCTGCTCCTTGGCGTAGGCCTCGACGAGGGCGAGCTGCTGCTCGGAGCGGCCGGTGAGCTTGAGGTAGTTGATCGTTTCGGCGTCGATCGGGAAGATCGCGGCGGTGGAGCCGAACTCCGGCGACATGTTGCCGATGGTGGCGCGGTTCGCGAGGGAGGTGGCGGCGACGCCCTCGCCGTAGAACTCGACGAACTTGCCGACCACGCCGTGCTTGCGGAGCATCTCGGTGATGGTCAGCACCAGGTCGGTGGCGGTGGTGCCGGGCTGCAGCTCGCCGGTCAGCTTGAAGCCGACGACGCGCGGGATGAGCATCGAGACGGGCTGGCCGAGCATCGCGGCCTCGGCCTCGATGCCGCCGACGCCCCAGCCGAGCACGCCGAGGCCGTTGACCATGGTGGTGTGGGAGTCGGTGCCGACCAGGGTGTCGGGGTAGGCCTGGCCGTTCCGGACCATGACCGTGCGGGCCAGGTGCTCGATGTTCACCTGGTGGACGATGCCGGTGCCGGGCGGGACGACCTTGAACTCGTCGAAGGCGGTCTGGCCCCAGCGCAGGAACTGGTAGCGCTCCTTGTTGCGGCCGTACTCCAGCTCGACGTTGACCTTGAAGGCGTCGTTGGTGCCGAACTTGTCGGCGATGACGGAGTGGTCGATGACCAGCTCGGCCGGGGCCAGCGGGTTGATCTTGGCCGGGTCACCGCCGAGCTCCTTGACGGCCTCGCGCATGGTGGCGAGGTCGACCACACAGGGCACGCCGGTGAAGTCCTGCATGATCACGCGGGCCGGCGTGAACTGGATCTCCTGCGACGGCTGGGCCTGCGAGTCCCAGTTGCCGAGCGCGCGGATGTGGTCGGCGGTGATGTTCGCGCCGTCCTCGGTGCGGAGCAGGTTCTCCAGCAGGACCTTCAGGCTGTAGGGGAGCCGGGCGGAGCCCTCGACCTTGTCCAGCCGGAAGATCTCGTACGACTCGTCGCCCACCTGCAGCGTGCTGCGGGCGTCGAAGCTGTTCGCCGACACGACAGTCTCCTTCTTTATGTGCGCGTACCACCGCATCCTGCCGCCACGCCGTCTTGGCCGATCCGCTAAGGTAAGGCTAAGTTAGGTAACCCTTAGCGAAGTGGCGGCTGCGGCACGCCTCGGCAGATATCTCGATGTCGAGATAACTCTAGTACATGGGGGCGGCCTGGTCATGCCCGGGCCCTGTTTGCCCTTACCCGGGAAACCCTCCCATGGGATGGCATGAACCTGTCACGCACTGGCCTGCGACGATCGCCGCCCCGGTGACGTTCCGTCAGCTCTGAGGCGTGTCCGGCAGCTGCGTGGGTACCCGCCCGGCGGCGAAAGGAGGCACGCATGCCGCTCACGTTTCGCAAGAGTTTCCGGATCCTGCCGGGAGTGCGGCTCAACATCAACCGGCGCTCGTGGTCGATCACCACGGGCGGCCGGAACGGACCGCGGCACACGCACAGCAGCACCGGACGTCGTACGACCTCCATGGACCTCCCGGGTCCCTTCGGATGGCGACGGACCAGCACGGCGCGCTCCCGTCGTCACTGAGCCGCACCACGCGGCGGTCGCGGCCGGGACAGCGGACCGGGCAGCGCCCCCTCCCCCGTGCGGGGCCCTGCCCGTTCCGCGGTGCCCGGCCACGGACACGCTTACTTGCGCTGCCCGGCCGCCCACGCGGCCACCACGGTGACGATCACCGCCGCCGCCCCGCCGGCCATCAGGTCCACCCCGGCACGCCGTCCCCCGGCGTGCTCCCGGCGTCCGAGGACCAGCGCCGCCAAGGGCGCGCCGAGGAAGGCGACCACGATGACCACCACCCCGAGGAGCACGCTCCAAGGAGCGGGTGCGGCGACGACCACGACCGCGCCCACGGCCGCGGCCACGGTGCCGAGATGCCGGGTCAGGCACACTCCCCCGATGTGTGCCTGAGCCCCGCTCCCGTCACCGCGGCCGGCCGCCCCGGAGGTGCCGTGCTCGGTGGGACTCGTGTCCCATGCCGGCACGGCCGGGGCGGGGGGAGGGTCGCTCCGCCGTGCGGCCGCGCCGGCTCCACGGCGGCCCTCCTTCCCTCCCGCACGGCCGGCCCGGTGGTGGGCCACGAGTTCCTGCTCCGGCGTACTGCCGGCCAGGTGATAGGCGACGAGTTCCGCGTCGGCCTGCTTCAGCTGACCGACAAGGGCCGCCACCTCGTTCTCCGAATCTTCCATGTGAACCCCTTTTCCCCCGATCGTTGGGCTTGCCAGGGCCGGGTAAGGCCCGCCCGGGGATCACGGTCTCTGGTCGCCTCCGCGGGCACCGGACCGGCCCGTTTCCGGCGAAGGCCACCGGAACCCGTGATCCCCGTACTAGCGCTACCCGCGTTCGTTCCGCCCCTTCAGCCGGGCCAGGGCACCCCGGCGTGCGAGGTGCCGCCCGATCTTCTTCTCCGCCTTGTTGAGCGTGGCCGCCACCGTTCCCGGACGGATCCCGAGCACCTCCGCGGTCTCCTCCAGCGACATCTCCTTGACCCGGCGCAGCCAGAACACCTCGAACTGGCGCTCCGTCAGGACTTCGCGCACCATGCGCAGCGCCCGTCGGACCTCGTCCCGGCGGATCACCTGCTCCGCGGTGGTGTCGCCGGTGGCGCGGTCCGGGAACCGCTCCACGGGAACCTCGCGGGGGTGCGGGCGTCGCAGGTCCGCGATCTGGTTGCGCACGGCACGGATGCAGTAGCCGATCGCCTCCTTCTCCTTGAGCGGCGGCGTCCGGGCGACCGCGGCGTCACACGCCACCCGGGCGAAGTAGCGGGCGTTCTGCTCGCCGATCCCGCGCGCCACGGCGTAGGCGAAGCCCTCGGCCTCCACCCGCCGCACCTGTTCCGGAGTGAGCGGTCCCGCGACATCGGCGACCCCGTCCCGGCCGCCGTCCGGTGCGCAGGAGCGGCCGTACGGTACGGCGACGGGCGGCGGCAGCGCGGCCCCGTCCGGCACGGCCACCGGGGCCGGCACCGGGACGCCGCCGCGCGCCGCCGCGAGACTCGGGACCTCGCCGTCCTCGGACGCCGGGCCGTTGTCCGCCCCGTCCTCGCCGTGCCGCTGTGGACCCGGCACCGGGGCGGCCGGCGGGGCGGTCTCGCACGGGACCCCGTCCACCGGCTCGGGTACCAGTCCGGTCATGCTTCCTCCTGGTGTTGCGGAGCTTGTGCTGCGGGTGGTTTCAGTGGGGAATCCGGGCGACCCGGCCCTCGTCTTTACGCCTCGCGCCGATTTACGGCCTTCGTACGTCAACTCACGCCGTTTCGCGGGTCGTTCACCCCAGCGAGCGGTGCGCACGGGCACGTCGTGAGGCGCGCACCCGGCGCACGAGCCGGCCCGCGGCGACGAAGAGCGCCGTCGCCATCGCGACGCCCGCGGAGGCCATCGACCCGTCGTGCATCACCGCGTACTGGTGGACCGCGGACGCCAGCGCTCCGCTGCCGCCGAGCGCGAACAGCCCCGCGGCCGTGGCGCAGCCGCCCTCGATGCGCCGGTCGATACGGTCGAGACGGGCCGTCATCTCCGCGAACTCCGCGGCGGAGGGGGCCGGTTCTGCGGGGCGGTGCGGGGTGTGCGTCATGGTCTGCTCCTGACGTTCGAAGGCCGTCGCGGCTTCGCGGCCGGGCCACCGCCCGTGCGACGTCCGCACCCCCAATCGCCGTTCGGGCGACACTTCCGTTACGGCGGGAACGACAAGTGGCACACCTCACATGTGTCTTCGGACGTCCCGGGGGCACCTCACCCGCCCGGCCCACCCCGAGTCAGTTCACATCTCATATCTGAGATAGCCTCAACCTCATGGCAGACGACTACCTCGTACGTATCGGCAAGCTCATCCGTGACGCCCGACAGCACCGTGGCTGGACACAGTCCCAGCTTGCGGAGGCGCTCGGCACCAGTCAGAGTGCTGTCAACCGCATCGAGCGCGGCAACCAGAACATCAGCCTTGAGATGATCGCTCGCATTGGCGAGGCCCTGGACAGTGAGATCGTCTCTCTGGGCTACGCGGGGCCGATGCATCTGCGGGTGGTCGGCGGCCGTCGGCTCTCCGGTGCCATCGACGTCAAGACGAGCAAGAACGCCTGCGTGGCCCTGCTGTGCGCCTCGCTGCTGAACAAGGGGCGCACGGTGTTGCGCCGGGTCGCCCGTATCGAGGAGGTCTACCGTCTGCTGGAGGTGCTGAACTCCATCGGCGTACGCACCCGCTGGATCAACGACGGCGTCGACCTGGAGATCGTGCCGCCGGCCGAGCTGGACCTGGCGGCCATCGACGCCGAGGCGGCGGTGCGCACGCGCTCCATCATCATGTTCCTCGGCCCGCTGCTGCACCGCATGGACCGCTTCAAACTGCCCTACGCCGGCGGCTGCGACCTCGGAACGCGCACCATCGAGCCGCACATGATCGCGCTGCGCCGGTTCGGCCTGGAGGTCGCCGCGACCGAGGGCCAGTACCACGCCAGGGTCGACCGGTCCGTCCGCCCCGACCGCCCGATCGTGCTGACCGAGCGCGGGGACACGGTCACCGAGAACGCGCTGCTGGCCGCCGCCCGGCACGACGGGGTCACGGTCATCCGCAACGCCTCGTCCAACTACATGGTCCAGGACCTCTGTTTCTTCCTGGAGGCGCTCGGCGTCAAGGTGGAGGGCATCGGCACCACCACGCTCACGGTGCACGGCATGCCGACCATCGACGTGGACGTCGACTACTCCCCCTCCGAGGACCCGGTCGAGGCGATGAGCCTGCTCGCGGCCGCCGTCGTCACGGAGTCGGAGCTGACGGTCCGCCGGGTGCCGATCGAGTTCCTGGAGATCGAGCTGGCGGTCCTGGAGGAGATGGGCCTCGACCACGACCGCACGGCCGAGTACGTCGCCGACAACGGCCGCACCCGGCTGGTGGACCTGACCGTGCGGCCCTCCAAGCTGGAGGCGCCGATCGACAAGATCCACCCGATGCCCTTCCCCGGCCTGAACATCGACAATGTCCCGTTCTTCGCGGCCATCGCGGCCTCCGCGCAGGGCAAGACGCTGATCCACGACTGGGTGTACGACAACCGCGCGATCTATCTGACCGACCTCAACCGTCTCGGCGGCCGGCTCCAGCTCCTCGACCCCCACCGCGTGCTGGTCGAGGGCCCCACCCGCTGGCGCGCCGCCGAGATGATGTGCCCGCCGGCCCTGCGGCCCGCCGTGGTCGTCCTGCTGGCGATGATGGCGGCGGAGGGCACGTCCGTGCTGCGCAACGTGTACGTCATCAACCGTGGCTACGAGGACCTGGCGGAGCGGCTGAACTCGGTGGGGGCGCAGATCGAGACGTTCCGGGACATCTGACACACCCGACCCGTAGCAGCCTCTACCGTCCGGGGCGTCGAGGGTCCTGGTCGTAGACGATCAGGCCGTCCTCGCGCAGGCGGGCCCCCGCCGTGGGCCGGTGCTCGCTGAGCCGCCCGTCGTGTGCGAGGTGGAGCACCGGGACCCGACGGGCGAGTACGGCGAAGTCGGCGATGATCCGCCGGTGACAGCGCCACCACAGCGCCTCACTGCACATGACCGCGGTACGCGCCGTCGCCGCCTGCCTCAGCAGCTCGTCGATCGCGGCAAGGAAGTCGGCGCTTCTCGCATGTCCGGCGTAACCCCGGAAGGAGACGTTCTCCCAGAACACGTCCGGCGAGTCCGGCGCGGCCTTGCGGAAGCCGCCGAGTCTCTTCTCCCAGCGATAGGCGATGCCTTGTCCGGGCATCCAGTCCTGGAGCAGCTCCTTGCCCACATCCGGGTTCCGACGGCTGCCCGGGGCGGTGCGCACGTCAACGACTGCCACTACCCCGGCGCCGTGCAGAAGGGTGGTCAAACGCTCACGGGTCGCGGTGCTGTGCCCGAACGTCAGCAGAGGTGCGGTCATGCGCCGGCCTTTTTCCACGCCGCACTCCTCACTCACCCTCCCCCGCATGGGGGAGCTGTCTCGCCGTCACGTGCTGCGCCACCCAGCAAGGGAGGCTGATCGAAAACGCGCCACGCCGCTTACCGAAGGGTAAGTGGGCACTCGAAAGTACGTACTTGTCCGCTGTGCCCGGCGCCGCGAATCTGATCACGTCGCAACCGACGAGAAGATCAGAGGAGTTGTCATGGCGGGCAACGACCGCTTACCGGTCACGGTCATCGGCCTGGGACTCATGGGACAGGCGCTGGCCGCCGAGTTCCTCCGGGCCGGTCACCCGACGACCGTATGGAACCGCACGCCCGGAAAGGCGGACGACCTGGTCCGGCGGGGAGCGGTGCTCGCGCCCTCCCCGGCGGACGCGGTGAGCGCCGCGGAACTGGTCGTCGTCTGCCTGACGACCTACGACGCGGTGCACGAGGTCCTCGACCCGCTGGACGGCGCGCTGTCGGGCCGGGTGCTGGCCAACCTCACCTCCGGTTCCTCGGAGCAGGCACGTGAGACGGCCGCCTGGGCCGCGCGGCGGGGCGCCGAGTACCTGGACGGCGCGATCATGGCCACCCCGGGGATGATCGGCGGAGCGGAAGCCGTGATCTTCCACAGCGGCACCTCGAGCGTGTTCGAGCAACACGAGGCCACACTGAAGGTGCTCGGCGGGCGCACCACCTACGTGGGGGAGGACCCGGGCCTCGCCGTTCTCCACGACGTGGCTCTGCTCGGCGTCATGTGGGGCACGCTGAACAGCTTCATCCACGGTGCCGCGCTGCTGAGGAGCGCGGGCATCGACGCCACGGCCTTCCTGCCCTGGGCGATCTCGTGGGTCGACGCCGTCAAGGTCTTCGTCACCGACTACGCGGGCCAGATCGACGCCGGGGACGCCAGGTACCCGGCGCACGACGCCACGCTGTCGACCCACTTCGCGGCGATCGAGCACCTGCTGCACGAGAGCGAGAGGCAGGGCGTCAGCACCGAGCTGCCGGCCTTCGTCCACGCACTGGCGAAGCGGGCCCTCGACCAGGGGTACGGCGACCACAGCTACGCGGCCATGATCGAGCTGTTCCAGGATCCCGAGCTGCCGTAAGAGGAGCCGTACGGAACACCGCAGCTCACTGTGCGGCCAGGGTGATCTCCTGCCGCTGGGTCGCGAGCACGAGGGGCGACGGCACCATGCCGACGGTGCGCAGTTCCAGCAAGGTGGCCTCCACGTCGGCCTCGCCCTCCTTAAGGCTCATCGCCGGTCTGCCGCTGTTCGACCAGCGGTGTTCCACGCCGTCGCAGACGGCGCGGGTGCCGCCGATGCTCTGGCGGGTCGTGGAACCCTGGGTCACGGTGCTGCTGACGTACACCGGGCCGGTGCTGTCGGAGCAACGGTAGGTGCCGGAGAGGGTGACGGTGCCGTCCACGGCTACATGGGCCTTCTGGTCGACCGTCACGGTGTCGTGCGGGCCCGCGGTCGCGGGCGCGGCGGTGACGGCCGGCAGCAGCAGGACCGCGGAACCGGCAGCGGTGCCGAGAGCGAGGCGCAGGGACATGGGGAGACCTCCGGTGGGTGGGGGTCTTCCACTGGTACCCGGTGAAACCCGGCGCGTACGTCCGCGGCCGTGATCACCACTCCTTCGGCGGCGCCCCGTCCCGCCCCGCGACCGGCCCGGCCGACGTCGGGTTCACTGTCGGTGATCGAAAGGGGACTGGTGCAGCCATCGCAGTCTGCGAGAGGCTGATCCATCCAAGAGGATCTTCAGCACACGGAGGCTACGCGCTCATGGCGATACCCGGCACTTCAGAGCAGTCCTTACCAGCAGCCGGCACCTACGAGATCAACCCGGTGGGATCCACCGTCCGTTTCGACACGCGTGCCATGTTCGGGCTGCTCCCGGTTCGTGGAACGTTCACCATCAGCCATGGCCGGATCACCGTTGCGGAGTCGCCGGAAGAGTCGTCGGTGGAAGTCGCGATGGACGCGGCCAGCTTCGAGTCCGGCAATCAGCAGCGCGACGATCACGTCAGGTCCTCCGACTACCTGGACGTGGCACGACATCCCGAGATCGCCTTCCGGAGTCTGCGCCTGGAAACATCCGCCCAGGACGCGTCATTGCAAGGGGAGTTGACTGCCTGCGGAGTGACGCAGCCGGTTTCCGTCACGATCACTTCCCTTGCCCATGAGGACAGGCGGATCACAGCCAACGGCACCGCCACGTTGGACAGATACGCCTTCGGCGTCACGAAAGCCAAGGGCATGACGGGTCGCCACCTGAAGATCACCGTGGAAGTCGTCGCTGACCGCTGAGGAGCACCTGGCCTCTCCGGACATCAAAGACACCCGGAAGACGCCTGATCCCTGACGCGCACCGCGGGGTGCCCGTCAGGGCAGTACCGCGAACCCGTCGAGTTCCACCATCGCCTGCTCGTCCCACAGGCGTACGACTTCGATCACCGCCATGGCGGGGTAGTCGCGCCCGGCCAGCTCCCGCCAGAGGCGGCCGAGTGCGCGGGTCTGGGCCCGGTACGCGGCGACGTCGGTGGCGTAGACGGTGACACGGGCCAGGTCGGCGGGGGTACCGCCCGCCGCGCGCAGGGCGGCGAGGAGGTTGCCGAGGGCGCGCTCGAACTGTTCGACAAGCGTGTCGCCGACCACCTTGCCGTCGGCGTCGAGGGCGGTCTGGCCGGCCAGGAAGACGACACGGGAGCCGGTGGCGACGACGGCGTGCGAGAAGCCGGTGGGCGGGGACAACTCGGGCGGGTTGACACGCTCGGCGGTCACGAGGCCTCCAGACCGGCGTACAGCTCCTTGGCGATGATGCTCCGTTGGATCTCGCTCGCGCCCTCGTAGATGCGCGGGGCGCGCACCTCGCGGTACAGGTGTTCGAGGAGGTGGCCGCGGCGCAGGGCGCGGGCGCCGTGCAGCTGGACGGCGGTGTCGACGACGTACTGCGCGGTCTCGGTGGCCAGCAGCTTCGCCATGGCGGCCCGCCGGGGCACGTCCGGGGCTCCCTCGTCGTACGCCGTCGCCGCCGCGTAGACCATCAGGCGGGCCGCCTCCGTGCGCAGGGCCATTTCGGCGACCTGGTGGGACACGGTCTGGAGGTCCCTCAGCTTGCCGCCGAAGGCGTCCCGCCCGGCGGTGTGGACGAGGGTGGCGTCCAGTGCCGCCTGCGCCATGCCGACCGCGAAGGCGCCGACGCTGGGGCGGAACAGGTTGAGGGTGCCCATGGCGACCCGGAAGCCGCGGTCCACCTCGCCGAGCACGTCGTCGGCCGTCACCGGCACCTCGTCGAAGCTCAGGGCCCCGATGGGGTGCGGCGAGAGCATGTCGAGCCCGGTGCCGGTGAGCCCGGGACGGTCGGCGGGCACGAGGAACGCGGTGACGCCCCGCGCGCCGGCGCCGGGTGTGGTGCGCGCGAAGACGGTGTGGAAGTCGGCGTCGGGGGCGTTGGAGATCCAGCACTTCTCACCGCTGAGCCGCCAGCGGGAGGGCCCGTCCGGGTGAGCGGTCAGGGACAGCGCCGCCGCGTCCGATCCGGCGCCCGGCTCGCTCAGCGCGAAGGCCGCGACAGCGCTCCCCTCGGTCACCCGGGGCAGCCAGTGGTCGCGCTGGGCGGGGGTGCCGTGGGCATGCACCAGATACGTACCCAGGCCCTGCAGAGCGAGGGCGGTCTCGGCCTCGGTGCAGGAGTACGCGAGGGACTCCCTCATCAGGCACAGGTCGAGGGCTCCGGAGGTGAACAGCCGCTTCAGCAGCCCGAGCCGGCCGAGCTCGGCGACCAGCGGGCGGTTGACGTGGCCCGGTTCACCCCGCTCCGCGAGCGGGCGCAGCCGTTCGGCGGCCAGCGAGCGGAGCTCGGCGCACCAGGCGGTCTGTACTGGGTCGAGTGAGAATGCGGGCATGGCCGGTCCTCTCTCCTCACCTGCCGTACGGCATCCCTCCGAAGGTATCGCGTCGGATTGACTGCCGTCACCAAGGCGATACGCTCCCTGTGCTGGGGCCCCTGGCCCACCACGACGCCCACCCAGGCAAGGGGGCGAACCGCCATGGCCGGCACGACCCGTTCCGCCCACGCCGACACGTTCGCGCGTGACCATCTCCCGCCGCCCGACCAGTGGCCCGAGCTCCGCTTCGAGCTGCCGGAGCTGCGCTACCCCGAACGGCTGAACTGTGCCGCCGAACTGCTCCACGGGCCCCCGGACGGCCGCCCGGTGTTCCGCACCCCCGCCGGGACCTGGACGTACGGGGAGCTCCGCGCCCGCGTCGACCGGATCGCGCACGTCCTCACCGGCGACCTGGGCGTCGTCCCCGGCAACCGGGTGCTGCTGCGTGGCCCCACCACCCCGTGGCTGGCCGCCTGCTGGCTGGCGGTGCTGAAGGCGGGAGCGGTCGCCGTCACCGTGCTGGCCCAGCAGCGCCCGCACGAGCTGAGCACCATGTGCGAGATCGCCCGCGTGCGGCACGCGCTGTGCGACATCCGGGCGGTCGACGACCTCGCCAAGGCGGAGATCCCGGGGCTGCGCATCACGACGTACGGCGGCGACGCCCCCGACGACCTCCTGAACCGTCCGGCGCCCGGCACTGCGTACCCGGCGCTGGACACCGCGGCCGACGACGTGGCGCTGATCGCCTTCACCTCCGGCACCACCGGGCGCCCCAAGGGGTGCACGCACTTCCACCGGGACGTCCTCGCGATCGCCGACACCTTCGCCCGGCACGTCCTCAAGCCGCACGCCGGTGACCTCTTCGCGGGCAGTCCCCCGCTCGGCTTCACCTTCGGCCTCGGCGGGCTGGTGATCTTCCCGATGCGGGCGGGGGCGAGTTCCCTGCTCCTCGAACAGGCCGGCCCCGGGCAACTGCTGCCGGCGATCGCCGAGCACCGCGTCTCCGTGCTGTTCACCGCGCCGACGGCGTACCGCGCGATGCTCGACGAGCTGGACGGGTACGACGTCTCCTGCCTGCGGCGCTGTGTCTCGGCCGGTGAGAACCTGCCCGCGGCGACCTGGCGGGCCTGGCACGAGCGCACGGGCCTGCGCCTCATCAACGGCATCGGCGCGACCGAACTGCTGCACATCTTCATCTCCGCCGCCGACGAGCGGATCAGACCCGGCACGACCGGCCTTCCCGTACCCGGCTGGCAGGCGCGCGTGCAGGACGAGAACGGCCGGCCCGTCCCCGACGGCGAGCCCGGGCTGCTGGCCGTGCGCGGACCGGTCGGCTGCCGGTATCTCGCCGATCCGCGGCAGCGGGAGTACGTGCGCGACGGCTGGAACGTCACCGGTGACACGTATGTCCGCGAACCCGACGGGTACTTCCGTTATGTCGCCCGCGCCGACGACATGATCATCTCAGCCGGGTACAACATCGCGGGACCGGAGGTCGAGGACGCGTTGCTGCGTCACCCGGACGTGGTCGAGGCGGCGGTCGTGGGGCGGCCCGACGAGGCGCGGGGGCAGATCGTGGTGGCCTTCGCCGTCCTCAAGGAGGGCGCCGAGCGGGACCCTGAGGCACTGCGCGGCTTCGTCAGGTCCGAACTGGCGCCGTTCAAGTGCCCGCGCGAGATCGTCTTCCTGGACGCGCTGCCGCGCACGGCGACCGGCAAGCTGCAACGGTTCAAACTGCGGGCCCGCGAGTGACACCCAAGGTGACCAGCGGCGATACCGAAGACCTAAGATGATCAATGTGTCCGACCAGCATGCACCACGGTCTCTCATCGTCACGCTCTACGGCGCGTACGGCCGCTTCATGGCGGGTCCGGTGCCCGTCGCCGAGCTGATCCGCCTGCTGGCCGCGGTCGGCGTGGACGCCCCCTCGGTACGCTCGTCGGTGTCGCGGCTCAAGCGGCGCGGGCTGCTCGTGCCGGCCCGTACGGCCGAGGGTGCGGCCGGGTACGAGCTGTCACCGGACGCCCGCCAGCTGCTCGACGACGGCGACCGGCGCATCTACGCCACCGCACCGCCCGAGGACGAGGGCTGGGTGCTGGCCGTGTTCTCCGTACCGGAGTCGGAGCGGCAGAAGCGGCACGTGCTGCGCTCGCGCCTGGCCGGCCTGGGCTTCGGTACCGCCGCGCCCGGCGTGTGGATCGCCCCGGCACGGCTGTACGAGGAGACCCGGCACACTCTCCAGCGGCTGCGGCTGGACGCGTACGTCGACTTCTTCCGCGGCGAGCACCTCGGTTTCGCCCCGACCACCGAGGCCGTCGCCCGCTGGTGGGACCTGGCCGCCATCGCCAAGGAGCACGAGGCGTTCCTCGACCGCCACGCGCGCGTGCTGCGCGAGTGGGAGAAGCGGACGGACACCCCGCCCGAGGAGGCCTACCGGGATTACCTCCTCGCCCTGGACTCCTGGCGCCACCTCCCCTACGCCGACCCCGGTCTGCCCGCCCGCCTGCTCCCCGACAACTGGCCGGGCGCCCACTCGGCCGCCGTGTTCCGGGGACTGCACGAGCGGCTGCGGGACGCGGGAGCGGAGTTCGTGGGCCTGCTCAGCCCCCCAGACTGAGCCGAGGTTTCGGGGCGTCCGTGCGTCCGGTCTGCGGGCGCCGGCTGCCCGCCCGGTACGGGGCCGGCCAGACGACTCCCGGGCCCTCGTAGCCCTGCTCGGCGGCCGCGTGCAGCGTCCAGTGCGGGTCGTAGAGGTGGGGCCGGGCGAGGGCGCACAGATCCGCACGGCCGGCGAGGATCAGGGAGTTGACGTCGTCCCAGGAGGAGATCGCGCCGACCGCGATCACCGGGATGCCCGCCTCGTGCCGGATGCGGTCCGCGAACGGCGTCTGGTACGACCGCCCGAACTCCGGCCGCTCGTCGGCCACGACCTGCCCGGTGGACACGTCGATCGCGTCGGCGCCGTGCGCGGCGAACGCGCGGGCGATCCGTACGGCGTCCTCGGCCGTCGTGCCGCCCTCGGCCCAGTCGGTGGCGGAGACACGGACGGTCATGGGCCGCTCCTCCGGCCACACCCTCCGTACGGCGTCGAAGACCTCCAGAGGGAAGCGGAGCCGTTTCTCCAGGGAGCCGCCGTAGGCGTCGGTGCGCTGGTTGGTCAGGGGGGAGAGGAAGCCCGACAGCAGGTAGCCGTGGGCGCAGTGGAGCTCCAGCAGATCGAAGCCCGCCCGCGCCGCCCGCACGGCAGCCGCCGTGAACTGCTCTCTTATGTCGGTGAGCTGGGCCCGGGAGAGCCTGCGCGGGGTCTGGCTGTGCGGCTTGTACGGCAGGGGGGAGGCGGCCACCAGGGGCCAGTTGCCGTCGTCCAGCGGCTCGTCGATGCCCTCCCACATCAGCTTGGTCGAGCCCTTGCGTCCGCTGTGGCCGAGCTGCACGCCGATCGCGGTGCCCGGTGCCTGCCGGTGCACGAACTCGGTGATCCGTTTCCAGGCCTCGGCCTGCCGGGCGGTGTAGAGGCCCGCGCAGCCCGGGGTGATGCGCCCCTCGGGGCTCACGCACACCATCTCGGTCATCACCAGCCCGGCGCCGCCGAGGGCCCGGGCACCGAGGTGGACCAGGTGGAAGTCGCCGGGGACGCCGTCCGTGGCCGAGTACATGTCCATGGGCGAGACGACGACCCGGTTGCGCAGGGTCAGGCCGCGCAACCGGAACGGGGTGAACATCGGGGGCGTGCCGGGCGGGCAGCCGAACTCGCGCTCGACGGCCGCGGTGAAGCGGGCGTCACGCAGCCTCAGGTTGCCGTGGGTGACGCGGCGGCTGCGGGTGAGCAGGTTGAAGGCGAACTGGCGGGGCCGCTGGTCGAGGTGGAGGGCGAGGTTCTCGAACCATTCCAGGCTGGCGCGGGCCGCGCGCTGGGTGGAGGCGACGACGGGGCGCCGCTCCTCCTCGTACGCGGTCAGAGCCTTCTCCGAACAGTCCTGTTCCTCCAGGCAGGCGGCCAGCGCGAGGGCGTCCTCGACGGCGAGCTTGGTGCCGGAGCCGATGGAGAAGTGGGCGGTGTGGGCGGCGTCGCCGAGCAGCACGACGTTGCCGTGCGACCAGCGTTCGTTGACGACCGCACGGAAGGTGGTCCAGGCCGACTTGTTGGACTTCAGCGGCCGTCCGCCGAGCGCGTCGGCGAAGATCTTGGCGCAGCGCTCGATGGACTCCTGTCCGCCGAGTTCCTCGAAACCGGCCGCCCGCCAGACCTCTTCGCGCATCTCGATGATGACGGTGGAGGCGTCGGCCGCGTAGGGGTAGCCGTGCAGTTGCATCACGCCGTGTTCGGTCTCGGCGATCTCGAAGCGGAACGCCTCGAAGGCGAAGTCGGCGGCGAGCCAGATGTAGCGGCAGCGGTGCGTCTCGATGTGGGGGCGGAAGACGTGGGCGTAGGCCTCGCGGGTGGTGCTGTGGACTCCGTCGGCGGCGATGACGAGATCATGCGTCCGCCTGAGGTGGGCCGGGGCCTCCGTGCGGAAACGGAGGTCCACGCCGAGGGTGCGGCAGCGGTCGTGGAGGATCTCCAGGAGCCGGTGGCGGCCGAGCGCGGCGAAGCCGTGTCCTGAGGAGGTCTGACGGGTGCCGCGGTGCACGATGTCGATGTCGTCCCAGCGGATGAAGTCCCTTTGCAGGGCCTGGTACACCACCGGGTCCGCGTGTTCGATACCGCCCAGGGTTTCGTCGGAGAGGACGACTCCGAAGCCGAAGGTGTCGTCGGGGGCGTTGCGTTCCCAGACGGTGATGTCGCGGGACGGGTCGAGGCGTTTGAGCAGGGCTGCGGCGTAGAGGCCGCCGGGGCCGCCGCCGATGACTGCGATGCGCTGGGGGTGGCCGATCGTCTTGGGCGGCTGCGGGTAGTCGGTGGCTGGTCGCGCCCACGTGGCGGTAGCCGCACATTCGGCCCAGCCCCGCGCCCCTTTGGTCGGCACAGTTACCGCCCCTGCCATTTCGGCGGCCTCTTCTCCGTGAACGCCGCGTGGAACTCGGCGTAGTCCTCGCCGTTCATGAGCAGGGCCTGGGTTGAGGCGTCCAGTTCCACCGCGGCGGCCAGCGGCATGTCCAGCTCGGCCGTCAGCAGGGCCTTGGTCTGGGCGTGTGCCAGGGCAGGGCCGTCGGCCAAGCGGCGGGCGAGTGCGAGGGCCGCCTCGTGGGCGCCGCCCTCCTCCGTCAGCTCGCTGATCAGGCCGATGCGCTCGGCCTCGGGTGCGCGCACCGGTTCGCCCAGCATGAGCAGGCGGGTCGCGTGTCCGAGGCCGACGACCCTCGGCAGCAGGTACGCGGCGCCCATGTCGCCGCCGGAGAGGCCGACCCGGGTGAAGAGGAAGGCGAAGCGGGCGGTGGGATCGGCGATGCGGAAGTCCGCCGCCAGGGCCAGCACCGCGCCCGCGCCCGCCGCCACACCGTGCACCGCCGCGATCACCGGGAACGGGCACTCCCGTACGGCCCGCACCACCTGCCCGGTCATCCGGTTGAAGTCGAGGAGCTGGGCGGTGTCCATGCCGAGGGTCGCGCCGATGATCTCGTCGACGTCGCCGCCGGAGCAGAAGCCACGTCCCTCGCCGGCCAGCACCAGGGCCCTTACGGAACGCTCCCGGGACAGCTCGGCGAGCAGATCGCGCAGGTCGGCGTAGGCGCCGAAGGTGAGCGCGTTGAGCTTCTCCGGCCGGGCGAGGGTGACGGTGGCGACGCCGTCGGCGAGATCGACGCGCAGGTGCCGCCAGTCGGAGGTGCGGGCGGCGGAGCCGGTGAAAGGACTCATGACGTGCGGCCTCCTCGGGCGGGCACTGGCCTCACTGCGCTCTGTCCCTCGAAGTTATCACCTGTCCGTGACTGTCGTCACGAGCGCGCGATAGACCGTTCGGGTGCGGGGCATGCGCAGGTGAAGCGGGGATGACCTCACCTCGTCACATCCGTCACAGCTCCTCGACACCGGCGTAACGGCGGGAGCAGCCGTGCGCGGCGGGCCGTTGGCCGGGGTAAGCCGTCCGGCAACGGGGCCGACGGCCCCGTACGGCGCCCGCCGACGGACCCCGCCGGGGGCGCTCGTACCATTCATAAAAGTTGAAAGCAGGACTGCCTGCTCCATGAACGGACCCGCCTTGCACGAACGCTCCTCAGCCCCCGCCTGCTGGCGCATCCCGCTGCCGCACACCGCCGCGGCGGTGCCGGTGGCCCGCGCGCTGGTCCGTACGGCGCTGGCAGAACTGGAGCACGCGGCCGACAGCGACACCGCGGAACTGCTCACCGCGGAGCTGGTCGCCAACGCCGTGGAGCACACCGCCGGACCGATAGAGCTGGTGGTGGAGCTGCGGCCGACCGGCTGCCAGGTCGAGGTGCACGACCCGGACCCGGCGCCGCCCGGCGACCTCACGCACCCGGCCGCCGGGGAGCCCGACCCCTGGCAGGAGCACGGGCGCGGACTGCTGCTGATCCGCACCCTGAGCTCGTCGTGCGGCCACCGACCCACCGACGCGGGCAAGGCGGTGTGGTTCCGGCTGCCGACGGTGCCGCGGCAGCGGCGGCCCTCCGAGACCTGAAGCTCAGGCCAGCGTCGCGACCAGCACCGCCTTGATGGTGTGCAGGCGGTTCTCCGCCTCGTCGAAGACGACCGAGTGCGCCGACTCGAAGACCTCGTCCGTCACTTCCAGGGACTCCAGGCCATGGGTCTCGTGGATCTCCTGGCCGACCTTGGTGCCCAGGTCGTGGAAGGCGGGCAGGCAGTGCAGGAACTTCACGTCGGGGTTGCCGGTGGCGCGCAGGACGTCCATGGTCACGGCGTACGGGGCGAGCGCGGCGATCCGCTCGTCCCAGACCTCCTTGGGCTCACCCATGGAGACCCACACGTCGGTGGCGACGAAGTCGGCACCCCGGACACCCTCCTCCAGGGCTTCGGTGAGCGTGACACGCGCCCCACTGGCCTCGGCGAGCTCGCGGGCCCGGTCGACGATCTCCTGGGCCGGCCAGTAGGACTTCGGGGCGACGATCCGCACGTCCATGCCGAGCAGGGCGCCGGTGATCAGGTAGGAGTTGCCCATGTTGAAGCGGGCGTCGCCGAGGTAGGCGAAGGAGATCTCCTTCAGCGGCTTGGTGCTGTGCTCGGTCATGGTCAGCACGTCGGCGAGCATCTGGGTGGGATGCCAGTCGTCGGTGAGGCCGTTGTAGACGGGGACGCCCGCGTACGCCGCCAGCTCCTCCACCTTCTGCTGGCTGTCCCCGCGGTATTCGATCCCGTCGTACATCCGCCCCAGCACGCGCGCGGTGTCCTTCACGGACTCCTTGTGGCCGATCTGTGAGCCGGACGGGTCGAGGTACGTCGTCGAGGCGCCCTGGTCGGCGGCGGCGACCTCGAAGGCGCAGCGGGTGCGGGTGGAGGTCTTCTCGAAGATGAGCGCGATGTTCCGGCCCCGCAGGTACTGCGTCTCGGTCCCGGCCTTCTTGGCGGCCTTCAGCTCGGCGGCCAGCTCGACCAGACCGCGGAACTCCTCCCCGGTGAAGTCCAGCTCCTTGAGGAAGTGGCGGCCGGCGAGGGCGGTCGGGACTGTCGCCATGGGGGCGCTCCAGGGATACGGGGGACTCAGACTGCTGGAATACTATACGAAGTCCAGCATGGATATACAGACCTAGGGGATGGCGGCCCGTTCGACCGGGCAGCTCATGCAGCGCGGCCCGCCCCTCCCCCGGCCCAGCTCGCTGCCCGGGATCTCGATCACCTCGATGCCCTGCTTGCGCAGATGCGTGTTGGTCGTCGAGTTCCGCTCGTAGGCGATGACGACGCCCGGCTCGACGGCGAGGACGTTGCAGCCGTCGTCCCACTGTTCCCGCTCCGCCGCGTGGACGTCCTGGGTCGCGGTCAGCACACGGATCTCGCTCAGTCCGAGCGCGGCGGCGATCGCACGGTGCATGTGCTCCGGCGGATGGTCGGTGACCTTCAGCTCCTTCTCCTCGGTGCCCGGTTCGATGGTGTACGAGCGGAGCATGCCGAGCCCCGCGTACTGGGTGAAGGTGTCGCCGTCGACCATCGTCATCACGGTGTCGAGGTGCATGAACGCGCGCCCCTTCGGCATGTCCAGGGCCACGATGGTCTCGGCGGAGCCCGCCGCGAACAGCTTGTGCGCGAGCATCTCGACGGCCTGGGGCGTGGTCCGCTCGCTCATGCCGATCAGGACGGCCCCGTTGCCGATGACCAGCACGTCTCCGCCCTCGATGGTCGACGGGTAGTCGGCCAGCCCCTCGGACCAGACGCGGAAGCTCTCGTCGCGGAACAGCGGGTGGTGCCGGTAGATGGCCTCGAAGTGCACGGTCTCGCGCTGCCGGGCGGGCCAGCGCATGGAGTTGATGGAGACGCCGTCGTAGATCCAGGCGGAGGTGTCGCGGGTGAAGAGGTGGTTGGGCAGCGGATCGAGGAGGAAGTCGTCGAGCTCCATGACGTGGAAGCGCACGGAGGTCGGCTCCGGGTGCTCGTCCAGGAACTCCCGCTTGGTCATGCCGCCGATGAGGGCCTCGGCCAGTTCACGCGAGGGCAGGGCCTCGAAGGCGGCGCGGAGGTGGTCGGTGGCGAGGGGGCCGTACTCCTTCTCGTCGAAGACCCGGTCCAGGACGAGGGATCTCGCCGCCCGGATGCCGAGTACCTCGGTGAGCAGGTCGCCGAAGAGGTGGACGGTGACCCCCCGGTCACGCAGCACGTCGGCGAACCCGTCGTGCTCGGCCCGCGCCCGCCGCACCCACAGCACGTCGTCGAAGAGGAGGGCGTCCTTGTTGCTGGGGGTGAGCCTTTTGAGCTCGAGATCCGGCCGGTGCAGTATGACGCGGGTGAGCCGCCCGGCCTCGGAGTCGACATGGAATCCCATGCCTCCATCCTGACCAGTCGGGCGCCCGTTCACCCCCTGCTTGCGGCGACCTTCTGCGGACGGCGGCTCAGCCGCCGGGCCCCGGCGTAACCGTCGAGCGCGGCGGCCGGGCTCCCAGACGGCGAGATCCCCGTCAGGTGTGCCTGGGACGGAAGGGCAGACACCGACCGGGCCACGGCTCAGCCGCTGGGCTGCGGCTGGAGCAGTTCGGGGCGGGCCAGCAGCCGCCGAGTGGCGTGGCCCCGGTCCAGGGCGGCACGGGCCACGATCCAGCCGGCCAGGAGGTGGGGGTCCGCCGGATCGCGGGCGAGGCTGTCGGCGTAGCCGTCGAGCGCTGCGGCCGGGTTCCCGGCGGCGAGATGCTCGTCGGGGGTGTGGGGGGCGGCGGGGCGGGTGGCGAAGGCGTGGGTGCGCAGGTCGGGCCAGAGCGGCCGGTCCGTACGGAAGCGGGGGGCGGCGGGCGCGTCCGCCTCCGGTACGACGTTGCGCAGCCGCCACTCGGTGCGGTGCAGGGCGGCGGCCGTGCGGGCCCGGGCGAGCGCGGCCGGGTCGACGGGTTCGCGCAGCCAGCCGTCCAGCGTGGCCGCGAGGCCGCCGACGAGCCGGCGTCCCGCGGCGGTGAGCCGGCCGCTGGCCAGGAGGGTGCGCACGACCAGCCGGGTCTGCAGCCGGCGCAGCGCGAAGTGGTACGCGGCGGCGTCGGCCTGGGCCGGATCGGCCATGCGGTCCCGCCAGAAGCCGGTGACACCGGTGAAGGCGTACGCACCGTGCAGCAGGCCGGTGAGGTGCCGCGGGTCGGCACGCCAGGGTGCGTAGTAGCGCTCCTCGCGGTCGTCGTCGAGGAGGGGGAAGAGATGGAGGAGCGCGCCCAGCTTGCTGTGCTGGAACTCGTGGACCAGCGTTTCGGCAAGGGCCTGACCGGTGGCGGGGCGGGAGATCACCATGCTGCCGAAGGAGTCGCCGCTGGAGGCGGAGATCCCCACGGTGGGCGGCGCGGGCGGTGTGGCACGGGTCCGTCCCCACGGCACGACGGCACGGATGACGGCCGGGTCGAGCCGTCCGGGCCCGTCCCCTCCACCGCCCGCCCCGGTGAGCACCCCCACGGCCTCGTCGAACACCCGCTGCCATTCCCCGGCTTCGTCGGCGTCGAGCCGGGCGGGCGGTACGGGGTCGTCCAGGTCGCGGTAGGGGTCGAGGTCGTCGAGGGGTATGGCGACGGTTCCGGCGGGGCCGGTGTGGGTGAGGGTGCGGAGAGGGAGCCAGGTCGCCTCTCCGTCGCTGCCGTCCGGGTCGGCGGCGGCCGGTTCCCCGCCGCCCAGCGGGGCCGTCGTCGGCCGGCAGGTCACGGAGGTCGGGCTCCCGTCCCGTCCGGGGCCGGTGAGCGTCAGCTCTCCCCGGCGGGTGCCGGCCAGGCCGACCGTCAGTCCGCCCTCCGCGTCCGGCAGGCGGGCCAGCCCCAGGCCCGGCAGGTGCAGGCCACCGTCGGTGAGGGGGACCCGGACGGTGGTCTCCGTACCCGCGTGCAGGGACGCCGTGACCGCCAGCGCGCACAGGTGACCGGCCTCCGCCCACAGCGGCGGCCCGGTCGCGGTGCCGTGCACCCTGCGCAGCATGTGGGCGACCCAGCCCCCGGTCGTCGGCGCGAGCAGCAGCCGGTCGACGGGCTCGGGAGCCCGCGCGGCGGCCTCCTTCATCAGGTGCCAGGCCTCGGCGGCCGGCGTCAGCGGCGTGGGCAGCGCGTCGATGCGGGCCAGCAGGGTCCGCAGCAGGAGCAGCCGGCGTGCCCGCTCCCCTCGTTCGAGGAAGGCCAGGGCCTCGGCCGAGCCACCGCCGGCGGCCAGTTCCGCGAAGAGCGGCTCGGGCATGCGGAACGGGGCATGGCGCTGCGCGCTGGTCATTCCCGGGACCTCCGGTCGTGTGGGCGGGTGGGGGACCGCGGCGTGGCGGAGCGGGAAGCGGTGACCGGCGGTGACGCCCGTGGGCAGCGCGACGTCGGCGCGTCCGGCGACATGATCCGCGCGGCCGGCGCTAGTCGGCCCGGCCGCCCGTCTCTCCTCCCCCGCTGATGCCGCTGCGGGAGCGCAGGACCTCTTCGAGAAGGCGGGCAGGGGGGCTGAGCGGGGTCAGACCGTCCACGGCGGTCAGTGGCAGCGCCGCGAGGTCCGCCAGATCCGACTCCCAGACGAGGGCACCCGCGGTGGGGGCCGGCTCACTGACGGCGGCTTCGGCAGTGTGCAGAGCGGGCGGCTGGTCCAAGATGCGTCCCCCTTCTCGCACGGTGGCACGCGATGCCCCGTGTCCGGTTCCATCATGGCCATTCCTGCCCGCTTGCGGAACCGTACGATCACGCCACCTGATCATCCAGGGCCGTGGGGGCGGCTCTTCGATGCCGCGAACTGCCGTAGCGCCTCGGCGAGTTCGTCGCCGCGGTCGGGATCGTCGTCGACGGACACCACGGCGTCGTACAGGTCCCACAGCGCCTGCGGGTGGCGCCGGCCGAGCGCGGTGAGGATGCCGGTGGCGTCCGTACGGGCAATGGTGTGACGGGGCAGCGTCGCGGTGACGCGCGGGTCCAGCGCGGCGACCACCGTCTGCCGTTCGGCGGGGTCCCTCATCAGCGGATAGGCAAGCAGCGCGTCCACCGCCCGGACGAGTGGCGAGCGGGGACGCGGCCCGGCACCCGGCCCCGAGGGCGGCAGAATCTCGGAACGTTCGGGGCTCTGCAACCGGATCTCGGGATACTGCAGAGTACGGCCCGCTTCCCTGAGGGCCGCGATACGCGACCGCACGGCCGGAAACAGCTCTTCCGGATCGGGCGGCGCGGGCAGGACGGCGGCCCGGTCGGCCAGCAGGCCGAGCAGCACGTCCGAGAAGAGCCCGGTGCCGCGCACGGGGTCGTTGACGGCGGCCCGGCCGCGGCCCGCGGAGCGCAGCACGGTCTGCCGGTGGGTGAGGGTGCGCCGCCCCACGGGCAGGGCGTCGGGCGGCAGCGGCTCCCGGAAGCCGAGGGCCTCCTCGAAGGTCTCGCAGGCGTCCACGATCCACAGCTGCTCGGTGAAGGAGGGCACGGCGTCGCCCGCGTAGCGTTCCAGCGCGGAGTCCAGGTCGATGCCCGCCTTGTCGGCGGTGGTGGCGTCCGCGCAGAACAGCCGTAGACGACCGGAGCGGTCGAGGACGCCGTGCCCGCCCCACCACACCCACAGGACGTCGCCCTGACCCGACGGCAGATCGCTGACGAGGACCCGGCGCAGGGTGGTCCGGTCGGCGGGCGCGTACGGCACGTCGGGGGTGAAGGGCGGCAGCGGGGCCAGGTGGAGCCGGAGCCGGTCCTCCGGCACCCCGGCGGACCGCAGCAGCCGGTGGAAGGCGACGGCGTCCCGGGCAGGTCCGGGCAGATCCCACGCGGGACCGGCGTCGTAGGCCTCGATCCCGACGATGAGGGCGTGCACGCGGGCCGGGTCGACGTGCGGCACGGGCGCCGTCGGGCCGGTCACGGCGGTGGAGTCCGGGCCGGTCACGGCAGGTGGTCCGCGATGTGCCGGTACACCGCCGGGTTGGTCCAGTAGGCGCTGTGCGCGGCGGGGAACGGCTGGCGGCTGTCGACGGCGACGTCGGTGACGCGCCCGGGGAACAGGCCGGCGCCGAGGTAGCCGAGCAGGTCCCGTGGGTCGTACAGATTGAGCCAGTCGGGGACGTGCGGGGGCAGCGGCGCGGGGTGTTCGAGAGAGGGCAGGGATCCCGACTCGTAGAGGAAGGGCCCTTGGGAGCCCGCGGTGACCAGGAGGCGGACCTGGGGCAGCGGGGTGAGGACCAGCGTGTCGAGGGCGATGATGCCGCCGAGGCTGTGGGCGACGATCACGACGGGCGGCTCCAGACCGGCGAGCAGGTCGCGCAGCCCGGCCCGGACCGCCTCGCCGCGGCTGAGGTAGCGCAGGACGTCCCCGGCGGCGGGGTGGGCGGCCTCGGTGAGGGCGCGCCGACGCCGTACGACGGCACGGGAGGCGGCCGAACCGGCGACCCGCAGCAGCAGGGAGCGCACCCCGCGCTCCGTGCCCCGCGGCGGTGCGCCGAGTGCCTCGGCGAGCCGGTCGGTGACGGCGTCCCGCACGTCGCCGACGGGGACGAGCGGCGCGTCGGCGTCGAGGGCGTCGGCGATGATCCGGGCGGTCAGGGAGCGGGCGGCGAGCGCGGCGAGGTCGTCCGGGTCGAGGGCCTCGGCCACGGCGCCGAGCAGCGGGTGAGCGGCCAGGTCGGTGGCGGCCCGGGCCAGGCCGGGGCCCACCTCGGCCGCGGGCGCGTCGCCCTGCGCGGCGAGCGCGGCGAGCTGTGCCTGCAGCTTCTGCTCCTGCGGTACGAAGCCGGGCGGCCGCTCGCCGGCGGGCCGCGCCCCGGCCATGGCGAGGGCGAGTTCGGCGTACGGGTCGGCGTAGAGGGCGGCCCAGGCGGCCGATGTGTCGTCGGCGGGGTCCGCCCCGGCCGGGGTATCGGCCAGGCCCCGGGTCGTGCCCGCTGCCGGCGGCAGACTCGCTCCTCCGGCGGCGAGCGTGGCGCCGTGCGCGCCGCCCCAGTAGTACGGCATGAGGCGCAGTCCGGGACGCAGGGCGGTCAGGCCGGCCCCGACCCGCCCCGCGAGTGCGGAGAAGCCCGGTTCGCGGACCCCCGTCCCGTGAAGGAAAACGACCGCCGTCATGTGCCCCCCGTGACACGGTGCAGGTCGGTGTACGACTCCCGATGCGACGTCAGATCAACAGTATGCTATGGAGGTTGGGGCCGCCCCGAAGATGTCCGACCTGCCGGCGGCCGAACGATCGGCTGCGACCACAGGACACGACCGAACACGGGGAGAAACCGTGAGCCCTGACGCCATGATCGCGCATTTCGTAGGTGCCGCGGCCCTGATCCTGGTGGCCGCGCATGCGGGCGGCTGGCTGGCTCAGCGGCTGAAGCAGCCCTACATCGTGGGGCAGTTGACGGTGGGGATCGCGCTCGGTCCGTCGCTGCTCGGCCATACGGCGCCGGGGGCGTACCAGGCGCTGTTTCCCAAGGAGATCTCCCCCGCGTTGATGGGGTTCTCCCAGTTCGCGCTGGTGGTGTTCCTGTTCGCGGTGGGCTACGAGCTGGATCTGAAGGTGCTGGGCGACCGGGCGCGCGCCTCGGTGACGGTGGCACTGGCCGCGTTCGTGGTGCCGATGGCGGTGGGCAGCGGTTGCGCGCTGCTGTTCCGGGAGCAGTTACGTGACCTGGGCATGCCGCGGGACCTCTCCCCCGGCATGGTGGTGTTCGCCGGTGTCGCCCTGTCGATAACGGCGGTGCCCGTGCTGACGGCCATCGTGCGGGAGAACGACCTGTCCCGCACCGTGCCGGGGGTGGTGGCGGTCTCCGCCGCCGGGCTGCTGGACGTGATCGGCTGGACGGTGCTGGCCGGGGCGCTGATGCAGAGCGGCGGCGAGAAGGTGCTCGACTGGCCGTGGCGGGTGGGGCTCGCCGTCGGCTTCGTCACCGTGATGGTGCTGGTGGCCCGGCCGGTGCTGCGCAAACTGCTGTGGGGCACGCGGATGGAGCCCTCGCTGCGGCTGGCCCTGCTCCTCGGCTTCGCTCTCGGGTCGGCCTGGGTGACGCACTCCCTCGGGTTGCATGTGATCTTCGGTGCGCTGCTCGCCGGGGTCGTGGTACCGCGGGAGAAGGGCGGCACGCTCGATCCGGATCTGCTGCGGCCTCTGCACGACGCCGGTTCCTTGCTGTTGCCGTTCTTCTTCGTGATCTCGGGGCAGTCCGTGGCCCTCGACAGCATGGACGCCACGGGGTGGGTCACGCTGGTGGTGGTGACGGTGCTGGCGGTGGTCACGAAGATCGGCAGCAGTACGGTGGCGGCCCGGCTCGGCGGTCTGGGCCGGCACGATGCGTGGACCGTCGGCGTCCTGATGAGCACGCGTGGCCTCACCGAGCTGATCGCCCTCAACGCGGGCTTCCAGGCGGGCCTGCTGAGCAAGCCCCTCTACACGGTCCTGGTCTTCATGGCCCTCGCCACCACGCTCCTCACCCAGCCGTTCCTGCTCCTGACCCGCCGCCTGGCCGAACGCGACCGGCCCGGCACCCCCACGCACACCACCGGCACACCACCGGTCGGACAGCCCCCGGACGGCACCCCGACGACGCCGGTGGCGGACGTGAGCTGACCGGGCGCGGTCCGCGGCAGATGCCGGGTACCGGAGTTCACGGCACGGAGTGCCACCCCGGCCGGGACACCAGCACGCGCCCCCGCTCAACGCCGCCGCCCGATGAAGCCTGGCAGCTCAGCGAACACATAATCGGTTGCCTGCCGGCGACGGTGGTGGATCCAATGACCGGCGTGATCACCCGGGCAGACGCCCGCCGCGGCGAGACATGATGAACGCGAACCGCCGACCCGGCCGACGCGCGATCCGGGCGGACCGTGACCGCATCGCCCCAGGGGAGACGCCAACCGATGAACACGCCACCATCGCCGTCCGGAGCGGAGCAAGCGGACGGGTCGTCCGTCCGTCTGGGGGCGCTGGTCCCGCTGACGCGGCCCGGCTGGGTGGAGGCGGGCCGGCACCTGCTCGCAGGACTCGAACTGGCCGTTCGCGAGGTCAACGACGCGGGCGGGATCGACGGCCGACCACTGGAGCTGGCGGTCCGGGACACCGCGGCCGATCCGGAGCGGGCCGCGGCGGCCGTGGACGAACTGGCCGCTCTGGGCGTGGCCGCCGTGGCGGGCGAGTACCACAGCGTCGTCGCCCGCGCCGCCGCCGCCCGGGCCGACGCCCTCGGCGTGCCGTTCCTCTGCTCGTCCGCGGTGCTCGACGCGCTCACCGAGGAGCCGACGGAGTGGGTCGCGCGCCTGGCCCCGGCCCAGTCCCACGGCTGGCGGATCTACGCGGACTTCCTCCTCGGCGCGGGCCGGCGTCGGATCGCCGTGGCGGCCCAGCCGAGCGTCTATTGGGCGTCCGGGACCCGCGTCCTGCAGGACCACCTCGCTCCCCGCGGCGGCACCGTCGTCGAACTCGACGCGAACGCGCTCACCCCCGAGGCCCTGTGCGACGCGCTCGTCGACCACGGTGCGACGGCGCTCCTCCTGCTGGTCGGCCATCCGGAGCCGGCGGTGCCGATCGTCAGGGCCGTCCGGGGCGACCGGCGGCTCGCGGAGATCCTGATCGGCGCTCCGGCCGGACAACCGGAGTTCGCCGAATGGGCCGAGGTGCTGGGCGAGGACGGCGCCGGGGTCCCGTTCCTGCGCTACCTGCCCGAGCACCTCGGTCCGCTCGGCGAACGCGTCGGGAAGGACCTCCGCGAACGGCTGGGCGAAGCGCCCTCCTTCGTCGCCTTCGAGGGCTGGGACACCGTCGCCGTCCTCGCCGACGTGCTGCGTTCGCACGGCACGGACCGGGCGGCCATCGCCGAGTCATGGCCGCGCGTGGCGGTCGAGGGCACCCGCGGGCCGATCCGGTTCTCCCGCACGCCGGGCATCAGCGTTCGGCAATGGGCTTGGACACCGGTCCAGGTCGTTGATCGGGACCCGGCGGAGCCCGATCGCTTCAGGATCCTCCACGCCGGCTGAGAGGGCACAGAGGCCCGGCTACCCAGAGCTGTCCGAGCTTGAGGCGCTCTCAGCTCCGCGGCGGGGCCCCACGACCGCATTCTCGGACTGTCGTGCGGCAGTCGGCGCTGGGGGCCCGCCGGAAGCGCCATCTCGTGGCGACCGCGCGGTGGCGCTTGAGGCGATCGATGCCGCACTCCACCGCGTGGCGCTCTTTGCAGTCGGCCGTGTCGGACTTCGGCGGCCGGCCACCGTGGGACCCGTGCTTCTTGCGGTTGGCGATCTGGTCGCGCTTCTCCGGGACCGTGCGGCGGATACCGCGCTTCGGCAGGTAGGCGCGGTTCGCACGGGCAGCCGTACGCCTTGTCGGCGCAATCGCGCCTGCCCCGCGACGCCCGGCACGCTCCCCCACGCTCTTCGAGCAGAGGGTACCCCCGGAGCACGCACCGGAGGCCGCAGGTCACGCCCTCCGGGCGGACGCACCCCACACACCCACCCCGCCACAACGCCTGCCGCATTCCGGACGGCGCGACGCTACAGCGGCATCGGTGCGATGTCGCATTCCACGCGGCGGTGCTGGCGGGCGGCGAGGAGCCAGGGGTGGTCCGAGCGGAGCACGCGGCTGAGGCCGTCGACCGCCTTGCGCTTCAGCTCGTCCGCCTCCGCGCCGCGGCCCAGCCCCCGCAGGTCGAGGGCGAGGTTCGTGGTGCAGGACAGGGTCAGCGGGTGCTCCGCACCGACGGCCTCGGCCAGCAGCGGCAGGTTGGCCTCGTCGATCTCCCGGGCCCGGTCGAAGTCCAGCCGGGCGTACGCCGTGTTGGCCTGGCCGATCGCGGTCGTCAGCGTGATCACATGATTGGCGCCCACCGTCTCCGTCAGCCGGGCGGCGGCCAGGTCGTCCAGTTCCTGCGCGGCGTCGAGCGCGCCGAGCGCCCGCATCGTGGCGGCCAGATTGGCCTTGGTCAGCAGGGTGTACGCGTGGTCCTCGCCGAGAAGCTGCGCATACCGCTGCACGGTCTCCTCGGCCAGCTCACGGGAGCTGTCGAGATCCCCGGCCAGGCGCCGGTCGACGGAGAGGTTGATCGCCGTCGCCAGTGAGTCGGCGTGGACGGGGCCGTAGCGGGCGACGAAGCGGTGCAGCGTCTCCTCGGAGAGTTTGGCGGCCTCTTCGAGCGCCCCGTCACGGCGCCGGCACACCGCGAGGTTCCGGGCGATGCGCAGCGTCAGCGGGTTGTCGTCGCCGAGGGCGCTGCGCGCCTGGCGGTACACGTCCTCCTGGAAGTCACGGGCACCGCGGTAGTCGCCGCTCTCGCGCATGTCGATGGACAGGGCGTTGAGCGTGTTGAGCGTGAAGAAACTGGCGGGGCCGTACAGCAGCTCACGCAGCCGGGCGTTCTCCTGGTCCAGTTCCAGGGCCTCGTGGAACCGGCCGCACAGTCTGAGGTCGACGCCCCAGCTGTGGGTGGCCCGCGAGGTGGTGAGGTCGTCCGGGCCGAACAGGGACCGGGCCAGCTCGGTGGCCTCACTGCCCAGCGCCTGCGCTTCCTCGAACCGGCCCTGGTAGCGGCGGGCGTCGGACATCTCGCACAGGGCGTCGACGAGTTCCTCGGCGTCCACGTCGATGCGGCGGGACACCTCCAGCGCCTTCTCGGTGAGCGGGATGGACTCGTCGATCTCACCGATCTGCCGCAGGAGGAATCCGAAGCTCTTCGCCATCTTGATGACGTTGGAGTCCTCCTCGCCGGAGGCCGCGAGCCAGGCGTTCCAGCACTGCCGGGCGAGTCGCGTGGCCCCTTGGTGGTCGCCCCAGTAGTACAGGAACAGCACGGTGTCGAAGACCAGTTCACGCACCCAGGTGTCGGTGCTGGTGACCGCCTGCGAGGTGAGCACATGCGGCAGCAGCGCCTGGTAGTTGCGCCATTCCAGGGACGAGGCGAAGTGGCCCGGCTTGGCGGCCGACAGCAGCTGGTGTGCCGCGTTCCGCATCCGCTCCCGTTCCTCGGCGTTCAGCTTGGCCAGGAGCACGGTCTGCAGCAGGCGGTGCATCTGCAGCGTGTCGGAGCGTGGGTCCACCTTGATCAGGGAGAACTGGCTGAGGTCGCGGACGGCGCGGTTCAGCCGGATCGACTCGCGCAGCAGCGGATCGACCTCGGGCGTGATGCTGACGCCCCGGCTGCCGCGCAGCATGGACCGCGGAATGGGCTCGGGGGCCATGCTGGCGCAGATGTCGAGGAGTTGCCGTGCGCCCGGGTTGGTCTCCCGGATCCGCCCCAGCGAGATGTCCCAGGCGGCGGCGACGGAGACCGGGTAGTCGGGGTTCGGGTCGAGCTGGAGGATCTCGGGGCTGCGCTCGTCGAGCAGGTCGAGGTACTCGTCGACGAGCATGCCGGTGACGGCACGCCAGGCGCCCGCCTGCTCCACGGCGAGCGGCAGGTCGCCCAGGGCGTCGGCGAGCCGGTCGGCGTCCTCCCGGGTCAGGTCGGGCGAGCGCTTCTGGAGCAGTTCGATCGACTCCTCGCGCTCGAAGACCTTCACCTCCAGCGGGGTGGCCACCCGCTCCCAGGCGCGGTTCCGGGAGGTGACGATGACCTTGCCGGGCCCGTTGGTGGGGAAGTACTTGCGCACCGCGTCGACGTCCTCGGCGTTGTCGAAGACGAGCAGCCAGTTGTCGTACGGCACGCCGGTGCGCAGCGCCTCCAGGACGGCCGGCACGGCCGTGTTGGCGGCGGGGGCGCCGGCGCTGTCCTGCGCCGGGGCGACACCCAGCTGGGCGGCCAGGGTGGCCAGCGCGGCCAGGATGAGGCTCTCCCGCTCGGCGGGGATCCAGCAGATCACCTTGTAGTCGCGCTGGTGGGTGTAGATGTACTCCAGGGCCAGCTGGGACTTCCCGACACCGCCCATGCCGTGCAGCGCGTGCGGCAGCACCGCCGCCGTGTCCTGGGAGACCAGCTGCGCCTCCACGTCCCCCAGCAGCGCCTGGCGGCCGACGAACGAGGTGTTCCGCAGGGGAACGTTCACCAGAAGAGCCGGCGGTGTGGTCGTGGTGGTGCTCTGCATGAGCGGCTCAGCCTCCGGGGCTTTGGGTTGGGACGCGTCGGTTACCAGGGCGGACACGGGCTCTCCAGGTGGGTCGGGGACCTTCGTCGATGGATCAGTGCCTTCTCCACCGTCGGAAGATCCGCCGCCACGCCGGGGGTTCACTCCGGCGGGTGTACTGTCGGGCAAACGGGCGTCCACCCGATCGGCCGTGCCGATCCTGGAGTCGATGCGCCGGGCGCGCGCGGAGTAGGGGCCCGAGAGGGCGCGCATCACGGCCAGTTCGGTGCGCACCCAGTCGTGCTCGGCCGGGTCGGGCAGCCGGGCCCCGGCCGGGTCGCGCAGGGCGGCGCGCAGCGCGACCCCGCGCTCACCCGCGGCGGGGAGCTCGCCCACCAGGCTGACGGTGCGCGCGAGTTGGGTGCGGGTGGTGCTGGCGAGGAGTGCCTCGCGCACTCCGTCGGCGAACTCGGGGCGGCCCTCGCCGCCGCTGTCCCAGTCGATCAGCCCGCCCATCAGGATCTCGGCGAGATGGTCGGGTCCGGTCTCCGGCATGGCCCGGCGGCGCAGCTGCTCCACGAGGTCGAAGTCGAAGGGGATGGCCGCCAGTTGGGTGGCGAGCCGCCGCGCGGCCGGAGTGGCGAGGGTGAAGAAGCGGCGTACGGCGGCCGTGGCGGCGCTTCTCAGGCGCGGGGCGCGCAGGCCGGGTGCGGGCGCGCCCTTGGTGAGGGTGCCGGCCAGCACGACGGGCAGGGAGCGGCGCACTCCGCGTTCGCCGGTGACGAGGTCGGCCCAGGCGGCGAGGGAGCCGGGCTTCAGGGACAGCACGGGGACGGGCACGGAGCCGTCGCCCGCGTCGGGCAGCGGGCGCATGGGGTCGGGACCGCCGGGCGGGGCCCAGTGCGCGAGGGAGTCGTTGGCGGCGCCGAAGCCGCCGGCCTCCAGGACCGCCTCGTACGGGTAGAGCGTCGAGCGGTGCCGCATGTGGGGCGGCAGCAGGTGGACGACGGCGGTGGGGCCGGCGTGGGCGAGACGGCCGAGCAGGGTGTCGGCGGCGGGGGCGGCCCAGCCGTGGGCGAGTCCGTCGGTGACGACGAGGAACACGCGGCCGCCGCGGCCGTCGAGCAGTTCGCCGGGGTCGGCGGCGGCGCGCCCCGCGGCCCAGCGCAGGGTGGCGGCGCCGGTGCGCGGCACGTTCACCCCGACCGTGCGCACGCTGTGGAAGGCGCCGCTGTGCTCGGCGGCCGCGGCGAGGCGGGCGGCGGTCTCCTCCCAGATCCGCATGGTGGGGGCGTCGTCGAGGAGCAGCACCAGGTCGAAGGCGGAGGACCGGACGGGCCGCAGGAAGGGCATCCACAGGCCGTCGACCACCCCGCGCTCGGCGGTGGTCTCCTCGTCCAGCTCCAGGGTGTCGCGGGAGGGCACGCGGCGGGCCAGCCGGTGCAGGGCGCGCGCGAGCAGGGCCGTGGGGCGGCCGGGAGCCTGCTTCGGGGGTTCCTCTGCGGGCAGCAGCGGCCGGTTGAGGTACAGGGTCTCGGTGCCCTCGGGGTGGATGCGTAACCGCAGGTCCGGGCGGGCCACCGGGGTCGGCCACGCGCCGGGGGCGGCGCCGGTGCCGAGGAGGTCTTTCAGCGGGGCGGGCGCAGGTGCGTCGGCGGCCGGAGGCGTCTGCGCGTGCCGTGGGTCCTCGGCTCCCTCGGGGCGTGCGGGTCCCTCGGAGCGCTCGGGCGGCCGCCGGTCGGCGCGCACCGGGTCGCGGGCCTCCAGCGTGGTCTGCGCGCCGGTGGCCGGGCGGTCATGGTGGGACCAGTAGGCGGCGAGCCAGACGGCGTCGGCGACCTCCTGCCAGCGCGGCGCGGGCTCCGCCTCGGGGGTCGGCCGGGCGCGGGCCGGGGCGTGCGGGGCAGCGGGGACCGAGGCTCCGTACTCACTCGCGTACTCGACGGACTCGGGGAACGCCGAAGGAGGCGACGACCCCGAAACGGGCTCACCGTCGCCGGCCCCGGATGCGCGCTCCCTGGGAAAGCCGTTCATTCAGCGGCCCTTCGCGAGGTCGCGGAGCAGCATTTCCACGAGCTTACGCCCGTCACCATCCGCCTGGAAACCACCCGCGGTAGTCATCTGCACGGCGTTCAGCAGCTGGTCCAGGGAGTGGGTGCCCCCGGCCTGGATCCGCTGCACGAACAGGTCCACCAGGTCCTCGGTGCCCGGGGGACGGGTCCCCAGGTGCCCCTGAACCATGGCCAGAAGTTGCTCCCGGGTGGGCGTGCGCATCTCCAGCGGCAGGCAGCGCCGCCGGAAGGCGGCCGGGAACTCGCGCTCTCCGTTGCTGGTGATCACCACGACCGGGAACTCCCGGCACTCGACCCGGCCGCCGCGCACCTCGGCGCGGCCGCCCGGGTCGCTGGTGTGGACGTGCGCGGCGCCCGCGGCGTTCCGCACCAGCTCCGGGACTTCATAGCTTCCGTTCTCCAGGACGTGCAGCAGGTCGTTGGGCAGGTCGATGTCGCTCTTGTCCAGTTCGTCGACGAGGAGGACACGAGGACGATCGTAGGGCAGCAGGGCCGTGCCCAGGGGGCCAAGGGTGATGAAGTCGCCCAGTAACGGAGGGAGTTGACGGTGATTTGACGATGCCTCGGTATCTTCGGGACCCGCTTGCGCCCCCTGCTGTTCCTGGCCGGCCGCGTCCCGCAGGCCGGCCTGCCAGGCGGCGATGGCCTGGGCCCGCCCCAGGGCGTCGTGGGTGTACAGCCCGTCCCTGAGCGTCGTCCGGCTGACGACGTTCCACTCCAGGACCCGTCCGAGGCCCAGCTCCTGGGATATCAGGTAGGCGAGCGTGGACTTGCCGACGCCGGGCGGGCCGGTGATCAGCAGCGGCCGGCGCAGCAGCAGCGCGGCGTTGACGGTGTCGATCTCCTCGGAGCCGAGCTGCGGGGTGACGTCGCGGCCGAGGCGGCGCAGGGCCGCCGCCGGGTCGTCCGGTGGCGCGGGCTGGGACGGACCACCGAGGAACCGGCGCCAGGGCGGCGCGTCGGGCAGCGTCGGCGGGGTGGCCGGTGGACGGCCGGTGGCGTGGAAGACGCGCCATTCCAGAGCCGTCTTCTCCTGCTCACTCATGCCGGTGCCTCCTCGCTGGCGAGATCGCCGTGGTCGGTGGTCTGGATGTCGACGAGCCGGGTGGGATCGTCCCAGAAGAAGCCGATGTGCCGCCCCAGTAAATGGGGACCCTGGGTGTGGACTTCGGCCTTCTGCCGGAGGCGGTGGATGGCCATCGGGATCTGTGCGGGAGTCGGCACCGACGCGAAGACCGCGGTCACGACTTCCCGCCGCTCCTCGACGAAGACCCCCCTGCGGTCCCAGATCGCCAGCCCGATCCCCTCGGCGATGGCCGCCTTCAGCGCCTCCAGGGCGGACAGGTCGGCCGGGGCGTCCAGCACCACGGCCGTGTGCCCGGCTTCCCCGGCGAGCGTGGTCTGCCACGCGTCGAGCCGCTGCGCGTCCGGCACGCTCCAGCCGTGCACCGCCACCCCGTGCTGCCGCAGGGCGCGCCAGCGTTCCTGCCACTGACGCCGGACCAGCACGTCGTCGGTCCGCATCCGCTCCAGACTGCGCAGGTGCACCCCGTACTTCAGTCCGAGCGGCAAGGGCCGCGCGTCGCCCGACCGGAACCTCAAACCCGCCACATCGTGGTTGAGCAGGTCGTACGGAAGGACGAACTCGATGTACGGCGGCGGCTGTTCGCGTCCACCCGGGTCCGGCTCGCGGTGGGCCGCCCAGAGCCGGTCGCCCTGGTGCAGTGCGCGTTCGACGGCCTGGCCGAGTCCCTCCAGGGTGGTCGTGACCGGCTCGCTGGGCTGCGGGTCCCAGCGGCCGGGCGCGGAGTTGAGCCAGGGGCGTACGACGATCTCGTCCGAGCCGTCGCGGGCCGGCTCGACGGCGATGATCAGACAGCGCGGGATCTCCGGGTCGCGCACCACCAAGGCGCGTGCGGCCCGGCGCCGCCCCACCTCTGCGGTCAGGCCCGCGCCGGCCGCCCAGCCGTCGACCCAGCCGGCCAGGGCGGCGCGGTGCCCGGGCGCCACGGCGATCCGGGCGGCCAGGTCGAGCAGGACAACGGCGGGCGGCAGGCCGTCCGGCTGCACGTTCCACTCCAGGACGTGCGTGAAGAGCTGTTCGGGAGAGAGCCCGGGCGGCAGGAAGAGACCGCCCAGCTCGTCGGCGAGTTCGTCCCGCAGCCGGACCGCGGACACCTCGCCCTTGGCTGCGGCCAGCAGGGCGCGGGCGGCGGCCTCGTCGGGGCCGTCCAGCGGGCCGCGCAGCGCCTCGGGCAAGGGGGGCGAGGCGGGGGCGAGCAGCCGGTCGAGTTCGTCGGCCGGCGCGGTTCCTTCGAAGACTTCGACCACTCTCACGAGTACGTGTTCCCCGCCGGCCACATTCAGTGCGGCGCGCACCATGGCCACCACGTCCTCGCGCAGCCGCACACCGCGCACGTCGACCGGCCGGCCCAGCTGTTCCCCCAGCACCGTCGCGAACTGCATGCGCCCCTGGGCGTCCTCCATGCAACTCAGTTCGCTGATGGCGCCGGTGAGCCGTAACAGCAGTTCAAGACCTTGCACGCGCGAGGAATCGACCTCGGGCCCGCCGAAACCCACGCCTGCCTCCACCGACTGTCCCCCATGAGCCGGTACCCTGCCTGACCGATCTGCGAAGTTAGCACGGCAACTGGCGGTTAACCAGGGACATGTGAGGCCCGGAGCGACGAAGTCCGGCCGAGTGCCCCAGGGTCGGGACACTCGGCCGGAACGCTTCGCTACAGGCGGGGGTCGACCGGCTCGGACTCCAGCGCCAGTACACCGAAGACCGCCTCGTGCACCCGCCACAGCGGCTCACCGTCCGCCAGCCGGTCCAGGCCCTCCAGGCCGAGGGCGTACTCGCGGATCGCCAGCGACCGCTTGTGGTTCAGGAACCGGGACCGCAGCCGGGCCAGGTTCTCCGGGCGCGTGTACTCGGGGCCGTAGATGATCCGCAGGTACTCGCGGCCCCGGCACTTGATGCCGGGCTGCACCAGCCGCCCCTGTTCGCTGCGCACGACCGCGCCGACGGGCTTGACGACCATGCCCTCGCCGCCGCGGCCGGTCATCTCCAGCCACCAGTCGACACCGGCCCGCACCGACTCCGGGTCGCCGGTGTCGACGTACAGCCGCCGGGTGGTCCCCAGCAGTCCGCTGCCGTCGTGCTCGACGAGCCGGTCGATCAGCGCCAGCTGCTCGTCGTGCGGCAGGCCGGCGAGGCTGCGGCCCTGCACGGCGAGGATCTGGAACGGCGCCAGGCGCACGCCGTCCAGGCCGTCCGTGGTCCAGCAGTAGCGCCGGTACGCCTGGGTGAACGCGGCGGCGTCGGCGGCCCGTCCGCGCTGGCGCCCGAGCAGCTCCGTCACGTCGACGCCCCGGGAGGCGGCGCTCTCCAGCGCGGCCAGCGCACCCGGGAACACCGCCCCGGAGGCGGCGCCCACCGCGGCGTACTGCGACCGCAGCAGTCCGGAGGCCTTCAGCGACCACGGCATCAGCTCGGCGTCGAGCAGCAGCCAGTCGGTCGCCAGCTCGTCCCACAGGCCGGCCTCGCCGATGGCGGTGCGCACCCGGTCGAGGACGGCCTCGGTGACCGACTCGTCGTCGAAGAACGGGCGGCCGGTACGGGTGTACAGGGACCCGGTGGGGCCGTCGACGCCGAACCTCCTGCGTGCGGCCTCGGCGTCCCGGCAGACCAGGGCCACGGCCCGCGAGCCCATGTGCTTCTCCTCGCACACCACCCGTGCGACACCGTCCTCCCGGTACTGCGCGAAGGCCTCCGCCGGGTGTTCCAGGTAGCCGTCGGCGTGCGAGGTCGCCGTGGGTGCCATGGTCGGCGGGAGGTACGGCAGCAGCCGCGGGTCCACGGCGAAGCGGCTCATGACCTCCAGGGCCGCGGCCGCGTTCTCCTCGCGGACGGACACCCGGCCCGCGTGCCGGGTCTCGACGACCCGGCGGCCGTGCACGTCCGCCAGGTCGAGCGGCCGCCCGTCGTGCCCGCCGGGTGCCTCGGTGCGCAGCGGCTTGGCCGGCTCGTACCAGACCCGCTCGGCCGGTACGTCGACCAGCTCCCGCTCCGGCCAGCGCAGCGCGGTGAGCTTGCCGCCGAAGACGGCGCCGGTGTCGAGGCAGATGGTGTTGTTGAGCCAGGTGGCCTCCGGGACCGGGGTGTGGCCGTAGACGACGGCCGCCCGGCCCCGGTAGTCCTCCGCCCACGGGTAGCGCACCGGCAGCCCGAACTCGTCGGTCTCCCCGGTGGTGTCGCCGTACAGGGCGTGCGAGCGGACCCGGCCGGAGGTGCGGCCGTGGTACTTCTCCGGCAGACCGGCGTGGCAGACCACCAGCCGGCCGCCGTCGAGGACGTAGTGGCTGACGAGTCCGTCGATGAACTCCCGTACCTGCGCGCGGAACTCCTCGCTCTCCCCCTCCATCTGCTCGACCGTCTCGGCGAGGCCGTGCGTGAGCTGGACCCTGCGGCCCTTGAGGTGACGGCCGTACTTGTTCTCGTGGTTGCCGGGCACGCACAGCGCGTTGCCCGACCCGACCATCGACATCACGCGGCGCAGCACGCCGGGGCTGTCCGGGCCGCGGTCGACGAGGTCGCCGACGAACACGGCGGTACGGCCCTGCGGGTGCACGCCGTCGGCATAGCCCAGCTTGCCGAGCAGCGCCTCCAGTTCGGCGGAGCAGCCGTGGATGTCGCCGATGATGTCGAAGGGGCCGGTGAGGTGGGTGAGATCGTTGAACCGCTTCTCGGTGACGACGGTGGCGTTCTCGACCTCCTCCACCCCGCGCAGGACGTGCACCTTGCGGAAGCCCTCGCGCTCCAGGTGCCTGAGGGAGCGGCGGAGTTCGCGGGTGTGGCGCTGGATGACGCGGCGCGGCATGTCGGCCCGGTCGGTGCGGGCCGCGTTGCGCTCGGCGCACACGTCCTCGGGCACGTCGAGCACGATGGCGATGGGCAGGACGTCGTACTGTTTGGCCAGGTCGATCAGCTGCCGGCGGGCGTCCTGCTGCACGCTGGTGGCGTCGACGACGGTACGGCGGCCGGCGGCGAGCCGCTTGCCCGCGATGTAGTGCAGGACGTCGAAGGCGTCCCGGGTCGCGCTCTGGTCGTTCTCGTCGTCGGAGACCAGCCCGCGGCAGAAGTCGGAGGAGATCACCTCGGTGGGCTTGAAGTGCCTGCGGGCGAAGGTGGACTTGCCCGAGCCGGAGGCGCCGACCAGCACGACGAGGGAGAGGTCGGTGACCGGCAGGGTGCGCGCCTTCACGTGGGTCCCGGTGGTCATGCGGCCTTCGCCTCCTTCTCGGCGTTCAGGGAAAAGACGGCCATCTGCGTGGGCGGTCCGACCTCGGGGTCGTCCGGGCCGACGGGAACGTACGTGACCCCGTACCCGTGGCGTCCGGCGACCGCCTCCGCCCAGGTGCGGAACTCCTCGCGCGTCCACTCGAAGCGGTGGTCGCGGTGCCGGACGTGTCCGGCCGGGAGGCTCTCCCAGCGGACGTTGTACTCGACGTTCGGCGTGGTCACGACGACGGTGCGGGGGCGGGCCGAGCCGAACACCGCGTACTCCAGGGCGGGCAGCCGGGGCAGGTCGAGGTGCTCGATCACCTCGCTGAGCACGGCGGCGTCATACCCCTTGATCCGGTTGTCGGTGTACGCCAGCGACCCCTGGAAGAGCTTCACGCGCGAGGCCTGCCGCTCCCCCATCCGGTCCAGCTTCAGACGCCGGGCGGCGATGGTGAGCGCGCGCACCGACACGTCCACGCCGACGATCTCGGTGAACCGCGGCTCCTTGAGCAGCGCCTGCACCAGGTGCCCCTCCCCGCAGCCGAGGTCCAGGACCCGGGTGGCCGCGCGGTCGCGGAGCGCGGCGAGGATCGCGTCGCGCCGCTGCACGGCGAGAGGCGTCGGCTTCTCCTCGGCCTCCGTCTCCGCCTCCACGGCGTTGTCGATCTCCTCGACCTCGCTGTCGTCCGCCTCGGCCAGGCGCACCAGCTCCAGCCGCTCCATCGCCTGCCGGGTCAGCGACCAGCGACGGGACAGATAGCGGCTGGTGATCACCTTCTGCTCGGGGTGCTCGTGCAGCCAGCCCTCACCGGCGCGCAGCAGCTTGTCGACCTCGTCGGAGGAGACCCAGTAGTGCTTGGCGTCGTCGAGGACCGGGAGCAGGACGTAGAGGTGGCGCAGGGCCTCGGCGAGAGTGAGGTCTGTGGACTCCAGTTCGAGCCGTAGGTACCGCGAGTCGCCCCACTCCGGGAACTCGGCGTCCAGCGGCACCGGCTCGGCGACGACCGTCCAGCCGAGCGGCTCGAAGAGGCGCCGCACGAGGTCGGGGCCGCCGCGCGCGGGCAGGGCGGGCACCTCGATCCGCAACGGCCTCTGCTCGGCGGGCAGGTCCGGCCTGGCGTTGCACACGCCCCGCATCGCGCTGGAGAACACGCCGCTCAGTGCCACGGCGAGCAGCGAGGAGGCGGCGTACGGGCGGTCGTTGACGTACTGCGCGAGCGCCGCGTCGGGTGCGCCGCCCCGGCCCTTGCCCTTGCCGCGCCGGACCAGCGCCACCGCGTCCACCTCGAGGAGCAGCGCCGCCGTGCAGCGCTCGGCGTCCGCCTCCGGGTAGAGGACGTGGGCCGTGCCGTAGGAGGTGGAGAACGCCTGCGCCTTGTCGGGATGCTTGTGCAGCAGGAAACCCAGATCGGTCGCGGGGCGCTCTGGCGTGCCGGTGGTACTGATGGTCAGGAACACTGTGGGTCAACCTCGAATTGCGCTCTGCGCTGCGAGTACGCAGGGGACGAACGCGCTTTGTCGTCGGCGCGTCCGCACAACGTACCGGGAACCCGCTGAGCACACCCCGGGATTTTCGCTCCGGTCAGGGAGGGCGTCGTTCACGCGGCCGTCGCCGCGATGAGGAGCGCGCGCACTTCGTCGGTCTCGGCGTCGGGACGTTGCCTCTCACCCGACAGCTGCTGAAGGGTGTGGATCACGGTCTTCACAGACGCTCCAAGCGGTTCGCCCGGGTGCGGGACGAGAGATCGTCGATCCGGCACTACCGGGACCCTGCTCCAGCGGGCCAGGGCCTGTCCGGCGAGGGGATGCCTTCACGTCTCGGCGCGGCGGAACTCACGGTTTGTGGGTTACCCAGAGCAGTTCCGCCGGCCAGCGGTGTGCCCAGTCGGGTGGGTCGGTTTCGTTGTAGCCGTTGGGTGTTCCGGGTTCGGGCCGCGGCTCGATGAGGTCGTCGATGATGAGACCCGCGCCGCGCAGGACCTTGACCCAGTCGCCGTAGGTGAGCTGATAGCTGGTCGCGCCGTCGTCTTCGGCGATGGTGTTCAGCCCGAAGTAGTCCTGCTGCAGCGTCGTGGTCACGCGGCCGGCGGCTTCGTCGTAGCAGGCTTCGAACCATGGGCTGGCGACGTTGAACACCAGGCGCCCGCCTCGAACCAGGACGCGTGCGGCCTGCGGGACGGCCAGGTGCGGGGGCGCCCAGCTGAGCCCACCGAAGTCGCAGAACACCAGGTCGAAGCTGTCGGCGGCGAAGGGGAGTTGTTCGGCGGCGCCTTGCACCAGCGGGTAGCGGTCCGCTCCCATCGCGCGGGCCGCTGCGGCGAGTTGGGCGTCGGACAGGTCGAGCCCGACCACGGTGGCGCCCTCGGCGGCGAGCGCCCTGGACCACTGGCCGGCGCCGCAGCCGAGTTCGAGGACGCGCTTGCCGGTGACGTCGCCCAGGGCGTGCAGGTGCGCGTCGGGGATGGAGTACATGCCCCACAGCCGGGGTGTGGCGCCGATTCGCGGGTCGTGCTCGTGCTGGTAGGCGCTGCTGATCCGGTTCCAGAACCGCCGGTTGGCGGGGATGCTGTCCACGTGCCGACTCCAGCACTGCCTGCCGCGGGCGGTCAACACGATTGGGGCACGGGCCGGCCCTCGCCTCGTTCCGGCCCTGGCCCGGCCCATGATCCGCCGGACGAGCCCTGGTGGACCGTGACCGCACGGAGATCTGGCGGCTGCCTGCCGCGTCCACCGAACAAACACAGCCCCCAGGGGACGGTGGCCCTGGGGGCTGTGCGGTCACGACGTGCCGTGTCCGTTCGGCCCGCTGTTCGGCGGTCGGCCGTTGCGGTCAGGACAGCTGGGACTGGACCTGGGAGGAGATCAGTTCCAGGTGGTCCAGGTCGTCGAGGTCGAGGACCTGGAGGTAGATCCGCTGGGAGCCGGCCTCCGCGTAACGGCCGATCTTGTCGACGACCTCGGCCGGGGAGCCGGCCAGTCCGTTGAGCTTCAGTTCGTCGACCTTGCGGCCGATCGCGTCGGCGCGGCGGGCCACCTCGGCGTCGTCCCTGCCGACGCAGACGACGAGGGCGTTGGAGTACGTCAGGTCGTCGGCGCTGCGGCCGGCCTCCTCGGCGGCGGCGCGCACCCGGCCGAACTGGCGCTCGCTCTCCTCGACGGAGCCGAACGGCATGTTGAACTCGTCGGCGTACTTCGCGGCGAGCCGCGGGGTACGGGTGGGGCCGTGACCGCCGACGAGCACGGGGATCTTCTCCTGCGCGGGCTTGGGCAGCGCGGGCGAGTCGGTGAGGTCGTAGTACGTGCCGTGGAAGTCGAAGGTCTTGCCGACCTCCGTCGCCCACAGTCCGGTGACGATCTCCAGCTGTTCTTCGAGGCGGGCGAACTTCTCCTTCGGGAAGGGGATGCCGTACGCCGTGTGCTCCTCCTCGAACCATCCCGCCCCCAGGCCCAGTTCGACCCGGCCGCCCGACATCTGGTCGACCTGCGCGACCTGGATGGCGAGTACGCCGGGGAGGCGGAAGGTTCCTGCGGTCATGAGCGTGCCGAGCCGGATGCGCTTGGTCTCGCGGGCGAGGCCGGCGAGGGTGATCCAGGCGTCGGTGGGGCCGGGGAGGCCGTCCACGGAGCCCATGCGGAGATAATGGTCGGAGCGGAAGAAGGCGTCGAATCCCAGGTCCTCGGTGGCCTTCGCCACGGTGAGCAGGGTGTCGTAGGTCGCCCCCTGCTGGGGCTCGGTGAAGATGCGCAGATCCATACTTCCATCCTGCACGCTCGCGCCCCGGCCACCCCGGACCGCCCCCGTCGTCCCCCGTCGGGTGAAATCCCGTCACCCCCCGCCCGGGCCGTGACCGGGCCAGTGACCGGCCCCGGCCATGATCGTTGGCTCGGGCGGAGCCGGACCGCCCGGCACCCGCGCCGGGCGGTGACCGCCGGAGCGCCACCCACGCAGGCCTCCCCGGGGGGCCGGGGGCCGAGGAGAACGTCATGTCGGAAGAGACCGTGCCGCAGCAGGGCGGGGGCGCCGCAGCAGGACGGCCGAAGGGGCTGCTGGAGCAGATGGAGGAGCTGATGGCGGCGTTGAACGCGGACCTGTCGGCTCTGGGCGCGGATCTGCGGTCGGCCGGGGGCGCGCAGCGACCGTCGGCCGCTCAGACGAACGGGGCCCTCGGGCCCGTCGGCGGGGCAGCGAAGGCCATCGACGCGGCCGACGAAACACGGGCGCCGGGTGCCGGGGGGCGCCCCCTCCGCGGCGGGGGACGCGAGGGAGGCCCTCGCCCGGGCAGGGCCTAACCCGCCTCCCGCTCCGGCACCATCTGCTCCCGGTCCGCCAGCCTGCGCAGCATCTCCAGGACACGGTCCCTCGACTCGTCGGCCGCGTCGATGGCCTCCATGCACTGCCAGTACGTGCCCTCGTCGTCCGCCGCGCAGGCGATGGCGACGAGGGCGATGCCTATCTCGCCGAGGAGGCCGTCGAGGCGTGTCAGGGCCTGGCGGGCGTCGCCCAGCTCGGTGAGCTGGGCGGCGCGCAGTTCACCGGGGGCCAGTTCCGGTGTGTCCAGCACACCGCAGCCACGCCCCGCCAGTTCCGTCAACCCCAGGGCCTCGCCACGCAGTTCGGGCGGGCCGGAGACCGCGAGACGGCTCCCGATCGCCTGCGCCAGGGCCTGCGCCTGCCACACCTCCGCCAGGGTCCCCGGCACGTCGCCACTGGCGGCCAGGGCACTTCTGCTCGTCACGATGAGCCACACCGCGTCCATGCGTTGTCCCCGTCTGTCACGACGTGCGCTCGCCCACACGTCCGCCCGAACTCCGTTGTCCACTACCCAGAGTGAAGGCACGTGAGGCGAAAAGCCAGAGGAAGACGGAAATCTGCGGACAACAAATCGATTTCGGGCCCGAAATTGAACACGGAGAGTAATAACGGAGCTTTCCGATCCCCGCGTTCGGCGCCGGTCCGCCTACGCGTCACGCTCTCCCGGCGCCGGAAACCTCCGCTCGTTCCGGTCGATCTTGGCGTCCAGCGCGGCCAGGGGATCGATGCCGAGCACCTCGCACAGCTGGAGCAGATACGCGAGCACATCGGCCACTTCGTCGGTGACGCGGTACGCGGTGCCGGGGTCGTCCATGACGCGCGCCGACTCCTCGGGCGTCAACCACTGGAAGATCTCCACCAGTTCGGAGGCCTCCACGCTGAGCGCGGCGACGAGGTTCTTGGGGGTGTGGTACGGCTGCCAGTTCCGGGCGGCGGCGAACTCGGCCAGCCTGCGCTGGAGTTTCGCCACGTCAAGGGGTTCGCGCTGAGGGTCGGTCACGGCTCCAGGTGTACCACTGTGACCCCGTCCGTCCCGGTGGCCCACGACGCGTCGCTCACCGCGCCGACCAGGCGGATGTGCCCCCGTGCGCACATCCGGACGGCCAGCCGCAGCAGTTCGGCCCGCTGCCCCGGGTCCAGTCCCCGGTCGAAGCCGTCGGCGAGGACGGTGAGCGTCTGCAGGGCGGCGGGAACCTCGGCGGCCGCGTCGACCTCCAGCACGCCGGAGCCGGTGAGCAGCACCAGCGCGAGCGCGAGGTAGCGCAGCTCGCCGTGGCCCAGCCGCCCCAGGCCGGTGCGGAATCCGTCGCCCCGGTCGAGCAGGGCATGGACCGCTCCGCCGGCGAGCGGCTCGGCGAGGACGTCGGCGACCGGGCCGGCGCACCCGGCGCGTACCGCTGCGACGAGCTGCGCGTGCCGCCGCCGGCACTCGGTGCGGGTGCGCCACAGGACGTCGGCGAGGTTGTCGCAGCCGCGGAGCAGCCGCCCCGAGCCGGTGGGCACCGGGTCCCGCATGCGGCTGGGCCGTGGATCGCAGGCGAAGACGGAACGCAGGGCGACCACCATCTGCTCGGCGGCGGCGAGTACCCGGCGCTGTCCGTCCGTCTTGCCGGCGACGCGCAGCGGCAGCAGCGCGGTGCCGAGCCGGTCGTCCGGCAGCGGGGCGCGGGTCACCGGCGAGGATCCGGCCGTGTGCCACTCGGCCTGCACGGCGCGCCGGCCCGGATCGCGCAGGGCGGTCTGCAGCAGGACCAGCCCGTCCGCCGTCAACCGCTCCCCGACGATGCGCAGGCAGGGCTCGGCCTGTACGGCGACGTCGAGCCGGACGGGGCCCTCGGGCCCGTCGGCGGTGCAGCCGATGCGGAAGCCGCGGCGGCGCTGCGCGTCGGGCCGCGCCCGGTCGGGCACACAGGCGACCGGGTCGGGGAACACCTCGTCGAGCCGGGCGCCGCCGCCGAGCCGGGCGAGGGCCTCGTAGGCCCTGAGGGCGCTGGACTTGCCGCAGCCGCTGGGACCGGCGAAGAGGGTGAGCGGCCCGAGCGGGAACCCGGCGCGCCGGTGCCGGGCGAAGGCGGACAGCCGCAGTTCGGTGACGCGCGGCCGGTCCGGGTGGCACTCGCCGTCCCCGGGGAGCGCCGGACACGGCAGCGGAGGGGCGGCCGGCGCGGATGACAGAGTCATATCCGCACCGTAGGACCGGCCTCGCCAGGCGAACCGTTCCGTCCTCGCGCCCTTCCTACGATCGGGGGACCGGCGCGGCAACGCGCCGACGAGGCCTGCCCCGGTGCGGCGACCTCGCCCGGACGTTCGCGAGCAGACGCCCCCACCACGGTGCGGGACGCCCACCGCTCACGGCCCGGGTACGCCCGCCTGTTCCATGAGCCCGGTGACCTCGGTCCCGGCCGGAGTCAGCAGGAAGACGTTGCGGTCGACGCGGTGCATGCTGCTCGCCAGGCCGAACACGACGCCCGTGCTGAAGTCCAGGACCCGTTTGGCGACGTCCGTCTCCGCGCCGGTCAGGTCGAGCAGGACGGGTATGCCCGCCATCAGGGTCTCGGCGACCTCGCGGGCGTCGGCGAAGACGTTGACCCTGAGGACGACGAAACGGCGGCGTGTCTCCGTCTCCGCCTCCGGGAGCGCGCGATGGCCCACCGAGGACGGCCAGGCGTCACGGCCGCGCAACGGCACGACCTGGGCGAGCCCTTCCCACTGTTCATCGGTGACATCGTGGCTGTTCACCGGCTCCCCCCGATCCCACTCGCCTTCTCTGCCTGCACCAGCCAATTCTTACGCCATGTCACCCGTTCGGCCCAACAGCGACACGGTGCGCGACCGCCCCACCCACCGCTTCACGCCACGCGGGGAGCAAGATACCGGGGATATGTCCGATCCGTACCGGATCATGGCTCTCACTCGCTTCACACCGGACTCTTCACCTCCGGCGGCACCCCCCTCACCGGGCACGATTAGCGTCCGGTGCCGTGCTCTTGGCAGAAACGCAGCTGGTCACACCCCGCCGGCGGACGCAGCCCGCACCGTTCGCCGTCCCGGACTCCCCCGCCCAGTGGCACCGCGTCCTGACCCTGCTCGCCGACATCAGCCTGTTCGTCGGCACGCGCGCGGTGTGGGCGCAGGCGGCCACTCACCGGCTCGCGGTGGCCGCGGTCATCTCGGTCTGCTACGCCTCGATCCTGGCGTGCGGAGTGCTGGCCCTGACCGTCCGCCGGGCCCGGTCACTGGCACGGCTGGACCTGTGCGTGCTGGTGACCGCCGTGACGCTCACACTGTGCGCGTGGACGGTGCTGCACGGCGGCTCGGACGAGGCGGACCTCACCACCCAGGCCGCCCGGGAACTGGTCATGGGCCGCCCGGTCTACGGACAGCCGTGGCCCTGGCTCTTCGGCCACGGCGTCGCGCTCACACCGACGGTGACCGGCGGATACGACTTCACGTACGGCTATCCCCCGCTGGCCCCGCTGCTGACCGCGCCGCTGCTGTGGCTGGGGCACGGCGGCGCCCCGGCGACGGCGGTGAGCACGGCCGCGCTGGTCACCGGGACGGTCACGCTGTGGCGGATGCTGCCGGCGCCCTGGCGGTCGGCCGCGACGATGGCGTGCCTCGGCTTCGGGTTCCTGCCGACGTACGGCCGGCTCGGCTACCCGGCGATCCTGGCGCTGGCGCTGCTGATTCCGGTGGTGGTGCGCTGGCCGCGGATCGGGGCGGGCGGGCGGCTCGGCGCGGCCGGGGTGGCGCGGGCGGCGTGCCTGGGCGCGGCGTGCGCGGCGCAGCAACTTCCGTGGTTCGTCGCGCCGTTCCTGCTGGCCGGGATCTACGCCGTGCGCCGCGGGGAGCTGGGCGCGCGGGGAGCGGCGTCGGTGGTGCTGCGCGTCGCCGGGGTCGCCGCCACCGTGTGGCTGCTGCTGAACACGTACTTCATCGTGAGCGAACCCCGTCCCTGGTTCACCGGGATCGCGCTGCCGCTGACGCAGGGCGCGGTGCTGCACGGCCAGGGACTGGTGGGCGTCTCCCTCTACTTCACGAACGGCAGCGACCGGCTCGACTGGCACTCCCGCGCGAGCCTGCTGCTGGCCGCGGCGCTGACGGCGCTGTTCGTGATGTTCGTACGGCGGCTGGGGCCGGCGGCGACCGTCCTGCCGTGGCTCGCCTTCTATCTGGCGACGCGCTCGCAGGACGGCTACTACCTGATGATGACCCCGCTCTGGCTGGCGGCCGCGATCACCGCGCCCGCGTCGGAGTTCGCCACGGCGTGGCAGCCGCGCCCGCGTCCGCTGTCCGGCCCGCACCGCCGCCCGGCGCGGGCCGCCGCGACCCTGCTGCTGCTCTCCCCGGCCCTGACGAGCGCCGCCCTGGCGGTGACGGGGACGCCGCCGCTGCGCATGCAGGTGACCTCCGTGCACCGGCCGTCGGCGGGCACCGTGTCCCTGCTCGCGCTGCGGGTGACGAACACCTCGGACCGCGCCCTGAGCCCCCACTTCACGCTCACCGCGGGCCAGGGCATGGATCCGTACTGGGCGATCACGCGTGGCCCGGCCACCCTCCCGGCGCACACCACGGCCCGCTACGACCTCGTACCCCCCGCAGGGAGGTACCGCGTGCCCCGTCCGGGCACCCGGATCCGGCTGCGCGCCTTCACGGCCTCGCCCCAGACGTTGTCGAGCACCGACGTCCAGGCGGCCGTGGAGCGTGCCGGCCGGGCCGTCAGGCCGCTGCCCGGATGAAGCGGAGCGCGGTGGTGACGGTGGTCAGGCCGCGGATCATGCCGAGCTGGTTCCAGCCCATGCCGAACTTCTCGCGGTCCACGGTGAACTCGGCCTCCAGCGTCAGGGCGTCGGCGTCCGCCCCGGCGAGACGCGCGGTGAGGGACAGGGGCCGGCTGATGCCGCGGACGGTCAGCTGACCGATGACGTGCACCGCGTCGCCGTCACGGAGTTCGGCGCCGCGCACCGCGAAGGTGATCTCGGGGTGGTGGTCGGCGTCGAAGAAGTCGGCGGACCTGAGGTGCTTGTCGCGCTTGGCGTTGCCGGTGTCGAGGGAGGCGACGTCCAGCGTCAGAGTGCCGACGGCGGACCCGTCCGGCCGCACCTCGCCCCGGCCGCTGACGGCGGCGAAGGCGCCCTTCACGGTGACCAGGCCCCACATCGTCCGGTGCTGGAGGGCGACGGCGGAGGCCGCCGGGTCGAGCTGCCACAGGCCGGTTTCCACGGCGACGGTCATGATCGTTCTCCTGACATCTCGGTCGTACACATCGGTCGTTCAAATTTGGATGAGCTTGGTGAGCTCACGCTAGCGGTTAATCCAAATCTGAACAACCCGCTTCTCCAAAATTGGACGACAGGTAGACTCGGAGCCATGGCCGCCCCTGACGAGCACCCCACCGACCAGCCCGAATGCCCGTCCGCACAGGGCGGCGGACTGCTGCCGCCGGAGCTGCGCGCCTGGATGCTCCTGCTGGCCGCGACAGGGGCCGTGGAGCAGCGGCTGCGGTCGGTGGTCAAGGAACGGCTCGACGTCTCCCACGACGAGTTCCTGGTGCTGTGCCTGCTCGCCGAGCAGCCGGAGTCGGCGTTGCGCATGACCCGGATCGCGGAACTCCTCGGCCGCCCCAAGACCCGGCTCACCTACCAGATCGCCTGCCTCCAGCACACCGGGCTCGTCACCCGCAGGTCCGTGTGCGGCGACAAGCGGGGCGTCGAAGTGGCGCTCACCGACAAGGCCCGGCGTCTGCTGACGGAGGCCTCCGGCGCCCTCGCCGAGACGGTCACCGAAGCGCTGGCCCGGTTCATGGGGCCGGAGCAGCGGGAGGCGCTGTGCGGGCTGGTGCCGGACCTCGCGAAGGAGTGACGGGAGGAGACCGGCGGACCCCCCGTTGTCAGTGGTCGCCCGCGTACTCGCCGCGTCCGGCGGCACGGATCGTGTCCGTGGCCCGGGGATGCGAGGCGGGGTCCCTCACACTCAGAGGCACGCCGGTCGGCCTGGACGGTCCGATGCCCGTGCACATCGCCGAACCTCTCCGTGAGCTGCGCCGTCTAGAGGATGTGACGGGCGCTCAGCAGACGCGGACATGCTCGGCAAGGAGCAGTGGACGGCCGACACCAGCGCGATACTCCTGTCCTTCCGGAGCCTCATGGGTCACCTCCAGTGCCTGTGTCCCTGCCCGTCCGCCGATCTCCACCGAGCCCTGCAACTGGGCCCCGCCGCGGCGGCCGTACCGGAGTCGGTACAGCGCACGGCCGCTCATCGCCGCCATCAGGTCGGCCTGGGAGCTGCTCGCGAGACCGTCCAGCAGCACGGTCACCACCATCCCCCGGGCGCACGGCGTCCCCTGCTCGCCGCACGCGCGGACGCCCTGACCCAGGCGGCGTCGTGCCCGGGCACACGGTGGTTGCCCCGCTGGCGGCGGGGGTACCCGGCGCCTGACGTGCCGAGACGTGAAGGAGGCTCCATGGGCGCGCTGGACCTGCCCGAACCGGTCATCCGTGACGGGGCCGCTCCGCCCGTCGACGTCGAGGCGCTGGAGGCGGCACTGCGTGAACGGGTCGACGGGGAGGTCCGGTTCGACGCAGGCAGCCGGGCGGCGTACGCGACCGACGCCTCGAACTTCCGGCAGACACCGATCGGCGTGGTCGTCCCGCGTACCCCGGAGGCGGGCGCGGAGGCGGTGGCGGTGGCCCGCGAGTACGGCGCGCCGGTGCTGTCGCGGGGCGGCGGGACCAGTCTGGCCGGGCAGTGCGCCAACGCCGGTGTGGTGCTGGACTGGTCGAAGTACTGCACGCGCCTGGAGTCCGTGGACGAGGACGCCCGCCGGTGTGTCGTGCAGCCCGGCATCGTGCTGGACGAACTGAACCGGCAGCTCGCGCCGGCCGGCCTGCGCTTCGGCCCCGAACCCGCCACACACGCGAACTGCACGATCGGCGGCATGATCGGCAACAACTCCTGCGGTGCGACCGCGCAGGCGCACGGCAAGGTCGTCGACAACATCGCCCGCCTGGAGGTGCTGCTGTACGACGGCACCCGCTTCTGGTGCGGGAGGACCAGCGACGAGGAGTACGCCGAGATCGAGCGGCACGGCGACCTGCGGGCGGCCGTGTACCGGCAGTTGCGGTCCCTGCGCGACACCTACGCGGACGAGATCCGGCGCCGCTTCCCGGACATCCCGCGCCGGGTGTCCGGCTACAACCTGGACTCGCTGCTGCCGGAGCACGGCTTCGACGTCGCCGGGCTCCTGGTCGGCAGCGAGTCGACGCTGGTCACCGTGATGCGGGCGGAGCTGGAGCTGGTGCCGGTGGTGCGGGAACGGACGCTGGTGGTGCTGGGGTTCGACAGCATCGAGCGGGCGGCCGACGCCGTGCCCGAGGTCCTGCCGCACGAGCCGATCGCGCTGGAGGGCGTCGACTCCCGGCTGGTCCGGGACGAGCAGATCAAGCATCTCAATGGCAAGGCCCTCTCCGAACTGCCCGACGGCCACGCCTTCCTGATGGTGCAGTTCGGCGCGGACACGGTCGAGGAGGCCGACGCCCGGGCGCACCGGATGCTTCAGGCGCTGCACGAGACGGAGCACGATCCGAACGTCGCGTTCCTGGACGACCCGAAGCGGGAGGAGGAGCTGTGGCAGGTCCGTGAGGCGGGCCTCGGCGCCACCGCGCACATCCCGGACCGGCCCGACACGTTCGAGGGCTGGGAGGACTCGGCGGTGCCGCCCGAGCGGCTCGGTGACTATCTGCGCCGGCTCCGGGCGCTGTTCGAGGAGTTCGGCTACCAGAGCGACACCGGGCCCAGCCTGTACGGCCACTTCGGGCAGGGCTGCGTGCACACCCGGATCCCCTTCGACCTGTACAGCGCGGACGGGGTGGCCACGTACCGGCGTTTCATGGAGCGGGCGGCGGATCTGGTCGTCGAGTTCGGCGGCTCCCTGTCCGGTGAGCACGGGGACGGGCAGAGCCGGGGCGAGCTGCTGCCGCGGATGTTCGGGGACGAGCTGGTGGAGGCGTTCGGGCGGCTGAAGGCCGTGTTCGACCCGCTGGACCGGATGAACCCGGGGAAGGTCGTCGCCCCGTACCGGCTGGACGAGAACCTGCGCCTGGGCGGCGACTGGGCCCCGTACGTCCCCCGCGACCTGCACTTCCGGTTCCCGCACGACGGCGGGTCCTTCGCGGAGGCCGCCAACCGGTGCGTCGGCGTCGGGAAGTGCCGGCAGCACACCCACCAGGGCGGCTCGGTGATGTGCCCGTCGTACCAGGTCACGAAGGAGGAGGAGCACTCCACGCGCGGGCGGGCCCGGCTGCTGTTCGAGATGCTCGACGGGCACGGTGACAGCGCCATCCGGGACGGCTGGCGCTCGCAGGCCGTCAAGGACGCGCTCGACCTGTGCCTGGCGTGCAAGGGCTGCAAGAAGGACTGTCCGGCCGACGTGGACATGGCCACATACAAGGCGGAGTTCCTGTCGCACCACTACGAGGGCCGCCCATGGCGCAGGCCCCGCTCCGACCTGTCGATGGGCTGGCTGCCCGCGCTCGCCCAGGCCGTCGGCCGCACCCGGCTCGGGCCGGTGGTCAACGCCCTCACCCACACCCCGCCGCTGTCGAAGGCCGCCGTCGCGGTCGCGGGCGTGGAGGACCGGGAGGTGCCGCTGTTCGCCGGGCGGACGCTGCAGCAGTGGTTCGCCGGTCGTGAGCCGTACGGCGACGGGGAGCGCGGCACCGTCCTGCTGTGGCCCGACACCTTCACCAACCACTTCCACCCGCACATCGGCCAGGCTGCCGTACGGCTGATGGAGCACGCGGGCTGGCGGGTCGAGCTGCCGACGGAACCCCTGTGCTGCGGGCTGACCTGGATCTCCACCGGGCAGCTCGGCATCGCCGAACGGGTACTGACCCGGACCGTGCGCCGTCTCGCGGAGCACGTCCGGGCGGGCGGGCTGGTCGTCGGGCTGGAGCCCAGCTGTACGGCCGTGTTCCGGTCGGACGCGGCCGAGCTGTTCCCGGGCGACCGGGACGTGCGCCGGCTGCGGGACCAGACGGTGACGCTGGCCGAGTTGCTCACCGAGCACTCCCCCGGCTACGAGCCCCCGCAGGTGCCCGACCGGTCCGCGCGAGCCGTCGCCCAGGTGCACTGCCACCAGCACGCCGTGCTGGGCTGGGACGCCGACCAGGAGCTGCTGCGGCGCGCCGGGGTCGGCACCGAGCGGCTGGAGTCCGGCTGCTGCGGGCTGGCCGGCAACTTCGGCTTCGAACGCGGTCATCTGGAGGTCAGCGAGGCGTGCGCGGAGCAGGTGCTGCTGCCGCGGCTGCGGGAGGAGGACGCGAGTACCGTCGTCCTCGCCGACGGCTTCAGCTGCCGTACCCAGATCCACGAGTTGGACAGCGGCGGCCACGAGGCGGTCCACCTGGCGGAACTGCTGGCCTCGGCCGTGCCCGACGCCCCGGGCAGCGCGTACGGCGTCGCCCCGGGTGCCCGGCCCACGCCGCCGGGGCGGACGGCCAGGGCTCTGACCCTGGCCGGCGCGGGGCTGGCCGCCGCGGGCACGGCAGCGGGACTGGTCCGGCGGCTGCGGCGCTGAGGGCAGGGGTCCGGCGAGCGAGGCCATGCGCTGGTCAATGTCACCTCGGCGATCTTCGCCACGGGCATGCCCACCGATCCGCACATCCTGGCACCGACCGGGACTTGGGACAGCTCAGCAAGCCGTGTCAGCACCTGTTCGTCGTCGTGCAGGTAGCCGCCGCTCTCGCCCGCAGGGAGATCGATTCCGAGCCGCTGGCATGCATGCCCTGACCGTACAGGCAGCGCAAACGTCGCCTGATGCGGTATTAGGCGCCGGTCCGCCCGTCGATGAGCTCACGCACGACATCGAGGTGGCCGTTGTGGCGGGACGTCTCCTCAATGAGGTGGAGGATCACCCACCGGAGGTCGACGTGGCGGCCGTCGCTGATGGAACGCTTGGCCGTTGCGTTCAGGTCGTGGTCGGACACCAGGCGACGGTAGCGGGCGCTCTGCTCCTCGTACTCGGCGAGAAGCTGGGGCAACGGGACGTCGGCTGCTGTCCGCATCTCAGGGTCGGGATCATCGTCGGTCGCCTCAGCGAGCGGCCCCGCGAGCTCCTCGCCCAGAAACATCACTTGGAACCAGTAGTACTCGACCCACCGTAGATGGCTGATCAGCCCGCACAACGTCATCAGCGGTGAACTCGGTAGCGGGGCCTTGCGGGCGTCTTCGGCGGACACGCCCTCACACTTGGCTCGCGCGGTGTCACGGGCGTAGTCCAGGAAGGTGACCAGCTGCGTACGCTCGTCCCACGCGGGCGGCGTGTCGGTTCGTTGAGTCATCGCCAGGAGTTTCCCGAAGGTCGGAACGGGTGTCGACCCAATTGATCGGAAGCACCGTCAAGTGCCACAGCACCGGCTGTGCTCAGGGAGAGCCCGGCAAGATACGCCGGACAGCCCAGGGGCGTCCGCGGTGCCGGTCAGCCGCCGATGACCGGCAGTCCTGCCCTCGCGGCCGCGTCGAACGTGTCGTCCACGGCGACGACGTCACGGCCCGCCGCGTCCAGCAGCGAGGCCCCGATCGCAGCGCGCATGCCGCTGGCGCAGTGCACCCACACCTGACCGGCCGGCACCTCGTCGATCCGCTGGTGCAGGGTGTGGATCGGGATGTGCGCCGAGCCCTGGACGTACCCGTCGGCCCGTTCCGCGTCCCGGCGGACGTCCAGGACGACGATCTCGCCGCCGGCTGACGCCAGTTCGGCGAAGCCGGCCCGCGGGAAGGAGGCCGGCGACTCCCCCGCACGGGTCCACGAGGCGGGTTCGCCGGTCGCCGCGGCGGCGGGACGGTCGATGCCGACCCGGGCCAGCTCCCGCTGGGCGGCCGCCAACTGGTCCGGGGACTCGGCCAGCAGCGTCACGGGCTTGCCCCACGGGATCAGCCAGGCCAGATAGGCGGCGAGCTTCCCGTCCGCCTCGAAGTTGAAGGAGCCCGCGACGTGGCCCGCGGCGAAGGCGACCCGGTTCCGCAGGTCCACCACCCACTCGCCGGCCGCCAGCCGCACCGCGATGTCCTCGGCGTCGGCGACGGCGGGCGGGGTCAGGTCCACCGGGGGTGGGCCGGCCGCGTTGACGGGTGCCATGTGCGCGTAGTACGCGGGCACGTCGTCCAGGCCGGCCAGCAGGTGCCGTACGAAGGTCTCGGCGTCCTGCAGGAGGGCCTGGTTGGCCGTCTTCTCCTTGCCGATGGTCGCGGCGTCGCCCTCGGCCTGCACGGAGGAGCAGAAGCTGCCGAAGCCGTGGGTGGGCAGGACCGGCGTCTCGTCGGGCAGTTCGGCGGCGAGGCGGCGGGCGGAGGCGTGCTGCTCGCGGGCCAGTCGCTCGGTCAGGCGCGGCTCGACGAGGTCCGGGCGGCCCACCGCGCCGATGAGCAGGGATCCGCCGGTGAAGACGGCGACGGCCGCTCCGGCCTCCTCCAGCACGTAGGAGGTGTGGTGCGGAGTGTGGCCGGGGGTGGCGAGGGCGCGCAGGGTGAGACCCGAGCCGATGTCCACGGTGTCGCCGTCGTCCACGGGGACCCGCTCGAAGGAGACCCGCGCGCCGGCCGGGACCAGATAGGCGGCGCCCGTGACCCGGGCCAGCTCCAGTCCGCCCGTCACGTAGTCGTTGTGCAGATGCGTCTCCACGACCTGGGATATGCGCACTCCCCGGCGGGCAGCCGCGGCGATCACCCGGTCGATGTCCCTCGGGGGGTCCACCGCGACGGCCGTACGCTGGCCTCCCGCGACATAGCTGCGGTTGCCGAGACCTTTCACCTCCAGGGTGTCGATGAAGAACATCGAGGTGCTCCTTTCCACTCCTCGACGCCGAGCGTTACCCCCAATCCCTTCGGCGTGATCCTCTCCTGCGTCGACTCCCGGGTACCGCCGGAGCTGCTCTTCGACACCATCAGCGCTGCGGCGCCGTCGAGGAAGTCCGCCGCGCGTGCGACCGCAGCCCGCTGGTGTGGGCCCCAAAGCCCCGGAGCCCCCGGAGCTCCCAAAGCCCCGGAGCCTCCGGAGCCCCCGGACCCCCGGAAACGACCCGTTCACGACACGACGGTGTTTCGGGTAACAAGCGGTTTCTAGCCTGTCCGATCATGGATTCGAAGCTGAGCATCACGGAGCCGCCCGAGACGGCCGCAGCGCCGGCCTCCCCGACCAGCCAGGCGACCAAGGAGACCCTGGAGGACTACACCCTCCGCTTCGCGCCGCGCAGTTACCGCCGCTGGACCCCCATGGTCGTGGCGACCACCGCGCTCGGCGGCATCGCCTACATGGCCGACTTCTCCATCGGCGCCGGCATCGGCCTGGCGCACGGCACCGGCAACGCGCTCCTGGCGATCGCCGTCGCCGCGGTGGTCATCTTCGTCACCGGCTTTCCGCTGGCGTACTACGGCGCCCGCTACAACATCGACCTGGACCTGATCACCCGCGGTTCCGGCTTCGGCTACTACGGCTCGGTCCTGACCAGCGTCATCTTCGCCAGCTTCACCTTCATCTTCTTCGCCCTGGAGGGCTCGATCATGGCCCAGGGCCTCAAACTCGGCCTGGGACTCCCGCTGTGGCTGGGCTACCTGGTCTCCACGCTGATGGTGGTGCCGCTGGTCATCTACGGCATGAAGGCGCTCAGCAAGCTCCAGGTGTGGACGACCCCCATCTGGCTGCTGCTGATGGTCGCCCCGCTGGTCTACCTGGTCGCCGAGGATCCCGGCACCGTCGACCGCTTCCTCGCCTACCCGGGCACGGACGGCGAAGGCGGCGTGAACACCGCCTCCGTGCTGCTCGGCGCGGGTGTGTGTCTGTCGCTGATCGCGCAGATCGGTGAGCAGATCGACTATCTGCGCTTCATGCCGCCCAGGACCGAGGCGAACAAGCGCGGCTGGTGGACCGCGGTGGTCATGGCCGGGCCCGGCTGGGTGGTGCTCGGCGCGCTGAAGCAGGCCATCGGTGTCTTCCTCGCCGTGTACATCCTGGCCGAGGTCGGCCCGACGGCCGCTCCCGAGCCGATCCAGCAGTTCCGCGGCGCGTTCGACGCGATGATGCCGTCCTGGATGGTCGTCCCGCTCGCCGTGGCGCTGGTCGTGATCAGCCAGATCAAGATCAACGTGACGAACGCGTACTCCGGCTCGCTGGCGTGGACGAACTCCTTCACCCGGGTGACCAGGCGCTACCCCGGCCGCATGGTCTTCGTCCTGGTCAACCTGGGCTTCGCGCTGGCCCTGATGGAAGCCGACATGTTCAGCTTCCTCAACAGCATCCTCGGTTTCTACTCGAACTGCGCGATCGCCTGGGTCGTCACCGTGGCCACCGACATCGGCGTCAACAAGTACCTGCTGAAGCTCTCCCCGCTCCAGCCGGAGTTCCGCCGGGGCATGCTGTACGCCGTCAACCCGGTCGGCGTCGTGGCCTTCGTCGCCGCCTCCGGCCTGTCCATCGCCCTGTACTTCCACGCTCTCGGTGACACCCTGCAGCCGTACTCCCCCGTCGCCGCGGCCGTCATCGCCTTCGTCCTCACCCCGCTGATGGCGGTCGTCACCAAGGGCAGGTACTACCTGCGCCGCACCGACGACGGCATCGCCGAGCCGCTCCTCGACGCGCAGGGCAACCCCAGCGGGACGACGTACGACTGCCACGTCTGCCACCAGCCCTACGAGCGCCCCGACCTGGCCGCCTGCGCCACCCATGACGCGGTCGTCTGCTCCCTGTGCCTGAGCACGGACAAGGTCGGCGACCACGTGCTGCCGGAGCAGGCGCCGGCCGCCTAGAGCGGCCTCCTGCTCCTCGTAAGCCATGCAGGAGCAGAGCCCTGCACGCCGCACGCACCCTCACCACCTACGTCGGCATGTGGTCATGTGGTATTGAATGCCATACTGTGCCTGTTTGCTGACGCTTGCCGGAAAGATCACCGCGGAGGCGACGGAGGTCGCTACGGGCAGGGGGAGCGATGACCCAACGCATGGGCAGGGTGGTCTGCGACATCACGATCTCGGCCGACGGGTATTCGGCCGGGCTGAACCAGACCGAGGAACGCCCGTTCGGCGACGACGGCGGCAACGGCTCGGGCGACAAGCTGCACGCCTGGATGTTCGACACGCCCGACGAGAACCGGGCCGAGGTCGACCGGATGACCGCCGCCAGAGCATTCATCATGGGGCGCAACATGTTCGGCCCGGTGCGCGGTGAGTGGGACCGGCAGTGGAACGGCTGGTGGGGCGACGATCCGCCGTTCCACGCGCCGGTGTTCGTGCTCACCCACCACGCGCGCGAGCCGCAGCCGATGGACGGCGGCACCACGTACCACTTCGTCACTGACGGAATCGCCTCGGCACTGGCACAGGCACAGGCGGCGGCCGCCGACGGCGATGTCTCGATCCAGGGCGGCGCGAACACCATCAACCAGTACCTCGCCGCCGGCCTGATCGACGAGCTGCGGCTGCACATCGTGCCGTTCACGCTCGGTGCCGGCACGCGGCTCTTCGAGGGCGTCCCGCCACTGGAACTGGAGCAGGTGAAGTCGCGGTCGGCAACACTGGTCACGCACCTGACCTACCGCGTGCGGCCCTGAGCCCGACATAGCCGCTGGTTATGCTGAACCAGCCGGGGGGCCCGCCCGGGCAGAAGCCGGCAGGCCCGGTAGGGGGCATCAGTGAACGCAGTGATAAGGCATGGCTATGACCGATCGTCTGAACCCCGAAGGGCTCCGCTACGCCCAGGCAGTCGCGGAGACCAAGTCCTTCAGCGCGGCCGCGCGGGCGTACGGAGTCACCCAGCCCGCCCTGTCCAACGGGATCGCCAAACTTGAGGAGCGCCTCGGTGACAGGCTGTTCGACCGATCGCCGCGCGGGGTGACCCAGACCGCCTTCGGTGCCCGGATCCTGCCCCTGATCGAGCGGGCGCTGGCCGCGCTCGACGCCGTCGCGGCGGAGGCGCGACGGCTGACCGACCCCGGCGAGCAGAAGATCCGCATGGGCCTCTCCCCTCTGATCGGCTCACATCTGGTCGCCCGGGCGTTCAGCATGGTCTGCGACCTGCCCGAGCCCCGCGACCTCGTGCTGCGTGAGGCGAACATGCAGGAACTGCGGGAATGCCTGCTGGCCGGCCGGCTCGACATCATCCTGATCCCGGCCGTGGCCCCGATGCCGCGCTTCGAGCACCGGGTCATCGACGTCGAGCCGATCGTCGTCGTCAGCCCCGATCCCGCCGAGGAGGCTCCGCTCGAACTGGAAGAGGCCGGCAAGGAGCAGTTCATCCTCGTACCGGACACCTGTGGCCTGACCACGTTCACCACACAGCTCTTCCAGGCGAACGAGATGCCCCTGCGCACCTATCCGGGAGAAGCCGCCGGCTACCAGGTCCTGGAGGACTGGACGAAGCTCGGCCTGGGCTCGGCGATGGTCCCCCGCTCCAAGCTCACCTCGCCCGACGTCCCCCACCGGCCGCCCATGGCAAGGCCGCCGGACTGGCGGCCGACCTGGCCGACCCCGTGGCCGTCGAGCGGCTGCGCGCCGTCCTCACCTAAGAGCACGCCGACGCCACCCTCCTGGTCAACGCGGCCGGTGTCTTCGCCCCGAAGCCCTTCCTGGAGCACACCTGCGAGGACTACGACCGCTACCAGGCCATCAACCGGGCCTTCTTCTTCCTCACCCAGACCGTGGCCGGCAACATGATCGCCCGCGGGGCGAGGGGAGCCGTCGTCACCATCGGCTCCATGTGGGCGCACCAGGCCATCGCCGCGACGCCCTCGTCGGCGTACTCGATGGCCAAGGCCGGACTGCACGCACTGACCCAGCACCTCGCGATGGAACTGGCCCCGCACGGCATCCGCGTCAACGCCGTCGCTCCCGCCGTCGTGCGCACCCCGATCTACGAGGAGTTCATCCCCAAGGCGGACGTCGACTCCGCGCTCGACGGCTTCAACACCTTCCATCCCCTGGGCCGGACCGGCACCTCCAAGGACGTCGCCGCCACCGTCGCCTTCCTCCTGTCGAACCAGACCGACTGGGTCACCGGTGCCGTCTGGGACGTCGATGGCGGTGTCATGGCCGGACGCAACTGACCTGCTCGCCTGCTCCACGACCGTGAGCGCTGGATCAAGGGCGGCGAGGGAGATCTCCCGCGGGCTCCAAAACGGCCACGCACTCCACATGCGAGGTCATCGGAAACAGATCGAACGCCCGCAACGTGCGCACCCGGTACCCCCCGTCCCGGAAGTACCCCAGATCCCGCGCCAACGCCGCCGGATCGCACGCCACGTAGGCGATCCTCCGCGCCCCCAGCGACGCGAGATGCGCCACCGTCCTACGGCCCGCCCCCGCGCGGGGCGGGTCCAGGACGATCAGGTCGACCTCGGTGATGCCCGTCCGCGGCAGCACCGACTCGACCTTTCCCTGCTCGATACGCACACGGTCGAAGTCGGCCAGGTTGTGCCGGGCGTCCTCCACCGCGCGCTTGCCGTGCTCGATACCGAGGACCGCGCCCTGCTCGCCGACCCGGTCGGCGAGCGCACCCGCGAACAGGCCGACGCCGCAGTACAGGTCGAGCGCCATGTCGCCCTTGCGCGGCAGCAGGCCCTGCATGACCGCCGTGACGAGCGTGTCCGCCGCCTTGGGGTGGACCTGCCAGAAGCCGCCGCCTCCGACACGGTACGTCCGTCCGTCCGCGCGCTCGCGGACGAAGGGGCGGCCGTGGACGCGGTGGACGCCGCCGGACCTCTCGTCGACCCGCATGACGGACACCGGGCGGTCCAGTTCCACGAGCGGCAGGCGCGCGCCCGGCTTCGGCGTCAGGATCACCTGCCGGTCCTGGGAGCCCGTCGCCGCGATCGCCTCGACGGAGTCCATGCCGGTCCAGTCGCGCTTCTCGATGCCCAGCTCGCTGACCCCCTCGGCGGCGATCAGGCAGCGGTCGATCGGCTCGACCTCGTGGGAGCGGTGCCGGCGCAGGCCCGCGCGGCCGTCGGCGGTCACCGCGTACTGCACGCGGGTGCGCCACGCCGGGACCTCGCCCGCGGGCACCTTGTCGCCCTCGGCCGGCACCACCGTGCCGTCCCAGCCCGCCTCCTGAGGCGTGAGGCCCGCGAGCCGCTGCAGCTGCTCGGCGATCACCTCGCCCTTCAGCCGCCGCTGGGCGCCCGGCTTGGCGTGCTGCCAGTCGCAGCCACCGCAGCGGCCGGGGCCGGCGAACGGGCAGGGGGCGTCGATCCGGTCCTTGGAGGCCTCCAGCACCCGCACGGCGTCCGCCCTGAGGAACCGGGCCCCCTCCTCGCCCTCGGTCACCCGTGCGACGACTCGCTCACCGGGCAGTGCGTGCCGGACGAACAGCACCTGGCCCTCGGACGTGCGGGCGATGCAGTGGCCGCCGTGGGCGACGGGGCCGATCTCGACCTCGTACTCCTCCCCCACCAGTGACTTCTTCGGTTCTGCCTGCATGGCGGGGGAACTCCACAACTTCTGAGGGGGAACGGGCGGACAACAGCCCACCAGTCTAGTTGGCCGACGAGGACTCCTTCGCCCGCTCCTGCGCGGGCCCGCGCCGCACCGCGCCGGGCGCGTTCCATTCCTGACGCCTGCGGGCCCGCCGCTTGGCCGCCTCGGAGGACTGCAGCTGGTACGGCACCGAGGTCACCATGATGCCCGGCGTGAACAGCAGCCGGCCCTTGAGCCGGAGCGCGCTCTGGTTGTGCAGCAGGTGCTCGTACCAGTGGCCGACCACGTACTCGGGGATGATCACGGAGACCGCGTCGCGCGGCGACTCCTTGCGCAGGCTCTTGACGTACTCGATGACGGGCCGCGTGATCTCGCGGTACGGAGAGTCCAGCACCTTCAGCGGTACGTCGATGCCGCGCCGCTCCCACTCCTCGCGCAGCGCCTTGGTCTCCGCCGGGTCGACGTTGACGCTGAGCGCTTCCAGGGTGTCCGAGCGCAGCAGCTTGGCGTAGGCGAGGGCACGCAGGGTCGGACGGTGGATCTTGGAGATCAGCACGACCGAGTGGACGCGGGACGGCCGTACGATGTCGTCGCTCGGGCCCTCGGGGGCCGCGATCTCCTCGGCGACGCGGTCGTAGTGCCTGCGGATCGCCGTCATCGTCGCGTAGAAGATGCACATGCCGAGCAGCGCGACCCAGGCGCCGTGCGAGAACTTGGTGACGAGGACGACGACCAGCACCAGGCCGGTGAAGAAGGCACCGAAGGCGTTGATGGCGCGAGAACGGACCATGTGGCGCCGCTTGGCAGCGTCCTTCTCGGTGGCCAGGTGGCGGTTCCAGTGCCGGACCATGCCGGTCTGGCTGAGCGTGAAGGACACGAAGACGCCGACGATGTACAGCTGGATCAGCCGCGTGGAGTCGGCGCCGTAGATCCACACCAGGAGCGTGGCCGCGCCGGCCAGCAGCACGATGCCGTTGGAGAAGGCGAGGCGGTCGCCGCGGGTGTGCAGCTGGCGCGGCAGGTAACGGTCCTGGGCGAGGATCGAGCCGAGCAGCGGGAAGCCGTTGTAGGCGGTGTTCGCGGCGAGGAACAGCACCAGCGCGGTGGCCGCGGCCAGCACGATGAACAGGAAGCTGCCCTTGCCGAAGACGGCCTCGGCGACCTGGGAGATGACCGGGTTCTGCACGTAGTCCGCGCCGAGCGGGGTGCCGTTGTGGATGAGGTCGACGGCCGGGTTCTCCGCCATGCGCACCTTGGTCGCCGCGGCCAGCGCGATGATGCCGCAGAACATGGTGACGGCGAGCAGGCCCATCATCGCCAGCGTGGTCGCCGCGTTCTTGGACTTGGGCTTGCGGAAGGCCGGAACACCGTTGGAGATCGCCTCGACGCCGGTGAGCGCGGCACAGCCGGAGGAGAAGGCGCGCAGCAGGAGGAAGACCAGGGCGAAGCCGGCCAGGCCCTGGTGTTCGGGTTTGATCTGGTAGTCCGCGGTCGGCGCCCGCATGGTGTCGTCGAGGACCAGTCCGCGGAACGTGCCCCAGGCGATCATGGTGAAGACGCCCGCGACGAACACGTAGGTCGGGATGGCGAAGATCGTGCCCGACTCCCGGACGCCGCGCAGGTTCATCAGCGTCAGCAGCACGATCACGGCGATCGCGCAGAACACCTTGTGCTCGACGACGAAGGGGACCGCGGACCCGAGGTTCTCGATGCCGGACGAGATGGACACGGCGACGGTGAGGACGTAGTCGACGAGGAGTGCGCTCGCCACCGTCAGGCCCGCCTTGGACCCGAGGTTGGTGGTCGCGACCTCGTAGTCGCCGCCGCCGCTCGGATAGGCGTGCACGTTCTGCCGGTAGGAGGCGACCACGGTGAACATCAGCACGACGACCGCGACCGCGATCCAGGGGCTGAAGTGGTATGCCGACACGCCCGCGATGGAGAGGACCAGCAGCACCTCTCCGGGCGCGTACGCCACGGAGGACAGCGGGTCGGAGGCGAAGACGGGCAGGGCGATGCGCTTCGGCAGGAGAGTTTCCCCCAGCCGGTCACTGCGCAGTGCGCGCCCGATGAGGATCCGTTTGGGCACGTCGGTCAGTTTGGACACAACAGAGGATCGTAAGCGTTCGAATGGGGCGTCGCCCACCCTCCCCCGCCCGCGGCTGCGCCGGAGACGTGGAGCCCCCGTCGCCCACCTCTGCGCGACGTCTGCTCTCCGGGTGAAATCGAAGGCCGCTCGGCTGCGGATTCGGCAGCTCGCCGGGTTCCCATGCCTATATGACTAGGCCCGCCTGTCGGCCCGCCGCCCACAGGACAGGGCCCCCGATTCCCCCGGCTGTCGCCGCCCCCTGGAGGTTCCATGCACGCCACCGCAGAACTGATCGGCGCCGCAGCCGCCCTCATCGGCCTCGGAATCCTGACCCTCGCGAGCGTCCGGAGCATCAGCCGCCGGTGACGGTGTGACCGGGCGTGGGGGTCCGCCTCCCGCCCGCAACACCCCCGCCTCCAACGCCGCCGCCCGCCCCAGGAGTTCCCCACAACCGATGCCCCCGACTGCCGTCGCGCCACCCTTGCCCGGGGCGTGCCGCCCGGCGGTGGTCCCGGGCGCCGGGCAGCCCCCTCGGCATGGCAGATACGTTGGAGACAGGCACGTTTTGAACGCGGCGCCCGGCCCCCCGGGGGGCATCACAAGCGGTATCCACCGGCATGATGTTGCCCTGCGGCCCGCACACAGGCCGCGACGTGTTGCCTGGCGAGCCGAAAGAGAGACATGAGCACGACATTCACGAAGGTCAGAGGGTCTGCAGGAAGCGCGGTGTGACGCGATGCATATTGTCATCATGGGCTGCGGACGAGTGGGGTCCGCTCTCGCCCAGACCCTGGAGCAACAGGGCCACACGGTCGCCGTGATCGACCAGGACCCCACCGCCTTCCGCCGCCTGGGCTCCTCGTTCGGCGGTCGCCGGATCACCGGAGTCGGCTACGACCAGGACACCCTGCGCGAGGCGGGCATCGAGGAGGCCGGCGCCTTCGCCGCCGTCTCCAGCGGCGACAACTCCAACATCATCGCCGCACGCGTGGCCCGCGAGATGTTCGGCATCGAGAACGTCGCCGCCCGCATCTACGACCCCCGCCGCGCCGAGGTCTACCAGCGCCTCGGCATCCCCACCGTCGCGACCGTCCGCTGGACGGCCGACCAGATGCTGCGCCGCCTGCTCCCCTCGGGCGCCGAGCCGCTGTGGCGCGACCCCACCGGCGGGGTGCAGCTCGCCGAGGTGCACGCCTCCACGTCCTGGGTGGGCCACAAGATCAGCAGGCTGCAGGAGGAGACGGGCGTCCGCGTGGCGTTCCTGACCCGGCTGGGCGAGGCGATCCTGCCCACCTCGCAGACGGTGTTGCAGGAGGGCGATCTGGTGCATGTGATGATGCGCACCGACGAGGTCGACAAGGTCGAGGCGGCCTTCGCCAAGGGCCCTGAAGAGGAGGGCGGTCACTGATGAGGGTCGCCATTGCCGGAGCCGGCGCGGTCGGCCGCTCGATCGCGGGCGAGCTGCTGGAGAACGGCCACGAGGTCCTGCTCATCGACAAGGCGCCGACCGCGATCTCGGTCGAGCGCGTCCCGCAGGCGGAGTGGCTGCTCGCCGACGCCTGCGAGATCACGTCCCTGGACGAGGCGGCGCTCCAGCGCTGCAACGTGGTGATCGCCGCGACGGGCGACGACAAGGTCAACTTGGTCGTCTCCCTGCTGGCGAAGACGGAGTACGGCGTTCCGCGCGTCGTCGCCCGGGTGAACAACCCGAAGAACGAGTGGCTGTTCAACGAGTCCTGGGGCGTGGACGTGGCCGTCTCCACCCCCCGCCTGATGTCCGCTCTGGTCGAGGAGGCGGTGAGCGTCGGCGACCTGGTCCGGCTGCTGCGCTTCAGCCACGGCGACGCCAACCTCGTCGAGCTGACCCTGCCGGAGGAGTCGGCGCTGGCCGGCACCCAGGTCGGCGACGTCGAGTGGCCCGAGGACACCTCCCTCGTCACCATCATCCGCGGCACACGCGTCCTCACCCCGTCCCAGGACGACTCCCTGGAGGCGGGCGACGAGCTTCTGTTCGTGGCCGCACCGGCTCGTGAGGAGCAGCTGGAGGACCTGCTGTCGGTACGCCGGGACGGCGCGGCGAGCTGACCGGAGGAGTACGACGACGGAGGGCGCCCTGAACTGTCAGGGCGCCCTCCGTCGTCGTACGGGACCGGGGGCTGGTCTAGGCCTCGCGCCGGTGGCTGCCCGCCGTCTCTCCGCGCTCCGCGGCCAGCGCCGCCTTCCGCTCCTCCTCGGCCTTCTCCTGGGCCTCCATCTCCGCGAACACGTCGATCGGCGCGGGCGCCTTCGCGAGGAACACCCACGTCAGCCACACGGCGAGCAGGAACGGCGGGATCTTGAGCGCGACCAGCACCCAGCCGAGCTGGGTCGTGTCCGCCCACCAGTACAGCGGGAAGAGGATCGCGCACTTGGCGAGCAGGATCGCGCCCCAGGCGTAGCTGGCCTTGGCGTACGCCTTCTTGCGGCCGGGGTTGCGCGTGCGCCAGGAGAGGTTCTCCTTGAAGACCGGGCCGAGCATCAGACCGATCAGCGGCACACCGCACAGGGTCGTGACGATGTAGGCGAGGCCCAGACCCAGCGTGTAGAGCATGCCGGGCAGATAGAAGTCCTTGGCGTTGCCCGTCATCATCGCGAAGACGACACCGAAGGCGACGCCGAAGACACCGCTGAAGGCGTGCTTGACGGTGTCCCTCATCGCCAGCCGGACCACGACCAGCACCAGCGACACGGCCAGCGCCGCGATCGCCGACATGTGCAGGTCCTTGTTGAGCGTGTAGATCGTGACGAAGAGAAGGCCGGGCAGCACCGTCTCGACCATGCCCCGCACCCCGCCGAACGCCTCGAACAGCGCGGCTTCCGTCACCGCCCGGGCGTCGTCCGCGGATGTGTCTTCCGTCGGCTTGTCGAGTGACGTCACCGGCTACTCCCGTCCGAGGGGTCTCAGTTCGTACTTCGGGTTGAACAGCACCCGGCGGCCCCGGCTCATCGAGATCCGGCCCGATGCGATCAGCTTGCGCCCCGGCTCTATCCCCACGATGGAGCGCCTGCCGAGCCACACCACGTCCAGGGCGGCGGAGCCGTCGAACAGCTCCGCCTCCAGCGCGGGGACTCCCGCGCGCGGCCGTAGGGTGACCGTGCGCAAGGTACCAGCAACCGTGACGATCTGTCGGTCCTGGCAGTCACCGATCCGCGTGGCGCCGGCGGTGTCGGCGTCCTCCCGCAGCTCCTCGGACTCCAGGTCCTCCTGCGAAGAGGAGAGCCGGTCGAACATGCGCCGGAACCGGCCCACCGGCTTGTCGGAACGAGGAACAGGACTCATATCTGAAGCGTACCGGGGTGCACTGACAGCTACGTACCCACCGGGGTCGGTGCCCGAACCGGCGTCACTTCTCGAAGCGGTACCCCATCCCCGGCTCGGTGATGAGGTGCTTGGGATGCGACGGATCCGCCTCCAGCTTCCGCCGCAACTGCGCCATGTACACGCGCAGGTAGTTCGTCTCCGTCCCGTACGACGGCCCCCACACCTCCTGCAGCAGCTGCCTCTGGCCGACCAGGCGGCCGGCGTTACGCACGAGCACCTCCAGCAGGTGCCACTCCGTGGGCGTCAGCCGTACGTCCCCGCCGCCCCGGTTCACCTTCTTCGCGGCCAGGTCGACGGTGAACTCGTCGGTCTCCACGATCACGTCGTCCTCGCCGTCCCGGACCGGCTCGGCGCGGCGTACGGCGGCCCGCAGCCGGGCCAGCAGCTCGTCCATGCCGAAGGGCTTGGTGACGTAGTCGTCGGCCCCCGCGTCCAGCGCGTGCACCTTCTCGTCGGAGGAGTGCCGCGCGGACAGCACCAGGATCGGCACCCGGGTCCGGGCGCGCAGGCCCCTGATCACCTCGACGCCGTCCATGTCGGGCAGGCCCAGGTCGAGGACGACGACGTCGGGGTGGCGGGCGGCGGCGAGCCGGAGGGCGGTGGCGCCGTCGTGGGCCGTGTCGACCTCGTACGTGCGCGCCTTGAGGTTGATCACGAGGGCACGCACGATCTGCGGCTCGTCGTCGACGACCAACACCCGCGTGGGGGCCTGCGGGGTCCCCCCGGTCGGGCTCACCATGAGGCCTGCCTCTCCGGTTCCGCTCGGTCCGGAAGTTCCCTGCGCGACTCGGCCGCGCGGAGCGTGAGCACCATGGTGAGGCCCCCGCCGGGCGTGTCCTCGGCGTTCAGCGTTCCCCCCATGGCCTCGGCGAAGCCGCGAGCCACGGCCAGCCCGAGCCCCACGCCCGCTCCGCGCGGGGCGTCACCGTACCGCTGGAAGGGCTCGAAGATGCGGTCCTTGGCCTCGTCCGGGACGCCCGGCCCGCGGTCGACGACCCGCACCTCGACCCGGTCGCCCAGGGCACTCGCCGACACGAGCACCTGGGCCGGGCTGTACTTGACGGCGTTCTCGACGAGGTTGGCGACGGCCCGCTCCAGCAGTCCCGCGTCCACGGCGACCATGGGCAGCGCCTCCGGAACGTCCAGTTCCACGCTGTCCTCGGGCACCCCGCCCAGCGCCATCGGCACCACCTCGTCGAGGTCGATCTCACGGATGATCGGCGTGACCGTGCCGGTCTGCAGCCGGGACATGTCGAGCAGGTTGCCCACGAGGTGGTCGAGGCGGTCGGCGCCCTCCTCGATGCCCTCCAGCAGCTCCGCCCGGTCCTCCTCGGACCACGCCACGTCGTCCGACCGCAGCGAGGAGACCGCCGCCTTGATCCCCGCCAGCGGTGTACGGAGGTCGTGGCTGACGGCGGCCAGCAGGGCGGTGCGGATGCGGTTGCCCTCGGCCAGCGCACGTGCCCGGTCGGCCTCCTCCCGCAGACGCCGCCGGTCCAGGACGACGGCGGCCTGGGCGGCGAACGCGGACAGCACCCGGCGGTCCTCGGCCGGCAGCACCCGGCCCGTCAGTGCGAGCGCCATGTGGTCGCCGACGGGCATGTCCACGTCCGCGTCCTCCGGCCGCTGCACCGGCCGCCCGAGGCCGACCCGCCCCGCACACGTCCAGGGCGCCACCTCGCTCTCCCGTTCCAGCAGGGCGGCCGACTCCATGCCGAAGGTCTCGCGGACCCGCTCCAGCAGCGCCTCCAGGCTGGTCTCGCCGCGCAGCACGTCGCCCGCGAGGAAGGACAGGATCTCCGACTCGGCGCGCAGCCGGGCCGCCTGGTCGGTGCGGCGGGCCGCCAGGTCGACGACCGAGGCCACGGAGACCGCGACGCCGACGAAGATCACCAGGGCGACGATGTTCTTGGGGTCCGCGATGGTGAGCCGGTGCAGGGGCGGTGTGGAGAAGTAGTTCAGCAGCAGTGTCCCGAAGACGGCCGAGGAGAGTGCCGGGAGGAGGCCGCCGAGCAGGGCCGCCGCCACCGTCAGCGTGAGGAACAGCAGCATGCCGTTGGCGAGTCCGAGAGGCACGGTGTTGAGCAGGGCCGCGAGGATCGCCGGGCCGGCGACGCCGACCAGCCAGCCGCACAGCAGCCGGGCCCGCCCGAGCCGCGCGCCCCGGGCCACCGGGAGCCCACGCCCCCTGGCGACGTCGTCGTGGGTGACGATGTGCACGTCGAGGTCGGGTCCGGAGTCCCGGGCGACGGTGGCGCCGACGCCGGGGCCGAAGACGTACTGCCAGGTCTTGCGGCGCGAGGAGCCGAGGACGATCTGGGTGGCGTTCACCCCGCGCGCGAAGTCCAGCAGCGCGGCCGGTATGTCGTCGCCGACGACATGGTGGAAGGTTCCGCCCAGGTCCTCCACCAGCGTCCGCTGCACCGCGAGTTCCTTGGGCGAGGCCGAGGTGAGCCCGTGGCTGCGCGCCATGTACACCGCCAGCACCTCACCGCCCGCGCCCTTCTCCGCCAGACGGGCCGCCCGGCGGATCAGCGTCCGACCCTCCGGACCGCCGGTCAGGCCGACCACGATCCGCTCCCGCGAACCCCAGATCCGCGACACCCGGTGCTCACTGCGGTACTGCTTCAGGTACTCGTCGACCCGGTCCGCCACCCACAGCAGCGCCAGCTCCCGCAGCGCGGTGAGGTTGCCGGGCCGGAAGTAGTCCGACAAGGCCGCGTCGACCTTGTCCGGCTGGTGGATGTTGCCGTGCGCCATCCGGCGGCGCAGCGCCTGAGGCGACATGTCGACCAGCTCGATCTGGTCGGCCCGCCGCACCACCTCGTCCGGGACGGTCTCCTGCTGCCGTACGCCCGTGATCGACTCGACGACATCGCCCAGCGACTCCAGGTGCTGGATGTTGACGGTCGAGACCACGTCGATGCCGGCGGCCAGCAGCTCCTCCACGTCCTGCCAGCGCCTGGCGTTGCGGCAGCCGGGAGCGTTGGTGTGGGCGAGGTCGTCCACGAGCGCCACCTCGGGGCCGCGGGCCAGGACGGCGTCCAGGTCCATCTCGGGGAAGGTCCCACCCCGGTACTCCAGCTGCCTGCGCGGGATCTGTTCCAGACCGTGCAGCATCGCCTCGGTGCGGTGCCGGCCGTGGTGCTCGACGAAGCCCACCACGCAGTCCGTGCCCCGCTCGACGCGGCGGTGCGCCTCGGACAGCATCGCGTACGTCTTTCCGACGCCCGGTGCCGCACCGAGGTAGATGCAAAGCTTCCCGCGTCTCATGCCCCATGTCTTCCGGTCTGCTGACTGCGCAGGGTCGACCTTACGGCCAGCAATCCTGACAAAAGGGCCCGGGCAGGGTCGCGGGGCCGTCTTTGACGGAACCCTGACGCACAGCGGCGGTCAGCCCTCGCCGATCTCCCCGTCGCGCAGCTCCAGCACCCGGTCGGCCAGGTCGAGCAGGGTCGAGTCGTGCGTGGCGACCAGGGCCGTGACCTGCTCGCTGCGGACGACCGCCCGCAGCAGTTCCATCACGGCGTGACCGGTCTCCGCGTCCAGCTGGCCGGTCGGCTCGTCGGCGATGAGGAGTGCGGGGTTGTTGGCCAGGGCGCGGGCGATGGCGACGCGCTGCTGCTGGCCGCCGGAGAGCTCGCCGGGCCGCTGGGCCGCGTGGTCGGCGAGGCCGACCAGGGAGAGCAGCAGCTCGACACGCTCCTCGCGCTCGCGCGGATGGGCCCGGCGCAGCCGCATCGGCACCCCCACGTTCTCGGCGGCGGTGAGGATCGGGATGAGCCCGAAGGACTGGAAGACGAAGCCGACACGGTCCCGGCGCAGAGCGAGCAGCCCGTCCTCGTCCAGCGCCGCGAGATCCTTCCCGTCGACCGTGACCCGCCCCTCGTCCGGCGCGTCGAGCCCGCCGACGATGTTGAGGAGCGTGGTCTTCCCGGAGCCGGAACGCCCCTTGAGGGCGACGAGTTCGCCGCGCGGCAGCTCGAAGGAGACCCCCCGCAGCGCGTGGACGGCGGCGGCTCCCCGCCCGTACGACTTGTGCACGTTCTCGACGCGCACCATGGTCTCGGTGACCACCTGGCTCATCTGCCCTCCCCCATGGGACCGGGTCAGTATCCCCGCCGGGCGGCCGATCGATCAACGGTTCGGGCCGGGTCGGCACATGCCGCCGTCCCCACGTCACGGATCCGCACATGACAAAGGACCGCACCGCGCGATGGGTGCGGTCCTTCGGCGGTTCCTCCTACCGCTACCGGACCTCGGTGATCTCCGGTCCGCGCTGCAGCTGGCCCATGCCGCCGGAGAAGCGGGAGCCGCCCTCTTCCTGCTGGACCCCTTCGGGGACCATCTGCGCGTCGTTCGGCAGCTTCAGGACGATCGGGTCGCGAGGCGCCATCGGGCCCTCGCCGCGGACCACGACCGTGTCCCGGAAGATCTGCTCCAGCAGTCCGGCGGCCTGCGGCTGCACCGCGCCCTGGCCCGAGATCACGCCGCGCAGGAACCAGCGGGGCCCGTCCACACCGACGAACCGCACGACCTGGAAGCCGCCCGTGCCGTCCGGCAGCTGCACGGGCACCTGGGCCCGCAGCTCCCAGCCGAGCGGCCCCTCGACCTCGTCGACGATGCCACCCTGCTGGGTGATGCCGGTCGCGATCTCCTCACGCACCTCGCCCCAGATGCCCTCGCGCTTGGGCGCGGCGAATGCCTGCAGCTGGATGGCGCTGTCGTGCAGCACGACGGTCGCCGCGACGATCGCGTCGCCCGCGACCTCCACCCGCAGCTCCATGCCGTCGACCCCCGGCACGAACAGGCCGCCCAGGTCCACGCGGCCCTCGGCCGGGTCGCGTACCTCGGAGCTGTCCCAGGGGCCGTCGGGCCGCGGTTCGGGTTCGAGCCTGACCCGCTCGACCTCGTCGTCCGCCTCAGTGTCGACGCTGTCGACGACCTGCTCGGCCTCGCCGGCCGCGTCCTCGGCGGCACCCTTCTTCTTGCGACGTCCGAACACGTCACTGTCCTTCCCGGTCGGATACGACCGAAGCGTATCGATTCCCACCCGTCGTGCCGCTCAAGGCGGCCTGACCGCTTGTGCCGCCTCCGTCGTCCACCGCGGCATGACCCCCGGTGGACCCGAAGCCCCCCTCGGCCCGCGCCGAGCCGGGAAGCTCCGCGACCTGACGGAAGCGGACCCTCTCGACCTGCTGGACGACCAGTTGGGCAATCCGGTCGAAGCGCTCGAACCGCACGGGCTCGCGCGGGTCGAGATTCACCACGATCACCTTGATCTCCCCACGGTACCCGGCATCAACCGTCCCCGGGGCATTCACGAGGGCGACACCGCAGCGGGCGGCCAGACCGGACCGCGGATGCACGAAGGCCGCGTACCCCTCCGGGAGCGCGACAGCCACTCCCGTGGGCAGCACGGCCCGCTCCCCGGGCCCCAGTTCGCACGCCTCGGTGGTGCGCAGATCCGCACCCGCGTCACCGGGGTGTGCGTACGTCGGAAGCGGTACGTCGGGGTCGACGCGGCGGATCAGTACGTTCACGGGGTCGCGGCTCACGGGTTCACCTCGAAGGCGCGGGCGCGCCGGATCTGGTCCGGGTCGTTCATGGCGGCCTGGATCTCCTGCTCGCGGCCATGGTCGATGAAGTGGTCGACCTTGACCTCGATGAAGAGCGCGTCGGCCCGTACGGCGACCGGTCCGTCCGGGCCGCCGATCCGCCCGGTCGCGGTCGAGTAGATCTTCCGCCCGGCCACCGCGGTCACCTCGGCCTGCAGATGGAGCGTCGTACCGACCTGCACGGGCCGCACGAAGTCGGTCTCCAGCCGTCCGGTCACCGCGATGGTCCGCAGCAGCCAGTTCAGGGAGCCGAGGGTCTCGTCCAGGGCGGCGGCCAGTACACCGCCGTGCGCGAGGCCGGGAGCGCCCTGGTGGGCGGCCTGCACGGTGAACTCGGCGGTGAGCGAGACGCCTTCGCCGGCCCGTGCCTGAAGACGCAGCCCGTGCGGCTGTTCGCCGCCACAGCCGAAGCACTGGCCGTAGTGCGCCCCCAGAAGCTCACCGGGCGCGGGGGCGTCCGGATGTCGCACCGGTTTCACCGCGTCGGCGGGAGGCTGAAGAGCTGCGGAAGTACCACTCACAGCCGCAGACCTTACCCGCGCGTCGGTACTGCCCCGACACCATGCCAAGCTTGGCTCCATGCAGCTCTCCGCCGCCCCGTACGAAGAACGCCTCACCGCGCCCCGCTCCTGGTGGCTGGTCTGCTTCCTGGTGGGGCTGTCGATGGCCTTGATCCTGCTCCCGTTCGGCACGCTGCCGATGCTCGGCGGCCTGGCCGGCGGCACCGCGGCCGCGGCGGTCGTCACCAGCTCGTACGGTTCGGTCCGCATCCGTGTCGTGGGCGACTCCCTGATCGCGGGCGACGCGAAGATCCCGGTCACGGCCCTGGGCGAGGCGCAGGTGCTGGACGCCGAGGAGGCCCGTGCCTGGCGCACCCACAAGGCCGACACGCGCGCTTTCCTGCTGCTGCGCGCCTACATCCCCACGGCCCTGCGCGTCGAGGTCACCGACCCCGAGGACCCGACGCCGTACCTGTACCTGTCGACGCGCGAGCCGGAACGCCTGGCGGAGGCCCTGAAGGCGGCGAAGGCGGCGGTGTAGCCGGGGCCGGGCACCGGACGAAGGGCCGGCCCGGAACAGACGGCCGAGGCGTCACCCGACACGGGCGCCGGCGGGGCGAGGATGCGGCACCACGGGGGGCATTCCGGCGGGGCCGAACCCAGCACGACCGCCCGTCACTCAGCGCCCGTCATCTTCCGGGTCATGTTTCGGGCCCTCTTCCGCGTCCTCTTTCGGGCCGCGCCCGAGTTCCTTCGTGACGTCGGTCCCCATCTCCAGCGCGTCAGCCGGACGCTCCAGAGCCGGAAGCTCGGGCAGGGCCTCCCACGGCACCTGGATCTTCCGGAGATCCGCCCTGATCCGGGCGGCAAGGTGCTTGGTGTCCCGGCGGTTCATGACCGCCCCCACGGCCGCTCCCACCATGAACGGCATCAGATTCGGCAGATTGCGCATCAGCCGCTTCATGATCTGCTGGCGCAGCTGCCGCTTCATGTGACTGTTCACCGCCAAGTTGAAGGACGACGGCTTGGTCACGTCGACCCCGCGCTCCCCCGACCAGGAGTCCAGATACGCGCTGCTGCGCTCCATGAGGTTGCCGGGCGGTCGCACGCCGTACACCTCGTGGAGCTCGGCGATCAGCTTGAGCTCTATCACCGCGACGCCCGTGATCTCGGCGGCCAGCTCCGTCGGCATCGCCGGCGGTACGGGCAGCATCGCCGCCGCCCCGATCCCCGCTCCGACCGTGGCCGTGCCGTTCGCCGCGCCCGCCACGAGCCTGTCCGCGATCTCCTCGGGTCCGAGGCCCGGGAACTGCCTGCGGAGCGTCGCCAGGTCCCGTACGGGGACCCGCGGAGCCAGTTCGATGATGCGGTCGGTGAGGCGCGCCAGTCCCGCCCGGGCGCGGTCACCGCCCTTGCGGACGCCTTCCCTGGCCTTCTGCCGGATCACCGCCACGCGGCGCCGGGCTACGGGCGTGGGGGCCTCCACGGGCGCCGGGAGGTCACCCCGGCCCGTTGCCGGTTCGAGCGAGGCCGCTCCCGTACCGGTTGAGCCTCGCTCGTCGTCACGCGCGCCGTACTTCGGGCCGTCGGACGGCCCTTCGTCCGCTCCCCTGCCGGAGAAGCGGCGCTTCCAGGGAGGGGTCGAGCCGGTCACGGCCGACCCCGCCTCAGTCGCAGTCGCGGCAGATCGGCTGACCGTTCTTCTCCCGGGCCAGCTGGCTGCGGTGGTGCACCAGGAAGCAGCTCATGCACGTGAACTCGTCCTGCTGCTTCGGCAGCACCCGGACGGCCAGTTCCTCGTTCGAGAGGTCGGCGCCCGGGAGTTCCAGACCCTCGGCGGCCTCGAACTCGTCCACGTCCACGGCGGAGGCCGACTTGTCGTTCCGCCGGGCCTTGAGTTCTTCGAGGCTGTCCGAGTCGACGTCGTCGTCGGTCTTGCGTGGAGTGTCGTAGTCGGTTGCCATGTCGCTCTCCCCCTCTGGGTGTCTGCGGTGTCTCCAGCGCACGTAACGCGTGAGAGGCCGGACTTGTGCCCGACCTGAGGCGGAGATTTTGCCTCACATCAAGGTCTGTTACTCAATCGACACCCAACCGGACCCCTCAAGAGTGATCGGCTTGGATGGCGATGGGGACCGTACACGGTCCGAACGCCGCAGTCCAAAGGCGTCTCACCGTGTACTTCCCGTGATCACGACCTGCGAAAACAGGGATTTTCCCGACCTTTCGAAGGACACATGATCACGGAGAGTAGATGGCCGGAAAATCGCAGCTGTGATCGATCACACACGAAGATGTCGGGACAGCGTCCCAGAAATTCCGCGCAAAGCGAACACCCCCGTGTGTCGGTGAACTCCGAGGTCATGATCTCAGATCGGTAGCGTGACCCGCATCACGAGCCCTCCCCCCTCACGCGGCTGGGCATAGATGTGCCCGCCGTGCGCCCGGGCCACGGACCGGACGATGGACAGACCGAGGCCGACGCCCTTGTCGCTGCCCGTGCGCTCCGTACGCAGCCGCCGGAACGGCTCGAAGAGGTTGTCGATCTCGTACGCCGGCACGACCGGCCCCGTGTTCGAGACGATCAGGACCGCCTGGCCGTGCTGGGCCTCGGTCGTGACCTCCACCCAGCCGTCCTCGGCGACGTTGTAACGCACCGCGTTCTGCACGAGGTTCAGGGCGATCCGCTCCAGGAGCACGCCGTTGCCCTGGACGACCACGGGCTCGCGCTTGCCGCGGATCTCCACGCTCCGGTCCTCCGCCTCGGCGCGCACCTGGTCGATGGCCTGCGAGGCGACCTCGGCGAGGTCCACGGGCTTGCGCTCGACGATCTGGTTGTCACTGCGGGCGAGCAGCAGCAGGCCCTCGACGAGCTGCTCGCTGCGCTCGTTGGTGGCCAGCAGCGTCTTGCCGAGCTGCTGCAGTTCCACCGGCGCGCCCGGGTCGGACAGGTGCACCTCCAGCAGTGTGCGGTTGATCGCGAGCGGCGTCCTCAGCTCGTGCGAGGCGTTGCCGACGAAGCGCTGCTGGGCGGTGAAGGCCCGCTGGAGCCGCTCCAGCATGTCGTCGAAGGTGTCCGCCAGTTCCTTCAGCTCGTCGTCCGGGCCGTCCAGCTCGATACGGCGGGACAGGTCCGACCCCGCCACCGCGCGCGCGGTGCGGGTGATCCGGCCGAGCGGCGACAGGACACGGCCGGCCATGGCGTAACCGAAGGCGAAGGCGATCACGGCGAGGCCGAGCAGGGCCAGGAGCGAGCGGCTGAGCAGGCTGTCCAGGGCGTGCTGACGCTGCTCGTTGACACACTCGTTCATGGCTCTGTTGAACACGTCGGGCGAGGCGCTGGCGGGCAGGTCGCAGATATCGCTGGTGACCTTGCCCTGAGCGATCTTGAACGGCAGCTCACTGCCCACGTTCAGGGCCTGGGCGGCCAGCAGGTAGATGATCAGCAGCAGCACGATGCCCGCGATCAGGAACATGCCGCCGTACAACAGCGTCAGCCGTATCCGGATGGTCGGGCGCAGCCACGGGAAGGGCTGCACCGGCCTCCGGGGATCCCAGGTGGGCTTCGGGGGCGCCTGAGGAGGCGCAGGTGTCGCGGCCACGGGGATCAGATCCGGTAGCCGGAGCCGGGCACGGTGACGATGACGGGCGGCTCACCCAGCTTGCGGCGCAGGGTCATGACGGTCACGCGGACCACGTTGGTGAACGGGTCGGTGTTCTCGTCCCAGGCCTTCTCCAGGAGTTGCTCGGCGGAGACGACCGCGCCCTCGCTGCGCATGAGCACCTCCAGCACGGCGAACTCCTTCGGTGCGAGCTGGACCTCCTTTCCGTCGCGGAAGACCTCGCGGCGGTTGGGGTCGAGCTTGATGCCGGCGCGCTCCAGGACGGGCGGCAGCGGCACGCTCGTCCGCCGTCCGAGGGCGCGCACGCGGGCGATGAGCTCGCTGAACGCGAAGGGCTTGGGCAGATAGTCGTCGGCGCCGATCTCCAGGCCCTCGACACGGTCGCTGACGTCTCCGGAGGCCGTGAGCATCAGCACGCGCGTGGGCATGCCGAGTTCGACGATCTTGCGGCAGACGTCGTCGCCGTGCACGAGCGGGAGGTCGCGGTCGAGGACGACCACGTCGTAGTCGTTGACGCCGATGCGCTCCAGGGCGGCCGCACCGTCGTACACGACGTCGACGGCCATGGCCTCCCGGCGCAGTCCGGTGGCCACCGCATCGGCGAGCAGTTGCTCGTCCTCGACGACGAGTACGCGCACGTCGCTTGTCCTTCCTCTGTCCACCCGCGTAGCACCGGTTCCGGCGCATGCGGGCAGGGGTCTTCGTGGGTGTGTAGACCTCCATCCTGCACTTTTCGGCCATAAGTCGGCTGTAAGACGGGTGAGGGCGCCATGAGGGGCGGGTGTGAGAACGGGAATGCGAGATTTTCTCGTGCGGTTGAGGTTTCCGCGGAAGGGAGCTTGGGGAGGACGAGTTCTACACCCCGCGATCACGCTCTGCATGTACCGCACGACCACGCGGTGCGCAGCCAACCGCTTCGCTCAGGGCGGGCGTGGGTGCCCGGCACCGTCGCCGCCCAGCTGAGCGGCGCTGGGCATCCACAGGAGACGTGATCGCCCCTTTCCACCCACGGCACACCCCCGTGCCACCGACCCACGACCCAGGACGAGGGGGCGTAGCATGGACGCTTTCACCGCAGGACTTCTGCAGCGCATAAGGGCGACCGAGTCCGACCTGTCGCGGGCTCGTGACGAGGGCGACGACTTCCTCGTCGACGTGGAGCTGGCCGAGCTCGACGACCTGCACCGCCTCGCCGCCGAACACGGTGTGGAGGTCGGCGCGTCCAGCGTCTGATCGCCCGCACGCCCGTAACGCGACGGGGCCCCGGTGAATCCAGCACCGGGGCCCCGTCGCGTTCGCGTGCGGCGGTGTTCACGCAGTGTCCGGTGTGATGTCCGCCTGCCTTCGACCGGGGGCACGCGTCAGTCGTGCCAGGCGCCGAAGTCCTCCAGGAGGCGCTGGAGGGGCTCGAAGACGCCAGGGGTGCCCGCGACCGCCAGATCCCGTGACGGGCGCTCTCCGGGGCGTCCACCGGTCAGCGCGCCCGCCTCGCGGGCGATCAGGTCGCCCGCCGCGAGGTCCCAGGCGTTCAGGCCGCGTTCGTAGTAGCCGTCGAGGCGGCCGGCGGCGACGTCGCACAGGTCGACCGCGGCCGAGCCGCCGCGCCGGATGTCGCGCAGCAGCGGGATCAGCTTCTGGGCGACGTCGGCCTGGTGGGCGCGGACCTCGGTGACGTAGTTGAAGCCGGTGGAGACCAGGGCCTGGTCCAGGGGCGGCGCGGTACGGCAGGCGAGCCTGCGCTCGCCGTCCCAGGCTCCCGTCGCCCATGCCCCGCTGCCGCGGACCGCGTGGTACGTCTCGCCGCGCATCGGGGCCGCGACCACCCCGACGACGGTCTCGCCGTCCTGCTCGGCGGCGATGGAGACGGCCCAAGTGGGCAGGCCGTACAGGTAGTTGACCGTGCCGTCGAGCGGGTCGATCACCCAGCGGACGCCGCTCGTGCCCTCGGTGGAGGCGCCCTCCTCGCCGAGGAGGCCGTCGTCCGGACGCTGGTCGGCGATCATGCCGGTGATCAGCTTCTCGGCCGCGATGTCCATCTCGGTGACCACGTCGATCGGGCTGGACTTGGTGGCCGCGACCGCGAGGTCGGCGGGTCGGCCGTCGCGCAGCAGTGCGCCCGCGCGGTGGGCGGCCTCACGGGCCAGGTCGAGCAGTTCCGAGTGCAGGGGGTCGGTCACGGGGCTCCTCACGCGTAGGGGCTGTCGGCGCCCGCGGCGGCGGGGCGGGAGGCGCGGGCCGGGCAGCAGCCCACCGGGCAGAGGTGGTGACTGGGACCGAGCGCGCCCAGGGCGCACGGCGTGACCTCCTGCCCGCGCTCGACGGCGGCGCGCTCCAGCACGAGATCGCGGACGGCGGCGGCGAACCGCGGGTCGGCGCCGACGGTCGCGGAGCGGCGCACCGGCAGCCCCAGCTCCTCGGCCCTGGCCTTGGCCTCCGTGTCGAGGTCGTACATGACCTCCATGTGATCGGAGACGAAGCCGATCGGGGCCATGACGACGGCCGGGGCCCCGGCGGCCTGCCGCTCCTGCAGGTGGTCGCAGATGTCGGGCTCCAGCCACGGGATGTGCGGGGCACCGGAGCGGGACTGGTAGACGAGCTGCCAGGGGTGGTCGACGCCGGTGCGCTCGCGGACGGCGTCGGCGATCAGCTGGGCGACGTCCAGGTGCTGCCGGACGTACGCGCCGCCGTCGCCGTGGTCCCCGACGGGGCCGGAGGTGTCCGCGGCGGCGGTCGGGATCGAGTGGGTGGTGAACGCGATGTGCGCGCCGTCGCGGACGTCCTCGGGGAGGTCGGCGAGGGACTGGACGATCCCGTCGATCATGGGCTCCAGGAAGCCCGGGTGGTTGAAGTAGTGCCGCAGCTTGTCGAGCCTCGGCAGCTCCAGGCCCTCCGTCTCCAGGGTCGCGAGCGCGTCGGCGAGGTTCTCGCGGTACTGGCGGCAGCCCGAGTACGAGGCGTAGGCGCTGGTGGCGAGGACCAGGATGCGGCGGCGGCCGTCGCGGACCATGTCGCGCAGGGTGTCGGTCAGATACGGCGCCCAGTTGCGGTTGCCCCAGTAGACCGGCAGGTCGAGGCCGTGGTCGGCGAAGTCCTTGCGGAGGGCGTCCAGCAGGGCGCGGTTCTGGTCGTTGATCGGGCTGACCCCGCCGAACAGGTAGTAGTGCTCGCCCACCTCCTTGAGACGTTCCCTGGGGATGCCGCGGCCGCGCGTCACGTTCTCCAGGAACGGGATCACGTCGTCCGGGCCCTCGGGGCCGCCGAACGAGAGCAGGAGCAGGGCGTCGTAGGGGGTGGCATCGAGCGCGTCTGGCATGGGTCGATCCTGCCACTCGGCACTGACGGGCCGGAAACCGCCCGGTGACGAATCGGATCGCGTCCGATATTCGCCGGCGCATCGGGTTCGCCTGACCCGTAAGCTGTATCGACTGCGCTCGCACCTTACTGAGCTTCTCCGGAGACCCCGTTGCCCAGCCCCTACCTCGCCCTGTTCGCCGCCCCCGGCTCCAAGGGCTTCTCCGCCGCGGGCTTCCTCGGCCGTATGCCGCTGTCGATGATGGGCATCGGCGTGGTCACGATGGTCTCGCAGCTGACCGGGCGGTACGGGCTGGCCGGTGCCCTGTCGGCGACCATCGCGCTGGCCGCCGCGGTGGCCGGTCCGCAGGTCTCGCGCCTGGTGGACCAGTACGGGCAGCGGCGGGTGCTGCGCCCGGCGACGCTGGTCTCGCTCGCCGCGGCGGCCGGGCTGCTGGTCGCCGCGCACTACGGGTGGCCGGACTGGGTGCTGTACGTGTGCTGTGCGGGCATCGGCTGCGTGCCGAGCGTCGGCGCGATGATCAGGGCCCGCTGGGCGGCCCTGTACCGGGGGACCCCGCAGCTGCACACCGCGTACTCCTTCGAGTCCGTGGTGGACGAGGTCTGCTTCATCTTCGGGCCGATCATCTCCATCGGGCTGTCCACGGCCTGGTTCCCGGAGGCCGGGCCGCTGCTCGCCGCCTGCTTCCTGGCCGTCGGTGTCTTCTGGCTGACCGCGCAGCGCGCCACCGAGCCGAAGCCGCACCCGCGCGAGCACCGCGGCGGCGGTACGGCGCTGCGCTCCGGGGGCCTGCAGGTGCTGGTGGCGACCTTCGTGGCGACCGGAGCGATCTTCGGGGCGGTCGACGTGGTCACCGTCGCCTTCGCCGACGAGCAGGGCCACAAGGGTGCCGCGAGCGTCGTGCTCGCGCTGTACGCGGCCGGCTCCTGCGTGGCGGGGATCGTCTTCGGACTGCTGCGCTTCTCCGGAGCGCCCGAACCTCGATGGTTGCTGGGTGTCTGCGCGATGGCCGTGAGTATGATCCCCCTCCTACTGGTCGGAAACTTGCCGTTTCTGGCCGTGGCGCTGTTCGTTGCGGGTCTGTCCATCGCTCCCACGATGATCACGACGATGTCCCTCATCGAAGAGCACGTACCACGTGCGCACCTGACCGAGGGCATGACCTGGGTCAGCACGGGGCTCGCGGTCGGGGTCGCGCTCGGCTCCTCCGTGGCCGGCTGGGTCATCGACGCGGCCGGGGCGCGCGCCGGGTACGGGGTTCCGGCGGTGGCCGGGGCCGTCGCGGTCGCGGTCGGTTTCCTCGGGTACCGCCGGCTCAAGAGGCCGGCTCCGGGTCGGGGAGGCACCGTTGAGCACCACAGTGAGCGGGAAGAACGGCACGTGGCGTAACTGGGGCGGCAATGTCTCCGCGCGTCCCGCGCGGGAGGTGACTCCCGCCTCCGTCGACGAGCTGGCCGAGGCCGTCCGGAAGGCCGCCGAGGACGGCCTGAAGGTGAAGGCCGTCGGCACCGGTCACTCCTTCACGTCCATAGCCGCCACGGACGGCGTCTTGATACGCCCTCAACTGTTGACGGGCATACGCACCATTGACCGGGAGGCCATGACCGTCACGGTCGAGGCCGGCACCCCGCTCAAGAGACTCAACGTGGCCCTGGCGCGTGAAGGTCTGTCGCTGACGAACATGGGCGACATCATGGAGCAGACGGTCTCCGGCGCCATCAGTACGGGCACCCACGGCACGGGCCGCGAGTCCGGCTCGATCGCCGCCCAGATCAAGGCCCTTGAACTGGTCACGGCCGACGGCCTGGTGCTCACCTGCTCCGAGAAGGAGAACCCGGAGATCTTCGCGGCCGCCCGCATCGGCCTCGGTGCCCTGGGCATCGTCACCGCGATCACGTTCGCCGTGGAGCCGATCTTCCTGCTCACGGCCCGCGAGGAGCCCATGCCGTTCGTCAAGGTCCTCGCCGACTTCGATGAACTCTGGGCCGAGAACGAGCACTTCGAGTTCTACTGGTTCCCCCACACGGGCAACACCAACACCAAGCGCAACAACCGCAGCGCGGGCCCGGAGAAGCCGGTGCCCCAGCTCCAGAGCTGGTTCGAGGACGAGTTCCTCTCCAACGGCGTCTTCCAGGTGGCCAACTGGGTCGGTCGCGCGGCGCCGGCCACGATCCCGGCGATCGCGCAGATCTCCAGCAAGGCGCTGTCCGCACGGACCTACACCGACATTCCTTACAAGGTCTTCACGTCTCCGCGCCGGGTGCGCTTCGTGGAGATGGAATACGCCGTTCCGCGCGAGGCCGTGGTCGAGACACTGCGCGAACTGAAGGCCATGGTCGACCGTTCGAGCCTGCGGATCAGCTTCCCCGTCGAGGTGCGCACCGCCCCGGCCGACGACATCACGCTGTCGACGGCGTCGGGCCGCGACAGTGCCTACATCGCCGTCCACATGTTCCAGGGCACGCCCTATCAGGCGTACTTCACCGCTGCCGAACGCATCTTCACCGCCCACGAGGGCCGCCCGCACTGGGGCAAGGTGCACACGCGGGACGCCGAGTACTTCTCCCGGGTGTACCCGCGCTTCGGGGAGTTCACCGAACTGCGGGATCGCCTCGACCCCGATCGGCGGTTCCAGAACGACTACTTGCGGAGGGTCCTGGGGGCATAGCAGCAGTTGAATCCGTTCCTGAGGTGTGCGTGAAATGCGCCACTTGCAAGATCGCGAAACCCGGCCACGGCGGCCGAGCCTCACCCCTTGCGAGAAGTTCGGCGGCGCGCCAATCCACGCACGTGGCCCAAATGGAGTACTGTTGCGAGCCCTGGGTCCGGTCTCCCGTCAGGGTGCACAGGGCCTTGAAGGACCGCCGGGAGGGGGCTAGTTGCACAGGGTGACGGTTTTTGTCACTTAGCGTTGCGAATAGGTAACCGTGCCATAACGGCGATCCAGGGCCCGCGCCCGACACGCCGGGCAACTCGGCAAGGTTGTGGCAGGCTGCACCCGGGCAGGCCACACTCGACTAGCGGAAGCAGCGACGCACGTGACGTCGGCAGGCACCACCCGGGAGGTCCCCATGCCCGAACTGCGTGTCGTGGCCGTCTCGAATGACGGCACACGGCTGGTGCTGAAGGCTGCGGACAGCACGGAGTACACGCTTCCCATCGACGAACGGCTCCGCGCCGCCGTGCGCGGCGACCGTCCCCGCCTCGGCCAGATCGAGATCGAGGTGGAGAGCCATCTCCGCCCCCGTGACATCCAGGCGCGGATACGAGCGGGCGCGACGGCGGAGGAGGTCGCCCAACTGGCCGGCATCCCCGTCGATCGCGTACGCCGCTTCGAGGGGCCCGTGCTGGCCGAGCGCGCCTTCATGGCGGAGCGGGCCCGCAAGACCCCGGTCCGCCGCCCCGGCGAGAACTCCGGCCCGCCGCTCGGCGAGGCCGTCCAGGAGCGGCTGCTGCTGCGCGGCGCCGAGAAGGACACCGTCCAGTGGGACTCCTGGCGCCGCGACGACGGCACCTGGGAGGTCCTGCTGGTCTACTGCGTCGCGGGCGAACCGCACTCGGCGAGCTGGACGTACGACCCGCCCCGGCGGCTCGTGCAGGCCGTCGACGACGAGGCGCGCGCGCTGATCGGCGAGTCCGACGATCTCGCGGCGCCGGAGCCCAGCTTCCCGTTCGTTCCGCGCATCGCCCGGCTGCCGCGCGACCGGCCGCTGGACCGGTCCGCCGACCGTGAGCGGCCGAGCCTGCCGGCGCAGTCGTCGGAACCGGCGGAGGAGAGCACGGGCGAGCGGGATTCGCTGACCAGCCTGCTGGAAGCGGTGCCGAGCTTCCGGGGCGACCTGGTCGTCCCCGAACGTCCCGCGGAGCCCGAGGAGGAGCCCGTCGAGGAAGCCGAGGCGGAGGAGCCCCCGGCCCCCGCGGCCTCGGCCGGTTCCGCCTACGCCGACGTCCTCATGCCGCGCTCCGTCGGCAGCCATCGCGACCGCCTCATCGGCTCCACCGACCGCCAGGCCGAGGCGGACGGTGTCCGGCCGGGCCGCAGAGCGGCCGTGCCCAGCTGGGACGAGATCGTGTTCGGGACACGGCGGAAGAAGCAGGAGTAGGCGGGCGTACGGCAGGAGGGCCCGCACCGGTGGGTGCGGGCCCTCCTGCCGTACGCGACAGCAGCGTCGGCTACTGGGGGTCCGGCCCCACCGCCACCGGCCGCGAAGCATCCGACGACCACTCCGACCACGACCCCACGTACAGCGCTGCCGGAATGCCCGCGACCGCCAGCGCCAGCACCTCGTGCGCCGCGGAGACGCCCGAACCGCAGTACACGCCGGCCTCCGTGCCGCCGGACACGCCGAGGGCCTTGAAACGGTCCCGCAGGTCCTCCGCGGGCAGGAACCGCCCGTCCGCGCCCACGTTCTCGGTCGTCGGCGCCGACACGGCGCCCGGAATGTGCCCGCCGACCCGGTCGATCGGCTCCACCTCGCCGCGGTAGCGCTCCCCCGCCCGCGCGTCCAGCAGCACCCCCGACCGTGCCAGCGCCGCGGCACCGTCGGCGTCCAGGAGCCCCATGGCCCCCGGCACCGGCTCGAAGTCGCCCTCGGCCGGAGTCGGCACCGAGGTCTCCAGCGGGCCCTGCCAGGCCGGCAGTCCGCCGTCGAGGACCCGCACGTCAGGGTGCCCGGTCCAGCGCAGCAGCCACCAGGCACGCGCCGCCGCCCAGCCCTGCCCTCCGTCGTACACGACCACCGGCGTCCGGGCCGACACGCCCGCCCGGCGCATGGCGGCGCCGAACTCCGCGACGTCGGGCAGCGGGTGCCGCCCCTTCTCGCCGGGCGCGGAGGCGAGTTCCCTGTCCAGGTCGACGAAGACCGCGCCGGGGATGTGCCCGGCCTCGTACTCGGCCCGGCCGTCGAACGGCGGCTCCCCGGCCGCCTTGGCGACGGTCAACTGCCAGCGGACGTCCAGCAGGACCGGCGGGTTCTCCCCCGCCAGATCATTCGCGAGTTCGGTTGCGGAGATGATGGCGTTCATGGCCACCATCCTTGCGCACAGGGGTGGCCGAGTCGCTCAGGTCCGGCTACTCTGCCCGCCGGACAGGCCCGGTCACGAGGCGTACGGGACCGGGCACATGCTGTACAGCCGATCGACATCCGTCAGCCGCCGCGCGGAAACGAACACGGAACCACACATCAGGCATCTTCCGGGCAGGGACCGTCGCGCGGGGCGTGCCGCGAAGCGCGGTACCGCGGCTGGTGCGAGCATCGGCACGGGGGTCCGTCAGAGCGGATGCGACACGGCCACCGCTAGGGGGCCAAGAAGAGAGTGACGATGACCGACGCACGGGGGTCGGCCGGCCTGAACGGCTTCCAGCCCGCTCGGCACACGCCCGGCACGCCCTGCTGGGTGAGTCTGATGGTGCACGGGCCCGCCACGACCCAGGACTTCTACGGAGCGCTGTTCGGCTGGGAGTTCCAGCCGGGCCCCCAGCAGCTCGGCCCCTACGTGCGGGCTCTGCTCGACGGACACGAGGTGGCGGGCATCGGCCAACTGCCCCCGGAACGGCAGCTGCCCATCGCCTGGACGCCCTACCTCGCCTCGGACGACGTGGACCTGACGGCCGCATCGGTACGGCAGTGCGGCGGCACGGTCGGCGTGGGCCCACTGGACGCCGGCGACGCCGGACGCCTGGCCATCTGCCTGGACCCCTCGGGCGCCGTCTTCGGCGTATGGCAGGCGGCCGCCCACCTCGGGACGGCCGTCACGGGCGTGCCCGGCACACCTGCCTGGAACGAACTGCTGACCTTCGAGTCCGAGAGCGTCGCCAAGTTCTACGAGACGGTGTTCCGCTACGAGCGGGAGCCGGTGGTCTCCGCCGACCTGGACTACCTGACTCTGCATCTGGACGGCCGCCCCGTCGCCGGCATCCGCGGCCTGGGCCACGCGCTGCCCCGTGACCGGGGGCCGCACTGGATGACGTACTTCGACGTGGACGACGTGGACGACGCCGTCGAGCGCCTCCTGCACCTGGGCGGTCACGTCCTCAGGCCGGTCCGGGACGGCTCCCACGGCCGGGTGGCGCTGGTTGCGGACCCGGAGGGGGCGAGGTTCGCCCTGCTGCAGAGACCGGCGCCGGTCTCTGCCGGCCACTCAGGAGGATGACACCGGCAGCACGTCCGGTGACAGCGCCGCCGCCCGGGCCGTCGCGGCCGTCATACGGCGCCGGTGGTGCCGGCGGCACAGCACCTCGTAGCCGACCTCGTCCGCGGACTGGTTGACGTCGCCGACCACCACCTGGGCGCCCTCGACGACCATGACACCGCCTATCGTGCGGGCGTTGTGCGTGGCACGGGCGCCGCACCAGCACAGGGCCTCGACCTGGAGCACCTCCACTCGGTCGGCCAGTTCCACCAGCCGCTGGGAGCCGGGGAACAGCTTGGAGCGGAAGTCGGTGGTGATGCCGAAGGCGTAGACGTCGATGTCCAGATCGTCGACCACGCGGGCGAGTTGGTCGATCTGAACCGGCGCCAGGAACTGCGCCTCGTCCGCGATCACGTAGTCCGCGCGCCGGCCCTGCGAGAGGTGGTCGACGAGGTAGGCGTACAGGTCCATCCCGTCCTCGACCTCCACCGCGTCCGTGACCAGGCCGAGGCGCGAGGAGAGCTTGCCCTCGCCGGCCCGGTCGTCACGCGTGAAGATCATGCCCGTCAGACCGCGTGCCGAACGGTTGTGCTCGATCTGCAGAGCCAGCGTCGACTTCCCGCAGTCCATGGTTCCGGAGAAGAACACCAGCTCGGGCATGGTGAGGTGAGCACCTTTCGGCAACAGGGAGACTTCGCGGAGCTTCAGCGGACAGGGACGCGTCAGGAGCGTACTTCGAGGAGGGGGACCAGCTGCTCGGCAGGGGTCATCGAGCCGTGGTTGCCGACCATCGACGACTCCTTCGGCTCCCGCTCCGAGGCGATGATCAGAACGTCGTCGCGTGCGGCGGCGATCACGTCACCGATCCGGTCGTACACCCGCGCGTCGACCTGGGGTCCGAACCAGCCCGCCGCGATCGCCTCGTCGCGTGAGGCCACCCAGAACTGCTCGCCGAGCACCTCGCGCCAGCAGATCAGCACGTCGTTCTCCGCGCCCGGCAGCGCGTAGACATGCCGTGCGCGCCCCTCGCCGCCGAGCAGGGCGACGCCGGCGCGCAGCTCCCAGTCCTCGTCGAAGTCGATGCGGTGCTGCTCGTCGAAGGGCACGTCGAGCATGCCGTGGTCGGCGGTGACGTAGAGCGCGCTGTGCGGCGGCAGTTGCTCGGCCAGGCGCTGGACGAGCCGGTCGACGTGAGCGAGCTGGCCGCGCCAGGTGTCGGAGTCGACGCCGAAGCGGTGGCCGGACCCGTCCAGTTCGGAGTAGTACGTGTAGACCAGGGAGCGGTCGCCGACGGCGAGTTGTTCGGCCGCGAGGTCCATGCGCTCCTCGCCGGTCAGCCGTCCGTGGAACGTTCCGCCGCTGAGCGCGACCTTGGTCAGCGGGGTCGTCTCGAAGGTCGGGGAGGTCACCTGGGCGGCGTGCACGCCCGCGGCTGCGGCGAGCTGGAAGACGGTGGGGTGGGGCTGCCACGCGCGCGGTTCCGTCCACGGCTGCCAGCGCAGCTGGTTCATCAGCTCGCCGGTGGCCGGGTCGCGCACGGTGTAGCCCGGCAGGCCGTGGGCGCCCGGCGGCAGGCCGGTGCCGACGGAGGCGAGGGAGGTCGCGGTGGTCGCCGGGTAGCCGGCGGTGATCGGACGCCCGGTGCCGCCGCGGGAGGTGGCCAGCAGGGACGTCATGAAGGGGGCGTCCTCGGGGTGCGCTCGCAGCTGCTCCCAGCCCAGGCCGTCGATCAGGAACACGCAGGTGCGGTCGGCGGGGGTCAGCTCCGGGATCGTCGCGATCATGCCGGGGACGCCCATGCCGGCGGCGAGCGTGGGCAGCAGATCGGCGAGCGAGCCGGTGCCGTATTCGGGGACGGGCGCCGAGTCGACGGCGAGGGGTTCCGGGTGGTCCCAGGCCGGTTCGGGAGGGGTGGGCGTGGAGCGCCCTCGATCATGGGCGGCGGGGGGAGACGGGTGGGACATCAGCGGGTGGTGTCCGCGGTCGCCTCGGACAGCGCCTGGGCGAAGGCGAGGGCCTGGCGCACCGTCTCGGGGCCGTCCCCGGCCTCGCTGACGCGCAGGCTCAGGTCGTCGGCCGTCGAGTTGCCCGTGTAGCCGTGGTCCGCCTCGCAGTTGGGGTCGCCGCAGGCGGCGGGCTCCAGGTCGATGCGGGAGACGGCGCCCCAGCCGATGGTCAGCACCACCTCGCGCGGCAGGGTGCCCGGCTTGTACTGCTCCGGGTTGGCGACCACGCGGCTGACCACGATCGACGAGATCCGGCTGAGCTTGACGGACTCCGTGGACGTCGTGGCGTACGGCGTCGGGGAGGTGTTGTCCGCGGCCTGCTCGTCGGTGTGACTCACGATGAAGCGGTTGCCGGTGAGGACCAGCACCGTCACGTGCCGCCGCACCTCGTTCTGGTCGAACGTCGTCTCCTGGTGGACCAGGTACGACCGGATGGGCTCGCCGCCCACGGCGGCCTCCACCGCCTCGGCCACGAGGGCCGGGTAGTAGCCGCTGCGCTCGATCGCCGCACGCAGCCCCTGGGTCGTCGTACTGGTCTTGGCCATGCGGTCCATCCTACGGGGGAGCACTGACTGCGAGGCACCGCTCACGCCCGTCGCCGTGGGTTCCGGCGGGTTCAGTACGTCGGGAGGGTCCTCGGTCCGAGGTCGTCGCGGGCGGGTGGGGGCGCCAGGCGGACGGAGGCGCCGAGCACGCTCAGGCCGCGCGTGGCGACGACGACCGGCTCCAGGGTGACCGCGACGACCTCCGGATGGTCGTCGACCAGACGCGACACACGCAGCAGCAGTTCCTCCAGGGCAGGCGCGTCGACCGGTGCCGAGCCGCGCCAGCCGAACAGGAGCGGTGCCGTGCGGATCGAGCGGATGAGCGAGGTCGCCTCCCGGTCGGTGACCGGGATGAGCCGGTGCGCCATGTCCCCGAGCAGTTGGGTGGCGGCCCCGGCGAGCCCGAAGGAGAGCACCGCTCCGGCCGCCGGGTCGATGACGGCACGTACGACGGTGTCGACACCGCGCGGCGCCATGCCCTGCACCACCGGCCGCAGCTCCTCCGGCGTCCCGAACAGTTCGGTCAACTCCGCGTACGCCCGCCGCAGTTGCTCCTCGTCCGCGAGATCCAGGCGTACGCCGCCCAGGTCGGCGCGGTGCCGCAGGTGGGGGGCAGTGGCCTTGAGGGCGACGGGGTAGCCGAGGGCGCGCGCGGCGGTGACGGCGTCGTCGGGGGTGGGGGCGTGCAGGGCGCGGTGGACCTCGATGCCGTACTTGCCGAGCAGGTCGCAGGTCTCGTCGGTGCCGAGGGTCAGCCCCTGCCCGCGCGCGAGCATGCCGTCGATCAGCTCCGCGGCGCCCTTCTCGTCGATGTCCTCGTACTCGGGCACCTTGCCGGGGTCGGCGGCGTCGCGTCGCCACTGGGCGTACTTGACGGCCTCGGCGAGGGCGCGGACGGCGCGTTCGGCGGCGGGGTAGGCGGGGATGCGCGCGGGGTGGGTCCGGGAGGCATCGGCGGCGCCCGCTGACCGCTCCGGTTCGGCGGTGGGCCGACGGTCCAACGGGCGGATCGGGTGGGCGGCGCCCACGGCGCCGGGTGCCTGCGGGCCCGCCTGCGGTGCGGTGCTGGCCGCGGCCGACAGCGCTTCGGCGATCCCGCCCAGTTCCACATGCACGACCAGCACCGGCTTTCCCGGCACGGTCTCCGCGGCGGACCGCAGAGCCTCGGCCAGGGCCGCCTCTCCGGGCGACGCCTCCCCCACCGCCGGTATCACCGTCACGACCACGGCATCACAGGTGTCGTCCGCCAGCGCCCGGGACAGCGCGGCGTGGAAGTCCTCCGCCGACGCGCCCGTCGTCAGGTCCAGCGGTCGATGCGGCCGCAGCCCCTCGGAGAGGCACGCGTCGTACGTCAGCAGCCCCAGCGACTCGGAGTTTCCGAGGATCGCCACGCGCGGCCCGGCCGGCAGTGGCTGCCGGGCGAGCAGCAGCCCCGCGTCGACCAGCTCGGTGATCGTCTCCACACGGATCACCCCGGCCTGCCTGAGCAGCGCGGACACCGTCGCGTGCGGCAACCGTGTCGCCCGTACGGCGTGTCCCTGCGGGGCGGAACCGGAGCCCTGCACCACGACCAGCGGCTTCGCCGCCGCCGTGCGCCGTGCGAGGCGGGTGAACTTGCGTGGGTTGCCGATGGTTTCCAGGTACATCAGGACGACGTCGGTGTCCGGATCGTCGTACCAGTACTGCAGGACATCGTTGCCGGAGACGTCGGCCCGGTTGCCGGAGGAGACGAAGGTCGACACGCCCGTGACCCCGGTGACCCCTCCCCCGCGTCGGTGCAGCCGGGACAGCAGGGCGATGCCGATGGCGCCGGACTGGGCGAAGAGACCGATGCGGCCGGGGCGCGGCATCTCGGGGGCGAGGGAGGCGTTCAGCCGTACGTCCGCCGAGGTGTTGATGATCCCGAAGGCGTTGGGCCCGATGATCCGCATGCCGTACGCGCGCGCGTGCCGCACCAGAGCGCGCTGGCGTTCGCGTCCGTCGGGGCCGCTCTCGGCATACCCGGCGGCGATCACGACGAGCCCCTGGACGCCGTGCTCACCGCATTCGGTGACGACCTCGGGGACGTGCTCGGCGGGGACGGCGACGACCGCGAGGTCGACGGGTCCCTCGATGTCCCGTACGGAGCGGTGGGCGGGCACCCCGTCGACTTCCTTCAGGCCCTCCGGGAAGGCCCGGTTCACGGCGTGGAGCCGGCCGGGAAACCCGGCGTCCCGGATGTTGCCGAGGATGCTGCGGCCCACGCCGCCGGGCATGCGGCCGACACCGACGACGGCGACCGAGCCGGGCATCAGCAGCCGCTGCACGGACCGCGCCTCGGCCCGCTGTTCGCGCGCGTACTGCACGGCGAGGGAGCGGTCGGTGGGTTCGAGGTCGAACTCCAGACGGACGACGCCGTCCTCGAAGCTGCGCTTCTGGGTGTACCCGGCGTCCGTGAACACCTTGATCATCTTGGTGTTGGCGGGCAGTACCTCGGCGGCGAAGCGGCGGATGCCGCGCTCCCGCGCGACGGCGGCGATGTGTTCGAGGAGCGCGGAGGCGACGCCACGCCCCTGGTGGGCGTCCTGCACGAGGAAGGCGACCTCGGCTTCTTCGGCGGGTGCGGACGCGGGCATTCCGTCGGAGCCGATCCGGTCGTAGCGTACGGTGGCGATGAACTCGCCGCCCACCGTGGCCGCGAGTCCCACCCGGTCCACAAAGTCGTGGTGCGTGAAGCGGTGGACGTCCTTGGCGGACAGGCGAGGGTACGGCGCGAAGAAGCGGTAGTACTTCGACTCGTCGGAGACCTGCTCGTAGAAGCTGACCAGGCGCTCGGCGTCATCAACGGTGATGGGGCGGATGCGCGCGGTGCCGCCGTCGCGCAGCACCACGTCGGCCTCCCAGTGGGCGGGGTACTCATGCCGGTCCGGCGAGGTCTGCATGGGCCCAGAGTACGGCTCGCGTACGACAAGGGCGCAGGGCAGTCTGTGGAGGGCGTATGTCGGATCGAGGCCGCGGTCCGACGGCACCCCGGGGCGGGCGAGGGTCCGCTCCCGGCCCTGCTTCACGTGTGGGAAACTGGTCTAGACAACCCTGAACACTGAAGGGCAGCATCACATGGCTGAGCGCCGCGTCAACGTCGGCTGGGCCGAGGGCCTCCACGCCCGCCCCGCCTCCATCTTCGTCCGAGCCGCCACGGCCGCAGGCGTCCCGGTGACGATCGCCAAGGCAGGCGGTACCCCCGTCAACGCGGCCTCCATGCTGGCCGTCCTGGGCCTGGGCGCCCAGGGCGGTGAGGAGATCGTCCTCGCCTCCGACGCCGAGGGCGCCGACGCCGCCCTGGACCGTCTGGCGAAGCTGGTCTCCGAAGGCCTTGAGGAGTTGCCCGAGACCGTCTGAGAACGACGTCGATCGACGGTTGCGGTGGTCGTCGCCTGAATGACACGGCTCGCGCAACCCGAAGGGCTCGTCCGAATTATCGGGCGAGCCCTTCGCATTTCCTGCTCACGGGCAGCAAAAATAATCCCCCGAGAATTCCCCGCTCTTTGTATACGGCGTCCGTGTTAATGCCGAAGGCCCGACATGTTTACGGGATGTTGCGAGTTCCTCACACGCTCCGCGCGGCCCGCACCGGAGGGGAATCGCAAACGGTGCGCGGCGGCCGCCCGCTCGGTGTGCACCGCCGTGACCGTCCGCGCGCGCTCCCCGTCGCCGCGCGCCACGGCGTCCACGATCGCGCCGTGCTCGGCCCAGGACTCCACGGGGTTGGCGGGTGCCTCCACGGCGTACATCCAGGCGATCTTGTGGCGCAGCTGGGTCAGCATCGAGGCCAGGGCGGGGCTGCCGGAGGCCTGGGCGAGTGTCTCGTGGAACCAGCCGCCGAGTGAGCGCAGGTCCTCGCTGCTGCCGCGCCTGGCGCGCTCCTGCCCCAGCCTGACGAGGCCGCGCAGCACCTTCAGATGGGCCTCGGTGCGCCGCTGAGCGGCCCGGGAGGCGCCGAGGGGCTCCAGGAGCATGCGCATCTCCAGCAGGTCGGAGGCCTCCTGCTCGGTGGGTTCCGCGACGCACGCGCCCGCGTGCCGCCGGGTCACCACGAAGCCCTCGGCCTCCAGGGTGCGCAGCGCCTCTCGGACGGGGACACGGGAGACACCGTAGCGGCGGGCGAGGAGTTCCTCGGTGAGGCGGCTGCCGCGCTCGTAGACACCCGCGACGATGTCGTCCCGGATCGCCGTGCACACCGAGTGCGCCGGAATACGCATGACCGACCTCCGCCTTAATCCCCGTGAAACGTCGTCCATTGACGTTGTGCGAGTGACTCTATTGCAAAGGGCCGGAATTTCCGACGGCGAGCCGGAAACCATGCATATTTTTTGGACAGCCGGACATCGAAAACGCCGAAAGCCCCGGCTCGGGGAGCCGGGGCTGCGGGAAGCGGAGCCGTCTGTCTCGGGCGTCCCCCGCGTCTCAGACGTTCACGCCGTGGGAGCGGAGGTAGGCGACCGGGTCGATGTCGGAGCCGTACTCCGGGCTGGTACGGGCCTCGAAGTGCAGGTGCGGCCCGGTGACGTTGCCGGTGGCGCCGGAGAGGCCGATCTGCTGGCCCGGGGTGACCCGCTGGCCGACCGAGACGCCGATGGACGACAGGTGGCCGTACTGCGTGTACGTGCCGTCGTTCATCTTGATCACGATCTGGTTGCCGTACGAACCGCCCCAGCCTGCCTCGACGACGGTGCCGGAGCCGACCGCGTGGACGGCGGTGCCGCTGGCCGCGTGGAAGTCGACGCCGGTGTGGCTGCCGGAGGACCACAGGGAGCCGCCGGACTTGTACCCGGTGGAGATGTAGGAGCCGCTGATCGGCGGGACGTAGGTGTTGAGGCGCTTGCGCTCGGCCTCGCGGGCGGCACGCTCCTTCGCCTCACGCGCCTGCTTGACCGCCTCGGCCGCCCGCTTGCGCGCGGCCTCCTCGGCCTTCTTCTGCGCGGCGGCCTCCTCGGCGGCCTGCTGCTGCGCGGCGGCCTGGGCGTCGATCTGGTCGGCCACCGAGTCGCCGATGGTGACGACGGGAGTGAGAGCGGTCTGCTCGGCGGTGGGCTCGGCCGCCATCGCCGGGGCCGCGAGGGCGCCGACGACACCGGTGGTGGTGAGGGCGGCGGCGCCGACGGCCCTGGTGGTCGCGCGCTTCATCCGACTGGGACGACGGTGCTTCCCGGTGGCGCAGGTGAACGCCATGAAGTCTGCTGGTCCTTTCCTTCCCTCTCGCCTACCGGGTTAGCTGACGGGTTCGGAGCAGGAAGGTCTCCTACGGACCCCCTCGCTGCACGCGCGGGCGCCCGATTCACCCCAGGGACTGCGGTTGGGTCCCCGGCTCCCCTGGCTCGCGCCGTACGGGGACTCGGCGATGACTGTCCGGTGCCGCGGGTGCGGCGCACTGCCTGACGGACAGCCTGGACGAAGCTAAACGGGACGCCTGTCAATCCCCAAACGTGTAACGGTTTTTGTAGCGCATCCCACAGGGCAGACACGCAACCTCCGCCCCAATTCGGGCATAAGGGAGCCCTGGCGACCTTCTGGTCACCAGGGCCCCTACGCGCGCGTGCCGCAGCCGGGTCTCTACTCGGCGGAGACGACGGTGACTTCGCCGATGCCGAGGGCCTCGACGGGCGCCTTGATCTGCGCCGCGTCACCGACGAGGACGGTCACCAGACGGTCCACCGGGAAGGCGTTCACGGCCGCCGCGGTGGCCTCCACGGTCCCGGTCGCGGCGAGCTGGCGGTACAGCGTGGCCTGGTAGTCATCGGGCAGGTGCTGCTCGACCTGGTCGGCCAGCGTGCTCGCCACCGCCGCCGCGGTCTCGTACTTCAGCGGCGCCACGCCCACGAGGTTCTGCACCGCGACGTCGCGCTCGGCGTCGGTGAGCCCTTCCGCGGCGAGCGTACGGAGCACCGTCCACAGGTCCTGCAGGGCGGGGCCGGTGTTCGGGGTGTCGACGGAGCCGCTGATGGCGAGCATAGACGCGCCCGTGCCGTCCGGCGCGGACCTGAGAACCTGTCCGAAGGCCCGCACACCGTAGGTGTAGCCCTTCTCCTCGCGCAGGACGCGGTCCAGGCGGGAGGTGAGGGTGCCGCCGAGGCAGTACGTGCCGAGCACCTGTGCGGGCCACACGCGGTCGTGCCGGTCCGGCCCGATGCGGCCGATCAGCAGCTGTGTCTGGACGGCGCCGGGGCGGTCCACGATGACGACCCGGCCGGTGTCGTCGGCGATCACCGGCGGCACGGGCCTGGGCTCGGCGGCGGAGCCGGTCCAGGAGCCGAGCGTGTCACCCAGCAGCGCGTCGAGGTCGACACCGGTGAGGTCGCCGACGACCACCGCGGTGGCCGTGGCGGGGCGGACGTGCTTCTCGTAGAAGGCGCGTACGGCCGCGGAGTCGATGTTCGCGACCGTCTCCTCGGTGCCCTGGCGCGGGCGCGACATGCGCGAACTCGCCGGGAACAGCTCCTTGGAGAGCTCCTTGGCGGCGCGACGGGAGGGGTTGGCCAGCTCGTGCGGGATCTCGTCGAGGCGGTTGCGCACCAGCCGCTCGACCTCGCTGTCCGCGAAGGCGGGCGCCCTGAGGGCGTCGGCGATCAGGCCGAGCGCCTTGGACAGGCGGGAGGCCGGCACTTCCAGGCTCAGGCGGACGCCGGGGTGGTCGGCGTGCGAGTCCAGGGTGGCGCCGCAGCGCTCCAGCTCGGCGGCGAACTCCTCGGCGGTGTGCTTGTCGGTGCCCTCGGAGAAGGCGCGCGCCATGATCGTGGCGACGCCGTCGAGGCCGGCCGGCTCGGCGTCCAGAGGGGCGTCCAGGAGCACCTCGACGGCGACGACCTGCTGGCCGGGGCGGTGGCAGCGCAGGACCGTCAGGCCGTTGTCGAGCGTCCCGCGCTCGGGGGCCGGGAACGCCCAGGGCTTGGGCTCGCCCGCCTGCGGCTGGGGGTGGAATTCCATCGGGGCGAGCTCGGTCACTTCGCCGCCTCCTCGTTCTCGTCGGTGGCCACGGCCGCGGTGTCCTCGGCGTCTTCGGCTTCGGCGGCGACGGGCTCGTAGACGAGCACCGCGCGGTTGTCGGGGCGCAGGCGGGCCTTGGCGACCTCCTGGACCTCCTGAGCCGTCACGTCCAGCACGCGCTGGACGGCGGTCAGGGCGAGCTGCGGGTCGCCGAACAGCACGGCGTACCGGCACAGTTCGTCGGCGCGGCCCGCGACCGTGCCGAGCCGGTCCAGCCACTCACGTTCCAACTGGGCCTGGGCCCGCTCCATTTCCTCGGCCGTGGGGCCCTCCTCGGCGAACCGGGCGAGCTCCTCGTCGATGGCGGCCTCGATGACCGGCACCTCGACGTCACCGGACGTCTTCACGTCCAGCCACCCCAGGGAGGGCGCCCCGGCGAGCCGCAGCAGGCCGAAGCCGGCGGCCACGGCCGTGCGGTCCCGTCGTACGAGCCGGTTGTACAGGCGGGACGACTCGCCGCCGCCGAGGACGGTCAGCGCGAGGTCCGCCGCGTCGCACGCGCGTGTGCCGTCGTGCGGCAGGCGGTAGGCCGCCATCAGGGCGCGGGCCGGGACCTCCTCCTCGACGACCTCGCGCAGCTGGTCGCCGATGATGTCGGGCAGCGTGCCGTCCCGGGGGGTGGGCTTGCCGTCGTGGGAGGGGATGGAGCCGAAGTACTTCTCGATCCAGGCGAGCGTCTGCTCCGGGTCGATGTCGCCGACGACCGACAGGACCGCGTTGTTCGGCGCGTAGTACGTGCGGAAGAACGCGCGCGCGTCCTCCAGGGTCGCCGCGTCCAGGTCGGCCATCGAGCCGATCGGCGTGTGGTGGTAGGGGTGGCCCTCCGGGTAGGCGAGGGCGGTCAGCCTCTCGAACGCCGTGCCGTAGGGGACGTTGTCGTAGCGCTGCCGGCGCTCGTTCTTGACGACGTCCCGCTGGTTCTCCATGGACTCGTCGTCGAGGGCGGCCAGCAGGGAGCCCATGCGGTCGGCCTCCAGCCAGAGGGCGAGCTCCAGCTGGTGGGCGGGCATGGTCTCGAAGTAGTTGGTCCGCTCGAAGCTGGTGGTGCCGTTCAGCGAGCCGCCGGCCCCCTGCACCAGCTCGAAGTGGCCGTTTCCCTTGACCTGGGCGGAGCCCTGGAACATGAGGTGCTCGAAAAGGTGAGCCAGGCCGGTACGCCCCTTGACTTCGTGGCGTGAGCCGACGTCGTACCAGAGGCACACCGCCGCGACCGGGGTCAGGTGGTCCTCGGAGAGCACCACGCGCAGGCCGTTGGCCAGGCGGTGCTCGGTCGCTGTCAGGCCGCCGGAGCCTGCCTGGGCTGTGGCCGTGTGACCCATGGGCATGTACGTCCCTTCGATCGCGGACGCGGTCGTGGAAACCGCGGTTTTCCTGCCGTCCTGCCACTGTATGCAAGCGTGCGGAGCGTCGGCGAAGTTCCCGGAGGCCGTACGCCGACAGCGAGAACCGGGTCACTCGGCCGGACCGCGTACTCTGCGGGCACCTGCCAGCGCGGGCCGCCGATGCCGGGTCCTGGTCCCGCGTTGTCAGTGCCGCGGTCCACAATGGTCCGCGTCAGACACCGTTCACGCTTCAGCGAGAGTGAGCCGAAGGGGCGCGTCGGTACCGAGAGGACGACCGGGCCCGAAGGGCTGAGCACGGTCGTGCTCTCGGTACCGACGTGAGCGACCCGCAGGCGAGCGACCAGAAAACAGGAGGAGCCGGCAGCGATGGCCCGCCGTAGTACGAAGACCCCGCCGCCCGACGACTCGTACGAGGAGAAGATCCTCGACATCGACGTCGTCGACGAGATGCAGGGCTCCTTCCTCGAGTACGCGTACTCGGTCATCTACTCCCGCGCCCTGCCGGACGCGCGCGACGGCCTCAAGCCGGTGCACCGCCGCATCGTCTACCAGATGAACGAGATGGGCCTGCGCCCCGACCGCGGCTATGTGAAGTGCGCCCGCGTCGTCGGCGAGGTCATGGGTAAGCTGCACCCGCACGGCGACGCGTCGATCTACGACGCCCTGGTGCGCATGGCCCAGCCGTTCTCCATGCGCGTGCCGCTCGTCGACGGCCACGGCAACTTCGGCTCGCTGGGCAACGACGACCCGCCGGCCGCGATGCGGTACACCGAGTGCCGGGCCGCCGATGCCGCGAGCCTGATGACGGAGTCGATCGACGAGGACACCGTCGACTTCGCACCCAACTACGACGGCCAGGAGCAGGAGCCGGTGGCGCTGCCCGCCGCCTTCCCGAACCTCCTGGTCAACGGTGCCTCGGGCATCGCGGTCGGCATGGCCACGAACATGCCGCCGCACAACCTGCGCGAGGTGATCGCGGCCGCCCGCCACCTCATCCGGCACCCGAACGCCGATCTCGACGCCCTGATGAAGCACGTCCCGGGCCCCGACCTGCCCACCGGCGGCCGGATCGTCGGCCTGTCCGGCATCCGGGACGCGTACGAGACGGGCCGCGGCACCTTCAAGATGCGCGCGACGGTGTCGGTGGAGAACGTGACGGCGCGCCGCAAGGGCCTCGTCGTCACCGAGCTGCCCTTCACGGTCGGCCCGGAGAAGGTGATCGCCAAGATCAAGGATCTGGTGGGCTCCAAGAAGATCCAGGGCATCGCCGACGTCAAGGACCTCACCGACCGGCAGCACGGCCTGCGCCTGGTCATCGAGATCAAGAACGGCTTCGTGCCGGAGGCGATCCTGGAGCAGCTCTACAAGCTGACGCCGATGGAGGAGTCCTTCGGCATCAACAACGTCGCGCTGGTCGACGGCCAGCCGCTCACGCTGGGCCTGAAGGAACTCCTGGAGGTCTACCTCGACCACCGCTTCGACGTCGTACGGCGCCGCAGCGAGTACCGCCGCGGCAAGAAGCGGGACCGTCTGCACCTGGTCGAGGGCCTGCTCACGGCCCTGGTCGACATCGACGAGGTCATCCGCCTCATCCGGTCCAGCGAGAACTCCGCGCAGGCCAAGGAACGCCTGATGGAACGCTTCTCGCTGAGCGAGGTCCAGACCCAGTACATCCTGGACACGCCGCTGCGCCGCCTGACCAAGTACGACCGCATCGAGCTGGAGGCGGAGAAGGACCGGCTCAACGCGGAGATCGCGGAGCTGACCCGGATCCTGGAGTCGGACGCGGAGCTGCGCAAGCTGGTCTCCTCGGAACTGGCCGCGGTGGCCAAGAAGTTCGGCACCGAGCGCCGTACGGTCCTGCTGGAGTCGTCGGGTACGCCGGTGGCGGCCGTACCGCTGCAGGTGGCGGACGCCCCGTGCCGGGTGCTGCTGTCCTCGACGGGTCTGCTGGCCCGCACGGCGAACAGCGAGCCCTTCCCGGAGGGCGCCGGCGCCAAGCGCGTCAAGCACGACGTGATCGTCTCCGCGGTGCCGGCCACGGCCCGCGGCGAGGTGGGCGTGGTCACCTCGGCCGGCCGCCTGCTCCGGGTGAACGTGATCGACCTCCCCCAGCTCCCGGAGACCATGACGTCACCGAACCTGTCGGGCGGCGCGCCGCTGGCGGAGTTCGTCTCCCTGGAGGACGACGAGGACGTGGTCTGCCTGACGACGCTCGACGAGTCGTCGCCGGGGCTGGCGCTGGGCACGGCACAGGGCGTGGTCAAGCGCGTGGTGCCGGACTACCCCGCCAACAAGGAAGAACTGGAAGTGATCACCCTCAGGGAGGGCGACCGGATCGTCGGCGCGGTCGAACTGCGCAGCGGTGAGGAGGACCTGGTCTTCATCACGGACGACGCGCAGCTGCTGCGTTTCCAGGCCTCGCAGGTCCGGCCGCAGGGCCGTCCGGCGGGTGGCGTGGCGGGCATCAAGCTCGCCGAGGGCGCGAAGGTCATCTCGTTCACGGCGGTCGACCCGGCCGTGGACGCGGTGGTGTTCACCGTGGCCGGGTCGCGCGGCACGCTGGACGACTCCGTCCAGACGACGGCCAAGCTGACCCCCTTCGACCAGTTCCCGCGCAAGGGCCGCGCCACCGGTGGTGTGCGCTGCCAGCGGTTCCTCAAGGGCGAGGACTGCCTGTCCCTGGCCTGGGCGGGCGCCACCCCCGCGTTGGCCGCGCAGAAGAACGGCTCGCCGGCCGACCTGCCGGAGATCGACCCGCGCCGCGACGGTTCGGGCGTGTCGCTGCCGAAGACGGTGTCGGTGGTGGCCGGGCCGGTTTAGACCGGCGGGTCCTCGGGGTCCGGGTCGTGAGGGCCGTAGGTGTCCCACGATCCGGGATCCTGCTCGCCGGGGCCCTGTACATAGCGCAGGACGCCCCACATGCCGTGCTCGTCGGCGTGCGGGGCGTCGCTCTTGCACGCCTCCAGTTCCTTGGCGAGGGCCGACGCGTCGATGCCGGAGCCGATGAGGACCAGCTGGGTGAGGCGTTCATCGCCGGGCGCCCAGGGCTCCGGGTAGAAGCGGAGGAACCGCCCGACGGCGTGGACGGCGTACCGGTTCCCGGGATCGTGCGGGCCGAAGTCGACGTATCCCTTGATCCGGTACAGCCCCTCGGGCCTGCTGTCGAGGAACGCCATCAACCGGCGCGGGTCGAGCGGCACTTCGGAGGCGAAGGACAGGCTGTCGTAGGCGGTGTGCAGGTGCTCGGCATGATCGTCGCCGCTGAAGTCGTGATCGTGCAGGTCGTCGAAGGACAGCTGCCCGACGCGCTCCTCGCTCGGCTTGCAGTCGAAGAGGAACTCGGGGTCGATACGGCCGTGGGTGGCCGGTACCACGGCGGCACGGTCGGTGAGGGAACGTACGAGGCCGAGGACGCGTTCGCCGTCCGCCGCCCGGTCGAGCTTGTTGACCACGACGAGGTCGGCAAGTGCGAGATGCCGGTCGATCTCGGGGTGCTTCGCGCGTGTGTCGTCGAACTCCGCGGCGTCGACGACCTCGACGAGTCCGCCGTACACCACACCCGGATGTTCACTGGCGAGCACCATCCGCACGAGTTCCTGGGGCTCGGCAAGACCGCTGGCCTCGATCACGATGACGTCGATGCCGGAGGAGGGCCGGGCGAGCCGTTCGAGATAGAGGTCGAGCTCGCCGGCGTCGACGGCGCAGCACAGACAGCCGTTCCCCAGGGAGACGGTGGAGTCGCCGAGCGCTCCCGCCACGGCCATCGCATCGATCTCGATGGCGCCGAAGTCGTTGACGATGGCGCCGATGCGGCTGCCTCCGCTGCGGTGAAGGAGGTGATTGAGCAGGGTCGTCTTCCCGGAGCCGAGGAACCCGGCGAGGACGACGACCGGGATCTGCCGCGGGACGGAGCTGGAACTCGGGTTCGGGCCGGGGTTTGCGCCCGGGACCGGGCTCGGCTGGCTCACCGTGCGACCTCTCTCAAGCCGACGCGTGCACCGGCTCACGATCCCGGTGCACCTACGAAGATTGAATGCCGCCCCAGGATACGAGCCGCAAGATACGCGACGAAGTGAACGATTGTTAGCAGCACTTGCGGGGCAGACGTTGGGCATGGCGCCGGATTGTGCGACCCTCGCTTCCCTCCGTGCGCCTCCTCTCCGCCTCCCCGCCGATCAGAGCCGCTCGGCACTCTGGGAGACGGCAAGGGCCGCCCACCGCTCGCCGGTCCCCTCCAGTCGACCCACGTCCCGACGTACCGACGACCGGCGGACGGCTGCCTGATACGGGGGTTGACATGGCCACACAGAAGATTCCACTGGGGAGGGCGCGGTCGGCCGTCTTCGCGAGCCTGGCCGTCGCGGCCGGCACCGCGGCACTGCTGACCAACCACTTTCGGAAGTACGAGGAGTTGCGCCGCCGGCTCGACCGCATCGAGCAGGACGGCCAGGGGCAGCGGCACGCCGACCTGTCCCGCCAGCAGCGCCTGCTGATCGATCTCCTGGGCAAGGCCATGGACGACCCGGACCTGGCCGCCGTGCTGGACACCTACGAAACCGAGGTACCGGCAAGAACACAGCGGCAGTTCCTGTTCGCCAACGCGCTCTACACCAACGCACTGCACGCCTACCACATCGGCGTGGTCAACGAGGAGGAACTCCGCGGCCACCTGCGCATCATCTGCCAGAACGCGATCTTCCGGCAGTACTGGGAGGCCACCCGCCACCATCGGGCCAGCCTGAGGGATTCTTCGGACGAAGCCCGCCTCGGCCGGATGGTGGACCAGCTCATCCAGGATCTGGACGACGCCGAGGAGTGGTGGGTGGCCGGTGAACTCCCGGAGGAGTTGCAGTAGCCCCAACAGGCGAGCGACCACCCTGGGAAACAGACATTTCACAGCGTGAACGCCGCCTCTGCCATAACTTCCGCCCCGGAAGCGCTATGTTGTCGCCTGCCCCTCGTCTGGGCGCTCCGAGGGCGGATCCGCTCTCGGAGGACGATTCAGCGCTCGCCCAGGCGTACCCCTGCCCGGTCGGCGCCGCACTCCGAGGGACCCCGCCGCTCGGAGAGTTCTGCTACTTCGAGTTCCAAGGATTCGTGATCCACCGGTGAAGATCGTGCGTCGAGTTGGGGCATCTCCGCGTGAGCGCGGAAGCCTGAGCGGCCAGTCCTGCCCAGACATCTTCGAACTGAGCGACGGGAATTTCGCGGTGATCGGGACAGAGGCCACGCCGCTCCTCGACCCGGAACTTCCCCATGACGCATCCCGCGCGGACGACGAACGCATCGTCGTCATCACCCGCGAAACCCTGCTCCGGGCCAAGGCGCAGATCCCGGACGCCTAGCCGCACGTCATAGCGGGAACGCAGGCAGCCGCAGGTCACGGCGAACAGCGGGCGCACAGCCGCACGCGACGGCGAGCAGGGCCTGCCCGGCATACTTCGGGCAGGCCTCGGCCGTTCAGACCGTCGTCGGCACGGCCACCGGCGGCACCGGCCCCACATAGCGCGCCACCGGCCGGATGATCTTCGAGTCCTGCGCCTGTTCCAGGATGTTGGCACTCCAGCCCACCACCCGCGCCGCCGCGAACGTCGGCGTGAACATCTCGCGCGGCAGGCCGCAGAGCTCCATGACCACGCCCGCGTAGAACTCGACGTTGGTGTGGAGCTCGCGGCCGGGCTTCAGTTCGGCGAGGATCGCCTCCACCTGGCGCTCCACCTCGACGGCGAACTCCACACGCGGGCCGCCGAACCGCCGAGCCACCTCGCGGAGCATCCGGGAGCGGGGGTCCTCGGTCCGGTAGATCGCATGGCCGAAGCCCATGATCCGCTCGCCGGCGAGGACCCGTTCGCGGATCCAGGGGCCGATGCGGTCGGGAGTGCCGATCGCGTCCAGGGTGTCCAGCGCACGGCTGGGCGCACCGCCGTGCAGCGGACCCGACAGCGCCGCCACCGCTCCGGCGAGGCACGCCGCCACGTCCGCACCCGTCGACGCGATGACCCGGGCCGTGAAGGTTGACGCATTGAATCCATGATCAATGGTTGAGATCAAGTACTGCTCGATGGCGCGGGCCCGGTGCTCGTCCGGTTCCGAGCCGGTCAACATGTAGAGGTAATTCGCCGCGTAGGACAGGTCCTCGCGCGGCTCCACCGGGTCGAGCCCCTTTCCCAACCGGTGCAGCGCGGTGAGCAGGGTCGGTACGGCCGCCGCCGCCACGAGGGTGTCCTGGCGGCGGCGGTCGGGGTCGATGTCGTAGACCGGACGGAAGCCCTCGGCCGCGCCGAGCAGCGACAGAGCCGTGCGCATCCCGGACAGCGGGCCCGATCGTCCACTGGCCGCCGCGATGGCGGGCAGCGCCTCGCGCACCTCGTCGGGCAGCCGCCGCAACGCGGCGGTCTCGGCGGCGAAGGCGGCGCGGCGCTCGGCGTCCGGCAGGTCGCCGTGGACCAGGAGATGCCACACGTCCTCGAAGCCGCGGGTCTGCGCGAGTTCCACAGCGGAGTACTGACGGTAGTGATAGAAGCCCTCAAGCCCCCGGACGTCACCGATTTCCGTGTCGGTCACGACGACGCCGGCGAGTCCCCGTGGCACCTCGACGCGTGTGGCTGCCGACCTATTGACTGGCATGATTACCCTCCCTGGACTTGATTCGACTGTCCATGATTGACTAATTTCCTGTCAATATTGATTGAATCAATGTGTCGTCCATGGGCTGCAAGGGTGGTTACGGTGGCCGCTATGCGTGATCGAGAACCCGGCCCCGTCGATGCGGAACGGCGGCTGAGCACCAAGGAGGCCGCCGAACTGCTCGGCGTGAAACCCGAGACCGTGTACGCGTACGTGAGCCGCGGTCAGCTCGGCAGCCGCCGCGTGCCCGGCGGCCGGGGCAGCACCTTCGACGCCAAGGAGGTGGAGGCGCTCGCCCGCCGCAACAGGCGGGAGCGCGGCGGAACGTCGAGCTCAGGGGACGAGCTGTCCGTCCGGACGCGCATCACGCTCATCGACAAGGACCGGTACTACTTCCGGGGCGTCGACGCGGCCGAACTGGCCGCACGGCACACCTACGAAGAGGTGGCCGAGTGGCTGTGGACGGGACGGCCCCGTCCCGGCGCCACCTTCACCGCCCCCCAGGCCTCCGTCGCCGTCGCCCGCCGCGCGGTCAAGGCCCTGCCCGAGCACACGGCGCCCACCGACCGCTTGAGGGTCGCCGCCGTCGCCGCCGCTGCCGCGGACCCGTTGCGCTTCGACCTGTCGGAGGAGGCCGTACTCGGCACCGCGCGCACCCTCATCCCCACCCTGGTCGCCGCCCTGCCACCCATGTGGCACGACCACCGCGACGAGGGCCCGCTGGCCCACCGCCTGTGGGCGCGACTCAGCGGGCGTCCCGCCGACGAGGCGTCCCTGCACGTCCTGGACACGGCGCTCGGACTGCTCGCCGACCACGACCTGGCCGCCTCGACGCTCGCCGTGCGTGTCGCCGCCTCGGCCCGTGCGCACGCCTACGCCGCCGTCTCCGCCGGGCTCGGCGTGATCGAGGGCCCGCTGCACGGCGCGGCCAGCGGGCTCGCCCACCGGCTGCTGCTCGAAGTGCTCGACCAGGGCAGCGCGGCACCCGTGATCGCGGACGAGCTGCGGGCCGGGCGCCGCATCCCGGGACTCGGCCACCGGCTCTACCCCGGCGAGGACCCACGCGCGCGTGCCCTGTTCGCCCTCCTTGAGGAGATCCCCCGGGCCGCGCCCGCCCTCGCGGCGGCCCGGGACATCGTGGCCACCACCGCCCGCCACACACCGCTGCACGCCAACGTCGACCTGGCGCTCGCCGTGCTCACCGCCTCGTCCGGCATGCCCGCCACCGCCGGCGAGACCATCTTCGCCGTGGCGCGTACGGCGGGCTGGATCGCCCACGCCCTGGAGGAGTACGGAGAACGCCCGCTGCGCATGCGCCCGAGCGGTTTCTACGTGGGTCCGAAGCCACCTCAGCCGATGCCGCACTGATCCTCCGGCAGGGCCTGAGCGTCAATCTCGGCCCAAGTCAGGTTAGGCTCACCTCTGTGAGTACGTGCTCAACCGTCTCCCGCGGTCTCGACGAGCCCGTCGCGGGAACCGCGGCCACCGCCAGGACCTGGCTGCTGCTCGAACAGCCCGGCCCGTGGGGTGCCAAGGCGCTCACGTCGAGCCACCTGGACCCCGCGCTCGGCCGCGCCCTGGAGGCCGCGGCGAAGAACACGGGCGTACGCATCGCGCTCATCCGCCGTCCCGGTCGGCACGCGGACTGCGGCACGTCCGCCGAGCGTCAGGTGTACGCGGCCCACACGATGCCGGGGAACGTGTGGCTGCGCACCGCCACCACCGCGGACCCCCGGCAACTGCTCGAACTCGACTTCGCCGCGCTCGGCAGGGGCGACCACCGCACGTTCGACGCGGCGCTCGGGGGCGGGCCCCACACGGGCGATCCGCTCGCCCTCGTCTGCACCAACGGCAAGCGCGACCGCTGCTGCGCGCTCCTCGGCCGGCCCCTGGCCGCCGAGCTCGCCGCCTCCGGAGCCGAGGGCGTCTGGGAGGTCACCCATCTGGGTGGACATCGCTTCTCCCCGACGCTGCTCGTGCTGCCGTACGGCTACGCGTACGGCAGGGCCGAGGCCCATGCCGTCAAGGAGGTCCTGCACGGTGCGCAGGAGGGGCGGATCGTCGTGGCGGGGTGCCGCGGGAACTCGGCCTGGGAGCGGCCCGGCCAGGCGGCCGAGCTGGCCGTGCGCACGGCGGTGGGCGAGTACGGGGCCGAGACGCTGAGCGTCGTACGGACGGACGGCGCCGCTCCGCGCTGGGAGGTGACCGTCGCCCACGTGGACGGGCGTCACTGGCGGGTCGTGGTGGCCCATGGCGCGTCCCTGCCGCCCCGTGCGGAGAGCTGCGGGGCGTCGGTGCTGGGGACGCCGGCGCGGATGGACGTGGTGGAGGTGCGCGAGCTGGCGGTGACGACGGCGCTCGCGAGCTGACCTGGAGCTTTGCTCCGTTGGCGCTTGACGCCGGTTGTCCACGCATTGATCGGGCACTGGCTTCCCATGCGTTGATCAAGAGATCCACGCCACACCCGTTACGGCAGCTCGGTAGCCCCACGTACCGTCATGGGTATGAGCCCCACTCCCCCAGCACGCCGCCTGCGCCTCGGTCTGCCACGGCGGGTGTTCTCGCAGGTGCTGCTGATGCAGGTGGCGATCGCCGCGGGAGTCGCGGTGCTCGCCACCGGTCTTTTCCTCGCACCCCTGAGCCACCAGCTGGACGACCAGGCGATGCGCCGGGCGCTCTCCATCGCGCAGACCACCGCGCAGGAGCCGCAGCTCGTCAAGGAGCTGGAGACCACCCCGCCGTCGCCGGACGGGCCGGTGCAGAGGGAGGCGGAGCGGATCAGGAAGGCCACCAAGGCCAGATATGTCGTGGTGATGGACTGGCGCGGTGTGCGCTGGTCGCACACCGATGTGCGGCAGATCGGCAGGACCGTCTCGACGGACCCCAGTGAGGCCCTGGCCGGCAAGGAGGTCATGGCCATCGACGAGGGCACCCTGGGCCGCACCGCCCGCGGCAAGGTGCCCCTGCGCGACGGCGAGGGCCACATCGTCGGCGCGGTGTCGGTCGGTATCGCGTACGACAGCGTCCGGGCCCGTCTGATCCACGCCATCCCGGGGTTGTTCGCGTACGCCGGCGGCGCCCTGGCGGTCGGCGCGCTGGCCGCCTGGCTCATCTCCCGCCGGGTCCAGCGGCAGACCCGTGACCTGGCCTTCTCCGATATCGCGGGGCTGCTCGCGGAACGTGAGGCAATGCTGCACGGCATCCGGGAGGGCGTCGTCGCCCTCGACCGCGTCGGCCACATCCGCCTCCTCAACGACGAGGCGCAGCGCCTGCTGGGCATCGGTGACGAAGCCGTCGGCCGGTCCCCCGACGAGGCGCTCGGCGAGGGCCGCACGGCCGACGTCCTGGCGGGCCGGGTCACCGGCACCGATCTGCTCACCGTCCGCGGCCAGCGGGTGTTGGTCGCCAACCGCATGCCCACCGACGACGGCGGCGCCGTCGCCACCCTGCGCGACCGCACCGAGTTGGAGCAACTGGGCCGGGAACTGGACTCGACGCGCGGTCTGATCGACGCCCTGCGCGCCCAGGACCATGAGCACGCCAACCGCATGCACACGCTGCTGGGGCTGCTGGAACTGGAGATGTACGACGACGCCGTGGAGTTCGTCGGGGAGGTGGTCGGCGACCACCGGGCCACCTCGGAACAGGTCACCGAGAAGATCCGGGATCCGCTGCTCGCCGCCCTGCTGGTGGGCAAGGCGACCGTGGCGGCCGAGCGCGGAGTCGCCCTGTGGGTCTCGGACCGGACGCGGCTGCCGGACCGCCTGATCGACCCCAGGGGGCTCGTCACGATCGTCGGCAACCTGGTGGACAACGCGCTGGACGCCGTCGCGGGCACCCCGCACGCGCGCGTGGAGGTCGAATTGAGCGCCGAGGGGCGCACCGCGGTTCTCAGGGTGCGTGACACGGGACCCGGGATCCCGGTGGAACAACGGGAGCTGGTCTTCACGGAGGGGTGGTCCACCAAGAAGCCGCCGGCCCACCGCCAGCGCGGCCTCGGGCTCTCCCTGGTGCGCAGGCTCGCCGAGCGGCAGGGTGGCAGCGCGACGGTCGGCGAGGCGTACGGCGGAGGCGCGGAGTTCACCGTCGTGCTGCCCGAGGCGCTCACCGAGCCGGAGACGGTACCCGCCCTCACCGCGACGGCAGCCACGCAGACCGCCACCGAGGAGGAGTCGCGATGATCGAGGTCCTTGTCGTGGACGACGACACCCGGGTCGCGCAGGTCAACGCGGCCTACGTCGAGAAGGTGCCGGGGTTCCACGTCGCCGGTGCGGCGCACAGCGCGGCGGAGGCGTTGCGGCAGCTGGAGACGCTGCCCCGCCTGGACCTGGTCCTCATGGACCACTACCTGCCCGACGAGACGGGCCTGGCGGTCGTCCAGGAGATGCGCCGGCGCGGCCACCAGACCGATGTGATCATGGTGACGGCGGCACGGGACGTGTCCACCGTGCAGGCGGCGATGCGGCACGGCGCGCTGCAGTACCTGGTCAAGCCGTTCGCCTTCGCGGGTCTGCGCGCCAAGCTGGAGGCCTACGCGGAGCTGCGCCGCACCCTCGACAGCGGCGGTGAGGCGGAACAGGCGGAGGTGGACCGTATCTTCGGCGCCCTGTCGGCGCCGTCGGAGCCGGACCTGCCCAAGGGGCACTCCCCCACGACCGCGGAGTTGGTGCGCCAGTCCCTGATGAACGCCGACGGCCCGCTGTCGGCCCAGGAGATCGCCGAGCGGACCGGGGTGAGCCGCCAGACCGCCCAGCGCTACCTGAAGCTCCTGGAGCGCACAGGACGGGCCAGGCTGACCCTCAAGTACGGCGACGCGGGCCGCCCGGAACACCGTTACGTGTGGGCGACCCGCGCCTGAGCACGGCCCGTGGTGGCGGGGGAAGGAACCGTGCCCTCCCCTCATACGGATGTCAGCCCGCCGCCTTCTCGGCGAACTCCGTCGTGTAGGTCTTGCTCAGGTCCACGTCGGCGTTCTTGATGTTGGGGTTGAACGCCTTGAGCACCCTCTCAACCGTTGCGGGGCCGTTCGCGGGCATCACGCCGTCCTTGGTGAACATCGGCAGCGTGCTCTTGATCGCCTGTGCGTAGAGGGCCTTGTCTCCCTGCGAGTAGTCGGCGGGCATCTTGTCGGCGATCTGGGACGCGCTGTGGGTGGACATCCACTTGAGGGTCTTGACGAATGCATTGACCAGCTTCTGGACCGTGTCCTTGTGGCTGTTCACCCAGTCCGTCTGCATGTAGAGACTGGACGACGGGTAGGGACCGCCGAGCGCCTCCTGCGACCCCTGCGGCGTCCGCATGTCGAGGAGGATCTTGCCTGCCTTCTTGTCCAGGATCGTGGCGACGGTCGGGTCGGTCGTCATGCCACCGTCGATGGCGCCCTTCTGCAGCGCGGAGATGAAGGTCGGGCCCGCGCCGACGGCGACCGGGGTGAACTCGCTGACACTCACGCCGTTCTTGACCGCGAGGTACTTGGTGAGGAAGTCGGTCGAGGAGCCGAGGCCGGTGATGCCGAGCTTCTTGCCCTTGAAGTCCTCGGGTGACGTGATGTCGCCCGCCGCTTTGGTGGAGACGATCTCCACCTCGCCGGGCGCACGCGAGAACTGCACGACGGACTCGACGTGCTTGCCCTTCGTCTGGAGGTCGAGCGTGTGGTCGTAGAAGCCGACGGCTCCCTGGACCTGGCCGGAGACGAGAGCGGTCTCGGCCTGGACACCGGCGGGCTCGCTCAGCAGCTGAACGTCCAGGCCCTCGGCGTCGAAGTAGCCCAGCCGCTGGGTGAGCATCGCCGGCAGGTAGATGACCTTGTCCAGGCCACCGACCATGATCTTGACCTTCGTTCCCTTGCCGTCGCCGTTGCTGCCGGAGTCGGCGCTCGTGCCCGCCGCGTCGTTGGCACAGGCGGTGAGGGTGGAGAGGGCGAGCAGTCCGGCGGCGGCCAGCGCGGCGTATCTGGCGGTCTTGCGCATGGTGGTTCACGTCCTTGTGAGGGAGCGGTGCGGGAAGGAACAGAGATGCTGTGGAGGCCTGTTCAGCTCTCGGAGCGGTGCGGCTTCCAGCGGAAGATGCGGCGCTCGGCGAAGGTGAGCAGCCCTTCCGCGAGGAGCGCGACGACGGCCAGGATGACCATCGCGGCGTACACACCGGCCGCGTTGAAGGTGCCCTGGGACTGCGCGACGAGCAGGCCGATGCCCTTCGTCGCGCCGATGTACTCGCCGACGATCGCGCCGATGAGAGCGAAGCCGAAGCTGACGTGCAGGCTGGTGAAGATCCACGAGGTGGCGGACGGGATGACGACCTGAAGCGTCACCCTGCGGTCGCTCGCGCCGAGGATCCGGGCGTTGGCGACGAGGTTGCGGTCGACCTCGCGGGCGCCCTGGAAGGCGTTGAAGAACACCGGGAAGAACACCAGGACGACGGCCGAGGCCACCTTGGAGGCCGGTCCGAGCCCGAACCAGATCACGAAGATGGGTGCGAGGACGATCCTGGGTATCGAGTTGAGCACCTTGATGTATGGACCAAGGACATCGGCGAGAAAGGTGATCCGCCCCAACGCGATACCGAGGACGACACCGGCGATCACGCCGAAGACCCAGCCGAGCAACGCCTCGTACAGCGTGTACCAGATCTGCTCGCCCAGCGAGCCGAGCGCGGTCCCGTGCATCACCCATGTGGAGATCTGGTCCCAGATCTTCGAGGGCATCGAGAAGTTGAACGGATCGATGACCTTGGCCCGGGAGAGCGCCTCCCACAGACCGAGGACGGCGACGAGGAGCAGCGCACGGACGGCCGAGACGACGATCTTGCGTCTGCGGGCGGCTCGGGCCCGCGAGTACGCGCGCTCCGGGGCCTTGGCCGTTTCGGTGATCGGCGTGCTGAGGACCTCATGCGACATGGGCTGCACCCCTCTCGCGGGTGATGCGGACCTCTTCGCCGAGGGACTCCCAGATCTCGCGGTAGATCTCGATGAACCGGGGTTCCATGCGCACCTGTTCGACCTTGCGCGGTCGCGGCAGATCGATGTCGAAGACCTGCTTGACGGTGGCCGGCCCGGCGGTCATCACCACGACCTTGTCGGCCAGGGCGATGGACTCCTCCAGGTCATGGGTGACGAAGACGACGGAGGCGCCCGTGCCCTCCCACAGTTCGAGCAGTTCGTCCGACATCAGGGCCCGCGTCTGCACGTCGAGGGCCGAGAACGGCTCGTCCATGAGCAGGATCTCGGGATCGTTGACGAAGGTCGCGGCGAGCGCGACCCGCTTGCGCTGGCCGCCGGAGAGCTGGTGCGGGTAGCGGTCCTCGAAGGCGGCGAGCCCGACCCGGGCCAGCCATTCGCGCGCCTTCCGCTTCGCGTCGGCCTTCGGTACGCCGCGGAAGAGCGGGCCCGCCATCACGTTGGACAGGACCGAGCGCCAGGGGAAGGTGGCGTCCTGCTGGAAGACGAACCCGACCTTGTCACCGACGCCGCGCACCGGCTCACCGGCGACCAGGACGTCGCCCTCGGTCGGCTCCTCCAGGCCGCTGACCAGGGTCAGCGTGGTCGACTTGCCGCAGCCCGTGGGCCCGACGACTGCGACGAACTCGCCACGCCCCACCGTGAGATCCAGTTCTCTGACGGCCGTGTGCAGGGCCCCGGAGGGGGTCCTGAAGGTCTTGCTGGCGCCCCGCAGTTCGATGGCGGGGCTGGTGTCTGCGCTCATGGCCGGGGACGGTAGATGTGGCGTGGGGCACGGCATCAGTCTTCTGAGCGCATACCGTTCTTTTGCCTGCAACCGCCTGTTGTGCTCATTTTGCTCGCGATAGAAACAGCGAAGCCGAAACACGGGCTTAACGCTCGCCTGGCCTTGACGGAAAGAGGCCCGATGATTGACGTCCTGGTCGTGGACGACGACTTCCGTGTCGCCGAGATCAACGCCACATACGTGGGAAAGGTTCCCGGCTTCCGGGTAGTGGCCCGCGCGCACAGTGCGGCCCAGGCACTGACCGCGGTACAGCGCGGAGGCGTCGACCTGGTGCTGCTCGACCACTACCTGCCCGACCAGACGGGCCTCGAACTCGTCCACCGCATGCGGGAGCAGGGGCACGGCACCGACATCATCATGATCACCGCGGCCGGCGACGTGGGAACCGTACAGACCGCGATGCGCCTGGGCGCCCTGCACTACCTCGTCAAGCCGTTCACCTTCGCCGCGCTGCGCACCCGCCTGGACTCCTACGCCGCCCTGCGCCGCACCGTCGACCGCGTCGGCGGCCGCGGCATCGCCGGGCAGGAACAGGTCGACCGGATCTTCAGCGCCCTGCGCACCGCGCCGGTCCCGTCGTCACCAGGCCTTCCGAGCGGCCACTCGGAGCCGACGACCGAACTGATCTGCCGCGTCCTGCACCGCGCCGACCACCCGCTCTCCGCCCACGAGGTCGCCGCCGAGACGGGCCTGAGCCGCTCCACGGCCCAGCGCTACCTCCGCCACCTGGAACAGGCCGGACGCCTCCGTCTCTCCCTCAAGTACGGCGACACGGGCCGACCGGAGCACCAGTACGCGTGGGTGGCGCCATAGCCGTACGACCATGGAGGCGCCGCCCCTACGCCGCCCCCGCCCCCGTCAACGCCCGCACCTCCGTCTCCGCGTGCTTGGCCTCGTCGGGGACCTCCGTCGAGGTGACCGTCCCGAGCCACCCCGCGACGAAGCCCAGCGGGATCGAGACGAGGCCGGGGTTCTGCAGCGGGAAGTACTGGAAGTCGACGCCGGGGAAGAGGGCGTCGGGGCTGCCCGACACCACCGGCGACAGCAGCACGAGCACCACGGCCGGGATCAGCCCGCCGTAGACGGCCCACACGGCGCCGCGCGTGGTGAAGCGCCGCCAGAACAGGGAGTAGAGCAGCACGGGCAGGTTGGCCGACGCGGCGACGGCGAAGGCGAGGCCGACGAGGAAGGCGACGTTGAGGTCACGGGCGAGCAGGCCGAGAGCGATCGCGACCACGCCGATGCCGACCGCGGCGACGCGCGCCACGACCACCTCACTGCGCGGCTTGCCGCGGCGTCGCCGCAGGGACGCGTACAGGTCGTGGGCCACGGACGCCGAGGAGGCCAACGTGATGCCGGCGACCACCGCGAGGATCGTGGCGAAGGCGACAGCGGCCACGACCGCGAAGAGAACCGTTCCCCCTGTGGACTCCGCGCCGCCGCCCAGATCGAGCGCCAGCAGCGGAACGGCCGTGTTCCCGGCCGCGTTCGACTCCCGTACGGCATCCGGCCCCACGAGTGCGGCCGCACCGTAGCCGAGGACGATCGTCATCAGATAGAAGCCGCCGATGAGCCCGATCGCCCAGACCACCGAACGCCGTGCCGCCCGTGCGGTGGGCACGGTGTAGAAGCGGGAGAGGATGTGCGGCAGCCCGGCCGTGCCCAGCACCAGGGCAAGCCCCAGGCTGATGAAGTCGAAGCGAGCGGTCCAGTCCCCGCCGTACTTCAGCCCGGGCGCCAGGAACGCCTCACCGTGACCGCTGCGTTCCGCCGCCGTGAGCAGCAGTCGGTCGACGTCGCCGTGGAACCGGACCAGGACGAGCACGGTCAGCGCGACGGTGCCGCAGAGCAGCAGGACCGCCTTCACGATCTGAATCCACGTGGTGGCCCGCATCCCTCCCAACGACACATAGATCACCATGAGCGCTCCGACGCCGACGATGGTCCAGTTCTGCGCGCCCTCGCTCGTGCCCCCGAGCAACAGCGCGACCAGACTGCCCGCGCCCACCATCTGCGCCACCAGATACAGAACGGACACGGCCACCGACGAAGTTCCCGCCGCGATCCGCACCGGCCGCTCCCTCATGCGCGCCGCCACCACGTCGGCCAGCGTGAACCGCCCGCAGTTGCGCACCAGTTCAGCGACGAGGAAGAGCACCACGAGCCACGCCACGAGGAAGCCCACCGAGTAGAGCATCCCGTCGTAGCCGAACAGAGCGATGAGCCCGGAGATGCCGAGGAAGGAGGCGGCCGACATGTAGTCACCCGCGATGGCAAAACCATTTTCCATGGGGGTGAAGAGCCGACCGCCCGCGTAGAACTCCTCCGCCGATCCGCGCCGGTTGCGGCTCGCCCACGTCGTGATCGCCAGCGTGACCACCACGAACGCGCTGAACAGCAACAACGCGGGCGTCTTGTGGTCGCCCGTCACGCAGCACCGCCCCGAACGCCGCGCGCCAGCTCCTGGGTGTCCCAGCGCAGTTCGAGCGCGGCCCTGTCCCTGCGCAGCCGCGCGTGCCGGGCGTATGCCCAGGTGAGCACGAAGGTGCTCAGGAACTGCCCGAGCCCCGCGAGCATCGCCACGTTCACTGCCCCCGCCACGGGCCGGGCCATCAGCCCGGGCGCGGCCGTGGCGGCGACGACGTAGGCCACGTACCAGGCCAGGAACACGGCCACCGCCGGCACCACGAACCTCCGGTACCGACCGCGCACCTCCTGGAAGGCCTCACTGCGTTGCACCTCGAGGTACACGTCGGCTGCCGTGGCCCGCGTCCCGTCCCCGCTCTCCCCGCGCGCCGCCGGGGGCACGCCGGTGTCCGCCGACTCACCCCAGCCGGAGGCGAGGGCGTCGTACCAGGGGTCGTCGTACCTCAGGCTCGCCCCGGGCGCCCGGTCGAAGGCCGGGGTGTGATCATCGTGATGCCCGGCCGAACTGTCGTGACCGCCCCCGCCTCGGCGGGGACGACCGTTGCTTGGCTGCATGTCCAAGGATGGACAGAACGGAAAGATCCGCGACTCTTCTTCCTCGCGCTCTTCACCCCATCAGGTGACTCAACCCGCTGGTGGCCGCACCGGCCCGGCGGGCCAGGCCCCGAACCTCTCGGAGCCCGGCCCGGATCCAGCGCGGCGTCTACGCGTCGATGCGCGAGCGGTCCAGCGTCGCCGCCGAGTTGGAGATGAACTCCTTGCGCGGGGCTACCTCGTTGCCCATCAGCAGGTCGAAGACCTGTTCAGCGGCCTCCAGATCGGTGAGGTTGATCCGGCGCAGCGTGCGGTGGCGCGGGTCCATCGTGGTCTCGGCCAGCTGGTCGGCGTCCATCTCGCCGAGGCCCTTGTACCGCTGGATGGAGTCCTTGTACCGGATGCCCTTGCTCTGGAACTCCATGAGCTTGTCGCGCAGCTCCCGGTCCGAGTACGTGTAGACGTACTTGTCCTGGCCCTTCTTCGGCTGGATCAGCTCGATGCGGTGCAGCGGCGGCACCGCGGCGAACACCCTGCCGGCCTCGACCATGGGCCGCATGTAGCGGTGGAACAGCGTCAGCAGCAGGGTCCGGATGTGAGAGCCGTCCACGTCGGCGTCGGTCATCATGATGATCTTGCCGTAGCGGGCCGCGTCGATGTCGAAGGTCCGGCCGGAACCGGCTCCTATGACCTGGATGATCGCGCCGCACTCGGCGTTCTTCAGCATGTCCGTGACGGACGACTTCTGGACGTTGAGGATCTTGCCGCGGATCGGCAGCAGCGCCTGGAACTCGGAGTTCCGGGCGAGCTTCGCCGTACCGAGCGCGGAGTCGCCCTCGACGATGAACAACTCGCTGCGCTCGACGTCGTCGCTGCGGCAGTCGGCGAGCTTGGCGGGCAGGGAGGAGGACTCCAGGGCTGTCTTGCGGCGCTGCGCGTCCTTGTGCTGGCGGGCGGCGATGCGGGTGCGGGCCGCTGCGACGGCCTTCTCCAGCACGACGCGGGCCTGCTGGGCGGCGTCACGCTTCGTGGAGGTCAGGAACGCCTTGAGCTCCTTGGAGACGACGTTGTTCACGATCCGCCGGGCCGCCGAGGTGCCGAGGACTTCCTTGGTCTGGCCCTCGAACTGCGGCTCGGCGAGGCGGACCGTGACGACCGCCGTGAGGCCTTCCAGGGCGTCGTCCTTGACGATGTCGTCCTCGGCGACGCGCAGGAGCTTCTTGGTGCGCAGCACCTCGTTCATCGTCTTGGTGACGGCCTGCTCGAAGCCGGCGACATGGGTGCCGCCCTTGGGGGTGGCGATGATGTTGACGAACGACCTGACCGTCGTGTCGTAGCCGGTTCCCCAGCGCAGCGCGACGTCGACGCCGAGCTCGCGGGTGACCTCGGTGGGCGTCATCTGGCCGCGGTCGTCGAGGACCGGAACCGTCTCCTTGAAGGTGCCCTGTCCGCTGAAGCGGAGGACATCGCAGACGGGCTTGTCGCTCGCCAGGAACTCGCAGAACTCGCTGATTCCGCCGTCGAAGCGGAAGGACTCCTCGCCCTTGCTGCCGCCTTCGCCGAGGCCGTACTCGTCGCGGACGACGATGGTGAGCCCGGGCACCAGGAACGCGGTCTGGCGGGCGCGCTGGTGCAGCGTGTCCAGGGAGAGCTTGGCGTCCTTGAGGAAGATCTGGCGGTCGGCCCAGTACCGCACGCGCGTGCCGGTACGCGTCTTCGGGATCTTCTTGGCCTTGCGCAGCCCGCCCTTGGCCTCGAACTTGGCGTCCGGGCCCAGCGCCGCGAAGGCGCCCGGGACTCCGCGGCGGAAGCTGATGGCGTGGGTGTGTCCCGCGCGGTCCACCTCGACGTCCAGCCGGGCGGACAGGGCGTTCACCACGGAGGCGCCGACGCCGTGCAGACCGCCGGAGGCCGCGTACGAGCCGCCGCCGAACTTGCCGCCGGCGTGCAGCTTGGTCATGACGACCTCGACGCCGGAGAGGCCGGTCTTGGGTTCGACGTCGACCGGGATGCCGCGGCCGTTGTCCCGGACCTCGACCGAGCCGTCGTCGTGGAGGATCACCTCGATGTGGTCGCAGTAGCCTCCGAGGGCCTCGTCGACGGAGTTGTCGATGATCTCCCACAGGCAGTGCATCAGACCGCGGCTGTCGGTCGAGCCGATGTACATGCCCGGGCGCTTGCGCACGGCCTCAAGCCCCTCAAGGACGAGCAGGTGCCGCGCGGTGTAGTTGGAACCGTCCCGGTCTGCTCCTGCCAGCAGCGCTGTGGACGGCACGGACGTCTCGGCGGTCACGCGGTTCGCTCCTCGCTGAATTTCAGATGGGGCCCTCTTGGGTAAGGGCGCGCCTTGGGTCACCGCTCAGAGGGTACCGAGGCCTGGTAGAGCCGTTGTAACGCCACCCTCGTCGGGAGCACAGACTAGTCCAGGGTCGCATGCATGTTCGATCCCTCGATGGGGTGAAGTACACATCACGTTCCCTTCGAGGCATGAACCATTTAGGCTCCGGGCACGTCCTCATGAACAAACCGGCAATCCAGCCGGGGGGACCGACACTGACCGACAGCGCGAACCCGTACTACGCAGAGACACGCAATACGGCACATTCGCCGCCAACCGGCAACAGCCAGCCGCCACAGAGAGATTTTTCGAGGAAAAGCCACGAGCGGGAACGTTTTGGGGCTGGTTGGATGTTGACCCTGGTACGACAGCTCGTCGAGCTAGAGAAGAGGCGACGTGACTACTGTTCTGACTTCCGCGAGCCCGCTGACGGCCGCTGATCGCTGCGACCGCTGCGGCGCCCAGGCATACCTGCGCGTCGTCCTGCTGAGCGGCGGAGAACTGCTCTTTTGTGCCCACCACGGGCGCAAGTTCGAGCCGGAACTCAAGAAGATCGCCGCTGAGATACAGGACGAGACGGAGCGGCTGACGTCCGTTCCGGCATCTGCCTCCGAAGAAGAGCGCTGACATCTCGCGTCCGACGACGAGCCAGCCCGGCACAGGCCGGTGAACGGGCGGCCGCCTCCCGAGGCGGCCGCCCTCGCTCGTACTCCCGCGAAGCCCGTCAGGCTCCCGTCAGGCGCCTTTCGGCCGCCCCTGGGCGGCCGCTTCCCATCCCAGCGTCCGCAGGACGGCGGACACCCGCGTGTAGACGCCGGGGCTGTCCGACCGCCCGCAGCCGCTCCCCCAGGACACGAGCCCGATCAGCTTCCCCCGGGCGACCAGCGGCCCGCCACTGTCCCCCTGGCACGCATCGCGACCGCCGGCCTCCTCGCCGGCGCACAGCATGGTGTCGGCGAGGTACGCCCCGTCGGCACTGCCCGGATACGCCCGCTCACAGGAGGCGTCCGGCAGCACGCGTACGTGTGCCGCGCGCAGACTGTCTGCGTAGTCGCCGGCGCCCGTGGCATCACCCCATCCGTAGACCACGGCGCGGGTTCCGGGCGCGTATGCGGCATCCCCGGCGGCGGCCATGCCGATGGCCAGGCCGGCCGGAAGGCGCTCGGCAAGAGTGAGCACCGCGAAGTCCCCGACGTTGCTGATGTCGTCGTGCTGCGGGTTCACCCAGACGGCGCGTACGGGTATCTCCCGCCCCTGGTCCGAACGCAGATCCGTACGTCCCGCGACGACCTTGAGGTCGCCCACCTCCTCCGGCGGCTCCCCCAGAACGTCCTCGCTCATACAGTGAGCCGCGGTGAGCACGGTGCTCCGGCCGACAGCCACTCCTCCGCAGAACTGTCCCGCCCGCGTACCCCCGAACCGGTCACGGCTGGACAGCGCCACCGTCCAGGGGCTCTGGGACACGTCCACGGGGTAACCGCCGACGACGACACTGTCGGCGGCCACAGGGGCGGCTGACGCCAAGGGTATTGCGGCCGTCGCGGCCGCCAGCACCAGCGGCCGGGCCAGCGCCCGGACAACGGGGCAACGCATGCGGGCTCCTCACTCCGAGGTGACGATGGAACACCCAGAGTGATCCAGTCCCCCGTAGCCCGCACCCGCGCGATGCACGAAGGCCCGGCTCCCCACGAGGGGAACCGGGCCTCGCCGGCCGTACGACCGAGAGCTACTAGTCGAGGTAGTCGCGCAGCACCTGCGAACGCGACGGGTGACGCAGCTTCGACATGGTCTTGGACTCGATCTGGCGGATGCGCTCACGCGTGACGCCGTACACCTTGCCGATCTCGTCGAGGGTCTTCGGCTGACCGTCGGTGAGACCGAAGCGCATGGAGACGACGCCCGCCTCGCGCTCGGACAGGGTGTCCAGCACGGAGTGCAGCTGCTCCTGCAGGAGCGTGAAGCTGACCGCGTCGGCCGGGACGACCGCCTCGGAGTCCTCGATGAGGTCACCGAACTCGCTGTCGCCGTCCTCGCCCAGCGGGGTGTGCAGCGAGATGGGCTCGCGACCGTACTTCTGGACCTCGATGACCTTCTCCGGGGTCATGTCCAGCTCCTTGGCCAGCTCCTCCGGGGTGGGCTCGCGGCCCAGGTCCTGGAGCATCTGGCGCTGCACGCGCGCGAGCTTGTTGATGACCTCGACCATGTGCACCGGGATACGGATGGTGCGGGCCTGGTCGGCCATGGCGCGGGTGATCGCCTGGCGGATCCACCAGGTGGCGTACGTGGAGAACTTGTAGCCCTTGGTGTAGTCGAACTTCTCCACCGCGCGGATCAGACCGAGGTTGCCCTCCTGGATGAGGTCCAGGAAGAGCATGCCGCGGCCGGTGTAGCGCTTGGCCAGGGAGACCACCAGACGGAGGTTGGCCTCCAGCAGGTGATTCTTGGCCCGGCGGCCGTCCTCGGCGATGATCTCCAGCTCGCGCTTGAGCTTCGGCGCCAGCTTGTCGGAGTTGGCCAGCTTGTCCTCGGCGAACAGACCCGCCTCGATGCGCTTGGCCAGCTCGACCTCCTGCTCGGCGTTGAGCAGGGGGACCTTGCCGATCTGCTTGAGGTAGTCCTTGACCGGGTCGGCGGTGGCGCCGGCCGCGGCGACCTGCTGAGCGGGCGCGTCGTCCTCGTCCTCGTCGGAGAGCACGAAGCCCGCGTTCTCGGCGCCCTCGGGCTCCTCGGCGACCTTGGTGTCCTCAAGCACCTCGTCTTCGAGCAGCTCGACGTCGTCCTTCTTGGCGGTGGTCTTCTTGGCCACGGCCTTCTTGGCGGTCGTCTTCTTCGCGGCCGCCTTCTTGGTGGTGGCCTTCTTGGCAGCCGCCTTCTTGACCGGTGCCTCTTCCTCGACGGCAGCAGTGTCAGCGGCGGGCGCCTGCGGCGTGGCGGTGGCGGTGGCCTTCCTGGTGGTCACCGTCTTCGCCGCGACCGTCTTGGCGGCGGTGCGCTTGGCGGGACTCTTCGCTGCGACGCTCTTGCGGGTGCGCTTGGGCTCTGCGGCACTGACCATCAGCGTCACACCCTCTTCCTCGAGGATCTGGTTGAGGCTGCGCAGTACGTTCTTCCACTGAGTGGCCGGAATCTGGTCAGCTTCGAAGGCCCGACGCACGTCATCGCCGGCGATCTGCCCCTCAGCCTTTCCCCGCTCAATGAGCGCCATGACAGAGACGGACTCGGCGATCTCCGGCGGGAGCGTACGGGATGTGCTGGCCGACACGAACAACCTCTCGGAACGTTGGAAAACGGCTTCCGGCCCCGTCCACAGTGGACAGGAGCCGACCGCCGGCTTGGGATGGGCCGACGGCGCGGGCGGGGGCCGGGGAGATGCACAGCGCCATGAACGGCGTCCGTATTCCCTCCGCGGCTGTCACCTCTTAGGTCATCGCGTTGTTCCCGCGAGCGTTACGCCCAAACCGCGTGGCCCGAGTCACACCTCGTAATCGCTCAAAATTGGTCAGATGCGGGCAGAGTGGGTCGTCGGCGCTTCCGACCGAGTCGCTCCGAGGGACTCCACCGCATCGCACCGTCGGACCCCGCAGAATCACGGCGACTCTGCGGGGTCCGACAGGGGACGGTGTCGACCGAGCATGACCGTAGGAGGGGTCCGGCATCCCCGGCCGTGCCGCCCGCGGAACGCGGTCAGTGCTCGCGCGGAGCGGGCACCACGCGTTCCACCTCGGGGTGGACCGTGAGCAGTTGGCGCATGGCCATCTCGGCTGCCGCGCCGTCGCCGGCGGCGAGGGCGTCGACGATCCTGCCGTGGTGTGCCAGTGACGCGTCGTTCGGCCGGTCACAGCCCGTGACCGGCCCGCCGGAGACCTGGAGGGCGGCGCACACGATCCCGGAGAGGTGCTCCAGCATGCGATTCCCCGCGATCTGGATGAGCAGCGCGTGGAACTCGGCGTCGGCGCGCGAGAAGGTGAGCACGTCACCCTGCCCCATGGCGTGGCCCATGATCCCCACCATGTCGGCGAGGCGCTGCTGCACCTCCTCGCGCCCGTGCCCGGCGGCGAGGCGGGCGGCGAGCGGCTCGATCGTCCAGCGCAGCTCACTCAGCTCCCGGCGCTGGTCGTCGCGCTGCGGGCCCAGTGCCCGCCACTCGATGATGTCCGGATCGAGCAGGTTCCAGTCGCTGACGGGGCGCACGCGCGTACCGACGTTCGGGCGGGCGCTGACCAGGCCCTTGGCCTCCAGGACACGGAGCGACTCGCGGACGACGGTGCGGGACACCTCGAAGCGCTGGCCGATCTCCTCGGGGACCAGGGGGCGGTCGGCACCCAGGTCGCCGGAAACGATCATCTGGCCCAGCTGCTGGACGAGTTGGCCGTGCAGTCCGCGTCCGCGGCTGCCCGCGGCACGCCGGCCCACGCGGCCCAGCTCCGGGTCCGCCCCCTCCCAGGCAGGGGCTCCGACGCGGTCAGCGGCGGGCGCCTCGGCGTAGGGGTAGCGGTCGAGTTCGCCCGGGCTCGCGAGGCCGGAGTCTGCGGAGCGGGCGGCGGTCATCATGGTGTGCGCAAGGGTACTCACGGAACCTTTGTCGGCGCTGACTCCAACTCCCTTGAGGTCTTTGGTGAAAAGCACACGAAAGGGTGATCGCTCACCCCGTCGCAATTGACGCCTTATCGGAAAGAAATGGGCTTCTCCCAGGGAGTTATGCACACGTTCGGATACCAAAGCGTCACAGACAGTCGCTATCGGACTCTGCTGCGCAGGGTGGTGAGCAGGTACGCGCACAGGAGAGTGGCCAGCGAGAACGTCATTGCGCTGCCCACGGGTTGGGCGACCACCCGCAGCGCAGCGGCCAGATAGCGCTCACCCCCGAAGGGCCACTGCACGAGGAACAGCTCCCGCAGCCGCATCGGAAGGCCGGCCGCCGTCCGCACGGATGGCCCTTCCCAGACCTTGTGTACGACCGGTACGACGAGAAGGGGCACGGCGACCACCGCTGCGAGTCCGGCCGTGGTGGACCGGAAGAGACCTGCGGCCAGCACGCCGGCCCACGCGCACCCGACGACGAGCCCGACCCAACCTGCACTCAGCGAGAGCCAGTCGGCGGGAACCTGTGCGAGTTCCCGTCCGTAGAAGAGATAGAGCATCTCGGCGTCGCAGCCCACCGTGAGGACGGCCAGCATCAGCGCGGTGGCCGCGGAGACCAGGAGCTTGGCGGCCAACAGCCCCAGCCGGCGGGGCACGGTGCCGCGGTCCGCCGCCAGGGCGGGATGGCGGAACTCGTCACCGAAGGAGAGCGCGCCGAGCAGCCCCGCACCGAGCGCCGCAGGCGGCAGAGGCAGTTCCCGCGGCCACGCGACGAGCAGGCGCGACTGCGGGGTGTGACCGATGCGGGCCAGGAGTACAGCGGTGAAGGCGGACGCTACGAGGACGGCGGCCCCGGTGAGGAACCCCGTGCTGATCCCGACGGCGCGGCGGAGTTCGTAGCGCAGCGGACGGAGCGGGCTGCGGGCGGGGCGGACGGAGATGGGGGGCGGGAGAGAGGGCAGGGAATCGCCCCCGCGGGCCTGGGCGGGGCCGAGGGCGCGCGCGGCGGCTTTCTGCTGGGGACGGGCGACCGAAGCGCCGGGGGCGTCGGACGCCTGAACGTCGGCGAGTGCCTGCGCATCCGCGGAGGGCTCCGACCCGTCGACGCGGCGCAGCTGCTCCGCGGTGAGAGACTGCGGCCCGCCACGGCGGGAGTTCCGCTCACCGTTGCGCGGCTGCGGCCCGCCGCCGCTCAACCGCGGATCACCATAACGCGGCTGCAGCTCACCGCCCCGGAACTGGGGCTCACCGTTGCGCGCCTGCGGCCCCCCGGCACGCAACTGCGGCTCACCGTGACACGGCTGCAGCTCACCGCCGCGGAACTGCGGCTCACCGTGGCGCGGGTGCGGCCCCCCGGCAGTGGGGCGCGACGCGGCCGTGAAGGGCGGCTTTCGCGCTTCGGCGGAAGCCTGAGGTACGCGGGCCGCCCGGTTGCCGTCGGCAGTCTTCTCCGAGGTGCCCGCCAGTGATCGGAGTGTGTGGGTCGCCTGCCGGGCGTCCACCGCGCGGCTGCCTTCGGCCGGAGCGGGCTCCTGGGGGGTGTGCGGCACGCCCGGGGGCGCGGCTTCGGCGCCGGGCCCCATGTCTCCGATCTCGTCGGCCAGTTGATGCACGACGATGCCGTGACGGAAGGCGGTCTCGCCGATGTCGGCGCAGGTACTGCCGTACACGAAGAGGCGGTTTCCGCCCTCTCGTACGACTTCCACGGAGCGCTGCGCGGTGCGGGCCTCCTTGGCGAGGAGGGCGGCGAGGCGGGCGGCGTGCGGGCTGCGAATGGCGACGCGGGGGCGCAGCCGGGTGCGGGCGAAGTCCGCGACGTCCTGGTCGGCCACGAGCCTGCCCTGGTCCAGCGTGACCACGCGGTCGGCGGCGCGCGCGGCCGCCTTGGGGTCGGCGGTGGTGAGCAGCACCGTGCCACCGCGATCCGCGTGTGCGCGCAGCGTGCTGTGCAGCCAACGGGTCTCGCGGGGCGAGAGCCCGTCGGCGGGATCGTCGAGCACGAGGGCGTGCGGGTCGGCCAGCAGGGCGCAGGCCAGGCCGAGGCGGCGGTCCATGCCGCGCGAGAGGGTGCCAAGGCGTTCCTCGCGCAGGCTCACGAGGCCGACGGCCTCCAGGACTTCATCGGCACGCCGGGCCGGAACCCCGGCTGCGGCACACAGCATGCGCAGGTGACCACGGACCGTACGCGCCGGGTGTCCTGGCACGTCGCCGAGCATCACGCCCACTTCGCGCGCGGGGTGGGCGATGCGGTGCAGGGGGCGGCCCCTGAAGTAGGTGATGCCCCGGCCCTGTTGAAGTTCGAGCATGAGTCTGAGTGCCGTCGTCTTGCCCGCGCCCGGTGCACCGAGCAGCGCGGTGACGCGGCCTGCGCGTGCCTCGAAGGAAACGTCGTCGACGGCGGGCGGAAGCTCTTTGCGAGGGTTGCTCGTCAGTCCGAAGGCCTGGATCACCCGAAGCAAGATAGCGCGCTATGTCCGCTTTTTCGGTCATGCGAGGCCCGCTCTGGGGAGGAGGATCAGGCCTGTCGGACCGCCGTTCGCCCGACGGACCGATACGGGGCCGCGTGCGCTTGCAGCGATGGTGGACGGCCCAGGCGGCATGTCGCCCCCTGCGTCACACTTCGGGGCGCAGCATCGGCGGGTTGAGCAGTGTCGCGCCGCCGGCGCGGAAGAGCTGGGCCGGACGGCCGCCCTGGCGTGTGGTCGTACCGCCGGTGGGGACGAGGAAGCCCGGGGTGCCTGTGACCTTGCGGTGAAAGTTGCGCGGGTCGAGCGCCACACCCCACACGGCCTCGTAGACCCGGCGCAGCTCTCCGACGGTGAACTCGGGCGGGCAGAAGGCCGTGGCCAGCGACGAGTACTCGATCTTGGAGCGGGCGCGTTCCACCCCGTCGGCCAGGATCTGGGCGTGGTCGAAGGCGAGCGGCGCCATCGGCTCGCCGTCACGGCCGTAACCGGCCTGTTGCAGCAGCTCCTCGACCGGCGCCCAGCGCGCGTTACTGGCGTCGCCGCCCGCCCGCGGTGCGGGCAGGTCGGGAGCAAGGGCGAGGTGGGCGACGCTGACCACGCGCATCCGGGGATCACGCTTGGGATCGCCGTACGTCGCCAGCTGTTCCAGGTGGGCACCGTTGTCCTGGGCCGGCACGGACGGGTCGTGGACGCGCAGTCCGGTCTCCTCGGCCAGCTCGCGTGCCGCGGCCTGGGCAAGGTCCTCGTCAGCCCGTACGAAGCCGCCGGGCAGGGCCCAGCGTCCCTGGAACGGCGGCTCGCCCCTGCGCACCGCCAGCGCGCACAGGGAATGACGGCGCACGGTCAGCACGACCAGGTCCACGGTGACGGCGAAGGGCGGAAAGGCTGACGGGTCGTAGGGCATGCGGCGATCATAGTCGTCTGCCTGACGATAAACACTCCCTTCGCCGGCCTCGTCAGTGGTTGATCACTTCGGATCGGTATGGAGCTCACCAGCTACTTCCGGTTTCGTGCGGTGCCGATTCCCGCCGGGTCACACCCCCAGTTGCAGCCCGTCTGCCGCCTCCTCGACCATGGCGAGGCCCAGCCGGCTGACCCGTACGGAGAAGGGGGCGCCCGCGACCCGCAGTCCCGTGAGACCGATCTCCCCGAGGGGCGCGCTGCGCACCGGGCGCAGGGTGATCGTCCCAGCCGGGGCGTCGGGGCGGATTCCCGCGAGCGTGGTCAGCAGCAGTACCCCGGCCGCCGCCGCTGTGGCCGCGGGCCTGCAGGCTGCCGGGTGCGGCAGGGGAGCGCTTCCGTCGGCGCGCTGCTCCCCCGCGTACATCTCGGGCAACCGGTGACCGAAGGTGTCGGCCGCGGCGAGTATTCCTCGCAGCAGCGAGCTCGCCTCCTTCTCGTACCCGGCGGCAGCCAGGCCCGCGACGGCGACCGCCGTCTCCTGGACCCGTACGGCGCCGGCGCGATGGCCGAAGGGGTTGTATCCGGCTTCCTTCGCGCCGAGTCCGCGCAGGCCCCATCCCGAGTCCATGCCCGGGCTGCCCAGGAGCCGGGCGAGGTGTTCGGTCTGCCCTTTGTCGAGCAGGCCGGGGGCCTGCGCGCCTCCGCCCAGCAGGCCGGTGTCCAGGAGATGGGCGGCGGACGCACTCAGCTGCGCCACGAGGCTGCCGTCCGGGGCGCGGGCTGCCGCCGGCCGACCGCCTCCCGGGGTGTCGGCCCAGAACTCCTCCCGGAATGCCGTCCGCAACTCCCGGGCCCACTGCCTCAGCCCGGCGCCGCCCGGTCTGCCGCACGCGTCGAGCAGGTCGGCGCCGAGCAGGGCGGCACGGTGGGCGTGGGCCTGGGTCTCACAGCGGACGGGACCGCCCGGATGCGGGTCGGGCACATACGTGCCGTCGCCCACGGTGGTGCGCAGCCAGGTCAGACAGCGCTCCGCCGCCGGCAGCAGTTCCTCCGTCTCGTTCTCGGGGAGCCCCCAGCGGCGGGCCTCTGCGAGGAGCGCGGGGAAGAGCAGCGTGGCCTCCGTGCCGGTGCAGCCCGGTGGCAGGTGTGGGCCTGCGTCCCTCAGCGGACCGGGGATCATGCCGGACCGCGGCCCCGGACCGCCGAGTTGGGTGCGGGCCAGCGTGCGCAGGGTGCCCGCGGCCAGGCGCGTACCGAGGGGCAGCGTCATCCGGGCCGCGGCGAGTGCGTCGGCGGGGGCCAGGCCGCAGCGCCAGGGTGCCCCGGCCGCGAGGTGGGTGTCGGCAGGGTGTGCGGGGTCGCGCAGCAGCAGGGCCTGGAGGTCCTCGACGCTGGTCCGCAGGAGGGCGGGAACCCTGGGATCGTCACCCGCCGCGCGGGCGGACGCGAGAGGGCTGGTCGCCGCGCGCCCCACGGCCCGGACAGAACCGGCGCCGTCCGGCCGTATCCGCAGTTCCACGCTGGCACTGCCGCCCGGGGGAAGCATGAACTCCCATCGCAGCAGCCCGGCGGAGGCGAGTGCGTCGGCGGGTGGCGGGTCGGCCGTGACGGAGGAGGTGCCGAGGGCGCCGGACCAGCGCAGGCCTGAGTCGTGGACGCTGGCGGGCAGCTCGGGTCCCGCGTTGCCGGACGCGATCGCAGCCAGGTCGGCCAGGTCCGTGCCGAGGGCCACCTCGACCGGCAGACGCAGGGGGCGCGGCGCCGCGCTGTGCAGCGTGATCCGTTCTGTGCCGTCCGCGTGACGGGTCCGCTCGACGATGACGTCCGGGTCGGGCCCCGCCGGCGGGGATGCCCGGAGAGTGCCCACGAATCGGGCGCTGTCGGCGGCGGTCATCCGTGCCTGGACCGCGAGAGGTTCCCGTCCCGCCACGCGAAGCCGGCACCGGGAGAGCAGGCGCCGGCCCGCCCGGTAGAACCCCTCCAGTCCCTGCCCGGTCAGCTGTGCGTGTTCCGTGGAGATGGCGAGGCCCGGGAGAGCGACGCAGATCATCGCGGTGTGGGTGGGAGGCAGGTCGCCGCAGCGGCGGGACGCCGCAAGCGGCGCTCCTCGGACAGGCGTGCTCTTTGGAACGGTCGGCGATGAGCGACGTGCTGCCGTATCGGGGGTCGGTGATGGCGTCCTGCCCCAGTCCATGGGCGCGGACGGGGAGGCGCGCGACCCCGTGGGCGAACTGGGACTCGGGTTCAGCCCCGGGGTGGCTGACCTCGCCCTCGGTCCAGCGGCCGCACCCTCATCCGGCGGCCGGCCAGAGCGTTGGCCCAGGTCCGTCGATGCGGGCGGGCGCCGGCTGGGAAGCCGAGGGATGTGCTGAGCCTCCTGCGGAGACCCTGACTGGCCGCGGTATGCGCTGTCCCCCGACTCGGGTGACGCAGCGCCCGGCGGCAGGGACGGCGATGCGGGCCCGGTGGAGCTGTCGTCGGCGGCGGAGGGCGGAGTCGGCTGATGCATGGGAGGGCTTCCTCTGCACTCTGTGCGCCTCTGGCGGCTGCAGCGCCGGGTGAGGGCTCCAGCGGGACATGGACGGTGCGGCGTCACGTCCCGTCCAGACGTTCCGCCACTCAGGTGAACGGGACGGGCCTCCTCCTGGTAACGCCCGCGGCCGGACGACCCCGCCGGATGGCCGCAGGGGTAGGGAGCGCCAGTGACAGCCCTCATACCTCGCCCTCCGTGCGGCGTTCGCCTCCCCGCACACCGTCCGGACGGGTGCCACGGCTCACGGTTCCCCTCCCCGAGGTACGCGACCGCGTAGCGCCCGTCCGCGCACCGTCGGGACGCGTGTCGCCCCTCGGCCTACGCGGAGGTGTGGCCTTCGAGCCCTGCTGACGGGCTGCGGCCCCGGCACGGCCCGGGACACCGGCAGGGCGCGTACGGCGTCGGCGGCGGGAAGCGGTCTCCGGCGTCGACGAGTCCTCGGCCGCCTCGGGCTCCTCCGGCCTGTCGGCGCAGTCCCTGTGGTCGGGCCGACCGGTTGCCGTGTGCCCGCGGCCCTCGCGTTCCGCGCGCAGGCAGCGGCGGACCGACTCGGGGTCGAGCCCCTCGTTGCATGCCTGGTGCAAGAGGCGGGCGAAGAGGTAATCGGGCTCCGCGCCCAGGGCCATGGCGAGGGCTTCCCGCGCCTCCAGCTCATCCCCGGTGGACCAGGCGACCCAGCCGGCGAGGGTGAGCGGAGCGGCGGCGTGTTCGCCGTACGGTCCCACGCAGCGACGGGCCAGGGCTCGCCAGAGACGGAGAGCGGGACCGGCCTCCTCGCCTTCCATCCACTCCGCCGCGCGGTCGCGGGTCGAGCGGTCCTGCAGGCCGAGGATCAGTTTCGCGGCCTCTTCGTGTGTGATCAGTTCGTCATCGCGGAGATCGGCCGTGAGCGTGCCGGACACGGACCGGGCGCCGGCGAGGCGGTCCATGATCCGTTCGGCCAGCGCCAGGGTCTCCTCGGCCACGTCCGCGCGGCTCACGTCGTCCAGGATCCGGGGGACGAGCGCCCTGCTGGCCGTGTCGAGAGCGGCCTCCTGTTCGAGGGCGGCCGAGTTCTCCCAGGGAAGCAGCCGGGCGCGCAGCTCGCGCAGCGTGCCGCGCACCTGGATGCCGGCGTAGGTGGCAGCGGCGGCCAGCACGGAGGTGCCGGGCAGTCCCATCGGGGTGCCCTCGGCCGGACAGCAGACCTCGTTCTCACAGCAGTACGACCAGAAGCGGCCGTCGGAGATGCACAGCGCCTCGACCACCGGCACGTCGAGGGAACCGCACTCGACGCGCAGCTTCTGGGCCAGCGGGCGCAGTCGTGCCATGACCTGCCGCCCCGACTCTCCCTGCGACGGTTCCTGACAGAGGTAGGCGACCATCTGCTCCGGCCGGGCGCCTCTGCGCTCGCTTCCGGTCACGAGACCGTGGGCCAGTTGCCGGGCCGCGGAGGCCCAGTCGTCCGCGTTCACGGGAATGCCGAGCCGGGCCCGTCCGCCGAACCTGCCACGACCGTCCCTGTCGTGCAGGGCGACCAGGACGATGCTGTCCTCGGGGCGGTACCCGAGAAGATAGGGCAGGGCGTCGGCCAGCTCGGCCGGGGTGCGCAGGGTGACCTGGTGTTCGGTGTCATGGCCGTCGTACGGGGTGCAGGTGATGTGGTCCCCGGCGTGCGCCTGCTGATCGGGGCGGCCTCGCTTGCCGGGCGTGGTGGCGTCGAGGCGGACCTCCGGCCCTGTGACCGGGTCGTGGGGACCGCGCCGGTCGCCGGCTTCCGGGCCGTCGCCCCTGGCGATGTCGCCGTTGTCGGAGGAGCCCGTCGTTTCGCTGTGGTTCGTCATGCGCCGACGATCTCGCGGATCTTGAGATTCCGCTTTGACCTGTGGATAACTCAGATCAGGGACACGTCACCTCGTCATCCGTCAGGCGGCCGTCGCCGCCACGTCGCCCCGGCTGTCAGTGCCGTCCTGTTGTATGGAACGCATGGAGCACACGAACAACGCGGACCTCCGGACGGCCGCCGACGCGGTCCTCGCCCGTCTCGTCGGCGACACCTCGGGCGCGGCCCGGCTGCGCGAGGACCAGTGGCGGGCGATCGAGGCGCTGGTCGCCGACCGGCGCCGGGCCCTGGTCGTTCAGCGCACGGGCTGGGGCAAGTCCGCGGTCTACTTCGTGGCGACGTCCCTGCTGCGGGCCCGGGGCAGTGGCCCCACCGTGATCGTCTCCCCCTTGCTCGCGCTGATGCGCAACCAGGTCGAGGCCGCGGCCCGGGCCGGCATCCACGCGCGGACCATCAACTCCTCCAACACCGAGGAGTGGGACGCCATCCAGGCCGAGATCGCCGCGGGAGAGGTCGACGTCCTGCTGGTGAGCCCCGAGCGCCTGAACAACCCGGACTTCCGCGACCAGGTGCTGCCCAAGCTGGCCGCCGCGACCGGGCTCCTCGTGGTGGACGAGGCGCACTGCATCTCCGACTGGGGCCACGACTTCCGCCCGGACTACCGGCGGCTGCGCACCATGCTCACCGACCTGCCGCCCGGTGTGCCCGTGCTGGCGACCACCGCCACCGCCAACGCCCGCGTGACCGCCGACGTCGCCGAGCAGCTCGGCACCGGGGGCACGTCTGACGCTCTTGTCCTGCGCGGCCCCCTGGACCGGGACAGCCTGAGCCTGGGTGTGCTGCGTCTGCCGGACGCCGCCCACCGGATGGCCTGGCTCGCCGACCACCTGGGCGAGCTGCCGGGCTCCGGCATCATCTACACACTCACGGTGGCCGCCGCCGAGGAGGTCACGGCCTTCCTGCGGCAGCGCGGGCACACCGTCGCCTCCTACACGGGAAAGACGGAGAACGCCGACCGGCAGCAGGCCGAGGACGACCTCCTCGGCAACAAGGTCAAGGCGCTGATCGCCACGTCGGCGCTCGGCATGGGCTTCGACAAGCCGGACCTGGGCTTCGTGGTCCACCTCGGTTCGCCGTCCTCCCCCATCGCCTACTACCAGCAGGTCGGCCGCGCCGGTCGCGGTGTCGAGCACGCGGAAGTGCTCCTCCTGCCGGGGAAGGAGGACGAGGCGATCTGGGAGTACTTCGCCTCGCTGGCCTTCCCGCCGGAAGACCTGGTGCGCCGCACACTCGACATCCTCACGCGCGCGGAGGGGCCCATGTCGCTGCCCGCCCTGGAACCCCTGGTGGAACTGCGCCGCTCCCGCCTGGAGACCATGCTCAAGGTTCTCGACGTGGACGGAGCCGTCAAGCGGGTCAAGGGCGGCTGGATCGCGACCGGCCGGCCGTGGACGTACGACGCGGAGCGGTACGACTGGGTCGCACGGCAGCGGCGGGCCGAACAGCAGGCGATGCGCGATTACGCGTCGACGGCGGAGTGCCGGATGGAGTTCCTGCAGCGCCAGCTCGACGACGAGGCGGCCAAGCCCTGCGGCCGCTGCGACAACTGCGCGGGCCCGCGCTTCACCGCGGACGCCTCCACGGACGCAGTCGACGCCGCGCGCGTCGATCTGGGCCGGGCCGGCGTCGAAGTGGAGCCGCGCCGCATGTGGCCGACCGGGCTTCCGGCGATCGGCATCGACCTGAAGGGCCGTATTCCGGCCGGTGAACAGGCCGCCCCCGGGCGGGCTCTGGGGCGCCTGTCGGACATCGGCTGGGGCAACCGGCTGCGGCCGATGCTCGCGCCGCACGCTCCGGACGGGCCCGTGCCGGACGACGTGGCCAGGGCCGTGGTGAGCGTGCTGGCCGACTGGGCCAAGGGCCCCGGCGGCTGGGCCACGGGGACGGCGGACGCCCAGCAGCGTCCCGTCGGCGTGGTCACCGTCGCCTCGCGCACGCGGCCACAGCTGATCCACACCCTCGCGGCACGCATCGCGGAGATCGGCCGAATGCCGCTGCTGGGCACCGTCGAGTACACGGGCGACGCACCCCGGGCCTCACGGAGCAACAGCGCCCAGCGGCTGAAGGCGCTCGACGGGGCGCTGACCGTGCCACCCGCCCTCGCCGCCGCTCTCGCCGAGAACCGGGGACCGGTCCTGCTCGTGGACGACTGCACCGAGACCGGCTGGACCCTCGCAGTCACGGCCCGCATGCTCCGCCGGGCCGGCGCGGAAGGAGTGTTGCCGCTGGTCCTGGCCGTGCAGGGCTGACCGCACGGCACACGCTGAGCCACGCACGTGTGCCGTTCGGCGGAGTCCGTCCCGCGTTGTCCCCCGCCGCAGGCACTGTCCGCCTCCGGACGGCACCTGCCACCATGGCGTACGAACGTGTCGCGCTCGAACGCCCCATGCGTCACCCGGCAACACGCTGGGTAGGGATATAAGACTCGCATCATCCGATAACGGTCGACGGACTCAATTGCTCGTTGCCGCAATCAAGTTCGACAGGAAGAATTGAAGTCCGCTCCCGCACGGCTCGTCCGCTACCCGGCAGGGCTTCGCTGCGGTGCGCGCTCCCCCGAATCCGACCCCGCCCGCTGTATGGGCGCGTAGCCGAAGGGAGGAACGTGACCTTCGGATTCGCTCCGTCCTCGGCGGCATCACTGTCGTCGTCCGCCGCTTCCGCCAACCGCGTGCTCGAACTCGCGGAGTGGGCCGCCGCGGGAATCCCACTCCTGCGCAATCCCCGGGAAGTCGTCAGCGGGCTGCACTCCCGGCATCACCCCAAGCCGGCGACCGCCATCGTGGCCGTGCTCGATCCGGAAGACCGGCTCTGCGCGAGCGCCTCGTTCACCCGCCGTACGGCCCCGGCCGACGGCTGGATGTTCCGCAACGTCCTGCTCGCCCAGCTGCGCCGGGTCATCCCGCACGACCTGCGGCGCCGCACTCCGGTGCGCACCGCCGTACTGCTCTACTGCCGTGAAGGCGACGCGCGTTGGACGGAGGAGGACGGCGCGTGGATGTGGGGCCTGCGAGACGCCTGCACGCTCCACGGGCTGCGCTGCGGGGCGTACATCACGCTGACGCGTGACGGCTGGCAGGTCCTCGGCGAAGGGCGCGGTGGGCGTCGCCCCAGCATGAATTCGGCACCGGAGCCGTTCGCCACCTCCGAGACACCACTCCCGCCGCCGCGCACCGGCGGCGCTGCTTCCGAGGTACTGCGCCGCGCGGCGGCTCGCTGAGCAAACTCGGACCAACGAAGACCCCGGCATCACGGGTCCACCGGTACACCCCGTCGTAGGGCCTACGACGGGGACAGCAGGTCCGCAGGCCACCAGGCTCCCCGGCTCCGGGCAACCGCCCTGCTCCCTCCTGGATCCGGCGCCCCGTGCGGCGAACCCGGGCACGTCAAAGGCCCCACCGTGCGGATCACCGGCACGGTGGCGCCTACGCCGTCAGGCGTCCGCCGAGGGGCGACGGAGCGGCTCAGACGCCCGCGCCCAGCACCGAGTTGATGCGCTGCGGGTCGCCGCAGACGATCAGCAGGGCACCGGCCCGGGAGTGGGCCAGGGACAGCGCGCCGACGGCAGCGGCTTCGGGACCTCCGTTGACGGCGACCACGACCACCGGCCGTGAGGCAGCCCGGTCCGCGACGGCGGCGTCCGCGTAGAAGACGTCGTCGCCCGCGTCGTGCTGCGCCCAGTAGGAGGCTTCGCCGAAGGACAGCTCGTGGGCGGCCCACGGATGGGACTCGCCGGTGGTGATCACCAGCACGTCGCCGGGGGCGCGGCCCGAGTCCAGAAGCAGGTCCACGGCTTCCTCTGCGGCATCGAGGGCGCCTTCGGCCGAGGCCGGGATCAGCTGGATCTGCGGGGTGGCCGAAGCGGCGGCCGGGGCGGCCGGAGCCGACGGTCCGGGCTTGGGCGCGGGCACGTCACGCGGCGTACGTTGCACCGGCGGCGTGGCCCGGAGCGGGCCGGGACGACCGGGACGCGACGGAGCCGCGGGGCGGGGGCCGGGTACGGGGCGGGGGGTCGGCGCGGTGCGGCCGCTGGCCGGAGTGGCGCGGGGACCCTGGGCACTCTCGTGAATCTGAGGCTCCTCGGGAATGAGAGGCATGAGCTGATGTTTATCAAACGTTGGTACGGCCCGCGTCGGCGGGTGGCACATAAGTGCGAGCGGAATCGTCAGAAATCGAAGCCGAGCTGACCCTCGATTTCCGGAACGCTTCCGTCCGCCCAGCTGCGGGCCTTCTTGAGGTGCCGCCACTGGGGCAGCGCATCAAGATACGCCCACGACAACCGGTGGTACGGGGTGGGGCCCCGCTCCTCCAGTGCGGCCTTGTGCACGGGAGACGGATACCCGGCGTTGTCCGCAAAACCGAAGTCTGCATGGTCGATACCCAGTTCGGCCATCATTTTGTCGCGCTGGACCTTGGCGATCACCGAGGCCGCCGCGACAGCCACGCACGACCGGTCGCCCTTGATCACCGTACGGACCTGCCAGGGCGACCCGAGATAGTTGTGCTTGCCGTCGAGGATCACCGCATCCGGGCGGATCGGCAGGGCCTCCAGAGCGCGTACCGCCGCCAACCGCAGGGCGGCGGTCATGCCCAGGTCGTCGATCTCCTCCGGGGAGGCATGCCCCAGGGCGTACGACGTCACCCACGTCCGCAGCTCCTCGGCGAGCTCGGTGCGCCGTTTGACGGTGAGCAGCTTCGAGTCGGTGAGGCCTTGGGGCGGCCGACGCAGTCCGGTGATCGCCGCGCAGACGGTGACGGGGCCGGCCCACGCGCCGCGCCCCACCTCGTCGACACCGGCAATGATCTTCGCTCCGGTCGTGGCGCGAAGGGAGCGCTCGACGGTGTGAGTAGGTGGTTCGTACGGCATGGCGCCCTTAGCGTACGCCGCCCGGAACCCGCGGCGACACCCCGGTTTCCCCGAGCGACGTCACGACGCGAACGGGGCCGCCTCAAGCGCCGTCGGGCCGCAGCAGCGGAACCATCAGGTGGTCGATCATGTCCTCGAGTTCCCGGTCGGACCATTCGCATCCGCTAATCTTCGAGCGGTACATCATCATCGCCGGGATAGCATCGAAGACGTATCCGTTCGCAGCGCCGGAGCGCACCTCACCCCGCTCTATTCCACGGTCGATGACCTCGCGAAGCATCGCGATGATCGGCTCCACGACCCCGTCGAAGATCACTCCATGGAAGCGCTCCGCCTGGACGCTGTCGCATTCGTGAATCACTGAACGCAGAGCGAATCCAGGGCGGGAGAACATCGCCTCGCGCGCTCGCCGACACAGCGCGAACAGGTCCTCGCGCACACTGCCCAGATCGGGAACCTCGTCGAAGCGCGGCAGTCCGGCCCGCAGCGCGTCCGCGACCAGATCCTCCTTGGAAGGCCAGCGACGGTAGACCGCCGCCTTTCCCGTCTGGGCGCCGGCGGCGACACCCTCCATCGTGAGGCCGTTCCAGCCGACCGTACTGAGTTGCTCCAACGCGGCGTCCAGGATCGCGCGTTCGAGCACGGCGCCACGGCGGCGAGGAGCGGCCGCCCGAGCGGAGGCGGCCGCCCAGCGCGAAGTAACCATCCGAGTGTCTCCAGCGAGCAGAGGAAGCGGGGATTCCGGGTAAGAGGATGCGCCACGCGGCGGCACAAGGGGGACGGACCGCACGACGAAAAGGCGAGTGAACGCTTGCGTTCACTGTCCGGGAGTCACTAGCGTTGACGCGACAGTGAACGCCAGCGTTCACTAACGCATTTGTGGGGGACCCATAGTGACAACCTCTCAGTTGATCAAGGACCAAAAACCAGGTGCGGCCCGCCGGGAGGGGCATCCCGGCATCGCGCTCACCGTCATCGCGGCCTGCCAACTCATGGTGGTACTCGACGCGACGATTGTGAACATCGCCCTTCCGCACATTCAAGACGCGCTCAAGTTCAGCACCACCGAACTCACGTGGGTCGTCAGCTCCTACACGCTGACCTTCGGCGGCCTGCTGCTCCTCGGCGGCCGGGCCGGTGACATCCTCGGCCGTCGCCGGGTCTTCATGACCGGCATCCTGCTCTTCACCTTCGCCTCGCTGCTCGGCGGATTCGCCCAGGAGCCCTGGCAGTTGCTCGCCGCGCGCGTCCTCCAGGGCGTGGGAGGCGCGATAGCGTCGCCCACCTCGCTGGCGCTCATCACCACCACGTTTCCCGAAGGCCCGGAACGCAACCGGGCCTTCGGCGTCTTCGCCGCCGTCTCCGCGGGCGGCGGCGCCATCGGACTGCTCGCGGGCGGCATGCTCACCGAGTGGCTCGACTGGCGCTGGGTGCTCTTCGTCAACGTGCCGATCGGCGTTCTCATCGCCGTCCTCACGCCGCTGTACATCAGCGAGTCGGAACGGCACACCGGACGGTTCGACATCGCGGGCGCCGTGACCTCGACGGCGGGCATGGCGTCCCTCGTCTACGGCTTCATCCGTGCCGCGGACGAGGGGTGGCGGGACAGTCTGACCATCGGGTCCTTCGGCGCCGCCGTGGTCCTGCTGCTGGCCTTCGCGCTCATCGAGTCCCGGGCCAAGGAGCCGATCACACCGCTGAGGATGTTCGCCGACCGGAACCGCTCCGGCACATACGTGATCATGTTGAGCCTGGCCGCGGCGATGTTCGGCATGTTCTTCTACATCGTGCTCTTCGTGCAGAACGTGCTGGGGTACAGCCCGATCGAGGCGGGCCTCGCCTTCCTGCCGGTGACGGTCGTGATCGCGCTCGGCGCGGGACTGTCGCAGCGTTTCCTGCCCGTCTTCGGCCCCAAACCGTTCATGCTCGTGGGTGCGACGCTCGTCGCCACCGGGCTGGCCTGGCAGACCCTGCTCAGCTCCGACAGCTCGTACGTCGGCGGGATTCTCGGACCGATGCTCGTCTTCGGCTTCGGCATGGGCCTGAACTTCGTGACACTGACCCTCACAGCGGTCTCCGGTGTCGCCCAGCACGAGGCGGGCGCGGCGTCCGGATTGCTCAACGCCACGCAGCAGGTGGGCGGTTCGCTCGGCCTGTCCATCCTGACGACCGTGTTCGGCACGGCCAGCAGGGACGAGGCGGAGAAGCAGCTGCCGAACTTCCTCGCCAACGCCTCCGCGGAACAGAAGACGGAGTTCGCCACGTCGCACCAGCTGCCCGCACCCTGGGGGCACGAGGTGCTCGCCCAGGGCATCTCGACGGCCTTCATCCCGGCGGCCGCGATGGCCGTCCTCGCCCTGTCCACCGCCTGGCTGGTGATCCGGGTCCGCAAGAGCGACCTTGAGGCACTCTCCGGCTCGGCCGGCCCGGGCGTCGGCTGACCGGAGTGCGGCACCGCAGGCCGGCCCTGGCCCGCGGACGGACGTCACGAGGCCCCGTAGGCACCTTCGGCCCACGACCGGCCACGGATGGCCCGGCCTCGTCCCGGAGACGGACGGCGAGGCCGGCGGTCCGGCCATCCGCACGCGGCCCGCGCGACACGCCGCGCGGGCCGCGATGGCATACGGCAGGCGCAAGGAGACCCGACCCGGCACGGCCACGACGCGCTGGAGCAACAGCAACGCGCCTGCAATGAGCAGAACTTCCATGACACCCCCCTGCCACGCTCGCGAACCACTCCGCATGCACGGGCCTCACACCTCACAGAGCGGATGCCACGACAACGTGCACTCGGTCACGGAGAGTTCCCGATACGCACAGAGAGTTTCCGAGGGGCCGCGCTACGCCGTCGTAGGCACCCAGTCCGGCAGCGCCTCGGTCCGCTCCAGCCACTCCGCGGGCGGCGATCCCGCCTTGCCGGAGGCGAGCACTCCGCCGACGATGGCGCAGGTCGTGTCCACGTCCCCGCCAACCTGCGCAGTCGTCCAGAACGCCTGCTCGTAGTCATCGAGAGCCCGCGCGGCAGACCAGAGCGCGAAGGGCACCGTGTCATGGGCCGACGTACGCCGCCCGCACCCCAGTACGGCCGCGACCGTGGTCGGGTCCCCGTAGTCGAGCATGTCCCGGGCGCGCCGGAGCCCCGCGCCGACCGCGCTCCGCTTCGGCACCAGCCCGATCACACCGTCGAGGAGCGCCTCGGGGCCCGGCGGGCCGACAGGGGCGGCGACCAGCGCGGCTGCCGCTGCGACGGCCATGGCGCCGACCACGGCCTCCCGGTGCTGGTGGGTGGTGTACGCCGAGATCTCCGCCTGGTGGGTCGCCTGCTCCGGGTCGTCCGCGTACCAGGCCCCCAGAGGTGCGATCCGCATCGCGGCACCGTTGCCCCAGGAGCCCTGTCCCTTGAAGAGCGCCGCGGCGAGTTCCCGCCAGTCCTCGCCCTCGCGGACCAGCCGCAGCAGGCGGCCCACCGCCGGTCCGTAGCCCCGGTCGAAATCGTGGTGCACGGCGAACGAACGCGCCAGGGCGTCCTGGTCGATGCGCTGGTGGGCGGCCAGGACCGCGACCACGGAGCAGGCCATCTCCGTGTCGTCCGTCCACTGCCAGGGCCCCGCCGGCACCGTGCGGTGCTTCAGCAGCGGGTAGTTCACCGGCACGAAGAACTGTGAGCCCAGCGCGTCCCCCACCGACAGTCCGCGCAGGCTGGCCAGGGCGCGCTCCAGGCGCCCGTCGGGAGAGGAGTCAGCGGTCATCGCCCTGCCACTCTATCCGGTGATCCCGTACGGTTCCGGATCTCGCCACCGTTCGAAGGGCCGGTCAAGGGTGTACTTGCCGTCCTCCCCGAGAACGAGCATCCGGAACTCGGCGTTCCCAGGATTCGACAGCGACTCGAATTCCGCGACCGTCCAGTGGAACCACCGCATGCAGAACAGCCGCATGGCCAGCCCGTGGGTCACGATGAGCACGTTCGGGGGGTGGTCCGGCGCTTCGAAGCTGCGGAACAGGCTCTCCAGGAAGCCGCCGACCCGGTCGTACACGTCGGCGCCGGACTCGCCCTGGGCGAAGCGGTAGAAGAAGTGACCGTAGGCGTCCCGGTACGCCTTCTGCAGGCGCACGTCATCGCGGTCCTGCCAGTTGCCCCAGTCCTGCTCGCGGAGCCTGGGCTCCTCCCGTACGCGTATGAGCTCGGGATCGAGGTGGAAGGCGCGCAGGGTGTCGTGCGTACGGCGGTACGGGGAGACGTACACGCTGACGCGTTCGCGGCCGAACAGCTCGCGCAGCCTCTTTCCCGTCTCCTCGGCCTGCCGCCAGCCCCGGTCGGTCAGGGCCAGCGCGTGGTCGGGCTCGCGCTCGTACACGGAGTCATCGACATTGCCCGTTGACTCGCCGTGCCGGACAAGGATGATGCGCCGTGGTCGTGCCATGCCAAAACCCTAGATCGGTTCGCGGTCCGTCGAGCACCGGTAAGGGCTTCATACGGCACAGGTCACACAGATTCTGCACCTCGGGCCACCCGCGGACGCGTGGTCGGCGCGTTGCGGAATCACACGGTCCAGGAGGGCTCCAGGTCCACGATGTCGCCGGTGAGGGCCGCGACGTCGGCCTCCGTCTGGGCTCGCAGGGCGAGCCGCTCCACTCGCTCGGTGCGGTACTTGCCGTGTTCGGCGGCCGACCGCCACATCGACAGCACCAGGAACTCGTTACCCGGCGCCTCGCCGAACAGGCCACGGATCATGCCGGGTGAGCCGGCCATCGCCGGGTTCCAGACCTTCTCCTGCATCAGCACGAAGTGCTCGGCCCGCTCCTCGTGGACACGGCAGAGCGCCACCCGCAGCAGGTCCGTGTCCGTGAATCGCGGCTCGAAGCCGGTCTTCACGTCGAAGCGGTGGTCGAACAGTCTGACCTGGGCGTCCTTGAAGGTGCCCGACTGGGCCGACGCGAGCCGGTCGTGCGAACGCGCCATGAAGGAGTCGTAGAAGGCGCGGCTCTCCCAGAAGGCGAATATGTGCGCCACATCGGGCCGCCCGCGGCTCCAGCCGCCGCCCTGCCCGCGAAAACCCGGCTCCCCCAGAAGCCCCGCCCACTTTCGCTGCCCCCGCTCGAAGCCGCGGCGGTCCACCACGGTGCAGCGAATCCACTTGACCAGCACCGCGCCATGGTAAGGCCACGGAGCGTGGCGTCGGTCACTCTCCGGCGGACAGCTCGGCCGCACACGCCCCCGCGCGCGTGGCAGGATGGACAACCGGCCGTTAGTGCTCGGTGGTTGGGGTGGACGGCAGAACCGTGACCGGGGAAGGGGAAGTCTGTGAGCGGCCTCAGCAAGGGAATCGGCAAGGTCGAGATCGCACTGAGGTGGGACCCGAATCCGGCGGGACAGCCGCCCGCCGATCTGGACATCGTCGCCGCGACCTACCTGGCGAGCGATCCGCACGGCGATCCCGCCTACATGGTGCACTTCGACAGCCGCTCCCCCGACGGCACCATCTATCTCAACCGGGACAGCAAGGACGGCAAGGGCTTCGGCTACGACGAGGTCATGACGCTGGAGCTCAATCGGCTGGACAGCCGGTACGCGCGCGTGGTGGTGGGTGTCGTCATCCAGCAACGCCCCGCGGAACGGACGTTCGTCAGCGTGCTCAACCCGGGCCTGCGCATACGCGAGGGCTACACCGTTCTGGCCGAGGACGACTTCGGCGGTGTCCTCGGGGCGACGGCGGCGACGGTGGCGGAGTTCGTCCGTGACGAGTCCGGCGCCTGGAACTTCCACGCGGGCGTCCACGGCTTCGAGGGCGACCCGACGACCTTCACCAGGACCATGGGCGCGGCGCGCCGGTCCTGACGTTCGTACCCGGTTGATGGCGGAAGGGCGCCGGCACAAGGCCGGCGCCCTTCCGTTTCAGGGACTACGCGTCAGCTGCAGCCGCTGGTCGAGCCGCAGCCCTCGCAGATGTAGCAGGAACCGGCCCGCTGCATCTTGGTGCCGCAGGAGAAGCACAGCGGGGCGTCGGCCTGGATGCCCAGCTGCATCTCCACCAGTTCGGCACTGGTGTGGGCCTGCTGCGGGGCGGGCTTGGCCGCCTCGGCCTCGGTCCTCGGCCTGCTGACGGCCTTCAGCTCCTGGGCGCGGGGCGCCGACTGGGCCAGGCCCTCGACGTCGACCTCGTCGTCGGCCGGCTCGTACGAACCGGTCTCCAGGTGGCGCTGGCGCTCCTCGGCGGAGTGAATGCCGAGCGCGGAACGCGTCTCGAAGGGCAGGAAGTCCAGCGCCAGGCGGCGGAAGATGTAGTCGACGATCGACTGGGCCATCCGCACGTCCGGGTCGTCCGTCATACCGGCCGGCTCGAAGCGCATGTTGGTGAACTTCGATACGTACGTCTCCAGCGGCACGCCGTACTGCAGGCCGACGGAGACCGCGATGGAGAAGGCGTCCATCATGCCCGCGAGGGTCGAGCCCTGCTTGGACATCTTCAGGAAGACCTCGCCGAGACCGTCGTCCGGGTAGGAGTTGGCGGTCATGTAGCCCTCGGCGCCGCCGACGGTGAACGACGTGGTGATGCCGGGACGTCCCTTCGGGAGGCGCTTGCGGACCGGGCGGTACTCCACGACCTTCTCGATCGTGGGCTCCGCGGCGGGCTGCTCCTCGGCCTTCTCCTCCTCCTTCTTCTTGGCGGAGAGAGGCTGGCCGACCTTGCAGTTGTCGCGGTAGATGGCGAGCGCCTTGACGCCCAGCTTCCAGGCCTCGAAGTAGATCTCCTCGACCTCCTCGACGGTCGCCGTCTCCGGCATGTTGACCGTCTTGGAGATGGCGCCGGAGATCCACGGCTGGATCGCGGCCATCATGCGGACGTGCCCCATCGGGGAGATGGCGCGCTCGCCCATGGCACAGTCGAACACCTCGTAGTGCTCGGGCTTGAGGCCGGGAGCGTCGATCACGTTGCCGTGCTCGGCGATGTGGGCGACGATCGCCTCGACCTGCTCCTCCTGGTAGCCCAGGCGGCGCAGGGCCTGCGGGACGGTGCCGTTGACGATCTGCATCGAGCCGCCGCCGACCAGCTTCTTGAACTTCACCAGCGCGAGGTCGGGCTCGACACCGGTGGTGTCGCAGGACATCGCGAGGCCGATGGTGCCGGTCGGGGCGAGGACGGACGCCTGGGAGTTGCGGAAGCCGTTCTTCTCGCCGAGGCGCAGCACGTCCTGCCAGGCCTCCGTGGCGGCGGCCCACACCGGGGTGTCCAGGTCGTCCATGCGGACGGCCGTGCCGTTGGCGTCGGCGTGCTGCTTCATGACGCGCTTGTGAGCGTCGGCGTTGCGGGCGTAGCCGTCGTACGGGCCGACGACCGCGGCGAGTTCGGCGGAGCGGCGGTACGCCGTACCCGTCATCAGGGAGGTGATGGCGCCGGCGAGGGCACGGCCGCCGTCGGAGTCGTAGGCGTGGCCGGTGGCCATCAGCAGGGCGCCGAGGTTGGCGTAGCCGATGCCGAGCTGGCGGAACGCGCGCGTGTTCTCGCCGATCTTCTGGGTCGGGAAGTCCGCGAAGCAGATGGAGATGTCCATCGCGGTGATGACCAGCTCGACGACCTTCTGGAAGCGCTCGGTCTCGAAGGACTGGTTGCCCAGGCCGTCGTCCTTCAGGAACTTCATCAGGTTCAGCGAGGCCAGGTTGCAGGACGTGTTGTCCAGGTGCATGTACTCGCTGCACGGGTTCGACGCGGTGATCCGGCCGGACTCGGGGCAGGTGTGCCAGTTGTTGATGGTGTCGTCGTACTGGATGCCGGGGTCGGCGCAGGCCCAGGCTGCCTCGGCGATCTTGCGGAAGAGCGCCTTGGCGTCGACCTCCTCGATGACCTCTCCGGTCATCCGCCCGCGCAGGCCGAAGTTGCCGCCGGCCTCGACCGCCTTCATGAACTCGTCGTTCACGCGGACCGAGTTGTTGGCGTTCTGGTACTGGACGGAGGTGATGTCCTCGCCACCCAGGTCCATGTCGAACCCGGCGTCGCGCAGGACGCGGATCTTCTCCTCCTCCTTGACCTTGGTCTCGATGAAGTCCTCGATGTCCGGGTGGTCCACGTCGAGGACGACCATCTTGGCGGCGCGGCGGGTGGCGCCACCGGACTTGATCGTGCCGGCGGAGGCGTCGGCGCCGCGCATGAAGGAGACCGGGCCGGAGGCGTTGCCGCCGGAGGAGAGCAGCTCCTTGGAGGAGCGGATGCGGGAGAGGTTCAGGCCGGCACCGGAGCCGCCCTTGAAGATCATGCCCTCTTCCTTGTACCAGTCGAGGATCGACTCCATGGAGTCGTCGACGGACAGGATGAAGCAGGCGGAGACCTGCTGGGGCTGGGTCGTGCCGACGTTGAACCAGACGGGGCTGTTGAAGCTGAAGATCTGGTGCAGGAGGGCGTACGCCAGCTCGTGCTCGAAGATCTCGGCGTCGGCGGGCGAGGCGAAGTACTTGTGGTCCTCACCGGCCTTCCGGTACGTCTTCACGATGCGGTCGATCAGCTGCTTGAGGCTGGTCTCGCGCTGCGGGGTGCCGACGGCACCGCGGAAGTACTTGCTGGTGACGATGTTGACCGCGTTCACCGACCAGAAGTCGGGGAACTCGACGCCGCGCTGCTCGAAGTTGACCGAGCCGTCGCGCCAGTTGGTCATGACGACGTCACGGCGCTCCCAGGCCACCTCGTCGTAGGGGTGGACCCCAGGGGTGGTGTGGATGCGCTCGATACGCAGTCCCTTGCCGGCCTTCGTGCTCTTGGCTCGGCTACTCCGTGCCGGACCGCTCGCCGTCTCTGTCATGCCGCCTCCCTGTACGGGCGAAAACGCCCTGAAGTGCCCCGTTGTTCCCGTGGCACGGTGTTCTGTCTGGTGTCGCGGGCACCCTCGCTGCCGCCCGCAACAGGTCTTCCTCATCGCCGCCGTCCGGCCGGGCCCGGGCTTGCGTCCGGGTCCGGCCCGCCGGTCAGTCGGCGGTGCCTGCGGGCTCGGGGACCTGTGCAGCCCCTCCGGACCCGCGGTCGTCTTCCTGGCTCCCCGCGACAGCGTCCTCGCGCCCCTCGTGATCCCCGTCCTCCGCGGCGGGGTGTCCCGTCTGCTCCCTCAGTTCCGCGATCGCGGCCTCGAAGTCGTCGAGCGAGTCGAACGCCCGGTAGACGGAGGCGAACCGCAGATAGGCGACAAGATCGAGCTCCTGCAAGGGCCCGAGTATGGCCAGCCCCACATCATGAGTGGTCAGCTCGGCGCTTCCGGTGGCCCGTACCGCCTCCTCGACCCGCTGGCCGAGCTGGGCGAGCGCGTCCTCGGTGACGGGCCGTCCCTGGCATGCCTTGCGCACGCCGTTGATGATCTTGGTGCGGCTGAACGGTTCGGTGACCCCGGACCGCTTGATCACCATGAGCGAGCACGTCTCCACGGTCGTGAACCGACGGGAGCAGTCAGGGCACTGGCGACGCCTGCGGATCGACGTGCCGTCGTCGGTCGTACGGCTGTCGACCACACGGCTGTCGGGGTGCCTGCAGAAGGGGCAGTGCATGGACTCCAACCCTCCTCACAGCAGACTCAATAGCCTCACAGGCCTCTCGGGCCCCATGAAGCAGCCCCAAGCATAGGCGATCTCCGAGAGCGCGAAGACCCGGGGGACCACAACTTCTGGGCCGCTGCTGCAATCCAACCACTAGATGTGGGGATTGGCTCATACATCCAGCCGTACACGCGCGTCGCATCCGTACGGGCGGGTACCGCGCGAGTCGTGCATCGCACCCACCCAGGAGTGCACAGCCGTTTCGCTCTCCGGAGTGCACAGCCGTATCGCTGCGACACATGCGGAGATACCGTGGGCGCCCGGAGGAGGGGGCGTGCGACTCCCGCACAGATGAGAGCCGGTGCCCGCTTGCCGGAATGCCGGATGGCAGACTGGAGCGACAACCCACGAGGTCGCCACCCCGGCGGTGAAGGGTACAACAATGGGCCCTTTTGTCCCGCCAGGCACTGCGGTAGCCATACACCCAGACGCAAGATCACGCCGGGTGATTCGCGTTTTTTCACTCGAACGTGTGTTTGGCGCAACCTTTCGAAAGCAACTACCGTTGTCCAGCAGGGAGACCATCGAGAGGGGCCGACGTGACCACCACCGCAGACAGTGCCACCATCACTGCCCAGGACCGCTCCCAGGGCCGATTCGAGCCGGTGCATGCGATGAACGAAGCCACGAATACCGAGGGGCACAAGCGTTCCCTGCCCGGCCGACCTCCAGGCATCCGGGCGGACAGTTCCGGGCTCACCGACCGACAGCGCCGGGTGATCGAGGTCATCAGGGACTCGGTGCAGCGTCGCGGCTACCCGCCGTCCATGCGGGAGATCGGCCAGGCCGTCGGACTTTCCAGCACCTCTTCCGTCGCACACCAGCTGATGGCACTGGAGCGCAAGGGCTTCCTGCGCCGCGACCCGCACCGCCCGCGCGCGTACGAGGTGCGCGGTTCCGACCAGGCCGCCACCGTGCAGCCCACCGACACCGCGGGCAAGCCGGCCGCGTCGTACGTCCCGCTGGTCGGCCGCATCGCCGCCGGTGGCCCGATCCTCGCCGAGGAGTCCGTCGAGGACGTCTTCCCGCTGCCCCGACAGCTGGTCGGCGACGGTGAACTGTTCGTGCTGAAGGTGGTCGGCGATTCGATGATCGAGGCCGCCATCTGCGACGGCGACTGGGTCACGGTCCGCCGCCAGCCGGTCGCCGAGAACGGCGACATCGTGGCCGCGATGCTCGACGGCGAGGCCACCGTCAAGCGCTTCAAGCGCGAGGACGGCCATGTCTGGCTCCTGCCGCACAACTCGGCGTACGAGCCGATTCCGGGTGACGACGCGACCATCCTGGGCAAGGTCGTGGCGGTGCTGCGGCGCGTGTGACGGCTGCGGCGGGCGGGTGAGCCCCGCTCTTTGACCGGGCCCCGGGACCCCTGCGCCGGTTCCGGGGCCCTGTGCTGTCCGGGCTACCTGCGGCCCGTGGGGCTTCCAGTCCCCTGCGGCTCCTGGCCTCCGGCCCCTTGCGGCGCGTGGCTTCCGGCTCCCTGTGGCGTGTGGCTTCCGACCTGGTGACGGATGGACGCGGTCAGGGGTTGGCCTGTCCCGGCAGTGGGGCAGGCCAACCGATTATCCGGCTTCAGTCTGCTTCGCCACCGCGTCGATCGCGGCCAGCGACTTACGCACCTGGTTACGGTCCGTGGTGTACCAGAAGTCGGGCAGCGACGCCTTCAGATAGCTGCCGTACCGAGCCGTGGCGAGGCGCTGGTCCAGTACGGCGACCACACCGCGGTCGCCCGAGGCCCGTACGAGGCGGCCGGCGCCCTGGGCCATGAGCAGCGCCGCATGCGTGGCGGCGACCGCCATGAAGCCGTTGCCGCCCGCGTCCTCCACCGCCTTCTGGCGGGCGCTCATCAACGGGTCGTCCGGGCGCGGGAACGGGATCTTGTCCATGACGACCAGCTGGCAGCTGGGCCCGGGCACGTCGACGCCCTGCCAGAGCGAGAGCGTGCCGAAGAGGCAGGTCTTCGGGTCGGCAGCGAAGTTCTTGATCAGCTCGCCGAGGGTCTCCTCGCCCTGGAGGAGGATCGGGAACTCCGGGATGCGGGAGCGCAGCTCCTCGGCGGCCAGCTGGGCCGCCCGCATGGAGGAGAACAGGCCCAGGGTGCGGCCGCCGGCCGCCTGAATGAGCTCCGTGAGCTCATCGAGCATGTCCGCACGGTCGCCGTCCCGCGCGGGGCGCGACAGATGCTTCGCGACGTACAGGATGCCCTGCTTGGGGTAGTCGAAGGGCGAGCCGACGTCGACGCCCTTCCACTTCGGGACGTCGTCGCCCTCCGTGCCCTCCGGGGCCAGCCCCAGGGAGGCGCCGACACCGTTGAAGTCGCCGCCCAGCTTCAGGGTCGCGGAAGCCAGGACGACCGAGCGGTCCGCGAAGAGCTTCTCCCTCAGCAGGCCCGACACGGACATGGGGGCGACGCGCAGGGAGGCTCCGAAGCGATCGTGACGCTCGTACCAGACGACGTCCCACTCGGAGCCGTTCACGATCCGTTCCGCCACGTCGTGCACGTTCTCGACCGATGCCAGCGCCTGCTTGCGGACCGCGTTCTCGTCCTCGACGGACTTGTCGCGGGTGGCTCCGATCGCGGAGATGACCGTACGGCAGGCGTCGCGCAGCGCCATGAGCGCGTAGCCGAGGTCCTCCGGGATCTCCTCCAGTCGGCCCGGCAGCGCCAGCTCCATCAGCCGCTCGAAGCCCTCGGCGGCGGTCTGGAGCTGGTCGGCGGCCTTCTCGTTGACGAGTTTCGCCGCTCTGCGCACCGCTCGGTTGACCTGACCGGGGGTGAGCTCGCCGGTGGCGACCCCGGTGACCCGGGAGACCAGCTCGTGCGCCTCGTCGACGATCAGCACCTCGTGCTGCGGAAGGACCGGCGCGCCCTCGATGGCGTCGATCGCGAGCAGCGCGTGGTTGGTGACGACCACATCGGAGAGCTTGGCGCGCTCGCGGGCCATCTCCGCGAAGCATTCGGCGCCGTAGGCGCACTTGGAAGCCCCGAGGCACTCGCGCGAGGAGACGGAGACCTGCGCCCAGGCCCGGTCGGAGACCCCGGGCGTGAGGTCGTCGCGGTCGCCGCTCTCGGTCTCGTCCGCCCAGTCGCGCAGCCGCAGCAGGTCCTGGCCCAGCTTGCTGGTGGGGGCGGCCGCCTCGAACTGGTCGAAGAGGCCCTCCTCCTCGTCCTGCGGGACTCCCTCGTGGAGGCGGTGCAGGCACAGGTAGTTCGACCTGCCCTTGAGCATCGCGAACTCCGGGCGGCGGCGCAGCAGCGGGTGCAGCGCCTCGACCGTGCGCGGCAGGTCACGCTCCACGAGCTGGCGCTGCAGGGCCAGGGTCGCGGTCGCGACGACGACCCGCTCACCGTGGGCGAGCGCGGGCACCAGATATCCCAGCGACTTTCCGGTGCCGGTGCCGGCCTGGACCAGCAGATGGGAACCGTCGTCGATCGCTTCCGCGACGGCTTCGGCCATGGCCACCTGGCCGGGACGCTCCGTGCCACCGACGGCGGTGACGGCAGCGTGCAGGAGTTCGGGGAGTGAGGGCTTCGTCATAGCGCGACCACCCTACGGCCCGGCACTGACAAACGGGTGAGCAAGGCGGGGACGGAGGGTGGGATCAAGACGTCGGGCTCCTCGGGACGGGGCGGGAGAGCGGGGGTGAGCAGGGCGGATGGCTGTGATGGCGCGAAACGGGGTCGGGGCGGTTGGTCGTGGGACATGAGGTCGGTGGCTGTCGGTGGCTGGTGGACGGGTCAGCTCGGTGGGGGCTGGAGCGGGTAGGCAGGCCGGGACGTCGGTGTCGGTGCGGACGGGCATCGGGGCGGCGGGGGCGGGGTGGTGTGGGTGGTCTGCTGGAGGGGTTGGGCGGAAGGCGGTGCTACAGCAGGTCGCGCAGAGCCCGGTCTCGGATCATCAGGGCGATCCGCTTGGCGGGCAGGTCGATCTCGGCGGAGAACCGGAAGCCGGCGCTCAGGAAGGCGGCGACGGAGGGGATGTTGTGCAGGTCGGGTTCCGCGACGACGCGTGCGCAGGCGGGCCGCTGGTCGAGAACAAGGTCGGCGACGGCTCTGAGCAGGGTGCTGCCGACGCCCCGTCCACGATCGGCGGCCTCCCCGATGAGGAGGTGGACTCCGGTGTCGTGAGGCCGGGCGGGATAGTAGCGGGCCAGCGGGTCGAGGTCGGCCCGGTAGATCTCCCAGTAGCTCATCGGCATGCCGTCCAGCACGCCTACGCAGGGGGCGCTGCGGCCGTCTCCGTCGAGCTGGGCCCTCACGTGGTCCTCCGTCACGCTCCGCGGTCCGGCCAGGGCCCAGAACGCCGCGACGGCTGGGTCGTTCATCCAGCGGCTGACGAGCGGAAGGTCTCGTTCGACGCGGATGGGTACGAGATGGAACACACCCACGGGGGTGACGGTCGGGCCCCAGTCGACGATGTGGTCGAGGAGATCGTCGCCGGGGAGGACGAGGGAGTCGCCTCCGGGTGAAGGGGCGGAGGCGTCTCGGAGCGGGGCGGGGGAAGCGGACCGTGCCGTGCCCCGGGCACCCTCCGGGCTGTCGTCGCCGACGTCGGGGTCCTCCATGAGGAGCGCGGCGAGTTCCTCGGTCAGGTGCAGCTCCAGCGTGTCCTCGTTGTCCGTACCGGCGCTGTTCTCGTCCGTATCGGGGCTGGTTTCGGTGCGGGTGTCGGCGGTCGGGGCTGAACCGGCGTCGGCGCTCGCGTCGGTCGGAGGCACGGCGACGCTCCTCTCAGGAGGCGGGGTGAGGCGTTGGGGGGGCGCGGTCCTCAAGCTCGTAGAGGGTGGGAGGGGTTCCGGTGGTCAGGAGTGGTGGTCAGGAGTGCAGGGGGTTGGCGATGGTGACGTAGACGGACTGGGCGTCGACGGGGCCCGCGAGTTCGTCGAGGCCGTGCAGCCGGGTCAGCAGGTTGGCCTTGCAGCGCAGGACGGGTGAGTCGAGCAGGCGTGCGGGCAGTGGGGTGCGCAGCCGGTCCGGGCCGGAGGCGGCACGGCTGAGGAAGCGTCGCAAGGCGGCGAGCAGCAGTCGTTCGTCGGCGAGGCGCTGGGAGCCGAAGGCACCGATGAGGCCCAGCACGTTGTTGACCGCGAGGTAGTACGTGAAGCGCTCGTCGGTGACGTCGTCGGGGACGAAGGTGTCGCTGTGCGCGCCGATGCCGGGCAGCCGGGCCTGGAGTTCGGCGCGCCGTGACGCGCGGAAGTAGTAACCCTGGTTGTCGCGGTAGCGGCCGCCCGCGGGCCAGCCGTCGGCATCCAGCAGGAGCAGCGTGTTCTGCTGATGTGCCTCCAGGGCGATGCCCGCCTCTGCGTCCAGCCAGAGCACGGGGCGTACGACCTGTTCGAGGTAGCGCAGGAACCACTCGGCAGCAACGGCGCCGCGGGGGCGCCCGGTTCGCTCGGCGAGGCGCGTGACGAGCTCGGCCAGACGGGAGCGTGCGGCGGGACCGTGGGCCTCCTCCGGCCGGCCCTCGGACGTGCCCGCCCGGGCACGGGGCCGGGGTGCGACGAGTCCGGCGATGCAGGAGACGTCGTCCGCGGGGGTGAACGGGTTGTGCCGGATCATCACGTCGAGTCCCGGCACGGGCCTGCCGTCCGGTCCGTCGACGGCGAGCCAGGCCGGGTCGCGGACGATGTCGAAGTGAGGGTGCGCCGCCCGCCATTGCGGGGACAGTCCGCTGCGGAGCAGACGGTGGACCTCGACGCCTCGGTGCAGCTCCTTGCGGAGGTTCTCCCGGCGGGAGTTGGTGATGCGCAGGCCCAGCGACAGCTTGAGCATGGCGGGGGCGCCGGTTCGGTAGACGGTTCGTACGGAAGAGGTGGGGTGCCAGGGGGCGCCGTGCGCCCCGAGGTCCCGGAGCAGTCCGGCGTCCAGCAGGGCGGCGGTCTCGGTACGGTGCCGGATCTCGCGCAGCTGCCAGGGGTGCACAGGGAGCGCCACGTACCCGTCCGGCAGCCTGAGCCCGGTTCCGGCGAGGCGTGCGGTGAGCTGGGCTGCGGTGAGTGGGCGGCCGCGTTCGGTCCAGGCGGAGTCGGTGGCGAGTACGGCGGGAGCGACAGCCATCCAGTGCAGGGGGAAGGAGCCGCGCAACTCGGGTGAGTACAGCCGTGCTTCGGCCGCTGAGAGTCCTTCACGACTCTTGGGGGCCGGGTGCAGAGGGTGTCCGAGTACGAGGGATTGTTCGGCGGAGAGGAAGAGGTCGGGGGTGTCGGAGGGACGTTCCCGGCGGTCGCTGATGAAGGTGGCCGTCCGGCGGAGGGAGTCGGCGACGCGTGCCACGAGGTCGACAGCGGTCCCCGCGTCACCGGTCGCCTCTCCACCGCCCTGCGCATGCCTCCCGTTGAGCGTCTCTCTGGTGAGCAGTGCCGCCACCGTGACGGCGTCCACCGTTCGGGAATGTTCGGGACACTTCTCGCGGGACTGTTCAGGGATCTGTTCAGGGATCTGTTCGAGGGCGTCGGCCAGATACGGGAGGCCGAAGCGGTGCCAGCCCGTCGGGGACCAGTAGTGGACCGGAGCGAGCAGGGCGGTGCCACCGGCCGGCAGGGGGATGCGGAGGATGCCGTCGTCGGGGGCGGGCAGGCTGTGCTCCCGCACCCAGCAACGCAGCAGGTTCTCCACGGCCGCGGCCTGGGCGGCGGTATGGGGGTCGGGATGCTCCAGGAGGTCGGTGGTGGCACCGTGCAACAACTCGGCGCCCCGCCCCGCGCCCTCCTGGCGAGGGACCGATGCGGGCGTCCGCTGGAGCGGCGCCGGTGCGTGGGACGAGCGGTCCGTCTGTGGGAGAGAGCGGTTGTGAGGTGCGGGGATGGTGTTCAAGACGGTTCCTCTTCGAAGCGGTCGGGGCTCCCCCGGAGTATCCGAGGTATCCGAGACCTTCAGAACATTTAGGCACTATCAGGGCAATTCACTCCCGGTCGAAGGACCCGAGGTCCCTCACGCGTCCGGGGTCCGAAAGCTGCCGTCGTCCACCGCCCGCACCGCGTCGGCCAGTCGGTCGAGGACCGCGGACGCCTGCTCATCGGTGATCGTCAGCGGCGGAAGCAGCCGTAGGACGCTCGCGTGCCGACCGCCGAGGTCGACGATCAGACCCCGCCGGAGGCACTCCCGCTGGATGGCGGCCGCGAGTTCGGAGCCGGCACCCCCACCAGCCGCAGCCCCCCGCTCCGGATCCACCACCGCGACCCCGAGCATCAGCCCCCGCCCACGCACCTCACCGATGCAGGCGAACTCCCCCGCCACCGCCCGCAGCTGCCCCAGCATGCGGTCCCCCAGCGCAGCCGCCCGCTCGGCGAGTCGGTTCTCGCGGACGTAGGCGAGTGTCGCCGTGCCGGCGGCCATGGCGAGTTGGTTGCCGCGGAAGGTGGCGGCAAGGGAATCGGGTTGCCAAGGGCCGAGGTCGTCCCGGTGGACCACGACCGCCAGCGGCAGGCTCCCACCGATCGCCTTCGAGAGCACCATCACGTCGGGGGTGACACCGCTGTGCTCCACCGCCCAGAAGGCCCCGGTCCGGCCGACGCCCGTCCGGGTCTCGTCGGCGATCAGCGGGATGGACCGGTCGGCCGTGATCTGCCGTATGCGTCGCATCCACGCGTCGGGCGCGGGGACCACGCCGGCCTCGCCCCGGACCGGCTCAAGGATCACTCCGGCGGGCAGCGGCGTCCCCGACTCGGGGTCGTCGAGGACGGACTCGGTCCAGCGGAGCGCGAGTTCGGTGCCGCGTTCGCCTCCCGCGCCGGATGGGCAGCGACGGTCCTGCGAGTGGGGCACGTGCGCGATCGGGGTGCCGGAGATGTCTTCGGGCGACCCCAGCGCCCCGCTGGTCGTGCCGTGGTCGGCGCCGGTGAACGCGAGCACGCCGGTCCGCCCGGTCGCGGCTCGTACGAGCTGGACGGCAGCCTGCACCGCGTCCGTGCCCGCCGGTCCACAGAACCGCACGCGCGCGTGGGCGGCGAATCCGGGCGGCAGCGTGCGGAACAACTCGGTGATGAAGGCGTCCTCGACGGGTGTGGCCAGATCGAGGGCGTGCAGCGGCGCCCCGGAGTCGAGGACCTTGCGGATCGCCTCCAGGACGACCGGGTGGTTGTGTCCCAGGGCGAGTGTCCCCGCGCCGGAGAGGCAGTCGAGGTAGCGGCGGCCGTCCGCGCCCTCGATGGTGAGCCCCCGCGCCCGGACCGGCACGATCGGCAGAGCGTGCGCATACGTGCGTGCCGCCGACTCGCGCGCCGATTGGCGCCGCAGGCTCCCTTCGTGCGCCACCCGCGCCCCGGAAGGCGCCCCCTCACCGCCCTTCACCCCGGAAGGCGCCCCCTCACCGCCACGCGCCCCAGAAGGCCCTCCATACGCAGACGCAGACTCCGCCACGGCTCCCTGGTCCTCCCGCTGTCCACTGGCGAGTCGGCTGCTCGCAACGCCACGGGCACAGGGGACCGCACACGGACAGCAGGCCCCCCACCGCTACCAACCCCGGACCGCTCACCGGGTTACGGGTTGCTCCGAAATCCTTGGCCGGCCGCCCGACCGATGCCTCGCCGGCTCAGGCGCCCAGTAGCGAACCCGTTGCCGTTCAGCCGGAGCTCTCCCACGGCGAGCACATAGTGTGTGTGCCGTTCCAGGGCGCCGTGAGATCACCCGTGACTTCACGGCACCGGCACCGGCACCGGCACCACGCTTTGTCACAGCAGGGGGAATCACCAGGATGCGATCCATACGGCCGTCGTTCACCGTTCACCTCGCCCTCGCCTCGGCGCTCGCGCTCACCGCCACCGCCTGCGAGTCGGGGGAACCCGAGGCGGCCGGCGGGGCTTCGGCCTCCGCGTCGGCGTCGGATGCCGGTGACGGCAGGATCAGGATCCCGGACGGGCTCAAGGACAAGCTCAAGGAACACGGGATCGACATCGACAAGTGGAGGAACGGCGCCTGGAAGAACTGGGACCGGGACGACTGGCTGCGCGAGGCCCAGGACTACGTCAACCCGATCATCGAGGGCCTGTGGGACCCGGACCGCATGCGGGACGCCGAGGAGCCGGACCACGGCGTCGACGAGAGCGACCTCTCCGGTGACCAGGGCGTCACCGACCCGACGCCGGAGCCGGTGGCCGCGCAGGCCGTGCCACCGACGTACCACGCCAACGCCGCCACAGCCGGGAAGGTCTTCTTCGACTCCCCCGAGGGCACGATGGTCTGCTCGGCGACGGTCGTGAAGGACCCGGCCCACCCCGGCAAGTCCAACCTGGTGTGGACGGCGGGCCACTGTGTGCACGCCGGCAAGAAGGGCGGCTGGTACCGGAACATCGCGTTCGTGCCGTCGTACAACAACGCGGGCAAGCCGGCCGCGCAACTGCGGAACGCCACCAAGGAGGAGGCCGCTCCCTACGGCGTCTGGTGGGCTGACTGGGCGCAGACCTCGGACCAGTGGATCGAGCAGGGCGGTTCGACGGGCGGCGACGGTGCCTCGTACGACTACGCCGTCATCCATGTGACGCCGGAGGAGGGCAGCGGAGGCAAGTCGCTGGAGGAGACGGTCGGTTCGGCACTGCCGGTGGACTTCGACGCCCCGGCCGCGCCGAAGGTGAGGAGCGTGACGGCGATCGGCTACCCGGCCGCGCCGCCCTACGACGGGCAGAAGCTGTACCGGTGCCAGGACAGGCCGGGCCGGCTGTCGATCAACACGTCGGAACCGACGATGTACCGGATCGGCTGCACGATGACCGGCGGTTCGTCGGGGGGCGGCTGGGTCGCTACGGGTGCCGACGGCAAGCCGGCGCTGGTGTCCAACACCTCGATAGGCCCGGTGACATCGGGCTGGCTGGCCGGTCCGCGGCTGGGCGCGGAGGCCAAGGGCGTGTACGACGCGGTGAGCGGCAAGTTCGCCGGTCGGTGACGGAAACCTTCACCACGCCACCGCCGTAAGACCTCAACTCGACGGGCATAGTGGGGAGTCGATCGTGGCGGGCCCGTCTCAGCGGTGCCCGTCACCGTGACAAGCACATGACTTACGCACATGTCAACGGGGGTCAACGCACCATGCGTTCCACACGTACGCCCTCCGCGCCCAGGCGCGGGCGACGCACCGTCCTCGCCGCCACCGGGCTCGTCGCGGCCCTGGCGCTCACCGCGACCGCCTGTGCTGGTTCGAGCGGCACCGACGCGGACGCCGAGCCGGGCGCCACCACCTCCCAGGCCGCCGGCGGCGGCAAGGTCCGGATTCCGGCCGACCTCGCGAACAAGCTCAAGGAGCACGGCATCGATGTCGACCGGTGGAAGAACGGCGGCTGGAAGGACTGGGACAAGGACAAGTGGCTCAGTGAGGCCAAGGACTTCGTCAACCCGGTGATCGAGGGCCTCTGGAAACCGGAGCGGATGCAGTCCGCGAAGGAGGCCGACAAGACGGTCTCGACGAAGGACGCGGCGGGCGGCCGGGGCGTCAGCGACCCGGAGCCGGCGCCCGTCCGGGCAGCGGCCGAGAAGACGCCGTACCACAAGAACGCGGCCCCGGTCGGCAAGGTCTTCTTCGACTCGCCCGAGGGTCCGGCCGTCTGCTCCGGCACGGTCATCAAGGACGTCAACCACCCGGGCAAGTCCAACCTCGTCTGGACGGCCGGCCACTGTGTGCACGCCGGCGGCAGCGGCGGCTGGTACCGCAACATCGTCTTCGTCCCGGCCTACAACGACCTCGGCAAGCCCGAGGCCGAACTGAGCAACGCGAACCCGACGGAGATCGCGCCCTACGGCAACTGGTGGGCGGACTGGGCCTCCACCTCCAACGAGTGGATCAAGGGCGGCTCGGAGACCGGCGGCGACGGCGCCGCGTACGACTACGCCGTGCTGCACGTGAAGCCGGAGTCCGGCGCCAAGTCCCTGGAGGAGACGGTCGGCGCCGCGCTGGACGTGGACTTCTCCGCCCCGTCGGCGACCGAGGTCGCCAAGATGGGCGCCTGGGGTTACCCGGCGGCGCCGCCGTACAACGGTCTGAAGATGTTCAAGTGCATCGATCAGCCGGGCCGGTTCTCGCTGAGCCCCTCGCTGCCGACGATGTACCGCATCGGCTGCACCATGACCGGCGGATCGTCCGGCGGCGGCTGGTTCCGGGTGCAGAACGGCAAGACCGTGCTGGTCTCCAACACGTCGATCGGTCCGCTCGACAACACCTGGCTCGCGGGCCCGCAGCTGGGCCGGGAGGCCGAGGCGCTGTACCAGAACATGAGCAGGACGTACGGCGGTCGGTGACGCCGATGCGATGAAGGCCCGCCCCCCTGCGCGCCAGGGGGCGGGCCTTCGGTCGTCGATCAGGCGGTCGCGGCCGGCACGTACGGTGCCAGCTCGGCCGCCAGTTCCTCGTGCACCCGCACCTTGAGCAGGGTGCCCTCCGGGGTGTGCTCCTCGGAGATCACCTCACCCTCGTCATGAGCGCGGGCGACGAGCTTGCCGTGGGTGTACGGCACGAGCGCCTCGATCTCGACCGAGGGACGCGGCAGCTCGTTGTCGATCAGGGCGAGCAGTTCCTCGATGCCCTGGCCGGTGCGGGCCGAGACGGCGATGGAGCGCTTCTCGACCCGGAGCAGCCGCTGGAGCACCAGCGGGTCGGCCAGGTCGGCCTTGTTGATCACGACGATCTCGGGTACGTCGGTGGCGCCGACGTCCCTGATCACCTCGCGCACGGCGGCCAGCTGCTCCTCCGGAGCCGGGTGCGATCCGTCGACCACGTGCAGGATCAGGTCGGAGTCGCCGACCTCCTCCATCGTGGAGCGGAACGCCTCGACCAGGTGGTGCGGCAGATGGCGGACGAAGCCGACGGTGTCCGCCAGCGTGTACAGCCGTCCGCTCGGGGTCTCGGCCCGGCGCACGGTCGGGTCGAGGGTCGCGAACAGGGCGTTCTCCACCAGCACGCCCGCGCCGGTGAGGCGGTTGAGCAGGGAGGACTTGCCGGCGTTGGTGTAGCCGGCGATGGCGACCGAGGGCACCTTGTGGCGCTTGCGCTCCTGGCGCTGGATGTCGCGGCCGGCCTTCATGTCCGCGATCTGCCGGCGCATCTTCGCCATCTTCTCGCGGATCCGGCGCCGGTCCGTCTCGATCTTGGTCTCACCGGGACCACGCGTCGCGAGGCCGCCGCGGCCACCACCCATCTGCCGGGACAGCGACTGCCCCCAGCCGCGCAGCCTCGGCAGCATGTACTGCATCTGCGCGAGCGCGACCTGCGCCTTGCCCTCTCGGGACTTGGCGTGCTGGGCGAAGATGTCCAGGATCAGGGCCGTACGGTCGATGACCTTGACCTTGACGACGTCTTCGAGGTGGATCAGCTGGCCCGGGCTGAGCTCACCGTCGCAGATGACGGTGTCCGCGCCCGTTTCGAGCACGATGTCGCGCAGTTCCTCGGCCTTGCCGGAGCCGATGTACGTCGCCGCGTCGGGCTTGTCGCGGCGCTGGATCACGCCGTCGAGCACCAGAGCGCCCGCGGTCTCCGCGAGGGCGGCGAGCTCGGCGAGGGAGTTCTCCGCGTCCTGCACGGTTCCCGAGGTCCAGACGCCGACGAGGACGACCCGCTCCAGACGCAGCTGGCGGTACTCGACCTCGGTGACGTCTTCGAGCTCGGTGGACAGGCCCACCACACGGCGCAGAGCCGCGCGGTCGGAGCGGTCGAACTGGTCGCCGTCCCACTCTCCGTCGATCTCGGGGCTCCAGGCGACGTCCTCTTCCATCAGGGCATCGGCCCGAAGACCTTCGGCGTAGGCGCGCGCGAGGCGCTTGGTGTCCTGGGAAGGGGAAGAAGAGGAGGTCATTGGATCCTTACGTAGATGGGAAGCCGTTTACGGCGACGGAGCTGGTCCGTCACTGTCGACAACGCAGGGACACCCCGGAAGATTCCCGTGCTCCGTGCCGTGCCGACCTGAAGATGGTCGCACGGCACGCCCCGTCTGGTCACCGGCTTATTTGGTGTGCACGCCGCGCGTCCTGCCGTGCGCCTCACCGGTCGCCGCCCCGGCCGCCGACGTCTTCCAGTCCCGGTGGCCGGGCATGGGCGGGGTCTTCGCGCCGTACAGCCAGGCCTGGAAGAAGCCGCCCAGGTCACGTCCGGAGATCTGGGAGGCGAGCCGGACGAAGTCCGCGGTCGTCGCATTGCCGTCCCGGTGGACGCTCACCCACTCCCGTTCGAGGCGTTCGAAGGCCGGGCGGCCGATCTCCTGGCGCAGGGCGTACAGCACGAGGGCGGCGCCGTCGTAGACGTTCGACCGGAAGATGCCGGTCTTCTTCCCGGGCGCCGGCGCCTTGGGCGCGGCCGGGGGCCCGCCGCTCGCGCGCCAGCGGTCGGATACGCCGTACGCGGCCTTCATCCTCGCCTGCAGGGCCTTGCCCGCCTTCTCCTCCGCGTACAGGGCCTCGTACCAGGTGGCGTGCCCCTCACTCAGCCACAGGTCGGACCAGGTGCGCGGGCTGACGCTGTTGCCGAACCACTGGTGGGCCAGCTCGTGCACCATGATCGACTCGACGTACCACTTCGGGTAGCCGCCCTCGGCGAAGATCTTTCTCTCGAAGAGGGAGAGCGTCTGCGTCTCGAGTTCGAAGCCGGTGTCGGCGTCGGCCGTGAGCAACCCGTACGTCTCGAAGGGGTAGCGGCCGACCTTGCTCTCCATCCACGCGATCTGGCCGGGGGTCTTCTCCAGCCACGGCTCGATCGCGGCGCGGTGCCTGGTGGGCACGACGTCGCGTACGGGCAGTCCGTGCGGGCCGGTGCGGCGCAGCACCGTGGAGCGGCCGATGGACACCTGGGCGAGTTCGGTGGCCATGGGGTGCTTGGTCCGGTACGTCCAGGTGCTCGTCCCGCCGTCCCGGTCCACGCCGGCCGGCAGGCCGCCCGCGACGGCCGTGTACCCGTCGGGCGCCGTGACCCGGATGGTGAACAGCGCCTTGTCGGAGGGGTGGTCGTTGCACGGGAACACCAGGTGGGCGGCGTCGGCCTGGTTGGCCATGGCAAGGCCGTCCGCGGTGCGCACCCAGCCGCCCTCCCGCCCCTTCGCGGGCGCGGGGTCGCTGGTGTGCCGCACGGTGATCTTCACCCGGCTGCCCTGGGACAGCGGCTTTTCCGGCGTGATCACCAGGTCCTCACCGGCGCTGGTGAACGTGGCGGGCCTGCCGTCGACCTTCACCGAGTCGACCTTCCCGTGGGCGAAGTCGAGGTTGACGCGGTCCAGGTCGGCGGTGGTCCGGGCGTCGATCGTGGTGACGGCCCGGAGGGGCTCGCGGTTGGTACCGGGATAGGTGAAGGCCAGGTCGTACGACGCGACGTCGTAGCCGGGATTTCCCAGGTACGGGAAGAGGCGGTCGCCGATGCCCAGCGGCGTCGCGGGGGCACTCGCGGCGACCAGGCAGACGGAGACGGCCGAGGCGAGCAGGGCCGTCGCCTTCAGCCGCCGCGGGGTCCTGATGCAGGGGTGGGGGGTGAGCAGCATGGACCACGGCTATCAGCGCACGTGTACGGTGCGGCGACGCCGCGCGCCCGGCCCACTCGAACGGGTGCGTCAGTGACGTACATATGCGCCAGTGCCGCCTCCGGCGCCCGTCCGCCTCACGTGCCCTGCGTCTGCGGCTGCGCCCGGCTCACGTCGTACACCCCGGCGACGTTGCGCATCGCCCGCATCAGGGCGGGCAGGTGTGCGGCGTCCGGGAGCTGGACGGTGTACGTGTGGCGTACGTGCTGACGGGCCGGAGGTTCGACGGTCGCGGAGACGATCTCCGCGCCTTCGAGGGCCATGGCTTCGGTGAGGTCCGCCAGGAGATGGGGCCGGACGAACGATTCGGCGACGAGCGTGACCCGGCACTCGGTGGTGTCACCCCAGCGCACGCCGACCTCCGGGCGCCCCGCGCTCTGCATGCGCGCCACCGCAGGGCACTCGGCGCGGTGCACCGTCACCACTCCCCCGCGCACGGCGAAGCCGATGACGTCGTCGGGCGGCACGGGGGTGCAGCAGCCGGCCAGGCGTACGGTCGCGCCGGGCCGGTCGACGAGGACGTGGGCGGTGGAGGGGCCGGGGGCCGGTCCCTCGGTGGCCAGTCCTTCGGCGGCGGGCCGGAAAGCCGCGGCGCCCGCCTCGGCGCCGCCGTGCTCCTGCCCGTCCCCGTGCGCCGGGTGCGCCGCGAGCCACCGCTGGATGGCGATCCGGGCGGCGGGCGTGTGGGCGTGCTCCAGCCACTCCCTGGAGGGCTCCGAGGCCGGGTCCTGACCCATGAGGAGCTGGACGGTGTCGCCGTCCTTCAGCACCGTGCTCAGCGTCGCCAGACGGCCGTTGACGCGGGCGCCGATGCACGCGTGCGCGTCCTCGCCGTACTGCGCGTACGCGGCGTCCACGCAGGTCGCTCCCTCGGGCAGACCGAGGGTGCCGCCGTCGGGCCGGAAGACGGTGATCTCGCGGTCCTGGGCGAGGTCCTCGCGCAGGGTGGACCAGAACGTGTCGGGGTCGGGGGCGGCGCGCTGCCACTCAAGAAGCCGGGAGAGCCAGCCGGGCCGGGTGGGGTCGACGCGCTCGCCGTCGCCGGCGGACTGCTCCTCGGCGGGGGGAGCGTAGGGATTGCCCAGCGCGACCACGCCGGCCTCGGCGACCTTGTGCATCTGGTGGGTGCGGATGAGGACTTCGACGACCTGGCCGTCCTTGCAGGCCACGGCGGTGTGCAGCGACTGGTACAGGTTGAACTTGGGTACGGCGATGAAGTCCTTGAACTCCGAGACGACCGGCGTCATGCACGTATGGAGCTCACCCAGCACGGCGTAACAGTCGGCGTCCTCGTTCACCAGCACCAGCAGGCGCCCGAAGTCGGAGCCGCGGAGCCGGCCGCGCTTGCGGGAGACCCGGTGCAGGGAGACGAGGTGACGGGGCCGGATGAGGATGTCGGCCGGGATGTCGGCCTCACGCAGGACCGCGCGCACCTCGTCGGAGACCTCGGCGAGCGGGTCGTCCGCGCGGGCGGCGTTCTCGGCGATCAGCTTCCGCGTGTGCTCGTGCTCCTCGGGGCACAGGATCGCGAAGACGAGGTCTTCCAGCTCGGTCTTGAGGGCCTGGACGCCGAGCCGTTCGGCGAGCGGGATGAGGACGTCGCGGGTGACCTTGGCGATGCGCTCCTGTTTCTCGGGGCGCATGACGCCGAGGGTGCGCATGTTGTGCAGCCGGTCGGCGAGTTTGATCGACATCACGCGGACGTCGTTGCCGGTGGCGACGAGCATCTTGCGGAAGGTCTCGGGTTCAGCGGCGGCGCCGTAGTCGACCTTCTCCAGCTTGGTGACGCCGTCCACGAGATAGCGGACCTCCTCGCCGAACTGCTCGCGGACCTGATCGAGGGTCACGTCCGTGTCCTCGACGGTGTCGTGGAGCAGAGAGGCCGTCAGGGTCGTGGTCTCGGCACCGAGTTCGGCCAGGATGAGGGTGACGGCGAGCGGGTGCGTGATGTACGGCTCGCCGCTCTTGCGCATCTGGCCGCGGTGCGAGGACTCGGCCAGGAGGTAGGCGCGGCGCAGGGGTTCGAGGTCGGCGTCGGGGTGGTGGGCGCGGTGCGCCTCGACGACGTGGCTGATGGCGTCGGGCAGCCGGTCGCGGGTGGCGGGTCCGAGCAGCGCGGCGCGGCCCAGGCGGCGCAGGTCGATGCGGGCGCGGGCCTTTCTGCGGGACGTCGTCGGCGTCATCGGGCCCGATGTCGTCGGGCCCGACGTCACCGGGCCTGGCGTCGCAGGGTTTGTGGCCTCCGCACTCATGGGCACCTCCGGCTGCGTGGACCGGCGGACGGGGTGCCCCAGGCGGACACGGCTCAGGGGAAGGCGTCGGTCCCCCGTCCGGGCCGGTGCTTGATGCTACCGAGCCCATCACGTGCGTCTGACCGCCTCTCGCGGAGCGTGAAACGGATCACCCATTCGTGCGAGAGTCGGGAAGTCTGCGTTTTCGCGCCGTGCGGCCCGGGTGAGAGACGGTTTCGGCCATGCGATTCCGCGGCGCCCTTGCCCAGGCCCTTCCGGGCGCCGCAGGTCAGAGCCGGTTACCGAAGCCGACGGGCCGTCAGGCTCGGCGGCGGGCGGCCTCTTCCAGCCACTCCGGGTCGATCTCGCCCTCGGCGACGATCACCGCGGGACCGGTCATCTCGATCTCGCCGTCGGGCCGCTCGGTGATCACCAGGGTGCCGCCGGGCACGTCGACGGTGTAGGTCGCCGGGGTGCCGGTCACGGCCGGGTCGGCACCGTCCCTGCGGGCGGCGGCCACGGCGACGGCGCACGCGCCCGTGCCGCACGAGCGGGTCTCGCCGGCACCGCGCTCGTGCACCCGCATCGCCACGTGCCCCGGGCCGCGGTCGACCACGAACTCGACGTTCACGCCGTCCGGGTAGACGGTGGCCGGGCGGTACGCCGGCGGGGAGAACAGGTCCCCGGCGTGCGCGAGGTCGTCCACGAAGGCGACCGCGTGCGGGTTGCCCATGTTCACGTTCCGCGCGGGCCAGCTGCGCTCGCCGACGCTCACGGTGACGCCCTCCTCGGGCAGCAGCGCCCTGCCCATGCCGACGGTCACGTCGCCCTCCTTGGCGATGTGCACGGTCTTCACGCCCCCGCGCGTGGCGACGGTCAGGTCGCCCTCGCCGACGTACCCGGCGTGCTGCAGGTAGCGCGCGAAGACCCGTACGCCGTTGCCGCACATCTCGGCGATCGAGCCGTCGCCGTTGCGGTAGTCCATGAACCACTCGGCCTCGGCCGCCAGGTGCCGGGCCTCGGGGTGCGCGGCGGACCGCACCACGTGCAGCAGTCCGTCACCGCCGATGCCCGCGCGGCGGTCGCACAGGGCGGCGACGGCGGCGGGGGGCAGGTCGATGGTGTTCTCGGGGTCCGGGACGATCACGAAGTCGTTCTCGGTGCCGTGCCCCTTGAGGAAGGCGATCCGCGTGCTCATTCCTCGATCGTACGGGGTGGGTACGACAGGCGGACGCCGGCCGATGACGGCCGCCGGGCGTCACCCGCGCAGCCGGGCCACTCGCCACACGGCCAGGACGACCACCGCGGCGACCGCCACGACATAGGCGAGGACCACCCGCCAGTCCGGGCGGCATTCGGAGCCCCGCTGCGGCAGGCCCGGCCAGGTGTAGCCCACCCGGCGGGCGGCCATCATGCCCCAGCCGGCCGCGCACGAGCAGATCAGCAGCCCCAGCATCGCGATCACGGCCCCGCTGTCGCCGAAGTCGAAGGCGAGCGGGAAGGCGAACATCAGGGAACCGACCGCGGCCAGGCTCACGATGGGCGCGAGCTGCCAGATGCGCAGCCGGCGCTGCGGGCGCAGCTCGACCTCGACCTCCTCGCCGCCCGTGTACATTTCCTCGGGCTCGGGGCCGTCGGCGGTCACACCGCCCTGGGTCTCGTCGGGCCCGTCGGAGCTCAGAGGGGTACCGTCCTGCTCCGGTTCACCGATGACGGTGCCTTCACCGAGGTCAGCGGTGAGGCGCTCGGTGCCTTGTGCGGTGTCACGAGGGCCGGCCTCCATCGCCACGCGCCCTCCCAACTAGGACTCCACTTGGTCGATCGAAGCTCGATGATGGCATGACGCCGGAGGCCGGGATGGCGGCCTGGGCGTCCCGATGCCATCACGTGATCAGGCTGTAACCGGTCGTTCGACCAACGACAGGGCGAGGTGCGGAAGATCTGTGACATCCGCCGCAGCCCCACTCAACCAGTGCACCCGCGGATCGCGCCTGAACCACGAATCCTGGCGGCGCGCGAAGCGCTTGGTGGCGCGTACGGTCTCGGCTCGGGCCTCGTCCATCGTGCACTCCCCGGCGAGCGCTGCGAGAACCTGCTGGTAGCCGAGCGCACGTGAGGCCGTACGCCCCTCGCGCAACCCCTGCGCCTCAAGTGCGCGCACCTCGTCGACGAGACCCGCCTCCCACATCCGGTCGACCCGGCGCGCGATGCGTTCGTCCAGCTCGGGGCGCGCCACGTCGACGCCGATCTGCACGGTGTCGTATACGGAGTCGTGGCCGGGGAGGTTGGCGGTGAAGGGCCTGCCGGTGATCTCGATGACCTCCAGGGCCCGGACGATCCGGCGGCCGTTGCTGGGCAGGATGGCCCGCGCGGCCCCGGGGTCGGCGGCGGCCAGGCGGGCGTGCAGCGCCCCGGAGCCGCGCAGCACGAGTTCCTCCTCCAGCCGGGCCCTGACCTCGGGGTCGGTCCCGGGGAACTCCAGGTTGTCGACGGCCCCGCGGACGTAGAGGCCGGAGCCGCCGACCAGGATCGGCCAGCGCCCTTCGGCGAGCAGCGCGTCGATTCGTTCGCGGGCCAGCCGCTGGTACTCGGCGACGGAGGCCGTGACGGTCACGTCCCAGATGTCCAGGAGGTGGTGCGGGACGCCGCCGCGCTCCTCGCACGTCAGCTTGGCGGTGCCGATGTCCATCCCTCGGTAGAGCTGCATGGAGTCGGCGTTGACGACCTCGCCGCCGAGCCGTTGGGCCAGGAAAACTCCCAGATCGGACTTTCCGGCCGCGGTGGGTCCGACGACGGCGATGACGCGGGGGGTGGGGGGTCCACTGCTCACCGCCCCAGTCTCCCAAACATCACACCGTGCTCTCGAACGAGTTACGTGACGGTACGGCCCCGGGGTCGTTGCCCGTTGCGAGGTTCCCGCCGCCGGATCCCGGGGGTGGTGGCCCGAGCTGCGCAAACGGACGCACCGGGCGACGCGGGATTTCGCCCGCACGAGTAACGTATGGAGTTGATATGGGCGTTTTTGCACGGCTTCTCCGGAGGTGGAAGGCCACGGAGGAGGTGCCGGCCGCGGAGAAGCAGGCCGACACACCGGCAGCCGGTTCCGAGGCGGAGGAGGCGGCAGAGGGGAAGGGTACGGCCGAGGCCGGAGCCGGGGAGGCGGTGAAGCCGGCGGCGACGGAGGCCGCCGAGGACACCGACTCCGACGGCGTCGAGATCCCCAGGCAGCAGTCCGCCGACGAGGCGGTCGACAACGAGGCCGGTGAGGGCGCCCGCACGTAACTGCCCCGCGAGGGAAGGTGAACCATGGGTCTCCTGGACAACATGAAGGCCAAGCTGGGCCCGGCGAAGGGCAAGGTCTCTGACCTCGCGCAGCGGCACGGGGACAAGATCGACAAGGTCGAGCACGGCCTTGACAGGGCCGCGAAGGTCGTCGACGAGAAGACCAAGGGCAAGTACAGCGACAGGATCCAGAGAGGCACGGGCAGGGCCAAGGACGCCATGGACCGACTCGCGCACAAGGGTGGCCCCGAAGCGGAGACCGGCGGCACCACGCCGCCGGCCGGACCGGGCGTCACGCCGCCCACCGGGCCGGGCACCACGCCGCCCGCCGGACCACCGCCGACCTCCTGACCGGCACATCGGCGGACGGCCGCGGAGCACGACGCTCCCGGCCGTCCGCCGTTTCACGTGCGGACGTCGGTGGGCAGCCGGTCCTCGGCCCAGGTGAACGCCGCCACGCACGCGGACACGACACGAGCCGGATCCCGCGCCGAGCGCACGGAGACCGTCTGGCGCACAGGCGCCGACACGACGACGGACCCCGGCCCGAGCACAACCCCGTACTCGGCCGTCCGGCGCACGGGCACAGGCACGTGAGGGCTACGACCAGCTTGCGACGAGGTACCCCACTCCGTACGGCGCGTCGTCGTACAGCACCGTGCCGGCGAGCCCGGTGTCCTCGGCGGCGCCCGCGAGGACCTGCCAGGGGGCACGGCCGGAGGCCTTCAGCTGGTGCGCCAGCCCGGCGTCCAGCGCGGCGAGGGCGGCCGTGTCCGCCGCCCCCAGCGCTCGGGCGATCTCCGCGTCGAAGGGCGCGGCCCGCTCGTCGAGGTAGCCCGGCGCCTTGAGCGTGCGGCACGCGCTGGCGTCGCCCATCACCAGCAGCGCGACCCGCTCGGGCCGCCCGGCGATGTCCCTCCCGATCCCGGCACATCGCCCGGGCACAAGAGTCTCCCCCACGCCGATTCCCTCGATCGGGGCTTCGGACCAGCCGGTCCGCTCCAGCAGCCACGCGGCCACGGCCAGCGAGTACGGCAGCTCCCGCTCGGCCCCCGCCCCCTTGTCCGCCCCCAGCGTCACGTCGACCGCCACGCCGAAGCCACGGAACGAGCCGCGCGTGCCCTCCGGGTACGTCTCGGGGCCGCCCTGCTCGACGGGCCCGACGACGACCAGCCGATCGGGCCGGGCGGCCGCGAGCACGCCGAGCGCGTCCGTGCACGCGGCACGCGCGGCGTCCAGCTCGGGTGCGGCGCCCGCGGCGACGTCGGGCACGAGAAGGGGCGGGCAGGGGCAGACAGCGGCAGCGACAAGCATGATCGGCAGCGTAACGCCGTACGCGATCCGCGGAACAGGCGAACCGCGTCCCGGCCGGTCAGTCGCAGCCGCAGCCGCTGCCCGTGGCGACCGGCAGCGGAGCGGGCACGCCGATCTTCGGCAGGCCCAGCATGACGCCCTGCTTCTTCTCCCGCTCCTGGGCGTTGCGCTGCTCCCACGCGTCACCCGCGCGCGTGCGGCGCACGTTCAGCACGGGGCCCTCGGCGAGGAGGTGGTGCGGGGCGGCATAGGTGACCTCGACGGTCACCACGTCGCCGGGGCGGACCTGCTGCTCCGGCTTGGTGAAGTGCACCAGGCGGTTGTCGGGGGCCCGGCCGGAGAGCCGGTGGGTGGTGTCGTCCTTCCGGCCCTCGCCCTCGGCGACCATCAGCTCCAGAGTGCGGCCGACCTGCTTCTTGTTCTCCTCCCAGGAGATCTCCTCCTGGAGGGCGACCAGACGCTCGTAGCGTGCCTGGACGACCTTCTTGGGGATCTGGTTCTCCATCTCGGCGGCCGGGGTGCCCGGGCGCTTGGAGTACTGGAAGGTGAACGCCTGCGCGAACCGGGCCTCCCGCACCACGTGCAGGGTCTGCTCGAAGTCCTCCTCGGTCTCGCCGGGGAAGCCCACGATGATGTCGGTGGTGATCGCCGCGTGCGGGATGGCGGCCCGGACCTTCTCGATGATCCCCAGGTAACGCTCCTGCCGGTACGAGCGGCGCATCGCCTTCAGGACCGTGTCCGAGCCGGACTGCAGCGGCATGTGCAGCTGCGGCATCACGTTCGGCGTCTCGGCCATGGCGGCGATGACGTCGTCGGTGAAGTCGCGCGGGTGCGGGGAGGTGAAACGGACGCGCTCCAGGCCCTCGATCTTCCCGCAGGCCCGCAGCAGCTTGCTGAACGCCTCGCGGTCGCCGATGTCGGAGCCGTAGGCGTTGACGTTCTGCCCGAGCAGCGTGATCTCGGAGACGCCCTCGGCGACCAGGGCCTCGACCTCGGCGAGGATGTCGCCGGGCCGGCGGTCCTTCTCCTTGCCGCGCAGGGCCGGGACGATGCAGAAGGTGCAGGTGTTGTTGCAGCCGACGGAGATGGAGACCCAGGCCGCGTACGCGCTCTCGCGCCGCGTCGGCAGCGTGGACGGGAACGCCTCCAGCGACTCGGCGATCTCGACCTGCGCCTCCTCCTGCACGCGGGCGCGCTCCAGAAGCACCGGCAGCTTGCCGATGTTGTGCGTGCCGAAGACGACGTCCACCCAGGGCGCCTTCTTCACAATGGTGTCGCGGTCCTTCTGGGCCAGGCAGCCGCCGACCGCGATCTGCATCCCGGGCCGCCTCGCCTTCTTCGGGGCGAGGTGGCCGAGGTTGCCGTACAGCTTGTTGTCGGCGTTCTCGCGGACGGCGCAGGTGTTGAAGACGACGACGTCCGCCTCGCCGTCCGAGCCCTCGGGGGCGCGCACATAGCCGGCGTCCTCCAGCAGCCCGGCCAATCGCTCGGAGTCATGGACGTTCATCTGGCACCCGTAGGTGCGGATTTCGTAACTCTTGGATCCCTGAACGTCCACTGCGGAGCTCCGGTCGCTGCTGCTGGTCATGCCTTCAAGAGTAGGCGGTCCGCGGAGCGCCTCGGCCCGCGCTCCGGTCAGCGGCCGGGCTCGTAGGTGAGTTGCTTGACCTCCCGCAAGCTGAGGGCGGTCTCGACGGAGCGGACGACGGCGGCCAGCGCCAGGGCGGCGATCACCCGGGGATGGGAGAAGGACTCGGCGCCGCCCTCGATCACGCCGTAGACGAGGGAGGTGATCGCCAGTGCGGCGGTGATCTGCCCGGGCCAGTCCAGCCTGCGGGAGCCGGGAGCCCGGGAGTCGGCAACCAGCGGCGCCGCGATCGCCATGGCGAGGACGGCCACCGGTATGGCCGGCAGGTAGATCCACCGCCAGGCGACGTGGTCGAGGATCACCCCTGCCATCAGGGGGCCGATGGCCAGTGCGGTCATCAGGGCAGCGGCCCACAGACCGACGAACTTGGCGCGCTGGTGCGGGTCGGGTACCGCGTGGCTGATCAGCGCCAGCGTCGTGGGCAACAGCGCGGCCGCGCCCAGCCCGGCCAGCGCCTGCCCGGCCCACAGCACCTGGACCGACTGCGCGCACAGGGCGACGGCGGCCCCGACGGCGGCGAACGACAGGCCCGCCTGGAAGACCTTTTTACGGCCGTGCACGTCTCCGAACACACCGGCGGTCAGGATGAGGGCCGCCATGGGCAGGACGAACGCGTCGGAGATCCACGACAGCTGAGAGGTCGACGCGTGCAGGGCCTGTTGGATGGCGGGCAGACTCACCGAGACGCTGGTGACCGGCAGATAGGCGACGAACACCCCGACGCAGGCCATGACGAGCGTGGCTTTCGGACTCTGCCGTGGTCCGGTCGCCGTTGTTCCGACGTTCACAGATCCTCCGTTTCGGTGCGGCGCGGCGCCGGCACGGCGATCACTTTTCAGCCAGTTCCGCCCAGGATCCAGCCACAGCCCGCAGAGCCCGGAAAACCGACATCGAGGCGGTGTCTTCGCAGGTTTTCCGACAGCGGCGCTCGATCAGGGAGCTGCCGAAGACCGTCACAGGAACTGCGGGCGCCTTCTCGACGTCGCGAGGCTCATGGCTCGATCAGGCCCGCGCGGATCGCGTAGCGGGTGAGTTCCAGGCGGTCGCGCATGCCGAGTTTCTGGAGCAGGTTGGCGCGGTGCCGTTCCACCGTCTTGGCGCTGATGAAGAGGAGTTCGCCGATCTCCTTGGAGGTGTGGCCCTCGGCGACGAGCTTGAGGATCTCCTCCTCGCGCTCGGTGATGGCCCGCTCGGGCAGGCCGTCACCGCGGTGCAGGCGCTCCAGGTAGGAGCGGACCAGGGCGCGTTCGGCGCCCGGGTAGATGAAGGGTTCGTCGCGTACGGCCGCGCGGCATGCCTCGACCAGGTCGCGGTCGGCGACGGATTTCAGGACGTAGCCGCAGGCTCCGGCCCTGAGGGCCTCGAAGAAGTACTGCTCGTTGTCGTACATGGTCAGGATCAGGATGCGCAGGCCGGGCAGGCGGCGGGAGAGCTCGCGGGCCGCCTGCAGGCCGGTCATGCGGGGCATGGCGACGTCCAGGACGGCCAGGTCCACCTCGGTGTCCCGGGCCCGCGCGACCGCCTCGGCGCCGTCCGCGGCCTCGGCGACGACCGTCAGGTCGGGTTCGCCGTCCAGGATGAGCCGTACTCCCCGTCGTACGAGGGTGTGGTCGTCGGCGAGCAGAACGCGGATCGGGGCGGTCATCGGCGGCCCCCCGCGGGGACGAGCAGGCGTACGTCGGTCCCCTTCGCCGGGCCCGTTTCTAGGGAGAGGGCCGCCCCTATCAGCAGGGCCCGTTCGCGCATGCCGCTGATGCCGGCGCCCTCCGGGGCGTCGCCGAGGCCGGTGCCGTTGTCGCGTACGAGGAGTTCGACGCCGTCGGGGAGCGGCCTGAGGCGGAGTTCGGCGCGGTCGGCCGCGGCATGCCGGGCGGTGTTGGTCAGGCCTTCCTGGGCCACCCGGTAGATCACGAGTTCCGACTCCGCGCTCAGCGGGGGCAGGTCCGACGGGACGTGGTGGCGCACCGTCAGCCCATGGGTGGTGAACTCGGTCGCGAGCGAGCGCAGCGCGCTGGCGAGGCCGAATTCCTCCAGGACGCCGGGGCGCAGTCGGCGGGCCATGCGACGGATCTCGTCCAGACCGGTCCGGGTGGCCTCCTGGGCCTGGCCGACCTCCTCACGGAGGTCCTCGGGAGCCCGGTCGGCCACGCGTTTGAGCTGGAGGAGGACGGCGGTGAGGGTCTGGCCCACCTCGTCGTGGAGTTCACGGGCGACACGGTGGCGCTCGCGTTCCTGGGCGCCGAGCGCACGGGCGGCCCCGGTGGCGCGCTCGCGTTCCAGCCGGTCGAGCATCGTGTTGTACGTCGTGATCAGCTCGGCCGCCTCCGCCGGGCCGGCGACCACCGCGCGGGCCCCGGGACGCAGCAGGTCGGCGGCGGCCATGGCGCGGGCCAGCCGCCGCCGCGGGGCGAGGCCGGTCCGCAGGACCACGGCGTTACCGGCCAGCAGCGCCATGAGGCCGGCGAGGAGGAGCAGCGCCTCGCCCGGCAGGACGGGGGTCGACACGGTGACCGGGCCCAGCAGCAGTGCGGTGGCGGCGACCAGGCCCGTGGCGTTGAGCGAGAAGATCCGCCAGAACAGCGACACGGTTCTGTTGCCGCCCCTTCCCGCGCTCGCGCCCGACTCCGCCGGGAACAGCATCGCCGCCCCCGACCGGCTCCGTATATCCGTGACGACACCCATGTCGTCACGGTACGGGCGGATGGCAGCATGCGGAGGTGTCGAGGTGATCACCACCGCACGTGATCACCCATCGCACCGGTCGACCGCAAGCTCGCGACGAACACGACGAGCAACCGGACGAGCAGGTCGACGAGCAACCGGACGAGCAACCCGACGAACACGACTGCAAGGGGAAGAAACGTGTCCGCTCCACGCCTGAGGGCGACGCCGCTGCCGGGAATCGGGGTCCAGTACGACCTGGAGACCCGGGAACACCGCCATCTGTCGGTGGTGGCGCACCGGGACGGCACGCGCACGGTGAACGTGTACCGGCCCGACGACCTCGATTCCTGCGCCCACTCCCTCCGGTTGAGCGGCTCCGAGGCGGGCGCGCTGATCGACGCGCTGAAGCCGTCCCACCACAGCGCGAGCCTGCTGTACGCCTCCGATCTGGGACTGGTCGCCGAGCGGATCGAGGTGGGCGCGAGCTCGCGCTGGAACGGGCGGGTGCTGGGCGACACCCGGATGCGGACCGAGACGGGGGCGTCGATCGTGGCGGTGCTGCGCCGGGCGGAGGCGATCCCGTCTCCGGCGCCGGACTTCCGGCTGGCGGGCGGTGACATCCTCATCGTGGTCGGCACCCGCGAGGGTGTGGACGCCGCCGCGGCGATACTCGGGCAGGAGTGAGCCGGTGCACTCGTCCGCGGTCCTGCTGATCGAGTTCGGCTCCATCATCCTCGGCCTCGGCCTGCTCGGCCGTTTCGCCGCCCGGTTCCGGCTCTCCCCCATCCCGCTGTACCTGCTCGCCGGTCTGGCCTTCGGCGAGGGCGGACTGCTGCCGCTCGGTGCGAGTGAGGAGTTCATCGCCACGGGCGCGGAGATCGGCGTCATCCTGCTGCTGTTGATGCTGGGGCTGGAGTACACGGCCGGCGATCTGGTCACCAACCTCAAGGCGCACTACCCGTCGGGTCTGGTCGACTGCGCGCTCAACGCCGTGCCGGGTGCCGTGGCGGCGCTGCTGCTGGGCTGGGGGCCGGTGGCCGCCGTGGTCCTGGCCGGGGTCACATGGATCTCGTCGTCCGGCGTCATCGCGAAGGTGCTCGGGGATCTCGGCCGGGTCGGCAACCGGGAGACGCCGGTGATCTTGAGCGTCCTGGTGCTGGAGGACCTGGCGATGGCGGTGTACCTGCCGATCGTCACGGCGCTGGTGGCCGGGGCCGGTCTGCTTGCCGGGAGCGTGACACTGGCGATCGCTCTGGGGGCGGCCGGGCTGGTGCTGTTCTTGGCGGTGCGGTACGGCCGGGTGATCTCGCGGTTCGTGTCGAACGACGACCCGGAGAAGCTGCTGCTCGTGGTCCTGGGGCTGACGATCCTGGTCGCGGGCATCGCGCAGCAGCTGCAGGTGTCGGCCGCGGTGGGGGCGTTCCTGGTGGGCATCGCGCTGTCCGGGGAGGTCGCGGAGGGCGCGCACACGCTGCTGAGTCCGCTGCGGGACCTGTTCGCCGCCGTCTTCTTCGTCTTCTTCGGGCTGCACACCGACCCGGCCAGTATCCCGCCCGTGCTGCTGCCCGCGCTCGCGCTGGCCGTGGTCACCGCCGTCACGAAGATCGCCACCGGGTACTGGGCGGCTCGCCGGGCGGGGATCTCCGTCAGGGGACGCTGGCGGGCGGGCGGTGCGCTGGTGGCGCGCGGCGAGTTCTCCATCGTCATCGCCGGGCTGGCGGTCGCGGCCGGTATCGAACCGTCCCTGGGCCCGCTGGCCACGGCGTACGTCCTGATCCTGGTCGTCGTCGGCCCCCTCACCGCCCGTTACACCGAGCCCCTGGCCGCCCGCTGGACCCGTCGCTCCGCACTCCGCCGGGAGGCCGACGGGGGTACACGGCCGCGGACGGAGGCGGAGGCGTCGGTGGGGACCGAGGGGCGGGGCTGAGCGGGACCCCTGGGTCCCGTGGGCTCCGTACGCCATCGCGGCGCCGTCCAGCGCGACAGGGGTGCACGGCAACGGACGAAGGACGCGGCTGAACGGGTTCACGGCGTTGCCGACGACCCCGAGCCGGGTCACGGACGCCGGCCACCGCAGCGATAGCGGCGTCCGGCAGGCCCGGCATCCCGCCTCGCCGGCCGGTGCCGGGCAGCCCCCCCCCGACAGCCGGTGCCAGGCGTCCCCACCCCCGGCATCCTGCCCCGGCGTCCGGCGTCAGGCGCCCCCGCCCGGCACCCACCCCTGACGCCGCAGCACCGCCGACACATCCGGTGCCTCGTAGTGGTCGCCCTTGAGGACCTTGCCGTCGGCGCGGCGGGCGACCTGGCCGTCGGGGCCCAGCTTGGTCATGTTGGAGCGGTGGATCTCGGCGATCACCGCGTCGAGGTCGATGCCGTGCACGAGAGCCGTGCCGTAGGCGACGTAGACCACGTCGGCGAGCTCGTGCGCCAGCCGGTCGAGCGGGCCGGTGACGGAGACCTCGGCGACCTCCGCGGCCTCCTCGGCGAGCAGCTCTCCGCGATGGGCCGCCAGCTGCGGCGGGACCTCCGTGGGGGTGGTGCGGGCGTCCAGCCCGAAAGCGAGGTGGAATGCACGGACCAGGTCGGCGGGCGAGGAGCTCATGCGCCGACTGTAGCGACCGCCTCTGACAGCCGACCCGCACCCCGCCCCTGGTCAGCACCGCACGGCCCCTGGCAGGATCGCGCCCATGTCCAAGGTGTTCCCCCGCATCAGCAGGCGCCGGGCGCTGCAGGGTGCGGCCGCCGGGTTCGTCGTCCTCGGGTTGCTGCTGTGGTGGCTGCTGCCACTGGGCGAGGAACCGCCCGGCGGGACGATCACGTTCAGCACGGGCACGCGCGCGGGGGTGTACCAGGAGTACGGCAGGCGGCTCAGCAAGGAGCTGGCCAAGGACATGCCGGAGCTCAAGGTGCGGCTGGAGGACAGCGCCGGGTCGCAGGAGAACGTCAGGCGCGTGGCGACCGGCGAGGCCGACTTCACCATCGCCGCGGCCGACGCGGTGGAGTCGGTCACCGTCGACGGCAGGCCCGTCACCGACCAGCTGCGCGGTGTCGCACGCCTGTACGACGACTATGTACAGCTGGTCGTGCCGCCGGACTCGGACATCCGCTCCGTCGCGGACCTGAAGGGCAAGCGGGTGGCCATAGGGAAGCCCGACTCGGGGGTGCGGCTGATCGCCGACCGGGTGCTCAAGGCCGCGAACCTCGACCCGGAGAAGGACATCATCGCCCGGTCGGACGGTATCGACACCGGTCCCAAGCTGCTGGGCAAGGAGCTCGACGCGTTCTTCTGGTCGAGCGGAGTACCGACGCCCGGGCTCAGGGAGATCGCCAAGGCCCCCGCCTTCCGCTTCGTGCCGATCAGCGCCGCCCTGGTCGCCAAGGTGCAGGACCAGGAGGACTCCGCCCACTTCTACCGGGCGACCAACATGCCGGAGTCGGCCTACCCGGCCGTCCAGAACGGGGCCACGGTGCCGACGATGGCCGTGTCGAACCTGCTGATCACCCGCAAGGACATGGATCCCAGGCTCACGGAATGGCTGACCCGGACCGTGCTCAAGAGCCGCGACGAGATAGGTCACCACGTCCACTCCGCGCAGCTGGTCGACGTACGCACCGCCATCTACACCGACCCGCTGGAACTGCACGAGGGCGCGCGTCGCTACTACCGCTCGGTGAAACCGTAGGCCACCACGAGCCGGGGGTTACGACGTCGGCGCCGACCTGGGCACCGTCACCGTCACCCGCAGCCCGTGCGGCTCATGGTGGCCGTACGAGATGGAGCCGCCGCCCGCCGCCAGCAGTGCCCGCGAGATGGACAGGCCCAGACCGGAGCCCTTGATGTTCTGGTGCCGTCCACTGCGCCAGAAACGGTCGCCGACGCGGGCGAGTTCCTCGTCGGTCAGGCCCGGGCCGTTGTCGGTGACCACTACGGTCGACGTGCTGCCGTTGGAGGCGACGGTCACCTCGACGCTCTCTCCCTCGGGCGTGAACTTCACCGCGTTGTCGATCACGGCGTCGAGCGCGCTGGAGAGCGTGACCGGGTCGGCCCAGGCGGTGGTGGGCGGGCAGTTCCCCACCAGTCGTACGCCCTTGGCCTCGGCGGTCGGCGCCCAGGCCGCGACGCGCTCGGCGGCCAGCGCGCCGATGTCGGTGAGCCGGAGGTCGGCCTCGGTGTGCTCGGCCAGGGCCAGGTCGAGCAGGTCGTCCAGGACCTGCGCCAGGCGCTTGCCCTCGGCCTGCACCGAGGCGATCTCCTCGTTGCCCTCGGGCAGTTCGAAGGCGAGCAGCTCGATGCGCAGCAGCAGCGCCGCGAGCGGGTTGCGCAGCTGGTGCGAGGCGTCGGCGACGAAGGCGCGCTGCTGCTCCAGCACGTCCTCGACGTTGTCCGCCATCTCGTTGAACGACCGGGCCAGCCGTCTCAGTTCCGGCGGTCCGCTCGCGACGGCGACCCTTGATTTCAGGCGCCCGGTGGCGATGTCGTGCGTGGTGGCGTCCAGGACGCGTACGGGTCTGAGCACCCAGCCGGTCAGCCGCAGGGCGGCGCCGACGGCCAGCAGCATCGCGGCGATCTCGCCCGCGCCGATGATCAGCCAGCCCCGCAGGATCCGCGAACGCATCTCCCCGGTGGGCGAGTCGGTGACGACGACCGCGACGACATCACCGTCCCGGATGACCGGTGAGGCGACGACGAGGCGTGTGCTCTGCCAGGGCCACACCTGCTTCGGGTCGTGGCTGCGCCGGCTGAGCAGCGCCTCCTTGAAGGCGTCGCGCACCGCCCCTTTCTTGGGCAGCTGCCAGGTCGCCGGCGCCTTGGCCATGGACGTGCCGTTGGTGTGGAAGACACCGACCCGGATGTCGTAGACCTCGGAGTAGCTGGTGAGTTCACGGCTCAGGGTGCGGAGCTCGTCCGGGGAGCTGGTGGGCTCGTCCGTGACGAACTGGGCGATGGCCGCGAAGTAGGCCGTGTCGTCGATCCGGTCGACGATCACCTTCTGCTGCTGGGCCGCCGCCAGGCTGATGGCGAGCGGCAGTCCGAGCGCGAGCAGGACGGCCGCCATCAGGACGATGAGCAGCGGGAGGAGACGAGTGCGCACCCTGGCCCGCTACGCGGCCGGGGCGACGAGCCGGTAGCCGACGCCGCGCACGGTCTCGATCAGCGCCGGCATGCGCAGCTTGGCGCGCAACGACGCGACGTGCACCTCAAGGGTGCGCCCGGTCCCCTCCCAGCTCGTGCGCCACACCTCGCTGATGATCTGCTCCCGGCGGAAGACCACTCCGGGACGCTGGGCCAGCAAGGCGAGGAGATCGAACTCCTTGCGGGTCAGTTGGACCACCGAACCGTCCACGCTGACCTGGCGCGTCGGAAGCTCTATGAGGACCGCGCCCAGGCGCAGCACGCCTTCGCCGCCCGCCGCGGCGTCCTCATGGGCGGTGCGTCTGCTGACGGCGTGGATACGGGCGAGCAGTTCCCCGGTGTCGTACGGCTTGACCACGTAGTCGTCGGCGCCGAGGTTGAGGCCGTGGATGCGGGAGCGGACGTCGGAGCGGGCGGTGACCATGATCACCGGGGTGCTGGTCCGCTTGCGGATCTTGCTGCAGACCTCGTAGCCGTCCTGGTCGGGCAGGCCCAGGTCGAGGAGGACGACACCGAAGCCGTTGCCCTCGGGGACGAGCGCCTGGAGGGCCTCTTCGCCGCTGCGCGCGTGCGTGACGTCGAAACCGTGCCGCGCCAGCACCGCCGACAGGGCGGCGGCGACGCGGTTGTCGTCCTCGACGAGCAGCAGCCTCATCCGGGCCCCCTTCGGTTCATCGGTCGTACGATCAGGATGAGTACAAAAACGCGTGCACGCGCGCGTGCACCTTGTGCAGTCACGCTGATGGAAGAGGACGGCGTCAAGAGGGTTCCGGTTGCGCGCGACTTCCGTTACCCGGCCGATATGAGCCCTGCTCACAAGTGCTACGACACGTGTCCGATTGCTATCGGATCGTGATGCTCAGATTCCCCTCAGATGTAATGACGCAGGTGGAACGGGGTTACTACTGTCCTCCGAAACCGAGGAGGACGGAGCCTGAGAGCGATGACCGAAGTATCGGTGGCCAAGGAAGATGTGGCCGCGACCGGAGAACTGGTCGTCCTGAAGAGCGTCAACAAGCACTTCGGCGCGTTGCACGTACTCCAGGACATCGATCTGACGATCGCCCGCGGCGAGGTCGTCGTGGTCATCGGGCCCTCCGGGTCCGGAAAGTCCACACTGTGCCGCACCATCAACCGCCTGGAGACGATCGACTCCGGCTCGATCGCGATCGACGGACGGCCTCTGCCCCATGAGGGCAAGGAGCTGGCCCGACTGCGCGCCGACGTCGGAATGGTCTTCCAGTCCTTCAACCTCTTCGCGCACAAGACCGTGCTGGAGAACGTGACGCTCGGCCAGGTCAAGGTCCGCAGGAAGGACAAGAAGGCGGCCGAGGAGCGGGCCCGGGCTCTGCTCGACCGGGTCGGCGTGGGTGCGCAGGCCGAGAAGTACCCGGCGCAGCTCTCCGGCGGCCAGCAGCAGCGTGTCGCCATCGCGCGGGCGCTGGCCATGGAACCGAAGGTCATGCTCTTCGACGAACCGACATCGGCCCTCGACCCGGAGATGATCAACGAGGTACTGGAGGTCATGCAGCAGCTCGCCCGCGACGGCATGACGATGATCGTCGTCACCCACGAGATGGGCTTCGCCCGTTCGGCTGCAAACCGCGTGGTCTTCATGGCGGACGGCCGGATCGTCGAACAGGCTGCGCCGGACCAGTTCTTCAGCAACCCGCGCAGCGACCGCGCCAAGGACTTCCTGTCGAAGATCCTGCACCACTGATCGTCCGCACCGATCTCTCATCGTCGGCCCTCGTCTTTTCACCACCCGAAGGATGTTCACCATGAAGCTCCGCAAGGTCACCGCCGCCTCGGCCACCGTGTTCGCGCTCGCCCTCACCGCCACCGCGTGCGGCGGCGAGAGCAAGAGCGACACCGGTTCCGGCTCGGGCTCCGGCGGCGGCAAGACGATCACCGTCGGCATCAAGTTCGACCAGCCCGGCCTCGGCCAGAAGACGCCGCAGGGCTACGCCGGCTTCGACGTGGACGTCGCCACGTACGTCGCGAAGAAGCTCGGCTACAAGGCGGACCAGATCGAGTGGAAGGAGGCGAAGAGCGCCGACCGCGAGACCATGCTGCAGCGCGGTGACGTCGACTTCATCGCCGCCACCTACTCGATCACCCCGGAGCGCCAGGAGAAGGTCGACTTCGCCGGCCCGTACCTGCTGGCCCACCAGGACGTGCTGGTCCGCGCCGACGACAACTCCATCAAGTCGCCGGCGGACCTCAACAACAAGAAGCTGTGTTCGGTCACCGGCTCCACCTCGGCGCAGAACGTCAAGGACAAGCTGGCGCCCAAGGCCGACCTGCAGCAGTACCCGACGTACTCGGCGTGCCTGACCGGTCTGCAGAGCGGGGCCATCGACGCGCTGACCACGGACGACTCGATCCTCGCCGGTTACGCCGCCCAGTCCCAGTTCAAGGGCAAGTTCAAGCTCGGCGGCTTCAAGATGACCAACGAGAACTACGGCATCGGCATCAAGAAGGGCAGCGACCTCAAGGCCAAGATCAACACCGCCCTGGAGCAGATGGTCTCCGACGGCTCCTGGCAGAAGGCCGTGGACAAGAACTTCGGCCCGGCCAACTACAAGAACGAGCCCGCGCCGAAGATCGGCGACATCAAGAGCTGAGGCAACGCCCTGACAGGTGCGCCGTCCTCAGGGGCGGCGCACACGGGCACCCCTACACGCGGAAGCGCGGGAAATCGTGTTCGACTTTCTTGAAGGTTACGACCTGTGGGGAGCCTTCTGGACGACGGTGCAGCTCGCCCTGCTCTCGGCCGTCGGCTCTCTGATCTGGGGCACCCTGCTGGCCGCCATGCGCGTCGGCCCGGTGCCGTTGATGCGCGGTTTCGGGACCGCCTACGTGAACATCGTGCGGAACATCCCGCTCACCGTGATCATCCTGTTCACCTCTCTGGGCCTGTACCAGACCCTCGGCGTCAACATGGGTGCGGACGACACCGAGACGATCAACTTCCGGCTGGCGGTGCTCGGCCTGGTCGTCTACACCTCGGCCTTCGTGTGCGAGGCGCTGCGGTCCGGCATCAACACGGTGCCGGTCGGGCAGGCGGAGGCGGCCCGTGCGATCGGCCTCAGCTTCTCTCAGGTGCTGCGGCTGGTGGTGCTGCCGCAGGCCTTCCGCTCGGCTGTCGGTCCGCTGACGAACGTGCTGATCGCGTTGACGAAGAACACCACGGTGGCCGCCGCGATCGGTGTCGCCGAGGCGGCCGTGTTGATGAAGGAGATGATCGAGAACGAGGCGCAGCTGCTCCTGATCTCCGCGATCTTCGCCTTCGGTTTCGTGTGCCTGACGCTGCCGACCGGTCTGATCCTCGGCTGGGTGGGCAAGAAGGTGGCGGTGAAGCGATGAGTTCCGTTCTCTACGACGCCCAGGGCCCCCGCGCCAAGCGGCGCAATGTTCTGATGACGGTCGTGTTCCTGGCCGCCATGGCGGCGCTGCTGTGGTGGGTGTTCAGCACCCTTGACGAAAAGGGCCAGCTCGAGTGGCCACTGTGGGAACCCTTCTTCAGCGGCACCGAAGCCTGGTCGACGTACATCTGGCCGGGCCTGCAGAACACGCTGAAGGCCGCGGTGCTCTCCGTGGTCATCGCGCTGCCGCTCGGCGCCGTCTTCGGTATCGCCCGGCTGTCGGAGCACGCCTGGATCCGGGTGCCGGCCGCGATCGTGGTGGAGTTCTTCCGCGCCATTCCCGTGCTGATCCTGATGATCTTCGGGCTCGCCCTGTTCGCCCAGTACACCGATGTGCCCTCGGACGACCGTCCGCTGTACGCGGTCGTCACGGGTCTGGTGCTGTACAACGCCTCGGTTCTCGCCGAGATCGTCCGCGCGGGCATCCTGGCCCTGCCCAAGGGCCAGTCCGAGGCGGCCATGGCGATCGGCCTGCGCAAGAACCAGGAGATGCGGCTCATCCTGCTGCCGCAGGCGGTCACCGCGATGCTGCCGGCCATCGTCAGCCAGCTGGTCGTCATCGTGAAGGACACCGCCCTCGGTGGCGCGGTCCTCACCTTCCCCGAGCTGCTCGCCTCGGCAAACACGATGAGCGGCTACTACGGCGCGAACGTCATCGCCAGCTTCACGGTCGTGGCGGTCGTCTTCATCGTGCTCAACTTCGCCCTCACGTCGTTCGCGAGCTGGCTCGAGGGCCGGCTGCGGCGGGGCAAGAAGACGACGGGTGCGGTCGTGGGTGTGGACGACCTGGCGACCGGCGCGACTGGTGCCGGCGGGGGCCGCGCCCTCTGACGCGGCGGTCAACCCACGTGACACACTCGGGGGCAGTGGCATGATCGCCACTGCCCCTGGTCACTTGACGCAAGCACCGGCAATGGGTTGCATACGTTCTGTGATCGTGCACCCTGCTCCAACTTCGTGTTCACCTACGTCACTCAGGACAACACTGCGGGCAGGGGGCGCCGCGCCGTGGACCCGGTGATCATCGTCGGTGCGGGGCCCGTCGGGCTCACGCTCGCCCTGGCGCTGGCGCGCCAGGAGGTGCCCTGTGTCCTCCTCGACGAGGGGCCGGGCAAGGACGAGCCACGTCCCGCGCGGACGGTCGTCCTGCAGGAGGACACCACCGCCCTCATGGAGCGGCTGACGGGCGTGCCGCTCGCGGACGCCGGATTCCACTGGGCCGGATGGCGGTCGATGCGGCGCAGGCAGGTGATGCGCGAGATCACGTTCGACGACTCCGAGCCCGCCCCGCTGCACATCGCCCAGCATGTGCTGACCGGAGCACTGCGCGCGGCCCTCGCCCGCGAACCCCTGGTGAAAGTCGCCGTGAACAGCCGCCTGGACACCATCGAGCAGGAGACCTCGGGCGTCACGGCCCACACGCGTGGTCCCAAGGGCACGTGGTGGCGGGGCAGTTTCCTGGTCGGCTGCGACGGTCCGCGCTCCACCGTGCGCAAGCTCCAGGACATCCGCTTCCCCGGCCGTACGGCGGTGGAGCGGCACGCCGTCGCCGCGCTGCGCACCGAGCTTCCGTGGCCTGACCAGGCATTGCTCCACCGGACGCCGCCGTGGCGCATGTCCGGCCCGTCCGCCGGTGAGATCACCGCCCGTCCTCTCCCGGACGGTGTGTGGCGGGTGGACTGGCTGCTGCCGCCGGGCAAGGACCTGGTCACGCCCGAGATGCTGGTGACCCGGGTCCGGGAGACCCTCACCGGCTGGAGCGGCGGGACGACACCGCCGTACGAGCTCCTGGACACCGGCGTCCACACCATCCACCACCGCCTCGCCCGACGCTGGCGCGCCGGCCGCGTCTTCCTCGCCGGCGACGCGGCCCACCTGCTGGGCACGCTGGGCACACAGGGGCTCGACGAGGGGCTCAGGGACGCCGACAACCTCGCGTGGAAGCTGGCGCTGGCCTGGCATCACGGGCCGCACGAGGCGCTGCTCGACAGCTACCAGACGGAGCGGCGCACGGCCGTCGCCGCCCGGCTGCGCGCCGCCGACCAGGTGCTGCCGCTGCTGCGCGGCGGCGGGGGCCTGCGGTCCTACGTCCCCGGCTCCGCCCGTGGCAGCGACGCGCTGCTGACCGACGGTCACCTGGGGCGCGGGCCGCTGGGTGCGCCGGGGACGTACGCCGACTCGCCGCTCGCGCCTCCACGCCTCGAAGGAGAGGTCCCCGTCGACACGCCGCCCGGCGCGCCGGTCACCGATGTGCGGGTCACGGCGGAGGACGGCTCCTTCGTACGGCTGCGGGACCGGCTGGGTCGCGGTGCGCTGCTGGTGGTGCTGGTCGCTCCGGGCACGGGTGTGTGGGAGCGCAAGCACTGGGTGAGCGCCGGCATCATGCCCCGGCTGGCGGCGGCGGTGACCGCGCTGCCGCGCCACGCCGAGCTGCTCGTCGCCGAGAGCTACCCGGGAGCGGCCGCCCACACGGTGCTGCTGATCCGGCCCGACGGCCACCTGGTCACGGCACTGGGCGGGGTGCGCCCGGCCGACCTCTACGCGGCGGCGGAGGCGGCTCTGGGCGGCCCGGCGAAGGCGGCGGCCGAGGCGGGCACGGGGGCCCGCTGACCCGGCCGCCCTCGCTGTCACTGTGCGTCCGCATGGTGACCGTGAGTTGACCGGCCCGCTCCGGCATGGTGTACTCCGGATCGTGACCGACAGCTACGTGCGCCTGTGGCGGAGGGTCCATATGGACCTCCTCCGCTATGCGGGCTGCGTGTGTCGCCCGTCCTGCTGAATTCGCATCTCTTCTCTTTGGCGCGCGCCGCTTCGAGCGCTGCTGCGCGCCCCTCCGCGAACGCTCTTCAGGACGGTGTCCCTTGTCTGTCTCCCGCGCTGTACCCCAAGCCGGCTCCCCCGGCATGTCCTCCGCCGTATCCACCGCCGTATCCACCGCCGTGTCCGGGCCCACTCAGGCCGATCTGCTCGACTTCGTACGGCGTACCGCCGCCGACGCCGAGTTGGTCGCCTCGCTCCCGCTCGACCCGGAGGGCCGCACCTGGGTGCGGCTGGAGGGGCCCGGCGGCAGCGAGGCCTGGCTGATCGGCTGGCCGCCCGGCACGGGCACCGGCTGGCACGACCACGCCGACTCGGTCGGCGCCTTTGTGACCGCGCAGGGTGAGCTCAAGGAGAACTCGCTCGCCGCGCGGCTGCCCACCGACGGCTGGAAGACCCTGGAACTCACCGACGGCGTGGACCGGGAGCGCCGGCTGTCCGCCGGGCAGGGCCGCGCCTTCGGCCGGCACCACGTCCACGAGGTGCTCAACGAGTCCCCCGACCGGCATGCGATCTCCGTCCACGCCTACTACCCGCCCCTGCCGCAGATCCGCCGCTACAGCCGCACCGGCCAGGTGCTGCGCCTGGAGCAGGTCGAGCGCCCGGAGGACTGGCAGTGAGCGGGGCGAGGGAACGGCAGTCGGCAGGGGGCGGCGTGGATGAGCGGCCCGTCGGGATCGACGAACTGCTGGAGCGGGTGCGCGCGGGCTACACCCGGGTCGAACCGCGGGAGGCGTACGAGGCCGCAGAAGCCGGCGAGGCACTGCTCGTGGACATCCGGTACGCCGCGCTGCGGGATCAGGACGGGCTGATCCCCGGCGCCCTGGTGATCGAGCGCAACGAACTGGAGTGGCGGCTGGACCCCCTGAGCAGCCACCGCGTCCCCGAGGCCACGGACCACGACCTGCGCATCGTCGTGATCTGCAACGAGGGCTACGCCTCCAGCCTCGCGGCTCATTCCCTGCACCAGCTGGGCCTACGCCGCGCGACCGACCTGGTCGGCGGGTTCCAGGCGTGGCGGGCGGCTGGCTTGCCGGTGACCTCGTAGGCGGGGCACGGTGACCCGGAGGGCTCGGCGGGAAGCCCGAAGGCTGCTGGTCTTGCTGCACAGCCCCCGGTCTCAGAACCCTTCGTCCCCGAGGAACTCCGTGTCCTCGCCCTCCTCCTCCAGCGCCTGTCGGACGACTCGCAGGGCCATGCCCTCGGGGTAGCCCTTGCGGGCGAGCATGCCGGCGAGGCGGCGCAGTCGTTTGTCGCGGTCGAGACCGCGCGTCGCCCTCAGCTTGCGGGCGACAAGTTCGCGCGCGGTCGCCTCTTCCTGCTCGGAGTCGAGCTGGGAGACGGCCGCGTCGATCAGCGTCGAGTCGACACCCTTGGTCCGCAGTTCCTGGACGAGCGCACGCCGGGCCAGTCCACGGCCGTGGTGCCGGGACTCCACCCAGGCGTCCGCGAAGGCACTGTCGTCGATCAGGCCGACCTCCTCGAACCGCGACAGCACCTGCTCGGCCGCGTCGTCCGGGATCTCCCGTTTGCGCAGAGCGTCCGCGAGCTGCTTCCGCGTCCGCGGGGTCCCGGTGAGCAGGCGCAGGCAGATCGCCCGTGCCTGCTCGACCGGGTCCCCTGGAGGCTCCCCCTTCTCGGCCCTCGACGAGGAGAAGGCACCCCCGTCCTCACCGGACGGCTCACCACGGCCGCGCCGGCGCCGCCCACGCGAGCCGCCCGCACCACGGGGCCCTGTACTGCCGCCCCGACGCGAGCCGCCGGGTGAACCGGTGCCGCGCGCGGCCCCACTGTCCGGCCACCCGACACCGTCCGGCAACTCTCCGCCGCCCGGCTCGTCACCGTGCGACCCGTACGGCCCTTCCGTGCCGTCCGGTGCCGCGCGGCCGTGTGCCCGGCCCACGCCCTGGGACGCGTTTCCCCCGTACGCGCCGTCGCCCGTCCCGGCGGATCCCCCGTGGTAGCCGTCGCCCCCCGTCTCGGCAGAGCCCCCGTCGTCTGCCTGGTCCCACTCATGCCGAGCGGCGTCCAGGTAGGCGTACTCGGCCCAGTCGGTTCGTCGTGTCACGGGTCAGCTCTTGGCTGCCGCGGCCTTGGACTTGGTGGCCTTGGCCGCAGGAGCGGGCACCGCCGGTGCGGCGCCGGTCGGGGCGGCGGAGCCGGCGGCGTCCACGCCCGGCTCGGCGGTCGGCTCCTCGGGCCGGACGCCGACGCCCAGCTTCTCCTTGATCTTCTTCTCGATCTCGTTGGCCAGGTCGGGGTTGTCCTTCAGGAAGTTGCGCGCGTTCTCCTTGCCCTGGCCGAGCTGGTCGCCCTCGTACGTGTACCAGGCGCCGGCCTTGCGGACGAAGCCGTGCTCCACGCCCATGTCGATCAGGCCGCCCTCGCGGCTGATGCCCTGGCCGTAGAGGATGTCGAACTCGGCCTGCTTGAAGGGCGGCGCGACCTTGTTCTTGACGACCTTGCAGCGGGTGCGGTTGCCGACCGCCTCCGTACCGTCCTTCAGGGTCTCGATGCGTCGGATGTCGATGCGCACCGAGGCGTAGAACTTCAGCGCCCGGCCACCGGTCGTGGTCTCCGGGGAGCCGAACATCACGCCGATCTTCTCGCGGAGCTGGTTGATGAAGATCGCGGTGGTCTTGGACTGGTTGAGCGCGCTGGTGATCTTCCGCAGGGCCTGGCTCATCAGACGGGCCTGCAGACCCACATGGCTGTCGCCCATCTCGCCCTCGATCTCCGCGCGCGGGACGAGCGCGGCGACGGAGTCGATGACGATGAGGTCGAGGGCGCCGGAGCGGACCAGCATGTCCACGATCTCCAGGGCCTGCTCGCCGTTGTCCGGCTGGGACAGGATCAGGTTGTCGATGTCGACGCCCAGTTTTTTCGCGTACTCGGGGTCGAGGGCGTGCTCCGCGTCCACGAAGGCGACCTGGCCGCCGGCCTTCTGCGCGTTGGCCACCGCGTGCAGGGTCAGGGTCGTCTTGCCGGAGGACTCCGGGCCGTAGATCTCCACGACTCGGCCGCGGGGCAGACCGCCCACGCCGAGGGCCACGTCGAGAGCGGTCGACCCGGTCGGGATGACCTCGATGGGCTCCTTCGACCGCTCGCCCATGCGCATGACCGCGCCCTTGCCGAATTGCCGTTCAATCTGTGCGAGCGCGGCGTCGAGCGCCTTCTCGCGGTCGGTTCCTGCCATGGGTTCCACCCGGTTTGCTTGAGTCGATCGCTTCACGTCAAAGACGCTAACGCCTGCCACTGACAATGCGCCCCGACGCACGTCCGGCCTGTGGATAACTCGGGCACTTCTCCGGTCAAACCATCTCGAAGCGCCCGCTGTTGAGCCGCACCGGCGCCTCCATAAGAATGGATGTTCGATTTTCGTGTCAAGCGCACCACACGGCACCTTCACACCCTGCGCCGCCTTGACGCCCCTCAGGAGGGGCCCTCCCCGGGTTCCCCCACGTCGGCCGGTGCCCCACCCGGCCGCCGGACCCACAGCCTCCGTGCACGCGAGAGCAGGCCGGGCCCCGCTCCCCGCCCCCGGTGCCCGTGGACGCGGGGGTCGTCCGTGACGTCGTACCGCTTGACGTACGCCCCCAGGAACGCCTGCAGCGTGGCGACCGCAGGAATGGCGACCAGTGCGCCGACCGCGCCGAGGAGGGCGGTTCCCGCGATGACCGAGCCGAAGGCGACCGCGGGGTGGATGTCGACGGTCTTCGAGGTCAGTTTGGGCTGCAGCATGTAGTTCTCGAACTGCTGGTAGATCACGACGAAGATCAGCACCCACAGCGCGTACCAGGGGGCGACCGTGAACGCGATCAGCATGGGCAGGGCACCCGCGAGATAGGTGCCGATGGTGGGGATGAACTGCGACACCAGGCCCACCCACACGGCGAGCACGGGCGCGTAGGGCACTCCCAGGAACTGCAGCAATATGTAGTGCGCTATGCCCGAGATCAGCGCCATCAGACCGCGCGAGTACAGATAGCCGCCGGTCTTGTTCACGGCGATCTCCCACGCGCGCAGCACCTCGGCCTGCCGGGCGGGCGGCAGGACGGAGCAGATCGCACGGCGCAGTCGGGGACCGTCGGCGGCGAAGTAGAACGAGAACAGCGCGATCGTCAGCAACTGGAAAAGGCCGCCGAGGACCTGGGCGGACACGTCGAGGACGCCGGTGGCGCTGTTCTGCACGTAGTTGCGCAGCCAGTCGGAGCGGAGCAGGCCCTCCTGGACGTCGACACGTTTCAGCTCGGTGTGGAAGTGGGTGTTGATCCAGTTGATGACGGAGTCGAGATAGTCCGGGAATCCCTCGACCATCTTGATGATCTGGCCCGCGAGCATGGAGCTGAGCAGCGTGACGAAGCCCGCGGACACGATCAGCACGGCGAGGAAGACGATGCCGGTGGCGAACCCTCTGCGCATGCCGCGCGCGGCCATCCAGCTCACCGCGGGTTCGACGGCGAGGGCCAGGAAGAACGCGATGAGGATGTTGATCAACAGGCCGATCAGCTGGTGGAAGGCCCAGCTTCCCAGCTGGAACACGCCATAGAGCGTGAACGCGAGCACCATGGCGCGCGGCAGCCAGCGCGGCATGCGTGCGCCCGGCACGGCGGCGCCCCCGGCCGGGGGCCGGGTGGGCGGCGTCGTGTCGAACGGGGAGGGGTTCTGGGCTGCCTGCCCGGTCTCGTCAGTGGGTGCCACGGACCCAGTCTCACCCACGCCGCCGACAACCGGCCGCCGGCCTGGGATCTCGTGACCTGTCAGCGCTTTTCCTGCGGCACATTCATCACCGTGCACACCACGCGCCACACGTCCTTGGCCTCCCAGCCGGCATCCAGGGCTTCGTGCACCGTGCGTTCCCCGAGTTCCGACATCACGTGATCGCGCGCGAAGGTGTCGGAGTAGCCCGGACCGAAGTGCTCCGCCATCCGCTGCCAGAAGACCGTCAACCGCATGACCCCAGTATCCCGCCCCTGGGGGTGGGCCTGAGCCGGGAGCGCTTGCCGAGACCGCTTTCCGCCCTACGGTCTGACGCATGCCCGAAACAGGAGCTCCCTCACTCCCCTCGACGCCCCCGGCGCACACCCCGCTCGCACGCGCCGAGCACTTCGTCTGGCTCACCGCGCGCGTACTGGAACAGCGCCTCTTCGCGCACCACTTCCGCAGCGGCGGCGCAGACGCGGTGGAGACGGCGCTGGACGCCTACCGCAACGAGGACGGAGGGTACGGCCACGCGCTGGAACCCGGTCTGCGCGGCCCGGTCAGCCAGCCGCTGCACACCGCGCACGCCCTGCGGGTCCTGGACTCCATCGGCCGCTGCGGCGGACAGCGCGTGGAACGCATGTGCCGCTATCTGACCTCCGTCTCCACGGCGGACGGAGCCCTGCCGGCGATCCATCCCAGCCGGCGCGGCTTCCCGGCCGCCCCCTTCGTCCGGATCCTGGACGACCCGCCCAGCGACCTCCTCGCGACCGGCCCGGTGGTGGGCCTGCTGCACCGCAACGAGGTGTGGCACGCGTGGCTGTTCCGGGCCACGGACTTCTGCTGGCAGGCGGTCGAGTCCCTGGAGAAGTCCCACCCGTACGAGATCGAGGCCGCCGTGGCCTTCCTGGACTCCGCCCCCGACCGCCCGCGCGCGGAGGCGGTCGCCGACCGTCTGGGCCGCCTGGTGCGGGAGCACCGCCTCGCGGCCCTGGACCCGGACCGGCTGGAGGCATACCCGGTCTCCCCCGGCTACGCCCCCGGCGAGCATCACTTCCCCCACGACTACGCGAGGACACCGCGCTCCCTCGCGCGCGCGTGGTTCACGGACGAGGAGATGACACGCTCCCTGGACTTCCTCGCCGCCGAACAGCAGCAGGACGGCGGCTGGCCCGTTCTCCCCCACTGCTCGACGCGTGAGTGGTACCCCCAGCGCCGGTGGGCACCGGCCCCCGCCCTGGAGGCACGCCCCCTGGTGACGATCGACGCGCTGCGCACTCTCAGGGCATACGGCCGCTCCCTCGACTGACCAGGATCATCACCCACCCAGGGCCCGCACCCCCGCGGTCACCACCACGGCCGCCGCGACCACGAGCAGGAACGGGGCGCGCAGCACCAGCGCCACGCCGGCCGCGGCGAGCCCCGCGGCCCGCGCGTCCAGCACGAGCGCGTGCCCGTCGGCGAAGGTCTGCTGGGCCGTGAGCGCGGCAAGGAGGGCGACGGGCAACAAGGCGGCCAACCGCTTCACCAGAGGCCTCTCCAGGGCTCCCGAGGGCACGAGGAGCCCGGCCAGCTTGACGGCGTAGCAGCCGAGGGCGGTCACACCGATCGCAAGCCAGACACTCACCGCTCTCCCTCCCGCACATCGGCCTCGCGACGGCCCTGCGCCCACAGCACGACCGGTGCGGCGAGCGCCGCCACCAGAACCGGCACCCCGGCGGGCAGGACGGGCAGCAGGCCCAGCCCCAGGACAACGGCGAGGGCGGCGACGGCCCGCTCGGTGGTGGTCTTCAGCATCGGCGCGAGCAGCGCCAGAAAGACCGCGGGGCCCGCCGCGTCCAGCCCCCACGCTCCCGTGTCCCCGATGGCCCCCGCTCCCAGCGCGCCGAGCAGCGTGGTGAGGTTCCACAGCACGTACAGACTGAGCCCCGTGACGACGAACCCGATCCGCGCACTGCGCCGCGTCGGCTGCGCGAGCGCGACAGCGGCCGTCTCGTCGATCACCCACTGAGCGGCGAACGGCCGCACCACGCGCGGCAGGGCCAGCACCTGCGACAGGCGCAGCCCGTAGAAGGCGTTCCGCACCCCCAGGAAGAAGGCCCCCGCGGCAGCCGTGAACGGATTGCCGCCTGCCGCGAGCGCCCCCACGAGCGCGAACTGCGACGCCCCCGTGAACACCAGGAGACTCAGCGCGCACGTCTGCATCAGGGTGAGCCCGCCACCCGCCGAGGTCACCCCGAACGCGAACCCGGACAGTCCTACGGCGACACCGACCCCGAGGGCGTCCCGCACGACGACACGGTCCGGCCTTCCTCCTTCACCAGCGGACATATCTGCAAGAGCTGTCTGTTCTGTCACGCCTCGGACGGTAGAAGCAGCCCCGGCCGAGCGTCTTGTACGTTCTTGCGCTCACGCTGATACGCCCCCGGAGGCACCCCGACGATCCGTGTGAAATGCCGGTTCAGATGCGGCTGGTCGGTGAATCCCACAGCCACGGCAGCCTCCGCCGGCGTCGTCCCGGCGTCCAGCAGCCGCCGCGCCCGCCGCACCCGGGCATCCGTCAACCAGGCATGGGGAGGCATCCCGTAGACGGCCCGGAACGCCCGCAGCAGCGCGAACGGACTGGTCCCGAGATCACCGGCCAGCTTCTCCAGGGTCGGCGGCTCGGCCATCCGCTCCTCCAGCACGGCACGCGCGCGTGCCGCGACCCGCGCCCCCGCCGTCCGCACCTCTCGCTGCGGCAGCGGTCCGCCGTTCAGCCGGAGCAACCGGGTCACGGCAACCCGCAGCAAGGTGTCGGCGGCCAGCGCGTTCCCCTCGTCCGTGGCCCGCAGTACCTGATGCACCAGACCGGCGGCGTACGGATCATCGAGCACGGGCCGGACGAATCCCGGCGTCCCCCGCAACGAGGTCGTCTCGGCCGCGATCTGGGCCACCACCTCGGGCGACGGATAGACGGCCCCGTACCGCCACCCCTCGGGAACACCGGCCCGCCCGGTATGCGGCGTATCAGGATTGACCAGCGCGAGCGCCCCGGCCCCCGCGTACTGATCGGCCCCCCGATGATGAAAGACCTCCACGCCGTCGGCGATGGCGGCGATCACGAAGTTCTCGTGCGTATGCCGCACGAACCTCTTCCGCACGTACCGGGCCCGCAGCAGATCGACCCCCGGCAACTCGCCGTACTGCCAGTGCCGCGCCCGCTCGCCTGACCCCGCCATAGCCCCCATTCTCGGCGACGACGGAACACGGGGCTCGGCGCACCCCCACGCACCCGCGGTCACCCACGGGAGAGGGGGCCGTGTCGGGGGGTGCCCGCCCGCAGCGGCCGGCGTCCACACCAGCCACCGCACCAGCAGAAAGCAACCGCGTTGCGCGCCTCCGAACCCGCACAGGCCGCCGCAGCCACTCCGCACCCCCACGCACCGGCACAGGCCGCCGCAGCCACTCCGCACCCCCACGCACCGGCACAGGCCTCCGCAGACATGGACCACACCCCCACACACCCGCACGCCTCCACATCCCCGCAGCTCAGCCCCATTGTCAGTGCCGGGGTGCACGATGGATGCATGGTCAGCAACACGCACCGAGCCCTCAACGGCTTCTCCCCCGCGACCCGCGGCTGGTTCACGGGCGCCTTCTCCGCGCCCACCGCCGCCCAGGCGGGCGCGTGGCAGGCCATCGCGGAGGGCTCGGACGTACTGGTGGTCGCCCCCACCGGCTCCGGCAAGACCCTGGCCGCCTTCCTCGCCGCCCTCGACCAGCTGGCCTCGACACCCCCACCCGCCGACCCCAAGAAGCGCTGCCGCGTTCTGTACGTCTCCCCCCTCAAGGCCCTGGCCGTAGACGTCGAGCGCAACCTCCGCAGCCCTCTGACCGGCATCCGCCATGAATCCGTCCGCCTGGGCCTCCCCGAGCCCGAGGTCAAGGTCGGCATCCGTTCCGGCGACACCCCGGCCGCCGAGCGCCGCGCCCTGTCCACCCGCCCGCCGGACATCCTGATCACCACCCCTGAGTCCCTGTTCCTGATGCTGACGTCGGCCACCCGCGACGCGCTGACCGGCATCGAAACGGTGATCCTCGACGAGGTGCACGCCGTGGCGGGCACCAAGCGCGGCGCCCACCTCGCCCTCTCCCTGGAGCGCCTGGACGAACTCCTGCCGAAGCCGGCCCGCCGCATCGGTCTCTCGGCGACGGTCCGCCCGGTCGACGAGGTCGCCCGCTTTCTCTCCCCCCGCCGCAAGGTGGAGATCGTCCAGCCGAAGTCGGACAAGGAGTTCGACCTCTCGGTCGTCGTCCCGGTGGAGGATCTCGGCGAGCTGGGCGGCTCCCCGGTCTCCGACGGCTCCGAGGGCGCGGAACGCCCCTCGATCTGGCCGCACGTCGAGGAGCGGATCGCCGACCTGGTCCAGTCCCACCGCTCCACGATCGTGTTCGCCAACTCCCGCCGCCTCGCGGAGCGCCTGTGCAACCGGCTCAACGAGATCGCGTACGAACGGGCCACCGGCGAAACCCTGGACGAGCACCACGCCCCAGCCGAACTGATGGGCGGCTCCGGCGCGGCTCAGGGCGCCCCGGCCGTCATCGCCCGCGCGCACCACGGCTCGGTCTCGAAAGAACAGCGCGCCCTTGTCGAGGAGGACCTCAAGGCAGGCCGCCTGCCCGCCGTCGTCGCCACCTCCAGCCTCGAACTCGGCATCGACATGGGCGCGGTGGACCTCGTGGTCCAGGTCGAGTCCCCGCCCTCCGTCGCGTCGGGCCTGCAACGCGTCGGCCGCGCGGGCCACCAGGTGGGCGCGGTCTCCATGGGCGTCGTCTTCCCGAAGTACCGCGGCGACCTCGTCCAGGCAGCGGTCGTCACCGAACGCATGCGCACCGGCGCCATCGAGTCCCTGAAGGTCCCCGCCAACCCCCTGGACGTCCTGGCCCAGCAACTCGTCGCCATGACGGCCATGGACACATGGCAGTTCGACGACCTGCTGGCCATGGTCCGCCGAGCGGCCCCCTTCGCATCCCTCCCCGAATCGGCCTTCACCACAGTCCTCGACATGCTCGCCGGCCGCTACCCGTCCGACGCCTTCGCGGAGCTGCGCCCCCGCGTGGTCTGGGACCGCGTCGCCGGGACGATCACCGGCCGCCCAGGAGCCCAGCGCCTCGCCGTCACCTCCGGGGGCACGATCCCCGACCGTGGTCTCTTCGGCGTCTTCCTCGCCGGCGCCGACCCCAAGAAGGGCGGCGGCCGGGTCGGCGAACTCGACGAGGAGATGGTGTACGAGTCGCGCGTGGGGGACGTCTTCACGCTCGGCACCAGCTCCTGGCGCATCGAGGACATCACGCGCGACCGGGTCCTGGTCTCCCCGGCCCCTGGTGTCCCGGGCCGCCTCCCCTTCTGGAAGGGCGACCAGCTCGGCCGTCCCCTGGAACTGGGCCGCGCGGTGGGCGCGTTCCTGCGTGAGGTCGGCTCCCTGCCCAAGGACGACGCCCGCCTGCGCCTGCTCGCGGCCGGCCTCGACGCCTGGGCCGCGGACAACGTCCTGTCCTACCTGGACGAGCAGCGCGAGGCCTGCGGCCACGTCCCCGACGACCGCACGATCGTCGTGGAGCGCTTCCGCGACGAGCTCGGCGACTGGCGCGTCGTGGTCCACTCCCCCTTCGGCGCCCAGGTCCACGCCCCCTGGGCCCTCGCCCTCGGCGCCCGCCTGTCCGAGCGGTACGGCATGGACGCCCAGGTCATGCACGCCGACGACGGCATCGTGCTGCGCCTGCCGGACGCCGACCTGATGGGCCTGGACCTGCTCGACCAGGAACCGGCGAAGGCCGGCACCGAGTACGACGCGGACCAGGCCCCCGTCGGCGCGGCGGATGTCGTCTTCGACAAGGGCGAGGTCGACCAGATCGTCACCGACCAGGTCGGCGGCTCCGCCCTGTTCGCGTCCCGCTTCCGCGAGTGCGCCGCCCGCGCGCTACTGCTGCCGCGCCGCAACCCCGGCAAGCGCACCCCGCTGTGGCAGCAGCGCCAGCGTGCGTCCCAGCTGCTCCAGGTGGCCGGCGAGTTCGGCTCGTTCCCGATCGTCCTGGAGGCGGTCCGGGAGTGCCTCCAGGACGTCTTCGACGTCCCCGGCCTCGTCGAGCTGATGGGCGACCTGGAATCCCGCAAGGTGCGCCTGGTCGAGGTCACCACCCCCGAGCCGTCCCCCTTCGCGCGCTCCCTCCTCTTCGGGTACGTCGCCCAGTTCCTGTACGAGGGAGACTCGCCGCTCGCCGAGCGCCGCGCCGCCGCCCTGTCGCTGGACTCCCGGCTGCTGGCCGAGCTGCTCGGCCAGGCGGAGCTGCGCGAGCTGCTCGACGCCGAGGTGCTGGCCGAGCTGGAGCAGGAACTCCAGTGGCTCACCGAGGACCGCCGCGTGAAGGACGCGGAAGGCGTCGCCGACCTGCTACGGCTGCTCGGCCCGCTCACGGACGCGGAACTGGCCGAGCGGGGCGCCGAGCCGCAGTGGGCCCAGGAGCTGGCCGGCGCCCGCCGCGCGATCCGGGTCCGTATCGCCGGTGCCGACCACTGGGCTGCGGTCGAGGACGCGGGCCGCCTGCGCGACGCGCTCGGCACGGCGCTGCCGGTCGGCGTCCCGGAGGCCTTCACGGAGCCGGTGAAGGACCCACTGGGCGACCTCCTCGCGCGCTATGCCCGCACCCACGGCCCGTTCACGTCGACCACGGCAGCGGCCCGGTTCGGTCTGGGAGTGGCGGTCACCGACGGCGCACTCCAGCGGCTCGCGGCAGCAGGCAGGGTCGTCCAGGGAGAGTTCCACCCCGCCGGAATCGGCCAGGAGTGGTGCGATGCGGCGGTCCTGCGCCGACTCCGCCGCCGCTCCCTCGCCGCCCTGCGGCACGAACTGGAGCCGGTGCCGCCGGCCGCGCTCGCCCAGTTCCTCCCGCAGTGGCAGCACATCGGCAAGGGCCACGCCCTGCGCGGCATAGACGGACTGGTGCGCGCCATCGAGCAGTTGCAGGGCGCGTCCGTGCCCGCCTCCGCCCTTGAGAAGCTGGTCCTGCCGTCCCGGGTGGCGAACTACACCCCCGCGATGCTCGACGAGCTCACGTCCGCCGGAGAAGTGGTGTGGGCCGGAGCAGGCTCCCTGCCCGGCAAGGACGGCTGGGTCTCCCTGTACCTGGCCGACGCGGCACCCCTGCTTCTGCCGCCCCCGCACCCCCTGGAGCCGACCGCCCTCCACCAGTCCGTCCTCGACACCCTCTCCGGCGGCTACGGCCTGTTCTTTCGTCAGATCGCCGACCAGGTCCGCGCCACCACCCACCCTGACGCCACCGATCCCCAACTGGCCGACGCCCTCTGGGACCTGGCATGGTCCGGACGGCTCACCAACGACACGCTCGCCCCCCTGCGCTCCCTGCTGGGCTCTGGACGCACCGCGGGCTCCACGGCCCACCGCGCCAAGCGCTCCATCCCGCGCGGGCGTTACGGCTCCCTGACGACCGCGGCCCGCACCGCCTCCCGCTCGGGCCCGCCGACCGTCGCAGGCCGCTGGTCCCTGCTCCCGGCCCACGAGCCCGACCCCACGGTGCGCGCCCACGCCCTGGCCCGCACCCTCCTCGACCGGCACGGCGTGGTGACCCGGGGCGCCGTCTCCGCCGAGGGTGTCGAGGGCGGCTTCTCGGCGACGTACCGCGTTCTGTCCGCCTTCGAGGAAAGCGGACAGGCCCGGCGTGGCTACGTGGTCGAGGGCCTCGGCGCCGCCCAGTTCGCCATGGACGGCGCAGTGGACCGCCTGCGCGCTGTGTCCAACGCCCGCGAACGCGGCGACGGCCTGCCCGGCCCCGACTACGGCACCGTCGTCGACACCCCCCAGCACCGCGGCTCGAACGGCTTCCCACCGGGCGACTCGCGAGCCCCGGCTTCGTTCGGGTCCACCGACACCTTCGGCGCATCAGACGACCTCGACTGGTCCGGCTCCGATCCGGACTCCGCACCGCCGGACCTCCCCACCTCCCCGGGCGACTACATCTCACCCCACGACTTCGACTCACCGGGCAGCGGCGGCCCACGAGGCGGCCCCGGCAGCTCGTACGGCTCATATGGCTCTTACGGCTCATACGGCCCAGATGAGCCCGGCACCTCCTACGGCGCGTACGACCCAGGCTTCCCCGGCCGCCGTTCCCGCCCCTCCCCCGCCACCCGGGCCGTGGTCCTGGCCGCGGCCGACCCCGCCAACGCCTACGGTGCCGCGCTCGCCTGGCCCGAGCCCCCGACCGGCGCAGGGCACAAGCCGGGCCGCAAGGCGGGCTCCCTGGTGGTGCTCGTCGACGGTGAGCTGGCGCTCTACATGGAGCGTGGCGGCAAGACACTGCTGGCGTGGCCCTCCGACCCCGATCGCGAGCCCGCCGACGACCCCCGGCTGCAGGCCGCAGCGGAGGCTCTCGCCACGGCCGCTCGCGCAGGTTCCCTCGGTACGGTCACGGTGGAGCGAGTGAACGGCGCCGCGGCTCTGACCTCGCCGATCGGCGCCCTCCTGGAGGGCGCGGGTTTCGTCGCGACCCCACGCGGGCTGCGGCTGCGAGCGTGAAACCGCACAGGAGCCCGAACACACTCGGTCCCACCCCGTGCCACCCTTGACCCATGCCCGAAGGAGACACTGTCTGGCAGACCGCGAGGCGGCTGCACGGCGCCCTCGCGGGCAAGGTGCTGACCCGCAGCGATCTCCGGGTGCCCAAGTACGCCACGGCGGACCTCACCGGCCGTACCGTCCTGGAGGTCACCCCGCGGGGCAAGCACCTCCTCACCCGTATCGAGGGCGGCCTGACCCTGCACTCGCATCTACGGATGGACGGCACCTGGAAGGTGTACGCGCACGGCCGGCGCTGGACCGGGGGCCCCGCCCACCAGATCCGCGCGATCCTCGGCAACAGCGAGCACACGGCCGTCGGCTACCGCCTCCCCGTCCTCGAACTCCTCCGCACCACGGACGAACACCGCGCCGTCGGCCACCTCGGCCCCGACCTGCTGGGCCCGGACTGGGACCCCGACCGGGCCCTCGCCAACCTCCTCTCGGACCCCGCCCGCCCCCTCGGTGAGGCCCTGCTCGACCAGCGCAACCTCGCCGGCATAGGCAATGTCTACAAGAGCGAGCTCTGCTTCCTGCTGGGTGTCACCCCCTGGCTCCCCGTCGGCGAGCTGCCCGCGGAACGCGCCGCGAAGCTGCCCGCGCTCGCCAAGAAGCTCCTGGAGACCAACCGCGACCGCCCGATCCGCACCACGACGGGCCGCCGGGGCCAGGACCTGTTCGTGTACGGCCGCGCACCCCGCCCCTGCCTGCGCTGCCGCACCTCCGTCCGCGCGGGCGACCAGGGCGACGGCTCCCGCGAACGCCCCACCTACTGGTGCCCGGCCTGCCAGCAGGGCCCCGCCCCGGCACCGGGCACTCCCCGAGCACCGGGCGGCGCCCTGCACCACCGGCCCCGCACCACCAATTGACGGAGCGTCAGAAACCTTCGTACGGTCCTTGTATGCCTCTCCCGGCGTACGACCTCACCGGCCGCACCGCGTTCGTCACCGGCGCCGCCGGCGGCATCGGCCGCGCCTCAGCGGTCCTGCTCGCGGAGGCGGGCGCCACCGTGCACTGCGCCGACGTCGACACACAGGGCCTGCACGAGACGGCGACCCTGATCAAGGCCCAGGGAGGCACGGCACACACCCACCGCCTCGACGTCACCGACCGGGAACAGCTCCGCCAGGCCATCGGCTCCTGCGAGCACCTGGACGTGATGGCCGCGATCGCCGGCATCATGCACAGCAGCCCCGTCCTGGAGACCCGGGACGAGGACCTGGACCGAGTGCTGAACGTCAACTTCAAGGGAGTCCTGTACGCCTGCCAGGAGGCGGCCCGGCTGATGATCGCCCGGGGCACCCGGGGCAGCATCGTCACCATGGCATCCGGCGCCGTCGACACCGGCGGCCCCGGCCTGCTCTGCTATGGCGTGGCCAAGGCGGCGGTGGTCCAGCTGACGAAGACGCTGGCGACCGAGGTCGGCCGGCACGGCATCCGCGTCAACGCGGTCGCCCCGGGCTGGATCCGCACCCCCATGACCGACCGCCACGCGGGCGAGGCTCAGGCGCGCACCGAGGCGCTCATGGCCCGGATGGCCCCGCTGGGCCGGGTCGGCGAACCGGAGGACGTCGCCCACACCGTCCTGCACCTGGCCTCGGACGCGGCATCCTTCACGACCGGCCAGATTCTGCGCCCGAACGGGGGCGTGGCGATGCCGTGGTAGCCCGGCGACGCGTCGACACACGCACGCCTCGGCGACCCGTCAGAGCAGGGCAGCGGCATCCTGGCCGACACGGCTACCGTCTGCTGGTGGCCTGACGGCCCGGCGTCACTTCAGGTGCCGGCTGAAGAACTGGGCCGCGGCGTCCCCCGCGAACTGCGGGACGCCGGTGTGCCCGCCCATGTTGGCGTGCAGTGTCTTCTCCTTGGAGCCGAACGCGTCGAACAGGTCCAGGGCCGCCTGCCGGTCGTTTCCTTCGTCGTCCCACTGCAGCAGGACGTGCAGCGGAATGGTGACCTGGCGGGCCTCCTCGAACATGGCGCGAGGGACGAAGCTCCCGGCGAACAGAACGGCGGCCGAGATGCGTGGCTCGACCACCGCCAGCCGGGTTCCGATGGAGATCACTCCCCCCGAGTACCCGACCGGGCCGCCGATCTCGGGCAAGGACAGGAGGGCGTCCAGGGCGACCTGCCATTCAGGGACCGCCTCTTCGACCAGGGGGAGGATGAGGGCGTCGATGATCTCGTCGGTGACCGGCTCGCCGGCCTGCATCGCCCGGCGCAGGTCGGCGAGGGCCTGCTCGGCGGCGGGACAACGGGGCCGGTCACCGCTTCCGGGGAGCTCGATGGTGGCGGTGGCGAAGCCGTCCGCCGCGGAGTGCCGGGCCCGGGCCAGCAGGCGGGGGTACGCCTTGCGCAGCCCGAGGGGAGGGGGGCTGAGCAGGATCAGCGGCGCCGGCGCGGACACGGATGCGGGCGTCCAAAGGATGCCGGGGATCTCGCCGAGGGTGAATTCACGCTCGAGGACAGCGTCGTCGAGACGATGTTCAGAAGTGAACTGCATGGTCGTGCCTTTCGGGAGTGCCATGGAACGGCGCTCCCGGACGACCTATCGCCCGACCGCGACCCCGGAGGGGAGCACCCTTGTCGATACGTTCACGGGTACCACCTCCTCGCTCTCTTGCACGGCCGCCGGAAACGTAGCAGCGGCCGCCGTGGTTCCGCCAACGAGTTTCTGCGGAGGCTGCTTGGTCGGTTGTTCTTCGAGTTCGTCCAGTTCCGCGCGCCGCGCGGTGATCCGTTCCAGCAGCTCAGGATCCATGGGCCGGATCGTGGAAGGGCGCCTGGCCACAGCGGGCAAGAACCGGCGAGCCGGCGAGTTCAGGCCGTGTCCGACGGGTCCGGCGACCAGCCAAGGGCGTCCCGTCGCGCCGTGCCCCACTCCCACATGCTGCGCACCACCGGTTCCAGCGCCCGGCCCTGGCTGGTCAGAAGGTAGCGGACGCGGGGAGGCCAGCCCGGGGTGCGGTGACGCTCGATGACGCCCGCACTGGTCAACTGGGCCAGCCGGTCCGAGAGGACCTTGTCCGAGAGAGCGGGCAGGGCGGCGGACAGTTCGGAGTAGGTGGCCTGACCGCGGCGTAGGAACTCGCGGACCACCAGCGGCGTCCACCGGCCGGCCAGCGCGGCGAGGGTGATGTCAACAGGGCATCGCGGTTCGCGCCCCGGCGGAACAAGGGCGCTCTCCGGACAGTCCGCCAGCGGACCGTCCTGATCAACCTCCGGTGCGTGTCCAACGGTTTGGTGAGTCACTGAGGGCCCTCCTAACGTCCGTCACGTACTGCCCGCCAGCTTGCCTCCAGGGGGCCATGTGCGTATCCACCACCTCAACTGCGGTTCTCTACGGAAGATTCCACCACTCGACGAACAACTTCGGGCCGGCGCCGTGAACCGCGAACGGGCCGTTGTCTGCCATTGCCTGCTCATCGAGACGGACTCGGACGGGCTGATCCTGGTGGACACCGGTCTCGGCACCGCCGACTTGCAGCACCCTGACCGGTCGCTGGGTGCGGACTGGGTCGCCTACGCCCAGCCCGCGCTGACCCCCGAGGAGAGCGCGCTCCGCCAAGTCGTCCGCCTCGGATACGCGCCCCAGGACGTGCGGCACATCGTGCTCACCCACCTGCACCGCGATCACACGGGAGGACTGCCGGACTTCCCTCACGCGCAGGTGCACGTCCACCCCGACGAGTACCGGGCCGTCACCGACCCCACGGCAGCGCACCACCGGCACAGCCTCGACCGCTTCATGCCGGCACACCGGGCGCACAACCCGCTGCTCACACCCGCCCCCATGGCGGACCGCACGGAGTGGTTCGGCTTCCCCGGCGCGACGCGGCCGCAGGGGCTGGCTTGCGACCTGCTGCTGGTGCCGCTGCCCGGCCACTCGGCGGGACACTCGGGTGTCGCCGTGCGCGACGGCCACGGACGGTGGCTGCTGCATGCGGGCGACGCGTACATGTATCACGGCGAGCTCGATCACACGCCGCCCCTCTCTCATCCTGTTCTCGAGCCGGTCCAACAGGGAGCACAGACCGACGTCGCAGCTCACCACGCGACCCGCGACCGGCTGCGTTCCCTCCGACGCGACCACGCGGATGAGATCACCGTCTTCAGCGCACACGACCCATGGGAGCTGGCCCGCTTCACCGCCTCCCAAGCCTAGGAATGTCGGGTCGGCCGGATTCGGCTGAGCTACGTAAGGGCGTCGTCGCAGGTCATCCGGGTGTTCTCGATCGGCGTTCAAGAGCGAAACCCCGCCGACGCGGCAATACCCTCACCCCCGCCGACGCGGTGATGCCGCCCCACCCCGGGAACGCGCCGTTGCCGTGGCGTCCACCACGGTCTCCCACACCCGCCGGAACCGCCCCGCACCGACGTCCCCCGCCGCCCCTGTCTTCGGCACACAGTGCACCGGCAACACACTCAGCCCCCACCCCCCTGCCACAACCGCCCCCTCCACGGCACCCGCGCCGGGCACCAGCGCAAGCCGCAGCACGGCCCACCACCACAGCGCTCCAAGCGCCAGAACGGCCCCCCAGCGCACTATTCGCCCTGACATGGCCCGCCACCTCCAGCCCGACGCTAATCGGCCGCTCGCACCCCCAGAAAGGGCGCACCGAGGGCACACAGGCGCACCGCGCACCGCTCAGCGCCGACTGTCACCAGCCGCACCACCACCGGCCACGTCACCCACCCGGGCACCCGGATCGGCACAATCGGCACGGGGACCTCACCGACACCAAAAGGGCACCCGTCCTTCCGCGCGGGGCCCCTCCCACCCGCTGATCACCCGTTCTCGGCCTGGAACATCCAGTGCTGTTTCTCCAGATCCCCCGTGATCCCGATGAGGACGTCCTGTGTCACCGGATCCGCCTCCCCGGTCGCCGCGATCCGCTGCCGCATCCGTACGATCACCGCCCCCAGCGCCTCCACGAGCGTCCCGACCGCGACCGAGTCGTCGACCCATCCCTCGGGCGTCACCCCGATCCCGCTGCCGACGGCCACCGTCGCGGCGCGTCCGTCGGGCGGGGAACCCAGCGACGCGGCCCGCTCCGCCACGGTGTCGGCGTGCGTGCGCGCGAGGCCCACGACCTCGTCGAGCTGAAGATGCACGGAACGGAAGCGCGGCCCCACCACGTTCCAATGGATCTGTTTCGCCACAAGGGCGAGGTCCACCAGGTCGACGAGGGCACCCTGCAGCGCCTCGGACACGGTCTTCAGGTTGATGTCGGACAGCGGGCTCTTCACGACATACATCCGCACCTCCGTCGGCTCGCCCCCGCGGTCATGTCCCTCCACCATGACCGCAGCACCCGAACCCGGCAAATGCACTTGAAACAGGGGCAGCCCACCCAACCCGGACATGCGAAAACCCCGACCCTGCCCCTCCGGTCGCCCGGAGAAGCCCCGGCCGGGGCCTCACACACCTTCTCGGCGCCTCGTCGGCGTCAGACGCACACGCGATCACCGCTCACGCGGCGACGACGTCCACCGCTTCCGAGGGCGCCTTGATGGTCACCCGTTCCGGTGGCACACCGGTGACCGATACCGAACCCAGCATCGGGCGAACCGGCGTGGGCACAGGCTCGCTGGGGGTGGCCGCAGCAGACTGGGCCAGCTCGGCGAGGGCGAGCTCGTCGCTCACTTCCCGCATGAGCTCGGACATCCGTACGTCCAGCGCGTCGCAGATGGCGGCGAGCAGTTCGGAGGAAGCCTCCTTCTGCCCCCGCTCCACCTCGGAGAGATAGCCGAGTGAAACTCGGGCGGACGAGGAGACTTCGCGCAGAGTACGGCCCTGGCGCTGGCGCTGCCGACGCAGCACGTCACCCAGCAGGCGACGGAGCAGAATCATCGGTGGCTCCCTCCTCGGACCGCGTAGCCGCATCCTTCACGCCCCACCGTACCGCCTCGCGCCGCGGCCGTGCGGGGAGCGATGTCGTGTTCACTCAGGGCTGCAAACATCAAAACCCCCCGTTCCGTTCCGTATCCTGTGCCCGCTCATTCCCGGTCTGTTCGCCCGCAAGCTCCTGCAGGAGCAGTGCGAGTACGCTCCGTACACTCTCTCTACGAATTTCCGCGCGGTCGCCGTTCAACCGCAGCGCCTCCACTTTTCCGCCAGCGGCGGAACCGGAACCCGCTTCGAAGGGGCCGTCCACAGCCACGAAAACCGTCCCGACGGGCTTGCCGTCCTGCGGTTCCGGGCCTGCGACACCCGTCGTCGCGATGCCCCAGTCCGCGCCGAGCACCTTCCGCACCCCGGCCGCCATCTGAGCCGCGACCTGCGGATCCACCGCCCCGCACGCCGCCAGCACAGTGGCGTCGACACCGAGCAGCTGCTGCTTCACCTCGGTGGCGTAAGCGGTGACCGAACCCCGGAAGACCTTGGAGGCCCCGGGGACCGATGTGATCTGCGCCGCAACCAGGCCACCCGTCAGCGACTCGGCGACCGCGAGGGTCTCTCCCCTCACCGTCAGTAGTCGCACCACGTCGGCGGCCGTGGAATTCACGCTTCCGTCTCCTCCAACGCCGCCCTTCGCTCGGCGATTCCCCGCCTGCGCAGCACAATGGCCTGTCTCACATAGTCCAACCCGGTCACGACGGTCAGCACGACCGCCACCGCCATCACCCAGAACCTCAGGGTTGCCAGGGGCCCCGTCAGCACCAGCACATACATCCCCACGGCCACGCCCTGCGTGAGGGTCTTGAGCTTGCCGCCCCGGCTCGCGGGGATGACGCCGTACCGAATGACCAGGAAACGCAGCAGGGTGATCCCGAGTTCCCGGCCGAGGATGACGGCCGTCACCCACCACGGCAGATCGCCCAGTGCCGACAGGCAGATCAGCGCCGCCCCCATGATCGCCTTGTCGGCGATGGGATCGGCGATCTTCCCGAAGTCGGTGACGAGGTTGTACGTGCGTGCCAGATGACCGTCGAAGAGGTCGGTGATCATGGCGACGGCGAAGGCCGCCCACGCCAGCGAGCGCCACGCCGGGTCGTACCCGCCATCGGCCAGCATCAGCGCGACGAACGCCGGCACGAGGATCAACCGGAGCATGGTCAGGAGGTTGGCGACGTTCCACACGCTGGCCTGGTTGACGGCCGCGGCCGCCAGCTTCCCGCCCCGCGCCGGCTTCACGCCCTCCGCCGCACCCGATCCGGCATCCTGAGCACCATCGGACACGGCATCCGACACACCGTCGGCCCCGGAAGCCCGGCCGTCGGCCGCACCCGAAGCCTCCGAGACACCCGGAGCGGCAGCCCCATCCGGGGCCGCAGGCCCCGCGGCTCCCGGCACGGCGGCCGATGCCGCACCCGAGGCAGCCCTCCGCGCACCGGAGGGGCCTCCCGCCGCGGACGCCGGAACTCCGGTCATCTGCCCGCCTCCTCACTACACGCGAACGAGCCCTGCAGCGGCTCGGCAACCAGGTCGACACCTTCCGTACCGACCACCTTCGCCTCGACCATACGGCCCACGTGCAAACCCGTGCCGCTCGTGAGCAGCACCTGGCCATCCGTCTCCGGCGCCTGGTGCGCCGCGCGGCCGTGGACGCCCTCCTCGTCGTCCACGGACTCCACGAGCACGTGCACGGTCTCGCCCACGCGCTCCTCGGCCCGCTGCGAGACGAGTTCCTCGGCCAGCCGCGAGACACGTGCCAGCCGCTCGGCGACGACCTCCTCGTCGAGCTTGTTGTCGTACGTCGCGGCTTCCGTGCCCTCCTCGTCGGAGTAGCCGAAGACGCCGATGGCGTCCAGCCGCGCGTGGTTCAGGAACCGCTCCAGCTCGGCGAGGTCGGCCTCGCTCTCGCCGGGGAAACCGACGATGAAGTTGGAGCGCACGCCGGCCTCGGGGGCCTTGCCGCGGATGGTGTCGAGCAGTTCCAGGAAGCGGTCGGTGTCGCCGAAGCGGCGCATCGCGCGCAGCACGTCGGGCGCGGAGTGCTGGAAGGACAGGTCGAAGTAGGGCGCGACCTTCGGGGTCGAGGTCAGCACGTCGATGAGGCCGGGCCGCATCTCGGCCGGCTGGAGGTAGCTGACGCGCACCCGCTCGATGCCGTCGACCTCGGCCAGCTCGGGCAGCAGCGACTCCAGCAGGCGGATGTCGCCGAGGTCCTTGCCGTAGGAGGTGTTGTTCTCGGAGACCAGCATGATCTCCTTGACGCCCTGCTCGGCCAGCCACCGCGTCTCGTTCAGGACGTCGCTCGGGCGGCGGGAGATGAAGGAGCCGCGGAAGGAGGGGATGGCGCAGAAGGAGCAGCGCCGGTCGCAGCCGGAGGCGAGCTTCACCGAGGCGACCGGGGAGCCGTCCAGACGGCGGCGCAGGGGCGCACGGGGGCCCGAGGCCGGAGCCACGCCGTCCGGCAGGTCGGCCGGGGCGCCGTGGCCGGGGAGGGCGACGTCGGAGACCGACTGGCGGTCGGCAGGGCTGATGGGGAGCAGCTTGCGCCGGTCGCGCGGGGTGTGCGGGGCGTGGATGCCGCCGTTCAGGATGGTCTGCAGCCGGTCCGAGATGTTCGTGTAGTCGTCGAAGCCGAGCACGCCGTCGGCCTCGGGGAGGGCCTCGGCGAGTTCCTTGCCGTACCGCTCGGCCATGCAGCCCACCGCCACCACGGCCTGCGTTCTGCCGTGTCCCTTGAGGTCGTTGGCCTCCAGGAGGGCGTCGACGGAGTCCTTCTTGGCGGCCTCGACGAAGCCACAGGTGTTCACGACCGCGACGTCGGCGTCCGAGGCGTCCTCCACGAGCTGCCAGCCGTCCGCCTCCAAACGGCCTGCGAGCTCCTCCGAGTCCACCTCGTTACGGGCGCAGCCAAGGGTGACGAGTGCGACGGTACGGCGTTCAGGCATGGGCTCAAGAGTACTTCGTCCCGCTGACAGCCCACGTCGACGGGGTTGGCCGATCTTGGCCAACCCCGTTCGGACTCCCCTTCGAAACCGCTCGGCCCGCCTAGGGCCTGTTGCGAGAGTGCGTGCCGGGCGTCGCGCGGCAGGCGGCACTTTCGCAACAGGCCCTAGCCGGCCTCGGGGTCGCCCTTCGTGTACGTCAGGCGCTCCACCGCGCCCGGCCGGAAGTCGTCCTCGATCTTCTTGCCGTTCACATAGAGGTCGATCGCGCCGGCGTCGCCGAGTACGAGGTTGATCTCGGAGCTGTCCTGGAAGGTCTTGGACTGCCCCTGCTTGAGCAGCCCGTCGAAGAGCAGCCGGCCGTTGTGGTCCTTGGCGGAGATCCAGCTGCGGCCGTCGGCGGCGCTCACCTTGACCGTCACCTTGTCCTGGGGGGCGGCCGCGATGGCGCTGTCCGTCGGGTCCGGCTTGGGGTCGGTGGGCTTCTTGCTCTTGGGCGTGGGTGAGGACGACTTGCTGGGCGTGGGCGCCGCCCCGTCGGCGATCTGTTCGGTGCCGCTGCCACTGTCGCCCTCGAAGGCGGTGAACGCCACGAAACCGACCACGGCGACGATCGCGGCGACCATGGCCGCGGTCCAGTTGGGCCCACGCCGTTCGGGACGAATGCGTTCCGCCTCGAACAGCGGTGCGGCCGGGGTCGGCGCCGGGCGCCCTCCCCGGTCGGCGTCGTACTGGGCGAGCAGCGGGGCGGGATCGAGATGGACGGCCTTGGCCAGGGTCCGGATGTGCCCGCGGGCGTAGACGTCACCACCACAGGCGGCGAAGTCGTCCGCCTCGATGGCGTGCACGATGTTCATGCGGACCCGGGTGGCGGTACTGATGTCGTCGACGGTCAGCCCGGCGGTGATGCGCGCTTGCCGCAGGGCACGACCGATGGAGGGGCGGACTTCCTCGCGGTCTTCTTCGACGCGATCGTCTTCGAACGGACGCTCGTCTTCAGGGGAGTTGCCGATGGACACGGGGGCGCCTTTCGAGCGTGTAGCCGCCTGTGCTGGACGTTCAGTCTAGGGGGGGTGCAAAAGGGTGGGGCAACCGGGCGGTAGGACTTTGTACGCCATCGGAATGGCCCGACAACCCGATGGCGGGGAGGTGATTTCCCCTTCCCTCAACTTGACGTACGCCGAAGGGAAACGGTTGCTCAGTGATCCTTACGGGTGGGTCACGATCGACCACCCGGATGTCGTACCGCGTCCCCGCGAAACGACCACTGCCTCCCGTTTCCCTACCCTTCAGACTCCCCACGGATCATCGCCAGCACGCCATCCAGCTCGTCAGGCTTCACAAGAACGTCACGAGCCTTGGACCCCTCGCTAGGGCCGACGATGTTCCGCGACTCCATGAGGTCCATCAGCCGCCCGGCCTTGGCGAAGCCGACGCGCAGCTTGCGCTGGAGCATGGACGTCGACCCGAACTGCGTGGAGACCACCAGCTCGGCCGCCTGGCACAGCAGGTCGAGGTCGTCGCCGATGTCCTCGTCGATCTCCTTCTTCTGCTTGGTGCCCACCACGACGTCGTCCCGGAAGACCGGCGCCATCTGGTCCTTGCAGTGCCGTACGACGGCCGAGATCTCCTCCTCGGTCACGAACGCGCCCTGCATACGGGTGGGCTTGTTCGCACCCATCGGCAGGAACAGCCCGTCGCCCTTGCCGATCAGCTTCTCGGCCCCCGGCTGGTCGAGGATGACCCGCGAGTCGGCGAGCGAGGAGGTGGCGAAGGCGAGCCGCGACGGCACGTTCGCCTTGATCAGACCGGTGACGACGTCGACGGACGGCCGCTGCGTGGCGAGCACCAGGTGGATCCCGGCCGCCCGCGCAAGCTGCGTGATGCGCACGATGGCGTCCTCGACGTCGCGCGGCGCGACCATCATCAGGTCGGCGAGCTCGTCGACGATGACCAGCAGGTACGGGTACGGCTGGAGTTCCCGCTCGCTGCCCTCGGGTGCCTTGACCTTGCCCTCACGCACGGCCCGGTTGAAGTCGTCGATGTGCCGGTAGCCGTACGCCGCGAGGTCGTCGTACCGGAGGTCCATCTCCCGCACGACCCACTGCAGCGCTTCGGCGGCCCGCTTGGGGTTGGTGATGATCGGCGTGATCAGGTGCGGGATGCCCTCGTAGGCGGTCAGCTCCACCCGCTTGGGGTCGACCAGGATCATCCGGACGTCCTCGGGGGTCGCCCGCATCATGACCGAGGTGATCAGGCAGTTGATGCAGGACGACTTGCCGGAGCCGGTGGCGCCGGCGACCAGCATGTGCGGCATCTTCGCCAGCGAGTGCATGACGTAGCCGCCCTCGACGTCCTTGCCGAAGGCGACCAGCATCGGGTCGTCGTCCTCCGCGGACTCCGCCAGACGCAGTACGTCGCCGAGGTTGACCATCTCCCGGTCGGTGTTCGGGATCTCGATGCCGACCGCGGACTTGCCGGGGATCGGGCTGATGATCCGCACGTCCGGGCTGGCGACGGCGTACGCGATGTTCTTCGTCAGCGCGGTGATCCGCTCGACCTTCACGGCCGGGCCGAGCTCGACCTCGTAGCGCGTGACCGTCGGCCCGCGCGTGAAGCCGGTGACGCGCGCGTCGACCTTGAACTCGGTGAAGACGGTGGTGAGCGACTCGACGATGGCGTCGTTGGCGGCGCTGCGCGCCTTGCCGGGGCCCCCGCGCGTGAGGAGGTCCAGTGACGGCAGGGAGTACGTGATGTCGCCGGACAGCTGGAGCTGCTCGGCCCGCGCGGGCATGTCGCGTGGGGTGGGGGGCGGGGTCTTGGTGAGGTCGGGGACCTCCGCCTTGGACTTCTCCTGCGGGGGCTTCTCCTTCGGGAGCTTCTCCTGCTTGGGGCGCGCGGCCGGAACGGGCGTCGGGGTCGGCGTTGTCGGCTCGCGGTCCCCGGTCCGCACGCCCTGGGTGAGGTCGGCGACCAGCGGCGACGGCGGCATCCCGTGCAGGACGGCACCGTCGAGCGCGGCAGCGGCGGCCGCGGCGACGTCCACGGCGTCCATGGGCCGGTCGGAGTCGGGCTGCGGCACGGCCGACCGCCGGGGACGGCCGCGGCGCCGGGAGAGGGCCTCCTGCTCCGCGCTGTCGGGGTCGTACGCGTCGGGTGCCTCGGGGGTGTTTCGGCGCCGACGGGAGCGCGCGGGAAGCGCCTCACGCCACTGCTCGTCGTATCGCGCCTCGTCCTCGGTGAGGATCTCCGCCTCGTGCTCGTGGACGATGCCGAGCCGCACCCCCAGCTGCCGCAGCCGCTGCGGAATGGCGTTGACCGGGGTGGCCGTGACGACCAGCAGCCCGAACACCGTGAGCAGCACCAGCAGCGGCACGGCCAGCACATCGGTCATGGTGTACGTCAGCGGGGTCGCCGCGGCCCAGCCGATGAGGCCGCCGGCGTCCCGTATGGCCTGCATGCCGTCGCTGCGGGCGGGTGCGCCGCAGGCGATGTGGACCTGGCCGAGCACACCGATGACGAGCGCGGACAGGCCGATGACGATTCGGCCGTTGGCCTCGGGTTTCTCCGGGTGCCGCATGAAGCGCAGGGCGATGGCGGCGAGCAGGATCGGCACGAGCAGGTCGAGCCGGCCGAAGGCCCCGGTCACCAGGATCTCGACCAGATCGCCGACCGGGCCCTTCAGGTCGGCCCAGGTGCCGGCGGCGACGATCAGGGCGATGGCGAGCAGCAACAGCGCGATGCCGTCCTTCCGGTGCGCCGGGTCGAGGTTCTTCGCGCCCTGCCCTATGCCGCGGAACACCGCACCGACGGCATGCGCCAGGCCGAGCCACAGGGCGCGTACGAGCCGGTAGATGCCTCCGGTGGGGCTGGGCGCCGGTTTGGGCGCGACCTTCTTCGCCGCGGCCTTCCTGGCGGGCGCCTTCTTGGCAGCGGCCTTCTTCGCGGGCGCCTTTTTCGCAGCGGCCTTCTTCGCCGGTGCCTTCGCGGCGGCAGCCTTCTTCGCGGGCTGCTTCTTGGCTGCGGAGGGACGTGAGGCCATAGGTGTGAGATTACCGGTGGAGACGGCAGGGGACACGTGTGCCCAGGGCTTCACCCGTTCGTGTCGCCTGTGGGGAGGCGCTGAGCTGACGCGAGCTCATGTGACGCCCCCGCAGTGGGACACCGGGCATCCCGTCAAGGTGCCCCGCCCCGCGGTCAGTTCTGGGACGGCACCGAAGCCGACCCGCCGGTTCCCGGTTCCAGCGCGTCCAGCGCCCGCCGCAGGCCCGTGAGCTTGCGCTCCAGATGGGCCGCCGTGGCCACCGCCGCCGCGTCCGTCGACTCGTCGTTGAGCTGCTTGGAGAGCGCCTCGGCCTGCTCCTCGACCGCCGCCAGCCGCGCCGAGAGCTCGGCGAGCAGCCCCGCGGACTCCTTCGCCTCGCCGCCCGCGGCCTTGCCACCGCCCTCCAACTGGAGCCGCAGCAGCGCCGCCTGCTCCCTCAGCTGGCAGTTCTTCATGTACAGCTCGACGAAGACGGAGACCTTCGCGCGCAGCACCCACGGGTCGAACGGCTTGGAGATGTAGTCCACCGCGCCCGCCGCATACCCACGGAAGGTGTGATGCGGGCCGTGGTTGATCGCGGTGAGGAAGATGATCGGGATGTCCCGGGTCCGTTCCCGCCGCTTGATGTGTGCCGCGGTCTCGAAGCCGTCCATGCCCGGCATCTGGACATCCAGCAGAATGACCGCGAAGTCGTCCGTGAGCAGTGCTTTGAGCGCTTCCTCCCCGGACGATGCCCGCACCAGCGTCTGATCGAGCGCAGAGAGGATCGCCTCCAGCGCCAGCAGATTCTCCGGCCGGTCATCGACCAGGAGGATCTTGGCCTTCTGCACCATGGCCCGCCCTCCTCGCCCCGGCTTGGGGCCTCCCCGGTCCGCAGGACTTGGGGAAGCACCGGCGGGTGCCGCCCCAGGGGCCGACGACTCCCTTGCGCCGCCCGTCCTTGTGCCGGTCATCGTAGCCGCACCCCGCCTGTCGCCACACCCTGTCACCGTGATGTCACTGTGCACGTAGCAGAAACGCAGCGGGAGACCAGAAGGTTCCCCGAATCCCGTACTTCTACACGACTTCGGGCACACCGAGTCAGCGACTCCGTGTGCACACCGAAGCTCCCCACGGCGTCCGCACGACCTCTGAACGTTCCCCTCACTCCCCTCGCATCCACTGCCCCATCACCGCCAGCAGATGATCGGGGTCGACCGGCTTCGTCACATAGTCGGAGGCGCCCGACTCGATCGCCTTCTCCCGGTCGCCCTTCATCGCCTTGGCGGTCAGTGCGATGATCGGAAGTCCGGCGAACTGCGGCATCCTGCGGATCGCCGTGGTCGTGGCGTACCCGTCCATCTCGGGCATCATGATGTCCATCAGGACGACCGCCACGTCGTCGTGCTGCTCCAGCACCTCGATGCCCTCACGGCCGTTCTCGGCGTACAGCACGGACAGACCGTGCTGCTCCAGAACGCTGGTGAGGGCGAAGACGTTGCGGATGTCGTCGTCGACGATCAGCACCTTGTGGCCGCCGAACAGAAGGCCACGGTGCGGTTGCGGCGCCGCCTCCTGCTCGGGCGCCGACCACTGCTCCTGCTGCGCGGGACGCTGCTCGATCTCCGGGACGTGCCTGCGGCGGCGCCTGAAGAGCGCGGCGGGGCCGTTCTGCGTCTCCTGATACGACTTCACCTCGGCCGGCGTCTCGACCTCCACGTCGGACAGCTCGGACGCCGACGCCACCAGCTCGCCGGCCTCCAGGGCGGGCATGGGCTGCTGGTAGCCCTGCGGCGGCAGTTCGGTCGGGTAGAGCGGGAGGTAGAGCGTGAACGTCGAGCCACGCCCCGGCTCGCTCTGCGCGTGGATCTCACCGCCCAGCAGCTGCGCGATCTCCCGCGAGATGGACAGCCCGAGGCCGGTGCCGCCGTACTTGCGGCTGGTGGTGCCGTCGGCCTGCTTGAACGCCTCGAAGATGACCCGCATCTTGCTGGCCGCGATGCCGATGCCGGTGTCGGTCACGGAGAACGCGATCAGATCCCCGTCCGGATCGGTCATCGAACCGGCCTCCAGCAGCTGCTCCCGGATCTGCTGCGGCACGTCGTCACGCGCGGGCCGGATGACCAGCTCGACCGAGCCGGAGTCGGTGAACTTCACCGCGTTGGACAGCAGGTTGCGCAGCACCTGCAGCAGCCGCTGCTCGTCGGTGTGCAGCGTGGCGGGCAACTCCGGCGACACCCGTACGGACAGGTCGAGGCCCTTCTCCGCGGTCAGCGGCCGGAACGTGGCCTCCACATAGTCGACGAGCTGGACGAGCGCGATCCGCGTCGGGGAGACGTCCATCTTGCCCGCCTCGACCTTCGACAGGTCGAGGATGTCGTTGATGAGCTGCAACAGGTCGGAGCCGGCACCATGGATGGTCTCGGCGAACTCCACCTGCTTCGGAGACAGGTTCCCCTCCGCGTTGTCGGCGAGCAACTTGGCCAGGATCAGCAGCGAGTTCAGCGGCGTACGCAGCTCGTGCGACATGTTGGCGAGGAACTCGCTCTTGTAGCGCATCGAGACCGCGAGCTGCTCGGCGCGCTCCTCCAGGACCTGCCGCGCCTCCTCGATCTCGGTGTTCTTCACCTCGATGTCGCGGTTCTGCTGGGCCAGCAGCTCGGCCTTCTCCTCCAGTTCGGCGTTGGACGCCTGAAGCGCCTTCTGCCGCTGCTCCAACTCGGCCGACCGCTCCCTCAGTTGCTCGGTCAGCTCCTGCGACTGCTTCAGCAGCTGCTCCGTCTTGGTGTTGACCGAGATGGTGTTGACGCTCGTCGCGATCATCTCGGCGATCTGGTTGAGGAAGTCCTTCTGGATCTGCGTGAACGGCGTGAAGGACGCCAGCTCGATGACGCCGAGCACCTGCCCCTCGAACAGCACCGGCAGGACGATCACCTGGGCGGGCGGTGCCTCGCCGAGCCCCGAGGAGATCTTCAGATAGCCGCTCGGCGCGTTCTCGACGAGGATCGTGCGCTTCTCCTCGGCGGCCGTCCCGACCAGCGCCTCACCCGGCCGGAACGAGGTCGGCATGGAGCCCATCGAGTAGCCGTACGAGCCGAGCATCCGCAGCTCGTACTCGTCGTCGTTGGTGGCGCCCAGGTCCTTGTCGTCCACCGTCGGCATCGCGACGAAGAACGCGCCGTGCTGTGCGGAGACCACCGGGGTCAGCTCGCTCATGATCAGCGAAGCCACGTCCTCCAGGTCGCGGCGGCCCTGCATCAGCGCGGAGATACGGGCGAGGTTGCCCTTGAGCCAGTCCTGCTCCTTGTTGGCGATCGTGGTGTCGCGCAGGTTGGCGATCATCTTGTTGATGTAGTCCTGCAGTTCCTGGATCTCGCCGGAGGCGTCGACGTCGATCTTCAGGTTCAGGTCGCCGCGGGTCACGGCGGTCGCCACGCGCGCGATGGCACGAACCTGCCGGGTCAGGTTCCCGGCCATCTCGTTCACGGACTCGGTCAGGTCCCGCCAGGTGCCGTCGACGTCACGCACGCGTGCCTGGCCGCCGAGCTGGCCCTCCGTGCCCACCTCGCGGGCGACGCGGGTGACCTCCTCGGCGAAGGAGGACAGCTGATCCACCATCGTGTTGATGGTCGTCTTCAGCTCCAGGATCTCACCGCGCGCGTCGATGTCGATCTTCTTCGTCAGGTCACCCTTGGCGATGGCCGTGGTCACCATGGCGATGTTGCGCACCTGGCCGGTCAGGTTGGACGCCATCTGGTTCACGGACTCGGTGAGGTCCTTCCACGTACCGGCCACACCCGGTACGTGCGCCTGCCCGCCGAGGATGCCGTCCGTGCCCACCTCACGGGCCACCTTGGTGACCTGCTCGGCGAACGAACTCAGCGTCTTCACCATCGTGTTGATCGTGTCGGCGAGCTGCGCGACCTCACCGCGCGCCTCGATGGTGACCTGCCGCGTCAGGTCACCGTTGGCGACCGCCGCCGAGACCTGGGAGATGTTCCGCACCTGAGTGGTGAGGTTCTTGGCCATCAGGTTGACGTTGTCGCTCAGGTCCTTCCAGATGCCCGTGACACCCGGCACATGCGCCTGGCCGCCCAGGATGCCCTCGGTGCCCACCTCACGGGCCACCCGGGTCACCTGCTCGGCGAACGACGACAGCTGGTCGACCATCGTGTTGACGGTCGTGACGAGCTCAAGGATCTCGCCCTTGGCGTCGACAGTGATCTTCTTCGACAGATCGCCCCGGGCGACCGCGGTCGTGACCTCGGCGATGTTGCGCACCTGGATGGTCAGGTTGTTCGCCATGCCGTTCACGGACTGGGTGAGGTCCTTCCAGGTGCCGGAGACACCCTGCACCTCGGCCTGGCCGCCCAGGATGCCCTCCGTGCCCACCTCACGGGCCACACGCGTGACCTCCTGGGCGAACGACGACAGCTGGTCCACCATCGTGTTCAGCGTGTTCTTCAGCTCCAGGATCTCGCCGCGCGCGTCCACGGTGATCTTCTGGGAGAGGTCACCGCGGGCCACGGCGGTGGCGACCTGCGCGATGTTGCGCACCTGTGCGGTCAGGTTGCCCGCCATGCCGTTCACGGAGTCCGTCAGGTCACGCCACACACCGGCGACGCCGTCCACCCGGGCCTGACCGCCCAGCCGGCCCTCCGTACCCACCTCGCGGGCCACCCGGGTCACCTGGTCGGCGAAGGCGGAGAGCTGGTCGACCATCGTGTTGATGGTGTTCTTCAGCTCCAGGATCTCCCCGCGCGCGTCGACGTCGATCTTCTGGGAGAGGTCACCCCGGGCCACCGCCGTCGTCACCTGCGCGATGTTCCGCACCTGCGAGGTCAGGTTCCCGGCCATCGAGTTGACGGAGTCGGTGAGCTCCTTCCAGGTACCCGACACCCCGTCCACGCGGGCCTGGCCGCCGAGACGGCCCTCCGTGCCCACGTCCCGGGCCATCCGGGTCACCTGGTCGGCGAAGGACGACAGCTGGTCCACCATCGTGTTGACGGTGTTCTTCATCTTGAGCATCTCGCCGGAGACGTCGACCGTGACCTTCTGCGAGAGGTCGCCGTTGGCCACGGCCGTCGTCACCTGGGCGATGTTCCGCACCTGTCCGGTGAGGTTCCGGAACGCCGTGTTGACGGAGTCCGTCAGGTCCTTCCACGTCCCGGCCACACCCGGCACCTGCGCCTGACCGCCCAGCTCGCCCTCGACACCGATCTCCCGGGCCACACGAGTCACTTCGGCACCGAAGGCCGACAGCTGGTCCACCATCGTGTTGACGGTGTTCTTCAGCTCCAGCATCTCGCCGGCCACATCCACGGTGACCTTCTGCGACAGATCACCGTTCGCCACCGCCGTCGTCACCGCGGCGATGTCCCGCACCTGAGTGGTCAGGTTCCGGAAGACGGTGTTGACGGAGTCCGTCAGGTCCTTCCACGTCCCCGCCGCGCCCGGCACGTTCGCCTGGCCGCCCAGCCGTCCCTCGGCGCCGACCTCGTTGGCCACGCGCGTGACCTCGTCCGCGAAGATCCGCAGCGTCTCGGTCATCTGGTTGATGGTGTCGGCGAGCTGCGCGACCTCACCGCGCGCCGGCACGGTCACCTTCCGCGACAGGTCACCGTTGGCGACCGCCGTCGTCACCTCGGCGATCCCCCGCACCTGGGCGGTGAGGTTCCCGGCCATCGTGTTGACGGAGTCGGTGAGCTCCTTCCACACGCCGGCCACCCCCGGCACCTGGGCCTGCCCGCCCAGCGCACCCTCGGTGCCCACCTCGCGCGCGACCCGCGTCACCTCGGAGGAGAAGGCGGAGAGCTGGTCCACCATCGTGTTGACGGTGTTCTTCAGCTCCAGCATCTCACCGGCGACATGAACCGTGACCTTACGGGACAGATCGCCCTTGGCCACCGCCGTCGTCACCAGCGCGATGTCCCGCACCTGGGCCGTCAGCCGGTACGCCATCGTGTTGACGGAGTCCGTCAGGTCCTTCCATGAACCGGACATACCGCGCACCCGGGCCTGTCCGCCCAGCTTGCCCTCGGTGCCCACCTCACTGGCCACGCGCGTGACCTCGTCCGTGAACGTCGACAACTGGTCGACCAGGTTGTTCACGGTCCGCGCGACCTTCAGGAACTCACCCCGCAGCGGATGCCCCGCCCCGTCGGGCGCCTGCGTCCGCAGCTCCATACGCGGCGACAGGTCACCCTCCGCCACCGCGGACAGCACCCGGCTGACCTCGGAGACAGGCCGTACGAGGTCGTCCACGAGCGCGTTCGAGTTGTCGATCGCGGCAGCCCACGACCCCTCGCAGGCCCCGGTCTCCAGTCGCTCGGTGAGCTTTCCCTCACGCCCCACCATGCGGCGCACCCGCGCCAGCTCGCCCGTCAGATGCATATTGCGGTCGGCGACCTCATTGAAAACCGCCGCAATCTCGGACATCACGCCATCACCGGACACCGTGAGCCGCTTGCGGAAATTGCCGTCCCGCATCGACACCAGAGCCGCCATCAGCCGGTTCAGCGCGGCCGTGTCCACAGTAGTGGTCCCGTTGCGCGTTTTGCCCTGGTTACTCGGGGACTGTCCGCCCTTCGCGCGCGTCTTCGTGCCACGCGTCGCTGCGCCAGACTCCACTGTGTCCCTCCCGCAGGGGTCGACCGTTACTGCTGTGCTCGGGTACCGCCGCTCGGCGTACCGGTTACTGCCGCGATTTTCCTGTACTGCTGCGCGTTCCCGCCTGCATACCAGGCCGCTGCCAGGGCTGCTGCCCCTCATACGCACAAGACACTCAGCCTGCCTGGACCTTCACAAGAAGCTTGCCCAGTGTTTCACCCTGGCCGAACCAGGCCATAACAGTTCGGCAGCTTCGCACATCGTCCGCACACCCTCCGGGCGTAAACACTGCAGACCGGCATCCGCATGGACCGCGAAGGTAAGTAACCTTGCATGCGGCTGTCCAGCCGCGCCGGTCCGTCCGGCCTGGGCGGTGGCACGAGAACGAGCGGGCATCGGAGGGGCGGCCGCATGACCACCGGACTGATCCCTGGGGGACACCCCCCGGACCCCCGGCCGACGGGTGACCTGCCGCAGCAGCGGCTGGATCCGGTCGGCCACGCAGCCCCGCACGTCGAGAAAGGGTCGAGGACTTCTGTGATCACCGCGCGCGCGGCCGCCAGCTTCGAGCCCGTCGGGCGATCGGTCGCGAGCGCCCGCTCCTTCGTCCGTGACACCCTCCAGGGCTGGGGCTTCGCCGACATCGTCGACGACGCCGTCGTTCTCACCAGCGAACTGGTGACCAACGCCGTGGTGCACGCCGGCACCTCCGCGGACGTCGTATGCCTGCGCAGCGACGACGGCGTACGGATCGAGGTGGCCGACCGCTACCCGGAGCGCGAGATCCCCCTCCAGGCCTCGGCCGTCAACATGGGCAGCCCCGACCGCGAGGGCGGCCGTGGCCTCCAGCTGTGCGCGGCCCTGGCCGGCCACTGGGGCGTCGAGTACACGCCCACGCACAAGAACGTCTGGTTCCAGCTCGACCTCCCGGAACGCCCGGTCGGCACCCGCACCGCCGGCCCGTCCCTCCCCGCCGACCTCCTGCCCCTCGCCGACGGCCGGGTCCGCGTCGCCGTCGTCCAGATCGACCGCACCGGCGCCATCACCGCCTGGAACGAGGACGCCGAGGAACTCTTCGGCTACGCCGCCGAGCAGGTCACCGGCAAGCCCCTGACCGACCTCGCGGCCTGGCCGCACACCCCGGGCACCAGCACCGGCATCGCGGAGGCACTCCGACTCTCCCGCTGGGAGGGCAGTTACGGCATCCGCGGCGCGAACGGCCGCGTCACCCCCGTGTACGCCTCCCATCTCCGCGTCCGCGACACGGGCGGCGAGCCCTCCACGGTCTGTCTTCTCGTACGCAACCACGAACGGGCCGTCCTGCAGACCCCGTTGCGCGTCCCGGCCTCCGACACGGCCTCCGCCGAGGGCCAGAGCACCGACCCCTTCGAGGTGTTCATCGGCTCCCCCGCCCCGGACGACCTCGACGGCCTCCTGCAGCGCACCGTCGAACGCGCCCGCGACATGCTCGACGGCGACGCCGCCTTCCTCCTTCTCGCGACCGACGACGAGACGGAGTTGGAGGTCCGCGCGTCCACGGGCCTGCCCTCGGCCCGCCAGCGCTTCGCCCGCGTCCCCGTCGAAGCGGGCCCCGGCCGCTACGGCTCGGCCCGCATGCCCGCCGTCCATGACGACCTCACGGCCGTCCCCGGCGCCGTTCCCCTGCTCAACAGCACCGGCATGCGCTCGGTCGTCACGGTCCCCCTCAAGGTCGAGGGCCGCCTCACCGGCTCCCTCGGCGTCGCCGCCGAGGCCCCCGGCAGATACTCAAACGAGGAGGCGCTGCGCCTGCAGTTCGCCGCCGACCGCATCGCGCTCGCCGTGGAGTCGGCCCGCCTGGGCGAGCTGGAGCGCCTGCGCCGCGGCTCGCTGAGCTTCCTCGTCGAGGCCTCCGACCTCCTGGCCGGCACCCTGGACCGCGACCAGACGCTGGCTCTCATGGCCCAGATGACGGTCCCGACGCTGGCCACCTGGTGCGCGGTCTACACGATCGCCGACCAGGCCTCGGAACCGTATCTGTCGTACGTCCTCCATGAGGACGAGGAGCTCATCGACGGCATCAAGTCCCTGCTGTCGAAGATCTCCCCGCCCGACCCGGTCCCGACACCGGGCGCCCGCGTCTGGACGGCCCCCGCAGAGGTGGCCCACAAGGCGGCCCTGCGCAGCTCGATGCGCAGTCTGGGCCTGAGCGGCGGCCCGACCCACCAGGTCACGCCGGGCATCGGCCCGACCCTCGCCACGGCCTCCGCCGTCGGCGGCGAGACGGTCGTCCTGCCCCTGGTCGCCCGCAACCGCGTCATCGGCATGCTGACGCTCGGCAAGCCCACCGACGAACACTTCCGCCAGGAGATCCTGGAACTGGCCGAGGACCTGTCCCGCAGGGCCGCCCTGGCCCTGGACAACGCCCGCCTGTACTCGGAGCGCACGGCCATCAGCCAGTCCCTCCAGCGCAGCCTCCTCCCCCCGGAACTCCCCACGATCGAGGGTGTCGAGGTCGAGGTCATCTACCGCGCGGCCGGCGAGGGCAACGAGGTCGGCGGCGACTTCTACGACGTCTTCCCCATCCGCGACGGCGCCTACGGTTTCGCCATCGGCGACGTCTGCGGTACGGGCCCGAACGCGGCGGCGGTCACGGGCCTCGCCCGGCACGCGCTCCGTCTGCTCGCCCGGGAGGGCCTGAGCGGCCCGGCGGTCCTGGAGCGCCTGAACTCGGCGATCCTCGACGAGGGCGCCCGCAGCCGCTTCCTCACCCTCCTGTACGGCGAGCTGCGCCCGCAGGAGGACGGCAGCGCGGAACTGAAGGTGGTCTGCGCCGGCCACCCCCTGCCGCTCCGGCTCCGCCAGGACGGCACGGTCGAACCGGCCGCCGAACCCCAGCCGCTCCTCGGCGTCATCGACGACCTGGAGCTGTACGAGCAGACGGTCACCCTCGACCCGGGCGACGTCCTCCTCTGCGTCACGGACGGCGTGACGGAACGCCGCGAGGGCAGCCGCATGCTGGGCGACGACGGCCTCGCCGATGTCCTCACCACCTGCACGGGCCTCACCGCCGGCGCGGTCGCCGCCCGCATCATGCGCGCGGTGGAACGCTTCGCGTCGGACGCCCCGTCCGACGACATGGCGATCCTGGCCATGCGGGTGCCGGGCCTCCACAAGGACTAGGACATGCGAAAGGCCCCACCCGGAAGGGTGGGGCCTTTTCTGCTGGAGCCCCCAAACGGAATCGAACCGTTGACCTTCTCCTTACCATGGAGACGCTCTGCCGACTGAGCTATAGGGGCCTGTTGCTTTTCCGAGGTCTCCCCCGCGGCAACGGAATAGATCATACCCCGAACAGACCCGTGCTCCCAACCACGTCAGAAGGCGGGCTGCAAAAGCCCTCCGAGCGCGTTGCACGCGGACACGATCCGCTGCATGTCCCGCTTGGTCAGGGAGGCGTGCACGGGCAGCGCGAGCGTCTCGGCGGCGGCCTGCTCGGTCTCCGGAAGGGAGACACACCGCCGGAACGCGGGCAACCGATGCACAGGCGTCTTGACCGGCACCCGGCACTCAACGCCCCTGGCCTGCACGGCACGGGCAAAAGCGTCCCGGTCCGGCCGCCCGTTCCCCGGCACCCGCACCACATACTGCTGATAGGTGTGCCCGTCACCCCCATCAGGCGTCCGCACACCCCTCAACTTGGCGTCGAGATAGGCAGCCCGCTGCCTCCGTTGCGCGATCTCGTCATACGGCGCCTCGGACTCCCCCTGCTCCAGCACGAGCAGCCCATGCCGCTGCCCGGCCTCCCGCAACCGCCCGATGTCAGCGACGCGTCCGAAGCGGTGTACGGCAACGACGGCCGCCGTCCGCGGAGTTACGGCCGCTTCCACAGCGAACGCGTCCAGGCAGTACGTCACGGGATCTATGTCGGCGAACACCGGCAGCGCGCCGGCCAGGGTCACGGCCTCGGCGACTTCCACGTTCCCGAAGGCCGGGACGATGACCTCGTCACCGACTCCGACACCGGCGGCCCTGAGCATTGCAGCAGTACCCATGTCGGGGATGGTGGTTGCGCAACGTGAACTTCAAGTGACATGCAACAAAAAAGGGTTGGACCCTGAACCGAAGTTCAGGGTCCAACCCTTTTGAAGAATTGTTCGGCGGCGTCCTACTCTCCCACAGGGTCCCCCCTGCAGTACCATCGGCGCTGTAAGGCTTAGCTTCCGGGTTCGGAATGTAACCGGG
>NZ_JANUQM010000008.1:0-376331 GCF_030386795.1 Streptomyces sp. S.PNR 29
GGCGGCGTCGAGGTGGCCGATGTTTCCCTTCACCGAGCCCAGCGCGCACCGTCCCGCACCACCGAACGCCCGCTCCAACGCCTGAACCTCGATGGAGTCACCGATCAGCGTGCCGCTCCCGTGCGCCTCCACGTAGTCGATGTCCTCCGGGCCGACCTCCGCCATGCTCATCGCCTCGGTGATCACCTCGGCCTGACCGGCGACGGTCGGTGCCGTGAAGCTCGCCTTCAGCGCGCCGTCGTTGTTGACGGCGCTGCCCTTGATGACCGCGTGGACGGTGTCGCCGTCGGCGAGGGCGTCCTCCAGCCGCTTCAGTACGACCACTCCGACGCCGTTGCCGAAGACCGTCCCCCGCGCCTGCGCGTCGAACGGACGCACATGGCCGTCCGGGGAGAGGAAGGAACCCTCCTGATGGAGGTAGCCCTGGTTCTCGGGAACCTTGTAGGCGACCGCGCCGGACAGGGCCATGTCGCACTCGTAGTTGAGCAGGCTCTGGCAGGCGGTGTGCACGGCGACGAGGGAACTGGAGCACGCCGTCTGTACGGGGATGCTCGGGCCCTTGAGGTTCAGCTTGTACGACACCCGACTGGCGAGGAACGCCAACTCGAAACCCAGGCCGGCGTTCTCCCCCTTGATGGCCTCGCCCTGTTCCCAGTTGCTGAAGAGGTTCTCGAGATAGGCCGACGTGCCGGCGCCGCCGAAGACGCCGATGCTGCCGTCGTACTGTGCGGAGTCGTAGCCGGCGTTCTCCAGGGCATGCCAGGCGGTCTCCAGGAACAGCCGGTGCTGCGGGTCCATGAGCTCGGCCTCGCGGGCGGTGTATCCGAAGAACTCGGCGTCGAAGAGCCCGATGCCCTTGAACCGCGGCCCGGCTTTGACGAAGTCGGGTCGGTGGAAGACCTCCGGTGGTACTCCTGCCGCGGTGAGTTCCTCGTCGGTCAAGGGGACGATCGACTCCACGCCGTCGCGCAGGTTCCGCCAGAACTCCTCCAGGTCCGCGGCGCCGGGGAAACGCCCCGCCATCCCGACGACGGCCACACCCCCGCCTGCCGGGAGACCATCGAACTCGGCTTCCGTCATGTCGGCCATCACTGCCCCCTCGCCTTGCGGCGCTGCTGCTGGTACTGACGCCGTTTCTGCCTGTTCTCCGCACGCCGCTCGACGACCGTGGGGAGCGGATCCGGCGCAGGCTGCGCGTGGTTGTCCACCAGTTCCGCCAGATGCGCGACCGTGAGCCCCTCGTACAGGTCGCCCAGCGTGAGCCGTGCGTGCAGCCGCGCATTGGTGGAGCTGATCAGCTGAATGGCGACCAGAGAGTTGCCGCCCAGGTCGAAGAAGCTGTCCTGAACACCGACCTTGTCGATGCCCAGCAGGTCCTGCCACACCTCGCAGATGGCGTGTTCGACGGGAGTGCGCGGCGGCACGTATTCCGTGGGAATGTCGGGGCGGGTATGCGCCGCATCGCTCATGTCCCCGGGCCGGGGCGGGTGTTCCCGCGTCCGCTCGTCGGCACCTTCCAGGGAGAAGGCGTCCGCGAACAACTCCTCCAGATCGCTGGGCGACACGATGATCTGCGGTTCCGGCGCGGTCGCCAGGATGGTTTCGAGTGCCAGCAGTCCCTCCTCCGCCGTCATGCCGCGCTCTTCCACATCACGTCTGCGGCGTTCTTCCAACCCGGGCGGCAGAGCTGTGCTGACCGCCATCCCGGTGCCTTTCCACGGCCCCCAGTCGATCGAGATCACGCGTTGCCGCCTGCCCCTGTCCTGGGCGAAGGCGTCGAGGAAGCAGTTGGCGGCGCAGTAGTCGACCTGGCCGGCGCTGCCGATGTTCGCGCCGTTGGAGCCGAACAACACCAGGAAGTCCAGCTCCTGGTCGGACAGCGCCTCTTCCAGCGCCAAGGTGCCGTGCACCTTGGGCCTCATCACCTCTGCCGCGGCACTCAGGTCCTTCAGCTGCATCAGGCCGCCACCGGCCACCCCGGCCGCGTGGAAGACCCCGTGAACGGCTCCCCAGCGGCTCACGGTCCGTTCGACCGCCACACGCATGGCCTCCGGATCGCTCACATCGGCCTGGAGGACCAGCATCTGCGCGCCGGTGTCCCGCAGTCGGCCGAGATGGCGTACGACATCCACGAGGGGACCTCCCGCCGGGTGCCCCGCCAGGAAGGCGTCCCACTCCTCGGGAGGGGGAAGCCGGGTGCGGGAGGTGAGCGCCACGCGCCCGCCTGCGGCGGTGATGTGCCGGGCGAGTGCCAGGCCCAGGCCTCCGGTGCCCCCGGTGATGAGGTACACCCCGTCGGGGCGCAGCGCGGTTCCGGTGCCGGCCGTGGGCAGACGTTGCGGGAGGTAGTGCAGGAGCCACCGGTGGATGCCCCGGTGGGCCACTGTCGCCGTACCGGGTGCGGGCTCCGAGGCCAGCTCGGCCATGAGCTGGTCGAGCTGGTGCGGGGCGGGCGCAGCGAGGCAGTCGAGGTCGATGCTGCAGCAGCCGGCGCCGGCCATCTCACGGGGCAGGACGCGACACGGCCCCAGGAGAGTGGCCTTGGAGGGAGAGAGGCGTTCCGACCCGGTCACGTTGTGCAGCCCGTTGCTGAGCACCCAGAAGCGGCACTGTTCGGAGACGGCATGGCGGGCCAGAGCCTGTGCCAGGCGGACGAGGCTCTCGAAGCCGAGCCGCAGACCGGTCGCCGGGTCGGCGAGCTCCGTCTCGTCCATGGCGGTCACGGCCCAGCCGTGCACGATGTGGGTGGGCAGGCCGGACGGGCCGTTGCGCAGGGCGTCGATCAACCGGTCGTAGTCGTCACCCCGGGCAGGGTCGAGGGTGAACCGTCCGGGATCCGGCCGGGACCAGGCGGCAGCGGGCCTGACCACACTGACGGTGGCGCCGCCGGCCCGCAGACGCTGAACCAGGCCCTCGCCCACGCCCAGGTCGTCAGCGAACACCAGCCAGTGCCGGCCGGGCTCCGGGGCCGCCCCGGACGGCAGGGACACCCGCTGCCAGGAAGGCGCGTAGAACCACGCTGAGATGTCGTCGCGACGCCGTGGCGACGTCCCGGGAGTCCGGGGGGATGGGTGGGTGCTCTGCGGGGTGGTTTTGTTGATCCAGTGGTGTTTGGGGTTGAGGGGGTGGGTGGGGAGGGGGATGCGGTGGCGGTGTTCTGGTTGGTAGTAGGTGGTCCAGTTGGGGGTGGCTCCGTTGAGCCAGAGGTGGTGGAGGGTTTGTTGGATGTGGTGGGTGGGGGTGTGGTTGGTTTGGGGGTGGGGGAGTGTGGTGTGGGTTTTGGGTTTGGTGTTTTTGGTGGTGGTGAGGGTGCGTCGGGTGAGGTTGGTGAGGGTGTGTCCGGGGCCTATTTCGAGGTAGAGGGTGGCGGGGTGTTGGTGTGTGGTGGTGATGCCGGTGGTGAATTCGACGGTGGCGCGGATGTGGTGGGCCCAGTAGTGGGGGTCGGTGGCTTGTTGGGGGGTGAGCCATTGGCCGGTGATGTTGGATATGAGGGGGGTGGTGGGGGGTTTTCTGGGGGTGTTTTTTACGGCGTTGGTGAAGGGGGTGATGACGGGGTCCATGAGGGGGGAGTGGAAGGCGTGTTGGGTGGTGATGGTTTGGGTGGTCCAGCCGCGTTGGTGGGCGTGGGTGGTGAAGTGGTCGATGGTGTGGGGTGGGCCGGAGATGATGCAGTCGCGGGGGCCGTTGTGGGCGGCGAGGGAGGCGTCTTCGGGGAGGGCTGCTTGGACGCTGTCGCGGTCGGCGAGGACGTGGAGCATGGTGCCGGGTGGTTGGTTTTGCATGAGTTGGGCGCGCAGGGTGATGAGTTTGAGGGCGTCGGGGAGGGTGAAGATGCCGGCGATGGTGGCGGCGACCCATTCGCCGAGGCTGTGGCCGATGAGGGCGTGGGGGGTGATGCCCCAGGATTGCCAGAGTTGGGTGAGGGCGTATTCGAGGGTGAAGAGGGCGGGTTGGGTGTATTGGGTGTGGTGGAGGAGGTGTTGGTGGTCGGGGTTCCAGAGGATGTCGCGGATGTCGGTGTCGAGGTGGTCGGTGAGGTGGGTGGCGCATTGGTCGATGGCGTGGCGGAAGGTGGGGTGGTGGTCGTAGAGGCCGTGGGCCATGTGGGGGTGTTGGGAGCCTTGGCCGGTGTAGAGGAAGACGATGGGTGGGTTGTCGTGGGGGGTGTGGTGGGTGGTGGTGTGGGTGGGGTCGCGGGTTTCGAGGGCGGTGGCGATGGTGTGGGGGTCGGTTCCGGTGACGGTGCGTCGGTGGGGGAAGGGGTGTCGGCCTCGGGCGAGGGTGTGGGCGGTGTCGGCGAGGTCGGGTTGGTGGGTGCGGAGGTGGTGGGCGAGTTGGTCGGTTGCTTGTTCGAGGGCTTGGGGGGTTCTTGCGGAGAGGATGAGGGTTTCGGTGGTACGGGGGCTGGGTGTGGTGGGGGTGGGTGGGGGTGGTTCTTCGAGGATGAGGTGGGCGTTGGTGCCGCCGAAGCCGAAGGCGCTGATGCCGGCGCGGCGGGGTCGGTGGGTGCGGGGCCAGGGGGTGAGGGTGGTGGGGATGTGGAAGGGGTTGTGGGTGAAGTCGATGTCGGGGTTGGGGGTGTGGTGATTGAGGGTGGGGGGGATGGCTTGGTGGGTGAGGGCGAGGACGGTTTTGAGCAGGCCGGCCATGCCGGCGGCGGCGTCGAGGTGGCCGATGTTTCCCTTCACCGAGCCCAGCGCGCACCGTCCCGCACCACCGAACGCCCGCTCCAACGCCTGAACCTCGATCGGATCGCCCAACGAGGTACCCGTGCCGTGTGCTTCGACGTAGTCGATGTCGCCCGGCGTGAGACCGGCATCCGCGAGGGCCGCGCCGATCGCCTCCGCCTGGCCGGTCACGCTGGGAGCGGTGAACCCGACCTTGACGGCGCCGTCGTTGTTGACGGCGCTGCCCTTGATGACCGCGTGGACGGTGTCGCCGTCGGCGAGGGCGTCCTCCAGCCGCTTCAGTACGACCACTCCGACACCGCTGCCGAAGACCGTCCCCCGCGCCTGCGCGTCGAACGGACGCACATGGCCGTCCGGGGAGAGGAAGGAACCCTCCTGATGGAGGTAACCGGCTCCCTGTGCCGGATCGACATGCACGCCGCCGGACAACGCCATGTCGCAGTCGCCGGCGATCAGGCTCCGGCAGGCCGTGTGCACGGCGACCAGTGACGTCGAACAGGCCGTGCGCAAGGAGACACTGGGACCCTTCAGGTCCAGCTTGTACGACACCCGGGTGGCGAGAAATCCGAGCTCGTTGCCGAGGAGGATCTGAGTGAGGCCCACCGTCTCCGCGAGGTCCCGCTGAGCGTACACATGCTGCACATACCGGTTCGCTCCGGCGCCGCCGAAGACGCCGATGCTGCCGTCGTACTGTGCGGAGTCGTAGCCGGCGTTCTCCAGGGCCTGCCAGGCGGTCTCCAGGAACAGCCGGTGCTGCGGGTCCATGAGCTCGGCCTCGCGGGCGGTGTATCCGAAGAACTCGGCGTCGAAGAGGCCGGCGCCCTTGAACCGGGGCCCGGCTTTGACGAAGTCGGGTCGGTGGAAGACCTCCGGTGGTACTCCTGCCGCGGTGAGTTCCTCGTCGGTCAAGGGGACGATCGACTCCACGCCGTCGCGCAGGTTCCGCCAGAACTCCTCCAGGTCCGCGGCGCCGGGGAAACGCCCCGCCATCCCGATGATGGCCACACCCCCGCCGCGGCCCTTCAACCCTCCTCCCTGAGACCGTCGACCAGAGCGCCGAGTGTGCGCACGGTCGGACCCTCGTAGACGATGGTCAGCGGGACGGCCACGCCCAGGTCCCGTCGCAGCCGGTGCACGACCTGCAGACCCAGCAGAGAACTCCCCCCGAGTTCGAAGAAGTTGTCGTGCACTCCGACGCTCTGCACGCCGAGAGTCTCCTGCCAGATCTCGGCCACCTGGCATTCCGTCGCGCTGACCGGAGCGACGAAGGGATTGCGGAGGTTGGGGCGCTCATGCCGGCGGACCGCCGCGCGTGGAGCGTCCTCGACGGGCGCGGACCACAGGGCGTGCCGCCGGACCAGATCTCCGGTGGAGACGATGACCTGGGGCTGCGGCACGGCGTTCAGCAGGGCGTCGAAGACCTGACGGCCCTCGTCCGGGGTCATGGCCAACTCCCGTACGGCAGCGCCCAGCTGCGACTGATCGCGCTCGCCGGAGAAGAACCAGGCTTCCCAGTTGACGCTCGTCCAGGGATGCTCCGGGCTGTGGTGCCGCCGGGCGAACGCGTCCAGGGCGGCATTGGCCCCGGCGTACGCGGCGAAACCCAGCCCGCCCAGCAGCGCGGCGATGGAGGAGCAGATGAGCGCGACGTCCAGCCGCTGGTCCTGGAGCACCTCATGCAGGACCTGAGCGCCGTGGAGCTTCGGACCGAAGTGGCACAGGCTGTCCTGCGGGCCCAACTCGGCGACTGCCCGGTGAGCGGCCGATCCGGTGGTTCCCGCGCAGTGCAGGACCCCGTTGAGGGGGCCGAGCTCCCGCAGGATCCTCTCCTTGACGCTGTTCATGGCCTCCGGGTCGGTGACGTCGGCGGCCACCACCATCACCTGGGAGCCGAGTTCCTCGACCGCGCGCACCGCACGGATCGCTTCCCGGATCGCTGCCGGATGGTGCTCGTCGTCCCAGCTCTCCCTGGACGGCAGTCCCGTCCTGCCGAGGAGGGCCAGACGCACGCGCTGCTGCTCGGCGAGGGAGCGCGCCATGAGCAGCCCGATCTTGCCCAGGCCGCCCGTGATCAGATAAACCCCGTCCGGCCTGACCGGCGAGACCGCACGGGACGCAAGCGGCGAAGCGAGGTACGCGGGCCGCCAGCGGTGACACCCGCGCAGCGCGAGCGTCCGCTCGGTGACCGGCCCGGCCAGCTCGTCCAGCAGACGCTCGGCCGCCGCCGTGGGGTCCCGCACGTCGTCCGGGCGGAGGTCCAGGTGGACACAGCCCAGCGACGGGTACTCCTGCGCCAGGACCCTGCACATGCCCTGCACCGCGGCCTTGGGCGGGCAGAGTTCCTCGTCCCCCACCACCGAGTACACCTCGGTGGACACCACGTCCCAGCGTTGCGCCACCGCCATCAACTCGGCCTCCGTGGCCTGCGCCCAGTGGACCAGGCTGTCGAAGGCCCGCTGTAACAGGCCCTGTACGTCGTCGGGTTCCGCTGCGCTCCCGGCGTCGTCCCCGACGCTCCAGCAATGCACGATCCGCTCCGGAATGCCGCCCGCGGTGCGCAACGCCGCGGCCAGTTTTCCGAAATGGGACGACTGCGCGGGATCGAGGACGAACTCGCCGTTGCCGTGGTCGGTCCACTCGCTGCCCGCGGCCACCGTGCGGACGCTCGCGCCGAGGCCTCGCAGACGGTCCGCCAGACGGCCACCGACACCGGCGTCGTCCACGAAGAGCAGCCACCGCTGGGACGCGAGGTCCGCCTCGACGGCCGGGGCAGCGGCGGCAAGCCGCTGCCAGGACTGGGCGTAGAACCACTGGGGCAGGGAGCCGCGGCGACGCTGTGCGCTGCTGTCGGCGGAACGTGGCGATCCGGGCTCCAGCCAATAGGTCCGGCGCTCGAAGGGATAGGTGGGCAGGGGAACTCGCCTGCCCGACGGGGAGGGCGGAAACGGGTGACGGCGACCGGCGAGCCAGAGCCGCCCCGCGGCGTTGAGCAGCGAGGCGCGGTCGCTCGATCCGTGCAGCGCCCTCGGCAGCGAGGGCACCACCACCCGGTCGGTGACCGCCGCGGCGGCGGGGTGTTGCAGTACGTCCGTGGTGTGTGCCGGGGCGGGGCCGATCTCGACGACGGCGACGTCCGGCACGGACCAGATCGTCGCGATGCCGTCCGCGAAACGGACCGTGCTTCGCATGTGATGCGCCCAGTAGTCAGGGCTGGTGGCTTCCTCGTCGGTGATCCAAGTACCGGTCACGTTGGACACGAACGGCTTGCGCGGAGGGTTCAGCCGAACGGAGCGGACCACCTCCCGGTAGGGCCCGACCACGGGGCCCATCATCGGGGAGTGAAACGCGATCCGGGTGGGCAGGCGGCGGGACGCGATGCCGTCCGCGGCCAGTTCGCCGGCCACCCGCTCGATGCCCCGGACCGTGCCGGACAGCACACAGGTCCGGGGACCGTTGACCGCGGCGACACACACCTCGTCGTCGACATGGCGGACCACGGCGTCCTCGCTCAACGGCACGGCCAGCATCGCGCCCTCGGGCTGCTCAGCCAGCAGACGAGCGCGCTCCACCACGAGACGCAGCGCGTCGGGGAGGGAGAAGACACCGGCGACGCAGGCCGCGACGTACTCACCCAGGCTGTGACCGATCATGGCCTCGGGTACGACACCCCAGTCCGCCCAGAGCTCGATCAAGGCGTATTCCAGGGCGAACACCGCCGGATAGCCGAGAAGTGGCTGGTCGAGCGGGTGGTCACTGCGCTCGGGCTGCTGGAGCAGGCTGCGGAAGTCGGCCGGGGGCTGCTCGGCGGTCGCCCCCGGTGACGCGGAGCGATCGAGGAGGAGCGGACGGACGTCCTGGCCGAGCAACGGCTCAAGAAGGCCCGCGCACCGGTCGAGTGCCGCTCTGAACACCGGTTCCCGGTCGTAGAGCCCACGGGCCATGCCGGGGAACTGGCTGCCGAACCCCGCGATCACAAAGGCCACCGGGCGGTCCGGGAGGGCGGGGGCGACCGCGGTGAGGAGCCGGCCGTCGTCACGGGCGGCAAGGGCGTCGATGGCCTCCTGCCTGCTCGCGCACACCAGCATCCGCCGGTGGGGGAAGTGCTTGCGGCCCTCCCTGAGCGTGAACGCGACGTCGGCCAAGGACTGTTCGGGATGCGCCCGCAGATGGTCGTGGAGCAGGTCGGTGGCCGACTCCAGCGCCTCCGCGCTCTTCGCGGACCAGAGGAGCACCTGTTCGGTGCCGTCGTCGGCGGCACCGTCCGGCGGTCGTGACCGCGGAGCCTGCTCCACGATGACATGGGCGTTGGTGCCGCCGAGCCCGAAGGAGCTGACCCCCGCCCGGCGAGGGCCCTCCTGCTTCGGCCAGGGGATCAGTTCGGTGTTGACGTAGAACGGGCCGGCTTCCAGATCGATCCGCGGGTTCGGGGTTTCGAAGTGGAGCGTGGGAGGAATCTGGCCGTGTTCCACCGCGAGCACCGCCTTGATCAGCCCCGCGACACCCGCCGCGGAGTCGAGGTGCCCGATGTTGGTCTTGACCGACCCGACCGCGCACCGTCCGGTGCCGACGCCGTCGAACGCCGAGGCAAGGGCCTGGTACTCGATGGGGTCCCCGAGTGCGGTGGCCGTGCCGTGGAGCTCCACGTACCCGATCGTCTCCGGCGCGACCTCCGCGTCGGCCAGCGCGGTGACGATGGCGTTGGCCTGCGCGAGGGCGCTCGGCGCGCTGAATCCGGCCCTTCGGGCTCCGTCGTTGTTCACGGCGCTGCCCTTGATCACGGCGTGGATGTGGTCGTTGTCGGCCATCGCGTCCTTGAGACGCTTCAGCACCACCATCCCGACGCCGTCGCCGCCCACCGTGCCCTGGGCACGTGCGTCGAACGTGCGGCAGTAGCCGTCCGGGGAGAGCATGCCGTCCGGGCGGTAGACATAACCGCCCCGTCGCGTGTCGTCGACCGCGACGCCGCCGGCGAGGGCCATGTCGCACTGGTAGGCCAGCAGCGACTGGCAGGCCTCGGCGACGGCGACCAGCGAAGTCGAGCAGGCCGACTGGATGTTGACGCTCGGGCCCTGCAGACCGAGCTTGTAGGAGATCCGGGTGCTCAGGAAGTCGGAGCGGTTGCCGATCACCACCTGCTTCTCGCTCAGCAGTTCGCCGGCATCCGGCTGGGTGGCGATGTTGTGGAGTTGGTAGGTGTTGTGTCCGGCACCCGCGAACACCCCGACCGAGCCGTCGTACCGCTCGGGGTCGCACCCCGCACTCTCCATGGCCGCCCAGGCGCATTCGAGCAGGACCCGGTGCTGCGGATCCATGAGTTCGGCCTCGCGCGGCGAGTAGCCGAAGAACGCCGCGTCGAAGGTCCGGGCGCCCTCCAGCACGTAGCCGTGTCGGACGAAATCGGGGTTCCGCAACGTGCCCGCGTCGACCCCGCGAGCGGACAGTTCGGCGTCGTCGAAGCGGGTGACCGAGCACACGCCGGCCCGGAGATTGCTCCAGAAGGCCTCCACCGTGTCGGCGCCCGGAAACCGGCCTGCCATGCCGACGACCGCGATGTCCAGGCTGTCCTCGGCATCCTCGGCGTCCTCGGCGGACTGCAAGACGTCCTCAGTCATGCTGGCCTCGCTTTGCTCGAAGCTGTTGTTGACGGCGTTTCAGAAGGGCGTTGCGCTGCGCTCCTTCACGGCTGACGGAGGAGGCGGCCGACGGTTCCCGCTGCCGTGCGAAGAACTCCGCCTGCGCGCGTACGGTGGTGTGCTGGAACAGGTCGAGCAGGCCGATGTCCCTGCCCGTCGTCTGCCGCAGCCGGTGCTGGAGCTCGACGAGGAGCAACGAGTGGCCACCGATGTCGAAGAAGTTCTGCTCCGCGCTGACCTCGTCGACCTGGAAGATCCCCTTCCAGGCTTCCGCCACGCTGCGTTCCAGCTCGTTCCTCGGAGGCACGGGTGCGGACGGCGCGGGCCCGGCGGGGGGAGGCGGCAGCTTCCGGCGGTTCACCTTGCCGTGTTCGGACAGCGGCAGCTCGGGCAGTGGTACCAGCGCCTGGGGCATCATGTGCGGCGACAGCCGCTCCCGGATGTGCCGCTCCACGGCCTCCATGCTGAGCTCCCGGCCGTCCTCCGGCTCGACGTAGGACACGATCCGCCGGTCCCCGGGAAGGTCCTCTCGGACGACGGTCACGGCATGCCGCACCGAGGGACAGCTCGTGAGCGCGGCGTCGATCTCACCCAGCGCCACCCGAAATCCGCGGATCTTGATCTGGTCGTCGCGCCGGCCGAGGAACTCGACGATGCCGTCGGGCAGTCGGCGCACGATGTCGCCGGTGCGGTACAGGCGGCTGCCCGGTGCACCTCCGAGGGCGTCGGGGAGGAACGACGCGCGGGTGAGGTCGTCCGCGCGGTGGTATCCGCGGCCGACGTTCCCTCCGCCGACGAGGAGTTCCCCGGCGACTCCGAACGGCACGGGACTGCCCGTGCCGTCGACCACATGCGCCTGGGTGTTGGGCAGGGGGACCCCGATCGGGGCGGTGGTCCACCGGGCATTCGGATGATCCGCGACGGCCAGGGTCAGCACCCCCACGGTCGTCTCCGTCGGACCGTAGTGGTTGAAGACCCGGCAGTGCGGGACGAGACGCTGCAGCTCCTGCAGCCATCCCCATGCGGACGCCTCGCCGCCGATGACGAGGAGCCGGCGGGGCAGCAGTTCGGTGAACCGGGGGGAGGCCTGGAGCGCCCGCAGGTGCGACGGAGCGATCTTCAGGCAGTCGAAGGGCCGGCGCTGTGCCCAGTCGGCGAGCTTGCCGGCGTCCAGCGCACGTTCGCGCGTGATCATGTGCACCTCTCCGCCGGTGTACAGGGGGAGGACGAAGGAGGTGACGCTGGAGTCCACGGTCAACGGCTGAACCATGGCGAAGCTCAGAGGCTCCTGGATCCCGAAGCGCTCGGTGACCGCGCAGACGTAGTTCATCAGCTGCCGGTGCTCGATCACCACGCCCTTCGGGCGGCCGGTGGACCCGGAGGTGTACAGCAGATAGGCGGCGTGCGAGGGGCTGTGGCGGCCGGCCGGGGGATTGCGCGCCGGGCGGTTCTCCAGCACGGTCCACTCGCTGTCGAGCTCGATGACACGCCGCCCGCCGCCCGATCCCGGCGGCAGCCCGCCCGCATGGGTCACGACCACACGGACACCGGCGTCGTCGAGGATGGAGTCCCGCCGTGACGGGGGATCGTTCGGATCCAGCGGTACGTACGTTCCGCCGGCCTTGAGTACCCCGAGGACCGCGACGGCGAGCTGGGCACTGCGCTCCAGGCAGAGTCCGACGGTCACCTCGGGCCCCACTCCGTGCTCGTCGAGGAGCGAGCACAGCTGGTTGGCCCGCCTGTTGAGTTCTCCGTAGTCGAGACACGTGTCTTCGGCCCGCACCGCCGTCGCGGCCGGGGTGTCCGCCGCCCGAGCCTCGAACACCTGGGGGAACGTCAGGTCGGGGACGGGGATGGTGACGCCGTTCAGCGCCCTGATCGTCTCCTCCTCCCCGGCGGTCAGAAGAGGCAGAGTGTGCACCGGCCGGTCCGGGTCGGTGACCGCGCCGTCCGCCAGGCGCAGATAGTGGGCGACGGCCCGGCGGGCGGTGTCCTCGTCGAAGACGTCGCGCGCGAACAGGAGGTGTCCGCTCAGCCCGTCGTCGCCCTCCGTCAGGTGCAGGGCGAGATCGCCGGTGATCCAGCGGGGGCGGACGGGGAGGAACTCGCAGATGAGACCCGGCGGGCCGGACAGGCGCGGAGCGTTCCGGTGGGAGAACGACGGCCAGAGCGGAGCAGGGCCGGTGCTCGGCTCGGCGGCCGGTCGTGCCCGAGTCGCTCCGAGCACGGCACCTGCCACGCGTCGCCGCACCGCCCGGACCAGCTGCCGGAAACTCGGCTCACCGGCCACCTCGAAGCTGACGGGCACGAGCTGTTCGAAGCAGCCCACCGCGGTGATGTCCGGCGCGGCTCGGCCGGCCGTCGTCACGTTGACGACCGGAGCCGACTGGCCGTACCGGTGCAGGAGCAGCACGTATACGGCGAGCGTCGCCGTCGCGAGGCTGCCACCGCACTCCTCCGCCAGCCGACGCAGTCCGGCCGCTGTGGCGGCGGGGACCACCAAGGGCACCGCGTCGACGGTCAGATCACGCTCGGCGGGACGGGGCCGGTCCAGGGGAAGCTCCGCCGGTCCCGACGAGGGGACCCCCGGCCACTGCGGGGGCGGACCGTCGCTGCCGGCATCGGCCGGGAGGGGTTCCAGCAGCGGTACCGGAGCACGGACAACGGTGTCATCGGGGCTGTCGGCCGCTGAGTGCAGGGACAGCGCCTCGCGCAGGAGGAGTGCGGCCGAGGCGGGGTCGACGGCGAGCCGGTGGCAGGCCAGCACCACCCTGTGCTCGTGCTCGGCACAGCGGATCAGCAGACCCCGGACCAGCGGGCCGTTGCCGAGGTCGAAGGGCTCGCGCAGCGTCTGCTCGGTGAGCAGGTCGAGCCGCCGTGCCCGGGCCGCCGCGTCGAGCTCACGCAGGTCGTGACGGGTCAGCGTCAGCCCGTGGCCGGTGCCCGAAGTCTGCACAGGACGCCCGTCGACGACGGTGAAGCGTGTGGCGAGCGCCGGGTGACGCTCCACCACCGTGTGCAGGGCGCTCTCGAGAGCGCCGGGATCCAGCTCGCCCGTGAGACGTGCGGCCAGGAGTACGTGCGACAGGGGCGGTCCGTCCGGCGACCACTGCCCGAGCAGCCACACGCTCTGCTGCGCGGGGGACAGCGGTACGGCTGTGTGGTCGGGTCCCGTCTGCGGTAAGCCAGGCCGTTGTGAGGGGTTAAGCGTCATGTGTGAGGCCGCCTCAAGGGTTGGGTGAGGATTCGGCTTTCCCCGCGACGGGGCGGGGCCGTGCCCCGCCGTGGGGACCTGCTGGTGCGACCGGGGGTTTCCCTGGGGTGCGGGCACGGCAGAACGCTGCCCAGAGGCTGAGGGCAAACGATGATCAGCGGTCAGCCATGCCCGTGCAATCGGCCCTCGGCCTCAGTCAGCAAAGAATAGTCAAGATTTCCGTGGGTCTGGCAACCACCAACGTGGAGCTCCTTCCCATGCTCTCGACTATTCAGTCGAACCGGCATCGGGAGCGCTTGCTTCCGCAAGCCTGGTCATGCTGCCAGATGGATCACCGAAGCAGAAGACCCGGATGTGGACTTTACCATTCCTTGAAGGTGCGAAATTTTCGGTCGAGTTTGCGGGTTGCCGGGGTCGGGTAGATTGGTCAATCGTTGGCCAATGTGATCACCGCCCACGTGCAGGATGTCCGCATTTTGCCGCCTTGGTCTCTTTGGGTTTGGGCGCGATGTGATCAGGTTGCTCGCGCCGACCACCCGGTCTCCATATCGTGACAATGAGTTGGGGCTGCCTGTATGGTCGGCTCCGCCCGTCAAAACATTCCTCAATCTCCGATGGTGCGCGACCGGCGCGGCAGTCGTCCGGCGGAACGTACGGCATGCGAATGAAAAAAAGGGAAGGTGGCGAACGGGGAGTGCACGCGCACGGCTTACGGTCCGGTATGGACATGTCTGCCAAATTTCACCTTGCATGCATTGACTGCGGGTGGTCGTGCGAGCCGGAATTCAGACAGAGATGCCCAGAATGCCGGGGCGCGCTCGAATCCAGACTGGATCTGCGCAATGCCCGGCCCCGGGGCAGCGATCAGCCGGAGCTCGCGTATCTTGACTTCCTTCCCGTCGTCTCGCCGGACTTCCTGGACCCCGGTCTCAGTGTCCGCACTCCCTGCCGCCCTGCACCCGACCTGGGCGCGGCGATCGGGCTGCCCAACCTGTGGTTGAAGGACGAGTCCCGGCAACCGACGGGTACCACCAAGGACCGCCTGGCCTCGGTGGTCCTTGCCGTGTTCCGCCAGCTCGGGATCAAGGAGTGGGTGGCGTCGAGCACCGGCAACAGCTCGACGGCGCTGGCTCGCGCCGTGCTGCGCGACCAGTCGATGCGAGCGCACTTCTTCTGCGGCAGGGACTTCGTGGAGGACCACCGGGTCGAACTCGGCGACCAGGTATCACTGACCGTGGTCGACGGCAGCTATTCGGATGCCAGCCGTGCAGCTCAGAAGTTCGCTGCGGAACGCCAGATCGCCTGGGAGGGAGGCTTCTTCAACTGGGCACGCCGGGAGGGACTGAAAGTCGCCTATCTTGAAGCCTTCGACGCCATGGAATCAGAACCTGACGTTGTTGTGCAGGCCATCAGCAGCGGCATGGGGATGATGGCTGCGCACAAAGGAGCGCAAGAGTACCTCGCCACCGGCAGGATCACCTCGATGCCGCGTTTTCTGATGGTTCAGCAGGACACCTGCGCCCCCATGGCGAAAGCCTGGCAGGACGGACGTGCCCAACTCACGGACAGTGACGTCATAAACCGGCCCGAGGGTCTTGCACGAGCCATCCTGCTGGGGGACGGAAGAGCGAGTTACCCCTATATGCGAGCCATTGTGCGGGCTACCGGCGGCAGCATTGTGTCGGTGAGTCAGCGGGAGATGGTGGAGGCCCGAAGAATGCTCCGGGAACTGGAGGGAATGGAGGTCTGCTATTCGGCTGCGGCGACCATCGCTGCACTTCGCGTCGAGGCGAAGGCGCAACGCATCACGGCGGGACAGGTGGTCCTGGCGAATCTGACCGGTCGTATGCGAGATCCGGTGCCGCCGACTTCATGACCCTGTCGTTTGTCGCGGCTCACGCGGTCCCGTGTCCACTCGTCTTCTTGAGGTCTCCTGTGATACTCAACCATCTCACCCCCCAACAGGGAGAGAAGCGACGGTCGTTCCGCTCCTATGTGGAGCGCGCGCTGATGCCGCACGCACATCGCTTCGACACCGAGCAGGCCATTTCCCGCGAGGTCGTGTCGTCGCTGGCCGGACAGGGGTACATCGGGGCGTCGGTTCCCGAGGCGCTAGGCGGCCGCGGCCTGGCCCCGGTGGACTACGGACTGCTGTCGGAGGAACTGGGGCGGGCGTGCCAGTCGATACGCAACTTCGTGGCCGTCCAGGACATGGTCGTCCACTCGATCGAGAAGTGGGGCACGGCCCCGCAGAAGGAACGCTGGTTGCCGTCCATCATCGCCGGCGAGACCGTCGCGGCGTTCGCGCTGACCGAGCCCCACGTCGGCAGCGACGCCGCCGCGGTCGAGACGATCGCCATCGAGGCCGACAAGGAATACGTGCTCAACGGCACCAAGAAGTGGATCAGTTTCGCGCAACTCGCGGATCTTTTCCTGGTGTTCGCTCAGCTCGACGGGCGGCACACGGCCTTCCTCCTGGAGCGTGACACCGAAGGGCTGCGGGTCGAACCCATCGACGGGCTCCTCGGCCTGCGGGGTTCCATGCTGGGACGGCTGCGCCTGGAGGACTGCCGTGTCCCGGCCGAGAACCTCGTGGGCGGTCCAGGACTCGGCCTGGCCTTCGTCGCGTCCAGCGCGCTGGACCTCGGCCGGTACAGCACCGCGTGGGGCTCCGTCGGACTCTCCCAGGCCTGCCTGGACGCCTGCGTGGAGTACTGCGGACGACGCACGCAGTACGGCACCGAGATCAAGAACCACCAGCTCGTGCAACGGATGCTCGCCGACATGATCACCGACATCACGGCCGCCCGTCTGCTCTGCCACCACGCAGGAGTGAGCAAGGACAAGGCCGACATGAACGCCGCCAACCACACCCTCATGGCGAAGTACCGGGCCTCGACGGTGGCCGTGCGCGTCGCCTCCGACGCGGTGCAGATCCACGGCGCCCAGGGCATCGGTGCCGAATCCTCCGTGCAGCGGCACTACCGGGACGCGAAGGTCATGGAGATCATCGAAGGCACCACCCAGATCCAGCAGACCCTGATCGGGCAGTTCGCCGTCTCGGCGGCTCGTTCGGCTCCGCCCTTGTCTGTCTGAGAACGACCTGAGAACGGAACTCCACATGCAGTCACTTCCCTTGCGGGACCGGGCCTGGTTACGTCCGATACCCGGCCGCACCGGTCCGGCCGGGGCGCGCCTCTTCTGCTTTCCGTACGCGGGAGCCGGCGCCACGGTCTTCCGGGACTGGGGGCCGGGACTACCGGACGGAGTCGAAGCGCTGGCCGTCCAGCTTCCGGGCCGCGAAGACCGCTTCCGCGAACGGCCGGTCGCCGATCTCGACGAACTTCTGGACACGCTCGTCCCCGGACTGTCGCCGTTCCTGGACCGGCCCTTCGCCGTCTTCGGTCACAGCATGGGAGCCATCATCTGCTGGGAGCTGTGCCGACGGCTGCGCGACGAGCGGGGGATCGAGCCGTTCCGGATCTTCGTGTCCGGTTGCCGCGCGCTGCAGTTCCACGCGTCACGCACGCCCGGCGACGCCGGCCTCTCCGACACCGAACTGGTCGATGAGCTGGTCGCCCTCAACGGGACCCCGCAGCAGCTCCTGGACAACCCCGAGTTCCTCTCGCTCGTCCTTCCTGCCTTCCGGGCCGACCTGTCGCTCTTCGCCGGGTACGTCCACCGTCCGAGCGCTCCACTGACCTGCCCGGTGACGGTGTTCGGGGGCAGTGAGGACCCGCGGGTCGCCGTGGACCACCTCAAGGGGTGGGCGGATCTCACCACCGGTCCGTGCGACGTCCAGGTGTTTCCGGGCGGGCACTTCTTCCTCACCGACCAGCGGGCGGAGGTGCTGCAGAACATGAGTCGTGCTCTGGCCGAAAGGGGCGTCCGGTGAGCGTCGAACGGACCGGTCCGGTCACCTGCGGGCAGTTGTCGGTACTGCGCTCCCTGGAGTCGTACGGGCCCACCGGCCAGACGGTGGCGAACCTGGTGAGTCTCTGGGACGTGCCGCCGGGCGCCGGCGTGGCCCACATCGTCGACGCCTGGCAGCACTTGGTCGCCGCACACGAATCGCTGCGGACCACCTACTCCACGGAGAACGGCAGACCTGTTCAGGTGGTCCGCGCCCCGCAGGCGGTGTCCGTCCCCTCGGTGGAGGTGGCGGAGGGCACCGAGGCGGCCACCAGGAAAACGGCCGCCGAATGGGCGGCGGAACCGATCGACATGTACGAAGGACCGCCCTGGCGCGCCTTCGTGGCGGTCCGCCAGGGAGTGCCGCTGTACCTGGTCACCGTCATCCACCACATCGCCGCCGACAACGGCGCCCTGCAGATCCTCAGACAGCAGTTCCACCAGCTCGTCGACGGCGACGTTCTCGAACCGCAGGTGCAACCCGTGGACCTGGCGCTCTCCCAGCAGACGGATAGCGAGATCGCGCGTGCCGTGGACCACTGGACCCGGCACTGGGGCCCGTTCCTGCCGGAGGACCGGCACCAGGGCGATACCAGCACACGCCGACGCGCCACGATCTACAGCGTCGAGGGGTTGCGCGCCGCCCGCTCGGTCTCGCGGCGCACCGGCGTGTCGATCCAGTCGATCCTGCTCGCCGTGGGCGGCCTCGCACTCGCCCGGCTCAAACAGCGCGAGGAGATCACCTTCGGGCTCATGACGGCCAACCGGCTCCATGAGCCGTGGTCGTCGCTGGTGAGCTCCCTCAACCAGTGCGTGCCCCTGTCGGTGCGCATCGACGAGGACGCGCCGCCGGACCTGTTCCTGCGCGCCACCTACCAGGCCGGCATGAACGCCTACCTGCACGGATGCTTCGACGTCGATGCTCTCAAGGGCGAGCTGAACAGGACCGGGCACCACGAGACGGACCCGACCTACTTCTCCTCCCACTACAACTACCTCGGCAAGGGCGACGGCGAACCGCCCGTCGACTCACCCCTGCGGACGTCGGTCGCCTGGCGCACGTCCAGGCAGCGGATCGGCCCGAACTTCCATCTCGCCGTGGCGGTCGAACAGGGACTCTTCATCGGAGTGGGCGCCAGTACCGCGTTCCTGCCGGACGATCTCCCGGCGGTCCTCGCCGCCTCGATCGAGGGCGGGTTGATGACCCTCGCGGAAGAGCCCCCCGAGTCGCTGCGCAAGCTGCGGCTCGATCCACGCCGCGACATCGGGAGGTCCTGACCCCTCAGAAGTCGACGCAGACACAGCGCTTGCTTCGCGTCATGCCGATGTCCTCCTCTCTTCCCGCTGCCCGCACGGCAGCGAACCGGGGCGGAACGAACGTCAAGCATTATTCGCAGGATCGAATCGGAGGGGAAGAGCAAGGTTGCAGAACGAAACGAAGGCACACGCCCGGCTCTGCGGACCTCCCCCCGACGGATTCCGTGCCCTGACCGATCCCGCGGTGCATCCGGGGACGCCGGACATCCGCAGCCCCCTGCGCTACATGTGGTGGCTGGTCGTCAGCCAGCGGAAGCGGGTTGTGGGCGGCGCGCTGCTGGGGAGCAGCTGGATGGTCGGGCTGATGCTGCCCCCGTACCTGCTCTCGCGGGCCATCGACGACGGATTGACCGCCGATGACAGCACGGCGCTCGTCACCTGGAGCGGCGCCCTTCTGGCCATCGGCGTGCTGAACGCCTGGCTGGCCATCATGCGGCACCGCACCATGACGAAGATCCGCATGGACGCGGCGTTCCGTTCGGTGCGCGTCGTGACGGAGCACGTGACCCGCCTCGGAGCCACGCTCCCGCGACGCGTGTCGTCGGGAGAGGTGTTCACCATCGGCTTCGGCGACGTCGCGCAGATCGCCAACGTCCTCACCGTCACCGGCCCGGGCCTCGGTGCCGTCGTCGCCTATGCCGTCGTAGCCGTCCTGCTGCTGGCCATCTCCCCGCTGCTGGCCCTGCTCGTCCTGCTCGGTGTGCCGGTGCTGGCCGTCCTGGTCGGTCCGCTGCTGGGCCGGCTGCGCGGGGCGGAGTCGACCTACCGCGACCACTCCGGACGCCTCGCCTCCCGTCTGATCGACATGACCGAAGGGCTGCGCGTGCTCAACGGCATCGGCGGCAAGCACGTCTATGCCGAGCGCTATCGCCGTCACTCGCAGACGCTGAGGACCGAGGGCTACCGCGTCGGTGCCATGACCAGCTGGGTCCAGGCGCTCGGCGTCGGACTCCCGGCCGTGTTCCTCGCGGCGGTGACGTGGGTGGCGGCCCGGCTGGCCGCCGAAGGCGCGATCACCGCGGGCGAACTCGTCTCGGTGTACGGCTATGCAGCGGTGCTCGTGGTGCCGGTCTCGTTCTTCATCGAAGGGGCGTACGACCTGAGCCACGGTGTGGTGGCGGGACGCCGGCTCATCCGCTTCCTGGCCCTCGAACCGCATGCGGCCGACCCCGCGGCCGGCCTGGACGGGCCCGAGGAGAGCGCCACGCTGCACGATCCCGCCTCCGGTGTTCAGGTGCGGCCCGGACAGTTCACCGCCCTGGTCAGCGCCCGTTCCGCGGACTCCGCGGCCGTGGTGGAACGGCTCGGCCGTTTCACCGAGTCGGACGCCACCTGGGGCGGCATCCCCCTGGCGCAGATCGCGCTGCGCCAGATCCGGGAACGCATCCTGGTCGCCGACAACGAGGCCGCCCTCTTCCCCGGCACCCTGCTCGACGTCATCGGCGGACGCTCGCAGCGGGAGCGGGAAGCCGTGGAGCGCGCGGTCGACGCCGCGATGGTCCGCGACATCGTGCTGGGGCTCACCGACGGGTTCGACTCCCGCGTCCAGGCAGGCGGCCGCAACCTCTCCGGGGGCCAGCGCCAGCGTGTTCGCCTGGCTCGGGCGCTGCTCGCCGAACCGGAGGTGCTCATGGCCATGGAACCCACGTCGGCGGTGGACGCGCACACCGAGGCGGCCATCGCGGCACGGCTGTACGCCTACCGGGAAGGGCGCACGACACTGGTGACCACCACCTCGCCGCTGCTTCTCGACCGAGCGGACGTCGTCTGCTACCTCGTCGACGGACGGCTGGCCGCCGCCGGACGCCACAGCCAGCTCCTGGCCACGCAGCCCGAGTACCGGCGGCTCGTCTCCCGGGGACTGGACGAACCTCCCGGCGGCACCGTGAGCGATCCGGCCAGCCACAAGGCGCAGGAGACGGTGCGATGAGCCATTCCACCCCCTCCGACGGAACGCTTCTGGTGGCCGATCGGCCGCGGACGCTGCGCGCGGCCCGCGCTCTGGTACGTCAGGACCGAGGGGCCTTCATCGCCATGCTGCTCCTCAACGCGCTGGCGGTCGGGGCGGGCCTGGTCGGGCCCTGGCTCCTCGGCCGGATCATCGACGAGGTGCACAACGGCGCGGGAGTCGGCACGGTGGACCGGCTGGCAGCGCTGATCCTGATCTCTTCGCTGGCCCAGTTGCTGCTCGTCCGCTACGCGCGCCGGGTGGGACACCGCTTCGGCGAACGGACGCTCGCCCGCGTACGCGAGCGCTTCGTCGACCGGATCCTGGCTCTCCCCGTCCCCGCGGTGGAGCGGGTCGGCACCGGCGATCTGGCGGTCCGCGGCACCGCCGACATCAGCGCGGTCGGCACGGCCCTGCGCGATGCCGGCCCGGACGTGTTCATCGCCTCGCTCCAGGTACCGCTCATCCTCGGTGCCGTCTTCCTGGCCAGTCCGTTGCTCGGGGTGTGCGGCGTCGTCGGACTCGCCGGCATCGCGGTCGCCGTGCCCTGGTACCTGCGGCGCGCCCACACCGCCTACCTGGCGGAGGGCGAGGCCAACTCGGCTCTGGCCGAGCAGCTGTCCGCGGCCGCCGCCGGAGCGCGCACCATCGAGGCGTTCCGGCTGGAGCAACGGCAGGTCTCGCAATGCCTCGAAGCCGTCGACACCTGCTGCCGGACTCGCATGCGGACGCTGTACCTGCGCTCGGTGCTGTTCCCGGCCGTCGACGTCTCCTACGTCATCCCCGTGGTCGGCGTCCTCCTGCTGGGCAGCGTGCTGCACCAGAACGGAATGGTCAGCCTGGGCGCGCTGACCGCCTCGGCCCTGTGGCTGCGCCAGCTCTCCCAGCCACTGGACACGCTCCTGCAGTGGCTGGAACTCCTGCAGCGCAGCGGAGCCTCGTTCTCCCGCGTGGAGGGCGTCGGCATGCTGCTCGACGCACGGGAGCCGTCCGCACCCGCCGAGCCCGACCGGGAGCCGGCCGACGACCGTATCGAGTTGTCGGGCGTGCGCTACTCCTACGACGGCGTGCACGATGTGGTGCGGGACGTCGATCTCACCGTACGGCCCGGTGAACGGCTCGTCCTGGTGGGGCCGTCCGGAGCGGGCAAAAGCACCCTGAGCAGACTGCTCGCCGGCATCGACAGGCCGGACAGCGGGTCGGTACGGGTCGGCGGAGTCTCTCTGTCCGCTCTGCCGCCGGAGCTGCTGCGCCGCCAGATCGTCCTGGTCACCCAGGAACACCACGTGTTCATGGGAACCTTGCGCGACAACCTGTCCATGGCAGCGCCCACCGCGACGGACGCCGAACTCCTCCGAGCCCTCGAAGCGGTCGGCTGCGACTGGGCCGCGCAGTTGCCCGACGGCCTGGACACGGAGCTCGGGGCGGGCGGGCACCACCTCGACGGAGCGCAGGCGCAGCAACTGAGCCTGGCCCGGGTGCTGCTGGCCGGCCCCCACACGCTGATTCTCGACGAGGCGACGGCACTGCTCGACCCGCGAACCGCGCGACACACCGAGCGCACCCTGGCCGCGGTGCTGGAAGGGCGGACGGTCATCGCCGTCGCCCACCGCCTGCACACCGCCCAGGACGCCGACCGGGTGGCGGTGATGGAGGAGGGCCGGCTCACCGAACTGGGCGGCCACGACGAACTCGTGGCCGCGGACGGTGCGTACGCCGGCCTCTGGCGTTCCTGGCACGGCCGGTCGGCGGAGGTGTCCTCCTCGTGATCCGTCTACAGCAGGGGAGCAGCTGATGGGCGCGGAAGACCTCGTGCCGGAGGAAGGCACCGGCGAGGAGAAGGTGCTGCGGCGGCTGTTCGCCGAGATCCTCGGCGTGGCATCCGTCGGGCCGGACGACAGCTTCGTCGCACTGGGCGGCGACAGCGTCGCCATCATGCGCCTGGTCGCCCGGGCCCGTGAGGCAGGCCTGGAGATCGGCGTCCAGGACGTCTTCGAGTCCGGGACGGTCAGCGCGCTGGCCGCCGCGGCACGGGCCGCCGGGAACCGGACGGCCGAGACGCCCGGCGCCGGGCCCGCCCCGGGCATGGAGCCGCTCAGCCAGGAGGAACTCGACGACATCGAAGCGGAGATGAAGAGGTAGCCATGTCCGACGCGGCCATCGAGGACGTCCTCCCCGTCACACCACTGCAGGAAGGTCTCTACTTCGAGTGGTTGTACAGAGACGGTGAGCAGGCTTCGTATGTGCTCCAGGACACCCTGGAGTTCGAGGGGCCGCTCGACGCCGACCGGCTGGCCGGCGCCGCGACGGCCGTGTTCGCCCGGCACCCCGCGCTGCGTGCGGGGTTCTGGATGCGCCCGAGGACGGGGCAGCTCGTGCAGGTCGTGGGCAAGGCCGCGGAGCCGACCCTGACCACCGTGGACCTCACCGGTGCGGAAGCAGCGCGCCGCGACACCGAGCTGAGGGAGCTGCTGGCCGGCGAACTGCGCCGACGGCACGACCTCGCCAAGCCGCCACTGCTGCGGGGCGTGCTGGTCAGGCTGGGCCCCGAACACCACGTACTGGCCCTGACCTACCACCACATCCTCCTGGACGGCTGGTCGAGCTCCTTGCTGCTCAAGGAGATCATCGACGGGTACGACCGGTCGCTCACCCCTGCGGAGGCGGCCGCCGCCCCCAACCCCTACCGGGCGTACGGCGCGTGGCTGGCGAGCCGGGACCGCGCGGCGGCCGAAGCGGCCTGGCGCGACCACCTGTCCGGCTTCCGCCCCGGCAGCCGCCTGGCGCCGGGCACGGCCGGCAACACCGCGCTCGACGCCCGCCACCTGACGCGCCGGATGGACCGGCGGGCCACCGAGCGCCTGCGTGCCCTGGCACGTGCGGACTCCCTGACGCTCAACACGCTCGTCCAGACGGCCTGGGGTCTGCTGCTGGGCCGGCTCCGGGGCAGTGACGACGTGGTCATCGGCAGGACGGTCGGCGGACGGCCCGCCGAGCTCCCCGGGAGCGACAGCATGATCGGAATGTTCGCGAACACGGTCCCGGCGAGGATCCGCCTGGATCCGGACGAGACGCTGCGGGAGCTGTGCGGACGTCTGCAGCGCGAGCAGTCCCGGCTCGTCCGGCACGAGTTCATGGGACTGGGCGCCATCCAGCAGCTGTGCGGACAGCGGGACCTGTGCGACACGGGCTACGCCTTCCAGAACCTTCCCGGCACGGCCCGGCGGCCACCCGATCGTGACGACGGGTTGCGGATCACACCCGGTGGCGACAACACCCCCCACTACCCACTGGCGTTGATGGCGTTCCCCGACGGGGAGGAGCTGACCACCCGGCTGACGTACGCCGGCAGCCTGTTCGAGGAAGCCGTGATGGAGAAGGTGGCCTCCGCCCTTCCCCTGGTGCTCGACCGGATCGCCGGTGACCCGCACACACGGGTCGGGGAGGTCGACGACCTCGACGTCGTCCCCCTGTTCCGCCCCGTGGACGAGCCGGCGCGCGGCCGGCGGGACGACGGAGCGGAGCTTCCGCAGGCCAAGGTGGCGGCAGCGCTCATCGGGCTGCTCTCCGAGATTCTCGACGTGCCGGAGACGCGCCTCGGGGCGGAGGACGACTTCTTCGAACTCGGCGGCGGGTCGCTGCAGGCGGCGCATCTGTCCATACAGGTCCGCCGGACCCTGGGCCTCGAACTCTCCGTGCGGCAGATCCTCGACAACCCGGTCATCGGCGACATGGCGCGAGCGTGCACGGACGCGGCGCCGGCGCCGAGCCGGGAACGGCGGGGGTGAGCGGCGTTGGACCCGATCACGACGGACACCGACATCCTCGCCCCCATGTCGGACCTGCAACGGCACTGGTGGGGCAGTGAGCGGCTGTTCCCGGATCCCGCTCTGGTGATGCCCACGATGGTGCGCGTTCGCGGACCGCTCGACGTGGAGGTGCTCGGAGCGGCGGTCAGAGCCGTTGCCCAGCGTCATGAGGCGCTGCGCACCAACTTCGGCAGGGTGGACGGCAAGCCGGTCCAGATCATCCGTCGCCGCCCCCTGGAGCCGATCACCTGGGCGCGTGACATCAGCGACGTACCGGAGCCCGAGCAGCCCGCCGCCCTCCGTGCGGCGGTGGCGTGCGAGCAGGGCAGCACCCTCGACCTCGCGCGCGATCCGCTGATGAAGCTCGGTGTCGTACGCCGGGCGGAGAACGACTTCGTCCTCGCGCTGACCTTGCACCACATCATCGCCGACGGCTGGTCGGTGGACGTCCAGTGGCGGGACCTGTCACGGCAGTACGCGCGCCTGCTGCGCGGCGGCCGGGAACCGGCGGACGGCCGGCCGCCCCGGATGCGTGACTGGGTCGCGCGGGAACAGCAGACCGCCCGCGGGCCGAAGGCGGCCACGGAGATCGCGTACTGGCGCCGGGTGCTGCGCGAGGTCCGCCCGGTCGGCATCCCCGGAGACCTCCCGGACGGCGACGCCCCCTCGCGACGCAGACCGTGCACCCGCACGTTCACCCTTCCCGAGGACCTCCGTGCCGCCCTGGCGGCATCGGCCAAGAGGTTCCGGGCGACCCCGCACATGATCACCATGGCCGCGTTCATGAAACTGCTGGCTCAGTACGCGCAGCGGCCGGACGTCGCGGTGATGACGCTGTTCAACCGCAGGTTGGTACCCGAGGTGGCGGACCTCATCGGGTGCGTCCTGAACTTCGCCGTGATCGCCGTCGCCGTGCCCCAGGACGGCGGGCCCGGCCCGCTCGTGCGCGCGGTCCGTTCCGCTCTCCTCGACGCCTATGAGAACCAGGAGCTCTGCGCCCAGCGGATCTGGCGGGAGGCCGGGTTCTCGCCCGCCTCCGTGGACGTCATGTTCATCTTCGACCAGGACGGGCCGGCCAGAGAGCGGATCTTCCTCGGGGACGCCGCGCTCGAACCGTACGCCGAGGCGGAGGAGAACGAACGGGAACGGTACGGAGCCGGGGCTCCCGGCATCAAGTTCCGCCTCCGGCTCACGGGAGACAAGCTGACCGGCGCGATCGGGTACGACGCGAACCGCTACAGCCGGCCCTTCATCGACACCTTTCTCGACGCGTACGCCAGGTCGCTTTCGGAGACGGTCCTCGGCTGAGGAGACCGGAGAAGGGAGATCCACCTCTCATGCACCCCAGGGTTTCGAGAACCGACCCCGCACGGGATCCCGCTCTGGCGACGCTCGCCCTGTCTCCCGGTGCCGTCGCCGAGGCGTCCGAGCTCGCCCTGATACAACGCGGCAGTGTGCCGGAACCGGCGCCGTCGGTGTCCGACGCCGTCAACGACCTGGCCGGACACAGCCCCGACCGCGTCGCCTTCGTCGGCAGCGGCGGCCGAACGACGTACGGGCAACTCCGGGACAGGGTCGCCCGGTTGCGCGCCCTCCTGCTGGACCGCGGCTGCGAGCCGGGCGATCGCGTCGCCGTGTCGGGACCACGGAGCCTGGACAACCCCGTCGCCTTCCTGGCCCTGGAAAGCCTCGGCGCGACCTACGTACCGGTGGATCACAGGTGGCCGGTGGAGCGTCTGTCCCGGATATTCGCTCAGAACGAGTGCGCGTACGTTCTGGTGCACGAGGTGCGGCACGAGGAAGAGGCCGAGGGGGAGTACCGGGCCCTCGCGTCCACGCTGCTCAAGGCCGCGGCCGAGACGGACGTGGAACTGCTGCGGATGAGCGAGGCAGCCGGGCACGGACCGTCGCCGCTGCCCTGGTCCCCGCGCCGCTGCGCGGACCGCCAGGCCCGGTACGTCATCCACACCTCGGGCAGTTCGGGCACACCCAAGGGGGCCGTCGTCGAGCACCGCGGCATGGCGAACCACCTCCGGCACATGGTCGATGCCCTCGGCCTCACCTCCGCCGACGTCGTGGCCTTCAGCGCCCCGCCGACGTATGTCGTGTCGATCTGGCAGATGCTCGCGGCCCTCACGGTGGGCGCGACGGTGGCCGTCATCGACGACTTCGACACGGCGCATCCCCGTCGACTGCTCAAGGCGCTCGCCGAACACCGCGTCAGCATCGCCCAGTTGGTGCCCACGGTGCTCACCCTAGTCGTCGACGATCTCCGCCGGAGGGCCTGTGACGACCCGCTCCCGGAACTGCGCTGGCTCATCGCGACGGGGGAGGAGCTGCGTCCGCAGCTCGCGGCGCGCGTGCTCGACGCACTGCCGAACACGCACCTGATGAACGCCTACGGCATGAGCGAGTGCTCCGACGACGTGGCTCAGCACGTGGTCCGGCGGGAGGACACACAGCGCCCGCGGTTGCCCGTGGGGCGGCCCATCGCGAACACGGCGCTCCACGTGCTCGTCGAGCAGGACGAGAACTGGCGTCCGGCCCGCCCCGGCGAGACGGGTGAGCTGTTCGTCGGAGGACTGCCCGTCGGCGGGGGGTACGTCGGCGCCGAGACCGGCCGCACACCCGTCTTCTTCCACGACGAGGTCGACCCCGCCTCTCCCACGCAGCGGCTCTACCGCACCGGAGATCTGGCATGCGTCGAGGACGGCCTCGCCTTCTGCCTCGGCAGGGCGGACCGGCAGGTCAAGGTCCGGGGCATGCGGATCGATCTGGGCGAGATCGAAGCGACACTGAGGCAGCACCCCTGCCTGGTGCACTGCGCGGTCACCGCCGAGGCGGCACAGGAGACGCAGCGACTTCTGATCCACTACGTGGCGGCCGAGGACGTGCACCCGAAGACACTTCAGGAATTCCTCGACGGCAGATATGTGACCGGCCTCCCCGCGCACTGGGTGAGGCTGCGGGAAATGCCCCTGATGCGCAACGGAAAAATCGATTACCGCGCACTCGCGGGCCGATGAGAGGCGAGGGAGCCCTATGAACCCACCCTGGGACGCCCGGTTCGAAGCTCTTGTGCGTGCGGCCTTGCGGCTGCTGGAGCCCGACGATCCATTGCCACCCGACCTGCGTACAGCCGATTACGGGCTGGACTCCTTGGCCATGGTGGAACTCATGCTGGGCATCGAGGAAACGTACGAGATCTCGATCCCCGACGATGTGGTGAAGCCGCAGATCTTCGCCACTCCGGAAAACCTCTGGAACGTGGTGTCCGAACTGTGCGGCACCGGCTCCTCGTCCGTGGCCTGACCCGGCCGGCCGACAGGTACTTCGTTCAAGCGTGGAGAGGTCAGTGGAACTCCTGGCGCGCGATGTGGTCACCAGAGCCCTGAAAGTCCCGGACAAATACCGCAACTTCTCGGTGTCACCGGCCGGCGCACACCGTGTGTACGGGATCAGTGAGGCGCTGCTGTCCATGCTCCTCGACCTCGGACTCCCGTGCGCGGGGGTGGCCGAGGACGCTGCCTTCGATCCACTGGACCTGGAGAACACGGCCTCGGCACTGGGGCTGCCGTCGTCCCAGATGGCGGTGATGCACCTGTGGGCGCGGTCCCTCGCGCGGGCGAAGGCCCTGCAGCGTGAGTGCTGTGAGATCACGCTTTCTCTGAACTGCCCGGAACCGGGTCACGCGGGCGACTGCGACTTCTCTCTGAGCTGCCACCTGGCAGCGGCGTTGGGAGGACCCGAACGACCGGAGGGGGATCACGTGGTGGCGCGGGTGGTCATGCCGTCGGAGATCTACGACTTCGAGGCACCGTTCGACGTCGTCGCGAAGGCGGCACAGCGGTTGGTCTTCCACAGGATTCCCGAGGAACTCGGCTGTGATCTGGGATTCCTCAAGGAGACGCAACTGGCCGACTGCCGGTCCGCTAGTCGCTATCTGAGCCAGGTCGCGGCAGACGTGGGCTACGCCTCCAGACCGGCGTCCGGATTCTTCATCGGGGCTCCCTTCCCCTGCACACACGCCTGGTTCGACATACGGGTCGATGACCGCTGGACCGCTGCCGACCCGTTCTTCCTGAACACGCTGCACCGCTGGAACATCCTCACCCCCGAGGACTGGCCGGTCACCCGCTCACCGCAGAACATCGTCTGGCCCCTGGAAGAGGCGCACGAACTGACCATGCCGCTGGTCCGGCATGGAAACACCCCTGTCAAAGCCGTCGTGGCCGCTCGCTGGCTGTGACGTGAACCGAACGGTGGCACGCAATGCAGGACGAGATACGCGCGATTCTCAGCGACCCGGGAGTCCTGGGCGACCGCGCCTGGAGCGTCGGCGGCGACGTGGATCTCCGGTCCCTCGGCCTCGAATCCATGCGGGTGGTGCAGATCCTGGTGGAGATCGAGAAGCGATTCGGGGTCGAAGTCCCGGACGAGATGCTGGTGCCCGAGACGTTCCGCACGATCGACTCCATCGTCGCGGCGCTCGCATCCGTGCGCCGGACGACCGGGACCCCCACCGAGGAGGTCTCATGGTGATGACGGAACATCAGACTCAGGCCGATGGCGTCCTCCTCACGCCCAGTGGGGACGAGAGGGTCCACAACGGTCTGCGGACCAGGCTGGGAACGACCTTCGCGGACGAAGTCCAGGAACACTACACAGCCCCCCCGGTGATGGCACGGAGCATTTCCGAACTCGCCGGCTATCCCGCCAACTTCCCCCAGCTCCTCGGCGCGGTGCACGGCGCGCCGGACGGAGGACGCCCGGTCCCGACCGACCTCGTGCTCACCTCGGCCGCCTGCCATCACCTCTACCCCCTCATCGCGGGTGCGGGACCGGCGGAGGACGGCTGTCTGAGCGTGGAGGCGGTGTGCTACCGCGGGGAGGCGACGGCGGAAACCGGGCGGCTGCGCAGTTTCCGGATGTACGAGGTCGTTCGCTACGGGGCCGCGGCCGCGACCGACGACTGGCGTGGCCGTGCGCTGACCACCGCGGAGACGGTGCTGCGGAGCCTGGGACTGGACGTCGCACCGCGTCCCGCCAACGATCCCTTCTTCGGCCGGATCGGAAAGTATCTGGCGTCGGCGCAGCAGTCGGAACAACTCAAGTGGGAGCTGGTCGCGGAGGTCGACGACGGCATCGCGCAGGCCGTCGCATCCGTCAACTACCACAGGGACCACTTCGGCGAGGCGTTCGGGCTGCGGCTGCGCGACGGAACGGTCGGGCACAGCGCCTGCGTGGCCTTCGGTCTCGACCGGGTCCTTCTCGCCCTCAAACACCGTCACGGTCCTCGCCCGGCCGGCTGGCCGGCACCGGTCCGTGCCCTGCTCCGGCTGTGAGAACCACATGTCCACGGAGGTGCCCCGAACTGAATCGAGCATGACATGTCCGGCAGTGAACGGCAGTTCGGGTCGGACTTGCATCGGGTCCGAGTGCAATTCAGAAAGGACGTTCCACGTGCCACCAGCCACGTCCCCGGTCTCGCATCACAGCGGACTGCTGCACAAGGTCTTCCAGGACGTCGCTCGCCGTGCCCCGCATCGCGTCGCGGTCACCGAGCCGGGCGGACCTTCTCTGACCTACGGTGACCTCGACTCCCGCGCGGAGTCGCTGGCAAGCCGACTACGGGCACACGGCATCGGGAAGGGAGAGTTCGTCGGCCTGTGCCTGGAGCGCGGCGCCGACCTGATCGTCGGGCTCCTCGGAATCCTCAAGGCGGGCGGAGCCTATGTGCCGCTCGACCCCGACCACCCCGCCGCCCGGCTCGATCTGCTGCTGGAGGACACGGGCCTGCGCACCGTCGTGGCCGGCTCTCGGACCGTGCCGCTGTTCGCCGGCCGGGACGTGCGCCTCGTCCTCGCCGACGAGGGCGGAGCCGAGGCGGCAGCGGCCGAGGCCATCGGCGAAACCGCCGACGGCGGTCCGGAGAACGGGCCGGCCTACGTGATCCACACCTCCGGATCCACCGGTGTGCCCAAGGGGGTCGTGGTCGAGCACGGCAACGTGGTCCGGCTGTTCACGACGACCGCGGACCGCTTCGGATTCGGGCCCGACGACGTGTGGACGCTCTTCCACTCGGTGGGCTTCGACTTCTCCGTCTGGGAGATCTGGGGCGCGCTTCTGCACGGTGGGCGCCTGGTGATCGTCCCGAAGGAGGCCGTCCGGATGCCGGAGCGGCTGCTGGCGCTCCTGGAGGACGAGGGCGTCACCGTGCTCAGCCAGACTCCCTCCGCCTTCCGGGGGCTGATCGCGGCCGAGGGAGAACGGCCGGACAAGGCCGGGCTCGCGCTGCGGCTGGTGGTCTTCGGCGGCGAACGGCTCGATGTCGCGCTACTGCGCCCCTGGATCGAGCGGCACGGCGACACCACCCCCGAGCTGGTCAACATGTACGGCATCACCGAGACGACCGTGCACGTGACGGTCCGGCGCATTCACGCGGCCGACCTGAGGCAGCCGGAGGTCAGCCCGATCGGCGTGCCGCTGCCGGACCTGCGCGTCAGGCTGGTGGACGAGGAAGGCCGGGTCGTGCAGGTGGGAACTCCCGGTGAGATACAGGTCGGCGGTCCCGGGGTGACGCGCGGCTACCTCAACCGCCCGGAGCTGACCGCCGCCCGGTTCGTGGAGGAGGAGGGGTGCCGCTGGTACCGGTCCGGGGACAGGGCGGTCCAGAGCGCCGACGGAGAGCTGCTCTACCTCGGACGGACCGACGACCAGATCAAGGTACGCGGTTACCGCATCGAACCGGGCGAGGTGGAGCACTGCCTGGTCCGCCACGAGGGCGTGTCCGCGGCGGTGGTCGTCGCGCGCGACTACGACGGGGACGTACGGCTCGTCGCCTACGTGCTGCCCTCGCCGGCAGCCGACACGGCACAGCTGGCCGGGCACCTGGCCGAGCACGCCAGGACGTCGCTGCCCGCGTACCTGAGGCCCGCCGTCTACCGGCTGCTGGCCGAAGTCCCCCTGACCCCGCAGGGGAAGACCGACCGCGCGGCTCTCGACGCCCACCTGCTCGACGAGCCCACGACCGAGGCTCCGGGTGCCGGCGGGGCGGGCCGACCGCCGGCCGGCGGGGTGAGCGAGACGGAGGCCGTCGTCGCCCGCATCGTCGAGAAGGTGCTGGAGCGGTCCGACATCGGACCTGACCAGGACGTCTTCGAGGCCGGTGCGACGTCCCTGGCCTTTGCCCGCATCCTCGCCGAGATACAGCGGGAGTTCGGGGTGGGCGTCGACCTCGCGGCTCTGGAGGACACCGCGTCCATCCGTCGGCTGGCCGCCGTCGTCACCCCGCTTGCCGTCACCACGCACGCCCAGCAGACCGAAGGAGCATCCGCGTGAGCGCCGAACAGACCGCCGACCGGGAATTCGCCCTCAGCCAGGAGGAGTTGAAGCAGTTCCACGAGCAGGGCTTCATCGGCCCGTTCAAGGTGTACGAGGTCGAGGAGATGCGCCGGATCTGGCGCCGGGAGCGCATCCGGCTCATGGACCGCAGCATGGCCGTCTACCAGGGAGAGGCGGCGGAGTCCGGGAACACCAACATCTCCAACTACGACCGTCACCTGGACTCCGCCGTACTGGCCGACCACATCACCAGGCCACAGATCGTGGACCGGGTGACCAGCGTGCTCGGACCCGACGTCCTGTGCTGGCGCACCGAGTTCTTCCCCAAGTACCCGGGCGACGAGGGAACGGACTGGCACCAGGCGGACACCTTCGCCAACGCCTCGGGAAAGCCGCAGATCCTGTGGCCCGCGGGCGTCGAGGACTTCGGTGGCACGATCACCGTCTGGACGGCATTCACCGAGGCCAACGAGGAAACCGGCTGTCTTCAGTTCATCCCCGGTACGCATCGGACGATGTTCTACGACGAGACGAAACGGATGCACTACGACCCGGACCGCATCAACCGCGAGACGAAGAAGGGCGTCCGCCGCGGCTTCTTCGGCTACGACTACCGGGAGCTGCAGAAGGACCCCGACTGGGAGCCGGACGAGTCCCAGGCGGTCCCGATGGTGATGCGTCCGGGTGAGGCCATCCTGTTCTGGTCCACGCTCATGCACGCCTCGCTCCCGCACGCCGGGCGCACGGACGAGATGCGGCTGGGCTTCGCGGGCCGCTACGTCCCCACGTCGGTACGGGTCTATCCGGACACGGACGTCGTGGAGGAGTACGGCGGCAGCGTCAGCCTGGAGCGGTACGGGTCCGTCCTGGTCAGCGGGCAGGACCGCTACGGCCACAACCGGCTGGCGACGGAGACCACACGTGGCCACGCGTTCGCGCGCCGCAGCTGAATCGGCGCATCCACCAGGAGCCGGCCGGCGGACCGCCCGCGATCGGCGGCGGCCGGCCGGTTCCGCCCGCGCAGGGAGACGGGGGACACCATGACCGCCCGGAACGGCGACACCATCGGCACGGCACACATCACCACGCCCGACGGGGTGGCACTGCGCGTGAGGTCGGCCGGTGACCCGAGCCGTCCTGTCGTGCTCATCGCGTCGGCGTGCGGAATGCCCGCCGAACTGTGCGATGCCTGGCTGGCATTCCTGGGGCGTGACCACCACGCGCTGACCTGGGAGACCCGTGGCCTGTTCGGCGGCCCGCACGGCACCGGCGAGGAGCCCGAGGCGTTCGACGCGATGGGGCACCGGGTCGTCGACCAGATCAGCGACATCCTGGCCATCCTCGATCACTATCAGGTACCGCGAGCCCATCTGATGGGCCTGTGCGGTGGTGCGGTTCTCGCCCTGCGGATGGCCGCGGAACACGCCGATCGGGTGGCCTCGACAAGTCTGTGGCACGGGGACTTCGACCTCGGCGCGGACAGCCCGAAGACCAGCCATCAGCGCAATCTCCAGGCACTCATGGAGATCGCGGCAGAGAGCAGGCAGAGCGCCGCGATGGTGCACGGAGCGGTGCCCCGGAACGCCACCGCTGATCTGCCGCCGGACGTCGCCGACCTGGTACTCCACCCCTTCCGGGACGCCGAGACGTTCTACCGGTACTCCCTCCTCAACGGCGCCTTGATGGCGGAGGACATCCGTGGCGCCCTGCCCCGGGTCAAGGCCCCGGCACTCGTCGTCACCAGCGAGGACGATCAGACCGCTCATCCGGCCGGGTCACACGCGGTGGCTGCCGCCCTGGCCCGCTCCCGGCTGCACGTGGAGCCGCACGGTGACCACCTCTCCGTCTTCAGAGCCGGGGACGGTCTGACCGCTGTCGCAGGGAAATTCCTCACCGAGACCGGAACGCCCTGATCCAGCGCCGACAGCGGTGGCTCCGGTACCGAGGTGATCGCGCGCGATGTGCGCGGTGCACGGCGCACAATGAAGCCTGAAGGCAGTACCGTGCAGTCGATCTGTGAGCCCACTGAACGGCGGCTCCGGTCGTGTGGAGAGAAGGAACGATGGGCGAGCAAGGAGTCGCCTCGGCCGCGGTGGACGCCAGGGGGACGGTCATCGCGTGGAGTGCTGACGCCCGTCGTCTGCTCGGATACGAGCCCGGGGAGGTGCTCGGCCGCCGTGCGGTCGAACTGCTGACCGACCCCCTTCCGGCCGCCGCCCGGCGCCGCCTGGCCGAGCAGGGCGACTGGCGCGGCCCCGTTCACGCCCGGCACCGGGACGGGCACGGCGTGGAGCTGGAGCTGGAGGCGCATCCGCTGCTGGACTCGGCAGGGGACGTCCAGTGGTTCCTGACCGGACGGCTGCCCGAGCCGGCGGCGCGGCTGCGGCGGTGGGCCCTGGACCAGCTCCCCGTCCCGATCGCGCTCTTCGACCGGGACGGGCTCGCCGTGGCCACGAACTCCGCGATGGAAGGGGCGATGGGCAGGCCGCAGCGGGGACTGCTGGGCCGACGGGTCGGGGAGTCGGCCGACGGGACGCGTCGGATCCCGGGCTTCGAAGGACTCGACGACGCGGTGCGGCGCGTGCTGCGAACGGGTGAGCCGATGCCGTACGAGGCATGGCTGCGCGCACCCGGCGAGCCCCATGAGCACGCGTGGCTGGTGTCCCTCAGCCCGCTCAAGGACGACGCGGGCGAGGTGCGAGGCATGTGCCTGGCGGCGATGGACAGCACGGAGCAGTTCCTGGCCCGCCGACGCCTGAGCGTGCTCAACGAGTCCGGTTGGCGGATCGGCTCCACCCTGGACGTGACGCGCACCGCCGAGGAACTCGCGGAGGTGTGCACGGACCATCTCGCCGACTTCGTCGTCGTGGACCTGTTGGACTCCGTGCTGGCCGGTGAGGAAGCGGCTCCCTCGCCCCGCCCCCACCTCCTGGTCTTTCGCCGCACTGCTCAGCGGTCCGTGCTGGCGGACTGCCCCGAAGCCGTGATCCCGGTCGGCAGTACGCACACCTACGACGAGGGCTCGCCGCCGGACCGGGCGCTGACCACCGGCCGGGCCCTGCTGCACGTGCTCGACGACGTCACCCGGCGACTGTGGGCGGCAGGCTCACCGGAGCGCTCCCGCAGCATCGAGGTCCATGGCATCCACTCGCTGATGGCGGTGCCGCTGCGAGCCCGCGGTACCCCTCTCGGCCTGGCGGTCCTCGCCCGCCACCGCACACCGGAACCCTTCGGCGAGGACGATCGGCTGCTGGCCGAGGAACTCGCCGCCCGCGCCGCGGTGTGTGTCGACAACGCCCGCCGCTACACCCGCGAACGCGCCCTCGCTCTCGGACTGCAACGCAGCCTCCTGCCCCACCGCGCGCCCCGCCAAGCCGCCGTCGAGGTCGCCTCCCGCTATCAGCCGGCGAGCTCCCGCGCCGGGATCGGCGGCGACTGGTTCGACGTCATCCCGCTGGCCGGAGCCAGAGTGGGACTGGTGGTGGGCGATGTCGTCGGCCACGGTGTGCAGGCCTCCGCCACCATGGGCCGGCTCCGCACGGCCGTACGCACGCTGGCCGACGTGGACCTCGCTCCGGACGAGCTGCTCACCCAGCTCGACGACATCGTCCTGCACCTGGACGCCGAGAGGACGACGGAGGACGCCGAGACCTCGGACAGCCCGGGCGAGATCGGGGCCACCTGCCTGTACGCCGTCTACGACCCCGTCTCGCGCCGCTGCTCCATGGCCCGGGCCGGTCACCCGCCACCGGTCCTGGTCGCCCCGGACGGCCGAGCCGCACTCCTCGACCTGCCCGCCGGGCCACCGCTGGGCCTGGGAGGTCTGCCCTTCGAAACCGCGGAGTTCGACGTCCCGGAAGGCAGCGTGCTCGCCCTCTACACCGACGGCCTCGTCAAGGCAGCCGACCGCGACATGGACGACGGAGTCGCTCGGCTGCGCCAGGCGCTCGGCGGCACGGGCCGTCCCCTTGAGGAGACCTGTGACCGAGTCCTGCGGTGCCTGCTGACGGACCGTCCCGCCGACGACGTCGCCCTTCTCCTCGCCCGCACCCACGCGTTGGACGCCGACCAGGTCGCCACCTGGGACGTTCCCGCCGACCACGCGTTCGTCGCCCGCGCCCGCAAGCTGGCCTGCGAACAACTCGCCGCCTGGCGACTGCAGGACATCTCGTTCGTCACCGAACTCGTCGTCAGCGAGTTGGTCACCAACGCGATCCGGTACGGCGAGTCCCCGGTCCAGTTGCGTCTGATCCGGGACACCACACTCATCTGCGAAGTCTCCGACTCCAGCAGCACCGCCCCGCACATGCGCCGGGCCCGCGCCTTCGACGAAGGCGGCCGCGGCCTCCTGCTCGTCGCCCAGCTCACCCAGCGCTGGGGCAGCCGCCACACCCGCACGGGCAAGGTCATCTGGGCCGAACAGGCCCTCCCCGACGAGGCGCGGGACAGGTAGACCACCAGCGGCGACGCACCGCGCCCGGCCTGCTCCTCGGCACGTTGACAAGCGTCCGCCGCCATGTTGCCATGAGGCGCTGCCCAGCCGGACCCGCGCCGCGGCGCCAGGCCGCTCGGGCACCGGAACGACGGCCACCTGACCGAGGGCGGCGCCCCAGAACCAGAGCGAGGACCCATGCCGCAGCGCGCCGCGACCATCGTCGGCGGCGGGATCGGCGGCCTCGCCGCGGCCATCGCCCTGCACCGCCGGGGCTGGCGCGTCGAAGTGCTGGAACGCGCCCCGGAGTTCACCGAGATCGGTGCCGGAATCTCCCTGTGGCCGAACGCGCTGCGCGCCCTGGAGGTGCTCGGCCTGGCCGGTGCCGTCCGGGCGCTCGGCGCCGTCGAGGCCAGCGGCGGCGTACGCGACCGCCGGGGCCGCTGGCTGTCCCGTACGGACAACGCCGAGCTGGCACGCCGCTTCGGCCATCCCCTGGTGGTCCTGCACCGCGCGGACCTGCTGCGGGCGCTCACCGAGGCGCTGCCCGCCGGCAGCCTGCGGCCGGGCAGCGAGGTGTTCACGGTCCGCGCCGACGGCCGGGGCCTGGTCGTCGACCACCGCGGGGGCGAGTCCCGGGCCGACCTCGTGGTCGGCGCCGACGGGCTGCGCAGCGCGGTCCGCCACGCGCTGTGGCCCGGCGCCGCCGCCCCCCGATACGCCGGTTACACCGCCTGGCGCATGGTCACCGAGCCCCTCGCCGCGCCGCCCTCCGAGGGCGCGGCGACCTGGGGCCGCGGAGAGAGGTTCGGCTACACGGCGCTGCCGGGCGGGCGGATGTACTGCTTCGCGACCGCGTCGCTGCCGGCGGGCGCGGCCTCCGGCTCCTCCGAGTACGCCGAACTGCTGCGCCGGTTCGGATCCTGGCCGGACCCCATCCCCGCCCTGCTGGCCGCCGTCCCCGCGGACGCGGTGCTCCGCCACGACCTGTACGACCTGCCGCCGCTGCCCTCCTTCGCCCACGGCCGGGTCGCGCTGCTCGGTGACGCGGCCCACGCCATGACCCCCAATCTGGGCCAGGGCGCGTGCCAGGCGCTGGAGGACGCGGTCACCCTCGCCCACTGCCTCGAGGGCACCCCGGACGTGGCCGCCGCGCTGCGCTCGTACGACCTGCTGCGCCGTCCGCGGACCCAGGCCATCAAGCGCCGCTCCGCCCGGCTCGGCGCAGTCGGCCAGCTGTCGTGGCCGCCCGCGGTGCTGCTGCGCGACACGGCCGCCCGGCTGACGCCGGCGCGAGCGACGCTGCGTTCCATGACACCGGTACTCGGCTGGGCCGCGCCGGGTGACCGGTGACCGCTGAGGAGAGCGAGAGCCACTGATGCCGGACTGGACGTATCACCCGCTGCGCAGAGCGGCCGCCGCCGTCCTCGGCGAGCGCCGTTCGCAGCGCGCCGCACTGCGGCTGCTGGCCGCGATCGGTTCCCGTCCCGCCGGCGCGCGGCTGATCGCCCGGGGTTTCGGCCACCGCCATCCGCCCGAGCGCCTCGCGGGGGAGATCGCCGGTGTGCCCGTGACCGTCCGCATCGGACTGTCCGTCCCGCCCTCGCTGGCCCGCGAAGCCGTACGGGCCATGCCCCCGCTCGGGGCCGGCGTCGTCGAGGTGGTGCCCGTCTCGGCGGCCGACGCGGAGACCGTGCGTGAAGCCGCCGCCGGCCGTTCCATACCCCTGGTCGTCCGTGCCGGCGACCCGGAGGCCGAGGCCGCTCTCAAGCCCCATGTCGACGGGTTCACCAGCGGCGGCGACCCGCGCGTGGTTCATGTGTCCGACCCGTCGGTCACCGCCGCGGCCGCCGCGCTCGAAGAGCCGGGCACCGTCGTGCTCCCCCGGCCCGGCGTGCTCGTCGACGCCGGACCCGGCTGGTTCGCACGGGTCACCGAGGCAGCCACGCCCACCGCGCCCGCACCGCGGCTACGGGACGTCGGCCGTGATCCCCGCCGCTGGCCCGCCTGGTGGTGGGCACTGCTCGTCGGGCTCGGTATGACGGGGGCCGGACTCGGCGCCGCGGCGATCACGCTTGGGCCGGTGCTGCTCTGGTACGACCGCGACTACCTCGGCATGACGCTGCAGGAACTGCAGGCCGCCAACCACCACCTCGTGCACTTCCTCCAGCACGACCGGATCACCATGGCCGGCACGATGGTGGCGATCGGCGCCCTCTACACCGGCCTCGCCGTTGGCGGGATCAGACGCGGCTGGCCCTGGGCCCGCGAGGTGTATCTGCTCTCGGGCGCGATCGGCTTCCCCACCTTGTTCTACTTCCTGGCCACCGGTTTCGTGGAACCCCTGCACACCGCCACCGCCGTCGTGCTGTTCCCGATGTTCGTCGCCGCGGTCCGCCGGACCCCGCACGCACCGCGATGGCGCCCGGCGCCCGAGGGACCGGAGAGGGAGCGCCGGCGGGCGCTGACCGGCCAGCTGCTGCTGATCGTCACGGGAGCGGGGCTGTTCGTCGGCGGGGCGGTGATCTCGGTGGTCGGTCTGACCGGTGTCTTCGTGCCGACCGACCTGGCCTTCCTGGGGACCAGCGCGCAAGCGCTGCAAGCCGTGAATCCCCGGCTCGTGCCGTTCATCGCCCACGACCGCGCGGGGTTCGGCGGCGCCCTGATGTCCGCCGCGGTGGCGATCACTCTGCTCAGCGCGTGGGGCTGGCGGCGGGGTGAGGCCTGGGTGTTCTGGACCCTGGCCGCTGCCGCCGCTGCCGGCTTCCTGCCCGCTGTCGTGGTGCACGGCGCGATCCACTACACGGACTTCATCCACCTGGCGCCGGTCTACCTCGGCACCGCCCTGACCGGCACCGGCCTGCTGCTGGCGCGTCCGTACCTCTGCGCCAAGGCGTCGGCGGCCCCGGAGGGCTGAGAGGTCGGCGCCGGGCGGAGGAGTCGGAGAACAGCAGCGCCGGCGGGTCCTTGGGGCCGCCTCGGAAGACGCGTTGGGTACGGGTGTCCAGGACGACGATCTGATGCGCGGGGCACGTGACGCTGTAGTGCCATGCCAGCGAACCGTCCTGACGGGTGATCCGGCCGCTGGACGTGTCGCTGACATGGAACGGCCCAGACCCCGGAGAACCCGCGATAACCGTCGGTAACCCAGCTGTCGACGGCGTCAGGACAGATTGACCGCCGCGGGACTGCTGCTCTTCCCCTCCGCTTGCGGCCATGACGGGAGGGGAGGTGCCGTGGAGGTCCAGATCATGCCGATCAGGTCCCACACGGTCGCTTCACCGACGCTGAGAGCCGCCTCGTCCGCCACGGGCCCGTGGTGCGACGCACGGGCTGAGTCGAAAGGCGAGACGGAGGAGCGGCCGACACTGTCCGCCGTGACCATCGCATCCCCCTTTTCACACGCACAGTTGAGCGCCGTGGCGAGCCGGCGCGCTGGAGAACGCCACGGCGTTGGACCACGCTACCGAGAGGCGACCGCCCACTCCGGCGACCGCCACCCGTGGCGTGGCCGCACCCTGTCGGGTTCACCCGACTGCCCTACCGCGGCGACCCGCCCGTGAGCCGTGGTAGGCGGCGCGGCGGGTTGTGGCCAGGGCGCCGCCGGGGGCGAAGCCGCGCGCACGGTTCGTGAAGATGTCGAAGCCCAGGCTCTCCTCCTGCCGCAGGGGCAGGGGAGTCCGCACCGTCAGTACGGCGAACGCGCGCCAGGACCGGTCGGTGGTCTCGGCGCACAGGTCGAAGACGAGCGGTCCGGTGGCCAGCGCCTCGCTCAGACTCGCCGGATCGCCGTGCACCGGTGCCTTCGGGGAGCGGCGGGGAAAGGCGGCCAGGAGACGGCGGCGTCCGCCGACCCGGTAGGAGACCAGGCTGGAGTACGGGCCGCGTACCGCATCGGCGCGCGGTAGCGGCAGATGCCGCGTGACCCGGCCCCGGCCGCTGCTCGTCAGGAGCAGGTCGAGGGAGCGGCCGGTGCCGTCGGCGTGCTCCACACGGACGGCAAGCCCAAGGCCGTCGGGCAGCCGCCGGGGCAGGCCGGCCGCCCGCGACAGGCGGACCGTGGCGGCGTACCGCCCGGGTGCGTCCAGCCACGGCACGTTCCAGGGGCGGCCCCCGTCGTCCACGACCTCCAGATCGCCCGCGCAGGTCAGCCCCTGGGGATGCAGCGCCGGGCCTCCGCGCAACCGGGCCAGCAGACGGAAAGCGCCCTCGACCGTGGCGGCCGGCCACTTCCCCAGGGACCGCCCAGCGGCGGGGGCGTCGTCACGCGGCGATGCGACACCTCGTACGGAACCTTTCACGGAACACGGAACCTCTCACGGACCGGACCGACCGGCTGTCGCGTCGGCACCGGGTACCCCGGGCCGGGTGTTGCTACTCGGAGCCGAGCACCACCGTCGTCGAGACCCGTGTGACGCCGGGTTTCCTCGGCACCGAGCCGAAGCCGAAGCGCACGGGCGGTTCGACGGGTGCCGCCGCGCCCAGATCGGCGCCCTCGAAGAACGCCGACACCGCACGGATCGCCCGCAGGTCCCGGGCGCCGTACCACTCGCGGCGGCCCGCACCGGCGCTGCCGCGGGTGCGCACGCCGGGCAGGAGCAGGCGGGCGGGCCGGTCCGTCAGCGCGCTCCACGCCGGCCGGCGGGCGAGCGCACCGGGAACGGCACACAGCAGGTACCCCGCAAGCCGCCGCCGGCCGGTGGTGAAGCGCAGGTCGAGCGGCCCGGCGGTGACGGTCCAGGTGCCGTCGGCGACCCCCACGTCGACCGGGACGACACGCACCGTGTCGAAGACGTAGGTCCCGCTGATGAACTCCGCCGTCTCCGGTGTGGGGGCCAGCAGCATCCGTTGCCCACCGGGCCGTTCGAGCATCACATCGCTGAACGGCCCGAACGGCGACCGTCGCCAGTGTCCGAGCACGATGCGCGTCCCGGAAGAGGTGCCCGTGCCCGCGATCCAGCCCTCGAAGCGCAGCCTCGGGCGCCGCCTGCTTCCGCCGGGAATCCGGCTCGGCCCCGGGTCACGAAGGGCCATGTCCGAGCCATGGCACACAGGGCCGCGACGGCCCCAGCCGCACATGCCGGACCCCTTCCGAGAAGTGCACCACGGGCTCGCCGAGAGGAGCCGGGAGGCCCGCCGCGGTGGTCAGCGTCTCCTCCAGCACGTCGACACCGGCGTCGGCCAGCGGCCACGGTTCGTGCTCCACGGGCGTCTCCCAGAGCAGGCCGAGCCGACGTGTGTACGCACGCCAGCGCGAGGTCAGCCACACGTCCCGCTCCCTGGGTTCGATCGGTTCGCCGGGGCGGACGACCAGGCGGTAGGAGGCCTCACCGATCCATCGCGAACCGGAGTACGAGATGGTGTCCCCGTTCGTGGAGACGCTCAAGGTTCCCGGGTTGTACGGCGCGCCGACGGCACGCGCCGCCAGCATCAGAGGGGAGGCGACCTCGATGGACAGGAACCAGAGCCCGTCCCGCCCGTCGCGGTGCCGGACGAAGGTGCGCAGATTGGTCTCCGCGAACGTCGGAACCCCGGGCAGCGTGGCGGGGACGCCGGGAGGGCGTACGTCCGCCATGACGAAGGGCGTGAGCCCCACCCAGGCGGCCCCCTCGTACTCGTCCACGACCAGTTCCTCGGGCACGAGGGCCTGCACCGTCTCCGCCCGGAAGGGCCAGTGGACGAACGTCTGCGTCAGCCAGCCGGCCCGCAGCGCGGGCAGGCGCACCCGCTGCTCCGCTCCGTACGCCACCACAGGCGGCGAGTCCCCCGTCACGGCCTGCGGAAACGCACCCCGACCGGTCAGGGCGTCGTGCTCTCGGCGCCGATGAGGTCGGTGACTGCCCGCAGGCCGCCCTCGGCGAGTGCGGCGCGCTGCCTGTCCGCGCCGGTCCCGCTCTGCAGGAGCCGGTGGACCAGGGCCGTCACCTGCCGGGCGTCGCCGGACATGTCGAGCGCGGGAGCGATGTACCGCAGGAGCTGGTACAGCACGTCACCCGCACGGCCCGATCTGCCGCCCGGGTCGACCAAGGTGTCGCTCAGACCGTGGCGGGCGGCGTGCCACATGGCGGCCTGCAGCAGTTCCGGGGCGCAGTCGGGCGCGGGGGCCCCGGCGGTCACCTCCGCCAGGGCCGTGTCCACCAGCGCTCGGACGACGCCCGCGAGCATGACCGCGTCGTCGGCGCGCAGTTGCACGTCCAGGCAGCGCACTTCGAGGGTGGGGTACCGAGTCGACAGCCGCGCCTGCCAGTACAACTGTCCGGTGTCCGAGATCAGGCCGCTCTCCAGCAGTTGCCGCACACGCCGGTCGTAGTCGGCCACGTCGTGGAAGGACGGGGGCATGCCGCTGACCGGCCAGCGGCTGAAGATCACGGTGCGCCAGCTGGCGAAGCCGGTGTCGTGGCCGTCCCAGAGCGGAGAGTTCGCCGACATGGCCGTCAGCGTCGGCAACCAGACCCGGATCCGGTTCAGGGCCTGCACGCCCGCCTCGCGGCTGGGCACGGCGACATGGACGTGCATGCCGTTGACCAGCTGCTCCGCCACCAGCTGGGGCGCCTGCGTGAGCATGGCCCGGTAACGGGCCTGGTCGGTGACGGCCACGGGGTGACCGTGGCGCATCGGGGGCGTCGCGCAGGCGGCGATCCGGCAGCCCTGCGCCTCGGCGGCCGCCCCGATGGCGTGCCGCAGACGCAGCAGGTGCCCCCCGGCCTCCTCAAGGGTGCTGCACACCGGCGTGGCCACCTCGACCTGCGCCTGCAGCAGCTCGAACTGCACCTCCTGGTCGGCCACGATCCGCGCCACGCCCGCCGCGGCGCGTACCTTGTCGGCCAGGGGTACCGGCAGACCCGTGACCGGGTCGAGCAGCAGGTACTCCTCTTCCACACCGATCGTCGTCATCGGTCGCCCTCTGTTCCGCCCCGTGGCCGGGGCCCGGATCGCAATGCTGCCGGGTGACCGAGTGCCGCGACCGCTCATGGGCAAACAATGACGAAATCGAGCAAATAGTGTATAGGGTGACGATCGCGTGCCTACCGGCCCCCGCGGGCGTAACGTCCCCATAGGGGCGAAGGAGGTGCCTGGTGACCGGCACGGGTGATCCGGCCACGGATGCCGCGGAACTGGATGCGGCGTTCGCGGAGACGGTGCGCCGGACCGGTGCGTCCGTCGGCGCTCTGTACCTGCTCGCGCCCGACGGGCAACTGCTGTGTCTGGACGTGCTGTGCGGGGCGCCGGCCGAGTTCGCCGCACCGTGGGCGAGGGTTCCGATCACCGCTCCGGCACCCGTGGCCGACGCGGTCCGTGAGGACCGCATGGTGTGGGTGGGCAGCCAGGAGGAGATGGCGCACTCCTATCCACGCACCGCGATGGTGCTTCCCTACCCGTTGGTGCTGGCCGCCGCTCCGGTCACCGGCGTCCGGCGGTGGGGGACGTTGCTGCTGATGTGGCCGGCCACCCGTCCGCCGTACATCACCGGACGGGAGCAGGGGCACATCGCGTCCAGCTGCCGACGTCTGGCCCGGCTGCTGGAGGAGGCCGTCGAGCAGGGCAGGCCCCCCGTCCACGGCGAACGGCCGCGCGTCGTACCCGTCGGAACCGGTCGCCGGTCGGTGAGCCCGGCGATGGCCGCCGCCGACTTCGCCGAGCGACTGCCCGGCGGAAGCTGTGCCCTGGATCTGGAGGGGCGCATCACCTACGTCAGCTCCGGTGCCTGCGAGCTGCTGGGCCGCGACGCCGACCAGCTGCTGGGCACACAGCCGTGGCAGTCCCTGCGCTGGCTCGACGACCCCATGTACGAGGACCGCTACCGCGCCGCGGTGATCAGCCGCGAGCCCGTTTCCTTCACCGCCTGCCGCCCGCCGGAACAGTGGCTGGACATCCACCTCTACCCGGACGCCAGCGGCATCAGCGTCCGTATCGTTCCCAGCGGCGCACAGCCCCCGCCCGCACCGGCGCCCCGCCGGTCCACGCGCACCGCCACACCGGCCCGCGCGGGTCAGCTCTACCAGCTCACGCACCTGGCCGCCGCGCTGACCGAGGTCGTCGGCGTACAGGACGTCGTCGACCTGGCCGCCGACCAGATCATGCCCGCCTTCGGCGCCCAGGGCCTGGTCCTGTCCGTCGCCGACGCCGGCCGGCTGCTGATCGCCGGGCACCGCGGCTACGCCTCCGACACCATCGCCGGGCTCGACGGCCTGCCCCTCGACACCGTCTTCACCCCGGCCGGGCGGGCTCTCGACAGCGGCATCCCCGGCTTCTTCGCCGACCCACAGGAAATGCGGCGCAGCTACCCCGGAGCGCACCAGGCCGGCGGCAAGCAGGCCTGGGCCTTCCTGCCGCTGATCATCTCCGGCCGGCCCGTCGGCTGCTGCGTCCTGTCCTACGACAGCCCTCACGCGTTCCCGGCGGAGGAACGCGCCGTTCTGACCTCGCTCGCCGGGCTCATCGCCCAGGCCCTCGACCGCGCCCGCCTGTACGACACCAAACAGGACCTCGCCCACGGCCTCCAGCAGGCGCTCCTCCCGCGCACCCTGCCCGAGGTCACCGGTCTGCGGGTCGCCGCACGCTACCTGCCCGCCACCCGGGGCATGGACATCGGCGGCGACTTCTACGACCTGATCCGCCTCGGTGACACCGTGGCCGCGGCCGTCATCGGCGACGTTCAGGGCCACAACGTCGCCGCCGCCGCTCTGATGGGCCAGGTCCGTACCGGTGTCCACGCCCACGCGACCCTCGGCACGACCCCCGGCCAGGTTCTCTCCAGAACCAACCGGCTTCTCACCGACTTCGGCCCCGACCTGTTCACCAGCTGCCTCTACGCCCACCTCGACTTCGCCCGCCGGCGCGTCAGCCTGGCCAGCGCCGGCCACCCGCCACCCCTCCTGCGCCTGCCCGACGGCGACACCCGGCCCGTCGTGGTCCCTCCCGGACCGCTCCTCGGGATCGACCCCGGCGCGGTCTTCCCGGTGACCGAGATGCCGCTGACGCCCGGGCTGATGCTGGCCTTCTACACCGACGGTCTCATCGAGACACCGGGCGTCGACCTCGACGACTCCATCGCCCAGCTCGCACACCATCTGGCCCAGGCCGACGACCGGGACCTGGACCTGCTCATCGACGACTTGCTGAGGAAGACCAGCGCGACCGGGCAGCGCATCGACGACATCGCCCTCCTCGTGCTGCAGCACGGAAGGAGCCGTTGAATCCCCAGGGGCGCCGTCGTCCCTCTAGAGCAGATCGCGCGGCACCTTCTCGTTCCAGGTGCGGGAGAAGACCCGGCGGCCGGCCTCGTACGCGTCCAGCGTCGCGTCCACGAAGAAGTCGGTCTCGTCGCACCGGAGTTGGGTGTGCGTTACCACTCGCACGTCCCAGTCGTCCCGCCGGAACCGCATGGTCCAGGTGGATTCCCCGCCGACCGAGGTGAAGTCGTCGGCGACCGCCGTGTAGCGCTCGTGGGCGCGGCGGCCGGCCTCCAGGCCGATGTCCTCGAAGCGGACCGTGCCCCGGTCCTTCACGATGTCCAGTTCGGAGTGGTAGCCGACCAGGTCCCGCTTGACCTCCCAGCGCTCCTCGGGCGGCGTCACCTGGCTCGCGACGATCGGTGGCGTGCCCTCGGGCTCGGCGAAGGGGCTGGGCGGCACCTCGTCGGGTTCGTCCACCGGTCGCACCGGCAGGGTGAGCGTGCTGGAGCGCTCATGGACGCTGAGCAGCGCGGGCTTCGGCGGCGGCCAGGCGAGGGGCCAGTAGGACGTGGAGAGGGACAGCCTGATGCGGTGCCCCGGCGGGAACGCCTGCGCCACTCCGTTCAGCGGGATGGTGGCGCGGTAACGCCGCCCCGGTTCCAGTGGCTCGGGGGACTCCGTACTGTCGCGGCGGGTCAGGTTCAGCAGGCCGTAGGAGACACGGGTCGCGGCGCCGTCGGGGCTCACGTCGGACAGACGCGCGGCCACCATGGCGACCGGTTCGCTGACCGACAGATCGAGCTCCACACTCGGCGAGCCGAGGATCTCCAGCTGTTCGGTCAGGGGCTCGCTGTCGAAGACGAGGGAACCGCCGTCCTCCTCGCGCTGGTCGTACGGCAGGTCCGGTGGCGCGTTGTACGAGGCCCACTTGCCCGCGAACTGGCCGACGGACAGCGGCGACTGCACGGTCATCGCTTCGCCGTCGGGTGCCTCTCCCGCCCCCGTCGCGTTCCGCGCGGCTTCCTGTGGAGGTTCGATCCTGTGCCGGCTGAGCGGATGCGTGACCGGCCGGATGTGGGGGGAGGGCCAGTCGGGCTCTCCGACCCAGCGCCCCGGCCGCTCCTCGTACGACGTGGAGGGCGGCACGCTGTCCTGCATCCACGTCCGCAGCATGGGACCGTCCATGACGCCGTTGTCGACGCCCTTCAGCCAGTGGTCCCACCACCGTACGACCTCCTGGAGGTAGCCGATGGCGGGGCCGGGCTCCCCGAGGTGGGGGAACTTGTGCGACCAGGGGCCGATCAGTCCCTTGCGGGGCACGTCGAGGTTGCCGAGCAGCCGGGTCACGGCGTTGGAGTAGCCGTCCGCCCATCCGCTGGAGGCCAGGACCGGGCAGAGCACGCTCTTGTAGTCCTCGCACACCGAGGCGTGCCGCCAGTAGTCGTCACGGCGCTGGTGGCGCAGCCACTGAAGGACCCAGGGCTCCGTGTTCTCCAGCCGTTCGTGCCACATCTCGCGCCAGCGGTCGCCGACCACGGCCGGGTCGGGCGGACAGGTGCCGTAGGCGAACATGGTGCCCGCCTCGGCAAGGTTGTCCGACAGCAGGGCGCCGCCCATGTAGTGCATGTCGTCGGCGTGCCGGTCGTCGGTGAAGGAGGCGATGACGATGGCCTTCAGGCTCGGCGGCCGGCGGGCCGCCACCTGCAGCGCGGCGAACGCGCCCCAGGAGATGCCCATCATCCCCGTACTGCCGTCGCACCACGGCTGCTCCGCCAGCCAGGCCAGGACCTCCTCGGCGTCGGCCTGCTCCCGCTCCAGGTACTCGTCCCGCAGCACGCCCTCCGAGTCGCCGGTGCCGCGCAGGTCGACGCGGACGCAGGCGTAGCCGTGTCCGGCGATGTACGGATGGTGGATCGAGTCCCGTACGGCCGTCAGATCGCGTTTGCGGTACGGGATGTACTCCAGCACCGCCGGCACCGGCTCGTGGTCCGAGGAGGTGGGGCGCCAGATGTGCGCGGAGAGCCGGACCCCGTCGGACATGGGGATCGTGACGTGTTCTTCTTCCTTCGTCGCGTACGGCAGGTTGGTCACGTAACGCATGAAACCCACGTGCTCCTTACTCTCGCGGGGCTTCGTCGAAGGCGAGGCCCAGGGCGGCCACGCAGTGGTCGTACTTCTCCCGCAGCTCCTCCTCGTTCGCCCCGCCGGTGAAGATGTGGGCCAGCTCGTAGCTGTAGCTGTCCTGTTGGGGGAGCTCAGAGAGCCGGCTGCCCTCCTCGGGGACCACGTCGACGCGTACGCCCGGGATCTCCCGTTCGATGCGGGCGATGTCCTCGGGCCCGGGTACACGGCGTACCACGCCGTCGGTGAACCAGCGGTGGTACCACTTCGCCGCCATCGCGTACGGGCCCTCGCGGTGCGGCATGCGCGGGTCCTCGCCGAGGGCGAGGCGGACCATGCAGTGGTGGTTCGGCACACCGTCGACGTACTGGAACAACTCGGCGTGCGACTGGGAGTGCCGGGGGTTGATCTCCAGCAGGCTGATCTGCTGCGTCCGCGGGTCGTAGAAGTACTCGATGCTGAAGGTGGCCGAGTCCATCCCGATCTGCCGCATCACGCGCTCGGAGACGTCGTGGAGCTGCGCGATGACCGGTTGCGGCAGTGTCGAGGGGTACTGGTGGCGCAGGAAGCACGGGGAATCCGGGTAGTTGATGGAGTCCAGGACCCCGTAGACCGTCACCTCGCCCTGGTGGACGTAACCCTCCACGGCGACCTGGACACCGGACATCGACTCCTCCGCCAGACAGACCTGGCCGCCGATGCCCTCCATCTCCGGCGGCAGGCCGATGCGTTCGAGGATGTCCTCGAAGGGACGGCCGATCCGGGCGATGCCCTCGCGGATCTCGGTGACGGCCGTGCGGAACTCCTGCTCGTCCCGGACGCCGAAGGCGAGTTCGGAGGAGTAGGAGAGCGCGGGCTTGACCCACATGGGGAAACCGACGTTCTCGGGTGGGCGGGGCGGCTCGGCCGCCAGGTCGACCCTGTCGAAACGCGGGTGCCGGTCAGTGACCTTCTGCTGCTCCAGCCGGCTCCAGTACTTGTGTTCGCACTTGACCACCGACTCCAGGCTCGTGCTGCGGGTGCCGTACTGCCGGCTCAGGATCGGGACGAGGGTGCTGACCGGGAAGTCCCAGTAGCCGACGATCGCGTCGATGCTTCCCTCGAAGGCGTCCAGCACGCTCCGGGCCTTCTCGATCAGCGTGGGCAGGTGCACCTCGCCGATCTGCAGTTCCTCGATGGTCAGCAGCTGGTGGAAGCGCAGTGAGCGGGCTCCCGGCACTTGCCGAAGCGTCGGCAGATTGGCCTCGTCCAGTCCCATCACGAAGACGTTCTTCACCTTCTCGTCCGGCACGGCTCTCCTTCCGACGACCTCAGGCGGGCGGCCCGGTCTTCCAAGATCGTCGGAGTACCCCTGCACGCGGTGGTCAATCCGGCCCGGACCGCCGCTCGCCCCCCGCACGCCCCCCGGCCTGGCGGACGAGGGCGCTTTCACCCGTTCGCGGACGGCAGCCGTTCATCAGGTCGGTCGACGCGCGATTGTCAGTGGCGGGTGTCACGCTGATGTCACACAGGACCTGCGAAAGGGAATCGCCGTGATCACCACCGATCTCACTCCCGGCTCCCCCTGTTGGCTCGACCTCGGTGCCCCCGACGTCCCGGCCGCGGCGGCCTTCTACGGCGCGGTGCTGGGCTGGGAGTACGAGTCCATGGGCGAGGGGGAGGACATGGAAGGAGGGATCTTCCGGAAGGACGGCAAGACCGTCGCCGGGCTCGGCAAGCTCACCGAGGAAGGGGCGCGCTCGGCCTGGATGATCTACTACAGCGTCACCGACGCGGACGCCACGACCCAGGCCGTGGAGCGCGCGGGCGGCACGGTGCGGGTGGCACCGAGAGACCTGGAGGACTGGGGTCGGATGGCGCAGTACAGCGACCCGCTGGGGGGCCAGTTCGCCGTCTGGCAGCCGGGGAAGGACACGGGCTTCGAGCTGGCGGACGAGACGGGCTCGCTCTCCTGGACCGAGCTGTACACGAGCGACGCCGCGGCCGCGAAGCAGTTCTACGGCGATGTCTTCGGCTGGCAGTACAGCGACATGGAGCTGCCGGGAGGCTCAGGCACGTACACCCTCATCACCCCCGCCGGGCTTGCGGAGGAGCGCATGCAGGGCGGCCTCATGGAGGTCCGCAAGGAGGACCTCGCCCTGGCGAACGGGCGGCCGTACTGGCACCCGGTCTTCGCCGTCGCCGACTGTGACGCCGCGGTCGCGAAGGTCACCGAGAACGGCGGCAGCGTGCAGATGGGACCGGAGGACGCGGAGGGCGTGGGCCGGCTGGCCGTCTGCCTGGATCCGTCCCAAGCGGACTTCGTGGTGCTCACCCCGGCCCGCGGCTGAGCGCGGCCTGAGCTCCCCGCCGGGCGTCACACTCCGGGCCAGGTGTCGGCGGCCTCCTCCGGCTTGATGTCCGCGAACTCCCACCAGGCGAGCGGCAGCCAGTCTCCGTCGACGAAGCCGTCGACGGATCCCCCGGTGCCCCGTATGGCCACCTTGGTTCCTTCCGGATACGTGGTGCCGGACAGGCCGGACACCGGGACGAGGAGCGTGCCGAGTCGTCGTCGGGACAAGGTTCTTGATCCTTCCGAAGTGGTCTGGAAAGGGACTTTGCAGTCTCTAGATGCAAATCTTCTCATCATGCACGAGTCTGGAGTATGAGCCAAGGCACAGAAGACCGGTCGAGCTGCAGGGTTGGGCCCTGATGCCGACGGATGCAGCGGGTCCTCCCCGGCGTCGCCGTTTCCCTCTGTGAGTGAACAACCACACCCAGTGGAGGTGCTCGAGGATGAGGGCCGTCGTCTACAAGGGACCGTTCGAAGTCGCGATCGAACAGGTGGAGGATCCCCGGATCCAGCACCCGAACGACGTGATCGTCCGCGTTACGTCCACCGCTATATGCGGGTCGGACCTGCACATGTATGAGGGCCGCACGGCCGCCGAGCCGGGGATCGTATTCGGCCACGAGAACCTCGGCGTCATCGAGGAAGCGGGCGACGGTGTGACGTCGCTCAGCCGCGGAGACCGCGTGGTCATGCCCTTCAACGTGGCATGCGGCTTCTGCAAGAACTGCACGGCGGGTTTCACGGGCTTCTGCCTGACGGTGAACCCGGGCTTCGCCGGCGGTGCGTACGGCTACGTGGCCATGGGTCCCTTCGTGGGGGGCCAGGCCGAGTACGTACGTGTACCGTACGCCGATTTCAACTGTCTGAAGCTCCCCGAGGGCACCGAGAAGGAAACCGACTTCGTCCTTCTCGCGGACATCTTCCCGACGGGCTACCACGGCAACGAGCTGGCCGACGTGCGCCCCGGGAACAGCGTCGCCGTGTACGGCGGTGGTCCGGTCGGACTGATGGCCGCCTACTCCGCGATGCTGCGCGGCGCCAGCAAGGTGTTCGTCGTCGACCGGGTGGCCGAGCGGCTGCAGAAGGCCGAGGAGATCGGAGCCATACCGATCAACTTCACCGAGGGCAACCCGGTGGAGCAGATCCAGGAGCAGACCGGAGGTGAGGGTACCGACAAGGGCATCGACGCCGTCGGATACCAGGCGCAGGCACGCGGCGAGGATCGTGAGGAGCCGGCGATCGTACTGAACTCGCTGGTCGAGACGGTCCGGCCGACGGGCGCTCTCGGTATCCCCGGCCTGTACGTCCCGCGCGACCCGGGCGGGCCTGACGAGCAGGCCAAGCAGGGCATGCTGATGGTCGCCATCGGGCGTCTGTTCGAGAAGGGGCTGCGTCTGGGGACCGGTCAGTGCAACGTCAAGCGCTACAACCGTCACCTGCGTGACATGATCATCGAGGGGCGGGCGACGCCCAGCTTCGTCGTCTCGCACGAGCTGCCCCTCGACCAGGCGCCGACGGCGTACGAGAAGTTCGACAAGCGAACCGAGGGCTACACGAAGGTCGTCCTCCACCCGCACGCGTGACGGTGTCTGTCCCGTCGCGCCAGGGGGCCCACGCAACAGTGGGTCCCCTCCTTTGCGGCAGCCCGGGCCGCTGAACAGCCGCCGGCGTTCATCCGTATTCCTGTGTCGTACACCTGGCCGCTGATGCGGCAGGAACACCTGGATACGGAGAGGCACGTGTCACGGCACCCCGAGCTGTTGCAGCACCCTACGACAGGACGCACCGGCCGTACCCCGCGCACCGCACGCCTGGTGCGAGACGTCGGCCTTGCCGCGGGTCTGGCCCTTCTTCCCCTGGTCGCCGCCTGCAGCGGTGGTGCGGGCGGCGCCGCGGCCGGCAGTGAACCGTCGAAGGTGTCCGCCACCCCGGCCGCCGGTGCCGTGGCCCCCGCGAAGGTCGAGGTGATCGCCGATCTGACCGGGTGCAAGGCCAAGATCCGGACCGATGCCGACGAACTGCGCGAGGGCGTGTGCCACACCGGGAAGGGCGACTACCTGATCACGACCTTCCCCGAGGAGAAGTACAAGGAGACCTGGCTGGAGAGCGCCGCCCTGTACGGCGGCAGGTATCTCGTCGGCTCGCGCTGGGTCGTCTCCGCGAAACCGGCGATGCTGGAGCACCTTCGCTCCAGGCTCGGCGGGACCATTCAGCAGCTGCGCGGCATGGGGCCCACAGGCGCCCCGAGCGGGTCGTAGACCGGATCACTGCTGAGGGCGGGACTCCTGCTGAACCTCACCGTGCCCGTTCAGGGCTTGCGTCGCCTGGTGCTGGGTCTCCTCGGCCACCTCGCGGGCTTCCGCCACGACGTCGCCGCGTTCACGTACCAGACTCTCGTAGATGGGAAGGCTGTCGTTTCCGGTCGAGTGGGGTGTCACAGGGAGTCGTCCTTCTTGCTGTCGTACTTCTGGGGTGTCCGGTCGAACGTCGAGAAGAAAGTCGTCATGCCTGGCCGACCCGTGCGGCGATTCCGTGACCGATCGCCAGGTAAAACAGACAGGCCGTGATTGAGGAGAATACGCAGGCTTTCCGTGTTCATTGTGAAAAGATGCTGTGACCACCAGGCTTTCGGTTGTGGCGGGCGTTTTGGCGTGGGGGAGGCCTCTTTATAAGTCAGCGCACCGCAATGCCGTCACGTTACACGCCCCGGGATGTCCCAAATTTGGGCACGTATTCTGCAACTTCCCTAAATATGCGAGTGCCTGAATTCCATCAGGGGGTCGACGTGGATCTTGGGTCCGGGCCCGGCCTGCGGCGGCCGTCTGCCGGCCAGGACGTCGCCGACCTGGTCCAGCCCTACGGTCGCGGCGACGAGGGGGCGGGGGTCGACGGATCCGTCGGCGTAGGCGCGAAGGGTGGCGTCCAGGCCGGGGGAGGCGGACAGGACGCCCACTGCGGTCACGTCCTTGAGAGCGAGCGCGCGGGTGTCGATCCGGCTGGGCTCGCCGGCCAGCCCGACGTACACGACCCGGCCGCCCGGCTCGACCGACTGGAGGGCCAGGTCGGGCAGATGGGCGGCGTTCGAGGCGTCGACGACCGCGTCGAAGGGGAGGTCCGGCACGGAGTCCTCCGGCCACACGTGCTCGAAACCCAGGTCACGGGCGAAGGCGAGCGAACCCTCGGCGCGGCCCATCAGATGCACCTCCGCACCGGCGGCGCGGACGAACATCGCCACCAGCAGTCCGATGGTTCCCGGCCCCAGGACCAGGGCCCGGTCCCCGGGGCGCAGGCCGGCCGCCCGAGCGGCGCGCAGGGCGTTGCCGCCCGGCTCCACCAGCGCGCCGAGCACCGCGTCGACCGAGTCGGGCAGGAGATGCAGCGAGGAGACGGGAACGGCGAGTTGCTCCGCCAGCGCACCGGCGCGGCCCCCGCGGATGCCGACCTCCTGCCGTTGCTCGCACACGTGCTGGTGGCCCCGTCGGCAGCGGCGGCAGATGCCGCAGCCGAGCATGGTGTCGCCCATGACCCGCCTGCCGACCCAGGCGTGGTCGACACCGTCGCCGACCGCCGCCACGCGCCCGGCCCACTCGTGGCCCAGCCGCATCGGGTAGGCGGAGTGACCCTGGTGGAGATAGGCCATCGCGCCGGAGAAGAACTCCACGTCGGTGCCGCACACGCCGACCCGCTCGACGTCGACGACGACTTCGCCGGGCCCCGGCACCGGTGCGGGGACCTCCTGGACCGCGTACGTGCCGGGCGCCGTCAGCACGAACGCACGCATGGCGCGGGCGGTCACCGCGGCCCGAGCGCGCACGGGCGGGGCCTGGCGCGGTCCTCGACGCCCGGCCCGGCGATGGACCGGGCGGCCGGCAGGGACGTGCTGCACACCGGCGAGCGTCCCGGCCCGCTGCTGGTGGCCGTCGGCGTGATGCCGCCCCACCGCCTCCGGGCGGACGAGCTGCGCGGAGCCCGCGGCACCGGCCGCACCCTCGGCGACCCACGCCGGGCCCGGCCCGTCGGTCTCCCGCAGCACCAGGGGCCGGTGACCGAGGTGCTGCGCGCCGACCGGGCGGTGCCCGTGGTCATCGGTGCGGCTCTCCCAGTGGTCCGAGCACGGCACGGATCTCGTCCAGCGCGCCGACCAGGGCGTGCAGCGGCGTCCGGTAGGCCAGCGCGCTGATGCTCACGGCACCGGACGGCGTCGTCGGTGAGGTCGCGTACACGGGCAGCGAGAGGCAGTTGACCCCGGGCTCGTTCTCCCCGTCGTCGAGGCCGTAGCCCCGTTCGCGGGTGGCCCGCAGTTCATGGTGCAGGGCGGCGGCCGTGCCCAGAGTCCGGGGCGTACGGCGTTCCAGGGGCGTGTCGCCGATCCACGCTTCGACCGCCTCACGCGTCGCCAACTCATGGGCGAGCAGCAGCTTTCCGACGCCGGTGGAGTGGGCGGGGTTGCGGCCGCCCACCGTCGAGGTCAGCCGGACCGCGCCGGTGGGCGGGTCGACCTTGGCGCGGTAGACCACCTCGCGTCCGTCGAGGACCGCGTAGTGCGAGGTCTCGCCGAACCGGTGGGCCAGCGCCTGCAGTACGGGACGGATGCGGAGGTGCTCGGGACGGGCCTCGTGATGGGCGAAGGCCATCCGGAGGAACTCGTCGCCGAGCACATAACGGCCGCGGACGTCCTGGTCGGCCAGACCGGCCCGGCGCAGGGCCGCCAGCGCCCGGTGCACGGTCGGCTTCGGGCTGCCGATCACCCGGGTCAGCTCCTCCAGCCGCGCGCCGTCCGGATACCGCGCGAGCTGCTTGAGGACGGCGAGCACCCGGTCCGAGCCGACAAGCCGGCCGCCGTCGGCGCCTGTTGCGTCCTCCGTGCCGGGGGCTGTCGGCGCGTCGAACGTCTGCGTAAGCTTCATGATGTTCCGAAATGTAAACCGTCGTACCGGTTACCGGAAGGGGCTCCGGGGTGAGGCTCCGCAGCGCACAGTGGTACGCGGGTCAGGACCGCAACGCCTACATCCACCGCGCCTGGATGCGCCGCGGCGTGCCGGGTGACGCCTTCACCGGCCGGCCGCAGATCGCCATCGCCGACACCGCCTCGGACCTGATCCCGTGCAACGCGCATCTGACCGAAGTGGCCGCCTCGGTGCGCAATGGCGTGTACGAGGCGGGCGGCATCCCCCTGGACCTGCCCGTGGTGTCGCTGGGCGAGACACAGCTGCGGCCCACGGCCATGCTCTGGCGCAACATGGCGGCGATGGCCACGGAGGAGATGCTGCGGGCCAACCCCATCGACGGCGTCGTGCTCCTCGGCGGCTGCGACAAGACGATCCCGTCGCTGCTCATGGCCGCCGCCTCGGTGGACCTGCCCGCCGTCGTCGTGCCCGGCGGCCCGATGCTGACCGGCACCTTCCGCGGTGCGCCGCTGGGCTGCGGCACCGACGTGTGGCGGCTGTCGGAGGAGGTCCGGGCCGGCACGCTGTCCCAGGAGCAGTTCACCCGGTCGGAGTCGGCGATGATCCGCAGCCGTGGGCACTGCAACACCATGGGGACCGCCTCGACGATGGCGCTGGTCGCCGAGGCGCTGGGCACCGTCGTCCCCGGTGTGGCCGGCACACCCGCCCCCGACAGCCGTCTGCTGGAGGCCGCGCACCACACGGGCCGGCTGGCGGTCGACATGGTCGCCGCCGACCGGCGACCGGGAACCTTCCTGACCAAGGCGTCCTTCCACAACGCGATCGTGGCGCTGGCCGCCATCGGCGGCTCGACCAACGCGGTCGTCCACCTCCTGGCCATCGCGGGCCGGCTCGGCATCGACCTGTCGCTGGACGACTTCGACCGCATCGGCTCCCGCGTGCCGGTCCTCGTGGACCTCCAGCCGGCCGGGCGCTTCCTCATGGAGGACTTCCACCGCGCCGGCGGGCTGCCGGCCGTTCTGCGCGAGGTCCGCGACCTGCTCGACCCCGACGCGCTCACCGTCACCGGCAAGCCGCTCACCGACTACCTCGACGACGCCGCCGTCTGGGACGAGGAGGTCATCCGCGCCCGTACGAACCCCCTGGTCGCCGAGGGCGGTATCGCCGTCCTGCGGGGCAACCTCGCACCCGACGGAGCCCTGATCAAACCGGCGGCTGCCTCCCCGCACCTGCTGCGCCACCGCGGCCGGGCCGTCGTCTTCGACTCGATCGAGGACTTCCACGCCCGCATCGACGACCCCGCCCTCGACGTCGACGCCGACTCGGTGCTCGTCCTGCGCGGCTGCGGACCCAAGGGCTATCCCGGCATGCCCGAGGTGTCGAACATGCCGCTGCCGAGGAAACTCCTCGAACAGGGCGTCCGCGACATGGTCCGGGTCTGCGACGGCCGTATGAGCGGCACCGCCTACGGCACCGTCGTCCTGCACGTGGCCCCCGAAGCCGCGGCCGGCGGCCCCCTCGCCCTGGTGCGGACGGGGGACCTCGTCACCCTCGATGCCGAGGCCCGCCGTATCGACGTCGACGTACCCGCCGGTGAACTCGCCCGCAGAACCCCCGACGAGGCCACGGTCACCGGCTTCGCCAATCCCCGCCGCGGCTGGGAACGGCTCTACGTCGACCACGTCCTGCAGGCCGACACCGGCGCCGACCTCGACTTCCTCGTCGGCTCCAGCGGCTCCGAGGTGAGCCGCGAATCGCACTGAGTCAGCGGGGGCGCAGCACGTCGGGAGCCTCCGCGGGGCCGGCACGGTGCGGTCGAGGCGGGGCTCCCGCCTGATGTGTTCTGGATCACGCGCCCTCGCTTGAGCCGCACCGGTTGATTTCCGTACCCGTGAACGGAGAACGCGTCCGGATGCGAGGATGAGGCGCCATGAATGCAGGGTGGTGTTCTCGCGCGATACGGGCCGCGGTGTTCGCGGCCGTATGCGTGCTGCTCGCCGCCCTGGGACACGTCATGATGTCCGGCGCCCACGTGCCCGGTCGGACGCTGGCCGCAGGGCTCGGCGTGACCGGGGTGGTGGGCTGGGCCCTGGCGGGGCGTGAGCGGGGGCTCCCGCTGATCGTGTCCGTCGTGGTCGTCGCCCAGACCCTCCTGCACTCGGCGTTCTCCTTCGCGCAGTCGATGCCCGCGGGCACCATGGCGACCGGTGGCATGAGCCACGACATGGGGGCCATGAGCAGCGGGTCCCGGCACATGCACCACTCCATGGAGTCCATGGACTCCACGGGCTCCATGGACTCCATGGACGTGGGATACGCGGGCACGGGCGGCTTCTCGTCGTTCGGCATGTTCGGCGCCCACCTGCTGGCCGCACTGCTGTGCGGCCTGTGGCTGGCGTACGGGGAGCGGGCCGCCTTCCGCATCCTGCGGGCGGTGGCCGGACGGCTGGCCGCACCGCTGCGCCTGCTGCTCGCGCTTCCCGCGCCGCCGTCCCGGCCACGCCTCCCGCTGCGCCGCCGCGGCTCGGCCCGTGCGCCGCGCCTGCTGCTCCTCGTTCACTCGATCATCTCCCGGGGACCGCCCGTGGGGACCGCTGTCGCCTGACGACAGCCGGTGCACCCGAGGCGGCTCCGCATGCCCCTCGGGTCTCGGCCGTACGCCCGCGCAGGCGTCGTACGGCCGTATCCCCACCACACCGGATCACGGACCGGCACGCCCTCGTGCGCCACCGGTCCGGATCCGGCATGACCCGAGAAGGACACCAGGTGATCTCTTCTGCCCCGCTCACGTCCCGCGACCGAGGCGATGAAGCAGGATCGGCCGACGAGGCGATAACCGCCTGGGCGCTCGCCGCCCGTGGCGGTGACGCGGTCGCCGTCGAGCGGTTCGTGCGCGCCCTGCACCGCGACGTCCTCCGCTATGTGGCACACCTGTGCGGCGACCCCCAGGCCGTGGACGACCTGGCCCAGGACACGTTCCTGCGGGCGCTCGGCAGCCTGCACCGCTTCGAGGGGCGGTCGTCGGCCCGCACCTGGCTGCTGGCCATCGCCCGCCGCGCGGTGACCGACAGCCACCGGTACGCGGCGGCCCGGCCCCGCCTGCACGACGTGGCGGACTGGCGGCTGGCGATCGAGCTCGCCCAGCCGTGCGACCTGCCGGGCTTCGACGAGGGCGTCGCTCTCCTCGACCTGCTGGCCGCGCTGCCGGACGAGCGGCGGGAGGCGTTCGTCCTCACGCAGCTGCTCGGCCTGCCGTACGCGGAGGCGGCCGAGCTGAGCGACTGCCCGGTCGGCACGATCCGCTCCCGCGTGGCCCGCGCCCGCACGACGCTCATGGCACTGCTCACCGAGGCCGAGGCACCCACCCCGGCCGCACTCGTGGCCGCCTGAACGACCCACTCGTCGACCGGGTGTTCGTCTCCACGGCACCCGGTCTTCATGTCGGCGATCGCACGGTGTACGACAGGCAAACCAAGATCAGCCGACGCTTCGTCAGTCTTTCGACCTGAGAGGTTTCGCATGACCCGTCACTGGTCCAGCCGGATCAGCGTCCTGGCCCTCGCCACGGCCCTCGCTCTCCTCACCCCGTTACCGGCGGCGGCCGGCAACGAGCCCCCGCCGGCCCTGACACCCCGCGCCGAGACGCCCGCCCTGCACGACGACGAGGCGGGCGGCAACGCCGACGCCGACGACCCCGCCATCTGGCGCAACACGGCCGACCCCGACCGCAGCCTCGTCGTCGCCACGGCCAAGGAGGGCGGGCTGCGCGTCTACGACCTCGCCGCGCGACTGGTGCAGTCGATCCCCGCTCCGCCCGGTCCCGGCGCCGGTGACGCGCCCGGCCGGTTCAACAACGTCGACCTCGTCCACGGCCTGAAGCTGACCGCCGGCCGAGCCGACGTCGCCGTCACCACCGACCGGGGCAACGACCGCCTCCGCTTCTACCGCATCGACCCGAACACGCCCGGCCGCCCCCTCTCGGACATCACCGACCCGTCCGCCGTCCCGGTGTTCTCCGCCGGCCAGGCCGAGATCAACGACCAGCGCACCGCCTACGGCCTGGCCACCTGGACGGACCGGGCGACCGGTCGCTCCTACGCCCTGGTCAGCCGGCGGGAACGCACCAGGATCGCCCTGCTCGAACTGACCCCGACCGCAGGCGGCAAGGTCGCCTACCGGAAGATCCGCACGCTGGACCTGCCCTCGTCCTTCCGGCTGCCCGACGGCTCGTCCTGGTCCCCGTGCGCCGAACCCGGCGAACTGCCCCAGGTCGAGGGCATGGTCGTCGACCCGGACAACGGCGTGTTGTACGCAGGTCAGGAGGACGTGGGGATCTGGCGTCTGCGCGCCGACCTCACCGCCGCGCCCGAACTGGTCGACACCGTCCGTGAATACGGCGTCCCGGCCACCTACGACGACGCGACCGAGGAGTGCGTGGCCGGCGACGACCCCGGTTACGGCGGAACGCATCTGTCCGCCGACGTCGAGGGACTCACGTTCGTCACCGAGTCCGGCGGCGACGGCTATCTCCTCGCCTCCAGCCAGGGCGACAACACGTTCGCCGCATACGACCGGGAGCTGAAGGACGACAACGAGTACGAGGGCGGTTTCCGCGTCACCGCCGCCTCGGCGACACTCGACGGCTCCGAGGAGTGCGACGGCGCCGCGGCGCTCGGCAAGCCACTGGGTGCCAGGTACCCCAACGGTCTTCTCGTCGTCCAGGACGGCCACGACACGCCCGGCGACGAGGAGCGGGCCGCCACGGGCTTCAAGTTCGTCGACCTCGGCGACGTCGTCGAGACCCTGGACTAGGCCCTGTCGTTTGGATCATCCCGGCGTCGCAGGGTCTGGTGCGCACATCTGCGGCGTTGTCGTCAGTTGCCAACGCTCCGCGTTGGCGCCCTCCTCCGCCTTGCAGCTGCACGCACCAGACCCCGTTCGGGTCGGCGGGAAGGCGCCGTGACTGCAGCCGGCCTGATCCAAACGACAGGGCCTAGGCGGCTCGGCCGGCCGAGTGGTGCGCCGCGGTGTGGTGTCCGTACTCCCTCATCACCGGAAGCCGGCACCGCGGCACGGGCTCCGAGTCTCCACGCTTCGGGCAGAGAAACCCCACAGTCGCCCATTCGGGCGAGTGCCCGCTCAAAGGAGTGCCTGCGTGGTCGTTTCCGGCATGGGCCCGGGGGAACCCGCAGAACCCTCGACAGCGGACCGGAGGTGCGGAGATGACCGGCCAGCAGGAGCCGAGGAAGGATCCCCGGAAGGATAGGTACACACGGGCGCGCAACGACGAGGAGCCGGGTGCGCACTCGGGCGCCGAGAGCCAGGCGCAGGAACGCACCATACGCGGCACGGCCAGCGCGAAAGAGGGCTACCAGCCGGAGCGCGGTACGACGGCGGGCAAGCCGCTGGAGGGTGTCGAGAAGAAGGAGGCCCGGCGGGAGCCGAGTCCGGACGAGGGTGAGGGGGAGGCCGGCGCCGGCTGACGGACCGCCTCCGCTCTCACCCTCCGACCGCCTCACCGTGCCGCGCCCACGCCTCCTCGCGCAGGCCCGCGCACAGCAGCACGTCGGCGGCGGTGCACGCCAGCGCCTCCGTCGCGGCCGTCAACACGTCCCGGGCCCGCTCGGAGGCGGCGGCCTCGGCGAACTCGGGTGTGTGGTCGGAACCGTCCTCGTCCATGATCGCCACGAACGGGTGGATGGCGGGGACCCGCGCGCTCACGTTGCCGATGTCCGACGACCCCAGGTACACGCCCGGGACCGGCGGCGTGAGCGTGATCCCGGCCCGGGACAGGTGTTCCGCGAACCGGTCGGAGAGCACACCGCTGTCGCGGAAATGGTCGTAGCGCACCGTGGCACGCTCCACCTCGGCCCTGGTGCCGGTGGCTCGGGCGACCCCCTCGGCGCACTCGCGCAGCTGCCCGATCAGGTCCTCCAGCGCCGGGGTGGTGGCCGCCCGTAGCCCGAACAGTCCCTCGGCGTACTCCGGGACAATGTTGGTGGCCGTGCCGCCGTGGGTGACGATGCCCTGCACATGAGAGGCCTCCGGCAGGCGACGGCCCAGCACGGCCAGGACGTTGAACAGCTCGACGAGGGCGGCCAGCGCGTCGATGCCCTCGGTCGGGTTGCCCGTGGGGTGGGCGGCGCGCCCGTGGAAGGCCACCCGGTACTGCACCTGCGCGGTCAGCGGCGCCCGCCGCCAGTTGTACACCCCGGGGTGGAACATCAGCGCCGCGTCGACGTCGTCGAACACCCCGGCGTCCGCCTCGACGGCCTTTCCGCCACCGCCTTCCTCGGCGGGACTGCCCACGGCCGTCACGCACCCGGCGGAACCGCCCAGCACGGTGTGCACAGCGAGCGCCGCTCCGAGGCCCGCCGCCGCGATGAGATGGTGGCCGCAGGCGTGCCCGAGCCCCGGCAGGGCGTCGTACTCCAGCAACAGCGCCACGGTGGGGCGGCCGTGGCCCGAGCGGGCCGTGAACGCGGTCGGCATGCCCGCCACTCCTCGCCGCACCGAGAAACCCGCGCGTTGCAGCTCGCCGGTCAGCAGGGCCGCCGCCCGGTGCTCGGCGAAGGCGTACTCGGGGTCGGCGTGCAGCCGCCGGGCGATGGACCACAGTGCACCGGCCCGGTCGGCCACCTCCTTGCGGAGGTCCTGATGGACGTCGTCGAGCGTGCGGGCCACGCGGCCTCCTCGGCGTCGGGTACGGGTGTCCGTGACCGACCGGGTTCCACCGTGGGGTCCCACGACACCCTGGCGGTGACCTGACACCTTCCGGTGCGGAGCGGAGCCCCCGCACCGGAAACGCCGTACGGTTCCTACAACCGCTGCCACAGGGCCGGAGTGGCCTCGGGCGACCAGGAGCCCTGCGCCTGGTGGCTCTGCAGGCACTGGTAGCGCACTCCCGCGTGGGTCACCGTGGCCCCGGCCTCGTAGACGCGGCCCGCGGCCCACGCCTTCGTGCCGTTGCCCTGCGGCGGGGCGGGCGGATCGGCCTGAGCGGACGTGGTCCTCAGGGTGAGGCCGTAGGTGCTCAGGATCGGATTGACGGGCTGGTAGAAGGTGGTTCCGCCGCTCCGGCAGTCACCGGAGCCGCCGGACGTGACGCCCTGCGCCTGGGCGCCCGAGACGAAGGGGCCGCCGGAGTCGCCCGGTTCGGCGCACACCGTGGTCCGGGTCACGCCGTAGATGGTGCCCTCGGGGTATCTGACACTCGTGTTGTGCTGCTGGATGGTGCCGCAGTGCCACCCTGTCGTGGAACCGGAGCGGCAGACCGACGCGCCGACGAGCGCCTGGACCGAGCCGGTGACCTGCGCCCTCTGGCCCCCCTGCCCCCTGATGTCAGCGGTGGCGCGCCAGCCGCTGTTGACGCCCACCCAGGCCATGTCCCGGACGGGGAACGTGGACGCCTGGACCGTTCCCTGGGCGGCCCCGTTGAAGCCGGTGGTCCTGGCTCCGGCCCTGCCGCAGTGGCCCGCCGTGGCGAATCCCTGTGTCTGGCCCCTGGTGACGGAGAAACCGATGGAGCAGCGGGCGGTGCCGTTGATGTAGTAGGCGTCACCGCCGACGAGGTCCTCCAGCAGCCGCGGCCGGTCCGCCGACACCCGGACGCCCACGCCCTGGTCCTGGACGCCCGCGGCCTTGATGAAGGAGGTCGCGGCCGACAGCTTCGTCGCCTGGACGACGACCCGGTTCGCCGGCAGGTCGACATACCAGACCGGTGTCTCGCGCGTCCCGCCCCGGACGGCGGCCGCGTCCAGCTTCTCCTTGACGGCTTCGAGGTCGCTGAGCGGCTTCTTGACGACCGCGGCCTTCGCGCCCTGGGCCTGGATGACGGGCACGTCGGCGGCGTGGGTGGTGGCGACGGTGAGCTCGGCGGAGGTCGCCCCCCGTACCCAGGCGCCGGCGAAGTGCTTGCCCAGGGCGATGCGCAGGCGGCCCGCCCGGGTGCCCGCCTCCGCCTCGTTGACCAGCCGTGCGGCCGCCTGGGCCGGCGTCAGCTTCAGGTCGCGCTCCAGGGCGCGCAGCACCTGCGCCGACGGCTTGTCGGCGCCGAGCGTCTGCGCGGCGGTGGGCAGGGGGCCCGGCGCGGGCGGCTGCTCGGCCGCCACGGCCGAGGTGGTCCCCATGAGGACGAGGGCGCCGAGAGCGGTCAGGGCGGCGCGGCTCCTGACCGCGCCATGTCTGCCGACCATGGGTGTGCCTCCTTCGGACAAGGGTGGGTGTGCGTCAGAAGCCTTAGGCCTAGCCGGAAAGCCCCGGAGCGATGTCGGCGGCGGGTGTCTTTCGCGCTTTGGGGGACGCCCAGGGGTGCCATGTGCAGTACGCGGACGGGCGGGGAGCCGTCGGGGCGGCCAGGCCCCTGCAGGGACTGCGTTGACTCATCGCTGGCGTACGGCCTGATCCCGGAGGCCCACCAGGGCGAAGGACACGCCGAGCTGAAGCACTTCGCCCGACCGGCCCAGCCGGTGGACGTTGCGCATCGAACGAGCAAGGGACGCGGCGGAGTTGGACGCCGGCGTCGTCAACGCGACCGGTGGCCCCGCACCCGACGCCTGGCGGCGCGTCGTCGCCCTGCTGATCCAGTCCTTCGAGGCCCCGGCCCGCGGTCCCCTGCCCGCCTCGCCCGAGCATGACGCCCTCTACCAGGCCATGCTCCGTCCCGGTCCGGCGGGCGCCGCGGCTCCGGAGTAGGCGTCGCTCCCAGGTTGCCCCCGTCCAGCGGCACAGCCACCTGATGGCAAGGCCCGCGGCGCGACCCCTGGCGTCACGGCGCTGATCCACGACGACCAGGGGTGCGCCGGCGCATGCTCGGCCTCGCGCTCGGAGGGGCGGCGCAGGCGTCGGCGTCCGGCCGGCCAGGACACCAGCACACCTGATGGACAGCTGCCTGTACCACGGCGTCACCGTGATGCGCGCGGCCTGCTCGGCTCGTCCGCCGCCCGGAGTATGCGTCATTGCAGCCTCCCTGATCGCGCGCCACCGAGCCCGATCGGTGCGCGCCGGCATGTCCTCGCCCTTCGTCGGTATCGCCGCAGTCCCCCACAACGCGGTCAGAGCCATGGGCAAGGGAGCCCCACCAGGAAGGACGTCTTCGGTGCCGAGCGTGAAGGAAACCAGCCGGTTGCCGCGGTGATCGACAGCGAGGGGCTTGGAGGAAGGATTGAGCATGGGGAAGCCTGCCCCAACTCCTGCGCGCCCAACGCCGTGGACAGGCAGGAGCGCGGCGGCAGCAGCGATGCGCGCGTCACGATCAAAAGCGGCGTCCCAACCGCCTCAGGCAGTGGCGCGCGGCCCTCCTCACATGGGCACGACGCTGACCGAAGACACGGACCCTAGGCGGGTCTCAGGCCCGGGGCGCCCGCCTCGGTGACGAAGGACGCGGCCGTGGTGATGGGGGCGCCCGGTGTGGTGACGGCGGAGACGGTCCTGAAGTCGATCCGTGCCGCCCGGCGGTCGAGTTCGACCCGGACGTAGCCTCGTTTGCCGTTGTAGAACTGCATGTGCGGGTTGGCCCTCAGGTACGTGTCCCAGTCGGCGGGCTTCTCCACGCCGTCCTTGCCGCTGGTGACGGAGGTGCAGGTGAGTTCCGTGCCGAGGGTCCGCGAGCGCGGGTCGTCGAAGTCGTCCTTGATGTCGAACGCGTAGGCCACATGGACGTCGCCGGTGAGGACCAGCCAGTTGTCGATGCCGGCCGCCTTCGCCCCGGCGACAAGCCGGTTGCGTGAGGCGCGGTAGCCGTCCCAGGCGTCCATGGAGACCCAGGCCCGGGCGTCCGGGCCGAACTTGCGCTGCGAGAAGCACACCTGCTGCGGCATCACGTTCCACAGCGCGTCCGACGCCCGCCACCCGTCGATCAGCCAGCGCTCCTGCGCCTCCCCCGTCATGGTGCGCGTCGGGTCGTCGGCCTCGGACTCCGGAACGTGCGGCCTGTCGCCGTAGGCCTGGTCCGAGCGGTACTGGCGGGTGTCGAGCACGTCGAACTGGGCGAGCGTGCCCCAGTGCAGCCGGCGGTACAACTGCGCGTCGGGGCCCTGCGGCAGTTGCGCGGCGCGCAGTGGCTGGTTCTCCCAGTACGCCCGGTAGGCGGCGGCGCGCCGCAGCAGGAACTGCTCCGGCGGGCCGCCCTGTTCGTCGACGGCCCCGGCGTAGTTGTTCTCGGTCTCGTGGTCGTCCCAGGTGACGATGAAGGGGTGGGCGGCGTGCACGGCCCGCAGGTCCGGGTCGCTCTTGTACAGCGCGTAGCGCATCCGGTAGTCCGCCAGGGTCACCGCCTCCCGGTTGAACACGTCGGGCAGAGCCCCGACCTTGTAACGGCGTTCCCCGCCCGCGGAGTTCACGGCGTCCTCGTAGAGGTAGTCGCCGAGATGGAGGACGATGTCGACGTCGTCCTGCGCGAGGTGCCGGTGCGCGGTGTAGTAGCCGTCCTGGTAGGCCTGGCAGGCGACCGCGGCGAGTTTCAGGGGGGAGGCGGCGTCCCCGCGCCCGGGTGCGGTGCGGGTGCGGCCCGTCGGGCTGATCCAGGTGCCGGTGCGGAAGCGGTAGTAGTACTCGGTGCCCGGAGTGAGGCCCTTGACGTCGACGTGCACGCTGTGGCCGTACTCGGGCAGGGCCGTGGCGGTGCCCCGCCGCACGACGAGGACGAAGAACTCGTCCAGAGCCACCTCCCACTCCACGTCGACGCGCTGACCGCCCAGCCCGCCGTCCGCCCGGAACGGGGCGGGCGCCAGCCGGGTCCACAGCAGCACGGAGCCGGGCAGGGGGTCCCCGGAGGCGACACCGAGGGTGAACGGATCGTCGGCGAGGCGGGCCGCGTCGAGTTGCGGAGCGGCGAACGCGCCCCGGGCCGGCAGATGGGTGCCGAAGGCGAGTGCGGCCGCCGCCGCGGTGACGGTGAGGAAGCGCCGCCGTCCGATGTGCCGGGCCGCGGCACGGAGCACGGCGTCGTGCGGGGAGAAGGCGTGCTCGGCCAGTGGTCTGTGACGGCCCGTGGGCGCCATCCGATGTCCTCTCGTACGGGGCAGGCAGATGCCGGGGGCGAACGGCCCGCGGAGCCGGTCGGCCCTCTGGACGGTCGCCCCCGCGCACGCCGGCACCGGGTCCCGCGGGCCGGCACACGCGGTCTGTACCCGGGCCCGTCGCGCGGTGACGCCGACCCGCGTAACACGGACCATGCATGCTAAGCAGACAAACTGCTTTAAACGGGCGGGGCTTGCGGAGTGGTCACACAAGGGGGGTACGCCATGTGCCGGACACGGGGGTCATGGTGACGGTGCGGCAGCCGGCCGGGATGCCGAGATGCCGGGATGCCGGGATGCCGGACGGGCCGACTGTGCGGGCGCCTGGATCGCCGGGTGCCCGGCATTGGACTGTCAGTCCAGCAGCTGGACGTGTAGTCTAGAAATCCGACGAGGCGGACGAGGTGAGGGCACGGTGGCGGGCGAACGGGACCTGGACGGTGAACGGGACGCGATCCTCGCCGCGCTCACCCCGGTCGTGGACGGGATCGCGGCGACGTTCGGGCCGGTCTGCGAGGTGGTCCTGCACGACTACCGGCGCCCGGAGCGGTCGGTGGTCGCCGTCGCCGGTTCGGTGACCGGACGGCAGGTGGGCGGGGCGATGAGCGAGATCGGCATGCGCGTGCTGGCCCGCGGTGACGACGCGGGCGACGAGCTGAACTACCTCACGCGGACGGGCAACGGGACGCTCCTGAAGTCCTCCACGATGGTGCTGCGCGACTCCTCGGGCACGGTGTTCGGCGCCCTGTGCGTCAACCTCGACGTCTCCGCGGTCGACCGGGCCCACGCCCTGCTCGGCGCGCTCGCCGGCGTCGCGGGCCCCTCGGCGGACCCGCCGACGACCACCTTCGGCAACGACATCGACGCGGTGGTCGACGCCATCGTCGACGCCCATCCGCTGCGGCGGCACAAGAGCTGGGCGGAACTCGACCGTACGCAGCGCCTGGAGCTGTTCCGCAGCCTGGACGCCCGCGGTGTCTTCGCCGTACGCCGCGCCGTCGAGCAGGTCGCCGCCCGGCTCGGCATCTCCCGAGCCTCCGCCTACAGCTACCTCTCCCAGGCCCGAGCCGCGACCGACACGACTTCCGACCCCGATGGAGCAGACGCGTGACGACCACCACCCCACCGGTCACCCTCGACGACGTCCGCGATGCCGCCGCCCGGCTCAAGGGCGTCGCGCACCGCACCCCGGTCCTGCGCTCGCGGACCCTCGACGCACTCGTCGGCGCCGAGATCCTCCTCAAGTGCGAGAACTTCCAGCGCGTGGGCGCCTTCAAGTTCCGCGGCGCCTACAACGCGGCCTCCCGCCTCACGCCCGAGCAGCTGGCCCGGGGCATCGCCGCCTACTCCTCCGGAAACCATGCCCAGGCCGTCGCCCTGGCCGCCCGGGAACTCGGCACCACCGCGGTGATCGTCATGCCCGAGGACACCCCGCCGTCCAAGCGGGACGCCGCCGCCGGCTACGGCGCCGAGATCGTCACCTACGACCGCTACACCGGCGACCGCGCCGCCATCGCCGAGGCCCTGGCCGCCGAGCGGGGCCTGACCCTCGTCCCGCCCTACGAGCACCCGCACGTCATCGCCGGGCAGGGCACCGCCGCCCTCGAACTCATCGAGGAGGCGGGAGACCTGGACACCGTCATCACCCCGGTCGGCGGCGGGGGACTGATCGCCGGAAGCGCCACGGCGGCCAAGGGCCTGCACCCGGGGATCCGGGTCATCGGCGTCGAACCGGAGGCAGGTGACGACACCAAGCGGTCGCTGGAAGAGGGCCGGCGCGTCACCATTCCCGTCCCGCGGACCATCGCCGACGGTCAGGCCATCGACACCCCCGGGGAGCTGACCTTCTCCATCAACCGGAGGCTCCTCGACGGGATCGTCCTGGTCTCCGACGACGAGATCCGGGACGCGATGCGGTTCGCCTTCGAACGCCTGAAGATCGTCCTCGAGCCGAGCGGCGCCAGCCCGCTGGCCGCCCTGCTCTCCGGCCGCGCGGGTCCCCTGCCGCGCCGGGTCGGCCTGATCCTCTCCGGCGGCAACATCGACGCCGCGCGCTTCGCGCGGCTGTGCGGAACCGGCGCCTCCTGAATGGCGCCGCAGGATGGACGGACGGACGATGGAGGTGTGGGGCACGGCCCCCGCCCGGTCCGCTCGCGGCAGACGGAGACCGGCCCCGGCCGTAGGGCAAACGGCCGGAAAGGAGGAGCGTCATGCTTGAGGTGAAGACGCTCGACAAGCCGGACGAGCGGCGCGATTTCCCCCGGGGGCATCTGGAAGCCGTCCATATGACGCGGCTCGACTTCGCCGTGGCCACGTTCGAGCCCGGCTGGCGCTGGTCCGAGTCCGTGGCGCCGATCGCCGGGACCGACAGCTGCCAGATCCACCACAACGGCTATGTCGTCCAGGGCCGTATGCATGTCCGCATGGACGACGGTGCCGAGCGGGAGGTCGGTCCCGGCGACGTGTTCGTGGTCTCCCCGGGGCACGACGCCTGGGTCGTCGGCGACGAACAGTGCGTGGTGTACGACTTCGCGGGCGGCATGGCCCAGGACTACGCGAAGAAGGGCTAGAGACGGAAGTACGCGAAGAAGGCCGGAGCGGCTCCGCCCTCGCCCGTCACACCGGCAGCAGCCGGCCGACCAGAACCCCGAGCTGCCGGGCGTTGCGGCACTCGTGCATCTCGACCAGCTCCGCGTAGGCCTCGGCGGCCGAGTCGCCCGTACCCCAGCGGGAGCGCTGCTCGGGGTTCAGCCAGTAGACGCGGCGGGCCCGTTCGGCGATGTGCCGCACCGCCGGCAGGTTCGGGTCACTGTTGTTCGTGCGGGCGTCGCCCAGCACGAACACGGTCGTCCGCGGGCCGACCGCGTCGCCGTACCGCTCCGCGAACTCGCCCAGCGCCACGCCGTAGTCGCTGCTGCCGTGCCAGCTGGTGAGCGTCGCCTCCGCGCTGATGCGGGCCCCCAGCGCCCCCGGGTCGGCGGCGCCGTGCACGAGCAGCCCGGTCACCTCGTCGACGCGGTTGACGAAGGCGAACACCCGCACCTTGCTGAACTGATCGTGCAACGCCTGCACCAGCAGCATCGTGAAGTCGGAGAAGCCCGCCACCGAGCCCGACACGTCGCACAGCAGGACCAGTTCGGGCCGAACGGGACGGCGCCGCCGCAGCACCGGCTTCATCGGCACCCCGCCCGTCGACAACGACCCGCGCAGCGTCCGTCGCAGATCGATGGAGCCGCGCGAGGCACGGCGCCGACGGGCGGCGAGGCGCGTGGCGAGCTTACGCGCCAGCGGCTGCACCGTCCTGCGCAGCTCGGCCAGCTGGGCCCTCCCGGCGAACAGGAAGTCCACCCGGTCGGCCGTCGGGGCCACCGCCCGCCGCGCTGTCTCGTCCCGGCCCCGCCGCTCGGCGACCCGGCGCCGCGCCTCCGCCGCCACCATCCGGCGGAAGACCTCGATGCGCCGCCGGATCTCGTCCTCCAGCAGCCGGTCGGTGAACCCGGCGCCGGCGCCCTGCGCCCGGACGCTGTCGCGGACCCGGGCGAGCAGCGTCTGCGGACGGATCCGGTCGAGCGTCTGGTGCGACGACCAGCCGTCCGAGGCGGGGGAGGAGCCTCCCCCAAGCTCTCGGCTTCGCTCGACCAGGGGGGACCCCCACCCCCCGAAGCCGTCGACCGCCTCCGCCGCCAATCGTGCCATCAGCGCCTGGTCGTCGGCGGCGAGCGCGTCCGCGAGCCGGTCGCGCAGGTCCTCCCGGTCCGCCGGACCGGACTCGGGCGCGCCGACGCCCCGCGGGAAGTACAGGTCGAAGACCGGGTCGAACACCGGCCGCTGGTCCGCGGTGTGCAGCAGCGTCGCGGCCAGCCCTTCGCGCAGCAGCTCCCGGTCCGCCAGGCCCAGGGCCTGAACCGCCTGCGCCGCGTCCACGGTCTCGCCGGTGCCGATCCGGACGCCGTGGGCGCGCAGCGCCCCGACGAGCGAGGTCAGCCGCTCGGTGACACCGGTGGTCACAGCGCGTCCAGGTCGAGCTTGGCGGCCGCCTTCAGGACGTCGTCCTGATGTTTGAGGACCACGCCGAGGGTGTCCCGTACGACGCTCTCGTCGAGCGTGTCCGCGCCGAGCGCCAGGAGGGTGCGCGCCCAGTCGAGGGTCTCGGCGACCGACGGCGCCTTCCTGAGGTCCATGGCGCGCAGCGCGTGGACCACGCGCACCACCGACTGGGCCAGCGCCGCGTCGAGCCCCGGCACCTTCAGCCGTACGATCCGCCGTTCCAGCTCCTCGTCGGGAAAGCCGATGTGGAGGAACAGGCAGCGGCGGCGCAGCGCCTCCGACAGCTCACGGTCGGCGTTGGAGGTGAGGACGACGAAGGGGCGGCGGGTCGCGCTGATCGTGCCCAACTCCGGGACGGTGACCTGGAAGTCGCTGAGCACCTCAAGGAGCAGGCCCTCCACCTCGACGTCCGCCTTGTCGGTCTCGTCGATCAGCAGCACCTTCGGGTCGTCGCCGCGGATCGCGGTCAGCAGCGGCCGGGCGAGCAGGAACTCCTCGCTGAAGATGTCCGTGCGCGCCTCGTCCCACGTCTCGTCGCGGCCCGCGCTGATGCGCAGCAGCTGCTTGGCGTGGTTCCACTCGTACAACGCCCGGGATTCGTCGACCCCCTCATAGCACTGCAGGCGCACCAGCCGGGCGTCCGTGACCTCGGCGACGGCCTTGGCCAGCTCGGTCTTGCCGACCCCGGCGGGGCCCTCCACCAGCAGCGGCTTGCCGAGGCGGGCGGCGAGGAAGACGGTCGTGGCGACCGCGGGCGAGGCCAGGTAGCCGGTCTCGGCGAGGCGGGTGGAGACGTCGTCGACGGAAGTGAACAACGCAGGGCCTCCGGCTCTGGTCGCGGCAACGGCGGTGTCCGGACACCCCTGGGAGTGTCCGGACACCTATCTAAGCGCTTGCTCACAGCTTCTGTCACGCGGTTACGGCCACCGCCCGCACGGCCGGAGCGCGCAGCACCCGCCGCGCCGTGCCCAGGCTCGTGCCCAGCGTCACCGCGGCCGCCACCGACACGACCGCGATCCAGACGCCGAAGACCTGGCCCGGCAGCACCGCGTCGGTGCGGACCACGGTGAACGGGACGATCCCCGCCAGCGCGGCCACCGTGCCGAAGAGGACACCGGTCAGCGTCAGGATCAGCCCCTCGGCCCCCACCACGCCCAGCACCTGCCCGGGAGTCGCTCCGGCGAGGCGCTGCTGCCCGAACTCCCGGACGCGGTACGTCGTCGCCGCGTACAGCGAGTTGACCAGCATCACGCAGACGAAGACCACGATGATGCCGACGACCGTGAAATTGAGCGTCTCCAGGTTCTTGGCGTCGACCGACTTCACCCTCCCCGAGGCCGCCACGGCGTCGCTCTCCACCGCCTGCATGGTGAGCGTCGCCGTCGACACCGCCGTGAACAGGATCAGCGACATCAGGATCCCGGCGAGGTGACCGGCCCGCTCCCGCAGGTTGCGCACGGCCAGCCAGCCGCTCGCACCGCTCAGCGGCAGCCGGGCCGGCACGCCCTTCAGCAGGCGCGGCGCGAGCAGCGCGAAGCCCACCGACAGCAGGATCGATCCGTACGCCGGCGTCGCCATCAGCGCCTCGTCCGCCGCCGAGAAGGCGAAGGTGGAGCAGACCGAGGCGGCACCGAGCACGAGGGCCGCGTACGCGAGGACCTTCCGTGCCCCGCCCCGCCGCCCGCCTGGCCGCGTCGCCCGCCGTACGGCGAGGAACGCGGCGCCCGCCGCCGCGAGCAGGGTGATGTCGACGCCCGTCATCAGCGCGACGGGACCGAAGGAGTGGTCGACGGAACGCGCCACCTGCCCGCTGTCCCGGAAGACCTCCAGCAGCGCCCGCCCGCCCAGCATCGCCGGACCGATCGCCAGGGCCGCGCCCACCAGCGCCACGGCCACCGCCTCACCCACGACCATCCGCTTGATCTGCGCCGGGGTCGCCCCCGAGCAGCGCAGCAGCTCCAACTCGGCCGCCCGCTGGCGGACGTTGACCGTCAGCGTCGAGGCGACGGCGAAGAACACCAGTAAGGTGCCGTAGCCGCCGACGACACCAGCGGCGGTGCTCAGCGTCTCCGCGCTCACCGAGTCCACGCCGTCCTGCGCCGCCGTGTCGTGCATCGAGTTGAAGGTCATGATGATCGTCGCGCCGAGGAAGGCGGACAGCAGCGTCGCGAGGAACCGCCCGGGCCGGTGCCGAATCGACCGCATCGCCAGTACGAACATCCCTCACACCCCCGCCGGCATGTCGTCGCCCAGGTGTGCCAGCCGCTCGGCGACCGCGTCCGCCGTCGGCGCGTCCAGCCGGCCGGCCAGCCGCCCGTCCGCCAGGAACAGCACGGAGTCGGCGTACGAGGCCGCCACCGGGTCGTGCGTCACCATCACCACGGTCCGGCCGTGCACCCGCACCGCCTCCTGGAGCAGCCGCAGCACGTCCCGCGCGCTGCGCGTGTCCAGGGCGCCCGTCGGCTCGTCCGCGAAGATCACCCGGGGCTCGGCGACCAGCGCACGGGCGATCGCCACGCGCTGCCGCTGACCGCCCGACAACTGGTCCGGCCGGTGCCCGAGCCGGTCACCGAGGCCGACGGCGGTGAGCACCTCCCGGGCCCGCTTCCGGTCGACGCGCCGACCGGCGAGTTTCAGCGGCAGCACCGTGTTCTGCGCGACCGTCAGCGTCTGAAGCAGGTTGTACTGCTGGAAGACGAACCCGACCCGGCCGCGCCGGAACCTCGTCAGCTCCGCCTCACTGCCGCCCGTCAGTTCCATGCCGTCCACCCGCACGATGCCGTTGTCGGGCCGGTCCAGCCCGGCCGCGCACTGCAGCAACGTGGACTTGCCCGAGCCGGACGGCCCCATCACCGCGGTGAAGGTGGCGCGCTCCAGGCAGAGCGTGACCCCGTCCAGCGCCGTCACGGCGCTGTCGTCCGTCCCGTAGGTCTTGCTGACCTTGACCAGCCGCACCGCCTCGGCGGCGGGTCCCTGGTCGCGCGTACGTCGTGAGCCCGAGCGAAACATCGTCATCACTCCCCGTCCGGCACTCCCTGTGCCCTGTCCAAGAAGCTACGGAGACTCAGGCGCGGGCACATGGGGCGCAGAACCCGTATCGGAGGGTGTACTCAATGACACCCCCCGGCCGTGTGCGGCAGGATGATCGCCATGACAGACGGATTAGGCTGGCTCGCCGCTCCCCGGTCCATCGCCTTCGGCGGCTACAGCATCGTGATCGCGCGCGATCTCGCCGGGGAGGAGGTCGCGCGGCGGATCACCGAGACCGTGTCCGGACCGAGGCGCCGGGCCCGGTACATCGGGCAGCTCACGGGAGCTCAGCTCAACGACGTGCTGGAAGGGTTCTTCGGGAACGTCTTCGAGGAGATCGCCCTGCGGTACGGGGAGTCGGACGAGTGGGCGTACGTCGTCAAGTACGGCGGATGGCAGGGCTCCTTCGGCGACCAGTCCCCGGTCTCGCGCGGTGACGCCCACGTCTTCCACCTCGAATTCGAGGAGGAGAACGGCAAGCCGGTGCCGCCGCGGTTCGCGTACTTCCATGACGGACGGCTCAAGTGCGCCTTCAACCTCCATCTGGACGGCTCGTGGGGATACGACGGCGTCGAAGGAGACCCCGAGGTGGCGTCACGGGTCGAGAGCGTGCTGGCCGGCGCCGGACTGCCCGACCCGGAGCTGGACCGGGACCTGGTGCACCGGATCTCACTGGAGGTCATCGAGGAATGCTTCGGGCTCACCCTGCCGAGAAGGCGGATCCTCGAAGAAACGCTGCCCACCGCGTTCCTGGGCAGGCCGTGACATGCCTGTGACCGGAGGTATGGCCTCCACCACAGCGCCCGCCGGCCCTTCTTGATCGACTCCGGACATGCACAGATCTCCTGCCGACCGCGTCGCCTTGGCGACCGCGGCGGCCACGGCCGCCGTGGTTCTCGCGGGCTGCGCAAGTCCCCGCCCCGGCACGGGCGACGAGGCGGCACCGCCGGCTCCTCCCCGCCCTTCGGTGACCGAAGCGCGTGATGACAGCGCCGGCCTGCGGGAGGCGGAGGACGCCGCCTGCGCCACCGCGACAGCGGGGCCGTCGGACGACGGGACGGACACGGCGTCGCCCTCGGCGGAGCCCGTCGGCGACCAGCCCCCCAACTACGCCGACAACAACGCCTATCGGCGTGCCCTGCCCCTGAAAGGCGTGAACGCCTGCCGCGGCGACGTCCACGTCACCCGGCTGACCGAGGGCCTGAAGCGCGTCCCGGCGGACAGGGCCGAAGTCGACGCGGCGCTGTCCCGCCTCGGCTACGGCCACGAGGTCGAGCGGATCAACACCGTGGACGGCACCGTGCGGTTCGACATCGGCCTCGGCGGTGTGTGCGTCACCGGAACGCTGGCGCCCGGCCACCGGCCCACCGTCGAGGCTCACGGACCCTACCTGGAGGGCGGCTGCGCCGAGCCCGCCTACGGGCACTGACGCCGATGGCCACCACAGCGCAGCAGGTGCTGCTCCGTGTCGCCGCGGGGGTCGCGGTCGCCGCCTCCGTCTGGACCGTGGCGGACATGATGTACGGCGATCCCCCCTCCGGACGGGGGAACGAGACGTCCCGCGGCCGGTCGGAGACGGGGGTTCCCGAGCAGGGCGGGGCGTGCCCGGCGTCCGGTGTCCGCATCACCGCCGGTCCGGTGGACGCCGCGATGGGCCTGCGCGCCATGAGCCTCACGCTGCACAACTGCGGCACCCGCACCTACCGGGTCGAGGGCTACCCCGGGCTCGGCCTGCTCGACGAGGACGGCAAGCCCGTGACCGGCGTGACGGTGACCCGGGGGAGCGGCGGCATCGCCACCATGCCCGGCTTCGACGACCCGCCGCGGGAGGTGGCGCTGCGACCGGGCGAGAGTGCCACCGCCGGCCTGGTGTGGCGGAACACCGTCGCCGGTGCGGGAGCCCCGACGAACGTGCCCTCCGTGACGGTGCGGGCCACACCAGGGGCGGAGCCGGTCACCGTGCGACCGGACGGCGGCCTCGACCTCGGCACCACCGGCAGACTCGGGGTCGGCCCATGGCACACCGAGTGAGGTCGCCCAGGAAGCGGTCCGACCGCCACAAGGCGGTGGACTGCGCCGTGTCCGGTCTGCTCCTCGCCGTGGACCTCCTCCTGGTCGTCGCGATCCTCGTCCTCGGCAGCGAAGGCGTCTTCACGGAGGACTGGATGGGCTACCCCGGGATGACGGACCCGGCGGGTGAGACCTTCCAGCACAGCGCCGTGTGGTTCCTCATCACGGCCGAGGCCGTGACCGTCGGTCTGGCCGTCGCCTGCCGCCTCTGGATCACCGCCGGCACGCAACTCGTCGCCCTCACCGCCGGGTCGGTCTTCATCGGGTCCCTCTCCACCTACTGGAACCCCTGAGACCGCTCAGTCCACGAGGACGACCTCCAGGGTGCGCGGACCGTGCACGCCCTCCACGCGGTCCAGTTCGATGTCGCTGGTCGCCGACGGGCCGGAGATCCAGGTCAACGGGCGGGACGGGTCGAGGCGTTCGAGGGCCTGCGGAACGGAGGCGACGACCTGGTCCGGGACCCGTACGACGCAGATGTGGTGGTCGGGGACGAGGGTGATGCGGCGGCGGCCCTGATCGGGGGAGGCGTCCAGGACGATGGTGCCGGTCTCGGCGATGGCGACCGCGCACGCCGTGACCACACTGTCGACCCGGTCCAGCTCCAGCGGCGTGCTCTCGGCCCGGTCGGGGACCTGTCCGACGTCGGTCGCCGCCAGCCAGCCCGGGTCCAGGCCCGGCGGGACGAGCACCGTCGTCGCGGCCCGCTCGCGAAGCAGCCGCGCGATCAGCCCGGCGAGCCCGTCGGCGTCGCTGCGGTGCACGATCGCCCGGTAGTCCGCCAGGTTCTCGGCGAGCAGATCCACCGTCTGCTCGACACTCCGCTCACCGTGCTCGCGCAGATAGCCCCGCTGAACCGCCTGCTCGTACGGAGTGTCGTCCTGCCGTACGTCCGCCAGGGCGCGCCGCACCCGGCCCAGGATCCGCTCCTTGCTGCTCACTTCGCGCCGTCCTTTCCGCCGTTGGTGCGCTGCCACCAGTCGCGGAACGGCTCCGCGGGCACCGGCGGCAGATCCCGGGTGCCGCTCCACGCCTTGCCGGGCCCCGGCAGCGTGCGGGGATGGAGGCGGCGGGTGCGGGACGCCAGCCGCTGGCCGGTGCGCAGGGCGCCCGGACGCGTGAACGCCCAGCGCGCCGCCCGCATGGCCGCGCGCTCGGCGGCGTGCCCCTTCGCGGGCTGGAGGATGACCTTGTTGCCCTCCCGCGTCACCTGGCCGCCCTCCACGACCCGTTCCCGCAGATGCACCAGCACCTCGGGGATGTCGATGGCGACCGGGCACACCTCGTAGCAGGCGCCGCACAGCGACGACGCGTACGGCAGCGAGGCGTCGATCTCGCTGCCGGTGCCCCGGAGCTGGGGGCTGAGGATCGCGCCGATCGGGCCGGGGTAGACCGAGCCGTACGCGTGGCCGCCCGCCCGCTCGTACACCGGGCAGACGTTCAGACACGCCGAGCAGCGGATGCAGCGCAGCGCCTGGCGGCCGACCTCGTCGGCGAGGGTGTCGGTGCGGCCGTTGTCCAGCAGGACCAGGTGGAACTCCTGCGGCCCGTCGGCTGTCCCGGAGTCCGTCGTACCGGTCCACATGCTCGTGTACGGGTTCATCCGCTCGGCCGTCGAGGAGCGGGGGAGGGTCTGCAGGAACACCTCCAGGTCCTGCCAGGTCGGCACGATCTTCTCGATGCCGACGACGGAGATCAGCGTCCGAGGCAGGGTCAGGCACATCCGCCCGTTGCCCTCCGACTCCACGACCACCAGCGTGCCGGTCTCGGCGACCATGAAGTTGGCGCCGGAGATGCCGACCTTGGCGCGCAGGAACTTCTCGCGCAGGTGCAGGCGCGCCGCCTCGGCGAGTTCGGCGGGGGCGTCGGTGAGGCCCTCCGGGGCCGGGCGGCCCCACTCGCTCATCTCACGGGCGAAGATGTCCCGGATCTCACCACGGTTGCGATGGATGGCGGGGACGAGGATGTGCGAGGGCCGGTCCTTGCCCAACTGCACGATCAGCTCGGCGAGATCGGTCTCGTAGGCATGGATTCCCTCTTCGAGGAGCGCCTCGTTGAGCCCGATCTCCTGCGTGGCCATCGACTTGACCTTGACGACCTCCGACTCGCCGGTCCGCTTGACCAGGTCGGCCACGATCCGGTTGGCCTCCTCGGCGTCGGCGGCCCAGTGCACGGTACCGCCGGCCGCCGTGACCGACGCCTCCAACTGCTCCAGATACCGGTCGAGATGGCGCAGCGTATGGTCCTTGATCCGCTTCCCGGCCTCCCGCAGCGCCGCCCAGTCGGACACCTCCGCGACCGCCTTGGCCCGCTTGGCGCGGATCGTGTGCGTGGCGTGGCGCAGATTGCCGCGCAGGGTCTGGTCGCGCACGGCCTCCCGCGCGGCCTCGGGGAACGCCGGCATCCCTACAAAAGTGCCGCTCATACCGCCGGCTCCTCCTCCGTGCTCGCCAGGATCTCCGCGATGTGCACCGGCCGCATACCCGTCCTGAGCCGGGCCATCGTCCCACCGATGTGCATCAGACAGGAGTTGTCGGCCGCGCACAGCACCTCGGCGCCCGTCGACTCGGCGTTGCGCACCTTGTCCGCGCCCATCGCCGCCGAGACATCGGAGTTCTTCAGCGCGAACGTGCCGCCGAAGCCGCAGCACTCGTCGGCGCCCGGCAACTCCACCAGCTCCAGTCCCTTCACGGCCTGGAGCAGCCGACGGGGCCGGTCGCCCAGGCCGAGGCCGCGCAGCCCGTGGCAGGTCGGGTGGTACGTCACCCGGTGCGGGTAGTAAGCCCCGACGTCCGTCACTCCCAGGACGTCCACCAGGAACTCCGTCAGCTCGTACGTCTTCGGCACCACGGGCGCCAGGGTCGCCGCGAGTCCGTCCCCGCGCCCCTCGGCCCGCGCCCGCTCCCCCATCCGCGGATAGAGCTCACGCACCATCGCCCCGCACGACCCCGACGGCGTGACGATGGCCTCGTAGTCCCGGAAGACATCGGAGAAATGCCGGGCCAGCGGCTCCGCCTCATGCCGGTATCCGGTGTTGTAGTGCGCCTGCCCGCAGCAGGTCTGGGCCATCGGGAAGTCGACTTCGACGCCCAGCCTGGTCAGCAGTTTCACCACAGAGCGCCCGGTGTCCGGGTAGAGCGTGTCGTTGACACAGGTCAGGAACAGGGCGACACGCATCGCGGCTCCTTCTGGTCGGTCATCGGATGAGTGCAGAGTAGTCGGGTGGCGACGGGCCGGGGGAGCCCCCGGTCACCGTCCGGCCAGTCGGGCCTGCGCCTCCCGCCACCGCTCCGGGTCCCCCTGCGGTTCGTACCGCGTCAGCGGCTGGGTACGGGTGAGCAGTCGGCGCATACCCGCGAGATCGCCGACCAGCCCGTGGGCCCGCGCCTGGACCAGGACGTTCCCCAGCGCGGCCGCCTCCGTCGGCCCCGCCACCACCGGCAGCCCGCAGGCGTCGGCGGTCAGCTGGCACAGCAGCGCGTTGCGGGTGCCGCCGCCGACGACGTGCACCACGTCGACCGGGTGGTCGGCGAGCCGCTGCGCGTCCTCGACGGCCCTGCGGTGGGCGAGGGCGAGGGAGTCGAGGATGCACCGGGTGACCTCGGCGGGGGAGGAGGGCACCGGCTGCCCCGACGCCCGGCACGCCTCGGCGATCCGCTCCGGCATCCTGCCCGGCGCCAGGAACGCCGCGTCGCCCGCGTCCACGACCGACCGCAGCGCCGGCACCTTGGCCGCCTCCAGCAGCAGCCCGCCCAGGTCCGGGTCGCCCCAGGCCCGTACGCACTCCTGCAGCAGCCACAGGCCCATGATGTTGCGCAGGTACCGGACCGTGCCGTCCAGCCCCAGCTCGTTGGTGAAGTTGGCGGCGCGGCTCTCCTCGGTCAGCACCGGCGCCGACAGCTCCAGCCCCGCCAGGGACCAGGTGCCGGTGCAGATGTACGCGAACCGCTCGGCCCCGGCCGGGACGGCGGCCACCGCCGACGCCGTGTCGTGCGAACCGACCGCCGTCACCGGCACCGGCCCGGTCAGCCCGGTCTCCTCCAGCACCTCCGGCCGCAGCGCACCCGCCGGGTCGCCGGGTCGCCTGAGCGGCGCGAACAGACCGAGGTCGATGCCGAGCCGGTCCGCCACGTCGTACGCCCAGTCCCGCGTGCGCGGGTCGATCAGCTGGGTGGTCGAGGCATTGGTCAGCTCCGTGCCCTGCTCACCCGTCAGCCAGTACGTCAGCAGGTCGGGGATGAGCAACAGCCGGCCGGCATGCGACAGCTGGGCGCCGGCCCGCGCCGCCGTCAGCTGGTACAGCGTGTTGAACGGCGCGTACTGCAGCCCGGTCGCCGCATACAGTTCGGGGGCGGGCACGGTCGCCCACACCTTCTCCGCGATGCCCTCCGTACGGCTGTCCCGGTAGTGCACCGGGTTGCCGAGCAGCGCCCCGTCGGCGTCCAGCAGACCGTAGTCCACGGCCCAGCTGTCGATGCCGACCGAGTCGACCTGCCCGGCTGCCCGCAGCCCGTCCAGGACGCCGGCGTACAGCGCGAGGATGTCCCAGCGCAGTCCCTCGGGCACGCGGACGGGCCGGTTGGGGAAGCGGTGCGCCTCGGACAGCTCCAGGGAGTCGGGGTCGACGCGGCCGACCATGACGCGCCCGCTGGACGCGCCGAGGTCGACCGCGGCGTACGTCTTCACGCCCGTCACCGCAGGAAGGCGGCGGCGACGCCGGCGTCGACCGGGACGTGCAGGCCGGTGGTGTGCGTCAGCTCGCCGCCGGTCAGCGCGAACACGGCGTTCGCGACATGTTCCGGCAGCACCTCCCGCTTGAGGATGGTCCGCTGGGCGTAGAACTCGCCCAGCTTCTCCTCCGGCACCCCGTACACAGCGGCCCGCTGCGCACCCCAGCCGCCGGCGAAGATCCCGGACCCGCGCACGACCCCGTCCGGGTTGACGCCGTTGACCCGGATGCCGTGCTCGCCCAGCTCGGCCGCCAGCAGCCGCACCTGGTGCGCCTGGTCGGCCTTGGTCGCCGAGTACGCGATGTTGTTCGGGCCGGCGAAGACCGCGTTCTTGGACGCGATGTAGACGATGTCGCCGCCCAGCCCCTGCGCGATCATCACCCGCGCCGCCTCGCGCGAGACGAGGAAGGAACCGCGCGCCATGATGTCGTGCTGGAGGTCCCAGTCCTTCGCCGACGTCTCCAGCAGCGGCTTGGAGACGGAGATGCCCGCGTTGTTCACCACCAGGTCGACGCCGCCGAACGCCAGCGCCGCCGCCTTGAAGGCCTCGGCGATCTGCTCCTCGGAGGTGACGTCCACGGTCACGGCGACGGCCTTATCCGGTCCGCCCAGCTCCTCGGCGACCGCGGCGGCGTTGTCACCGTTGAGATCCGCGACCACGACACACGCGCCCTCGGAGACCAGCCGGTGCGCGATCGCCTTCCCGATCCCGCTGCCCGCGCCCGTGACCAGCGCGACGCGCGTGGCCAGCGGCTTCGGCTTCGGCATCCGCCGGAGCTTGGCCTCCTCCAGCGCCCAGTACTCGATGCGGAACTTCTCCGACTCCTCGATCGGCGCGTACGTCGACACCGCCTCCGCCCCGCGCATCACATTGATCGCGTTGACGTAGAACTCGCCGGCCACCCGCGCCGTCTGCTTGTCCTTGCCGAAGCTGAACATGCCCACCCCCGGGATCAGCACGATCGCCGGGTCGGCACCGCGCATGGCGGGGGAGTCGGGCAGAGCGTGCCTCTCGTAGTAGGCGGCGTACTCCTCCCGGTACTCGGCGTGCAGCTCCCTCAGCCGTGCGATCGCGTCCTGAAGCGGGGCCGTCGCCGGCAGGTCGAGGACCAGCGGCCGGACCTTCGTACGCAGGAAGTGGTCGGGGCAGGAGGTGCCGAGCGCGGCCAGCCGCGGGTGCTCGGCCCGCGCCAGGAAGTCCAGCACGACGTCGGAGTCGGTGAAGTGTCCGACCTGCGGTTTGTCCTCGGAGGCGACGGCACGGACGTACGGCGCCAGGGCCGCCGCCCGCTCCCGCCGCTCCGCCTCGGGCAGCGCCTCGTACCCGTCGATCACCGGACCGAAGGGTTCCGGCTTGCCGCGCTCGGCGAGGAAGGCCTCGGCGGTGCGGATGATGTGCAACGAGTTGCGCTCGCACTCCTCGGACGTGTCACCCCACGCCGTGATGCCGTGCCCGCCGAGGATGCAACCGATCGCCTGCGGGTTGGCCTCCTTCACCGCCGCGATGTCCAGCCCGAGCTGGAAACCGGGCCGCCGCCACGGCACCCACACCACCGAGTCGCCGAAACACTCGGCGGTCAGCTTCTCCCCGTCGGCGGCACACGCGAGCGCGATACCGGAGTCGGGGTGGAGATGGTCGACGTGCGCGGCGTCCACGAGACCGTGCATCGCGGTGTCGATGGACGGAGCCGCACCGCCCTTCCCGTGCAGGCAGTAGTCGAACGCGGCGACCATCTCGTCCTCGCGCTCGACGCCCGGGTAGACGCCCCGCAGCGCCCGCAGCCGATCCAGCCGCAGCACGGCCAGCCCGGCCTCGGTCAGTGTCCCGAGGTCACCACCGGACCCCTTCACCCACATCAGCTCGACGTCACCACCGGTGACGGGGTCGGTGTCGGTGCCCTTGGCGGAGGCGTTGCCGCCGGCGTAGTTGGTGTTGCGGGGGTCGGAGCCGAGCCGGTGAGAACGCGCGAGGAGGGCGGCGGCTTCGGGGTGGGTCGACATGAGATTCCAGTCCTATCTGAATGAGGTCTGAATGAGGTCTGAATGAGGGTCGGGACATGCCCTTGGGGGCGCGGGGAACTGCGCGACCAGCCATGAACGGCCCGCAGTCCGCAGACGACAGAGCCCGGCAGACGCTTACGCCCCCCAACCGGCCTGCTGTCCACCAACGCGCTCCGAGGCGATCTTCTCCGCCCACCCGGACCGCTGATACGCCACGATCGGGTCGGGGTCCAGCCCCATCTCCTCCCGCACCTCACGAAGCAACGGCCGCACATCCGTGTTGTACGCATCCATCAGCACGGCGTTGGCGCCGAGGACGTCACCGGAGGCCTGCGCCGCGGCCAGCGCCTCGCGATCGACGAGCAGCGCCTTCGCCGTCGCCTCCTGCACGTTCATCACCGACCGGATGATCGCGGGGATCTTCGCCTCGATGTTGTGGCACTGGTCGAGCATGAAGGCGACGTCGGGGGAGAACCCACCCCCGCGCACCACCTCGTACATGATCCGGAACAGCTGGAAGGGATCGGCGGCACCGACCATCAGGTCGTCGTCCGCGTAGAACCGCGAGTTGAAGTCGAACCCGCCGAGCTTCCCCTCCCGCAGCAGCGTGGCCACGATGAACTCGATGTTCGTCCCCGGGGCGTGATGCCCCGTGTCGACGACCACCTGCGCCTTGGGGCCGAGCTTCAGACAGTGGACGTACGCCGTCCCCCAGTCCGGCACGTCCGTCGTGTAGAAGGCCGGCTCGAAGAACTTGTACTCCAGCAGCATCCGCTGCCCGTCACCCAGCCGCTCGTACACCTCGGCCAGCCCCTCGGCCAGCCGGTCCTGCCGCGCACGGATGTCGTCCTGGCCGGGATAGTTCGTGCCGTCCGCGAACCACAGCTTCAGGTCCCTGGACCCGGTGGCGTCCATGATGTCGACGCACTCCAGCAGATGATCCACGGCCTTGCGCCGCACGGAGGCATCCGGGTGGCAGATGCTCCCGAGCTTGTAGTCGTCGTCCTGGAAGGTGTTGGAGTTGATCGCGCCGAGCCGCACGCCACGCTCCTCGGCATGCTTGGCCAGCGCCGCGTAGTCGTCGACCTTGTCCCAGGGGATGTGCAGGGCGACGGTCGGGGCCACGCCGGTGAACTCGTGCACCTTGGCCGCGTCGTCCAGCTTCTCCTGAGGCGTGCGCGGGACACCCGGTTGCGCGAAGACCTTGAAGCGCGTTCCCGAGTTCCCGTACGCCCACGACGGCGTCTCGACTGCCTGGGTCTTGAGAGCGGCCTTCACCGCGGCGAGCTCGGTCACTTCGGGGCTCCTGTGACATCGGGTCGGAAGGTGTTCTGAAACGGTCTACCGAAACGCTTACCTGTGAAACGATTCAAGAGGCGAAGCTATGAGCCCCCCGAAGGGGTGTCAACCCCCACGACCAAGCCTCTTGCTCGTGACCTGGGCGTGACCTTCTGGCGTCGAAATTTTTTCGACACGAACCCATTGACGTGACATGGGCTGCATGCCTAACGTCCCGGCAACCCAGTTGAAACCTTTCACGACGCCGTGAGGGCCGTCCCGCCGGCGTCGTCGAGGAGCCTCCATGACCCACCCGTCCGACACGGGTCCGGCCCCGGTTCTTGCGCTCAGGGACATCTCGAAGTCCTTCGGCGCGGTCCGCGCCCTGCGGGACGTCTCCCTTGAGCTGTTCGCCGGGGAGGTGCACGCCCTCGCCGGGGAGAACGGCGCGGGCAAGTCGACCCTCATCAAGACACTCGCCGGAGTGCACCGGCCGGACGCCGGCCAGGTGCTGCTCGCCGGTGAGCCGGTCGTCTTCCACGGCCCCGGCGACGCCCGCGACGCCGGCATCGCCGTGATCTACCAGGAGCCGACCCTCTTCCCCGACCTGTCGATCGCCGAGAACATCTTCATGGGCCGCCGGCCCAAGCGCGCCTTCGGCCGCATCGACCACAAGGCCACCCACTCCGCCACCGCCGCCCTGATGCAGCGCCTCGGCGTCGAACTCGACCCCGACCGCCCCGCGCGTGGCCTGTCCATCGCCGACCAGCAGATCGTCGAGATCGCCAAGGCGCTCTCCTTCGACGCCCGCGTCCTCATCATGGACGAGCCGACCGCCGCCCTCACCGGCAGCGAGGTCGCCCGCCTCTTCGGCGTGGTGCGCACCCTGCGCGAACAGGGCGCCGCCGTCCTCTTCATCTCCCACCGGCTGGAGGAGATCTTCGAGATCTGCCAGCGGGTGACCACCCTGCGCGACGGCGCCTGGATCGCCAGCGAACCGCTGGACGGGATGACCGAGGACGACCTCGTCCGGCGCATGGTCGGCCGCGATCTGGACGAGCTCTACCCCAAGCAGGACGTGCGGCCGGGCGAGGTCGCCCTGAGCGTGCGCCGGCTGACCCGCGAGGGCGTCTTCACCGATGTCTCCTTCGACGTGCGGCACGGCGAGATCGTCGGCCTCGCCGGACTCGTCGGCGCCGGACGCACCGAGGTAGCCCGGGCCGTGTTCGGCATCGACCGCTGGGACGCCGGCGAGGTCTCCGTGGACGGCAAGGCCCTGGTCAACGGCGCCCCGTCCACCGCGATGGCCGCCGGGCTCGCCCTCGTCCCGGAGGACCGGCGCGCCCAGGGACTGGTGATGGACATGTCCATCGAGCGGAACATCGGGCTCACCGGACTTCGTACGACCGTCAGGGCGGGGCTGATGGACCGGGGCGCCGAGCGCAGCCGCTCCCTCGACTGGGCGGTCAAGCTCCAGGTGAAGTACGCCCGGATCGCCGACGCCGTCTCGACCCTGTCCGGCGGCAACCAGCAGAAGGTCGTCCTCGCCAAGTGGCTCGCCACCGGCCCCAAGGTGCTGATCGTCGACGAGCCGACCCGCGGCATCGACGTCGGTACCAAGGCCGAGGTGCACCGGCTGCTCAGCGAACTGGCCGCCGACGGCGTGGCCGTCCTGATGATCTCCTCCGACCTGCCCGAGATCCTCGGCATGGCCGACCGCGTGCTGGTGATGCACGAGGGCCGGCTCACCGCCGAGATCCAGCGCTCCGACGCCACCGAGGAAACCGTGATGGCCGCAGCCACCGGGAGGGCCGCCGCATGACGGTGACCACCCCTCAGCAAGCCCCTGTCGCAGAGGTGCCCAAGTCCAGTGGCACCCGGCTCGTGGACCGCGTCTTCAAGATGCGCGAGCTGGCCATCCTGGTCGTCTTCCTGGCGATGATCGCGGTCACCCAGGCCGGCAACAGCGAGTTCCTGTCCGAGCAGGGCATCAAGGACCTGCTGCTGAACGCGACCATCCTGGTCCTGGTCGCCACCGGCCAGTCCCTGGTCGTCATCACCCGCAACGTCGACCTGTCGGTCGGCTCGACGCTCGGCATCAGCGCCTTCGCCGCCGGTACGTACCTCCAGGGCGGCGGCGACTCCGTCGTGGCCGTGCTCCTGGCGGTCCTGATGGGCGTCGGCTTCGGCCTGCTCAACGGTCTGCTGGTCAGCTTCGGGCAGGTTCCGGCACTCGTCGTCACCCTCGGCACGATGTACATCATCCGCGGCATCGACTCCATCTGGGTGGGCTCCCGCCAGATCACCGCCGCCGACCTGCCCGGCGGATTCGTGGACTTCGGATCCGGGGGCGTCTCCGCGGTGCCATGGCTGGCGATGATCGCCCTCGCCGTGCTCGTGGGGACCGCGTACTACCTGAAGCACTTCGGCAGCGGCCGTGAGCTGTACGCCCTCGGCTCCAACCCGGAGGCCGCCAGGCTGGCCGGCATCGCGGTCCGCAAGCGGATCCTCGTCGCGTACACCTTCTGCGGCGCCCTCGCCGGGCTCGCGGGCGCGATGTACCTGGCCCGGTTCGGCAACGTCGACTCCGGCACCGGCAACGGATACGAACTCACCGTCGTCAGCGCGGTCGTGGTCGGCGGCGTGGTCTTCACCGGCGGCTCCGGCAGCGTCTACGGCGCGGCCCTCGGCGCGCTGCTGCTGACCTCCATCAACAGCGTCCTGCCGGCCCTCGGCGTCAGCTCCGTCTGGGTCCTCGCCATCAACGGCATCCTGCTCATCCTCGCCATCGCCGTCGACCGGATCGTCGCGCTGCGCGTGGCCTCCGCACTGAAGAAGAGGAACGCCCGCCATGGCTGACTTCTCCCTGAGCCGAGCGATCCGCTGGGACACGGTCGTCGGCGCGCTCCTGATGGTCGTGCTCCTCCTGTCCTTCGGAACGGTCGACGGTTTCGGAAACGCTCTCAACCTGTCGTTCCTGATCGGCAACACCCTTCCGATCGCGCTGATCGCCCTGCCGATGACGCTCCTGGTCGTCTCGGGCGAGATCGATCTCTCGGTCGCCTCCACCGCCGGTCTCTCCGGCGCCGTGATGGGTGCGCTGTGGAACCAGGGCATGACGATCGAGACGATCATTCCGATCTGCCTGGTGCTCGGCGTGGTCTGCGGGCTGATCAACGGTCTGCTGGTGACCAGGCTGGGACTGCCGTCCCTCGCCGTCACCATCGGCACCCTCGCCGCCTACCGGGGCATCGCACAGATCGTGCTCGGCTCCGACGCGGTGACCGACTTCCCCACCCAGTACCTGGACTTCGCGGCCGGACGCATCGGCGACACCTTCGTCCCGTACGCCTTCCTGCCCTTCCTGGTCCTGCTCGCGATCGCGGTGGTCGCGCTGCACGCCACCCCCTTCGGGCGGTCGCTGTTCGCGATCGGCGCCAGCGAGGAGGCCGCGCGCTTCGCCGGAATCCGCGTCAAGCGGCAGAAGCTGATCCTGTTCACGGTGACCGGGCTGATGGCCTCCCTCACCGGCATCTTCTGGGCGCTGCACTACGCCAGCGCCCGCTACGACAACGCCACCGGGCTCGAACTCTCCGTCGTCGCCGCCGTATTGCTGGGCGGCATCGACTTCGACGGCGGCAAGGGCACGCTCGGCGGCGCCATCGCCGGGGTGTTTCTCCTCGGGGCGCTGCAGAACGTGATGAGCCTGCGGGACGTCTCCGCCCAGTCGCAGATCGTCGTCACCGGAGTACTGCTCGTCCTCTCCGTGCTCGGCCCCCGGGTCGCACGCCAGATCTCCGTCGCGAGGGCCGGGCGCAGAGCCGCCTCAGCGCCGGTGTCGAAAGCGCCCACGCCCACCTCGTAGGGGGCGCCCCGACCAACCTCGTCATCGCTCACCCTCGTAAGGAACCCACCATGCGCAAGTCATCCCTCCGTCGTGCCTGCGCGGCCCTCGCCGCCGGAACCTCCCTCGCCCTCGCCCTGACCGCCTGCGGCGGCACCACCAAGAAGGACGTGGCGAACGAGGGCGGCTCGGCCGCCGCGGCCGGCAAGGCCGACCCCAACGCCGAACTGAAGAAGGGCCTGACCGTCGGCTTCCTGCCCAAGCAGGTCAACAACCCCTACTTCACCTCCGCCGACAAGGGCGGCGAGAAGGCCCTGACCGAGCTGGGCTCCACGTACAAGGAGGTCGGCCCGTCCAGCGCCACCGACACCTCCGGCCAGGTCTCCTACGTCAACACGCTCACCCAGCAGCAGGTGGACGCCATGGCCGTCTCCGCGCAGGACCCCGGCGCCCTGTGCACCGCGCTCAAGCAGGCCATGAAGAACGGCATCAAGGTCGTCACGTACGACTCCGACACCAAGCCCGACTGCCGCAACGCCTTCGTCTCGCAGGCCTCCGCCGAGGACCTGGGCCGCACCGAGGTGCAACTGCTCGCCAAGCAGATCGACTACAAGGGCGAGATCGCGATCCTGTCCGCCGCGCAGACCGCGACGAACCAGAACACCTGGATCGACTTCATGAAGGACGAGCTGAAGAAGCCCGAGTACAAGAACATGAAGCTGGTGAAGGTCGCGTACGGCAACGACGACGCCCAGCAGTCCTTCCAGCAGACCCAGGGCCTGCTCCAGGAGTACCCGAACCTGAAGGGCATCATCTCCCCGACCACCGTCGGCATCAAGGCCGCCGCCCAGTACCTGTCCGGCTCCAAGTACAAGGGCAAGGTCAAGCTGACCGGCCTCGGCACCCCCAACGACATGCGCAAGTACGTCAAGAACGGCACCGTCGAGGCGTTCGAGCTGTGGGACCCGGCGAAGCTCGGCGAGCTGGCCGCCCGTACCGCGGTCGCCCTGTCCTCCGGACAGATCACCGGCAAGGAGGGTGAGACCTTCAAGGCGGGCTCCATGGGCGAGTTCACCATCGGCAAGGACGGCGTGATCAGCCTCGGCAAGCCGACCGTGTTCGACGCCAAGAACATCGACCAGTTCAACTTCTAGTCCCCGGGAGGGTGTTGATGCAGCGCGTGTGCTTCCTGCTGAAGGTACGGGCGGACCGCCTCGACGAGTACCGCGAGCGGCACGCCGCCGTCTGGCCCGAGATGCTCGACGCCTTGCAGGCGACCGGCTGGCGCAACTACTCGCTCTTCCTGCGCGAGGACGGCCTGCTGGTCGGCTACCTGGAGACCGAGGACTTCGAAGCCGCCCTGGCCGGCATGGAGGCCACCGACGTCAACGCCCGCTGGCAGGCGGAGATGGCGCCGTTCTTCGAGTCGTTGGACGGCGCCCGGCCCGACGAGGCCATGAAACCGCTCACCGAAGTGTTCCACCTCGCCTGACAATGGAGTCCCCGAGATGAACAGACGTACGCTGCTGGGCGCCGCCCTCGCCGGCGCCGTGGTGACCCCCGCCCTCGGCTCCGGCACCGCCCGCGCCGCCGACCCCGGCCCCTCGGTCACCCGGCTGGGCACGACCACGCTCGACAGCCAGGCCATCTTCTTCGTCTCGTACGACGGCCTGGTCAACAACAACTCGTTCCAGAAGAACGGCCTGCTGACCTACAAGGGCTACCAGTACGCCGTCTGGTACACCGCCGACCGCAACGCGGTCGTCGGCCGCCGCGTCCTCGGCGGGAGCACCTGGTCCACCGTCAAGGTCGGTCACACGCTGCGGTACGACGACTCCCACAACGTCATCTCCATGGGCGTCTCCAAGGTCGACGGCCGCCTCCACCTCAACATGGACTCGCACAGCGACGGCTTCACCTACGTCAAGTCGGTGGCCGGGCTCATGGACAACCCCGCCGGGCTGAGCTGGACCACGAGCCGCTTCGGCGCACCCCAGTCGACGCTGGACGGACTCGCGCTCACCTCGCAGTTCACCTACCCGCAGTTCATCTCCACGCCCGATGGCAAGCTCCAGCTGAGCTACCGCGTCGCCGTCTCCGGCAACGGCCGCAACGCACTCGCCGAGTACGACGGCACGAAGTGGACCAACCTCGGCGAGTGGACCAGCTCCACCGGCACCTACACCAGCGAGCACGGCTCCTCCACCGCCCGCAACATGTACCTGCACGGCATCGACTACGACATCAACGGCCGCCTGCACGCCTTCTTCACCTGGCGTGAGCAGAACGGCGCCGTGATGTGCAACAGCGGCGGCATCACCAACCACGACACCGGCTACGTCTACTCCGACGACCGCGGCCGCACCTGGCGCAACAACGCCGGCACCGTCGTCGGCACCACCGGCGGCTCCGACAGGGTCTCCGTCACCGACAGCGGACTCGTGGTGGACCCGCTGAACCCGGACCACTCCCTGATGAACCAGGAGAGCCAGTTCACCGACTCCGCCGGCCGCCCGCACGCGATCATCTCCTACGTCCCCGGCCGCTTCGGCCAGTGCACCACGAACTACGTCGCCGACCGCACCGCCAACGGCCGCGCCTTCCACGTCCGCAAGAACGCCTCCGGCACGTGGCAGAAGACCGAGATCCCCGTCCCGCTCAACTCCAGCCAGCGCACCAAGCTGATCCTGGACAAGTACGACAACGCCTATGCGATCTTCCCGTTCGGCCGGATCGCCGGCGCCTCGGCCGCCTCCGGGTACACCGACTGGAAGATCCTGTTCGACGGCAGCGGTCTGAACGCCTTCGGTGAGGTCGTCATCGACGAGACGCGGGTCGCACAGGACGGCGTGCTGTCCTTCATGTACCAGGAGAAGTCCAGCGGAACGACACCCTCCGCGCTCCATGTCATCGACTTCCGGCTGCCCGCCTGACCGAAAGTCGCAAAGGGGCGGCATGACGGTAATGTGAAGGCCTTCCGGCCGCCCCCCGTCCCCTTTGGAGGTCCCTGTCCGATGGCCCAGTCGGTGGGTATCAAGGACGTCGCCCGCGCCGCCGGAGTCTCCGTGGGCACGGTCTCGAACGTCATCAACCGTCCGGACACGGTCGCGACCGAGACCCGCGCGCGCGTGCAGTCCGCGATAGACCGGCTCGGCTACGTCCGCAGCGAGTCCGCGCGTCAGCTGCGCGCGGGCCGCAGCCGGATCATGGGGCTGCTCGTCCTCGACATGGGCAACCCCTTCTTCGTCGACGTCGCCCGTGGCGCCGAGCGGGCCGCGCGCGAGGCGGGGCTCGGCGTGATGGTCTGCAACAGCGCGCAGAGCGCCAGTGAGGAGGCCGAGTACCTGTCGCTCTTCGCCGAGCAGCGGGTGCGGGGCGTGCTGCTCACTCCGGCCGACGCGACCGGCCGCAACATCAAGACGTTCCGCCGGCACGGCATCCCCTTCGTCCTCGTCGACCGGGTCGCCGAGGGCACCACCGAGTGCTCCGTCTCCGTCGACGACGTCGCGGGCGGCGCCCTGGCCGTACGCCACCTGGTCGACGCCGGGCACCGCTCCATCGCGTACGTCAGCGGCCCGCCCGGCCTGAACCAGGTGCGGGACAGACGCACCGGCGCCCTGAACGCCCTCGCCGAGGCCGGCCTGGGCCCCGAGGCGCTGCGGGAACTGCCCACCGAACGGCTCGACGTCGCCGCGGGCCGGGACGCCGGCGCCCGCCTGCTCGGCCTCGCCGACCGCCCGACCGCCGTGTTCTGCGCCAACGACCTGCTCGCCCTCGGCGTGCTGCAGGCCATGTACGCGGCCGGCGTCGGAGTCCCCGACGACCTCGCCATCGTCGGCTACGACGACATCGAGTTCGCGGCCGCCGCGGCCGTCCCGCTCACCTCCGTACGGCAGCCCGCCGTCACCATGGGCGTCATGGCCGCCGAGCTGCTGCTGGAGGAGACGGAGGCGGAGAGCAGGGGCACGGCGCACGAGCACCGGCGGGTCGTCCTCCAGCCCGAACTGGTGGTGCGCCGTTCCAGCCTGTCCGCCCGCTGATCCGTGGAGCCCTGTTGACTGCCAGCTACCGTCAGCCCGGCCTGGTACTCACCGACCGCCGTTTCACCGTGCCCCTCGACCACGACGCCCCCACGGGCGAGACGATCGAGCTGTACGCCCGTGAGGTCGTCGCGAGCGACAAGGCGCACCAGGACCTGCCGTGGCTGGTCTACCTCCAGGGCGGCCCCGGCTTCCGCGCCGACCGGGTCCTGGGCAGGCAGGCCTGGCTCGGACGCGCCCTGCGGGAGTACCGCGTCCTCCTCCTCGACCAGCGCGGCACCGGCCACTCCACGCCCGCCGGCCGGCAGACGCTCCCGCTGCGCGGCGGACCCGCCGAACAGGCCGACTACCTCACGCTCTTCCGTGCCGACTCCATCGTCCGCGACTGCGAGGCCATCCGTCCCGAGGTCACCGGCGGCGCCCCCTGGACCGTCCTCGGACAGAGCTTCGGCGGCTTCTGCACCGTCACCTACCTGTCCATCGCGCCTCAGGGCCTGAACACCGCAGTGATCACCAGCGGACTGCCCTCCCTCGACGCCCATGCCGACGACGTCTACCGGGCCGCCTACCCGCGCATGGAACGCAAGACCGCCGCGCACTACGCCCGCTACCCGCAGGACGTCGGACGCGCCCGCCGTATCGCCGACCATCTGCTGACGCACGACGTCGTCCTGCCGAACGGCTACCGGCTCACCGTCGAGGCCTTCCAGTCCCTCGGCACTCTCCTCGGCACCGGCAACGGCAGCCACCGCCTCCACTACCTCCTGGAGGAGGCCTTCGTCCGCACCCCGCAGGGCACCGCACTGTCCGACGTGTTCCAGGAGCAGGCACAGTCCCTGCTGTCGTACGCGAGCCACCCGCTGTACGCGCTCGTCCACGAGGCGATCTACGGCCAGGACGAGCGGCCCACCGCATGGTCGGCCGAGCGGGTCCGCGCCGAGTTCCCCCGGTTCGACGCCGCCAAGACGCTCGCGGGCGACGAACCGCTGCTGTTCACCGGCGAGTCCGTCCACCCCTGGCTGTTCGACTGCGACCCGGCACTGCGTCCGCTGCGCGAGACCGCCGAGCAGCTCGCCGCCCGTACCGACTGGCGGCCCCTGTACGACCCTGCCCGCCTCGCCGCCAACGAGGTGCCGGCCGCGGCGGCCGTCTACCACGACGACCTGTACGTCGACACGGCGCACTCCCTGGACACCGCGCGGACGATCCGCGGGCTGCGCACCTGGGTCACCGACGAGTTCGAACACGACGGCCTGAGGGCTGGCGGACCGCGCGTCCTGGACCGGCTGCTCGCGCTTGCGCGGGACGAGGTCTGATGTCAGCGCCGACGGCTAGTCTGCGAGCATGACCGACCCGCAGATCGCACCCCTCCAACCCATGCCCGGCGACTGGCAGCGTGCCCTCGCGGTGGTGGCCCACCCCGACGACCTGGAATACGGCTGCTCGGCGGCGATCGCGGCCTGGACCGACGCCGGCCGCGAGGTCGCCTACGTCCTGGCGACCCGGGGCGAGGCGGGCATAGACACGCTGGAGCCCGCCAAGTGCGGCCTCCTGCGGGAGCGGGAACAGCGGGCGAGCGCGGCGGTGGTGGGCGTGTCGGTGGTGGAGTTCCTCGACCACAAGGACGGTGTCATCGAGTACGGCACCGCGCTGCGCCGTGACATCGCCGCCGCGATCCGCCGCCACCGGCCCGAACTGGTGATCACCCTCAACCACCGGGACACCTGGGGCGGCGTCGCCTGGAACACGCCGGACCATGTCGCCGTCGGCCGCGCCACGCTCGACGCGGCGGCCGACGCGGGCAATCGGTGGATCTTCCCCGAACTCGCCGAGCAGGGCCTCCAGCCGTGGAACGGCGTCCGCTGGGTGGCCGTCGCCGGGTCCGCCACGCCGACGCACGCCGTGGACGCGACTCCGGGCCTGGAGCGTGCGGTGCGCTCACTGCTCGAACACCGCACGTACATCGAGGCGTTGACCGACGAGGATCCGGAGACGTATGTCCGCGGATTTCTGTCCCGGAACGCCAACGCCACGGGGGAGCGGTTCGGCGGGAAGCCGGCGGTGGCGTTCGAACTGTTCAGCAGATGAGTGAGTGGACGAGGGGGGAACAGTGGACGAGGGGGAGCACATGACGGGCACGCAGGCCCTGGCCGACCGGTTCGAGGAACACCGAGGGCAGCTCAAGGCGGTGGCGTACCGCATGCTCGGCTCGCTGGCCGAGGCGGAGGACGCCGTCCAGGAGTCCTGGCTGCGGCTGAGCCGCACGGACACGGACGACATCCAGAACCTGGGCGGCTGGCTGACCACCGTGACCGGCCGGATCTGCCTGGACATGCTGCGCTCACGCACCGCACGCCGCGAGGAGCCGATGGACGACGCCTTCGTCCCGGACCCGGTGCTCAGGCCCCTGTCCCAGGTCGACCCGGAACAGGAAGTGCTCCAGGCGGACTCGGTGGGACTGGCCCTGCTGGTCGTCCTGGAGAACCTGGAGCCGGCCGAACGGCTCGCGTTCGTTCTGCACGACATGTTCGCCGTGCCGTTCGACGACATCGCCCCGATCGTGGAGCGCAGTGCGGCCGCGACCCGGCAACTGGCGAGCCGTGCCCGGCGCCGGGTGCGGGGCGCCACCCCGTCGGCCGACACCGACCTCGGTCGGCAGAAAGAGGTGCTGACCGCCTTCCTGGCCGCCTCGCGCGGAGGGGACTTCGAGGCACTCCTCGCCCTGCTTCACCCGGACGTGGTGCTGCGCGCCGACTCGGGTTCCCTGGTCCGGGGCGCGGCCGCGTCCAAGGTGGTCCACGGTGCGAAGGCGGTGGCCGAACAGGCGCTCATGTTCGCCCGCTTCGCCCGGTCCGCGCAGCTGATGCTGGTGGGCGGCTCGGTCGGCGTCGTCACCGCGCCCGAGGGCCGGCCGCTGTCCGTCATGGGCGTCACCGTCGCGGACGGCCGTATCACCGGCATGTACATCCTGGCCGACCCCGAGCGGCTCGGACGGCTGGAGCTGCCGGACCTCGCCGGATGGCCGGCGGTGTCGGATGGATGACAGGACCCCCACACGGCAGGAAACTCATCGGTGAGGTTTAGCCTGGAACCCATGCAAGAACACATGTCCGAACGATCGGACCTGCGGGGCGACTGCGCACAGTGCTTCGGCCTCTGCTGCGTCGCCCTCCCCTTCTCCGCCTCCGCGGACTTCGCGGTCGACAAGGACGCCGGCACGCCGTGCCGGAACCTCCAGGACGACCACCAGTGCGGCATCCACGCGCGGCTGCGGCAGAAGGGCTTCACCGGCTGCACGGTCTACGACTGCTTCGGCGCCGGGCAGAAGGTCTCACAGGTCACCTTCGGCGGACAGGACTGGCGGACCGGTTCCCGCGAGCACGCCCGCCGTATGTTCGATGTCTTCCCGGTCGTACGGCAGCTCCACGAGCTGCTCTGGTACCTCACCGAGGCGCTGGCCCTGCCCGCGGCCCGCCCGGTCCACGCCGACCTGCGCCGGGCCCTGCGGAAGACCGAGCGGCTCACCCGCCAAAGCCCCGGCGATCTGGCCGCTTTGGACGTGCCCGCGCACCGGCAGGACGTCAACGTGCTGCTGCTCAAGGCCAGCGAACTGGCCCGCGCGGGCATACGCGGCCGCAAGAAGGACCGCCGCGGCGCGGACCTGGTCGGCGCCCGCCTCAAGGGTGCCGACCTCAGGGGCGCCAGTCTGCGCGGCGCCTACCTCATCGCCGCCGACCTGACCGGCGCCGACCTGCGGGATGCCGACCTGATCGGCGCGGACCTGCGCGACGCCGACCTCACGGACGCCAACCTGACCGGCGCGTTCTTCCTGACCCAGCCCCAGCTCGACGCGGCTCGCGGCAGCGCCGGTACCCGGCTGCCGGCGTCACTCGCCCGGCCCGCGCACTGGACAGCGCGGCTCTGAGGGAGCGTCGTCCGGCACGGTCACGGGCGCGGCAGCCGGAGCCGGGGCCGTCCGCCGCTCCAGCCGGAGCCGCAGACCGTCCGGCATCAGCGTCAGCCGCTCGGCCACCCGCAGCCGGTAGCCCGGATCGGGCCGCAGCTCGTAGCGGCGCAGCAGCAGGCCGAGGACCAGCGTGGCCTCGTGCAGCGCGAACTGCCGCCCGATGCAGGCACGGGCCCCGGTCCCGAACGGTTTGAAGGTGTGCGGGGCGCGGGACCGCACGGCCCCGGCGTCGAAGCGGTCCGGGTCGAACCGCTCCGCGTCCGGCCCCCACACCGCGGGGTCGCGGTGCAGCATCGCCGTGAGGACCAGCGCCCACGCGCCCCGCCGCATCGGGTGGACGCCGATCAGCATCGTGTCCTCGCGGGCCTCCCGGGCGAAGGCGGGAGCGGTCGGCCACAGCCGCAGCGACTCGTCCAGCACCCGGCGCACGTACCGCAGTTTGGCCACCTGCTCGTAGCCCGGCGCCTGCGCGTCGCCCCAGACGTGGTCCACCTCGGCTCGGGCGCGGGCCGCGACGTCGGGGTGCCGGGAGAGGTAGTGCAGGGCGAAGGAGAGCGCGCCCGAGGTGGTCTCGTGGCCCGCGACCAGGAAGGTGATGACCTGCCGGCGGACGTTCTCGGGCGACAGTCGCTCCCCGGTCTCCGGGTGTGCCGTCTCCAGCATCCGGTCGAGCAGGTCCCCCTCCCCGTCGGCGGTGCGACGGGCTTGTACCAGTCCGTCCACGGTGCGGTTGAGGTAGGCGATGCCGGCCGCGTTGCGGCGGCTCGCGCGGCGCAGCAGCAGCGGAGTCAGCGGTGCGGGAACGGCGTTGAGGCGCTGGGCGTAGCTGAGAGTGCCGACCATGGCGGTCACGAAGGGGTGCGGGCGGGAGCGTTCGAAGGAACCGAAGTCGTGCCCGAACCCGGTGCGCGCGATGGTCTCCAGGGTCAGTTTCGTCATGTCGCCGGGCACGTCCACCGTCCGGCCCGCCGCCACCGCGCGGTCCCAGTGGCCGGTGAGCCGTTCCGCCACCGCCAGCATCATCGGGTGGTAGCCCGCCATGGCCTCCCGGCTGAAGCCGGGTGCCAGGACGTCGTGTGCCAGCTGCCAGTTCGGCTCGTGGTTGTACGCCGTGAACAGTCCGTCCCCGGCGACCGGCCGCAGATTGGCTATGCCGAGCCCCACGTGCTTGGCGAAGCGGGCCTCGTCCGCCATGTCGGCCGCCGGCTCGGCACCCCATACGAACACGAACTCCTTGCCGAACACCTTCCGCCGGAAGATCGGCCCCAGTCGGCGGGCGTACCGCATGGAGTCCTGCACGGGAGTGCGCCCACCCGCGCCGAGTACGTCACCGAGCAGCGGCAGCCGGTGCGGCGGATGCGGGAGGCGGTGCAACTCCGGCCAGCCCAGTTCCGCGCCGCGGAAACCCCTGGGCAGTCCGTTTCCGGCCGGCCTCTTCGTCCTCTCCGCCATGACGCGATCTCCCTTGATCCAACGGCAGACTGAGCTGTTGTACGTGGGTTCAATAGCGCGGTTCAGTCTGGTCCTGTCGTTGAACGGGCGTCAAGTAAAGTGCGCGTATGGCCGCGAACCAGGAGCAGCGCACGCGTCGCCGGCTCAGCTCCGAGGAGCGCAGGGAGCAGCTGCTGGCGGTCGGGGCGAGGCTGTTCTCGGAGAGCCCCTACGACGAGGTGTGGATCGAGCAGGTCGCGGAGATCGCCGGAGTGTCGCGCGGGCTGCTGTACCACTACTTCCCGACCAAGCGGGACTTCTTCGCGGCGGTCGTCGAGCGCGAGAGCGAGCGCATGCTGCGGATGACGGCGGCCGTGCCCGGAGTCCGGGTGCGTGACCAGCTCACCGCGAGCCTCGACACCTACCTGGAGTACGTCCGGACGCACGCGCACGGCTACCGCGCCTTCCACCGCGCCGACGCGGCGGGGGACCAGACCGTGCGGCGCGTCTACCAGCAGGCGCTGGACGCGCAGGAGCGGCAGATCCTGGCGGCCCTCGCGGCGGACCCCGAGTTCGGCCCGGTCCTGGAGGAGCGGGCCGACGTACGGCTGGCCGTGCGAGGGTGGCTGGCGTTCACCACCGCCGTCTGCCTGGAGTGGCTGCGGGGGTCCGAGCTGAGCCGGGAACAGGTGCGGGAACTGTGCGCACGTGCCCTGCTGGGTGTCCTCACGCCCTGAAAACTCCCGTAAAGATCACATGACGTGGTTGGCGCGCGCCCCGATCTTCGATAGGTTAGGCAAGGCTTACCTAAGGAGGTTGGGATGGGTGACAACCACCCCTGGACGGCCGCGCCTGCCGCGGCGGAGCGGGCCCGCTCGGTGCTCGCGACCGCATGGTCCTGCGCGGTGACCGCGGACGGCGGCCGGGAGGAGTTCGTCGGCGCGCACACCGTGGCGGAGGACGGCCGGGTTCTCCTGGACGTGCCGGAGGACAGCGCCCTGCTCGCGGCGGCGATCTGCGCGCCCCGCGGCGAGCCGTCCGCCGTGCTGGAGTTCGCCGACGTCGCGCCCGTCCCCGTACGCAACCGTATCCGGGCCCGGCTCTGGCTCGCGGGCTGGTGCACCCCCGAGGACGGCCGGCTCGCCTTCCGGGCCACCCGCGTGGTGCTGCGGCAGCCGTCCGGTGCCGTGGTCGTCGACCTCGACGAGTTCGCCGCCGCCGCGCCCGACCCGCTGGCCACGGCCGAGGCCGGACTGCTCACCCACCTCGCCGACTGCCACGCCGACGCCGTCGAGCGGCTCACCCGCCTCGTCGACTCCGACAGCCTGCACGGCGCGGTCCGCGTCCAGCCGCTCGCCGTCGACCGGCACGGGCTGACGCTGCGCATCGAGCGCGCCCGCGCCCACGGCGACGTGCGCCTGGCCTTCCACACACCGGCCGACGACGTCGCGCAGCTCACGGAGCGTATGCACGTGCTGCTCGGGCAGGCGAGCGCCACCTGCCCCCGCGCCCTACAACGGCAGCGCACAGACGGCGACGGGTGACGCGAACGGCTCGCCCGCGAGCCGCAGTTCGCCGCTCGACCCGTCCACGTGGAAGACGCTCACGGTGCCGGACTTCTGGTTCGCCGCGAACAGCAGCGTCCCGTCCGGCGAGAAGGCGATCTGGCGCGGGAAGTCGCCGCCCACCGGCACCGTGTCCAGCAGCCTCAGCCGGGCGCCGTCCGCCTCGACCGCGTAGCGCGCGAGGCTGTTGTGGCCGCGGTTGGCGAGATACGCGTACGCGCCGTTCGCGGTCACCAGGATCTGCGCCGGGTAGTTGGTGCCCGGCCCGGTGCCCGTGGACTGCGGCTCGCCGATCGTCAGACGGCCGCTGTCCGGGGCGTACGCGCAGACCGCGACCGTGTTGTCGACCTCGTTGGCCAGGTAGGCGTGCCGTCCGTCGGGGTGGAAGGTGAGGTGGCGCGGTCCGGCGCCCGGCCGGGTGTGGGCCTGAGCCACCTCGGTGAGCGTGCCGGCCTTGTCGTCGAGGCGGTAGGTGTAGACGGTGTCCGTGCCCAGGTCGACCGCGAGGACGTGGCCCCCGTCCGGGCTGGTGAGGAACTGGTGGGCGTGCGGGCCCTCCTGGCCGGGCCCGGGGCGGGGGCTGGAGTGCGTGACAAGATCGGTCCTCTCCCCGAGCGCCCCGGAGGCCTCGATCGGGTGCACGGCCACGCTGCCGGAGCCGTAGTTGGCGCTGAGCAACCAGCGCCCGCCCGGGTGCACGGACAGATGGCAGGGTCCCGCGCCGCCGGTGCTCCGGCTGCCCAGAATCTTGCGGTCGGCGAGCCGGACGGCGGTCACGGCACCGTCGTCGCGTTCGTTCACCGCGTACAGGGTGCGGCCGCTCGGATGCACCGCGAGGTACGACGGATCGCCGACGCCGGTGAGCGTTCCCGCGCCGGTGACACGGCCTGTCCCGGGGTCGTACGTGGCCAGGCCGATGCCTTTGCCGCCGCCCTCGGCCGAGGTGTAGGTGCCCAGGTACAGCGGGCGGGGGCCGGACGGCCTGCCCCGGTCGCCCGGGGTGCCCGGGGTGCTCGGGCTCGCCTCGGGGGAGGTGGGTGCCGTCGGCGCCCGCGCGTTGTCGCACGCCGGGAGTGCCGCTGCGGCGGCGGTTCCCGCGAGGGCGCCGACGAACCGGCGCCTGCTCCAGCCACCACTGCCCATGTCCGCACCTCAAGGTCGTCGCTCGTCCCGGTCGTGACAGCCACCTTGACGTGGATCAGCGGCCGGGCGCAAGAAACGCCGGGTCCGTGCCCCGCACGGCCGGGGCGGCTCCGGTACCGGCTCCGGCCCGGCGCCCGCGTCAGTAACGCCGGCCGATCCCGGTACGGTTCTGCCACAGGTGCTCCTGGACGCCCAGACGCTCGCGCAGCCGGGTCAGGCGCGGCAGCCGTGCGCGCTGCTCCTGCGAGACGCGGTCCAGTTCCTCCAGCAGCCGGCGCGAGCGGTGCTCGGTGTCGAGCTCGTCGAGGATCCGGTTCACCTCGGTCAGGACGGCGCCGAGCAGCTGCCAGTGCCGCGCTTCCAGCTCGGCCTCCTTGCGCAGCAGTATGGCCAGCCTGTCGCGGGTGCCCGCCGCGGCGCGCAACTCCGCGGTGAGCCGTGCCTCCGCCGACTCGGCGCTCTCGCTGAGGTGGGTGGTCACCAGCACCGCGAAGCTGACCACGGCGTCGGCGATCTCGGACAGCAGCTGCTCCACGGTGGCGCCCGTCTCCGGGGCGAACAGCGGTTCGGGGTCGCGCTCCTTGGCGAGGTCGGTGAAGGTGCGCGCGAGCACCCGCAGCACGACCGTGCAGATCTCCAGGGTGTCCAGGCCGGTGCGCAGCACCACCCGGTGCAGCAGGCCCTCGCGGACGCGGGGGTTGAGCTTCAGGCTGTCCTCCGCCTGTCGCAGGGCCGCGTCCACCTCGACGATGTCGTGGTCGATGCGGCGGGCCTCGTGCAGCCGTGCCGTCGCGTGGTGGACGGGCGTGCGGCCCGCGGCCTCCTCGCCCATGCGCAGCATCAGCTGCCGCAGCCGCCGGGCCAGCCCCTCGATCGACTCGCCCGCCTCCTCCACCCACACCGGGGGAGCGAGGAGCAGGTTGAAGGCGAGCCCGACGACCGCGCCGATCAGCGTCTCCACCACCCGGGCCCACGCCGTGTCCCCGATCGTGGTGACCCCGAGCACCAGCATGGCGCTGATCGCCACCTCGGGCACGTACTCGTCGACCCGCACCAGATGGCCGACCGCCAGCGCGGCCACGATCAGCAGTGCCAGACTCCACCAGGTCAGGCCGACCAGGAGGCTGAAGGCGATGGCGACCAGGACGCCGGCCACCACCGCGTTCACCCGGCGGATGCCGTTGGTGAGCGTGGCGTACAGGGTGACCTGCACGACCAGCAGCGCGGTCAGGGGCGCGGTGAGCGGTGCGGACTCGGGGCTCAGGCGCAGCGCGATGACGTAGGCGATCGTCGCCGCGGCGGCCGACCGCAGTGTCTGGACGGTCACGGGATCCCGGTGCCGCTTCAGGAACCGCGAGGCCGGCGCGGTCCACTCACGTACATCTCGCATCCTCGGGCTGTTCCCCTTCACCAGGCGCACCGAACGTTTCCAGACAGACGGTAGCCCGCCCGTGGGGAGCCCGGACCGCTCGGCCGGCGCGATCAGTGTTCCGGCCGAGCGCTGGTCAGCGGAACGCCGGTCAGCGCAGCCGTCGGGCGTAGAGGTCGTACCACGCTCCGCGGGGCCCCGGTGCCATGTTCTCGGCGGTGGACTCGAAGACCACGGTCCGGCCGTGGGCGTCGAGCGCGCCGTCACCGACGGAGAAGGAGGCGACCGGCGTGCCGGCGAGGTCGACGTTCAGCGTCCTGGTGCGGCCGGTGCGCAGGTCCGTGAGATAGACACCGGTGGTGACGGCTTCCGTCGCGGCCCGTTGCCCGGAGAAGAGCAGATACCGGTGGTCGCCGCTCAGCTGTGCGCCGGTCGTCGTGCCGTCGTGCCGTTCGGGAGCGTCGATGCGCCGGAGTTCGCCCGTGCGCAGATCGCGTACGAAGACGTTCATGGCCGCCGCTTCGGTGGTGCCGTTGTTGGGGTCGCCGGGGACCAGGTTGCCCGCCGTCGAGTGGAAGACGGCGTAGCGGCCGTCGGCGCTGATGCGCGCGGCGTACGACTTGCCGTCGGCGGGAGTGCCGTCCGGCGTTTCGTCGAGCCGCTGCCGGACGCCTGTCTTCCGGTACCAGACGTAGACCTTGGAGTCGGGGAACGGGCGGTAGGCAGAGGGCCGGTCGGTGTAGACGACCGTGTTGCCGTCGTCGCTGACATACGGCTCCGAGGAGTTGCGGTCCGCGGGCAGGCGCTGGATCCGACCGGTCTTCATGTCCTTCACGACGGAGGCCTCCTGTGATCCGCCGAGCCCCCTGGAGTAGGCGGACCACACCACGTACCGGCCGTTGGCGCTGACGGACGCCCCGTACGACAGGACGAGATGATCGTCCAGAGCGCCGCCGACGTGGCTGAGCCGGCCGGTCTTGAGGTCGCGGAGATAGAACGACCCGTACCGCCCCGGTTCCTGACCCGGTATCAGGTCGGGTGACTTCGAATGGAAGACCACGTACCGCCCCGTGGCGCTGATCGCCGCACTGCCGGCTTCCATGGCCGCCTGCTCGCCGTCGGCGGTCAGATTCACCCGCTGAGTCCGCCCGGTACGCAGGTCGCGCACGAAGACGTCCTGGACGCCGTTGGTGTCCCCCGGCACCACGTTCGTGGCGCTCGACTCGAAGACCACATGGCGGCCGTTGGTGCTGATCGCCCCTTCCAGGCTGCTGTCGTTGCCGTTCGCGCCCTGTGTGAGCCGTACCGTGTACGGCTTGTCGGGCTTCCCGGGCCGACCGGACGTGCCCTGCCCCGTCCCCGCTCCGGCCGGTGCGGCCCATGCCGCCAGGCATGCCGTCGCCAGCGCGGCGACGCCGGCGACTCTGCATGACAAACGCATGCTTCTTCCCCCATGTGACGCTTTCCCCCGGCCCTGCGCCAGGGGCCCCGCCTCATGAAAAGCGCTCCCATCAGCACCGGTCAATGCACGAGCCGACGTACAACCCTCACGTCCGATCCAGTACAACCCCGCCGGGAGGCCGGCCGTCCGCGCGCGGTGAACCGGTGCCCGCCATGGGGGAAACCCCCGTCGTCGCCTCATGGTGTTCCGCACCACGGGACGGCGGCCCGCTCCATGGTCTCCGGGCCCGCACCGCGAAACCCTTGGATCATGAAACGACATCGAGCCGGAACCGTTCCTGCCCTGCTCGTCGCCCTCGGCGCCCTGATGGCCGGCAGCCAGGCCGCGGTCGCGGCGACCGCGTCCGCTCCGCCCGCGCCCGGGACCGGGAGCGCGACGGTGACCGTGACCGCGTCGTCCGTCGTGGAGGCACTCGACCGCGGCGCCCAGCCCCTGCGCACCGTCGAACCGGGCGGCGACACCCGCGACCTGCGTCCGCTGGACCGGATGATCGGCGACGCCCGCGTGGTCGGCCTGGGCGAGGCCACCCACAGCTCGCACGACTTCTTCGCGCTCAAGGACCGGGTCTTCCGCCACCTCGTCGAGGAGAAGGGCTTCCGCACCTTCGCCCTGGAGGCCAGCTGGAGCACCGGCCTGCGCCTGAACGAGTACGTACTGCACGGCGAGGGCGACCCGCGGCGCATCATGCGCGACGAGTTCCAGCGCGACTACCTGTGGTGGAACAACACCGACTACCTGAGGCTCGTCGAGTGGATGCGGGCCTACAACGTCCGGCATCCCGGCGACCCCGTCCGGTTCATGGGTGACGACCTCGCCTGGTCCGGGCCCGAACTGTACGACGACGTCGGGGACTATGTGGCCCGCACCCACCCCGAATCGGCCGCCCGCCTGGACGAGCTGTACCGGGGACTGCGGCCCACCGTCGCGACCGGCCCGTACATCGATCAGTACGTCAAGAAGCCGCTGGCGCAACGCGAGGAGATGGCGGAGCGCACCGGCGAGGCCCTGCGGCTGCTGAAGCGGCAGGCGCCGGGCGGCGATCGGGAGGCCTATGACCGGGCCGTGCAGAACGCCACCGCGATCGACCGGACGGCCCGCCAGTACGCGTTCGACTTCGACGACCCCGCCCAGGAGGCCGCGTCCATGCGCTTCCGGGACGAGGCGATGGCGGCCAATGTCCTCTGGTGGCAGAAGCACACGGGCACCAAGGTGCTGCTGTCCGCGCACAACTCCCATCTCGGTTACGAGACGATGGACCCCGCCCACTACCCGAAGATGCAGGGCGCGTTTCTGCGCGACCGGCTCGGCGCCGGGTACGTGAGCGTCGGACTCACCTTCGACCGGGGCTCGTTCAACGCCACCGGCAAGGACGGCGTCATCCGGCGCTGGACACTGGGCCCGGCCGAGCCGGGCAGCAACGAACACACCCTGGACCGGGTGCGCCACCGTGACTACCTGGTCGACCTGCGGACCGTCGGTGCCCCGGCCGACGCATGGCTGCGGCAGGCCCGGCCGACCCGCAGCATGGGCACCGGCTACCCGGACGGTCCGTACGACGTCGCGCTCGCCCGTACCCATGACGTGCTGGTCCACCTCCACCAGGTGGAGGCGGCGGGGCTGCGCGACCGGTGACCGGTGGCGACACCGGTCAGACGTACACCTTGTCGAGGAAGGCGGACAGGTTGCCCGTGGTGCGGGCGATCTGTTCGTCGAGGGTGAGACTCTCCTCGAAGCGGGTCCCGGTGTCCGGGAGCTTCTTGCCGCGTACGTACAGGGAGCACGCGAGGTCGGTGCACATGTACACACCGACCGAGTTGCCCTCGCGGCCCGCCGGGCCCGCCTTGCGCGCGGTCATCAGCGAGACGCCGCCCCGCGGATGGGTCGTCAGGCACAGCGAGCACATGCTGCGGTGCAGGAAGCCCCGCTGCGCGGGCTGGAAACGCAGCGCCACACCGACGAGACGCTCCTCCCGCTCGACCACCAGATAACTGCGATCGGGCGCCCCGGGATCGCGCCAGCCGAGGAAGTCCAGGTCGTCCCAGGGGCGTTCGGCGAGATCGCGGGGTATGGCCAGGCGTTTGGCCTCGCCCTTCGAGCAGTTGATAAATGAGTTGCGGATGTCCCGCTCGGTGAGTGATCTCATGGGGAGTCTCCTGGGGGTTTCGTCCGACGGAACCTAGGGGCTCTAGGTTTATGCCTAGGGTAAGTAGCCATGCCGAGGAGGGCCAGTGAATTTCACGGACGTCGCGTCACCGCGGGCGCGGGCGGCGCTGCGCCATGTGGCGGCCCGCTCCACGGGACCGGCCGTCGACCCGGAGCTGCGCATCACCCTGAACTTCCACCCCGACCGGCTGGTGCGCGGGGTGCCGATCCTCACGGCGCTCGCCCAGGACGGCACGTACCACTCCCAGTTCGTGACCGGCACGAGCAACGGCGGCCTCACCGCGCACCCGGGAGGTGACCGCTGGCGCTGGGAGAGCCGGATCTTCGGCGGCGCGTACGACGACGCGGCGCCGCACGACCGGCCCGTGTACGGCGCGCTGAACTTCCGCCGTCAGGTGGTGGGCGCCGCCCCGAGGTTCGGCTCCTCGCACTTCCGGCTGGCAGGGTCGGCGCTGGCCCGCGCCACGTTCTGCTACCCCGACAGCGCCGCCGAGCCGACGCACTTCGGGGTCGCCGACGGCATGTCCCTCATCGCGCTGGCCGAGGCGGACCAGCAGGACGCCCTGAACGACTACATCGAGGCGCAGGTGCACGGTGGGATCGTCCTCGCACGGGACGTGGAGGCGCTCGTGCTCGACGCCTGCTACCGCGGCACCCCGGTCGAGGCAGCCGCCCGGCGCCTGCCGTGCCCCGTCGAGTGGCATCCCGGCTACCGGATCACCGTGGGCGAGCTGCGCCGCCACGCGGACTACCGCGGACCGGAGTACGCCGAACTCGGTGCCCGGATCGCCCGGGACGGCCGCGTCGACCCCAGGGCCATCGGCGACGCCGCCCGCACCGGGCGCTTCGAGCTGCAGGACCTGAAGATGGTCTGGCACACCCTCGCCCGCTTCGGCGCACCGGAAGGCGCGGGCACGGCGCGCTCCGCGCCGGCCGACGCGGGTGGCCGGGGTGGGGGAGTGGGGGTGGCTTGTGGTGTGTCCGTCGATGCGGGGGGCGGGAGCCTGGGGGAGGGCACGGTCTGTTCCGCGACCGTCGGCGCGGGTGGCCGGGGTGCGGGCGCGGGGTCGGCCTGTTCCGGGACCGTCGGGGCGGACGGCCCGGGTGCGGAGTCGGGGACGGCCTGTCCCACTCCCGCGGACGGCGGTGACCTGGTCCCGGGAGAAGGCGCGGACTACTCCGCCTCTGCCGGCGCCGGTGGCCAGACGCCAGGGGCGAGTACGCCCAGCGCGTAGGCACGGGCGACCAGTTCGGTCCGGTTGGTCGCGCCCCAGCGGGCGGACAGGCGTCGCAGGTGGTAGGTCACGCCGTCCGAGGTGAGGCCGGTCTCGCGGGCGGCGCGGGCCGTGGTGGCGCCCCCGGCCAGCAGCGCCAGGATGCGGGCCTCCATCGGCGTCACGCGTACCGGCGTCTGCGCGCAGGGCTCCCGTTCACCCTGCACCCGCAGCATCACCAGCAGCGCGGGCGTGTCCTCCACGGTGTCGCTGACCGGGTCCGCCGTCAGCTCCCCGTACCGTTCCGCACCGCCGGGCGCCCGCCAGCACACCGATACCTGATACCGCGACCGGTGCCGCAGTCGCAGCGCCTGTGCGATCCGCTCCACCTGCGTCGCCTCCCGCGGGCTGAACAGCTCCAGCACGTCACGGCCGCGCAGCCGCCCCGGAGTCGTCCCGCACTCCGCCGCCATCGCCGGGTTGGCGAGCAGGACCGCCCCGTACACGTCACACACCGCCACCGGCACCGTCACCCGGTCGAAGAGCGTCAGGGCGCGGTTGCGCCACACCACGGCCTCCAGCCGGTCCGCGTCCACCAGCGCCTCCTGCCACGACATGCCTGCACGCACCACAAAATCACGTACCACTCTCACCTGTTCACCAGGCAGGAGGCCGGCGCCGAAGAAGGTGGCGCCGGACCCGGCAGCCCCCGGCACTCAGCCGTACGGCACCGCGCCGGCCCGCTTTAGCGGGAGCACAAGCGCTTGCGCAAGGCCCGGCGGACGATTTCGACTGCATGATCATGTAGTGCGGTGGCGCCGCCCGCCCGGTCCCGTGGATCACGCTGGATCGCAGTACTTCCGTACCGCGAAAGGCAGTTGTCGCGCCATGTCCCCCACCGCGCCGCACCCGCAGACCTTCGGCACCCTCCCCGGCGTCCCCGTTGTCGACATCACCGCCACCGGACCCGGCCTCACCCCGATCCAGCAGGTCATGGACCTGATGCGGGAGCACGGGCCGGTGCTCGTGCGGCGGCTGCACGGCCGGGACACGCTGTTCGTCGCCGATCTGGACCTGGTGACCGACCTCGCCGACGAGCGGCGGTTCGCCAAGAACATCGGGCCCGCCCTGGAGAACGTCCGGGAGTTCGCCGCCGACGGGCTGTTCACCGCGTACAACGACGAGCCCAACTGGGCCAAGGCGCACGACATCCTCATGCCCGCCTTCGCGCTCGGCTCGATGCGCACCTACCACCCCGTGATGCTGAAGGTGGCCCGCCGCCTCATCGACACCTGGGACCGCGCCGCCCGTGCCGGGCAGCCGGTGAACGTGCCCGACGACATGACCCGGATGACGCTCGACACCATCGGCCTCGCCGGGTTCGGCTACGACTTCGGCTCCTTCGACCGCGACGAGCCCCACCCCTTCGTCGAGGCGATGGTCCGCTGCCTGGAGTGGAGCATGAACCGCCTGGCCCGCATCCCGGGCCGGGACTACGCGGACGCCGACGCGGCCTTCCGCGCCGACGCCGGCTACCTCGCCCAGGTCGTCGACGACGTCATCGCCTCCCGCGCCGGCACCGACCAGAGCCAGGCCGACGACCTGCTCGGCCTCATGCTCACCGCCGAGCACCCGGCCGACGGCACCACGCTGGACGCCGCCAACATCCGCAACCAGGTCATCACCTTCCTGATCGCCGGGCACGAGACGACCTCCGGTGCGATGTCCTTCGCGATGTACTACCTGGCCAAGCACCCGACCGCGCTCCAGCTCGTGCAGCGCGAGGTGGACGCGCTGTGGGGCGACCAGGCCGACCCGGAGCCGACGTACGACGAGATCGGCAGGCTGACGTACACCCGCCAGGTCCTCAACGAGGCGCTCAGGCTGTGGCCGACCGCCGCCGCCTTCAGCCGGCAGGCCCTCGACGACACACTGCTCGGCGGGCGGATCCCGCTGCGGGCCGGGCAGGGCGTGATCGTCCTCGCGCCGATGCTGCACCGCCAGCCCGTCTGGGGCGACAACCCCGAGCTGTTCGACCCCTCCCGTTTCACGCCCGAGGCGGAGGCGGCCCGTCCGGTGCACGCCTTCAAGCCGTTCGGCACCGGTGAACGCGCCTGCATCGGACGGCAGTTCGCGCTGCACGAGGCCACCATGCTGCTGGCGATGCTCGTCCACCGTTACCGGCTGCGGGACCACGCCGACTACCGGCTCACGGTGAAGGAGACCCTGACCCTCAAGCCCGAGGACTTCACCCTGACCCTCATACCGCGCACCGACCGCGTGCACCCCCCGCTGCCCGGCGCAGCCCCCGTCACCGACGAGGCCACGTCGGCCACGACCCCGCTGCCCGCCCGGGTCCGCTCCGGCACCGGCGCCCTCTTCCTGCACGGCAGCAACTACGGCACGTGCCGCGAGTTCGCCGACCGACTGGCCGACGAGGCCGCCGCGCTCGGCTGCGAGACCGAGGTCGCGCCCCTGGACGCGTACACCGGCGGCCTGCCCACCGACCGCCCCGTCGTCATCACCGCCGCCTCCTACAACGGCCGCCCCACCGACGACGCCACCGCCTTCGCCGCCTGGCTGGAGGACACCCACGACCTCACCGGAGTGACCTACGCCGTCCTGGGCGTCGGCGACCGCAACTGGGCCGCCACCTACCAGCACGTCCCCACCCGCATCGACGACCGCCTCGCCGGCCTCGGCGCCACCCGGCTCCTCGACCGCACCGCCGCCGACGCCTCCGGCGACCTGAGCGGCACCGTCCGCGACTTCACCGCCCGGCTGCGCACCGCCCTCCTGGAGCGGTACGGCGACCCCGAGGCGACCGCCCCGGCCGACGAGCCGGCGACGGCCTACGAGGTCCGCACGCTGACCGGCGGCCCCCTGGACGCCCTCGCCGAGCGGCACGGGCTGGTGCCCATGACCGTCACCGAGGCGTACGACCTCACCGCCCCCGGACACCCCCGCAGGAAGCGGTTCGTCCGGGTGGCCCTGCCCGACGGCGTCAGCTACCGCACCGCCGACCACCTCACGGTCCTGCCCGCCAACGACCCGGCCCTCGTCGAACGCGCCGCCGCCGCGTTCGGCGTCGACCTCGACGGCGTCCTGGACATCCGCGCCACCCGGCCCCGCCGCGACGGCCTCGCCGTGGACCGGCCCCTGACGGTGCGCCTACTGCTCACGCACCACGTCGAGCTGCAGGAGCGCCCGAGCGCCGCCCAACGGGCCGCGCTCGCCGCCGCCAACCCGTGCCCGCCCGAACGGATGGCCCTTCAGGCCCTCACCGACGACGACCCGCGCACCCTGGTGGAGATCGTCGAGGACCACCCCGCCCTGCGCGGTGCCCTCGACTGGCCGCGGCTTCTCGACCTGCTCACCCCGCTGCGGCCCCGGCACTACTCCATCTCCTCCTCGCCCGCCGTCGACCCCGGACACGCGGACCTGATGGTGTCCCTGCTCCAGGCCCCCGCCCGCTCCGGCAGGGGCGTCTACCGCGGCACCGGATCCGGCTACCTCGCGGCCGTCCGGCCCGGCGACACGGTGTACGCCCGGGTCCAACCGTGCCGGGAGGCCTTCCGCATCGACGCCGCCGACGGTTCCGTACCGGTCGTGATGGTCGCGGCCGGCACCGGCCTGGCCCCGTTCCGCGGAGCCATCGCCGACCGCGTGGGGCAGCTCGCCGCGGGCGCCCACCTCGCCTCGGCCCTCTGCTACTTCGGCTGTGACGCGCCGGACGCCGACTTCCTGCACGCCGGGGAACTCCGCGCCGCCGAGGCCGCCGGAGCGGTCTCCCTCCGGCCCGCGTTCAGCGCCGCCCCCGAGCGCGGCATGACCTTCGTGCAGCACCGCATCGCCGCCGAGGCCGACGAGGTCTGGGACCTGCTGAACGCCGGAGCGAGGGTGTACGTCTGCGGCGACGGCGCCCGGATGGCGCCCGGTGTCCGGGAGGCGTTCCGTACCCTGTACCGGAAGCACACTCCGGACGCCGACGAGACGGCCGCCGAGGAGTGGCTCGACCAACTGATCGCGGCCGGGCGTTACGTCGAGGACGTCTACGCGGCCGGCTGACCGAAGGAGAGGGGTGGGCGCTCGGTGGGGGACTCCTGGGAACGGGCCCGGCGCATCCTGGAGGCGGCGGGCCTGCCGCCCGGCCGGCTTGCCCGGATCCGGCCGCTGACGGGCGGGACGTACAACGCGGTCGAGGAACTCGTCCTCACCGACGGCAGCCGTTACGTACTGAAGATCCCGCCCGCGCCGGCCACCCCCGGACTGCGGTACGAAAGCCGGCTCCTCGTCTCCGAGGCGGAGTTCTACCGCGCGGCCGCCGAGGCCGGCGTACCGGCGCCGCGCGTCGTGGACCTCGGCGGCGAGACCGGCGAACCGTATCTGCTGATGACCGCCTGTCCGGGAGACCCCTGGGACGGATCCCTCACGGAAGCCGAAAAGGCGCGCCTGCGCGCGGAGTTGGGGCGTCAGGTGGCCCGCCTGCACCGAGTGACCGGGCCGGGCTTCGGCTACCCGTCCGGTGCCCTCGGCCCGCTCGCGCCCGACTGGCCGACCGCCTTCGCCGCGATGGCCGACGCCGTCCTCGACGACGCCCGCCGCTACGGCGCCCGCCTGCCCCGCCCCGCCGACGAGGTGGCCCGCGCGCTCGGGGCCGCCTACGGGGCGCTCGACGAGGTCACCGTCCCGCGTCTGGTCCACTTCGACCTGTGGGACGGCAACATTCTGGTGGACCGCTCGGCGGGGGAGGCCCGCATCGGCGGGCTCATCGACGGGGAGCGCATGTTCTGGGGGGACCCCCTGGCCGACTTCGTCTCCCTGGCACTGCTCGGGGACATCAGGACGGACGAGCCGTTCCTGGCCGGTTACCGGGACGCCGGCGGGCGGGCCGGGTTCGATGTCCCTGCCCGCCTCCGGCTCGCGCTCTACCGTGCCTACCTCTACCTGATCATGCTCACGGAGACGATCCCCCGGGCGGTCGGCGACGAGCGCGAGGGGTGGGTGCAGGAGACGGTCGCCCCGGAACTCATGGCGGCGCTGGAGGAGATCCGGCAGCTGTCCTGACGGCGCCACCGAGGTTTCGCAGGTCACCGCGGAGGTACTCGGTCCCGCTCGCACGAAAGCAAGGGCGACAGGAAAGGAGTGTGCCGTGACCGACCACCGTCTCGAAGCGCCGGGGGAGAACGGTGAGCCCGTCCCGCGGGACATGCCGGACCAGCAGGCGGACACCGGCGAGGACCGCTGGGAGGTCGCTCCCTCCGACGCGGAAGCCGACAGCGAGAAGGAAGACGAGCGCGCCACCGACGTTCCCGACACCGACGAGGCGGGCACGGGCCGGCAGGGCGCCCCGCACTCGGCCACGGTCAATCCGGAGCACCCCACGCCGGAAGAGCCGTCCGCCTGACCGCGGCACAGGGGGGGTCCGGGACGGACGACAACCACCGGAAGATGCGCGTACCCGGGCCCGCGACGCCGAGCTGATCCGAAAGAAGGGTCCTAGCCGACCTTGCGCCCCCGCAGGGGCTCCGTGTCGGCGCCGGCCCCCTGCTGCAGCCCCAGCAGGAACTCCTCCAGTACCTGGGGCGCCGTGCGCTCCGGACGCCAGCCCAGTTCCGTACGTGCGCGCGTGCAGTCCATCAGGGGCAGCCGCAGGACCGCGTCGAAGAGGTGCGGTGAGGCGGGCAACAGGTGCAGACCCCACGCGGCGGCGATCGCCGAGCGGACCGCCGTGCGGGGCACCCGGACCCGGCGGGCGCCGAGCATCTCGCCCAGCAGCTCCGCGTCGAGAGGCGGCTCGGCGGCCAGATTGAAGGCGCCACGCACTTCGGTGTGCACCGCGAGCCGGTACGCCTTGGCCGCGTCGTCGGTGTGCAGCGCCTGCACCCGCAGTCCCGGGACGTCGGGAAGGAACGGCAGCAATTCGGGACGCGCCAGCGGCCCCGGCAGGAAACGGCCGCCGAAGATCCGCCGCTGCTCGCTCGCCGACTCCCGCTTGAAGAGGAAGGCGGGCCGCATCCGCACGACCCGGACCTCCGGGTGCTCGCGCTCGAAGGTGTCCAGGGCCCGCTCCAGGTAGGCCTTCTCCCGGCAGTACGCGGCATCCGGCCAGCCGTGCGTCGGCCACGACTCGTCCACCGCGTGATCCTTCGGCCCCGGAGAGTACGCGCCGACCGACGAGGCGTGCACCAGCGTGGACACACCGGCCGCGGCCACCGCCTCGAACACCCGGATGGAACCGAGGACGTTCGTACGCCAGGTCGCCGCCGGATCGTGCGTCGGCTGGAACGCCCAGGCCAGATGGACCACGGCGTCGGCGCCCGTGAACTCCTTGACGAGGTCGGTCTGTTCGGATGCCAGGTCGACCGCGGACCAGTCCGTCTTCGGAGGCGACCAGTCGGGGAGCCGCCGGGCCAGGCCGCGTACGGACCCGACCTCCGCATCCTCGGAGAGAAGGCGCACCACGCTGGTGCCGACGTTGCCGGTGGCGCCCGTGACCACGATCCTGCTGCCGGTTCCGCTACTCACCTTCGGCTCCTCTCGGCCGTCTGCCCGGACGGGGAGGCCACCGAGTACCCCGCTCGCCCGCCCTGCACGCGGACCGGCGGGGGCGGGATCGGGCCAAACGGGCACGGCCGGGGCCGGCGCGCCCGGGAGAGGGGGTGTCCGCGAGTCGCTCTAGGCGGCGAACGCGTCCACGCCCGTCAGCTCCGCCGACAGCTCCCACAGCCGTGCCGCCTGCTCCGGGTCGACGGCCCAGTCCTTGACGCCGGTGCGTTCACCGTCGGCCGGGGCGGGCTCGGCGATGTCGCAGTCCTCCAGGTAGACACCGCCCAGGCCGTCCAGCTGCGGCGAGGTCGCGGCCCACACCTGGGTGGCCGCGCCCTGCTGCGGGGTCTTGAAGGCGTCGGGGTCGACGAGATTGCCGTGCTCGTCGATCCAGCCGTTCGCCACCATCTCCTCCTTCGGCAGATGCCGCTGGAGAGGGGTGAGGATGCCGCCCGGATGGAGGGAGAAGGCCCGTACGCCCCGGTCCCGGGCGAGCCTGTCGAGGTGCACGGCGAACAGGACGTTGGCGGTCTTTGCCTGCCCGTACGCCGCCCACTTGTCGTAGCCGCTCCGCCAGTGGACGTCGTCCCAGCGGATGCCGGAGAAGTGGTGTCCGCGCGAGGAGACGGAGACCACGCGGGCGCCGCCGGGCTCGATCGCCGGCCACAGACGGCACACCAGCGCGAAGTGACCCAGGTGGTTCGTGGCGAACTGCGCCTCCCAGCCGGGCCCGACCCGTGTCTCGGGGCAGGCCATGATCCCTGCGTTGTTGATGACCATGTCGACGGTGCGGCCGGTGGCCAGGAACCGCTCGGCGAAGGCGCGTACGCTCCCCAGGTCGCCCAGGTCCAGCTCGTCCACCTCGACGCCGGCCAGGCCGCCCACGGCTTCCCGCGCGACGGCCGGACGACGGGCGGGAACGACGACGCGCGCGCCGGCCTTGGCGAGGGCGCGTGTGGTCTCCAGACCGAGCCCCGAGTAGCCGCCGGTGACGATCGCGAGCCGTCCGGTCAGGTCGATGCCGTCGAGGACGTCGGCGGCGGTGCTGCGGGCGCCGAAGCCCGAGCCGATCTTGTGCTGTGCGGTGCTCATGTCCGGAACGCTATGAAGTGGAGCGCGCTCGAAGTCAAGCGGCGCGGGCAGCAGGCAGAAGAAAGCCCCGACCGGACGGGGGATTCCGGTCGGGGCGGCTCGGTGGTGGATACGGATGGCGGTCGCCTCTCGGCGAAAGGCTCCACAGGGCTTCAGCCGAACGATCGTCCCTGTGGGCAAAAGGTGAGGCCCGGGGACACTGTCCCATCCGTACCCACGGTCAGTTCAACGGGCAACCGCCTTTGGGTGTTCCGCTCTCCGGCACCTTTTGAGGTGATCCGCGTCACCGTTCCGTCGCGTCGGGAAAGGTCTCGGCCCACAGATTCTCCGCCTGCAGCAACAGGGTGCCCAGGACCGTCGTCCGCGAGGCCTCCTGCCGGGCGTGCTCCAGCAGCCCCTCCTGCAACTGCCGGTGCAACTCCTCCATCGTCTCCGCGGTCCGGCCGTCGGGGCATGGGCCCGCGTGTCCGTCCAGCAGGCGGCGGCTCTCCGCGTGACAGGCATCCCCGATCAGCTCCAGCAGGCGCGCGTACGAGCGCAGCACCGGCCCCTCGGGCGGGGCGGGCGTCCGGCGTTCGTCGGCGGCCACCGTGAGCGTCCGGGTCAGTTCGGTGATGTGCCCGGTGACGCGGCTGAAACGTTCGTCCTCCTCCTGGGGCGGGATGGCCGGCGGAACCCGGTGCAGGGCGCGCAGCGGACCGTACGTCAGACGCAGGCTCTCCCGGCTCCAGGCGCGGGCCGAGCGCAGTGCTTCGAGATGGCGTTGCAGCCGCGTCGCGGCGCTCGACCAGCCGGCGGCGGTCTGCGCGTCCCACTCGGGCGCCCGCAGGTCCCCGGCGATGGTGTGCAGGATGTCGCCCGCCTCCCGGGCGAGTTCCCCGAGGTTCTCCCGTACGTCCCGCAGATGGATCGGCGGCAGTATGAACGCGTTGACGGCGACGCCGATGATCGCGCCGAGCGCCGCCTGCCCCACCCGGTGGCCGACCGCGGATGCGGAGACGGTGCCCGCGGCGAGCGTGAAGATGGCCGTGGTCGCCGCATAGATGCCCTGGTCGCCGAAGCGGGGCCAGTTGGCGAGCAGCATCAGCACCGGTACGGACAGGGCCAGAGCGACCGTGGTGTCGCCGGTGAGCAGCTGCGCCGCCGACGCCAGCAGCGTCCCCGCGCAGATCGCCGCGAACTGCCGCGCGGCCCGCACCAGTGAGCTGTAGACGGTGGCCTGCACCAGTACCACCGCCACCCAGGGCGCCATCATCGCCAGAGGGTCGTTGAGCCAGTTGCGCGCCACGAGCCAGGCCAGCAGCGCCGCCAGCGCGGCCTTCAGCGACTGGACGACCAGATCGCGCTCCCGGCCCGGCCCCTGCCACGCGGCCCGCGCGGCCCGCCGGACAGCCTGCGCCTCCCGCCTTGCCGCATCCTGCAGATGTACACGCCGGCCTGCGGGGCGTGTCCGCTGTTGTACCGCATCCGTCACACGGGTCATTCGCTGTGGGTATCCGCGTTACCGCGCGTCTCACCCCAGGACACGGTCCGTCAGCGGGCTGACCGCCAGGGATGCCAGCAGGTCGGCGGGGTCGTCGTAGACGGCGTCGGCTCCGGCCTGCTCCAGGTCGGCGCGGGGGATGCCGCCGCACAGGACGCCGACGCAGCGCACCCCGGCGGCGCTGCCCGCGCGCATGTCCCACACCGTGTCACCGACGAACACCGCCCGCTCGGCCGGCACCCCGGCCAGCTCCAGGGCGTGTTCCACCGGCTCGGGCGCGGGCTTGCCCTCGTCGACGTCGTCCGCGCTCGCCGTCGCGGTGATGGCGTCGTCCGCGCCGATCGCCCGGCGCAGCGCGCTCAGTTCCGCGCCGCCCGCGGAGGTGGCGAGCACCACCTTCCAGCCGTCGCCGTGCAGTCGCCGCAGCAGGTCCCCGGCGTCCGGCAGTGGGGGCAGCCGGTCGAAGTACTGTCCGTACAGCGCCTTGTGGGCGGCGCTCAGTTCGCCGTCCCGGTCCTTGTCCCGGTCGTCGCCGAGCAGATGCGCGATGAGATCCGTCGAGGCGAGGCCGACGGCCCGGTGGATGGCGTGCATCGGCACCCGGTGGCCCGCCTGGCGGAAGGCCTCCCACCAGGTCGCCACATGCAGATGGTTGGTGTCGACGAGGGTCCCGTCGACGTCGAACACGGCCGCCCGTTCCATTCACCCTTCCTTTCTCGCTCGCCGCGCGGGTACCACGTCAGGCGCCCGCCACTCGGGACGGCGTACGGCGCTCCCGGGCCCAGGCCAGCAGCTCCTCCCTCGACCAGGTGGTGACCACCCGCTCGGCGGGCACCCCGCACTCCTCCGCCCGGGCGCACCCGTTGATCTGCCAGTCCAGCTGGCCCGGCGCGTGCGCATCGGTGTCGATCGAGAACAGCACGCCCGCCTCCACGGCCCGGCGCAGCAGCCGGCGCGGCGGGTCGAGCCGCTCGGGCCGGCTGTTGATCTCCAGGGCCGTGCCCGTCTCCGCGCACGCCGCGAACACCTCGTCCGCGTCGAACTGCGATTCCGGCCGGCCCCGCCCGGTCAGCAGCCGCCCGGTGCAGTGCCCGAGGACGTCGGTGTGCGGATTGCGGACGGCGGTCACCATACGGCGGGTCATCGAGCGGGCGTCCATCCGGAGCTTGGAGTGCACCGACGCCACCACGACGTCGACCCGTCCCAGCAGCTCCGGTTCCTGGTCGAGGGAGCCGTCCTCAAGGATGTCGCACTCGATGCCCGTCAGCAGCCGGAACGGCGCCCAGGTCTCGTTGAGCCCCGCCACCACCTTCAGCTGCTCGCGCAGCCTCTCGGGCGACAGGCCCCGGGCCACCGTCAGCCGCGGCGAGTGGTCGGTCAGCACCGCCCACTCGTGGCCGAGCCGTGCCGCCGCCCGCCCCATCTCCTCGATCGGGCTGCCGCCGTCCGACCAGTCCGAATGCAGATGGCAGTCCCCGCGCAGCAGCGCCCGCAGCCGCTCACCGGGCCGGGCCGAAGGGGTGCCCGCCTCGCTCTCCAGCTTCCGCAGATACTCGGGCACCGTCCCGGCCAGCGCCTCACGCACCACCTGCGCCGTCTTCGGCCCGACGCCCTTGAGCGACTCCAGCGACCCGGCCGCCGCCCGCTCGCGTACCTCGTCCTCGGAAAGCTCCGACAGCACCCGGGCGGCGGTGCGGAAAGCGCGGACGCGGTACGTCGGCGCCAGGGACCGCTCCAGCAGGAAGGCGATCCGGTCCAGTGCCTCGACGGGATCCATGGCATCCAGGGTTCCCCAGGGCCCCGGGGGCCGCACGACGGGGGAGGCGGTTTGCCCGGAACGTACCCGGGTACTGCGATGCGTCATCGCGAGCCCCGCGCCGACGAGGAGGCCTGTCATGTCCGCCCCCACCGCATCCCGCAGCAAGGTGGCTCTGATCACCGGTGCCGACTCCGGCATCGGAAAGGCCACCGCCGTACGGCTGGCCCGGGCGGGGATGGACGTCGGCATCACCTGGCACCGTGATCTGAAGGGCGCCGAGAACACCGCCGAGGAGGTGCGCGCCCACGGGCAGCGGGCCGCCGTGGCCCAGATGGACCTCACCCGCCTGCCGACCGCCGCGGGCACGGTGGACGAGCTGTGCGACCGGCTCGGCCGCCTCGACGTGCTGGTCAACAACGCCGGTACGGGCACCATGACGCCCTTCCTCGACCTGGAGCCCGACACCGTGCGCGAGGTCCTGGACGTCGACCTGATGGGTCCCTTCCTGTGCGGGCAGAAGGCGGCGCGGCACATGATCCGGCAGGGCGACGGCGGCCGGATCGTCAACGTGACCTCCGTCCACGAGCACCAGCCGCGAGTCGGAGCCGCCCCGTACTGCGCGGCCAAGGGCGGTCTCGGCCTGCTCACCCAGGTCATGGCCCTGGAACTCGCCGAGCACGGCATCACCGTCAACGCGGTCGCGCCCGGCGAGATCGCCACCCCGATGACCGGCCAGGAGGACACCGATCCGCACACCGAGAGCCGCCCCGGCGTCCCCCTCGGGCGCCCCGGAGACGCCCGCGAGGTCGCCGCGGTGATCGCCTTCCTGGCGAGCGACGACGCCTCGTACGTCACCGGCGCCTCCTGGAGCGTGGACGGCGGCATGCTCCGCATGGGACCGCAGGCCGGGTCGCACCTGACGAGCGACGACTGGCGGCGTCCCTGAGCGGCCGCCGCACGACCGCGCAGCAGCTCCTCCGCCACGGCCTGCGGCTGCACCGACCCGGGTCGTACCGCCGCCTGGCGCCCGATGACGCCGGGCCGGGCGGCCCTGAGCCGGTCCGGGGCACCACCGGCGCCGTACGCCTGCCGACGTCGGCTCGTCCGCACCGGATGACGGCACCGGATACGGCCCGCTCGCTACTGGCGGGTTCCGCTCTACGCTCTACATATGACCGAAAGCCTGCATATCGCCCATCCGCGGATCATGGTGCTGGGGGTCCAGCCGGGCACGCCGCCGTTCCGCATTGTGGAGATCGACGGCCAGCTGGTCGGTGAGGCGGAATCGATCACCGACGTGCTGCGGGCCGCCGCCGCGTTCGGTATCACGGTCCACGACCTGGACGACCCGGACGTCGTCTGCTGGGTGGGCGGGGACAAGTACACCTGGACGCCGCACTAGATGATCGACTTCTTGTGCCGGCTGTGGTCGGTGCGTCGCCATGAGCACGGAGTCGCCGTTGCCCTATCCCATGTGCCGCTCCACGGAGGGCCGATCCGTCGGGTGGAGTTCGTGCCAGAGGGCGCCGAATCCTGCGGGGTCCTGCCTGATCAGTTCGGCGAGGTGGTGGACGAAGTTCACCTCGGCCTCAAGTACCGCCAGCTCGTATTCGTGTTCGATGACGAAGATCCGGTCCACTCCCTTGGCGGGGGCGGCGTCGAGCCGGGCGCGGATCTCGCGTGTCCGTTCGGTCAGCGCTTGCAGCCGCTGGTCGAGCAGGGCGGGCACCTCGCTCGGGGACAGCACCGCGATCAGTGCCAGCGCGGCCTGGAAGCGGGGGTATTCCTTGACCGGGGCGGAGACCAGGTCGCGCATCCGGGTCCGGAGTTCGGCCTTCCCGGTCTCGGTGAGGGCGTAGGTGGTGCGCTCGGGGCGGCGGCCTTCGCGTGAGGTGTCCTGCGGAGTGACGTAGCCGTCCCTGTGCAGCTGGTCGACGACCATGTACAGCGAGCTGTTGCGGTACTTGATGCTCTGTTGCAGGTTCCTTTCCCTCAGAAGCCTGCCGATCTCGTAGGGGTGCATGGGCCGCTGGACCAGGAAGGCCAGCACGGCAAGCGCCAGCGGATTGCTCACCTTGCGGCGTTCCTGGTCCATGGCTCCGTCCCCGTGGTCCTGCTGTCCTCGGTCCTCATCCGCCTCGGAGGTTCGCTGTCCGAGTCGGAGAGTCCGATTGAATCACCGCACGCGCAGCGCAGGCACCGGCAGGTCGGGTTGATCCAGTGCCGTCACTCGCCCTGGGGCAGGGTCAGGCCGAATCGGGTGGCCCTGACCTCGACGTCGACTGTGAGCAGGACGTTGCCGTCGAGGTCGATGCCCTTGCCCACGCCGTGCGAGACGAGGGTGTCCCCGGTCAGCTCGGCCTCGTGCAGGGCCCGTACTTCTCCCTCGTAGGCATGGGGGAGCCCGTGGATGTCCACGGGCAGGACCTGCCACAGTCCGAACCTGACCCGCGTGTCGCCCCGGCCCTCCCATCGGCCTACGGCGACGTGGATGCCGTCGGTGAAGGCGGTGAACATGCCTCCGGGGTGGAACGCCAGCAGGGTCTGTTCGATCTCACCGTCGGAGCGGCTGACCGTGCCCCGCCAGGTGCCCAGTACCGGATGGGTGAACAGGCGGCGCAGCGCCTCGTCGGCCTGTCCGGGAGCGGCTGCGGCGGGCCCGGCCTCCCAGGGGCCTGCGACGCCCGCGGCGGTCAGTCCGGTCGCAGCGACGGTGGCCCGTCCGAGCAGCCCTCGTCGGCTGGGATGGTCATTCATGTTCGTCTCCCCTGTGTTCTCTTGCCTTGCCCTCTGCGGGCGGTGCCGTGGTGTGCCGGGATGTCAGGCGTCGAGCACGATGCGGTCGCTGTGGGAGCGGGAGACGCACGGGTAGATGATGTCGGTCCGCTCCCGCTCGTCGGGCTGCAGGACGTCGTCGCGGTGGTCCGGCACACCGCTGAGCACCCGGGTCGCGCAGCTGCCGCAGATCCCCTCCTCGCACGAACGGTCGACTGTGGGATCGACCTCCTGGAGGGCGCTGAGCAGGCTCCGGCCGGCGGGCACGCGCACGACGCGGCCGCTGCGCGCGAGTTCGGCCTCGAAGGGCCCGTCGCTCGCACCGCCTGTACCGCCCGCGCGCCCGCCGGCGGCGAACCGCTCGACGCGGAGCGTGCCGTGCGGGCAGGCGACCGGCATCGCCGCCGTCACCGCGTCGATGAGCCCCTCCGGCCCGCAGCAGTACACCGTGGCGCCCGCGGGCGCGTCCCGCAGGAGAGCGGTCAGGTCCGGGCGGGCGTGGGTGTCGGACGGCAGCAGCGTGACGCGGTTGCCGTACTGCTCGGTCAGCGCGTCGGTGAAGGCCATCCGGTCCAGGGACCGCCCGCGGTACACGAGCCGCCAGTCCGCGCCGGACGCGTCCAGGCGGTGCACCATGGACAGGAAGGGGACGATGCCGATGCCACCGGCGATGAAAAGCTGGGCGGGAGCGTCCACCAGGGGGAAGTTGTTGCGCGGGCCGCGGACCGCGAGGCGCGCGCCGACGGCCAGCCCATGGATCTCGGCCGAACCGCCGCGCCCGTTCTCTTCGCGCAGCACCGCGATCCGGTAGGCGTCGGGACCGCCCGGGCCGTCCGGATCACCCGGATCGCCGTAGAGCGAGTACTGCCGCACCCTCCCCGACGGCAGCACCACGTCGATGTGCGCGCCCGGCTCCCATGCCGGCAGCCGCTCCCCCTCGACCGGGTGCAGGGTCAACGCCACGATGTCACGGGCCACTTCGCGTACCTCGGCCACGGTCACCGGGATCTCCCGCGACCGTGCTGCCCGCTGGGCGGCAAGGAGGCGGCGACCCCGCCTGGTACGGCCGCCCGGCTTGTACAGCGACAGCAGGATGGCCAGAACCAGCTGCAGGAAGGCGAAGCCGAACCCGGCGGTGACCAGTGCCGGGGTGATGCCGAGCTGCGCGGCCGAGCCGCCCGTCCCAGCCAGCCGCTCGGCCTTCAGCGCGGCCGTCTCCAAGGTGTCGTGCAACCAGCCGAACGCCAGGAAAAGGATCAGCACGGAGATCGCGAGCTTGGCCGCGACCCAGCGGTATCGGATCACGCCCCACTGGGAGGTGATGGCCACGCCGAGGCCCGACAGGGTGGTGGCGAAGTTCAGCCAGCCCAGCAGAGTGACGTCGAAGGTCTCCATCAGCGTGTACGCCCAGGCCACGTACTGGATGTCGTCGCTGGTCAGTGCGGTGAGGCCGATGGCCGACATCATGAGCGCGACACCGCTCCAGCATGCGGCGGCGATGACGTGCACCACCACCAGGGCCTTCCTGGGGCGTCCGGTGAGCTGCCCGGCCAGCGAGGCCAGCACGGGCGCGATGGCATACAGCCCGGCCAGGGCAGGCAGATCCCCGATGACGAACGCCTGCACGACGGCCAGCGCGAGCAGCAGCCACCCCAGGAGCAGGACCAGCCGACGGGACGGGCGGTGGCGGGTCAGCAGCAGTGCGAGCCCGCCGGAGACCACCGAGGACGCGATCCACACCGGCGTGCGGGCATCCGGCATCTGCAGCGCGGCCGCCACGAGCGGCGGCGACAGGCCGGCGGCGAGCGTGAGTACGGCGTAGCAGTACAGCGTGGTCAGCGCGCCCCTGCCACCCATGGGCGGTCCCAACCGCCGCGGGGAGGAACGAGCCCCCCGTATCCCGAGCCCCATCCGGGTCCTCCTCGTCAGTCAATACCCGGTTCTGAATAGCCGACATCGGCTAATGACGAGTGTGTGAACCACGGACCCCGGCGATCCATAGGGGATCCCCCGGACGCGCCCCTGACGCGTCCCTGACTCACCCCCGAACCCGCACTGGACCGAGCGGGGGATGGCGGGGCTCGGAGGGCGGACGGCCCGGCAGGCGTGCAGGTGGCGCCACGGACTGGCGCATACCTACCGCACCGGGTCGGCCTCGGTCATGGTGCGGGCGTGCTGCCCCCGTTGCCGTCCGCGGCCTCCAGCGCGGCGACCAACCGCTTCAGGGCGGGCAGCGCCTGGTCCAGTGCCACCCGGTCGGCGTCGGGCAACTTCTCCACGACCCGGATGAGGGCTGCGGTACTGGCCCGGTCATAGCGTTCCAGCAGATGAAGGGCCTCTGCGGACGCGGTGAGCACCACGGTCCGCTGGTCGTGCTCGGGCCGGATCCGCTCCACCAGCCGCGCGGCGGACATCGTACGAACGAGGTTGCTCACCGTCGAAGGAGCCACCCGCAGTCGCACGGCCGCCGCGCCGGGGGAGAGGCCCTCGGGCGACGAGGAGAGCGCACGCAGCAACTCGATCTGCGCCTCGGGCAGGTCCGGCAGCCCCTCGGCGTTCCGGGTGGCGCGCAGTACGGCACGCCGCAGCGGTCCCAGCAGCCCACTCAGTCCGGCAGCTACCCGAGCCGCTCCCGGCACCCTCGGCGCGCCTCCGCCGCCCTTCCCGCCCACCGCTCTGCCCGTGTTCCGCATGACTCCATTGTGAACACCATAGAGTTTTGTCGCAAACATATTTCGTGGCAAAGTCATGTGGGGGCGATGGAGCCGGACCGGCCTGAACCGCACGCCGACCGGCCGCCGTTCGAAGCACAACGAGGAGCAACACCATGACACTCGGTCATGACATCCCCACCAGCGTCGAGAACCCCGTTCCGCCGCAGGACCTGTCCGGCATCACCGGGCACCGGTTCATCTACACCTACGCCAACGGCTGGCAGTACGAGATGTACGTGAAGAACGCCACGACCATCGACTACCGCATCCACACGGGCATGGTCGGCGGCCGTTGGGTGAAGAACCAGGCGGTCGACCTGGTGCAACTCGCCGACGACGTCTACAAGGTCTCCTGGCACGAGCCGACCGGCACCTCGGTCGTCGTCAACGTGCTGCCCGGCCGGCGTGTCCTGCACGGCACCATCTTCTTCCCGCAGTGGATCGAGCAGCATGGCAGCAAGACCGTGCTCTACCAGAACGAGCACCTGGACGAGATGCGTGCCTACCGGGACGCCGGCCCCACCTACCCGCTCTACGTCGTCCCGGAATTCGCCCGCATCACCCTGTTCGAGCATGTGGGGCAGAACGACGAGAGCGTCATCGCGGTGGGGCCCGAGGACCTGCCCGAAGGCTTCGCCGACCGCGCCGACTAGATCAACCCTGAGGTTCGGTACGGCAACGGCCGCTCAGTCAGCCTGAGCAGGCTGCGACGGCTGATCCGGTGTGTCCGGCGTGGTGTAGAAGACGGAGTTGCCCTGCTTGGTGCGTTGCGCCTGGCCTTTGGCCACGAGGTTTTCGAGGGTGGTGCGCACCACCGTCGTCCTGATGCGGCGTTCGGGGTGCGTCTGCTCCAGGGTGGCGGCGACTTCCGAGGCGGAGCGTGGTTCGCTCGCTTCGGTGAGATGAGCGCGGACGAGTTCGACCAGCGTGGGCGAGGTTGCCTTCGCGGCCGCGGACGACGCCTTACCCTTGGCCGGCTTCTTGGTTTTGGTACGGCCGGGCGCGGCAGCGGTCTTCTTCGCCCGCGCCGCCTTGCCCGTGCTGGAGGCGGCCTTCTTGCGGGGAGCCGGCACTGCGGGCGCGCCGGACGAGGCCGCGGGCTCGGCGGGAGCGGGCGCGATGCTCAGCGCCTGCCGCATGTTCACCAGCACGGTGTGGTCGTGCTGCAGAGTGGCCAACTGCTCCTGGAGAGCGGCGATTTCCGCGCTGACGCGTTCTTGCTCTTTGATGTTGCGGTCGAGGTCGTTGGTCACCTGGGCGGCGTACTGCGATGTGAGTTCGCTGGTCACAGCGGTGTTCTCGGACATGACGCTGACCTTTCCCCGGCCTGCGGCCGAAATGCCTGCGAGGGGCCGTCGAAGGACCGGAGTGCTGGACGTTGTTGAGTGGCAGCGCCGGACCGGCTGCCACGCACCTTGGCGTAGCGATAGTACGGACGAGTGGAGCGGATTGTTCCCCGCTGAGCGCTGTGTCGTCGGCTCAGTGGTACGTGAAGGCGCCCCTACGTGCCCTACTCGCATGGCCGCTTGGTCAGCCACGCTGCTCGCGTGCGTGCACCGCGCGGCTCAGCCGGCGGCCCACGAACAGGTAACCGATGAGCGCTCCCGTCGTGTTGAGGATGACGTCGTCGATGTCGAAGGCACGCCCGGTGACCAGGGCGCCCTGCGCGAACTCCACCATCAGCATGACCACCGCGGTCAGCAGCAGCACGCGCAGGACTCCGCGCGTCCGGGGAGCGACGACGGGCATCAGCACACCGAAGGGGACACCGAGCAGGATGTTGCCGCCGATCTGCCGGACGGCGTCACGCAGCGCGGGCTGGTTCAGGTAGGCCTCCAGAGAGCGGCCGGGGTGCAGATTGGTGTGCGTCAGTGCCTCCGAGGCGGGGGAGGGCTGCAACGTGAGTCGCGCCAGCACGACTGCGAACGCGACCATGAACGCGAAGGCGCACAGCATCGCCAGCAGGCGGAGGGGGAGGGGGAGCGGACGACGGGCGGGGCGTGTGCTCCTTGCCCTGGCTTTGGCGGTGCGGGGACGTAGCAAAGAACGCGGACGCAAGGCTGCACGGGCCATTCGGTCCTCCAGTCTTCAACTTCCCTGCGTGCTACAGCGGTTACCCATCGTGGGGCCGTCGATGCCCTGACCCGTCCGTACCGGCCATGTACCGGCGACCCGGTTTTCCTTCGCTCTGGCGGGGCACTCCGGCAGCAAGCCGCCGCGCGCCGCCACTTCCCACCGCCGGGGCGGTGCTTGGATGACCGTCGTCGAAACAGGGCCGTGGAGGTGGCGTGTGAACCGGCGTACGACGCTCCTCGCCGCGGCGGAGGTGGCGGGCTGGTGGGCCGCGCTGGCCGTGCTGTGGCTGGTGCTCATCAGCGCCGTCGACACGCTGGAACTCGTGGTGGGCGCCGCTGCCGCCGGTGTGGCCGCGCCCGCGGCGCGGGCCGCGCGGCGGGCGGTGACCGGCCGGTGAACGGCTGGCTCCTCGCGGCGACGGCCGTGCTCGGCGCCGGCGTGACCGCCACCCTGTGGGGCGTCGCCACCGGACCGCTGCGCCGCCGGGTCGTGGCGCAGAACCTGTCCACCTCCCTGGCCTGCCCCGTCCTGCTGCTGCTCGCCCAGGGCTACGAGCGTCCCTCGTACGTCGACCTCGCCCTCATCCTCGCGCTGCTGGGCCCGGTCGGCACACTGGTCTTCGCCCGGCTGCTCGCCGACGAACTGGCCGGCGACCCGCCGCGCGCCTGGGGCGTGACCTGGGTGGCCGCGGGCCTCGGCGCCGCGGTCGTGCTGGCGCTGTGCGCGGCCGGCGGACCGAGCCGGGCCACGGGGAAGCTGCTGGTCGTCGGGGCGCTGCTGATCGGCGGGAACCTCGTCGCCGCCCGGGCGCTGTCCGGCGGGATCGCAGGGGTGCGCCGTGGCTGACGTGGTGATCGTCGTCGCGCTGCTGCTCGTGGCCGCGTCCGCGACCGCGGCGGTGGCCACCCGCGACCCCGTACGCCAGTCGCTCGTCCTGGCGGTCCTCGGTGTCGTCCTCGCCGTGCTGTTCACCGCGCTGCAGGCACCCGACGTCGCCCTGTCGCAACTGGCGGTCGGCTCCGCCCTGACCCCGCTGTTGCTGCTGCTGACGGTCCGCAAGGTCAGACGGCGTGGACAGCGCAAGGAGAGCGGGCGGTGAACCGGCGCACCCGGCTGTGGCTCGTGGCCGTGGGCGGAGCGGGACTGGCCGCCCTGCTCGTGGCCGCCTGCCTCGATCTCCCGGGCTTCGGCGGCGACCGGCACCCGTACGGTGACCGCGCCGTCCAGGCGTCCCTGTCCCGGCGCACCGCGAACACCGTGGCCTCCGTCAACTTCGACCAGCGGGCCTTCGACACCCTCGGCGAGATGACCATCCTGTTCGCGGCCGTGCTGGGCTGCGTGGTCCTGCTGCGGCAGACCCATGACGAACACCGCGCCCGGCCCGAACCCGCCGACGTCGCTCCGCCCGTGCGCCGCTACGCCCTGACCGTGCTGCCCGTCGCCCTGCTGACCGGGCTGTACGTGATCGCGCACGGTCAGCTCAGCCCCGGCGGCGGCTTCCAGGGCGGCATCGTCGCCGCGACCGCCCTGCACCTGCTGTACCTGGGCGCCGACTACCGCGCCCTGGAACGCGTCCGCCCCCTCGGCCTGTACGAGGTCGGCGACGCACTCGCCGCCTCCGCCTACCTGGTCACCGGCGTCGCGGGTCTCCTCGCCGGCACCGCCTTCCTCGCGAGCACGCTGCTGCCGCACGGCACGTTCAACACGCTGTCCTCCGGCGGCACCGTCCCGCTGCTGAACGCCGCCATCGGCATGGAGGTCGCCTGCGCCGTCGTGGTGCTGCTCGCCCGCTTCCTGGACCAGGCGGTCGAGATCACCGAGACGAACGCAGAGAGGGAGAGCCGGAGTTGAGGCCGCTGTGACCGCCGTGATGCACGTCCTGCCGTACCTGGTCGCCGCGTGGGTCTTCCTGGCCGGCTGCTACGGCCTGGCCACCAGCCGCAACCTGATCCACGCGGTCGGCTGTCTGTCGGTGTGCCAGGCCGCCACGTACGTCCTGCTGCTGGCCGTCGGCTACCGCGACGACGCGACCGCGCCCGTGTTCTCCGACGTGGGGCCCGGCTCACGGCCGGTCGTCGACCCGGTGGTCCAGGCCCTGACCCTCACCGACGTGGTGGTCGGCGCCACCGTCACCGCCCTGCTGCTCGCGCTCGTCGTGCAGATCTCCAAGCGGCACGGCACGGTCGACCCCGACGAACTCTCCGAGCTGCGCGGCTGATGCACCATCTGCTGCCGCTCCTCGTCGCCGTGCCGCTGCTGGGGGCCGCCCTGCTGGTGGCGGGCGGGCGCAGCGTCCCCCGGGTCGTCGCCGAGTCCGCCGGATGTGCCGTTTCGGCGGGCACCGCCGCGCTCGCGATCGTGCTGCTGCTCCACTCCTCTCCGCCCCTGGCCGAGTGGGTCGGCGGCTGGGTGCCCGTGCACGGCGCGAGCGTCGGCATCGTCCTGGCCGGCGACGGGCCGGGGCTCGGCATGGCCGCGCTCGCCTCGCTGCTGACGCTGGCGGCCCTGGCGTACTCCTGGCGTTATTTCGACGAGCCGCCGCGTCGGCAGTCCGGGTCGTTCCCCGCGCTGATGCTGCTCTTCCAGGCGGGCATGTGCGGCTTCGCCGTCGCCGGGGACCTGTTCAACGCGTTCGTGTGGTTCGAGCTGATGAGCGTCGTCGCGTACGCGCTGACCGGACACCGGGTGGAGGAGGCCCGGGCGGTGCAGGGCGCGCTGACCTTCGGTGTGGTCAACTCCCTCGGGGCGTACGCCCTGCTGATGGGCGTCGGACTGCTGTACGCCCGTACCGGCGAGCTGGCCCTGGCGAGGATCGGGCAGGCACTGGACGCGCACGGCCCGCCCGACGCGCTGGTCCTCGCCGCCTTCGTCCTGCTGCTCACCGGCCTGCTGGTCAAGGCGGCGGCCGTGCCCTTCCACTTCTGGCTGCCGGACGCACACGCCGTGGCGCCCACCCCCGTGTGCATGCTGCTGTCCGGCGTCATGGTCGAACTCGGGGTGTTCGGCGTCTGGCGCGTGTACGACACCGTGTTCTCCGGCCCCGGCGGGGTACCGGCCGCCGGCGTGGAGCGGGCGCTGACGGTGCTCGGCGCGCTGACGGCGGCCGTCGGCGCGGTCATGTGCTGGTACCAGCGGCACATCAAGCGATTGCTGGCGTACTCGACCGTCACCCACACGGGCCTGTTCCTCCTCGGCATCGGCACCCTGACGCCCGAGGGCGACGACGGCGTCGCGCTGTACGTACTGGGCCACGCCGGTGTCAAGGCCGCGCTGTTCGCCTGCACGGGCATCCTCCTCGACCGGTACGGCAGCGTCGACGAGCACGTGCTGCACGGCCGGGCCCGGCCGCTGCGCGCGGTCGCGGCGATGTTCGCCGTGGGCGGGCTCGGTCTCGCGGGACTGCCGCCGTTCGGCACGGCGCTCGGCAAGTCCGTCACGGAGGAGGCCGTGGGCGGCCCGCTCACCGTGCTGTACGTCCTGGCGAGCGCGGTGACGGCCGCAGCGGTGCTGCGGGTGGCCGCACGGGTGTTCCTGGGCCTCGGGCCCAGGCCGGAGCAGGGCGAGTACGAGACGACCGGCTCCGGCGAGCGCCCCGAAACCCGGCGCCGGCTCCGGCGGATCCCCGACACCATGACGGCGGTGCCCGCGGTGCTGCTCGCCGGGGCGCTCGCCGTCGGCGTGGCCCCCGCCTTCGCCGATCTGGTGGCGGATGCCGTGAACGAGGCCGCAACCGGCGGGGTCGTGCACGCCTCGGTGCACTGGACCCCGCTCGGCGTCCTCCTCGGCCTCGCCTCGACCGTCCTGGCCGTGGGACTCGCGGCGGTGGCCGTCGCCCGGCCCCGGCTGCTCGCCGCTCCGCACCGGGCGCTGCCGCTCAGGCGCCTGCAGTCCGGGCACGTCGGGGACTACGTGGCCTGGATGCTGGTGGGCACGACGGTGCTGGGCGTGCTCGTCCTGCCGTCCGTCCACCGGTAGCCGGCTGATCAGTCCCCGTACGACACGTTCACCTCCTTGAAGCCGAGGGACCGCAGCAGGCCCTCCAGCATGTGGGTGGTGTTCGTCTCGGCGCGCTTGGTCAGCTCGCTCTCCTTCGCGGCGTCGCCGATGTGCCGTACCGCGAGCTGCTGCACGGCCTGTTCGCCGTTGGGGTTGTCCGAGAAGAAGTCCCCCAGGCGGTCCAGGAGACCTCGCTGCTTGGACACGGCGTAGGAGCGGTCGGTGTCGAGGGCCGGCTTGCCGAGTCGGGCGTGCGGCAGCCGGAGCGTGGCGGACGTACGGTCGTCGTCGACCGTCACGTCCCCCTCGCCGACCTTCCCGAGATCGACGTAGGCGTCGACGGTGCCCGCACCGACGTACAGGGTGCGGGTGCCGCGGATCGCGTCGGGCAGGTACTTGGTGTCCTTCTCCAGGTCCACGACGACCTGGAAGTTGCCGGAGGCGGCGTCGTAACGGCTGATGTCCTGGATGGACTGGAGCAGGGCGGGACCCGACCGGTCGTGCGTCTCGGTGCCGAACAGGTCCTTGAGGCCCGGCAGCACACTCAGCCGGATCCCCGCGAAGAACACGACGAGCACCAGCACGACGGCGCTCACCGCCTTCGCCCAGCCGGGCATGCGCCTGGGCAGGTGCCTGATGGGAGTCGTCATGGCGACGGTCCTCCTTCCTACTGTTCAGATGCCCCTCAATGCCCCTGCCAGACCGCTTGGTTGGGGGGATGAACGAGTAGGGGGTTGACCGTCACACCGAGCCGGGCGTGGCCTCCGGCTGGTTCAGGGCCGCGTCCAGGGTCGGCTGTGGGGGCAGCAGCCGCGCCAGACCGGTGATCCGCAGCACGCGCAGGGTCAGCGGATGGGCGCAGACGAGGTACAGCTGCCCGCGGCGGTCGAGCACCCGGCTCCTCGCCCGGTACAGCAGCCTGAGGCCGGAGCAGTCGAAGAACTCGATCCGGCTGAGGTCGATCACGACCCGGGCGTCGTCGCGTTCCGTCTCCCGGTCCAGATGCGGGGCGATCTCCTCTGCCGCGACGATGTCGATCTCCCCCGAGAACTCCAGCACCGTGTGCCCGCGGTCCTGGCGGATGCGCAGATGCCGGGTGGGCGGTACGGGTTCCTGCCGCACGACGACGTCGCCTCCATCCAGCTCGGTAGGTGGGGTCACGTGCGAGGGCAAATCCCTTCCCCGCCCTGCAAGTTACCCTCGACAGAGTGAATTTGAGCATGTTCGATTGACATATGTCTTCGATTTCCGTGGGTAACGTCGTCTGACGTCCCGTTCAGGTCTGCGACAGGGCGCGCCAGGCCTTGGTGAGCGCCTGGCGCAGCTGCTCGGTCTGGTGGGCGGTGAGCTCCTGGACCATCCGCTCCTCCAGCTCCCGCACCGGTGCGGCGTACCGGTCGAGCAGCTCGCGGCCGGCCTCGGTCAGCAGGATCAGCAGCTCGCGCCGGTTGCGCGGATTGCGCTCCCTGCGTACCAGCCCCTGGCCCTCCAGATACCGGACGAGGTCGGCGATGGACTGGGCGGTGACGAACGAGTCGCGGGCCAGCTGGGCCGCCGACAGCCCGTCGTGCCGCTCCAGGACGGTCAGCGCGGTGTACTGCAGCGCCGTGATCCCGGACGGCCTGACCAGCTCGTCCAGGCGGGACCGCGCGGCGAGTTCCACCTGCTTGACCATGTAGAGCAGCGACGGGGATGCCTTGGTTGTCTGGGTGCCGGCCATGAGCTCAGCGTAGAGCATTGACAGGAAACCTGTTGGTGCAGAGACTGCGAATCAGACAGGAAACCTGTTTGTTGAAATCTTGGCGACGATGCTGAGGAGCCGGAATGACCACCTTCGAGATCGAACCCGGGCAGCTGTTCATCGGGGGGCAGTGGCGCGAGGCCGCCGACGGGGCGCGCACCGAGGTGGTCGACCCGTCCCGGGGCACGGTCGTCACCACCGTCGCGGAGGCGGGCGCCGCCGATGTCGACGCGGCCGTGCGCGCCGCCCGGGAGGCCTTCGACGGTGGCGCCTGGCCCGGACTGAGCGGCCGGGAGCGGGGCCGGGTGCTGCACCGCGTCGCCGAGCTGATCCGCGAGCGGGCCGACGAGATAGCCGAGCTGGAGAGCCTGGACGTCGGCAAGCCCATCTCGCTGTGCAAGGCCGTCGACGTGACCAACGCGGCCAACGACTACGAGTACTACGCCTCCCTCGCCCACTCCCTGGAGGGCGCGACCCGTGACACCCCCCTCAACGCCCTCGCCTATACCCGGCGTGAGCCGCTCGGTGTCGTCGCCGCGATCACGCCCTTCAACTTCCCGCTGATCCTGGCCGGTTCCAAGCTCGGCCCGGCGCTCGCGGCCGGCAACACCGTGGTGCACAAGCCGGCCGACGAGACCCCGCTCAGCGCCCTCTACATGGCCCGGCTGCTGCAGGAGGCGGGTGTCCCGGACGGCGTGGTCAACGTCGTCACCGGCACGGGCCCGGTCACCGGCGAGGCGCTGCTGCGCCACCGCGGAGTCGACAAGGTCGCCTTCACCGGCTCCACCGCGATCGGCCGGCACGTGGCCGCCACCGCGGGGGAGGCCCTCAAGCCGGTCACCATGGAGCTGGGCGGCAACGCGGCGCACATCGTCTTCGAGGACGCCGACCTGGAGAAAGCGGTCGGGGCGATCATCAAGGGCTTCGTCTTCAACACCGGCCAGTTCTGTATGGGCGGCCCGCGGCTGCTGGTGGCCCGCTCCGTGTACAGCACTGTGCTGGGCATCCTCGCGGACGCCGTTCCCGGCGTGCCGGTCGGCGACCCGCGACGGCCCGAAACCGTCGTCGGGCCGATGGCGGGGGAGAAGCACCTGAAGAAGGTCGAGGAGTACGTCGACCTGGCCCGCAAGGAGGGCGGCCGGATCGTCTGCGGGGGCGAACGGATCGACCTGGACGGCGGCTACTACTACGCACCCACGGTCATCGCCGACCTGCCGAACGACTCCCGCGTCGTGCAGGACGAGATCTTCGGCCCGGTCCTCACCGTGCAGCCTTTCGACAGCGAGGACGAGGCCGTCGCCCTCGCCAACTCGACGCCGTACGGCCTGGCTTCCGGCGTGCAGACCGGCAACCTCGCCCGCGCCCACCGCGTCGCCGACCGGCTCCAGGCCGGCATCGTCTGGGTCAACGACTGGGCCATGCTCGACCCCGCGGTCCCCTTCGGCGGCGTCAAGGACTCCGGCTTCGGCCGTGAGTACGGCCCCGAGGCCCTCGCCGCCTACACCAAGGTCAAGTCCGTCGTCGTCTCACTCGACTGAGCGTCCCTCCGGCTTGCAGAATCAAAGGAGTTCGTGATGCCCACCACCACCCGTGCCGCCGTGGTCGAGTCCGGGGGAGCGCCCTTCACCCTGTCCGACGTCGTCCTCGACGAGCCCGGACCGCACGAGGCGGTCGTCCGCATGGTCGCGACCGGCCTGTGCCACACCGACCTCGGCGTGGCGAGCGGCGGACTGCCCTTCCCCCTGCCCGGCGTCCTCGGCCACGAAGGCGCGGGCGTCGTCGAGGCCGTCGGCCGGGCCGTCACCTCGGTCGAGCCCGGCGACCACGTCGTGCTGTCCTTCACCTCCTGCGGCGACTGCCGCAACTGCCGCGGCGGGCACCCGGCGTACTGCGCGACCTGGCTGCCGCTCAACCTCATCGGGGGCCGCCGCGCCGACGGCAGCAGCACCATCAGCCGCGACGGCGCACCGCTCGGCGGCCACTTCTTCGGCCAGTCCTCCTTCGCCGAGCGGGCCCTCGTCGACGAGCGCAGCCTGGTCAAGGTCGACCCGGACGTACCGCTGGAGTCCATCGCCCCGCTCGGCTGCGGCGTGCAGACCGGCGTCGGCGCCGTATGGAACGTGCTGAAGCCGGCCACCGGTGACACCCTCGTCGTCCTCGGCGCCGGCGCGGTCGGCCTGTCCGCCGTGATGGCCGCCGCCCTCACCCCGGCCGCCACCATCGTCGCCGTCGACCGGGTCGGCGAACGTCTCGCGCTGGCCAAGGAGTTGGGCGCCACCCACACCGTCAACGCCGCCGAGGCCGATCTCGCCGAGGCGCTCGCCGAGATCACCGGCGGGCAGGGCGCGGACGGCGCCGTGGAGACCACCGGCAACGTCGGCGTGCTGCGCCAGGGCGTCGACGCGCTCGGCGCCCGTGGCACCCTCGTGGTCGTCGGCGCCCCGCCTTTCGGCACCGAGGTCTCCCTGGACGTCAACGGGCTGCTCGGCGGCAAGCAGATCGTCGGCCTCACCCTGGGCGACAGCGAGACCCAGACCCTGATACCCGCCCTGGTCCGGCTGGTCCAGCAGGGACGCCTGCCACTGCACCGCCTGATCACCACCTATCCGTTCGCGGACATCGACCAGGCGGTGCGTGACATGGGCGCGGGCAAGACGATCAAGCCCGTGCTGACGTTCTGACCGCGGTCAGTCCATCACCAGCACCAGCTTGCCCGTGGTACGGCCGGTGTCGCCGAGCGCGTGCGCCTCGGCGGCCTCGGCCAGCGGGAACGTCCCCGCGATCGTGGCGCGCAGCCTGCCCGCCTCGGCCAGCTCCGCGATCGCCTTCATGCCGGCGCGGTCCGCGTCGACGAGCATCCGCGTCGCGCGCACCCCGAGCCGCTCGGCCTCCGCGTGGAACTCCTCCGGCCCGACCGGCAGGATCGACACCACGAGCCCGCCCGGGCGCAGCACGCGCAGCGAGCGTACGGCGGTGTCGCCGCCGATGGTGTCCAGGACGACGTCGACGTCCTTCACGGCCTCGGTGAAGTCCGTCTCCCGGTAGTCGACCGGCTCGTCCACGCCGATCTCCCGCAGGAAGTCGTGCTTGCCCGCGCTGGCGGTGCCGATGACGTGGGCGCCCCGCTCCTTGGCGATCTGCACGGCCACATGGCCCACCCCGCCGGCCGCCGCGTGGATCAGCACCCGCTGCCCCGGCCGGACGTCCGCGCGTTCCACCAGGGCCTGCCACGCGGTCAGCGAGACCAGGGACAGCGCCCCCGCCTGGACGTGGTCGATCCCGGCCGGCTTGTGCGTGAACGCGCGGGCCGGGGCCGTGACGTACTCGGCATGGGAGCCGTGCCCGAACGGGTAGGGCAGCATGGCGAAGACCTCGTCACCCGGCTGGAACTGATCGACGCCGATCCCCACCTCCTCCACCACGCCGGAGACGTCCCAGCCCAGCACGAAGGGCGGCTCGCCGAGGAAGCCGCCGGTGGCGCGGTGCTTCCAGTCGGTGGGGTTGAGGCCGGCGGCGCGCACCCGGACCAGCACCTCGTTCGGGCGCGGCGCGGGGCGCTCCAGCTCGACGAGCTTGAGGACCTCGGGACCGCCGAGGACGTCCTGGCTGATGGCTCGCATCGTCTTCACATCGCTCATGGTGTCCCAGCCTGCCGGTCCGCACCCGTCCGGGAAATGGCACGATTGCCAACCTTCGATAGGATCGTGCCATGCGACGTGAGCGAGTGGTGGTCCTGGCCCTCGACGGGGTGTACCCCTTCGAACTCGGCATCCCCAGCCGGATCCTCGGCGCGGCCGACGGCCGGTACGAGGTGCTGACCTGCACGGTCGACGGGCAACCGGTGCGCACCAACGCCGACTTCGGCGTCACCGTCGATCACGGCCCGGAGGTCCTGGCCACGGCAGGCACCGTGGTGATCGCCCCGGTCTCACCGTCCCGGGTCACCGCCGAGCTCCCCGGCGAGGTCGCGGCGGCCCTCGCGCTCATCCGCCCCGAGGCGCGCATCGTGTCCATATGCACCGGCGCCTTCGTCCTCGCCGCGGCCGGGCTCCTCGACGGCCGGAAGGCCACCACGCACTGGCAGTTGGCCGACCTCTTCCAGCGCATGTACCCGCACATCGCCCTCGATCCGGACGTGCTCTTCGTCGACGACGACCGCATCCTGACCTCCGCCGGAGCCGCCTCCGGTGTCGACGTCTGCCTCCATCTCGTCCGCAAGGACCACGGCAGCGAACTCGCCAACGCCGTCGCCCGTCGCTGCGTGGTCCCGCCGTTCCGGGACGGCGGCCAGGCGCAGTACATCGAGCAGCCCGTCCCCGAGCAGGGTGCGGCGAGCACCGCCGCCACCCGCGCCTGGGCCCTCGAACGCCTCGGCGAACCCCTGACCCTGGCCGACCTCGCGGGACACGCCCGGATGAGCCTGCGCACCTTCGCCCGTCGCTTCAAGGAGGAGGTGGGCCTGAGCCCCGGCCGCTGGCTGATCCAGCAGCGCGTCTCCCGCGCCCGGCACCTGCTGGAGTCGAGCGACCTGACGGTGGACCAGATCGCCGGTCAGGTCGGCTTCGCCACGGGTGCATCACTGCGCCAGCATCTGCACGCGGCGATCGGAGTCTCGCCGCAGACGTACCGGCGTACGTTCCAGACGGCGCGCTGATCCAACGGGACCCTGGCGGATACAGATTCCGTCAAGGACGGTCAAAGTCGAACACGTGGATCAACTCCGAGCCGGGCAAGGAGATTTGTCGATGTGTGGCTTCCTGGCGGAGCGTGACGGAACCCTCACCTCCGCCCGGGGACGAGATTGATCCTTTCGGGTCCAAACCCGATAAGGTTCCGATCGGCGCTGCGAGTTGACTCGATCGCGACGGGTCGTCTCGTGGTGTGTACCCCTGAGTGCGGTCCCTTGCACACCACCCCCTGTTCGATCGTGTTGCTTCGAAGGATGCAGATGGAACTCGCCACTCCGCCACCGGCGGCGCGGGCCCCTGTCACCTGGTACAGCTGGTGGCTGATGCCGCTGGGTCTGGGAGGCGGGACGGTAGCCGCCACGTTCATGAGCTCCGAGCGAATAACCGCGGCCGTCGCCGGTCTGGCGGCGACGGCGGCCAGCGCCGTGTGCGTACGCCTCCTGCTTCGCACCCGGACGCAGCTGCACCGGGCGGAGGCTTCCTTCCGCGCCACGCAGGCGGAGCACAACCAGCAGTGGCAGCAGCATGTGGCGGGCCTGGAACGGAAGTTCGCCGCCGAGCGCGCCGCTCAGGAGTCCCAGTTCGCCGACCGGGCCGGCGCCTACGAGGCCCGGCTCGCCGAGCAGTCCGAGACGTATGAGGCCCGGCTGACCGAGCAGACCGAGACGTACGAGGCCCGGCTCGCCGGACAGACCGAGACGTATGAGGCCCGGCTCGCCGAGCAGGCCGACACCTTTGAGGCGCAGCTCGCCGCGCAGACGGCGGCCTGGCAGGAGCAGCTGGCCCACCAGCAGGCCGCGGTCGCCCGCCTCGCCGACGAGCAGTTGCCCGACGCGCTGGGGCGACTGCGCGCCGGCGAAGCCATCGACGACCTCCTGCCCGCCATGAACCAGTGCGCGAAGGTCGCCCCCGAGCTGCAGGCCTCCCTGCGCAAGCTCCTGAGGACCTCTCTGATCGGCGTGGAGGAGGAGTTCAACCGCTCGACCTCCGCCGAACAGGCCGTCATCAGCATCGGCAACCGCATCCACGTACTGACCAGCAAGCTCCGTGGCCGCCTGCACGAAATGCAGGGCGAGCACGGCCGGTTGCCCGCCGTCGCCCGGGGCCTGATGGAGCTCGACCAGGCGATCGGCCCCGCCGACTGTCTCGCCGCCAGCATCGGTGTGCTCGGCGGCTCGGACCGCCCGGGCCGGCAGTGGCAGGAACCGCAGCGTCTGCTGAGCGTGGTGCGCGGCGGCATCGGCCGCATCAAGGACTTCCACCGCATCCAGGTGCGCCACCTGCCCGAACTGGGCGTCGACGGCGGCCTGGTGGACCACCTCACACTGATCTTCGCCCACCTGCTGGACAACGCGGCCCGCTACTCGCCGCCCACCGAGCCGGTGCTCGTCTCCGGCAAGGAGGTCCCCAACGGGGTCGGTATCGAGATCCAGGACTCCGGCAAGGGCCTGAGCGAGGAGAAGAAGCGCGAGGCCGAGCACGCTCTCGCGGGCACCCTGCCCGGAGCCGGCCTCGGCGGTATCTCCGAGGACGCGAACATCGGCCTGCGCGTCGTCGGCACCCTCGCCCGCCGCTACGGCATCCGCGTCACCTTCGCGGACTCCCCCTGGCTCGGCACCTCCGTGGTGGTCGTCGTGCCGCACAAGTACTTCAGCCCGCTGCCCACGGCCGCCACGGCCTCCGCCACCCCGGCGCCCGTGCCCGCGGCCTCCCCGTCCCGTGACACGGCCACCGCCCCGGAACCGGCCGCGACCACCGAGACCACCGAGACGACCGAGACCGTGGACACCACTCCCGGCGGACTGCCCCGGCGCAGGAGCAAGCGGGGCGAGGCCCCCCGGCACGGGTCGGCCGAACACGCCGAACGCCAGGCGGGGACCGGCGGGACCACCGTCTCGCCCGTCCCGCCGGACGCGTCCTTCGCCGGCCTCGCCGCCTTCGCCACCGCCGGACGTGACGCCGACGAGGCGCCCGGCGCGGCCGGCGACCGCGACACGACCACGGGACGCCAGTCCACCGAGCAACGCACTGAAGAGAGCGACTAGTCCACATGACGCAGCAAGGAACAGACGTGAGCTGGGCGCTCCGCGACCTTGTGGAGAGCCTCCCGGAGATCCGTTTCGCCCTCGTGGCCTCCAGCGACGGCAAGGCCATCACCTCCTACGGCGCCGAAGACCCCGACGACGTGGACCGCTTCGCAGCCGTGGTGGCCGGCCTGCAGGCGCTGGCCCAGCCGGTCGCCGAGCAGTTCCCCAAGTACGCGGGACAGCTCAGGCTGGCCATGATCGAGGTCGACGGCGGCCACCTCTTCGTCGTCCGCGCGGGCGTGGAGACGTACCTCGGTGTCCTCGCCCACGAGGGCATCGACCAGGGCCTGCTCGGACACCAGATGCGCGACCTGGCCCGCAGGATGGGTGAGCTCCTCGGCACCACTCCGCGCCTGGAGGAGCACTCTGGATGAGTGCTCCCCGCAGGCCGTCGGACCCGTCCGGTCTCGAGCGCTACTACGTCCTCACGCAGGGGCGCAGCGGGCCGGGCGGTTCGGCGTCCAGCCTCGACGTGGCGACCCTCATCGTCTCCCGCGCCGCGCCCTTACCGGGCATGCAGCACGAGCACGAGGAGATCCTCCGGCGCTGCCGCGATCCGCTGTCGGTCGCCGAACTCGGCGCCCACCTCGGACTCCCCTTCAACATTCTCGCGGTGCTGCTGTCGGACCTGCTGGACGCAGGCCGTATCGAAGCCCGTAACCCCATCCCGGCACACGATGCCGGCCGCGGGCCCGACCTCGCGCTCCTTGAGGAGGTACTCAGTGGACTTGAACGGCTTTGATCAACCCGGCCGGGACACGGCCGGGGACACCCGCTCGGTGAAGGTGATGATCGCCGGCGGCTTCGGTACCGGGAAGACCACCATGGTCCGCTCGGTCAGCGACATCAAGCCGCTCACCACCGAGGAGACCCTCACCCAGGCCAGCGCCGACGTCGACCACCTCATCGGCGTCGCCGACAAGACGCAGACCACCGTCAGCCTGGACTTCGGCAAGATCGGCCTCAACGAGTCCCTGGTGCTGTACCTGTTCGGCACGCCGGGCCAGGAGCGGTTCTGGTTCCTGTGGAACGGCCTGTTCAAGGGGGCGCTCGGCGCGGTCGTGCTGGTGGACACCCGGCGGCTGGCCTCCAGCTTCCGGGCGATCGAGGAGATGGAGCGGCAGGACGTCCCCTTCGTCGTCGCGCTCAACGTCTTCCCGGACTCCAAGGACTATCCGGTCGAGGAGATCCGCGACGCCCTGGACATCTCCCCGCACACCCCGGTCGTGGCCTTCGACGCCCGCGACCGGGCCTCCAGCCGTGACGTGCTCGTCGCCCTGATACGTCACCTGAAGGAACGTTCGGCCGTCGCCCTGGAGCCCCGATGACTGACCAGAACGCACCCGCTCCCGACGCCCCTCGCGGCTGCCCCGTCGCCCACCACACCGCCGACCTCACGCGGCTGTACGGGCCGGAGGCGGCGACCGACCCGATCGCCATCTACGAGCGGCTGCGCAAGGAGCACGGCTCGGTGGCGCCGGTCCTGCTGGAGGGAGACGTCCCCGCCTGGCTGGTCCTCGGCTACCGCGACAACCGGCGGGTGCTCGACAACCCCCGCCAGTTCAGCCGGGACGCGCGGATCTGGCGGGACTGGCGGGAGGGCCGCGTCGAGGAGACCTCGCCGCTGATCCCGATGATCGGCTGGCGCCCCGACTGCGTCTCCCAGGACGGCGAGCCGCACCGCAGGCTGCGCGGCGCCGTCACCGACGGGCTGCTGGCCGCGGCCGGGCGCGGCATCCGGCGTCATGTCACGCACTTCGCGAACAAGCAGATCGACGCGTTCGCGGACGCCGGACACGCCGACCTGGTGGCGGACTACGCCGAGTACCTGCCGATGCTCGTCCTCACCCGCATCCTGGGGCTCCCCGCAGCGGAGGGCCGCACCCTGGTCGAGTCCTGCGCCCACGTCCTCAAGGGCGGCGAGGACGCCATCGCGCACAACGAGCGCATCATGCAGATCCTCGGGGAACTCGCCGAGCGCAAGCGCGCCGAGCCCGGCCCCGACTTCACCACGGCTCTGCTGGAACACCCCGCGGGCCTCGACGAGGACGAGGTCGTCAGCCATCTGCGCCTGGTGCTGATCGCCGCCCACACCACGACCAGCAACCTGCTGGCGCGGGTGCTGGAGCTGATCCTCACCGACACCTCCCGTCTGACCGGCCTCATCAGCGGGGAGTTGAACATCTCCGCGGTGGTGGAGGAGGTCATGTGGAACTCGCCGCCGCTGACCGTCATGCCGGGACGCTTCGCCACCAGCGACCTGGAGCTCGGCGGCCATCCCATCCAGGAGGGCGACCTGCTCGTCCTGGGGCTCGCGCCCGGCAACCTCGACCCCGAGGTCCGGCCGGACACCGGGGTCTCGGTGCAGGGCAACCAGTCACACCTCGCGTTCAGCGCCGGCCCGCACGAGTGCCCCGGCCAGAGCATCGGGCAGGCCATCATCGAGGTCGCCGTGGACGTGCTGCTGCACCGCCTGCCGGGTCTGCGGCTGGCCGCCCCGCTGGACGAGCTCACCTCGACCGCCTCCACCTGGGAGTCCCGCCTGGACCGCCTGCCCGTCGAGTTCCCCGTCTAGGGCCGGCCCGGCGGGACCGGGCCGCCTCCACGGAAACGGCCTCTCACCAGCGCAGACGGGTGCGCCGGCCACGCCACCCCGGCCCGATCCGCCGGATCGGCCCTGGTGCCGCCGCCCGGCCGGACCGCCGGCCGGGCAGCGGCGCCGTCTCACACGGCCAGCAGATCGTCCACCGATCCCCGCCCGGCCAGCTCGGCCGTGGCCACCGGGCCCTCCTTCGCGGCCGCGTACCGGCCGCTGGTCAGCGCCCACTCGTAGTTGCCGTTGATCCAGTGCTGGATGGCCTCCACACCCATCCGCACCCGATCCCGCTCGCCCTCGTCGAGGCCGAGCTCGTCGCACATCAGCGGGACGCGGGCCTCCAGTTCGAGGTACTCCTTGAGGCAGTCGGTCGTCATGCGGTACGCCTCGTCGGCGGCCTCCCGCCACGAGCAGCCCCGCTCCCGGTGCAGGACGGCGATGAGATTGTGACCGTCACCGCGGCGCCGCTCGCGCTCGAAGGAGTGGATGTCGTTCATGAACCCGATGGTGTCCGCCGCCAGATCCCGCATCCGCTCCATCACCGGATGCCCCATCACCTCCGCCGGCACCTCGAAACCGCGGCTGCGCTCACCCGCGTCGATGCTGTGGTGGATGCCGACCGTACGGCGCCGGAAAGCCGCGTACTCGTCGAGTGTCAGCGTCCCCTCCAGCCCCCGTGCCGCCAGGTCCACCTCCTCGCAGTGCGCCACCAGGAACCGCCCCCAGGAGGCGGCGAACCGTGTCCGCCAGGTCAGGGACATGCCCTCGCAGAGGTGTTCCCAGACCTCCGCCCAGGCCAGGGTGATGGGGCAGACCACCCGTGGCCGTATGCCCGCCGGACGCAGTGGTGTGACGATGAGCTCCCGCGCGACCTCCGCTATGCGGTCCGCGCGGTCGGGCTGGTTGGCGTCGAACTGGTCGTCGAAGAGGAAGGCCAGGGAGAACCAGTTCATCAGGACGACCATGTCGTCCCGCGACGCGTGGGGGTAGGTGCGGGCGGCGGCCTGCGGGAGGTCCCAGGACTTGTACTCCTCGAACCCGGCCTTGCTGCGCACCAGACCCGTGTCCCACACCCAGCGCAGGTGGCGCGCCTTGGCGTGCTCCAGGTGTTCGCTGACGGGTGTGTCGAAGGGGAGGTCGAACCGGACGTCCTGAGGCATGCGCTTCCTTTCGGGAGACGGACCGCAGAGTCCCCCCACCCCTGCGAGCGGACGGTCACCGCGACCGGCCGCGCACTCGAACTGGGCTTCGCAGTCCGAAAGTTGAACCGAGAAGCGCTACGAGACTGCCCAGGGCTGGATTCAGCCATTCCGTAATCAGGCCGTGATGTCGGTTACTGCGCACGCCACTTGAGCTGCGTACACTCCCTCCTCCCACTCTCGGCAGCGGCACTTCGGCCTGAAGGCGCCGTGGTCCTGCCGATGTTGAGACGGGCGGTCGCCCGGTCGCCGACTGAATCTGCCGGGCCGGGATATCCGCAAGGGAAGAGGGCCGCGGGGCACCTCCGCTCCGCGCGCCGGACCCTTCGGAGGAGACATGGCACTGGTGAAAGCGGGCTTCGTGATACTCGACTGTGCCGAGCCCGAGAAGCTCGCCGTGTTCTACAAGGAGCTGCTTCAGGCCGACGAGACGGACGCGACCGCCAACCGGGTGGAGATCAGGGGTGCCGACGGGACCCGGATGGCGTTCCGCCGTGACGTGAACGCGACGCCGCCGAGCTGGCCGCGCCCGGAGAACTCCCTCCAGGCCCATCTCGACTTCGTGGTGGACGACCTGGACGCGGCGGAACGCAAGGTCGTGGAACTCGGCGGACGCCCACTGGAAGCCAAGGCAGCGCCCGGCCCGTACGAGGAGCGCGGTTTCGCCGACCCCGCGGGCCACTCCTTCACCCTGCGCCGCGTGGTACCGACGGCACCGAAGCAGGGCTGAGGGGGCGGTGGGGGGCCGGGCCGGGCTGAGGCACGCCGAGGAAGAAGCGCCGACGAGTCCTGGACACGCTGAGGCCCGGTCGGGCATGGCCGGGGTGCCCGGTCGGGGGGTGCTCGTACACATCCGGGTGGGTGGGGTCCGCTCAGGGGGTGATGCTCGTCCTGGCCCGGTTGTGTGCGCGCGCCCCGCGCGGCCCTCGTCCAGGGGGTGGCGTCCGGCACGGGGCGGCGCTCGTCAGGCTCGGTCGGTCTGTTCCGCCGTCACCCGGCCCGCGGGGCCCCGACAGGGCCGGGGTGGGCTGCACGGCTCTGTCGGTGGTGCCCCGCGGGGCCGTGGCGGCGTCAGTCCCGGCCGGCCTTGTCCTTCGTCGGCCAGGTGCCGGTCGAACGCTCGATGGCCTTCGCGCCCGTGCGGTCCACGGCGCTGCGCACCACGGCGAAGATGGCGCCCTGGATCGCGGCGGCCACCAGGATCTCCCCCCAGCTGCGGTCCGGGTCCAGCGCGTCGGGCGCGTCGTCCTCGTGCCGGATCGCCTTCCAGGTCTTGCGGAAGGCCAGCCCCGCCAGCCAGCCGCTCGACCAGCCCAGCAGAAACCCGACGGGCTGGTAGGCGAGGGGGAGCTTCTTCTTCTTGGCCACGTCGATCTCCTTAGTGTGCGGTGAAATAGAAGGTGTGTACGGTCAGGGCCTGCCCCGCTCCGGGACCTCCTCGCCGGCGCGGACCGGCCCCGGCGGCGTCCCGTCACCGAACGGCCGGCCGCCCAGCTCCTCGCGGTGATGCTGCGTCAGCCAGCCGGACGGATCAGGGCCCAGGGGCACGATGCGGGTCGGGTTGATGCCCGTGTGCACCTGGTAGTAGTGGCGTTTGATGTGGTCGAAGTCGACGGTGTCGCCGAAGCCGGGCGTCTGGTACAGATCACGGACGTACGCCCAGAGCACCGGATTCTCCGTCAGCTTCCAGCGGTTGCACTTGAAGTGGCCGTGGTACACGGCGTCGAACCGGACCAGGGTCGTGAACAGCCGGATGTCCGCCTCGGTGATCGTGTCGCCGACCAGATAGCGCTGCCGGGACAGCCGTTCGGTCAGCAGCTCCAGCCGCCGGAACACGGCTGCGCACGCGCCCTCGTACTCCTCCTGCTCGGTGGCGAAGCCCGCCCGGTACACGCCGTTGTTGACGTCCTCGTAGACGTCCGCCATCACCTCGTCGATCTCGTCGCGCAGCCCCCGCGGGTACAGGTCGGGTGCCCCGTCCCGATGCAGGGACCGCCACTCGGTGGCGAGGTCCAGCGTGAGCTGCTGGTAGTCGTTGGTGACCAGCTGCCCGCTCGGCACGTCCACGACCGCGGGCACGCTCACCCCGCCCGGGTAGTCGGTCTCCCGCCGGTCGTAGGCCTCGCTGAGGTAGCGGATGCCGAGGACGGGGTCGCGGCCGTCCGGGTCGAGGGTGAAGCGCCAGCTGCGGTCGTCCTGGATCGGGTCGGCGATCGCGAGGGACAGGGCGTCCTCCAGACCGAGCAGTCGCCGGGAGATCACCGCCCTGCTCGCCCACGGACAGGCGCGGCTGATCACCAGGCGGTAGCGGCCGGCCTCCACCGGCCAGCCGTCCCGGCCGTCCGCGGTGATCCGGTCCGTGAAGTGCGCCTTGGACCGCTTGAACGCCTTCCTGCCGTACGCGGTGTTCCCGGCGTCCCCGCCGTCGCCGCTCATGATGCTTCTCCTCCCTGGAGTACGTGTGCCCTGGTGGACGCGTTCCCCTTTTTCCGCCGACGGCACTGGGAAGAGGGCCGAAGGGGCTAGGGCCGGCACGAGACGGGGTGTGAGCCGCGCCGGCCGGGGCAGTCGGCGTGCGTGAGCGGGACATCCACGGAGCGGACGACAGACGGGAAGACGGACCGGAATGCGGAGGGGGGGTCGGACTGGGAGACGGACCGGGAAACGGACCGGAAGAGGGACCGCAGGACTCGTGTCACCGTGCTGGTGGCGCTCGCGGCCAACCTGGTGATCGCGGTCGCGAAGGCGGTCGGCGGCTTCCTCGCGGCGTCGCCCGCGCTGCTGTCGGAGGCGGCGCACTCCGTGGCCGACAGCCTGAACGAGGTCTTCCTCCTCGCCGCGCTGCGCCGCAGCCGCCGTCCGGCCGACAAGCGTCACCCTTTCGGCTATGGAAAGGAGCGGTTCTTCTGGTCGCTCCTCGCGGCCGTCGGGATCTTCGTCATGGGCGGCTGTTTCTCCTTCTTCCAAGGCTTCGAGGCGCTCACGAACGGCGCGGAGGAGACGTTCAGCGGGTACGTGGCCGGCCTGGTGGTGCTCGGCGTCGCCTTCCTCGCCGAGGGCATCTCGCTGCTGCGGGCCGTGTACCAGGCCCGTCGGCAGGGCGGCGCGAGCAGCCTGCGCGACCCGGCTCTGCGCACGGTCGTCGCCGAGGACGGCACGGCGGTGCTGGGGGTGAGCCTGGCCATCGTCGGCATGGCGCTGCACATGGCGACCGGGCAGGTCGTGTGGGAGGCGGCCGCCTCGCTCGCCATCGGCGCGCTGCTCGTGTACGTCGCCTACCGGCTGGGTCGCGAGGCCCGCGACCAGTTGATCGGTGAGGCCGCCGACCCGGAGGCGAGCGGACGGATCCGGTCCCTGCTGGCGGCGCAGCCGGAGATCGACACGGTGGAGGCGCTGTTCACGATGAAGACCGGCCTCGACTCCGCCCTGGTGGCGGCCCGCGTCGACCTGGTGCCCGGCCTGGACAGCGAGCGGGTCGAGGAGGTCGCCGTACGCATCAAGCGGTCCATCGCCCGCACCGTTCCCGAGGCACAGCAGATCTTCCTCGACGTGACCGACCGGCCCGCACAGGAGGCACGCGAAAGCCCCGCCGCGACGGGGGAACGCGGCGGGGCCTGACCCACGCGTGCCCCGCAGGCGCCGGTTCATGCCTCCCGCGAGAAGAAAAATTTCGGGGCGGGTGAGATTCCGCCGCATGGGGGAGCGGAAACCGGCCGGGCGCGGCTCGGCCTGCTCCCCGCCGGTCACCTCACGAGTCGTCAGTCCCGGTGATGGGGGACCCCGGCCCTCGCACCGTGGGCCGTATCAGGACCACACCATCCGCACGGCCAGCACGGTCATCACGCCGCTGGACACCAGCGCCGTCACCAGCCGCCCCCGGTGGCCCGTCAGCGCCCCGCCCAGCAGCGCACCGCCCCCGGCGAGCAGCAACTGCCAGCTCGCGGACGCGGCGAAGGCCGCCAGGACGAACACCGCCTGCTCCAGAGGGCTCACCGCGTCCGCGCTCCGGGAGCCGAGCACGAGCGCCGCGAAGTAGATCACGGTGGTGGGGTTGAGCAGGGTGATGCCGAGCAGCCCCAGATACGCCCGAGCGGGGCTGGGCGGAGGCGGGGCCGACCGGGTGGCGAGCCGGTGGCGGCGGTACTGCCGTACGGCCGTGACCGCACCCAGCACCGCGAGAGCGGCCAGGACCAGGGCGGAGGCCCAGCGCAGCGGGCCCAGCACCGGCCGCAGTGCGCCCGCCAGGGCCGAGCCGCCGAGCGTGGCCACCAGAGCGTAGAGTCCGTCGGCGGTGGCGACACCCAGCGCGGCGCACGCACCGGTCCGCAGGGTCGTCCGGGCAGTGAGGGAGACCAGGTAGGTCCCGACCGCGCCGACAGGCAGGGCGATGCCGTAGCCGGCGAGCAGCCCCGCGACGAGCGCGGCGGTCATGAGCGGGACGAAGTCGGCCCTCCGGAACGCCCGGACTGCTGCTGGACCAGCACCGGACGAGCGGCGGCGGTCAGCGGCAGGAGAACGTCGATCGTCGGCATGGGCTGATCCTGACGCCGACGGCTCCGCCGCCACAACCGGATTTCCGGGGGTGGGCAGGATCCCCGGGACGGCGGAGTGTTGCGGTCAGGCCTGGGGGCGCCGTGCCCTCCGGGCAGGCAGCGTCGGCCTTCAGCCTCGGCAGGCGCCGTGCCGGCCGGCCGGCGTCGGGTGTCGGTCGACCTGCGTCGGGCGTCGGTCTTCGTGTCGCCTGGGTGTCGGTCGACCTGCGTCGGGCGTCGGTCTTCGCGTCGCCGGGGTGTCGGTCGACCTGCGTGGGGTGTTGGTCTTCGTGTCGCCGCCGTGCCGGTCGAGCTGCATGGGGCCTCGATCTTCGCGTTGCCGCCGTGTCGGCCGGCCTGCTCGGGCCTCAGCCTTCGCGGCTACCGCGCCGTCGGCCGGCGGCGGACTCGTTCCTCACCGGCGCCGTACCCACCGTCCAGTGACGTTTCACGCCCCGTCCGCGCTCCGCGCGAGCCACGCAGCGACGATCCTCGGCCAGATCGCAGGCACCAACGATCTGGCCGAACTTCGCGTGGCCACATAGGTGCCCAGGGCATCTAATGATGATCGGCACGACGCACTCTTCGTCTGCGAGGTCTTCCATGACGGACTCGACCGCACCCGTCGCCTACCCCCAGAGCCGCACCTGCCCCTACCACCCGCCCGCCGCCTATGACCCGCTGCGCGCCACCCGACCGCTGGCCAGGATCACCCTCTACGACGGGCGTGAGGTGTGGCTGGTCACCGGACACGCCGCCGCCCGCCGGCTGCTGGGTGACCGGCGTCTGTCGAGCGACCGCACCCGCCCCGGATTCCCCGCGACCACGCCTCGCCTGGCCGCGCTTCGCGGCCGCAGGACCGCACTGCTCGGCGTCGACGACCCCGAACACCGCACCCAACGGCGGATGGTGCTCCCGGAGTTCACCCTCCAACGCGCCACCGCGCTCCGTCCGCGCATCCAGCAGATCGTCGACGAGCGGCTCGACGCGATGATCGCGCAGGGGCCGCCAGCCGAGCTGGTGTCCGCCTTCGCCCTGCCCGTGCCGTCGATGGTGATCTGCGCGCTGCTCGGCGTCCCGTACGCCGACCACGACTTCTTCGAGGAACAGTCGCGCAGGCTGCTGCGCGGCTCCGTACCGGCCGACACCCAGGACGCCCGGGACCGGCTGGAGGCCTACCTCGGCGAGCTGATCGACCGCAAGCGCAAGGATCCCGGCACCGGCCTGCTCGACGACCTCGTGCAGCGGCAGCCGTCCGACGGCGGGCCCGACCGTGAGGAACTGACGGCGCTGGCGATCGTCCTTCTGGTCGCCGGCCACGAGACGACCGCCAACATGATCTCGCTGGGCACCTACACCCTCCTGCAACACCCCGAACGTCTGGCCGAGTTGCGCCACGACCCGTCGCTGCTGCCCGGCGCGGTCGAAGAGCTGATGCGGACGCTGTCGATCGCGGACGGGCTGCTGCGGGTGGCCACCGAGGACATCGAGGTGGACGGGACGACGATCCGGGCAGGCGACGGCGTGGTCTTCGCGACCTCCGTCATCAACCGCGACGAGACCGTCTACCCCGCACCGGACACCCTCGACTGGCACCGCCCGGCCCGCCACCACGTGGCCTTCGGGTTCGGCGTCCACCAGTGCCTGGGCCAGAACCTGGCCCGCGCCGAGCTGGAGATCGCCCTGGGAACCCTCTTCGACCGGCTGCCCACGCTGCGTCTGGCCGCCCAGGCGGACGACATTCCCTTCAAACCCGGCGACACGATCCAGGGGATGCTGGAACTCCCCGTGGCCTGGTAGGAGGCTCCGGACATGCCCAACGACATGCGCATCGACATCGACAAGGACCTCTGCATCGGCGCCGGCCAGTGCGCCCTGACCGCCCCGGACGTCTTCACCCAGGACGACGACGGCTACAGCTCCCTCCTGCCCGGCCGCGAGGACGGCGGTGGCAGCCCCCTGGTACGGGAGGCGGCCCGCAGCTGTCCGGTAGGGGCCATCACCGTGTCCGAGACGGTGAGCTGACCCCCGGCAGCCACTCCGACCTGCCCGCGCGCGAGGCCTCCAGCAGGCACCGAGCCGCCTCGCCGGCCTCCCGCGCGGGCTCCGTACTCCCGGTGATGCCCGCCGTGACCATGGCGCCCTCGGCCAGCAGGAACTGCTGCCGGGCCAGCACGGCGGGCATCACCGCGTCGGCCACCAGGCCGTCGAGATACTCCAGGAACGCCCGCTTGTGCGCCTGCACCTGGGCCACCACACGGGGCGAGGTGGCGCCCAGCTCGCCGTACGAGTTGATCCACGCGCAGCCGCGGAAGTCACCGCAACTGGCCGGCGACAAGCTCGCCGACGTCACGGCAGCAGCCGTCACTTGACAGGACAGGAACCTCACTCCTCACAAACTACAGCTGCTGTGTCGGAACTCGCACGAATCGCCCGGTTATGTGCAGGTCGGCCTCGATGTGAGCAGCCGTGGCCCGCAGTTCCGGCAAGATGGTCGTGACGCACTCCGCGGCGGGGCGGCGACCGCTGTGCATGGTGACGTTGATCGCCGCCATCAGGCCGCCGTCGCGGTCACGTACCGGTACGGCGATCGAGCGAAGCCCTTCTTCCAGTTCCTCATCGACCAGGGCATAACCGTCCTCACGGACTCGGTCGAGAATCAGCTCGAGGTCGGTGGGCCGGGTGACGGTGCGAGCGGTCAGCGCACCCATCCGCACGCGCGCCAGACGGGCAGTGCGCTCCTCGGCCGGCAGCCCCGCCAACAGCACCCGGCCCGTGGAGGTCGCATAGGCGGGCACGCGCGCGCCCACGGCGATATCAGCGTCCATGATGCGTCCCGCGGCGACCGAGGCCGCGCACTGGACATCGTCACCGGCGAGCACTGCCAGGGACGTCGAGTCCTCCACCTTGCGGGTGAGGGCGGCGAGGTGGGGGTGCGCGATCCGGGTGAGTGTCGTCTTGGACAGCGGCGGGAAACCGAGGGCTAGGACGCGTGGAGTGAGCCGGAAGACCCGCCCGTGCCGCGTGACGTGACCGAGGTGTCCCAGGGTTATCAGGGCACGGCGAGCCGTGGCGCGGGACAGCCCCGTGGCTTCGGCGACCTCGGTGAGGGTCAGCTCCGCACGGCCCTCACCGAACGCGGTGACCACGGTCAGGCCGCGGGCCAGGGATTCGATGAACTCCCCGCCCAGTTCCTGTTTGGACGCGCTCGTCCAGGTGGCGAGCCCGACGGGAGTGCTCTTGCTCGGCGGCTCCGGAGGCGGAGCGTCGGCCAACTTCCGCTCCATGACGGTCACGGCAGTACGGAGCCTGGGGAGAAGGGCGTCGCGCAGCGAGTCCGCGCTGTGCCGACTGGTATGGCTCACGACGCTCGCCACACAGGCGATCCGGCCGTCGGGGGCGCGAACCGGAACGGATGCGGCGACGAGCCCCGGCTCGATCAACTGGTCGTCCATCGCCCAGCCGTGGGCGCGCGCCCGTTCCACCCGTTCTTCGAAGTCTGTCGTGGCGGTACGGTGCGATCGAGGGGGGACCGCCGCGAAGCCGAGGTCCTCGGGGTCGGCGCCCTGCCGCTTGTGCCACCGCGCCCAGTCCTCCGTGCTCCATTCGGTTGCCAGCAGCGGGCCTGGCGCGGTGCGTTCGGCGGGCAGCAGGTCGCCGATGCGGAAGCTCAGCGACAGGGCGCGGCGGCGGATCGCCTGGTGGATGAAGCGGATGCCGTCACCGTCCGCCACCGCGAGGGACACCGACTCGTCGAGTTCCTCAGCGAGGGTATCGGCGTGCGCACTCAGCAGCGCGGGAAGGCGCAGGGCGGCCAGGTATGCGTTCCCCAGCTCCATCAGGCGGGGGGCAAGGACGGCGTTGCTGCCGTCCATCCGCATGTACCCCATGTGAGCGAGTGTTCCGGTGACCCGGTCGAGGGTGGCGCGGGCCAGGCCGGTGGCCCGTCCCAGATCGCTGAGGCCGGCCGTCCCTCCGGCGTCGGTGAGCTCGCGCAGCACGGCGATACCCCGGATGAGAGGGGCCACGGCTTCCTCGGGTGGCGCGGGAGCCGCCATGGGGTCGGTAGGCGTCAGGGCGTGGGGCGATGTCATGGGCTCTCCGCGGCGACTGTCTCAGCACTGCAGTGAATGATGCCTGGTGGGGGCAGAGAGCCGACAGGTCTGGGTGGCCGTGACGAGCCCCCGGCAACGCTCGTCGCGCGGGGCGGTGTGTTCCGGCCGGTCGCCAAGGCCGGTGCTGCTCCGTGCTGCCGTCGCGGGGGCACGGCATCAGGACCGGCTAGCCGGGGACCTTCAGCTCGGCCTCGATGTCGGCGGCGGTGGCCAAGAGCGGCGGCAGCAGATCGTGGCGTATCGAGTCCGGCGTTCGCCGGCTGACGTGGGTGGAGAGGTTGATGCCTGCCACCACCCGTCGTGCTTCGTTCCGGATGGGTACGCCGATCGATATCAGGCCCTGTTCCAGTTCCTGGTCCACCAGACACCAGCCCTGTGCCCGCACGTGTTCCAGCTCGGCGGCGAGTGCCTCCCTTGAGGTGATGGTGCGGGGGGTGAGGGGCTTGAGTGAGGCGGTGTCCAGGTAGTGCCGCAGCCGGGGCTCGTCGAGGTGGGCGAGCAGGACCCGGCCGAGGGAGGTGGCATGGGCGGGGAAGCGGGTCCCGATGCTGATGGAGACCGTCATGATCCGCCGGGTGGGTACCCGGCTGACGTACACCACGTCTTCGTCGTCGAGCACCGCCACCGACGAGGACTCGTGGACCTCGGCGACCAGTTGCTCCAGGTGGGGCTGGGCGATCTCCGCCAGGGACATGCTGGACAGGTAGGCGTAGCCCAGTTCCAGGACCCGGGGCGTGAGGCGGAAGTGGCGGCCGTCGGTGGCCACGTACCCCAGGTCGGCGAAGGTGAGCAGGAAGCGCCGTGCGGTGGCACGGCTCATGCCGGTGATCCTGGCTACCTCCGAGAGGGTCATTTCGGGTGTGTCGGCGGTGAACGCACGGATGACGGCCAGCCCTCGTTCGAGGGACTGCACGAAGTACCGCCCGGGTTCGTTGTCGTCCATGTGCTACGGCCCTTGTGTCGGACGGTGTGTCAGGACTCGGACTTGTGCAGGGCGAGCTCGTCGCTGCGGTCGGCCACTGCTGCATGCGTGTCGCCGTTGTGGTGCTTGGCGCGCTGGATCTGCTCGTAGACGTGGGCGCGCAGTTCGGCGAAGCGGGTGCTGGAGCGGGTGTGCAACTGGTCGCGCTCGTCGGGGAGATCGATCGTCAGATCCTCCAGCACCACGGTCGGTGAGGTGGACAGGATGATGGTGCGCTGGCCGAGATAGACGGCTTCGTCGATGTCGTGGGTGACGAACAGGACGGTGACGCCCAGTTCGCGCCACAACCGCCGGATGAGGTCCTCCAGTTCGGCGCGGGTCTGCGCGTCGACGGCGGCGAACGGCTCGTCCATGAGCAGCACCTTCGGCTCGAAGGCCACGGCGCGGGCGATGGCGACGCGCTGCTGCATTCCGCCGGACAACTGCCACGGGTAGGCCTGGTGGGCGTCGGCGAGCCCGACCACCTCCAGCGCGTGGTCGACCAGTTCCTTCTCGCGGGCCTTGCCGAGCTTCTTGCGGCGCAGGGGCAGGGCGACGTTGTCGCGTACGTTCATCCAGGCGAACAGTGAGCGGCCGTACTCCTGGAAGACGACCGCCATGCCGGGCGGGGGCCCGTCCACCGGGCGGCCGTCCAGGCGCACTTCGCCGTCGGTCGGGTCGATCAGTCCCGCCATGCACTTCAGCAGCGTGGTCTTGCCGCACCCGGACGGGCCGACCAGGCATACGAGTTCGCCGGCACCGATATGGAATGTGAGATTCCGCAGTGCTTCGACGCTGCGGTTACGTCCGGTGTAGATCTTCTGCAGGTTGCGTACGTCGAGCATCGACGTCTCCTTGTCAGGGGTTGCGCTGGGCCCGGCGCAGGCCGTGATACCAGGCCAGAACCCGGTTCTCGGCGACGCGGAAGAGCAGGGAGAGGACGAATCCGAGCAGGCCGAGCAGCAGCACGCCGCTCCACATCTCGGGGATGGCGAAGGACCGCTGGAACTGCACGATGGTGAAGCCGAGCCCGTTGCTGGCCGCGAACATCTCGCTGATGACCATGAGGATGATGGCAATGGAGAGGGCCTGGCGCATGCCGGTGACGATCTGAGGGCTGGCCGAGCGCAGCACCAGGTGCCGCAGCCGGGAGGGGCCGGTGATGCCGTAGGAGCGGCAGGTGTCGCTGAGCACTTCGTCGACGGCTCGGACGCCTTCGACGGTGTTGAGCAGGATCGGCCACATGCAGCCGCTGACGATGACGATGACCTTCATGGTGTCGCCGATGCCCGCGAACAGCATGATGACGGGTACGAGCACCGGGGGCGGGATGGCCCGGAAGAGTTCCAGGACCGGCTCCAGTACGTCGCGCACGCCACGGTGCATGCCGACCACCAGGCCGAGTCCGACACCGACGGCGACGGCGAGGAGATAGCCGGTGAGCAGCCGGACCAGGCTGGGTACGACGTCCGAGAGCAGTCGTTCGCCCGTCCATACCTCCCCGAACTTGCCCAGGATGGTGGACAGGGGGGGAACGTAGAAGTCGGTGCTGCCCGCGGTGGCGAACCACCACATGGCGAACAGGACCGCGGGCAGGCCCAGGACCAGCCCGGTCCGCCGGGCGAGTGTGAGGACGGTCATCGCTGTCCCTCCCTGCGCATCGATTGGTGCCAGTGCAGTGCCCGCCGCTCGACCGCCCGGGCCACCAGGTTGACCGCGACCCCGAGGAGTCCGGTGACCAGGACCAGGGCGTAGACCCGCGGTACGGCGCCGGAGGTCTGCGCGACCGCGAGCTGGTTGCCGAGGCCGGGCGAACCGATGACGAGTTCGGCGGTGATCGTCAGGACGAGTGCCACGGTCGCGGCCAGCCGCACGCCGGTCATCACGTACGGCAGCGCGGTGGGCCACAGGACGTACCGAACCCGTCCCCAACTACCCATCCGGTAGCTGCGGGCGGTGTCCTCGGCCACCGGGTCGACGTCCTGCATGCCCGCCAGGACCTGGACGAGCACCTGCCAGAAGGAGGCGTACACGACCAGCAGCAGCTTCGACTCCAGGTCGGTGCCGTACAGCAGCACCGCCACCGGGATGAGCGCCACCGACGGGATGGGGCGCAAGAACTCGATGGTGGAGGCGGTCACCGCCCGCAGCACCGGCACCGATCCGATCACCACGCCGGCCACCACGCCGGCCACCACGGCGATGGCCAGGCCCAGGCCCCAACCGGTGAGGGTGTCACCGAGCGCGGTCCAGAACGCGTCTTCGCCGAGCAGTTGCCACAGGGCCCGGCCCATCTCGGAGGCGGGCGGAAGGTAGTCGGCGGAGACCACACCGATGTGCGGCAGCACCTCGAGCAACACCACCAGCCCGGCCAGGCCGGCCAGGCCGCGCAACGGGGTGCGCGCTCTGTCCAGAGTGCGCCGCACGCGGCCACCGCCCACCCCGCCGGGACCTGTCGCGGTCCCGGCGGGCTTCGTCAGCACAGGAGTGCTCCCGGACGCGCTCATGAGAACAGGGCATCCAGGTCGGGCTTCTTACCGCCGAAGATGCCGTCCTGCTCGCCGAGCGAGGCCAGCTTCTCCAGGGAGGCCATGTCGTACTCGGCCGGCCAGGTCGGCAGCGTCAGCTTCTTCAGCACCTCTCCGTCGATCTTGGTGTAGGTCGTGACGATCTGACGTGCCTCGTCCGGGTGCTCGGAGGCGTATTTCAGCGACTCGGTCACGGCCTCGGTGAACTTCTTCACCAGGTCGGGGTTCTCCTGGGCCAGCTTGGTGGAGGCGAAGTACGTCGCGATGGTGAGGTTCGGGTCGGTCTCGGCGAACGGCGACGCCACGACGCGGGCGCCCTGGCCCTTGGCGATGGTCAGCGCGGGCTCGCCCACCCACGCGGCGTCCACCTGCCCGCCGTCCAGCGCGGCCGGCATCTGGTCGAACGGCATCTCGACGAACTTGACCTTCGAGGGGTCGCCGCCGTCCTTGCGCACCACCTCACGGACCGTGGTGTCCCCGATGTTCTGCAGGGTGTTGACCGCCACCGTCTTGCCGGCAAGTTCCTTGGCCGACTTGATGGGGCTGTCCTCCTTGACGGCCACCCCGCTGATGTCCTTTCCGGTGTCACCGGTGGAGGCGGTCCCGTTGACCACTGACTTGATCGGCACACCCTTGGTCTGGGCGATCATCAACGACGTGACGTTGCTGAATCCGAACTGGAACTGGCCGCTCACCACGCCGGGGATGATCGCGGCGCCGCCCTGGGCGGTCTCCATTTTCAGGTCGATGCCGCGGCTGCTGAAGAACCCCTTCTTCTGCCCCAGATACAGGGGGGCCACATCGACGATCGGGATGATCCCTACTTTGACCTGGGTGGTCTTGTCCCCGGCCGAGGAGGACGCACCACCGGTCCCGGAAGAAGATCCGCATCCGGCCGCGGCTGCGACCGTCACTACCGCTATGGCAAGCCCGAGAACGCGCCTTTGCATGGGGCCTCCTGAACAGGAACGAGTGTGTGCGCATTGCGAACATTCGTCCGCGTTCCGAACAAATGCAAGCGGAGATTATGTCCCTGCCCGAATCGCGTCAATAGGTTGCGCCGAGGCTCCTCCCGGAACCGCGCCCTGCCGCCTTCTCCAGATCCAGACATGTTCCGACGGGTGCACCCCGGCAGCAGCAAGCCTGAGGCGCGGACGCGTGCAGCGAAGACCCAGGAGTCCTGCTCCGCGCCGCGGTCGACCACCTTGGTCACCCGCTCGTGGGGGTCCTCGCCCCGGTAGCCGGGTACTTGTCGGCGTGGTGCACGCCCGCGCCGAGGACGTTCGTCACGGCGTCGGAGTTGTCGACCCGCACCTTGGTGTTCGTGCCCTCCGACCGAGCCGCCCTCGGCGGTCACGTAGAGCTGGGACTCGAAGCGCATCTGGTTGTCGTTCAGGTTGCGGGTCAGGCGCTGCGCACCGCACACGTCGCCGACTACCGGGGGCTCTTCGACCGGTTTTCCCTGGACATCGGCCAGTGCCTCCCCGACGCCGCGCGCTCGTCTCCCGCGCCGACCGCGCTTCGACTGTGAGGATGCTCAGGTGCCGCTCCGGGCGGTGGTCGCCGCACTCGCGGCCGGTCCTGGGTGGCGGGCGTTCACCGAGGTCACCTGGCGCGAACCAGCAGTTCCGGTTGGCGGACTCACCGGACGGATACGTCCGGTTGATCTACCGCAACGGCGGGAAGGCCGTCGAGGTACCGGGCTTCTCCTCCGCCGACGCCGTCGGTTTCGCGGGCTCGCGCTCCTGCTGACACCGGTATTCGGTTCAAGCCCACTGAAACTCCCCTCGCCCCCCGCTGGACAAGGGGAGTTTCGGTCTGCGCGCGCCCGAGGTCGCACGGCCGACAGCGTGGTCCGAAAGGAGTGCTTTCAGGCGGCGAAGAACGAGTGCGGCTTGGACCAGTACGAGGTCCGTCGTTACATCGGCTGGTATCGGCACATCACCCTGGCCATGCTCGCGCACGCCTATCTCGCGGTCACGGCGGCCGACGCGGCGAAAAAGGGGATGCAGATCCTTCGAGGTCGTACGCGCCAAGCGGCGGGTCGGCACCGGCAGCTTCCACCTGACCGGCCTCTCCGACCGCGACCCGCAGCACAAACTGCCGGTCGCCGAGCAACTGGAGGCCGCGCTCTGCACCGACGCCCTGGTCACCCTCGCCGCCACGCGCACCTTCCCGGTGAAGCAGCCGCCCTCGGGGACGCTGATGAGCGCCATGCATCACGGCGTCCCCAACCGGCATTGGACCAGCCCGGAGCCGATCACCAATAGTGCTGGGGATGGGCGCAGACGCCGTGACGGAGGTTCACCGATGACCATCTCCCCACCCCCCGCAACCGCCGAGCCGGCCCGTGCCGCCTCGCCGTTGACGATCAGCGAGCAAGGCGCGTTCTGGGTCGGTGCCGGGCGCAAGCCGACCGAGGCCGGGACCGCCGCCGAGGCCGCGATGTACGTCCAGTACCAGATCCCGGCCGATCTCCGGCATCCGCTGCCCGTGGTGATGGTCCACGGGGGCGGCGGCCAGGGCACGGACTACCTGTCGACGCCGGACGGGCGCCCCGGCTGGGCCACCCGGTTCCTCCAGGCCGGTTACGCCGTGTACGTGGTCGACCGTCCAGGTCACGGGCGCTCCCCGTATCACCCCGATGTCCTCGGGCCCATCGAGGGCGCGGCGCCGACGTACGAGTTCATCCGCTGGCTGTTCTGCGACGGGGCGGGACGACCTGGTGGCCAGTGGCCCGGCAGCGGCGAGATCGGCGACGACTCCGCGCTGGACCAGTTGATGGCGAGCCAGGGCCCGACACTGCCCACCTTCGCCGAGAACGAGGAGCAGATGCGGCGCTGCGGGGCCGAGTTGCTGGACCGTATCGGACCGGCCGTGCTGATCACCCACTCCATGGGTGGGCCGTTCGGCTGGCTGGTCGCCGATGCCCGGCCCGGGCTGGTGAAGGCCATTGTCTCCATCGAGCCGATCGGGCCGCCGTTCACCGAACTGCCCGGCCTCGGAAAGCTGGAGTGGGGGCTCACCGCGGCCCCGATCACTTACGAGCCGCCGGTACGGACCCCGGAGGAACTGCGCCTTCGGCTGCGCGAGGCGGGGGGCGACGGGCTGCAGGACTGTCTCGTCCAGGACGAAGAGGCAGGCGCCGTGCGGTCCCTGCCAGGGCTCCAGGGCTTCCCGATCGCCGTGGTCGCGGCCGACCACTCGCCGTTCGCGACGTTCCAGCACGGTGTCGCCGACTACCTCGCCCAGGCCGGTGCCGACGCCGAGTTGCTGCGCCTGGCGGACCTGGGGCTCACGGGCAACGGTCACCTGCCCATGGGCGAGAAGAACTCCGACGACGTGGCCGAGGCGCTGATGACCTGGCTGAACAAGCGACTGGCGGATGGGGAGTAAACGTCCCGATGACAACCGTGCCGACCGTCGAGACCGATGTGCTCATCGTGGGCAGCGGCCCCGCGGGAGCGAGCGCCGCACTGGCACTGAGCACCTATGGCGTGCCGAACGTCATGGTCACCCGATACTCACGCCTCGCGGACACGCCCCGGGCGCACATCACCAACCAGCGCACCATGGAAGTGCTGCGTGACCTCGGTGTCGAAGAGGACGTGATCGCCCAGGCCACCCCTCAGCACCTGATGGGCAACACCGTCTTCTGCACCGCCCTCGCGGGCGAGGAGCTCGGCCGGCTGAGGTCCTGGGGCAACGAACCGCTCGTGCAGGCCGCGCACGAGCTGGCGAGCCCCACCCGCATGTGTGACATGCCGCAGCACCTCATGGAACCGGTGCTCGTGAACGCGGCCATAGCCCGCGGAAGCCAACTGCGGTTCGGCACCGAGTACCTGTCGCACCAGCAGGACGCCGACGGCGTGACCGCCACGGTCCGCGACCGGCTGCGCGGCGACACGTACACCATCCGCGCCAAGTACCTGATCGGAGCGGACGGCGGCCGCAGCAAGGTGGCCGAGGACGCCGGGCTGCCGATGGGCGGCCAGATGGGCGTGGCCGGCAGCATCAACATCGTCTTCGACGCGGACCTCACCAAGTACGTGGCGCACCGACCCGCCACCCTTTACTGGGTGCTGGCGCCCGGCGCGACCGTGGGCGGCATCGGCGCCGGCCTGGTGCGCTGCGTACGGACGTGGAACGAGTGGCTGATCGTGTGGGGCTACGACGTCGACGCCGGGCCGCCGGACCTCACCGAGGAGTACGCCCTGTCCGTCGTCCGCAAGCTGATCGGCGACGACGAGATCCCGGTGACCATCAAGTCGTCCTCCGCGTGGACGGTCAACGAGATGTACGCCGAGACGTACTCCAGCGGCCGGGTGTTCTGCGCGGGCGACGCCTGCCACCGGCACCCACCGTCCAACGGGCTGGGCTCCAACACCTCCATCCAGGACTCCTACAACCTGGCGTGGAAGCTGAAGCTCGTCCTGGACGGCACCGCGTCACCGTCCCTGCTGGACACCTACAGTGACGAGCGGGCACCGGTCGGCAAGCAGGTCGTCACCCGGGCCAACCAGTCCATCGGTGAGACGGCACCCGTCTTCGAGGCGCTCGGCGGCCTGGCGCCGCAGACCCCCGAGCAGCTGTGGCGGAACATCGCCGCCCGCAAGGACGCCACCCCGGAGGCCGAGCAGCAGCGGGCGTGGCTGCGGGAGGCGATCGCCTTCAAGGCATACGAGTTCAACGCCCACGGCGTGGACCTCAACCAGCGCTACACCTCCGCCGCGATCGTCCCGGACGGCACCGAGGACCCCGGCTTCGCACGCGACCCCGAGCTGCACTTCCAGCCGAGCACCCGCCCCGGCGCCAAGCTCCCGCACGCCTGGCTCTGCGCGGGCACCCGCAATCTGTCCACCCTGGACCTGGGCGGAAACGGCCGGTTCACCCTGATCACCGGCATCGGCGGCGAGCCCTGGACGGAGGCCGCCCGCATCCTCGGCAAGGAGTTCGGCCTGGAGATCGCCACGGCGGTCATCGGCCCCGGCCAGGAGTACGAGGACCCGTACGGGGACTGGGCCCGGCTGCGGGAGATCGGCGACTCGGGCGCGCTGCTGGTGCGGCCGGACAACCACGTGGCCTTCCGCCGCCAGGACGCCACCGGTGACGTCACGGCCGCACTGGGGGACGCACTGCGGCAGATCCTCGGGCGGGGCTGAGCGGCCATGGACCTCACCGCGACGACCGCGACGACCGAGAAGACCGCGACGACGACGGCGGTGCTGGAAAGCTTCGCCCACACCTCCGATCCCCGACTGCGCGAGGTGCTGGTCTCCCTGACGCGTCACCTGCACGATTTCGTACGGGACATCGAGCCGACCCAGGCCGAGTGGGAGCGGGCGATCGACTTCCTCACCGCGACCGGGCACATGTGCGACGACACCCGGCAGGAGTTCATCCTGCTGTCGGACGTCCTGGGTGTGTCGATGCTCGTCGAGACGATCAACGACCACAAGGTGGCCGCCGCGACCGACTCGACGGTGCTCGGCCCCTTCCACATGACCGAGTCCCCGGTCCGTGAACTCGGGGCGAACATCGATCTGGTCGGCGGCGGCGAGCCGTGTGTGATCAGCGGACGGGTCGTCTCCGTCGACGGCACCCCGCTGCCCGGCGCGACGCTGGACGTGTGGCAGGCCGACGACCAGGGCTTCTACGACGTCCAGCAGCCGGAGAAGCAGCCGCCGGGCAATGGGCGCGGGCTGTTCACCGCGGACGCGGAGGGGCGGTTCTGGTTCCGCTCGTGCGTTCCCAGCCCGTATCCGATTCCGACGGACGGGCCGGTCGGCTCCCTGCTGGAGGCGACCGGCCGCCACCCCTACCGTCCCGCCCATGTCCACTTCATCGTGGGCGCCGAGGGGCACAGCCCGGTGACGACGCACATCTTCGTGGCGGGCAGCGACTATCTGGAGTCGGACGCCGTCTTCGCCGTGAGGGAGAGCCTGGTCGAGGAGTTCGTCGAGGTGGACTCCCCCGAGGAGGCCGCGGAGCTGGGCCTGGCCAACCCCTTCCGCCGGGCGCGCTTCGACATCGTGCTGCAACCGGTGATCGCGTGAGGGAACGCGCCCTGGACTTCACCTACCAGGCCCAGCCGATGCGCGTCCTCTTCCGGTCGGGTGCCGTCCCGGACGCGGTGCCCGACGAGGTCGCGCTGCTCGGCCTGCGCCGCGTCCTCGTGCTGTGCGACGACCATGGCCGGGACACGGCCCGTGCCGTCGCCGCGTCTCTCGGCGACGCCTGCGCCGGGCTGCACGCGGGGGCGGTGACGCACGTCCCGGTGGAGGTCGCCGACCTGGCCGTCGAAGCGGCTCGCGAAGCCCGGGCCGACGGCTGCGTGGCGGTCGGCGGCGGTTCCGTGACCGGCCTGGCCAAGGCCGTCGCGCTCAGGACCGGCCTGCCGATCGTCGCCGTCCCGACGACGTATGCCGGATCGGAGATGACACCCGTCTGGGGCCTGACCGAGGGCGCGGTCAAACGCACCGGGCGCGACCCGAAGGTGTTGCCGCGCAGCGTCGTGTACGACCCGCTGCTCACGCTCACCATGCCGCCCGTGGGGTCCGCGACGAGCGGCATGAACGCGATCGCGCACGCCGTCGAGGCTCTGTACGCCCCGGACTCCGCTCCGATCGTCTCCCTCATGGCGGAGGAGGGTGTGCGGGCGCTTGCCGCGGCCCTTCCCGAGATCGTCGCCGACCTCTCGGGGCATGACGCGCGCAGCCGCGCGCTGTACGGGGCGTGGCTGTGCGGTGCCTGTCTCGGCGCCACCACCATGGGGCTGCACCACAAGCTCTGCCATGTGCTCGGCGGCACCTTCGACCTGCCGCACGCCGAGACACACGCCGTCGTCCTGCCCCATGTGCTGGCCTTCAACGCGCCGGCGGTTCCCGAGGCACTGGCGGCGCTGCGCCGGGCGCTCGATGTCCAGGATCCGGTACGGGAGTTGCACGAGCTGGGCGAGCGTCTTGGCATCCCGCGATCGCTCGCCGACCTGGGCCTGACCGCCGCCGACGTGGACCGTGCGGTCGATGTCGCTCTCGGGGCGCCGTACGCGAATCCCCGCCCGGCCTCCGCCGACGATCTGCGCGCCGTCCTGCACGCGGCCTGGGCGGGCGAGCCGCCGTACGGCGGCTGACCCCTCCTACCGGGAGATCTCGGCGTACGGAACGCCGGTCGCGCGTCGGGCCACCCGGCGTGCGACCTCGGCGAAGGCCGGGGCGGCGGGCGAGTGACCGGCCTCCGGAAACACGACGGCGGCCACCAAGCCGAGGGGCTCCTTCGGAGCGACGTTGTGCACTCCCGGGTGCGGGAACATCCGTGTGGCCGACAGCGGCATCAGTCCCACCATGTGCTGGTAGGCGATCTTCAAGGACACGTCCTGGGCCGAGCGGGCGTGGAAGCCGACCGTCGGGGCGTCGTCGTCCCCGTTCCGTCCGCCCACCCAGAAGTCGAGGCCCGGCTCGGGGGTGACCCAGGGCTGATCGAAGACCTCGGTCACGTCCACCGCGGCTGCCCCAGCCAGCGGATGCCCCTTCCACAGCGCGAGGGAAGCGGGCTCGGTGAAGATCGGTACTCGTGTCACGCCCGGCATGTCGACGTTCAGGGGCAACAGCGCCACGTCGTACTCGCCGGCCAGCAGCGGGGCGAGACCCTGGTGGAAGTCCGCTTCATGTACCCGGACTGTGACGCTGGGATACCGCTCGCAGAACGCCTCGATGACCGGATGCGTCAGCTCCGCGAGAGCCACCCCGTAGAGCGCGACCCGCACCTCGTCCCGTCGCCTGGCCCTGATGGCGTCCGCGGCGGCGGCGAGCCGGTCGGCGTCGGCCAGCACCTCGCCCGCCCGTTCGAGCAGTTCCGCGCCGTCGGCGGTGAGCGCCACATGCCGTTTGTCGCGGTCGAACAGCTGGACGCCCAGCTCACGCTCGAGGGCGGCGATCGATCGCGTCAGCGCGGGCTGGGTGAGGTGCAGACGCTCGGCGGCGACCCGGTAATTCAAGGTCTCGGCGAGCGCCGAGAAATGGCGCAGGTTCCGGAGTTCCACTCAGCCCTCCAGAAAGGCGGGGTCCACGGCGTTGTGGTCCGCGCCAGGTTACAGCGAGCTTCCCCGCACGTCACCAGGCAGAAATGTGCGGCATTCCCGTCATCCCCTCCGACCTGCTGTGATGCGCGGCATTCATCAAGCCCCCAGTTACCGGCATTGGACGGTCCTTCGCCGCGCCGCCAACACTCCCTTCAGGCCGACCCAGAACATCAGTGGATGGGGTGCGAATTGTCCGAGACAACCGAGGCAGCCGAGAAAATCATCGAGATTCCGCAGCCGGAGCCGGACCTGACACCGGAGGAACTGGTGCGCCGGGCCGCCGGCATGAGGGCCTGGCTACGTGATCATCAGGACGAGACGGAACAGCGGACCGGTATCCCCGAGGACACGCACAAGGCGTTCCTGGAGGCGGGTTTCTACCGGACCCTCCAGCCACGCCGCTTCGGCGGCTACGAGTTCGACCTGCGGACCTACTCCCGGATGGTCACCGAGGTGGCCCGCGGCTGCCCGTCCAGCGGCTGGAACCTGTGTCTGGCCGCCTCCCACAGCCTGGTGGTGGCCGGCCGCTTCCCCGAGAGCACCCAGCGCGAGGTGTTCGGGCCGGACGGTGACTTCCGGGCTCCGCTGCCGATGGCCCCGAGCGCCACCGCGACGAGGACCCCCGACGGGTACCTGGTCAACGGCCGCTGGGACTACGCCTCCGGAGTCAACGTCTCCACGCACTTCCTGGGTGGCGTGCTCATCATCGACGAAGAGGGCGGCATTCCCACGCCGGGCATGGTGCTCGTGCCCTCCGGCTGGCGGATGCTCGACAACTGGGGCGAGATCCTGGGCTTCCGCGGCAGCGGCTCCAACAGCGTCGTGGCCGAGGACGTCCTCGTACCGTACGAGTACGTGTCCAGGACCCACCTCGCGGCGAGCGACGTCACCGACGGGCCGGGGGTGGAACTGCACGGCAATCCGCTGTACGCGGGCCGGCTGATGTCGTTCTTCAACATCCAGCTGTGTTCGATCGTGGCGGGCACCGCCTGGGCCGCAGTCGACGAGTACCGGCGGATCATCACCACCAAGAACAGCCCGCTGCCGCCCTTCAAGCCGCGCAGCCACGATCCGGAACATCAGCGCAACCTCGGCCTGGCCACGGCCCTGGCCGACAGCGCGCAGCGGATCATCCTGTCCGTCGCCGACGACTACACCGCGTACGCCGCCCGGGGCCTGGCAGGGGGCGAGCCCTTCTCCGAACTGGACGACCAGGCCCTCTCCGTCACGGCCCGGCAGTCCGGCCAACTCGCCTGCCAGGCCGTCGAGATGCTGGCCTCGGCCAGTGGCTCCAGCGCGCTGGCGAACGGCGAGCGCATGCAGCGGTACCTGCGCGACGTCGCCACGTACAAGACCCACATCAACGCGCAGCACGGCTCGTGGGCCACGGCGTACGCCCGTTCTCTGCTCGGGCTGGAGACCCCGGCGTGAACCGGCGGACGCCCGCCGCGACGGCGCCCGGCGGTGGCCCGGCGGACGACCCCGGCCGGTTCCGGCATGTGCTCGGCCACTACCCGACGGGTGTCACGGTGGTCACCGCGAAGGAACCCGACGGCACCCCGGTCGGCATGGTGATCGGCTCGTTCGTCTCGGTGTCCCTGGACCCTCCGCTCGTCGCGTTCTTCGCCGGCCGCTCCTCCACGACCTGGCCCAGGATCATGGCCGGCGGCGTCTTCTGCGTGAACGTGCTGGCCGCCGGCCAGGAGAGCCTCTGTCGGGACGTCAGCGCCAAGGCACCCGACGTCTTCGACCGCCACCCGTGGCGCGGAGCGGCCTCGGGCAGCCCCGTCCTGGCGGGCGTCGTCGCCTGGATCGACTGCGACGTCGCCGACGTGTGGACCCTCGGCGACCACTACTTCGTCCTCGGCCGCGTCCGGGAACTCGGGGTGGAGAAGACCGGCGCCGCACCGCTGGTCTTCTCCCGGGGGCGGCTCGCCCCGTTGCCGCCCCGCCGGGACCACGGCGAATCGGCCGACTACACATGGCCCGACTGGTTCTGAGAGCTCTGAGAGAAAAGAGACGCACCATGCGCAATCAAGGGCTCGGCTCGTGGCCCGCTCGGCGTGCCCGCATGGCACCGGAGGCCACCGCCGTCGTGCACGACGGTGGATCCCTGTCCTACGGAGAGCTGGCCGCGCGCGTGACGCGGCTCGCTCACGCCCTGCGTGCCCTGGGGGTCGGACACGGCGACCGGGTGGCCTACCTGGGCGCGAACCATCCGGCCCTGGCGGAGACGCTGTTCGCCGCGAACGCGCTGGGCGCCGTCTTCGTCCCGCTCAACACCCGCCTCGCGGCACCGGAGTTGGCCTTCATCCTGGGCGACTCGGGAGCGTCGGTGCTGGTGTTCGGGGCCGAACTCACCGACGTCGTCGACGCGTTCAGGGACGACGTCGGGGTGAAGCACTACGTCGAGGTGGGGAAGGCGTACGAGGAGCTGCTCGCGGGCGCGCCGGACAACCCCCTGGACGAGACGGTCGGCCTCGACGAAGTGTGCATGATCCAGTACACCTCCGGCACCAGCGGCCGTCCCAAGGGCGTCATGCTCACCCACGCCAACATCGCCTGGAACTGCTTCAACATCCTGCTGGACGTGGACATCGCCTCCGACGACGTCGCTCTGGTGGTGGCACCGATGTTCCACACCGCCGCTCTCAACACCGTCTTCCTGCCGGGCTTCCTCAAAGGAGGGACGTCGGTGCTGATGGGCGGTTTCGACCCGGAACGGGTGCTCGACGTCATCGCCGAGCACCGGGTGACGAGGATGTTCGGCGTGCCCGCGATGTACCAGGCCATGGCCCGGTCGTCGCGGTGGGCGACGGCCGACCTGTCGTCGGTCCGGATCCTGATGTGCGCGGCGGCACCCGTACCCAAGGCCCTCATCCACACGTACCAGGACCGTGGCCTGACCTTCCTCCAGGCGTACGGCCTGACCGAGACCGCTCCCGCCGCGCTGGGCCTGCGCGCACAGGACAGCATCCGCAAGGCCGGCTCGGCCGGCACACCCTGCTTCTTCACCGACGTACGTGTGGTGCGGCCCGACCTCACCGATGTCGCACCGGGCGAGGTCGGCGAGGTGATCATCGCGGGCCTCAACGTGATGAAGGGTTACTGGCAGTGGCCCGAAGCGACCAAGGACGCCTTCGTCGAAGGAAGTTGGTTCCGCTCCGGAGACGCGGCCACTGTGGACGAGGAGGGGTACGTCACGATCGTCGACCGAATCAAGGACATGTACATCTCCGGCGGGGAGAACGTCTATCCGGCCGAGGTCGAGCAACTCCTCTACCAGCATCCCGCGGTCGCCGAATGCGCGGTGATCGGCGTACCCGACGAACGATGGGGCGAGGTCGGCAGAGCGCTGGTCGTGCCCCGCGCGGGCGCCGACGTGTCGCCCGACGACATCATGGACTCCCTGTCCGGCCGACTCGCCAAGTACAAGCTCCCCAAGTCGGTCGTCCTCGTCGACGCCCTGCCCCGCAACGCCGCCGGCAAGATCCTCAAGGCCCGCCTGCGCAGCCAGTACGGCTCCGTGCCGGCCCGCGGCGCCGAGGAGGCATGACGCCAGGCTCCGTGCGTAGGACGCGGGCCCAGCCCCGGCCCACCGCACGGGATCTTCTCGATGCCTCCCAGCGCGTGCAGCTCACCAGCGGAGACCACGGCGGGCCGAAGGACAAAGGTCGAAAGGCCGGCGTAAGACCAGCAGCCTCGACGGCAAGGCCTCACGCGCCGCCCGGCTGCGTGAAGACCACAAGCCCGGCCAGGCCTGCCAGTCCGCTTCCCTGTCAACTTCAGCGTGTTGAAGCGGACACCGGCATCCGGCGCAGCGGTGACTGCGATGTACCGGCGCTCACGGGCCTGGAGCCGCTGTTGCCGCTCACCCAGACCAGTTCGTTGCGAAGGCTCACGGCATGCCAGCAGCCGGATCAGGGTGCCGCGCTCGCGGGCGGTCAGGGCTCGAGCCCACTCGACCTCGCGGGCGTTGTTGCGTGCGAAGAGCTCACCGACCACGTCGTGTCCGTAGTCGGTGAGCTGGATGGTGACCGACCGGCCGTCCTTCTCCGACCTGCTGCGCTGGAACGTCGATGTCCGCGTCCGGCGCGATTCCTTACTTCACGACCTACCCGCAGGACGACTGATCGGCGCCCGCTTCGGGGCCCTCCGAAGCGGGCGCCGCCCCAGGGCTCCTTGTCAGCCCGCGTCGGGGATCCAGCTGCCGTGGAAGCCGAGGGGAACCCGGGCCGGCAGGTGAACGGTGGCCACGGGATCCGCTGTGATGTCCTGGGCGGACAGGATGACCAGGTCCGTGGCGGAGCGCTCGGGGTTGTGCGCGAACGCCAGCACATGACCGTCGTCCTCGGCCACGCCGCCTGCCGCCGGCACGAAGACCGGCTCGCCGAGGGCCTGCCCCCGGCCGAATGTGCGGATCTCCTGGGTGCCGCGGTGCAGGTCGTGTTTGATGACCCGGTTGGAGAACGCGTCGTCACCGAGTTGGTCGAGTTCGCGGGTGGCGGCGAAGGACTCGATCAGATCGGTGGTGGCCGCCGTGTAGCCGTAGCGGTGCGGCAGCGAGGTCAGCCGGTCGTTGATCCGGGGGAACTCCTGCGGCCGGTCGTCGAGGCGCTGCACGGTGGCCTTCCCCGCGGCCGGGTCGAGGGTGTAGCGGTCCAGGGCGGGCGTGCCGTGGCCTTCGATGGAGCCGGTGGCGTTGGACATCATCCTCGGGTGGGTTACCACGTCCAGAACCACGCGCTCCCCGTCGTCGTAGGCGTTCAGCGTGTGGAAGATCCATACGGGATCCACATCAACCCACCGCACGTCGGCCGCGGTTCCCGCCCGCGGCATCACCCCTATGCGGGCCTGGTGCGCGTCGTTCCACTCGTAGGGAACCGGTGCGCCGCGCAGGGCGGCCTCGCGGCTGAAGGTGACCGGCAGGTCGTAGACGAGGACGTGGTTCTGGGTCAGGGCGAAGTCGTGCATCATCGCGCCTGACGGCACGGAGATGTTCTCGGTGCGGGTGACCCGGCCCTCGGGGCCGACCACGTGGTAGGCGACGTAGGGCAGGCCCGCCATGTAGGCCACGGCGTGGAGTTCGCCGGTGGCGCGTTCCGCCTTGGGGTGGGCGGTGAATCCCCCGGGGAGGGTGCCGTCGAAGTCACAGGTCGACAGAGTGGTGAGGTCATGGCCGAGTTCGTAGGGCAGGGTGCCGCCCTCGACCAGGGCCAGTGTCCTGCCCGCGTGGCCGATGACGTGGGTGTTGGCGGCCACCTCCACGCCCCCGTAGACCGTGACCTTGCGCGGTGGTTCGCCGAGCAGGTGGTTGACCGCGCTCTGGCGCACCCAGCGGTTGCGGTACCACTCCGCCCGGCCGTCGCGCAGGCGCACGCCGTGCACCATGCCGTCACCGAGGAACAGGTGGTAGCGGGCGTCGTCGACGGCGATGGGGTTCGGGCCGTTGCGCAGATAGCGGCCGTTCAGATCGGCCGGGATGGTGCCGGTGACCGGGAGGTCGAATGCCGTGACCTCTTCGCGCACGGCGGCGAAATCGCCGCGCAGATAACGGTTGGGGCCGGCTGCGGCGTCGTTCATGAAGGTGCCTCCTTGGCGTGTTCCGGTGGACACCGAGGGCGGTAACACTGTTACCCCACGGGTGTGATCGGTCGGTTCTGGACGCCGGGTCAGGACGCGGGCAGACGCCTGAGCACTCCGTCCGGGTCGTACCGGCGCATGGCAGCGGTCAGCCGCGGCCACTGCGGGCCGAAATGGGCGGCCCAGTCCTCGGCGGTGCGGGCGACGGCGCCGACCGGGTCGCCGGTTCCGCCCAGGGCGAGGGCCCGCTCGGATCGGGTGCGGTTGGCGGCGGCCGTCCGCTGGGCCCAGTCCGGATCGTTGTTGGGGCCGCAGGGGAAGAACGCGACCATGAACACCACCGGTTCCCCCTCGGGCACCCGGAACAGGGGAGTGGTCAACCGCTCGGTGGAGAGGGGGTACACCTCGATCGTGCCCATGGCGCCCATGTCGCTCGGCGGGACTTCCGCCGTGAGTCGTTCGATGTACTCGGTGACGGCTCCCGGGGGCAGGAAGACGGCGAACCAGGGGTGCGCGTGAGGTGCGTCGGTGGTGACGCACGAGAAGGTGTCTTCCGTGCCCAAGCGGTGGAGGAACTCCCGGTAGGTCATGTCGGTGATCCGCACTGTCCCGCGAGGGCGGTTCAGGAGGGCCAGCAGAGCCTCGTCGTCGGGGAGCCCGTGTGCGGGGTCGTACTCGACCGCCGCGTCGACGGCGTACAGCCAGCCACCGGGCCCCGGCGGGACCCATCCCTCCAGATGGCCGAAGGCCCCGGTGCGCAGGAGTCGCCCCTGCTCGGTGACGAGGTCGTCCGCCGAGTCCAACGTCGCCTGGTACAGGCGGACCCGCGGCGGGGCGGGAATCAGCCGCAGGGTGACCTTGGTGACGACCCCGACCTGGCCGAGGCCGCCCAGCACCGCGTGGAACAGCTCGGGCTCACGGTCGCGAGAACAGATGTGTGTCCGGCCGTCCCCGGTGACCACTTCGAGCTCCAGCACCTGGTCGGTCTGCGCGCCATGGCGGTGCGAGGCACTGCCGAGGCCGGCGAACGAGAGGGTGCCGCCCACGGAGACACTCGGGAAGTCGGTGAGCACAGGGGGAGTCAGGCCGTGTTCCAGGGTCGCGTCCACCACGGCGGACCAGGGGACGCCCGCGTCCACGGTGACCCGGTCCTCGCCCACTTCGTGGACGGTCGACAGGGCGGACATGTCGATCACGATGCCGTCGGCGACGAGGGCCCGGCCGTGCACCGACCGGCCGCGGCCGCGCACGGCGACGGGCAGGGAGCGGGCGGCGGCCAGCCGGAGCGCCTCGGCCACGTCCGGCGCGCCGGTAGGGCGTACCACGGCATACGGCGGCTGCGTCGGGGCGACCCTTCCGAAGTCGTCGGCCGCCGCGGCGGTGGACTCCTTGTCCGTCAGCAAGGTCACGCGGGGTTCTTCCGGCATGGCCGGGTTCCTTTCTGGAGCAGCGGGCGGTAACAGTGTTACCGCCCGCCCGTGGACAGAGGCGGGAGCCGGCGGCAAGCTCGCCGTCAGAAAACGCGGTCGGTCAAGTGCGCCCCGATCACCGTGTCGAGCAGGGCGGCATGCTGCCTCTCCGCGGCCTCGTGGGTCAGGTAGCCCGCGAGTTCGAGGCTGACCACCCCGTGCTGGGAGGCCCACAGCATGTGGGCCACCTCTTCCGGGTCGCTGTCCGCGGAGAACCGCCCGGACGTCACGCAGGCGGTCACGGCCCGGACCAGGATCTCGAAGACGGCACGACTGTGTCCCCTGGCTTCCTCGCTCGGCACGAACCCGGGGATGGCCTGTTCGAACATCACCCGGTAGTAGTCGGGTACGGCGAGCGCGTTCTGCCGGTAGGCCACTCCCAGCGCGCGGAGGTGGGCGACCGGGTCGCCCTGAGCCGGAACGCGCAGCAGTCGCTGCCGGAACCGTTCGAAGCCGTCCGTGAACAACGCCTCCGCCAGGCCGTCCTTGCCGCCGAACATCGTGTACACGACCTTGGTGGTACAGCCCACGTCGCCGGCGATACGCCGCAGCGTCAGCGCCCCCGGTCCCTCCTCGACCAGGAGACGCCTGGCCGCCTCGAGGAACGCCCTGCGCAACGCGCCCTGCCCGCTGCGCAGGGCGCGCTGATACGCCGTCACCTCTGCGGCCATGCTGGTCCTCCGTCGGTGGTAACACTGTTTCCAGAATGCGACAGTGTTACCTCCGCCGTCAAGGGAGCCGGTGACGAACCGGACGCCGGCGGCCCGGCCGCTCGGTGGACTGCGAGGGCTCGCCTGAGCCGGGTGAGCCACGGCCGGTCGACCAGGTGCCCTGTGGTGCCGGGCACGTGCAGGCGAGAGGCCTGACGCGAACGGCACCTCAAGGAGCCGGCACAGCGCCTGCCGCGGGCGCGCGGGCCACTTACCGGCCGAGCGGTCCTGCGCGCCGATCACGGGCGGATGTGGTCGTCGGCGGCACCGACGGTGGCCGGCCGCGCTGCCTCACCGGTCAGTCGGAAGAGACCGGCGGCCACCAGGCGAGCCGGAAGGCCGGCACGTCCTGGACCCAGTCGCCCAGCAGCTCGGCGCCACCGATGTGAACAATCAGAGGGTGGGAGGGCGGACGTCCCTTGACCCGGAAGATGCGGGCGACGCGGCGGGGTCCTCGGCGTTCGCGCCCAGTCCGTACACGGTTTCGGTCGGGAGGGCCACCAGGCCGCCGCCGCGCAGCACACGGGCCACGTTCTCGATGTCACTGGTTGTTGCCATCACCTTGGCAATTCCTCCTACTCGCTCCGCGCTCTCACGTTCTGTGGTCGCACGACGAGCCTCTCGGGCGATGGCACCATGAGCTCGGCCGCACCAAAGCCGTCACGGCGGTGGTGGCGGCCGGCTTCAGCGCAGAGTCCACAGGTCCTACCCCGGCCGGCCGGTCATCGCCGGTGTCGTCTGCTGGGGGAACCGCGCCTCTGGTAGCCAACGAGCCGGCAGCGCCGATGTTGCGAGCATCCGGACCTCCGACTTGGCCGGGCCCCGCATCCGAGAAACTCCTGCATCCGCAGCGGACCAGGCGCGTTGACCAGCCCGAATTGCCCCTTCGGCAGAGTGCTGGCCGATCCCGTGCTCATCCGGCGTCAGTAAGGCCCAGGCGGTGTGCGCCGCTGGGGAAAGACATGGACGACTGGATCGGAGGTGGACGGCCGCTCACGCAACTGCAGGTTCTCCGGAGAGCCGGAAACGGACGGCGGTCGCCCGGAGTTCGGGTGGGAGCGGGCGCTGGACCTGATCGAGAGGCGTTAGCGACGTACGCTCCCCACTGGTACCCACCCCGAAGGCAGGAGCAGCAACGATGCAGTACGTGAAGCTCGGTTCGACGGGCCTGGACGTGTCGCGGATCTGTCTGGGATGCATGACCTACGGCCTCCCCGACCGCGGCGCGCACGAGTGGACCCTCGACGAGGAGGCCTCCCGCCCGCTGATCCGCCGGGCGCTGGAGGCGGGGATCACCTTCTTCGACACCGCCAACGTCTACTCCGACGGCACCAGCGAGGAGATCGTCGGCAGGGCGCTGCGCGACTTCGCCCGCCGCGACGAGGTCGTGCTGGCGACGAAGGTGCACGGCCGGATGAGGCCCGGCCCCAACGGCGGCGGCCTGTCCCGCAAGGCGATCATGACCGAGATCGACCACAGCCTGAGCCGGCTCGGCACCGACTACGTCGACCTGTACCAGATCCACCGCTGGGATCCGCACACCCCCGTCGAGGAGACCATGGAGGCCCTGCACGACCTGGTCAAGGCGGGCAAGGTGCGCTACATCGGGGCCAGTTCCATGTACGCCTGGCAGTTCTCCAAGGCCCAGTACACCGCACAGCTGCACGGCTGGACCAGGTTCGTGTCCATGCAGAACCACTACAACCTCCTCTACCGGGAGGAGGAGCGCGAGATGCTGCCCCTGTGCGCGGACCAGGGCGTCGGAGTGCTGCCCTGGAGTCCGCTCGCCCGCGGCCGGCTCACCCGGGACTGGGACACCGTCACCGGCCGCAGCACGAGCGACAACTTCGGCAGCCGTCTCTACCAGGAGGGCGACCGCACCATCGTGGAGGCGGTCACCCGCATCGCGGACGACCGCGGCGTCCCGCGCGCCCAGGTCGCCCTCGCCTGGCTGCTGCACCAGGACACGGTGACGGCGCCGATCATCGGCGCCGCCAAGCCGCACCACATCGACGACGCGGTGGCCGCGGTCGAACTGGAGCTGAGCGACAAGGAGATCGAGCAGCTGGAGCAGCCCTACACCCCGCACCCGATCGCCGGTCACTGAACCGGCGCTAGGTGTGCTGTCCGTGCGGCGCGAACTCCGTGCCGCACGGACCCGCGCCCTCGCTCTCCGGCAGCGCCACCCGATCGCCGCTCATCGTCAGCGTGCGGTAGTAGCCGCCGATGCGCTCGGTGGAGCGGCCCACGTAATGGCCGATGAAGGAACGGCGGAACCGGTCGGCGGTGTGGTTGGGCTGCGAGCCGTGCACCAGACTGCCGTTGAAGAACAGGACGTCGCCCGGCTCCAGGTCCACCGGCACGGGCGTCAGACCGGGCGGCGGCGGTACGTATTCCCGTGCGAAGGACAGTTCCACATCCGCCTCCTCCGGGCAGAACAGCTCCATCCGGTGCGTGCCCGGCACCACCTCCAGGCCGCCGTTCTCCCGGTCGATCACGTCGCAGGCCACCCAGGCCGCCACGCACGTGCCCGGCTCCACCCGCAGATAGAAGTTGTCCTGGTGCAGCGCCTGCCCCCGGGCCCCCGGCGGCTTGAAGTAGAACATGCTCTGCGCGGCCAGGACCTCCTCACCCAGCAGCGTCTCCAGCACACTCCGCAGCCGCGCGTCCAGCAGCATGCTCCGCGCCAGGTCGTTGATCTCGTGCGGATGCATCACCCGCGGCCACGCCCGCAACGGGTCCGTACCGGGCCCGTCGGCACGGGGCTCGAAGTGCCCGGGCACCGGTCCGGCCGCGCGCAGCGCCGCGAACTCGGCGCACAACCTGTCGATCTCCTCGTACCCGAACAGCCCCCGGACGACCGTGAAGCCGTCCTCCTGGTACCGCCTCAGCTCCTCCTGAGACAGGATGGGAGCGCCGGCGGCGCCGATGTCCGTGACGGTCATACGTCCACTCCTCGGTCGGGTGTCCTCGGCCCGTCACGCTAGGCCACCGGCCAAAGGAGGGGGATGCCCGTGTGTGCTGACGGATTGCCCAGGACTGCTGCGGCCGGTGATCCGGCCCCTCCGCCGGGCCTGGTGGTGGTCGGCCGCTACGACGAGGCTTCCGGCTACCGCGTCAGCCGGCCGCGCGGCGCGGACAGCTGGCTGTTCACCTGGACCACGGGCGGCCATGGCCGGCTGCGCCAGGGCACGGCCGAGGTGCGCGCCGGGGCCGGAGACCTGGTGGTGCTCGGCCCGGGTGTCCCGCACGGCTACTCGGTCGAAGAGGGCGCACCGCACTGGCGGTTCTGGTGGGTGCACTGCCAGGCCCGGCCCACCTGGTCGCCGTGGCTGCGCCCGTACGACGCCGGGGACGGTATGTACGTCGTCACCCCGGCCCCGGCCGCTGTGCACGGCCGTATCGAGGCGACGTTCCGCCGGATGCTGACCGACGCCCGCTGGACCGGGGCGGAGCGCCGCCCGCCACCGCCCCCGGGGACGACCGGGTGGCCGTCGCGCACGGCACCGCCGCCCGCGAACTCACCCTGTGCGCCGTGGAGGAGGTCCTGCTGCTCACCGCCGCCACCGCCCTGGCCCCGTCACCCCGGCCCGGTGCCGACGCCCGGGTGCGCCGGGCCCGGGCCCTGATCGACGCCGACCCCGGCGCCCCGCACACCGTCCGGTCGCTGGCCGAGACGGTGGCGCTCTCACCCTCCCGGTTCGCCCACCTGTTCACCCAGCAGCTCGGCCAGTCGCCGATGCGCGCGCTGCGCGAGGCGCGCCTGCGGCATGCCGCGCGGTTGCTGGAGGGCACCGACCTGCCCGTGGAGCGGGTCGCCGCCGCCTCGGGCTTCGCCAGTCCGTTCCACTTCAACCGCGTCTTCCGCGAGCGCTTCGGCACGCCGCCGGGCGCCTACCGGGCGGCCCTTCTATTGGTTGGACGAGAGCGCTCTCAATGCCGGTGCGGAGACCGGCGTCCCTGTGTGAGCTGCTGGGAGGGGAACGGTTCAATGGTTTCGGGGCGCGATGGGGGAGTGGAATGAATGTGCCGCGGCAATTACCGCTCCGATAGGGCGCTATCCTTTAGGTCTCCCGATTGACGTTTTGTCAACAGCCTTGTCAGCGCACGCAATGCACAAAACTGTGAGATCCCTTGTTCCACCTCGCTGGCCTGTGCAAAGGTGTGCCTGCTTCCCGTGGCCCCGCGTGCTTCAAAAGAGCTGCCCAGGGTCCGTGTTCGGGAGGCCCAATCCCGCACGAATCGGATCCTGCCACCCCATGGGCGGGGCCACATACCCCTTGGTATGGACTAATTGCGCATGTCCTTGGAGGAATGCAGCCGTGAATGACGCAGGCCTGCCGAATTCCCCCGCTTCAGCCCGCCGGTTCGACACGACCGACGAGCAACTGAGCGCCGAGCTCAGGAAGTGGACGGGGGCGACGCCCGCGCTCCAGCCGGTCGGCGAACTGCTGGACCGGCACTGGGAAGCGGCCTTCGCCTACGCGCGGCTGTGCACGGACGGTCCCCGTTCCGCCGGGATGCTCACCACCGCCGCGTTCACCCGGCTCTTCGGCGAAACCCTGCGCCAGACCGGACCGACCTCCGCCTGGCGGCCCCAGCTGCTCGTCACCGTGCGCCGCATCGCCGCCGAATGGGACACCGACCGCCGACGCGAACACCTCCACCCCGAGCTGTGCTCCGAGGCGGGCGACGGGGAGCGTGTGGCGGCCCGCCTGCTGCCGACGCCGGACCGGCGTCTGCTGTCCGGTGCCTTCCAGCGGCTGCCGCAGTCCGCCCGCTGCCTGCTGTGGCACACTGAGGTCGAGGCCGAGCCGCTCGACGTCCCCGGCGCGCTGCTGGGCCTGGACGAGGAGGGCGCGCGCGTCGAACTGGGCCGGGCCCGCGAGCGGCTGCGCGAGGAGTGCCTCCAGCTTCACCGCGAACTCGCGCCCGAGCAGGAGTGCCGGCAGTACCTGCGGCTGCTGGACGTGACCTACCGGCGTGGCGGCATCGACCTCGACCCCGACCTGCGCGCCCACCTGGACCGGTGCAAGCACTGCCGGCACACCGCCGAGCAGCTCGACCGGTTCAACGACGGCCTCGGTCTCGCGCTGGCCGAAGCGGTGCTCGGCTGGGGCGCGCGGGCCTATGTGGAATCCAGAGCGGCGGGCGCCGACGACCCGGCCGCGGCCGATGAGGCGGTGCCGCCCCACATCGCCGCGGCAGCAGCGGGGATGCCGTTCCACGACGCCCAGGCTGCGGGGATGCCGTTCGACGACGCCCCGGAGGCGGCGGCCCCGTCCCAGGGTGCCGCGGCCCACTCGGCGGTGCCGCTCCCGCCCCTGGCCGGCGAGGCCTTCCCCACCGTGGCGCCCCGTCCCCGTACCGTCTCCCGGTCCGCGCAGAAGGCCGCCCGCCGGGCCCGTCGCCGGAACACGGCCGTGGCCGTCCTCACCGTCGGCGGGCTGATCGTCCTTCCGTTGGTCCTGTGGTCCACCAGCGGCTCCGGGGCAGGAACCCCTCCGGCCGACGGCGCCCCGTCCTCCGACACGCCCGAGAAGGGCACATCGACCTCCGACCCGTCCTGGGCCGACAGCGGTGACGCCGCCAAGGGCGCCCTGACCGGACGGCTGCACAACGCCGATTCCGGGCTGTGTGTCGGCCTCGTCGGCAAGAAGGCGGTCGAGGGCGCGGAGACCGAGCTGGCCACCTGCTCCTCTGAGGCTGGCCAGCAGTGGACGTACGAGACCGACGGGCTGCTGCGCAGCGTCGCCGACCCCGGCCTGTGCCTGGACTCCCACCTCGGTTACTCGGTGCGGCTCGCACCGTGCACGGGCGAGTCCGAGCAGGACACCAAGGACATCCGCTACGACTTCACCCTCCAGGGCGCCCTGGTGCCGCGCTGGGACCAGGATCTGGCCCTGGCGCCCGCCGCGACCGACGGGGCGGGGGCGCTGGTCCTGAAGGCCCGCTCGGACAGCGCCGCCCAGCGCTGGGTGATCGACACCTCCAAGACCGACCTTCAGATGGAGGTGGTCAACTGGGACGCCAAGAGCGGCCTGACGAAGTCCGTGTCCCCGACGCCGAGGCCGACTCCGCGGCCCTCGAAGACGTCCACGGCCACGCCGACGCCGTCCCCGACGCCGTCGACGCCCACGCCGACGGGCCCGAGCCCCAGCAGCGACCCCTGCTCCTCCTACGGCTACCACTGCTCGTGGGACGGTCGGTACGGCCGGCCCGGCTACGGCGACGGATATGGCTCCGGCCACGGCTATGGCGGGGGCCGCTGACGCTGGTCAGGGGCCGGTGCCGGGGCTGAGGGGCGTGAGAAACACCTTGGAGGCGTTGCCGCCCACGGGGACCTTCCCGGCCGTCCACTTCACTTCGAGGGAGTCCCGCTCGTCCGGGGGAGTGACGAGCAGGGCTGCCGGGGTGGCGGTGCGGGCTCCGCTGATCTCGGGGCTCGCGAACCGCAGCCCGGCCCAGGCACTCCTCCCCGGCGTCAGCGTGACGGTCTCGGGTGTGCCGGGGGAGCGCTGGGGGTCCGGGCCCAGCTGCCTGCCCGAGGCGTCCACGAAGGCGGCGCCCGGGTAGCCGTACAGGGTGCAGGTGCGCGAGGACGCGTTGGTCAGGACGACCGGGAAGTTCCGCTGCCCGGCCCCTGGGTCGACGCGGCCGACGGCCGCGCGCAGCTGCGACGTGTGGCAGCGGTCGCCGGTGTGGCCGGAGGCGGCCATGGACGCGGCCGTGTCGCTCGGCACTGCGGCGTTTTCCTGGTCAGCGGCACCGCCGGTGCCGGTCGTGCGGCCGTCCGTTGCGGGCAGTTGCTGGGCGGCGCGATCGGTGCCGCAGGCGGTCAGCGCGCCGAGTAACGCGACGGAACTCGTGAGCAGGGCCGCCCGGCGCCTGGACCGGGACGTGTTCGCCATGGGGTCTCCTCGGACGTGGCTACTGTGCGCAGTGGCCCGGCTACGGGTGTCCGATGCCCGACGCGGCAAACAACCGGCACCGGGCCCCAGGGTCCCGTCAGCCCTCCCCGAACAGCTCCAGCTCCGCCCAGATCGTCTTGCCCTCGGTCGTGTGCCGGCTGCCCCAGCGCTGCGTGAGCTGGGCGACCAGGAGCAGACCGCGGCCGCCCTCGTCCCAGGTCTTGGCGCGACGCAGGTGCGGAGCCGTGTGGTTGGCGTCGGACACCTCGCAGATCAGCGTGGAGGCGTCGTGGATCAGTCGCAGCCGGATCGGCGGGGCGCCGTACCGGATGGCGTTGGTGACCAGCTCGCTCACCACCAGCTCGGCGATGAACGCGGCCTCGTCCAGCCGCCAGCCGGCGAGCTGATCGACGACCTGCTTGCGGATGGGCGCGACCAGCGCCGGGTCGGCCGGGATGTCCCAGGTGGCGACCTGCGAGGCCGGCAGCCCTCGGGTGCGGGCCAGCAGCAGGGCCACGTCGTCGGCGGAGCCGCCCGGCGGGAGCAGGGCGTGCAGCACGTGGTCGCAGATCTCGTCCAGGGAGTCGGAGGACACCGACAGGGTGTCGCAGAGCAGCCCGCGGCCGACGCCGGCGTCCCGCTCGCCGGCCTCGATCAGCCCGTCGGTGTAGAACGACAGCACCGTGCCTTCGCGCAGCTCGAACTCGGCCGACTCGAACGGCAGCCCGCCCACGCCCAGCGGTGGGCCCTCGGGCAGGTCGACCAGCCGGGGCCGGCCGCCCGGCGGGATCATGACGGGCGCCGGATGGTCGGCCCGGGCCATGGTGCAGCGCCGGGACACCGGGTCGTAGACGGCGTACAGGCAGCTGGCGCCCACCTCTCCCGCGCCGTCGCCGCCGGACTCCGCGGACAGCCGGACCACCAGGTCGTCGAGGTGGGTGAGCAACTCGTCGGGGGTCAGGTCGATGTCGGCGAGGGTGCGGACGGCGGTGCGCAGCCGGCCCATGGTGGCCGAGGCCTGGATGCCGTAACCGACGACGTCCCCGACGACCATGGCGACCCGCATCCCGGACAGCGGGATCACGTCGAACCAGTCGCCGCCCACTCCGGAGCGCGTGGCCGGCAGATAGCGGGAGGCCGCGTCCACCGCGGGGGTGCGCGGCAGCACCCGGGGCAGCAGGCTGCGCTGCAGGGTCAGGGTCGTCTCGCGCTCGCGGGAGTAGCGACGCGCGTTGTCGATGCACACGGCGGCACGTGCCGTGACCTCCTCGGCCAGCAGCACGTCGTCGTGGGTGAACTCGGCCGAGCGGCGGAAGCGGGTGAAGACGGCGACGCCGAGGGTCATGCCCCGGGCCTGCAGCGGGACGGACATCGTGGAGTGGATGCCGTACTCCTTGACCCGCTGGTAGCGGACCTTGTCCCAGGCCAGCCACTGCTCAAGGTCTCCGGACGCCAGGGTGGCCACGACCGTGTGGCCCGCGATCAGGGAGGAGGCCTGGGGTGAGGCGGCCGGGTAGACGTCCAGCTGCCCCGGTTTGGCCACCGCCTCCGGGCTGCCCGGGTTGACCGACCGATGGGCCGCCCGCCGCAGACCCACCGGCGCCGTCAGACGGCCGGCGGGCTCACCGCTGTCCTCCTGCGCGTCGAGCAGGTCGACGCTGACGAAGTCGGCGAGCGCGGGTACGCACACATCCGCCAGCTCCTGGGCCGTACGGGCGACGTCGAGGGTGGTGCCGATGCGCACGCTGGCCTCGTTGACCAGCTGCAGCCGCTCCCGGGCGAGGTACTGCTCGGTGAAGTCGTGCGCGGTCACGCAGACGCCCAGCACCTGCCCCTGGCCGTCGGTGACCGGTGCCAGCCGGGCCAGCCAGGCGTGTGCCTCGCGCTCCCCGCTGGCCTTCAGGTACGACTCCATCTCGCGCCGTCCGCCGGTGGTGAGCACGTGCCGCATGTGCTGCTCGAACTCCCTGTTCTGCGGTCTGACGCCGAGGTCGGTGGCCCTGAGGCCGCGGACACGGGTGGCGGGCAGGCCGATCAGTTCCGCCATGGCGTCGTTCATGCCGCGCAGCCGCAGCTGCTCATCGAAGATCATCGTCGCGCAGGGCGACTGCGTCAGGGCCACCGCGATCAGTGGGTCGTGCCGCTGATCGGGCACGTCGCTGCCCAAGGGCGTGACGGCCAGCCAGTCGCCGGGGCCGCCGCCGTCCGGCTGTCTGCGGTGGGCGAGCACCCATACGGGCACGGTGTGACCGGCACGGTGCCGCAGCGTGAGCGTGCCGCTCCAGCGCTCCTCGCCGGGCCCGGGCGGCGTGACCTTGCCGCCGTCGGCCAGCAGCTCGGCGGCGGGACGCCCCACCACGTCCTCCGGGGCGTGGCCCAGTAGCCGGCGCGCACCGTCGTTCCACTCCAGCAGCGTGCCGGTGTCGTCGATGACAGCCCGGGCCGTAACGGCATCGTCGTACGGGTTGACCGGACTCATCGTCGCCACTCCATCGCGCACACTCACAGTGAACAGGTGAGGTCACTTGAGTTCCAGCCTAGTGCGTCGGGTGCTCGCGTGGGCCGGAACCCCCTTGTCCCCGCCACGCGGGCCGGGGCGAAGATCCGGCCGGATGCGGCCGGTGGGGCAGAAGGACGTTCCCGCACCCTTGACGGCCGAGTGTGGCACCCCGTCAGAATCTGTTTGTTCGCGATCAGTTATGAGTAATTCTGAGCCATTCGAGACGTAATGGCTTCTGAGCCCTGATGAGGGAGAGCCGCATGACGGTCACGCGCAGATCGGTCCTGATCGCCTCCGCGGCCGCGCCAACGGCCGGAGCGCTCCTGGGCGCTCCGGCGGCGTGGTCCGCGGAGGGGACGGGAGGCGCCCTCGGCCGCCGCACCGTCGCCCTGCGCGACGGCTGGCGCTTCGCGCTGGTCAACCCGGGCGGGATCACCGACCCCACCGGCGTGTACGCGGACGCCGCCGACCCCGGCCACGACGACACGGCGTGGCGTGAGGTGGCCGTCCCGCACGACTGGAGCATCGAGCAGACACCCACCACCGAGCACGGCACGACCAGCGGCACCGGCTTCTTCCCCGGCGGCCTCGGCTGGTACCGCCTCGCCTTCACCCTGCCGCCCTCCTGCGCCGGCAAGCGGATCTCGGTGGAGTTCGACGGCGTCTACATGGACTCGTACGTCTACTGCAACGGCAAGGAGGCCGGCCGCCACCCCTACGGCTACACCGGCTTCGCCTTCGACCTCACCGACCTGCTGCACACCGACGGCACCACCGAGAACGTCCTCGCGGTCAAGGTCCAGAACCGGCTGCCGAGCAGCCGCTGGTACTCCGGCAGCGGCATCTACCGCGAGGCACGCCTGGTCGTCACCGAACCGGTGCACGTGCGGCGCTGGGGCACGTACGTCACGACCCCGGAGGTCACCGACGAGCGGGCCCTCGTCAGGGTGCGGACCTCCGTGGTGAACGAGTCGGGCGCCTTACGGCAGGTCGAGATCCGGTCGACGGTGAAGGACGCGGACGGCCGCACCGTGGCCCGCGCCGCCTCCACGGTCGGCGTCGAGGACGAGCGGACCGAGGCACACGAGCTCACCGTCGCCCGGCCCCGCCCGTGGGACTTCGCCGACCCCCACCGCTACACCCTGCTGACCGAGCTGCGCGTCGACGGCAGGACCGTCGACACCTACCGCACCCCCTTCGGCATCCGCACCGTCCGCATCGACCCCGACGAGGGCTTCCACCTCAACGGCGTGTACACCAAGTTCAAGGGCGTCGACCTGCACCACGACCTGGGCGCCCTGGGCGCCGCCGTCAGCAGGGACGCGATCCGCCGGCAGATGACCATCATGAAGTCGATGGGCGTCAACGCCTTCCGCACCTCCCACAACCCGCCCTCGCCCGAGATGATCGAGGTCTGCGAGGAACTCGGCATCGTCATGCTGGTGGAGGCCTTCGACTGCTGGAAGAGCCCCAAGACGCGCTATGACTACGGCCGCTTCTTCGACGAGTGGGCCGACAAGGACATCGCGGAGATGGTGCTGGCCGCCCGCAACTCGCCCGCCGTCATCATGTGGTCGATCGGCAACGAGATATCCGAGTTCACCTCCACCGCCGGCCTCGCCATGGCCGACCGGCTCATCGCCGGCATCAAGGCGTACGACGACACCCGCCCGATCGTGATCGGCTCCCACCGGCACCGCAGCGTGCCCGCCGCGGGCTCACCCGCCGATCTGATCCTCGCCAAGATCGACGGCCTCGGCCTCAACTACAACACCGCCAAATCGGTGGACGCCCTGCACGCCCGCTACCCGAAGCTGTTCCTGTTCGAGTCGGAGTCGTCCTCGGAGACCTCCACCCGCGGCGCCTACCAGGAGCCGGAACACCTCAACACCGGCGAGAACCACACACCCGGCAAGAGGGCGACCTCCTCGTACGACAACAACCTCGCCTCCTGGACGATGAGCGGCGAGTACGGGCACAAGAAGGACCGGGACCGCAAGTGGTTCGCGGGGCAGTTCCTGTGGTCCGGCATCGACTACATCGGCGAGCCCACGCCGTACGACGTGTTCCCGGTGAAGGCGTCCTTCTTCGGCGCGGTCGACACCGCGGGCTTCCCCAAGGACATGTACCACCTGTTCAAGAGCCAGTGGACGGACGAGCCCATGGTCCATCTGCTGCCGATGACCTGGAACCACGCCAAGGGCGACACGGTCGAGGTCTGGGCGTACGCCAACGTCGGCACCGTGGAGCTCTTCCTGAACGGAAAGTCCCTGGGGACACGGAAGTTCGACACGAAGAAGACCGTCGACGGCCGGGTGTACCTGGAGACGACCGAGGCGACCGGTGACGACAAGACCTTCACCGACGGCCCCTACCCCGGTAGCTACACCAGCCCGAACGGCAGCGCGGGCAAGCTCCACCTGACCTGGAAGGTGCCGTACGAGCCGGGCGAGCTGAGGGCCGTCGCCCGGCGGGACGGCAGGGTGGTCGCCACCGACGTGCTGCGCACGGCCGGGGCGCCGCACGCGATACGGCTCACGCCCGACCGCACGTCCCTCGCCGCCGACGGCCGTTCTCTGGTCTTCGTGACCGCCGAGGTGGTCGACCGGCGCGGCACGGTGGTGCCCGGCGCCGAGCACCTGATCGCCTTCGAGGTGACGGGCGGCTCCCTCGCCGGGCTCGACAACGGCCGCCAGGAGAGCGCCGAGCGCTACCAGGCGAGCACCAGGACCGCCTTCCACGGCAAGGCGCTCGCGATCGTCCGGTCCGGTACGAAGGCGGGGACGGTGAAGGTGACCGCCCGCGCGGACGGCCTGCGCGCGGACACGGCCACCGTGCGCGCCACCCCGGCCCCCTCCCGAGCGACCACGCCCGCCCCCGAGTTCCGGCCGGACCACCCGGCGCCCCTGGACCACCCGCACGCGGACGCCAGTTACTCCGGGCGCCCCGACACCCTCCCCGCCGCCATGCTCGACGGCGACCCGGCCACCGGCTGGTCCAACGGCTTCTCCAAGGCGGCCACGGCCCTGCTGCCCGCCTTCGACGGGGCCCGCACCGAGGACTGGGTCTCGGTCGACTACGGGCGGACGCGGAGCTTCGACCGGGTGGAGGTCTCCTTCACCGTGGACGCCTCCCACACCCTGCCCGCCGCCATCGAGGTCGAGGTGTGGGACGGCCGGGCGTACCGGCCGGTGAAGGACGCCGTGGTCGACTGGGCCACCGCCTCCGACACACCGACGCTGATCACCTTCGGCGCGGTCCGAGGCTCCCGCCTCCGGCTGACGCTGACGAGCCGGCACCCGGACGAGGCGCGCGGCGCGCTGCGGATCAGCCGCCTGGAGGCGCCGGTCGCCTGATGCCGGCGCAATGAGAGGCCCGGACGGGGCAACCGGTCCCGTCCGGACCGTTGACGGAGTGTCATAACTGCAACAAGCATGGCTGCGTCCGCATCTGGGAGCGCTCCCACAACGAGCGTCACCCGTACCTCCCGCGAGGAGCCCAGACGTGAAACGACGCAGAACCGCCCTGTTGTCACTGACAGCCCTGTTAGCCGCAGCCCTCACGGCGCTGCCCGCCGCCCCGGCCGGGGCCGAGGAGGTCGAGCAGGTCAAGAACGGCACCTTCGACACCGGTACCGAGCCCTGGTGGACGACGAGCAACGTCACCGCGGGCCTGTCCGACGGCCGGCTGTGCGCCGACGTCCCCGGCGGCACGGCCAACCGCTGGGACGCGGCCGTCGGCCAGAACGACATCACTCTCGTGAAGGGGGAGTCGTACCGGTTCAGCTTCACCGCCTCCGGCTCGCCCGAAGGACACGTGGTGCGGGCGATCGTCGGCCTGTCGGTGGCGCCGTACGACACCTACTACGAGGAGACGCCGCAGCTCAGCGTCTCCGGGAACACGTACACCTACACCTTCACCTCCTCCGTCGACACCACCCAGGCCCAGGTCGGCTTCCAGCTCGGCGGCAGTGCGGAGGCGTTCCGTTTCTGCCTGGACGACGTCTCGCTGCTCGGCGGGGTGGCGCCCGAGCCGTACGAGCCCGACACCGGGCCCAGGGTCCGCGTCAACCAGGTCGCCTATCTGCCCTCCGGACCGAAGAACGCCACCCTGGTCACCGACGCCACCTCGAAGCTGCCCTGGCAGCTGAAGAACGCCGACGGGACGGTGGTCGCCCGGGGCACGACCGTGCCGCGCGGCACCGACGCCTCCTCCGGGCAGAACGTCCACTCGATCGACTTCGGCGCCTACCGGAAGGCGGGCAAGGAGCTCACGCTGGTCGCCGACGGCGAGACCAGCCGCCCCTTCGACATCGGCACGGGTGCCTACGAGCAACTGCGCCTCGACGCGCTGAAGTACTACTACACCCAGCGCAGCGGCATCGCGATCCGCGACGACCTGCGTCCCGGGTACGGCAGGGCGGCCGGGCATCTGAACGTGGCGCCCAACAAGGGCGACGCCGACGTGCCATGCCAGCCGGGTGTGTGCGACTACACCCTCGACGTCACCGGCGGCTGGTACGACGCCGGCGACCACGGCAAGTACGTCGTCAACGGCGGCATCTCCGTCTGGGAGGTGCTGAGCACCTACGAACGCGAGACGCTGGCCCGCACCGGAGAGCGGGAGAAACTGCGCGACGGCACGCTCGCCATCCCCGAGAGCGGCAACAAGGTGCCCGACATCCTGGACGAGGCCCGCTGGGAACTGGAGTTCCTGCTGAAGATGCAGGTGCCGGACGGGAAGCCGCTGGCCGGCATGGCCCACCACAAGATGCACGACGAACAGTGGACGGGACTGCCGCTGCTGCCGAGCGACGACCCGCAGAAGCGCGAGCTGCACCCGCCGTCCACCGCCGCGACGCTCAACCTGGCGGCGACCGCCGCGCAGGCGGCACGCCTGTACCGGCCCTATGACCGCACCTTCGCGACGAAGGCTCTCGCCGCCGCGCGCAAGGCATGGGCGGCGGCCCTGGCCCACCCCGGCGTGCTCGCCTCGGAGAGCGACGGCACCGGGGGCGGCGCATACGCCGACCGGGACGTGGCCGACGAGTTCTACTGGGCGGCAGCGGAGCTGTATCTGACCACGGGGGAGAAGCCGTTCGAGGAGTACGTCCTGAAGTCGCCCGTCCACACGGCTGACATCTTCGGCCCCATCGGCTTCGACTGGGCCCGTACGGCAGCGGCCGGGAGGCTCGACCTGGCACTGGTGCCGAGCAGGCTCCCCGGCCGGGACAAGGTCCGCCAGTCCGTCGTCAAGGGCGCCGACGGCTACCTGGCCACGCTGAAGGCCCACCCGTACGGTATGCCGTACGCCCCCGACAAGAACCTGTACGACTGGGGCTCCAGCCACCAGATCCTCAACAACGCGGTCGTCCTGGCCACCGCGTACGACATCACGGGCGCCTCGAAGTACCGTGACGGGGCCGTCCAGAGCATGGACTACATCCTCGGGCGCAACGCGCTGAACATCTCCTACGTCACCGGCTACGGCGAGGCCAACGCGCACAACCAGCACAGCCGCTGGTACGCCCACCAGCTCGACCCGAAGCTCCCCGGCCCGCCGAGGGGGACGCTGGCCGGGGGAGCGAACTCGGGCATCCAGGACCCCTATGCACAGAGCAAACTCCAGGGCTGCGTCGGCCAGTTCTGCTACATCGACGACATCCAGTCCTGGTCGACGAACGAGCACACCATCAACTGGAACGCGGCCCTGACCCGCATGGCGTCCTTCGTGGCGGACCAGGGCTGACCCCGGGCCGACGGGATGCATGTGAGCCACGTCTCACCGCTGCATCCCGTCGGTACCGTCGTGAGAGCTGCTTGACCTGGGGATATTTACGAGTAAGTACCCGCGCGGTACCGTGGGGGCATGCCAGCTCTGAACGTGGAGTTCAGCGACCGCGAGCTAGAGGATCTGCGGCAGATCGCCAAGGAGCGCGGTACGTCGATGAAGGCCCTCGTGCGGGAGGCGGCCGCCGCCGACATAGCACGGCACCGGGCGCTGCAGGAGGGCGCGGCGGCGTTCCGCCGGTTCTTCTCGACCCACGCCGACGAGTTCGCCGCCGCGTTCCCCGACGACGAAGCGACCTCCAGGAGCGAGGGACGGGTCGCCTGACCGATGCCGCCCGTCCTGCATATCGACGTGCCCTGGTTGCTCCAGCGGCACGAGGAGGTCCTGCCGGACCAGCCCACGATCAACGACTTCTCCGCGCTGGTCGCCGCCGTGGCGCGCCATCGCGTCGACCCGCCCCGTCTCGGTGTGAACTCCGACCCGGCCTGGCGCGCCGCCGCCCTGCTGCACACCCTCGCGGTGCTGAGGCCGCTGCCCTCGGCCAACGCCCGCTTCGCCTGCGCGACGGCCGTGGCGTACATGTTCGTCAGTGGCGTCGGCATCGACCCGCCCTACGGCGCCCTCGTCGACCTCGCCCGGGACCTGATGGACGGCAAGACAGACGTCTACGGCGCGGCGGACCGGCTGCGCTCCTGGCAGATCTGAGGCCCCTCGGCTTCTCGTCGGCTCGCCCCTGCTCTTGGGGCCGCCGACCGAGGGCGGGAAGAACGGGGTCGGCGGCCCCCTCTTCGCGCAGGAGAGCCGCCGTCCTGCGCGGGGCCTTGCGAGTAGGGCCGGTGCCAGTGCACTACGCGGCGGTGCACGCCGGGAGCGTGTGCGGTGTCCGGTTGCGTGCGCGTGTTTCACACGGGGCGCGTGGAAAGTCGCGAAAGCCGGTGCGGGACACGTGAGTTGGTCACCGATCTGACTTTCCTTCAATGATGCGGAAGTTGCGTAGGCGCCTTGTTGGCCCTGAGTGAGTTGTGCAAGAGTGAAGCACACGTGCGGGGGGTAAAGCCGGGTGTCGCACGCGCGTTTGAACCGGGTTCGATTCGCCTCAGCGAATTCTCGCTCCCCGCAGCTGCGCCGAAAGGGACCCGTCGGTCAGGGATCCTTTTCGGCGGCCGGAACGTCTGTGCACGTGCGCGTGGGAAGGAAACATCTCAGTGCCCACCCCCCACCCCCCTCGTCCTGCCTACCCCCCGTCCGGCGGGGACCCCGGGGACTCCGACGAATCCCTCGCCGCCCGGCTGAGAGGCCGACCGGAGGGCGAGTCCGCCCATGCCGTCGCCCTGTTGATGGCGCGACACTGGCAGGCGGTGCATGACTACGCGGTCATCTGCCTCGCCTCGTCGGCAGACGTCGCCGACATGGTCACCGCGGCTGCCTTCCGCCGGCTCCTCGACCGGCTCGCGCTCGGCGAGTCGGCCGTCGCCTTACGCCCCCGGCTCCTGCTGGCCGTGCGGGACACGGTCCGGGAGTGGTCCGCCGACGACCGGATATCGGGCGTTCTGCCGGATCTGCAGAAACCTGCCGGCGGTCGTGGTATGCGCGCGGCGAAGTCCTTGACGCCGGAAAACCGCGTCCTGGCGGAACGGGCATTCCAGTCCCTTCCCGGACTCGCCCGCTGTTTGCTGTGGCACACGGAGGTCGAGGCCGAACCCATAACCATACCGGCCGGTCTGTCGGGCGTGGACGCCGAGACCGCGTCGGTCATGCTCGAACAGGCGCGGGATCAATTCCGCGAGGGGTGTGTACATGCCCACCGGGAACTCGCGCCGACCAAGGACTGCCGCTTCTACAACCGCCTCCTCGACGTCCCCATCCGCCGCGGGGGCGCCCTGCTGCCGGATGTCCAGCAGCATCTCGCGGAGTGCCGCTACTGCCGTCACGCCGCGGACCAACTGAACCACTTCGAAGGCGGATTGGGCGCGCTGATCGCCGAGTCGGTGCTCGGCTGGGGCGCCCGCCGCTATCTCGACTCCCGCCCGGACCGCGCGGCGCGCGGTGAGTGCCCGAAGGGTGCGGCCCGGCACAGACGGCGGCCGGGTGGCGGCCCCGTCCGGCTGCTGTCGCGGATCCCCGCGCCCGGACGCCGGATCCCGGGTGAGCCGCGCTCCTCCCGGGCGGTGCTCCGGGGCGTCAGCGCCGCCTCCGCCGGGGTGTTGGTGACCGTGCTGGTCGTCAGCCTGCTGTCGCCCGGCGGTGACGGCGCCGACCCGGCCGCCTCCACCAGCGCCGTCGGCGGCAGCGATACGGCGCCCGGCACCGTCTCGCCGACCCCGCCGGACACGGCCGGGCTGCCCACGGCGCCGGGGCAGACCCGGCTGCGCAATGTCGCCGCCGACCTGTGCCTCGACATCCGGGGCGAGGCGAAGGCTGGGGCGAGCGCGAAGCTGGCGGTGTGCTCGGCGGCATGGACCCAGCAGTGGAGGTACGAGGACGACGGGCTGCTGCGCAGCGTGGCCGACCCGGAGCTGTGCCTGGACTCCCACAAGGACGCCGGTGTCGTGATCCTGGGGGAGTGCGCCGACGAGGACGCCAAGCGGGCCGACGACGTGCGCTACGACCTGACCGTGCAGGGCGAGTTGCTGCCCCGCTGGGAGGAGCAGCTCGCCCTCACCTCCACCACCCGGGACCCGGACGCCGACATCGTCGTCAAGGTACGCGACGGCTCCCCCGACCAGAGCTGGCGCACCGACTCGACACCGGTCACCGCGGGGTCGCTGTCCACCACCGGCAAGGGCGCGTCGGCGGGGCCCATCGAGCGGGCCGACGCCTAGGCACTGTCGTTTGGATCATCCCGGCGTCGCGGGGTCTGGCCTGGCCGCCGGCCGCAGGCCCCGTCACTCCTCGATGAGGTCGGCGGAGCCCAGCGTGGTGGGGGTGGTGTGCCCGGACAGGGCGAGGGTGAGGTCGAACTCGGCGAGCAGGCAGCGGATCACGTGCTCGACGCCTGCCTGCCCGTCGAGACCGAGGCCGTAGACGTACGGGCGTCCGACGAGCACTGTCCGCGCACCCAGCGCGAGCGCCTTGAACACGTCGTCGCCCGTGCGGATGCCGCTGTCGAACAGGACGGTGAGCCGGTCGCCGACCGTCTCCACCACGCGGGGGAGCGCGTCGGCCGCCGCGACGGAGCCGGCCACCTGACGGCCGCCGTGGTTGGACACGACGACACCGTCCATTCCGGCGTCGGCGGCGAGACGGGCGTCGTCCGGGTGCAGGACGCCCTTCAGGACGATCGGCCCGTCCCAGTTGTCCCGCAGGAACGCCAGGTCCGGCCAGGTCTTGCCGGGGTCGCCCTGCACGCCGATGAAGTGCATCACCGCCGCGGTCAGGTCCTCGTGCACCGGCTTGGCCAGGCCCGCCTGGAAGGCCGGGTCCGTGAAGTAGTTGGCGGTGCCCACCCCGTGGAGGAACGGCAGGTACGCCTGGTCCAGGTCGCGTGGCCGCCAGGCGAGCAGCGGTGTGTCCAGGGTGACGACCAGGACGCTGAACCCCGCCGCCTTCGCCCGCTCCAGGAAGCTCCGCGCGACCTTCTGCTCCTTGGGCCAGTACAGCTGGAACCAGCGCTCGGCATCACCCATCGCCTCCGCGACCTGCTCCATCGGCGTGCTGGACACCGAGGAGAGGATGTAGGGCACACCTTGCGCGGCGGCGGCCCGGGCCGCGGCGGGCTCCGCGTCGGGATGCATGATCGACAGTACGCCGACCGGCGCCAGGGCCAGTGGGGCGGGCAGCCGACGGCCCAGCACCTCGACCGACAGATCGCGGTCGCGCACGTCTCGCAACATGCGCGGCACGATCCTGCGGCGCTCCAGCGCGGCCCGGTTGGCGCGCGTGGTGCTTCCCGTGCCCGCGCCGCCCGCGACGTAGCCGACCGGGCCGGGGCCGAGCCGGTGCTCGGTGAGTGCCTCCAAACGGGTCAGATCGGTGGGGAGCCGGGGTACGGCTCCCGTCGTTCCGTTCAGGTAGATCTCGTGCTGGAAGTCCGCCCAGTGCGTGGCCATGCCCGGGTCCGCCTCTCGTTGTCCAGCTAGCGCCACACCGACGATACTCACGAGTAGACGGCGGTCCGTCCCTGACACGGGCCCTGTGACAGGGACGCCAGGGCCGTCAGGGCCGCATGACCGACTCCCGCAGGATCCGGGCCAGTTCACGCGGCTGGGAGAACATCGGCCAGTGTCCGGTGTCCATGTCCACCCGCTCCCAGCGCTCGCTCTTCAGCAGGTCGGCCACGGCGTCCAGCGGCTCGTCGCCGTCGAGCAGGCACTTGACGTAGGTCGCGGGCAGCTCACCGAGCGGGCGTGTGAGGACGGCCGGTTCGGTCAGCGTGGCGCCCGGGTGCGGGGTCGAGCCGTTCACGATCCGGGATATCTGCTCGTCCGTCAGGCCCTGGCCGGCGTAGTGGTCGGCGGTCACGATCGGCCAGAAGCCACCGTTGTCGGCGATCTCCTGCCGCACATGGTCGCTCGGCCAGCCCGACAGGAACGACTCCCCGTCCACCGGCACGTTCGCGTCGACGAACACGATCCGCGTCAGCCGGTCGCCGATCCGCTCGGCGGCCTGACCGACCGGTACACCGGAGTAGCTGTGCCCGACGAGGACGACGTCCCGCAGATCGAGGCGCTCGACCTCGTCGACGATGTCCTGGACATGGGTCTGCTGCCCGGCGGGCACACCCTGTTTCTCCGCGAGGCCGGACAGGGTCAGGGGGTGGACGGCGTGCCCGGCCGCGCGCAGCTCGGCAGCGGTCTCGTCCCACGCCCACGCACCGAGCCGGGCACCCGCCACCAGTAGGAAGTTGGTCATGCCCGCAAAGTAGCGGACGGGTCTGACAACGACGCGTCACCACAAGGGGCTTCGGCGCGGCCGCGGCGGGAACGGATGCCGTTGCTCCTCCTTCACTCGTCGTCCGCGTCCGGTCCCTGCGCCCGCACTCGCTGGACGTGCTCAAGGGACTCCCGCAGCTCGGTGAGCCACTCGTCGGCGTGCCGCTGGACCAGCCGGACACACCAGGCGAGGGCATCGCTGCGGCTGCGGGCGACCCCGCCGGCGATCAGGGTGTCGAGGACCTGGCGCTCGGGCTGACGCAGCCGGGTCATGACGGGCGCGGCCACATGCGTGAACAGGGCGCGCCTGTCGCCGCACTCCACGCCCCAGGAGACCTTTCGCCGGAACCGGTGTTCCGCTTCCCGGGCCACCGCCATGCGGGCCTCCCGCGTGCGTTCCCGGAACTCCTGGATGCGGCCCTGAACGGCTCCCTCGCGCTCGGCGGCCGAGGCGTCCTCGGCGAGCCGGGGCTCGGGGATACGGCCGATCACGGTGATCTCCTCGCGGTCGACCGTCACCTCGGACAGCTCCTCGAAGAGGTCGTCGGGCAGTCGCCCGGCGAACCATCCGCGCAGTTTCTCGTTCTGCTCTGTCGTAATCATGTAATGACGATTACTCCACCGGAGCATGAACACAAGGGGGCGCGGGGTGGTCCGCCGAGAGCTCAACCGGAATGTTTCAGGCCTATTAACGAGGGCGGGGGAATCTGCCAGATGGCCGGAATGCGCGAGGCGGAACCGCTCAGTTCCGGGATTGGAACGTTCGAATTCCGTAACTTCACGCCACTGATTCAATACGGCACGTTACTGAAACCTGTGGGGTCGATGTGAGTTTCCGCAGCGGACTCGGCAGACTCCCGGTCGCCGGCCCGGCACCGACCGAGCACGGACCGGCACCCCGTTGAATCAAGCGGAAGGATGCACACAATGCGGAACACCGCGCGCTGGGCGACGACCCTCGGCATCACGGCCACCGCCGTCTGCGGGTCCCTCGCCGGGGCCGCCCTCGCCTCCCCGGGCGCCGCCCCGGCGTCGCTCTACGCTCCCTCGGCCCTGGTGCTCACCGTGGGGCACGGAGAGAGTGCCGCCACCGTCACTCCGGACCGCGCGGTCACCCTGACCTGTGCCCCGCGGCCCTCCGGCAGCCACCCGGACCCCGTGCGTGCCTGTGCCGAACTGCGCGGCACCGAGGGGGACTTCGACGCCCTGACGGCTGAGGACGGCGTGCTGTGCACCAGGGAGTACCAGCCTGTGGTCGTCACCGTCGACGGCGTCTGGCAGGGCCGGCGCGTGTCGTACGAACGCACCTTCTCCAACGAATGCGTGAAGAACGCCCACGGGACGAGCGTCTTCACCTTCTGAGGGACCGGGACCGTGCGGTCCTCGTGACGTCGGGAGCGGCTCGCGGATGGGGAGTGCGAGCCTTGTCACGGGGTCCCGCGGTCTCGCACCGGGGTCGGCGGGCGGAGTGGGGCCGCCCGCCGGCCCCCGGGTCACTCGGGCTCGCTGGGAATCGCCGGCAGCGGCGGGAAGCGGCCCAGCAGCCCGGATACCCGCAGCAGGCGGCGGATGTGCGGATCGACGCACACGATGCGCAGCCGGCCGCCGCGCCGCCCGGCCCGCGCCTCGGCCCGGCACAGCGCCCTGAGGCCCGAACAGTCGAAGAAGTCCACGCGCCGCAGGTCGACCAGCACGTCCGGCTCGGGCCGGGCGGTCGCCGCGTCCAGATGCTCCGCGAGCAGCTCCGCGGTCAGCAGGTCGATCTCACCGGCCACCTCGACCACGGTGTACGGGCCGCTGACGCGGGTGCGGGCATGGGGATTCGCCACGGGCGGTTCGGCTCCGGGCGAGCCCGCGGCCGTGCCCTCGGCCGCCCCAGGGGCGCTGCCGTTCGCTTCCGGCCTCATGTCCGTTCCATCTCGGCAGGGGCAAAGTTCGAGCCCGGTAGCTACCCCGGGAGCGCACGAGTCATCCCTGCACTGCCGCCCTTCAGGACTGATTCACCCGACCCGGTGAACTACTGCCGGGAATCCCGACTCCTCCGGGAGGCGCCGTCGGACGGGCGGCCGGAGTCGTCGCCCCCGGTGGTCCTGGCCCGGTGGCTGGTGTCGCACCAGGGGTAGCGGCGGCTGCGGCGGCAGGTGCACAGGGCCACCCGGAAGCGGTCGGAGGACACCGTCGTGCCGTCCTCCAGCTCGACTTCCACGGGGCCCTCGACCAGAAGCGGGCCCCGGCGCTGGACGGTGATCCGGCGGGGGGCGTCAGACGGGGAGTTCGGCACGGACGACCACCAGCTCTTCCTTGTCGTCGGCGGCGGACAGCAGCCCCCGCTGTCGCAGCCAGCGTTCCCGGCCGCGCAGCACGGGACCGAACGCGATCCGGCGACGCCGGGTCACCGAGGCCTTCAGTCCGGCCGCGCGCAGGTGCCCGAGCGTCCGGTCGGGGTCGCTGAGCGCGGACTGCACGATCAGCAGCACGCCTCCGGGGCGCAGCACCGCCGGGGCCTCTTCGCAGATCCGGTCCAGGACGAGCCGCCCGTCGCCGCCCGCGTCCCAGGACCGGGCCTCACCGCGCGGCCGGGCATCGCCGCCCGGCGTCGGCACGTACGGCGGATTGGCCAGGATGAGGTCGAACGACTCGTCCCGCACGGGCGCGAAGAGGTTTCCGCGCCGGACGCGGACCGAACGCCCGGCCAGCGCGGCGTTCAGCCGCGCGGTGCACACCGCGCGCCACGACACGTCCACCGCGGTCACCAGGCCTCCCCTCCGCGCGGCCTCGATCGCCAGCGCGCCGGTCCCGGTTCCCACGTCGAGGACGCTGGCGCCCGGGGGAAGCGGTTCGTCGGACAGGGCACCGGCCAGCAGCTCGGTGTCCTCCTGCGGGGGGTAGACGCCCGGTAGCACCAAGTGATTCACCACGCTCAGGTACCCCGGGCCTCAGGAAATATGGAATATTTCGGGTGATTCGGCTGCAAGGGGTGTCCGCAGGGAGGAGCGGGCCGCATGCCAGTCGGAGAGCAGACGGGCGGCGAACCGGTCCTCGACGTGTCCGGTGGCGTCGATGCCGAAGGCGACGTCCGGCGCGAGATGCGGTTCATCGGCCAGCAGGCCGCCGATGACGTCGTTGCGGACGACCTGTTCGTGGACGGCGTCCGCCTCCACGTGTTCGTCGTAGAAGTGCTCGGCGGCGGGCCCGGCGCCCGTGCGGCGCATCGCCTCGGCGAGTCGCCGGGAGCCCGGCGAGGAGGTGACCTCGACGGCCGCGAAGTGGCCCACGAGGGCGCCCCTCAGGGCCCGGTGCAGGCCGAAGAGGGACATGAGGTTCACCGTGGCCAGGGCCTCCGCGGGCGCGGCGTCGAGGTAACGGCCGTACGTCGTGTCCAGGCCCAGGTCCTCCATCAGGTCGGCGAACAGGCGGGCGTGCACCCGGTCCGCGCGGCCGCCGCCGTACTCGTCGAACTCCACCGCCGCCATCGCCGCCTTGGCCCTGCCCGTGAGGCGCGGCAGCACCCAGGCGTGCGGGTCGGCCTCCTTCAGGTGGTACAGGGAGCGCTGGGCCGCGTACTCGCGCAGCTGCCACAGTTCGCCCTCGTCGCGCAGGTAGTGCGTGACGCCCGTGCCGTCGACGGGTTCGACCAGGATGTCCCCGAGCGCGTCCTCGACGCTGTCGTGGACCTTGGTGTCCGTGCGCAGGGCGGACAGGAAGGGGCGTTCCAGCGCCGCGCGGGTGCGCAGCAGGTCCGGGTCCCACTCGCGGTCGGGGGAGACGCCGGCGAAGCCGCGGTAGTGCAGCTCGTAGCACAGGTACAGGGCGAGCTGGAGGTCGTCGCCGTACGCGGGCGCGTCGGCGATGTGCTCGGGGCCGGGCAGTGGGCCCGTGCCGAGCAGGTACTCCTCGACGGCTGCGGAGATCGGGCCCCGGGCCGACGGCAGCCGTGGTCCTTCGCATTCATGCGCCATGCGCCCCGGGTACCCGGGCGGCGCCGGGCCACCCGCCCGGGTGGGGCTGCCCCGGAGGGTACGGGTGCCGGAGCGGATGGACGCGCCGATCTCCGAGACCGACGGCGGGGGCAGGCCGGTCGCGGCCCACCTCTGAAGGTCAGCTCGTGGCGGTCGCGATGCGCAACGGCACCGGATCCGGGGGGTCGGCGGAGTGGGCGCTTTCGTCGAGGCGGCTGACCTGCGCCCACCAGGACGGTCCGTCCTCGATGTGGCGCAGCAGAACGCCCTCGCGGATCGCCCAGGGGCAGATCGTCACCGTGGTGAGCCCGGTCAGTTTCATCGCCGTGTGCCCGACGACCGCGCCGGCCAGGCTCTGCTCGGCGCGCGGCGCGGAGATGCCGGGCAGGCGGGCGCGTTCGGCGGCGGGCAGGGCGGCCAGGCGGTCGATCGCCTGCCGCAGGTCCGAGCGGTGCAACTGCCGCTCCACGAACGGGCCGTGGCGTCCGGGCGCGGCTCCGCACAGCCGGCCCAGCTGCTGGAAGGTGCGCGAGGTGGCCACCGCCGTGCGCGGTCCCTCCCAGCGGATCCGGGCGGCGACGTCCCGCAGCTGATGGCGGACCTTGCGGCGCAGCGCCCGCACCTGCTCCGGCGGAGGCGGGTCCTGGGTCTGGAAGAACTCGTGGGTCAGCCGTCCCGCGCCCAGCGGCAGGGAGGCCACGAAGTCGGGCAGCCGGCCGCGGCCGAAGGCGACCTCCAGGGAGCCGCCGCCGATGTCGAGCAGGGCGAGCGGCCCCGACCGCCAGCCCATCCAGCGCCGGGCCCCGAGGAAGGTGAGCTCTGCCTCGACCTCCCCCGGCAGAGTGCACAGGTCAACCCCGGTGCGGGTTCGGACCGTGTGCAGCACCTCCTGGCGGTTCGGCGCGGAGCGCACCACGGCGGTGGCGAAGGCCAGGGGGTCGGCCGCGCCCCACCGGGCCGCGGTCCTGCTCGCATCGGCGACCGCGTCGACGAGCCGCTCGACGGCCTCCTCGGGGACCGGTCCCCCCGGTTTCACCTGCTCCGACAGCCGCAGACGCCACTTCGCGGTGTGGACCGGCAGCGGCACCCCGCCCTCCGCGTCCGCCACGACCAGCCGGACCGTGTTCGATCCCACATCCACCACGCTGATTCGCATGGGCCGTGGGTACCCACTTCGGGGGCGGAGCAACGGTGTACCCGCGGTTACGGCCGAAACGTCACCACAGCAGCGAAAAGGGGCCGCCGTGTCCCTGCGAGCGGCGGCCCCTGACCGATCCGGACGGTCACATGCGGACGACCGGCGCGGCCGAAGTGTCCTGCTGCGGCACTCCACGCCGGTGTAGCAGGAAGGTGATCAGCGCGCCCGCGGCGAAGAAGCCCGCCGACCACCAGAAGGCGGTGGTGCAGCTCTCGATGGGCGCTTCACCTGCGACCAGCGCAGTCCTGAGGCTCACGCCATCTGGCGGCGCACCAGTTCGTGCAGCCGGCCGCTCGTGTCGGCGAGCAATTGCGCCGGCGGGCCCTGCTGGGTGACCTTGCCGTCCTCCATCACGACCACGCGGTCGGCGTCCAGCACCGTCGACAGGCGGTGCGCGATGACGATCCGCGTGGCGTTGAGCTTGCGCGTGGACTCGATCACCGTGCGCTGCGTCTCGTTGTCCAGGGCGCTGGTCGCCTCGTCGAAGAAGAGGATGCGCGGCCGCCGGATCAGCGCCTGGGCGATCATCAGCCGCTGCCGCTGGCCACCGGAGATCGCCCCGCTGCCCGAGACGATGGTGTGCAGTCCCATCGGCATCCGCTTGATGTCCTCCGCGAGCCCCGCCATCTCGGCCGCCGCCATCGCCTCCTCCGGCGTGTACGGCTCGGTACCGCAGATGACGTCCAGGATCGAGCCGGTGAACGGCTGCGCGTGCTGGAGCACCACTCCGCACTGCCGCCGTACGGCCGACTGGTCGAGGGCCGCCAGGTCCTGACCGTCGTACAGGACGCTGCCCGACAGCGGCCGGTCGAAGCCGATCAGCAGCCTGAGCAGGGTCGACTTGCCGCAGCCGCTGGGCCCGACGATCGCCACGAACTCGCCCGGCCGCACCTCGAACGACACGTCGTCCAGGACGAGCGGCCCGTCGTCCGAGTACCGGAAGGAGAGCCGCCGTGCCTCGACCGCCCCCGACAGCGGACCCGGCCGGGTGCTCGCCGTGCGCACCTCGGGCGTCGCCTCCAGCACCGGCGTGATCTCCTCGAACAGCGGCAGCGCGGCCACCGCCGAGACGAACGCGCCGGTCAGCTGGGTGACCGAGGTCAGCACCATCGTCACCGAGGTGTTGAAGGTGAGGAACGCCGCCGCCGACATCGAGCCGCGCGCCGGCCCCGCCAGCAGCATGAACATCAGCAGCGAGCACAGCGGCAGGTACACCGCGCCCAGCACCGTCGTCAGGTTCTTGATGCGCCCCACCTTCTGCTGGAGCTCACGGCTGCGCGCGAACTGGGACGCCCAGGCCGCGTAGGCGTAGTTCTCGGCCGCCGCCACCCGCAGCTTCGGCAGACCGCGCAGCGTCTGGAACGCCTGGTTGTTCAGCTTGTTGGAGAGCACCACCAGCCGCCGCTGCCAGCGCACCTGCCACAGTCCGAGCCCGAGGAACACGGCGGCGATGACGACGAGCATGCCCATCGCGGCCAGCGCCATCGGCACGCTGTACCACAGCAGCAGCGCCAGGTTCATCGCGCCGACCGTCACCGACTGGGCGATCACCGGGCCCACTCCCGCGAGCAGGCGGCGGATGGAGCTGATGCCCATGGCCGCGCTCGCCAGCTCGCCGGTGGAGCGTTCGGTGAAGAACTTCGTCGGCAGACGCAACAGCCGGTCCCACACGGCCGGCTGGAGCGTGGCCTCGATACGGCCCTCCAGCCGGAGGATGGTGAGGTTCTGCAACAGCATGAACGCCGCCGCCACCACGCTGCTCACCATCACCGCCAGGCACACCTGCACGATCAAAGCGGTCTGCGCCTTCGGCACGAACTCGCCGAGCACCTTGCCGGTGGCGATCGGCACCAGCGCGCCGATCGCCACCGTCACCAGGCCGCTGATCAGCAGGTTCGTCAGATCAGCGCTCGTCCCGCGCATGCTGAACCGCATGAGCCTCAGCGGGCTGAGCCGACGCTCGGGCAGCGGGCGGTAGAACATCACCGCACGCGGCTCGAACTCCTCGGCATTGGCCTTCTCGATCGGCGTCTCCCGCCCGGTCGAGGGATGTACCGCCACGTACCCGCCGCGCCGCCACAGCAGTGCCACCGGCGCTCCCGACAGGGCCCGGTGCCCCACCAGCGGCCCGACGTTGTCCCGCCACCAGCGGCCGTCCAGACGCACGGCCCGGGTGCGGACGCGCGAGGCCACCGCGACCCGCTCGACCGGATCGAGGCGGTCGCTGCCCGTGCCGCTCTGCGCGGGCTCGGCGAGCGTGATCCCGGCGGCCTGGGCGACCAGCTTGCACGCCGCGTACGTGGCGTCGGCGTCGGCGGTCGTCGTGCGCTTGGACGATCGCTTCCCGATGGACGCCAGCAGCGTCCGGTCGGCCTGGGCACGGACCGCCTCACCGGCCTTGATGCCCTCGGCCGTACGGTCCTCGTGAGTCCGCTCCAGCTGCTCGATCCAGCGGTCCAGCGTGGTCAGCAGCCGGTACTGCTGGTCGACCATGGACTGCCACAGCGCCGGGTCCATCAGCAGGTCGGCCGCCGCCTCCGCGCCGTACAGCGAGCCGTACTGCACGCTGCCCGGCGGCACCTGCATCCAGAACACGTCGTCATCGGTGACCTCGGCGGCCCGCTCGGCCATCGGCGCCTGGAAGAGGATGGACAGGCTGCGGCCGACGCCCAGGGCGAGGGCGTACTCCAGCGGACTCGTCGTCGGCGGTACGTACTGGGGGTTGCCGTACTCGTCGTACGACCACGTCTGTGTGTCCGCCGGCTGGTACAGCTCGCGCAGCCCTATGCGGTGCACGACACAGTCCCTCAGCGGGCGTGCCACCAGCGTGTGCTGTGGTCCGGCGACCGGGCCGAGCAGCAGCGAGCCCGCCTCCAGGCGGCCGAGGTGGTGCCAGTGGCCCTGCTCCTCGGCGTCGACCGCGAACAGGTCCACGGCGCCCGACGCGACGAGCCACAGCACCTGCGGCCCCTCCAGGTCGAGGCGGCTGAACCCGGCGCAGTCGATGGGCGTGCCCACGGACCCGAGCGCCTGGAGAACGAGGTCCCCCTCATGGACGGAGGTCATCTCACCGCTCCCTGACCAGAGCCGCGTACGCGCCGCCGCGCGCCACCAGCTCCTCGTGCCGTCCGCGCTCCACGATCGTGCCGTGCTGGAGGACGACGATCTCGTCGCTGTCGCGCACGGTGCTGAGCCGGTGCGCGATCACCACGCAGGCGCAGCCCCGCTTGCGCAGGTTGTCCATGACGATCTGCTCGGTCTCCGCGTCCAGCGCGCTGGTCACCTCGTCGAGGACGAGGATGCTGGGCCTGCGCACCAGGGCCCGCGCGATCTCCAGCCGCTGGCGCTGACCGCCGGAGAAGTTGCGGCCGTCCTGCTCGACCTTGCTGTGGATGCCGCCGGGGCGGCGCATGACGACGTCGTACAGGGCCGCGTCCCGCAGCGCGTCCACCACGGCGTCGTCCGGGATCGACGGATCCCACAGCGCCACGTTGTCGCGGACGGTGCCCTCGAAGAGGAACACCTCCTGGTCGACGAAGGAGACCGAGGCGGCCAGAGCGCCGCGCGGGATGTCCTCGATGCGCTGCCCGTCGATGCGGATCACGCCCTCCCAGGGCGCGTACAGCCCCGAGATCAGCCGGGACACCGTGGACTTGCCGCTGCCGGAGCCGCCGACCAGCGCGACCTGCTGCCCCGGACCGACGGTCAGGTCGAAGCCCGTCAGCAGGGGCTTGTCCAGCGGGTTGTAGCCGAAGGTGATGTTCTGCAGTTCGACATGGCCGTGCAGGCGGCGCGTCGACTCGCCGGCGCCCGGACGGCCGTAGAGCGGGTCGGCCTGGAAGTTCTCGACGTCCTTCAGCCGGGCCACGTCGGCCGCGAAGTCCTGGATACGGCCCGCGACACCGTTGAGACGGGTGAGCGGGGCCGTGAAGCGGGTGACGAGCGCCTGGAAGGCGACCAGCAGGCCGACCGAGATATGCCCCTCCACCGCTCGCATGCCGCCGATCCACAGGATCAGCGCGCTGTTCAGCGTCGCCAGCGTCGGCGCGACGATGCCCAGCCAGGCGCTCGGCACACCCAGCCGCTGCTGCTCCTCCAGCGTGGTGGCGTGCTGTCCGGCCCACTTGCGGAAGTAGCCGTCCTCGCCGCCGGTGGCCTTCATCGTCTCGATCAGCTGGAGCCCGGTGTAGGCGGTGTTGGTGAGCCGGGCGGTGTCGGCGCGCAGCTTCGCGGTACGGGTCGCACGCAGCCGGACGACGACCCGCATCGCCACGATGTTCAGCAGCGCCACGCCGACGCCGACGAAGGTGAGCTGTGGGTCGTACGTGTACAGCAGCACCGCGTAGAGCACGACGACCACCGCGTCGACGCCGGCCGCCGCGAGGTCGCGGGCCAGCGTCTCGGCCACGGCGTCGTTGGACTGCAGCCGCTGCACCAGGTCGGCCGGGCTGCGCTGGGCGAAGAACGTCACCGGCAGCCGCAGCAGATGGCGCAGGAAGCGAGCGCTGGAGAGCGTGGAGGAGATGATGCGGCCGCGCAGTAGGTTCGCCTGCTGGAGCCAGGTCAGGACCACCGTGAGCAGCACGCACGCGCCCATCGACGCGAACAGCACGCCCAGCAGCGAGGTCTGACCGCCGATCAGGAACATGTCGATGTAGGTGCGGCTGAGCGCGGGCACCGCCGCGCCGACCACCACCAGGAGCAGGCTCGCCAGCACCGCGGCGGGCATGGTGCCCGCGGTGCCGCGCAGCCGGGCGGGCATCGCGCCCAGGATGCCCGGCTTGCGGCCGCCCTTGGAGAAGCCCTCGCCGGGCTCCATGGTCAGCACGACGCCGGTGAAGCTGCCGTCGAAGTCCTCCATGGGCACGAACCGGCGGCCCTTGCCGGGGTCGTTGATGTACACCCCGCGGCGGCCGAAGCGGCGCCCCATGCCGTCGTAGACGACGTAGTGGTTGAACTCCCAGAAGAGGATGGCCGGCGCCTTCACCTCGGCGAGGGCGGCCAGGTCCATCTGCATGCCCTTGGCCGTCAGGCCGTAACTGCGGGCGGCCTTGAGCAGGTTGCTGGCGCGTGAGCCGTCGCGTGAGACGCCGCAGGCGATGCGCAGTTCCTCCAGCGGGACGTGCTTGCCGTAGTGGCCGAGCACCATCGCCAGGGAGGCGGCACCGCACTCGACGGCCTCCATCTGCAGGACGGTGGGCGTGCGGACGCTCTTGGCCCGGCCCTTGGGCACCTTGCGCTTGGGCGGCGCGGCGCGGCGCCTGCTCCGGGTGTCCGGTGCGGTGGCGGTCACGGCAGCAGCCAATCGACGGGACGCTGGTCGGCCAGCCGGATCGAGCCCGTGGCCATGGTCATGGAGGTGAGGGCGTAGGGCGGCCCGTCCGCCGAGGACCACCGGTAGCCGCTCTTCGTCGCGGAGGACGTGTCGAGGCGCACCGTCACGGCCACCGGCCTGCCCTTCTTGGTGAACTGCTCGCCCAGCTGGCTGTCCCCGAGGAAGGCGGAGATCTGCTGCGCGGACTGCGCGGAGCGGTCCACCGACTTCACGTGGCCGCGCAGCACGCCGTACTCCTGACTCGGCACCGACTGCACCGTCAGGTCGACGGAGGCGTGCGCGGGGATGGAGGCGGCGTTCTCGGCGGGCACGTACACCGTGGCGTACAGCGGGTCCTTGGTGTGGGCGACCTTCTCCACGGCGGCGACGTTCGCGCCGGTCTGGATGATCTGGCCCACGGTGGCGGCGAGCGCGCTGATGCGGCCCGCGTCGACGGTTCGGACGACCGTGTCGCCCTTGGCCGTACGGACCTTCAGGACGGGGGAGTTGGCCGGGAGCCGCTCGCCCTGTCTGGCGAGGACCGCGGTGACCTGGCCCGCGACGGGGCTCTGCAGAAGATAACTGCCCTGCCCGTGGGTGAGGATGGCGGGCGCGCTGACCGTGGAGGCCACCGAGCCGGTCACCGCCCACATGGACGCGGCGACCATCGCGACCACGGTCACGGAGAGCACCAGCCAGCCCTGCGGGCGGGCGAAACGCACCGGGAGGTCGAGTTCCTCCGGTGACTGGAGCTTGGCGAGGGCCTGTTGGCGGAACTGCACGTGGTTTCCCTCACCTGCGGAACACTTGCGGAAAGACTGAGTGACCGGCTCACGTGCCGGTCGGACGACGGCATCCGAGAATCCCGGAACCGCTGGTTGCGGCTCCGGGACCCGTCAGCACAAAGGGGTGCGATCAGAGACCGGCGACCAGGTTGGTGACCGGAGCGGTGTTCAGACCGGTGGCGCCCTCAACGGTGCCGACGGCGGTGTCGACCAGCGGGGAGACCGGGAGGATGCCGTCCACCGCACCGGTGACGGAGTTGACCGCGTTCACGGACAGGCCGCCGGAAACGTTGTCCAGCTCGGCGTCGGCGATCTCGACGGTCTCAACCTGGGGGGTGGAGTTCATGATGGAACTTCCCTTCATATGGATATCTCACAAGGGGGGAGCGGCCCCCTCTGGGGACAGATGGACGGCCGCGACCGCGAGCGCCTGGCGCCCGTCTCCGAGAGCCGTTGGCGGTCCGCGGTGCGATGGATCAAAGCACGCTGCGGGTCCGCGCTTCCAATCAACCACCCGTCTCACCTGCGGAATTGAGTCTCAGGAGCACCGAACCGTGCAGGTCTGCGCACGGCTCGGTGGCGACTTCTTCACATGCGACACGCCGTCAACCCGCCCCGCACGCTTGCCATCCCGGAGGCGAATCCGGCACTCCCGCCCCAAAGGCGTGGCCGACGTCGGTGACCTGTGCGGGCGCGTCGGCTTCGGTGACTGGCTTGGGCATTCGATGTGCAGATTCTCTGAAGCCGGGATTAGGGTCCGTGATCGAGACGGACTGTTACTGATCGGTAGCCGACCGTGTCAGCCCAGTAGGGCATACACCGTGCTCGCGCGTGCCGCGAGTTCCCCCGACTCCTCGGCGGTCAAGGTGATGTCGGCGAACGCCATCCGGCGGCCCAGCTTGGTCAGCACCGACTCGATCAGGACATCCGAACCGGACACCGCCCGCTGGAACGACGTGGACTGCTGAACGGTCGTCATGGGCCCGTAGCCGCCGCGCGCCGCCGACACGGCGATCACCGTGGCGGTGTCCGCTGCGGCCATGAGCGCCTGGCCCGACAGCGCTCCGCCTTCCCGGGCCAGCCGCTGTGACCAGGGCAGTCGCAGGATCGCGCGGTCCTGGCCCACCGCTTCGACGGTGAGGCCCAGGTCGAGGACCCAGGGGGCGAAGTTGGCGGAGAGGATCTTGTCGGCTTCAGCGGTGGTCATCGTCATATGGGGGATTGTTCCCGCCGCCGGCCCACCGGACGCGGCGCCTGGCCGATTCGCAGTGCACATCGGCATACCCGCAAACGGAATTGAACGCCCCGCGCACCCCGTGCGTACCAACAGCCATCCAGGCGCCACAGAACAGCTGCCGAACGGTGGCACGGACCCCGTTCCTCAGGAGGTCGAGAAGTTTGAGTCACAAGCGAATTCCGAAGCGCAAGGCCGCGATCGCGGCGGGCGGCGTGGTGGCGCTCGGAGCGGCCGCGATTCTGCTGCCGAACGCCAACGCGTCGCAGGACGGCGCGTCGGACGACGCCGCCGCGCCGAAGACCCTGAAGGCGGCGGACGCCTCGGATCTCGCCTCGCAGCTCGCCGGGCTCCTCGGTGAGACCTTCGGCGGCTCGTACTACGACGCCGACAGCCAGCAGCTCGTCGTGAACGTCGTACCCGGCGACAACAACAACGTGGTCGTGCAGGCGAAGAAGGCCGGCGCCGAGGTCCGCGAGGTCGACAACAGCTGGTCCGAGCTGAAGGCCGGTGCGCAGACCCTCAAGTCCAAGGCGACGATCGCGGGCACCTCGTGGGCGCTCGACCCGCGGACCAACAAGATCCTGGTGACCGCCGACAGCACCGTCACCGGCGCCAAGTGGGACAGACTGGAGTCCACCGTGCAGAGCCTCGGCTCCGGCATGGCGACCATCAAGAAGTCCGCGGGCACCTTCAAGACGTTCGCCTCGGGCGGTGACGCCATCTTCGGCGGCGGCGCGCGCTGCTCGCTCGGCTTCAACGTCACCGCGGGCGACGGCTCGCCCGCCTTCCTGACCGCGGGTCACTGCGGAGTCGCGGCCGAGCAGTGGTCCGACGCGCAGGACGGCCAGCCGATCGCCACCGTCGACCAGGCGGTCTTCCCGGGCGAGGGCGACTTCGCACTCGTGAAGTACGACGACCCGGCCACCGAGGCGCCGAGCGAGGTCAACCTCGGCGACCAGACCGTCCAGATCTCCGAGGCCGCGGAGGCGACGGTGGGTCAGGAGGTCTTCCGGATGGGCAGCACCACCGGGTTGTCCGACGGTCAGGTCCTCGGCCTGGACGCCACCGTGAACTACCCGGAGGGCACCGTCACCGGGCTCATCCAGACCAACGTCTGCGCCGAACCCGGCGACAGCGGCGGCTCGCTGTTCACCCAGGACGGTCTCGCGATCGGTCTGACCTCGGGCGGCAGCGGCGACTGCACGGTCGGCGGCGAGACGTTCTTCCAGCCGGTCACCACCGCACTGGAGGCGGTCGGCGCGACCCTCGGCGGTGGCGGCGCGGCCGGTGCCGGCGGAGACGCCGGTGCTGGTGAGGAGGCCGGCGCCGGTGAGGAAGCGGGCGCGGGCGAGCAGGCCGGCGGCGAGGAGGCCGGTGCCGGTGAGCAGGCCGGCGCCGGTGAGGAAGCGGGCGCGGGCGAGCAGGCCGGCGGTGAAGAGGCCGGCGCTGGTGAGCAGGCCGGCGCCGGTGAGGAGGCCGGCGCAGGCGAGCAGGCCGGCGGTGAAGAGGCCGGTGCCGGTGACGGTGCGGGCGAAGGCGCCGCGCACGGCTCCGGTCTGACGCAGTAACAGTGAGTCGGCCACCGGTGGGTGAGGACGGCTGACCCGGCCCCACCGGTGTCCCGGAGACCACCGTCGGCCCCACCCGCGGTTCCGGCCGACGGTGAACCGGTCCGGCCCTCCGGCGGGAGGGCCGGACCGTTCTGTTCCACTGCCTCGGGCCGACGCGGACCTGTCCGGCGCGCCGGGCGGACGCCCTGCGTCAGCCGTCCGCCCGCGCCCTGAGCAGCAGCAGCGCCACATCGTCGATCCGGTGCTCCGTATCCGCCTCGTGCCGGACCAGGCTGTCGGCGAGCTCGTCCAGCGGCAGGTCCCCGGCCTCGGTCAGCCGGCGGCCCAGGTCGGCCAGAGCCTCCTCGAAGTCGACGCCGGGGGACTCGACCAGCCCGTCGGTGTAGAGGGCGAGCAGGGAACCGGGGGCGAGGTCTACCTCCGTCGAGGGATACGCGGCAAAGGCGTCGATACCCAGCAGCGGACCGCCGGCGAGGTCGAGCACCCGTACCCGCCCGTCCGGCCGGCGCAGCAGCGGCGGCGGGTGACCCGCGCGGGACATCACGGCCCGGCCCCGGCCCGGATCGAGCCGCAGGTACAGGCAGCTGACGAACAGATCGGTACCCAGGTCGATCAGCAGCCGGTTGGTGCTGCGCATGATCTCCTCGGGGGCCTGCCCGACGGTCGTGTACGCGCGTACGGCGGTGCGGATCTGCCCCATCAGCCCGGCCGCGGTCACGTTGTGCCCCTGCACATCACCGATCACCGCGGCCGCCCGGCCCTCGGTCGGCACGAGGTCGTAGAAGTCGCCGCCGATGTCCATGCCCCGCGTGGCCGGCAGATAGCGGGCGGCGGCGTCGATGCCGGGCAGCGACGGCAGCGAGTGCGGCAGCAGGGCCGCCTGCAACCCGTGCGCCAGCCGGTGCTTGACGTCGTACAGCAGGGCGCGGTCCAGGGCCTGCGCGACCAGCCCGGCCAGGCTGGTCAGCACCGCGCGCTCCTCCGTCCGGAAGGGATGCGGTTCGGAGTAGGCCAGCACACAGGTGCCCACCGGCCGGCCCGAGGCGATCAGCGGCAGATAGGCCCAGGCCGCGAACCCGTCGAGGGCCGCCTGCCGCCCCGGATACAGACGCTCCAGCTCCTCCCGGGACTCGAAGAACGCGGGCACCCCGGTCTGCAGGACCTGCGTGCCCGGAGTCGGCTCCGACAGCGGCATGCCGTCGAACCGCTGCACCACGGCCGGATCCTCATACCCCCGGTGCCCCAGCACGTGCAGCCGTCCCGCGCGGGAGCCCAGGACGACCAGGGCCTGGCTGCGTACGACCGGCGCGATCTCGTCGGCGACCAGCCGCACCACGTCCTGCACGCTCACCGCCTCGGTGAGCGCGCCGGTCAGGCTCACCACGTGGGAGATGGTGACCAGCCGGGGCGAGGCGTCGTCGGCGGCCCGGGCGGCCCCGCCCGCCTGCGACACCCCCCGGGCCCTGCTGATGCGGACGCTGATCCCGTTCGGACTGGGATAGAGGCGGAACGACAGCCAGTCGCCGGGCGGACGCAGCGCCACGAAGGAGGTGGTGTGCTGGCTGATCAGCGCGGCCCGGTACTGGTCCTCGTAGACCGGGTCGTTGAGCCACGGCGCCGCCGACCACAGATGGGAACCGAGCAGCCTGCCGACCGGCACTCCCGTCAGCTCCGCCGCCGCCGCGTTGGCGAAGCCGATCCGCCCGTGCAGATCGAGCGAGCACAGCCCGTACGGCAGCCGCGCCACCATCCGCGCCGCCTCGACCGAGCCGAGGGTGCCGGCCGCGCCCCCCACCGTCGGGGAGGCCACCAGATCCGCCTCGGCGTGCAGCGTACGGCTCTCCGCCGCCGCGCGCTCCAGCCGCAGCGCGAGCCGGTCGCAGGCCGCGGTCAGCTGCTCCCGCTCCCGCTGCGACAGCTCCGGCGGGTGCGAACCGGGCCAGGTCACGAACACCGCGCCGTACACGGTGGTGCTGGTGGCGACCGGCAGCGCGGCCAGCGCGAACGGGTAGGGCAGCACCATGGCGACGCGCGGATAGCTGCGCGCCATCTCCTCCTCGCCACCGACCCAGACCAGCCGCCGCTCCCGTGCCGCGTCGGACACCGGGATCCGCGCGTTCAGCCCCAGCCGCTCCCAGGGCGCCGCGAACGCCCGGGGCAGGCCCGCCATCACCGCCATTTCGAGCACCGGCTGGTCCTCCGCCATCAGGTAGACCGCGCCGGAGTGCGCGTGCACCTCGTCCATCATCGAGGCCAGCGTCAGGGACAGCAGCGGACGTCCGACGGGTGCCCTCGCGGTCGGGGGCGCCTGCCGGGACGACGGCCCGTCGGACACGCCGACCACCTCCTCGCACGGCCGCACGACGGTTCCAGGGTCAAATCTCTCTCCTGGCGGCTCGGCGCGCACGGCGAGCGCCCAGCCCGCCGCTCCCGGCCGGGAACGGGCGCAAGGGACCCGCGTGCGGCACAAGGCACTCACGCACGACGAAGCCCCCCTGTGTACCCCGCACCTTGCGTCCCATGCCCCCAGAGTCGGTGCGCGGGCCCATGTGCGGGCGCCGCGCGTGCGCCCCCGCGCACCCTGATGGCCGGTTCCTCGCGCCCAGGACCGGTCACGCTCGCGAACAATGGGGCAGGCGTTCAGGAACCGGCGTACGGCGAGCTGAAGGGGTGGCAGTGATCCGGGTACTTCTGGTGCACGACGCGTGTCTGGTGCGATCGGTTCTGGCGGAGTGGCTGCGCCGGGAGCCCGACCTCGCGGTGGACGACACTTCGTGGCGCGGCGCGGCCGGCCGGGTGCGGTCGGTGCGGCCGGACGTCTGCGCGGCGGACCTGGAGTGCCTGGACACCTACGGCGTCCCGCCGCTGGGCGACCTGCTCCCGCAGGGGCCGGGCATGACGCCCCCACGGCTTCTCGTCCTTGCCAGTGCGAACAGACCGGGGCTGCTGAAACGGGCCATCGAGGCCGGGGCGCTGGGTTACGTCGACAAGGAGAGCGGCTCGCCGGAACACCTGGTGCGCGGGATCCGGAGGGTCGCCCAGGGGAAACGTTTCATCGACGACTCGCTGGGCTTCGGCTTCGTCAAGGCCGCGGAGATGCCGCTGACCCGGCGGGAGCTGAGCGTGTTATCCCTGGCCGCCAAGGGGGCCTCCGTCGCGGAGATCGCCGGGAGCCTGCACCTGTCCCACGGGACCGTGCGCAACTACATGGCGGCCATCACCCGCAAGACCGGGGCCCGCAACCGTATCGACGCGATCCGTATCTCCCAGGGGGAGGGCTGGCTGTGACCGCCTGGCGGACCCGGGCGTCCAGCCGCCGACGAGATCGCGGTACAGCGCCGAACGGCGCAGGAGCTCGTCGTGGCTGCCGTACGCGGTGTGCGGGCCGTCCATGACCAGGACGCGGTCCGCGCGGCGGGCGGAGCTGATGCGGTGCGCCACGACGACCAGGGTGCCGCCCGGCCGCTCCGCGAAGGCGCGCTCCGCGCGTTCCTCCGTCTCCGGGTCCAGGTGACAGGTCGCCTCGTCGAGCAGGGCGAGCGGGGCGTACGACAGATAGGCCCGGGTCAGCGCGATCAGCTGCCGCTCGCCCGCCGAGAGCGCCGCCGGATCGACCCGGGCCGCGGGCCCGCCGAGCGCCTCCAGGAGCGGAGCCAGCCCCACCGCCTCGGCGGCGGCGAGCAGCTCCGCCTCGGGCACGCGGTCCGGCCGGAGGTGGCCGAGGTTCTCGGCGAGGGTGCCGGTGAAGACGTACGCCTCCTGCGGGATGAGCACCCGCCGAGCGGCCGCCGCCGGTCCCGGTACCGCGTGCCCGGCCACCCGGATCGTGCCCCGCGCGGGTTCCAGCAGCCCCGCCACCAGCGCCGTGAGCGTGGACTTGCCGATGCCGCTCGGACCGACGACGGCCAGGTGGGAGCCGGGAGGGAGAGTGAGGTCCAGGTCCTCGATCACGGGGGCGGCGGCGGGGCCGTAGGCGAAGGTGACGGAGGAGAGCAGGAGGGCGGGGGTACCGACGGACGGCTCGGGCAGGGGCGCGGCGTCGGGCTTCGCGGGTGCGCGGTGCGTCCCGGAGCCGGCACGGCTGGAGCGGGGCCGGCCCGCTGCGCCGTCGTCGGCCGTGAGGCGGCGCAGCACGACCGCCAGCCGGGAGCCGCTGACGCCCAGGCCGTGGACCAGGTTCCGCAGGGCGGGGAGCAAGGACTGGGTGACGTAGGCGAGGGCGCCGACCAGGGCGCCCGTGGTGACGCCGTGGTCGAGGAGCCAGGGCGCGGCGGCGAGCAGCAGCACGATCGGCAGCTGCCCGCCGACCGCCAGGGAGGCCACGCGCAGGACGCCCCAGCGGGCGAGGGAGCGGGCGGCCCGCAGCTCGGCGTCGACGCGTTCCCCGGTGTCGGCGGCGATCCGGTCCTCCGCGCCGGCCGCCGTGATGTCCCTGAGGCCCGGGCCGACGTCCCCCAGGTGACCGGCGAGGTTCTCGTCGGCGACGAGGAACGCCTGCTGCCTGCGGGCCAGCGGCCGTAGCGTCGCCGTGAACAGCGCCACCCCGGCGACGAGCGGCGGCGCGACGACCAGCAGCAGCGGCGGGGCGAGCGAGAACAGCCCGGCGAGCGCGCCGACGGCGGTGAACACGAACGAGCGGGAGACCATCACCAGCCCGGCGAAGGTGTCCCGTGCGATCTCCACCTGCTGCGTCAGCCCGGACAGGGCGCCGCCGTCCCCGTCCCGCACCCCGCGGGCCACCACCCCGGTCACCAGCCGGTCCCGGAGCGGCTCGACGAGGGCCGCCACAGCCGTGTACACCCGCGCGGTCCCGAACGCACCGACGACGACCGCGAGCCCGGCCACGCCCAGCCAGCCGAGCCCGACTCCGGGCCGTCCCGCCAGGAACCCCTCGTCCAGGGCGCGGGCCGGCGCGTACCCGAGGAGGAACGTCTGCCCGGTCTCCAGTACGGACCAGCCGCCGAGCCGCAGCAGGATCCGCCATCGCGCCCGGAGGAAGCGCAGGCCGCGTCCGTACACCCTGCCGTCGCTCACGCATCGCCTCCCGCTTGGCCGAACACGGCCCGGTACTCCGGGCGTCGCCAGAGCTCCTCGTGCCGTCCCACGGCCCGCACCCGCCCCTCGTCCAGCCATGCCACCGCGTCGGCACGGGCGGCCGTGGCCGCGCGGTGGGCGACGAGGAGCCGGGTGCTGCCGGGGGCGGACCCGAGGAGGGCCTGGGTGATGTGGTGCTCCGTCACCGTGTCGAGGCTGGAGAGCGCGTCGTCGAGGATCAGCAGCCGACCGCCGTGGGCGAACGCCCGGGCGAGGCCCAGTCGCTGGGATTCCCCGCCGGAGCGCGGGGCGTCGGCGAGGGCCGTGGCGTACCCGTCGGGCAGGCGGCGGACGAAGTCGTCGGCGCGGGCCGTGCGGGCCGCCTCGCGGATACGGGCGGGGGAGGGGGACGACAGGCCGAGGGCGATCGTGTCCTCGACGGTCGTGCCCAGCAGGGCGGGGCGGGCGAACGCACAGCCGACGGCGCGGCGCAGTTCCTCGCGGGTGAGGTCCCGCAGCGGTACCCCGTCGAGCAGAACGTCTCCGGAGTCCGGGTCGGCCAGCCGCCCGGCGAGCGCGGCGAGCAGCGACTTGCCGGAGCCCGACCGGCCGACCACGGCCAGCGTCGTCCCGCCCGGCACGACGAGGTCGACGCCGTCGAGGACGGTCCGCCCGCCGCGCCGGGCCGTCACGCCACGCAGCTCCAGCCGGCCGGGTCCTTCGGGCAGCCGGCGCTCCCCGTGGGCGGGGGCGGGCTCCGCCAGGAGCTCGCCGAGGCGCCCGGCCGCCGCCCGGGCCCGGGCCAGGCCCGCGAGCTGTCCGACGAGCACCCCGACGCCGGTCGCGAGCACCGCGTACCGGGAGGCCGCCAGCACCTCGCCCACCGACAGCTGGTGCAGGGTGAGCAGCAGCCCGGCCACGGCGACCACGCCGAGCTGCAGCACCGGCGCCACGGCGACGGCCTGCCCGGCGGCCCGGCCCTGCACCCGCCACATCTCGTGCCCCGCGCGGGACAGCTCGGGCAGCGGCCGCAGGATCCTCGCCGCCTCCTTCTCCGCCGTACCCGCCGCCCGGATGGTGCGGGAGCCTCCGACGGCCTCCGCCAGCCCGGCCGCGATCCGCCCCTGCACCTGCTGGTAGCGCGCCGCACACGCCGTCGTGTCGCGGGCGACGGCGCGCAGCAGCAGGTACAGCACCGGCGCTCCGGCGAGGAACACGGCGGCGAGCCGGACATCGAGGATGCCGAGCGCCACCACGCCCCCGACGGGACCGGCGACCGCGGCGAGCAGCGCGGCACGGGCCGCGGGGGTCGTCCCGGCCTGGGCGGCGTTGCCGACGAGGCGTGCGACGAGGTCACCGGAGCCGAAACGGTCGGCGGCGCGCGGGCCCACGGCCAGCACATGGCCGGTCAGCCGCCGGCGCAGCCACGCCGTGGAGCGGGCGTCGACGGTGCCGGTGAGCACGGTTTCGCAGGCGTCGAGCAGGGCGAGCAGCAGCACGATGCCGGCGCAGTACAGCACCCAGCGGGTCGCCGGGGCGTCGGCCAGCAGCAGGTCCAGGGTCCTGCCCAGCGCGGCCGGCAGCAGCAGTCCGGCACCGGTCGCGACGGTGCTCGCCAGGCACAGCACCACACAGCGGGGTCCGCTGTGCCGGGTGGCGTCGCGCAGCAGCGTACGGGCGTCGTCGGCAGGGGTCGTCATAGGGCTGCGGCCCTCGCGTCTCAGTGGCTCGGGGGTGGTACGACGGACCCCGGGCGGCCCCTCCCGCGTGGGAGAGGACCGCCCGGAGCCAGGGGCGCCGCTCGTCAGAGACAGAGCAGAACGCTCGCCGCGCTGACGCAGGACAGCAGGGAGGCCGTGCTGGCGCCACCGCCGCCGGTGTGCTCGTCGGACTCCATCGTCTGCAGGTCGAGAAGTGCCATGACGTGTCCTTTCTGTCGTGTCCATCCGTGGGGACGGGGTTGAGTCACGGCTCCGTCAGGTCGCGGAGCCGCGTTCGTGGGGCCGCCGTGGCGGCAGGAACGGCAGGTGGGCGGTGCTCTCGCCGTCGAGGGCCGCCGCGAGAGCCAGCAGGCAGCCCGCCGTTCCGGTGGCGAGGTCCATGGACAGCCGCATCATCTGGTGGCCGGGGAAGGCGAGTTGGCCCTGGTACGCCATCGCGAACCAGCCGAGCCCGGCGATCTGTTCGTCCAGCCGCGCCCGGGTCGCGCCCGGCGCGGAGGAGCGGCTGAGGTGCAGGATCATTCCGGCGCGGCCCTGGAAGAGGCCGGGCTGCGCGTAGAAGCGGCAGGTGGCGGCGGTGATGATGCCGGAGCGCGCCCGCTCCAACTGCCCGTCCGGATCAGGGACTTGAGAGAGACAGTCGTCGAGGACCATGCCCAGCCCCGCGCTGCCGTCGCCGAGGTACGGCAGCGTCCGCCAGCCCTCGTCGACCTCCAGCGCCCCGACCTCGCGCGTCACACAGCAGTCCAGGTCCCGGCGCAGCGCGGCACCGGCCGCGTCCAGCAGCTCCTTCTCGCCGGTCCGCTCGTACTGCCGCAGCAGGAACAGCGCGGGCCCGCTCGCGCCGCGCAGCAGCCCGGCCCGGCGCCGGGGCGTGGCGGAGGGCGGCTCGGCGAGCCGTCGGACGAGGAGGTGGGCGGCCTCGGCGGCCCTCTCCGTCAGCTCCGGATCGCCGGTGGCGTGGGCCAGGTGGCCCAGGACCAGGCCGAGCCCGGCCAGCCCGCCGTGCAGGTCGGAGGAGAGGTTCTGCCACCGCTCCTTCAGGATGCCGTCGACCAGGTCCAGCGCCCGCTGCCGGTGCCCGAGCCGGTCGAGTACGTAGGCGATGCCCGCGAGCCCGTCGTACAGGCCGAGCGGTGTCCCCGCCGGCGCCGGATCGGTGCGGGTCAGGAGCCAGCGCTCGCCCTCCTCGTACCGTTCGGCGCCTGCCTCGGCCAGCGCGTACAGCACACCGGCCGCGCCGTGCGCCAGGCCGAGTCCGCCGCCGTCGGAGAACTGGGCGATGTCGCCGGGGAAGAGCCGGTCGTCACGCTCCGGGGTGGCCGAGGCGAGGATCGCCTTGACCATCGAGTCACGGCTGTAGGGCCAGTCGCCGGGGGCCGTCGGCGCGGCGGAGGGCAGGCGGGCCGGGCCCGGCATCCGCGTGATCTCCGCGACCGCCTCGTCCAGGAACTCCCGTGGCACGTCCGGGAACTGACCCGCGATCACCTCGGCCAGATGGGCCGCCTTCCCTCGGTCGACCACGAACAGCGTGGTGACCGGCATGAACAGGGCGAGTCTGAGGCAGGCCAGCGCGTACCGGTCGACGTCGGTGCCCCTGCGGTCCGGCGGGGCGAAGAAACCGGGGTGGGCGACGACCTGGCGGCCGTTCTCCTCGGCGTCGGCCGCCGCCTCGAAGTCCAGCAGGAAGACCGACTCGTCGTCGGGCGCGACCATGATGTTGAAGACGTGCAGGTCGTTGAAGACGATCCCGCGTTCGTGGACCGCCGCGACCGCCTCCTCGACCCTGCGGTGGATGCGCAGCGCCCACGCCGTGTAGGCGGCGACCGCCTCGGGATCCGGGTCCGGGGTGAGCAGCGGGTGCCGTTCGGCGAAGAAGGAGTTCAGCGGGCGGCCTTCCAGGAAGTCCATCACCAGGAACCGGTGGCCGCCGAGCTCGAACCAGTCGCGCACCTCCGGCACCACACCCGTGCCCGAGACGCGCTCCAGCGCCGCCTTCTCCCGCTCCAGCCGCGCGACCGCGTCCGCTCCGTCCGCCGCCAGGCCCGCGTGCGGCCGTCCCTCCTTCAGGACGACCTTGCGCCCGTCCCGGGTGTCGGTGCCCGCGTACACGCCGCCGCCGTTGGAGAAGTGCAGCGCCTTCTCGATCCGGTACGGCAGCTCGCCCACGGTCGTGGTGTTGCGGGCGTCCAGATGCGGCTGGAGGAACGCGGGCAGCGTCACCCACTCCGGCACCTGGAAGGACGGCGCCCGCCGGTCCGGCACCAGCCGGCCCTCGCCGTCCCGCACCGCCGGCACCAGCGACCCCCGCTCGTCCACGACGAACGAGCGCGCGAAGGCGCCGTAGCGCACGTACAGCGGACCCTCGCCCCAGCGCAGGTCGGTGAGGATGTACGGCCCTTCGAAGCCCTCCAGCCGTTCTCCCAGCTCGCGCAGGACCCTGTGCAGCTGCTCGTCGTCGGCCGGGTAGAGGGTGACGAACTTGCCGCTGCCGTCGCGGGGCGCGTACTTGGTGTTGCGCAGGTGCAGCAGGTGCGGGCCGGGCACGAACTTGAACGGGATGCGTCGCGGCACGCAGTAGTCCCACACGATTCCGGCGATCTCCTCCGCGTTCGCGCGGGTGGCGGAAGCGTGGATCTTCCAGCCCTGCGCCGGACCCGGCAGCGCACCGCCGTCCTCGCCGAGCGGCGTCATGGTCAGCCAGTCACCGATCCGGGCCGCCTCCCAGCCCTCCGGCACCGCGCGGCGGGCCGCCTCGTACAGCGGCGTGGCCTCCCGCGTGCCCGCGCCCGCCCGGTCCGGCGTGTCGTAGAAGTGCCGGTCGGCGAGCGCGTACACCTCGTACCGCTTGTCCATACGCGTCCCCTCCCTATGGCTCCGCCTCGGCTTCTTCCAGGGAGGCAGGCCCTGAACGGCACCGACATTTCCAGTCGGCGGGCGGCCCCGCACAGTCACTTCTGTCACGAGACCACCGTGCGGAACGCACGCGTAAAGACATGTTCGGCACCTTTCGAGCGGTCCGGCCCGGTCGGCTCCACGGAACACTCACAGGGGCTGCGCACGTGCCCCATAAGCGCTGTAATGACGGACGTGGTCAGTCAGGGCACAGCCGGACGCAGAGAGAGAACTCTGCGTGCAGAGGATGCCCTCAAAACGATCACGTCCGGTCAGGATTCACCCGAGCGGCTGCGGCGCGTCCTCGAACAGGCGCTCGTCTTCGCGGGCGCGGCCCTCGCCGCCGTCTACCGCCTGGGCGAGGACGGCGAGCTGCTGTGCCTGGTCGAATCGGCCGGCGTGCCGCGGACGCTGTACGGCGTGCGCGACACCTATCCCGTCGCCGGTGGCTCCCCGGCGGCCGAGGCCCATCGCGGTGGGCGTCCGGTGTGGCTCGGCCCCGAGGAGCTCGCCGCCGGCGCCCAGTCCCGGCGCACGCCGCCGGGTGACTTCCATCTGGCGGCCCTGCCCGTGCACGGGGACGGCGGCGGCTGCCTCCTGGCCGTCACCGAGAGCCCACGCGGCTTCGACACCGACGACCGCACATGCCTGGAACTGATCGCCGAGGCCGCCACCTGCCCCCCTCCGGGGCCGGCCGCCGAGAGCGAGGAGCTGCCGCCCGACGCCTTCAGCCTCGCCATGGACTCCGGCCGGGTGGAGGTCGGCGACGACATCCTGGCCCTCTTCGCCCTCGACCCGGACGAGTACGACGGCAAGGTGGAGACCCTGCTCGGCCTCACCGTTCCGGAGGACCTGCCCTCGCTGATGTCGGTCGTGGAGGCCGACCACATGTCCATCGGCGACCGCGAGCTGGAGTTCCGCGTGCTGCAGCCCGCCGGCCCGCCGAAGTGGCTGCGGCTGCGCGGCCGCCTGCTGCCCGGCGGCGAGGGCCGGCCCGCGCGGCTCGTGGGCACCGTCGCCGACGCCGCCGAGCTGCGCCCCGACGTCACCGACGTGGCCCGTGTGCAGCGCCTGGCCGCCGCGCTGGCCACCGCGGGCACCGTCCGCGACGTCGGCCAGGCCGTGGTCGGCGCCCTGCGCAAACCGCTGCGCGCCGACCGGATCGCGCTCGCCGAACTGGAGAACGACCGGCTCGTCGTCACCGTCCTCGACCCGCCCGAGCCCGAGGCCTGGCCCGAGCTGTGGCGGCTGGAGTGGCGCACCGAGTGGCCCGACGCGCCGGTGCGCGCCATGCCCACGCTGGCCACCGCCCTGCGCGAGGGCCGCGCCCAGATCTGGCCCGCCGGAGCCCCTCTGGAACCCGCGCTCGCCGAGGTCGGCCCCGGCGGCCTCGCCGTGCTGCCGCTGCCCGCCGGTGGCCGCATGGCCGGCGTCTGCCTGATCGGCTGGGACGCCCCGCACGACTTCGGCCCCGACGAACGTGCCCTGCTCACCGCCTCCGCAGGCCTCGCCGGTCAGGCCCTCACCCGCGCCCGCGCCTTCGACGCCGAGCACGAACTCGTCGGCATGCTCCAGCGCCAGCTGCTGCCGCGCCGCCTGCCGAAGCTGCCCGGCGCGGTCGCCGTCGCCCGCTACCTGCCCGCCACCGCCGGCCTGGAGGTGGGCGGCGACTGGTACGACGTGATCCCGCTGCCCGAGCACCACGTCGCCCTGATCATCGGCGACGTCCAGGGCCACAGTGCGGGCGCCGCCACCCTCATGGGGCAGATGCGCACCGCGCTGCGCGCCTACGCCGTCGAGGGACACCCGCCGGACGTGGTGGTCTCCCACGCCAACCGCCTACTGGTCGACATGGAGACCGACCTCTTCGCCACCTGCGCCTACGTCGACGTCGACATGGAGGAGGGCTCCGCCTGGTGCGTCCGCGCCGGCCATCTGCCGCCGGTGCTGCGGCATCCGGACGGCAGTACGGAGATCCCGGAGGCGGAGGGCGGCCCGCCACTCGGCGTGGTGGCCCAGGCCGACTTCCCGATGAGTCCGCTCAGGCTGCAGCCCGGCACCGTCCTCGCCCTGGCCACGGACGGCCTCGTCGAGTCCGCCGACGAGGACATCGACGTGGGCCTGGACCGTCTCGCCCGCGGGCTCGCCGCCTGTGACCCCGCCCACCTCGGCCCCGTCGCCGACGCCCTCCTTGAGGGCGCCCGCCGCAGCGACGACGTCGCCCTGCTCCTCATGCGCTACGACGGCATGGCCGTGCGCCCGCTGCGCGAGAGCTGGACGGTGTGGCGCCTCCCCGAGGCCGTCCGGCACGCCCGCCGCTTCACCCGGCGCACCCTGCGCACCTGGGGCGTGCCGGAGCGCGACATGGACGCCGTCCTCCTCGTCGTCTCCGAGCTCGTCACCAACGCCCTGGTGCACACCGACGGCCAGGTCCGCCTCGACCTCACCCGCGTGGGCGACCGGCTGCGCGTCGCCGTCGCCGACTCCTCGCCCCGCGCGCCCGTCCGGCCGGCCAGCATCGGCTGGGAGGCCACGGGCGGGCGCGGCCTCCTCCTCGTCGAGGCGCTGTCGGTGGCCTGGGGGACGCTGCCGGTCAGTGGGGGCAAGCAGGTGTGGAGCGAGATCGTGCCGGGGCAGTAGGTGCCCCGGCCGGAACTCAGACCAGCTTCTTCAGCAGTTCCTGCGCGAGCGGAGCGGACGACGCCGGGTTCTGGCCGGTGACGAGGGTGCGGTCCACCACCACATGAGGCGCCCACGGCTCGCCGACGCGCACCTGCACCCCGGCCTCCGTGAGGCGGTCCTGCAGCAGCCACTTCGCCCTGTCCGCCATGCCGCCCTGGATCTCCTCGGCGTTGGTGAACGCGGCCACCTCATACCCCTGGAAGACGTTGCGGCCGTCCTCCTCCACGGCGGCCAGCAGCGCGGCGGGGCCGTGGCACACCACCCCCAGCGGCGTGCCCGACTCCAGAGCCCGGGCGAGCAGCCGGCCCGAGCCGGCGTCGACGGCGAGGTCCTCCATCGGGCCGTGGCCGCCGGGGTAGAACACGGCCGCGTAGTCCTCCAGCCGCACATCCGCCAGGCTCACCGGATGCTGCAGCTCGGTGAAGGAGGCCAGCGCCCCGGCGATCCGGTCGGCGTTCTCCTGGCCGCCGTTCACCTCCGGAGCCAGGGAGGCCTTGTCGACGGTGGGCACGACACCGCCGGGGGTGGCGACGACGATCTCGTGGCCCGCTGCCTTGAACGCCTCGTACGGGGCGACGGCCTCCTCGGCCCAGAAACCGGTCGGGTGCCGGGTTCCGTCGGCCAGGGTCCAGTGGTCGGCGCCGGTGACGACGAAAAGGATCTTCGACATGGTGGTGCTCTGCTCCCGGGATGGACGGGCCGCGGTCTGTCACTGCGGCGAGGACTCGACCGTAGGCCCGCTCACCCTCAGGAATCCAATGGCACAGCCAATGGCTGCCATAGGAATGTTCATGGCCACCTTCGGCGGGGGAGGGACTTAGGGTCGCTCCTGTGAGGCACTCCGATCCCCCTGGCGCGACCACGCAGCCCGACCTGAACCTGCTGCGCACCTTCCTCGCCGTCTACCGCTCCGGGTCCTTCACGGCCGCCGCCCAGCTGCTGGGTCTCTCCCAGCCCACCGTCACCACACAGATCCGCTCACTGGAACGGCAGACGCGCCGGGAGCTGTTCGAACGGCTGCCCCGCGGCGTCGCACCGACCGCGGTGGCCGACGAACTCGCCGCCCGTATCGCCGCCCCGCTCGACGCGCTCGCCGCGGCCACCGGACACGGCCCGGCGGGGGAGGCACGGCCCGAGCCCGTCCATCTGGCCGGACCCGCCGAACTCCTCTCCACCCGCGCGCTGCCCGCCCTGTCCACGCTCGTCACACAGGGCGTGCGGCTGCGCGTCACCATGGGACTGACCGACCCTCTCCTCGACGAGCTGCGCGCCGGGCGCCACGACCTGGTGATCGCCACGACCCGGCCCCGTGGCCGCACCCTGTCCGCGGTGCCGCTGTCGGACGAGGAGTTCGCGCTGGTGGCCGCTCCCGCATGGGCCGAGCGCCTCAGGGAGCCCCTCGCCGCCGACGGTCCCGGCGTGCTGCACACCGTCCCGCTGATCACCTACGCCGAGGACCTGCCGATCGTCCGCCGCTACTGGCGGCATGTCTTCGGCCGGCGCCTGAACTGCCAGGCGGCCGTCTCCGTGCCGGACCTGCGGGCCGTACTGGCCATGGTCGTGGCCGGTGCCGGCTTCAGCGTGCTGCCGCGCTACCTGTGCGCAGCCGAGCTGGCCTCCGGCGCCCTCGTCCTCCTCGACGAGCCCGCCGACCCGCCGATCAACACGACCTACCTGGCCCAGCGGCCGGGCGCCTCCACGGCGCCGCACGTCACCCTCGTGCGCGAGCGCCTGCTGGAGGCCGCACGCGGGTGGTGACCATGACGTGTCGATGTGACACATCGGGTACCCGGCCGTCCCAACGGCGTCGGCCGACGCCGCCGGAGTCGAGAAAGGAGCACGTCATGGCCCAGTACGTCCGCGACATCATGACCAGCGACCTGGTGACCGTGGAGCCGCAGGCCTCCGTCGCCGCGGTGGCCCGGATCATGCGCGACCAGGATCTCGGCGCCGTTCTGGTGACCGACGGGGACCAGCTGCGCGGCCTGGTCACCGACCGCGACCTGGTGGTCCGGTCGATCTCCGAGGGCGGCGATCCCGAGCAGATCACCGTGGCCGGCGCGTGCAGCGACGATGTGGTGACCGTACGCCCGGACGAGGAGCTGGACCACGCGGTGGAACTGATGCGCGAGCACGCCGTACGCCGCATCCCGGTCGTCGAGCACGGGCACCCCGTGGGCATCGTCTCCCTGGGCGACCTGGCCCTGGAACGCGACCCGGAGTCGGCCCTGGGCGACATCAGCGTGGCCGAGCCCAACGTGTAGGGCACCGCCGCCGCTGCGGGCGGCGGCGTTCACGGCGTTTGGCGGGACCACGATCGGGGGACCCGGTGCTCAACACGGCAAGGGGGAACCGCAGTCGGGGAACTGCGGACGACAGCCGAGCTGCTGGAGCAGTGCGTAAAGAAGTACACAAAGATCTGCGCAGAAGATGTGCGCAGAAGAAGGAAGATGATGCGCCGTGACCACGGAAACCGGTGAGAAACCCATCGTCCGCCGACCCGAGACGGGGTGGTCGAAGGCCCGCCGCCTGAAGGGCAAGAGGGCGCTGCGGACCTGGGTACCGGCCGTCGAGGACCGCAGCGGGCGCACCCCGCAGGCAGTCCAGGAGGGGAACATCGTCAGGGGCGAGGACTGATCACCTTCCCGCCGAGTCGTCGTAACCCTGCCGCCCGGCTGCCGTAATGCACAAGTAAAACTAGGAATCTTCCGTTCCGCCGGATCGCGACTAGGGTGTGGCAGATGAAGGCTCTAGTGCTGTCCGGCGGTGCGGGTACCCGGCTGAGGCCGATCACACACACCTCGGCCAAGCAACTCGTCCCGGTCGCGAACAAGGCCGTCCTCTTCTACGGCCTGGAATCCATCGCCGCGGCCGGTATCACCGAGGTCGGGATGATCGTCGGCGACACCGCCGCCGAGATCGAGGAAGCGGTCGGTGACGGTTCGAAGTTCGGTCTGAAGGTCACCTACATACCCCAGGAACGCCCCCTGGGACTGGCCCACGCGGTGATGATCGCCCGCGACTACCTCGGTGACGACGACTTCGTCATGTACCTGGGCGACAACTTCATCGTCGGCGGCATCACCGACCTCGTCGACGAGTTCCGCGGCAACCGGCCCGACGCCCAGATCCTCCTCACCCGCGTCGCCGACCCCCGCGCCTTCGGCGTCGCCGAACTCGACCCGTCCGGGCAGGTGATCGGCCTGGAGGAGAAGCCGGAGCACCCCAAGAGTGACCTGGCTCTCGTCGGGGTGTACCTTTTCACACCCGTCATCCATGAAGCGGTGCGTGCCATCGAGCCGTCCTGGCGCGGCGAGTTGGAGATCACGCATGCCATCCAGCACCTGATCGACAAGCGTGCCGACGTACGGTCCACGGTCATCAAGGGCTACTGGAAGGACACCGGTAACGTCGGCGACATGCTGGAGGTCAACCGGACCGTCCTGGAGAGCGTGGAGCGCCGCATCGACGGTGACGTGGACGCCGAGTCGGAGACCATCGGTCGAGTGGTGGTGGAGGAGGGTGCGCGGATCGTGAACTCCCGTATCGTCGGGCCCGCCGTCATCGGCTCCGGGACCGTGGTCAGCGACTCCTACGTCGGGCCCTTCACCTCCGTCGCGGAGAACTGCCGGATCACCGACAGCGAACTGGAGTTCTCCATCGTGCTGCGGGACTCCTCGATCCGCGGGGTGGGCCGGATCGAGTCCTCGCTGATCGGCCGGCACGTCGAGGTGACCCCGGCGCCGAGCGTGCCCAGTGCCCACCGCCTCGTCCTCGGAGACCACAGCAAGGTGCAGATCAATTCATGAACCTCCTCGTCACCGGCGCCGCCGGGTTCATCGGCTCCCGCTACGTCCGCATGCTGCTCGCCTCCGACGCGCCCGACGCGCCGCGGATCACCGTGCTGGACAAGCTCACCTACGCCGGCACCCTGGACAATCTCGAACTCGGCCATCCCCGGCTGGAGTTCGTGCAGGGCGACATCTGTGACGCCGAGCTCGTCGACAAGCTGATGGCCGAGGCCGACCAGGTCGTGCACTTCGCCGCCGAATCCCATGTGGACCGCTCGATCGCCGGCGCCGCCGACTTCGTCCGCACCAACGTGCTGGGCACCCAGACCCTGCTGGACGCGGCACTGCGCTACGGCGTCGGCCCGTTCGTGCACATCTCCACCGACGAGGTCTACGGCTCCATCGAGACCGGGTCCTGGCCGGAGACCCACCCGCTGCAGCCCAACTCGCCCTACTCCGCCTCCAAGGCCTCCTCCGACCTGCTCGCCCTCGCCTACCACCGCACCCACGGCCTGGACGTCCGGGTCACCAGATGCTCCAACAACTACGGCCCGCACCAGTTCCCGGAGAAGGTCATCCCGCTGTTCGTCACCAACCTCCTCGACGGGAAGAACGTGCCGCTGTACGGCGAGGGACTCAACGTCCGCGACTGGCTGCACGTCGACGACCACTGCCTGGGCATCGACCTCGTGCGCACCAAAGGCCGCTCCGGCGAGGTGTACAACATCGGCGGCGGCACCGAACTGACCAACAAGGAGCTCACCGGACTGCTCCTGCAGGCCTGCGGCGCGGACTGGGACCGGGTCGAGTACGTCGAGGACCGCAAGGGCCACGACCTGCGCTACTCCGTCGACTGGGGCAAGGCCCGCGACGAGCTGGGCTACCGCCCCCGCCACGACTTCACGACGGGGCTCGCCGAGACCGTCGCCTGGTACCGGGACAACCGCTCCTGGTGGGAGCCGCTCAAGCGGCGCGTCACCGAGGAGCGCGCATGAGGTGGCTGGTCACCGGTGCGGGCGGCATGCTCGGCCGGGACGTCGTCGACGAACTGACCGGCCGCGGCGCGGACGTGGTCGGCCTGGACCGCACCGCCCTGGACATCACCCGATCCGCCTCCGTGGACAGCGCGTTCGCCGGCCACCGGCCCGACATCGTGGTCAACTGCGCCGCCTACACGGCCGTCGATGACGCCGAGACCGACGAGGCGCGGGCGATGGCGGTCAACGGTGAGGGGCCGCGCCTGCTCGCCCGGGCCTGTGCCGCTCACGGCGCCCGCCTGATCCACGTCTCCACCGACTACGTCTTCCCCGGCGAGGACCGCACCACCCCCTACCCCGAGGACCATCCCCCCGCCCCGCGCACCGCCTACGGCCGCACCAAGCTGGCCGGCGAGCGGGCCGTACGGGAGGAACTCCCCGAGGCGAGCGCCGTCGTACGCACCGCCTGGCTCTACGGTGCCCACGGCCGGAGCTTCGTCCGGACGATGATCGACCTGGAGGCCCGCCGCCCCACCGTCGACGTGGTCGACGACCAGCGCGGGCAGCCCACCTGGAGCGCGGACGTCGCCGAGCGCATCGCCGACCTCGGTCCACGGGTCGGCCGCGACGCGAGCGGCGTCTTCCACGCCACCAGTGCGGGCGAGGCCTCCTGGTACGACCTGGCCCGGGAAGTGTTCCGGCTCCTCGGAGCCGACCCGGACCGGGTACGCCCCACCGGCAGCGCGGCCTTCCCCCGGCCCGCGCCCCGCCCCGCATACAGCGCCCTCGCGCACGGCCGCTGGCAGGAGATCGGCCTGCCGCTGCCGCGTGACTGGCGCGCCGCTCTGCACGAAGCACTGCCCCGCATTCGCAAGGAGTCCCGTCCGTGAAACGCCATGAGTTCCTGCGGGAACTGCACAAGGTCAGCGCCAACCGCAACTACCTGGAGATCGGCGTCAACGACGGCCGCAGCCTTCGCCTGTCCCGGGTCCCCAGCATCGCCGTCGACCCCGCGTTCAAGGTGGTCTCGGAGATCAAGTGCGACGTCCATCTGGTGAAGGCCACCAGCGACGACTTCTTCGCCCGTGAGAATCCCCTGGCGCACCTGAAGGGCGGCCGCCACCCGCTGCGCAACCTGCGCCGGGGCCGCTCGCCGATCGGCTACTGGCGGCGCACCACGCTCGACCTGTCGTTCATCGACGGCATGCACCTGTTCGAGTACGCCCTGCGTGACTTCATCAACATCGAGAAGTACTCCGACTGGGCCAGCGTGATCGTCTTCGACGACATGCTGCCGCGCAGCGTGGACGAGGCGGCCCGCGACCGGCACACCAACGCCTGGACCGGCGACGTCTACAAGATCGTCGAGGTTCTCAACCGGTACCGCCCCGACCTGGTCACCGTCCTGGTCGACACCCAGCCGACCGGACAGCTCGTGGTGTTCGGCGCCGACCCCGGCAACACGGTGCTGAAGGACAAGTACGACGAGATCATCGCCGAGTACGTCGTGCCCGACCCGCAGAAGGTGCCCGAGGCGATTCTGGAGCGGGCCGGCGCGGTGCAGCCGGAGGCACTCGTGCAGGCCGGCTTCTGGAGTCGGCTCGTCCGGGCCCGCAACCTCGGTCTGGGGCGTTCCCAGGGCTGGGAGCCGCTGCGCCGCGCCGTGGAGCAGGTCGGCGTCAGCCGCTGAATGTCCTCATCCGGCCGCGCACCGCCCGCAGCGGTGCGCGGCCGGTGTCGTCAGGTGCCGAGCGGCCGGCCGCGCAGCTGCTCGTAGTACGCGGAGCAGACCTCGTACGAGGGCAGCAGCCCCGCCCGCTCCGCCTCGGCGAGCGACGGCGCCTCGGCGTCCTTGGGGGACAGCACGGGGGACAGGCCGTCGGGCCAGTCGATGCCCAGCCGCGGGTCCAGCGGGTGCACCCCGTGCTCGCGCTCGGGCGCGTAGCCCGTCGAGCACAGGTACACGACGGTGGCGTCGTCGGTGAGCGCCATGAAGGCGTGCCCGAGCCCCTCCGCGAGGAACACGGCGTGCCGGGTGTCCTCGTCGAGGCGCACCGCCTCCCACCGCCCGAAGGTGGGCGAGCCGACCCGGATGTCGACCACGACGTCGAGGACCGCTCCGCGCACGCAGGTGACGTACTTGGCCTGGCCGGGCGGCACGTCGGAGAAGTGCACCCCGCGCAGCACACCCCGGCGGGAGACCGAGCAGTTGGCCTGCGCGAGGGACAGGTCGTACCCGGTCGCCTCCCGGAACTCCTGGCCGCGGTACCACTCGTGGAAGCTGCCCCGGTCGTCCGGGAACACCTTGGGCTCCAGGACCCAGGCACCTGCTATGTCCAGTGGCCGCACGCTGTCACACCCTCCGAGCCTTGATCAGGGAAGCCGCCTTGCCGAGTTCGCGCCGCACTCTGCGGGCCAGTCGCAGCAGGACGCCGGGGCGCGGTTTCCGGATCACCTGCACATCGCCGTTCCCGGCGCGCAGGGCGAGCGGCAGGAGGTGGAAGCGCGGCTCGGCGGCGTCCGGGGCCAGGCACACCGCGGCCCGCCAGGTCGCGCCCGCCAGCGTGGCGAGGGGCAGACCGGCCTCCAGCCGGGCCTGCGCGCCGTCCGCGGTGGGCGACAGCGTGCCGGCCACGTCGACGGATCCGCCGGACGAGGCGAGCCGTAGCACCACCTTGGTGTCGCCGGGGACGTACAGCGGCAGCACGGCATGGAACCGGTCGCCGGACACGGAGGCCGCCGCGTGGCCGAGGCCCAGCCGCTTGCCCGAGGCGCCCAGGTCCAGGGAGAGGTTGCCGTGCGGCTCGGTCCAGTACGGCAGGACCGCTCGGTCGGCGACGACCCCGGCGTGTGTGGCGGCACGGCCCGCGTGCGGCACCGGGCCGAGCCGGCACTCCTTGGTCCAGCCGCCCAGCTTGACCCGGACGACGGCGTCCCAGACACCGCCTCCCGGCAGGGTGGCCGGGTCGACGGTGACCGTCGTCCGCAGCACCAGCCGGACCCGTCCGCCGACGCCGACGGGCACCCTCTCGCGGGTGAACCGCACCGGCTGGAAGTGCTGTGCGGAGCTGGAGCGCTCGCGCAGCAGCAGGTCCGAGGTGGCCTTGCCGAAGCGGACGGCGGTCTGCGCACCCACCCAGGTGATCGCCTCGGAGATCTCCTTCGGCGGATCACCGAGGGGAGCGTTCGCGGGCTCGGCGGGGAAGGCCATCGGATCACCGGCGGAGGCGTACTCGGCGGAGAAGTCGATGCGCAGCACGCCGTCCTGCCACACGATGTCGCCGGACGTCACCTTGAGCGCGATGGAGTCCTCCCACTCCGCGAAGGCGACGGCCTCGTCGTAGCGGTTGGCGGCGATCAGCGCGGCGACGACCTGCTGCGTGGGCTGCAGCCCGGCCGCGACGCCGGGGCCGAAACGCTCCACGACGACCCCGTGGATCTCCTGGAACAGCTCCCGGCGGTAGTCGTCGGGCAGGACGAGGAAGCGCCGGCCGCGCACCCGCTCCACCATCTCCACGCGCAGCCAGCGACGGAAGAGCCGGTCACGTGCGGGGCCCGGCTCGGTGTACCGCTCGACGACGTCGAGGGCCTCCCGGAGGTTCTTGAAGTACCCGACCGGATCGAAGCGCTGGAAGCCCGCGTTGGAGGCGTCGTCGCGTCTGACGTGGTAGTAGCACACGTAGTCGCTGAGCACGGAGACGTTGTCCGCGCGCAGGTACGCCTCGGCGACGAAGACGTGGTCCTCCAGGCGCCGCCTGCCCTCGGGGAAACGCAGACCGGTGCGCTCCAGGAACGCGCGTCGCACCATCTTGTGCGGGGTGAGGCTGTCGATCAGCGGGGCGTTCTCAACGGTGGCACGGGGGTGGTTGCGGCGGAACAGCTCCACCGGCACGGGCCGCCCCTGGCCGGCCATCTTGCCGACGACGACGTCCGCGCCGTTCGCCACGCCGTAGTCGTACATCCGCTCCAGGGCCTCGTCGCCCAGGTAGTCGTCGTTGTCGACGAACATCACGAACTCGCCCCGGGCGGCGTCGATGCCGACGTTGCGGGGCTTGCCCGACCAGCCGGAGTTCTCCTGGTGGATGACCCGCATCCGGGGGTCCTCGGCGGCGAGCGCGTCGAGCCGGGCCGGTGTGGCGTCGGTGGAGCCGTCGTCGACGAAGATCACCTCGTACTCTTCCGGAGGCAGCGACTGCCGCTGCAGTGAGGTGATGCAGTCCTCGATGTACGTCCCGGGGTTGTACACAGGGACGATGACGCTGACCTTGACCGGCATCGGGCTACGGGCCCCCTCGGTTTCTTGCCGTTCACGTGCTGGTTGGTGCAGGTGGGCCGATGCTAACCCGATCGGAGGCCTAATCCATCTCTCAACCACCGACGAGACCGTCTTGTGAGCTCGCGTCAGCCGTGCGTCCTGCCGGCAGCTCCAGGATCTCATCCGTGGGGGCCGGCTGCGCCGAGGCGGGAGGCAGCCCCGCTGGACGCGGCCCGGCGGACACGGTCCCCGCGCCCCGGCCGCACCCGGCCCAGGAGCTGGGACGTCCTCGTCGGTGAACTCGCAGGTCTCCCGGGCGACCTCTGGTCCCTCGCACGGGTGATGCCGGTCAACTCGTCCGTGCCGGTGACGACTTCGAGGGCGGAGCACGGAGATGACCCGCATGGGAAAACCTTTCCGGGAATTTGAGGAGCGGCGCTGCCCGGCGACCGGGTCCGCCAGGTCCGTTCCCGGGAGGCGCGGAGCGGACAGTGCGCGACAGCCGTAGGCTGATCCTGTGCGCCTGCTGTTCATGTCCGACACGCACCTGCCCAAGCGCGCCAGGGAACTGCCCGAGCCGTTGCTGGCCGAACTCCCGCACGCGGACGTCGTGTTCCACGCCGGGGACTGGGTCGACACGGCCACGCTCGACCTGCTGGAGAGCCTCTGCCACCGGCTCGTCGGCGTGTACGGCAACAACGACGGACCCGGCCTGCGCGCCCGTCTGCCCGAGGTGGCGTACGCCGAGGTCGGCGGCGTGCGCTTCGGCGTCGTCCACGAGACCGGACCCGCCCAGGGACGTGAGGCCCGCTGCGCGGCCCGCTTCCCCGACCTGGACGTGCTGGTCTTCGGCCACAGCCACATCCCCTGGGACACCACCGCCGCCACCGGCCTGCGCCTCATCAACCCGGGCTCACCCACCGACCGCCGTCGCCAGCCCCACTGCACGTACATGACCGCCACGGCCGCGGACGGCCGCCTCACGGACGTGGAGCTGCACCGCTTGCCGCCACGACAACGGTGACCGTCCGGGGCGTTGTCGGTGCCGGGTGGTACCACGGAGGCATGGCTGAGACCCGTGTGACGCGCCTGAGGCGCGCAGTCCGTCCCTCGGCGTAGCCGCGCGTCGTGCCGCTGGTGATGTGCGCCGGGCCGGGGCCATGCCGTCATGCGTGGGAGAGCGCGAAGGAGAGCAGGAAGCCACTGACGGTGATCAGCCCCATGGCCAGGTGGGTGTCCTCGAACGCTTCGGGGATCATGGTGTCCGCGATCATGGCGAGGATCGCCCCGGCGGCCACCGCCGTCACACCGGCGATGACGGTGGGGGAGAAGGTGCCGACCACGGTGTAGCCGAGGACGGCCGACAGGGTGCTCGCGGCGGCGATCGCCCCCCAGACGCCGAAGACGTACGCCCGGCTCCGGCCGGCCTTCTTCATGCCCGCCGAGCTGGACAGTCCCTCGGGCACGTTGCTGATGAACACCGCTGCCACGGTGACCAGGCTGACCGCACCGCCGTCCAGCAGGCTCACCCCGATGACCGCGGACTCCGGCACGCCGTCGAGCAGCGCACCGAGCGCGAGTGCCGTCCCGGACCCGCCCTGCTGGTCCTCCGACGGCTGTGCCTGAGCCTGCTCGTGGCCTGAGCGCTTTCGATGCCGGGCGCCCCGGCGGGCCAGCCACATATTGCCCCCGGTGTAGGCGAGGGCCCCGACGAGCGTGCCGACGGCCGCGGGCGCGAGCCCCGCCTGTTCGTACGCCTCACCGACCAACTCGAAGGAAACCGCTGAGATCAGCACCCCGGCCCCGAAGGCCATCACGGTCGCGATCACCTTCTGAGCCACTCGCAGCCCGTACCCCAGCGCCGCACCCAGCAGCAGCGCCGAGCCCGCCAGCAATCCCCACAGTCCAGCCTGTACGACTTCAGCCATGCCCGCCCGTCTACCCGGGGCCGATCTGGATCAACAGCGACTGCGCCGGCCGGCCCCTTCTCCCAAGCTCAGCGCTCTGTTGAAATTTCTGCCTGTTTTAGAATGAATGCCGCATGTGTCGATTTACGGTCCGGTGCTGCTGAGGGCAGATGGGGCGCGATGATGCAATCGGGAACCACCGGGGACGAGCCGGCGGCATCGCCGGTGCAGGCCGACGGCGAGGCGACCACGGCCAGAGCCGTCGTGGACGCACACGGCATGGTGACCGGGTGGAGCGAAGGCGCACGACGGCTGGTGGGCTATCACGCGTCGGAGGTCGCGGGCCGGCCCGCCGCGGTGCTGCTCGCCGACGAGCTGCCCGCTGCCACGCTGCGATCCATCGTGGAACTGCGCCGGTGGAACGGCACAGTGAACCTTCGCCACAGGGATGGCCACCTCGTCCCCGTGAGTCTGCTGGCCCACCGCCGCATGCAGGGCCCCTCCGGCGACGGCGACGGCCATGAGTGGCTTCTCGTCTCGCCGGTGGCCCGCTCCCATGCGGAGCCCGACGAGGACGGTCTGCTCGGCTGGTCGCTCACCCAGTCCCCGTGCACCATGGCCCTCTACGACACCGGGCTGCGGCTACTGCGGGTCAACGCGGACATGGAACGCGTGATGGGCCTGTCGGAGGCCGAGATGCGCGGGCTGAGGGTGTCGGAGATCGTCCTCGACGCGGAGAGCGACCGCACCGAGCACCTGATGCGGCGGGTCCTGGAGACCGGTGAACGGCAGCATCTGCGGGCGACCCTGCAGTTGGCAGGCAGTCAGCGGGAAAGTCTGTGGTCGGTGTCGCTGGCGCCGGTGCGGGACCCCGACGGCACCGTCCAGGGCGTCCTGCTGTCCGCGCACAACATGACAGACGAGCACCTGGCCCGGCAGCGGCTCGCCCTGATCGCCGAGGCCGGGGTCCGTATCGGCACCACCCTCGACCTGGCCCGCACCGCTCAGGAACTGGCCGATGTCGCCGTCGGGCAGCTCGCGGACTTCGTCACCGTGGACCTGCTCCCCGACATAGACGACGACCAGGAACTGCGCGCCACGACGCTGGCCGACCCGGTCATGCTGCGCCGTGTGGCCAACCAGTCGGTTCTGCCGGGGTGCCCCGAAGCCGTGGTCGCGCTGGGCACGGTCGCCGTCTACCCGGCCACCTCACCCGCGGCCGAATGCCTGGCCTCGGGACAGCCCTCGATCCATCAGGTGACCCGGGCCGGGATGGCCAGGTGGGCGAACGAAGCTCCGGATCGGGCGGAACGCATGCGACGGTTCGGCTTCCACTCGGTCCTGGCGGTGCCCATGCGTGCCCGCGGCATCACGCTCGGCGTGGCCACCTTCTCCCGGCACCGGCGTGCGGACCCCTTCGAGCAGGACGACCTGCTGCTGGCGGCGGAGATCACCGCCCGAGCCGCCCTGAGCATCGACAACGCCCGCCGCTACACCCGGGAGCGCACCACCGCGCTGACCCTGCAGAGCAGCCTGCTGCCGCAGCGGCTGCCCCGGCAACCCGCGGTCGAGGTCGCCTCACGCTATCTGCCGGCCAGCGCGCAGGTCGGCGTGGGAGGCGACTGGTTCGACGTCATCCCGCTGTCCGGCGCCCGGGTGGCCCTCGTCGTCGGCGACGTCGTGGGGCACGGGATTCAAGCCTCGGCCTCCATGGGACGGCTGCGCACCGCCGTGCGCACCCTGGCCGATGTCGACCTGCCGCCCGACGAACTCATGACACACCTGGACGATCTGGTGAACCGGCTGTCGGCCGAGGCCGGGGAGCCACCCGGCAGCGCCGCCGACATCGGCGCCACCTGCCTGTACGCCGTCTACGACCCGGTCAGCCGACGCTGCTGCCTGGCACGCGCGGGCCATCCGGCGCCGGTCCTGCTCACCCCCGGCAGCGAGCCACAGCTCCTCGACCTTCCCGCCGGGCCCCCACTCGGCCTGGGCGGTCTGCCGTTCGAATCGACCGAGATCGAGCTGCCCGAGGGCAGCCTGCTCGCGCTGTACACCGATGGTCTCATCGAGGAGCGTGGCCGCGACCTCGACGACGGGATCGACGCCCTGCTTCAGGTGCTGGCCCGGGCGGGGCCCTCCTTGGAGAGCACCTGCGACACCGTGCTGCAGGCGCTGCTCCCGGACCGCGCGGCCGACGACGTGGCACTGCTGCTGGCCCGGACGCACGCCCTGGATTCGGCCCACGTGGCCGCCTGGGACGTACCGCCGGAACCGTCCGCGGTCGCCGACATCCGCGGCAGGGTCGGCCGGCAGTTGCAGGAATGGGGCCTTGGGGACGCCATCTTCGTCACCGAGCTGCTGGTCAGCGAACTGGTCACCAACGCCATCCGGCACGCCGAGCCACCCATCGAACTGCGCCTCATACTGGACCGTCACCTGATCTGCGAGGTGACCGACGCCAGCAGCACCGCGCCGCACCTCCGCCGAGCCCGCGTCTACGACGAGGGCGGGCGTGGCCTGCTTCTGGTCGCCCAGCTCAGCCGGAGCTGGGGCACCCGCCACACGCACCGCGGAAAGACCATCTGGGCGGAGCAGGCGCTGCCGACCGGCTGACGCGTCAGCGGCACCCCCGCACCCTTGTAGCGCATTAATCCGTTGTGGCCGCACCTCTCGGTCTGCTGCACTGCACGAGACCAGCCGTCGAAGAGCCGAGGAGCTCAAGGATGCGTGCACCGTTCATGTCCCCCCAGGCAGCAATGGCCCCCTCCCCGAAGGACATGACGGTTCGTGCACGTGCTCAACTTGGGCATTCTCGCGCATGTCGACGCAGGTAAGACCAGCCTGACCGAACGGCTGCTGCACACGGTCGGCGTGATCGACGAGGTCGGCAGCGTCGACGACGGAAACACTCAGACCGACTCGCTCGCGCTGGAGCGGCAGCGCGGCATCACCATCAAGTCCGCCGTGGTCTCGTTCCCCCTCGACGGCGTGACGGTCAACCTCATCGACACCCCCGGCCACCCGGACTTCATCGCCGAGGTGGAACGCGTGCTCGGTGTGCTCGACGGCGTCGTGCTGGTGGTCTCCGCCGTGGAGGGCGTGCAGGCGCAGACCCGCGTCCTGATGCGCACGCTGCGGCGGCTGCGCATCCCGACCCTCCTCTTCGTCAACAAGATCGACCGGCGCGGTGCGCGCTACGAGGGCATGCTGCCCACCGTCGCCGAGCGGCTCACGGCGGCGATCGTGCCGATGGGCACCGTCACCGGCGCCGGAACGAGCGACGCCCGCTTCACCCCGGGGCTCGCTCCGGTCGCGCTCGACGTCCTCGCCGACCACGACGACGGCCTGCTGTCCGCCTACGTCGAGGGCACCGTCACCGGCGACCTGCTCCACGCGGCCCTCGCCGCCCAGACCCGGCAGGCCCTCGTGCACCCCGTGTACGGCGGCTCCGCCCTCACGGGCGCGGGCGTGGACGCGCTGCTCGCCGGCATCAGGGACCTGCTGCCCGCCGCCGGCGGCGACCCCGGCGGCCCGGTCTCCGGCACGGTGTTCAAGGTCGAACGTGGACCGGCGGGGGAGAAGGTGGCGTACGCGCGGATGTTCTCCGGAACGCTGCGGGTGCGCGACCGCGTCCCGTTCGGGGACGCCGGCGCCGAGGGCAAGGTCACCGCGATCAGCGTCTTCGACCGGGGCACGCAGGTCGCGCGGGACGCGGTCGGCGCGGGCCGGATCGCCAGGCTGTGGGGCCTGACCGACATCCGGATCGGTGACGCCGTCGGCCGCCCGCGGAAGGCGTACGAGCACTTCTTCGCGCCGCCGACCCTGGAGACCGTCGTGGTACCCGGCCCGGGCGTGGACAACAGGGCCCTGCACCTCGCCCTCACCCAGCTCGCCGAGCAGGACCCGCTGATCGGCCTGCGGTACGACGAGGTGCGGCAGGAGATCTCCGTGTCCCTCTACGGCGAGGTGCAGAAGGAGGTCGTCCAGTCCACCCTCGCCGACGAGTACGGGCTCGACGTCGGCTTCCGCGAGACCACCCCCCTGTGCATCGAACGGCCCGTCGGCAGGGGAGAGGCCGTCGAGTTCAACAAGAAGGACCCCAACCCGTTCCTCGCGACGGTCGGTCTGCGCGTCGAGCCGGCGCCGGTCGGCTCCGGAGTCGGCTTCCGCCTGGAGGTGGAGCTGGGCTCCATGCCGTACGCCTTCTTCAAGGCCGTCGAGGACACCGTGCGGACCACGCTCGCCCAGGGCCTGAACGGCTGGCAGGTCACCGACTGCACGGTCACCATGACCCACAGCGGCTACTCGCCCCGGCAGAGCCATGCCCACCAGGGCTTCGACAAGAGCATGTCCAGCACCGGCGCCGACTTCCGCGGTCTGACCCCGCTGGTCCTGATCGAGGCGCTGCGGCGGGCGGGCACCCGGGTCCACGAGCCCATGCACCGCTTCCGGATCGAGGCCCCGGTGGACACCCTCGGCGCCCTCCTGCCGGTACTGGCCTCACTGACGGCCGTACCGCACACCACCGAGACCCGGGGCGATACCTGCCTCCTGGAGGGCTCGGTGCCCGCGGCCCGGGTGCACGAGCTGGAGCAGCGGCTGCCGGGGCTCACCCGCGGCGAGGGCGAGCTGGAGAGCACCTTCGACCACTATGCGCCAGTCACGCACGGCACGGTTCCACAGCGGCCGCGCACCGACCACAACCCGCTGAACAGGAAGGAGTACCTGTTGAACGTGACACGCCGGACGGGCGGGTGAGGCATACGGGGTGGCCGAGAGGGAACTTACTCCAGAGTCAGGGGTGTTGACGGTGTCCTGATATCGCCGGACTGTAGTGGACATGCCGACTATACGAGCGCGTCTGCTGGTTGTCCTGGCTGTCCTCTTCGGCTCCCTGTCGGTGGCGGGCGTCCCACCCGCCACCGCCGCGCCCCCTCCCGGCTCCCTCTGGTTCGACGACCCGACCGTGAGGGTGCAGAACGGCCGCTTCACCGACGGCTTCGGCCGTGAGGTCGTACTGCGGGGCTACAACGTCTCCGGCGAGACCAAGCTGGCGGAGAACGGCGGTCTGCCCTTCGCCTCGGTCGCCGACGCGAAGAAGTCGGCGACCGCGCTGCGCGCCCTCGGCGGCGGCAACGCGGTCCGCTTCCTGCTGTCCTGGGCGTACGCCGAACCCGTGCGCGGTCAGGTCGACACCGCGTACCTGGACGCCGCCACCGCGCAGATGCGCGCCTTCCTCGACGTCGGCATCCGTGTCTACCCCGAATTCCACCAGGACCTCTTCTCCCGGTACCTCTTCGACGCCGACAGCTGGTACACGGGCGACGGCGCCCCCAAGTGGGCCGTGGACGCCGGTGACTACCCGGACGAGTTCTGCGGGATCTGCCTGTTCTGGGGCCAGAACATCACCCAGAACGAGGCCGTGAAGCGGGCGGCGCACGACTTCTGGCACAACGCCCGCGGGGTGCAGGACGCCTTCCTCACCACCGCCGGGAAGACCATGGCGTACATCGAACAGCACGTCGGCGCCGATCAGTTCAAGGGGATCGTCGGCTTCGACCCCTACAACGAGCCGCACCCCGGCAGCTACGACTCCGGTCAGACCAGCCGCACCTGGGAGCGGGACGTGCTGTGGCCGTTCTACGAGCGGTTCCGGGCGCGCATGGACGCGGCCGGCTGGCAGGACAAGCCCGCCTTGGTGGAGCCCAACGTCTTCTGGAACGCCAACCTCGACTTCCAGAAGCAGGAGGGCGGCCTGCTGGACGCCGGCAAGCTCGGCCCGCGCTATGCCTTCAACACCCACTTCTACGACCAGAAGGCCATCTCCGGCGTCTTCATGTGGGGCAAGGCGCAGGACGGCCAGTACGCGAACGACTTCGGCACGGTCCGCGACCGGGCCGCCGCCGCGCAGACGGCCGCCGTCGTCAGCGAGTTCGGTCATCCGCTCGCGGGCAATGTCTCCGACAAGGCGCCGACCGTCCTCAAAGCGATGTACCAGGCCCTCGACTCCCGTCTGCCGGGAGCGCGTTGGTGGTCCGACCCGGCCTCGTCCGGACCGGTGCTCTCCGCTTCCCAGTGGCACTGGGACATCTACAGCGGACGCCACCACGAGCTCATGAACGGCAACCCCGACAAGGTGCAGACCGCGGGCGACGCCTGGAACGACGAGGACTTCTCGGCCGTACGCCTCGACGACTCCGGGAAGGCGACGCTGCGTCAGGACGCGCGGCTGCTGGACCGGCTCTACCCGAGCGCCACGGCCGGGACGACGGTCGCCTTCACGTACGAGGACCGGTCCCGGGACGGCTCGACGACCCTGACCTGGAACCCGGTGCCGAGTTCCCTGCCGAACGTGGCGCGGCTGGTGGGCTCCGGCCAGTACGGGCTGCTGCTGTGGCGCTCGGGCGAGGGGTCGGCGCCCACCGAACTGCACCTGCCGGCGTCCTTCCCGGCCTCGGGGACGACGGTCGTCTCCGACCTGGGCGCGGTGCACGCCCCGCCGTCGTACACGTCGGCGACGCCGGTCGCCGTGGCCTTGGAACCGGGCGACACGGGAAGCCGCCGCCTGCTGCTCACCGACAAGGACACCGGTGTCCTGCACTACGCGCTGGTGACCAACGGCGCGACGGCTCCCTCGGCGGACCTGCTGGACGCGGCCCGCGCGGAGCTGGCCGCGTGGTCCGCCAAGGCCGTCAGCTAGCGGACGGGCTCGTCCAGTTCGCCGTCACATGACCGAGACGTACGCGCTGGGGGTGGTCGCCGACCGGGACGGACACCGTCTTCTCGCCGGTGGCGAAGTCGATGGCCGTGACCTGGTCGGCGCCGCTCTCGGACACCACGCAACTCTTGCCGTCACCGCTGACGGTGGCCCAGTAGGGCTTGGCGGCGGTGACGAGCGGGCCCTGCTGGAGCGTGCCGCGGTCGACGACGGTCGCGTAGTCGTCCATCGTGCCGGCGACGCACAGCTTGCTGCCGTCGGGGCTCATCGACAGGCCGTGGTGGCGAGAGTCGTTGACGAACGTGGTGCGGTCGTCGCTGGTCGACGGGTTCTTCGGCAGGGTCTTCGTACGGGTGATCTTGTCGGTGGCGAGGTCGTACTCGAAGAAGCCGTTGAAGAACGACACCTGGAAGTACAGCTTCGACTCGTCCGGGGAGAACACGGCGGGCCGGACCGCGTCGGAGTAGTCCTTCAGGCCGATCGCGTCGAGGCGTTCGCGCATGTCGATCACCTTGACCTGCTTGAACGTCGTCGCGTCCACGACCGTGATGCGCCGGTCGCCCTTCGTCCAGTCCAGCCACGGGGCGTCGGTCTGTGTGTTCACGTCGCCGATGGCCATGTTCCAGATGTACTTGCCGTCCTTGGAGAAGATGTTCTCGTGCGGCTTGTCACCGGTGGCGAACGAGCCGAGCTGCTTGCCGGTGACGATGTCCAGCACGTGCACGGTGTTCGCGGTGGAGGCCGAGACGGCGACCTTGGTGCCGTCGGGGGAGACGGCCATGTGGTCGGAACGGTAACCCGACACGGGGAAACGCCAGTTGATCCGCCCGCTCGCCAGGTCGATGGAGACGACGTCGGCGAAGCTCGGCCGGGAGACCACCACGGACGTCCCGTCCGGTGTGGAGTACATGTCGTCGACGAACTGGTCGTGGCCCTCGCCGACGCTGTTGCGGATCGCCATGAAGTAGATCCACTTGATGGGATCGGCGTTGATCTCCGCCATCCGCTCGTCCTTGTCCGGGATGACGTCGACCCGGCCGATGCGCGCCAAGTCCCCGGTGGACTTGATGACGTCGGCGGTGCCGTCCCAGTTGTTGCCGACGAACATGACCTCCCGCAGCGCGGCGGTGGAGTCCGCAGCGGCGGCGGTCGCGGGGACGGTGGCGGTGAGTGCGAGGGCGGCGGCTACGGAGCGAAGGTGCCTGCGTCGGAAGGCCGGCATGGCTGCTCTCTCCTCTGGTGGCTGTATGACTGGGGCATGCCAAGGCGGTCGCGACGCCAGGGCGCGGTGCGGCAAATTCTGAACACGCGTGCTTTCAGAGTGAACTTACTGCAAAGTAAGGAAGGGGGGCCCTTCTCCACAAGACCGCGTGCACGACAAAATTGGCTCCTGGGTGAGGAAGGGAGGGCGCCGGGTGGCGGGCAGGCTCAGAGCGCCGACCGGCCGCTACGGCGGCAAGTCCGCCGAGGAACGGCAGGCCGAGCGGCGTCGGCGCTTCCTGGACGCCGCGCTCCAGCTGTTCGGCGGCTCTCCCGGCTACCGCGGCACGACCGTCGCGGCGCTCAGCGAGGCGGCGGGCCTGTCGACACGCCAGTTCTACGAGGAGTTCCGCACCCTTGAGGACGTGCTGGCCGCGCTGCATCTGCAGGTCAACGACTGGGCCGAGGAAGCGGTGGTGGAGGCGGCGGCCGGAGCGGCGGACCTGCCGCTGACCGAACGTGCCACCGCGATCTTCCGCGCATACGCCGCGAACGTCACCGGTGACCCGCGCCGCATCCGCATCACCTTCGTCGAGATCATCGGCGTCAGCCCGCGCCTGGAGGAACAGCGGCTGGCCCGCCGCGCCAGCTGGGTCGACCTCATCTGCACGGAGGCCCGGGCGGCCGCCGCCCGAGGGGAGGCGGCGCCCCGCGACTACCGGATCGCCGCGACGGCGTTCATCGGCAGCGTCAACGGCCTGCTCCACGACTGGAGCGCCGGGTGGGTGGACGCGACGCTGGACGAGGTCGTCGACGAACTGGTCCGCCAGTTGGTGGGCATCCTGCGGCCGCCGGGATGGCGTCCTCCGGGCGGGGTTGTCGAGGGACGGGGGTAGGGCGCTGGCCGGGACGCGACCGACCGGAGGAGGGACCGTCGGAACCGGGCCGCGGCACGGCCTGCGCCGTCCGGCGCTCGCCCGACCGGCACCGCGGTGCGGAGGCCTGCGAGGCCCGTCGGCGTCCAGGCCCCGCGCCGTGGCACGTCCTTCTCCACGCGGCCGGCGCGTTCCGGGGCCGCCCGCCGACCAGTCCGTCACCACCCGGACGGGTCACTACGCCCGGCCGGCGACCCGCGCCACCGCCTCCACCACGGGAGTGACCCCGTCCTCCGCGCGTATACGGGCGCCGAGGGCCCGCGCCCGCTCCCGGTACGCGGGGTCGCGGGTGGCCCGAACGAGTGCCGAGGCCAGCGCGTCGGCCCTCAGCCGCCGCAGCGGTACGACGCGGGGCGCCACGCCGAGGGCGACCAGCCGTGCGGCCCAGAACCCCTCGTCGAACTGCACCGGCACGGGCACGGCCGGGACCCCTGCGCGCAGCCCGGCCGCGGTCGTGCCGGCGCCCGCGTGGTGGACCACGGCGGCCGTCCGCGGGAACAGCAGGGAGTGCGGCACCTCACCGATCGTCAGCATGTCGTCCCCGGCGGCCTGCAACTCACCCCAGCCGCGCTGGATCACCCCGCGCAGCCCGGCCCGGCGCAGGGCCCGTACGATCTCGGCGCTCAGCCCTTCGGGATCCGGCACGGTAGCGCTGCCCAGGCCCACGAAGACCGGCGCGGGACCCGCGTCCAGGAACTCCCGCAGCCCGAGCGGCAGTTGCTCCTCACGGTCGTACGGCCACCAGTAGCCGGTCACCTCCAGGCCCGCCCGCCAGTCGCGCGGCCGGGGCACCACCAGCGGGCTGAAGCCGTGGAGCACCGGCGGCCCCTGCCGCTCCCCGCCCCGCCACGCCGTGACCGTCCGCCGCCGGGGCAGCCCCAGCCGAGCCCGTACGTCCGGCACGGCCTCGGAGAAGACGCGCTGCACGGCCAGGGACACACCGTGCCCGGCGATCCGGTTGCCGACCGGCCCCAAGGAGCGAACGCCCAGCACGGACGGCGGGAACTCGCGGGTCGGAATGCGCGGTTGAAGATGAAGACTCAGCATCGGCAAGGACATTCCCTCGGCGACGGCGTGCCCCAGCGGCTCCAGCGAGGTGGCCACCAGCAGCACGTCACTGGCCCGCGCGGCCGCCAGGACATCGTCGGTCATCCGCCCGACCAGCGCCCGCGCCAGCGCCACCACCCGCACCAGCTTCCCGACCCCGGTCGCGCTGCGATGCAGTCCCCGCCCCCGCGAGGATTCCAGCTCGGCCCGTGGATCGACCGGCAGTGGATGGAACCCGACCCCCGACCCCGCCACCAGCGCCTCGAAGCGGCTGTGTGTGACCAGGGTGACCTGGTGCCCGGCCCGGACGAGTCCGTGTCCGAGTCCGGTGAACGGGGCCACGTCGCCCCGGGATCCCGCCGTGATGATCGCCACGCGCACGACGGTAAGTATGGCGCCGCGGCGGCCGGTCCGGGGAGAGTGCCCCGCGCCGAGGGGCGGTTTCACGCCTTCCGGTGTCCGCGCCTCGCCCAGCCGCCGCACTCACATGATCCACTCCGGGCCGGTGGTCCTACTCGCCCGGCAGTCACCTCGACCGACCTGCCTTTCTCCCTACTCGTCCCAGGCCTGGACCAGAGTCTGCTCGGTGATCTTGCCGTCCCGCAGCGAGAGCATCGACTCGGAGAGCACGCGGACCCCGTCCGCGTACACGCAGGACTCGCTGTAGGCCGCCTGATCGCCCTGCACCACGCACCGCTCCAGCTTGTGCGTCATGTCGCGGCTGTAGACGTCGTCGAGCATCCGGGCGATCTCGTCGCGGCCGTGCAGGACCTTGGGGTGGCTCGGCTGGGTGGTGCGGTCCACGATGCGAAACTCCGCGTCGTCCGCGTAGAGCGACAGGAGGGTCTCCGGCTGTCCCTCCACACCCCGGCGCAGGGTCTCGGTGTCGAAGGCGGGCTGTGCCGCGGTTCCCATGGTGACCTCCTTCGATGGCCGTCCTCTCCTTCGAGGCTCCTCCGCCCCGGCAGGCCCGGCAAGCGCAGTGGCTCACTCACCCCCCGCCAGGAACTGGGTCGCCGCCAGCTCCGCGTACAGCGGATCGGCGCTCACGAGCTCGCGGTGGGTGCCGACCGCGCGGACGCGGCCCGCGTCCATCACGACGATCCGGTCGGCCATCGTCACCGTCGACAGCCGGTGCGCGACGACCAGCACCGTCGTCGTCCGGGCCACATCGGCGATGGTGTCCCGCAGCGCCGCCTCGTTCACCGCGTCCAGCTGGGAGGTGGCCTCGTCGAGCAGCAGCAGCCGGGGGCGGCGCAGCAGGGCCCGGGCGATGGCGACGCGCTGCCGCTCGCCCCCCGACAGCTTGGTGCCGCGGTGCCCCACGAGCGTGTCCAGGCCACTCGGCAGGCGGGCCACCAGCCCGTCGAGACGAGTCGTCTTCAGTACGCGGGCGAGCGCGGCCTCGTCCGCCTCCGGATGGCCCAGCAGCAGGTTCTCCCGCAGCGAGCCCGACAGCACCGGCGCGTCCTGCTCCACGTATCCGATCGCGGCCCGCAGCTGCGGCAGCTCCCAGTCCGTGAGGTTCCGGCCGTCCAGCGTGATCTCGCCGGACTCCGGATCGTAGAACCGCTCGATCAGGGAGAAGACGGTGGTCTTGCCCGCGCCGGACGGGCCGACGAACGCCGTCATCCCCTGCGCGGGCACGGCGAACGTCACCCCGTGGTGGACGTACGGCAGGTCCTCGGCGTACCGGAACCGCACGTCGTGGAAGGCGAGGGCGGCCGGCTCCGCGCCGGTGGCGGGCAGCGGCGCGGGCCGGGCCGGCGGTTCGGCGGGCAGGCGCAGTGCCTCCTGGATGCGGGCGAGGGCCGCCGAGCCCGTCTGGTACTGGGTGATCGCGCCGACGACCTGCTGTATCGGCGACATCAGATAGAACACGTACAGCAGGAACGCGACCAGCGTGCCGACGTCGATCGCGCCGGTCGCCACCCGCGCCCCGCCCACCGCGAGCACCGTGATGAAGGCGATCTGCATCGCCAGCCCTGCCGTGTTCCCCGCCGCCGCCGACCACTTGGCGGCGCGCACGCTCTGCCGCCACGACTCCTCGGCGGCCTCGTGCAGCACGCGCTCCTCGCGGTGCTCGGCGCCGGACGCCTTCACCGTGCGCAGCGCGCCGAGCGTCCGCTCCAGCGCGGCGCCCATCACGCCGACCGCGTTCTGCGCCTGCCGGCTGGCCCGGTTGATCCGCGGCACGATCACGCCGAGGACCGTGCCGGCGGCCAGGACCACGGCCAGGGTGACACCCAGCAGCACCGGATCCACCAGGCCCATCATCACCAAGGTGGCGACGAGTGTGAGACCGCCCGTGCCGAGGCCGACGAGCGAGTCGGTGGTGACCTCGCGCAGCAGCGTGGTGTCGGAGGTGATACGGGCCATCAGATCGCCCGGCTCACTGCGGTCGACGGACGTGATGCGCAGCCGCAGCAGATACGACGACAGTGTGCGCCGCGCCCCGAGCACCACCGACTCGGCGGTGCGCCGCAGCACGTACGAACCCAGCGCTCCCACCGCCGCGTTGGCGACCACCAGCCCCGACATGACGAGCAGCGCACCCGTGATGGCCCGGTCGTGCGCCAGGTCGTCGATGAGCCCCCGCGCCACCAGCGGCAGCAGCAGCCCGGTGGCCCCCGTCACCAGCGAGAGCACCGCGCCGGCCAACAGGGCCCACCGATGCGGCCGTACGTATCCGAGGAGCAGCCGCCATGCGGGCGGACCGCTCTGCGTCTCTGCGATGCTCACGGTGCTCCTTCGGAGTCCGACGGATCCCTCAGGCTACGTCGGCGCCGCTGCGCGCGGCTTGCCGATTTCCGACGCATGTGGCGTAGCCGCACGTAGGGTTCGAGGGAACGAACACCGGTCGAGGAGAGGGGCAGCACCATGGCGCAGGAAGTTCGTGGGGTGATCGCATCGGGCAAGGGTGAGCCGGTGCGTGTGGAGACGATCGTGGTGCCGGATCCGGGGCCGGGTGAGGCGGTGGTGAAGGTGCAGGCGTGCGGGGTGTGTCATACCGACCTGCATTACAGGCAGGGCGGGATCAGTGACGACTTTCCGTTCCTGCTGGGGCATGAGGCGGCCGGGGTGGTGGAGTCGGTGGGCGCGGGTGTCACCGAGGTGGAGCCCGGTGACTTCGTGATCCTGAACTGGCGCGCGGTGTGCGGCCGGTGCCGGTCGTGTCTGCGGGGGCGGCCCTGGTACTGCTTCGACACCCACAACGCGCGGCAGAAGATGACGTTGGCGGGCAGCGGGCGGGAGCTGTCGCCGGCCTTGGGGATCGGTGCGTTCGCCGAGAAGACGCTGGTGGCGGCGGGGCAGTGCACGAAGGTGGATGCGTCGGTGTCTGCGCAGGTGGCGGGGTTGCTGGGGTGTGGGGTGATGGCCGGGATCGGTGCGGCGATCAACACCGGCGGGGTGGGCCGGGGGGACACGGTGGCGGTGATCGGCTGTGGTGGTGTGGGGGATGCGGCGATCGCGGGGGCGCGTCTGGCCGGGGCGGCGAAGATCATCGCGGTGGACATCGACGACCGCAAGCTTGAGACGGCCCGGGCTATGGGTGCCACGCACGCGGTGAATTCGCGCCGGACGGATGCGGTGGAGGCGGTCCGGGAGCTGACCGGCGGGTTCGGGGCGGATGTGGTGATCGAGGCGGTGGGCCGGCCGGAGACCTACCGGCAGGCGTTCTATGCGCGGGATCTGGCCGGGACGGTGGTGCTGGTCGGGGTGCCGACGCCGGAGATGAAGCTGGAGCTGCCGCTGCTGGACGTCTTCGGCCGGGGCGGGGCGCTGAAGTCGTCCTGGTACGGCGACTGCCTGCCCTCGCGGGACTTCCCGATGCTGATCGACCTGCATCTGCAGGGCCGCCTGGATCTGGCCGCGTTCGTGTCGGAGACCATCGCGCTGGATGAGGTGGAGCAGGCGTTCGAGCGGATGCATGCCGGGGATGTACTGCGTTCGGTGGTGGTGCTGTGATGACCGCCCGCATCGAAGGGCTGGTGACCTCCGGGCAGTTCACCCTGGACGGCGGCAGCTGGGACGTGGACAACAACGTGTGGCTGGTCGGCGACGACCAGGAGGTCATCGTCATCGACGCCGCCCACGACGCCGACGCCATCGCCGCAGCCGTCGGCGGGCGCCGGCTGGCGGGGATCGTGTGCACCCACGCCCACAACGACCACGTGGGCGCCGCTCCCGCCCTGGCCGAGGCGACCGGCGCGATGATCTGGCTGCACCCGGAGGACCTGCCGCTGTGGAAGCAGACCCACCCCGACCGTGACCCCGACGCCTGGCTGGCCGACGGTCAGGTCATCGACGTGGCCGGCACCGAGCTGAGGGTCCTGCACACGCCCGGCCACGCCCCCGGCGCCGTCTGCCTGCACGCCCCCGCCCTGGCCACCGTCTTCACCGGCGACACCCTCTTCCAGGGCGGCCCGGGCGCCACCGGCCGTTCCTACTCCCACTTCCCGACCATCATCGACTCCCTCCGCGACCGCCTGCTGACCCTCCCCCCGGAGACGAAGGTCCTCACCGGCCACGGCGACGCCACCACCATCGGCACCGAAGCCCCCCACCTCCAGGAATGGATCCAGCGCGGCCACTGACCGCGTTCTCCGTCACGGTCACCTGCCGGAAAAGGTGACAGAGGATGTCCGGCTTCATCGGCACCCTCGAAGCGGAAACGCTTGCGGGCACACGGGAGGCCGGACATGTCACAGCCGCTGGAAGGCAAGATCGCACTGGTCGCCGGGGCGACCCGGGGAGCCGGGCGCGGCATCGCCGTGGAACTCGGGGCGGCCGGGGCCACCGTCTACGTCACCGGGCGCAGCACCCGCGCCCGGCGATCGGAGTACGACCGGCCCGAGACCATCGAGGACACCGCCGACCTGGTCACCGAGGCCGGCGGGCAGGGCATCGCCGTACCCGCCGACCACCTCGACCCGGAGCAGGTCCGCGCACTCGTCGACCGCATCGCGCAGGAGCAGGGCCGACTCGACGTCCTCGTCAACGACATCTGGGGCGGCGAGCACCTCTTCGGATGGGACTGCCCGGTCTGGGAGCACGACCTCGACAACGGGCTCAGACTCCTCAGGCTCGCGGTCGAGACCCACGCCATCACCAGCCATCACGCCCTGCCGCTGCTGCTGCGCCGGCCCGGTGGCCTGGTGGTCGAGGTGACCGACGGCACCGCCGACTACAACAGCGACCACTACCGCACCTCCTTCTTCTACGACCTCGCCAAGGCGTCCGTCCTGCGCATGGCCTTCGCGCTCGGTCACGAACTGGGGCCGCGCGGCGCCACGGCCGTGGCGCTGACCCCGGGCTGGCTGCGCTCGGAGATGATGCTCGACCACTTCGGCGTACGCGAGGACAACTGGCGCGACGCCCTCGACCGCGTCCCCCACTTCGCCATCTCGGAGACACCCCGTTTCGTGGGCCGCGCCGTCACCGCGCTCGCCGCCGACCCCGAGGTGGCGCGCTGGAACGGCACGTCCCTCTCCAGCGGAGGCCTGGCGCAGGTGTACGGCTTCACCGACCTCGACGGCAGCCGCCCGGACGCCTGGCGCTACCTCGTCGAGGTCCAGGACGCGGGCGGACCGGCGGACGTGACCGGGTACCGGTGACCGGGTCAGCCCTGGTGGGCCGGCGGTAGGGGCCGGCGCGCCCCGTGGCCGGGCGGCAGCGCGAGGTCGTCCCGTACGGCGGTGCAGTAGCCCTCGCGCGCGGCGCGCTGCCGTTCCAGCAGACCGTGCCAGGACGCCGTGACCGATGTGGGCGGGCCGGCGGCGGACAGGGCAGCGGCGGCATTGCGCGAACGGGGCGCCCGCAGCCGGCGCCGTCGCGGCGTACGAGCCACGGAATGTCACCGTTTCGTCGCAGGGTGAAGCTCACCACAACCGATTGCGCCGGACACGGGTCTACCTGGCAGAGTCGCAACGTACGAAGGGGGAAGGGCCCGCCATGAGGACCACAGCCAGACGCGGCGCCGTCGCACTCGGGATCACCGGGCTGGTGGCACCACTCACACTCGCGCTCGGTGCCGCGCCGGCACAGGCCGCGAGCTGCACCACACAGACCGGTCCGTACCAGAAGCAGGTGGAGAAGTTCCTCGGCCGCCCGGTCGACGGCAGGCAGTCCGCCGCCGACTGCAAGGCCATCCAGGCCTTCCAGAACAAGCACGGCATCACGCCGAACGTCGGGTACGCCGGTCCCGTCACCTGGGGCGTGATGGACCTGATGAACAAGCAGAAGGCCGTCGGGACGAACCCCAACAAGGACGGCAAGTGCCCGGTGAACAAGGGCCGCATCGCCTGCGTGAACCTCACGCTCCAGCTGAGCTGGATCCAGGACGGCAAGAATCTCGTCTACGGCCCGGTGCCGGTCCGCACGGGACGTGACAAGTACGAGACCCGCACCGGTCTGAAGAAGATCTACTGGCGGGACATCGACCACGTCTCGTCCATCTACGACGTGCCGATGCCCTACAGCCAGTTCTTCGACGGCGGCCAGGCCTTCCACTCGGTCGGCGTCAGCATGTGGAACCCGCCGGGCTCGCACGGCTGCGTCAACATGACCACCACCGACGCCAAGAAGTACTGGTCGCTGCTGAAGAAGGGCGACGACGTCTACGTGTACGGCCGCAAGCCGGGCACCTGACGTGCCACAGGGCCCGGCTCGACCGGCACCGGGCTCACAGCTCCGGCGCGTCTCCGAAGTCCGGGATCTCCAGCCTGACCCCGCCCTGCCGCGCGGACTCGTGCGCGATGATGCCCGGCAGGGTGTAGCGGGCCGCGACCCACGCGTTCACGGACGGCAGGGTCCGGTTGTTGACCGCGGTCACGAAGTCGTCCACCAGGAAGTGGTGGCTGCCCTCGTGGCCGTTGTGCAGGTTGTCGAACTCCCGCGGCAGGCGGGAGCGGTCGTGCACCGGCGCCGACCCGGACGTGAACGCGGCCCGCAGCTCCGGCGCGATGTGCTGGAGTGAGGGGTCGTCAGCGGACATCGTGGGCTTGGGCTCCAGCAGCTCGCTGATGTCCTTCACCCCGTTCTTGTCCTGCCACAGGGCCACCGTGGCGAGCTGCTCCATGCTCGCCTCCGTGCCGAAGAAGCGGAAGCGGGACTCCCGGATGTGGGAGGGGTAGCCCACCCGCCGGAACTCGTTCGTGCGGAACGAACCGCCGCCCGCGACCTCGAACAGGGCCGTCGCGTTGGACACGTCGTTGTCGAACTGGCTGACCGACCTGTCGAAGACGCCGTCCCCGCGGTCGTCGACGACCCCGATCGCGGACACGCTCACCGCGTGCGTCTGCCAGGCGCCCAGCACCCCGCCCACCGAGTGCGTCGGGTAGAGCAGCGGGGGATAGCTGGCGGTCGCCTTCCAGTTCTCCCCGCCGCTGTACTGGTACGCCTCGTAGAAGCCCAGATCCATGTCGTGGACGTAGTCGCCCTCGGCGTAGAACAGCCGTCCGAAGGCGCCCTCGGCGATCTGGTTGCGGGCGTGCACCGTCGCCGGGTTGTACTGGCTGGTCTCGCCCATCATGTACGTCAGGCCGGTCGCCTTGACCGCGTCGATGATCGCCGCGATCTCCTCGGTGGTGATCGCCATCGGGACCGCGGAGTACACGTGCTTGCCCGCGTTCAGGCCCTGCAGGACCAGTGGGCCGTGGGTCCAGCGCTGGGTGAAGATGGCGACCGCGTCGACGGACGGCGACTCCAGCATGGCCTCGTAGGAGGGGAAGGTGCCCGCGAGGCCGTGGCCCGCGGCGAGCTGCTCGGCTCGCTCGGGCAGCAGGTCGGTGACGTAGATGTCGCCGACGCCCGGGTGAGCCTGGAACAAGGTGGCGAACTGGCCGGAGAACTGGCCGGCACCGACGATGCCGAGCGAGAACGTCATGAAATGCGTGCCCTTCACTGGGAGAGGATCAGGTTGATCTGGTCGTTGGTCTGGTCCAGGCTGCTCACGGATTTGCCGTTGCCGTAGACGTCCTGCATGGCGGGGTGCATCAGGGCGTACACGTCCGCCGCGTAGTTGGTGATCGGGAAGGAGAAGGTGGTGAAGTCCTTCTTGTCGGCGACCGGTTCGGTGAACGCCGTGACGTCGATGCCCTTCTTCTTGTACGCGGCCACGGCGGCCTCGGTGCCGGCAGGCGTGGCCGGGAAGACGATGCCGTAACTCCCGACCGTCTTCTGGCACTTGTCGGACGACAGGTACTTCACCCACTTCAGCGCACCCGGCTTGTTGCGCGCGTTCTTCGTGACGGAGTCGGCGAGGCCGTTCATCATCGTGGCGCGCTTGCCGGTGGGGCCGGCGGGGGTGACGGCGGTGCCGACCTTCAGATTCTTGAAGCCGTAGTAGGTCGAGATCATCCACGCTCCGTCGAAGGCCATCGCCGCCTTGCCGGAGGCGAGTTGGGCGTTGGCCGGGTTGGCGCCCTCGCTGTAGTCCGTGAGCGGGGGCATGTAGCCCTTCTTCGCCAGGTCGAAGAACCACTTGATGGTGGACTGGAAGGTCTTGCTGTCGTACTGGTACTTCGTGCCCCACCGCTTCTTGTCGGTGTAGTTCCATCCCGCGGAGGCGGCGAAGTTGCTCCATGTGGTCTGTCCGTCGCCGTCGCCCGCGCCGCCGGTGGCGAGGCCGTACACCTTGACGTGGTTCTTGTCGAAGCCGGGCTCGTCGCCGCGCTTGCCGTTGCGGTCGATGGTGAGGTGGGCGACGGCCTTCTCGAAGGTGCCGCCGTCCTTCGGGTTCCAGTCCAGGTTGTTCAGCTGCTCGGCGGTCAGACCGGCCGCCTTGGTCATCTTCTGGTTGTAGAAGAGGGCGACCGTGTCCCAGTCCTTGGGGGCTCCGTAGCGGTGGCCGTCCTGGCCCATCCAGTTGCCGGCCAGCCCCGACTGGTAGTCCGACGGGTTGATACTCAGGTCGTCCAGCGGCTCCAGGACCTTCAGATCGGCGAACTGGCCGAACTTCTGGATGTGGTCGGTGAAGACGTCCGGCTGGGTGCCCGCGATGAAGCTCGCGGTGAGCTTGGTCCAGTAGTCGCTCCAGCCCATCTGCGTGATCTTGACCTGCAGGCCCGGGTTCTCCTTCTCGAAGTCCTTCGCGCAGGCCTGGTAGGCGGGCAGTTGGTTGGCGTCCCACAGCCAGTACGTCACCGTGTTCCTGCCCGCGCCGACGGAGTCGCCGTTCGCGCAGCCGGCCGTCAGGGACAGCGTCAGCGCCCCGGTCAGCGCCATGACCGTACGCATACGAACTCGCATAGCAGTCCCCTTACTTGATACCGGTGAAGCTGATGGAGCTGACGATGCGGCGTGCGAAGAAGCCGAAGAGCACGAGCATCGGGAGCGCGGCGATGAGCGTGGCCGCCATCAGGCCGGACCAGTCGTAGCCGGTCTGCGGGGTCTGCGCCCGGAAGATGGCCAGCGCCACGGTGAGCACGCGTGAGCTGTCGCTGTAGGACACCATCAGCGGCCAGAAGTAGTCGTTCCAGGAGGTGATGTACGTCAGCACGGCCAGGGTGAGGATGGGCGTGGACGCCATCGGCAGCATCACCCGGAAGAAGATCCGCACCTTCCCGGCGCCGTCCAGCAGGGCGGCCTCCTCGACCTCCCGCGGGACGTTCATGAAGAACTGCCGCAGGAAGAACACCGCGAACGGCGTCATGAACATCGTCGGCAGCGCGATGCCCAGCAGGCTGTCCACCAGGTGGAGTTGCTTGATGAGCACGAAGTTCGGCAGCAGGGTGAAGATGGTCGGCACCATCAGCCCGGCGAGGAACAGGGCGAACACCTTGTCCCGGCCGCGCCAGCGCAGCCGCGCGAAGGCGTACGCGGCCATGGAGGAGAAGAAGATCTGGCAGACGGTGATCAGCGTCGAGACGACGACCGAGTTGATCAGGTAGCGCCAGAACTTCAGCCCGCCGCCCGCACCGCCCTGGGCGATGGCCTCCTTGGTGGACTGCAGGCCCAGGGCACGCTCGAAGCCGCCCGCCGTCAGGTCCACGGGCAGGGGGTCGCCGGGGTGGGCGGCGAGCGCGGTGTTGGTGGACAGCGCGGTGCGCAGGATCCAGTAGAACGGCAGCAGGGTGATGAGCACGATCGCGGCCATCACCGCCCAGGCCACGATCCGTCCGGCGGAGGGCCGGCGCCTGAGGGGCCGTACGCGTGTCGTCGTGGTGGTCACGGCAGCCATGTCGGTCTCTCCTCTCCGTCAGCCGAGGTCGCTCTGCCCGGCGCGGGTGAGCCGGTACTGGAGGATGGTGATCGCGCTCAGCACGACGAGCAGGGCCACGGACATCGCCGAGGCGTACCCGAACTGGAAGCGGCCGAAGGCGGCGCCGTAGATGTAGTACTGGAGCACGTTGGTCGCGTTCGCCGGGCCGCCCGCGGTCGTCACGGCGACCGTGTCGAACACCTGGAAGGAGCCGATCACCGTCATGATCAGGACGACTGCCAGGACCGGCCGCAGCAGCGGCATGGTGATCCGCCAGAACATCCGCCACTCGCTCGCGCCGTCCACCTTGGCGGCCTCGTACATGTCGTTGGGGATGGCCTGGAGCCCGGCGAACAGCAGCAGGGCGGTGTAGCCGACGTGCCGCCACACGTTGATCAGCGCGATGGTCGGGATGGCCCAGGTCTCGTCCGCCAGGAACGGTATGCGGTCGAATCCGATCGCCGAGATGATCTCGTTGCCGATACCGAGCTGGGTGTCCAGGATCCACAGCCAGACGATGCCGGCCACGACGTTCGACATGAGGTACGGCGTGAGCACGATCCCGCGCAGCACCGCCGACTGCGTCAGACGCTGGAGCAGCACGGCGATGGCGAGGGCCGAGACCGTCTGGACACCGATGTTGATGACCACGTACTCGACGGTGACCGAGAGCGAGTCCCAGAAGATGGGGTCATGCACCATCCGTACGTAGTTGTCCAGTCCCACCCACTCCGCCGGCGTGAGCAGATTGAAGCGGGTGAAACTCAGATAGATGCCCCGCAGCGTCGGCCACAGCAGGAAGACCGTGAAGCCGAGCAGCGCCGGTGCGATGAACACCGCGGCGAGACGCCCGTCCCCCCTGCTCTCGGCGGCTCCGGTCCGGCGTGTCCTGTGCTTGGTCCCTGCCTCCGTGGCGCCGCCGAGTGGCAGACGCGACGGAGGGCTGCTGGAGGCGATGGTCATCGGGAGACTCCCTCGCATGCGGCGGCTCGTCCTCGGGCCACTTACTTTTGGCGCGAAATAATCGTGGCGTCAAGGGGTGCGCAAACATCTTTTCCGGCTGTCCTTCATCGCCGTAGAGTGGTCTCGTTCTTTCCAGGTCGGAAAAAACTCACGTGGGGAGTACGACCGTCATGACCGCAGGTTCCGCCAGCTGGCTGCCGCTGAGCCCCGGCGAACGCTCCGTGGCGATCGAGGTGCTGGTCCACGGTCCGCTGTCCCGCACCGAGCTCGCCCGGCGGCTGGACCTCTCGCCCGGCAGCCTCACCCGGCTGACCAAGCCGCTGATCGAGTCGGGCCTGCTCGTCGAGGTGCCCGAGGCGGGCGCGCCGGCCGGAGTGCGGCAGGGGCGCCCCTCGCAGCCGCTGGACGTCGTCGCCGACTCCCGCTCCTTCCTCGGCTTCAAGATCACCGAGGACATGGTGTACGGCGTCGTCACCACGCTCCGCAGTGACATCGTCGCCCGCCACGACCGCCCCCTCACCACGCACGACCCCGCCCAAGTAGCCGACGTGCTGGGCGAGATGACCGCGGAGCTGTCCCGCATCCATCCCCGCCTCGCCGGCATCGGCATCGGCGTCGGCGGCCTCGTCCGCGACCGGGCCGTGGTCGGGGAATCCCCCTTCCTGCGGTGGCGGGACGTGCCGCTGGCGGGGCTCGTCGAGGAACGCACCGGGCTGCCGGTCGTCGTCGAGAACGACGTCGCCGCCCTCGTCGAGGCCGAGACCTGGTTCGGCGCCGGCCGCGGCCTGGACCGCTTCGTCGTCCTCACCATCGGCGCCGGCATCGGCTACGGCCTGGTCCTCGGCGGCAAACGGGTGCCCTGCGCCGAGGAGGACCGCGGCTTCGGCCGTCACTGGATCCTCAACCCCAACGGCCCGCTCACCCCGGACGGACAGCGCGGCAGCGCCGTCTCGCTGCTGACCACCTCCAACATCCGCTACCAGGTTCAGGTCGCCACCGGCCGCGACCTGACCTACGAGGAGGTCCTCGCGCTCGCCGCCGCAGGGGAGCCGATGCCCTCCCGTGTCATCGACGAGGCCGCACGCGCTCTCGGCACCCTGGTGGCGCAGATCGCCAACTTCGCCATGCCGCAGAAGATCCTGCTCGCCGGGGAGGGTGTCGGGCTGATGGACGTGGCCGGGAAGACGGTCGAGGAGACCATCCGCGCGGGCCGGCATCCCCTTGCCGCGCCGGTCGATCTGGAGACCAAGGTGTCCGACTTTCACGACTGGGCGCGTGGCGCCGCCGTACTGGCGATCCAGGTGCTGGTGCTGGGGGCGGCGGATGTGTGAACCAGCCCACGTTTAAGGGCAGATGGACGTGATCAGTAACACGGTCCGGTATGTCCGCTTAGCTCGTGATTACTCACATCGTCTTCACTCACGGAGCCGTATGCTTCACACCATGTCCACCACTGTTGAACCCTCCTCCGAGCGATCGGCTGCCGAGGTCAACGAGGAGATCCGGGCCCTGTGGCTCCGGTCGGGCGGGACACTGAGCGTGGAGCAGCGCGAGGAGTACCAGCGGCTCGTCCTGGAGTGGGCCGCGGCGCTCCCGCAGCCCGTGACGGCCGCCTGATCTCCGCGTAGGCCCCGCGCCGCATCGAAGCCTCGTCCCGGGGCACCCCGAACCAGATGGGTGCTCTTCTCGCACTGGCCTCGGCCGTCTGCTATGGCATCGTCGACTTCGCCGGCGGACTGCTGTCCAGACGAGCCCACTTCGTCACCATCACCTTTCTCGGCCAGGTGGGCGGGCTGCTGCTCGCCTGTCTGGCCGCACTTCTCTTACCCACCGATTCCGTACGCCTGTCCGACCTGCTGTGGGGAGCGCTGTCCGGCGCCGGAAGCGGCACGGCGATGCACTTCCTCAACCGCGGGCTGAGCCGCGGCGCGATGAGCGTGGTCGTACCGGTGAGCGCCGTCACCGGCGTCGCGCTGTCCGTGCTGTGCGGTGTCCTCCTCGGCGATCGTCCCGACGCGGTCGCCTGGGCGGGCATCGTCGTCACGGTGCCCGCGCTCTGGCTCGTCTCCGGCGGCGCGGCCGGAGACGGCCAGGCGGTGGCCGACGGCCTGCTCGCCAGCGCGGGCGTCGCGGTCCAGTACCTCGCCCTCGGCCAGGCCGACCCCGCGAGCGGCCTGTGGCCCGTCGCGGCGGGCCGCGTCGCCGCCGTACTCCTGCTGCTGCCGGCCGCGGCACGGCATGCCCCGCAGCTTCGGCTGCCGCCCGCGCGATGCGCCCAGGCACTGCTCGTCGGGGCGGGCGCCGCGCTCGGCCTGATCCTGTACCTGCTCGCCGCCCAGCGGCAGTTGCTCGCGATCGCCGTGGTGCTCGCCTCCCTCTACCCGGCCCTTCCCGTCGTCCTCGGCCTCGCCCTCCTGCACGAGCGGGTCACCCGGCGGCAGGCGGTGGGACTGGTCGGGGCGGCGGTGGCCACCGTGCTGCTGACGCTGGGCTGACGGGTCAGCCCCACATGGCCGAGTAGCGCCGCTGGTACGCCTTGCGGTCCTGCTCCGCGCGGATGTACCGGGTGGCCGCCAGCGCGACCAGGCTGCCCGCGATCACCAGCAGACCGGGACCGATGTTCTTGGGGTCCGTGAGCCGGGACAGCAGCGTCGCCGCGTCCGCGCCGGTGATCGGTGCCGACGACCCCGGCGAGGCGTCTCCCGGGGCGGCGGCGCCGTCCGCGGCCGACGAGGACGGCGCCGGCGAGGCTCCCCCGGGCTGCCCCGACACGATCAGCCGTACGCCGAGCGAGGCCATCGCCTTCGTCACCGGCTGGAAGAAGGTCGTACCGCCCGAGGTGCAGTCTCCGCTCCCGCCCGACGTCACTCCGATCGCGACGCCCTCGGAGAACAACGGGCCGCCGCTGTCGCCGGGTTCGGCGCACACGTTCGTCTCGATGAGGCCGCTGACGGTGCCCTCCGGGTAGTTCACCGTCGCGTTGAGGCCCGTCACCTCACCGTCGCGCAGACCGGTGGTGGCGCCGCTGCGGAAGACCCGCTGCCCGACGGTCGCCTCGCCCGCGCTGGTGATCCGCACCCCCTTGCCGTCGCCGACCGCCACCACGTCGGCGCCCTGGCCGGCGTTGCCGCTCGCGTACTTGACCAGGGAGTAGTCGTCGCCGGGGAAGCTACCGCTGACCGTCTCGCCGATCTGCTGCCTGCCCCGGTTGTCCGCGAACCAGAGGGAGCCCTCGGGCCCGCAGTGACCGGCCGTGAGGATGAAGTCGCTGGTCCCGTCGGTCACGTTGAACCCCGCCGAGCAGCGCCCGCCGGTGGACAGGATCGGCTGCGCCCCGTTCAGGCGTGTGGTGAAGGTGCCCTCGGTGCGCTCCATGCGGACGAAGCCGCCGATGCCCTCCGCGACCTCGGTCAGCCGGGACCAGTCGGCCTTGGAGACGGTGCTGTCGCCGCGTACCACCACCTCGTTGGTCTTGTAGTCCACCATCCACGCCGTGCCGGCCACCCGGGGCGCCGAACGCAGCGTCGACGTGGCCGACTTCAGGTCGCGCATGCTGTGCTCGACGACCTTCGCCCTGGCGCCCGACCGACGGACCTCGGCGGCCGCCTCCTCGTCCGTGACGGCGACGACCGGCCGCCCGTCGGAGCCGACCCAGCTGCCCGCCGTACGGGAGGTGCCCAGCCGGGACACGAGGTCCGTGCCGGTGTCACCGGCCGCCTGCGCGGTCGTGCGCGGGGCGGTGGACGCGTCGGGGGGCTCGCTCGCCACCGCCCGGGTGACCATCGTCCCTCCCAGGAGGAGTCCGCCGACGGCCGCCAGCCGTGCCGCTCGCCGGACGATGCGTCGTCGTGCGTGCCTCATGCATGCGCTCCCGAACCCGATCACGTGGCGTCAACTGCGCGGAGCCCTCCGCAAGTCGAGTGCCCTCCCTCCATACGTGGCCGGGGGCGCCCGTGTTCACCGAGCCGGTGATCTTCTCATCTCTTGCGGCCCACCCCGCCGTACAGCGCCACCTCGGGCGGCTCCTCCCCGTCGGGGCCCTCCGGGCGCCAGCGCGAGCAGGACACCACACGCGGCTCCAGGAGTTCCAGGCCGTCGAAGAACCGGCCGACGGCCTCGGCGGTACGCGGCGTCAGCTTCGGGTTGCCGTGCTCGTTCCAGTACCGGACGGCCGCGTCCACCTCGGACGTCCCCGGGCCGGTGACCGTGTGCGACAGCACGAGATGGCTGCCGGAGGGCAGCGCGTCCAGCAGCCGCCGCACGACGCCGTACGGATCCTCGTCGTCGCCGATGAACATGACGACGCTGAGCAGCATCAGGGCGACGGGCTGCGTGAAGTCCAGGGTGTCGGCGGCGCGTTCCAGGATCGCGTCGACATCGCGCAGGTCCGCGTCGAGGTGGTCGGTGCGGCCCTCGGGCGTACTGGTGAGCAGGGCCCGGGCGTGGGCCAGGACGAGCGGGTCGTTGTCGACGTAGACCACCCGGGCGTCCGGTGCGACACGCTGTGCCACCTCGTGCGTGTTGTCGGCGGTGGGCAGCCCGGTACCTATGTCGAGGAACTGGCGGATGCCGACGTCGGCCGCGAGGTGGCGCACGGCGCGCCCCAGGAACAGGCGGTCGGCGCGGGCGTACTCGACGATGGCCGGGTGGAGTTCACGGATCCGGTCACCTGCCGCCCGGTCGACCTCGTAGTAGTCCCCGCCGCCGAGCCAGTAGTTCCATATCCTGGCCGCGGTCGGCTGCTGTGTGTTGATGCGTCTGCGCAGTGACGCGGCGACGTCTTCGGCGGCCGGCGGGTGCTCCGTCACGGGACGATCTCCTGGAGTGCCTGGTGGGGAGGGGGGGCGGCGTCAACGGGCAATGTAGCCCCTGAAGTTGATGTTTGCCGAGAGGGCTGCACCGTCCCCGTTCCGGGTCAGCAATGTCCAGCTCCGCTCGTCGCCCCACACGGACGCGGTCCCCACGTACGGGCGCAACAGCGCGGTGAGCACCGGGTCGCCGCGCCCGTTGAGCTCATCGGAGGCGATCTTGCGGGCGATCCCGGCGAGGAAGTCGGCGAGCTGCACCCGCGGATCCTGCCGTGCGGCAACGAGCGTGAGCCCGCCGAAGCCGATCCCGCGCAGCCGGGCCGCCTCCTCGATCCAGGCGATGCGTTCCGGCGTCAGCATGTTCTGCCGGTCGTGCACCAGGCGGACGGTCCGTCCGCCCGCGCTCCAGTGCGCGGCCGTGGTCACGATGGCCGGTAGCAGCGGATTGAGGACGGGAATGAGGGCCGGGCCGTCCAGGACACGGGCGTCCAGGAGCCGGGCCCGGTAGGCGTCCGCCCGGGGCCGGACCGCGGCGAGCCGGTCCAGCCGCGCCGCCGCGTCCGTACCGGGATGCGCGCGGCGCAGGGCGTCGACCGTGCGGAAGAAGGCGTCGACGGGTTCCGCCGGCTCCCCGTCATACCTGATGCGCAGCAGCCGGTTGGCGGCCCTGAGAAACTCCCGCCACCCGTCCTCCCCGAAGGCCCGCCGCCCTTCGCGGAACAGGGGGAGCGCCTCGGCCGGGTCGCCGAGCAGCAGGCCGACCACCCGGTCCACCACGAAGAACGCCTTCTCGGTGAGGTGCACATGGGCGTGTCCGTGGATCGGGCCCGACGGTCCCAGCAGCCACTCCAGCACCGCCCGGTGCTTCTCCCGCAGCAGATGGTTCGCCTTGTACTCCTCCGCCGGCGAGCGGATCCGGTCCCGAATCTCCTGCACGGACCCCGCGGCGGACACCACGGGCAGCCGCACACTGGCGTGGGCGAACACGTCGGTGTTCCCGCCGGTCAGATTCTCGCCGTCCGACCCCGACTCGTCGCAAGCGATCTCCAAGAGCGCGCCGGCCGGCGCTTCCCGCTCCCCGTCCTCGTGTTTCACGGTCACACCACGGCCCCCTATCTTGTGCCCATGACCAGGATCCCGCACGAAACGTCCGGTGAACCGAATCCCCTCCGCGCTCTCACGCTCGACCAGCTCCGGTGCCGTACGAGTATGAAGTGGCGCACCTATCCCGAGGACGTGCTGCCGCTGTGGGTCGCCGAGATGGACGTGCCGCTCGCCGAGCCGATCGTGCGCGCCGTCACCGACGCGCTCGCCCGGGGCGACACCGGCTATCCCGTGGGGACCGCCTACGCCGAGGCGCTGGCGGACTTCGCGGAGAAGCGGTGGAGCTGGGACGGGCTCGCCGTGCAGCGCACCGCGATCGTGCCCGACGTGATGCTGGGTGTCGTCGAGATGCTCAAGCTGGTCACCGGACCGGGAGACACGGTGGTCGTCAACTCGCCCGTGTATCCGCCCTTCTACCAGTTCGTGGAGCACATGGACCGGCAGGTGTTCGAGGCCCCGCTCGGCACGGAGGGGCGCATCGACCTCGGCGGGCTGGAGGACGCCTTCCGGCGGGCGGTCGACGGACGGCGGCGGGCCGCCTACCTGCTGTGCAGCCCGCACAACCCGACCGGCACCGTGCACACCGCCGACGAGCTGGCCACGGTCGCCGTCCTCGCCGACCGGTACGGCGTGCGGGTCGTGGCCGACGAGATCCACGCCCCGCTCGTCGTCGGCGGTGTGGACTTCGTGCCCTACCTGAGCGTGCCGGGCGCCGGGAACGGCCTGTCCCTGATGTCGGCGTCGAAGGCGTGGAACCTGGCCGGACTCAAGGCCGCCCTGGCCATCGCCGGCCCCGAGGCTGCCGCGGACCTGGCCCGGCTGCCCGAAGAGGTCGGCCACGGCCCGAGTCACGTCGGCGTCATCGCCCACACCGCCGCCCTGCGCGACGGCACCGCCTGGCTGGACGCGCTGCTGGCCGGGCTCGACGACAACCGGCGCCTGCTCGGCGAGCTGCTGGCCGGGCACCTGCCCGGAATCGCCCACCGTCCCGGCGAGGCGACGTACCTGGCCTGGCTCGACTGCCGCGCGCTCGGCCTCGGCGACGACCCGGCGGAGGTGTTCCTGCGGCGCGGCCGGGTGGCCCTCAACTCCGGGGTCCCCTTCGGCACCGGCGGGGCCGGTCACGTACGCCTGAACCTGGCGACGTCGCCGGAAGTGGTCAGGGAGGCGGTGCGGCGGATGGCGGCGGCGCTCGGCTGAGGTGGGCACGGCCGGGGCACCACCCCGGCGAGGGGGCCTATGCTTCCCGCCATGGACGACGCGTCGCTCGACCGGCTCGGCGCCGGCAAGTACCTGCTGCTCACCAGCCACCGCAGGAACGGCACCCCGGTCGCCACCCCCGTGTGGGCCGTGCGGGACGGGGACGCGCTCGGCGTATGGACGGCCGCCGACTCCTGGAAGGTGAAGCGGATCCGCAACCGCCCCGACGTCCTGGTCGGCCCCTGCGACCTGCGCGGCAACCCCACCGGCGAGCAGACACCCGCGACCGCGGAGATCTGCGACGCCGCCACCACGGCCCGCTACCGGCGGCTCATCGCCCGCAAGTACGGCGTCCTCGGCCGCCTCACCCTCCTCGGCAGCCGGCTGCGCCGGGGCGAGCACGGCACCGTCGGGATACGCGTCACGCCGCCTCACGGGTAGCAAGCGCTTGCCGTCCGGGGGAGTGGGCGGACGGCCGACGGGAAAGGCCACCGTCATGAGCCGAACACCCCCTCTGCGCGCAGCCATCGTCGGCACCGGGCACCGAGCCCAGATGTTCACCCGGGCGCTGGCCGAACGCCCCGGCCACCTCGTCGCCGCTCTCTGCGATCCCAGCCCCACCCGGATGGCCTTCCACAACGGCCTCCTCGCCCGGGCGGGTCAGCCGACCGCCGCCCAGTGGGAGCCCGAGCGCTTCGCCGACCTGCTCGTCACGGAGGACATCGACGAGGTCGTCGTCACCACCGTCGACGCGGAACACGACCGCTACATCGTCCCGGCGCTGACGGCGGGCTGCCGTGTCGTCACCGAGAAGCCGATGACCGTCGACGCGGACCGCTGCGCCCGCATCCTGGACACGGTCCGCGAGACCGGCAACTCCCTGACCGTCGCCTTCAACTACCGCTTCAACCCGGTGCACGAGAAGGTGCGCGCCCTGCTCGCCGACGGCGCGATCGGCGAGGTGCTGTCGGTGCACTTCGAGTGGCTGCTCGACGTACGGCACGGCGCGGACTACTTCCGCCGCTGGCACCGGGACAAGCATCACAGCGGCGGCCTGCTGGTGCACAAGTCCTCGCACCACTTCGACCTGGTGAACTGGTGGCTCGGCGACGTACCGCAGGAGGCCTTCGGCTACGGACGGCTCGGCTTCTACGGCCGTGACGCGGGCGAACGGCACGGACTGCGCCGGGAGTACGAGCGTGCGCACGGCGCCCCCGAGGCCGCCGACGACCCCTTCGCCCTGGACCTCGCGGCCAACGACGCCCTGCGCGCCCTCTACCTCGACGCCGAGCGGGACGACGGCTACCTCCGCGACCGCAACGTGTTCGACGGGCCGATCACCATCGAGGACGACATGGCGGTGCTGGTGCGGTACTCGCGGGGCGCCACGATGACGTACCACCTGACCGCCTACTCCCCGTGGGAGGGCTACCGGGTGATGTTCAACGGCAGCGCCGGCCGCCTGGAACTGGAGGTCGAGGAGAACCGCTGGCAACCGCCGCACACCCGCATCGCCTCGGCTCGCGGCGCACTGCACGGCGACACGGTCGCCGAGCACGCGGGCGGCGCCCGGCTCACCCTGCGTCCGCTGTGGCAGCCACCGGCCGACGTCCCTCTCGCGGTCGACCACGAGGCCCACGGCGGCGGTGACCCGCGCATGCTCGACGCGCTCTTCGGCCCCGCCGACCCGACCCGGCCCACGGACACCGGCGCGGCCGCCCACCCGACGGCCACCGAACGCGACGGAGCGCTCGCCCTGGCCGTCGGCCTCGCCGCCAACCGGAGTTTCGAGACGGGACGACCGGTCCGCACCGACGAGCTGATCCCGCCGGCCTAGGACCGTCAGGTCCAGGCCCGGTACGGTTCGTCGACCAGCTGGAAGACCGGCTCGCCCCGCACCGGGTCCTTGGCGGTCGACAGGCGCACCCGGTCCCCGCTGTGGATGCCGATGGGCGGTCCCATGACCCGCCCGCGGACGACGAAGCCCTCGGCCATCTCGACCAGTGACACGTTGCGCGCGGCGGGGCTGTTGCGGTGCACCACCGTGGAGTGGCGCACCGTGCCCGTGCCCTGGCTGCGCTCCGTCCTCAGGTCGCTGCCCCGGCACACCGGACACAGCAGCCGGTGGTACATGGCGGTGCCGCACCAGGTGCAGCGCTGGAAGAGGATGGCCTCCGTGTCCGCGGCCTTGGGTTCGAGCACGCCCGACGCGGAGCCGGCTGCCTGCTGAGCGACGCTTCCTGAGTGGTGGTACACGCTGTCAACTCCCTGCACTCGGCCGGAATCCCGCGTGCGCGGTCAGCCGTGCACGCGCGTGCACGGTTCGCCGTGCCGCCGTGCACGGCGACAGCGTATGGCACTCAGTGCCACGGGTAAAGGGTGAGGCGGCACTCCGTACCCTCGATTTCCGTGTGGCTCAGTCCCGCCCCAGCGTTGCCTCGATCTGCTGCACCACCCGCCACAGCGGAGCCCCTCGCCGGGACACGACGACCACCACGTCCTCGGGCTCCTCCTCGGCGGCAGGTGCCGGAGCGGTGCCGAAGGCGGCCTGCACGTACCCCAGCGCGTGGTCCACGGCGGCGCTCGCGTCGCCCTTGCCGTCCGAACGCAGCCAGGAGCGCAGCGCGTTGTTGTGCGCCGCGACCACCGCGGCCGCGATCACGTCGGCCCGCAGGGTCCCGTCCGGGCGGCCGGCGAAGCGCCCGCGCAGATACTCGGCGAGGGCGCGCTCGTAACGCCAGACCACCGACAGCTCGTAGGCGCGCAGCCCGGGCACCTTCTTGGTGAGGCGGTATCGCTGCACCGAGAAGCCCGGGTTCTCGGCGTACATCCGCAGGACGAGCCGGGCGGCATCGCACACCCGCTGCACCGGTTCGTCCCCCTCACCGCTCGCCGCGAGGAAGGCCGTCATGTCGGCCAGGCACCTCTCGTGGTCGGGGAAGACCACGTCCTCCTTGGAGGGGAAGTAGCGGAAGAACGACCGCCGCCCGACCCCGGCGAGCGCCACGATGTCGTCGACGGTGGTCTGCTCGTAGCCCCGTTCCAGGAACAGCTGGAAGGCCGCCGCGACCAGCGCCTCCCGGATCGGCGGTCTCGGCGCCGCCGTCTCCGCCTTCTCGCCGCGGCGGGGCGCGGCACTGCTGGAGCTCATGGACGGGAACGTAACACCTGATCGGCGGTCATGGCACTCAGTGCACCGATCAGGGGGAACTGAGTGCTCTCCCGGCCCTTTCGGTGGAGAACGAGCCCGGCTGAACCCTGGGGGCGGCGGCCGCGTATCACTCCTCGGGGATGGGCCAGGCGCCTCGTGCGGGACGGAAGGAGAGCAGTGTGTCGACACGGTCCGAACCGGGGCAACCGCCCGACAGCCGGATCCTCGAACCCATCCGGGTCCTGCGGCCCCGCCGCACCGACGCCCTCGCGGAACTGATCGAGGAACTGCGGCGGGACGCCGGTGGCGAATCCGGGCGGAAAACCGGCGGGGAACCGTCGCGGGACGCAGGCGGCTACGAGTCCGTTGCGGTGCCGAGCCGTCCCCGGCGAGACACCCGGCCACCGGCCGGAGCCGAGGACGAGACGCAGGAAATCCCACCGGTCACCACCGACGGCGGCGGGGGCGCCGGCCCTCGCTCCGGGCGCGGACTGCGCCTGGCCGCCCTCGCCGTGGCCGTGACCGCCGCCGCACTGGCCGGCTTCGGCAGCGCCCTCCTCCTGCCGGACCGCAGTGAGGACAAGGACGACAGCGCGGCACCGGCTGCCCCGCCGCCCGCCACCGCCACGGCGAGCCCCGCCCCGGCACCCACGGCCCCGACCGACCCCGACGGTCCCGGCACCCTCCGCGAGGGAGCCGCCGGCCCCGACGTGACCGAACTCCAGCAACGCCTGCTGCGCATCCCGGACGTCTACACGGGCGGCTCCACCAACGGCCGCTACGACGCCGACCTGACCGAGGCGGTGGCCCGTTTCCAGCTCTGGTACGGCATCCGGGGCGACGAGACCGGCGTCTACGGCGACGACACGCGCCTCGCGCTGGAGTCCCGTACCGGCTGAACCGGGCACGGCCCGAGACATGGCTGCCGTATGGCATGGATGCCTGTGCCGTGGTGAGGTGTTGCGGGAGTGCGGACCTCGGCAGACGGGAGTGGCGTGAGCATGGCGGGCATGGACGCGTTCATCGACCGGCTCAACCCCGACATGTGCGTGGTGACCGCCGCGGCGGGCGGGGAGCGGGCCGGCTGTCTGGTCGGGTTCGCCTCCCAGTGCTCCATCGAGCCCGTGCGGTTCGTGGTGTGGCTGTCCGAGGCGAACCGGACCTTCCGGGTGGCCCGGTCGGCCGACGTCCTCGCCGTTCACCTCTTGACCCGTGACCAGCGGGACCTCGCCGAGCTGTTCGGCGGGCAGACCGGCGACCGCGTGGACAAGTTCGCGCGGGTCCGCTGGCGGCAGGGGTACGGCGGGGCCGTCGTCCTGGAGGACGCGCGGGCGTGGTTCGTCGGGCGCATCACGCTGCACGCCGGCGGCGGGGACCACGTCGGCTTCGTGCTCGACCCGGTCGAGTGGGGCGAGCGGGACGCGGACGACGAACCGCTGCTGCGCCTCGCCGACGCCGGCACCATCGCACCAGGTCATCCCGTGGACTGATGCAGCGGCCCGGCCCCGACGGTGCCGATGCCTCAGCCTGGCTCGTCCGGCATCCGGATGTCCAGCACGCACACGTCGTCCTGCCGCTCCTCCTCCAGCATCGCGGCGAGAAGCGGCTCCAGGGATCCGGTCGCGTCGGTGTGGTGGGCGGCGACGGCCTCCGCGAGCCGCCGCAGACCCAGGTCGATGTTCTCCGGGGACCGCTCGACCAGACCGTCCGTGTACATGATGAGCCGGTCGCCCGGCTCCAGGCGGCACTCCGCCTCCTCGAAGACCGGCGTCGAGGTCGCCCCGAGCAGCATGCCGCTCGGCCGGTCCAGGTAGCGCACCTCGCCATCGCGCAGCAGCAACGGCGGCGGATGACCGGCCTGCGCCCAGACCAGGCGGTGATCGGTGGGGCCGTAGCGGGCCAGGATCATCGTCGCGGTGCCGTGGGAGTCCCTGGAGTGCAGCAGCAGCGTGTTGAGCCGGGCGAGCGCACCGGTCAGCGACGAGCCCGTGATGACCATGCCCTTGGCGGTGAAGCGGAGCTGGGCCATCGTGGCGACGGCATCCACGCCGTGCCCGGCGACGTCGCCGACCACGAACAGGGCGTCACCGTTGGGCAGTTCTATCGCGCTGAACCAGTCGCCGCCGACGTGGACCCCCGACTGCGCGGGCAGATAGGCGACCTCGACGCGCAGCCCGGCCAGCTGCACGGGCCTCTTCGGCAGCGGCAGCAGCGCGTGCTGGAGCCGCGCGGCCAGCGTCCGTTCCGTCCGCAGGATGTCGTGTTGTGTGAGCATCGCCCGCTCGCTCTCCACGAGCGCCAGCTCCGCCCGACGCTGCGCGGTCAGGTCCTGTACGAAGCCGTGCACTTCGACGGGCGTGTCGTCGATGTCCGTCACCGCCTCGGCGACGAACCGCAGATGCCGCACACCGTGGGGTGTCCTGGCCCGGAACGGCAGGTCCAGCGGCCGGCCGGCCCGCAGCAGGTCCCCGACCGCCCGGGCCAGCGCGGGGACGTCATCGGGCGCCGCGAGGTCGGGGAGGTCGCCGATGCGGACCGGGCCGAGCTCGGGATCCCGGCCGAGAATGGCGAAGACCTGGGAAGACCAACTGGCCTCGTGGGTGACCAGGTTCCAGTTCGCCCAGCCGAGGTTGCCCAGTCGCTGCAGGTCGGCCAGCCGCTGTTCCTGCCGGTCGGAGGAGTCGTGCCGGATCCAGGTGACGGCCAGCCCGCCGCCCAGCCTCGCCACCCGGACCGAGTAGGTGGACAGCTCCGCGACCCCGGACACGACCTCCTGGTGCGCGAACGGCTCGCCCTCGTACGGCTCCCCGGTGGCGAGCGTGTGCCGGCAGCCCTGCCACAGCGGCTCGCCAGCCATGGTGGGAAAGCAATCGAGAAGCCGCCGGCCCACGAGCTCGTCGCCGGTGCGGCCGACGACGTCACCCACCTGTGCGGTCGCGGCGTCGACGCGGTAGTCCTGGACCTCTCCCGACTTGGCGCGCAGCGGGGTGAGCAGCAGCGCGGCCACCGGCAGCGCGTCGAACACCGCCTGCACGGCGTCGGCGGCGCCTCCCGCGGCCCGCTCCGGCCGGGCGCCGAACGCGCGCAGCCGCCCGGCGCACAGCCGCGCGACGGCGCACAGGTGTTCCCGGGCCTGGGGTGCGAAGGGCTCGGCACGGCCGCGCAGGACGCCGAGGCAGACCTCGGCCGTGTCCCCGAGCTGCACGGGCAGCCAGGCACGGGACCGCCACCGCTCGGGCGGATCCCCGATCAGCAGATACCGCTCCCGGTCCCGATCGATCTCCTCCAGCCAGCGCGGTTGCCGGGCGCGCAGCGCGTCCAGCGCGGCCACTCCGCTGAGCGGCGGCACCTGCTGCCACTGGGAGGCCAGAGTGTCGTCGATGCCGGCGTGCCCGATCAGTTCGAGTCCTCCGGCGGGCAGCCGGGCGTAGAGAATGATCGCGTCGGCCCCGACCTCCGGAGCGAGGTGCTCCAGCAGGCAGCGGGCGAGGTCCCGCGGGGTGCCGACGTGGACGAGGGACTTGGCGAGGCGGCCGAGGGTGGAGGAGAGGCCGTTCTCCGCGAGGGCGTCGGCGGGCGTGCCGGGGCCGGGGGAGCCGGGCGCCACGGCGGGGAGCTCCGGTTCGTCGTCGGCGTCGAGCGGTGGCATCAGCGTGCCGAGCGTGATCCAGCACTCCTCCAGGAGCGTGCGCCGCTCGGCCTTGGCACGCTGCAGCAGCAACTCGCGCGCGGCCTCCGCGGAGCACCCGGTCAGCGCCATCACCGCGCCCTTGGCCCGCTCCAGGACAGCGGACGTCGCCGCCAGATCGCGCAGCCGGTCCATCTCGGCACGCTGCCTGGCCACCACTCTGGCCATCGCGGCCATGTCCGGCACGGTGCCGGACTCGGCCGGCGTGGCGGGCTCGCTCGTCACGCGTTGAGCATTACATACGGAAGCGGATTCCATGCCCGGCTTGACACCACGGACTCGGTCCGGCTACCCGCGCACCCCGGCGCGGTCAGTCGTCCGGCAACCGGTACAGCCACCGCCGCAGCGCCCGGCTGAGCAGCGGCATCACCACGTAGGTGAGCATCGGCAGCAGCACGATCGGGAACAGTGCGGCGCGCAACGGCAGCGGCCAGCCGGTCGTATGGGGCGTCGCCAGCCACTGGATGAGGAATGTGAACGGGTAGGCGCCGAGGAAGGTGGTGAGCACCATCTTCCACCGGGGCGGGGCCTGCACGGTCGTGCCGGGCAGGCTGAACCAGGTCTCCATTCCGGTCGTCGACTGCCGCTCGCTGCTGACCTCCGTGGCGATGCCGTCGATCCGCGCGTGCCACTCGGCTCGCTCCGTGGAGTCCAGCCAGGCGCCGAGCCGGTGCGGATCGGAGAAGCGCAGCACCGCGTGGTAGCGGTGGCCGTCCTCGGCGTGCAGCCAGGAGACGCCCTCGTTGCCCGAGAACCGTCTGGCGCAGCGAGTGATGCCGCGCGTCCACTCCTCGAACTGCTTTTCCTGACCGGGGCGCACTTCCCACGTGAAGACCGTGGTCACCGGCTCGCCCCGGCGCGTCTCGGTGGTGCTCATCCCCGCACGGGTGCCACACGAGGCTCCGGTCATGCCCCGTCGTCCCGGGGCGGCTCAGCGCCCGGCGTTGTGCTCCACCAGCGCCTGGCTGACCGCGCGCACGCTGCGCGCGATGTGCTGCAGCTGCATGACCTCCGCCGCGTACAGCTTGATGGTGTGCTCGATGACCGACTCCGGCAGGCCGAGCCGGGGCAGGTCGGCCCGCGCGGTCTGCAGGGCGGTACGGGCCACCCGGACCTCGTGCTGGACCTGGATCTCCGCGTGGCGGGCGAGCAGCACGGGGTGGCGGATCAGCGCGGGATAGCTGGCGTAGCGCGCCGGCACCAGCTCGCGCAGCCACTTGGCCGCGGAGCGCTCCCAGTCGTAGGAGCCGGGGGTCTTGACCTGGCAGGGCCAGTCCGGGCTGATGCGCGTGGACGTCAGGGGCATGATCATCGCTTCCGGGTGTGCGGCGTCGTCGAGGGGTGGGGCGACGGGGGTGGGCGGCCCCGGCCTAGGGGAGGGCCGGGGCCGCCACGGGCGCTCGCGCAGGCGATGCCCGATCGAACACGCGAGGCGCCTGAACGGGTAGGAGTCGGCGGCCTCGGGTGTTCGCGAAGGAGCCCGGAAGGGGCAGGCGTCGCCCGCGCGGCGAGTGGTGCAGCGTGCGCATGGGCGGACCGTCGGCTTTCTCCGGGCTGTGGTGAGTGCGTGAGAAGTATTTATATATGCCGTCGGCTTTGCAAGACGTATGTAAACATTCATGCCTGCTTTGTCGCGGATGCTTCCGTTCTGCGCCGGTTGCGGCCGCGGATCAGTCGCGCAGGAAGAACTGATGCTGGTCGGCGACCTGCTCGTACTCGTCCAGACGGGCCTGGGTCCGTTCGGGGTCCGCGTCGGTCATGGCCTGGAGCAGCGCGGCGCACATGACACCGGGCGCCGCGTAGGAGTCGAAGACCAGACGCGAGCCGGTACCGGTGGCGAAAGTGACGTCGGCCTCGTCCGCCACCGGCCCCAGTGCCAGATCGGTGATCAGGGCGACCTTGAGGCCGGCGTGGCGCGCGACCCGGACGGCGGTGAGCGTCTCCTGGGCGTGCCGGGGCATGGAGAACGCCAGCACCCAGGTGCCGCCGGCCTCGCGGGACTGCAGCAGAGCGTCGTAGGCGACACTGCCGCCTCGCGTCACCAGGCGCACATCGGGGTGGATACGGCGGGCCGCGTAGGCGAAGTACTCGGCGAGCGAGACGGAGATGCGCAGGCCGAGCACGGTCAGCGGCGTCGAGGCGGACAGTTCGCGGCCGACGCCGATCACCCGGTCGGGGTCGGCGAAGTCCCGCCGCAGGTTCTCCAGGTTCTCGATCTCGGCGTCGACCGCCGCCTGCAGTTCGTTGCCCCGGTTCTCCTCGGCGGGGCCGCCGGCGAGCGTGCCGAGCGCGATCGACTGGAGCTTCTCCCGTAGCGCCGGGTAACCGCTGAAGCCGATCGCGGCGGCGAAACGCGTCACCGAGGGCTGGCTCACGCCCACCCGGTCGGCGAGATCCGTGATCGAGAGGAACGCCGCCTCGGTGATGTGCTCGATCAGGTACTGGGCGATGCGCCGCTGCCCAGGGGAGAGCCGGGGGCGGTCGAACAGCTCCCTGAGCTGGGAAGTCGGGGAGGCCTCCGCTTCCGGGCCGGTCTTTCCCGAGGTGATCGCGGATGCCTGTGCACGTGCCTGCTGCGGCGATGGCACCGGTGCGCCTCCTTTGTCTCCCACAGACGTCAACATAGCTCACGGACCGTGCCCGCCAGGGCTCGCACGAGGGCATTCGCCGCCGACACGGATGGATACCCGCGCGCTGTGCGGGAACCCGCCCGCCACGGAACATCCCGACACGACGGACAAACCGACCCGACGTAGAACGAGGAGCCCCCGTCATGACCGTCCCGGAAGAGAACCGGCCGAAGACCGAGACCACCGACGAGGTCCTGGAGAACCGGGACCGCAGCCGGGAGGAAACCGAGTCCAGGACGCCCGGCGCCACCGGCCGCACGATGCGCGAGGCCCTGCAGGAGGCCCAGGTACGGCCCGACGACTACGCCGAGGAGTGACAGCACCCACGGCCCCGCCGCACCCGACCCCGACACGTTTCGGCAGGTGATACGGAATGAGCGCACTAAGCGCTCTGGAGCAGGCCCTGGAAGACCGCTGGGAGGCGCTGTGGGCGCGGGTGTTCGACCGGGAGCCGGTCGAACTCCTCGACGCCCTCCGGCAGGAATGTGACAACAACGCCGTGATCTGCGCCGAGGGCCGCGTCATGGTGCCCAACGCCTACGACGTGGAACTCGCCCACGTCGTGCACGAGGAACTGACCCGCCGCGGCAGCCGGGTGGGTCAGGAGCTCACCGACAGCCTGGCCCGGTACGCCCAGCGGAAAGGCTACGAATGGGCGGGCCCGCTCGCGGTGCACATCGCGAAGTCGGACGACGTGCCCAACGGCCGCTACCGCGTGGGCAGCAGTGTGATGCAGCACGTGAGCGCGGAGGGGTTCCAGCACGCCGGCGGCATACCTCATCGCCGGTAGATCGTGATCGAGTGACCGACCTCGTCGACCGGGCGACTGCCGGCGATCAGGCCGGCCAGCCGTCCCGTCGCCTTGGCGACGGCGGAGTCGGACACGACCAGCAGTCCGCGCACCTGCCCGGCGGGCACCGTACGCGGATCGGACGCCTGGATGCCGTAGAAGGACGGCACGCCACTGCCCTTGTACACAAGCCACACCCGCTCGCCCGCGTACCGTTCGCGCAGCCGGTCGGCGAGCCGGCCCAGGTCCTGTCCCCAGTCCACGTTGGAGTCGTGGAGCCGCAGGTGGGTCCGGGCCGGCCCGCCGAACGCCTCGTTGGAGTACGGCAGGTAGTACGGATACGTCCGCAGGGAGCTGACCGCGACACAGGCCACCAGCGCCCACGCCACGGCCGGCGCCCACCGCCACCGCCCCGCGAGGACGCAGCCCGCCGCCACCGCCAGGAACATCGGCAGGAACACGGCGTACCGCGTGCCGAAGTCGCGGGACCCCTGCATGGCCGCCGCCAGCAGGACGGCACCGGGCACCAGCACGTACGGCGCCGCGGGCCGCAGTCGCCGTACCGCCACCATGGCGACGGCACCGGCGGCCCACAGCGCGAGCATGCCGAGCGGCGTCTTCACCAGCAGCGCGGCCGGGAGGTAGTACCACAGCGAGCCGGTGTAGACCCGGCCGAACAGGAAGCCCTCCCAGGGGCGGTTCTCCAAGCCGAACTGGATGCGCATCCCGTCCCGGTACGCCTCCGGGAACGGCAGCAGCTCGACGAACAGCCCTCGCAGCCCGTGCACGACGGGCACGTGCTGCCGGGGCGTCCAGCGCAGCCGCGGATCGACCACCAGATACACGGCCCATACGAAGGCGACCGCGACCACCGCCACGACGGCCGCGCCCGCCACCGCCCGTCCCAGCCGCCTGCGCCGTTCATCCGTGGAGGCGCACCACACCGACAGAGCCGCCAGAGCCGTCAGCACCGGCACCGCGGCCAGCGTGCTCATCTTCGTGGCCAGGGCCGCCCCGAGCGCCACCCCGGCGAGCGGCACGTACCGGCGGGGTCGGTGCCGCGCCCGCCACAGCAGCCACACCGACGTGAGGACGAACCCGGCCGCGGGCACGTCCAGCGTGGCCAGTGAACCGTGCGCGATGACGTCGGGGGAGAAGGCGTACAGGGCGAGCGCCGCCAACCCGCCCGCCGCGCCGGCGAGTTCGCGGGCGAACGCCAACACCGCGAGCCCGAACAGCAGCGTCAGCGCGATCACCGGAAGGCGGGCCCACAGCATCAGCCGCCACGGGTCGTTGCCGGACTCGTACAGCAGATGCCGCCCCAGCGCGCCCTGGTCACCGGTGAAGGACCGGTCGACGTGCGGGTCGGCGAGCGCCACCCCGACGCCGATGACCAGCTTCCCGAGCGGCGGGTGCTCGGGGTTGTGGCGCAGACGGTGCTCGTACAGCTGGTCGGCGGCCGTGCCGACGTACACGGGTTCGTCGATCGTCGGCGTCTGCTGTACGGCGGTGCTGACCATGGCGGCGGCCATCTGGGCCAGCAGCACGACCACCAGGAGCGGCACCAGCCACCGTCTGCCGGACGGTCCCGGCAGGGGCAACGGACGTTCGGGAGTCCCGCGGTCCAGGACCGCCTGCGGTGCGCGTGCCATCATCCGCCCCGCGGTGACAGCGACCGGGCGGTGGCGGGAGCGATACGGAGCCGCCTCATGGGCCTACTCTCGCATCGGCTCCCGCCAGGGGAGCGTCACCGCTTCACGAGTCGTACCGACAGACCTTCCGCCGTGTAGACGGGTACGGCCCGCAGCGTCTCGGAGTTCAGCTCGATCCGGTCGAACTGGCCGCGCAGCACCGGCGCGCCGAGGACGCGTACCGTGCTGCCCGCGGCCGGCGGCCTCTCGGCGTCGAGCCGAAGCGACAGCACGCTGCCCGGGCCGAGCACCGCCCTCCGGGTCACCTCCAGCGCGGGCCCGCGGCCGGAACGCAGCGTCACCTCAAGCGTGGCGGACTCCTGGGTGTACGTCCCGTGCACCCGCACGGACTTGCACGTGCCCGCCCGCAGCGTCCCGCCCGGCACCCGCACGTCCCCGTGGCCCAGGGCGTGGGCCGAAGCGGCGACCAGCACGCCGTCCTCCACGACCGTGCCGCCCGTGTAGCGGTTGTGGCCCGTCAGCGTCAGCGTCCCGGAACCCCGCTTGGTCAGACCGCCGCGGCCGTCGATGTCGTTGCGCCAGCTGTCGGCCGCGTGGAAGCCCCCGGCCGCCGCGTCCAGCGTCACGGTCACGGCGGAGTCGAAGGCGCCGTACCCGTCCGCCGCGGCGAACAGGTTCAGCCGCCCCCACTGCTCGAAGCCGTCCAGCAGGACGTACCCGGCGGGCAGCGCGGTCGTCCGCAGCACCTCCCGGCGCTGGGACGCGTCGAGGTACGGCAGCCGCGTCTCCAGCAGCACCTCCGCGCCCTTCGGCACGGTCAGGGGCGCGTCGCGGCCCTCCCGCTCCAGCACATACGTCAACTTGGGCGTGACCGTCCGGGCGTTGGCGGCCCGGTCGGCGTAGGCGTCGGTGCCGGGGCCCGCCGAGTGGGCGTACGTGTACAGCTCGTCCGAGCCGGTCCGCTCCGTGAAGTAGGCGAGGGCCTGAGCGCGCGCGGCGGCCTTGAGGTCCGCGTTCGCCGGGTCGGCCAGCGTGGCGGCGGCCAGGGCGGTGGCCATGATCCGGCCGCCGATGACGTCGACGGTGGAGTGCATGCCGGACATGATCCGCGTGTGGCTGAGCTCGAAGGCGCGGGTCACGAGCTCCTGGAAGCGCTCGGGGACCGCGTACGCGAAGGCCAGGGCCGCCAGGTGGAAGGCGTTGGTGTGGCCGCTGGGGAAGCCGCCGTCGTCGGCCGGGGTCTCGGCGCGCTGCCGCAGCAGCTGCGGGGCGACGACCACCTCCGAGTCGTACACCGGGTAGCCGAGCGCGTCCTTCGCGCCCGTGTCGACCACCTCGCTGTCCTCGTTCATCCGCCACGGACGCGGGTACTGGAAGGCGAACTTGGCCGGGTTGCCCGAGGCGAACGGACCGCGCACCGTGTCGACCAGCTTGGCGACCGTGCCGAGCGCGGAGTCGTACGAGCCGGCGCCCAGGGCGGACCCGGCCGGGGCGTCGGCGGGCACAGAGTCGCTGATCTTGCCCGCGGGAGTGCCGTCCGGCGCGCTGGTGATCGACGTGACCGCCTTGGCGCCGGACCGGTACAGCTCGGCCAGCGGGCCCAGGCCGGCGATCATCGCGTAGCTCTGGTGCTGGCGGTCGTAGACGAACGCCTCCTTCGCCTGCGCCTCGGTGCGCGCGGAGGTGAGGCGGGCGCAGTAGCGCATGTTGGCGCGCAGCACCTCCGGCCGGAGCGGCGTGCCGGTGTTCCAGGCACCGCCGGTCTTCCACACCTGGGCGAAGCCGCCCAGGATCCGGACGACCGCGTTGGTCTCGGGGGTGAGGTTCGACAGGACGTTCGTCTTGTAGTCGTCGACGAACGCGGCCGGCGCCGTGGCGGCCTTCGCGTCCGCGGCGGCCAGCCACGTGGCGAAGGCCGGGGCGGCCACCAGACCGGCCGACGTACCGAGCGAGGTCCTGAGGAAGCCCCGTCGGCTGACGGACGAGGTGACGTGGTGCCCGGCGGGTGACGGCATGCGTGTGCCTCTCTTCAGTTCTGCGGCGCCTTCGGGGCGCTGATGCCTTGTGGCGGCTTCTGAGTCATGTGGTGTTACGAGCGAAGATCTACGGCCGAGTCGTGTCCCCTCGGCGAGGGTTCGGCGACCGCGACGTGTCCCGCGGGCGAACGAGGGGCGCCCGGCTCACAGAAGCGAACGGGCCAGCGCCACCGCGCCCTCGACCGGGGGGACGCGCAGGGGATGCGGCCGGACTCCGGGCAGGGCTTCGGCGAGTGCCGAGGTGAACGCCGCGTACAGCGCGGCCTGGGAGAGGATCGTGCCGCCCGCCACCACCACGTCGTCCACCACGACATCGCGCTCCGCGAGGCGGACGACGAGCGCGGCGAGCGAGCGGCCGCCGTCGGCGATCACGGTGCGCGCGAGCGAGGAGCCCGCCTCGGCGGCGGCGAACACCACCGGCGCGTGCCGTCCCCACTCGGCGGAGACGTTCGTGGCGGCCTCCAGCGCCGCGCCCAGCGCCGGTACTTCGGCCACCTGGAACGCGGCGACGAGCCCGGCGGCCAGCGCGTCGGGTTCCTCCCCGCGATCGTGCGCCGCCCATGCGGCCCGCGCCGCCTCGCGCACGAGACCGGCCGCGCCGCCCTCGTCGCCGAGCACCGCACCCCAGCCGCCGACCTGGACGAGGCGGCCGTCGGGCCGCCGCCCCACCGCCACCGACCCGGTGCCGGCGACCAGACCGACGCCCTTGGCCAGGCCGGCGGCGGGGACGAGGAGTTCGGCGTCGCCCACGATCAGCGCGGGCGCTCCGAGGCGGTCCTGGAGCGCGGCCCGGATCCCGGCGCACTGGCGAGGGGTCTCGCAGGCGTGCCCGCCCACGGCGACGGCGGACGGGCGCGCGCCCGTCGGCAGGGCGTCCCGGACCAGGGCGGCCAGCCAGTCGGCGGCCGCCGCAGGATCATGCGGCCGCCAGCCACTGCTCGGACGGACGTGGTCGGCGACCCGGTCGCCATCCGCGAGGGCACGCAGATGGGTCTTGGTGCCGCCCACGTCGATGCCTGCCACAAGTGGCGTGGAGTCCCGCACGGAATCCCCTTCGTCGATGCGCGATCCTGCGCACGGCAGGCGAACCGTACGTCTGATAACGGCAGTTGAAGGTGTCGGGAAGCCCCGGGACGGGCTTCGTCAGCGGCTCACGGCAGGCGAGTACCGTGAAGTTCGTTAGGAAGTTAACTAACGAAGTAGGGTGCGTCAAGAGGCACGGAAGTCCCGATGCCGCGCGACCCTTGCGGCCATGCCGCCGCAGCACGACTTGGGGGAGAGCATGCAGCTGAGTGAGAGCGCCCGCGTGGTGTTCGCCGTCCTGGCAGCGGCGGGCACCGCCACCCGCCCGCAGCTGGCGGCCGGTGCGGGCCTTTCCAAGCCGACCGTCTCCACCGCCGTGGCCGAACTGGAGGCCGCCGACCTCGCCGCCCACTCCGGGACCGCCTCCGGCGGCACCGGCCGCAGCGCCGCCGTCTACCGGCTCGGCCCGGCCGCCGGCGCCGTGCTCGCCGTCGACCTGGGTCCCGCCGAGACCCGGGTGCGCGCCTGCGCCCTGGACGGCACCCTGCTCGCCGAGGGCACCGACTCCCGCTCGGACGCGGCCGGCACCGTCCGAAAGGCCCTGGAGGCGCTGCCCGCCGGGGCCCCGCTGCGTACCGTCGTCGTCGCCGTCGGCGACGTCACCGTCCGGGACCGGGAGGGCACCGGGATGCGTCCCGCGACCGCCAAGGCCGGCCCCGTCTTCGACGCCATGGCCGTGGCCCTGCCGGAGGGGGTGCCCGTCCACCTGGAGAACAACGTCAACTGTGCCGCGCTCGCCGAGCTCCACGAGGGCGCCGCCCGCGGCCGGGACACCTTCGGCTACCTGCGGATCGGCGTGGGCATCGGCCTCGGCATCGTCGTCGGGGGGCGGGTGCTGCGCGGCGCGAACGGCGCCGCAGGTGAGCTGGCCCGGCTGCCCTACCCCTGGGACGAGGGCCGGGAGCCGCGTCACGAGGCCCTGGAGCGGCACATCGGGATGCCTTCCCTCCTCCGGCGGGCGAGACAGGCCTGGCAGGACGCGGACGGCCCCTGCCCCCGCACCGCCCGGCGGCTCTTCGCCCTCTCCGGGCAGGGTCATGCCACGGCCCGTGCCGTGGTCGCGCGGCACGCCACCGAGGTGGGCCGGCTCGCCGCCGCCGTGGCCGCCGTCCTGGACCCCGGGCTGATCGTGCTGGGGGGCGCCACCGGCGCGGACCCGCAGCTCCTGCCCGGGGTGCGTGCCGAGCTGGCCCGGCTGAGCTGGCCGACCGAGGTGGTCAGCAGCATGGTCGGCGACACCGGTACCGTCGTCGGCGCGAGCCGGCTGGCGGTCGCCCACGGAATCCAAACCGTGACCGGAGCTATGGCGGTGAAGCATTGACGGCTTCGCGGTCGGTCTGCCAATGTCCGGACAAGCGCTTTCTGAGTCGGCCGGGACGCCGACTCCGGGTGAGTCTCCCGCCCGTACGCGAAGTACGGCAGCCGCACGAGGGCGTGCTTGTGCGACGCCGGCCGTCATGGCCGGGGATTCCACCCGTCAAGGCGACGCGGCCGGGCGAGGCCGTGCCCCCGGAAAGCGACATTTCCTGCAACATGCACCCGTGCCGCCTCGGCTGGCGCCGTGCTTCCTCCGCTACGACGAAAAGGGATCGAAGATGACCAGTGTGGGTGTGCGGCGCTCCCGCCGACTCGGCCGCGGCGGCATACGCCGCGTGGTTCCCCTCGCTGCCGTGGCCACGGCAGGTGCCCTTCTGCTCTCCGCCTGCGGGTCGGGGTCCGACTCGGGCGGGACCTCCAAGTCGCTGACGTTCTGGATCTCCACGGTTCCGGGGCAGGACGCGGGCTGGAAGAAGCTGGTGGCGCAGTACAAGAAGGACGCCGGCGTCACCGTCAAGCTCGTCAACATCCCCTACGACGGATACACGACGAAGCTGCACAACGCCGCGCAGGCGAACTCCCTGCCCGACGTGGCGGCCGTGCCGGCGCTGGACCCGATCTGGTCGAGCAAGCTGATCGACCTCAGCGACATCGCCAACAACAAGAGCAACAAGATCAACACCAACTTCGTCGCCAAGGACTCGTCCGGGAAGGTGCTGTCCATCCCCTCGGACATCACCGCGTCCGGCCTGTTCATCAACAAGACGCTGTTCAAGAAGGCCGGCGTCTCCTTCCCGACCTCGCCCCAGAAGACCTGGACCTGGACCGACTTCATCAAGGCGGCGAACAAGGTCCGCGAGAAGACCGGCGCCAAGTACTCCCTGACCTTCGACCAGTCGCCGTCCCGGCTCCGCGCCATGGTGTACGAGATGGGCGGGAAGTACGTCCACGCGGACTCCTCCGGCAAGTTCTCGGTGGACGCGGCGACCAAGAAGGCCGTGAACACCTTCGTCGGGTGGAACGACAACAAGACCATGCCGAAGTCGGTGTGGACCAGCGGCGCCGACCCGTCCGCCATGTTCCAGAGCGGTGACGTGGTCGCCTACTGGTCCGGCGTGTGGCAGGTCGCCGCCTTCGCGGAGAGCATCAAGAAGTTCGACTGGGCGAGCGTCCCGACTCCCGCCCAGCCGGTGCAGGCCAGCGACGTCAACAGCGGCGGCTTGATGGTGGGCTTCAACAACAACGGTGACGCGGCCACCGCCGCGAAGAAGTTCCTGTCCTGGGTCTACGAGCCGGACCACTACCGCACGCTGTGCGAGGCCTCCGGATTCCTGCCCGTCGAGAACGGTCTGAACCCGAAGTACCCCTTCACCTCCGAGGCGGCGCAGGCGGCGTTCAAGCTGTACAACGAGTCGATCCCGCTCTACGCCCCGATCTCCGGCTACTTCAACAACGCGCAGACGCAGTGGGTGCTGAAGGGCAAGAGCCTCACCGAGGACCCGACCAAGACGGAGCTCGGCAAGGCGATCAACGGCCAGCAGTCGGCCGACAAGGCCCTGGAGAACATCGTGGCCGGCTACAACCAGCAGGTCGGCGGCTGATCGTGGGCCACGGGGCCGGGCGGCGGGATCGAGACACCGCCACCCGGCCCTGGACGCCCACGTGATGCCGGGCTCATGGCGTGAGCACACCGCAATCCATCCACCAGCACGGAGTCAGGAAGATGACCAAACGCGCCTCGGACGTGTCCGCGAGCCCGCCCAGGAGACGCAGTAAGTACACCCTTGCGCCGCTCGTGCTCATCGCGGCCAATGTCGTGCTCTTCGCGCTGTTCTTCGTCTGGCCTGCGGTGATCGGGCTCGTCTACTCCTTCACGAACTACACGGGCGTGGGGGTGTTCCAGTTCGTCGGACTGGACAACTACCACAACCTGTTCGGGGACTCCACGTTCTACGACGCGCTGACAAGGACCCTGCTCTACACCGTCCTCTTCGTCCCGTTGAACTTCGCGCTCTCGCTGCTCGCCGCCAACCTGGTGGTGAGCAAGCACGCCAAGGGCTCGTCGCTCGCCCGCGTCATCTTCTTCATCCCGTGGCTGCTGTCGCCCATCGTCGTGGGCGTCCTGTGGCGGTGGATGTTCGGTGAGAACTTCGGACTGGTCAACTACGTCATCGAGAAGCTCGGCGGAGGCGCCGTTCCGTGGCAGTCGAACGCGGACCTGTCGCTGCTGGTGGTGGTGATGGCGGCGTCCTGGATGTGGACGGGTTTCACCATGCTGCTGTTCATCGCGGCGATCAAGAACGTACCGGTGTCGTACTACGAGGCGGCCTCGCTGGACGGCGCCGGTCCGTGGCGCCAGTTCATCAGCATCACGCTGCCGAGCATCGCGCCCACCTCGTTCATCGTCATCCTGCTCAACACGATCAACGCGATGAAGGAGTACCCGGTGTTCGTCGCCCTCAACAACGGCGGACCCGGATCGTCGAACAACCTGCTCGTCCAGTACATCTATGAGACCGGCTTCAAACGGGGCCAGATCGGCTACGCGAGCGCCGCGTCATTCGTGCTCATGCTCATCCTGATGGCCGTCGCGATCATCCAGCTGATCGTCAACCGGCGGGTGGAGAACCGATGACTACCACAGACATGCCACGCCCGCTCGACGCCGACGCCAAACAGCCCGTTTCCAAGCAGCGTCCCCGCAACGCTGTCGGCGGTGGGATCCGGCGGGCGGTGCCCGCGACGACCCTGCTGTGGATCCTGGCGTTCCTCTACGGGTTTCCGGTGCTGTGGTTCATCCTCAGCTCCCTCAAGCCGGCCAGCGACCTGTTCTCCTATCCGCTGACGCTGGTTCCGCACAACCCCACCCTGTCGGGTTTCAAGGCGGCGTGGGACAGCGCCAACTTCTCCCAGTACTTCATCAACACGGCCATCGTGTGCGTGATCACGACGATCCTCACGGTGGGTGTCAGCTGCTGCACCGGCTACGCGCTGGCCAAGTACGACAACAAGTGGCTCAAGGTCTTCTTCCTCTGCATCCTGGCCACCACCATGCTGCCGTCCGAGGTCATGCTGGCCCCGGAGTTCCTGGTGGTCCGCAACCTGGGCCTCTACAACTCGTTCGCCGGCATCATCCTCCCGGCCGTGCTCACCGCGACCGGATGCTTCATGTTCCGCCAGTTCTTCCTGACGGTGCCCGACGAACTCGTGGAAGCCGCACGCATCGACGGCGCCCGTGAACTGGCGATCTTCGCGCGGATCATGGTGCCGCTCTCCCGGCCCATCATGCTGACCCTGGCCATCCTGTCCTTCCAGTGGCGGTGGAACGACTACATCTGGCCGCTGCTGATGCTCAACGACCCCAACAAGTTCACCGTGCAGATCGGCATCCAGAGCATCGTCGGGGCGCAGAACATCAACTGGTCCGTACTGCTCGGCGCGTCGGTCATCTCCATGATCCCGCTGATCGCCATCTTCCTGGTCTTCCAGCGCTACGTCATGGGCGCCGACATCAATGCCGGACTGAAGGACTGATCTTGCCCACCCCGCTCGACCACGAGTTCGTCCGCGCGGTGGCCCGCGCCGCCGACCGGCTGGCCGTCCCACTGGCGGCCCGCCCGGACGAAGAACCAGCCGACGCCTCCCACCGCGGTCTGGCGCACCGGGTGAAAACGCTGCTCGCGGCGTACCGTTCGAAGGACTCGGAGCTGCACGGCAGCAGCCGGGCGATCGCCGCCGCGATGACCCACCTCGGTGCTCTGCGTGCCGTGCAGACCCCCTCCGGGCTGTTCGCCGGCGGCGACAACGTGCAGTCACCGCCGGATTCCGCGTTCACCATCAACGACGTGTGCGACGCGTACGTCATCGCCGCGGGTGCGGGGCCGGAACTGCGGGATGCCGCCGCCGAGCTCGCCGAGATCGCCGGGGCGGCGTCGCAGAGCCTCCTGACGGGCGGGGTGCACACCCCGAACCACCGATGGGAGTTGTGCGCGGCGCTGGCCCGGCTGCACCGGTCCTTCCCGGACAGCCGGCTGCTCGACCGTATCGAGGAGTGGCTCGCCGAGGGCGTCGACATCGACGCGGAGGGCCTGTACTCGGAGCGCAGCGCCAACTACGCGGCCCACGTGTCCAATCCCTCGCTGCTGCTGCTGGCCGACGTCCTCGGCCGCACCGACCTGCGGGAGGCCGTCGAACGCAACCTCACGACGACCCTGGATCTCATCAGGCCGGACGGCACGGTGGAAACCGTCCACTCGCGGCGACAGGACCAGGGGCACCGGTTCTCGCTGGCGCCCTATCTGCCGCAGTACCGGCTGTTCGCGATCCGTACCGGCCGGGGCGACTTCAGCCGGGCGGCGCGGCTGGCAGCGGCCTGCGGCATCGACGACCCCGCCCTGCTCGCCGAGACCGTCCTCACCCCGGACCTGTGCCGCGCGCTGCCGGCACCGGCTCCGGAAACACTTCCCCGCGACCGGTACATCGCCACGGCGCGCCTCGCCTCACGCGCCTCCGCCGCCGCGCACACGGTGGTCTACGGCGGCTCCGACGTGCCCGAGTCCCGGCGCATCCGCTCGGGCCTCGCCAACAATCCGACCTTCCTGCGGCTGTTCGCGGGCGACGCCGTCCTCGACGCGATCCGGCTCTCGCGGGGATTCTTCGACATGGGCCCGTTCCGTGCCACGGGCATGCAACGGCTCGCCGACGGCCGGTACCGGCTCACCGAAACTCTGACGGCCGCCTACTACCAGCCGCTTCCGCCGGACCAGCGGCGCTCCGACGGCGCCTACCTGATGGCGGACGAGGGACGGTTCTCGGCCGCGATGGCCTTCGGGAACCGACCGCAGGAGGAGGTCGCGCAGACGACCGGCATCGACGTGGACCTCCGGGACGACGGTGCCGACCTGCGGATCGACATCAGCGGACCACGGGTGCCGTGGGCACTCGAACTGGCCTTCCGGCCGGGAGGCGTCCCGCACGGCGCGGTACCGATCGGCGACGGACGCTGGTGTCTCACGACCGGGCCGATGACCTACCGGGCGGGCGACAGTGAGATCCGCGTCGAGGTCGGCGTCCACGCCGGGGAGCCGCTCGCCGGGCCGGACCAGCACGACCTCCTGCGGTACGACCCAGGTCAGGACTACACCTTCCTGGGCGGAACCGATGCGATGACCGGGGAACGCGTCTACATCGGTGGACACGGGCCGCACACGCTGAGCGTCGCACTGCGTGCCGGCCGGCCCGAGCGGGCCGGCTGATCGGCGACGCGACGGGCAGCGCGGACGCGGAACGGCAGATGTGGAAACCACAGGGCGGCCCGCCGTCTCGCCGGTCCCGCCGTCCTGACTGCCCTGATCAGGCGGGAGTTCATGGGGCAGTACGGGGACCGGTGTCCACCGCACGGGGAGTCTCACCGCGCGGGAGCACCGGCACCGGTACGACAAGATCCGCCCGGTTCCGGGTCGTGGCGACCAGCTCTGCGTTGCGCTGGTCGCTGCGCAGCACCCAGGCCACCGCCTCCTCGTGGCTCTTGCCGAACTCCTCGTGGCGGGCGACCAGCCGCCGAATCCGCTCCTGTTCGTCCAGCTCGCAGAACCACACCTCGTCGAGCTGTGGCCGGACCCGGGCCCAGGCGCCGGAGTCCAGCAGCAGGTAGTTCCCCTCCGTCACGACCAGCCGGGCCGTCGGCGGCACCGCGATCGCCCCCGCGATCGGCTGCTCCAGCACCCGCTCGAAGCCGGGCGCGTACACGACGTCGCCGTACGCCTCCTCGCGCAGGCGCCGCAGCAGCGCCGCGTACCCGGCCGCGTCGAACGTGTCCGGGGCACCCTTGCGGTCCAGGCGGCCGAGCCGGTCCAGTTCGGCGTCGGCGAGGTGGAAGCCGTCCATGGGGACGTGCGCCACCCACGGCTCCCCGCCGGCGTTCAGCTCCCGCACCAGGGCCTCGGCGAGTGTCGACTTGCCCGCGCCGGGGCTGCCCGCGATGCCGAGGACCGCCCGCCGCCCGTCACGCGGGAGGGCGCGGGCACGGGCGAGGAGATCGTCGAAGGTCCCGGTCGGCGGCACACAGCAGAGTGTGTCACCCGCGCCGGAGTGATGACGGGCGGGTACCGGAAGGCGGGCGGGCACCGTGCCCGACTCGCCGCGGCCACGGCTGACGCTCGGTCTGCCGGGACGCGGGATGTGGCGCGCGCCACATCTGTGGACGGGGCGCTGCGGGGAACCGGGACCTGTATGACGGAGCTCGGTCTTCCCGAAGAAATCCAGGCCTGCCTTTTCGACCTCGACGGCGTCGTCACCAGGACGGCCGTGGTGCACGCGGCCGCCTGGAAGGAGATGTTCGACGCCTTCCTGCGCGGACGCGACGGCGACGACTTCCGGCCCTTCACCGACGCCGACTACGACGAGTACGTCGACGGACGTCCACGCGCCGACGGCGTGCGCACCTTCCTCGCCTCCCGCGGCATCGATCTGCCCGAGGGCGATCCCGAGGACCCACCCGACGCCCCCACCGTCCACGGCCTCGGCAACCGCAAGAACGACCTGGTACTGGAGAAGATCCGCACCGAGGGCGTTCAGCCGTACGACGGCACGCTGCGCTACATCGAGGCGGCGCGCGCGCAGGGCCTGCGCACGGCGATCGTCTCGTCCAGCGCCAACACCCTCCAGGTGCTGCGCTCGATCGACGCCGAGTCCCTCTTCGACGTCCGTATCGACGGCGTGGTCGCCGCCGAGCGCAAGCTCCCCGGCAAGCCGCACCCGGACACCTTTCTGGCCGCCGCCCGTGACCTCGGCGTGCGGCCGGAGCAGGCCGCCGTGTTCGAGGACGCGCTGGCCGGCATGGACGCGGGTCGCGCCGGCGGTTTCGGGTACGTCGTCGGCGTCGACCGCGTCGGGCAGACCGACGCCCTCTACGCGCACGGAGCGGACCGGGTTGTGAAGGATCTCGCCGAACTGGGAGGCAAGGAGTGATCACGCAGAGGTCGTACGCCGTCGAGCCCTGGACCGTCCGCGAGGCGGACCTGAACCTCGACGTCCTGGCGCAGAGCGAGTCCGTCTTCGCCCTCTCCAACGGCCATGTCGGCTGGCGCGGCAACCTGGACGAGGGCGAACCGCACGGCCTGCCCGGCTCCTACCTCAACGGCGTGCACGAACTCCACCCCCTGCCGTACGCCGAGGCCGGATACGGCTACCCGGAGTCCGGCCAGACGGTCATCAACGTCACCAACGGCAAGGTCCTGCGGCTGCTCGTCGACGACGAGCCGTTCGACCTGCGCTACGGGCGGCTCCTCACCCACGAGCGGACGCTCGACCTGCGCCGGGGCGTGCTGGAGCGGGTCTGCGAGTGGACGTCGCCGGCCGGCTCGACGGTCCGGGTGCGCTCGACACGGCTGGTCTCCCTCACCCAGCGGGCGATCGCCGCCGTCGCGTACGAGGTGGAGCCCGTCGACAGCCGCACGCGCGTGGTGGTGCAGTCGGAGCTGGTCGCCAACGAGAGCCTGCCCGAGCCGAACGGAGACCCGCGCGCGGCCCGGGCGCTGAAGTCGCCGCTGGAACCGGAGGAGGACTTCGCCTCGGGCGCCCGGCTGCGGCTGGTGCACCGCACGCGGCGCAGCGGCCTCAGGGTCGCCGTCGCCGCCGACCACACGATCGACGGCCCCGAACGGACCACGACGAGCAGCGAGAGCAACGTCGACGTGGCCCGGCTGACCGTCACCTCCGTGCTGGAGCCGGGCCAGCGGCTGCGGGTGGAGAAACTGGTCGCCCACGGCTGGTCCGGAGCCCGTTCGCGGCCCGCGATGAGCGACCAGGTCGAGGCCGCGCTGGCGGCGGCCGCGCACAGCGGCTGGCAGGGTCTGCTGGAGGATCAGCGGGCGTACCTCGACGACTTCTGGTCGCGCGCCGACGTGGAGGTCGACGGCGACGAGGAGATCCAGCAGGCGGTGCGCTTCGCCCTCTTCCACGTACTGCAGGCCGGGGCCCGCGCCGAGCAGCGCGCAATACCGGCCAAGGGACTGACCGGCTCCGGTTACGACGGGCACGCCTTCTGGGACACCGAGGCCTTCGTCCTGCCCCTGCTCACCCACACCGCGCCCGACTCCGCGGCCGAGGCGCTGCGCTGGCGGCAGAAGACCCTGCCGGCCGCCCGGGAACGCGCGGCCCAGCTCGGTCTGCGGGGCGCCGCGTTCCCCTGGCGGACCATCGCGGGCCAGGAAGGATCCGCGTACTGGCCGGCGGGCACGGCGGCCTTCCACGTGAACGCCGACATCGCGGACGCCGTGGTGCGCTACGTGGCGGCCACCGGCGACGAGGACTTCGAACGCGACACCGGCCTTGAGCTGCTGGTCGACACGGCCCGGCTGTGGCGCTCGCTCGGCCACCACGACGACCGGGGCGCCTTCCACATCGACGGCGTCACCGGCCCCGACGAGTACAGCGCGATCGCCGACGACAACACGTACACCAACCTCATGGCCCGGGCGAACCTCCTGGCCGCCGCCGACGTGTGCAAACGCCACCCCGACCAGGCGGCCCGGCTCGGCGTCGACGACGAGGAGAGCGCCGCCTGGCGGGACGCCGCCGAGGCCATGCACGTCCCCTACAACGACGAACTCGGCGTGCACGAACAGCACTCCGGGTTCACCCGCTACCAGCGCTGGGACTTCGCCGCCACCGGCCCGGACCAGTACCCGCTGATGCTGCACTTCCCGTACTTCGACCTCTACCGCAAGCAGGTCGTCAAGCAGGCCGACCTGGTGCTGGCGATGTACACCTGCGGCAGCTGGTTCCGGGAGCACTACGACGAGGAGCAGATCGCCCGCAACTTCGCCTACTACGAGCCGCTGACCGTGCGGGACTCCTCCCTGTCGGCCTGTGTCCAGGCCGTCATGGCCGTGCAGGCGGGCCATCTGAACCTGGCCTACGACTACACCGCCGAGGCCGCCCTGATGGATTTGGGCGACCTGGAGCACAACACCCGCGACGGGCTGCACATCGCGTCCCTGGCCGGCACCTGGATGGCCCTGGTCGCCGGCTTCGGCGGCATGCGCTGCGACGGCGACACCCTGTGGTTCGCCCCGCGCCTGCCGGAGCGGTTCCGCCGCCTCACCTTCACGGTGCAGTTCCTCGGCCGCTGCCTGCGGGTGGCGATCGACGCGGAGGAGGCCACCTACACGCTGCTGGCGGGTCCGCGCCTGACGATCGGTCACCACGGCTCCACCCTGACCGTGCGCGAGCACACCCCGGTCACCCGCCCCGTCCCCACGCTGCCCGCCCGCCCGACCCCCGAACAGCCCCCGCACCGCCACCCGAACCCCCGCTGACCGACGCGGGCGCCCCGTCGCTGGCCGGCTCCAGCGGCGGGGCGTCGGCCAACTGGCCGTATTCCGCCCTGCACTCCTGCGCCCCGCGGGTTAGTTTGACCATGGTTTCCCTGGCATTCGCCGCCAGCCCCCCAGGCAGTGGGGTTCCGGAAACCCAGACTCGCAGGGGACGACCCCACGACCGCAGGGGAAAGGGACGGACGATGGCCAACGGGGCGAGCGCCATCCTCGTCGGTAGGCGACGAGGTGAACCGGCGTCCGCGCCGGGCAGACCGCGCAGAGGGCGCGGCGACGGCCTGCTGGCGGCGGTCGCGGGCGCCTTCGTGGTGGCCCAACTCGCGCTCGTACGGCCCGGGATGGGCCTCGGCTGGGACGAGACGGTGTACGTCAGCCAGGTCACCTCCCACACCCCGGCCGCCTTCTTCAGCGCACCGCGCGCCCGGGGCGTCTCCCTGCTGGTCGCGCCCGTCGCGTCCTGGTCGTCGTCCACTCCGCTGCTGCGCGTCTACCTCGCGCTGCTGTCCGGCCTCGCCCTCTACCTGGCCCTGCGTACCTGGCGGGGCCTGTTCCCGGTCCGCGTCGTGGCCGTCGGGGGCGCGCTGTTCGCCTCCCTCTGGGTGACGCTCTTCTACGGCCCGCAGGCCATGCCCAACCACTGGGTCGCGATCGGCGCCCTGATCGTCGTCGGCTGCTTCCTGCGCCTCCAGGCGAATCGTTTCGACAGGGCGGCGCTGTGGGGCCTCGTGGCCGGTGCCGCGCTCATGGCGTGGATGCGGCCCACCGACGCGGTCTGGGTCACCGTGCCGCTGCTCGTCCTCACCGTGGTGCGACGCCACTGGCGGCTCCTGCTCGCACTCCTGGCGGGACTGGCGGCCGGAGCCGTCGAGTGGGTCGTCGAGGCATACGTCGGCCACGGCGGCCTCGGACAGCGGCTGTCCGAGGCCTCCCGGATCCAGGGCGGCCTCGGCTGGCAGATCGCCGTCGACGACCAGCTGCGCAGCCTGGGCGGACGCGCCCTGTGCCGCCCGTGCACCGGGTCGATGCCCCATCCGCTGGTCACCCTGTGGTGGTACTTCCTGCCGCTGCTCGCCGCCCTGGGGCTCCTCGTCGCCGTCCGGGCCCGGCGCACCGCCCGCACACTGATCCCGCTGGCCTGCGCCGCCACGGCGGCCCTCCCGTACCTGTTCATGATCGGTTACGCGGCGCCCCGCTTCCTGCTGCCCGCCTACGCGCTGCTGGCCATCCCGGTCGCCGACGCGCTGTGGCACCTGGTCAAGGCACCGGGCGGGAGGTGGCGGCCGCTGGCCGCGACGCTGGTCGCGCTCGGACTGCTCGGGCATCTGGCGGTGCAGCTCACGGTGCTGTCGCTCACCGTCGACCGCAACACCGAAAGCCGCCGCGACTGGGCCCGCACCGCCGACGAACTCCACCGCCTCGGCGTGCGCCCGCCCTGCCTGGTCACCGGACACGAAGCCATCCCGATCGGCTACTACGCCGGCTGCTCCTCCGCCAACATCGGCGGCCACAACGCCAGCATCACCGAAGCCGGCGTCCTGCGCACCGCCCGCCGCGTCCCGGTCGCCGTCCTCACCGGGCCGGGCGGCACCTCGCCCGGTTACGCCCGGTCCTGGGCCGTCCACCGGTTCCACGACCTGGAGATCCGCGTGGCACCCTCACCCGGGGCCGATGGGCGGGGGTGACCTCCGAGCAGGCCTCGCGATGCCGGTGCGCCGCACTTCGCTGTGGGCACAACAGGCGTTTCCCGTCCGCCCCGTTCAGGTAGGAGAGGGTTGTCGGACAACGGGCGAGGGGGAGTGGCGGCATGACAGGGAGCGAGAGCGGTGGCCGGTTGGGGGAGGAGTTCTTCACTCCGGGGACGTCGTCCTTCACCCAGTTCCTGGCGGAGCACCGCCCGGAACTGCTGAGCACGCGGAGCGTCCTCCCGGACGTGGTCCGGGCCGCCCCCGACAGGGTCCCGCACGGCACCACGGTGCTCGCCCTCACCTACGGCGACGGCGTGCTGATCGCCGGCGACCGCAGAGCCACCATGGGCAACCTCATCGCGCAGCGCGACCTGGAGAAGGTGCACCCGGCCGACGACCACACCGCGGTCGCCTTCGCGGGCAGCGTCGGACTCGCGCTGGACATGGTGAAGCTCTACCAGGTCGAGCTGGCCCACTTCGAGAAGATCGAGGGCACCCCGATGACCCTCAGGGCGAAGGCGAACCGGCTGGCCGGCATGATCCGGCAGAACCTCGGCCAAGCCATGCAGGGCCTCGCCGTCGTACCGCTCCTCGCCGGCTACGACCGCACGGCCACCGGCGGACGCGGGCGCATCTTCAGCTTCGACGTCGCCGGCGGACTGTACGAGAAGGCGGAGTTCCACGCCGAGGGCTCCGGCTCCCCCTACGCACGGGGCGCGCTGAAGAAACTGTTCCGGCCGGGCATGTCCCGGCGTGAGGCGGCGCTGGCCGCGCTGCACGCGCTGTACGACGCGGCGGACGACGACTCGGCGACCGGCGGGCCGGACCTCGGGCGGCGGATCTACCCGATCGTGTCGGTTATCACCGAGGAGGGGTTCGAGCGGCTGCCCGAGACGGAGGCGGAGGAGCTGAGCCGCGAGATGGTCGAGCAGCGCGCGGGCCGGCCGGACGGGCCGAACGCCACCCCGTGAGGCGAGTTTCCCCTTCCGTGGCCAAGACCTGCCACGGCCTTTACTGCACATGAGTTGCAAGTGCTGGAGGATGGCACAAGGCTGTGGAACGCAGCCGTTCAGCCGAACGAAAGACCCTCCCGAATGACGGCCGCCCCTGACTCCGCTCCACACCTCCCCGCCGCCGCACCCGTGAAGGGCCTGACGCGGCAGGAGTGGGCCAGGGCCGGAGGGATGGCCGCCTTCGTCCTCGCGCTCCATGTGATCGGCTGGTTCACCCTCGTCGCGATCGTCGCGCCGCACCACTACAGCACCGGCGAGCGGTCCTTCGGCATCGGCGTCGGCGTGACCGCCTACACGCTCGGCATGCGGCACGCCTTCGACGCCGACCACATCGCCGCCATCGACAACACCACCCGCAAGCTCATGAGCGACGGTCAGCGGCCGCTGTCGGTCGGCTTCTGGTTCTCGCTCGGCCACTCCAGCGTCGTCTTCGCCCTGGCGCTGCTGCTCTCCCTCGGCGTGAAGACCCTGGCCGGCCCGCTCCGCGACGACAACTCCGAACTCCACGACGTCACCGGCCTGATCGGCACGACCGTCTCCGGCGCCTTCCTCTACGTCATCGCGGCACTCAACCTCGTCGTCCTGGCCGGGATCTGGAAGGTGTTCCGGCAGATGCGCTCCGGCCGCTTCGACGAGGCCGCCCTGGAGGAGCAGCTGAACAACCGCGGCCTCATCAACCGCCTCCTCGGCCGCGTCATGAAGTCCGTCACCGAGCCCTGGCAGATGTACCCGCTCGGCCTGCTCTTCGGCCTCGGCTTCGACACGGCCACCGAGATCGCCCTGCTGGTCCTGGCGGGCTCGGGGGCCGCCTCCGGCCTGCCCTGGTACGCGATCCTGTGCCTGCCCGTCCTGTTCGCCGCCGGCATGTCCCTTCTCGACACGATCGACGGCTCGTTCATGAACGTCGCCTACGGCTGGGCGTTCTCCAAGCCGGTGCGCAAGGTCTACTACAACCTCACGATCACCGGCCTGTCCGTCGCCGTCGCCCTCCTCATCGGCACGGCCGAACTCCTCGGTCTGCTCGCCGAGAAACTCGGCCTGCACGGGGCGTTCTGGGACCGGGTGAGCGGCATCGACCTGAACACCCTCGGCTTCGCCGTGGTGGGCCTCTTCGTCGCCACCTGGGTCGTCGCCCTGCTGGTCTGGAAGGTCGGCCGTCTGGAGGAGAAGTGGTCGGCGGGCCTGGCTCCGGCGACCGACCCGGCCGAGGTCCCGGAGAACTGCCGAGGTTAGAGACGGCGTAAACGGAAACGCGAACTCAGACACCGAGACGAACGAGTCGACGCAGCGCGACAGGGAGGCAGCCATGGGCACCGAACGGATGCGCCCCGAACCGATGGCGGACGACGCGTACCAGCCCACCGGGACCAACGAGGAGCAGGAGGACGCCGCGCCGCTCGACCTGCAGGACGCCGTCGGCGAACGGACCTACGACGACACGCTCGACGAGGGCTACTCGCCGCCGGAGAAGCCGCTGGGCGTCACCAAGCACGGCACCACGGCCGCCGAACAGCACGACCGCGAGACCCTCGACGAACGACTCACCCAGGAGGTACCCGACGTGGCCCCGCCTGCCGGGGACGACGTCGGCGACACTCCCGAGGGGGAGGGTGAGCCGGTCGACCCCGAGGCGGGCACGGACCGCGCCGGCCGCCTGGTGGCGCCGGACGAGGGCGTACGCACCGACACCACCAAGGAGACCGTCGCCGACGACGTGGGAATCGACGCGGGAGCCGCCGGAGCGGAGGAGGCGGCCGTGCACGTCGTCGAGGACGACAGGGAACTCCCGGACTGAACACGCCGGGCCGCGCCCGGCTCGGTCTCCGATCCGGTCGATCCGCCCCGGCCTGTTGGTGGCGTCCAGGGCGGCGTCGGCCGAGCAGCCGTTGCGCGACGGAACTTCCGTGACCGACGAGGGGAATCACCCGCACGCGGACGTGCCGGCCCGTCCCCGGTACGCGCCCGCACCGGGCCCGGGAGCGTCCCCCGCGCCGTGGCGGGGGAGGAGGGCTACGGCAGCAGCTTGTCGAGGGCGGCAGGACCCTCCGCCGCGATCTTGCGCTTGGCCCATTCCAGGTTGCGCGGGGTGAGGTCCTTGCCGGAGGCAAGCACTACGTCCTCCGGCGACACCTCGGTGCCGGTGCGGGCGTGGAGCAGGTCGTCCGGGGTGGTGCGGTTCCCGGGCGACCGGGACGCGTCGGGCTGTGGCGTCGGCATGATCTCGGCTCCTCGGTCCGGAACACTGTTGCGGCCCCGGTGAAGTCACCCGGTGACGTCATCGGGGGCCCGATATCACCATTCAACGCGGGAGCGCGCCGTGCATCCGGAAACCGCGGGGGCGTCGCCGTGAAGCCGTCCGCTCCCTCCGGGTGCAGGGGTAACCCCTCCGGGACCGGCGGAAACCTCCCCCGCGTCGCACACCGGATCCACTGTGGTCAGGCCCCGTCCCGCGCCCGCGGCGCCAGCACGAGCATCGTCACGTCGTCCCGGACGTCCGGACAGTGCCGCACCAGGTCCGCCCACACCTGCTCGGCCAGAGCGGCGGGCTCCTCGTCGCAGAAGCTCCCGAGCCGCTCGGTCAGCGGATAGAAGGCGCCCGTGGTGTCCCTGGCCTCGGTGACGCCGTCGGAGGCCAGGAAGAGCCGGTCCCCGGGCCGCAGCGGCACCGTGGCCCCGGAGGGCCGGGCGACCTCGGCCAGCCCCAGACCCAACGGAGCGCCCGGCTCGATCTCCAGCTCGACGGCCTTGCCCCGGCGCAGCAGCAGGGGCCCCGGGTGGCCGCACGCCACGATCCGCACCGCGCGGGCGTCGGCGGAGAACTCCAGCAGCACGGCCGTCGCGAACAGCTCGGCGTGCGGCACCCCCGCCGAGTCCGTCACCAGCCTGCGATCCAGGCGGGCGGCAACCGACTCGGGGTCCGGCTGGTCCAGCACCGCCTCCCGGAAGGCCCCCAGCAGCGACGCCACCGTCGCGACCGCCGACAGACCGTGCCCCTGCACGTCCCCCATGACCGCCCGTACGCCCCGGGGGCCCGCGCGCACGTCGAAGAAGTCCCCGCCGACCAGCGTCCCGCGCTGCGCCGCCCGGTACAGGCCCGCACACTGCACCGGTCCCACCTGCTTCGGCAGTGGCGGCACGACCGCGCGCTGCGCGACCTGGGCGACGGCACGCTCGGTGACCAGCTGGGCGTCGCGGTGACTGCGTACGAAGGACACGAACACGCTCAGCACCGCGACGAAACCGACCGTGAGCAGGTCGGTGCTGCCGGGGTCGTCGAGGCGGAACGCAGGGGCGACCAGCACCACCAGCACCAGACCGCCCAGCACGGCCGTCGCCGCCGGCCCGTACGACAACACGGCCAGCGGCGGGATGGCGCCCAGCAGGAAGCCGATGTCGAGCGGCTCGGGGCTGAGGAGCGTGGCCGCGCACACAGCCGCCAGCAGGCCGGCCGGCAGGACCCGCACCCATCCGGGCGGCGGCGCGCCCCGCAGCCAGCTCCGCCTGTCCCGGTCATGGCGCCACGGCCGGCCGCGCACACTGCTGCTCACACCACCACGCTGCTACGACGGCCCCGGCACCGCACCCCGGACCGCCGTGCCGTTGCCCCGTTAGGCATGACCGTCGGCTGAGGGCCACTTGAGGCGAACCGGCCCGAGAGCGAAGCGACCGCGACCGCCGTGAATTCGATGGACGGACGCAGGGAGGCCCCCGTACTGTGTGGCATCACGCCCTGAGACCGGCGAAAGGAGGGGAGAACCATGCAGCTCACACCGTTCCAGCGCTCCCTTCCCATTGCCCCGGCGTGCCTCGTCTGACCTGACCGGGAGCGCTCCACACAGTACGCATCCCGGAGGAATCCGTGACCGACCTGGTCATCCGCGCGCTCGACGAGAGCGACGCGCACCTTTTCGACACCCTGCCGGACCCCCTGGGCGCCCGTGAGGCGCACCGGCTGACCCGGCACCGCCCCGACTGGAAGCGGGTCGCCCTGCGCGACGGCACCGTCGTCGCGCGCGGCGCCTGGTGGGGCGGCGCCGACGACGCCGAGCCCCTGAACGTCAACTGGTTCGACGTCGCCGAAGGGGAGGAGGAAGCGGGAGCGGAACTCCTGCGGACCGCCCCCTGGCAGGTGGAACTGGAGATGAACCTGCCCGGCGGCTGGCGCGACGACCCCGCCCTGCGCACCGCCGCCCAGACCCGCTTCACCGCCGCACGAGCGGCCGGGTACGACCTCCTGGTCGAACGCTTCCTGTACCGCTGGACACCGGAGCACGGACTGCCCGAACGGCCCGGGCGGCTGGTGTTCCGCGCCGAACCGGACGACGGCGTGTTCTTCGACGCGCTGCGCCGCATCCACTCCGTCACCCTCGACGCCCACGCGCTGAAGGCCATCGAGGAGGGCGGGCTCGACCGGGCCGCCCAGGAGGAACTCGACTTCTTCCGGTGGTGCCCGTCACCGAGGCAGTGGTGGCAGCTCGCCTGCACGCCCCAGGGCGAGCCGGTGGGCATCCACATCCCGGCGCACAATCCGTCGGGTCCGTGTGTCGGCTTCATCGGCGTCCTGCCGGAACATCGCGGCCGGGGCTACGCCTACGACCTCCTGGCCGAGTGCACCCACTTCCTCGTGGAGCGGGGCGCGGAGTTCGTCAGCGGGGCCACGGACCAGGGCAACTTCCCCATGGCCGCCAACTTCACCAAGGCCGGCTATCCGGTCGTCCGGGAACGGTTCAACTTCCAGCTCACGTTCCATCTCACGCAGAACGGCGCGTAGCACGAGGGAAGTTGGAAGGGAGCCGGAAGGGAGCCGGAAGGGAGAGGACGGGGAGGGGCGAGGGAATGCCACTCCTCGCCACTCTCAACGTATAGCCCACCGGGGGGCTTGCGGCAAGACCCCGATCGTGCCGCAGAATGCGCAGGCCGAGGCCAGTACCTGCGGAAACGAGGGATTCACCCAGTGTGTTTGTTGTTATCGGTTCATGGGACGTGCGCTCCGCCGGACTTCGCGGGCACCACCTCGGATCGGAGCTGACGTGACCTTGCTGACCACCAGTGCGTTCGACCTTCCCGACCAGCTCTCCGCCAAGGCGGACCCGAAGCTGATCGCGGGTGACGAGCAGCACTTCGCGGCCATCGCGGAGTGCCTTGAGCAGGCGATCGCCGAAGTGTCCGACCGCCTCGACGCCGAGCGCAGGGCGCCCGGCGGCCTCGGCCGGGAGGCGATGGACCGGGACGTCGAGATCCACCGGCTGACCGGTCGCCTGCGCGCCCTGCGCCGCTTCGGCCTGGACCTGTGCCTCGGGCGCATGGTCGGCGCGGACCACGCCGAGCCCGTGTACGTCGGACGACTCGGCCTCACCGACAGCGCGGGCCGGCGGTTGCTGCTCGACTGGCGATCCCCCGCGGCCGAGCCGTTCTTCGCGGCGACCCACGCCGACCCGATGGGGCTGACCAGCCGACGCAGGTATCGCTGGACCCACGGCCGGATCAGCGACTACTGGGACGAGGTGTTCACCGCCGACGAGCTCGAAGGGCATGCCGCGCTCGACGACCAGTCCGCCTTCATCGCCGGCCTGGGCAGCGCCCGGTCGAGCCGGATGCGAGACGTGCTCGCCACCATCCAGGCCGACCAGGACGCCATCATCCGGGCGGGATCCCGCGGCGCCCTCGTCGTCGACGGCGGCCCGGGCACGGGCAAGACCGTCGTCGCTCTGCACCGCTCCGCCTACCTCCTCTACTCCGACCCCCGCCTCGGTCACCGTCGCGGCGGAGTGCTGTTCGTCGGCCCGCACCGGCCCTACCTGGCCTACGTCGCCGACGTCCTCCCCAGCCTCGGAGAGGAGGGCGTGCAGACCTGCGTCCTGCGGGACCTCGTCGCCGGGGGAGCCGGAGCAGCGATCGACACCGACCCGGACGTGGCCCGGCTGAAGTCGTCCGCGAACATGGTGAAGGCGATCGAGACGGCCGTCAGGTTCTACGAGGAGCCGCCCACCGAGGGGATGACGGTCTCGACCCCCTGGTCCGACGTCTGGCTGAGCGCCGACGACTGGGCCGAGGCGTTCGAGGCGGCAGAACCAGGGACTCCGCACAACGAAGCCCGCGACCAGATCTGGGAGGAACTGGTCAGGATCCTGATGGACCGGCACGGCGGCGACGTCTCGCCCGGCCTGTTCCGCAGGTCGTTGCTGCAGGACGAGGAACTGACCGGGACGCTCGACCGTGCGTGGCCGCTGCTCGAAGCGGCTGACCTGGTCGGTGACCTCTGGTCGGTGCCCGCCTATCTGCGGATGTGCGCTCCGTGGCTCAGCCCCGACGACGTCCGGAAGCTGCAGCGAAAGGACGCTCAGGCCTGGACGGTGTCCGACCTGCCGCTCCTGGACGCGGCACGGCAGCGGCTCGGCGACCCGGAGGCGTCGCGGCGCAAGCGCCGGCACGAGGCCGCTGTCGCCGCCGAACGCGAGAGGATGCGCGACGTCATCGACAACGTGCTCGCGGCCGATGACGACGGTGAGGGCGCCGTGACGATGCTGCGTGGCCAGGATCTGCAGGACAGCCTGATCGACGAGACCGCACTGCCCGGCACCGAACCGGACCTGCTCGCCGGTCCGTTCGCGCACATCGTCGTGGACGAGGCCCAGGAACTGACCGACGCGGAGTGGCAGATGCTGCTGCTGCGCTGCCCGTCCCGCAGTTTCACCATCGTCGGGGACCGCGCCCAGGCCAGGCACGGGTTCACGGAGTCGTGGCAGGAGCGGCTCGAAGGGGTGGGGCTCGACCGGATCGACGTGGCGTCCCTGAGCATCAACTACCGGACGCCGCAGGAAGTGATGACGGAGGCCGAGCCGGTCATCCGGGCGGTGCTCCCGGACGCCAACGTGCCGACCTCCATCCGCAGCAGCGGCATCCCCGTCGCGCACGGCTCTGTCGCGGATCTCGACTCGATCCTCGACACCTGGCTCGCCACACATGCCGACGGGATCGCCTGCGTCATCGGCGATCCCACGTTCCGTGCGACGCCCCGCGTCCGGTCGCTGACCCCGGAACTGTCGAAGGGGCTCGAATTCGACCTGGTCGTCCTGGTCGACCCGGAGGCGTTCGGCGAGGGAATCGAAGGAGCGGTCGACCACTATGTCGCGATGACCAGGGCGACCCGGCAACTCGTCATCCTCACGAGCTCCTGAGGTCGGCCGGGACAGCGCATACGTCGCCGACCGGGCATACCGCCGTGACCGGCTAGCGTGCGTCGCTGTCCAGCAGGGCCTCGGCCGCGGCCAGTATCTCCGTGACCCGCAGGCCGAACGCGGCGTCGCACGGGTGCGCGCGCCCCGTACGGACGGCGGCGAGGAGGGCGTCCGCGGCCCGGCCCAGTGCCGGAACCGCTCCTTCCGAGCTTTCCGGAAGGAGCGTCACCCCGGCCCCGCCGCGCAGCTCCACGGCCGCTCCGGCCGCAGCGGGCGGGGCCGTCAGACTGAGGGTGAGGGTGCTGGAGGCGCCGCCCACATGGTGGAGGACCAGGTGGACGGTGTCCCCGGCACCGTGCGCGGCCGCCACCACGCGTCGGGCGTCACCGAGGACCGGCAGCAGCACGGACAGGGCATGCGGACCCACGTCCCACAGAGCGCCCTTCTCCCGCCGCCACGGCGAGTCGGCGAACGGGCTGTCACTGGTGAACACCGAGCCGAGCCACTGGGCCCGCGCCGTGAACCAGTCCTGTCTGCCCGCCTGTTCGGTGATCCACGCCTCCGTCTCGGGCTGGAAGCGGGTGGTGAAGAAGACGACCGAGGCGACACCGGCCTCCTCGGCCGCCTCGACCACGGCCCGCCCCGCCTCCACCGTCGCGGCGAGCGGCTTGTCCAGCAGCAGATGGCACCCCGCGCGCGTCGCCCGCACCGCCAGCTCGGCCTGTACAGATGGGGGCAGCGCGACGGCGACGGCGTCCACGTCGGCGAACAGCGCGTCGACGTCGTCGTAGGCCCGCGTGCCGTGACGGCCGGCCAGCTCCTTGGCGGCCTCCACCCGGCGACCCCATATGCCGGCGAAGTCCAGATCGTCGTGCCCGCTGAGGGCAGGGGCGTACGCCATCTGAGCCCAGGGGCCGGTGCCGAGCAGTCCGATGCGCATACCGTCGCCTCTCCACAGAGCCGAGCCTGATGACGACCGGCACCCACGGCGACCGGCCGAGGGTGAGCGTGCCACACGAACCGGGCGACAGCGCAAGCCCCTCTCGCCAAGCGCCGAGCCAGCAGCCCAACGGGGCTGGCAGCCTTCGGTTGGCATGCCTACCTCCCCTTGCCGAGTGCATGGCCTGGGGGGACCGGCTCCGGCGGCACTGTCAGATCGCGAGCGCGGCCTCCAGAATCGCGATCTGGGCAGGGCTGGTGCAGCCGTCGAGCGGGGGCGAGTTCGGCACCTGCGCGGTCCCGCCCTGATCCCCGGAAAGCCGGCGGCATCTCGGTGTCTCGCCTTCAGCGCGGTGTCGCCCTGCCCGGCGCGGAGGGAGAAGAAGGCCCGGAACTGGTCCCATTTCATTCATGTGGACGTGGGTGGGCGGTTTTCGCTGGTGCCGGATCGGGGTGTGAGCGTTGACGGCGCGGCTTGGTGCGGCTGGTCAGCGGGCTCTGCCTGGGGCTGGGTCGCTGCCAGGCTGGCCAGGAGCTTGATTCGGTCTTCGGAGGTGGTGCCCGGTTCGGCGGTGTAGAGGGTCAGGTCGTGCATGGCCCGGTGGGACAGGGGCAGGTCCAGGGACTGGTAGGTCAGCTCCAGGTCGCCGACCTCGGGGTGCCACAGTTTCTTCACCAAGAACCTCGCCTGACCGCAAGTGCCCCCGACAGGCCGGTACCGCCACCGGCCTGCCGGGGAGCCCCCGTGACCGCAACCGAGGCGGCAGGCAAACTGCCCAGCGGAAGCAGCCCGCCGTCGCGACCCCCATCTTCCCTTGGCCAAAGTCACAGGGGCACCCCCGGCCACCACATTCAGTTACGCGAGTGCTGGATGCGTTCTCTTTCTTCTATTGGACCTCTGCCTCCAGCTCAGCCAGGCTGGTGTACGTCCGGACGCCATCGCTGGGGAGCGACAGCCGAAATGAGGTCACGAGCACATGCACACTCGCCGTATCGGTGATGTCGAGGTCAGCGCGATAGGCCTGGGCGCGATGCCCATGTCGATCGAGGGACGGCCGGACGAGGACCGTTCCCTCGCCACCATCCACGCCGCTCTCGACGCCGGCGTGACGCTGATCGACACCGCGGACGCCTACCACCGGGACGCCGGCGAGGTAGGACACAACGAAACCCTGATCGCCAAGGCCCTCGCCTCCCATGACCGGGGCGGAGACGTCCTGGTCGCCACCAAGGGCGGCCACCTGCGTCCCGGGGACGGCAGCTGGACCCTGGACGGCAGCCCCCAGCACCTCAAGGCGGCCTGCGAGGCGTCCCTGCGGCGGCTCGGTGTCGAGGCCATCGGGCTCTACCAGTTCCACCGCCCCGACCCCCGCGTCCCGTACGCCGACTCCGTCGGCGCGGTGCGCGAGCTGCTGGACGAGGGGAAGATCCTCATGGCGGGGATCTCCAACGCGAACCCCGAGCAGATCAAGCAGGCGAACGAGATCCTCGGCGGCAGGCTGGTCTCCGTACAGAACCAGTTCTCCCCGGCCTTCCGCTCCAGCGAGCCGGAGCTCGCCCTGTGCGACGAACTCGGCATCGCGTTCCTGCCCTGGAGCCCGCTCGGCGGCATCGCCAAGGCGCGTGAACTGGGCTCCGCCTACGCGCCGTTCGCCCGCGTCGCCGAAACCCACGGGGTGAGCCCGCAGCGCGTGTGCCTTGCGTGGATGCTCGCCAAGTCGCCGGTGGTGATCCCGATCCCGGGAGCCAGCCGCCCCGAGACCATCCGCGACTCGATCGCCGCCGCGGAACTGACCCTCACCGCCGAAGAGATCGCCGAGCTGGACGCCGTCTGAGTCGCGACGGGCCAGGGGCGGGAGAACCCTCAGCCTCCCGCCCACCGGCCCCAAGCACCCGAAAATCAGGGCAGGTTGACGTCTGCCACACCTTCATCGCGTTCGTGCACTGGTTTCGGCAACCGCAACGTCCCTAGCATGTACTCTCGGTCATGCCAGTGCAGGTGGTGCGGTACGAGCTGGGGGAACGATGCAGACCGACAAGCAGCTGTCCACGGAGATCGATGCCAACGTGCCGACAGCAGCTCGCATGTACGACCACTACCTGGGCGGCAAGGACAACTACGCCGCCGACCGGGCGGCGTGCGAGCAGCTCGACAAGGTCGTCCCCAGCACCCGCGCACTGGCCGTCAACAACCGGCGCTTCCTCCAACGGGTCGTCAGGACGCTGGCCGCGGACTACGGAATCCGGCAGTTCCTCGATCACGGATCCGGTCTGCCCACCCAGAACAACGTGCACCAGGTCGCGCAGGGCATCGACCCCGATGCGCGCGTGGTCTACGTCGACAACGACCCGATGGTGCTGGTCCATGGCCGGGCGCTGCTGGAGCAGAACGACCGCACCGCCGTCATCCACGCCGACATGCGGCACACCGACACCATCTTCTCCCACGCCGAAACCGAGCGCCTCATCGACTTCTCGCAGCCGGTGGCCGTGCTGTTCAACTCGGTCTTCCACTGCATCCCCGACAGCGAGACCGACGGCCCGCCGGCCGTGGTCCGTCGCGTCGCCGAACGGCTCGTGCCCGGCAGCTACCTGGTCATGTGCCAGCTCGTGAGCGAGGATCCCGAGGTCCGAGACTTCGTCACCAGCTTCATGGACCAGGCGACGCAGGGACACTGGGGCCGCGTACGCCAGGAGAAGGACGTGGCCGAGTGGTTCGAGGGCATGGACGTCCTCGAACCGGGCCTGGTGGAAGTGTCCACCTGGCGGCCCGACAACGAGGTGGCTCCCCGTCAGCTCACGCAGGAGTGGATAGAGTTCGGCGGGGTCGGCCGCATCCGCTAGTCACAGCAGACGCGGGCGGCAGCGCTCGGCCCCTGCGCACCACGGGCCGCCGCCGCCTCTCGCGGCGGCCCTCAGCTCTCGGAGTAGCGCTGCTGCACAGTGTCGCGCAGCAACCGCAGGGACTCACGGGGTGTGAGCGCTTCGTCCGCCAGCCGGTCCAGGGCGAGCCGGTACTCCTCCGTCTCGTCCCGGTCCTCCAGGAAGTTGGCGCTCTTGATGTGCTCCAGATAGACGACGTCCGGCAGGTCGAGGCCGCCGAAGCGCAGATAGGTGACCGGGATCGCCGGAGCCGAAGCGTTCGTCACGTCCAGCGGCACCACCTGCAATGTCACATTGGGGCGCTGAGCCATCTCGACGAGGTGGTGCAGCTGCGCCCGCATGACGTCCCGGCTGCCCAGTACCCGCAGCAGGACGGATTCGTCGATGATCGCCCACAGCTGCGGAGCATCCGCGCGCGTCAGCAACTGAGCACGCCGCATGCGGAGTTCGACGCGCCGCTGCACCTCGCTCGCCGGCGCGTTCGGCAGGCCGCGCTCCACCACCGCCTGTGTGTACGCCGCCGTCTGCAGCAGACCGGGGACGTACTGGATCTCGAAGGTCCGGATGGTGGCGGCCGCCTCCTGCAGCCCGACCAGCCGGTCGAACCACTCGGGCATCAGACGCTTGTCGTAGCGCTGCCACCACCCGGGCTCACCGGCGCGCTGCAACAGCTTGAGCAGCACCGACGCCTCGTAGGGATCGGTGCCGTACAGCTCCAGCAGCGCGCGGACGTCGCGCTCGGTCGGGGGCCTGCGGCCCTTGCCGGACTCGATGCGCGAGAGCTTCGCCCCGCTGAACCCGAGTGCGCGGGCCGCCTGGTCCTGCGAAAGCCCGGCATCCTCACGGAATCCAGCCAGTTGAACACCGACGAGCATCTTCAGCAGGGTCGGAGCCGGCTCGGTCCGGTCGAGGTAGGGCTCAAGACGGGAGAGGCGATGCGGCGCGGCGGACATCCTGTACTCCCAGCAGACCGGCAGACTTGAGAAATCACACTAGCGCAATCCGCCGGGCCCCGGGGCCCGATCACACAGAACTCCGGGGCTCACAGGCGAGTCGGCTCCGTCTCACAGCAGATGGTCGAACTCGCCGTCCTTCGCACCGGCCACGAACGCCGCCACCTCCGCGGGCGTGTAGACGAGCGCGGGTCCGTCAGGATCGCGGGAGTTGCGCAGCGCGATGCCCCCGTCGACGGCAGCGACCTCGACGCAGTTGCCCTCGGCGTTGCTGTGCCGGCTCTTCATCCAGCGGGCGTCCAACGAGCTGGCCCGCACTCCGTTCTGCACTGGTGGCACCGCAGTCTCCTTGCTGTTCAGGTTCCCCGCCGTGCGCCGTGTGGGGAACCGGCCGCCGGGGGAGGGAGCGCGGACCGCGCCTCGTCGGCCCTACCGGCTCCCCACCGAATTTCGCGCAATTTCTCGTGCAATTGCACGCGAGCGCTGTCAGCGTGGATAATAGCTGTGGCGTCAACCCCCGGGTTAACGCCCTGCCTTGACGTCGCATCAGGGAGATGCCGTGTCATCACCTGCGCCCAGAGCGCTTCGGCCGCTGAGCCAGCTCGCGCCACGGGCGGGTGCGATGGGCCAGGTCGGCGGGCTGTCCCGCACGGCACGATCGGCCTCCGCGGGGGAGCGGCCGATCGCGCAGCCCGGGTCACCGGGCGGCAGGCCCGTCTCGGTCGCGCTGCGCATCGCGTGCGACCGGGACGGGTTCGCCCGCGCCCGTGCCTTCACCCGCGACACGCTGCGCGGGTGGTCGCTCGACCATCGCAGCGACGATGCCCTCCTGGTGATCACCGAACTCGCCTCCAACGCCGTGACACACGCGATGCCGTCGGCCGCGGCAGGGGGGACGGAGGTCGGGCTGGGGCTCGCCCTCGACCCGGGACATCTGACGCTGAGCGTCTGCGACTCCGATGACAATCCGCCCGTCTACCCGCCGCCGGACGGCGCCGACCTCGACGAGCACGGCCGCGGCCTGTGCATCGTCGACGCACTGTCGGAGGAGTGGGGCTGGACCCCCAGACCCCCCGCGGGCAAGACCGTCTGGGCCAGATTGTCGACCGTGTCCCCTCATCTGACATGACTGCCGCGGAAAGGCCCCACGCCATGCGCACCGCTCCGATCCAGCAGCCGGGCACCCAGCGCACAGAGCGCCACGCGCCGCCGAACAGGCCGGCCAGGACCGCGCCCCTCGCAGGGCTCGGCCAGGTGCCCTGGGCCGAGATCCAGGACTCCACCGGCTCCGCCGCCGCCATCCCCCTGCTGCTCAACAGCGTCGCCTGGGGGAACCCCGGCACCGCCCAGGCCGCCCTCGACGACCTGCGGAAACGCATCTGCCAGTACGGCTTCGTGGTGGAGCAGGCGACCGCCGCGACCGTCCCCTTCCTGTGGGAGCTCGCGCAGCTTCCCCAGGTGACCTGCCGCGCGCAGATCATCCAGCTGCTCAGGAACATCGCTGACGCCCGGCAGTGGGAGAGCACCGCCGCCGTCTACCCGAAGCTGCTCAACCACCGCGAAAATCCCGTGGTCTGGGAACGCAAGGCCCGGCAGGCCGTCCGCGCCCGGCGGAGCGCCCTGCGACACCTGCTGGCCGAAGAGGACGCCGAGATCGCCCAGGCCACGACGGAACTGGCACGCACGCTGGGGGAGTGAACCGACGCCTGCCACCGGCGGATTCCCGGAGTACGAAACGGTGTGGCGGCCTCCCTGCCGACCCGACGGGAAAGCGCTTGCCGCACCTTCGGCAACCAGGGAGGACCACCGCCGACGGCATCGCCGCTGGAGAGACCGCTCGACCACCGCTACCGGGGCGAGCATCCGGTCCGCACACTCGCCTACCTGTTCCGCGCCGACCGCCGGCGGCTGGCCACGGCCGTCGGCGTCATCACCGTCAAACACAGCCCCATCTGGCTGCTGCCCCTGATCACCGCGTCCATCATCGACACCATCGTCCAGCACCAGCCGGTCGGCCGGCTCTGGACCAGCACCGGGATCATCCTGCTCATCCGGTGATCAACTACCCGCTGCACGTGCTCTACGTGCGTCTCCTGTACGGCAGCGTCCGCCGTATGGGCACGGCCCTGCGCTCCGCCCTGTGCACCCGCATGCAGCAGCACTCCATCGGCTGTCACTCACGCGTCAGCGCCGGAGTGCCGCAGGCCAAGGTGGTGCGCGACGTGGAGACTGTCGAGCAGATGGTGCAGCAGACCGCGGAGAACGGCCTCGGCGCGCTCACCGTGCTCACCGGCGGCCTCGTCATCATCGCCGTCCGCACACCGGAGTTCCTGTCGCATGGACGGAACGCTGCGCCGACTGCTGACCTCCGGGATGCGTCTCGACCTGGTCAACGGCCGGTTCGGCTCGCTGGCCTGGGTCGTCCTCAACGTGATCGGCGTACTCGTCCTCGCCGGCGCGGGGCTGATCTCGTACTACGGCGTCTGGGGCGGCACGCCCGGCGACGTCGTCATGCTCAGCGCGTTCCTCACCACTCTCACCAACTCCACGACGACGCTGGCAGGACTCGCTCCGGTCATCACCAAGGGGCTGGAGTCCGTCCGATCGGTCGGCGAGGTGCTGCAGGCGCCCGAGCCGGAGGACAACGAGGGCAAGGCGGAGCTGCCCTCCCTGCGCGGGGCCGTGCCCTTCGACGCCGTCGGCTACTCCTACGAGACCGACGGACGTGCCGCCGTACGGGACTTCACCCTCGCCGTCGAACCCGGCGAGACCAGCGCTGGCGCTTCGTGTCGGTGGTGCCGCAGGAGTCGATCCTCTTCGACGGCACGGTCCGCGAGAACGTCGCCTACGGCAGGGACGACGCCGACGAGGAGACGGTGCGCGCGGCGCTGCGCGACGCCAACGCGCTGGAGTTCGTCGACCGGCTGCCGCAAGGCCTCGACACCCTGGTCGGGGAACACGGCGCACGCCTGTCCGGCGGGCAGCGGCAGCGCCTCGCCATCGCCCGTGCGCTGATCCGGGACCCCCGGATCCCGATCCTGGACGAGGCGACCTCGGCGCTGGGACACCCGCTCGGAGGCGCTCGTCCAGGAGGCGCCGGCGCGGTTGCTGCACGGACGCACCACGTTCGTCGTGGCGCGCCGGCTGTCCACCGCGCGGGGCGCGGACCGGATCGTGGTGATGGGGGACGGCCGGATCCGGGAGATCGGCACGCACGACGAACTCCTGCGCCGTGGCGGGGCGTACGCGGCCTTGCACAGCGGCCAGGCCGCCTGACCGCCGACCGGTGGCGGGCCTCACCCGGGGCCCGTCATGCGGCGCTGCTCCTTCGTGCCCGGTGGGCGCAGGTCGCGTCATGGTCGGTGCCGAGGCTCGTCCACCAGCGCTCGCAGCAGGCGGCGCCGAGCTCCGCGCTGACGATCACGTCGGCGACGCCGGCGTGCCCACGCGCCCGGGCCACCCGCTCGGACAGCCGTACCACGACACGGCGTTGGTCACGGATCACCGTTTCGCGGGCGGCGGCGACGACGGGCACGAGACTGGCGGCCCCGAACAGACACGCGGCCCACCAGGGGCCGTACCGGTACTCCAGGACCGCGATCCAGGCGAGCCCGGTGCTGGTGGAGAGGTAGAGGACGCAGAGCAGACGGCTGGAGCAGTTCATCGGGACACCGTTCCTGTGAGGGGGTTTGCTCTCTGCTCAACTGCGCGCGACGCGTGGGGAAGCGGGTGGTTCCGCTCCTTTTTGGGTAGGGCGCTGACCATTCGAGCTGACGGTCGGTCAGTTATCGAAAGTTTTTCGCCAACCAAGGACAAGTGAGGGCGGTGTGTGAATGTTTCGCCCCTGTACGGGCATACGCAGCGAAAATCGAGAGAGGGGCGCTTCGTGCTCGTACCGGACCCGAAGGTCGTCAGAGAGTTGCTGACGCGGTACGCGTCGCTGCAGATCGCTCAGGCTGAGCGGTACACGCCGGCGGCGGCACGTGAGCTGGAGGATGTCAGCTACACACTGTGCGTGATGATGGGCAAGACCGGCATCCACGACGCGATCGCCGAGGCGGACGCCCTGCTGCTGGCCGGCAGGCGCACGGTCGATGCCACCGAGGTGACGGATCCGGACGGGGAGAGCGGTCTGTCGCTGGCCGTCTGACACCGCCGGAACGGGGCCTGTCCTGCGGATCAGGCCGATCCCGGGCTGATCCGCAGGACAGGCCCCAGTCATCATCGACAACGAGGCGAGGTACGTCCGGACGGACGGTCAGGCGCTCGCCGAAGGGACGGCCTTCTTCCCGTGGAAGGCCGTGCGGTAGGCGTGCGGCGTCGTGCCGACCACCCGGCGGAAGCGCTCTCGGAACGCCGTGGGGGAGCCGAATCCGGCCTGCTGGGCGATCCGTTCGATCGGGTGGTCGCTGTTCTCCAGCAGATACTGAGCGCGTCGCACCCGCGCGCGGAGCAGCCACTGCAGAGGCGTGGTGCCCGTCTGCTCGCGGAACCGGCGGCTGAAGGTGCGCTCGCTCATCCCCGAGCGTGCCGCCATGGCCCCCAGGGTGATCTCCCTGGCCAGATTGTCCTCGATCCACTCCAGGACCGGTTCCAGCGCAGACCCCCGCGGTACCGGCGGATGCTCGTGCACGATGAACTGCGCCTGCCCGCCCTCCCGTTCCAGCGGCATGACGCTCATCCGGGCGGCGTCCGCGGCGACGGCCGAGCCGAAGTCGCGCCGGATCATGTGCAGGCACATGTCCAGACCGGCGGCGGCACCGGCCGAGGTGAGGATCTGTCCGTTGTCGACGTACAGCACGTCCGGCTGCACCTCCACGCGCGGAAAGCGGCGGGCCAGCATGTCGGCGGCCACCCAGTGCGTGGTGGCGCGCAGCCCGTCCAGGAGCCCGGCCTCGGCGAGGACGAAGGCACCCACGCACACGGACGCGATCCGCGTGCCCGCCTCCGCGGCCTGCCGCAGTGCCGCCACCACCCGGGCGGACGGCGGCCCCGCCTCGTCGGAGCAACCCGGCACGATGATCGTGTCGGCGTCCTCCAGTGTGTCGAGCCCCCGGTCGACCCGGAGAACGAAACCGCCGTCCGCCACCACTTCCGGCGACTCCGCGCACAGGCGCACCCGGTAGGGGTGCCGCCCATCGGGCAGCCGTGTCCAGTCGAACACCTGCATGGGGGCCGCCATGTCGAACGGCACCACATGATCGAGAACCAGGATCGCCACGGAGTGCATGCCGGCAACGATAAACGGATTCCCGCCACATGGATCTGCCTCGGCATACCGTCGGCATCGGGCCGACGGGCCTGGCCGAGGCATTGGCGAGAATCCGTTGGAACCTGTCATTTCAGCCTCTGTGCGCTCACGCTGCGGCTCCCTAGCGTGGGCTCGGCGCGTTGATCACTTGATGGCCGCGCCGCCCGCCCCTGCCCCTGTCCTCCGGAGCCCGCCCGATGACCAAGATCCTGCTGTCCCTCCACGTCCTGGCCGCCATCATCGCCATCGGGCCCGTCACCGTCGCGGCCAGCATGTTCCCGCCGGCCGTGCGCCGCGTGGCCCACGGCGGGGAGGGGGCCGGCGCGGCGGCGCTGAGCACGGTCCGGCTCCTGCACGGCATCTGCCGCGTCTACGCCGGTATCGGCGTGGCGGTGCCCGTTCTCGGTCTCGCCACCGCGCTGGCGATGGGCGTCCTGGGCAGCGGATGGCTCGTCACGTCCATCGCCCTGACCACCGCGGCCGCAGGCATCCTCGTCGCCTTCGTGCTGCCCCGCCAGGGCGAACTCCTCGAAGAGCTGGCCGCCGGACAGCCCGTCGAACACGGCAGAACGGTACAACTCGCCATGCTGACCGGCGTGTTCAACCTGCTGTGGGCCGTCGTCACCGTCCTCATGATCGTCCGTCCCGGCTCGACGACCGGTGCCTGACCCCGTGTCAAGTCCCTGGGGGTGATGCATACGCCCGGGCGCGTGGGCGCCTAGACTCGGCACGCGCGCCCCGGCATGGGGGCGGACGACAGGAAAGGCGCGTTGACGGGTGTTCCAGGATTCCCCCATCTACGACCGACTCGTCGCGGAATGCGGCGACGTACCCACGCAGGTGCGCCGGGAGGCCGAGCGCGTGAGCAGGGAACTGGAGGTCGCCATGCGTCCGCTCGCTCCCGGTGTGCTGTCCGGCGCCGAGCGCCCTCCCTCCCAGGGCGCGGGATGGCAGCGGACCGCCATGCTGCCGGGCCCGCGCCCGAGCTGACTCCGCCGCAGCGGACGCGCGCCGTATCGGTGACGACTCCTCGGCCGGTTCGTCGAGGAGGGCGACACGGTCGTCGCCCTCAGCGGCAGCGGCAGCGGTGCCCGCAGGCGGCACGGTGAGGTGCTGCGGTTCGTCCTGACCGTCACGCGCCGCGGTCAGGGAACCGTCGTGCTCGTCCCGTTGACGCGCACCGGTTCCTCCGGGACGGGGCGGGCGAGCCACTCGGCGATGGTGCGCGAGATCGGCTGCTCCGTCTCCACCTCGACGAAGCCGAACTGACCCGACTGGTTGCACTCCAGAAACCACCAGGTCCCGTCGCCGTCCTCCGCGAAGTCGAAGGCGCCGTACGCCAGCTGGGCATCCCGCAGGTATGTGCGGACGGCCGCGGCGATGCGCGGCGGGACGTCGACCGGGTGCCACGGCGTGTCCGACGAGGCGAAGCGGACGTCCACCTCGTGCGGGTCCGCGTCCGGTGCGATCGCCTTGCGGGCGGCCAGCAGCCGGTCGCCCACCACGGTGAGGCGGACGTCGGCCCGCTTCGCGACCCGGCGTTGCAGCAGGGTGGGGCCGAACGCGACGGCGGAGAAATCGGCCTCCGGCGAGACCCGGCTGGTCGGCACGGCTCTCGGCGGATCCTGTGGATGCGCGCCCGAGACGGCCTTGACCACCAGATCCGGGTAGCGGTCCGCGAACTCCCGGGCGGCCCGCGGAAAGGTCGTGATCAGTGTGGCCGGCACGGGCAGGCCGCACCGCTGGGCGAGCCGGAGCTGCCAGGGCTTGTGGCGTGCCCGGCGGGCCGCGTCGGGGTCGTTCATCCAGCGTGCACCGCAGTCGCGGAGCATGCCGTACAGCGCCTGTGAGGCCTCCTCGGTCAGCCATGCGGAAGGGTGGGCCGCCCGCGCGGCCGGTGTGCCCGGCCTGCGTACCCAGATCGCCCGCAGTCCCCCGATGCTCACCAGCCGGCCCCCGGACGACAGGTGGCCGCGGAAGGCGCCGTGGACGTACTCGCCGGAGAGCGCGACCCCGCCGGTCAGGTCGGCGGGATCGAGACGGACCACGGGGACGCCGGATGCGTTCAGGTGCACGACCACCATGTCCGCAGTGACGTCTTCTTCACAGGTCAGAATCAACACGGTCATTGTCGGTTTGTCCGCGTTCAGTCGTCGAAGTGGGTCTTCGATCCCGCGGTGGAGGTCGTGGTCCCCAGCTCTCTCAGCAGGGCGTGGTCGCAGGCCGCCACCCGCCCGTCCGAGAGCACGTTCAGCTGCAGCCCGGCGTCATAGACGTACGGAGTGGTGGCCTCCAACTCCACTGCGGGACGTGCGTAGTTGAGCACGAACGGCTGCATTGTCTCTCCCTCGTAGGTGCTGAGCCGATCGGGTGACGGCCCCACTTCGCCGTCGCCCGGTCCGCCGACGTTCCTCGGCTTCCTCGGCTTCCCAGAGACTTATACGAATCGAACGGGTGGTTGGTTTCCTTACGGAGCGTAGTCATGGGGCGAGTTGTGGTCCGGCTGCCGCGCCACCGTGCGCCCCCGTGCGCCGAGGGAGCCGTGCACGGAGCGCAGAGCGAGGAGAAGGACACCTATGTCGTCCAGGTACACCGGGTCGGGCAACAGGTCGGTCGGCAGAACGAAGTAGAGGACGGCTCCCCAGAAAACCCAGCGTGGGCCGGTCGGCAGCCCGGCGCGCCGCAGTCGGCGTCGGGCGCGGACCAGCCGCACCAGGACCCCGATGGCCAGAGCGAGGAGAACGGCCGCCAGTACCACGGCCGAGACGATCACTGCTGTGGTCGAATCCACCGGCCCTCCTCCGGGGTGCCATGACACACGCGTCCTCTTCCCGATTCCCGGTCAGGGCCCGGTTATGGCGTTCGGAGGACGACTCATCTGCGTACTCATCCCCGTGGCTCACCCGAGTGGCACGGCGTCACACCCGCGCCTAGTAATGGTCCACAACGCCGCGTGTGGCACGTAGGGACGCAGGATCGGCCGCACCCTCTCTATGGAGCAGACCATGACGACCGACTCTTCATCACCGGTTTCGAACGAGTTGGCCACAGACCCGATCGAGCTGTCCGCACTCCAGAAGGAGGCCGCGTCGCCGGCCGGTGACCCGGTCCGCGACCTGGTGCGGGCCGCCGTCGCCGACCGGCCCCTGGAAGAGGTCGTCGACCTCATCACCATGCTGGAGCAGTCACCCGAATACGCGGACGCGACCATCGACGCGCTCCGCGCGGTCGGCGTGAACCGGTCCGTTGAGGACCTCACCCGGATGGTCGCCCTGCTGACCCGTCCGCCACGCCATGCCGGCAGCGCGGACGAGGCGATCCGCGCCGCGGCCGAGGGCCGCTCGGTGGAGGACGTGACCCGGCTGATGGAACTGCTGCGCCGGACACCGCTGGTACCCCACTGCGGGCAGGAGGCGGTACGGGCGGCCGCCACCGGCCGGCCCGTCGAGGACCTCGTGGAGCTGATCGGCCGGCTCGCCGCGGAGCGACGCGGACGCGCGGACCGACCGGAGGCGGTGCCGCCGCAAGCGCTCGTGGAGACCGAGGCGCCGAAGCCGGCCGGACGCCCGGCCGGGCCCGTCGGCATCCCGTCGCGCGGGACGCGTCCGGTGCGCGGCATCCGGTGGCCGTCGACGTGGTCTCCCGGCACGGGGAGTGTGGCCCGGCAGGCCGACGGAACCCCGGCCTGGCCGGGCTGGCTCGCTGTCGGGATGCTCGCCGTATGCGGAGTCCTCTACTTCCCCCTGCGCCCGCAGGGCACCCCCCTCCAGGCCTACGGGATCGCCCTCGGGCTGTCGGCGCTCTGCCTCGTTCTGGCCCTGCTGCTGACCGTGCGGCACACCGTGCCGGTGCTCGCGGCGGCGGTCCTGGCTCCGGCTGCGCTCGCCGTGGCCAAGGTGTACGAAAGCCCGACGTCGTCGCTGGGGCTGTCCCGTGCCATGAACATCACGCTCGCACCGTCCTATGTCGCCGCTCCGGCCGCCGTCCTGGCGTCGCTGATCGGGCTGGCGGCGCTGCTGGGGCGGATGTCGTCGCAGGTGTCGGACGGGCGCTGGGCCGCACAGCCGATGGTCAGGGCGCGCCGCACGGCCGACTGACCCGTGCGTCACGTAGCCCGGGGCCGAGCCGAGGTGTCCGCACGGATCACCTGCCTGACGTCCCCGTGTGCCCGCTCCGTGCGAGCAGCCCGGTCAGCACCCGGTCGGGGGTGAGCGGGAGTTCCCGGAAGCGGACCCCGGTGGCGTGATGGACGGCGTTGCCGATCGCGGCCGCCGTGCCGACGATGCCGATCTCACCGATTCCCTTGCTCCCCATGGGATTGAGATGCGGATCGTCCTCGTCGACCCAGTGTGCCTCCACGGCGGGAACGTCGGCGTGCGCGGGCACGTGATACGACGCCAGATCGGACTCGGTGAAGTCGCCGAACGCCGCGTCCATGGTGCTGCCCTCGGTCAGCGCCATGCCCAGGCCCATCGTCATGCCGCCGACGAACTGGGAGCGTGCGGTGCGGGCGTTGAGGATGCGGCCCGCGGCGTACACCCCGAGCAGACGCCGGACGCGGACCTCGCCGGTGACCGTGTCGACCGCGACCTCGGCGAAGTGCGCCCCGAACGCGTGCCGCGCCCAGGGGCTGTCGGCGTCGGCCACTCCGGCGGTGTCGCCACGGGCCTCGACGCCCTCCTCGGGCAGCGGCCCCGTATGGCCGGAGAGGCGTTCCGCCAGCCGGGTGCACGCCTGGTGGACCGCCCAGCCCCAGGAGGCGGTGCCGGAGGAGCCTCCGGCCAGCGAAGCGGACGGCAGGTCGCTGCTGCCCACCTCGATCCGGACCCGCTCCAGCGGAGCGCCGAGGACGTCGGCGGCGATCTGCGCGAGGACCGTGCGGGCCCCGGTGCCGATGTCGGTGGCGTTGACGCGTACCAGGAAGGTCCCGTCGGGCAGTGCGATCGCCGTGGCCGTGGAAGGTCACGCCATGAAGGGATAGGTGGCGGCGGCCACCCCCGTCCCCACCAGCAGCGGACCGGCGGAGCCCGACGAGCGCGGCCGGGGATCGCGCCGGGACCAGTCGAACCGGCGGGCGCCCTCGCGCAGACACTCGACGAGATGCCGGCTGCTGAAGGGCTTGCCGCTGTCGGGCTCGGTGTCCGGCTCGTTGCGGATCCGCAGTTCCACCGGGTCCATGCCGAGTTCGCCGGCGAGTTCGTCCATGGCGGACTCCAGCGCGTACATGCCGGGTGCCTCGCCGGGTGCGCGCATCCAGGACGGTGAGGGCACGTCCAGCGCCGTCACGCGGTGGACGGTACGGCTGTGTGGCGCGGCGTACATCACGCGCGCGGGCGTCGCGGCCTGCTCCACGAACTCCGTGACACGGGAGGTGTGGGTCATGACCTCGTGGACCAGGGACGTGAGGCGACCGTCGGCATCGGCGCCGAGGCGGAGCCGGTGCAGGGTGGGAGCGCGGTGCCCGACGACGGCGGGCAGGTACCGGCGGGGCAGCGCCAGGGTGACCGCCCGGCCCGTGTGCCGCGCCGCCATCGCGGCGAGCACCACATCGGGGCGGGGCGTGCCCTTGGACCCGAAACCGCCGCCGACGTGCTCGGCGACGACGCTCACCCGGTCCTCCGGTATCCCGAACATCCCGGCGAGCACGGCCCGTACGACGGTCGTGCCCTGACTGGAGGTGTGCACCGTGAGCCGGTCGTCGTCCCAGCGGGCGGTGCTGGCGTGCGGCTCCATGGGGTGGTTGTGCAGCGGCGGAACCTCGTACGCGACGTCCACCCGGGCCGCCGAGGAGTCGAAGGCGCCGTCGGGATCGCCGTGTTCACGGCTGGCCGGATAGCCGCCGTTGGCCTGCTCGGGCACGTACGCGTCGGGGTGCGAAGGCGTCAGCGTCACGTCGTGCTCCTCCACGTCGTACGCGACGTGGACGGCGGCGGCACCGGCCCGGGCCGCTTCCAGGGTCTCGGCCACCACCAGGGCCACGAACCAGCCCCGGTGCGGCACGCGTGCGTCCTGCAGCACCGCGAGCGTGGGGTCGTCCGGCTCGGTGAGCCGCGGCGCGTTCTCATGGGTGAGCACGGCGAGCACACCGGGCACGGCGAGGGCGGACGCGGTGCCGACGTCGGTCACCCGGCCGCGGGCCACGGCGGCCGGTACGGGCCAGGCGTGGGCGCGGCCGGGGGAGTGGTACTCGGCGGCGTAGCGGGCCGTGCCGGTGACCTTCTCCCGCCCTTCCCGGCGCTCGGCCGGAGCGCCCACGGCGGTGTGGGTGACGGTCATCAAGTCCTCCTCGTGGACGCCGTACCGGACGCGATCCGGGTCAGTACGTCCAGGGCGAGCCGACGGGCGAGCGGCACCTTGTACGTGTTGTCCCGCAGGGGTTGCGCGGCGGAGAGCTCCAGGTCGACGGCGTGCTCGAAGGCCGCCTCGGTGGGAGCCGCGCCCAGCAGCGCGCCCTCGGCCCGCCGCGCCCGCCAGGGCCGGTGCGCCAGCGCCCCGAACGCGATCCCGGCCCGGTCCACGACCCCGTCCGTCACGCGCAGCACGGCGGCCACGGAGGCCAGAGCGAAGGCGTACGAGGCCCGGTCGCGGGCCTTGCGGTACGCCGACGGCAGCCCGGCCGTGGCGGCCGGCAACAGCACTCCGGTGACGAGTTCGCCGGGGCGGGCCTCGGTGTCCCGTTCGGGGTGGTCCCCGGGCAGCCGGTGGAACTCGGCGGCGGCGACGCTCCGGGCGCCCTCGGTGCCGTACAACTCGACGCGGGCGTCGAGGGCGGCCAGCGCGACCGCCATGTCGGAGGGATGGGTGGCGATGCAGTGCGCGGAGTGCCCGAGGACCGCGTGGTCGCGGTGGACGCCGTCCCGCGCGCCGCAACCGGTGCCCGGCGCACGCTTGTTGCAGGGCTTGGACAGGTCCTGGAAGTAGGGGCAACGAGTGCGCTGCAGCAGGTTCCCGCCGGTCGTGGCGGCGTTCCGCAGCTGTCCGGAGGCGCCCGCGAGCAGCGCCTGGGACAGCGCGGGGTACCGGTCCCGTACGACCGGATGGGCCGCCAGGTCGCTGTTGCGGACCAGGGCCCCGATCCGCAGCGAACCGTCGGGCAGCTCCTCCACCGCGTCGAGCGGGAGCCGGGTGACGTCGATGAGGGCGGCGGGCTTCTCGACGCCGAGCTTCATCAGGTCGACGAGGTTGGTGCCGCCCCCCAGATAGCGGGCGCCGGGCCGGGAGGCGTACGCCTCGGCGGCCTCCTCGACGGTCCCGGCCCGGACATAGGCGAAGGGCTTCACGGGATCACGTCCTCCACCGCCTCCGCGATCCGCGGATACGCCCCGCAGCGGCACAGGTTGCCGCTCAGCCGCTCCCGGATCTCCTCCCGGTCCAGCGGCATCGGCTCGCCCGAGGGCGCCGCGGGGTCGGTGACGTGCGAGGGGTGGCCGGCCGCGGCCTCGGCGAGTGCGCCGACCGCCGAGCAGATCTGGCCCGGCGTGCAGTACCCGCACTGGAAGGCGTCGCGCTCCAGGAACGCCCGCTGCAGCGGATGCAGTTCCTCCCCGTCACCGGCGAGCCCCTCGACGGTGGTGACCTCGCAGCCGTCCAGCGTCACCGCTAACAGCAGACAGCTGTTGACGCGCCGTCCGTCCACCAGAACCGTGCAGGCACCGCACTGCCCATGATCACAGCCCTTCTTGGCGCCCGTGAGGCCGAGGTCCTCACGCAGCACGTCCAGCAGGACGCGCCGGTTGTCGACGGTGAGAGTGCGCGGCTTGCCGTTGACCCGGAGCGTGGTGTCCGAGTGGTGATGGCTGTCCATGACGGGAATGACCTTCCGGGACGGGCCGTTCTGCTGTGCCCACCGCGTATCCAGGTTGCGTCGACTGACACGTGGGGTGCCCCCTTCCGGGGCCCTTGCCTAGGCTGCCGCCATGACCATGGGATGGCAGTACCACACCGATCCGGTCCAGCCGCTGCGCGACTCCTACGAGGCCCTCGCCGCCGTCGTACGCCCTCTCGGCGACGAGGAGTCCTGGCAGCCGACCGGCTGCGCCGGCTGGGCCGTGCGCGATCTGGTCTTCCACTGCCTCGCCGACGCCCAGCGGGCGCTGGTCGCCCTGCACACCCCTGCCGACGGCCCGACCGACCGGGACGCCGTGACCTACTGGGAGGACTGGCGGCCCGACGCGGCCGGCGCGGCGAACGGCCGGCGCTGGGTACGGGTCTGCGCGAGCATGTTCCTCGACTTCGGGCCGCTGCGGGAGCTGTACCTGGAGACCGCGGCGGCCACCGTGAGGGCCGCCGCCGCGGCAGCGCCGGACCACCGCGTCGCCACCCAGGGCCACACCCTGACCGCCGGCGACCTCATGACCACCCTCGCCGTCGAGGCCACCGTCCACCACCTCGACATGACCCTGCGGCTCCCGGCCGCGCCCGGACCGTCACCCAGTGGCCTGACCGCGGTCCGCGCCACCCTGGACGGCCTGCTGGGCCGCCCCGTTCCGGTGGACTGGAGCGACGAGCAGTACGCCCGCGCCGCCACCGGCCGGGCCCCGCTCACGGAGTCCGAACGCCATGCCCTGGGCACCGACGCGGAGCGCTTCCCGCTCTTCAGCTAGAGCCCGTCCTGGATCGGGAAGCGGTGGCCTGTCGACCACCGTGTGCGAGCAACAGCAGGTTTCCGGCGGAGACCGTCATCGGACGGATGTGCGAGGATCCCCGGGTGAACGATCTACGTGTCCGCCCGGCCGCTGAGGCCGATCTGGCCACCCTCGTCCGCCTCCGCGACGCCGCCGCCCGCTGGATGCTGGCCCACGGCATCACCGGGCAGTGGCGGCCGGGGGAGCTGGACGAGGGCCACTTCCGCCGGGTCATGGCGCATGGCGAGGTCTGGCTCGCGGAGGCCGGCGGGCACATCGCCGGCGCCTGGGAGCTGTGGTGGGAGGACGAGGCGGCCTGGGGTCCGCAGCCGCCCGTGGCCGGGTACGTGCACCGGCTCATGGTGGACCGGAGCACCGCCGCGCCAGGGACGGGGCGGCTGCTGCTGAGGGCCGCGGAACGCCGAGTGGCTGCGGTGGGACGGACGGCTGTGCGCCTGGACTGCCTGGCCGGTAACGCTCAGCTCAACGCCTACTACCGGAAGGCCGGTTACCGCGTCGTCGGGCTCAAGGAGGGCAAACCACAGCCGGGTGCGGCGCCGAAGTCCTTCACGTTGCTGGAGAAGGAGCTCCGGCACCCGGGGGAGCGCGGAGACCGGGGAGCTTCCGAACTCCCGTCGCCACCCGGACGCGGTACTGGGGGACCGAGGCCCGACTGGGCGCTCTGAAAAGCGAGGCCTTAGTCCTTCCGCGCCCACGGCCGCAGCTTCTCCGGGTTGCGGACCGCCCAGATCCGGGCGACGCGCCCGCCGGAGACGTCGAACGAGGCTACGGTCACGACGACGCCGGCACGCTGGGCCACCAGGCCCGGCACACCGTTGACCGACCGCTCCAGGAGTTCGAGCCCCGGAGCCTTGTCGGCGATGGCGACCATGTACTGGGCGATGCGCGCGCCGCCCTCGACCGGGCGCAGGACGGTGCCGACCATGCCGCCGCCGTCGGCGGTCATCACGGCAGCCGGGTCGAGCAGACCGACGAGGGCTGCGATGTCCTTGGTCTCCCATGCCTCTTTCACGTGCCGCACCACGTCGGCCTGGCCGGTCGCCGTCACCGGAGCGCGCGTGACGCTCACCCGCCGCCGGGCGGAGGCCGCCAGCTGCTTGCAGGCGGCAGGGGTGCGGCCGAGAACATCGGCGATCTCGGCGAACGGGTACCGGAAGACGTCGTGCAGGACGAACGCCACCCGCTCGGCGGGTGTCATCGACTCCAGGACGACGAGGAAGGCCATGGTCACCGACTCGTCCAGAACGATCTGGTCGGCCGGGTCCGCGGGACCGGTGGGGCCGGCGCCGCCCGCGTGGTCCCACTCGGTCCGGTCGGGCAGCGGCTCGGGCAGCCACGCGCCGACATAGCGTTCACGGCGGGCCCGCGCCGAGCCGAGCAGGTCCAGGCAGATGCGGCTGGTCACGGTCGTCAGCCAGGCGCCGGGGGACAGGACCTCCTCCTGCCGGCTTCGCGGCAGCCCGTACCAGCGTGCGTAGGCATCCTGGACGGCGTCCTCGGCCTCGGACACCGAACCGAGCAACCGGTAGGCGACATTGATCAGTTGGCGTCGCTCGCCGACTATCTCGTCTGCGTCGGTCCCGGCAGTCCCCATACTTGGCCGCCCCCTCGCCTTACCTTTCGCAGGCCCGCGTCGTCGGGCTGATGAGACCTTATCGATCTACTTACTGCCCGAGGGCGGAAAAGGGGACTGTGACATGGCCACTCAGGTGACGGCGAACGCACGACGCGGCTCCTCGTTCCTGCAGATCGCGATCGGCCTGCAGACCTTGACCATCTTCCTTCAGGCGGTCTCCGCCGGACTGCTGCTGACCTCGGCCTACGGAGAGACGCTGCACAGTGTCGGAGCCCGTGTGATGTACGGGGCGTCGATGCTGTACGTGCTCGCGGCGGTGCTGGCGTGGAAGCCGGGCGGCGGCTCCCCCCGGCCTGTCTGGCACGCGTCAGGATTCCTCGTACTCGCCTCGGTCCAGGTCGTGCTGGGCATCGCGCACGTCCCGTCGGTCCATCTCCCCCTGGGGGTCCTGATGTTCGGTCTGAGTGTGCTGGCGCTGGCCCGCCGCTGAGGTACGTGGTCCTAGGCGTCGCGGACCTCGCGGCTGTCCTCCCCGGATGTGCCGTCTCCCCTGACGGGTGCCGGACGCAGTGCCTTGGCGTTGTCCACGAGCTTCTCCAGTCTCCGCGTCAGCTGCCGCAGCGGGGAGCCGGTCTCCGGGTCGGGCTGCTGCGGCACGGGTGCGGCCGCGGCGGACTCGCGGTAGGCGGCCAGTGCCTCGTTGGCGCGCTCGGCCGCCTCCCGGTACAGGTCCCGGGACTTCGTCATGGCCTCCAGCGCCTCGCGGTACATCGTCACGAGCTCACGCGCGCGGGCCAGTTCCTCCTCCAGCGTGAGCAGACGCCACTCCTCCCGCAGTGCCGTCAGCGCCCTGTCGCCTTCCTCCGGCAGCGGCCGCGTCAGGGCGGCGAACCCCGTCACCGCCGCGATCAGCTCGGACGGCTCCGAGCCGTCCAGGAAGACGGTGCGTACGGAGAAGTCCTGGGCGTCGTAGCCGGACGGCACCGGCGTCCCGGGCAGCACCACCGCGCCGCCGCGCGGCACCTCCACGTCCACGTCCCGCAGCGCCCAGTTCACGACCCGCAGCTGGTGCGGCGCGGCCCGGTGCTCCACGACCCGGTGCCGCAGCCCCGGCGGCAGATGCTCCGCCAGCGGTACGCGGCCCCGGTGGTCGGGTGTCATCGCCTCGTGGACGACGATGTGGATGTTCCACGGGCTGCGTACGGCGTTCCTGAGCACCCGCCGCACGTCCTTGTCGTCCTCGGGCAGGCGGTTGATGCCCCGGAAGCGCAGGCCCGTGGCGATGTCGCGGTCCCAGGTGCTGTCCGGATCCCGGGGCCAGAACACGGCGGCCGGTGAGGGCCACTCAAGGCTCCAGGGCCGCTCCGCCTCGGCCACCAGGGTCCACTCCTGCCCGCCGCCAGAGGCGTGCGTCAGCGTCAGCCGGGCGCGGACCGTCACCTCCTCGGGCACCTTCCAGCGGGCTTCGAAGACCGGCCCCGCGGCGTCCTCGGCCTCCGGCGGCTCCAGGAAGTCGTCGATGACCTGGCTGTCCTTGAGCTGTCGGAGGGTGCGCCGGACGGCGTCCTCCGCGGCGGATCCGAGGTGGCGGCCGCGGGCCAGCCAGACGGTGGCGGGAGTGGTGGGGCGGTCGGTGGAGGAGGTCGGCATGAGTCCATCTGTGAGCGGGGGCACGTGCGGATGCCAGTATCGTCGCCCCAGGTCAACGGAGATCAACCGGGGGTCTTTCCGTGTCACCGCGCACCATGGGCACTGCCGTCGGCGATTCCTACCCCTGCTCACCCTCCCTGTCGGGGTGCGCCTCGCGGCCCGTGACGATGTCCGTCACCCCGGACTCGTCGGCCGCGTCCTCGCCCGGGCGGGGCGTGCTCCGGCCGCCGGCCTGGCCGCCACCGGTGGTGCCGTAGCCGCCCGGCACACCGGGGACGCTGTCCGCGTCGGCCTGCTCACGGCTGATGTGCCGGGTGGCGCGCACTCCGGCACGCCGCTCCTCATGGCGGTAGCTGAAGGGGCGGGCCTTCGCACGCTCCTCCTCGGCCTGCTCGGCCGCCCGTGCCTTGTCCTGTGGGTCGGGGGTCTTGTCAGTCATGGCGTCCGCGTACCCACCGGTGGCGGCGCCATGACCGGCTCATTCGTCCGGCGCCGCCCGCCGTCGGTCCTGGTCGTCCCAGGCGCGGGTGTCGCGGGGCTCGACGTACGGCTCGCTGTCGGGCGGATAGCCGGCGGCCATGACGCGCTGCCGGGACAGCTCTGCGTCGAACTCCAGGCCGAGAAGGATGGCGATGTTGGTCACCCACAGCCAGACCAGGAAAATGATCACGCCGGCCAGGGTTCCGTAGGTCTTGTTGTACGAGCCGAAGTTCGCCACGTAGAAGGCGAACCCGGCGGAGGCGACCAACCAGATCACCAGGGCGAGAAGACTGCCGGGAGTGATCCACCTGAAGCCCCGGACCCGGGCGTTCGGGGTGGCCCAGTACAGGATCGCGATCATGGTCGTGACGAGCAGGGCCAGCACCGGCCACTTGGCGATCGACCACACCGTCAGCGCGGTGTCGCCGAGGCCCAGGACGTCGCCCGCCTCCTCGGCCAGGCTGCCGGTGAACACCACGATGAGCGCGCTCACCACGGCCAGCAACAGCAGCACCACGGTCAGGGCCACCCGGAGCGGCAGCACCTTCCAGATCGGGCGCCCCTCGGCGACGTCGTACACCGCGTTCGCCGTGCGGATGAAGGCGGCCACATAGCCGGACGCGGACCATACGGCGGCCACCAGGCCGACGATCGCCAGCAGGGAGCCGAGACCGGCGTTGTTCTGCAGTTGCCGCACCGCGCTGGAGATGATGTCCCGCGCGGAGCCGGGCGCGAGCTGCTGGAGGTTGTCGAGGACCTGATCGGTGGCGGACCGGCCGGCCACCCCGAGCAGGGAGACCAGCACCAGCAACGCCGGGAACAGCGACAGCACGCCGTAGTAGGTCAGCGCGGCGGCGCGGTCGGTCAGCTCGTCGTCCTTGAACTCGGACAGCACACGGCGCGACAGCGCCAGCCAGGAACGCTTCGGCAGCTCGGTGGGCGACTCGGGAGCCGCACGTTCCGTCGCGGCGTCCGGACCGAACTCCGGTTCCGTCTCGTCCCGCGTCCGCTCCACGTGCTGTTCCCGGGCCTCTTCATCGGACGGTCGGCCTTCGTCCTGGCGGGGAGCGTGCTTTCCGCGGTGGGGGAGGTGCAGTCGGGTCATGGGCACCGGGTAGCCCGGTGGGCCAGGACCACGCACGGGGTGTGCGGGAATCACGCGAGGCGGTCACCGTTCACCCATGGTGCGGTCGGCGGGATGTCATGACAATGGGCGGGCGCGGGCAGGGCAGGCCCACCATCCGCATCGGGGCCGGCCCTGTCCGCGTTCCCGTGCCCGGACCCCTCGTCGCCGCCCCCATATCACGGTCATAAGTACCCGCGTGCAAGTTCCACTGGAAAATGCCAAAGCCCTCACCTGGGTCGAGCACTTTCCGTAGTCTCGATGTCACGTTCGCGGCGCACCCGTGCAAGGGGAGGGGATCCGGCGTGCCCGGAATCGACGAGAGTCTGCTCGAAGCCATGCGACTGCCCGGCGCTCGGGGCGCGTCGCTGGTCGACTGGATCAGCGGACTCACTCTGGGAGCGGTGGGCGACGCACCGGGCGGCGACGCGGAGGCGACCGCGGCCGAGACCGCGGAACTCGCCCGGCTCGCCGCCGAGAGCAACGCCCTGGCGCCCGCCGAGGGCGGCGCGGCGTCGGGCAAGGAGCCGCCCGTCCAGGACGTGATCATCACCAACGCGGACTCGTACCACCTGCTGAGGTTCATCGGCACCGCCTTCGACAGCACGGTGTTCCTGCACCTGTGGCTGGACCGCCACGACGGAAACCTGGCCCTGGCCCGCATACGGCTGGCCGAGATGGCGGATCGACTGGTGCTGGGATGACGACGGCTCCGAGAACGTACGAAACGACCTCGGCCTCCCTCGGCGCGCTCGCCGCCGAACGGGCGACCGGTGCCCTCTCCAGCGAGCGAGGCGTCATCTACCTCTCGGCGGGCCGTGTCGTGCACGTCGAGTCCGCCTTCACCCCCGACGTCGGGATCCTGCTCACCGGGAGCGGTGCCGTGGCCCCGGACGGCTGGTGGGAGGCGGTCGACCGGGCCGGGGCGCAGCACCTGGTGGGCCGCCGGCTCGTGGACAGCGGGCGTCTCGCCGCAGGAGCGCTGGAGCTGTGCCACCTGGGTGCCCTGTTCGACGCCGCTTACTTCGTCCTCGCCCATGACGGCCCCGTACGCCGCTTCCGGCCGGGGGCCGCGCACTGGCTCGGCGTGGTCCGTCCCGTATCGGTGGACACCGTCGTCCGCGAGTCGACGCGCCGCCGTGAACTGCTGCACCGCATATGGCCCGAACCCGACATCGACCTCGTCCCCCTCGCGCGCGTATCCGATGCCGGCTCCGCCGACCTGCCGCTGAGGCGGAGCCGGACGCTGGCCCAGGTCGACGGCGTCCGCACCGCCGCCGAGATCGCCGCGGCACTGGCCTGCCGTACGTACCACACCCTCGTCGAACTGCGCCGCCTGGCCGCCGACGGTCTCGTCGTCCCCGCCCCGCACAGCCCCGCGCCGGCCGAACCGAGCGGGGGCCGGTACGCGGTGGCCGGGGACGATCCCGACACGGCTCTGCTGCGACGGCTTCGAGACGCCTTGGAGGCCCTGTGATCCGCGCGCGTCGACAGCGTGCCGAAAGGAGACTGCTCATGGCCGTCGAGACGGACGTCCTCGACGAACTGCATCGACTGCGCACCCGCATCCCCCGGTTGACGGGCTCGCTCGCGGCCACCGTCGACGGGCTCGTCCTGGCGCACGACGTGCCGGAGACCGAACCGGAGGGGCTCGCGGCGCTCACCGCAGCCGCCCTCGGCGTCGCCCACCGCATGGCCGACGCCGCCGCGCGCGGCGAGTTCCGTGAGCTGCTGATGCGCGGGACCGAGGGGTACGTCGCCACCTACGCGGCCGGACCGACCGCCGTGCTCACCCTGCTCGCCGACGGCCGCGTCAACGTGGGCCGCCTGCACCTGGAGGGCCGGCGCAGCGGTGCGCGGATCGCGGACCTGGTGGCCACCCACGTCGGCCTGGGCCGGAACCGTCACGGCGACCCGCCCAGGACGCCCGAACCCCGCACGACGACACCCGCGGACGCGGCCCGCCCGATCGGCACCCTGCCGGTGCGCACGCCGCAGCGTCCCCAGCCCGGGGGCCACCGCTGACAGACCTGGCCCACCATCACCGCCACCATCACCGACGGAAAGGAACCGACGCATGGCCAACCTGGAGACCTCGCTGAAGGAATGCCTGAGCTCCATCGACGGAGCGACAGCTGCCGCACTCGTCGACTACACGAGCGGCATGGCCCTCGGAACGCTCGGCGGCAGCAAGGACTTCAACCTGGAAGTCGCCGCCGCCGGCAACACCGACGTCGTGCGGTCCAAGCTGCGCACGATGGAACACCTCGGTCTGAAGGAGGAGATCGAGGACATCCTCATCACCCTGAACACCCAGTACCACCTGATCCGCCTCATCAAGGGGCGCGGGGGCAGTGGGCTGTTCCTGTACCTCGTCCTCGACGCGTCCCGGGCCAACCTGGCGATGGCCCGCCACCAACTGCGCAGGATCGAGGCCGATCTGGAGGTCTGAGCCGCAACAGAGGCGAGGGGCGTGGGTCCGGTGGGCTCACGCCCCTCGCGTATGCCCCGTCTGCGTGCCCTCACCGTGTCCAGCCTCCTGGAATATATCGGCCGCCGATATATTCTGTCTCCATGGCATCGAGGAACATGACACAGGCGGCGTTCTTCGTCCTGACCGCCCTGGCCGACGAACCGCGGCACGGCTACGGGATCCTGCGGGAGGTCGAGGAGCTGTCCGAAGGCGCGGTGCGGTTGCGGGTGGGCACGCTGTACGGCGTGCTCGACCGGCTCACCGCCGACGGACTGATCGTTCTGGACCGCGAGGAAGTGCAGCAGGGCCGCCTCAGGCGCTACTACCGCCTCACCGACGAGGGGCTCCAGGCCCTCACCGCGGAGGCCGAACGGATGGCGGCCGGGGCCGACGCCGCGCAGAAACGGATCGCACGGGGCCGTCGCACCGCACCGCCCGCCACCGGACCCGGACTCGCCGGAGGTCTCGCATGACGACGCTGCTGGAGACGCGCTACCGCGCCGTGCTGCGACTGCTCCCCGCGTACTACCGCCGGGCGCGGGAGGAGGAGATGGTCGAGACGTACCTGTGGGACGTCGACCAGGAGACCCAGGACCAGAGCCGGCCCACCGTGGGCGAGGTGGCGAGCATCGCCGCCCTGGCGCTGCGCAGCAGGCTCGGTACGGTGCAGGCGCCCCGGCCCTACGCCGTGCTCGGGTCGGCCGTCCGCCTCTTCGCGCTGTTCGCCGTGCTGCTGCAGGCCGGATCCGCGCTCGTCGACCGTGTGCTGTCCCTGACCTGGGCGTCGACCGGTGGTCCCGCCCGGTGGGACATGTTCGTGTCCGACTTCACCGCCCATGGTCCGTGGTCCACGGCCGTCCAGGCCGCCGAGTGGACGCTCCCGCTGCTGTGGACGGTCGGCTACATCGCCCTCCTGCACGACCGCCGGCGCCTGGCCCGGGTGTCCGTGCTGCTGGCAGCGCTGCCCACGCTCTGGCCGCTCGTCGGACCGCTGGTGAGCGAAACGGTCCCGCCGGAGCCCGCCTACGCCACCGCGTCCGCGCTCCTTGCCTGGCTGTCGGCCCTCGCGCTCTGCGCGGCCCACCACCGCGACGCCCCTCCGGCGTCCCTGCCCGTGGGATCCCCCGGCATCGTCCTCATGGCGAGCTGTGTGGTGATGGGAGCCTCGATCGTGCTGCTGCCCGGCGCGGTCGACGCGGTGTGGGCCCCGGCCACGTTCTTCCTTGCGGGCTCGCTCGCCTGGCTGCTGTGGGGTGCCCGGCGCACGGACCGGACCAGCGCTTCCGGCGCACTCGCCCTGGCCGGGCTCGGCCTGCTGGTCCTGGTGGCACGCATCACCGCACTCGTCCCCTGGCTCGACGTACCCGTCCCGGCGGTGTACGTGGGCGGCGCCCTGGGGCAGACGGCCGCGCTGACCCTGCTGACCGCCGCACTGACCGTCGTCGGCACTCGCGCCCTGGCGACCCGGTGACGTCGTACGACCGGAATTCGGCTGCCGCGATGCCGGTGAGCCCGGTGAGGTACGTCCATGGACGGTGCCACCGAGCAGGCCCGACGGGCGGCGTCAGGAAGTGGCCGAACGGTCACGCCGCAACCGGCTCGATGACACAGGTCGGCAGTCCTCGCGGCTCTGATGCTGGCCGCCTTCACCTTCAACCCCGCGGAGAACCCGCCGATCGGCCTGCTGGAGCTCAACTCCGAAAACCTGCGGGTGTCGTTGTCGGCGGTCGGTCTCCTGGTCACCGGCTATGGCGTGACGGTGGCCGTCGCCTCTGTGCCGCTCGCCCACGTCCTGCGTGCGGTGCCCCGACGCCATGTGCTCACGGGACTGCTGGCCGCGCTGGTCGTGTCGAGTCCGGTGGCGGCACTGGCCACCTCCTACGGGCTGCTGCTCGCCGCGCGGCTGCTGACCGCGCTGGCCCAGGCGCTGTTCTGGGCCGTGATGGGGCCGGTCGCGGCAGGCCTGTTCGCGCCCGAGGTCCGCGGGCGCGTGGTCGGGGCGCTGTCCGTCGCCGGTTCGCTCGCCCTCGTGCTCGGCGTTCCCGCCGGGACCTGGCTGGGCCGGCAGAGCGGCTGGCCGGTGCCGGTCGCCGTGCCGGCGGCTCTGGGGCTCGTCTCTCTGGTGACGATCGCCGCTCTGCTGCCGACCACGCGCCCGGAGGAAGAGCGCGCCGCCTACGCATCCCGTCCCGACGCCCGCCGGTTCGGGACCGTGCTGACGACCGGGACGCTGTCCGCCGCAGGGGCGTTCACGGGACACACGTACATCGTGACGTTCCTGGGAGAGGTGAGCGGGTTCTCCCCGAGCACGGTCAGCGCCCTGTTCGTGGCTTTCGGTGCTGCCTGTCTGGCCGGGGTGAGCGTCACCGGGGCATTGCTGGACCGCTTCCCGGATTCCGCGCTGAGCACTGCCGTGGCCACGCAGGCGGTGGGCATGCTCGGCCTGTACGCGGCCGGCCCCGACCCGGTGGCGGCGGGGTGTTCCTCCTGCTGATGGGCGGTGCGCTCGGACCGGTGTTCATGACCACCCAGAACGCGATGCTGCACTGCGCGCCGGGCCGCACGGACATCGCACTCGCGGCGAACTCCGGTCCCTGCAAGGCCGGTATCGCGGCGGGCGCCGCGCTCGGGGGGCTCGTCCTGCCGCTCGCCGACGTGCGGGGCACCTTCCTGACCGGCGGGCTGCTGACCGCCTGCGCCTGCGCCGTGCTGCTCGCCGGCCGGCTGCTGCGTCACGGACCCAGGTCCGCCGCCTAGAACCCACAGCCGGGCATGGCGTGCCGCCCGGGAAGGGGCGGCGACAGGCGGAGCCGGTCCGGCTCCGCCGTTCAGCCGTTCACGCGCCGCTCGCCCTGAGCATCTCCTCACGCTCGACGATCTTCACGCGCTCGCGCCCCTGCGGCTCGCCCAGCGCCTTCTCCGCGGAGTCGAGTCGGTACCAGCCGTCCCACGTGGTGAAGCGGACGTTCCGCTCGGCTAGGAACGCGTCCACGGCCTCCGGGCCCGGCGACGCGGGCGTGTGGAGGCGGCCGTTCGCGTAGTCGTCCAGGAGGTTGGCCACCGTCTCGTTGGCGTCGCCCTTGGTGTGGCCGATGAGACCCACCGGGCCACGCCGGATCCATCCGGTGACGTACGTGGACTGCAGGTGCTCGCCGGTCTCCTGGATGACCCGCCCGCCCGCGTCGGGGACCGTACCGGAGTCGATGTCCCAGGGCAGCTTGGGGAGTTTGTCGGACAGATAGCCCACGGCGCGGTAGACGGCGGTGACGTCCCAGTCGGTGAACTTCCCGGTGCCCTTGACGTTGCCGGTGCCGTCGAGCTCGGTGCGCTCGGTGCGCAGGCCGACGACCCTGCCGTCCTCGCCGAGGATCTCCGTCGGCGATTCGAAGAAGTGCAGGAACAGCTTGTGCGGCCGGTCGCCGACGTCGCGGATGGCCCAGTTCTCCAGGGTCTTGGCGACCATGTCGGCCTGCTTGTTGCCGCGCCGGGTCGCGATCGAGCCCTCGTCGTAGTCGATGTCCTCGGGGTCGACGATGACCTCGATGTTGGGGGAGTGGTCCAGCTCCCTGAGCTCCATCGGGCTGAACTTCGCCTGGGCCGGGCCACGGCGGCCGAAGACGTGTATCTCCTTCGCCCGGTTGGCCTTCAGACCGTCGTACACGTTCGGCGGGATCTCCGTGGGCAGCAGCTCGTCGGCGGTCTTGGCCAGGACGCGCGCCACGTCGAGCGCCACGTTGCCGACGCCGAGGACGGCGACCTTCTCGGCCTCCAGCGGCCAGGTGCGCGGCACGTCAGGGTGGCCGTCGTACCAGGAGACGAAGTCCGCGGCGCCGTACGACCCGTCGAGGTCGATGCCCGGAACGGGCAGCGCCCGGTCGGCCATCGCGCCCGTCGCGAAGATCACGGCGTCGTAGAACGCGCGGAGGTCGTCGAGGCTGATGTCGGTCGGGTAGTCGACGTTGCCGAAGAGGCGTATCTGGGGTTTGTCGAGCACCTGGTGGAGGGCCGTGATGATGCCCTTGATGCGGGGGTGGTCGGGGGCGACCCCGTAACGGATCAGTCCGAACGGCGCCGGCATGCGCTCGAAGACGTCGATGGACACGCCGGGCTCGGCGGCCACGTCGGACTTGAGCAGAGCGTCGGCGGCATAGATCCCGGCCGGGCCGGATCCGACGATGGCTACCCGCAGAGGGCGGGGCATGATCAGGTTCCCTTCGAGCGATGACAGGCGTCTCGCCGGGAAGCCTAAACTAAGGCAACCCTTACCTGGTACGCGGGTCCGATCTATGAGCTCATAAGCGCGGTTTATGGCACAGGGGCGTGGACGTACCGGACCACCTCGTCCGCTCGGGTGGACGATCGGCCGGGCCGGGCGCGTGCTCTCCCGGCAGTCCCGCGGTGTGCGAGTTTGGACCGTCGGTCAAGGGTGACGCAGGCCTGAGTGACGACGTGCGGCCCGGCATCCGCCGTCACTCGGACCGAACTCGTGGAGGGAACCCTCGTGAACCGCGGTACGTGGGCGGACGAAAGCGGTCACGGCGACGCGCAGGCGGTGGACCGACCGGATCCGAACCGGTGGCGGGCCCTCAGGGTCACGCTGGTCGCCGGCTTCATGAGCCTGCTCGACGTGACGATCGTCGCGGTCGCCCTGCCGTCCATACAGCGGGATCTGCAGGCCTCGGCGGCGTCCGTGCAGTGGGTCGTGTCCGGGTACGCCCTGACCTTCGCCCTCACCCTGGTGACGGCCGGACGCCTCGGCGACGCGTTCGGCAGGCGCCGCGTCTTCCTCGTCGCGCTCGCCGCCTTCGTCGTGTGCAGTGCCGCGGCGGGCGCTGCCCCCTCGATCACGCTGCTGATCGTGGCCCGGCTCGCCCAGGGCATCGCCGCAGGCAGCCTCGCCCCGCAGAACTCGGCCCTGATCCAGCAGATGTTCCGGGGCGCCGAGCGCGGGCGGGCCTTCGGGCTCTTCGGCTCCACCGTCGGCATCTCCAGCGCCGTGGGCCCCATCACCGGCGGCCTCATCCTGGCCCTGGCCGACGGCCCTCAGGGCTGGCGCTGGATCTTCTACGTCAATGTGCCGGTCGGCGCGATCGCCCTGCTGCTCGGCAGCCGCCTCCTGCCCCGGGTGGCTCCCGGCCGCCGGGGACGCCTCGACCCCCTCGGGGTCGTACTGCTGGGCGCCGGGATCCTCGCCCTGATGCTGCCGCTGGTGCTCGCCGAAGCCGGTGCGATGCACCGCCTGTGGTGGCTGTTCCCGTCGGGAGCAGTGATCCTCGCGGGCTTCGTCCTCTGGGAACGCCGGGTCGCCGCCCTCGGCCGGGCCCCGCTGCTCGATCCGCGGCTGGTCACGGAAACCCGCGGTTATGCCACCGGGGCGGGCCTCGCCGCCCTGTACTTCGTCGGGTTCAGCGGTGTGTGGCTGGTCTTCGCGCTGTTCTTCCAGAACGGGCTGGACTACTCACCTCTGCAGTCCGGCCTGGCGGTGACGCCGTTCGCTGTCGGCTCCGCCGCCGCGGCCGCCGTGGCCGGCCGGCTGGTCGGGCGGCTGGGACGGCTGCTGACCGTCTGGGGCCTGGTCGGCGTCATGGCCGGACTGGGCGGCACCGCGCTGGTCCTGTGGCTGGCCCCCGCGCAGTGGGCCGCCTGGATCGCGGCGCCCCTGCTGTTCGCCGGAGGGATCGGCAGCGGCTGCGTCATCTCCCCGAACGTCACCATGACCCTGCGGGACGTCCCCGTCCGCATGGCGGGCGCCGCCGGAGGCGCCCTGCAGACGGGGCAGCGGCTGGGCGGCGCCGTGGGCACCGCCGCACTGCCGGGGCTGTTCTACCTGGTGCTCAACGCGACTCACGACGACTACCGCAGCGCCGTGGCCGTGTCGGTCGGCACCGGGGTCGCCGCCATGCTGTGCGCTCTGGCGGTGGCGGTCCTCGACTGGCGCCGCGACCGCGCCGACGGCAGCCGGCGCTGCCCGCCGGAGGTGTCCCACAGCCATATGCACGCGAGCCACGGCTGAGGCGACCTCTCCGGCCGACGCGCCGGTGTCTCTCAGTGGCCCTTGCGGAACTTCCTCAGCAGCTGCTGCGCCTGCGCGCGACGCCGGGGGTCCGCGGCGGCACGGCGCGCCTGCTCCATCGCCCTGCGTCCCTGCGGACTCCTCGCGAACTGCTTGAGCCGGTCCAGCACTCCCGCCATGACACTCCTCCGTAACGACAAGCCTTGCTCGGTCCGTCTACCCGGCAACCGCCCGATCAGCCCGGTGACTGGTGCCTGAAGGGGGAACGTGCACGCCGCACGGCTGGTTCCTCGTCCTGCCGTGTCCGGCCCCGACGGTGCCCTCAGGGCAACGGCTGTTCCGCCCAGATGACCTTGCCCGCGGGCGTGTAGCGGGTGCCCCAGCGTTCGGCGAGCTGGGCGACGAGGAACAGGCCACGGCCGCCCTCGTCCGTCATGGCCGCGTAGCGCAGGTGGGGCGAGGTGCTGCTGCTGTCGAACACCTCGCAGATCAGGCTGCGGTCACACAGCACGCGGACGTGGATCGGCTCGCCGCCGTACCGGATCGCGTTGGTGACCAGCTCGCTCAGGATCAGCTCGGTGGTGAACGTCAGCTCGTCCAGCCCCCACTCGGCGAGCCGCCGGGTGACCTGGGCGCGGACCTCGCCGACGGCCGCGGGATCGGAGGGCACCTGCCACTCGGCGACCCGGTCGGGACCGAGCGCACGGGTGCGCGCGACGATCAGGGCGATGTCGTCGCTGGGCTTCGCCGGGAGCCTGGCGTCCAGCACGGCCCGGCAGGTGTCCTCGGAAGACGTGCCCGCTCCCGCCAGAGCGGTGCGCAGCGACTCGAAGCCGACGTCGATGTCCCGCTCCCGCTCCTCGACGAGCCCGTCGGTGTACAGCACGAGCCGGCTGCCCTCCGCCAGCTCCAGCTCGGCCGTCTCGAAGGGCAGACCGCCCAGTCCCAGCGGGGGACCGACCGGCACGTCGGGGAACTCCACGCTGCCGTCGGGCCGGATCACAGCGGGCGGCGGATGACCGGCCCGGGCGATCACGCACGTTCGGGAAACCGGGTCGTAGATGGCGTACAGGCAGGTCGCGCCGGTGACCGGGGCGCTGCCGCCCTCGGCCGCCTCGTCCTGGTCGATGCGGCTGACCAGCTCGTCGAGCAGCGACAGCAGCTCGTCGGGCGGCAGGTCGAGGGCGGAGAAGTTGTGGACCGCCGTACGCAGCCGCCCCATGGTGGCCGCCGCGTGCAGCCCGTGGCCCACGACGTCGCCCACCACGAGCGCCACGCGGGCACCGGACAGCGGCAGGACGTCGAACCAGTCACCGCCCACTCCTGCCTGCGCCGGCAGATACCGGTAGGCGATGTCCAGGGCGTCCTGCTCGGGCAGGCGGCGGGGCAGCAGGCTGCGCTGCAGGGTCACCGCCATGCTGTGCTCGCGCGTGTACCGGCGCGCGTTGTCGATGGAGACCGCGGCACGCGCGACCAGCTCCTCGGCGAGCGCCAGTTCCTCCTGGTCGAAGGGCTCGGCCTTCTCGCAGCGCCAGAAGCTGACCACGCCGAGCACCAGGCTTCCCGCCCGCAGCGGCACGGTGATCAGCGAGTGGATGCCGTACTCCACCACCTGCGCCGAACGTTCGAGGTCCTGCGCCTGCCAGCCCGGGGCCTGGGCGAGGAACGGCTCCAGGACGGCCTGGCCGGTGCTCAGGCTGTTCCCCTGCGGAGAGGACGGGACGAACCTGATCTGCCGGCCCACCGGGTAGAGGGGGACGTCCTTGCGGATGCCGCTGAGCGCGACGCGGCGCAACGGGGTCACGCCTTCCGGCTGACCGCCGCTGAGCACCGCGTCGAACAGGTCGACGGTGGCGAAGTCCGCGAACCGGGGCACGGCCAGCTCCGCCAGCTCCTCGGCGGTGCGGTTGACGTCCAGGCTCGTCCCGATGTGCACGCCGGCCTCGTACAGCATGTTGAGGCGTTCCCGGGCCGCCTCGGCGCGGCCGGACAGGGCGCGCAGCTCGGTGGAGTCACGCAGCGTGGCGACGGTGCCGGGCGGGCCGCCCTGGGTGTCCGTGGTCCGCTGGTTGATCGCGAGCAGCCGGTCCTTGACCAGGTGGACCTCGTCCGTGGCGAGCCGTCCGGAGGCCAGCAGGTCGGCCGTGTCCGCGGGGAGCCGGAGATCGAGCACGTGCCGTCCCTCGGCGTCCCCGGGCAGATCCAGCAGCCGGTGCGCCTCGTCGTTGGCGAGCAGCAGGGTGCCGTCGCCACCGACGATGAGCACGCCCTCCCGCACGGCGTGCAGCACGGCGTCGTGGTGCTCGTACATGCGGGTCATCTCGTGCGGGCCGAGACCGTGCGTCTGGCGCAGCAGCCGCCTGCTGACGAGTGCGGTGCCCGCCGTGGCGAGGGCCAGCCCCGCGGCCGCGGCGCCCAGGACCACCGGCATCTGCTGGTTCGCGGCACCGCCCACGTTCTTCGTGGTGATCCCCGCGGACACCAGGCCCACCACGGAGCCGTCGTCCGCCTTGACGGGAACCACCGCCTGCACCAGCGGGCCGATGGTCCCGGTGATCTGCTCGGTCACGACGCGCCCGGCCAGCGCGGGCGCGATGTCCCCCACGAACTTCTTGCCGATGCGGTCCGGTTTGGGGTGTGTGTAGCGGATCCCGTCGGTGTTCATCACGACGATGAAGTCCACCTTCGTCGCCTTGCGGGCCGCCTCCGCCCGCGGTTGCAGCACCGCCGACGGGTCGGGGCCGCGCAGCGCCTCACGGGTGCCCGGGGAGTTGGCGAACGCCTCGGCGACGGCGACCGAGCGGTTGCGCGCCTCCCGGGTGCTGTCGTGCCGCACCTGCAGCACCAGCGCGATCACAGCCGCCACGACCAGCAACAGCACGATCACGACCTGCAGCAGGAACACCTGTCCGGCGACGCTGCGCCCGCCCAGCGCGGACCGTACTCCTGTGCCCTGTTCCCGCTGCGTCCGGTCCGCGACTCGCTCCTGCTGAGCGAGAGGACCGCCGGGACGCCGCCGAACTCCCGATCGACCCACCTGTCGGACCATGTGCTTATGTCTACACTGCCACGCCTCCGGAGGCGAGAGGCAGCCCCCTGAGTGATCGCCGTGCCCTGCCGCACGACCGGTCTCACCGAGGGCCGCGGAATCCCGTGCGGCGGGTGGCGAGCAGGAGTGCGATGTCGTCGGGGCGGTCGGTGGTGTGCCGGGCCGTCGCGGTGAGCCGGTCGGCCACGCCCGCCAGGGACCGGCGGCCCGCACGCGCGGTGGGAGCACCGAACCTCGCCAGGGCCACCCGCAGGGCGCTGATGCCGTCGTCGATGTCGACGCCGGACCGCTCGACCAGCCCGTCCGTGTACAGCGCCAGGACGGAGCCGGACTCCAGCTGAAGCTCCGTCACCGGGTACTGGGCGTCCGGGTCCACGCCGAGCACGACCCCGCCCGGAACGTCCAGCACATGGGTCCGGCCGTCCGGGTGGCGCAGCAGCGGCGGCGGATGCCCGGCCCGGGCGGCACGGGCCCGTCCGCTGGCCGGATCGAGCCGGATGTAGCAGCAGCTCGCGAACTGACCGGAGTCGAGATCGATGAGGAGGCGGTTGGAGCCGCTCATCACCTCGTCCGGCGGACGGTCGCCGAGCGCGAAGGCCCGCACCGCACTGCGCAGTTGTCCCATCGTGGCCGCCGCCTGCACACCGTGCCCCTGGACGTCCCCGATCACCAGGGCCAGGCAGTTCCCCGTCGTGACCACGTCGTACCAGTCACCGCCCACCTCCATGCCCTGGGTGCCGGGCAGATAGCGCCCGGCGGTCTCGATCAGCGGGTGCGCCGACAGGCGCCGGGGGAGCAGGGCCTGCTGCAGGCCACGGGCCAGCGCGGCCTCGGTCTCGTAGCGCTGTGCCTTCTCCATGGCGTGCGCGATCAGCCCGGCGAGGGCGGTGAGCACCGTGCGCTCCTCGGTGCTGAAGCTGCGCGGACGGTCGAAGCCCAGGATGCAGGAACCGACCGGGCGCCCGGAGGCGATCAGCGGCAGGAAGGCGCGGGCTCCCTCCGTCGCGTCCAGCGGAATGCCCGGGTAGGCGGCGGCCAGCGCCTGCATCGAGTCGAAGAAGAGCGGCCGGCCGCTGGTGAGGGTCTCGACACCGGGGAGCCGGGCGTCCAGCCCCACCCCCTCGAACGGCGCGAGGAAGCCCGAGGGGAAGCCCGACTCCCACGCCAGGTACAGATGACGTTCCTGCAGCAGGTAGATGGCGAGCCGGCGGCCGCCGAACGCCGGCAACACCTCCTTCATCACCACGGCCGACACCTGGCGCGCGGTCACCGCCTCCGTCAGGGCGACGGCGAGGACGATGGGACGGTACTGCGGGGCCGTGGAGGCGACGACGGGCGCGGTCGGCGTCGTCGCGGACGCCTCGGCCTCCCCCTGCGCGGGGTCGGCGGGCGGGTCGGACACCCGGTTGGCCGGACGGACCGTGCAGGTCAGGATGTCCGGCCCGGGATGGGCGGACAGGGCCAGCCAGTCGCCCTCGTACGGTTGCGGGGCCGTCGCGGGTGTGCCGCTGGGAGGCCGTCTGACGTGGAAGTGCACCGGCTCCGGCGACAGGAGCGCGCTCCGCAGGTGGTCCTCGAACGCCGGCTGGCTGAGCCACGGCACGGCCTCCCACAGAGGCCGGCCGAGGAGCCTCGGCCGTGGCCGGCCCAGCAGATGGGCGGCGCGCGGGTTCGCGTAGACGATCACTCCCAGCCGGTCCAGGCAGAACACGCCGTCCGGCAGCAGATCGGCGGCGGCGTCGGCCACCGAGCCCGGGCCGGGGTCGAGGACGACCCCCCGCACGGCACGGGGGCCGGACAGCGGCCCGAACGCGGTGGGCGCGGCGTGCGGATTCCACAGCTCCACCAGCCGCGGCGCACCGTCGGGGGTGCGTACGTGCAGGGGCAGCGGCGGAGGCCGGCCGGCGGCCGCCTGACGCAGCGCGGACCCGAGCACATGCCCGTCGGCGGGCGCGACGGCGTCCGTGAGCGCCTGCACCGTGTCCGGGGCCTCGCCCGCCGGCCCGCCGAGCAGCGCGCGCAGGGGATCGTCGACGGTCACGACACCGGTCACCGGGTCCCAGGCGAAACTCCCGGCGCGCTGCACGGGGCGCCGGGCCGCCGGCGGCCGGACACAGACGGGCTCGCCGTCCCACACCACGGACGAGGCGCCTGTGCCGTCCAGGCTGCCCAGCTCCGCGCCGAGAGCCTCGGCCAGCCCCGCCAGCCGGTCGGCACCCTCCAGCATCTCGGTGGCGTCCGAGGCCGAGGGGCGCAGCACGGTCAGGACACCGAGGGGCCCCGCCGGCCCGACCACGGGCACGTGCAGGGATCCGAAGGGGAACGGCAGCCCGGCCGCGAACTGGGGGTAGCGGCGCATCGTCTCCGTGGCGTTCGGCAGGACCACCTGGACACCCAGCCGAAAGGCGTCGGCGACGGGGAACGGCCGCTCGGAGTGCAGCCGCCACCAGGGGCGGAACAGCGGCCCGGGCAACCCCGCGAGCACGGCCAGCCGGAGCAGTCCGGGCGTGCTGGAGCGCAGGTAGACCCCTCCCGCGTGGCCGGCGGCCGCGCTGATCGCCTCCGTCGAGGCGTCGGCCAGCAGCGTCGCCAGCCGCCCGGCGGTCCGGTGTGCGTCCTCGGCGCCTGCTGTCATCGGCCCCACCTCGTCCGTGCGCCGTCGCGGGGGACACAGCAAGAATGCGCCAGAACACCCCCGCCGCGCACCTGGGCGGACGGGGGGAATCAGGACGGAGGTCTCAGGGCACGATGCCGGCCGGGCTCGGGGGCGCAGCCGTTGCCGTACGCACGGCTCGTCGCTGACTCCAGATCCGGCCGTTGCGGGACCGTTCCCGCCGGACGCGGGCCGTGTGACCGGCCCGAATCGCCGCAGTGACAGGTCGGGTATGCGATGCAGGCATGTCGTTCCCTCTTCCGGGCCGCGGACCGAGTGCGCCGAGCCCCGTCGGTGCAGAACCGGCACCAGGGTGCGGGCGGACGGTGCGGGAGTGCTATGCGTAGAAGTGCGTACGCACGCACCAGGACGACACGAGAGGGCGGACGACAGGCGTGAGCGGGGAGCCTTACGAACGCATGCTCGCGGTGGCACTCGCGGCCCTGCACGAGCGCGATCCCGACCGCCTGTGGCCGCTGATCGCAGCGGCGCTGCCGGCCCTGTGCGGCGGCGAGACGCTGGTCTACAAGCTCGACGAGTGGAGCGACCACGGCGGTACGGTCGCGCTTCCGCCCACGGCCGGGTCGGCCACCGGCCTCGTCGAGGAGGCCGCGGCGGCGCTGAGGGAGGGGTATCCCTTCGCGGGCCACTACGGCACCACGCCCGACCGGCACCCGCTGACGGCACGCCAGGCAGCGGGTCCGCACTGGTCCTCCAGCCCGACGGCCCGGCTGCTCCGCCGCACCATGGGCGCCGACCATGTGCTGGGCATCCCCCTGCCGCAGACCACCGACCCGGTCCTGGGCTGTCTCGTCTTCCGCTCCGGCAGGGACTTCACCGACGACCACGTGCTCGCCGCCCGGCGGATCCAGCCGCTGCTGGCCGCCGTCGAGGAGCAGCGGCAGCTGCTCGCGCGCTGGCGGGCCACGGCGACGACACCGGAGGATGCCGGCAGCCCGGACGAGCGGGCGGCGGACTGCGGCCTGACGCCCCGGGAAGTGACGGTGCTGCTCCTGCTCGGCAGGGCCCTCACCGCAGACGCCATCGGCCGCCGCCTGGGCATCTCGGTGCGCACGGTGCACAAGCACGTGGAGAACCTGTACCGCAAGCTCGGCACCCGGGACCGTATGAGCACGGTGCTCCGCGCGCAGCAGCTCGGTCTGATCCCCATGCCCACGTCGAAAGTTCCGAAGCACTCCTGACAGTGCGCCCCCACTCTGACGTCCCCGCAGAAGATCTCGGCGACCGGACGCACCGGGCAGCCGGGTTCTGTGGCGGTCGGCTGCCCGGTGCGTCTTCGGGGGTCAGGCGTGCTCGCGGGCGGCCCCGGGACGCTTGCCGCCGCGCAGGCGCAGCAGTGACGGCCCGCCCGCCAGGCACCACACGGCGATGACCGGGTCGCAGAGGGCGCAGCCCAGTGACGAGTCGTGCGCGAACGGGATGATCGGGTTGCCCTTCAGATGGTGGACGACGTCCCAGGCGGTGTGCAGCAGCCAGCCGATGCCGATGAACGTCCACGACTCCAGGCCGCGGTAGGCGACGTACGTGACGAGCGCGGTGAAGGGGAACTCCCAGCCGCCCATCCCGCCGCTGCCGAGATAGGCGGCGCCCGCCCCGGCGACCATGACCGCGTTGAAGCGGCGCCGGTGGGGTTCGCGGATGAGGGACATCAGCAGTGCGTAGAGGACGCCGATGCCGATGGGCAGCACGTAGGGCATGGGGAGCTTCTTCCTGAGCGTGACGGTACGTTGGCCGCGCGGCGTGGCAGCTCACACGCTAGGTCCGTGCCTGTGCGCCGCCCAGAGGCATTACCGACAGGTTCCAACGGATTGTCGCCGCCCCGCCGCGGGCCCGCTGCTCAGTCGAACGGGTCGAGCGTCAGGTAGGCCTGACGGGGACGTGCGTCGTGCAGAAGCGACTCGTGATGCCCCACGTCGTCGAAGGCGAAGGCGTAGGCCTTGCCGTCGGCCGTCCGGGCGTGGATCTCCCGGGCGTAGTGGTTGGTCACGGAGTCCCGGTAGAAGTCGGCGGAGCCGGTGTCGGGCTGGTTGGGGTTGACGAGGAGGGTGGACCGGTTGAAGCCGGCGCACAGGGTGCGGGAGATCGGGCCGCGTACCTGGTCGTTGGGGGCGTCCAGGCGCTTGTGACAGCCGAAGACGCTGTCCGCGTCGGGCTTCTGGAAGCTGGTGACGACCGTGCCGGCGCTGTTGGTGAAGTTCAGGACGCCGCCGGAGACGCGGCCGTAGTACTTGGTGTTCGGCTGGTCGGCGAACGGGGTGACCGTCAGTGTCGACGTCGTGTACTTCTGCCAGACGCGGTTCACATAGTCGTCCATCACCGAGGCGGGCAGGGCGCCGGTCTCCAGGCCGTGGCCGGGGGAGAGGGCCCGCAGCACGGTGCCGTCCGGGCGGGTCTGGATCAGGGCCGCCCAGCCGCCGGGCCGGCCGCGCAGGGCGGTGAAGAACCCTTTGTAGCCACCGGGCTTGAGGCGACCGGTGCTGCTCGTGCTGCCGTCGGCCCGCTGCACGCCGACCGCGTACGGCGCGGAGAACATGTCGACCTGCGTGCTGTTGATCCACAGGCCGGAGTCGTTGAGGGTGTACTCGGACCAGTTGAAGAGGATGTTCCGGTTGGGGTCGCTCGGATTCTGCACCGCGGGCTGCACGAGACCGCCGGTGGCCAGCTTGAACACCAGCTTCTGGCCGTACGAGAAGTAGATCCGGCCGGAGAACTTCGGGATCCGGATGGTCGTGGACCGGCCCGGGGCGGGGCCCGTGAGGGCGGCGTCGGGCGCCGGGACGGGCGGGTTGCCGCCCGCGGGCCAGGCGTGGAAGGTGCCGTCGGCGTCGGCCCAGCCCTGTCGGCCCGTCGACAACTGTGTGCCGAGGTTGTAGACGTACAGCGGCTCGGTGCGGCCGGAGTTGTTGGTGATCTTCAGTGGGACGGTCTCGGGGACCGCGGCGGCGGACGCGGGCGCGCCGACCGCGAGCAGGGCGCCGGTCAGGGCGGTGGCGAGAGCGGACGCCGCGGCGGCGATCCGGTCTCGGAGACGTCTGGTCACGCTCTACCTCCGTACGGGCTGCCTCCGTGCCGAGCCGGCGGGCTCGCGGCGCGGAGTCGTGGGGGATTTGGTCCGTACTAATCCTTGAGAGCGCTCTCAGCCTTACGCTGTGCCGCGAACATGTCAACAGCCCGGATCTCTCCGGATTCCGGACGTGGCGGCTCGACGCGCGGAATGCCGGCCTCCTCCTTAAGCTCTTGGCGTGTGGCTCACACATTCGAAGAGCTCGTGGAGAAGCGGCGTGCAGCGGACCAGGCGCACAACCGGGTCGAGGAGCTGCGTGACTCGTACGGGCCGCCCACCCAGGCCAAATGGACCCAGCGGCAGTCCCGCACGTACGAGACCGCGGTGCGCGCCTGGCGCGACCTCGACCGGGACGTACAGGCCGCGATGACGGAGTACGCCAGGGAGCACGGCAAGACCCGACGCGCGGTCGAGGCCAGGGTGCGGAAGGTCATCCAGGGGGCGGAGCAGGGACAGGAGCGCTAGCCCGGAGGCAGCCCGCACGCGCCCGGCGCCGCGACCAGGGGTTTCAGACCTGCCAGCCCGGTGCCTCGCCCAGCAGGGCCCGCACGGCGTCCAGCGCTGCGGCCCGGTCGTCGGGTACCAGTCCGATGCGGGTGCGCCGGTCGAGCAGGTCGGCTTCGTCGAGCGCGCCCTCGTGACGGACGGCCCACAGCAGTTCGGCGCCGGTGACCGGGTGGCCCGGCAGGACGGGGCCGGCCAGGCGGGGGTCGTGTGTGCCGAACGCGTGGACGTCCGGCGCCTCGGTGCCGTAGCGCTGGATCAGGCGCCGGGGGGCCCGCAGGGAGACGAGGGCGTGGGGCGGCGCGGCGCCGACGAGCGGGAGCGTGGCGGTGGGGGAGGGGCCCGCGGTGAGCCGGCGGGCGGCGACGGCGGCGTCGACGGCGTCCTCGGCCATGCGCCGGTATGTGGTGAGCTTGCCGCCGACCACGGTGATCACCCCGTCCCGCGAGGTCAGCACCGCATGCCGACGGGAGATGTCGGCGGTGCGGCCGGCGGTGCCCGACGGCGTGGTGTCCAGGAGGGGGCGCAGGCCCGCGAACGCCCCCACGACGTCGTCCCGGTGGACCGGAATGTCGAGGACGGAGCCGAGCACGTCGAGCAGGAAGCCGATGTCCGTCTCGGGCGCCCGGGGAACGTCGGGGATGTCACCGTCCACGGGTTCGTCGGTGAGTCCGACGTAGACCCGTCCGTCGCCCTGCGGCAGGACGAGGACGAAGCGGTTGGTCTCCCCGGGGACCGGGATGTGCAGGCCCGCGGGCAGCGGGCCGAGGTGCTCGGAGCGCAGGACGAGATGGGTGCCGCGGGACGGCCGGACCCGGATGCCGTCCACGAGGTCACCTGCCCACACACCGGAGGCGTTGATCACCGCACGGGCCCGGATCTCGCCCTCCTCGCCGGTGAGTTCGTCGCGTATCCGGGCGCCGGAGCCGGTGATCTCCAGGGCCCGGACGCGGGTCAGGATCCGGGCCCCGTGAGCGGCCGCGGTGCGGGCGAGTGCCGTCACCAGGCGGGCGTCGTCGGTGAGCCCGCCGTCCCAGGACAGCAGGCCGCCACGGAGGCCGTCGGCGCGCAGGGCCGGGGCCAGATGGCGGGTCTCCACCACGGAGAGCCTGCGCGGCGCGGGCAGGGTGGCCCGGGCCGTACGCGCCGCCAGGCGCAGCGTGTCACCGGCCCGGAAGCCGGCCCACGCCAGCGCGGCCTGACCGCCTGAGACCAAGGGAGTCAGGGGCAGGACGAACGGCTGGGCCCGTACGAGGTGGGGAGCCGTGCGTTCCATCAGCACCCCGCGTTCGACCGCGCTCTCGTGGGCCACGTCGAGCTGGGCGGAGGCGAGGTAGCGCAGCCCGCCATGGATGAGCTTGGAGCTCCAGCGGGAGGTGCCGAAGGCCAGGTCGTGGGCGTCGATCGCGACGACGTCCAGTCCCCGCGCAGCCGCATCCAGAGCGGCTCCGGCACCGGTCGCGCCGAGGCCGACGACCAGCACGTCCACGACGGGACCGCCGACCGTGCCGGCCAGTTCACGCGAGCGCCGCGCGGCGGACAGCGACGACCCGGAGGCGGGACTGCTCATGGCGTGAGTGCCCTCTCCAGGACGGTCCGCAGCTCCCCGAGGAAGGCCGCGCTGCTGAGGTCGGCGTCGTCCTCGTCGGTCATGGTCCGCAGGGACAGCGTGAAGGACTGCACGATCAGCAACAGGGACCGCGCCTGCCGTTCGGGGTGGGTCGCGCACACCGACCCGTCGGCGTGCCCCTCCCGCAGCGCGTCGGCCAGCAGCTTCAGCAGGGCCTCCTGGCTCGCCCCGCGCCGGTCCAGTACATAGGGAAGCAGCAGCTCGGGGTCGACGTCGACGATCTTGCGGAAGAGCGGATGGGTACGGAAGGCCTCCACGCCCGCCACGAGCCCGTCCACGACGAGAGCACGCGCCTGCGTCCCCGGCCGGCGCTCCGGCATGGCCCGCATGGCCACGTCGATCCATTCCCGGGTCATCAGATCGCCGACCAGCGACCGCACATCGGGCCAGCGCCGGTACAGCGTCATCCGCGAGACCCCCGCTCGGCGGGCCACGTCGGTCAGCGTGGTGCGGCGGACCCCGACGGCCAGGACGCAGTCGCGCACCGCGTCCAGTACGGCATCGGCGTTCGAATGGTTGTGACGAATAGGCGTCATGTGTCACAGTGTAACGCCCGCGGGGCCGGGCGGAAGACGGCACCCCAGGAACCGAGCGATGAGGACGACAGGAATGGACATGCTGTGGAACGGCTGGGGCGACCCGATCAGGGCGACGCCGCTGCCCGACACGGTGACCGAACTGCTACGTGACGTGCTGGGCGTCAAGCCGCGCGGCACCGCACCGCTGCGCCTGGAGGACATCGCCGTCCCCGACTCGCCGCTGGACCACGCCGCACACCGGGCCCTGCTCACGGCGGTCGGCGAGGAACACGTGCGCACCGACGCCGAGACGAGGATCCGGCACACCCGCGGCAAGTCCACCCCCGACCTGCTGCGGATACGGGCCGGCGACGTCTCGGACGTCCCCGCGGCCGTCGTCCTCCCGGCGAGCCATGACGAGGTGCTGGCCGTGCTGCGGGCCTGCGCCGCACACGACCTGCCGCTCGTCCCCTTCGGCGGCGGCACGTCCGTGGTCGGTGGTCTGTCCCCACGGCGGAGCGTCTTCGTCGCCCTGGACCTGCGTCGTATGGACGCTCTGCTCGCCCTCGACCCGGTCTCCCGCACCGCCACCCTGCAACCCGGCCTGCGTGCCCCGCAGGCCGAGGCACTCCTGGCCGGACACGGCTTCACCCTCGGCCACTTCCCCCAGTCCTACGAGTGGGCCACCCTCGGTGGCTTCGCCGCCACCCGCTCCAGCGGACAGGCGTCCGCGGGCTACGGCCGCTTCGACGAGATGGTCCTGGGCCTCACCCTCGCCACCCCCGAGGGCACCCTCGACACCGGCCGCGCCCCGCGCTCGGCGGCCGGCCCCGACCTGCGCCAGCTCCTCCTCGGTTCGGAGGGCGCCTTCGGGATCATCACGTCCGTGACCGTACGGATCCGCCCCGTCCCGCAGACCCGCCACTACGAAGGCTGGCGCTTCCCCTCCTTCGAGGCGGGGTCCGCCGCCCTGCGCAGGCTCGCCCAGGACGGGCCGCGTCCGACCGTGCTGCGGCTCTCCGACGAGACCGAGACACTGATCGGCCTGGCCCAGCCCGACGCCCTCGCCTCCTCCCGCGCGCAGGAGGCCGCCGGATGCCTGGCGATCGCCGGCTTCGAGGGCACGGCCGACGACACCGCGCACCGCCGGAACGGCGCCACCGCCGTCCTGCGCGACTGCGGCGGCACCCCCGTCGGCGAGGATCCGGGACGGCGCTGGGCCGACGGCCGCTACTCCGCCCCCTACCTGCGGGACGCGCTGCTCGACGCGGGCGCGTTCGCCGAAACCCTCGAAACGGCGGCCTACTGGTCCTGCCTCCCCGAGCTGTACGCCTCCGTCCGCGAGACCCTCACCGGCACGCTCACCGAGGCCGGCACACCGCCCCTGGTCATGTGCCACATCTCCCACGTCTACGAGAACGGCGCGTCCCTGTACTTCACCGTCGTCTCCGCCCAGGGCGACGACGCCGTGGCCCACTGGACCCGCGCCAAGCACGCCGCCAACGAGGCGATCCTCGCCGCCGGCGGCACCATCAGCCACCACCACGGGGTGGGCACCGACCACCGGGACTGGTACGTAAGGGAGGCCGGGCCCCTCGGCGTCGAGGCCCTGCGCGCCGTCAAACGACGACTGGACCCGGCCGGGCTGCTCAACCCGGGCGTCCTGCTGCCTCTCGATTGACCCCTCGATTGACCCCGCACCCACCCCGTGAGCCCCGCCCGGAGGCAACCGATGCGCCAGTACACCGCCGTCGTCAACCCCACCGCGGGAGCGGCCGGCTCGGCCGCCGCGCTGCTCGCGGTGGCCCGGCTGCTGCGGGAGGCCGGCGCCGCGCTGGAGACCGAGTACAGCCGCAGCCTGGCCCACGCCCAGGAGCTCGCACGCCGGGCCGGGGAGCAGGGACGGGTGGTGCTCGCCGTCGGCGGGGACGGAATCGCCGGCGGCATTGGCGGAGCCCTCAGCGGAACCGGCGCCCTGCTCGGCCTGGTCCCGGCCGGCCGCGGCAACGACTTCGCCCGCGCCCTGGGCCTGCCCACCGACCCCGCGGCCCTCGCCGACGTGCTGCTCCACCACGAGCCGCGCGCCGTCGACACCATCCAGCTCGAATCGGCCGTCCACGACCGCACCGTCGTGCTCGGCAGCGTCTACGCAGGCGTCGACGCGCTCGCCAACCGCCACGCCAACCGCGCGAAACTGCTGCGCGGCGCCGCCTCCTACTACGCCGGCGGTCTGCGCGCGGTCACCACCTGGCGCCCGGCGCGCTACCGGGTCACCGTCGACGGCCGGGAACACCCGCACAGCGGCTACACGGTGGTGGCCGCCAACTCTGGCTCCTACGGCTCGGGCCGCCTCATAGCCCCCGACGCCCGCCTCGACGACGGCCTCCTGGACATCGTGATGATCGGCGAGGCACCACGGCGGCTGTTCTTCGCCCTGATGAACGACCTCAAGTCGGGCACCCACGTCGACCGCCCCCAGGTGCGGATCCTCCGCGGCAGGGAGATCCGCATCGAGGCCGACCGCGAGGTGCCCTACGGAGCCGACGGCGAGGTCGAGGCCGCTCTGCCCGTCACGGCGAGGGTGCTGCCCGGGTCGCTGCGCGTGCTCTGCTGACCGCTGCGGAGCGCACCGGGGCGCGGACACGAGCCGTCAGGCGCCGGCGGGGAAGCGTTCCCAGACACGGTGGGCGCCCAGCAGCTCGGTCACCTGCCGCAGAACGGCCGTACCGCTGTCGCCGAGGACCACGCCAGGCGCGTCGGAGGGCACACCGGCCGCCTCCAGCACGGCCTCGCCGCCCGCCCAGGCGCCGATGGCCTTGCCGTGCCGGAACGCCTCGGACACCAGCAGTCCCATCCGGGGGTCGCCCGCGGCCCGCGACACGGCAGCCGGGGCGGCCTTGGCGTCACGGGCGCCGTACGCGTCACCGCCCACACTCGGCGGGCCCGCCAGCAGCACGGCGTCGAACTCCACGGACCGTGCCGTGGCGTAGGTCCGCTGGACCGTCACCGCGTCGTCGCCCGCGCCGAGCCTGCCGCCCGACGGCGCGACGACCAGAGGAACCATGCCCGCGTCGACGACGGCCTCCCGCACGGCACGTACGCCGTCCAGGTCGCCGTCCTCGCCGGACACGATGCCGATGATCCGCCCGTCCGCCGGCCAGGTCCGCCCGACCTGGGACAGCGCCGGGCTGGGCGCCACGTCGGCCAGGGGCACGGTGGGCTCGGGCGCCGGCAGGCCGAGGCCCTCGGCGACCTGCTCGCACAGCTCCGGGTCGATGTTGGCGAGGACCTGCAGCGCCCGCTCCTTGACGGCCTGTTCGTAGCACTTGCCGAGTTCGAAGGTGTAGGCGCCGACGATGTGCTCGCGCTCCACCGGGCTCATGCTGAGCCAGAACCGGCGCGGCTGGCTGAAGTGGTCCGCGAACGACTCGGGAGCCTCCCGTACCTTCCTCGCCTCCGGTACCCGCACGGGTGTCTCCACGTACGCCCCGGCGTCCGCGCCGGCGGTGAACGGGCAGCCGCCGTCGAGGGAGTTGGGCCGGTACGGCGCGGCGCCCCGGTGCACGGCCGTCTGGTGCATGCCGTCGCGCTGCATGTCGTTGACCGGGGCGTGCGGGCGGTTGATCGGCAGCTGCGGGAAGTTGGGGCCGCCCAGGCGGGTGATCTGGGTGTCCAGGTAGGAGAACAGGCGGCCCGCGAGCAGCGGGTCGTCGGTGATGTCGATGCCGGGAACGAGGTGGCCGACGTGGAAGGCGACCTGCTCGGTCTCGGCGAAGAAGTTCGACGGATTGCGGTTGAGGGTCAGCAGCCCGACCGGCTGCACGGGCGCGAGTTCCTCCGGGACGAGGTTCGTCGGGTCCAGCAGGTCGATGCCCTCGAAGGTCTGCTCGGGCGTGTCGGGGAACGTCTGGATGCCCAGCTCCCACTGCGGATACGCACCCGCCTCGATGGCGTCCGCGAGGTCCCGGCGGTGGAAGTCCGGATCGACACCGCCCGCGATCTGCGCCTCCTCCCACACCAGGGAGTGCACGCCCAGCTTCGGCTTCCAGTGGAACTTCACCAGCGTCGTGCCGCCCTCGGCGTCGACCAGACGGAAGGTGTGGACGCCGAAGCCCTCCATCATCCGGTAGGAGCGCGGGATGCCCCGGTCGGACATGTTCCACAGCGTGTGGTGGGCGGCCTCGGTGTGCAGGGTGACGAAGTCCCAGAACGTGTCATGGGCGCTCTGCGCCTGCGGGATCTCCCGGTCCGGATGCGGCTTGCCGGCGTGGATGATGTCCGGGAACTTGATCGCGTCCTGGATGAAGAAGACCGGCATGTTGTTCCCGACCAGGTCGAAGACGCCCTCGCCGGTGTAGAACTTGGTGGCGAATCCCCGGGTGTCGCGCACGGTGTCCGCGGACCCCCGTGACCCCAGCACCGTGGAGAACCGCACGAACACCGGCGTCTCCACGTCCTTGCCGAGGAACGCCGCCTTGGTCACGGAGGCCGCCGTGCCGTAGCTCTTGAAGACGCCGTGCGCCGCCGCGCCCCGGGCATGGACCACGCGCTCCGGGATGCGCTCGTGGTCGAAGTGCATGATCTTCTCGCGCAGGTGATGGTCCTGCAGCAGCACCGGCCCGCGCGGACCGGCCTTCAGCGAGTGATCGGTGTCGTGGAGCCGGGTGCCCTGCGCGGTCGTCAGACGGCTCCCGGCCTGAGCCACCCGGGCCCGGTCGGCCCCCGTCGGCTGGCCGGTCGGCGACACGGTGTCCGGACCGCTCTGGTCCGGTTTCGGCGGCAGCGGCTCCCGGGGCTCCGTCGGCTCGGCCACGGACGGCGACTCGGGACCCGGCTTCCCGGGAATGCCCTCCTCCGGCCCCGTGCCGTCGCCCAGCACGCTGTCGGTCACCTTCTCGGCCGCGCGCTTGAGGGGGTTGGGCTGGCTCATCCGTATCGCTCCTTAAGCTTCTGCCCGGGCCACGATCACCGCGGCCGCGTGGTCAACCGCCCTCTGCGTACCCCTGAACCAGGACTCAAGGCGTGCCAGAAGACCGTCACCGCAAACCGCGATCTTCATCCGTTTCAGGGCCCCGGCCCGGTATCGGGCCCACCGGGAACGCCCGGCCCGATACCGTCGCCGTCACGCCTTGCGCGGTGGCGCCGGGGGCGTTCTGGTGGGAGGGAGGAGGCACCCATGGACTACTACGACCTCGGCACCCACAGCCGTCCGGTGACGACCTCGTCGCCCGAGGCCCAGACGTGGTTCGACCGTGGGCTGGTCTGGACCTACGCCTTCAACCACGAGGAGGCCGTCTCCTGCTTCGAGGCGGCCGCCGCGGCCGACCCCGAGTGCGCCATGGCCCAATGGGGCATCGCCTACGCGCTCGGCCCCAACTACAACAAGCCGTGGGAGTTCTTCGACGAACACGACCTCCTACGGACCGTCGAGCGCACCCACACCGCCGTGGAACTCGCACACGCCAAGGCCGAGGCCGGAGCCACCCCCGTCGAACGGACCCTGATCGGCGCGCTGCGGGCCCGCTACCCGCAGGCGAAGGCCGTCGAGGACTGCTCGGTGTGGAACACGCCGTACGCCGACGCCATGCGTGCCGTCTACGACCTGGCCCCCGACGACCCCGACATCGCCGCCCTGTACGCCGACGCGCTGATGAACCTCACCCCCTGGCAGCTGTGGGACCTTCCCACCGGGGGTCCCGCCGAAGGCGCCCGGACGCTCCAGGCCAAGTCCGTCCTCGACAAGGCGCTCGCCACCGGGACCGGGGAGAGGCACCCGGGCATCCTGCACCTGTACATCCACCTGATGGAGATGTCCCCGACGCCCGAGGCTGCCCTGACCGTGGCCGACCGGCTGCGCGGCATGGTGCCCGACGCCGGTCACCTCCAGCACATGCCCTCGCACCTGGAAGTCCTGTGCGGCGACTACGGCCGTGTGGTGTCGGACAACAGCGACGCGATCGTCGCCGACGAGAAGTTCCGCGCCCGGGCGGGGGAGATGAACTTCTACACCCTCTACCGGGTGCACAACTACCACTTCAAGATCTACGGCGCGATGTTCCTCGGCCGGTCCAGGACCGCCCTGGAGACCGCCGATCAGCTCGAAGCGACCATCCCGGAGGAGCTGCTGCGCGTGCAGAGCCCGCCGATGGCCGACTGGCTGGAGGCCTTCCTCGCCATGCGGGTCCACGTGCTGATCCGCTTCGGCCGCTGGGCCGAGATCCTCCGGCTGCCCCTGCCCGCCGACCCGGAGCTGTACAGCATGACCACGGCGATGCTGCACTACGCCCGTGGCGTCGCCCTGTCGGCGACCGGGCGGATCGCCGAGGCCGAGGCCGAACGCCGGCTGTTCCGTGCGGCGGTCCCCCGCGTCCAGGAGACGCGCATGCTGTTCAACAACACCTGCGCCGACATCCTGGCGATCGCGTCGGCGATGCTCGACGGCGAACTCGAATACCGCAAGGGCGACCACGACGCCGCCTTCGCCGCGCTGGAGCGGTCGATCGCCCTGGACGACGGCCTGCCCTACGACGAGCCGTGGGGATGGATGCAGCCCACCCGGCACGCCTACGGGGCCCTGCTGCTGGAACAGGGGCGCGTCGAGGAGGCGGAGGCGGTGTACCGGGCCGATCTGGGGCTGGACGACACCCTGCCGCGCGCGCTGCAGCACCCCGGCAACGTCTGGGCCCTGCACGGTATCCACGAGTGCCTGGTCCGCCTGGGCAGGCCCGGGGAGGCGCAGATCGTGGCCCAGCAGCTGAAACTCGCCGCCGCCATGGCGGACGTACCGATCGAGTCGTCCTGCTTCTGCCGCCTGGAAACCGTCGCGGGCGCCGCCGACGCGGGCGACTGCTGCGCCACCCACGATCACTGAAGGGTCAGCCGGCCGGCGCCCTCGCGTCCCGCCGGCAGCACAGGAAGAGGTGGGGTTCGGGGGCGGCATCGGAGTGGGCCGGAGTGAACAGCACGCTCTGATCGGACACCACGGCAAGGCCGGCCCCCTTCACCAGGGCGACGACGTCCTCGGTGGCGAAGCTCGTCGCCCGGACAGGCTGCCCCATGAAGACGAACTCGACGTCCTCCACGTCGGCGGGCACGGTGGCGAGCACCAGACCGCCTCCCGGCCGCAGCGCCCGCACCAGACGCCGTACGAGCTCCGACTGCTCCTGGCGGGACATCATCAACAGCGAGAAGTACACGCAGACCGCGTCGAACGAGCCGTCCTCCAGCTCGACGTCGCGGATGTCGGCGCAGCGGAACTCGGCGGCGGGCACCTGCCGGGCGGCGAGCTCCACCATGACGGGGGAGACGTCGATCCCCAGCACCTCGTGACCGGCCTCGGTGAGCGTGGAGGCCGTGGGACGCCCCGTTCCGCTGCCGACGTCCAGGACGCGGCTGCCGGGTGCGAGCAGACCGAGCAGCCACTGCAGCGACGCGCGGTGCGCCTCGGAGTGGGCGAACGCCTTCTCGTACGCCGGCCCGAGCGCGTCGAAGACCGCCGCCGCCCGCCGTCCGTGTTCCTCGCCGGCCACGATGCCCTCCCCCGTCGTGATGGGTGCGCAGATCGTCCCACACGCGGCCTCCGTCATGGTGCGACTTGCGGCCGAAAGCCACCGCACGGCAGGGTTCCGGTGTGGCCACCCTGCTGATCGTGCATCACACGCCCTCGCCCAACTGCCAGGCGATGTTCGAAGCCGTCGTGTCCGGCGCGACCGACCCGGAGATCGAGGGCGTCCAGGTCGTGCGGCGCGCCGCGCTGTCCGCCACGGCGTCGGACGTGCTGGCCGCGGACGGCTTTCTGCTCGGCACCCCGGCGAACCTCGGCTACATGTCCGGCGCCCTCAAGCACTTCTTCGACCTGGTCTACTACCCCTGCCTGGACAGCACCCGCGGCCGGCCGTTCGGCGTCTACGTGCACGGGGGCAACGACGTCACCGGAGCCCTGCGCGGCATCGAGGCGATCACGACGGGCCTCGGCTGGCGCCGTACCGCCGAGCCGGTGATCGTGACCGGCGAGCCGGGCAAGGCCGACCTGGAGGCGTGCTGGGAGCTGGGCGCCACGGTCGCGGCCGGGCTGATGGACTGATCCCGGCCCGGCCGGACCGCTGAACGGCGGGCGGCGGCCGGTCACGGCTTGCGCGCGACCGCTCCGTACATGGCGATGTCCTCGTCGCGGATGTTCTGCTCACCCGTGCCGTCCGGGTGCCACTTGTGGACCTGGACGATGCCCGGCTCGACCAGCTCCAGCCCCTCGAAGAACTCGTGGGCCTCGTCGATGGTGCGCAGCCGCATCGGCATGTTGCGGGCCGCGTACTCGCGGGCGACGCGGCCCACCTCCTCGGGCGCGAACTCGGCGGTGCCGATGGTCATCGCGAGGTAGCTGCCCGACGGGAGGGGCTCCAGGAGGCGGCGGACGATGCCGACCGCGTCGTCCTCGTCGAGGACGAAGTGGACGATCGCGATCACGGTCAGCGCGACCGGCTTGCTCAGATCCAGCGTCTCCCGGAACTCGGCCGAGCCGAGGATGGCCTCCGGCTGCTGGAAGTCCGCCTCGATGTACGCCGTCTTCCCCTCGGGCGTGCTGGCCAGCAGGCCCTGCGAGAGGGTGAGCACGATCGGGTCGTTGTCCACGTAGACGACCCGGGACTCGGGAGCCACCGACTGGGCGATCTCATGGAGGTTGGGGGAGGTGGGAATCCCCGTGCCGATGTCGAGGAACTGGCGCATCCCCGCCTCCTCGGCCAGCCAGCGCACCGCCCGGTTCATCCAGTCACGGTTGGCACGCATGTGGATCGGCAGCGCGGGCCACTCCCGCGCCATGGCGTCGCCCGCCTCTTTGTCGGCGGGGTAGTAGTCCTTACCACCGAGGATGTAGTCGTAGATACGGGCCGAATGCGCGTTCTCGGTGTCGATACGGTCGGCCGGCCATCCGTTGTCGGGCAACGCCGCCCCTCCCATTCAGATCATCGGGGTGAGTGAAGGCTCAAGTAAATCAAGGGTCTTGACGGACTGCTCAGAAACCCAACGGTGTCAGAGGAGGAAGTCGGCATCGCCCGCCTTCACGCCCGTCAGGAAACTGGACATCTCGTGGGGCGTGAACACCAGCGCCGGACCGTCCGGATCGGTCGACTGGCGCACGGCGACGCACCCGTCGGCGAGCTGCTTCACTTCCACGCAGGCGCCTCCGGCGTCGTCGCTCCACGGCTTGGACCAGCCGCGTGCGCCCAGCTCCCGGGCCGGCATGCCGTTGCTTATGTGGTGGTGCACGTCAGAGCTCCTTGCGAATGGCTCCGAGGAGAGCCTCGGTCTTGCGGGCGGGCGCAGCCTGGGCGCCCAGCCGGTCCAGGGCCTCGCGGTACACCACGACGTCGTCGCCCTTGTCGAGGTAGACAGCGCCCACCAGACCGTTGAGGTAGACGATGTCGGGCAGTTCGCGTGCCCGGAACCGGAAGAGGTGGTACGCGCCGGCCCGCAGGGCCGGGTGCGGACCGTTGGCGAACGGCATGATCTGCACGGTCACATGAGGAAGGGCGTTCACCTCGATCAGACGGTCGATCTGCGCACGCATCACGTCGGATCCCCCGACCGGCCATCTGAGCACCGTCTCGTCCATCACGACCCACAACCGCGGCGGCGCCTCGCGGGTCAGCAGCTCCTGCCGGCGCATGCGCAGCGCGACCCGGCGCTCCGTCGCCTCCGACGAGGCGTGCGGATTGCCCGCGCTCAGCAGGGCACGCGCGTACTCCTCCGTCTGCAGCAGCCCGTGGACGAACTGGTTCTCGTAGGCACGGATCTGCAACGCCGCCTGCTCCAGGCTCAGATAGGCGGCGAACCAGTCCGGCATCACGTCGCGGTAGGTGTGCCACCAGCCGCGCTTGTTGGCCTCGCGGACCGACTTCAGGAACGTGTCGATCTCCTGCTGGTCCGTCACACCGTAGACCTGCAGCAGCTTCTCGGCGTCCGCCAGCCGGAGCCGGGCCACCTTGGCGGCCTCCATCCGGCGGATCGTGGAGTGACTGACCCCGATGGCCGCGCCCGCCTGCTCGTACGTCAGGCCGGCGCGATTCCGCATCTCCTCCAGCTGCCTGCCGAGGATCATGCGCAGTACGGAGGGGGCACCGCCCCAGTCGGTCTCCGAGGTCACGCCTTGCCCCCTCACGCCTTCAGCTCTCGGGATGCAGTCTGACACGATCAGCGCTTTTCGCAGACCTGGTCGATCACGTTCTTGGTGGGAGCAGGATGCACTTCGCTACTTGAAAATTTCAACTTGCTGGTTGCGAGGTGTTGTTCGCGGTGCCACAGTGGACGGACCGTTCCGGTTCGCTGAACGACAGGACGGCGCGGCCCGGTTGGGGGAGACAGGGTTGGGCTTTCACACGGCGGATCGGTGCGGCCTCGGTACGGGCCCTGACGCGAAGGCAGACGAAAGGCGTACGGCGATGGCTCCGCCCTCCCTCCCTCAGCCGCTGCACCCACTGCCGGCAGCCCAGCGGTCCGTGCGCCCGTCCGGAGCCGAACATCCCGGCAGACCGTCGGAGACGTCGTGCTCCACCCAGCCGCCCGGAGGCGGGCACCCTGGTCGACTCCCTGGGCCGCAAGGCCCCGACCGGCTCGCCTCCGGGGCCCGACCTGCCCAGCGGAACCATGCGTTCGGACTGCCGGCGACCCCGGCGTCGGTCGGCCTGGCCCGTCGGCACGTACGTGAGCTGCTGACCTCGTGGAGCGGCGGCGACGAGATACGCGACAACGCCGTCGTCGTGACCTCCGAGCTGGTCACCAACGCGCTCACGCACGCGGCCGGCGAGTGGATCGTCTGCCGGCTGCACATCGCCGCGGGCCGGCTCCGTATCGAGGTCGAGGACGAAAGCCGCGGCGCCACGCTCCCGGTACCGCGGCAGCCGGGCCCCGACGAGCAGAACGGACGCGGACTCCTCCTGGTCGACGCGCTCAGTGGCGCCTGGGGAACCGCGGACGCCCCGCACGGGTCCGGGCGCGTGGTCTGGGCCGAGCTGACGACCGACCCGTACGAACCCGGCCCGACCGCATCCCCACCGACCGTGCCCTCCACGCGGCCCGTCCCCCACTCGGCCGAAGGACCCTCACCGCATGCACCGACCGCACATCCCTGACCCCCGCCCGCCGCGCCTCGCGCCCGTCCTGTGCGACCGCCCCGGACGCCTGACGATCCCCGAACAGCTGCCCACCAGCCTCGGCTACGACGCCGTGGGCACCCCATGGGAACACGGGGAACGCATCATGGACCGCCTCCCGCGCGTCGGCTGTGTCTTCGCCGACGACCTGCGCTGGTGGTGGATCGTCCCCGCCGGCTCCCACATCGGCGTGACCTGGCCGCCGAGCACCAGCTACGCGATCGGCGCCCACATGGCCGACCCGTCCTGGACGCGCACCCGCCCGAAGCCCGGCCCCGGCCACCCCCGCCTGCTACACGCCCCGGAGTCGGGCTCCCCGTACACACCCCCGATACCGCTGTACTTCCTCACCTGCCGTCTCGCCGGCAGCACCCCGCACTGGTCACTGGGCGCCGCGAGCTGAAGCCGGGTCAGGCGGCCGTCAACACCACGCTGCCCAGCGCGATCAGCGTGAGGACCTTGGCCGACTCGCAGGCCACGTAGAACAGGTGCGCACGCGAGCGCGGAACGTCCTCTCCCGCCAGCACCCGGTCGGACCGGCGGTTGAGGACGGGCCGGACCACGGCGAGCTGCACGGCCAACAGCACCACGGCAAGGCCGGTCAACAACACGACGGGCAGCGGGGAAGAGCCCAGTGCGACCGCCGTGACCACGGCAGCCGCCAGGACGGCCTCGACGCGGTTGAGCGCCCGGAAGACGAGCCGGCCGATACCGAGCCCGATCCGTACGCTCACCCCCGGAGCGCGGAACTTCAGCGGCGCCTCCAGGAAGGAGATGCCCAGCACCATCCCGAGCCAGACGAAGGTGACCGCCCCGGCCACGGAGGCCGATGCGCTGTTCATATGACCCACCCACCCTTTCTGTCGTCGACGCCGCGTGTCCCCGTGCTGCCGTACCGCCCCTACGGCCGGCCCAGCCAGAGGTCGGGACCGAACACCTCGTAGTGGATCGCCTCCGCGGGCACCCCGCGGCGCAGCAGGTCGCCGCGGACGGCGCGCATGAACGGCAGCGGGCCGCACAGGTAGGCGGTGAGGCCCGAGGGGAGCTCAAGAGTGCCGACGTCGGCCAGACCGGTCGACGCCTCCGGGGCCTGGTCGCCGGGCTCCTCGTACCAGAGGTGGAGGCGGGCGTCCGGGAGCGCCCGGACCAGGGCGAGCTGTTCGTTCCGGTGCGCGTGGTGGGCGGGGGTGCGGTCGGCGTGGACCACGGTCACCGGGCGGGCGGCACCGGTGGAGGCGAGATGGTCCAGCATGGCCAGCATGGGGGTGACGCCGATGCCGGCGGACGCCAGCAGCAGCGGGCCGTCGCCCTCCGGCAGCACCAGGTCACCGAACGGCGCGGACACGGTGACGACGTCGCCCGGCCGCGCGTGCGCGTGGAGCCAGGACGAGACCTCGCCGTCCGGCTGCCCGCTGCCGTGGACGTGCTTGACGGTGATCCGCCACTCGGGCCGGCCGGGGGCGCCGGACAGGCTGTACTGGCGGATCTGCCGTGCGCCGTCGGGCAGTTCGACCTGCACGCTGACGTACTGGCCCGGACGGTACGCCGCCACAGGACGGCCGTCGGTGCGCCGCAGCAGGAACGAGACGGCGTCCGGGGTCTCCTCGCGCCGCTCGGTGATCTCCATGCGCTGCCAGACGTCTCCCTCGGCGGCGCCGGCCTCCTGGTAGAGGTGGGCCTCGATGGCCATCAGGGCGTTCGCCATCAGCCAGTAGACCTCGTCCCAGGCCGCGGCGACCTCGGGGGTCACGGCATCGCCGAGCACCTCGGCGATCGCCCCGAACAGGTGGTGGTGGACGATCTTGTACTGGCCGGAGGTGATGCCGAGGGAGGCGTGCTTGTGCGCGATCCTGGCGAGCAGCGCGTCCGGACGTGCGTCGGGACGCTCCAGCAGCATGCCGGCGAACGCCGCGATCGACCCGGCCAGTGCTCGCTGCTGCTCCCCGTTGGCCTGGTTCCCCCGGTTGAACAGGTCCCGCAGCAGCTCGGGGTGCGCCTCGAACAGCTTCCGGTAGAACAGCTCGGTGATGTCCCCGATGGCGGCGCCGACCACCGGAAGGGTGGCCCGGACGACGGGAACGGACTGCTCGGAGAGCAAGGCGACTCCTTAATTGGTCAATGATCTTCGTATTTAATGGGACGAGGTACCGCCTGCTCGCGGTGTCCTCACGCCGTTCGCCCCGATGGGCGGTCCGCCAGCCCGACCAGGACCGGTCCCGTGGGCGAGGCCACCAGGTCGGTCACGGTCAGCGGGTCGAGGGCGGCGTAGAACGCCTCCTGGGCGTCGCGCAGGGCCCGGCGCAGACGGCAGGCCGCCCGTAGGGGGCACGGTGGATCGTCCTCGCAGGCGACGACCTCGCTCTCGCCCTCCAGTTCCCGTACCAGCCAGCCCACCGAGGCGCGTCGCCCCAGACCGGTCAGCGCCAGTCCGCCCCCGCGGCCACGACGGGCCTCCACCACACCGAGGTGCTGCAGACGCGTGATCGCCTTCGCCGCGTGCGTGTACGGCACGCTCATGGACTCGGCCACCTCGCGCGTGGTCAGCGGGTCGTCGCCCTCTTCGGAGACCGCCAGGCGCATCACGGAACGCAGCGCCAGGTCGGTGAACTTCGTCAGCCGCACAACCAGGACGCTAGCAAATGCGCATGTTAAATTCCTATTTGCAAGCCGTCCGGGACGCTGTGGAGTGCGTCACGGGCGGGCGGTGGACAGGCACAAGGGAACGAGGGCACGTGATGGCGGCGGAGAACGGCGAGTCCCCGGGCACCCCCGACGATGCCGCCCTGCCCAGGGTGCTGTGCGACACCGCGTCCCTCGCGGCGCTCGGCGATGCTCCCGCCGGCGCGCTGTGGCGGCTCGCGGAACCCGGACGGCAGCTCGACTCCAACGTCGTCCGCATCCCTCCCGGCGGCAGCATCGGCATCCACACCGAGCCCGACCTCGATGTCCTCCTGCTGGTCCTCCAGGGAGACGGCACCCTGGAGCGCGTCGACGGGCCGCAGCCCGTGCGCGAGGGCAAACTGGCCTGGCTGCCCCACGGTTCGACTCGCGGCCTCCAGGCGGGAGCCCACGGCATGACGTATCTGACGGTCCACCCTCGCCGCCCGGGCATGCGGATCCAGCCGCCCGCCACCGGCCCCGTCCCACGGTGACGGGTCCTCAAGGTCCGCCTGGACCGGACTCCAGATCATCCCCGTCACCAGCCTGCTCAGCGGCACGAGGCGCGCGTACGAGCGAGGGGACGTCGGCCGCCGGGTCCAGCGTGTACGAGTAGGAGGTGCTCGCCGAGTGACAGGGGTGCGGAACGCCTCGAAGTAGTTGCCCTCGACCACCATGCCCCGTTCGCATCGGTGACGCGAAGACGGCCGGCTGCTCGGCAGCCGGCCGTCGGTGTTCCACTCGCGTCGGTCAGGTGAGGAGGTGGACGAGCTGGCTGGTGAGTTCGTAGCGGGCGCCGACGACGGCCAGTTGGCCGGTGGAGACCTTCGCGGCGAGGTCGGGCTCCGCGGCGAGCCGGGAGCGGACAGCTCGTACGTTGGCGTCGATCGTCGCGTCGACGCGGGCGTCGCCCTGCGTGGTGTGGTCGATGGCCGGGCTGATCTGGTCGGCCAGGTACTGGATGTGGGCCGGCAGTCGCTCGCCGGACGTCTCCGCCTCGACGGCGGCACGCACGGCGCCGCACGACTGGTGCCCGAGCACCATGACCAGCGGTATGCCCAGTTCGAGCACCCCGTAGGCGACGCTGCCGAGGACGGCTTCGTCCAGGACCTCGCCGGCGCTGCGCACGGTGAGCAGGTCACCGAGGCCCTGGTCGAAGACGAGTTCGGGCGGAACGCGGGAGTCGACGCAGCCGAGGATGAGGGCGAAGGGGTGCTGACCCGACGTCAGGCTCTGCCGCACCGCGGGAGTTTCGTCCGGGTGCCTCTCGCGGAAGGTGCGCCAGCGCAGGTTGCCGGCTGCCAGCGCCCGCAGGGCTTGATCCGGGGTGCTGGGCCGGGGGCGGGTGCCTGAGGCCGCCGCGGAGGCCGGAGCCGAGGCGAGGGCGACTCCGGTGCCGAGGGCCGCGGCGCCGGTGAGTCCGGCTCGCAGGAGAGTGCGCCGGGCAGGCGGGGCCGGGGCGAACCGTGCGCCGTCGGAGGGGGTCGGCCGGGAGCCGACGGATCTGTAGGGGATGCCTTCAGCGTTCACGGGGAGGAACGTATGTCCGGGCCCGCGGGTAAGAGTTGACGTTACGGAATCATGGCCGTGCGTGGGGAAGCCGTGGCCGGGTGTTGGGCTGCCCTTGGTGTTTTCCAGCTCTTTCCTTGACGCAGGGCGGCCTGGTGTACGACAGCCCTCCGCCGGCGATGACGCAACGTTTCCGCACAGCACAGGCAACCCAAAGGTTCTTCTCACCCTCCTCTTGCGAAGACGGGGTCCGCACCCGACGCGGGCCCCGAGCCGAGGAGTTGAGGAGTGGATCGTTGATAGGTGCCCGCAGAACAGGGGCCACCGCGATAGCCGTGCTGACGATGCTCGGGGTGGCGCCCGCCGCGGCCGAGGCCACGCCGCAGCCGCCCGGAACCCTTCCCGTCACCGCAGCGGTGAATGGAACCGGCGAGCTGCCACCGGGCTGGCGGATCACCGGTACCGACGAGGGGAACGTACTTGAGTGGCGCTCGCCGCGGCCCGTTCCGCCGGGCGACGCCCGCGTGGAGTTCCACACCGACGGCAAGCTGGTCGGCGTACCGAAGCCGGACCATGCCGGCCGGACCTTCCGGTTGCCGCTGAACGACCTGAGCCCCGCCGGGCTGAGCCGGCTGACGGACCTTCACGTGCTGTCGGGCGGCCGCAGGCTGGACCAGGAACCCGGCGCCGCGAACCGCGAGCGGGACGCCGCCGAGCCCCCCGCCGCTAAGGTGGCGCCCGAACTTCCCGCGGGCGCCGTCGATCCGGGCAGGCCCGGCCGCTTCGCAACGGTCAGCGGTGAGTACGCACTCGACCCGGTCCGGCTGCCCGGCTACAAGGCCCCGATCGAGATGCGCGGCCTGGTCGTCGCGCCCAAGGGAGCGACCGGCAAGCGCCCGCTCGCGCTCTTCCTGCACGGACGCCACGCCACCTGCTACGTGCCGGGCAAGGGCGAGGACGAGGTCACCATCGACTGGCCCTGCGCCGCCGGGGCCCAGCCGATCCCGAGCCACCGCGGTTACCTCCAGGACCAGAAGCTGCTGGCCTCCCAGGGCTACGTGACCGTCTCGATCTCCGCCAACGGCATCAACGGGCAGGACGCCGAGGTGGAGGACGCCGGAGCGCAGGCCCGCTCCTCGCTGGTGCGGTCGCACCTGGCCCGCTGGGCCGACTGGGCCGCCAAGCCGTCCGCCGCACCGGCGGCCGTGCGCAAGGCACCGAAGGCCGATCTCTCCCGCGTCCTCCTCGTCGGCCACTCGCGCGGCGGCGAAGGCGTCAACAGGGCCGCCATGGACAGCCTCTACGCTCCGCCGGCCGGCCAGGACGGCAAGGCGGGCCCGGCGCGCTGGAAGATCCGTGGCACCGTGCTCATCGGCCCCACCATCTTCGGCCACAACCCGGTCCCCGACGTGCCGTCACTGACGATCCTGCCGGGCTGCGACGGCGACGTCTCGGACCTCCAGGGCCAGGTGTACGTCGACGGCACCCGCGGTGTCAGCCGGGGCAGGGCCCTGCACAGCGCGGTTCACATCACGGGCGCGAACCACAACTTCTTCAACAGCGAGTGGACGCCCGGCCAGGCCGCGGCACCCGCCGCCGACGACTTCTGGGACGACCCCGAGGAACGCGACCCGGTCTGCTCGACGGGCACCGCCACCCGGCTCACGGCTCAGCAGCAGCACCGCGCCGGCGCCACGTACATCGCCGCCGCCGCACGGCTGTTCGTGGCCGGCGACGACCGGGTGCGCGAACTGGTCGACGGCACCGGACGCCGGGCCCCGTCGGCCGACCCCGCCCGGGTGCTGACGCACGCGGTGGGCGCGGGCCGCGGTGCCGGCTTCCTGCCGGACGGCGCGGTCCAGGTGACCGGTGGACGACTGTGCTCCGCGGTCGACCCCGACCCACGCGTCGCCTGCCTCGACGAGGAAAAGGCGCTCGGCTCGTCCCCGCACTTCGCGCACTGGTGGCCGCAGCGCGAGACCGGGCGCCGCGCGGTCGCGCTGAACTGGTCCGCGCCGGGCACGGCGACCCGGATACGTCCCGGCAAGCCGGTCGCCCTCAAGGGCGCGAAGAGCCTCGCGCTGCGGGTCATCGTGCCGCCCAACAGCAGCGGCACACAGCTCGACGTCTCCGTCACCGACGCCGACGGCAAGCGCGCCACCCTCGGCCGGGTCCGGGCCGACGGCCTGCCCGGCAGCATGCGCACCGCCTCCTACTGGGCGCAGGAGCTGCGCGTACCGCTCGCCGCAGCCGACCGCGCCGGTGTCGACCTGCGCCGCATCGCCGCGCTGGAGCTGACCCCGCGCTCGCGGTCGGGCCAGGCGTGGCTGATGGACGCCTACGCCTGGCGTTCCGGCACTCCCGCGGTGCAGGCGGCCCCGCTGGCCCGGGTCGACGTCGGCCGCCTGAAGGTCAAGGAGGGCGACTCGGGCACCCGTACCTACGCGGTGCCCGTGCGCGTCGTCGGCGAGGGCAGCGGCACGGTACGGCTGTACGTCGTCGATCCGGAGACGGGCGCGACCAAGGACCGCCTGGTGACGGTCGGTGCCGGTAAGCCCGGCATCGACGTGACCGTACAGGTGGAGGGCAACAAGCGGTACGCCTGGGACACCTCCCACATTGTGCTCGTCAAGGCGGTCCGGGGCTCGGTCATCGGCTCGTACGCCGGCGGCGTCACCGTGGAGAACGACGACCCGATGCCCAAGATCAGCGTGACGCCCGTCGCCGACGAGGTCACCGAGGGACAGCCGCTGCGCTGGAAGGTCTCGCTGTCCGAGCCCGCCGACGTGGACCTTGCGGCATCCCTGGCGGTGGCGCCGGTCGACGGCCGGGCCGAACTGTCTACCAAGGACGTCGATCGCGACTGGCTCCTGGATGTGTATGGGGAGATCCCCGACGGGGAGGTCCCGCTGTCCCGCCTGGAGTACCTCTCCCTGTGGGCGCCGGTCCCGGCCGGCCGGCTGAGCGCGGAGGCGTCGATCCCCACGGTCCGCGACCAGCTCACCGAGCCCACGGAGTACGTGGGGCTGCAGCCCACCGACGACGAAGGGCAGCCCAACGGCCCGGTCCTGACCGGCAGGGTCCTCGACACGCCGTAACACCGGCGACGCGTGTGCGGCCCCGGGTACCCCCGGGGTCGCCGTCGGCCCACAGGGGCACCTCGCGCGGCCGGTCGGGATGCCGGACGCGAACGGGACATCGACGGCTTGGCTACCCTTGACATCAAGCACCCATTACGGAGCAATCCAGGACAAACTCCTAAGGAAGCGCAGATGGGTCTCGGTGCCAGCCGTCCGGCCAGTAAGCCCAGGCCCTTCACCCGTGCGTCAGCGGCGATCGCGTTGACCGCCGGTCTGGTGCTGTCCGGGGCTTGCGGCGGGGGCAGCGGGGACGGCGACGACAGCCTCACCATCGGCGTACTGCTCCCGGGTGGCGGGGCCTCTCGATTCGGGCAGTTCGACAAACCGCTGATCGAGAAGAAGCTGAAGCAGCTGTGCCCGGACTGCCCGGCAGCGACCGTCGGTGCCACGCCCGACCCGGCGGTCCAGCGGCAGCAGCTCGAATCCATGATCACCAGGGGCGTGGACGCCCTGATCGTCGCGGCCGTCGACCCCGAACTGCTGCGCCCGTCGGTCGTGGCCGCGGACCTGGCCGGCATCCCGGTCGTCGCCTATGACCGGCTCGCGCAAGGACCGATCTCCGGTTATGTCACCTTCGACGGTGCGAAGGTCGGCAGACTTCAGGGTCAGGCACTCCTGAAGGCCATGGGCGCCAAGGCGCAGGGCGGCCAGATCGTCATGATGAACGGTGCCACGGTCGATCCCAATGCGGGCTGGTTCAAGGAGGGGGCGCTCTCCGTCCTCCGGGGCAAGGTGAAGATCGGCAAGTCCTACGACACCGTCGGATGGCGGCCGGAGAACGCCTTCGTCAACATGACCGGCGCCATCGCCGCCCTGGGCGGGGGAAACATCGACGGCGTTCTGGCCGCCAATGACAGCCTCGCCGGAGCCGTGATCTCGGCGCTGCACGCCAACGAGGTCAGGCCGCTGCCCCCGATCACCGGCCAGGACGCCGACCTGGCGGCCGTGCGGCGCATCGTGAGAGGTGAGCAGTACATGACCGTCTACAAGCCTTTCAAGCCCGCGGCGGACGCCGCCGTCGAGATGGCCGTCGCCCTGGGGCGCGGCGAGACCGTCGAGTCCATCGCCACCGGCACCGCCGACAACGCCACCACCAAGGACATTCCGGCGGTCCTCCTCCCCTCGGTCTCGGTCACCGTCGGCAACATCAAGGACACCCTGGTAAAGGATGGTGTGTACACCATCGACCAGATCTGCACCCCCATGCTCCGGTCCGCCTGTGACAAGGCCGGACTCACCCGATGACTTCCCCGGAGGCATGGCCGTGAGAGGGAGGGGGACCCGGGCGCGCACCGCTGATGCCGCGCCCGCCACCGACCGACGCCACGACGGACGCCGTTGGTATGCCGGAGACCTCCGGGCGTACGGCGACGCGGTGCGCCGCAGATTGCACGAACGTGAACTCGGCGCGGCCCCTGTCCTGCTCGCTCTCGCCGTGACCTGGATGGTCTTCCAGGGCCTCAACGACAACTTCCTCTCGCCGCGCAACCTCTCCGTCCTCAGCGTGGACATCGTCGGGACCGGCATGATCGCCGTCGGCATCGTCTTCGTACTGCTGATCGGTGAGATCGACCTGTCGGTGGGCTCGCTCGCCGGCCTGGCGGGCGCCCTGTTCGCAGCGCTGAACGTCAACCTCGGGATGCCGGAATGGCTCGCCGTGATCATCGCGGTCCTGTGCGGCACGGCCGCCGGGACCGTCCACGGGTACTCCTTCGCCAAGATCGGCGTCCCCGCGTTCGTCGTCACCCTCGCGGGCCTGCTGGCCTGGAACGGTCTGATGCTCTACCTGCTGGGGCCGGACAGCTCCATCAACTTCAGCGAGGACGGACTGGTCGCCATGCTGACCAGCCGCTACTACAGCGCCGCCGTCGTCACCTACGGCCTGGCGGCGCTCGGCACGGCCGCGTACCTCCTCGTCTCCTACCACGACCGCAGGCGCCGCAGGGCCGCCGGGATGCCGTGCCGGTCGGTGGGCGAGATCTGGGCGCGCACGGCACTCCTCGCGTTGGTCGCGTTCACCGTCGTCTATGTGCTCGGCCGGTTCGAGGGCCTGCCGCTGGCTCTGCTGCTCTTCCTCGGCGTCATCGTCGCCTCCGACCTCTTCCTGCGCCGCACGCCCTACGGCCGGCAGGTCCTCGCACTGGGCGGAGGTGTGGAGGCGGCCCGGCGGTCCGGCGTCGATGTGGTGCGGGTGAGGGTCGCGGTGTTCATGGTGTCCGGGACCCTGGCCGCGGTCGGCGGCCTGTTCGTCGCGTCGAGGCTCACCGCGGCGAGCCAGGTCCCGGGCTCCGGCATGTTGCTGATCAACGCCATCGCCGCCGCCATCATCGGCGGCACCAGCCTGTTCGGCGGGCGCGGCTCGACCTGGTCGGCGCTGCTGGGTGTGCTCATCATCCAGTCGATCGCCTCGGGCATGGCGCTGCTGGGAGTCGAGTCCGCGGTCCAGTTCATGATCACCGGTGGGGTGCTGTTCACCGCGGTGGTCTTCGACTCGTTGACGCGGCGCGCCGCGGAGTCACGCGGGCGGGTCTGAGGGAGGTCTCCCTACACCTCCTGGCCCCGGCGGCCCGTTGCGGAGGCGAAGCCCAGCCAGGTGTGCCGGTTGCCCGCCCAGCACCAGCCGACCTTGGGGGCGTTGCGGCGCTCGCGGCCGTCCCGCCCGGTGCCGTTGCTGATCCAGATGGCCGGGGTGCGGGCGTCCAGCGCGCCGTCGGCCTTGCGCAGCCGGGAGCCGATGGTCATGAAGCAGTGGTTGCGCTCCAGGACGGGCGGCTGCTGCATCACCCAGTGGATGCCCTCGGTGAGCAGCAACGGGGTGCGGTCCTGCGCGGTGAGGGCGGGCAGCGCCTCGTCCGGGCTCCAGTTGGCCATGTGGTCGCCGCGGTCGAGGCCGGTGACGAGGTAGAGAGGGGCGTCGGGCAGCGCGACCGTGTCGAGCGGGGCGAAGAGGTCGACGTCGGGCATGTCGATGACGACGAAGCCCGGTCTGCCGTCGCGGCGGAGCAGGGGCGCGAGGGCGGAGGCGGGGGCTCGGCCAGGGTGAACAGCGAGCAGGGCGCCGTCGTCGCCCGCGGAGGCCTGCGCGGACGCCGCGAAGCTGCGTATCTCGGCGGCGGGCAGCCCGGCGATCTCGTGCACCCCCAGCTCGATCAGTCGAGCGGCCTGTGTGCCCAGGTCAGGCAGCACGGGGAGAACGGTGGAGGTGGCGGGCGCGGACTCGGGCACGATGCTCCCAGGGAATGTCGACGTTGACGGGCGTAGGGGTAACGAGCCGGTCCGCCGGAGCGTTCCCGGCCGTTCCACTCTTGACTCCACGTACAACAGCCGTGATCCTCTTCGCATATGTTGCGCTGGTCATGACAATACGAGCCGAGGGGTCGTCCTCGGCCCCGGACGGCCTGGCTCGTCGACCGCGCGATCCCGCCGACCGAGGGACGTGAACAGTGACCATGGCTCGACGCCCGCACCACAGGCGCAAAGACGTCGCCGTAGTGACACTGCTCCTCCTCGTCCTGGCCATCGCCCTCGGCCCCGTGCCGAGTTCGGCGGCGGCCGGAACCGACTGGTGGGTCCCGGCGGCGCGCCCCACACCGGATTCCCGGATCGACGTCACCGGCGAGCCGTTCACGGGCACCGACGCCGACGGAGAGGTGCGCGGCTTCGTCGACGCCCACAACCACCTGATGGCCAACGAGGCCTTCGGCGGGCGACTCATCTGCGGCAGGACGTTCTCCGAGGCCGGCATCGCGGACGCGCTCAAGGACTGTCCCGAGCACTACCCCGACGGCTCCCTCGCCGTCTTCGACTTCATCACCAAGGGCGGCGACGGCAGACACGACCCGGTCGGCTGGCCGACGTTCAAGGACTGGCCCGCACACGACTCGATGACCCATCAGCAGAACTACTACGCCTGGGTGGAGCGGGCCTGGCGCGGTGGCCAGCGGGTGCTCGTGAACGACCTCGTCACCAACGGTGTGATCTGCTCGGTGTACTTCTTCAAGGACCGCAGCTGCGACGAGATGACGTCGATCCGGCTGCAGGCGAAGCTGACGTACGACCTGCAGGCCTACATCGACAAGATGTACGGCGGCACCGGCAAGGGCTGGTTCCGGATCGTCACCGACAGCGCGCAGGCCCGCGAGGTCATCGAGCAGGGCAAGCTCGCGGTCATCCTGGGCGTCGAGACCTCCGAGCCGTTCGGCTGCAAGCAGGTCCTGGACATCGCACAGTGCGACAAGGAGGACATCGACGCCGGCCTCGACGAGCTGTACGACCTCGGCGTGCGCAGCATGTTCCTGTGCCACAAGTTCGACAACGCGCTGTGCGGGGTCCGCTTCGACGAGGGCGGACTCGGGACGGCCATCAACGTCGGGCAGTTCCTGTCGACCGGCACGTTCTGGAAGACGGAGAAGTGCACGGGCCCCCAGCACGACAACCCCATCGGCGGGGCAGCGGCGCCCGAGGCCGAGAAGGAACTCCCCGCGGGCGTGGAGGTCCCCTCGTACGACACCGACGCCCAGTGCAACGTCCGCGGGCTCACCGAGCTCGGTGAGTACGCCGTGCGCGGCATGATGAAACGCAAGATGATGCTGGAGATCGATCACATGAGCGTCAAGGCCACCGGCCGGGTGCTCGACATCTTCGAGGCCGAGTCCTACCCCGGCGTCCTCTCCTCGCACAGCTGGATGGACCTCAACTGGACCGAGCGGGTCTACGGCCTCGGCGGCTTCGTCGCCCAGTACATGCACGGCTCCGAGGAGTTCGCAGCGGAGGCGAAGCGCACGGACGCGCTGCGTGACAAGTACGACGTGGGCTACGGCTACGGCACGGACATGAACGGCGTCGGCGGCTGGCCGGCACCGCGCGGCGCGGACGCCGCCAACCCCGTCACGTACCCCTTCCGCAGCGTCGACGGCGGCTCCCTGATCGACCGGCAGACCACCGGGCAGCGCACCTGGGACCTGAACACCGACGGGGCCGCGCACTATGGCCTCGTCCCGGACTGGATCGAGGACATCCGGCTGGTCGGCGGGCAGGACGTGGTGGACGACCTCTTCCGGGGAGCCGAGTCCTACCTCGACACCTTGGGCGCGACGGAGCGGCACCGGGCGGGGCTGAACCTCGCCAAGGGCGCCTCCGCGACGGCGAGTTCGGTGGAGTCCAACCCGTTCACGAGCTACGCGCCGGGCCGGGCGGTGGACGGCGACGCCGGCACCCGTTGGGCCGGCGACTGGAGCGACGACCAGTGGCTGCGGATCGACCTGGGCTCCACGCACCGGGTCGGGCGGGTCACCCTCGACTGGGAGCGCGCGTACGGGAAGTCGTACCGCATCGATCTCTCCACCGACGGCAAGACCTGGCAGACCGTCTGGTCCACGACCTCCGGCGACGGCGGCCTGGACACGGCCCGCTTCACCGGCACACCGGCCCGCTACGTTCGCGTCCAGGGCCTCGACCGGGGCACCGACTGGGGATACTCGCTGTACGAGGTGGGCGTCCACAGCAGCTGACGGCCATACGGACCTTGCAGGCTCTCACGGCAGGGGACGGTAGGCGGTCACCATGACCGACACCGTCACGTCGCAGCGCTCCGGCAACCGGCCGATACGCTCCAGCAGACCGGACGGTTCCTGGTGCCATGCGTTGGGCCCCATGCCGACCAGCAGGTTCATCGCCCGATGGCCGAGCGTCATCGTCGTGGTGAGCGGGCGGGACTCCGCGGGGGAGAAGTGGGGAGCGAGCCGCTCGGCCAGCCGCTCCTCCTTCCGCTGGTCCACCCGCATCAACCCCACTGTGCCGACCAGCTCCTGAAGGTGGTCGTGCCGGGGGGTGACGACCAGCAGCACTCCTTGCGGATCGAGGACCCGCCGCACGTCGGCAGCATTGCGCGGGGCGAACACGTTCAACACCAAAGAGACGGAGTCGTCGTGAAGCGGAAGGGACTGCCACGCGTCGGCCACGACCGCACCGATACGCGGATGAGCCCTGGCCGCGCGCCGCGCGGCGAACTTCGATATGTCGAGCAGTACGCCCTCACTGTCCGGTAATTCATCCAGTACCCGGGCCAGGTAATAGCCGGTGCCACCGCCGACGTCCACCACGCAGCCGGGCAGTGAGGGATCGACGGTTTTGCGCGACAGCTCGGCGACCGCTTCGGCAAGTCCCTCGTAATGGCCCTCGGCAAGGAATTCGGCGCGCGCGTCCACCATCTCGCGGGTGTCGGCGCTCAGTTTGACGGTGCCGGTCAGCAGGTTCACGTAGCCCTGTTTCGCCACGTCGAACGAGTGGCCGTCCGCGCAGGCGAGAGCACGGTTCCGGAGGTCCAGCGATCCGGCGCAGTGGGGACAACGCAGGTACCGCGTGACTTTGTTGAGCATGGCGCACCGATCGTTTCAGGCGTTTCAGGCAGAGGTCACTCATGCTAGCGACAACACTGTGGCCGACATGTCCGCTGCCTTTGTGCCCGCTTGTCGCCGGAGTGCGGGCCGATTCGGCGTCGCCACGCAGCACTGGACAGTTCGGTATCGCGTACCGCGCCGACACACCACCCGCGCATACGGGCCGAGCAGTCCCGGCCGGTCACGGGCGACCGGAGCGGCGGTGCGCTGACGGGAACGGTCTGCCGGCCCATGGCGCGGCGGGTGGTGCCGAGTGGCGTCCACCCGCCGACCGGTTCCGCTCGCGCGGTGCGGGCGAGGCTGTTACGGACGCTCGCGGTGGTAGCGCTGGGCGAGCCGGGCGAGCGCCACCGCGCCGAGAAGCAGTCCGAAGTCACGCAGCGCGATGTCGTAGTAGCCGGGGATGGTGAGCAGGTTGATGATGATGCCGCCCAGCCAGCCGGCGACCAGCCAGCCCCCGAAACGGGGGGCCAGACCCACGACGACGCCGGCCACGATCTCGATCCCGCCCACCGCGTACATGGCCGTCTGAGCGCTGCCGGGGACGAGGTCGTTGATCCACGGCGCGAGGTAGACGGGCCAGTCCACGAGCAGGTTGGCGAACTTGTCCAGCCCGAACAGGATCGGCGCCACGGTGAACCCGGTTCGCAGGATCACGAACGCCTGATAGCCGGGATCGGACAGCATCGCCCGGCGGTCGGCGTCGGACCTGCTGCTGATGGTGGTGGAGGACATGATCCCTCCTTCTATCGACAACTTTCATTAACGATAGAAGCGCGTTCTCTCTCTTTAGTCAATGGCTGTGGGTTTTACACTGGTGTTCGTGAACGCCTCGAAAGACGCACCGGACGCACCCGGCGGAGACGTCTCCGCCGTCGCCGCGCTCGACGAGCCGACGCGCAGGAAGCTGTACGACCACGTCGTACGGCAGCCCCGGCCGGTCGGCCGGGACGAGGCGGCCGCAGCCCTGGGCCTGGCGCGGCAGACCGCGGCGTTCCACCTGGACCGCCTGGCCGACGCGTCACTGCTGGACGTGGTCTACGAGCGGCGCACCGGCCGTACCGGCCCGGGCGCGGGCAGACCGGCCAAGCTCTACCGCCGCTCGGCGAAACAGATCGACGTCAGCCTGCCGGACCGCCGCTACGAACTCGCCGGAAGGCTCCTGGCCCAAGCCGTGGAGGAGTCCGACGCGACCGGAGAGCCGGTGCGCGACGTGCTGCACCGCAAGGCCGAGGACCTGGGCAGGCAGCTGGGCGGAAACGACGCCGGGGACGTCTTCCAGCTCCTGGAGCGGTGCGGCTACGAACCGCGGCGCGAGGAGAGTGCCGTCGTCCTGGTCAACTGCCCCTTCCACGCGCTGGCCCGCGAGCACACCCGGACGGTGTGCGGCATGAACCTCCACCTGTTGCGCGGTGTCCTTGAGGGGCTCGACGACACCGGGCTCGCGGCACGTCTGGCCCCCGGTCCCGGCCAGTGCTGCGTCCGGCTGGAGCCGGCGGCCTGATGCGGCGCCCCCGCGCTCAGACGCGGGTGCGGACCAGGAGGAGCGCGACGTCGTCGTCGGGCGCCGGGCGCAGGGCACTGAGGACAACGTCGCTGGTCTGTTCCAGGCCCGGGCTGCTCGCGCTCTGGAGAAGGCGGGTCAGCGTGGTGAGGCCGGTGTCGATCGGCTCGCCCCGGTTCTCGACCAGTCCGTCCGTGTAGAGCGCGAGCATCGAGCCGGGGCTCAGCTCCAGTTCCACGGTGCCGAAGTCCACACCGCCCACCCCGAGCGGTACGCCGCCGGGGATGTCGACGAGCCGCGCGGTGCCGTCGCCCGTGGTCAGGACGGGCGGCAGGTGACCGGCGCTGGACAGCGCGCAGGTGCCGCGACGCAGGTCGCACACGGCGTAGACGCAGGTGGCGATCGCGTCGCCGAGCGAGCCGGCGATGTCGTCGAGATGCCGCAGCAACTCCGCGGGCGGCAGGTCCAGGCGGGCCAGGGCACGGGTGGCGGTACTCAACTGCCCCATGATCGCGGCGGCCTGGACGCCCTTGCCCATCACGTCCCCCACCACGAGCCCGGTGCGTCCGGGCCCCAGCGGCAGCACGTCGTACCAGTCACCGCCCACCTCACTCAGGGCCGGACGGTAGCGGGCGGCGATGTCGAGCCCCTCCTGCTGAGCCGGCGCGGACGGGAGCAGGCTGCGCTGCAGCGTCAGCGCGGTGGCGCGTTCACGTCCGTACAGACGTGCGTTGTCGATGCAGATCGCGGCGCGTGCGGCGAGTTCCGATGCGAGGACGCGGTCCTGTTCGTCGAAGGGACGTTCGTTGACGGTCCGGTACAGGCTGAGGGTGCCGAGCACCTTGCCCCGGGCCACCAGCGGCAGCGCCAGGTACGAGTGGACGCCGGCCTCATGAAGCGTCTGGGCTGCGCGCCCGTCCCGGGCGATTCGGCGCATCGTCCGCCCGTCCACCCGCTCGACCAGGACCGGCCGCGCGTCGCGGACACACTGGGTGATGATCCGGGAGGAGCCGTACGTGGCCAGTTCCCCGACCGGGTCGGCGGCGTGGATCGCGTCGGTGGGGTAACCGGCCGCTACGGCCAGCGCCCTGAACTCGGCGGGAGCGTTGCTCATGACGGGCGTGATGGTGCCGTGGGCCACGACGGATTCGAGGACGTCCACGGCCGCCAGGTCGGCCACGTGCGGCACGGTCACGTCGGCCAGCTCCCGCGCGGTGTGCCGGAGGTCCAGCGTGGTGCCGATGCGCACCCCGGCGTCCGCGATCACGGACAGCCGCTGGCGGGCCTGCGCGACCTCGGCCGCGGCCTGCTGGCGCTCGGTGACGTCCAGGACGGCCATCGCGAGCCCGAGCACCCGGCCGTTCGTGTCCTCGATGCGGTGGTACGACTCCGAGTACGCGCGATCCTGGACGTCGGCGGCCGTACGGCCGATGGTCTGCTGGTCGAGCAGGGGCTTGCCGGTCGCCAGGACGTGCCGCATCCGGGCCTCGATGGCCTGCACGTCCAGGTCCGGCAGCACTTCTCCCACCCGCCGGCCGACCACGGCCGATTCGGGAACGCCGTTCATGCGCTCCAGGGCGGGATTGACGCCGACCCAGCGCAGGTCGTTGTCGAAGACGGCGATGCCCACGGGAGTCTGGTCGACGAGGCTGTGGGAGAGCGCCAGATCCCGCTCCACGCCCCGCACGGTCCGCGCGTCCGTGGCAAGCCCCAGCAGATGAGGCTGCCCTTCGCTGTCGAGCAGGCGCATCGTGCGGAACTCCACGGCGCGCTCCGTGCCGTCCCGGTGCCGCAGCGGGAAGACACCCGCCCAGGGGGCTCCCGAGCGGACCTGGGTGAACAGCTCCCTGGCCTGCGACCGGTTCTCGGGCGCGACCAGGAGCGTGTCGGCCCGCTGCCGCAGTGCCTCCTCCGCGGAGTAACCGAGCAGCTCCTCGATCTCGGGACTCCACAGCGCGATGTGCCCGCGTCCGTCGAGGACCACGGCCGCGACCCTCAGGAGGTCCAGCAGACCGCCGGGCGCCGCCGTCACCCTGTTGCTGTCCGTGGTCGCATACCCGTGCATAGGAGCCGCTCCTTCCGGCGCGGCAAGGGCACCGCCAAGATCCGTTCTTCAGATTCGATTACGTCACAGTGCGGCCGGAAGAGCAACACTGTCACGGGGAAACACGGCAGCGCACCGGCTGCGGCCGCTCCGGCTCCGAGCAGCAGCCGACATCGGCCGACGGGGCACGGCCGGGGCAGGCCCAGTGGAGTAATGCCGGGTCCTCCCCTCGCCCGGGCCGGGCACCGCGACACGTTGTGGCTCGCCTGCCTGGTACCGCCGCCCTCATGGGCACAGCGCCGGCCCGCCTCACGAGCGCCCGCGCCGCCTGTCACCGTACGACCCCAGGAGCCGCCACCACCGTGGCGGAGCCGGGCGACGGACCGCGCGACTCCTGACCGGCACCGGGGCGCCCTCGGCCTGAATCAGCCATGTCCGGTGGGCTGCGGCCCCAGAAGAGACGAGTCCACTCTGTACGACGAGGCGATCGCGATCCGGTCCTCGCAAGCGCGGGCCGTCACCCTGGCCGGTGGCGACCTCGCACGGCCTCTTCGGCCCGGCCGTCCCCCCCCCGGGCCCCAGCAGGGAGACGGCCGGGCAGCTGTGGGACGGCGTCCCGGGCTTCTCCGCCCGCACGCCCAGGAACCCCGCCCCACACCTCGTCGAGCGGAGCCCGGCACGTGAACCCCTGCAACCCCGGCCCGCCCGCGCAGGAGCGCAGAGGCCCCTGGTGCTCCCCGGACGCGGCGGCTCGGCTCACAGCGCAACGCGTGACTACGTGCAGGTGGCTGTCATCGCGCTGGAGGGTTCGTCGGCGCATCCCGCCTGATCACCGTCCGCGCACCAGGCTGGCCAGGTAGCGCCACAACGAGGAGCGCGGCCGATCGTCGCCGGCGGCCGCGGACTGGCCCGATGAGGGAGGGGCCGCGGGAGGGGCCGGTGCGTCCGCAGGCGGAGCAGCGGGTGCGTCCGCGAGGGTGTAGCGGACCGGGAGCGATCGCAGGCCGCGCATGAAGGGGGAGGACCGCCAGGGCAGTTGGTCCATGGGCAGCGACAGCTCCAGCCCGGACAGACGCTCGAACAGCCGGCTCACACCGATGGACGCCGCGCTGGTGGCCAGTTCCCTGGCCGGGCACTGGCGCGGGCCGGCCCCCCAGGCCAGGTGCGCCCGGGTGCTGATGGTCGAGCTGGGACAGACCTTGTCCGAGAACTCCGGGTCGGCGTGCGCGGCGCCGACGGACACCCACACCGGGTCGCCGGCGGCGATGGTGTAGTTGCCCAGCCGCGTGTCGACCACGGGGAACCGGGGGACGAAGTTGACCAGCGGAGGCTTCTGCATCACCACCCGGTTCATGGTCTCCCTGATCATCCCCGCCGACAGACTGGCGCGCGCCGAAACGTTCCCGCTGATCGCCTCGACGACGGTGTTGGAGATCAGGATGCCGACATGGTCGGAGGTCATGCCGAGCAGCATCATCAGTTCCCGGGACAGGTCCTCGACTCCGAGGCCCGGGTGGGCGGCGAGCAGATAGGAGGGGAAGTCGTCGCCCGGCTTCTTCATCTTCCAGGCACCCAGCTCGGCCAGGGCCCCCAGCAGCCGCTCCAGGGCCGGCCCGGCATCGGGGCCGGCGTCCAGCACACGCCACATGTCCATCAGCGCGTCGTCGTGCTGGGAGCCGGGGAAGCCCAGCAGATGGCTGGCGACCATCAGCGGCAACGGTCGCGAGAACTGCGCGGACAGGTCCGCCCAGCCGGTGCGGCCTGCCTGGGAGAGCAACGTGATGAGCTCGTCCGCATCACGGGCGGTCTTCGCCCTGAGCTGCCGGGCCTGGGGATGCCGCGGGTCCTGGAACGGCTTGAGGGCGACATCCCATGCGGCGCGCAGGTTCCGGTACCCCTCGCCACCCTGTATCAGCACATGGTTGACGTCGAGAGAGGGCCCCAGCGGCCAGTCCTCGGGCAGTCGCCCCTCCTCCCGAGCACGCCAGTTTTCCAGGCCTTTCGGCCACTCGTGGTCGTTCCTCAGGACCTCCAGCGCTTCCTCGTAGCCCAGAACCAGCCAGACGGGCACCCCCAGCAGGTCCACCGGTGCCACCGGACCGTGTATCCGGCGCAGGCGCTCGAAGACCAGGGCCGGGCGCCTTTCGTACTCCGTGGTCATGAGCGGCTCCAGGCTCATCGCCTCCAGCGGCTCATGACGGGCTGCCGACCCGCTGCTCAGATGGGACCCCATGGCTTCCTTCCCTCGGACAAGCGCTCTCCTGCCGCCGAACACTCTGTGACGTGACGACACGACAGAGTAAAGATGATCGGCCGCAGCGACCGAACAGCGGGTTCCGGTCATCGGGCGGGTGTGGCCGGAAGGCGTTCGCGGTGGACTGCTCGGCGGACTCCCAAAGATCCGCGCCGCCATACCGGCAAGGCATCTCGACTCGCCGCGCCGAAGATGGCACCGTAAATGCGCGTGAATTGGATCAAAAGCGGACAAGTTGAAAGCTCGGTGCGCTGGAGGCTCGTGCTTGCCAGCACCGTCATGCTGTTCGTCGAACTCGCGCTGATCAGATGGGCGGGCGCCAACGTCGTCCATCTCAGCTACTTTTCGAACTTCATCCTGCTGGGATCGTTCCTCGGCATCGGCCTCGGGTTCCTGATCCCCGCCACACGCGGAAGGTGGCTCAAGCGCTGCACACCGATCCCGCTCGCGCTCCTCGTCATCCTGGTACGCGAGTATCCGGTGCAGGTGCGTCAGAGCAGCGCCGAGGTCATCTACTTCACCGCCGTGAAGACCACCGGCCTGCCCGAGTGGGTGACACTGCCGGCCATCTTCCTGCTGACCGCGGTGATCATGGCCGGCATCGGCAAGATCACCGCCGATCTCTTCCGCCAGCTCCCCTCGCTCGACGCCTACCGCTACGACCTGCTCGGCAGCATCACCGGCTCGGTGGCCTTCGCCGTGCTGTCCTGGCTCCGCGCCCCGTCGGTCGTATGGGGCGTACTCGCCGCCGCAGCCCTGCTGATCCTCGGCGGACGCCGCAACACCCTGCTGTACGGCATCCCCCTCACGGCGATGGTCGCCGCGCTGTTCATGGAGTCGACGACGGCCGGCATCTCCTGGTCGCCCTACTACAAGATCGAGCTCGAACCCTCCCCGACCACCACCCGGACGTACTACATCTCCGCCAACGGGGTCCCGCATCAGAGCACCGCACCACTGCCTGTGCTGTTGCGGGAGAACTCGCCCTACCGGCAGGCGTACGACCAGACGCCCCACAACCCGCACAAGCGCGTGCTGGTCATCGGGGCCGGCAACGGCAATGACGTGGCGGTCGCGCTGGCGCAGGGAGCGGAGCACGTGGACGCGGTCGAGATCGATCCCCGGCTGCAGCAGATCGGCGCCCAGCTGCACCCCGCGAGGCCGTACGACGACCCCAGGGTGCACGTCCACATCGACGACGGACGGGCCTTCCTGGAGCGGACGAAAACCAAGTACGACCTCATCGTCCTGGCCCTGCCGGACTCGCTGACGCTGGTGGCCGGCGCGAGCAATCTGCGCCTTGAGAGCTATCTGTTCACCGAGCAGGCGTTCGAAGCCGCGCGCGACCACCTGAAGCTGGACGGCGCGTTCGCGATGTACAACTACTACCGGAAGAGCTGGTTGGTCGACCGCTTCGCCGGCACCCTCGATGACATCTACGGCCACGCCCCCTGCTTGACGACGTACAAAAGGAACGCGGCCGTGCTGGTGGCGGGGATGACGACCGCCGACCAGTCCTGCCGGCAGACCTGGCGGCCCAGCGGCGCGGTCCCGGCGTCCGCGAGCGATGATCACCCCTTCCCCTATCTGCTCCACCGGACCATCCCCGGGCTCTACCTGGGGGCACTGGGCGCGATCCTGCTGGTGACGCTGCTGTCGGTGCGCCTGACCGGGGTCCGTATCCGTAGCACGGTCCGCTACGCCGACATGTTCCTGCTGGGCGCGGCCTTCATGCTGCTCGAAACGAAGAACGTGATCGGCTTCGCGCTCTACTTCGGTACGACCTGGCTGGTCAACGCCCTGGTCTTCTTCGGCGTCCTGCTCGCCGTCCTCGCGGCGGTCGAGGTCCGGCGCAGGCTGCGGCGGGTCAACCAACTGCTGCTGCAGCTCATGCTCTTCGGCTCCCTCGCGGTAGCCTGGCTCGTCCCGGCGGACGCCGTGCTCTCACTGCCCTTCGCCGGACGGCTCGCCTGCGCCATCGCCCTGGCCTTCGCTCCCATCTTCTGCGCCAACCTCATCTTCTCGGACCGCCTCGCGTCCGCCCCGGACCCCACATCGGCGTTCGGTGCGAATCTGCTGGGCGCGCTGACCGGGGGCGCTCTGGAGTACCTGGCCCTGGTGACCGGTTATCAGGCGCTGCTGCTGGTCGTCGCCACGCTCTACCTGGGGGCATGCGTCGCCATGCGCCTCGCCGGACGCGGGCCGGGTGCGCAGGCAACGCGGCTGCCGGACGAGACGGTGGCCATCAAGACCTGAGCCACCGGCCGCGGCCCCAGCTTCCCCTGAAGGCGGGCAGCGGACGACCCTACGCGTTCCGCTGCCCACGACCGCGCCGTCAGCACCAGCACGTGCTGACGGCGCAACGGAAGAGATCCTCGGTGCGCGGCACTTCTCGGGTGCTCAGCCTCTGGTCAGACAGAAGGGATGCCCGGCAGGGTCGGTGAAGATCCGCCACCTGTCGCCGCCCGGTTGGTACTCCGGTTTGCCCGCACCCAACTCCAGCAGCAGAGCCTCAGCCTCATCGAGATCGGCGACCGCGAAGTCGAGGTGGATCTGTTGCGGCACGGTTTGGCCGGGCCAGTGCGGAGCCTGGTGATCGTCGGCCCGTTGGAAGCCGAGGAGAACTCCGTCCCCGCCGGTGAGGCCGGCGAAGTCCGCGTTGGATTCGTGGTGGAGTTCGAGCCCGGTGGCCCGCTGATAGAACGCGGCCAGTGCCAGTGGGTCGGGGCAGTCGAGTGTTATTGCCGTCAGCTTCATGCGCACGGACCCGCGGCCTCCGTGACGCCTGTCCCGTAGCGGGACATCGGGCGGAGGTCTGTGGGGTGGTTGAAGGCTTGGGTGAGGGTTCGGAGATGGGGAGTGAGGGTGTGGATCATGTGGTTGGTGGTGGCGGGGAGGGCCTCGATGTGATCAGGGGTGAGGTGGTGATGGGTGAGCAGGTCACCAGTGTGCGCGGTGATTTCATTCAGGAGATAGAGCGTGCACAGGCGCGAGAGCAGAGCTTTGGCGGGTTGGTGGGTGGCGGTGTGGAGGGCGGTGATGAAGGCGTCGGCGGCCTGCAGGCGGGTGTGGGCGGAGATCATTTGGAGGGCATGGGGCGCCGTGTGGTTCCAGCGGGCGATGGGGTTGCGGGCAGGACCTTGGCGGAGGGCGGTTCGGGCGCGGGTGTGCCAGATGGTTTCGGTGTAGGCGAGGAGGTTGCGGAGGTAGATGGGGTTGGTGAGATCCCTGTGGGCTTCGTGGTGACGGTGGCTGGGATGGTGGGGATTGTCGATTCTGGGGGTGTCATGGCATTCGGTGGCTTTGGGGGCCGGGTGGGTGTGGGGGGTGAGGATCATTTCGGCGGCGGCCTTGGTCCAGATGACGAGGTTGTCGCCTTCGGCGGTGATGGCTCCTTCGATGTTGCGGGTGAGGTCGGCGATTCCGTTGTGCGGGAAGAGGCCTTGTGCGCCGCAGCGTTCGCGGGCTTCGGTGGTGATGTCGCGGGCCTGCCAGGTGATCCAGGCTTTGGTGAGGGCGACTTGGCGTTCGATGTCCGTTTTGTTGTGGGCGGTGTGGGCGCTGTGTTGGCTGACGGTGGTGCGGTGAAGGAAGGTCATCGCATAGATTTGCGCGATTTTGCTGAGCAGAGGGCTGGCGTGGGTGCGGTGGGCAGCGAGGGGAATGTGTTGGTCGGGGCGTGGCCCGGTGGTGTGTCGGGTGTGGGCGTGGTGGACGGCGTGGGTGAGGGCGGCGCGTGCCATGCCGAGGCTGGCGGCGCTCATGCAGAGTTTGCCGGTGGTGACGCGGTTGATGGTGGTGAGGAAGCGTTTGCGTTTGTTGCCGAGGGTGGTTCTGTGGGCGCCGTTGGGCTGAAGCCGGCTGTGGGGGGCTTGGAGGAGAGCGTTGTGGGGGAGGGCGACGTGGTCGAAGGAGGTGAGACTGTGGTCGACGAGGGGGCCGTTGGTGGTGGGTAATGGGCGGACGGTGACGCCCGGCAGGAGACCGTTTTCGTCGCTGAGGGGGGTGAGGAAGAGGTGGACGCCCAGGTCGTGTCCGTCTGAGATGAGACGGGCGGCGACGAGGCCGGTTTTGGGGCCGCCGGTGAGGCTGGTGTTGGGCATGAACTTCTGAGCACCGGGGGTGGGGGTGTTCAGGGTGAATTGCTGGGTGTGGGGGTTGTAGTCGGCGATGGTTTGGAGATTGGCGGCGTCATTGCCGTGGTCGAGCTCGGTGCACAGGAAGGTTCCGGTGCGCTTGAGGGTGGTGAAGTCAGCGAGGTTGCGGGGGTGTGCGGGGTCCTGGTGGTCGAGGAGGCTGCCCAGGAACAGGTTGTAATGGATGCTGATGAGGGTGCACAGTCCGCCGTCGGTGAAGCCTGTCCATTCGTGCAGGGCGGCGAGGCGGCCGGGGTCGCGGGCAAGGGTTTCGGGGTCGACGTGGTCGTTGATCAGGCGTAGGCGGGTGTAGGAGAGGGCGATGCGTTCGGTGTCGGTGAGGTTGGGGGTGTAGCGGAATTCTTTGCGGGAGATCAGCGCGCGCCATTGGTCGTGGGCGTGGTCGTGGTGGTGTGTGTCGAAGAGGAGGTCGGACAGCTGGTTGGCGGTTTGCGGATCGGCCTCGTCGGCGGTGCCGACGCTGCCGGGTGCATCGGCGGGGCTGAGGCTGTCGGAGGTGTTGGTGGTGTGCGGGGCGAGGTGGGTGGGTTCCTGGTGGATGGTCAGCAGGGTCATGGGGCCTCTCCGCGGGTGCATCTGGGTGATGGGTGGCGGGGGTGCAGGCCCATAAAGATACGGACCCGCCGGTTTTTTGCAAGGTGCTGGGAGAAGTGGCTGGTGGTGTGGGGTGGTTGCGGTGTGGGGGCTGGGGGGTGTGGGGGCGGCGTCGGGGTGTCCGGGGTGTAGGGGGTGGCTGGGTGCTTGTAAAACCGGACAGCTGGTTCTATTTTTGGGGTGGCGTCCCACGCTGGTCTGTTGGGTGGTGCGGGGCTCTGTTGCTCATGTGGCCGTGTCGGGGGTTGGGAGGTGGATAGTGGCGCGTCAGGAGCGTGCTGCGCGTACGCGGCGGGCGATTTTGGTTGCGGCGGGTGAGGTGTTTGATGAGGTGGGGTATGAGGCGGCGACGATTTCGGAGATTTTGAAGCGGTCGGGTGTGACGAAGGGGGCTTTGTATTTTCATTTCTCGTCGAAGGCGGAGTTGGCGCAGTGTGTGCTGGATGAACAGGTGAATTCGCTTCCTGTGGTGCCGCAGCGGGAGTTGAGTTTGCAGAGGTCGTTGGATGAGGCGTTATTGCTGGCGTATTTGCTGAAGCGGGATACCGGGGACGCGATTGTGCAGGGCAGCGTGCGGTTGACGGTGGATCAGGGGGTGTTGCGGGACAGTCTGGACCGGCGGGTGCCGATGCAGGACTGGGAGCGTCATACGTTGGATGTGCTGCGGGAGGCGAAGGCGGCGGGGGAGATCCTTCCTCATGTGGATCTGCCGCGTGTGACGAAGGTGATGGTGGGGGCGATGACGGGGGTGCAGGTGTTGTCGAACATCATGACGAATCGCTCGGACATGCCGGAGCGGGTGATCGACTTGTACCGGCATGTGTTGCCGGCTATTGCGGTTCCGGCGGTGCTGTCCCGGATGGACTTCTCGCCGGAGCGTGCCGAGCGTGTCTACAAAGAGGCGATGGAGTTGCGCCGGGACAAGGAAGCGGCCGAGCCGGTGTAGCGAGGCGGTCGGGCCGGGCGGGGGTCGGCCGCGGGGTTCCGTTGGCCGGCCGGCGGCTGGTCGGCGGGCGGCTGGTGGGTGTTCAGGTTTTCGTCGTCCGGTGCCGGCCGGTTGCGGTATCCGCTTCGCTGGCCGGGGCGTTTGTTTCCCGTTGGACGACGGCACCACGCCGAACGGCTCCCTGATCGACGAGATCGTCCGTGAAGGCGCAGGCAGATGCTCGCTGCCGCGCTGGAGGCCGAAGTCAGGTTCTCCTCGGCGATCCTGCCGCCCTGGTGCGTCAAGTTCTTGGAGATCAGCGAGGTGCTGCCCGTGCTGGAGCAGTTCCTGGCAGCTCGGCCGGGCTCTGCCCGGCGGTCATCACCGGCTCCCCCGGCAATGGCAGGCCGACCACGCCGCCTTCATGGACCGCGATCTCGCGGGTGTCGACTACGCGTACGTGTGGGCTGACGGCATTCTTCTCAACCTCCGCCTGGAAAAGGCCAAGGTGTGTGTGCTCGTGCTGATCGGCGTGCGCGTGGACGGTGGCAAGGACTTGGTTGCGCTCAGGACGGCGACTGTGAGTCTGCTGAGTCGTGGGCGGAGATCGGGGTTTGCTGGTTGGTGGGGGGTGGTTTCTAGTGGGGTGCGAGTGGGTTTTGAGTGGGGGGTTGGATGGTGGGTGGGAGTCTGGGAGGGATGTTTATGGATGGTGTTGGTGGGGCTGTGTGGTTGCGGGTTGAGCGTGGGTGGGTGGGTGCTGAGGAGTTGGCTGCTGTTGCGGTGGTGTTGTTGGCGGTGTTTGCGGGGCGGGAGGGGGAGGGGTTGGTGGGGTGGGGGGTGCGGGAGGGTGGTGTTGGGTGGGGGGGTGGTGGGGTGTATCGGGCGCCGCATAGCTGGCGGTGAGCCCTGTGCCTCCGGTCGGGTGGCTGGTGGTGAGGCTGTGTCGCGGTGCCGCTTGGGTGGTGGTGGGCTTGTGTCTTGGGTCGGGTGGCTGGTGGTGGTGTTGTGCTGGGTGGTGTCCTGCCTGCCTGCCTGCCTGCCCTGCCTGTCTGCGTGTCTGTCTGCATGTCTGTCTGTCTGGCTAGTGAAACCGTCTGTGCGGTTTGTTAGTGTGGTGTGGTCCGTGTGTGCGGGCTGTGCTGGTGCCGGTGTGTCTGGGAAGGGGGAGAAGTTGTGGTGATGATCAGTGAAGGTTCTGGTGCGGGTGCGGGTGCGGGTGCGGGTTCTGGTGCGGGTGCCGGTGGGGGTGCGGGTTCTGGTGTGGGTGTGGGTGGGGGTGATGCGCGGGGTCGTGTGGCGGAGTTGGGGGAGATCCGGGCGCGGGCGGTGGCGGGTCCGGGGGGTGGGGGGAGGCGGGGGCGGTGTGTGCGGGGGGAGTTGACGGTGCGTGAGCGGATTGGGTTGTTGCTGGATGAGGGGTCGTTCCGGGAGGTGGGGCAGCTTCGGCGGCACCGGGCGAGTGGGTTCGGGTTGGAGGGGAATCGGCCGTATACGGATGGTGTGGTGACGGGGTGGGGGTTGGTGGAGGGGCGGACGGTGTTTGTGTATGCGCATGATTTCAGGATTTTTGGTGGTGCGTTGGGTGAGGCGCATGCGGCGAAGATTCATAAGGTGATGGATATGGCGTTGGCGGCGGGTGCGCCGTTGGTGTCGTTGAATGACGGGGCTGGTGCGCGGATTCAGGAGGGGGTTGGTGCGCTGGCGGGGTATGGGGGGATTTTCCGGCGTAATGCGGCGGCGTCGGGGGTGATTCCGCAGATCAGTGTGATGTTGGGGCCGTGTGCGGGGGGTGCGGCTTATAGTCCGGCGCTGACGGATTTTGTGTTCATGGTGCGGGGTACGTCGCAGATGTTCATTACGGGTCCGGATGTGGTCCGGGCTGTGACGGGTGAGGAGATTTCGCTGGATGGTCTGGGGGGTGCTGGTGTGCATTCTGAGACCAGTGGGGTGGCGCATTTCGTGTATGACGATGAGCGGACGTGTCTGGCGGAGGTGCGGTATCTGCTGTCGATGCTGCCGTCGAACAACCGGGTGGGTGCGCCGGTGGTGCGTTGCGGGGATCCGGTGGACCGTCGTTCGGATGTGCTGCTGGATCTGGTGCCGGCGGACGGCAGCCGGCCGTATGACATGCGCCGGGTGATCGAGGAGATCGTCGACGACGGTGAGGTGTTGGAGGTTCATGAGTGCTGGGCGCGCAATGTGGTGTGTGCGCTGGTGCGGCTGGACGGGTCGGTGGTGGGTGTGGTTGCGAGCCAGCCGCAGGTGCTGGCGGGGGTGCTGGATATCGCGGCGTCCCAGAAGGCGGCGCGTTTTGTGCAGATGTGTGATGCTTTCAATATTCCGCTGGTGACGCTGCTGGATGTGCCGGGGTTCCTGCCGGGGGTGGGTCAGGAGCACGGCGGGATCATCCGGCACGGTGCGAAGCTGCTGTATGCCTACTGCAATGCGACCGTTCCGCGGGTCTCGCTGGTTTTGCGCAAGGCGTATGGGGGTGCGTACATCGTGATGGATTCGCAGTCCATTGGTGCGGATGTGACGTATGCCTGGCCGACCAACGAGATCGCGGTGATGGGTGCGGAAGGCGCCGCGGGGGTCATCTTCCGCAAGCAGATCGCGGCCGCACGGGATCCTGAGGCTGTGCGGGCGGCGATGGTCAAGGAGTACCGGGCCGAGCTGATGCATCCCTATTACGCCGCCGAGCGGGGCCTGGTCGACGATGTCATCGATCCGGCCGCCACCCGTGAGGTGCTCATCGGCGCTCTTGCGATGCTGCGCAGCAAGCCTGCCGATCTGCCTTCGCGCAAACACGGCAACCCGCCGCAGTGACCGCCCCGCCCCCGCCCGGGGGCTGCGGCCCCGGGCGGGGGCCCGGTACAGGCCCGCCCCGCCCCGCCGCAGGCCGCAGGCCGCGGCCGGGGCGGGGCCGGGGCGGGGCCGGGGCGGGGCCGGGGCGGTGCGGGGGGTGTACGGGCCCGGCCGTGCTGTGCTGCGTGCGGGTCGTGGGTGTTCCGGCGCTGCCGGGCAGTGGGGCGGGGTCTGGTTGTTTTCGAGTCCGGGAGACAGATGATGGTGCAGCAGGAGCGTGCCGTGCGTACGCGCCGGGCGTTGGTGCGGGCGGCGGCGGAGGCGTTCGCCGAGGAGGGTTTTGTGCCCACCACGCTCAGTACCATCAGCAGGAAGGCGGGGGTGAGCAGCGGGGCGCTGCATTTTCACTTCGCCAGCAAGCATGACCTGGCCCGGGCGGTGGAGGCGGCGGCCGCCGAGGCTGTGCGGCACATCACCGGGCAGGCCGATCAGCGGCCCGGCAGTGCGCTGCAGCGGCTGGTGGACGCCACGCACGCGGTGTTGGGCAGCCTGGAGCGGGACGTGGTGGTCAGGGCGGGTTTCGAGCTGGTCACGACCGCTGCCCGGCGGGGCGGTGCGGTGGGTGTGGTGGATCTGCGGGGGCAGTGGCAGCGCTGGGTCTGTGCGGTGCTGCACACTGCCCGGCAGCAGGGCGAACTCGCCGGCGGGGTCTCGCCCGCCGATGCCGCCGGCGCGGTCGTCGCGGCGAGTGTGGGCTTTGAGGTCCTCAGTGTCACCGACCCCGCCTGGGTCTCGCGGCACACGCTCAGCCAGTACTGGGAGCTGATGCTGCCGCGGCTGGCCGCGCCCGGCCGGCTGGCCGGGCTGGTTCCCGGCGGCTCCGGCCCCGGCGTGTTGCGTCCCGCCCCCGCCACCCCGGAACAGACGACCCCCTGAACAGACCATCCTCTGAACAGGCCACCCCCTTGAACAGGGGCCACCGGTTGAACAGACCGGTCCGGCTCCTTTCGCCGCCTGCGGCGGGCGGACCGCCGCTTCATGCGGCCGGCCGGGGTGGTGTGCCCTGACGGCCCGGGCCGGCCACGCCGCCGCCCCCGGCCACGCCACCGCCCCCGGCCCGTCCTGCCTCCGTCCTGCTCCGGTCTCGCCCCGCCCTGCAGGCGCCGCGTTGGGCTGCTGGCCGGCCGGGGTGGTGTGCCCTGACGGCCCGGGCCGGCCGCGCCGCCGCCCCCGGCCACGCCGCCGCCCCCGGCCACGCCGCCGCCCCGGCCTGCCTTGCCTCCGTCCTGCTCCGGTCTCGCCCTGCCTTGCAGGCGCGGCGTTGAGCTGCCGCGGTGCTTGGCCCGCGCCCGCGCCCGGGCCCTGTCCTCTGGCCCGGGCCTGCGTGCGGGCGGGGTGGCTGGTGTGCGGAACTTCGTCGAAAAATACAAACCATCTGTGCGGTTTTGTATTGACAGGGTGTCGGGAATCTTCTTGAATCACTTCTGTGGTCGGGGACGGCCCCCGCGAGCGGCATCATCCACGTCAGGGAGACGCTGTGGACATCGACGTACTCGGCGCGTTGGCGGTGCAGGAGAACAAGGTCTCCATCACGCCCACGGCCCCCAAGCCGCGGCAGGTCCTTGCCCTGCTGGCGCTGCATGCCGACCGGGTGGTGCCCGTCTCCGCGCTGATGGCGGAGCTGTGGGGGACCACGCCGCCGCGCAGCGCCCGCACCACGTTGCAGACCTACATCCTGCAGTTGCGTGAACTCATCGCCCGGGCTCTTGAGGGCGATGCGCAGCAGCGCACGCCCAAGGACGTGCTGGTGACCACGCCGGGCGGTTATCTGCTGGCCAGTTTCGGCGGCCGCAGCGATGTCCGTGAGTTCGAGCGGCTGGCGGGTCTGGGGTACCGGGCGATGGACGCGGGTGATTTCCCCGGCGCGGCGCGGCAGCTGAGCCAGGCGCTGGCCCTGTGGTCGGGCACGCCGTTCGCCGACGTGCAGGCCGGGCCGCAGCTGGAGATGGAGATCAAGCGGCTGGACGAGAGCCGGCTGTGTGCGTTGGACCAGCGCATCGAGGCCGATCTGCGGCTGGGCCGGCACCGCGAGCTGCTGGCGGAGCTGACCGTCTTAGTGAACCGCTACCGCACCCATGAGAGCCTGCACGCCCAGTTCATGCTCGCCCTGTACCGCTCGGGGCGGCGCGGCGAGGCGCTCAGCGTGTACCAGGGGCTGCGCGCCACGCTCGTGCGCGAGCTCGGCCTGGAGCCGTCCGCGGGACTGCATCGGCTGCAGCGCTCCATCCTCATGGCCAACTGCGAGCCCGTCGCGGCGGCGCCCGACACCGCCAAAGAGCGGCTCGCGCCCACCAGCTGAGCAACCCCGCCCCGCCCGCACCCCACAGCCCCCCGCCGCCGCACCCCGGCAGCTCCCGCCCGCGCCTCACAGCTCCCGCCGGCGCCTCGCAGCTTCCGCCGGCGCCTCACAGTTCCCTGGCCCCTGCTCTTTTCCCCCGCCGTGCCCGCCCGCCGTCCTTGAGGCGGCGGGCGGGTGCGTCTGCGCGTGCCGGGGCCGCTCGCTTGCGGGCGGTTGTGTCTTTCGCGGGTCCGGGCGCCGCACCAGCCGCGGCAGCAGGGGGCGTTACGCCGATTGCGTCCGGCCGGGGCGAACGGCTTAAGGGGTGAGCGGCCCAGGCGTAAGCGGTCAGGGGGCGAGCGGCCCGGGCGTGAGCGGCCTGGGTGTGAGCGGTGCCGGGGGGTGAGCGGTGCCGGGGGTGAGCGGCCTGGGGGTGAGCGGTGCCGGGTTGGGTTTTTCGGGGTGGGGGGCGGATACGTTCGTGCGAGCTTCGCTGTAGTCGTTGTTCGCTTTTTCTCAAGTGGCTCAATTCCGGGCGGGCGGGTCCGCAGTTGGAATCTCCTTGAGCCTTGGTTGATGAAAAGGAGGGTGCCGGGCAGTTCCGGCTAGTGTGCTCGCGGCGACGGAATCAGCCACTGAGAGGAACTCGACGAGGTACGGAGGAAACCAGTGAAGATTCAGGTTCTGGGTCCGTTGAGTGCCGAGGTCAATGGGGGATCGATCGTTCCGACGGCGGGCAAGCCGCGGCAGATTCTCGCCCTGCTGGCCCTGTATCCCGGGCGGGTGATGCCCGTGCCCATGCTGATGGAGGAGATCTGGGGGACCGAGCCGCCGCAGAGCGCGCTCACCACGCTGCAGACCTACATTCTGCAGCTGCGCAGGCGGCTGGGCACGGCGATGGGGCCGGATGCTCCGGGAGCGGCCAAGGAGGTGCTCGCCACCCGGCATGGCGGGTATCTGATGCAGATACCGCCCGAGAGTGTGGATGTGCACGAGTACGAACGCATGGTCACCCAGGGGCGGTCGGCGTTCGAGGCGGGTGACGACGACGGTGCGGCGGGCTGTTTCCGCCAGGCGCTGGAGCTGTGGCGCGGGCCGGCGCTGGTCGATGTGCGGGTCGGGCCGATCCTTGAGATAGAGGTCATGCGTCTGGAGGAGAGCCGCCTGGGCACCGTCGAGCGGCGTATCGACGCCGATCTGCGGCTGGGCCGGCACTCCGAACTCATCGCCGAACTCACCGAGCTGACGGCGCGTCATCCTCAGCACGAGGGACTGCACTCGCAGGCCATGGTGGCGCTGTACCGGTCGGGCCGGCAGGCGTCCGCCCTGGACGTCTACCGCAAGCTGCGTATCCGGCTGATCGAGGAGCTGGGCGTCGAGCCCTCCCCGCAGGTGCAGCGGCTGCACCAGGCCATGCTGGCCGTCGACCCCCAGCTGGACGTCATGGCCGGACCGCGGCGCACCTCGACCTTCGACCTCTACGCCGCCTGAAAACCGGCACCACCCTGCCCACAACCCCGCCACCACCCTGGCCATGACGCGGTCCACGCCCCCGCCACGACCCGGGCCATGACGCGGTCCTCGACCTGGCCACGATCCTGGCCATGACCTGGGCTGGCACCCGGCCACGACCCTGGCCGCGTCCCGGGCCATGACCCGGTCCAGGACCTGGGCTACGCCCCTGACACGATCCTGGCCATGACGCGGTCCACGCCCCCGCCACGACCCGGGCCATGACGCGGTCCTCGACCTGGCCACGATCCTGGCCATGACCTGGGCTACGCCCCCGCCACGATCCTGGCCGTGTCCCGGGCCGTGTCCCGGGCTGCGACCCGTCCACGACTCCGCTATGCCCTGTGGTGATGACCCGGGCTTTCGGCCTCGCCACCCCCCGGCCATGGCTTCGGCCCCGACCCGAGCTGCGGCCCCGGGCATGACCGGGCCCTGGCCCAGGCTGTGACCCGGCTGCGGCCCTGCCGCACGCGGACGCGGTCCACGACCTGGCCGTGACTCTGCCACGACCCGGGCCATGACGCGGTCCTCGACCTGGCCGTGACTCTGCCACGACCCGGGCCATGACGCGGTCCTCGACCTGGCCACGATCCTGGCCATGACCCGGGCCACGCCCCCGCCACGATCCTGGCCATGACGCGGTCCTCGACCTGGCCACGATCCTGGCCATGACCCGGGCCACGACCCTGGTCATGACCTGGGCTACGACCCGGCCACGACCCGGGCCGTGTCCCTGGCTGTGTGACCCGTCCACGACTCCGCTATGCCCTGTGGTGATGACCCGGGCTTTCGGCCTCGCCACCCCCCGGCCATGGCTTCGGCCCCGACCCGAGCTG
>NZ_JANUQM010000008.1:376431-413430 GCF_030386795.1 Streptomyces sp. S.PNR 29
CGGCCCCGGGCATGACCTGGCCCTGGCCCAGGCCGTGATCTGGCTGCGGCCCTGCCGCGCGCGGTTGTGTTGCGTGTGGGGCCGTGCTGTACCGCGTTCTGTGCCGGGGGTGCTGCGGGTGCCGGGCGGGCAAGGCGGGTGGGGGTCGAGCGGTATTCCGGTGGGTGTCGAGCGGGCCGGGACAGGCTCTGTGGGACGACCGCCCTGCCGGAGGGCATGCCGGCCGTGCGCGCTCCGCGCACGGTAGCCGGGCGGCTTTTGCCGAGGAGAGAAGGTGGTCTGGGTGCCCGGTGAGCGTGTGAGCCGTCTGTCGCACGCGGTTGACGTGGCCGCGCCCGCGGGGGTCGTCTACGGGCTGATCGCCGATGCCGAGCGCTGGCCGCTGTACCTCCCGCCGAATGTGTATGTGGAGCGGCTGGACTTCGACGGTGTCCGTGAGCGGCTGCGGATGTGGGTGCTGGCCGATCAGCAGATCAAGTCCTGGACGTCGGACCGTGTCCAGGACCCCGCGCGGCGCCGGGTCTCCTTCCGCCAGGATCTGATCATGGAGCCGGCCGAGTCGATGGGCGGTACCTGGTGGGTGCAGGCCCTTGCCCCCGACCGGTGCCGGCTGACCATCAATCACGAGTTCACGGCCGTCCATGACCGGCCCGAGGACGTGGCGTGGCTTGAGCGGGCCACCGTCGACTTCGCCCGCCTGGGTCTGAAGAGCCTGCGGTTCCTGGCGGAGCGCTGGCAGCGGCTGGACGAGCTGGTGCTGTCGTTCGAGGAGCAGGTGCGGATCAAGGGGCCCGCCGAGCTCGTCTACGGCTTTTTGTACGAGGTGGCGGACTGGCCCGGGCAAGTCCCGCACGTGCGGCGGGTGGAGCTGGCCGAGCCCCACGTCGGCGTCCAGGAGGTCACCATGGATCTGGCCGGCAGCGACGGCGCCTCGGACACGGTGCGGTCGGTGCGGGTGTGCTTCCCGCACGCCGGACGCATCGTGCACAAGGACACCGTGCCGCGCAAGCTCATCGCGGCGCACTGCGGGGAGTTCTCCCTCGTGCCCGACGCGACAGGCCTGACCGTGCTCTCCCAGCACCACGTCGTGCTGCGTGAGAAGGACATCGAGCAGGTCCTGGGCGCGGGCGCCACCGTCCAGGACGCCCGCCGCCGGGTGCGCGCGGACCTGGGCCTGGAGAGCCTGCAAATCCTGCGGCTGGCCCAGAAACACGCCGAGTCGGCCGTGCGCATGCTGTGACGCACCACCACCCCCTCATCCCCCCCACACACACAACAGCGGGGGGTGTCCGGTGCCGGGCGCGGTGTCAGCGGCGTGTCAGCGGTGCGTGGGGGCAGCAGGCCAGACTCGGCTTTCCGGCGCGCGAAGGACGCGAAGGAGAGGAGGAGCGGGGCCTGCCGGCCGTCGCCCCGCGCGGGCGCAGCCTGGGCCCCGCGGAGCCGATGACCGCCGAACGCCACGTGGATGTGTCGCTGACCGCAGTGCTCGCCCTCGACAGCCGGGCCGCTGAGGCGGCGTCCACCCTGGAACTGCGCGGCCCGCTGGAGCGGGACCTGCTGCACGCCGCCCTCGAACGGGTTGCCGCCGACCGGCCGCACCTGCGCCGGATGCGGCCCCACACGGTGCGTCAGGCACCCGGCCACCATGTTCTGCGGTTCGACGCCGGCTACCCCCTCGGTGTGCTCGCCGACCTGCTCACCGCGGCCGCGCCGGCAGCGCACGGCACCGGCAGCGGGCCCTCACCCGGCCCCCGCGCCGGCCGGCCGGCCCCGGCCCTGCCCGAGCCCCTCGCGCTCACCCCGCTCCAGCACGACCTGCTCGCCGGCACCCCGCACCGGCAGGTCGCCCAGCTCGTCTGGCGCTGGCACGGGCCGCTGGACACCGGCCGGTTCACCGCCGCCTGGCAGCAGGTCTTCGACCACGAAAGCGTGCTGCGCACGGCGTTCGTCTTCACCCCGCAGCCCCACCTGGCGCTGCACGCCCGCGCCGTGCCCGAAGTCAGCCGCCACGCCCACGGCACCCTGACCCGGCAGGCGCTGATGGAACAAGAAGCACAGCGCGGCTTCGACCTGGGCCGGCCCGGCCTGCTGCGCGCCGCCCTGCTCGACGGCGCACCGCAACAGCCGCCGGCCGGCCTGGCCCCGCCCACCGACATCGTCCTGACCTACCACCGCGGCCTGCTCGACGGCCGCAGCGTGCGCCTGCTGCTGCAGGAGTTCTACCGCGCCTACCTCACCGCCGGCACCAGCGGCGGCGAACGCCGCCCCGACCTGCGCGACTACGGCCGCTGGCTGGCCGCACAGGACACCGCGCCGGCCCGCGCCTACTTCCAGCGCACCAGCGCCCAGCTGAGCCCCGCCCTGCCCCGCGCCCGCCCCGGCGCCGTCACCGGCCGGCACGGCACCGGCCGCACCCTGGCCCGGCTCACCCGCTCCGAAGCCGTACGCCTGGCCCACTGGGCGGCCCGCTTCGGAGCCACCGAAAGCAGCGCCCTGCAGGCCGTGTGGGCGATGATCCTGTTCACGGCACACGGCACACGGCGCGCCGCGGCCCCGGTCAGCTTCAGCGTCACGGTGTCCGGACGCGGCATCCCGATGGAGGGCATCGCACGCGTTCCCGGGCCCTTCGCCAACCCGCTGCCGCTGAGCCTGACCGTGGACCCGGCCGCCACCGTGGCCCAGCTGCTGCGCGAGGTGACCGACCGCGCCCTGGACCTGGCCGCCTACGAATGGGTCTGCGCCGGGCAGATCCGCACCTGGCTCGGCTACGACGCCGACGCCGCCGTACCCGAGACCGTGCTCTGCTTCGAGCACCGCCCCCGCCAGGCGCACCACCTGACCTGGGACCTGGCCGCGCAGGGCATCCACGTGGAAGACGCCCGCCTGGCCGCAGGCCACGGCGCGTTCGCGGTCGGCGTGCTCGCCCACCACGACAGCATGGGCCGGCTCGTGCTGACCGCGGTGCACGACCGCGGCCGGCTGCACGACGACCAGGTGGCCCAGATGCTCGCCCACAGCGCCCAGCTGCTGCGCCAGCTGCCCGCCGCCGCAGAGACCATCACCGTCGCCGGGGCACTGGCGCACCTGGCCGGCACCGACATCCCCCGCCTGCACGATGACCGGCCGGCCGGCTCCCACCGGCGCCTGCGACGGCTGCGCCCGGCGGCCCGCCCCGGCGCCGCCACCATCTGCCTGATCGCCCCGCCCGGATACGACGACAGCCGCCACAGCGCGCTGGCCCGCCACTACACCGGGCCCGAGGCCGTGACCACGCTGCGGGCGGACGTGGCCCGCCTGCCCCTGCTGCTCACCGCGCTGCAGCCCCTGCTCCAGGCGGGCGAGCCCCTCATCCTCGGCGGCTTCTCCGGCGCCGGCGCCCTGGCCTGCGAGCTCGCCCGGCACCTCGCGGCCGACCTCGGCCACGCACCCCTGGTGGTCCTCGGCGCCGACCACGACGACGCCGGCGGCGCCGGCGACGACGGCCGGCTGCGCGATCTGGCCCATGCCCTGCACACCGCCGCCCGCCGCACCGAAGAAAACCCCCACAGCAGCGAAGACAACCTTCACGGCACAAGGACCGAACAGAACCCCCGCGGGAGCGAGGAAAGCCCCCATGGCAGGAGCGGATAGAACCCCCCCGGCACAAGGACCGAAGAGAACCCCCCGCGGGGGAAGCGAAGAGAACACCCAACCGGGGGGAGCGAAGAGAATCCCCAACCAGGGGGGAACGGACAGAACCCCCACGGGACAAGGACCGAACACAGCCCCCCACGGGGGAGCGAAGAAAGCCCCCAACCAGGGGGAACGGGCAGAACCCCCACGGGACAAGGACCGAACACAGCCCCCCACCGGGGGAGCGAAGAGAGCCCCCACGGCAGGAGCGGTCAGAGCCCCCACGGCAGGAGCGGTCAGAGCCCCCACGGCAGGAGCGGTCAGAGCCCCCGCGTCGCCGCACGGCATCCCAGGCCAGCGGCGCGGGGCGGGGACGGCGGTGCCCGCCGCGGCGGCCCCGCACACCCGCAGCGCCCGCCCGGCAGCGGCGCCCGCCTGCCAGCGGCGGCCGGCCCGGGCACGGGGGAGGGCCACGGGTCGGCCGCCGCGGACCGGACATCGAAAAAAAAGGGGGGGCGCACTCCGCCTGCCTGTCCGGCCCCGGCGGGGCGAACCGCCCAAGGGGGCCCCTCCTGTGCCTGGCCGGCATCGCCAGGGTGCCGCACGCCGGTGGAGCGGGCCTTGAGCGGCTGCCGGCACCGCACCCGGCCGCGGCCGGGGTGCGGTGCTAGTGTCCGGCCGGCTTCCCGCCCGCCGCGGCCGTCAGCTGCTCGAAGCGGCGCAGCAGGTGCTCCTGCTGCAGCCGCAGGCCCTCGATGCGGTGGTTGAGGCGGGCTATCTCACTGCCCAGCCACCCGGCCGCCGGCCCCGCCCCGCCCTCCTGCCCGGCAGCCAGGGCGGCAGAGGCGTCCGGCAGGGCCAGCGCCGGATCCTGATGCAAGATCGCCTCCATACGGCTGCGCAGGGCCGGGCCCGGCTCCACGCCCAGCTCGTGCACCAGACGCTTGCGCGCACGCTCGTACACGCTCAGCGCCTCCGCCTGCCGCCCGCACCGGTACAGCGCCACCATCAGCAGCTCGTAGAACCGCTCCCGCAGGGGATGGTCACAGGTCAGCTCCTCCAGCTCGCCGGTGACCTCCCCGTGCCGCCCGGCCCGCAGCAGCGCGTCGTACAGCATCTCCCAGGCGGTCACCCGGTGCTCCTCCAGCTGCGCCGCCTCGGCCGCGCAGATGTCGCCGTAGGCGCTGCCCTCCAGGGCCGGGCCCCGCCACAACGACAGGGCCTGGCGCAGCAGTTCGGCGGCCCGGCCCGGATCACGGCCGGCCGTCTGCCGGCCCTGCGCCATCAGGCTGTGGAAGCGCTGGGCGTCGATCTGGGCCGCACCCAGGTGCAGCACATAGCCCAGCGAGCCGGTGGCGATCCACTCGTGCGGCCCTCCGGCCGCGCCGCCGGCCCGGGGCAGCCGCCGCCGCAGCCGGGCCACATGGGCCTGCAGCGCGTTCGCCGCGTTGGCCGGCGGGTGGCCGCCCCACAGCTCGTCGATCAGCCGGTGCACGGACACATCGTGCCCGGCCTTGACCACGAGCGCGCCGAGCAGGGCGCGCTGCTTGGCGCCCGTCGGAAGGATGCGCACACCGGTGTGCTCGTCCTGGATCTCCACGGGACCGAGGATGCGGAACTGCATCTGTCCCCCTCATGTCGAAAGGCAGGCAGTCGGTAGCGGCAGTCAGGTGCAGGTGATCAGAGGCACAAGTGGCCGGACCCGCCCGGCCACCGGTCCGGCCCCGGGTTCATCCGGCCGCCGGCGGCAGGTCCGCGGCCAGGGCCAGGGCCGTGTCCACGTCCTGGCAGACCTGCCCGAGCAGCACCCGCGGGTCGTCCAGGAAGTAGAAGTGGCCGCCGTCGAACAGGCGCACGCCCAGGAAGCGTTCGGTGTGCCGCTCCCATCCGGCCAGCCGCTGCGCCGGTACGGAGGTGTCCTGGCTGCCGCCGAACACCGACAGCGCCACCGGCAGCACGGGCGTGCCGGGCTGGGGCCGCCAGGTCTCCACCAGGCGCATGTCGCCGCGGATCAGCGGCTCGTACAGCGCCCACAGATCGGGGTGGTCGAAGACCTCGTCGGGGGTGCCGCCCAGCAGCTCCAGATGACTTTGCAGTTCGGTGCCGGGCAGGTGGTGATGCTGCTTGTCCTCGCCCTGCCACCGCGGCGCGCCCCGCGCGGACAGCCCCAGCCACACCGGCAGCGCCTGGCCCCGGGCGGCGAGCTGGACGGTCAGCTCGTAGGCGATGACGGCGCCCATGCTGTGCCCGAAGAAGGCGTAGGGGCCCTGCAGTTCGTCCTTGAGGCGGCGCCGGAAGAAGTCGGCGAGCCGTGCGGCGTTGTGCAGCTGCGGCAGGTCGCCGAGACGGCCGCGCCCGGGAGCGTCCAGCAGACGGACCTCCCACTGCTCGGGCAGCAGGGCGGGCCACTGGCGGTAGGGCACGTGCGAGCCGCCCGCGTGGTGGAAGACGAACAGGCGCAGCGCCGGTCCGGTGCCGTCCATCGCTCTCCTCACATCGCCCCCGTGCGTGGTTTTCGCCAAGACGGCCCACGCCTGGAACGCATCCGGTCTTGTGCAGGTACTTTCGGACCATATCCGGTGTCCGGAAAACCCAGCAGCGGCCGCCAGAGCAATTCCGCTCGCGGTGTGATGATTCTTGAGTGCTTTTCAGGCGGCGGCCCGTACGGCGGCACCGGCGCCGCAAAAAAAGAGGCCCCGCGTGCACGGACCGGGCCCCGCATTTCAAAAGAAAGCCCCCGGCCGGTCCGTTTCCGAAGGAACGGGACGGCCCGGGGCCAAAACCGGCCCCGGACCATCCCCTTACCCACCGCCCCGCCGCCCGCGGTCCGCCGTCCGCGGTCCGCGGGCGGCGGCGGGGCGGCGGGGCGGGCGGTGGCGCACTGCGGGGGTGCGCGCGGCGCTTCGGGAGGGGGCTTGGCCCATGCGCGTCTCCAGCGATCCTCCAGAGGCGTTGATAAGGCTCGGTGCCACAAGGCTTGCTGAGGCTGCGGCGGACGGAAGACGGGCCTGCCCGGCGGAAGGTGGCAAATCGATGGCACTGACGACGTTTGCGCTACCCACGAACGAGGCGGCCGCGCGGCCGCGGGCACAAGCTGCTGCGCTGAACTCCGAAGCGGCGGTGGCCGGACGCGTCGCGGACCTGGAGCGCCGTTTCGGTGACCCCTGGGATGCGGCCAACCCGCTGGGGCATGCCGCGATCCTCGCCGCCGACGAGCGCGGGCTGCCGCAGGCGCAGGCCGAGCAGCTGCTGGACGGCTTCGGGCTGAACGCCGAGTTCGTGCCCGCGGCCCTGGGCGGCCGCCTGGTCAGGGCCGACACCCTGGCCCGGGTGCTCAGGGCGGTCTTCCGCCGCGACCAGGCGCTGGGCACCGGATACGGTGCCTTCTCCGTGCTGGCCGGCGCCTCGGTGTGGGTGGCGGGCAGCAGCGCGCAGCAGCGGTGGGCGGCCGATGTGCTCCTGGGCGGCGGCCGGCTGGCCGTCTCCTACCGCGAACTGGCGCACGGCAACGCCTTCCTGCGCGACGAGTTCACCCTGAGCGCCGGCGCCGGCGGCGGCCTGGTCCTTGACGGCACCAAGCGGGTCATCATCAACGCCGACCGCGCCCGCGGCCTGGTGATCGTGTGCCGCAGCTCCCGCGACAGCGGCAGCCAGAGCCACTCCACGCTGCTGCTGGACCGGCAGGCACTGCCCGCCGGCCGGGTGCGCGACCTTCAGCGCTATCCGATGGTGGGCATGCGCGGCTGCCGGATGACCGGACTGCAGTTCACCCACTGCCCCGTGCCCGAGCACAGCATGCTCGGCCAGGAGGGCGGCGGCGTCGACCTGGCCCTGCGGTCCTTCGCCTTCACCCGCAGCATCCTGCCCTCGATGGTGCTGGGCGGAGGCGACACCGCCCTGCGCACCGCGCTGCGCTTCGCCGACGTGCACGGCGTCGGCGGGCGGCCCGTGCAGCGCAACCCGCAGGCCAGGCGCACCCTTTCGGGAGCCTTCAGCGATCTGCTGATCTGCGACAGCCTGGCCCTGGCCAGCACCCGGGCGGCCGGGCTGCACCTGGGCATCACCGGCGTCTACGCGGCGGCCACCAAATACCTGCTGCCCATCCTGCTGCACGACGCGGTGCACGAGCTGTCCGTCCTGCTCGGCTCCGCCATCTACGTCCGCGACGGCGAGTTCGGCATCTTCCAAAAACACGTACGGGACCTGCCGGTGACCAGCCTCGGACACGCCGGCGCGGCGGCCGCGCTGTCCACCATCACCCCCGAACTGTCCGCCCTGGCCCGCCGCTCCTGGCTGACCGATACGCCCTCGCACGCGAGGCTGTTCAAAGTCCGCGACGACCTGCCCGTGCTGGACTTCGCCCGCCTGTCCACCGCCGCCGCCGGCGACCCGCTGTGCGCGGAGCTGGTCGCCGCCGCCGAGGACATCGAAACCGGCCCCGACAGCCCGTGCACCGCCCAGCTGCGCCCGATCACCCGCCACCTGGTCGGCGAACTGCGCCGGCTGCGCGAGGCCTGCGCGGCGCTGGCGCCGCTGAGCCGGCACAGCCTGGCCAACCCGCACACCTACGCGCTGGCCGACCGCTACACCCTCATCCTGGCCGCCGCCGCCTGCCTGGGCGTGTGGCGCCACCAGCAGCACAGCCAGGACACCTTCCTGGCTGGCTCGGGCTGGCTGGTGACCGCGCTGCTGCGGATCTGCACCCGCCTCGGCCTGGGCACCCCCGCCACCGCACCCGGCCCCGAGGCCGAGGTCTTCGCCGAGCTGTCACGCCGCTTCACCCAGGCCGCCAGCTTCGACCTGTACGACACCCCGCTCGCCGCACGATGAACCCACCCACCCACCCGCCCAACCCCCGCCCCGCCCAACCCCCGGCCTGCCTGCCCGGCCGGGGCCGGCGTGTCCGGCCGGGCGGGCAGGGACACGCACCGGAGGACACCATGAGTGAACTGCTGCTCAACCGGGTCGCCGACGACGTCGTCGCGGCGCTGGAGACGGGGCTGCCCCCGGCCGGGCAACACAGCCGGCTCTATGAGGATCTGGGCTTCGACTCCCTGATGCTCATCGAGCTGGTGCACCGGCTGGCCGAGCGCCGCCCGTGCCTGGGCGAGCTGCCGCTGCCCGACATGGTGGGCCACATGGCCAACGTCGGCTCCCTGACCGACCTGCTGCGCACCACCACCTGGCAGGGCGAGGAGAACGCGGCGTGAGCTGGGCCCCGGCCGCCTCGGCGATGCTGCCCGAGCCGTCCGCGGCCGCCGGGCTGTGCCAGGTCACCCCCCAGGGGCCCTGGCACACCGTGCGGCGTGAACTCGCCGAACGCGGCAGCGTGGTGGTCTTCGCCCACCTGCAGGACTGGCTGGCCGACTTCCAGCCGGACACCGGCGCCCACTCCGCGCTGCCGGCGCTGCTCGGACGGGACTTCGCCCGCCTGCAGAAGATGACCAACGACGAGGTACGGGCCCGGTTCCTGGCCTCCCGGCTGCTGCTGAAGTACACCGCGGGCGCCGTCCTGGAGGCCCGCCCGGCCGACATCGACCTGGCCTACAAGCCCGGCGGCCGCCCCTATCTGCGCGGCTGCGACCAGGTCGACATCAGCCTCAGCCACACCGCCGACCTGCTGGTCGTCGGCATCACCCGGTGCGGCTGGATCGGCGTGGACGCGGAGCTGTCCAGCCGGCAGCTGCACGGCTCGGCGGTGGAGCGGCAGATCTGCACCCCCTACGAGACCGACCTGTTGGCCCGGATGGCACCAGGGCGGCGCAACGCGGCACTGGTACGGCTGTGGACGCTGAAAGAGGCCTACAGCAAAGCGATCGGGCAGGGGCTGCGGTTCCGCTTCACCGAGTTCGGCTTCGCACCCGGGGCCCAGCGCGTGCAGGTGCTGCGCCCGGACGGCACGCCGGGCTCCGGCGACGAGTGGAGCTTTCGCACCTGGACGGTGGCCGGCCAGTACACGGTGAGCGTCGCGCTGGTCGACCTCGGCTTCGACGACGCCGTCGACGTCACCGCCCAGACCATGCTGGACGAGGGCATGGTCGACGCGCTGCTCAGCCAGGCCCGCTGACCCGCCAGGCCCACCAAGCCCGCCGGGCCCGCTGACCCGCCCGGGCCTGCCGGGCCTCGCCGCACGCACGAAGAGACCGGCCCGGACGGGGCCGGTCTCTTCCAGCAGCGGCAAAGAGGGCGGGATGCGCCCCTGCGCGGTCCTGCACCCGACACCAAGCGGACTCCCGTCCCCGGTCGGCCGCTGCGGGCGCCTGTCCTGGCCGCCCGGACCACGGCCGGCTGCGCCATCTGGCGGGTGCCGTGCGTCCTGGCGACACCACCAGCATGCGCCCGCCGGCTGACACGCCACTGACCGGCGGCTGACCTGCGCCCGCACCTGCGCCCGCGCCCCCGCCCGCACCCCCGCCCGCACCCGCGCCGGCACCCGCGCCGGCGCCTGCGCCCGCGCCCGGGGGCCGGGCGTTGACGCGAGCACGGTGTCAGGGCCCCGTCAGAGGCCTGTGGCAGCGTCGCGTAGGCGACACCCGACCCCCCAAGGAGACCAGGAGACCTCATGACGACGAACCAGGCCACCCGGATCGCTGCGGCGCACCCCACCGCCGCGGCTGGCCCCCTGCGTCTGTTCCTCGCACTCGACGCCGCGGTCACCGCGGCCAACGGCCTGATCTACCTGCTCGCCGCCGAGCCGGTGGGCGACCTGCTCGGCCTGGAGCGCGGTTTCCTGCGGGGCATCGGTGCCTTCCTGGCCGTCTACGGCGTGCTGGTGGCGGCCCTGGCCGCCAGGCCGCTGCCGCCGTCCGCGGCCACCAAGGCGGTGATCGAGGTCAACATCCTGTGGGCACTGGCCAGCATCGCCGCCGTCGTCTTCGGCTGGCTCGATGCCGACACGGCGGGCACCGTGTGGATCCCGCTGCAGGCGCTCGTGGTCGCCGCGTTCGCCGCGCTCCAGTTCAGCGCCCTGCGCAAGGCCCACCGCTAGCCACCCCCCTACCGGGCCAGGCCGGCAGCAACGGCGCACGGCGCCGCGCCCGCACCCCCCGCAAAAGGCGGAAACGGGGTGCGGGCGCGGCGCTGTGCGCGTGCGGGGCCGCACAACAAAAGGGGGGCGGCCTGCGTGGCGTCCTTACCCGCCGGCGAACTGCAGAAGGTCGGTGTTCAGGCGGTCCGCGTGGGTGGCGAACAGGCCGTGTGCGGCGCCCTCGTAGACCACCATGCGGCTGTGCGGGATCAACGACGCGGTGCGCTGCGCGCACAGCTGGAGCGGCGCGCTCATATCCGCGTCTCCGTGCACGATCAGCGTCGGTACGTCGACGCCGCGCACGTCCTGGCGCAGGTCCTGCGTGAACAGGGTGCGGGTGACCTCCACCGTGGCGCGCAGGGAGCTGTCCAGGGCCTGCTGGGTCATCCAGTCCATCAGCTGGGGCGACAGGGTCAGGGAGGCGGCCGTGGCGTCGGGGCCGGCGAAGAACGGCAGGGCGATCTGGGACACGTAGCGGGCCCGGTCGGCGCTGATCGCGGCGGCGGCCTGCTCGAAGACGGCCAGGTCGATGCCGTCGGGGTTGTCCGGCGCGCGCAGCAGGTAGGGGGTGGTGGAGCACACCAGCGCCAGGCGTGCCACCTGGGCGGAGCCGTGCCGGGCCAGATAGCGCACCGCCTCGCCGCCGCCCATGGCGTAGCCGACGAGGGTGATGTCGGCAAGCTGCAAGTGGTCGATGAGGCAGGCCAGATCGTCGGCGAGGGTGTCGTAGTCGTAGCCGTCCCAGGGCCACTGGGAGCGGCCGAAGCCGCGCCGGTCCGGCAGGATGCAGCGCAGGTTGCGCGCGGCCAGGTAGGGGGCCTGGAACTCCCACATGCGGGAGTTCATGGTGGCCGAGCACAGGAGGATGACCGGCCGGCCCGCCCCCCAGTCCTCGTAGTGCAGTTGTGTGCCGTCCTTGGCGGTGACGAAAGGCATGGGTACCTACCCGGTGACGGAAAGAAAAAAAGGGGCGGGGAACGAGGCAGACAGCGCAAGAGGGGCGGGGGCGGGGGAGCAGCGGGGTGGCGGGGGAGCAGCGGGGGCGGTGGGGGTCAGTGCGCCGGCTGCGGGGCCAGGCGCCGCAGATGGCGGGAGAAGTCCGCCGTCACCGCCAGGGCGTGGTGGTCGAGGTAGAAGTGGCCGCCGGCGAACCCGCGGTGCCCCAGGTACTGGGGGCTGCGGCCGGCCCAGTGGGTCATCGCGTCCGCGTCCTGCTGCAGCGGGTCGCTGTCGCCGCCGTAGGAGGCCAGCGGGCAGGACACCGTCGCGCCGTCGTCCTCGTACTGGGCGGAGACCTTCAGGTCGGCGCGGAGCGCGGGCACCACCAGCGCGAGCATGTCCGGGTTGTCGTAGACCTCGGCGGGGAACGAGCCCAGCTTCTTGATCCACTGAAGCATCTCGTCGTCGGGCATCTGGCTCTGTTCCTCGGTGGGCCGGTAGAAGCCGATGGGCGACCAGCCGGACACGCCCAGCAGCAGCGGCTGGCGCTCGCCTTCCTCCTTGAGCCGTACGGCCACCCGGAACCCCAGCTGGGCGCCGAGGCAGTGACCGAAGATCGCGAAGGGCCGGTCGTCGTCCAGTTCGTCCAGGACCGCCTCGTACAGGCCCTCCAGCAGCGGTTCGAAGTCCTGGTAGGTCTCCTCCTCGCGCCGGTTGTGGCGGCCGGGCAGGGTCACCGCCTGCACGCAGATGTCGGAGGGCAGCAGGCTGGGCCAGTCGCGGTAGATGATGGCGCCGCTGCCGGCGTGCGGCAGCAGGAAGAGCCGCAGACCGGCGTCGGGGTCGGCCTGGACGGGGTGGAACCAGGAGCCGGCGGTGGACATGTCCGGGCCGAATCCGTTCACCGTGACATCTCCTTGACTCGGGGCAGCACCACGTCGGCGATCTGCTTCAGCTGGGGTTCGCCCTGCAGCGAACCGATCCGGATGATCAGGTGCCGGGCGCCGGAGCGTACGTAGGCGGCCAGCGCGTCGGCGCACTCCTCGGCGCTGCCCCAGGCGTAGGCCTGCACCGCCGCCATCTGCTCCAGGGTGCGCCCGTAGTAGTGCTTGAGGTAGTGCTCCAGCTCGGCGCGGGCCCGCCGGCGGTCCGCATCGACGGTGATCGTGGCGTACAGCGCCGGGGTGATGGCGTCCGCGCTGCGGCCCGCGGCCGCGGCCAGTTCACCGATCCGGCGCCAGGCCGCGCCGTAGGCTTCGGCGCTGGGCAGGAACGGCATCCAGCCGTCGTAGTGGCGGGCCACCCGCTCCAGTACCCGGGGGGTGTCGCTGCCCGCGAGCCACAGCGGCGGGCCGCCCGGCCGGTGCGGGCCGGGCAGCCTGTCCAGCCCGCACGCCTGCCAGTAGCGGCCCTGGAAGTCGCTGGGCGTGCCGGGCCGGGTGGCGCGCCAGGCCTGGCGCCACAAGGCGGCGATCTCGTCCAGGCGGCCGGCGCGGTGGGTGAAGGAGGCGCCGACGGCGGCGAACTCCTCCTCGGTCTCCGGCATCGGAAAGCCCGAGCCGAGGCCGAGCACGAGCCGGGAGCCGGTGACGTGGTCCAGGCTGGCCGCCTGGTGCGCGCCGGTCAGCGGGTGCCGCAGCGCCGGGGTGAGGGCGGCGGTGCCGAGGGTGACCCGGCTGGTGACCGCGCCCGCGGCGGACAGCACCACGAGGGGGTCCAGGCGCGGGCGGGCGATCAGCGAGTCGCCCGCCCACAGCGAGTCGAAGCCGAGCTGCTCGGCCTGCCGGGCGAAGTCGAGCAGCGGTGCGGCGGCGAAGGTGCCGTTGATGGCCTGCTCCCGGGTCGGCAGCAGCACGCCGACCTGCGCAGGGCCCGATGAGGTGCCCATGGGTCCAACTCCGTTCACAGTCTTTGTCCGTTCCATTCGATGCGCGTGCCGGCCGGCGGGCCGCTTCAGGCCGGCGCCGGCCTGCGTACTGCGCCCGCCTGCCAGCCGCCCGCCTGCTGTGTGCCTGTCTGCCGGCCGCTGAGCTGCTGTCTCACCGAGCGGCGCAGGATCTTGCCGGAAGGGTTGCGGGGCAGTGCGTCAAGGACGTGGTAGCGGACGGGGATCTTGTAGTCGGCGAGCCGGCCGCGCAGGAACAGCAGCAGTTCGCGCGGGCTGGCGCTGGTGCCCTCGCGCAGCACCACGGCGGCGTGCACGGCCTCGCCCCACTGCTCGTCGGGGACGCCGACGACGGCCGCGTCCGCCACCGCCGGGTGCTCGCTGAGCTGTTTTTCCACCTCGGCCGGGTAGATGTTCTGCCCGGCCACGATGATGGTGTCGTTGATCCGGTCGCACAGGAACAGATAGCCGTCCTCGTCCAGGTAGCCGGCGTCGCCCATGTGCAGCCAGCCGTCCACCAGGGTCTGGGCGGTGGCGTCGGGCCGGTTGTGGTAGCCGATCATGTGGGCCGGGGTGCGGATGCAGACCTGGCCGATCTCGCCCGGGCCGAGTTCGGTGCCGTCCCGGTCGCAGATCTTGATCTCGTTGCCGGGGCAGGGCCGGCCGGCGGCCTTCAGCAGCCGGCTGCCCGGGATGTGCGCGGACGGCGGCAGGCAGACGGCGACGCTGCCGGCTTCGGTGCTGGCGTAGATCTGGGCGAGCTGGCAGCCGAACATCTCCAGGCTGCGCAGCAGCAGGCTCTCGGAGATCGGCGCCGCCCCGTAGGCGATCTTGCGCAGGGAGGTGAACGAGGCGGGGGTGACGCCGCGTTCGTCCAGCATCATCTGCAGCATCGCCGGCGCCACGAAGGTGATGGTGACGCCCAGGGCGGCGATCAGGCGCACCGCTTCACCGGCGGCGTACATCGGCATGATCACGTGGGTGGCTCCCACGCAGAAGCCGTGCAGGAACCAGCCGATGCCCGCGATGCCGAAGCCGGGCAGGGAGATCAGGCTGATGTCGTCCGCGCGCCAGTCGATCCAGTCGTCCGGGTCGGCGCCGTGGGCGCGGACCGCTTCGGGCAGGGTGAAGAACGTCCGGTGGGCGATGACCACGCCCTTGGGCAGGCCGGTGGTGCCGCTGGTGTAGATCTGCAGGACCGCGTCGTCGGGGCCGGTGCCGGCGTCGGGGGTGGTGTCGGCCGCAGCGGCGTACCAGCGGGCCAGGCCCGCCCCGCGGTCGTGGGTGCCGTCTTCGCCGGTGCCGTCCAGGCGCACCACGGTACGCAGCGCCCCGAGCCCGTCGCCTGCCTGTATCTGCTCAACGGTGGGCTGGAACTCGGCGTCGACGAAGAGCAGTTCGGCGCCGGAGTCGTTGAGGATGTGTTCCACCTCGCCGGCGGTCAGCCGCCAGTTGACCGGCACGATCACCGCGCCGGCTTTGGCGCAGGCCAGGATGGTGAGGTAGTAGTGCTCCGACTCGCGGCCCAGGTAGGCCACCCGGCTGCCGCGGCCGATACCGGCCGCTTTCAGGGCGTGGGCCGCCCGGTTGCTGTCACGGTGCAGCCGCGCGTAGCTGGTGCGGCGGCCCTCGCAGATGAGCGCCGTGTGGTCCGGGCGCGTGGCGGCGTTGCGGGCGCAGGCCTCGGTCAGGGTCCAGCCCGCCTGCGGGTGGCCGGCCGGCCGGTGGCCGGCCGGGGTGGTGATGGGGTTCATCTCGTGGCTCACGCTGCCTTCTGTTCGGCGGTGGGACTTCAGGGGTCATCCGTCCTGTCGGGACAGCTGGGTGTCGACGAACTCGGTGATGTGCCGCACCGAGGGGTGGTCGAAGGTCAGCGAGGCCGGCAGGTTCAGCCCGAGGTCCGCCTCCAGCTGGGACTTGACCTCCATGCCCATCACCGAGTCCAGGCCGAGGGTGACGAAGTCGGCGGTGGGCTCCACCTCGTCGGCCGAGCCGAAGTGCAGCACGGCGGCGACGCGTTCGGCCACCGTCCGGCCGATCAGCTTCAGCCGCTCGCTTCGGGGCCTGGCCAGCAGATCGGCCAGGTCCATGCCCGCATCGTCACCGGCCGCCTGCCTGCGGCCTGCGACGTGCTCGAACAGGGCGTTGGCCAGCGGCAGCCGGGCCACGAACTGGTCCCAGTCGAAGATGTTCACCACCCGCTGCGCCGCGCCGTGCTGCCCCAGCCGCTCCAGGGCGCGCAGCGCCCACGAGGGCGAGAACAGGCGCACGCCGCTGCGTTCGATCTCCGTGATGTAGGAGGCCTTCAGGCGGGCCGAGGCCCCCACCCGCGCCCACGAGCCCCAGTTGACGCTCAGGGCGGGCAGCTGCCGGCGCGTGCGGTAGTGCACCAGGTTGTCCAGGAAGGAGAACGCGGCCGCGTAGTGCGCCTGGCCGACGCCGCCGCGGGCGCCGGCGACAGCGGCGATGGAGGAGTAGACGGTGAAGAAGTCCAGCTCGGCGAAGCCGGCGGCGGCCTCGTGCAGCAGCCACCCGCCGTACACCTTGGGCGCCAGCTGCTCCTCGATGGCCGGCCAGTCCAGGGCGGAGATCAGCTCGCTGCCGATGGCGCCGGCCGCATGGACGATGCCGCCCACCGGGTGCGGCAGCTGCTGGAGCTGTGCGACGAGCTCGGCGACCTGGGTGTCGCTGCCCAGGTCGGCGCGCAGCAGCGACACCGTCGCCTTGTGGGCCAGTTCGCTCAGGATGCCGGCGGCTTCGCCGGTGGGCCGCCCGCTGCGGCTGACCAGCACCAGGTGCCGGGCCCCCAGATCGACGAGCTTGGCCGCGGTGACCAGGCCCAGGCCGCCCAGGCCGCCGGTCACCACATAGGTGCGGTCGGCCCGCACGCCGGTGGCCTGCCGGCCCGCGCCGGCCTCGGGTGTGCCGGCGCCCGGCACGGGGCCGGCGCCGAAGGCGATGACGACGGCCCCGGTGCGCCGGGGCAGCATCCGCAGCGCCTCGTCCGTCTCCTCCACCCGGTACACCTCGCCCCGGGCCGCGTCCTGGTCGGTGCCGCCCGCGGCCAGCGCCGCCGCGGCGGCCGGCCGCTCACCGGGGCGCAGGGGTGTCACCGCCGCCGCGGGCACGGTCACCGCCGAGCCCAGCACCCCCGGCCGGGTCAGACGCACCGGCGTGCCCACGGCCAGGTGTGCTGCGGGGCCCGCCGCCACGACCGTGCCCGCGCAGGCGGTCGCGGTCACCGGCTGCGGTGCACCGTGCCCCTCACCGGCCGGGCCGGCGGGGATGTCCTGGGCGGTCAGGGCCGCGGCCGTCACCTGCACCCGCACCTGATCGTCCTGCGGCGGCGGCTGCTCGGCCGGCACCAGCACGGGCGGGTGCGCGGCGCCGGCGTGCACCTCGAAGGCGCCGGGAAATGAGGGGGCGGCGTCGCCGGGCAGCAGCCGGCGCACATGGCGGCGGCCCGCGCGGTAGGCGATCTGGTACTCGTCCGCCTGGGGCGCGCGCCACTCGGCCAGCAGGGCCGCTGCCGCCGCCTCGCCGTCGCCGTCGACGTCGACGCAGGTCGCTTTGAGCTGGGGGTGCTCGTTGAGCAGTACGTGCCCGAAGCCCCACAGCGCGGCGGCCGCAAGCTGCTCGCCGCCGTCGGCGCTGTCGCCGGGCAGCCACTGGGCGCGCTCGGTGACCAGCCACAGGCGCGGGGTGTGCCGTGCCCGGGCCAGGTGGGGCGCGGCCAGCGCCCGCAGCAGGCTGCGGAAGTTGTGCTCCAGCTCCCCGCGCAGCCGCGCGTACGACATCGGGCCGGCGGCGGGCTGCCAGAACCAGGCGATGTCGGTGACCGAAGCGTCGGCCAGGTGCGCATCCAGCGCCTGCGCGTCGGCCGCCAGGGACAGCCGCACCTCCTGCGCCGGGCCGCCGTTGTCCGGGCCGCCGCTGTCCGGGCGGGCGTTGTCCGGGCCGCCGCTGTCCGGGCGGGCGTGGCCGGCCAGAGCGGTGAGCACGGCGGGCGTCTGCGCCCCGGCCGTGCCCACCAGCAGCACGTGCCGCCCGCCGGGGGTCTGTGCCGCCTCGGGCAGCGAGCGGCGCAGCCAGTCGGCGCGGTGGATGAAGTGCGGCCCGCCGCCTGCCCCGTTGGGGCGTGACAGCACGGCGCCGAGCACTTCGGCGACCGGTTCGTCGTCGTCCAGCAGCAGCACATCGGCGATGCGGCCGGCGCCCTCGGGCCGGACCCGGGCCACCAGGTGCAGCCGCTGGCCGCGCGGCTTTTTGAACAGCCTGAGGCTGCGCGCGGCGCTGAGCGCGTACACCGGTCCGTCCACGTCCAGGGCGACGGCGCCGGTCAGCGCGCTCTCCAGCAGCGCGGCCGGAAGCTGCTCCAGCGCTGCCGCCGGGCCGCCGGCGAGTTCGCCCGTCACCACACCGTGCGGGTGCCGGGTGAGGGCGAGCAGGCGCGGCGCGGCGTCGCCGAAGCCGCGGCCGACGGCCGCCAGGTCGGTGGCGATGTCCTCGGCCTGCGCCTGCGCCCGCGGCGGGCCGGGGGTGCCGGCCAGGGCGTGCAGCGCGGCGGCCGGCGGCTGCTCATCGGGTGCCAGGCGGGCGCGTACGAAGGTGAGCACCTCCCCCTGACCGCCCTCAGCGCCCTCACCGGTGCCGCCGGTACGGCGGGTGAGGGTGCCGCTCACCTCGACCTCGGCCCGGTGGGTGCCCGTCCGGCGCAGCCGTGTCGTCAGCCGCACCACGTCCCTGTCGTCCGCATACAGCGGCTGGGGCAGCCGCAGGTCCTCGATGCGGTGGCGGGTGTGCCCGAACACCGCGTCCTGCAGGGCGAAGAGCAGCTCGGCCCAGGCGGCGGGCGGCAGCGAGGCCTGCCCGCCCAGGCGGTGGCCGGACAGCTCGCCCAGCTCGGCGAGGGTGAACTCGGATTCGAACTCCCGTATCTGCGGCTCGGACTGTCCGGCGGGGCGGGGCCGGCCGAGCAGCGGGTGGTGCGCTTCGCCGGACGCGCCCGGCCGGCTGCGGGCGGTGGAGGCGGGCAGCCAGTACGGCTTGCGCTGGAAGGCGTAGGTGGGCAGCTGCACCATGCCCGGGCGCGTCCCGGCGTGGTAGGCGGCCCAGTCGACACCAAGGCCGGCGGCGTAGAAGCCGGCCAGGGCGCTGAGCATGGCGCTGGGGCCGGTGTCCTGGCGGCGCAGGCTGGCCAGCCACACATGGTCGCCGGCGCTCACGCAGCTCTTGCCCAGCGCGCACAGCATGGCCGAGGGCCCCATCTCCACGAAGGCGTGCCGGCCGCGTTTGGCCACCGTGCGCATGCCGTCGTAGAACCGCACCGGTTCGCCGATGTGCCGCACCCAGTACTCGGCGCTGGCGATCTCCCGCATCCGTGCCACCTTGCCGGTGAGGTTGGACACCAGCGAGATGGACGGCTCGTGGAAGGTGACGGCCTGCAGGGCGGTGCGGAAGTCGTCGAACACCTCCGCCATCAGCGGGGAGTGGAAGGCGTGCGAGACCGACAGCGCCTTGACGCGGATGCCCTCGCCGGCCAGGCGGGCGCTGACCTCGGCCAGCGGCGCGCTCGCGCCGGAGATGACGCACGCCTCGGGGCCGTTGACGGCCGCGACGGCCAGGTCCGGGTAGTCCCCCAGCAGCGGCTCGATCCGCTCGGCGGCGGCGCTGACGGAGGCCATGCCCCCGTCGGCGCGCACCGACTGCATCAGCCGGGCGCGGGCGGCGACCAGCGTCACCGCGTCCGGCAGGGAGAACAGCCCGGCCACGGTGGCGGCCACCACCTCGCCGATGCTGTGCCCGATCAGCACATTGGGCTTGATCCCCCAGGACATCCACTGGCGGGCGAGCGCGTACTCCAGGGTGAACAGCGCCGCCTGGGTGAACAGGGTCTGGCCGATCGCCTGCTCCGCGTCCTGGCCGGTCGTGAGCAGCAGCGCGCGCACCGAGCGGCCCAGATGCGGCGCGAAGAGCCGGTCGCACTCGTCGACGACCTGCCGGAACAGCGCGAACTGCCGGTAGGGGGCGGCGCCCATGCCCGCGTACTGCGCGCCCTGCCCGGTGAACATGAAGGCGACCTTGCGCACGCCCGAGGGCTCCACGGCCGCTTCCGGCCGGCGGGCGGCATCCAGGAGGGCCAGCAGCGCCTGGCGGTCGGCGACGGGGGCGGCGATGCGGTGCGAGAAGTGCGCCCGGCCGACGTTGGCCGTGTAGGCCACGGCGGCCACGTCCGCCTCGGGGTGGCTGGTGAGGAAGGCGTGGTACTGCTCGGCCTGGGCGCGCAGCGCGGCACTGCTCTTGGCGGACAGGGTGAACACCGCCCCGCCGGCGCGTGCGGCGGTCTTTGGCACCCCGCCAGCGGCGGGTAAGGGGGCGGGGGGCTGTTCCAGGACCAGGGCGCCGATGGTGCCGGCGAAGCCGAAGCTGTTGACCGCGGCCCGGCGCACCGGCGCCGTCCACGGCTCGCACGCGGTGGGGATGCGCACCGGATACACCTCCCACGGGATGCGCGTGGAGGGCGTGGAGAAGTTCAGGTGCGGGAAGATGGTCGCCGAGCGGATCTGCAGCAGCGCCTTGATGACGCCGACCAGCCCGGAGGCCGGCTCCATGTGGCCGAGGTTGGTCTTGACCGAGCCCACGATCAGCGGGTCGTCCTGGGTGTGGGTGTCGGCGAACACGTTGCTGATGGCGCCGATCTCGATGGGGTCGCCCAGCGGGGTGCCGGTGCCGTGCGCCTCGACGTAACCGATGTCGCCCGCATCGAGGTGTGCGTCGGCGAGCGCCAGACGCAGCACCCGCTCCTGGGCGGGCCCGTTGGGCACCGTCAGCCCGGCGCTGTCGCCGTCCTGGCCGACCGCGCTGCCGCGGATCACGGCCAGGACGTTGTCGCCGTCCTGCTGGGCGTCGGTGAGCCGCTTGAGGACCACCACAGCGCAGCCCTCGGCGCGCGCGTAGCCGTCGGCCGACTCGTCGAAGGTCTTGCACTGCCCGTCGGCCGCCAGCATCTGGGCGTTGGAGAACATCACCGGGATCCGCGGGCTGTGCAGGGCGTTGACCGCGCCGCCCAGGGCGATGTCGCACTCGCCGCGGCGCAGCGCCGTGACGGCCATGTGCAGCGCGGCCAGCGAGGAGGAGCAGGCGGTGTCGACGCTGATGGACGGGCCGCGCCAGCCCAGGAAGTACGACAGCCGTCCCGCCAGCGGGAACAGGGTGATGCCGGACGCCAGGTGGCCGTCGAGTTCCTCGTAGGCGAGGGTGTCCAGTTCCAGGGCGTAGTCGACGGAGCTGGCGCCGATGTAGACGCCGCCGTTGCCGCGCCTGAGCGGGGTGGGGTCGATGTTGGCGTGCTCCAGGGCCTGCCACGCGGTCTCCAGCAGCATGCGCTGCTGGGGGTCGATGTACTGCGCCTCCTTGGGCGAGATGTTGAAAAAGCCCGCGTCGAACAGGTCGATCCGCTCCAGGTAGCCGCCGGCCCGCGCCCGTATCTTGCCCTTGTCGTCGGGGTGCTGGGGGGTGAAGGCGGCGACGTCCCAGCGGTCCTGGGGCAGCGGGCCGATGCCGGAGCTGCCGGTGCGCAGGAACTCCTCGAACTCCTCCAGGCTGTTGCTGCCGCCGGGAAAGCGCAGCCCCACCCCGACGATCGCGACCGGCTCCGGCGGCTCTCCCGGCAGGTGAGAAGAGGTGGCGTGGCTGTTGTGGCGCGACATGTCCGCGGCTCCTTGTGTGTGCCGGTGATCGGTTACGGGGCGGCGGGCAGGTCCGCGGCGGGCGTACTGGCGAGCAGGCCGCTCAGGTAGCGCACCAGGTGCTCCACGGTGGGCTCGTTGAACAGCACGGTGGTGTCGACGGACACATCCAGCAGCACTTCCAGCTGCTGCTTGATGCGGGTCAGCTTCAGCGAGGTCAGCCCCAGGTCGAAGTAGCTGACGGAAAGGGGGAGTTCCTCCTCGGCCTCCATCAGCAGAGCGTCCTTGAACAGCTCCTCGACGACGGCCTCTATCTCTTCGGTGATCTCATGGGCGGGCAGCTCACGCAGCTGACCCGCAGAAACATTCGCAAAAGACATATAGGTGACCGATCCGACAAGAACGGGGCCGGTGGTGACATCACCGGCGTGCGGGCGTCAAGCCAAGCACCGGCCACTGACACGCCGCTGACCGGCCACTGGCCCGCCCCGCGCGGGCAGCGAAAGGGGGCCGGTACGGACAGCGCGCTGTCCGTACCGGCCCCCGTGACGGCCCGCGCCGTCAGCTGCGGACCGGGCGCCTCACCGCTGCTCGCGCGGCCGCATGTACCGCACGATCACACTGGCGGCCAGGCAGAAGACCACCAGCGGGATCAGTCCCACGCCGAAGGCGTGCGGATAGTCCTCGGGCGCCGCCTCGCCCAGCGCGGGGAAGAAGACGGTGCCGACGACGGCCACCCCGACGGCGACCGCGCCCTCCTGCACGGTGTTGGCCGCGCCGGAGGCCGCGGCGGCGTGCTGCGCGTCGGCGCCCGCCAGGACGGCACCGGTCAGCGGGCCGGTGGTCATGCCCATCCCGATGCCGGCGAGGACCAGCGGGGGCAGGATCCACAGGATGTGCCCGTCGGTGCCCAGCCAGCGGGCCGTCGCCGCGGTCAGCACGTACCCGGTGGCCAGCAGCAGCGGGCCCGTCGAGTACAGCCGGTGGCCCAGCTGCGCGGCCAGCTTGGTGGACAGCATCGACGAGCCGAAGTAGCCGCCGCCCAGGGTGAGGAAGACCAGCCCGGCCTCGGCCGGCGACAGGCCCCGGCCCTGCTGCAGATACAGCGCGAGCAGGAAGAAGAACGAGCCCATGGCCAGGAAGTACGACAGCATGCCGGCCAGCCCGACGGAGAAGGTGCGGCTGCTGAACAGCGAAAGGTCGATCAGCGGGCTGAGCCGGCGGCGCATACGGCGGCGCTGGTGGGCCACGAAGCCGGCGCCCAGCGGCACCGCGGCCGCCAGCAGCAGCCAGCTCCACAGCGGCCAGTCGCGTTCCTGGCCCTCGACCAGCGAGAACACCACCGCCACCAGCGTCACCGTCGACAACAGCGCCCCGACCAGGTCCAGCCGCCCGCCCTCGGCGCTGCGCGACTCGGGAATCAGCCGCGGCGTCAGCACCAGGGCCGCGGCCCCGACGGGCAGGTTGATCAGGAAGATGGTCCGCCAGGTGAGCCCGGCCACGTCCACGGAGATCAGCGCACCGCCGATGGCCTGGCCGAAGACGCCGGCCAGACCGACCACCAGACCGTAGACGACAAAGGCACGCGCCCGCGCCGCCCCGGTGTAGACCACGGCGAGGATGCCCAGCACCTGAGGAACCATCAGCGCCGCGGCGGCGCCCTGCAGCACCCTGAAGACGATCAGCGCATCGGCGCCCTGCGCCGCGGCGCACAGCCCGGAGGCGAGGGTGAACCCCAGCATGCCCAGCGCGAACATGCGCCGCCGGCCGTAGAGGTCACCGAGCCGCCCGCCGGTGATCATGCCCGCGGTGAAGGCCACCCCGTAACCGACGACGACCAGCTGCGACTGGGCGTGGCTGGCCTGCAGATCGGCCTGGACGGAGGGCACGGCGACATTGGTGATGAAGTAGTCCAGGACGGTCAGGAAGGTGCCCACCATCACGATGGCCAGCGCACCCCAGCCGGGCCCGCCCGTACCGGCCGGTGGTCTCACCCCTTCCTCGACGCTGGTGGTGGAAGCGGCGTCCGTCGTCATCGTGGTGCTCCTTGTGGGGGAAATGTCGCAGGGCTGTGCTGCCTCGCCCTGCGGGGACGGAAACGGGCAGACCCCCTGTGAAGTGCGGGGATCCGCCCGGTGCTGCAACGCGCCCTGGGGCCCTTTAGGCGCCGGCGGGCACCTTGTCGAGGAACCCGAAGACGCCCTTGATCTTTCCGGCGCCGTCGCTCACCACGACGTCGAAGCCGATGACGACGTTCTCGCCGCCGCCGGCGGGCACCAGCTCCCACTGGAAGCGGGCGATGTGGTGGTTGGCGTCGACCTCACCGAGAATCCGGAAGTCGAAACCCTGGAACTGCTCACGGGCGCCCGCGATCACCGCCCCGATCCCGTCGTGCCCCTGCACGTCGGCCAGCGGGTCGGTGTACGTGGCGTCCGCGGTGAACAACTCGGAGATCGCGGCGGCACGCTTGGCCTCGTCCGGCTCGTTCCACACAGCGATGTAACGGCCGGCCAGCTCGGTGAGGTCACTCACGCGTACTCCCTTGAAACGCTAGTGAATTGTGTACGGGTCGCCGCCCGGCTCGCGCGAAGCCGTGGGCGGCACCACCATCACTGTGACAGACCCGACTCAAGGGACACTTGAGGACAACTAGAGACCCCCGTCCCGGGCCCGCGCCGCCCCCGGCCGGGCCGGCAGCCGGCCCCGCCCCACCCGCCCGCAGCCGGCCGCCCGACGGCTTCTGGCACCGCCCCTTTCGCGCAGCTCGCACCCCCTGCCGCGCAGCCGGCCGCCGCGGCGCACCCTTGGCCGTGTTTCGAGCGGCGCTCAAGGCGCCGGTGCCACGTTCAACCAGGACAACACACTGGCGTACCGCCCCGGTCGAGCCCGTCTGGGCGGTCGCCGCCGGCTGTCGCGGGGGCGACAGGCAGGGAGGAGCAGTCGGTGAAGTTCAAGGTTCTCGGCTCTGTCGGCATCGAGGCGGACGGCCACTTCCACAGCATCCGGGGAGGACATCAGCGGGTGCTGCTCGCCGTGCTGCTCGTCAACGGCGGCAAGCTGGTCCCGGCCGAGGAGCTCTACGCCGAACTGTGGGGCGACGAGCCGCCCATGACGGTGGAGAACGCCCTGCAGGCCCATGTCTCCCGGCTGCGCCGCACCCTGCAGGAGTTCGGCGACGGCACCGTGTCCCTGATCAGCCGCTCCACCGGCTACAGCCTCCAGTTCCCGCTGGACGATCTGGACATGAACGTCTTTCGGCGCGGCATCGCCCAGGCCCGCTCGGTCATGGCCTTCGACACCGAACAGGCCTCCCGGCTGCTGGCGCAGTGCCTGGGCCTGTGGCGGGGGGCAGCGCTGCAGGACGTCGCCGGCGGGCTGCTGTGCCAGTCGGCGGCCGTGCAGCTGGCCGAGGAGCACCTGGCCGCGACGGAGGACAAGCTCTGGCTGGATCTGCAGCGTGAAGTGCCCTCCGCGATCGGGGAGCTGAAGCGGATGAGCGTCGTGCACCCCTGGCGCGAGCGCATCACCGAGATGCTGATGCGGGCGCTGTACCGCTGCGGGCGGCAGGCGGAGGCGATCGAGACCTACCACGCCGCCCGCGCCCGGATGATCGCCGAGCTGGGCACCGAGCCGTCACCGCAGCTGCGGGAGCTGTTCTTGGACATACTCAACCAGTCCCCGGCGTGCGCCGGCACCGGCGCGGGCTCCACCGCACGCCCCGCGCTGTCGCCGCAGCCGGTGTGAGACGCCTCCACCGTCCCCTCAGCGACCGCCCCGCGGCGCCCCGCCGCCCCCGGAGGTCCGCCGGAGGGCCGCCGGAGGGCCGCGGGGCGGGGGTCATTCCGGGGTGCCGTCCGGCAGGATCCGTGCAAAGCCCGCATACGGCTGCAGCGCCTTGGGCAGCTCCACCGACCCGTCCGGCCGCTGGTGCTGCTCCAGCAGCGCGGCCAGGGTCCGCCCGATGGGCAGCGCGGAGCCGTTCAGCGTCGCGGCCGGCTCCTTGCCGCCGCCGCGGGTGCGGACGCGGATGCCGGCGCGGCGGGCCTGGAAGGTGCCGCAGTCGGAGACGGAGGAGATCTCCCGGAAGGTGTTGCTGCCCGGCAGCCACACCTGGAGGTCGTAGGTCATCCTGGCCGAGAAACCCAGGTCGCCGGCCGGCAGCAGCACCACCCGGTAGGACAGCTCCAGGCGGCGCAGGCACTCCTCGGCGTGCTCGACCATCAGCTGAAGCTGCCCGGGCGCGTCCTGGGCGGCGCAGATGCGGACCAGCTCCACCTTCTCGAACTGGTGCAGGCGCAGGATGCCGCGGGTGTCGCGGCCGTAACTGCCCGCCTCGGCGCGGAAGCAGGGGGTGCGGGCGGTGAACGCCAGCGGCAGGCGTGCGTCCGGCAGCAGCTCACCGGCGACGAGGTTGGTCAGCGGCACCTCGGCGGTCGGCACCAGGAACAGCTCCCGGTCACCGACGGCGGTGGCGAACAACTCGTCGGCGAACTTGGGCAGCTGGCCGGTGCCGGTCATCGTCTGGCGGTTGACCAGGTACGGCACCGAGTACTCGGTGTAGCCGTGCTCGGTGGTGTGCAGGTCGAGGAAGAAGTCGGCGAGCGCGCGCTCCAGGCGGGCGCCGGCTGCGCGCACCACGGTGAACCGGGCGCCGGACAGCCGGGCGGCGCGGGAGTGGTCCAGGATGTTCAGCGCCTCGCCGAGGTCGGCGTGGTGGGCCGCCCGGGGCGTGCCCTCCTGCACCGGCGGGCCGCCCCGTCTGACCTCGACGGCCTCGGTGTCGCTGTGTCCGTCGGGCACCTGCTCAAGGGGCAGGTTGGGGATCGCCAGCAGCAGCTCGCTCAGCTCCGCCTCGGCCCGGTCCGCGGCTGCCTGCGCCTGCTGCACCTGCTCCCGCAGCCGCCGCGCGGCCCGGCGCGCCTGCTCGCCGGGGGTGCCCGCGCCGTGCCCGCGGGAGGCCGCCTTCGCCTCGGCGCGCAGCCCGGACAGGGCCGCAAGGGCGGTGGTGCGGCGCCGGTGGGCGGCTTTCAGCGCGGCCACGTCGAGCGGGTACCGGCGCCGTGCCAGGCGCCGCACCGCCTCGGGCCCCAGGGTGAGCAGCTCCGTCACGTCGTGCATGAGACCTCTCCTTGAGTGCGTCCGGCCACCGCCCCCGGCGCCCCGGGCGGGGCCGGGGCGCCGGGGGCGGTGTCGTGCCGGTGCGGTGCCGGACAGGGGCAGGCGGCCCGGCCGGCGGCCGGTGCGTTGCGTTCAGGCCGCCGCGCGGCGCTCGGTCATCATCCGGGCCATCTCGCCGACGTTTTCGGCCTCCATCAGCTCGTCGTCGCTGATCTTTATGCCGTAGTCCTTCTCCAGCAGCATCGACAGCTCGACGACCGCGAGCGAGTCCAGCTCGGCCTCCTCGCGGGTGGCGTCCTCGGTGATCAGGTCGGGAGAGACCTTGAGCTTGGAGACCAGGATCTCTTTGAGGGTTTCGAACATGGCGGGCTTCCTTTCCGCAGAACGAAGGTCGGCACACATCGGTCAGCCGACGGTGACGTCGGGCCAGGTCAGGGTGGCCGCCCCCCAGGACAGCCCGCCGCCGAAGGCGGTGAGCAGCACCCGGTGGCCGGCCCGCAGCGAGCCGTCGGCCGCGCTGTGGGCGAGCAGGGTGGGCAGCGACGCCGCGGCGGTGTTGCCGACCTCGGCGATATTGGACAGCTGCCGTTCGGGCTCGAAGCCGAGCTCGTCCGCGACCGCGGCGAGGATGCGGGAGTTGGCCTGGTGGGCGGCCAGCCGGTCAACGCCCGTCAGGTCCCACCCGGCCCGCGTCACGGCTTCGCGGGAGGCTTCGCTCATCCGCCGTACCGCGTGCCTGAACGTCTCGCGGCCGTTCATCGTGAAGTACACGTCGCCCGGATCGGGCTGCTTGCTCGGCGGGCCGCTGGAACGCGACCGGGAGCCGCCCGCCGGGACCTTGATCAGGTCCGCCAGCGACCCGTCGCTGCCCAGTACGGGCATCGCGACGGCCCCCGGCTCGTCGGCGGCGCCCGCGCGCAGCAGCACCGCGCCGGCGGCGTCCCCGAAGAGCACCACGGTGCCCCGGTCGTCCGGGTCGACCATGGTGGTGAAGGCGTCCGCGCCGATCAGCAGGACCCGCTCGGCGGCGCCGGTGGCGATCAGCCCCGAGGCGCAGGTGAGCCCGTAGAGGAATCCGGCGCAGGCCGCCGACAGGTCGAAGGCGGCCAGGGTGCCCAGGCCGAGCCGGGTGGCGATCTCGGGTGCGGTGGGCGGGACCTGGTGGTCGGGTGTGGTGGTGGCCAGGATGAGGGCGTCCGCGCCGCCGCCCCCGGCCGAGGCCAGCGCCCTGCGGCCGGCCTCGACGGCGAGGTCGGAGGTGGCGTCACCGGGGTCGACCACATGCCGCACCGCCATGCCGGTCCTGGTGCGGATCCACTCGTCGCTGGTGTCCAGGCGTGCGGCCAGGTCGTCGTTGGTGACCAGCGTGGGCGGCAGGTAGGAGCCGATGCCGGCGATGACGGCGGATCTCATGCCCGCTCCCCGGCCGTGCCGGCGGGGGAGGCGCCGGCGGGGGAAGTGCCGGCGGGGGAGGTGCTGGACAGGACCTCCACGGGCAGGCCCATGTAGGCCATCCGGGAGGCGGCCATCTCGTCCGTCCAGCGCTCGGCCATGTCGTAGCGCTGGTTGGGGGTGGTGTCCAGCAGCCGGGTGCCGGGCCAGATCTCGTAGTCGCCGATGAGGCCGGCGTGCTGCGTCATGCCCTGCTGGAAGAGTTCCTCGCGGTGGATGACGAACCTGCGGTCGTCGATGGAGTCCCACAGGTCGACCCCGGCCCGCAGGATCTCCATCAGCCGCGGCCGGTACTCCGGGTGGGCGCGCACATGGTCGCGCAGGATGGTGCTGGCGACCGTCAGGTGGCGGATCTCGTCGATGGCGGTGCCGCGGGAGATCTCACCGGTGGCCGGGGACAGCGGGGTCCACTTGCGTTCGCTCAGTTCCGCGGCCGGGGCGAGCACGCCCTCGATGACGATGGCGAAGACCGCCACCCCGCCGGCGAAGTCGCGCCGGCTCTGGACGATGTCGAGGGTGAAGTCGATGACCGGCTGCAGCACCTCGCGGTGGTAGTCCACCGCCATCTCCTCGATGTCCCGCAGCAAGGTCGCCTCCGGCATCCCCAGCTCCACCAGGTGGTTGCGGAACACCCGGGCGTGCCGGGCCTCGTCGATCAGCTGGGTGGCGTAGAACTCCAGCTCGCCGATGCCGGGGGCGATGGCCACGTAGGGGGCCAGGATCCGGGTGGCGACTTCCTCGGACAGGGCACGGAAGCCGAACTCCAGCACGAGGGCCTCGCGCAGCGGGCCCGGCTCCTTGAGGAAGGCGGGCACTTCGGCGCTGTCGTGGTGGCCGGTGACCCCGCGGTCGCGCAGGGTGCCCTGGGCGACCTGGGTGATCCAGTAGGCGAGATTGCACTCGGCGGGCCCGAGAGTGAGCTCCTTGGCGCCGTCGAGCAGACCCGGAGCGGTGTCCCAGTCGGCCTCGGGCGCCACGGTGCTGTGCGGGGAGGCGGTCATGGCGGGTGGTGCTCCTTTCTGTCCCGGGCGGCAGAAAACACAGAGGGGCCCGGGAAGGCGGTGGGTGCGTCAGCGGGCGGCCGGGGACACCGGGTGCTCGCCCGGCTGCGCCTGGCGTGGCCGGGCGGCGGGAACGTGACCGACCGGCGCGGGGTCCGGGGTGTGCCCGACCGGCTTGGGATGCGCAAGGCGCAAATCATCCAGAAGCCGCAGATACCCCTTCTGGCGTACCGGTTCATACGGCAGCGCGAAGGACTTCATGAAGTTGCCGAACAGGCCCCGGTCACCGCTGAGATGCCAGGGGATCGCCAGCAGCGCCCACTCGGGGCCGATCAGCGCGCACCACAGGGCGACCACGACACCCTGGGTGATCATGCTGTGCATGACGTTGTAGAGCACGTAGTACGCCTTGGCGATGGGCTGTCCGCCGCTGCGGCGGAAAGCGATCGCCCCGGGGATGTACCCGATCAGGTCGATGTACAGGAACAGGCCGATCGCGGGCAGCCAGCGGATCTCGTCCAGGTGCAGGACGATCAGCGCCGTGCACACCGCGAAGGCGACCAGGTACTCGGCCCGGTGCAGGGCGAAGGTGCGCGGCGTCTCGAAGGGGTTCGCCTGGTCCATGACCCGCCCCTCTCAGACGCCGACGATGTCGGCGGGCGTGCCCAGCTCGACCTCGCTGCGCAGCTGCGTGCGGTCGAACAGGCCGGTGATGGCCCAGGCCACGGTCTCCTTGATGACCCGCTCGGCGATCGGGTCGAGGATGCCCTCCAGGCTGGGGATGCCGAAGTCGAAGTCGACCTCGAAGTGCACCGCGACATCCCCGCCCTGTTCGGTCAGCGCCCACGTGCCGGCGAAGGTGTCGAAGTCGCCGTCGGTCTGTTCGAACTGGATCTGGAGCTCGTCGCGGACGAAGCGGTCCTCCTCCGTCCAGCGCAGCAGGCCGCTGCGGAAGTGCAGTTCCCAGCTGGAGCTGCCCTTGGCGTCGGGCAGCGAGCCGTGCACCGTGGTGGAGCTGACGTGCGGCGCCAGCTCGGGAAAACGGTCGAACCTCGCAATGGAGTCGTAGACGGTCTGCGCGTTCTCGCCCAGGACCACCGCGTCCAGTTCCACGTGCCGCATCAGTTGTTACCGCCTTCCGGCATCCTGGCCGAGTGCGCGACCAGGTCGAGAGTGGCTTTGTCGAAGGAGTTGAGCAGGAATTCCACATCCAGCTCGGTCAGCGTGGCGGGCGGCGTGAAGCGGACCACCGAGCTGCCGTTCATCGAGTGGTTGGCGACCACGCCGTGGTTGAACAGCTCGATCAGCAGCTCCCCGGCCAGGCCCGGCTCGGCCAGCTCCACCCCGATCAGCAGACCGCGGCCGCGTACGTCGACCACCAGGCCGGGGATGTTGCGGCGGGCGATCTCGGCGATCCCCGGCAGCAGCCGGGCACCGAGGTCCATCGCCCTGGTCACCAGACGTTCTTCGGTGATCGCCCGGATGGCGCCCTGGACGGCGGCCATCAGCAGCGGCTGCCCGGAGAAGGTCGCGGTGTGGACGTAGGGGTCCTTGTCGAAGGGACGGAACGCCTTGGCCGTGGCGATGGCCGCCGAGACCGGCACCACGCCCCCGCCCAGCGCCTTGCCCGCCAGCAGCACGTCGGGCACGATGCCCTCGATGTCGGCGCCCCACCATTCGCCGAGCCGGCCCATGCCGCTTTGCACTTCGTCCAGGATGAGGAAGCCGTCGTAGGCGCGGACCAGTTCCTCGACCCGCTTGAGATAGCCCCGGGGCGGAATGATCACACCGCCCTCGCCCTGCACCGGTTCGAGGATCACACAGACCTCGCCGGGGTGCGCCCGCAGCTCCTCCTCCAGGGCGTCCGCGTCGCCGAAGGGCAGGTGGGTGACGTCGGGGATCAGCGGCCTGAAGGGCTTTTGATAGACCTCCTTGGCGGTGGCCGACAGCGCGCCCAGGGTCTTGCCGTGGTATCCGCCGCCCATGGACACGGTCCGTTTGCGGCCGCCGGCACGGGCCAGTTTCAGACCGGTCTCGACCGCCTCGGCGCCCGACAGCGCGAAGTGCACCCGGTCCAGGCCGGGCGGCATGACGGACACCAGCGCCTCCGCGGCACGCGCCACGGTCGGCTCCAGCAGGATGCGGGTGGCGACGGGGTGGGTGTTCAGCTGGCGCTGGACGGCTTCCATCACGATGGGGTGCCGGGCGCCCATGATGAACACGCCGTAGCCGCCGGCGTTGAGGAAACGCTCGCCGTCGCTCGTGGTCAGCCAGTTCCCCTCGGATGCCACCTCCATGTGGCTGCCGAACAGCTCGGCGAGGGTGGCCCGGCCCTTGCTGAGGTGGGCCCGGTACAGGCCGAGGATCTCTTCCTCGGTATCGACCCGGATGTCCTGGGTCACGGTCACGGATAACTCCCTGGAAAAAAGGACGGCTGGGACGGGGGTCGAACAATCCGGGCCCGGGCGGGACGGGCACCTGCGCCCGTCAGGTGCCGGCGCGCGGGATTTTCAGGACAGTTCCAGCGGGGCGCCGTTGAAGTAGTCGGCCAGCGGCCCCGAGGTCGCCGCCCGGCCCGGCGGGTGGAAGATCAGCGGCCGGACGGAGGCGGCGAGCCGGGTGTGGTCGCTGCTGCGGACGAAGTCGATGCCGCCGAGCAGTTCCAGGCTCAGCTCCGCGGACCTGGTCAGGGCGTCCTGGGCGGCGTAGCGGGCGACGAGCACCTGGGCCACCGCCTCCTCGCCGCTGACGCCGTCGCGCACCGCGCGGGCGGCGCCCTCCAGCAGCGCGAAGGCGCTCTCGGCGCCGATGACCACGCCGGCGCGGTCGCCGGCGCTGCCGCGGCCGCGTTGAAGGACCAGCTCGGCCAGGGCGGCGGCGGCGCCGGCGTAACCGGCGGAGATCAGCATCTCGAACCAGATGACGCCCGCGGTCTGCAGATCGTCCAGCCGGTGCGGGTCCTCGGCCGTGGTGCGCACCACCATGGCGTGCGGGACGAAGACGTCGCTGAGGCGGACCTCCTCGCTCTGGGAGGCGGCCAGCACGTCGTTGCCCCAGAACTGGTGCACCGTCAGGCCCGGGGAGTCGGCCGGGACCAGGGCGAGGGCCAGCTCCGGGCTGCCGTCCGGGCCGGGGACGGCGATGGAGGCGGTCAGCAGCTGCATCGAACGGGCCAGGCTGCACGGCTTCTTGGTGCCGCTCAGGCGGTAGCCGCCCTCGACGGGCTCGGCGACCACCGAGGGGGTGAAGATGTTCTGCTGGGTCTTGCCCTCGGCCCAGCCGGAGGCCATCAGCACCTGGTCGGGCACGATGCGGTGCAGCAGGTCGAGCTGGCCGCTCTCCAGGCGCCCGGACTCCTCGGCGAGCGCGTACAGCATCGAGACGGTGAAGTGGTGCATGGTCACCCCGGCGGCCACGGACGGCGAGACGGCGCCCAGCGCCCGCTGCACCCGCACCGCGTCCACCGGGTCGGCGCCCATGCCGCCGAACTCGGCGGGCACCAGCAGTCCCACACCGCCATGGGCGCGGAAGACGTCGATCGCCGGGCTGCCCAGGGCCTCACGCTCGGCGAAGGGGATCTCTTCCAGCGCCTTGAGCAGCCCGGGGTGGTACCGGTCGCAGACCGCGCGGGCCAAGTCGAGGGAGCGCAACGACAAACACCTCCGTGGGTGGTTCACAAAAGTTCGGCTCGTGCGGGAATCGGCCGGTACGGCCGTCAGCCGTCAGCCGTCGGCCGTCGGTCACATCAGCCGTCGGCCACCGGTCGTCGTCGGCCGGCGGCTTCGGGCCGTGGACCCGGGGCAGGCCCGCCGCCGTTCACGGTGCCCGGCGCCGCCGTTCAGGGTCCGAAGACCGCCTCGTGCGGGCTGACGTCGTGGGCGATGCTCACGCCCTGGATGTGCGAGGTCTTCAGGATCGGATAGTTGGCCTCGCCGTAGACACCGCCGGTCAGGCCGGTGCCGCCGTGGCTGGGCAGATACGGCAGGAAACCGATGTGCGAGTCGTTGATCTTCAGCAGGCCGCCGTTGACGACCCGCTGCACGAACGCGTTCATCACCCTCGCCGACTTCACCCACAGCGAGTTGCGCAGCCCGTACTCGTTGGAGTTCACGAACTCGATGAAGGCGTTGAGCAGTTCGTCGTCGCCGGCCGCATCAGCCGGCTGGGGCACCACGATCGGCAGCAGCGGGAAGAACGTCTCGCTTCTGACGATGTCGTGCTGGCGCGCCCCGGCCAGGCCGTCGACCCGGACCACGGTCGGCTGCAGGAAGACGCCGGTGGAGGACACGGTGCCGTCGACCTCCATGCGCTGCCCGCCGGTGATGATCTCACCGCCCAGGCCGAGGGACTGCTCAAGCAGCGCGAAGAACTTCTCGCTGCGCCGCACGGGGGAGAGCAGCACGTCCTCGTCCTCGGGATAGCCGGGCCTGACCAGCTTGATGCGCTCCTTGACCTCGGCGATGAGGTCCTCGGCGATCTCCGGGTGGACCAGCACACAGTTGGGCACCATGCAGATCTGCCCGGAGCCGTAGAACGACTCGCAGATCGCCTCGGCGGCCTTCTTCAGGTCCGCGCCCTTCCAGATGACGATGGTGTCGTTGCCGGCCAGCTCCAGGATGGGCTTCTTGCCGTGGGCGACGCACTGTTCCTGAAAGCGCAGCCCCTCCTCGCTGCCGCCGATGTAGAAGATGTCGTTGACCAGCGGCGAGGCGATCCACCGGTCCAGGGTCTGCTTGGGGTTGGAGCAGACGGCGTTGAGGATGCCGGCGGGCGCGTCGATCTCCTCCAGCAGCGGCGCGACCACATCCCGCATCAGCCACATGGTGCTCAGCGCGATACTGCGCGGGGCCCGCATCACCACGGCGTTGCCGGCCATCAGCGCGAGCACGGCCAGGGCCGCGCTGGGCGCGGGCGCGTTCTGCGGCGGGTTGAAGGCGACCACACCGTCGGGCTGGCGGCGCACGATCAGACGCCGCCCCTCGTGCTCGAACTCGGTGTGCATCCGCTGCCGGTACCAGTACAGGCTCTCGTCGCTGTAGATCTGCTTCATGCAGCTCAGTTCCCAGCGGGCCAGGCGCAGCGGGTGCGCCTCGGAGGTGAGGATCTCCAAAAACTCGTCCTCACGCCGGATCAGTTCCTCGCGGAACATGCTGCCCAGCCGCATCCGGCGTTCCAGCGGCACCTCCGCCCAGGCCGCGGCCGCGGCCGCGGCGGCCTCCGTGGCCAGGTCGATGGAGGCGTCACCGGCGATCGCGCAGCGGCCCACCACATACGGGTGGCCGGCCGCGTCGGAATCCGGATTCTGCTCCAGTTCCCGCTTCAGACTGACACTGGTGAAGACGTCCTCAAGGAGAGACCGGGCGCTGACCGTATAGACCCAGCCGTCGCCTTCGACGTCCTTGCCCGCTATATAGAGCTTGTAGCTGCGGAGTTCCTTGTCAGGCATCAAAGGACCTTTCCAAGTCTATGGTCCTGCTCGTTTTCCACACATCCACCGGAAAACGATTCTGTCAGCGGCGGCTGACCCACCGCTGACATACGCCTCGCGGATTACCGCAGCGCCGATTCGATCCAGCTCCGCAACGTGTCGGCATCCATGGACTCAAGATCCGCCGCCGCGTCGGCGACATCACTCGGCCCGCCGAATTCCAGGAATTTCGCCCGCATCAGCTCCGCGTGGTGGGCCCGGGTGTGCGGGCCCGCGGCAGCGATCGGGATCATGCGCTGCCGGCTGGCCGTGCGCCCGTCGGCCAGCCGCACCGTCACCCGGGCCCCGGTGGCCTTGGCCGAGGAGGCGAACCCGGCGCGCGCGACATCGCCGGCCGCGCCCTGGGCGAGCTCGGCCACCTCCTCCCCGGCGAACGCGCGCAGCCAGGGCCCGGCCGCCTTCCCGGCCTGCCTGACGGCCTCCCCGAAGGGCGCCTCCGAGGCGAACAGCGCCCGCGTCAGCTCCGGGTCGTGCACCAGGCGGACCCGCTCCGCGACATCCCAGCGGGCACGGTCGCTCAGCAGCGGCGCCGCGAAGTCGTTGACCGTCAGACCCCCGGTCAGCAGCGCGGTGGCCACCGGATACGGGGTGTGCAGCACCAGCGCGCCCAGCGGCGAACCCGGCCCGACGATGTACGACGCCGCCTTCCGGCCCGCGAACAGGGTGTACAAGGAGGCCTCGACGACGATCTCCTCGATGTCCTCGGGCCGGCAGGGGCCCAGCTGGCGGTGCAGCTCGGCGGCGCAGTCCACGGCCGCGTCGATCCCCGGACCGCCCGGATGCATCTTGAACGACAGCGTCTCGGTGTGCCAGCGCGTCCCCAGACCCGCACTGACCGCGTCCGGCAGCGGCACGGAAGCAAAACGGTCCAGGAAGCCGTCGGGGTGTTCCAGGATGTCCGCCGCGCCGCGCAGCCCGGCCCGGGCCGCGTCGCAGGAGTCCATGGCGGTCCGCACCGGGGTGAAGGTGTTGAACACCCGGGCGTCACTGGCCAAGAACGCCCGCATCAGCGGCCAGTTGGGCATGGCGAAAGCGAGACCGAGCGCGCTGGACCACACCGCGTCGTCGGCGCCCTCGCAGTGCAGCCGCCCGCTGACCGCGCCCGCCAGATGAGTGTGCACGGCGCTGTGCCCGCGCAGCGGGCCGAGCGTGGCGGCCGCGGTGATCCTCGCCGCGCACTCGTTGGCGGCGACGACCGCGGCCAGCAGCGCGGGCCCGTCCAGACCGCGGGCGTGGGCGAAGGCGAGCGGAACGGACACCGTGGAGTTCGACAGATGCCCCGCATACGCGGTGTCGTCCAGGTTCAGCCAGGAGCCGAGCCCGGACAGCACGCACGCCGAAGCCCGCGGATCGGCCTGCAGCGGCGGCCCGAACCCTTCGATGAGGCGGCGGCCCAGCGGATGCGCGGCCCCCGCCCGGATCGAGGCCAGCTGCGACAGCAGCTGACTGGAGGCCAGAGCCCGCACACGGGCCGGGATGTCCTCAGGTCGCAGCCACGCCGCCCAGCGGCACAGCTCCTTGAGTATCGACACGCGTCACTTCCTCCTTGGGAGCACCCCACACGGAAAGCGCGCCCGGCAGCACCTCGACGGTCATGCTGGTCCAGTTGAGAGGCTGCAGTTCACCGTCGTACTCGAACCGCAAGGGACGCCCGTCCGTGCGCTCCACCACGATCCGCCGGCCCCGGCCCCGCACCACCCCCGGCTGCCGGCCCAGCACCCCCGCGCGAGCCAGGCGCGGCACCTGCGCCGCGGGCACCTCGGCGCCCACCACGCACACATCCAGCAGGCCGTCGTCCAGCTCCGAGCCCTCCAGCAGCAGATACTGGCCGCCGCGGTAGCGGCCGCCGCCCACGTTCGCCAGCACCGTGCGGCCCTCGTGCAGCACCTCGCCGTCGACCGTGACCCGCCCCGGGTAGGGGGTGAAGGACGCGGCGGCCTCCGGCAGCGCCCGGGCGTACTTCTCCCGGCCCGACGCGGTGATGGCGCGGGCCGCGATCAAACCCTCGGCGATGAGCCCCGAGCAGGCGCCCAGCAGCACCGGCTTGCCGGTCTCGGCCACCCACCCCACGTCGATCCGGCGCAGCCGCGCCCCACCGGGGCCGCCCGCCACACTCGCCGCCAGCGACTGCGCCCACGGCCGGTCGGCCCACAGCATGCGGTAGCCGGAGTTGCCGGTGCCCGCGGGCACGATGGCCAGCGCGGCACCGGCCCGCCCCGCCGCATGAGCGGCCGTCAGCGCCTCGACGACCTCGTGCACCGTGCCGTCACCGCCTACCGCGACCACCAGATCCGGCGCAGCCCCGCCAGGTTGGGCCAGGGCCGCGGTGACAGCCTCACCCGCGCTGCCGCGGCGGCCCGTACGATGCACCCGCACGGCCTCAAGCCGGTCCCGGCACAGCCGCACGACCTGCTCGACCAGGCCCGCACGGACCGTGCCCGCCGTGGGGTTGACGACGACGAGAGCCCGCCGGGGGCCAGAAGATGCCGCGATCGGCATGAGGCGAATCTCCAGACGCTAGTCGTCGATGATCGGCCGGCGGACCGAGCCCCCGGGTGTGCGGGGGTTGGGTGCTCGCGGTTCGGTGCGGAGAGGGCAGGATTCGAACCTGCGTGGGCTTGCGCCCGACTGAAGCGTGCTTCGGTCCCCGATAAGCCTCTCCGGGCACCTCTCCTTGGAACCGGCGGGCGGGCCGTGCCCCCGGGTGTGCGGGGGTTGGGTGCTCGCGGTTCGGTGCGGAGAGGGCAGGATTCGAACCTGCGTGGGCTTGCGCCCGACTGAAGCGTGCT
>NZ_JANUQM010000008.1:413530-445915 GCF_030386795.1 Streptomyces sp. S.PNR 29
TCGGTCCCCGATAAGCCACTCCGGGCACCTCTCCATTCGTTCCCGGGATTTCCCTTTCCTCTCCCGGTCACGACATCAACGTTCCCACCCGGCCCTGATATGCCCCTGACGGGCCGCTGACACCCGCCTGGGACACCACGATTACCGCTCTGCCGAGACTCGAATATCCAGTGCTCTACTTCCCTGAAGTCCAGTGTCGATCCAGAGCGGGAAGGAAAAGACTCGATGCCTTCGGCACCAACGTTGGAGAACACCGCACCGGACAGGCCGGCGGTGCACGACACCGTTCTGAAAGCCATCAGCACACACACCCAGGCCGAAAACCCCAGCGCCTTTCTGGCGATGAGCCAGAACACCAGCGCCTTCACCGCCCCCGGCCTCGACGGCGTCATCGCCTACCGCAAGGCAGGCCGCTACCTGGTCCAGTTCGGCGGCCCCTTCGCCGCACCGGACTCCTACCGCCCGCTGCTCGACGCGTTCGTGGACCACGCCCACAGCCAGAACCTGCAGGTCGTCTCAGCCCAGCTGCAGCACCACGACGCGAAGGTGTACGCCGAACGCGGCTTCACCGTCAACCAGTTCGGCTCCTCCTGGGCCGTCCACCTGCCCGACTTCACCCTGCGCGGCACCCGGTTCATGCGGATGCGCAACAAGATCTCCCGCGCCTTCCGCAGCGGACTGACGGTCAGCGAGGTGCCCGCCGACGGCATGACGGACGCGATCCGCGCCATCGACACCGCCTGGCTGGGCTCCAAGGGCGAACAGGCGCGCCCCCTTGAGTTCCTCGTCGGCGAACTGGGCGGACCGGCCCAGCAGCACCGCCGCCTCTTCGTCGGCACCATCGACTCCAAGGTCGTCGGATACATCTCCTACTCGCCCGTCTACGGCAGCAGGGCCGGCTGGATGCACGATCTGAGCCGGCGCATCCCCGGCGGCACACCGGGCCTGATGGAAGCCATCAACTCCCACGTCATCGAGGTCCTGCGCTCCGAGGGCACCCAGTGGCTGCACTTCGGCTTCACGCCCTTCACCGGCCTGGACACCGCCCACGAACTGCCCGGCCACAGCCCGGCCTTCCAGTGGCTGATGCACTTTTTGTGGGACCAGGGCGCGGCCCTGTACCCCGCCCAGACACAGCTCGCCTACAAGGAGAAGTGGGCGCCCGAAGCGCCGATCTGCGAATACGTGGCCTTCGACGGCCCGGCCTCCGTCGCGGCCTTCGCGCACATCTTCCGCGCCTGCAACGCCTTCTGACCCCCGCCCGTCTGCCTGGCGCCCGCGCGGCGCAGAAAGGAACCCCCACCCCACCATGTCCAGCGACCACCACACCCCCACCGACGCCGGCGCCGCCCCCACCGGCACCGAGGCCCTCCAGCAGCAGCTCGTCCAGTGCCTGATGGACGTCATCGCCGCCCCCGACGACGCGGGCACCGCGCGCGCCGCGGACGACGTCCTCAGCGCCCTGGACGCCCGGCTCACCGACGGGCGAGCCGGCTCCGCCGCGGCGTGAACCAGCCGCGCCCCACCCCGCCCACGGCCGGCCGCGCGCCCGAGCGCCCCGGTGTTCCAGGACGCCATCAGCGTCTCATCAGCGCGGTGTCCGACCCTCAAGCGTGCTTCCATCCGGCGCCCGGCGCCGGGATACGTCCTGCCCAAGGAGATCCTTCTATGCAGTCTCCGAACATCAGCGAGACACAGTCAGGCACGGTACGGCAGCTCGATCCCGGCCTTGCGGTCGCGACGGGGGAGCTGAGCAGCAAGGGCGCCTCCGCCAGCTTCGCCGAGCTGCTCAAGCGGGTGAAGGCCGAGGGCCTCCTTGACCTCGACCCACGCTACGACTACCGCCGGCTCGCCCTGAACATGTCTCTCATCACGGCCGGCCTGGTCGCGTTCTTCCTGATAGGCCCTTCCTGGTGGCAGATGCTGGTCGCGGTGTGGATGGGCCTGTGCGGGGTGCAGAGCGCCTACATGTGGCACGAGGTCGGCCACAAGGCCATGTTCCGTGACAAGCGCATCGGCACCCTGACCGCCTACTTCCACGCCAACTTCTTCTCCGGTGTCAGCTACGCCTGGTGGGTCAACCACCACAACCGCCACCACAGCCACCCCAACCACATCAGCCTCGACCCCGACATCGGCCGCCGTACCGCGATCTTCGACATCAAGCAGTACGCCGACCGCACCCCCGTCCAGCGGTTCATCGTCCGCCACCAGCGGGTGCTGTTCTTCCTGCTCCTCGTCCTCGAGGGCTACAAGATGGAGAAGACCACGGTCAAGGAGCTCGCCAAGTCCGGCGCCAAGCACCGCCACCTGGAGATCGGCCTGGTCGTCCTGCGCACCGCGATCTACCTGACGGCCGTCTTCACCGTCCTGACCCCGCTGCAGGCCGTCGCCTTCATCCTCGTGCAGCACGCCGCGCTGGGCATCTACTTCGGGCTGATGTTCGCGCCCAACCACAAGGGCATGGAGGTCCGCGACGGCGAGAAGGAGACCCTGGACTGGCTGGAACGCCAGGTCCTCACCTCCCGCAACATCCGCCCCAACTGGTGGATCGACTTCCTCTACGGCGGCCTCAACTACCAGGTGGAGCACCACCTGTTCCCGACGATGCCGCAGCGCAACCTGGCCCGCGCCAGGGAACTCACCCGCGAGTACTGCGCCGAACGCGGCATCCCCTATGTCGAGGTCGGCTTCTGGGAGTCCTACCGGCAGGTCGCCACCTTCCTGCACGAGGTGAGCGAGCCCACCCGCCGCAAGGAAAAGGCAGCCGCCTGACACCCCCCACCGCACCACACCCCCCCACAAACACACCCCACCCCCCACCCACACCACTCCACACTCCGCCGGACCGCGTCACCCCCCACACACCTGCCTGACCCCCCCCCCCCCCCCCTTTTTCCCGCCTCCGCCCCGGCCGGCCGCCGGGGCGGAGGCGCATCCGACCCGCTGGAACCGAACCACTAGACATCGTTCAGGAGCTCTGAGCCCCATGGCACAACCCACGGCGCTGCGGGAAAGACCCGAGGCGGCGCCCACCATCGGCGACCGGATCGACCGGATGCCGCTCACCCCGACCCACCGCAGGCTCACCGCCGTGGTCGGTGTGGGCCTGCTCTTCGACACCTTCGAGAACAACCTCGCCGGCACCATCTCCAAGGTCCTGCAGGAAGACTTCGCCTTCAACGGCACCACCCTGAAACTGGTCCTCGCCTCCGCGTTCATCGGCCAGTTCGTCGGCTCCGTGGTCCTCGGACGCGTCGCCGACCGCTACGGCAGGCGCCGCGCCTTTCTGATCAACCTCGCGCTGTACTCGGGCTTCTCCCTGCTCGGCGCCTTCTCCCCGAACGCCGCATGGCTGATCGTGACCCGCTTCTTCGCCGGTGTCGGCATCGGCGCCGAACAGTCCCTGTCGGACTGCTACCTGGCCGATGTGCTGCCCGCCAAGCAGCGCGGCCGCTATACCGCCTGGGCCTACACCCTGGCCTTCTGCGGGGTGCCCGCGGTCGGCTTCGCCGCGCTGTGGCTGGTACCGCTCAGCCCGTGGGGCATCGACGGCTGGCGCTGGCTGTTCGTGCTCGGCGCCCTCGGCTCGGCCGTGGTGTGGATGCTGCGCCGCAACCTCATCGAGTCCCCGCGCTGGCTGGCCGCCAACGGCCAGGAGCGTCAGGCGGAGCAGCTGGTGGCCCGCATGGAGGCCGAGGCGGGCACAAACACCGCCCCGCCGCTCGAGCAGGCCCCGGCACCTGCCGCAGCCCCTGCCGCGCCGGCGCCCGCCGCCCGCCTGCGCGATGTCTTCCAGGCCCGCTTCCGGCGGCGTACCGCCATGCTGTGGGTGTTCTGCACGCTGTCGGTGGTCGGCTACTACGGTTTCGGCGCACTGGCCCCGCAGATCCTGGCCGCCAAGGGATACGACGTGGTGACCAGCATCGGCTTCGCGGCCGTCTCCTTCCTCGGCTACCCCATCGGCGCGCTGCTCACGGTGCCCGTGATGGACCGCATGCAGCGCAAGCAGCTGGTCGCCCTGTCGGCCACGGCCATGGCCCTGTCCGGAATCGGCTTCGCCTACGCCCGGTCGGCCACCCTCATCCTGTGCTGCGGCATCCTCTACACCCTGGTCAGCAACATCTTCTCCACCGTCAGCCACGTCTACCTGGCCGAGCAGTACCCCACCGCGATCCGGGCAGCGGCCACCGGAGTGGCCTACTCGCTGTCCAAACTCAGCGCCGCGGCACTGCCGTTCGCCCTGCTGCCGGTCCTCGACACCCACGGCCCCGGCGTGATGTTCGCCGTCATCGCCGCCGCCATGGCCCTCCTGGTGGCCACCGTCCTGCTGCTCGGCGGCCGCACCACCGGCGTCTCCGTCGACCGGGACTGACCCCGCCCGCCGGATCAGGAGCCGCCGGATCAGGAGCGGGCGGCACGAGGAGCGGGCGGGGCCGGATCCCTTCGGCAAGAAAAGGGATCCGGCCCCGCCCGACGCCCGGCCGGCCGGCCAGGGGTGCCTCAGCTGCCGACGACCTCGCTCTGCTCCTCGGCCAGGAACGCCGCCATCGACGTCAGCGTCGAGTACTCCAGCGCCACGCTCGGGTCCAGCACCAGACCGAGCTTGTCCTCGATGTCCCCGAGCAGGCCCAGCGCCGCCACCGAGTCAAGGCCGTACTCGACGTACGGCACGTCGGGATTGATCTGCGAAATGGGCAGGGACACCTGGGTGCCCAGCCTCTCCGTGAGCCAGCCGAGAATCTCGCTCTCGGACATGACCGGCTCCCTGTCCGCCATGAGCAGCTCCTTACGTGTCCTCACGTGGTCCGTCGGCATCTGCCTACGCCCAAGATTGCCTGTCGTCCTCCCATCCTGCTCCCCGCCGCTCAACCCCGGCTTGACCGGCCGCCTCCGGCCCGGCCCGCTCCCCGCGTTCTCCAGCACCTCTTGAGCACTCCTTGGCATCGTCTGCCCCGATCGGCCTTTACGGAGGGATCCAGATGAGTCCAGATCCACAGCCCACACCGGCAGCCGCCGACGCCCAGGCGTTCAAGGACGCGATGGCACTGCTGGCCGCCCCCGTCTCGGTGGTGACCGGCCTGGACACAGCCGGCCGGCGCTGGGGCTTCACCGCCAGCTCGGTGTCGTCGGTGTCCCTCGACCCGCCGCTGGTGATGGTCGGCATCGCCCTCACCTCCAGCTGCCACGCCGCCATGGCCCAGGCCGGCGAATTCGTCGTCAACCTGCTCGGTGAACACCACCGGAGCCTCGCCCAGCGCTTCGCCACCAGCGGCGTGGACCGCTTCGCCCAAGGCGGCTTCGGCGCCTGGGAAGGCCAGGCGGCGCTGCCGTACCTGCCGGACGCCAAGGTGCTCCTTCGCTGCCGCACCGTGGACGTCATCCGGGCAGGCGACCACGACCTGCTGCTCGGCACCCCCCAGCAGATCCGCATCCGCGACGAAGCGGCACCGCCCCTGCTGTGGTACCAGCGCCAGTTCCACACCCCGGTGCCCGCCACCGCCACCGCCTGAAGAACCCGCCGGCCACACCCCCCGCCCCCCGACCCCCCACAGCCGTCCGCCGCCCGGAGCGAAGGCCGTCAGCCGGCCATCAGCAGGGCGTCATGCGGCGTGCCTACCGTGGGCCGCCCCAGGACCGGCCACGTACCCAAGGACGTGTGAACATGGCGAACCCCACTTACCCCATGGCCCGGCAGTGCCCGATGTCCCCGCCTCCCCAGTACGCCACGCTCCGGGGGCAGGGACCGGCCAAGGTGGACCTGCCCGACGGCGGCTGGGCCTGGCTGCTCACCAGCTACAGCGATGTCCGGCAGGCGATGAACGACCCGCGCTTCAGCTCGGACGACAACAAGATGGCCCGCGCCCGCACCGAGCTGCCGCCGAACGAGAACCTGAACTCCTTCTGGCGGACGGACGAGCCGGAGCACAGCAGGCTGCGGCACATGATGATGACCGAGTTCACCGCCCACCGGATCAAGGAATGGCGCCCGCGCATCCAGGCCCTGGTGGACGAACTGCTCGACCGCCTTCAGACCCTGCCGCGCCCGCTCGACCTGTACTCCGAGTTCTGCCTGGCACTGCCCACCCAGGTCATCGCCCAGCTGCTGGGCGTACCGCAGGAGGACTACCGCACGTTCGCCGAGCAGAGCCGCACGATCCTCAGCCTGGACCGGCCCGAGGAATCGTGGGCCGCCTACTACGCGATGAACGACTACCTGAACGGGCTCATGGCGCAGAAGGAGCGCGAGCCGCAGGACGATCTGATCAGCCGTCTGATCGTCGACCGGGTGCTGACCGGCGAGCTGGCCCGGGACGAACTGCTGCCGATGGTCCGCTTCATCCTCGTCTCCGGCTACGAGACCACCACCAGCCAGATCGCGCTCAGCGCCCTGACGCTGATGACCAACCCTTCCGTCCGCGCGCAGCTGATCGAGGACCCGCAGCGCATCACCGCGTTCGTCGAGGAGTCACTGCGGTTCTGGTCCGTCTCGCAGGACAACGTGCTGCGGGTCGTCGATGAGGACATGGAGTTCTCCGGGGCACGCATGTCCGTGGGCGAACTCGTCGTCCTGGCCGTCCCCGCCGCCAACCACGACGCGTCGGCCTTCCCCGACCCTGAGCGCTTCGACCTCGACCGCGGCGAGAACCGGCACGTCGCCTTCGGCTACGGCACCCACCTGTGCGCCGGCGCCTCCCTGGCCCGCCGCGAGGTCGACATAGCCATCACCTCCCTCCTGGCCCGCTACCCCGACATACGCCTGGCCTGCGAGGTCGAGGAACTGACGTTCCGCCAGAAGAGCCTGGTGTACGGCCTGGAGAGCCTGCCGGTGACCTGGTAGCACCCGGGCCTCCCACCCCCCCCGGGGGGGGGCCTTGGCGGCAGCGCACCCGGCCGGTGCGCTGCCGCCCCCTGGGGCGCGCCCGCCGCGCCCCCTGTGAACCCGACCGCCGCCGGGCCACGGTCCGCCCTGGCGGGACGGATGACCGCACGGTGAACGCGACCGGCCCACAAGGCCCCAAAGCGCCGTGCCGCTCCCACCGGGGCGGCTGTCACCGGAGGGTCTGACCGGCCGCTGTGCGTCCGCACCCCACGACGCGCAGCGGCCGGCTTCTGCGTTCCGGCGCCCTTCTGCGTTGCCCCCGCCCCCTTCCGTCGTGCCCCCGGTCTCCAGCCGGTCTTGAGCGGCTGTCCACCGTGATCGGGCACGGTGCTCTGATCGGCACCCCGCCCGGGCGCGGCTGCGGGCGGCGGACCTTCGATGAGGGGAGACCCGGTGAACGACGAGTCCCAGGACCACGGCAGGCCCTTGTATCCCTGGCCGGCCCCGCCGCTGCGGCTGGCCGGTGTCGACGACGACGCGGCCGTGCTGGACGAGCCGCACATCGTCCGCGGCATCGACTGACCGCTTCCGCCCCGCCCGGCCGCCGGTGGTGTGCGCTGCCTCGGCGGGGCTGCCCGGCACCCGCGTGGCCCGCTCCAGCTCGGTTGCGGCTTGGCCCGCGGCTCCCGCCCAGCCGCGTTCACCAGGCCCGGCTCAGCCGGCACCGGCCCGGCCCGGGCGCGATGCGGCGGTTCCTCGACGCCGGCGAGTTCCGGCCCCGACCACGCGCCCGGGGGATCACCGGCCGGTTCCTGGCGGAGACGGCGAGGGACGGCGCCCGCAGGGCCGCTCTGCGGCCCGGGGCGGGCGCATGCCCGGGACGGCCAGGGGCGTCACCGCCCGCAATCGCGGGCCGCGCACTCCGGCGGGCGCGCACGGCCGCCGCCTGCCGCCACATCGCCTGCCGTCACATCGGCCGCGGCCACAGCGGCCGTGGCCGGCGGGCGGCGGCCTGCTCGTGTTGGCCGCCGTTCTCCTCGGGCGTCCCCTCGTGTGCGGCCGTACCGTGAGCGCCGCCCGGCGCGGGCATGCCGGCAGCCGCCCCGGCCAGGGGGCGGCCGTCACGGTGCTGCGGGCTGTGTTATGGCGTCTGGATGCGGCGCGGCAGGTCGGCTTCGGTGCCGTCGAAGTCGGGGCGTACGCCGTGGGCGGCCATGATCTGGTCGTTGGAGGTGCCGGCGGCCACCATCGGCCACACCATCGCGTCCTCGTGGACGATGAAGTCGACGACGACGGGCCGGTCGTTGATCTCGTTCGCCTGGGTGATGACCGCATCGAGGTCGGTGGCGTCCTCGCAGCGCAGCGCGACGCAGCCCAGTGCCTCGGAGAGTTTCACGATGTCGGGGATGCGGGTGCCGTGGCGGGCGTGCCGGCTGGCGCCGATCTGGGAGCCGGCCCGGTGCCCGGTGTGGTCGGCGTGCAGGACGGTGTTGGAGTACCGGCCGTCGTAGAACAGGCTCTGCCACTGGCGGACCATGCCGAGGGCGCCGTTGTTGATGACGGCGACCTTGATGGGGATGTCGTTCAGGGCGCAGGTGGCCAGTTCCTGGTTGGTCATCTGGAAGCAGCCGTCGCCGTCGATCGCCCACACGGTCGTGTGCGGGCGGCCCGTCTTGGCGCCCATGGCGGCCGGGATGGCGTATCCCATGGTTCCGGCGCCGCCGGAGTTCAGCCAGGTGGCGGGGTGTTCGAAGGCGATGTAGTGCGCGGCCCACATCTGGTGCTGGCCCACGCCTGAGGCGAACACGGTGCCCTGGGGGGCGAGTGTGCCGATGCGTTCGATGACCTGCTGCGGGGACAGGCTGCCGTCGCGGGGCAGGTCGTAGCTGAGCGGGTAGGCCGCGCGCCAGCGGCCAAGCTGCTGCCACCAGGTGGCGTATCCGCTGCGGGCGGCCTGACCGGTGTGGCCGCGCTGGTGCTCGGCGCGCAGGGCCTGCGCCAGGTCGGCGATGACGGCGCGGGCGTCGCCCACGATCGGCACCTCGGCGGCGCGGTTCTTGCCGATCTGGGCGGGGTCGATGTCGGCGTGCACGACCTTGGCGTGCGGGGCGAAGGAGTCGAGTCTGCCGGTGACGCGGTCGTCGAAGCGGGCGCCGAGCGCGACGATGAGGTCCGCTTTCTGCAGTGCGGCGACGGCGGTGACCGCGCCGTGCATGCCGGGCATGCCCACGTGCAGCGGATGGCTGTCGGGGAACGCGCCGAGCGCCATCAAGGTGGTGGTGACCGGTGCCCGGGTGAGTTCGGCGAGGGCTTTGAGCTCGGCGGTGGCGCGGGCCTTGAGCACGCCCCCGCCGACATACAGCACGGGCCGTTCGGCCTGGGCGATCAGCCGGGCGGCCTGGCGGATCCGGCCGGGGTGCGGCCGGGCCGGTGCCTGGCCGGGCCGCGGGGTGCGGGCAGGGGGCGGGTAGGGGGTTTCGGCTTGCAGGGCGTCTTTGGTGATGTCGACCAGGACCGGGCCGGGGCGGCCGGTGGAGGCGGTGCGGAAGGCCTCGGCGATCGCTGCGGGGATGTCCTTGGCGTTTGTGACCAGGACGTTGTGTTTGGTGACCGGCAGGGTGACGCCGATGATGTCGACTTCCTGGAAGGCGTCGGTGCCCAGCAGGTGGGCCGGCACCTGGCCGGTGATCGCCACGAGGGGGACGGAGTCGAGGTAGGCGTCGGCGAGGGGGGTGACGAGGTTGGTGGCGCCGGGGCCGGAGGTGGCCATGCACACGCCGACCTTGCCGGTGGCCTGCGCGTATCCGGTGGCGGCGTGCCCTGCGCCCTGCTCGTGCCGCACCAGGATGTGGCGGATGGCGGCGGAGTCCATCAGCGCGTCGTAGGCCGGCATGATCGCGCCGCCCGGGATGCCGAACACCGTCTCGCAGCCGGCTTCTTCCAGGGCGCGCACGAGGGCGCGGGCGCCGGTGAGGGGGGTGCTGTCCGGCCGTGGGGGAGTGCGGGGTGGGGCGGCGGGTGGGGTGCTGTGGACGGTGCCGGGGACGAGGCGGTCGTCTTCGGCGGGGTGTGAGCGCTGGGTGGTGGCCTTCATGGTGGTGTCGCCTCGCTCCCTCAGGACCATGTGATCAGCCGGTTGGGGTCCTCAAGGACGGCCGCGGTGTCGGCGAGGACCTTCGAGCCGAGCTCTCCGTCCACCAGCCGGTGGTCGAAGGAGAGCGCCAGGGTGGTGACCTGCCGGGGCTTGACCTTGCCGCGGTGCACCCAGGGCCTGGGCCTGATGGCGCCGGCCGCGAGGATCGCACTCTCGCCGGGGTTGAGGATCGGTGTGCCGGTGTCGACGCCGAAGACGCCGATGTTGGTGACGGTCACGGTGCCGCCCTGCATCGCCGCCGGGGCGGTGGTGCCCGCGCGTGCGGTGCTGACGAGGTCGTCCAGGGCCCGGGCCAGTTCGGGGAGGGTCTTGGCCTGGGCGTTTTTGATGTTGGGCACGATCAGTCCGCGGGGGGTGGCTGCGGCGATGCCGAGGTTGACGTACTGCTTGTGGACGATCTGCTGGGCCGCCTCGTCCCAGGCGGCGTTGACGGCGGGGTTGCGGGCGATGGCGGTCAGCAGGGCCTTGCAGATCAGCAGCAGGGGAGTCAGGCGCAGGCCGGTCATCTCCGGGTCCTGCCTGAGCCGTTGGAGGAGTTTCATCGTGCGGGTCACATCGACGCTCACGAATTCGGTGACGTGCGGTGCGGTGAAGGCCGATGCGACCATGGCGCGGGCCATCGCCTTGCGCACCCCGGTGACGGCGACGCGTGTTTCCCCTGCGGCGGTGTCCGCTCCCGGCGCCGCCGCGGGGGGCTGGACGGCCGCGGGGGGCGCGGCCGGCTGGGGCGGGGCCGCGGCGGCGTGCGCGGCGTGTACGTCGTCGCGGGTGACGGTGCCGCCGGGGCCGGAGGGGATGACGGCGCGCAGGTCGACACCGAGGTCCTTGGCCAGTTTCCGCACCGGCGGCTTGGCCGGCGGCCGCGTCCCGCCCGCGGCGCCCGGCCCGCCGGATGCGGCGGCGGGGGCCTTGCGGGCCCGTCGCCGGGCCGGTGCGTCGGCGACCCCGTACCCGACCAGGACCGGCCGGCGTGGTGCGGCGGTTTCGCTCGGCCGGCCGGTGCCGGCCGTTTGGTCCGTCTCCTGCGCGACGGTGATGATCACGGTGCCGACGGCGACGGCCGTCCGCTCGGCCACGAGGAGCTCGTGCACCACCCCGGTGTAGGGGATGGGCAGTTCGACGACGGCTTTGGCGGTCTCCACCTCGCACACCACCTGCCCGTCGGTGACCTCATCGCCCGGCTTGACGTACCAGGTGAGGATCTCGGCCTCGGTCAGTCCCTCGCCCACGTCGGGCAGGGTGAACTCACGCACCACAGCTTCCGCTCTCCTCTCAGTACGCCAGTGCGCGGTCGACGGCATCCAGCACCCGGTCCAGGTCGGGCAGGTAGGCCTCCTCCAGCCGCGAGGGCGGGTAGGGGCAGTGGTAGCCGCCGACCCGCAGCACGGGGGCCTCCAGGTGGTAGAAGCTGCGTTCGGTGATGCGGGCGGCGATCTCGGCCCCGGAGCCGAAGAACACCGGTGCTTCGTGCACGGTCACCAGCCGGTGCGTCTTTTCCACCGAGGCCTGCACGGTGTCGAAGTCGAGGGGGGACAGGGAGCGAAGGTCGAGGACCTCGACCGATGTGCCTTCCCCGGCGGCGACGTCGGCGGCGTCCAGGCACACCTTGACCATCGGCCCGTAGGCGGCCAGCGTCAGGTCGCTGCCGTGGCGGGCCACCACCGCGCGGTGCACGGCGGCGGGGGCGGCATCGACGTCGACCTCGCCCTTGTCCCAGTACCGCCGTTTCGGCTCGAAGAAGATCACCGGGTCGTCGCCGGTGACGGCCTGCTGCATCATCCAGTAGGCGTCGCCGGCGTTGGACGGTGTCACCACCTTCAGGCCCGCCACGTGCGCGAAGAGGGCCTCGGGCGACTCGGAGTGATGCTCCACGGCGCCGATGCCGCCGCCGTAGGGGATGCGGATGACGACGGGCAGCTTGATCCTGCCCAGGGAGCGGGCCCGCATCTTCGCCAGCTGGGTGACGATCTGGTCGTAGGCGGGGAAGACGAACCCGTCGAACTGGATCTCCACCACGGGGCGGTAGCCGCGCAGGGCGAGCCCGATGGCGGTGCCGACGATGCCGGACTCGGCGAGCGGCGTGTCGAGCACGCGCTGGTCACCGAAGTCCTTCTGCAGGCCGTCGGTGACGCGGAAGACGCCGCCGAGCCTGCCGACGTCCTCACCCATCACCACGACCTTCGCATCGGCCGCCAGGGCACGGCGCAGCGACTCGTTGATCGCCTTCGCCATCGGCAACGTCGTCACGGTCATGGTCACTTGCCCCCGTCCCGGGCGTCGGCGAAGGAGGCCTGGTAGGCGGCGAACTGGGCACGCTCCTCCTCGACGAGGGCGTGCGCGCCGGCGTACACGTGCGCGAACAGGTCGCCGGGGCGGGGGTCGGGGGTGGCGCGCAGCCGCGTGCGCAGGTCCACGGCGCGCTGTTCGCACTGGGCCGCGACGGTGTCGAAGTAGGCGCCGTCGGCCCAGCCCTGGTGCTCCAGCAGCGTCCGTACGCGGGCCAGGGGGTCGCGCCGTTTCCAGTACTCGACCTCTTCGGCATCGCGGTAGCGCAGCGGGTCGTCGGAAGTGGTGTGCGCTCCCATCCGGTAGGTGAACGCCTCGATGAGGGTGGGGCCTTCGCCGTCCCGGGCCCGCTCAAGCGCCCACCGGGTGACGGCCAGGCAGGCCAGGACGTCGTTGCCGTCGACGCGGATGCCGGGGAAGCCGAAGCCGTCGGCGCGCTGGTGGAGGGGGACGCGGGTCTGGCGTTCGTTGGCCTCGGAGATGGCCCACTGGTTGTTCTGGCAGAAGAACACGACGGGGGCGTGGTAGACGGCGGCGAAGTTGAAGGCCTCGCTGACGTCGCCCTGGCTGGTCGCGCCGTCACCGAAGCACACAAGGACGGCGCCCGGCGCGCCGTCCTTGGCCAGGCCCATCGCGTATCCGGTGGCGTGCAGCACCTGCGAGCCGATGACCAGGGTGTAGAGGTGGAAGTTGTTCTCGGCCGGGTCCCAGCCGCCGTTGCTGACGCCGCGGAACATCCGCAGCACCTCCAGCGGGTCGACGCCGCGGCACAGGGCGATGCCGTGGTCGCGGTAGCTGGGAAAGACGTAGTCCGCCGCGCCCAGGGCGTGGCCGGCACCGATCTGGGCGGCCTCCTGCCCCAGCGAGGACGGCCACAGGCCCAGCTCGCCCTGGCGTTGCAGAGTGACGGCCTCGGCGTCCAGCCGGCGGCTCAGCGCCATGTCGTGGTACAGCTTTCTGAGGCTGTCGGGGGAGAGCTCGACCTCGTGGTCCGGGTGGGGGGTCAACTCCCCTTCGTGGGTGAGGAACTGCACGGTTGCCGTTGTCACGCGAGCCTCCCTTGCACGCCGTGAGGACCGCTACGGCCCTCCTCCAGACTGTGACGGGAACGCGTGGAGTCCCACTTGAAGGGTTCTGAAGCTGACACCGCCCCCGGCCGCGGCGGCCGGTGCCCGGTCCGGCGGGGAGGATGGGTGCCGGCGCCTTGTGAGGCCCGTCCGTGTGACGTCGCCCGGCCGGGCGTCAGGACACGAGGCGGTGCCGCCGGTGGGACGCGGTTTCGTGCGGGCGGCGGGCAAGCCGCCGGGGCGCGGGGCTGCACGGTCATCCCCGCGCACCGCGCAACGTGTGCGGGCATACGACGGCGGCGGCCTGCGGGGGGCTGACCACCGGTCAGTGCCCCGAACCCCCCCCGGGCGTGTGCCGGCCGGCGGGCGGGAACCCGCCTGCGGCAGCACCCCGCGCACCGTCCCCGCCACACCCCCTGGGGGCTTGCCGCCGGCGAGAGGGCGCCCGGCCCAGGGCCCGGCGCCCGCCGCGTCCCGCACCAGCCGGGGCGGGCAGTCACCTCACCGCCGGGGGTCTGCTACTGCCCTACCCGGCCGTCGATGCGTTCGCGCAGCAGATCCGCGTGCCCGCAGTGGCGGGCGTACTCCTCGATCCGGTGGACCCACAGCTCCCGCACGGCGATGCCGTCCCGGCCCACCCGCGCGCCCAGGTCCGGATACCCGGCCAGCACCTGATCGGTGGCCGCCTGTTCGCGGGCGAGATCGGCGAAGGCGCCCTCGACCACCGCCTGTTCGGCGACGGCGTGCTCGAAGTCGGCGTCCCCGGCTCCGTACAGCTTCGGTGCCGGATGGTGCGGCAGGATCCAGTTGCGCCAGTCCCGCTCCACCTCGGCGAGATGACGGACCAGGCCCAGCAGGGACATGGTCGACGGCGGCACCGACCGGCGTGCCAGTTGCTGCGGGTCCAGCCCCTCGCACTTCATCTGCAGGGTCAGCCGGTAGTTCCGCAGGAAGTCCTGCAGCGTGGCCAGCTCACCGTCCGGGCTGGGCCCGTCATTGTTGCGGGGGTCTTCCCCGGGGTCCGCCCACATGTCGGGGTGGACGCTGGCCTGGCTCCATCGCTCGGGCATGTCGCTCACCGGGTTCACGATGGGTGAGCGCCCCCCTGCGGTGCAAGCGGGTATTCGGGCGGGCGCGGCCCGCAGCACCGGCGGGCACGCCCCGCAACCCCCCGCCCCGGGGAGCACACAAGGGGGCGGCCCCCGGCGGGGCGCGGGTGTGCCGGGCGTCGCCACCGGCCGGCGGCCCGGCCCCCCGGGCCGGCGGCCGGCTGGCAGGGGGCGGTTACCAGCGGCGGCGGGTGACGGCTTCGGCCAGCAGGGTCAGGGCGTGCGCGCCCTCGGGCGCCGGATCTGCGGCCGCCAGCGCGGCCAGGGCCTGGGTGCGCTGCCGCTCGGCTTCCTGTTCGGCCCAGGCCCGTCCGCCCGCCCGCTCCACCAGCAGTGCCGCTTCACCGATCTCCTCCTCGCCCATCGGCTCATCGCTGCGCCGGTACAGCTCGGCGAGCCGGTGTGCGTGCGCACTGTCGGCGGACAGGGCCGCCACGACCGGCAACGACTTCTTGCGCCGTCTGAGGTCTGCTCCGACCGGCTTGCCGGAGACCGCGGTGTGGCCCCAGATGCCCAGGAGGTCGTCGACGAGCTGGAACGTCAGCCCCAGGTGGTGCCCGAACCGCCGCAGCGCGTTCGTCCGCGCGGGGGACGCGTGGGCCGCCATGGCTCCCAGCACGCAGGCGCTGGACAGCAGTGCGGCCGTCTTGCCCGCGGCCATGGCGAGGCACTCCGTGAGGGCGACGTCCGTGCGCTGCTCGAAGTCGCAGTCCTCGCTCTGCCCGGCGACCAGGCACAGCAGTGCCGAGCACAGCTCCTGCAACATCGCCGGCTCCTCGGCGAGCACTTCCATGGCGATGACGAGCAGTGCGTCGCCGGTCAGCACCGCCTGGGCGTCGCCGAACAGCGACCAGACCGTCCGGCGGCCGCGGCGCAGCGCGTCGCGGTCCATGAGGTCGTCGTGCAGCAGGGAGAAGTTGTGCACCAGTTCGATGCCGGCCGCGGCGGTGACGGCCTGTTCGGCAGCCACGCCCATGGCCTGGGCCGAGGCGAGGACGAGTGCTCCGCGTACGCCTTTGCCCCAGTCGCCGGCCGAGGGGTTGCCGTTTTCGTCCCGGAAGCCGAAGTGGTATTCCGCGACGGCGCGCGTGCGTTCGGGAAGCCGGTCCACCGCCTTGCGCAGGGCGGGCTCGGTCAGCTGGCGTGCCCGGGACAGAAGCTCCCAGGCATCGTGCTCGCAGGGCGCTGTGGTCACGGGCGGCCCGCTTCCATCAGCGCGGTCTCCACGTATCCGTCCTCGTGCTGGGAGCGGTAGCGCTTGGTCCGCTGCGACCAGTCCAGATTGCCCCGCATCCAGGTCCGCATCCCGGCCAGCGCCGGCCGCAGCCAGGGCGCCTGGCCGCTCGGCCCCTGCCGGAGCCTGTCCTCGGCCTGCAGATACTCCTCGGTGCGCCGGCCGATGGCCGCGTGCACCTCCTCAAGCGCCCGCCTCTCGTCGAGCCGCCGGTGGTGCTGGATGACGTAGACGAGGTTGTGGACCTCACCGAGTGAGCGTTCCTTGTCCAGGGAGTAGACGTCGTTGACCCAGCACACGACGTCGCATGCGGCGTCCAGCGCGCTCTGGAAGTCGGGTGTGCCGTAGGCGTGGGCGGGGATCTCGGTGTTCTCCGCGATTTCTATGAGGTCCATGCACACGTAGATGGCGCCGGTGTGACGCCGGTTGGCGATGTAGGACTCCTCGCTGGGGACCGATCCGCGCAGCCGGTTGTCGGCCTCCCACACGGTGGCCGCCGTCAGGCACTGTTCCAGATGGTGCGCGAAACGCGCCCGCCACGCGGCCGAGGCGTCTTCGGCGGTGCGCCGCCACAGGTTTGCCAGTGCCCCGACGACCGGCGGCGCAGCCGCTGCCGGACCGGCGGGCGGCGCGTCGAGGACGTGGCGCATCAGCTTGACCGCGTGCGCCATGCGCTGCGGGGACCGGCCGAAGTCGCTGTCGTCGAGCTGGTCGTCCACCAGGAACAGCCACGCGAACCAGTCCGCCATGAGCTGCAGCCGTTCGGCGTCGGCCGTGGGATACACCAGCGCCGCGAACCAGCCGAAGTCGGCCCGCTCGAAACGCCGGCGTGCCCGGGTGCTGCGCAGCAGGCCGCTGTCGCTGGTCCAGGCGGCCAGATGCTCGCGGGCCGCTGCGGCGTGGGGGTTGACGGAGAACGGAAACGGGCAGGTGAGGTCGTTCACAAAGAGCTCCAGGGGTGCGAAAGGCGTGGACGCTCAGCGGTGGGCGAGCCGGAGGTGGACCCCGCCGCGCGGGTGCAGGGTGATCAGGGGGTCGGGCTCCACGGCCGGCGCGCCGGCCGGCAGCACCAGGCGGTGGCCGCGTGCCACCGTGGCGAGCACCAGGACGAGTTCGGTCAGGGCGAAGTGCTTGCCGATGCACACCCGCTGGCCGCTGCCGAAGGGGATGTAGGCGTGCTTGGGGCGTTCGGCCACCCGCTCGGGCGTGAAGTTGTCCGGGTCGAAGGTCTCCGGGTCGCTCCAGAAGTCCGGGTGCCGGTGCAGCAGGTAGCTGTTGAGCAGGATGTTGCTGCCGGCCGGGATGCGGTATCCGGCGATGACGTCCTCTTCCCGGGCGTGGCGCATGGTCTGGTACGCGGGCGAGTAGATGCGCAGCGTCTCGTCGATGACCATGCGCGTGTACGTGAGCCGGGCAAGGTCCTCGAACCGCGGAACCCGCCCGGCCAGGACGCGGTCGACCTCCTCGTGCAGCCGTGCCTCGGCCTCGGGGTGGCGCGCCAGCAGGTAGAAGGCCCATGACAGGGTGTTGGTGGTGGTCTCGAAGGCGCCGATGCACAAGTTGAGCACCTCGTGATGGAGCTGCTCCACATCCATGCCGACGCCGTCCTCGTCGACGGTGTGCAGCAGCAGGGTGAGCAGGTCCGGCGCCGCTGAGCTGTGTCCGGCGTCCTCACCGTCGAGACGCTTTCTGATCACGCCGGAGACGAAACGGTCCATGCTGTCGATGGCCTGCCGCAGCCGGCGCCGCCGGGGCGTGGGCCAGGTCAGCGGCGGGAAGGGGAACCGGAAGAACGAGCCGAGCTCGCTGTTGGCGATGCCGAAGGCCCGCTCGAAGTCCTGCGCGGCCTGGCTGACGTCGGCGCTGAACAGTGAGCGGTTGACGATCCGCAGGGCCAGCTGGCCTATCTCGTCGGTGACGTCCAGCAGTGCTGCGTCCTGCTGCGGCCGGCTCTCCCAGCGCTTGAGCATGTGCACGGTCTCGCTCGTCATGTTGTCGGCGAACGCCGAAACCGTGCGCGGGGTGAAGTGGGGGGCCATCATGTGGCGCTGCCGGCGCCACCGCTCCTTGTCGGCGACGGCGATGAGCCCGTCCCGCAGCACGGGCCTGACCACCTTGAACAGGGTGGCGTTCTTGTCGTACCGCGCCTCTGCGTCCACCAGGACGTGCCTGATGTGATCGGGATGGTTGACCAGGATCATGGGCAGGCCCAGGGGCCGGAACTGGAACAGGTCACCGTGCCGGTGGACGCCGTCGGCCAGGAAGCCCAGCTGGTCCCGTCGGAAGGCGAGCACGCCGCCGAACAGGTCCTTGGAGCCGGCGGTGGGGAGTTCTTGAAGGGCCATGAGGGTCAGCGACTCCGTCCATGCGGGTGAAGGGGGTGCGCGGGGCGCCGGGTGAGCAGCGGCGCGAAGCCGTGCGGGCGGCGCGCGGTGCCGGGGCCGGTGTGCGGGGCCGGGCGGTCACCGCCGTGATGACGAGGAACCCGGCCGGGGCCGGGTGCCGGCCGGCGCGGTGGCGGGCGCCGGCGCCCAGGGACCGGCACAGGCGGCGCGGCCGCCCGGCACGCACCCGGGGCGGCCGAACGCCGGGGCCCGACCGCCCGGGACCGGGCCCCCACCGCCCCGCGCGTGCACCCCAGCGCGTTCCCGCCGTGCCGCGCCGGGCAGGCCGGCACCAGCATCACCACCGGCGTGCCGCCCAGGACAACGGCAGCGAGGCCGCCGTGCTCCCGGACGGTGCCGCACGGAAAACCGGCCCGGTCACGGCGGAACGCCGCCGGCCCGGCACGATTACCACGCATCACCGACCGCAAAATGCGCCACACATCAGACACCGGACAGCGCCATCCGGCAAGCCTTCACGGACATACCAGAAACAGCAACTCGGACGTGCACGGATCAACTCCTCACCATGTCTCTCGCAATCCGGGCACGCCGGAATACGCACCGGGCACCGGCACGCCCCGGCGCCCATCCGGTCATGAGCCGGCCGGGATTTCTGAATTCGGCCCGCCGGAACCCAGGGCGCACTGCACGAATGCACCACCGGTGTGCCGTCAGGAATAAGCGGCAGATCCGCCCGCGGCGGACGCCGTCATGGAAAATGCGCGAGCGGCGCACTTCAGGAGCAGCAGAAGCCGGACATCACCGCAGCAGGCGGCACTGTGCGGCATCACGCCGAACGGTCATCGCAAGGTGCCGGTCACCCGATGCGACCGGGTGCGCCGAAAACGAACAGCCGGCATTCGAAATCCCCCGTTGGTTGAGACCTGACCCGCGTAGATCCGCGGAGTGAGGGGATCGTAACACGACGCAAGAGAGGCGTCATTAAAGAATTAATAAAGTCGCGATTGTTCCGATGTGAACGCTCCGCCTCCTTCGTGCACGGTAAGCACCACATAAGAAGGAATATCGCAGGCGTTTAATAATCAGCACACCGCGGCGAGTCAAGTGCATATCTGGCCGAGATCATATAGCAGCCCAAGCCCGCACCCCGCAGGAAGCCCGCCACCTACGCACGGGCATGTCGCCGCATTCCCAGGCCCCGGGCCGGCCACCGCCCCGCAAGCACCCCCGCACCACGCGCGCGGACACCTTCCCCTGAACATGCCGGACACTGAAACCAGGGGAGGAGGAGGCCAACGATGCTGACGGACGTACGCCAACACCTGGGCAGCGCCCTGTTCCACCGGGTGGCAGGCCCCGACGGACCGGCCACCCGCGCCCGCATCCACCTGACACCGGGCCCGCGCTGGTTCGGCCCCGACCGCCCGATCCGCACCGTCCACGGCGACGCCTCGATGTTCATCGGCGGAATCAGCGCCCTGCTGCTGCAGTCCCTGCACCCGCTCGCCATGGCAGCCGTCGCCGCCCACTCCGGCTACCGCGGCGACCCCTGGGGCCGGCTGCAACGCACCAGCACCTTCCTGGCCGTGACCACCTACGGCACCGCCGAGGACGCCCGGCAGGCCGTCGACCACGTCCGCGCCCTCCACGCACACATCCACGGCAAGACAGCCGAGGGCCTGACCTACCACGCGGCCGACCCCCACCTGCTCGGCTGGGTGCACGCAGCCGAGACGGACAGCTTCCTGCGCGCCCACCAACGCTACGGCGCCCACCCCCTCGACGCCGCCGGCTACGACGCCTACGTCACCGACACCGCCTACGTCGCCCAGGCCCTGGGGGTGCCCCACCCGCCCCGCGACCGCCAGGACCTCTCCCGGCACCTGGCCGCCTACCGGCCCGAACTGCGGACCACCCGCGAAGCCCGCGCCGCCGCCCGCTTCCTGCTGCTCCAGCCCCCACTGCCGCTGGCCGCACGGCCCTTCTACGCCGCTCTGGCCGCCAACGCCGTCGCCCTGCTCCCGCCGTGGGCCCGCACCATGCTGCAACTGCCCCGCATCCCCGTCGTCGAAGACATCGCCGTACGCCCCGCAGGCCACATCCTGACCCGCACCATCCGCTGGGCCATGACCCCGCCGCCCCGCCCGCGCACGCACTGACCCCGCACACCCCCGGAAAAAAGAGCTGTGCCCGGCCGCCGGGCCCGGCCGCCGCCCAGAGCTTCACCGGCCGAACCTGGCACCGGCCGAACCTGGCACCGGCCGGGCCAGGCCCGACGGGCGGCATGCCCCGCGTCCAGGCCGACACGCAACAGGCGCCGCCTGCAAACCCCCCAAAGGGACGCGGCGCCGAAACGGCCTCGCTCCCATCCGCCGGGCCTGCTTCGCGGACCTGCACAGGCTCACCGGTACGCACCGCCCCCGGCCGCGCACGGCCCGGCGACGGTGACCGCCCTCCACGCCGTCCAGCCGGGCCAGACGACCCGCCGACCCGACCCGCCGGCCCGTGACGAGTCATCGACATCGACACCGCCCCCCAGACCCCGCGCCGCCGCAACGCCGCTCAGACCCCCGGCCCGTAACCGGGATCCGGAGACTGCCGAGGAGCCCACCACTCCACGAGCCCCCAGACCCCGCAGGCGAGCGCGGCCACGGCCGCACCTACCGCGACCCAGGGCCGGCCCGTCCAGCGCATGGTCAAACCCCACACCACCAGCGGAACCGCAGCGCCTCCGAGCACCACCAGCGGAAGATCAATCCAGAGCACGCTCAGATCACGGGCGTGACCCTCGAACCCACCCTCGACACTGATCGCGGCCCGCGGCGCCCACACAAGCGGCGCAACCGCCGCGCCGACCCCGGCAAGAAGGCACCCGGCGCCACCCGAAGCGGTGCTCATGTCCCCACCCGTGGATGTCCGCTCACACCGGCGACAGACGCCGGCAGCACAGCCCTGGTTCCCCTGAGGCGGGTGACGTCACCGACCTGCGCGGCAAGGAGTCCCCGCGCGCGGACATGGCGGGGGCTCGGCCCGCCCCAGTAGCCTCAACCTGCCGCGGGACCAGAGGCAGGCCAGGGGCGACCGCCGGACCAAGCCGCTCACGGATCCCGGCCGGCCGGAGGAGGGGGAGACCTTCCCTGTCCGTGAGTGCCTGCCGGCCGTCCTCAACGAGCAGTGGCTCAACCGCGTTCGCCGAACCCGACCTGACCGTCCGGAAGGAATGAGAGCGACCCGATGGAGTTCGTCTTTTCCAGCCAGGTGATCGAATGGCGCGGACCGTCGCCGTACTACTTCGTTCCCGTGCCGGACGAGGAGTCCGCCGACATCCGCCAGGTGGCCGCGATGGCCACGTACGGATGGGGCGTGATCCCGGTCCGAGCCCGGATCGGCCAGGTCACCTTCCACACCTCGCTCTTCCCCAGGGACGGCGGCTACCTGCTGCCGCTCAAGGCCGCGGTGCGCACACCGCACGCCCTCTCCGCAGGCGACGACGTGACGGTAGAGATGACCGTCCGTCTGCCGTCCTGAAACAGACAGCCCTCCAGGCTCGCCGGACGCCTGCAGCCGCCGGGCCAGGCCCGCGAACACCTCAGGGACCCCGCGCACGGCCATGCTGCCGCGGGAGCCCGGCGGCCGCCCCCGTGAGCACCGAGCCACGCCAGCCCCCCCCGGGGGGCCGGCACGCCCGGGCCGCCGGCCCGTGCGGCGCTCACGCACAACGATCGGGCCGGTTCGGCAGTCGTAGGAAGTGACCCACACCCCTCTCCCGCGCTCGCCCCCACCTGCCGTCGCACCTCAGGTGCCCGGCAGCAAGGCCGGTCATCCCCAGGAGGATGCATGAGCCGCTTCGCCGCACCACCCAGCGACAGACACAACGACGGACGCCACACCGCCCCGCCCATCGCCACCGCAACAGCTGCCCCACGACGCAAGCCCGTCGGCGCCGCGACAAGCCGCGCCGCCGTGGCGGGCACCGTCGCCGTCGTACTGGCGGGGCTCGGCACCCCGGCCGATGCCGCGTCCGGCACCACGCCCAGCGACCCCGTCATCACCAGCGCCACCGTCAACTCCGGCCACGACGTCATCGTCGGTATCACCCACAACGTGACCTTCCCGGTCACCATCACCGGATCGGACGACTCCGGCCTGGCTTTCGCCGACGTGGATCTCAAAGGCCCGCACGGCGGTTTCTACACCACCGACGCCTTCTGCCAGACCCCGACGGCCTGCACGACCATGTTCACCGTCAACGCCCACCCGGCCCCCGGCAGCGACGATCCGGTGGACCTGGCCAACGCCAACGCCGGAACATGGTCGGTCGACGCCCTGGCCGACGCCCACGACGGTGATTCCGTTTTCGCCCCCCGCGTGGGATCGTTCGGCCTCAAGCGTGCCGCGCGCCTCACCGTCAACGCCTCACCGGAACCGGTGACCAAGGGCGCCCCCATCACCGTCACCGGCAAACTCGTGCGGGCCAACTGGGACACCTACCGGTACGCGGGATACACGGGCCAGACCGTACAACTGCAGTTCCGCCCGAAGTCCAGCAGCACCTACACCACCGTGGCCACCGTCACCACCAGCAGCACCGGCACCCTGCGCACCACGGTCAAGGCAGCCAACGCCGGCTACTGGCGTTGGAAATTCACCGGCACCACCACCACCGGCCCGGCCAAAGCCACCGGCGACTACGTCGAGGTACGCCCCTGATCCGGCAAACACCCGCTCCCGTTCAGCTGTGCCCGCCGCGCTCGCGCACTCCGGTGATGAGCACTCCGACGGCGAAGACCAGGACGAGAACGAAGGTGGCGACGCCCAGGACGTCCTGGAGCCCGCTGGCCAGACCGCTGTAGCCGACGTCGATACCGAAGATCACGGAGCACACTCCGGCGGCAAGGGCCGGCCAGCCCAGCCGGCCAGGGAGGTGGCCACTGACGACAATCGCTGTCCCGAACAGTGCAAGGGTCAGCCCGAGCAGGACACGGAAATAACTCTGGAATCCCCACTCCAGCCAGCGCACGGTCTCGGCACCGGCAAAGCGGATGGTCTTCTCGGTCCCCGAAGCGCCGGCCCATGAGTCCACGGCTTGCTTCAGACCCACGCCGTCCAGCCCCTGCAGGACAGCCCAGACAGCGGCGGTGGCAACGGCTGCCGCGGCCGCGAGCTGCGCCACCACGGACGCCCTGCGGATGCCGCGCAGGACGCGGTACAGCACGAGCAGGCCGCTCAGCGTCACCAGGACACCGACGAACTGGCCCAGATGAACAGCGACCCAGCTGCTGCTCCGCGCGTACTTGGTGAAAATCGCCACGTGGTCGTCCTCCTCTCCCGAGGGGTGAAGACCCGCGGTCAGCAACACATTGAGCACAAAGCCCCCCAGCATGAGCGAGCCGGCCAGAGTCAGCCCGCGCTGCCGCGCGCCGGCCGTGTCCACGCCTTCGCCAACGTGCCTGTCCCCACTCATCAGCACCACCCCAGTCCTGACGCTGTCCCAGACCGACGTACGTGAGGATCACCCCCCGGCAGCCGCAGTCCTCGCACACGCGGCACCGCCTCACCCGAATGAGGTCCGATCACCGCCGATCGCGCCGGCACCGGGGACACACTCACCCCAGCCAGCCGGACCCGCCCGCAAAACCGGATGCCCCCACGACCCGCCCGACGCCGGCGCCCGGCGGCAGGCCCGACGCGACGGCCAGCGCACGCAGGCAGCACCGGGCGAGCCCGGCGGCCGCTGCCACCACCCCCGCAGCCCCGCACGCGACAACAGACCGAAGCAAGCAGCCCACCGGCCCGTGGCCGCCGCACCCCCCGGCGGGACCCGCCGCCGGCCGGCCCCCACCGGACGCCGCCCCCGGCCCTGCCAAAGCTCTGGGTCAGTCCTCGCCGACCACGACCACCTCGTCCCCGACCCTCCAGCAGCGTCGCTCGGCTTTGGGCGGATTGATCCGCACGCCATAGCCCGGACCCACCGAGGACGCGGCATAGCTCCGGTACCCGATGGCGCACTCGCCGCGCCGGCGCGCCGCAGCCACGACGGTGGCGAAAGACGCCTCACACCCCGGCAGCACGTAGTCGGCGGCCGGCCGCAAACACACCCCGGCACCATCAGCGGAGAACAACTCCTCGAACACCGCCGCCAAGCGCCGGTTCTGAGAGATCTGCGCCATGAGCAAACCGATGAGCTTGCCACTGATGATCACGTCGGCACCGGGACTGACGGGAGCCAGCGCCCGGTTGCGGTCATCGATCAGTTCCGTGACCACCCGCAGCTCGCGCCCCGTATCCGCCTCCAACTGACGCAACAGCAATAAGGTGACCAGCGTGCGATGGTCACCGCCGTCCAACGGCTGCCCCGCTCCGGCCGCCAGATCCCGCCCGACCACGATCACGCTGTCATAAGAGTGCACATCCAGACGCCGCAAGGTCTCAGCACGGGCGACATCCCCATGATGCAGCGTCAACGACAGGCCACCGCCGCGGTGCACGTCAGCCTCACCCACCTGCCGGACCGTCTCCTCACCACCGTCCGCCACCACGTCCACGACTGACCCCGGCCGCGCACGGCGACGCAACTGGTCGACTATGAGCGGCGCTCGACGATTCCAGCCCAGCAGCAGCACCCGCTCCGCCCGCGCGGGCGCCGAAGGGCCGGACACCATCACCGCCTTCTCAACCCACCGCGCACAGTCCTGCGGCCAGACGGGGTCGTCATCACGACAGATGACGATGAGCAGATCCTCCAGGCCGATGGGCGTCCGCGGCGACGGGTTGAGCAAAGGAGTATCTCCCCGCATCAGCCCCACCACGCTCGACGTCGGATAGGACAGCAGCGCCTCACCGAACGGGCGCCCGGTCAACGCCGGCTCGGCCACCAGATAGAACTCGTCACCGGCGAAATCGAGGAGTTCCTGGTACACAAGGGACAGCCCCGGCCGGCGGGCGGCCTGCACGATCAGCCGGGCAGTGACCGTATCGCTCTCCAGAACAACGCCGCCAGGCCCGGCCGCCAGACACGCGGCCAGACGGTACCGGTCGTCCCGCACCGCAGCAACGACAGGCACAGCAGTCCCCGCCCCCGCCAGGGCAGCCCTGAGCGCCAGCAACGTCCTGACCACCTCCGCATCGGCGTCGGGCTCGTCGCGGGGCAGCACCAGCACGACACCAGCCGTGGCCGGACTCATCAAAACAAGCACGGCCGGGTCGGTGGTGGGGCCACTGCGGCAGATCAACCGCGTCCGGCCGACAGGGCCCACCTTCGTGCCCAACGCCTCCTCCATCGCGGTCTTGTCCCGGTCAGCCAGCACCGCCACCGCCGCACGCCGCTGATTGGCATTGGCGGCCACCAACTCGCCCACCACCGTGAAAACCTGCTCCGACCACCCCAGCACCACCGCATGCCCCTGCTCGAGCACGGTGGAACGGCCCCGCCGCAACGCGGTGAGCCGCTCCGTGAACGCCGTCGTGATCAAGCCAACCAGCGTCGAGACATACAGCAAAGCAACCAGCGCCAGCAGCACCGACATCGCCACCCGCAGCCAATCACCCTCCACACCACCCAGCCGCAACGTCTCCGCGGTAAGACGCCATACCGCCACCAGCCGCTCCGGCACAGACGCCGGCACCTCCGGATCGGTCCACACCAGCACCGCACTGACCGGGACGACAACCGCCAGACACAACAGCGCCATCCAGCCCACAAGAGCGGAGGCACCACGAGCCAGCGTGCTGTCGAACCAGTACCGGGCCCGCTCACCGAACCACGTGCGCCGCTGCGCCACCCTTCCCCCTCCGCCGCCCGCACCCTCCCCAGGCCAGGCCGGCGCCGCCTGCCTCGCGGTCCGCCGACCCGCCGGAAAGACACGGATGTGAATACGCCTGTGGCAGTGTGGGGCAGCAACCCCAGCGGCAGACACACGTGCGCTCAGCATTCATCCCTTCGGGTCTCCCGCACCGCCCCCGCCTCCACACCCGCACTCACGTCAGGGTTTGTCCCCCTCTTCGCCCCTTCGGGGCAACACCCCAGCGAAGGACAAGCACCCCGTCACAGCCGCCAGTACAAAGGCCGCCATGACTGAAGATCACACGACGGTGCGCTCGGACAGCGGCTTCTCCCGCAGAAGCTTCACCGCGGCGGCCGGCACCACCACGGCGGCAGCCCTGACCGGCGGTACCGCCACAGCCCTGCCCGCACCGGCCACCCCCAGCAACAGCCGTCGCACCGACATGGACCAGTGCCGCGCCGTCGCCCGCGCACTGCTCGTGCTGGACTCCGACGACCGCCCCCTCCTCCCGCGTTACCAGCACATCCTCCAGCAGGGACTGCCCAAGCGGCCCACACACCCCCACACCATCCTCATCATCGGCGCCGGCCCGGCCGGACTCGTGGCCGCCTGGCTGCTGAAGCAGGCAGGCCACCGGGTGACGGTGCTGGAAGCCAACGGCAACCGCGCCGGCGGACGCATCAAAACCTTCCGCACCGGCGGCCACGAACACGCCAAACAGCCCTTCACCGACCCCCGCCAGTACGCCGAAGCCGGCGCCATGCGCATCCCCGGCAGCCACCCCCTGGTGATGGAGCTGATCGACCAGTTCGGCCTGAAAAAACGGCGCTTCCACTACGTCGACATCGACAACGAAGGACGCCCCGCCGGCCGCACCTGGATCCACGTCAACGGCATCCGCCAACGGCGCGCCGACTACGCCCGCGCACCCCGGCGCGTGAACCGCTCCTTCGGCGTCCCCAGAGCCCACTGGGACACCCCCGCCGCCACCATCCTGCGCTCCGCGCTGGACACGGTGCGCGACGAGTTCAGTTACCTCAACCGCGACGGCAAACGCGTCAACAAACCGCTCCCACAGCAACTGCAGGGCTGGACCCGCGTGGTGCACCAATTCGGTGACTGGTCGATGTTCCGCTTCCTGACCGAGCACGCCGGCCTCGACGAGCGGACCATCGACCTGATCGGCACCCTGGAAAACCTCACCTCACGCCTGCCCCTGTCCTTCATCCACAGCTTCATCGGCTCCTCCCTCATCAGCCCGGACACACCCTTCTACGAACTACAGGGCGGCACAGCGGTCCTCGCGGACGCCCTGCTGGAACGCGTCCGCAACGACGTGCGCTTCGACCGCCGCGTCACACGCATCGAATACCACCACCCCGACCGCCCCGCACCGGACACCGAGCACGTCCGCAGCAAAGGCCCGCACGTATGGGTGGACACCGTCTCCGAAGGCCGCAACGGCCCCGTCACACGCGAGCAGTTCACCGCAGACGTCGCAGTGATCACGGTCCCCTTCTCCGGACTGCGCCACGTACAGATCGACCCACCCATGTCCTACCTCAAGCGCCGCGCAGTCTGCGAACTGCACTACGACAGCGCAACCAAAGTGCTGCTGGAGTTCAGCCGCCGCTGGTGGGAATTCGACGAAGCCGACTGGAAACGCGAACTGAACACCATCGACCCAGGCCTGTACGACGCCTACCGCACCGGCCGCGCCACCGCGGACGGCAGCCTGCTCGGCGCCCACCCCTCCGTGCCCGACGGACACATCACAGCCGGTCAACGCACCCACTACGCCGCCAACCGCGCGACCACACGCGACCAGCCGGAGGCGGCCGACGTCGTGGGCGGCGGCTCGCTGTCGGACAACGCCAACCGCTTCATGTTCCACCCCTCCCATCCAGTTCCGGGCAGCCCCGGAGGCGTGGTCCTGGCCTCCTACAGCTGGGCGGACGACGCGCTGCGCTGGGACTCCCTGGACGACGAGGCCCGCTACCCGCACGCCCTGTGCGGCCTGCAGCAGGTCTACGGCCAGCGCATCGAAGTCTTCTACACCGGCGCAGGCCGCACCCAGAGCTGGCTGCGCGACCCCTACGCCTACGGCGAGGCATCCGTGCTCCTGCCCGGACAGCACACCGAACTGCTGCCCACCATCCCCGTACCCGAGGGACCTCTGCACTTCGCCGGGGATCACACGTCCGTCAAACCGGCCTGGATCGAGGGAGCCGTGGAATCCGCCGTGCGTGCCGCCCTGGAGATCCACACCGGGCGCGCATAACCCACCACGGCCGGCGACCACCAGCCCGAACCGCCGGCCGCCGTCTGCACACCGAGCCCCGGCTGCCACTGCCACCACCGGCAGCCGGCCCCAACCATCCGGGCCTGCCCCAGGCCCCCGTCCCAGCAACCCGTTCCATGCCGTCAGCGTCCGCGCAGGTCAACACCCGTTCCAGCGTTCCGCCGTCCCATAGTGGCCGCCGTGTGTGGCGGGCGGAACGGATCGCAAAACAAGCTGTGGGTCGTCCAAGCAACCGCTGGACGACCCACTTCTGCACCTGGAGAACTCGATGCGTTCGCGCTTTGCCGCCCGCTCCGCCCGCCTTGCCCTGGCCGCCGTCGCCTCCATGGCCCTCACCGCCACAGCCGCCGCCACCGCCACCGCCACCGACAGCCGAAGCAACACCACGCGGCCCTGCGCAACCAACGACCTGACCTTCACGGTCACCTCCAAGACCCAAGCCGGTGGCCACCTCCTCATCACCGCCAAGGCCAAGCCCGGCCTCACCTGCTACCTGAAGGGCGTCCTTCCCTCCGCGTCCTTCGGCTCCTCACCCGACACCACGGCATCACCGGCCGAGCACGCCGTCAGCGAGAACGTCACGCTCTCCGGCTCCACCGCCGCCTACGCCGGCATCAACCCCAAGACCACCAACAACAACCACGGCCGGCAGTTCGACCAGCTCCACCTCTCCATCGCAGGCGACGAAACCAACGCCGTCACCCTCGACCTCCCCGACACCGCCACGGTCGACAAGCCCACCGCCACCAACTGGCACGCCGACCCCGCCGACGCCGTCCCCCTCGCCGGCTGACGCCCGCACTGAGCCCGGCGGCAACAGTCACCACCGACAGGCCGGCACCACACGCCCCCTGACCCGGTGACGAGCCGCCGGGCCGCCACCCAGGACAACTCCCAGCCGGGGCAGGAGCCCGTCTTGCCCCAGGCCTACTCGCCGCTCGCAAGCTGGACCACGGAGTTCAGCCCGTTGTACAGCTGCTCAAAGCCGGGGACGGGCGGCACACCGGTGGCCGCGGCGAACGAATCACGCAGGCCCCTGATCGCACCCCTGTCACATCCCGGCGAGCCGGTCCGTCAGTGCATCGAAGCCGCTGACCAGCCGACGCCAAGGAGCGCAGTCATGACGAACACCTCGATCTCCCGGATGCCGAACCCGGCCGAGTTCGTCCCCGAGCTGAACGACATCAGCGCCGCTCTCTTCAAGGCCACGGGCAACCGCTCCGTGCCACGCACCACGATGAACCTCATCCACCTGCGCGCCGGCCAGATCGCCGGCAACACCTACCTGACGATCCTGAACACCGGCTTCCTGCGCAAGGCCGGGGAGACGGAGGAACGCATCACCGCCGTCTCCTCCTGGCAGGACGCCCCGTACTTCAGCGACGCCGAACGCGCCGCCCTCGCCTTGACGGAGGCCACCCTCCAGCCCGCACCGCACGGCAAGGAGCGCGTTTCCGACGAACTGTACGCCGAGGTGGCGAAGCACTACGACGAAAAGGCACTGGCCACCCTCACCATCGCGATCGGCCAGATCAACTTCTTCATCGCCCTGGCCGTCATCGGCAAACCACAGCCGGTCAGCTCCCTCGCAGACGAGCAGTGGGACTGAACAAGCACCGCTGACAACGCGAACCGACTGTCAGCGATGCCGCCGGAAGCACCACGTGAAGTAAAATGTGAAGCCAAATGTGAGGTGAATGCGAAGGGAAACGAGAAGGCCGTGGACTTCGACGCGGTAGACGCACTACTGGCCTCCGTAACCGTCGACGACGGACTGCCAACACCCGCCGAACGCAAGGAACTACGCCGCACAGCCAGACTCAGCCAAGCCCAAGTGGCCCAAGCCGTGGGCGTCAGCCGGGAAACCGTCAGCGCCTGGGAAACCGGCCGCTGGGAGCCGACCGGCGACGCCCGCACCAAATACCGACGCCTCCTCCACGGACTCAAAACCAAACTCAGCCATCCGGCACCCCCCCACCCCACCCCCTCCTCCACCACCAACCATCCACCCCACAGCGACCCGGACCACCTGCCCACACCCGCACCCTGCGTCCTGTGCGGCGCCCCCGCCACACACCACGTGGAGGGCTACCCACAACACCTCGACCCGGCCGACTGCGCCCCCACAGCCCCCCACCTCTCCTCACCGCAGCCCTCACCCACCCCCACCACACACCCCGACCCGACCCCCACACCCGCCCGCCGCCGCTCCCCCCAAAAGACGGCGAACCCCATCGCGGAACTGATCCCAACCACCGTCCACGACACCCTCGCCGCCGCGGGCGGCGACCTCACAGCAGCAACCGCGGAACTGCAGCGCAGGGCCATCCCCGACGCCATGGCCCTGCTGGACGCCTGCCGCATCGGCGCCCGCTACGACATCGTCGGCCACCCGCCGCTACCCACCATCCTGCGCAAAAAGTCCGCCCACGGCGCGGACGACGTATGGGAAGCCCGCCCGAACTGGACACGCCTCGACCCGCCATCCAGCGGGGGACAGGTGACAGCCCTCGACATCAACGGCGCCTACCTGTCCGCCCTCAAGACCCATCTCCCGCTCGGCGCCCTGGAGCACTCCACCGGAAACGTCCACTCCCGCCGCCGCGCCGGCATCCACCTCATCACCCCACCGGAATGGGACCACCACCCCTGCCTCCCCAACCCGATGGGCAGCCGCGAAGAGCCGGGTCCCGTCTGGGTCACCGAGCCCACCCTCCGCCTCCTCCAACGCCTTTCAACCGCGCAGTACGGCCCACTGTGCGAGCCACCAGTCATCCACGAGTCATGGACATCCGGAGCGACGGAACAACTCTTCGAAAAATTCCGCCAGATCCTGCGCGACGCCCGCGAAAAAGCCATCACAGAAAACGACGAAGTCACCCTGGAATACGTGAAATCCATGTATTCTAAGTTCGTGTCTACCATGGGGGAATCCAACTTCAACCGGGCGATCTACCGCCCGGACTGGATGCACATCATCCGCTCACAGGCATTCGTCAACCTATGGCTGAAAGCCTACAAAGCGCATACAGCAGGACTCGCTGTCATGCGAGTCATGGGAACCGACGAACTCCACATCGCCGGCGAATGGCAGCACGTCTTCACAGAAGGGCGCGGCGTGTCACAAGTAAAAGTGAAGGACGTCTACACCCTCCCCACCGCCGAACGGTAAACACCAAATGCCCGACAGGACACACGACTTCGGACGCTACGGCGCCCAAGGCGAGCGCGGAAGCCAAGCCGCAGCACGCGTCCTCGACTCCCTCGCCGGCGGCATCACCTCCCCCGTCACCACACGCCGCGGCCTGTCAGCCCGCCTGCGCTACCTCACCCGCTCACGCTCCGGCCACAACGCCATGCGACAAGCCGGCATCACCGTCACCCCCCGAACACTCAAGGCCTGGCTCACCGGCAAGCAACGCCCCAACAAGGCCAACCTCGCCAAGATCGACGCCGCCTACTGGGCGCTACGCCGCCGCAACGTCGCCCGCTACCTTCTCCAGCGCCTCAACGCAGACGGAGGAACACGGGTAGAGATCCACCCCCTCGACCAAAGCCATGTCCCCACTCCCCGTCAACGCGTCATGGAATACCGGAGACTGAACATCCGCAACTGGGACGCCATCATTGACGCATGGGCCCGAGGAGACGCCCGGACACTCGACGACGCCTGGATCGATCAAATAGTCAACCTGGGATCCCAATGGGGCAAATACGAGTACGTCAGCTCCGTCGGATTCGCCGCCTGAGACGCCCGTTGGGAACAGCAAGCCGCGGCCGCCCGGGCCCCTGGCAGAACTTCCGCGCGCGACAGCCTCTGTGACTGCCCGATGCCTTCGGCCGCCCCGTCCCTCCTTTGGCGAATGGAACGGGGCCTCACTATGAGGGAGTACTCGGGTTGGGCTTCTCCGCTGCGCCGTTGACCCCCGAGGGGGACTTTCAGATCTGGCCATTCCGTGAGGGTGGGTTCAGCCTGACAGAAGATCAATTAGGACGAACCCTTTAAAATCTGAAAGGAAGAATCAAGTGAATTGTTTTTCACTGCCGAGAAAACGAAACTGACGGTATGTCACTTTAGATTCGCGCAGGGCCGACTCACCCCTGTAGCTGCGGCTTTTAGGAATTCGCGAAGCGAATTCCGTTGGCGTCACGGAGTGACGCCGCATCAACTCCCTTGCGGAGCAAGGGAGTTAGGCCGCGTAGCGGCCTGGTGGCTCCCGGCCCGTAGGGCCGGCGCGTCGTGCCCGCGGAGAGCGGCCGCGCGCCACTGCCTGAGGC
>NZ_JANUQM010000009.1:0-185683 GCF_030386795.1 Streptomyces sp. S.PNR 29
AACGGTCGCTTCCTTTGTACTCACCCTCTCGGGCTTTCCTCCGGGCGCTTCCCTTCGGTGTTTCCGACTCTATCAGATCCTTTCGGGCCTGATCCCCAGTCAGCGGGGTTTGTCTTCGCGGCCGTTGGGCCGTTCCGACGAGTGAGACTTTAGCGGATTCCTGGCTCCCGACCTAATCGGGGGCTGCGTCCTTTCGAACGCGGATTCCTCATTTCGCAAATACGCATGCCAAAGACACGCCAGCGCACAACGACAGGTCGTCGATTGTTGGGTAGTACTTGCGGAATGGCTGCCCGGGGACCGACCGGAGTCGGCGCTCACGTCGGACAACCCGGAGAACACTACGGATCGGGTAGGGGCGTGTCAACTCAGGTCCCGAGGGCCCTCTGGAGGCGTACGCTGATGTGTATGAAGACGCGTACGTGCACCCAGCTGTGGTGGGCCGCCTGACGGCGGCCGTACTCACGTATGTACTCAACGGCCGCCGCCTCGGCGGCCGTTCTCGTATCTCCCTCCTCGGAAGGGCGGCCGGCGGGAAGCGGCGGTCCTCATCCAGGAGGTGGAGAAGATGACGCGGGTGTTCAGTGGGGTCAAGCCGACCGGGCATCTGACGCTGGGGAACTACCTGGGGGCCATGCGGCGGTGGGCTGCCGTCGATCAGCACCAGGCCGACGCGCTGTTCTGCATCGTCGATCTGCATGCCCTGACGGTGGAGCACGATCCGGCGCGGGTGCGGCGGCTGAGTCGGCAGGCGGCGTCGCTGCTGCTGGCGGCGGGGCTGGATCCGGAGTTGTGCACCCTCTTCGTGCAGAGTCATGTGGACGAGCACGCACGGCTGTCGTACCTGCTGGAGTGTGTGGCGACCGACGGTGAGACGCGGCGGATGATCCAGTACAAGGAGAAGGCCGCGCGGGAGCGGGCGCGGGGTGGGAGCGTGCGGCTGTCGTTGCTCACGTATCCGGTGCTGATGGCGGCGGACATCCTGGCGTACGGGGCGGATGAGGTGCCGGTGGGGGACGACCAGACCCAGCATGTGGAGTTGACGCGGGATCTGGCGGTGCGGTTCAACCAGCGGTACGGGCATACGTTCGTGGTGCCTCGGGCCACGCGTCCGGCGGTGGCGGCGCGGGTGATGAATCTGCAGGATCCGACGTCGAAGATGGGGAAGAGCGAGGACGTCGGTCCGGGGATCGTCTATCTGCTCGACGAGCCCGACGTGGTGCGGAAGAAGGTCATGCGGGCCGTGACCGACAGCGGGCGGGAGGTCGGGTACGACCGGGAGGCGCGGCCGGGAGTGGCGAATCTGCTGGAGATTCTGGCTGCCTGTACGGGTGGGGACCCCTCGGAGCTGAGCGGTGTGTACGAGTCCTACGGCGCCCTGAAGAAGGACACCGCCGAGGCCGTGGTGGAGGTGCTGAGGCCCGTGCAGGAGAGGCACAAGGAGTTGTGCGCGGATCCCGGTTATGTGGAGGGGGTGCTGCGGGATGGTGCGGAGAGGGCTCGGGCGATGTCCCGGCCGACCGTGGATGCCGCTTATCGGGCGATCGGGTTGTTGCCGGCGGCCGCTGGTACGGGTGTGACGGTGGCCCGGTAGCTGCGGTGTGCCGCCCCCGTCTCGTCGGGGGCGGCGTTCGGTCAGTTGTTGCCGGAGGCGAGTTCGCGGCTGCGGTCGCGGGCGGCTTCGAGGGCGGCGATGAGGGCGGCCCGTACGCCGTGGTTCTCCAGTTCGCGGATGGCGTTGATGGTCGTGCCCGCGGGGGAGGTGACGTTCTCGCGGAGCTTGACCGGGTGTTCGCCGCTGTCGCGGAGCATGGTCGCGGCGCCGATCGCGGACTGGACGATCAGGTCGTGGGCCTTGTCGCGGGGCAGGCCGAGGAGGATGCCGGCGTCGGTCATGGCTTCGACCAGGTAGAAGAAGTAGGCCGGGCCGGAGCCGGAGAGGGCGGTGCAGGCGTCCTGCTGGGACTCGGGGACGCGGAGGGTCTTGCCGACCGCGCCGAAGATCTCCTCGGCGTGGGCGAGGTGTTCGGCGGTGGCGTGGCTGCCGGCGGAGATGACGGACATGGCCTCGTCGACGAGGGCGGGGGTGTTCGTCATGACGCGGACGACCGGGGTGCCCTCGGCCAGGCGCTCCTCGAAGAACGAGGTGGGGATGCCTGCCGCGCCGCTGATGATCAGGCGGTCGGCGGGGACGTGCGGGCCGAGTTCGTCGAGGAGGGTGCCCATGTCCTGCGGCTTGACCGTGAGGATCAGGGTGTCGGCGGTCTTGGCGGCCTCCGGGTTGCTGACCGGGGTGACTCCGTAGCGGGTGCGGAGTTCTTCCGCTCGTTCCTGGCGGCGGGCGGTGACCATGAGGTCGGCCGGGGACCAGCCGGCCCGGATCATTCCGCTGAGCAGGGCTTCGCCGATCTTGCCGGTGCCGAGGACTGCGACTTTCTGGGTCATGGCTGGGGTGCCTCCGGGGGTGCGTCGTCCGGGGTCCATCCTCGCACCCGACGGGCTGGGTCGGTCACGCCGTCCGGCGTCGCAGGGTCGCGGCACCCAGGCCGAGGACCAGCAGGGCGCAGCCGGCCACGATCAGTACGTCCCTCAGGAAGGTGGCGGTGACGTCCGTGTGCCTGAGGACCTCGTTCATGCCGTCGACGGCGTAGGACATGGGGAGGGCGTCGGAGATGCCCTCCAGGACGGGGTGCATGTTCTCGCGAGGAGTGAAGAGGCCGCAGAGCAGGAGCTGGGGGAAGATCACTGCGGGCATGAACTGGACCGCCTGGAATTCGGAGGCCGCGAAGGCCGAGACGAAGAGGCCGAGGGCTGTGCCGAGGAGCGCGTCGAGCAGGGCCACCAGGAGGAGCAGCCAGGGGCTGCCGGTGACGTCCAGGCCCAGGAACCAGACCGCGAGGCCGGTGGCGAGGGACGACTGGATGATCGCGAGGGTGCCGAAGGCGAGGGCGTAGCCCGCGATGAGGTCGCCTTTGCCGAGGGGCATGGCGAGGAGGCGTTCGAGGGTGCCGGAGGTGCGTTCGCGCAGGGTGGCGATCGAGGTCACCAGGAACATGGTGATCAGGGGAAAGATCCCGAGGAGGGACGCGCCGATGTTGTCGAAGGTGCGCGGGCTGCCGTCGAAGACGTAGCGCAGCAGGAACAGCATCACGCAGGGGATCAGGATCAGCATCGCGATGGTGCGCGGGTCGTGGGTGAGCTGGCGCAGGACCCGGGTGGCGGTGGCCGTGGTGCGGGAGGCGTTCAGGGCGCTCGTCGGGCTCATCGCGTGGTCTCCTTCGTGCGGCCCGCTGCGATCGCTTTGTCGACCAGGTGCAGGAAGGCTGCTTCGACCGTCTCGGAGTCGGTGCGGGTGCGCAGGGCGTCGGGGGTGTCGTCGGCGAGGATCTCGCCCTCGCGCATGAGGAGGAGGCGGTGGCAGCGCTCGGCCTCGTCCATGACGTGGGAGGAGATGAGGAGGGTGGCGCCGCGGTCGGCGGCGAGGGAGTGGAAGAGGTTCCACAGGTCTCGGCGCAGGACCGGGTCGAGGCCGACCGTGGGTTCGTCGAGGACGAGGAGTTCGGGGGTGCCGAGGAGGGCCACGGCGAGGGAGACGCGGCTGCGCTGGCCGCCGGAGAGGTTGCCGGCCAGGGCGTCGGCGCGGGTGATGAGGTCGACGTCGGCGAGGACGCGGTCGACGTCGTGCCGGCGTTCGGCGGTGGGGAGGCCGGGGCTGAGGATCGCGGCGAAGTAGTCGAGGTTCTGGCGGACGGTCAGGTCGTCGTAGACGGAGGGGGCCTGGGTGACGTAGCCGATGCGGGTGCGCAGGCCGGGGTGGCCGGCGGGGTGGCCGAGGACGTCCAGGGTGCCGGTCACCTTGGCCTGGGTGCCGACGATCGCGCGCATGAGGGTCGATTTGCCGCAGCCGGAGGGGCCGAGGAGGCCGGTGATCTGGCCGCGGGGGACGGAGAAGTCGAGGCCGCGCAGAACGGTGCGGGAGCCTCGGACGACGGTGAGGCCCTCGGCATGGACGGCGGGGGTGTCGTCGGTGGGGGGCGGTTCGGGGCGTGGTGTACCGGGAGCATTATTCATCACGTGATGAATAATGCTCCTGGGGGTTGGCGCCGTCAAGCGTGGGAGCGTCGGAGAGGGGAGTTTCGGCGCCTGTGACAGGGCCTAGGCGCGGCGGCGCTTCTTCGAGGGGTTGCCGGTGCGGCGGGCGGAGCGGTTCTCGTGCTGGGTGCGGGCCCGGTCGTACTCGGCGCGGTGGAGTTTCTCGCCGGGGGCCTCGATGAGAGAGCGGCAGAAGTAGGCGAGGAGGGAGCCGACGAAGCCGACGGCCAGCAGGCCGCGGAGGGAGGCCTGGCGGTCGGGGTCGGGGCGCCTGGTGAAGCTGTCCCAGGTGTGGCGGAAGGCCAGTGCGCTGCAGATCGCGAACATCACGACCATGAGGAGCGCGACGAAGCCGCCGGTGCCGGCGATCCGGAGGCCCTGGTAGGCGGCGCGGAGGACGAGGCAGGAGGCGACGGCTGCGGCGAGGGAGCCGGCGGCTGCCGCGATACGGCGGATGGTGTAGCCGTGGTCGTGGTGGAGCCAGGTGGTGCCGAAGAAACGGATCGGCTCCGGGCGCGGTCCGGTGGGGGGCGTGGAGCCCGCGGTGGTGTCCGGGGTGCCGGTCTTGTCGCTCACGCGTCGATTATGGCTCCGGCACCGCCGCGGGCTCGGCGCGGGTCAGGAGCAGCGGGGGCGGATGTAGCCGTCGCTGCCGGTGTTGACGTACGCGTCCGAGACGAACTGGCCGCTGGCGATGTTGTCCCAGATGTTCGTGGTGCCGTAGGGCCCGGTGACCGTCGTGCCCGGGCTCTGGCAGTAGATGGCGACCTGGGCGCCCTCGGGCAGGACCTTGACGATCGGGTAGCCGGTGCCGGGGCCGCTGCGGACGTTGAGCCGGACGCCCGGGGCGACCGAGTAGTAGCGGAGCGATGTGGTGGTCGCCGTCGCGGTGAGGGCCTCCTCCTCGCCGCTCGCGAGTTCGTCGACACGATCGACAGACATGCTTTTCCTCCCCCGTTGAACCCATGACTGCCATGGGGTCCCGTTGATTCCCATGAGACGCGCCATGAAACATATGTGCGCGACTCGCACGCGGAGGCTAGCAAGCCGCCTCTGCCGGGGACGAGTCATGGACTAGGCTCCGTGCGTCGCGGGCGCGGACGAACGGCACGGGGGTGGTTCCATGGCGCCGCAGCAGAACGCCGGAGCGGGCGCGGAAGCGGAACTTCCCGAGTACGCCGGTCACTACCGTCTGGAGTCCTGTCTGGGGTCGGGCGGCATGGGGGTCGTGCATCTCGCGCGGAGTACCTCCGGGATGAAGCTCGCGGTGAAGGTGGTGCACGCGCAGTACGCGAGGGATCCCGAGTTCCGGGGGCGGTTCCGGCAGGAGGTGCGGGCGGCGCGGAGGGTGAGCGGTGCCTTTACCGCGCCCGTCGTCGATGCCGATCCGGAGGCGGAGCGGCCGTGGATGGCTACGCAGTTCATCCCGGGGCCGACCCTGTCGGAGCATGTGAAGCGGAACGGGCCGATGGACGCCGCGCAGCTGCGTCGGCTGACGGCCGGGCTCGCGGAGGCGCTGCGGGACATCCACCGGGTCGGGGTGGTGCACCGGGATCTGAAGCCGAGCAATGTGCTGCTCGCCGAGGACGGTCCGAAGGTCATCGACTTCGGCATTTCCCGGCCGAAGGACAGCGAGCTGCGGACCGAGACGGGCAAGCTGATCGGTACGCCGCCGTTCATGGCGCCGGAGCAGTTCCGGCGGCCGCGGGAGGTCGGGCCGGCCGCCGACATCTTCGCGCTCGGGTCGGTGCTGGTGCACGCGGCCACGGGGCGCGGGCCGTTCGACTCGGACAGCCCGTACATCGTGGCCTACCAGGTCGTGCACGACGAGCCCGACCTGCACGGCGTACCGGAGGAACTGGCACCGCTGGTGCGGTCCTGTCTCGCCAAGGAGCCGGAGGAGCGGCCCACGCCGGACGAGCTGATGCGGGAGCTGCGGTCGGTCGCGGCCTCGTACGACACGCAGACGTTCATACCGGCGCAGCGGACCGGTGGGGCGGAGGAGGAGCGCGAGACCGATGGGGCCGGCGGTTCGCCGGAGCCTGAGCCGCGGGTCACGGAGCCGGAGCGTCGGCTCGGGAGGCGTCTCGGGATGCGGGCAGCGCTCGGAGCGGGGGCGATCGGTCTGGCCGTCGTCGGTGTGCTGGCCTCGGTCCAGTTGTTCGGCGGCGGAGACCCGGCGGCGCAGAGCACCAGCCCGCGGACCGCGCCGGCCGGGTTCAGCGCGTGGGAGGCGACGCCGCTGTCCAAGGGGAGCGTCCCCCAATGTGCTTACGGTGCGGGGAAGTTGCTCTGTGCGCAGACGGGGCGGGTGTTCGCCCTCGACCCGGCCGACGGCCGACTGCTGTGGCGGCACGCGGTCGCGAAGACGCCCCCGAGCGGACCGCCCGTCGTGTCCGGTGGGCTGGTGCAGCCGTCGCTGGAGCGGGGGCGGCCGCTGGAGGCGCTCGATCCGGCCTCGGGCAAGGTTCGCTGGCAGTGGGACCGGGCGGCGTACAACGGCCTGCGGTGCGCCGGCGGCATGCTGTTGCTCACCGGTACCGACGGAGCGGTCACCGGGGTGGACAGTGCCTCGGGGGACACGAAGTGGAGCCACGGGATTCCCGGGCACGGCATGCCGATCTTCGCGTCGTTCGCCGGGGACCGGCTGGCGTACGCGGTGAGCACCTCCGGCGACGGGTCGAGCACGCGGGTGACGGCGGTGGATCCGGGTACGGGCGAGGTGCGCTGGGACGCGCGGCTGGACGGAAGCCTGCAGCCGGTCGGTTCGGTGGGTGGCTCCCTGGTGTTCGTCTCCGTCGACGCGGTCTACGGGGACGCGCGGGCCGTGGTCCGCTACACGCCGGGCACGCGGGCGGTGCGGCGGGTGGCGCTGCCCGTGCGGGTCGCCCAGCCCCAGGGCACCGTGCGCGGGAACATGGTCTACCTCACGGGGGCCGGCGGATCGCTCGTGGCCGTCGATCTGGAGGGGCGCAAGGAGCGGTGGCGCCTGGAGACGGGTCTGGCCCGTGGCTCCGCGCCGGTCGCGGACGGCCGGCATGTGTATGTCACCGCCCCCGACGGGCGGCTCCTCGCCGTCGGCGCCCGCGACGGGAAGCTGCTCGGGCAGACGCCCACGCGGCTCGGTACGAACACGGACCGTGTCCCGGCGACCCTGCCCGAGCCTGTGATCGCGAGCGGGCATGTCTACGCGGGCGCCCCCGACGGCACGGTGTTCGCGGTGGACGGACGCGACCCGTCGGTCTGGTAGGCCCCGGCCGCCGCCGGCGCACGCGAAAGGGCCGCCCCCGTCGAGCAGGAGGCGGCCCGGCCGAGCCCGGTGAGCCTCAGCCCAGCTTGCTGACGTCCCGCACGGCGCCCTTGTCCGCGCTGGTGGCCATCGCCGCGTACGCCCGCAGCGCGGCCGAGACCTTGCGGTCGCGGTTCTTCGGGGCGTACGTCCCGTTCAGCGCCTGCTCGCGGCGGGCCAGCTCGGCGTCGTCGACCAGCAGCTCGATCGAGCGGTTCGGGATGTCGATGCGGATCCGGTCGCCGTCCTCGACCAAGGCGATGGTGCCGCCGCCGGCCGCCTCCGGGGACGCGTGGCCGATGGAGAGGCCGGAGGTGCCGCCGGAGAAGCGGCCGTCCGTGACCAGCGCGCAGGCCTTGCCCAGGCCGCGGCCCTTCAGGTAGGAGGTCGGGTAGAGCATCTCCTGCATGCCCGGGCCGCCCTTGGGGCCCTCGTAGCGGATGACGACGACGTCGCCCTCCTTGACCTGCTGGGTGAGGATCTTCTCGACGGCCTCCTCCTGCGATTCGCAGACGACCGCCGGACCTTCGAAGGTCCAGATCGACTCGTCGACGCCGGCGGTCTTCACCACGCAGCCGTCGACCGCGAGGTTGCCCTTGAGGACCGCGAGGCCGCCGTCCTTGGAGTACGCGTGCTCGACGGAGCGGATGCAGCCGCCCTCGGCGTCCTCGTCGAGCGCCTCCCAGCGCTCGGACTGGGAGAAGGCTTCGGCGGAGCGGACACAGCCGGGGGCCGCGTGCCACAGCTCGACCGCCTCGGCGGACGGGGAGCCGCCGCGCACGTCCCACGTCTTCAGCCAGTCGGCCAGGGAGGGGCTGTGAACGGAGTGCACGTCCTCGTTCAGCAGGCCCGCGCGGTGCAGCTCGCCGAGGAGGGCGGGGATACCGCCGGCGCGGTGCACGTCCTCCATGTAGTACGTGCGGTTCTTCGCGACGTTCGGAGCCACCTTGGCCAGGCAGGGGACGCGACGGGAGACCGCGTCGATCTCCGCCAGGCCGAACGGGACGCCCGCCTCCTGGGCCGCTGCCAGCAGGTGCAGGATCGTGTTGGTCGAGCCGCCCATGGCGATGTCCAGGGCCATGGCGTTCTCGAAGGCCGCGAAGGTGGCGATGGAGCGGGGCAGGACCGTCTCGTCGTCCTGCTCGTAGTAGCGGCGGGTGAGGTCCATGACCGTGTCGGCGGCCCGCACGTACAGCTCCTTGCGGGCCGTGTGGGTGGCCAGGACCGAGCCGTTGCCGGGGAGGGAGAGGCCGATGGCCTCGGTGAGGCAGTTCATCGAGTTGGCGGTGAACATGCCCGAACACGAGCCGCAGGTCGGACAGGCGTTCTCCTCGATGCGGAGGATGTCCTCGTCCGAGACCTTGTCGTTGACGGCGTCGGAGATCGCGTCGACCAGGTCGAGCGTGCGGACCGTGCCGTCCACGAGGGTGGCGCGGCCGGACTCCATCGGCCCGCCGGAGACGAAGACCGTCGGGATGTTCAGGCGCAGGGCCGCGTTGAGCATGCCCGGGGTGATCTTGTCGCAGTTGGAGATGCAGATCAGGGCGTCGGCGCGGTGCGCCTCGACCATGTACTCCACGCTGTCCGCGATCAGGTCGCGGGAGGGCAGGGAGTACAGCATGCCGCCGTGGCCCATCGCGATGCCGTCGTCGACGGCGATCGTGTTGAACTCGCGCGGGATGCCGCCGGCCTCCTTGACGGCCTCGCTGACGATCCGGCCGACCGGCGCCAGGTGGGTGTGGCCCGGCACGAACTCCGTGAAGCTGTTGGCGACCGCGATGATGGGCTTGCGGCCGATGTCCGCACCGGGTACACCGGAGGCGCGCATAAGGGCGCGGGCGCCCGCCATGTTGCGGCCGTGGGTGACTGTGCGGGACCTCAGCTCGGGCATCTTCGCTCGCTCCTTCGGAGAGTTCTGCCAGAGGGCGCTTGATTCTGTCAGAGGGCGCTGACAGATCTCTGATTGCCATCGAGCGTACGCCCGTCATCCAGAGGGCGGACACGTTGTCCGGAATGCGGGATGTACGTCTCATCCCGTACGGGGGGGTGCTCACCGTCCGGTGAGATGGCCCTGCACCACCGGCGCCACCCGCGCGATGATCTGCTCCGGGTCCGCCGAGGCCAGCGGTTCCACCCTGATCACGTACCGGATCATGGCGATCCCCACCAGCTGGGCGGCGGCCAGCTCGGTGCGCAGCTCCGCGTCGGGCAGGTCCAGCCGGTCGGCGATGCGGCGCAGCACCTGGGTGGAGAGCAGCCGGCGGAAGACGGCGGCCGCGGCCTCGTTGTTCACGGCCGAACGGACGATCGCGAGAAGCGGCGTCCGGGTCACCGGGTTCTCCCAGAGGCCGATGATCATGCGGGTGAGCCGCTCTCCGACGTCGTCCGGCGGGCCTTCGAGGACGGTGTCCCGGGCCCTGAGCACGGGCGCGAAGGCCACCTCGACGGCCGCCTCGAAGACCTGCTCCTTGGTGCCGAAGTAGTGGTGCACGAGCGCCGGGTCCACGCCCGCCGCCTTGGCGATGCCGCGTACGGACGTCTTCTCGTAACCGCGTTCGGAGAACTCCTCGCGGGCCGCGGTCAGGATGCGGTCGCGGGTGTCGCCGGACTCCGTACGCGGGGGGCGGCCCCGGCGCCGGGAGGCCGGGGAGGTCCCGGGCGCGGTCGCGTCGCTCACCGCCGGGGCACCCCTGCCGCCGAGGCCAGGTGCAGACGTGTGAAGGCCAGCGCCTCCGCCAGGTCGGCCTCCCGCTCGGCGCTCGACATCGCGCGACGGGTGTTGACCTCGATGACGACATGGCCGTCGAAGCCGCTCAGGGCGAGCCGCTCCAGCACCTCGGCGCAGGGCTGGGTGCCGCGGCCGGGCACGAGGTGCTCGTCCTTGGCCGAGCCCCGGCCGTCGGCCAGGTGGACGTGGCCGAGGCGGTCGCCCATGCGGTCGACCATGTCGAGCGCGTCGGTGCGGGCCGTGGCGGCGTGGCTGAGGTCGATCGTGAAATGCCGGTAGTCGTCCTTGGTCACGTCCCAGTCGGGGGCGTAGGCGAGCATCTCGCGGTCGCGGTAGCGCCACGGGTACATGTTCTCGACGGCGAACCGTACGTCCGTCTCGTTCGCCATCCGCCAGATTCCGGCGACGAAGTCCCGGGCGTACTGGCGCTGCCAGCGGAACGGCGGGTGGACGACGACCGTGCCGGCGCCGAGCTTCTCGGCCGCCGCCTGGGCCCGCTGGAGCTTGGTCCAGGGGTCGGTGGACCACACGCGCTGCGTGATGAGCAGGCACGGGGCGTGCACGGCCAGGATCGGGATCTGGTGGTAGTCGCTGAGTCTGCGCAGCGCCTCGATGTCCTGGCTGACGGGGTCGGTCCACACCATGACCTCGACTCCGTCGTACCCGAGGCGCGCGGCGATCTCGAAGGCCGTCGCCGTGGACTCCGGGTAGACGGAGGCCGTCGACAGGGCGACCTTCGCATCCGGGATGCGCACCGCTGGTTCTGCCACGAGGACAGGTTACGGGGTTGGGTCGGGTGCCCATTCGCCGTTGTGGTGTTCGCCACGGGCGCGTGCGGGTCGCCTGGGGTCGATCGCGCCACGCGGCGGAGCCGCAGAGGACACAGGCCCGCGCCCCTTCCGGGGCGCTATACCGACCGCATGTGATCGAGCCGTCGCAGGATCACACCCTCCCTCAGGGCCCATGGGCAGATCTCCAGGTTCTCCACGCCGAAGAGGTCCATCGCCGCCTCGGCCACCAGCGCCCCGGCGAGCAGCTGTCCTGCCCTGCCCTCCGAGACTCCCGGCAGCTCGGCACGCTGCTCGGCGGTCATGGCGGCCAGGCGGGGCACCCAGGCCTCCAGGGACTGGCGCTTGAGTTCGCGCTGGACGTACAGGCCCTCCGCGGAGCGGGCGGCACCGGTGATGCGGGCCAGCTGCTTGAAGGTCTTGGAGGTGGCGACGACGTGGTCGGGGGCGCCGAACCGGCTGAATTCGCCGACCGTGCGGGCGATCTCCGTACGCACGTGCCGGCGCAGGGCCCGGACGTCGTCGGGGTCGGGCGGGTCGCCGGGGAGCCAGCCGGCCGTCAGACGGCCCGCGCCGAGCGGCAGGGACACGGCGGCGTCGGGTTCCTCGTCGATGCCGTAGGCGATCTCCAGGGAGCCGCCGCCGATGTCGAGGACGAGCAGCTTGCCCGCGGACCAGCCGAACCAGCGGCGGGCCGCGAGGAAGGTGAGCCGGGCTTCCTCCTCGCCGGTGAGGACCTTCAGCTCGACGCCGGTCTCGTCCCGCACCCGCGCGAGGACGTCGTCGGCGTTGCTGGCCTCGCGCACGGCGGAGGTGGCGAACGGCAGCAGGTCCTCCACGCCCTTGTCCTCGGCGGCCTGGAGCGACTCGTGGACGACGGAGATCAGTTTGCCGACCCCCTCGGGTCCGATGGCCCCGTCCTCGTCGAGCAGTTGGGCGAGGCGCAGCTCCGCCTTGTGCGAGTGCGCGGGCAACGGGCGCGCGCCTGGGTGCGCATCCACGACCAGCAGATGCACCGTGTTCGAACCCACATCGAGGACACCGAGTCTCATGTACGGAACGCTACTGCCAGCTGGGCGGACAGCGGTCCCGGGCCGGGCCTTGGGCGACTTACCCTGGACGGGTGCCAAAGACGAAAAAGGCGAAGGACGAAAAGAGTGACAAGGCGGCCAGGAAGGCCAAAACCGCCAAGGGTTCTTCGCAGATGAGTGCACCGGACAAGTCGAGGAACGCCCCTGATGACGAGAAGGGCCTCGACTTTGCGCGCGCGTGGGTGGAGTTCCCTGATCCGGCGGACGACGAGCAGGTCTTCCGCTGCGATCTGACATGGCTGACCTCTCGCTGGAACTGCATCTTCGGCAGCGGCTGCCAGGGCATCCAGGCGGGCCGCGCGGCCGACGGGTGCTGCACCCTGGGTGCCCACTTCTCCGACGAGGACGACGAGAAGCGGGTGGCCGAGCATGTGGCGAGGCTCACGCCGGAGATCTGGCAGCACCATGACGAGGGCATGGCGCACGGCTGGGTCTCGGAGGACGAGGACGGCGAGCGGCAGACCCGCCCGTACCAGGGCTCGTGCATCTTCCAGAACCGGCCCGGCTTCTCCGGTGGGGCGGGGTGCTCGCTGCACATCCTGGCGTTGCGGGAGGGCCGTGAGCCGCTGGAGACGAAGCCGGACGTGTGCTGGCAGCTGCCGGTCCGGCGGACCTTCGAGTGGATCGACCGGCCCGACGACACGCGGGTGCTGCAGGTGTCGATCGGTGAGTACGACCGGCGGGGCTGGGGCCCGGGCGGCCACGACCTGCACTGGTGGTGCACGTCGGCGACCTCGGCGCACGGCGCGGGCGAGCCGGTGTACGTGTCCTACCGGGCGGAGCTGACCGAGCTGATGGGCAAGGCGGGCTACGACCGGCTGGTCGAACTGTGCGAGGAGCGGCTGGCCTCGCAGCTGCCGTTGCTGGCGCCGCATCCGGCGGACCCGGTGGACTGAGCCACCGGGTGTCATGAGGCCGACGGGCTCGGAGCGCTGCCGTCGCCGGGCGGGGGCGGCGGGCTCGCGGGATCCGTCGGGGCCGGGTCGGTGGGCGTCGGGTCCGGGGCGGGCGTCGAGGGCGGGTCGCTCGGGGTGGGCTCGGCGGGGGCCGATGCCGTCGGCGCCGGGTCCGGGGCGGGCGGGACGCCGGGGCTGCTGGGGCGGGGGCTCGGGTGGGAGGGGCCGGGCGCGGTGCCGTAGCCCTCGATGGAGACGACGGCGCCGGCGGGTGAGACGGCCACCTGCGCGCTCCAGAACCCGGACGGCTCGCGCAGATGGTCGACGTACACCTTGATCGTGAGCGTCTCGCCGGGGCGGAGGGTTCCCGACGACTGGCTGAGGTAGAGCCAGGGGGCGGTCGTGGACGCGGACCAGTGGACCGGGGCGGCGCCGGTCGCGGTGAGGGTGACGAGGGTGGTGTCGCCGCTGTGGCCGGCCGTCACCGTCAGATGGCCCGCGCCCTTGCGGCCGGCTCCGGTGACGCCGATGACCTCCACGGAGACGTCGGCCTTGCCGTCCTTTCCGAAGCGGGGGCCGGGTCTGGTACTGGCGTTGCCGGCGTTCGCGTAGCCGCCGCCCACCGCCTCGCCGTCCAGGGCGTCCGGTCCGTGCGCCTCGCCGGCGGTGGCCGAGTGGCCCGCGCCCTCGCCGACCGGGGTGCCCCGGTAGGCCGCCCACAGGGCGAGGACGGGGGCCGCCACGACGGTGGCGATGACGGTCGTCGTGACGGCACGCGCGCGTAGGCGGTCCCTTCGGGCCGCGCGGTCCTTGGGGTCCATGGGGAAACCACGCCGGTCGAAGCGGGGTGCGGCGCCCCGCGCGCGCGGGAGGTGCGTCATGGCGTGGTGCAGGGCGGCGCGGGGCGCCGGAAGGACGGGCAGCGCGGCGGGCGTGACGCTGGTGCCGGGCCAGCGGCCGGGGATCGCGCCCTCGGCGGTACGGCGGCACCGGGGGCAGTCGTCGACGTGCCGGACGAGCTCGCGGCGCAGGGCGGCGCCGAGCACGAGCTGGTGGTCGCCGGTGAGGCGGGCCACGCTCGGGCAGGTGCCGGTCTCGACGACGGCGAGGGCCGCGCGGGTGCGCTCCACCTCGCAGGCGGCGGAGGCCAGCAGGTCGCGGGTGGCGGCCAGGCCCATGCCGAGGACGGCGGCGACCTCGTGGGCGGCCAGGTGGTGGCGCACGGCGAGCTCGAGCGCCTCGCGCTGCTCCGGGGTGGTGCCGGCGGCCTCCGGCCAGGCCAGCTGGGCCAGTTCGTCGCGGCGCTGCTCCTGGACCTCCTCGGAGACGGTCGGAGCGGTGGGCTCCTCTCCCCGGCGCGCGTCGCCGTGCCGTCCCGCCGCGTGCGTGCCCTGACGTTTCTGCTTGGCCTCGGCCAGCTTGCGCAGGCACGCCCAGCGGGCCAGCGCGTACAGCCAGGCCCTGCGGTCGCCGGCCGCGCCCGGGCCGCGGCGCTTCTCGGCGAGCGCGAGGGCGTCGCCCAGGGCTGCGGTGGCCGCGTCGTGGTCGCACAGCACGGACAGGCAGTAGGTGAACAGGCCGTCGAGATACGGCTCGTAGCGCCCGGGCGGTCGCTGCACCAGCGTGCGAGCGGCGGCGCGGTCACGCGGTTCCCGCTGCGGCCGGTGGGCGCCGCTCGTGCGGGTCGTGGTCTCGGGACTGCTGCTCATCATCCGGTGACCGTAGGGGGCTGGGGGTGGGGGCTTCTCCCCCGTTCAGCACTTTTAATCCATACGGGTGAAACGATCCCTCATAAGGGGACAGGAGGGGTTGGTTCCGGGGGCGGTGCGGGTCATCGGCGCGACGCGGGGAGGGGGGCGGAAGCAGGGCCCGGGGGACCGGGGAGGGCGGATCACCGGCGCCGGATCCGGGCGGCGCATGCCCGTCTCGCCGCGTCCCCGGCAGGCCCCCGCCGACGGGGGGCGCCCAGCCGCGGGCTCCCGCCCAGAACAGCAGCACCAGGAGGCGCGGGCTGGGCACCCCCGCCGGCGCGGGCGAGGGTGTCGAGGCGGCGGGTGACCCGCGGGCCCGGTCCTGGTCCGGGTCGACGTCGATCACCGACTGGTATCCGGTCAGCCCGGCGTCGAGGAGCACTGCGTACGCCTCTCTGGCCTCCGAGACGCGGTCGTCGTCGGTGGTCGCCGCGCGGTGATGTCAGTGGCCTCGGCTACGGTTTCGTCCATGGCTGCCCGTACCAAGACCACCAAGGACCGGCCGTCCTACCGCTGCACGGAGTGCGGCTGGCAGACGGCCAAGTGGCTCGGCCGCTGTCCCGAATGCCAGGCATGGGGCACGGTCGAGGAGTACGGCGCGCCCGCGGTCCGTACGACGACGCCGGGCCGCGTCACCACCTCCGCCCTGCCCATCGGCCAGGTCGACGGCCGCCAGGCCACCGCCCGTTCCACCGGCGTGCCGGAGCTGGACCGGGTGCTCGGCGGCGGTCTGGTCCCCGGCGCGGTGGTACTCCTGGCGGGCGAGCCCGGTGTGGGCAAGTCCACGCTGCTGCTCGACGTGGCGGCCAAGTCGGCGAGTGACGAGCACCGCACCTTGTACGTCACGGGTGAGGAGTCGGCGAGCCAGGTCCGGCTGCGCGCCGACCGCATCAACGCCCTCGACGACCATCTGTATCTCGCCGCCGAGACCGATCTGTCGGCGGTCCTGGGCCACTTGGACGCGGTGAAGCCGTCGCTGCTGATCCTGGACTCCGTGCAGACGGTGGCCTCCCCGGAGATCGACGGCGCGCCCGGCGGCATGGCGCAGGTGCGGGAGGTGGCGGGGGCGCTGATCCGGGCGTCCAAGGAGCGCGGCATGTCCACCCTCCTCGTGGGCCATGTCACCAAGGACGGCGCCATCGCCGGGCCCCGCCTCCTTGAGCACCTGGTGGACGTGGTCCTCCACTTCGAGGGCGACCGGCACGCGCGCCTGCGGCTCGTACGGGGCGTCAAGAACCGCTACGGCGCCACCGACGAGGTCGGCTGCTTCGAACTGCACGACGAGGGCATCACCGGACTCGCCGACCCGAGCGGACTCTTCCTGACCCGGCGTGACGAACCGGTCCCCGGCACCTGTCTGACCGTCACCCTGGAGGGCCGCCGCCCGCTGGTGGCCGAGGTCCAGGCGCTCACGGTCGACTCGCAGATCCCCTCCCCCCGGCGTACGACGTCGGGCCTGGAGACCTCCCGGGTCTCGATGATGCTCGCGGTGCTGGAGCAGCGCGGCCGGATCAGCGCCCTGGGCAAGCGGGACATCTACTCGGCGACGGTCGGCGGCGTGAAGCTCTCCGAACCGGCCGCCGATCTCGCGGTCGCCCTCGCGCTGGCGAGCGCGGCCAGCGACACGCCCCTGCCGAAGAACCTCGTCGCGATCGGCGAGGTCGGCCTCGCGGGCGAGGTGAGACGGGTCACGGGCGTGCAGCGGCGGCTCACGGAGGCGCACCGCCTGGGCTTCACGCACGCCCTCGTGCCGGGCGATCCGGGCAAGATCCCTCCCGGTATGAAGGTGCTGGAAGTGGCGGACATAGGGGACGCTCTCCGGGTCCTTCCGCGGTCCCGTCGCCGAGAGGCCCCACGGGAGCAGGAGGACCGCCGGTAGACTTTGCCCTGGTCTCGCCCGTCCGTACGAACCGAGTGTGCGAAACGGGAGCGCCCCAGAACCTGCGACCGGAGGAGTGCAGTGGCAGCCAACGACCGGGCAGCAGCTCCCGGAAAGTCCGGTGGGAGTGCCGGTTCCGATGGCCTGATGCGCGCCTCGCTGAGTGCCGTGGCACCCGGCACGTCCCTGCGTGACGGCCTGGAGCGGGTGCTCCGCGGCAACACCGGCGGACTCATCGTGCTCGGCTCGGACAAGACCGTCGAGGCGATGTGCACCGGCGGCTTCGTGCTGGATGTCGAGTTCACGGCGACCCGGCTGCGGGAGCTGTGCAAGCTGGACGGCGGCATCGTGCTGTCCTCGGACCTGTCGAAGATCCTGCGGGCGGGTGTGCAGTTCGTGCCCGACGCGACGATCCCCACGGAGGAGACGGGCACGCGGCACCGCACGGCGGACCGGGTCAGCAAACAGGTCGGTTTCCCGGTGGTCTCCGTCTCCCAGTCGATGCGGCTCATCGCCCTGTACGTCGACGGCCAGCGCCGTGTCCTGGAGGACTCGGCGGCGATCCTGTCCCGCGCCAACCAGGCGCTGGCGACCCTGGAGCGCTACAAGCTCCGTCTCGACGAGGTCGCGGGCACTCTGTCGGCGCTGGAGATCGAGGACCTGGTCACCGTCCGGGACGTCTCGGCGGTCGCACAGCGCCTGGAGATGGTCCGCCGCATCGCCACCGAAATCGCCGAGTACGTGGTCGAGCTGGGCACGGACGGACGCCTCCTCGCCCTCCAGCTGGACGAGTTGATCGCCGGTGTGGAGCCCGAGCGCTCGCTGGTCGTCCGGGACTACGTGCCCGAGCCGACCGCCAAGCGCTCCCGCACGGTCGACGAGGCTCTCGCCGAGCTCGACGCCCTCACCCACGCCGAGCTCCTCGAACTGCCGACGGTCGCCCGTGCCCTGGGCTACACGGGCTCCCCCGAGACCCTCGACTCGGCGGTGTCCCCGCGCGGCTTCCGCCTCCTCGCCAAGGTCCCGCGCCTGCCGGGCGCCATCATCGACCGCCTGGTCGAGCACTTCGGCGGCCTGCAGAAACTGCTCGCCGCCAGCGTGGACGACCTCCAGACGGTGGACGGCGTGGGCGAGGCCCGGGCGCGCAGCGTACGGGAGGGGCTGTCGCGGCTGGCGGAGTCCTCGATCCTGGAGCGGTACGTCTAGCCCTCGGCGCACAGCCTCCGGAAGGTGCCGTCAGGTGCCGTTCCTCGGAACGGCACCCGGCGTCAGTCGTTCTCCAGCACGAAGGACGTCTGCACCTTCGCGAACCCCGGCACCTTGGCCTCCACCAGGTACGTCCCCGCACCGGCCGATCCCGCCGGAGGCGTGGCGCACTGCGCGGCGGACCGCTTGCGGTCCCACTTCACGCTGTAGGTGATCCCACTGTCGGCGGGCACGCGGAACAGCAGGCTCCCCGCTCCCTTGGGGCAGTCGGCCGACGACCAGAACTCGTCGTCGTCGCTCGCCTGAGTGATCGTCAGCACCGCTTTCTTCGGCCCGAGATCGACCTTGCAGTCAGTGCCGGAGATGTTCCGCGCGGTCAGCTCGAAGGCCGGCGTCTGCCCGGGCTCGTAGGTGTTGCGGACGCTGCGCAGGCTCAACTTCAACGCGTCCGCGGTGCAGTTGGGCAACGAGGAACCGGCGGCAAGCGCGTCCCCCGCACCGACACCGGTCGTACCCTCCGCCGCGGATCCCCCGCCGGCCGTGCCACCGCCACCGCCCGAACCGCCGGATCCGCCGGAGTCCCCGGACCCGCCGCCGGACCCCGCACCGGAACCGTCACCGGCCCCCGAACCATCCCCGGAACCCGACCCGTTGGAGTCCCCCGGCCCGGTCTCGTCCCGCCCGCCCGGCGCCTGACTGAACGCCGGCCCCGAACTCGACGGCCCCGGTGTGATGGAGGGCGCGGGATTCTTGCCGTCGGCACCGTTGTCGTGGCCCTTGCCGCCCCCACCGCCCGAGGTCACGATCCACGTGATCAGCAGCGCCAACAGGGCGAGAACAGACAGCAGTACGGCCCTCCGTCGCCAGTAGATGGAGGAGGGAAGCGGCCCGACCGGATTGCGCAGAGATCCCACGGCGCAAACTGTACGAGAGATCGGCGCTTTCCCTGGCCGTACCCGCCGTCCGGAGCACAACTTTTCCGGATCATCATCCCGCAAACAGGCCGTACGCCCCTGTCTGTTGTCAGTTCGCGCCCATGGCGATCGCAGCACGTGACGACGGCGGCGCGATGCCTACGTTCCGTGACCATCAAACCTCGGTGTCACGGCAGCCTCACGCGTTCGCGATCGCGGCGCTTGCACCTGTGGCCACGGCTTTCGCGTAGGTGCCGGTGCGATACGGGGCGCACCGGCTCCGGTCAGTTGCTCCAGGCCCCGCGGTGGCGCTGCGCCCGGATGCGGGCTCCGGCGTGGCAGGATCGGAAGGTCATGACTGCGCCCACGAAGCCCCCGCACAGCCACTCCTCCGACGTCGCCGCCGGCCCGCCCCTCGGCGCGGACCTGCACGCCCCCGTCATCGACTGGTTCGACGAGCACGCCCGCGATCTGCCGTGGCGGCGCCCGGAGGCCGGGCCGTGGGGGGTGATGGTCAGTGAGTTCATGCTCCAGCAGACGCCCGTCAGCCGCGTCCTGCCCGTCTACGAGCAGTGGATGGCCCGCTGGCCCCGTCCCGCCGGCCTGGCCGCCGAGGCCCCCGGCGAGGCCGTCCGCGCCTGGGGCCGGCTCGGCTATCCGCGCCGTGCCCTGCGCCTGCACGGCGCCGCCGTCGCCATAACGGAGCGGCACGGCGGGGACGTACCGTCCGACCACGCGCAGTTGCTCGCGCTGCCCGGCATCGGCGAGTACACGGCCGCGGCCGTGGCCTCCTTCGCCTACGGTCAGCGGCATCCCGTCCTCGACACCAACGTCCGCCGGGTCTTCGCCCGCGCCGTCACCGGCGTCCAGTACCCGCCGAACGCCACCACCGCCGCCGAGCGCCGGCTGGCCCGTGTGCTGCTGCCGGAGGACGAACGGACCGCGGCCCGCTGGGCCGCCGCCTCCATGGAACTGGGCGCGCTGGTGTGCACGGCGAAGAACGAGTCGTGCCACCGCTGCCCGATCGCCGCGCAGTGCGCCTGGCGGCTGGCGGGCAAGCCGGAGCACGACGGGCCGCCGCGCCGCGGCCAGACGTACGCGGGCACGGACCGCCAGGTACGCGGCCGGCTGCTCGCCGTGCTGCGGGAGGCGCACGCGCCGGTTCCGCAGGCGGCGCTGGACCGTGTGTGGCACGAACCGGTCCAGCGGGCCCGCGCGTTGGACGGCCTTGTCGCCGACGGTCTGGTGGAGCCGCTGCCGGGCGGGCTGTATCGGCTGCCGCTGAGCTGAGAGACAGGCATCCCACAGGGCCGGCGGTCTTCGTCACGGCGCCCGGGACCGCCAAATCACCCCATACGCGTCCCAACCAGGCCAGCGCTCTACCCCGTTCCTGCTTTCGTTACACAACCGACGGACAGCCGAGTGCCAGCCGCAGGCTGCTTCGGACAGCGCCGTGACAACACCTCCGTAGCTTCATTTCCGTGCCCGAGAGGGCGGGATGGCTACAGAAAAACGGGGAACGGAGGCGGTTGATCATGTCGCAGGGCGAGGTGCTCGAGTTCGAGGAGTACGTCCGCACCCGGCAGGACGCGCTGCTGCGCAGTGCCCGCCGTCTGGTCCCTGACCCGGTGGACGCGCAGGACCTGCTCCAGACGGCGCTGGTGCGGACGTACGGCCGCTGGGAGGGCATCGCGGACAAGCGGCTGGCGGACGCCTACCTGCGCCGCGTGATGATCAACACGCGGACGGAGTGGTGGCGGGCCCGCAAGCTGGAGGAGGTGCCGACCGAGCAGCTCCCGGACGCCTCGGTCGACGACTCCACCGAGCAGCACGCGGACCGCGCCCTGCTGATGGACGTCATGAAGGTCCTCGCCCCCAAGCAGCGCAGCGTCGTCGTCCTGCGACACTGGGAGCAGATGTCCACGGAGGAGACGGCCGCCGCCCTCGGCATGTCGGCCGGAACGGTCAAGAGCACGCTGCACCGGGCGCTCGCCCGGCTCCGCGAGGAGCTGGAGGCCCGCGATCTGGACGCACGCGCGCTGGAGCGTGAGGAGCGGGAGCGTTGCGCGGCCTAGGCAGGAGCGCCGCCGGCAGCGGGGGCACGGGCGAGGGCTCCGAGGACGTCGGACCCTCCCGGGCCGCTCCCGTGGCGGACGGCGTCGGCTTTCTGGCGGTGAGTGCGGCGGTGGCCGGGCTCGCCGCCCTCGCCCTTTTCCTCTCCGGCTGCGGCGCCGGCGGCACCGGCGCCCGCGACGAGGGCCCCGCCCACGCCGACTCGGTGGCGGGCGCCACCTCCTCCCCTTCGGTGTTCCCCTCCAGCACCCCCGACCGCGTGAACGCGGTCAAGCTGGTCAAGGCCGACCCCCAGGTCTCGGCGGAGGTCAAGCGCGAGCTGAAGCCGTGCGTCGCCGACGAGTACCCGGTCGACGTCTCCTACGGCGACCTGACCGGCTCCTCGGCCGACGACGTCGTCGTCAATGTGCTGACCTGCGGTGACGCGGTGGGTGTGGGCAGTTACGTGTACCGCGAGGAGGGCGGCCGGTACCAGAATGTGTTCAAGGCCGAGGAACCTCCGGTCTACGCGGAGATCGACCGCGGCGATCTGGTGGTGACCAAGCAGGTGTACGAGGAGGGCGACCCGGTGTCGAGCCCGTCCGGCGAGAACGTGATCACGTATCGCTGGGCGTCGGACCGGTTCGTCGAGAAGTACCGCATCCGCAACGACTACAGCAGCGCCGTCGGTCCCGACGCCTCGCCGACACAGAGCGGCTGAGGGCGGTGTGAACCGATCGGGCCGAACGGACCGATGTACGGGGTGAACGCCGGGCGCGATCCTGGCGTCTGCATAGTGGACCGCACCTGCATGGTGACCGCACCTGCTTGGTGACCGCACCCGACAAAGACACGAGGACTGAGAGCACCCGGATGGCAGACCAGACCCACGTCCTGTTCGTCGAGGACGACGACGTCATCCGCGAGGCCACCCAGCTCGCCCTGGAGCGGGACGGCTTCGCGGTCACCGCCATGCCCGACGGTCTGGCGGGCCTGGAGGCCTTCCGGACGAACCGCCCCGACATCGCGCTGCTGGACGTCATGGTCCCCGGCCTCGACGGCGTCAGCCTGTGCCGTCGTATCCGGGACGAGTCCACCGTGCCGGTGATCATGCTGTCGGCGCGCGCCGACTCCATCGACGTGGTCCTGGGCCTGGAGGCGGGCGCCGACGACTATGTGACCAAGCCGTTCGACGGGGCCGTCCTGGTCGCGCGGATACGGGCGGTGCTGCGCCGCTTCGGGCACGCCGGCGGCGGTGACCGGGCGGACCGGTCGGCCTCCTCCGCGGCCGGCGGGGTGCTGACCTTCGGCGACCTGGAGGTCGACACCGAGGGCATGGAGGTGCGCCGGGCCGGACAGCCGGTGGCGCTGACACCGACCGAGATGCGGCTGCTGCTGGAGTTCTCCTCGGCGCCGGGCACGGTCCTCTCCCGCGACAAGCTGCTGGAGCGTGTGTGGGACTACGGCTGGGGCGGTGACACCCGCGTCGTCGACGTCCATGTGCAGCGGCTGCGGCAGAAGATCGGCCAGGACCGCATCGAGACGGTCCGCGGCTTCGGCTACAAGCTGAAGGCCTGAGCCCGGCCATGCGGGGGTATGTGCGGCGCCTGGTCGCCTCGCGGCTGGAGAGCGCGGGGCTTCGGACGGGCCTGAGATGGAAGCTGAGCGCGGCCATCGCGCTGGTCGGGGCGCTGGTGGCGATCGCGCTGAGCCTGGTCGTGCACAACGCGGCCCGGGTGTCGATGCTGGACAACGCGCGCGACCTGGCGGACGAGCGCATCTTGATCGCCCAGCGCAACTACGAGCTGTCCGGGCGGGTGAACTTCCCGGGCGCCGAGCTCGACGACCCGAACCTGCCGGCGGAACTGCGGGAGAAGGTCGAGGCGGGCCGGCGGGCGACCTATGTCACCGACCGGGCGAACGGCGTGCCGGACATCTGGGCGGCGGTGCCGCTGAAGGACGGCCATGTGATGTCGCTGCACACCGGTTTCACCGACCGCAGCTCCGACATCCTCATGGACCTCGACCAGGCACTGGTGATCGGCTCCATCGCGGTCGTGCTCGGCGGCAGCGCGCTCGGCGTCCTCATCGGCGGCCAGCTGTCGCGCCGGCTGCGCAAGGCGGCGGCAGCGGCGAACCAGGTCGCCAAGGGCGAGACGGACGTACGGGTGCGGGACGCCATCGGCGGGGTCGTCCGGGACGAGACCGACGACCTCGCGAGCGCCGTGGACGCCATGGCGGACGCCCTGCGGCAGCGGCTGGAGGCGGAGCGGCGGGTCACCGCCGACATCGCGCACGAGCTGCGCACACCGGTGACGGGACTGCTCACGGCCGCCGAGCTGCTGCCGCCGGGGCGGCCGACGGAGCTGGTCCTGGACCGGGCCAAGGCCATGCGCACCCTGGTCGAGGACGTCCTGGAGGTGGCCCGGCTGGACGGGGCGTCCGAGCGGGCCGAGCTGCAGGACATCATGCTGGGCGAGTTCGTCAGCCGGCGGGTGGCGGCCAAGGACCCGGACATCAAGGTGCGGGTGGTGCACGAGTCGGAGGTCACGACCGACCCGCGCCGCCTGGAGCGCGTGCTGTTCAACCTGCTCGCCAACGCCGCCCGGCACGGCAGTCCGCCCATCGAGGTCACCGTCGAGGGCCGGGTCATCCGCGTCCGCGACCACGGCCCCGGCTTCCCTCAGGACCTGCTCGCCGAGGGACCGAGCCGTTTCCGCACCGGCAGCAAGGACCGCTCCGGCCACGGTCACGGGCTGGGACTGACCATCGCGGCCGGGCAGGCCCGGGTGCTGGGCGCCCGGCTGACCTTCCGCAACGTCCGCTCACCCGGAGCGCCGGAAGACCTGCCGGCCGAGGGGGCGGTGGCGGTGCTGTGGCTGCCGGAGCACGCGCCGACGAACACGGGCAGCTACCCGATGCTGCCGGCGCCGGGCTCGTAGGGCGGCAAGGGTTCAGGAACCGAACTCCTTCGAGAAGTCCAGCTCCTCGCTGCGCTGCGTCAGCGAGTACCAGTTGCCGTTGTCGTCGCGGAAGATCGCCTCGATGCCGTACGGCCGCTCCTGCGGCTCCTGGATGAACTCCACGCCCCGCGCCCGGTAGGTCTCGTAGTCGCCGCGGCAGTCGTCGGTGAAGAATGCCCCGGCGCCGATCACGCCCTTGCCGACCAGCTTCTTCAGCGCCTCGGAGGACTCGGGGTCGAGGCCCGGGCCGTCGAGGCTCATCAGCGCCAGCTGCACGTCCGGCTGGTCCTTGGTGCCGACGGTGATCCAGCGCATGTCCCCCATGGCGACGTCGTCGCGCACCTCGAAGTCCAGCTTCTCGGTGAAGAAGGCCTTGGTGCGCTGCTGGTCGAAGGTCCATACGGTGGTGATGCCCAGGCCCTTGATCATGGCTCTGCTCTCCTGTGGTGGGCGGTCCCGGTGGGTTGCTTCGACCGTAGGTGTCAGGTGCGCCGGGCCGCTTCTCCTGCGTTGCGGTCCTGCCGCGCCTGTCCCTGTCCGAAGCCCCCGGCCCAGAGCATCGCGTAGCACCCGGGGATCAGGGAGGCGCCGCGGCCGACGTGCTTGATCCGGTACTCGGTCGGGGTCAGCCCGGTGCGCGCCTTGAAGCGGGCCGAGAACGTACCGAGGCTGCTGAAGCCGACCAGGTGGCAGATCTCCGTGACCGTGAGGTCGGCGCCGCGGAGCATCTCCTCCGCCCGCTCGATGCGGCGGTGCGTCAGATAGTGGCCGGGCGTCTCGCCGTACGCCTCCTTGAAGGCCCGTATGAAGTGGTACCGCGAGTACCCGGCATGCGCCGCCACCGCGTCCAGATCCAGCTCCGGGTCGGCCCAGTCACGGTCCATGGCGTCCTTGGCGAGCCGCAACCGGTGGGTCTTGTCCATGAGCCCGATGGTGGCACGGGGGTCTGACATCGGCACCGGCCACGGCAGCCTCCCGGGTGCGTCCGCCCGCCTGGGGCCGCGACGGTCCGGCCTCGCGGTGGTGACCGCCGCCGGGACGGCGGTCACCACCGGAAGGCCGGTGAGCCGTCGCCCCGGCGGTCCGCTTCAGCCACTGGCCGGAGAGACGCCGAGCGTCTGGGTGGCCAGCGCCAGGTTCTTGTCCTCGGCGCTGCCCCAGGCGTAGACGGTGTTGCTGGTGCCCTCCTTCAGGTTCAGGTCGGCCGGGCCGATCGCCACGGTGTCCGTGCCGGCGAGCACGACGTCGGCCGAGACGGTGCCGGCGTCGACCACGGTGGTGCCTTCCTTCGGGTTCTCGAGTCCCTTGAACACCGGCTGCCCGCCCGCTCGGACGTCCACGGCCGGAGCGGCGGCGACGTGACGCACGGTCAGCCGTGCCGTGCCGGCGTCCGTCCTGGAGACGTCGTCGACGAAGGCCGTCAGCCGGGGCTTGCCGTCCGCGGAGAGGTGGGCCGCGATGGTGGCGTTCGCTCCGGCCGGTACCTTGATCTCCTTCTCGACGGCCGGTGTGCCGTCGGGGGCCTGGCCGGCGCTGAAGACCTGGATGTCGTAGGTCCCGGCGTCGAGGGCCTGGGGGGCGGTCACGGTGCCGGGCTTGAAGTCGCCGAGCAGCTTGTCACCGTTGGCGTAGACGTCGGCGGTCAGTCCGGGAACGCCGTGGAAGACGGACACCTTTGCCGTGCCGTCACCGCCCGCGGCGGGGGCCGCCATGGCGGGCGCCGTGGCACCGAGGGCCAGAACACAGGCGCCGGCCGCGGCGGCGAGGGCGTGGGAGGTGCGGGAGTTCATGATGAGTCGGTCCCTTCGTCGAGAGGTTCCGCCGGTTGCGGAGTCTCGTCTCTGCTTCCTGCCGGGGCGTCGCCGTGGATGCGCCGGGAGGCGGATGCGGCGTGCCTACGCGGCCCTGCCGGCGGAGCGGGCCTGTTCGATGCCCTCGCGCAGTCGGTGCAGGCCACGCCGGGCGTGGCTCTTGACGGTGCCCAGGGGCATTCCGGTGCGTTCGGCGATCTGGGTCTGTGTCAGGTCGTCGTAGAACGCCATGCACAGCACCTCGCGCTGGTCGCGCGGGAGGCGGGACAGGGCGTCGGCCAGGAGCACCCGGTCCAGGACGTCGTCGGGTGCGCTCACGTCCCGGCGGTGTGCGCCGGCGTCCTGTGCCACCGAGTCGATCAGTGTGAGGCGCCTCGTCCTGGCTGCCAGGGCATCGACGATCTTCCGGCGCGTGATGCCGACGATCCAGGCACCGAGCGGTCCACGCTCCGGACGGAAGCCGGCCCGTCCGCGCCAGGCCCCGAGGAAGACCTGCTGGGTCACGTCCTCGGCCTCGTGCGCGTCGCCGAGCGAGCGGATCGCCATGGTGTGTACGAGGGGCCGCCATCGCCGGTACACGGCCGCGAACGCCGCCTCGTCGGCTGCGCACAGGCCGCGGGCCAGGTCGTCCTCGTACCGGGTCTCCTCCACGGCCGGAGAGCGGTCCGCGGTGGAGGGCGTCTTGGTGCTCATGGCCTGTTCCTCCTGCCCGAGCGGGATGACCGGGTGCCTGGGATCCAGTCTCATGAGCGGAAACGACGCAGACAACATGCGTCGTTTGTGCGTCGTACCATGGGAGTGTGAGGACGAACAGGGACGAGGGGGACGAGGCAGCTGCGCCGCGCGGCGGCGGGCTGACCACCGGAGAGGTGGCGAGGCGGCTCGGGGTGGCGCCCACGACGATCCGTTCCTGGGATCGTCGCTACGGCCTCGGTCCCACCGCACACACCGATGGCCGGCACCGCCGCTGGACCGCCGTCGACGTGGCACGGCTGGAGCGGATGTGCGCTCTCACGGCGAGCGGGTTGCCGCCCGCCGAGGCCGCCCGCCTGGCGCTCGACGAGGCGGGTCCGGACACTTCCCCGCTCACGGGGAGCCCCGCTCCCCCACCGAGGCCGGCAGCCCGGAGACGGAGCCGGGCCGGCACCGGCCTGCGACTGGGCGACGCGCGCCAGGAATGCAGGGGCCTCGCGCGCGCGGCCCTGCGCCTCGACGCCACCTCCCTCGACGAGCTGCTGACGGCCGCGATCGAGGAGCACGGCCTGATCGCCGCCTGGACGGAGGTGATCATGCCTACGCTGCAGGCGGTGGGCCGTAAGTGGGAGAGCTCGGGTGAGAGGTACGTGGAGGTCGAGCACTTCCTGTCCTGGCACGTCTCCGGTGCTCTGCGGCGTCATGCGCCGTCCGTGGCCGCCGACCGGCCCGGAGCCACCACTCTGCTCGCCTGTGTTCCCGCGGAGAATCACACGCTGCCGCTGGAGGTGCTTGCCGCCGCGCTGGCCGAACGCGGCCTTCCGGTGCGCATGTTCGGCGGCGCGCTGCCCGTCGCGTCACTGGTGGCCGCCGTACGCAGGACCGGCCCGGCGGTGGTGGGGCTGTGGGCGCAGTCCCGCACCACGGCGAGCCGGCCGCTGGCCCAGCATGTCGCGGCGATCGAGTGGGGCGTGCGCGGCGCCCGCAGGAAACCGCTGGTCCTCACGCTCGGTCCCGGCTGGGCCGGGCAGACGGCGCCGGGCCTGCCGCATCCCCCGGGGCTGGCGGAGGCCGTCACGGCGGTGGAGTCGGTCGCACTGAGGTGATGCCGACTGTGCGTGCCGGAGCGTCGGGGCACCCGTCGGTCCGGTCGCCCGGCCGGGAGCGGCACGGTCCGCACCGGCGGCTCCGGCGGTGCACGCAGGAGCCGCCCTTCAGCCGCTGCCGCGGGCGCGCCTGAAGCGGGCCAGTCCGTCCGTGAGGCCGATCAGCGGTTCCGGGTAGTCGAGGCGGGCGCGCCGGTCCTCCTGGAGCCGCCATGGTTCGTGCACCAACCGGTCCTCCACGGCGTGCAGCTCGGGCACCCATCGGCGTACGTAGGCTCCCTGCGGGTCGAAGCGTCGGCCCTGGAGCACCGGGTTGAGGACGCGGTGGGGCCGGGTGTCCGTGCCGGTGCCGGCGACCCACTGCCAGTTGAGCTGGTTGTTGACGATGTCGCCGTCGACGAGCAGGTCGAGGAAGTGCCGGGCCCCGATCCGCCAGTCCACGTACAGCGTCTTGGTCAGAAAGCTCGCCACCAGCAGCCGGGCGCGGTTGTGCATCCAGCCCTCGTGACGCAGCTGGCGCATTCCCGCGTCCACGATCGGGTACCCGGTGCGGCCCTCCCGCCACGCGGCGATGTCCTGGGCCGCGTCCTTCTCGCCCCGCCACTGGTCGTGCCGGGTGCGGTAGTCCCGGTAGGACGCGTCGGGGCGGGCCGCCAGCACCTGGTGGTGGAAGTCACGCCAGCACAGCTGCCGCACGAACGCCTCCGCCCCGGGGCCCCCGTGCGCCCGGGCGCGCCGGATCAGCTCGACAGGGGACAGCGCACCGAAGTGCAGATAAGGCGACAGCCGGGAGGTCGCGTCGCCCGCGAGGTCGTCCTGACGTTCCTCGTAGCGGGACAGACCTCCCTCGGCCCACCGGGAGAACCGGTCGCGTCCCGCTCGCTCTCCTCCGGTGGGCAGGCCCGGCGAGACGCCGGACAGGCCGGCGCGGCGCGGCAGCGGCTCGCCGCGCACTTCCTCGGGCACGCGCACGGTACGCGGCGCGGGGCGCAGATCCCGCAGCCGTTCACCCGACCAGCGCCGGAAGTAGGGGGTGAACACGGAGTAGTGGTCGGAGCCGGACGGCGTCACCGCCCCGGGGGCCACAGCGGTGATCACGGCGTCGTGCACCCGCAGCGCCACGCCGCTGTGCCGCAGCAGGCCGCGCAGCCGCTCTTCCCGCCGCTGGGCGTAGCCGGTGACGCCTGCGGCCGTGTGTACCTCTGTGGCACCGCACTCGGCGGCGACCGCCCCGACCTCACGCGCGACCGGCCCCGAGCGCACGACGAGCCGGCCGCCGCGCCGGCGCAGCGAGGCGTCGAGACCGGCCAGGCAGTCGGTGAGGAAGGCGAGGCGGTTGGGGGCGTCGAAGCCCACCGCGCGCATCCCGGGATCGCGTACGAAGAGCGGCACCACCTCGTCGGCCGCCGTGAGTGCGGCGTGCAGCGGCGGATGATCGTGCAGACGCAGATCCGCGGTGAACAGGACGACCGCGACGGTCATGTCGTCCCTCCTGGTGTCATGCCCTTGGCGGCGGCCTGTCCGATGTTGCGGGCCATGCCTCCGAAGACCACGGCGTGGAAGGGGGAGACGCTCCACCAGTAGGCGTGGCCGAGCAGGCCGCGTGGGTGGAACAGGGCGCGCTGCCGGTAGCGGGTGCGGCCCTCGTCGTCGGTCTCGGCGTACATCTCCAGCCATGCGAGGCCGGGCAGTCGCATCTCGGCACGCAGCCGCAGCAGATGGCCCGGCTCGATCTCCTCGACCCGCCAGAAGTCCAGGGAGTCGCCGACGCGCAGGTGTTCGGCATCGCGTCGTCCACGGCGCAGGCCGACTCCGCCGACGAGCCGGTCCAGCCGGCCGCGGACCGTCCAGGCCGGCGGGAAGGAGTACCAGCCGTTGTCACCGCCGATGCCTTCGATCACCTGCCACAGCGCCCGCCGGGACGCGTCGACCCGGAGCTGCCGAGCGTCCTCGTAGAGACTGCCGCCGGCCCAGTCCGGGTCCGTGGGCAGCGGGTCGCTGGGCGCGCCGGGTGCGGCGGCGGACGACCAGCGGGTGGCGACCTGGGCCTCCCGCACGCGCCGCAGCGCCTGGGCCAGTGCCTCGTCGAACGGCAGCGGCCGTCCAGGCGGGTCGGGGACGTAGCGGGTGATGTCGCGTTCGCGGCAGACGACCTCGTGACGCAGCGACTCGGTCAGGGGCCGGGCGATGGAGGCGGGCACCGGGGTGACGAGGCCGACCCAGTGGCTGGAGAGCCACGGGGTGAGGACGGGCACCGGCACGATGATCCGCCGCCGCAGCCCGGCGACGGCCGCGTACCGGCGCATCATCTCCCGGTAGGTGAGGACGTCCGGCCCGCCGATGTCGAACGCCCTGTCCACCTCGGCCGGCATGGTGGCCGAGCCGACGAGGTAGCGCAGTACGTCGCGCACCCCGATCGGCTGCGTCCGCGTCCGCACCCATCTGGGGGTCACCATGACAGGCAGCCGCTCGGTGAGGTAACGCAGCATCTCGAAGGATGCCGATCCCGAGCCGATGACGACCGCGGCCCGCAGCACCGTGGCGGGCACGGGTGCCGCCAGGAAGATCCGGCCGACCTCGGCGCGGGAGCGCAGATGCGGGGAGAGCTCCCGCTCCGGGACGCCGGCGGGCGTGAGTCCGCCCAGATACACGATGCGCCTCACCCCGGCGGCGTGCGCCTGCTCGGCGAAGGTCCGGGCGGCGCGGCGGTCGGTGTCCTCGAAATCCGCGCCCGTACCGAGCGCGTGCACGAGGTAGTACGCGACGTCGATGCCGCGCATGGCCTCGGCGACCGATGCGGCGTCCGTGACGTCACCGCGTACGGTCTCGGCGTCCCGGGCCCAGGGGTGGTCGCGCAGCTTGCCGGGTGAGCGGGCCAGGCACCTCACCCGGTGACCCGCCTCCAGCAGCTCCGGCACCAGACGGCCGCCGATGTAGCCGGAAGCCCCGGTGACCAGGCAGTGCAGCCGCTCCGTCGTCCGCTGTCGGTCCGTGTCCACGAGCGTCCCTCCGTGCGGTCCGGCGTCGTGACCTCTTGTGCTTCCGGTCATGAGCGCTGCGGCGGCGCCGCGCCCGTCGCCGCGGCGCGGCGCGGCGCGAACGGGCACAGGGGCCCGTCCGGCCTCCAAAATCGCCTGCGCGGGCGGCCATGACGGCCGGCTCCCAGGTCACTCGGCAGGACGTCGGGTGATCGGGAGTGCCTCGCAGCGCTGTGGCCCGCGGGACCGGCTGCCGAAGGCATCGGGCGGTTCCCACCACTCCACGCAACCACTTCGGCGGGCACCGGGCATCCGGACGCATGCCCCGGGGACAGTGCCCGGCGCTCACGAGACGCACGGCGAAGCCCCCGGCCGCTGGGCAGCAGCCGGGGGCTTCACTCACCGCGGAATCAGACCGCCTCGGTCACCGGAGCCTTGGCCTCGGCGCCGTCGCCCGGCCCGTCCGCGTCCTTCGGTCCCGCCCCCTTGAGCGGGGTCTCCTTCACGAACACCGCCGCCACCAGCACGACGACCGCCACCACCGCTCCCAGCAGGAACGCCCCGTGCGTCCCGGCGGACACGGCGTGCTGGTACGCCTCCCGCACCGGCGCCGGCAGCTTCTCCAGGCCCGCCGCGTCCAGCTGCGCCGACTGCTCGGTCACCTTGGCGCCCAGCGCCCCGGCCCGCTCGGCCATGACGTCCTGGACCCGGTGGTTGAACAGCGCGCCCATGATGGCGACGCCGAAGGAGGAGCCGAGCGTGCGGAAGAGCGTCGTGGACGAGGACGCGACGCCCATGTCCTTCATCTCCACGCTGTTCTGCGCGACCAGCATGGTGATCTGCATCAGGCAGCCCATGCCGAGGCCGACGACCGCCATGAACACACCGGAGGTGAAGCGGCTGGTCCCGGTGTCCATGGTGGACAGCAGGTACAGCCCGACGAACATCAGCACACCGCCGACGATCGGGAACACCTTGTAGCGCCCGGTGTTCGTGGTCACCCGCCCCGCGATCATCGAGGTGACCAGCATCGCGCCGAGCATCGGCAGGAGCAGCAGCCCGGAGTTGGTCGCGGACGCGCCCTGCACCGCCTGCTGGTACAGCGGCAGGAAGAGCGTGGCCCCGAACATCACGAAGCCGGTGATGAAGCCGATGACGGACATCAGCGTGAAGTTGCGGCTGCGGAAGATGTGCAGCGGCACGATCGGCTCCGCGGCCCGGGTCTGCCAGAAGACGAACCCGACGAGCGCGGCGACACCGATGCCGATGAGCTCCATGATCCGCGCGGAGGTCCAGGCGTACTCCGTGCCGCCCCAGGTGGTGACGAGCACGATGGAGGTGATGCCGACCGTCAGCAGCGCGGCGCCCAGATAGTCGATCCGCGCCTCGGCCCGCTTCTTCGGCAGGTGCAGTACGACACTGATGGCGGCCAGCGCGACCAGGCCGAGCGGCAGGTTGATGTAGAACGCCCAGCGCCAGCCCCAGTTGTCGGTGATGGTGCCGCCGACCAGCGGCCCGCCGATCATCGCCAGCGCCATGACGCCGGCCATCATGCCCTGGTACTTGCCGCGCTCGCGGGGCGGGATCAGATCACCGATGATCGCCATGACGCCGACCATCAGACCGCCGGCGCCGAGTCCCTGAACGGCACGGAAGCCGATGAGCTGGCCCATGTCCTGGGCCATGCCGCTGAGCGCGGAGCCGATCAGGAAGAGCACGATCGAGCTCATGAACGTGCCCTTGCGGCCGTACATGTCGCCGAGCTTGCCCCAGATCGGGGTGGAGGCGGCGGTGGCGAGGGTGTAAGCGGTGACCACCCACGACAGGTGCTCCAGGCCGCCCAGATCGCCCACGATCGTCGGCATCGCGGTACCGATGATCATGTTGTCGAGCATCGCGAGCATCATCGCGATCATCAGCGCGAGCAGCACCACCCGCACGCTCTTCGGCTGTTTGCCGCTGTCCTTGTCGACGGTCCCGCCCGCCGGTGTGTCCGCCATCGTTTCCACTCCCCCACCTACTGCTACTTACTTGCCGCCCGGCTAGTGACTACACTCAGAACGTAGAGGCGTAACTAGCCGGGCGTCAAGTAAGTTTTTGGGAAAGCGCTTGGAGTAGGAGGATGGGCGGCACCATGGACGGCACCAAGCAGCGGCGCCGCGGGAACACCCGCCAGCGCATCCAGGACGTGGCGCTCGAACTCTTCGCGGAGCAGGGCTACGAGAAGACCTCACTGCGCGAGATCTCCGAGCGCCTGGAGGTGACCAAGGCCGCGCTGTACTACCACTTCAAGACGAAGGAAGAAATCCTCGTCAGCATCTTCGAGGACGTCTCCCAGCCGATCGAGGACCTGATCGAGTGGGGCCGCCAGCAGCCGCACACCCTTGAGACGAAGCAGGAGATCCTGCGCCGCTACAGCGACGCGCTGGCGGTCGCGGCCCCGCTCTTCCGCTTCATGCAGGAGAACCAGGCCACGGTACGGGAGTTGCGCATCGGCGAGATGTTCAAGAACCGCATGCTCGGCATGAAGGACATCCTCGTCGACCCGGACGCCGACCTGGTCGACCAGGTCCGCTGTATCAGCGCGATGTTCACGCTGCACGCCGGAATGCACGTCCTGAGCGACATCGAGGGCGACCCCGAGGCCAAGCGCGAGGCGGTCCTCGAAGTCGCGATCGATCTGGTCACCCAGGCCCACCAGGCGACGGAACGCCCTTAGACGGTCACGCCCTTGGCACGCAGGAACTTGACCGGGTCGACGGCCGAGCCGTAGTTCGGGGTCGTACGGATCTCGAAGTGCAGGTGCGGGCCGCTGGAGTTACCGGTGTTGCCGGACTCCGCTATGTGCTGACCGGTCTTGACGACCTGGCCGACCTGCACGTCGATCCGCGACAGGTGGGCGTACTGGGAGTACGTGCCGTTGCCGTGCTTGATGACGATGGCGTTGCCGTACGCGGGACCGTCACCGGCGCCGTTGCCGCCGGCCTTGACCACGGTGCCGCCGTGCGCGGCCATCACGTTGGTCCCGCTCGGCACGGCGAAGTCCTGCCCGCTGTGGGTGGACTGCCACATGCCGCCGGCCTGGGCGAAGCTCGCGGACAGCCGGTACTTCGCCACCGGGTCCACCCAGGAGGCGGCCTTCTTCTCGGCGGCGGCCTTCTTGGCGGCAGCGGCCTTCTTGGCGGCAGCGGCCTTGGCAGCCTTCGCGGCATCGGCGGCCTTCGCGGCCTTGGCCTGGGTGGCGGCCTGCGCCTGGACGGCGGTCGAGGCGCTGGAGGCCGCCGAAGTGTCGGCGGCGGCCGCGACCCCGGCCCCCAGCACGACCGAGGCTCCCAGACCGGCGGCCACCACGGCGGCACGGTTGCGGAGAAGGGACGTACGGGACGAGCGGGACGTGACGCGCTGGGACATCTGAACCTCATGGGGACGGGGACATGAAAACCACCCGGCACTCAGGCGGTCGCCGGATGGGCCATCCCTTGGTAACCCCCGAAGACGAAAATGCCCAAAAGGGCTATCTACTGCCCTTTGTAGTACGTCAGCCCGATAACCCCCTAAAGCCGCATTCCCATCTCCGGATACGCCACTATTCCTGCTAGTAACGGACAAATCGGCTGTGCGGCATGTCACCACAGGGCGAGTTCGGCGGACTGCACAATGTGACGCACGCCTCTAGCCACCTACCGTTCGGTAACCCTACGGTTCCCCTTGCGCCATCCACGCCCCAGATCATGCACCCGTCAATGGCAGCAGTACGGACGTGAGAGGACCCCCCACATGAGCAGCAGACGCCCCTGGTCGCGCCGCGTCTCCGTGACCGCCGTCTCCGCGGCCGCCCTCCTGGCGCTGGCCGCCCCCGCCGACGCCACCACCACGGGCACCACCACGACGGCGACCGCCACATCCGCCGCGGCGGACGTCGACTACGCCACCTGGCAGAAGGACTGCCAGGCCGTCATGGACCAGGCGCTGCCGTACCTGAAGCAGCGGATCGCGGCCACCAGGCCGGGCGAGAAGCAGGCGATCGTCTTCGACATCGACAACACCACCCTGGAGACCGACTTCGGCTTCAGCTACCCGCAGCCCGCCAACAAGCCGGTCCTTCAGGCCGCCCAGTACGCCCAGGACCACGGCGTCGCCCTGTTCTTCGTCACCGCCCGCCCCGGCATCATCTACTCGGCGACCGACTACAACCTCAAGAAGGTCGGCTACAAGGTCTCCGGCCTCCACGTGCGCAGCTTCATCGACCTCTTCAAGAACGTGGCCGAGTACAAGACCGCCCAGCGCGTCGACATCGAGTCGAAGGGCTACACGATCATCGCCAACATCGGCAACAGCGCCACCGACCTGTCGGGCGGCCACGCCGAGAAGACGTTCAAACTGCCGGACTACAACGGACAGTTGTCGTAGGCGGACCTGTCACGACACCAGGGGCCGGTCCCGCCATGGGCCCGGCCCCTTGCGCCAACACCCTCCCCGGCAGCACAAGGGACAGTAAAATCCCCGTAGTTGCTGAGCGCGCGCACTCAACGGGGGACACATGGGCGCCCATTCACCACGCAACGCGCCGGAAGAAGCCGAGGGAATCGACCTCGCCGACGCCGTCGCCACCGTCCGCGACCAGCTCATCGAGGCGGCCGTCCGCGCCTCCGGGCAGCCGGTCTCCTTCGAAGTGGGCGACATCAGCATGGAGTTCACGCTGGAGCTGCGCAGGGAGACCAAGGGCGGCGGCAAGGTCAAGGCGTGGGTGGTGGAAGCCGGCGCCGACACCGCCCGCACCACGGGCCGCACCCACCGCGTCGCCTTCACCCTCACCCCGCGCGACGCCCGGACCAACGCCCCCTGGCGGGTCGGCAACGACGACCCGGGCAGCACGGCGGGCTTCGGCCAGGGCACCCCGGTGCCCCGCCCCGCGCCGCCCGCGCGATGACACCCGCCGACGGTCCGGCCGCCCGCGCCGTCGTGGTGCTGGGCGAGCGGCAGGGCACCGGCGTCGCGCTCAACGGACGCCTCGTGCTGACCTGCGCCCACGTCATCGGCTCCGCCGAGGCGCCGGCCGTCGCCCACCCGCGGCAGGCCGGCCGTACCTCCGCCGAGGTCATCTGGTCCGACCCCGAACGGGACGCCGCCCTCCTCCTCACCTCCGAGGAACTGGCCTGCGCGGCGCACGTACGGGTCGGCCATCTCGCCACCGAACAGCCACTGCCGCACTGCGAGATCATCGGCTACCCGGACATCCAGCGTCAGGACGGGCTGTTCATCACCAGCGACCAGTTCACCGGCACGGTGCTGCCCGCCGCGTCCTACCCGCGCTCCGTCCTGACCTTCGCCTTCGACAGCGCCCCCGCCGCCGAGGTGCCGGACGGCCCGAGCCCGCTCGCCGGCCTGTCGGGCGCGCCGGTCTTCGCCGGCGACGTCCTCCTCGGCATCGTCACCGCCGTCCCGCGCGGCCGCGGCCACCTGCGCGCCGAGGGCATCCGGATCAGCGACCTCACGTCACTGCCGTACGACCTCCCCGAGACCGAGCCGATCACCCGGCACCACCCCCTGGACCGCGCGTACGAACGCGATTACGCCCGTGCCGTCGGCATCGCCTTCCGCACCATGAAGGTCTTCGGCCTCGACGACCTGAACCGCCGGCAGTCCGAATGGGATCTCGACACCGCCTATCTGAGCCTGGAGGCGGCCCCGCGCATCTCCGAGGCGGACGCGCGCAACCTCGACACGGCGACGACCCGGCAGCCGTCCTTCTCCACCTTCTCCACCTCCCTCCCGGAGCGCACCCCGCAGCGCGTCGACACCCTGCTGTCGACCCGCCCCCGCGTCCTGTTGCGCGGCGACGCGGGAGCCGGGAAGACCACCCTGGTGTGGTGGCTGGCCACGCACACCGCCGCCGGCACCCACGGCCCCGCCCTGGCCGCGCTGAACGGCCTGGTCCCCTTCATCGTCCCGCTGCGCACCCTGCGCGCCCAGGGCGGCGCCTTCCCACCGCCCACCCAGCTCCCGCGGGCCGCCCGCCTGGTGGTCGACGAGCCGCCCGACGGCTGGGCCGGCCGCGTCCTGGAGGCCGGCCGCGCCCTGCTGCTCGTGGACGGCCTCGACGAGGTGCCCCAGGCCGAGCGGGAGGAGGCCCACCGCTGGCTGACGGCGCTGCTCGCGCGCTACCCCCGCACCCGCTGCGTGGCGACCGTACGCCCGCTGGCCGTCGAACCCGACTGGCTGGAGGCGGCACGCTTCGAGGAGTTGCGTCTGCTGCCGCTGCGGGACGACGACATCCAGACGTTCGTCGCCGCCTGGCACCGGGCCGCCCGCATGGAGGACGACGACCAGGAGCTGCTCGCGGAACTGGAGCAGGACCTGTCGCAGCAGTTCCGGCACAACCCCGCGCTCCGCGACCTGGCGCGCACCCCGCTGCTGTGCGCGGTGATCTGCGCCCTGCACCGCAGGCACGAGGGCTTCCTGCCCGAGACCCGGTTCAGGCTCTACCAGTCGGCGCTGGAGATGCTCCTCGGCCACCGGGACAAACGGCGCCGTGTGGACGCCCCCGACGGCATCACCATGACCGTCGAGGAACACCATCAGATCCTGCAGCGGATCGCGGTCTGGCTGGTGCGCTGCGGCCAGTCGGAGTTCGGCCGCGCCGAGGCCCGCCCCCTGCTGGAGCAGGCCCTCGCCGGCATGGACCGCGTCCGCCGCCAGGGCAGCCCCGAGGTGATCCTCACGCACCTGCTCAACCGCTCGGGGCTGCTGCAGGAGCGCGGCGACGACTCCTACCAGTTCATCCACCGCACCTTCCAGGACTTCCTCGCCGCGAAGGAGCTCGTGGAGAGCAACTCACTGCGGGAGCTCGTCCGCAACGCCCACGACGAGGTGTGGCAGGACGTCGTCCTGCTGGCGGCCGGTCACTGCCGCCGGGAGATCGGCGACCTGCTGACGGGCCTGCTCGCCAAGGCGGACGCGCCGGGCACACCGCACCCGCTGCGGGTGCAGCTGCACGTCCTGACGGCGCTGTGCGCCCAGCACGCGGCATGGCTCGACGCCGATCTGCTGGAGCGGGTACGACAGCGGATGGTGGCGCTCGTGGGATCCCTGACCTCTGCGGAGGTGCCGCAGGCGGCGCGGCTCGGGCCGTACGTCCTGGAGTTCCTGCCGGATCCGGAGGCCCTGGAGGGCGGGCGGGCGCGGGCGGTCGCGGATCTCGTCGGCCGGGTCGGCGGCGCCGAGGCCATCCCCTACGCCAGACGGCTCGTCGCGGCGCCCGGCCTGCCGAGCTCGGTCTCCGCCCGCCTCGCGCACGCGTGGAGCAACTTCCCCACCGCCGAATACGCCCGCGAGGTACTGAGCCGGATCTCGGCCGGCCTGTCCTTCCCGGTGTCCTCCAGAGAACAGCTGGAACTGGTGCACGAGCTGCCGGTGGGCCGGAGCATCCGCCTCAGCGGCCCCTTCACCTCCCCCGAACTGGCCGTGGCCAACCTGCCGGGGCTCCGCAGACTCCACCTGGAGCGGCTGCCCGCGGTCGAGGACCTGGATTTCCTGCGGCCGCACGGACGGCACCTGCGGTACCTGAGCGTCACCCCGAACACGCCGGCGCTCAAGGACATCTCCGCCGTGGCCGACCTGCCCGCGCTGACCGGTCTGTCCCTGCGGGTCCTGCTGCAGTGCGAGGCGCTGAGGCACCTGGCGGACGCCACCGAGCTCACCTCGCTGACCGTGTCCACGCCCTATCTCACCTCGGTGTCCCAGCTGCCCGTTCACCCGCACGTCACCCAGCTCTCCCTGCCCGTGCAGCGCCTCGTGGAGATCAGCGGCCTCGAAGCGTGGGAGTCGCTGACCTCCCTCACGCTGCCCCGTCCCCTGAACCCGGCCGGGTTCTGGCGGTTCGTCCGCGACTCGCGCCGGATCTCCCACGTCGATACGACCATGGAGTCCCTGACGGAGCTACGGCAGCTCGACGCCATGCCCGCGGTGAGGTCGCTGCGGCTGAGGCAGGTGACCGGACTGCCGGAGGCGGAGGAGCTGACGGCCGCCTTCCCCACGCTCACCGAGCTGGTGCTCAGCCTGGCCCCGGGGCACCGGGTCCAGCCCCACGATCCGGGCCTCGACCGCCTGCGCGTGATCCGGCCGGATCTGAGGGTCGCGTTCTACGAGCCGTCCGCCGCCGGTGGCGCGCACTGACAAGACGAAAGGGGGCCGGCACCCCTGCGGGTACCGGCCCCCTTTCGCGCGGAGACCGCGTGAGGCTTACGCCTCCTTGCTCAGGTTCGGCCCGGCACCGCCGGCCGCCTGCTCGATCGGCGGGACGTCGGGCAGCGCCGACTTCTCCTCACCGCGGAAGGTGAAGGTCTTGTTCTCGCCCTCGCCCTCGGTGTCCACGACCACGATGTGACCGGGGCGCAGCTCGCCGAAGAGGATCTTCTCCGACAGCGTGTCCTCGATCTCGCGCTGGATGGTGCGACGCAGCGGACGCGCACCCAGCACCGGGTCGTAGCCCTTCTTGGACAGCAGCTCCTTGGCGGTCTGGGACAGCTCGATGCCCATGTCCCGGTCCTTGAGGCGCTCGTCCACCTTGCTGATCATCAGGTCGACGATCCGCAGGATGTCGTCCTGGGTCAGCTGCGGGAAGACCACCACGTCGTCGACGCGGTTGAGGAACTCGGGCCGGAAGTGCTGCTTCAGCTCGTCCGAGACCTTGTTCTTCATGCGCTCGTAGTTGGTCTTCGTGTCACCCGCGGCGGCGAAGCCGAGGTTGAAGCCCTTGGAGATGTCCCGGGTGCCGAGGTTGGTCGTCATGATGATGACCGTGTTCTTGAAGTCCACGACCCGGCCCTGGGAGTCGGTCAGACGACCGTCCTCCAGGATCTGCAGCAGCGAGTTGAAGATGTCCGGGTGGGCCTTCTCGACCTCGTCGAAGAGGACGACCGAGAACGGCTTGCGGCGCACCTTCTCCGTCAGCTGACCGCCCTCCTCGTAGCCCACGTAGCCGGGGGGCGAACCGAAGAGACGGGAGACCGTGTGCTTCTCGCTGAACTCCGACATGTCGAGGGAGATCAGCGCGTCCTCGTCACCGAAGAGGAACTCGGCGAGCGCCTTGGACAGCTCGGTCTTACCGACACCGGACGGGCCGGCGAAGATGAACGAGCCACCCGGACGCTTCGGGTCCTTCAGACCGGCGCGCGTACGGCGGATCGCCTTCGACAGCGCCTTGACGGCGTCGTCCTGGCCGATGACCCGCTTGTGCAGCTCCTCCTCCATGCGGAGCAGGCGGCTGGACTCCTCCTCGGTCAGCTTGAAGACCGGGATGCCGGTGGCCGTGGCGAGGACCTCGGCGATCAGCTCGCCGTCGACCTCGGCGACGACGTCCATGTCGCCGGCCTTCCACTCCTTCTCCCGCTTGGCCTTGGCGGCCAGGAGCTGCTTCTCCTTGTCGCGGAGGGAGGCGGCCTTCTCGAAGTCCTGCGAGTCGATCGCGGACTCCTTGTCGCGGCGGACGCCGGCGATCTTCTCGTCGAACTCGCGCAGGTCCGGCGGCGCGGTCATCCGGCGGATGCGCATCCGGGAACCGGCCTCGTCGATCAGGTCGATCGCCTTGTCCGGCAGGAAGCGGTCCGAGATGTACCGGTCGGCCAGGGTGGCGGCCTGGACCAGCGCCTCGTCCGTGATGGAGACGCGGTGGTGGGCCTCGTACCGGTCACGCAGACCCTTGAGGATCTCGATCGTGTGCGGCAGGGACGGCTCCGCGACCTGGATGGGCTGGAAGCGGCGCTCCAGGGCCGCGTCCTTCTCCAGGTGCTTGCGGTACTCGTCCAGCGTGGTCGCACCGATGGTCTGCAGCTCACCGCGGGCCAGCATCGGCTTCAGGATGGAAGCCGCGTCGATGGCGCCCTCGGCGGCACCCGCACCGACCAGCGTGTGGAGCTCGTCGATGAACAGGATGATGTCGCCGCGGGTGCGGATCTCCTTGAGGACCTTCTTCAGGCGCTCCTCGAAGTCACCGCGGTAGCGGGAGCCGGCGACCAGCGCGCCGAGGTCCAGGGTGTAGAGGTGCTTGTCCTTGAGGGTCTCGGGCACCTCGCCCTTGACGATGGCCTGGGCGAGGCCCTCGACGACGGCGGTCTTGCCGACGCCGGGCTCACCGATCAGGACCGGGTTGTTCTTCGTACGGCGGGACAGCACCTGCATGACCCGCTCGATCTCCTTCTCGCGCCCGATGACCGGGTCGAGCTTGGACTCACGGGCGGCCTGGGTGAGGTTCCGGCCGAACTGGTCGAGGACCAGGGACGTCGAGGGCGTGCCCTCGGCAGGCCCGCCGGCGGTGGCGGTCTCCTTGCCCTGGTAACCGGAGAGCAGCTGGATCACCTGCTGCCGCACGCGGTTGAGATCTGCGCCCAGCTTGACCAGGACCTGGGCGGCGACGCCCTCGCCCTCGCGGATCAGGCCGAGCAGGATGTGCTCCGTGCCGATGTAGTTGTGGCCCAGCTGAAGGGCCTCGCGGAGCGACAGCTCCAGGACCTTCTTGGCACGGGGGGTGAAGGGGATGTGGCCCGAGGGCGCCTGCTGGCCCTGGCCGATGATCTCCTCCACCTGCTGGCGGACCGCCTCGAGCGAAATCCCGAGGCTCTCAAGGGCCTTGGCGGCGACACCCTCACCCTCATGGATCAGGCCCAGGAGGATGTGCTCGGTGCCGATGTAGTTGTGGTTGAGCATCCGGGCTTCTTCCTGAGCCAGGACGACAACCCGCCGCGCGCGGTCGGTGAACCTCTCGAACATCGTTAATCGCTCCTCAGAGCGGTCAGGCAGTGGGGGGAACTTCCCCTCCCTGTCCTTCCGCAGCTTAGTCCCGCAAGCGGGGACCGCTCATTCCAACTGCCGACACCCGTGCTTGGCCTCCTGACCCCGAACGCCGACATCTGCTCCAACCCGATGGTGCGAGACGATGTTCCCGCAGGCCAGGCAGTTACCCCCTTCGCCAGTACGCCGATGGCGAACGTGAGACGGCCCTTTCTGCGCAACGCCCCCTCCCACTAGGGATGTCTTACCCGCTGCGACGGACAGTCCATGCCGCGTGCACGGGTTCCCTCCGCTACGGGCGAACAACCTTGCCCCGACCCGAGCCCCCACACGCCCCCTCGTTCCGCACTCTGCGCACTCGAATGGATACCAAGCGTAACCGGCACGCGCTTCCGGTGGTTGCACTTGGCATGGTCGGCACCCCGCCCTCGGTCACCGCGATCCCCCTTCCTCGCAGGCCGTCGGACCCGAGCGGCCCTATCCCCTATGACCCATTTCACACCCGAGATGTTCCGAACCGCAGGGGCGGTCAGGGGCACCGGGGCCACCGCTGGTACCGCCGCTGGTACCGCCGCTGGTACGAGGAGGAGCTGGGCTGGCCGACGGCGCCCGGGTCTCCTCTGCGGCTCCTGGTGGGAGTGCGTTTCGACGTCCTGGACGTCCCCGCCGAGGCGGGTCACGGGGCGCTGCGGCGGCTGAGGCCGGGATCTCCGGTGGCGGTGCAGGGCGACCGGATGCGGCTGCTGGTGGCCGCGGGCAGCGCGGAGGAGGTGCCCGGGCTGCTGGACTGGCTGGAATGGGGCGCGCTGGCGCTCGATCTGACGGCGATCGGCGAGGGCGCCCTCATGGACGCGCCACCGCCCCCCGGGCCCGGTGCCGCGTGCAGGGGGTCGCTTCCCCTGGACCCCCGCGGTGCGGAGGGGGCCGCCGTGTGGCTGCGGCCCCCCGCGCCGGGGCGCGAGGCCGAGGCCTCGCTGCCGGCGCTGTCGGCCTTGGGGGGCGGTGGAGACGCCCCCGATCTCGTTCGGCTGCTCGACACGGTGGCCACACAGTGCCACCGGGTCCGGCTGCGGCACGCCTGCCGCACCTGACCGCCGGCCCGCCCGCGGGCGCCACGCCGGTTGAGCGGGGCGGGGACGGGACTCCGGCGCCGGCGATCCCGGCCCTGCGCGCCTGGTGGTGCTGAGGCGTGGTGGGGCTCGGTTCGTCGGGCTCGGTTCGTCGGCCCCAAGGGTTGTACTTCGTGGCCACGAGCGTTGTGCGGTGTGGACACGAGCGTTGTCGCGCGGTGTGGATCACGGCTTTCGTGCTTCTTGGCCACGGGATCGTGTGCGTGGGCCGCGAGCATCCTGCTCCGTGAGCACGGATTCGGTGCTCCGTGAGCACGGATTCCGTGCTCAGTTAGCACGCATTCGGTGCTCCGTGAGCCACCAGCGCCTTGCTTCGTGACCACGAAGCCGTACTCAGTGGACCGCGAGCGCTGTGCTGCGTGGTCCGGGGTTCGTGGGCCACGGTGGCGCCCATAGACCGCGCGGACCTCGTGCTCGTCGGCCGCGCGGGCCTGGGGTGGGGTGTTCGATCAGGCGTTGGCCTTCTCGTACGCCTCGCGGATCGACGCGGGAACTCGGCCCCGGTCGTTCACCTCGTAACCGTTCTCCTTCGCCCACGCGCGGATGGCAGCGGTGTCCTGGCTGCCACCGGAAGAGGCGCGCGCCTTTCCACGCCCGCCCGAAGCGCGGCCTCCGGTACGACGACCGCCCTTCACGTAAGGCTCGAGAAGGCCACGGAGCTTGTCCGCATTGGCGGTGGTGAGATCGATCTCGTACGTCTTGCCGTCCAGCGCGAACGTCACGGTCTCGTCCGCCTCGCCGCCGTCGAGGTCGTCGACAAGAAGGACCTGAACCTTCTGTGCCACCGGATTTCCTTTCATCGATAACTTGAGGGCCCGGGGGTCTGCCGGCGTCCGCCGTATCGCCGTCCCCTGTTATATGCAGTACTGCAGTACGTCGGAAAGCAAACCGCTTTTGCGGGAAAAACACAAACCCCCGGCAGAGACCGACGGTCCCCCCTCGGTACGGAAACATGCGCGTTTCGGACATAGGGAACCCGAGAGCGGCCGTCACCGGAACGATCACAGATGCAGAAGCATCCGGCTGTTGCCCAAGGTGTTCGGTTTCACTCGTTCGAGACCGAGGAACTCCGCGACGCCCTCGTCATAGGAACGCAACAGCTCCGCGTAGACATCGGTGTCGACCGGAGTCTCTCCGATCTCCACGAAGCCGTGCTTGCCGAAGAAGTCCACTTCGAAGGTCAGACAGAAAACACGGCGAACGCCGAGCCAGCGCGCGGTGTGCAGCAACTTCTCCAGCAACTGATGTCCGACGCCCGCGCCCTTCAGGCCGGGCTTCACGGCGAGAGTGCGCACTTCCGCGAGGTCTTCCCACATCACGTGCAGCGCGCCGCAGCCGACCACCTCGGCGTTGTCGTCCCGTTCCGCGACCCAGAACTCCTGGATGTCCTCGTAAAGCGTCACCGTCGCTTTGTCGAGCAGGATGCCCTCGCGGACGTACGCGTCGAGGAGACGACGTACGGCCGGGACATCGCTGGTACGGGCCCGCCGGACGGTGATGGCTTTTGCGGTGACTTCGGGGCTCTCTGCTGCCATGAGCGGACGCTATCGCCCGCCGCCTCCCTGAGCGGAGCCGGGGTTGCGGCCGGGGCTATCGGTGGCTTCCGTCTCGGTGGAGGCATTCGATGACGGCGGGGCTTGATCGGGTTCCGGTGTTTCCGGACCCTGGACGATGCGCAGGGCGTCCCGGAGGGCCTGTCGCTGTTCGTCGCTCATCATCGCGAAGAAGGCGACGAGGGCGGCCGCGGCGTTGTCACTCTGGGACCAAGCGTCGTTCATCAGCGCGGCGGCGTAGGCGGCACGCGTGGAGACCGCCTCATATCGATAGGCCCGGCCTTCCGCCTCGCGGCGTACCCAGCCCTTCTGATGGAGATTGTCCAAAACGGTCATCACCGTGGTGTACGCGATGGACCGTTCCTGCTGGAGGTCTTCCAGGACTTCTCGAACGGTCACCGGCCGGTTCCACTTCCAGACCCGCGTCATGACCGCGTCTTCGAGTTCTCCCAATGGGCGAGGCACAACTCAGAACAATAGTGGGAGAACTCGACATCTGCGTGACGGACGTGCACTTGTAGTGACAGATGAGAACAAAAAGGGCGTACGACTCTCATGCGCGCGATGTGGTGTGCGCGGAGTCGTACGCCGCCGGGGGCGATCTGGTCAGGCGTCGGGGTGCGCGGGGGCCTGGCGGGCGCCCTCCGCTCGCGCGATGGCGGCGTCGACGGCCGCGTCCTCCTTGGCCTTGTTGGCGCCGCCCTGGGTCTTCACGATCACCCTGATCACGGCGATGAAGAAGACGGCCATGACGACCGGGGGCAGGAGCGCGGAGACGTAGTCCATGGACCCAGGGTAGCCAGGGGGCGGGGGGCGGCCGGAGCGGGGTGGTCAGCCTGCGGCGAGTTGCTGCGGGGGGTTCGCGGGGGGTGGGGTCGGTTTCCGGCGGGGGAAGACCTCGCCCGGGGTGGGGATGGGGCGCTTCGGGGCCGCGGGGGCCGGGGCGGGGGCGGGTTCGGCGGGGGCGGGGCGTGGGGACGGCTTTTCCACGGGCTTCTTCTCGGGCTTCTTGGCGGGTTTTTCGTCTGTCTGGGAAAGGCCGCCGGGGAGGGCCGTGAGGAGGCGGGTGCGGGAGGCGGGGACGGTGGGGGTGCCGGGGGCGGTGGGGACGGCCGGGGTGGTTGCGCAGCGGTTCAGGAGGGCTGCGGCCGCGGGGTTGCCGCTGAGGGCGCGGAGCGCTGCGAGGTCGTCGGGGGTGGGGTGGTGTCCGGCGCCCAGGGCCTCGTCCAGGAGTGCCAGGTAGCCGACGGCGGAGCCGGGGAGGGCGGCGCGGTACCGGGCCAGGTCGGCCACGAGGAAGGCGCGCAGTCGGGCGCCCTCGCGCATCGCCTCGTCGAGCGACTCCACGAGGCGGAGGCAGTTCTGTACGTCCTCGGCCGAGACGGGGCTGGGATGGAGGGCGAGGGCGAGGGCGCGGCGGAGCACACGCAGCTCCTCCGCGCCGAACACCATGCCGCCGCGGGATCCGTATGGCGTGGGCATGCGGCGACGATACGCGCTAATCAGACAAATTTGACATAGCGGATGGGTGTGGCGCGGGGGTGCCACTCGGGTGGTGGTGCGGATGCCTGCGGCGGCCTGCGCGGGCGGGGTGGCGTGGGTGCGCGCCGATCGGCGGCACCCCGTCGCGCCGGGCTGCGGCACCCCGCCCGGGCACCGCAACGCCGGTCACGTGCTCACAGGCGGGAGACGTTCCGTTCGTACACCAGACGGAGTCCGATCAGTGTCAGCCACGGCTCGTGTTCGTCGATGACCGAGGACTCGCCCAGAACCATCGGCGCCAGTCCGCCCGTCGCGATCACCGTCACGTCGTCCGGGTCGTCGGCGAGTTCGCGGGCCATGCGGTTGACGACCCCGTCGACCTGGCCGGCGAAGCCGTAGACGATGCCCGACTGCATCGCCTCGACCGTGTTCTTGCCGATCACGCTCCGGGGGCGGGCCACCTCGATCTTGCGGAGCTGGGCGCCCTTGACACCGAGGGCCTCGACGGAGATCTCTATGCCGGGGGCGATGACACCGCCGACGTACTCCCCGCGGGCGGACACCGCGTCGAACGTCGTCGCCGTACCGAAGTCGACGACGATCGCGGGGCCGCCGAAGAGGTCGACCGCCGCCACCGCGTTGATGATGCGGTCGGCGCCCACCTCCTTGGGGTTGTCGGTCAGGATCGGTACGCCCGTCTTGACACCCGGTTCGACGAGGACCGCCGGGACGTCGCCGTAGTAGCGGCGGGTCACCTCGCGGAGCTCGTGCAGGACCGACGGGACGGTCGCGCAGATGGCGATGCCGTCGATGCCGTCGCCCAGCTCGTCGCCGAGGAGCGGGTGCATGCCCATCAGTCCCTGGAGCAGGACCGCGAGCTCGTCGGCCGTGCGGCGCGCGTCCGTGGAGATGCGCCAGTGTTCGACGATGTCCTCGCCGTCGAAGAGGCCGAGGACGGTGTGGGTGTTGCCTACGTCGATCGTCAGCAGCATGGCCCGTACCCGCTCCCCTATTCCGCCGGCCGCAGGTCCAGGCCGATGTCCAGGATCGGCGAGGAGTGGGTGAGGGCCCCTACGGCCAGGTAGTCGACGCCCGTGTCCGCGTACGCCCTGGCGTTGGCCAGGGTCAGGCGGCCGGACGCCTCCAGCATCGCCCTGCCATCGACGACGGCCACGGCCTCCTCGCACTCGCCGGGCGTGAAGTTGTCCAGGAGGATCAGGTCGGCACCGGCGTCCACGACCTCGCGCAGCTGGTGCAGGGTGTCCACCTCGACCTCGATGGGGACGTCCGGGAAGCGTTCGCGGACCGCCTTGAAGGCCTCGGCGACGCCGCCCGCGGCGACCACGTGGTTGTCCTTGACCAGGGCCGCGTCCGACAGGGACATGCGGTGGTTGACGCCTCCGCCGCAGCGGACCGCGTACTTCTCCAGGGAGCGCAGGCCGGGGGTGGTCTTGCGGGTGTCGCGGACCCTGGCCTTCGTGTCCTGAAGGGCGTCCGCCCACGCGCGCGTGGCGGTTGCGATGCCCGACAGGCGGCAGAGGATGTTCAGCGCGCTGCGTTCGGCCGTGAGGAGGTCGCGGGTGCGGGTGGTGATGGAGAGGAGCTTCTGGCCCGCCTCCACGCGGTCGCCGTCCTCCGCGTGGCGTTCCACGGCCAGTTCCTCTTCGCAGACCACGGAGATGACCGCTTCGGCGATCCTGAGGCCCGCCACCACGCCCGCCTCACGTGCCGTGAAGTCGGCGGTGGCGACGGCGTCCTCGGGGATCGTCGCGACCGTGGTCACGTCCACACCGTGGGCCAGGTCCTCCTGGATGGCCACGTTGGCGATGTCCTCGACCTCCACGGGGTCGAGTCCGGCGTCGGCCAGGAGCTGGGCGAGCGCGGGGTCGAGCCCGCACTCCAGGTATTCCTCGTCGGCGGCCGCGCCGCAGGCGCAGCCGTCGCCGCAGCCGCCCTGGGCGAGGGGAAGGTCGGGGGTGGTCACTTTTGTCACTGCTCCTGGAGAGGCCGGCTGATCGGGGGGAAGTCTGCGGTATCCGTGGTGTTCACGGCCAGCGTGCGGTCGGGGTTCAGGCGTACGACGATGTGGCGGCGCCATGCCGTGTCGTCGCGGTCGGCGTGGTCCTCGCGCCAGTGGCAGCCGCGGGTCTCCTCACGGAGCAGGGCCGCGGCGACCAGGACGCGGGCCACGCACAGGAGGTTGGTGGCCTCCCAGGTGTCGACGCCGGGCTCGGCCGTCTTGCCGTTCTCGTCGAGGGCGTCCCGGGCGTCGGCGTGCAGCCGCTGGAGCTGTTCGGCGGCCTTGGTGAGGGATTCCGCCGAGCGCAGGACGCCGGCGCCGTCCGTCATGATGCGCTGGATCGCGAAGCGGGCCTCGGCCGCCTGCAGGGGATGGGCCGGCTTCTCGGGGTGCTCCACGGGTTGCGGCACGCGCGCGTGGAAGCCGTTCTCCGCGTGGTTGTCCGCGATGTCCGCGGCGATGCGCTCGGCGTAGACCAGGCCCTCCAGGAGGGAGTTGGACGCGAGGCGGTTGGCGCCGTGCACGCCGGTACAGGCGACCTCGCCGCACGCGTACAGGCCGGGGACGGTGGTGCGGCCGTGGGAGTCCGTGCGGACTCCGCCGGAGGCGTAGTGGGCCGCCGGCGCCACGGGGACGGGTTCCGTGACCGGGTCGATGCCGTGGGCCCGGCAGGCGGCCAGGATCGTCGGGAAGCGGTGTTCCCACATGTCGGCGCCGAAGTGCCGGGCGTCGAGGTACATGTGCTCGGCGTCCTGCTCCTGCATGCGGCGCAGGATGCCCTTGGCGACGATGTCCCGGGGGGCGAGTTCCGCGAGTTCGTGCTGCCCGGCCATGAAGCGCACGCCGTCGGCGTCGACCAGGTGGGCGCCTTCGCCGCGTACGGCCTCGGAGACCAGGGGCTGCTGGCCCTCCGCCTGCGGGCCGAGGAAGAGGACGGTGGGGTGGAACTGGACGAACTCCAGGTCGCTCACCTCGGCGCCCGCGCGGAGGGCGAGGGCCACGCCGTCGCCGGTGGAGACGGACGGGTTGGTCGTCGCGGAGAAGACCTGGCCCATGCCGCCGGTGGCCAGGACCACGGCGGGGGCGTGGACAGCTCCCACGCCGTCGTGCTGGCCCTCGCCCATGACATGCAGGGTGACGCCCGCGGTGCGGCCGTCGGCGTCCGTCAGCAGGTCCAGGACCAGGGCGTTCTCGATCGTGCGCACACCGCGCGCGCGTACCGCCTCGACGAGCGCGCGGGAGATCTCCGCGCCGGTGGCGTCGCCGCCGGCGTGGGCGATGCGGCGGCGGTGGTGGCCGCCCTCGCGGGTGAGTTCCAGGCCGCCTTCCGACGACTCGTCGAACTGGGCGCCGGTGTCGATCAGCCGGCGTACGGCGCCGGGGCCCTCGGTGACCAGGAGCCGTACGGCCTCCTCGTCGCACAGGCCCGCGCCGGCGACCAGGGTGTCGTCCAGGTGCTGTTCGGGGGTGTCGCCCTCGCCGAGGGCCGCGGCGATGCCGCCCTGGGCCCAGCGGGTGGAGCCGTCGTCGAGGCGGGCCTTGGTGACGACGACGGTGTTCAGGCCCGCGGCCTCGCAGCGCAGGGCCGCGGTGAGGCCGGCGACGCCGGAGCCGACGACCACCACGTCCGCCGGGATGGACCACCCGGGGGCGGGCGCGTGCAGTCGTATGCCTGTGCTGGTCACGAGGCGGCTCCGAAGGTGAGGGGAATGTTGTCGATCAGCCGGGTCGTCCCGACCCGGGCGGCGACGGCGAGGACGGCCTCGCCGGTGAAGTCGTCCCCGACCTCGGTGAAGTCGGAGGGGTCGACGAGGGCGAGGTAGTCCAGTTCGAGCGGCGGGTCGAGGCGGGTGGCCTCGTCGAGGACGAGGTGGGCGGCCGCACGGACGGCGGAGGGGCCGGCCGGGGAGGCCTTGGCGACGGCGTGCGCGTCGGCGGCCGCGCGGGACTCCCCTATGGCGCTGAGCGCCTCGGCACGCGCGTGCGTGGCGGGCACCTCACGGGCCCGTGCGCGCAGCGCCTCCTGGGCGGCGTGCCGGTCCTGGCCCGCGAACAGGGCCTGGGACAGGGCGAGCGCGGTGCGGCGTTCCGCGGGCGAGAGGTAGCGGTTGCGGCTGGACAGGGCCAGGCCGTCCTCCTCGCGGACGGTGGGCACGCCGACGATCTCGACGCCGAAGTTCAGATCCCGCACCATCCGGCGGATCAGGGCGAGCTGCTGGGCGTCCTTCTGCCCGTACAGGGCGACGTCCGGGCGGGTGAGGTGCAGCAGCTTGGCGACGACGGTGAGCATGCCGTCGAAGTGGCCGGGGCGGGAGGCGCCCTCCAGGCGTTCGCCCATCGGTCCGGCGCTGATGCGGACCTGGGGTTCGCCGCCCGGGTAGACCTCCTCCACCGAGGGGGCGAACACGACGTCCGCGCCCGACAGTCCGGCGAGCTTGAGGTCGGCTTCCAGGGTGCGCGGGTAACGGTCGAGGTCCTCGCCCTTGCCGAACTGCAGTGGGTTGACGAAGACGGTGACGACGACCTCGCCGTCGGGGCCGGCGATCTCGCGCGCGGTGCGGATGAGGGTGGCGTGCCCCTCGTGCAGGGCGCCCATGGTCATCACGACGGCCCGGCGACCATGGCGCACACGCGCGTGCAGCTCGTCGGCGGTGCGCAACAGGGTGGTGGTCATCCGGCGTCTCCCTCGGTGCCGTCGGTGCCGTCGGCGAGTACCCCGAGGAGGTCCTCGGCGAGTTCCGGCTTCAGCAGGCCGTGGGCGAGCGCCCGGTCGGCGGTCGCGCGCGCCATCGCCAGGTAGCCGGCGACGGCCTGCGGGGCGTGCCTGCGCAGCTCGGTGACGTGCGCGGCGACCGTGCCCGCGTCCCCGCGCGCGACGGGGCCGGTCAGGGCGGCGTCGCCGGAGCGCAGGGCGTTGTCGAGGGCGGCGCCCAGCAGCGGGCCGAGCATCCGGTCGGGGGCCTCGACGCCGGCCTCGCGCAGCAGTTCCAGGGACTGGGCGACGAGGGTGACCAGGTGGTTGGCGCCGAGTGCGAGGGCCGCGTGGTACAGCGGGCGCATCTCCTCGGCGATCCACTCGGGCTCGCCGCCCATCTCGATGACGAGGGCCTCGGCGGCCAGGCGCAGCTCCTCGGGCGCCGTGACGCCGAAGGAGCATCCGGCCAGGCGCTGCACGTCGACGGGCGTGCCGGTGAAGGTCATCGCCGGATGCAGGGCGAGCGGCAGGGCGCCCGCGCGGAGGGCGGGGTCCAGCACCTTGGCGCCGTACCGCCCGGAGGTGTGCACGAGCAGCTGGCCCGGCCGCACGGCCCCGGTCTCGGCGAGCCCGGCCACGAGAGGGGGCAGGGCGTCGTCGGGGACGGTCAGCAGGACCAGCTCGGCGCGCGCCAGGACCTCGACGGGCGGCACGACCGGCACGTCGGGGAGCAGGGCCGCGGCGCGCCTTCTGGAGGCCTCGGAGACCCCGGAGACGGCCACCGGGCGGTGCCCGGCGAGCTGGAGGGACGCCGCGAGCGCGGGGCCCACGCGGCCGGCGCCGACGACGCCGACGGTGAGCCGCGCGGGGCGGTCCTTGGGGTCTGGTTGTTGGACTGTACTCACGCGACGGCGGCCTTCCCGTTCCAGTCCGCTTCGGGTACCGGACGATTTCTCGTCATGTTAACGCGATCGGTTCGAGCGGTGTTCGGTTGTCCACAGGCTGTGGGTTTCCGTGCGGCGCTCACCTATGAGTCCGGGTACGGAAATGCGGGTGCCCGCGCGGCCCGGTGCGCGTCATGATCCGGGGATGAGCGATACGGCGGAGCAGGGCGGACAGCGGGTGGACGGGGTGTCCGACGAGGAGCGGCGCGGGCGGCTGCGTGAACGGCGCACAGCGGCGCACCGCAGCGCACGACGTGTGTTCGCGCGCCTCGGTTTCCAGAAGACCCTCCGGGAGCGCCTGGCACTGCTGGACGCGGCGGAGGACGTGTACGACCTGGACGAGCCGTCGGACCTGTACGGCGACGGCGTCGTCGAGGCCCTGGAGGAGAAGGTGGCCGCGCTGCTCGGCCTGGAGGGCGCGGCGTTCTTCCCGACGGGCACGATGGCCCAGCAGGTGGCCCTGCGCTGCTGGGCGGGCCGCACCGGCAGCCCGACGGTCGCCCTGCACGCGCTCGGCCATCCCGAGGTGCACGAGCGGAACGCGTTCAGCCAGGTCAGCGGTCTGCGCCCGGTGCGGGTGACGAGCGAGCCCCGGCTGCCGACCGCCGCCGAGGTGCGGGACTTCGAGGAGCCCTTCGGGGCGCTGATGCTGGAGTTGCCCCTCAGGGACGCCGGTTTTCTGCTGCCCACCTGGGAGGAGCTGTCCGAGGTCGTCGAGGCGGCACGGGAACGTGACGCGGTGGTGCACTTCGACGGGGCCCGCCTGTGGGAGTCCACCGTCCACTTCGGCCGGCCCCTGGACGAGATAGCGGGCCTGGCCGACAGCGTCTACGTGTCGTTCTACAAGTCCCTCGACGGCTTCGGCGGCGCCGCCCTCGCCGGTCCGAAGACGCTGGTGGAGGAGGCGAAGGCCTGGCGGCACCGCTACGGCGGCACGGTCTTCCAGCAGTTCCCCACGGCGCTGTCGGCGCTGGTCGGGCTGGAGCGGGAGCTGCCCCGGCTGCCGGAGTACGTGGCCCACGCGCGTGTGGTGGCCGCCGCGCTGCGCGAGGGCTTCGCGGCGGCCGGCCTGCCGTGGGCGCGCGTGTACCCCGAGGTGCCGCACACCCATGACTTCCAGGTGTGGCTGCCGTACGACGCCGAGGCCGCCGCGGAGGCGGCGGTCCGGACGGCCGAGGAGACGGGCTCCGTGCTCTTCGCCCACGGCTGGGACCAGAAGGGACCGGGCCTGTGCTGCACCGAGGTCTACGTACGGGCCCCCGGCCTGGAGTGGACGGCGGGGGACGTGAAGGCGGCGGTCGCGGAGTTCGTCTCCCGGCTGACGCAGGAGGTCAGGCGGTAGAACGCGGGCTCAGCCACCGGCCCAGGCCGTGCCGGATCCGCCCGCGGGCCGGGCGTCCGGCGACGACCGCCAGGAACTGCCGCCGGTCGCGCCACTCGCGCACGGCCTGCCACTCATGGGTGCCGGGCGCGGGCGGAGCCGGCTCGCCGAGCTGCCGGGCGCGGTAGGTGTCGAGGAGGTACTGCTCGGTGATGCTCATGGCCGGTCGCCTCTCGGGACGTGGGGACGGGTTCCGGAAGGCTCCGCGGCTGCCCCGGTGGGTCCACCGTGCGCCGGTACGGCGGCGAAGTCCCGTCGATTGACGGCGGCCGTCAATCGTGGGCCGCGTTGTCGGTGCCGGGATGCACCATGAGGGCATGAGCGTGAGCATCGACATCGCGGGGCTGCGGCAGGAGGGGATCGCCGTGCTGCCCTCACCCCTGGCCGAACTGGGCTCGGCGTTGCACGTGCTCGCCGAACCCGTCCATCACCCCGGCCTCAGGGGCTGGGCGACCGCTGTCTCGGCACGCCTGGAGCCGGAACTGGCCGACCGGCTGTGCGAGGCCGACTTCCTGTGGACGGCGTTGCCGGACCTCTTCCTGCCGTTCGCCGGCCTACCGGGCCGCGGCACGCTGCCGGGTGCCACGATCGCCGAGGAACTGGATCTGCTGGACAAGCTGTCCGACGAGCAGTTCGTGGCCGCCGCGCTGGAGTTCACCACGTGCGGCGGGCCGGACACGGAGGTGCTCGGCGATCCAGAGCTGCGGGAACGGGCGCTGGAGCTGTCCGCCGCACGCGGTCCCCGCCAGGTGCGCTTCACCCGCAGGCTGTTCGAGGACCCGCCCGCGGTCCGTGCCTGGTTCCGGCAGCTGGTGCGGGACTGCGAGGACGCCTTCTTCGCGGACACCTGGGCGCGCGTGAAGGGCCGGCTCACCGCCGACGCCCGCCACAAGACCGAGGTGCTGCGGCACAAGGGCCTGGCCGGCATGCTGGCCGAGGTGTCCCCGGCGGTGACGCTGGACGAGAAGGGCACGCGCATCACCATCGACAAGCTGTGGGAGGGACGCACCACCGCGGGCGACGGCGGCCTGGTGTTCATCCCCACCAGCCTCGGCTGGCCCCATCTGCTCGTCCTGCATCGGCGGGACTGGCAGCCGGTGGTGCACTACCCGGTGAGTGCGCCCGGCACCGTGGACCCGCCGTCGGTCGAGCAGCTCACCCTGCGGCTGACCGCGCTCGCGCACCCGGTGCGGACGCAGCTGTGCCGCCACCTCGCGCGCGGGGCGTTCACCACGAGCGAGCTGGCGGACGCTCACGGCATGACCGCACCGGAGATATCCCGGCATCTGAGCGTGCTGAAGAAGGCGGGCCTCGTCACCACCCGCCGGCGCGGCCGCTACGCGCAGCACCAGCTGGATCTCACGGCGGTGGCCCGCCTGGGCAGCGACTTCATCGAGGGCGTCCTGCGCTGAACGCGCCCGTCAGCCCTGTCCGCCCGCCCGCACCAGGCCCGTCTCGTACGCCAGGACGACCACCTGCACCCGGTCCCTGAGGCCCAGCTTGGTCAGGATGCGGCCCACGTGCGTCTTCACGGTCGCCTCCGACAGCACGAGCCGGGCCGCGATCTCGCCGTTGGACAGTCCCTGCGCGACCAGCACCATGACCTCCCGCTCACGGTCGGTGAGCCGCTCCAGCTCCTTGTGCTGGGGGTCCTTGCCCGTGCCGGGCAGCATCGGCGCGAAGCGGTCCAGGAGGCGCCGGGTGGTGGAGGGCGCGACCACCGCGTCCCCGCTGTGCACGGCACGGATCGCGGCCAGCAGCTCGCCGGGCGGCACGTCCTTGAGCATGAAGCCGGACGCACCGGCCTTCAGCGCGGAGAAGGCGTACTCGTCGAGGTCGAAGGTGGTCAGGATCAGCACCTTCGGCGGGTCGGTGTCCGCGCAGATGCGGCGGGTGGCCTCCACACCGTCCAGCTTCGGCATGCGGACGTCCATCAGGACGACGTCCACGGCGGTCGAACGCAGCACCTGGAGGGCCTCCACGCCGTCGCCCGCCTCCGCGACGACCTCCATGTCCGGCTGGGCGGCGAGCACCATCCGGAACCCGGTGCGCAGCAGCACCTGGTCGTCGACGAGCATCACGCGGATCGTCATCGGGGCCTCTTCCGTGTTCCGTCGCTGGGACCGGCAGGGTGTCACCGGTGTCAAAGGGTTGTTCCAGGTGTCAAGGGTTGTTACAGGTGTCAACAAGGGGCGCGCGTCGGCCTCAATGCGCCGGTTTGAGCGGCAGCAGGGCACTGATGCGGAATCCTCCGCCGGGGCGCGGTCCCGCGTCCAGGGTGCCGCCGACCATGCCGACCCGCTCCCGCATGCCGATCAGGCCGTGGCCCTGGCCGTCGAGGCCGCCCTCCTCGTACAGCTCGTGCGGGGCGCCCTTGCCGTCGTCCTCGACGAGCAGGCCGAGCCCGTCGTCGAAGTACACCAGGCGCACGCTCGCCCCCGCGTTCGGCCCGCCGTGCTTGCGGGTGTTGGTGAGCGCCTCCTGCACGATGCGGTACGCGGTGAGCTCGACGCCGCTGGGCAGCGGGCGCGGCGTGCCCTCGACCTTGAAGTCGACGGGCAGGCCCGAGCCACGGCACTGCTCGACGAGCTCCTCGATCTGCTGGACGTCGGGCTGCGGCACGTACTCACCGGCCTCCTGGTGCTCGCCGGTGCGCAGCACGCCGAGCAGGCGGCGCATCTCGGCGAGGGCCTGGCGGCCGGTGGAGGAGATCGTCTCCAGGGCCTTCTTCGCCTGGTCGGGCGCGGCATCGAGGACGTAGGCGGCGCCGTCGGCCTGGACGACCATCACCGAGACGTTGTGCGCGACGACGTCGTGCAGCTCGCGCGCGATCCGGGCGCGTTCGGCGGCGACCGCTACCTTGGCCTGCGCCTCGCGCTCCTTCTCCAGCCGGGCGGCACGCTCCTCCAGCTGCGCGAAGTAGGCGCGGCGGGTGCGGATGGAGTCGCCGAGCACCCAGGCAAGGGCGAACGGCACCGTCTTGAGGACCACGAGCGCGATATTGCCCGCGACACCGGTCTGTTCGGTCGGCCAGCGCAGCTGCGCCAGGCTCGCCGCGCACAGGCCGACCGCGAGCGCGAGCCTGGAGGCCCAGCGGGCGCCGTTCGCGGCCACGGTATAGGTGATCACCAGCAGGGCGAAGTCGGCGGGCATCGTCGCGACGTCCAGCGCCAGCTGGGCCAGGCCGACTCCGATGGCGAGCAGCAGCATCCTCTCCGGCATGCGCCGGCGCAGCGCGATCACCAGGCACAGCAGGAGCGCGAGCGGCACGACCACCGCTGGTGAGTCCTCGGCGCCCCGCTGGGTGGACTCACTCACCAGCGAGATCCCGAACAGGACGACGGCCCAGACGCTGTCGACCCACGTCGGGTACCTGCGGAGGAAGTCATAGAGGCGCTGCACGTAACCCAGCGTAAAGAAGCGTGATGTGTGCAGGGGTCAACCGGAGGACCGATCCGCACAGGGCGCGCCTACTCCCCAAGGTGGAGTTTTGTTTATTGCGTGCGCTTAGCCTGAGCCGGTGACAGCACGGACGGCGGGCGAGACGGGCGAGTGGCGTGGGTGGCGGGCGGCCGTGGAGGCCGCCCTGTACGGGCCGGGTGGCTTCTACCGCAGGCCCGAGGGCCCGGCCGGGCACTTCCGTACGTCCGTGCACGCGTCGCCGCTGTTCGCCGGTGCCGTGGCGCGGCTGCTGTGCCGGGTGGACGAGGCGCTGGGGCGGCCCGCGCGGCTCGACTTCGTCGACATGGCGGCCGGGCGGGGCGAGCTGGTCACCGGGGTCCTCGCCGCGCTGCCCGCCGAGGTGGCCGCACGCGCGCGTGCAGTCGCCGTCGAGGTCGCCGACCGCCCCGTCGGCCTCGATCACCGGATCGAGTGGCTCACCGAGCCGCCCCAGGGGGTGACGGGGCTGCTGTTCGCCAACGAGTGGCTGGACAACGTACCGGTGGACGTCGTGGAGGTGGACTCCGCCGGCGTACCGCGCCGGGTGCTGGTCCGGGAGGACGGGACCGAGCGGCTGGGGGAGCCGGTCTCCGGGGCAGAGGCGGCCTGGCTGGCGCGATGGTGGCCGCTGCCGGGCGAGGAGGGGGTGCGGGCCGAGATCGGGCTGCCCCGGGACACCGCGTGGGCGTCGGCCGTCTCCGCGGTCGCACACGGACTCGCCGTCGCCGTCGACTACGCGCACACGCTGGACACCAGGCCGCTCTTCGGGACGCTCACCGGCTTCCGGGAGGGGCGCGAGACGGCGCCCGTGCCGGACGGGTCGTGCGACATCACGGCGCACGTCGCACTGGACGCCTGCGCGCTCCCCGGCGCACGCCTGCTGACGCAACGCGAGGCCCTGCACGCCCTGGACCTCACAGGCGCACGCCCCCCGCTGGCGCTGGCCTCCACCAACCCCTCGGAGTACGTACGCGCCCTCGCGAGCGCGGGAGAGGCCGCCGAGCTCACCGCACCCGGCGGACTGGGCGACTTCGGGTGGCTGCTCCAGCCGGTTGGAATCCCAGACGTACTCCCCCGGTGAGGGAGGTACGCCACCGGTGAGGAGCTACTTGTCGATGTCCCCCACGACGAAGAACATCGACCCGAGGATCGCCACCATGTCCGCGACCAGCGTCCCCGGCAGCAGCTCGGTGAGCGCCTGGATGTTGTTGTACGAGGCCGACCGCAGCTTCAGCCGGTACGGGGTCTTCTCGCCCTTGCTGACCAGGTAGTAGCCGTTGATGCCGAGCGGGTTCTCGGTCCACGCGTAGGTGTGCCCCTCGGGCGCCTTCAGCACCTTGGGAAGCCGCTGGTTGATCGGCCCCGGCGGCAGTTCGGCGAGCCGGTCGAGGCAGGCGTCGGCGAGATCGAGGGCGTTGTGCGTCTGCTCCAGGAGGCATTCGAAGCGGGCGAGGCAGTCGCCCTCCTGCCGGGTGACGACCTTCAGGGTGTCCTGCAGCTCGCCGTACGCGAGGTAGGGCTCGTCGCGGCGCAGATCGAAGTCGACGCCCGAGGCGCGCGCGATCGGCCCGCTGACACCGTAGGCGTGCACGGTTTCCGGCGTCATGGTGCCCACACCGCGCGTGCGCCCCCGGAAGATCTCGTTGCCGAGCACCAGGTCGTCGAAGACGTCCATGCGCGAGCGCACAGCGGCGACGGCGGCACGCGCGCGTGCGGTCCATCCGGCCGGCAGGTCCTCCTTGAGGCCGCCGACGCGGTTGAACATGTAGTGCATACGGCCGCCGGAGACCTCCTCCATGACGTTCTGGAGCGTCTCGCGCTCCCGGAACGCGTAGAAGACGGGGGTGATGCCGCCGAGCTCCAGCGGGTAGGAGCCGAGGAACATCAGGTGGTTGAGGACCCGGTTCAGCTCCGCGAGCAGCGTCCGCGTCCACACCGCGCGCGTGGGCACCTCCATACCGAGCATGCGCTCCACGCCGAGGACCACGCCCAGCTCGTTGGAGAACGCCGACAGCCAGTCGTGGCGGTTGGCGAGGACGATGATCTGGCGGTAGTCGCGCGCCTCGAACAGCTTCTCCGCGCCGCGGTGCATGTAGCCGATCACCGGCTCCGCGCGCGTGATGCGCTCGCCGTCGAGGACCAGCCGCAGCCGCAGCACGCCGTGCGTGGACGGGTGCTGGGGCCCGATGTTGAGCACCATGTCGGTGCTCTCCGCGGCGCCGCCGATACCGACCGTGGTCTCCGTCGTAGGAGTCATGGACACAGTCTCTCCTACGTACGCTGACCCCATGGAAACGGGGAGCCCGGACGACCCGGGCAGGGCGGGGACGGCGGAACCATCCGAGACGGCGGAACCATCCGCGACAGCGGAACCGGTGTGGACCGGGCTGCCGCCGGGGCTGCTGCGGATGCGGCGTCTGTTGCTGGTGGTGTGGATGGGCATGCTCGCGCTCGGCCTCGGCCTGCTGCTGGGGCTGCTGGCCGGCCCCGCCTGGGCGGCGTTCGCGCTGCTGCCGCTGGCGCTCATGGTGTGGGGCTGGGGACTGCTGGAGCGCAACTGGCGGTCCTGGCGGTACGCCGAGCGCGCCGACGACCTGCTGATCAGCCGGGGCGTGCTGTGGCGGGAGCAGACGGTCGTGCCGTACGGGCGGATGCAGCTGGTGGAGGTCACCTCGGGGCCGGTGGAGCGGCACTTCGGGCTGGCCAGCGTGCAGCTGCACACGGCCGCGGCGGCGACCGACGCGACCATCCCCGGCCTCGACCCGGCCGAGGCGGAACGGCTGCGTGACCGGCTCACCGAGCTGGGCGAGGCACGATCGGCGGGGCTGTGACGGCGCCGGAGACCCAGGACGGCCTGGTCGAGCGGCGGCTGCACCCCGTCACGCCGCTCAGGCGGGCATGGGCGCCGGTCGCCGTACTCATCGGGTGGGCCGTGCACGACCCCGGCCAGGCGCACCGCCAGCTGAACCGCCTGACGACGACCACGCTGCTGATCGGCCTCGCCGTGCTCCTCCCGGCCGCCGCCCTCTACGGCTTCCTGACCTGGTGGTTCACCCACTTCGCGGTGACCGACACGGAGCTGCGGATCCGTACCGGCCTGATGTTCCGGCGCACCGCGCACATCCGGCTCGAACGGATCCAGGCCGTCGACGTCACCCAGCCGCTGCTCGCGCGCATCGCGGGGGTCGCCAAGCTCAGACTCGACGTCATAGGAACCGACAAAAAGGATGAACTCGCCTTCCTGGGCGCCGACGAGGCACGTGCCCTGCGGGCCGAGCTGCTCGCGCGGGCGGCCGGTTTCGCGCCCGAGACCGCGCATGAGGTCGGTGAGGCACCGTCGACGCCGTTGCTGCGCGTGCCGCCGCGCGTCCTCGCCGTCTCGCTGCTGCTGACCGGCGCGACCTGGGGCTCGCTGGCCGCCGCCCTCGTCGTACCGCCGCTGCTGTGGCTGGCCACCCACAGCCTGTGGACGGTCCTCGCGACCGCCGTGCCGCTGCTGGGCGGGGCGGGGGCGAGCAGCGCGGGACGGTTCGTCGGCGAGTACGACTGGACGGTGGCCGAGTCCCCGGACGGGCTGCGTATCGACCACGGGCTGCTGGACCGCGCCCACGAGACGGTGCCGCCGGGGCGGGTGCAGACCGTGCGGATCGTGGAGCCGCTGCTGTGGCGGCGGCGCCGGTGGGTGCGGGTGGAGCTGGACGTGGCCGGGTCGTCCAACTCGGTGCTGTTGCCGGTCGCTCCGCGCGAGATCGCCGAGTCCGTCATCGCGCGCGTGCTGCCCGGCGTGTCCGTGCCGCCGCGGTCGGCGCTGTCCCGGCCCCCGCGGCGGGCCCGTTGGTGTGTGCCGGTGTGGTGGCGGGGGCACGGGATCGTGGTCACCGACGCCGTGTTCGCGGCGCGGTACGGACTGCTGCGACGCAGGCTGGCGCTGGTGCCGCACGCCAAGGTGCAGAGCGTACGGGTCACCCAGGGGCCCTGGGAGCGGTTCTGGCGGGTCGCCGACGTGCACGTGGACACCGGCGCCGGCAACACCGTGACAGCGCGCCTGCGGGACGCCGAGGAGGCGGCGGAGCTGTTGCGGGGCCAGGCGGAGCGCTCACGGACGGGACGGCGGGATGCGCGGCCGGACCGGTGGATGGCCCAGGGGTGCTGTCCGGACAGCACCCCTGGGCCCAGGGCCTGAAAGACGGTCAGGCCGCGTCGGTCCGGCCGGGCCGGCGTCAGGAAGCCGCGCTCCGCAGCCTCTGGACGTCGATCTGCTCCGTCTCGTCGTGGGCCGTCAGGTCGATGACCTGGCCGGCGCGGAGGGCCCCCTCGTCCGCCGGCTTGTACTGGGCCTCGGTCTCGGCCTTGTGGAGGGCGAGAGCCTCCTGGCCGACCACGTCCGCGAGGTCCTCGTTCTGCACGGCCTCCAGGGCGGCCCGGGAGGTGGCGTCGTTCTCTTCGTTCTCTTCCTTCGTGCCGAAGAAGTCGAACCCGCCCTCGGCCGTCGCGCGCCGCGCGGGAGCGGCCGGTACGACGGCCACCGCGGGAGGCACGGTGAAGTGCCCGGAGGGCTGCTGAACGGGCGGCGCGGGCTCGGCCGGGGTGGTGGCGGCGGCCGCGTGCTGATGCCCGTCGACCGCCTCGGGCTGCCCCTGCGCCTCGTCCTCCCGCGCGGCCGAGCCCTGCGAGGACCCGTCACCCTCGGAAGCCCCCCGGGAAGCCGCCTCGGTCCGGGCCGCTCCCTCGGCCTTGGAAGCCACGTCTGCCTTGGAGGCCCCGTCTACCTTGGGAGCCCCGTCGGCCGGGGAAGGCCCCTCGCCCCGGGACGCGCCGTCGGCCGGGGAAGGCCCCTCGGCCCGTGACGCCCCCTCGGCCGGGGAAGGCCCCTCGGTACGGGAGATGCTCTCGGCCCCAGCAGCGACGCCATCGGGCTCCGAAGCGCCCTCGCCCTTCGCACCCCCACCGCCGTCGCCGTCACCGCCGCCGTCGAACCGCGCCAACGCCGCGCCGGCCCGCACGAACAGCTGGGCTCCCTCCGGGGAGAACACCGCGGGAACCTTCGGCTCCCCGGCGGTCTCCGCCCCGGCCTCCCCCTCGGCCTGCTTCTCCGGTTCCTGAGCGGACCCCGCCTCCAGCGCACGCGTCGGAACCGCGGCCTCTATCTCCAGCAGACGGCGCCCCTCCAGGGCGCTCGCCCGCTCGGTCTCCGCCGTGGCGTACCGCCGCAGCAGCGCCGCGTGCTCGTTGCGCAGCCCCGCCAGCTCCGTACGCTTGGCCCGCAGCCGGTGCTCCAGCTTGACGCGCAGCTCGCGCGACTCCTCCAGGTCGGCCTCCAGTTCGGCGACCCGCTCCTCATAGCGCCACTCGTCGCTCGCACGCGCGCGCGTGAGGTCGGCGACGCGCTTGCCGGCCTGCGTGTCCCAGCGGCGCATGACGACCGCGCCGACGACCGCCGTGGCCGCCGCTGCCGCGGCCAGCGAGCGGAGCACCGTCGGCTCCGAGAACACCCAGGGACCCAGGGCGCAGACGAGGGAGACGCCTGCGATCGCCGACGGGGGAAGCAGCCTGTGCAGGGGCGGGGAATGGCGGTGACGTCCACGTGGCATGGCCAGAAACTTACCGCGCGTAGGCGAACCTTGGCTCCCCCGCCCCGCAAAAATACCGGCATCTCCGAAGCGTTCACATGACACAGAAGTGTTCACACGACTTCGGAAACACCCGGCCCGATGACAGGCACCCGAATATCCAAGATCATTTCACCGGTCGCTCAGCCGGCCACTGATCCACTCCAGCGTCGCCGGAATCTCCCGTCGCCAGGTATTGAAGTTGTGGCCGCCGCTATTGAGGATGATCGACGAGATCCGCGTCAGCTCCTTGGCCTTCACGCGCTCGATGAACTTCAGCGTGTCCTTGTAGTTGGACTCGCCCGCCTTGCTGCTGGTGACCAGCAGGGAAGTGTCGGGCGCCGGCAGGTGCCTGAGGCACCACCACAGATCCGCCCGGTTCCTGCGTTCCCTGTCGCCTTGGAAGAGGTCACCCGTCGTGGGGTCGATCGGCGCCTTGTAGTACGGGGACAGTCCCGCCCCGGCGGCGAATACGGCGGGATGGTGCATGGCGAGCTTCAGCGCGCAGTAGCCGCCCGTCGAGTTGCCGATGACGCCCAGAGTTCCCGGCTTTTCGGCCACCCTGTAGTGCGCGCGCACGGCCTCGGGAAGGTCCTTGGCGAAGAACGACTCGGTCTGCGGCCCGCCCGGGATGTCCACGCATTCCGTGTCGCGGGGCGGCGCCACCGTCGGCCGCAGCATCACCAGGATCATCGGCCGCATCCGGCCCTCGCGGGCCAACCTCAGTGCCGTACGCGGATAGTGGAGCCTGTCCACCAGCGCCGCCGCCGTACCCGGGTAGCCGGTCAGCACGACGGCCGCGGGGAACGTACGGGTGCGGTACCGCGGCTGGAAGTACTCCGGCGGCAGGTACACGTACGCGGGCGTGGCGATACGGGTCGTACGGCCCACGATCTCCACCTTCTGGATCTGCCCGCCGGCCTGCCGCACCTCCCCGGCCGTCCCCTTCACCGACCGCGTGTCCACCACCCGGACAGGGCCGTCGCCCGGCGTGTGGTCGACCACCACCCCCTGGTCGTCCTCCTGCCCGAACAGGTCCGCCCAACTGGCGTAGAAGCCGAAGGCCTGGTTGGCGGCGAGGCCCACCGCCGCGAAGAGCGCCACCTGGGTGCCGAGCAGCAGGCCGACACGCCCGCTGACGGCCCGCAGGCTCCGCCGGGCCAGCCGTGGCCACAGCCACACCGTGCCGGCGAACAGCAGCACGGCCGACAGGACCGCCAGCACCAGCACCAGGTTGCTCGTGAGACCCATGGATGTACCCGCCTGCGCTTTCCGCCCGGCCCGCGCCGCGATCACTTGGTCGCGAGGTCTTGTCCCGGACTTTCCTTGGCCTTTGAAGCAGCTTTGAGGAGGGGAGTGAACCTCTCCCCCTGAGACACCGTCCTAGAGGGCGCAATGTCGCCGGATGCCCGAATCGGCACCGGATCCAAGGTCTCTCATGGAACTATGGGATGCGATGTCTGTCAGGACAGATGAGGAAATGTCGGGCGGGGTTCCGAACCGATCCAGCCGGGTGCGCCGTGTGCTGCGCGGCCCGCGCCCCGAGGCCGTGCCCGTCCTCGTCGGCAGAGCCTGCGCCGTCGTCGGCCTCCTCGACATCGCCGCAGGCGTCTTCCCGCGCTTCCGGCACAGCCGCATGCACACCTTCGCGGAGGTGCTGCCCGGCGCCCTCGGCCCGTTCGCGGCCGCGCTGTCGCTGAGCGTCGGCGTCCTGTTGCTGCTGCTCGCCCACGGTCTCAAGCGCTCCAAGCGCCGGGCGTGGCGGTGCGCCGTGGCGCTGCTGCCGGCCGGCGCCGTCGCGCAGTTCACCTACCGGCACTCCCCGCTGGGCGCGCTCATCTCCCTCGCGCTGCTCGTGGCCCTGCTGCGCCACCGCGACCAGTTCGCCGCCCTGCCCGACCCGCGCAGCCGGTGGCGGGCCCTCGCCAACTTCGTCCTCATGGGGGCCGGTTCGCTGGCCCTGGGGCTGGTCATCGTCAGCGCTCACTCCGAACGCATGGTCGGCGATCCCAGCCTGGCCGACCGTCTGACCCATGTCATCTACGGCCTGTTCGGCTTCGAGGGTCCGGTCGACTACCAGGGCGACACCTCCTGGACGGTCGCCTTCTCCCTCGGCGCCCTCGGCCTGCTCACCGCCATCACCACCCTCTACCTGGCCTTCCGCCCCGAACATCCGGCCGCACGCCTCACCGAGGAGGACGAGGCGCGGCTGCGGGCCCTGCTGGAGAAGCACGGTGGCCGTGACTCCCTCGGCCACTTCGCGCTGCGTCGCGACAAGGCCGTCGTCTTCTCCCCCAGCGGCAAGGCGGCGGTGACGTACCGCGTCGTCTCCGGCGTGATGCTCGCCAGCGGCGACCCGATCGGCGACGTCGAGGCCTGGCCCGGCGCCATCGAGCGCTTCATGGACGAGGCCAGGGCCCACTCCTGGACACCCGCCGTCATGGGCTGCTCCGAGACCGGCGGCGAGGTGTGGACCCGGGAGACCGGGCTCGACGCCCTCGAACTGGGAGACGAGGCGGTGGTGGACGTCGCGGATTTCTCCCTCGCCGGCCGCGCGATGCGCAATGTGCGCCAGATGGTCAAGCGCATCGAGCGCGCCGGTTACGAGACCCGGGTACGACGTGTCCGTGACCTCGGCGAGGGCGAGCTGGAGCGGATCCGGCAGGCCGCGGAGGACTGGCGCGGCACCGACACCGAGCGCGGCTTCTCCATGGCGCTCGGCCGCGTCGGCGACCCCGCCGACGGCGACTGCCTGATCGCCACCGCGCACAAGGCCGACGCCGAACCCGGCCCCTACGGCGACCTGAAGGCGATCCTGCACTTCGTGCCGTGGGGCGTGGACGGTGCCTCCCTGGACCTGATGCGGCGCGACCGCTCGGCCGACCCCGGCATGAACGAGCTGCTGATCGTGGCCGCGCTCCAGGCGGCCCCCAGGTTCGGCATCGCACGCGTCTCCCTGAACTTCGCGATGTTCCGCTCGGCGCTCGCGCGCGGCGAGAAGATCGGCGCGGGCCCGGTGCTGCGCGCCTGGCGCGGCCTGCTGGTCTTCCTCTCCCGCTGGTTCCAGATCGAGTCCCTGTACAAGTTCAACGCCAAGTTCCAGCCCCGCTGGGAGCCGCGTTTCGTCGTCTACCGCGCCTCCGGCGACCTGCCCCGCATCGGCTTCGCCGCCATGCAGGCCGAAGGGTTCGTCAATCTCGCCCTGCCGCTGCCGCGCTTCCTGCGCCGCCGCGCCCACGCCCCGCGCCCGTGCGCCCACGGCACGGCGGAACGGGGCGTCCGCGCCGCCTGACCGGCCCGCCGACCGCCGGCCGGGCGACGCCCCCAGGACAGGCCCGAGCGGAAGCCCCGCCCCCCAGCCCCGAAGGCTTCCGCTCGGGCCGCACGGACGGCCCCGATCGGGCGTACGGGAAACAAAAGCCCAAGCCAGCCCCGCACCCGCCCACGGCCTACGCTGAACACATGAGCAATCAGACCGGCCGCCGCCACGTGGCGGGCCTTCCCGCTTGGGACCGCTGCGCGGTCATGGGAGTCGTGAACGTGACCCCCGATTCCTTCTCCGACGGCGGCCGCTGGTTCGACACGACGGCCGCCGTGAAGCACGGCCTCGCCCTGGTCACCGAGGGCGCCGACCTGGTGGACGTCGGGGGCGAGTCCACCCGTCCCGGCGCCACCCGCGTCGACGAGGCGGAGGAGCTCAGGCGTGTCATCCCCGTGGTCCGGGGCCTCGCCTCCGAGGGCGTCACGGTCTCCGTCGACACCATGCGGGCCTCCGTCGCCGAGCAGGCGCTCGCGGCCGGTGCCGCCCTCGTCAACGACGTCAGCGGCGGCCTCGCCGACCCCCGGATGATCCCGGTCGTCGCGGACGCCGGCGCCCCCTTCGTCGTCATGCACTGGCGCGGCTTCCTGCAGGGCGGCAACGTCAAGGGCGTGTACGACGACGTCGTCGCCGAAGTCGTCGACGAGCTGCACGCGCGCGTGGAGGCCGTCCTGGAGGGCGGTATCGCCGCCGACCGCATCGTCGTCGACCCCGGCCTCGGCTTCTCCAAGGACGCCGACCACGACCTCGCCCTCCTCGCCCGCCTCGACCGGGTGCTGGGTCTCGGCCACCCGCTGCTCGTCGCCGCCTCCCGCAAGCGGTTCCTCGGCCGTGTCCTCGCCGGCCCCGAAGGCGCCCCGCCGCCCGCCCGGGAGCGCGACGCCGCCACCGCCGCCGTCTCGGCGCTCGCGGCGCAGGCCGGCGCGTGGGCGGTGCGCGTGCACGAGGTGCGCGCGACGGCGGACGCGGTACGGGTCGCCCGCGCCATCGAGGAGGCGCGCGACGGTGTAGAAGGAGCCCGGTGAGCGCCCCCCACACGGACGTCGAACAGGTCGAGGCCGCCAACACCGCCTTCTACGAGGCCTTGGAACGGGGCGACTTCGAAGAGCTGTCCTCTCTCTGGCTCACCCCCTCCGACCTGGGCGTCGACGAGACGTACCACGACCCGGCGGACACCGGCGTGGTCTCCTGCGTGCACCCGGGCTGGCCCGTCCTCACCGGCCGCGGCGAGGTCCTCAGGTCCTACGCGCTGATCATGGCGAACACCGACTACATCCAGTTCTTCCTCACCGACGTGCATGTCTCCGTCACCGGCGACACCGCCCTGGTGACCTGCACCGAGAACATCCTCAGCGGCGGTCCCGCCCCCGAGGGCGGGGAGGAACTCGGCCCGCTCGTCGGCCAGCTCGTGGTCGCCACGAACGTGTTCCGGCGCACGCCCTCCGGCTGGAAGCTCTGGTCGCACCACGCCTCTCCCGTTCTGACCGAAAACGACGAGGAGGAAGGCGACGAAACCCCCTCCTGAGTGGGTAGGCGCCCCTCAGGCACCAGCCAGGGCACGGCACGGATCGGCCCACGGGACACCCGGGAGTGGTTGGAATCACCTACCGCGGGGTAGGGGCGGCTACCAACCCGTGAGCCACCGGGTTCCCCAGGGGAAACGCACGGTGAAACCTGTGGCCCAGGCCCGGGCCCACGCCCCCGTGGCCCGGCCCTGTCGGTGCCCGCAGGTAGATTCGACGTCAGACCGCCGTGCCGCCCGCACACGGCACGGAGCGGCCGAGACCGACGACTGCAGGAGTGATTCGCGTGGATCGTGTCGCGCTGCGCGGCCTGAGGGCCCGCGGGCACCACGGTGTGTTCCCCAAGGAGCGCGAGGAGGGCCAGACCTTCCTCGTGGACCTCGTCCTTGGCCTGGACACCCGGCCGGCCGCGGCCGACGACGACCTGGCGAAGACGGTGCACTACGGCATCGTGGCCGAGGAGGTCGTGGCCGTCGTCGAGGGCGAGCCCGTCAACCTCATCGAGACGCTCGCCGAGCGCATCGCCCAGGTCTGTCTGAAGCACGAGGGGGTCCAGGAGGTCGAGGTCGCCGTCCACAAACCGGACGCGCCGATCACCGTCCCCTTCGACGACGTGACCGTCACCATCACCCGGAGCCGAGTATGACCGCGTTCTTCACCGAGGGTCACAGCGACCCGACCGTACAGCCGGTACCCGCCTCCGTCGTCGAGAAGGTCGACGCCGCCGACACCACGCTGCAGAACCCGAAACGGGCCGTGGTCTCCCTCGGCTCCAACCTCGGCAACCGACTGGAGACCCTCCAGGGCGCCATCGACGCGCTGGAGGACACCCCGGGCGTCCGCGTCAAGGCGATCTCCCCGGTGTACGAGACGGAGCCGTGGGGCGTCGAGCCCGGCACCCAGCCCTCGTACTTCAACGCGGTCGTGGTCCTCAAGACCACCCTGCCCCCGTCCTCCCTCCTGGAGCGGGCGCACGCCGTCGAGGAAGCCTTCCACCGCGTACGGGACGAACGCTGGGGCCCGCGCACCCTCGACGTCGACATCGTCGCGTACGCCGACGTCGTCACCGACGACCCGCAGCTCACCCTCCCCCACCCGCGCGCCCATGAACGCGCCTTCGTCCTCGCCCCCTGGCACGACGTGGACCCCGCGGCCCAGCTGCCCGGCCGCGGCGCGGTCGCCGAGCTCCTCGGCACGGTCACCCGGAACGGCGTCGCGCCACGCCAGGACCTGGAACTCCGGCTCCCCGAGTAGTCGTTAAGGTCGAGACGACCACAGTCCGGGCATCCGGGGGAACTGAAGGGACACCGTGAGAGAGCTGCGCATCAGGGTGCTGGCAGGCGTCTTCGTCGTCGCCGGAGTCCTGTCCTGGGCGGGCGCCCGCCTCTGGAACTCGATCGGGACCCTCCCCAGCGTCCCCCTCGCCGCACCCATCGTCCTCGCCGTGATCGCCGCGATTCTGCTGGCCACGGCGCTCTCGATCCGCGCCCGTCTGAAGGCCCAGCGCGAGCGCCGGCCCGAGGCCAAGGGCGTCGACCCCCTGATGGCGGCCCGCGCGGTCGTCTTCGGCCACGCCAGCGCCCTGGTCGCGGCCCTCGTCGCCGGCATGTACGGCGGCGTCGGCGTCTTCCTCCTGGAGTCCCTCGACATCCCGGCCCGTCGCGACCAGGCCATCTACGCCGGCTTCTCGGTCCTGGCAGGCGTCGGCATCATAGCGGCGGCCATCTTCCTGGAGCGCGTGTGCAAGCTCCCGGAGGACGACGAACACAACGGGGCGGGGGCGGCTCCGGCGGCGTGAGGCGTCAGTGGGCCATGATGAGGCTCATCGCCTCGTTGCGGGTGGCGGAGTCCCGCAGCTGGCCACGCACCGCCGACGTGATGGTCTTCGCCCCGGGCTTGCGGACTCCGCGCATGCTCATGCACATGTGCTCGCACTCCACGACGACGATCACCCCGCGCGGCTCAAGGATCTTCATCAGGGAGTCGGCGATCTGTGTGGTGAGCCGCTCCTGCACCTGCGGCCGGCGGGCGTAGACGTCCACGAGCCGCGCCAGCTTCGACAGACCCGTGATCTTGCCGTCGGCGGACGGGATGTACCCGACGTGGGCGACGCCGACGAACGGCACCAGATGATGCTCACAGGAGCTCAGGACCTCGATGTCCTTCACGAGCACCATCTCGTCGTGCCCCAGGTCGAAGGTCGTGGTCAGCACGTCCTCGGGCTGCTGCCACAGGCCCGCGAATATCTCCCTGTACGCCCGCGCCACCCGCGCCGGCGTCTCCCGAAGCCCCTCGCGGTCCGGGTCCTCGCCGACCGCGATCAGCAGTTCCCGTACGGCGTTCTCGGCGCGCTTCTCGTCGAACTCGCCGATCGGTCCCTCGCCGTCCAGCATCACGGGGTCGGTCATGTGGTGCCTCGTTCCTGTGTGTCCTCTGGGAACGGCATGCGGAAATGGCGCAATGCCGCGCCCCCCAGGCTAGAACCTGGGGGGCGCGGCATTCATTCCGGGCCGGGCGGGCCGCCGGGAGGACCCCGGTCAGCTCTCGGGGCGGTCCTCCGGGGCTCGCTCGGGCGCCGGGGCGGGGTCCGCCGCGGTGCTCTTGGCGGTGGAGATCGCCGCCGTGGCGCCGTTCGCGCCGTTCGTCAGGGCCAGCTCCTTGGGGGAGAGCACCGGCGGACGGGTGGACGGCGTACGCCGGGAGGATCCGGTCCAGGCGGGCCGCGGCGGGCGCTTGACGACCGGGGCGAAGATCTCGGCGATCTCCTCCTTGCCCAGCGTCTCCTTCTCCAGGAGGGCCAGGACGAGGTTGTCGAGGACGTCGCGGTTCTCGACCAGGATCTCCCAGGCCTCGTTGTGCGCGGTCTCGATGAGCTTCTTGACCTCTTCGTCGACGAGCGCGGCGACCTCTTCCGAGTAGTCGCGCTGGTGAGCCATCTCACGTCCGAGGAACGGCTCGCTGTTGTCGCCGCCGAACTTGATCGCACCGAGGCGCTCGGTCATGCCGTACTGCGTGACCATCGCGCGGGCCAGGTTGGTGGCCTTCTCGATGTCGTTGGCGGCACCCGTCGTCGGGTCGTGGAAGACGAGCTCCTCGGCCGCGCGGCCGCCCAGCATGTAGGCCAGCTGGTCCAGCATCTCGTTGCGGGTCGTGGAGTACTTGTCCTCGTCCGGGAGCACCATCGTGTAGCCGAGGGCCCGGCCTCTCGACAGGATCGTGATCTTGTGGACGGGATCGGAGTTCGGTGAGGCCGCCGCGACCAGGGCGTGGCCGCCCTCGTGGTACGCGGTGATCTTCTTCTCCTTGTCCGACATGATCCGGGTCCGCTTCTGCGGGCCGGCGACCACACGGTCGATCGCCTCGTCCAGCATGTGGTTGTCGATCAGCTTCTGGTCGCTGCGGGCCGTCAGCAGGGCGGCCTCGTTCAGCACGTTGGCCAGATCGGCACCGGTCATGCCGGGCGTGCGGCGGGCGACCGCCGACAGGTCGACGTCGGGAGCGACCGGCTTGCCCTTCTGGTGGACCTTGAGGATCTCCAGACGGCCCTGCATGTCCGGGCGGTCGACGGCGATCTGCCGGTCGAAGCGGCCGGGGCGCAGCAGCGCCGGGTCGAGGATGTCGGGCCGGTTGGTCGCGGCGATGAGAATCACACCGCCCTTGACGTCGAAGCCGTCCATCTCGACGAGCAGCTGGTTCAGGGTCTGCTCGCGCTCGTCGTGACCGCCGCCGAGGCCGGCGCCGCGGTGGCGGCCGACCGCGTCGATCTCGTCGACGAAGACGATCGCCGGGGCGTTCGCCTTGGCCTGCTCGAACAGGTCACGGACTCGGGAGGCACCGACACCGACGAACATCTCGACGAAGTCGGAACCGGAGATCGAGTAGAAGGGGACACCGGCCTCGCCCGCGACGGCGCGCGCGAGCAGGGTCTTGCCGGTACCGGGCGGGCCGTACAGCAGCACACCCTTGGGGATCTTCGCCCCGACGGCCTGGAACTTCGCCGGTTCCTGCAGGAACTCCTTGATCTCGTGGAGCTCCTCGACGGCCTCGTCCGCGCCCGCGACGTCCGAGAACGTCGTCTTCGGGGTGTCCTTGGTGATGAGCTTCGCCTTGGACTTCCCGAAGTTCATGACGCGGGAGCCGCCGCCCTGCATCTGGTTCATCAGGAACAGGAAGACGACCACGATCAGGACGAAGGGGAGCAGGGTGAGCAGGATGCCGACGAACGGGTTCTGCTTGGACGGCGAGACCGTGTAGCCGTCCGTGATCTGCTTGTCCTGGTACTTGGCCTGCAGCGTGTTGGCGATGTTCACGCCCTGGTCGCCGATGTAGCTCGCCTGGATCTTCGAGCTGCCCTCGACCTTTTCGCCGTCCTTGAGCTGGACCTTGATGGTCTGCTCGTCGCCGGTGGTCAGCTTGGCCGACTCGACCTTGTTCTCATTGATCGCCTGGACGACCTGGCCCGTGTCCACCGTCTTGTAGCCGCCGGACGAGCCGACGACCTGCATCAACACGACCACGGCAAGGACGGCCAGCACGATCCACATGACCGGCCCACGGAAGTATCGCTTCACGTCCATCCATACGGAGCGGTGCCGCCCCGTCCCTCCTGCCATAGTGAGTTTGATAAAGGCTGTTCTTCGGACGGTACCCCAGCATTGTCACCTGAAGCCGCACGGGACAGCTGGCGATCTCGCCTACGCATGCTCCAACGGCGTGGAGGCCGCCGGGGTTCCCGATCACCGTACGGCGGCTCGGGCCGGGGCCTCAGCCGCCGTAGACGTGGGGCGCGAGCGTACCGACGAACGGGAGGTTGCGGTACTTCTCGGCGTAGTCGAGGCCGTAGCCGACGACGAACTCGTTGGGGATGTCGAAACCGACCCATTCCACGTCGATGGCGACCTTGGCGGCCTCGGGCTTGCGCAGCAGCGTGCACACCTTCAGGGAGGCGGGCTCGCGCGAGCCGAGGTTGGAGATCAGCCAGGACAGCGTCAGGCCGGAGTCGATGATGTCCTCCACGATGAGGACGTGCTTGCCCTTGATGTCGGTGTCGAGGTCCTTGAGGATCCGCACCACACCGGAGGACTGGGTGCCCGCCCCGTACGAGGATACGGCCATCCAGTCCATGGTGACGGGGGTGGACAGCGCCCGGGCGAGGTCCGCCATGACCATCACCGCGCCCTTGAGGACGCCGACGATCAGCAGGTCCTTGCCCGCGTACTCCGCGTCGATCTTCGCGGCGAGCTCGGCCAGCTTCGCGTCGATCTCTTCCTTGGTGATGAGTACCTGCTGAAGGTCGGCACCCATGTCTTTCGCGTCCACCCGCATCACTTTCGGTCGTCCCGCACTTACGGCTCCGGCCGCCCGGCCCCTCCGCGAGGGAGGGGACTCAGCCCTGCCGAATCACCAGTCTGCCACCCTGCCGCTGGGCGACGACCTTGCCGGGGAGATTGATGGCTCCCTGACCGCGCCAGCCGGTGATGAGCCGGTCGACTTCCTCGATGTGGCGGGCGAACAGCGAACCGGCCGGGGCGCCGGCCTCGATGGCGGCGCGGCGCAGGATGCGGCGGCGCACGGCGGACGGCAGGGCGTACAGCTTGGCGCACTCCAGGAGTCCGGCCGCGTCGCGGACGCCGGCCATGGCCTCGCGGGCCCAGGCGTCGAGGGCGTCGGCGTCGTCCCGGGAGAGCTGGGCCGTACGGGCGAGGGCCTCGACGACGCCCTTGCCGAGGGCCTTCTCCAGGGCGGGCAGGCCCTCGTGGCGCAGGCGGGAGCGGGTGTAGGACGGGTCGGTGTTGTGGGGGTCGTCCCAGACGGGGAGGGACTGGACCATGCAGGCCTTGCGGGCGGTCTGCCGGTCGAGCTGGAGGAAGGGGCGGCGGTACCGGCCGCCCAGCCCCGAGACCGCGGCCATCCCGGACAGGGAGCGGATGCCGGAGCCGCGGGCGAGGCCCAGCAGGACGGTTTCGGCCTGGTCGTCGCGGGTGTGGCCGAGCAGGACGGCGGCGGCGCCGTGCCGGGCGGCCGAGGCGTCGAGCGCGGCGTAGCGGGCGTCTCGGGCGGCGGCTTCGGGTCCGCCTTCGCGGCCGACGGTCACGGCGACGGACTCGATCGGGTCGAGGCCGAGTTCACGCAGGCGCTGGACGACTTCCTCGGCGCGGACGTCGGAGCCGGGCTGCAGTCCGTGGTCGACGGTGACGCCGCCGGCGCGGATGCCGAGCTTGGGGGCTTCGAAGGCGAGGGCGGAGGCGAGCGCCATGGAGTCGGCGCCGCCGGAGCACGCCACGAGCACGAGCGGGGAGGGGGTGCGCTCGTGCGGGGTGTGCTCACGCGCCGGGGAGGTCTGGTCGGTGAGGATGTCGTGGAGGACGCGGCGGACCGCCAGGCGTATCGCCGCGACCGCAGGATGGGGACCCATGTCCGGTTCCCTTCATGAAGTTTTCGGGGGGTGAGCCCGAGTTCGGTCACTCAGAGTGTGTAGATGGTGACAGAAATGGGCCGTTCCCCGAGCATCGCACGCCTACCCATCGCTCACGGTCCCTCGGACGGGTGATTGAAGGGGCGTTTGCCTGCCGTCGGCCGCATCCGCTTCACGACTTTCGCACGCTGTTCACGCCTCGGGCCTGCGATGCACCCGCGCGATCCAGTCCGCCGGTTTGGCGATCTCCGCCTTGGTGGGGAGGGTGTTGGGGGAGGTCCACACCCGGTTGAAGCCGTCCATGCCGACCTCGTCCACCACGGACCGCACGAAGCGCTCGCCGTCCTTGTACTGCCTCAGCTTGGCGTCCAGGCCCAGCAGCTTGCGCAGGGCCATGTCGAGCCGGGAGGCGCCCTTGGCGCGGCGCTGCTGGAACTTCTCGCGGATCTCCGCGACGGTCGGCACGACGTCCGGTCCGACGCCGTCCATGACGAAGTCGGCGTGGCCTTCCAGCAGGGACATCACGGCGGTGAGGCGGCCGAGGATCTCCCGCTGGGCGGGTGTCTGCACGATCTCCACCAGGGACCGTCCGCCGTCGTCCTCCTCGCCCTCGGGGCGGCCGCCCGCCAGCGACTGGGCGGCTTCCCGGACGCGTTCCAGGACGGTCATGGGGTCGACGTCGGTCTCCCCGAGGAAGGACTGGATCTCGCCCTCCAGGTGGTCCCGCAGCCAGGGCACCGCCGTGAACTGCGTGCGGTGCGTCTCCTCGTGCAGGCACACCCACAGGCGGAAGTCGTGGGGCTCCACGTCGAGTTCGCGCTCCACGTGGACGATGTTCGGGGCGACGAGCAGCAGGCGGCCACCGCCACTCGGTGCATCGGGCGGGCCGCCGGCCGGGAGCTCGCGGGTGGGCGGGGCGAAGGTCTCGTACTGGCCGAGGACGCGGGAGGCCAGGAAGGACAGCAGCATGCCGAGCTCGACGCCGGTGACCTTGCCGCCGACGGCACCCAGGACCGCGCCGCCGGGGGTGTTGCTGCGCCGCTCCTGCATCTTCTCCAGCAGCGGCTTGAGGATTTCCCGGAACCCGGCGACGTTCGCCCGGACCCAGCCCGGGCGGTCGACGACGAGGACGGGGGTGTCGTGGGCCTCGTCGGTGCCCAGACGAGTGAAGCCCCGGACGTGTCCCTCCGAGGCTTTGGCATGCCGGCGCAGTTCCGCGACGACGGCCCGGGCCTCGTCGCGACTCACCTCAGGGCCCGGCCGTACGAGCCGGGTCGCGGTCGCCACCGCGAGATTCCAGTCGACCATCTCGGCACCACCGATGCTCGTCATGCGTCAACCGTACGTGAGCACCGCCGCTGGGGGCAGGGCGAAGAGGGGTCGGCCGGGTGGGCCCGAGCTTCTGGGGTGCCGGGTGTTGTGGCTGGGGTCTTTGCGTCGGAAGGGGCCGGCGTCCGGTTCCAGCCGGTCGCGACACGCCTACCGGCACCCGCACGCCGCCAGAGCCGTGGCCGCCCTGTCCAGGGCCGACTGGGCCGCCGGCGGGTTGGCCGTGTCCGAGGTCAGGAAGGCGAACGCCAGGAGGCGGCCGCTCTGGTCCACGACCGTTCCCGCCAGCGTGTTCACGCCTGTCAGGGTGCCGGTCTTCGCTCGTACGAGGCCGGCGGCGCCGTCGGTGTAACGGCTGGTCAGGGTGCCGGTGAAGCCTGCGACGGGGAGGCCGGTGAGGACCGGGCGGAGTTCGGGGTGGGCGGGGTCGGCCGACTTGGCCAGGAGGGCCGTGAGCAGGTCGGCGGAGAGGCGGTCGGCACGGTCCAGGCCGCTGCCGTCGTGGAACTCGGTGCCCTTCAGGGGCAGGTCCAGCTTCTTCAGGGCGGCGGCGACGGCGGACGCGCCGCCCGCGAAGTCGGCCCGCTTCCCCGCCGCCACGGCGGTCTGGCGCAGGAGGGCCTCGGCGATGTCGTTGTCGCTGTTGGTCAGCATCCGCTCGACCAGGGCGGAGAGCGGGGGCGAGGAGACCTCGGCCAGCGGCTCCGCGCGGTTCGTCGCCTTGGACGGGCCGGGAGCGGTGGTCCTGATGCCCTGGTCCGCGAGGAAGCCGGCGAACTTGTGGGCCGCGTCCGCCGCCGGGTCGGGGACGCGCGGGGCCGGGCCGCTGGTCGAGTCGTCCGTGCGGGCCTCGTCGGCCATCAGGGGGCTGACGCGGGCGAGGTTGTCGTTGACGCCGATCGGGTGCATGTCGGAGCCGGCGTAGAGGGTGGTGTCGTAGGAGAGGGTGATCTCGCGCAGGTCGCGCTTCTTCAGGGCCGCCGCCGTCCTGTCGGCCAGGGTGCGCAGGCTGGCGTTGCCGTCGGCGTTCTCGCGGGCGGTGAGGGTGGGGTCGCCGCCGCCGACGAGGACGAGTTCCCGCGTGTCCGGTTCGAGTGCGGCGCGGGTGGTGAGGCGGTGGTCGGGGCCCACCGAGGACAGGGCGGCCACGGCGGTGGCGATCTTGGTGGTGGAGGCGGGGGTGAGGGCGTCGCCGGGTGCGGCGCCGTAGAGGCGTGCGCCGGTGGCGACGTCCACGACGGCCGCCGCGGTACGGGAGCCGAGCGCCGGGTCCTTCAGCAGCGGGTCGAGGACGTCCGCGAGGGCCTTGCCGTCCGGCTCCGCCTTCGCCCGGCCCGCGGCGCCGCCGAGGCCGGTCAGCACGGAGGCGGCGCTGGGGGCGGGCCGCGGTGCCCCGGCGGCCGTACCGCGACCGTGATCTACGCCACCCGTGTGGTCCAGTGCCACGGCCCGGTCCCGCTCGGCCGTACGCTGACCCGTGGAGTCCCAGGGGCCGGCGACGGTCACCGCACCGGCGGCGAGCGCCAGCCCGGCGGTCGCGGCGCCCGCCGTGTACTGCCAGGTCCTGACGGTCTTCGGCCTCGTGATCCGCGCAAGCTGCGGCTTCGTGGCCCGCGCGAGCCGCGCGACCCGCGGCCGGGCGGCCGTCGCGGCCCGTGCGAGGCCCGGTCGTACCGCCCCCGCGGCGCGCGCCAGACGCGGTCGTACGGCGTCCGCGACCCGCGCCACATGCGGTCTCGCGGCCCGCCAAGGCCTCAGCTCCGGCACGCCCACCAGCCCCTTTCGCGATCACACACCTGCGTGAGGGACACTTAACCACCAGAACTATGTGCTGATCATGGAGGAGCCACCGGTGGAGTTCGACGTCACGATCGAGATCCCGAAGGGTTCGCGCAACAAGTACGAGGTGGACCACGAGACCGGTCGAATCCGCCTGGACCGGCGACTCTTCACCTCGACCGCCTACCCGACCGACTACGGCTTCGTCGAGAACACCCTCGGCGAGGACGGCGACCCGCTGGACGCGCTGGTCATCCTCGACGAGCCGACGTTCCCGGGCTGCCTCATCAAGTGCCGCGCGATCGGCATGTTCCGCATGACGGACGAGGCCGGCGGCGACGACAAGCTGCTGTGCGTGCCGGCGACCGACCCGCGCGTGGAGCACCTGCGTGACATCCACCACGTGTCCGAGTTCGACCGCCTGGAGATCCAGCACTTCTTCGAGGTGTACAAGGACCTGGAGCCCGGCAAGTCGGTCGAGGGCGCCAACTGGGTGGGCCGCACGGACGCCGAGGCGGAGATCGAGCGGTCCTACAAGCGCTTCAAGGAGCAGGGCGGCCACTGAGACGCCGCATGGGTAACGGGCCGCACGCGAACGCGTGCGGCCCGTGTGCGTTTGGGTGCGCATACTGAGGGCTACTGGAGGGGTGTCGTACAGGGGAGCGCTACGGAGTGACACAGACGGAGGACCGTAAGCCGCGGTCGGACGAGGCGAGGAGTGCCTTCGACTCCGAGATCACGTCCGAGTTCGCGATCCCCGACGGGCTGGCCTTCCCCAGGGCCGGTACGGAGCCGGAGACGACGTCCGAGTTCGCCGTGCCGGAGGGGCTGGAGGTGCCTCAGGTCCAGCAGGCCGAGCCCGAGGGATCGGCGTTCAGCCCGCCCAGCACGTACAGCGCCAAGCAGGCTCCGGCGTTCACCCCGCCGAACGGGGTGCCGATCGTCAGCCTGACCAAGGACGTGCCCTGGCAGGACCGGATGCGCACCATGCTGCGCATGCCGGTGGCCGATCGGCCCGCGCCGGAGCCGGTGCAGCGGGCGGAGGAGGGCGGTCCCGCCGTCCCGCGCGTGCTGGACCTGACGTTGCGTATCGGCGAGCTGCTGCTGGCGGGCGGTGAGAGCGCGGAGGACGTGGAGGCGGCGATGTTCGCCGTCTGCCGGTCGTACGGCCTGGACCGCTGCGAGCCGAACGTCACCTTCACGCTGCTGTCGATCACGTACCAGCCGTCGCTGGTCGACGACCCGGTGACGGCGTCCCGGACCGTGCGCCGCCGGGGCTCCGACTACACGCGGCTGGCGGCCGTCTACCGGCTGGTGGACGACCTCAGCGACGAGGAGACGCAGGTCTCCCTGGAGGAGGCCTACCGGCGGCTCGCGGAGATCCGCCGCAACCGGCACCCGTACCCCACCTGGGTGCTGACGCTGGCGAGCGGGCTGCTCGCGGGCGCGGCCTCCGTGCTCGTCGGCGGTGACGTGGTCGTGTTCCTGGCGGCCATGGCCGGCGCCATGTTCGGCGACCGGCTGGCGTGGCTGTGCGCGGGGCGGGGACTGCCGGAGTTCTACCAGTTCATCGTGGCCGCGATGCCACCGGCCGCGCTCGGTATCGCGCTCACACTGGCGCATGTGGAGGTGGAGGCGTCCGCGGTCGTCACCGGTGGACTGTTCGCGCTGCTGCCGGGGCGGGCGCTGGTGGCGGCCGTGCAGGACGGACTGACGGGCTTCTACATCACCGCCTCGGCGCGCCTGCTGGAGGTCATGTACCTGTACGTCGGCATCGTCGTCGGCGTGCTGCTCATGCTGTATTTCGGGGTGCAGGTGGGCGCCGAGCTGAGCCCCGACACGGCGCTGGCGGGCAGCAATGGGCCCGTGTGGCAGATCGCCGCCGCGATGCTGCTGTCGCTGACCTTCGCGGTGCTGCTGCAGCAGGAACGATCCACCGTGCTGTGGGCGACCCTCAACGGGGGTGTCGCGTGGTGCGTGTACGGCGCGATGCACTACGCCGGTGATATCTCGCCGGTGGCCTCCACGGCCGTCGCGGCGGGGCTGGTGGGTCTGTTCGGGCAGCTGCTGTCCCGGTACCGGTTCGCTTCGGCGCTGCCGTACACGACCGCGGCGATCGGGCCCCTGCTGCCGGGGTCGGCCACGTACTTCGGGCTGCTGGCGATCGCGCAGAACGAGGTTGATCAGGGGCTGGTCTCGCTGACCAAGGCCGCCGCGCTGGCGATGGCCATTGCGATCGGGGTGAACCTCGGCTCCGAGATGTCCCGGATGTTCCTGAAGATCGGGTCGGCCGAGAAACGGCGGGCCGCCAAGCGGACGCGGGGATTCTGACGCCGCGCCGCCTGGTCGGTTTCAGTGCCCCTGGTTGTACGGGTGCTGCTGGCCCTGCTGGGGGTAACCCTGCGGGTACTGCTGCTGGCCGTAGTACTGGTCCTGATACTGCTGATTCCCGTACTGCTGGTCCTGGTACTGCTGGTTTCCGTACTGCTGGTCCTGGTACTGCTGGTTCCCGTACTGCTGGTCCTGGTACTGCTGGTTCCCGTACTGCTGCTGGCCGTAGCCCTGGTGCGAGCCGTACTGCTGCTGGTCCTGGTGGGCCGGCTCGACGCGGCGCAGCTGGGTCGTGGCGTCGTCCATCACGGGGGGCTGCGCCTGGGCGGCCGGGGCGTCGGCGGCGGCGCGCTTCTTCCTGGAGCGCTCACGCAGGTACTCGATGATGATCGGCACCACGGAGACCAGGACGATCAGAACGAGGATCGCCTCGACGTTCTTCTTGATGAACCCGATCTGGCCCAGCCAGTAGCCCGCAAGGGTGACGCCGGTGCCCCAGGCGATGCCGCCGATGACGTTGTAGGTCAGGAACGTGCGGTACTTCATGCGGCCGGCGCCCGCCACGATGGGGGCGAAGGTGCGCACGATCGGCACGAAGCGGGCGAGGACGATCGCCTTGGGGCCGTACTTCTCCATGAACTCGTGGGCCTTGTCCAGGTTCTCCTGTTTGAAGAGCTTGGAGTTGGGGCGGTTGAAGAGCTTCGGACCCAGGAACTTCCCGATCATGTAGCCCACTTGGTCACCGATGACGGCGGCGAGCACGATCAGCGTGCACACCAGCCACAGGGGCTGGCTGATGTAGGTCCCCTCGGCCACGAAGAGGCCCGCGGTGAACAGCAGCGAGTCGCCGGGCAGGAAAGCGAAGAGACCGGACTCGGCGAAGACGATCAGCAGGATGCCGGGCAGGCTGAAGGTCTCGATCAGATAGTCCGGGCTGAGCCACTCGGGGCCGAGCGCAAGCGTGGTCACGGGAATGTGGCTCCTGCTGTGGGGTACGGGCTGGGGCTGGCTGCCCAAACGTATCAACGCAGCCGTGGGGACCCAGGTTCCATGGAGGTACCCAGGATGCACTGTGGCTCCACTGGGGCAAAGCTGTGAACCATGGGCATCGAAGAATACGGCGGCGGACAGGGCCCCGAGCCCGATGTGCTCGTGGTGACCACGAACGACGTACCCGGCTACCGCGTCCAGGAGGTCCTCGGTGAGGTGTTCGGGCTGACCGTGCGCTCCCGGCATCTGGGCAGTCAGATCGGGGCCGGGCTGAAGTCGCTGGTCGGGGGTGAGCTGCGCGGGCTCACGAAGACCCTCGTGGAGACCCGTAACCAGGCCATGTTCCGTCTCATCGAGCAGGCACGCGCGCGTGGCGCCAACGCGGTGCTTTCGTTCCGTTTCGACGTGACGGAGGCTGCGGACGTGGGCACCGAGGTGTGCGCGTACGGGACGGCGGCGGTCCTGGCCCGGGAGTGAACCCCATCCCGGGCCAGGGTCCTAGGCGGTGTGCCGGGCGGCGTTCGCCGTGATCGCGTCCCTGAGGTGCTCGGCGAGGCCTGGCCGCATCGAGTCGTAGAACGCCTTGAAACGCTCGTCGGAGACGTACATCTCACCGAGACCGGTGTGGATCTCGTACGAGCACTCGTAGTACCACCGGCAGATGTGCTGCCGGTGCTCCTCGGCCATGTCCATGGCAGCCTCGCCGGTCGGCGGATCGCCGGCGGTCATCAGGGCGTCGTAGCGCTCGCCCCAGTGGGCCATCTCGGCCTGGATGCGATTCCAGTCCTCCTTGGTGTAGCGGGCGGTGCGGCGCTGCGACTCGGCGTACTGCGGCGTCCCGCCCCAGCGCTGTTCCGCCTCCTCCGCGTACTGTTCGGGGTCCTTGTCCCCGAACACCTCGAACTTCTCCTCCGGCGTGAGGTCGATGCCCATCTTGCGTGCCTCCATGGCGTGCTCCACGGCCGCCGCCATCTTCCGCAGCTTCTCGATCCGGGCGGTCAGCAGCTCGTGCTGACGGCGCAGGTGTACGCGCGGGTCCGCTTCCGGATCGTCGAGCAGGACGGCGACCTCGTCGAGCGGGAAGCCGAGCTCGCGGTAGAACAGGATCTGCTGCAGCCGGTCGAGGTCGGCGTCGCTGTAGCGCCGGTGGCCCGCGTGGCTGCGCTCGCTCGGGACGAGCAGGCCGATGTCGTCGTAGTGGTGCAGGGTGCGCACCGTCACTCCGGCGAAGCCGGCGACCTGTCCCACGGAGTAGCTCACTTCCGCTCCCTTCCGTCTTTACGCACTCCACGGTGAGCCCTTACGCGACGTGAGGTGCAAGCCCGGCACCTCCGCCTTACCGTCGAGACATGCCACTGCACCACGGGCACGACGCCCCGCAGGACGAGAAGAGCGACCGGCGCAGGCTTGCCGTGAACCCGTTCCACGGGGAGGCGAACCCGGTCGGCGGCATGATCGAGGCCCCGCCCACCCACCGGCTTCCGGACGCTCCCCTGCCACCCTCGACGGCGTACCAGCTGGTCCACGACGAGCTGATGCTGGACGGCAACGCGCGGCTGAACCTCGCCACCTTCGTCACCACCTGGATGGAGCCGCAGGCCGGGGTCCTGATGTCCGAGTGCCGTGACAAGAACATGATCGACAAGGACGAGTATCCGCGCACCGCCGAGCTGGAGCGGCGCTGTGTGGCGATGCTCGCCGATCTGTGGCACGCGCCGGATCCGTCGGCGGCCGTGGGCTGTTCGACGACCGGGTCGAGCGAGGCGTGCATGCTCGCCGGGATGGCGCTGAAGCGGCGGTGGGCGCAAAGGAACGCCGACCGGTATCCGGGCGCGCGACCCAACCTCGTCATGGGTGTCAACGTCCAGGTGTGCTGGGACAAGTTCTGCACCTTCTGGGAGGTGGAGGCCCGTCAGGTGCCCATGCGGGGCGACCGGTTCCATCTCGATCCGCAGGCCGCCGCCGAGCTGTGCGACGAGAACACCATCGGGGTCGTCGGCGTCCTGGGCTCCACCTTCGACGGGTCGTACGAGCCGATCGCCGAGCTGTGTGCCGCCCTGGACGAGCTTCAGGAGCGGACGGGGCTGGACATCCCGGTGCATGTCGACGGGGCGTCCGGGGCGATGGTCGCGCCCTTCCTCGACGAGGACCTGGTGTGGGACTTCCGGCTGCCGAGGGTCGCCTCCATCAACACCTCGGGGCACAAGTACGGGCTCGTCTACCCGGGCGTCGGCTGGGCGCTGTGGCGGGACGCGGAGGCGCTGCCCGAGGAGCTCGTCTTCCGCGTCAACTATCTGGGCGGCGACATGCCGACCTTCGCGCTGAACTTCTCCCGCCCCGGCGCCCAGGTGGTCGCCCAGTACTACACGTTCCTGCGGCTGGGGCGGGACGGCTACCGGGCCGTGCAGCAGGCCGCGCGGGACGTGGCCACCGGGCTCGCCGACCGCATCGGGGAGCTGGGCGACTTCCGGCTGCTGACCCGGGGCGACGAGCTGCCGGTGTTCGCCTTCACGACCGCGCCGGACGTGCGGGCGTACGACGTGTTCGACGTCTCCCGGCGGCTGCGCGAGGGCGGCTGGCTGGTGCCCGCGTACACCTTCCCGCCGCACCGCGAGGACCTGTCCGTGCTGCGGGTGGTGTGCCGCAACGGCTTCTCCGCGGACCTCGCCGAGCTGTTCGTCGAGGACCTGACCCGACTGCTTCCGGACCTGCGCCGGCAGCCGCGTCCACTGACCCACAACAAGGACGCGGCCACCCAGTTCCATCACTAGGGCCTGAGGCCCGGGCGGCTAGCGTGCGTCTTCCCGGTGGGGGGCTTGCGTCGCGTACGGGTTCTCCTCGGCCTCCGCCAGGACGCCGACGAACTGCTCGCCCTCGCCCGCGAAGGTGTAGGCGCCGCCTCGGATGCGGTCGATGAGACCCCGGGTCCACTCGGCGCCGGTGTCGGCGGAGTGGACCCAGAAGTTCATGATCTCGCCGATGTGACCGAGCTGACCGGGGCCGTCCTCCGGCGTGTAGTACTCGGTGACGGACGTGCGCCACTCCTCGATGCTGCGCAACCGCTCCTCCAGGAGCCGGACGGCCTCCGCGCGGTCCAGGTCCACCATGAAGCCGAGCGCGGCGGTGAGGACGTCCGGCCTCTGGTCGTACGCGGTGAGGGACGCGCGCAGCAGCGTGAAGTACTCCTCGGTGCCCTCCTCCGTGAGCTCGTACTCGACCCGCGGCGGGCCGCCGACCGTGGACGGCGCGATCTCGTGCGCGTACAGCAGGCCCTGTTTCGCCATCTGCTTCAGGGCGTGGTAGATCGAGCCGGGCTTGGCGTTGGACCACTCGTGCGCGCCCCAGTACTCCAGGTCGTTGCGCACCTGGTAGCCGTGGGCCCGCCCGTGCAGGCGCACCGCGCCCAGCACGAGGAGACGGATCGCTGACATGCCGTCCAGACTAGGCCGCGCCTGGTCAGCCCCAGGAGGTGCCCTGTTCCTTCGCCACCAGTTCGAAAGCGGTGGCGCCGTCCAGCGACTCGCGGATGATGTCGGCGTGTCCGGCGTGCCGGGCCGTCTCACGGATCAGGTGCAGGCACACCCAGCGCATCGAGACGCGGCCCTCCGGCGGGAACCAGGGCTGGTCGGGAAGCGCGAACGTGTCGTCGAGGCTGGGCACCGACCGGATGAACGCCTCCGTCTCGGCGGCGACCTTCTCGTAGTACGCCAGGCACGACTCCACGGTCTCGTCGCCGGTCAGCTGGAAGCACTCGTGCCAGTTGGTCTCGTCCCGGTGCACGGCCGGCGACTCGCCCTTGGCCCGGGCGATCCAGCCCTGCTCGACCTCGGCGACATGCTTGAGCAGCCCCGCCAGGGACAGCTCGCTCGCACTGGGCCTGCTGGTGGCCTGCTGGTCCGTCAGTCCGAGCACCGACCGGCGGATGCCGCCGCGCTGTTCGGCGATGAAGGACAGGAGCGCTCCGCGCTCGTCGCCGTGTGCCTCTGCGGGAACGTGAGTGACCATGACCGGCCGCCTTTCATCGGGTCGCCCCTTGTGGGGTTCCTGCCTGACACCGATGAAGCTACGGGGGCTTGCGGTCAGCTTCTGTCCGCAACGCGGAGCGGTGGCCGCACAGGCCGCTCAGAACGGGAAGCGGCTCCGTCCGTGCTGCACCGAGATCCACTTCAGCGTGGTGAAGGCCTCCAGCATCGTCTCGCCGTTCAGCCGGCCGATGCCGGACTGCTTCTCGCCGCCGAACGGGACGATCGGCTCGTCGTGGACCGTGCCGTCGTTCACGTGGAACATGCCGGTGTCGATCTGCTGGGCGAACGCGACACCGCGCTCGATGTTCCCGGTGTGCACGGCACCGCTCAGACCGTACGGGGTGTCGTTGACGAGGCGTACGGCCTCCTCCTCGCCGTCGAACGGGATGAGGAAGGCGACCGGGCCGAAGACCTCCTGCTTCAGCAGGGAGGAGTCGGCGGGGAGGTCCGTGAGGACGGACGGCTCGACGAGGTTGTCGGTCCGTCCGCCGCGCACCAGGGCCGTCGCGCCCTCGGCGAGGGCCTGCTCGACCGCGCCCGAAAGGGCGTCCGCCTGCGAGGAGCTGATCACCGGGCCGATGACGGTCTCGGGGTCGCGCGGGTCGCCGGTCTTCAGGGACCTCACCTTGGCGACGAACTTCTCGGTGAACTCGTCCGCGACCGAGCGGTCGACCAGGACGCGGTTCGCGGCCATGCAGACCTGGCCCTGGTGGACGTACCGGCTGAAGACCGCCGCGTCGACCGCGTAGTCGACGTCGGCGTCGTCGAGGACCACCAGCGCGCTGTTGCCGCCCAGTTCGAGCACCGAGCGCTTGAAGTTCGCGGCGCAGACGGTGGCGACGTGGCGGCCGACCTTGTCGGAGCCGGTGAAGGAGATGACCTTGGGAATCGGGTGCTCGATGAACGCGTCGCCGATCTCCGCGATGTCCGTGACGACGACGTTCAGCAGGCCGCCCGGCAGCCCCGCGTCCTCGAAGATCTTCGCGACCAGGGTGCCGCCGACGATCGGCGTGCTCTGGTGCGGCTTGAGGACGACGCCGTTGCCGAGGGCGAGCGCGGGGGCGACCGACTTGACCGAGAGCAGGAAGGGGAAGTTGAAGGGGCTGATCACGCCCACGACACCGACCGGGACCCGGTAGACGCGGTTCTCCTTGCCGTCGACCGGGGAGGGGATGATCCTGCCCTCGGGGCGCAGCGACAGGTGGATCGCCTCGCGCAGGAACTCCTTGGCGAGGTGCAGCTCGAAGGCGGCCTTCAGCCGAGTGCCGCCGAGCTCGGCGATGATCGCCTCGCTGATCTCCTGCTCGTGGTTCTCTATCAGCCGCAGCGCCTTCTCGAAGACCGCGCGGCGGGCGTAGGGGTTGGTCGCCGCCCACTGCTTCTGGGCACGAGCGGCGCACTGGTACGCCTCGTCGATCTCGTCGGCCGTGGCTATGGTGATCGACGCCAGCTTCTCGTTGTCGTACGGATTGAAGTCGATGATGTCCCACGAGCCGGTGCCCGGACGCCACTCACCGTCGATGTACTGCTGAGCCAGGTCGGTGAAGTACGACGACATGTGATCCCTCAATCCTCGCTGCCGTAGCAGACATCGCGGTCTGATCACACGTCATCGTACGTCTGCTTCAGGAGAGTTGGAGGAGACCTCGGAGAAGGTCACGGCTCTCCGACGGGCCGGGGCTGTCCTGCTGCAGTTCCTTCATCGCCCGCTCGTACTGGGCGACGTCCTCCTGCTTGTCCAGGTACAGCGCGCTGGTGAGCTGTTCCAGGTACACGACGTCCGAGAGGTCGGACTCCGGGAAGCTGAGGATCGTGAACGCGCCACTTTCGCCGGAGTGACCGCCGAAGCTGAACGGCATGACCTGCAGCCGTACGTTGGGGTGTTCGGACATCTCGATCAGGTGCTGGAGCTGGCCGCGCATCACCTCGCGGTCACCGTAGGGACGGCGCAGGGCGGCCTCGTCCAGGACGATGTGGAACTCCGGAGCGTTCTTCGAAGTGAGGTACTTCTGCCGCTCCAGGCGCAGCGCCACGCGCTTTTCGACGTCGGTCTCGCTCGCGCCCTTCATACCGCGCCGGACCACCGCGCGGGCGTACTCCTCGGTCTGCAGCAGGCCGTGCACGAACTGCACCTCGTACACGCGGATCAGCGACGCCGCGCCCTCCAGGCCCACATAGGTGGGGAACCAGCTGGGCAGGACGTCGGAGTAACTGTGCCACCAGCCCGCGACGTTGGCTTCCTTGGCGAGGGACAGCAGGGAGGCGCGCTCCTGCTCGTCCGTGATGCCGTACAGCGTCAACAGGTCTTCGACGTCCCTTGTCTTGAAGCTCACCCGGCCCAGCTCCATCCGGCTGATCTTCGACTCCGAGGCGCGGATGGAATACCCCGCCGCCTCGCGGGTGATTCCGCGTGCTTCCCGCAGTCGCCTGAGTTGCGAGCCGAGCAGCATCCGCCGCACCACCGATCCGGGCTCTCCCGCGCTCACGTTCGCCAGCCTCCCCAACCGTCTTCAGGGGCCGAAGTCTGCCACTAAATCACTCCGAGCAGTACTCGTCCGGTTACTGAAACGGAATCGAGCCAGCGAATCCGCACCCGGGTGAGCAAGGAAGCAGAGCGTGAACGGCAAGGAGAAGGCGAGAAGATGACGGAAAAATTGGCCAAGAAGCGGTACGGGAAGGTCCATTTCGGTCAGCTGCACGTGCATCTGCCCTTGCATCTGCCCAGCGCATCCGAAACCATGGTCCCGCACCACCGCCGTATCGCTACGACCGCGAATTCCCGGGAGTGCCTCGCATGGGGACGAATGGATCGACCATGCTCGAGCCGTTACGGCAGGGCCTTCCGCCGCTTGATCCCGCGGCCGCGTCCAGCGCCGCCTCCTGCGCGCTGCCCGCCCGTTACGAAGCGGTCCGCGAGGCGCGGCGGTTCACCCGCGGAACGCTCGATCAGTGGGAGATAGGCGACCGCTTCGACGACGTCTGCCTCGTGGTCTCCGAACTGGTCACCAACGCGCTGCGGCACGCCCTGCCCCCCTCCGCCTCGCGCTGCCCGGAGCAGAACCCGCCCGTGCGGCTGCACTTGATGCGGTGGACCGAGCGGCTGGTGTGCGCGGTGCGCGACCCCAGCCACGACAGCCCGGTCGCCCGGGACTCGGACGACTTCTCGGCGGAGTCGGGCCGCGGGCTGTTCCTGGTGGACTCCTTCAGCGACAGCTGGGGCTGGCATCCGCTGGCGGGCACGCTCAGCGGCAAGGTGGTCTGGGCGCTGTTCCGGCTGCAGCGGCCTGCCGAATGACGGACCTCGGCGCCTTCTGGCGTCGAGGTTCTACGCGCGTTACGAAGCGTGATGCGCTGATCGCCCCGAGTTGTGCCGGTTGCCCCGGGTGCGGCCGGGGTCGGAGGCTCAGCCCGCTATCAGATGGTCGAACTCCCCGTCCTTGACGCCGAGGAGCATCGCCTCGATCTCGGCGCGGGTGTAGACGAGCGCGGGCCCGTCCGGGAAGCGGGAGTTGCGTACGGCCACGTCCCCTCCGGGCAGCCGCGCGAACTCCACGCAGGAGCCCTGCGAGTTGCTGTGCCGGCTCTTCTGCCAGGCCACGTCGTGCAGCTTCGTCGCGGCGATGCCGTTGTACACGCCGGACGCGTCGAGGGCGTCGTACACGTCGTGGTCCACAGGTCGCTCCCCGGTGGTGCACTGGCTGATGTGGCCATTGGTGCTGTGGTCAACTGAACCCGGATCATATCCCCGTTCATGTGCAGATGCAGGAGCAGATGCACGTGCACGGGCCGTGGTCCCGCGGTTACGGGGGTTGACGACAGCTTTACCGAAAGCTTCGCCCTCTTTGACGACTGCTGCGCCGAAGTCGTTCCCCCGCCGGCCCGGAAGGCCGGGGAAACATGCGGAAACGCCGACGGGGCCCAGCTCATGGAAGCGGGCCCCGACGGCAGGCGGGTGGGTCAGCGGCTGGAGTACGGCAACAGGGCCATCTCGCGGGCGTTCTTGACCGCCGCGGCGATCTGGCGCTGCTGCTGGGCCGAGACGCGGGTGACGCGACGGCTGCGGATCTTGCCGCGGTCGGAGATGAACTTCCGCAGCAGATCGGTGTCCTTGTAGTCGATGTAGGTGATCCCGGCCTGGTCCAGAGGGTTGGGGCGGTTCTTGACGGGCCGGCGGTCGGTCTTGCGGGGCATCGGGGTCAGACCTCCAGAAGGGTGTCGAAGGCGGGCGGCAGCCGCTTCCAGGCCTCGCGCCCGGCGGCGTACTCGGCGTCGGTGAGCAGGCAGGACTCCAGCAGGTGTGCGAGTCCGTCCCGGTCGAGGCCGGGAGACGTGAAGACCAGGTGCTGGCTGCGGTCGCCGTGCTCGGGGTGCCAGTCGAGCGCGGCGGCGGCACGGCGCACCGGCGGCACCATGTCCCAGGCCGCGTCGGGCAGCGCGGCGAGCCACGGCCCGGCGCTCTCCACGCACAGGGCTCCGCCGGCCGCGTCCCAGTGCAGCAGCGTGTCGGGCTTGTCGGCGAGCCAGAATCGGCCCCGGCTGCGGGCGGCGGCGCAGGTCAGGTCCTCCAGGGCCGCGTAGAGCCGCTCCGGGTGGAAGGGGCGGCGGCGGTGCCAGACCAGGGTGGACACGCCGTGCGCGTCGGCCTCGGCGGGGAGCAGCGCGCAGGCGGGGTGCTGGGCCGCGGCGGCGGCTTCCACGTCGAAGCCGGCCAGGGCGGCCTGCGCGAGCGCCGACCGCGGGCCCGGACGGCCGAGGCCGCCGCTCACCTCCGGCTCACGAGGTGCCGCGCCGCCTGCCGCACGGCCCGTGCCCGCCGGGTCACCGTGGCCGAGGGGCACCCGACGGGCCGTCGGATGCAGCTGGGCGAGCAGCTCGCGGTCCTCGTCGTCGGCCTCGGGTGACTCGGCGACGGCGAGGACGGGGGCGTACTCCAGCTGGCGGGCGAAGGTGTCGGCGACGGTCCGCTGGTCCGAGGCGGCAGCCGCCAGGCCGCGCTCGGCGAGGTCGTCGCCGTTGCCGAGGTACGGCAGCACCAGTGCCGGGTCGACGGCGGTGATCACGCCGGTGACGGTGAGCCCGCCGGCCGTGACCACCTCCGCCATGGCCTTGGGCTCGACGGAGTCCCACAGCTCGACTATCGCGAGCGGGGTGCCGCCGGCCTGCTCGATCCGCTCCAGCTCCGGCACCAGGTCCTCGCGCAGGGCGCAGCAGGCGCAGTCGTTGACGAGCGGCGCCTCGCCGGCGGTGATGTGGCCGGTGGCGTCCCGGACGGTCCTGACGACCGTGCCCGCCGCGGCCGTCGCCAGGTCGTGGTGGAGGACGACGCTGCCGGGCACGTCGGCGAGCAGCTGCTCGACGGCCGCCTTGCGGGCGTCGGCGTGCAGTCCGCCGACGATCACGACGGAGAGCTCGGGCACGGCACTAGCCCCGCTTCCCGTACCGGCGCTCGAAGCGCTCCACGCGGCCGGCGGTGTCCAGGACGCGGGCCGTGCCGGTGTAGAAGGGGTGGCTGACGTTCGAGATCTCGACGTCGACGACGGGGTAGGTGTTGCCGTCCTCCCACTCGATCGTCTTCTCGCCGGCCGCCGCGGAAAGTGTCGAGCGGGTCAGGAAGGCGTAGTTCGCGGCACGGTCACGGAAGACGACGGGGCCGTACTCCGGGTGGATTCCCTCGCGCATGCGGTGACTCAGCGCTCCTCTCGGAAGTCGACGTGACGGCCGGCCATCGGGTCGAACTTGCGCAGGGTCAGGCGGTCCGGGTCGTTGCGGCGGTTCTTGCGGGTCACATAGGTGTAGCCGGTCCCGGCCGTGGACCGGAGCTTGATGACCGGGCGGAGTTCGTTGCGTGCCATGCCGCTATGCTACTGAAAATGAATTCCATTTACATCCCGGCTTCGAGAGAGGTGCATCACCCGTGTCCGCCCACTGCATGCTGACCGGCGCCCGGCCCGGCTTCGGCAACCGCGTCTCCCACTCTCACCGGCGGACCTCCCGCCGCTTCGACCCCAACATCCAGACCAAGCGCTACTGGCTGCCGAGCGAGGGCCGGTACATCCGGCTGCGGCTGAGCACCAAGGGGATCAGGACGGTCGACGCCATCGGCGTCGAGGCGGCCGTGGCGCGGATCCGCGCGCGCGGTGTGAAGGTCTGAGGGAGCCGGGAGTCCGATATGGCGAAGAAGAGCAAGATCGCGAAGAACGAGAAGCGGCAGGAGATCGTCGCGCGCTACGCCGCGCGCCGTGCCGAGCTGAAGGAGATCATCCGCAGGCCGTCCAGCACCGAGGCCGAACGGCTCGCCGCGCAGCAGGAGTTGCGCAGGCAGCCGCGGGACGCCAGCGCCACCCGGGTGCGCAACCGCGACCAGGTGGACGGGCGGCCGCGCGGCTACTTCCGGGCCTTCGGCCTGTCCCGGGTGAGCCTGCGGGCCCAGGCGCACGCCGGGTATCTGCCGGGGGTGCGCAAGTCGTCCTGGTAGCTTGCTGCGGTCGTGGGGCCGACCCGGCCGCCCGGCTACAGCTTGGGAGCTTCCAGTGACATCGAAGGCACGGATCGCGGCCGCCGCCGTGGGCCTGGTGGGCGCGCTCGCGCTGAGCGCGTGCAGCGACGGCGGCGGCTCCGGGGACTCCACGGACAAGGCGTCGGCCACCCCCGGCGCGAGCGCGGACACGGGCGGCGGCTCCGGCGGGTCGTCGTCCACCGCCGCCGACGGGCTGCAGGGCAACTGGCTCGCCACGACCGGCGGCAAGGCAGTGGCGCTGATCGTCACCGGCAAGGAGGCCGGGCTCTTCACCACCGCCGGGACCGTGTGCAGCGGCACCGCGGGCGAGGAGGCGGGCATGCGGATGATCCACCTCAAGTGCTCCGGCCAGGACAAGGACCGGACGACCGGGATGGTCGACTCCGTCGGGAAGAAGACGCTGAAGGTCTCCTGGGAGGGCGGTCTCGGCGAGGAGACGTACACCAGGTCCGAGGGCGGCAAGCTGCCCACCGGGCTGCCGACGGCCGGTCTCGGGTCCTGACGCTCGCAGGTGCCCGGGGCGGCGGGGCGGGCAACCGTGTCGCGGGTCGGTGCGTGATGATCCTTGCACCGGTCCACGGCCTGTGGACTCGATGACCGACGTCACCACCAGAGGAAGCCCCCATGCGCGCCACCGCCACCCCCGTCGCCGTCGTCGCCGCCCTCGCCACGACGCTCCTTCTGTCCGCCTGCGACGACGGCGGCGGCAGCGGCGGGGCCACCGAGAACAGCAAGAAGAGCACGGCCTGCGTGATCGACGACATGGGCGTGCAGGTCCAGGCGAGCGCGGCGCCGGCCGCCGGGGACACCGGCACCGTCTCCGTCACCCTCACCAACCGCGGCTCCACCTGCACCCTCGACGGCTTCCCGTCCGTCGACCTGTACGCGGGCGGCGGCAGGACGGCCGTCCAGCCGAACCAGGCCGCCAAGCCCCGGAAGCTGACCCTCGCCAAGGACGCGGCCGCCTCCTTCACCCTCACCTACGTACGGGGTGAGGCGGGCGGCGGCAAGAGCCTCGCCGCGAAGACGGCGAAGTTCGGCCTGCCCGGTGCCTCCGCCACGCACAGCTTCACGTGGTCGTACGGCGATGTGGCGCTGAAGGGCGCCGAGGGGCAGCCGGACGCCACGGTGAGCCCGTTCCAGCAGGCGGGCGACTGACGCGTCAGGGCAGCGGGCGGCGGGAGCCCATCCGGGCCCGGTCCGCCGCCCGGGTGCCCTCCGTCCAGCCCGCCGTGTCGCCGGCGCCGCGCAGGCGGGTCGTGGTCGTCTCCGGGAACATGCGCTCCAGGCGGTCGGCGACCGCGACCTCGCGGGAGGCCAGGACCGGGAGCAGGTCCGCCGTGGCCTGTGTGGCGGCGTGTTCGGTCACCGCCCGCAGGCGGGTGCCCACGCGGTGGGCGTAGGCGGCGAGGAAGGACTGGCGGAAGGTCTTCGTACGCTTGCGGCCGCCGGCCCTCTGGACGGCCTCCGCCTTCGTCATCGCGCCCTGTGCCTGCACCAGGAGGGACGTGTAGAGGAGTTCGACCGCCTCCAGGTCGGCTTCGAAGCCGACGACGGTGGAGAAGCCGAACGGCTCGTTCCACACGGCCCGGCAGTGGTTCGCTTCGGCCACCGCGTCCAGCAGCACCGCCTTGGCCTGCTCGTACGGAGGTTCCACGCCGATCCGGCAGGCGCCGGGGGCGTCGGGCGCGGGTGCCTGGGCCGCCAGCAGCGCCTCGTCGATGCTGTGCCGGGCCATCAGCTCCTGCGCCTTGGCGCTGAGCGCCTCGGCCTCCTCCGGGTACGCGGTCGCCTCCGCCTTGGCGAGCAGCGCGCGGATACGGGTGAGGGCGCGGGACTCCGGCCGGCTCTCGGGCCGGGACTCGTCCAGCGGCTCCAGCGCGGGCAGCCGCAGCAGCAGGCGGTACAGCTCAAGCACTGCGGTGGCGTGTGAGAAGCGGTCGGCGGGGGGCGGCTCCTCGGTGTGCAGTGCGTCGAGCTGTGCGGTCCAGCGGCGGCCGCGCGGGCGGTCGTTCGGTGCCTGCCGGCGGATCAGTGCCGACACCAGGCGTATGTGCGTCTCGTCCAGCTCGCGCCGCACGATCCGCACCACGTCGGCGGGCTGCCAGCCGCGCTGCCAGGCGGTGGCCAGGAACTCCTCGCCCCGGCGGGCGACGTCGGCGTCGGTCCCCGGGTCGGCCGCGAGCAGGGAGGCGGCGGAGTCGAGGGTCGCGTCGGTGGTGTCGTAGAGGGCGGTCCGGAAGGCCCGGTCGACGGTGGAGGGCGTGCTGGGCGTGCTCACCCGGCGATGGTGTCATGGCCCCCGGTCGCGTCTCACTCCGCGAAATTCGGTCGTCCGCCGTTCCGCTCGGCTTCGAGCATGGCGCCCATGGTGGACATGTCTTTGTACGCGGCGTTCCTCGTCGCCGCTTTCGCGCTCTGCATCACTCCGGGTCCCGACATGATGTTCATCGTGGCGATGGGCGGACGGGGCGGGCCCACGGTGGGGGTGATGGCCGCGTTCGGGGTCGCCTGCGCGATGCTGGTGCACACGGTCGCCGCGGCGCTGGGACTGTCGGCGCTGTTCACGACGTTGCCGACGCTGTATCACGTGCTGCGCTGGGCGGGCGCGGCCTATCTGCTGTATCTCGCGGTGAAGGCGTTCCGGGACCGGTCGGTGCCGGGCGAGGAGGAGGCCGCCACCGGGGAGGCCCGGATGCGGCGGGCGTTCTGGCAGGGCGTGATCACCAACCTGCTCAATCCCAAGGTGATCCTCTTCAACGTGGCGTTCCTGCCCCAGTTCGTGAACCCGTCCCTCGGTCATGTCCCCGGCCAGCTCCTGCTGCTCGGCGTCACGATCGTGGTGATGGGTTTCCTGTGGGACGGCGGCGTCGGGCTGCTCTCGGGGCGTCTGGCCGACCTGCTCAGGCGCAGCGCGCGCGTGAACCGGTGGCTGAACATCGTCTCCGGGACGGTGTTCACCGGGCTGGCCGTGCGGCTGGTGGTGACCTCACCCAAGTAGCGTCAACTTGTGGTTGACGCCTGTAGTGTCAACCCATCGTTGACGCTCCCAGAGTGTCAACCTATGGTTGACACATGTCGCAGAACCCGAGCATCACGTCATCCGTACGTCTCGACGAACTCATCGCCGCCATCAAGAAGGTCCACGCCGAGCCCCTCCAACAGCTCCAGGACGCGGTGATCGCCGGTGAGCACCTCGGCGAGGTGGCCGACCACCTGATCGGCCACTTCGTGGACCAGGCCCGGCGGTCGGGCGCGTCCTGGACCGACATCGGCAAGAGCATGGGCGTCACCCGGCAGGCGGCACAGAAGCGCTTCGTCCCGAAGGAGGGCACGGAGTTCGACCCCAACCAGGGCTTCGAGCGCTACACGCCCCGCGCCCGCAACACCGTGATGGCCGCCCACAACGAGGCGAAGGCCGCGGGCAACGCCGAGGGCCTGCCCGAGCACCTCGTCCTCGGTCTGCTCGCCGAGCCGGAGAGCATCGCCGCCAAGGCAATCCTCGACCAGGGCGTCTCGCTCGACGCGGTCCGCGAGGCCGCGACCGCCGCGCTCCCGCCGGCCGCCGAGGAGGCCCCCGAGCTGGTCCCCTACGGCTCCGCCGCCAAGAAGGTCCTGGAACTGACCTTCCGGGAGGCCCTCCGCCTCGGCCACAACTACGTCGGCACCGAGCACATCCTGCTCGCCCTGCTGGAGCACGAGAACGGCAAGGGCGTCCTCAGCGGGCTGGGCATCGACAAGGGCAGGACCGAGGAGTACGTCGCCAAGGTGCTGGCGCTGATCACGAAGAGCCGCCAGGAGGAGGCGGACCAGGGCTGACCGTCCCCGCCCCCGGCCTCCCGCGAGGCCGGGGGCGTTGTCAGACCCCCCTGTCACACTCGCGGCATGACCGACCGATGGGCGCTCGCCCCGGCCGAGGACGGTGGTGTGGACGTCGCCCCCCTCGGTCCGGACGGGCTGCCCTCGGGGCCGGTGCGGCGGGAGCCCGATCTCGCCGAGGCCGTGCGGAGCCGCCCGGACGTCACGCGGTGGGTGTGGCGGTCCACCGCCGAGGTCTATCCGCGTCTGCTCGCCACGGGGGTGCGCGTCGAGCGGTGCTACGACATCGAGGACGCCGAGACGCTCCTCCTCGGCCACGAGGGCCGCTACGGCGAACCCCGGTCGGCCGCCGCGGCCCTGGCCCGGCTGCGCGGCACCCCCGTACCGCCCGACCCGCCCCAGCGGTCCGCCGAGCCGGGCTCCCAGTCCCCGCTCTTCGAGCCGCAGGGCGTCCACCTCCCGCTGGCCGACCTCGTCGAGGTCTACGCCGAGCAGCAGCGACGGCACGACAGGACCGCGCACCCCGACCGGATGCGGCTGCTGACGGCGGCCGAGTCGGCGGGGATGCTGGTGGCCGCCGAGATGAACCGGGCGGGGCTGCCGTGGAGCGCCGACGTGCACCGCACGGTCCTGCACGACCTGCTCGGCGAGCGGTACGCGGGCGGCGGCGAGCCGCGCCGCCTGGCCGAGCTGGCGGACGAGGTGTCCGCCGCGTTCGGGCGCCGGGTGCGGCCCGACCTGCCCGCCGACGTCATCAAGGCGTTCGCGCAGGCCGGGATCAGGATCAAGTCCACCCGCCGGTGGGAGATCGAGTCCGTCGACCATCCGGCCGTGAAACCGCTCATCGCATACAAGAAGCTGTACCGGATCTGGGTGGCCCACGGCTGGTCCTGGCTGCAGGACTGGGTGCGCGACGGGCGGTTCCGGCCGGAGTTCCTCGCGGGCGGCACCGTCACCGGACGCTGGGTGACCAACGGCGGAGGTGCGCTGCAGATCCCCAAGGTGATCCGGCGGGCCGTCGTCGCCGACCCCGGCTGGCGGCTCGTCGTCGCCGACGCCGACCAGATGGAGCCCCGGGTGCTGGCGGCGATCTCCCGCGACCCCGGGCTGATGGAGGTGGCCGGCCGGGAGACCGACCTGTACCAGTCGGTGTCCGACCGCGCCTTCTCCGGCGACCGCGCCCAGGCCAAGCTCGCCGTGCTCGGCGCGGTGTACGGCCAGACCTCCGGCGACGGCCTGAAGAACCTCGCCGCGCTCAGACGCCGCTTCCCCAAGGCGGTGGCGTACGTCGACGAGGCGGCGCGAGCCGGTGAAGAGGGGCGGCTCGTGCGGACCTGGCTCGGGCGGACCTGCCCGCCGGCGGCCGAGGTGACCGACGACGCGGCGGAAGAGGCGGGCATTCCGGTCACGCAGCCTCCGGTCACGGAGGACGAGAGCGACAGCCGGCAGTGGGTGCCCGGCTACGCCTCCAGCAACGCCCGCGCCCGTGGCCGTTTCGCCCGCAACTTCGTCGTCCAGGGCAGCGCCGCCGACTGGGCCCTGCTGCTGCTCGCCGCGCTCCGGCGCACCTGCGCCGGGATGGCGGCGGAGCTGGTCTTCTTCCAGCACGACGAGGTGATCGTGCACTGTCCCGAGGAGGAGGCCGACGCGGTCGTGGCGGCGATCCGGGAGGCGGCCGACCTCGCGGGGCGGCTGACGTTCGGGCCGACGCCGGTGCGGTTCCCGTTCACGACGGCGGTGGTGGAGTGCTATGCGGACGCCAAGTGATCAGCGGCCGTCCGCCCCGGCCAGCAGCTGCCGCAGCTCCGTCACCACCTCGTTCTCGTCCGTCCCGTCCAGCGCCGCGAGGGCCGACCGCCATGCCTCGTACGCCTCCTGGGTGCGTCCCCGCTCCCGCAGCAGGAGTCCGTGCTGGTGGCGGGCGAGGCCGCCCATGTAGCGGTCGGCGCGGGCGTCGGCGCGGCTCAGCAGTTCGGCGCACTCCAGGGCGGCCCGGCCGGTGCGGCCGAGCAGACGCAGGGCACGGACCAGGCCGAGCCGGGTCTGGGACTCGCCGTGCCAGTCGCCGTGGCGGCCGAGGATGCGCAGGCTCTCCTCGAAGTGCTCCGCGGCGGCGGCCGGTTCGCCGAGGGTGAGATGGGCGTAGCCGATGTTGCAGTGCGCCGAGTGCTGCACGATCACATTGCCGATCTCGTCGCCGATGGCCAGCGAACGCCGGTGCTGCTCGATGGCGGCGCGCGGGTCGGTGTGCTCGTACAGGTTGCCCAGGTGGCTGTAGGTGACGGCCTCGCCGTACGGGTCGTGCAACTGACGCGAGTACTCAAGGCTCTGGCGCAGCGCGTCGCCGGACTCGGCGTGGCGGCCGAGCCCTTCGAGCAGCAGTCCGCGGTTGTTCAGGCAGCGGCGGATCCAGGAGACCACGCCGAGCCGCCGCCAGATGGCGAGCGCCTGGTCGTTGAGGGAGAGGGCGTCGTTCTGGCGGCCGGTCAGGAAGTGCAGGCCGGCGAGGTCGCCCAGCGCGTAGGCCTCCGCGGCCTCGTCACCGAGCCGTCGCGCCACGCCGAGGGCGGCCCGGCCGAGCACCTCCATCTCGGCGACCCGGCCGCTGCGCTGCACGTACGGGAAGAGCAGGCGGACCAGGACGGAGACGCAGGCGGCCGTGTGGTCGTCGGCGTGGCCGGCGTACCGCTCGACCAGCGCGACGACGTTCTCCAGCTCCCCGTCGCACCAGGCGAAGGCCGCTTCGGGGCTCGCGAAGGGCGGGACGCCGGCCACGTGCGCGGCGTGCTCGCGCGGCTGGGCACCGGTCGGGCGGCGACGGTCGTCCTGGTCGAGGCCCGGTTCGACGATGGCGGTCAGGGTGCGCTCGGCGACGGCGGCGTACCAGCGCAGGGCGGTGACGACGACGTCCGAGAGGTGATCGGCGTGCGCGCGTGCGCCCCCTTCGCCGCGGCGCCGGCCCTCGGCTCCCACGCCACCGTCCTCCTCCCCCAGGGCCAGTTCACGGGCGAAGTCGCGGACCAGGTCGTGCGGGGCGTAGCGGCCGTACGCCGTCTCCTCCAGGAGGGCCACGTCGACGAGGCGGTCCAGGGCGGTCTCGGCGCGGCGCTCGTCGGTGTCGGTGAGGCGGGCCAGGAGGGGGGCGCCGTACGTGGGCAGGTCCAGGGCGCCGATGCGGCGCAGGGCGAGGGCCGCGTCGCGGTCGGCCTGGCGGTCGGAGGCGGCGAGGGCGTCGTGCGCGACGGCCAGGGAGCGGCGGACGCTCAGGTCGTCGTACTCCAGGTGGTGCAGCCTCCCTCCGGTGGCGGTCAGCTGACCTGCGAGGACGTCCGGGGTGAGGGCGTGGCGCGCGGCGAGCCGGGCGGCGACGACACGCAGGGCGAGCGGGAGGCGGCCGGTGAGTTCGACGAGGGGGTGGGCGGCGTCCAGGCCGGCCAGGCCGTCGTGGCCGTCACGGCCGGAGGCCGCACGCAGCAGGGCCGCGCTGTCCTCGTCCGACAGCGGCGCGAGCGGGAAGCGGTGGGCACCGTCGAGGGCGGTGAGCGGGGAACGGCTGGTGACGATCACCGCGCAGCCGGCGCCGGCCGGCAGCAGCGGACGTACCTGCGCGGCGTGCGCGGCGTCGTCCAGGACCATCAGGGTGCGCGTCGGCGCGAGAAGGGACCGCAGCAACGCGGACGCCGCGTCCGGGTCTTCGGGGATGGCGCGGGGATCGGCGCCGAGGTCGCGAAGGAGCGCGGTGAGCGCCTGACCGGGCGTCAGCGGGGTCATGCCGGGGGTGGCGCCGTGCAGGTTGACGTACAACTGCCCGTCGGGGAAACGCTCCCTCAGCTCATGGGCGACCTTCAGCGCGAGCGCGCTCTTGCCGACGCCGGCCATGCCGCTGATGACGGCTACGGCGGGGTGGGGGCCGGGAATGAGGGTGCGGCGCAGTACCTCCACCACGGCCGAGCGGCCGGTGAAGTGGGCCGGGGGTGGCGGCAGTTGGGCAGGGCGGGGCGGCTGGGCGAGGGTGACCGTCTCCTCGTCCCTGGTTCCGGCGTCCTCGTCGCGGTCCCCGGCGGGCGCACGCCGGACCCCGGCGTCCTCACCCCCGGCGCCATCCGCCTGGGCCCGGGCGTCGCGCGTCATGGCCCCCGCGGTGCCTCGCAGCACCTCCACATGCGCCTCCCGCACCGCCGGGCCCGGTTCGATGCCGAGTTCCTCGACGAGGCGGGTGCGCAGGTCGCGGTGGACGGCGAGGGCCTCGGCCTGGCGGCCGGTGCGGTGCAGGGCCAGCATCAGCTGCCGGTGGTACGACTCCCGCAGCGGATGCTCGGCGGCCAGCGCCGTCAACTCCGGTACGAGTTCGGCGAGCCGCACACCGCCGAGGGCCAGCTCCGCGTCGTACCGCCACTCCAGGAGCAGCAGCCGCGCCTCCTGCAGGCGCTGCGCGAACGCGTACCCGCCCACCTCGAACGGCAGCCCGGCCAGCGGCGTACCCCGCCACAGTGCGAGCGCCGCCGTGCACGCGCGCACGACCCGCGCCCAGTCGCGCTCGGCGTGCGCGGCGCGCGCCACCGCGGCCTGCGCCTCGAAGACATGCACGTCCAGCTCGCCCTCCCGGACGCGCAGCAGGTATCCGGACGGCACCGTGCGCAGCCGTTCCGGATCGTCGAGCAGCCGTCGCAGCCGGGTCACGTGGTTGTGCAGCGAGGCCTGCGCGGACGGGGGCGGGGCGCCGCCCCACAGTGCCTCCTTGAGCGCCTCGACGGAGACGACCCGGCCACCTTCCAGCAGCAGCGCGGCCAGCAGGGCCCTCATCTTGGCGCTGCCGACCGGCTGAACCCGGGCGGAGCCGCCGCTGTAAGCGCTGTCACCGTCGTACAGCACCGGCGGCCCCAGCAGTCCGAACCGCAGTTCGCACCACTCCCCCACGCTCTCGGCTCTGCTTGAGCAGGGAGGTACCCCCATCGCCGCCCCACTGCCTTCCCGCGCCCCGCACCCGGGCGCGCTCCCCGGCGGAGCTCCGCCGTGCCTGGCGGATTTCCGTCCTCGCCACGGCGGTTTCCCGCCACCTTCGTCCTGACGGTCGCCGCCGGATTCCGCTACTGTTCGGCCGCCTTCCGTCTTCGTCCGATGACTTCACGCCAACCGGCCGACGAGGAAACGGAGAACCGTTGGCCACATGTTAGCGATCTGTTGGTGCGGCCTGATGTGATCACTACATCGGATCTGGCCCGGGGGTGCGCGCGTACGACGCGTTGCTCGGGGGAGTGTCGCCGCCGTGGCCGGATCCGGGGACGCACGAGGGTCCCGGTCGGCGGAGGTGAACGACCGGGGCCCTCGCCCATGTCCGGCCGCCCCGGCCCCCCGCTGTTCCGTTGTCAGATGACGGGCGGTCGTCCCAGCCGGGTGAGCCGCCAGACCGTCCGCCAGCGCATGGGCCGCCGCTCACCCGCCGACTCCCGTACGCCTTCCACGAATCCGCCGAACCATGCGCGCAGACCGGCGCGCGAGGACCGGTTGCGGACGACGGTCAGCAGCACCCAGACGGCCAGGTGCACCGGGACGAGCGGCAGCGGCAGCCGGCGGCGGGCCAGCCACACCCGGTTGCGGGCGTTGACCCGGTAGTAGATGGCGTGCCGGGCGGGCGAGGTCTTCGGGTGCTGGAGCAGCAGTTCGGGCGCGTACAGGATCCGCCAGCCGGCGTCGGCGGCCCGCCAGGCCAGGTCGGTCTCCTCGTGCGCGAAGAAGAACTCGGCGGGCCAGTCGCCGATCTCGTCGAGCATCGCCATCCGCAGGGCGTGCCCGCCGCCGAGGAACCCGGTGACGTACCCGCCGCGCAGCGGATCGGAGGCGCCGAGCCTCGGCACGTGCCGCTGCTGGGTCTCGCCGTGCTCGTCGGCGATGCGGAAGCCGACGATGCCGAGCCGGTCGTCGGCGGTGTACAGGTCCCGTACGCGGCGCAGCACGTCGGCGTCGACGAGCAGGCCGTCGTCGTCCAGCTCGACCACGACGTCCACGTCGCCGAACTCGCGCAGCCGGGCGATGGCCGCGTTGCGCCCGCCGGGGCAGCCCAGGTTCTCGTCGAGCTCGATCGGGGTGACCTCGCCCGGCAGCGACAGGCGCCGGGCGAACTCGGGCAGCGGGCAGCCGTTGCCGACGATCACGATTCGCTCGGGCGGGACGTCCTGCTTGGCCACGGACTCCAGCAGGGCGTCGACTTCCTCGAGCCGGTTGCCCATGGTCACCACGGCGACGGCGATCCTCGGCGCCCCCATGTCCTCACCCCATCCCGGCCGGCAACTGGGTCGCGATGCTAGCCGTTCACAGTAAGGACTTCTTAAGTACGCCGGTTCGTACGCTCCTCGGCGCGGCGCGCAGCGGCCGCTCCCGTACGCCGGTGCGACACCGGCGTCTACCCCCGCGCATCCGACTTGTCCGATCCCTGCGCGACGCGCACGCTGGGACTGTGAGTTACCTCACCAGCGCGAATTGAGCAAAAATGACCACTTTTGATCAGATAAACGGTCACAGTGGGTGGTCAAATGATGTCGCGACAGCCACGATCAGTCCGGAAGGCATCATCACGGGGTGGAGCGAGGGCGCTCGGCGACTGCTGGGCTACCCGGCTCCCGAGGTCGTGGGCCGCCCCGCCGCCGACCTCGTCGTCACTCGGGAGCCGCCCGCCGCCGGAGTCACCCCGGCAGCCCCCCGGGCCTGGGGCGGCACAGCGGTTCTGAGGCACCGGGACGGCCACCGTGTCCAGGTGATCCTGCACGCCCAGCCCTCGCTGGGCGACGACGGCACGACCCGGGAATTCGTCATCACCGCCCCCGAGGGTCCCGCCGAGTCGGAGAACGGCCGCAGGATGATCGAGTGGACCTTCGCCCAGTCCTCCATCGCGCTCACCGCCTACACCATCGCGCCGGGCGCCGCAGCTGAGGGAGGCGGGCGGGTACGGGCGGCCGGAGACGGGCAGACGCAGGACGACTCGCAGACGCAGGACGACTCGCAGACGCAGGACGACTCACGGGCTCAGGACGACGAAGAGTTCCTGCGATTCGTCCGTCGTACCGCCGAGGAGGGCACGCCGCGGCGGTACGAGCGCTTCGCGCCGGCTCCGCCCTCCGCCCGTCAGCGCGCCTGGAGCATCGAGCTGTGGCCCGTCCGCAATCCCGCGACCGCCGAGGTGGTCGGCGTCGGCACCGCGACGTTCGACAGCAGCGGGCACCACACGGCCCGCCGGCGGCTGGCCCTGCTGAACGAGGCCGGGACCCGTATCGGCACCACCCTCAACGTCACCCGCACCGCCCAGGAACTCGCCGACCTGGTCGTCCCGCGGCTCGCCGACTTCGTCAGCGTGGACCTGCTCGACTCCGTCACCCGAGGGGAGGAGCCGATCCCCGGCCCGGTCGACGCCGCCGTGGCGCTGCGCCGGGTCGCGCACCAGTCCTCGGCGCCGGAAGGCGTTCCCGAAGCGGCCGTCGACCTCGGCGCGCTCGACACCTACCCCCCGTTCTCGCCCCCGGCCCGAGCCCTGACCAGCGGGCGGCCGGTGCTCAGCGGCACCGACGACCCCGACTTCTCCCGCTGGATCGCCGGGCACCGGGCACGGACCGCCCGGGTCCAGGAGTACGGGTTCCACTCGGTCATGGCGGTCCCGCTGCTGGCCCGGGGCATCACCCTCGGCGTGGCGGTCCTCGCCCGCGCGGCCGGGTCCGAGCCGTACCAGCAGGACGATCTGATCCTCGCCGAGGAGCTGGCGGGCCGTGCGGCCGTCGGTGTGGACAACGCCCGCCGCTACACCCGCGAGCGCACCAACGCGCTCACCCTGCAGCGCAGTCTGCTGCCCCGCGATCTGCCCCGGCAGGCGGCCGTCGAGGTGGCGTACCGCTATCTGCCGGCCGGCATGGGGGCCGGAGTGGGCGGCGACTGGTTCGACGTCGTGCCCCTGTCGGGCACGCGGGTGGCCCTGGTCGTCGGTGACGTGGTCGGTCACGGCATCCACGCCTCCGCCACCATGGGCCGGCTGCGCACGGCGGTGCGCACCCTCGCCGACGTCGACCTTCCCCCCGACGAGCTCCTCACCCACCTCGACGACCTGGTCACCCACCTCACCTCGGACGACGACACGGTGCTGCGGGACGAGCCGTACACCGGTGAGATCGGAGCGACCTGCCTGTACGCCGTCTACGACCCCGTCTCCCGGGTCTGCACCCTCGCCAGCGCCGGACACATCCCGCCCGCCGTCCTGCTCCCCGACGGCAGCGTCAGCGTCGTTCACCTCACCCCCGGGCCACTGCTGGGCGTCGGAGGCCTGCCCTTCGAGTCCACGGAGCTGGAACTGCCCGAGGGCAGTCTGCTGGCCCTCTACACCGACGGCCTGATCGAGGCCCGCGACCACGACGTCAGCCTCGGCCTCGAACGGCTCTGCGAGGCCCTGGCCTCCCCCGTCCCCTCCCTGGAGGTCACCTGCGACGCCATCGTCAAGGCCATGCTGCCCGACAGCCCCGCCGACGACGTGGCCCTGCTGCTCGCCCGCACCCGGGCGCTGCACGCCGACCAGGTCGCCGCGTGGGCGCTGCCGGCCGACCCGGCGATCGTGGCCGACGCCCGGGCCCAGACCGCACGCCAGCTCAAGGTATGGGGGCTGGAGGAGGCGGCGTTCGTCACCGAGCTGGTGGTGAGCGAGCTGGTCACCAACGCCATCCGGTACGGGGACGTACCGATCGGGCTCCGGCTGATCCGGGACCGGACCCTGATCTGCGAGGTCTCCGACGCCAGCAGCACCGCGCCCCATCTGCGCCGCGCCCGCACCTACGACGAGGGCGGGCGGGGACTGCACATGGTCGCCCAGCTCACCCAGGGCTGGGGCACCCGCCAGACCCCCATGGGCAAGACCATCTGGGCCGAGCAAACCCTCCCGGTCAGCTGACCATGACCACGCCCGACCACACCCACAAGCCCACGACGCCGGAGGCTGCGGTCGTCGACGGGGGGTTCGGGGGGTTGGGGGGTGGTGGGGGTGCGGTGGGGGGCGGGGGTGCGGTGGGTTGTGGGGGTGCGGTGGGCTGTGAGGGTGCGGTGGGTTGTGGGGGTGCCGCAGGCGGTGGAGGCGCCGCAAGCAGCACAGGCGCCGCAGGTGGTGGGGGCGCCGCAAGCAGCCGGGGGGCTTCCGCGGTCAGCGGGGGCGCGGCGCGCGGAGGGGGCGCCACAGGCAGCACGGGCGCCGCAGCCAGCACAGACGCCACAGGCAGCACGGACGCCACAGACAGCCGGAGGGCTTCCGCGGTCAGCGGGGGCGCGGCGCGCGGAGGGGGCGCCGCAGGCAGCACGGGCGCCGCAGGCGGTGGGGGCGCTGCGGGCGGCGGATCGACGCCCCCGGACGACGACGCTGCCACCCGCAGCACGAGGACACCCGCCATCCACAGGGCGACAGCACCCGGCAACGGGACTGCCGCAGGCGAAGAAACCAAACCGAGCGCGGGGGCGACCGCAAGCCCGAGGGCCGCCGTACGCGGCGAACCGGCTACCGCGGTCGGCGGAGCTGCGACGCGCGGCCAAGCGGCTCCTGCGACCGGCGCCCGGGCGTCGACGACCGGCACGCGGGCTGTCGTGGGCGGCGAGGGAGGGGCCGCCCGCGACGCGGCGACTGCCGTGAGCGGCGAGGAACCGGACGCAAGCGGCAAGGCGACGCACACGCTCGGGCTGCTGTATCCGCCGGCCGGACGCGACCGGGACTACACCTCGATGCAGCTTTCCTTCATCGGCGGGGTCGCGGAGGCCGCCACCGCCTACGGATACGACCTGCTGCTGGCCCCCAGCAGCACCTATGACGACCCCTCCGTCCGGCGGATGGTCGGCGAGCGGCGGGTGGACGGGGTGATCGTCATGGAGGTCCGCCGGGAGGACGACCGCATCGAGCGCCTGACCGAGGCGGATTTCCCCTTCGTCGCCATCGGCCGCAACCACCGTACCGAACGGGCCGGCTGGGTCGATCTCGACTTCGCCGGTCTGGCCGCCGGCTGCGTGCGGCACCTCGCCGACCTCGGCCACCGCAGGATCGCCTTCGTCAACAGGTCGGAGCAGCTGTTCAACAGCGGATACGGCTTCGCACGGCTCGGGCACGAGGGCTACACCGGAGCCATGGAGGAGCTGGACCTCGCCCCGCACGCCTACCTCTGCGGGGACGACCTCCTCTCGGGCGAGGACGTCGTGGAGCGGATCCTGCGGGACGACCCGGCGACCACCTCCCTGGTCACCCTGAACGAGGCGGCGCTGGAGGGCGTCTACCGGGGCCTGACCCGGCACGGCCGCAGCGTGCCGCGCGACTTCTCGGTCGTGGGCGTGGCCGCCAGCCCCTGGGCGGAGCAGGTGAACCCGCCGCTCACCGCCGCCGAGATCCCCGCCAAGGAGATGACCCGGATCGCCGTCGACCTGATGGTGGAGCGGCTGCGCTCCCCCGGCTCGCCGCCCCGGCACGTCCTGCTGAAGCCCCTGATCACCCTGCGCGCCAGCACCGGCCCCTGCCGGCCGACGCCCGGTTCCGAACCAGAAAACGAATTTCCGGATTTCGACATTGATTTCTGATACGCCGCTTTTCAAGGTCTTTGTGATGATCTAGGCCTTGCGATGACTGAGCCTGCGATCACCGACCCCTGGGAGTGGAGCATGTCGTACACGGTCGGCCGACGCGACTTCCTACGAGCTGCGGGCGCGGGCGCGGCCGCCCTCGGCCTCGGCGGGGCCCTGGCCTCCTGCGGCTCCGACCAGCCGAGCACGGTCACCCTCACCTGGTGGGACTACTTCACGCTGGACAACTTCCAGCCCGGAATGAACCGCCTCATCAGGGATATTGAGGCCGGCGTCCCGGACGTACGGATCGAGCGGCGGACCTTCCCGTTCGCGGAGCTCGACCGGCAGATCACCCTGGGCGCGATCTCCGGCGAGCTGCCGGACATCGCCATCGTGGACAACGTCGCCATGAACACCCTGGGCGGCAGCGACCTGCTGGCCGACCTCACCGACAGGGTCGAGCGGTGGGGTCAGGCCGACCAGTACTACAAGGGGCCCTGGGAGGGCTGCCAGGTCGGCGGAAAGGTCCTCGGGATCCCCAACAACAGCAACTGCCTCGCCCTCTACTACAACACCCGGATGCTCCAGGACGCCGGAGTGGAACCCCCCACCACCTGGGACCAGCTGGCCTCCGCCGCCGAGCGGCTGACCAGCGGGGACCGGTTCGGTCTGGCACTGAGCGCGATCAAGACGGAGGAGGGCGTCTTCCAGTTCCTGCCGTTCCTGTGGCAGGCGGGCGGCGACCTGGACACCTTCGCCGCCGACGGGGCGACGGCGCTGTCCTTCATCGACGACCTGGTCGCCAAGGGCTCCCTGTCCGAGCAGTGCGTGGGCTGGACCCAGCAGGACGTCAACACCCGGTTCATGAACCAGCGCGCCGCCCTGCAGATCAACGGTCCCTGGCAGATCCCCACCCTCAAGCAGGCGGACTTCGAGTGGAACGTCGTCGCCCTGCCCCGCGACAAGGAGGCCGCCACCTGCCTCGGCGGCGAGAACTGGGTCGTGATGGCGCAGACGGAACACCTCGACAAGGCGTGGGAGGTCCTGGAGTTCACCCAGCGCTCGTCGGTGCTGGTGCCGTACCTGGTGTCGTTCGGCAACCTCCCCGCCCGCAAGGACCTGGCCGACCGGGGCAGCTGGGCCTCCGACCCGGCCCTGCGGCTCTTCCTCAGCCAGCTGCCCCTGGCCCGTCCGCGGCAGTACGGACGCAACTACGCCGACGCCTCGCAGGCCGTCGCCGAGGCGGAACAGGCCGTACTCACCGGTTCCGCGTCCCCCTCCGCGGCGGCGAGGACCGCCGCGGCCAAGATCGACAAGGCGCTGGGCGGGTGAGGAGACCACGCGAGCACGTGCCGCTGCCCCGGTCCCGCGGGCGGCAGGGCCTGCTGTTCCCCCGGGGCGGACTGCCGTATCCGGCCGTCCTGCGCGGACGGCGGGGGCAGCCGTCCCCCTCCTCCCGCCGCCGGCGCCAGGCCTATCTGTTCTGCCTCCCGGGGATGGCCTTCCTCGGCCTCTTTCTGGCGTACCCGCTGTTCTACAACGTGTGGACGTCCGTCCACGACGTGGAACTCGGCACCCTGCTCAGCGGCGGCGAGCGGTTCACCGGCCTCGCCAACTACCGGGCCGTGGTCTCCGACCCGGCGTTCTGGCACTCCGTACGCCTCTCGCTGCTCTTCACCCTGGGCTCGCTGGTGTTCCAGTTCGCCATCGGCTTCGCCCTGGCCCTGCTCTTCGCCCGCCCCTTCCCCCTGAACGGCCTGCTCAGGTCCCTGCTGCTGGTGGCCTGGCTGCTTCCGCCGGTGGTCAGCGGCACCCTCTTCCGCTGGCTGCTGGACGCGGAGTCCGGCGCCTACAACTCGCTGCTGAGCGCGGTGGGTCTCGGCACCCTGTCCCACGACTGGCTCACCGACCCGTCCACCGCGCTGGCCGGCGTGATCTTCGCCAACGTCTGGGTCGGCGTGCCCTTCAACATGCTCCTGCTGCTGGTGGGCCTGCACACCATCGACCCCGAGCTGTACGAGGCCGCGGCGATCGACGGCGCCGGCACCTGGCAGCGGTTCCGCTGGATCACGCTCCCCCTGATGCGCCCGGTGTCGGTGACCGTCCTCCTCCTCGGCCTCATCTACACCTTCAAGGTCTTCGACGTCATCTTCGTGATGACGGGCGGCGGCCCCGTCGACGCCACCCGGGTGCTGTCCCTCTACGTCTACGAGGTCTTCTTCAGGTTCTTCCGGTTCGGGCAGGGCGCCGCCGCCGGCCTGCTGCTGCTCGTCGTACCGCTGCTCGTCGGCGCCTTCTACGTACGCCGTCTGCGACGCGAGGCACGGGAGGAAGCCGTGGGAGGTGCCGCGTGAAGCCGCCCCGCCACCCATGGCTCCTCACCGCGACCGCGACCGTGGTCACCGCCGCCTTCCTGCTGCCGGTGTACTGGATGGTCAAGACGAGCCTCACGCGCCCGGACCGGATCCTGACCCCGTCCCCGCAATGGGTGCCGGCACCGCTCACCGTCGAGAACTACCGGACGGCACTGGACTACGAAGGCCTGCCCCGCGCCCTGGCCAACAGCGTGGTCATCTCCTGCGGGGTCACGGCGCTCACCCTGCTGCTGGGCGTGCCGCTCGGCTACGCGCTCGCCCGGGTCCGGATGCGCGGCTCGGGCACGATGGTGCTCGCCCTGCTCGTCGCCCAGCTGCCGCCCGCGATCGTGCTGGCGGCCCCGCTGTTCATCCTCGAACGCCGGGCCGGTCTAGACGACACGTACGTGGGCCTGATCGCCGCCGACACGACACTCACCCTGCCGTTCACGGTGATCGTGCTCCACCCCGTGCTGCGCAGCGTGCCGGCCGAACTGGAGGAGGCCGCCCTCGTCGACGGCTGCGGACTGCCCGGCGTGCTGCTGCGCGTCGTCCTGCCGCTCATGGTGCCGGGCGTGGTCGCGGCGGCCGGACTGTCCTTCCTGCTCGGCTGGGGCGAGTTCCTCTTCGGCCTCACCCTCGCCGAAGGGCCCGACGTCCAGCCCGTCACCGTCCTGCTCAACGCCTTCATCGGCCAGCACGGAACGTCCTGGGGCGCCCTGATGGCCACCGCCACCCTCATCAGCATCCCGGTCGTCTGCGTCTTCGCCGCCTTCCAGCGCTTCATCGTGGGCGGGCTGACGGCCGGCAGTGTGAGGGGCTGACGATGGGCCGACGAACGCCGGGACAGCCGGAGGGGACGACCCACCACACGGCGCCGAGGTCGCGCGGCTGCCAGTGGTGCGGCGAACCGGCTTCCCACCCCCGCCGGACACCTCCGCCCACTGCGGGCCTCCCCCTGCCGAGAACCCCCCGCCTGGAACGCCATGTCCTCCCTGCACCCCCGTGACCACACCCCGTTCGTCGCGCCGCCCCCGCCGCTGACGCCCGCCGGGCCGGCCGCGCTCGATGCGGTGGTCGGCGCCGGCGTGGTCCACGCCGGTACGGACGGTGCGACCCTGGACGTCCGCACCGCCGCAGGCCGTACCGGCACGCTCCGGCTGCGGCCCGCGACGGCCAGGTCGATCCGGATCACGCTGCGCATGGCCGGCGTACCGACCGCACCCCGGGTTCCCGTCGTCACCCCGCCCCCGGCCGGCGCCGACTGTGCCGCCGAGCAGGCCCCGGACACCGTCGTCCTGCACCTCGGCGCCCTGCGGGTGGACGTGCGCCTGTCCCCCTTCGCGCTGACGCTGACCGACCGTCACGGCCGGGTGCTGCGCCAGGCCGCCGAGGAACGTGACCCCGGCGGCCGGCCGACCGTGCTGCCGTTCGGCGTCACCGAACTCGCCGACGGCCGCCTCGCCCACCACGACAGCTGGCGCACCGAACCCGACGAGCACTTCTACGGCCTGGGCGAACGCTTCACCGGCCTGGACCTGCGCGGCCAGCGGGTCGAGTGCTGGGTCGAGGACGCCCAGGGCTGCACCGGCACCCGCTCCTACAAGGCCGTGCCCTACCTGATCTCCAGCCGCGGCTACGCCGTCCTCGTGGACACGACCACGGCGGCCTCCTTCGACCTGGCGCACAGCAACACCGGCGCATGGTCGCTGACGGTCCCCGACGAGGTGCTCGACTACTACCTGATCGCCGGCACCCCCGCCGAGTGCCTGGCCGCCTACCGCGACCTCACCGGGCCCGCCCTGCTGCCGCCCAAGTGGGCCTTCGGCCCGTGGATCTCCGGCGGCTTCCGCCAGGACAGCGCGGCCGAGGTACGCGCACGTGCCGTCCACGTCCGCGAGCACCGCTTCCCCTGCGACGTCCTGCACATCGACACGTACTGGCAGCCGCACGGCTCCTGGTCCGACATGCGCTGGGACACCGAGGTGTTCCCCGACCCGCGGGGCCTGGTGCACGAACTGGCCGGCCAGGGCTTCCGCGTCTCGCTGTGGATGAACCCGTACGTCGGTGTCGACAGCCCCTACTACGCCGAGGCCGACCGCAACGGCTGGTTCCTGCGCACCGCCTCCGGCGGCACCTGGGTCGGCCAGCTGTGGGGCGGCACGCACCCGGACACGGCCCTGCTGGACCTCACCCATCCCGGGGCCGTCGACTGGTTCCGCGGCCGGATCCGCCAGGGCCTCGCCAGCGGGGCGTCCGTCCTGAAGACCGACTTCGGGGAAGCGGTCCCCGCCGACGCCGTCGCCCACAACGGCATGACCGGCGACCGCCTGCACAACCTCTACCCCCTCCTCTACAACGACCTGGTCGCCGAGATCACCCGCGAGGTCACCGGGGGCCGCGGCCTGACCTGGGGCCGCTCCACCTGGACGGGCGGCCAGCGACACGGCGCCAAATGGACCGGCGACCCCAACTCCACCTGGCCGGACCTCGCCTCCACCCTCCGCGCGGGCCTCTCCCTCTCCTTCTCCGGCCACCCCTTCTGGAGCCACGACATCGGCGGCTTCCACGGCACACCGGACGCCGAGCTCTTCGCCCGCTGGGCCCAGTTCGGCCTGCTGTCACCCCTCAGCCGTTTCCATGGCATGACGTCACGCCTTCCCTGGGACTTCGGCGAGGAGGCGTACACGGCCGCCCTGCACGCGGCCCGCCTGCGCATGAGCCTGCTGCCGTACCTGTACACGGCCGCGGCCGATGCCGTACGCACCGGAGAACCCCTCGCACGCCCCATGCCCCTCGACCACCCGGACCGCCCGGACGCCCACGCGGCCGACCTCCAGTACCTGCTCGGCCCCGACCTGCTCGTCGCCCCGCTGTACGCCCCCGGAGGCCGCCGCACGGTCTGGTTCCCACCCGGCGAGTGGCTGCCCTACGCAACAGGCGGCACCCCGCTCACCGGCCCCGCCTGGCACGACATCGACCTCCCCCTCACCACCGCCCCCCTCTGGCTGCGCTCCGGGTCCCTGCTCCTGACCACACCCCCCGACGACCGCGCGGGCAGCGCCCCCTTCCCGAAGCTGACCGCCCTCTGGGTAAGCCCCCACTCCACCCCCACCCGCACAGCCCACACCGTCCTGACCGAACCCGACGGCACCCGAACCACCATCACGGCCCACCTGCCCCCCGACACCCCTCCAACCCTCCACACCGACGGCCCCACCCCCCGCCTGAAACTCCTCACCTGGCCCGACCCGGACGAGAGCGAAGCCCCGGGCAGGGCACTGCCTGACACGGGCTTCGAGTGAGCCGCAGCACGCCGGACACTGCCTCGTTATGGCAAGGCGTGCGCCCACCTCTACGTCAACGGAGTGCGGCGCGTGAGTCAGTGCCACCACATCACGAAGTGAGTTGTTCATGATCGAGCAGCAACGGCGACCGGACCCGGACCAGACACGGGCAACACACAGGTGACCGCCTCGGTGGAGCCAAGCGGGAGGCTCCACCGACCTCTTCCGACGCACCGTCGGGGACCACTTCATGCCCCAGCCGGAACCCGCTCGTGAGACCAGAAATGAGACCAGGGACAGCCGCGCGGCACGCGTACGCCGTCGTCGCCGCGTCCGCTGAACGAAAAAGCCCAGCTCAGACACCGTCTGAGCTGGGCTTCAGTGGAGCCGCCTTCGGGATTCGAACCCGAGACCTACGCATTACGAGTGCGTTGCTCTGGCCATCTGAGCTAAGGCGGCGAGCCGTCCGCACCATGGTGCGATCAGCGACGTCGGTAAGTCTACACAGTTTCCGGGAGTGCTCTGACCACGCCCCGGAGGCGGGGCTTCCGGGGCGTGGTCAGGCAGGTGCCCAGGCGGTTATGAGCAGCGCTTTCCCTTCGCGGGCGGGGTGCCGCGGAGGAGGTAGGCGTTGATCGTGGAGTCGACGCAGGTACTGCCGCGACCGTACGCGGTGTGGCCGTCGCCGTCGTAGGTGAGGAGGCGGCCGGAGGACAGCTGGCGGGCCAGGGCCTTCGCCCAGCGGTACGGCGTCGCCGGGTCGCGGGTCGTGCCGACCACGACGATCGGGGCCGCGCCCTTCGCCGCGATAGGGTGCGGCTCACCCGTGGGCCCGACCGGCCAGTACGCGCAGTTCAGGGCGGCCCAGGCGAGGGCCCGGCCGAAGACGGGGGACGCCTTCTCGAAGGCGGGGAGCGCCTCCCGTACCTGGTCGGAGGTGTCGAAGGCGGGCGGCAGGTCGAGGCAGTTCACGGCGGCGTTGGCGAACATCAGGTTGGCGTACTCACCGTCGGCGTCCCGCTCGAAGTAGCTGTCGGAGAGGGCGAGCAGATCCGCGCCGTCGTTCTTCTTCATCGCCGAGGCCAGCGCCTCGCGCAGCCGCTGCCAGGCGTCCTCGTCGTACATGGCCGCGATCACGCCCGTGACGGCCAGGGACTCGGTGAGCCTGCGGCCGTCCGCGTCTCCGGTCGCAAGGGGGCGGGCGTCCAGCCTCTGGAAGAACGCTTTCAGGTTCCTGCCCACCTTGGCGGGCGTGGCACCGGAGCCGCCCAGCGGACAGCTGGTCCGCCGTGCGCAGTCCTTCGCGAACGACTGGAACGCCGTCTCGAAGCCCGCCGTCTGCTCCAGGTTCAGCCGCCGGGCGGGCAGGGAGGGGTCCATCGCGCCGTCCAGGACCAGCCGGCCCACCCGGTCCGGGAACAGCCCGGCGTACGTCGCCCCCAGGAACGTCCCGTATGACGCGCCGACGTAGGTCAGCTTCTCGTCGCCCAGCGCCGCCCGCAGGACGTCCATGTCGCGGGCCGCCTCGACGGTGGACATGTGCCGCAGCAGGTTCGGCGAGTGCGCGCCGCAGCCCTCGGCGAACCGCTTGTACGCGTCGACGAGCGCGCCGGTCTCCTTCCGGTCGTCCGGCGTGATGTCCGTCTGCACGTACGCGTCCATCTCCTGCCCGTCGAGGCACTCCACGGGCTCGCTGTGCGCCACGCCCCGTGGGTCGACGGCCACCATGTCGTAGCGGGCGCGGACCGCTGCCGGGTAGCCGACGCCGGCGTAACTCTGCACGTAGCCGACCGCCGAGCCGCCCGGCCCGCCCGGGTTCACCAGCAGCGAGCCCAGCCGCTTGCCCGGGCCCGTGGCCTTCTTGCGGGACACCGCGAGCCGCACCTCGCCGGCGGACGGCTTCGCGTAGTCGAGCGGCACCTTGAGCGTGGCGCACTGGAAGTGGGGGAGGTCGCAGCCGCGCCAGTTCAGCTTCTGCGCGTAGTACGGCGCGAGGGCCGCCGGCGTGGACCTCGGCAGCGCGGCCGGCGCCGCCTCGGCCGCCGGGCTGGCGGAACTCGTCGCGCTTCCGGCGGAGCACGCGGTGACAAGCAGCACGGCGGCGAGGAGGGGTGCTGTGGTACGGGGCCTGCGGGGAGTGCGCCTTGTGTACATTCAGCGAGCGTAACTCTGTGCTACCGAATGATTGCCGTGTGCGCGCGAAGTGCCACGGACGAGTTACGCCGTGCCACGTACGAGTTGAGCAATCGATGATCTTTTACGGGTTCAGCCTGCTCTGAGTGCCATCGTCATCGCCTCCACCGCGAGCAGCGGCGCCACGTTGCGGTCGAGGGCCTCGCGGCAGGCGGCGATCGCCTCGATGCGTCGGAGGGTGGACTCCGGGGAACTGCCGCGGGCCAGGCGCTCCAGGACGTCCTCGGCGTCGGCGTTGGCGATCGCCACGCGGGAGCCGAGCTGGAGGGCGAGGACGTCACGGTAGAAGGCTGTGAGGTCGGTCAGGGCCAGGTCGAGGCTGTCGCGCTGGGTCCGGGTCCTGCGGCGCTTCTGCTTGTCCTCCAGGTCCTTGACCACACCCGCCGTGCCCCGGGGCAACCGGCCGCCCTGGGCCGCGCCCAGCGCCGCCTTCAGTTCCTCGGTCTCCTTGGCGTCCATCTCCTCGGCGAGCTGCTTGGCGTCCTCGGCGGCCGCGTCCACGAGCTCCTGGGCGGCCCTGAGCGCGCCGCCGATCTCCTCGACCCGCAGCGGCAGCTTCAGCACGGCGGCGCGGCGCTCGCGGGCGGCCGGGTCGGTGGCGAGGCGGCGGGCGTGGTCGATGTGGCCCTGGGTGGCGCGGGCCGCCGCGGCGGCGACGTCGGGTTCGATGCCTTCGCGGCGTACGAGCATGTCGGCGACGGCGTCGACGGAGGGCGTCCGCAGGTTGAGGTGCCGGCAGCGGGAGCGGATCGTGGGCAGGACGTCCTCGATGGAGGGAGCGCACAGCAGCCAGACCGTGCGGGGGGCGGGCTCCTCGACGGCCTTGAGGACGGCGTTGGCGGACTTCTCGTTCAGCCGCTCGGCGTCCTCGACGAGGATGACCTGCCAGCGGCCGTTCGCGGGCGAGGTGAAGGACTTGCGGACGGTGTCCCGCATGTCGTCGGCGAGGATCTGCGTGCCGACGGCGGCGACGGTGGTGACGTCGGCGTGAGTGCCGACGAGCGCGGTGTGGCATCCGTCGCAGAACCCGCAGCCGGGGACGCCGCCGAGCGCCCGGTCGGGGCTCACGCACTGCAGCGCGGCGGCGAACGCCCGTGCCGTCCGGGTCCGGCCGGCGCCGGGCGGGCCCGTGAACAGCCATGCGTGCGTCATCTTGGACGCCTCGGGCGGCGGGGCGTCGGTCGCGGCAGCGGTGACCAGGGCGTCGGCGTCCCGGGCGGCAGCAGCGAGCTGCTCGCTCACCTTCTCCTGCCCGACCAGGTCATCCCACACGGTCATGGCCCACGCCGCCCTTTCGTCGCATGTGGTGGTACGGGGTCCATTGTGAGGGGCGGGACTGACAACGGGGCCTCGCACCATCGGGCGGGTCGCGGGTCACCCACCCCGTCACCGCGACGCCGGCTCAGCGCCCCCGGCCCTTCCGCCGGCGCCCGTCGTCCTCGTCGTACTCGTCCTCACGCGGGCCCAGCAGCTCGTCCGCCAGCGTCGGCAGATCGTCCAGCGGCGTCTCCTCGGCCCAGTCGGACCGCCGTCGGCGCGCTGTCTCGTCGGGGTCGACCTGGGGCAGCTCACGCGTGCGGTCGTCCGACCCGTCCGGCCGGGCAGCCGGGCGCTCGTCCCGGAAGTACCCCGGCGGCATACGGTCCGCAGGCCCGTCCCCCGACACCGGCGGCAGCACAGCCGTCTCGTCGGCGGCCCCCGGCGCCACGGGAGGCAGCACAGCCGTCTCGTCCGCCGCCCCCGGCGGAACCGGCGGCTTCGGCAGCTCGGCCGTCACCTCCGAGTCGGCCGGCTCGGAGGTGCGCTCGTCAGCTCGCTCCTCCCGTACCGGACGGAGCACCGCCGTCTCCTCCAGCGGCCCGCCGGAGGCGTTCTTCGGCGTCACCACCGGCGTCGGCACGGTCGCCGCGTCCGGCGCGGTCCCGGAGTCATCCGGAGCCGTCGGCTTGGGGCCCGCCGCGGCAGCGGCAGCCGCCTGTTCCGCCATCCGCCGGGCCTCCTCGGCCCGCAGCAGCGCCTCCTCTGCCTTGCGCTGCTTCTCCAGGCGTCGTGCCTCGGCCTCGGCCCGCAGCCGGGCCTCCTCCTCGGCCTGCTGGCGGCGCCGTTCCTCCTCCGCCTTGCGCCGGGCCTCCGCCTCGGCCCGCTGCTTCTCCTCCGCGAGGAGTCGCGCCCGCTCCTCCTCGGCCCGCCGACGCGCTTCCTCGGCCCGCCGCCGGGCCTCCTCCGCCTGCCGTTCGGCCTCCCGGCGCTGCGCCTCCTCCAGCTCGCGCCGCTTGCGCTCCTCCTCCTCGGCCTTCAGCCGGGCGAGCTGCTCCTGGCGCTCACGCTCCAGACGCTCCTCCTCGGCCTTGCGCCGGGCCTCTTCCTCGGCCTTGCGCCGGGCCTCCTCCTCGGCCTTGCGGCGCGCCTCCTCCTGTGCCTTGATCTCGGCCTCGGACAGCGGCAGCACCTGGTCGAGCCGGTGCCGGACGGCGGTGGTGACGGCCTCGGGTTCCTGGCCCGCGTCCACGACGAGGTACCGGCCCGGGTCGGCGGCGGCCAGCGTCAGGAAACCGGCCCGCACGCGCGCGTGGAACTCCGCGGGCTCCGACTCCAGCCGGTCCGGCGCCTCGGTGAAGCGTTCGCGCGCGGTCTCCGGCGAAACGTCCAGCAGCACGGTGAGGTGGGGGACGAGACCGTTCGTCGCCCAGCGGTTTATCCGGGCGATCTCGGTCGGGGACAGGTCCCGGCCCGCTCCCTGGTAGGCCACCGAGGAGTCGATGTAGCGGTCCGAGATGACGACCGCGCCGCGTTCCAGTGCGGGGCGGACCACCGTGTCCACGTGCTCCGCGCGGTCCGCCGCGTACAGCAGCGCCTCCGCCCGGTGCGAAAGGCCGGCCGAGGACACGTCCAGCAGGATCGACCGCAGCCGCTTGCCCACCGGCGTCGCCCCGGGCTCGCGTGTGAGCACCACCTCGTGGCCCTTGGCCCGTATCCACTCGGCGAGCGCCTCGGCCTGGGTGGACTTCCCCGCTCCGTCGCCGCCCTCCAGGGCGATGAAGAAGCCGGAGGCGGCGGGTGCCGTCTCCGGGTCGTCGCCGCCGAGCAGCGCGTCCCGCAGGTCGTGCCGCAGCGGCACCCCGGAGCGGTCGTCGACCTTGGCCAGCACCAGCGCGGCCACCGGCAGCAGCAGCGCACCGACCAGCATCAGGGTGAAGGCCGCGCCACCGTGCGCGAAGACGAACTTGCCGCTCTCCAGGCGGTGCGGCCCGATACCCGCCGCCACCGCGGGGGCGATCACCGCGCCGAGCGCCACACAGACCCGTACCACCGCGTGCAGGTGCTCGGTCGTGCGCACCCGGCGGTGGTCCTCGGCCTCCTGGTCGAGCAGGGTGTGCCCGGTGTTGGCGGCCACGCCCGCGCCGACGCCGGCCAGCGCCAGGATCAGCAGCACGCTGGTGTCGTCCGGCGTGAGTCCGGCGGCCAGCAGGGCGACGCCGGTGAAGGCGATCGCCAGCGCCAGCAGGCGCCGCCGGGACAGGGCGGGCAGGAGGGCGGGCGCCGTACGGATGCCGACGACGACGCCGCCGGTCAGCACCGTCACCAGCAGGCCGTACAGGACAGGGCCGCCGCCCAGGTCCTTGGCGTGGAGCACGGACACGGCGACGCCGGCCGCCACCGCCGCGGCGACGGCCGCGCAGGCGAGCACCAGCAACGGGATCGCGCCGGTGCGGCCCTTGTCGGAGCCCGTGGTCGTCCGCGGCCGGCGCAGGCCCTCCAGCGGCGACCGCGCGCGGGGGGTGCGGGTGCCGGGCAGCTCCAGGAAGGTCACCACGGACAGGGACGCGGCGAACAGTCCGGCCGCCACGTACGAGCCGAGGGCCGCCTGGTGCTGGCCGAACCAGTCGATCCCGGCGCCCAGGAGGTTGTTGATCAGCCCCGCGACGACGAGTGCGGCGGCGGCCAGGGGGATCGCCACGAAGTTCGTCCGCAGCGACAGGCGGCGCAGGGCGTCCATGTGGTCCGGCAGCGGCCGCACCGTCGCGCCCTCCGGGGGCGGGGCGGGCAGCAGTGCGGGGGCCGCGCTCTCGCGGCACACGGTCCAGAACCGCTCGGCGACACCGATGACGAAGGCGGTGACCAGGAGGGCCGCCAGGGCGTTGTCCGGCGTCCAGTCGATCCACAGCGGCGCGACGATGAGCAGCGCGGCCCGTATGCCGTCGGCGCCGACCATGGTCCAGCGGCGGTCGAGCGGGCCGTTCGCGCCGGTGAGGGAGGTGAGGGGGCCGAGGAGGACGGCGCCGAAGAGCAGCGTCGCCAGGATGCGCACCCCGAAAACGGTCGCCACTGCGAACGCCACGCCCCGGTAGCCGCCGCCGAACGCGCCCTCGGCGATCGCCGCCTGGAGGGCGAGGACGACCAGCACGAGGAGTCCGAGTGTGTCGCCGATCCCGCCCACGAGCTGCGCACTCCACAACCGCTTCAGCTGCGGCTGGCGCAACAGGGCGCGGACGGCGCGCTCGCGGGAGTCCGCGACCAGGGCGTCGTCAGGGGTCGGGTGAGGGGCCGTGGGCTGCTCGGCTGGCTGCTCGGCTCGCGTCATGCTTTCAGACTATCGGGACCGACTGACAGCCCTGAGCGCCCGTCCGGTCCCGCGCCCGCCCCGACACCGAACTGATGCCGGGGCGTTCGCATTGCGAAGCCGTGGTGAAGATCCAGGCCGTGGTCGGCCCGGTCCAGGGACGGCCTCAGTCCTCCGCGGCGTTCGAGGCGGTCGCCTTCTTCGCCGTCGTCTTCTTGGTGGTCGTCTTCTTCGCCGCGGTCTTCTTGGCGGCCGACGTCGTCTTGGCGGCCGTCTTCTTCGCCGCCGTCGCCTTCTTGGCCGGGGCCTTCTTCGCGGCCGTCTTCTTCGCGGTCTTCTTGGCGGGCCCCTTCGCACGCTTCTCGGCGAGCAGTTCGAAGCCGCGCTCCGGGGTGATGGTCTCGACGCTGTCGCCGGAGCGCAGGGTCGCGTTGGTCTCGCCGTCGGTGACGTACGGCCCGAAGCGACCGTCCTTGACGACGACCGGCTTGCCGCTGACCGGGTCCGCGCCCAGCTCCTTCAGCGGCGGCTTGGCGGCCGCCCGGCCCCGCTGCTTGGGCTGGGCGTAGATCGCCTGCGCCTCCTCCAGCGTGATCGTGAAGAGCTGCTCCTCGGACTGCAGGGACCGCGAGTCCGTGCCCTTCTTCAGGTACGGGCCGTAGCGGCCGTTCTGCGCGGTGATCTCCTGGCCGTCGGCGTCGGTGCCGACGACACGCGGCAGCGACATCAGCTTGAGCGCGTCGTCGAGGGTCACCGTGTCCAGCGACATCGACTTGAAGAGGGAGGCCGTGCGCGGCTTGACCGCGTTCTTGCCCGTCTTCGGGGTGCCCTCGGGGAGGATCTCCGTGACGTACGGGCCGTAGCGGCCGTCCTTGGCGACGATCGTGTGCCCGGTGGCCGGGTCGGTGCCCAGCTCGAAGTCACCGCTCGGTTTGGCGAGCAGCTCTTCGGCGAGCTCGACGGTCAGCTCGTCCGGTGCCAGGTCGGCCGGGATGTCGGCGCGCTGGTGCTGCTCGGTGTCCTTCTCGCCGCGCTCGATGTACGGGCCGTAGCGCCCGACCCGCAGCACGATGTCGTTGCCGACCGGGAAGGACGACACCTCCCGGGCGTCGATCGCGCCCAGGTCGGTCACCAGCTCCTTGAGGCCACCGAGGTGGTCCCCGTCGCCGTTGCCGGCGTCGGCCGCGTCGCCGTTGCTGCCGCCCTCGCCGAAGTAGAACCGCTTCAGCCACGGCACGGCCTGTGCCTCGCCACGCGCGATGCGGTCGAGGTCGTCCTCCATCTTGGCGGTGAAGCCGTAGTCGACGAGCCGTCCGAAGTGCTTCTCCAGGAGGTTGACCACGGCGAAGGACAGGAACGACGGCACCAGGGCCGTGCCCTTCTTGAACACATAGCCGCGGTCGAGGATCGTGCCGATGATCGACGCGTACGTCGACGGGCGGCCGATCTCGCGCTCTTCCAGCTCCTTGACCAGCGAGGCCTCGGTGTAGCGGGCCGGGGGCTTGGTCGAGTGGCCGTCGGCGGTGATCTCCTCGGCGGTGAGCCGGTCGCCCTCGGCGACCTGCGGCAGCCGGCGCTCGCGGTCGTCGAGCTCGGCGTTCGGGTCGTCGGCGCCCTCGACGTACGCCTTCAGGAAGCCGTGGAAGGTGATCGTCTTGCCGGAGGCGCTGAACTCGACGTCCCGGCCGTCGGCCGCGGTGCCGCCGATCTTCACGGTCACGCTGTTGCCGGTCGCGTCCTTCATCTGGGAGGCGACCGTCCGCTTCCAGATCAGCTCGTAGAGCTTGAACTGGTCGCCGGTCAGTCCCGTCTCGGCGGGCGTGCGGAAACGATCACCCGAGGGTCGGATCGCCTCGTGCGCCTCCTGCGCGTTCTTGACCTTGGCGGCGTACGTCCGCGGCTGCGGCGGCAGGTAGTCGGCGCCGTACAGCTGCGTGACCTGGGAGCGGGCGGCGGCGATGGCCGTGTCGCTCAGGGTCGTGGAGTCCGTACGCATGTAGGTGATGTAGCCGTTCTCGTACAGCTTCTGCGCGATCTGCATGGTGGCCTTCGCGCCGAAGCCGAGCTTGCGGCTGGCCTCCTGCTGCAGCGTCGTCGTACGGAACGGGGCGTACGGCGAGCGGCGGTACGGCTTGGACTCCACGGACCGCACCGAGAACCGGGTGTTCTCCAGCGCGGCGGCCAGGGCGCGGGCATGGGCCTCGTCGAGGTGGAGGATGTTCGCGCTCTTGAGCTGTCCCAGGGAGTCGAAGTCGCGGCCCTGCGCGATCCGCCTGCCGTCGACGGTCTGCAGGCGGGCGACCAGCGACGACGGGTCCGACGCGTCCCCCGCGCGGCCGGTCGCGAAGGTGCCCGTCAGGTCCCAGTACTCGGCAGAACGAAACGCCATGCGCTCGCGTTCCCGCTCCACGACGAGACGGGTGGCGACGGACTGGACACGGCCCGCCGACAGGCGCGGCATGACCTTCTTCCACAGCACCGGCGAGACCTCGTAGCCGTAGAGGCGGTCGAGGATGCGGCGGGTTTCCTGGGCGTCGACCAGCTTCTGGTTGAGCTGGCGCGGGTTGGCCACGGCCTCGCGGATCGCGTCCTTGGTGATCTCGTGGAAGACCATCCGCTTGACCGGGATCTTCGGCTTGAGGACCTCCTGGAGGTGCCAGGCGATGGCCTCTCCCTCGCGGTCCTCGTCCGTGGCGAGGAAGAGCTCGTCGGATTCCTTCAGCAGGTCCTTGAGCTTCTTGACCTGGGCCTTCTTGTCGGCGTTGACCACATAGATCGGCTGGAAGTCGTGTTCGACGTCCACACCGAGGCGGCGGACCTCGCCGGTGTACTTCTCGGGCACTTCGGCGGCGCCGTTGGGGAGGTCGCGGATGTGCCCGACGCTCGCCTCGACGACGTATCCGGGGCCGAGGTAGCCCTTGATCGTCTTCGCCTTGGCAGGCGACTCGACGATGACGAGTCGGCGGCCGCCCTTCGCGGTCTCGCTGGTCGGGGACAACTTCGCTCTTCTCTCCGGTCGACGCTGGGGTCCCCCCAGGCCTTCGTCCCGGGGTCGGGTCATGCTGACGCTGCGGAGTGTGACGGTACATCCCGCCCCCGTGTCAAACGGGAAAAGCTCGCAACGGCCACTCGAACGGTAACCCGACTCGCACCATTCCTGCCGCCCGGAGTGCCCACCTGCCGATTCCGCGCTGTCCGGAGGGCGACCCCTTGATGGTCGGGGCCGTGGTGCTTTCACAGTCCGAACACACCACTCACGGACGTGTGAAGCACCACGCCCCGAGAACCAGTGCGGCCAACGCGGCGATGCTCGCGAGGGTCGCCGATGCGACGGGGTTCACACCCTGGGCGACGGGACGGCGGTGCCGTGCAGAAGTGACGATCCAGGCCAGCAGACCGCCTCCGAACAGGGCGAACACCACTCCCGCGAAGATCGCCGGCCCGCTCTCCATGGCTCTTTGTGCCCCTTTTCTCCGGTCCGCGAGTGCCCAGCCCCGGGAGGCTGACACGCGCGGGCGGCGGGCAGGCGAACCCGAGGTGAACGCCGGGCCGACAGACCTCGACGGACCGCGCTCGCCGCTGTCCCGTCGTAGCCGGTCCCGGACCGAACCGGGGATGAGTATTTTTCCGGTCGTCTTCTTCCCGTCGGCACGGCTCACCGTGACGAGCACGGCTCACCGTGACGAGAGGTGCGGCTCCCGTACGGCGACGGGTTGCCGGTAGGTGGGCGCGGGGGCGTGTCAGGCATGGGCGGGGCCCCGGGCCCTCCGGAGCCGCGCGGCAGCCCGGCCGGCCCTCACCGGGCGTCGGTTCGCCCGCGCCGGCGGAGGGGTGCCGGGTCCTCGTCGAGCAAGGCCGTCCGGGTCGCGTACTCGCAGCGTGGGCGACCCGCCACGGGCGCGCTCGGGGCCGGACAGCCGGGCGGGCGGAGGACGCCGGCGGTGGCGGTGATCCGGGGGCTCCGGGAGCTCGGACCGGCACGCGAGGCCGTAGCCGGCGGGCAGCACGCGCGCGTGGGGGCTCCCGCGGCGTCCGGCGCCAGAAGGAGGTTGGCCGGTTTCGCACTCCCTGCGCAGGAGGCCGATGCGGGCCACGCGAGGGGGCGGCAGCGGTCCCGGGTGCCGTACGACCGCCAGGAGAGCCCTTCGTCAGGCGACCGGTTCGAGGAACCCCTGCTCCACCAGCAGCCGGATCTGCGCCGGCGTGCGGTCGCGCAGCAGCACCGGGTCCTCACCGACCAGTTGCGCGATGGCGTCGAGGATGCGGCCCGCGCTCATCGTGCCGTCGCAGACGCCCGCGAAGCCCGCACCGACGGTGTCGACCTTGGTGGCCCGGCGCATGCCGCGGTGCTGGCGCAGCACGACGTGCTCGGGATCTTCTGCCCCGGGCAGCCCGACCTGCTCCTGGACGACCTCGGCGGCCAGCTCGAAGTGCGTTGCGAGCAGCGCCGCGTCGTCGTGCGACCGCAGCCAGTCGAGGCGGTCGAAGTGCGCCCTCACCGTCTCGCCGAGCGGCTGCTCGACCGGGTGCGGCCACTCCTCCACCGTGACCGACGGCACGGCCGCCCCCGTCTTCCGCAGGGTGATCCAGCCGAAGCCCACGGCCTGGGTCTTGCGTGCCTCGAACTCGTCCAGCCACGCGTCGTACCGCGCCTGGTACTCGGCCGGATCCTCGCGATGGTCGCCCGCGTCGCGGAGCCACAGCTCGGCGTACTGCGTGACGTCCTGCACCTCGCGCTGCACGACCCAGGCGTCGCAGCCGCTCGGCACCCAGGAGCGCAGCCGGTCGGTCCAGTCCTCCCCCTCCACGTGCTGCCAGTTGGCGAGGAACTGCGCGAACCCGCCCTGGTTCAGCCGCTCTCCCGCCTGCTGAACGAGCGTGCGGCACAGATCGTCCCCGCCCATGCCGCCGTCGCGGTAGGTGAGCCGGGCGCCCGGCGAGATCACGAACGGCGGGTTGGACACGATCAGGTCGTAGGTCTCGTCACCCCTGACCGGCTCGAACAACGACCCCTCGCGCAGATCCGGGGCCTGGGCGCCGGACAGCGCGAGGGTGAGCGCGGTGATGTGCAGGGCGCGCGGGTTGACGTCGGTCGCCGTCACGCGCGTGGCGTGCTGGGCGGCGTGCAGCGCCTGGATCCCGGAGCCGGTGCCGAGGTCGAGCGCGGAGGAGACGGGCGTACGGACGGTGATGCCGGCGAGGGTGGTGGAGGCACCGCCGACGCCGAGGACCACGCCCTCGTCCCGGCGGCCGATCCCTCCGGCCCCGCCGACCGCGCACCCCAGGTCGGACACGATGAACCAGTCCTCGCCGCGGGGCCCGCCGTACGGCCGTACGTCCACGGTCGCGACGACGTCCCCGGAAGATGCGCCGGCACGCTCCAGCCACCCGCTGTCCAGGCAGGCGTCGACGGGCAGAACCTCCGCCACGCGCGCGTGGGGCACGGGTTGCTGCAGCAGGAACAGCCGTACGAGCAGCTCCAGCGGCGTGTCCCCGCGGGTCGCCCGGAGCGCGGGCACGATCTCGCTGCGCGCGAGCGCCGCGTACGCGGGGGCGCCCAGCAGCTCCAGCAGGCCGTCGGCGGTGAAGGAGGCCCCGAGCAGGGCGTCGCGCAGCCGGGCGGCGACGTCGGGGCGGTCGGAGGCGGGCAGGGGGGAGAGGCTGGCGTTACTCACGCCCCCATTGTGGCCCGCCCCGAGGGCCCGGCGAGGCGGACGTCAGCTCGCCGTCGCCGGCGCCGAGCCGGTCGCCCTCTTGCAGCTGGACTGCTTGGCCATCGCCTGGCCGACCTCGCCCTCCTCCAGGGTCTTCAGGGCGTCGTTGCCGGTCTTGCTGAGCTTGTCCAGCTCGGTGGCGATGTCCTTGAGGCCGTCCGCGAACTTGCCCTGGTTCTTGGTGTCGAGCTCGTCGACCTGCTTCTTCAGGGAGGCGTACGCGGAGGAGATGGTGTTGAGTTCCTTCACCGCGTCCTGCTGCTTCTTCTGGCCGTTCTCGACGTCCGGCGCCCCGGCCTTCTGGACGGCGGTGCCGATCGCCTTGTAGGCGTCGGACATGTCCTGGAAGGCCTGCGCGTCGGTCTTCTGGACCTCTTCCGGCGTGCTGTTGTCCGAGGTCTCCTTCTGGATCGAGGCGTTGGCGGCCTCGATCTTCTTGGCCTGCGGCTGAACGGCGTCGCAGACATCCTTGGCCCAGGAGTTCAGCTTGTCGCTGCTGTCGTCGCTGCTGCATCCCGACAGCGCCAGTACCAGTACCGCACCGCCGGACAGTGCGGCCGCGAGCTTCTTGTTCACCGGTTTGGTCCCTTCCATGGCTCTCGGCCCCGGAACATACACGCCAGACGGGCGACAGCCGCATGCCGAACGTCCACTAGTACCCTATTCATCACTGTTTGCACCAAGCGAGAGAAGGCTCACGGCGAGGGCGCGAACAGGCACAGAACGGGCGGCCGACGCGTCAACACGCGCCGCCCGCCCGTGCCTTGAGCTGGGGCTTGTCAGACGAGCTCCGAGGGAGCTACGAAACCACCGCGGGATCGGCCGACTTGGACTCCCGCTCGGCGTTGTCTTCGTCACCCACGGCGATTCCACGCCGCTTCGAGACGTACACCGCTCCGACGATCACGAGGAACGCCAGGACCGCGACCAGGATCCGTACGCCGATGCTCTTGTCCGCGCCGTAGGAGAACTTGATCACCGCGGGTGCGATCAGCAGCGACACCAGGTTCATGACCTTCAGCAGCGGGTTGATCGCGGGACCGGCGGTGTCCTTGAAGGGGTCGCCCACCGTGTCGCCGATGACCGTCGCCGCATGGGCCTCGCTGCCCTTGCCGCCGTGGTGGCCGTCCTCCACCAGCTTCTTCGCGTTGTCCCAGGCGCCACCGGAGTTGGCGAGAAACACCGCCATCAGCGTGCCCGCGCCGATCGCGCCCGCCAGGTACGCGCCGAGCGCGCCGACGCCGAGGGTGAAGCCTATGAAGATGGGCGCCATCACGGCGAGGAGACCGGGGGTGGCGAGTTCGCGCAGGGCGTCCTTGGTGCAGATGTCGACGACCTTGCCGTACTCCGGCTTCTCGCTGTAGTCCATGATCCCGGGCTTCTCACGGAACTGCCGCCGCACCTCGAACACCACGGAACCCGCCGAACGGGACACCGCGTTGATCGCCAGCCCCGAGAAGAGGAAGACGACCGCCGCGCCCGCGACGAGGCCGACGAGGTTGTTGGGCTGCGAGATGTCCATCATCAGGCTCAACGGGGCGCCCTGACCGCTGAGCTGCTCGCCCACGTCCCGCGCGCCGGTGGTGATCGCGTCGCGGTACGACCCGAACAGCGCCGCCGCCGCGAGGACCGCGGTGGCGATGGCGATGCCCTTGGTGATGGCCTTGGTGGTGTTGCCGACCGCGTCCAGGTTGGTGAGCACCTGCGCGCCCGCGCCCTCGACGTCGCCGGACATCTCGGCGATGCCCTGCGCGTTGTCGGAGACCGGCCCGAACGTGTCCATCGCGACGATCACGCCGACCGTGGTGAGCAGGCCGGTGCCGGCCAGGGCCACCGCGAACAGCGCCAGCATGATCGACGTACCACCGAGCAGGAACGCCCCGTACACACCGAGGCCGATCAGCAGGGCGGTGTAGACGGCCGATTCGAGCCCGACCGAGATACCGGCGAGGACGACGGTGGCCGGGCCGGTGAGCGAGGTCTTGCCGATGTCCCTGACGGGGCGGCGGGTGGTCTCGGTGAAGTAGCCGGTCAGCTGCTGGATCAGGGCGGCGAGCACGATACCGATGGCCACCGCGACGAGGGCGAGGATCCGTGGGTCACCGCCCTTGCCCAGGATCGCCTCGTCGGTCACGCCGTCGAGGTCGGCGTACGACGACGGCAGGTAGGCGAAGACCGCGATCGCGACCAGCACGAGCGAGATCACCGCGGAGATGAAGAAGCCCCGGTTGATCGCGGACATGCCACTGCGATCCGCTCTGCGCGGGGCGACCGCGAAGATGCCGATCATGGCCGTGACCACGCCGATCGCGGGCACGAGCAGCGGGAACGCCAGCCCCGCGTCGCCGAAGGCCGCGGTGCCGAGGATCAGCGCGGCGACGAGCGTCACGGCGTACGACTCGAAGAGGTCGGCCGCCATGCCCGCGCAGTCGCCGACGTTGTCGCCCACGTTGTCGGCGATGGTCGCGGCATTGCGCGGGTCGTCCTCCGGAATGCCCTGTTCGACCTTGCCGACCAGGTCGGCGCCGACGTCGGCGGCCTTGGTGAAGATGCCGCCGCCGACCCTCATGAACATCGCGATCAGCGCCGCGCCGAGGCCGAAGCCCTCCAGCACCTTCGGCGCGTCGGCCGCGTACACCAGCACCACACAGGAGGCGCCCAGCAGGCCGAGCCCCACCGTGAACATGCCGACGACGCCGCCCGTGCGAAATGCGATCTTCATCGCTTTGTGCGAGACGGTGGTGAGATCCTTTTCCGGTTCACCCTGCGCCGGTGTCGCTTCCCGCGCCGCCGCGGCGACGCGCACATTGCTGCGCACGGCGAGCCACATGCCGATATAGCCGGTGGCCGCCGAGAACGCCGCGCCGATCAAGAAGAACACCGATCGTCCGGCGCGCTGGTTCCAGTCGTCCGCGGGCAGCAGCATGAGCAGGAAGAAAACGATCACGGCGAATACGCCGAGCGTGCGCAGCTGCCGGGCGAGATAGGCGTTCGCGCCTTCCTGGACGGCTGCCGCGATCTTCTTCATGCTGTCGGTCCCCTCGCCCGCCGCGAGCACCTGGCGCACCAGGACGCCTGCGACCACGAGCGCCGCCAGTGCGACGGCCGCGATGACCGCGATCATGACGCGGTTGTCGTCGGTCAGCACTGCGGCTGCGAAGGTCGAGGGGTGGCCCAACTGATGAGGGGTAGAAAGCCCCGCCATTCGTCCTCCTTGACGCTTGGGCTGAGCTCAAGATGTGGACGGATTGTAGGTACCGGAACCTGATCAAAACAGGGCGCGGTAAATGGAATTAGCCTTCACATGCTTCTCAGCAAATGATCGCCGGGGAGCGGCCGAAACGCAAAGCGGTAATGCCCCGAAAGCATTCACGCTTGATCCGCGGCAGCGCTTTCTTGATCGACGCCTGATCGTGAATTAATTCACGAAAAGCACCGCACGGAACCACTGTATGCGCGGGTCTGGACTTCCGCACATGACAAAGGGCCCTACGAGGTAGGGCCCTTTGTCACGGAAGTCGTCCGGTGAGGTCGCCGGGGTCAGGCCACGGGCACCGACGGAGTCGCGGTCGGCCAGGTCATACGGATCAGACCGCCGTGCTCCCCGGTCGAGACCTCCACGTCGTCGACGAGCCCGCTGATGACCGCCAGGCCCATCTCGTCCTCCTCGGCCTCCACGTCGTCGGCCGCCGCTCCTGGGTCCCCGCTCCCGGGGACGGCGTGCGGCGCCTCGTCGCCGACCTCGATGGAGAACTGTTTCTCCTCCTCGATCAGCGACACCTTCACCGGCGCCGTGACACCGCTGTTCTGATGCAGTCCCACGGCCCGTGTGCAGGCCTCGCCGACAGCGAGCCGGACCTCGTCGAGGACGGCCTCGTCCACTCCTGCCCTGCGTGCCACCGCGGCCGCCACCAGCCGGGCGGTCCTCACGTGCTCGGGCAGCGCGCTGAAGCGGAGTTCGACGGTGGCCATGCATCCCCCTCGGAGCTACGGGCGTGCTGTCGAGGGGCCGGGCCGCCGGGAGCCCGGACCCCCTGTTGTGTTCACATCTTCCGTCCCGGACCAGGGCCCGGGAATGGCGGTCAGTCGGTGGCCGCCACCGCTTCCTCGACCGAGGTGTGGATCGGGAACACCTTGGTGAGACCGGTGATGCGGAAGATCTTGAGAATGCGCTCCTGGTTGCAGACCAGGCGCAGTGAGCCCTCATGGGCCCGCACGCGCTTCAGGCCACCGACCAGCACGCCGAGCCCGGTGGAGTCGAGGAAGTCCACGCCCTCCATGTCGACGACAAGGTGGAAACTGCCGTCGTTCACCAGCTCGACCAGCTGCTCGCGCAGCTTGGGCGCGGTATATACGTCGATTTCGCCACCGACCCTGACGATCGTGCGATCGCCCATGGTCTCGGTCGACAGGGACAGGTCCACGGATCCTCCAGCACCTTGCTATCGAGCGTTCGTCCCTCGGGACACCTCGGCTTGAAGCCCCCAGGACGCTTCGCCAGCCGCGATGGCATTCAATCACTTACCGGCAGGCGTGCACGACGCCTTGCGCCCATTGTCCGTCACGCCAGTGACACACTCGGAGCCGATGGCCAAGAATCACCGATCCGATCGGACCTCGACGGACCCCGTTTCCCAGCTGAGGCCGGGCACGGTCCTGGACCGGCTCGCCGCGGGGCCGAGCCGGGCTACGCGCATCACTCATACGGAGCACTTGCCCCCACGTGAGGGCCGCCATGCCGTCTGGCCGGACCGGATTCGCCCGGAGGTCATCGCGGCGGTGCAGGCCGCGGGCATCGAGCATCCCTGGGCCCACCAGGCCCGCGCGGCCGAGCACGCCCTGGACGGACATTCGGTGGTCGTCGCCACCGGAACGGCCTCCGGCAAGTCCCTGGCGTACCTGGTTCCGGTGCTGTCGACGCTCCTGGACGGCTCCGAGGCCCCGAACGGCCGCGGCGCCACCGCGCTGTACCTGTCCCCGACGAAAGCTCTTGCGGCGGACCAGTGCCGGTCCGTGAAGGAACTTTCACAAGGGCTGGGCACTGCCGTTCGCCCCGCGGTGTACGACGGGGACACCCCGTTCGAGGAACGCGAGTGGATCCGCCAGTACGCCAACTACGTGCTCACCAACCCGGACATGCTGCACCGCGGCATATTGCCGGCACATCCCCGCTGGTCCTCCTTCCTGAAGACGCTGAAGTACGTCGTCGTCGACGAGTGCCACACCTACCGCGGCGTCTTCGGCTCCCACGTCGCCCAGGTGCTGCGCCGACTGCGGCGCCTGTGCGCCCGCTACGGCGCCTCGCCGGTGTTCCTGCTGGCCTCCGCGACCGCCGCGGAGCCCGCCGTGGCCGCCCGCCGTCTCACCGGCCTGCCGGTTCTCGAGGTCGCCGAGGACGCCTCCCCCCGCGGTGAACTGGTGTTCGCCCTCTGGGAGCCCCCGCTCACCGAGATGCAGGGTGAGAAGGGCGCGCCCGTCCGCCGCACGGCCACCGCCGAGGCGGCCGACCTGCTGACCGACCTCATCGTGCAGGGTGTGCGCTCGGTCGCCTTCGTACGCTCCCGGCGCGGCGCCGAGCTGATCTCCGTCATCGCCCAGGAACGCCTCGCCGAGGTCGACCGCTCGCTCGCCCGGCGTGTCGCCGCCTATCGCGGCGGCTACCTCCCCGAGGAGCGCCGCGCCCTGGAACGCGCCCTGTACTCGGGCGAACTCCTCGGTCTTGCCGCGACCAACGCCCTCGAACTCGGCGTCGACGTCTCCGGCCTGGACGCCGTGCTGATCGCCGGCTATCCGGGGACCCGGGCGTCGCTGTGGCAGCAGGCCGGCCGGGCCGGGCGGTCCGGACAGGGGGCGCTGGCCGTCCTCGTCGCCCGCGACGATCCCCTGGACACCTTCCTCGTCCACCACCCCGAGGCCCTGTTCGACCAGCCCGTGGAGACCACGGTCCTCGACCCCGACAACCCGTACGTCCTGGCGCCTCACCTGTGCGCCGCGGCCGCGGAGCTGCCCCTGACGGAGGAGGACCTCGGCCTGTTCGGTCCCGCCTGCGAGGAACTGCTCCCCCAGCTGGAGGCCGCGAAGCTGCTGCGCCGCCGTACGAAGGCCTGGCACTGGACGCGCCGGGAACGGGCCGCCGACCTCACCGACATCCGCGGGGAGGGCGGACGGCCGGTCCAGGTCGTCGAGGCGGGCACCGGACGGCTGCTGGGCACGGTCGACGCCGGCGCCGCCCACACGACCGTGCACGAGGGCGCGGTCCATCTGCACCAGGGCCGTACCTATCTGGTGCGCTCGCTCGACCTTGAGGACTCGGTCGCCCTGGTCGAGGAGGCGAGCCCTTCGTACTCGACGATCGCCCGTGACACGACGTCGATCTCCATCCTGGAGACGGACATCGAGGTCCCCTGGGGCGACGGACGCCTGTGCTACGGCTCCGTCGAGGTCACCAACCAGGTGGTCTCCTTCCTGCGCCGTCGGCTCATCACCGGTGAGGTGCTGGGCGAGACCAAGCTCGACCTCCCTCCTCGTACGCTGCGGACGCGGGCCGTCTGGTGGACGGTCACCGAGGACCAGCTGGACGCCGCCCGGATCAACCCGGAGATCCTCGGTGGCGCCCTGCACGCCGCCGAGCACGCGTCGATCGGCATGCTGCCCCTCTTCGCGACCTGCGACCGCTGGGACATCGGCGGCGTGTCGATCCCGCTGCATCCCGACACGCTGCTGCCGACGGTCTTCGTGTACGACGGCCACCCCGGCGGCGCGGGCTTCGCGGAGCGCGCCTTCCACACCGCCCGCGCCTGGCTCACCGCCACCCGCCAGGCCATCGCCTCCTGCGAGTGCGACGCCGGCTGCCCCTCCTGCATCCAGTCCCCCAAGTGCGGCAACGGCAACGACCCGCTGCACAAGAGGGGGGCGGTGCGGCTGCTCACGGTGCTGCTGCGGGGGGCACCGGAGGAGAAGGCGGTGGCGGATCCGGCGACGGGACCTCTTCAGGAGCCACCGGAAGAACCGGCTCCGGAAGCCTCGCCGGCGGAACCGGACCCGCAGGGCCCGCCCTCGCCCTGACCTCCGCCGCGAAGGGGCCGTGTCCCGACGCCGCCGTCACATCCGAGATCTCCCCGGCGACCACGCACCGCACGAGCCGCGTGCCCTGGGCCCGGGCCAGCCGGTCCGCGCGAGCGCAGGCCGCCGTGGTGCCCTCCGCCCAGTGGTCCGCCGCCGCGAGCGCCGCCAGGTCGGCGCCACCGGCCGCACGGTGCCGTGCCACGACAGCCTGCCCCAGGGCCAGGACGACCCCGAAGACCACGCAGAGAACGGCGATCGCACCGACGGTCCAGACGGTGGCGGACCCTTCGTCGGAGCGGCGGCCGACGGTCGGTCCGTGGGACGAGGGGCCGTTGCTCATCGCTCCGCCCGTCACGTCCCCGCCTCCACCGTCTCCTCCACCGCGCCCACCGTCTCCTCCACCGACGCCACGGCCTCCTCCCGCACCTCGAAGGGCAGGCCACGCAGTGCCGACGGCCTCGCCACGACCACCACGCGGACCTGCTCCGCCTCCCGGCTGACGCGGACCTCCGCGCCGCGCGGTGCCGCCGCCCGGGCCACCTGGACGACCGCGTCGGCCGGGTCCTGCCGGGCCGCGGCTCGGGCGCCGGTCCGCGCCGCGTCCACGCACTGGATCTGCGCCGCCACGACCAGCAGTCCCCACACCAGCGCCATCGTGAACATCACCAGCACCGGAAGCACCACGGCCGTCTCGGCGGTCACGAACCCCCGGTCCGCGTCCCGTTCACATCGGCGCATCGAGCGCCTGCTTCACGACGTTCTCCAGCGCGGCACCGACCGGCCCGCTCGTCACCACCTTGTAGAGCACCGTGGCGAACGCCACCGTCGCGACGATTCCCATCGCGTACTCGGAGGTGACCATCCCCGCGTCCCTCCGCACCGCTCGCACTCCGCACACCAGGGCACGCAGCCGCGCCCGTACCGCCTTGTACATCGCAACCCCCGTAAGGATCAGTCCTGCCTTGAGGATCAGTTCTGAGCTACTTGCGTTCGTCGTTCGTCGTTCGTCGTGGACTACGTCATCCCCCACCGCCTCCCAACACGCCCCTCGCCAGCCCGATCACCACCGGCAGCACGCCCACCGCGATGAACGCGGGCAGGAAGCACAGCCCCACCGGCGCGGTGACCATGACGGCCGCCCGCCGCGCCCGTGCCGTCGCGGCGCGTGCCCGGTCGGCACGGGCCTCGGCGGCGAGCCGGGCGGCCGGTCCGGCCGCGGGCAGCCCGGACACATCGGCCCGTTCCAGCAGCCGCGCCAGCCCTCCGGCACCAGGTGTCGCGGCCAGCCGCCGCCAGGCCTCGCCCGGCTCGCCGCCGAGCCGCACCTCCGCGGCGCCCCGCGCCAGCGCTTCCCCGACAGGCCCGCCCAGAGCCTCGCCCACCGCCTGGGCGGCGATCACGGGCCCGGCGCCCGCCGCGATGCAGGCCGCCAGCAGATCGGCAGCGAGCGGCAGTTGACGGACGGCCTCCGCCGCGTCGGCCCTCTCCCCGGCCGTACCGGCGGCAGCCTCCTGCCGCAGGTGCAGGCGCCAGAGCCCGCCCGCGACCACCAGCCCCGCCACCACCCCGGCGACGCCGCCGACCAGGACCCATCCGGCGCACACGGTCCCCAGCAGGGGCAGCCATCTCCGGGCGGCGCTCCGCACCTCGATGCGCGGAGCGGCACGCGTCGGTTCCAAGGCCGGGAGCCCGGCCAGTCGCCGCCGCAGCCTGCGCTCGCTCCGGACCGCCCCCAGCCACCGCGCCGACCATCCGAGTACCAGCACCGTCCCCACGGCCGCCCCCAGCCTGTGGACAACGTCCCCGTTCACGCCGCCGCCTCCGCTCCCCGCACGATGCGCATCGCCCACCACATCCCCAGGCCCTCCAGCACACCGCCGGCCAGCAGACAGCCCAGCCCCGCGCCGGTGTGCAGCAGCACGTGCAGCGGGTCGGCCCCGAGGGCGGTGCCGAGGAGAAGGCCGAGGACCGGCAGGCCGGCGAGCATGACCGCCGTGGAACGGGCGCCCGCCAACTGGGCGCGCAGGTCGGCACGTTGGTCCCGCGCGGCGCGCAACGCCCCTTCCAGCCGGTCGAGTCCGGCCGCGAGTCCCGCGCCCTGGTCCACGGCCACCCGCCAGCACGCCGCGAGGCCCAGCAGCCCGTCGGCGCCCGGTTGCCGTGCCGCGGTCGCGAGCGCGCCCGGGACGTCTCCGCCGAACCGTGCGGCCGCCAGCACCGCCGCCTGCGCGTCCCCCAGCCCGCCGGAGTCCCGCGCGGCACACAGCAGCGCCTCGCCGGGTTGCCGCCCCGCCCGCACCTCTCCGGCGAGCGCCCCGCACAGCGCGATCACCGCGTCCGACCGACGCTCCCGCGCCCGCCGCGCCGCCCCCGCCAGCCGTACGCGCCGCAGCACCGGCACCCCGGCCGCCCCCGCGACGACCGGCAGCACCGAGGCACCCAGCACCGCCAGCACCAGCCCGGCCGCCAGCGACCACCACTCGGCCCGCACCTTCCCACGGATCCGCCGCAGCCCGGCCGTCACCTGGCGCCACTCGGGCGGCCCGGTCCCCACCGTCTCGCCGCCCGCGATCAGCAACCGCGCCCGTCGTGCTCCGCTATGACGCCCTGCTGTCAGCCACGCCGCCGCCCCCAGACAGGCCACGGCCGCACCCGTCGACAGCTCACTCATCCCCGTCGTCATCCCTGCCCGTCCCTTTCCGGGCCGCCGGCGCCGAGCAGCCCCCGCAGCCGCTCCCATCCCCGCTCGTAGGCGAACGCCTCCGCACCCCATCGCAGCGCCGGCACCGTCCGCACCAGCCCCGAAGCGTCCCGTTCCAGCACATGCACCTCGGCGATCCGCCGCCGGCCGGCCCTGTCCCGTACGAGATGCAGGACCACCGACAGCGCGGCCGCCAACTGGCTGTGCAGGGCCGCCCGGTCGAGCCCCGCGGCCGTACCGAGCGCCTCCAGCCGGGCCGGTACGTCCGCGGCGGCGTTGGCGTGCACGGTCCCGCAGCCGCCCGAGTGAACCGCCAAACCATCCATGGCGTTCGACTCGCTCGGAAGTCCGTATGAGACCTAAAACCGTCGTGATCTATGACCGCCTGTCCCGCTTGTACGCCGAGGAGGCGCCAGATCACCGCATCGCCGCCTGCAAGGCGTACGCCGCTCAGCGCGGGTGGAAGGTCGTTCACATCGCCGCCGACACCAACGTCAGCGGAGCAAGCAAGCTCGAAGATCGCCCCGGCATGCGCGAGGTACTGGCCTGGCTTCCGCGCGCTGACTACGTGCTGGCCGCCAAGCTCGACCGGTACGCGCGCAGCGTCCTGGAGTTTCAGCGGCTGCTCGACGCTGCCAAGGCAACCAAGGCAGTGGTCGTCACCGCTGACGGCGTCGTGTCGCCGGAGAACTCATCGCTGATCGCCAACGTGCTGGCAGCGTTCGCCGAGTACGAGCGCGACATGATCAAGGCCCGGATCACGGCCAGCAAGGAACACTTTCGCCAGCGCGGGAACCACCTGGGCGGGATCGCCCCGTACGGGTACGCCGTGGCTGGCCCGATCAATGACAAGCGCTGGGTCATCGACGAGACGGCAGCAGCGATCATTCGCGAGTGCGCTGACCGACTGGTGAACCATGGTGCGACCCTGACGGGGCTTGCCCGTGAGCTGAACGAACGGGGCGTGTTGCCTCCCGCCGAGCACGCACGCCAGCGAGACGGCCGGAAGCTGCGGGGTCAGCGCTGGCACTCGACCACACTCCGGGATGTTCTCTACACCCCTGCCGTCCGTGGATGGCTCGTACAGGCCACCCCGGGCACCCGTCGTAGCGCGCTGACGAATCAGCCCGTCCTCGACGCTCAGGGCAACCCGCTGAGCGCTGGTCCGGCCATTCTCGACGCAGAAACCTGGGCGACTGTCCGGGCACTCGTCGACGGAAAGTCCAAGGGCCGTGGCACCCCGCGCAACGGTAAGGCGTTGCTCCTGCACGTGGCCTGCTGCTCCGAGTGCAAGGGACCGATGTACCGACAGCGCAGGGCAGTGGACGGGGTCGACTACTCCACCTACGTGTGCCGGAACGGTGTGGGCAAGCACGGGACGCACCGGCCCAACGTGATCACTGCTCGGTACCTGGACCAGCTTGTGACCGACGACTTCCTGAAGCGGTTCGGTTCGTTCGCGCTCATGCGCTGGCAGGAGGCAGACGGCAGTGCAGTGCTTCAGCTCGCTGAGGTGTCCACTCAGCTGGACAACCTTGCCGGGAACCTCGCCAACCTGCCAGCGGGTGGCCGAACGGCTCAGCGGGTCATGGCGCAGATTGGGGCACTGGAAGAGCGCGAGGCGGAGTTGCGCAAGGAGGCGGAGCACGCCGTAGGCCGCTGGGTGGACGCTGGGGGCACCGTGGCGGACGCATGGGCCGAGCGGGACACAGAGGGACGCCGGAACCTGCTGGGCGACCTAGGGGCGTGTGTGGTCGTATCTCCTGCTCGCGCTGGTGCACCTAAGCGGTTCGACGCCGGACGGGTAGCGGTCGACTTCACCGGGCCTGCGTGGTGGCGGGGTGCCGATCCGGCCGAGGCAGCGCTAGCGGCTCTCGCGCTGGAAGAAGAACTGAGCCGAGAAGAACTTGCCGAGCGCTTCGGGTGGGACCCCGACAAGGTGCCTGCGCCGTGCGCGGTGACGGATTGCAAGATGCACGCTCCGCCCAGGGAGACCTATTGCCCCGAGCATCAGCGGACGCGTGAAGAGAACACAAAAGCCGCCTAATTCAATGGCACCGGTTCGGCCAGTGATCTTGGCGGACGCAGACCGAACCGGTGTCCCTGCGAAAGGGAGAGACCAGTATGACGCGCGAACACCGGATAGCGCAGTGGCAGGCTCAGCAGGACGCCGAGGACGCAGTGTTTGAGCGCGAGTTGGAGTGGCGCCAGATCACGCGCAGGCTCGATGCGCTGTACGCCGCGCAGGCAGCCGGGGACGGCTCGACCTACACCCGCCAGCGCATAGGGCGCCTTGAAGCACTACAGCAGACACTCATGGGTCAGCCGGAAGCACTAGGAGCAGCAGCATGAGCGACAACCCGCCCAAGGTTCAGGTCACCGTGGCATGGCCGGACAGAGACACCACTGAGTGGCTCTTGGCCTACCCGCAGCGCGGCGACTTCCTGATGAGGGAGGACGCAACGCTTTGGGAGGTCACCCGAGTTACGTGGGTACCCGTCCCTCGCGCCGAATGTGTGGTCACAGTAGATAAGCCCGCGCAGCAGCCCTGAGCGGCCCCCTGAGCACCTTCTAGCCCCGTCGGGTGGGATTCCTCCGACGGGGCTTTCTCATGCCCCCAGACGGCCACCGAGCGGTTCGCCGACGGCTACAGGCGGAGTACTCGGTTCCGGTCCCTACCGGCGGTAGGCGTTCGAGCCGCTCTGAGGAAAGTGGAGAGTCCTACTGCGGGAGGAGAGAACCGCGCATGTCCATCGAGCAGGTCAAGGAAATTGCCCGTCGGCTAGCTGAAGAGCTTGACGTCACGGTCACCGAGGCACTCGGCCCGGATGGTCGGCTGACTGAAGCGGCCCGCAACATCTACAGCGCAGTGGCGGGCAATGCCCCCGTGTTCGCTGTCTAGCAATCTGAGCCCCTGGTTTCCCGAGCGGGAAGCTGGGGGCTCTTTTGCGTCTGTGCAGTCCGCTGAGCGCCGTTAAGGGGCCCCTGGGGGCATCGCTCGGCATAGCTCCGTACAGGCTCCAGAGGGGCGCTGTGTAGTTTCAGCGGGAGGGGGCCAACGAACTACACACAATCAAACCCGCTCTGACCTGCAAGAACACTAGCTAGATACTTCTTCTATGTAGTTTGTAAGGGAAATACAGAACTACATAGGGATTCCTAAGAGCAAACCCAAGATTCCTTACGAACTACACCGAGACGCTCCGTCAGACATAAAGCCGCAGGTCAAAGGCCATATCGGCCTGTGTAGGTTGCTGCACTCGCTTACAGGCAGGCCATAACAGGCGTTCGAACCGCTCTCTTACAAGTGAGGGGGATTTCAGCCCCCGCCCCATAAGAGAGGACACCCCCGTGTACGAGTGCTCTGCCCCTGGCTGCGAGCGCCCCACTGAAGGCCGTTCCGCGTACTGCTCGCAGCGCTGCTACATGCGCGAGTACCGACTACGCCAGATGACCCCGGAAGAGCGTACGGCGAAGCACCAGCGCGATAACCGACTTGCCGAGGATCGCAGGTCTGAGTGGGAGATCCAGCGCGACCGCAACACCCGCCGCAAGTTCCCCTGCGCTGTTTGCGGGCAGGCGTTCAAGCGGAAGCCCGGTTACGAATCCGGCCGTATCGCTAAGTACTGCTCGACCCAGTGCCGTTCGCGCCGTTCCCGTGAGATCTCCGGCGTCGCTCCTGGCGCTGTCGCTGAATACCTCCGCTTCACCCTCCTACCTCCTGGCCAGCCTGTCAGCGCCCTGAAGTTCTACGAGACCTACGTGACATGGGCCGGGATCTACGGTGTTGACCCGCTGTCCCCCTCAGACATGCTTCCGCAGCTAAAGGCGCGAGGCTTCCGCATTGAGGGCGACGACGCCGACCAGGTTGTCATCCTGAGCGAATAGCTTTATGCCCGGCTTGTTCTTACCGGGCGTTCGAACCGCTCTCTTACTAGTGAGGGGCCTATTGCGGCTCCATCGCGCAGCGAATCGGCTGGACTCCACCCCGTATCGCCGGTAACCCTGCGCCCTTCAATCCTGGCCCTAGGCCGGTTTCTCCTGTGCGACGAGTGGAGTCCTCGCACAGTGCAGAAACCCGCCTAGGGCCATTTCTCGTTTCTGGCAAGGCACCAGTCACTATGCCGCCGCAAACTGCTCGCCCGAGCGCACACATGCCCGCTGACCAGGCTTGACCCCTCAGCCGGCATTTACCCCCTGTTTTCTGGAGCACACATGCCCACACCCGCCGACATGCCTACTCGCCGCCCTGGTTCTGCCCAGACTCGCGTAGCGCTTGAATCTGTCATCACCGCTCTCGCTGAGTCGATTGAGGCTGACGGCGAATCCATCGACCTTGACGCCGTTATCACGCTGACTCGCCTAGTCGATTCCGTGGCCAAGCTGACTCAGGCGCAGGCCGATTACACAGCCGCCCTGAATCAGCGCCACGCTCAGCGCGCGGAGGCTGCCCGATGAAATCCAATGCTGTTCGTGCCCGTCGTGGCGCCAAAAGCCTTGCATTCAGCGTCACCGTACGCACGTACCACGAAGAGGGCGTGTCCCTCGATCGCGCTGGGCAGGAAGCCATCTTCGCTTCTGTCTGCGCCAATTACCGACCACCAGCGTACGCAGTCCTGACCGATGAACTCTGGGAACGAATCCAAGATGCCATCTGGGAAGGCATCCAGGACGCTGCGACCGCAATCAGCAAGAAGGAGACCAACAAGTGATCGCCGATATCACCGTGACCAACTTCCCACCCGTTGACTCGCTACCGCGAAACGTGGCCGAGCTGATCGCCGCTCGGGATGCCGTCTACGAGGAACTCGACGCGTTCGAGGTCGAATGGGCCGACGTTCTAGCGGACGACTGGCGAACCATCGCTGAAGGCAAGGACATTCGCTCTGCTGTCGACGCTGCCAGAGCTGGCAAGGATGGCCTGAAGGGCGCCAGCGAGGTTGCCAAGGCACGTGATATCCGACCCCGTGTGGTCGGCGTTCATCGCGTCCTGACATCCAAGCTGCGTGAGGCCGAGAATGCCGCTCAGAAGGCTTTCCGCGCTGTCGTCGGCACCCTGGAGGCTGACGCACTTAAGCAGCTGCGAGAGACGGCGCAGAGGGCCGAGGAGGCGTATCGGGCTTACCTCGCTGCGCGTGACGCTTTGGGCGGAGCCGCTAACCGTGTTCGCTTCGTGCGCGATTGGCAGTCGGACGGGCGCCCGAGTTGGACCGATGAGGGCATGAACCCCCTTCGCGCCGACAATAGCCCTCTGACCGCCACTGAGCCTCTCGCGGAAATCCGCGAATTGCTGGAGTCCTTCAATGCACCATTCACGCCCGATCCACTGGTGTGGGTGGAGTTCGGTAATGGTCAGCGCATGGAGCTACGGCGCTCGCAGGCCAAGGCACTAAACGACTCTGCCAACAACGACATTCGGCTAGTCGACGCCGAGTAGCACGTATGGGGGGCCAGCCACCTACCAGTTTCGGTATGCGGCTGGCCCCCTCCCTGAAGGGGGAAACCGCCCTATGAAACTGCGAGTTGGAGCCCTTCACTCGCTGGCCTACGGCGACACGATTTACCGGGGTGGCGACGAATTCGAGGTACCCGACGAGAGCGCCGCTCAGTGGCTCCGTACGGGCCTTGTGGTCCCTGCCAATGGTGTTTGGCCGGACGGCGCCCTTATCGAGCCTGAACAGCCCCCAGCGCGCAAGCGCTCTGAGCCTGCCACTATCGGCGTTCATCCGCTGTGTGACCCTGGCCCGAAACCATCCGGTCAGCGTGGCGGCATGCGGCCGTGTCCGGTCGCTCAGTGCCCCTGCAAGACATGGTCGGGCAAATGCCGAGCACACGCACGGACACGCAGCGACGGCAGACGGTATTCCGACAGCCACAACGACGCGCCCTCTCTCCGAAAGCGCTGGGACAGGGTCAAGCGCAACTATCTGCGCGCTAACCCATACTGCGAGTGTGAGGAATGCAGCTCGATTCCCGAGCCGCTGAGAGCCGCAGCCCAAGAGGTCGACCACATAGACGGGCTCGGCTTGCTCGGCCCCCGTGCATTCGACTGGTCCAACCTTCAGTCATTGACCAAGGCTCACCATTCGCGGAAAACGGCGCGCGAATCGTTCGGCCATTCGTAACGCATGGTCACTACCCCCTGGGGGGTGACCCCTTCCGACCCTGGGGACGTTCAGCGCGGGGGAGGGCTCTGAGAGGTGCGCCCGGTACTAGACCCTGTTCTACAGCGCGATAGCCCCCAATACCCCGTCTTTCCCTTTACCGAGAGTGACCCATGTCTGAGGACGAATACCTAGCCCACTGCTCGCGCTGCGACGAGGAAAAGCCAGAGTCCGCATTCGCCTGGTGCGGTGTCTACGGACTACAGCGCTGGTGCCGACGGTGCAAGACGGAATACCAGCGTGAGCGACGCAGACGAATACGCGAGCAATCCGCCGACTGACCACATACCGACTTTCGTAGGTGCCCTGATTCCGCCGACAGGCGAGCCGGGGCACCTTTCGTTTCCCTGGAGATCCCCTCATGACTCGCTGTTCAGTAGCCAACCTCGCGCGTTATGCAGCCCTGTTGGCCGCCATGTTCATCAGCTTCTCGACTCAGCGACACCTTGCACTGACACACGGAGTACCTGAGTGGCCGTCATACGCCGTACCAGTGGCCATCGACCTGTTCATGATTTGGGCTGTCCGGTCACGCCGTGATGTGGCGCTGGCCGTGGCCGTTGCCGTGTCCGCAAACGTGGCCGGTGTGTTGTCCGCTGAGCCATTGGGCGCTGTTGATACCTGGGTGTCCGCAGCGCTGCACGCCGTGTTCCCGCTGACCGTGTGGCGAATGCACAGGGCGCCTGAGACGGCACAGCCGGTACCGGCGGACCCTGGCCCGGAGATAGCCCCGCAGAGAGCCTCTGAGAGCCTGCCGGACACGTGGCCGTCGGATGACCTCTGGGCCGACTTTGCCGAGACAGCGCCGGACAGCGAGCAGGACACGGTGGCCACCCCGCCGACCCCGGATCACGTACGCACGGTCATCGCGGACATGGGCGGACACGTAACCGGCGCCATGCTGGCCAAGCATTACGGAGTGTCCGAACGGACCGGCCGTCGGTACCTGGCAATGGCCGGTGATGCGGCATGAGGGACGCACAGCTAAAGGCTCTGCTCGCGCTGTCCGAGGCGGAGTTGTGGCGCCCTCTCTGGGAATGGCCATGGGATCAGCGCAGGGACGTGCTGCGCGCTCGCGAGAGGCGCCGCTATGCCCGCTGGGTCCCATCGGAGGATGGCGAACCGTACGTGCCGTCAGAGAGCCTTACGCCCGTTCTCGACTTTGCGCCGACCGAGTGACACCCTGCCCCGATCTTGGGATATCCCAGGATCGGGGCCTTTCGTGTTTCTGGCGCTGTGTCGGCTCAGCTCGCTGGACTCCCGCTTGACCTATCGGCGTTGCTCCGCTAGGGCGAGTGCGTACCCTGGGTGTTGAGGTGAGTGCCGATGTCCGCAGGGTTGGCAGACAACGTCCGCAAGTACCGGCGCCAGCGAGGTTGGAGCCAAGAGCGGTTGGCCGAAGAATCGGGCCTCTCGCTGAGCACCGTGCGCAAGGTCGAGCAGGGTGGGCACGTCAGCATGGACACCCTTGCTGCGCTGGCTGGTGCGCTGGGTGTCGAGACTTCCGCACTGTTCGCCAGCGAGGCGCCTGAGCCGGTACTCGGCCAGCAGGATGAGGCGAACCGCAGGAACCTCGCCGAGCTACGCCGTGCGCTCATGCCCCCTATCGGCCTTGCTGCGCCCCTTGCTGAGCCCGGTGAGGCTGCGGAGCCATCGGTCATCCGACAGGGCGTACAGGACGGCCACACGCTGTATCAGGCAGACCGGTACACGTCCGTGGCCCGGAAGCTCCCCGGCCTGCTCCGATCCTCCGAGGCTGCCGTTGCGATCCTGGAGGGCGAGGAGCAGCAGCACGCCATGATTGCGCGGGCTCATGCGCTGCTGCTGGCGGGCAAGTATCTGACTCAGGTTCGGCAGTACGACATGGCTTACTTCGCGCTGGCTGAGGCGATCAGGCTTGCTCGCGAGACTGGCCAAACTCAGTTGGCAGCAACGGGAGTTGTGGGTCTGTGCTGGCTGCTGCTGAGGCAGGACCGGTTCGACGAGTCGGAGCAGCTTGCAGCGCAGACGGCGACGGACATTGAGCCACGCATGTCGGAGGCAACACCCGCCCAGCTTGCTGTCTGGGGTGAGCTGTGGTTGCGCGTTGCTGCTGCTGCACGGCGGAACAACCGGCCGGACGTGGCCAAGCATGCTCGCCGGATGGCTGGCACTGCCGGGGGCGCCCTTGAGCGGGAACACACGGACTTCCCTACTCACTGGAGTGCCTTTGGTCCCGTCACTGCTGAGGCCAAGGCCGTTGAAGATCTCGCGCTTGTAGGTGACGCGCGTGGTGTCCTCCGGCGAGCCGATGAGGGACCCCTGAGCCCCAAGGCAGCGAAGAACGTCGGTCGGTTGAGTACGAACAACTGGGGCCGTCACCGGCTGGACGTTGCCCGCGCTCACGTCCTGCTCGGCTCGCACCAGGACGCCATGGACGAGCTAGTCAGCCTGCGCGAGACGGCCGATGTCTGGCTGACCCACCAGCCCATGGCACGGCGCGTGATGGCGGACATTCTGAAGACTCGCAAGCGCACGCTGACGGAAGACATGCGCAGCATGGCGGTACACCTCGGGGTCGCTGGCTGACCTACTGCGGAGCGTGGTAGTTCGGCCCGCAGTCCTGCTCAACTACCGCTCTGCACACGTGGATTGACGCTGCGCGCGCTCATACGGTCCCCCTACTGACCACCGGCGAGGGGACCTAAGCCATGCAGAGAACGGGCGGCGAGGTATCGACGGGTCACCGGCCCCGGTTGCTCCCTTGGACGACTGAGGACGGTAAGCCGTGCATGCTCAGCACCAGTGATCCAGACAGCGTCATGTCTCGGCTCGCTGATGACTTCGAGGATGCCCAGATGGCCATGGGCGCCGACGTGGTCAAGGAAGCTTCCGCCGTGCTGGGCAATCCGCTGTCCACTCACTCTGAGGTGCGCTACATCGCTCTGCGCCTGTCCGAGTGCCTCTCTGACGCGCTGAGGATCGCCGAGAGCCGTGGCCTGCGCCTGCCTGTGCCGATCGCCAGCGAGGATGACGACAGCGACGCAGAGGTGCCCGCATGACCACGCGCGCGGTACTCCGGTACGTCCCCCACACGATCCGGCATGCCCCCGACCTTGAATCGACGCGTGAGGCTTTCTGCACGGCGACCGGCTGTGAGGAATCGTCCGGCGCTGGCAGCGAAGAGAGTGTGCAGCTCTGGTGTCTCAGGCACACCGGCCGGAACCCCTCGCACGACACATTCCGGCGCGTCTTCACTGACCATGCCCGGGTGACCCGAGTCGAGTAGCCCCACCCCTGAAACTGCCCCCGTCTGTGTGCCTCCCCCGTGGTGCATGGGCGGGGGCTCTTCGCTGTCTGCTCGGCTCTATGTATGGTTGAGGCGTTCACTCACCTTCGTGGCCCGTGTTCAACGCGGCGAGGAGGTGGACCACTTCGGGTCCCCGCACCTCGCCGACGACCAGCCGGTCCGGCCGCATCCGCAGCGCCTGCCGCACCAGGTCCTCCAGGGTGACGAGCCCGGCGCCCTCCTGGTTGGCGGGTCTGGTCTCCAGCCGCACGACGTGCGGATGGTCCGGGCGCAGCTCCGCCGAGTCCTCGGCGAGCACGATCCGCTCCCCCGGCCCGACGAGCCCCAGCAGCGCGCTGAGCAGGGTCGTCTTGCCGCTGCCGGTTCCACCGCTGACGAGGAAGGACAGCCGTGCCCGCAGCAGCGCCCGCAGCACGTGGTCCCCGCCCGGCGGCACGGTGCCCGCGGCCACCAGTTCGTCGAGCGTGAACGCGCGCGGGCGTACGACGCGCAGCGACAGGCACGTGCAGCCGACGGCGACCGGGGGCAGCACCGCGTGCAGCCGGGTTCCGTCGGGCAGCCGGGCGTCGGCCCAGGGCCGGGCGTCGTCGAGACGGCGTCCGGCCACGGCGGCGAGGCGCTGCGCGAGGCGTCGTACGGCCGCCGCGTCCGGGAAGGCGACGTCCGTCAGCACCAGTCCGCCGCCCCGGTCCACCCAGACCCGGTCCGGGGCGGACACCAGCACGTCGGTCACCGAGGGATCGGCGAGCAGCGGCTCCAGCGGCCCGCTGCCGACCAGTTCGGACCGCAACTGCTCGGCGGCCCCCAGCACTTCGGCGTCCCCGAGCACCCGCCCCTGCTCCCGCAGCGCCTGCGCCACGCGCGCGGGTGTCGGTTCCGCCCCGCTCTCGGCGAGCCACTGCCGGACGCCGTCGAGCAGCCCGGGAGGCATCCCCGCGGGCCCTCCGCGCCTGCCGGCACTGGCACTCCTCTCAGAAGCCGTGTCCCACTCGGGTGCCCCACTCCTCGGTGCCGCCACCGCACCGCCCGCCCACTCGATCCCGGACGCCGTCCTCATGCCGCACCCGCCTCCAGCAACGCCCGCTCCCAGAACTCCTTGCAGAAGCGCGCCAGCGGTCCGCGGCCGGACGCGCCGGGTGGCCGCTTGCTCTCGTTCGGGCGCAGCAGTGCGGACTCGACGGGGACCTCGCCGACCAGGGGCAGTCCGAGGAGCCGGGCCACCTCCCGGTCGTCGAGCCCGGGCGCGTACGGCCCGCGTACCGCGACCCGGAGGTCGCGCAGGACCATGCCGACGGCGGAGGCCACGCGGCCGGCCGCGGCTACGGCGCGCAGTTCGGCGGGGACGACGAGGAGCCCGACGTCCAGTTGGGCGAGGACCTCGGCGACCCCGTCGTCGATGCGGCGCGGCAGATCGACGACGACCGTGCCGCCGCGGCGCCGGGCCGCGGCGAGCACCGCCCGTACGGCCTGCGGCGGGACGGCGACGCAGTCGCCGCGGTCCCAGCTGAGCACCCGAAGCGAGTGCAGCGCGGGCAGGGACTCCTCCAGGGCTCCGCCGCCGACTCGCCCGCGGGAGGCGGCGAACGCGGGCCACCGCAGTCCCTCGGCCGTCTCGCCGCCGAGGAGTACGTCGAGTCCGCCGCCCAGCGGATCGGCGTCCACGAGCAGGGTGCGCAGTCCCTCACGCGCGGAGGTGACGGCGAGCGCGCAGGCCAGCGTGGACGCTCCGGCGCCGCCCCGGCCGCCGATGACGCCGACGGTGAGGGCGGGCCGGCCGACGCCCTCGGCGACGTCCGCGATGCGGTCGACCAGCCACTGTTCGCCGTCGGGCAGCATCAGGACGTGGTCGGCGCCGATCTCGACGGCTCGCCGCCAGACCCCTGAGTCGTCCTGGTCGCGGCCGACCAGCACCACTCCCCGTCTGCGGGCGGCCCCGCGGACGCGCCGGGCGGCGTCGTCGCCGACCAGGACGAGTGGCGCGGCCTCCCAGCTGCCCCGTTGCTCGGGCACCGAGTGGTGCACCTCGGGTGTGGCGCCGGCCGCCGCGCACAGGCGCAGCAGGTCGTCGAGGAGTTCGGCGTCTTCGGTGACGATCAGCGGTCCGCTCTGCCGCCCTCCGGCGGCGGGCGGCGGTCCGTGTGTGACGGCTCCGGGCACGGTCTTGGTCCCCCTTCGCTGCATCTCTCGCGCAGCCCCTGCGGCCCCGCGATTCCCAAGCGTGTGGAGAACCGGCAACCGGCCCTCCATATGAACGGCCGATACGAACCGGCCATACGCGCACGACAAACGGAACCGGCCATGGAACTGGCCGCGGCCGAGGCGCGTTGGAATCACGGTGCAGCGATCCCGGAAATCTTGTGGATCTTGGTCGATAACTGTGGACAACTCGACGGTTGTGAATATCGCCGTCACCCATACCGGTGAGCCCTGCGCCACCCTCTGTACGACCTCCGCAGAGCAGTCCGATGACTACGGACAGTGAGGGATCATGGGCATGCCACGAGGCCGGCCGCAACTGCCACCAACCGGCTCCTCAGCCGCACACAGAAGGGGAAAACCCACCCGGACATGCGACGACCCCCGCCGGGGGGGAGAGCGGGGGTCGTCTCCACGGCCGACTCGGGGGGGGAGGAGTCGGACCGGGTTAGCACGGTCGCGAACGATCCGTGACTTCCATGGTGTACCCGAGAGCCCTCTCAGGCAAACCCACGCGCCCCACCTTACGCCGAATGGGCTGCCCCTATGCTCTGGGGCGTGGAAAACCACTCCTTGCCCCGCACAGCGGCCTTCTTTGATCTGGACAAGACGGTCATTGCGAAGTCGAGCACGCTCACGTTCAGCAAGTCGTTCTACCAAGGCGGCCTGATCAACCGCCGGGCAGTCTTGCGTACCGCATATGCCCAGTTCGTCTTCCTCGCGGGCGGCGCCGACCATGACCAGATGGAGCGCATGCGGCAGTACCTGTCCGCACTGTGCCGCGGCTGGAACGTCCAGCAGGTCAAGGACCTCGTCGCCGAGACACTGCACGACCTGATCGACCCGATCATCTACGACGAGGCCGCCTCCCTGATCGAGGAGCACCACACCGCCGGCCGCGACGTGGTGATCGTCTCGACATCGGGTGCCGAGGTGGTGGAGCCGATCGGCGAGCTGCTCGGGGCGGACCGGGTCGTGGCGACCCGCATGGTCGTGGGCGACGACGGATGCTTCACCGGAGAGGTGGAGTACTACGCGTACGGCCCGACCAAGGCCGAGGCGATCAGGGAGCTGGCCGAGTCCGAGGGCTATGACCTTTCCCGCTGCTACGCCTACAGCGATTCGGTCACCGACCTGCCGATGCTGGAGTCCGTGGGCCGTCCCCACGCCGTGAACCCGGACCGCGCCCTGCGCCGTGAGGCACTCGCGCGCGGGTGGCCCGTTCTCGACTTCCACCGCCCCGTGCGGCTCAAGCAGAGGCTGCCCGCGTTCTCCGTACCGCCCCGTCCGGCGCTGGTGGCGGTCGCCGCGATAGGCGCCGCTGCGGCCACCGCGGGCCTCGTCTGGTACGCCAGCAGGCGCCGGGCGACGGTGGTCTGACCTGGCATACCGCCGAAGCTTCGGCGCCGCTCGGCATATCAGCGTCCGTTTGCAACCTTTTGAGGCTAAAAGTAAAGAAGTGCAACCAGGACTTCCGCTTGCTCCGGTCCTGGAGTACAAAGGAGTCAACGGCCCGCGAGACCAAGGCCATCCGAGAGGATCACCTTAAAAACGCAATTGGCCCCACGGACCGAGCATGAACATCGGGCACCCACGCGACGTCGACCCGTCGATTACGGGCCAGCCGCACCAGGTGACGGGCAAAGTTCCCGACCTGATGGGCACATATCGAGGACGCTTGGTAACCCGGTGGTCATGCCAGCGGCGGTACGAATTCTCGTACCGCCGCATCTCTGCGAGGCCCCCTTACGGGGGCCTTTTCCGTGTACCGCCACCCGCGCGTGCCGCCGACGGGACAGCCGTGTCAGGCCGCCCCGCGCTGCAGCGCCTCACACACCGCCGTCGACTCGCGCACGCCCAGCTCGACCGCCTTGCCGCAGTGGGCGATCCAGGCGGCCATACCCTCCGAGGTCCCGGAGACATAGCCGTCGAGGGCCGCCAGGTAGGCCGCGCGGCCCAGTTCGGCGTGGCCCACCTCGGCCGGGCACACCGACTTCGGATCGAGACCGCTGCCGACCAGCACGATGCGCTCGGCCGCGCGCGCGACGAGCCCGTTGTGCGAGGCGAACGGGCGCAGCGCGAGGAGCTCGCCGTGCACGACGGCCGCCATCACCAGTGCGGGAGCGGAACTTCCCGCGATGATCAGTTCGGCCAGGCCCTCCAGGCGGCCGTGTGTCTCCGCCGCGCTCGGCAGCGGCAGTTCGATCAGCGGCTCGTCGACCGGCTCGCCCTCCTGACGCGGCCGGCCGACCTCGTCGGCCTTGTCCGCCGCCGCCACCAGGTGCAGTCGCGCCAGCACCCTGAGGGGCGACTGCCGCCAGACGGACAGCAGCTGGCCCGCCTCCGCCGTCAGCCGGAGAGCGGCACCCATCGTGCGCGCCTCGTCGTCGCCACTGAAGTCGGTGCGCCGCCGCACCTCCTCCAGGGCCCAGTCGGCGCCGGAGAGCGCCGCCGAGCCGCGGGCGCCGCGCAGCGCCGCCTCGGAGGTGATCTCGTTGCTGCGGCGCCGCATGACCCGGTGTCCGTAGACCCGGTCCACAGCCTTGCGCACGGACTCCACGGACTCGGCCACACCGGGCAGTGCGCCCAGGGCCGCAAGGGGGTCCGCCCCGTTCGAGCCTTTTCGAGAGCTCGGGGGCGGATCGGCGGTCGCGCCTGTCGTACTCATGGGTACGACCCTACGCACAGCGGCGTCACACCCCACGAAGGAGTGGTCTTCTTCACGCCGCCCGGCACGTACAGCCATCTCCCTACTACGCTTAGTGAACATGAAAATTGCTTTCGTGGGGAAGGGCGGCAGCGGCAAGACCACCCTGTCCTCCCTGTTCATCCGCCATCTCGCGGCCACTGGCGCGCCCGTCGTCGCCATCGACGCCGACATCAACCAGCACCTCGGGGCCGCACTCGGCCTGGACGAGGCGGAGGCGGCCGGGCTGCCCGCGTTGGGAGAACACCTGTCGCTGATCAAGAACTATCTGCGCGGCACCAACCCGCGCGTCCTGTCCGCCGAGACGATGATCAAGACGACCCCGCCAGGCGCGGGCTCGCGGCTGCTGCGGATCTGTGAGGACAACCCCGTCTACGACGCCTGCGCCAGGCCGGTGGAACTCGACGGCGCCACCGTCCGTTTGATGGTCACGGGACCCTTCACGGACGCCGACCTGGGGGTCGCCTGCTACCACTCCAAGACGGGAGCGGTGGAGCTGTGCCTGAACCACCTGGTCGACGGCCGCGACGAGTACGTCGTGGTCGACATGACCGCGGGCTCGGACTCCTTCGCCTCCGGTATGTTCACCCGCTTCGACATCACGTTCCTCGTCGCCGAGCCGACCAGAAGGGGGGTCTCCGTCTACCGCCAGTACAAGGAGTACGCCGGCGACTACGGCGTCACCCTGAAGGTCGTCGGCAACAAGGTGCACGGCCAGGACGACCTCGACTTCCTCCGCGCCGAGGTCGGGGACGATCTGCTCGTGACGGTCGGGCACTCGGACTGGGTGCGCGCCATGGAGAAGGGCCGGCCGCCCCGGTTCGACCTGCTGGAGGACGCCAACCGCCGCGCGCTGCGCACGCTGCACACGACCGCCGACGCGACGTACGAGCTGCGGGACTGGGAGCGCTACACACGCCAGATGGTGCACTTCCACCTGAAGAACGCCCAGTCCTGGGGCAACGAGCGCACGGGGACCGACCTGGCGGCACAGGTCGACCCCGGGTTCGTCCTCGGCGAGGGCGTGGCCGCACCCGCGTGACGGTGGCTACCGGCCGGCTGCGGCCATGGCCTGACTGCGGCTACTGCCGGGCCGCCCGCGTCCCGGGCGCCCCCTTCGGGGCCGGGGCGTGCCGGGCCGCCAGGAAGGACGCCCAGCCTCGCTCGGGGGCCTCGCCGACCTTCAGCGTGCGCAGCTTCCGAAGCGTCCCGGGGTCCTGGGCGTCCAGCCAGTCCGCCAGCTGTCGGAAGGAGACACAACGCACCTCGGGCTTGGTGCACACCCGCTCGATCACGTCCTCGACGGCGCGCATGTAGGTGCCGCCGTTCCAGGACTCGAAGTGGTTGCCGATGATCAGGGGTGCGCGGTTGCCGTCGTAGGCCCGGCGGAAGCCACTGAGCAGGCTGTCCCGCATCTGCCGGCCCCAGCGCGCGTGGTGGCGGGGGTCTCCCTGGGTGCTCCTGCCCGACTGGCTGAACATGAAGTTGTAGTCCATGGTGAGCTGCTCGAACGAGTGGCCGGGGAACGGCACGAGCTGCATCGACAGGTCCCACAGGCCGTGCTTCTTCTCAGGCCAGACCTGGTCGTTGATGCCACTGCTGTCGTAGCGGAAGCCCAGCTGGCGGGCGGCCCGCAGGAAATTCTTCCGGCCCTCCAGGCAGGGCGTGCGGGCTCCGATGAGTTCCTTGTCGTAGTCGAAGGGCAGTGGGGCCGCGTCCGTCATCCCCGCGTTGGTCCGCCAGGTCTTCACAAACCGCTTGGCCTGGGCGACCTCCTCCTTCCACTCCTTGACCGACCACTCGCCGACCCCGCCGTCGCTGCCACAGAAGTGGCCGTTGAAGTGGGTGCCGATCTCGTTGCCCTCCAGCCACGCCAGGCGTAGCTGCTTCACGGTGTCGGCAATGCCCTGCCGGTCGTTGAAGCCGATGGTGGAACGGCCCGGGGAGTGCTGCGGCGGCTTGTACAGGTCACGCTTGTCCTCCGGCAGCAGGTACACGCCGCTGAGGAAGTACGTCATCGTCGCGTTGTTGTCCCGGGCCACCTTGCGGAAGCGGGAGAACAGCCGCTGACCGTCCTCCGCCGCGCCGTCCCAGGAGAACACCACGAACTGCGGGGGCTTCTGGCCGGGCCTGAGACGCCCCGGTCTGGGCAGGTGCGGCTGCGCTCCGGTGTACGCGGTGGACCCGTCACCGATCAGCCGCACAGCGCTCTTGGGCGCCGGGGCCGGGCCGGGCACCCCTTCCCGAGGCCCTTTGACGCCGGCCCCGCAGCCGGCGAGCGAGACGGCGCAGGCCGCGGCGACCACACTGCCCGCGGCGATCCTCTCAGCGGCGGCCATGTCCGCTCACCTTCTTCCTTCTCTCGGCCAACGCCGCCAAGGTCCCATGGACCCGAAAAGGAATTAACACGACAAGCAGACTTAAGGGCTACTTCACCCTTCGGAGTGATTCGTTACGCCATTTGCCCGGAATGTCTATGCCTGGCCTTTACTCTGCATTACGATCCATTTACCGAGCGTTGATCATCCCGCCGCTGTACGCCGTGACCCACGGCCGCGACCGACCCCCCGACGCGAGAGGGGGGACCACCTGTTCCGCGACCGCGCAGCCCCGGAGGAGACGGGAAACATGTCAGCTTGCATCCCCACCCGCGCCACCGACCCGACTCGGACCAAGCGCATCCACCAACCCCACAGCCCGCCGCCGACCCGACCGCGCCGCTTCCGCATCGCGGGCGCCGACGTGTCGGCCTCGATCGCCGTCTTCCTGATCGCCCTGCCCCTGTCCCTGGGCATCGCCCTCGCCACCGGCGCGCCCCTCCAGGCCGGCCTCGTGGCCGCCGCGGTGGGTGGCATCGTCGTCGGATGGCTGGGCGGCTGCCCACTCCAGGTCAGCGGCCCCGCCGCCGGACTCACGGTGGTCACCGCCGACCTCATCCACCGCTACGGGTGGCGTACGACCTGCGCCATCACCGTCCTGGCCGGCCTCGCCCAGCTGGGCCTGGGCTGTCTGCGGGTGGCGCGTTCGGCGCTCGCCGTCAGCCCCGCCATCGTGCACGGCATGCTCGCCGGCATCGGCGTCACCATCGCCGTCGCCCAGCTGCACATCGTCCTCGGCGGCACTCCACAGAGTTCCGTCCCCGACAACCTCCGTGCCCTGCCCGCCCAGTTGGCGGGGCTGCAGCCGGCCTCCGTGTCGGTGAGCGCGCTGACGCTGACCCTGCTGCTGCTCTGGCCACGGCTCCCCGGCCGGGCCGGTCGGCTGCTGCGCAAGGTCCCGGCCGCGCTCATCGCCGTCGCGGGATCCACCGCGGTCGCGGCGCTCGCCGGGCTGCGCCTGCCCAAGGTCGACCTGCCGACCTGGACCAGCCACGCTCTGGCCGCGCTGCCCGAGGGCCCGGTGCTCGGCCTCGTCGCCGCGGTACTCACCACCACGCTGGTGTGCAGCGTTCAGTCCCTGCTCGGCGCGGTCGCCGTGGACAAGCTGGTGGCCGCACGGCCGGCCCTGCCCGCCCAGGTCGGGCGCGCCGACCTGGACCGCGAGCTGCTCGGCCAGGGCGCCGCCAACATCGTCTCCGGCACACTCGGCGGACTGCCCGTGGCCGGCGTGGCCGTGCGGAGTTCGGCGAATGTGAACGCGGGTGCCGTGAGCCGGAACTCCACGATGCTGCACGGCGTTCTCGTAGTGGTCGCCGCGCTGCTGATGGTCCCCGTCCTGGAGCTCATCCCGCTCGCCTCGCTCGCCGCCCTGGTGATGGCCGTCGGCATCCAGATGGTGTCCCTGAACCACATCCGCACGGTGACCCGCCACCGTGAAGTGCTGGTGTACGTCGTCACCACCCTCGGCGTGGTGTCCCTCGGCGTCCTGGAGGGTGTCGGACTGGGGGTCGCCATGGCCGTCGGCGTCGCCCTGCACCGCCTCACCCGCACCCGTATCACCCACGAAGAAAGGGAAGGAGTCCATCACGTACACGTAAGAGGGCAGCTGACGTTCCTCGCGGTGCCGCGGCTCAGCCGGGCCCTGCATCTCGTACCCCAAGGGGCCGAAACCGTCGTCGAGTTGGACGGGTCGTTCATGGACCACGCGGCCTACGAGACGCTGCAGGACTGGCAGAACACACACACCGCGCGAGGCGGCACCGTCGAGATCACCGGCCGCCGTCCCGGCACGCGCATCGCCGAGCCGGCGGACCCCGCGGGATGCCGCTGCCGTCCCTGGACGCCCTGGCGCAACCACCAGTGCGAACGCCCGCAGGCCGCACTGCTCCACGGCAGCCCCGAGGGCGGAACCGGTGAGCCGAGCGGACACGAACTGGCCCGAGGCATCAGCGCGTTCCAGCGCAACACGGCACCCCTGGTGCGCAGCGAGCTGGCCCGGCTGGCGCGCGAAGGGCAGCGGCCCTCGCAGCTGTTCCTGACCTGCGCCGACTCACGGCTGGTCACCTCGATGATCACCTCCAGTGGTCCGGGCGACCTCTTCGTGGTGCGCAACGTGGGCAACCTCGTACCGCTGCCCGGCGAGGAGAGCGGCGACGACTCGGTGGCCGCGGCGATCGAGTACGCGGTGGACGTGCTGAAGGTGCGCTCCATCACGGTGTGCGGGCACTCCGGGTGCGGAGCCATGCAGGCACTGCTCAACTCCGAGCCCGGGGGCGCCCAGACGCCGCTCAAGCGGTGGCTGCGGCACGGGACGCCGAGCCTGCAGCGCATGGCCGACGACAGCCGCCCCTGGGCCGGGCTGGCCGGACGCGAACCCGCCGACGCGGTCGAGCGGCTCTGCCTGACCAACGTGGTCCAGCAGTTGGAGCACCTGCGCGCCCACGAGTCGGTGGCCCGCGCCCTGCGGGAAGGCGAGCTGGAGCTGCACGGGATGTACTTCCACGTGGGCGAGGCCCAGGCCTACCTGCTCACCGACACGGGCGGGGACCGGGTGTTCGACCACGTACGCGCCGACCAGCCGGCGTAAGTGCGGGGCCCGCGGGGTGCGGTCACGATCGAGCGCACCCCGCACCGGCGACGCCGGGCACCGCCGGCCAGGGCCATCGGCCCCCGCCCCAGGGCACTTCAGCACTTCAGCACTTCGCACCTCGGCCCGGGTCAGCCGAAGGACTCCGGCTCACAAGGCTTCATCCGACCCTTGATCGCGTAGAACCTCTCGGTGTTCGGACCGGGTTCGCCGTCCTTGCGGGCGGTGTTCTCGATGCCGAGGGAGTCGCCGGGATGCAGGGTGACCTGCCACTCGCGGTCGAAGGCCGGGTCGGTGGGGCCGACGGGGACGGAACCGTCCTCGGGCGCCTTGTCACCGATGAAGGCCCGGTCGACGGTGCCCGACAGCAAGGTCCCCCGCGGCTGGGCGCACTGGTGGCCGAACGGCAGGCTGTCGATGGTGACGTCGATGCCCTCGGCACGCAGTCGTTCGGCCAGCCGGCGCTGGGACTCGGGGCCGATCACGAGCTTGACGAGGGTGAGCGTGACACTGCCGTCGCCGTGCCGTTCGACCGCGTACGCCGGTGAGTCGGCCGGGGACCCCGGCACGAGCACCACCGCGAGACCGGCCAGCGCGCAGGCCCCCGCGGCGAGGGCGAGCCGCCGGCCGGTGAGCAGCCCCCTGGCCCGAGGGCGCCTCACCACACCCACCCCGCGCAACTCGGCTCCGCACAACTCGGTTCCGCGCATCTCCGCCGCCCGCGCCTCGGCCCCGCCCGCCTCGACGCCACGCACCTCGATCTCATGCTGCAACTCCCGCAGCAGCCGGTCCTCGAACGTCGTCTTCGTGTTCATGCCTCTCCTCCAGACCCCTCGGCTCCCCTGACGCCCCTGACACCCCTGGCTGGCCCGTTGCCCCCGCGCCCGACGCCTCCGGGCCCGCCCGCTCCCCCCATGGCGTACGACAGGGCCGTACCGCGCTGCCGGTCCGGCACCGCCGTGTCCGCCTCCGCCCGCAGGGCCTTGCGGGCTCGGTGCAAGCGGACTCGGGCCGTGACCTGGCGGATGCCCAGCGCGGCCGCCGCCTCCGTGACCGTGAGCTGGTCGACCACGACCAGCTCCACGACGGCCCGTTCGCCGTCCGGCAGCCGTTCCAGCGCGGCGAGCGCACGACGGCCCGGGCTCTCGGCGTCGAGCTTGTCCTCGAGCCGGGCGATGTCGTCGGACTCCAGCAACCGCCGCCCCGAGACGCGCACCTCACGCGCCGTCTCCCGGGCTGTCCGACGGCGCTCGGAGGCGACGACATTGCGGGCGATGCCGTAGAGCCAGGCCCGCTCTCCACCCCGCCCGGGGCGGTAGGTGTGGGCGGAGTCCAGGACCGCGAGGAACACCTCGGCCGTCAGGTCCGCCACCGTGTGGACGTCGGCGACACGCCGGGCCACGAAAGACGTCACGGCGTCCACGTGGCGCCGGTAGAACTCTTCGAAGAGCTGGGGGTCGCGTGCCGCCGCGGTGGGCCCGCCCCGTATGTCGTCCACTCGTGTCCCCTCTCGTCGGTGCGCTTCACCTGTAGTTGGGCCGGAGTGTGAAAGGCGTTACAAGTGCTGAACTCCGGCGGCCCGACGTCCGTGGGTACGGATGACCCAAGCCGCCGTAAAGCCCACGGAAAAGTCCTGCGGAGACCCCCGCGAACAGGTCTAAACCATTTTCCGGACGGCCCTTGTCACCGGACCACCCGGTCTGATGAGCTGTGGCCTGGGACACAGCCGGACAACCCTGGGAAAGGGAGCAGTCGTGAGCAATGAAAGCCTGGCCAACCTGCTGAAGGAAGAACGCAGGTTCGCACCCCCCGCAGACCTGGCCGCGCACGCCAACGTCACCGCGGAGGCGTATGAACAGGCCAAGGCTGACAGGCTCGGCTTCTGGGCCGAGCAGGCCCGCCGGCTGACCTGGGCCAAGGAGCCGACGGAGACCCTCGACTGGTCGAACCCGCCGTTCGCCAAGTGGTTCAAGGACGGCACGCTCAACGTCGCGTACAACTGCGTGGACCGGCATGTGGAGGCCGGGCACGGCGACCGCGTCGCCATCCACTTCGAGGGCGAGCCCGGCGACAGCCGCGCCCTCACCTACGCCCAGCTCAAGGACGAGGTCTCCAGGGCGGCCAACGCCCTGCTGGAGCTGGGAGTCGAGAAGGGCGACCGCGTCGCGATCTACATGCCGATGATCCCGGAGACGGCGGTCGCGATGCTGGCCTGCGCCCGGATCGGCGCCGCGCACTCGGTCGTCTTCGGCGGCTTCTCGGCGGACGCGCTCGCGACCCGTATCCAGGACGCCGACGCCCGGGTCGTCATCACCTCCGACGGCGGCTACCGGCGCGGCAAGCCGTCCGCGCTCAAGCCGGCCGTCGACGAGGCGGTCGAGAAGGCGGGCAACGTCGAGCACGTCCTCGTGGTCCGCCGCACCGGCCAGGAGGTCGCCTGGAACGACTCCCGCGACGTGTGGTGGCACGAGCTCGTCGAGCGGCAGTCCGCCGAGCACACGCCCGAGGCGTTCGAGGCGGAGCACCCGCTGTTCATCCTCTACACCTCCGGCACGACGGGGAAGCCGAAGGGCATCCTGCACACGTCCGGGGGCTACCTCACGCAGACCTCGTACACGCACTGGGCCGTCTTCGACCTCAAGCCGGAGACCGACGTGTACTGGTGCACCGCCGACGTCGGCTGGGTCACCGGGCACTCGTACATCGTCTACGGGCCGCTCGCCAACGGCGCCACCCAGGTCATGTACGAGGGCACGCCGGACACCCCGCACCAGGGCCGGTTCTGGGAGATCGTGCAGAAGTACGGCGTCACGATCCTCTACACCGCGCCCACGGCCATCCGTACGTTCATGAAGTGGGGCGACGACATCCCCGCGAAGTTCGACCTGTCCTCCCTCCGCATCCTGGGATCGGTCGGCGAGCCGATCAACCCCGAGGCGTGGATCTGGTACCGCAAGAACATCGGCGCCGACAGGACACCGGTCGTCGACACCTGGTGGCAGACCGAGACCGGCGCGATGATGATCACCCCGCTGCCCGGCGTGACGGAGGCCAAGCCGGGGTCGGCGCAGCGGCCGCTGCCCGGCATCTCCGCGACCGTCGTCGACGACGAGGCGAACGAGGTGCCGAACGGCGGCGGTGGCTACCTGGTCCTCACCGAGCCGTGGCCGTCGATGCTGCGCACCATCTGGGGCGACGACCAGCGGTTCATCGACACGTACTGGTCACGCTTCGAAGGCAAGTACTTCGCCGGTGACGGTGCCAAGAAGGACGACGACGGCGACATCTGGCTGCTGGGCCGGGTCGACGACGTGATGCTCGTGTCCGGGCACAACATCTCCACCACGGAGGTCGAGTCGGCGCTCGTCTCCCACCCCTCGGTGGCCGAGGCGGCCGTCGTGGGCGCGGCGGACGAGACGACCGGTCAGGCGATCGTGGCGTTCGTGATCCTGCGCGGTACGGCGGCGGAGACCGAGGACCTGGTGGCGGAGCTGCGCAACCACGTCGGCGGCGCCCTCGGGCCGATCGCCAAGCCCAAGCGGATCCTGCCGGTGGCCGAGCTGCCCAAGACCCGCTCCGGCAAGATCATGCGGCGCCTGCTGCGGGACGTCGCGGAGAACCGTCAGCTCGGTGACGTCACCACGCTGACGGACTCGACCGTCATGGACCTCATCCAGGCCAAGCTCCCGGCGGCGCCGAGCGAGGACTGAGAGTACGTACGTCCCTGAGGGGCACCCGGCAGACAGCGCCGGGTGCCCCTTTCGGCACCTGATGCAGGGATCGCCGGATTCCTCCCCACGTACTTTGGATAGGCTGAACAAAATAGGTGCGCCGGGAAGTCTGGTCGGCAGTCGTTCCGTCCTGCCCACCGACCGGAGGTCCCCGTGGCCACGCCCCGCACCACCACCCGCAAAATCCTCGGACGTCTGTCCCTGCCCGAGCGGACCTTCGTCGCGGACGCGCTGCGCACCGAGACCGTCGGCGGTGTGCTGCTGCTCGTCGCCGCGATCACGGCGCTGCTCTGGGCGAACGTCCCCGCGCTGCACGACAGCTACGAAAGCGTCGGCCACTTCCACCTCGGCCCCGAGGCCCTCGGCCTGCACCTGTCGGTCGAGCACTGGGCCGCCGACGGACTGCTCGCGATCTTCTTCTTCGTCGCCGGTATCGAGCTCAAACGCGAACTCGTCGCCGGGGACCTCAAGGACCCCCGGGCCGCCGTGCTGCCGGTCGTGGCCGCGGCGTGCGGGATGGCCGTACCGGCGCTCGTGTACATCCTCACGAACGTCACCGGCGGCGGCTCCCTGGCGGGCTGGGCCGTGCCCACCGCCACGGACATCGCCTTCGCGCTGGCCGTGCTCGCGGTCATCGGCACGTCGCTGCCCAGCGCCCTGCGCGCCTTCCTGCTCACCCTGGCCGTCGTCGACGACCTGTTCGCGATCCTGATCATCGCGGTCTTCTTCACCGACGACATCGACCTCGCCGCGCTCGGCGGCGCCGTCGTCGGCCTCGCCGTCTTCTGGCTGCTGCTCAGGAAGAACGTACGCGGCTGGTACGTGTACGTCCCGCTCGCCCTCGTCATCTGGGCGCTGATGTACAACAGCGGCGTCCACGCCACCATCGCCGGCGTCGCCATGGGCCTGATGCTGCGCTGCACGGCGCGCGAGGGCGAGGAGCACTCCCCCGGCGAGCGCATCGAGCACCGCGTGCGCCCTCTGTCGGCGGGTCTGGCCGTGCCGCTGTTCGCGCTGTTCAGCGCGGGTGTCTCGGTCTCCGGCAGCGCACTGGGCGACGTGTTCACCCAGCCGGAGACGCTCGGTGTGGTCCTCGGGCTGGTGGCCGGCAAGGCGATCGGCATCTTCTGCGGCACCTGGCTGACGGCCCGTTTCACCAGGGCGGCGCTCAGCGACGACCTCGCATGGGCCGACGTCTTCGCGGTGGCGACCCTCGCCGGCATCGGCTTCACCGTCTCGCTGCTCATCGGCGAGCTCGCCTTCGAGGGCGACACGGCGATGACGGACGAGGTCAAGGCGGCCGTCCTGACCGGCTCCCTCGTCGCGGCGGCCCTGGCGACGGTGCTGCTGAAGCTGCGCAACGCCAAGTACCGCAGGCTGTCGGAGGCCGAGGAGCGCGACGAGGACAGCGACGGCATCCCGGACATCTACGAGGAGGACGACCCGGCGTACCACCTGCGCATGGCCGGCATCTACGAGCGCAAGGCCGCCGAGCACCGCAGGCTCGCCGAGCTGAAGGCCGCCGAACGACGCGGGCTTGCCGAAGTGCCGGGCGGGGCAGGCGATGACCGCGGCGGTCCGGCATGATCTGACGAGACGGTACAAAAGACGGGACCGTACGCAGTCGGACACACGTCAGACAGAAGACGGCACCGCACTCGGAAGACGGAACCGTACGCAGAAGAGGGAGACCGCGATGAGCGCACCCGACGGCAGCCCGGTCGGCGCCGAACGCAGCATCGGCCAGCTGTTCGCCTCGGCCACGACCGACTTGTCGGCGCTGGTGCACGACGAGATCGCGCTGGCGAAGGCACAGCTGAAGCAGGACGTCAAGCGCGGGGCGACGAGCGGCGGCGCGTTCACGGTGGCCGCCGCGATCCTGCTGTTCTCGCTGCCGATGCTCAACTTCGCGCTGGCGTACGGCATCCGGACCTGGAGCGACTGGAACCTCGCGATCTGCTTCCTGCTGTCCTTCGCGGCGAACGTCCTCGTCGCGGTGGTCCTCGCGCTGATCGGTGTGACCTTCGCGAAGAAGGCCAAGAAGAGCAAGGGCCCGCAGAAGGTCGCCGCCTCGATGAAGGAGTCCGCGGGCGTGCTGCAGAAGGCCAAGCCGCACCCGCGGCAGGCGCTGGAGGACCGGTCGCCCGAGGCCATCGAGGCTGTGGCACGCTCATCCTCATGACGGGCTCCTCCACTCCTTCCGGTCCTTCCGGTCCTTCCGGGCCATCCCCCTCGGCGCAACCCGCTTCGGTCGTACGGCTCGACGTCCCCGGCGGGCGGGAAGTGACCCACCGGGACGTGGCCGCCAACGGCGCGCGCTTCCACATCGCGGAGCTCGGGGACGGGCCGCTGGTGCTGCTGCTGCACGGCTTCCCGCAGTTCTGGTGGACCTGGCGGCACCAGCTGGTCGCGCTCGCCGACGCCGGCTTCCGGGCCGTCGCCATGGACCTGCGGGGCGTCGGCGGCAGCGACCGCACCCCGCGCGGATACGACCCCGCCAACCTCGCCCTCGACATCACCGGCGTCATCCGCTCCCTGGGCGAGCCGGACGCCGCGCTGGTCGGCCACGACCTGGGCGGCTACCTGGCGTGGACGGCGGCCGCGATGCGCCCCAAGCTGGTACGGCGCCTCGCGGTGGCCTCGATGCCGCACCCCCGCCGCTGGCGCTCGGCGATGCTCGCCGACGTCAGGCAGACGAAGGCGGGCTCGTACATCTGGGGGTTCCAGCGGCCCTGGATCCCGGAGCGGCAGCTGACCGCGGACGACGGCGCGCTCGTGGGACGGCTGATCCAGGAGTGGTCCGGGCCCCGTCTGCCGGACGACGAGGCGGTTCAGGTCTACCGGCGCGCGATGTGCATCCCGTCCACGGCGCACTGCTCGATCGAGCCGTACCGCTGGATGGTGCGGTCCCTCGCACGCCCCGACGGCATACAGTTCAACCGCCGCATGAAGCGGCCGGTGCGGGTGCCGACGCTGCACCTGCACGGCTCACTCGACCCGGTGATGCGCACGCGCAGCGCGGCCGGGTCCGGCGAGTACGTCGAAGCGCCGTACCGCTGGCGGCTGTTCGACGGACTGGGGCATTTTCCGCAGGAGGAGGATCCGGTCACTTTCTCCGCGGAACTGATCAACTGGCTGAAGGATCCCGAGCCCGATCGCTGACCGATCCGATCGGGGACGACCTGCAACGGTGACCGAACGGGCGCACCCGGTGTCCGGACCGGAATGCCTGTCCCAGGAGCGGCCACTTGCCCGGCGCATAGGCCAATTGGGGGCTCCGGAGGCGGTTATCGACCTTGGGCCAGGGGCAGACGTCGGGGTATGGGCTGGACGCACGACTACAGTGACGCAGCACGCGATCGCCGCTCCACGAGCGGTGTGAGCACCCACCAGCGCGATGGATCCGCGCAGCTGCCGGAGACCGATCTCAGGGTGGGAATCCCGCGCATCCTGCGCCGCCGGGCCCGCTGGGTCTCGGTACGCCTGCGGCACACTCGCGGCTGACGCCTCCCAGCGGCTCAGAGCGCGCAGCTGTCGCTGTCCACCTGCTGGTTCGCGGTGCGCCCCCTGGTGATGTCCTCCTGGATCTCGTCCGCGGTGAGCGCGTACCCCGTCTCGGCGTCGTCGAGTGACTTGGCGAAGACCACGCCGTAGACCTTGCCGTCAGGGGTGAGCAGCGGGCCGCCGGAGTTGCCCTGGCGGACGGTCGCGTAGAGCGAGTAGACGTCGCGGCGGACGGTGCCGCGGTGGTAGATGTCCGGGCCGTTGGCCGTGATGCGGCCGCGCACACGCGCGGCACGGACGTCGTACGCCCCGTTCTCCGGGAACCCGGCGACGATCGCGCCGTCGCCGCGGCTCGCGTCCTCGGAGGTGAACCGCAGCGCGGGCGCGCTCAGGTCGGGCACGTCCAGTACGGCGATGTCGCGCTGCCAGTCGTAGAGGACGACCTTGGCGTCGTACTTCCGGCCCTCACCGCCTATCTGCACGGTGGGCTCGTCGACACCGCCCACCACGTGCGCGTTGGTCATGACACGGCGGTCGGCGAAGACGAAGCCGGTGCCCTCCAGGACCTTGCCGCAGCTCTGGGCGGTGCCCATGACCTTGACGATGGAGCGCTGCGAGCGGGTGGCCACCGGGCTGCCCGCCAGCGCCGGGTCCGGGGGCTGCACGTCGGTGATCGGCTCGTTGGAGAACGGGCTGAAGACCTGCGGGAAGCCGTTCTGCGCGAGGACGGAGGAGAAGTCCGCGAACCAGGTGTCGGCCTGGGTGGGCAGCGCCCGGGAGACACCGAGCAGCACCTTGGAGCTGCGGACCTCCTTGCCGAGCGTCGGCAGGGTGGTGCCCGCGAGGGCGGAGCCGATCAGCCAGGCGACCAGCAGCATCGCGACGACGTTGACGAGGGCGCCACCGGTCGCGTCCAGGGCGCGGGCCGGGGACCAGGTGATGTACCGGCGCAGCTTGTTGCCGAGGTGTGTGGTCAGGGCCTGGCCGACGGAGGCGCAGACGATCACGACGACGACGGCGACGACGGCCGCGGTGGTGCTCACCTCGGCGTTGTCCGTCAGGGCGTCCCAGATGACGGGGAGCGCGTAGACGGCGGCGAGACCGCCGCCCAGGAAGCCGATCACCGACAGGATGCCGACGACGAAGCCCTGGCGATAGCCGACGATCGCGAACCACACGGCGGCGACCAGCAACAGGATGTCCAGCACGTTCACCGCTTCAAGCCTCGCCTCGTCAGTCCGCGGTCACCGCAGGTCGGCCGGGAGGTCAGCACGCCGTGCAGCGGCATTCGGACACAGCGTTCCCCGGGAAAACACAGCACGGCAGACACCCTGTCATGACCGCCAGTCGAGCGGGACCTGCTTCCCCCTGTCCCAAGGTCGTTCCCAGCCCGCGTAGTGGAGCAGCCGGTCGATGATTCCGGCCGTGAAGCCCCACACCAGGGCCGATTCGACCAGAAATGCCGGACCTTGGTGGCCCCTGGGGTGAATGGCTGTCACGCGGTTGTCCGGATTCGTGAGATCCGCCACGGGAACGGTGAAGACCCTGGCGGTCTCTTTCGGGTCGACGACTCCTACCGGGCTCGGCTCGCGCCACCAGGCCAGCACCGGGGTGACGACGAAGCCGCTGACCGGGATGTAGAGCTTGGGCAGGACCCCGAAGAGCTGCACGCCGGCCGGATCGAGCCCGGTCTCCTCCTCCGCCTCGCGGAGCGCGGCCCGCAGCGGCCCCTCGGCCCCCGGGTCGCCGTCCTCGGGGTCGAGGGCGCCGCCCGGGAAGGAGGGCTGGCCGGCGTGGGAGCGCAGGGAGCTCGCCCGCTCCATGAGCAGCAGCTCGGGGCCACGCTCGCCCTCGCCGAACAGGATCAGCACGGCGGACTGCCGCCCGGCGCCGTCCTCCGGCGGCAGGAAGCGGCTCAGCTGGCCCGGCCGCACCGTCTCCACGGCCCGCACCACCGGATCCAGCCAGCCGGGCAGGCCCTCCTTGCTGAGTGCCACGCCCCGGGTGTTGCTCGCGTGCGTCATCGCCACCCCCGTCGTCCTGCCGGGTCCAACGCCCGACGGCCCCGAGATCGTTCCTGGGTCCCTTCCCGGGGGCCCCGCGACGCCCGGGGCGTCATCCGGCGGCCCTCAGCGGCGGCGCCGGTGTGCCGCCCGCGTCCAGGTATGCCTGCGGGGGTTTCAGGCGCTGGCCCGGGAAGCCGCCCTTCTCGTACTTGAGCAGCTTCCTCGCCTTCTCCGGGTCCGTCTCGCCCTCGCCGTACGCCGGGCAGAGCGGGGCGATGGGGCAGGCGCCGCAGGCGGGCTTGCGGGCGTGGCAGATGCGGCGGCCGTGCCAGATCACATGGTGCGAGAGGTCCGTCCAGTCGCTCTTGGGGAACAGCGCGCCGACGGCGGCCTCGATCTTGTCGGGGTCGGTCTCGCCGGTCCACTCCCAGCGGCGCACCAGGCGCTGGAAGTGCGTGTCCACGGTGATGCCGGGGCGGCCGAAGGCGTTGCCGAGGACGACGAAGGCGGTCTTGCGGCCGACGCCGGGCAGCTTGACGAGGTCCTCCAGGCGCCCGGGGACCTCGCCGCCGAACTCCTCCGTCAGGGCCTTGGACAGCCCCATCACCGACTTGGTCTTGGCCCGGAAGAACCCGCAGGGACGCAGGATCTCCTCGACCTCCTCGGGGTTGGCGGCGGCCAGGTCCTCCGGGGTCGGGTACTTGGCGAACAGGGCCGGCGTGGTCTGGTTGACCCTGAGGTCGGTGGTCTGGGCGGACAGGACCGTGGCGACCAGCAGCTGGAAGGGGTCGTCGAAGTCCAGCTCGGGGTGGGCGTACGGGTAGACCTCGGCGAGCTCACGGTTGATCCGGCGGGCACGGCGGACCAGGGCGGTGCGCGACTCCTCCCTCGGCGGCCTGGAGGCGACGGTCTGCGCGGGGGCGACACCCTTGACGGCGGCCGTGCCGTCCTTGGGGGCGGCGACCACTTTCCTGGGGGGCGGTGCCTTTTTCACGGCGGCCTTCTTGGGGGCGGCCTTCTTGGCGGGCGCGGCCTTCTCGGAAGGCGGCACCTTCTGCACGGCCGCCTTCTTCCCGGCCGTCTCCTTCGCAGCCGCCTTCTTCCCGGCCGTCTTCTTTACAGCCGTCTTCTTCGCGGTCGTCTTCTTCGCAGCGGCCGTCTTCTTCACAGGCGCAGCCTTCTTTGTCGCTTTCGCCGTTTTCCTGCCGCCATCGGGGCTCTGTTCGCCCACAGCGGAATCTCGACGTACAACCACCCGTCCAGCCCCCTCGGCCTGTGCTCTCACCGGCGATTTGGACACCCGGCCAGCCTACGGCCCGGCTCGGACATCCGTCCCGGACCCCGAAGATCGGCCCCCAATTGGACCCCTGCCGCGTACCCCGGGACGCCGGTGCGGCATCCTTGTGACAGATCACACTGTTTGGACCGCCCAGCACAATGGGCACCACGGTCCCCTGGTACACGGGGGATGCACTATCCCCTGAGCAGGTCGACAAGGAGAGAACTCGTGGACGACGTTCTGCGGCGCAACCCGCTCTTCGCGGCGCTCGACGACGAGCAGGCCGCGGAGCTCCGCGCCTCCATGAGTGAGGTGACCCTCGCCCGCGGCGACTCGCTGTTCCACGAGGGCGACCCCGGTGATCGCCTGTACGTGGTCACGGAAGGCAAGGTCAAGCTCCACCGCACGTCCCCCGACGGCCGCGAGAACATGCTGGCCGTCGTCGGCCCCGGCGAGCTCATCGGCGAGCTGTCGCTCTTCGACCCGGGCCCCCGCACGGCGACCGCCACGGCACTGACCGAGGTCAAGCTGCTCGGGCTCGGCCACGGCGACCTCCAGCCCTGGCTGAACGCCCGCCCCGAGGTGGCGGCGGCGCTGCTGCGCGCCGTCGCGCGGCGGCTGCGGAAGACCAACGACGCGATGTCCGACCTGGTCTTCTCGGACGTCCCCGGCCGCGTGGCCCGGGCCCTGCTGGACCTCTCCCGCCGCTTCGGCGTGCAGTCCGAGGAGGGCATCCACGTCGTGCACGACCTGACGCAGGAGGAGCTGGCCCAGCTGGTCGGCGCCTCCCGCGAGACGGTCAACAAGGCCCTGGCGGACTTCGCCCAGCGCGGCTGGCTCCGCCTGGAGGCCCGCGCGGTGATCCTGCTGGACGTGGAGCGGCTCGCCAAGAGGTCCCGCTGACGTTCGGCCGTACACCGAGAGGGCCCGTCTCGTGAGAGACGGGCCCTGTTCGTGCGACGGCCGGCCGAGGGCCGGGTGCCACGGCCGGCCGGGCTAGGCCTCGCGACGCCGGGATGATCCAAACGACAGGGCCTAGATGAGCCCGTGCTCCTCCAGGTAGTCCAGCTGCGCCCGTACCGACAGCTCCGCGGCCGGCCACAGTGAGCGGTCCACGTCCGCGTACACGTGGGCGACGATCTCGGGTGCCGTCCGGTAGCCGTCCTCGACGGCCGTCTCGACCTGGGCCAGGCGGTGGGCGCGGTGGGCGAGGTAGTACTCGACGGCGCCCTGGGCGTCCTCCAGGACGGGACCGTGGCCCGGGAGCACCGTGTGCACGCCGTCGTCGACGGTGAGGGACCTGAGCCGCCGCAGGGAGTCCAGGTAGTCGCCGAGGCGGCCGTCCGGGTGCGCCACGACCGTCGTACCGCGTCCCAGGATGGTGTCGCCGGTCAGCACGGCCTGGTCGGCCGGGAGATGGAAGCAGAGCGAGTCCGCGGTGTGTCCGGGGGTCGGTACGACCCTCAGCTCCAGGCCGCCGACGCGGACGACGTTCCCGGCGGACAGCCCCTCGTCGCCGAGCCGCAGCGCCGGGTCCAGGGCCCGCACCTTGGTGCCGGTCAGCTCGGCGAAGCGCGCGGCGCCCTCCGCGTGGTCGGGGTGACCGTGGGTCAGCAGGGTGAGGGCGACGCGCCTGCCGGCCCGCTCGGCCGTGTCGATGACGGTGCGCAGGTGGCCCTCGTCCAGCGGGCCCGGGTCGACCACGACGGCCAGGTCGGAGTCGGGTTCCGCGAGGATCCAGGTGTTCGTGCCGTCCAGGGTCATCGCCGAGGCGTTGGGCGCCAGGACGTTGACGGCCCGTGCGGTGGCCGGGCCCGTGAGGACCCCGCCCCGTGGCTGGCCGGGCAGGGTGCTTGCGTCCGTCATGCGGGGGCTCCCCCGGTCCGGGTCGTCGGGATGTGCTTGGTGAACTCGTCGTGGCCGGGCCAGGAGAGCACGATCTCGCCGTCCTCCAGGCGTGCCTCGGCGAGGACGGGCGTCAGGTCGCGCCCGGGGGCCGCGGCGAGCGCCTCCGCCGCCGTGCCGTACGGCGCCAGCTGGCGCAGGGTCGCGATGGTCGGCGGCATCATCAGCAGCTCGCCCTTGTCGTAGCCGTCGGCCGCGTCCTGAGGGCGGGTCCACACGGTGCGGTCGGCCTCCGTGGAGGCGTTGCGCGTGCGCTGCCCCTCCGGGAGGGCGGCCACGAAGAACCACGTGTCGTAGCGGCGGGACTCGAACTCCGGGGTGATCCAGCGGGTCCAGGCGCCCAGGAGGTCCGAGCGGAGCACCAGCCCGCGGCGGTCCAGGAACTCGGCGAAGGACAGGTCCCGGGCGACCAGTGCCGCACGGTCCGCCTCCCAGTCGGCGCCCGTGGTGTCGCCGGCCACGGAATCGGGCGTCGGGCCGGCGAGGAGGACGCCCGCCTCCTCGTACGTCTCCCGTACGGCCGCGCAGACGATCGCCTGGGCCCCGGTCTCGTCGACGCCGAGTCGGTCCGCCCACCACGCGCGCGTGGGACCGGCCCAGCCGATGTCACGGTCGTCGTCGCGCGGGTCGACCCCGCCGCCCGGGTAGGCGTACGCGCCCCCGGCGAACGCCATGGAGGCACGCCGGCGCAGCATATGGACCCTGGGCCCGGTGTCGGTGTCCTTCAGGAGCATGACGGTGGCCGCGCGTCTCGGGGTGACCGGCGTCAGGGTGCCTGCCGCCAGCGCGCGGATGCGGTCGGGCCACTCCGGGGGGTACCACTGCCCATTCGCCATGGCCGGAGGCTATCCCGTGACGGGCGGATGTTCGAGTGGCCCCCGTGCCTGCTCCCGCGTCAGACGGTGAGGGAGGCCAGCCAGCCGGTCAGGAGGCGGTTCGTCTCCTCGGGGCGTTCCTGCTGGAGCCAGTGGCCGCAGCCGTCCAGGAGGTGCGAGGCGGTCAGTCCGGGCAGCGTGCGGGGGTACGCCTCGATGGCGTCGGACAGCCAGGTCGTGGAGGGGTCCAGGCTGCCGCCGAGGAACAGGGACGGCTGGGTGACGGGGGCGCCGTGGTGGTCGGCCAGGTCCGCCCAGTCCCGGTCCATGTTCCGGTAGCGGTTGAGGGCACCGGTCATGCCGGTGCGTTCGAACTCCCCCGCATAGACGTCGAGGCCGTCCTCACCGAGCCAGGACGGCAGCCCCCCGGACGGGAACCGGTCGCGCATCCTGCCGCCGCGGGCGACGAAGTGCGGGCCGGGGACGCCGGGCGCGGGCATGGTGTCGGCGGACAGGGCCGCGTAGAACCCCGCGAGCCAGCCGCGGACGTCGGGCTCGATCTCCGCCTCGGCCCGGCCGGGCCGCTGGAAGTAGGAGACGTAGAACTCCTCGCCGCCGTCCGCTCCCATCCCCGCGAAGACCTCGCTGGGCCGGGGCCCGCCGGGCGGGGTGTACGGCACGCTCAGCAGGCCCACCGCACGGAACACATCCGGTCGCAGCAGCGCGGAGGTGGCGGCGATGGTCGCGCCCCAGTCGTGCCCGACGATCACCGCGGACCGCTCGCCCAGGGCCTCGACCACGGCGACGTTGTCCGCCACCAGGTCGAGCATCCGGTACGCGTCCACCGCATCCGGCCGGGAGGAGCGCCCGTAGCCGCGCACGTCGATCGCTGCCGCGCGGAAGCCGGCGGCGGCCAGCACGGGCAGCTGGCGACGCCACGAGTACCAGGACTCCGGGAAGCCGTGGACGAGCAGGACCAGCGGTCCGGTCCCCTGTTCCACCAGGTGGATCCGTCCGGCGGGCGAGGGCACCAGGCGGTGGACGGTTTCGGTCACGGGCGTCTGCGGCATGGGGCCCTCCCGGGCGCTGGATCCGACCGGTGCCGGGGCCGTTGGCGGCCGCTGCCGGCGGGCTGGGCGCGGACCGTCACCGACAGCCGCTGCGCACCGGGGCACCGGCAGCGAGCATGCGGGGGGCGGGGTGGAGCGAGCGAGGCTATTTGCCGTTTCGGCAACATGAGCGGCGGCGGAGCAGCGCCTTGCGGGCCGGCCCTCCGAGATACAGCCCATCAAGGGTGCGGTCCGCCTCTCCCAGGCCGCGTGCGACGCCCTGTGCGGCCACCCCGGCGCGACGCTCCCGCACGACCGCCGATGGGCATGTCCTGGCCAGGGGTGCCACGCCCCGTACGACGGCCAGGCCGCAGCCCCGTCCCGGAGGCCACGACGTCGGCGGGCGCTGTTCGGGCGCGCCGACGGCGGCCACGGCGGGTCGGCCGGCGCAGCGCGTCGATCACCGGTCCGCCGCCATGGGCGAGGAGCTGCGGTGCGGCGCGCGGTGCGCGGGCGCGAGGGGCTGGGCGGGTCGGGTCGTCCGCCGCCGAGCCCGCAGTCTCGTGGGCGCCGACGCCGTGCTTGCCGGGGGCGCCGCCGCCGACACCCGACGTCGCCGCCGCGTGCCGGGCGTCCGCCGGCCGGACCGGCCGCCGTGAACCCACCGCCCCGCGGAGCCCTTACGCCTCCGTCAACTCCACCTGGATCTCGACCTCCACCGGCGCGTCCAGCGGCAGTACCGCCACGCCCACCGCGCTCCTCGCGTGGACGCCCTTGTCGCCGAGGACCTCGCCCAGGAGTTCGCTCGCGCCGTTCAGCACGCCCGGCTGCCCGGTGAAGTCCGACGCCGAGGCCACGAAGCCCACGACCTTCACCACGCGCGCGATGCGGTCCAGGTCGCCGGCGACGGACTTGACGGCGGCCAGGGCGTTCAGCGCGCAGGTGCGCGCCAGGTCCTTGGCCTCCTCCGGCGTGACCTCCGCACCCACCTTGCCGGTGACCGGGAGCTTGCCCTCCACCATCGGCAGCTGACCGGCCGTGTAGACGTAGACCCCCGACTGCACGGCCGGCTGGTAGGCGGCCAGCGGCGGCACGACCTCGGGCAGCGTCAGGCCCAGCTCGGCCAGCCGCGCCTCGACCGCGCTCATCCCTGCTTCTCCCGCTTCAGGTAGGCGACGAGCTGCTCGGGGTTGTTCGGCCCGGGCACGACCTGGACGAGCTCCCAGCCGTCCTCGCCCCAGGTGTCCAGAATCTGCTTCGTGGCGTGCACGAGCAGCGGCACGGTTGCGTATTCCCACTTGGTCATGCGGCCGACTCTAGTCGCTGTCCGGCGCTGGTCGGCGGGCGGCCGCGACCGCGTTATCCACAGCCTCCCGCTTAGGTCGCACCGGGACTGGTTACGCTCGAAGACGTGAGCAGGCTCCAGGTCGTCAGTGGCAAGGGCGGTACCGGTAAGACCACGGTGGCCGCGGCCCTCGCGCTGGCCTTGGCCACGGAGGGGAAGCGGACGCTTCTCGTCGAGGTCGAGGGCCGCCAGGGCATCGCGCAGCTCTTCGAAACGGAAGCGCTGCCTTATGAGGAGCGGAAGATCGCCGTCGCTCCCGGGGGCGGGGAGGTGTATGCCCTCGCCATCGACCCCGAACTGGCCCTTCTGGACTACCTCCAGATGTTCTACAAACTGGGGAGCGCCGGACGGGCCCTGAAGAAGCTCGGCGCGATCGACTTCGCCACCACCATCGCGCCCGGTCTGAGGGACGTACTCCTCACCGGGAAGGCGTGCGAGGCGGTGCGGCGGAAGGACCGGAGCGGGCGGTTCGCGTACGACTACGTCGTCATGGACGCGCCACCGACCGGGCGCATCACACGGTTCCTCAATGTCAACGACGAGGTCGCCGGGCTCGCGAAGATCGGCCCGATACACAATCAGGCGCAGGCCGTGATGCGGGTGCTGAAGTCGTCGGAGACGGCCGTGCACCTGGTGACGCTGCTGGAGGAGATGCCCGTCCAGGAGACGGCGGACGGCATCGCCGAGCTGCGGTCCGCGCGGCTGCCGGTGGGGCGGATCATCGTGAACATGGTGCGGCCGGGGGTGTTGGACGGGGCCGACCTGGAACTCGTACGGACGGTGCCGCGTTCCTCCGTTGCCAGGGCGCTGTCGTCCGCCGGGCTCGGCGGGGCGCGGCGGGGCGGGCACGCCGAGCGGCTGGTGGACCCGCTGCTGGAGCAGGCCGCGGAGTACGCCGAGCGCTACGCGCTGGAGCAGGAGCAGCGGGCCGTGCTCGCCGAGCTGGGCCTGCCGCTGCACGAACTGCCACTGCTCGCCGAGGGCATGGACCTGGCGGGTCTGTACGAACTGGCCACGGAGCTGCGGAAGCAGGGGATGTCATGAGTCCGGACCCGGCCCACGCGCACCACCACCTGTCCCCCACGCGCGTACTCGACCTCGATCCGCTGCTCGACGACCCCAAGACCCGCATCGTGGTGTGCTGCGGCTCGGGCGGCGTCGGCAAGACCACGACCGCGGCCGCGCTGGGCCTGCGGGCCGCCGAGCGGGGCCGCAAGGTCGTCGTCCTCACCATCGACCCGGCCCGCCGGCTCGCCCAGTCGATGGGCATCGACTCCCTCGACAACACGCCGCGCCGTGTGAAGGGCGTCGAGGGGGATGGCGAGCTGCACGCCATGATGCTCGACATGAAGCGCACCTTCGACGAGATCGTCGAGGCGCACGCGGACCCCGAGCGGGCAGCCGCGATCCTGAGCAACCCCTTCTACCAGTCGCTCTCGGCGGGCTTCGCGGGCACGCAGGAGTACATGGCGATGGAGAAGCTGGGGCAGCTGCGCGCCCGGGACGAGTGGGACCTGATCGTCGTCGACACGCCGCCCTCCCGCTCCGCGCTCGACTTCCTGGACGCCCCCAAGCGGCTCGGGTCCTTCCTGGACGGGCGGCTGATCCGGCTGCTGACGGCCCCGGCGAAGCTGGGCGGACGCGCCGGGATGAAGTTCCTGAACGTCGGCATGTCGATGATGACCGGCACCCTCGGCAAGCTGCTCGGCGGACAGCTCCTGAAGGACGTACAGACGTTCGTGACCGCGATGGACACGACCTTCGGCGGGTTCCGCACACGCGCGGACGCCACGTACAAGCTGCTCCAGGCACCGGGCACGGCGTTCCTGGTGGTCGCGGCCCCGGAGCGGGACGCGCTGCGCGAGGCCGCGTACTTCGTGGAGCGGCTGGCGGCCGAGAACATGCCCCTCGCCGGCCTGGTGCTCAACCGGGTGCACGGCAGCGGCGCCGACGGGCTGTCGGCCGAGCGGGCGCTCGCGGCCGCGGAAAATCTTGAGGATTCCCGCATTGTCGATCAGGACGGCGGGAAAGCTGGACTTCGTAACTCCCCCGAAACGTACGACAGTTCAGGCTCTCCCGTTTCCGGAACAGCTCCCGGAACAGCCTCCGAAACACCAACTCCCGACGACGACTCCCCCACGACCGCGGACACTGCCACGGACCAGGAGCGTTCCGTCGACCAGCTCACCGCGGGCCTGTTGAGGCTGCACGCGGACCGTATGCACCTGCTCGCCCGCGAGCAGCGCACGCGTGACCGCTTCACCGCGCTCCATCCCGAGGTGGCGGTGGCCGAAGTGGCCGCGCTGCCCGGCGACGTGCACGACCTCACGGGGCTGCGGGACATCGGGGACCGCCTCGCGGCGGCCCGGCCGGAGCTGTCGTAGGCCCGAGGGCCCCTCAGCTCACGGCCGCGTAGTCCTCGTACACCTCGTCGTCATCCAGGGCTACGACGCCGGAGCCGCGCTCGTACTCCGAGCGTGCCGTCTCCAGCAGTCGGCGCCAGGAGGTCACGGTGGGCCGCCTGCGCAGCAGTGCGCGGCGCTCCCGCTCCGTCATGCCTCCCCACACGCCGAACTCGACGCGGTTGTCCAGCGCGTCCGCCAGGCACTCCGTGCGTACCGGACATCCGGTGCACACTGCCTTGGCCCTGTTCTGCGCTGCTCCCTGCACGAACAGTTCATCCGGATCGGTAGTGCGGCAGGCGGCCTGCGCACTCCAGTCGGTTACCCAGCCCATACCGGCGCCGTCCTCTCCCGAATCGAGGCTCCCCCACGGCGGCAGCGGCATATTCACCGCCGCCAGTTGAGGACGTTACGGAAGGTGGGCACAGTGCAACACCCCCAGCGGGCCCAATCTTGAATGGCCCGAACGGACTATGCGTAAGCGGCAGATCACCCGGGGGAGTGAGCTGGCGGCATACGCGACTATTCCGTCATTCCTGGACGGTTCTGTTGCACCACAACGGGCACCACGTGACACACAAGGCGGATTCGGGCACGGACCCCACACGCCTCGGCACACCTCGACACAACCACCCACCCCTGCCGGACAGCCGACAAGAACCGGGCAGTCACCCCGAACAAACGGACCAGGCAACCGCTCCGACAGCATCCCGACAGCAACCCGACAGAAAAAAGTCGAGAAAAACCGGAACGCTTCGAGGTCGCCGGACGTATTGATACGTGGCCTCACTGCTGTGACAGTTGAGAGCAGCTTAGGCCAAGGCATACACGCGTGTCCGGCGAATGAGAACGTAGGCTGCCCTCATGCCAAACAAGCGCTCGGGCGGTGGTCTGTCGCCAGCACAGCAGGCCGCCAAGTTCCTCGGTGTCAGTGTGCTCGCGGGAGCGGTCCTGGCCGGCCTCGCGCTGCCCGCCGTGGGCGCGCTGGGTCTGGCCGCCAAGGGATCGGTCGAGAGCTTCGACGAACTCCCGGCCACCCTGAAGACCCCTCCGCTCAGTCAGCGCACCACGATCCTCGACGCCGACGGCGGCACGATGGCCACGGTCTACTCACGCGACCGCACCGTCGTCGACCTCAAGGACATCTCGCCGTACATGCAGAAGGCGATAGTCGCCATCGAGGACGCCCGCTTCTATCAGCACGGCGCGGTCGACCTGAAGGGCATCCTGCGCGCGCTGAACAAGAACGCGCAGAGCGGCGGCGTGTCCCAGGGCGCGTCCACGCTGACACAGCAGCTGGTGAAGAACGTCGCCGTGGAAGAGGCCGGCAACGATCCGACGAAGGTGGCCCAGGCCACACAGCAGACGCTCGGCCGCAAGATCCGCGAGCTGAAGTACGCGATCCAGCTGGAAGAGGAGCTGAGCAAGAAGCAGATCCTCGAGAACTACCTGAACATCACCTTCTTCGGTCAGCAGGCCTACGGCGTCGAGGCCGCCGCCCAGCGCTACTTCTCCAAGTCCGCCAAGGACCTGAACCTCCAGCAGGCGGCCCTCCTGGCCGGCATCGTCCAGTCGCCCAGCCGGTACGACCCGGTCAACGACGAGGCGGAGGCCACCAAGCGCCGCAACATCGTGCTGCAGCGCATGGCGGATGTCGGCGACGTCTCCCAGGCCGAGGCCGACCAGGCGAAGAAGACGCCGCTCGACCTCAAGATCAGCCGCCCCAAGAACGGCTGCATCACGGCGGTCAAGGGCGCGAGCTTCTTCTGCAAGTACGTGGAGAAGGAGTTCCTCAGCGATCCGGTCTTCGGCAAGTCCCGGGAGGAACGGGCGAAGATCTGGAACCAGGGCGGCCTGACGATCCGTACGACGCTCGACCCGCAGGCGCAGGCGTCGGTGCAGGCCTCGCTCAAGGACCACGTCTACAAGTCCGACAAGGTCGCCGCGGCGGCCACGCTGGTCCAGCCCGGCACCGGCAAGATCGTCGCGATGGGCCAGTCGAAGCCGTACGGCTACGGCAAGAACGAGACCGAGCTCAACTACTCGGTCGACTCGGCCATGGGCGGCTCCAACTTCGGCTTCCCGACGGGTTCGACGTTCAAGCCGTTCGTGGCGGCGGCCGCCCTGGAGGAGGGCCGGCCGGCGACGCAGGAGTACTCGTCGCCGTACGAGATGGAGTACCCGAGCCCGGTCCAGACGTGCGACAGCAAGCCGTGGGTGAACAGGCGCGGCGAGAAGCTGGAGAACGAGAACGAGTCCGAGGTCGGCCCGTACCGGATGAAGGAGGCGATGGCCAAGTCGGTCAACACCTACTTCGTCCAGCTCATCTCCGACATCGGCCTGTGCCCGGTCGTCAACGTCACCGACAAGCTGCACGTGCGTCAGGGCAACGGCGACAAGCTGCCGGAGACCCCGTCCATCGCCCTCGGCTCGATCGGCCTGTCCCCGCTGACGATGGCGAGCGCGTACGCCGCCTTCGCCTCCCGGGGCATGTACTGCACGCCGATCGCCATCGAGTCGATCACGCAGAAGGTCGGCAACAAGCAGAAGTCGCTGGACGTACCCAAGTCGACCTGCTCGCGGGCCATGTCCGAGAAGACCGCGGACACCGTCAACACGCTGCTGCGCGGCGTGGTCGACTCCGGTACCGGTAAGCAGGCCGGCCTCTCCGACCGGGAGAGCGCGGGCAAGACGGGTACGACCGACGAGCGCAAGAACGCCTGGTTCGTCGGCTACACGCCGAACATGTCGGGTGCCGTCTGGGTCGGCAGCGCCACGCAGAAGGTCAAGATGCAGAACATCTCGATCGGCGGCCGCTACCACAGCCTGGTCTTCGGTGGCGAGGTCCCCGGCCCGATCTGGAAGGACGCCATGGCCGGCGCCCTGGTGGGCAAGCCCGTCGAGTCCTTCAACCTGGTCGACATCCCGGACGGCGGCGACCGCGACCGGGGCAACGACGAGGACAACGGCGGCGGCAACGGGAACGGCAACGGCAACGGCAACGACGGCTTCATCGGCGGCCTGATCGACGGCGGCACCGACGGCGGCGCGTTCCCGACGCCCTCCTTCTCCCTCCCGGAGAACTTCTTCCAGGGACAGGGCAATGGGGGGAACGGCAACGGGGGTGGCGGGAGGCGCTGAGGCGCCGGCCTTGAGGATGCCGACGGCCCCTTCGTTTCCCAGGGAGACGAAGGGGCCGACTTGTTTTCGGGGGCGGTGCCGGTCAGCCGGCGAGCAGCTTCTTGACCGCGGCGGCGACGCGGCCGCCCTCGGCCTGGCCGGCCACCTTCGGGTTCACGATCTTCATGACCGCGCCCATGGCCCGCGGCCCCTCGGCACCGGCCGCCTTCGCCTCCTCGACGGCCTGGGCGACGATCGCGTTCAGCTCCTCGTCGGTCAGCTGCTTCGGGAGGTACGCGGCGAGCACCTCGCCCTCCGCCTTCTCCCGCTCGGCCTGCTCGGCGCGACCTCCCTGCGCGAAGGCGTCGGCCGCCTCGCGCCGCTTCTTCGCCTCGCGGGTGATCACCTTCTGCACCTCGTCGTCGGAGAGCTCACGCTTCTCCTTCCCCGCGACCTCCTCCTTGGTGATCGCGGCGAGCGTCAGCCGGAGCGTCGAGGAGCGGAGCTCGTCGCGCTCCTTGATCGCGGCGTTGAGGTCATCCTGCAGCTTCGACTTGAGCGTGGTCATGGGGATGATTGTCGCAGGTGCGGAAGGAAGGGTGCCCCTTGATTTGGGGGGTACCGATGCGAGGGACGTTCCGGCAGGGCACTCGGCAGGGCGCTCGGCGCGGCGTACCGGCGGTGGTCTGACACGATGGTCGTATGCGCGCGCGATACGGAGTGCCCCTGGGAATCACGGCGGCCGGTGCCGCCGGACTGTTGTACGCGGCGGGCTTCGAGGCCCGCTCCTTCCGCCTTCGACGGGTGACGGTCCCCGTCCTGCCTTCCGGCATGCGCCCCCTGCGGGTGCTCCAGGTCTCCGACATCCACATGGTCGGCGGCCAGCGCAAGAAGCAGCGCTGGCTGCGTTCACTGGCGGGCCTGCGCCCCGACTTCGTGATCAACACAGGGGACAACCTCTCCGACCCGGAGGGCGTCCCGGAGGTCCTGGACGCGCTCGGCCCCCTGATGGACTTCCCGGGCGCGTACGTCTTCGGCTCCAACGACTACTACGGCCCCAACCTCCGCAACCCCGCCCGGTACCTGATCGAGAAGGTCCAGGGCCGCCACGGCCTGAACGGCAACCCGCCCGTCGTCGGCGCGGTCCACAACCCGTGGGAGGACCTGCGGGACAACTTCGACGCGGCGGGCTGGGTCAACCTCACCAACACCCGCGGCACGCTGAAGATCGACGGCGTGTCGGTCGAGCTCACGGGCCTGGACGACCCGCACATCAAGCGGGACCGCTACGACGAGGTCGCCGGCGGCCCGTCGGGCTCCGCCGACTTCTCGATGGGCGTGGTCCACGCCCCGTACCTGCGCGTCCTGGACGCCTTCACGGCCGACGGCTACCCCCTGATCCTGGCCGGCCACACCCACGGCGGCCAGCTCTGCATCCCCTTCTACGGCGCCCTCGTCACCAACTGCGACCTGGACACGGACCGCGTGAAGGGCCTGTCCACGCACACGGCGGACGGCCGTACGGCGTACATGCACGTGTCGGCGGGCTGCGGGACGAACCGTTACACGCCGGTACGGTTCGCTTGTCCGCCCGAGGCGACGCTGCTGACGTTGGTCGGGCGCGAGTAGGCGCGGGCGGGACGTACGAGCGGTAGTGGTCGCGAGCGGGAGCGGCGCCTGGTCGCCTACCGGGCAGCAGGGGCCAACCGCACGCGACCACACGGCCACGTCATCCGGACAGCTCAGCCGAACACCTCACCCGCACACCTCACCCGGACAGCGCACCCCACATCGCCCGATATGCCCCACTCTGCCTAGCGTGAGGGCATGACCGCCCCGATACCCAGGGACATCCCGGACCTCCCCGCGGTTCCGGGCAGGCCCGTGCTGCTGCCCTCCCCCGTCCCGGCCACGGCCGTCATACCCCGCGTACACCGCCCCCTGACCGCGACCTACCGCCTCCTGGTCGCGCTGACGGCGCTCGCGGGGGTGACCCTGGAGCTCCTCGTCGCCCCCAGCCCCCTCCAGGTCCTGAGCCACTTCACAGTCCAGAGCAACATCCTGCTGGCGCTGGTCCTCGCCCTCTCGGCCCGGCGCGCCTGGACGGCCCGCCACCCCCTGCCGAGCGCCCTCACGGGCGCGGCCCTGCTCTACGTGGTGATCAGCAGCCTGGTGTACCACCTGCTGCTGGCCCACACGACGAGCCCGTTCCCCATGCCGGGCTCCCTGACCGGTGAGTCCGCCGCCCCGACGGGCTGGCCGGCCGTCGCCAACCAGATCCTGCACACGGCGACCCCGGTCGCGGCCCTCCTGGACTGGCTCCTCCTGACCGCCCCGTCCCGCCTGCACCTGCGCCAGGCCGCCTCCTGGCTGATCTATCCCCTGACCTACCTGACCTTCTCCCTCGCCCGCGGCGAACTCCTGACCGGCGCCCGCTACCCCTACCCCTTCCTGGACGCCCACCAGCACGGCTACCGAAGCGTCCTCGCCAACGCCCTCCTCCTGGGCCTCGCCTGCTACGCCCTGGCCGTCCTCCTCGTGGCCCTCGACCACGCCCGCCCGAACCTCATCCGCCACCGCTCGAAAACCGGATTTCGTCTACAGCCACCAGTGGGCTAAAGTAAACGACGTCGCCGCGACAAGCAGTGACATCGGGGTGTAGCGCAGCTTGGCAGCGCGCTTCGTTCGGGACGAAGAGGTCGTGGGTTCAAATCCCGCCACCCCGACAGGGAAGTACCAGGTCAGGGGCCTGATCCGCAGTGCGGGTCGGGCCCCTGAGTGGTTCCTGGAGATCGTTTGGGAGAAATCTGGGAGAAGATCTTGATCGGGGTCTCCCAAGGGTTGCTCGCCGGGGCCGTCCAGCGTCGGGCAGCCGATCGTCCTTGGGGCTGCACGTTCGCGAATCCAGGACCGACGAATGACCGTAATCACCATGCGAGGCCGCCCCACGTTCCTCCGGATCATCGCTCATGGCCGGCCATCGCTCAGTTCGTCTCGACGACCACGCCCATGTCCTCGTCCGACAGATGCACAGCCGCCCCTTCGTGACGTGGGACCGGGCTTGCTCCAGGACGTCACAGTCCCGGCATTGTGTCTCGCCCAGCGGCGGGTTTGACGGGCTTGAGTGCGTGTCGTGGCACCGGGAGGACGCCTCCCTCCGCCAGGTCCCGTATGGAGATGAGAGGGCCGGAGCAGACCGCTTCCAGCAGTTCTCGTTGAGCCGGTTCCTCCTGCACCAACAAGCCGAGGATGTTGAGCAGCGTCAGCAACTCGGTTGTCCAGTCGGGAGACCAACGACGGGCCACTACATTGTCGAGTTCCAGTCTTCGCTTGCCCGCCGGCTTCTTGCGGCGATAGCCGAACCACTTGTCCAGTACGTTCATCCCGGAGACCTGATACTCCCTGGTGGATGGCAGCACCGGCGCGATGCACCCCGAACCGATCCACAGGCGCTGCTCCTCTGGCTCGTATCGGAGAGCCTGCGGCATTCCCTCCTCCGTGTCTGGTATCTCCACGACACAGCGAGGGCGGCCTGAGGGAAGACGTAGCATCTCGCGCGTACGTCCTTCTGCCTGGTCCGAGAAGCGGTCTCCGTACGTGTGCAGCCACAGCACGCGGCGGCCTATTCGAACCGCGCGGTCCCACAGACGAACGTCTCCGGTCAGTGGTACCCGAACGCCGGGGTCTTCGAGGTTCTCGCGGAAGCGCTCCGTGTAGGCGGGATGGGAGATCAGCCCGGCGATGTAGGCCAGGAAGTCTTCGGGCGTGACTGGTGTGGCGAGCCGTCGTGAGAGCACGTCGAGCAGGGCGGGAGCGATGTTGGGAGATTCGCCCTGTGCATCGCGGTAAAGCGGCCGGACACAACCGCTGCGTCCGTTGAAGTAGTCCATGTCAGGGATCAGCGCGCTGAACACGAGGGCCGGGCCGTTTACGACGGGATGAGCGTTCTGCTCCACGGTGAAAACCTGATGATCTCCCCGCACCCGCCAGAGGTCGGGCCGCGCAACTACCATGAGCCGGTGATCCGGCAGGATCAACTGGCGGTCGAAGGAGCGGTACCCAACCTGGACAGGATCGGGCTGAGGTCGCCGCTCCTGTCGTAACGGAGTTGCGTCGTAACCGGTCGTTCCGGCAAGAGGGGTCACTCGGCTGTCGATCGTACGGTCCCTGGCCTCTCCGAAGAGTTCCCTGCGCTCGGATGGGTCGGCGCCCAGGAAGATGCGCCATCGCTTGCGGAGCGTCTCCTCATCCGGTGCATAGACCCATACGCGGCCGGGCGTCACCCCACGCGAGGACCACGGCATCAGGTCTCTGATCAAGGGAGCGCTCATCCATAGGTCATCTCCTTCCGGAAGGAAGGGGTCTGTGTCTCCCGTTGCGCAGTCACGCCACTCGGGATCGTCGAGGGTCAAGCTGAGCAAACGCCGGGCCTTGTCGTCTCGATGCCCGTGCACTTTCAGATGGTGCACGAGAGCACCGTCCTCACGGTGGTCGTCTCGTCGACGCACGAACACCGCGATGCATAGCTCTTGGGCGACATCCGGAAAGAGGCGGTTCGCCACGGCAGATCGTTGGCCTTCGGGAGAGAGATCGATGACCCAGCCTTCATCGGCCGATTTCCGCAGGTAGCGGCGCATGCCAGCGAACGCGCGGCTCCTCAGCCAGGCTTTCGGCGTGATGTAAGCAACCACGCCGAACGGTGCGTCATCGTGGGCGTCGAAAACCTTCCAGGTCCCCCAGCGCCAGAAGAAGACGTGCAGGTTCGACAGCTTCGACTCGTAGGTACCGTTGCCGGGCAACCGGAAGTCGTCGAGCGGTGGGTCTTCCCCGACATTTGGATCACCCGCCTCGATCCATTTGCCCGCACCTCGAGTAACAGCATCGTGGGGTGGGTTGCCGATGACCACCATGACGCGCTCGTCCCGCTTGACCTTGTTGGCCTGCCGACGGGATTCCGCGAGCGGGCGATATGTGTGGGGGATCCAGTTGAACTCGGCCCTCGGATTGTCGAGAGTGTCAGCCACCAGGAGGCGCAATCCCTGTTTCGGAGCAGCGGATCCGTAGTCCTTCAGCAGTGCGTGCATCCGCAGATCCGCCACGGCGTAAGGGCCGATCTGTCGTTCGAATCCGATGAGCCGCTGACCAACCATCTGCCGGAGGCGGGGACCGAGTGCTCCAGGTCCTTCTTCTTCGGTGATGATGGCGGCGGCCCGCTTGAGGACCGACAGCAAGAACGTGCCCGTTCCCATGGCAGGGTCAACGACGACCACTTCCGATGACGCAAACCCGGTCCCGATCCCGAAAGACCTCTTCAGAATCGCCTCGGTCAGGCGGACCATGGCCTCGACCACACCATGCGGCGTGTAGTACGAGCCGGTACGCACGCGCAGCTCACGGTCGTAGATCTGCAGGAAGTCCTCGTACAGGAGGAGGTAGGAGTCTCCGGACCCGTCGTCAAGTCGGCTCCAGTCGACGGCTCCCACCACCCGCAGCAGCGTGTCGAGCGTGGTGGACAGGTCACCGGTCGCCGACTCTTCGGTGAGGACATCGAGAGCCTTACCCATCAGCGAGTGCCGCTTGCCCAGCTTCGAGGCGATGGCGTGTACCGACTCGCCCTCGAATGCGATGCCTTCGACCCGGGCCAACAGAAGGGCGAACACCACTGTCTGGCCGAACTGTTCGACGAACTCATCATCGGTTGTCTCGGGGAACAGCAGTCGCCGCCACTCTTCGGCGATCTCTGTGAAAACCCGGCGGCGCCTGCCAGCCTTCTCCTGAACCATCGACTCGGCCACCTCGTCACAGAGCAGACGACACAGGCCGGCGACAGACCGAACCAACTGCGTGGTGGTACGGGGTGGCTTCGGCTGCCAGGTGAGAAAGTCCTGGAGCACCCGGGCAAGGGCGGCGCCGTCGGGGGTGAGCCGGGCCCCGGATGTGAGGACTGAACCCTTCATCCGGGCAAGTTGTCCGACGAGTTGGCCACTGCGATACAGCGCGAACTCGTTCCCGTCGCAGTAGAGGACGTTGGGCAGCAGACGTAGCTTTTCCCACTGCGCGGCGCTGTCCCCAGTGAAGTGGGAGGGGTCCGCCCCGCGCCCGGGCTTCTTCAACTCGATGTAGCCGACGAGCGCTCCGTCGACCGACACCGCGTAGTCGGGCCTGGCCCGCAGGTCCACGAGCGGGACCTCACCGGTCAGGGTGATGGCGAACCCCAAACGTGCTCCGACAGTCCGGATCAAAGTCTCCATCGGGCCACGGAGTTGGTCCTCTTGCCAGCCACCACCTTTTAGCTTCGGGGTGACCTCGGCCCCGAAGGCGGATACGGCCACCCGCACGGCTTCTTCGTAGGTGCCGCGTTGATCTGCTCGTACCGCCATGCCGCCCCCTTGCGGTAAAGACGGCCGACGGGTTGTGCGAACCTCACGGCCGCACCCTGCTCTCGAACACGCGGGGCCCCATCCCCGACATCACACTCTTACCGAATGTAAAGAGCAGACAGCAGATTGTGAAGAGCGCATCATGCGAAGAGCAGGTCCTGGGGCGACCACATGAATAGGACGGATACGAGTCTGTGTCCGTGAGGCTCGCGCCGCAGCCGCCTCAAGCCACCGCTCGATCGGCAGCGGGAGTCCTCGGCTTCAAGCCACAAACGATGGCAGTGTGATCACCAAGGGCCCGCCACGCTGAATCGCAACCTGGATTCCGGGTACGCGAACTGGCCCACGAGTCCCGTCCGTCATCGCCCCTCTGGGTGCCGGTTCACACTACCCAGCCACAGCACGTCACGCGCTCGGGTCATGGCCACGAAGAGTTGGCTGCGGGCAAGCTCGTTGCGCTCGCGTTCGGTTTCGGAGGCTTCCGCGTCGGGCGTACGGGAGCCGTTCGCCAAGGCCGCGTCGTGCTCCGGGAGATAGACGCGCTTGAACTCCAATCCCTTGGCTCGGCGGTAGCTGCCGAGTTTGACGGCGTCGACGGGGCGGCCGTCGTAGTGCTCCAGCAGGCATACGGAGATGCCCGCCCGTTCGAGGAGCCGCTGGTAGTGGCCGATGGCGCGCATGGATGGGCACAGCACCGCGGTGTCCGGGCGGGCTCCGGGCGGCAGGTCGCGCAGGGCCTCCAGGAGGGCCTGGTCGTGCTCGGCCGGTGTCGGCTTCGCAACGCGGATCACGTTGCCGTCGTGATACGTGAGGTCGACGTCTCGGCGGCCTGGCGTACGCAGCCCGTCGATGTCCTCGAAGGAGTCCTCGGCGACGACCGCGAGCGCCGTGTCGAGGATCTCCTTGCTGTTGCGATAGTTGGTTCGCAGCACTTGCCCGCGGTCGCCGCGGATGTCGATGCCGGCGTCGGACAGGCGGAAGCCGCCGGGGTAGACGGCCTGTTGGCCGTCTCCGACCAGCAGTAGTCCGTTGGGCGCATCGCCGACGAGAGTGTGCAGGAGCCGTACTCCGACCAAGGTCAGGTCTTGGACCTCGTCGACGATCACTGCCGCATAGCGGTGTTGTGCTGTGTTGCGCCGCGCTTCTGCCAGGGCGAGGGAGAGGACGTCATTGAAGTCGTGCACGCCGCGCTCGATGCGGAGCGCTTCGTACGCCTCGTACAGAGCCCAGACGGCCTGCCGATGCGGACGCCGCAGACTCGCGCGACGGCGTCGGCGGGGCACCGTGGCGTACTCCTCAAAGGACGTGATGCCGCGACCTTTGATGACGTGGTCGATCTCTTCCTTCCAGTATCCCGGGGCCGGGTCGATCTCGGTCAGGCAGCTGTCGCGGCCGACGTGCTTCCAGGCGAGGCTGAAAGCGGTCTGGGCCTTGTCTCCGTGCAAGCGGACGGGGACACCGCTGTCGTGCAGGAACTCCTGGGCCCAGGAGTGCAGGCTTCGGAAGTCGACCCTGTCGGCCACGGCGGGAGACATGGTCTTGAGGAAGGTGGCCTGCACCCGGGGGAGGTTGTTGGCGAAGGTGACGTACAGGAGCCGGCCGGTGGTGCGCTGGGCGAGGTGTGCCGCGCGGTGCAGGCCGACGACGGTCTTGCCAGTGCCTGCAGGGCCGCTGATCCGTGCGGGGCCGGCCCAGTTGCGGCGTACCAGAGCTACCTGATCGGGGTGGAGGAAGGTCATCCACTGTTCGATCGGGGCCTGCAGCGCTTCTTCCAGAGCCGCCTCGCGCAGTCCGTCAAGGTCGAACAAGCCGTCGGACAGCTCTTCTTGGGGCTGCACCTGAGGCGGGGACGGTGCTGTCTGCGTTACGGACGTTCCCTCGTACTCGGGGAAGACCCGCTCCAGGTGGTCGGCGATGGCACGTACGGATTCGGCGCGAAGTCGACTGCGCTCCGACAGCAGAGCCGGCCCGACCTCATGCTCCCCCAGTAGCCGGATCCTGCCCAGCCCAGCATCTACGCGGTGCCCTGCGAAAACCATGAGGGGCTGGACCGCGACCGGGGACATCCCCAAGGACGCCACCGCCGACTCGGCCGCCTTCGTCACGGCCAGGAGCTTGGCCGCGTGCTCATCGCGGGGCTCGCCGCCGACGCGGAGCTTTCCCTCCGAAGCCTCTGGTACGGAGCGCCAGTTCTTGACGTCGAGAACGAACACACCGCCGGGGCCGACCAACAGCATGTCCACGTTGGCCGCTCGCGTTCCCGGCCACCTGCGGTCAACCAGTAACCGCCACCCGCGCGCCGTCAGGACCAACAGCTGGGCGGCGATCCTGCGTTCGCCCTCGCTGGCGGCTTCCCAACGGCGTGCCTGCTGCCGCGCTGTCTGCCACTGCTCCCTGAGTAGCCGTTCCTGCCGCCGCGCCTCCTGCGCCCGCCGCGATGCCGATCCACCAGCCGCCATGCCACGCTCCCTCGTACGCAGAGTAGTGATCTTAAGACGATCAGCGATGGACAGGGCAGGGCGCACGACTGACCAAGTTCATCCCCACCGAATGACTTCAGCCATGCCTGCGGTCATCGGGCACATGCCGTTGAAGCCAGCGCACCGTCAATGGACCACCCGCCCCCGAGAAAGCTGCGCCGCCGTGGCCGATCAGGCACGGGAGCCACACAGCAGACATGCACCGGCACCACCACGGCATCGGGTACGGCGACCTGCACCATCGACTCGGTCGACCAGCCGCAGGGAACGTCGAACGCGGTGCCTGTCGCCGTCACCTTCGGCGGCGACGACGACTACAACCCGTCCAGCACGTCCGCCGAACTGGGCCTGACCTCACCGACGAAACTCGACTACACCGGCGTGACGCACCTCGCCAACGGCACTCCGGCCCAACTGGCCGCCAAGCTCACCGACTTCCGCGGAGACGCGGTGCCTGGGAGCAGTGTGCGCTTCGCCCTCGGCACCGGGGACCAAGAGCAGACGTGCACGGGAACGACGAGCGACACGGGGACCGCTACCTGTACCGTCGCGTCGGTGGACCAGCCGCTGACCGACTCCGCCACCGTCCCGCTGCGCGCGTCCTTCGCCGGTGACGCCGGCTACCTGGCCTCCGACACCTCCGCACAGCTGAAGCTCCAGTACGCGACGGGCCGCGCATACGGCGTCTCGGCGCACGTCGACCTCATTGGCGTACCGCTGCTGGAGGTCGATCCGCAACCCGACACCGGAACTGTCCGCACGGCGGACGCGACCGCGACCGACACCCCGTGCTCGGCCGAGTACACCTCACTCCTGCTGTCCGTGCAGAAGCTGTGCCCCAAGGTCGCCACGACGCTCGCCCCCGGCAAGGTCACGGCGACCTCGACCGTGGCGCAGGCACGTATCGGGCTGCCCGGTGTGCCCCTCATCGAGGTGTCCGGGCTCACCGCGACCTCCAGCAGCGAGTGCGGCAAGGCCATGGGCAGCACCACGCTCACCCTGAAGATCGCGGGAGTTCCGGTTACCGTGTCGGGTGATCCGAACACGGAGATCCCGCTCGTCGGAGGTGGCCGGCTCATCGTGAACGAACAACTGCCCTCGACCGGCGCCGACGCCGGCCTCAAGGTCAACGGTATCCACCTCGTCCTTCCCGCCGACGGCGGCGAGGTCGTCCTGGCCTCGACGGACAGCGCGATGCACAACTGCGGTGACTGACGACCCCGCCGACTGGGGCGGGCCGCAGGAATACACAGACGTATTCCTGCGGCCCGCCCGCCGGGCTATCCAGGATCTTTGCGAACGACGGGGCGGCGAACTGGAGTCACTCACCTGCGAAGTCGTGCCCGGCGCTGCGGGCGACGTGGTCGTCGCCGCTACGACAGTGGTGCTCTTCCGCGGTCGCCGCTGCGTCTTCCGCCGCGGGATCTGGCCGCCGAGCCACCCCGCCGCCACCCGAGCCGCCATCTACGCGTCCGTCTTGGAAGAGCGGCTGATGACACGTGTGGTCCCACAGCTCGGCGACGACGCGTCGCCAGTCGACCTCTGAGGCGCACACTGACGAGCGTCGGCTCAACGCTCAGTTCCACCTCTCGGACTGGTCATCGTGGCACGAGCGCGCAGTAGCCGATCGAGTACGGCGACCGGCGAGCGCGGGTACAGGCTCCAACGGGCATCGAGCGCTGCCTCCCACTGCTCGGTCAGGCCGGCCTTGAGACGCTCACGCATGCCGGGGGTCACGTGGGCGTAGCGCGCTGAGACCGAGCCGTCGATGTGGCCCATGCGCTCGTCCATCAGCACCTTCTCGGTGCCTAGGTCCTCCATGTGTGTGCGGTGGGAGTGGCGCAGGCCATGCGGGGTGAGCCCTCTGGCGACGGGCAGCCAGCAGGCGTCGGCCCGGCCTTGGGCGTTGCGGCCACGGACTGGGACACCGGGCCAGGGCTCGCCGAGCAGCGGGACCGGGCGGGCCTCCTGAGGTGCTTTCTTCGGGTACCAGCCGGAGCTGGCGGGCGCGAACAGCCAGGTGGCGAAGCCGTTGCGGCGCCAGTGGGCGGCGTTCTCCGTCGGGGTGCCGCCGCGGATGAAGTTCAGTTCGGCGATGGCGAGTTCGACGCGGGCGCGGGTGTCCTCCTGTACGCGTTCGGGGTGGTTGAGCACGTTGGACACGGTGCCGGTGGAGACGCCCGCGCGGCGGGCGACGTCCACCAGCTTGGCGCCGGTGTGCCCGCCGTTGCGGGCGGTTCCCTGGCCGTGTAAGACGTAGCGCTTGCCGTGGCAGGGGCACGGCGTCGGTTTCGTACGGGCGATGTGGTCAGCGACCAGGGCCGACAGCCAGTCCGTCGCGTCGATGGTGCGGTAGCTGTCGTCCTTGGGCGGGCAGCGGATCAGCTCGCCCGAGTCCAGTTCGTACAGCTGGTGTTCCACGCGTATGGCGCCGGACCGGGCGAACTCGGTCTCCAGGCCGACGATTTCCCCCCACCGCATCCCCGTGTAGCCCTTGAGGATCACGGCGACGAACTCGTCGTCGCGGCCGGACAGCAGGGCTGCGCGTTCGGCGATGAGGAGCAGACCGAGCGGGTCGGTGATGACCTTCTCGGGCCCGCGGTCGCGGGAGCGGCCGGCGCGTTTGCCGCGTCCGCGCCGCTTCGCTGCGGGGTTGGAGGCGATGAGGCCCTCGTCCACGGCGTCTTCCAGGATGAGGTGGAGCGTCGAGCGCCACGTCTTGACGCTGGATGCCGCGTAGGCGGCCTTCTCGCTCTTCTCCCAGGTGTCCACGTCCGTGCGGAGGATGCCGGCGAGGGCCTTGTCCTCGAACTCGGGGAGCAGGTGCTCCTCTATGTGGCGGCGGTAGTTCTGCATGGTGGACGCGGCCAGGTCCTGGGCGTCGTACCAGCGGCTGGCGTACTCGCCGAAGGTCTCCTGTCCGGCCGCCGGGTCGCGCCAGGTGCCGCGCCGGACCTTGGCCTCTTCCTCATCCGCGGCCTGCTTGGCCTCCCGCTTGGTGGCGAACTTGAGCACCGCGCCCGTCGGGTCGACGACGGTGCCGTACTTGCCCTCGCTGGCCTTGTATCTACCGCGCCAGTAGCTGCCGCGCTTCTCGGCGAAGCCCACGCCTCGCATCCCCTCCTTTCTCGGATGTGCCGGGTACAGCTACGCAGCTGTGCCGTACTGGGACCTGCGGGGGAGTGTTCAATGATCGGCGGATCCGATGATCAAGGAGACGCCAGATGAGCGACACGTCCATCGAGCAGATACCGGGCGGCGAGCCCGCGGCGGCGAGTGACGAGCAGTTGGTTGCGATGCTCGTGGATCGGGCTCGGTCGGAGGGCCTGCAGCTGACGGGGGAGGGCGGGCTGCTCCAGCAGCTGACCAAGCGGGTGCTGGAGTCCGCCCTGGAGGGCGAGATCACCGATCACCTCGGATACGAGAAGCATGACGCGGAGGGCCGGGGCAGCGGCAACAGCCGCAACGGGGCCCGGGCGAAGACGGTGCTGACCGATGTCGGCCCGGTCGAGGTCAAGGTCCCCCGGGACGTGGCCGGGACGTTCGAGCCGGCCATCGTCAAGAAGCGGCAGCGGCGCCTGTCCGGGGTGGACGAAATGGTGCTGTCGCTGTCCGCGAAGGGCCTGACGCACGGGGAAATCTCCGCACATCTGGCCGAGGTCTACGGCGCGAGCGTGTCCAAGGCGACCATCTCCACGATCACCGACAAGGTGATGGACGGGATGGCGGAATGGTCCAACCGCCCCCTGGACCGCGCCTATCCGGTGTTGTTCGTCGATGCGATCAACGTGAAGATCCGGGACGGGCAGGTGGCGAACCGTCCGATCTACGTCGTCATGGCCGTGACCGCCGAGGGCCACCGCGACATCCTGGGGATCTGGGCAGGCGACGGGGGCGAGGGCGCGAAGTACTGGCTGAGCGTGTTCACGGACCTGAAGAACAGGGGCGTCGACGATGTCCTGATGCTGGTCTGCGACGGACTGAAGGGCCTGCCCGAGGCGGTGGAGGCCGTCTGGCCTCGAACGATTGTGCAGACCTGCGTCGTTCACCTGCTGCGGAACTCCTTCCGGCACGCGGCCCGCCAGGACTGGGACAAGATCGCCAAGGCGTTGAAGCCCGTCTACACGGCACCGAACGAGAACGCCGCGACCGAGCGGTTCAGCGAGTTCCAGGAAGCCTGGGGGAAGAAGTACCCGGCGGTCATCCGGCTCTGGGAGAACGCCTGGGCCGAGTTCGTGCCCTTCCTCTCCTTCGACGTCGAGATCCGCAAGGTCATCTGCTCGACGAATGCGATCGAGTCCGTCAACGCCCGCATCCGCAAGGCCGTTCGCGCCCGCGGCCACTTTTCCAACGAGGCCGCGGCCATGAAGTGCGTCTACATGGCGCTGATGAGCCTGGACCCGACCGGCAAGGGCCGCAAGCGATGGACCATGCGCTGGAAGGCGCCCCTGAACGCCTTCCAGATCGCCTTCGAAGGCCGGCTCACCCCGGCCGCCAACTGACCCCTACAAAAACTGGATCAGCCGTCTACTGGACCCCCCCCCCCCCCCCCCCCCCCCCCCCCCCCCCCCCCCCCCCCCCCCC
>NZ_JANUQM010000009.1:185693-262481 GCF_030386795.1 Streptomyces sp. S.PNR 29
ACAAAACTAGGGCCAAGGGCTACCTGGCCCCCCCCCCCCCCCGCGATGACCGTGGCGCTCCTCCTCCTACTCGTGTTGTCCGCCCTGTTCGCCGGATGGACGATCCGCCAGCAGCACCGCCGGCCGTCCGCCACCAACCGCCGACGCGGGACCATCGCCGTGCCCGTCGCGGCCATGGCCGCGATCGGCTGCACCGCCTACAGCGCGGACACCAGCTGGCGGTTCGCCGCCGACTACCTCGACATGGGCGGCACCACCGAGCGTGTCGCGATGTTCGCCGCCGCCGAGCTCGCCCTGTTCGCCACCGCGCTGATGGCACGCCAGAACCTCAACGGCCCGAAGCAGGCACCCGGTACGCCCGGAACCCTCACCTGGGTCATCAGCGCCGTCCAGATCCTGCCCGCCTACGCCGAGTCCGGGCTGCTCGGCGGCACAGTACGAGCCTTTGTCGGCCCCGTCCTAGCCGCGATTCTCTGGCACCTGGCCATGGGCATCGAACTGCGCCACCACACCCCCGACGCCACCTCACGCAGCCTGGCCGCCATCCTCATCCGCCAGGCACGCGAACGCCTGCTCGCCCGACTCGGCATCGCCGACCAGGACGCCGATGCCGCCCGACTCATCCGCGAGCGCGCGCTGACCGAAGCCGTCGCCCTGATCCTGCGCGCCGAGTCGATGACCGACAAGAAGCGCGGCAAACGGCAGCAACGACGCCTGACACAGCGCCTGCACCAGGCTCTCGAGCGGGCCGACGTCGACGGCGATCCGCTCCAGGACGAGCTGCTGCTGCGCAAACTCGCCACCCGCAGGCAGGCCCTCGGCCTCGCCTCCCTCACACTGCCGCCACGCTGGCAGGCCCCGGCCTCGTACACCGCCCGCGAATCCGGGCACAGCCGCCCGGGCTCCGCCCGCCCGGAGTCAGCGCCGCGGGCAGAGCAGGACGCTGCCCGCCCGCGGCCTGCCCGTTCGGCGCCAGGGCTGCCCGCCCGGGCAGACACCGAAGACAGCCCGCCGCTCACGGGCAACACCTCGGGCAGCGCTCCGGGGAGGCGCGAGCGGAAACCGGCTGCCCGGAAGAAGCGCAACAACGGCAAACCCCGCGCCTCCGACGAGGTCATCCTCAAGTACACCCGCCGCATGTACGAGGAGACCGGCAGCGTCGGACGCGACCGGGTGGAGGACGCCCTGCGCGCCGCCAGCTACACCGTCTCCAGTGACGACGTCGGAAGAGTCGTCCGTGGATTCAAGGCACAGGTCAAGGCCGATGCCGACGCTCCACCCCGGTGATCCCCGCAGCACCAACGCTCCCCACCACTCCCCGACACGGAAGGCCCCATGTACTCTCCGCACGACCCAGGCCCCACCACCCACGAGGACTACCTGCCGATCACCCCTGCCCCCGGCGGAGCAAGCAATGGCGATGGACCGTCCATGGGCCGGTCCATCGCGAACACCTCCGCCCCGGGGGTGGCGGAGGAGCAGCTCCGGCACGAGGGCGTGCCGGAGCAGGAGCGGGTGAGCGCCGGCGAACAGCCGACCGGTCTCGTCACGGGGGCCAAGCAGCGTACGCCGCACCGCCGTGCGAACCTCGATGCGCAGCGTTCCGAGCACGTCACCGCCCGCTTTGCGCCGCATGAGAAGCGCGACATCCAGTCGGCGGCGAAAGCCGAGCACGTGACCATGGCGCGATACATCGCCGACGCCACCATGGCCCGCGTCCGCGGTGAGATCACCGTCGCCGCCCCTCGCACTGTCTACGACGATGCGGTCGACGAGCTCGCCACCCAGCGGGCGCAGATCGCCCGGATCGGCAACAACGTCAACCAGATCGCCCGCCGCCTCAACTCGGGCGGCGATCCACACCCTGTGGACGCCGCGATCCTTCAGCGGGCTGAGCGCCTGCTCGCCACTGCCCATGACACGGTCCGGGCGATCGACGAGGCGGCTTTCCGGGCAGCCGGGCAGAAGGCGGGTGGCCTGAGGTGATCGCGAACATCGTCAAGCCGGGCAACAACACCTACGGCGTCCTGGCGTACCTCTTCGACAAGGGCCGCGCCAACGAACACACCGACCAGCACATCGTCGCTTCCTGGGATGACTTCGTTCCTGACCCCGGCCCGTATGACAGCCCCGGGCACAAGCAGCGGCTCGGCCAGCTCACCAAGGCCCTGGATCTGCGGGTCGAGCAGGCCGGCGACAAGGCACCCGAGGGGCACGTGTGGCACTGCTCGGTGCGCGCCGCGCCCGAGGACCGCATCCTGACCGATGACGAGTGGGCGACGATCGCCAAGCGCATGGTCCATGCGACCGGCATCGCGCCGGAGGACGATCCGGACGGCTGCCGGTGGGTGGCCGTGCGCCACGCGGACGACCACATCCACATCGTCGCCACCAAAGTCCGCGGCGATCTGCGCCCGCCGCGAAACTGGAACGACTACCACCGCGCCATGGCCGAACTCGCCGAGATCGAGAAGGACTTCGGCCTCACCCAGGTTCCGCGCGGCTCCGAAGCCACCACCGGCACTCCGGCGGCGAAGCGCCCCACCCGCGCCGAGCAGGAGAAGGCCAAACGGCTGGGCCACCACAAGACGGCTCGCGAGCAGCTGCGGCACACCGTACGCACCGCGCTCTCCCACGCGAAGGACCTGGACGAGTTCTTCAACCTGCTCGCCGACGCCAGCCTTCAGGTCGAAACGCGCACTCTGCCCTCCGGCGACCTCGGCGGCTACAAGGTCGCCCTGCCTGACGACGGCACACCCATCTGGTACTCCGGCTCCAGCCTCGCCACCGACCTGTCACTCCCGAAGATCCAGCAGCGTCTGGCCGCCACCGAAGCGCACACCGCCACGGCAACCTCACCAGCCGGCCACTACCGCCGCAGCCCTTGGCACCAGGCCACCGCTGCCGCAGAACGCATCCCCCACCACCTCGATCACGCCGACGACAGCGCTGCACAAGCCCACCTGACCATCCTCAGCGAAGTCCTCTACGCCTTGCCCGCCCACGCCCCCATCCACCTCAAGGCCGAACTACACCGCGCCGCCGTCGCCTTCGAGCACGCCGCCCACACCCGTGCCCACGCCGACCACCAGCACGCCCGCGCCCTGCGCGGCGCTCTGAAAGCCATGCGCTACCAGCCCGCGGACCACACCGGCCTGGCCATGCTCCTGGACGCCGCCATCCTCGTCGTCCTCGCAGCCCAGCGCCGCAGCGCGCTGCACCACCACGACCGGCAGGTGGCCGCCGCCCGGCAAACGCTCATCCATCTCCAGGCCGCCTACGAACAGATCGCCCCCACCGGCCTCGCCGTACTCGCCAGGCGCTGCCCTTCCGACAGCACTGTCCACCGGTACGCCGGAATCCTGCACGAGGTCCTGCCCTCCCACTCCGGACAGATCCTCACCGAGGCTGCCTGGCCCGCACTCACAGCCGCCCTCGCCGCCACCGAAGCCGCAGGCCACAACCCCGCAGCCGTCCTCCGACAGGCAGCCCAGCAACGCTCCTTGAGCGACGCTAAATCGGCATCCGAAGTTCTCGTCTGGCGCATTCAACGACTCGGCGACCGGCACGCCCCCGGCCCAGGTGCACGAGCCGCACAAGCCCGTAGCCCTCACATCCCCGACGTCCTGTCCACAGCGCGAGCCACCGCCGCGACACCCCCCACATCCACGCCACCGACACCGGGCACTCACCGGCCGCGGTGAGCACCAGCCCGCTTACACGGCGGCCCCGCACGCCTCGCACCCGCTACCGAGAACCACCGGCGGCGAGCAGGGCGCCGCTTGAGGACGTCGTTCTTCGGGACCGTGCCGTACTTGCGGCGACGGGGTCCTTGGCTGCCGCGCGGGCCTGGCGGCCGACGGGGACAACCACCGCCACACCGTCCGCTCGCTCGCCCCGGCGCTGCAGGCGACGGTCCGTACGTGCGCGGCCGTCAGCACGCCGTCGGCGCGCAGCTCCTCAAGCCGCCGCACCGCCGCCTTCACCTCCACCGCGATCTCGGCCACGGACCGAAGTGTCAGTGGGATGCCGCCGCTCCGGGGAGCCCCGCGGCACTACCTCCGCCCGAGCAGGTGAACCCCGGCCGAACCGGTTGCGCCGGTGCCCGGATCGCCGCTAGTCCGGGGCGAGTGGAACGCCGTTCCGGAAACCACCGATTCCGGGACGGCCGCCCGAACGACCGGGCCACCGACGGGGGCCGCCCCGAAAGGCGTCCCGAAACCGAAGGTTGCCCGGAGGAAGCGGGACGCGTATTCGGGGCGCGATCGTCGTAGCGTCGATGCAGTCGCACGGGAGGACGCCGGGCGGGTGCGGGACAGTCGAACGGAAGGATCAGGTTGTGGCTGAGTTCTGGATTGGGCATCGCAGGTACCGGACGAAGGGGGAAGCGCGGGAGGCGGTCCGCGAGGTGCTGTACCGGTACACGGTGGGCAGCACCGTAGACGAGGAGGAGGATCACCTGCTTCTGCTGGACCTCCTCGACATGCACCACGAAGCGGACGACAAGATCGGTCCGGGAGTCGAAGCCTTCGCGATCGCGCCGCCGCAGCGCGGCCCGTACCCCGGCTTCGAGGTGATCCGTACGGACGGGAGCCGCATCGACTTCTCGTACCAAACGTGCCTGAAGCCTCCGACCTATCGCCAGCAAGTCCTGAACGTCATGCGGGACGAGGTCAAGTCGGCCACCAACGCCTACTTCGAATCCCGGAAGGCCGCGGGCTCCCTCGTCTCGGACCAGTCCGGTACGCCGCTGGAGAGCACGAACACCGCCGTGAGCTACTTCCGCGGGCCCTCATTCGTGGACATCGCCGAGGAGTTCGCCGAGACCGTGGGCGGGTGGGAGTCGATCGAGATGACTCCATCGACCGAGCCCGGACTCGGACGGTTCAAGGACCGCGACTTGGCCGATCGGTGGTTCAGTCACCACCAGGAGCGCGCCGTGCTCGGGCTCCTTTCCACGCAGGAGAACCAGCGCCGTCCGCGCAGGTGAGACTCCCTTTTCGTGACTCCGGCCCACCCCCAGTGGCATGGCGGACCGGAGCACGGCCCATCGAAAGGTATGGAACACATGGACGGCGACCTGGACGAGATCGCCCGCGCCGAGCTCGTCGAGCGCGAGCCATGCCCGCGCCGCGGGGCGCCGCCCGGGGCGGTGTGCCGGACGAACGCGTCGTCGCCGTCGACTACCACACCGGCCGCTACGCGAAGATTCCCGCGTTCAAGTCCGGGCCCGCGATCCGCACCCCGGCTGCCCGCGGGCCCGGCTGCATCTGGGAGCCCAGCCCCGAACCCGACCTCGCCGTCGGCTCCGCGCTCGCGCGGGCCGGCGACCGCATCGGCTATGCCCGGGTCTCCAGCAAGGGCCAGGACCTCGCCGGGCAGGTCCGCCTTCTCAGGGAAGCCGGCTGCGTCTGGATCCACGTCGAGAAGATCGGCACCCGCGAGAAGATCCGCCCCGAGTACAACGCGGCGCTCGCCGACCTACGCCCGGCCGACACCCTCACCGTCACCACGCTCGACCGCCTCGGCCGCAACGTGATCGAGCTCATCACCTCCGCGCAGGACCTCGCCGAACGCGACCGCCGCCTGAAATCCTTGGCGGTCCCCTGTCCGGCATCTACGACCCGCAGGGCGCGGGCAAGGTCCTCTGCGTGGTGTTCGCCGCGATGGCGGAGGTCGAGCGGGAGTTCATCCGCGAGCGGACCCTGATCGGCCTGGACACCGCCGCGGCCAACGGCAACCAGGACGGCGGCCCGCCCCCCGGCCGTCGACGCCGACATGCTCGCCGTCGCCCTGCGCCGCCGCGACGCCAAGGAGTCCGTCACCGCCATCGCTGAGCACCTTGGAGTCGGCCACTCCACCCTTTACCGGACCCTGACCACGTACGACGAAGCGATCGCCACCAGCCGCGAGCCCGACAGCCCGTGAACGGCTCTTGCTTGGGGCGATGGGAGTGTGCTGAGGCGTAGGGTGTGCAGGGCAGATTGCGTCTGCCCACTCCGAGCCATGATGGCCCACACCATCGTGCCGGCGAAGACAAGGTTCCCCGAATGACCTACCGACAGATCACTCCGCCGACCTTGGCCGAGGTGATGCAGCAGCATCCGCAGCTCGGCTCCTTCGGCATCGGGGTCTTCGACTCCTCGCGAAAGACGGCCAAGCAGCGCCAAGCCGAGCTTGCCGCCGACCGCGAAGAGTTGGCCGGTCGCGAGGCCATCGTGATGGAGACGGCCGCATGGCTGTGGGAGAACATCACGGCGATCGAAGCACCTACCGTCAGCAGCTACACCGTGCTCCACGCGATGCAACGGGCAACCAGCAGGTACGTCAAAAATGGCGAGCTCATCGCCGCCGCTCTCATCGCTGGCTACAGCTTCGAGTACGACCAGCCCAACGTGCTATTCGGCATGAGCGACCGGGATCTGAAGGAGATGAATTGAGCGCCTCAGCAAGGATCCTTCCGGCCGTCTGAACAGGCGCAAAGGGACTTTGTGAGGGAGTCTTTCGTCGTAGCCGCCATGGTTGGTGGCCATGCCCGCCATACTCCCGACACTGACAGAAGCCGTGTCGTCAGGCACTGACAATCCGATGTCGCCCAACACCCTCTTCGAGAGTGGGGTGGAACCGGTCGACGGTACCGGAGTGGCGGTTGAACCAGGCCGCATCCAGGCCGGGCGCCTTCGTCTCCTGGCCCGCCCGACAACGCAGCCACACCGAGTCGTCGCGCATGCAGAAGACGATCCAGTCCCGGTACGCACCGCATCCCGGGCATGTACGGACCTCGCCGTCGACGACGAGCGGCTGCGGCCAGCGCATCATCACCCCGGCCACCTCATGGCGCGACGGCACCCGCAACTCCGGCGGCAGGAAACGAGGCACTACCGTTTCCTCCTCGGCAGGGGCCTGTGTGATCAGCTCGGGGCAGTCGGGCCACGGCCGTGCGGACTGCAGCCGCAGGAGCAACTCGTGGCCCGCTCACTGGGCTTCACGGAACGCGCGGTCCTCGCGAGTGCGTCGAAAGAACAAGACTCTCTACTTTCTCAGTCATAGGGCAGGCGCGGGGGGACGCTCCTCATACGTCTGGCCGGCTGCAACTCGGGGAGATTCGGTGACGGGCCACACAACAACGGCTCCTCTGCGGCAGGTGTTGTCAGCTGCGGCGGACGATAGTGAGACGCCCCTCCGCGATCTCGGGCACAGTGTGGCGAGGCACCGGCACCGGGGAGGCGAGCGAGGAGGCGAACACGGCGACCAGGTCATGGGGGACGCTGGCGCTGAAGCTGGCGCACCACAGATACGGCGCACCGGGCACGGGCTCCGCCCACGCCTGCCAACCCACCAAATCCGGCCGCGGGTCGGCGTCCTCGATGAACGGCGGCAGCATCTCCAGAGAGACGCAGGAGGAGAACCCTGGGTCCGTGGCAGTGGCGTGAGGACGGTCCACGTCGCGGATCCAGCCCCGGACACTGAGCGCGCCGAGGACCGTCTCGGGCTCCTTGAAGGCGACGTCGGGCGCCTCACGGGCGTCGAGTGCCATGAGGAGATCGGCGAGCGCCTCGTAGGAGACGCCGGTGGTGAAGTACGCGTTCCACTCCGGCATCGCGGAGGCGGCATGCGCGCGGGCGCTCAGCTGCCAGGCGACGGGCAGGCCGCCCAGCTCGAACGGGTAGGCCGCGAGGATCCACTCGGCGCCACGCAGCCCGTCCGGGCTTACGTACAGAAGGGTGTGACGGGAGGTGGGCCATATGCGCCAGCCGAGGTCGGACAGGATGTCGCCGATCCGTTCGGCGAGCACACCGTCGTCGCCGGCCAAATGACGCGGGGTGACCCAATACACCGGGTCCGGCAAGTCCGGTCGGGAGCGGTGACTGGGGTGGTGCGGGAGCAGGGGCGCCTCCAAGAGCTCGTGGGGGTAGAACACTGGCCGTCCAGGATCATCGGCATCACTTCGCTGACCAGGTCTTCCGACAAGGTGTTGGAGGGTGACATGGCTGTGCGGCTGTTCGCCAGTCGTTTCGGGGTCTTTCCTGTCTGCCTGCGGCGAACTACTGGAAAGATAGACAGGATTACCCAAAGAGGCGGGCCGCGCCCAACGCAGCTCCGGCGTGTGATCGCCAGCGGCATACGCCGCGGTGGCCCAGGACGGGCGGCCGCCGATGGCACGCAGCGCGGTCCACATCCCGCACTTGATCGACTAGCCTGGGAAGTCCTGGCCCTGCCGTTGTCGTAGCCGACAGCGCGCCTTGCGGAAGCGGGTGCACCCCATGGCTCAGACGCGCCCTTGACCAAGGTCTACGAGGACTGTTCCGTTAGGGAAGTTGGTGCGTTCTACTCGGGGGTTGCCTTCGTGACCAGGTCGGTTGGCAGTGCGTGGTGTCTCGTCAGCGGCACCAGGGGGGAATCGGCCGCTCCCCCAGCTGCTGCTGGGGCCTCCGTATGAGACTCCGGCGCGGGATCGCGATCGCCGTCGTCGCCGGAGGCGGCGCTGTGACCACCATGCTGGTAGGGCTCGTCACGAACGCCGTGTCCGATGAGTCGCGGTGGCCGGGCTGGCTGGGGTGGTTACAGGAGCACGCCTGGTTCTCGTTCGTCGTGTTGGGCGTGGCGATGGCGGGGCTGACGGCCCTGCTCGCCGGGCTCTCCGAGACGCGGCCTCCCACCCCTCCGGGCCGACCGGAGGATGGAGCAGGGCCAGGGGCCGCCCAGGTGCTGCGTTCGTTGCCGCGCGACACCGCCGCGTTCACCGACCGTGCCGCGGAGCTGGAGCGGCTGGTGGGCTCGGTGCGGGCCTCACAGGAGCGTGGCGAGGGGCTGCCCGTTCACGTGATCGACGGCATGCCCGGCGTCGGGAAGACCACCTTCGCCGTGCACGCCGGCCACCTGCTCTCGGAGCGGTTCCCCGACGGGCAGCTCTTCGTGAATCTCAACGGGCACACGCCGGGGCGTACTCCGGTACAGGCCGGCGAGGCGCTCGCCTCGCTTCTCGCGGCCGCCGGCGTGCCGACGCAGCAGATTCCCGTCGGTGATGACGTCGGAGCGATCACGGAGGCTCGGGCCGCCATGTGGCGGAGCAGGCTCGCGGACAAGAAGGCGCTGCTGATTCTCGACAACGCGGCCAGCTACCGACAGTTGGAGCCACTGCTCCCCGGCGGGAGCGGGTGTCTGGTGTTGGTGACCAGTCGCAAGCGGCTGGTGGCGAACGAGGAGGTGGTCATGTCGGTGGACGCACTGCCGCCGGATCACGCGGTCGAACTCTTCGTACGGCTCAGTGGGCGGCCGGCCGACGCTCTCGGCCGGGATGTGGTGGACGAGTTGGTGCGGCTGTGCGGGTGTCTGCCGCTGGGAGTGTCGCTTCTCGCGGCACGGCTGCGGCACCATCCGTCCTGGACCGCCGAGGACCTGCGCGGTCGACTGGTGGCGGCGCGGGATCGCCTGGGGGAGCTGCGCGCCGGGGAACGCGCCGTCACCGCGACCTTCGATCTGTCCTATCGGGATCTCCCGCCGGAGCGGCAGCGCTTCTTCCGACAGCTCGGCTTCTTTCCGGGCACCGATCTCGACCCGCACGTCGGTGCGGCTCTTGCTGAGGTCTCCGTCGTGGTGGCCCGTCGGCACCTTGAGGCGCTCTACGACGACCACCTGATCGACGAACACCCGGGAAGTCGCTACCGGCTGCACGATCTCTTGCGCGACTACGCTCGCGGTCTCGCCGCCGAGGGAGACAGCATGGACCATGTACAGGCCGTCCAGCGCGTGTGCACCTACTACCTGGCCGCTCTCGCCGTCGCGAACGGGCACACCGTGCGCAGCGGAGCCGCGGTGCCACCGGCGCCGGACGACACCTCGCGGGTGGAGACCCCGGTCCTGGAGTCGCGGGCGGATGCCCTGAGCTGGCTGGAGACCGAGCGGGCCAACATCCTGGCCTGCGTCCGGCGGGCGAACGGTCTCGCCCTGTACGACCTCGTGGTCCGGCTCGCTGCGGCCATGGCGCCCTTCCTGCGCCAGGCCGGCCCCTGGGACCAGGCCGTCGCGCTCCATCGGACCGCCGCCGAGGCCGCCCGCCATACCGGTGACCAGCGGGCGCGGGGTGATGCCCTCGCCGAGCTTGGTGTCGTACGCCGTTTCATGGCCGCCTACCCACAGGCGATCGAGGCCCTCAACGACGCGGTGACGGCGTATGAAGCGGTCGACGACCGGCGCGGCAAGGCCGAGGCACTGAACCAGCTCGGCATCGTCTGGTACCTGACCGCGGACAACGAGGACGCGGCCCGCGCCCAGACCGAGGCTCTCGCCCTCTATCGAGAGCTGGGGTACCGGCTCGGGCAGGCGAACGCGCTCGCGGATCTCGGCATGACACACCGGCAGATGAGCCGGTTCGACGCTGCGGTGGAGGCGCAGAGCGAGGCCCTGGCGATCTACCGAGAACTCGGTGACCGGTACGGAGAGGCGAACTCCCTGCGGGACCTGGGCGTCGTGCACTGCCTCATGGGCGCGTACGACCTGGCCGCGCGGCATCACCAGGAAGCGTTCGACATCTACCTGGAGCTGGACGACCGTGTGCATCAGGCTTACGCGCTGAACGAGTTGGGCGTCGTCCGACGGCTGACCGGTGACATCGAGGGAGCGCGGACGGCACACAGCCAGGCCCTGACGCACTTCACTGAGCTCGGTGAACGGTTCGGCCGCGCGAACAGCGTCCGTCACCTTGGCGTCGCGGAGCGTGTGACCGGGGATGCGGCAGAGGCGATCCGGCTTCTGGAGGAGGCCCTGGACGCCTACCGCGAGCTCGGCAGCCGCGGGGGTGAGGCCGCCTCGCTGAGCGAGCTGGGCGTGGCGCGCGGCATCGTCGGTGAGCGCGACGGGGCGATCGAGGCGTTCCAGCGCGGTTTGGGGATCCTGAGGGGCCTGGGTGACAGGTGCGGCGAGGCGGAGGTGCTGAACCACTGGGGGATGCTGCTGCTCACCTCCGATGAACCGACAGCCGCCCGTCGGCACTTTGGGCAGGCGCTCACGCTCGCGCGGGACATCCGCTGCCCGCTGGAGGAGGCGCGGGCGCTGGAGGGCATCGGCCGCTGCGACTGGACGGTTGACGGGCCTGGTCACGGCGTGGACTCGCTGCGAGCTGCCGTGACCGTGTACCGGCGGTTGGGAGTGAGCGCGTCCGTGGACGACATCGAACGGTTGCTGGTGTAGCGGTCCGGCTGACGCCGACCACGTGGCCGAATATCCCGTGTCAGATGGGTGGTTGAGGATGCTACGTTTCCGGCTGATCTGTCGCTTCAACCCCGTCGCACCGTGCCACCTCCGGCACGTACCTCACGAGGAGCGTTGAATGCCGTCACCCACGTCCGTCACCGAGCCACGCACCATCACGCCCGCCGGCCCGGCGTCCACGGAGCCGACGGCAGCCGGCACCGCCGTCCTGGACCGCGTGGCCGCCCGCGTCCGGCAACGGCTGGAGGCCGAGGAGGGCGCGACGGCCCGGGTCGGCGACGGTGCCCACGCGGCCTCGCTCATCTGGCCCTGGCCGCTGTAAGCACATCCGCTCGATGACAGAACCCGAAGGCCCCGTTCCTTTCCGGACGTTCATCCTCAAGGTCGCCAACCGCTGCAACATCGACTGCGACTACTGCTTCGTCTTCAACTCTAAGGACCAGGCGGCGCGGCGCCTGCCCGCCCGAATGGACCTCGCTGTGGCCCGGGCTGCCGCCCGGCGGATCGGTGAACACGCCTCCGCACACCGCCTTCGGACCATCCACGTCGTCCTGCACGGTGGAGAGCCGCTTCTCGTCGGCATCGGGCACATGGCCGGTCTGCTGGAGGCCGTCCGGGACAGCGTGCCGGCCGGGACCCGGGTCCTCTTCGAGCTCCAGACCAACGGGACCCTTCTGTCCGATGCCTGGCTGGACCTCTTCGAGCGGTACGAGGTCGCGGTCGGCGTCAGCCTCGACGGGCCGCCACCCGCGAATGACCGGCACCGGCTGACGCACGCCGGGCGGTCGAGCGCCGCCTCCGCCGTGCGCGGCATCGAACTCCTGCGGTCGCGGCCACACCTGTTCGCGGGGCTGCTCGCCGTCGTGGACCTGGCCAACGACCCCGTGGAGGTCCACGACTACCTGGCGGCGTTCGAACCGCCGGTGATCGACTTCGGCCTGCCGCACGCGACCCACGACGACCCGCCGCACCGCTCCGATCCGAGCGTGCCCGAGTACGGGCTGTGGATGAGCAAGGTGTACGACGCCTGGCTCGACCGGCCCGAGTACCGGCACAGCGTCCGGATGCTGGAGGACATCGTGGCCCTCAGCTCTGGCGTGCGCGGCTCGGTGGAGACGCTCGGCCTGGCCCCGCCGACGAGCGTCGTGATCGAGTCCGACGGCTCCATCGAGGCCGTGGACACCCTGCGGTCGGTCGAGGAGGGTGCTACCTGGCTCGGGCTCGACGTCCTCCGCCACTCCTTCGACGAAGCACTGTCGCATCCGAAGCTGCTGCACCGGCAGCACGGCAAGGACGCGCTCGCCGAGCACTGCCGCGCCTGCCCACTTGTGGACGTGTGCGGCGGTGGCTACCTCCCACACCGCTTCAGCGAAGCCCAGGGCTACCGGAACCCGTCTGTCTACTGCGCAGACCTGGAGTACCTCATCCGACACGTCCAGGGCTCGCTGCGGCAGCACGGCTGGGACCCCTACGCGCAGGCTGCCTCATCGCCGTAGACGCGTGTGCCGTACCACCATCGGGGATCACGCGTTGGAACGAACGAGTGCAGCAGCGACCAAAGCTACCGAGGAACGACAGGAGGCGCCGATGAACGTGACGATTCGCCCTGCGGAGAAGCGGGACGTCCCGGCCGTGGCCGAGCTGATCGAGGAGATCGAGCGGTTCTACGGCGCGACCGACACCAGTATCCAGCCGCTGGAGGAACGCCAGACCCAGGTCGAAGAGGCGCTGTTCGGCTCGCCGCCGCTAGCCTCCGCTCTGCTCGTCGAGGATGAGACCGGGGACATCATCGGACTCGCCGCCTACTCGTTCCTCTGGCCGGCCGCCGGCTCCTCGCACTCCCTGTTCCTCAAGGAGCTGTACGTCCGTGGCACGCTCCGACGGCAGGGCATCGGTGCCCGCCTCATGGACGAACTCCGTGCCATCGCCGCGGCGCGCCCCGGGTGCAGCCGCGTGGAATGGATGACCGACAGCGACAACCCGGGGGCACGGGCCTTCTACAAGTCACTCGGGTTCGCCGAGTTCGACGGGAAGATCGTCTACCGGGTCGACTCCGGCACCGCGTAAAGGTGATGCGAGACAGTGAGTGTTTTCAACGTGGCCACTGATCGGGTGACGGGCCAGCGTTCCGCAACGCACAAAACTCGGTGCCGTTGAGGGAGGCTGTCGCGCGCAAGGGTGGGGCTGGCTGGCCTGGCCTACGCGGTGGATCCGGGCTTGTAGCCCTGGAGGAATGCTGGCGCGACCAGTTGTTGCCGCTCCAGCAGGTCCGGCAGCTCCCGTGCGAGCTTGGGGTGGGTCTGCCTCCACTGAGGGGAGTGCGCCACGAACTCCCGGCTGTTGAACACGGTGAACCGGTTAATGGCGGCCACATCCAGGCGGGATACCTCGTCCGGGTCACGGGAAATGATGAGGGCGAGCCTGCTGCCGAGCGGCACTGTGATCCGCCGGAAGTTGGTGAAGCCAATGCCAACGCCGTGATCGAAGAAGCCGGTAGGTATGCCTGGCGGCGGGGTGCCCACGATCCCTGACATGCACAGAGGATTGTCGCTGACGATCAGGCCGCCGCCGCGTGGCCGGTAGCACGCCCAGTACATGCCGCTGGATAGCAGGACCGACACCAGGTGGTTCCACTGGTCCTTGTAGTGGGCGTCCTCGTCGTTGCGTGCCTGCCATGGCCAGATGACCGACCGGGCGATCAGGCCCATCATGCTGGACTGGACTTCTTCCTCGCTCAGGTCGTAGTCGTCGACACCCACGGATTGGTTGACCACGTGCCGTAGGAAGCGGCTGCGCTGCCATTGCAGGGCCAGCAGCCAAGCCAGAGCCTCCCGGGCATGCTCGGACACGGCACGTTCACGGCGTTGCACGAGCTCCTTGACGACAGTGGCGGCCTGCCCCTCGATGTCGCCCATGGCGGCTTCCATAGACGAGTGGTCGGGATCTTGCCCAGGCCGGTAGATCGAATGCCCGTACTTGCGCTGACCTGTTTCTTTCACATTCCTTTGGAAGGCACGTCCGCTGGCCCATTGGTGCACGTACAGCTGTCCGCCTTGTCCGGCGAAGTACTTGAGCAGGAACTGGGGGACGAAGTGGTGTCTCACAGGGTGCGGCGGCATACGGGGGACTGTAGCGATGCTCCTGGCGCTCCTGGCCACCCGGAGCCCGTTCGCCAGTTGTCGGCACAGTGAGCTTTTCAGCGTCGCCTCTCCAGGGTGAGGACGGCTTTGGCGATGACGGTCATGCAGTTGGGGCTGAGGCGGGTTGCGGAAGATCTGCCAGGACTTCAGCCGTGCCATGTCGCGCTCGACAGGAGCTCGGGCCTGGGCGAGGGCGCGGTTGCCGCTCCGCTGGGTGAGAGTGAGTTCCCCGCCGGGCGGACGTCGCAGGCCGGTGGTCACGTGAGGGCCGGCGCTGTACTCACCCGGAGGCGCGATCCTGGTCTCTCCGACACGCACAGGCCCGGCTGGTGCGACCACATGACCGAGGCCAACGTACGACCCCCGCGGTGGTGGATCCCGAATCCTCAACCTGGGCTCTGGGAGCGGTTGAGCGACGCTTCTCCGGCGACCGCCACCGCGGGCAATCCGAGGCGACGGGCCGTGCGGCGGTGCACCGACTGTGAGGCGAACCTCGCGCAGGGCTGACCCCCGTGCTCCAACGCCGCCCTGTTCTCGCTTCGGCGGGCACGGCCGCACCTGCCAACGGCCACGCCCACCGGCGTCAGGATCAGTAGGCGATGACGAGCCGCACGGAGGGCCGGTCGATCACGGCTCCGTCGGCGAGGTCGCTGTCCGGTGTGTCCGCGGGGTAGGCCGTGACGACGGGTTCAGCGGTCCGGGCCGGGCTCCAGGCGCGGATCTGCGCGCAGATCCGCTCGGCGAGATCGGCGCCGGCCGGGCCATAGCCGACGGCTCCCAGCCGGAACCGGGGTTCTGTCTCGGGGTCTTCGGCGGTCCGCTCCAGAGTGAGGTATGCGATGGAGTCCCCCTCAACGAGGGCGGGGCTCAGGGCGGGTGAGGCGGGGCGGTGGAGGCCGGCCTCCACCACTGCAGGCTTCGCAGTGATGCGGCAGGTCGCTCGCTCGGTGGCGCTCAGCTGCAGCCAGACGCCGTCGAACGACTCGACGGGCCCGACCGTCACACCGGTCCAGACGACCGACTTCGGTCGGGTGAGGGCGTCGCGCAGAAGTTCCGGGGCGATGGACTGGTCCTCGTCCCAGTAGAGCCTGACGAGCCGGTCGTCGTCGATGTAATCGTTCCGCTCCCCGTCCTGGCCGATCACCGGGAGGAAGCCGCACATCCTGACGGAGTCGGACCGCATCCGCCCCTCCTCGCGTTGGAAGGCCACGGCCCTGGAGAGCCCGCGCCATCGCAGTGGGACCACGAGGCGTCCGCCGACGGCGAGCTGGTCCCACCAGGCGCCGGGGAGGTCCCACATGCCAACCGTTGCGATCATTCGGTCGTACGGGCTGAACTCCGGGGCGCCGAGGGCACCGTCCCTCGTGACCACGCGAACGTCTTCGTATCCGTTCGCGTCCAGCGTCCGGCGGGCGTAGGCGGTCACGTCGGCGTCGATGTCGCATGTGGTGACCTGGCCGGACTTCCCGGTGAGGTGCTTGAGCAGGGCGGCGTTGTAGCCGGTGCCGGCCCCGATCTCGAAGACGTTGTCGCCTTCGCGGACGGCGAGCTGGACCAGCATGAAGTGCACGACGTCGGGCTGGGAGGCGCAGCTCAGCGGGAGTGCGTCCTCGTCGGGGTTCTCCTTGATCGTCACGCTCTTGTTGGCGTACGCCTCCTCAATGGGCGCGTCTGGGAGGAAGGCGTCGCGGGGTACGGTCCGCATGGCGGTCTCGACGCGTGCGTCGCGGAGGCCGGAAAGGTCCTCTTTCAGGATGGCGTCGACCAGGCGGTTGCGCAGGTCCTCGGGCGAGGCGCCAGTGGTGGTGTTCATCGCGTCCTTTCGGAAGGTGCCCGGCTGTGTGTACGGCAGCGGTAGATCGTTCTCATTTGTTCTGATGTGCGGATGCGGTTCGCGGCGTCACCCTGTCAGGAGCAGGCAGCGGTCCCAGGGGGCGGTGATCGCCGTGTTGACGGGGTCGGTGAGACGGACCAGGTGGATACCTGCCGTGCCGCCCATCAGGCCGGCGCCGTCCGGCAGTCCGTGGTGGTCCAGGTGCTTGTTGAGCCGGACGTTCAGGCCGCGTAGATGCGACGCGAGTTCGTCGTTGAGGGCGTCGGCGGCGGCACGGGAGACGGTCTGTATGAGCCCCGCCCAACCGTGGCAGAGGGAGGCATCGGTGAGCTGGGCGAGCTGCTGGTCGTCGGCCAGACATCCGGCCAGGGCCTGCTCGGCTTGCCGTTGCCGGTCACTGTCGCCGAGGGCGAGGCCGGCGAGTTGCTGAGCGCGGGCGATGCCGGGGGTGCCGTAGCACCAGGACGGGCGTCTCGGTCCTGGGCGCTGGAGTTCGCCGCGTCGGTGTTCGGCTCGGGTGATCAGGTCCGGCCACCAGGCGCGCGAGTCGGTGCCGTTGCGCCACCGGTCGAGCCAGTCGCAGATTCGGGTGATGGCTTGCGTCTGTCCGGGCACCGTGTGGCCGTGTCGCAGGGCCGTGGCCAGCAGCGCCAGCGGTCCGGTGATGCCGTGGGCGAGGCCGAAGTTGCCGTGTCCGCCGGGCCATCGCGGCGTCGGTCGCAGATCGGGGCTGTCTCCCGTCCACCAGCCGGGCAGACGTTGCGCTTCGATGGTGATCGGTTCCGTCAACCGCGCCAAGTAGACGAGGACGTCCCGAAGTTCCGTCTTGTGGCCGCGGTGCAGATGGTACACGCCCAGCCCAGTCAGTCCACTGATGAGATCGTACTCGCCCAGGGTGGGCAACGCGCCGTGATCGATGCGGGCGTGTGCCCGCTGGAGTCGTTGGCGTGTGACGTCGGCGAGGTGTGTGTCCAGGGTCGCCAGGGCGCGAGTGGAGGTGTTCGTGTGCGTGAAGCTGAGGACGTACGCGACGGCCGGGGCGCCCTCGTACAGACCGCATGCTTCGGCGGCGGCCTGGATCGGGCCCTTGAGCATGGCGGCGGCCCATGGCCGGAGCGCGTCCTTCTCGTCTTCGCCGGTGTGGGCCCTGACGGCGTGCAGCAGGGCGACTCCCGCCGCGCCGGAGTACAGCGACTGGCCCCAGCCGGGCCCGGTGGGTGTGGGCGGCGCGTCGTAGTTCATCAGCGGCTCTCCCCCGGCCAGGCGGCCCATGCGACGGCGGACTGACGGGCAAGGCGGCGGCAGATCCTCTCGTCCTCCCGGTCCAGGCCACGCAGGCGGTTGTGGTGCATGTGCAGCAAGGATTCCAGGACGGAGTCGAGGTCCATGCTCTCGGCGAGGCCCTCGCGATACAGCGCCAGGGCCACGGCGCGACGGTGCCACGCTTGGGCGAGCTCTTCGCCCCAGCCCCGGGCATGAGGCGTAGTGCGGCGAACGAGTTCGATGGCCTGGTCGCTGACGCCTCGCTCGACGCGAGCCGGAGGCGCGGGCCGGTTCGCCAGCCACCGCATGCCCTCGTCGGGGCCGAGCAAGCCGCAGGCGATGTCCACCATGCCGACTGTGGCCAGCGCGCGTCCGTCGACGCCGTCGACTCCGGGGCCCTGCAAGGCGACGAGGGCGTAGGCCGAGTCGGCCGTGAACACCGCCTCGGCAGAGCGCAGGGCGGCGCCTGGGCCGTAACGGCCGATCTCGGGGGTGTACGTGTCGAACACGAGCTTGCTGCTGAGCCCCTCGCGGCGCAGCCCGGTGGCCCATCCGGCGACGAGCTCAGTGCAGGCGGCGTACTGTCCGGGGCTGCGGGTGCGGATGCGCAAGCGGAGGTGGTCGAGGTCGTGCGGGGTGCGGTAGCGGACGAACCACCACTCGGGCGTACCTGGGAGTTGGGTCACGAGCCTCGCGAGGTGGGTGCCGATCAGCTCATCGAGCTGTTCGGGGTGGCTGTAGATCTTGGCGTTCAGCCAGGGTGCCTGTACCGCCCCCGGTACGGGCCCGAGGGTGCTGTTGGTGAGCACGGGGAGGAAGCCGGAGAGCGGGCTGGGTATCGGCCGGCGGGTGCTGGTCACCGGCAGGGCGATCTCGTGGACGTGGCCGCCGATCCAGCCGTAGGTCTCCTCGGCCGGCGCCTCCGTCAGCACGGCATGGCCTTCCCGGTCCAGGTGGGTGCGTAGGACGGTGGCGTGGGCGGGCACGTCGAGTTGGAGCCGACGTGTCCGGTCGTCCTCCCGCAGCTCGACGGCACCGTGGCAGTGCCACCGCTTCTGCCACCGGCCGAGGGCATCGGTCCACTCCCGCATGTCCGCGCCGCGGCTTGGAAGGTCGTCGGCGGTCAGGTTCCAGCGACTGGGAGAGAGGATCACGCGCCCGTAGCGGACGCGCGGCAGGAACGGCAGCCGTGCGCCGTGCGGCCCCCAGTCGAAGCTGGTCCAGGCAGGGCCGAAGGAGCGGGTCAGGTGCGCCAGGAACCTGGCCAGGGGCGGGGGTTGCTTGTCCAGGGCCATGGCGTGGAAGACCTGCGGGTCCACCAGGCGACGGCGGGAGATGCTGACCAGGTACAGGCGGGTGTGCGTGGCCGTGACCGCGAGGTCGTCGACGTCGATGACCGTCGGCGCGGTGTTGTCGTCGGGGCCGCGGTGCTCGCCCAACGGGATCACGTGTGGAAGATAAGCGGGGATGCGGGCGACGTTCTCTGTCTGCGAGTAAAGGGGCGGGAAGGAGAGCTGCGCGGTCAACGCGTTCTCGACGCCCGTGGGAACTTGGCGGTAGACCTCGTCGAGTCCCGTGCCGGTGGCGACCGGAGTGAACCGGGAGGTGAGCGTCCCCGCGGCGCGGGCCGGTGTCACCGTGAGCGTGAAGTCCCCGTGCTCCAGGGCGGACAGGCTGTCGGCGTGCAAGCGCGCACACATTTCCACATGGGGCGGTGCCTCCTGCCCGGTCAGCGCCTCGCCGGTCAGGCGGTCGACCAGGTCGTCGGTGAGGACGATCTCTCTGCTGCCGTCGGCCAGTGCCTGCCAGGCCAGGGCCAGCAGCCGCTCGTCACGCTCGGAGACTGTCGGGGGCGGTGCGGTCATACGGCTGCCGGGGTACTCGGCTGGGTAGCCGAGCCCGGACGCCGGGTCGACGAGCTCCTTGACCGGCACGAGCGTGCCGGTGCCGTACCGTTCCCAGAACGCGACCTGGTACTCCTTCCACACGCCCTGGCCCGCCGGTCGGCGCGTGAGCCGCAGTAGGGCGTCGGCAGCCCTCTCCATCTCCTGCGCGACGCTCTCGGGGATCCGTACCTCGGCATCCAGCCGCAGGTCGACGGCCAAGGGGCTTCGGCCCGCGCCTGAGAGCCCACGCAGTCGACCCGTGAGTTCCTCCCGAGCCGGCCCTTGCGCGCTCGCCGGGCGCCGGTTGTGCTCGTGTACGGAGCGTTGCACCGCTTCCAGCTCGTGCAGAACCTGTGCGACCTGCGGCACCGTGCCCGCGTCCGCGCCGTGCAGCCGGTCAATCAGGTGGGACAGCGGATCGGTGTTGGTCATCGGCGCGCGCAAACTGGTGATCAGGAATTTCTCGCGCACCAGCGCGCCGAGCAGTGTGCGGATGTTCTGCGGCTCGGTTCGGGGGAAGGAGGCGGCCAACTGCTCGGCGAGGGCGGTGAAGCGGACCGGCCGACGTGCCAGGTCCTCGATCACGCGGACCGCGCTGGTGCGCCGGATGGTGGCGCCCATCGGTCCGCCATGCGGGACGTGCAGGCGTCCGCCGCGGCGCGCCGCCAGGTTGTTCAGGACGACATCCAGGCGCTCCAGCAGGGCCGGGCACGCCTCCAAGCGGACGATGACGTCGTCCAGCCACTCAGTGTCCACCCGCGCCACGGCCTGGTGTGCGTCTCCCCACCTCACGTGTGGCGTCGAACCCACGCTGGCCGCGGTGACTCCCGCGAAGAGGCCGAACGGGGTCGGTCGCCCGGTGGCGCGCAACAAGTAGCGGACGGTGGCCATGGCGGCGCGCCGGACTTGCTTGGGACGTGCCGGCTGCCCGGCGCAGATCGCGTCGACCCGCGTGGCGAGATCGCCGCTCGCCTGCCGTACGGCGTCGACGAACCGCGCACCGGCCCACACCTGCTTCAGCCACCTGCCGCATGCGTCCGTGTCGGAGGGATCGGGCCACCACCCCGGCAGACTCGTCAGTGGCATCGCGGCGGCTCGGAGCAGCGCCGCGCCCGTGTGCTGGTAGAGCTTTCCATCGTCGCTTCCCATGCCAATGCCTCCGCCATCAGTGCTGTGAACGGGCGGGGTCGGGAGCGGCTGCGCCCCCGACCCCGTGCACAAGCCGCCGTCAGACGGCGCTCGCGCAGGACGAGGCGCAGGAGGCCGCGCACCCGTCACCGGTGCCGCACGCCTTGGGAAGCAGGTCGGCGCCGATCTCCGTGACGATGGTCAGGTCGACGTCGAACGGGTCGGCGGGCGCCCCGGGGGCGGCCGTCGCAACGGACGCCCCGGTGGTGGCCGTCGTGATCGGGCTGAGCATGGTTGCGGTCATCGCACTTCCTCTTCTGTCGGAAGGTTCCGAACGGTTTCGTCGTGCTGCCAGGCCGACGTGTGTCCTCGCACTGCCGCTCATTCCGCGTTACCTCCGGCCAGGTCAGCCGAGACGCCAAGGACCGGTGCCTCGACGAAGAGCCTCGCCGGGGGCAGTCGGCGGCGGTACGCCGTCAGCACGCCGTTCGTCCGCCGTCCGGCGGCGCGCGAAGAGGCGGAGCCGCGGCGTACCGCCGCGGCTCAGGCGTAGCGAGGCTGATCGGTCCAGTGCCAAGCGGAAACGAGAAGCGGCGATGGACGCGGTGGACGAAGAGCGCCTCTGCAGGCGGACGCCAGTACGGCGTCATTGGGTGAAGCTGGCCGATTGCACCGAGCCTTCGGGCCTCGCGCGCAGACATGTACGAGAGTTCCTCGACGGACGTGCCGCGCCGGAGCGGGTCGACGACGCCGTTCTGATCGCCTCGGAGCTCGTGGGCAACGCGCTCAGGCACACAGCCGGCGGACCGGACTGCATGTGCGTGGAGGTCTACCGGAACGTGGCGGTACTGCGGGTCCATGACGCGGGACGGGATGTCTCCAGGGTCCGGGCACGCTCTGCGCAGGAGTCGGTGGATGAGTTGACGGGCAGTGGTCTCGGACTGCTGCTCGTCGGGGAGTTGGCCTCCGCGTGGTCCGTCCGGCCGACCGCGATCGGCAAGGAAGTGGTCGTGGTTCTCGCTTTGGACGCCAGCTGGCTACCCGAGCGCGACGTTCCTCCGCACATCCCAGCGGTACGTCCGCCCCTCACGGCGGAGTTCCACCAACTGGACGGCGGACACGGAGAGTTCGACAGCCGGTAGAGCGCGAAGCCCTGAGACCGTCTCCACAACGGGCGCGGCGGGGCGCCGACGGTTGTTGTACGCGAGGCTCAGGTGCGGCCGGAAAGCGGACGTCGGCTTCTTCGGGGCCAGACCGACGCTGCTCCCTGCCTTGGCCAGCGCGTGGTGCAGCCGGAGCAGGGGTTCCCAGGGTCCGAGGGACAGCCGGACGGCGCCGCGGGAGCCGGCCAGCGGCATGGCGCGTACGGAGAACGCGGAGGGCAGCAGCGCCTCAGCGTCCCGCGCCAGGCTGTCCAGCTGGCCTGAGGTGACGACGCCCGGCGTTCCGACTCGGGCGAGGGTGATGTGCAAGCCGTCCGTCGGCACCGGGTCGAGGCCGAGGGGCGTCAGCTCCTCCTGGCAGTGCTCGGCGAGAGCAGCGAGCCGCTGATCATCCGGGAAGGTCAGCATCCAGTAGTACGCCCGGCTGCCGTCCGACCAGCCGGGGCGTGCCCAGTGGTCGGTCATCTCGTCGAGTGCGCTGAACGCCGCCCAGTCGTGGGCCGCGGTGACCGCCGGGTCGTGCGTGTCGGCGGGGGGCTCGGCGGGGAACGCGGCGGGATCGGCGCTGAGCAGGGGCACCCGACGTACTCCTTCGGCTTCACACTGCCCCGGAGCGCGACGACACCGACGGCGCCTACGACGCGGATGACGCCATGGCCAGGGCCGCTGGCTGCGAGCTCCAGGTCCGGAACTCGTCGCCATAATCGCGTACCGCCGGGTGATCACGCCACGGCCCGGCCTGCTCATGCAGGTCACGGGAGCGTTGGTGGACGGAGCTGATCGGTGTCTCTTCGCACAACCGCAGGGCCTCACGGCCCAGCGCCATCGCGTGGTCGATGTGGGGCGTGCGCTGCTGCAGCAGCGCGGTGGCGACGTCGAGGCGTACGAGCGAACGGCTCCAGGAGGAGGTCGAGTGCTCCACCAGATCGTCGATGTGCTCGGCGTCGCGCAGGACCTGGGCCGTGTTGCGCAGCGACACGTGTGACGTGACGGCGTTGGCCAGCGTCCTGGCCCGTCCGTACGGCTCGAAGGAGATGCAGGAGGTCAGCCCGACGGGCACCTCGTGGAGGTCGGAGAGGCGGAGTGCCTGTCCGATGGCCTGCTCGACGGCACGCCGGTCGCCGGTCTTGCCGAGGGCCCGGGCCCGGCCGTTGGCGAGCAGGCGGATGGACTGGGCGTGGCGCGGGGCTCGCTCGACGGCCGCGGCGGCGCATGCGTCCGCCTCGTCGTACCGGCCGGCGTAGTAGAGGCTGAAGGAGAGGGTGCCGCACGCCCAGAGGTCGGTGTCCAGGTCGCCGATCTCACGGCTGAGATCCCGGGCTTCGGTGCAGTACGCCTCTGAGAGCGTGAAGTCGCCCGTGTTGACCGCCATGTAGCCGAGCAGGCCGGAGGCGCGGGCGGCGAGGCGGAAGAGCTCCCGGCGCGTGCGTGGGGGCTGGCGGCCGTCGAGGAGGGTGTGGGCGAACTGCCGCACCTGGCGGGCCTGGGGGCGGAGGACGTACGGCCCGTCCTGTTCGTACCGGCTGGCGATGCCCTCCAGGGAGGAGTCGAGGAACGCGAGCGTCGCGTCGTCGGCGTTGCTAGCCGTGAGCTGCCGGGTGCGGGTGACGATGTCCAGTGGGTTCTCGTCGCCCTCGCGTGGCGGAGGCGCACTCGTCGCCTGCCGGCCCGTGCTCGACTCCTCGTCGCGGTCGTGCGCGGAGTCGCCGTCGTACGCCGTGGAGAACAGCTCGGACACGGGTCTGCCCAGCATGTGCTCCAGAACCCGGCAGGCGTCAGGACGGGGCAGAGTCAGCAACTCCCCGCCGTACCAGCGGTCGAACTGACGTGGAGAGACCTGGATGGACGCCAGGCGGGGGTCTCGGTCGAGCTCTGCCAGCCGGGCGGCGGCCCGCTCGTACTGGGCGGCGAAAGCCTCGTGCGTCGTCAGGTGCCGTTGCTGGAGCAGCTGCCGGAGCAGCGTTGTCCGTGGCATGGCCCACCCTCCTGGTACGGCGTGCAGGACCGACGCGAAGGCGCGTGCCGGTAGCGAGGTCGTGGCCTGCTCGCCAGTCGGTCGGCTGCGACGCACGCCCGTACCAACGCGCGCCGCGACTCCTGACAGCATGCCGACGCAACCACCAACTAGGCAATATGTCTGGTGAAGTTGACCCGTATGGGTTGTAGAGGTGTCGCCGGTACGGAGAGACTTCCGGCATGGCCTTGAAGAGAAGCCTGGTCCCGCAGTCGGTGTACCGGCGACAGCTCGCGGCACGGCTGAAGGAACTGCGTGACGCGACCGGGCTCACCCTCACCGAGGTCGCCGACCAACTGGAGGTCAACCAGGGGTCGCTGAGCCGGATCGAGAACGGCGAACGCGGCACAACGCCGGTCCTCGTCCGGGCACTGCTGGACCTGTACGGCGTCAAAGACGAGGACCGGCGCGCCGACGTGCTCGACCTCGTGCGAGCGGACAAGGAGCAGCAGAAGCCCTGGTGGCGGAAGTACTCGACAGTGCTCACTCCGACCCGCTACGACGGGTACCTCGCGCTGGAGGCCGGCGCGACGCACCTCGCCAGCTACCAGCCGATGCTCGTGCCGGGGCTGCTCCAGACCGAGGACTACGCGCGTGCCGTGATCTCCCAGATGAGGAAGGACCTGTCCCCGCCGCAGGTCGAGTCCCTGGTCAGGGTCCGCATGGAGCGGCAGAACAGCCGCTTGGGTGGTGAGGCCCCCGCCAGACTCTGGGCGATCCTCGACGAAGCCGTGCTGCGCAGGACGGTCGGCTCCGCCGAAGTGATGCGCGACCAGATGCGAAAGCTGGTGGAGGCGAGCGAGCGGTCGAACGTCACCGTGCAGCTCCTGCCGTTCTCACTCGGCGCGCATCCCGGGCTGTACGGCCCGTTCGTCATTCTGACCTTCCCGCCCCCCACGCCGGACCTGGTGTGGCTGGAGAATCCCAAGAACTCCGTGTACCTCGAGTCCCCAGAGGATGTGGAGAACTACACGGACATCTTTGACCAGTTGAGGAGCACCGCCCTCGACCCGGCGGAGACCCGCGCCCGCATCGCACGCATCAGCAAGGAGCTCGAAGAGTGAGCACGCCCCGCATGGCTGCCCCGCACGATGTCACGACAACTCCGTACGACGTCGATCTCGCGCACGCGCGGTGGCGGAAGAGCTCGTACAGCGGGGGTGCGAACGACTGCGTGGAAGTTGCTGCACTGGTCGACCGCGCCGCAGTCCGCGATTCCAAGGACATCAGCCGTGGGCCGTTGTTCTTCTCGAAGGCGGCGATGCGCGCGCTGGTCAGTGGGATCGCCCGCGGGTCAGTCAGTGAGCGTTGGAGCTGAAAAGAGGGCTGAGGCGCGAGGACATCCCAGGCAGAGCTGGCTCCACACGGCCTTCGCCCGGCGGGCGCTGTCGGCCTGACGCAGCTGCGGAGCCAAAGCAGCCCGCGTTCGCTTCGAGCCCTCACAATTCGCCGCGGTGCCCTATGGGCAGTCAGGCTGCCGGCGACCGCACCCTCGAGCGCGGCCCGCAGCGAAGGCCGCGCCCGGTACCGGCTCGCCGCAGTGGCGGTGAGCACGGTGGGCGAAGCGGATACGACCATGGCGGGGCCGGCCATAGTGGGGCCGCCTACGTCCGCGAGAAGCAGGTCGGCGGTGTCGATCAGCTGGCGGATCGTCGGGTCATGGTGTGACCTCCTCCGGCTTACGCACCGTCTGCGCTACGGCCTCAATGTCGTTCACGAACCGGTGGGGTCCGGCACCGACGTGCCCGACGGATGGACGCCCTCCTGACACCGGCGGATGAGGTCCACCGCCCCAGGGCCGCAGCGCCTGCGGATCTCGCGGTAGACGTCACCTATCCCTCCGCTCGTAGCGTGGAGTCCGTGATCGCAGGGGAAACTCCAGATCACATCAATTGCGATAATTGGGCAGACTCCGACACCGCATGTCAGTGGCGTGCGCGATGATGTAGGCCGACCAGGGGATGAGAGAGGTTTGGCCGCTGTGGATGTCTTTGAACTGCACCGGAAGCTTGTCGCTGACTACCGGCAGTTCACTGAGTCATTCGTGGGCATCCGGGACCCCAGAATTCGTGAGGCCGTCGAGCGTGACCTCGCAGAAGGCGGCCAATGGCCGGACGCATGGCTGTCGATCAACCCTCTCTTCGAACCGGGGGGCACGGTTGACGAGCTCGTCAAGGACCAGCTGCTGCACCCCGAGTGCTCCAAGATCTTCCGCACCGGCAAAGACGCCGGAGGGGCTCCCGGCGTTCCCATCTCTTTCCACCGGCACCAGCGAGAAGCGATCGAGGTAGCCACCACCGGCAGGAGCTTCGTGCTCACCACCGGCACCGGTTCGGGCAAGAGCCTCGGCTACATCGTGCCAATCGTGGACCACGTCCTGCGTGCACGCACCGCGGGCGATACGGAACGCCGTACGCGCGCGGTGATCGTGTACCCGATGAACGCTCTGGCGAACAGCCAGCGCAAAGAGCTCGAGAAGTTCCTTCAGGCAGGGTACGGGCCAGAGGCGTCGCCGGTGACCTTTGCGCGCTACACCGGCCAGGAGTCCGAGGAGGAGCGCCACCGGATCCTGCGCGATCGCCCCGACATCATCCTCACGAACTACGTGATGCTCGACCTCCTGCTCACCCGCGACAAGGAGCGCGGAAACTTTCTGCATGCCACACGCGATCTGCGTTTCCTCGTCCTGGACGAGCTCCACACCTACCGCGGCCGGCAGGGAGCGGATGTCGCTCTGCTGGTGCGGCGTGTGCGGGACGCCTGCGAGGCGCGGAGCCTTCAGTGCATCGGCACCTCAGCGACCATGTCGAACGAAGGAGATCATCTGGAGCGCCGTAAAGACGTGGCGCGCGTGGCCAGCCGGATCTTCGGAGGGCCGGAAGACGTCGCACCGGAACATGTCATCGGCGAGACACTCCGCCGCGCCACCCGAGGGCCGGATCCGTCACCGGCGCAGTTGACCGAAGCCGTACTCAGGGCACCGGATCGGCTCACCCGCGGCTACAACGACCTTGCTGAGGATCCGCTCGCGGTCTGGATCGAGAACACGTTCGGTCTGCGAGACCAGGCTGGGCATCTCGAGCGGCAGCGTCCGATCACGCTGGCCGATGCTGCGGTCGGCCTGGCCGCCTTGGTGAATCTGGACGAGGACACGTGCAGGGCTGCCATCGAGGACATGCTGCGCGCCGGAGCGAAGGCCAAGGACCCTGACACGCATCGCCCCTTGTTCGCCTTCCGCCTGCACCAGTTCGTCTCGAAGGGGGACACCGTCTATGTAAGCCTTGAGCCCGAGGCGACGCGCTACGCCACCAGGCGATACCAGCGTGTGGTCCAGGGCGACCGGGGCAAGCTCCTGCTGCCCTTGTCCTTCTGCCGCGAGTGCGGCCAGGAGTACCTCGCTGTGTCCCGGACGATGAGAGCCGGCCAGGTGGCTTACGAGCCGAGACACGATCACGAGTCGGACGACGATCAGACCGCGGACGGCTATCTGTATGTGAGCACCACCGCACCGTGGCCAGCGGATCCTGTCGCGGACGGGCGGCTGCCGGACTCATGGCTCGTGCGCGACGAATCCGGTATCCATGTGACCGACAATCGTCGGCGCTATCTTCCGGTGCCTGTGACCGTCACTCTCGACGGTACAGAAACGGGGTACGGCGGCGCAGAGAGCGAGTCCTCAGCCGCAGGCGACCACGGCACTGACCCTGCCGACGGTGCCGAGGGTCTTAGGGCTGCATTCGTCCCCGCCCCGTTCCTGTTCTGCCTGAACCCCGAGTGCAAGGTCTCGTACGAGCAGGTCCGTGGCCGGGACTTCGCCAAGCTCGCCAGCCTCGACTCGGAGGGGCGCAGCTCCGCGATGACGGTGATCAGTGCGAGCATCGTCCGGAGTCTGCGCAGCCAGCCACCCGGCGATGAGATGCCGAGAGAGGCTCAGAAGCTGCTCACCTTCGTGGACAACCGTCAGGACGCCAGTCTGCAGGCTGGGCATTTCAACGACTTCATCCAGGTGACGCATCTGCGGGGCGCCCTGGTCAAGGCGTTGAGTGACGCCGGTCCAGCCGGGTTGCGTTACGACACTCTGGCGCAGCGTGTCACCGATGCCCTGGCCCTGCCGGTGGAGTCCTACGCGGGCAGGGCGGAGGTTCGCTTCAGCCATCAGCGGGAGAATGTCACCTCTGCTCTGCGCGCGGTGGTGGAACTCCTCCTGTACCAGGATCTGCAGGGGTCCTGGCGTGTGACGATGCCGGGCCTGGAGCAAACCGGGCTGCTGGTTTTCGACTATCCGGCTCTCGGTGAGATCGCCGCTGCCGAGGACCTTTGGGAGAGCGGGCACGCGGCTCTCGCCGACGCCGCCCCGGAGCAGCGCGAGCAGCTGCTGCGGCTGGTGCTCGATGAGATGCGCCGCAATCTCGCCGTCGACGTCGAGGTTCTGTCCCGCACCGGTTTCGAGCGGGTGCGTTCGCGCTCCGACCAGTGGCTGACTGGCCCTTGGGCGCTCTCGGAGAGTCATCCGGAGCCCCGCCCTGCGGCTGTGTTCCCAACGCCGGCGCGGCCTGGCGGGTACCGCAGTGACGTCCACTTCACCGGCCGGTCCATGCTCGGCCGCTATCTGCGCGCGCCGAGCTGTTTCCCGCACCTGTCGGACCGCCTGACCGTCGACGACGCCCAGCTCGTGATCCGCAGGCTGCTCGAAGTGCTCTGCGAAGCAGACCTGATCACGGAGTCCGTGCCACGGTCGGAGACGGGTACCCCCGGTTACCGAGTGAAGGCGTCCTCGCTGCTGTGGCTGCCTTCAGACGGTTCCGAAGGCATGCGCGATCTGCTGCGTCGCCGACACGGTGCCACCGCACCGCGCGTTAATGCCTTCTTCCGTGGTCTCTACGCGGATCTCGCGCACAGCCTCGCTGGGCTGCAGGCCGCGGAGCACACCGCTCAGGTCCCCACGCCCGTACGGGAGGAACGGGAGGCTCGGTTCAGTTCTGGCAGGCTGCCGTTGCTGTACTGCTCCCCGACGATGGAGCTCGGCGTCGACATCAAGAGCCTCAACACCGTTGCGATGCGTAACGTGCCGCCTACCCCGGCGAATTACGCGCAGCGTTCCGGGCGCGCGGGACGTTCCGGTGAGCCCGCCCTGGTCACCACGTACTGCGCCACCGGGAACGCACACGATCAGTACTACTTCCGTCGGTCGCACCTCATGGTGCAGGGGCGGGTGGCACCGCCGCGCCTCGATCTCGCGAACGAGGATCTGGTCCGCAGCCACGTCCAGGCGATCTGGCTCGCCGAGACCGGAGCCGACCTGCACTCGAGCCTGCCCGAGGTACTGGATCTCGCTGATTCGATGCGCGGTTATCCAGTGCGCGAGGAGATCTGGGCGCAGATGCTCGATCCGGCACCGGCCCGCCGCGCGGAGGAGCGTGCTCGGAACGTGCTCGCGTCCGTGCCGGATCTCGACAGCTCAAGCTGGTGGAGCCCGCGCTGGCTGGAGGATGTCGTCCGCAACGCCGCCCGAGGCTTCGACCGAGCCTGCGACCGCTGGCGCAACCTCTACCGGGGCGCTCTCGCGGAGCAGGAGGAACAGAACCGCCGCGTCCTCGACCAGTCGCTGAGCCCCCAGTCCCGTGAGCAGGCGGCCCGGCGCAGGCGCGAGGCCGAGAACCAGCTCAAGCTGCTGCGAAACGAGGACAGCCAGCGCCTCGGCCACAACTTCAGCGACTTCTACACGTACCGCTATTTCGCGTCTGAGGGGTTCCTGCCCGGATACTCCTTCCCGCGGCTCCCGCTGGCCGCGTACATCCCGGGCTCCCGCAAAGCTCGGGGTGCGGGTGCTGAGGGCGACTACCTGCAACGCCCCCGCTTCCTGGCTATCAACGAGTTCGGCCCCGGTGCCCTCATCTACCACGAAGGAGCCCGATACGAGGTCAAGCGGGTGCAGTTGCCCATCGCCGAGCCGGGCGAGATCGACACCGAAGCAGCTCGGCTCTGCCGCCACTGCGGCTACTTCCACGAGCAGCAGGCCGGTACGGATCTCTGCGACAACTGCGGTGAAGCGCTCACCGGGCTCATCCCCAACCTGATGCGGCTAACCACGGTCGTCACCGAGCGTCGCGAACGCATCTCCTCCGACGAGGAAGAACGACGCCGGGCAGGCTTCGAGCTGGAAACCGCTTACCGGTTCAACGCGCACGGCGACCGGCCAGCCAGGCTGGACGCGCAGATTCTCCGCGATGGCCAGAAGCTTGCCGACCTGGCCTACGGAGACACCGCCAGCCTGCGCATCATCAACAAGGGACGACGACGGCGCAAGGACAAGGCACGGGTCGGTTACCGCATCGACACCGCGACCGGCCGATGGCTGCCCGACAAGCAGGCTGAAGCCCTCGAATCGGACGAAGGGGAGTCGTTTGCGGATGCCGACATCTCCCGCCCCGTGGTCCCTTTCGTGGAGGACCGACGGAACATCCTCCTCCTGCGTCTCGCCAAGCCGGTTGACGAGGTCACCGCCACAACGTTGCGTTTCGCCCTTGAGCGCGGTGTCGAGGCGGCCTTCCAGTTGGAGGACTCCGAGCTGACCTCCATCGCCCTGCCGGACCCGGATAACCGGGCCCGGATGCTGTTCACGGAGAGCGCCGAGGGCGGCGCCGGGGTGCTTCGCCGCCTGCAGTCCGAACCAGACGCACTGGCGACCGCGGCCGCCGAAGCCCTGCGCATCGTGCACACCGACCCGGACACCGGTGAGGACGTGCCGGCGTCGGCAGGTCTGCCCGAGCCCTGCGAACTCGGTTGCTACGACTGCCTCCTGTCGTACGGAAACCAGAGCGAGCACCGGCTGATCGACCGCACAAAGGCGATCGGGCTGTTGAGGGGTATCGCACGGGCAACGGTGCGGGGAACGGGCGGGGCAGCCAGTCCTGCTGACCGGCTCATCATGCTCAAGGAGGACAGCGAGAGCGAACTGGAGCGCGCCTTCCTCGATTTCCTCGCCGACCGGGAGCTGCGCGTGCCGGACGAGGCGCAGGTTCCGCTGATACAGCTCGCGGCCCGCCCGGACTTCGTCTACCGCCTCGCCGGTGCCGACGTCGCCGTCTTCGTCGATGGTCCACACCACGACCGGCCCACCCAGCAGCAACGCGACGAGGAGGCCGAGGACCGGCTGATGGACGCAGGCTGGCTGGTTGTCCGCTTCGGGCACACTGACAACTGGCAGAAGATCGTCGACCGTTACCCGAACGTGTTCGGATCCGGAGGAGCCCGGTGACCAAGTACGAGACCGGCAACCTGGTGGCCGCCCGCGGGCGTGACTGGGTCGTGGAGAAGGTCACCGAGGATTTTCTGGTAGCACGCCCACTGGGCGGTGACCCGGCATTCACCACTGGGCTCTTCGTCGACGAAGTAACGGATTCGTCCTTTCCCAGGCCGAGCACCGACCCCGACGAGGTGGGTGACTTCAGCAGCGCGGGGCTTCTTCGAACGGCGCTGCAGATCGGGTTCCGGGACAGCGCGGGCCCCTTCCGATCCCTCGCCCAGTTGAACTTCGAGCCTCGGCGCTACCAGCTAGTACCGCTGATGATGTCGATGAGTATGGATGTGACGCGTTTGCTCATCGCCGACGATGTCGGCATCGGCAAGACTGTGGAATCGGGGCTCATCGCAAAGGAGCTGGTGGCTCAGGGGCAGGTTGACCGGTTCAGTGTGCTGTGCCCCCCAGCGCTGGCCCGGCAGTGGCAGGACGAGCTGCGGGACAAGTTCGGCATCGAAGCCGCGCTGGTCCTGCCCAGCACCGTCAAGAAGCTGGAGCGCGACCTCATGGGCGCCGAAAGCCTCTTCTCCCGGCACCGATTCACCATCGTGTCGACGGACTTCATCAAGCGGGAGGACCGCCGCAGCCAGTTCCTGCGCAGCGCACCGGAACTCGTCATCGTCGACGAAGCCCACACCTGCGTACCGGACGCCGCCGACCGGGCGGGCAAACACCGCCAGCTGCGCTACGAGCTCCTCACCGAGCTTTCCACGTCACCACAGCGCCACGTCATTCTGGTCACCGCCACTCCTCACAGTGGTAAGGAGGAGACCTTCCGCTGTCTTATCGGGTTGCTCGACCCTCAGTTCGCCCCGGATACTGGCTCGTTCGACCCGTCCCAGTCCGAAGACAGGATGCGCCTGGCCAAGTTCTTCGTGCAGCGACGCCGACGCGACATCAAGCACTACCTGCAGGAGGAGACCCACTTTCCGGACACGCGGTTCCTGCGGGATGTGCCCTTCCGGATGCACGACGAGTACGCCGATCTCCTTGAGGATGTACTGGCGTACGCGCGGGAGACCGTGCGTACGAGCAGCGGTGCGACCCGCGACCGCATCCGCTGGTGGTCCGCCCTCGCCCTGCTGCGCTCGCTCGCTTCCTCGCCGCTGGCCGCCGCCGCCACATTGGAGACCAGGGCCGCCGTCGAGGGTCTGACCGACGTGGAAGCAGAACGGCTCGGCCGGGCCTCCGTCCTCGACGGTGCCGAGGACGACACCGACGAAGGCACCGACGCCGCACCCGCTGGTGATGCCACTGAGGCACTGATCCCTCTCAAGGCGGTGGAAGGAGCCGAAGGGAGCGAACTGAGCGAGCGGGACAAGGCCCGGATCCTGGAGGAGCGGAAAAGGCTCCGGCGATTCGCCGAACGCGCCCGGCAGCTGGCCGGCCCCGAGCATGACCGGAAGCTCCTCCAAGTGGGCAAGGAAGTCAAGTCGCTGATCACGGCCGGCTACAACCCCATCGTCTTCTGCCGGTACATCCCCACCGCCCAGTACGTTGCGGATTATCTGAAGTCCATCCTCGGCAAGATCACCGTCGAGCACGTGACCGGACTGTTGCCCCCGAAGGAGCGCGAGGACCGTATCGCGACGCTCACTCAGGACCCTGCCGCTCGCAGGGTCCTGGTCGCCACCGACTGCCTGTCGGAGGGCGTCAACCTGCAGCACGGCTTCCAGGCTATCGTCCACTACGACCTTCCGTGGAACCCGACGCGTCTTGAGCAGCGCGAAGGACGTGTCGACCGTTTCGGCCAGCGTTCGACGTACGTGCGGGCCGTGACCCTGTACGGCGAGGACAACGGCATCGACGGTGTGGTCCTCGAAGTCCTGCTACGCAAACACCGCGCCATCCAGAAGGCGACCGGCGTCGCAGTGCCGGTCCCCGAGGCAGCCGACAGCCTGGTACAGGCACTCGTACAGGGCGTGCTGCTGCGCGGCCGCGAAGAGCGGCAGCTGACCCTCGACGTGGAGGCCGAAGAGGCGGCCGAGGCACTTGAACGACAGTGGCGCGACGCGGCCGAACGGGAATCCAAGGCACAGACCCGCTACGCGCAACGCACCATCCACCCAGAAGAGATGCAGCAGGAGATCGACGCCCTCCGGCAAGCCATCGGTAGCCGGGACGATGTCATCCGGTTCGTCCGCACTAGCCTCACCAAGCTAGGCGCCACCCTGCGTCCCGCTCCCTCCCGCGAAGAGGTCTCGGTCTCCGCCCGCCGGAAGCCCGCCGGTTCCGCCGCGACCGCCCAGCCGGTACTCACGGAACCGAAAGAAGAAGCAACGGACTTCACCGCTGACCTCACCGGGCTGCCCCCCGGACTGCTGCGTGACCTACAGCTGGACGGCGCAGCCCGGACCTTGGAGCTCACTTTCCGCGCAGAAGGTGCTGAACGGCTCGGCGAAGTTTCCCTCACCAGGTCGGATCCCCGTGTCGTCGCCCTGGCCCAGTGGGTGCTCGACACCTCCCTCGACGGATCGATCGCCATCGGGCGGCGCCTGGCCCGGCGCTGCGGCGTCATCAGGACGACGGCAGTGGACTCCCGCACCACGCTTCTGCTGGTCCGCCTCCGCCATCACCTGACCCTGCCGGGGCGCGGCACCACACCCACAGTGGCCGAGGAGGCCCGCGTCCTCGCCTACCAGGGCAGTGCGAGCGCACCCGAGTGGCTCACCCCGCAGGAAGTGACCCAGCTCCTGGACGCCGAACCCACGGCCAACGCCCTGGAAGAACACGTGCGCCAGTACGCGGACCGGGCCGTACGTGATCTTGACCGAATCCAGCCGGAGTTGGACCGCCACGGAGAGGCAGCAGCATCCGAGCTCCTCGCAGCGCACCGCCGCGTCCGCCGCTCGGCCTCCGCCGCCCGGCGCGGACTGCAGGTGACGTTCCAGCCCTCGGCCGATGTCCTCGGCGTGTACGTGTACGTTCCTGACACAGCATCAACCAACCGGACCACCACAGCCGGAGGCACCGCGTGAGCCCGACTGCCGTCCCTCTCGCGAGCGACGGATTCACCGCTGTCCGTATCGAAGGCAGCGTGCTCTCCCCCGAGATCCTGGCGCGTATCTCCGCAGGAGACCGCGCCCTGCCCGGGATGACACCGGGCGAGTACAGCCTGCCAGTCGGGCGGCTAGGCGACGCCGTGAGCCGGTCGTGGGCGTATCTGCAAGGCGTGTACCAGTCCTACCGTGACCAACTGCAGCAGCTGCCAGCGGCCGACCTCGGCACCACCCTGACCCGGCGGAAGTGGCTGCTCCCCCTCTTCGCCGAACTCGGCTACGGCCAACTGCCCACGACACGGCGGGGAGTCACAGCTGGCGGACGGTCCTTCCCCGTCAGTCATCTCCACCGTGAGCACTTCCCCGTCCACTTTCTGTCCTGGCACGCCGAACTGGATCGCCGCCCCGCGAAGGGAGGACGCGTCCCCCAAGCCATGCTGCAGGACTGCCTCAACACCGGCGGCTCGCTGTTGTGGGGGGTGCTCTCCAACGGCCGCCTGCTGCGACTGGTGCGGGACTCCACCTCCCTCGTCGGCTCCGCGTACATCGAGTTCGACCTCGAATCGATCTTCGACGGGGACCTGTACGCGGACTTCTACCTGCTGTATGCCCTACTGCACGCCTCCCGCATCGACCTGCTGCCCCGCGAGGACGACGCACCCGGCGAGCCAACCGCTGCCGACTGCTGGCTCGAACGCTGGCGGGAGGAAGCCCTGGAGAGCGGCTCGCGCTTCCTGCAGGGCCTGAGCACCGGGCTCCAGCTCGCGCTGGAGGAGCTGGGTTCCGGCTTCCTCACCCACCCCGCCAACGAACAGATAAGCAAGGGGCTCAGGAGCGGCGACATCCCCAAGGATCGCCTCAACGCCGCCCTGCTACGCCTCGTCTACCGACTAATCTTCCTGTTCGTCGCCGAGGACCGGCAGGCGCTGTTCGGCAAGGACTGCGATCCGCAGGCCCGGGACCGCTACGAGGCGTACTTCTCCAGCAGCCGGCTGCGCCGCCTCGCGCTGACGATGAAGGGCGACCGCCGGGACGATCTGTGGCAGGCCCTGATCATGGTGCTGAACGCCCTCGGTAAAGAGGGCGGGGACCCTCGGCTCGCCCTGCCGGGACTCGGCGGCGTCTACGATCCCAGTCCCCAGGACCACCTCTTCGACGACGTCACCCTGGCCTCTTTCCGGCTGCCCAACGACCGTCTCCTCGCCGCGGTGCGTCACCTCTCCCGGGTCCGTAGCGACGACGGCAGCCGCTGGCTGCCCGTCGACTACCGCCACCTCGGCGCGGAGGAGCTGGGTGGGGTGTACGAGGGCCTGCTCGAACTGGTCCCAGATCCCGATCCGGACCGCAAGACCTACCGCCTGCGCAACTCTGCCGGGCATTCCCGCAAGGCTTCGGGCTCGTACTACACACCTACGGCACTTGTGGACACCCTGCTCGAATCCGCCCTGGATCCCGTCCTGGAGGAAGCGGCGAAGTCATCCAACCCCGTGGACGCCCTGCTGCGGGTGACCGTGTGCGACCCGGCGTGCGGATCAGGACACTTCCTGGTCGCCGCCGCCCGCCGCATCGCCAAACGCATCGCCGTCGTACACACCCAGGAAACCGAACCACCCGTCGATGCCGTACAACGCTGGCTGCCCGACGTCGTGGCCCGCTGCATCCACGGCGTGGACCTCGACCGCATGGCCGTCGACCTCGCCAAGTTCGCACTGTGGATGCAGGCCCTCGAACCGGGCAAGCCCCGCCCGATGTCCTTCCTCGACGCCCACATCCGCCAGGGCAACGCCCTGCTCGGCGCCACACCGCGCCTGTTGGAGCAGGGCATCCCCGATGTGGCGTACCAGGCCCTCGAAGGCGACGACGCCAAGCAGGTCGCCCGGCTCCGCAAGCGCAACCGGGAGGAGCGCGACGCAGGTCAGGACGCGCTGTTCTCCACCGGCGGCGTCACCGTGGCCACGGGCAACGCCCACCACGCCCACGTCATCGCGGACATCCACAGCAAGTCCGGCCGCGAGCTCGCCGACATCCACCGGCAGATCGACAAGTACCGCTCATGGCAGTCGTCCCCGGAGAAAGTCAGGGACCGCCGTATCGCGGACGCCTGGTGCGCCGCTTTCGTGTGGCCCACCTATGTCGGCGGACCGGAGGGAATCGCCGCGGACTCCTGGCGCCGCATGATCGAGAACGGCAGCGCGGGTGCGGTGACCGACCAGACGGTGGACCAACTCGCCCATGAATACGGGTTCTTCCACTGGCATCTGGAGTTCCCGCACATCTTCAACAGCTCGGACGACGAGGCACCCGGCTACGACCCGGACCTGGGATGGAGCGGTGGCTTCTCGTGCGTCCTGGGTAACCCTCCCTGGGACCGGGTGAAACTCCAGGACAAGGAGTTCTTCGCCACACGCGTTCCGGAGATCGCGGACGCCTCCAACAAGGCTGCCCGCGACCACGCGATCGCCGAGCTCGCCGCCTCGCCGGAGCAGCGCTTCCACTACGACGCCTACCTCGCCGCACGCCGGCGCTCCGAGGGCACTCTCCACTTCCTGCGTGACTCGGGACGCTTCCCGTTCACAGGACAGGGCGACGTCAACACGTACTCTGTGTTCGCCGAAACGGCCCGGCAGTTCATCGCGGGGCGCGGTCGTATGGGCATCATCGTGCCGACCGGCATCGCCGTGGACTCCACCACGGCGCCCTTCTTCCGGGACATCCTCCAACAGCGGCGCCTCGACTCCCTGCTGGACTTCGTCACCAATCCGCGGATCTGGACGGATGTGGGAAACCGCCGCTACCGGTTCTCGCTCCTAACGGTCACGGGCCGGGACACCGAAATCACGCAGGCCGAATCCTGGACCCTGGGGAAACACCCGGACGAACTACCACCGCGCGGTGAGCGCATTCAGGTCAATCCAGCGGACCTGCTGCTGGTGAACCCGAATACCGGCACCATGCCGATGTTCCGCACGCAGCGTGACGCTGACATCACGCTTGGGATCTACCGGCGTGTACCAGTGCTGTGGGACGAGAACGACGACGCCCCTGAGGCCAACCCCTGGGGCATTTCCTTCATGCGAATGTTCGACATGGCCAACGACTCCGACCTGTTCTGGGAACAGCCCGAGTTGGAGGCCGGGGGACTACACCTGGAGGGCAATGTCTTCACTGACGGCACACACCGGCTGCTGCCGCTGTACGAGGCGAAGTTCGTCCACCACTACGACCACCGGCTGTCGTGCTACAGCAAGCGGCCCGAGGGCAGCCAGGACACGGAGCTGCCGCGGCTGACGCTGGAGGAAAAGAACGACCCGGGGCGGGGTCCGATTCCCCGGTACTGGATGTCTGAGTGTGATGTGGACTATCGCTTGAATGGGCGGTGGGACAAGGGGTGGCTGCTGGGATGGCGGGATGTGACTCGATCCACGGACGAGCGAACGATGATCACGTCTGTCATCCCCAGAACGGCCATCGCCCACACGACACCGCTGCTACTCCCTGGCGTCGAGCAACCTGCTCAGCTCATCGCCAATCTGAACAGCTTCGCCTTTGACTACGGCGTGAGGCAGAAGGTTGCTGGGATCCATCTGACCTACTCGTACCTGCGGCAAGTCCCTGTGCTCGCTCCTGAGCGCTACAAGCTAGCCGCAGCATGGGACGCGAAGGTCAGCCTCGCTGATTGGATCACCCCGCGAGTCCTGGAACTCACCTACACAGCCCACGACCTCACGCCCTTCGCCCGCGACCTCGGCGACGAAGGCCCCCCCTTCCGCTGGGACGAAGCCCGCCGAGCCCAGATCCGCGCCGAACTCGACGCCGCCATGTTCCACCTCTACGACCTGACCGAGGCCCAGGTCGATCATGTGATGGAGACGTTCCCCATCGTGCGGGGAAAGGACATGGCGGCCCACGGCAAGTACCGCACGAAGCTACTGATCCTCGAGGCTTACGCGGCCATGACCAAGGCCGCCCAAGCGGGCGACGCCTACGTCTCACCGCTCAGCCCACCCCCGGGACAAGGGCCAAGGCATGTGCAGGAGTGACCAATTCTCCGTGCGACGAGGGCGCGGCAAGCTCGACACTTTAGGATCTGAAACGGCGTGACTACGCATCAGCGAGGGGACAAGGTGAGCGGCGTGGGTGACGGGGTAACGGCGCAGCAAGCGGCGGCCGTACTCAAGAAGGTGCTCGACGACCGCACCGACCTCGACCGTGATGAATACGGGGACAACAAGCGCCTGCTCTTCGCCCTCCAGCTGCACCAGGGAATCGACGACATCCATGCAGTGGCCGTCGATTCCCTGACCGACGGGGGCCAGGACCACGGCTGCGACCTGGTTTACATCGACCCCGACTCCGAGAAGCTCATCATCGCCCAGGGGTTCGAGTCTCCCAAGTCATCTCTGGCAGAGCCCAAAGTATGGAAAGCCACCGCCCTCAACGAGAGCGTCGCTTGGCTGCTGAGCGGGAAACCGGAGGACCTGCCCGCACGGCTGAAGCCCGCCGGCGAGGCCGTACGCCAGGCCCTCCAGGACGGACGCATCAAGGAGGCGCAGTTCTGGTTCGTCCACAATCAACTCGAGACCGCCAACGCACGGGCCGAGCTCGACGCGACCGTTCGCATGGCGACGCGGGTGCTTCAACAAGCGTATCCGGACTCCGCTCCGGAGCGCGTCATCGGTCTCGAGGTAGGTGTGCCCACCCTGTACCGCTGGTACAAGGGGTCGCGGAGTCCCATTCTGGTCACCGACGAGATCACTCTCACCGTGGATGACTGCTTCGAACTGTCAAGCGGTAAGTGGAGCGCCGTGTGCACCGCCGTGGACACCGCCTGGCTCCAGAACCTGTACTGGGAACACAACGGCACCGAGGAGAACCGTCTGTTCTCCGCCAACGTCCGTGGCTTCGTCGGAGTCAAGGGCAAGAAGGGCGCTATCAACAGCGCGATCCGCAAAACCGTGCAGGATCGGCCGGAAGATCTCTTCGTCTTGAACAACGGCGTTACGGCCCTCACCCACGGAGTCGAGGTCGGTGAGCCCGGCCCCGACGGTCGGCGTATCATCACGTTGCAGGGCCTGTCGATCGTCAATGGTGCCCAGACGACCGGGGCCGTGAGCGACGAAACCCTCCGTAGACAGACCGAGGCCGGCCAGTTGCTGATCCGGTTCGTGGTGTGCGACGATCCTTCGCTCGTCAGCGAGGTGATCCGCACCACGAACCGTCAGCTCGCCACCCTGCCAGCGGACTTCCGGAGCAACGACCGTACTCAGCTGCGCCTCATCAAGGAGTTCCAGCAGCTCGGCGACATTGCCTACGACGGCGGTCGCCGTACCGACCCCAGCGACATCGCGGTGGCGCCACCCGCGAACCGCGTCGTGGCGACAACGGCAGCCAAGGCTCTCGCGGCCTTCCACGGTAAGCCCTACATCGCTTACAACGAGCCGGGCAAGATCTGGTCGGACGACGCGCTCTACGCCAGCCTCTTCGGCGACCACACCACGGCGCGGCATGTGCTGTTCTGCTACGGGTTGCAGCGCGCGGTGGAGCAGACGAAGACCGAGTACGCGGCAAGATGCAGGAACGATCCGGACCTCAAAGGGATCCCGCGCAAGGTGCATGACTTCCTCCAGCGCCGCGGCGCTGTCCCCGTGGTCATCGATGCCGTCGCCGCTTGCATGGACACCCTGCTCGGCCGCGGCACGCGCGACCCGTTCACGCTCGGGTTCTCCCGGCAGCCCACGCTCCCCAAAGTGATCAAGCACTGGCATCAAGTAATCAAACCCATAGTTCCGTTCCTCCCACACCTCGCACCCGCTCTCCAGCGTGGGGGCTCGAAAGGTGCCGGCGAGCACGACCGGGCGAAGGCGGTTGAGGACGCCCGCACGAACTTCGCCGGGATGGTCGAATCCCTGAGCGATCAGGACCACACGAAGACGGTATTTGACGTCTTCCGGCAGAACCTTGGCGAAAGGGCTGACTAGCCGCCGCCACCGCCTCGTCCCCCTAACCAAGGCTCCGCCACTTTAGAGGATCCAGAGACCTTCGCGTGCTCTCCCCCGACAACGCCATGTTCGGCACCCACGAACTCATCACCCGGGTCACAGAAGACACAGGTGACGCCGGTAACTTGGGCGTCGTACTCGCGCTGCTCACCTCTGGGACCTGGGCCACCCGAGACGACGTCGCCGACGTACTGCGAGTCGATCCCGCCACCGTCATGCGCTATGCACGGCAGATCCAGTCCAGCGCCTCCGATCGCATCGTCAGCAACGCGGCTCAGCCCGATTCGCAGGCCCAGGCGCACGCCATGCGCAGGGAAGGCACGCTCCTGCCACAGTCCGGGAGACCGGATCCGGCCCGGAGAGTTACCGTCGAAGCTATGCGCGAAGCTCTGGGCACCGCTGCACCATCCCAACCGCGCCGCGCCTGGCTGGTCCGGGCCTCCGACACGGGCCCCTCTGACCTGCTACAGGACTGGCTGAACGAGGGGTACTGCGGCGTCGAGGCGTCACGCTTGCGGGTGTTGGAGCCGGGCAGTGGCGAGGATGCCGTACGTCTCGCCGTGGAAGCCGATTACGCCCATCTCGCCCAAGTCGCCCTGAGAGACAAAAGCGCGGAGATCCACCTCTTCCTGAACCGGATGCGTGAGGGTGACCTCGTGCTGACCCCGGCCAGGGAGGGTGACCAGTTGTATCTGGGGGAGGTCACGTCGGGCCCTCACTTCACCTCGGACCGCACGGTGGCCCTGACCCGCAGTGTGCGCTGGCTCAACACCGCGGCTCCTATCGATCCCTTCGAGGACGACATACCGGACGGCCTCAACGGCAAGCTCGGCGTCCAACTCAGCGTCGTCGACCTCACAGACCTCGCCGACGACCTCGCCGCCATGCTGCCGACCGAGGCCGGTGCTACCCCACCTCCGCCCCGTCGCAGTCTGCACCTCCCCGGGCCGGACGCCCGGTTGGCCGAAGATCTGCATATCCGTCCGCAGGATCTCGACGACTGGATCGAACTCCTCAAGGAACGGCCTCAGCTCGTCTTCTACGGCCCGCCGGGCACTGGCAAGACGTATCTCGCACGCAAGCTCGCTCTGCACCTCACAGCAGGACGACGTGAACGCGTCACCCTCGTACAGTTTCATCCCTCGTACGCCTACGAGGACTTCTTCGAAGGGTTCCGCCCACGCCAGGGCAAGGACGGGCAGCCCGGATTCGAACTCGTGCCCGGCCCATTCCGGCGCACCGTCGAGAACGCCCGCAAGGACCCATCCAGCCCTCATGTCCTGATCATCGACGAAATCAACCGGGCCAATCTGGCTCGGGTCTTCGGAGAGCTGTACTTCCTGCTGGAGTACCGCGACGACATAGTGCATCTCCAGTACGGAACCGACGACGGCAACGGCTTCACGCTCCCGCGGAATGTCGTCATCATCGGGACGATGAACACGGTCGACCGGTCGGTGGCACGCGTCGACGCGGCCATGCGGCGACGCTTCTCCTTCGTTGAGCTGCATCCCACCGCCGAACCCACCTCGTCCATGCTGCGCAGCTGGCTCCGCAGCGAGGGACTTCCGGACACCGCAGCCCTACTCATGGAAGAGCTCAACAGCCGCATCGCCGAGCGGGACTTCCAACTCGGGCCGTCATACTTCATGCGTCGTTCGCTGTATGAGGAGCCGGGCGCGCTCGCCCGCGCCTGGCGGACCTCGATTCTGCCGCTGCTCGCCGACCAGGAACCCGGCGACACCATCGATCGGTTCTCGCTAGACGAGATCCTCGACGAGCTCGGCATCGAGGAGGCAACACTGCTGCGTCAGGCCCCCTCAGCTGACGAAGCTCCTGGCGAGGATGTCAGCGGTCCGGCATGACGCGCCTCGACCTGTCCGAGAGCGGCAAAGCCATTCAAGCGGAACTCAGCCCGCGACAAGCAGCTGCCCTAACCTCGTCTCGCATCGTGCGAGTGGAGCCAGGCCGCCGCCCGGGTCTGTGGCGAATCAGCGGCAACCGGCTCGTCGGCGCCGCGCGAATCGGGGGCATCGACGTCCGCATCGCACCTAAGACACCGGTCGCACGCCTGCTGTTCCTCCTGGCGTACACCGCGGCTCCGGACCGCTGGTACTCCGAGCCCATCGAAGCATCGGAGCGTGACGGACTGCTCCCGGCGGTGGCGTACGCTTTCGTCAGAGCCGCTGAGCGCGGCCTCCGCCACGGCGCCCTACAGGGGTACGTCAGTGTCGACGCGACGCTCCCCGTCGTGCGCGGCCGTATCCGCCATGCCGACCAGCTGCGCCGGCACTTCGGCAGATCCTTCCCCGTGGAAGCCAGCTACGAGGAATTCACCGAGGACATCCCAGAAAATCGCATCCTACGCTCGGCGGCCCGGCGTCTCTTGGCTCTCCCGGGAGTACCGGCAACGTGCCGTCCCGAGCTCAGGCGGGTGATCGCCGCACTCCCCGATGTGGGAGACGTGCCATCGACGCGGGCCTTGCCCGACTGGACTGCCGGCCCCGACAACGCGCGCCTGCGTACTGGAATCCGTCTCGGCGAGCTCGTCCTGCGAGGAGCTTCGTACGAACTCAACGACGGCGGAACCGTCCCCGTGGATGGCCTGCTGATCAATATGGAAAAGGTTTTCGAGGACTTTGTTGCTGCATCGCTCCGGGAAGCACTCCGTCCGTACTCCGGATATGTGATCACCAATGGCGGCCGCCACTTCCTCGACGAGGCGCACCGGATCCGCCTGCTCCCCGATGTCATTTGGTGTCGCGGCGACGGCACAGCTGCCGGGGTGGCCGACGCCAAGTACAAGGCAGACTCTGTGCGTGGCTTCCCGAACGCCGATCTCTACCAGATGGCCTCGTACTGCCTCGGTCTGGGACTCGACCGCGGCCACCTCATCTACGCTGCGGGCGAGAGACCAGCCCTGCGTCACACCGTTCGGCACTCGGGCATTGAGCTCATCCAGCACACCGTGCCGCTGGCTGCTGAGCCACCCGCAGTACTCACCGCCATGTCACGAATCGCCGCCGCACTCACTAACAAATCATGATGGTCTGACCAGAACGCCTCAAGAAGGCTCAGCAGCATCCCACCACCCGACAGTATTCCCCGCCCTCTTCCTCCCTAAGTTCACGGATCAGGCCGATCAGCTATAGCGAAGATCGCTACGGTAAGAGCCTGGACGCGAGGGAGGGGACCCCAAACCATGAGAGCGGACACGGTCGACCTGCGGCGGATCTTCGGCAGGGACGTGCGCTACACGGTGCCGCTGTTCCAGAGGCCGTACGTGTGGAACCGGGACGACAACTGGTCGGCCCTGTGGGAGGACATCCGCCGCACCGTCGAGCGGGCCGAACAAGCGGCATCGACCGGGGAGACGGTGGCACCGCACTTTCTCGGAGCGGTTGTTTTCGACGAGACCCCGTACCTTTCATCAAGTCTGGAGACGCGGCAGGTCATCGACGGCCAACAGCGTCTGACAACACTACAGTTGTTCCTGTTCGCGGCTCGCCTGTCGGCGGCGGCTCTCAACCACGAGCGCTCCGTACGCCTGCTGAGTAAGTTCCTGGAGAACGACGAAGATCTGTTCGACCGCGCCCAGCATCCCGACCATCTCTACAAGGTCTGGCCGACCAATGCGGACCGTGACGAGTTCCGCGCCGTCATGCTCGGCCAGGGAGGGGGAGGACGGCTCGCCGAAGCCGTCGCCTACTTTCAGCGGGAGATTAACACATGGCTGGCGGAAGCAGCTGAGTCGCAGGAGCGGCTGGCGATGCTGGTGCATGCGCTGCGGGAACAGCTGCGTTTAGTCATCATCGACTTGGAAGAGCACGACGACGCGCAGGTCGTCTTCGAGACGCTGAACAGCCGCGGTACACCGCTGGAGCACGCGGATCTGATCAAGAACCTGCTGTTCCGCGACGCCGAACGTGCCGGTGCGGACGTCGACCGGCTCTACAAAACGTACTGGGCGCCCTTCGACCAGGACGAATGGCGCGTGGAACAGACGACTGGCCGCATTACGCGAAGCCGCCTCGACGTGTTCCTGACGTACTGGCTCACGATGCGTACGCAGCGCGAGTTCACTGCCTCCGCCTTGTTCAAGGAGTTCGAGCGCTGGCTGCTCTCGTCTGCCGTCCCTACGGAAGACGTCTTTGCCGAGCTGACGCGATACGCCGAGATCTATGACCTCATCGACGACCATCCGCTGCACGGCGTCGAGGGACGGTTCCTGTATCGGATGAAGGTCCTTCAGACCTCCACTCCGATGCCCCTGCTCCTCTTCCTCTACGGCCTGGACGAGTCCGTGCTGCCACTGCAGCGCCGACGGCGGGCGATCCGGGCCATCGACAGCTACCTCGTACGCAGGGCGGTGCTCAATCTCAGTACTCGCGACTACAACAACGTCTTCCGTGACCTGGTCGCGGCCGTAGCCCGACAACCCGACCGCGCGGACGAAGCCGTCATCAAGGCCCTCTCGGCAATGCAGGGCCACCACCGTCATTGGCCAAGCGACTCCGAGTTCCGTGCCTCGTTGGAACAGGACCCCATCTATTCCCGCTTGGTCCGGCGCAGCGTACGCATCCTCCTGGAAGCACTGGAGGACGAGTTGCGCACCGACCACACCGAACAGCTCACCGTCCCCGTCGGCGAACAGGCCGGCGCAAAGTTGACCATCGAGCACGTCATGCCGCAGAGCTGGCGCGACAACTGGCCGCCCCTTGAGAACGATCCGTCTGAAGGAGCCGACCGCGACGAACTGGTCCACACACTCGGCAACCTGACACTGGTCACCGCCCGCCTGAACCCCACTCTGGGCAACATGGCCTGGGAGGACAAGCGGCAGTGGCTCGGCAAGCACAGCCTGCTACGCCTCACCCACGGCACGTTGCTCAGTGCTCCATCGAACACTGACATCAGCGACTGGGCGACCACCTGGGACGAGCATCGAATCCGCACGCGGGGCATGTACCTGGCCTCGCTGTCCTTGGATATCTGGCCGCATGCCGACGATCTACGCACCGACCCGTTGTCTTCCGAACACCACAACACGTGACGGCACAATCAGCACCTTCATGCGAATTTGCTGCTGCAATACAAGTGCGGGTAGAGCCACCGCGCTGGCAGTCCGCCACCTGGGAGAAATCTGGGAGAAGATCTTCTCCCAGAGCCCTCGCGACACCTCCCGAGACCGACCACCACCAACTCCCTGACCTGTGCCTATACCATCGATAGCAGACGGGCAACGTGATCGAACCTCGTTCGGGACGAAGAGGTCGTGGGTTCAAATCCCGCCACCCCGACAGAGAAACACCAGATCAGGGGCCTGATCCGCTTAGCGGGTCGGGCCCCTGAGTGGTTCGGGGGGCCATTCTGGGAGCCATTTGGGAGCCGACTCCGGAATCCGGCTCCCGGCCACCTCCCCGAGCTCCTGGCGGAGGGAGCTGCCCGTCACCCCGCTTGCACCCCTGAGGCTGCTGATCCAGCCCCCACACGATCAAGCATCCATCTCGGTGGACGCCTACCGCATGTTCGGGGAAAGGGCGGCCCTCAGCGTGCTCAGTGTCGCGGCGAACTGCGCCAGGGACGGTTCGGTGGTCGCCGAGCCGATCCGTCTCCGCAGCTCCGTTTCGAAGACCTCGGCCGACCCGCTCATCAAGTCCTGCCCGTCGAGGGTCAGTTCGACGATCGCCGAGCGCCGGTCGTGAGGGTGGGGGCAACGCCGGCAGTACCCGGCCGCCTCGATGCGGTCGACAACCTTGCTGGCGCCGCCTGCTGTGATCGCGAATTCCCGCGCGATGTCCTGGATCCGGCGTCCGGGGTGGTGGGTGAGGAACCGCATGACCAGGAACCAGGTGAGAGGCAGGCCGTACTCCGCGCGAAGCCGGGTATCGAGGGCGTTCCACAGCTCGGTCTCCAGCCACACCAGGTCCTGGTGCAGCCGCTCGAGGTCAACCAACGGGCACCTTCCGCGGGAGGGGTCGAGCGCACTCATTGGTGCGGCACGTCTGCGCCTATGCCATGGGCCTGGCCGGCGGCCCGTAGATGTCCGGCCGGTCGTCCTTGAAGTCGTCGTGGTAGACGACCTCGTCGAAGCGCAGGCGCAGTCCGTGCTTGTCGAGCAGCGGGGTCACGATCGCGTCCAGTCGCTCGCGGTGGTCCTTGGTCCGGGCCTGGACGTATGCCTCCCGTACCTCTTCCGGCTCGCCGGCCAGGACGTCGTCCATGCGCTCGCGGATGTAGCGCTTGAGGTTGATGTGCTCCATGTAGACCTCGCGTACACCCGCCTCGACAAGCTGTCCGAACAGGTGGTCCAGCAGTTCGGGCCGGGTGGCGAAGTGGGGCAGGAGCGGGCCGACGAAGGCGAAGACGGGTACTCCAGCCTCGCGGAGTTCGGCGAGGGTCCGCAGGCGACGGGAGGCGAGCGGGGCGCGGACCTCCAGCCAGCGGCTGACCTTGTCGTCGGTGGTGGTGACCGTCATGCCGACCTCGGCCCTCGGCAGGCTGGTGAGCAGGTCGATGTCGCGGGTGACGACGGGTGACTTGGTCAGGATCCGGACCGTGCCCGGGTAGTCGACGGCGTCCAGCTCGCGCAGGATGCCGCGGGTGAGCCGGTACTGCGTCTCGTGGCCCTGGTAGGGGTCGGTGACCGAGCTGAGCACGATGGTGCCCCGGCGCTTGTGCTCGGGCATCTTCGCCAGCTCCTTGCGGGCGAGTTCGACCGCGTTCTTCTTGACGTACAGGTAGTTGCCCCACTCCTTGACCGGCTGCCCGAACTGCCGTCCGGCGAAGCTGGCGTAGCAGTAGGCGCAGCCGAGCACGCAGCCGGTGTAGGGGTTGATGACGTAGTCGATCGACGGGATCTTCGACCGCTGGATCAGCGTCTTCGCTTCGATTTCGACCGGCTCCATGAGCTGGCTCTCCTCTCCCCGGCGGCCAACAGCGGCTCGACGCGGAACATTCATCCATGGAAGTTGCTTCCATGGAATGTATATGCCTAGTCTGGGCGCGGCAACTCCGGATGACGCCCGCCGACCCCGGTTGCGGCGCACGAAAGCTGCCGATATGCCCTGCCGTCAGAGGTAAAGGAGAGTTCTGTGCCCGGTCCTGCCTTCAACTCCGTGGCCTGGTTCGAGATCGGCACCGGCCAGCCGGAAGAGGTCAAGCAGTTCTACGGCCAGCTGTTCGACTGGGACTTCCAGCTCAACACCAACACGCCCGGCGTGAACTACCACGCCGTCGTCGCGCCGGGTGCCCAGCAGCCCAGCGGTGGCGTGTGGGAGTCGGAGGGCAAGTTCCCCGACTACGCGATCTTCTACGTCTTCGTCCAGGACGTCGCCGCGACCGTCCAGCGCGCCGAGGAACTGGGCGGCAAGGTGCTCATGGCGCCGATCACCGACGCCGCGGGCCTCACTTTCGCCCGCCTGCAGGACAGCGCGGGCCACCACTTCGGCGTGTTCTCCGCACCCGCCCCGTGACACCTCGCCCGCGCGGCCTACGCACGGATCCACCGTGCGCCGCCCCCGGCGGACCGGCCCTGTGACGGATCCCGGCCGGTCCGCCGCCCACCCCGGCACCGCCAAGAACCCACGCGTCAGCAGCCGGAAGGTTCCCGAATGTCCAGCGCCATCAGCGAGAAGATCCCGGTCCGTGTCTACGGCGGCCCCACCACCCTCATCGAGTACGGCGGGCTCAGGTTCGTCACCGACCCGACCTTCGACCCGCCGGGCGAGTACCCCATGCCCCTCCCCGGCGACCACAAGCTCGTCAAGACCGAGCCCGCGCCCGTCACCGCCGCCGACCTCGGCCCCGTCGACGCCATCCTGCTCTCCCACGACGAGCACGACGACAACCTCGACGACGCCGGCCGGGCGTTCCTGGCCGAGGTGCCGGTCGTCTTCACCACGGTCAGCGGCGCCGGACGCCTGGGCGGCAACGCCCGCGGCCTCGCCTTCTGGCAGACCGCCGAACTCAAGCGGCCCGACGGCGGCACCGTGACCGTCACCGGCCTGCCCGCCCGGCACGGCCCCGAGGGCTGCGAGCCGATCACCGGCGACGTCGTCGGCTTCATGCTCACCTCCGACGACCTGCCCTCGGTCTACCTCAGCGGCGACAACGCCAACCTGGAGCACGTCAAGGAGATCGCCGAGAAGTTCGCCCCGGTGGACACCGCGGTCCTCTTCCTCGGCGGCGCCCGCATGGACTTCGCCTTCGACAACGCCCTGCTCACCCTCGACAGCGCCCTGGGCGCCGAGGCCGCCAAGCTCCTCGGCGCACGCAGGGTCGTCCCCGCTCACTACGACAGCTGGGCCCACTTCAAGGAAGGCCGCAAGGAAATCGAGGCCGCCTTCACCGAGGCCGGCCTCGCCGACCGCCTCGACTTCGCCCGATAAGCCACCACGCAACCGGCCGCAGAGCGTCGGCAGTGGACCGCGCTCTCCCTCCATGGGGAAGCAGAACGTCCGGCTTTCCCACGGCCCGGCGCCCGACCAGGAAAGGCAGACTCATGCACAGGATGACCGACGAGCAGTGGCGGGCCTTCGTCTCGCAGGGCACCCGCACCGGCAAGCTGTCGACCGTCCGGGCCGACGGCAGCCCGCACGTCACACCGGTCTGGTTCCTGCTCGACGGAGACGACGTGGTGTTCAACACCGAGAAGGACGGGGTCAAGGGCCGCAACCTGGTCCGGGACGGCCGGTTCGCGCTCTGCGTGGACGAGGACCGACCTCCGTACGCCTTCGTCCTGCTCCAGGGCAGCGCCGAGATCTCCGAGGACCCCGACGAGACGCTGCGGTGGGCCGGGCGGCTCGGCGCCCGTTACATGGGCGAGGACCGCGCCGAGGGGTACGCCGCCCGCAACGGCGGCCCCGGCAACCTCCTCGTCCGGGCACGCATCGAGAAGGTCGTTGCGTTCGCCGGCATCGCCGACTGATCCCACGGCCGACGGCGCCGAGCACCGAGCTCACCTCGCCGCCGGAGGCCACTCGGCCTGTTCCTGTGCCCGCAGCCACAGCACCAGGTGCCAGTCCTGGTCGTTGGCGAGCGGGTCGGCCGTGTGCGCGGGGCGGCCGTCGACGGTCGAGGGCAGGACGAAGGCGCAGGTGGCGGAGCCGTCCTCGCGGTAGTTGGCCATGTTGGCACGCAGGATCGCCTCGGCGAGCCGGTCGGTGCCTTCCGTGCGCAGCGTGGCCGGGAGGCGCAGGAGGGTGGTGGCGGTCAGGGTGCTCCAGTAGTGGGGGAAGACGTCTCCCCACAGGCGGTGAGCGCCGAACCAGTAGCCGTCCCAGTGGCGGATCGCTATGCCGTGCAGGCGGACGTGGGGTTGCGGGCCGCCGAAGGCCAGCAGCCACGGCAGCCGTTCGGCCACCGCGTCGTGGAAGGCGGGGTCCCCGGTCAGGGTGTGGGCGTCGACGAGGAGATCCAGCAGGGGAGCCACGATGGACTGCTCGTAGGCCACCTCGTGGGCGGGCAGTCGCCTGCCCATGCGGGCGAACTGCCGCGCACTGTCGACCAGTTGGTCTCGTAGTCTCTTGGTGCGGTCTTCCTGCCCGGTGGTGTCCAGGCTGTCGCAGACGGCCAGCGTCGTCGGGGACAGGCAGATGGACAGGTGCGTGGCACCGCCGAGTTCGAAGCCGCGCTCGATGATGCGGGCGGCGAGGTCGAGGTCCTCCGGCCGGCCGTGGGCGCGGTGCCGGTCGTGGAAGAAGTGGGCCAGCCAAGGGGTGTCGTACAGCCGGGGCCCCGTGTGCCAGTTCTGGGAGCCGCGGCGTGGGGCGGCGGTCTCGTCCAGCAGATGGCTGCGGGCGAAGCGGGCCCAGCCGTCCAGCAGGGGTTCGGTCTCCTCCGGGTCGGCCAGGCCACGGGCGGCGGCGGCCTGGAGCAGCAGCGGCATGGCGATCCGCTCGGAGCCGTCCGTCCAGTCCGACCAGCCGTTGGTCGACTGGGTGAGACCGGTCCGGGTGTCCACCGGCACGAAGGCGTGGGCGAGCAGGCCGGGCCGTTCGCGGGCCCGCTGATGGCGGGTTATGTAGGCCGCCCGGCGTCGTACGACCTCCTCCAGCGGCAGGTGGAACAGGACCTCGGTACGGGCCCCGTCACCGAGGTCGAGCGTGTACGTGCCGTGCCGGGAAGCTGTGACCTGGTGGCGGCCGTCCGTATCGCGCTCCACCGTCACCCCGGGATCCGGGCTGCTCACCGAGGACGCGTCGACGGTGATCGGCTGCCCGGTCTCGGCGGCGTAGGCCGAGAAGACGGCCGGCGGCCTGGTCGCGGCGGTGAAGTCCGCGACCGCCCCGTACCAGCCCAGCTCCCATGCCACGGTCGCCGACTCCTCCGGCGCCAGACGCAGCACCGGCTGACCGCCGAACGCCTCCGGATTGCGGGCCTGGTCGGTGACCAGCAGCACCAGGTGACCGCGTGCGTCGGACAGCGAGTTCTGGTTGCGCGACTCGACCGCGTACGCCCGTAGCGCCCCCTCCCGCATGATCAGCCCCAGGCACCGCCCCTCCCCCGACATCGGCTGCGCCAGCACCCACGCCCAGGTCCCGCCGGTGAACACGTGCGCATGCACCGCCCGGTCGAGGGAGCGCTCCGCGCCGTCGTACAGGTCGGCGAACGGCGTCTGGATGCCCAGACCGGTGATCGTGAGCGCCTCCTGGCCGGTGTTGACGACCGAGTACCGCTCGTGCAGCAGGCCGCCGTGTACGGAGCGCCGTACCTTCACGCGGACCCCGGGCAGAGGCGTGTGCACGGCCTCGATCGCCCCGTCCGCCATCCGCAGTTCGGCGGGTGTGTGCCAGCGGGCGCCGCCCCGGTCCGTGACCAGGTGTCCCGAACCCCACTGGTGCTCGACCGAGTGCCACGCGGTGGCGCCGGGATCCAGCAGGAACCGGCGGTCCCGGTTCTGCTCGTCGACGAATTGCAGGGGGGCGCCGGTGACAGCATCGAGGACGACGTGACCCGAACCGAAGGCGAGGACCTCCGGAACGGCAACACCCCGTACCACTACGCCGACTCCTGACGTGCACTCACCGCACGCCCGGCCGCCCGTAGCGCGCTCAGCGTGGCGGCGAACGTCTCCAAATCCTGCTCAGGGAGCACGGAACCGATCCGTGTGACGAGCTCGGCCTCGAAGACCTCCATGGCTCTGTCCACCAGGCGACGTCCCTCGGGCGTGAGCTCGATGAGCGACGAGCGCCGGTCGTTCGGATTGGCGCGCCGCCGGCAGTAACCGGCGGCCTCGATACGGTCGACCACCTTGCTGGTGCCGCCGACCGTGATCCCGAACTCCTCCGCCACGTCCTGGATCCGGCACGCCGAGCGCCGCGCCAGCAGTTGCATCACCTCGAACCACGTGAGCTGGAGGTCGCATTCGGCACGCAGCCGCGCGTCGACGGCGTTCCACAGCTCGATCTCCAACTGCACCAGGTCGTGGAACACCAGCTTCAGATCCACCACAGTCATCTTCCACAGAACATTCTTCCAACGAATTGGTTAATGATATCCATGGACCGATCGTGTCTGTGGGATGACTGCCGGTTCAGGGCCTTCAAGCCAGCCCGTGCTGCTTCGCGTACGCGTTCGCCACGTCCTGCGGGTCCTTCTTGTCCTTGTCCACCTGTCGGTTCAGCTCGGTCAGCTGGGCGGTGGTCAGGGCGTTGCCGAGGCGGGCGAGGGCCTTGCGGACCGTGGAGTCGGCCTTGCGGTCGGCGATGAGGGGGACGACGTGCTGGCCGGGGATGAGGTTCTTGGGGTCGGTCAGGACCACCCAGTGGTTGGCCTGGATGTCGGTGTCCGTGGTGAACAGGTTGGCCACGTCGACATCGCCCTTCTTCAGGGCACCCTTGACCAGCGGTCCGGAGGAGTCGAGGGACTTGAACTCCTTGAACTCCACGCCGTAGACCGCCTTGAGGCCCACGACGCCGACCTCCCGCTTCTTCACCTCGGGTGCGGCGCCGAGGACGAGCTTGCCGTTCTGCTTCTTCAGATCGGCCAGTGAGGTCAGGCCGTACTTCTCGGCCGTCTCCCGGTGACGACGAAGGCGTCCGAGTCCTCGGCCATGCCGTACGGCAGTACCTGGAGGCCGTTGGGCAGCGCGATGGTGAGGGCGTTCTTCACGCCGGCCGCGTCCAGCACGGCGGCGTAGAGGTAACCGAGCACCTGGTTCTCAGTGAAGTTGGCGGTGCCGATGGTGATTCGGTGGGTGAGGCGCACTGGACGAGGTGGCCGCCGGTACGGAAGATCGCGATCTGGTCGCCCAGCCGTACGGCCTCGTCGATGTCGTGGGTGACGAAGACGATGGTCTTGCTCAGGGGTCCTCGGCCGAACTCACCGGCGGGCAGGCGGAGAAGCTGGCTGCTGTGCCCGGTGTGGTGTCGCTGAGCCGAAGTATGGTCCACCGGGCCGCCGACGCCCGGGGCGGCGCCGTACCGCCCGATGCCCGGCAGACTGCTTCGGCGCGGCCGGCCGGGGCTGCCGCCCCGGCCACGAGCACCGCGAAAGGCCGCTCCGGCACGCGCGGCGCATCCCCGACCGCCCCCGCTGCCCGACGTCCCCGGTCTCCTCGGCCTAATTGGCACCGTCGCCCCGCCGCGGTGGCTGCCGGAGAAGCGGTGGGCGACGGCAAGCGTGGTGGTGGGCTCCGTGATCGATTCTCATCGACCGAGTCCGGAGTTCCGGGTCCAGTCGAGAACCGCCTGTTGGAGTCCTATACTCACAATGGGTAACTAGTCGCCTGAACGTAACCAATGAGGATGCGACGCATGCCACAGCACCCGGCCTTCGATGTCATGACGGCCACCTGCCCGTCCCGCACCTCGCTCGCCCGCATAGCCAACAAATGGACGGCGATGGTGGTCATCGCCCTCAGCGCCGGCCGCCTGCGCTTCCGCGACCTGCGCACCACCGTCGACGGCATCAGCGCCAAGGTCCTCACCGAGACACTCCGGGACCTAGAACGCGACGGACTCGTCACCCGGCACGTGTACGCCGAGGTCCCACCCAGGGTGGAATACGAGCTGACCCCACTGGGGCGCACCCTGCACGCCCCGCTTCAGGCACTCGGCCTCTGGGCCGAGGAGCACATCACCGAAGTGCTCGCGGCGCGCGAGAGCTACGACGCCCACCAGTGATTCCTCCCCGGCGTGAACGCCGGGGCGTCCTCGCCGGAATCAGGTGAAGTCAGCACACGACGTCGTTGCGCTGCGTCCTGGAGATGACGGTCCGCGCGACCCTGGCGGGGTCGCGGTACTTCCAGTCCTCGGTGTCCATGTCCCACAGCACGGGCGAGAGGGTCGTCGCGCTCCGGACGACCCGGTTGATGGCGCCGTAGGGCGGTCGGAAGACGGTCGGGGCCTTGCCGGTGGCGGCCATGATGGCCGCGCTGGTGCGGTTGATCTGGGAGGCGATCTGCTGCGGGGTGAGCCGGGTGAGGTCGGGGTGGTTCCAGGAGTGGTTGCCGACCTCATGGCCTGCCTTCGCCGCGGCACGGACGATGTCGGGGTTGACCTTCTTGCAGTCGGTGTCGTCGTCGCCGGAGACGGTGTGGGTGGGGACGGGCGTGCTGGGGGTGTGGGTCGCGCCCAGGTCGAGCGGGCCGCTGGGGTTCATCGTCTGCCGTTGGGCGCGCTGTCCGAACGCGGACAGCCATGGAGTGATCGTCTCCTTGGAGAGCGCCACCCTGTAGGAACCGGAGGCGGGCACACCCACATCACCGCGGTCGAATTCCACCCTCAACCCGCCGTCGGCGGTGAAAGCCATGCCTTCCAGGACGGCGGTGCGCTGCTGCGGGTCGGAGAAGGTGCTGGCCAGGGTGGCGACATCCACCCCCTCCCGGCCCTCGGGCACGTCGCCCTCGGCTACGGCATCCACCAGTGCCTCGGCCAGAACCTCGGCCGGGGGGTGGAACTCCGGACCGCACTCCCCGCGCTGCTGCGCCGGCTGCCGGGGCTCCGCCTCGCGGTACCGGCGGAAGAGCTGAAGTTCCGCCCGGGCGGTATGGTCCCGCGGGAACTGCCGGTCACCTGGTAACACGCACGGCGCGCCGTCCGGCACAGCACTTCCGTGCCGGACGGCTTCCGCCTGCAAGACCGTAGACCGGTGGTCCGGTGGACTGCCTACTGTCCCCAGAAGGCGTCCTCGGCCACCTGGTCACCGGAGAACAGCCACACCTCGACGATCTTCCCGTCTCGCAGGCGCAGGACATCCACGCCCTCCATGCTCATGGACGCGTCCTCACGCCGGCCCGCGAAGTGGATCGAGGCGGCCACCGTGTCACCGTTGTCCATGAGGGCGTGGACCGAGTCGATGGCGAAGGAGCCCTGACTGGCCTCCATCATCCCGCCGAGCATCGCGAAGACGGCGTCGCGGCCCTTGTGCTCACCGGAGAACCGGTTGGCGCCCGGCTGGTGCCAGACGACCCCCTCGTCCAGCAGCTCCCCCACCTTGCCCAGGTCGCCCTGCTGCACGGCCTGGAAGTACTCCCGCACGATGTCGATGTTCTTGCTGGTCATGGCTACTTGCTCCTTTCGCCCCTGGCACAGGGGCAACACGAATTCGCTGTTACAGGTTTGGAGGGAGGCGCGAGGTACGCGCGCCGACTGGGCCGCACGGACGGCAGCCCATGCGTTTCGACCGACCCGGGCTCAGGCACTGCCCCAGAACTCGTCCTCACCCAGCTGGCCCGCCGAGAAGAGCCACACCTCGGCGATCCGCTCGCCCTCGATCCTCAGCAGGTCGACGCCGTGCATCCCCATCTCGACGCCCTCACGCCGGGCCGAGAAGCGGACGGGGACCGCGACCAGCGCGCCGTTCGCCATGGGCTCCGCGGTCGACTCCAGCTGGAACGTCCCCTCGGTGACCGTCATCATGCCGCCGAACATCTCGCCGATCGCGGCCGCACCACGGTGCGTTGTCGCCCGGCTGGTGCCACGCGATGCCCTCGGCGAACAAGCCGGTGACCGTGGCGAAGTCCTTGGCCGACACCGCGTCGGCGTACTGCCGGGCGATCCTGAGTGCAGTGGTGGACCCCATGGTCGGCCCCTCTCCTTCGGTGAATTCCCTCCTGCTGAGCCCCTATACTCACCATCGGTAACCAGTCACCTCAACGTAACCAATGAGGTGGAGTGACGCACGTCACATTTCAGTTTTGCGGTGTCGCCGGTAGGGCTGTGGAGTCGCGGTGAGCGATGCGGCCATGCAGAACGGTGCGGGAGGCGGCCGCAGAGGGGTTGTCGAGCAGGGCGTGCATGGCCTGGGCGGCGACTCTGCCGAGTTCGAACTTCGGCACGACGAACGTGGTGAGCGGCGGCGACAGCAGGGCGCTCTGCAGCACGTCGTCGGTGCCGACGACGGAGATGTCCTCGGGGATCTTCAGGCCGGCCTCGGCGATGGCCCGGTAGGCGCCCATGGCGCTCTTGTCGCTGACCGCGTACACGGCGGTGGGCGGCTCGGGCAGCTCCAGCAGCTGCTTCATCTGCTGGTAGCCCTTCACCTCGCTGCCCGGCTCCTGCGGAGGCATCAGTTCGGTGGAGGGGATGATCCCCGCCTCCAGCAGCGCGGCCTGGTAGCCGCGTCGCCGGTCGGTGAGGCTGACGTAGCGCGGGGAGCCGACGAGCATGCCGATCCGCCGGTGTCCCAGCTCCAGGAGGTGCTGGGTGCAGCGGTAGCCGGCGGTGAAGTTGTCCGCGACGACCGCATGGATGTCGGTGTCGAGATCGAGGTAGTTCTCCAGGAGCACGACGGGTACGCCGGTGGCGAGGATGCGTTCGATCGCGGCCTCGTCCACGTCACCACCGTTGGCGACGATAACGCCGTCGACATCCCGCCCCATCAGTGAGCGCAGGTCCGAGATCGGGTCGTCGTCGGGGCGGTACAGGTGCAGGAGCATCTGCATCCCCCGGCCACGCAGCCCGTCTTCGACCCCCGAGACGACCTCCGCCATGAACCCGTCCTGCGCGGCGGCCGGCGAGAGGGCCTCCATCACCAGGCCCACAACCCGGCCCGGCTCCTTGGCCGCCGGCTTGCGCGTGGGCACGTACTGCAGCGTTTCGACGGCTTCGAGAATCCTCTGCCTGCGGGCCTCGGACACGCCCGGCTTGCCGTTCAGCACGAGGGAGACCGAGGACAGCGGTACACCTGCCGCCTCTGCCACGTCTCGCAGGGTGACGGACTTCCCCGTCCGCGCAGTCCGGGCCTCAGTCATGCACCTATCCGCTCAGAGTGTCGGTGTCACGGTGCGCACAGGCTACCACCGTTGAAGCAAACCTGACACGAACAAGAGCCGGAACGTTCCGATCCTGTTCTCGAAAATAGACTGCACATGTCTTGCGAACGAGTGGCCAACGGTTCTAGCTTCTGCGCACCGGGCCGCTCTGAGCCCGCCGCCTCGACTCGGAAGTCCTCCGAGGAAGGAAGCACCATGCCGCAAGAGACCGCCGCGGTCGTCGACGTGTCCCTGACGCACCCGGGCATCGCCTACTCCCGGAACGTCTTCGGGCACTTCATCGAGCACTTCCACCGCCAGATCTACGGCGGCCTGTTCGCCCCCGGTTCGCCACTGAGCGACGAGCGCGGGTTCCGCGAGGACGTCATCGAGGCGATGCGCGAGCTCAGGCCGCCGGTGGTGCGCTGGCCGGGCGGCTGCTTCGTCTCCAGCTACCACTGGCTCGACGGAGTGGGCCCCACGCGCCGGCCGCACTACGACAAGGCGTGGCGGGTCACCGACCCCAACACCTTCGGCACGCATGAGTTCGTCGCCTGGTGCGAGGCGATCGGAGCCGCCCCCTACATCTGCACCAACGCGGGAACCGGCACCGCCGAGGAGATGAGCGACTGGGTCGAGTACTGCAACCTCCCCCAGGGCAACGGCCACTGGAGCGACCTGCGCGCGGCCAACGGCCACCCGGAGCCGCTTGCCGTGCCGTATTGGAGCATCGGCAACGAGAACTACGGCGACTGGGAGATGGGCGCCAAGACCTCCGAGGAATGGGCGATGCTCGTCCGCGAGTCGGCCAAGATGATGCTCCGCGTCGACGAGTCCGCCGTCCTGCTCACCGCGGCCCGCGCCGACCTCGACTGGACCCTGCCGTTGCTGCGGGAGGCCGGCCGGTACCTGGACATGGTGTCCATCCACGGCTACTGGGACAAGCTGCACGACGTCAACGAGCCCAGCCCCTACCTGACCGCCATCGGCCGCTCCCTCGATCCGCAGCGCGAGATCCAGCACACGATCGACATCATCGGCGCGGCCTCGCTGACCGGGAAGGTGAGCATCGCGTTCGACGAGTGGAACCTGCGCGGCTGGCACCACCCTCTGGGCACCAGCGAAGCCGCCATCAACGCCCGGGAGCTGAACGAGGACAACAGCACCTACACCATGGCCGACGCCCTGTTCTCGGCCGGCTTCTTCAACGCGTGCCTGCGCCGGGGCGACGTGGTCAAGATGGCCAACATCGCGCCCAGCATCAACACCCGCGGCCCACTCTTCGTCCACCCCGAAGGCATCGTCAAGCGCAGCACGTTCCACGTCATGGCGATGTACGCGGGCCTGCTCGGCGAACGCGTCCTCGACAGCCATGGCACATCGCCGGAGCTCGACGGCGCCGGTGTCCCGGTCGTCGACTCGCTGGCCACCCTGGACGCGTCGAAGTCGCGCATCACCCTGGCCCTGGTCAACCGGGATCCGGCCGCCTCGGTCGCCTGTGACGTGCGGGTCTCGGGGCATTCGGTCGACGGCAGTTATCCGGCGACGGTGCTCGACGGACCCGACGGGGACGCCTACAACGACGTGGACCGGCCCGATGCCGTCACTCCCCGGGCGACGAAGGTGGAGTTCCGGTCAGGACGCTGCGTCCTGCCACCGCACTCCCTGACCATGTGCCACATCGAGCTCCCCTTCCACCACTGCGAAGGGGACGTGGACGCCGGCCGCATGCTGAGCGGCGACTGGCGCCTGTCCACTGCCGGATGGCACAAGACCTCCTGACGCAACCACAGCTTCCTGACGCATCCCCGGCTGCCTCTCTCACCGCCTCGCTCCCAGCACCTCACTCACGGAGAACACCCATGTCCTCACCCTCCCCAAGAAGATCCCGCTCGTTCCACAGGTCCGCGACCACCGCGGCCTCCGCCGCCCTCGCCGGCGTACTCCTCGCCGCATGCGGTTCCGGCACCGGCGGCGGCAGCGACGCCGCGTCGGACGGCCCCGTGCACATCAAGGTGTGGGCCTGGTACCCGCAGTTCAAGCCGGTCGTGGACGAGTTCAACAGGACCCACAAGAACATCAAGGTCGACTGGGTGCAGGCCGGTGTCGGCCAGGACGAGTACACCAAACTCAAGACGGCGCTGAAGGCCGGCACGGGCGCTCCGGACGTCGTCATGCTCGAGTTCCAGGAGCTGCCGACCATCCAGGTCAGCAAGGGCCTGCTCGACATCAGCAAGTACGGCGCGAACGAGGACAAGGGCAAGTACGTCGACTGGGCGTGGAAGCAGGTCTCCGACGGCGACCACGTCTACGCCATCCCGGTCGACGGCGGACCGATGGCGATGATGTACCGGGAGGACCTCTTCAAGAAGTACAAGCTGAAGGTGCCCACCACCTGGGCGGAGTTCAAGGAGGAGGCGGCCAAGCTGCGCGCCGCCGACCCGAAGGCGTACCTCACCGACTTCGGCAGCGACGAGACGGCCGCGGGCTGGCTGCAGGGCCTGATGTGGCAGGCCGGATCCCGCCCGTACACCTACGCGCCGAGCAAGCTGCCGAACATCGGAGTGAAGCTCAACGACGCCGGCGCCAAGAAGGTGTACGACTACTGGGGCGACTTGATCAAGAACAAGCTGGTCGACACCTCCTCCTACGCGACCACCGACTTCTACAACGGCCTCACCAGCGGCAAGTACGCCACCTACATCGCCGCCGGCTGGGGCCCCGGCTACCTGCAGAGCGTGGCCAAGAAGACCGCGGGCAAGTGGCGCGTCGCCCCGCTGCCGCAGTGGACCAAGGGCGGCAACGACCAAGGCGACTGGGGCGGTTCGACCTTCGCGGTGACCTCGCAGACCAAGCACCCCAAGGAGGCCACCCAGGTCGCCCGCGAAATCTTCGGCGAGTCCGAGGCCGCCTGGAAGGTCGGCATCGACCAGGCGTACCTCTTCCCGACCGTCAACTCTGTCCTGAATGGACCGTACTTCCAGAACAAGAAGTACGAATTTTTCGGCGGTCAGCAGGTGAACAAGGTGTTCGTGCCCGCCGCGAACAACATCGGGACGTTCGACTGGAGCCCCTTCCAGGACTACGCCTACAACACCCAGACAACCTTGGTGGGCAAGGCGATCCGAGGTGCCCTGCCGTGGTCGTCCGTGGCCGACACCCTCCACGAGCAGGTGACCTCCTAAGCGGACAAGCAGGGATTCAAGGTCAGCCCGTAGCCGCACCCCGCAACACAAGGAGATGCTGATGAGCCTGCTCAGACAGGGTTCCTCCACCGCTGCGGGCGCGGCCACCAGTACACCGGTTCCCGTCGGCCGCGACGTCCCCGCGGCCGACGGGAATCCGGGACGGCACGCCATGCGACGAAGCTCCCTCATCCGGTACAAGGCGATGGGTCTGCTCCTGGTCACCCCGTTCGGCCTGCTCTTCCTGGTCTTCCTTGTGGCGCCGCTCGGCTACGCGTTCTGGCTGAGCCTGCGGACCTCCACCCTGGTCGGCGGTGACCACTTCAGCTGGTTCGCCAACTACAAACAAACCTTCACCGACCCGCAGTTCCTGTCCGGCGTGCGCCGCGTGATCGTCTTCGGCCTGGTGCAGATCCCAGTGATGCTGGTGCTCGCCCTCATCGCGGCCCTGATCATCGACGAGGTCACCAGCCGTCTAGCCAAAGTCTTCCGGTTGACCCTGTTCATGCCCTACGCCGTCCCCGCGGTGATCGGCGCCCTGATGTGGGGCTTCCTCTACAGCCCCACCTTCGGCCCGGTGAACACCCTGAGCAGCGCCCTCGGGTTGGGGAAGGTCGACCTGCTGGGACACGGTCTGATGCTGACCTCGCTCGGCAACATCGTGACCTGGCAATGGACCGGCTACAACATGATCGTCCTGTACGCCGCCCTGCAGGGCCTGCCCCGCGAGGTGTACGAGGCGGCGCGGATGGACGGGGCGAGCCGTGTTCAGACGGCCCTGCGTATCAAGATCCCGATGATCTCCTCCGCGATCGTCCTCGCCCTGATGTTCACCATCATCGGCACCCTGCAGTTCTTCACCGAGCCCCGCGTACTGGAGCCGACCGCCTCCTCGGTGATCACCCCCGACTACCCGCCCAACCTGTACGCCTACAACCTCGCCTTCCAGTACTCGGAGTTCAACTACTCCGCCGCCATCTCCTTCTCACTCGGAGCGGTGGTCTTCATCGGCTCCTACCTCTTCCTGTTCGCCACGCGCAAAAGGAGCGGACTGAAGTGACCACCGCCGCGGCCTCTGCCGTTCCCGCCATCCGTCACCGGCGACGCAAGGTGTCCGCATCCAAGGGGCGGGTCACCGTCAACGCGGTGATGGTGGCGATGATCCTGTACTTCCTGCTGCCGTTCTGGTGGCTCTTTGTCGCGGCCACGAAGAACAACGACGCCTTGTTCTCCACCGCCGCCCTGTGGTTCCACTCGCCGGGCTCCTTCTTCACCAACCTCCGGCAGCTGTTCACCTACAACGACGGCGAGTACCTGCGCTGGATGGGCAACACCGCCGTCTACGCGGGCGTCAGCGGGGCGGGCGCCACCGCCGTGGCCACCCTCGCCGGGTACGCCTTCGCCAAGTACCGCTTCCCGGGCCGGAACCTGCTCTTCTCCAGCCTGCTGGGCGCCATCATGGTCCCGGCGACCGCGCTGGCCATCCCCACCTATCTGCTGCTGAGCAAGGTGGCGCTGACCAACACCATGTGGGCGGTCATCCTGCCGTCCCTGCTCAACCCGTTCGGCGTCTACCTGATGCGGGTGTACGTGCAGCAGTCGGTACCGGACGAGCTGCTGGAAGCCGCCCGCGTCGACGGAGCGGGCGAACTACGCGTCCTGTACTCCGTGGTGCTGCCCACGCTCAAGCCCGCCCTGGTCACGGTGCTGCTGTTCTCCATGGTCGGCACCTGGAACAACTTCTTCCTGCCGCTGGTGATGCTCAACAACGACAAGCTCTTCCCGCTCACCGTCGGCCTGCAGTCCTGGTACCAGGGAGCCCTGATCCAGTCCGGCGCCAACGCACTGTTCACCCTCGTGGTCGCCGGCTCCCTGGTGGCGATCCTGCCGCTGATCGTAGCGTTCCTCCTCCTCCAGCGGTACTGGCGCGGCGGTCTGACCGTCGGAAGCCTCAAGTAGTCCACGGTTCACCAAGCAGCCACCCCCTCCCCTCAGGCACCCGTCGCTTACCCTCCCCATGCCGTTTCGGGAGCGGCGCGCCCTCAGCACCACCTTCCCCTGCCCCTATCAAGGTTCACGAGGGAGCCGCACATGTTCTCCGCCCTACCGGAAGGCGCCAGACCCGGCGCCGTTCCCCGTTCCCGAGTCCTCATACTGCTGCTCGCCGTGCTCGCGGCAGCCGTGGCGCTCGTCGTTCCCACCGCCGGCAAGGCCGACGCCATCGCCCGGGCCACGCAGACCATGTACACCCCGCCTCCCAACTCTCCCGCCCAGGGCTCGCTCTACCCGCGGGCGATCCGCCTGGAGCACAACGGCGCGTCCAACGGCACCTTGCTGGCCACCTTCGAGCAGTACACGTCCGGCACCCCGGTCTTTCCGATCTACCGCAGCACGGACAACGGCAACAGCTGGACCCAGATCTCCAGCATCGCCGACACCCACAACGGCTACGGGCTGCGCTACCAGCCGCAGCTGTTCGAACTGCCCACCCAGATCGGCAACTTCCCGGCCGGCACGATCTTCTGCGCGGGCAACTCCCTCCCTGCCGACCTGTCTTCGACCGAGCTGGACCTGTACGCCAGCACCGACCGCGGCGCCACCTGGTCGTTCGTCAGCGAGATAGCCAAGGGCGGCAAGGGCGTGCCCAACAACGGTGAGACCCCCGTGTGGGAGCCGTTCCTGTTGGTCTCCGGCAACAAGCTCATCGTCTACTACTCCGACCAGCGCGACCCCGCCCACGGCCAGAAGATGGTCCACCAGACCACCACGGACGGCATCAACTGGGGCCCGGTCGTCGACGACGTGGCCTACCCGAGGTACACCGACCGCCCGGGCATGCCGGTGGTCGCCAAGCTGCCCAACGGCAACTACGTGATGACGTACGAGTACGGCGGCGCACCAGAGAAGAACTTCGCCGTCTACTACAAGATCTCCTCCGACCCCGAGGGCTTCGGCTCCGCCCCGGGCCAGGTGCTGCGGGCCACCGACGGATACGTCCCCTCCAGTTCCCCGTACATCACCTGGCTGCCCACCGGCGGCCCCAACGGCACCCTCGCGGTCTCCGCCTACAGCAGCACCGACCTCTTCCTCAACACCCAGAACGGCGCCGCGAACGCCTGGACCCGCATCGCCTCCACCGTCCCCGGCGGTTACACCCGCGCCATGGTCCCGCTGGCCGACGGCCACAGCCTGGAGGTCTTCAGCGGCGGCTACCTCAACACCACCCAGAACCCGGTCACCTACGGCACCATCGACCTGACGGGTGGCATCTCCGACGGCGCCACCTACACCATGTCCAACGCCCACAGCGGTCTGAAGCTGGCCATCGCGGGCGGCTCCCCGACCAACGGCACGTTCGCCACCCAGCAGAACGCCGACAACGCCACCGACCAGCAGTGGCGGTTCGATCTCCAGCCGTCCGGCTACTTCAAGATCTTCAACGTGGCCACCGGCAAGGTCCTGGGCGTGAAGGACCAGTGGCCCGGGGACGGGGCGAAGATCCTGCAGTGGGACGACAACGGCACCCTCGACCACGAATGGGCCGTGGCCCCGGACCCGGCGGGCGGCTTCACCGCCGTCAACCGGCTCACCGGCAAGTACCTGGAGATCCCCAACGCCTCCACCACCGTGGGGCAGGCGGCCGACCAGTGGGGCTCCACCGGCTGTGACTGCCAGCGCTGGAACCTGACCCAGGTCGCCCTGCCGCCGCTGGGCACCGGCCAGTACGTCCTGGTCAACAAGAACAGCGGCAAGTTCCTGGAGATGCCGGGCGCCACCACCGCCGTAGGCGCGCAGGCCGGCCAGTGGGTGAACACCGCCTGCAACTGCCAGATGTGGACCTTCCAGTCCGCCGGCAGCGGGGCGTGGAAGATGAAGAACGTCCGCAGCAATCTGTTCCTGGACGTGAACGGTTCTTCCAACGCCGCCGGGGCGGCCGTCATACAGAACACGTCCTCCGGCGCGACCTCGCAACAGTGGACCCTGACCGACGCGGGCGGCGGCTACTACAAGCTCGTCAACACGAACAGCGGCCTGGTGGCGGACGTGGCCTCGGCCTCCACCGCCAACGGCGCGCTGATCGTCCAGTCCACAGGGACGGCGAACGACAGCCAGCTCTGGAAGATCGTCCGGATCAACTGACCCGGCTCCCCTGACCGTGGCCTCGGCACCTGCCGCGCCGGGGCCACGGCAGCGGGCTTCCGGCATCAGCAGCAACTTCCGCGGTGCCCGCCAGAGAGGCTGGTCACATTTGGGCCGGCGGAGGACGACGGAGATTGCCGGAGACCGGCCGAAAACTTAGCTTGACCCGGCGACGAGAAAGCCCTTGCCCCACGCAAGGCATCGCAGCGGGACGCCGTAGCGCCTTGACAGCCCGTGCCTCGCACACCCCAGGCACCTCACTCACCCAGGTTTCCCGCATGCCCAGACGCGCCCTCGCCCCTGCTCTCCTCCTGCTCGGCTCGCTCGCACTGACGGCCGCCTGCTCCACCGGCTCACCGCCGGCGGACACCGCGCCCTCCCCGGACGGCCCGTCCCGGACCGGAGGGAACGACACCGGCCCCCAGGTCGACTTGACCAAGCTCAAGGGCGTGAACATCGTCAGTGACAGCAGCACCGACCGCTCCTGCCCCTGGGCCACGAGCTACCCGGACGTCCCCGGCGCCGGCAAGATGACGGCCGCGATGAAGAAGGACGTGGAGGGACGCCTCGCGGTCTTCCTCGGCACGGACATCGGCGGCCCACCGAACTGCGGCGGCTCGGCCGGAGCGGCTGGCCCGGAGGCGCCGGAGCTGAACGTCAGCTTCTCGTTCCTCGTGGCCTCCGGCGACGTACTCGGCGTCCGTCTGGCGACGGTCGACCGTACGTCGAACGCGGACGGCGTGGACACCAGGGCGTACTGGTACGACGGTGCCGCCAAGAACTACCGGCCGTCCCCCGCCCTCATCGCCGACGACTCCCGGGACGCCTTCGTCGCGGCCCTGAAGAAGCGGCTCGAGAAGCAGGAGGGCGTCACCCCCGACACCATCGAGGCGTCGCTCGGCGACCGGGAGTACCGCGACACCTACCTGGACGACATGGCCTTCACCGCCGACGGCGATCTGAAGGTGGACTTCGACCGGGGCACGGTCGGCGTCCCCCCGGCCGGCCGCATCTCCGTCACCCTCCCCAAGGCGACCGTCACCCCGTGGCTGTCCGACTTCGGCAGCCGCGCCCAGAAGCAGACCACCGACCCGGACGACAAGCTCGACCTCGGTGCCGCGCACACGCCTGCCCCTACCGTCGCCGCCCAGCCGGACCCGGGCGAGGACACCACGGACTGCTCCAAGGTGAAGTGCATCGCCCTGACCTTCGACGACGGCCCTGCCGCCCCCGAGACAGGAACGCTGCTCAAGTACCTCGCCCAGTACAAGGCGCGGGCCACCTTCTTCGTCGTCGGTCAGAACGTCGCCGCATACCCGGACATCGTCCGCGCCGAGATGAAGTCAGGGCACGAGATAGCCAACCACTCCTGGAACCACCCGGTCCTCACCAACCTCACTTCCGCCCAGGTCCGCTCCCAGCTGGAGCGCACCAGCGCGGCGATCAAGGACGCCACGGGCAAGGAGCCGACGCTGTTCCGCCCGCCGTACGGCGCGATCGACGGCAAGGTCAAGGCGGCCACCAGCCTCTCCCCCGTTCTGTGGGACATGGACACCCTGGACTGGAAGCACCACGACCCGGCGAAGGTCTCGCAGACCGTCGTCTCCCAGGCCGCCCCGAACGACGTCGTCCTGATCCACGACATCCACCCCACCTCGGTCGCCGCCGTCCCCGAGATCCTGCGCACCCTCACCGCCCGCGGCTACCACTTCGTCACGGTCAGCCACCTGCGCGCGACCCTATGACCGGCGCTTGCCGTCGCTCACCCGTCCTCTCGAGCGGGGACCGAAGACCCGGCCTCCGGGACAGGGACCGACTCGGCCCAGGTCGCCATGGCCTCGAGAACGTCGCGCAGGCCATCGCCGAGGGGGGTGAGGCGGTACTCGACGCGCGGGGGGATCTCCGCGTACGTGGTGCGGGTGACGATGCCGTGGGTCTCGAACTGGCGCAGCCGACTGGTCAGGGTGTGGGGGCTGATGCCGGGCAGAGCCTGGCGCAGTTCGGTGAAACGGTGTGGGCCCTTGAGGAGCTCGCGCACGATGAGGGTGGCCCAGGGGCCGTTGAGGAGGGTGAGGAACCGGGCCACACCGCACTCGGGAAGACAGGGATCGGTCACTTTTTGAGAGTAACGCATTAGTGCAGTTGATGTAACCGGTGCATCGTGTGCACTAATAGCTCGCATGACCTACGTGATCCATGGCGCCACCGGCGCCCAAGGCGCCCATGTCGTCGCCGCTCTCGCCGCAGAGGGCAAGTCCGTGACCGCCGTGACCCGCAACACGGACGCCGTCGTGGACGGCGCGCGCGTCGTGGCCGCGAGCTACTCCTCCGTCACCGACCTGACCGATGCCTACCGCGGCGCCGACGGTGTCTTCGTCCACCTGCCGGTGGGCGCGGAGGAGAACCGCCTGGCCTTCGCGAACAACATCCTCGCCGCTGTCCGTACCGCCAGGCCGGCCTGTGTGGTGTTCTCCACCAGCGGTTTCCCGATCGACCCCGCCATCGGCGGCGCCGCCGCGACGCTGGCCGCGGGCCTGGCGGACAGCGGGGTGTCCCATGCGGTGATCGCCCCGGAGCTGTACCTGGAGAACCTGCTCATGCCGTACGTCATCGATTCCGTCCGGGAACGAGGCGTACTGCCCTACCCGATCCGCGCCGACTTCCCCGTCTCCTGGGCGTCGCACCTGGACATCGCCGACGTCGCGGTCGCCCTGTTCGAGCGGCCGGACGTCACCGGGGTGGTCGGAGTCGGGCAGTATCCGGCGATCACCGGGCCTGACCTGGCCGAGGCGTTCGCCGCCCGGCTCGGGCGGGACGTGGCCTTCGGGCCGATCAGCCCTGATGAGTTCCGCACGTCCGTGGCCCCCCTGATCGGCGAAGGCCCCGCAGCCGGTATCGCGGAGGCGTACCGGGCCATGAGCGCGATGCCGGGCCGCTCGATCGCGCCGGAGAACTCCGCCCAGAAGCTGCTGGACATCACGCCCCGGACGACGACGCAGTGGCTGGAGGACATGGGTCTGTGACACACCGGCAGTGCTTGGAGGACCTCTCTCCAAGCACTGCCCGCATTTCCGCAGACAGGCGCCACCGCGTGCGGGTTCACACCGGGGGCCGGACGGCACCCACGGACCGTCCGGCGGCCGTCCGGCGGATCTGTAATGGGTGAAATACCTAACGACGTTACATCAGCCTGTCGGCATGAACGGCATGAACCGTACGGCGCTCAGCCCGCAAACCACTGATCGCCGCCCGCAGACCACTGATCCATCCCGCCCGACCATCGAAGAAGCAGGAGGCGCGCGGTCGGCCGAGCCCGAGGGTTCGCCGATCCTGGAGATGGCCCGCCGGGCGGCCGAGTACCGTGCGGCCGGCCGTCGCATCATCGACCTCACGCTCGGCGAGCCGGACTTCGCCCCACCCGGGCACGCCGTTGACGCCGCCCAGCGAGCCGCCGCCCGCCCCTTGGGCTACACACCGGCCAACGGGATACCCGAACTGCGCCGTGCCGCACGGCATGCGCTGGCACGAGACCGCGATCTGAGCTATTCGGACGCCGAGGTGGCCGTGGGGTGCGGCGCCAAGCAGGTGATCTTCAACGCGTTCTTCGCCACCCTGCGCCCGGGCGACGAGGTGATCATCCCAGCGCCCTACTGGGCCAGCTATCCGGACATGGTCCGCCTGTGCGGTGCAGTGCCCGTGATCGTTCCTTGCTCGGCCGAGTCAGGGTTCAGGCTGACCCCCGGCGCGCTGGCAGCAGTCATGACCGAGCGCACCCGCTGGGCCGTGCTCAACGCTCCGGGAAATCCGTCGGGCGCCACCTACAGCCATGACCTCCTGGCCGGTCTCGCCGAGGTACTGCGGCGCCACCCCTCGACGCTGATCCTGTCGGACGAGATCTATGCCCACATCCGCTACCACGCCCGGGAGTACGTCAGCATCGCCCAGGTCGCGCCCGACCTGCGCGAGCGGATCCTGCTGGTCGACGGCGTCTCCAAGGCTTACGCGATGACCGGCTGGCGGGTCGGCTGGGGATTCGGCCCGCCCGATCTGGTCCGCCGCACCACCGCCGTGCAGACGCACAACTGCACGCAGACCTCCGCCGTGAGCCAGATCGCCGCGGTCGCCGCCCTGCAGGGGCCGCAGGATCTGCTGGCGGAACGACGGGAGACATACCGCCGACGGCGCGATGCCGGCCTGGCGATCCTCAAGCGGAGCCGGCACCTGGACACGGTGGAACCCGACGGCGCCTTCTACCTCTTCCCGCGCCTCGCGGCCGGCGACGACCTCGCAGCGGCGGACGCCCTCCTCGAAGCGGGATGCGCGACTGTCCCGGGCAGCGCCTTCGGAGCGCCGGGTCACCTGCGGCTCTCCTTCGCCACCGACATCGCCACCCTGGAGGAGGGCTGCCGCATCATCGTCGCCACGCTGGACGGGGTCTCCGCGTGATCGCCCTGACCGTAAGGGCGCTCGTGCCGATCGTCCTGCTGATCGCGCTGGGCTACGCGCTCAAGCGTTCGGTGATCACGGACGAAGGTTTCTGGTCCGAAGCCGAGCGCCTCAGCTACCGCGTCCTGCTGCCGGCCCTCTTTCTGCACAGCCTTGCGACCGCCGACACCGACGATCTGCCGGCAGGGGCCCTGGCAGGCGCCCTGATCGCCGCCACAGTGGCGGTGGCCGCGCTGGTCATCGCCTGCAAGCCACTGATGCGGCTGGATGGAGACGCCTTCACCTCGGTCTTCCAAGGCAGCATCCGGTTCAACAACTACATCGGCGTGACGATCGCCGCCGGTCTGTTCGGCACTCAGGGCGTCGCCTTCGCCGCGGTCTGCAACGCCGCGATCGTGCCTACCGTCAATGTGCTGTGCGTGCTGGTCTTCGCTCGGTTCGGGACCGCGCGTCTGCAGTTCGCGGGCGTCGTCAAGCATCTCGTGACCAACCCGCTCATCCTCGCCTGCGCAGGCGGCATCCTCCTGCGGACACTCGATCTGAGCGTGCCGCCAGGCATCGAATCAGCGCTCCAGGCGTTGGGCGCCGCCTCGATGCCCCTGGGGCTGCTCTGCATCGGTGCCGCTCTGCGCTTCGGTTCGGCGCGGTCGTGGGTGGCGCCGATCCTCGCTTCGTCGTCCGTGAAGTTCGTGCTCATGCCGACCGCGACGTTCCTGGCGGCCCAGCTCTTCGGCCTGGGTTCTCAGGCGCTGATCATCGCCGTGCTCTTCCAGGCCCTGCCCACGGCGTCGTCGTCGTACATCATGGCCAGGCAACTCGGTGGCGACGCACCACTGATGGCCGGGATCACCGCGACACAGACACTCCTGGGTACAGCCGCTGTGCCGCTCGTCGTGGCACTGGTCCCGGCATAGCGCCGACCCGACGCTAGCGTCGCTTGTCGCGGTGGCGGCGGACCGCATCGGTATTGGCGCAGCGGGGGGAACAGTAGGCACGGCGGCCGTTGCGGCTGGTGTCGACGAAAGCGGTCCGGCAAGAGCCCAGCGCGCAGACGCCCAGTCGTTCCCCTTCGGCCTGCAGGGCGAAAAGGGCCAGACCTCCGGCAGTCACGGCTTTCACGCGGCTTTGGAGGTCCTGGGCATCGGGAGCGAAGTGCAAGTGGGGCCGCAGGTTGTCGTGCGTGGTCAGATACACGGTTCCGGCGCCCTCCGCGAGCAGCGCGTTGATCCTCTCGCAGCGTTCGGCCTGTGAGGATGCCTCGAAGACCGGCCTCATCAGCCGCGACCACGCTCTGATGTCCTCGGCCGTCGAGCCAGTGACCTGTGGACGACGGATCTGATGCGCCCGCAGCGCTTGTTCGAGCGTCTCAGGCATCCATGAACCACTCGAATCGAGATTCACCAGCGCCACGGCCAAGTGAACCCCGACCATGTTGTCATGCTCAAACTGCACTTGACCATTACAACACGGAGGCTCTGGCGGAGCCAGGCGCGCCGAGACCTGAGCCCGGCGCCCAGCGGGTTGCCTCCCAGCTCAACTGCGCGAGATGCCGCGATCAAGGCGCCACCCGCCTCTCCCCCTGCCGTGGACACCGGGTACTGGACGTACCGCGACGCCGTCAACGTCGCCCAGACCGTTTCGTCACGTCAGCCAGCAGCACGCGCCACCGTCCGCACCGCCGTGGCCGCAGCCTCCAGCATGGAGGAGTTCGTCCACCTGCTCCGCCACATCGACGGCATGCTCGTCGAGATCGTGCACTTCCCCTCCGGCGACGTACGCGGCTACAAGGTCGCACTCGCAGACGACCCCAACGGCCCGATCTGGTACTCCGGCTCCAAACTCGCTCCGGACCTGTCCTTCCCCAAGATCCAAGAACGCCTGGCGAACATCGAACCGCAGCCCGCCGACCAGGCGGACCGGCACAGGCCCAACCCCTGGCACCAGGCCACCGCCGCGACCGAGGGCATCCCCCACCACCTCGCCCAGGGCGATGACGAAGCCGCCCAGGCCCACCTCGCTGTCTTCGGCGAGGCGCTCGACGCCCTTCCCCTTCTCGCACCCCAGCACCTGCGCCCCCAACCCGAGCCAATCAGGACGCCCATCTCGCGCAGCCGATCCAGACTCTGCCGGTATGCGGGGTGGGCGGCCTGGGCCGAGTTCAGGTACGGCAGCACAGCGATCGGGATGTCCATGGCGGTTGATGCAGGCCACGGCCCGCTCGATGTCCTCGGTCCACGTCTCGTAGTCGGCCGGCCTCGCACTCTTCCGGTCCGGGAACAGCACCGCCTCGAACCGGGCCTGGGCGGCAGCATCGGCACGAGCGAGCGCGGTGTCGAGGATCGCCTGAGTATCGGGCCGCGGCTGGGTTTCGGCTCCCAGGCTCTCCCACTTGGCCACCGTCCCTTGCTGCACGCTGACCACGGCTGACCTCCCTCCGTCACGTATGTAAGCACCCTCTGTGACGGCACAGGGTGGGGAGTGCAACGGAAGTACAACAGCAGGTCATTTCGAGGCCGCTCGCGCCGACCGACGCTGGGGACATGGACGAGGAACTCATCACCGAACGCCGCCCGGTCACCGGCCCGCAGGTCTTCGGCTACGTACGCCACGTCACCGGGGGGCCAAGCCCGCCACGCGGCGTTGGTCGACTGCCTCACCGAGTACTGCCGGCGGCACGAGCTGACCCTGTGTGGGTGTCGGTCCGCTCCCCCGCCTTCGTCGGTCTTCTCGACGCCCTCGAGCTCCCCGACACCTACGGCACCGTGATCCCCGTCCTCAGCCACCTCGGCCCCGATCGAATCGCCACCGAACGGAAGCGACAGATAACGGCCACCAGCACCCGTCTGATCGTGTTCCAACAGGGCGACCAGGGCCCCTGTGCCTTCCCTTGGCACCAGCCCCGACCGCCGGCATCAAGAGGGCACGTGGTGTTCGTACGCGAAGCGCTGCGGAGCGCCCCTATGGTCAACGACGTGCCCGGAAGGACAACCGCAAGGGCGGAGAGCGGCTCAACGAGATGTACACCCTCAACCGCGTCCTGGACGACGACCCCTTCTACGTGAAGATCACCAACTAGCAGGAAGACACCACTGACCATGGCGCTTCTCGCCGAACGCACCGTCACCGCCACCCCCGGCCGCCGCGTGCTGGAGGTCTACGACGCGGACGCCTACCTCGGCGACGAAGCAGCCATGGACGCCGCGGAGACACAGGTCGTGGCCGGCAACGGCTACCACCTGTACCTCCTCAGCCTGCAACCGGACATGAAAGTCCAGATGACGATCCGCATCTGGGACACCCCACCCGCCCCGCCCGCCGAGGCCGAAGGGCACACCGACGTCAGCCTCGAATCCGAGACAGGCGTCCTGGTCGTCGGCCAACTCGACCGCGGACCCGCCGACGAGATCACCCTGCCCCGCCCCGGCGTCTATGAAGGCCACGCCTGGTGGCAGAACCGCCAAGCAGCAGCCGACTACTACAACACCACCCTCGACCAACTCACCGACGACTCCCCCGAAGACCAGCTCACCGAAGCCTGGAACAACTGCCCCGTCACCGAGCGCTACGTCCTCGACCTCGCCTACACCCGCGAGCCCGAACCCGTCGATGAAGACGACCTCTGAAATCCGTACGGGCCGGTGTGACAGCCGCCTCGGAAAGTGACGAGGCGTACGTAGTCGGCTTGTGCAGCCAGGTGCTCGGCGAGACAGCACTGACCCAGCACAAGTTCGACGGGCTGCAGGGCGACCCCGGGACGGGCGGCCGGCTTGCCAAACTGCCGGTCGACGTTTGCTGGCCCGGCCACCAACTCGGGTCGAATACCGGGAACTCCAGCACGACCAGCCCATGCTCCACTTCGATGCGGAGCTAAGGACGCACATCAGCCGGGTCCACGCCGACAACTACGGCGTCTACGGAGTGCGGAAGGTCTGGCGGCAGCTGCACCGTGAGGGCATACCCGTGGCCCGCCGCACGGTCGCCCGGCTGATGCGCGAGCTGGGGCTGGAAGGCGCCCGACGCGGCAGGAAGATCCGCACCACCGTGCGCGACGACGGGCACGAACGGGCAGCTGACCTGCTCAGGCGCGGCTTCACCGCGTCCCGGCCGGACGAGCGGTGGATCGCCGACTTCACTTACGTGGCCACCTGGCCCGGGATCGTCTACGTCGCGTTCGTCGTGGACGTCTTCTCTCGGGCGATCGTCGGCTGGTCCGCGGCCACCAGCAAGCGGGCCAAGCTCGTCCTGGACGCCCTCGACATGGCCTTGTGGCGACGTGACCGTGCTGGAACTCCCACTGGACCGGGGCTGGTTGTCGTCGACCACCTCGCGGATGTGTTCCGGCCGCGAGCCCGTGCCCCAGGTCTCGGTGAAACCGAACTTTGACTTGGACACCAACAAGCCACCGACGTCTTGGGGTCGCCGCACGCCCTCGATCCCTGGGACGGGGATCTCCCGTGAGCCTTGCCGGACGGGGCGGAGTTCAGGTCACCCGAGAACAGCTGCGGCCAGCAGCCCGGCGCCCAGCACCTCGACCCAGAAGTAGAACCACGCCGGATAGAACGCCGACGGCCCCTCCACGGCGCGGGACACCAGCCGCCCAAGAGCCATCCCCGCAAGCGCCACCGCGGCCGCCAGCACGATCCCCCGTCGCAGATCACCGGAAGCATGGAGAGCCGCCCAGCCGAGCAGGATTCCGAAACCGACACCGAACCCGCCGTAGACGGCGCGGACCTCGCCCCGTGCTTCCGGGACCCTCAGCTCGATACCGAAGGGCCGGATGAGCGCAGTGGGCGCAACAAGGCCGAATAAGCCCATGCCTAGGAAGAAGAGGGCCACGGCACCTATCCCAAGGGCAGACATGGCGAAGAGGCTGTCCCCGAAGCGCATGCCCCTTCAATTACCCCCGGGGTAAAGGCTGATCGCAGCGCCGAGTTCCCGAGGCCCGCTGGTGAGACTTCTCCCGGATGGCGCCGCGGCTGACGTCGTGAGCGCGGGCCGGGCGTCCTCCCTTGCCCGGCGCAGTGACCACGCAGCGTCACGCCGGCGGCGGGGTGAGTCTGGCGGCCACGGCGTCGAGGACCCAGTCCAGGCCGGTCGCGAAGGATGCCTCGGCGTCCACGTCCGTGCCGTCGTACACGGCTTTGGTCAGCGCCGGGAAGCGGCCCGTGGCCAGCATGCTCGTCACATGCGGGCCGGAGGCGCGCTGCCAGTCGCGCTCGGACAGGCCCGTGGCGCGCTCGGCCCGCAGGTTCGCGATCTCGCGCCTGATCGCGCCCGTGAAGTAGGCGCTGACAGTCTCCGCGGCGCGCAGGACGGTGTCGATGTCGGCGAGGCCGTCGAGGGCGGCCAGCGTGGCCTCGGTCACGGCGAGGCCGTTGGGGCCCAGGGTAGGGCGGCCGCCGAGCAGGTCGGCCAGCCATTCGTGACGGAGAGCGGTCTGCCTGGTGCGGTGGGCGAGGACGCGCAGCGCCTCCCGCCAGTCACCGGGCTGTTCCTCGGGGAGAATCTCGGCGTGGACCTCGTCCACCATGAGGTCGAACAGCTCCTCCTTGGTGGAGATGTATCCGTACAGCCGCATCGGGCCGGCGTTCAACCGGGCGGCGACCTTGCGCAACGTCACCGCCTCCAGCCCGCCCTCGTCGGCCAGCGCGATGGCGGCGGCGACGATCCGCTCCCGGTCGAGCGGCACGGGGCGAGTCGGCGGCTCCGGCCGGTCCCACACAGTCATGGTCACACCGTTCCCTTGCGATGCGTCGTATTGCGGAAATACAGTGTATCGACATGAGACACCGTATCGCCGTGGTCGGGAGCGGCCCCGCCGGCCTTGCCTTCGCCCGTGTCCTGCACCGCCATGGCTACCCCGTCGCCGTCCTCGAACGCGATCCCGCCCCCGATGCCCGCCCCCAGGGCGGCACGCTGGACCTGCAGGAAGGGCTGGGCCAGCTCGCGCTGGACAAGGCGGGGCTGCTGGGGGAGTTCCTGGCGCTGTCTCGTCCCGAGGGGCAGGCCATGCGCATCCTGGACGCGGACGGGACCGTCCTGCGCGACTGGCGAGCCCGTCCGGATGACCGGGCCAATCCCGAGATCGACCGCGGGCAACTCCGTGACCTGCTGCTCGGCCCCCTCGACGTCCAGTGGGGTCGGAGGGTGACGCAGGTGGTGCCGGGGACCGCGGATGGCGTACTGGTCCAGTTCGCGGACGGGCGACAGGAGACGTTCGACCTCGTGGTCGGCGCGGACGGCGCCTGGTCCCGGGTGCGCCCGGCCGTCTCGCCGGTGACGCCGCACTACACCGGCGTCACCTTGGTCGAGACCTCCCTCGACGACGTCGACACCCGCCACCCCGGTCTCGCCCGGTTGATCGGCGACGGTTCCGTGGCGGTGTACGGCGTGAACCGAGCTCTCGTCGCCCAACGCAACAGCGGCGGCCACGTCAAGGTGTACGCCCAGTTCCGCGCGCCGCTGGACTGGCACACACACCTTGACCTGGCTGACGTCGAGGCCGTGCGATCGAATCTGCTGGCTCTGTTCGACGGCTGGGCCGCTGCCGTCCTCGACCTGCTCCGCCACGGCACCGCTTTCGTCCACCGCCCCCTCTACGTCCTGCCCGTGTCCCACACCTGGGCCCACGTGTCCGGAGTGACGCTACTGGGCGACGCCGCCCATCTGATGCCCCCGCTGGGGGCGGGCGCGAACCTGGCGATGCTGGAAGGCGCCGAACTCGCCGAGGCCATCGCCACCGGCCCTGGAGATCTGGACGAGGCCGTCCGCGCCTTCGAGGAACAGATGTGGGCACGGGCCGGCAGGTGGGCGGAGATGACGACGGCCGGTCTGGAGCGGCTCGTGAGCCCGGACCCCGCCGAGGCCCTCGCCCTCTTCGACCAAGTCCAGCCGTCCTGACCGCCCAGCGCGAGAGCTTCGGCGGGCGCCCGGACAGGCAAGGCCGGCCCGGCTCGCCGACCCTTCGAGGCCGGCCTCCGTCGTCAGTGACGGAGGCCGGCTTCGTGGCGCTGAGAGGGAGGGGCGCGCCTCGCCTCCTCCGTCTTATGTTCCTCTGGGGGGACTCCCTTGGCCACGACACCGTCCAGCGGCCGTCACAGACGCCGGATTCGCATCGTCCTGCCCTTCGCCGCCGTCGGTGTCGCCGCGGCCGTCGTCGCCGGGGTGATGACCTCCTCCGCCGGTGCGGCCACCGCCGTGCCGGCCCCGACGGCCGAGCCGGTCATCGGCTCGCCCTCGCTCTCCACCCTGGAGAACCGCATCGCGGGCGCCCTCGCCGATACCGACACCGCGGGTCGGACGACCAGGACATCGTCGCTGAGCTCCAGCTCCAGCTCCAGCTCCAGCACGTCGAACGTCGAACCGATGATCATCGGTGGCAGCGAGACCACCATCAGCACGGCCCCGTGGATGGCCCAGCTCTGGTACCACGACGACAGGAACACCACCGACACCAGCGACGACGTGGGCTTCTTCTGCGGCGGCGCGGTCGTGGCGCCGACGAAGATCCTGACCGCCGCCCGCTGCCTCAGGAACGACAACAGGGACTACGACTGGCGGGCCCATGGCGCCGTCGTCACGGGCACCGACCAGCTGCCCACCACCGACTCCACCGGCACCACGGACCTGCACGGCGGGCAGGCCACGGCCGTGCTGCGCCAGTGGTGGCAGCCGGGATACGACCCGGTGGACAAGGAGACGGGGAGGTACGAAGGCGACCTCGGCCTGCTCACCATGACCGTCCCGGTCAAGGCGACGCCGATCCGCATGGTCGGCTACGGCGACACCGCCTCGTACACCGCCGGCACCCAGGCGAAGGTCTACGGCTGGGGCCGTACCGGTTCCACCAGCCAGGACACCTCCCCGACGCTGCGGACGGCCACACTGACCCTGCAGTCCGACAGCACCTGCTCCGGCGCCTACGACACGGCCTTCGTCGCGGGGAGGATGGTCTGCGCGGGCACCCAGAGCGGGAGCGACACCGGCACCAGCGCGATATGCGACGGTGACTTCGGGGGCCCGCTCGTGGTGGGGGGCAGGATCGCCGGCGTGGCCTCCTGGGGCTATTACAACGACTGCGTGGCGAAGGACAAGTACAGCGTCTTCACCAGGGTGGGTGCCTACGTCGGCTCCGCTTATGCCCAGATCGACGACACGAACCTGAGCACCTTCAACAACAAGGCCGACGGCAGGGCCGACATCTTCGTCCGGGCCTCCTCCACCAAGACCGGCTACGAGAAGGACTCCAGCGGCAGCTCCTTCGGTGCCCGCGTCTCCTGGGGCAACTGGAGCGGCGTCAACCTGGTCCTCCAGACGGACCTCGACCGGAACGGCTACCAGGACCTGATCTACCGGGTCAGCTCCACCGGTGACGTGTACTGGAAGCACTTCGTGCTCAACAGCGCCCGTACGGACGGTTCCTGGACCGACACGAAGATCTTCACCGGCTGGAAGACCCGCACCCGCGTCATCGCGCCGGGCGACGTCACCGGCGACTACCTGCCCGACATCCTGTCGGTGGACTCCGGCGGGACCCTGTGGATCTACCCGGGCAAGGGCAACGGCACCTTCGGCTCCCGCTTCTCGGTGCGCACCGGCTGGAACCAGTACAACTCCGTGCGCGGCCACGGCGACTTCACCGGGGACGGCAGGGCCGACCTGCTCGCCCGCCAGTCCAGCACCGGTGACCTGTACCTGTACAAGGGCACCGGCAAGCCCGGCTCCGAGGCCTTCTCCTCGCGGATCAAGGTGCGCAGCGGCTGGACCGGCTACAACGCCTTCGACGCGGTCGGCGACATCAGCGGCGACGGCAACGCCGACTTCCTGGCCCGCACCCCCGGCGGCACGCTCTACCTGTACAAGGGCACCGGGAAGGCGACCAC
>NZ_JANUQM010000009.1:262491-427991 GCF_030386795.1 Streptomyces sp. S.PNR 29
TGCCGCCAGGAGCTGGCGATCACCGAGCTCTTCGCCGCCCGGGTCTCGGTCGGCACCGGATTCCAGCAGTACGACATCTGGGGCTGAAACCGCACCCAGGTTGCCGCCCCCGGGATCACCCACACGGTGGGTGGTCGCCCGGCCCGTCTGTGGCGCGCGTCACATCCGCCTCATGTCACGAACGAGGCGGCAGCTTCCATCTCGTGGTCGTCGACAGCGACCGGAGAGAGGCGAAGCGATGAGCGCACAGCACACGACCGACCGGGCGACCACCCACCGTGTGGTGATCCTGGGGGCGGGTTACGCGGGGATGTCCGCGGCCGTCCAGCTCGCGGCCCGGGTCCAGCGGCGCAAGGACGTGCAGGTGACGCTGGTGAACGCGCAGGAGCGGTTCACCGAGCGCATGCGGCTGCACATGACGGCGACCGGGCAGCGGCTCGCCGGGCTGAGCATCCCGGAGCTGCTGGAGGGCACGGGCGCGCGGTTCGTGCGCGGCTGGGTGACGGCGGTGGACGCGGACGCGAGGACGGTACGGATCGACGACGAGCGGGTCCTGCACTACGACACCCTGGTGTACGGGTTGGGCAGCATGGCCGACACGTCGGCGGTGCCGGGTGCCGAGGACCACGCGTACACCCTGAACAGCGCGCAGGACGCCGAGGTACTGGCCGACCGGCTGGCACGGCTCGGCAGCGGCACGGTGGTGGTCGGCGGGAGCGGGCTGACCGGCGTCGAGACGGCCGCGGAGATCGCCGAGCGGCACCCGGAGCTGAACGTCGTGCTGCTGGGCCGGGAGGAACCCGGCGCGGCCATGAACGCGAAGGCCAAGGCGTATCTGCACGCCGCGCTCGGCCGGCTGGGCGTGACGGTGCGCAGCGGGGTCGAGGTGGTGAAGGTGCTGCCCGACGCGGTCGAGCTGGCGGGCGGGGAGAGCGTCGCCGCCGATGTGGTCCTGTGGACCAGCGGCACGCGGACCTCGCCGCTGGCGGCCGCCGCCGGGCTGGCCGTCGACGGGCACGGGCGCATCGTCACCGACACCACGCTGCGGTCGGTGTCCCACCCCGAGGTGTACGCCATCGGCGACGCGGCCGGGATCCGCCAGGGCTACGGCGTCATGCACGGCACCTGTCAGGGCGGCATGCCGACCGGCGTGCACGCCGCGGTGTCGATCGTCCGCGCGCTGAAGGGGAGGCGGCCCAAGCCGTTCCGCTTCGGCTACTACCACACGCCGGTGAGCCTGGGGCGCCACGACGCGGTCGTGCAGTTCACCCGCCCCGACGACAGCCCGCGACGTATTCATCTGACCGGGCGTACGGCGGCCTGGTACAAGGAGACGGTGACTGCCTCGCCCTGGCCGACCTACGGCCGTATGAAGAAGATGCCGGCCTCGGGCGCGTTGTGGCCCCGCGGGGGCCGCTTCACCCGGGTCCGGGACGCGCGGTGACTCCCCTGCCCGCCGACCTCGACCAGAAGGTGTTCCACCAGCACCGGAACCTGCTGTTCTCGGTGGCCTACCGCGTCCTCGGCAGCGCGGCCGATGCCGAGGACGCGGTCCAGGACGCCTGGATCAAGTGGTCGGCTGCCGACCGCTCTCAGGTGGCCGACCCCAAGGCGTACCTGACGCGGATCGTGTCGAATCTGGCGCTGGAACGGCTGCGCTCCACCCGGCACAAGCGGGAGACCTATGTGGGGCCGTGGCTGCCGGAGCCCATCCTCACCAGTGCCGACACCGCCGAGGCCGTCACGGACGCCGAGTCGGTGTCGATGGCGATGCTGGTGGTGCTGGAAACGCTCAGCCCGCTGGAGCGCGCGGTGTTCGTGCTGAAGGAGGTCTTCGGCTTCAGCCATGCCGAGATCGCGGAGGCGGTGGAGCGCTCCGAGGCCGCGGTGCGGCAGGCCGCGCACCGTGCCCGTGAGCATGTGCGGGCCCGGCGGCCCCGTTTCACCGCCGACCGGTCGCGGCGGCGTGAGGTCACCGAGCGGTTCTTCGCCGCCGCGACCGGTGGTGACCTCAACGCCCTGATGGAGCTGCTGTCCCCGGACGTCACCCTGTGGACCGACGGCGGCGGCAAGGTCCGCCAGGCCCTGCGTCCGGTCGTGGGTGCGCAGACGGTGGCCGCCTGGTTCGCGGCCATCGGCACGGTCAGCTACCAGGGCATCGAGCCCGCCGACATGAACGCCGAGCTCGTCGAGATCAACGGCGGCCCGGGCCTGCTGTTCAGCGGGCCGGGCCGCGTGATCGCCACGGTCACCTTCGACTTCGACGCCGACGGTCGCATCACCGCCATCCACAACGTGGCCAACCCGGACAAGCTCCAGGCCGTCGCCGACGGCACCGCTCATGACGTCGGGACGCGGTGAGCGCTCCGGCCGTCGGGGGCCCGCTCACGCGCCGACGTACTCCGCGAGGTGCTCGCCGGTGAGGGTGGAGCGGGCGGTGACCAGGTCGGCAGGGGTGCCCTCGAAGACGATGCGGCCGCCGTCGTGGCCCGCGCCGGGGCCGAGGTCGATGATCCAGTCGGCGTGCGCCATGACCGCTTGGTGGTGCTCGATGACGATGACCGACTTCCCGGAGTCGACGAGCCGGTCGAGGAGGCCGAGCAGTTGTTCGACGTCGGCGAGGTGGAGGCCGGTGGTCGGCTCGTCGAGGACGTAGGTGCCGCCCTTGTCCGCCATGTGCGTGGCCAGCTTGAGCCGCTGCCGCTCGCCGCCGGAGAGGGTGGTGAGCGGCTGGCCGAGACTGAGGTAGCCGAGTCCGACGTCCGCCATCCGGTCGAGGATCTTGTGTGCGGCGGGGGTGCGGGCCTCGCCCGTGCCGAAGAACTCCTCGGCCTCGGTCACCGACATGGCGAGCACCTCGCTGATGTCGCGGCCGCCGAGGCGGTACTCCAGCACCGAGGGCTGGAACCGCTTGCCCTCGCAGTCCTCGCAGGGGGTGTCGACGCCGGCCATCATCCCCAGGTCGACATAGATGACGCCGGCGCCGTTGCAGGTGGGGCAGGCGCCCTCGGAGTTGGCGCTGAACAGCGCCGGCTTGACTCCGTTGGCCTTCGCGAACGCCTTGCGGATCGGGTCGAGCAGTCCGGTGTACGTCGCCGGGTTGCTGCGGCGCGAGCCGCGGATCGGCGATTGGTCCACCGACACCACGCCTTCCGGGGCCGGGATGGAACCGTGGATGAGCGAACTCTTGCCGGACCCTGCGACACCGGTGACGACGCAGAGCACGCCGAGCGGGATGTCGACGTCGACGTTCCGCAGGTTGTTCGCCGTCGCGCCGCGGATCTGGAGCGTTCCGGTGGGCTTGCGCACCGTCTCCCGGAGCCTGGCGCGGTCGTCGAGGTGGCGGCCGGTGACGGTGCCGCTCGCCCGCAACCCCTCGACGGAGCCCTCGAAGCAGACGGTGCCGCCCGCCGTGCCGGCGCCGGGGCCGAGGTCGACGACATGGTCGGCGATCGCGATCGTCTCCGGCTTGTGCTCCACGACGAGCACCGTGTTGCCCTTGTCCCGCAGCCGGAGCAGCAGTTCGTTCATCCGCTGGATGTCATGGGGGTGCAGACCGATGGTGGGCTCGTCGAAGACGTACGTGACGTCGGTGAGCGAGGAGCCGAGGTGCCGGATCATCTTCACGCGCTGCGCCTCGCCGCCCGAGAGCGTGCCCGCCGGACGGTCGAGCGAGAGGTAGCCGAGGCCGATCTCCGTGAAGGAGTCGAGGGTGCGCTGCAGCGCGGTGAGCAACGGCGCCACCGACGGCTCGTCGAGGGCGCGCACCCATGCGGCCAGGTCGCGGATCTCCATCGCGCAGGCGTCGGCGATGCTGATGTTCCTGATCTTCGACGAACGGGCGCCCTCGTTGAGCCGGGTGCCGTCGCACTCGGGGCAGGTGGTGAAGGTGACCGCACGTTCCACGAACGCCCGGATGTGCGGCTGCATCGATTCCTTGTCCTTGGACAGGAACGACTTCTGGATCTTGGGGATCAGGCCCTCGTACGTGAGGTTGATGCCGTTGACCTTGATCCTGGTCGGCTCCCCGTACAGAAAGGCCTGCATCTCCTTCTTCGTGTACTCACGGATCGGCTTGTCCGGGTCGACGAAGCCGGACTGGGCGTAGAGCTGCACGGTCCACTGGCTGTCCGACTTCCAGCCGGGGATGGTGAACGCTCCCTCGGACAGCGACTTGGAGTCGTCGTAGAGCTGGGTGAGATCGATGTCGGAGACCTTGCCCCGGCCCTCGCAGCGGTTGCACATGCCGCCGGTGCGCTCGTAGGTCGCCTTCTCGGCCTTGGTCCTGGCACCGCGCTCGACCGTGATCGCACCGCTCGCCCGGACCGAGGCGGTGTTGAAGGAGTACGCGCTGGGCGGGCCGATGTGCGGCTGTCCGAGTCTGCTGAAGAGGATGCGCAGCATCGCGTTGGTGTCGGTGGCGGTGCCGACCGTGGAGCGGGGGTCGCCGCCCATCCGCTGCTGATCGACGATGATCGCGGTCGTCAGCCCGTCGAGCACGTCCACCTCGGGCCGTGCCAGAGTCGGCATGAAGCCCTGCACGAAGGCGCTGTAGGTCTCGTTGATCAGCCGCTGCGACTCCGCGGCGATCGTGTCGAACACCAGCGAGCTCTTGCCCGAGCCGGAGACGCCGGTGAACACCGTCAGCCGGCGCTTCGGGATCTCGATGCTGACGTCCTTGAGGTTGTTCACGCGCGCGCCGTGCACGCGGATCAGATCGTGACTGTCGGCAACGTGCTGCACGGGCGCTTGCGTGTTCGTCCTCGTGGCCATGCTCTTCCTGTCTCCCTCTCGGTCCGGATCCCGATCCGACCAGCTTCGAACAGCCGTACGTCTGGTGTTGTCCGTCGGCGTGGTGGCTCAGGGCTTGCGGGGCTGGTTGAAGCGCAGCATGTTGCCGGAGGGGTCGCGGAAGGCGCAGTCGCGGACGCCGTACGGCTGGTCGATCGGCTCCTGAAGCACCTCGCCGCCCGCGGCGCGGATGCGTTCGAAGGTGGCGTCGCAGTCGTCGGTCCGGAAGATGACACCGCGCAACAGGCCCTTGGCCAGCAGTTCCCTCATGGCCTGTCTGTCGGCGGGCGAGGCGTTCGGGTCCGCGAGCGGGGGTTCGAGGACGATGTCCACATCGGGCTGCGACGGCGAGCCGACGGTCACCCAGCGCATTCCCTCGAACGCGACGTCGTTGCGCACCTCCATGCCGAGAACGTCCCGGTAGAAGGCGAGCGCCTCATCGTGGTCGTGGACGGCGATGAAGCACTGGGAAAGTCTGATGTCCATGCGCTTCACGCTACGGGCGGGGAACCGGGTTTCGCTTCTCCATTCCTGACCGGTCGCGTGTGGATCCTGGCGACGCAGGGCGGGACCGCGGCGCCCTCGTCATGACGGCGGGCCCGGTACGCGCTCGGGCTCTCGCCGACCAGCTCGGTGAACCGCGAGCTGAACGACCCCAGCGAGGTACAGCCGACCGCGAAGCAGACCTCCGTCACCGTCAGGTCGCCCCGCCGCAGCAGCGCCTTGGCCCGCTCGATCCGGCGCGTCATCAGGTAGCTGTACGGCGTCTCCCCGTAGGCGGCGCGGAAGCTGCGGGAGAAATGGCCCGGCGACATGAGGGCGACGCGCGCCAGCGCCGGGACGTCGAGCGGTTCGGCGTACTCGCGGTCCATCAGGTCACGGGCCCGGCGCAGCCGGACCAGGTCCTCCAACGTCACACGACCACCATCCCACAGCGGCCGGCCGTCCGTTCCCTGTCGCCCGCAGCGCACGCCCGTGATGCGATGGAAGGGTGTCGGGAAGGAGAGAGCGATGATCCCACCGGCAGTACGGCAAGAGCGGACCGCGGCCACGGTCGAGGTCCGGCCCTTGGCCGAGGCGGATCTGGACCGGGCGGACGAGATCTTCCGGGTCGCGTTCGGGACGTTCCTCGGATTTCCCGACCCCAGGACGTTCGTGGAGACGGCCGACTACGTGCGCACCCGCTGGGCGGCCGATCCGCGGGCCGCTTTCGTGGCGACGGTCGAGGGTGAAGTCGTCGCATCGAACTTCGCCGCCAACTGGGGCAGTGTCGGCTACTTCGGCCCGCTGACGGTGCGGCCGGACCTGTGGGGCCAGGGGATCGGCAAGCACCTCATGGAAGCGGTGATGGACTGCTTCGCCGCCTGGGGCAACCGCCACCTCGGGCTGTTCACCTTCGCGCACAGTCCGCAGCACGTGGAGCTCTACCGCCGCTACGGTTTCTGGCCCCGGTTCCTCACGGCCGTCATGAGGAAGCGGGTCGCGGGCGGTGCGGCGGTCCCCGGCCGGACGCTGTACGGCGAACTGCCCGCCGCCGAACGGCCCGGCGCACTGAGCGCGTGCCACGCGCTGACCGGGGCCGTGTACGAGGGGCTGAGCCTGGAGCGCGAGATCGTGGCCACGCACGCGCAGGGAATCGGTGACACCGTTCTGCTCCAGGGAGCCGGATCCGAGCTCGACGGTCTGGCCGTCTGCCACTGTGGAGCCGGGTCGGAGGCCGGGGCGGACGTGTGCTTCGTGAAGTTCGGCGCCGCACGACCCGGACCGGGGGCCGCCGACCGGTTCGAACGGCTGCTTGACGCGTGCGAGCGGCTGGCCGCCGAGCGCGGGCTGGGACAGTTGGACGCCGGGACCAGCCTCGGGCGCCAGGACGCCTACCGCCGCATGGCCGACCGCGGTTTCCGCACCGAGTTGCAGGGCGTGACCATGCACCGGCCCAACGAACCCGGTTACAGCCACCCCGATGCCTATGTGATCGACGACTGGCGCTGAGAAGCCGGCTGAGCGCGTCCGGCGCCCGCGGGGGCGAGCGCCGCACCGTCAGCCGTTCCAGGTCTCGTCGTACGGGTCGTGCGGCGTCGGCACCGGCTTGGCCGCGGTGACGTCGATGAACGGGATGGGGCCGTCGTTGAGCGGGTCCTTGGCCCGCTTCGGGGTGTACGTGCCGGTGATCTCCAGCCAGGTGTCGGGCTGCAGCACCGGCGGGGTCCGGCCGGTCAGGCCGACCTTCACGGGCCGGCCGTCGGCGGCACAGCAGTTGAGGGCGATGCGCACCAGGTAGGGGGCGCCGGTGCGGTCCAGGGCGACGAACCCGGTGAGCTTGATCTGCCGGCCGCGCAGCGAGCGGCCGTGGTCGTAGACGGCGCGGCCCGCGTAGTCGGCGACGCCGAGCCGCAGGGGGCCTTCGGCGGGAAGGTCCGGGAAGCCGAAGGGCTGCTGCAGGGCCGTTCCGGTGTGCATCGCGCTGTACGAGCCGAGGGCCGGCGGGGCGACCAGGATCAGGGCGAAGACGGGGAGGGCGAGAAGCCAGGACACCCGGGGCTCGCGGTGGTCGTGTCCGGCGTGCGCGCGCCGCCACTCGTACCACACCGTCGCCGCCGCGGCCGCGATCAGTACCGCGCCGGACAGCAGGAGCAGCGGCTGCAGGCCCGCCTTGACGTACCGCAGATACAGGTCGGTGAAGCCCGCGTGCAGCAGAGCCGCGCCCAGCAGGAACAGCAGCGCCGCCTGCGCCTGACGGTTCACAGCAGCACCGCCCCGGTCAGCACCGACACGGCGACGCCGAGGGCGAAGGTGGCGGGGGCGAAGCGCAGGGCGAAGCCGCGGCCGAACGTGCCCGCCTGCATGGCGAACAGCTTCAGGTCGACCATCGGCCCGACGACCAGGAACGCCAGCCGGGCCGTCAGCGAGAACTGGGACAGCGAGGCCGCCACGAACGCGTCCGCCTCCGAGCAGATCGACAGCAGGACGGCGAGCACCGCGAGGGCGAGGACCGAGAAGGCGGGGCTGTCGGCCGCGGTGCGCAGCCAGCTCGCCGGGACGACGGACTTCAGGGTCGCCGCCGCCATCGCGCCGACGACCAGGAAACCGCCGGCGTGCATCACGTCGTGCCGCACCGAGCCCCAGAACGCCGCTCCCCTGCTCTGTCCCTCGTACGACGAACGGGCCGGCGGACGCAGCCAGTCGGTGCGGCCGAGCCGCTGCCACAGCCAGCCCATCGCGCACGCCACCAGCAGGCTCGCGACGAAACGGGCGAGGACCATCTCCGGGTCGCCGGGGAAGGCGACGGCGGTCGCCGTCAGCACGATCGGGTTGATCGCCGGGGCGGAGAGGAGGAAGGCGAGTGCGGCGGCCGGGGTGACACCGCGGCGGACCAGCGCCCCGGCCACGGGCACGGACGCGCACTCGCAGCCGGGCAGCACCGCGCCCGCCGCCCCGGCGACCGGCACCGCGAGGGCGGGCCGCTTCGGCAGGGCGCGGGCGAAGAAGGACGGCGGTACGAACACCGCGATGGCCGCGGACAGCAGCACGCCGAGCACCAGGAAGGGCAGGGCCTGGACGACGACCGCGAGGAACACCGTCGTCCAGCTCTGCATCACCGGAGCGGACAGCGCCCGGCGGACCGGGTCCTGGAGCATCACCGCCAGGACGAGCAGGAGGGTGAGGAGGAGGGGGGAGTTGAGGTTGCCCCGCTGCTCCTCCCCCGCGCCCTGGGGGTCCGTGCGCTCGCCGGTCCCCTTCGGGACTGCTTTGGTGACGGCCACGGCGAGGTACCTCCGGTGCGGCAGGGTGCTGGCTTCCCTCCCCTTTCATACGGCGGTGCGCGGGCCCGCGTTCAGTGGTCGCTGGAACCACCCGTCCCGTTGAGGCAGTCTTTGCCCTCGTGGGGAGCGTTCCGAATCAGGGTTCGACAGCCGACCCGTCCGTGTCGGCGCACATGGTGGTGTGCGGCGACGACGGGCTCGCGCACCGGCTGGCGGCCGAACTCAGGGGTGTGTACGGCGAACAGGTCACGCTCGTCGTGCCGCCCTCCGGGCGCCGGGTGCGCCAGCCGGTGGTCGGACGGGCCCGCGCGGCCTCGGCGGCGCTGCTGGACCGGGTGAGCGCGGCCGTCAACCGGACGGCGAGCGGCGGTGAGCCCACCGGCAACGGCAACGGCAACGGCAACGGCCGGATCGTGGAGGCCCCCGAGGCGACCGAGGCCGTGCTCGCCGACGCGGGCGTCGACCGGGCCGCCGCGCTGGCGCTCGTGTACGACGACGACGAGACCAACATCCGCGCCGCCCTCACCGCCCGCCGCCTCAACCCCCGGCTGCGGCTCGTGCTGCGGCTGTACAACCGGCGGTTGGGACAGCACATCGAGGAACTCCTCGACCAGTCGGCCGCGTTGGCCGCCGGTGGCTCCCCCGCCTCGGGGGCCGACGCCTCCACCACCGTGCTGTCCGACGCCGACACCGCCGCCCCCGCGCTGGCCGCGACCGCGCTCGCCGGCACCAGCAAGGTCGTCCAGACGGACGGGCTGCTGCTGCGCGCGGTGGAGCGTCCGCCGCCACGGCCCGGGGAGGTCGCCGACCCGGGGTTGTCCACGCTGGCGCTGCTCTCCGCGACGAGCAACGACCCGGCGGGCGCGGACGGTTCCGAGGGCAGTGGCGAACAGGGGCCGCAGCTGCTGCCCGACGCGGCGGCGGTGGCGGCGGCCACCGGGCGCGGGACGATCGTGCTGGAGCAGGTGTCGTACGCCGGGGCCTCGTCGTCCTCGGGTCTGGGTGCCGGTGTGCCGCCGCTCGCGTCGCTGTTCTCGCGGCGGCTGAGGTGGTCGCTGGCGGGGCTGGTGGCGTGCGTGGCCGGGCTCGCCGTCGCGCTGTCGGTGGTGACCGGGGACCATCTGCTGTACGCCACGTACATCACGCTGCTCGATCTCTTCGCCATCGACGATCCCGCCCTCGGCGAGTCCGCGGGGCGGCAGGTCCTGCAACTGCTGTCCGGACTGGTCGGGTTGCTGCTGCTGCCGGTGCTGCTGGCCGCGGTGCTCGAAGCGCTGGGGACGTTCCGGACCGCGTCGGCGCTGCGGAAGCCGCCGCGGGGGCTGAGCGGGCATGTGGTGCTGCTCGGGCTCGGGAAGATCGGCACGCGGGTGCTGACGCGGCTGCGGGAACTGCACATCCCGGTGGTGTGCGTGGAGGCCGACCCCGAGGCGCGGGGGATGGCGACGGCGCGGCGGCTGCGGGTGCCGGTGGTGCTCGGGGACGTCACGCAGGAGGGCGTCCTGGAGGCCGCCAAGATCCACCGGGCGCATGCGCTGCTGGCGTTGACCAGCGCGGACACGACCAACCTGGAGGCCGTGCTGTACGCGCGGTCCGTGCGGCCCGATCTGCGGGTGGTGCTGCGGCTGTACGACGACGACTTCGCGACCGCCGTGTACCGCACCCTGCGTGCCGCGCACCCCGGCGCGCTCACCCGGAGCCGCAGTGTGTCCCATCTGGCCGCGCCCGCGTTCGCCGGGGCGATGCTGGGGCGGCAGATCCTGGGGGCGCTGCCGGTGGAGCGGCAGGTGTTGCTGTTCGCCGCGGTGGATGTGGCCGGGCATCCGCAGCTGGAGGGGCGGACGGTCGGGGAGGCGTTCCGGCCGGGGGCCTGGCGGGTGCTGGCGCTGGACACGGCGGCTCCGGGTGAGCGGCGGGACGAGCCCGCGGTGGAGGAGGCGTACGAGGAGGGGCGGCGGTCGGGGTTGCTGTGGGACCTGCCCGACACGTACGTCCTGCGGAGCGAGGACCGGGTGGTGCTGGCGGCGACCCGGCGGGGGCTGGCGGAGTTGCTGGGGAGGCGGAGGCGGGAGCCGGCGGGTACTTAGGGGTCCTTTCACCATGCCCGTCCGGGTCGCGCGGGCCGGGCGTTGCGCCGGGGGCGCACAACCCGGCGCTACGGGGTGCCGTCCGCGGCGTGCGGACGGCCTCCTGATCCGCGGACCTACTGCACGGCACCGCCCCCCACATACCTCTCCGCGAAGTCCAGTTCCAGCCGCACCTGCTTGATCCGTTCGTCCACCACCAGGGAGCCGTGGCCCGCGTCGTAGCGGTAGACCTCGTGGACGGCGCCTCTCGCTTCGAGGCGTTTGACGTAGTTCTCGATCTGGCGGATGGGGCAGCGGGGGTCGTTGACGCCGGCGGAGATGTAGACCGGGGCCTTGACCTGGTCGACGTAGGTGAGGGGGGACGATGCCTCGAAGCGCTCCGGGACCTCCTCGGGGGTGCCGCCCAGCAGGGTGCGGTCCATGGCCTTCAGGGCCTCCATCTCGTCGTGGTAGGCCGTGACGTAGTCGGCGACCGGCACGGCGGCGATGCCCACGGTCCACGCGTCCGGCTGGACGCCGAGGCCGAGGAGGGTGAGGTAGCCGCCCCAGGAACCGCCGGTGAGGATCAGGCGGTCGGGGTCGGCGAGGCCGGACGTGATCGCCCATTCCCGTACCGCCGCGATGTCCTCCAGCTCGATCAGGCCGACGCGGTGCTTCAGGGCGTCGGTCCAGGCGCGGCCGTACCCCGTGGAGCCCCGGTAGTTGACCCGCACCACCGCGTACCCGTGGTCGACCCAGGCCGCCGGGCCCGCGGCGAAGGAGTCGCTGTCGTGCCAGGTCGGGCCGCCGTGGATGTCGAAGACGGTGGGGAGGGGGCCGGTCGCTCCGGCCGGCTTCTGCACCAGGGCGTGGATGCGGCCGCCCGGGCCCTGCACCCACACGTCCTCCACGGGCACGGAACCCGGGGACTTCATGCCGGGCGGGTCGAGGACGGCCCGGCCGGTTGTCGAGCGGACCGTGGACGGTTCGGCGGCCGAGGACCAGAGGTACTCCACGCTGCCGTCGGGGCGGGCCGTCGCGCCCGACACCGTGCCTGCCGGGGTCGGGATCCTCACCAGTTCACGGCTCGCCAGGTCGTAGCGGAACAGTTCGCTGCGGGCCTCGAAGCTGTGCGCGATCAGCAGGCCGGTGCCGTCCGGGTACCACTCGGCGCTCACGTCGCCGGGCAGCTCCAGGGCGAGGTCGGTCTCCTCGCCCGAGGCGACGTCCCAGACCAGGGGTTCCCAGCGGCCACGGCGCTGGTGGCCGACGAGCAGGCGGGTGTCGCCGTCGACCGGGGCGAAGCCCAGCACCTCCAGGCCCAGCTCGACCGTGCCGCCCTTGGTGTCGTCGAGTTCGGCGACCGCCGTGCCGTCGGGGCGCAGGACGCGCAGCGCCGAGTGCATCGCGTCGCCGTGCTCGGTGTGCTCGACGGCGATCAGCGAGCCGTCGTGGGAGAGGTCGCCGACGCCCGCCGACTCGCGGTGGCGGTAGATCTCCACGGGGGGCTCGCCCGTGCGCGCGAGGTGGATCGTCGTACCGTCCTCGTCCGTGGAGCGGCCCACGACCGCCGTGCGCCCGTCCCGGCCGAGGGCCAGGCCCGCCGGGTACGACGGGTCGAGGCCCGGCGTCGCGAGCTCGTCCTCACCGCCCGCGAACGGCTGGCGGCGCCAGACGCCGAACTCGTCGCCGTCCTTGTCGTCGAACCACCAGATCCACTCGCCGTCCGGGGAGAGCACGCCGTCCGTCGTGCCGTTGGGCCGGTCGGTGACCTGGCGCTGCTCTCCGGTCGAACGGTCCCAGGCGTACAGCTCGTACGTCCCTGTCGCGTTCGAGACGAACAAGGAGCGGTCCGGTGCGTCCTCCGCCCAGTCGGGCAGCGACACCCGGGGCGCCCGGAAGCGCTTCTCCCAGTCCGGCATCTCCTCGTACTGTCCTCGCTGATCCGGCGAGACGGACCCGTTGCTCTCAGTCATGGCCTCATACTGCCCGCTCGGGCCGACAATGCGCCGCCCAGGTCCCCAGCCTGTGGAAAACTTCGCGTCTGTGCAGGCCAGGGCGGATTGTCAGGGCCGGGGTGCACACTCTCGACATGACCGACACGACCGATCTTCGCAGGACCGTCGAGATTGCCGCCCCCGCGACCGGCTGGCGCGCACGCGCACCGTACCGTTGAGTGCGTGTACCGGTTTCTGCTGACGCCCCGATGGTGGGGGATCAACGTCTTCGTGCTGCTCTCCATCCCCTTCTGCGTCTTCATGGGGTCATGGCAGCTGGGCCGCTTCGAGGACCGGGTGCAGGATCATCGCAACGCGACCGAGCAGGCCGCGACCTACCGCAAGGAGGCGGCCCGCCCGCTGGCGGAGCTGCTGCCGGTGGACAAGGCCACCGTCGGCAAGCAGGTCACCGCGACCGGCCGGTACGGCAAGCAACTCCTCGTGCCCGACCGGGAGCTGGACGGCAAGCAGGGCTACTACGTCCTGACGCTGCTGCGCACCGACTCCGGCAGGGCGCTGCCGGTCGTGCGCGGCTGGCTGCCCGGCAAGCCCGACGCGGCGAAGGCCCCGGCCCCGCCCAGCGGCGAGGTCACCGTCACGGGGGCGTTGCAGGCGTCCGAGACCCCGGGCGACAACGGCGTCAGCGCGCGCGGCGGTCTGCCGGCCGGGCAGACGGCGGCGATCAGCGCGGCGTCGCTGGTGAACCTCGTGCCGTACGACGTGTACGACGCGTGGGTCACGCTCAACCGGGGCGACTCCGGGATGAAGGCCGTGCCGGTGACCGTGGCGACGGGCAGCGGGCTGGATCTGAAGGCGTTCCAGAACCTCGGTTACACCGCCGAGTGGTTCGCCTTCGTCGGCTTCGTGATCTTCATGTGGTTCCGGCTGCTGCGCCGCGAGGTGGAGTTCGTGCGGGACGCGGAGCTGGGGTTGCTCCCCGAGGAGGAGCAGCAACAGCCCAGTCCGTCCGGAGTGTGAGGACGAGGTCCGGGTTCCGCGGGCTCTCAGGAGCCTGCCAGCACACCCGTCCAGTACACGGTCCCCGCGCAGGCGTTGGACACCGTCACCGTGGCCGAAGCCGTCCCCGTCTCCGCCGTGTACGTCACCGCCACGCTGCCGTCGGCCGTGCCGTCCTCCGTGACCAGCTGGGTCGACGTGCCGGTGTCGCCACCGGTGGAGGTGCCGCCGGCGTCGGCGCTGGTGTCCTGGGTCGGCGTCGGGGTGGGTGAGGGGTCGGGTCCGCCGGTGCTGCCGCCGTCGGTGCCGCCGTTGGTGGGGCAGGTCTCGGTGGGCACCCAGGCGAACTTCACGTCGTACGCGGCCCCCGGCTGGAGCACCAGCTGCGCGGCCTCCAGGGACGGGTCGGGCAGTGCGGCCGCCGGGTCCCCGGCCACATGCCGGGCCGTGGCGATCTTGGCGGGGTCCGCCGCGCCCTGGGCGAGCGCACCCACCGTGCCGGGGCTGCTGACCGTGCAGCTCGCGGTGGAGATGTTGGTGACCCGGAAGGAGCCGTAGACCGCGCCGGTGGAGTCGGGCGCGCCGCTGCTCGCGGTGGCCGAGCCGAGCTGGGCCGCCGTGCACACCGGGACGCCGGCCGCGCTGCTGGACGGCGGGTTGGCGCCCGCGCTGACCCCGGTGCCGGGACCGGTGCCCTTGCCCTTGCCCTCCTCCTTGGCGTTGCCCTTGCCCTTGTCCTCGGTCTTGCCCGAGGTGTCGCCAGAGGTGCTCTCGCCGCCGTCCGGGCCCTTGCCCTCGCTCGCCCCGCCCTGGGTCTGCGAGGCCTGTCCGGCGATGGACGGGTTGGCGTCGGAGTCGGCGGAGTTGGAGACGTGCACCAGTGCCGGGACGGCGGTGCCGATGAAGAGGGCGGCGGCCGCCATGCCGACGGCTGCCTGCCGTTTGCGGGCCCGGCGCGCGGGCACCGCCCGCCGCAGGTACTCCAGGGTGCCGTCGCGCGGCTCCACCTCCTGAACCGCCTGGTGGAGCATCGTGCGCAGTGCCAGCTCGTCCGATTCGAGCCCGTTCGGGCTCTGGTCGTCTGGGCCGTGGTTCACAGTTCCGTTCCCAGCGTGCGATTGCTTCGGCTTCTGCCCGTTCAGCCTCGTCGGCTCGCGCCACTCGTACGGCTCGTGCGAGCCGCGCCGCGCATCGTGGCCCTCGCTCATGCCGGCGCCTCCATGGCCACCCGGAGCGCCGCGATGCCGCGCGAGCCGTACGCCTTCACCGAGCCCAGCGATATGCCGAGCGTCTCGGCGACCTGCGCCTCGGTCATGTCCGCGAAGTAGCGCAGGACCAGCACCTCGCGCTGGCGACGCTGCAGGCCCTTCATCGCCTTGATGAGGGAGTCGCGCTCCAGCTGGTCGTACGCGCCTTCCTCCGCGCTCGCCATGTCGGGCATGGGCTTCGACAGCAGCTTCAGGCCGAGGATGCGGCGGCGCAGTGCCGAACGCGAGAGGTTGACGACCGTCTGACGCAGGTACGCCAGCGTCTTCTCCGGGTCGCGGACCCGCTTGCGCGCCGAGTGGACGCGGATGAAGGCCTCCTGGACGACATCCTCACAGGAGGCGGTGTCGTCGAGCAGGAGGGCGGCGAGACCCAGCAGCGACCGGTAGTGGGCGCGGTAGGTCTCGGTGAGGTGGTCGACGGTGGTACCGGCCGCAACGACATCCTCGGCACCGTCGCGCTGATTCGGTATGCGGGCGGGCCGCGCTGCGGGCATGGGCGCGATCACCGGCATGCCACCGGGCGCGCCGGCCATGCGCGGTCGGACCGGCCGACGGGGCGGCCGGAAAGCCGTACCGCGCGTCGCCGCACTGAAGTCGAGTACCTCTGCCACGCCAGTTGGACACGCCTACCCCCGCAAGGGTTGTACGTGCCGGGCGTCACGTTCGGGCCGGTCTTCGCCGACCGTCTACCCGCGTCAGGCAGCACAACCGACGGTGCATCAATTGCCCTCATGCGTCCCGCTCTTCCCCTATGTCCAGATATGAAGGGGCGTCCCCACGCCCGTTCCAGGCGTCCCCACGCCTGTGAAGCGCTCCCACGGCCCTGAAAGGTGACCGCAAAGACGCTCCCCGCCCTCCGCGCGGTTGCGGAGGGCGGGGAGGTAAATCCTCTGACGCCGAAGGGCCGGGTACAAGTGTTCCGTACCGCCGATCGGTTCACATGTCGCACATAGATCCTACAAACGTTTACAGCGCACGCGCGGAGATTTCCGTCACCGGTGCGGACTCAGGACATCTCCGCCGCCACCAGCTCCGCGATCTGCGCGGTGTTGAGAGCCGCGCCCTTGCGCAGGTTGTCGCCGCAGACGAAGAGTTCCAGGGCCGTCGGGTCGTCCAGCGCCCGCCGCACCCGTCCCACCCAGGTCGGGTCGGTGCCGGCCACGTCGGCGGGCGTGGGGAACTCCCCGGCCTCCGGGTTGTCGAACAGCACGACACCGGGCGCCGTGGCGAGGATCTCGCGGGCCTTGTCGACGGTGACCTCGCCCTCGAAGCAGGCGTGCACGGTCAGCGAGTGCGCGGTGACCACGGGCACCCGCACACACGTCACCGCGACCGGCAACGCCGGCAGCCCGAGGATCTTGCGGGACTCGTCCCGCACCTTCATCTCCTCCGAGGACCAGCCGTCGTCCTTCAGCGACCCGGCCCACGGAACGACGTTCAGCGCGACCGGCTCCGGGAACGGCCCCGTGTCGTCCCCCACGGCCCGCCGGAGGTCACCGGGGCTGGTCCCCAGTTCCGTACCGGCCACCAGGGACAGCTGCCGCCGCAGCGTTGCGACGCCGGCCCGGCCCGCCCCGCTCACCGCCTGGTACGAGGAGACCACCAGCCCGCGCAGCCCGAACTCGGCGTGCAGCGCGCCCAGCGCCACGATCATGGACAGCGTCGTGCAGTTGGGGTTGGCGATGATCCCGCGCCGGCGCATCCGTACGGCGTGCGGATTGACCTCGGGCACGACCAGCGGCACCTCCGGGTCCATCCGGAAGGCGCCGGAGTTGTCGACCACCACCACGCCCCGCGCGGCGGCGAGCGGTGCCCAGTGCGCGGACACCTCGTCGGGTACGTCGAACATCGCGACGTCGACCCCGTCGAAGGCCTCCTCCGACAGGGCCACCACCTCGACCTCCTCGCCGCGCACGGCCAGCTTGCGGCCGGCCGAGCGCGGCGAGGCGATCAGTCGGATCTCACCCCAGATGTCCGCGCGCTGGGACAGGATCTGGAGCATGACGGCACCGACGGCCCCGGTCGCTCCCACGACCGCGAGCGTCGGACGCCCGGACCGTCCGGTCCGCCCGGTGCCCGTCATCAGCGGCCGGTGCCTCCGTAGACCACGGCCTCGTCGCTGTCGGAGTCGAGCCCGAAGGCGCTGTGGACGGCACGGACGGCCTCGGGCACGTCGTCGGCCCGGGTGACGACCGAGATGCGGATCTCGGAGGTCGAGATCAGCTCGATGTTCACGCCCGCGTCGCTCAGCGCCTCGAAGAAGGCGGCCGTGACGCCCGGGTTGGTCTTCATCCCCGCGCCGACCAGGGAGATCTTGCCGATCTGGTCGTCGTAGCGCAGCGAGTCGAAGCCGATTCCGGCCTTGTTCTTCTCCAGTGCGTCGATGGCCTTGCGGCCCTCGGTCTTCGGCAGCGTGAAGGAGATGTCCGTCAGGCCCGTGGAGGCGGCGGACACGTTCTGCACGACCATGTCGATGTTGATCTCGGCGTCGGCGATCGTGCGGAAGATCGAGGCCGCCTCGCCCGGCTTGTCCGGCACGCCGACGACCGTGATCTTGGCCTCGGAGGTGTCGTGCGCGACACCGGAGATGATGGCCTGCTCCACCTGCTTGTCCCCTTGGTTGATCGGCTCGCTGCTGACCCACGTGCCCTGCAGCCCGCTGAAGGACGAGCGGACGTGGATCGGGATGTTGTACCGGCGGGCGTACTCCACGCAGCGGTGGAGCAGCACCTTCGACCCGGACGAGGCCAGCTCCAGCATGTCCTCGAAGGAGATCCAGTCGATCTTCCGGGCCTTCTTCACCACGCGCGGGTCGGCGGTGAACACGCCGTCGACGTCGGTGTAGATCTCGCAGACATCGGCGTCCAGGGCGGCGGCCAGGGCCACGGCGGTGGTGTCGGAGCCGCCCCGCCCGAGCGTGGTGATGTCCTTGGTGTCCTGGCTGACACCCTGGAAACCGGCGACGATCGCGATGTTGCCCTCGTCCACCGAGGTGCGGATACGGCCCGGCGTGACGTCGATGATCCGCGCTTTGTTGTGGACCGAGTCGGTGATGACACCTGCCTGGCTGCCGGTGAAGGACTGGGCCTCGTGGCCCAGGTTTTTGATCGCCATGGCCAGCAGGGCCATGGAGATCCGCTCTCCGGCGGTCAGCAGCATGTCGAGCTCGCGCCCGGCAGGGATCGGGGAAACCTGCTCGGCGAGATCGATCAGCTCGTCCGTCGTGTCGCCCATCGCGGAAACCACGGCCACCACCTGGTTGCCGTTCTTCTTCGCTTCCACGATCCGCTTGGCGACGCGCTTGATGCCCTCGGCATCGGCTACGGAGGAGCCTCCGTACTTCTGCACGACAAGGCCCACGTGCGCTCCTCGCTCAGTCCGTCTCTTTCCGCACGTACGTATATGTACTGCGGTCGGCTCAGTCTAACGAGCGTCCGAAAATCCCTTCTGTGGTATCGCATGGTGAGATTTCCGGGCTGCTCGTTCAGAGCTGCTCATGCCCAAGCAGCCGCACGCCACTCGAAAAAGTGCTTCGCATCACAAACGGCACCTCAGTGTGGGCTGTGAATTAAGTTTCAAGCACTAGGGTTCGGGGCTGTGCGCGTACTTCTCGTGGAAGACGATGAGCCGGTCGCCGAGTCGCTCCGCCGTGGCCTCAGGCGCTACGGATTCGAGGTGGACTGGGTCACCACGGGCGCGGCCGCGCTGGCCCACCCGGACCCGTACGACGTCGTCCTGCTCGACCTCGGCCTGCCGGACACCGACGGCCTCGACGTGTGCAAGGAGCTGCGGGAGCGCGGCGACGTGCCGATCATCGTGATCAGCGCCCGCAGCGACGAGACGGACCGGGTGGTGGGCCTGGAACTCGGCGCCGACGACTACGTCTCCAAGCCGTTCGGCGTCCGGGAGGTCATCGCGCGCATCCGGGCGGTCATGCGGCGCGTCCAGCCGCGTACCGAGGTCTCCGGGACCGGCCCCGACCGCTACGGCCCCCGCCTGACGATCGACCGCAAGGCCGCCCGGGTCCGCCTGGACGGTGAGGAGGTCGCCCTCGCGCCGAAGGAGTACGACCTGCTGGCCTTCCTCACCGAGGAGCCCGGGGCGCTGATGTCGCGGGAGCAGATCATGGAGGCGGTGTGGGACGCGAACTGGTTCGGGCCGACCAAGACGCTGGACGTGCACGTGGCGGCGCTGCGCCGGAAGCTGAAGGGCGCGATCACCATCGAGGCGGTGCGCGGGGTGGGCTTCCGGCTGGAGGTCGACGGTGACGGAGCAAGCAGTGGTGGCGGCGCGTCGTGAACCGCCAGCTCATCCGCAGCTACATCCTGCTCGTCGCGATCGCCATCGCCCTGTTCACCGTGCCGGTGGCGTTCACGCTGACCAAGCAGCTGCGTGACGACACCAAGGAGTCGGTCCTGCGCGAGGCCAAGACCATGGCCCTGCTGCTGGGCGACGGTACGACGGCTTCCTGCCAGGCGCTGGACAAGATGGCCGGCGCCTACGGCGACGAGACGCCCGGCGAGGTGCAGGTGACCGGCCCGCCGGACTGCGCGGCGCATCTGCGCGGACCGTCCCGGGACGCGGCCCTGACCGAGGCCGTGCGGGACGGGAAGGCCACGACCGACTGGGGCTCGGACTTCATCTGGGGGCGCCACCTGGTGATCACGGTCCCCGCCTCGAAGGGCGACGAGGTCGTCGGCGCCGTACGGATCGTGTACTCGACCGACCAGCTCACCCGCCGGCTGTGGACGATCTGGGGCTTCCGGGCGGGGCTGGCCGTCGCCGTCCTGGCGGCCGCGGCCGGGCTCGGCGCGATCGTCGCCCGCCGGCTGACCCGGCCCCTGCGCCAGCTCAACGAGATGGCCAGCAGGTTCAGCGACGGCGACCTGACCGCCCGTTCGCCGGTGGAGGGGCCGCCGGAGACCCAGACGCTGGCCCGCACGCTCAACCAGGCCGGCGAACGCCTCGACACGCTGATCGCGTCGCAGCGCATCTTCGTGGCGGACGCCTCGCACCAGCTCCGCACTCCCCTCACGGCCCTGCGGCTGTCGCTGGACAACATCGCGGACGGCGTGGACGACGAGTTCGTACGGGAGGACGTGGAGCAGGCCACCGCCGAGGTCGTGCGGATGAGCCGCCTGGTCAACGGACTGCTGGTGCTGGCGCGGGCGGAGGCGAGGGTGACGGCCACGGAGCCGTTGCCGCTGTGGGACATCGTCAAGGAACGGCTCGCGGTGTGGAGGCCGGCCGCCGACGAGCGCGGAGTCACCATCGCGCTCAGGGGGAGTGCCGACGGCCGGCTGCTGGTGCTGGCCAGTCCCGGTCACCTGGACCAGGTCCTGGACAACGTGCTGTCCAACGCCCTGGAGGTCTCACCGGACGGCGGGACGATCACCGTCCGGGTCGAGCCGCGGGGCGACGAGGTGCGGATCGCGGTGCTGGACGAGGGGCCCGGCATGTCGGACGCCGAGAAGTCCCGCGCCTTCGACCGCTTCTGGCGCGGCCAGGGCCTGACCGGGAGGGCCGGCTCCGGCCTCGGCCTCACCATCGTCAGGCAGCTCGTGGCGGACGACGGCGGGACCGTGACCCTGACGGACGCTCCCGGGGGCGGACTGTGCGTGACGACCACGCTCCGCGCCGGCTGACGGTCAGCCCTCCGGCATCTTGGAGGAGTGGTGGTTGACGATCAGCCACTTGCCGTCCCGCTGCTTCTCCCAGGCGTAGGTGTAGCGGGCCTTGACGGTGCTCTTCGCGCCCGTGGCGTGGTCGGTGAGGGCGAACTCGTAGACGCCGGTGTCGATGACGCTGTCCTCGTCGAGGACGTTGACGATCGACTCGATCTTCGTGCCGTACGGCTTGTTCTGCAGGAAGTGCTCGAAGTAGTCGACGATCTCGGCTCTGTCGGTCCTGACGTTGTTGGAGACGGTGGGCAGCAGGACCGCGTCCGCCGCGTACAGGTCGGCCACCTTCTCCGGGTCGCCGGTCTGCAGCGCGGCGTTCCACTCGTCGAACAGGCCGAGGACCTGGGCCTCGGTCGCCATCTTCGCGGACGGCTTCGGGGACTTGCCGGCGAAGTCGGCTCCGGCGACCCCGACACCGGCGGCGAAGGTACCGAGGGCGGTGACGGACACCGCGGTGACGAGTGCCGCGCGCTTGCCTATGGAACGACGGGTCATCGCAACTCCAGTGCTTCGAGGGGGTTTTTCGCCTCCGCGTTCTCTGCGGTGGAAGTGACTCCAGCTTCGCGTGGCACCGGTTAGGGGTTGTGCAGCGCACGTACAGGGGACGGACACGCTCCGTCTTCAGGCCGCGCTCACCGTGCAGCCACAGCTCAGGGCGTTGTTGCACGCACAGCCTCTGCAGCCAGGCAACAATCTCGCTGTGATTGCCGTCGGGTACCGGCTTGACCACGACCTTTCCGTTGATGAACTCCAGCCGCACGGTCTCCGGGGCATGGCGTTCCAGCTCCTCGAACTCCTCGACGGACATCTGCGGCCGGTCCTCGGTCCTGGGGGTCATGGCGTCGCCTCCTCGACTCCATGGTGCCCTGACCGGCGCGTCCTGCACGCTCACAGCAGCCCTGCCGCGCGGCGGAGTGCGTTGACGCGGTCGGTGACGTCGATGACCTCGTCCGCCCCGGGCAGGCCGCCACCGGAGCGCTGGCCGGGCAGAAATGTCTCCGGTACGTATCCGGGCACCGGTCCTTCCGCCTCGACCGCCGCCAGGCACTCGCCGCACAGCCCGCCGACGATCTTCGTCGTGCGCTCGTCCGCGTCGCACAGGCCGCACGCCATGATCACCCGGCTCACGCGGGCCCGCCTGGCGGCCTTCTGCCGGATCTTCGCCTTCTTCGGAGGCATCTTCTTCTCCAATCGATTGCGGGCGAGTCCGCCCGGGTTGGTGACGTCGGGCGGGAGGCCGTCCGTCAGGGCCCTGCTGATGTCGCCGGGGGTCGCGCCGCGGTTCAGCCACTCGGCGGCGAGGTGTTCGAGGGAGCGGCAGTCGCTGTCGGACAGCGACATACGGGCGTCGGCGCGACGGACTTCGGCCAGGGCCTCGTACGCGGTGCTGGGCTCGTCGACGGGCTCGTCCACCGGCTCGACCTGCTCCGCCCGCTCGGGCTCCGGAGCCGGTTCCTCGGCCTGCTCGACACGGGCCAGGCCCGGCATGTAGTCCTCGGTCACGTCCTTGCCGTGCCGCTCCCGCGCGAAGTCCTCCCACCACTCGGCCGACCTGCGCGTACGCGACCAGTACGTTCGTGTGACCCACCGCATCGAGTTGTCCTCGACGGTGATGTGCTCCTTGATCCAGCGCAGGTGGCCGGCAAGGGTGATCCGGCCCAGTGAGGTGCGCACGGCCTGCTGGCCGTAGCGGGGATGCTCCGCCGCGATCGCCTTGTAGCCCATCGCATGGCCGTCTTCGAGGTGGTCGACGAAGACGGCGATCTCGCGGTCGCGGGGGCTCAGGTGTGCGAAGTCCGGGTCGGCGTGCGGGTCTTCGTCACCCGCAGAGCGTTTGCCGTAACCCGTTTTGGCCATCGGGTGGGACGGGGACGGCAGGGCGGGGCTAAGGTAGGCGGAAGCCACCATCGAAGGCTCGATTCGATGAGTAGGTCTAGGCCCCGGAGCCGGTGTTGGCGCACCGACCGGGGCCGATCTGTTGCCGCGAACCTAGAGCGGCTTTACGTTCCGAAGCAAGCCGATCACGGAACGTCACCCTTTCGAGGTACGCCACCTCAACTCACGTGCAGACTTGGTGGGTTGGGTTGGATTTCAACCAAACCAAAACCCAGAAACCCACTGGAAGAGCTCGAAGCCCGAGGCTCAAGCTCCGGGCTGAACTGCGGAAACGAAGGCCGCCCAGGCGGGGGCGGTGAGGTGGAGTTCGGGGCCCGCAGGGTTCTTGGAGTCACGGACGTGGATGCTGGTGGAGAACGCCACTTCGACGCAGGCGCCGCCCTCGTTGTCGCTGTGGCTCGACTTGAACCACGTGAGCTGGTCACTCATGGCTGATCCACCATCCGCTCGACGAAACGGGCCGACTCAGCAGGACTGAGGGCCTGCGCTCGGATCATGCTAAGCCGGTCGGTCACTCGGCTGACAACCTCTGGATCGGCCGAAAGTTCGCTGGCGAACGGGCCTTCATTGAAGGCGAACCGCTCGTGGTCACGAGTCTCCAGCAGCACCATCGGCCCCATGAGCGCGTCACTGAAGGCACGCTCAAAGGGCAGCACCTGCAACGCGACGTTTCGCAACCGAGACGCCTCCAACAGGCGGTGCAGCTGTTTGACATCCGTCTGAGGGCTACGGAGCACGGCTTCGTACAGTACGAAGCTGAAGGCGACCGTCGGCTTCTGCTGTACGAGGAGGGCCTGCCTCTCCATTCGTGCCGCGATCCGCTCCTCCACAGTCTCCTGGTCCAGAGCCGGAATGCGGTTCTCGATCAGCGCCCGCGCATAGCTCTCGGTCTGCAACAAGCCAGGGATCAAAGAGGCTTCGTACCACCAGAGACTGATCGCCTCCCGCTCCCGAGCCATGAAGTCCTGCGCCCGTACAGGGAACTTCTCCCTCTGCAGGTACTCCTTCGCCGCGCTCAGCAGCCCCTCCGCCCGGCACAGCTCATCCGCCACGTCGAGCGCCCGCGGCGTCGGCATCCGCACCCCCTGCTCCATCGACTTGATGGTGTCCGGGGAGTAGTTGGACGCGGCGGCCAGTTGCTCGCGGCTGACGTTCGCCTTCGTGCGCCAGCGCTTCATCTGGTTGCCGCTGTATCGCCACATGGCAGGCGGCTGGGAGTTGGAGTTGTACGGGCCCGACACAGTGCGCACCTCCGACAGATACACCCCGGCGTGTATCACCTCAGTCACTACCGAGCGTAGCCACACGGGCGCCACCGTGTGACCATGACGAGAGCAATTCACCGCCCCGACTGGGTCCCGGCCGCAGGCCACCAACTCCACGTCGCCGGCGTTCACTTCGACGCCGTAAGAATCGAAGGGCTGCGGGGGGAACTGGTCGCCGACTGGCTCATCGAGGCGACCGACGAGGACGCGGGGCCGATCGTGTGCGAGGCGAGCCGTTCCCGGTGGGTGTACTTCCTGCTCGCGCCGGGTGAGGTGCGCAGGCACCGCTGGCCCCTCGGCGTGCAGCAGTTCGGCGGCAGGGACGTGCATACCGTCACCTACATCGGGATCCCGGCTCTTGAGGGGAACACCTGGCCGCTGCGCTGGTACAGCGAACCGACGCCGACGGCCCCGTACGTGGCGGCCGCGCGCCTGCGGAAACTCCTTTGACGGCCCTCGGCCCCGCCGTTACCGTCCGCCAATGGAGATATTGCGCTACGTGGCGTTCAGCACCGATCCCAAGGGCGGCAACCCGGCGGGTGTCGTGCTCGACGCCACCGGGGTCGACGACGCGACGATGCTGGCGACGGCGGCCGAACTCGGCTACTCGGAGTCGGCGTTCGTGGTGCCGTCCAGTGACGGCACCCTGGACATCCGGTACTTCAGCCCGCTCGCCGAGGTTCCCTTCTGCGGCCACGCGACGATCGCGACGGCCGTCGCCTACGCGGAACGGCACGGCACCGGATCCCTGCGGCTGCGCACCCAGGCGGGCCCGGTCACCGTCACCACCGACCGCGCGGCGGACGGCACCGTGGTGGCGACCCTGGTGAGCGTCGCACCCCGTACGGAGCCGCTCCCGGAGGCCGATCTGGCCGAGTTGCTGGCGATCCTGAACTGGTCCGCCGAGGACCTCGACCCGGCGCTGCCGCCACGCGTCGCCTACGCCGGTGCCTGGCACCCGGTCATCGCCGCCGGGAGCCGGGAGCGGCTGGCCGACCTGGACTACGACATGCCCGCGCTCGCCGCCCTCATGGCCCGCAGGGACTGGACCACCGTCGACCTGGTCCGGCGCGAGTCCCCCACGGTGTTCCACGCCCGCAACCCCTTCCCGCCCGGCGGTGTCGTCGAGGACCCGGCCACCGGTGCGGCGGCCGCAGCGTTCGGCGGCTATCTGCGGGAGCTCGGACTCGTCGAGACACCCGCCTCCTTGACGATCCATCAGGGCGCGGACATGGGACGGCCGAGCACCATCACGGTGACCGTTCCCGAGGAGCCGGGCACGGGCATCGGCGTCACCGGCGCGGCCGTTCAGATCTGAGCGGCCGCGCTTCAGGGCGAACCGAGGATCAGCGTCATCCTCGCGGTGTCTTCACCGCGCGGGGCCGCAGCCCCAGCGGCCCCGCGATCTCCTGGGCCATCACCTTGCCGGCCTCGATCTCCAGGGTCTCGTCGCCCATGCCCTGGTCGGTGTCCAGGCCGTCCAGCTCCGCCAGGGGCTGGTTGAGGCGGACGTGGGCGACCACCGACTGCAGGGCGCGCAGGGTCGCCGAGGCCGTGGAGCCCCAGTTGGAGAAGTACGAGAACTGCCACCACCACAGGGCCTCCGTGGTGCGGCCCGCGCGGTAGTGGGCCATGCCGTGGCGCAGGTCGGTGATGACGTCGGTGAGGTCGTCGGAGATACGGGCCGGGACGGGCGCCTTGCGGGGCTCGTAGGGGTCGAAGACCTCGGAGTAGACGTCGATCGGGTCCAGCAGGCGGGCCAGGTTCTCGCGGAGTTCGTCCACGTCGGGCTCCGGGCCCGGATCGGGCTCGTAGCGCTCGTCGGGGACGATGTCCTCGTGTGCGCCCAGACGGCCGCCGGCCAGGAGCAGCTGGGAGACCTCCAGGAGGAGGAAGGGGACCGCCGAGTCCGGCTCGTCGCCCTTCGCTACCTCCGTGACGGCCACCAGGAAGCTCTCGATCTGGTCCGCGATCTGGACCGCGAAGTCGTCCGGGTTCTGGTGGGTCGCGTGCAGCGTGGCGTCAGACATCTAGGAGTCGTCTCCCCTCGAAGGCGCGGCCGAGGGTGACCTCGTCCGCGTATTCCAGGTCGCCACCCACCGGGAGGCCGCTGGCCAGGCGGGTGACCTTGAGGCCCATGGGCTTGATCATGCGGGCGAGGTACGTGGCCGTCGCCTCGCCTTCGAGATTCGGGTCGGTGGCGAGGATCAGCTCGGTGACCGTGCCGTCGGCCAGGCGGGCCAGGAGTTCCCTGATGCGCAGGTCGTCGGGGCCGACCCCGTCGATGGGGCTGATCGCTCCGCCGAGCACGTGGTACCGGCCACGGAACTCGCGGGTGCGCTCGATGGCCACGACGTCCTTCGGTTCCTCCACGACGCAGATGACGGCCGGGTCGCGGCGCGTGTCACGGCAGATGCCGCACAGCTCCTCCTGCGCGACGTTGCCGCATGTCGCGCAGAAGCGGACCTTCGCCTTCACCTCCATGAGGGCCTGCGCGAGCCGCCGTACGTCCGTCGGTTCCGCCTGCAGGATGTGGAAGGCGATCCGCTGCGCGCTCTTGGGACCGACGCCGGGCAACCGCCCCAGCTCGTCGATGAGGTCCTGGACCACGCCTTCGTACAACGGACTGCCGTCCTTCCTGAGGTTCCTTCAACACGTACGGTAGAGGCCCGTCGGCCGTCTTAGAAGGGCAGACCGGGGATGCCGCTGCCACCGCCCAGGCCCTGGGCGAGCGGGCCGAGCTTCTGCTGCTGCAGCGTCTGCGCGTTCTCGTTGGCCGCCTGGACGGCCGCGACGATCAGGTCGGCGAGGGTCTCGGTGTCCTCCGGATCCACCGCCTTGGGGTCGATCTGCAGGGCACGGAGCTCGCCGGAGCCGGTGACGGTGGCCTTCACCAGGCCGCCGCCCGCCTGCCCGTCGACCTCCGTCTGCGCCAGTTCCTCCTGCGCCCGCTGCAGATCCTGCTGCATCTTCTGGGCCTGCTGGAGCAGCTGCTGCATATTGGGCTGGCCACCACCGGGGATCACGATCAGCTCCTTGCTTCGGTACGGGTTTTCCCGTTCGGCACGAGCCTACGTGGTCCACGCGGGCCTCGCCCCGGCACTCTTTCGAGTGAGTCGATCGCGTGGCCTATACCTGAGCAAGAACTACTTCCGGGCGGAAAAGTGGTGAAACCCGGGTCTTCGCCACCCATTGGGCGGTAGGAAGGGGTCCGGCGCGTCAGCCTCGGATGTCACGTGAGCGTCGCCAGGGCGTCACGTACCGTGATCAGGAGGGAGTGCCGGGTGGGTCAGCCGGAGATGCAGCCCGAGGGGCCGGCTCAGGACGGGCGGGGCGAGGAGGCGGCCGGGCTGCGGCCGGGCGATCTGAACGGGCGGGTGTTTCCGCTCGGGGACTGGGGAGAGCCCGCGGAGCGGCTGGAGGAGCTGTACCGGTGGGTGGAGCGGGGGGCACTGGACACGGTGGCCTGGTATCTCGCGGACCGGGTGTGGAAGCGGCGGGGGGCGCGGTTGTTGCGGGGCGGGGCCGCGGTGGGGGCGGTCGCCGGGGCCGCGCTGCCGCTGCTGGACATGACGGGCGTCGTGGGCGGGGTCGCGCCCTGGGGGTATCTGGCGTTGCTGCTCGGAGTGGCGTGTGTGGCCGGGGACCGGTACTTCGGGGTGACGTCCGGCTGGATAAGGGACGTGGCGACGGCTCAGGCCGTGCAGCGGCGGCTGCTGGCCCTGCAGTTCGACTGGGCCTCGGAGAGTGTGCGGGAGGTTCTGGGGCCGGCGGAGGGGACGGCGAGCGAGGCGGTCGAGCGGTGTCTCGCGGTGCTGCGGCGGTTTTCCGAGGACGTGACGGAGTTGGTGCGGGCGGAGACGGCGGACTGGATGGTGGAGTTCCGTACCGGGTCGGCGCCGATGGGGATCCAGTCGGCGCTGGCCGGTGGGGGGCGGCCGGAGGCGGGGGGAGGGCAGGGGCGGTTTCCTCTGCCGCCGGGGGGTGCGCGGCCGAACATGCCGAGGCAGCGGCCGCCTGAGCCGCGGTGAGGTGTACGCCCGAGGTTCAACGTCCCCGCAGGAGGCGGGACTTGGCTGCCGGGTGGCTCACTCCCTCGTGTAGGTCAGCTGCTCCCCGCTGCTCGTGTTGCTGCGCCGCAGGCTGTCGTCCGGCAGCAGGGTGACCTCGGTGGCCTCGCCCGGCGTGCAGGAGGAGCGCGGCTGCCCGACCGTCACCGTGGAGGGGCCGATGCGCAACGGCCCGTCGGCGCCGGGATCCTCGGTGAGCTCCGCCTCGAACACGCAGTGGTAGGAGCCGCCGTCCGCGGTGGATCCGTCGGCGACGAGGGACAGGACCGTGTCGCCGACCTCGCCCTGCTGGAGGGTCAGCCGCCGGGTGTGCTGTCCGTCGGCGTTGTCGATGGTGGTGGTCCAGGTGCCCAGGTAGGCGGCCGGGACCACGCCGTCCGCCGGCGCCGAGGCGGCCGGCTGCGAGGGCGTCGGGGACGGGGCGGGCGTCGTCGGGCCGGAGTTCACCGGTGCGCTGGTGGTCGGGGAGGCGGTGGTGGCGCCGCCGGCCTGGTCGCCACCGCCGCTCATCAGCGCGTAGACCGAGCCGCCGGCGGCCAGCGCGACGACGACGGCGACCGCGACGAGCAGCACGGTGGAACGGGCGTTTCTTCGGGGTGGCTCCTGAGGGGCGCCGGGTGTGCCGTACGGCGACGGGCCGTACGGCGGGGTCGAGCCGGGGCCGGGCTGGTGCGGGTAGCCGTAGGCGGCGGGCTGGGGAGGGACGTACGCGGGGTGCGGGTGCGGAGGTGTCTGCGGCGGTGCCGGGGCGGCTCCGAGCGGTCCCGGCGGAGGTGTGGGGCCGCCCTGGCCCGCGACCAGGGTCGGGAGGTGGTTCAGCGGAACACCCCCTCCGAACTGCCCCGGGGGCGGCGGCCCCGGAGTGGCGGCCGGGCCGGGGCCCGGGGACGTGTCCGGGGCGGCGGTGTGCTCGGGCGGGACATCGGGGCGTGGCTGCTGCGCGGCGGGGTCGGGGCCGGGCGGCATCGCCGGACCGGACGGATCGACGGAACCCTGCCGACCGACGGCACCCACCTGCCCGGCCGTCCCCGGCCACCCCCCGTCCCCGGCCTCCCCCGGCCTCTGGGGATCCTCCGTGTCCAGCAACCGCACCGCATGCCGGCCGAGTTGGGCCACGAGGGTGCTGGGCAGCCAGGGGTCCCGGGAGCGGCCGTCGGCGACGGTGTCGTGGGCGCCTGTGCGCTGCAGGACGCGGTCCAGCGTCGGCCGGGCGGCCGGGTCCTTCTTCAGGCAGTCGCGTACGAGGTCGGCGATGCCCTCGGGCATGCCGTCCAGGTCGGGTTCCTCCTGGGCGATGCGGAACATCAGGGCGTGGACACCGCTGCCCGCGGTGCCGAACGGGAGGCGGCCGGTGGCGGCGTACGCCAGCACCGAGCCGAGGCAGAAGACGTCGCAGGCGGGCGTGATGCGGTCACCGCGCACCTGCTCGGGGGCCATGAAGCCGGGCGACCCGACCAGCGCCCCGGTCCGCGTGAGCCCGCCGTCCGCCACCGTCTCCAGCGCCCGCGCGATCCCGAAGTCGATGACCCGCGGGCCGTCGATGGTCACCAGCACGTTGGACGGCTTGAGGTCGCGGTGCACGATCCCGGCGGCGTGGATGTCCTTGAGGGCGTGCGCGAGCCCGGCCGCGAGGATGCGGACGGACCGTTCGGGCAGCGGCCCGTGGTCGTTCCCCACCACCTGCTGCAGGCTCGGCCCGGCGACGTACCCGGTGGCCACCCACGGCACGGCGGCCTCGGTGTCCGCGTCCAGCACCGGCGCCGTCCAGGCCCCGCCGACCCGCCGCGCGGCCCGCACCTCCTGCCGGAACCGCGCCCGGAACTCCTCCCGCCCGGCCAGCTCCTCCCGCACCAGCTTGACGGCGACGGTACGGCCACGGTCCGAACGGGCCAGATAGACGTACCCCATCCCGCCGGCGCCGAGCCGCGCCAGCAGCCGGTACGCCCCGATCTTCCCCCAGTGCTCAACGCCTGGGGGGACCCCCATCGGATCCCCCGCCCCCAGCTTCTCCATCGCTCAGCCGCCTTCCCCCCACGCGAGCAACAGACCGAGGATAGTGCGGGCCCGTGTGCGATGAGCTGGGCGTCGTCTACGGTTCCGTAACAGGCGGGCCCACCTGGTCGAGAACTTTCGACAGGCGTTCGAGCGCCTGCACCGCCTCGGCGAGCTCCGCCTCACCGAAGGCCTCCGCGAGCCGGTCGGCGAAGCCCGCGTGCCCGGGGTTGATCCGGGCGATCGCCGCGCGCCCCTCGTCGGTCGGTGCGAGGAGTTTGGCGCGTCGGTGGGCGGGGTTGGGCCGGTACTCGGCGAGGCCGCGCTCCACCAGCAGGTCGGCGATGCGCTGCACGCTCTGGCGGGTGATGCCCATGGCGCGGGCGATGCCGGAGACGGGCAGGGGCTCGGCGAGGACCGCGCCGAGGACCTGCCACCAGGCGGCGGTCAGCCCGGCGGGCCTGGCCAGCTCCTCGGCCACGGCGAGGAACTGGCCGTTCAGCCGGAAGACGCCGAGCGCGCCACGGCTGAGCAGGTCCTGACGTTCCCGGCTCATGCCGCCCCGGCCTTCTGCAGGACGGCGTACGCCTCGGCGTCGGAATCGTGGAACAGCCGGTACCAGGCGTCGGTCACCTCCTCGTCGTACACCCCGAGGAGCCGGAAGATCTCGCGGGCGAAGGCGACGGGCTCGGTGGGACCGGCGGTGACCAGCAGTCCGTCGGTGACGGCGTCGGCGTCGACGTAGCGCCTGCCGCCGTCGTAGCCCGTCGCGGCCAGGTAGAAGGAGACCGCGCTGGTGTGGTCGCGGTCGTCCAGCAGCCCCTCGCGGGCGAGCCCGGCGGTGGCGCCGCAGATCGCGGCGACGGGCACGCCGGCGTCGAGGAAGGCGCGGGCCTTGCGGGCGAAGGGCGCGAGGTCGTCGCCCGCGTCCCAGAGGTCGGCGCCCGGGAGGATCAGCAGGGAGCTGTCCTCGGGCCGTACGGCGTTCAGGGCGGTGTCGGGCTGGACGCGCAGTCCGCCGATGCTCGTGACCGGGGTGGTGGACGGGCCGACGGTTCGGATCTCGTACCCGGCGCGGGCGAGGTGCGCGGTGGCGTGGCCGGTCTCCCAGTCGGCGAGGGTGTCGTAGACGGCGAGGTGCACGGGCTTGCGGTCGTGGCCGGTAGTGCCGTTCATGGCTCCTCCTCGGGCCGATGTCTATGACAGCATGCTGACATTTCGACCGGGTACTGTCAATGCTGCCGATGTCGACAACCTGTCGCGGAAACCCCCCGACCGCAGACATGACGCCGATGTCGCGCCCCCGGCGAGCACACCTACGCTCCCCGCCATGACCCCTCAGCCTCAGCCGAATCCCCGGGTCGGCGCTGCCGTGAAGGCCGCGGACCGTGCGCATGTGTTCCACTCCTGGTCCGCGCAGGACCTCATCGACCCGCTCGCCGTCGCCGGTGCCCAGGGGTCGTACTTCTGGGACTACGACGGCAGGCGCTACCTCGACTTCACCAGCGGGCTCGTCTACACGAACGTCGGGTACCAGCATCCGAAGGTGGTCGCCGCGATCCAGGAGCAGGCCGCGCGGATGACCACCTTCGCGCCCGCGTTCGCCGTCGAGGCGCGGTCGGAGGCGGCCCGGCTGATCGCCGAGCGGACACCCGGCGACCTGGACAAGATCTTCTTCACCAACGGCGGCGCCGACGCCGTGGAGCACGCCGTGCGTATGGCGCGGCTGCACACCGGGCGGCCGAAGGTGCTGTCGGCGTACCGCTCGTACCACGGCGGCACGCAGCAGGCCGTGAACCTCACCGGCGACCCCCGGCGGTGGGCCTCCGACAGCGGCTCCGCGGGGGTCGTGCACTTCTGGGCGCCGTTCCTGTACCGGTCGCGGTTCTACGCGGAGACCGAGGAGCAGGAGTGCGCGCGGGCGCTGGAGCACCTGGAGACGACGATCGCCTTCGAGGGGCCGTCGACGATCGCCGCGATCGTCCTGGAGACGATCCCGGGGACCGCCGGGATCATGGTGCCGCCGGCCGGTTATCTCGCGGGCGTCCGGGAGATCTGCGACAGGTACGGGATCGTCTTCGTCCTGGACGAGGTCATGGCCGGGTTCGGGCGGACCGGGGAGTGGTTCGCGGCCGATCTGTTCGGGGTCGTACCGGATCTGATGATCTTCGCGAAGGGCGTCAACTCCGGGTACGTGCCGCTGGGCGGGGTCGCGATCTGCGGGGAGATCGCCGAGACGTTCGCCCGGCGGCCGTATCCGGGCGGGCTGACGTACTCCGGGCATCCCCTGGCGTGTGCGGCGGCCGTCGCGACCATCGGTGTCATGGCCGAGGAGGGGGTCGTCGAGAACGCCGCCCGGCTCGGGGCCGAGGTCGTCGGGCCGGGGCTGCGGGAGCTGGCCCAGCGGCATCCGAGCGTGGGGGACGTACGGGGCACCGGCATGTTCTGGGCGCTGGAGCTGGTGCGGAACCGCCGGACGCGGGAGCCGCTGGTGCCGTACAACGCGGCCGGGGAGGAGAACGCGGCGATGACGGCGTTCGCCGGTGCCGCCAAGGCCGCCGGGCTGTGGCCGTTCATCCACATGAACCGGACGCATGTCGTGCCGCCGTGCACCGTCAGCGAGGCAGAACTGAAGGAGGGGCTGGCGGCGCTGGACGCGGCGCTCGCGGTGGCGGACGAGTACACCGACCAGGAACAATAGGCAGTCGGCAGCAGCACACCGACCGGCCGGTCGGAATGGGGGTGCGCGGATCGACACCGCGCGCAGTCGAACGCGTATGGTGGCGTGCTCGTAGACATATACGTGCACGCCACCCCGAAACGCGATGAGGGAGACGCCCCGACCATGCCCGGCAGCACCGGCAACGGCGCCGTGACGCGCAGCACCCTGCGGCAGCAGATCGCCGACGCGCTCCGCGACGAGGTGCTGGCCGGGCGGCTCCAGCCGGGGCAGGAGTTCACCGTGAAGGAGATCGCCGAGCAGTACGGGGTGTCCGCGACCCCCGTGCGCGAGGCGCTCGTGGACCTCTCCGCGCAGGGACTCCTCGACGCCGACCAGCACCGCGGTTTCCGCGTCCACGAGTACTCGGTCGACGACTTCCGCGGCATGATCGAGGCCCGCAGCCTGGTCATCGACGGGATGTTCCACGCCCTCACCGACGAGCGCAAGGGCTACCTGAGGCCCGACGACCCCCGCATCGCCGCCGCCCTCGCCGGGGTCCGCCGGCGCGGCGAGGAGGCGCGGCGCGCGGCCGACGCCGGGGACCTCACCATCCTCATCGGCTACGACCTGCGCTACTGGCGCGAGCTCAGCGGCCTGTTCGGCAACCCCTACCTCGCCGACTTCCTGCACCGGCTGCGCGTGCGGACCTGGGTCTGCGCGGTGCAGCATCTGCGCCGGCTCAGCGATCTGCGCGGACAGCTGTGGTCCGGGCACACCGAACTGGTCGACGCCCTGTCGCGACGCGACACGCAGGCCGCCCGCGCGATCGTCGACGCCTACGACACGCACTCCCTCGCCCTCATCGAGCGGATCGCCGCCGGATGAGCGGTCCCTGACGGACAGTGGGGCCCGTCGTATGGGTAAGGGGCCCGCACGGGGGAAGTGACCCGCAAGGGGAAGCGATCCGCAAGGGGAAGTGACCCGCACCAGGAAAGTGGCCTGTGCGAGGGGCGCCGCCCTCGCACTCCACCGATTACCCTTCCTTGACCACCGTGCCGTGTGAGGAGTCCTCTTTTGGCCTGTGACCTGTGGCTGGTACCGCTCGTCGACGTCTTGTGCCACACCCCGGACAATCCGTTCGCCGAGGAACTCGCGCAATACAACAAGGTGCTCGCCGAGGCCGGGCTCCCGCCGGTTCCGGTGTACCAGTACATGCCGGGACTGTCCGGCGAGGTGGCCCCGGTCGCCGGCTTCGACTACGACGCGCTGCACTTCCTGCGGCGCGCCTACCTGCTCCAGGTGTGCGGCCTGCCGGTCACCCCGGTGGACGAACTGGGCGGCGACTACGAGCAGCTGCTGGAGATGTTCGAGACCACGGCCCAGCAGTCACACCTGGTCTGGCACTACGACCACGCGGGCGCGTACGTCCCCGTCGACTTCCCGCACCCCCTGTCCAGCGACGAACTCCTCGCCGGCGGAGGCCCGTTGGGCTCCGCCCAGACACTGCTGCGGGAGCTGGAGTTCGTCGCCCCGGCCCTCGGCATCGACCCCGCCAACCCCCCGGCGGCGCCCGAACCGCCGCACGCCCCGACGGAGTTGGAGGAACCTGCCGTCCCGGCCCCGTACGACCCCAGCCCCTTCGCCCGCGAACGCCATGTGTGGCTGGGCCTGCACGCGGCGGCGACACGGAGCCTGGCGCAGGGGTCGATGATCGTCTTCAGCTGACGGTCAGCGCAGCTGGGACAGCCCCTTCTGCACGTCCTCCGCGTTCATCACCGGGAAGACCTCGATCTCGGCGTTGAACTGGCTGAAGAACGGCTCCGCGGTGGGTGGCAGCTGGGAGCTGTCCTGCATGTCGAAGACGAAGAAGCAGGCCCGGTGACCGTTTTCCGGGCCGAAGTAGGCCGCCTCCGGCTTGAGGTGGTCCAGCTGCTCCTTGAGCAGTTCCGGCATCTTTCCGCTGCGGATGGCCTCGTTCGCCTTCTCCGTGTCCAGGGTCGCCTTGAGCATCATGCGCATCGCGATCACCTTCTCCTGCCGACGCGCTTCCGTGGACCTCGTACAGCTCCAGAATATGCCCGGTATGTAACCTTTTTTCGAACCGGTGCGGATCAGCTCGACTCCCGCACCACCAGCCGGCACGGCACGGTGTGCACACCCGGTTCCGGGGCCGGGTCCGCGTCGATGGCCTCCAGCAGGCGCAGCGCCGCGATGCGGCCTATCTCCGCGAGGTTCATGTCGATCCTGGTCGCCGCGGGCCGGGGCCTCACATGAGCACCAGCGACGGCGGCACGGCCCTGATCTGGGGCGACAACGGCACCGACGACCACCTCTGGCAGGTCATCCCGGCCCGCGACGGCTACTACAAGATCGCCAACTACAACAGCGGTCTGCTGCTGGGCGTGGACCGGATGAGCACGTCGTCCGGCGCGCAGGTGCTGCAGTGGTCGGACAACGGCACGGCGGATCACCTGTGGAGGCTGACCGCGCGCTGATCTCCTGAGGACACCTGTGCCCCTGGCCGATGTCGGCGGCCAGGGGCACAGGCATGTCAGCAGGTCAGATGAACGAGTTGATCTCAATCGTCTCGTCCCGCCCCGGACCGACGCCGATCGCGGAGATCGGGGCGCCGGACATCTCCTCCAGGGCCTTGACGTAGTTCTGGGCGTTCTTCGGCAGGTCGGCGAAGGTCTTGGCCTTGCTGATGTCCTCGCTCCAGCCCGGCAGCATCTCGTAGACCGGCTTGGCGTGGTGGAAGTCCGACTGCGAGTACGGCAGCTCCTCGACCCGCTTGCCGTCGATCTCGTACGCCACGCAGACCGGGATCTCCTCCCAGCCGGTCAGCACGTCGAGCTTGGTGAGGAAGAAGTCGGTGAGGCCGTTGACACGGGTGGCGTAGCGGGCGATCACCGCGTCGAACCAGCCGCAGCGCCGGTCACGGCCGGTCGTCACGCCCCGCTCTCCGCCGATGCGGCGCAGCGCCTCGCCGTCCTCGTCGAACAGCTCGGTCGGGAAGGGGCCGGAGCCGACGCGGGTGGTGTACGCCTTCAGGATGCCGATGACCCGGCTGATCCTGGTCGGGCCGACGCCCGCGCCCGTGCACGCGCCGCCCGCGGTGGGGTTCGAGGACGTCACGAAGGGATAGGTGCCGTGGTCGATGTCCAGCAGCGTGCCCTGGCCGCCCTCGAAGAGCACGACCTTGTCGTCGTCGAGCGCCTGGTTGAGGATCAGCACCGTGTCGGCGACGTACGGCTCGATCTTCGCGGCGTAGCCCAGCAGCTCCTCGACCACCTGGTCGACGGCGATCGCGCGCCGGTTGTACAGCTTGGTGAGGATCTGGTTCTTGACGTCGAGGGCCGCCTCGACCTTCTGCGTCAGGATCGACTCGTCGTAGAGGTCCTGCACCCGGATGCCGACGCGGTTGATCTTGTCAGCGTAGGTGGGACCGATGCCGCGCCCGGTCGTGCCGATCTTCCGCTTTCCGAGGAAGCGTTCGGTCACCTTGTCGACGGTGACGTTGTACGGCGTGATGATGTGTGCGTTGCCGCTGATCAGCAACTTCGACGTGTCGACGCCGCGCTCGTTCAGTCCGCTCAGCTCGGAGAGCAGGACCGACGGGTCGACGACGACACCGTTTCCGATGACGGGCACGCAGCCGGGCGACAGGATTCCGGAAGGGAGGAGGTGCAGTGCGTACTTCTGGTCGCCGACGACGACGGTGTGGCCGGCGTTGTTGCCGCCCTGATAACGCACTACGTAGTCAACCGACCCGCCGAGCAGGTCCGTGGCCTTTCCCTTGCCTTCGTCACCCCACTGAGCACCGAGCAGCACAAGTGCGGGCACGCGCGTACACCCCTTCCGGGCGGGGCATGTCCAAGGTCAGGGGCGTACGCGGAGGGTATCCGCCGCGCACACCGCGACCGTCGTTGGCCGCAAACCGTCGGACCGGGTGCCCCGGAATAGACGAAGCCCCTGGCGCAATAGCGCAAGGGGCTCTTGCACAAAGATGCTACCCGAGGAAGCGAGGCATGGCCGAGGTGGCGACTTTCGCGACGTCCGAGCAGCTGCTGGTGGTCATCGACCCGGTCGCCCGTCGGACGGACGGCGAGTCCGTACGGATCGCGAAAGACGTGCTCAGCGCGGGTGCGGCGAGTACGAAGGTGTGTCTGCCGGACGGCCCGGAGGAGTTCGCCCGGGCGCTGCGGCGGCGGGGTTCGCGCCGGCCGGTGGTCGTGGGCGACGACCGGGCGCTGGTGCGGGCGGTGTCGCTGCTGCACCGGCAGCGGGAGCTGGCCGGATGCGCGCTGTCGGTGGTGCCGGTGGGCCCGTCCCTCGGGCTGTCCCGTTCGCTGGGGCTGCCGACGGGGGCGGTGGCCGCGGCGCGGGCGGTGCTGGACGGGGCGGAACGGCGGATGGACCTGCTGGTCGACGACAGCGACGGGGTGGTGCTGGGGGCGGTGGGGATCCCACCGGTGTCCGCACGGGAGGCCGCGCTGCCCCTCGTACGCCCCTGGCTGCGGACGTGCCAGTCCCTCGTCCGCACCCTGGTGGCCGCCAGGCCGTCCAGACTCACGTCCGACCCGGCCGGATCCGGTCCCGCACGGCTGCGGGTCGAGGTCGACGGGGCGACGCTGGTCGACCTGGACCAGCCGGTCGAGGGTGTGTCGGTGTCGCCGGGAGAGTCAGGGGTGGCCGAGGTGGAGGTACGGCCGGTGTCCGTGGGCGCGGAGGCGACGCCGCTGATGGCGGCGGGGCGAACGGTGACCGTGTCGGGGGCGCACTTCCGGTACCGGGGGGATGTGGGGGTGTCGGGTCCGGTGCGGACGCGGACGTGGGTGGTGCGGGAGGGGGCCTGGGCGCTGACGTTGCCGGCGGGGTGAGCGGGCTGCCGGGTCAGGGCGACGTGAATTCCGCTGTGTCCAGCGTGCAGTCGAACGGCTCGGGGATGGGGAGCTTCTCGCCGAACGGCCTGGTGCAGCGCGACTCGTAGCCCTTTTCGGAGGGCGTCCAGAGGACGGTGGCCTGCTGTTCTTGCATGTCGAGGATCAGGTAGACGGGGATGCCCGCCCTTCCGTAGACCGTCACCTTGTCGGACAGGTCGTCGTCGCGAGTGGAGGGAGAGGTCAGCTCGGCGACGAACAGGAGGCCCTGGCCGTCGAGGCGGTTGGCCGTCGTCTCAAGAGTCCGCTCATGCGTCACGTGAATATCCGGGCCGTAAGCGCGTTCGTCCCCCGGGAAGAGGTACAGAGCCGGTGCCCGATCAAGGACGTGGCTCTCCGGGAGATACGGCTCCAGCTGCTGGCACACCAGCCGCATGACGCGGAGGTAGTACCCCTTCGACCACGGCGACAAGACGATGCTCCCCTTGATGATCTCGGCCTTGTAGCCGGCGGGCACGATCAGCTCGTCGAGGTCGTCCAGCAACTCCTCGAAGCCTCGGGGCTCGGTGCCGCTTATCGTCGGTCGCTCTGCCATGAGTGTCATGATGCGCCCTCCCGTTGATGCGGACCAGCCGGCACTCAGAGTAGCTGATCGACTACGCCGAATGGGCGCATCACCGGCCGAAGACCCTCTCCCGATGGACCCGCCACCGCTCCATCATCTCCGCGACGTCCTTCTCGATGAACTCGAAGAACGCCAGGGTCTCGGCCAGCCTGCGCCCCGCGGGGGTCTCGGCACCCAGACTGGTCACGCCCTCGCGCAGGGCGTCCTCCCAGCGTTTGATGATGGCCTCGCGGTTGGTGATCGCCTCGTACCACTGGTCGCTGTGGACGCGGTAGCGCTCCCGCCGCGACCCCGGCTCCCGCTCGCGCGACACCAGGTGCACCTGGGCCAGATAGCGCACGGCGCCTGAGACGGCAGCGGGGCTGATCCTCAGCCGCTCGCCCAGCTCCGCGGAGGTCAGCGTGCCGCTGTCGGAGGCGAGCAGCGCCGCGAACACCCGGGCCGGCATGCGCGGCACGCCCGCCTCGACGAGCTGCGCCGCGAAGTTCTCCACGAACCGCGAGACCGACTCCGGATCCCGCTCCACCGACTCGGGCTCCCTCATCTCATCACCCACGTCACGAGCCATACCACCACCCTAGCCGAGCTTTATACGCTTCCTTAACTTCACAAATTTCTGAAAGAAGCGTAGGTTCTGAAGCATGACGAAGGCCATCACGGTGTCCGGACTGCACAAGTCCTTCGGCCGTACGCACGCGCTCGACGGGCTCGACCTGGAGGTCGAACGCGGCGAAGTGCACGGCTTCCTCGGCCCCAACGGCGCCGGAAAGTCCACCACCATCCGCGTCCTGCTCGGCCTGCTGCGCGCCGACTCGGGCGCCGCGCAGGTCCTCGGGCGCGATCCGTGGGCGGACGCGGTGGAGGTGCACCGCCGGATCGCATACGTCCCCGGCGACGTGACGCTCTGGCGCAACCTCTCCGGCGGCGAGGTCATCGACCTCTACGGCCGCCTGCGCGGAGGGCTCGACCCCCGGCGCCGGGCCGAGCTGATCGAGCGGTTCGAGCTCGACCCCACGAAGAAGGGCCGGACCTACTCCAAGGGCAACCGGCAGAAGGTCGCCCTGGTCGCCGCGTTCGCCTCGGACGTCGACCTGCTGATCCTGGACGAGCCGACCTCGGGCCTGGACCCGCTGATGGAAGAGGTGTTCCAGCGCTGCGTGGCGGAGGAGCGGGACAAGGGGCGCACCATCCTGCTGTCCTCGCACATCCTGAGCGAGGTCGAGGAGCTGTGCGACCGCGTGAGCATCATCCGCAAGGGCCGTACGGTCGAGAGCGGCTCCCTCGCCGACCTGCGCCACCTGACGCGGACGAGCGTCACGGCCGAACTCGCGGGCCCGCCCGACGGCTTGGCCCGGCTGCCCGGCGTCCACGACCTCGACGTACAAGGCCGTCGCGTCCGCCTCCAGGTCGACACCGACAAGCTGGACGCGGTCCTGCGCTCGCTGAGCGAGTCGGGCGTCCGGTCGCTGACGTCGACTCCCCCGACGCTGGAGGAGCTGTTCCTGCGGCACTACCAGGACGAGGTGGCCGTCCGATGACCGCCCTGACGTTCGGCGTACGGTCCGGGGGTTCCCGCCAACTCGCCGGAACCGGCACGCTGCTGCGGTTCGCCCTGCGCCGTGACCGGGTCCTGATCCCCGTCTGGGTCGCGGTGAACGCGCTCATGGTGCTCTCCATGCCGAACACGCTGAAGGGCCTGTACGGCACCGCCGCCGAACGCGCCGACCTGATGCGGCAGATGGGGACCAACTCCTCCCTGCGCGCGATGGTCGGCCCGGTCTTCGGTGACTCCCTCGGCGCGCTGACGGCCTGGCGCGTCGGCGTCTACGCGGGCGCCCTGGCGGCCGTGACGAGCCTGCTCGTCGTGGTACGGCACACGCGGGACGAGGAGGAGAGCGGCCGGCAGGAGCTGGTGGCGTCCGGGACGGTGGGGCGCAGGGCCTCGCTGACGGCGGCGCTGCTCGCGGCCGCGGTCGCCAACGCCGTCCTCGCGCTGCTGGTGACGGCCGGGCTGGCCGGGCAGGGCGCCTCGGGCGCGGTGGCCCTCGGGCTGGGCATCGCGGGCGTCGGCATGGTCTTCGCCACGATGGCGGCGATCGTCGCCCAGCTCACGGAGAGCGCGCGGCTCGCCCGGGGGCTCACGGCGGCGGTGCTGGGTGCCGCCTTCGTGCTGCGCGCGGCGGGCGACTCGGGTACGGACGACGGCTCGTCGGTGCTGACGTGGCTGTCGCCGCTGGGCTGGCTGGAGAACGTACGGCCGTTCGCCGCCGAACGCTGGTGGGTGCTGCTGTTGCTGCTCGGGGCGACGCTGCTCCAGGGGGCGGCGGCGTACGGGCTGGCCGGGCGCCGGGACGTCGGCATGAGCTTCCTGCCGACCCGGCCGGGACCGGCGGCCGGACGGCTCGGTACGGCCGGCGCGCTGGCCTGGCGGCTGCAGCGCGGGAGCGTCCTCGGCTGGAGCGTCGGCTTCTTCCTCGCCGGGGTCGTCTACGGCGGTATGACCGAGGGGGCGGCCGACCTGGTCGGTGACAACGCGGACGCCCGCCGGATCATCGAGCGGATGGGCGGGCAGGCCGGACTGACGGACGCGTTCCTGTCGGCGATGGTCGGGATGCTGGGGCTGGTCGCCGCGCTGTACGTCGTGGCGTCGGTACTGCGGCTGCACGGCGAGGAGACCTCGGGGCGGGCGGAGCCGGTGCTGGCGGGCGCGGTGGGGCGGCTGCGGTGGGCGGCCGGCCACCTGGCGGTGGCGTTCGGCGGCTCGCTGCTGATCATGCTGCTCGCGGGTGCGGGCTTCGCCGTCGGCTACGGCCAGGAGGTGGGTCCCGTCCTGGGGGCGTGCCTGGTGCAGCTCCCGGCGGTGTGGGTGATCGGCGGGGTGGCGGTGCTGCTGTACGGGCTGCTCCCCCGGGCGGCGGTGGCCGCGTGGGGCGTGGCGGGGGCCGTCCTGTTGCTGGGCTGGGTCGGACCCGCGCTGGACGTACCGCAGGCGGTGCTGGACCTGTCGCCGTTCGGCCATCTGCCCAAGATGCCGGGCGGAGCCATGGAGTGGGGGCCGGTGACGGTCCTGCTGGGGCTGGCCGTGGTGCTGGTGGCCGTCGGACTGGCGGGGCTGCGGCGGCGGGACCTGACGACCTGAGGGTGGCGGCTCAGCCGGCGTACTGCCTGAGCTGTGGTGGTCACCCCACCTCGACGCTCAGCCCCTCAAGCCCCCGGATCACGAAGTTCGGTTTCCGCTCCGGCTCCGCGGCGAGGCTGAGTGCCGGGGCCTGCTCCAGCAGGGCCTTCATGGAGGCCGCCAGTTCGATGCGGGCCAGCGGGGCGCCGATGCAGTAGTGGATGCCGGCGCTGAAGGAGATGTGCGGGTTGTCCTTGCGGGTGAGGTCCAGGCGGTCGGGGGACCGGAAGACCGTCGGGTCATGGTTGGCGGAGCCGAAGAGCATGGCGATCTCCGCGCCGCGCGGGATCGTCGTGCCGTCGATCTCGATCTCATCCAGGACCCAGCGCTCGAAGAGCTGGAGCGGGGTGTCGTAGCGCATCAGCTCCTCGACCGCCGGCGGAACCAGGGAGTGGTCGGCGCGCAGGGCCGCCAGCTGGCCGGGGTTGCGGAACAGCGCCCACCAGCCGTTGACCGTGGCGTTCACCGTGGCCTCGTGGCCGGCGTTGAGGAGGAGGACGGCCGTGGAGATCATCTCCTGCTCGGTGAGGCGGTCCCCCTCGTCGTACGCCGCGATGAGGCCCGAGATCAGGTCCTCGCCCGGTTCCTCGCGGCGGGCCGCGATCAGCTCCCGCAAATAGTCCGAGAACTCCACCGACGCGCGGACCGCCTTCGTCGCCGTCTCCTCCGACGGGTTCAGCTCGTACATCCCGCAGATGTCGGCCGACCAGGGCCGCAGCTGTGCCCGGTCCGGCTCCGGGATGCCCAGCATCTCGGCGATCACCGCGACCGGGAGCGGCTCGGCGACGTCCGTCAGCAGGTCGCCGCCGCCCTTCGCCACCAGCGCGGCCACCAGGTCACCCGCCAGATGGTCCACATACGGCTTCAGCCGCTCCACCGTGCGCGGCGTGAACGCCTTCGACACCAGACGCCGGATGCGGGTGTGGTCCGGCGGCTCCAGGTCGAGCATGCCGTGGTCGTTGAGCGTGTGGAACGGCTCGTGCTCCGGCGGGGGCGGCGTACGGCCGAAGTCCTCGTGGGTGAAGCGGTGCTGGTACGTCCGGCCCAGGCGGCGGTCCCGCAGCAGCGCCGAGACGTCCGCGTGGTGCGGGACGAGCCACTGGTTCGTCGGCTCGTAGTAGTGCACCCGGCCGCGCTCGCGCAGTTCGGCGTAGGCGGGGTACGGGTCGGCGAGGAACGCCGGGTCCCAGGGGGCGAACGGGAGGCCGGTGGGAGCTGACATGAACGGACGCTAACGCGTCCACCCCGGCGCTGACCAGGGGTCCTGTCGGCCCGGACAAAATCGGTGGCCATGTGGGCACCGACCGCTCTAACCTCCCTCCGTTCGCGGTCCACACGTCCGAGCGGGGTGCATGTGATGACGGTCCAGGCAACGGCGGCCGGCTACGGCCGGCTGTCCTCCGTGAGCGCCATGACCTCATCGAACCGAAGGAACCCCTCCTGTGGATCTTCCACGCTTCATCACCCTTCAGGAAAGCAGTCACCGCATCCACAACCCGCTCACCGGTGACAAGCTCGCCGCGCTGGGCCAGGCGCTGCACCTGGAACCCGGGACCCGCGCGCTCGACCTGGCGTGCGGATCGGGCGAGTTGCTGATCACCTGGGCGCGTGACCACGGCATCACCGGGACCGGGGTGGACATCAGCACGGTGTTCACCGCGCGGGCCCGCGCCCGCGCCGCCGAACTGGGTGTGGCCGACCGGCTCGACTTCATCCATGGCGATGCCGCCGGCCATGTCTCCGACGAGCCGGTCGATCTCGCCTCGTGCATCGGCGCCACCTGGATCGGAGGCGGCACGGCCGGCACGGTCGAACTGCTGAGCCGCAGCCTCCGTCCCGGCGGCCTGATGCTCATCGGCGAGGTGTTCTGGCGGCGGGAACCTCCGCACCAGGAAGCCGTCGAAGCCTGCCACGCCGCCGGCAAGGACGACTTCGGCACGCTGCCCGAGCTGATCGAACAGTTCGGCGACCTCGGACACGACGTCGTCGAGATGGTGCTGGCCGACCAGGACAGCTGGGACCGGTACCGGGCGGCGCAGTGGTTCAATCTCCGCCGCTGGCTCGACCAGAACCCCGAGGACGAGCTGGCCGCCGAGGTGCGGAGCGAGCTCGACACCGCCCCCGCCCGCTACGCGCGCTACGAGCGGGAACTCCTCGGCTGGGGAGTCTTCGCCCTGAAGGGCCGCTGACGGTCCGCCGGGCCTCAAGGACGGTCGATCCGTCCTTGAGGCCCCGTTCAGCCCGGCGTGACCAGCCGCGCCTCGTACGCGAACACCGCCGCCTGTGTCCGGTCCCTCAGGCCCAGCTTCACCAGGATCCTGCTCACATGGGTCTTGATCGTCGACTCGGCGACCACCAGCCGCTCGGCGATCTCCGCGTTCGACAGGCCCTGCGCGATCAGGACCAGCACCTCCGTCTCCCGCTCGGTGAGATCGCCGTACGCCGCCTGCGCGGACGGCATCAGACGGGGGGCGTCGGACAGCTTCGAGAACTCGGTGATCAGGCGTCTGGTGACCGAGGGGGCGAGGAGTGCCTCGCCGGAGGCCACCACCCGGACGCCGTCGGCGAGCTGGCGTGCCGAGGCGTCCTTGAGGAGGAAGCCGGAAGCGCCGGCCCGCAGTGCCTGGTACACGTACTCGTCGAGGTCGAAGGTGGTGAGCACCAGCACCTTCGCCGTGCCGTCCGCGGCGACGATCTCCCGGGTCGCCTCGATGCCGTTCAGCTCCGGCATGCGGATGTCCATCAGGACGACGTCGGGGCCGAGTTCGCGGACCTTGTCGACGGCCTCCCGGCCGTTGACCGCCTCGCCGACGACCACGATGTCCGGCATCGCGTTCAGCAGGACGGAGAAGCCCTCGCGCACCATCATCTGGTCGTCCGCGATCAGTACGCGGATGGTCATGCGACGTCCTCACTCACCGTGGCGACCGGCAGGAACACCGCCACCTCATAACCCCCGTCGGCCGTCGGTCCCGCCGTCATCTCGCCGTTCAGCATGGAGACGCGCTCCCGCATGCCGGTGATGCCGTGTCCGGCGCCGGGAGACGGTTTGATCAGGGCCGGTGCGGGCGGCGGATCGTTGACTATGCGCAGGCCCAGGCCGCCCAGGACGTAGGAGACCTCGACACGGGCGCTCGCGCCGGGCGCGTGCCGCAGTGTGTTGCTCAGTGCCTCCTGGACTATTCGGTACGCCGACAGCTCGACGCCCTGCGGGAGTTCCCGGACCGCTCCGGTCACGGCCTTCTCCACGCTCAGGCCCGCCTCCCGCACGTTGGCCAGCAGCCCGTCGAGGTCGGCGAGCGTGGGCTGCGGGGCGTCCGGGGCCTCGTAGTCCTCGGCGCGGACGACGCCCAGGACGCGGCGCAGCTCGGTCAGGGCCGCCACCGCGTTCTCCCGGATGGTGGCGAAGGCCTTCTCCAGCTCCGGCGGCGGGTTCTCCACCCGGTAGGGCGCGGCCTCGGCCTGGATGGCGACGACCGACATGTGGTGGGCGACCACGTCGTGCAGCTCGCGGGCGATCGTGGTGCGCTCCTCCAGGAGGGTGCGGCGGGAGCGCTCGTGCGCGGTCACCGTCTGCTGGGCGGTCACCTCCTGCTCCGCTGCGCGACGTATGTGCCACACGGCGACGACGAGCAGGAGCAGCGCGGAGAAGACCAGCATGGGGGCGGTGTTGGTGCCGTAGTAGTAGTGGTCGGCGCCGAACAGCGTCTCCGCCGCGAGGCCGTACGCCGCGGTCAGCGCCCACATCCAGGCGGCCGTGCGCGGCCTGGTGCGCACGGCGACGACCGTCAGTACCGTCAGATGGCAGGCGAAGCTGCTGGGTCTCCAGGGCCAGTCGCCCCAGCCGACACCGAACGGCAGGGCCAGCACCGAGCCGGCCATGGACAGCCAGAACGCGCCGACCGGCCTGACCATGGTCAGCAGAATCGGGATCACGGCGAGCGGGCCGAGCACGATCCCGAGCCCGTTGGTGTCGACCGTGGCCATGAGCAGGGTGAACATGGCGCACGCCGCGATCAGGGCGTGCGGGGTCCAGGCCGCGTACTCCCGCAGGCGGCCCGGGAGCCGCCGGGTCAGGGGACCGTCGACGCTCATGCGGGGCAGCGGACGGTAGGCGAAGGCGTCGTGGAACAGGTCCTGCCGCAGGCCGCGCAGGGCGTCGGCGGCCAGCCGGAACTCCGGGCTGCGCTGCTTGGCCCCGTCCCCCGGCGGCATGGTCATCTGAGTCGTCTCGGTCACGTACAGAACGGTAGGCGCGAACCGGGGTCGCGGGCGTCCTCAGTGAGAGGGGTCCTCCGGTATCCCTCTCAGGTACGACGAGCCCACGGACAAGCCCTCAGTATCCCGAGGGCCGGACCAGCCCCGACTCGTACGCGAACACCGCCGCCTGCGTCCGGTCCCTGAGGCCCAGCTTCACCAGGATGCGGCCGACGTGCGTCTTCACGGTCTGTTCGGCGACGACGAGGCGCTGGGCGATCTCCGCGTTCGACAGTCCCTGCGCGATCAGGGCCAGCACCTCCGTCTCCCGCTCGGTCAGGTCGCCGACGCGCTGTTTCAGCGGGGCGCGCGGCCGGTCGGGCAGGCGGGAGAACTCGGTGAGCAGCCGCCGGGTGATGCCGGGCGCGAGCAGCGCGTCCCCGGCCGCCACGACCCGGATCGCCTCGGCGAGCTGGTTCGCGGACGCGTCCTTCAGCAGGAACCCGGACGCGCCGGCGCGCAGCGCCTCGTACACGTACTCGTCGAGGTCGAAGGTGGTGAGCACCAGCACCCTGATGTCGGGAGTCGCGCCGATGATGCGGCGGGTGGCCTCGATGCCGCCCAGCTCGGGCATGCGGATGTCCATCAGGACGACGTCCGGCGCGAGTTCGGCGACCTTGGCGACGGCGTCCAGCCCGTCCACCGCCTGGCCGATCACCTCGATGTCGGGCTGGGTGTTGAGCAGCACGGTGAAGCCCTGGCGGACCATCTGCTGGTCGTCGGCGATGACAACGCGGATGGGGCTGCTCGTCATGCGGTGTCGTCCTTGGGGTCGGTGGCCGGAGCGGCGGCCGGGTCGGAAGCGGGGGCGGGAAGCCCGGTATCGGAGGCGGAGAGACCGGTATCGGCCGCGGGGAGACCGGTACCGGCCGTGGGGCGACCGGTATCGGCCGCGGGGCCGTCGTCACGCACGTGCGCCGGCAGGAAGGCCGACACCTGGTAGCCGCCGTCCGGCTCGGGGCCCGCCCACAGGCCGCCGCCGAGCATCGCGACCCGCTCCCGCATGCCGAGCAGCCCGTGCCCCGCCCCCGACGACGGTGGCGCGGCCCGCGTCGGGCGGGAGTTGACGACCATCATGCTCAACCCGAACGTGTGGTGCTCGACCTGGACACGGGCGGTCGCGCCGGGCGCGTGGCGCAGGACGTTGCTCAGCGCCTCCTGCACGATGCGGTACGCCGACAGCTCCACGCCGGACGGCAACGGCCGCCGCTCGCCGGTGACGTCGAGGGTCACGGTCAGGCCGGCCGCCCGGGTGTTCTCCACGAGCGCGTCGAGCCGGTCGAGGGTGGGCTGCGGGGCGTCCGGGGCGGCGCCGGTGCCGGGACCGTCGAGCGGCTGAGGGGCATCCGGGTGCTCCGAGCGCAGGACGCCGAGCACCCGGCGCAGTTCGGTGAGCGCCTCCAGCGCGTTCTGCCGGATGCCGGCGAGGTTCTCCTTGAGCTCCTCGGGCGGGTCCTGGACGAGGTGCGGGGCGACCTGGGCCTGGATGGAGATCACGGACATGTGGTGGGCCACCACGTCGTGCAGCTCGCGCGCGATGCGGCTGCGCTCCTCCAGCAGGGTGCGCCGGGCGCGTTCCTCGGCGGTGATCGTCTCCTGCTCCACCAGCTGGGTGCGGGCCTCCGCCCGCCCTCGGAACGCGATGCCGACCAGGACGGCCACGGCGAAGACGGAGACCGCTGTCGTCCCCGTCGACGAGTACTGCCCTCCGCCGTTCAGCCCCGTCATGATGGCCGTCGCCAGACCGGTCGCCGCCAGCGTCGCGACCGTGGTGCGCGTGGTCCGTCGCAGGGCGAGCAGGAGGAAGACGGCCGCGTGGGCGAGGACCTCCGGCGTGCTCCAGGGATAGTTGGGTCCCGGCTGGACCGGCGGAAGCGTCTCGCGGACGGCCAGGGCCGTGACGACGGTGCCGCCCAGCGACAGGGCCCAGGCGCGGCCCGGCCAGCGCAGGGCCAGGACGACGGCCACGCCCTGGACCAGGCCGGCCAGCAGGCCCTGCGCGGTGGTGAGCCGATAGTGCCGGCTCATGTCGTTGCCGCCGGCCAGGAAGACACCGAGGGCGAGCCAGCAGACCAGGAGGCAGACCAGCAGGCGCAGCCAGCGACGGACACGGCCCCCCGGCCCCTGCTCCACCCCCGGTCGCATCACGCGGTACAGCCTAGACATGGGGCACGTCCGCCGGCGTCCGCCGATCCGACGGACGATGCGCCCGGACGACCCGCGACCGGCTCCGGCCCCCGCCGCCCTGCTCGTACGACCGGAAGGCGGCCCAGCAGACGCCCAGGGCCAGGGCGAACACCGGCAGCCAGACGAGCCGGGCCGCGACCCAGTCCAGGCCCTCGGGGCGGGTGTGCAGGCCGGGCAGGCGGCCCGCGAGGAGACCGGTGGCCGTGGTGGCCATCAGGGCCGTCTGGTGCCAGAGGAAGACCGTCATCGCGGAGAGGTTGACCAGTGCCACCGCCGCCCAGGCCATCGGCCTGCGCATCGCCCGGCGCAGCCGCTCGCGCAGCAGCAGGGCGAGGCCGCACTGGGCCAGTCCGAAGGTGACGGCCGCCAGCGTCGGCGGGTCGAGGTTGGACACCGCGGCGCCCGGGACACCGACCATCGACGCCGGGTAGCCCGCCCACGCCACCAGCGCCGCGGTCACCGCCGCCCCGCCGGCGAGCAGGATCCAGCCCGCACGGCGGCGCTCCAGCTCGCCGCGGGTCCAGGCGGCACCGAGGGCGTAGGGCACCATCCAGCCCGCCGCCAGATTCACCCAGCCGAGCCAGGACGGGGCGTCGAGGCCGAAGCGCAGGAGGTCCACATGGAGGACGACGGCCAGCGGCCAGAGCGGGTTGAGCCGGGTCAGCAACGGGGTCGCCGCCGTCAGCGCGGCGAAGACGAGGAGGAACCACAGCGGGGACAGGGCCAGTTTGACCAGCGTGCGGACCGTCAGGAAGTCCGCGCCGGTCAGGAGCAGCAGGGTCGCGGCCACCGTCCACAGGGTGAGGACGGCGGCGACCGGTTTGAACAGCCGGGACAGGCGGGTGGTCAGCCAGCGCCGGTACGGAATGCCGCGGCGGCGGGCGGATGCGTGACTGCGGGTGGCCACATGGCCGCCGACCAGGAAGAACACGGCCAGGGTCTGGAAGGCCCAGGAGACCGGGGCCAGCCAGGGCATGTGCTGCAAGGGGCTGGCGGTGCGCAGGGTGCGGCCGTCCGCGACCAGGGCCGTCACCAGCCAGTGGCCGAGGACGACGCCGAGGATCGCGATGGCGCGCAGGGCGTCGACGGCGCGGTCGCGGTCCGCGGGGGTGGCGGCGTCGACGCGGGCGGCGCTGTGCCGCAGGCGGTGCCGGGCGCCGCGCGGGCTCACTTCAGTCACGGGTCACCTCCGTGGTCTCGCCCAGGGCGATCCGGGCGAGGTTCGTCAGGGAGACGGAGCCCGGGGTGAAGTAGTCGCTGTGGCCGCCGTCGCCGGCGGCGAAGACCCGGGCGCCGAAGGCCGGGGACACCGGGTCGGTGCCGAAGCCGACGGTCGTGCCGAACAGGTCGGCCTTGATGTGCGGGACGTTCGCCACCCAGTCGTCGGCGCCGCGCGCCGCCCAGACGCGTGCGCGGGTGTGCAGGGCCGCGGCGGAGTCGGCGCCGGTGCCGGGGCTGCCGACCAGGGCGATGTCGTCGGCGTCCAGGCCTGCGGCAGCGCGGCCGCACACGACCGAGCCGTAGGAGTGGCAGAGCAGGGAGATGTGCGCCCTCGGGCCCACGAGGCCGCGGAGTCGGTCCACGAAGGAGCGCAGGTGGGGGGCGGCCTGATCGGCGCGGGTCGTCGTGGTGACCGTGGTGCTGACCGTGCCGGGCGTCTCGTAGCCCAGCCAGGCCACGACCGCGGTGCCGGTGCCCTGCGGGGCCTCGCGCAGGAGGCGTCGGTGCAGGGCCTCGGCGGCGGCGTGGAAACGGCCGTAGGTGTCGAGGTTCGTGTCGGAGCCCGGGACCAGCACGGCGATGCGGTCCGCGTGCGCGAGGTCGCCGAAGACCTCCGTCGCGCGGCCGGCGCCGCGGCCGTCGAAGGCCAGAAGGTGCCGGGACGGGGCGGCCAGGGAGCGGTCCGCTGCGGCGCGACGGTGGTCGCCGTGGCCGGCGGCCATGTGGGACGCCGCCAACGCGCCCGCTCGGTTGGCGGCGTAGGCGTCCTGGAGGGTGGCCGCGGTGACGGGCGGGAGTGCGGCGGGGGCCGGGGCCGGGATCGCGGGCCGCGTCGCGCCGGAGAGGGGGAACACCACGGCTGTGGTGACGAGGGCGGCGAGCAGGGCACGGCGCCACCTCCGGGCGTGGCGGGGTTTCCCGTGAGGTTCGCTCTCCTGCTCCCCCCGGCTGCCTTCCCCGTGCTCCTCGCGCAGGCGGCCACCGGCCCCGTCACGCAGCGCGACACCTGTCTCCGGCAGCCGCCCCTCCGCCCCAAGCCCCATGCCCGTCGCCCCTCCCAGACCGCCCGCCCATCGGGCTTGTCTGGTGGGGAAGTTATAAATGCGGGCTCGTAGCCGGCGTCACGCCAGGGAGCTCACCTGAGGCGTAGCTCTCAGGTACTACGGGTATGACGGAGTCGCCTCAGGGTCACCACGCCAACTGGGCGATCTCCTCCGCCACCACCGCGCACGCGTCCGCCGCCGGGTCGATCAGCGGGAAGTGGCCGACGTCCTCCAGCAGCGTCACGCCCACCACCTCGCCGGCCTTCGCCGCCGCTTCCGCGTACGAGTCGGCGACCGCCTGCGGGACATCCAGGTCCGCACGGCCCTGCACGAGGGTGGTGGCGATGCCGGTGGGCAGCAGCAGAGCCGGGTCCACGTACGGCAGCCGCTCGGCGAACCGCTCGTCATCGCCGAGGAGTTGCCGCGCGGCGCCCCCGCACACGTCCAGCTTGTCGGCGACCGTGAAGTCGGCGATGGGCGCGAGGGCCACCACCCCGCGCAGGGCCGCGGGCCGGTCGGTGCGCCAGGGCGCGTCGGCGGGCAGCACATGGCGGGCCGCCGCCCACAGCGCGAGGTGGCCGCCCGCCGAGTGACCGGTGAGCACCGTACGGCGCGGGTCGGCCTGGGGCAGGACCTCCCGTACGAGCGCGGGCAGCGCGTCGAGCGCGGCGGCGACGTCGTCGAGGGTGTCGGGCCAGCGCCCGGCCACGGCGGCTTCGCCCTGCCCCTCCTGGCCCTCGGCCCCACGCCGGTACTCCACACTCGCCACCGCGAAGCCGCGGCGGGCCAGGAAGTCCGCGAACGGGCTGACGTGCCGCCGGTCGTACGGAGCCCGCCAGGCGCCCCCGTGCAGCACGACCACCAAGGGCACCGCCCCGCCCGGCCCGCCCGTCCCGCGCGGGGCGTAGAAGTCGATCACCTGGTCGGGGTGATCGCCGTACGCGACGGTGGAGTCGGGGTCGACCGGCGCGTGCGCGAAGGCCGACTTCTCTTCTGCGGCGGCGCGGGCTGCGGCATCGTCCGGCATGCTCCAACCTCTCAGCGATGAAACGAACTTGGCGGACCAGGAGAGAGCAGTCAGCCTCTGGGCCGGGACGGTATCAGGCGGGTGACGTGCGCCGACATGTGGATGTCACGCTGGGTGAGGTTCAGGGAGGCCCTGTTCCCGCACCGCCCGGCCCCGGCACCCCGGCCGCCGCGACGGCCGGGGTGTACGTCACCGGCGAGAACCGGTGACGCTCAGCCCAGGGTCTCCCCGAGCACCCGCGCCGCCCGCTCCACGTCCGCGAACCCGACGTACAGCGGCGTGAAGCCGAAGCGCAGGACGTCCGGGGCACGGAAGTCCCCGACCACCCCCCGCTCGATCAGCCGCCTCATCACGTCCCCGGCGTCCTCGCACCGCAACGCCACCTGGCTGCCCCGCTCCTGGTGAGCGACCGGAGTCAGGCACTCCACGCGCCCCTCGCCCACGTACTCCCCGACGCACTCCAGGAAGAAGTCGGTGAGCGCGAGGGACTTGGCCCGTACGGCGCCGATGGACACGCCGTCCCACACCTCCAGCGCCGCCTCCAGGGCGAGCATGGAGAGGATGTCGGGCGTGCCGACGCGGCCGCGCAGGGCACCGGACGCCGGTGCGTACGCGGTCCGCATGCCGAAGGGCTCGGCGTGGGAGTTCCAGCCGGGCAGGGGCGAGTCGAAGCGGTCCTGCAACTCCCCGCGGACGTACAGGTACGCCGGTGAGCCCGGGCCGCCGTTCAGATACTTGTAGGTGCAGCCGACCGCGAGGTCCACACCGTGCTCGTCCAGCCCCACCGGCAGCGCGCCCGCGCTGTGGCACAGGTCCCAGACGGCGTACGCCCCCGCCGCGTGCACGGCCGCCGTCAGCGACGGCAGGTCGTGCAGCCGGCCGGTGCGGTAGTCGACGTGGTTGAGCAGGACCGCGGCGGTACGGTCGCTCAGCGAGGACGGCACCTCCGAAGGAGTCACCGCGCGCAGGGTGCGGCCGGTCAGGCGGGCCGCCGACTCGGCTATGTAACCGTCCGTGGGGAACGTCGTCGCGTCGACCAGGATCTCGTCCCGGTCCTGGCCCGCGAGCCGCACCGCCCCCACCAGCGCCTTGAACACGTTGACGCTCGTCGAGTCACCGACGACGATCTGCCCCGGCGCCGCCCCGACCAGCGGAGCGATCCGGTCACCGATCCGCTCCGGCGCCGTCCACCAGCCGCTCTCCTCCCAGGAGCGGATGCGCAGTTCGCCCCACTGCCTGCGGATGACGTCCGCCACCCGCGCCGGGACGTTCGCCGGCAGGGCGCCCAGGGAGTTTCCGTCCAGGTAGACCACGTCGTCCAGGACGAAGCGGGACCGCAGCGGGGCCAGGTCGTCGCCGGTGTCCAGCTTCTCCGCGCGCACAGCGAGCTCGGACACATGACGCTCAGACATACGACCTCGCCGTCCACAGCTCCGGGAACACGTTCTTGCGGGCACGCTTCTCCAGCCAGGCCACGCCGGCGGAGCCGCCCGTGCCGGGCTTGGCGCCCATCGCGCGGCGGGTGGCGACCAGGTGGTCGTTGCGCCAGCGCCACACCAGTTCGGCGACGTCGGTCAGCGCCTCGCCGAGGCGGGCCAGTTCGGCGTCCTGGTCGCCGGAGTACACGGCCGTCCAGGCCGCCTCGACGGCGTCCGAGTGTTCGTAGCGCTGGGTGACGTCCCGGCGCAGGACCGCCTCGGGGATCGCGTGGCCGCGGCGCGCGAGGAGCCGTACCACCTCGTCGTACAGGCTGGGCTCGTGCAGCGCCTTCTCCAGTTCGGCGTGGACGCGTGGCGCGCCCCGGTGCGGGACCAGCATCGACGCGGACTTCTCACCGAGCAGGAACTCCATACGGCGGTACATCGCCGACTGGAAGCCGGAGCCCTCGCCCAACGCACTGCGATAGGCGTTGAACTGGACCGGGGTGAGCTGCCCGAGCGGCTTCCAGGAGGCGTTCAGCGCCTCCAGCTCCCGGACGCTGCGCTTCAGCGCGGCGACGGCCGTCGGTACGTCGTCCGCGCGCAGGGCGTGCGCCGCGGTCTCCCACTCGTGGACGATGACGGTGAACCACAGCTCCATGACCTGGGTCGTGACCAGGAAGACCATCTCTCCGGGATCGTCGGAGAGGGGCTGCTGGAGGTGGGTCAGCACGTCCGCCTTGACGTAGTCCTCGTAAGGCGTCGTGCCGGCGAAGTCGAGATGCGGGGTCTCGGGCTCGTGAGCCTCGTGGGACATCGCTGTCTCCTGTTGTGCACTCCGGGTAGCGGTCCGCCCCTGCCGTTACCGGCACGGGGGCCCCGGTCCCCAGGTGCATCCTGCGCAATCGACCCCGGGTACGGCAAGGCGGGGCCTCGCCGTACCCGGTCAGGAGCTCAGCCCAGTACCTCGGCCGCGGTCGGCGAGGAGTCCTTCAGGAACTGGCTGCAGCGCTCGTACTCCTCCTTCTCGCCGATCGCCTGGGCGGCGCGGGCGAGGGCGTGCAGGGCGCGCAGGAAGCCGCGGTTCGGCTCGTGCTCCCAGGGCACCGGGCCGTGGCCCTTCCAGCCGCTGCGGCGCAGGGCGTCCAGGCCGCGGTGGTAGCCGGTGCGGGCGTAGGCGTACGACTCCACGACGCTGCCCCGCTCGAACGCCTCGTCGGCCAGCCGTGCCCAGGCCAGCGAGGAGGTCGGGTGCTTCGCGGCGACGTCCGCGGCCGCCGTCCCGCCCGCCAGCAGCTCACGCGGCTCCGGGTCGTCGGGGAGGTGGGTCGGGGGCGGTCCCCCGAGGAGGTTTTCGTGAATGGCCATGGGACCAGTCTGGTACATCGCCCGGCACCGGTGCCGCCCGGCCGCTCATGCCCCGAGCGCACGTCGAGCCCGGCGCCGCAGCGCCGGGCTCGCCGTGGAGGACCCCGGTTACTTCAGCTTGGTGCCGGCCGAGCGCAGGTTCTGGCAGGCCTCGACGACCCGCTTGGCCATGCCGGCCTCGGCCAGCTTGCCCCAGGTGCGCGGGTCGTAGGTCTTCTTGGAGCCGACCTCGCCGTCGACCTTCAGGACGCCGTCGTAGTTCTTGAACATGTGGTCGGCGACCGGACGCGTGAAGGCGTACTGGGTGTCCGTGTCGATGTTCATCTTGACCACGCCGTTCTCCAGGGCGGTCAGGATCTCCTGCTCGGTGGAGCCGGAGCCGCCGTGGAAGACGAAGTCGAACGGCTGGCTGCCGGCCGGCCGGCCGTACTTGGCGGCGACGCCCTCGTTCAGCTCCTTCAGCAGCTCGGGGCGGAGCACCACGTTGCCCGGCTTGTACACGCCGTGGACGTTGCCGAAGGACGCGGCCAGCAGGTAGCGGCCCTTGTCGCCGAGGCCGAGGGCCTCCGCCGTGCGGACGGCGTCGTCGACCGTCGTGTACAGGGAGTCGTTGATCTCGTGCGAGACGCCGTCCTCCTCGCCGCCGGTCGGGGTGATCTCGACCTCAAGGATGATCTTCGCGGCGCGGGCGCGCTCCAGCAGCTCCTGGGCGATGGTCAGGTTGTCGGCCAGGGTCTCCGCGGAACCGTCCCACATGTGCGACTGGAACAGCGGGTTCTCACCGCGGGCGACGCGCTCCTCGGAGACCGCGAGCAGCGGACGTACGTACCCGTCGAGCTTGTCCTTCGGGCAGTGGTCCGTGTGCAGGGCGACGTTGATGTCGTACTTCTTGGCGACGATGTGCGCGAACTCGGCCAGGGCCACGGCACCGGTCACCATGTCCTTGCTGTGCTGGCCGCCCAGGAACTCGGCACCGCCGGTCGAGATCTGGACGATGCCGTCGCTCTCCGCCTCCGCGAAACCACGCAGGGCCGCGTGCAGGGTCTGGGAGGAGGTGACGTTGATGGCCGGGTAGGCGAACTGTCCTGCCTTCGCCCGGTCCAGCATCTCGTTGTAGACCTCGGGAGTTGCGATGGGCATCTGTCCGCTCCTCGTATGTGCGGGTTGGCGTACTGCGTTCTTTACGGCCCTGACCTAGACCTTGGGGTGCGACGTCATCGTCGGCCCCATCTTTCCAGACTCGGCCGGAAGGTCCATGCCGCCGTCCAGTCCCTGGTCAGTCGAGGCCCAGGTCGTCCTTGGAGTACGCGTAGAGGTACGGCACCCCGGCCCGCTCGGCGACCGCCTCGGCCGCGCCCGTCGCGCGGTCCACGATCGTCGCGACCGCGACGACCTCGGCGCCGGCCTCGCGCAGCGCCTCCACGGCGGTCAGCACCGAGCCGCCGGTGGTGGAGGTGTCCTCCACGGCGAGGACGCGGCGGCCCTTGACCTCCGCGCCCTCGATGCGCCGCTGCAGCCCGTGCGCCTTGCCCGCCTTGCGCACCACGAAGGCGTCGAGCACCTTCCCGCGGGCGGCGGAGGCGTGCAGCATCGCGGTCGCCACCGGGTCGGCGCCGAGCGTCAGACCACCGACGGCCTCGAAGTCCAGGTCGGCGGTCAGGTCGAGCATGACCTGACCGACCAGGGGGGCGGCCACGCCGTCGAGGGTGACGCGGCGGAGGTCCACGTAGTAGTCGGCTTCCTTGCCCGACGACAGGGTCACCTTGCCGTGCACCACGGCCTTGTCCTTGATCTGCTGCAGCAGCGCGCCGCGTACGTCACTCATGCCCGCCAGCTTAGGGGTCCTTTCACTATGAGCGTCCGATCAGAGTGAAAGGACCCCTTAGAGGCGCCGCCAGCTCCAGGTCGTCGTGGCCTCCAGCGGCTCCAGGAGCGTGACCAGGCGCGGCAGGGTGTTCAGCCCGTTGGGCGGGCCGGTCTGCGGCTCCACGCACACGGCGGCGTCCTGCTCGTCGTACACCACGACCCACTGCTCGGGGCTGGTCACCGTCAGCGCCAGCTGCCCCGGCCAGGTGAGGGTGACGTCCACCCCGCCCGGCATGCCGAAGCAGTCGTCCCAGGGGCCGGGCCGGGGGTCGACGCGGTTGCCGGTGGGCAGGTGGTCGTCGCCGCGTTCCTCCTGCCAGGAGGGGCTGAAGTCGATCCGCACGTCCTCCCCTCCCAGGTTCCGGTTGAACCACGGGTGCCAGCCGATCTGGGCCGGGAAGGAGGACTCGGACGTCTCCACGGACATCGTCAGCGTCACGGAGTCCTCGGTGAGGCCGACGACCTGGGTGACACGGCCGGGGTAGGGCCAGGGGTCGGCCAGGTCGTACGTGATCACCGCCTCGTCCGCCGTCGTGCGGGCGATGTTCCAGGCACCGTCGCGCGCGGTGCCGTGGATGGCGTGCGGTGGGGAGTTGAGCGGCATCTGGTGGACGACGGCACCGTCCATGAAGCGGCCCTCACGGATGCGGCCGCACCAGGGGACCATCGGAAAACAGCCGTAGCGGTCGCCCTGGCGGAGCAGTTCGACTCCGCCGACGCGGAGTCCTCCCAGGCGTCCGCCGTTGCCCGGCAGCACGGTCAGCTCCGCGTCACCCGCGGTCAGCGTGATGGTTTCGTCACTCACGTTCATCGACCCTACTGGGGTGATCAAGAGGGCGCCGTCGATCCGGCCGACCCGGCCTTGACCTCAAGTGAGGTTGAGTTTCTACGGTCGGCCTCGTCGAACCAGCGCAAGCCAAGACGGAGGACCGGCCATGGAGTACTCGCACAGCGACGCCGAACTGCTCCGGCAGCCCATCGGCTACTGGAGCTGGGCGGCCTACAAGGCCGTCGTCACCCGCACCCGGAACGCCCTCGCCGACATCGGCACCACCCAGCCGCAGTGGTGGGTCCTCGCGCAGGTCGCACGCGCCGAGACCGCCAGAACCCGCGACGAGGTGTCCCGCCTCCTGCGCAACTACCTCGACACGGGCCCGGACACCATGGAGGCGGAGATCGACCGGACGATCGCCCAGGGCTGGATCACCGAGGACGCCGGCGGACGCCTGGCCCTCACGGCCGAGGGCCGGGCGTTCTACGACAAAGCCGCGGCCTTGCAGGACGAGCTGTGGGCGGAACGGCACGCGGGCGTCTCCGACGAGGAGTACCTGACCACCCTCAAGGTGCTGCAGCGATTCATCCACAACACGGGCGGCCGTGCCTGGCACCACTAGCCCCCCGGGAGCCGCTGCCGCCTAGTCGATGATCTGGTTGAAGAACAGGACGGCCATGGCGCTCGCGCCGCTGCCGACGCTGACCGCGAGGGGCCAGGCGTTGCCGGCCAGCGCCGACAGGACGGCGGCACCGATGCCGACCAGGGCGGCCAGCAGGAAGACCATGGCGGCACGCTGGCTGAGCAGTGGGCCGTTGCCGTCCCGTCCCGGGCGGTTCTGCTGGGCCACCTCAGTGCTCCTTGCGGCGGGTCAGCGGTGCACGAGGTCGCCGTGCCGGAGAGCGGGCACGGTCCCGTCGTACGGCTCCTGCGCGGGACGGACCAGCTCGAAGCGCACCTCGTCCCCGTCGGTCCGGACCCCGTACACGGCCGGCTCGGGCAGGCTGTTGTAGTGGAACGGCGTCGAGAAGTAGTACGCGCCGGTGTCCGGGAGGACGACGATGTCGCCGGGCTCCAGCGACGGCAGCGCACGGTCGCGGGCCAGCAGGTCGCCCGCGAAGCAGGCCGGGCCGGCGATGTCCTGCCGTACCGGGGTGCCGTGCTTGACGCCGCCGTCCGGCCCGTGGGCGGTGATCCGCAGCGGCCAGGCGTCGGGGTTGAACACGGTACGGGTGGCGACCTGCACCCCGGCGTGGGTGACGGCGATGGAGCGGCCGCCCGCGCTCTTGGTGTACTCGACGTGTGCGGCGGTGAAGCCGTTCTTGGCCAGGACCGAGCGGCCGAACTCGGTGACGATCTCGTACCTGCCGGAGAACAGGTCGGGCACGTGCTCGTTCAACTGGTCGACGTACGCGTCGAAGCCGGGAGTGACCTCGTCGCCGGCGAAGTTGACGGGCAGCCCGCCGCCGATGTCGATGCCGGTCACCTGGGGCTCCTCGCGCCCGCGGTTGACCTCCTCGGCGAACTCCACCGCCTGCGCCACCGCCTGGGCCATCAGCTCCAGCGGGCAGCCCTGTGAGCCGGCGTGCGTGTGCACCCAGGTCAGCCACGGGCGCTCCCGGTACGCCTCGATCAGCCGGTGACGGCTGCCCGGATCCGCCAGGGGGATGCCGAACTTCGACGTCTGCGTGGCCGTGCTCATCGCGGCGATCGTCCCGCCGCCCAGCTGGGGGTTGACACGCACGCCGATCCGCGAGCGGGGCGTGTCCCCGGCGAGGAGGGTGTCGATCCGGGACAGTTCCTGGAAGTTGTCCACGTTGATCATGACGCCGAGGCTCAGGGCCCGCTCCAGCTCCGCGCGGGTCTTGGCCGGTGAGTCGAACACGATGCGGTCCGGCTCGAACCCCGCCGCCCGTGCCCGGTCCAGCTCGCCGCCGGTCGCCACCTCGCAGCCCATGCCGAGGCTCCGCAGCTCCGCCAGCACGGGCACGAGACTGTTCGCCTTCGCCGCGAAGGCGTGCAGGACGCGGGGCCCGCCGGGGAACGCCCGGTGCAGCGCCCCGACGGTGTCCGCGAGGCCGTCGAGGTCGACGAACCCGGCCAGCGCGGACCGCTCGGGGTCCAGCACCCCCTGCCGTACGGCGGCCCGCAGGATGCGCTCACGTCGCGCGGCGGCTTCGGTGACGTCGGTCATGGTGTTCCCCCTGGTGGCGGTTTGGCGTGAACGGAACCCCAGGCTGCCCGGCCCCGCCTCGGGGCGTCTTCGTGGAGTACGGAGAAGTCGGAACCGCGGGGAGCCCCTCCGGGCCAACGCCCCCGGCCGCACGCTCCGGTCGTTGTGCGCGGCGACGAAGAAGGGACGGTTCCGTGGTACCGACGGCCAAAGGACTGGCGAACCCGGCCCCGTCGGCGGCGGCCGTCAAGCCCTGCACCACCCGCCGTGGCGAACGCGGCCCGCCGGACGTAGACCCCGGTTTCGGCGCCCCCGGCCGGCGCCGGGCGCAAGGCGGCGTCGGCCATCTCGGCGTGCCGGCGGCCGGAGGGCGTGGCGCGGTGGCGTCCTGTCAGGGCTGGGTCGGGCAGGGAGTTCCCTCCCCGTTCTCGCGGTCGCGCAGGCGTAGCTGGATCTGGGCGAGCAGCCGGGCGTCGGGGTCGTCGAGGTCGATGCCCGACAGGGCGGTGATGCGGCGCAGCCGGTACCGCAGGCTGTTGGGGTGTACGCCCAGGGCGCGGGAAGCGGCGGGCACGTCGCCGAAGTGGTCGAGGTACGCCCGCAGTGTCTGCACCAGGCAGCTCCCGCTGTGCTCGGCGTCGAAGGCCGCCAGCCGGGCCACGGGCGTCCGCGGTGGCAGCGTCACCTCGCGCAACGCGTCCAGGACCTGGAGCATGCCCACCGTCTCCACGACGTCCTCGGTGCTCGCGACGGCACGGGAGCCCCCGGCCGCCAGCAGCGCGTCGAGGGCCAGCTCGGCCGACCTGCGGGACTCGGGCAGCCGGGCCAGGCCCGGGACCACGTCGCCCAGACCGACCCGCACGGTCGCCCGCAGTGTGACCGAGAGGCGTTTCGCCAGCGCCGCCCCCAGCTCCGCCAGCCGGGCGCCGGCCCGCTGCGGATCCTGGTCCAGCGGGCCCAGCACCACCAGCGCCCTGTCCCTCACCGGCACGACGACGGCCTCGTGGCCGTGGGCGGAGCAGTGCAGCGCGAGCAGGCCGGGCAGCCGCAGGGCGTCGTCGCCGCCCCGGGACCCGTGGTGCACCGCGAGGACGGCACAGGCGTCCCGCACCGGCAGCGAAGCACGTTCCGCCAGGACCTCGGGCGACCCGCGCCCCTCCAGTACCGCGCGTGCCGCGTCCTCCACGAGCCGGGTGTCCACACCGCGCGTACGGTGCCTCAGCAGATGCGGTGCCGCCGCCCGGGCCGCCGTACGCAGGGCCTCGGACGCGTCCGGGGCGAGCGGCCGGCCCGCGACCGCGGCCACCCAGATGGACCCCAGTACCTCACCGCCCGCCCGCACGGCCGCCACCAGGCGCTCCGGGTCGTCGCCCTTGGCCGGCCGGTACAGGACGTCGTCCGCGCCCCACAACGCCCGGAAGAAGCCGGCCTCCCGCATCGCCGCGACCCGCGACGGCGGCACGCGGCGCCCGAGGATGGTCAGCCGGCGCTGTTCGTCCACGTCCTGCTCGGTCGAGGAGTAGGCCAGCACCCGGGACTCCGGGTCCTCGATCGTCACCGAGCCCCCCGTGAGCGCCGCCACCGCCTCGGCCAGCCGCTCCAGGTCCCCGAGCGCGACGGCCTGTGCCGTGGGGCCGGGAGGTACCCCCGCCGAGGCCAGCCCGGCCCGCACCACCCCCACCAGCTGCTCCCAGGTGCACCACGCCGTACGGAACAGGACCGCGGTACCGGCCTCCGTGGCGGCCGTCCGCAGCCCGGAGCCGGCGGGACCCGGCCCACCCGGGCCGAAAACCACCCCCGCCGCGTTCCCCTCGCCCGCTCGGCGCAGGACGTCCACGGCGTGCGCCGACCGCGCGTCGACGCCCACCGCGAGCAGCAGCTCCCCGGGCCGGATCCCGGGGTCCAGCGGATCCAGCACGGTGACACCGGTGACGGCCCCCGCCAGACCGGCGGGAGCCATGTGCAGCTCCAGCGCTCCCGCACCCACCACGGACAGCAGCCGCTCCAGCGTCACCTGCGCCGGCGAGGCGGCACCCCAGTCCGGTAAGACATGCCCGCCCATCGGCGTTCCCCCTCCGCCCTCGGCCCTCCGCGCCGGCAGATCAGCCCGCCAGCGCCTTCAGCCGGCTCACCGCTTCCTCCAGCACATCCGTCTGCTTGCAGAACGCGAACCGGACGAACGGTGCTCCCTCCTCGCGGTGGTCGTAGAACACGCCGTTCGGAATCGCGACGACCCCGGCCCGCTCCGGCAGGGTGCGGCAGAAGGTGAAGCCGTCGGCTTCCCCCAGAGAGCGGATGTCGGTGGTGATGAAGTACGTGCCGGCGGGGCGGAAGACCGTGAAGCCCGCCTCCTCCAGACCGGCCGCCAACAGGTCCCGCCTGGCCAGCATGTCCGCGCGGAAGGAGGCGAAGTAGGAGTCGGGCAGGGCCAGAGCCTCCGCGACCGCGTACTGGAACGGGCCCGACGAGACGTATGTCAGGAACTGCTTCGCCGAGCGGACCGCCGCCACCAGGCCGGCCGCCGCCGTCACCCAGCCGACCTTCCAGCCGGTGAAGGAGAAACTCTTCCCGGCCGACCCGATCGTCACCGTCCGCTCCCGCATCCCCGGGAACGTCGCCAGCGGCACGTGCTCGGCCTCGTCGAACACCAGGTGCTCGTACACCTCGTCGGTCACCACCAGCAGGTCCCGCTCCACCGCCAGCTCCGCGATCGCGGTGAGCTCCTCGCGGGTCAGGACGGTGCCCGTCGGGTTGTGCGGGGTGTTGATGAGCAGCAGGCGGGTGCGGTCGGTGACCGCGTCGCGCAGTTCGTCGAGGTCGAGGCGGAAGCTCCCGTCCCCCGGGCGCAGTGTCACCGGCACGCGCGTGCCGCCCGCCATGGCGATGCAGGCCGCGTACGAGTCGTAGTACGGCTCGAAGGCGATGACCTCGTCTCCGGGCTCCAGCAGCGCCAGCAGCGAGGCGGCGATGGCCTCGGTGGCCCCGGCCGTGACCAGCACCTCGGTCTCCGGGTCGTACGACAGTCCGTACCGGCGCAGCTGGTGCGCGGCGACCGCGGTGCGCAGCTCGGGGACGCCCGGGCCGGGCGGGTACTGGTTGCCGCGCCCGTCGCGCAGCGCCCGCACGGCCGCCTCGCGTACCTGCTCCGGGCCGTCGGTGTCCGGGAAGCCCTGTCCCAGGTTGATCGCCCCGGTCCGCACGGCCAGCGCGGACATCTCGGCGAAGATCGTCGTCCCGAACTCGGCGAGCCGGCGGTTGAGGAAGGGGCGTGCGCTGGAGGTCATGCCGGTCATCCTGCGCCGAAGCGCTGGACTTCCTCAACTGTGCTGTGCCGACGGGCGCCTGCGCCGGTACTCAGGACACCGTCTCCGAGCAGGGGCAGGGCCGTCGCCGACGGTCGTCATCCTGGTCGAGCACATGTCTGATCACGGTGTCCCGGGCCGGCAGTCCTTCTAGGATCTGCGGCATGGCAACCCGACTCGTGCAGATCAACATGAAGGCCCAGGACGACTCCGCGCTCGGCCGGTTCTGGGCGGAGGCACTCGGTTGGGGTGTCGACAGCGAGGGACCCGGCGTGACCAACCTCGAACCCGTGGGCTTCGCCTACCCCGACCCCGTGGCCGTCTGCATCGACATCGTCGCCCGCCCGGAGCCCAAAACGGTCAAGAACCGCGTGCACCTCGATCTGGCCACCACCTCGACCGCCCATCAAGCGGAGTTGGTCGCGCGCTTGAAGGATCTCGGCGCGACACTCGCCGACGTGGGGCAGGGCGACGTCCCCTGGACAGTGATGGCCGACCCGGAAGGAAACGAGTTCTGCGTCCTGGAGCCCCGCCCGATCTACCAGGACACCGGGCCGATCGCCGCGGTGGTGGTCGACTGCACCGACCCACGAGGGATGGCCCGGTTCTGGGGCGAGGCGATGGACTGGACGCTGCACGAGGTCACCGACGACCACGCGACCATGCGCTCCTCCGCAGGCGTCGGCCCCTACCTGGAGTTCCTCCGCACCCCCGACACCAAGAGCGTGTGGAACCGCGTCCACCTCGACGTCTGCCCCTACCCCGGTGACGACCTGGCCGCGGAGGCAGCCCGACTGCGCGCCCTGGGCGCCACCGACCCTGGTATCGATCAGTCCGCACTCTCCTGGACGGTTCTGGCCGACCCGGAAGGCAACGAGTTCTGCCTCCTCACCCCTCGCTGACCTTGAGCAACGCGTCCGGCCGGTTCGGGTGCAGCGGTAGTCATCGGCGATGCCCGTCGCAGTCAGCACCACGAGCCCGGAAGGGCTCAGTGGGTCGGGCGCCGCGGGGCACTCGCCACCCCTGAATCCCGGCCGCTCAGCGCGGCATCCAGCGTCTCCTGGGCCATGCGCATCGCCTCGGCGTACTTCGGCTCGACCATACGCTCCCAGGTCCGGTCCGGTGCGACGTCCTCGACCCGGCTCACCACCCACCAGATGTTGCCGAACGGATCCCGCACCCGGCCACCGCGATCCCCCCACGCGCTGTCAGCGGCCTCGGTGATCACCTGTGCCCCGTGCGCAACAGCAGCGGCCATGGCAGCGTCCGCGTCCGGGACGTAGACCCGCAGCAGCGAGGGCATCGCCGGCCAGTCGGGCCGTCGGTCGAAGGCCAGCACCACCGTGTCGCCGACACGGATCTCACCGTGGCCGATGGTGCCGTCCTCGACCGGCACCCGTGCGAGTTCCTCGCCATCGAACGCGGCGGTGATGAAGTCCAGCAGCGCACCGGTGTCGTCGGTGACCACCCACGGCGCAACGCTGGTGTAACCCTCGGGTGCGGTGTGCCTCATCGGTCTCGTCCCCTCGTGCGGTCCTTCGCGATGTGACGACCCTAGGGGCCGATTAGGACCATTACTGACCTAGATCGCGCACGAGACCAGCAGCATCCTTCTAGACGGCCCAGTGAGCCCCGGACCCTCTGAAGTTCCTCAACTCTGCTTTGGGTCGAGTGGGGGGCGGGCATCTCCCGGTCACGCAACGAGCGAGGCGCCCACGGGGGGCTGCTTCGGGGGAACTCACCGGGGGATTTCCGGGGGAATCGGAAGGAGGGTGGCGCCATGGTCATCGGCATCATCCTGGCGATTGTCATCGCTGTCGTGGTGGGGACGATCGTCGCCGCCGTGCGCAGCAGCCGGCGGAGCACGGTCCGGATGGCGGGCCACGGCGGCAGGGGAGGGTACCGCTCGTCGGGGAGCAGCCACGACAGCGGCAGCGACAACAGCTGGTGGGTGGCCTCGGCCGGTGCCGTGGCGAGCGACAGCGGCGGCGGCTCGGACGGGTCGTCCGGCGACCACTCGGGCGGCCACTCGTCGGGCCACTCCTGCGGCTCCAGCTCCTCCTCCTGCGGCTCCAGCTCCTCCTGCGGGGGCGGGTCGTCCTGCGGGGGCGGTGGCGGATGCGGTGGAGGCAGCTGACACGGGGCAGCTGAGCTCCGCCGAGGGGGAACCGCATCCGCACAGCGGGGTCCGTGCCAGGCACGGGCCCCGCGTTCTTGTTCCGGTTCCGTGTTCCGGTTCCGTGTTCCAGTCCCGTGTTCCAGTTCCGGGTTCCGGTTCGTGACGTACGCCGGTTTGCGACCACGCCGGGCGCACGCCTGAACGGGCCTGGCGTACGCCGTGGTTGAACAGTTGAGCTGATAAGCCCTCTGAAGGATGGAAACCCTACGAACTTGGGTAAAAACGCTGTGACGGCGCCCCAGTTCATGATTCCCTCTCCTTCACCAACGCAGCCCCTCGGACCTCCTGCGGACATCTCTCCCGACGGCCGACTGGGCTGACCGGGCCGCATCCCCCGGCGTGACAGGGGACGCAGGACCCACACCTTCCTCTCCTTGTGTGCTTGCGGAGCCGATCCATGCTCACGACCCTGAACACCGCCTACACCGACACGCGTGCGGCCGACCTCGCCTGGGCCCTGGGGCGCGAACCGCTCCCCGCTCTGGCCACACTCGACCTCGAACTGAGCGGCGCCAAGCTGCAGTTGCGCCTCCTCGGCGCGTCCCACCAGGTACTTCTGGAAGACGGGAAGGGCAGTTGTTCGGAGACGGTGGCGTGCATCGCGGGCAGCAGCACGCCGCTTCCCCTGGGCGTCGCCAAGCGGGTGGGCGACTGGGAGTACGAGTTCGCGGCCCGTGTGGAGGTGCTCTCCCCGGGCTCCTTCGCGGGCCGCGCCCAGGAGTTGCTGGCCCTGGTCTCCGACCACCCCCACGGCCTCGCCGGCGTCTTTCCGGGCAGCCCGCACGCCTTCACGGCGATGCTGGCCCAGCGCCACGAGGGGCAGGTCCACTGGCGGACCTGGCACGCCTATCCGCAGGACGGGCAGCTGGTGGCGACCAGAACCCGGGTGGGCGCCCGGGTGCGGTTCGGCCGGCCCGCGGCGGCACCGGCCGAGGCCCCGGCCAACGGCCGAACCGGGGCGGGTGGCCCGACAGCGGCACCTCAAACCCCCCGCCGCACCTGACCGACCGTTTTCACACGTGTGGGTGACAAAGCGCAGCGCGGCTGTGACGTAACGTCACAGCGTGATCGAACAGCACGCGCCCGCCCCGCCCGGCACTCCGCCGCACCGGGGCGGTCCCGGCGGCCCCGGTGCCCCCGCGCGGCTGCCCGTCCGGCCGGGCACAGGCAGGTTTCTGGTGCTCGCGGGCGTGTTCGTCTGCGCGGCCTGCGGGCTGGTGTACGAACTCGAACTGGTCGCCCTCGCCTCGTACCTGATCGGCGACTCGGTCACCCAGGCGTCCGTCGTCCTGTCCGTCATGGTCTTCGCGATGGGCATCGGCTCCCTCGCCGCCAAGCGGCTGCGCCGGCTCGCGGCGGCCGGCTTCGGCGCGATCGAGGCGACCCTCGCCCTCGTCGGCGGCTGCAGCGCGCTGGCGCTGTACGCCGTCTTCGCCTGGACCGGCGACTGGGGCGGGCTGTGGGCGAGCGGCCCCCGCTGCCTCCTGGTCGCCTTCTCCCTCACCATCGGCCTGCTGATCGGCGCCGAGGTCCCGCTGCTGATGGAGCTGATCCAGCGCATCCGCCGCCAGGACGCGGGCGGCGCCGTGGCCGACCTGTTCGCCGCGGACTACGTGGGCGCTCTGGTCGGCGGCCTGGCCTTCCCGTTCCTGCTCCTCCCGCTGCTCGGCCAGTTGACCGGCGCGCTGATCACCGGCGCGGTCAACGCGGTCGTCGGCGGCGCCCTGGTCCTCGGCCTGTTCCGCCGTGATCTGACCCGTCGCGCCCGCTGGCTGCTGCTGGCCGCCAACGCCACCGTGCTCGCCGTCCTCGCCTCCGCCGCCGTCCTCGTCGACGACTTCGAACGGGCCGCCCGGCAGGCGGTGTACGGCCAGGACGTCCGCGTCGCGCTGCAGACCGAGGTGCAGGAGGTGGTCCTCACCGGCGGCACACGGGGCCGCCCGTTCGGCCTGTTCCTGGACGGCCGGCTGCGGGTCAGCGGCCGGGACGAGCGCCGCTACCACGAGGCGCTGGTGCACCCCGCGATGACCGGCCCGCACGCGCGCGTGCTGATCCTCGGCGGCGGCGACGGCCTCGCCGCCCGGGAGGTGCTGCGGTATTCGGGCGTACGCCGGGTCGACGTCGCCGAGATCGACCCGGGAGTGGTCCGGCTGGCCCGCCACGACCCCGCCCTGTCGGCGCTGAACGGGCACGCGTACGACGACCCGCGCGTGCGCGTGACGACGGCGGACGCCTTCTGCCTGCTGCGCGCAGCGCCGCCGGCGACGTACGACGTGGTGGTCGCGGACCTGCCGGACCCGGGCATCACGGCCAGTACGAAGCTGTACTCGCAGGAGTTCTACGGCCTGGCCCGGCGCGTGCTCGCCCCCGGCGGCCGGCTGGTGGTGCACGCCGGACCCGTCTCCTCACGCCCGCGGGCGTTCTGGACGGCGGAGTCGACGCTCCGCGCGTCCGGGTTCCGCACCGCGCCCTACCGCGTGACCGGCAGCGACACCGGCTTCACGGCCGGTCCCGACCGCACGGCCGCCCACCCGTCCGGCGCCCCCCGGGACTGGGGTCTGGTGCTGGCCGCCCGCACGGCCCCGCCGCTGCGTCTCGCTCCGCGGGGCCCGCACCCGCGCACCCTCACACAGGCCCGGCTGACCGCCGACGCCCGCGAGGCGTCCCGTACGCGCGTGCCGGGTCTGCCGCCGTCGACGCTGCTGCATCCCCGGTACTGAGGGTCGGCGGGGTGACTTTCCACCGACCGGGGTGCAGCCCGGCGCCCACTGGGTAGGCTCCGGAGCTATGGAGCATGAGGTGTTCGTTCCGGTTCCGGCCGAGCGGCTCAGGGAGGTGCTGGCCGACCCCGCGCGGGTCGCCCGGGCGGTCCCCGGGCTCCAGCAGGACGCCGGTGCGGAGCCGGTCGCGGGGCGGCTGAAGGTCCGCGTCGGCAGCCACTCCGTGACGTACCGCGGCTCCGTACGGCTGTCGCGGCGGGACGACGGTGCGTACGCCGTCGAGGGCGAGGGCACCGAGGCCCGCGGCACCGGCTCGGTCAAGCTCGCGCTCACGCTCCGCGTCCGGGACACGGACGACGGCTCCACCCTCACCTTCGACGGGACGGCCACGGCGGACGGGCGCGTCACGGAGCTGCCCGCGGAGGCGGTCGGCGGGGCCGTGACCCGGCTGCTGAGCCGTTTCGCGGAGAACCTGGGGGCGGTCGCGGAGGAGGTGCCGAGCGCACCGGAGACGGCCGAGTCCCTCGCCACCGAGGACTTCGAGCCCGCGGCGACCGGCGACTTCGAGGCCACCCCGGACGCCGACGACGCCCCGGTTCCGGCGCCCACGGAGGAAGCAGCCCCGGTCCCCCCGCCCTCCCTCGACCCCACCGCCGACGAGGACGACACCGCGGGTGGTGTCTCCGGTGACTTCGCGGAGGCCGCCGAGCCTCCCGCCGAGGCGGCGCACGCACGGCGCACCATGATCGGACGCAGCGCGGAGGAGGTGGACCACGCTCCACCACGCGGCCGCTACGCCCCCGTCCCCGCCCCCCAGGCGGTCACCCGCTCCACCCCGCTGCGCTGGGCGGCCCCGGCGGCGGCCGTGCTCCTGGCATCGGCGGTCGTGGTGAACCGGGTCCTGCGCAAGCGGCGCTGACCAACGCCGAGGTGCTCTGACCGATCCTGCGGCCGTTTCCGTCGGCGCACCCCGCCCGGCACCCGCCCGGCATCCGGCCGGCGGCATGAGCGCGGCGGGCCCGGGCGCTGCCCGTGCGGCGTCTGGCTGCCGCACCGCGCAGCCACTCCTCCGCCGCCGAGGCGGCAGAAGCCGACGAAGCCGCTATAGCCGCCGTAGCCGCCGGGCCGCGACCCAGGCGGCACTGCCCCGGCCGTGAGCGCCAAGCCCGCGGGACGGTGTGGCGGGCCGGCGCCGATCCCGTCCGCGCCCGTCTCCCGCGGCACCCGCGCCGACGGTTGGGCGCCGGCCCGTTGGACGGGCGGTCAGCCGCGGCCGACGGCCCCGGCCGGGCCCACCCCGCCCACCCCTTCACGGACCTCCCGGCCCGCAGGACGCCGGTCCGGCCGAGCGGCGAGCGCGGCGCCCCGTCCACAGCCTGTGGACGGCCCGGCCGCGCCGTGCGCCAGGTCGGTCGGGACCGGGTCGCGGGCCCTGCCACGGACGGCGAGAGCCCGGCCCGGCACGGGACCGTGATGGTCGTCCGTGCCCTGGCCGGGCTCTCCCCCGCGTCCGGCGCGTACCCGGTCGTACCCGCCGACGCTCCGCTGTGGTGACGGGCCGAGGACTACTCCTCACCGTCCTCCGGCTTCTCCGCGTCGTTGATCTCCTGCTCCAGGCCGAGCTGCTCGATGAGCCACTTGTCGAACTCGATGGCGGCCCGTACCCAGCTGACCGTCGAGGAGACGAAGTGCTCCAGGCTCACGCCCATGCCGATCAGCATCTGCGCCTCACCGATGAGGCGGACGGTGCCGTCGTCGTGGGTGTGGCTGTAGACCTTGGGCCACAGGGTCCGCCGGTTCCAGTCGTCGATGGACTCCAGCAGCTGCGGCTTCTCGTCGATCTTGTGGGGCCGGTCGTAGAACGTCCGCACCGAGAAGACCTGCTGGTCACCCTCACCGCGGAACATGAAGTACGTACGGAACTGCTCCCACGGCGCCGCGAGGTCACCCTCGTCGTCGACGACGTACTTGAGCTCCATCTGGTCGAGGAGCTGCTTCACGAGATCCTGATCCGGGACGACGGGGCCCGCCGGTCCTTGGGGCTGCGGCTCGGGCTGGCCCCCGAAGTTCGGAATCGAGGACGGGTCGATGCTCACCGTGATTTTCCCTTCGTACGGATCCCGCCATCCTCCCTCATCCGGGGAGGGGGGTGGCAAGCCCAGCCGGGGGCTGTCAGCCGTCGGCTGACATGATTTGGCCGGTCGGGGCAGGTCCGTGACGTTGGGGGGCGGCTCCGAGGCCCTGGGCTTCGCCGGGGCCGAGCTGCCGCGAGATGCCCGGGACGTGCACGCGACAGGACTGGCGGCACATCGAGTACGACGCGGATCTGTGTCTCGATCCGCGCTACGCCGACGGCCCCTGCCGGACGTGGCACGGGCTGGTCCCCACCCGTGCCACACGGTCGCCCGCGCCGTCCCGGTCAGAGCGTCCTGCCGGTCGCCGGGCCCACGATCAGCCCCTCGTCGAACCGGTCCACCCGGACCGTGTCGCCGTCCTTGATCTCGCCGGAGAGGATCTCCTTGGCGAGGCGGTCGCCGATGGCGGTCTGGACGAGGCGGCGCAGGGGGCGGGCGCCGTAGGCCGGGTCCAGGCCCTCCTCCGCGAGCCATGCCAGCGCCTCCGGTGTGATCTCCAGGGTGAGCCGCCGCTCGGCGAGCCGCTTCGCGAGGCGGTCGATCTGGAGCTTCGCGATGCGCTCCAGCTCGGGCTTGGTCAGCGCCGAGAAGACCACCAGGTCGTCGAGACGGTTGAGGAACTCCGGCTTGAAGGAGGACCGGACCACCTCCAGCACCTGTTCCTTCTTCTCCGCCTCACTGGTGATCGGGTCGACCAGGAACTGGCTGCCCAGGTTCGACGTCAGCACCAGGATCGTGTTGCGGAAGTCGACCGTACGTCCCTGACCGTCGGTCAGCCGTCCGTCGTCCAGCACCTGCAGGAGGATGTCGAAGACCTCGGGGTGGGCCTTCTCCACCTCGTCCAGCAGCACGACGCTGTACGGGCGCCGCCGCACCGCCTCGGTGAGCTGGCCGCCCTCCTCGTACCCGACGTAGCCGGGCGGGGCGCCGACCAGGCGGGCCACGCTGTGCTTCTCGCTGTACTCCGACATGTCGATGCGGACCATCGCCCGCTCGTCGTCGAAGAGGAAGTCGGCGAGCGCCTTGGCGAGTTCGGTCTTGCCGACACCGGTCGGGCCGAGGAAGAGGAAGGAACCGGTGGGCCGGTCGGGGTCGGAGATCCCGGCCCGGCTGCGGCGCACGGCGTCCGAGACGGCACGCACGGCCTCGCTCTGCCCGATCAGCCGCTTGCCGATCTCGTCCTCCATGCGCAGCAGCTTCTGCGTCTCGCCCTCCAGCAGACGGCCGGCGGGGATGCCGGTCCAGGAGGCGACGACGTCCGCGATGTCGTCGGAGCCGACCTCCTCCTTGACCATGGTGTCCCGGGCGACCTCCTCCTCGGCCTCGGAGGCGGCCTCCAGCTCCTTCTCCAGGGCGGGGATCTCGCCGTACAGCAGCTTGGAGGCGGTGTCGAAGTCGCCGTCGCGCTGGGCGCGTTCGGCCTGCCCGCGCAGGTCGTCGAGCCGTTCCTTCAGCTCACCGACCCGGTTCAGGGACTGCTTCTCCTTCTCCCAGCGGGCGGTGAGGCCGCGCAGCTCCTCCTCCTTGTCGGCGAGGTCGCGGCGCAGCTTCTCCAGGCGCTCCCGGGAGGCCGCGTCGGTCTCCTTGCCGATCGCCAGCTCCTCCATCTTCAGCCGGTCGACGGCACGCTGGAGTTCGTCGATCTCGACGGGGGACGAGTCGATCTCCATGCGCAGCCGCGAGGCGGCCTCGTCGACGAGGTCGATGGCCTTGTCGGGGAGGAAGCGGGAGGTGATGTAACGGTCGGAGAGGGTGGCGGCCGCGACGAGCGCGCTGTCGGCGATCTGGACCTTGTGGTGGGCCTCGTACCGCCCCTTGAGTCCGCGCAGGATCGCGATGGTGTCCTCGACGGTCGGCTCGGCCACCAGCACCTGCTGGAACCGCCGCTCCAGCGCCGGGTCCTTCTCGATGCGTTCCCGGTACTCGTCCAGGGTCGTCGCACCGACCATGCGCAGCTCACCGCGCGCGAGCATGGGCTTGAGCATGTTGCCCGCGTCCATGGCGGAGTCGCCGCCGGCGCCCGCGCCGACGACGGTGTGCAGCTCGTCGATGAAGGTGATGATCTGCCCGTCGGAGTCCTTGATCTCCGCGAGCACGGTCTTCAGGCGCTCCTCGAACTCACCCCGGTACTTGGCGCCCGCGACCATCGCGCCCAGGTCGAGCGCGACCAGCCGCTTGTCCCGCAGCGACTCGGGCACGTCACCCTTCACGATCCGCTGGGCGAGCCCCTCGACGACGGCGGTCTTGCCGACGCCGGGCTCACCGATGAGGACGGGGTTGTTCTTGGTCCGCCGGGACAGCACCTGCACCACCCGCCGGATCTCCTGATCGCGGCCGATGACCGGGTCCAGCTTGCCCTCGCGGGCGGCGGCGGTGAAGTCGGTCCCGAACTTCTCCAGGGCCTTGTACTGCCCCTCCGGGTCGGCGGTGGTCACCCTGCGCCCTCCCCTCGCCTTCTGGAAGGCCTCCTGCAGCTTCTTCGCACTGGCGCCCTGCCGCTCCAGCACCTCGGCCGCCTGGCCGCCCTTCGCGGCGATGCCGATGAGCAGGTGCTCGGTGGAGAGGTACTCGTCCCCCAGCTCCTGGGCCCGGGTCTGCGCGTCGGCGACGACCGCGAGCATCTCACGGTTGGGCTGGGGCGGCGCGACGGTGGACCCGGTCACGCTGGGCAGCCCGGCGAGGATCTTCTCCGCACCGGCGCGTACGGCCGCCTGGTCCGCGTCGGCGGCGGCGAGCAGGTCGGTGATGTTCTCGTTGTCCTGCCCCTGGAGCAGAGCCAGGAGCAGGTGGGCGGGGGTGAGGTCGGGGTGTCCCTCGGTCACGGCCCGGTTGCTGGCCGCGTTGATCGCGTCCCGGCTCCGGTTGGTCAGCTCGGCGTCCACGTTCGCGTTCTCCTCCTTGCGTCAGCTGTCTCCAGCCGTCCTGATGCCGTCTCCCAGTGCTGACTCAATCAACGTACACAAAGTTGAGTCTATTCCACTCAAGGGCAGGCCGGGAGGGGTGGCACAGGGGCAGGGCCTGAGGGCACCCGGCACGCGGTACCCGCCGGGGTACCGATCGGGGGCACCGGGCGGGGTACCGGTCGGGGTACCCGTCGAGCTGAGATACGACGCCGAGGCGCGAGCGGCTCGGGGGATCGCGGACAAGGCGATCAGGAAGGCGCGGAACACGCTTGACGGCCGGCGATGACGGCGGTGACCGGCGATGACCGGCGGTTTTCAGCCACTGACTGATTGTGGCGATACCGCGAAAAGTCCCCGCAAAACTGCAGCGGCGTCACCGTGTTCAGGTCACGGTGACGCCGCTGCGGGGGGAAGCACCTGAGCGATCTGTTACGACGGGGGAATCGCGTCAGGCACTGCGGGGGGTGGCTGAGATGGTCCGTGTCGCAGGGGAGCCGGACTCCACCTGCTGATGGTCTCGCTGGTCAAGGTTCACAAAGATCATTCCGTACCGGATGGCACACCGCACAGGCTGCGGCGCCCCCCGAGGCCGCCGCAGACACCGGTACGCCCGCACGTCTCCGTCCTCGTCCCGCGTGACGACGACCGGCTCACCGAACACGGTCACCATCAGCGAGTCACCGCTGTGGGGGATGGCGGTGACCAGGTCGATGAAGTGCCAGCCGGACCGGTAGGCCGAGGCCATCTCACGGCGGAAGGAACGGTCGTCGGGTGGAGTGGTCACGTCAACGCTCCGCGTCCACGACGACCGACGGCCAGTGACTGTCCGCCAGAACGTCGCCCTTCGCGTCGTTCGCCACGATCGACGGCCAGTGACTGTCCGCCCGAGTGTCGCCCTTCGCGTCGGAGTAACCGCTCAGCGCTCCGAAAACCGCGACGGCGGAGAGGGCGGCAGCAAGCACCGAGCGAAGCAGTCTCTTGCACATAGTCGGCTTCGTCCTCACTTGTAAGTGTCCTCTTCCCCCGTCAGGTAAGACGATGGCTCATTCGAACACGTCATGGCCACACAATCGGTGCATCATGTTCCTGCATGTTCAGGACCCTGGGGGGTGGAGATTTGATGGCAAATCAGACTAAGGCGACGCATCCCCATGCGGTCACCGAACTATGCGAGGAAGGTGGCCGACTTTATGCGGACGCCCTGCGCGCAGGCCGGATCGCCCGCACGGATGTGGAATCCGCCCCGTGTCTGGTGGAGTTCGCCCTTCTCAACCCGGATCCGGACGACGAGGACTGGCTGCGCCCGGTGCCACCGTCGGTCGCACTGGCCCAGCGTCTGCACCCCATCGAGCGCGACATCACGGAACGCCGGCGGTTGTCCATCGAACTCGCGGACGTCTTCGAGCCTTTCATGGCCCTCGGCACCCAGGTGACGGCGACCGACCACTCCATCACCGTGCTGGAGGGCAGCGACCGGATCAACGCCGCCCTCAACCTGGCCACGGCCCAGTGCCAGAACGAGATGCTCAGTATCCAGCCCAGCGACGACCGCTTCTCCGAGCGCAGTCTCGCCCAGGGGCTCGAACGGGACAGGGCCCTGATCGAACGCGGAGTCCGGATCCGGACGCTCTACCAGCACACGGCGCGCTACAGCCCCCAGAAACTGGCCTACGTGGCCCAACTCGCGAACGGCAAGGCGGAGTACCGCACGATCGACCAGGTGGTGGAGCGTCTCATCGTCTGCGACGAGAGCGTCGCGTTCATTCCGGCCCGCGATGACCAGCAGGTCGCCCTGGAGCTCCGTCATGCGGGACTCGTCCGGTACCTGGTCAAGGTCTTCGAGTTCATGTGGAGCCGGTCCGTGCCGCTGAGCGCCGGAGCCCCGTACGAACCGGCCGCGGGCGGTATCACAGACATCCAGCACTCCATCGCCAAACTCCTCGTGGAGGGCCACGTCGACGAGGCCATCGCCCGCCGCCTCGGCATGAACGTACGCACCTGCCGCGCCCACATAGCCAAGCTGGCGTCGGCCCTGGGCAGCGGCAGCCGGGCCCAACTCGGCTATCTCATAGCCCAGTCCGGGATCCTTGATCAGGAACGCTGAGGGAGGAGGCCGAGGGGCGGGGCGGTCCGTCGAGGCCCGCCTGGGCGATACGGACGCCCAGTTGCGTACGGCTCGCCGCACCCAGCGTCTCCGACAGGCGGGCGATATGGGCGCGGCAGGTGCGGACGCTGATGCCCAGCCGCTCCGCGATCACCGCGTCCTGGTGCCCCTCCGCCAGCAGCGCCGCGATGGACCGCTCACGGTGGGAGATGCCCTCGATGCCGGTGTCGGGGAGCGGGGCCGTCAGGGGTATGGCGAGCCGCCAGAGCCGCTCGAAGACCGTGACCAGGTACTCGATCAGCGCCGGATGCCGTAGCTCCAGCGCCATCGTGCGGTCGGCGTTCGCCGGGATGAAGGCCACCGTGCGGTCGAACAGGATCAGCCGGTCGATCACCTCGTCCAGCGTCCGCGCCTCCACCGCGTCGCCCATCAGCTCCAGATAGGTCAGCAGCCCCTGCCCGTGCCGGGCCACGTGCGTGTACAGGTCCCGCATGCGCACACCGCGCCCGCGCAGCGCCAGCGCCCGGTGCAGGCCCTCCGACAGCTCGTGCTCGCGCCGGATACCGCCGGGCTGCACGGTGAGCACCTCGGTCGTGCACGCCTGGGTCGCCTCGTCCATCGCGGCCTGGATCCGGGACAGCCCGTCCAGGACCCGGATCGCCGAGCCCTCCGCCGCCGCCGGCGCCGACCGCACCTGGCGGCCGAGACCGGCGTACCACTCGAAGGCGGCCACCGCCGAGCCCACCCGCCGCTGACTCGCGCTGACCTCGTCGTACATCCCGCGCAGCAGCCGCGTCATGACCTCCTGCGGGGAGGTCGGCACCAGCCAGTCCATGTCGTCGGGGTCGGGGTGCAGCAGGGCCAGTTCCAGCAGGCAGGGCACCGGCTCGGCGTCCCGGCGCGGCACGCGGCCCCGCCGTACGGCCCGGGAATACACGCGATCCCCGGCCTCGCACAGCCGGTCGGCACCGTGTGGATGCTCGTCCGTCCCGTGCCCGGCCATCGCCCATCCCACCCCCGGTTCCCGCCTCGTTCCGCGAGCGCAACTATGCGCGGACAGGACCCGCTCCGCAACACGGCTCCGCGCCCCCTGCACGTCCCGTCAATCCGCTTGGGCCCCATATGTCCGCCCGTCGGCAGGTAACGCCGCAGCCAGGACGACGGCGGTTCCGTCGGGCACGACGAGAGCATTGATGCTGTGGCCCGCCCACCGCGGCGATCCCGGTACGGTCCCCCAGGACCGCAGGTCCCGCCGAGGGGCACCGGACCGATCACCGACGTCAACTTCCGGAAATGCCGAAGTGATCGGCGCGTTACGTACCGCCTCTAGCGTCCCCCCATGGCGGACATATTTGACGCGTACGCGTTGGCCGACGCGTGGGACGAGATGTTTGTGCGGCCGGGTGAGGTCAGGACCGCCTATGAGCCGGTGCTGGCGGCGCTGCAGCCGATCGAGCCAGGGGAACTGAGGTTCAGGGCGGACCAGATGGCCCGGGCGTTCACCGACCGGGGCGTGACCTACGCCTTCGCGGGTGAGGAGCGGCCCTGGCCGCTGGATCTCGTCCCCCGGATCCTGGACGCCCTGGAGTGGGATTTCATACAACGCGGGGTCGCCCAGAGAGTCAGAGCCCTGGAGGCGTACCTCGCCGACGCCTACGGCCCCTGCCGCGCCTTCGAGGACGGCGTCGTCCCCTGGCGGCTGCTGCTCAACTCGCCCCACTTCCACCGTGCGGCCCACCCCGTCGAACCCCCCGGCGGGGTCCGGATCCACGTGGCCGGAATCGACCTCGTCCGGGACGAACGGGGCGACTTCCGGGTGCTTGAGGACAACGTACGAGTACCCAGCGGGGTGTCGTACGTCATCGAGAACCGGCGGGCGATGACCCGGATCTTCCCCTCCCTCTTCGCCGAGCAGCACGTCCTGCCCGTCGACGGCTACGCCCACCGGCTGCTGGCCGCGCTGCGCGCCGCCGCCCCCGACGGGACCGCGGACCCGAGGGTCGTGGTCCTCACCCCCGGCCCGAACAACGCCGCCTACTTCGAACACGCCCTGCTGGCCCGGCTGATGGGCGTACAGCTCGTCGAGGGGCACGACCTGGTGTGCCGGAACAACCGGGTGTGGATGCGGACGACACGCGGCGAGGTGCCCGTGCACGTCGTCTACCGGCGCCTGGACGACGACTTCCTCGACCCGCTCCACTTCCGCCCCGACTCGGTGATCGGCTGCCCGGGCATCATGAGCGCGGCGATGGCCGGAAACGTCACCCTCGCCAACGCGGTCGGCAACGGCATCGCGGACGACAAACTGCTCTACACCTACGTCCCGGACCTCATCCGCTACTACCTCGGCGAAGAACCGGTTCTGCCCAATGTCGAGTCGTACCGGCCGGACGAGCCCGGCCAGCTGGAGGCAGTCCTCGACCAGATCGGCCAGCTGGTCGTGAAGCCGGTCGACGGAGCCGGCGGACAGGGCATCGTCATCGGGCCCAAGGCCGACCGGGAGACGCTGGAGCGGGCCCGCAGGGCCGTCGCCGCCGACCCGCGCGGCTTCATCGCGCAGCGGCCCGTCGCCCTGTCCACCTCCCCCACCCTCGCCGGTGAGCGAATGGCTCCGCGCCACATCGACCTCAGGCCGTTCGCCGTCAACGACGGCAACGACGTCTGGGTACTGCCCGGCGGCCTCACCCGGGTCGCGCTGCAGGAGGGCAACCTGATCGTCAACTCCAGCCAGGGCGGCGGCTCCAAGGACACCTGGGTGCTGGCCGAGGGCCCGGCCGAGCCCCCGGAGCCCGTCAGCGCGGGCGGCCCGCCCGAGGTCGCCCCCCGCCAGCTCGGTCCCGACGGCACCCCCACCGTCGTACAGGAAGGGGCGCAGCAGTGAACGACGTGATCCTCTCCCGGATAGCCGAGGCGCTGACCTGGACCGGCCGGTACGTCGAGCGGGCCGACGCCACCGGGCGCATCCTGGACGCCTATCTGCACCGCATGCTGGAGGACCCCTGGCGTGACGAGGACGCGGCCTGCCGGTCGCTGTACGCGATCCTCGGCGTCGACGCGGGCGCCGGCCCCTGCGACATGCAGCAGGTCCTCGACCAGCTGGCCTTCGATGCCCGCTCCACCGGCTCCATCGAGGGCGCGCTCGGTGCCGCCCGCCTCAACGCGCGCAGCGCCCGCGAGGCGGTGTCGTCGGAGATGTGGGAGTGCCTCAACTCCACGTGGCACGCCCTGGAGGACCAGCGGCTCGCGGCCCGCCGCACCGGCCCGTACGCCTATCTGGAGCTGGTGCGGCGCCGGGCGGCCCTCTTCTTCGGGCTCGCCGACTCCACCATGAGCCGGGACGACAGCTGGCGGTTCGTGGTGCTGGGGCGGAGCCTGGAGCGGGTGGACATGACCGTACGGCTGCTGTCGGTGCGGGTGCTGGACGCGGCGCACGCGCCCGACTGGCCGACGCTGCTGAGCGCCAGCGGCGCCGACGAGGCGTACGCGCGCGTGTACGGCGGGTTCGGCGACACCCCGCGCGTGGCCGAATTCCTCATCCTGGACCGTGACTTCCCGCGCTCGGCACTGCACGCGCTGACCACCGCCGAGGAGTGCCTCACCGCGCTCGGCCGCCCCCGCCAGGACCCGGCGCGCCGCCCGATCGGCCGGATGCGCACCCGGCTGGAGTATCTGGACACGCATGCGCTCGAGGAGCAGCTGCCCGCCCTGCTCAGGGACCTGCAGCAGTCCTGCATGGCGTCCGCCGACGCGGTGGCGGAGCGCTTCTTCCCGTACCAGGGGCCCGTCGAGTGGGCCCAGGAAGGAGCCTGAGATGGCTCGTCGCCTCCGCATCCGGCATGTCACCCGCGTCTCGTACGCGCAGGCCGCGGTCTCCTCGCACAACGAGGTCCGCATGACCCCGCTGACCCTGCCGAACCAGACCACCCTGGACGCCCGGGTCACCGTCAGCCCGGCCACCTCGACCTGGTCGTACTGGGACTACTGGGGCACGCAGGTCACCGGCTTCGACCTGATGGATCCGCACGCCGACCTCACCATCACCGCCTCCAGCCTGGTCGAGACGTCCCCGGCGGGTCCGCTTCCCGAGCCGCCGACATGGGCGGAGCTGACCGAGCAAGCCACCGGCTCCCGCCTGCTGGAGTACGCGGGCCCGACCTCCCGTACGACGGTCCCGCAGGAGCTGGTGGAGAAGGCACGGGAGGCGGCAGCCGGCCTCGACCCGCACGAGACCGCCCTCGCCGTGTCCGCCATGGTCGCCGACCGGGTGTCCTTCCTCCCCGGCGTCACCAATGTGAACACCTCGGCGGCCGAGGCATGGGAGCAGGGCGCGGGCGTCTGCCAGGACATCGCCCACCTCACCCTCGCCCTGCTGCGGGGCATCGGCCTGCCGGCCCGGTACGTCTCCGGCTACCTGCACCCGGAACGGGAGGCCGAACTGCACCGCTCGGTGGCCGGTGAGAGCCACGCCTGGATCGAGTACTGGGCCGGCGACTGGTGTGGCTACGACCCCACCAACCGCACCCGCGCGGACGAGTCCCACGTCGTGGTGGGCCGGGGCCGCGACTACGCCGACGTCACTCCGCACAAGGGGGTGTACCGGGGCGTGGCCGGCGGGCCGCCGGAGGTGACGGTGGAGTTCACCCGGGTGGCGTGACGGACCAGGCGCTCAGGCCGGGGGCTGAGCGGCGCCCCCCGCGACCGGTTACTTCAGACCGGCCGCCGCACAGGCGGCCTCGTACTTCGGGGTGCAGATGTCGGACTTCGTGTAGATGCCGTCCGCGATGACGGTGTCCTCGATGTTCGACTTCGTCAGGGCGACGACGGGCACCAGCTGCGCGGGGATGCCCTTGTCCGTGGGGCTGTCGACCCTGTCCCGGGTCAGGGCGTCGAACTGGATGTCCCGGCCCTGGACCCTCGCCACGGCCATCTCCGCGGCGGACTCCGCCTCCTGCGGGTACGACTTGTACACGCTCATGTACTGCTCACCGGCGATGATCCGCTGCACCGCGGGCAGCTCCGCGTCCTGGCCGGTGATGGGCGGCAGGTCGGTGACGCCCGCGGCCTTGAAGGCCTTGATGATGCCGCCCGCCATGCCGTCGTTGGCCGAGTAGACGGCGTCGATGTCGCCCTTGCCGATCGCCTCGATCGCCTCGGTCATGTTGGCCTCGGCGTTCTCCGGCTTCCAGTCCTTGGTGTCGAAGGACTGGGCGATCGTCACCTTGCCGTTCAGCTCGGACAGCGCACCGGCCTTGAACTGCTTGGCGTTCGGGTCGGTGGGCGAGCCGTTCATCATGACGATCTTGTCGGCGGTGCCGGCGTTGCCGAGGGCCTCCATGAGGGAACGTCCCTGCACCTCGCCGACCAGCTCGTTGTCGAAGGAGATGTACGCGTCGATCGGGCCCTCGGCCAGCCGGTCGTAGGCGATGACCGGGATACCGGCCTCCTTGGCCTTCTTCACGCCCTCCGCGATGGCGTGCGAGTCGACGGCGTCCAGCACGATCACATCGACCCGGTCGTCGATCATCTTCTGCAGCTGGCTCGCCTGCTTGCCGGCGCTCGCCTCGGCGTTGGCGTACTCGACATGCCCCTGGTTGTCGGTGAGGGAGTCGACCTTCTTCTTGAAGATCGGGTAGTCGAAGTTCTCGTAGCGGGTGTTGGCCCGCTCCGGAAGCAGCAGTCCCACCGTGATGTCGTTGCCCTTGGTCGGGCTCGCCTCGCTACTGCTCTCCGATGCGTTCAGCACGCCACAGCCGGCGAGCGAGAGGATCATCGTGGACGAGGCCATGGATATGGCGATACGACGCATGGGGGAGCTCACTTCTGATGCCTTCCGGACGCGGGCGCAGCATTGCGACCCAGATGACTGAAAAGCCAACGCGGCGGTAACCCCCAGCGTCAAGACGAACCACTTAACGAGATGGCAACATCACACTCCGCAGCATTGTGAAGGAGTGGCGGAACCACCTCCAAGCAGCGCTTACAGGCCACCCATCAAGTGCTTCCCATCGGACGGCAAAACTTCATACAACCAACCCCCTTCCTCATGAGTCGTGATCTCGAAGGCCCCGTCGGCCCTCCCGATTCGACCAGAGGAACGAATGAATCCAGCCAGACGCACGACCGCGGCGACCGCGACCGCCCTCGTGCTCGCCACCGCGGGCGGCCTGCTCTCCCTGACCGCCACCCCGGCCTCCGCGGCCGTGACATGCACCTCTCCGGTCTACAAACGGCAGTTCTTCGCCAACACCACCTTCTCGGGCACGCCGAAGAAGACCGACTGTGACACCGCGATCGACCAGGACTGGGGCACCGGCGCGCCGGCCTCCGGCCTGCCGTCGAACAACTTCGGCGTCCGCTGGACGGTGACCAGGGACTTCGGCTCCGGCGGCCCGTTCTCCCTCGCCGCCTCGGCGCAGGACGGCATCCGGGTCTACCTGGACGGCGTCCGCAAGGTGGACCTGTGGAAGAACGTGTCGACGACGGTGAAGAAGACCGTCAACGTCACCGTCCCGTCCGGCAAGCACACCCTCCGCGTCGACTTCGTCAACTGGTCCGGCACCGCGAACGTCAAGTTCACCTACACGCCCCGCACCTCCGCCGACGTCGACACGGTCAAGCCGCTCGCTCCCACGGGCGCTTCGGTCACGTACGACGCGGCGACCGGCAAGGCCAGGCTGACCTGGGCCAAGAACAAGGAGATGGACCTCGCCGGCTACCGGGTCTACCGGCGGCTCAAGGGCACGTCGTTCGGGAGCACGCCGCTGGCCACGACCACGTCCGTCTCGTACACGGACTCGACCCTGCCGGTGACGGGCGAGGCTTACTACTACGAGGTCCGCGCCTTCGACAAGGCCGGCAACGAGTCGGCGGGCACGGCGGACCAGCTCGTCACCACCGCCGACCGGGTCGCGCCCGGTGTGCCGGCCGGCGTGGAGATCACCGACGCCTCCGAGGCGGGCGGCCTGCGGGTCGGCTGGAGCGCCGTGGCGGAGGCGGCCACGTACCGGGTGTACCGGGCGGCGAGCGCGGACGGCACGTACACCCTCCTCGGCAGCACGGACCAGCTCTCCTACCGGGACGCCTCGGCGGCCGTGCGCACCAAGTACTACTACCGGGTGAGCGCGCTCGACGCGGCGGGCAACGAGTCCGCGCGGTCCACCGCCGTCAGCGGCACGCGCCGGGACGACACCCCGCCGCCGGCCGTGACCGGGGTGACCGTGACGCCGACCGAGTACGGCTTCGAGGTGCGCTGGGACGCCAACCCGGCTACCGACCTGGCGAGCTACGTGGTGCGCCGGGGCGAGTTGTGGGGGGACGAGGAGGAGCAGGTGTGCTCCCTCTACCCGGGCTTCTACGTGTCGGCCGACACGACCTCGTACGAGTACGTCACCGACCCGGACGGCGAGGAGTCCTGCTTCATCGTCGACGCCGTCGACGAGGCGGGGAACTCCTCCTTCAAGTGGACCGGTGAAGCCCAGATCGTGACGGCGACCGAGTTCGACATGACGCCGAGCGTGGCGACGCCCGAGGGCTCCCCGCTGACCCTGGACGCCACCGGCGCGGAGGGCGACGAGGGCAACCGGCTCACGTGGTACGGGCTCGCCGAGGACGCGGCGGAGCAGGCCGGCGGGTACCGCGTCTACCGCTGGAACCCCGCCACCTCGCAGTACGAGAAGATCGCCGAACCCGGCCCCGGGGCCGTCGAGTACTTCGACACCACCGCCAAGCGCGGCACCACCTCGTACTACTGGGTGACCGCCGTGTCGGCGGACGGCACCGAGTCCCTGCCCGCGGGAGACTCGGCGACCACCGCGCCCTGACCCGAGCAGCACGAAGGGGCCGGGAGATCGCTCCCGGCCCCTTCCCGCGTACGTGGAGGCGTCAGTCCGACTGCTGCCGCTTCGGCCGCCACACCACCAGCGCGCTGGTCTGCTGGACCTCCTGGTAGGGCACCAGGTCCCGGCGGTACGAGGCGTGCACCGCCGCCTCGCGCTGGCGCATCGCCGCGGCCGCGCCGTCGAGGGCGTCCTGGAGTTCGGCCACGCGGGCCTGGAGCGCGGCGACCTGGTTCTCCAGTTCGATGATGCGCTTGATGCCGGCCAGGTTGATGCCCTCGTCCTGCGACAACTGCTGCACCTGGCGGAGCAGTTCGATGTCGCGGGCCGAGTAGCGGCGGCCGCGGCCGGCCGTGCGGTCCGGGGAGACCAGGCCGAGGCGGTCGTACTGACGCAGCGTCTGCGGGTGCAGGCCGGAGAGCTGGGCGGCGACCGAGATGACGTAGACCGGGGTGTCCTCGGTCAGTTCGTACGGATTGCGCCGACGGCCGTCCATCTCGATCAAGCTCCCTTCGCGGCCTGGAACAGCTCCGCCCGCGGGTCCTCACCCGCGGTCGCCTCGCGATACGCCTCGAGCGCGTCACGAGCCTTCCCCGACAGGTCCTTCGGGACACTCACCTCGACGGTGACCAGCAGATCGCCGCGGGTGCCGTCCTTGCGGACCGCACCCTTGCCCCGAGCCCGCATCGTACGGCCGTTCGGCGTGCCCGGTGGCAGCTTCAGCGTGACGGGCGGGCCGCCCAGGGTCGGGACGCGGACCTCGCCGCCGAGGGCCGCCTCGGGATACGTGACCGGGACGGTGACGGTGAGGTTGTCGCCCTTGCGGCCGAACACCGGGTGGGCGTCGACGTGCACGACGACGTACAGGTCGCCCGCCGGGCCGCCCCGCTCGCCGGGCGCGCCCTTGCCGCGCAGCCGGATGCGCTGCCCGTCGGACACGCCCGCCGGTATGCGGACCTGCATCGTGCGCGACGACTTGGCCCGTCCGCTGCCCTTGCAGACCTCGCAGGGGTCCTCCGCGATCAGGCCGCGGCCCTTGCAGTCCGGGCAGGGGTCGGTGAGCGAGAAGCCACCGCCCGAGCCCCGGGCCACCTGGCCGGTGCCGACGCAGGTCGGGCACACGCGCGGCGTGCCGTTCTTGTCGCCGGTGCCGGAGCAGGCCTTGCAGGGCGACTGCGAGGACATCCTGAGCGGCACGGTCGCGCCCTCGATGGCCTCCGTGAAGCTGAGCGTGACCTCGGACTCGATGTCCTGGCCGCGCCTCGGCTGGGTCCGCGTGGTGGCTCCGCCGCGGTTGAACAGGCCCCCGAAGACGTCACCGAGCCCGCCGCCGAAGCCGCCGGCTCCCCCGCCGCCCTGGGCCCCTCCGAAGAGGTCGCCCAGGTCGAAGTTGAAGGAGCCGCCGCCCGCGCCCGGCCCCGGGCGGAACCCGCCGTTGCCGAAGAGGGCGCGTGCCTCGTCGTACTCCTTGCGCTTCTTGGGGTCACCGAGGACGTCGTTCGCCTCGGAGATCTCCTTGAAGCGCTCCTCCGCCTTGACGTTTCCCTTGTTGGCGTCCGGGTGGTACTCGCGGGCGAGCTTCCGGTACGCCTTCTTGATCTCGGCCTCGGTGGCGTCCTTCGGGACGCCGAGGACCTTGTAGTAGTCCTTCTCGATGAAGTCCTTGGTGCTCATCCTCGACGCCCCTCCTTCCCTGTCTCGGTGTTTACGTCAGCCCTCCTCCGGGCCACCGTTCTCCTTGTCGTCCGCCGTCTCGGACTGCGCGCCCTGCTCGTCGGCCGGCTTGACCGTCTGCGCACCCGGCTGCGGCTCGGCCACGGCCACCCGCGCGGGGCGGATGGTGCGCTCGCCGATGCGATACCCGGGCTGCAGGATCGCCACGCACGTCGTCTCGGTGACGTCGGGCGCGTAAGAGTGCATCAGGGCCTCGTGGATGGTCGGGTCGAAGGGCTCGCCCTCCTTGCCGAACTGCTGCAGGCCCATCTTCGCGACGGTGGTCTCCAGCGACTCCGCGACGGACTTGAAGCCGCCGACGAGTTCGCCGTGTTCCCGCGCGCGGCCGATGTCGTCGAGCACGGGCAGGAGTTCGGTCAGGAGGTTCGCGATGGCGATCTCCTTGACCGCGATCCGGTCACGCTCGACCCGGCGGCGGTAGTTCTGGTATTCGGCCTGGAGGCGCTGGAGGTCCGCCGTGCGCTCGTTGAGCGCCGTGCGCACCTGGTCCAGCTGGGCCACCAGCCCGGCGTTCTGGCTCGCGTCCCCGGCCGGGGCCGCCTGCTCCTCCGGGGAGGAGGAGGCGGCCTTCGACTCGGCGTCGTCGGGGGTGGCGCCGGAGGGGACGTCGGGCTGCTGCTCTTCGAAGCCCGGGTTCTCCTCCGTCACGCGGCACCATCCTTCCGCTCGTCGTCGACGATCTCGGCGTCCACCACGTCGTCGTCCGCCTTGGCCTCACCGGCACCGGCGGACTCGCCGCCGGCGGCCTGGGCGCCCTGGGCGTCGGCGTACATGGCCTGGCCGAGCTTCTGCGAGACGGCCGCGACCTTCTCCGTGGCGGAGCGGATCTCGGCGGTGTCCTCGCCCTTGAGCTTCTCCTTCAGCTCGTTCACCGCGGCCTCGACCTCGGTCTTGATCTCGCCGGGGACCTTGTCCTCGTTGTCCTTGAGGAACTTCTCGGTCTGGTAGACGAGCTGCTCGCCCTGGTTGCGGGACTCGGCGGCCTCGCGGCGCTTGTGGTCCTCCTCCGCGTAGCGCTCGGCCTCCTCGCGCATGCGGTCGACCTCTTCCTTCGGGAGCGAGGAGCCGCCGGTGACGGTCATCTTCTGCTCCTTGCCGGTGCCGAGGTCCTTCGCCGTGACGTGCATGATGCCGTTGGCGTCGATGTCGAAGGAGACCTCGATCTGCGGGACGCCGCGCGGCGCCGGCGGCAGACCGGTCAGCTCGAACATGCCGAGCTTCTTGTTGTAGGCGGCGATCTCGCGCTCGCCCTGGTAGACCTGGATCTGCACCGACGGCTGGTTGTCCTCGGCCGTGGTGAAGATCTCCGAGCGCTTGGTCGGGATCGTGGTGTTGCGCTCGATCAGCTTGGTCATGATGCCGCCCTTGGTCTCGATGCCGAGGGACAGCGGGGTGACGTCGAGCAGGAGGACGTCCTTGACCTCGCCCTTGAGGACACCGGCCTGGAGCGAGGCGCCGATGGCGACGACCTCGTCCGGGTTGACGCCCTTGTTGGCCTCCTTGCCGCCGGTCAGCTCCTTGACGAGCTCGGCGACGGCGGGCATACGGGTCGAGCCGCCGACGAGGACGACGTGGTCGATCTCGCTGATGGAGATGCCGGCGTCCTTGATGACGTTGTGGAACGGCGTCTTGCAGCGCTCCAGCAGGTCCGCGGTCAGCTGCTGGAACTGGGCGCGGGTGAGCTTCTCGTCCAGGTGCAGCGGGCCCTCGGCGGAGGCCGTGATGTAGGGCAGGTTGATCGAGGTCTCGGTGGACGAGGACAGCTCGATCTTCGCCTTCTCGGCGGCCTCACGCAGACGCTGCAGGGCCATCTTGTCCTTGCCCAGGTCCACGCCGTGGCCGGACTGGAACTGCTGGACCAGGTAGTCGACGATGCGCTGGTCCCAGTCGTCACCACCGAGGTGGTTGTCACCGTTGGTGGCCTTCACCTCGACGACGCCGTCGCCGATCTCCAGCAGCGAGACGTCGAAGGTGCCGCCGCCGAGGTCGAAGACCAGGATGGTCTGGTCGTCCTTGTCGAGGCCGTACGCCAGCGCGGCCGCGGTGGGCTCGTTGACGATACGGAGCACGTTCAGGCCGGCGATCTCGCCGGCCTCCTTGGTGGCCTGACGCTCGGCGTCGTTGAAGTACGCCGGGACGGTGATGACCGCGTCGGTGACCTTCTCGCCCAGGTAGGCCTCGGCGTCCCGCTTCAGCTTCTGCAGCACGAAGGCGCTGATCTGCTGGGGGTTGAAGTCCTTGCCGTCGAGGTTGATCTTCCAGTCGGTACCCATGTGGCGCTTGACCGAGCGGATGGTCCGGTCCACGTTGGTGACCGCCTGGCGCTTGGCCACCTCACCGACGAGGACCTCACCGTTCTTGGCGAAGGCGACGACGGAAGGCGTGGTCCTGGCGCCCTCGGCGTTGGTGATGACGGTGGGCTCGCCGCCCTCCAGAACGCTGACGACGGAGTTAGTCGTGCCCAGGTCGATGCCGACCGCACGTGCCATGGTTGATTCCTCCAGCTGACTTGAGTGGAACGGACTCAAGTGTGCACGACACCCCCCGCGCGGTCAACAGACCTGAGTCAGCCAGACTCAACTCTTATCCGCTCCTTACACGCAACGGGCCGGTGACCTGCGAGGACGCGGTGGCGTACGGCTGCACCCCCGTCGCCCGAACGGGGAAACCCGCCGTCCTGCGAGCCTCGGGCACGCGGATCCGCAGCAGGCCCAGGACGAGGGCGAGCGCACCGCCGGCCACCCACAGCACGGTCCCCTCCCCGGCCCGGCCGGTGTGCACGAGCACTGCGACGAGTACCCCGCAGAACGCGCCGATGCCGAGCAGCACCGTCACGCCCGGCGCCGAGAGACCGATCCGCCGCAGCCGGTGCCCGAGATGGTCGGGGCCGCGCCGGGACAGGGGCCGCCCGGCCAGCCGCCGGGACGCGACGACGAGGAGGACGTCGGCGCACGCCGGGGCGGTGAGCGCGAACAGCACCGCCGCACTGGAGGAGAGTCCCTGCCCGGCCCGGGTGAACACCGCGGCCGAGGCGAGCACGAAGCCCGAGAACAGGGACCCGCACGCACCGAGCGCGATCCGCGCGGGATGCCAGTTGTGCAGCAGGAACCCGGTCAGCGCGGCGGCCAGCGCGCTCAGCAGCACCGCGAGCCCGTCCAGCACCTCGGCCGCCGCGCACACCCCCACACCGAAGGCGGTCACCACACCCACCGTGCCCGCCAGCCCGTCGGCATGGTCGAGCCCGCGGAAGGCGGTGGCGACCAGGGCGATCCAGCCGACGGCGAGGATCCCGGCCGGCACCCCGGTCTCGCCGTACGGCACCACGAACGCCGCCGCGAGGGCCGTACCGACGAGCAGGACCCGCCGCCGGATCCGCACCACGTCGGCCACCAGCCCGAGCAGGGCGACGGCACCCCCGGCGACGAGCAGCCCGCCGATCCCGGACCCGAGCGGCGCGACCCCCGTCCACTCCCCGGCGCCCGCGACCAGCCCGGTGACGAGCACGACGGCCACACCCCCGAACAGCGGCAGCGGCCGCTGCCGCCGCCGGTCGCAGATGCCGAGGCGCAGGGCGAGGCCGCGGAGCAGCGTCGTGAGGAGGGCGGCGAGGAGGAAGGCGGCGGTCGCGGCGATGATCCCGTAGAGCACGGCTCTAAATTAGGACGGAAGGTATCAATTCAGTGCGAATAACACGATCTGATTTTCCTGTCCACTCGAAAGAGGGCCCGGCTCGGAGAGAGGCAACCCTCAGCGACACAGATCACCGCACGTCTGGCTACAGTGCGGCGGAGGATGGGGGTAGTCTCGAACGGACTGCATAAGTTACCGCTTAGTAATGACCTGATTCTGACCCTCGCAGAACCGCCTCGCAGGCCCGAGGAGCCCCCATGCAACTCGCCGCGATCATCGTGTCGCTGGTACTGACCGTGGTCGGCGTCGCGCTGCTCGCACGCGCCATCGGCCAGTTCGTCCGGTACTTCAAACTGGGCCAGCCGGTGCCGGCCGGCAGCCGGACCGACAACCCCTACCAGCGCAGTGTGACGCTGGTACGGGAGTTCCTCGGCCACACCAGGATGAACCGGTGGGGCATCGTGGGCGTCGCCCACTGGTTCGTGGCCATCGGCTTCCTGACGCTGCCGCCGACCATCGTCACCGCCTACGGCCAGCTCTTCCAGGCCGACTGGACGCTCCCGGTGCTCGGCGGTTTCCTGCCGTACGAGCTGTACATCGAGTTCATCGCCGCGATGACGACGCTCGGCATCGCCACGCTGATGGTCATCCGCCTGCTGAACCTGCCCTCGCGGCCGGGCCGCAAGTCGCGGTTCGCGGGCTCGAAGATGGGCCAGGCGTACTTCGTCGAGTACGTCATCCTCACCATCGGCCTCGCCATCTACGTGCTGCGCGGCCTGGAGGGCGCGCTGCACCACGTGGACCACTACGAGGCGGCGTACTTCGCCTCGTACCCGCTGGTCCTGGCGTTCAAGGGCCTGAGCGTCGCCGCGCTGCAGAACCTCGTCTACTTCTTCGCCATGATCAAGCTGGGCACGACCATGATCTGGATGATCACGGTCTCGCTCAACACCAACATGGGCGTGGCCTGGCACCGCTTCCTCGCCTTCCCGAACATCTGGTTCAAGCGCAACGCGACGGGCGAGACGGCCCTCGGCGCCCTGCAGCCGATGACGAGCGGCGGCGAGCCGATCGACTTCACCGACCCCGGCGAGGACGACGTCTTCGGTGTCTCGCAGGTCGAGCAGTTCTCCTGGAAGGGCCTGCTGGACTTCTCCACCTGCACCGAGTGCGGTCGCTGCCAGTCGCAGTGCCCCGCCTGGAACACCGGCAAGCCGCTCTCCCCGAAGCTGCTGATCATGTCGCTGCGGGACCACGCCCACGCCAAGGCGCCGTACCTGCTGGCCGGCGGCGGCAAGACGATGGAGGGCGAGGAGAAGGCGAGCGAGGAGCAGCTCAAGGACGTGCCCGCGGCGGCTCTGGCGGAGGCCGAGCGGCCTCTGGTGGGGTCGGTGGAGGACAACGGCGTCATCGACCCGGACGTCCTGTGGTCCTGCACCACCTGCGGCGCCTGCGTCGAGCAGTGCCCGGTGGACATCGAGCACGTCGACCACATCGTCGACATGCGCCGCTACCAGGTCATGATCGAGTCGTCGTTCCCCTCCGAGGCGGGCACGATGCTCAAGAACCTGGAGAAGAAGGGCAACCCCTGGGGCCTGGCCAAGAAGCAGCGCCTGGAGTGGACCAAGGAGGTCGACTTCGAGGTCCCGGTCGTCGGCAAGGACATCGAGGACCTGTCCGAGGTCGAGTACCTGTACTGGGTCGGCTGCGCGGGCGCCCTGGAGGACCGCGCCAAGAAGACGACGAAGGCCTTCGCCGAGCTGCTGCACATCGCGGGCGTGAAGTTCGCGATCATGGGCGGCGACGAGAAGTGCACCGGTGACTCCGCCCGCCGCCTGGGCAACGAGCCCCTGTTCCAGGAGCTCGGCATGGAGAACGTCGCCGCGCTGAACATGGCCTTCGGCGAGGACGACGAGGACGAGTCGACCAAGAAGCCGAAGTCGGCGAAGAAGATCGTCGCCACCTGCCCGCACTGCCTCAACACCCTCGGCAACGAGTACCCGCAGCTCGGCGGCGACTACGAGGTCATCCACCACACCCAGCTGCTCCAGCACCTGGTGGACGAGGGCAAGCTGATCCCGGTGACCCCGGTCGAGGGCATCATCACCTACCACGACCCGTGCTACCTGGGCCGCCACAACAAGATCTACACGCCCCCGCGGGAGATCATCGGCAAGGTCCCGGGCCTCAGGAACGAGGAGATGCACCGGCACAAGGAGCGCGGCTTCTGCTGCGGCGCCGGCGGTGCCCGGATGTGGATGGAGGAGCGGATCGGCAAGCGCATCAACAACGAGCGCGTCGACGAGGCCCTCTCCCTCAACCCCGACATCGTCTCGACGGCCTGCCCGTTCTGCCTGGTCATGCTGACCGACTCCGTGAACGGCAAGAAGAACGACGGCAAGGCCAAGGAGTCCATCCAGGTGGTGGACGTCGCCCAGCTGCTGCTCGACTCCGTCAAGACCCCGGTCCCGGACGACGACGAGCCCCCGGCGGGTTCGGCGGATTCCGAGAGCGAGCCGGAGCCGCAGCCGGTGAAGTAGCCGGTCGCCCCGCACCACCGACGCCCCGTGCCCCCCCTTTCGGGCACGGGGCGTCGTCGTTCCCTCATCGGCCTTCCCCTCATCGGCCGCACCGGCCGGCGCCTCAGCCGCCTACTCCGCCCCCACGATGCGCTCGACCGCAGCCGTCACCAGCTGTTCGCGCTCCGCCTCCGGGTAGACGTCCGGCAGGGTGAGCTGCTCGACGATCAGCCAGTTCAGAGTGAGCACGAGCAGCTTGACGGCCGTGGCGTCGCCGGGAAGGCCGGAGGCCTCGTGGTAGGCGACGTTGGCGTCGACGTCGGCCCGGACCCGCTCGGTGAGGACCCTGCGCAGTTCCGGGCGACGGGTCGCCTCCAGACGCAGCTCCAGCAGCGCGAGGTAGCCGGTGCGGAAGGAGGCGACGCGGCCGACGACACCACGCATCAGCTCCACGTACGTCTCCCGGTCGCGGCCGGCCGCCTGCTGGCGGGCGATCTCGGCCTCGTCGGGCTGGAGGCGCTCGTAGACACGGGCGCCGGCCTGGGTGAGCAGGTCGTCGCGGCTGGCGAAGTAGTTGGACGCGGTGCCGACGGGTACGGCGGCCTCGGTGTCCACCGCCCGGAACGTCAGGCCTCGTGCGCCCTCCCTGGCCAGCACCTCGATCGCAGCGTCGACCAGGGCCGCGCGCCGCTGTTCGTTCCGCCTCACCATTGACACCACTCCAGTCGTAGTACTAAGTTCAAACCACTTCAGCCAGAGTACTACGTACGGAGTAAAAAGATATGCGAAAGCTCGCGTACTACATCGCCGTCACCCTCGACGGCCGGATCGCCGGCCCGGACGGCGAGTACGACTTCTTCCCCGGGGGCGAGGAGCAGCAGGCCGCCGCCTACTCCTCCTGGATGAACGCGCTGTACCCCGAGACCGTCCCGACCGCCTACCGCGCCGCCGTCGGCGTCGCCGACGCGCCCAACCGGCGCTTCGACACCGTCGTCATGGGCCTCGGCGCCTACCGCCCCGCCTTCGACCAGGGGATCACCAGTCCGTACGCGCACCTGCGCCAGTACGTGGTCTCCAGCACGCTCAAGCCCGACATCGACCCGGCCGTCACCGTCGTCCCGGCCGACCCGCTCACCCTCATCCGTGAACTCAAGGAGGAGGAGGGCTCCGGCTTGGACATCTGGCTCTGCGGCGGCGGCAAACTCGCGGGCACCCTGCTGCCCGAGATCGACGAATTACTGATCAAGAGCTACCCCGTGGTCGCCGGCGCCGGGATCCCCGCCTTCGACGGCACCTTCGACCCCACCGTCTTCGATGTCGCCGAGCGCACCGCCTTCCCGAACGGTGTCACCTTCACCCGGCTCAGCCGCCGTTGACCGTGCGTCAGGGCCACCGTACGTAACGTGTTGGTAACCGGAGAAATTATCCTCTTTCCCGGCTTTTCCGGTGGGTAGTGATGATGTGAGCGATCTGCGGTGGGGGCCGCAAGACGCTTCGACCCGGGGGGCCGCGTGATTCTGTCGGGCTACAACATCAGCAACCATGTGATCGCCAAGGGAGGATTCGGCGAAGTACGCCTGGGCGTGCATCTGCGCACGGGAGAGAAGGTGGCGGCCAAACTGCTCCTCGGCCGCTGGAGGGAGCACCCGCACCACGCGGTGCACGAGGCCCGTTTCACCCGTGAGGGGAACATCCTCCACAAGCTGTCCGACCATCCCCACATCGTGTCTGTGCTCGACATCGGCCTCATCGCTGAGAGGGGCGGTTTCGTGCCGGTGCTGATCATGGAGCTGTGCGAGGGCAGCAGCCTCGACCAGATCGTCAGGACCGCGGCGCCGCTGCCCTGGACGATGGTCGCCGACATCGGCCGACAGATCTCCGCAGCGCTGCACAGCGCACACACCGCCGCGGTCGTGCACCGCGACATCAAGCCGTCCAACGTCATGTTCGACCGGTCCAGCGGCCTCGTTAAGGTGCTGGACTTCGGAATCGCACGGTTCATGGAGGCGGCCGACGCCGCCCTGACCCACCCGCCGACCGTGGTCACGACGACCAGCGTGCTTCCTCCTCTGACGAAGTGTTACGCGTCACCGGAACAACTGCGGTACGAAGACCTCGACGGACGCAGCGACCTCTTCTCCCTCGGCGCGGTGCTGTTCGAACTGCTGACGGGGCGGCTGGCGTACCGCAGTCACCGGCGGGACAGGCTGCCCGTCTTCCCCGACGGCGACGGCACGCCGGACGCACTGCGCGCCCTGGTGCACCAGCTGTTGGCTGTCGACCTCGACAAGCGCCCGCAGAGCGCCCACGAGGTGTACCGACGACTCACGGACATCCGCGTCTCGGCCGCCGAAGCCCGCATGCCGGAAGGACGGCCCCGACGTCCGCGTCTCCTCGCGCTGGAGGCGGAGTTCGCCGAGGTGATCGGGGTGGTCGAGCTCCGAGAAGGGCCGCTGCACGACGTGTGCCTTGAGCTGCGTGAGGGCCACGCGAAGGTGGCCAAGCGGGCCGGCGACCCCCGAGCGACCGAGCTCGCGGAACTGGTGCGGCGGGACCGCGAACGCGTCCGTGCGGGCACCCGCCACGGGAGCCGCCTCCGGCACCGGCAGGACCGGGAGCAGGAGGCGCCCGAAGGACGGAGCCCTCACGCACCCACACCTGAGGAAATCGAGTTCTACGGACTGATTCCCCCACCGATGGTCTAGAACAGAGGACCGGCGCCCCCGTGGCCCTTCCGGCCACGGGGGCGCCGCCGTTTCCCGCCGCAGCCCTATGCGCCCTTCGGCCCCGCCTGCTGCACCACCTCGAAGGACCACAGGGTGGAGCCCGAGGCCGCGGGCCTGGGCCGCTCCGCGCCCTCGCCGCCGCCCTGGTGTGCCGCCTTCATCGGGCCCTCCATCCAGGCCTGGAACGACTCCTCGTCACGCCACCGCGTGTAGACCAGGTAGGTGTCGGTGCCCTCGACCGGGCGGAGGAGTTCGAACCACTCGAAGCCGTCGGAGTTCTCGACGGCGTGGGCCCGGGAGGCGAACCGCTGCTCAAGAACCTCCCGCTGCTCGGCGGGGACGGTCAGTACGTTGATCTTCACTACGCTCATGGCCCCATCCTGCCCGGTGCCGCGCCGGGTCCGACCGGGACACCCCCCTCCACTCGCCCGTCGGCATGTGCCAGAACGCATCTGTCACCCCACCTCGAACACGTGCATCATTACTGAGTCGTTGTCATGGGTGCTGACGAGGTGAACGGTGCGCACGCGAAAAGTCCGGGCGGGAACGACGGCCGTCGGCTGCCTGCTGCTGCTCGCCGCGTGCGCGCAGGGGCCGGCCACGGAGCACCCGCCCGTGCAGGCCGCCAAGGCCCCGACCACCCTGCCCGTGCCGCGCGGAGACGGCAGCACGACCCCCGACGACTTCAACGGCGACGGCCACCGCGACCTCGTCCTCAACGACCTCGTCAAGGCGCAGAGCCACGCCGACGACGCCGGCGTCGGCATCGTCTACGGCTCGGCGCGCGGACCGGTGCCGGGCGCCCGGCAGCTGCTGAGCCCCGCCCGGAACGCGGCCCGGACGCAGGGACAGCCGCCCGCCGTCTTCGACGCGGAGGCGAGCTGCGACCTCGACGGCGACGGCTTCACCGACCTGGTCCTCACCACCGATCCGCCCTACGACGGCCAGGGGCGGCCGCCGGTCCCCCTGCAGCTCCTCTTCGGCTCACCGAACGGGCTGACCGGCCGGGCCGTCAAGCTGGTCGTCCCCGCCGCGGCCCGCCTCGGCAACGACTGGCCGGACCAGCCGGTGTGCGGGGACTTCGACGGCGACGGCGACGAGGACCTCGTGGTCCACGCCTCGGGCGGTCACCTCAGCTACCTGCGCGGCCCCTTCACCCGCAAGGGCGCCCCCCGCGCGGCCGGCGCCCCCGTCCCGGCGCCGGGCGAGGTTCCCACCGGCCCGGCGGCCGACGTCGACCGTGACGGATACGACGACCTGGTCGTCCGTACGACGCAGGGCACCGGCCCCTCGGCGGTGGTGCTCGGCGGCCCGGCGGGACCGACCCGTACCGGGACCGTCCTGCCGTCCGGTGCCGACGTGGCGCTCGGCGCCTTCGGCCGGGGCGCGGCACTGGACGCGGCCGTGGGCGCGATGGGCGGCACCGCCCTGCGCTACGACCTCCCCACCGCCGTACGCGGCTCCCTCGCCGCCCCCGGTTCGAAGCTCGACGCCGCCGACCTCGACGGGGACGGCCGGAGCGAGCTGATCTCCAGCGGTTCCCGGCTGCGGGTGTTCCGGGGACGTGCGACGGGCCTGACGGCCGAGGGCGCGGTGACCGTCGAGCCGCCGGCCCAGGGCACCACGCGGCTGCTGGCCACCGGCGACTTCGACGGGGACGGCAGGGACGACCTGGCGGTGCGCACCTACCGGGGCGAGACGAGGGACACGGTCGCCGTCTACCGCGGGGCGAAGAAGGGGCTGGTGGCGGCCGAGCCGGCGGTCACCTTCTCCACGTCGGAGTTCCTCGGCCGCTGAACGGTCACCTGCGCCTCAAGTCGCTCACGAATTTACCGAACTCACGTACAACCCTTACGCCTCGACGCAGGTCTCCTGATCGCCGACCGCCCCGTGAACCCACCGAGAACGCCCGGCGAACACGGACGCTCCGGCACCCCATCGACTGCGGATGCCAGCCAGGCATCCCCGCATGCCGCAGGAGAACTGCATGCACAGACCCATGCGACTCGCCCTCGCGACGGCCGCCGCGGCCGCGCTGACGGGCGGTCTGCTCACCTTCTCGGCCGCGACGGCGACGGCCGCGGACTCCACCCACGTCCCGCAGGCCGACTTCAACGGCGACGGCATCGGTGACGTGGCCTTCTCCGCCGCCGGCGCGTACGTGAACGGCAGGAAGGGCGCCGGCCAGCTGGTCGTCCTGTACGGCACCGCCACCGGCGTGTCCTCCGCCAAGCGGTCCGTGATCAGCCAGAACACCGCCGGGAGCCCGGGCACCGCCGAGGCCGGCGACGCGTTCGGCGCCGAGACCGCCTACGCCGACTTCAACGGCGACGGTTACGACGACATCGCCGTCTCCGCCCCCTACGAGGACGTCGGCAGCGACACCGACGGCGGCGGTCTCGCCGTCCTGTGGGGTTCGGCGCAGGGCATCACCGGCACCGGTGTCACCATCGCCGACCCGGCCCCCTCCCAGCACGACGCGTGGGGCAAGAACCTGGCCGCCGGCGACTTCGACGGCGACGGCACGGCGGACCTGGCCGTCGGCAACACCTCGAACATCATCTACGTCTACAAGGGCGGCCTCACCGCCTCCGGCACCGGGGTCAAGGGCCGCTACACCGTCAAGCCCGACATCAAGTCCGGCGGCACGGCCCGCGGCCCGCTCAACCTCACCGCGGGCGACGTCAACGGTGACAAGCGCACCGACCTGGTGGTCGACGGCTACGAGACCGACACCGAGTACGGCTGGAACACCAACTACCTCGTCCCCGGCACCGACGGCGGCCTGTCCGCCGGCGACGCCCGGCCGCTCAAGGCGGGCGTCATCACCGGCATCGGCGACATCAACGGCGACGGCTACGGCGACATCGTCACCGGCATGTACTGGAACAAGACCGACGACGACGGGATGTCCCTCCCCGACGCCTCGGACGGCGGCAAGGTCTGGGTCACCTACGGCGCCGCGGACGGCGTCGGCTCCACCATCGGCGTCACCCAGAACACCGGCAACGTCCCCGGCACCTCCGAGAAGAACGACTACTTCGGCTACGACCTGGACCTCGGGGACGTCAACGGCGACGGCTACCAGGACGTCGTGGTGGGCGTGGCCGGCGAGAACATCGGCACCGCCACCGACACCGGCCAGGTCATCGTCCTGTACGGCTCGGCCTCCGGCCTGAACACGGCCTCCGGCGCCCAGGCCTTCGCACAGAGCACCCCGGGCGTCCCCGGCGAGGACGAGAAGTACGACATGCTCGGCGCCGACGTGAAGCTCGACGACGTCACCGGCGACGGCAAGGCGGACCTGCTGGCCGGCTCGTACGAGAACGACGGCAACGGCGCGGTGCTCTACCTGCCCTCCAACGGCACGAAGATCACCACCACCGGCTCCCGCACCGTCTCCCCGAGCACCTCGGGCGTCTCGACCACGGGCACCCCGGGCTTCGGCGCCAACTTCGCCGACTGAGCAGTCGTACCCGGCTGCACGAGCCGAATCCCGCCGCACATCCCTCCACGGCCGGGCCCCCGGGCCCGGCCCCGAAGCCCCTTTCTCCGGAGCCCCGCCTTGCGCAAGCGCACCCTTCTGCTGGCCGCCACCCTCACCACCGGTCTGCTCACCGCCCTGCCCGCCACCGGCGCCTCGGCCGCGCCCTCCGGCCTGGCCGGCGACTTCAACGGTGACGGCTACCGCGACGTCGCCATCGGTGCCATGAGCGCCGACGTCGGCTCGGTGCAGAGCGCCGGTGCCGTCGTCGTGCTGTACGGCTCGTCGTCCAGCGTCTCGGCCACCCGCAGGACCGTCATCACCCAGAACTCCACCGGCGTCCCCGGCACCGCCGAGTACGGCGACCGCTTCGGCAGCAGCCTCGCCACCGGCGACCTGAACGCCGACGGCTACGCGGACCTGGTGGTCGGCTCCCAGTTCGAGGCCATCGGCGACCGCGACGGCGTCGGCACCGCCACCATCATCTGGGGCGGTTCCTCCGGCCTGTCCGGCGGCGCCGCCCTGCCGCAGCCGTCCTCGCTCAGCGAATGGGGCGGCTACGGCTCCGCCATCGCCACCGGCGACTTCAACGGCGACGGCAAGCTGGACGTGACGGTCACCGGCCAGAGCCACATCCACCTGTACCGCGGCCCGTTCACCCGCACCGGCACCCCGCTGAGCCACACCGGCGTCGGGGAGCTCGGCGGGGCGTACGAGGTGACCGCGGGCGACCTGACCGGCGACGGCGACGCGGAGCGCGTCTACCCGTACCTCGTCGACGGCGACCCCGGCGGCGCGATCCAGTACTTCACCCACGACCCCGGCAACTGGGACGCCCACCCCGAGTCGGACTACGCCCTGGTCGACCTGCCCGACGCGGACGGCGAGGAGGCCGTCATCGCCGACGTCAACGGCGACAAGTACGGCGACCTCGTCCTGGGCGACTACACCGACCCGCGCGCCGACAAGCCCGGCGGCCACAAGGGCGGCCAGATCACCGTCTGGTACGGCGGCGCGAACGGCCCCGACCCGGCACAGAAGCCCACCGTCATCCACCAGGACACCACCGGCGTGCCCGGCGCGGGCGAGGCCGACGACCACTTCGGCTCGGCGCTGTCCGCCGGCGACGTCAACGGCGACGGCTACGCCGACGTGGCGGTCGGCGCTTCCAACGAGGACCTCGGCTCGGTGCAGGACGCCGGCTCCGTCACCATCCTCCTCGGCTCGGCCTCCGGACTTACCGGCACGGGCGCCAAGTCCTACTCCCAGGACACGGCCGGCGTGCCCGGCAGCTCGGAGTACATGGACTCCTTCGGCCAGACGGTCCGCCTGATCGACCTCGACAAGAACGGCAAGGCCGACCTCGTCACCGGCGCCGGCTACGAGAACGGCTACGGCGCCGTCACCGTCCTGCGCGGCACCTCCACCGGCCTGACCACCACGGGCGCGAAGCTCATCTCCGCCCGTGACGTGTCCCTCAAGGGCGGCGCCGACTTCGGCTGGGCCATCGCCCAGTGACACCACCGCAGATCCCGTCTCCCACAAGGAAGCCCATGCGTCTGCGCACCACCGCCGTCCTCCTCGCGACGGCCATGACCCCGCTCGCCCTGGCCCTGACCGCGCCCACCGCACACGCGGTCACCGCCGCCGCCCCGTACGACTTCAACGGCGACGGCCGCCGGGACGCGGCGATCGGCGCCCCGGCGGCCACGGTCGCCGGCCAGGCGAAGGCGGGCGCCGTCTCCGTCGTCTACGCAGGCACGAGCGGCCTCAAGGCCTCGACGCACACGACGATCACCCAGAACACGGCCGGCATCCCCGGCACCGCCGAGACCGACGACGCCTTCGGCGCGGCCGTCGCCTCCGCCGACCTGAACACCGACGGCTACGCCGACCTCCTCGTCGGCGCGCCGGGCGAGGACAGCAGCGACACCGACAACGGCACGGTCGTCATCGTCTGGGGCGCCAAGTCCGGCCTGTCCGGCGCCCGTACGCTGTTCAGCTTCTTCGACCGGGACTACGACCGCTACGGCCAGGCCCTGACCACGGGCGACTTCGACGACGACGGGGACACCGACGTCGCGGTCGGCTCCACCGGCCCGACCACCCTCTCCGTCGTGAACGGGCCGATCACCAGGACCGGCGCGCACAACGGCGGCGGCGGATCGCAGTCCCACTGGAGCTGGTCCCCCTCGTACGGCGTCACCCACCTCACCTCCGCCGAGACCAGCGGCGACGGCCACGGCCGGGTGGTCATGCACGGCCGTGCCGTGGACACCGACGACGCGATCACCGACGTGGCCGACCTGCGCATCGGCAACTACACCGACTGGCTGCAGAACCTGCCCGCCGGGTACGTCTCCGCCGTCGGCGACATCGACCGCGACGGCCATGCCGACTTCGCCGTCGGCAACGACCGGGAGCCCTCCGCCGACCCGTCGGGCGCGAAGGGCGGCAAGGTCACGGTGGTGTACGGCGGCCCCGACGGGGTGGCCACGGACCGCGCCCGGCTCGTCCTCACCCAGGACACCGCGGGCGTCCCCGGCGCGTCCGAGGCCGGCGACCGCTTCGGCAGCGGCGTGGCGCTCGGCGACGTCAACGGCGACGGCTACGCCGACCTCGCCGTCGGCGCGGCGGGCGAGGACTCCGCCGCGGGCGCCGTCACCGTCCTGTACGGCTCGGCCTCCGGCCTGAAGACCACGGGCGCCACGACATGGACGCAGAACACGGCGGGCGTCCCCGGCGGCTCCGAGAAGGGCGACCGCTTCGGCACCCGCGTCCTGCTCGCCGACCACACCGGCGACCACCGCGCCGACCTCACCGTCTCCGCACCGGGCGAGAACTCCGGCGACGGCGCGGTGTGGACCCTGCGCGGCACGCCGACCGGCCTCACCGCCACCGGCGCGACCAGCTTCGGACCGGCGGCGACGGGAGTGCCCACGACGGGCAGCCCCGGCTACGGAACGACGCTGGGCGGCTGACCCCGCCCACCGCTGTGGCGGGGCAGACGCTCCCCCGTACGGCCCAACCCTGACCGCGCACGGGGTACAGCCCGTCATCCCCCTTAGGGGATGTCACAGCTCGGCCGCAAAGCCGGGCCCGAAAGCCCGGGCCCGGCACGTCACTTGCCGGGACCAGGTACGTTCGAAGACGTGGCTGGATTCAGGATCGGACGCGGCCGGGACAACGGCGCTCCTCAGACGCGACCGCAACACCCCCCGCACGGACAGCAGACGCCGCAGGGACCGTCGTACGGCTACCCCCCGGCGCCGCAGCCGTACCCGCAGCAGCAGCCGTACGGCGGCGGCAGCGGCGGCGGCCCATGGCCGCAGGCGAACGGCGGCGGATACGGCGGCCAGGACGAGCCGGAGTACTTCGGCGACGGCGCGTACCCGCAGGGCCAGGGCCCGGCCGGCCCGCAGGACCCGTACGCGGCCAACAACCCGGGCCACACCCAGGCGTTCTCGGTCGGTGAGGACCCGTACACGCAGGGCGGGACGTACCGCGCGGGCTCGGCCGCGCCCCCGGGCCCGATAGGCCCGCGCCTGCACTGGAAAGAGCTGCTCAGGGGCATCGTCCTCGCCCCGAACCAGACCTTCCTCCAGATGCGGGACTACACGATGTGGGGCCCCGCCCTCATCGTCAGCTTCCTCTACGGCCTCATAGCCGTCTTCGGCTTCGACGGCGCCCGCGAGGACGCGATCAACGCCACGCTCTCCAACGCGGTCCCGATCGTCCTGACGACGGCCGTGGCGATGGTGCTGAGCGCCTTCATCCTGGGCGTGGTCACCCACACCCTGGCCCGCCAGCTCGGCGGCGACGGCGCCTGGCAGCCCACGGTGGGCCTGTCCATGCTGATCATGTCCCTCACGGACGCCCCCCGCCTCGTCGTCGCGATGTTCCTCGGCGGCGACGCCCCCTTCGTCCAGATCCTCGGCTGGGCCACCTGGGTCGCGGCCGGCGCCCTCCTCACCCTCATGGTCAGCCGCTCGCACGACCTGCCCTGGCCGAAGGCCCTGGGCGCATCCGCGATCCAGCTGATCGCACTGCTGTCGATCGTGAAGCTGGGCACCTTCTAGGCCCCGGCCCGGCACGCGCGAGGCCCCCGGCCAGGAGCAGCCGGGGGCCTTCTCCGTCTTGTCCTCCCGCTCCGTGCTTCAGGCGTCGAGCACCTGACCGGCCCGCCGGACGACGGGCGGCTCCACGGACCACGGAAAGTTGATCCACTCATCGGTCCGCTTCCACACGTACTCGCACTTGACGAGGGAGTGTGACTTCTCATAGATCACGGCGGTGCGCACCTCGGCGACGGCGTCGAGGCAGAAGTCGCGCACCAGCTTGAGCGTCCTGCCGGTGTCGGCGACGTCGTCGGCGATGAGCACCTTCTTCTCGGAGAAGTCGACGACGTTGGGCACCGGCGCGAGCATGACCGGCATCTCCAGGGTGGTCCCCACGCCGGTGTAGAACTCCACGTTCACGAGGTGGATGTTCTTGCAGTCCAGGGCGTAGGCGAGCCCGCCGGCGACGAAGACACCGCCGCGCGCGATGGACAGGACGATGTCCGGCTCGTACCCGTCGTCGGCGACGGCCTGCGCGAGCTCGCGCACGGCGACGCCGAACTGCTCGTAGCTCAGGTTCTCCCGTGTCCCGCCGCTGCTCATACCTGGGTCCGGTGGAAGTTGACGAAGGACCGGGAGGCGGTCGGCCCACGCTGCCCCTGGTACCGCGATCCGTACCGCTCACTGCCGTACGGGTACTCGGCGGGCGAGGTGAGCCGGAACATGCACAGCTGCCCGATCTTCATGCCGGGCCACAGCTTGATCGGCAGGGTGGCGAGGTTGGACAGCTCCAGGGTCACGTGCCCGGAGAACCCGGGGTCGATGAACCCGGCGGTGGAGTGCGTGACGAGCCCCAGCCGCCCCAGTGAGCTCTTCCCTTCCAGCCGGGACGCGAGATCATCGGGGAGCGTGATCACCTCGTAGGTGCTCGCCAGCACGAACTCCCCGGGATGCAGGATGAACGGCTCGTCCCCCTCGGGCTCGACCAGCCGCGTGAGATCCACCTGCTCGACGGACGGGTCGATGTGCGGGTACCGGTGATTCTCGAACACCCGGAAGAACCGGTCGAGACGCACATCGACGCTCGACGGCTGGATCATGGATTCGTCGTACGGATCGATCCGCACCCGACCGGCGTCGATCTCGGCCCGGATGTCCTTGTCTGAGAGAAGCACGCCCCGAGGATACGCAAGGCGCGCGGAGCAGCCACAATCATGACGACTGACTCCACGCGCCTGCGTCCTGCGGTTACCTGGCCGATACAGAGAGCTACCGGCAGTACAGGGAGCTACCGGAACTAATGCTTCCCCACACTCACCGGCACGACGCTCCGAAGCCGAGCGCATCGCGGACAGCGGAGGAGCCGCCCTGGACCGAGTCGCTCGGCCTGCTGCATCGGGAACGAAGCGGTGGTGAACACGTGCCCATCGGCACAGCGGACGACGGTGCGCTCCATCAAGTCCTAGAGTCCCTTCCCCAAGAGCCGCGTCTGGCTAACTGCCCTGACGACAAAAGCCACATTACGGGATCAAAGGAACGACTCTCCAGGCGGCACTCCGCCCCACCCGGACCCTCCCCGAAGCCACCACGGTACGCCCCAACTCCGCTTCCCCGCAGCCCGGTCACCCCTCACGCACACACACGACAACCCCACAGCTTCAGCGCCGGGGGCCTGGGATGAGGTACAGTGAGCGAGCGTTCGGACACCGGCTCCTCAGGGGCCCGTCCGTCTTACGCGGGTGTAGTTTAATGGTAGAACATCAGCTTCCCAAGCTGAGAGCGCGAGTTCGATTCTCGTCACCCGCTCCATGATGAAGGCCCAGGTCAGAGACCTGGGCCTTGTTGTTGTGTGCGGTGATCAGTGGCCGCGTGCCAGATTCGTGCCAGAACGCTTCTGGGCGGCATCGGCCCTGGCCTTCCGTACGGTGGCGTCGAGGCTGGCGGCGACCTCTTCCTGTCGCTCCTCGTCGGAGTGCTGGTAGATCAGCGCGGCCTTCTCGGAGGACTGCCCGGCGCGGACCATGGTGTCCTTCAGCGTGGCCCCGGACCGCGTGGAAAGCGTGTGCCCGGTGTGCCGGAGGTCGTAGAACCGGAAGCCCTCGGGCATGCCGACGATTTCCCGCGCCTTCCGCCACCTCCGCCCGAAGGTGCTGCGCCGGAAGGGAGCGCCCTTCTCCCCGACGAAGAGCAGCCCTTCGGGGCCCGGCTCGGCGTAGGACTCCAGATGCCAGCGGAGCTCCCGGCGGAGGAACGCGGGAAGAATCACAGTCCGGGTGCCCGCCTCGGACTTGGTGTCGCCCTGGACGCGTCGCCCGTTCATCCGCTCCGGCTCGGCGAGACGGACCCGGAGGCGCAGGTTGTCGAGGTCGACGTCCCGGCGCCGGAGGCCGGCCAGCTCTTCAGGCCGGAGCGGGCCGTAGGCGCCGAGGTAGACCATGAGCCGCCACCGCATGCCGACCGCATTGGCCAGCGCGTCAACTTGGGCGACGGTGGCGATGCGCCGCTCAGCGGCCTTCTCTTTGCCAGCGCCCTTGATCCGGCAGGGATTGCGCGTGATCAACTCGTCGTCCACGGCCGTCTCCATGATGGCCTTGAGGAGCCGGTACGCCTTGGCTGTGATCGTCTTGGCGCCTGTGATCCGCAGCCGTTCGGCCCGCCACTCGCGGACACGCGGCGCGGTGATCTCGTCCAAGTCCAGGTCCGCGAAGGCGAATAGATGCTTGTTGAGCAGGTAGCGGTAGAGGTCCTGCGTCAGCGGCGCGAGCTCCCTTTCGTCCACCCACTTCTCGGCGTAGGCCCGGAAGCTCACCGCGCCTGCATCGGGGTCACGCCACTCACCACGGCGAATCTCGGTCTGCTTTTCGGCGAGCCAGTCGTCCGCGTCCGCCGTCGTCTCGAAGGTGAAGGGAGCCGGACGCATCACCCCGTCGGGCCCCGGATAGCGCGCCTGGTACCGGCCGGAGGGAAGCCGTCTGATGGCGCCAAAGCGGCGACGCCTGCCCTTTCCGTTGGCCATCAGGCAGCCCTCCTGTTGCTCGGGCGAGGCCGCCTCAGCGGTTCGACGGTGCGGGACTGGATGAACTCCTCGACCGCGCTCTCGGGGATGCGCACATGCCGGCCGACCTTCACGTACCGGATGCGCCGTTCCTCGATCAGCCGCCGGGGGAATCTGGCGGTCGTGCCGAGCAGCTCGGCGACCTGGTCGACGGACAGGTAGCGGTCGGTCATGCGGTGGGCTCTCCTTCCGTTCCGGGGGCGGGTTCGAGGGATGCGGCAAGCCAGGCTTCGGCGTCGGACAGGCCGGTTCCAGCGAAGACCCAGTGGGCGAGGACGTACGTCGTGTCGGGCTCGGGACCGTTGGCCGCTGCTGCGGCTTGGGCGCGGCGCCATTCGGCGCGGGCGTTGCGGAGGGCACAGAGGGTGGTGGAGTAGCGGCGGGACTTGGTGGAGAAGTGGCCGCGGAATCCGAGCATGTGGGCCCAGGCGCGCAGGCGGAGGTGTTCGAGGTCCTTGCGTGCGCCGAGGGTCCAGGCGGTGCGGATGAGGCGGCGGGCGTGGTCGCTGATGTCGAGCTGGGCGAGTTCGGCGGCGAACTTCAGCGGGCGGTCGAGAGCTCCCGTCGCGGTCTCGGCACCCTTAGTGGCGTATTTGGCGATGTAGGCGGCGACGGCTCGTTCGGTGAGTTCCTGGCCGTTGTTGAAGTCGGCGGAGCGGATGGTGCGTACGTCGAGTTGGCGCCCGAAGGCGAACCTGTGGGTGCGGCCGTCGACGGTCGGGCCGTCCACGCGGACCTTGGCGGCAGCCGTCTCGATGGCGTCGGTCAGTAGTTCGGCGGTGGCCCAAGCAGGGGGTGGAGTGTCGCCGCCGCTGGGGCCGTCGATGCGGATGACGGCATGGAAGTGGACGGCGCCGCGCTTTTGGTACTCGGCGACTTTGGCGAAGGACACGCGGGCGTGTTCGCGGAAGCGCCGTTGTGACAGGCACGCGCGCTTGGCGACCTCTCGGCGGAGGTAGGTCGAGAAGCGCCGCCAGAGGGGGCCAGCGTGTGCGTTCCACAGGACGGCGGCCTCGTAGTCGTAGGTGTCCGAGTCGAGAGGGGTGCCGAGTGCATCGTCGTCCTGGTCGTGGCGGACGCCGCAGCGGCAGGGGCGCCCGCTGGAAGGGCGGTTGTGGACCGGGCCGAAGCTCGGGGCGGTGAAGGTGGCGAAGACGCGCGGGTGGGTGGCGACGTGTTCGGGGATGCCCTTGCCGCCGCGCAGGCCGGAGGTGATCAGGTGGAAAGTGTCGCGGCGGTAGACCTCGGCGCAGGCCGGGCAGCGGGTGGTGCGGCGGTTGTTGCAGCGGACGAGGAGCTGTCCGGCCGGGAGGCTGGTCGAGTCGAGGTGGTGGAGGACGCGGCCGATCTCGCCGGTTGCGGTGTCGACGTCGTACTCGGTGCGGTGGCCGTCCAGGCGGATCGGGTTGGTGCAGCCGCCGAGCCCGGAGAGCTGGCGGAGGATACCCGGCAGGGTGCCGTGCTGGGCCATCCTTGCGAGTTCCGGGAGCGGGGGCGGGGTGGTGCGGGTGAAGATGGCTTCTCTCCTTCTGACTGGCTCGGTCAGGAGTGATGGGCCCCCGGGGCGGCGGATGCTTGGCGGTGTCGTGCCGCCCCGGGGATCAGGTGCCGTTCAGCGGCGGTGGTGCTCGCGGAGCAGGGAGCGCAGGACCACGGCGGCAATGGCTACGGAGATGGCCGAAACGGCGACGGCCGTCACGAGCGCGGTGAGGACCACGCCGCCAGCGACCACGGCCGCTACCGCGCCGGGACTGATCGACACCGGCGGAAGCGAGCGGTGTACGGGTGCCGGGTCGGTCGGTGCGTGGGTGTGTGCGGTGGGCGGGGTCGGGGTGTCGGGGTACTTGGGCAGGAACACAGCTTGAGACTCCTTATCTACTCGTCTAGGCGTGTGAGCCGTTTATGACGTCCACACCGGAGCGCGTGCCGGACTCGATGGCGGGCGCGAGGAAGGTGCGGGAGAGCCAGAAGCCGAACAGGGCGATCAGGACGACGATCCAGACGCGGACGCCGAGGAACTTGACCGCTCCCCATGCGAAGAAGCCCAGGACGACGACGAGCGGCAGGCTGACGGTCACGGTTGGCGGATCCTTTCAGCGGACGGGGCAGCGGTGAGTGCGGGCGGCCAGCTCGGCGGCCGCGCGGCTGTCGTAGTCGGTGGAGAAGCCGCAGCGTGGGGCGATGCAGGCGGCGGTGTGCTTCTCGCGGCCACGGCCGTCGTAGTACGTGCCGACCTGGACGGGGCCGATGCGGACGACGTTGCGGAAACGGCGGTTGGCGGTCACGCAGGTCTCCTGTCAGAGGTGGGCGGCGATGGCTTCGGCCATGGGCGCCGGGACGCCGAGGCGAGCGCGGAGGGTGGGGGTGTCAATCGGTGTTCCGGTGCGGGTGTGGTGTTCGGCGGCGACCTTGCGGGCGTGTGCGACGAGGGCGGCCGGAACGGGCACAGCGGAGCGCTCAGGCGGTTCATGTTCGATGGCCGGTCGCTGGGGCGAGGCTTGCTCTACGGCCGGTCGGGCAGGCGGCTCGGGACGGAGTGCGGGTTCGTCCGCCTGGCCATGGACCTCGATGTCCTTGTCGGGTTCGGCGGCGTGATCGAGCGTCTTCGGTGCGGAGTGGGCGAGTAGCGTGCCGCCGAGGAATGCGACCGCAGGCCACCCAGCGACGAGGATGCGCAGCCAGGCCGGGACCTTGCTCATGTCGAGGAGGCCGGCGGTGGCCACATTCGCGCCGAGTGAGGCAGCGAGCGCGATGACGAACCAGCACCACCCGGCCGCTTTCGCCTCCCCGGAGCGCAGCCGACGCCAGGCGGCGACGAGCAGCAAGTCGACCGAGATCGGGTAGGCCCACGCCTTCCACCCGTCCTGCCCGGCCGCCGAGGCGATGTCGTGCAGGTGGGCGAAGGACAGCGCGGCAGCGATGACAGCTTGGACGAGCACCGCGTCAACGCGGGCCAGTTGGGCGCGCATGATGCGGCTCCTTCCGGATTCAGGCATGCGAGGGGTAGGGACCTGGCGTGAGACGGTCACGCCGACCGGGATTGGTAGAGGAGTTCAGCCGGTCGCCGGGCGCGGCGAGACGACCGGGGCCAGGCCGCCGACCGGCTGTACGGCCACCTCAGGCAGGAAGGGCTTGAGCGCAGGCAGGTCCGGCACCAGGTGCCCGAACTCGCGGCAGATCTCGGCGGCATCGCCGAGGGACAGGTACGGCGTGCGGATGCGTGACCAGCCGCCGGAGGTGTCGCCCGCGACGGCGAGACCGGGCCGTTCGGGGGCGATGGCGCAGGCGGCCAAGACCGCCTCTGGGGCGATGTCGCCGAGCGCCATCTTCGCGGAGGCTTCGTCGTTCACTCGGTGGCAGACGCGGCCGGTCAACTGGGCCCGCAGCATGGTCGCGCCCTTGCCCAGCTCGGCGCCGAAGCGCTGCCCGCACACTTCCAGGTAGATCCCGGCAGCCCGGCCGAGTTGGGCGAGCCGGATGAGCTGGGTGACCATCTCGTCCCGCCGTTCCTCGTCCGTCCTCGTAGCGACGAGGAAGAGTTCGGCCACCTCATCGACGAACAGCACAACGGGCACCGGGCGTTCATGCTCGGGCAGACCCCAGATGTCTGAGGTGATCTCCTCGGCCGGAGTGTCCGGGGCGATGCCTTGCCGGGCCTTGATCAGGTCGTATCGGTCCTCCATTTCCTTCACGAGCACGGGCAGCAGCTCCGCGGCTTGCTGCGGATCGGTCGCCAGCGCGGAGAGCCGTGACGCGAACGGCGCCAGCTCCACACCACGCTTGCAGTCGATGCCGACCAGGGCGACCGGCTGAGGGGAGAGTCCGGCGATCAGGTGCCGCAGGTACATGGACTTGCCCGACAGGGTCGCGCCGAGCGTGAGTTGGTGGGGTACGGCCCGGTAGTCGCGTACAAACGGCATGGCATCCTCCCGCAGCGCCACCGGCACCTGAAGGAGCCCGGCATCCACCTTGCGAGGCATCCGTACCCGCCGCAGCACATCGAAGCCGACCAGCCGCAGCTCAACCACACCGGGCTTGACCGTGGTCACGTACACGGCGTGAACGCCCCAGGCGTGCCGCAGCCGTTCCGCGGAGGCGGCGACATCGGCCGGTTCCTGCCCCGGAGCGAGCCGCAGACGGAGCCGTAGCCCGGTCGACGTCGGTCGGATGAGGCCCCGACGTGGCGGTACGGGACGGACCTCCCGCCGAGTGGTGGCCTTGACGGAGAGCAGCCGCAGCCGGGACGGCGCCACTGTCAGGCCGCACGCCTCCATGACCGAGCCGTACGAACTCAGCAGCCGGGCCGTGGCAATCGGCAGGCCGACCGTGGACCAGTACACCCCGGGATGCTTGGCCCGGGCGTAGGCGGCCCCGCCGCCCAGCGCGGCGACAGGGCCACCCACCTCCACAAGCGTCGCCAGATCGGTCATCAGGCGGCGGCCCCCGAAGCGGCCGGGAACGCGGCCGGAGTGACTGCGGCGGCGCGGTAGGCGATGCCGTGCCGCTGCTGTCCGTTGAACACGCTCTCCCACGGCCGGGCCACCAGCCCCGGCAGCGAGACGGGCGCCCCGAGCGTCAGCCCCTCGGACACACCGCTCTCCGGAACAGTGACCTTGATCAGCGACGACTCGCCGTCCTCGATGTAGACGACGCCGATCGTCATCAGTGCCTCACCACTGTTTGCGTCCTTGGCGATCTCGCCCGTCTGCCGGTCACGGACCTTGGGCTCGGGCGCCTCGGTCAGCAGGATCGTCGCGGCCGAGGTCTCTACACGGATGGTGCGCAAGACTTCTTCCCATCTACTCGTCTATACAAGGTGCGTGATTCGAACCCGATCTCCCGGGAACGGCAACCACCTTGCCACACAACTTGCCCACTCGTCTATACGAGTATTCGTGATGGGGTGTACGAGTTCGGAGAAGCGTCCCCGCGCACCACCGCAGCTCACGCGCTCACGTCGCTGGGAGCTGGTACGACAACACGTACGCGTCCGCCGCCATGACCGTGTCGCACACCTCCACGGCCCGCCCTTCGGTGTCGAACGCGGTCCGGATGAGGTGGATGACCGGCACGCCGGAGGCCAGGCGCAGCGTTCGGACCTCGTCGGGCGAGGGCATCCGGGCGCGGATCTCCTCCTCGAAGTGGTCGAGATGGTGGCCGAGCTCTTCGAGGCGGGCGTAGATGCCGCCGGGCCCCGGGTTCGGCTCGGCGATCGGCGTGCCCCGCGCGATGTCGAGCGGCAGGTAGGAGGTGGCGAACTCGACCGGCCGCCCGTCGAGAAGGTACCGGCGCCGCCGGGCCAGCACACGCCGCACCGAACCGAGCCGGGTGGAGATGTCCTGGCTGGCCTTCTCCTCCTTCACCTCCAGGCTGTCGACCTGCGGATGACTGCCGGCCGCATCAGCCTCCACGATGAACGCGGACTTGCCCTGCTCCCGGTGCCGCCGGGCGAACCGGTCGGAGGCGAGCCGCCGCACGGGCGGGCGTGGTCGCACAAAGACACCCTTGCCGTGCTCGGCATGCACCAGGCCCTCACCCTGGAGGATGGAGAAGGAGTTTCGAACCGTCATACGGGAAACCCCGTAATGCTCGACAAGCTCAGCCTCCGAGGGCAGCTTTTCGCCCTCGCGGAATCGCCCACGGTCGATCGCTTCACGCAGCTGGTCGGCGATCTGCCGGAAGACCGCACGATCGCTCGTGGGGTCGAGATCACCGAGGAGGCCCGAAGAAAGAGGGCTCACGTGTACTCCTTTAGATATCTAGACGAGTGGGCGATTGTTGTTGCTACGGTGGAGAGCCTAGCCATCCGAGAGGGCCGAGGAACGTGAGCACAGAACGCCCGCACTCCGTAAGCGTCGCCGGGGTCGTCGTCGACGACCAGGGCCGGGCCCTCCTGATCCAGCGCCGCGACAACGGTCACTGGGAACCCCCGGGCGGAGTCCTCGAACGCGAGGAAACCATCCCCGAGGCGCTGCAACGCGAGGTCCTCGAAGAGACCGGCATCAAGATCGCACTTCCTGCGACCCTGACCGGCGTCTACAAGAACATGAAGGGCTTGATCGTCTCCCTGGTCTTCCGCTGCGAAGCCGCCGACGGCACGCCCACCACCGGCGATGAAACCCGCGCGCTGCGCTGGGCCACCCGCGAGGAAGTCGCCGAGCTTGCCGACGAGGCCTACGCGATCCGCGTCCTGGACGCACTCGACGCGGCGTCCCCGCCCGCCATACGCGCCCACGACGGCGTGAAACTCGTCTAGCCCGAACCCGCTGCACATGGCGGCCCACCTGCATGAAGGAACTTGTATGCACGAGTATACGAGCACTACCCGAGTCTGGGGGCTCAGTTGCCCAGGATTTCCAGAAGAGGTCAGCAGAGCCCGCCGCTGGACCCGCGACATCCTTCGAGGCTCGCCCCTGGCGGACGACGCGGAACTGATCGTCAGCGAACTGAGCGCGAACGCGATCCTCCACACCGCCAGCGGCCGGGAGACCGGCGCCTTCCATTTGGCACTCGCGGTCTCACCTCAGGTGATCGCACTCTCGGTCACGGACGACGGAGGCACCGGCACGGCCCCGAAGGTCAAGCACCAGGACCAAGACGCCGAGCACGGTCGAGGACTCGGCATGGTCAGCGTGCTCGCCCACCGAGTCGTGGTCCACCGCAGCCAGGCCGGCCACACGGTCACCGCGGAGCTCTTCACCACCACTCGGCGAGGAGACCACCCGTGCCGATGAACACCACCCAGCGCGGCTACTGGTGCGAGTGCTGGACCGAAGACGTCACCGGACAACAACCACCAGCATTCATCGCATCCTTCGACGCCCACACAGCACCCCAGGCAGACAGATGGATCGCGGTCATCCTCCGCACCATCACACCCATGCTCGACCCCGAAGCCTGCGACGCGGCATGGGACTGGCTCTACGACGGCCGCATCGAGACCCGGCGGGCACTCCTACGCGCAGAACCCTGCACAGTGACGATCAGTCAGGCCGAAGTCCGTGTCACATGGACGATCCGACCAGTGCTCTTCCTGCCCCTCGCACACCGCCAGGTCATCGAGCTCCCAGCGTGCGCATACGAGTTCAAACCGCGCCCCACAGACTGAGTTACAACCTTCTCTACGGGTTCAAGTGCGGCTCGCTCCGCTCACCGCGCGCGGCCCGGCCCCCGGCCGGGCCTGCGCTCCTGTCTCCGCCCCGCTCCAGCCCGGCCGGCGCCCGTCCCGCGCTGCACAGCAATCAGCCGTCCGGAGAAGGGCTGCGTCGTGGCTGGAGCGGTCGGCTCCGCGGCTTTGCGGAGCCACTTTGATCACGGCCTCAACGTCGGGCCTTACCGGGTAGGTGCACAGACTGCCAGACGCGCCGGAAGCGTATGGGGGCCATGATCACTCGCGCCAAGCAGCACCCCCAAAGCCTCTATCGTGATGATCCCGTTACGGACTTCTAGCGCTTGACCCGCCAACGCGTCGAGCGCTAGCGAAATCCATTTCGTTATGAAATTCCTCGGAATTTACATGCAGGTTTAGCTGCGTGACGTTTGGCAAACTCGACCGGCTGAAGTACCTCTCTCCAAGGAGGGAACTATTTCTTACGACAGCTTGCATGGAACGCACTCCGTGAGTGAAGTCCGAAATGCGCAAGAAAGCATTCAGCACATCTTCATCGATGGCCTTATGGCCGTCTTGCCCCTTCGGGAATAGCGAAGTCTCCCTCTCTAGGAATGTTCTGAGTAGTATCGCTCTCCTAATAACCCAAAAAGGATCGTCAGATCGCTTTTCAATCCCCTGCAATTCCATGGTTCCGCGAACTCTGCTCAGAAAATCCGGACCTTTGGCGGCTCTATACTCAGCATTGCTTTCTTGTGATTTAAAACTCTCCAAACTAGAGTAGACACCGCCAGCAAAGACGAAAACAGAACGCCCCACCGGGTGCACGGTCTGCCCTTCTTGGAAAGTTCCGTCTTGCATCGGTGAGAGGAAGTACCTGAGCCATCCAAGAGGTCGATCGAAGAAGGAGTCAAATTCGTCCCAGAGTACGACTGGAACTTTTCCTCTAAGCCTGTCATCTCTCAGTAGGTGGAAAGAGTCGGCCAGTTCTGAAGTGTTCCTAAATTGCGAGAGATTAAATTCCTCGAACGTGAATTCTCGCTCCTGCACTTTAATTGAACCGATCACTTCTCTGACGGTAGTCGATTTTCCGGATCCAGGTTGGCCAAATACGGCTATAGAAAGCGGCGTTGGCGTGCGCGCTTTCTCGGTCTTCCAATACCGCCTTACGCGCGTTCCGGCCCTTTCTGCATACTCTTTCACAAGAGCCCTAACAGATTGGAAGCTTTCGATCTCGCGTCGGTCTACCGTTACCACCTTCCCGTATTTAAGATGCGGAATAGTGGTGTCCGCCAAGGCGTCATCAACCCCCCTGTAGACTATATCCCTCGCTATATCCTCAAGATCGCGACTACTTGCGAAAATTGCGGATGACTTAACATTGCGTTCCGTTACAGAAACCTCGGCTATCCTTTTATCTTTATCGAGGTCACGCTTGGATATTTTAAGAGCATCTTTAACTGCGACGAAGGGGAAGTCTGGGGCAGGATCCGCCTGAGTAGGATCCGCCTGACCAGAGCTATTCTCTGCAATTATACGGCCGAACCCATTCCTGTAGACTTCTTGCATGGCCTTGAGGCCGCGCCTCACCCCAATTCTAATTATCTCGTTAGCGCTTGTTGGGCTGCTTAGCGGGGCGTCTTTATTACCGATTGATGAAATGATCCGTTGAGTAATTGCGGTTGCTAGAGTTGAGGTGTAACCCCACATCCGCCCATTGAGCCAGAAGTCAGGTGCTCCTTCGACTCTTGCAGGATCGTAAAAAAGCGAGTAGTTGCGTCCACCATGCACATCGCGATCGAACAAGAATGCTCCAGCTGGACCGAAGGATACGACCACGAAGCGGTACTGATTCAGTCGGCGCTCCTGCTGGAATATTTTGAGGCAGTCGCTTGCTTCGCTCTCCCAAGCTGTTCCGCGTCGTATTTCCAGACCGGAAACTCGGCGCAGATCGTCGGCTGTGGTTACGACAATCACCTTGTCCCGCCGACTGGGAAGTGCATCCCATAGTCGGTCCGTTCGCGCCAGCATGCCATCGCCGCCCGTCTTGACGATCAGCCATGGCCTTTTCTCGGGTTTATTAATCGCCTTAGGCAATTCGTGGTCCTTGAAGAAACCTAGCCCCGAGTCGGCGATAACCACGAGGTCTGCGTTTTCTGGCTCAGCAATCCCGAGGCATTTCTCGTCATGCTTCTTGCATTCGCCCCTGCGGCTGATTCCGAGATCGTCCGAAATGCGCCACCGAAAATTTCGCAGATCGTCAAAATCTTTGACCTTGTCACTTTCGGGAAACGGTGCAAGGGTAGCGTGGTAATGGCTGATTTGCGTATCAAACCAGTCGACATGCTGCCAAGTCGGAGTCCAGACGTGGGCTTTCGGTAGAGCCGTGGTTATAAGCTTTTCCAAGAGGCGGGAACCGCCGGGGATTTCAAGCTGCCTAACCTCCTGCTGGCGCTCCTGCCACTTGGGGCCTGCGGTCCGCCGCGGTTCGCTCTCGTCTCGTTCCGCTACGACCCAGTCAGCGAGCGCATCCCCAGAAAGTACCACTGTGCGCCTCGCGCCTCGCGCATGAACGGCAGGTTGACCGGGTGTTCGGGCTGCCTTGCCAGAGGATCTGTAAGCGGTCATTGCGTGCCTTGTGCGGATCGGCTGTGAGGGATGAGGGTCATCTAGCTCATTTCGATGATGGCGCAGTACCGACAGTGGCGCAAAGTGTGGGCAACTGGGCGACGATTGAACATCTGAGAGGGGAAAATGTTGGTCCTTCATATTGGCTCTGTGTGACAACGCCGATATACACCGGCAGACGGGCGCGCACGCCTGCGGACGAGCACGACGCGTGAGAGGCACGCCAGCCGAAGGTCCAGCGCACCAAAGTTGCTTCGGGACGAAGGGGTCATCGCCCGAGGTGCCACCCATGCGCTTCCGCCGTCGCAACTTGCCCTGGTCGACGGCCAAACAGCGTGGCTCAGGCCGGCGGGGGCACAGTGAGGCACACGCGCGCCTGCACGGTCGACTGCCCCGCCATCGTGGCTGGCTGTCGTCGGCTGAGGCTCCAACACTCTAGGGTCCAGGTCCGCCTAGGTTCATTCGAGGCGAAGGGTCCGTGCCATTGGCGTGCCAGATTCTGCGGGAAACCACGGGGAACAGCGGGGACTTGCCCCAGGTGCGTCCCGGGCTCCGGCACCGCCCCACCGCAGGTCAGCGAAGCAACCATGACCAAGAAACACTAGCTTCCCAAGCTGAGAGCGCGAGTTCGATTCTCGTCACCCGCTCCAGAGAGAAACCCCAGGTCAGCGGCCTGGGGTTTGTTTGTTGGCAAGAGCGGGTTGAGTGCCGCTCTTCACCATCCATGGGCGAGACACCGACCCAGCCCCCCATCAGCCAGAACCGGAAGGCCGGTTCGTGTCGGCCGATGCACACGGCAGGTTCCGGTGGTCGTCTGCCGTGGTCCAGTTCCGTAGCGTCGTAACTGCTCCCACCGCGGCGAAGCACAGCCCTGCCGTCGTACCGAATGCGCCCCCCGTAAAGGATCAAGTCAGCGATGCCCGCGCCGGTCGTGATCGGGGTTTCCTTTCGCTGTCTCGAGAGGAGGGCGAGGCGCTCGTCAGCTGGTCGAGAAGCCCACGTTCGAAGACACAGTCGAGATAGCGAGAGTCCTGGCTCTGTGGGGCCACATCATGGACGACCACGAGCTGAGCCGCCTCAGCGAGGTTCTCACCGGAGACGCCGCATGGGACGCAGGCGCATTCGGCTTCGACTCGGTCGTCGGGCTGGACGCGATCGCCTCCGTCCTGAGCGCCGGCGGGCACGCGCGAGCTCACCACACGACGAACGTCGTCGTGTCGGAGGATCCGGGCGACAAGGTCCGTGTCCGGTCCAGGGGCTTGGGCGTCGTGGACGGGGCGCCGTCATCAGCGCCGTCTACGAGGACGAACTGCGGCGCACCGATGACGGCTGGCGCATTGCCAGGCGCGCCATACACGTCAAGTGACGCTTCAGGCCCCGATGGCCGGCCTTCGCAAGTTCCCGTCCACAACCTGTGGGGGAAAGCACCTCAGGCGATGTCGTGGACGTTGTGCTCGAGCAGATCGGTTGCGTGCCGGGCGATGGCCCGGTAGTCGGCATCGTCGTGGAGGACAGCCAGGCCGTGGTGGGCGGCGGTGGCGGCGATGACGAGGTCCACCGCCGAGGCGCTGCGATGCTCCCCGGCCTGGGCCATACGGTGTTGCACCGCGCTGATCCAACGCCCCGCGTTCTTCGGCACCGACACGTCGGGATAGAGGTCGGTGAACATCTCCGCGATCTCGTCGTACTCACGGCCGTTCCGGGCGCTGTGCAGGAACTCGGTTCGCTGCGTGTAGCAGGATGCGATGGCGCCGGCGTCGATCGCGTCGTACCAGGCCGACTGCAGTTTTGGTTCGCGGAGCAGCCGGACCAGGCCGGAGGTGTCGAGCAAGTAGATCACCGGCTGTGCTTCTCCGCCCGGTGCAGGCGCTCGGCGTCCTCGACGGCACCCCACTCACGCGCACGCTCGAAGTGACGGCTGATGCGCGCCGCACGCTCCTGCTGTTCGGCGTAGAAGTGCAGAGCCAGGTTGACCGCCTCCTTCTTGGTCCTGACCTTGGCCAGAGCCATGGCACGCTCCAGGGCGTCATCATCGATATCGATCTGGGTCACAGACATACGAGCACCTCCTACGCAATGTTGGTGATGTACATAGAAGAGTATGTCACCAACATTGACGACGCCGCATCCAGATGTGCAAGCGCAACGGACACTCCAGATCAGTCCGGCAGGCCATGCCCGTCGGTCGGCAACAGCGGTGCGAACAAGCCCGCGCAGCGGTTCCGACACGACGAATCCGCGCAGGTCAGCGGCCATTCGCCCACCCAAGCGCCGTCGCTTCCCAAGCTGAGAGCGCGAGTTCGATTCTCGTCACCCGCTCTTCTTGAAGCCTCAGGTCAGCGGCCTGGGGCTTGTTTCATTGGGGAGCCGTTGCTGGGTTTTACGAGTGCTCCCGCACCCCGAGATTCGGATTCACTTGGATGATCCGGAGGCGAGCCCGGTTCTGCGTCAGAGCGGGAGGTCGTCGGGGAGTACCCGGAACGCCTTGTAGCGGCCCAACGGGCGTACGGCCCGGAAGTCTCGTCGGTCGAGGGTGAGAATCGCGTCCGTGTCGTAGTCGGCGGCAAGCGCCACGTTCACAGCGTCGGCGAGGTCGAGGTCCAGCGCGCAGTAGCGGATACGGACAGACTGGGCGGCACCCAGGTGGTCCTCCGTGATCTCCGGCATGAGGACACGACCCCGGCTCATCCAGCGCCTCAGGTCGTCGACCGCGCTGAGGGCAGCCTCCCTGCCGAGCTCGCGCGTCACCACGTGATCCAGTTCGGCCAGCAGGAGCGGGGACATGACCAGCAGGCCCGCCGCCATGATCGCCTCGTTCGCCGCCCCGTGTTCCGGATGAGCCGAGTCCAGGGCTGCCAGAAGGCCGGACGTATCGGCGATGACAATGATCACGCGGCGGATCCGGAACCCGAGCCGGTCTCCCGCAGGACGGCCTCCGCGACCGTGTCGCGGACCTCCGGCTTGGACGGTGTGCGCCCCGGTCCCTCGAAGGTGCGGGAGAACAGCGGCTCGTCCCAGACCCGGTTCGCCATGGCTGCAAGGTGGATGCCCTGACGGATGATCTCGGCCTCGCTTATGCCCCGGCGCTTGGCGGCCTCCTTGATGATCGCCAGGTCCTCGGGGTCGGCGTAGACGTTGGTGCGCTTCATGGGCATGTACCAAGGGTAGTCCATGTACCGGGTTGGTGTATCCGCGCGCTTCCCCTTGTTCCCCCAGGCCCCGCCCGTGGGCAGACGGCCTCGACGGCCTCGCTCGCGCCTGGGAAGGCGGGTGCCACGGCCGAGACGTCGGGGAGCGAAGCAGTCGCGGCCGAGACCGGTGTGGCCCAGGCCGGGTGTGGCCGGTTCCGAGGTTGAGCGGCGGTCCGTGGATGAGGCGCCCGGGGCGCGGCGGCGTACCGTCGCTCTCGCCGGGGCGGCCATCGCCGCCGTCCTCCCGTCGGCCGCACTCGTGGTGAATCTCCTGCCCGGCGACGGCGATGACGACGGCGTCCGCGGCGGGAGGCTGTCCGTGGAGGCGGCCGTCTCCCGGTCCGCCGGGGAAAGTACCGGCGCCTCCAAGTCGGCCGACGCGAAGGGGGAGTCGGCCGCACCGTCCGCCACGTCGGGCGGCGGTTCCGCGAGCGGGGCCACCGCGCCGACGGTCTCCGTCAATCCGTACAAGTGGGAAAGCCCGTGCAGCCAGCACTATCTGATCAACCGTCGGTCCGAGCACGTTCCTCCGCAGCCGCCTGAGCAGGAGGCGCGCGCGTGGGTCACCGCGCTCGGCGGGGTTGCGGCCGGGCAGCAGATGCTCGCACTGACCGTGCAGGGCACCGGGAAGGCCACCGTCGTCCTGGAGGACCTGTATGTGCGCCGAGCCGAGCAGGCCGCCCGCGCCCCCGCGAGCGGCCTGCCGGCTTCGCCGAGCCCTACTGACTAACCGTCAGCTCTGCTCGCCTGTACGGCGCCTGCGCGCGAAGTACACCGCGGCGGCGCCGACCGCCGCGACCGCGAGACCGGCACCCGCGATGACGGGGGTGCTGCTCGACGCGCCGGTTTCGGCGAGGTCTCCGTTCGGGGCCGGGGTGTTCGCCCCCGTGTCCGTGCCGGGCTCGGGCGTGGTCGCCGAGTTGCTGGGGGCCGGGGTCTCGGACTCGTCCTCTCCGGGCGTGGCCGGGTCACTGGGGGCCGGGGACTCGCCCGTACCGGGGGTGGCCGGCGCGGTGGGGGTCGGGGATGCGCCCCGACCGGGCGCCTCGTTCTCGGCGAGCACCGCCGCGAAGGTGCCTGCGATCAGCTTGTGGCCGTCGGCGTTGGGGTGCGGGTCCTGCTTTGTGCACGCCCAGGTCAGCTGGCAGATCTTGGCGACGTTCGCCGGCACCTCGCCCGCGCCGGGCACGTTCACCTGGGTGGTGAAGTCGTCCGAGGAGAAGGCCCCGGCCACGTCCGCCACCTTGAAGCCGGTCGACTTGTACACCTGGGCGATCCCCGCGTTGGCGGACTTGACCAGGGACGCCGACTCCTTGGCGGCCTGCTGCCCCGCCGGACCCTGCAGCCAGGCCGCCAGGAACGGGTTGTGGTACGTGGAGCCCACGAACCGGGTGTTGTCCGTGCCCGCCTTGCGGAGCGCGCCCGCGATCTGGGCGAGGTTCTTCGCCATGGTCTGACTCCGGCTGTTCAGGCACGCGCCGTCGAGGGTGCCGGCCGGGCTGACGCAGTTGAGGAGGATGTCGTTGGCGCCCACGCTGAGGGTGACGTAGGCGACCTTGCCGTGGTGCTGGGCCATGGCTTTCAGGGCGGCGTCCAGTTGGGACTTGGCGTCGGGGTAGTCGCACTTTCCGCCGCCGATGAAGGACTCGGTGGTCTCGGCGGTGCAGCCCAGGCGTATGTGCTTCAGTCCGGGAGTGCGCTGCTTGAGCTGCGCGTAGAGCTGGTCGGTGTAGGCGACGTCGGTGTCCTTGTCGACGTCCGGCTGGTAGCCGGAGGCCAGGGAGTCACCGAGCGAGATGTAGTACGTGGTGTCCTTGCCGTCGCCAGCCTCGGCGGCGGCGGCCAGCCCGGGCGTGCTCAGCACGACCGCCATGGCGGAGACGGCCAGAGCGGGGCCGAAACGCTGAAGGGATCTCATCACTTACGTGCGCTTTCCAGTGGGTTGGGGGGTTGGATGCCGAAAAGCGTCGGCGTGAGACGTGGTGGGACGCAGCGAATCTCATCCGCAGCGGTTTCCGGGCACCCGAAGGCGCCCTTGGTGAAGGCATAGGAGGTCTTCGCCTCCGCGAGATTGCCGGTTCTGTCCGACTTCGTCTCTGAGACGCGGGCGTCAATCTAGCAGGCCGAAAACCGCCTTGAATATGGGGCGCTGATAAATCCATGGTCACGACGACACATGTAACCGTCAGAAAGGCGCGGGCGGCCGGGAATTGGTGACGGGACCCGTTGGTAGCCATTCGCTGAGTGATCTACTGGGCGCTGAATAGTCCTTGTGCGCAGGCCGCCCACCTGCGCGGGCCGAGGTCCAACTGTCGGGTCGGAGCTGGTGTTTGAGCGTAGTGGTCGACCCTTTTGTTCGAGGAGTCGAATGGCATCGGACCTCGTGTTCGGCGGGCCGAATGACCCCGATCGCAGAACGCAGACGCTGGGGGTCGGTCCGGGCCAAACATTCGGCGGAATTGGACCATGATGTTCTGAGCACCGCCGGTCAGCCGGAGCGCCGGCCACGATACGCCGCACCGGTCAGCCGATTGGCATCCGAGTTTCACAGGCCACGCCCGCGTCCTTGGGATGCGCAGGCTCCGGTGGAACTGTCCTGCCCATCGCCCACCAGCCGCGAGCGTCTGGGCCCGCAGACGCCGAAGTCGGTCATCGTCGGCGGGCTGCCCGGCACGGGCACCCCGGCCGGCCGCGGCATCGGCGAGGGTGCCGACAGCACCACCCTGCATCCGGTGTCCGGGCCCAGCGACGGCACGCGCCGCGAGCGGCAGGATTCACGTCACCCGTAACGAACCGACGACGAAGCCACCAGGGGCACTTCGGCGATGAGGGTGGCCGCAGTGGCGATGCCGGCGAGACCCGTCAGGCGCCTGGCGGTGGTTGCGTACATGGTTGTCTCCCGGGTTGTCCGTATTGGGTCGGCACGATGGCCCTCGCCAGGGACTGGTCAGATCACCATGAGGTGCCCTGAAAAAAGCTCCGGTGCGAGGCAACCCTGTGCGGGGCCTGTGACGACAAGGGGGCGGATCCGGTCAGTTCCGGTGCCCGGATTCGCTTTCCTCTGGTGAACGGCCTGCAAGGAGAACACCCCCTCATGAACACCCCCACGAACGGCGGGCGCCGCGGGCGTCACCGCCGTCGTTGGACCGCCACCGGTCTGCTGCTCGGCGTGCCCGCCGTCCTCGTGCCTTATCTCCTGTACGCGCAGGAGGACTCGCAGGCCGCGACGGTCGACGGCGCCGCCTACTACCGTCTGGTCTCCGTGCGCAGCGGCAAGGTGCTGGACGTCAACGGCTTCTCCACCGCTGACGGCACCCGTATCCAGCAGTGGACCGACCAGAACACCGCCAACCAGCAGTGGAGGCTGAAGCCCACCGGGGACGGCTACTACCAGCTGGTGAACCGCAACAGTGGCAAAGTGCTGGGTATAGCGGGCAATTCGACCGCTCAGGGGGCCGCCGCCGAGCAGCAGACCGACAGTTCGGCCACCTCCCAGGAGTGGAAGATCGAGGAGGTGAGCGGTTCCGACGCCGTCACCTTCGTCTCCCGCAGGAGCGGGCAGCTCCTGGACGTCTCCGGGGGCTCCGCGACCGAGGGCGCGGCAGTCATCCAGTATCCGGGCCGGGGCAGCACCAACCAGCAGTGGAAGCTGGTGAAGACGGCCGAGACCCAGACGGCCGGGGGCGGCACGGCACAGACCACGGCCGCGGCCGGACCGTATGTGTGGAAGAACGCCCAGGTGGTTGGCGGTGGTTACGTCACCGGGCTGGTGTTCAACCCGCGCGAGAAGGGCCTGCTGTACGCGCGCACCGACATGGGCGGCGCCTACCGTTGGGACACCGCGGCCGAGCAGTGGATCCCGCTGACCGACTGGATCGGCGAGAAGGACTGGAACCTGCTGGGCATCGACTCGGTGGCCACCGACCCCGTCGACCCCGAGCGGCTCTACCTCGGGGCGGGCACCTACACCAACGAGTGGGCGGGCAACGGCGCGATCCTGCGCTCCACCGACCGGGGCCGCACCTTCAAGCGCACCGATCTGCCCTTCAAGCTGGGCGGCAACGAGGACGGCCGCGGGGCGGGCGAACGGCTGGCGATCGACCCCTCGGACAACCGCACCCTGCTGCTGGGCACCCGCAAGAACGGCCTGTGGCGCAGCAACGACCACGGCGTGACATGGCGTCAGGTCTCCTCGTTCCCCGTCAAGGACGGGGCGAGCAGCGGGGCGGGCATCTCCTTCGTGACGTACGGCCCCGCCGGCAGCAAGACGGTCTACGTCGGCGTCAACGACAAGTCCACCTCCCTGTACCGCTCCACCGACGGCGGCAGCACCTGGCAGGCTGTCCCCGGCCGGCCCACCGGCCAACTGCCGCAGCACGGCGTGCTCTCCGGTGACGGCTCGCTGTACCTGACGTACACCAACGCCCTCGGACCCAACGGCGTGACGGCGGGCTCGGTGTGGAAGTACACGCCGGACCGCGGGGCGTGGAAGAACATCTCCCCCTCCCAGGGCAACTACGGGTTCTCCGGTCTGGCCGTCGACCCGCGCAAGCCGTCCACGGTGATGGTCACCACCCTCGGCCGCTGGTGGCCCGAGGACGAGATCTACCGCAGCACCGACGGCGGCACGACCTGGAAGGCACTGGCCGACAAGTCGGTGCGCAACGCCTCCGCCGCTCCTTACGTCGGCACGCACACCGGGCACTGGATGACCGCCCTGGCCATCGATCCCTTCAACTCCGGGCACGTGCTGTACGGCACCGGCAACGGCATCCTGCGCAGCAAGGACGCAGACGCCTCCGACAGCGGCGGCACCAGCCACTGGAGCATGGGCGCCCGAGGGCTGGAGGAGACCTCGCTGCTGGACGCGATCGCTCCGCCCGGCGGCGCCACCGTCATCACCTCCATGGGCGACCAGGGCGGCTTCCGGCACGACGACCTGACCAAGGTGCCCGCCGGGCGACTGAGCAACCCGATGATGTCCAACAGCACCGACATCGACTTCGCCCAGTCCAAGCCCTCGATGATGGTCCGCGTGGGCCGTGGCGGCGAGCAGGACGGCGCCTACTCCACCGACGGCGGCAGCAGCTGGAGCGGCTTCAAGGCGGAGCCGGTGGCCGGTGCCCAGGACGGCCATGTCGCGCTCGCGGCGGACGGTTCCACCATCGTCTGGACCCAGGCCGGTCAGACCCCGTACCGCTCGACCGACAAGGGGGCGAGCTGGTCGAGGGTCAGCGGCCTGGGCAACGACGCCGTGGTCGTCGCCGACCGGTCCTCGGCCAGGACCTTCTACTCACTGTCCGGCGGCACGCTCTACGCCAGCACCGACGGCGGCGCGACCTTCACCGCCCGCGCCACCGACCTGCCCGCCGACAGCCGGCTCACGGCCGTCCCCGGCATCGCCGGGGACCTGTGGATCACCGGCGGCGGCAAGGGGCTGCTCCACTCCACCGACGGCGGCCGCACCTTCACCACGCTGAGGTCCGTGCAGTCCGCCTCCGCCCTCGGCTTCGGCAAGGCCAAGCCGGGCACCGGCTACCAGGCCCTGTACCTGATCGGCACCGTCAAGGACGTCACCGGAGTCTTCCGCTCCACCGACAAGGGCGCCACCTGGCTCCGCGTCAACGACCAGGCCCACCAGTGGGGTGCCATCGGCGGCGTCGGCGTCATCACCGGCGACCCCGACACCTACGGCCGCGTCTACGTCGGCACCAACGGACGCGGCCTCCAGTACGGCGACCCGTCCTGACCCAGGCGGGGGTGCGATCGAGCCGGAACAAGGCCGGGAGGACGACGACACGGACGCCCGCCTCGGACTTGGTCTCGCCGGGAGCGCGCCTGCCGTTGGTCCGCTCCGGCTCGGCGACGCGGACGCGGATCACCAGGTTGTCGAGGTCGACGTCACCCCGCCACACAGCTTGACTCGGTGCCAGTCGTAGGGTGCTGGGCGTGGACAGCACCCTGCGATTGCCGACAGAAGAAGACATGGAGCTGGTCGAGTTCGCCCAGCGCATTGTGAAGGCCAACGGCGACGGGGAGGTGCACACGGTTGGCGCCGCTGTCCGAGATGCGCGAGGACGGATATTCGGTGGCATCAACCTCTACCACTTCACTGGCGGACCCTGTGCAGAGCTCGTGGCACTGGGGCATGCCCGTGCGGCAGGTGCGCGTGAGCTGGCAACCATTGTTGCTGTCGGCGACAGGGGCCGCGGTGTGCTCGCGCCGTGTGGCCGTGATCGGCAGGTCCTTCTCGACCACCATCCGGGCATACGCGTCCTGGTGCCCACGGCCGACGGGGTTCGCAGCATCGCCATAGCGGGCCTGCTGCCACACAGCTATGTATGGGCCGATCAGGCCGCGTCCTCTGAACCGGGCTGCCAGGCGACGGCGAGGCAGTCCATGTATTTCCACCGGGACTATCTCGACGCCGTCCGCACCGGACGGAAGACGACGACCGTTCGCTTCCGTGATCCGGTTGCCACCGGGCCGGTCAACATGGTCTTCGAGCTGGATGAGGAGGTGGTGCTACGGGGTGTCGTCACGCAGATCATCTCAAAAAGGGTCGACGAGCTGACCGAACAGGACGCCATCGCCGACGGATTCCGCGATCTCCAAGAACTGCACGACAGGCTGCGGTACCACTACCCCGACATCGTTCCCGCCGATGATATTGCCATCGTCCAGTTCCGCTTGGCTGACGCGTGAACCCACAGCGGCGGACAACCGCGCATGCCTACGGACCCTCGCACCAGGTGAGCCCATCAGAGTGCTGACAGCAGCCCTGGACATGCTCCCTGACCCACCCTGCGTGGAGCACAGTGGCACCTGTCCATCCGCGAACGCGGCAAGCCGGGCACGGTAGCCGTCGCGCGGTCAGATGGGGCCGGCCCTGTGAGTGCCGGGTTTGCGTGCCTGCGCGAGCAGCGCGCGGCGAGCACGTCACGACGCTCTGCTCGCGGTCGACGGTCATGTTTCGGAGGCTTATTTCTTAGATGTGCAGATCTTCGTGACTGTCCGTGTTCCGTGCAACGGTCCCGCGACGCGGGATGTCTCATGGGATGTGGTGCGCTTCGCACCTTTCACGGGGAACACGGGGGATTCACATGAGTGATCGTCGTTCAGCCGCGCGCGATGCGCGCGTCCGGGCCGCCGAGGCCGAGTTCCAGCGCCACGTGCCGGTCCACGCAGCCAACGGGGAGGAGACGGACCACCCGTTCGTGGCCAACTACTCCAAGGCGCTGCCGCACAACAAGTTCGGCGAGGTCGACCCGGCCGCCTACCACCTGCTGCGCCGTGCGCTGGCCACCGGGAGCTACGAGGACTTCGAGCGGATCCCGCTCGGGGGCACGCGAAAGCTGGTCAACCCGCAGGCCGGCGCCTCGTTCGACCTGCAGGGTCCGGACGGCCAGGCACTGGCCGTCCGGCCGGCACCGCGCATCGACAGCGCGGAGAACTCCGCCGAGGCGGTGGAGCTGTACTGGATGGCGCTGTGCCGCGATGTGCTGTTCACGCGGTTCGGCGACAGCGAACTGGTCGCCGAGGCGGCAGCGGACCTGAGCGGGCTGTCGGACTTCCGGGCGCCCAAGCAGAACGGCCAGGTCACCGCGCAGACCATCTTCCGCGGCGACACCCGGGGCGACCTGGTGGGGCCGTACATCTCGCAGTTCCTGCTCAAGGACGTCCCGTACGGCACGCTGCGGATTCCGCAGCGGCAGGACACCCTGGTCCGCCCGGTCGACCACCTGACCACCTGGGGCGACTGGCTGGAGGTGCAGAACGGCTCCGAACCCGAGCCGGACGAGCGGGACTTTGCGACGCGGCGCTACATCCAGACGCCCCGCGACCTGGCGCACTACGTGCACTTCGACGCCCTGTACGAGGCCTATCTCAACGCCGCTCTGATCCTGCTGGGCATGAACGCCCCGGCGGATCCGGGCAATCCGTACACCTTCTCGCGCAACCAGATCGGTTTCGGGACGTACGGCGGGCCGCACATTCTCTCGCTCGTCACCGAGGTGGCCACCCGGGCGCTGAAGGCGGTGTGGTTCCAGAAGTGGTACGTGCACCGGCGGTTGCGGCCGGAGGAGTTCGGCGGGCGGGTCCACCAGCAGCTGCGCGGGCAGCGCGAGTACCCGATCGACAGTGAGGTGCTGGACTCCGTCGCGGTCAAGCGGGTGTTCGAGAAGTACGGCAGCTACCTGTTGCCGCAGGCGTTCCCCGAGGGCAGCCCGACCCATCCCTCGTACGGGTCCGGGCACGCCACGGTGGCCGGGGCGTGCGTGACGATCCTGAAGGCGTGGTTCGACGAGTCGCACGTCCTGGCCGACCCGGTCGTGCCCAGCACCGACGGCACCGTTCTGGAGCCGTACACCGGTCCGGACGCCGGCCGGCTCACGGTCGGCGGCGAGCTGAACAAGGTCGCCGCCAACATCGCCACGGGCCGCAACATGGCCGGTGTGCACTGGCGCACCGACTTCACGGAGGCCGTGCGGCTGGGTGAGGAGATCGCCATCGGCATGCTGCGCGAGGCGAAGGAAGTCACCCTGGAGGATGCGGTGTTCACCCTGAGCCGGTTCGACGGCAGCACCCTCGCCGTCTGAGGATTCGGCCCTCTCCCCCGAGTCGGCTACCGCCCTGGGACAGCGCCGGGCCCGGGCTCGCACAGCGGGTCCGGGCCCGGGTCGTCGAGAAGCCCGGCCCTCCGGCGAACGGAGCAGAGCACCGCTGAAGGCGACGGTGCGGCGTAAGGATTCCGTCATCACCTGCGGGGTGTGGGACGGACGCCGGCTTCCGTTGAATGGGGCAGGACAGACAGACTCCCAGAAGGCGAGGCGGGGATGGGGCGCGTGCGGAAGGTACTGACCAGGCCGTTGGTCATCGCGGTACTGGTGGTGGCGGTCGGCGGAGCCGGCTTCGGGCTGTACTGGTTCCAGCCGTGGAAGCTGTGGCAGAACGAGACCGTCGAGGAGGCCCTGCCCCAGGCGGTGGAAACCTCCGCACCTGCTGCGGTGGCGCCCTCCGAGACGCCCACCAAGCCGGCCGGACCGCAGACGCTGGCGAGCGGTGAGCTGATCAGTCACGAGCACGCGACATCGGGCACCGTGAAACTCGTACGGCTGGCCGACGGCTCCCACATCGTCCGGCTGGAGAACCTCGACACCAGCAACGGTCCCGACCTGCACGTGTGGCTCACCGACGCACCGGTGAAGGAAGGGACGGCCGGCTGGCGCGTCTTCGACGACGGCAAGTACGTCAGCCTCGGCAAGCTCAAGGGCAACAAGGGCAGCCAGAACTACGCCCTGCCCGAAGAGGTCGACCCGGCCCGGTTCAGCAGCGTCAGCATCTGGTGCGACCGGTTCGACGTCTCCTTCGGCGCTGCGGAACTCGCCCGTGTCTGACAGGCCCTGACGGCACTGGCGCTGCTCGGGCCGCCCGCTTCAGGCCGGCGCGTCGAGAGCAGCGAGGATGTCGGCCGTTGCTCGGGTGAGTACGCCCGCTGGGGCTGCATGGTCTCCAACGCGCACGCCGGGGCCGAGAACAGCGACCCCGAGGTACGCGCTGTCCTGGACCAGCACCACCGTGAGCTGCGCGAGGCGATGTACGCCGCCCTCGTCACCGCCGACCGCGAAGGGCAGCTCGCCCCTGGCGCCGACCCCGGAGCCTCCGCGGATCTGCTGGCACTGCTCGCCTATGGCGTCAACCTGCGCTCCCGTGCCGGTGCGGATGCCGCGACGCTGGGCAGGACGGTGACCGCCGCCCTGGACTCGATCGGCGTCCGGGGGGCGGCGTAGAGGTGCGCGGATCCGTGAGCGCCGTCGCCTCCCAAGCCACGAGCGCGAGTTCGGTTCTCGTCATCCGCTCCCTGTGAACCTCCAGGTCGGGACCCGGGGGTTCTTTGTTCTCCGGGATCGAGCGGGCCAGGCCTGTCCACCGCCTTTCACCTGTGCGAGCGTCTCCTTTCCGCCACCACCCCCTGATAAGATCCGGCCACTTGTGCGAGGGCACGGGCCCTCGCAGGGGAGGGAACCTTAAGTGGGCAGACACGCCCCGAGACGGGGCGGGCTGGCCGCCGCCGTCTCCTCGCTCGTCATCGCCGTCGCGGCGGCGTCCGTCACCGTCCTTTCGCAGGGCAGCGGATCCGCGGAAGCGGCCGGAGGCGACACCACCGCGATCACGCTGGTCGACCCCAGCTCGGCCACACCCCGCACCGACCGCCCGTACGTGGCCGGCGACAGCGGCTTCCTGCACCGGCAGAGCGGCAGGTCCGGGCTGCTGTGGACCGACTACGCGACCGGCAGGACCGTGACCGTGGAGAACGCCGACGGCGTCTACACCCCAGGCACCGGCTGCACGTACCTCGGCTCCGAGTGCCGTAACGCCTGGTACGGCTCGGACAGCGACCTGGTCGCCCTGCCGACCACGACCAGCGACGCGTACGCCACCCTCTGGGACCCGGCGACGGCCACGTCCAGGAAGGTGAGCTGGAACGGCTCCATCCAGTACGGCCAGGGCTACTACCGGGCCCTCGCCGGCGACACGATCGTCACCACCCAGTCCCTGATCGACAAGGTCGACGGCGCGTGGCGCACCCGCAGGGTCACCGGGGACGCGACGAGCGTGGGGAGCGAGGACGTCCTCGCGGCGGACTCCTCCGGCGTGCTCTGGTCGGTCGGCACCGGCACGATCGGCTACATCGACGTCGCCTCGGCCGTGAACACCTATGCGTTCACCGACGCCACCTACGCCTCGCACTACGTGATGAGCGAGGACCGCATCGGCTGGTACCAGGCCGGCACCGCCGAGCTGCACCTGAAGTCCCGTACCGACCTCACCGGCCCCGAGCAGGTCGTCACGCTGCCCGCCAACCCGGGCACGCTCGACGGCGATCCGGTCCTGGTCGGCGACTGGCTGCTGCTGCCGCTGTCCTCCAGCTCGCTCGGCTCCAAACTGCTCGCCGTCGACGTGAACGACCCCTCGGTTCAGCAGACCCTGCTGGCGAGCGCGGGCGAGTACACGCTGGCCGCCGGTGACGACAGCGCGCTGGTCTCCGGCGGCACCGACGCCACCGACTGGTGGGTGCGGCGGGTGAGCCAGGCCGAGGACGGCACGCTGAGGATGGAGAAGGTGCTCCAGTCCCCGGCGGTGGAGAACGCCAAGACCGGCATCGCGCTCAGCCGCGGCAGCCTGCGCGTCGCCGAGGACGACCCGGACACCGCCGCGCACCTCACGTCCGTGCGCACCCTCACCACCAACGGCTCCTCCGAGCTGACGGCGTCGGACGCCACGGAGAGCAGCAAGGTCTACAGCCCCGTCTGCCCGTACGCCGGCACCACGTGCGCGGCACTGTGGGGGAACCTCGCCGCCGAGGACGTCTATCTCGGCAACTACTACTACGACGCGGAGCTGAAGGAGGACCGGCTGGTCGCCATCGGCGGCCACCAGCTGGAGTTCGGCACCACGGGCGGCTCGATCGTCGACGCCGGAGACGACTACGCCGTCTACAACTCCGGCGGCAGCACCCCGGCGCAGTACGTCGGCGAGTTCGGCCAGGGCCAGAAGCTGAAGCGGTCCGTGCGCGCCGCAACCCTGAGCGGCTCCACCCTCTGGAGCGCCACCACCACCGCCGGCACGCTCACCTCGTACAGCCTCCCGCTGGAGAAGTCGCTCGCCACGGTGACCGTCCCGGGTCTGGCCTGCGTGCCGGGCGAACTCCAGGCGGCGGGGCGCTGGCTGTACTGGGCCTGCGGGACGGACTCGGCGGGCGTGTACGACACCAAGGCCGGTACGTCGACGGCGGTCACCCCCGGTGACGTGCTCCTCGGCGACGGCTTCACCGTGCGCCACGACCACACCACCGGCACCCTGGTCCTCACCGAGGCGGCCACCGGCACCACCCGCACGATCGCTTCCGACCTGCCCGACAAGGGCCTGCCCGCGGACCGCCGTTACCGCTGGACGGTCGACGAGTACACCGGCCTGGTCGCCTGGTTCGACGACTACGAGCGCACTCACGTCATCACCACGGGCATCGCCCCGTCCGCCGTGACGGCTCTGAAGACGTCGATCGGCAGCGACTCCGTGGACCCGAACATGCCCTTCCAGGGCCGCTGGGTGCTGTCCCGCCCGGTCACCTCCTGGTCGCTCACCTTCACCTCGGTCCAGAGCGGTGCGACCGGCAAGGCCACCCGCACGATCACCGGAGGCGCGACACCGGACCTGGTGAGCGCGACCTGGAACGGCAGGACGGCGAGCGGCAGTTACTTCCCCAACGGCCACTTCACCTGGACCCTGAAGGCGACCGGACTCGGCACCGCCACGGTGACCACGGTGACGACCGGCGATGGCTACCTGCAGCGCGGAGCGGCGGTGCGCCACGACTTCGTGGACGGCCCGGATGGCCGAGGCGACCTGCTCACCCTCAACTCCTCGGGCGGGCTGACCTTCCACTCCGGCACCGGCACAGGGAAGTTCGGCGACAAGTACACGGGAACCGGCTGGGCCACGTCCATCACGGCGATCCCCTTCGGCGACCTGAGCGGTGACCGCTGCAACGACGTCCTCGTGCGCTACAGCAGCGGCGCCCTGCGGCTGTACAAGCCGGGCTGCGGGGCGGCGGTCAAGCCGTCGACGCCGTACACGACCCTCGCGAGCAGCGGCTGGACGCAGTACAACGTCCTCACCTCGCCCGGCGACGTGAGCGGCGACGGCCGCCCGGACCTCATCGCCCGCAACTCCTCCACCGGAGCCGTCTACCTCTACAAGGGCACCAGTGACGGCAAGCTCTCCTCCCGCGTCAAGCTCTACGACAACTGGAAGGGCTACAAGAAGATCGTCGGAGTCGGGGACATCACCGGCGACGGCAGGGCGGACCTCCTGGCCCAGGACACGTCCAGCAACCTCTACCGCTACGACGGCAAGGGCGACGGCACCTTCGCCGCCCGCGTGAAGCTGTTCGGCAACTGGGGCGGCTCGTACAACGCGGTCGTCGGCGTCGGCGACATCACCGACGACGGCAGGCCGGACCTGGTCTCCCGCGACACCAGCGGCAACCTGTGGCGCAACAGCGGCGACGGAAAGGGCTCGTTCGGGCCGCGGACGCAGATCGCGAGCGGCTGGAGCGGCTACAAGTCCCTTTCATAAGCGGTGAGCTGATCCTCTGAGGGCGCCCGGCGACTTGATGTCACCGGGCGCCTTCGCATGTCCGGAAGGTCGGCGCCGCCGCTCCGGGAACCCATCGTCCGGCCGTGTGCGCCGTATCACGCACTTCAGGACTGCCCAAGTTGTCCAGGTCACAGCGCAAATGTCCCTTTGGCGTCCATGCTCTAAGCGCATGTCGACACCCTAAGTGGGGCGCACCGGCATCAACTTGGCGCGAAGCGTCGAAGTGACACACGACACATCATTCCTGACGTACTTCCCCAACACCTGCTCATTCCCCCTTTCTCTCACTTTCCCTCGCTTTCCCTCGCTTTCCCTCCCTTTCCCCCCAGAGAGGTGCCCACCATGGCCGCTTACCTGTGCCCTCCTGCCGTGATCCACGGCAGGCACACCGTGGAGACCAGCCAGATCGTGGCGGAAGTACGCGCCCGGCATCCGCACGCGCCGTGGGCGCCGCGAATCGACGGCATCGCGGCCAGTACGGGCATCCGGACCCGCGGGTGGATGCTGCCGCTGGAGACCGCCGTCGCGCCCGGCGACGGGAACGGCCTGCGGGCCGCCGGCACCGGACCGGCCCGGGAGGCGCTGGCCCGCGACGGGTTCACCGAGCAGGACGTGGACCGCGTGATCGCCGCCCTTGAGTCGATACCCGCACCGCAGACGGTCCAGGAGCGCACCGCGCCGGCCTGGGCTGCCGTGCAGTCCTACGGGGAACATGCGGCGCGCGGGGCCCTGCAGATCGCCGGGCTGGACGCCGCGGACGTCGACTGCCTGATCACCAGTCACTCCACCACTCCCGCGCTGCCGGGGCTGGACATCGCCCTGGCCAACAAGCTCCCGCTCCGCAACGACGTGATGCTGCTGCCGGCCACACAGTGGGCCTGCGTCGCCGGGACCCGCTCCCTGGCGCTGGCGGGGGATCTCGTGGCCGCGGACCCCGACCGGGTGGTCCTGGTCGTGATCGCGGAGGCGCTGAGCACGACCTACCAGCCCGCGGACGACACCCTGGAGTCCCTGATCGTCCGGCTGCTGTTCGCGGACACCGCGGTCGCCGCGGTGGTCACGGGCCGCCCGAGGCCCGAGTCGGTGCTGCGGCTGGACGCCGCCTGGCACCACACTCTGCCCGGCACCCAGGATCTGCACCGCCTGGAGACCCGGGCGGACGGCACCCACTTCGTGATGGACCGGCGCGGACCGCGCGCCGTGCAGGAGACGGTCACCGCGATGTGGGAGTGGCTGCGCGTCCGTTACCAGGACGACCCCGGCTCCTGGCACCCCGACGTCCTGCTCGCGCACCCGGGCGGGACACGGGTGCTGGAGTACATGGAGCAGACGATGCCCGACGGGTGGCCGTCGGGGCTGCTGGACTACAGCCGGGACAGCTACACCAGCGGCAACCGCGGAGGCGCCGCCGTGTTCGACATCCTGCGCAGAGCGCACGACGCCGGACAGGAACCGGGCAGCCGTGCCGTCCTGTACGCGGCGGCCCCGGGCCTCACGGCCACCGCCGTGGAAGGAGCGTGGCTGTAGTGCCGGCTCGCGCCGTACCGGCGGCCGGGCCGTCCATGCCACCGGTCGGCGCCCGTACCGCCGGTGGCGCCCCCTGACGAGCGCACGCCGGCCGGCCCGCCCGCGGCCGCGTCACCTCCCGACCGCCGCCCAGACCACTTTGCCGGTGTCCGTCCACCGCACCCCCCACCGGCTGGTGAGTCCGTGCACGACGTGCAGGCCACGGCCACTGTCGTCGAAGGGTCCGTTGCGCCCCAGCCGCGGCCTGCCGTTGCCGGTGTCGCCCACCTCGCACAGCAGCCCGTGACCGGCCCTGATCAGCCGTACCGTGACGGGGCCGGTGGCGAAGCGCACCGCGTTCGTGACCAGCTCGCTGACCAGCAGCATCACGTTCTCCCGCGTGTCGTCCCCGGTGTGCCATTGCCGCAGCAGCGCGGAGACCTGCGAACGGGCACGGGCGGGGGCGTCGTCGCGGGCGGGCAGCCGCCAGGTCGCGGTGTCCCCCTTGCGGTAGCCGATCATGCGCGCGAGCAGCAGGGTCACGTCGTCGCGGCGGCGCCCGGGCGCCAGCGCGGAGACCACGCGCCGCGCGGCCTGCTGCAGGGCGTCCCAGGGGTGCACCGCGGACACGAGATCCGCCAGCCTGCCGATGCCCTCGTCGATCGATACGGCGGGATCCTCCACCAGGCCGTCGGTGTAGAGGGCGAGCAACGTGCCCGGGGGCGCGGCGAACGTGTGCACGTCGAACGGCTCCCGCAGCGCGAACTCGGCGCCCAGCCCGGGGTGGGTGCGCACCGCGACCGGGCCGGCCGGCCCGTCCGGGGGCACCAGGACCGGGGGGAGGTGGCCGGCGCTGGACAGCGCCACATGGTGGCCGACCGGGTCGTAGACGGCGATGCAGCAGGTCGACCCGAGGGCGCTGTAACCGGCCGCGAGCCCGGACTCCGCGTCGTCCAGCAGCGACACGGTCTCGTCCAGGTGCTCCAGCACCTCGTCGGGCGCCAGCCCCGCGGACAGCAGCGCGCGGGCCTCCATGCTCAGCTGTCCCATGGTCGCCGCTGCTCCCAGACCGTGCCCGACGACGTCACCGACCACCAGCGCGGTACGGCCGTCCGGCAGCGGAAAGCTGTTCACCCAGTCACCGCCGACGCCCGCGCTGTCGGGGGTGGCGGGCTGGTAGACGCTGGCGGTCTCGATGGTGTCGCCGCCGGACCGTGGCAGCAGCCGGCGCTGCAACGCCAGCACCTGCGTGTGTTCGCGCTGGTGCTGACGGGCCAGGTCGACGTGGTGAGAGGTCCTGGCCACCAGTTCCTGCAGGTCGAGCAGCTCGCTGTCGTCGAAGGGGCGGTCCGCCCGCCGCCAGACCTCGGCCACGCCCAGAACGACGGGCGGCGCACCGTCCAGGACCAGCGGTATGCACGCCACGCTCGCCGCCCGGTCACCGGGCACCAGGGCACGGACCAGACGCGGACTGCCCAGTACCCGCTCGATCGCCTCCCGGTCGGGTATGACGATGGCCTGCGCGGCGTCGTCACGCCGTACCGCATGCGACAGCAGGCGACTCGCATCGCTGGGAAGATCGTCCCCCGGCGTCACATAACCGTCGGGCCACGCCCGGTCCGGCACCAGGGCCGCCCGCCGCAGCCGGATCCGCCCCTGCGGCTGCTCGGTGACCGCCTCACCCGTCCACACGGCGAAGTCGAGGTCGATGGCGGCCACGTCTCCCCAGGCCAGCAGAGACTCCGCCAGCGACTGCGCGGTCTCACCGATGTCCAGCGAGGTGCCGATGGCGGTCTCGGCGGCGTACAGGTGCAGCCTCCTGGCCATGGCGATCAGGGAGACGGTCAGGCCCTCCTGAGGGGCCGCGGCGGCCAGGATGCTCATCGAGACCACCAGCTCCGACCCGTCGCCGCGCCGCAGCCGCTGGACCCGGGCGACGTGCGGCTCACCGGTCTCCAGAACCTGCCGCAACCGTCGGGTGACCGTCGGTACGTCCCCGGGAGGCAGGAGATCGACGAAAGAGCTCCCGGTCCTGGCGTCCACCCCCTCGAAAACGGGGGCGTCCAGATTGCAGCGGGTGATTCTCAGTTCCCGGTCGAGGTTGACCGCGCCGAGGATCTGCTCCTGACGGCCGGGGGCGGGGTGGGCGGGGACGCGCCGGGGGGCGGTGCGGTCGTCCTGCGACTCGGCAGAACCGGCGGACGCTGCCGCTCCGCCGCGCGGGATGTACTGCCCCAAGGCGCTGCTGACCATGTCGAACGGCGACGAGGACGAGGGGGAGGATGTGGAGTCCATGCGGCTCTCTCAGCTCGCTCGCCAACCCCGGCACAGCGCCGGGGCCGAACCAGAACCCGGGCGATCGGGTCCCGACATTCCTGACCGCACACCTCATTCAATAACAACCCGGGCCGCTTCGCCCACACCAGCGGATCGCACAGCGAACGCGGACAGTGAGGGAGGCAGCACGCCGCCTCCCGCGCTGCTCGCCGAGTTGTCCGCGAACACCCCCGGGATTGTCCGTGATCGGTAACGGACGCATCCCGCGGCCGCCGGCCCTCGTCCTGCCAGGTGGTCGCAAGGCGACCGGGGATCGGCGAGGAACTGTGCGAAAGCGGGGCGGACATGGCACGGCACGGCGGCGGGCGGGGCTGGTACGGCAAGGTGGTCGGTGCGGCGCTCGGAGTGACGCTGCTCGCCACCGGTGCCTCGGTGTGGACCGCGCAGGCCGGTGCCGGGGGCGGCTCGTCGCCGAAGGCGGCCGCACCGGCCACGCCGGGCAGTGCCGTCAAGCCGGTCGCGGTGACCATCGCGCACGCCTCGGACAAGGGAGCGCGCGGCGTCAACATCACCATCGACGACGGCCCCGACCCCGTGTGGACCCCTCAGGTGCTCGATGTGCTGCGGGAGTACGGAGCGAAGGCCACGTTCTGCATGGTGGGGACGCAGGCGCAGGCCCACCCGGACCTGGTGAAGAAGGTGGTCGCGGCCGGGCACCGGCTGTGCGACCACTCGGTGTCGCACGACACCACCATGGACAAGAAGTCCCAGGCCTACCAGTCGCAGCAGATACTCGACGCCGAACGCATGATCACCGAGGCGTCCGGGGGCGTACGGCCGATGTACTACCGGGCGCCCGGCGGGGCCTTCACCCCCTACAGCCGCAAGCTCGCCGCCTCCCGGGGCATGCGCCCGCTGGGCTGGAACGTGGACACCAAGGACTTCGAGCGGCCGGGCACCGACGCTGTCGTCGCCACCGTCCAGCGGGAGCTGCCGGGCGGGCCGACGCTGCTCTTCCACGACGCGGGAGGCGACCGCTCCCAGACCGTCGAGGCGCTGCGCCGGATCCTTCCCTGGCTCAAGGAGCAGGGCTACTCCTTCGGCTTCCCGGTGCGCTGAGCCAGGGCCCTGGCCGGTCCCCGGGGAGGGGCGTGGCCCGGCACGGTGCCGTGCGGAAGTCTGTCACGGCGAGTCCACATCTCCGTGCCTGCCGGAGTTAGGGTCGGACCACGGGCGCCGCGCACGCCCGGGTCCCTCGCCGCATCCCGAAACGAAGGTGCTATGCCCGCTGAGAACGCCTCTGTCGCCGGCAACCTGGACGACGACGACTACCCCGCCTACACCATGGGGCGGGCCGCCGATGTTCTCGGCACCACCCCTGCCTTCCTGCGGGCCATCGGCGAAGCCGGGGTGATCACTCCCCTGCGTTCGGAAGGCGGCCACCGCCGGTACTCGCGCCGCCAGCTGCGCATCGCCGCCCGCGCCCGTGAACTCGTCGACCAGGGCACTCCCATCGAGGCCGCGTGCCGCATCATCTCGCTCGAGGACCAGCTCGACGACACCCTCCGCCTGAACCGGGAAATGCGCCGGACGCTCGACGCGCACGGCGCGGATATCTAGTCCCGCCAGTGCAGAAATACAGGTGACGGCGGGATGAGAACCTTTGGACGATCCGGAAAACGCAGGGGACTTCCACCCGGCCCTGTGTTAGCGTGATAGCAGTTGCAGTTTTGATTGCCAGTTTTCGCAGAGCTTTCCGGGTCTTTCCGGAGGGGTGATCATCGCGGCGACTCGGATCCGTAAAGTGCGGACTCCGGCACTGCCCCCCAAGGGAGATTCAATATGGCATCTGGCACCGTGAAGTGGTTCAACGCGGAAAAGGGCTTCGGCTTCATCGAGCAGGACGGCGGCGGCGCTGACGTGTTCGCCCACTACTCGAACATCGCCACCAGCGGCTTCCGCGAGCTTCAGGAAGGCCAGAAGGTTACCTTCGACGTCACGCAGGGCCAGAAGGGCCCGCAGGCCGAGAACATCGTTCCCGCCTGACGCTGACGCGCATCATGTGGCTGGGGCCCGCGCTCTCGGGGTGCGGGCCCCAGCTCATTGCTTTCCGGGATGCCCCGGATTCCTGACAGCCCGGCTTCAGCGCCGAAGGCCCGGCTCTTCACATTCCCTTCGGCTCATTCTTGTGAATCCGCGTGCGGCTCCCGACCGCTGGACGGAATTCCTCGATACGCCGCATCGAGGAAGGTTCCGCCATGAACCACGCCCGTCGCACCGGCGGCAGTTCCGGTCGCTTCCGCACGGACCGAGGCTCCGCACGCTCGGCAGGCTCCGCCCGCGGCAGCCGCGGCCCACGAGCACGCTCCACCGCACGCCCGCAGGAATTCACCCTGCCGGTCACCCTCACCGCGCCCCTGCCGCCGGTCGAGACGTTCACCGAACTGGACCTGCCCGCACGTCTGCTGGCCGCGCTCGACGCGGAGGGCGTGACCGTGCCCTTCCCGATCCAGGCGGCCACACTGCCGAACGCGCTGGCCGGACGAGACGTGCTGGGCCGAGGGCGCACGGGCTCGGGCAAGACACTCGCCTTCGGACTGCCCGTGCTGGCCCGGCTGGAAGGGCAGCGCGCCCAGCCACGGCAGCCGCTCGCCCTCGTCCTCGTACCCACCCGGGAACTGGCCCAGCAGGTCACCGACGCGCTCACCCCCTACGCCCGTGCCCTGCGTCTGCGGCTCGCCACCGTGGTGGGCGGCATGGCGATCGGCCGCCAGGCCGGGGCGCTGCGCGCCGGCGCCGAGGTCGTCGTGGCGACCCCCGGCCGCCTCAAGGACCTCATCGAGCGCGGCGACTGCCGGCTGGACCAGGTTGCCGTCACCGTCCTCGACGAGGCCGACCAGATGGCCGACATGGGCTTCATGCCGCAGGTGACCGCACTGCTCGACCAGGTCGGTCCCGGCGGCCAGCGATTGCTGTTCTCGGCCACCCTGGACCGCAACATCGACCTCCTGGTGCGCCGCTACCTCCACGACCCCGTGGTCCACTCGGTCGACCCGTCCGCGGGTGCCGTCAGCACCATGGAGCACCATCTGCTGCACGTGCACGACGCCGACAAGCACGCCACCGCGACGGAGATCGCCGCCCGCGACGGGCGAGTGATCATGTTCCTCGACACCAAGCACGCGGCCGACCGGCTGGCCAAGCACCTGCTGTCCGTCGGTGTGCGCGCCTCGGCGCTGCACGGCGGCAAGTCCCAGCCGCAGCGCAACCGGACGCTCGCCCAGTTCAAGGACGGCCAGGTCACGGTGCTGGTGGCGACCAACGTCGCCGCCCGCGGGATCCACGTCGACGACCTCGACCTCGTCGTGAACGTCGACCCTCCCGGCGACCACAAGGACTACCTGCACCGCGGCGGCCGTACGGCCCGCGCCGGGGAGTCCGGCACCGTCGTCACCCTCGTCCTGCCGCACCAGCGGCGCGCGATGGACCGCCTGATGGCCGACGCGGGCATCACCGCGCGTACCGTCCGGGTCCGCCCGGGCGAGGCCGAACTGCAGCGCATCACCGGTGCCCGCACCCCGTCCGGCGTGCCCGTCACCCTCGCCGCACCGGTCACCGAGCAGAGCGAACGCACGGGATCCGCCCGCCGCGGCCGGAGGGGACGCGCCGCCGGGCGTGGTCGAGCCGGACGGACCACTCCCCGAAGCCGTCGCGCCACCCCGAACAACACGTCCACCCCCTGACGCAGGTCGGGGAAGTGATCACCGGGCAGGCGGCCGGGACCAGTTGCCGCGTGCCCGTTCGCCGCGTGGTCAGAGGCCGGCCCGGTCCAGGGCGCTCTGCAGGGACTGCCGGTAGCCCGCGCTGGTGTACGTGGCGCCGGACACGGTGTCGATGTCCGCGCTCTGGGCCTGCAGCGTCTCCTGGTTGAGCCTGGGGACGGCCGTGGAGGAGATCTCCTTGCTCCGCGGCGTCTCGTCGGGGGACCGGACGGCGGTCGCCCCGGTGATCCTGCTGCCGGTGAGGGTGATCCGCACCTGGACCGGTCCGTACTTCGTCTCGGCCGTAGCCCCCGTCACGGTACGGGTGGTGGGGGCGGCCGAGGTGGCGGCCGAGGCGGTCTTCGGGGCGGAGGGGGTGCTGCTGCTCCTCGCGGGGGCGGCCGACGCCGAGTGCGACGGCGAAGCGCTCGGGGACGTGGCAGGGGCGCGCTTCTTCGCGGAACGCTTCGACGGCGAGGCGGTCGCGGACGGGGAGTGCGAGGACGCCGACGGGGACGGAGACCCGGTGGCCTGCGCCGTGATCCCGGCCGTGGGCTCGTCGGCCTTCGCGAGCGCCGGGTCCGTGGTCGGCTTCAGCGCGATCAGCAGCACGATGCCGGAGACGGTGCCGACGGCGGCCAGCAGCGCGCGGCGGAACGGATGCTTCTTCCTCACGGGAGGTCCAGCGCATGCGGAGTGGGAGGTGTCACGGGGCCGGCCTCAGAACTCGAAGGACTCGTGGTGGATGCGGCGGTGCGGCACACCTGCCTCGCGGAGTGCGGCGTACGACTCCTCGGCCAGCCCCGGCGGACCGCACAGGTACACGTCGTGCCGGGCGATGTCCGGCAGGATCCTGCGCAGCGTCTTCCCGGTGATCGCCGGTCTTCGCCCCTCCGGGCTGTTGACCGCGTACAGCAACCGGGCGCCGCGTGCCTCCGCGATCGCCTCCAGTTCGTCCCGCAGCGCCAGCTCCTCGGCCGTCCGGGCCCGGTAGAGCAGCGTCAGGTCCCCGGGCGCGCCGGGCAGCGTCTCGAACAGGGCGCGCAGCGGAGTGATACCGGCGCCGCCCGCGAGCAGCAGCACCTTGCCGCGACTGCGGCGGGCGGCCGTCAACGCCCCGTACGGGCCTTCCGCCCACACCCGCGTGCCCGGCCGCAGCCCGGCCAGTGCCGCGCTGTGTCCGCCGACGGCCTTGACGGTGATCCGCAGCAGGTCGGGGCGGGGTGGCGCCGACAGTGAGTAAGGGTTGGCGCTCCACCGCAGCCCCTTGGTGAGGAACCGCCAGCGGAAGAACTGCCCCGCCTCGGCGTCCAGCCGGTGCAGCCGCCGGCCCCGGATCAGCACGGAGACCACGCCCGGCGCCTCCCGTACGACCGACTCGACGCGCATGCGGTGCCGGAGGTTGAGCCGCACCGGGGTGAGCACGCGGTACCACAGCAGCAGGACACCGACGGCGATGTACAGGGTGTACCAGGCCGTACGGGCGGTGGGGTCACCGACGAACTCGCCGCCCGCGGCCAGTTGGTGCCAGAAGGCGAGGTAGACCGCGGCATAGGTGAGCAGGTGCAGGTGGTACCAGAGCTCGTAGCGCATGCGGCGCCGTACGGCACCGGCGGACACGAAGCCGACCAGGAGCAGCAGCAGTGTGCCGACGGCCGCTTCGATCATGTGCGGGTAGCCGGTGACGACGGAGAGTGTCTGCGCCACGACGCCGGTGTCCGCCTGGAGCGCGTACCCGTACAGGATCGACACGACGTGGGCGAGGGTCAGGGACAGCGCGTAGCGGCCGCTCGTGGCGTGCCAGCGCGCGACGCGGTCGGAACCGACCCGGCGTTCGAGGGCCGGGACGCGCGCCATCTGGGCGATCACCAGGGCGATCACATAGCCGGCGAGCAGTCCGGTGATGCGGCCCGCGTGCACCAGCCGGTCCGCGGTGGTCGCGGCCACCGCGGGGGTGTTGCGCCACCACAGCCACAGCACCGCGGCGGCGCCCGCCCAGGAGAGCACCAGCAGGGGTGCCGCGGGAGAGCGCCGGGGCCGGATCCGGCGCTGGGCCTGCCGTCTCCCCACCCGGCTGTGCTGGATGGTCTTCACACATGTTCTTCCGTTCGCGTGCCTCGGTGCCCCGGCACCGTACACCGGCCGGATGGCCGAAAACCATCGATGAAGACGGGGCCGTGCCTCTCGGAAGGAGCGCTCCGGGAAGGCCGCGCGAAGGCCCACTTCCCCGCATCTACCTAGTCCAGCGCACCGGGCGGGCCGGGCGTCACAGTCTCCGTGGTGCGGTGGCCACCGCATCCGTTTCGGACACATCCAGATAACGGCTGTGGCTACACTCGCCGCCCATGCAGGAGCTCGGCCAGAAGACGAACCAGGAGAAATCGCATGGGCATCCATCGGACGCAGACGGCTTCGACAACCATGTGAAGACCACGTGGCGTGCTGCCGCATCCACCGCCGCCCGCGCCGCTGAACCAAGACCCTCCGCCGATGCGCGCGAGCCCGGACCGAGCTCCGGGGGCACTCCGGCGCCCCGGCGGACGGCAGCGGTTCGACGGCCCCGAGCCGTCCTGGCCGCCACCGTCTCCGGCCGAACAGCCGCCACTTTCCCTGTGATTAAGGTCACTGCGGGGAGCGTGGCGTGAGTCGTTCGGTACGACGTCGGCACGCCCGTTCCCGCGAGCTCCGCGCCCACTGGCGGCTGCTGGCCCTGACCCTGTCCGTGGTCTTCGTCGTCCTGCTCTTCGAGGGCTGGACCAGCCATGAGGTCGATGCCGCCAAGACGCGACGCCCGTGCACCAGCCCCGTGCCCAGGGCCGTGGACGAGAGCGGGCCCGTTCTGCGCCGGGTCAGCGGCGACAAGGTCGCGTCCTCGGCCATGCCCCGGGGCACCGTCGCGCTCACCTTCGACGGCGGCCCCGATCCCGTATGGACCCCGCGGCTGCTGGACCTGCTGCGCGAGCACCACGCGCACGCGACCTTCTTCCTCTTCGGCGCGCAGGCGGCACGTCATCCGGAACTGGTGCGGCGGATCCTCGCGGAGGGCCACGAAATCGGCTCGAACACGTACACAGGGGCTGACCTCGGCTCCTCGTCGCGCCTGCGCTCGGCGATGGAACTGACGCTCACCCAGAAGACCCTGGCGGGTACGGCCGGCATCCGCACCAACCTCCTGCGGATGCCGTTGACCACCCAGGTGGACACGCTGTGCGGCGCCGAGTGGACGGCGGCCCGGCGCGCCACCGCGGACGGCTATGTGCTGGTCGCCGCGGACCGGCCCGACCGCGATCCGGCACACGGCCTGGTCCGCCAGTTCAGCCAGACGGACCTGGCGTACCAGGAGACGAAGGACCTGCTCGGCAACCGGCACGCCAAACGGTTCACCACCGTGACCGACGCCCTCGGCATGCCCTCGGCCGACACACGGGTGACCGGCGTCGAACAGTGGCAGGGCAAAGCGCTGATCTGGGCCGCGACCACAGGTCACGCGTTCACGGACGCCATGACCTGGGTGCTGCTGACACTGGGCGTGCTGGGCGTGGTGCGGCTGGTGATGCTGACCTTCTTCGCCCGTGCCCACGTCCGGCGCCTCACCCGCTTCCGCCCCGGCTCGCCCTGGCTGCGGGAGGTCAACGCACCGGTGACGGTGCTGGTCCCGGCGTACAACGAAGAGGCAGGCATCGAGTCCACCCTCCATTCGCTGCTCGCGTCCACGCACCCGTACCTGGAGGTCATCGTCATCGACGACGGCTCGACGGATCAGACCGCGGACCTCGCCACCTGGATCGACGACCCCCGCCTGCGGGTGATCCGGCAGCCCAACTCGGGCAAGGCCGCCGCGCTCAACACGGGCCTGGCGAACGCGTCGTACGACATCGTGGTGATGGTCGACGCCGACACCGTCTTCGAGCCCGACGCCCTGCACCGGCTCATCCAGCCGCTCGCGCATCCGGCCATCGGCGCCGTCAGCGGCAACACCAAGGTGGGCAACCGGCGCGGACTCCTCGGCAGATGGCAGCACCTGGAGTACGTCTTCGGCTTCAACCTCGACCGGCGGATGTTCGAGGTGCTGGAGTGCATGCCGACGGTTCCGGGAGCCATCGGCGCCTTCCGCCGGGACGCGCTCCTGGGAGTCGGCGGCGTCAGCGAGGACACCCTTGCCGAGGACACCGACCTCACGATGGCGCTGTGGCGGGCCGGCTGGCGGGTGGTCTACGAGGAGTCGGCCGTCGCCTGGACCGAAGTGCCCACCACGCTGCGACAGTTGTGGCGGCAGCGCTACCGCTGGTGCTACGGCACGCTCCAGGCGATGTGGAAGCATCGCGGAGCCGTCCTCGAAGTGGGCCCCTCGGGACGCTTCGCCCGCCGCGGACTGACGTATCTGATGCTCTTCCAGGTGATCCTGCCGCTGATCGCCCCGGTCGTCGACCTCTTCGCGCTGTACGGAGTGCTCTTCCAGGACCACGTGCAGTCGATGGCGGTGTGGCTCGCCTTCCTCACCCTCCAATTGATCTGTGCCGGTTACGCGTTGCGGCTCGACGGGGAGAGGTTGCGCGCCCTGTGGTCGATGCCGTTCCAGCTCTTCGTCTACCGGCAGTTGATGTATCTGGTCGTCATCCAGTCCGTGGTCGCCCTCCTGGGCGGCACCCGGCTGAAGTGGCAGCGCATGCAGCGCTCCGGGACGGCCGCCACCGAACAGCTGAGGCAGCCGGTCGCCGCACGGGAGCTGTCGTCGAGATGATCAGGATGACTGGAGATGGTTCGGCCCATGAGTGACCGGGAGACGCGGGCGCCCCGCTTGATCACGGGACAGGTCGTCACGGGACAGGTCTTCACGGGTGAGGTGGCCACAGGGGAGGTACGGCCGTACGAGGCATACGGCCCCGGCCCGTACGAGGCATACGTCCCCGGCCCGTACGAGGAACGGCACCCGGGCCCGTACGGGGAACGGGGCCCGCACATATACGAGGAACCGCCCGCGCGCCCGTACGGTGAGCGGGCCCGCGGCGGCCACACCCACAGTGTCCGGCCCCCCTGGGTACGCCCCAGCCGGTGCCGCCGTCTCGTACGTCTGCTGACCCTCCTGCTCTGCGTCCTGTTCCTCACCGGCCTGGGCACCTACGGCTGGGCCGACTTCCGGCTCGACCGGTCGGTCGACCTCGGCGGCACCGGCCGGCCATCGCAGGGGAAGGGGACGACCTATCTCATCGTGGGCTCCGACAGCCGTGACGGACTGTCCGAGGAGACCAGGAAGGCGCTGCACGCCGGCGGTGGCGGAGGCGGCCGTACCGACTCGATGATGCTGCTGCACACCGGTGCCCACGGCACCACGATGGTGAGCCTGCCGCGCGACTCCTGGGTGACCCTCCCGTCGTATCTCGATCCGGACACCGGCAAGCGCTACCCGGCGGCGAAGAACAAGCTGAACGCGGCCTACTCCCTGGGCGGGCCCCGGCTGCTCGTCCGGACCGTCGAGCTGAACACCGGCCTGCGTGTCGACCATTACGCGGAGATCGGCTTCGCGGGATTCGTCGGTGTCGTGGACGCGGTCGGCGGTGTGCGGATGTGCGTGGACCGGGACATCCGGGATCCGAAGTCGGGACTGAACCTGAAGAAGGGCTGTCACAACCTGAACGGCAGCCAGGCGCTGGCGTTCGTCCGTCAGAGGCACCAGGAGGCGCAGGGCGACCTGGGGCGCTCCAGGAACCAGCGGAAGTTCCTCTCCGCCCTCGCGCACCAGGCCGCGACACCGGGCACCGCGCTCGATCCCTTCCGGACCTGGCCCGCCCTGAACGCGGCGCTGGACACCCTCGTCGTGGACAAGGACATGGAGCTGCCGACTCTGGTCTCCTTGTTCCAGGCGATGCGGAGCGTCTCCGGCGGCAGCGGCAAGCAGCTCAGCGTCCCCGTGTCCGATACCGATGTGCGCACGTCCAAGGGCACCGCCGTGCGGTGGGACGCCGCGAAGGCGCGGCAGCTCTTCACCGAGCTGAGGAACGACCGGCCGGTGGGCGTCGAGAAGAAGGGCTGAACGGCCGGCGACAGCCCGCCCCGGGCGGTTCACCCCGATGCGGGGCGGCCGGGACCCCGCGCAGTGGGCGGGGCCCCGGCCGCCGCCGGTCCCTCTCCGCGCCGCTCCCGGGGGGAGTCAAGGGCGGCACGGAGAGAGGTGCGGAGGGATCGCGTCGTCGAGGTCCGACGGAGGGTTGCCGTCGACTTCTCGGGCGCGGACCTGCTACTCCTACAGCGCACCGCCGGCGTGAGACATCACGCCCGCCACTCGGCGACACGCCCCCGGGGGGGGGATCCCATGACGGAGTCCGCTCCCGGCCGGGAGAATGATCAACAGGCGTCCGCCCGTGCCCTTCGGATACTCCCGGCTCCCCTTCAGCTGCTGCCGCGGCGGCTCAGTGGGCGGGCGCGCTCTTCTTGCGGGCGCGGTAGGCGGCCGCCTTGATCTTGTTGCCGCAGGACTCCATCCCGCACCACTGCCGGCGCATGCCCCGCGAGCGGTCGATGTAGGTGCGGGTGCACTCCGGGTTGCCGCACTCCTTGAGCAGGGGCACGTCCGGCCCGCTCAGGAGCTCGATGGCGTGACGCGCCACCAGGGAGAGGGCTTCTTCCGGCGTCGCCTGCGTCCACCGTCCCGACGGAGTGAGCTGCGGCACCGCGGGCGGCTTGCGTGCCGCGTTGTTCACCACGGTCAGCGCCGCCCCGTCGTACTCCTCCCCGAGCCGGCGGGCGGTGATCAGCCGGTACATGGCTTCCCGGACGGTCCTCGCCTGCTCGAGGTCGGCCTCCTGCCCGGGGGAGACCGCATCGACGATGCCGGACTCCACGTACCACGCGTTCAGCCTGTCCGGCGTCACGAACATCTCGAAGCGCGCCGAACGGCGTGCTCGCAGCGTGGCGGCGAAGTCGAGTGCCGGGTTTCCGCATACGAAGACATGATCGAGGTTCACGTCACCATTCTGACAGGTGACTTTGGCGTCGGGCAAGAAATCCGGCTCAGAGGCCCAGGTCGGCGGCGAGGCACGCGAAGGACCTCCACGAGCCCTCTGGGTCGTGAGCGTATCGCGTCGGGTCGTGCGGCGTAGCCGCCCTCTCCTCGACCATGTCCTCGTGGCGGACCCGCTCGGGCAACCTGCCGAACCGCGCTCGGCGTGCCGCCGCGGCGCCGTCCGTGGTGTTCCGGCTTTCCATGATCGGACTCCTTTCGCTCGCCGTGGTCACTTGTCCAGCAGGTGATACGCGTCGATGACGGCCCGGGCGAAGTCGGCGGGCGCCTCCTGGGGCACGTTGTGGCCGATCCCCGGCAGGGTTCGGTGCTCGTACCTGCCCGTGAACCTGTCCCGGTACGAGGATCCGTTGCCCGGGGCGGTGAAGGGGTCGCGCTCGGGGTCGAGGGTGATGGTGGGCACCCCGATCGTCGGGCGCGCGGCGAGCCGCTTTTCGAGGCCGTCGTAACGGCGCTCGCCGTCGGCGAGGCTCAGCCGCCAGCGGTAGTTGTGGATGACGATGGCCGCGTAGTCGGGGTTGTCGAAGGCCGCCGCGGTGCGCTCGAAGGTGGCGTCGTCGAAGTCCCACGTCGGGGAGACGGTGTCCCAGACGAGCCTGGCCAGGTCCCGGCGCAGGGTCTCGTCCTCCATGGCGAGCCGGCCCCGCTCGGTGGAGAAGTAGTACTGGTACCACCAGGTCCGTTCGGCCGCGGGTGGCAGCGGCTTCAGGTTGGCTTCGAGGTTGGTGACGAGGTATCCGCTCACCGACACCAGGGCCTCGCAGCGCTCGGGCCACAGGGCGGCGACGATGTCGGCGGTGCGCGAGCCCCAGTCGAAGCCGGCCAGGACGGCCTTGTCGATCTTCAGGGCGTCCATCAGGGCGATGACGTCGAGGGCGATGGCCGACTGCTGGGCGTTCCGGAAGGTCCGCTCGGAGAGGAAGCGCGTCGTGCCGTGGCCGCGCAGATACGGGACGATCACCCGGTGGCCCGCCTCGGCCAGCAGCGGGGCGACGTCGACGTAGCTGTGGATGTCGTACGGCCAGCCGTGCAGGCAGATGACCACGGGACCGTGGGCGGGGCCCAGTTCGGCGTAGCCGACGTCCAGCAGGCCGGCCCTGATCTGCTTCAGCCGCGGAAAGGCGGTGTGCGCGCCGGGGGTGGCCGTGGGAGCGGCCGACGCCGCGGATGCGCTGTGCAGGGCCGGCAGGCCGGCGAGGGAGAGGGCGGCCGCGCCCGTACCCACGCCTGCGCCCAGAGCCTTGCCGAAGCTGCGTCTGTCGATCATGTGCATCCCCCTGTGCGTCGACTTCACCGGCTTGTGCTGCGACTGACTGTCCCACAGGATGCGTCACCGGTCAAACAGGTGATTTCAGCCTGCTGTGCAAAACCGACAAGGCCCGGGCCTGAGGCCCGGGCCTTGTCGGCGCACTCGGGTGTCACCAGTTGATGGCGTCATCCATCGCCTGCTGCCAGTAGGTGACCTTGAGCGAGTCGTCGACGTAGACGCCCTTCGCGGGCAGCGGCGGGTGGGCGACCTTGCCGACGCTCTCGTTGCCGGAGCGGCCCCGGAAAGAGACGGTCAGGGACTTCGCGGTGTAGCCGTTCGAGCCACTGCCGTCGGTGGCGGACAGATTCACGGACGCGTACCCGGACTCGCCCGGCTTCAGCGTGACGACTGCCTGCGGCTGCGAGTCCTCGATGACCGGAGGCACCGCCTGCGCCTCGCCGAAGCGGACGGCCGGATAGCCGTAGAGGTGACAGGTCCTGCTCCCGGTGTTGGTCACCGTGAGCAGCATGTGGTTCACGGGGCGGGTCAGCGGGGCAGCGACCGTCTTGGTGTTGGACCCCTCGCAGGTGACCGGCTTGCCCGAGGAGGCCGGCGCCTTCTGCCCGGGGGCGTGCGCGGCGGGCGCCGACGCGCTGACGTCGGGCTCGGCGCCGGAGCCTGTGACGTCGGACGCATCCGTGGAGCCCGTGGAACCCGTGGAGTTGTTCGTGGCGTCCGAGGAGCTGGAGCCCGTGCCGGAAGAAGGGGCGTCGGACGACGTGCTCACGGAGTCGGTGGCCGCGGCGCCCTCGTCCTGGGTGCCGGTTCCGTCGCTGCACGCGGTCAGGGAGAGCGCGGCGAGCACGGCGGTCGCGGCGGCGCCGGCGAGACGGGTGCGGGAGATACGGCGGTTCGACATGAGGGCGTGCCCCTTCGGTGTTCGGGTGCGGTGGTGATTGGATGACCGAAGCTTGTGGGGGAATCCGTCCCAGCCGCCACGCACTGCGGGCAGTTGGGGACGCTGGAACACCGACATACGCTCTGACCAGGGAGAAAGCAGTGGCCCTGGAACGCGCGACTGGAATACGGGGGATGAGGGGAACAGGTGTCAGGGGCAACGGAGCCGGGGGAGATCGACGCGTTAGCGCAGCTGCTGCGGGAGCTCAAGGACCGCTCGGGACTGAGCTACGGGGCTCTTGCCAAGCGCCTGCACATGAGCACGTCGACGTTGCACCGCTACTGCAACGGCACCGCGGTGCCGGTCGAGTACGCACCGGTGGAGCGCCTCGCACGGGTCTGCCGGGCGACGCCGCAGGAGCTGGTGGAGCTGCACCGGCGCTGGATCCTCGCGGACGCGGCACGCGGGCGCAAGGCGGATCAGGAACCGCCGGCGCCGGCCGCGGCGACGGGTCCGGCTCAGGACGCCGGTGCGGAGGGTTCGGCGAATTCCGACGGTTCGGCGGGCTCCGACGACTCGGCGAGCTCTGACGGTTCAGCAGATTCCGACGGTGCGGCAGGGAACGGGGACAAGGGCGAGAACGGTGAGCGGGTGGTCGTCGGAGTGCCGGGCGCGCCTTCGCCGCCGCGTCGGCTCCGTCGCCGTACCGTGCTGACCGCCTCCGTCGCGGTGGCCGCGGCGCTGGCAGCCGTGGCGCTCACCGTGCGTCCGACGTTCGGCGACGGGAACGACACGCTGGGGCGGCAGGCGGATACCGCGACGGAGTCGACCGCCGGCCCGGTGGACAGCCCGAAGCCCTCCACCGATCCGTCTCCGAGCGGAAAGGCCCGCAAGCCGTCCGCATCGGCCTCCGCCTCCCCCACCGGGTCCCAGGGTGTCGGATCCGGCACGTCGAAGGGGGACGGCAAGCGGGGAGGGGTCCGGTCCGCCGGCGGCGCGACCAAAGGCAGTGCCAGCGGCGCCGACCCGCTCGCTGTCGGTACCCGTCCTTACGTGTACGAAGACCCGTGCAGCCAGCACTTCCTCGTCAACAGCGAACCCGAACAGGTCGGCCCGCCGGCGAACGAGCGGGACGCCCCGCGCTGGGCGGCCGCGTACGGGGCGGTCTCCTCGGGGGAACAGCGGGTCGCCCTCACCGTCCAGGGCACCGGCGAGGACACCGTCGTCCTGGAGGAGTTGCACGTACGCGTCCTCACCAAGGGTGCGCCGCTCGCCTGGAACGACTACTCGATGGGCGTCGGCTGCGGCGGTGGCGTCGGTACGAAGTCGTTCGACATCGACCTCGACAACGGCAGTCCCAGGGTCACCGTCAAGAACGGCCAGCGCGACTTCCCGTACAAGGTCAGCGAATCCGACCCGGAGGTCTTCTACATCACCGCCCACACCAAGGCGCACGATGTCCGCTGGGACCTCGTCCTGGACTGGTCCAGCGGCAGCCGCCGCGGCACCGTCCACATCGACAACGACGGCACCCCGTTCCGCACCAGCGCCGGCACCGGCCGCCCGGGCTACGACTACCCGCTGGGCGGCGGCGAGTGGATCGAGCGGGTGAACTGACGCCGCGGGAGTCCCTGCCGTGAGGGCTCATGGCAGGGTCCCCACCGCCCAGGCCCTGCGTCTCGACGACACCGAGCGGGAACACCTGTACGACCTGGCCCGCGCACACGCCTCAGGGAGTCACCACTGCGTACTCGTCGTGGCGGCGCAGCCAGTGCATCTGCTCGCCCTCCTCCTGGCGGCCCAACGGGGCCCGGTCGAGCAGGGCGTAGTAGGCCATGGCGGGCTCAAGGCCGCGCGCGGTGGTGATGTACGTCCGGTACACGGTGCCGTCGGAGAGCGCGTAGGCGCTCAGCCCGGGCCCCTCGGTGACGTACCCGAGCACATCCGTGCCCGCCGCCTCCGCCATCTGGCTCACGGTCGGTGGCACGCCGCCCTCGAGGAACGGCCTCAGCTCGTCCTCGGTGTACAGGAAACCGAGGTCGCGGTGGAAGTCGTCGCCGGCCGTGGAGACCCAGTCGAAGCTCCACCCCATCCGCTGCCGGTAGGCGAGGAGCTTGTCCAGCGGTGCCCGCGAGGAGCAGATCAGCGTCACGTCACGGGCCTTGAGATGGACCACGTTGGGGTCGAGGGTGTCCGCGATCGAGGAGCAGACCGGGCATCCGGCCGCGTAGGGCGGGCCGAACATGAAGTGGTAGACGAGCAGCTGGGAACGCCCGTCGAAGAGGTCCGCGAGCGCCTTGGGGCCGTCCTCGGTCTCGAAGCGGTAGTCCTTCCCGACCGGCACCCAGGGGAGCTCCCGCCGTTTCCGCGCGAGTTCGTCGCCGCGTCGGGTGAGCGCCTTCTCCTCCGCGAGAAGCTCCTGCCGGGCTGCCTCGAATTCCTCCGGTGTGCCGACCTTGTGCTCGGGCATTGGCGTTCCCTCCTGGTGCGAGAGCAGAAAACCGCCTCGCAGCGGGCGGTCGCTGCGGCGTCCGCCGACCGTGCCCACCCCGGCGTGCCCCATCCGGCCTCATGTCCCACCGTACGCGCGCGGCGGCAGGCCTTCGACCCGGGCCATCCGGTCCATCGACGGACCGGGCATCTCCAGGCCGGGCAGCAGCCACTCCTGGAACGGGGCCAGGACGGCCAGGACGGCCAGGACGAGGAAGGCGACGCCGACCACCTGGCTGAGCCGGGGCCCGCCGCGCCACAGCTTCTCCAGGAAGATCACCACGGCCAGCATGGCCGTCGCCGCCACGTTCATCAATCCGAGCGGGACCAGAACGATCATCAGGCCCCAGCAGCAGCCGACGCAGGAGAGCCCGTGGTGCGCGCCCACCCGCAGGTCCTTCGCCCGATGCCGGAGGCGTGCGTACCGCAGCAGCTGGGACATCGGGTCGCGGCAGTGCCGCAGGCAGACCCGTTTCAGCGGACCGAACTGCTGCAGACCCGCGAGCAGGAACGCGGCCGCGCCGATCCAGCGGCCCGCGTCGGGGTGGCTGTCGACCAGACGTCCGGTCGCGGCCAGCGCCCCGTAGGCCGGCAGCCCGAACGCGGCCCAGGCGAGCAGGTAACCGCAGACGAACTCGGCGGTGCGCAGGGAGCGGAGGCTGCCCGGGGCGCTGCGGCGGACCGCCTGTCCCCAGGTCAGGGCGACGGGCGCCAGCGACGGCAGCATCATCGCCACCATCATGACCACCCACAGGAGCAGGAAGAGCGGAAGCGCCAGGCCCATCGTTCCGGGCTCCGTCCCCATGTCACGGGACTGGTCGACGGTGAGCAGCCACGCCAGGGCGGCGATCAGCGTGAGCAGAATCCAGCCCAGGGCCAGATCACGCGCCGGCAGGAGGAACGCGGGCCGGGTGGACGCCGGAGGGGCGAGCCGGAGATGCGGCATGGCGTGCCTCCCGGATGCTCGCGGCCCCCGTCCCCGCGACGGCCCGACTCCTTCAGCAGACCACAGAATCGGCGGTCCCGACAGCGAGGCCGGGAAGCCGCCCGTCGGCAGCATCCCTGCGTCGCGTCCATGGCGTCAGCGTCGTGGCCGGTCGAGGAACGGATCCGGGAAGGGGGCCGGTGCGTCGGGCCGGTACTGCTCGACGCTCGCCCGGCGGTCGGCCTCCCGCTCCTGCTCCGTCCGGATGCCCAGCGCTCCGCCGGCCAGGACGGTCAGGACCACCCCCACCACGATCAGTACGGCCTTACGCGCCGTGTTCGTCGTGCCGCTCACAGCTTCGCCAACATCGTCGTCGCCACCGCCACGGCCACCTCACGGGCCCGCTCCGGGCTGCTCGGCTCGGCCGCGTATTCGATCGTCAGAACGTCCCGGCCGAGCAGCACCGTCACTTCGGCCTCGGCCCGGGCGCCGTCGGAGGCCGCGGACCGGGCCTCGGCGAATGCCTGCTCCCCGAGGCCCCGCACCTCCCGCGGGGTACTGCCGTCACCGGCCGCGTCCTCCCTCAGCCAGTCGTACGTCTTGCGGGCCCCCTCCCAGCCGCTCCCGTAGCGAGTGGCGCCGTGCCGGTCCAGGTAGGCGTGCATCCGGCCGTAGCGGCCCCGCGCTTTCTCCCCGTCCCGGCCGGTCACCTCGCACTCGGCGTCGTTGCGCACGTCGTGCCGTGGGCCGGTGTGGTGCGACACCCGGGCCGCTGGAACGATCCCGCGCCATTGCTCGGACGCGACGAGAGAGCACAGATCGCGCGGAGCCGCATCGGCGGCACCGACTCCCGACAGGAAGGCGCCGGCCATGATCCAGCTGAACGCCCCGGCCGCGACGAAGAGCACGACCGCCGCGCCTCGGCCCGCCCAGCGCATCACCCGGTCGATACGCTCCACACCGTCCGGTTCGCCACTCACGATGACCACCCCCGACGGATTGTGACAGAAGGGGCTGGTGAGCAGCAGGCCGCCCGTGCTCTCGGCGAGAGGGCGGCGGCCGGGCCGGCCGCCGCCCTACGCCTGAGCCGTCAGGAGTCTTCGATGGTGATGTAGGGGTCCCACTGGAAGTACCCCTTCACCTTCCGGTGGCGGTCCAGGATCTGGAAGTAGAAGTGGTACACGACCTTGCCGGTCTTTTTGACGGTCGTGCGCCAGTAGTGGTCCTGGTAGGTCTGGACACCGAACAGATCCGGCTTGCCCTCGGTGCCCTCCTTCGGCGTCGGATAGACGGTGTCGATCACCTCGATCTCCGGCGTCCTGATGAGCGTGTGTCCGGGGTCGCTGCTCACGTACCGGTACAGCAGCGCCTTGTAGTCGCTGCCGAGCGACAGCGTCGTCTCCCGCCACTTGACGGTGTCCCCGGGTTCGGCCCGGAGGTTCAACTCGGCCCCCGAGGTGCCGATGATGTGGTCGTGGCGCGTCGTCATGTAGATGAGGCTGGTGTCGACGTATGTCGGCTGGTCGGGATTCATCGACGCGTTCGGGTTCCGCTCGACGATGGTGGCCGCGTCGAACGCGATCAGTACGTTGAGATCAGCCATGTCCCTGCTCCTTCTGCTTCGGAACCTTGTAGGCCATCGCCCGCGGGTAGTCGTGCCGGTGCAGGCGGACCCGGACCAGGAGTGGTCCGGCGTTGAGCGGGTCGGTCGGGTCGGAGAGGCGTTCCAGGAGTTCGTCCAGTTCCGCGGCGTGCTCGATGACGGCCCCGTTCGCCGGGGTCTTCCGGCCGGCGAAGACCTCCGCGAGGCGGTCGTAGTGCCAGGGGTGGAGGACGTTGTAGAAGTCCGGGTCGGCGGCGTCCTGCTCCGCGTAGTACTCCGGGTGCACCAGCATCTGCTCGACGCCGTAGAAGTGTCCGTTGTCCATGACGAACACCACCGACGGCAGCCCGAGCCTGGTGTGGGTGGAGATCTCCTGACAGGTCTCCTGGAAGGCGCCGTCGCCGACGAACACCATCGGGCGGGCGTTCTCCCGCTCGGGGGCGAGCGCGGCGCCGGTGGCCGCGCCCACCGACCAGCCGATGGACAGCCAGCTGACCTGCGACAGGAACCCGCCCGCGGGCAGGGACAGGTTCATCGAGCCGATGAGGGAGAACGCGGCGTCGGAGACGACCGTCCAGTCCTCCCCGGTCTCGTGGTTCAGGAAGTGGTTGATCCGGTCGAACACGCCGTCATAGGTGAGCCGTTGCTGGTCGGGGCGCCGGGACGACCGCGAGCCGCGCAGGCGCAGCGAGGCGCGGTGGTGCTCCAGACAGGCGGGGCGGTCGGCGAGCGCTCCGTGGTGGGCGTGGGCCTCGGCGTAGTAGTCGGCGGCCAGTCCCCCGGAGCCGTACTCCTTCACCAGCGCGTCCTGGAGGGCGGGCAGCAGCTGTGCGAGCTGGACGTCGGGGAAGTAGGAGGTGCCGACGCTGACGCCGCCGTTCGCGGCCATCACCCAGTCGGTGCCGACGCACTGCTCGCCGCCGAGGTTCTTCGACGTGGACCAGGCGCCGAGCCCGATCCGGCAGGTGGCCCAGTCCTTGAAGATCCAGTGCACGTCCGGGTGGCTGGCCCCGCCGTTGTAGACGCCGTGGAACTGCGGCAGATCCTCGTCGACCACGGCCTTGGCGCCGACGGTGGTGCAGAACGGCACGCCGGTCGCCTCCACCAGGTCGGTGAGCTGCTCGCCGAGGCGGAACCGGTCGATCTCCTCGCCGGCCCACACGATCGGGCGGGGCCTGCCGTCCGGGCCGGGGTGCTGCTCGACCAGGGTGAGGATCGCCTGCACGGCGTGGTCCAGCATGGCCTGGTTGCGTGCGCTGAACGGCCGATCACGGCGGACGACCGGCCCCGCGGGCGCGGGGCACGGCTCGTCCCACAGGTCCTCCATGACCTCCAGGTAGACCGGCCTGCGCTCGGAGAGGCACGCGGTGAGCGCGGCGTCGATCTGGCCGGGGGCGAGGCCCGGGTTGGAGATGACCTGCGCGTCCACGGTGACCTGCCGGTAGACGTCCAGGTTGCTCTCCGGGCGGGGGCTCATGTGCGAGGTGAGCAGGCCGAGGGCGCGGTAGTTCTGCCACTGCTCGTACGGCGGGCAGGCGTTGACGGCGATGAGCGGGATCCGCTCCACATAGGCGCCGCCGCAGGCGTTGAGCAGGTTGAACGCGCCGACGCTGTAGGTGACGGCGGCCGCTCCCACGCCGTGGACGCGCGCGTAGGCGTCGGCGGCCTGGCCGGCGCCGCCCTCGGTGGGGGTGCCGACCCACTCGATGTCGCCCTCGGCCCGCAGGGTCGTCAGGAACGGGCCGAGGTGGTTGCCGGGGACGCCGAAGAGGTGGGTGATGCCCAGTTCGGCGAGGCGCAGGGCGAGGTAGCGGGCGACCGTGCAGCCGTGCGGGATCGCGGTCACGGGCGGTCCTCCTCGTGGGTCGGGCCCGGGGTGGTGACCGGCGGGGCCTGGTGGACGGCGAGGGCGGCGCGGACGGCGCTCTCCAGGGCGCCCTCGATCCAGGCGTGTTTGAGGGAGGTGTGCTCCCCGGCGAAGTGCACGGGGCCCTCGGGCCGGGAGACGTCCAGGTGAAAGCTGGTCATCTGGTGCGCGGTGTAGATGGCGGCCTCGCCGAAGGCGTACGGGTCGCGGGCCCAGCTCTTGGTGGCGCCGCGTCCGGTGAAGAACACCTCGATACGGCGGCCGTGCAGGGCCTGGAGGTTGCGCAGGGCGTAGACGTAGCGCTCCGCGCCGCGCATGGAGTCCCAGCGCGCGGCGTCGTCGGACCAGCAGTAGGAGGCGAGCACGACACCGCCGGTGCTGCCCTCGACCCGGTGCGAGGGGTAGTACATGAACCGGTTGGGGTTGTCGGTGGCGGAGCCCCCTCCGAAGCAGTGGGTGGCGGGCCGGACGGCGGGGCCGCGCAGCGGCAGGGTGCTGTTGAGCCGGCGCATCTCCTCGGTGACGCCGCTGTCCTTGACCGCGGCGCCGAGCAGCCCGGCCCGGAGCTCGGGCAGCGGCGGGACGGGGACGGCGGCGCCGTCGGGGAACACGGGGACCTCGCGGGTGTCCGCTCCGGCCGGGACGGGATCGGGGCCGCCCCCGCCGCCCAGCCGGTAGTAGTCGTAGAGGCCCGGTGCGATGCGGTCGAGTTCGCCGCGCCAGTCGTCCTCGGTGAACTCCCACCACCGGTGGCTGAACTCCAGCAGCACCTTGGTGGCCTGGTCGTAGTGGGTCTCGATGATGGCGCGGCGCTTCTTGTACGACATCGAGGGGACGATCTCCACGAAGCGCAGGGCGGAGAACGGGACGGTGACGATCGCCAGGTCGGCCGTCCACAGGCGCGGCGGGGCCTGGGGATCGTTCTCGGCGACGGTCTGCACGGCCACGCCCCACCCCTCGGGTCCGACGACGCCGGTGCCCTCCGGGTCGGCGTCGCGGCTGGGGTCGTGGTACTCAAGGCGGATCATGCGGTGGCCGAGCCGCACCTCGTCGCGCAGGCCCTGGTGGAGGGCGTGGGGCAGGCGCCAGCTGCCACCGGGGATCTCCCAGTAGCGGGCGGTGGTGTTGATGTCGCTGCGGCTCAGGAAGCTGTGGAAGAAGGAGAGGTGCAGCCTCGAGGACATGTTCTCCAGGGTGCCGACGGCCTCGATCGCCTCGTCGCTGAGCCCGGCGTAGTCGCGCAGGAAGCCGCCCATCGAGTAGCCGTCGAAGTCGCGGATCACCCGGGCCCAGCCCTCGACCCACTCGTCGAACGGCTTGTTGACGCGCTTGCCGTCGACGACGTCGGAGTAGTAGTCGCGCACGGCCTCCAGCGCGTCGTCGACCATCTTCACGACGGGAGCGCGGACCTCGTCGTCGGTGAGGTGGAAGCCCTCGTTGATCCGTTCGGGAGTGGTGGCGTAGTCGGCGCGCCGCACCTGGACGCGGTTGGCGCGGATCCAGGAGTTGCCGCGCTTGGCGGGTTCGCGGAAGCCGGGGCTGTCGTCTCCGTAGGTCCAGGTCCGGCCGGTGAACGAGGTGTACGTCACCGGGGGGACGGGGACGTCGGGTCCGCTGCCGGTGGAGGGGTCCACGTCCACGTTGTAGAACTGGCGGCGGCCGAGGCCCAGTTTGTCCACGAGGGCGAGGACGAGCGGGTGGAAGTCGGGCAGCCGCATGGCGCCGGCCTCGGCGTACTGGGCGGGGTCGTCGAACGGCTGGTCGTGCTTGGTGGCGCGGAAGGTCTTGATGCGTCCGCCGACGCGTCCGGCGTTGGCTTCGAGGATGGTGACGTCGTGTCCGGCGTCCTTGAGTAATCGGCCGGCCACGAGGCCGGCGATGCCGGCGCCGATGACGAGGATCTTCTTGCGCGGGTGGCGGGTGGGGCCGAGGCTGCCTGTGTCGATCAGGGTGTGGAGATAGTCGAGTTTGAGGTCCTTGCCGTCCGGTCCGACAAGAAGGAGTTCCCGGGCGAGCCTGAGACATGTCTGCCAGCGGGCACGCGTGGCGGAGTTGTCCCGTGGAATGTCCGTCATAGCTTGCGATCGTAGATATGGAGAAACGGTTTATTGGTTCCTCCGGAAAACAACGTCCTAAAAAAGCCGATAGCATTGCCCGACGGAATTTCGACTTGTTCATCTATTTCTCATGAGGACGGAAGTTCCGCCCGGGACGAAAGAGAAAGGGGAATGGAGCAGAATCGTTTTGGGAACCGTTGCCGGGGCGCCCCCGGTGCCGGGGGCGCCCGTTCCGGGGTGCGGGTCAGGCCGCCGTCTTGACCGCCGGGCCCGTGCTGACCGGCTGCCGAACGACGCGGCGGCGCCGGATCGGCATCCCGAACGTCGGGTTGGCGACGCTCCAGGCCGCGCCCTTGCAGACCAGTTCCTTGTAGACGGCGGCGAGCCGTCCGGTCAGGGCCGCCCGGACGGAGCGGTCGTCGGCGGTGACGTACTGGATCAGCCCTTCCCGGCGGCCCAGCGAGATGCACTGGTTGAAGTAGCGGATCGGCACGTTCGGGAGCTTCCCGCCGGTCAGGCGCGCCGCGATGGCTTCGGCGGCCTGCCACGCGGTGAAGCCGCCCGAGGCGCACGACATCCGCAGCGGCTTGTCGCCGTGGCCCATCGCCATGGCCGCGTCGCCGATGACGTACACGTCCGGATGCGAGACCGAGCGCATGGTCCGGTCGACCACGATCTGGCCGGTGTCGGCGACCTCCAGGGTGGTGGCCCGCGCGATGGGGTGGACGGCGAACCCGGTGGTCCACACGGTGACCGCGGCCGGGACGGACGCGCCGTCGGCGAGGGTGACGTGGTCGGCCTCGACCGCGGTGACGGCGGCGTGCTCGTGCACCGTGATGCCGAGCTTGCCGAAGACCTTCCGCAGGTGCCCGCGCCCCTTGTCGGAGAGCCAGTCGCCGAGGCCGCCGCGGGCGGCGAGGGCGACGTCGAGGTCCGGGCGGGCCTCGGCGATCTCGGTCGCGGCCTCCAGGCCGGTGAGGCCACCGCCGACCACGACCACGGGCTGTCCGGCGTCCAGCCGGGCCAGGCGCTCGCGCAGCCGGAGCGCTCCGGGGCGACTGGCGATCTCGTGGGCGTACTCGGCGGTGCCCGGGACGCCCTGGTCGTTCCAGCCGCTGCCGAGGGCGTACACGAGGGTGTCGTACTCCAACGACTCCTCGATGCCGCCGGCGTCGGTGACGGAGACCGTCTTGCGGTCGACGTCCACGCCGGTGACCTTGGCGAGCTTCAGTTCGACGCCGGTGCCCGCGAACATCTCGCCGAGCGGCCGGGGCCTGAGGTCCTGGCCGACCGCGAGCTGGTGCATCCGGACCCGCTCGACGAAGTCGGGCTCGGCGTTGACGACGGTGATGGCGACGTCTTCACGGTGCAGCCGCCTGGCGAGCCGCCCGGCGGCGACTGCTCCGGTGTATCCGGCTCCGAGGACGATGATGCGGTGCTGCATGTCTGACTCCTGCCTTGGGCGGATCCTGCGGATTCCGAGCGTGTTCGCCCCTTGAACCGGGCGGCCCGCCGTTTCCTGACAGGAACGCGATGTGAAGCACCTCACATCGGGGTCGGCAGGGTCAGAAGGCGTGGAGCAGGGGGTCTCCGTGGTCGGCGGCCGCCCACCGGCGGGTCGCGCGTTCGAGCTTGTCCGGGTTCACCTGGTTGCGGAACGCGGCGATGCCCTCGGCGGTGATCTCCAGGCACATGACGCCGATGACCTTGCCGTCCAGGACCGCCACGAGGGCGGGGTCGCCGTTGGCGGTCGTGGCGTAGACCTCGGGCGAGCCGCCGGCCAGGGCGCGCTTGGCCTTGCTCGGTTTGAACAGGCCGCGCATGAACTTCGCGACCGCGAGGGCGCCCTCGAACGCCTTCGCGCGGGCCGGGACCTTCCCGCCGCCGTCGCCGACCGACACGGCGTCCTGGGTGAGCAGCCGTACGAGCGGCTCCGTCCGGCCGCTGGTGGCGGCCGCGAGGAACTCGTCGACGATCCGCCGGGCGGCGGCCTCGTCGATCTCGCGGCGGGCCTTGCCGTCCGCGACGTGCCTCCTGGCGCGGTGGAAGATCTGCTGGCTGGCGGCCTCGGTGAGGTCGAGGATCTCGGCGATCTCCCGGTGCGGGTAGTCGAAGGCCTCCCGCAGGACGTACACCGCCCGCTCGTTGGGGGTCAGGCGCTCCATGAGGACGAGGACCGCGTACGAGACCGACTCGCGCTGTTCGGCGGTGTCCGCCGGGCCGAGCATCGGGTCCCCGGCGAGCAGGGGCTCGGGGAGCCACTGGCCCACATAGGTCTCGCGCCGTGCGCGGGCCGAGGTGAGCTGGTTGAGGCACAGGTTGGTGAGGACCTTCGTCAGCCAGGCCTCGGGGACCTCGATCCGGTCGACGTCGGCGGCCTGCCAGCGCAGGAACGTCTCCTGCACGGCGTCCTCCGCCTCGCTCGCGGAGCCGAGGAGGCGGTAGGCGATGGCCTCCAGGCGGGACCTGGAGGCCTCGAACCGGTCCACGTCGTGCACTGTCAGGTCCATGGCCGCGATCCTAACTGTCACAGCCCCTTGGACCGCGGCGACCGGACCAGGAGACGGGGCGGCGGCTGGTATGACTGCTGCATGCTGGAAGAAGCCGCTCAGTCAGCGATCGACATGTTCCTCTCCGCGTTCAATGCCTCGGACGACGGCTACGTGACCGCACTGCTCTCCCAGGCTCTCACCTCCGACGTGGTGTTCTGGGGCCCGCTGGGCCGGAGCGAGGGAGTGGAGGCAGTCGAACGGTTCGTGCTGGACATCCGCCGCCACCCGGCCGGCGCCGGCACGATGGTCCGCTGCTCGGCCGTGGACATGCCGGGCGAGTGGGCCCGCTATCAGTGGGTGTTCACCACGCCGGACGGAGGCCCACGCCTGGCGGGAACGGACGTGGTCCACCTGCGGAAGAACCGCATCGACCAGATCATCGTCTTCGCCGGAGACATCGAGCCGGCTCCCTGACCAGCGCGCGTCTCGGGGCGGGGAGACGTGGGCGGCGTGCCGTCAGCTCCGCTGGAAGAACTCCACCTCCGCCAGGGCCAGGTGACGGCCCGAGGACAGGCCGGCGGGCGAGTGCAGGACCAGGCGTACCGTCTTCGCGTCGCTGACCCCGGTGGGGAACGTCTGCGGGCCTGGTTTGTCGCTGAGGGTGAGCTCCTTGCGGTGCCTCTCGCCGTCCTGCGTCGTCACCTCCAGGTCCAGCCGGAGCGCGCGTCCCTGGCGGGCGTAGTCCTCCGGAGACGCGGACGCTCCGTTGGTGATGATCAGGTCGAGCAGCCGGAACGGCTTGCGGAAGGTGTAGGTCACCGAAGCGCCCGGCGCGGGCGCACCCCAGTAGCTGTTGCTGAGCCCGTCCGTGGTGTTGGCCGCCGGGTGCCGCGGGACATCGCCGCTCGCCTCGATGTCCACCGGTGTCACGGGCTTGGCCTTGCCCAGTTTGTCCCGGGTGTCCTCGATCAAGGCGCGTCCGGCCGGCAACAGCAGAAGGCCGCCCGCGCACAGAGCCGCCACCACGGCCAGGACGACCAGGAGACGCGCCACCCTGCCGGAGCTCGCCCGCACCCGGCGGCGCAGCGGCCACACGGTCCGCCACCACGGCAGCGGGGCGGGCTTCGCGGCGGGATGCAGCGCCGTCGCGCAGCGCCGGCAGAACCGGCGGTCCGGCGGGTTGGCCGTGCCGCAGGCGGGGCAGGGCACCCCCGCCTCTTCGTCCGGCACCTCCACGGGGCGTACGACGGGGCGCGGGGCCACCGGCTTCGCGGGGCGTACGGGTACCGGGTCCACCGCCGGCTCCTCGGGGGCCGGGGTCGCCGGGCGCCGAGGGCCCGGAATGCGCACCGACGGTGTGGCCGGGGCCTGCGGTGGCCGTGCCTCCGTCGCGGATGCGGCGGGCCCGGACCCGGCAGGGTCCGGGCGGTGCGTGGGAGCCGGGGGCTCGGTGCGGACATCGCCGGGTCGGGTCTCCGGCTCAGGGCCGGTCTCCGCCTGGCCGGGGGCGACGCCGGGATCCTCGTCGCTGTGGTCGGGCGCAGCGGAGGCGGGCTCGTCCGCCGGGGTCGATGCGGGCGCCGGGGTGGCGTCCGGCGGGGTGGGGTCCGGTGGATCCGGGGGCGCCGAGGGCGTACTCGCGGCCGGTGTGGTGTCCGACCAGCCCAAGTACGCCCCGCAGTTGCCGCAGAAGTCGTCCGTGGAGCCGTTGGACGCCCCGCACGCGGGACACGCGCGCATGGCGTCACCTCCCTTCGTCGGCGGGCGGGCCGGGCAGTACCTCCACCCGGCAGACGGTGTGCACCGGGCACATGGCCCGGACGATCTCGCGGACCCGGTCCTCGTCCACCCGCCCCGCGCGGCCCGGCCACACCCGGACCAGGGTTTCGTCAGGGAGCTCCGGCGGCAGGTCGGCGCCGGCGGTGCGCGACCACGCCGCGCCTCCGTCCCCGGTCACCTCGGCATGCACGCCGAGCGCGAGCCGCAGCCCCTCGACCAGTCCGTACCCGGTGCCGCGCCACCGGTGCAGCTCCACCGCGCGGACCACCGCGTCGCGGCGCAGTTCCGCGGGCCGGTGCGGGTCGTGGGCAGCGCCCACCCAGGACGCCAGCCAGGCCAGGAAGTCGGTCGGAGTCACCCGGGGGTCCAGGTAGGCGTGCAGGTTGTCGAGGGTCGCGAACACCGGGGCGAGGACGACGTCGAGACCCGCGGTGAACCGCTGTGCGAAGTCGTCGTCGGCGTACAGGGCGGGCAGTTGCTCGCCGATCGGGTACCTGCTCGGCAGGCCGGGCACGGCGGCTCGGCTCATCCCCGGGCCTCCGGATCCACGGCCGTGACGACCACCTGGTGCTGGTAGGAGAAGACCAGCGCGCCCGCGGCGACATCGATACGGTCCGACGGCGCGCCGCGTCGCCCGGTGATCGGGTCGGCGGCGAACAGCCGGACCTCCTCCACCAGCGCGTCGCCGGTGGCGCGTTGCAGCACGCCGAACACCTCTCCGTACTGCACCGGCCGCCCGAACGGCCACCCGGTGCCGTCCGGGCCACCGTGCAGCGGGTTGAGGTGCCGGAACAGCGCGGCGAGTGCCGCGTCGCGCACCCGGTCGGTGTCGCCCGGCGCCGCCGTGAGCCGGGCCACGACGGTGATGCCCTGGTAGGCCGGCGGTTCCACCACGAGGCGGGTGCCGATCAGGCGTCGCTTGTCAAGGCTCTCGGTGATCGCCCGGAGCACCTGGTCCGAGGGGATCAGCTGCTCGAAGCGGAGCCGGTCGTCCCCCTCGTCGGCCACCGCGTCCGGCACCACCAGGACCCGCACCGCGCCCGCGCCGTCCGCGGCGGGCAGACAGCGGACCCGGCGCACCGAGGGCGCCGCCTGACGGCTGATGATCTCGTAGTCCTCGGCGGTGACCGCGCGCTCCTGCATCCGCAGCGCGTCCGGCGCCCGCAGCTTGGCGTTGGCGACGGTCTCCCCCGCGACACCGCCGCGCGCCGCCTCCCGGTTGACGACCCGCGCCACGTACGGGACGGAGCTGCGCAGCACGGAGATCGCGCCGCGGGCGACGTTGCCCGCCGGTCCGCCGCCGGTGCGGTAGCGGGCCACCCGCACCTGGGCGCCCTTGGGCGGCACGGCGCCGCACTGCCGCAGCGTGCCGTCCGGCTCGCGCAGCGCCGGGGCGAAGCCGAACTCGCCGGTGGTGGCGTCCACGCGGACGTGCCGGTCGGCGGGCCCGGAGCGGCCGAAGTGCTCCACCACCTCCCACCGCTGCCATCCCTCGTCCGAGGACACCTCGACCACGGGAGGTTCGCCGTCGAGCAGGACGGGCGGGCGGCCGATCCGGAACGTCTGCCCCGCGACCCCCTCCGAGGTGCCGAGCGGCACGTCGGTCACGGTCTCGGCGTGCTCGACGGACATGGTGCCGCCCACGGTGAACACGGCCGCCTCACGCACCGTCGGGGACTCCGAGTAGAACGGCTGGCCCGGCTCCGCCTCGGTGACCCGGCAGCGCAGCCAGCCGGCCCGGGCCCCGCCGATCACCGACGCCGTGTGCCCGGCCGGCACGTACACGATGACCTCGCCGGGCCGGTTCAGGCCACCGGTGGTGTCCGTGCCGGTCTCGCACACCTGCCAGCCGCCGCCGGTCCACGCCTCCCACACCAGCGGGGGCTGGCGCGGATCGACGCCGATGCCCTCCACGCGGCTGTCCAGGCGCACCGCGACGACGCAGCGCGGTACCGCCGTCGGCAGGCCGAACAGCAGCGCGTCGCCCGGCTCCGGTGCCGCCTGGAAGCAGGGGACGTCGCGGCCCTCGGCGAGCGTCCTGGTCCGGTCGGTCTGTTCACCGGTGCGGGGCGCGGTCACCAGCCGCGTCAACTCGCTGGGCACGATGCGCAGTTCCTCGGCGGTCGTGAACACCACGGCCTCGTCGCTCTCGCCGCGTGCGGTGGTCACCTCGGTGCCCGCGGGCAGCGTCACCGTGTCGGGCTGCGGCGCCGACAGCCAGAAGTCGACGTCGGCCCGGGCCGCGGCCGGCGGGAACAGCCGGATGCCCAACAGGTCGAGGAACGCGGTGTAGTTCTTGTCCGGGACCCGGTTCAGCCGGTACAGCAACTGGTCCACGAGGTAGGCGAACGTCTCGATCAGGGTGACGCCCGGGTCGGAGACGTTGTGGTCGGTCCACTCCGGGGCGCGCTGCTGCACGTACCGCTTCGCCTCGTCGACGAGCTGCTGGAACCGCCGGTCGTCCAGGTTGGGGGAGGGCAGGGCCATCAGTCGGCGCCCCATTCCTCGGCCCCCTCGTCGGAGGGGATCGTGTAGAAGGGAAAGACCAGGTTTCGCCGGTCGTTGGTGGAACGCACCGTGTAGTGCACGTCGATGTAGAGCGTGCCGGCCTCGACGGCGTCGAAGGCCACCACCACGTCGTCCACCGCGATGCGCGGTTCCCACCGCTCCAGGGCCTCGCGCACCTGCTGCGCGACGCGTCCGGCGGTGGCGCCGTCGCCGGGGGCGAAGACGTAGTCGTGGATACCGCAGCCGAACTCGGGGCGCATGGGGCGCTCGCCGGGCGCGGTGCCGAGTACGAGGCGGATCGCCTCCTCGATCTCCCGGTGCCGTTCGACCATGGCGATCCCGCCGGTCGGCCCGACCCGCAGCGGGAACGCCCAGCCGCGGCCGATGAACCTCTCGCTCATCACACGCCGCCGATCAGGACGTTCGGTGCGCCGGTCAGGATCATCGCGCCGCACGCGGACTGGTCGCGGGCCCGCGCGGCCGGCAACCCGCCGATGAGCACCTGGCCGGAGGCGAGCGCCGCCGGGTTCGGCAGGATCACGTTGGCCGGCCCCGTGGCCGCGTGCGGTGGCATCGGGCAGACGTGCAGGCTGCCCACGACGGCGGCGGGGCGGCCGCCGATCAGCACGGTCGCCACCCGCGCGGCGGCGCCCGGCGGCGGGGTGGTGATCCGACCGCCGTGGTTGGTGGGGTCACCGGTACGGGCTGCGGCTGGCATGCGGTGGTTGCTCCTTACGGACGGTCGGGGACGGCGGACAGGGGTCAGTTGATCCGGATGAGCTTGGCCTTGAGGACGCCGAGCAGACCGCCGTCGACGGTGACGTCCGAACTGCCGGTGACGCTCACCGAACGGCCGCCGATCTTCACCCCGGCCCTGCCGTTGATGTCCACGTTCCGGCCCGACACGCTCACGTCGCCCCGCCCCGCGTCCAGGGTGATGCCCTTGGCGTCGAGCAGGACGGAGGTCAGGGGCTGCCGGCCCTTCCCGGCGTACACCGTCAGCTCGATCCGGTCCCGCCGGTCGTCGAGGAACACCTCAAGGCGCTCGTCACCGGTCCGGAGCCGCAGTCCGGACGGGCCCGGAGCCCGCGCGTCCAGCAGCTCCACCCGGTGCCCCGAAGGCGACACGACCGAGCGGCGGTTGACCTTCCCGGTGGTCTTGTCGATCAGCGGCACGTCGTGGGGTGACGGCTTGTCCACGCCGTTGTAGAGCCCGCCGATGACGTACGGGCTGTCCAGCAGGCCCTGTTCGAACCCGACCAGCACCTCGTCGTTGACCTCCGGACTCACCACGCCCCCGCCGCCCTTGCCGCCCCACTGCACGGTGCGCACCCAGTCGGTGACGTAGGTGTCGTCCAGCCAGGGGAACTTCAGCCGCACCGCGCCGCTCTCGGCACCGCCCGGCTCGCGTACGTCCGTCACCACACCGATCGCCAGTCCCGGCATGCGCGGGCCACGGCTCGGCGCGTTGGCACCGGTCACCAGGCCGGTCAGGGAGCGGTCCGGGCTGGCGCTGACCCACACTGTCGTCCGGTACCCGCCGTGCGGTTCGAGGACGTGCTGCACCGCCGTCGCGGTGTACTTGCCGGAGAACGCCTGCCCGACGTTGCCGAGTGCCACGGGCTTGCCCGCCCGCAGCAGGGGATTGCCCTCGGCCACCGCCTCCAGTTCCCCGAAGCCCGCGCCGACCTGAGCGGCCGTCGCGTCCGCGACCGCCGTCGTCTCGGCCTGGGTGCGGTACGGGGTGTCGGTGACGGTCAGCTTCGCCGACGTGCCGAAGCGGGCGGCGAGCGCCGGGCTCAGGCCCGGCACCACGGTGTCACTGTCCACCGACGGCTGCCGGGCCACCAGCGGCCGCTTCGTGGTGACGTCCCAGCCGCGCACCTCCACCTGTGACGCCCCGTCCGCAGCCGACAGCGAGGCCCGCAGCGCCAGCAGGTTCCGCCCGTACTCCAGCACCATCGGGTTCCGTGTGGCCGGAGTGGACGGCGAGGGCGCGCCGGACGCCTTCCGCGGCCGGGTGAACTGGAGCACTCCCTTGTCGTCGACGCGCACCTGAGCGCCGCTCTCGCCCGCCAGGTACTGCAGGAAGTCCCAGTCGGACACGTTCGCCTGCGAGAGCTGCTGGTAGGTGACCGGCGCGGCCTGCACGGTTCCGCAGGCCAGCCCGGCCCCGGCGGCCACCTTGCGGACGATCGCCGCCGCCGTCATGTTCCGGTACGCCACCACCTTCCGGCCCCGCTGGAGGCGGTGCGCCTTGGAGTAGGCGCGTACCACCGTGAACGAGCCCGTGCGGTCCCGGTCCACCTCCAGGGCCGTCACCTCGCCGTTGAACAGCCGTTCGCGCGCCTGCCCGGACACGGTCACCACCGACACCCTGAGCGGGGTGCCGATGGTGATGCCGGTCGCCTTCAGGAACTCGTGGTCGGGGTCACGGAAGGTGAGCACCGCCGCGTCCGGCAGTCCCACGTTCTCGTCCACCACGCAGCTGACCAGCTGGGCGGCCCAGATCTGCGGAAGTTCGGCGGGCGTCTCGATGACGGGGTCCGCCGCGAACGACCGGCCGCCCCGTGCCTCGGGTGTGGTCACCGCTTCTCCTCACCGCCCGCGTCCCGCAGCCCGGGCACCACCAGTTCGGTGCCGGGCACGAGCGCCATCGGGTCGTCGATTCCGTTCGCCTCCGCGATGACCCGCCAGGCCGTCGCGTCGCCGTACTCCCGCCAGGCCAGCAGGGCCAGGCTGTCGCCCGCCACCACGGTGTGCGTGCTGCGGGCGGTGCGCGCGCCCGAGGTCGGGTTCTGGCCCGGCGGGTCGACGCTCGCCTCCTCGATCGACAGCGCGCAGGTGGCCCGCAGCGGCTTGCCGTCCACGTCGAACAGCGTGTAGGTCACCGACAGGCTCGACAGCACGCCGTCGAACGAGGTCGTCCGCGCGGTGCCCCACTCGAACCGCACCCAGGGGCTCGCCGGCTTCTTGCGGCCCAGGCTGGCCGGTGTGGGCACGCACGCCTTCATCAGCTTCTCCACCGCCTGCTCCACGGAGTTGTCGTGGGTGGCGGTGGCGTCCAGGAACACGTCGAGGCTCAGCGTGCGCGGGCCGCTGCCGACGAACTCGGGCAGCGCGGACTGCCCCGCCATCCGGGACGGGGAGCGCCGCCACTCGGTGGTCTTCTGCAGTTGCAGGGTGGAGGGGTTGAACTGCAGGTCGAGCCGCGCGATCGTCCCGCCGGGCTTCGCGCCGACCGAAGCGGGGGGCTCCTTGAGGGTCAGCTGGGCCCTGGCCCGGCTGGAGCGGACCGCTGGGGACATGCCGGGACTTCCTCTCCGGGTGCGGATACGTACGTGGGAACCGGTGCACAGGGGTGGGTCAGGAAGGGCGCAGCCCCTCGTGGGCGATCTCCAGGGTCTCCACCGCCGCCTGCGAGCTGGCGGGGTCGAAGGACGGGCCCTGCCAGCGCACCGGGACGATCCCGAACACCTGCCAGCTGATGATCCGGGTCAGGTCCGGCTTCAGCGCCACGATCTCGCCGTCCTTGGGCTCCACCCGCTTCAGCGTCTCGTCGAGCCAGCGGCCGATCTTCGCCGTGTCGGCGGTGACCGGCCGGGTGAGCGTGATGTTCGACCAGGTCACGCGCCCCGGCAGGTGCCAGGTGAAGCCGTTGTTCCCGCCCTCGGCATAGGTCTCCATCTCGACCTCGGCGCCCATGCCGGAGCAGGTGTGGAAGGCTCCCAGGTCGTTGCCGCCGATCGCGAGCCGGAAGAACACGCTCGTCGCGAAGATGCTGTCCGTCATTCGTCCGTCATTCCGTTCCGTGCCCTCAGCGGCGTCCGTCGTAGGGGCGGCCCGTGCGTTCCCGGCCGCGCCGCAGCTCGGTGCGCAGCAGCCGGGCCACCGGGTCGAGCAGGCGGCGCGCCAGGTCGTCCAGGTCGAGACCGGGCTCCTGCGGTGTCTCGGCGCGCCGGTCCGCGCCCGTGCCGGCGATGGATGCCGTGGACGGCACGGGGGCCGACCGTGCCCGGCCCCGCGCCGGTACCGCCTTCACCGGTACGTCCGTGGGCAGGGCGGCAGCACCGGTGGCGGTGCCGGCGCGCTGCACCGGGGGCGCCGCCCGGCCGGCCCCGCCGCCCGCCGCCGGCCCCGGGCCCGGGGTACCGGTCACGCGCCGGACCACGGG